>NZ_CP058555.1:0-4800000 GCF_014109745.1 Sphingobacterium paramultivorum
TTTGGTTGTTTGGTTGGTTGGTTGGTTGGTTGGTTGGTTGGTTGGTTGGTTGGTTGGTTGGTTGGTTGGTTGGTTGGTGCACAAAAGAAATAGATACTGGATTAAACAAAATTACAGGAGCTGCTTTGTTGAGACAGCTCCTGTAGAATGCCTCTTACCAGATTTTGATTCTCTCTTCTGGTGATTTATACAGTTTATCTCCTTGTTTAACATCAAAAGCTTTATAAAAAGCGTCAACATTGATCAATGGACCAAAACTTCTGAAATATCCTGGAGAGTGTGGATCAGTTTTAACTTGGTTGACCATATATTTTTCACTGGATAGGGTTCTCCACACAGTTGCCCAGCTTAGGAAAAAACGTTGATCTTGCGTGTATCCACTTATTTCACCTGGGTTTCCCTTATCTTTTAAATATAGTTGAAGTGCATCGTAAGCAATGTTTACACCTCCTAAATCCGCGATATTTTCACCGTTTGTAAATGTTCCGTTGACGAAAGTGCCTTTTACAGGTTCATATTTATCGTATTGAGCTGCGAGTGTTTTTGTTGCTTTTTCAAAATTGGCTTTATCTTCTGGTGTCCACCAGTCTACCAAGTTTCCGTCCGCATCAAATTGTGCGCCCGAATCGTCAAATCCGTGGCTCATTTCGTGGCCAATTACGGCACCTATACCACCGAAATTGACAGCAGCGTCGGCTTGTGGGTTGAAAAATGGCGGTTGAAGAATAGCGGCCGGAAACACGATCTCATTGTTTACGGGATTGTAATAGGCATTTACTGTTTGTGGAGTCATTCCCCATTCTGATTTGTCAACAGCCTTACCAATTTTAGCCAGATCCTTTTCATATCGCCATGTGGTGATATTTTGGAGGTTAGCATACAGATTACCGCCTTTATTTTCAGATAGAATATTCAATTTAGAATAATCTTTCCATTTGTCCGGATAGGCAACTTTTACAGTGAATTTGTTTAGTTTTTCAAGCGCTTTTCCTTTTGTAGCCGAAGACATCCAGCTCAAATCGTTGATATGCACTGCAAAACTTTTCTTTAAATAGTCGATCAATTCGACCATTTGTGCTTTAGCCTCAGCTGGAAAATATTTTTCGACATATAATTTTCCGAAAGCTTCACCTAATGTGGAATTGATCAGTTCAAATCCTCTTTTATTTAATGCTCTTTGTTCTTGTTGACCTCTTAAATACTTACCATAAAAAGCAAATCGCATGTCTCCTAATTTTTCGCTTAAATAAGAGGCACTACCGTTGATCATATGGAATTTTAAGTAATCTTTAATAACAGGAAGGTTTTGTGCACTGACCAATTTATCGAAGTTCTTGTAATAACCTAATTCCCCAATGATTACTTTTTCTGTATTGACACCTACTTTTTTAAGGTACTCAGGTAGATTTACATTTTTAACCAAGGCGGTTAACTCTGCCATAGTCTGTGGATTGTACTGTAACGTATTATCACGGCTTTGTTCATTGGTCAAGTAGGTCTTCGCAATGCTTTTTTCGTAGTCAACGATTCCTTTTGCGGCAGCATCAGCATTTTTATAGCCTAATTCGGTTAACATGGAAGCTACATATTTTTGATACTCGGCAATAGCTTCGGTATTTTTTTCATTTTCTTTTTGATAATAATCTCTTCCTAGTCCTAAGGAGGCATCTCCTAAGTAGACCGCGTTCATTTTGGAATCTTTTAAATCAGCGTAGACCCCCCAGCCATAGAAATTATTCTCACCTTCTTTCGTTACGGAAGTTAAATAATTCTGAAGATCTTTTAGGTTTTTAATCGCGTCGATTTTGTTTAAATTTCCCTGAATCGGCTTAATACCGTCTGCATTTCTTTTCTGTAAGTTCATGTAAGAAGCATACAGGTCCTGTATTTTTTTGCCCTCACTTCCTTCAGGAAATTTATCTTTTAAAAGTGAGTTCAGAATTTTCATCGAATTGTTGTCCGTATCTTCTGCCAATTTATTGAAGCTTCCCCAAGTGGGTTTGTCAGAAGGAATTTTAGCCGTTTTCATCCAGGTCCCGCTTACGTAGTTGTAAAAGTCATCCTGTGGACGTACAGATTTGTCCATTAAGCTCAGATCAAGTCCTTTGTCGGATCCTGTACCTGCTGTCTGTGCTTCCGCATGCTGTGTGTAAACTCCAGCCAAGAAAATTAGGGCGAGTGTTAATTTTTTCATTGTTGTTTTAATGTTGTATGATTTTCAATAATTTAATCTGGGAGTACGCACAAATTACGGGCAAAATAGCTTATGTTATTTGCTCCGGGTAATTCGATTTGTAGCAGCCATGTCAATAATTAGCGGTGATTTTTTTTAAGCTAAAAAAATCATTTACACAAATGACGGAAAATTCTAATTCAGCAGCAAGTAAATTTGATCATTATCTGTCATTTTATTAAACTAATCGGGTAGAGTAGCATGTTATTCGTTTGCTAACGAATAACATGGATATGCTTTTTAAAGAACGTCCTTTGATGTGTTGTTGAACGCTCCGCTATCTGACTTAGCTAAGCTATTTTAGGACAAAAAGAAATACTAAACTTAATATGGAAATACTAAACTTAATATGAATTTAGTTTAGTATTAATAAACGATGTTTAATATTGCTTACATTTTCATCTATAAGTAAGCGATTATGTTCAAACTATCCTATTCAATTTCACCTAAAGTTACTGGCCTAACATTGTCATTGGCCATGCTGGCTACACAGGGGTTTAGCCAGACCCGATCGTTCCAGGGGAGACTGGTCGATTCATTGAGTCAAGGCGCTATTCATGGCGCAACAATTCGTAATTCTCATTTAGCTAAGCTTGTTTCATCGGATCATTCCGGTAAGTTTGTGATCGATGCACATATCGGTGATACGCTAAGAATTGGCTACATGGGGTATCTTCCCAAGGTTTTCATTGTTGGTAATCAACCTTCATCCGTTATTTCGCTTATACCGAACCAACAATCCCTCAATGAGGTGGTTGTAACTGCGCTTGGTATCAAAAAAGAAAAGCAAGCTATTGGCTATTCAGTGCAGGAAATAAAAGGCAAAGACATGGTTAAAGCTCGGGAGCCAAATGCTATTTCTGGTTTAGCTGGACGCGTGTCTGGCTTAACAATTACACCGAGTACAAACTTATTTGGAGACCCGGGTATCACGTTACGTGGTCGGAGCAATATCCTTATTGTGGTCGATGGCATGCCGATTAATACCGATTCATGGAATCTTAGTCCGGATGATATCGAATCCTATTCTGTCTTAAAAGGGGCAAATGCTGCGGCATTATATGGGAACAGAGGTCAAAATGGAGCGATTGTGATAACGACAAAACGAGCAAAATCACAGGATAAAGGTTTCCAGGTTGAATTTAACTCAAGTACACAATTGCAGACGGGGTATAATGCGATACCAAAAATTCAAACCGAATATGGCCCGGGTTCAAATTATCAATATGCTTTTAAAGATGGTCGTGGGGGTGGAATCAATGACAACGATTACAATATTTGGGGACCCCGATTTGAAGGACAGCTTATTCCGCAATATAACAGCCCGATAGATCCAAAAACAGGACAGCTTATTCCCTTACCTTGGGAGGCCAGAGGAAAAGATAATTTGAAGAAATTTCTTCAGAATGGTCTTTTGAGTACAAACAATATTGCTATATCGACCAAAAATGATCATGGTGATCTACGCTTATCTGCGTCTCAGATGTTTCAACGGGGAACTACGCCTAACACGAAATTAGGAAGCACCAATATAAATCTTACCGGAGGCATTAACGCTGGTAGTAAGCTCCGTTTCGATGCGAGCATAAATTACAATAAGCAGTATTCACCAAATTATCCAAATATTGCTTATGGACCAAATAGTCCTATCTACATTCTTACATTGTGGGGAGCGGCAGATTATGATATTGATGATCTTCGCAACTATTGGCAGCCTGGGAAAGAAAATGTACAGCAGTACAATCGTGAATACACCATTTATGACAATCCTTGGATGACGGCTTATGAAAATTTGAGGACTTATGATAAGGATGATATCTACGGTTACGTGTCGGCTAATTACAAGCTTAATGATCAATTGTCATTAAATGCACGTACAAGTGCTAGTACCTGGAATAGGAATAGAACGATTAAAATTCCAATTTCGGCCAACTTATATAATTATAATATCGGTGGAAGCCGTGTTGGAGGTTATCAGGAAACCTATGATACTTTTTGGGAAAATAATACAGAGGTCTCCTTAAAATACCAAAACCGTATCGCCGAGGACATAGGCTTCTCAGGCTCAGTATTTGGTAATTTAAGAACCGTCAGTGTCAAATCGCTGTTTGCACGTACAGATCGTGGATTGACTGTGCCCGGTGTTTATGACTTAAGCAATTCGATCATGCCCACGGTGTCTACTAACGATCGTGCCCTGCGTCAGGTCGGAAGTGTTTATGGATTCATGGATGTAAACTATAAAAGTATGTTATTCTTAAATCTAACGGGGCGATTTGATAAATCTTCGACGATGCCGGTAAAGAATAACACCTACTTCTATCCATCGGCTTCACTAAGCGCTGTGATTTCACAGATGGTCACTTTGCCCAAGGTTATTTCCGCATTAAAAATCCGTGGAGCATATGCTAACGTTGCGAGTGATTTCGTCAATGAATCGGCCCAGTACGATATTTATAAACTTTTGCCGGCATACAGTAATTATGGTCGTTGGGCCAATTCAATGACCGGCGTAACATATACTGATGTATTACCTAACCCGGATCTCGTGGCAGAGCGTGTGAAGACGGCGGAAATAGGTTTGGAAACTCGTTTATTTAACAACCGTCTGGGTTTCGATTTTGCATTTTTTAGAAACCTGGAAGGTCCCAGGATTATTGAATTGGCTACGTCGGTTACTTCGGGTGTAAGAGCCAGACAAACCAATGGGTTGACTTTATTGCGTAAAGGTATCGAGCTGAGTATCGATGGGACTTTGATTCAACAGAAAGATTTTAGCTGGAATGTAATGGTCAATGCATCAACAAATCATGCCTGGCTACATGACATCGATGGGCATCAAACGCGTTCTGGGAATGTTCGTGTTGGTGAGCGATGGGACGGATATTACGTGAATGATTTTCAGCGTGATGAAAAAGGAATGCCAATTGTGGGTACAAACGGTTTACCAGCTTACAATCCTTATGTGAGCAGAATAGGTTATAGCGATAATAAATTTACGGCCAGTATCAGCAATAGTTTCCGATACCGTGATTTCAGTTTTAGTTTTCTTGTGGATGGCCGCTTTGGTGGTTTAATAAAAAATGTGCAGGATGCCAAACAATGGGGATCAGGAACACATCCCGAATCAGCGAATGAATATCGTCTAAAGGACTGGGAAAATAGGGATGTCAAAGATTATAAAGGAACTGTCATGACCAATGGGTTAAAAATAGTCAAGGGGCAGCTCAATACAGATCAGGATGGTAAGATAATCTCCGATACAAGAGAATTTGCCCCAAATGATATTTCTGTGTTGTGGCAAAATTGGGCCACTAATTACTATCAGTCGGGACCAATTACGGCCAAAAGCCGAACCTTTGTCAAATTGCGGGAGATCGTTTTCAGTTATAACGTACCTGCCAATTTGCTGAAAAATTCCAGATTCTTCCGCAGTGCAAGTGTTTCAGTGGTCGGTAGGAATTTGCTGTATTTCACTGGAAAAGGTACCCAAAATATGGATTTGGACCAATTCACCAGTGCTAGCTCAGACTACCAGACACCATCAGTAAAGAGCTTTGGTCTAAATCTTAATGCAACCTTCTAAAACCTTAGTCAAAATTTTTAAAAATGAAGTACTTTAAATCCACTCTCATTCTTCTCCTGTTCGGGTGCTCTTTCAGTTCCTGTAAAAAGATAACGGATCTACAAAAAGACCCTGCGGCTGTATATAATCCTGCTCCAAAACTTTTGTTTACGGGAATACTCATGCGTTCTTATGATGCGCCATGGAGTGAAGATCATCGACATAATCAGTACATGACACAAAATGAGGCCTATTATGCGGGGCAGCCTTATGGATGGACTACAGGCTCTTTCGAAACGCCCTATGGTATATTGCGTGATGTGTACCGTATGGAAATCGAAGCTGCAAAAACTCCTGAATTGAGTGCTGCTTATATGACCATGGCCAAATTTTTCAAGGCTTATTTCTTTGCCCGAACGACGGAAATGTTTGGTGATATTCCATTGACAGAGGCTCTGCAAGGTGAATCAGCGGGCAATTTTGCGCCCAAATACAATACCCAGTTGGAGGTATACCAGCAAGTGCTTAGCTGGCTTGAGGAGGCGAATAATGAACTGGCAAATCTCAAAGAAAAAGGCAATACATTAGATGGCGATTTCTTTTACAATGGCAAGCCTGAGCAGTGGCAGAAACTGGTCAACTCATTTAAGCTACGTGTTTTAATTAGCCTCAGCAAACGTGCCGATGATAGTCCCGCATTGCGGGTGAAGGAACGCTTTGCTGAAGTTTTGGCGAATCCAACCAAATACCCACTGATTCTTGAAAATCGGGATAATTTTCAACTCCTTTACAATAATATTAACACCTATCCGCTGTGGCCAACAGACGGTGTGATTATAAAAAAGGATGTGCGAAACACATTGGGAGCAACCTATCTGAATATTTTAAAGACTTTACAGGATCCAAGATTATCGATTCAGGCACTACCGGCTTCGGCGTTGCCTTCTGATCCTGCGCGCCCTTTCGACGCATACAATGGAGGGAAAACAGGCGACCTACAGAGTACCTTGCTAAAACAAGCGGCGGATGGACAGCTGTCTATGATCAATTTCGATTATTGGCTCGCTTCGCCGTCTGGGGTTCCGTCTATTCAACTTGGTGCCTCCGAAGTGCAATTTGCCCTGGCAGAAGGTATCAATCGCGGTTGGGCTAGCGGAGATGCTGCGGTAAGATTTCAGTCGGGGATAAGTCAGTCGATGCTGTTCTACGGAGTTTCTCAAGACAAGATCAATTTATTCTTACAGGCAAATCCTTACAAAGGGAACAATGCGGAAGGGTTAAAGCAGATCTTAACACAAAAGTATGTGGCATTTTTTGAAAACTCAGGAAAACAGGCGTTTTTTGAGCAGCGCCGGACAGGAGTGCCAGTTTTTGATATAGGACCTTCGAATGCCAATAATAACCAGATACCGAAACGGTGGGCATACCCTAAGACCGAATACAGTACCAACGAAACTTACTTGAAAGAAGCTTTGCAACGTCAGTTTAATGGATCAGATACCCAAAATGACATTATTTGGCTTATTAAATAAAACAAAAAACAAGGATAATTAGCCATGGAAAGACCTCTTGGATTTGTGTCCGAGAGGTCTTTTTACGTAGACAATTGTTTCTATAAATCGTTTATTGCTTCGCTTTGATGGTCAACATACGTATCAGGAGATCTTGTATGGAGAGACTATCCAGCTCTTTTCCAATAAATACCAGTGTATTCATTTTTCTTTCATCCTGTTTCCACTTGTTACCGTAGTCCATATCGACACGTGAACCGACTGTCTGTATAATGATTTTATTTTCTTCATCTTTTTTATAACCAATTCCCTTCATTCGGTAAATTTTGTTTGGATACTTGCCGACAAGTTTGCTCAAGCCGAGAAAAAGGTTTACGAAATTAAATTCTTCAGCAAAAGTATAGACGCGCGTTGCAATATCACTCAGATGTTGTTTTGTCAGACTTGATTTGCCAAGTATCATTGAACTGCTTAGATTAACATTCTTCAGAAAAGAAAAAGCTTCTATTTTTTTTGTGTACTTTATTCCTTCAATTATTTCGAAAGGAAATCCCTCCGTTACTGTTGACTGGAGAGTTTTCGCAAGTGGGTTTACATGTGCTAAGTAGTTGCTTAAATAGCTCAAATATGCTGAATGTACCGCTTCCGTTTTGTTGATGATAATGACGTCGGCGGCCGTGATTTGCCGTAACACTTCATCCCTTTCCTTGATCTGATCTTCAATAAGTGCAGCATCAACCAAACAAATAATTTTTTTTAATGGGAAGTAGTTCTTAAACATTGGATGCATTGTAAAGGGTTCTGTTATAGCATCGGGTATAGCAAGACCTGTACATTCAATAACGAGTTCATCAAAGCTGTCCTGTTTTTGATAGAGCGATTCGAGTGCGGTGTAAAGTTCATCGTTCAGCGTACAACAGAGACATCCCTCTTGGAGTGCTACCAGTTGTCCATAGTTTTCATTGAGCAAGGAGCTATCTATATTTAGTTGTCCTATCTCATTTTCAATGATAGCAAAACGTTTTTTCGGATAGGATTTCATTAGGGCATTTAGAAAAGTCGTCTTTCCTGCACCTAAAAAGCCAGTTAAAATGGTTACTGGACGAGCATGAGCTGTATTCATTTGCGATGATTATACATTTAATCTGCTTCTGTTATTATCCCAACGAAAGTTGGGGAAAGGCAGATCTTATTTCAATAAATTGAAAAATTCGTTTCGTTTACTTTCTGATAAGAATATACCGCTGTATTCCAGTGTTGTTGTACTGCTGCTAGTGTCTTTGACACCCCGAGCGGAGACACAGAGATGATCGGCATCAATCACAACAATAATATCATCTGTTGCTAAGGTACATCTGAGCTCATTGTAAATCTGTAAAGTAAGACGTTCCTGCACCTGTGGGCGATGCGCATAATAGTCTACAATGCGGTTTATTTTTGATAGTCCTATTACGCGGTCTTTGGGGATATAGCCTATATGTGCCCGCCCTACGATTGGTAAAAAATGGTGTTCACAGGCTGAATTTACCCGTATGTCTTTTTCTATCAATAGCTTATTGTAGCCATAGCGATTTTCGAAGGTGGACAGCTTGGGCTTGTTAACCGGATTAAGGCCATAAAACAATTCGTTGATATACATTTTTGCTACACGATAGGGCGTTCCGCTCAGACTGTCATCTTGGAGGTCGAGGCCAAGTTCATACATAATGCCCTTAAAAAGTTGAGATATCTTGTTGATTTTTTCTTCGTCTGTTCGATCAAATGCATCGGAGCGTAAGGGAGTATCCATTGAAGTCATCATGTGTTGGTCTCCTAAATCTTCCGGATTGGATGCCGCATCTTTTTTTAATAATGTGTTCATATATTAATTTTTATCAAATCGTGCTGATTATACCTGTTGCCTATTGTCAAATGGAGTTGTCATTTCATAGCGCTATTCGTGTTATAAATATAGTTAAAAAACAGTAAATGCAATATGGTTGCTTTTGTGTTTTTTAACTATATTTGATAGACAAATCTTTAATACGTTATGTTTAAGCAATTTATTCTAGTTTTTTTGTTTGTTATTGCAGGAAGTAAAACTAATCCAGTCTTTTCTCAAGGGGTAACGGAATCACAACATTTGGTCGATCATAAGCCTTTGATGAATGAGGTTTGGAAAACCTTTGACACTATGCTCTATAAAGTTAACAAGGTTAATGGCAAGACGGTTTACACCCCCTATTTTCCGAGTAAGCTGGTGAAACTGGATGGAACAAGTGTAGAGTTACAAGGCTATATGGTACCGTTAAAGGCCGGTCTTCGCCATAATAGGTTCCTTTTGTCGGTTTTGCCAGTGCAGCAATGTATGTTTTGCGGACAAAATGGTATTCCACCAATGGTGGAGGTTACGCTGAGCGACAACAATAAAGTGTGGTTAAAAGAGAATCCTGTTATTGTAAAAGGTTATGTTAAATTAAATGAGAAAGATCGGAGCAGGGTTGAAATCTTTATAAGAGATGCAGCTCTTCTAAAACAGTAGGGATTATCAAAAGCTAACGACTCCGCCAGGTCCACCAAAGAATGATTCCATAAATAAGCACGGCGACCGCAAGTAGTAAAAATAGTTCAAAACTTGTCTCCGGAAAACTAGTCGATTGTGAAAGAAAGGCGGATATAAGTGTTGTACGGCTAATTGTCTTAAAAGGTAGTGGATTTCAGGAAGTGAAGAAAGAGCTTGTTTAAACCGACGGATCGTCGGCATAGAACGAGCTGACTCAAGTCTATTTACGTATAATTTCCACACTATCTTTAGGAAAATGATTTTGTAGCCATTGTTGTAGCTTTTCCTGTTGTGTTTGAGGTAGCGGAGTTTTGGTAGAATAAATAAATGCGACAAGGTTGGCTAAGCTATCCTTTTTGCTGTAATGCTGTTGTATACCAATGCTATAGGAGCTTAGTTCGGGGAACAATACCAAGATATCCCGATCGAGCTGTGGATTGGCCAATTGGTATTTGGTAAGTTCATTATTGAGAGCTCTTATGGTAAGGTCTTTTTCACTTACAGCAGCGGTACGCCTATCGATTTCGCTAAGAATACTCGATTTTAGGTCTAAACTGTCCTGATGAATAACCAGCGAGGTATTGGTAATCCCAAATGTTTCCATGCTGTGTTGTAGAGACTCAACTTCTTTTTTGCTGAATTTTTTTGATAAGAAAGCCAGTTCTAATTTCTTTGGATTACCATTCATCTCCAGTTTTTCATAAATAACCGTATAACCTTTATTGCTCAATTCCTGTTGAACGAACTGATTTACTTTGTTTGTGTATTTTTTTTCTTGCAGTAGATTGTAGGCAAAATATACGCTCGGCAATACAAGTATAATTGTGATGATGGTAATACTTTGCGTAATTCTTTTTTCCCGTTGCTGATCGACATAATGTGTTTTGGGGTACCGTAAATATTTGACAATCACAAAGGTCGAAATGCAGATAAAAACACAGTTTATTATATATAGGAATAATGCGCCGGCGAAATAGCTGAAATTGCCTATTGCGAGCCCATAGCCCGCGGTACAGAGCGGAGGCATCAGGGCTGTTGCAAAATTGCTACTCCGGGAATTGGATTGCCCTTATCCACTCTTGTAATAGCAATGACACCGACCAGACCACCGAAGATTGCAATCATGACATCGTAAATATTGGGTGATGTGCGTGCTAGTAATTCAGATTGTGCCTCTTTGAAGGGACTTAAAAGAAAATAGATAAACGACACGACTAAACTGATCAATGTGGCGATCAGTAGATTTTTTAACGATTTTTTTAATAACGGAAAGTCAAAAGTCCCTAAGGCAAATCCAGCTCCTACTATTGGCCCCATTAACGGAGATATCAGCATGGCTCCTATAATGACGGCAGTAGAATTTACGTTCAATCCAACAGACGTCACTACAATCGCGCAGGCTAGAATCCAGGCATTAGCTCCGCGAAAAGAAATATTGCTGACAACATTTTCCAGAACAGCTTCCTTTTTTTCTTCACCTTGGTGTAGATCAAAAAATCGTAATATTTTATTCATAAATTTATTGTTGTACTAAAAAATATAAATATAGGGCCTAAACTATTCTTAACGTGCTAAAACTATGCCGCCTTTGGTAATTTGTTGTGCGTAGGCGGTAAAATAAAGTAGCGATGCCGGACACATCCAACTTTGATCGGATTGCTCGTGATCATAAATAGCGTTCCCTACAGATATAAAATGGCAAGAAGATTTTGTCGACTGCTCATAAAATATTATCTTTTAGTAATTTTAGAACTAAGAAACAAGAAATAGAAATGTCGTTAATAGATTTATCAAGACGCGTAGCGGTGGGAATAGATATCGGAGGGACCAATACGAAATTTGGCGTGGTCAATCATCGCGGTGAAGTACTTGAAAAGGGAAGCATAAAAACAGATGATTATGAGACAGTAGAGGATTTTATCGATGCGTTGTATGAAAAAGCATCTCCTTTAATTGAAAATTTTGGAGGTAAAGATAGCTTTGATGGAATTGGCGTTGGTGCTCCGGATGCGAATTATTATACTGGAACCATAGACCATGCGCCAAATCTTCCTTGGAAGGGTGTCATTCGATTCAGTGATTTAATGACCGCTAAGTTTAACATTCCCTGTACCATAACCAACGATGCCAATGCTGCAGCCTATGGTGAAATGCTTTTTGGTGCAGCGCGGGGAATGAAAGATTTTATTATGATTACCCTAGGGACAGGTGTCGGCAGCGGTATCGTCGCCGGCGGAAAGCTTATCTATGGTCATGACGGATTTGCTGGAGAATTAGGCCATACCATTGTTAAACCTGGAGGAAGGAAGCATTGGAGCACAGGTTCTGAAGGAAGTTTAGAAGCTTATGCATCCGCGACAGGAATAACGATCACGGCAAAGAAAATGAGAGCTGAATTTCCTGAGTCGATGTTAAATCAGTATCCAGAAGATGCTATAAATTCGAAGACTGTTCATGAATGTGCTTTGAAAGGGGATGCGATTGCCATCGAAGTATTTAGATATACGGGACAGAAGCTGGGTGAGGCCCTGGCCAATTTTGTGATGTTTTCATCTCCTGAAGCAATTCTCCTATTTGGTGGGGTAATTAAAGCCGGTGATTTTATCTTAAAACCTGCGAAGCTGCACATGGAAAGAAATCTTTTTCCTTTGTTTAGGAATAAAGTGAAACTTGTCTTTAGTGAATTGGAAGAAGCTGATGCTGCTATTCTTGGCGCAAGTGCATTGGTTTGGGAAAAATAAAATATTAATTTGTTCTCAAGATACTAACGCCATCTATTAGGGACACCGTTTGTATCTTGAGAACAGGTTTTTTAAGTTGTTAATTTATAAGGCCTTTCTGTTAGGGTAAATCCAATACGCTGCCCAGAATTAGCGAAGAAATAACCGACTATTTCATTCCTAAGGAAAGCTGCTGTTATTTTTCGTGCATCTACAGGCATAGTCTTTGCTGATGAATTCTTTTAAACTTAAAACTATTTGTATGAAAAAGACCGTTTTTCTTCTTTTGTTGTTATGCACAGCCTTATTCTCAAAAGCAGACCAACTCCAGGCCCTAACACAAAAACAAGCGGAAACCGCAGTTGCATATCTTAAGAAAGAACCCATTGTTATTTTATGGTGTAGCTGCTGCGACAATCAAGCACCGAAAAAGATTACTGTAAACGAAGTATTTTTCAAGCAATATCCTGATGGGAAATATTATTCTGTTATCGTAAAAGGTAGAGACGAAAGCGGAGTGGAAGTGGAAGAATATGTAGATTTAGCGTATGTATTTGTGAAAAAAGGGAAAAAAGCCAAAAGTCTAGGCAAGGTTTTAAAATTTGAATGTGATCCTTGTACAAAACCATTTGACTGGTCGGTTTAAATCGTGTAGCTAAGAACTAATTTCTAAAAAAAAACTCCCGAACTTATGAGCTCGGGAGTTTTTTTGTGCGGAAGAAGGGACTCGAACCCCCACGCCTCGCGGCGCCAGATCCTAAGTCTGGTGCGGCTACCAATTACGCCACTTCCGCATTAGGATTTCTTATGATGTCGCAAATATATAAACCAAAGTGATATCTTGCAAGTCGATAAGCTAGATTCCTTCTTTTAAATACGGATCATCCTGTTTATGAATGGAATATTTTTCATTAGGATGCTTGTCTCTTTGATCACATGATCTACAGACGGCCTGTTTACCCGATTTTTCGATGAAATGCTTGCTGTCCTAATCAAGTTTTGTTAAGGCCTTTGAATTTCGCAACAAAAATACATATTGAAAAAAATCAGTTGTATGAGTCTTCTCAGCGGGTATGATATTCTCGCCAAAAAGCCGTGATTTTACAGTTATTAAATTTTGAGAAGTAGCATAGGGTGAATGTGCTGCATTGAGTTTAAACAATGATATACTATTTGGTCGACTTAATTCTTTTAGATCCTGAATGCCTTTCACGAGCATAAGTGGGCCATCTGCATTTACCCAATCTACTTTTTCATCTGCAGGGGTTGGAAATTGAGGATGCTTTGGGAGATACATTTCACTAGCAATGGTATAACTAACAAAGCTAGAGACCTTATATCCTTTATTTTTCAGGCGTGTAGCAAAAGGATCGTTGGTTGCATCCTTTCCTTTTTGTAAAACATGAAAGAAACCAAATAATCCATATAGTTTTTGACCATCAATATGACGATTTTTAATATAATTTTCCAAATTTAATAGCATAGCTGAATCCCTGGACACGTCAGATTTATCCGCTGTAAAGCTTTTGTCTATGCCAATAACAGTGATTTTTGCCGAATCGGCAAGGGTGCGGTTATAATCATAAATTTCACCCCATTTTTGATATAGCTCTAAACTAGACTGTTGCGGAATACGTTTGCGAATGGAGCTAACCACATCTTTCAGTAGGGCGTTATCTTTTAGGGGCTTGGATAAAAAGCTGTTTAGTTTATTGGCATTTGTACTATCCATCTCAGCAATGTAATATTTAACACCGAGTTTTTTGTTCAAATAGAATAGCAGCTCTTTGTCCAACTTTTGATTGTCTGCGTAGCCATGAATTTCCCCAAGTAAAAAAATATCCGAATTATAGAAGCTATTGTCGAATAGAGAATCTACAATACGATCCTTAATCTCCGTTTTATGGAGCTTGAGATACGCTATATTTTCCGCATTGGTATTTCCTATAAATATCCGATTGGAAATGAAAAAATAGAGGAATAATAGCCCAATAATGGCCAGTATAGAAAAAAATGTGATCTTAATAAATTTAAAAAACTTTTTCATAAATGAGGTTTTGGCAAAGGTATTATTTTTCAAGGAATGAACCAATAAGTATCCAAGCATATAATTAAAATATATGTATTGGTATTTTAAAAAATTGAGTCATTCTTCAATGACTATTGCCATAGGACGATTGCTAGCAAACTGCTAAGGGCTTATTTTACAGTTTTTTGTACGATAACAGAGATTTTGTAGTTACCCCGTAGCGTTTGTGTCCCTTGTTCCTTGTTCGGATAAGGGGCGATATCTTGTAATGAAATGGTATATCCGTTGGTATTGGCAGTTCTTTGATAGCCTCTATCCTGTAAATCTATTGTAGCGAGCTTTATAATCGTGGGTTCGGTTGCTTTTTCTGCGATCTCAATTTCTGCTACCGCAACTCCAGACCAAATACAGTTGACGCCTTCAGGGCAACGGCTATCTTCTGAAATACCTTTAAATTTGATCTTGATCGGATATTCTCGCAATGATATTCTTTGTCCCTCAGCTAAGGATACACTTTCTGTCTCTTTTCTATTTGCAATACTTTCCTTTTGAGTTGCACAACTTGCCAGTGAGCAAATTCCCAGTCCAATAATAATCGTTATATAATTCATCATCTTTGCCGAAATAAAACTAGTGTATATGTTATCCGGTTATTACTACCAAAATTAAGCCATATTTAAGAGGTCACGCTAGTATTAATTGCCGTTTATGCCACTGTTTGTTACTCTTATTAGTGCTAAAATCCTATTTGAATCATTGCTGTGGCTTTTGAGCGATTATTGCTGTGATCCATTTTCATAATGATATGATTTTTCAGGTTCGTCACAGCTCGTAAAGAATAAGCTGGTCTTAGCTAGTTTTGATTTATCGAATCTTTCATCTTGCAGAAAGGACAGACCCTGCCGGATGTACTTATTTAAATACCGATCGTCTTGCTCAGGATTTCCCGCAAAAAATGCTTCATTGTCTGATGCAAACTTGCTGATATATCTTTTGGTGACAGGATCTAAAATGTACTGTTCGAGGTCAGGGTAAAATATTGTGTAATGTGCATTGCTAAATATTTCTGTGGGGTCGGTATAGTTTGACTGATCATAATCCTTCCTCATGGCCAATATTTCGTTCCAATGCTCTTGATTTGAACCGTCTTGATTTTCTCTTAAAAAACCTCTTTCTCCACCATAATTGGAAAGCCTGATCGCTAATTTATTACCTTCAGCTAAATATAGATAAGCACTAAAATTTTGACGCGCACGTTGGGGTTTGTTATAAGCAGCTATAAAATCATTGAATTTTCCTGCATTGGTATACTGAAAGACTTGATAAGTGCTATCATCTTCCATATACTGACTTTGTACAATAAACTTAAGCGATTGAACCGGTTTGGATTCCTGATGAACAAAAGGGGGGCTGAAACAGTTTGCCTTGTCATTGAAAACCCGATGTGTGCTGTCATTATCAAATTGTACATAAGTTTTCCCGCCTTCAAAACCTGCCAAATTGAAACGAGTACTGTCTTTGAAGTTAGCATTGTGACGCCCATACAGTTGAAATAAAGGGGCTTCATCCGGATAGAAAAGCAGGTAATCTTTTTCAAAAATATAGGACCCGAAAACAGATGTAGCATAACCATATAACAGAAATTTGCCATCTTCAAAAAGACAAATTCCGCTATTATCACCATACTGTCCACTGATTGTCTTTGCCTTATCTTTTCCGCTTGGAAAGTAGTGCGTGATTTGCTGTGCTTTACTATTTGTCACCATAAGGATAAGACTAATTAAGCCTAGAATTTTTTTAATAAATGACCTGCTTTTACTGTCTTTTCGCATATCTTTTGTTGTTTATCAAATTTAAACCATTGCAACATTGGTTCAATGGTGGTATTTACAATCCGTGCAGGCATTTTACGATTCGCCGAAACCTGTAAGGCGGCAAACTAACACATATCCTTTCGCTTGGTAAATTAGTGGTTTTATCCGTCGTATTTTCAACTTACATTAACATTTTTTTCCACCTATTAGAACAAAATATACCCCCACTTAGACCGCTGGTTCGAATATCTTTGATTCTCGTCTGATGAACACTTCGCCTGCTTTGAATGTTCATGGAAATTTATGACGATTTTATTATAGCCAATAAGATAAATAGATGTCAACACTAACCCGTATAAATGCATATATGCATCTCAAAAAACATATTCGAATGAATGTAATTGCAGATCTTGATATAAGCATTTTCTATTTTAAGAAAAGACCTTTCATCGTGATGGATTTGTCAAATGAAAAGATATATTTCAATGATAGTGGATTAGAATGGTTGCGTTCAGAAAAACAAATAGAACAGCCTGTTCAATGGACCCGAAGTAAATATCTTCCCTCAAAAAATTGGGTGGGACTAGCTATTAATAACGAAAGAGATGATTTGATTATCCAGCTAATTGATGAATTTTATCTGGCAACATGTGATATGCTGTTGATAAATCCAATTTCCAAGGGTAATTCTTCTTGTAAATTAAGCTATTAGATGAATTTTAGTAAATCTAACTGTGTATACCAGGTTAGCCGAAAATGAAAACTACAAGCTGATTATCTGGCCTAATTAAGTTAAATTGATCCGTTCTAATTGGACAACTAGTAGAATTAAATAACCCAAAACAGGAATTGAACAATGTAAAAACACGAATAACAAGTGCCATCCGCATATATGCTATGGTATAGTAGGTATTTTAACCTTTTTTATAGGTACTTTAACTTATTTTATTTTAGTTGCTTTTTTTTCTGATTTTTAATATCCATCTTTAGATCATTATAAACGTGAAATTTGAGTCCATTACACAACCTTTCTGAAGAAACATTGATTCTTTTGTTGAAAAAGAAGAATCAGCAGGCTTTTAGTTATCTTTACGATCACTATGCCAATGCGCTCTTTGGTGTGGTTTGTCGTATAGTGGCTTCAACTGAGCATGCGGAAGAAGTCATACAAGACGTATTTGTCAAAATTTGGAGACACATCGATGTTTTCGATGCCGAAAAAGGCCGTCTTTATACCTGGATGATCAACATTGCCCGTAATACAGCCCTCGATCATCGAAAATCAAAAGCGATCGTAAACGAACAGAAAAACCAACCGCTTTCAAATATCGTAAATAGGGAGGAAGAACAAGATCAAAGTCAGGACGAACTACATACGAAAGCAGATTTTATTGGATTCAGAAATATTTTAGATAAATTGAAGCCTGAATGGCGTATCTTGATTGAGATGGCCTACTATGAAGGATATACACAACAAGAAATAGCTGAACAACTTGATGTCCCGCTGGGAACGGTAAAAACTCGTACCAGAGCGGCATTTATACAGTTACAACAATTACTAAAGGAGTATCGTTAATTTTGGATATTAGAGCATACATATCGTCGGGGATTATTGAATCGTACGTTTTGGGGCTGGCTTCTGAAGAGGAAGTGAGCATCTTGAATTGTATTCGAAAAAATAATGTCGAAGTGGAACAAGCCATCATCGAAGCAGAAATTGCACTCGAAGAGTTGGCTGATAGCCAAGCGATGGAGATGCCTATGCAGTTCAAACAAGATATATGGAATAAACTCATAGCGGAAAATCTTGTGCCAAGCGAAGATCAGGAAGTCAACGAAGTACTCGCGCCCGCTTCGACAGGCCATAGCGAAGTAATTGCTATCGGTGCCGACAAGAAAACGCTCGGTGCTCGGTCGTATACGTGGATGGTTGCAGCGAGTCTATTGTTAGCTGTTAGTATTGGTGCTAATATTTTCTTATATCAACGCAAACAGGATACAGCAAATAAGTTAAATCAGACGACGTCCTTACTTGATGCTGAACAAGAAAAAGTAGCGACATTACAGAACAAATGGGCACTCGTTCAAAACCCAGCGATCAAAACAATCCCTCTTAAGGGCGTAGAAAGTAAACCCGATTACCGTGCTTTGGTATTTTGGGATCAGACATCAAAGGCAGTTTATCTGAGTATTGAACATATGCCTGTTGCACCTAAAGGAAAGCAATATCAGTTGTGGGCAATGGTTGACGGTAAACCTGTTAATGCAGGTGTTTTTCCATTGGACTCAAAAGGAGACACGGCAAGTAAGATGCTCGATATTCCCCAAGCTCAGGCTTTTGCCATTACACTGGAAGATGAAGGCGGAAAAGATGCGCCAACGCTCAGTGCATTATGTGTGATGGGGAGTATATAAAAAAAATGCCCTGATGGGATAAACCGATCAGGACATGCTAAAAACAGGTAAACTACGTCTTTTGTTAGGATTTTATAAATAAACCTGCAATATTAAGTACAGCTTCTGCAGTTAGAGGTTCGTCGAATGACTGGGTTGCCGCATTGGTCGAAATTTTCCCCGAGGCGCCTGGCAAAGTCGTAATATCCACTCCCGCTTGTGTCACATTATTTTCGCCTGCATATACCGGATCGACAACTGCTCCTATACCACTGTCATTGCCTCCCGTAATCCAAGGTTTTTGATTGGCGGCTCCACCTCCGCGGGCACGGCGCATTTGACGGATATGGGAGGCATGTCTTGCCTCAACCGAATGGATCTGCAGCGCAGCAGTCAGTACAACGCGATTGCCAAGTAAAATTCCCGCCTGGCCTTTATAAGCTCTTACACCAGTATCTTCAAATGCTTGTGCGACAGCTAAAAATGTGTCATAGTCACTGAAAACATTGCCAAAAGTGCCACCAGCAGTAAAATCAAAGGTTGGTTTTGAAACAGCTTTACTTCCCAGTACCTGTTTAAGAAAATTCACATGTGCAACTTCATGGTCACGAATGGTGGTTATCGCACCAAGTGGTTTACCTGTGGGGATAAGACCTGCTTTGGCAACACCCATTGTATAATATTCTGCTTCGAGATATTCCAATGTCAAGGCATAGTTGAGTACTCCATTTACATCTGTGGGCGCAGTGGCACCGTAGGCTTTTTTAAAGAGTTCACCTATCATAAAGGGCAGGGCAGCCAAGGTTACTTTTTTACTCATGGAAGCCAAACTTTTGATTGCTTCACGGCGAGGGCTGATGCGATCGCTGAATTCAGGATCTACAGCATTTATTTGTTCAAAAACGTTTAAGAGATTCATGATAATCAGATTTTGGGTGAATTAATAGGTTGGTAGATCACTAACATCAATCTTGGACTTAATAAATGGTGCAGCGGCACTAAGCACCACGCTTGGACTCTTTGCGAGATCAAGACCATTTGAATCCACTACTTCTTGATTGGCAAAACTGCCGTTGTCGATCATATCCCTGACCCAAGCAGCATGTCGTGCTTCAACGGAAACAATCTTACCTGCCAATAGTAAATAATTGACATCTTTGATTAGCCAACCAGCACCATTGTAGGCCGAAACACCAAGGTCTTCAAATGTTTTTGCTGTTGCCAGTACTGTTTCACGGCTACTGAAATTGACGCCAGCTAGGTTAAATTCGAGACTTGAAATGGCTTTTGCACCCAAGGCCACTTTGAAAAACTCACGGTGTGCAATTTCATGATCACGGATATCGGTGAAAAAAGATTTTTCCATATCCGTCATACCGCTATAAGGATTATTGACTAACTGGATGTAGAATGCGGCTTCAAGTTGTTCAAGTGCATAGGCATAATTTAGGATAGCAATGTCGCCGCTGCCAAAATACATGCCCTTGCCGCCGTTATCCATACCATCGTCGTGGTCTTTTTTACAGCTCGACATACCGAGTATGGCTAATGTCGCTGCGCTGGCTCCTGCATATTTTAAAAAGTCTCTTCGTCTGAGATCTCTTTTGTCCATGTCACTATTGGAGTTCAATAGTGTTTCGTTGTGGGAGGTTATCTTTTCCATAACAAAAGTCTTTTAGTTTATAATTTTTTCTCTGTACTTATACCCATTTACGACTTTTTGGAAAGCTTGGATTTCACAAGTTCAATTTTTTTTAAAATATTTTTTTCGCATTGAAAAACTGATATAATCTTCTCCTTTATGGGCGCCAAAGACAGAACAGTCCTAAAAGATTTTGATGATTTCTATTTTCAATCGACTCAGGTATATATTATTCGTTACATTTATTGCATGTTCGTTTCATATGGCGTGTTATTAGGAAAGGATAACAGTTGGCTTTGGATAATTTTAAGCGCAAAAGGTAGGCGGGAGTGGAGTACTTATTGTTGGTAGACTTTTAATCTAATAGTTTGTTTTTTTATTTAAAACTATTTTAACGTAGCGGTGTTCATGTTTATATTTATCATGCTATTAGCGCTGGTTTTCGATGTTTTACCATAGAATCAGGAGTGTTAATACAAAATATATTTTAGTTGGGCGTGGGAATGATTAAATCAATCATTGGAAGATTAGTGAAATATTATTTATACGCTAGAGCAAGCTAGATATTAGAACCTATAAAGATTTCGAAGATAAAACTAATAACGAATACAGGCTTTTGTATGAATGCTAAATTGTCGCCTACAAATGAATCGGATCGAATACGCGTGTTGCATGAGTACGAAATTTTAAATACTGCAACAGAGGAAGAATTCGATCGCATTACAAAAATTGCATCGCTTGTATGCGGTACACCTATTTCATTGATCTCGTTGGTGGATAAAGACAGGCAGTGGTTTAAGTCGCGCGTTGGTTTGGAGACTGAAGAAACCAGACGGGATGTATCTTTCTGCCAGTATACCCTAAAAGAAGATCAACTGATGGAAGTTGAAGATGCTGAAAAAGACGAACGTTTCAAATCCAATGAGCTTGTTACCCGAGAACCAAATATCCGTTATTATGCTGGTTTACCTTTAATCGATCCCAATGGCTATGCCTTAGGTGCGCTATGTGTTATCGATCGTGTTCCAAGGCAACTCGACCAGCATCAAAGAGAAATTCTAACCCTTCTCCGGGATGAAGTTGTTACGCTTATTGTCAACAGAAAGGAGAAAGAAAAATACAAGGAAAGTGAACAAAAGCTGAAAGCATTTTTCGATAATTCTCAGGGGCTTATGTGTACCCATGATCTGAAAGGGAATTTCATCAGCGTCAATGATGCTGGAGCCAGGATCTTAGGCTATACGAGAGATGAGATTCAGACTTTATCTCTTTTTGATATTGTTCCATCGGAGGGGCACAAGAATTTACAGGACTACCTGGATGCGATTGTTCGGCATGGAACAATCAAAGGAGAAATGCGTACCATGACTCGTTCGGGTGACATGCGTATCTGGATGTTTAACAATATTCTCCAGGCCAGTGAAAAAAAAATACCTTATGTGATTGGTAATGCAGTAGATATTACAGAACAACATTTTCTAGAAAAGAAGCTTAAGCATGCACAGGCGACATTGATGCGGACTGGAAGGGTAGCTAGAATTGGAGGCTGGGAATATACGCCTGCTGATGGGAAGATTGTTTGGTCCGAAATTACGAGAGAAATTCATGAGGTACCCGAAGACTATGAACCAGAGCTGACAACTGCGTTACGGTTCTATAAAGCGGGAGCAAGTAGAAATAAAATACGGACTGCAATTGAACAGGCACTCGCTACGGGAGAAGCTTGGGACTTGGAACTAGAGATTGTCACCTTCGCTGGTCATGAACTGTGGATACGTGCATTGGGAAATGCTGATTTTGAAAATGGTCATTGTGTACGTTTATACGGTACCTTTCAGGATATTGATAAGCGTAAACGTATCGAAGCAGAGTCTTCAAATTCAAAAAAACTACTTGCAGAAGTGTTGGATGCAACTTCTGCTGTCGGTATTATTGCGACCGACAACGCAGGTGTAATTACATTGTTTAATACAGGGGCTGAAAACCTCTTGGGATATCGTAGTGAAGAAGTGATTGGTAAATTTGGTCTTGCACACTTTCATTTAGAAGAGGAGCTCGTGTTGAGGACGAAAGAACTGGAGGTCGAATTGGGACGTTCGGTAGATAAACTTCGTTTCTTTGTAGATATGGCAGAGCTACACGGTGCTGAGCAGAGAGAGTGGACCTATTGTCGAAAAGATGGATCTCAATTATATGTTTCCTTAGCAGTTACTCATATTAGGGATATTAACGACAATGTCATCGGTTATCTTGCGATTGCGACAGATATTAGTCGGATTATTCATCAACGCGAGGAGCTGGAAAAGGCAAAATTAGTAGCCGAGCAGGCAAATGCAGCGAAATCACAATTTTTGGCAAATATGAGCCACGAACTTCGTACACCGCTGAATGGAATCGTCGGCTTTACCGATTTATTGCTTGGAACAGCATTGGAGGATACGCAACGGGAATACCTTACGATCGTTGATCAATCCGCTAATTTATTGCTTGGCATCGTAAATGACATTTTGGACTTCTCTAAAATTGAAGCCGGAAAGTTAGAACTGGAAATTGAACAGACCGATCTCCACGACCTGGTTATTCAGTTGACGAACTTTCTTAATCTGCAGATCAAAACCAAAAATCTAGCGTTTTATCTGAATATCGCTGCCGATGTACCGCATTATATCTGGGTTGACGCTCTTCGCATCAAGCAAGTATTGATGAATTTATTAAGTAATGCCACAAAATTTACCGAGAAAGGAACCATTGAGCTAAGCATTACAGTAGAATCACATGATACAGACCAGGCTGTTCTGTGCTTTAGTGTCAAAGACACAGGCATAGGTATCAAAGCGGACAAATTGGAGCGGATATTTGATGCATTTACGCAAGAAGATAACTCGATGACTAAACGTTATGGCGGCACTGGTTTAGGACTGACGATATCGAATAAATTGCTTAAAATGATGGACAGTGAATTGAAGTTGGAGAGTACTTTTGGTGTAGGAAGCCGTTTCTTTTTCAACATTCATGTGCGTTCTATTTGGGAAATAAATGAGTGGGAGGGATTGAAAAAAATAAAGGGTGTACTCGTTGTTGCAGAAGAAGAATCTGAACGAAATGCTTTGGCTCGGATGTTATCTTTAAAGAATATTGATAGCGTACAGGCAAAAACTGGATTTGAAGTATTACAGATGTTAAAAGGGGGACGCTGTTTTGACGCTATCTTGATCGACAATCAATTGCCTATTATCAGTGGTATCGAAACAATAAAGAATATTCGCGAAAAAAAATTTAATAACAATTTTGAGCACAACATAATTCCCATTTTTAGTGCTGAAGAGCAAGACATAGAACCGCTTTGTCATTCTCTGGCTATAAATTGCTGGTTAATCAAACCTGTCAAGCCTGAAGACCTGTATTCTGTTTTAATAAAGAGTATTTCCGTTTAACTTTAGGCACATGGATAATTTTAATGGTATGATACGAAGGAAGTTCAAGCTTTTCATAACCTATTCAGAGAGCTGCGCAGGATGTTTAGTTCAATAGATTTAATAGGGATGAGTCCGAGTGAATATCGTGCTCATCTCTATTAAATTTAATAAAAAAGGGCCGATCTTATTAGTTATTACAACTTAAAATACCCTTTTTTATTGATCTATAGTTTTTGGAATCGTTTAGCAAAATCAATGGCAAAATGATTTAATTGGATCTTACCATAGATAGGCTGACCCTGAATTTCAAAATCTTGTTGTAATTTTCCTGCAAGGATTGCCTGCCCCATCTCTACATAGAGTGATGCAATTTCTGTTGGAAGTCCCGCCTTTAACATACCGTCCAAAGCTTGTTCGTCGGTAAATTCAATCCATGGCAGGTTTGGATTACCAATAGCAGCTCCCAATGTGTGGGCAATTTCTGCTCCTGAAACATAATCGCTAACAATATAACGCACGTGATGTCCGACTTCTGAATTTTGGAGCGCATCGGCTGCGGCAGTAGCAATATCTAAGGGATCAACCAATGGAATTTTTATTTCTGAAGGGAAGTTTGATCCTTCAATACCTGCGTTTTTGATTAATGGAATATCGTTATAAAAATTCGTGTAGAAATATCCGGCACGCAAAAAGGTGATATGAACATCGCGTAGTGTTTTGTATATCTCTTCAATTTGGTGCAAACCGCGAATTGGTCCTGTTCCAGCATCAAAATCAGCACCAACGCTGCTTAACATCACTATTTTTTTTAAGCCAGCCAACTTTATGGCTGTCGCGTAGGCTTTTCCTGCATTTGCGGTATTCTCAACAATATGTTGGCCACCTAAATTGGGAGGAGTCATCAGAAAAGCAGCATCTGCACCTGAAAAACTCGCTGTTAAAAAAGGAACATCAAAGATAGAACCAATAAGCGCTTTAGCGCCCAAATGTTCAATTTCGCTCGCTCTTTCAGGAGAACTGCTGATTACACTTACCTCATGACCTTGTTTGATAAGAATATCGACTAAATGTCTGCCTATATTTCCTAAAGAACCTGTTATTGTAATTTTCATCGTTTAATTTTTTATATGTGATAATACAAAAGTACATTTGTACTTTCTTTTAAGGAAGTACTTACCCTATAGTAAGTATGCTAAACGCATAAACAAGACAATCATGACAGCAATTAAGGAGACATCGACGATTCAGGAAAACAAAAAAATTGCAGCGGAATTATGCCCTGTAACTTTCACAATGGATAAGATCGGCGGATATTGGAAACCAATTATTATCTATCATCTGTCTACGGATTGTAAGAGATATAGTGAACTTAAAAAATGTATCCCTGCAATTACAGAAAAAATGCTCATTCAGAGTTTAAAACAATTGGAAGCGGATGGATTGATCTTAAGGGAGGCAAAACCCGTTGTTCCGCCTTTTGTGATCTATCGCTTAAGTCCGGCAGGGGTAGGTTTATTTCCTGTTATTCAGGCAATGGCCAATTGGGCACTTGAAAATCAATAATCATTTACCGTTTTCCTATCTCTATTAAAGATAAGATTGTTTGACAAATGCAGATGATTTTCGCCAGGATATAGGTTTAATATAATGTGATTTTTGTAATGTGTTTCCATTTTTCAGGTTTTATTATTTCCCCGCTTGGAAGATACAAGGTAGACTGGTGGCAATGGCGAATACCGATGAAGGTCTCCTAGACCCTATAAGCTAATTTTTAGGAACAAAAAACGCTTGAATCGGGGAAATTCAAGCGTTTTAACTAACCAATTATAAACCTAAATTATGAATCTATAGTATTACATTTTTTATGCCAGTCTAATTAATATGACAAAATTGCAGTTCCAACTTCTTTAGTCTCCAAATCGGTAGCTCAGTGACAATAAGACTTTTCTGTTGTCCGGAAAGTCAGCATAAAATACCTTAAGGTCTCCATATTCACTAACCAACTGCGGGTTCGCATTTCTGAGCAGGCCATTTGCGGTCAGCTTGATCATGCCGCGATCTCCAAACATTTTTTTCTCCGTGGCGACATCTATACCATACCTTTTATCCGTTCGGGAAGGTCCAGTAGTAATTCCCGATCGATAATAAAATGCAATTTCGCTGCGAAATCCATATTTAAATTGCAGCGTATGCCGGCTGTTTGCTGTCCAGCTTGAGCCTTTAGAATCTAAGTTCACATTTCCAATTTCTCCGGAGTAGTTGTTGTAAAATGCATTGACATAGTGGCTTGCTGTCCACCATGATCGTAACGTTTGGTTATACATTACACTTGCGCTATAGTTCATATAGCGCCCGATGTTCTCTGGTTTCGACAAGTTTTCACCAACTTTATCGCCTTGGCGGATAATCCAATTGATCATGTCACGCCCGTATGAAATACCTAATGTGGTGAACAATTTGTTCCTATAGCCATGACCGATTTCTGTAATATAACTTTTTTCGGGTTTCAGATCAGGATTTCCCTCATTGTAGCTATAGGCATCTTCGTAAATTCGAAATACGTTGATGTCATGATCACCCGGTCTTTCGATACGGCTGCTAAAGGATGTTCTCAGTGTATTTTTCTCATTTAGATGATATAACAATGATCCACTTGGAAACAGATCAAAATAGCGCTGGTCATTTTTTTTGTTCAACGTGACCTGATTGGCGTTTATAAATGTATATTCTCCCCGCAGGCCAGCCTGATATTCTATTCGTTTGTATTTGCCGGAGTAGATGGCATATAGCGCTTCGATATGCTGCGTGTATTGAAAGCGGTTGGAGGTGGCATCGTCCTGTATCCATTTGCCATTATCCAATAGCGTATTTATGACATCGTTGTTGATAAAGAAATACGTTCCTTTCCAGCCGAGCTCAATTTTGCTTGAATCTGTTAACGGTTTACTGTAGTCAAGCCTTCCGGAATAGGTCGTATTGCTCAAGTCCTGAATATTTGTTCTCCCTGTTGAAGATTGCGTGTTTGTTTGCAAATTAAACTGATCGGTTTCAAACCGGTTATTATAGTCGTTTCCGTGTGGAGCAAAGTCAAAGTTGAATTTTAAAAAGTGATCTTCTCCTTCATATTTATTAATATAATTGATATTAAATGTCCAGTTTTTAAACGACTCGTCAAAACGGTTGTTACTGATTGCATGCGCTGTCTGAATATTGGCTGGATAATCCCAGGTATCCATCTCGATAGATGCATAGGGTTTATAATTGCCCGTCATCCAATGTACACTTCCATCCAAAACTCCACCATCCGAGAATTCATATTTTGCCCCAGCACGAACACTATGAAAACTGGCATCATCTAATTTCTTACGTTCGTGTTGTCTCTGAAAAGAGGTTAAATTACCCTGGTTTAAAAAACTTCTTTCTGTAAGATTATGACTATTGCTCCGATCAAAGCTCTTATTTCCCTGCAAGTACATATCTAGCCCATTTACTTTGTAGTGTAATCCACCGCCCAAACCACCATAAAATTGTCGGCCCTGTCCAGCTCGGATGAAGGCATCGCCCCCAAAGCCGGCCTTTGCATTTCGCTTGGTCACAATATTAATTATGCCGGCAGTTCCTGCGGCATCTTCACGTGCCGAAGGATTACTGATCAGTTCCAATTTGGAGACTTCGGATGCTTGCAGTCCGCGTAAAATACTGGCAAGCTGTTCACCGGAAACATACATATCACGGCCATTAATGCGTACGTTAGCACCTGCGCGACCCTGAATTGAAAAATTTCCTTTCCCGTCCGAAACAAGCCCCGGTGTTTTCTCCAATAATTCGAGGACATTGTTGCCTTCAGCTAATACACTTCCTTCGACATCAACTACCATTTTATCGGCATACTGGCGCACACTAGCTTGCTGTCCAACAACATGTACGGTTTCCATCAGATGTTCAACTGGTTGTAAAAAAATGGGCGGTGCTGAGTGTTCGGCTCCAGCTAACTGATATGCTCGACTATGTACTGTTGTGTAGCCGATTGAGCTATAGCGTATAAGGTAACTTCCATTTTTAGGCGCATGTAGTAGAAATGAACCATCCTTAGCTGCATCTGCCTGCATGATCAGGGAAGAATCAGCTAAATGTAAAAGACTGGCTGTGGCACCTTTGATGGGATGCCCATCTTTGTCGAATATTTTTCCAGATAACTTCGTTTGTGCGACAAGTCCAGTGGCAGCGCCTGATAGTAATATAGATAATAATGTAGATTTCGTCATAATAATCGTGTCCTTGTCTTCTTCGAGAAAGAACCGGTTTAAGCATAAATTAAATAGTAGTGATTCGAAAACCTAAAGGTTTGTGGATTTTGGACGGAAACGGATCGGTGGTTTTCGTATTGTTGTTTGTATGTTCGTATTTGATACGTTCATTTCTTCCCCGGTATGCGATTCCCTGCCCAATTTATTGCGGCCTTTTTTCTTTCCCCATTTGCGATTGTACCATATAATGAAGCCTGTAATAGGAAGTGTACCTGCAATAAAGGTGAGTACAAAAGCCAGCATTTTTGTGGGGAATCCCCAAATTGATCCTACATGAATATCGTAATTGAGCCTTCTGAATTTTTCACCTGCACTTAATTCTTCAAAATCCTTGTTGAATAGGGAAATGTTATTGGGTAGAAATGCCCCGGTATACTGATCGAATGAATAATAGCGATTGTTATACTGTCGATCCATGTCATTACGAATATACACCGAAATGGTGGCGTCTTTTTTTTCCTTGTCTGGATAGGTGATTGTCAAGTAGTGTGGATCTTTATATTGGGTTAAAATCGTCTCAATCTCGCGATCAAAAGCTGTCGAGAAAAGGGCTATTTGACCAATTTTCGTAGAATCGGATTGGACAGAAGTTCTTTCGGCTAGTGGCGTTCCCCAGTTTGTTGACCAATACAAGGCTCTGTTAAACCACTCGATACCATAATACATTCCAGTTATGGCCAATAATAGAATCAAAATAAAAGAATAAAAGCCAACCACATTATGCAGATCCAAATTAATTCTTTTCCAACCAGCTTTCCATTTGATCCGAAAGCTTTTTTCCCGAGTTGATTTTGTCCATTTTTTTGGATACCACCAGATCAATCCTGTGATTAAGGTAATACTGAAGACCAAGGTCGAATAGTTTACAATGGGGCGTCCAATTTCTCTGGGAAGCCACAGAAAACGGTGTCCACTCAGCGTCCATGCAAAAAAGCTGTTCAATTTTTCTCTTAACAGCGCTTCCTTGGAATTGTCTTCTGTTTGCAAACCTAGATATTGGCCTGTATATGGGTGTAATAGATGCACCTGTGCGTTTGCTTTTGAATTAGCTTCTTTGCCTTTGTCCTCTTGCTCCTTTTTTTTGAGGGTAAGGGAAATGGGGTGATCCCGGGTATAGGTAATGCCCCTTACTACAGCATTAGGATAGAGTGAGTCCGCTATTCGCACGATCCTTGACGGCGAAATCAAGGACTGGCTGGAAGCAAGGATATATTGCCTTTCTTTTTTCGGGATAACAAGATCGATAATCTCATGGTTGAAAACCCAAAGGCAGGCCATCAGGCAGATCACAAATACAACACTACCTGAAATTAATCCCAGCCAAAGGTGCAACCAATTATTGATCTGCCTGAACAGCGAATTATTTTTCTTCTTTCTTACAGCCATGTCCACATTAGTTTACGGCAAAGCTCATTGAGCTTGCGCGGCTATACTCTTCAAAGTCTTGTCCTGTAGCTTTTTCCCTTTTCGATACTTCCGCAAAGTATTTACCAGTCCATTCTGGTGTGAATTTGATTATACCCTGGTCATTTGTCTGCAGCCATTTAATCCATCCGCTGGGTGCAATGATCTGAACAGCTGTATTTGCTGCAGGTTTACCTTTTTCGAATAAAGTCAACGACAGCTCTTTTTTATTTTTAGAAACTATGTTGTTCGTAAAGACAAACAATTCATTATCGATAGTGGTTGCTGTATTTCCAATAGTGGAATTTCCGACTTGGATCGTCGCTATCGCATTGATCTGATACTGTGTTTTGACTCCTTCTTTCCGATCTGTATCTTTTTTTAGGGTAATGTGGTATACGCCCTCTTGGTCAGGAATGAATGAGGCCGATAGATGATTATCTTGTGCGGCAGTCGTTAACGATGAGGTGCTTCCATCAGGTTTAATTAATGTCAACGTAATCTGTGTACCATCTTTATACCACCACCATTTTGAGATAAGTTCATGTTCATCGGGTTCACCATAAACGATTTTTACCGTATGGAGCTTTCCTTTGGTTCCTTTCAGCGAAGTTTCAATAAAGACAGCATGTGCCGAAGCTGACAGCATAATAAAAAATGTGAAGAGGTTAATGAGTATTGTTTTCATTTGATTTAAACTAGGAGTTATATTTTAGAAATACCTAGATTCGATTTTACACGTTTCATCATCGAGTACTCGAGTTTTGAAAGTGTCATCGACTAGGTATTTCTTTAACTTAAAGGTGTTTTATTTAAGCTTATTCAAGTGATAAACTTGTGTAATTCCCGGATCGATCTCGGCACCGCGTTTTACCGAATTTTTTGCTGGATCGTATTCATATACATACCATTTAGACTCATCTGTCTTGAATACATCGTACAATTTGCCATTTTCCATAAAGTTCATCGTTGTTTTAGATTCTCCACCACCAACTAAAATCCGAAGATCTGCAACAATCTTTTTATTTGCTGGATCGACCACAAATGGACTGATGTAAACCTTGCCATCGCCTAGTTTTTGAACTTGTGAAATGTTGTTGCTGAAAACGTTATAGTCTTTCAAGTCGAAGAAGTAATCTGGATCGAACGTAGTCTGGCCTGCCTTGATACGCAGTAAACCATAGGTAGCAGCATCAGTCTTTTTGGTTACGATATATAAATCATTGTTATCATCTGTAAAAGTAAGTGTCTGTACTTCCCAGTGTCCCGCAGCAAAGCCTCCTCTGCCATCTTTTATAATTTTCCCATTCGCTAAACTCGGATAATCACACACATACATGTAGGCTGTGTCTATGATATCTTTACGAGTTTCATTGCTTCTGTATTTGTGTCCGACAAATAATTTGTCGCCTCTTTGTGTGAAGCTCGTCGGTACGATATATGGATTATGATCTTTTCCTTCCGGAGTTTTGGGATTAAAAGTGATCATTGGAATTTCTATACCAATTGTTTTATTGATTGTCATATTGTTGATGTTCATAAAATAGATCGGTTGTTCCAGTACATTTTTCACTTTATTGGTCGTGCCAGCTGTTTTAGTCATGACCATTTCATCTTTTGTACTAATATCTTTTAGGACTTTTCCCAGATAGAAATTTCCAGGGAAAGCGTAATTGTTCGTTTCTTTCCAAGATTTACTATTGACTACTTCAAATTGACTAAATCTTGTTCCATCATTTGACAGGTAATATTTACCCTCATAGGCATAAGCGTAAATAGCATAGAATGCTGCTGGTAGGTGGGAGGTAATATCGATTCCTTGATTGTTGTTCGGAGTGAGTAGGGTATCTTTCATCAAATTATCTGCAGTGAGCAGGTAAGATGAACCCGCTGCGGTCGTTACCCATACACTATATAAGCTGTTTGAAGTCGGCGTAGTTTCATCAGGTGAAGTGGTGTCAGGTGATTTCTTGCAGGAAGAAAATAACACAGTCGCAGCAAATATTGCGATGGCGAATTTATTGATTTTCATAAAAATATATATTTATTTATTTTTTACATTATGGATAATCTCAGCTTGACGTAGAATGCACGTCCAGGTCGTTGCAGTCGAAAATTGTCGTATGCTCGTTCATCTGTTAGATTTCTAGCCTCAAAGGATATATTATATTTGTTGCGGTCCCAAGCGTAACTAAGTACCGCAGAATGGATATTTTGGGAAGGGATAAGATCTTTGGATTCAAGTGATCCCAAGTACGATTCTGTCAGATAAAACCAGTGCGTGTATTGATATAAGTAGGAGAGTTGCACTCTGCTTCCTTGCTGAAACCAGTTATTCTGGATAAGGCTTATATCAGCGTTTCCATAGATCCAAGGACGATTAGGAAGTTGATTTCCGTAATTCACGCTGATCTGATTGTTACCGGAGTCATCCGTGTATTTTGCATTATCAATAGCTTTATCATAAGAGCCATTGAGGGTGACAGCTAAAAGGTCTTTAAATCCATATTTGATTTCAGCTTCGAAGCCATAGAGCTTTACGCCGGGAACATTATAATATTGAAAATTGGCATTCCCATTCTGTGTAACTGCGCGTGTATTTATATAGTTATCTGCCAATCGGTAGAATCCAAAGACATCGACATTGAAAAAATGATTGTCGTTGATAAATGTATTGTAGTAAAACCCCGTGTTGATATTATCGCTACGTTCGGGTTTTAATTCCCAATTCGGTGTGATATTTTGTCCATCCCCAAAAAGACCAGTCATTGTCGGTAGATTATATGCCCTTTCATAAGATAGTTTCCAACCACCATCTTTCGTTATTCTATACCGTGAAGCAATGCTCATGCTATAGTAATTCCCTTTTTTCTGCTGATGAATGATCTGTCTACTGATTGAATTGGTGTTGTTATCGGAACTGACTACTTCAATATCTTTGGATGCATCTAATCGATAATATTTTACTGCTAAAACATTTGATAGGCGCTTGTCAAACCATTGGTTTTGCCACGACAGGCCAAGAATATGTTTCCCTAGATAGGAGGGCAATCCAGATCTGTCATAGTTGCCGATTAGATCGTATTCTTTTTGATTGTTGGTGTTAAAATTGTAATTGAAATTTAAACTTTGATTGCGTGCTTCATCAAAGTCATAGTTTAGATTTACGCGCGCTAGGTAATTTGATAAATTATACTTTGTATCTTTTTGGGGATTCGGGCTTGAGCCAATCTGATTTGAAATCCAGCTTCCCGACCAGTCATAATTGTATAAGGCTGTATCTCTTACGTACCTCGTATCGTAACTATAACTGCTGAATAAATCTGCATATAGGCGTTTGACCAGAAAATTGCTCTTTTTGTAGTTTAAAGTTGGCATCAGGTATTTGCTCTCCGACCATGCCCCGCCATAAACCTTATTGATGTTAGCTCCGAGCTGGTTTTCTTTGTGGTTTTGAGAATAGGTTAGGCCGACATAAAATTGGTCCGCCCAGGACACATCTCTGTAACCCACTTCAAGTTGTCCCATAGCGGATGTATAGGCATCGTTAAAGCGTTTGACTTTAGGAACAGTGACATATCTATTATCGACAGTTTTCTCTAAAATAACGTTGTACTTTTCGTTGGTATACACGTTATAATCATTGTCGGAATGATTGTAAAATGCATTCATCCGGAAGGATAGTTTGTTTTTGGGATTGGTGAATGTGCCGACGACGGCCGCCTGATGTGTATTGAATGAGCCGTAGGAATAACTCAGATCCAGATAAGGTCTTGCTCGCCGCTTTGTAATAATATTGACAGCACCTCCGAGCGCATCGGAACCCAAAAAAGCAGGAACAACACCTTTGTAAACTTCGACGCGATCAATCAGATTGACAGGAATATTATTTAAAGACATCGATGACCCAAAGTTTTCCATGGGAACACCATCAATGTAGATCTTTGCATCGAGCCCGTTGATACGGAATACAAAGTTGGAGCCCAATCCACCATCTTCACGAATAGTAACTCCTGTGGCACGCTTTAAAACCTGTGTTAAATTGGCAGCTTCGTTGGCATGTTTATTCATGTCAATGACACTGACATTAAAGCCCGATCGTTTTATTTCGGCGACTTTTTGTTCATTTTCGGTTTTACTATGCGCTGTTACGGTTACCTCGTCGATATAATTGCGATCCTCGATAAGTTGAAAGTCCTGAATATTTTTCCCGTTTAGAGGTCGCTCTTCGAAGTTATATCCCACCGCAGTGACAAGTATGATGGCCTTGTTTGGGATATTCGTATGTAGCTTATAATATCCGTCTACATCGGATGACGTACCATTGACCTGATCTTTTAGAAGTATTGTTGCACCTGGGATTGGTCTTCCAAAATTATCTTTGACAAAACCTGAAATAACGTTCTTTTGAGAGGTCTGGGCCTGTGTAAATACGGTAAAAATTAATAAGAGTACAAAAGTAGATGTTGACTTCAACATTTTTATTTAGATTAAGTATATACAAGAAGGTTGCCTATACCGATCGCTTACCGAATGTTGATTTCAGCTATTTTTTTAAAAAATATGCAAATAGTTGATTATGAGCTTTGTTTTTTTTGAAGAAACTATGGATTATTTTTTCAAATAATCCATACGTACAATAAAGTTTGTACTATTGGGGAGTTGTATCCCCTTGGAGATTTCTTTTGTCTGCAAATTATACTTCCATACACGATGCTCATCATTTGCATCATCTATCGCTATATAAACATCCTTTTTGTCACTCCAGACATTCTCTTTTTGGGTACCTTTATCCAATGGGAGGGGCATTCTTTCGATGGAACCAGATTTTAAATCCACCAGTCTATATTCGAACTGATAAACTGCGTGATAATTGGAAAAATCGGTGTATAAATTCTTCTGTTCATTGCGAACAATCGCCTTTCCGTTGCCCACATACCAGATCCCATAGGCATGATTACCAATTGACTTGGAAACATTGATCATAAAGTGCTGATCGACTAGCTGCTGCCCTTTCTTTTTTCTAAAAATTGCTGTTGGAAGCTTTAAATTATTGCCCAGCGCTATGCCAGGATTGGTCATAAAATAATAGTCCCCTAATTCGTCTTTAAAACTATAGGATTGTATGATGTTGAAGCCACCGGGATAGGTCGAACGAGTTTCTTTCTGAATTTGTTGCAGTGTAAAGCTAGGATATTTTATTGTGGCGTAATAGGTCGTATCAGATGTGGTATGTCCATATTTCCCGTGTGATTTGAAGAAGGAATAGGCTAGCCAAAGGTTATTGTTTTCAATATCAACAAGTCCGAGGTGTAGTGCGTTATATTCTTTTGTTGCAAAGGGAAGTGTGATGGTATCTTCCTTAATAATTTTCATCTCTGCAACATTAATCTGATAGAGTCGGGCCTGGGCTTTTTTTGCAATAAGATCCTCTCGGCATAGCGCAATTAAATTGTTGTCATCTTTCCAGGTGATGGTTTCAAAGTCGCGATTCTTTAATTGTATACTGTCAATAAGGACTAAGGACGCCCCCTGTAATCGGTGTTTCGTAAATACACTGGTTTGGCTTGACAACCGATAAAAGAAGCCATTTTTATAGATATATTCCCGTTCCTGAATTCGTGAGCTGGACAAAGGAATTTGTAGCGAAGGTTGTCGGGTGTCCTCCAAACTTTCGGAGAAAAACAAACTGGTTGGGCTTTCATCTTTGTTAAACAAACAAAAAACAAAATCAGGATCTATGTTTTTTTTGGAAATTTGTTGACAGGAAAAAATAAAAGTTGCAAGGAAAGACAACAATACTAATCGCTTCATGTTTGTCTATTAAATGCTTTGAAATTGTTCTCTAATTTTAATCTGCATATTGGACGGGAGGAATGCCAAATCGCTTTTTTGAAAAGCAACGATTTTACCAAAATCCGGAGAATCAGAAACAAAGTATTCTCGCCCAGCCTTAAATACAAGAATATTATGGTTACTATCCACAAGCTCAAAGTCCCGTTTGGGCGTGATCATAAAGTCTCCGCTGAAGGTTAGTTTTTTATTGACCAGATCAATATTGGCCGTGCTATTTTTACTTAACTGTAAATCATAATGATCCTCGGTAAAGAGCTTGCTATTCTCAATTGATGTATTGGTAAAGGTATGACTATCCAGAGCAGGGGGAGATAGATAGAAAACAGAAAAACCGATTACAAGAACTGCGGCGGCGGCAGTAATTTTGGCCCAATGGAATTTTCTATATTGATATACATCGGCATTAATTTTATTCCACATGTCAGATCCCACTAGTTCATCGACATGGTTATTTTCCGCAATACTATCCCATGAATTATTATCCAACCATTTTTCAACCGCATGCTTTTCAGCTTCAGAGCATTGACCTGAAGCATATTTTTTAAGTATTTCTTGGTTGATTTCCATCTTTTGATAATCCACGTATATTCAAAAGTACAAAAAAGTAATTAATAGGAATCTCGCAATATTGATATTGCAATACTTTTTAAGTCTTATTTTGATAACTGACAATGCTTTACTGATATGATATTCGACTGCTCGTTCTGAAATAAGTAGATTTGTTGCAATCTCTTTGTTAGTTAACCCTTCGTCGCGACTCAGTTTATAGACATTTTTGCATTGTTTGGGTAAAGAATCAACGGCTTGATCCAAGTGATTTTTGAGTTCTTTGTAATAAATATAATTGTCTTCGTAAGATGCTGCTTTGCTATTTAAGATCAGCTCATGATGTCTCTCTTTATTTCCTTTATTCCGAAGAAATTCTAGTGATTTTAATTTAACCGAACGCAATAGATAACGCTCCGCATCCTGAAGTTCTAGCTGATATCTTCTTTCCCACAGAGATTTGAAGACATCTTGAACAATTTCTTTTGCATCATCTTCATTTTCTACACTTTTAAGCGCAAATGAAAACATTCTCTTCCAATACAGTTGAAAGAACTCTTCAAATTGTTGTTTGTTGATCTCTATTTTACGTACGGAGGTTTTCAAAGCACCCAAATATACACTCTATTTAGACTTGTTCCAAATAAAATGCGGTAATCTAATATCGCGCTACGTTGACTTAGTTGTTCTCGTGCTAGCCAGCTGAAGCCGGTAACAGGTTAAAATTATAATAAGAGCGATTGATTATCCCTTAGATTTTAGGTAGGGGATACGATATTGTTCGTCAAATCTTTTCTTGTCATCACGATAACTACTGACTGCGCCGAGTTTATGCATCATTTTGATATAACACCAAGCGAGATCAATCTGATAAGGTTTAAAACCACTTCGTGCACTCTTAGGATATAAATGATGGTTGTTGTGCCATTCACCCGCTACAATTCCGGGCCATAACTGATTTATCGATTTGTCTTTCTCATTGAAATCAATACCTTCACGTTGCTTGTCTTCACCTTTTGCATGGCCTTCATAGTTGAATGTCCGTACACCGATTGCCCAGAAACCGGCCGCACCAAAGAGTGTACAGGCAAGTGCGTGGCCACCGATCAAATAGAAAATGGCATACCAAAAAGCCCAGTTTAGTATCCAGGATCCAATAGCATGAGAAGGATTTACGTACGACCCCCATTTTCGATATTGTGCATAACTATTGGCGGTTACACCTGTATGTCGCATCAGTAATTTGACACGGTTATATGAGTTTTCCGTAAGGTCCTTAGCAATAGGCTGATGATTTACATCGGCTAAAAAACAGTATAGAAAGCCAGCTTGTGCATTATAAGGGTCACCAGGAGTGTCAGATTTTGCGTGATGAACATGATGTGAAATCACATATATTTCTTCTGGAATTACATTAATAGTCAGATTCTGTGTGAAAAAACGCCAGAATCCGTTCCGGAATTTAAATGCGCCGTGTGTTGCAAATCGATGGTGCCATATCGTACCATGAGTCCCCATAACGATCATACTATAGATAAATGCTGCCAAGACAGTCCACCAACTGAAGTGGTACACCAAAAAGATGATAAAAAAGGGGATGAGGCAAGCTACTTTTAGCCAGCTAAAAAAGGGTAACCAATTTCTTTTATCTTTAAAAATATTGAGGCGTTTGAAGAATTCGCTGAAAATTTCTTTTTTGCTTGGCTTTACGAGGTTTCCATCGTTGTCTTTCCATCCGTAGGTAGGAACTTGCAGAACATGGTCTAAAAAGGGCATTTGTGGTTGATGTAAATTATAATATTTGCTAAAGCTACCATTTAACATCGTTAAAAAGTGTTAATACGAAAAGTTTAACATATCCTTAAGATGTATCAGGCTATTTGGAAAAATAAAATACTGTAGGGAAAGCGAATCCCATACGCGGTAAGTTTAATCTTATATAGTTTTCGATATTCACTCATACAATCGACGTTTTTTCCTCGGAGCTTAGTCGCTATTTATTCGCTCCCAACCGAAGAAGCACCGAACAAGTACCGAGTAATCTCCGAAGATAATAGCTATTCATTAGCTCTCAATTTCCATTATCCTGGGTAGGTATTGAGTTCTAAATTTCTCCTAAATTGTTTTTGAATTTTATGAAATCATTAATAAAAAAGAACATGAAAAGATTAATTTTTATTTTGGCTCTGATGGTAAGTGTATCATTGGTCAAAGCTCAAGAAGTCTCAGTAAAGAAAGTTCCATCAGTAATTAGGCTGGCGTTTCAACAGAAATACCCGAATGTAAAGTCTGTAAAATGGGAAAAAGAAAAGGGAAATTATGAAGCTGGATTTAAGGATGGGAAAATTAATAATTCCGTTCTTATAAATGCCGCAGGACATATCATTGAAACCGAGGTTGGAATTCCTGCCGGAGAGCTTCCTGCAGACGCTAAAGCTTATGTAATCAAAAACTATCCACATAAAAATATCAAAGAAGCAGCTAAAATTACTGATGCTAGAAATAATGTTAGCTATGAGGCTGAAGTCGATGGTAGGGACTTAATTTTTGATGATAAGGGTAAATTTCTAAAGGAGGTTAGGGATTAGATTATGGTTCAATTACGGTTATTTTTTATTTTTATTTTAGTCATAGCTTCTTCGGTTGTTTCTGCACAGGTATCGTCTGTTACCCTTTCAGGTATTATAAAAAATAAGACGGATAAATTGGCTATTCAATACGTTAATGTTGTGGTCAAATCTGATAAAGACGGGGCTTTTATCGCCGGAACGATGACAAACGATGAAGGCCGGTTTACCATTTCCAAAATTAAGCCAGGAAATTACCAATTAAACATTTCATTTACAGGGTTTGAGGATAAGAATCACTCCCTATTTGTTGGTAGTCTTTCGGAGTTTTTGGATATCCCAACGATCGAGTTGGAGGAGCGTTCTATCGCATTAGAAGGGGTTACCGTGACTGCTCAGGCAGGTCATGTAAGTAATAAACTGGATAAGAAAATCTATTCCGTTGCCGATAATATAAGTCAGACCGGCGGTTCTGTTTTGCAGACGATGCAAAATTTGCCCGGAATCACGGTTCAGGATGGCAAAGTTCAACTGAGAGGCAATGACAAAGTCACCGTGCTTATCGATGGAAAACAAACCGCCTTGACAGGTTTTGGTAGCCAATCTGGGTTGGATAATCTTCCGTCATCAGTGATAGATAAAATAGAGATCATCAATAATCCTTCTTCAAAGTATGATGCCAACGGGAATGCAGGTATTATTAATATCATCATGAAGAAAAGTAATCAAAATGGATTTAATGGTAAAGTAGGTTTCAGTTCCGGATTGGGCTCATTATGGATACGGAAGGAGAATCTACCAACCATAAGACCACAATATACTTTAACACCTAAAATCAATCCCAGTGTATCATTAAATTACAGAAAAGATAAGGTCAACATTTTCATACAGGCCGATAATCTCTATACACAGACACTGAACAAGAATGAATTTGTAACTCGTAAATATGAAGATGGTACAATTATTAACTCACAGCTGAAACGAAATCGGAATACGAATTTTCTAACGACGAAAGCGGGGATAGATTGGCATATTGACGAACAGAATAATCTGACTATTTCGGGGATGTATGGTAGTGAGAAGATTATTGACCGGGGCGATCAACCTTTTTTCGATGCTGATATTTCAACACGCTTGCGTCTTTGGCAATTTTTGGAAGATGAATTGAAGACAACAGCCATGGCGACCACTTCTTATCAGCACAAATTTAAAGATGCCGGGCATTTGCTCAATGTTGGTTTTAATTATACATTTCATCGAGAAGACGAAAAGTACTTCTATGACAATTATCTACCTTCTTCGAAGGGAACAGACTCTTTTAAGCTGCTATCTGACGAACAGGTTTATGATGTTAATGTAGATTATATCAAACCGCTGAAATATGGACGTATTGAAACCGGAATAAAGGTGAGAAACCGGAATATTCCAACTAATATGGAGTTTAAACCGGGCGCCAACTCGGTTCTTGATATGGATGCTGGCGGCTGGGCAAATTACAAGGAATTAATACAAGCAGTGTATGGGAATTATGTTTTCGAAAATGAAAAATGGGAGGCTGAATTAGGCTTGCGTCTAGAATATGTGAAAATTCAATATGATGTAAATCCAAATCATAACACCTATAAAAGCGATGGGTACAATTATACGCAACCCTTTCCCAATATGAGATTGGCCTACAAACTTAACGACAATAACAAGCTTTCGGCTTTTTATAATCGGCGAGTGGACCGACCTAATGAAGTTGACATTCGTATTTTTCCAAAGTATGATGATGCTGAAATTATCAAGGTTGGAAATCCAGGCTTGCGTCCTCAGTTCACCAATTCTGTCGAATTGGGATATAAGAACACCTGGAGCAAGGGTTACTTTTACGCCGCAATGTATCACCGTTTCGCTGATGGAACTTTTACACGGATATCGAGTACTCTTCCGGACAGTAAATTAATTTATGCTGTATTCCAAAATGCAGGAAAGAGCTTCAATACGGGGATTGAAACAATCTTGAATCAAAAAGTATCTTCAATTTACTCCTTTAATATTAATGGTAATCTCTATCGAAACCAAATCAATGCCTTTACAGTAGAAAATCTTTATCCCGAACTCAATACTTTTTCAGCAGATCGGCAGACTGCACTTTCAGGGAACTTGAAGTTTAACAATATGTTTCGTTTTGCAAGAGGATGGGACGGGCAGATTACAGCAATCTATTTGGCACCGGATATTATACCGCAGGGAAAAATCCAATCGAGGTTTTCAATAGATGCAGGACTAAAAAAATCCGTTCAAAAAGGAAAAGGCGAGCTTTTCTTTAATGCAACGGATTTATTAAATACGATGGTTATTAAGCGAAAAATAGATGGTATTGGTTTTAATTATACAAGCCATGATTATTACGAAACGCAGGTGCTGAGATTAGGATATAATTATAAATTTTAAAGAGCGTAACGTTCTGAAGGAAAAACACAAACACGGGTGCGAAAGTTGCCGCGAGATGGATGATAGGAGAACCAAGCAGCTCAGTCCTAATTGAAATTGGACTGAGCTGTTGAGGCAAGGTATATACTGCGCTATGAAGTGATTTTATTTTATCGTTCCCTAATAAATTTCATCTCAAATCCATTCTCTTTTCTCACCACCTGTTGTAAATCGGGCGTAAATTGCAATTCTATACCGAGGCCCATTTTAAACAAGTTATTTCCGAGATAATCGAGTGCTACATTTTCTTGATTAGGGGCCTCTAAAATTAACATACCATCCTTTTCTACAAAGGTTAACTTAGATGTGGGAGCTGTCTCATCCGCATAGGTACCCAAATAGCTATCGATATGTTCGATGGAATGTTTTCTTTCCTGATATGGTTCTATAGCGGTAATATTTTCCATATTTTCCAAACGGGCCATTAATCCCCAGCCATAAAAATCATTGGATACTCCTACGAGTAATTGGTTTTCACCTTTTTTAAGCTTTAATCGAGCATTTCCATTCTGTACAGATATTCTTCCGTCAGGATATTTTTTCATATTCTGACGGAAGATATTTTTGTCAGTGTAGGTGATCTGATCATTTAGATAAAGCCATATTTCATCCGAGAATCCGAGCTGGAGATTGACGAACGTAGGCTCCTTCACGGTAATAACGGCTTTTAGCCAAACTATCCTGCGTTTTTCTGCAGCACCAAAGCGTCTTGTCAGGTTTATCAATCCATATCGCTCAGCGGCTATTTTTTCTGTAAAGGCTTCGTCTTTAGGTAGGTCACGAAAAGTAGTTGGCTCCCTTCCTTCCTCCAAAGTCGTGGACTGGGTTATAGACCAATTTCGGATATAATTTGCTTCATGGCGGGTCAGGTCTACACCTTCAACCTGTGGTAATTCTTCCGTTTCGTTGGGTTTGATCTCGATATTGCTGATGTAGGAGTCGCCGTCAAATGCAATGTATCCGCTATGTTCGCGCCCCTCAAGTTTTGGCACCGTCAATCTGAGGCTATTGTTGACAAAAACCTGCATTTGCATTCCGGAAATGACGAGTTTAATATGGTTCCATTCATCTGCTTTGGCCGCTGCAGCAGCCTGATATTGGGGATACATGTCCCACATGTTGACACCGTGTAAGATAGGACAGTACTGAATACCTTCATTGGCAAAAGGGTCGGTCATTTTAGGCACTCGCAGATAGACAATCTCTTGTTCTCTTTCATCTTTTCGATGGAAATAAATGGCGCTGGCAAATTCTGTTTTCGCAGGTATCACATCATACTGGATGGTTCCATCTTTGAAAATTAAGTCTCTAATCATTACCGGACCAGATGCTGGAGCGATTTTTATTGCTCTACGGCCCTTAAAATTTAGAAAATCCACTTTTCCGTTCTGAAAGACCCATTTTTCTGCGCTTAGTGTAATATTTGTGCCTGCTGATGTCTTAATTTTCTTTTCTTGAGCGTCACTTTGGAATAAAGCGACCAATATTAAGACTAGTATCAAGAATGTTTTTTTCATGTTAATAAAGTTTTTGATAAATTTAGCGTGTAGGCATTATTTTAACGCGTTCAACCTTGCATCAAGTTTATTCAAGTTTGTTCAAGATGATTGTTTGTTTTTAAAATTCTGATATGTAGTAAATTATGATTAAGTCGAGTCATCCTGAATTATTTCAGCATCTTAAGAATTCCATTGAAAATAAACTTGAATGGGGTGAAACTTCCAATTGGAGTACCGCCGATTTCGAAAAACTTTCGGAAAAGATTCAGGAAAAAACGGGGGTTATACTTAGCATTTCTACATTGAAGCGGATTTTTGGTAGGATTGATTACCAAAGTAAACCTGCCCTGACGACATTAAATACATTGGCACAGTATCTTGGTTATGAAGACTGGCGAGCTTTCCGCAATGCTTATGTACAGAAAGAGATAACGCAGAATCAGCTATATAGTAAATCCGCTGTTGAGCCACAAGTGAGCGTACGAAAAAAGTATGGTTCTATATTGATTATAGCTATTTCATCTGTCATTGTCCTTGTCGTGGTCCTACTATTTGGTAATAGCTTTGTCCAAAAAAAGAAGCATTTTAATGGTAACGCTTTCCACTTTTCGTCCAAGACAATGCTGACACAGGGGTTACCCAATTCAGTTGTATTTGATTATGATGCTTCGGCAGCAAATGAAGACGATTCGGTATTCATTGCACAAAGCTGGGACACTAGCCGCAAGACGCAGGTGGATAGAAACGACAAACATCACTCCGCTATTTATTACTATCCAGGTTACTTCAGGGCCAAGCTGATTATTGGGGACAAAATTGTTCGAGAACATGATATACAGATTAAAACAGATGGCTGGTTAGGATTGGTAGAAGCAGCGTGGGGAAAAGAACCGTTATATTTCAAAAAAACTGAAATCACATTGCCACATGAAATTGCCGTTACGCAGGAGCTGCTGAAAAGTTATAAGGTCGATCTCCTCCCTGAAGCTCCACCGGTTAGATTTTACAATCAAAAGAATATGACAGGAGTTATGACCAATAATTTTAGTTTTGAAACGGACATAAAAACAGGGATAGTCAATAGTGGCAATATTTGCCAACGTGTGGAAGTACTCTTACAGTCTAAAAACGATATATTTATTATACCTTTAGTAAACACAGCCTGTATCGGTGACATAGCCCTTACAGCTGGTGGTTTTTATACGGATAGTAAACAAGATGACCTCAGTGGATTTGGCTGTGATCTTTCCGAATGGACTAAGCTTAAAATAGTCTGTAAAAACCAGCAGATTAGATTTTGGATTAATGATAAACCTGTATATGCAACTACGATTAAAAATGCACCAACTGAAATAGTCGGTCTTCAATATCGTTTTAAGGGGGCAGGTTTTATTAGAAATACTCGTTTAAGTGGATCGGAGATGAAGGAAATTATTTTTTGATAAGGAAACTAATACGCATATGATGATAGTAAAAAAAATACTTCTTTTTTTATTTTTCTTACCTCTCGCTTGCCTGGCTCAGCAAAAAAAAGGAAAGCTTTTCGAAATTCAATTTGATCTTTCAGGATTTTCTAATGGTTCAAAGTTTGAACTGAGCAGTTTTCAGAATGACAGTCAGTCTTATTCAGGTGTACTTACGGATGGAAAATGTACGATAAAAGGAACTTTGCTGGAACCAACCTTATATATACTAACTGCAAAGCCCAATTTGAGAACCGTGATTTGGATAGAGCCTGCACGGATGAAGATTTTGGGCGATAGCCTGAATTTTTCAAATATCGAAGTGCTGAATTCTAGATCACAAGCTGAGGCCATTCCGATCAATAAACAGCTGGATCCCATGTGGAAAAAAGCCGCTGCACTTGATAAGGAGATAGAAGTTGAAACTGATTCAGTCAAACAGACTGAGTTGAGAATTGCATCGGATCACTATTATTGGTCCATAAGACAATTAAGAATCGATAATATTTTTAATAAAAAACCTTCTTATCCGCTTATGCAGGAACTCTATTTCCTAAGAACATCATTAACAAGAGATTCCTTACAGTTAGCTTATGGTAGATTTCCGGAGAATATAAAAAATAGTAGGACTGGACGCTTTTTAAAGGAATTTATTCAAGCAAAAGAACTTAGAAAGGGAGACTTGGCTCCATCCTTTATTGCACAAGATGTTAATAATAATGATCTAAAACTAGTTGATTTTAGAGGAAAGATTGTTGTGCTCGATTTTTGGGCTGCCTGGTGCGTTCCATGCAGACAAAGTAACAAAAAGCTACCGATGCTGTATGCTAAATATAAAAAACTAGGATTAGAGATTATATCCTTTAATCTAGATACGAATAGGGAGATCTGGAAAAAAGCTGCCGTTGAAGATAACATATCCTGGATTAATGTTGGCGATCAGCAAGCACTACACAGTAAAACGGCCATCACCTATCGGGTACAGGGGTTACCAAAAGTTTATATCATTGACCGAAATGGGATTATCCTTGAAACTGGAGGATCTGGAGTTGACCTTGAACGTGTCTTAAAAGAAAACCTAACACCTTCTCTTTAAGCCCCTGAGTAGAATAAAGTTTGCGAAATGTTGAAAGGTAATGGTTAAAAGGGATAACCACAATTGAAAAAAATCAGGATGGCACTGTAGGTAATTTGATAGGTTGTTGACTTACAGCGATATCAGTGTGGCTTTAAATAAATATAATTGCTAAATTTAAGTATCTTTCACAAACACATACTGATATGCACCATCCATTAGAAAAACACTATGTCAACCGGGTTGGGTGGCTTCGCGCTGCTGTTTTAGGTGCCAACGATGGCTTATTATCGACGACGAGTATTGTAATTGGAGTTGCAGCGGCAAGTCCTGAACGCAATACCATTGTCTTGGCAGCATTAGCGGGCATGATTGCGGGAGCAATGTCTATGGCAGCAGGAGAATATGTTTCCGTAAGCTCACAGGAAGATACCGAAAAGGCCGATCTCCTACGTGAGAAAAAGGAACTTGAAGAAATGCCTGAAATCGAGCTACAGGAATTAGCCAACGTTTATGAAAGAAGAGGCGTCAGTCAAGAAACCGCCTTACAGGTTGCACGTGAACTAACGGCACATGATGCATTGGGCGCCCATGCACATGACGAATTGGGTATCAATGAGATTACACAAGCTAAACCTCTACAAGCTGCACTGGCATCTCTGGGCTCATTTGCGTTAGGAGCGCTACTTCCATTTATGGTTTCATTGCTTGCACCAATTAAGCAGATGGTCTATCTGCAGTATGGTTTTACGATTATTTTTTTAATGGTTCTTGGAGCGATTGCGGCCAAGACTGGAGGCTCGAGTATCGGAGTTGCAGTAGGCAGAATATGTTTCTGGGGGACAATAGCAATGGGAGTGACAGCGTTAATAGGACACTTTTTTGGTGTTACAGTTGCTTAAATTTTTGAAATAATACGCACTTCATAACTGCACCTATGAAAAGGAAAGCATTTTCAATAATTCAGGATATCGGGTTCATCCTATTTCTTGTCGTATTTCCACATGCTGTGCCATTACCTTTTTATTCCTATGCAGTCATTTGTTTTCTAGCAATTTTTCTTGTTTTAAGAAGAAAAGGCAGGACATTGAGGGATTTGGGATTAGATAAGAAAAACCTTTCTTCGCGTGCTATTCTTTTAGGAATTCTCTCTGCATTAGCCTGGGTAATATTTATGCAGATAATATATATTCCAGTTATCAAACATCTATTTAATGTTCCCGATTATACGGAGTATAATTTTATTAGGAGTAGTATAGCGAGATTGATTATGACAATTGTTGCAGCATGGATTATTGGTGGATTTTATGAGGAAGTTGTGTTTCGGGGCTATATCCAGAATATACTCGAAAAAAGATTGTTTAAAGGAATTGGACGTTGGTTGCCTATCGTGATAACCAGTATTCTTTTCGGTCTCTATCATCTGCAGCAAGATATATTTGCTGTTATAGCTGCTTGTTTGGGAGGATTGTACTGGGGTATTTTATATAAAAAATGGAATAATAATCTTTGGGTTTCAATCATTTCACATGCGCTATTCGATATGATTACCCTTATCCTAATCTATACTGGGAAATTTGGAAAACTTATATAGATTTTGTTGTTTTTTGAGACTTGTTTCATATGCTTTGTAAGCTCAGACAAGAATCTGGCGATAGAAAAACAGCCGACTAAATATGGCAAAAGTATTACCCTTATTTATTGATAGTGGACGAATATTAAGGAGATCAAAGCGATAATTATATTATGTGGGAGATTCCTTTTGCTTTTAACTATTTTGGTGTATTAAATCAATTTTTTATAATTAGTATGAAAATCAATCTATCACAGCGTACACTTATTTTTTATGGTGTCTTGGCGCCCTTTATTATTTTCGGATCAATCTATAATCTTTTGGGAATTATTTCAGGTACAAGTACGGTTATTTCTTTTGGAGCCTTTGCTCTCTTTGGATTTGTTCTTTTACCAGCCTTACTTGTTTCCACCTATCGGCAAAACCGTTGTACGCTATTCAGTGACCGGATAAGCATTGGAAAAAAAGAATATGTTTTCGATAGTTACGCAGTTTCTATTGTTGAAAAGTATCTACCGCTAAAGGATAGGCCACTTTTTTCATTATTTAGAACACAATATGCTAATTTAATTATTCGGGAAAAATCAAGTGGACAAATCGTGCTCAACAAAGATTTAGCTATTTCCTTGCAATCAATAAATAAAATGAAGGCGTTTTTATCGGTGTAGATCAATAACTAAAGTGCCGTCTTGCTGTTTTATGGAAGTTGATTGAGAAGAAATTCGAAAGTATACTGCGGAGTGTAACCAAGTAATTGCATTGCTTTATCACTTCGGTACACTCTATCTATCGATGTTGGAAAACTCCAGCTTCTCTGTCGGTATATTTCAACGGCATTTGGGATACGCTTAGCGATGATATGGGAAGGGTTAGATTTTAGTTCAATTAAATCCTCAATTTCAAAAGGCGAACCGCTAGAAACATTAAAAATCTGAAACGACGTAAAGTTGGTCTCAACACCTAGTCGAAGAGCCTCAGCTCCATCTCTTTCATCTAATCCCCGATACAAACGATGATTTAGCATAAGGTTATCGGGTTCTGGAAGAAATCGGCCAACGCGATAGACGCTGGTCATTAGCTGTTCTTTTTCGAAAAAGTCTCTACAGAGCTCTTCACAAGCCTGTTTGGTAATATCATAAATATCACGGGGTTGGGCTATAAGTTCCTCTGTAACCCACACCGCTTTTTCCGCATCAACAAGTGCATTGCCATATATGGAGGTTGTAGAGGTAAAAAGAAAACGCTTTATTCCGTTCTTTACACAGGCATTTAACAGATTTAATGTTCCTGTTATATTGGTATCTATAAAACTTTGCCGGCTATAATTCAAATCCATATGTCTACCATGCAGCGCTGCAGCATGGATAATGGCTTCATAACCACTTGTGAATTCATTAACTGACCCGGCTCGTTTTACATCTAATAATTGATCAGTGGTATCGCTTTCCAATAAATCAACTCCCGTAACATCGTGTCCAGCCCGACGTAGATTCCGAACTGTTACACTTCCTAATTTTCCCGAAGATCCTGTTACCAATATGCGCATATATACAAAATAAAGGAAAATTTAAGACATAGGTATTTATATGCAATTTTTTTCTGCGGTATTGGTATGAGGTAATAAGGCTGCTCGAAGCAGTAAAGATAGTCATACGGTAATTGTACACAACAGAGACATTTATAAAAAAAAATGATACAAATTGTACAGCAATTGATACGGCTTGTCAATAAATACAAACGCGTATGCAGTATCTTTCATATGGATATTTATAAACTAATTATAAAGCTTTGGTTAGATGGCTAGTTATGCCTACGCTGTGTAAAGGAAAAAACTAGAAACAAGTCTTTCCTGACGGTTTCGGATAATCGAAATAAATCAACTATGAAAAGAAGAACATTTATTCAGGCGCTGAATTTTGGCATTGCCTCAGCTACGTTGTATAAAGGTTACGCAAATGAAATTTTATTTTCCTCTGATGCTGAACCAGGAAACAAGGTCCTGTCCTATCACAAGATAAAAGATATCAGATTTTTTACCGTAAAGATGAATTATCCGAGGCTTGTGGGGAAAAATGCCCGTCTCGACCTACATGGTTATGGACCTGATGTGGAAATATGTGTTATAAGGACAGATCAGGGAGCAATGGGCTGGGCCTCACTCCGTGGCTCAAGACGTGAAGCTGAAAAAATTTCGGGAGAATTGATAGGCAAGAAAATGTCAGATCTTTTTTCTCCCAAAGTCGGTACACTGCTGCAGACACATATTCCCTTTGATATGGCTCTTCATGATCTCGCAGGAGTCATTTTAAATAAACCTGTTTATGAAATACTTGGTCGAAAAGATCCGATCATAACAGATTATTATAGTGGTATGATCTATTTCGATGACTTAGAACCAGCGGATAGGCCATCAGGAATTGACCGTATTCTTGAGGAATGCCAATATGATTATGGAGTGGGGTACAGGCAATTTAAGTTAAAAATTGGAAGGGGGCATAAATGGATGCCTTTTTCCAAAGGACTTCAACGGGATATTGAGGTTACAAAAGCAGTGGCAGACGCATTTCCTGACTGCAGAATTTTAGTTGATGGAAATAACGGTTTTACATCAGACCAATTTATTCAGTATTTAAAAGGTATCCCAATGGTAAATCTCTTTTGGATAGAAGAACCTTTTCATGAAACGGTGATGGATTATCAAAAGCTTAGCGGCTTTTTAAAATCGGAAGGCATAAATACTTTGCTGGCGGATGGCGAAGCAGATCCTGATCAGAACTTGCTGAGAACCTTATTTGAAAAGAAACTGCTGGATGTTCACCTTACGGATATTGAAGGCCTTGGATTTACGAATTGGAGGAACTTAATGCCAAAGTTAATACAACTCGGAGCACAAGCATCTCCACATGCCTGGGGATCGCTTCTCAAGAGCTACTATACAGCGCATTTAGCCGGAGGGCTCGGAAATACCGTAACCATTGAAGGGGTTACAAGTACATCTGATGATGTGGATTTGTCGGGATATCTCGTCAAAGATGGGAAACTTATTCCTTCCTCATCTGCAGGGTTCGGTATTCCATTAATAAAAAAGATCTGAAAGAAGAAACATTAAAATATTTTTCAAACTTTTCAACGTTTTGCAGCGTTTAATGAAGAACAAACAAAATGACTTCTTAACCTTAAAAAATTGACTAACCTGTGAACGAAATGAGCTAAAGCATAGTCACAGCTGTAAAACGTTGTTTAAGGGCCAAGGAATGGGTTTTATAATTCTTTTAACTTAGTTGTTGATCAAAATTATTTCGAATGTCTAAAAATGCTCCACAAAAGGTAAATGACCATCTTGCTAATGAACGAACTTTCCTTGCTTGGATCCGGACAAGCCTAGGGATTATGGGATTCGGTTTTGTGGTTGTTAAGTTTTCACTATTTATTCGTCAGATTGAGCTCATTTTAAAAAAAGATGTAGTTGCAGGCTCCCAGCATGAACATTCAGGTGCTGTTGGCGTTTCCATTGTGGTCATTGGTGCATTGACGGTTATTGTCGCTTTCTTTAAATATCGTAAAACGAACAAACAAATCGAAGAAGAAAACTTTACTCAAACTTCAAATAGCATCACAATTGTGGCCGTATTAATTTTTGTCATAGGTATTATTCTGAGTTGGTATCTTATCGATGGTCTTTAAGGAGAAAGCGTTAGATCTAGTTCGCGCTGGAATGATTATCCAAGCTAACTAGATCTAAATTGTCGTGCATTGGCTATTTATAATACCGGCAAAATATATTATTGCTGTGTACACTGTACCGCGGTGATTTGATTTGTTGTGCCACGTTTTTCTAAAAACTGTCGTAGGGCGATCATCAGAAAGGCGAGAAAACCAAAAGCCATCGTAAGCCAGGACGAAAATTCTATACCTTTCGAAACGATAATCCAGCCACCTATGGTAGTTCCCAAAGTTACCCCGAGATTGCCAAATGAAGTCGCTAGACTATTGGCAAATTCTAGCGCCTCGGGAGCGGAAGAAATCATATAGGTAGATGCGTTTAAGAAGCTAGGAGAATAAAGAAATCCCCATAAGGCAATCGTACAGACCGTAGCGAACATATTGCCATCTGAAAAATACAGTAATAAAGGAATAATAAGTGTACCCGATAAGAAGAATGCTGTGGTAAACGTAATATTTCGGTTGAGCATTTTCCCTGCCACCCAGTTTGCGATGACTCCAATAATACCAAATACAAATAGCATATAACTAACCATGGTGCTGTCCATATTCTTTGCTTTGTTTAAATATTCGGCGAAGTAACTATAGGTAGAAAACCAAGCTGATACCATAAAGAAATTCATTGCGGTACTGACCATAAAAATGGGTTTGGTTAATATTTTCATCTGACTGCCGTAGGATTTTTTTTCTTTTATGGGCAAAGGAGGAATGGCAAAATAGATTGCCAGCAGTGCTATAATACTGACAATAGCCTGTATCGTGAAAGAATATGTCCAGGAGTAGAGACTGGCAATGTAGGTGGCGAAGGGGACTGTTGTCACCATAGCAATTGCAACACCGCTAAAAACAATGCTCATAAGTTCATTTTCATTTTTCTTCCCCCCTTTTAAAATGGCGACAGACAATGCTGTCGCAATATAGACAGGTTGGAGAAAGGCAGGAAGAATTCTTACAGTAAGTAATAACCAAAAAGGAGGAGATAATGAAGAGACAATCGCCGTGACTAAGAAAATAGCGATGGCAGTTAACATGACTTTCTTGCGGTCGAATCCCGAAGCCAACAATGTCATAAATGGCCCAGTTAAGGCGATGATCAAGGCAAAAGCACTTAATAAATAACCTGCTTTGTCGATACTGATATGATAATGATCGGCTATTTGGGGCAAGATGCCAATAATGCCAAACTCGGTTGTGATTACTGCGAGAAAACCCAAAGCTCCGATGTATGCGTATTTTTTCATAAATAAAAACTTGTTGTACATGATTAATTATACGAGCAAATGTAAAGGCAAATACTTGCTTCTGGATGTAAAGCAGCTATTTGTGTGTTACTAACAAATTTGTAAGTAATGGTAAAAGAAAAGTTGTTCCTGAATAATTGATCTCCGCCTGACATTGATAAGTTGTGTGTTGTCAAAAGTTCCTTTATATTCACTTTAGATTTATTTTAAGGTTGAATACAGATAAGGAATACGAAATAAAAAAACTAATGGAACAGCATATATTAATTGTGGGCCTGGGGGGAGTGGGCGGATATTTTGGCGGTATGTTAGCGCGCAAGTATGAAAACACTGATATTCATGTCAATTTTTTGGCGCGAGGTAACCATCTTGAGGAGATTAACCAACATGGTTTAAAGCTGTTATTAGAAAAGGGAAGTTTTACAGCGAAGCCCTATAAGGCTTCCAGTGAGGCTGAAAACTTCACAAAAATGGATTACATTTTTCTTTGTACTAAATCTTATGATCTAGAAGATACTATGGCCTTATTAGGACCGTGTGTGAGCGCAGATACAGTATTCATACCCTTACAGAATGGAGTGGACAGCAAAGAACGTATCAACAGATATTATCCGAATAATTTGGTTGTGGATGGTTGCGCCTATATTGTGTCCCGGTTAAAGGCTGCCGGAGTAATTGAAGTGACAGGAAAATGGGGTACAATGAGTTTCGGATTGAATGGAGAACATGATGAAAGACTGGATAGGTTATATCATCTTGTGCAACAGGCTGATATCCATGTGAATTATTCCGATGAAATTGAGAAAATAATATGGGACAAATTTATTTTTATTTCCGCTATGGCCACAGCTACTTCTTATTTTGATTGTTCTATTGGTCAGATAATGGAAGATCCAAAGAAGAAAGATGCGGTTATTAAACTTATTCAGGAGGTTACAACATTAGCTCAGGAAAAAGGAATTGTTATTGCTGATCATATTGTACATAGGACCTTGGACAAAATGGAACAAATGCCTTACGATGCGACTTCATCCATGCATACGGATTATCTTAATAAACGACCGAAAACAGAGTTGGCATCTTTGACAGCTTACGTTATTCGTGAATCTAAAAAGTATAATCTCGAGACACCTGAATATCAACTAATGTTTGATGTATTACGCCTAAAATCTGACTAGCTGTATTAAAATAGTTTGCGAGTTGGAAATTTCAATCGATAAATTCCTCTGGACAAGCTTTTTTTGAATACAAAAAGTAGGTTTAGCTGTCAAAAGAAAGCTGATTAGATTTTATTTCCTGTAAGGCCGCTGAATTTATTGCCTCGATTGTCTTTATAAAAATCACCGTCCTTCTTAAAACTATTTGCATCTACTCCTTCAAGCAGCTGTTTTTGATAAAAGACATTTTTTGCATCTTTTCCGAAATCGTGACCTAAAGGTATAAACGTTTTAATATCGGCACCCGGAATTATTTCCTGATTATAGTACACATTATTCTTGTCTTTTGAATAGGAGTTGCTTCCGTACACATCATTCTTTTCATCAATCGGGAATAACGCAAAGGAAGGAGCATCTACCTGTTCATATCTGAAGCTTTTCCCCCTGAATAGGATCGTTTTGTTGTCAACACTAATATGATCATGATCAAGTACACGAATTTTATCAATGGTCTTAAAAGACCTCGTTATGACATCTGATCCCTGCTGAAATGGTGGGTAATAAATAGTATTGCCAATTCTCATGTAATATTTGTTTATGGCTTCAATGTTTCCGGAGTTAGCAACAACTGCTTTAAAGGCACCTATATTCGGAGAGACATAAACTGAATCTTTATCCATTAAAAAATAGTCATTGACGAACGAAAAGGTTTTCCGATCTGCCTTTATCATGTCATTACTGTAGAAGTAATGGTCCTTGTCGCGTGCCCAGTTTATATGGTCCTTTACGAGCTCATATGTTTTTGGATCTGCTCCTTGGATGATATTAAAGCCTAGGGCCTGATCGATATAATAGACATGAAAACGATCTTTTGGAATCTGATTATCGACGTAAAAGGAATTCTTGTCCACAAGTTTTTGAGTCGTGCCACGAAAATATACCGCATTTTTGTCTTTAGCTATATCTTCTGACAAAACCTCAAATGACTTTGTATCAGCCTGCATTTGTGAAATGCCCAAACTAAACCAATTTCCATTCTGACAATAAGCTATCTGCCCTTTTGAATCGATGAAGTAAGAACCGGATTTTTGTTTATCAACAGGTTTGCCAATATTTCGACAAGAAATAAAAAAGCAAAGTAAAATACAAGCCAGAAAAAAAGTATATTTTTTCATTTTTGCATTGCATATAATCCTAAATTTATTATTTATCATACCCATCTATATAAATTTACAACGACAAAATTAAAAAACCGAATTTTCAGTTTTCCGTTCCCTTATTAAGGCAATTGCATAAAACTGGCACCAATGACTTTTAGCGTGTTGTCAATGCGTTTCCATACCCTAAAATATCTAAATTTTCCTTCTAATGGTGTTCCCATTACCTTGCCTTTTGCCGTCATCGTAGTAACGGAAAGCGCGGTATCCCCAATTATTCTGATCTCATCAATTTCTGTTGAAGCATTTTCAATAATCATAGCTTTTGATCGGTGTGCATTTAGATCCATTTCTTTGGTTAACATTTGACCATCAGGTGCTACAGCAACAAGGTCGTCATATAGGAGGAGATCAAGACCATCTACATTACTGGCTAGCTGTGCCAAGAAAAGTTGGTTCTCTGCTTCTGCAATTTCTTTTTTCGTGATTTTATCCATATCCCTATCAGATTGTTAATTTTTTTTGTGCTTATTACTTTAAAAATAGTAAATCATTGTCGTTCTGTTTCGGTTTTAATTTTTTTGAGACACCTGCTAGCAGAATGATAAATTTAATTACCGTAAAAAAAATAGAGCTAGTTCACGACTATTTCTTCTGATTTACTATTTCTTTTTGCTAAAAAAGCTTTTGAATCACACTATTTTTACTAATCCTCACGCTATCAAGAATGAAAACAACATCCTGATAATAGACGCAATATGACAGGAACAGGTACGAGCTCTAGTCGAATGATTTTAGGGGATATAGTTGTAGTTGTTTAGCTACAAGAGTGATTGGTTATGGCATTATTTCTGTCTTCGAAATTTTGAGAAAATGGGAGAGTGCTATTGAAGTAAGGACCGAAAATATTTTAATTAACGATGTTCTTGTACAGCGCGTGTTATGTTGCAATTGATTGTTTTATATTCTGAGTTACGAATTTGTAGCATGTTGTAGTCGATTTGTTGTCGTTCTGGTATGTTTTTGTGGTCAAATTGAAGCCTTTTAACCCTTGATTAAGTTTTGAATTTTTGGCTTATTTGTTAGAGAAAGATTTCAGCCATAAATCAACCGCCAATGAAAGGTGCCTACCGAAAAGTAACACGATACACATGCTCAATTTGTTGTTGTACACCATTTATCGGTCGTTTACATGGATCAAAAGCTGTTTATGCGAATCTTATTTGAAATCAAGAAACTTAATAATGAAAGGTCTTATCATGGTAAAGGGTTTATTTTTTAATCAAAAAATTTCTAGAGATATTACAAGGTCTGGATATATTCCAGTATATGCCATAAAGATGAAAAAAAAGCTCTTTTATTCGTTGGAAAGAACATATTTAGGTAAAGCATATGTTACGCCGTTATTGCATGTGACTTATCAATGGAGAACGAAAGGATTGTTAGGGAGCGGGACTAAGGATATTCAATTAAGTCAAAATGGACAGGGAACGGAAATTGTTGAAGTGTTGAACACAATTGAGAGAGATCTTAAACATCGACAATATCATAGTATATTTTGGGGAAGTATGAGTGTCATCCTATTTCTTATGATTCTTACGTTAAGTTTTTTCTTCAGAATAAAACATAAAGCGCAGACAGATGAATGTATAAAACTAAGAATGCGGAATGAAGATTTAGAAAACCGTCTGAATGGTGAACTCGACTATCAAAAAGATGATCGGATGAAATTGCTTTCTCAAATACAAGTACTACAATCACAGAATGAACAGATGCAAAAGGCAGCTCTATTTGATGCATTACAGATCGAACGTAAAAATAAACTACTTGATCATTTGAAGGTCGTACTTGTAGAAACAGAAGGCAATGAAAATGCGGGGGTATTTGAACGGATGATAAAAGATGAACTGCGATTTGATGAAGTGACGGGACAACCTATTCGCGAATTTCAAGCCATCAACCCTGATTTTTTTCTAAAACTAAGACTGTTGTCTGAAAACAAGATCACTGCACTCGAATTAAAGCATTGCGCATATATGTACCTCCAGCACAGTACACTTGATATTGCGACTGCATTTCATATTGAACCCAAAAGTGTTCGTGTGACGAAGTATCGAATAAAGCAAAAGTTGAAATTAGAAAAAGAGGTGGATCTCGAGGCCTATTTACAAAGTCTGGTTTAGACCGAGATGATACGCAGCCATCCATTTTTTAGAGTACATTTTTTATTGCTTTCCGCTAGAATCAATGTGTTGTTTGTTTGGGTTAATTTGTTTGATTTTTTGTTTCTTTATTTTTCCTTTGTTGTTTATTGGTCTGTTTTTTAGGGTTTTATTTTATTGTTTTGGACTTGGTTTGTGTCGAATCATATCGATTTTTGATGTTATTATCTGTTTGGTTGTTAGGTTTTTATGTTTTGTGTGGTCAAATTGTAGTCATGTTTGTGGTCAAAATGTAATCTTTGTTTTTAAATATTTTTCTTTTTCATATATAAGTTTGCGTAAATATTATTGGTAATGTTGTTTAGGTCATTTTTAGGCTTAATTCAATTAAGTATCGATGTAATTAAACCAAATTTTAAAAAAATGAAAAAAGAAAAGAAAATCTACGAAGCGCCTACTATGGAGGTGCAAACAATTGAGCTGGAACAAGGGATTGCTGCCGGTTCGGGCGGTACAGGAACTCCAAATCCTGGTGTTGGCGATTGGGGAGATGGTTCTGGAGGCGAAGGTAACGGCGATTTATAAACTAACATCTATTTATTTAAATTAACAATTTTATGAAAATATCACGTTTAAAGCGTTTAAGTTGGACCGTTACATCTATTGCCCTATTGTTGGGAAGTACGGTTACATTCTCTGGATGTTCTAAGGAAGATGGTCGTATTGATCAGACTGAAGAAGGAACAAAACTGGATGGAACGAAGCTGGTTCTCAAAGTATCGGGTATAGATGAGACGCAGCAGACAGCATCTGTCAAAGGTAAAGCTAGTACAAATTCGACCAGTTTGAATGGTCCAAAACTATTGGAGTTTCCAGAATTTGATGCATTGATTGAAATTGATAATAATGTTCCATTTAAGGCGGCCCAGTTTACCACTAAGGCTGCAGCAACATCTGCACATGGGGCACGTGCCGCCGCGATGGACAATGGCATTACTTATCGTTTATTCTTGTTTTCACAAGACGGCAGCCAACTGGTATCTTCTACGCAATTTACAACAGGGAGCCAAGGAGCAATTGATGTGACGCAGGGCCAAACCTACAAATGGGTAGCTTTATCTTACAATAATGGTGAAGATATCCCTAACATCAATACGGGCAATACAACGATTGCGCTTCCAGCTGGAAAAGATGTGTTGTATGCAACGGGTGAGGTTGCAGTGCCCACGGGAGGAGCAAATTTAAATGTTCCGATCAACATTTTATTTAAACATAAATTTGCCCGTTTGGCGGTAGAACTGAACTCGATGGGGATGTTCGCTAATATGACCGGCGCTAAGGTAGAGATCGCAGGAATAAAAACTGCCACAATTGATGTTGGTAACGGTACACTTTCTAACCTAATTTCTGCTGATCAAGAAATAGCCTTTTCAAGTTTTGCGGATATTGACCCATCTTACCAAGATGCAAAAATCGCTTATGTGTATACTGCAGACCCTGCAGCGGTATCTGGTGGGATAAAAGTAAATGTCTCAAATTTGGCATTGAAAATAGATGATAATTCAACGCGCCAATTCTCATCGACTCCAGCGAATTTTACTTTCAATATTACACCGGTATTAGGAAACAGCCATCGTCTATTGGTCAATTTGTTAGAATCACCTTTAACTGTGGACGGAGTAAGATGGGCGAGACAGAATATTTACTATCAGGCAGGGCATAATCCATATCGTTTTCACCATACCTATGCACATTCAAATGCCAGAAATACTTACTTTTCATTCAAAGGGCTAGTGCCCGATCGATTTGGCGTCAATAGTGATCCTTGTAACGAAGTTTATCCTAAAGGTATGTGGCGCCAAGCTAGTGAAAGCGATTTTCGGAAGCTGACCGGCTTTTTGGGAATCGGTGGTCAGAGTCCGACATACGGGACAAGTAACGGTAGAGGTTATTTTGAATATAACGCAAGTGGAACAGCAGCACCATATCCAAATAACAAACTTCACTTCAACTTCAATGGGGGTAGTACCTCTTTCGCTGTGGTGAATGGTCTTGTACAGATCAACCTGGGCAATTTCGGAACTCGTGCGGAAATCTGGACCGGTTCCTCGGGTATTAAAATTGGAGGACTACTTGGTTTGGGTGCGTGGTATTACCACGGTGAAAAAGGAATCTTCGGGAATAATAGTGCGGATCTGACAGCAAATCTACTCAACATATCTGTCATTGGCATAGACTTGATCGAGACACAGATGAAAAATGTGCGTTGTGTAAGAAATTAACATCGCGTTCTTATGATGATTAATGAGCTATTTAATTAGAATTTTGGATTTCGTTTAAATAGCGATAAAAGCGACCTGTTTTACAGGTTGCTTTTTATAATCATAGTGACCTGTTATGTTCCCATATCGTTAATTAAAAAAGCGAGATTGTGTTAGTTCTTTGTGTTTGAAATTTATGAAAACCTTGAAATTTCAATCTTCATTTGACTTTAACGCGATATGAGCTTTCTGAATAGCCAGTTATAAAAAACAATTTAATGAACGAAAATAATAAAGTTAGACCCCGATTCACAAAAGAAGTGAAGACGGATGTGATCAACGCAATTGTTAATGGCGAGTTGTGGCTTGAAGAAGCCATGGCGAAATATAATGTACAGGATAGGAGGACAGTCATCATCTGGCTAAGGAAATATTTGCGCGATAGGTGTAAACTTGCTTAATTCTTTATTATGTCAAATACTGAATAGGGAGTGGATAGCATATTTAACAATTTGATAATACCTGATTCTTAACTTTGCGAAACAGCTTAGTCAGATTAAGGACGTGAATTATATTATTATTGTAGGGGCCACCCAGGCTTTATTGGCATTGGGTGTTTTATTAAAGAATAAAAAAAATAATGGACAGCATGATAATATTCTTTCTTATTTATTGGCCTCCATATTTTTGCATTTGGCAATCAGTTTTGCTCTGAATGTTTTTTGGCCACATTCAAAAATCCACCAACAGTTTAATACATTTATTGCTTTAGCCTATCCAGGGTTACTATGGTGTTATATGCGCTATCTCGAACATCGCGGGAAACCCATTGATATTCTCCTGGCTATGCTTCCGTCGATATGTGCTTCAATTGGTTATTTTTGGATTGCTGCTTATGTAATTAACAATGCTGGGGAGCTACCACCATTTATAAAAAAATACAATTCAATGTCAGGTTATGCTTATACGGTATTATATATTGCTTATCCTGCAAAGATTTTGGCTCAGATAAAGTCGATATCGGTGTTCTGGAAATTGGAAAAAGGTATGGTTAGGTTAGCTGCGTTTTTGCTCTTACTAATAGGTCTTGCATTTCTTATCATCACGATTTTGACTCAGCTGTTCGATATTACTGCTTATTTTTCTTTTATCCATTTGTGGCTTCGCGTCTTTATCTATTCGATATTGGCGATTATCTGTATCTCGATTATTTATGTAAAAATAAGCTCTTTCCTCTATGTCCATGTTTATCAGCCGGAAAAACCTAAGGAACAGCTATCTGTCAATGAAGAGGAAGAACTGATCCTCGTCGAAAGTAAAAAACAGCACTCTTTTCCTGTGGAAGAAAATGAAAAGAATAGCAGCTTGGACTACGCCGGTATTTTGGCTAAGGTAGAGTATTTGATGTCCAATCATAAAGTTTTTTTGGATCCCGATCTGACATTGGAAAGTCTGGCCGCAAAAGCGGATGTATCGCGCCATCACCTTTCAGAAACCTTAAATCAATACAAAGAAAAGTCTTTTTATCAGTATATCAATGAGTATAGGATTAAGGAGGTGGTGATGCTGATGGATAAGTGCAGAAAGAAAGGCGAAAGTATTAATATTCTCTCATTGGCATTTCAGGCCGGCTTCCATTCCAAATCTTCATTTAATCAATATTTTAAAAGAGTCCAAGGTTGCACTCCATCAGCCTACCTCAAGGACGCAGCGCATTTCAATCTACTCAAGGCCTAATGTAATGGCTTACTGCAGCATCTCCGAGTAACGTTATACTTTTCGCTATGAATTGGCAAAGGAGTATTTCTGCGTCGTTAGCCAGGTGCCAATTTATCGATAACCTAAGCTTAATACAAAATTAATTCTTGTAAACAGCATAAATACAGTTGTTTACGTGGTTTGTCGTAAGTGGTGGGTTCTTCTTTATCGAGGAAGACGATCGGTAGTTAATGAAATATCAATTTCGTGTCAAATAACAAAAATTGATTACATGATATGAAAAGAACGTTACTCTTTTTGATTGTGTTGATGCCTTTTTTTTTACAGGCACAACAGATTACGGGATTAGTTACTTCAACGACTGATGAAGTATTGCCCGGGGCAACAGTGCAAGTTGGAAAGCTGGCGGCACAAACCAATTTAGATGGTAGATTTACATTGATTTTAAAAGAAAAGGGACGTATTAAGCTTTCTATTTTCTATACCGGCTATCAGGTGTTCACACTTGATACAATAGTTTCCCATGAAGGGATTCATTTAGGGAACATTAAATTAGCGCCTTCCAACAATAGCCTCGGTGAAGTTTTTGTTGTTGGTTCTTCTGCGGGCTCTCAACTCAAAGCATTGAACATCAAGAAAGGGGCAAATGCTATTATGGAAGTGTTAGCGGCAGATGCCATTGGTAAACTGCCCGATCGGAATGCTGCCGAAGCTGTACAGCGTATTCAGGGGGTCTCAATTGAGCGGGATCAAGGGGAAGGACGCTATGTTTCTGTACGGGGGACACCAATCCAGTGGAGTGCTTCGTTGTTAAATGGAAATAGACTTCCTTCAGCTAGTCTTGATTATGCAGATAGGAGAATTCAGATGGATATCTTTCCCTCGGAAATGATTCAATATGTACAATTGTCAAAAGCTATTACTCCTGATATGGAAGGAGATGCTATTGGTGGATCCATCAATTTTATTACCAAGGCTGCCCCCCTTAAACGTACGCTCAACATCAATGCTGCCGGTGGGTATAATGAACAATCTCAACGAGGCTCATATAATGGTTCTGTCCTTTTTGGAGATCGTGTTGCGAAGGGTAAATTAGGGTACATTCTTTCTGCAGTAATCTGGGACCGAACAGCTGCCCAGGATCGATACAATCTAAACTATGATTTTGGAAACAGCAATAAGACTCAAGCTTTTTCCATTACAGATCTTCAACTGCGAGATTATATTGCCCACAGACGTACTGTTGGGTTTAATGGAGGGCTGGAATATGCCTTCAACGAGAAACATAAAATTATGGTCAAGGGCTTGTATAGTGAATATCTAGATGCTCAACGCGTACGGGAAAACTACTTCTATTTTAATACCAAGACAGCAACAATTACAACAAGGACGGCAGATTATCATACAAATCTGTATTCCGGAGAGCTGAGCGGACAGTCCGTTTTTTCAGAAAAATTAGGCTTGGACTGGGCAATTAGCATGGATCAATCTTCATTCAAATTTAAGAATCCAGATTATTACCCGATGGCTACTTTCTCCCAGAAAGTTTCCTACGAAGACATGGCTACAGATGGAAAGAAATACTTGGCGATGGATTCACCTGATGGAGTAGGGGATAATATTGATCGGATCCTACCACATCTTTCACCATCCTCTCCAATTAGTGCCGAGGCTATGAAGTTGACACAAGTCGTCAATATTAGGAGTAAAAACAAGGAGAGCAACAAACGTGCTGGCGTCAATTTAAAATATACGCCGAACAATTCATTGGCTGTTAAATTTGGCGGCAAATATATTCACAAAGACAAGAAAGTAGAAAACCCGTATAGTATTTATGTAGCCGGTGTTTCAGGACCCCGACCTTAGCTAGTTTAGGGACTGAACCTTATCCGTATCGTGGGGGTTTTTTGACCGAAATAGGATCACCTTATGACAATGAACTCATTGACCAGATTTCTATGGAATCCGTAAAGCAGCTTGCTTCACCAGCAGGAATTGCTGGTAACAAGTTGTATCCCTTCCGAGTCGATTCCGCTACAAATGCCTCTGGAGCGGCCAACTATTACAGTGGAAGGGAAAATGTCTACGCTATTTATGGCTCCGCGGAGTACAAACTGACTGAGCAGTTTACCCTTATTGCTGGTATACGGAACGAATATAACAAAGTCACTTTTTCGGGGAACAAAGTATCTACGCTTGCCGATAAATCTACTCATGTCGAAGCTATCAATCAGGACAATAGCTATAATGCCTTTCTGCCTATGTTGCATGTGAAGATCAATGCGACAAAAAACGATATTATTAGACTTGCATTTACGCGAAGTTTTGCGCGCCCCGATTTTGGGAATCTCAATCCAGGTACAGTTCAGGATGATATCAACCGTGTGATCACACGCGGAAATCCTAATTTGAAACCCACTTTTGCCAGCAACTTTGATCTGATGGTTGAGCATTATTTCGGTGGAATAGGGATGGTCTCAGCAGGCGCATTTTATAAAAAGCTTTCCAACCTGATTTATTCCAATCAGTCTACACAAAATATCAATGGCATCATGTTCAATGTCAACGAACCGGATAACCTCCAAAATGCTTGGCTCGCAGGCTTCGAAGCCGGCATATCAAAGAGGTTTACCGATTTGCCCGGAATATGGAAGAGATTTGGAATCGATGCAAATTATACGTTTACAGATTCAAAGGCTACAGTTCCGCGCTTCGACAATGGAAAATTAATAGAAGATAAAAGTGTGATTCCTAAACAGGCCAAGCATCTTTTCAACGTTTCTCTAATCTATGAAAATAGCAAATTTATGGCTCGTATTGCAGGGAATTATAAAGGGAAATACCTTGATGCTATTCGGCAAATAGCTGGACCTGAGCATTATCGATGGTATTCGAGTAATTTTTCGGTAGACTTTTCTTCTTCTTACGCTATTAACGCCAAGTTTAGGCTATTTGCCGAACTAAACAATATTACTGGTGCCCCAGTACGCTATTACCATGGTGTATACGATCGTGCTGAGCAGGCTGAATGGTATTCAGTCCGTGGTCAAATTGGTATCAGTGCAAAACTTTTTTAAATGACAACAATGATGAAATTGAAACAAATCACTTTAATCGCAATGTCCCTGCTTGTAGTGGGCATTGGAACAAGCTTTGGCCAACAAACCGAACTGGCAGAACTGGATCAACTAAAGATCAATCAGATTCAAGTCCTTGGGACACACAATAGTTACGCCAGACCCGTGGATCCACGTCTTTCGGCTTATGCAGACCCTATTTTTTCAAAGATGATGGAGAAGATGTCAACGTTATTCCCTCCAGATAAACTTAATTCCTTTAAGGAGTTTCACCCCAATGCGATGTCTATGAGTGAAGGATTAAAATACGACCATCCGCCTTTTGATGTGCAATTAGATAGTGGAATCCGTAGTTTAGAAATGGATGTATATTATGACCCTACTGGACATCGCTTTGATAAACCTGCAGGCTATGAACTCCTAAATAAAATGGGAGTTTCGGATCTCGCTCCATATCAAAAAGAGGATTTGGAAAAACCTGGTTTCAAGATGCTTCATATTGCTGATTTTGATTTTCGATCACATTATGCAACATTCCGTGCAGGTCTTGTAGCGCTGCGAGAATGGTCCGAACAGCATCCCCAACATCTCCCTATATTTATTATGGTCGAGGCCAAAGACAAGGGGATCCCGATTTTTCCTAATGGTGCTGAAGTACTTCCATTTGATGATAAAGCTTTTGACCAGCTGGATGCCGAAGTTGTTGCGGTATTGGAAAGAGAAAAGCTCATTACACCTGACGATGTACGTGGAAATTACAGTACTTTACGTGAAGCAATACGTTCTGGTCATTGGCCCACTGTTAAGGCTTCTCGAGGGAAATTTGTCTTCCTGCTGCTGCCAGCAACAGCAGGAATGAACCTTGAATCTGCCTATGTTAAAGATAAACCTAATCTTGAGAAGCGTATCATGTTTGTCCAGTCGGAACCCAATGATAGTTTTGCTTCTTTTATACTATTGGACAATGCTTTGGTTCGTCAGGAAGAAATCCAACGTCTGGTGAGGGAGGGGTATATCGTACGTAGTAGGTCTGATATTGAAACCTATGAAGCAAAAATAAATGATTACAGTAGGGCTAATGCTGCTTTCAGTAGTGGAGCTCAGATCATTTCCACAGATTTTTTTAGACCTGGAAATGGTTATAATACTTCTTATTATGTAAGGCTGCCCAATAGTAAGGTGGCCCGCCGGAATCCTGTAAATAGCATGATGAAAAAATCTAAGGACATGGTATCTACAAAACGTTAGGTCTATTGGTCGCTATTGCAAATACACTTGAATAAATTGAACAAGTAAGGTCACTCTCAGAAGTTTTTCGAATGATCTTACTTGTTCATACAGGATTTTTCAGAAATTGAAATAATCTGAACGGTTGTTTTTCTCTTAAAAAACTCCATTTTTGAACCTTTTTCCTTGCCTTAACCTCTTTTACTTCTTTGGTTTAGGTAGTTCCTTAATCCATATATTCTTAAAATCTACGGGTTGACCTTCACTCTGTAATGCGATAAATCCACTGCTGAGCAACTTACCATCGATCTTAATTTTGGGGTCATACCCATTGGCTGTTCCACCTCCAATCTGAGGTCTTGAATATTCTAGTACGGTATCTCCGTTAATGATATGTTTGATTAACGAATCTCCTAATACAATCAACTCCCCTTTAACCCATTGATCACCATCATAGGTCTTCGAAGTAGAATTTAAACAATGTGAGGAAGCTATTTTGCCCTGATAGACCACATTGGTTCCAGGAGAACACATATTGCCTGTAGGGCGGGGCTGACCATCGCTCAGTCCTCCCAAAAGTTGCATTTCGACAGAAATGGGCCAATCCTGTTCTTTCAACATTGTTCTGGGGTCCTGCGAATGAAACATAACGCCGCTATTACGAAGTGTATAGGAGGGGGCACCTTTATGAAGCTCGCCTACAAATCGATATTCAAATTTTAAATGATAATATGAAAAGGGTGTTTTATAATATAAATGGCCAAATTGATCATTAAAATCATCATACTGATCATATCTGACCTTAATCATTCCATCTTCAACTCTAAAAGTATTTCCGTAGTTCACACCAACATCATGATGATGAATTTTGACAAACCAATCATTGATGTCCTTTCCGTTAAACAAGGATTTCCAGCCATTATTATCGCCCTGACCTTTCATTCCTGCGCATCCTGTAAAAATAAGACCGATAGCTACTATTGAATAGATAATTCTTCGCATTGAAGTGATATTTGGTTTAAAATTGGATAGCAAGATACGATATATTCCATTAAACTTTACAGTCTAAGAAATATCGTGGACAGCCGTAGCTCATTGCCGTTAAGCGCTGGCTAGATCATAATAAGACAATTTAAACGACGAATCAGTATATATTAAGCAAGTTTCGCTTCTCTTGTTAATTTACTTTTGTCAAGGTATAGTTCACTACTGAACAGGTCTGTCAATACTTTTTCAATCTCGATTTTATTGCATGTGGTAGGGTTTCGTCTCGATTTTAAATAATTTTCCGTTGTCATTTTTTTTGCCAGTTGTCCTACCGTCTGCAAGTCAAGCACCTTACCGGTTTTGTGTGCAATCCAAAGCGAAGTGTGCGAAAACACAAGGCCTGTTAGTCCAATTGGCCAATTAAAGTAAATACCAGCTAAGGAAGAAACATAAAAAATCGCGAGTATTAGCGTTAGCCAGAAAGGGGGGCGTAGGATGTCAAGTTTAAAGCCTAAATGTCTTTCGAGTTTTTTTACCGTTAACCGCCGACTATGTTTTGGGAAAATGTCCGTAAGTACATTGTTTACCGTGATCGTTTTAGAATCGATTTGAGCTGTCGAAGCTATTGCTTCACGTAGCTTATAAAAAGCCTGTTGATTTGTACAGTCGCTTGAATGATCAAGTTGGATCTTATTTGTGATATGATCGCATAGCTCACCAAAAGTTGAGATATGCATAAGTTCTGTGCCCCTAAACTTAATGTCAAATGATTTTTCGACTTTAACGAGTACATCGCCAATATCGTCTGGGTCTATATTTTGAAGTTCACAGTCTGTCATCGCATTCATAGTATGAATTCGTTAAGTTATACGAATATACTTAAATGTTCATTTGCATAGTCATGGTATCTGCCTGAAAAAAATAAAACCCTGTTTATGAATATAAAACGTTCAGTTGGAATGTCTACTCATTAAACTTTAATTGATTTGGAATAATCTGTTATTCCAAGTTTGTTTCCGAATGGATCATTAAATTCAACCGCTAAACCCGTCATGATCTCAAATGGCTCGCTTAGAAATACGACTCCCTTTTCCTTTAAATATTCACATGTAGTTTTCACATCGTCAACAGTAAACCAAATAGTCGGTTTGTTATGTTGTACTGTACTAAGAATGATTGCAGGTTCATTTTTGCCTATTTTGAACGCAATCATTCCCTTATCCGAAAAATCGAATTTAGTTTCAAGACCAAGTTGATTTCCATAAAATTCCTTGGCGCTCTCCAGGTCCTGTGCTGGTAGAAAGAAATTGTCGTAATCTAAGAGTAAGTTCATGATGGTTACGCTTTAATTTGTGATAAGTCAACACCAAATGCTGTCAATTGGGATTCTCCGAGTTCGGTAATATAGAGGTCTTTATCGCTGGGATCGTTTTTTCTAGCCAGCCTTTTGCTATTAACGCCTCCAATAAGAGCTGGCCGAGTTTTCCGCCGATATGTTCGTAACATAATTTTGCGGACTTTACTTTATCGTAGTTTTTCATTTTTGTTTTTTTTACGTTGGGCTTAATTTTTGATTTATAGTTTCTTAGCTATAAAATTATGAAAATGCAAAGGGAAGCAAAATGATCAAAATCATCTATTCAAGTGGCTATTTGGCACAATGTGGCGTGTTATTCTTTTAGATTAAAAAAACAAAATGTGCCTAAATTTGGTATCTAAATCAGGGATTTTATAATTTATGAAAAAAGAACAGGATAAAGAGCAGCAGGTAAGCAGTTTGTTTATACGATATAAAACTCAATTAGAAGATTCTGCTTATGTAAGTGTCGATTTTTTGGTTCTACTAGTGGATATGATTCGTCCCAAGCATACCAATCTGCTTTATCAGATCGATATTCAATTTTTACTGGACTATCTCAATGCCGCACCCGAGGAGCTGGAATGCTTTCAGCTTTATTTAAAAAGAATTCTGGCTAGTAAAGATTTTGATCAGTTGATTTCAGATACAGGAATTATCAGCTATGCGGATTTTTTTTATGAACTTAAAAAAAGGATCACCGAGCGATACTTACCTTTTCAGCCACCCAAGTCTACTTTGCAATATATATTAAATCAGGTTTTTTACAAACCTCGTGATGCTGATTGGATTGCTACGGTTTCGCAAGAGCAGGTCGATGAACTGTTTCGTTTATGTAGATTCGAAACAATTTATGATGACGAAACTGGTTTTGGAATGATCGAAATATTGTATGGATTGGAACTGTTGGTTCAACGTATTACGGGGCGTGCAATGGAAACGGATGTAAACAAGATGGTACCTGAGTTTCAAAATTTTGATAGTCCATTTATAGCCATTATGCGGGAATTCACCGAATTGAATGACCGTATTTTGCAATCGGATGATAAGTTTATCTCCTCGGATGATCTGTCTTATAAACAAATTTTGGTACTTCATAAGCAGTGCGAATCGTATATTGAAACTGCCTTCGATAATTCACATCGTTTCGGAATTTCCATAAAGGTTAATCAATCACTTTTGCGCATGCGGCAGCAACTTGAAAGGATCCGAGAAATCTTGCTTTTTTTAGTGATTGATAATCCGGAAGAAAAAAAGGAAAAGACGATTGCACTAGCAATGACCCTTATTGGTTACAATTCCCGAAAAAGCAATATTCGCAAATTGGTAGGGCAGAGTACACAGCTTTTAGCGTACGAGATTACTCATCATACTGCACAGACTGGAGAACATTATATTACTTCAAGTCGGCAGGAATATTGGAAAATGTTCCGTTCTGCCTGCGGTGGCGGCCTCATTGTGGGCGTAATGTGTATCGTTAAATTATTATTAGGTAACGTACACAGCAGTGAGTTTGGTCATGCATTTTTATATAGCCTGAATTATGCTGTTGGCTTTACGTTAATTTATCTCTTTGGTGCTACCTTAGCCACCAAACAACCTGCAATGACAGCTTCGGCATTGGTCAATGCAATTGAGCAGGGGATTGCCGAACAGGCGACCAACAAGCATCGATATTGGATATTTGCTGAATTATTTGCACGATTATTTCGGTCTCAGTTTATTGCTTTTGTTGGTAATGTTTTGATGGCTTTTCCGATGAGTCTTTTTCTTGTTTGGGTGATTCAACAATTGTTTCAGGTCAATATCGCGAGTGCCAAGTGGTTGCATCTGGTCAATGACCTCAATCCGATAAAGACGCCCTTGGTCTTGCATGCCTCTATTGCAGGTGTTTTTTTATTTCTTTCCGGAATTATTGCCGGCAGTATTTCAAATCGGGACAAGCATAACTCCGTATATTATCGTATTCAGGAACACCCCATGTTGAAAAAGATATTTGGACAAGCAAAAACAAACAAAATAGCTTCGTTTTATGAAAAAAAATGGGCAGGAATCGTGTCTAACGTGTGGTTCGGGATCTTTATGGGGTCAACAGCTTCCATCGGACTTTTTTTAGGTTTAAATCTTGACATTAGGCATATTACATTTGCCAGTGGAAATTTGGCCTTGGGCTTATTTGGTCATGGGATGGAGCTCTCTACCGACATATGGGTTTGGGGCATTTTAGGGATTGGAATTATAGGGTTCTTTAATTTTATGGTCAGCTTTTCGCTATCCTTGATGTTAGCCTTCCGCTCGCGAAATCTATCGTCGAAAGAATTGATTAAAATGGGAAAGGCTGTTTGGATCTATTTTAAAATAAATCCAAAACTGTTTTTCTTCCCACCTCGAAAAGGTTAAGGGACTTAATATTATAGTTGACTGCGATGTTTCGATGCCGAGAGGTATATGCCCAAACGTAAAGATATAAGATGATTTTGCTATGATCTAAACATTGATGTCACCAGAAAGGTCGGGCTTATCTTCGTCATCTTTTTCTTTCTGTTCGGCTTGTGCTTCCTCCTTGTTATGGGTGCGATCGTCTTTGAGACCAGATAGATTGGTGTTAGGGCCCTCTTCTTCTTCTTTAGAAGCTTCCTCTTCCTGTGACTCGGACAAGTCTGGGCTTGGCTCACGTGGATCTGGATTTGGGATAGCAGTCATGAGAAGAAGCACCATGCCTAGTTTATTGTTTATGTTTTTTGATCCGTTCATTTTAACTCGTTTTTTAAAAGAGAACATTTTTCGAACCATTATCGTTGGCTGAAATCGTATCTTATTTATTGCCTGTGATAATTTCAACTATACCTTCCAGCAAGGTAAGCTTCAATTGTTGGCCGAAGTAACTCTTGCGCTCATCATCGATGTGTATTTCTTTGCCTTCCCATTCCATCGCCAATCGACTAGCCCGGATAGGTATTATTTTAAATTCGACGTTGGTTCCATTCAATAGTCCATCGATATAGCTTATAAGTTCCTGACGTTGATCGACAGTGACAATGATGATATCAAACTGTCCATCTCCAGGATCAGCATCAGTAGCAAGCACTAGCCTCGGTCCGATGCTTGGTATATTCATGATCTCAACTAGTATGCACTCTTTTTCATAGTTATTTCCAGCCACTGTAAGTCTCAGTGTGGTAGCGGGGAATGTTTCCACCAGTTTTCGGAGCTGTCTTAGTGCGGTTTTGATTTCATCTTCTGCACTAAGATCTTCCGTGTTTTTTTTATCCATTTTTTTCATTAGTATAGGAAATACCCCAAAACCGATAGATTCAATAAAATATAGGGGCTTTCTTTCTAATCCTGTGACCATCCCTACATCGAATTTTTTAAGTAGAGAGTTTCTCCATAGACCAATAGCTTTTTCAAAGTCTAGAGGAATACCAAGAGAAATAGCAATATTGTTTGCCGTGCCTTGTGGTAATATGGCGATCGGCCTCTTAAATCTTAGCTTTTTTTCCAGTAGACCCATAACGGTCATTCTTATGGTACCATCACCGCCGGCCAAGGCGATGATATCTGTCTGTGGGTCGATCTTTTTGACAGCATCTTTTTTTGTTACTACAGTGCAATTGTGGCCAAGATCTTCAATCAATTGACATAGTTCGTCTTTGTCTCCATTCGAGTCATCCCCAGCGGCAGGATTGTGTACTAACCTTATGTTTTTGCCATGTTCTTTCATAACAGCAGAACAAAGCATGCTTGAGATTGGTTTTCATAGAAAAGGACAGCTATGAATATACTTATCACCAATGACGATGGTATCTATTCACCGGGGATTGCGGCACTGGCACAGACGGCGAAAGAGTTTGGAACGGTAAAGATTGTTGCCCCCGATGTTGAGCAGTCGTCAATGGGGCATGCTATTACGCATTCTCGCCCCTTAAGCTATCGGCGTGCGCCTGTTACTTTTGCAGATATTGAGGCCTTTAGGGTCAATGGCACGCCGGCAGATTGTGTGGCCTTGGGTTTACATATGTTTCCAGATACGCAGGTTGTGCTTTCAGGTATTAATATGGGCCCAAACCTAGGCAATTCAATGTGGCACTCAGGAACATTGGCTGCGGCGAAGCAGGCCACATTGCTCGGGATTACTGGTATAGCATTGAGTACACCTGTTGGAAAGACAGAACCTGATTTTGAAGGGCTATCTTGGTGGACAATCGAGGTACTCAAGATATTACTGAAAAATAAGGGCCCTGCTCTTTATAATGTGAATTTTCCACCCAAACCCGAAGGGCTTTCCTGGACAAGACAATCAGTACGTTTATATGATGGCAGTGTGGTTCCTGGACAGGATCCCATGGGAAGGAAAAACTATTGGATCACAGTGGTGCCATTAGAACCAGCTGAAAAGGGGACTGATCGCTGGGCAGTAGAACACAATTTAGTGTCGATTACGCCTTTACGTCTTGACCTAACTGCACATGATGAACTTGCGGCCAGACAGACTAGCTAACATAAATAATAGGAAGTAATAAAAGAACAAGATGGTAACAGCCGAAAATTTAATACAAAAGAAAAAATTCCGTCCCGCCAACAAAGCTGGATTTGGCGGAGTGGCATTGGGAAATGGATTTCAGCACAACTCAGATGTCGAATGCTTAAAGGCAGTCGAAGCCGCCTGGAATGCAGGGATAAGATTGTTTGACACCTCGCCATGGTATGGTTTGGGTATCAGTGAACGTAGGATGGGCTTATTTTTAAAAGATCAGCCTCGAGAAAGTTTTACGCTGTCAACAAAAGTAGGCCGATTAATGTTGCCGCAGGAGGATTTTAAAATGGAACAATCGTTATGGAAAGGAAAATTAAACTTTGCTTACCAATATGATTATAGTGCTGCAGGAGTGAGAAGAAGTATTGAAGATAGTCTGCAGCGCTTGGGATTATCTTCCATTGATATGGTATTTATTCATGACCTTTCACCTGACAATGGAGATATGAAAGACAGCTATACACATTATTTTGAGCAAGCTATTCATGGAGCAATGCCCGAATTGACTAAGATGCGAGAAGAGGGAGTTATTAAAGGTTGGGGACTGGGAATTAATACCGTTGCGCCTATCTTACAGACATTGGAAGTTGCCGATCCAGATATTTTTCTTTCGGCCTGCCAGTATTCATTGATAAAACATGACGATGAACTGAATCAGGTTTTCCCGAAAGTTGCTGAAAGAGATATTTCCATTATTGTAGGAGCTCCATTATGTGCTGGATTTTTATCGGGTAAAGATCGTTATCTCTATGACGGGAAGTTTCCTGCCGGTGTTAAAGAAAAGCTAAATGCTTTGCAACAGGTAGCGAAAAATCACGCTGTAGATCTTCGTACAGCAGCATTGCAATTTGCAGCCGCTCCCGACGCAGTGTCTGGTGTTATACCCGGAGCACATACCGCTGAGCAGGCCGTGCAAAATGCACATTCCTTTGAGGCAAAGATTCCCGCCGACTTTTGGAAAGAGTTGAAACATGATAAACTTATTGAAGAACACGCACCGGTACCCAATCTCCAACATAACTGATAAGACTAAGGGTGTGATTAGCGCACCCTTTTTCTGTTGAATAAAGTATCTCGGCGAAAACTAATTCTCGCTGAAATCATTGTCTATACTTTATTATTGAACAACTGTAGTTGAATTTATGGGGATCATCAGGTTAAAAGTAATTTTATTGTCCTTTAAATTTACGACTATTTTTCCCTTATGAATTTTTACTATTTCACTCACAATAAATAATCCTAATCCGAGCCCATTACTATTCACTCCTTTTACGAAAGGCTTAAATAGATCTGTAAGATCTGAATATTGAGGATAGGCGACCTCATTTGTAACACTAAAAATGAAATTTTCTTTTTGAATGCATGCATTTATTTCGATATTTTCATGAGGATTACCATGTTTTATAGCATTTCCAATTAAATTAGCGAAAGCCCGCCCCATTTTCTGATGATCACAGGGTAAATCAACTGGAAGGTTGATGTTGGCGATTAGTGCTCTATTGTGTAATACTTCAAATTCCGATAAGATTTGCTTAATCAATGAATCCATGCGGTAATGATCATTAATTCTAATTAGCCTGTCTTGAAGACGGATACTACTGAAATCTAAAATATCATCTATCACACCTTTTACCCGTGATGAAGCCTCCTCTATTTTCTTTATTAAGTTTTTTTGGCTTTCATCTTTAATGTTTGCGCCAAGATATTGTGATATCACTTTTACGATGCTGACGGGATTATTTAAATCATGGGCCAAGGACGATAAAACGAGTTCTCTGTTTTTGGAATAACTAAGTTCCTGTTCTAATTTTCTTCTCGTATTTCTACGTTCAATTACAGTTTTAAAATCTATTGCAATCAAATCACTGCAAACAGGGAGCAACGTCTCCAATTTAATTGCGTCGAAGTGTACGGGTTCCGCATTCATGAAACTCAAATGTCCAACAATAGAATTATTTTTGTTAATAATGGGGTAAGAGATATAGCTTTTTAAACCGAATTCATGAAGAACTTGTGTCCATTCGTCGACAGAACATTGCTCGCTATCGTCAATGTAAATAGGTGAGAAACCTTTCCTTATTTCCTGATATATTTTAACGTAGTTTTCACTGTTTTTATTGACGATCTTCTGAGAATGATAGTCATAAACGCACCAATTCCCCCATTTACGGCCAATTTTCCTGCGTATCATGCCATACCTCATTTTCGTGTGGCCACATAAAGCCTCCAAAATTCTTTGACAGGAGTCGAAGTCGCTCTTCTTCGTATGCCTATCGTACCATTGATTTTGATTTAATTGGTTTGGGATTGTCATTTTTACTGCCGGTCTATTTGTTTACTAATAGCTTTGACTTACTGTTGAGGTTGGTGCACCTTAGAATTACTAATACCCTTTATTGCACGAAATATAAATGCTATAGCTGCAATAATTAAAAGAATATGAATAAAATCTTCTGTTATGAATCCGCCCACAAAAGTAACCGCCCAAACAATCATTACGCTAATAGCTACCGAATATAATAGGTCTTCCATATAATATTATTCTTTATTGAAGAACAATATCTAAATAGAATCGTTTCATAATTTTGTAACTTGATAAGAAAACTTACAAAAAAAAAGCCGTTTTACATTAGTATAACGGCTTTTTTTTCAATTTCTACGACTTAGGTCTAAAAAGATTTAATTTTCCAAATGATGAAACTATTCATTAATGGATCAGCTTATAATTTAGACCTAGCCCAAAGCGAGCGCCAGACCAGTCAATCTTGGTATCTCTCATTTCACTACTTTTACCAGGTATTTCAGCATTATATCCTAAACCTAGGTTAATGCCCAGGGCCTTAACTATATTCCACTGAATACCAACATAAGGAGTGATCGAAAAACCTGTGGATTTGGATTCAACAAGGTGCTTTTTGTCAATTTCATTGCGGCCAGATTGAGTTTGATAATAACCGTCTGATGTAATATTATTGATGGTTATCGCAGGAGAGATCTCTGCAAAAAGCGATAAATTTTTATCCTGTCCTTCATTTGTCTGGAAGAAAAAATTACGATATACCGCTCCGATACGATAGGCGTTCGCATTCAAGTTATAGGCAATAGCTCCGGAATAATCCGAATAGGCCAGTCGACCCCCTGTGGATAGATAAGTGAAATTGACACCATAGTCATTCTTTTTTACGGAGTATGTAATTTCACCGTAATTGGTATAATGATTTGGGAAATTATCAGTAACTGAAATAGGAACTGGATAGTCTAATTTAATTCCGCTTTGAATAACATTTAATAATGAACTCATATCGGACATTTTATAGCTACCCATGCCAAATCGATATCCGAATCCAATTTGAGCCATCGAGGTTATCGTAATGAATAACAAGGCAATACTTAAAAGTAGTTTTCTCATGATTTTTAGGCTATTGGACGATATTAACATAATTGTTGTAAAGAATAATATTGTTGTTTAGAAGTCGTACTTGATAAGGTTGGAAATAATTGCCTGTCGTCATACTAAAGAGGACATTACTATACTTATTATCTAACACATTAACGATCGAATTAGAAGAGAAGTATTCATCCTTAAAAAGGATATTTCCGGTGAATCCATCAAAGCAAAGAAATTCTCCTTGTACTTTTTTGATTACTTTTAAAGTAGGTAATTCACAAATTGAGAAATAATTATCATATGATTGAAGAATAACCTGATCTTTAATTAACGGGTGAAATATGATCTCATTTCTAGTACGGCTTCCTTTTTTCTCAGCAATCAATGTAAACTGATCATTTTCATATTTATAGATTTTGTACCAACCATTATCATAGCTTCCAGAACTTGAGGTGTATCTACCGTCTTGAGAAATAATAGGAAAGAACTGTCCGTTGTTTTCCCTTTTTTCACTCAATAATTTACCTGAATTTAGATCATATATCTCATAGTGATATAAATCATTGTTACCGACAAGGATTTTATCATCACTGGTCAAATAGTAGACTGGAAAATCATCACTAGCATAAGTTCTAAGTTTTTTACTGAACGTAAAATCCGAATACACTTCGATTTTTGGCTTCGTTTCATAAATATCACTTCTCAAATGAACTGCAACTTTTCCTGTAGCAGGAGAAACTTTAAATGAGCTAATATAATAAGGGTATTGCACAAGATCAGTATTGTTACTTTTCATAGCGAGATCATCAATTCCATAACTTCGGATTCCAAAACCATTTTTTACGCCGCGCATGGAAAGGATTAATTTGTTTTTAATATCTCCCTCAGCCATGATCATATGCGCATATTCTATTTCAGCTTCGTATTTTTGTTCTTTAAAATAGTTGATGATCTTCGGGTATTTAGCATAATCCCATTCATTAGCCTTTTCGGGCAAAATATATAATTCATAATATTGCTCTTCTTGAAAAGGGAATGCAGGCCTGTAGACCTCAGCACTATTTTTACCTACTGGGATTGTTTGTGTATTTCCTTTCCATACAAGAATATACTTGTTTGCAATGCCATCTGGGTGAGTCCACTGTATGTTCAGATTTAGATTTTTTAAGGTTTTTATTTTGAAATAATCGCTTGTGAAAACCTTATATTTTACAGAATAAAAATCTTCTTTTGGTGGAACTTTGTTACCCTTGTATTTTGTTATTATTTTATATGTTTTTGCTCCATAGGAATAATCATCGTCAACAAAGCTATTCTTATCAGGATCTGAAATTCGGTTAATCAGGATTTGATCCAAATTGCTGAAATTGTATATTTCATAACTTTCAATTTCAGCACCTTCTATGGCTGGTTTTGTCCAATAAATCTCTAATTTTTTTGAAGAATTAATCCGTTGGTTAATATTCAAATTTACCTGAGGGTTTATGTATTTTATTGGGTAGGTGAATTCAAAAGCAGATTTCTCCTGTCCTAAAACCTCAGCTAAACTTCCGGTTCCTGAAGAGAGTTCTACTTTTACTTTCAATATATCCGACGTTCCTCCTGCAAGATCGGAAGGCTTTATGCGCAATACTGCCTTTTCACTACCCACAAGTTTATTATTGAGATAAAACTCTTGTTTAGCGATAGATCCTGATGTAGCATTGATTGCATACGATAAATCGGTTGGAGCATAAATATAAACGGTTTGACCATTTGGTACGTCTGCTAGATTCATAGAAACCTTAGCATCTTTATCTGGTGGTTTAATTTCATGAAAATTAAGATCTTCGCTGTTATATTTACAGGAAATAAGACATAAAAAATTGAAACACATGTATAATTTAAAAATACATAGTAGGTTCTTACGACGCATATAGATTAATTTATGGTTTTTATTTGAGGTACAAAATAAGTTAAAATCCTTCTAAAACTAGATTTATTTTTTTAAAAATTCACTTTATGGTTAAAAAAAATGAGCTTGAAAAACGGGTCTTTTGAAGCATGATGATCAAAAGTTCTTTTTTCCATAAAAAAGAACTTTTGTCTTTTGATTATGCTAACGATCCAGTTTGTTTTGCTATTGGCATGTTGCTAGTTACCTACATATCAATGAAGATAATAATGGCACACATAACATTTATTAAATTTTGCGGTTACAAAACCTCAAAAAGCTCTTTATATTTAATCGTCGTACCGTTCAAAGTCATTACAAGAGCTGATTTACCTTTAGGTGCAAATGCCGGGATGATAAAACGGTGTTCTTCTGAGCTTCGAGAGATACTTGTTGCATAAGCGCCGCCAACAGTTATCTGTATGGAGCCAAGGCCTTTTCCTTTGATCGTTATAACATCTCCAGGATAACCCTTTAAAGGTGTAATGTCGCTCACTTGAAAATCGTTTATATACAGGGGCTGTTTTTTAGGTGCGTAAAAAGATTCATCGTAATTGATGTCGACACGGTAGCCAATTTGAATTTCTGTCCGCCCAATTATGTTTGATGGCAGAGTAAAATTTATTTTACCATCTTGCGCTATAGGATGTTCGTAAATTCCATCGCCTGATACCAGGTATTCGTGATCATCAATGAAATTACCCGTAATTGTAAAAGTTTCTCCAACAAATCTCGATGTAATTGGGGGAGTAACCCAGGTCAAGTTTCTGACTTCAACCTGCTCGGTAGTTGTTGCAGTATAGAAGGGATTACTATAACTGAAATTGTACAGGCCATTTGGAATATTGCGCACAGCAAAAGATTCTGTATTTCCGCGCGTACTGTAAGGAATATGTGCTATGTCATGCTTACCAAGATAATATCTTGCTTTTTCAGATACTGTAATGTAGGAATAGAAATCGACTCCAGTCATTTTCATTAAGTACGGAGAATGAATAATCTTCTTTTCAAAATGAATATTACTACCGATAGGTTTGATCAGTTCGATAGAGTCTTTGAACACAACAGAATCCTTTCCATTGTGGTATCCCAGTTGAAATTTAGTTCCTTTTAGATTCTCTATATCAAGTAGATAGATGTAGTTTTTGTATTTAATTTTTTTGCCATTGATCAATATGTACAAGGGAGGATCCATCCAAATCCGTTCCGGATCTAATCCTGTTCCTTCTATTGGTAGATAATCGCTGAGATATAGTTGAGTTTTTGTTGGCGGATTTACGGTTCCCAGTATCTGGATGCGGGCGATGCCTCTACTAATTTCCTGACCGGATTTGTCTTTATAGCGGAGAAAAAAGAATATCTTATTTCCATGATTGAAACTACCTGATTTTGGAAAAGTAAAGATTAGGCTCTTTCGGTCACTTGCGAGTTGATAAGGTACAATATATTCCTTCTGATCTAAACCATCGTAGTATAATTTTACATTTTCGGATATGAACTTGAAATCGCCAGTAACTGTTATTTTATTGTTATTGGGTACAAGCATGTCTTCCAGGTAATTGATTTGAAGTCCATCTGCTTCAAAAATACTACTTTCACTGCGGTAAAATCCGTTTTTTGTTTTGACGTATAAGGTATAACGAAAACGGTCTCCAACTTCAAAATCACGGCTGTATTGATATTTAAAAGAAACCTCACCGGTGGTTACTTTATTGCCTAGACTGATTAAGATTTCCTTTTCATTATCCTTATTGTTTTCTATCTTTTCGATAATAAACCCATGGTCTTCTACCGGCACCCCATTTAACCGTTCTATGAGACCATGTAAAGTAACGGTTTTCCCCTCCAGGTTGCTAAATGAGCCAGCCTTTAGCGATACTGGGCTATAATCGACTACCTCCGTAACTTCTTTCTTTTTACATCCAATAAGAATGTTCAAACTCATAATGAATAACGAAAAAAGGAAAATTGCTGCGCTATGGATAGATCTTGTCTTCATAATAAATTATCGTTATCGGTTAGTTGATTTCAAGATAGTCTGTCGCCGTAATAGTATTGTTTTTCCCGAAATTGGTAAAACTAATATTGATGCGATATTTACCTTTAGGCAGGTTATTTGGAATTTCGAATTGAATTTTATTGTTCTGGGACAGGGTATGTCGTGCTTCCACCGTTGCAATTTGCGCTTGATAACCTTTTAGTCCATCTCCCTCAATCGTAATCAAATCACCTGTAGAGGCTTTCAAAGGATATATGGCAGTGATTGTTGTCGCTTTAATTTCCAAGGGAATGCTATTGGAATAATAAGATCGTTGATAGTCCATATCACTTTTATAACTCATCTTGATTTGATATTTCCCGGCCGTCATAAATTGGGGGATTTCAAAATTTACTTCACCGGTCGTTGTGCAGGTTGTTGAGCTTGTATTAGTTTTATCTATTTCAAGTGTATAGGATTGCCCTTTTACAAATGTGCCCTTTAACGTTATTTTATCTCCGGCATAGGCTTCACTAGGGCTACTTGAAGCAATATTCATTTTTTTGACCTTAATTGTATTGGCACTTTTATAGGTGAAGTGATTATTGTTCATAATCATCGGATAATCACCTTCAGGGAGATCACTTATTGTTAATTCCCCTTTTTTTGCGTTTCTGTCTACTTGGTTATAAATGACATGCTGATTCCCTACAGTTACGTGCCCCCCAAAATTGAATTTGTCCGGGCCACTTCCAAATACTTCAAATTTTGTTCCTGGGTGTACATACGCTGGTATTACCTTGAATTCGTTTGGATCTGGCTCGATAAGTTGCAACGGTTGGGGAAAGGTTATGGTGTCACGTCCATTCGTATAACCCATAGTGAATTTTTTTCCTTTTTGGTTATCAATAAGATAGCGAAGATCCATCTCATCGCTATGTCTTAAAAAAATATTACCGACAAACACTTCTAGCCCTGGTTTTTCTGAATAATCTGTAAGATAGGGGAGACGAAGAATATCATCGTAATAATATGAATAAGAAGTCGGTGGGGCTAATGTCCCAACAATAAAAGCCTTAGCAATGATAGCAGCTAGATGCGGTTCCTCCTGGTTTTTGCTGATCAATCTAAATGTGACATTATAGCCTTGTTTTACACCCTCGGGAACCTTGAAACGAATGGCTTTTCCCGAATTGACAATTTCAAAAGGCATTTTTTTATCTTCGTGGAAGGAATAGTAGAGATCATAATCTTTTTCAATGTTGGTAAACTCACCTTCTATCGTAATAATTTCGCCTGCAGCTATTTTAAGATCCTCTTTGGCAATGACTTTAATGTTATTGATTCTAAACTGATCAGATTTACTTAGGTATGTCTCTTTTTCTGACTTTACAAAATATTTGTAACTGTAATAGTAACCTTCTTTGTAAATCTCAGGGTCGGGGATTTTGTACGTAAATGAGCCAGATTTTAAAGTCGAAGCAATAGGATATTCTCTTTTTATATAAGTATCTCCACTTCTTCCGTCGACCATAAAACCATGGGATAGGATAATATCACTATTATTTAAATACCTTACTTCGGCGGATAAAGTCAAATTATTGCCCGTATTGCTTAAGGGAGCTAAAAGAACGACTTCTGTCGGATTTGTATCTGGTGGGATTATGATAACATCCTTTGCACAGGAAAATAATAATAATCCAAGGAGGTTACAAATACATGTTAGTACTCTTAATTTCGTAAGTTGGTTGATCCAAGTATGAAAATTCATTAGATAATATGCTGGCTAAATATTAGCTGCAAATATGATGATAATATCTTATAAGTAATTCACCCAAGGTTTTTTTATTATTTATGAAAATATCCAGGGATTTAACTACGAATCAGGATACGAATATGTGATCAAAGTAAAAGTTGAAGAGGTCAGGAACCCTCCTGCTGATGGTTCATCTCAGCAATATACACTGATAACTCAAGTGTCGAAAACAAAAAAGTAATTTGATAATACACGAAAGAAAGTCCCTTTTTGAGAAATTGGGACTTTTTATTTTCTTATCCCGGCTGCCAAGCGGAAAGGACGTTGATTCCCTTAGGAAAATGGTAAAAGTGATGAAAAACACATGTTATGCTGTTTTTTTTTAACGACATTTGAACATGGCTCTATTAATAACTTTGGATAATGTTTATCAATTGTATAATCTTGACCTTTCAAAAAAGACGGAAGGCATAGTTATTCTTAGTCAACGACATGGCCCTGGGAAGAAGTATACAAGTCATAGCCGCATATTTGATGGTTTATTATTAGGTTTTATGGTACAGGGATCTATGAAATCTCAAATCCATTTCTTAGAATATGACGTAAATAAAGGGGACATTGCTATTTTGCAGCCACAAGTGATGATCGACACAAAATCATTGAGTGAAGATGCTGAAATTATAACAATCGGTCTTTCATTGGATTTCATTACAGAATTTCCTGTTCTACGGGAATTTGTAATGAACAATCAAATAAGATGGCAGCCAATTATTAGACTTCAATCGGAAGAAATTAAACTCCAAAATGAATTATTGACCCTTATACAAAACTTCTACCATAAAAAAGCAAGTCCCAATAAGACACAAATGCTACGGCATCTCGTCATGGTGCTAGTTAGTATGATTTCTGAAGTCTATTCTAAATTACCAAATAACAAAAATTTGGTGAAAAGCCGTACGCATGAGATTATCGATGAATTTTATCTGCTTGTTTCAAAGTATGCCGGGCAACAAAGAAGTGTTGTATTTTACGCTGAAAAACTACATTTAACACCTCAATATCTTTCAACTTTCCTCAAACAGAAAACTGGAAGATCGGCATTACAATGGATTGATCATATCACAATTCTACATGCTAAAACATTATTAAAATCTTCTAATTTATCAATCAAAGAAATCAGTAATGAACTTCATTTTGAAGAAACAAGCGTCTTTTGCAGATACTTCAAACGAATTGTTGGTTTGTCACCAACAACTTATCGAAACGTGTGATAGATGGTATTCGTTTAACTATCGAAGGCATTTACAGATTTTCGAGTAGAATTAGCTTTCAAATGGTACGTAAACACCATTAAATTGTCAATAGCTCCTTTTCTCGTCTGTTTAATTTTACGGCATGAAAAATACAGGAAAAAAAGCAGCTATTGGGTTTATATGTATTACCCTGTTGATTGATATTACAAGTTGGGGCATTATACTTCCAGTTGTTCCTAAACTCATTGCAGAACTTATTCATGGAGACCTTAGCGAAGCAGCAAAATATGGAGGATGGCTCGGCTTTGCTTATGCTGTTACACAATTTATATGTGCGCCTATAGTGGGCAATCTCAGTGATAAATATGGTAGACGCCCAATTATCTTAATTTCTCTTTTTGGATTTGCTATCGACTATATATTATTAGCATTGGCGCCATCTATCAGTTGGCTCTTTTTGGGAAGAATCATTGCTGGGCTGACTGGGGCTAGTATTTCAACCGCTAGTGCATACATCGCTGATATATCCACGGATGAAGATAGAACCAAAAATTTTGGTTTAATAGGCGCAGCTTTTGGTATGGGGTTTATCTTGGGCCCGGTAATCGGTGGTTTACTTGGATATTACGGCGCTCGAGTACCCTTTTATGCAGCCGCATTATTATGCCTAGTGAATTTTCTCTATGGGCTGTTTTTCCTGCCGGAAAGTTTAGATAAGGATAAACGACGACCATTTGATTGGAAACGTGCGAATCCTATTGGAACATTTAATTTTCTGAAAAAACAATCGAAAATAGCGCGCCTTGTTGTTGCCTTGATTTTGGTCTATATCGCTCTTCACGCCGTGCAGAGTAATTGGCATTTCTTTACCATGTATAAGTTTAGTTGGACAGAACGGGCGGTTGGCTTATCACTTGGGTTGCTCGGATTATTGCTTGGATTAGTACAGGGGTTTCTAATAAGATGGGTAAACCCTAAATTAGGCGACGAGAAAAGTGTATATTTTGGATTATTCTTTTATGCGGTCGGTCTTATGCTATTCGCATTCGCTAGTGAAGGATGGATGATGTTTGTTTTCCTTATCCCATATTCTTTAGGCGGAATCTGTGGACCCGCACTGCAATCCATTATTAGCAAGAATATTCCTTCAAATGAACAAGGTGAACTTCAGGGAGCGTTGGCAAGTTTGGTAAGTGCAACATCTATTATTGGACCTCCAATAATGACAAACTCATTCTACTATTTTACACAGGATAAAGCGCTATTTCAATTTTCGGGAGTGCCATTTTTTCTGGGATCCATTTTAATTTGTATGAGTGGAATCATTATATATTTTGTTTTTCAACGAAATAATAACCATTAAGAAATGGAGATAACGCCTGCCAGTTGTAATGAGAAATTGTTACTTGTGTCGATAATGGGCTCATATTCTAAATTTCTAGCTTTAAGTATTTCCTAACTTTACTATATTTGCCGTTAATAATAATTAGTCTAAATAGTAATTATATCTTTTTCAGAACAGGCTTTCCCAGATAGAAAGGTTTGGAAATAAACAGATATTAATATGCGGACAGGACGAGTGATTTTTTAAATACCTTCAACACGTGAAAACAACAACAAGATCTTGGTTTATTACCCAAAAAACAACATTGGCGAGCAGTCTATTGGTTTTAAGTTTTTCCATAATTCCAGCAATAAGTTTTTCAAGGGAAAGACCGATTGCTGTTAGGAAAAATGGTAATGATCAAGAATCGGGGACAATTAAGGGCAAGGTGAAAAATTCAGAGGGGAAAGGTTTGTCCAATGTGTATATCAATATTGACGGGATAAATAGCGCCAAGACTGATCATGAAGGGAATTTTATTTTTTCAAAGATTCCTAAAGGAATTCACTCCATGACCGTAAAGCATATTGGTTTTCAAGAAATCAAATCGCAGATCGCACTGGAAAGGGAAACCCTGGAGCTCCCAGACTTTGTCATGGAGCAAACAAGTAATCACTTGAATGAAGTTGTCGTAACGGCGAGCCGACTGGCTGAAAGTATTGACGAAGTGCCATCATCAATTACCTATATCGGAGGTAAGACCTTAGAAGATCAGCGTCTGATAAATGACAACCTACCCAATATTTTGATGCAGAAAGTGCCAAGTATCTCTCCCAGTGAGGAAAGCCAAAACAATTTTATTGCTAAAATACGTGGTCGGAATTTTTTGGTACTTATTGATGGAATTCCTCAATCTACTCCTTTAAGAAATGGCGGAAGAGATATGAAGACGATAGACGCTAGCGCAATTGACCATATTGAGGTCATCAATGGTGCTTCTGCAATGTATGGAAATGGCGCCGCAGGTGGTATAATTAATTATATAACAAAGAAGGCAAAGACAGACAGGAGTTTTCATTCTTCAACCTCTTTAAATAATTCCCTAAGCTTGGTCAGACCAGATGAAACATATGGGTATAATTTGGCACAAGTATTTTCTGGATCGAAAGACAAGTTTGATTATGTTGTGCAAGGAAAGATTGCGCGAACAGGTGTCGTACGTAGCTCCGATGGTACCATTGTAAGTCCATTTTATGGCCTGGGCGAGACAAAAAGTTATAATGCCTTAGCGAAGATTGGTTATCAGATTAACGATAATCATCGTATTGAACTTATGGGGAACTATTATAGAAGTGTTCAGGATAGTAAATATGTCGGTACTAAGGGAGAGTTTGGCAGTAAACCTGCTATAGGGATACCTTCAGATACAGTGATTAACGGTGGGACACCTTACAATAAAGCTTTTCATGTAAAGTATGATGGTAACTTTGGTAGAACCTCAGCAAATATGAGTCTGTATTATGAAGATATGAACACGGTATTTGAAAGCTACAACCAAACATATTCTGATCATAAGGGAGCCAGACTAAATTTTAGTACGCCCTTTGATCTATCCAACAGCAATAAGGTAACTTTAATTTATGGAGTAGATCTTTTAAAGGATCACACGGTTCAAAAAACGTTGGACGATGGATTAGTGACACCCGATATGAACATGAAAAGTGGTGCCCTATACCTTCAAAGTAAATTTAATCTCGCCGATTACTGGATAGTGAAAGGTGGTGTGCGATACGAAAACTTGGATTTCAAGGTAGGAGATCTAACAAGAGCAGGGAAAGTCACTCCTGGAGATAAGAGCAACTCAAACGCATTTGTATTCAACTTGGCAGGAAGGTATAATAAATTAAAATACCTGCAGCCCTTTGTATCATTTTCACAAGGGTACTCTATCGGCGATGTAGGACTTGTATTACGGAATGGAGTACCTTTGAGTCAAATTGATCCGAAGCCTGTAGTTGTCAATAACTTTGAGTTGGGGCTAAATGGAACCTATGCTATGTTAAGTTACCAATTGACAGGGTACTATAGCTCTTCCAAAAAGGGTAGCACTTTCGCAGAAACTTCAACGCCAGGTAATTATGAACTGATTCAAGTGCCTCAACGTATTTATGGTTTGGAATTTGTAGTCGATGTAACCCCTGTTGACTGGTTGAAGTTTGGTACTATACTCGGGTATATGGATGGTAGGCAAGATTTGAAAAAAGAGGGAAAATATAAGGATAAATTGGACAACTCCATTATTTCACCTTTTAAAGTAAATATCAATGCAGATTTCAAATTGACAGATCGGTGGAATGTCTATCTGCAGTATTTACATTTGGGGAAACGCGATGTGTTTCAACCTTCTGAATATAATTATGGCAAATATCCGATTTCCGGCTATGGTCTGATGGATTTCCAAACACGCTACAAATTAAAGAATCTGGCGTTCATTTTTTCAGTTAATAATATCCTTAATAATGATTACTTTCCACTGCACGCGGAGGTGAGGGGAGCTACAAATGAAGGCCGTTATTATGTAAAAGGAAGTGGAACAATAGCGAATTTAGGTATCCAACTGGATTTGTAATACAACAATTTGATACGATTAATAGAAACAAGCCCCTGTAAGATTTTATAGGGGCTTGTTTATGACCATATTTCTTGTCACCTGCTTTGCGATTTAGCGCGTTGAAAAAGAGCTTTGAATATGTCTCGTCCTGAAAAAACTTTACAGATGGTCTTATACGTCTATAGCTTTACAGTTTTGGTTAAAAACGTAAAGGAAACATGAATGAACAAGTTTTGTCTCGATTTGAATTCGAAGAAGAATTTAAAGAGAAATTAGTAGAGCTGGTGCTTTATAAAAATGTGTCAGCAGAACAAACTGCAAGAAAGTATGGACTGCCCAATACGACGATCTTAATTAATTGGATTAACAATTATAAACGCAAATTAGAAAAGGGAGCCGTAACTTTAGTACCTATGGAAAAGCCAGGAACAAAAGACGTTACCGCTCTAAAAAAACGGATCAAGGATCTGGAGAAAGCTTTAGAAAAAGCCAATGTGCTAATTTACGGTCTTAACTTTATGATTGACCATGCTGAAAAGGAGAACAAAATTGCGATCCGAAAAAAGCGTGGTACCAAACAATAAAGCTAATCAAAGAAAAGCATGTGACAAGGATGGGAGTCGGTCCACTTTGTAAATTGTTTGGTAAAAGCCGACAAGCTTATTACGATCATATATGGCATCTTCACGACCATACTGATCAGGAAAATCTGGCTGTAGACATGGTTCGCCTTGTTCGCCGTGAACTACCTGGGTTAGGTGGTCACAAGCTTTATAAATGTCTATATACTCCTTTCCGAAGTAATGGAATAAATATTGGTAGAGACAAGTTATACAAGGTGCTCAAAAAACATAGATTATTGATAGACAGGAAAAAGAAGCGTACGCCAGGAACCACGAATTCAAATCATTCCTATCTGAAATATCCTAACCTAATCAAAGAGTTAGCACCTACGCGTAGTAATGAATTATGGGTTTCAGATATTACATATATTTCAGTAGGCTATGATTTCAATTATCTTTCTCTCATAACTGATGCATACTCAAGAAAAATTATGGGCTATTGCCTTCATCCCCAGCTGACTGCTCAAGGGGCAATTAAAGCTCTGCAAATGGCACTGAAGGAAAAACCGGTCCCCAATACTCTGATTCATCATTCGGATCGAGGTGTGCAGTACTGTTCCTTCGACTATATACTAAGGTTGAAAAAAGCGGGTGTAAAAATCAGCATGACAGAAAACGGAGAGGCCTATGAAAACCCTATTGCAGAAAGAATTAATGGTATATTAAAAACAGAATTTAAACTCAAAAGGGTATTTTCTTCAAGGAGTGAAGCCCTGTTGGAAGTGACTAAAAGTATAGAATCGTATAATCATTTGCGTCCGCACATGAGTTGTGATTTTCTAACACCTGCGGTAGCACATGTAACAGATGTACCATTAATCAAGCGTTGGAAAAACTGTAGGAAAAAATACAAAAGTTTACAAAAAAACAATTAAATTCATAATATCAATTCACCCACCAAAACTGTAAAGTAAGAACCGTATTAGACCAACTGTAAAGTAAGAACCGTATTAGACCATTATACAAAGTACTTTTCACATCTAAAATATTGATTTAAACTTCCGCTGTTATAGCCACCGATTTTCTAGGATATCGCTTCCATCTCTTTTTTATTTCACCAGTTTTAGAATGTGCATTTTTGGGAGTCTGGAAATCCAAACTGCTGTGTGGGCGCTGCAAATTGTAAACTTTAATAATCTTATCAATGTTTTTAGCCGCATCCTTATGATTTTGGTATACTCGTTTAGGATAGAATTCATTTTTAAGAATACCGTTAACGCGTTCAGCTAGAGCGTTATCGTAAGGACTACCGCTCTGCGTCATACTAATCGCAATGCCATAACGCCGGAGCATTTCTGTATATTCATTGCAACAATACTGGATACCTCGATCGGAATGATGGATGAGATAAAACGGAGATAAATGCTTCCAACCTGTTATCGCCATTTCCAATGCCTTTAAGCAACCAATCGCCTCTAACGTTGGATGCAATGAATAGCCGACAATCATTCTTGAGTAGGCATCCGTAATCAGACTAAGATAACTAAACCCATGCAAAGTCCGAATATATGTGATATCGCTTACCCACAGCTGCTCGGGGCCAGTTATCATTAGTTCCTTTATTAGGTTTGGATACCTTTTATAAACATGATTGGAATCTGTTGTTCGCGCGATGCGCTTGCGACGTCTGATCAACAGGCCATGAAACCGAAGTAAATCAAAAAGATGGTCTCGCCCCATCTTAATGCCATGCTCAATTAACTTTGGTTCCAGCACGTACATTAGTTTTCTTGTTCCCAACATTGGCATCTGACTCCGTATTTCTTTTACCAGAGTCAGCACCACCATATTTGCAATAGTAGCTTTTTCAGCGTGTCGGATAGCGTCATAATAAGCTTGTCGTGTTACGCCAAACAGTGCACAGAGATCCCCTAAACTCACATAGGAATGGCTCTGCCTCATTCTTTTGACTGTTTGGCACCATGCTTTTTTCTTATTTTGATTTTAAGTTCTTCTTCGCTAACCTGGATTAAAGTTTCTAATCCATTAATTTTTAGGTTGGCCTTCTCCAAGGCTTTCTGCAATTCTAAAACTTGTTTGGATAGTAGCTTTATCTTTGAGCTTTCATTTGGTTCCTTCATCGGCTTTTGAGTCGGTCGTATCAAAGGAAGCAAAGAATCTTGAATAACCCAGCTATTAATCGTATTTCTACTTATGCCATAAATTTTTGCCGCTGTACGATGACTATGAAAGCCAGATTTTATCTCACCAACGATTTTGCGCCTTACATCTTCTGGATAGGATGTACCGCTCTTTTTAACGGGCTGTTTTAAACTCTTTTTTCGAGTATTTTCCATGTTCTTTACAATTTTGGTGTAAAGCTATTTAAGGACGAGACAGGATAAAAAAATAATATCTTAGAAAGATAGGTTTGTTTTTTTTTGATATCAAGGGATTTTTAATCTAAAAACAATTACAACCCTCAAAAAGGATAATGAAATATGTTTGAGAAAATCAATAATTCGCTTAATTTTTTGTCTCCGCTTGAAAAGGGAGCAATTCTTTTGAGCATAATATTGTTGATTAGCTCCTTGACTATGCCTGCGTTTTTTGTCGATCGAGGAGGAACCCAACCTGAAGAGGTTGGGAGTTTGGGCATCTTTTTAATGGGATGGATGGGCCCTCTGGGCGGAGCAATCATACCATTCTTATTTTGGTGTGCCAATCCGATCTATCTGTTTTCTGTTTGTCTTTTCTTAAATCGGAACAGGAAACAAGCTGTTTTTATAAGTCTCGATCCCTGCGTGATCGCACTTGTATTCCTGCAAATGGACAAAATTATGATTAGCGAATCCGGCTCCGAATCACCCATAACATCACTTGGACCAGGTTATTTTTTATGGTTGAGTAGTTTTCTTGTCTTAAGTATTGGAACTGGAATAAAATTCAAAAAATAATCTTTAAACCGACTATGAAATTTCGTTTCTCGGCCAGTCTTTTCCCTCTTATTGTCCCTTATACCGCTCATAATACTCTTCTATCAATTTTTTGAGTGTATTGAAATCAAGCGACAGTTGATCTGCTGAAACGGCTATTCCATTTTCGAGTACATGTTGTTGTACTTGTGGAGAGAACTGCTGCATATAATTTTCGGGATGGTGTAGCTTCAAAAAAACAAAATGGATGCCATGGGCCATTCCTGTCGAGACAGATTTAATAGCAGTCCATTTTACAGTCCCAGCCTTTATTCCTACTGGCGTACCATTATATCGAATGCCATTTGCGTTCAATATTAGGCCAGTGCGATCTTTAACAAATAGGCTTTTTACACCGCCAATTAGACAATAACATCCCAAGCCCCCTAAGGTCAACATCAGTGCTCCAGGGAAAATTCTTATTTTTTCAGCGACAAAGAAAATATAGTAAGCAAATGCCAAAGCCGCTATCGTCAACAGCAAGCCAAATAGCGCTAATTTCAGACGTTTTTTGTTATCGAATTCTATGATAGTCTCATTCATAATTAACGTTCTCTTTCACATGTTTATAGGACTAAGTTAAAACAACGCTTTTCAGATTTTCATGCGAATTTCAATTCGTATGGATTCGTTTTAAATTCGCAGTATTTTGAGGTCTATCTGTATTTAAGCTATTTTCTAAGCTTAATTATATCCAGCGCTATGCTTCCACGAATCATCTTTGACGATTAAAGTATTGATGGATTAATCTATCCTCGAATCTTTTTCCAGCTTTTTGGTCTGTTTTGCGGAGAAGGTCTTTCCGAAATTGTAACTGAAACTCAATTTTGCATAGCGTGACTTCAATTTATTCACTGTTTCAATGCTAATCACATTGCCTAAAATGGAAATAGGTGCTTTTTGTAAGTTGAAAATATCCTCAATCGTCAGGGATATGTTTAGCTTGTCCCGAAGCACTTTTTGTTGTAAACCCGTCGTGATGTATCCTGTTGCCCCATATTGCATTTGAAAACTATTTCTTTTCGAAGCATAAAAGCCGAATATTTGAACAGTAGTCTTTGGCAGAATATTAATAAAGGTGTTGATCGACCCACTAAAGTTGACAATCCCAGGTAACAAAATATCTTCTGTCTTATTCGATCTGAAAGTCGGTCGTTGGGCCGATAAATATGTACTGACATTCACGCTGCTTCCAAATTTGTTTTGCGACATGACATAACCTCCAATTTGGTTTAGATTATAATCATTATAATAGTTAAACTCCGGGCTTCCAACCTCCTCATTATATCTTGAGATATAGGTAAACATATTCTTCGAGGAGTTTCCATATAAAGAAAAGATCAGTGAGTGGTTGCTATTCCACTTATGTGAATATTGCAAATCTAGTCTATTTGCAAAATATGGCTTCAACTGTGTGTTGCCGTTGGTAAAATAGATGGGATTATTGGTCACCGCAAATGGATTGAGCATGTTATAACCTGGTCGTTCGATTCTTCTGTTCCCCGATAAAGTAATACTGTTTTTAAGGTCCTCGAAATCATATCGTACATTAAAGTTGGGAAATAGATTAAGATAGTTGTTTTTAATCTGTTCGTCAGTTGAAAGGGATCGTAATTTATAATCGAATGATTCTAGTCGCAAGCCTACATCGAAGGAGAAGTGTTTATATTTACCACTCAGAGAAGAATAAGCAGCAAGTATATTTTCGTTATATTGAACCTTATCTTCAATATTTGCTTCTCCTCCGACGATATTTCCATCTGTGGTCAGATTCTTAAAGAAGCTTTCTGTATTTGCACGGGCATATTTTACACCAAATTTTAGATCTATACTCCTTCCAATGTTAGTTTTGTAATCTGTATTGAAGGTCCAGATTTCATATGGTCTCTTAATAATAAAATTTCTGCTATCATTTTCTGAGGAATTTATTTCCGTGTTAGAAAAATCATATGCCTTTCTCCAGAATGAAGTGTTATTCTCATTCGAGTATTTAGCGTAATTCATGCCGATCGAAAGCTTGTTTTTCTTTTTAAAATCTTTGTCGTAGATCAAATCGACGATATGGAAATTATTGTCTAAAAACATGAAGTCCCGCTGTTTAAGCTGCCTTTGAAATTCATCTTTCCGATTATAGATCGTGGCGTCTCGTTCATTTGGAAATTTACCATAAAAGCTGGCGTACCAATAATTAAAAGAGAGCGTACTTGTTGAATCAATATTATAAAGTGTATTGATTTTCATGGAATGTGTCCTTTGGGATCTTTCACTAACCTGTTCTTGTCTATAGAGATAACTAGAATCAGGTAAGAAATAGTTTTTTATAAGATCGTTTCGTTTATGCAAGTTTTCACCATATGAAAAATTATAACCCAATGAAATTTCAAACTTACTTTTTTTTAGATTTAAATTAAGCGATTGGTCCGTTCCCCAAAGGGTAGAAACACTTGTACTTGCCGACCCAAAGAAGCCCAGATTGGAATTTTTCTTAAGTCTGATATCTAACACACCTCCGTCTCCTGCGGAATCATATGCTGCGCCTGGACTGGTAAGCACATTAACAGACAAGACCTCGTTGCTCGGTAGAGATTTCAGGTAGTTCAATAAATCCTGACCACCCAAATTGACTTTTCGACCATTTATCAATACAGTAGCCCCCTTTCCGAGCAATTGTAATTTGCCTTCCATTTCATCAACGGTTAATCCCGGTACCTGCTTGAGCAGTTCTGCTATATTTGTACTATTGCCTAATATATTGTTTTCCGCATTAAATCTATACCCACCGGTAATTAGCTCCAAGGTAGGTCTCTTGGAAGAAACCGCAACCTCCTCAAGTTTATTGTCAATCTTATGAAGCCTTATAGTACCGATATCTATATTGCTCCCGCTCGGCGTCTCGATTCTTTTTATCTGAGGCTGAAAGCCAAGGTGGTTGATTTTTAGGTAAAATGAGCGCTGACTATAGGTTAATTGGAAGTCTCCGCTTTCATTTGTCACCACTGTTTTGACAGGGGTGCTGCTACTTTGATGATCCATCAGGTATATTGAAACTAAATGAACGGGATCTGTGGTAATAGAATCGATTACTTTGCCCGTAAGAATAAAGGTTGAATCAATAAGAGAAATCTTAGTCGTGTTACATGAAGCATGAGAGATAGCAAAAAACAAGAGATTTGGGAGAACTAGGGCAATTTTTTTTAAGATATTCATATATTTAAGTTGCTTGTATTAAAGCCTGATGACAATTGTTTGTAGTTAATGACTATAGGTTAGTCGAACTCATAGAAAAAATGTTGCACGATTTATAATAAACATGATTATGCCACCTAGGTCTTCTTATTCTCAAAGCACAGCCCGATATGGGATGCAGTTTGTCAAAATTACCACTCAAATAGAGATTTCTTTTGGTTTATTTTTATTCTAAAAATATTCTTTTTTAAAATAATTAAAACAAATATAGTATATTTATGTTCTAAATAAAGTGTATGAAATATCAGCTTTTAAAAGAAATCATTGTATTAGTTGAAGAATTTGAACAGGAAAACGTAGATGGAATCTACAGCACTGACGCTGATGGATTTAAACGTTGGATAGTAACAAAGGAAACCGATGTTCTAGTCGAGCCTAATTGGGACGGTAAGGAAAATGGGCGTAGTCCAGAGAGTGTAATCAGCACATTAATAGTGCATATGAATAGGTTTGCAAAAAGTTATTCAAAGGCTGCTATTTGGGAATCTGATTTTTCCACACAAGAAGAGTTTATATACCTTATTACCCTACGATCCTTTGGTGAGATGACAAAAATGGAGTTGATCAGAAGGAATATTCATGAAAAGCCGGCCGGCATGGCTATTATAAACCGTTTGATCAAACAAAGATGGATCGGTCAACAAGATTCAAAACTGGACCGGAGAAGTAAGGTGCTTTATATCACGGAAGATGGCTTATCGGCATTGGATCGACAAATGGGGAAAATACGTCATGCTACGCAGATTGTTTCAGGTGATTTGACCTATAGCGAAAAAATAACACTGATAAGTTTATTGGATAAATTGAGCAAATTTCATCAATTAATCTATGATAGAAATATTTCACCAGAAAAATTGCTGGAGCAAGTGAAGTTATAGTCCATACCGTAGTGGGATAGAAATAACAAAAGCACTACAATGTGTACATTACCATATTGCAGTGTCAGTAAATCTATTGGGGGTATTACTCAAGTTCAGCTAAAAAAACAGAAATGAAAAAGAAGGTAGCAGTTATTGGTGCAGGTTTTTCGGGTCTTTCAGCGGCGGCCTATCTTGCGCAGGCAGGATACGATGTGCATGTTTTTGAGAAACATACGCAGCCCGGTGGAAGAGCGAGGCAGTTTAGTACAACAGAAGGGTTTAAATTTGATATGGGACCAAGCTGGTACTGGATGCCTGATATTATTGAGTCCTTTTTTTCGGATTTTGGATGCAGTACAGCTGATTTTTTTGAGCTTGTATCACTCAATCCACAATTTGAAATGATATTTAACTCCGGACAGATTCGAGTACCTGAATCCTATCAGGAGTTAAAACAATTATTTGAACAGATCGAATCTGGGGCGGGTACGCAATTGGATCGATTTATGGAGGCTGCAAAATTTAAGTATGAAGTCGGCATGCGTGATTTTGTCAATAAGCCCTGTCACAATTGGAGTGAATTCCTTTCTCCAAAAATTGCACTTAGCGCTTTGAAGCTAGATTTGCTTTCCAATTTTCGATCCTATGTTGCCAAATATTTTAAGGACCAAAGATTGCGGACATTGATGGAATTTCCGGTTATATTTTTGGGCGCTTCACCCAAGGATATTCCGGCATTATATAGCCTGATGAACTACGGCGGTTACGCACTTGGAACTCATTATCCGAAAGGAGGCTTTTTTCAGTTAGTACTGGCGATGCAACAAGTAGCGGAGAGACAAGGAGTCACTTTTCATTTTGATCATAATGTTGATGGGTTCAAGATTGAAAAGAATAAGATCACTTCATTAGTTGTTAATGGTGTGAATCATCCATTTGATCTCGTGGTTGCATCGGCCGATTATCACCATATCGAAACACTACTTGCCAAGGAGTTGAGAAACTACGATGATGATTATTGGAAGAGCAGGACCTTTGCCCCCTCAAGTTTGATCTATTACCTAGGGATGAAATCGTCCATTCCAAATCTAACACACCACACACTTTTCTTTGAGCATCCGTTGGATGATCATATTGACTGTATCTATGGTGAAAAAAAGTGGCCTGAAAATCCGTTGTTCTATGTATGTTGTCCATCCAAAACGGATCCTCATGTTGCTCCTGCAGACAGTGAGAATCTCTTCTTATTAATGCCCTTGGCGACCGCTATCTCGGACGATGATGAAACACGTGAAAAATACCTAATTAAGATGTTAAAGCGTTTGGAAAAGCATACCGGTACAAAAAACCTATATGAACAGATTGCATACAAGAGAAGTTACTGTGTAAGCGACTTTATCAGCGATTATAATGCTTACGCTGGAAATGCTTATGGACTTGCAAATACATTGAAACAGACAGCGGTATGGAAACCCAAGATCAGAAATAAGAAAGTCCATAATCTTTTTTATTCAGGTCAGCTAACGGTTCCTGGTCCCGGTGTGCCTCCATCCATTTTATCAGGGAAAATTGTTGCCAAAGAAGCCATTGAATTATATCGTAAAACATAAGACCATGAAAAAGCTATTTGATGAACTCGCTTATGAAGTAAGCAAAAAAACAACTGAAAAGTATAGTACAAGTTTCTCGCTCGGTATATTGGCACTCAAACCCAGCATTAGGGCTAGTATTTATGCGATTTATGGCTATGTAAGACTGGCTGATGAAATCGTGGACAGTTTTCATGGTTATGATAAGCAGCGACTGTTGGCGCGGTTATACCTCGAGACAAACTGTGCGCTAGAGGAAGGTATCTCATTAAATCCGATATTACAATCTTTTCAGGAGACGGTACATAAATATGCTATTGACATCGAGCTAATCCGCCAATTTCTACATAGCATGGAAATGGACCTGAATAAAGTCGACTATAATTCTGAACGCTATAAAGAATATATTTATGGTTCGGCGGAAGTGGTTGGATTGATGTGTTTACAGGTTTTTACGGAAGGTAATAGACAGCGCTATGAGGAGTTAAAACCTTACGCCATGAAACTGGGCTCTGCATTCCAGAAAATAAACTTCTTGCGGGATCTTAAAGACGACTACCATGTTCTTGGTCGCACCTATTTTCCGAATCTGGATATGGCAGTCTTCGATAATGCACTCAAAAGCCAGATTGAGGATGAGATACACAGCGAATTTAAGGAAGCGCTTTTGGGAATTAAAAAATTGCCTGCATCGGCAAAATTTGGCGTCTATCTAGCTTACAAGTATTACCTTTCACTGTTTGCAAAGATTCGAAAAAAATCCTCAAAGGAAATTTTGGAAAGCAGAGTTAGGATACCAAATGTACAAAAAGCCTATGTTGCTTTCAAAAGTTATCTGCGTTACAAAGCTGCTTACTTATAATATAGAGCTATGAATTTTATTACAGTATTGATCACTTTTATCGCTATGGAGGGCGCAACCTGGCTTATCCATAAGTACATTATGCACGGCTTTCTCTGGATATTACATCGCGATCACCACGATCATAGCAATTCGGGTTTTTTGGAAAAGAATGATTACTTTTTTATCATTTTTGCTCTTCCCACCATCGCATTGATGTATTTCGGTTCGTTAAGGGATTACAATTATCTGTTTTACGTCGGATTAGGGATTATGCTCTATGGTATGGCGTATTTCTTTGTGCATGATATATTTATCCATCAACGCTTCAAATGGTTGAGTAAAGCAAATAACCGTTACTTTTTGGCGCTTCGTCGTGCCCATAAACAACATCATAAACATTTAGGTAAAGAGGAGGGCGAATGTTTTGGCTTTTTATATGTTCCGATGAAATACTTTAAAATGTATACTAACAATGAAAAAATATGATGCCATATACTTACTCGCTTATCTTATTTTTTACGGTCATAATCTGTTTTGTCGCATCTTTCGACAAGCGGCTTCGATTCGATCGTGAGTTTGTCCCATTTCTAAAGGCAGCAGCTCTTGTTGCTGTATTTTTTATAGCTTGGGATGTCTGGTTTACCAGTAAGGGAGTATGGTGGTTTGACACAAGATACACCCTAGGCCTGGTTATAGCAGGATTACCATTGGAAGAATGGTTATTCTTTATCTTCATCCCTTTTTCTTGTATTTTCACCTATTTCTGCATTGATAAATTTTTTAGATTACAATCGCTATCCGCCTTTAATAATATTGTTGTCTTTGTGAGTGTCATTATATGTGCTGTGGTGGCACTTCGATATACTGACAGAATCTATACAGTTGTTACCGCTACTGTGACCATCGTGACATTAATGCTGTTTCACTTTGCATTTCGGATACAATGGATTACGCAGGCCTCTGTAGTCTTCACCTTGCTTATGTTGGGCTTTTTACCTGTCAATGGTATACTCACCGGAACAGGGTTGGAGTCTCCGATAGTCAATTACAATCCCATGGAATTTATGGGGATCAGGGTACTTACGATTCCGGTTGAAGATGCGGTGTACGGATACACTCAGTTTTTGTGGGTTCTTTACTTTTTTAAAAAATTTCAAAGTAAGTCGCATGAATCCAATCAATAAAGAAGAGTTAACCATATATTCCTGTGTGAAAATAAGACCGATCATATTTTCCTGTGGATCGACCCAATAATGTGTATTGAATGTGCCCCCGGAAAAATGTGCCGACATTAGCGGAGCGGACAAATTTATTTTCTGGCGTCACCAGCCAAGATCCAAGGCCAAAATAAAAGTTAAATTGCTATCCATCGCAAAAGCAGGTCGACCTGTCTCATTATAACTTGTAGGGGTATTATAACTACCTGATTCACTAAATGTAATTGTAAAAAAATGAGCATTAGATATGGAGAAATCTTGACGGTTATTTTGGAAGTCTAGGAGGTGAAAGTGCAATTTGTCATAAAAAGAACGGGGCCCATTCAATGGACCCCGTCTGACAAATAATGCTACCCACAATTGATAACATTAGCTCTCTAATCTAAATTTCTATATTGATAAACAATACTATTTTGTATCCCACCATACCCTTGCCAGCAGGACTCCATTTTCTCCTTGTGCTTGCACGTTGGCGTTGTTGGTATTGATTTCTGTCTCCGGATACATAAAGCGCAATGGATACGCTCCTGAACTTGGCGATGACAGTGAATTTGGTATTGCAGGATAACCCAGACGTCTATAATCGTTCCATGCCTGGATATTGTTGATGTTGTGCAATGCAAGCCATTTCTGGGTTATGATCTGTTGAATTTTGTTACTCGCTTCCGTATAAATGACACTTTTCTGGTTTATGTAGGATTGCGCATTGTAATTATTTTGGTTGAACAGATAATTAAATGAGGCTTGAATTCCCTTTTGGTAGGATTCACTCGCGTTGCCACTAATCCATTTCCGCTCGATGGCCTCTGCTTCTAAAAAAGCAGTTTCCGCTAAGGAAATGAGAATGGTTGACTGGCTAAATGATTTTATAATCCCAGCGGGCTGATTACCATTCTCCAGCGGACCCTTTAAGGCTGAAGTATTAAACGCTGCAAACTCCTCAACTATGGTATTATTTCCAAAAAGGACACCTTTAAACTCCCCGCTGACCTGCGTATAGTTTTGTTGTAAGCGCGGGTCGTTATAGGCTTTGTAAGTGTTGATCAAAAATTGTGTTGGTCTGATGTTGGCATAATTTGCTATTGCCACACCTGCATTGTTCCGATAGAAGGTCTCGTAAAAAGGATTCATCTTTGCTGCAGTGTTGAGATAACCCGGATTGACAGCTGCATTCTCGGAAAGAAATCCTGAACCTTCTTCGATAATTTTGGATATTTCCTGTTTAATATAGGATTCTTGACTAGAAACTTCCGATTGTTTTAGCAAGGCTCTTAATTTGAGTGTGTTGCCAAATTTGGTCCATTTGCTTTTATCTCCTTTGAAAAGAACGTCGTCTGTTGTAGGCAACAGAGAGGCAACCTTGATATCTGCAATACCTTCGGTAATTAGATCAACGGACTTGGCATAAACATCTTTTCCTGATTCATATTTCGGATGCAGGTTAACAGAGCCGTTTAAAGCATCACTGAAGGGAACATTATTGTAAAAGTCAACAAGTGTAAAGAAATGGTGAGCCATCATGATTTTACAGATCCCCGCATAAAATCTTGCATCTTCGACATTGGCCTGATCCAAAATTTCTTTGTAATACAGTAGGTTGTTATAATTGGATTCCCAGACAGGTATGCCGTCTCTTGTATCCCTTATCGCAGGACCATTATAGGTCTTTAATGCCGTAAAAGCACTCACTCCTTCATTTGAAGTTCCCCAATAACCTCCCCACAAACCACCGATCTGATTCAGTTGAACAGATTCATTTACGGCAGATACGACCAAGGCAGCAGGAAGCTTGGCATTTAGGCTTAAATTTTCCTTTATTGGCGCATTCGGATTATCATTTACATCAAGAAAGTCTTTACAGGAGCTCGCTGTAAGTAAAGTAATTGCAAATAAGGCTGATTTTATGATAGTGTATTTCATCTCCGTAGTATTAAAAAGTAATGTTGACATTAAAACCCATTGATCTTGATGTCGGAATCTGTCTGAAGCTGTTGTAGCCATCTGTTTGATTATAAAGTGCCTCTGGGTCGCCGATTGTATTGGAAGAATGCCTGACGATGAAAAGGTTGTTTCCCACAAAACCAATGCTTGCTTTTTTGATCATCCGTTGCTGGGATAGCCACGATTGCGGCAAATCATACCCGATATAGAGTTCCCTAAGCTTTAGGTAATCTCCTTTAGCGGCGGTGACAGATTGTATATTTCCGTATGCTGTCCACCACGCTTTATCTCCCTTAGAATATACCTCATTATTTTCGACAATTGATCCGTCGGCCAGGCGTACCATAGAATTAGGCATAATAAAAGGCTGTCTATCGTATTTAGCAGTTTCCGGATGTGTTCCGGCAGCAAACATCCTCGGGATTACCTCCGAATACATCCAACTTCCCAGTCTCGCATCAATCTGAAAACCCATTGTAAAGGATTTATAGTTGAATTTGGTATTAAATCCAAAAAGATAGGGCGGTACCATCGTTCCCATTACCTTTTCTTCTTCCGAAGGGATTACATTCCCGTTTGGATCCAAAACGATTTTCCCGTCTTCTCTTAAAAAGTCAGTCATGCGAAGTGTTGGATATTGTAGGCCTTTGATAGCGTAAGCTTGTCGAAAGATGTTAAACTCGTCGCCTGCATATAGATTTTTGGCTTTTGTGTCGGTATAACTGAAATTAAGGCCAAACTGTAAATTCAAATCTTTGCTTTTAATTGCAGTTCCATTGATCATGATTTCATAGGTCTTATTGATGATCTGTCCAGCATTTACGATCGTTGAATTGAAGCCCGTTGCACGCGAGATACCAGCATCAAATATTTGTCCATCCGAGTCGGAATAAGCATAAACAATATCCGTCCGCAAACGGTCGTTAAAAAATCCGAGCTGGGTACCTACCTCAAATGATTTAACAAATTCGGGTTTTATCGATCGGTTTGGCTCAGATAGGGAAGGAGTAAATCCGACCAAACTACCAAATGGAAAACCCGCGGTTTGGCTATAACTCAGGTTCAGACGATAAGGATCTAAGGTTACGTTTCCTGTCTTATTAAAAGAAGTAAAAATACGACCGTAGCTCAATACCCTGCTCTTCTGCAGGCTCGCGATCGCATCTGTAAATACAAAAGAGGAACTTACACCTGGAGAAAAATAGCTGTTGTTTCCTGGATCAAGCACCGAAACCTGATCATTTCTCCCTGTAAACGTTAGAAAAAGATAGTTTTTATATCCAGCCGTAAATTCTCCGTAAGTCGCGAGCGAACGGTATTTTGTAATTGTTGAACCACCGACCAATTCGCCAGTGCGAGAGCCCTGATTGAATATATCTTCAAATAATAGATTTGTAGCACTGATATTGATAGATTTCGTATCATCCATTCGAACATTTTGTCCGACCAAAAACTTGGTAGAGAAATCACCAAAGTTCTTATGAAAATTCAGGATCAAATCATTGTTGAAACGGGTAAAGACTCTATGTGTATCATTTACGCTCCCATTTATATTTCTTGTTGCTATATTAGAAACCAATTTTCTGTTCGTCACACGACCAGGTTCTGATTGGAAATATAGGCCAGTACGGAAAGTCGCATCTAACCAATCTGTAAATTCATAATTAAACTCCAGTTTTGAATTTAATGTATGCTGATCAGACGTATTTCTGTTATTGTCGGCCATGAAAATGGGATTTCTAGTCCCGGCAACTGGATTATACCAGTTTAAAGGATGATTTGGAGAACTTGGATCCTGCCAGTTTCGTGCATCTTTATAGTCGATATTGGCGGGTTGTGTATAAACAGATAACCATGGGCCATCACTTGTCGTATTGTTCTTGAAAAAAACGTAATTTGTATTGAAAGAGGAATTCAACTTGTTAAATCGACGCGACCCATTAAATCGTACTCCAGTACGACTTGATTTGTCGCCAGGAATCACACCTTTGATACGAACATCCTGCAAAGAAACGTAATAAGATCCCTTGTCATCGCCAGAAGAGAATGAGAGATCGTTTTGTACTGTTACGCCCGTATCGAAAAAATCCAATCGGTTATCTTTATCCGGAGCACTATATACCTTCGTTGGTTGTACACCATTGATGGGTAACCCAAAATCTCGGACCTCACCATTAAAACGATCACCCCAAGATTCATTTGCTACAGGACTGTACACACCATTTTGTCCTTGACCAAAACGCTGTTGAGCAGGGGGTAGCAGGAAAACCTTGGAAAACAGCGTACTATTACTATAGTTGATCTGCCCTCTTTCTGCCCGACCCGATTTTGTCGTGATCATAATTGCACCATTGACACCTTCAGATCCATATAACGCAGCAGCATTAGCTCCCTTCAGTACAGTAATGTCTTGGATATCATTGGGATTTATTCGGGTAATATCGGGCAATGGTACACCATCCACAACATATATGGGATCATTTTTTGACCGGTTTAAAGAACGTGTTCCTCTTAACCTAATTTGAATCCCCGGGTCAGTTTTTCCTGTTGTTAAGTCTGTTGCATTGATCCTTAGTCCGGCAACTTTACTCGATAACGCCAAAAGAGGATTTACGACCTTACCAAGATTCAATTCTTGATTGTCCACAGATTGTGCCGAAGTACCGAGTTCTCGTGCTTGCCTTTTTATCCCCAATGCACCAGTTACGTTTACTTCGGATAACATGTGTGGGTCTTCAGCTAGTCGGATGACAAGATTGGATTGTCCACTACGAACCTGAATTTCCTGTGGCATATAATTGAGATGTGAGATCACCAATGTCTGTCCCTGATGAAGGCGGATACGAAAACTGCCCTGTGAACCTGTCATCACAGAACTTGATTTGATACTTTCTTTCACACGGATTGAAACGCCACTAATAGGCTCTTCGGTTTTTAAATCCAGGATACGCCCCTCTATGGTAAAATTAGTCTGTGCGGCCACCTCTTCATAAAACTGCGAGGTGAAGAATAGAAATAGGATTAACAAGTAGCTTTTTAACATTTTTTAATGTTTAATTGAATAAGTAGTATGATTTCAATACCTTTGATTATATTAAGTCTAAATAAATATCTTACGAAGGTACTTGCTAAGATAATTTACCGAATAACGCAATCGGAAATAAGACTTATACTATTGGAAATTTCTATTCGATGGAGTTACTTCAAGCAGAAAAAAAAGCATTTAAATACGATCATCCGGATTATAAAGTAAGGATGGTCTATCCGTACACAGACCATAACTTTGTCCCGGAAGATAAGAGCTATCTTGTTATTATAGCTATTGAAGAGGGCTGCAGCTTGTCAACTGGGCCGAAGAGAATTGTTTTGAAAGAGGGCAGTAGTATGTTGCTGCGATTGCATGCGAATACAGTCAGCATCACATCCAAACATAGAAATTCGCGCTGTCTCATACTGCTATATCGAGACTCTTATCTTAAGCAAATGGATATTTCCGAGCAGCATATAGCTGCGATAAATGATGCAATACTAAATGCGGAGAAAATTTCAGAGGAGACGTCGCTTATAACGTATGTAAAAGCTAAGGATCTAATACGAATGAATGGAAGCAGTTTGTTATTACCTGCATTTTATAAGTCCAAATCACTGTTTATTCTCTCAACCCTAATGGATGCTGTGCAGCCCGGTATTCCATCCAATAAACTGGAACTACGCGAATCAGATATTGAGAAAATTAGCCAGGTGAAATTGCTTATCGAAACAAACCTTCATGAGACCTATACCATACATAAACTTGCAAAAGAAGTTGGGACCAATGTTCAATATCTTAAACAGCACTTTAAAAGCTATTATGGAATAACGATATTCAATTTTGTGTTGAAGTGTAAAATGCAGCGAGCACAACATCTATTAAAAGATCACAGATTAACGATCAGCGTTATTGGAAATAAACTTGGTTATAAGCACGCAAGCCATTTTACTGCAGCGTTCAAAAAATTCTTTGGTTATGTTCCTAATAGTTTGCGTTATCTATTGGTCATGGGATGTGATGAATTGGATGCGATTATAGAGATGGGGCTTATTTAAAAAATCAATAAGCTCAGGTAATATTCTATTAACCTTTGGCAGTGTACGCTGTTGGGAACACGATATAACTATAAAACATATTGAAATAGGCATTCTGAAGAGAGGGCGCTAAACGGTATTTATTACCATAGCGCAGGTCCGTTCTTCAGTCCCCGCCAAGCATCCTGTTTTGTCGCAGCCCCGTAACGACTGACGTAAATAATACAACGCTATAAGCCCACATGAGCCAAGAACCAAATGTTGCAGCTCGGCTTGACGGCATATTGGGAAAGATCTGTTCAAAAAATTGAATAGCGAATGTATCGAGAATCATTCCTGGCAATACCAATAGCACGCCAGCGACTATATTTTCAAAACCTGAAAGTCTAAATTTTTTAAAAGTTAAGACTGTAATCAAAATCAATATAGGGATTACTGCTGCATATAAACTAGTAAGTACGACTGGTGAATCGGTAATAAAAAAGAATTGTCCCGCAAACCGAAAAGCTAACGTTGCCAAAAACCAAATTAAAAATCCGATAGCAAGAACAGGTAAAATAAACGTTTTTTTCATTTTTGAAATTTTGAATAAAAGTAGTATTGGAAAAAAGTAATATTCAGTAATCCCCGCCATCTAAACTCACTTACATACGTTCATACTCATCGAGAACTATTAGTACACCTACACACTATCATTTAGCTGAATTGGACGACTTTCATCTCACATATATGGCAGATTATAAAAATTGAAGCTAGATCAATAACATTATGGTGGATAATGCCCAAGTTACGAATAGGTATTGTCCATTTTTTGAGATTTTTCTCAAGGCCCAATATACAAATTAAAGTACAGGATTACTGCGATGAAGGGGCCATTTATTCTTCTTCGCCATTTTATAGATTTATTAAGTAAATTAGATCTATGAAAGAGAACTTAATTGCCTTTTAATGTCTTTTGACTTTTAAACTTTTCTCCTCTTCCAGAATTTGGATTGCTCTAAGGAGAAAATCGAAGATGGAGAAGGTTGAGTTATGGTGTTAGTTTATTTCATAATTTTAGATGATGCTCTACAAAAATTTCGCAACCTCCGTATTGAAAGATCTAAAGGCCGCTATTGACGATCAGATGGCTGATTTTGTTGAATTGGTCGAATTCCCCAAGAACTCACTGCTGCTTTCCCCTGGACAACGAAACCTGTATTATTATGTGGTGGAATCGGGGATTTTAGTGAACTATTATATAAGGGATGGTGAAGAGGTTGTTACGAGTTTCACTTTCCCTGGGGATATCGTTGCAGACTTTAGAACAGCCGTATTCAAGGTAGCAAGTACCGATTATATCAAAGCACTTGGCCCAGTAAAGGTTTATCGTATTTCTGTTTCTGATTTTGATAAGTTAAAAAAAGAAAATAATCTTCTATTGGAGTTGGAGAGGCAGCTGATTATTGCTTATGCTCTTCTTTTAGACGAACGTCTGAGATTTATCCAGCATACAACTGCCCTAGAGCGGTATCAATTTTTGATGGACCATTACCCACAATTGATCGCTACAGTGAGTACCCGTTATATTGCATCCTATATTGGAGTGAAGGTCGAAACATTAAGCCGGATTCGCAGTAAGATTTAAAATATTAGCGGTTTAATTCTATTTTTTGTCTTCCAATTTTATTGACAATTGTCATGTTTATTGGGACTTTAATTTCTGTTTTTTGTAATTATGAAAAATAAGAAAGCCGATAAAAAAGATTCTAACCGTTTGGTAGATATTATTTGTAGTTCATTTGTAAACGATCCTTGTTTTAGGTGGATGATCGGTCAGAAAAACTTTGAAAAAAAGATTTATTTTTTGGCTGATTATCTAGTTGAAGAGACATTGGCTAAAGGTGAGGTATTTATCGGGCCGACTGGAGATGCTGCAGCACTTTGGCAATCTGAAAAGAAAGAGCGGTTATCGTTAGCAGTAATTTTCAGAAATTTAAAATTCTTATTTAATATGGGACTTCCAACAGTTTGGCGATCACTTAAGCTTTTAAAGCTAAAGGATGCTCATATCTCTAATCAAAATCCATATTTATACTTGGCATGTATTGGTGTAATGCCATCGGAGCAGGGGAAGGGTTTGGCTAAAGCCTTATTGGATCCAGTTTTAGCAGATGCCGAAAATTCAGGAAGAGATGTTTATCTCGAAACTGCAAATCCTTTGAATGTAAACATCTATAAAAAAAGAGGTTTTGAAATCATTGATGAAGTCGATTTATCTGAAATTAAAATTACGTTTATGGTAAAGCGTTGTTTAACTTCAAAGAAGGCCAAGACCTTCTAATGTAACAATATATATGTTGTTACATTAAATGAGGACTCTACCTTGATAACTTGAATTTTCGAATTTAAAGAGGTTTTTATAGCTTATTTTTAGAACTTTTTTTAAAGAGCAAAGAGTTTTTAAGTACATTTAAATATCAGCATCGAGTTCTTAAGTAAGGAAAATTGGACTTAACTATTCGATTTCAACAGTCCACTGGAACCAAAATTCTTCTTTCATTAAAAGTATGATATACACGAAACATAATCTTAGCTACTTCTTAACCCTTATTTTGTTTTTTTGTATTGTGACTGTAGGAAAGGCTCAGGTACTACCATTCTATAAGGTCACCCCCTTGGAGGACGATGATTATTTTACAAAAACTGTTTTTTTATTCAATCCTGCTTTTATGAAAAGCAATAAAGTAAAAAGCATTCTACTGCAGAGTGAAGAGAAGATTGGGATAAAATATATTTACAATTTTAACCCCGACGGCATGGTGGTAAGTATGACGAGCATAAGATATAATAACGAAAAAACTGATACCGCTTTTTATACCAGATATTATTATAATTTAAACCGACTCATCGATAAAAAAGCAAGGATAGATTATTCCAATGGCATCGTAAAAGTGAGTAGCTTCCAATACAATAAGAATAATAAAATTGATATCATCCGGACCTTCACATTGAATGCTCAGATGCCAAATAGGCCACAAAACAATGATTGGCAGGGAAAGCAATTTCCCAGAGTAGACAACATGATTTTAGAGGGCGCCTTACCAGACGAAAGCCTTTGGAAGAAAATGACAGCGAATAATGATTTTTCTTCCATGCAATATCGTTACTATACCGAAAACGAATTCGAGGCAGAAGAACGTACCGAATATTTCAATTTTAGTAAAAATAGCGGCAGTCCAGATACGTGTTATCAAAAAAAGACGTATTACTATTTGAAAGGGCATCCGGTAGTGTTGTTTCTACATAATGACTGTGCTGTCGAGAAAACACCATCTGAATTGTATCAATTCAAAGACGGACTTTTGGTAGAGCTCACTGATGCACCTTCTTCCCTTGATCCCAAAACCGAAAAGTATGTCTACGACCAAAACCGAAACCTGAAACTAATGGAAGATAGTTGGAACGGACGAAAAGTAAGTGAACTGGGAATGAGTTATGATGAAAAAGGCTTTTTGGTTTCCATACAGCGAAAGTCGGATGCTGCTAAGGCTCATTATTTTGAAGATCGCATTCTAAAGGCAATTTATAGTTTTTACTAACTCAATAACCATTGCTTCTTTTCCATATTCCATTTTCATCGAGAATTTTTAAATAACTTTTAGGCGACTCGTCTGATTGACAACATTGAACCAGTTGATCGGTTAAGGCAGTCAGAAAGTCAAAACAAACAGAAAAGTCCTCTTTTGAGTTATAAAAGCCACCCCACTCATTTAAGCTCCAACAAAATATATCGCCCCTGTCGGTCGTAATCGAAATCACGATGTTAGGGGTATCTACGTCGTTTTTTTTGTAGTAATCATAGTTTTCTCCGCCCAACAACGATATTTCACGGGCAGGAATGTTGATTGCACTTATGTTGGAAAATAAAACCGAACCAAAACAGGCACTTGTAAATCCGTCCTTATTCAGCGTTACTATTTCTGTCGATTGTCGTTCGGAGGCCGTTTTAAATAGCTTATAAATAGCTATTAGGAGGAACGGAAATAATATCAGTAACAGCCAGCTCGAGAGATCATGTGCAGGGCGTACAAGAAAAAGGGTGGTTGTCAGTGTAATAGCCAATAAAACCGTAAAAAACCAAACAAGAATGGCCGAGGTTTTGCTGCGGTTATTAAAACGAAATTGATAGCTCTTCATCGTAAGTTGAGTAAGGTGAATTTCTAATAAAAAACCATAGGCTTCAATAATAAATATATGGATATTTTATTGGTATATAGTAAATTGCATGTAAATTGCTCTTGGATTACATACTTTTATGAATGAGATCGATGAAATGTTATCCCTATATGGGCTGAGCGAAAAGCGCAGTATTTTACGCTTGCTCGATGATTTTCAGGACGAGGCGGAAATTAAAGAATATTGCTGGAAGGTTTTGAGAACTTACCCTGACCTTAAGAAAGAAGCTTGGTTAATTGGACTGGAAGGGGGCGATTATATCTACAGTTTTGAGGGACATTACGTTTTCATCACGGATGATATCTGGAGTTTTAATTTAATCGCGATGAAACCAGTATTAAAGTTGCTGGTAGAAAAGATAAAAGCCTTAAAGGCATCAGGTGAATGATAGACTTCAAAGTTCTATAACCTGTAAATAAGATGTCTTCATTGTTGGATGTTATAATCAACTTATCATCGATCGTAAGGACTGCCGATTTATTAAAAAAATAGTTAGGCGAACAGCTCCAGCAAACTGTTTCCTGCTTGTTAAATTTTGGCAGCGTTAAATTATCGGATATATATTACTCTTGTTACCCTCATAATAAAAATTTTCTTTCAATTTATTTTTGTATATTTATAAACCTCCCTACGTGCAGCACCTTGTCAAAGATACAAGAAGATCGTATGCAAGGACTTCACTTAAAAATCCAACAATGATTTCAGCAACAAAAAGAGGAATAGCGTTCCTATCCACTTATCCTCCACGCGCCTGCGGTATTGCAACTTACACAACAGATCTAATGAAGGCTATCGCGAGTAAATTTGAAGTGTCTTATCGACTAATTCCTATACCGATAGTAGATGACAATACGTCTCAGGAAGATGGTCCACTAGGGAAACTGGATATAACAAACCCGCTCTCTTTCGATACCATTCTTGAAAACATTCTGTTTGATCAGGATATTAAATTGATCTGTATCGAACATGAGTTTGGCCTTTTCGTTGGTCAAGAAACTGAGTTCATAACTTTTCTCAAGGATCTTAATTCAGCACAGCTTGCTATTGTCGTGACTTTCCATACGGTGTTGCCAGCACCAGACCGCATGCTGCTCGAACATGTATATGCCATTGCTTATAATTGTTCGCAAATCATCGTGATGACACAGGGATCCGCCGATATCCTTACGAGTACTTACAAAATTCCTACCAGTAAAATAACCGTAATAGCGCATGGCACGCATTTAGCTCCAGCGACGGATAAACACGCCATTCTTGAGCGATACAGTCTCGTGGACAAAAAAATCCTCAGTACATTTGGTTTACTTGGACCCAGTAAGAGTATAGAGACTACACTTTATGCGCTACCCGCTATTATCGAACAAAATCCAAATGTAATGTTCCTTATTTTGGGGATGACACACCCCAATCTTTTACGATATGAGGGAGAGACGTATAGAAACAAACTTGAGACAATAATAGACCGATATAACATTTCAGATCATGTCCGTTTTGTTAATGAATTTCTCTCAACAGAAAATTTATTGTCCTATCTGTCGATCACCGATGTGTATCTTTTTACGTCAAAAGACCCTTTACAGGCGGTTAGTGGAACATTTTCTTATGCGCTGAGCTCTGGCTGTCCCATTGTGTCGACACCAATCCCTCACGTAAAAGAGGTTTTAAAGGAAGATATGGGGACCATAATTGATTTTGAAGCTTCTGACCAGCTTGCGGCTGCAGTCAATCAAATTTTGGATGATGAACTTAAATTAGGCAAGATTCATCGTGTGAATCTTCAAAAGATGGTTAAAACCTCCTGGCAGAACGTTGCTATAGCTCATGTTTATCTTTTTGAGTTACTTATAGATAAAAAGAGGGAAATGATATACTCAGTTCCCCCCGTCAACCTGGATCATATTTTTCGGATGTCTGAAGAACGTGGATTTGTTCAATTTGCGGATATCTCTACGCCCGACCTTGCAAGCGGTTATGCGTTGGATGACAATGCAAGAGCACTTATAGCGATGTTACATCACTATAAAATATATGAATCATATGAAACCATTGCTCTGATCCAGAAATACCTGGATTTTATAGGTTATTGTATGCAAGAAGATGGTACATTTCTGAATTATGTAGACAGGAGCGGCAATTTTACAATACAAAATAAACAGGAGAATCTTGAAGATGCCAACGGCCGAGCTGTCTGGGCTTTGGGTGAAGTGGTGGGCATGGCTAATCTTTTGCCTGAAAGGATAGTAAAACTTGCAATAGAGCTTTTGGAGCGGGCATCCAAGCATGCATTAGTTTACTATTCGACAAGATCGATGGCCTTTACCATTAAGGGCCTAAGTTTTATGAAGGGCAAAAATTATAAGGCTATCATAGAAGTCCTGGCAGATCGTCTAGCAGCTATGTTTGAACATGAGAGCTCTTCAGATTGGCAATGGTATGAATCTTATATGACTTATGGCAATAGTGTTATTCCAGAAGCCATGTTGATCGCCTATGAGACAACTAGGGACAACAGATATAGAGATATCGCCTATCAATCCTTTGATTTCTTATTGAGCAGGATTATTGTCGACGAAGAGATTCATGTGATTTCCAACAAAGGCTGGGCACATCGTGGCCAGCTGAGAACTGATCCCAGGGGCGGAGAGCAGCCCATTGATGTTGCTTATACTATTATTGCACTAGATAGATTCTATAAGTTTACAAAAGATGAGCAATATAAGAAGACCATCCGAATAGTATTCGACTGGTTTTTGGGACGGAATCATATTAGACAGATTGTTTATAATCCTGTTACCGGAGGCTGTTTTGATGGACTGGAAGAGCATGCTATCAATATCAATCAAGGCGCAGAATCCACCATAAGCTATCTAATGGCAAGACTTAAAATGGAGGATCATACGCACGAACCTATGAGTTAGTTTCTTTTGAACAGTAGTTGCTTCATTGTCAATTATTATTTGTATATTTAATACTATGATCTACTATTTCATATAACCCCATTTCGTAGGTCCAATATGATAAATACACTTGTTTTATCTTTAAATTCTCCACAATATATTTTCCGGAAATTTTTAGTTCAACAACTAGCTGCTAGTGTACCTCAAAGAGAGAACACGTTTTAGTTTACTTTTATTCCTCCCGATCAAGTATAAACATTGAAAAGGGAAAAGGATAATACGCACTATAAAATCCATACATCATGAGTAAAGACATTAAAAAGGAAAAAAGCACAAAAGAGAAAACGCAATCTTCTTATCAAAAAGAAAAAGATTCTGTTTCGAAAGACTTAACGGAGAATGTTTTCCGTAAAAAAAAGAAATAGGCAATTGAAAAGATAGCTTATTGTTTGCTCTTGCACAAAGGTAGATTAATTTGGAGCGGGTACAAAGGCTGGATTATTAGACCAGGCTTTTGCTCGCTTTTTTCTTTAACAAAACTGAATTTGAGTATTGTATATTATATCTTTATGATGCTTAATTGTCGAGCATAAATCCCATAAAAATATGATCAAAGCATCTATCATATTGGTATCCAAAGGGTAAAAACCACCTTTTCATCAAAGCATTTGACATGGATATCACCGCTGTGAGCTGTGATTATCTGTTTGGAAATATAAAGGCCCAATCCCAGTCCACCTTCTTTCTGGTTTTTTCTTCCAACAAAGGGCTTAAATAGGTTATTGAATATAGGCGCTGCTATCTGATGGCCATCATTTTCTATCTGGAAGATAAATCTGTCACTTTCAATAGAGGACTTTATAACGATTGTATTTTCTGCCAAACCATGTCGGAATGAATTTCCTATGAGATTTGAAAACACCTGTGCCATACGCTCATGATCGCATGTTACTGGATGTTTTGCTCCGAGATTTGTCTGTACTTTTCTGTGGGGTGCACTTGTTTGGATCTCACGAAGGGCCTGAAGGATCACTTTATCTAATTCGACCAGATTTTTGTTCAGATGTATTCCCGTGCCGAGCTTACTCCGGGCAAAATCAAGCATGTTATCTATTAGACCTTTCATTCTATAGGACGAATCATAAATAAGCTTGGCCGTTTGTTTATGTTTTGCATTCTCGAGTTTGTCGGCGAGATATTGCGATAAGGTAATGACAGCACTCAATGGATTTTTTAGGTCATGCCCCAACACGGATAATAGCGTATCCCTGCGTTCAGAGTATTGTAATTCTTCACCTAACAGGGCTTGGGTATTTTTTATTTTGGCGATCGAACCCAAATGAAAACTGATCAGTTCAGCTAGAAGTTCAAATAGTGGTGCTATCCGTTCTCTATCAATTGATACGGCTTTATAATCTATCGTGCAGAGGGTTCCAAAGAACAATCCATCATTGTCAACGATCGGGAATGCAATATAACTTTTAAAACCTTTTGCATGCAATTTTCTTTTCCAATCTTCATTTTCACAGTAGTCGATATCGGGGATAATGATAGGAGCATGTTTATCATGTGCCTCATCTCCTAAGGTATAATGTAATTCGAGCTGCTGCCCCGCTGTTACTCCGACTCCGAGCGAATCCCGTACAGCACAGGCTATCCATTGATGGCCATTGTGAGAGGTTACCAGTCCTAGATCCATTCCTGTATATAGACATATGGTGTTCAATATATTCTTTACTGCAGGAATATCTTCGATCCGCATGAGCAAATGGGAGATGGCATCATTATTTTCTTTCATATCTGTTACTGTTGGTGAAATCGAAGTCAATATCAACGACTAAAATATATCACTTTGTAAGGAATGACTATATAATTACAAATTGGAGAATAAGATGTTTGATTTTCTGTTCGAATCTTGTGTTAGCGGACTTTATGTCTAAATATAAGCAAAATTTAATCGTTTTTTAGAATCTAATTGTATCAGAGAGGGGTGGATCCCAATTGGAGATACTTATTATTCCGGTTAAAAAGACCTTGATTTTCAATACAAAAAAATGTTTTTATACGTCTTCGTCGGAATATACACGTGAAATACAGGTGATAGCTCTGATAATAGAACTAACACTGTTCGATGGATGTTCTAATTTAAAAGCTCTAGGGCAATAAACTTTAAAAAATGGAAACAACAACTAAAAGTAACGCAAGTGAAAATACTGGAAATGGAACGATGACGAAACAATCCACAGACCACACGAAAAAGCGTTCAGGATCCGATGCTGCAAAAGATTTGGCCGAGCTATTTGAAGACGGGCTTAAAGATATTTATTGGGCGGAAAAAGCTTTGATAAAAGCATTGCCCAAAATGGAAAAAAACGCTACCGCGGAGAAATTAAAAAAAGCGATTTCCAAACACCTTTTCGAAACCGAAGATCATGTGAAACGTTTGGAACAGTGTTTTGAGATTTTGGAGCTGAAGCCTAAAGCAGAGCGATGTGCTGCAATGGCAGGGTTGATCGAAGAAGGTGAACATATTATCGAGGAGACCGAAGAAGGAACCGTTAGAGATGCAGGTATTATCGCTGCTGCCCAAAAGATTGAGCATTACGAAATTGCCACATATGGTACCCTCGCGGCATTTGCTAAAGTCTTGAAGTACAATGAGGCTATTCAGCTTTTGCGTGAGACCCTTTCAGAAGAAAAAAAATGTGATTCTGATTTAACTGCTTTAGCGGATACCAACCTCAATACAAAAGCTAAATAAGAGTTACTAAACAAAAAAAATGGATGGATCTTACGTCTGTAAGATCCATTTTTTATAAATGATGATCTCTGAAAATGCATCTCTGATCAATAGAATTTAAAAAACTCAAGATGAAGAAGAAAATTGTGGTGTGTGATGATGATATAGAAATACTGAATGCATTTTCTATAGTATTGGAGGATCAAGATACGATAGTTATAACGGTAGCGAATAGCTTAGTTTTGATAGACGTGTTGGACAGTATAGATGCTGATATTCTTTTTTTGGATATTCATATGTCTGCACGTAACGGAGACCAAGTACTGCGAGACCTCAGGAGTTCATCTAAACATGATAAGCTGCCCGTAATTATGATTTCAGGTCATATCGATGGACGGAGTATTTCAGTGGAATGTGGAGCCGATGGATTTTTAGCTAAACCTTTTGATCTTATCGACTTGGAAAACTATATACGGAGATTTGTTTATGAAAGTGAATCTTAATATCGTATTTGGTCTCAAACCGTTTAAAATTCCGTGATCCTTGCATCGTAAATCAAATGAGTAGCAAACAATTATTTAAAAACAAATTATAAGCAAGCTTCGTTTAACATATGATGACTTTAATCCCAATGGATATGCAGACAGGAAAATAATCATTCAAAATATGGTAAGCCGTCGTTGCAAAATGATGGTAAAGTCTGAACTCGACAAATTGGGAATACTTTATAAATCCATTGAATTAGGGGAAAAACTCCTATTAAGAAAGCGAAAAAATCTCGAAGAACTTTAGTATTATATCGGAAAATCTACCAATTATATAACAAATTTGTCTAAATGTATAACGTGTAGTGGGGTATAAATCAGAACTTTATTATGAATCGATAATACTATTATTTAGTAAATTTTAAGCGATGGAGACAGGTATACAATTGAAGATCAAGTTCCTGAGTGAATAGATGGACCACCTACTCATTTAGCAAAGCAAAAAACTACTGAAGATTCAAAAAGTACAAACAGATTATTTAGCACATCTTTTAAGAGAGTTGAAGAAAAAATAGTAACTAAAGAACGATAGCTGATATGAGATACAAATTAGCAGAAATATATACGGATTATAGTGTGATAGTGGAGGAAGGTTCATCCGATGACAATATGCTAGATTCTAGCTGATACATCAGCCTAAGAAAATTAAAGGATAAAAGAGATGAAAAATGTTATTCCATCCATTGTTGCCGATACAGCCTCGGCAAAAAAAAGAATAGCTGTAATCGTTGCGCATCCCGACGATGAGACACTTTGGGCGGGCGGTACAATTCTCGAACATTTTGATTGGCAGGTGTATGTAATAAGTGTATGTCGGGGGGATGATACCGACCGTGCTTTAAAATTCGACGCTGCACTTAGAGTGCTACGAGCAAATGGTGCAATGGGATGTCTTGATGATGGGGTCCGACAGGTGCCGTTGCACGAATCCGAACTTCAACAGACTATTCTCGCACTGTTGCCACCTATTGTTTATGACCTCGTGATCACACATAATCCTTCAGGCGAGTATACTTATCACAGACGACATGTTGAAGTTAGCGAAGCCGTGATAAAGCTCTGGAAAAACCGAAAGATAAAAAGCAAGGAACTTTGGACATTTGCCTATCACGATGGCAATCGTCAGTTTTATCCGCGGCCACATAAAATGGCTCCGATAAAAAATCAGCTCAATCTTGCAATTTATGATACCAAATATGATATTATGAATAGAATATACGGTTATCCAAAGGAGGGCTGGGAGGTGATTACAACCCCGAGTACAGAAGCGTTTTGGTCATTTACAGATACCGGAAAGGCTATGGTTTGGTTGTCTAAAGGAGGAGTATTGGTATGAGAGTCTTATTATTATACGATTACCCACCATCTCCGGGGGGCTTGTCCACACAGGGCGATCTACTTTATAAGGGATTGCAGGCAATAGGTGTTGATGTTCATGCGGCGCATTGGCAATCTTGTCAGGAGAAAGAATGGTATTATGATTGGTTCAAGCCAGATGTTGTCGTTGGTATTGGATATTGGGGGCATGTTCCGTCGATCGTCGTGCATCCGCAACTTTTTGGAAGAATAGCTGTACCATGGCTTGTAGCCGATGGATATATTGCGAATTATAATGAAATACTTAACGAATTACCACTTATTTTGGTTACTTCTAATTGGGTTAAACAAATGTATGTTAGGGACGGCATTTCAGGAGATAAGATAGAGGTGCTTCCTGTAGGTTGTCCTACGGATTCTTTTGTCCCACATGCGTATTACGATCCCAAAATCGTTGCGGTACGAAAACAGCTTGGCGTGTCACTAGACGAGATTATGATTCTGACTATTGGTGGAGATGCAGCTTCTAAAGGCGCAAATGAAGTTATGGAGGCACTTGCCTTAATCGACAGGGATGTGCTTCCATGGAAATATGTTTGTAAAGTATGGCCACAGCCGCGCACCTCTTTTCAAAATCAATCTGATAACGACCTCGCCGAACGATTAGGGATTAGTAAAAAAGTAATATATGCAACAAATACCGTTTCGCGCGATTTTATGCCCTATCTAATCGGTGCTTGCGATATCTACGCAGCTCCTTCCAGATTGGAGGGCTTTGGTATGCCACAGGTTGAGGCAGGGGCATGCGGTAAACCTGTTGTTGGTATCCGTGCGATGGGCATGCTTGATACACTCGTTCATGGAGAAACGGCTCTTTTAGCAGGGGTAGCCAAAGAAATTGTCGTTGACAACGTTATACTAGGTACTGAATCCGGTTATGAGGACAATCATATTATCCATTTTGATATACCTCGTACCGTAGATTACAGGGCGGACGTTAATGATATTGCAGATTGTTTGTCTAGATTGATGCGAGATTCGTCCCTTCGTACTACAATGGGAGCAGCTGGGCGAAAAAGAGTAAGAACGATTCGACTACAGGGTAGTAGCCAAGCGATTTGTTAAAATCATGGAAAAATATTTCAAGATCAACTAATTAGAGGAGCAATGCTTACCGAAAAACAATTTGAGGAGATCAATGCTGCAAAGCTAGCTGCTGAAGGAGTATTGTTAAATAATAGTAGTGGGCCATTCCATCACCTTCCGCGCACGGCGGGCTGGGGGTATCCGGAACCCTATACCCGGGATCTTTTATTTTCAATCCTTGGCATTGCTAGTACTCATAATATGCAGCTTTATGATAGTATAAAGAGTGTTTTGGAAGTTTTAGCAATCACCCAGACAGTACATGGCCATATACCATCCATTGTCTATGATCCTAACAATTTGGGGGCAAGTGATACAACACCGTTGTTTCTCATGGCTGTAGGAATATACCGCAAAATGACAGGAAATACAAATTTTCTAGGGCGTGCCGTTAACAAGTCGCTACGTTGGATGACGTACCAGAGTCCTACGGATGACGGGGTTGTTGCCCAGCAACCCACCAGCGACTGGCGGGACGAACAGTGGGTATTGGGGTATGGGTTGTATGTTAACGCCATATATCACAATGCTCTTCAATTATTAGGTTATCAGGAGCGTGCTGATAGGCTCGCAAATGGAGTGAATATTCTATTTGCTAATGAAGATCAGTATTATGCCCTATGGACATATAAATTATACCATAGCGGAAAGTTCGATCTGCTGGGCAATAGCCTTGTCATACTTAGCGGGATAGCATCTTCCCAAAAGGCAGACGCCATCATAGATTGGGTGGAATCCTCCTGCAAGTCTATGCAGAAAGAAGGACAGTTAGCTATAGATCTGCCCCCTAATTTTTTTCCATTTATTTATCCGGGAGATCGCGAATGGCATGAACGATATAACCAGTACAATCAACCTGGCGATTATCACAATGGTGGAATATGGCCTTTTGTCTGTGGTTTCTATATTGCCGCTTTAGTGAAAGCACAGCGATTTGATCTAGCAGAGGTAAAATTACTCTCACTCACAGTGCTTGTTAAGAAGGCTGTAGATTTTAGATTAGAATACGGTTTCAACGAATGGATCAAAAGTCAAGATGCAATACCTAGTGGACAGGATTGGCAGACCTGGAGTGCAGCTTTATATCTATATGCTGCCAAATGCGTTGAAAGTCGGACGGTGCCTTTTTTGTAAATGTTCTATTCACCGTTACTCCAAATAAAGTAGATGCACGTTTAAATTTTACAGCGCAAATTTCCATTTTGACTGTTAAACTTAATATCGAGATTGTAACATTTTTATTTCCCATTTTTGGAAGTCATCGGTTCCTAAAAAACAATATTCTGTTCAACGCTGTCTTATATATAACATAAACAAAGCAAATGAATTTTGATCTCATTAAGTGTAAAGACCTGCAGCAGGCGATACATATACCCAATACTACCGACGACCATAATGAAGAAACATGGTTTGTAAAATTTGGTGAGGAAATAATAGGTGTTGGCCTTTTTCCACAACAAAGCACGAGCTGCGTTTTGGCAATTGTTGGTGATGCTTATGATGACAAAAAGTTAATTGGCGATGTCGGTGCACATGATAAGCTGATTATTGAAGGATTGAATATCGCTTTTGAAGGTTATTTAAGATCTATTCGTGGCGATGTTGTGATCGGGGAAAAGCAAGTGGATGATTAGCACAAGAAATATCTATTCACCCAATTACCTAGGAGCTCAATAGCACCTTTTACGCTATCAGGTTTTCTTCTAAATCTAAGTTTTATACATTATTATTCTCCCGCTCCCGCGTTGTATGATAAGGAAGCAAAAATTGAGATCCGTAACTGGCCCGAAAAAGTCAGGCTAGTTTTTATCGAATATAAAAAATGGTTTAATGATGGTCGCTATAGTTGGCCGCGAGGAAAAAAACTCGTTTTTCAAAAAATGATGAATTGATTGATTATTATTAATAAAGCGTAATTTACCAATTTCGTTTATACCATAGATAGGTGCCTGTCATAGTAAGTAATGCTGGTGTCAACCCGATTAAAGCATAGATAAACTTTACGAGGTAACCACCAAATCCGCCAATATGCAATTGATAAATTGCCCAGGAAATTTTTTTTAAAAAATCTGCCTTTTCAATATCCATGTGCCCTGTAAGGTTTGCATGAACAGGATCGAAAGCAAAATTGCTCGCCTTTCCACTAAACAAAAAGAATGTGGTACTTGGCAGGTGGCCACGGACCAAAATAGGGGATTTGTTATCCTTTGGAATATTTATCGCAATGGGGTCAAATCCCGGAGCAGCTATTTTGCAGTAGTTTAGCAGTTTATCTAAATTTGGTTTTGCCTTGAATGAACCCTGTTGCTGCACCATGGTTTGGTGGTCAGAAAAAAGGGGCTGAAAAACGGGGATATTCATCCATACACCTGTTACCAGCAAAACTATATTGATCAAGGCCGACCAAACCCCCACTACCCGATGCAAGGAGGAGTATAATCGTCGTCCCTGCTTGTACAGCGGTACCTGAAATAAAATAACTTTCCTTATATATTTCCGATAGACAACCAGGCCCGAAACTATCGTCAATAAGAGGAGTATGCCGACAATGGCGCAGATAGCCTGTCCGATGCGACCGAGTAAAAAGCTGTAATGCATGGCATATATCCATCTAAAAAATGAACCGCCAAGCTCCTCGTAGTTGCCTTGGCGCAGGATTATGCCCTGATGTGAGTCTACAAAAGCAAAACTCAAATGATTATTGTAGGGACTTTTGGTCTTTCGATAAAGCATAAATTCATAGGGTTCTTCCGATGATAGCGGAAAGTCGTGCAAGACAATTTTTTCCAAACCCGGAAAAGCTTCTGCGACGATTCTATAGGCGCTGTCTGCAGAGATCATAAGCCCGCTGTCGGGCCTATGATAGATGTCTGGATTGAGTGCCCTGTCAAGATCGTGCCGGAATAGCAGCAATGACCCTGTAATCCCCAAGATTAGAAAGAATAGCCCCGAACTTAGTCCAAGCCATCCATGCCAGCGGAATGCCCATTTGGTTATCGTCTTCATGGCTAGAAATTATAAGATACATTCAACCGGAACTCGCGCGGGGCATAGGGCACATAGGCGTAGAGACCTATTGGCCTTGTCCAGGCACTCCCATAATTGAATCGGTTGGTCAGGTTATTGATAAGACCATTGATTGCTATTTTGCCGTTTGTCCAACCTAGACCGGCATCCAGGCGAAAGAGCGCTGCAATGGAAGGAATTTCATCCTGCGGATATCGGCCAGCTCTATCAGCTTGATATTGGTAGCCTGTCGAAACACTCAGTCCAGCCAGTTTCTCAAAAGGAAGCCGATAATTTAGCCACGTGTTTTGTATATGCCGTACGCGATAGGGGGTAGCCTTACCTATCAGTGCTGGATTGGCATCGGCGGAAATATAACTATCCGTATATGCATAATTAATGACGGCATTCAACCCCTTGACAATTTCACCTTTGAGGTCAAACTCGATTCCTTGGGACTTGGTCTGCCCAATTTGTGATTGCAGGTTTGTCGAAGGGTCTGTCACCAAGATATTGTCGCGGGTAATATGGTAAAGGGATAGGGTACTGTTCCATTTGCCATCCCACCAGTCTTTTTTTAAACCAATTTCATAATTTTTCCCCCGTAGTGGGTCGAATGTTCTCCCATCAGCACTCAAGCCACTCTGTGGCGTAAAGGTATGGTCATATAATGCATAAATTGAGGCGTTTGTGCTGAGTGCATAATTTACACCGAGGCGTGGTGTAAGGACGAGATCCGAAACACTGGATTCTGCAGGGATATCGATATGGCTTGTCGATTGTGTTAGACGCGCTGCCAAGGTTAAATGTAGTCGATCTTGTAAGAAACCAAGCTCATCCTGTAGGTAAAAAGCAAAATATTTTATCTGCTGTTTGTTTGTCGCAATGCTTTCGAGTGAACCTGACTTTTTGTTGTCATCGAATGGTGTACCATACACGGGGTTATTAACATCTAGCGGATATAGCGTTTGGTTGGCATTTTTGTCATTATATCCTGAATAGCCAAGCAACGACTTTCGATTTCCGTCCAAGCTGGCCAAAATGTGATGATCGAGCTCACCTGTTTTGAATAGACCGTTCACAAAGATCTGGATGGATGCAACATCGGTCGTAAATCTTTCATAAGTAACACGTCTTTTGATTTCGGACGGTCGGTTTTTATCATAGGCAGATACAAAAAAATAGTTGCCATCCATGTGGCTATTGGCGTAAGCAGTTTTCGCTGTCAGGCTCCAGTTTCTGCTTAGTTTTTTTGTATACGTTAAAAATGCGCTGTGTTCCACTGCCTGTACAGGATCCTTCTGTGGGTCAGCAATACTGAAATCGCGTGGGAGGGATGCGAATCCATAGGGAGAGAATACCGTGAGTAGATATTGCAGGAAGGATTGTTTTTGAAGACTATATTCCGCCGTTAGGGAGGATGTGGAGTCTATACTGTATGTCAGGCTCGGATTGACCACGACCTTGTCATTAAATGCAAAGCGTTGAAATGAACGCGATTTTTGTCCTACTGCATTTAATCTATAGCGCCACTTTTTATCCTTATCGAAACTGCCGTCCAGATCAGTGCCAAGACGGTAGAGATCCCAGCTTCCTGTCTGAAAGAAAACTTGGTTGGATGTGATACCTGTTGGTTTCTTGGTGACGAGGTTAAAAGATCCGGCGGGATCACCGATTGCATTCATAAAGCCCGAGGGACCCTTGATAAATTCCAATCGATCGATCATATTGGCGTCTTCCGGCATAGGCCCGTAATAGATCATGGACATGTCAACACCATTGCGTAAGGTATTGATCCCAGCCCCGCGCATAAATAGAAAGGGACCATAAAAATCGGCGGTATTGTTGCGCATGACACCACTGACATTCCTGCTAATGGCTTCGTTGATATTAATTGCCTGCTGGTCAGTAATGATACTATGGTCTATTTCCTGAATATTTTGTGGAAGTTGGAGTAGGGGAACCTGTAGCTTTAAAGTGTTGGATGCAGCATCCAATTTGTATTTTCTGTAATATTTGGAAGTGACAAGAGCTTCGTCAAGCCTGATGCTGTCGCGTAGCCTAGATGATGAATCTGGTAAAGAATGTTGTGCATATACTATACTGCCTGACAATGCAAGCAATACGGAAAATGAGTATTTCATGAATTTATGTTGCCTTTGATGATTTTTTCTAAGAATAATTCAATGGCCGATAGTGCCATTGTAGGGAAAGTAACTAGGCAGCAATAGGGGGGCGAAATAAACGATTTGAGTCTATACTGTGATATTTTGTAAAAACCGGTCCCAGTGGAATCGATTTTATTTCAACGGAAGCTGGAATGAAGGAAAATAGTGCATACGAATTAATGAAATCATACACTTCAGCCTTAAGCTTCGCTGTTGGATTCTGCTTTTCTTTCTCCTGTGCCTTCCTGATTTTTTTCATTAACACACAATTTCCATTACAGTGCAATTGTGGTTTATCGCGGTTTTCACAAAGATACTTCGCAATGTAATCTTTGTTTACATAAAATGCACCTATGACAACATAGCCCCAGCTAGCTTGGACGAGCAAGGAAATTGTCAAGAAGTATAGGAGCACTTTTTTCATTTGGCCAAACTTAGATAAATTGTTTCTGAAATACAATTTAATTTTTTGGAAGTTAATTATTGCCTTACTGAACAGTTCGTATTTCCTGTTACTTATCCACATGGTAAGGGGGCGCTAGATAATGTTCTACAATAGTAAAAATACTGTCGGGTTTTGACTAAAAGAAGACTTTTCGAATATTGGTTTAGCATCAATTTCTCTACTCAAAGTGAATGAGAAGTGGTGTTAATTGCTTAATATTATTTGGAATAAATCTAAATAATTATTTATTTTGCGCACTTGGATGTACTAAAAACATGGGATTCGATTAAAACTGGCGATAGCGACAGTTTCTTGGCTTTATACGACTCGTTGTATAAAGCGCTGTTCCGCTACGGATTGAAAATTAATACCGACCGTGAAGTTGTAAAAGAATCAATCCATATCTTATTCTGTGACCTATGGGAAAAGCGGGAAAATTTACCCATACTAACTACAGATCCAAAATATTATCTCTTTGTATGGCTAAAACGTCTGATCTATAAACAAGGCGCTAACCAAAATATACCACTGGAAGAACTGTTGCACACACCGATAGAAGATTCGATCGAATCGCAAAAAATAGCAATTGAAGAAACATTGGAACGGGATCAGGCCCTAAGCGCGGCTATAGGCAACCTGACAAAAAAACAGCAGCGTTATATTGAGCTAAAATTTTTTTATAATAAGAGTTATGAGGAAATCGCGGAAATGGAAAATGCAGCACTGAGAACAGTTTATAACGTTGTTTATGAAGCAATAAAAAAATTAAAGAGTTCATTGTCAGTGATTTTATTGCTTATTTTAAATTTTTCCAAATAAAAACAGGTAAAAAATTGAGTTTTTGTGCACTACTGTGTAAACACAATATCGAGGAATGGAACAACCTACTTTGGAAAAACTGATCTGTAATGAATCCTTTATCAATTATTGTCTACAAGCAAGGCTTGAGGATATGGAATATTGGAAACAATGGGTTGAGGCAAATCCACAGCACCGGAAGGTTGTAGAAGATGCGAAAGGATTAGTCAAACTGATGCAGATCGGTCCAAGTCAGGCCCAGATAACAGAAGAGCGTGTCAGACTTCAGGCCTTTATTAATAAAAATGGCGCTCCAGTGCATCGTTTACGAAACTACAGATGGATTGGCTATACAGCAGCCAGCCTCTTATTGGTATCTATGGGTTTTCTATTCTTAAAAAGACAGTTGCCGATAGCTGAAAATGCCACTCAAACTGAACTTGTTAGCCAACAGGTACCGACCGGTAAGTATATGAATGTACTTTTAAGCGATAGTACCAAAGTGAAGCTCGGCCCAACGTCTACACTGCGATATCCAACGCATTTCAATGGAGATAAGCGAATCGTTAGTCTCAATGGTGAAGGCTATTTTGAAGTCAGTCATAACATCCATAAACCTTTTATCATCCAAACCCCTGATCTTGAAATCAAAGTTTTGGGAACTTCCTTTAATGTACACGCTTTTGAAAATGATGAGCTGTCAAAAATAGCATTGTTCACTGGAAAAGTAGAGGTATCAAAAGGAACAAAGAGGCTACTGCTAAGTCCGGGGCAGGCTATTGTTTATCATAAGGACAAAGCAACCTTTGCAGTAGAATCCTTTGATTTAGCCAAAGAGAAGGAAAATATGACGGGTGTTTTGCATTTTGAGAAGGCTACTTTCAGCGAAATAGCCAAACAGCTGAACCGAAAATATGGAATCATTGTGCAGGACCGATCGGATATTGAACTGATGTATTCGGGGACCATAGGACATGAGTCATTGGAAATGGTGCTTGAAAAACTCTCCCAGACAACAGACTATCGGTTCAGTATCGAATCCAATACACTTATTGTTCGTAAAAAATAACATCATATATCTATGTTTTCTAAATCCATCAATAGAAGCGCCCTGCTTCTTGGTGTAATTCTTTCTTTCCAGGTGTTAGCTGTAGATGCACAACAACTGAAGATTGAAAGTAAAAATCAACCACTAAGGTCTGTTTTGAAGCAGATCGAAGAAAAATCGGGTTACAGTTTTCTCTATGACGAGTCTCAGATCAATATGGATCGCCGCATCAATATCGAGGTAAATGGAGCGCTTCCACAGGTTTTAAATCAACTGGAACAGTTAACTTATCTTAAGTTACAGATCTCAGGTAAGAATATTCTGATAAGTAAGGCTTCTCTGGGTGTTTTATCAGGTAAAGTTGTCGATGAGGGTGGGAAAGGAATACCATTGGTAACCGTGCATCTTAAAGAGCTGAACCAGTATTATTTCACGGATAATAATGGGTCGTTTAGATTCCAGTTTCCTGCCCATCGGCTGAAGTCAGCAAATTTGCAGTTTTCCATGATAGGAAAACAAGGGACCTCCATTACGACTGTTTTAAATGGGGCAAATAATGCTATTGCCGACATCATATTACCAACGTTGAGTGTGGGGCTGGAAGAAATAGCCGTCACTCCCCGGACTAATAGGCGACTGGAAAGCAATAGTTCACTTTATATCAACCGCGAAGTGATCGAACAGTCGGGCGCATTAAGTATTAATGATTTATTAAGCCTTATTCCTGGACAAAAGATCGCGGCGCCCTCTTTACAACAGGTCCAGCAAGCTAATTTAAGAAGCGCAACATTGGGCACAAACTCTTTTTCCAACAAAGATCCATTTACACTCAATAATTCTTTTGGTGTAGCACTGATTATGGATGGTATCGCATTGTCTAACAACACCAATATGCAGACCTTAAATGCTGGAATCTATGGTATGGGAAATTCTTATGTCAATGGCAAAATATCTGGACTGAGTGGGAGTGACGTCGGCACGGATAATTATACCGGAGATTATACTTTTGGAGGTACCGATCTCCGCCAGATTGCGACAGACAATATAGAAAGCATAGAAATTGCTGCCGGTGTACCTTCCGTGAAGTATGGGGATATGACAAATGGTGCTATTATCATCAATCGTATTGCTGGCAAAACACCGCTCAATTTTAATGTTCAACTCCGCGACAATGCAACCGTTTACGGAATTAGTAAAGGTTTTGATACCCGTAAGTTTGGGGCTTTCACTATTGGTGGAAATTTCACGCGCTCCTTTGAAGACAACAGAGACAAGTTGAAATCCTATGACCGTCTAGGCGGAAATATCATGTGGAGTACCTTCGCCGGAAAAGAAAAAGCTTTCACCAATACCTTATCCATAGATTATGGTCGCAACATGGATAAAGTCCGTCGTGATAGCGATGATCCAACAGCTGCGGTCATGCGTTTCAAATCATATAATTTCTCTATTGGAAGCCGCGCCAATTATCGGATTGACCGAGGTTTTCTTTCCAATATCGGTTTGAATGTCCGTTATAGCGAAACTTATCAGAATACATACAAAGAACAGGACGTCAACGGCACTTATATTATCTACTCAGATGCCACAGAAACGGGAGTTCATCAAGGCCAATATGCAAGCGGAATCTATCAGGCTGTAACCAATATTGAGGGTAAACCCATCGATTTAACAGCACGTCTAGATCTGACGGGCACATTTCAGACGGGCGAGCTGCTGCATCAAGTGAATTTTGGTGCATTTTTAAATTACTCAAAAAATATAGGAAAAGGACAGATTGTCGATCCATCCAGACCACGTAATAATACTATCGCGGCAAATGCTGATATTCGCAAAGAACGCTATTACGATGTCTCACTAATTCATGGACAACAACAGCTGGGATTTTATGCAGAGGACCTTTTTACGGCGAAAATAGCGCATCGAGACCTGAATATCCGTATTGGTACACGGTTGGACAAATTTGAAAAATATGTTACATTTTCACCACGCACGAATATTAACTATGCAGTTACCCCAGCGCTGACAGTGGGTGTTGCGTATGGCTGGGCAAGTAAGGCGCCCGCATTAGCGCAATTGTATCCAGGACCGGTATTTTATGAAATTCCTTTATATCAGCATACTGCTTTTAATGGAGGAAGTGTCGATGAGGCAAATAGCCTTTACCTGATGTATGTAGATAAATTTACACCGGATAATAGCAAGCTTAAGCCTTCGTTGTCCGAGCAGCTTGAATTTTCAGCCACCTATGAATATAAAGATTTTAAATGGGGGGTGAACGTTTATCATAAAAAGAATTATAGAGATGTCGTTACCGTTAACAGTTTTGAGAAAATCCTGCTGGACAAATACGACGATAATCCAGATCCCAATGCGGAAGTTCCTTATATTATTGAGGGGACAAAACAATATAGGCTATCGCGCTTTGAATTTATGAATGCTGGCGACAAAAGAACTCAGGGGATCGAATTCATGCTATCTACCCCAAAATGGACGGCGATCGCTACCTCATTTAATCTAAGGGCGGGATTGACTAAATCAACCTATAGACCCTTGCAAAACATGGCGACATTTACCAACAACACCGACAATCCTAATCGTGCAGAATCTGCAATATATCCAACACAGCGCAGGACGACTACGGTGAGCAACGCTGCAATTACTTCAAGTACGCATATTCCTAAGGCTAAACTGTTGATCAATTTCACAACCGAACTTAACCTCATGAATAAAACGAATACCGATGCGTCCGACGGCATACCTATCGGCTATTATACGCAGGATGGAACCTATTATGCCATAGACAATTTTGATCGTAATAATGTCAATTACGCTCATACGCTAAGGCCTATAGAAGAAATCAACAATCAGAACCAGCCTGCTGTCTATACAAATTTCCACTTAAATGTATCGAAGGAAATCAGCAAACGGCTAAGCTTGGCTTTTCATGTCTATAACGTATTTAATTATCGTCCACAGTACAAACGTTCTGATAATTCCATGATCATTCCGAATGGTAAACCTACTTACGGTGCACAACTCAGACTTAAACTATAACGCCATGAAAATCATCATTAAACTTATACTTTTAATCTTTGGCTCCAGTTATCTTTTTAGCGGCTGTCAGAAAGACATCTATGCCGAAAATGGATCGGTAGACATCTCGTTGAGTACATCTTACGAAAGTGAAACCTATGCCAATAAATTACCGTTAGATGATATTACTTTAAATCTTTATACCTTGAAAGGCAAACTGTTGTTGACGGTAAAATCTGATGAAAATGGTGTAATTGAGTTCGTGGATCTGGCGCCTAATACGTATAATGTTCAGGTCGTGAAAAAATTCAGTGCTGCAGAATTCAATCAGCTAACGGGGCAGCGTGAAGACAATGAGGTCACTTTTAGTTCGGTGATACGCCGAATAGAAGTCGTAAAAGGGTCGGCGGAGACACATTGGGATCTTTCTCTCCTGACCGGTAATAGTAATGAGGAGGGCCTGGTTATCAAGCAGATTTATTATGCAGGTTCAGACGCCAATCAAGGCGCTAGTTTTAGGGATCAATTTATCGAAATCTATAATAATTCAGATGAGATCCGCTATGCAGACAGTCTCTATATAGCCGAAGCTTTTGGTACTACAAATGCGAGTACGACCTATGTATACCAGCCCAATAGTGGACAGTATGATTGGAGTAAGTCGTATCGTATGCCACAGGATATTGATGCCAATAATGATTATGTCTATGCTCATCTGATCATCCAGCTTCCGGGCAGTGGAAAAGACTATCCGATTCTGCCGGGCGAGAGTATTGTTGTTGCCTCAACAGCAGCTAACCATCAGTCGCCCTATGTAGGAGCTGATGGAGTCGCGATCTCCGTAAAGAATCCGAGCCTTACCATTGATCTCAGCAAGGCAGATTTTGAAGCTTATTATGTACCCTATCTTGGAAGTACCAAACCTTTGGCATCTGATATCGATAATCCAAATGTCCCCAATATACGCCTGATCAACCGGGGGAATGGTGCTGACATGATTATGAACCAAGCGGGTCAACGCAGCTGGATCATTTTCCGTGATCAGAACATGGGACCAGTAATCAATTGGAAGGGCTATATGCCGCCATATGCCGATGGACGGGAAAATTTGGGAACAGATTACCTTCAGATTCCAGTAGCTAATATTTTGGATGGTGTGGAAATTCAGTCCTCAACCTCAACACAATATCCGAAACGATTTACGGCAAAAATCGATGCTGGATCTATCGCTGTAGACGGAGGTGCGCGTTCCTCAAATTCAGTTATTCGGAAAACAAAAGAGATCATCAATGGAAGAAGAATATTGGAGGATTCTAATAACTCAAGTGATGATTTTTTGTCAATGAAGGCAAATCCAAAGGGATTTATTGATTAAGCGAAGAAAAATGAAAGATTATATTCAAGTTACCTTATGCCTATTTGTTGGGGCGTTGTCCCAGCTTCCGGCCAAAGCGATAGCAAGACAAGATACCATATCCTATATTCAATATATTGATCAAGATAGCATGCAATTGCGCTTACGGCAGTATGCTATCGATAACCCGATGTGGCTGGAAAAGAAGGTGCCGCAGCGTTACAGTTTGATTAGTATGGGATATAATTCCACCTCGGGCGATTATCACCGTGCCCAGGACGCACAGCGGGTAAATACGCTGAATTTTAGTTCGGAGGGAGCTGTTACTATTAAAGATGTACGCTTGTGGGGGCGTTTCAATTATACGAGATCTGTCGAAGATAGTACGAGGTTTGCCCATCAGACCAGAGAAAACACCTCTTCCCCCTGGTATTTTGGCTCCTATGGTTACAATCATTATGAACGAACGACCTATCGTATCCAGACAAGGGGACAGCGTTATTTTGCAGATAGAAAATATGCTGTCTTTGGTGGATTCGATTACCAGGTAGCAAATCATTTTAGCAATAATGATCCGAGAGGTAGCATACGCGTAGCGCAACTTAACGGTACGCTAGGCGGTAGTATGCGTATCGTCAAAAACGTTGATATTGGTCTCGAAGGGAAGTATGGTTATGGGCAGGAGGACTTTGAAATCGCTTATAAAAATGGAAATTCGGCCACAAGCGCTGTGGAATCGCCCTACATGAACTATATTATCAGAGGATACGGATGGAAGGTGAGTGACTGGCTACTGGAGCAGAAGATGTTCTATCAGAACGACATGAAGCGCTTTGGTGGTAAATTTTACTCCTCATTGAATTCTTCAATAGGGGATTTTTATGGCAATGTAGCTTATCTACGTGAGGAACAGAAATATCGACAAACGCTGCGGAACGAGTCTCGCATCAATGAACTCAGTCAGTATAATTTAAATCGACTAGACTACAATTTGGTATGGCAGCTGTCAACAGGAAATCAGACTTATATGGCATCACTTGATTGGTCCAGTACACGTGGAAAGGACCAGGTAACAGAAAGTGGAAATGCACAGAATTATGTTTACCAGAATGATAATGGAGCATTGAATTTATCTTATATGCTTGCGAAGAAAAAGTGGCGACACTATTACGGGGGTAAAATTGGTTTATTGAATGAAATCAGAAGGGATGGCGGCACTGGCACAAGTCTGGACTATGAGCATTTAAACTATCAACTCAATGGAGCGTGGACCTATATAACCGCTGCGAATCAAGAAATAGAATTTGGTCTCACAGGTTCTCTTCGCCAAAATATAGGAACATCCTGGTCGCTACCGCTAATCAATGAAAACGTATTCCATCAATATGTTTTTTATCATGATGTCCTTTATAATCGTGCAAATTTATATGGGAGTAAAGTAAAATTGGGTTTCAAACAGCGCTTAAAAAAGGGAAATTTCATTCACTTGGTAGCAGACTATAATTATCAAAAAGCGGCATGTTTATCTGATCTAAATCGCGAGAATCTTGCCCCTATAGGGACCACCCGGAAACAAGTGAATTTAATGATAGCATATGGATTTTAGGAAGCGGACTTTGATGAAGAAGAATACACTGATTGTTATCGCAATCTTTATTGCACCTTTGTTGATTTCGGCATTTGCAGATCGTATTGACGAGCAGGAAGAACTACAGGAATTGCGCGAACGCTACAGTAGTGGACGTCAGGAACTATGGCCCAAACCACATATCGATTCGGCTGTAAGGCCTGGTTTTGTGGATATCGGGGTATTGCCCGAGGTAAGCTATCCGGCAGATAATACTTATAGCAAGGAAAAATCGCTGCTCGGAAAGTTATTGTTTTTTGACCCCAGACTTTCAGCATCAAAGCAAATCTCATGCGCAAGCTGTCATGATCCGCAATTGGGATTTGGAGATGGAAAAAGTCTCGCGCACGGACATGGAAGGCGAGAGGGAAAAAGAAATGCGATGACATTGTACAATGTCGCATTTTACAAGTCTTTAATGTGGGACGGCCGTGCTAAGAGCCTGGAAGATCAGGTCTTGCTACCGACACAAGACCATTTGGAAATGAATACACCGTTGGATACTTTAATAGCACATGTAAAAGCTGTGCGCGGCTATGCGAAATACTTCGAACAAGCTTTTGGGGATAAACAGATTACCTTGCGCCGAATACAACAGGCGCTCGCTACCTTTGAACGTGGTATTGTGAGCCATCCAACAAAATTTGATCGATTTGTACAGGGGCAGGCCGATGCATTGAACGATGAGGAACTTACCGGCCTACATTTGTTTCGTACCAAAGCACGTTGCATAAATTGCCACAACACACCTTTGTTCTCTGACAATCTTTTTCATAATGATGGACAGGCACTGTACGGAAGCAAACAACAGGATTTTGGTCACTATCATCTCACAGGAGATCAAAAAGACATTGGCGCATTCCGTACGCCATCGCTTCGAAATACAGGTCTGACAGGTCCCTGGATGCATCACGGCAACTTTCCGACCTTGCGTGATGTGGTCGAACTCTATAATCTTGGTAATCCAGCACCTATACAAAGGCATGTGAAAATTGATGAAAAGACAAGACCTATACATTCACCGTTGTTAAAAAGATTGAATTTATCGCGACAGGAAGTCGATGCTGTCATAGCTTTTTTACAGGCTGTAAGTACACCAACACAGCGTCGGATTGCGATGCCGGAGCTTCCAGAATAAAAGGTGAAAACCAAAGTTATGTCTAATGTTCCTCAGTAGGTGCTGAGTAAAGTTCGATCCGAAGTAATTGTGCTCAATATGAGATGAAAAAGGATGCCGATCGATAAAAATAGCCAAATCTTTAATTTAGATTTGGCTATTTTTTGTTTGAAACTCTGATAGCATTTGATTTCAGATAAACCCAAAATATTTAACTGGAGAAGCTAGTGTCAATATTATTTTTAGATTATTGATAGTTAGATTAAGGGCTTTGGAATTCTGAGTAGCGGTGAAAAATTGAGCTCTGGGTAAGTCTTTACGTTTTTTTATTTAAAAAGAGTCTTTTTTATAAGTTTTGGAGTCATTCGTGATTTTAAATCTGCTTTTGAAAAAAGAGATTTAAAAACTAATGGTGTGCAAATACATTTATAAAATTGATAAGAGGTATGAAGAGCAAATTAAATGGCAAGATGGACAACAGGAGGGAGTTTGTCTTACAAGTCGCTAAAGAAATGTTTTCGATCAACGGATTTCATAACACGAGTATAAGGGATATCGCAGGTGTTGTACCAATGAATACGTCAATGGTATCTTATTATTTCCAAAATAAAGAAAACCTACTTGTTCAGATTTTGGAAAATATACAAAAAGATATCTTGGAGATATTTGCAGCAATAAAACTCCATGCTGATTACAAGGAAAAGTTAAAATCTTTTATTAATCGCTGTATTGATTATTCATGCGCTTCGGCTAATGGTGTGAGATTGCTTTTTCAAACCTTAGTGATTGACGTCAGTGAGCCAATCGTGAATAAAGCACGTGAGATAGTCGCCATGTTTCAGAGTTTTTTTGTTGATCTGATCGATAAAGGCAAAATAGAAGGTAGTTTTTCTACAAGTGAAAGTAGCAATATACTTTACAATTTTGTGTTAGGTACAATAAATAATGCACTTCAATGCCTGGAAATACAAGAACTTAAAAATGAAAACGATTGTAAGTTAGTGATGAAAGATGTCAATCTATTTGTTATCAATGGGTTATCATATTATTTGGGCTGTGATTTGACATAAGATGTTACATAAGCTACTATTAATCCGTCTTTTTACTAATTAATAGCTTCTTTTTGACTATTCATTTTATAAATAATGCATTAATTTTAGTTATTATTATAAGGACAACGAAAGGGACTTCATCAACAAGGTGATTGTCCCTTTTTTTTACTGCAATACTCATTATCTAATTTAAGTCATAATGAATATTTACGTCTTTTTACCAAGTTGATGGATCTTCCTGTCTTTTTAGACGCAAATATGGCCTCTATATTTGTACGCATCAAAAATAAAGGAAAATATATGAATTTAAAGAGCGGTCTGAACACTGTTGTAGGATTAGGAGTACTCGTCAGTTTTTTTTCATGCCAGAGTAAAGGAACTCCGGCGACAAATTCCGCTGCTCCCGAAGTTTCGGTGCAGCAAGTTCAAACTGGAAGCGGTGAAGCAAAAAATACCTATGCAGCGTCAGTTGAGGGAATTACAAACGTTGAGGTAAGACCTCAAATTTCAGGTTATTTAAATAAAATATTTGTTGATGAGGGAGCTTATGTCCACACTGGTCAACTGCTCTTTAAAATTGATGACCGGCCTTTTGTTGAGCAATATAACACAGCGAAAGCTGCAGTTCGTGTCGCTGAAGCCAATCTTAAAAACATTAAAATTGATCTTGATAGAAAAGTTGAATTGGTAGACAACAAAATTGTCTCTGATCTACAAGTGACGCAGGCCAAAGCATCATATGAAGCATCTTTAGCGAGCTTAGAACAGGCCAAAGCTACAATGAATGCGGCGAAGATCAACCTCGACTTTTGCCTCGTTAAAGCTTCTGTGTCCGGATATATCGGTCGGATTCCCTATCGTTTAGGGAGCTTGGTCAGCGCTTCATCAGTAGAACCGCTGACATTATTGACAGATATCAATCAGGTCTACACATACTTCAGTATGAGTGAAAGCGATTTTGCCAATTATCAGACAAAACAGGAGGGAAATCAGCGAAAAGACTCTGTGGAACTCACGCTGTCTAATGGTAACAAATATTCCCAAAAAGGTATTATCGATGCTGTGACCGGACAATTTGATAAAAATACAGGATCTATAGCTATTCGTGCCCGATTTAATAATCCTAAAAGGGAATTAAGAGCGGGAAATACAGGCCGCATCGAAATGACTACGGCACTTGATAATGTACTACTTGTTCCTATAAAGGCTACTGTTGCAGTGCAAGACAAAATATATGTGTATAAGCTGGATAAAGACAATAGAGCTAGTCAGGTCGATATACAAGTTGGAGGGAAGACCACTGAAGATTACTATGTGCTATCTGGGGTGCAAGCTGGAGATCGCATTATTACAGGTGGTTTAGGTTTTGTTAGGCCTGGAGCGATCGTTACGCCTAAAAAGTAAGTTGTCTGTCGTAGTTATACGATATTCTGAGTCTTATTTATCAATTTATTATGTTAAAAAAAATAATTAAACGGCCGGTACTAGCGACCGTAATATCAATATTATTGGTTATTCTGGGCGTGGTGGCAATGACATCATTACCCATTACCAAATTTCCTGAAATTGCGCCGCCCACCGTAACGGTGACAGCAAATTACCCAGGTGCTAGCGCTGAAGTTATCGCTAAATCAGTAGCCCCTCCCTTAGAAAATGCAATTAACGGAGTGGAGAATATGGATTACCTTTCATCGACCGCTAGTAATGACGGTAGTTTGATGATCAATGTGGTATTCAAGTTAGGAACCGATCCGGATCAGGCTTCTGTCAATGTGCAGAATAGAGTCTCTCAGGCGACTAGTATGCTGCCTTCCGAAGTGAACCAGATCGGTGTGACCACTATGAAGCGCCAGAATAGCATCGTCGCTATGTTGACCTTATATGCAGACGGAGGTAACGCAAATGAGCTGTTTTTGGAGAACTATGCCAAAATAAATATTGTTCCTGAGTTAAAACGCATCACTGGAGTTGGAGATGCACAGGTATTTGGAAATAAGGATTATTCGATGCGTGTATGGATGGATCCGCAACGTATGTCTACGTATAATATTACGCCAGAGGAGATTGCGGCAGCCATACAATCTCAAAATAAAGATGCTGCTCCAGGCAAATTTGGTGAAAGTTCTAAGGAATCTATTGAATACACGATTCGCTATCAGGGCAAATATACCGAGCCTGAACAATATGAGAATATCATTTTGAGAGCAAACAACAACGGATCTTCTTTACTATTAAAGGATGTTGCTCGTGTTGAATTTGGCTCCTACACGAATACCGTTACAACCAGCTTTGACAATAAGCCGGCGATTATGGTAGCAGTTTTTCAGACAGCGGGATCCAATGCAAATGCAGTCGAAATCGCGATGAATAATCGTTTGAAAGAATTATCCGCATCCTTTCCTCCAGGAGTGAAATACAAGATCCCGTATAGCTCTAAAGAATCTTTGGATCAATCTATCAAACAAGTTTTGAGCACCTTGTTGGAAGCCTTTATTTTGGTGTTTATCGTCGTGTTTATCTTTTTACAGGATTTTCGCTCGACGCTTATTCCTGCCATTGCGGTTCCGGTTTCTATTGTGGGGACATTTTTCTTTATGCAGGTATTTGGCTTCTCGATCAACCTGCTGACATTGTTTGCACTGGTGCTAGCCATTGGTATTGTGGTAGATGATGCAATAGTCGTGGTGGAAGCCGTCCATGCTAAAATGGAGAAAAAGAAGCTAAACCCGCGCTCTGCAACAATGTCCGCCATGAGTGAGATTACCGGAGCTATTATATCGATTACTTTGGTGATGTCTGCCGTATTTATACCCGTGGCGTTTATGGATGGTCCCACCGGAGTATTCTATCAACAATTTGCATTGACTTTAGCAATGGCAATCTTGATCTCTGCAGTAAATGCTCTCACGTTGAGCCCGGCTCTTTGTGCAATTTTACTTAAACAACATGACCATCACGAGCAAGAAAAAGTATCCTTTAAGCAACGCTTTTTTACAGCGTTTAATGCAGGCTTTGACAAATTGACCAATCGTTATGCCAAGTCCATTATATTTTTGGTCAAGAAAAAGTCTGTGGCTTTTGCAGGACTAGCATTATTCATCGGATTGTTTGTATATGCATTCCGATCCACGCCGACAGGCTTTATACCAGATGAAGATCAAAGCTTTTTAATGGTATTGGCTAATGACCCTCCCGGAGCATCGTTGGATCGGACGGGAAAGCATCTTAAACAGGCTGAAAATATGTTAAAAGATCATCCTGCCATTGAAAGTATCATCAATATATCAGGGCTCAATATGATGAGTTTCAGTACATCATCCTCAGCGGGAGCGATCATGCTTCGTTTGAAACCATTGAAAGAGCGCGGAGACGTAAAAGATATCAATCAGCTCATTGGTCAGTTTCAGGGAATATTGTCCCAACAGGATGAGACCACATTTTTGGTGGCAGGGATGCCGACCGTACCAGGGTTCGGGAATACTTCTGGACTTGAAGTCGTGTTACAGGATCGGAACTCGGGTACTCTGCAAGCCTTCAATGATGTTTCCAATGCATTTGTTGGAAATCTGATGCAAAGGCCGGAGATAGCTTTCGCCTTTACGACATTTAATGCTTCTTTCCCTCAATATGAAATGAAAGTAAATGAGGGATTGGTCAAACAGCTTAGTCTCAATGTGAGCGATGTATTGACCGCTATGCAGGCCTATTACGGAAGTATGCAAGCGTCTGATTTCAATCGTTTTGGTAAATATTATCGTGTGGTGCTGCAGGCAGAACCGGGCTTCCGCGCTGATCCCAAGTCGATTGAAACAATCAGCATTAAAAATAAATTAGGACAGATGGTACCGCTCAAAAGTGTTGTAGAGCTAAAACCTGTTTCCGGACCAGAGAATGTCGAACACTTTAATCTCTTTAATGCGATTAATCTAACCATTATGGCGGCACCGGGTTTCAGTACAGGACAAGCAATGGCGGCCATCGAAGAAGTAGGTAAATCTTCACTTCCGCAGGGGTTTACTGTAGATTGGAAAGGAATGGCTCGTGAAGAGCGTGGGGCTTCTGGCCAAACAGCTGCGATCTTTGGATTGTGTATTATTTTCGTTTATTTTCTCTTATCAGCACAATATGAGAGTTACATTTTGCCTTTTGCAGTGTTGCTGGCGATTCCCGTGGGATTGCTGGGTGTATTCTGGGGAATCTCCTTGGGTGGGCTTTCCAATAATATCTATGTACAAGTGGCTTTGGTCATGTTAATCGGCTTGCTGGCTAAAAATGCGATTTTGATTGTTGAGTTTGCATTGCAGCGGCGGAAAGTAGGAAAACCATTGGCAGCGGCAGCTATTGAAGGTGCGAAAGCACGTTTGCGTCCTATTTTGATGACTTCATTGGCCTTTATTGCAGGTTTGTTGCCGCTACTGGTTGCGGTTGGTCCTTCAGCGATAGGTAACCATTCTATTGGTTATGCAGCTGTATTTGGGATGTTGGCCGGGACTGTCCTCGGAGTTTTCTTTACGCCAATTCTATTTGTGGTATTCCAATACCTGCAGGAACGCCTCAGTGGAAAACCGATAGACCCAGAAGATTGGGAATATGAGCAACATGAATTGGAAGGGCAGCATTAGAAGAAATACTACAGAAGCATAAGAATTAAAAAATGAGATCAAAAAATAATATATGTTTGGGTATTATATGTAGTTTGTTACTGCTTTTAGGCTGTAAAACAAATAAAGAGATTCCAACCTTGCAGAAAGAGCAACTGCCCCAACAATTTTTAACAAAAAATGAATCGGTTGAAGTCGATACAGCTGCGGATCTTGCCGCGCTTTCCTACCGTGATTTTTTTAAAGATGAAAAGTTGATTGCACTAATAGATAGTGGACTGCTGCATAATAATAATTTGCTTGTAGCCGTAAAGCAAATCGAATCGGCACAAGAGACGATGAAAAAGATGAAATGGGGCTATCTTCCTGTCGTAGATCTGTCCGTTGGAGCGGCCTCCATCAATAGACCATCCAACAATAGCATGAATGGTATGATGGCAAGTCAGTTTATGGGCAAATCCTATATGGAAGACTATTCATCTACACTCACCTTATCTTGGGAAGCGGATATATGGGGTAAGATTAAAAACCAGAATGCCGGCGCTCTCGCGAGCTACCTCGCCCAGAAGGAAGCGACCATTGCGGTACGTACTGGATTGATCGCTGGAATAGCACAGGGCTATTACAATTTGCTTTTATTTGATCAGCAAAAGTTAATTTCTCAACAGAATCTGGCTATTGTAGACAGTACGCTCCAGATTACCCAAGTTCAGCAACGTCTTGGTCTGAGTACCTCCCTCGCTGTTCAGCAGATGGAAAATAGCCGTGATAATCTCTTGAAGTCCATACGCGTCATTGAAGAGAACATTGCGATACAAGAAAATGCATTGCAAGCTCTTGTTGGACAATTTCCTAAAGACGGTATTTCAAGAGGAGATCTTTTGAGTTTAGTGGAGCGGGACGTTTTTGCGACAGGTGTTCCTGCCGATATGTTGAGCCGTAGACCAGATATCAAACAGGCTGAATATACATTTTTACAGACAGTTTCTGATATCAAAGTGACCCGAGCGAATATGTACCCCGCCTTACGTATTACAGCGCAGGGCGGTCTCAACTCATTTACCGCAAGCAATTGGTTTACTGTTCCTGGGTCCTTATTTGGTATGCTGTCTGGTTCATTGACGCAACCGCTATTGCAGGGTCGTCAATTAAAAACTGCCCATAACCAAGCGATCATAAGATCTGAACAGGCAGAGTTGCAATTTAAAGAAACGGTTTTGCAGGCTGTAGGTGAGGTGTCAAATACGTTGGAGCAAATCGCATCACTTCAAGATCAACAACGATATAATGATCAGCTTGTAGCGCGCAATCAACAACTCGTTAAACAGGCCAAAGTATTGTTTAAGAATGATATGGCTACCTACCTTGAGGTATTAACTGCACAACAGAGTAAATTACAAGCCGAACTTGATCAGATGCAAGTGAAAAGTAAAAGACTGTATACCGAAGTAGTTCTTTACAAAGCTTTAGGTGGCGGTGCTAATTAGGGGTGTAAATTGAAAGTAACAGGTAGTAAAGATGGAAGACAATGGTTTTATAAGGCAAGCAATTGAAGATTTGAAGCCACTGTTGATTGACAGTGGATTTCAAAACCTTAAATTGGATGCTATTTTAACATCGTTAAATATTTCGAAAACAAAATTCTTTCGGTATTTTGGAAGTATGGGAGGTATCATGGAGCTGACTGTTTATCATGAACTCAGCGCATGTTACCGTTCATTAGCATTGAAGATCCGACAGGAAAGGAATAAAGAGCATGTGTTATATAAGATTATAGCGCACAGAAAGAAATTTATTGACAATAATCCTATTCTGCATATTTATTATGCCACAAAAAAGCGTTTTACCAGACGCTTTGAACCCTTAAAAAAAGCTGTCGTTCAAAATGAAAATGATCTTTTGCATGGGATGCTAGCACAGTGTTTTTATTCCGAAGCTGACATCGCATTTTTCAAACAAAACATCACAAATGAGATCTGATATGGTAAATAAGATAGCAAAACTCACTTTTAAAGACTATTTAAATGAGAAGATCCTAGGTAATTGCTATTATTCGGGACTTCTAGTCTCTAAGTCGACGAAAGCTGAGGTCGTAAATTATTTACGTCAGACGCCAGTACGTTTTGACCATTTGGGGATGTGTTTAGTGAAAAATGGTCGTGTAAAAGTATCCCTCAACTTTGTCGAATATACCCTTGAAGCAAATACACTTTTCTTTTTGTCACCTATGGTGGTTATGCAAGTAATCGATTGTTCGGATGACATTGAGATGCACACACTTTTTACAGAATTTGATCTCTTTCAAAAGGTAGGTTTACCCGTTTACAAAGCATATTCTATGGAAAAGATTGGTCGGGAAAACGATACAATTTTACGGCTTGATACCAGGGATTCAAGCCGTATTTTTGAATATTTTATGAATTTGGAACGACAGAATACAATGGATTCGGAAGCTATGTTCCGTTCGGAAATTATTAAAATGACACTGATGCTTCTGTTTTATGAAATCAGTTCAAAAATTAACGGTAATCTGGCTCGCTCTAGTGCCGGATTTGAGCGTAAAAATCGAATGGTAATGGATTTTTTGAATTTAGCTTCATTGCATTTTAAAACAAATCGCTCTGTACAATATTACGCAGATAGGTTATTTATCTCTAGAAAGCATCTAACTCGTATCGTCAAAGATGTTACAGGACTCGGCCCCAAAGCCATATTAGAAGAAATTGCTATTTCTGAAGCAGTTATTTTGATGAATGTATCAAGTATGTCCGTGAAAGATGTAATGCAGGAACTAAATTTTTCAGATTATGGTACTTTCAGTAAATTCTTTAAGTTACATCTAGGGCAGTCGCCTATGACCTATCGCAATCAAAGTCTTTAACAATCAAGATCAAAAGATGCGGGGAGTAATATTTTTGCGTGTCGGTGATCTGGACTTAAAATTCAAGCCGATGCCAACATTTCAAACTACTTCCATTCCCTAAGTAAACAGGATATTCGAAAAGGCAAAATAGGAGTAGATCAAGCTTATCCTGCCTAAAAAATAACACCTTCGGGACTACTGACTACTTAAGTGAAAATAAATGTAAGTAGATTCCGGTTCTTCCAAAATTTTCTTAACATTTGTATATATTTAAGAAATACCAGCTATAATATGAATTCTAAATCAAAATTGATATTTTTTTTTTATTTTTATTAACTCTAATCTTAATAGTAGCGGCATTTTACGTCACTTTTTCCAATGTAGTCGTTCCATGCTGGAATACATTAATTATCCCTGGGCATATAGTTAAGATCTCCGTCATGACAATACTATCGATTTGGTCAATATGGTTGGGAATAGTTTTCTTGTCAAACATAACCAAATCTCGAATCCGATAGTATATAAATTTATTGTTGATTAGTTGGCCACTGGATAAAACTGGAGATTTCGGGCATTGAGACCATGCGATTCCGAGGCGAATAGACCACTTTAAATAAAAATATAAAAGTAAGTAAAATTCAAATGGTCAAAATTGTCCGGATTAACTAGTCAGCGGTTTTCGAATCTGGATGGTCAACGGTCCTGAAATCTTCAGCTTGGCTAGAGGAAGGCGAATATTCGCTTTTCAGAAGTAGAAATATTGAATCGTATGTTGATAGAAAAAAATTACTAGATTTGAATGTAAATTTTATCTACTTAAACTGAAAAGCAAGAAGTCGCGCATTAATCAATGAACTCCGATCAACAGATTTGGCAAATGTTTCAAGTTGGGCATGAACCATCGTTCAAAATACTTTTTGAACGATACAACCAACTGTTGTTCAATTATGGGTTTAAGTTTACACAAGATGAGGTGATTATCGAGGATAGTATTCAAGAGTTATTTGTTAAATTATGGTGCAACAGAGAGAACTTAAGTACAGATGTTGCGGTCAAAAACTACCTATATAAGGCTTTCCGTCGTACGTTGGTAAAGAAAATCGAGCAATCACTTCGGCGGACAGAAGTGACCAATTCTTCCGTTGATTATTTGCCATTTACCATTGAGCTTCCACATGATCTTACTATAATCCGTCAGGAACGTGCTATGAAGATTCGGGATAGACTCGATCAAGCACTGCAACAGATGACCGCTCGTCAGCGCGAAATTATTCATCTACGTTTTTTTGAAGAATTGCCCTATACAGATATAGCCGAAATAATGGGGCTTTCGACCAAAGACACCTATAAACTATATTACCGCGCGCTGGACAGTTTGAAAAAACACTTTAGCGGGTTTAGTCTTTTGGTACTGCTCTATTTGCTCAACCAGCTACGATATCAATAAATCTTACATCTTACTGTAAGTTTTTCCACAATATATAAAATAACCAGTATTAAATTGTTCTGAATGGCGTTTGCACCTTTTGGGTTGATTTGACTGGCATTGCTATTTTAAAAAAAAATAAAATTTATTGGGGTAAAATTTTTGTGAAGGGTGTAACCTATATAAAACAGTATGAATTCTAGGTTAGCAAAATATAAAGATTATACGGCGACGGACTTTTTTTCGGATGAAGACTTTGCGCAGGCTATGTTTCAGAATGAAGCTGCACAACAGGATTTTTGGCAGGAACTGGGCAATCATTACCCAAATTTGACTGCCGAAATGGAGGTTGCAAGAACGTGGATACTGTTAATTAAAGCACAGAAACCTGTTCAAAGCAGCTTAAATAGTCATCAGCGTTGGACGAACATTCAAAACCAGATTCCAGTTTATGAAAGGAAACAGGGGCAAAAATCGATTATTAGAACAATGCTTCGATGGGCAGCTTCAGCTGCGGCACTGCTGCTTTTTGGAATATTGAGTTATGAAATTAGCCAATTTGGTACAAAAGCGTCTAATACCGCATTTGGTGAACAACGTGAATTAGCATTGCCAGATTCTTCTATTATTAAATTAAATAGTAATTCCCGTATTTCCTATGTACGCAGTTGGAAGACCGATAAACCGCGGGAAGTCTGGTTTGAAGGGGAAGGTATGTTTGAGGTAAAACATACTGCAATTAAAAATCGCCTGCGCGAAAACGATCTCTTTGTGGTGCATGTGGGTAAACTTTCATTGACGGTGTTGGGGACAAAGTTCAATGTGAAGGATCGCCGTGGACGCATCGAAGTGGCCTTGTTTGAAGGGAGCGTACGCGTTCAGGGGCAAAATGGAGAGGATCGTGTACTGGCACCAGGGGAGATGTTCATCTACGACGAAAATTTAAAAACTAATGAGATTGTTTATAATGATGCCAACAAAGTGCTATCCTGGACTCGCGGCGAATTGAGCATTGAACACAGCAACTTAGCCAATATAGTAAGCGTGTTGGAAGATAACTATGGCTACCAAGTCGTAGTTGAAGATCCAGCATTGCTCAATAAGCGGTTTACTGGTGTCATACCCGTAAAAAAGATTGATGACATTCTCTTTGTTATCAAACATACGATGAATGTAAACATTGAAGTGAAAAACAAACAGATTGTAATAAAACCTAACTAAAAACAACTAGTAATCAATCAAAATTTATGAAAACTAAACTTCTTGTGCCTATTGTCTGCCTGATGAGTACCACAGGTAGCTTTGCACAAAAAAGAGCTAGTCTCGGGCAGGCTCTTAGCGAGGTAACTCGCATTTACGGAACCAAATTTTCTTATGAAGAGGGACTAATCCGGGATTCTTTTGTCAACAGTGATCTGATCCCGAAAAATAAGAGAATTCCGGTGGAGACTGTATTGAAAGAACTTCTCTATCCAAACAATTATCTCTTTCTCTACGTTCAAAATAATTATTTTACCATTATTCGTGACAATAGAGATAAGGTAAGTAAAGATGGTAATGACCTGTATTGGAAAACTATCTCTGGATTTGTGAAAGATAGTAAAGGTACACCCTTGGTTGGGGCTACGGTCATATCTGATGGACATGCCGTGCGTTCGGGGGTGACATCAAGTAGCGATGGAAGTTATACACTACGTCTTACAGAACCTGCTGATGCCATTATTTTTTCTTACATGGGTATGGAGCCTCAACGCCGTGTAATTGGTGCTAGCAATCAAATTAATGTGACGATGGAACAGGTCGTCAATGTGTTGGATGATGTTGAAGTGGTGTCTATGGGGTACACTAAAATCCCCAAAGAGACAGCTACCGGTTCATTTGGAAACGTGACGGCCAAACAATTACAGGAAACACCAGCAATCAATATTCTTGAACGAATACAGGGCCTCGTACCGGGGATGTATGTAGATCCACGGACAAATAACATACAGATACGCGGTATAAATAGTTTTGGTACCGGGGGAACTCCAAAAGAACCATTGATCGTAGTCGATGGATTCCCGATGGCAGAAACAGTTGATGCCCAATTTTCGCTTACGAATAAGGGCAATACACAGAGCTCTGGTGGTGCGGTATTAAGCCGAATAAATCCGAACGATATCGAAAGCATAACTGTATTGAAGGATGCTGCGGCATCATCAATCTGGGGAGCCAAAGCTGCAAATGGGGTAATCGTTATTGAAACTAAAAAAGGAAGAGTTACCCCAACATCAATCAATTTTGGTACTTCCTTAAGTATCGCTTCTCCGGCTGATCTTAATAAAATGGACAGGATGTCTTCGTCGCAATATATTGACCTTGAAAAACAATTGGTCGAGGAAGGCTTTATAGCAGACAATATCGAAAAAAATAGCTGGGACGCATTTAATAGTAACAAACCTCACTCTGAATCACTCGAATGGATTTTTCGTTCAATACGGGGGACAGCAACTGAGCAGGAACGCGATGCAGCACTCTCAAGACTTGCATCTACTGATAATCGTAATCAAATCAAAGACTATCTATTGCAGAAAGCGACTTCCCAACAGTATAATCTTTCGATCTCGGGAGGAGCCAATAAGAGCACCTACTTTGTCTCCACCAATTATACAAAAGATGTCCCCGTGTTTCGCGCAAATAAAGCAGAAAGCTTCAATACAACGGCTAATCTTACCAATATGCTTTTCAACGACCGCGTTAAGTTAGCTACCGGTATTACGTATAATTATGGGAATTCCATTGGTAATTCGGCCGTAATCAACGCTCTATCATCAAATATTAGTTCAGGCGGCCTTCTCCCTTATGATCTGTTGAAAGATGAGAACGGAAATAACATACGACGCTATATTCAATTTAGACCTGAGGTCTCGCAGGATTTTGAGAACAAAGGTTATATGGATTGGGCTTATAATCCAATAGAAGAGCTTACTGCTGCAAATTATAATAATCAAAATCATGGGTTGCGGATGCATATGGATATCAATACCAAACTGACCAGTTGGGCAGATCTCTCGGTAATGGGGCAATGGCAGCGGCAGCTGAACAACACGGAAAATGTTGACGGGGTAAATAGTTATAGCCAGAGAAATCAGATCAATATCGGTACTACGTTCAATGCTAATGGAAATTATGTATATGGCTATCCGATGGGAGGTCGATTGGGCATTCAAAATTATAATGGCTCCCAGTACGTTTTCCGTTCGCAGCTGAATATCAACAAAGCTTTTGGCAGGTCTATGGAGCATAATTTGAATTTTCTCGCCGGTGCCGAATGGAAACAGAATAATTACCGGTCATCCGGAGATAACTATTTAGGATTCAACGCTGATACCTATTCATTTGCCGTTATAAATCCAAGAGGAAGTTACTCGACGATTTATGGTTGGGATAATTATTTCAGTTCCAATGCTGCTATTGCAAAGAATAGAAACCGAGCGTTATCTTACTATTCCAATGGCGCTTTTTCGGCCTTTAACGGTAAATATGTACTTTCTGGAAGCATTCGATTTGATGATTTTACGCTAGTTGGTGCTTCTAAGAGTGAGCGCGGTAAGCCACTTTGGTCTGTAGGTGGAAAATGGGATGTTAAAAAAGAAAACTTCTTAAAGGCATCGACATGGGTAGATGCTTTGGGGATTCGTATGACCTACGGAGTCAACGGTATTTTGCCAACAGGTGCAAATAGGGTAGTTGTTATCAATACAAGTAATGATAACATTACAAATGAAGTAACGGCAGAAATTGTATCTCCTGCTAATAGTCAGATTAGCTGGGAAAAAGTCCATACACTAAATATTGGCGTAGATTACGGCATCTGGCAAAACAGACTACAGTTTAACGTAGATTATTATACGAAGAAATCTTCTGATATTATTTATGATTTTCCGTTCAACCCAACCTATGGCTGGACGCGTCTGAAATTTAATAGCTCGACAATGTCCGGGCAAGGTGTTGATTTAGGCTTAAGGGCTGTTTGGTTGCAATCTAAGGTGAAATGGAATACATTATTCAATTTTGGTTATAATACCAATAAAGTCACAGATTCGCGTTTCAGCAATCCGACTCGGGTGCTTGACTATATCAATGGAACTATTCCGATTGTCGGAAATTCAATAGATTATGTCTATGCCTACCGATGGGCAGGATTAGATAATCAAGGACGTTCGCAGGTATACAAACAAAATGGAGAAATTGTCAATGCTGATGCACCTGCTACAGCTATTTCACCCGAAGACCTTGTGAAAGTGGGGCGTACCACACCGCCCTATTTTGGTGGACTATTCAATACATTCTCCTATCGTAATTTCACCTTGGGAGTTCGTATAACCTACGAATTGAGACATGTATTTAGACGACTTTCCGTACAAAACTATCCAGATTATGCTCCCTATTCTGGAGTCATCGGTCTTCAGTCTGATTTAGCAAAGAGATGGCGTCAACCTGGAGATGAGGCTTTCACAAACGTACCAGGGTTGAGTAAGCAAGGATACCAATACAATAGTTTGTCCCGTTATGCCAATTCGGATGCGTTGGTAATCAGTGGTAGTAATGTTCGCTTGCAACAGATTGATCTAGGTTATAGTTTTCCATTCAAAACCTTGGAACATACACCGTTTAAATCTGTAAACGTAAATGCGAGTGTTCGCAATCTGGGCTTACTTTGGCGAAAAAATAAAGATGGAATTGATCCAAGTTATCGGACATTGAATAGTTATTCAAATCTTCCGCCCTCACCAACGTATTTTATGAGTCTAAACCTATCTTTTTAAACCTGAAATCATGAAAATCAAAAATATTATCCTCTATAGCCTACTATCCTCGAGCGTATTATTGGCAGCTTCATGTCGGAAATTTGTAGAAGTAGATCAGTATGATAAACGTACCCTGAAGACAACCGACGATTTTCGTTATCTTCTCAACAATAAGGGTAACTTTGAAAGTTCGTATATACTGCCACTTATCACAAGTGATAATATCGCTGCGGAAGTCCCAACTACAGCTTCATTGGCCTGGGGCGAGAATTACCAAAGAGCTTATATCTGGAATGACTATTTCTATGTAGACAATCAGCAAGATGTAGCCTGGAATAATCTGTATAAACAGATTTACATTGCCAATGAAATTCTTGACGGGGTGATGGAAAGCCAAAATGGCACAACGTCACAAAAGCTTGCTGTAGCTGCTGAAGCTCGTGTTCATCGCGCGTTTGCCTATTTTTCTTTAGCCAATCAGTATGCCCAAGTATATGACCCCACAAAGGCCGAAAGCCAACCCGGATTACCATTATTGCTGAAAGCAGATCTTTTTGAAAACCTAAGTCGTGTGTCGCTAGCTCGGATTTATGAACAGATGATCACAGATTTAAGTTTGGCTACGGAAAATCTACCTAATTATCCGACTTTTAATTACCATCCTTCCAAAATCGCCGCTTATGCCTTGTTATCAAGAGTATACTTGACAATGCGTAATTTTGAAGAAGCAGGTAGATATGCCGACTTGGCCTTAGCTTTAGATCCTACAGTGTATAATCTGGAGGACTACGTTTCAGGCTCCTATCCTCGGTTGATTGATGATAAGGAAGTACTCTTGTCAAAGTTAAGCTCAGGATTTATACGCGGTCCGATAAATCCTGAACTTATCGCACTGTACAAAGCTGATGATCTTCGGCTGAAATTATTCATTGGTACCGATGTCAATACCTACAAAGGATCGGTATACATCAAACCTTTATTTAATAACCCTTATTATTACAACTCTTATGTAGGTTTGAATAGCCCTGAAATAATTCTAAATCGGGCAGAGGTATACGCTCGTCAAAATAATGTAGCCAAAGTAGTCGAATTGCTAAATCTATTGCGCAAGAAGCGTTTTGCAGCCAGTAAATACATCGCACTTTCACCGACAGATATCAGTGGTGACTTACTACAGTCGGTCGTCGACGAGCGTCGTCGCGAATTTGTTGGAACGGATCTACGTTGGTACGACATGCGCCGCCTTACGTTGGATGGTAATTATTTTAAACCTGTTAGCCGTACGTTAAATGGACAGACTTATACCTTGACGGCTTCAAGCCCACGTTTGATATACCCCATTAACCAGGAAGTGTTGACTCTTAATCCTGAAATTGGCCAAAACCCCAGATAATTTATATAAGATGAAAAAACAGATGATCTTTTTAGTACTGTTGTTTGTCCAGGCTGTGTTATATGCGCAGCCTCGATTTGACAGCAGCGTTTTCAAACCGGCAAAACCCCAAACGACAGCGCCTGTTCAGGTGGTCTACAGCGCCAAAGACAAGGATCTTGAATTTAGTGATGCAATACATGCGACATTCTTTTTGTTTGAAGATTTTGACTGGAAGCAGATAAGCCTTTCCATGCAGAAAAATGCGACAGGGCTATGGACAGTAGCGGTACCGGTTAAACCGACGACGGCTTTTATAGCAGTAAAATTCTACCAGGGAGAAGCTGATCACCCGGATGCAATTGACAACAATCAGGATCGTGGCTATGCTATTGCTCTAGTCGATGGAAAAGGAAATTCCGTAGAGGGGGCATATTTGGGAGAAGCTGCTTTTCAGGTACCTACAATAGCTGGTGGTGGAATCTTTTCATATTATAGTAGTCAGCCCCCTGCGTTGCCAGCTGCCTATCTGAAAGGATTAGCTGAAAAAGAATTTGCTTTGTCGGGAAATCGTTACCTGCGGTATTTTCAGCCTTTTATGAACTTACAAAAATTGGCTTTGGAGGGCGCGTTTCCGGCATACGCCAAGAAGTTGATAAACGATGAACTTAAACAAAAGGATATCTCTGATCAAAACCTTAACCAACTCTATAGTTTTGCGAGCGTGCGGCTTCAGGATAGAGCCTTGACCCAATTGATCGAGCAGCGTGTAAACACCGACTTTCCAACTGGTGCGACGGCCCGGTTTATCGCTTACAGCAATACCATGGGAAGCAGTCCAAACAAAGCGGAGGTAATTGCTTCGTATGAGAATTTTTTACAACGTTTTCCTGTTCAGCAATGGCGTCAGCATCCCAACGGTCAGGGGTTTATCTATTATGCAGTATACCGTGGACTGGGATCGGCTTACTTCGACTCCAAACAACTTGACAAGTTTGCGAAACTGTATGACGATATCGATTTCCGTACAGGAAACGAATTGATGCGCTGGAATATCATGCGTGCATATATGTTTAAAATGGTTGGTAAAGATAGCCTTTATCAAGTATCAGAAGCAATTCTGCCCAAATTGATCGCGCGTAAAGGAGACAACTCCTATCAGGAAGATTTTGATCGGCAGACACAGGCAGATTCCAATGTCGTTAAAAATTTGGATGACCGTCTTTTTACCCATATTTCTTTATTAAATGATCTCAAAAAGTATCAAGAAGCCAGAAAATATTTCTTGCTGCTTTCCGAAGATGGTAAATACAATAATGCCGAACTCAATGAAATTAATCTTCAGGTGCTGGACGGTTTAGGCGATGACAAACAAATCTTACCCTTACTCGAGATGAGTGCAAGATACAATGCAATGACACCACGTATGTTTGATAAGCTCAAAGCAATTTATTTAAAAGGACATGATGGTGATGAGGCTGCTTATCAAACTTACTTGGCGGGATTAAAATCCAAGGAGGAAAAAGCTGCAATACAGGCCTATGTGGATCACAATTGGGTCAATCATCCTATGCCAGATTTTCGATTGGAAACTGCCGAAGGACTGTTTATTACACCAGAAGATTGGAAAGATAAAATTGTTGTTGTGGATTTTTGGGCTACCTGGTGCCGCCCATGTATTATGGCTTTTCCTGGGATGCAGCTCTTGGTCGACAAGTATGCGCAGGATAAACATGTTGCCATCTATATGTTAGGTACCATGCAGACCGGAAATTATAAAGATAAATCAGTGAACTATGTTCGTGGAGAAGGTTTTCGATTCAATTTGTTGCATGATTCCGTCAATCCAAAGACGAATGAGCAGGATTTGGTGTTCAAACAATTGGTACCTCTATTCGGCGATTCATCTATTCCGCGAAAAATCATTGTGAAAAATGGTCGGGTGCGTTATTGCTCGGGAGGTTACTCAGGAAGCCCCAGCAAATTGATGGACGAACTTTCCCTGGCTATCGAAATACTTAAAAACGAAAAATAGACTATTAAAATATTAGATAATATGAATAGGAAAGCAACGACCTTACTCGTCGGCATGTTTGGTCTGGGATTGTCCTTACAGGCTCAAATGAATCCAAAGTATAAATTTGAGGAAGCACTGAAGCTTATTCAGCAGAATTATGTCGATCAGGTCAACGAAGAACATCTGGTGGATGCGGCTATCAAAGCGATGATATCGGATTTAGATCCACATTCCCGCTATACAAGTCGTGAAGAGGCTGAACAGATGCGTGTCGCCATGAGTGGAAGCTTTGCTGGGATAGGCATTCAGTTTCTAAAAACAAAAGAGCAGACTTTTGTCACCAAAGTCAATCCTGATGGACCTGCCATGCGTGCAGGAATACGTGTCGGTGATCAGATCCAAGGGATAGACGGAGAAAGCATTCTTGAGCAAAAATGGGGCAATAAGGAGATTATGGAAAAATTGCGCGGTGAAAAAGACGTGCCAGTACTCCTTACAATTGCGTCTCCGGGAAGCAAGGAAAGCAAGAATATTAGTATTGTTCGCGAAAATATATTGGAGAGATCGGTTCGAGAAAGTTATATGGTAGATCAGGAGATCGGTTACATTGCGCTTTCAGTTTTTAATAGAACTACACGTCAGGAGATTGATGCTGCTCTAAAAAATCTGAAAGAACAAGGAATGAAAAAGCTGATCCTTGATTTGCAGAGCAATGGTGGAGGCTATGTCGAATCTGCAATTGGTGTTGCCGATGAGTTTTTGCCTAAGGAGAAAATTGTCTTTTACTCAGTGCCCAACGAAGGAGGAAAAGACTATTACTTTACGGGCGGATTTGGCCAGTTCTACGAAGGACATCTTGCGGTCCTTATTGACGAAGCTACTGCTTCATCCAGTGAAATTGTCACTGGCGCGCTTCAAGATTGGGATCGTGCTGTGATCATCGGCCGCCGTAGTTTCGGAAAAGGACTGATGCAAAAACCGGTAGCCCTATCGGATGGCTCAGAAATGCAGCTTACAGGTGCGCGTTACTATACCCCATCAGGACGTTCTATTCAAAAGCCCTACAATAAAGGGAAGGATGATTATTTCCAGGATTTTAACCGTCGAATGGAATCAAAAGAATTATTGGAAGAAGGACATATTTCATTTCCGGACTCTTTAAAATACACGACACTTGGAAATAAAAGGATTGTTTTTGGTGGTGGTGGAATTATGCCAGATCGTTTTGTTCCCATAGATACCAATGAATATAGTACGTGGATGACACAACTGATGAACAGTGGGCTTGTTGCCAAAGGTGGATTTGAGTTTGTCCAACAAAATCGTGAGGCTCTGCTCAAAGCGTATCCAGACTTCGAAGCATTCAACATAAGGTTTAAAGTTCCAAAAGAAGTACACCAGCAACTGATCACTGCCGCAAACAAAATTGCTGTAGCAATTCCACCTCCACAACAGCTTGACGCGCATGCTACTATTGATGTTGAATTTAAAGCACAAGTAGGTTCATTATTATATACTGGCGGTGATTACATGGCCCGGGTCCGGAACGAATCCAACCAAAGTTTTAAAGAAGCATTGTCTGTACTACGGGATGAAAAACTTTACAAACAATTATTACAGACAGGAACGGTCGGACAGCCTGCTAAAAACAGTCTGACGAAATTAGTGAAATAGATTTTTGAACGAGAAAAACTAAATAATTATGAAAAATATGAAATGGGCGCTAGCATTAGCTTGCGTATTGCCAGTATTAGGATATGCACAACAAAATTATACACTGCAAGGAGCAGTGGGCAAGTTAGACAAACCTGCGAAAGCATATCTGCGTCTTAATTATGACGGAAAAGAACGCATTGATTCCGTAGATATGAAAAACGGAAAATTTGAATTTAAGGGAAGCATCCCTTCCCCGATGGAAGCGCATTTACGTATTATTCACGATAATGCTCCTTTTGACCCTGCTAAACCACCGAAACAAGACATTCTTCCTTTTTTTATTGAATCAGCGACGATCAAATTTGTAGCGGCAGATTCAATTAAACATGCAAAAATCTCTGGATCCCCTTTAAATACAGAAAATGAACGGGTAAATACGATGTTGAAACCGATATACGATCAATATGAGGTTTTAAATAACGAATATAAAGCTAAGTCGCTCGCAGATCAGCAAGATCCTAAATATATCAAGACATTGGAGGATCGCGCGAATGCGATACAGCAACAGACCATCGATGCAAAATTGGACTATGTGGCTAAAAATCCTAAAAGCTATATGGCTTTAATGGCTTTTAATTCTACTTTGCCCCCTGAGTTTGATGCGCTCAAAGCCGAAAAGATATTTGCTACGCTAGATCCTAGTCTGCAGAATTCGATCCTAGGAAAGGACTTGGCCAAACGAATAGCCTTGGTCAAAAAAACAAGCGAGGGGGTAGAAGCCCAGGATTTTACACAGCCCGATGTTAATGGTAAGCCTGTGAAATTATCCGATTACCGTGGCAAGTACGTGCTGATTGATTTTTGGGCATCCTGGTGTGCACCATGTCGACGTGAAAACCCAAATTTGGTTAAATCCTATGCTAAATACCAAAAACAAGGATTTGAAATTCTAGGAGTATCCATGGATAAGGCCGCCGATAAGGCGAAATGGTTGAAAGCAATTGAGGATGATGGCCTCTCTTGGAAGCAGGTCGGGGATCTCAAAGGTTGGGAAAATGAAGCTGGAGTCATGTATGATGTCAAGGCTATTCCCATGAATTTCTTGGTAGACCCTAATGGTAAAATCATTGCGAAATATTTACGTGGTGAAGAATTGGATAAAAAATTGGCGGAAATTTTTTCCAAATAGTTTTCCAATATGCGTGAATCCTTACCTGGGTTGGCTTATATTCGGTTAGAAAGAGAAGGCTGTCATTGAGTACAGCCTTTCTTTTTGATTTTAATGCAGTCTATATGTGTCGAATCTTTGTGTCTTGCAATATGTTGTAGAACTATATAATCTTCAGTTATTTAAATAAAGTCTATTAAAATAGTAGTCTTTGTAAAAAATATTTTTATATTAGCATCGTTCGTTTCAATTGGCGTTGGCAACGATAGAATCTAAACCATTAATAAAACGTATGAAAAATTTACATCAAACCCGATTTTCTTCTCTTCGTGCAATATTTGATTTTGTTAATCACTATTGTATTCCCCACCGAATGTGTACCTAAACTGACAAAGGGAAGTAAATAACCTCCCCTTGATTTAATAAGCAAATAACAAGTTCAATTGGCGTTGGCACTTGCAGTATTCACTATCAAACACCCAAAACTATGAAATATCGTAGAGTATTTTCGTACTCGCTTTCTATTTTTTTTATCTGGGCCTCTATCGCAGCAGTGTGGGCTCAAGAAACAAAACCGATTATCAATGCTTCTCTTTCGGGAACGGTAATTGATGCCGCGACAAAAGAGCCCATAGAAGGTGCCACCGTTCAGCTGGAAGCAGTAACTCATAGCGTGAAAACAGACCGAAAAGGGAAATTCTCCTTTGTAACAGGACAAAAATTGCCGTTTAAGATAATCGTTACTTCGGTTGGTTATACAACTCAAAACCTTGTCATTGAAACGTCTCCGGCAATAATTGAACTAAATAGAGCCATTGAAAGTTTGGATGAAGTCGTTGTTGTTGGGTATACAACTATAGCGAAAAAAAATCTTATTGGTGCCGTGGATCGGGTATCTCAACAAGCTGTAAAAGACATCCCCACAGGCAGTTTTGATGCACAGCTCCAAGGGAAGGTGGCTGGCATGCAGGTTGCGGCCAGTTCAGGAATACCAGGAGATGCATTGCACGTCCGTCTGCGGGGCGCAACCTCTATCAATGCAGACAATAATCCTTTGTACGTCATCGATGGTGTATTTCTAAATTCAGAGAGCCTCCAAACAATCAATACAGGAGGCAAGGCCACATCTCCCATTGCAGATCTGAGCCCTTCGGACATCGAATATGTTGAAGTACTGAAAGACGCTGAAGCAACTGCTCTGTATGGATCACGGGGTGCTAACGGTGTTATTTTAATTACAACCAAACGAGGAAAAAACGCACAATCGGCAAAGATTGACATCAACCTTTACGCAGGAAGCGCAAAAGCCGCCAAACTGTGGGAATTAACCTCAGGCCCCGAACACGCCGAACTCGTAAATGAGTATTTTAGAAATATTGGTCAAGCTGAACCATTTAGGCCTGTTGCAGACGGCGGGAGAGGATTACCTTCTGAACAACAGACGTACGATAGGCTTTCGGAAGCTTTTCGGACCGCTGGTGTATATAATGCAGATCTATCTGTCTATGGAGGAAGCGACAATACAGCTTACTATTTGAGCGCCGGGTATAACAAACAAGAATCCATCTTAAAACCAATATCTTTTGATCGAGCTAACTTTCGTTTTAACATAGACCAGAAGATAAACAATAAACTTAAAATAGGATCGAGTAATGGTATTTCTAGGACGGGACGTAACCAAGGTCGTGCAGGGGATGGGCCTCAAGGAGGTATTTTACAGGCAGCTTTGCATACGCCGACCTATCTATCACCCTACAATGACCAAGGTGTTCTGGTCGGTAGAGCCGGATTTGACAATCTAACGCTGTTATTAGAGAATTATGATGTGGGATCAACAAGTTTGCGCTACATCGGAAATGTTTATGGTGAGTATCAGATCACACCAGCATTGAAGTTTCGTTCGACATTTAGTGTGGATTATAACAATTACAATGAACACGAGTACTGGAATAAATTGCTAATCGCTGGAAGTGGTGTAAATGGATTGGCCACTTCTGCAATTTCACAAGCAACAACCTGGATCAATGAACAAACATTGACATACCGGAAAAAATTAGGCTCCCGCCATACCATTGGCGCATTGTTGGGAAATACGTTACAGGGTAGTTATTTTTCGCTCACCTCAGCAGAAGGTCGGGGCTTTGCAACAAATGACTTTAAACTAATCAATACCGCTGCTACAACAACAGGTAACCAAGACTGGGACCAATACAAGCTGGCATCCTTTTTCGGAAGGGTAGATTATGCCTTTGATGACAAATATTTATTGGATCTTTCCTTACGCGCAGATGGGTCTTCAAAGTTTAATAAAGGATATCAATGGGGTTATTTTCCGGCAATCGGTGCTGCTTGGCGCTTAAGTAAAGAAAGCTTTTTACAAGATGTTGCTTTCTTGGATGACCTTAAGCTAAAAACCAGTTATGGTCTCACAGGAAATCAAAATGGCATCAATTCCTTTGCTTCAAGGCAATTGTGGTCAGGTGTAGGGTCGTCGTACCGAGGAGTTGCTGGAGTTTTTCCTGAACAATTGGCCAACCAGCAGCTTAGCTGGGAGACTACATCTCAATTTAATATCGGTTTGGATGCGGCTTTACTGAACAATAGATTAACTGCAGCACTAAACTACTATTACAAATATACAAAAGACGGATTATTGACGGAAGTGTTACCTGGAACCACAGGTTTTGGCAATTTTACGAATAATGCTGTAGAGATCAGTAATAAAGGTTTTGAGTTGAGCATTAGCTCGTTAAATCTTAGAAGTGATGTCTTTTCTTGGAGCACCTCCTTTAATATTGCCCGAAATATAAACAAGATCGAGAAATTAGCGACACCTCAAAATTATGGTAGTAGAGACCTTATTCAATTCAAGGAAGGATATCCAATGTATTCTTTTTGGTTATACAATCAATTGTATGTCGATCCGCAAACAGGAAATGCCGTGTACGAAGATGTGGACGGAGACGGACGTATAACAACTGGAGACAGGCAGATTTTGGGTAGCATCTGGCCAGATTATTTCGGGGGATTAAGTAATGATTTTTCCTATAAAAATTTTGATCTGAGTACATTCTTTACATTCTCAATAGGCAACAAAATATATAATCACAATAGATTCTTCGGAGAAGCCGGCGGTGCTAGAGATGCTGCGCGGGTCATTTTTAAATCTAATCTCGACCGGTGGCAAGAGCCTGGGGATATCACCGATGTTCCGCGTTCTGATGGAGTCAATAATAATAATTACAAAGATGGTGGTGGTAGATGGCTCGAAGACGGCTCTTATCTGAGATTCAGAACATTAAGTTTAGGGTACAATTTCACCTCGAAGAGCTTAGGAAAATCGCCATTTTCAAAGTTGAGAATCTATGTGCAGGCAACCAATTTATTCACGATTACGAAATACACGGGGCTTGACCCCGAATCGGCAGCAAACAGCGCAGCAAATCAACAAGGAATTGATTTGGGAACCCCGCCTCAGCCCAGAAGTTTCCAGCTAGGTGTTAATTTAACTTTATAAGCGTCATGAGAACAAAATTTATTTACATATTTTACCTCCTCTTATTTACAAACTGTTCTTCGTTCTTAGAGGTTGACCCCAAGTCGTCTATATCGGGAGATGGCATCATCAAAGACGAAACATCCGCCAATGCAGCTATTAGTGGGGTGTATGATGCATTGAGAAGTTACTACAGTGTAAATTATCAATCTATTGCTTATTTATCGGGTGATAATGTTCAATGGACAGGGTCACAGTCACAAATACAGGAGTTTATCAACCATAAAGTCAATCCAGAGAATGGAACAATAGCATCTACCTGGAATGGGATTTACACAACGATAAATCGTGCGAATAACGTCATTCGCGCAATTGCGAGTTATGAAGGCGATGGAATACCGACAGCCGTCAAGGATAAGGTGTTGGGACAAGCATATGCCATCCGGGGATTGGCCTATTTTGATTTGGTGCGTGTCTGGGGTGGAGTTCCATTAATTAAGGAACCGACAGCGAAAGTAGGCGATAATATCGGTATCGCACGTAGTACAGTTGAACAGACGTATCAGCAAATTCTTGATGACCTCAACTTGGCCGAAGGCCTTTTAACAAGCACAACAGATCGATTTGCTTTTACAAAAAAAACCGTATGGGCTTTAAAGGCCCGATACTATCTCTATCAGAAGAATTGGGAGAAAGCGAGAGATTACGCAAAATTATTGATCGATGACCAATCCGATTATGAATTAATAGCTCCTTATTATGCCTTTTTTAAAAATGACGTTACCGGAACCAGAGAATCGGTATTCGAACTATTTTACAGTATCAACGAACCAAATCCGCACAGGGCTCAATGGCAACCGCAAACGAATGGAGGTACAAGACAATGGGCTCCTAGTGACCCGCTGATTGCCTTATTGACAAATACGAGTACAGCGGGCGCGCGGAGTGTATTAATAGCTAAGGATAACCAAAATCGTTGGTACGGTGATTTATATTACAGAAGTTCAGGTGCCGATCCGACTTATGTCATCCGAATTGCTGAACTCTATCTTATTCGAGCTGAAGCCTATGCTGAATTAAACGAATATAATCTGGCCTTGGCGGATCTCAATAAAGTTAGAAAACGAGCTTTGCTTCCAGATAATTTATTCACAACCAGTAAAAGTAATCTCTTGCTATGGATTGAGAACGAACGCCGTCTTGAATTCGCTTTTGAGGCACATCGATGGTTTGATTTGGTTCGGACAGGTAGAGCACAGCAGGTATTGGGAATAGGCGAATCATTCCGGTTGTTGTTGCCCATCCCATATAGTCAGATTCTCGCCGATCCGGCACTGAAACAAAATCCAGGTTATTCATCCTAAATATTGACATCAGATGGCATTATTTTTTCAAAAACACAAGCTGGAGAAGTATCTTCTTCGTGTGAGCATACTCTTTATCTTGTTGCTCAGTCTGCCCTTGCAGCCAGAATTCTATAAAACGTTGTTTACGATCAGCTGGCAATATTTTATTGTGGACGTATTCAAGTTGGTGACATTTTTGCCGCACTATTTCGGCGAACAGAATAGTATACAAGATTGGTTATTGATCTTGATTATCGCATTAGCAGGAGCTGCTATTTGGTTGAAAAGGGACAATACCGACAGTGATGTTAGGGAGCAGTTATACTATTATTATCTAAGAATATTTGTGCGCTTTAAGCTAGCTGCTATATTGTTTGTAGCCGGCTTTCTCAAGCTGTTTCCCATATTTGTTCCCGAGCTATCCTTGAGTCATTTAAATACAGCATATGGTTATTTTGCAGATTGGAAGCACCTATTGTTAAGTTTATCGGCAGCTCCGGCATATCTGGTTTTTTTGGGTATTGTTGAAATTGTTGCCGCGCTACTTTTGCTCTTTCGGAAAACAGCTTTTTTGTCTGTTATTTTTGTCATTCCATTCTATGGAAATGCATTTTTGGCCGATTTGGCCTATCAAGGGCCCACCTATTTTGTTTCTATTTATATTATCTTATTGACTTTGCCCATTTTACTATATGACGTGCAACGTTTGGGGTCACTGATTGTATCTCTTAAAGAAACATTACCCGCCAGTTGGAAATTGGATTGGAAAACAGTACGCTGGTCAAAATGGCGGATAGCGCTCAAAGTGGGTTTCGTGTTCGTGTTTGTTGTATTGGTGGCAGTAAGATCTTATTCGCTCTACCAGCACCCGGACCGATCGCTACATTATCCGAACCAAGCTGGTTTGCCAGCTATCGAAGGAAAATATCTAGTGGACACTTTTATTGTTAATGGCGATACATTGGCGTTTTCGCCAACTGACAGCGTAAGGTGGAAGGACCTCGTTTTTGAGCGATGGAATACAATCAGTGTACGAAAAGTAAATACAGTTTTCAAGGATATAGCCCCCGCCGCCTTTCTCGAGCGGGAAGATCAGCAAAGAGATTATGAGTTCACCCAGACTGGAGACCGTCTCTATTATCGGTATACGATTAGCGGCGACACGATCGCGCTTAGAAATCCAAATAAAAATTATCCCAATGATACTTACCGCTTTAAAGTAGAGCGACCCGACAGCCTCCATGTGAATTTGGTCGGTGTTAATGCACGAGGAAACACTGTGAAGGCCAGTCTCAGTAAGGTAGATAAAAAATACCTGCTCTACGAAGTAAAGAAGATCGGACGGCGAGGACTTGGATACAAATTATAAACCTTTAAACTATTTGAAGATGTCAATAAATAATTCGTCGTTAGGTAGGACCCGATGGACTACCTTTCAGCTCATTGCATTTCGCGTCAGCTTTATTTTCTTTATTATAATAGCTATACCTAATAATCCGCTGTGGTATAAACAAGTATTTTCGATTGACTGGTTTAACTTGGATTACCGCGATCTGTATGATATCTGTCGGTTCGGTTCTGGTGTAAATTGGTTTGGCAAAACTACATTTGGCTATCGTTTAGAGGGGTATAGTATTTGGGTGAATACCTTGTTTTTTTCTATCGTAGCAGCATTGATCTGGACATTTGTTCTACGATTGCTCAAAAGAGAGCGATCTGAATATAACAGGGTGTTTTATTGGCTCAATGTTGTGGTACGTTATAGAGCTGGTTTGGGTATTATAGGCTTTGGATTTACAAAACTTTTTCCGGTACAGATGCCTTATCCCTCTTTGGGTATTTTGGATACCGATTATGGTGATTTAACTGCACAGAAGATCTTTTGGCTTTCGTTTGGAATTGTGCCCTGGTATCAGGTTTTTGCAGGTATACTCGAAGTGAGTGCGGGTACGATGCTTTTTTTCAGGAAAACGGTACCTATTGGTGCGGCATTGTTGGTAGGTGCTTTGGGGGCGATCGTTGTTGTGAATTTTGCCTATGATGGCGGAGTTCATGTTTACAGTTCGTATTTCGTCTTGCTGAGTTTATTTTTACTTGTGCCTTATTACAAGCCGTTCTATAATTTATTTGTCAAAGAAGTTGCTGCTAAGATCGAGCTGTATTTACCTACATTTAAGCCTGGTATTAACGCTATTAGAATCGGCCTCAAAGCTCTTGTTTTATTTGTTTTTGTTGGCATCTTTTTCTATCTGCAATACATCGATTTTCGGTATGACCCTTACAAACAGCCTTCGTCAGCAGGAGTAAATGAATTACGGGGAACGTACAATGTAACGGAATTCAAGTTAAATGGAGAAACAAGACTTTTTAGTCCATACGATAGCATCCGTTGGCAATCTGCGACGTTTGAAAAATGGTCCACACTCACCTTTCGGGTCAATCGGCCTTTACGGTTAGATCTTTCAAATGGGGGGGGCGATCCGAAACGGGATGTAAACCGAAGTTTTGAAATTTCAGGTGTGGCCGGAGGTCAACGTGTTTTTCATTATTACGCCGATAGGGATAACAAAACATTGTACTTAGAGGACAAATTTAAGTTGATTCCCGATGAGCGGAATGTAACAGCTGGCGAAGGTGGCGATGGCGGCGTTCGAAACTATCTGAAAGAGCAAAAGTTATCTACCGACACGCCAGCGATTTCCTTAGCAGAATGGATTCCCGATTCGGTGAAATATAAGTTTGCCCATGAGGTAAATGATGTACATCCAAAAGCGCGGACGACACGCCGCATCCGAGAATTTGCTAAAGCAGATGAATTAGCGAGGAAAGAAACGAGACAGCGTTTCGTTCTTCATTATACGGTATCTGATCGGGGCAATAGGGTCATATTGAGCGGAATTGACGAAAATCGTGACTCGCTTTATGTGGTGTTAGATAAGGTTATAAAAGATTATAAGCTTACCCCGGGTAAATTGGTTGCTGGACAGTATGACTAAACGTGGAGCAGTATATTTTTCGATTGGCGGCACGATAGCTTTCCTCCTATGTTGCGAAACGAGTGATCGAGTCCCATCTGCAGCGAGCTTGAGGCAGAGTGAAACAGACTGGTCTGACGGACTTGCTGCATATCAGGCAACATGGCCGGATAAGTTTGGGATAGGAAGCCCTGCAGATAAAAGTTTTATCGCCAAATGGGATATCGATGTCCGCCCTGACGGAAAAGGCTTGCCCAATGGCGAGGGAACCGCTAAACAAGGTGCTTTAGTATACCGACAAAAATGTGCCAGTTGCCATGGCGCCAATGGCTATGAAGGGCCCGAAGATAAGCTGGTCACAGATTCAACGGGGAGCAATACCATTGGTAATTACTGGCCCTATGCGACAACAATCTTTGATTATGTGCGTCGTGCGATGCCATTTAACGCCCCGGGTTCACTAACAGATCAAGAGGTTTATGATATTACAGCTTATCTGTTGTACTTGAATGGAATCATACATGAGGAGCATAAAATTACAGCAACAACTTTACCTCAAATAGAGATGCCCGCAAGGAAAAGATACGTGTTAGATGATCGCCACGGAGGGAAGGAGGTTAGATAAAAGAATATGTCTGAAGGAAAAGAATATTTAAAACAGATACGAAAGCTTGTCCGTTTGTTGACGGTCACAGTAGCTTTCTTTTTAGCAATTTCGGTAGGTTTTGTGGCCTATCAGCATATATCCAATCGGGTTGTAGAACCTGATTTCGATTCCAAAATTACTGTCGATCCCAGCAAAGTACAGGGGAGGCCATCATCTGAAGTTGGCTATCGTTCTAAATTCGATAGCCCTAAGCGAATAGCTACTTACGCTACAGCTTCCCGTACGCCTTTAGAAGATCTGCAAGGCACAATTACGCCCTCCGATCTCCATTTTGAGAGACATCACGCCGGTATACCCGAACTCGACCCCGAGCAGCATGAGTTACTTATCCACGGATTAGTAGAAAAGCCTATCCGATTAAAACTTTCGGACCTCAAGAAATATCCTTCCGTATCGCGGATATGCTTTATTGAATGTTCTGGCAATTTTCGTTATGGAAAACGGGAAATGACGCCTGGAGAAGTCTGCGGTTTAACAAGTCAAAGTGAGTGGACAGGTGTATTGCTATCGACCGTTTTGCGCGATCTAGGTGTTAAACCCAAAGCCAAATGGCTGTTGGCGGAAGGTGCAGACGGCGCTTTAATGGCGCGCAGTGTACCCTTGCAAGAAGCACTGACGGAGGCGATCATTGCTTATGGTCAGAATGGAGAGGCTATTCGACCACAGCAAGGTTATCCAATGCGGCTGGTCATTCCCGGATTTGAAGGAAATACTCAAATCAAATGGTTGCGGCGTATTGAGGTCACAGATAAACCTGTGATGACTAGAGAGGAAACATCAAAATACACCGAGAAAGTTAAAGGTGGGAAAATCCGGATGTTTAGTTTAGTAATGGATGCCAGATCTATTATTACCTTTCCCGCCTATCCGAAAAAAATTGAAGAAGGCTGGCAAGAATTACGTGGTATAGCGTGGAGCGGCCGTGGAAAGGTAACAAAAGTGCTGGTGAGTACAGACAATGGTAAAACATGGAACGAAGCACATTTACAAGGACCAGTATTGGAAAAAGCACATACCGCCTTTAAATTCATGTGGAATTGGGATGGAAAACCGACACGTGTCCTCAGTAAAGCAATTGATGAGACAGGGTATATACAGCCAACATACAATCAACTGGTCAAAGCGCGGGAATCGAAGTCTGGTTATCATTTCAATCCAGTTGTAGGATGGGATATTGAGAAAACAGGGGAGGTTTTCCTTGCTGATGTCGAGGGTATTTGATCTTCGCATTAAATTTAAACGACCATTTTAAAATCGATTTGAGGATATGAGAAAAGTTGTACTTGCTGGAGGGACCGGTCATCTTGGAACAGTGCTAAAGAAAAAGTTTTTGGAATCGGGGTGGGAAGTGTTGATTTTGTCCCGAAAACAGCCTGAGAAAGAAGATGGGGTAAGTTATCTGTTTTGGGACGGAGAGCATTTGGGTACATGGGTTCATGTACTGGAAAGTGCAGATACCGTGATAAACTTAAGCGGCGAAAGCATACGACGTCGATTTACGCGAAAAAATAGAGCAATTCTGACCGATTCACGGCTTTTACCGACGAATGCAATAGGAAAAGCAATAGCAGCTTGTGATAAACCCCCAAGGCTTTGGATAAACTTTTCTGGTATATCTCTTTTTTCTGGATTAAATGAACTGCAGGATGAGACAAGTACTGCGGTTGGAGAGGGGTATCTTGCTCAGCTCACCAAAAGATGGGAAGCTGCTTTTTGAGCATATGCCCTGCCTGAGACGCTTAAAGTGATACTTCGTGTCAGCCCTGTGTTGTCAAAACAGCAAGGTATGCTAGCTGAATTACATCCGCTGGCTAGAAGGGGATTGGGCGGTAAAATTTCTAACGGACGCCAATGTGTGAGTTGGATTCATGAGCGCGATCTTGTACGATTAGTGATGTGGATAATTGAGCAGACACAACCACGGTTTATTTATCATGCATGTAGCCCCCGTCCCGTTACCAATGCTACATTTATGAAAGCGCTCAGAGCGAGTTCGGGTGCATCTTTTGGCTTGCCTATACCTAGGGCAATTGCCCGTATCGGATCGTTCTTGAAAGCTGTAGATTCAAGTATTCTTCTCCAACCTGTTCCCGGGACAACCAGGTTCACCCTGGAAGATGGATTTGATTTCGACTTTGCGGAAATTGAATGCGCATTGAACGATTTAATAAAATAACAAGAATAAATTGTCAGTCAATTTAAAAAAACTTAACTATATAGTATTATGTCATCTTCCAAATCAAGAGCCATTATTAGCGAGGACTGGACAGTCGTCATCCTCGGATTAGCTCTAATTTTTTCAGCACTCTTTGGTATCATCGTACCTAGCCCAAGTTTTTCGTGGAATTCGGCGGCAGATCTTTCTGCAAAAGTCCTGTCTCCTGAGAATCTTTTGGCGATCGGCGTCCAATTTTTGTTGGTCTTTGTTACTGCTCTTGTTGGGGCCGTACTATTAAGAAAACCGTTAAAGTCACTTTTAGTCGTTTTTCCTTTCATCTTTGTATTAACGATACTCGCATTGGTTTTAGCTGGCAATAGTACGGTAAAGGAGTATAATCTGGAAGCTGTTATTTTTAGCTTGGGTATTGGTTTGCTGATCAGCAACTTGTTCAAGCTGCCCTCCTGGTTCAAAGAAGCACTTTCTACAGAATTATATGTGAAAATTGGCTTAGTGCTATTAGGAACAACGGTTATATTTGGCGAGATATTAAAAGCTGGAACTTTAGGGCTTATTCAGGCTTTGGTCGTTGTATTGTCAGTGTGGTATTTTGCATTTTGGCTTTGTAGGAAATTGAAAGTGGATCAGGAAATGGCGTTGATGCTTTCGTCGGCTGTTTCAATTTGTGGTGTATCGGCGGCTATTGCTACATCTGGAGCCATTAAAGGAGATCCTAAAAAGCTATCTTATGTTGTTTCTCTTGTTTTGATTACTGCGATCCCCATGATGATTTTAATGCCTTACTTTGCAGCATGGATGGGCTTATCGCAAGAAGTTACCGGAGCCTGGCTGGGAGGGAGTATCGATACCACTGGAGCAGTCGTTGCTTCCGGTTCGCTGGTAGGTGAGGAAGCGTTAAAAATTAGTACTATAGTAAAATTTTCTCAAAATGTCTTACTTGGCATTGCCGCCTTTGCTATCAGTGTTTATTGGACATATTCGCATTCCAAAAGTGCAGAAAATGCGGAGAAACCTACATTAAAAATTATTTGGGAGCGTTTTCCGAAATTTGTCCTGGGTTTTGTCTTTGCATCTTTGCTATTTTCTTTTGTAATTAACGCTGAGCAAATCAATAGTGTTAAAGCAGAATTAAAAAGTATACAAGGCTTGTGGTTTGCACTGGCTTTTACATCGATAGGTCTGGAAACGAATTTTAAAGAACTGTTTGTACATAATAATAAGAAGCCATTGTATGCATTTCTGATCGCACAGACTTTCAATATCATGCTCACATTGGTAATCGCCATACTGTTATTTAGGTAAATTTTAGTGCTACTTTTTTCCATGTTGTTGCATTCATGTTTCTCGGGTATTTCTTGTGGTCTATTGATTTTTATCTCAAAAATATTTCCGCACATAAATAATAACCCTTGATGCATACAACGGTTAACAGAATAGGAGGGATAGAACGAATAATTGACTCGGGGGAAGTAAATAAAACTTTTATTTTCAAAAAGATATGGATATTTAAATAAAATCTACTAACTTTATAGAGTATTCAGAATTGCATCGCGCGATACCAACCGAGTAGAATTACCACGGTGGTTAAATAATATGGGTTTCGGCCAAAAAAACTGAATACAATTTATAGTTTAACCCTTTAAATTTTTAAATTGTATGGCAACAACAAAAAGTCTTTATGAACACTTATCTGAAACGCTTATTCATTATTCGATTAACGAATTAATCCAATTTAATAATGATACGGTGTCGGGCCGGGGGTGGGGATCATCCAAAGCCATATTTCGGGCCGCTCTGTTAAGCACCCTTTCCAAAAAGGGTCTTGATCTATCAAGTATTGTTTCGAGAGAAGACGGTTTTACATCGGTAAAACAAGTTGCGGTGAGATTGGAGGACAATAGGCTTGTGCCGATTGCTTAAGAATTAAAGTACTTATTACGACCTTTCTAATTGATTTATTAAACTAAATAATGAGGGGCAGACTGAAAAGTCTGCTCTAAAATTAAGATAGACTTTCTATCCTTCTTTTAAAAAAGAGTCTACTATCGAATTTACACTCTTTTTCAGGTGTTCTTAATCTATTCCAAATTTCATTAAACTTTTACAATATGAGTGAAAAACCAACACAACAGACCGCCTTGGGCGATGTCGCTGCACGACACCTGGCAATTGCCACCAGAACCGTTCCACAACTTGAAAGTATCTCACCCCGATGGCTAGTACACTTATTGCAATGGACACCTGTGGAATCGGGCGTGTTTCGATTAAACAAAGTTGTCGGCGAAGACAGTATCCAGGTAGACTGTTCCAGACGTGATGAGAGTGTTTTACCACATACATTTGTTGATTATGACGAAAGTCCACGGGAGTATAATTTAAACGCGGTCAATACACTGATAGACGTACATACGCGGGTTTCTGATCTCTACAGCAAGCCCTATAATCAGATCAGTGAACAGTTACGTTTGGCAATTGAGAAAATTAAAGAAAGGCAGGAGAGTGAGCTCATCAACAATACTGATTACGGAATCTTGAGCAATGTCGCGTCCAAACAGATTATTAAGACCAGATCTGGAGCTCCTACACCCGATGACCTGGACGAATTGATCACAAAGGTATGGAAGCAGCCTGGATTTTTTCTGCTTCATCCCCTCACCATTGCGGCCTTTGGGCGCGAATGTACACGTCGTGGTGTCCCACCACCCACGGTGTCACTTTTCGGTTCACAGTTTTTAACCTGGCGCGGCATCCCATTGATTCCCAGTGATAAAGTGCCTATTGTAAATGGGAAGACCAAAATTCTGTTAATCCGCACAGGAGAAGCACGTCAGGGAGTAATCGGTCTTTATCAGCCTAACTTACCGGGTGAACAAACGCCGGGCCTATCCATCAAGTTTACTGGAATCAATGATAAAGCCATTGCCTCTTACCTGATATCTTTATATTGTTCACTGGTCATTCTCGTAGACGATGCTGTGGCTGTATTGGACGATGTTGACATCACACAATACCACAGCTACAATTATAAATAAATCATTCCTTAAAAAATTTTACTATGTCTCATTTAGATATTGATTTCGAAAGATTTCTAACGGAAGAAGCAAATAAGTATTTTAAGGCAGTTCCAACGGAAAACCTCGTATCTCGGGATCTTCCCCGACATGAAATCCATGCTGAAAAACCGGGCTCTAATCCTGAACTGAGAGAATTCCGGTTAGAAGATCCAGCGATCGGTTTTCATGATCCAAGTTTTCATAGGGGAAATGCTACTATCCCTGTAGCTGGGAATGGCAGGCAGCCAGGTATTTACAACCCAGTTCTTCCTCCTGCTACGGGTGTTGATATAGAACCACAGGTCAATAAATTACCCTTTGCAGAAACGCATGAAAAGCCACTTGACACACTAAGAGGAGCATTGCAGCAATTAAGTGGTTTTAAACATACTGCCCAGATACCACTGGCCGATAGTGCCAATTCATTCTATTTCATAAAGTCGGGGGCTGCCTTTGAAAATACGTCTTCCTTGCCTTTCGATACGTTGAAACCCCGTTTTGACGTTCAGTCAATTCGTCGCGACTTTCCTATTCTGCAAGAAACTGTGGGTGGAAGGCCACTTGTTTGGCTGGACAATGCCGCGACGACTCAAAAACCACAAGTGGTTATCGATAGGATATCGCGCTTTTATAAGACTGAAAATTCCAATATACACCGTGCTGCACATGAACTTGCTGCACGTGCTACAGATGCGTACGAAGAATCGCGAAATGTCATTAAAAACTTTCTAAATGCAAGTTCACCCAATGAAATTATATTTACGCGTGGCACGACCGAATCTATCAACCTTGTTGCCAATAGTTGGGGAGACCAGCATTTAGGCCCAGATGATGAGATTATAATTAGCTATCTGGAACATCATGCCAATATAGTTCCCTGGCAGCAATTGAGTCAAAAGAAAGGTTTTAAGATCCGGGTAATCCCTGTTGATGAGCAGGGAAATTTGCTTTTTGATGAGTATAGCAAACTGCTCAGTTCTCGGACGAAATTAGTCTCTTTTACTCATGTCAGTAATGCACTGGGTACAATAACACCGGCAAAAGCCATTATTGATTCGGCACATCGTGTAGGGGCCAAAGTACTGTTGGACGGGGCTCAGTCGGTCTCCCATATCGCGATAGATCTCCAATACCTAAATCCCGATTTCTTTGTGTTTTCTGGACATAAAATATTTGGCCCGACAGGAATCGGCGTGCTCTATGGCAAAGAAGACATCCTAAACAATACCCAGCCTTACCAAAGCGGAGGAAACATGATCCGAGATGTCTCTTTTGAAAAAACAGAATTTCATGCTGTGCCCAATCGTTTTGAAGCCGGTACTGGCAATATTGCCGATGCTGTTGGCCTGGGGGCTGCAATCCGATATGTGCAGGCTATCGGCATTGATAACATCTATCACTACGAGCATGATCTATTGGATTATGCGACCCGTTCGTTGAAACAGATCGCCGGGGTTACTTTGATCGGTACAGCGACAGAAAAAACCAGTGTACTTTCCTTTACCCTTTCAGGATACAGCAACAGCGAAGTCGGTCAGGCATTGAATGAAGTCGGTATAGCCGTTCGGACAGGTCATCACTGTGCACAGCCAATCCTGAGGAGACTGGGGTATGACTCGTCGGTAAGACCCTCCCTTGCCTTCTACAATACACATCAGGAGATCGATCTCCTCGCGTTGACGGTGGAGAGATTGGTCAGTCGAAACAAACGATTTTACTAATTAAAAGTATGGCAGCTGGCGGTTAGGGGGATCGTTTAGCTGCCAGCTTTTTTTCAGGATATCAGTATAAAAAAGAAGAAATGGAAAAATTTTATAGCACTTTATTTGCCAGACAACAGGCTGCGCATGATATGCCCAGCAACGTTCGTATCTGGGAATGGGCAAGAGATGTATTTCGGCTTATGTTTCCAGAACGTAATTCGAAAAAGCTGCTTACGGTAGAGGCCGTTAAAGCAACTTTTACAATTTTGGAAAATGAGCTATATGATCTTTTGCTGAACAGTAAAGACTGTATAGGCTGTGATCATCGCGAAATTGTCCAACGTTTTTTTGAAAACCTCCCGCATATCTATCATCTGATGCTTGAAGATGCTCAGGCTATGCTGGATGGCGATCCCGCTGCCAACAATCTAAGTGAGGTCATACGTACTTATCCAGGGTTTCTTGCGATTTGCATGTATCGCATGGCACATCAGCTCTGGTTAGATCGGGTACCCTTGTTCCCCCGTATTTTGACCGAGTATGCGCATGAACGTACAGGCATAGATATCCATCCGGGAGCGACCATTGGGCGTCACTTTCATATCGATCATGGAACGGGTCTGGTTATAGGCGAAACTGCGGTTATCGGCGATCACGTAAAGCTGTATCAGGGGGTTACTTTAGGTGCCCTTAGTGTTGACAAGGTTTTAGCCGGTCAGCGAAGACATCCGATTATTGAAGATCACGTAATTATTTATGCGGGAGCAACAATTTTGGGTGGGAATACTCGTATTGGACATCATTCGGTGATTGGGGGAAACGTCTGGATAACAAGCAGCGTACCACCAGACACAACTGTGTTCCATAAACCACAAATACAATTTATCCATTCAAAAGTTGATCGCTGAGACTTTTTTGTAAATCTATCCGATGTAATCGACGATATGGATTTGCTGAAATAGGGTATACCATTGATTAAGTACTTTTAAAACAAAAAAGGTTTTCAAACGGGGAGAATGAAAACCTTAAATAACCAATTATAAACCTAAAAATTTTATGATAGTCAAAGATAATTATAAAGAATCACAAATTCAAAAAAAAACTACCTTTTTAGTAGTCTTTTTTTTGTTACCTCTGTATTCAAATTGAAATTTATAATAATGAGACCATTTTTTACCTATGGACTTTTTCAACCATCTTTATTCTGTTTAGAAATCCGCAATAATGATCTTTTTCATTCCCATCATTTTTTTGAATGCACCCGGTCTTTTGTTGAGTTCCGCCCAATTTTCAGGACAAACCTGCCAGCTTAATCCGTATTTGTCTTTCAGCCATCCGCAAACGCTCTCCTGTCCTCCATCCGATGTGAGTGCTTCCCAATAGTAGTCTATTTCAGTCTGGTCTTTGCAGGGGATCATCAGCGAAATAGCCTCGTTAAATTTGAATATCGGTCCGGCATTGATCCCGATAGTTACCAGAAATTATATCATCACTGGCAATAGTATCTCAGATAAATGTGAATATGGTATAGCATTCCTGTACATGCTTACAGATTAGACTTTTATTCAAGACAAGAGGTTTTCTGACTGTTTTGAAAAAGGAAACAATTATAAAAAAGTTAACTTTAAATAATGAAAAAAATTGGAACACTATTGGCTGCTTTGTTATTAACCACAAGTATCAATAAATATTAAATAAATGGACAGTATAAACTCAAACTTTATCTATCTTGACTATAATGCGACCACCCCGGTAGATGAGCGTGTTTTAAATGAAATGCTTCCATTTTTTAGAACGGAGTATGCCAATCCAAGTGGGGCACATCTATTTAGTTTAACCATACAGGATGCGATGGATCAGGCGAGCGAAGATATCGCTGATAGACTGGGTATGCAACCCAAGAATATCATTTTCACTTCGGGTGCTACAGAATCAATTAACCTGGTCCTAAAAGGACTCCAGTTTTCGTCCAGAAAACATATTATCAGCATTTCCACAGAGCACCGAGCTGTTTTGGATAGCTGCGCTTTTATGGAGCGATTGGGATTTGAAGTTTCCTATTTAATGGTAGATCCTCAAGGCATGCTCGATCTCAGATTACTTAAGGAAAGTATTCGCGAAGATACGCTGTTAATTTGTACCATGCTGGTGAATAATGAAACGGGTATTATCTTACCGATAAAACAGATCAGTGAAATAGCGCATCAGGGCCATGCATTTGTTCTTTGTGATGCAACACAGGCGGTTGGGAAAATGGACATAAGCCTCCAGCACCTTGATGTTGATTTTTTGGCTTTTTCAGCACACAAATTTTATGGACCCAAGGGTATCGGGGGACTGTATATCGCCAGTCGGGTTAAAGAGCATTTGATACCTCAAATCCATGGCGGCGGACAGCAACAGGGCTGGCGCAGCGGAACTGTCAATACAACCGGTATCATTGGGATGGCTGCTGCTTTGCGAATCGCACTCGAAGATTTAACAATAGATCAATCCCGTGTAGAACAGCTCCGAGATTATCTTGAAAGCGAACTTCTTACTATACCAGATACATTTATAAATGGAAGTACATCCCATCGGTTATTCAACACGACGAATATCTGTTTTACAGGTGTGCTTTCAGAGCAGCTGATTACCAAGTTAGGAACAATTTCGGTATCCAGCGGTTCGGCCTGTTCTGCAGTCACCTCAAGGCCCTCACATGTGCTTAAGGCTATGGGGTTGTCAGATTTGGATGCCTTATCGTCCATTCGATTTAGTCTGGGCCGATTTACGCGTGAAGTGGAAATCAGCCAGACCATTATGCGGATCAAACAGCTTGTCGAAAAACTGAGGACTTAATGTCCAACGTTTTCCCTCACTTCAAAGACATGCAGCACCTGTGGAAATAATGCGCCTATACTTTCGCGTACACCATTCGGTGATCCGGGCAGGGTAAGCACCAACATGCGATCGGCAAATCCTGAAATACCTCGTGATAACATGGCTGTTTTAACACGCTGCTGCCCGTATTGTCTTGCCGTTTCCATAATTCCGGGAATATCTTTGGTAATATATGGTGCCACAGCATCTGGCGTAATATCTCTGTCCGAGAGTCCTGTGCCTCCCGTAAATACCAGAAGATCTATACCAGCTTGCCCATAGTGTTCCACACGTTCTTGTACTGCACTCGTTTCGTCAGCAATTACCGCATAGGCAATATCGTGCAAGCCTTGCTTTTCCAAAAGATCGCACAGAAGCCTGCCTGAGATATCTTCTTTTTCTCCTCGGGTTACCGAATCGCTACAAACCACGACTGCAGCTTTAAGCGCTGCGACCCAAGGCAAGGATTCATTGCTCTTACCGCCTTTTTTCTCAAGTAATCGGATACCACCTATCTCCACCTGTTTGTCTATGGGCTTAAGCATATCATAAATAACGAGCGCTGCAACAGAGGCGCCGTGCATGGCTTCAACCTCCACACCAGTTTTATAGATCGTATGTACTTCAACTTCAATATGAATTTGTAAGCCCGCTACGGTATATCGGATCGCAGCATATTCTACCGGCAAAGGGTGACAATCAGGGATCATATCGCCAGTTTTCTTGATCGCAAGTAATGCAGAGGCACGTGCAAATTCAAATATGTCGCCTTTCGGAACCTGTCGCTGTTCAATAAGCCTGACGGTATTCTCAGAAGAGACAAGTACCGTGGCCATTGCTATTGCCTTCCTCAGCGTCGCACTTTTATGTGTAATATCAACCATATTATCTATTAATTTTCCATTGATGCGTATCGTCTTCAAATAATTCTTTACCCCAAATGGGCATTTCTTTTTTTATGCGTTCAACAAGTTCGTCACAAGCATCCATCGCTGCACGCCTGTGTGCTGACGACGTGAATACAAAGAAGCAAATTTCGCCAACCTGTACTTCGCCTTCGCTATGATAAACATGCATACAGGCTAATGGATACTTATCAAGCACTGCTTCGCGGATCTCCGCCATTTTAAGTAAGGCCAGTTCCCGGTTTGTCGTATAATCAATAGATTTTACGGCCTTCCCATCGATCTGATCAGCCCTGATCTGTCCCAGGAAGATGCTATGTGCACCAATTTCAGGTTTATTATAGTGCTTTGAGATAGCTTCCGCAACCAAAGTGGCCGGAATTGGTCCTTTAAAAAATATGTCGTTTTTTTGTTTAGTCATTTATATAGTTTTCTAAGGCGACCATGCCGCCGTCCAGATGGAATATTTGTTGTCCGGCATCTGTCTGCTCGTAAAAGTACTGGGCAGCCAATAGGCTCCGTTTTCCGCTCTGACAGATAAAAACAACGCGTGTATTATCGATATTTTTGATTTGTGCAGGTAATGTTGAAAGCGGAATGGATAGATGTGGCTGGGACAGACGCGGAAGTTCATTTGGATCGCGTACATCGACAAGCACAACATCCTCTGCGGACCACATTTCAACAAACTCTTGTGCATCTATGGCCTGTATAAATTGGCTCTCCGAAGCACAGTATTGCTCATAGTTAAACGTACTCAACTCAGCTAAAGTTTGTGGATAAATGGTTTCTGCGGATGCCGCAAAGGGGATTTCAAAGATATAACTGCTATTATCAAGCATATTGACCGTCATTAATTTATTGATCAAGGCGGTACCGATGCCGGTTAATAGCTTGATGGCTTCTGTTGCTTGTAATATTCCGATCATACCGGGCAATACACCCAATACCCCCGCTACATTGCAGTCGGGAGCTTCCAAGGTGGTTGGGGCTGTAGGGAATAAATGCCGATAATTTGTCTTTATGCCTTCTTTGTCGGCCACATTGAATACAGCTACCTGTCCCTCATATTGATAGATTGCAGCAAAAATCAACGGTTTATCCAATAAACGGCAAGCATCGCAAAGTAGATATCGTGCAGCAAAATTATCTGTACAATCCATGATCAGGTCGTACGAACTGATCAGGTCGGCGACATTATTCGAATGCAGTTGTTCCGCCCAATAGCGGATCTCAATTTCAGGATTCTGCAGCCTGAGCTTACCCGCTGCTACCTCAGCTTTAGCTCGGCCGATGTCGTTGGTATCATACAGAACCTGACGGTGCAGGTTGCTCAGCCCCACATGATCATGGTCAATAATACCGAGGGTTCCAACCCCTGCTGCTGCCAGATATTGGAGTACAGGGCAGCCAAGCCCGCCAGCGCCAACGACCAGTACGCGGGCAGTTTGCAGCTTTTGTTGGCCTAATTCACCAAAACCGGGGAGGACATAATGCCTCGAATACCGTTCATTCCGCATCGCTTATCCTCCTGAATAGGGTGGCATTAAGGCAACTATATCATTTTCCTGAAATGTTACCGGTGTCTTAATAATAGTATTGTTTACGGCTATCAATAAGCTGCGCTGTGCCAATTCGGCATGGTCGCGCGATAATGTTGCCAATAACTCTGTTGTATCGTTAGCTGTTATATAAAATTCCTTTGCCAATATATCGGTCAAGGAGCCAAAGGTCTTTACGTGAACTTTCATTTTTTCATTCATTTTTTATCAAAGTTTCGCCTCTTTTATCCTACTTTGTTCATCTCACAATTGAAAGACTTGTTCGCTTTCTTTATGTTATCCGATTTGGATAAATAGATCAGCCATATTCTTTTAAATTAATTAGGCTGATGTAAACAATAATTTATAGGCTGCAACCAAAAGAACTGTAGCGAGTACATACTTCAGCGCATCCTGTTTTAATTTTTTTGATCCAAGATAGGCTCCGAGTAGACCTCCAAGGAAAGCTACCACAACGTATCCCCACATATGGGCATTGAACGAAATACTTTTTGTGAGCATACCACCAAGTCCCGACAATGAATTTACAAAAATAAATGCAGCACTGATAGCCGCAGTTTGTTTTTGATCGGTCCATTTAAGCAGGATCAGAAAAGGGGAGAGGATAATTCCGCCGCCAATACCGATCATGCCTGAAAGTAGTCCCACAATGCCACCAATTACCAGTGCACCAAAACTGTTGTACGGTTTGAGCTCATCTTCGGCAGGGCTCTTAAAAAAGAAAAATCGAAAAATAGGAAAAAGCAGCAGTAGCCCCAGCAACCTCTTGTACAAATGATCTTCCAAGGTGATCATGCCGCCTATAAAAGCCATGGGAACAGAGGCAATGGCGACCATCAAAAACAGATTTCGTTTGAAATAATGCCCCCTATAATACTGTATAAAGGATGTTAAAGAAACAAAGAGGTTAAGCACCAGTGCTGTAGGTTTCATTTCCTGCGGCGCAATTCCATAGAGTGCCATCAATGCCAGATAGCCACTTGCACCGCCGTGCCCAACCGATGCGTAAAGAAAAGCCAGAATAAAAAGAAAAAAATAAAAAAGCTCAAATTGCATGGCTCGATTAGGTTAAAAGATGGATAAAAACTTCATCGCCAGCGGCACAACCATTGCTATCCTCTTCGAGAATCAGCAGGCAATTGGCCTGTGCGTACGATTGGAGGCGATAAGATTCTTGCGCGTGTAAAGGTTCAACAGCATGTCCATCGTATCGTGCCTTAAGGAAATGAGTTAAACCGGGCTTTTTACTATAAGCATGTGTTGTATGGGTTTTGATGGAACGTGTTCGTTGTGGAAGCTGCATCATACGTTCCAATGCGGGGGCCACATAGAGGTAAAAACAGGTTAGGGCAGAGGACGGATTGCCCGGTAGCCCAAACACCAGCTTTTCATTTTGTGTGCCAAAAAAGAGTGGTTTTCCCGGTTTTTGACGGATACGATGAAAACGCTGTTTAATACCGCAGGCCTTAGCCACATCCACGACATAGTCATAGTCGCCCACGCTAACACCACCAACTAAAAGAACAATATCTGCTTCATCCAATGCATGCTCCAAAGCTGCCTGGAGTTGGCTTCTGTCATCTGGTACATGACGACTTTCAACATGTAGTATGCCTTGCTGCTGCAATGCAGCTTTAAGCTGATAGGAGTTAGACTCATAAACTTCTCCATATCCAAGTGCCGTACCAATAGGTTTCAGTTCGTCTCCGGTGAGAATAAGTTGTATTCGTGGTGGCGCGGTAACAAGAACATCCCTGCATCCGATGCTTGCGAGATAGCCAATAGCAGCCGGAGTCAATGATGTTCCTTTGAGCATGGCGATACTGTCAGCCTGCACTTCTGACCCTTGGGGACGTACATTGTCCCCCAATTGGAGAGCTTCATCGCGAATCTGGATTGTATTTGCATCGCTCAAATCTACTTTTTCCTGCATCACTACTGTATCTGCGCCTTGAGGCAGAGGGGCTCCGGTATAAATGCGCATTGCCTGTCCTTCTGTCAATATTTTTTCGACCGTGGTGCCTGCAGGAATTTTGTCCACGACAGGAAGTTCCCCCTCTTTGTCGCTATAACGAATAGCGTAACCATCCATTGATGACTGCGGAAAAGCAGGGATTGACTGCCTGGCAACAACAGTTTGGGCCAAGGTATAGCCTAAGGCTTCCTCGAGGGGGAGCTGTATCTGTTTTGGCGCAGGCAGATGGTGATGGATAATATCTTTAGCCTGCTGAACACTGATAAACTGATGGGGGAGATTGAAATAATCGTCTTGTGTATCGATATCATACTTTGCGTCCTCATAATAAAATACTACACGATCTTCGGGAAATTGCTCGGCTACTTTTTTAGCCCCCTGTTGTCCCTCCAGACACATCAGATGCTCAAAATATTTTCTGTCAAAAAGTACCGGAGCGCCCCATATTCCTGAAAAACCGGTTGCTACAATACCTTTATCAGTACTATCGGCCAATTGAATAAGCTGCTGAAAGACATGTCGGTCCACGAAAGGCTGATCGCATAGACTGATTATACAACGATCCAGATTGGGATGATGTTTTAGCAGATCCCTTAAGCCTAAACCAATAGAGGTAGACATTCCTGTTGTCCAATGTGGATTGATTACCACAGCGACATTACTGTCCTTCAGAGCTGTGTTGATAGGGTCGGGATAAGCACCTATCACGACAGATACCTTGGCATTAGGTATCGCCAGCGCTTCCCTGCTGATACGGCGCAATAAAGTCTCACCTTCAAACTCGAGCAGCTGCTTCGGGAGGCCGAGCCGCGAAGAATTTCCGGCCGCCAATATGACTATACCTGTTTGCTTTATCATCCACCAATCGTTATCATACTCCGATTCTTGAGAAAATCGGTGTCTATATGTTCAAAATCTGTTGTTAATTGTCCCCCCAATTCCTTTGCTTTGGCGCTAATGGTAGCCTGGATCAATGGAAGCACTTCATCACCTGCGCGTAATGCTGTCAACAGATCGGTTTCACCTGTAGAGAATAGGCAATTTTTGAGTTTTCCATCTGCTGTAAGCCGTATCCGGTTACATCCTGCGCAAAAAGGGGCCGTCATTGTACTTATAATAGCAATACGCCCAACGTGTCCGGCAATCGAAAATGCTTTAGCGGTATCGTGTGGACCTGCAGTGATCGGTTCTATGGGATAGCTCCGCTGAATAGTCGCTAGAATATCGGCCTGTGTATACACCTGGTTGCTGCTCCACTTGTTCCCACTGAATGGCATAAATTCGATAAAACGGATTTCTATCGGCTTCCTCGCTGTCCATGCAACAAAATCTAAAATCTCATCGTCATTGATGCCTTTCATTACCACCATATTGATCTTGGTATGAATTCCATGTTCGAGCAAAAGGTCTATATTGGCACGTACACGGTCAAAATAATCCCTTCGTGTGATCTGAAAAAACCTTCCGGATTGCAAGGTGTCCAGGCTGATGTTGATGCTTTTGAATTTTGCGTCCACAAGCTGAGGCAACATGTCGTTGATACGGATTCCGTTGGTGGTCATATGAAGTTCAACCGGAAGTTTGGACAAACGTGCTATAATATTGGCTGCATCCTTGCGAACCAAGGGTTCACCTCCTGTAAGGCGGATTTTGCTGATTCCTTGATCGACAAACAATCGAGCCAATTGCTCAATTTCGTCCACCTGCATCAATTTCTCATTCGGGGTAAAGCTATACTCTTCCTCCGGCATGCAATAGAAACAACGGAGGTTGCAATTATCGGTAAGCGATATGCGTAGGTAGTTGTGTATCCGTCCAAATGTATCCGTCAGCATGATGTCTTCTAAATTATTGTGGGGTATTCAGTATGTATTTTCGTTTTGAGGAACTTTAATGAAGTTGCCGGCCTATTATTCAACACAGCCTTGATCTCTGCAACGATTGCTATAGCGATCTCTTCGGAAGTTTCGGCACCGATATCGAGTCCTACTGGGCCGTAAATAATGTTTCGTTGACTTTCGGTAGCGGTCACACCAGCCTCTTGCATATCGTCGAACATGCGTAGTAATTTGGTCTTTGGACCCAAAGAGCCAATATAACGTGTCGATGTGTGCATCAAGTTTTTAAGGAGTGTGAGATCGTAAGCATAGTTATGTGTCATCAACACAAAAACAGTCCATGGATCTATGCTTAATTTAGCTGTGATCTCAACTGCTGGTGCGGCAATAAGCTGATGAGCTCTTGGAAAGCGTGCGGTATTGACATGGCTGGCACGTCCGTCAACCACCGTAATTTCCCAGCCGAGCAGATGGGCTGTCTCTACCACAGGTTGCGCATCATTACCGGCACCGGCAATAACCATATGAATAGTAGGAACGAGGTACTCAATGAGTACTTCACTGCTTTGCCCATTTTCCTGAAAGGATGTGAGAACCGATTTTCCTTCCCTTTTGGCAAATTGGATATGCTCATTCAGTGGCGAATAGTGAGCGTCTAGGGCAAAAGCCTGCTCCTTCAGATCTTTAATAAGTAAGCGGGTTCCTTTTTGTTCCCCCTGTTTGTCTGTAGAAAAGAACGTAATCAACAAACCTTCTTCACGCTGTTGAAGCAAGCGTTGCAGCAAGGCGATGGGATGATCTGTTCGTTGCATGTTTACATATTCAAAAAGGATATGAACTATACCGTTGCATCCCAGTTGTAACCCGATTGACGAACCTTCCTCCGTATTTGTATCATAACTGACGAGGCGATTTTTCTGTTGATGGATAGCTAAGAGCGCTTTTTTTAGTGCATCTCCTTCAAGACATCCGCCGCTGATGGCTCCCGTCATTTGCCCGTCTTCTGTTACCAGCATGCGGGCCCCTGGTCTTCGATAGGAGGAACCTTCAACTTTAACCACAGTGGCAAGCACCATCCTGATATTTTCGGAAGCAGCTGCACTGGCAGCTAAAACAATGTCTTTAATCTCTTTCATGCAAATACGGGCAAGACAGTGGAACGCGGATATAATGATTAAATCAACAGCAATTTTGATACAATGCCGTTTATCAAATTTAATGAATTAGACGTTAAAAAACACCAAAACTGTAATAATGGTAAAAACATCCGTAAAATGTATAATTATTTGATTAATTTAAATAACGATTTTGTACCACTGAATAAACTGAGCGCTAGCGTATAAATAAGAAAGCTTATCCCATTTGAACCGATAAATATCGCTTACATAAACAAGAAAAAACAACGATTATGGCAAAATATTCAATTTTAGTAAATGGCAAAAAGCACGAAGTTGATGTGCTTGAGGATATGCCCTTGCTTTGGGTACTCCGTGATATCATTGGTCTTAAAGGGACCAAGTTTGGTTGTGGAAAAGCGCTATGTGGGGCCTGTACCGTACATCTCAACGATACTGCAATCCGATCCTGTTCATTTCCGGTCTCAGCGATCGGTGAGGGCAAAATTACAACAATCGAAGGACTTTCAGCGGAGGGTGATCACCCTGTTCAGGAGGCCTGGGAAAAATATGTCGTACCCCAATGCGGCTATTGCCAAACCGGACAGATCATGAATGCGGCAGCTCTTTTGAAGAAAAATGCGAAACCTTCAGTAGCCGAGATCGAGCAAGCAATGCAGGGCAATCTCTGTCGCTGCGGTACATATAATAGAATCAAAGCAGCCATTTTAGAAGCAGCCGGTACACCCGTTACAAACGGCTAGGTATTATCAAAAATATAAACAAGATGAAAATATTAGCTCCTTTTCAAAAAAGAAAAACCGATCGGGTCAATTCGGAGATTTTTACTGTTTCTAGACGCGACTTTTTAAAAGCCAGCGGCTTGCTTACTGGTGGCTTGGTTCTGGGTGTAAGCTTCTTTAGCTGTGATGACAAAGGTAAAAAAGTGGCTACTGTGGCTCCAAATGTATATTTAACAATTGGTTCAGATGGCAAAGTGACCATTGTCGCACATCGTTCAGAGATGGGACAAGGTATCCGCACGTCTCTTCCCCTTATTATTGCTGACGAATTGGGGGCCGACTGGACGAAGGTGGAAATCATCCAGGCTGAAGGGGATGAAAAAAAATATGGTAACCAAAACACAGACGGTTCCTTTTCAGTAAGGATGTTTTATAAACCCATGCGGGAAGCCGGTGCTATAGCGCGGTTACTCCTTCTTCGTGCTGCAGCCAAAGAATGGAACGTTGACGTAGACCAATTGGATACCAAAAATGGACAGGTTATCCAACGGGAATCCAGCAAGAAAAAGGATTTTGGCGATCTGGTAGAAACTGCAAAAACCCTCCCTATTCCGAAAGCCAGCGAAGTGAAACTGAAAGACAGACAGCAGTTCAATATGATCGGCAAAGAAACCCCGATCATTGATCTGCACAATATTGTCACCGGAAAAGCCGTGTTTGGAATTGATGCCGTTGTCGAAGGGATGAAAATTGCGGTCATTAAACGGTGCCCGGTCGTGGGCGGCAAAGTAAAAGCCGTAAACGACAGTAAAGCCCTGGCTGTGCCGGGTGTTCTCAAGGTGATTACGATCAAGGGTGCTGGACTGCCAGCCACCTTATCCAAACCATTGGCTGGGGTGGCTGTCATCGCCGAAAATACCTGGGCCGCCATAAAAGCCAGGGACTTGCTGGAGGTGGAATGGGAGATGGGCCCCAATGCCGGCTACGATTCAGCCAAACAGATCGAAGAACTTAAGCAGGTGGTGGCACAGGAGGGAACAATCCGTCGTAAACGTGGCGATTTCAACGCCGCAAAAGCGAATGCAAAAAAAGTTATTGAACACACGTATATTGCTCCCTACCTGGCTCATGCAACCATTGAGCCACCCTGTGCTTTGGCTGTCGTGAAAAACGGAAGCTGCGAAGTGTGGGCCTGTACACAGAATCCGCAGGGCGCACGTGATGCGGTTGCCACCGAACTGGGTATGGCAGTGGAGAAGGTGAAAATGAACGTAACCCTCTTGGGTGGCGGTTTTGGTAGAAAGTCAAAGCCTGACTTTATCCTGGAGGCAGCTATATTGGCCAAAGAATCTGGTCTGCCGATCAAGGTTCAGTGGACACGTGAGGATGATATTCGTCATGACTACTACCACGCCATGAGTGTACAGCGTATTGTCGCCACCATCGACAGCCAAAATAAATTGAGTGGCTGGGCCCATCATATTGCTAATCCGTCTATCTCTGCGACAGAGGATTTATCAGTGGTACAGCCCAGTGACGGCGAGTTAATGTTGGGAGCTTCAGATTTCCCTTACAATGTTCCAGCAATAAATATTGCTACGCATGATGCTAAAGCCCATCTGCGGATTGGCTGGTTGAGGTCTGTACGTAATATTCCACAGGTTTTTGCCGCTGCGACAATGCTCGATGAAATTGCTGAAGCAAGAGGAATGGATGCCGTTTCGAATGCCCTGGAGCTACTAGGTGAAGACCGCTACATTACCTTTGAGCAGGAACTGATCAAGACAAGCTATCCCAATTATGGCGAAAAGATCGAAGATTACCCTTGGGATACAGCACGCATGAAAAAGGTGATCGAGCGCGTAGCCAAGCTTTCCGGATGGGGTAAATCCATGCCAGCAGGTACTGCATTTGGCTTTGCGGCACATAAAAGCTTCTTAACCTACGTTGCCTGTGTGGTAGAGGTCAATGTGGATCAGAACAAGAAAATCAGTATTCCCAATGTCTACTATGTGGTGGACTGCGGATTAGCCGTCAATGTAGACCGTATCAAATCGCAATTTGAAGGTGGCGCACAATTTTCCGCAAGTCTGGCACTCAAAAGCACGATCACGGTAAAAGATGGTCAGGTAGAGCAGGGTAATTTTGACGGGTATCAGATTATTCGAATGCCCGATTCCCCAAAACAGATCCATGTGGATATTATCGATAGCGACGCAAAACCGACCGGAGTAGGAGAGCCTCCTGTACCGCCATTTACACCGGCACTCTGTAATGCGATTTATGCGGCAACAGGGAAGCGGATCTACACCTTGCCAATTGATCTAAGTATTTAAACACAATGCATTAAAGTAAGCACCATAAATTTAGTATATTTAATCTATGTGAACTAGAAACCATGGAATCCAACGCACTGCTCAATACGACCTTAAAACAGATTGACCTTGTCAAAGTGACGGATTGTATCCCAGCACATGTCATGGATAGCATATCGGTCGAAGAACCACTGGAGATCAGAATATGTACGTCAGTTGACGGAAAGGCCGAATATAAAAATATTTCGGTCACGATGCGGACACCTGGCCATGATGCAGAACTTGCTATAGGGTTTCTATTTACAGAAGGTTTTATTTCTGTTATTAGCCAGGTAACAGCTGTGGATCGTTTGGAAGCGCCCTGCACAAGAAATAACGACAATGTCGTTATTGTGAGACTGAACGACGGATTTACCCCCATAACAAGCGCTTTGGACCGAAATTTTTACACCACTTCAAGTTGCGGTGTTTGTGGAAAAGGTTCCATCGCAGCAATCAAAACTGTTAGTATTTTCAAGGATCTTGCGCCTATATCCTGTTCGATAGCATTAGATATACTCTATTGCTTGCCGGATCTGCTCCGTGCCGCACAGGGAAATTTCTCAGCCACCGGCGGTATACATGCTGCGGGTCTATTCAATTTACAGGGACAGCTCATCGCTTTACGGGAAGATGTAGGACGGCATAATGCACTTGATAAACTTGTGGGGCACGCATTGTCCGCCAATTTGTTGCCGTTGCAAAAACATATCCTGGTTTTGAGTGGCCGGGCGAGTTTTGAATTGGTACAAAAGGCAGCCATGGCCGGGATACAGATTATTGCAGCAATCGGTGCGCCATCAAGTCTAGCGGTTGAATTGGCCAAGGAATTCGATATCACTTTATTTGGTTTTTTACGCGACCATAGATGTAATATCTATAACCTGGCAGACCATGTTAAAATAGAAGGATTAGCGGGGATGCTCGACTACCCGACAGCATTAGATCAAAAAATAGAAAGATGAAAATAAGGATTAAAGATAATTCCGTTAGACTGCGATTGACGATGTCCGAAATTGATAAATTGGGCAATACAGGCGAAGTAGCCTCCCGAACCGAATTTATCAACCAGCCCTTTGTATACCGCATCCTGCAAACGGATACTGAAGAACTCATTGCTTCTTTTGTTGAAAATGAAATTGTAATTGGACTGTCTGCCAATATGGTAAAGGAATTGGTGGCGACAGAGCGGATAGGTTTCGACGGGCAGTCGGGACCAGTTAAAATTCTCGTGGAAAAGGATTTTGCCTGCATCGACAATACCCTGGAGGATCAGAGCGACAACTTTCCGAATCCCAATCTTAAATGCTAAGCACATAGAAAAATAGTGTGAACTGTCCCAAAATCTTATGTTATGGAAGAGAACAATAAGCAAAAATTGGAGCAATCAATCAAGAAGGAGCCACAGGCAGAAAATCCTTATAAGCTCTTGGATCTGAAATTGACACCCGTAGAAAAATCTGCGGCTGGAATTCCGGCTGTATTGGCGGCCTTTGCCGATCTTATAGAAGAGAAAACGCTTATCCGGGGTACCAAGGCGCTGTTCAAAATGAATCAGGTAGGCGGCTTCGACTGCCCGAGTTGCGCTTGGCCTGATCCAGACGATGAGCGTTCGCCAGTCGGTGAGTACTGTGAAAATGGCGCAAAAGCACTGGCAGAAGAAGCTACAACAAAAAGAGTCACCCCAGAGTTTTTTAAGAACAATTCAGTGTACGATCTCTCACAGCTCAGCGACTATGAGATCGGTAAGATGGGGCGGCTGACAGATCCGATGTATCTGCGCCCGGGAGGAACACATTATGAACCGATCAGCTGGGAAGGTGCTTTTCAAAAAATCGCCGAACAGCTCAATGCCTTGGAATCGCCGCATCAGGCCGCCTTTTATACTTCAGGCCGTACGTCCAATGAGGCTTCATTTGTCTACCAATTATTTGCCAAAGAATTTGGTACCAACAATATGCCGGATTGCTCTAACATGTGCCACGAAACCTCCGGTTCGGCACTTCGCCCCACCATTGGAATCGGTAAAGGCACAGTCAAACTGGACGATTTTTATGAAAGCGAGCTTATCGTTATCATCGGTCACAATCCAGGGACAAATGCACCTCGTATGATGAGTGCGCTGGAAAAGGCAAAAAAGAATGGAGCCAAAATCATTGCTATCAACCCGCTGCCCGAAGCTGGATTAATGGGGTTTCATAATCCGCAGCAGGTCAATGGGATCATCGGCAAAGGGGTGAGTTTGGCCGACCTTTATCTTCCCGTGAAGATCAATGGCGATATGGCACTCTTAAAAGCACTGGAACTTATTTTACTGGACCTCGAAGCTAAAAATCCGGGCCTGGTTATTCATTCCGATTTTATTAACAGCAAGACAACGGGCTACTCGGACTTTTTGGCGCAATTCAGTAAAGCGGACTATAATCTGGAGCATCTGAGCCAGCTAAGTGGCATTGCAATTCCCGATATGCAAAAAGCGGCTGAACTGCTCGCTTACAGAAATAAAATTATCTTTTGCTGGGGCATGGGCCTCACCCAGCAGCCCAACGGTGTTGATATGATTCGCGAGATCCTCAATATCTTGTTGATGAAAGGAAGTATCGGTATTAAAGGGGGCGGTGTCTGTCCCGTTCGGGGGCACAGTAATGTACAGGGAAACCGTACCATGCTGATCGATGAAAAACCTACCGACGAGCAGTTAGATAGGCTGCAGCAGTATTTTGGCTTTAATCCACCCCGTGAACATGGTTATGATGTAGTGCGTGCAATTAAAGCGATGCACGCCGAAAAAATCAAATTCCTGTTTTGCATGGGCGGGAATTTTTTGTCCGCCACACCCGACACAACATTTACGGCAAATGCACTTCGGAAGCTGAATTTATTGGTCGCTGTTTCCACCAAATTAAACCGTGGCCATCTGATCCATGGCAAGGAGGCGCTTATCCTACCGACTTACGGACGCAGTGACAAGGATATTGTGAACGGTGAAGTTCAGATCATCAGCACGGAAAACTCCATGGGTGTGGTTCAATCCTCTAAAGGGGTATTGGATGCTGTTTCTAAAAATCTGGTCAACGAAACACAGATCGTTTGCCGGATGGCAATGGCAACTTTAGGAGATCGGTCGGTAGTCGACTGGAAACGTTATCATGACAGCTACGACGCGGTACGTGATGCAATTGAGCAATGTATTCCCGGTTTTGAGAATTACAATGTGAGGGTCCGTCAGCGCGATGGATTCTATCTGCCGAATGGCGCCCGTGATGCACAATCTTTTTCGCATGAACTCGGAGGGCGAGCACCTTTCACATTAACGGATATCCCCGAAAACCATCTGGATGACGATGAGTATATGATGGCAACAACGCGAACCCATGATCAGTTCAATACCACAATCTATGGGCTGGACGACCGCTATCGGGGTATAAAAAATGAGCGACGTGTGGTATTTATGAATCAGAAAGATATTGATAAAGCTGGTTTTAAGGCCGGAGAAAGAGTTGATCTGTATAATTACGATGATGGTATAGAACGCGTAGCTCCCTTATTTTTGATCGTTTCCTACGCTATTCCTGAAAAAAATACGGTAACCTATTTCCCCGAGACGAATGTTTTGGTTTCAGTCAACAATGTCGTAAAAGAAAGCAATATGCCAGCTTCCAAATATGTGAAGATTAAAATAAAACGACATGACCCTGAGGTATACAAGAAAGTGGATGAAATGCTTTATCGTGGTGCACTTCAACGACCTTAATCTTTGTTGTTGATCATGGCTTTTACACTGTCGGCCTCGGCGGGAGTGTTGACATTGACAAGGGTATTGGCACGCGGGGCTTCAATAGTTAGGGCCTGATGTTGTATCAATGCCCGGCGTGGAGAAAGTTTATGTTGAGCCTGCATCTGCCGGAGTACGGGCAGACTACTGGGTTCCCATATTGCGAACAATGGCTCGGGCAAGCTGTCCTGTTGGCTTTTAAATGCGGTGGCGATCCTTCGAGGATCGCGATGTTGTATTAAATAGGCGATAGCCTCGGGGTCGACCAGAGGTAAATCACAGGCCACAACCAACCAGGCTCGATCGGGCCGAAATTCAAAAGCAGTCAGCATTCCACCCATAGGACCAATGTCTGTATAACGATCGGAAATCCATGCGTAGGTTGAAGTCATCTCCTTGCCGTCCGCTATTTCATCAAACTGTTCTACACGACAGGAAATGTATACCTCATCGCAATAATTCCCTAACATATCGGCCAAATGATAGACCTGTTCTTTGCCATGCCAATGCATCTTTTCTTTCGCACTTCCCATGCGTTGGCTTTTGCCGCCGATAAGTACCAGGCCGTTTAATGGAGGTAAGCGATTATCATTCGGAACTATCATGTTGTATTCAATGGATCAGTTGTATTGAAGTTACGTATTTCAACGCAAATTGGAAACATTCCCATCAACTATCTCAGGCTGTTTTCAACGCTAGTCAATCCCGACTTTACCGGCGTTGTCTCTAACAGTCCGGTCTCTACGAAAGAGGTCGCTCTTGGCGATACCGTAAGGATTGATAACCAAAAAATATCAGATTGGATGTATTTAGAGAAGGGAGTATTACGAGGAGGTTATACGATCCGTGCCATCTACTATTCGTTATCACTAAAAACAATGACTAATTTAAATTATAGACCTGCTTTTGATGATGGGACATGTAATGATTAGGATCAAGTTGTCTTGTAAAATGTATTTACATGGACGGGATCAAGATTTTAAGTATTACTGTAGCAGATTATCAAATTCACTCGTATTGTTGATATATCAATAATAAATAACCAAGAAGTTATGAAAATAAATTGCAGAATCCTACTTCCAGCCATCATTATTGTCGTTCTTAGCTCTTGCAAAAAAGATGAAAAGATAGCCATTGATAACCTTATCGGTAAATGGACCGTGGCAAATGATGATCCTAAAATGGCCGTAGATGGTTCCGTTACATACAAATTCAACTCAGATATGACCTGTATTAAGAATATCTACGATGCGCTTTCAAATCGAGATACTACTATTTACAGAACCTATGTATTAAGTAATGATAAGACTTTGGTGACGCTCTACGATGAACGCAAGATATATACAGAACAGTATCTGATAAAAAAATTGAATACGAAGGAAATGAAATGGGAGAACGCTTCCCCAAATGACGGTAACGAGAATAAGAGGTTAGTTCGATCTAACGATCAATAGAGTCTATTAACTTTTCAAATGAATGCGGGGCAGGAGTCAAGAAGATAATGGCAAATATGGGCATCGGATCTTCAGTCGCAATCATGACAATACGAACGGATATACAATTATATAAAAGTAAATTTTACCTTAAAGGCCGGTATTTATATAACATTCACCTTTTATTTATATTTGAGAAATAACTGGTACAATAACTGCTTAATTACATAAATGACTTTTAGAACCGTTTCGGAATGGTATTGGGAAAGGGAATCCATCTCAAAAAATCATTCAAAGAAATGTTCAGAAATAAGACCGCAAACTGTAATTCATAGATCGAAATGAGAAAGATTATCTGGAGAGGCTTGGTTTATAAATCCTGGGAAGATTGCACGATAGAACTGAAAAATGATGCCTATTATGTAAAATCGTCTATCATTGGCAACTATTTAAACCGTATTTATAATGTAGATTATGTTTTAAAAATAGACAGAAATTGGTGCATACAGGAATTTGAAATAAAAACAGAAATTGAAGGGCACAAAAATTTAATTATCGGGACAAATGCTGCAGGTTTATGGTCGATCAATGGAATTCCTAGACCGGAGTTCAATGAATTTCTCTTTATCGATATTTCGGTTACACCTTTTACAAATACATTGCCAATCAATAATTTGTTACTGGATATAGGGCAATCAAAGTCTATTGATGTCATATACATCAACATTCTTGAAAATGAAATAAAGCCAGTCAAACAGCTTTATAGCAGAAAGAAGAAGGATGAATATCTGTATGACAATCTTGATACCGTATTTTCCTCGTCGATCACAGTAGATCAGAAAGGCATTGTAAAGAGCTATCCAGGTCTATTTGAATTAGTTTTGGAAGATTAGGGAAGATAAAATAATCCTTATTCACGTGGGCCCTAAGAATCCAGCAACAGCTTCAGATCTTCAATCACTTTTGACCAATATGCTTTCGTCACTTCACGCTGGCTTTCATTTTTTAATTTATCAACATGAAATGAAATTGTTGTTTTATCTTGATTTTTCGAAGGAATAAATCTGATCTGTAAATTGGCGTCTTCTGTGAAATCTTTGTGCCTCCACTTTGTCCGGATATGTGAATATTTATTAAAAGTTGAAAAACCCTGGTCTACACCTTCAGACCAATAACTTAATCCCCGGTCTGAAAAAAAGACATTCCACAGTGTTTCCAGGTTTGCTAGCATAGTTTTTCTGATTCCGAACTGCCAGCCTGCATCTTTTGTTAATCCTACGTTATTTTTCATGTAATTGTGTTTCTTGTTAAAGGTGATTTCGTATTTGAATATAATTATTTCTTTTCAACAGAAGCAAATGCCCTGACCGGAAAAGTCCCCACACCTTTAAATTTTGGTGTAGCGGCTGTAAACGTAAAATTCTCAGCCGGTAATTTATTCAAATTGCAGAGATGTTCAACGATTAAAATCCCGGCACCCAATAGCACCGTATGAACAGATCTTGTTCTGCCATCCGTGTCATCTATATTATGGGAATCAATACCTACAAGTTTAACTTTACAGTCCCGAAGATACATTGCCGCCTGTTCGGTAAGAAACGGATGGTTCTGATAATATAGCTCCGTATTCCAATGTTTATCCCAGCCGGTCTGTATTAATACAGCCTTATTCCTGATTTCTCTATTTTTAAGATGATCTTCTGTAATTTTCAGGGTTTCTGTAAATGGTATATGGATCATCACAGCATCCAGCTGCGCAAAATCTTTTAATACTGTTTGAGCTGTGTCTTTGCCATCCGCAAATCTATGAAATGGACAATCGATATAAGTTCCGGTGTTAGTGACCATCTCTATTTTTCCAATCTGAAAAGATGTATCGCTATCATAGTTCTGTTTTGATTGTTCCCTGGAGAGATAGTCGCAAATAATCGGTGCGGGTAGCCCCTTGTAAGTGATCAGGCCATCCTCTATTGTATGACTTAAATCTATTAAGAAATCTTCCGCTACACTTTCATCAATTGGCTTACGTTTATGGGGTTCAATGAGGATTTCTTTGTTAAGGATATTAACTTTACCTACCATGAGCAACTGCATATCTTCAACGATGTAGTCCGCCAGGGCACTGTCAATGATATCGTCTCCAGATATATCTAATCTGAAATCTTCCCCTTTGATACTACCGCCGTTCGTAAAGAATATCTCGAAGTCAAATTTCACTCTTTTTTCCATAAATGATTTCAATTTTACTATGGCATAATAATTTTAATTAAATAATGTAATCGATTATCTTCCAAATTTTATATTTTAAAAATTCAATAATTGATGCATATTCTTGACAATGTAGATAAAATCTTATTAATGAAAATAGTAAAGATTCTTCAATTGGATATATTAAATTTGTTAAACATACCCGAAATACACAAAAATGAAAATTAAACCAAATTATAGATTTTACAGTCTCCTGGTTTTATTGCTGTTCTCGGTACGGTACTTACCTGCCCAGGCTACTCGTGCCGATTACAATTATTTTATGGAGGAGTTTCAAAGACTTTTTAATGAAAAAAAATCAGACGAGATTTACGGGCAATCGTCCGCCACTTATCAATCTAAAATTTCAAAAGAAAAGTTTTCGTTGGGAATGCGGAAGTTTGTGGCAAATGTGGGCATGATGCAATATTTTTCTTTTGTTGATTCTACTAAAAACGGGTATAATTATACCATTCAATTTGAAAACTCCGAACAATTATTTTCTGTTCTGCTTGATAATGAGAAACAGGTTCTAAGGATGAATTTTAAGGAACTGCCATTTTTCATAGAAAATAAGAATTTCAAAGCAGAAAGTAATAATCCGTTAAAAGACTCCATAGATTTGCTGGTGGAAAAAATCGTCAGGCCTTATATTCAAAAGGGTGCTGCCACAGGTATTATGTTAGCGGTAATTGATGGAAAGCGACAAAGAAAATATAGTTATGGAGCTATTGCTAAGACAAGTAAACAACTTCCAGATGCTTCCAAAAGTATTTTTGAGATTGGGTCAGTTACAAAAATTTTCACCTCACTTTTATTGGCAAAAGAAGTAGTTGAAGACAATATGCAATTAGAGGATCCGATCAGTAAATACCTGCCCGATTCCATTCCTCGTTTAGCATGGGATGGTCATCCGATCACACTTGTGCAATTATCAAATCATACCGCTGGATTTCCTCGGCTCCCGGATAATATTTTTACGACTAATGCCGTTCCGGCAGATCCTTATAGTCATTATAAGGTTGATTCACTCTTCCATTTCCTTAAAAATTATCATGTTTCGTCTCAGACCGGAGTCAGATTTTCTTATTCAAATTTAGGCGCTGGGGTTTTAGGTGTAGCATTAGAACGTCATAGTAACAAAAGTTTTGGACAATTGGTCATTGATAATATTTGTTTGCCCTTGGGAATGAAAAATACATCACTAGGGGATACCGACGTGGTACAAGGATACGATGAAAAAGGTAGGCCAACGTCGTATTGGCACTTGGGATCTTTGGCGGGGTCTGGTGCCATAAGATCTACATTGGACGATATGATTATTTTTATGAAGGCACAGTTAGGCTTCAAAAATAAACTGACAAAGGCCATTCATTTGACACATCAGCTGACTTTTGCAGATAAGGATCAAACTATGGCATTGGGTTGGCGTGTTAAAAAGGCTGGAAGTAAGGCGATATTTCATCATTCTGGAGGTACAGGTGGATTTAGGTCTTTTGTGGCATTTGATGATAAATCTCAAAAAGCAATTATTATTCTGTCCAATGTTGCCTTGGATGTTACTGCTGTCGGATTTTCGATATTTGAAAATTACCTAGACCAATCTCCTATTGAAAGATAATGGCTTGCGCAATAATCAGAGACGCATTTTCAAATTTTTAAGAAGGCCTCGGTCTATGATTGAAACCTAGCGGCCATTGCTGCGTTGCCGGTACGTTTATTTTTTCGAGTTTACACCAGTGTTTGAATATGGACTTTGTCGTTACCTAGTTTTAGAAATCGGCAATAATGATCTTTTTCATGCCCATAATTTTTTTGAATGCGCCTGGTCTTTTGTTGAGTTCCGCCCAGTTTTCAGGACAAACCTGCCAGCTTAATCCGTATTTGTCTTTCAGCCACCCGCAAACGCTCTCCTGTCCTCCACCCGATGTAAGTGCTTCCCAATAGTAGTCTATTTCAGTCTGGTCTTTACATGGGATCATCAGGGAAATAGCCTCGTTAAATTTGAATATCGGGCCGGCATTGATCCCGATGAGACGCATTCCAAGAATCTCAAACTCAACGGTAAGCACCTTTCCGGCAAAATCCTTCTGGAAATCAGCCAGTCCCTCGGCTTCTGAGTTCGGGTAATACGTAATATTGATTATTTTTCCATTTTTGAAAACCGAAAGGTAGTATTCCGCGGCTTCCTGTGCGTTGCTGTCAAACCAAAGGTTTGGAATTATCTTTTGCATAGCTTTATATTTTTTGGTTATTTTTTTCTTTTTCAGTATAGTCTACATTTGATAACCCTCTGTTCCATTTTATCTGGATTTTGATCATTTGCAGTCTTATAAATTTAACGGATTTGTTCTTCGGTCGACTTAGCATAGGATAAGAAATAGAATTGCATATCTAACGCATTGCATCGCGTTGATAGTCTGATAGACAGGATAATTTTTCGAACAAGATATTTTGAAAGCGGATTTTTCGCCCGGGATCAAACTGCGGGAAGTACCTCAAGTTTGATGGATAAAATAATAAAATTTATGGGGGGTAACCAAAAGATATTTCAACTATATTAGCTGAAGGGGAGGTAGTATAATAAATTGGCTTGTCTGACTAATTTTAAATAGCAGTAGCTAAATATGAATAGACAAATTACACTAAACAACTTAGAAGACAATACGTTCTTTTGGTATACGTATATTAAATGGTTCAATGGGTACGATGACATCAACGAGATCAACATTGACGAAGCACTAGAAGTAATCGGAATTGACAAAGAAAAATTAGCTGAATGGGAAGAACAATTTTTTTCGATAGATAAAGATGGAGAATCTTTAAAATTTATCGGAGGAAATTTAGTGGAAGATATAACTTTCTTAATTGAATTTCAAGATCATGAAATTATATTTTTTCTTAACGACATTTACTTTGGAAATTTGGGAGGACATTTTGAAGCATGGTTTCTAACTTGGGATGAACATTTATCACTCCGGCAGTTTGAACATTTATTTCTGCTTATGTTACCCATGACGGCAATTGAACAACATCAAAAAGACAATGCGAAGCAGATTATACATGACCATTTAAAAGCAATACCAAAGTTTGAACAAAATGCAGAATATATTTCTAGTTGTATATTAAACGGACTTTTAATTGACGAGCTCTTTTTTGAATTCGATGAAGTGGGTACCGTAAATAATCAAAATCATAGTGTTCGAAATATTCGAAAATATCCAAGATATCGAGAAAACGTAATTGAATTAAATAAAGTCTTGAAAAAATTGTGAAATTCAAAATTGCAACTCCTTTTTGCGAGCAGGAAATAGGCAATGATGATTTATGTTGGATCGACTATTGACCTGTTGTTAGCTACTAAAGTCCATAATGGATGCTGTCAGAGCTACCTTGGCTCATCATAGCGACGTACTATTTCAATTTTTTAACGGCCTTATTTTCTACGAGCGACTTCATTTGTGTCACCGCTACTTTATTCAGTTGCATAAGCCGTTCATTTTGTGGTACTCCTTGTTAAATTAATAACGCGTTTATACTTTCCATGTTGCTTAGCACGACCAACTGTTCTATAACCGCGTAGTCCCGGATATTGCCTTTCTTATCAGGATTTGCATCTCTCCATTCCTTAGCGGTCATTCCAAATAGTGCAACATTGAGCAGATCGGCTTCATTTGCATAAACGAAACTCACTTGCTGTTTTGTAATTTCTGCTGGAATGAGATTTTCCTTTATTGCATCAGTATGAATGTGATAATTTACTTTTGCTAGTGTCCTCTGTAAGTCCCAGTTTAATTTCAAACGATTGTTTTCATCGTCTTTTAAACGTTGAAACTCCTTTATTATATAAAGTTTAAACTCGATTGAAATCCAGGAAGCGAAAAAGTTCCCCCGTATCTCCCAGCTTTAGAAATTATACCAATTGCATTGGTATTTTCTATCCAGCGTTTGGGAGTCATCACAAAACTATTGAGACCAGCTTGTTTTCTAAACCCGTCGAATTCGACGGGTTTAAAATTGGGATTATATATACTTTCCCAAAAACCTAAGAGTTCAATTGTATTGCGATTTCTCATCCAGTTTTTAATTAAATCGTCAGTATGTGCCGAATCTTTGTGTCTGGCAATATCGGTAAGTGATATGTGATCATTTTGATGTTCTTGATACAGGAGAATATCTACTCCCTGTACATTAATCTTTTTATTCTTTGCCATATATTTAGATTTGATAAGTTCTTCCCGTCAGCTCGAGAAAACTAGACGGCATATTGGCTATTAAAATTTTATTTTACTTTTTATGAAGATAAATATACTAAAAAAAATAGTAATACATAAATAGATATATATATATATAAAGATTTAGAATAAAACCTAAAGAAAGGTCTAAAATTCCCTGTTTTTTTTTGGTACCTCCCTTATAGAAAGATGCTTAAAAGTGCTATCGATATTTATCCTAATCTTATCTGTTCATGGCCGTTGAAATCTTGGATCGGTTAAAAAGTCATTGTCTGTTAACGTTTTTAAAAAAGCTATAATTTTGCTTCTTTCACTAGAAGAAAGCGTAATACCTATTTTGCCATTTTGTTGTAACTCCCCATCTAGATTAGAATTCTGCTTTATGCCTTCAGCATAATGGTCTAGCACCTCTTCCAGTGTTCCGAGTCTTCCATCATGCATATAGGGCGCCGTGACTTCAATATTTCGGAGTGAGGGCACACGAAACTTTCCTATATCACTTGCCAAATGTGTCGAACTACTTTTCCCCGAGTCTCGGGATATGAGGTCTAGACCGTTATTACGGTAACTCATATCTGTGAATAATGGCTCCCGATGACATACGCTGCAATTTTTTTTAAATAATGTATACCCTTGTTTCTCCGTATCCGTAAAGATGCCACCATTTTCATGCCTTGTATATTTGTCGTAACGTGAATTAGCAGATACGAGCATAGTCATAAACTGTGCAAGTGCGTTCAGCATTTTTGTCGAATCTATAGCTGTTGAACCAAAAGCAGCTTTAAAAAATCCTTTATAATTGCTGTTCGACTGAAGTTTTTCAACTGCGCCCACCATGCTGTTGGCGATTTCACAAGGATTGGTAATGGCATTGTGAGATGATAGTGGCAATTCTTTGATGCGTCCATCCCACATAAATTCCTTTTGCCAGGCAAGATTAAATAGTGCCGGAGCATTTCTTGTTCCGGTACATTGTTTCATACCTTGACTCAACGCCTTATTCTCGTCTGAAAAAGCTGCGGCTGCATGATGGCAGCTTGCGCACGAAATGGAATTGTTTAGGGAAAGCACCCGATCATAGAAGAGAAGCCTTCCAAGTTGGAATCCGGCTGGGGTTATCTGTTGTTGACCGAATGGAGCATTTGGGACGGGAAAGTTGGGCGGTACAGTAAAGTCTAGCTTTACGGATGCTGTATCATAATTTAAATGAGAAGGTCGGATATGGTATCCCACAAAAATAATGATCAAATTTATGAAAGCTATACTAGCTACGATTATCGTTTTCTTATTCATTCAGCCTCCATGATAGGTTTAAGAATACGCCTATCGATATAAAATGTACCGAAGGGGATAAGGCAGGCAAGTAATACTTTCCAAGTTGTTTGTCTGAATCTCCAGTGCCTTTCGATCCCCACACTAAGTGTTGATATAATAAACCATAAAAAGAGCATACCATGGATTGGTCCAAGCGCTTTAACCAGCATGGGCTGTTGTCCCCAATATTTTAATGGTACCGCAATAAAGACAAGGATAAGAAGCGAAATACCTTCCAGATAACTGAGCAGCCGCAGGCGGCCCAACTGTGTTTTAAAAATTTGACTTAACATTTGTACGTTGAAAATTAGTAGCGTATAATGAATTGATTTAGAATGAGTGTAGATAGGGGCGTGCTGCCAGGGGAGAAAACGGCCATGGAATCGCAATTAGTATAATAAGTAATGCTGCGGAAAACCACCATAGCATGGTTTGATATTTGGCTTGGTCTTCCTGCATACGTTTGGCTTTAGCTGAACCGATCGTAATCAACACGATTGCCACTACCGCAAGCGAAATATGGATATATTTGAAGAAAACATGCGGATTAGCCATCGAACCCAATCCGTCAGTCGTTTTAGCTAGGACAATAGGACTTTGGATATAAAGTGCCATTCCGATTAATAACTGAATATGGGCAATGGTTGCAGTCCAGTGACGAACAGCATTGGTCTTGGGACTGAATTTTTTTTTCAATCTCAATCCACTGAACGCAGTGAATATGGCATAAATTAGACTACCTAAGACAAACCATCGAATAGCTGAATGACAAACAAGAAAAAAGTAATACATAACATTTTTTTATGGATAATAGATAAAAGATCAAGGCTCGTTATTTTGCCTAATTTATAAAAAATACTAACTAGTATGTTTTCATCTAAATGCCTAAATGATGAAATTTCTCACTTAAAAATTGCTTCAGTGTTAGGTAAATAAAATTACATACTAACTAGTATGTTTGCAAACATATTAAAAGAATCTAGTGTTTTGATTTTCCTCGAGTCATTTTACCGTCAAAAACATTTTACATACAGTTAGCCCTTAATAGCTAAAGAATAGAGATGAAGTGACTACTTCCTTTAATTTTTCAGTTTTACTTAAGAATGACAAGTGGGGGTGACAAGTGGTGCATTTGCTGTGTATATTTGCGACATACTAATTGGTATGTTTATGTCAAAAGCACAGGCAACAAGATCCGATATTCTCAGAAGAGCAATGGAATTGATATACAAGCAGGGTTTTCAATCGACAAGTATTGATGACATCCTGGCTACAACACAGGTGACTAAAGGAGCCTTTTACTATCATTTCAAAAATAAAGAAGAGATGGGTATAGCGTTGATAGATGAAGCTATGCATACGGAGATTTGGCCAGACATTCAAAATTCACTGTCATCAAGCTCAAATTTTAGAGATAACATTTATAAAATGATGGATAAACTTCTCTTTAAACATCCGTTTATGACGGTTGAGCATGGCTGTCCGGCTGTAAATCTCATTCAGGAGATGGCTCCGCTGAATGATGCATTTCGGTTAGCGTTGAAAAAATCGTTGAATAAATGGGAGAGAGCGATCGAAGCTGAGATCATACGGGGGCAGGAGACAGGACAGTTAGCGCGTTCGCATGATGCCAAACAGATAGCGCTTCATATCATAACATTATACCATGGTGTCAGAAATATGGGCAAGTTATTGGGTAAACCCTATTATGTATCATTTTTAAGCGAATTCCGACAATACCTGGATTCATTGAAGTAAAATTTTTTATAAAAACATACTTTATAGTATGTTTTGGTGAGTTATTAAAATCTAATTTTTACGTATTAAAACATACTGATTAGTATGTTAAAAAAATATCATGCGCAATAAAAACCTTTTTATATTCAAAAACATACCATGTAGTATGTTTAATTCTTGAAATCAATATTTATCCATGTTTGCACGAATACCAGCTCAGTCATCAATCACAAAATATCTATAAAATAATGCCATACAGAAATTCTATATTACTTATCTGGGTACTCACCATTGTTATTAATGGTTTAATCCTGCTTACTTTTTTTATGCCAAAAGTAAGCTTGGTAGCAGGCTGTGATTATTCCAGCCTGCCCATGCTCAATGCAATTTTAAATGGTTTAACCTTCTTTTCGCTACTATTTGCATTGTTTGCAGTTCGTCGTAAAGACATACTCCTGCATCGAAGTTCAATATTTCTTGCCTTCTCCTTTACCTCCTTATTCCTGTTTTCTTATTTGCTTTATCATTTCTCTATGCCCTCTACCAGTTATAAAGGAGATGGCATATTGCGAGAGATTTACTACTTTATTTTGGTCACGCACGTTGTGCTGGCAGCCGTCATTGTGCCTCTTGGGCTCCTAGCCATGGCTTTTGCGCTAAACAATAGAATTAATCAGCATCGCAAGATTGCCCGGTGGACCATGCCGATCTGGTTGTATGTCAGCTTTACTGGCGTGGTCGTATACTTACTGATTAATCCGTACTACCAGCACTGAATAACTCAAGAAATTCAGCAGTCACTCATATTCTTACACATTTCTATTATATCAAATCAAATTTTTATGAAAAAAAATCTGTTACTCGGAATTGCAATTCCAGTTATCATATTTTCTTCCTGCAAACCAGGTCATCAACCTGTTCAGGAGCCCAGTGTTCCTGAGGTTCCAGTGCTGGTTCTAAACAAGACCGATACGGTCGTTTATACAGAATATCCTGCACAGCTAGAGGGGCTTACTGATGTCGAGATCCGCCCCCAGGTGAATGGAATCCTGGAAAGGGTTTTGGTTCAGGAAGGTGCCTATGTGGAAAAGGGCCAAGCACTCTTCCTGATCGATTCACGCCCATACCGGGAAGCATATAACGATGCGAAAGCGCAGCTATCCATAGCGCAGGCCGAAGTACAGACCGCAAAAATTGAAGTCGAAAAGCTAAAAGCGCTCGTTGATAATCGAGTCGTATCAAACTATCAGCTGAAAACAGCACAGGCTAGCTATGACGCAGCGGTAGCGGGTGAACGAAAAGCGATGGCAAAAATAGAAAATGCCAAAATCACCTTAAATTTTACTACCATTAAAGCTCCCGTAAGTGGCTATATCGGCCGTCTCGGAAAGAAAACCGGTAGTCTTGTTGCTCCGTCCGATGCCCAGTCATTGACCTATCTTTCCGACAATAGGGAGGTTCACGCTTATTTTTCTGTTGGAGAAGCTGATTTTGTCGCCTTTAAGGATGGTCTGCAAGGTCGTTCAATCGACGAAAAGTTAAAGAACAGTGCTGCGGTAAATCTGGTGCTTTCTGGTGGAGCTGATTATTCCGTAACGGGTCGGCTTGATATGGTTGATGCAGCATTCGACAGGTCTACTGGAGCAATCACCCTAAGGGCTACCTTTCCCAATAGGCAAGGTTTGCTTCGTTCAGGCAATTCAGGCCGTATTAGACTTGGCCTGAGGCAGCATGGTGTAGTTGCTGTACCCCAGGCAGCTACGTTCGAAATGCAGGACAAGCTCTTTGCCTATGTCGTTGACCAGCACAACAAAACCCGGCAGGTTGCATTAACGGTTACCGGAGCTGCCGGAAACAGCTATTACATTTCCAACGGCCTGACTAGTGGGGACAGACTTATTTTAAAAGGGCTGGAGTCCCTTAAAGATGGAATGGCTGTTAAGCCCGAGATATCATCCGATAAAATGGCGAGCAACTAGTCACCTTATTTTACTTATGCTAAAGACTATTATACCATGTTAAAAATTTTTATTGATAAGCCAGTTATCGCTACTGTAGTTTCCATCATGCTGGTCATTCTTGGCGCGGTAGGTCTGATGGATCTACCTATACAACAGTTTCCGGATATAGCACCTCCAGTGGTTCAGGTTTCGGCCAATTATCCCGGTGCCAACGCCGAAACGATGGTGCGTGCGGTAGCGCCACCGCTGGAGGAAGCCATTAATGGAGTTGAAAATATGACCTATATGAGTTCCACTTCGAGCAACGACGGTACACTCATCATATCCGTATACTTCAAGCTGGGCACAGATCCCGACCAGGCCGCTGTAAATGTACAGAATCGAGTTTCATCTGCTACGGGATTGCTTCCTCCAGAAGTTGTCCAGGCCGGTACTACCACCCAAAAGGTACAAAATTCGCTTATTATGGCGATTAATTTGATGAGTGATAAGCCCGAACTATACGATGCAACATATCTGACCAATTATGCTCAGATCAACATCATTCCGGAGTTAAAACGTATACAGGGCGTTGGCCAAGTCACTTTTTACGGCAGTAATAGAGATTATTCGATGCGGATATGGCTCAATCCGGCGCAAATGGCCGCTTACAACATTACACCAACAGAAGTGATGGCCGCCGTCAAAAGTAAAAATCAGGAAGCGGCACCGGGAAGGTTTGGTGAATCAAGCGACAGATCTTTCGAATATGTACTCAAATATGCGGGTAAGTATACTAGACCCGAGGACTATGGGAATATGATCATCAGAACGAATGGAGATGGCAGTATGCTCAAACTTAAAGATGTCGCCAAAGTGGAACTGGGCAGTTACACCTACAATTCATTAAATACCGTACACGATAAAAAAAGTGTGCTATTCCAGGTCATACAGCTTCCTGGCACCAATTCGAGAGAAATACAGACGAAGGTGGCCGAATTTTTGAAAAAAGCTGAAAAAGATTTTCCACGGGGGATCAAGCAGCAGATACTCTACAATACCAAGGATATGCTTGATCAATCCATTGATCAGGTAGAGCATACACTTCTGGAAGCCTTTATTCTTGTTTTTATAGTCGTATATCTATTCCTGCAGGATTTCCGGTCCACACTGATTCCGGCTATTGCAGTTCCCGTGGCGGTTATAGGTACGTTTTTCTTTATGTCTGTCTTCGGGTTCTCTATCAACCTGCTCACCCTATTTGCACTCGTATTGGCCATAGGTATAGTCGTAGACGATGCCATTGTCGTTGTTGAGGCAGTACATTCCAAACTGGAAAATAAAAATATGACAGCCAAAAAAGCAACGATGTCCGCGATGCACGAGATTACTGGTGCCATCATCTCGATTACTTTGGTTATGGCAGCAGTATTTCTTCCCGTTGGCTTTATGAAAGGGTCCGCAGGTGTGTTTTACCGTCAGTTTGCCTTTACTTTAGCTATTGCAATTGTTATTTCTGCATTGAATGCTTTGACCCTCAGTCCAGCATTATGTGCCTTATTGTTGAAAGATGTCAATCATGGTCATGCTGAAGAGCCCACAAATTTTAAACAGCGTTTTTTCTACGCTTTCAATAAAGGCTTTGAAAATATAACAGCTAAGTATGTTATAGCAGTGAAAAAGCTGATCAAGTTTAAATGGGCAAGTCTCGCTGGGTTAGCGCTTGTTGTTGTAATTACGGGCTGGCTTATTCGTCGGACTCCGACAGGTTTTATACCGTCAGAAGATTTGGGTTTTATTGCAATTTCGGTCAATCTTCCCCCGGGTTCGTCCATGAATAGGACGCAGGCAGTCCTTGATGAGGCGGCCGATAAGGTGCGGGATATGAAAGCGAAATTTGCATTCAATGAAGTAGCAGGTTTCAATGTGTTGACAAATTCCACCAGTCCGTCATCCGGAGTAGCCTTTTTCAGGATGAAAAAGGATGGTGAGCGCGGATCAATGAACGATGTCTCTGCTAACATTGCTGAAATTCAAAAACGGCTCAATACAATAAAGGGAGCCCAATGCTTTGTGTTTTCTTTTCCTACCGTTCCTGGATTTAGCAATGTGGATGCGCTGGATCTGGTCCTCGAGGACAAAGCCGGCGGCAAGCTGGATAAATTTGGTGGTATTGCCAACAAATTTATTGCCGAGTTGAGCAAACGCAAAGAAATAGCTGTCGCATTTACCACTTTCCGTGCAGATTATCCACAGTACGAGATGATTCTAGACCACGAAAAAATCGAACAATTGGAGGTGGATGAAAAAGATGTTTTGGGAACAATGCAATCTTTCTTCGGCAGTGCGCAAGTTTCCGATTTCAATCGCTTTGGTAAGTATTATCGGGTCATGGTACAGGCCGATAAACAGGAACGTGCAGATCCGGCTTCGATGAACGAAGTCTATGTCAAGAACAGATCTGGCAAGATGGTTCCCGTAAAAACAATGGTCAGTTTGAAAAGAGTCTTTGGTCCAGAGGTGATTACACGATATAACCTTTTCAACTCGATCGGTGTCAATGCTGTGCCCAAAGCGGGCTTTAGTACCGGTGACGCTATCCTCGCTGTCCGGGAAGTCGCAGCTGATGTATTGCCATCAGGTTACTCGTATGAATTTTCGGGAATGACTAGGGAAGAGATCTCGTCCGGGGGCCAGTCCGTGATTATTTTTTCGCTCTCTCTACTATTTGTTTATTTCCTGCTGTGTGCCCAGTATAACAGCTATATCCTTCCTTTGGCCGTAGTTTTTTCAGTTCCAACAGGTATAATAGGCGTTTTTGCAGCTATCGGAATTGCAGGCATTGACAATAATATCTATATCCAAGTGGCACTGATTATGCTGATTGGGCTACTTGCCAAAAATGCAATCCTGATCGTCGAATTTGCGGTACAGCGCAGACATGCAGGGCTTACATTGTTGCAGGCCGCATTAGAGGCAGCCAAACTGCGTGTCCGTCCTATTATTATGACCTCAATCGCATTCGTCGCTGGTATTTCCCCTATGATGCGGGCCACTGGACCGTCCGCGATGGGAAACCATTCGATCAGTATAGGTGCTGCAGGGGGAATGATCAGTGGTGTCATTCTGGGATTGTTTATCATACCGGTGCTGTTCGTTGTGTTTCAGGCTCTGCAGGAGAAAATATCGGGTAGGAAAACGCAACCAACACCAGCGATCCAACATGCTATAGAAGCTTAAGACAAATAAAAGAGACAATTTATGAGCTATTTAACTAAAAACTATCGTCAAATTATTCTTATCACTGCATTACTAGGCACCTTGGTTGGCTGTGCGATCACTAAAGACGTCCAGTTGCCCAAACCAGAACTTCCTGCGGCTTTCCGTGGAGAGACCGATAAAGATACGCTTGGTATCGCAATGCTGCCATGGAAGAGTTTTTTCACGGATAAAGTGTTGCAGGTAATGATCGATAGTACCCTGAAGAAAAACTTTGACATGCAGGTCGCGCTGAAAAATATCGAATCAGCACATCTGCTTGTACGGCAGTCAAAATGGAACAATCTACCTGTTGTCAGTCTCAATGCAACGGGAAATACAAGTAATCCTTCTAATTACAGCCTCAACGGGATGACGGCAAGTCAGTTTTTAGGGGCCAATCATATCGAGGATTATTCCTTAGGAGCCAGTTTGACTTGGGAAGCCGATGTATGGGGAAAGATCCGTAATTCCAACAAAGCCGTGCTTGCCGCTTATTTACAGAGTGATGAGGCTCGTAAAGCCTTGCAGACCGATCTTATTATCAGTGTTTCAAAAGGCTATTATAATCTTCTTATGCTAGATCAGCAGCGTCGTGTCGCAGTAGCGAATATGGCATTAAATGATAGTACTTTGCGTATTACAAATGTGCAGTATAAAATGGGGCAGGCCACCTATTTGGCGGTTCAGCAAGCAGAGGCACAGCGACTGGCAGTCGCGGAGCTGATCCCGCAACTTGAAAAGGAAATCATATTGCAGGAGAATGCGCTACATGTGCTTGCTGGTGAATTGCCGGGTATACAGCTGGGGCGTACTGTGCTTCATGAGATTAAGTTTCCGGAGCAGCTCTCTACTGGTGTGCCCATTGATATGGTTCGGCGACGACCAGATGTCCGGAGCCGCGAGCTGGACCTGGTGATTGCGAATGCAAAAGTAGGCATCAGCAAAGCGCAGATGTATCCTGCACTTCGAATTACTGCCGCAGGCGGAGTGGGGGCACTGAAAGCAAGCGATTGGTTCAATATTCCGGGAGCACTCTTTGGTACTGTGGGCGGAACTATCTTACAGCCATTACTCCAGCATAAGGAACTTAGCACACAGTATAAGATAGCTGCTATTGAACGAGAGAAAACAATTGTTGCATTTCAAAAAACAGTCTTGGGAGCGGTTGGAGAGGTCTCCGATGCCATAGTAAAGATCGAGAAGCTGAAACAGCAGCAGTACATTACAGCCCAACGTGTCAATACACTGCAGCAGGCAACAGCAAATGCCAATACCCTTTTCGTGAATGGCATGGCAAACTATCTCGAAGTGATTACAGCACAGGTTAATGTATTGCAGAGCGAACTTGACCTCGCATCTGTCCGACGTCAGGAGCTGTCTGCCATTGCCGACCTGTATCGCAGTCTGGGTGGCGGTGTAGAATGATAGAACAAAAATCACCTTTTACAATAAAAAACAATAATGATGATACAAGAAGAATTAAGAAATCAAACCGCCTCACCGCACCAACAATTGGAGAAATTGGTTGTCGCCAGATTAAAGTCGATCCGTAGCAATGCGGAATACGCAGATCTGTTGAAAATATTTTATAGCTATTTCAAGAATTTAGAAGAAGCCATTGCTCCATATATCACTGCGAATATATTGGCAGATTATCCCGAAAGGCGACATGCCGTTAGTCTTGCTGAGGATATCGTGGACTTAGGTGGAGATCTGAACGAACTTCCAGAAGTACATGTCCCTACCATCGACAGTATGGCAAAGGCGCTGGGTGCACTTTACGTCATGGAGGGTTCCGTGATGGGCGGGATGGTCATTGTTCAAATGCTTGGGAAATACGGAATAACTGAAGGAGTATCGTTCTTCTCCGGCTATGGTTCAGAAACAAATCAGAAATGGAATGTCTTTATTGATGTTTTGCGTGCAAATATTTCGGAAGAACATGCTGCAGATGCCATTTATGCGGCACGAGAAACGTTTGCCCGATTTGCTGATGCATTTCAAATCTGATTATCTATGGTGTCCCCGTTGTTTTTTGGTGTCAGCGGGGCGCCATTTAAGTATTCTAAAAATATGTGTTATGATTGTTATGATTTTTTTCCAAAAGAGATTAAGCTTAAAAATAGAAACCCTTGGAAGCCTTGGTCATCTTTTCGACTGTTTTATTCTCGTCGGGAATGACGTTGAGGTACTCGACGAGTTTGCTCTTTATCTGGAAAAGATGGATAAAACCGTTTATATCTGCTCCGAGATAGGTGAAGTAGCGCAACTAATCACAAAAGATGTAAAAAGCCTTATTTCTTAACAAATGGTAATGGTAGCTTGATGAGATCATCCGAACTTTATAAATAAAAGGAAATGAAAAATCAGCAAGTATTACTGACCGGAGTTACCGGTTTTTTAGGTGCACATACGGCCATTCAATTGCTCAATAAAGGCTATGAGGTGATAGGTACACTACGGAACAGAGATCGCATATCATCGATAAAGGAGGTGATTGGCCAACATACCGATCATTTGGATAAGCTGCACTTTGCAGTCGCAGATTTAAACGATGCAAGTATCTGGAACGATCTTGCAAAAGGAGTGGACTTTATCCAGCATGTTGCATCACCTTTCCCGACAACACTGCCCAAGAATGAGGATGAATTAATCGTACCTGCAAAAAACGGTACGTTAAATATTTTGAGTGCCGCGGTAGACAACAATGTTAAGCGGGTTGTGATGACCTCTTCTTTAGCCGCTATTGCTTATGGTAGACAAAATAAAGAACCCAACAAAATTTTAACGGAAAGCGATTGGACGGATATAAGCCGCGAGAGTGATCTTACGCCCTATTATAAAAGTAAAACCATCGCCGAGAAGGCCGCCTGGGATTTTATCAGACAAGATGCTAGCTCGCTGGAATTGGTTACGGTATGTCCAGGGGCTATTTTGGGGCCGGTGATCGAAAAAGATTATGGTACTTCTGCAGAGATCGTTGTCGCCTTGATGAACGGGAGTTATCCCGCTTTGCCTAAGATCGGTTTCGATCTTGTCGATGTCCGTTCTGTAGCAGATCTCCTTATTTTGGCCATGGAAAGCCCGGACGCAACCGGCAATAGGTATATCGCTGCCACGGGGTATTTAACGCTCAAGGCTGTTGCGCTCATCCTTAAAGATCATTTTCCGGGACATAAAATTCCTACAGCAGAATTTCCTAACTTTATAACAAGGATGCTGGCGCAATTTCGCCCCGAGCTCAAACCGGTTTTGTTGGAGATGGTTCGGAGGAAAACAGATATCAGTAAAGCGCAGAGAGAACTGGGATGGAAGCCCATTCCGGTCAAGGAAGCGGTAATCGCCTGCGCAAACAGTCTATTGGAACTACAAATCGTAAAAAATAATGGAAAAACTTAGGGCTGCACTTGCTTTTGGAGGAATACTTGCTGCAAGCGATATTGATCTGCTTGCTGCGAGTTTTAAATTACGCCAGGTAAAAGCGGGTACCTATATCGAAGAACTCCATGAAGTAGCGTCTGAGATTCTCTTTGTTGAAAGCGGTATCTTACGTTTGCTGGGTGCGGATATATCAGGCAATGATGTCACGAAGCATTTTATCAAGGAGCACCAATTTTTCGCAAATCTTGAAAGTTACTATACTAGGCAGCCGGCTACAGAGGCTATTCAGGCAGTTGTTGCCAGCAAGATCTATACGATAGCTTTTTCAGCTTTTGAACGGTATTTTCAGACCATTCCAAATCTATATGTTTATTTCAAAACCTTTAGTGAGGCTTCATTGCTTCAAAAAATAAAGGATAATGATTTTCTGAATTATGGCGATGCGAAAACCAAATACTTGGAACTTTTACGACGTTACCCAGCGATCGTTCAACAGGTTCCACAGCAATATATCGCTTCTTATCTCAAGATTACGCCGCAGTCCTTGAGCAGAATAAGGAAAGAGCTCACTTAAATGCGATCGCTCTTATTTTTCAATCCATTCCCGAAATGTCGCCGTATTGCTTTGACTGGTTTTTAAATAAGTTTCAAATTCTTTTAATTTGATAGCAAGCGTATTTTTTTTATATCGTTCGATCTTTTCGATGTAAGGTTTGTGAACAAATTCACTTCGGTTGATACGGAAAAAGTCCAAAGGGTTGAGTTGCTCCTCAATTTCTTTCAATGTAGTTTCAGTAAGTAGATGTTTCTTACCTTTGGTATCGTAAGCAAAAATAATTCCTTCATCGGCTTCAAAAAACAAAATGTTTTCTGTTTCTAAGAAATAAATCCCTTGATTCGTATTGATGGAAAAACGTTTTTTATACTGTTTTTGGATGAAATTTTGCTGAAAAAATTTGGTTAGATTGACGATTGCCTTTTCTTCATTTGAAGTAGCATTTCCAAGTAAAAGATATTTGTCCCACGCTTTTAGAAATCGTTCTTTAGAGAAAGGTTTCAGTAAATATGCGATACCATTGCCATCAAAAGCATCCATCCAAAATTGGTCGTAAGCCGTGGTGAAAATGATAGGACACGAAATATAAACTTGCTGGTAAATCTCAAAAGCATTTCCGTCCAAAAGTTCAATATCCGAAAAAATAAGGTCAGGTTGGTGGCTTTTCAAAAAAAACACAGCAGATTGAACTGTATCTAATTCGGCGATGATTTCGGTTGAGGAATTTACTTCTTCAATAAATCTTTTTAGCTTTTTTCGAGCCGGAATTTCGTCTTCTATGATGAGTATTTTTGTCATTTACTTTGTTTATGAATAATAGGGACAGTTGCAGAAAATTCTTTTTCGGTTTGATGAATTTCAATTGGTTTTTTTGAAAGCAATTGATATTGTTCTTTCAGGTTTTTCAGTGCTCGTCCTGATGTTAGCTTTGTATTTCGCTTCAGATTTATATTATTTGAAACAAAAATATTTTCATCAATATTTATTTTGATATAAACAGGATTTTCTTGTGAACCTATATTGTGTTGAAGTGCATTTTCGATTAATAATTGCAAAGTAAGCGGAACAATAAAACCTTTTGCATTTTGGGTTTCGATGTTTAGCTTATAGGCATTTCCATACTTATACTGAATGAGTTTGAAATATTGTTTAGCAAAATCGATTTCCTGATCAATATCTGTCAATTCCTTATCTGATGCTTGCAATACATAACGATAAATTTCGGCAAATTCGTTCAGAAAATCAGATGCTTTTTGTTTGTCTTCTTCAATTAATTGATCCAATACATTTAGATTATTGAACAAAAAATGCGGATTAAGTTGTGCTTTGAGTTGATTGATTTTACTTTCTGCCAAAGATTGGTTATATATTGCTAGTTTTTGTTGGTGTTTTTTATTTTTATTGAAATAGTGATAGGCAAGGAAAAAACTACCGTAAATAACGCCATTCAAAAAATCAGAAAACAAGGAAAGAGTAAAGGCTTGTTGGTTGAAATTTCGCTCTATATTTCCAAAAGCAAATGCTATCAATAATCCTATCAACTGCATAGAAATTACAAATGAAAGCAACGAAGTGCCAAAAATTTTCAGCATTGTTTGATTACTGAACGTATCTGTTCCTTGCCATTTTCGAATGAAGAAAAGAATAATCAAAAACAAAATTCCTGCTCCAATTACTGTAGCCAAAGCTGCTTCTGGCGTGAATATGTAAGCATTTATTTGCCGTCTTACTGCTATTCGCGTGTAAATGGATTGTATGTAAGCGAACAGTAAAATGAACAGCAAAAAATGTCGGATTTGATATATTTTGTGGATGATATTCTTCATTGAAGTTTGATAGGACAATTTACAAAAAAAAAATAGTCCTGAGATGTTGCAGGACTATTTTTTATGCTGAAACTAATTAATTTTTCTTTTCGGGAAATGAAGCCATGACGTTTCCTGTTTCATCATAGAAATCTAGTTTTGCATTGTTTTCTTTGTCCACATAAAACATCGCTTTTGGCATGCCTTTGTCATCAAAAAGAAACAATCCGTTGTTTTGACTTCTGGATTTACCAAGCATTACTCGTGGAACGCCACCAAGTATTCCTTGTGCTTCATATTCTTTGTATTTTTCTTCCATTGCTTTTGGATCTTTTTTGCGAAGTACTTCAAGTTCTTGCATGATTTCCATTGTTTTGAGTTGCGATTCTTTGTCTGGTCGATCGTTGAACGCCAACGTACTGCTAACAGATCGTTTGTCGCCTTTTCCAATATCTTGTGTCAGTAATTGCATTACTTGGTCGCCATCATATTGGTCGTAAGTCAGAGAAAGCCCCGCCGAATGTCCGTTTTCTGTTTTTCTTCCGTCATAGATAAATCCGCCACATTCTATGCCTTCTTCGTTAAAGAATAACATTCCCGAACGTTTTTTTCGGTCTGCGTTGGTCGGGCGATTATTGATTTTGCTAGTTCCGTTCGGAAAACGATCTACATTGGTAATAACCATTTTTACCGTTCCGTCTTTTTCCACAATGTTGATACGTTCTACATCTATTTCACTAAATTTTTGGTTTCCTGATTTTTTAAATGCAGTTAATGAAATCAATGTAATTCCTATAACAGTTGCAACTGCGAAAATTCTTAAAAATACTAATTCTCTGTTCATCTTTTTTGATTTTAATTGTTTGATGAAGCAAAAATATTATGGTGCTGTTTTTTATTCAATAACAAAACAATGAACGCAGGAAAAAATCGAATTAACTGAGGAAATTAGGCGTTGAGATCAATCAGACGTCGGTCTGATTGCAGTGGCAAGCGATGGACAGATGGGGTTAGCTTTTAATAGGGAAAGGATGATACGGGCTTGGATGGACGAAAGTAAGAAGCCGCACATTTATTTAATTTTTTTTAATTCATCCAGCAATTTATTCTGCTTGATAATGAAAGTATTCAGGCTATCTGTTTTTAGAGGATGCGCATTTTGATATTTTTCAATTTCAGGTAGCGTTTTTCTGATTTTAAAAGCAGTATACGTGCTAACCAGATTTTCATTATTTTTAGTTATTTGACTGATATGATCTGTTATATTTTTTACTTTAAGATCGTATCGATCAGCACTGGCACTAATTTTGAATTATTTAGTTTTGGATATAGCTAGTTAGGGTGAGATTACAATAGGAGGGTAGGCTTCAGGTCATCTTTACAATAAAAAATAACCATTTTTGCCTGTTGAATTCTTATTTGAAGGTGAGTTCTCGGAAATGAGATTTAATAGATCATTATATTTTTCTAACAAGCCAATATATTTATTCATCCAGAAATAAACAGAATTATTATCGGCATCTGTATTTTTTACAGAAGAAGCATCTTGTGCACTAAGCACGTGACGATGGTTTTTTACTAACGTTTCCGGTAGTTCGGCCGTGAAATCGTGTCCAATTATATTACCAACTTCTAAGAGAATTTGAAGATTCAAATTTTCTTGTTCAAACCAATTATATATTGTTCTTCTACTTACTTTAAGCTTTCGGGATAATTCGCTAATCCCAATACGTTCCATTCGAAGAACCTGTTTTAGAATATTTCCTACGTGTATGCCCATAATAAAAAAATGTTAAAGTTGATCTAATTAGTCTCACAAAAGTCTAGCTCTTCATATTTGGAATTATTACTGATGAAATCTGGTAGAATTTCTTTCATTTTTTTTACCATTTCATAGTCATTGTTCAAGCTATTTAAGCACAATAATTCCTCTGTAACCTGATGAACATAATTAAAGCTATAATCAATAATTTTAGATATTTTAATCTTTTGATGATGGGTCGGAATAGTTTCTTCTTCTAAAAGGAGTAACTCCTCATATAACTTTTCTCCGGGTCGTAGTCCGGTAAAAACAATTTTGATATCCTTATCAGGCGTCATGCCGGCAAGTTTGATCATGTTCTTTGCCAGATCAACAATCTTAACCGGGTCTCCCATATCAAAAATAAAGATTTCACCTCCATTTCCCATTGCTGCAGCTTCCAATACCAATTGTACAGATTCAGGAATAGTCATAAAATATCTGGTTATTTCTGGATGGGTAACTGTTATTGGGCCACCCTTTTCTATCTGAGCTTTAAATCTCGGAATGACAGATCCGTTTGACCCCATAACATTCCCGAAACGGGTCGTAATAAATTTAGTTTTTGGTTTAAGTAAACTCTTAAAATTTGCTCTAACGTTCTCCGAAGCTGATAATATATTATTGTTATTTAGCGATTGGATATACATTTCTGCAAGACGTTTAGAAGCTCCCATAATATTAGTGGGTTTTACAGCTTTGTCTGTAGAAATCATAATAAACTTTTCTACCTCATGATCTATCGAAAGCTCGGATATGTTTTTCGTACCTAATACGTTGGTTAATATAGCTTCTGCAGGATTATTTTCCATCATCGGAACATGTTTATAAGCCGCTGCGTGAAAAACAATCTGTGGTTTAAATTCTTCAAACAGTGTTTTCATTCGGCTTTTGTTCTGGATGTTGGCCATGAATATTTTGGTTTTACCTTCGGGATAATAATCTTGAATTTCAAGCTGAAGTTCGTGTAAAGGTGTTTCTGCCTGATCGCAGAGGATGATATACTCTGGTTTATAGTTTAAAACCTGACGTACAATTTCGGAGCCTATTGAGCCTGCTGCTCCGGTAATCAAAACTCTCTTTCCGTTTATCTCTTTTGATACATTATTCTTTTTGAGGATAATAGGTTCCCGTTGTAAAAGATCTTCAATTTTCAAGTCCTGTATCTGATTAGGACTTAATTTACCATATAGCCATTTATCAGAAGACGGCACTGTAACTACTTTAATACCCAGTTCTATACATTTTTCAATTGCTTTCTTTTTTCCATTAATATTTAGATCGTTGCCAACTAATAAAACTTTATTGATAGCATATTTTTTCTTAAGAGTTTCTATGCAAAATGACGGATATACATTTTTTTGTTCTATATGTTTGTTTATTTTATCCAGATCATCATCAATAAAACCAAAGACATTTATAGGTGTTTCCTGACAGGTATCCAATGCTTTTTTCACCAGAATTGAGGTGCTGTCAGTTCCATAAATTAAAATATTATCCTTTATATTTCCGGGTTGTAAATCTTTTAAATATCCAAAAATGTGTTTGACGGCTATTCTCAAAATAATTAACAAGGATGAAGAAATAAAAAAGTTCAATAACAGTACTTTGTCAAACCATTTCCACGGAAGTTTAAAATATGGAGCAACAAACAAATTACTGATAAGCATAAAACCAATACTGCTTATTAGCACTGCCATGAATACGCGGAAGATATCTTCTGTATTGGAATATCTTATGATTCCTGTATGAATTCTCATGTTGATAAACACGTAAATAGAGATCACACTGTAAAGTCCTATATATAGGATATTGCTGGTGTAAAACAATTCAGCAGATTCAGTTTTTTTTGTCAGCAATAAAGACATAAAGAGTGTCCAGATTACGATTAACTGATCGATCAATAATATCAGCCATCTTGAATGTACTTTATTGCTAAATAATAACTTTTTCATAATAAGAGTAATTTTAGATAAATGATAGAGAGGAAAATAAGGTAATGAAAGCTCTGTATAAAGGGAAATAGTCGATTGCTATTTTTTTATCAATTCCGCGCTTATCAAGCAAATAGTTGTATGCTTTGCGGTTTGCAATGAACCGGAAACTTTTATAGTTTAAGAACAGATCTGAAAAAGCCGATTTCCATCGGAACAGGGAATCTTCTTTAAAGCCGAGCCCCCCACCTAGATGAAGAAACTTCATTCCCCTTTCCCGTCCAATAATGGTAATTTCATCAACTAGAAATTTTGCAGGAGATTGATTTAAATATGATGCTTTAGTAGCAACCAAATGTGCCTGAATAATGCCGTGAGAAAAAGAGATGATCATTGCACATGTAATTTCATCACCTAAATAAACCAATAATAATCTGCAATCAAACTCTTTTGAATGAATTAGGTTTGTAAAGTATTGTTTATCAAATAAATAGTATTCAGTTGAGCCGATTCGACGCATGTTTTCTGTATAGATATCAATGAATGTATCAATATCTTCCTGTCGTTTTGATTCCTTTACGAAGTATCCTTTATTCCGGCACCTTTTGATCGCTCTAGTGGCAGACCGATCGTACTTTTTACGCTGAACATCTAAAGGTAAATTCAGATCGAGTGCAACAGTAAGTCCATTTTCATGAACCCCCTCAAATTCTTTCATCAAAATATACTGATCAAAAAAAGGGTTCAATCGGGAGAATACGGAGACTATCTGTTCGTTTTTCAGAAATTTTAAAAATGACTTTTTAAAATTATTGATTAATCCTTCATCCAGGTGTTCGAATTTTTTACTTGCAATTGGTCCAGGATATCCATACACAGAGCTTAAATCAAAAAATGGCGAATCAGGGATAACTCTTTTGAGGAACGGAAAGGCTATGAAATTTTCACCTTCTTCATAAATCAAGAGTATAGGATTACCACTATTGTCTAAAGAATGATAATGCCAGGTATGATAAAAATCGTGTACAAAAGAGCGTTTAATGTAAGAATTCCATTCGCTTCTTTCGTTAAGGGTAAGTAATTTAATCATGGGGTACATTTTTAGGTGGTCACAAGACCAAGAGGTTAATCAAATACTAACATATATCAGCTAATATTGGAGTATTGCATTATTTAACGGCATAAAGTCGTATCTGTATAAGGTGAAATACTCAATCTTATTATTAGGATCGATTCCTATACGATCAACTAAGGAATTATATATTGGCTCATTGGCGCCATACGTAGGCTTTCCATTGCTCTTTGTGAAAAAGAGTAATTAATTTTCTCATGATAGTAAGTGAACTAAGGTTAGATGGGAAACTCTTTTTTATTTAATTTCATTTTAATAAATCCATTTACTTCATTGGAGCCTACTGCAACAAAACCCATTCTTTCGTAAGTTTTATAAGCAGGAATATTTAATGGATTTACCTCTAATAAGACACATTTTAAACCTAGTTCGAAAAAAGCATACTTTAATATAAGCTTTGTAGCTTGCTTGCCTATTCCGTTTCCCCATAAGCTTTTTTCACCTATGAATATATGAAAGGATGCCAGTCCATTATTTATAGTTAATAACTGAATATTTCCTATGTATTGATTGTTTTCTTTAAGACAAATTGCAAACCGTCGTTCATCCTTATTCTCTAATTTGCCTTTTATCCATTCCTGTTCAGTTTCTAAAGAAACGTATCTATCAGGTTTAAATTCAGTATATTTCCAGATGTCAGAATCATTTCTCCACTGATAAGAGACATTTGCATCGCTTAAAACCAATGGTCTTATATAAACTAAATTATCCATCCTATTTTTTTAAAAGATTTAAAGTAAATTCATAATGTGAATCAAAAAATAAAGAGGCTAGTAAATAGAACTAAGATGCTAGTTCATGTATTATATCTTTCAACACACAAACTATTCGTTCCATATCTTTTATAGTATACCGATGATCTATTGGTAGTGGGACAAGGTGTTTTGCCAGATGATTTTCAAACATCTGTTCGTTTGTCCACTTAAAAACATTAGGCCAATAGGTAGGAACAAATATTTTATTCGCTATAAGTTTAGTTTTAACTTTATCATTTGAAATAAGAAGAGGGTATACCATAGGAACAGCATCTAAAGGTATTTCAATATCAAGTTCATTTATTAGAGCCAAATTTTCCTGCAGATAATTATAGTTTTGTTTTCTTATTTTTTCACTGTTTTGATAATTAATTCCAGAAAGAATTTTCTGCGTTACAACAGACATCTTTTTTATATCGTTGTTTTCAAGACTTTTATCGTTTTCAACAAAATCCCCATATGAATTTTCACTCCCAACATCGATACTCTTTATAAGATGTAACAATCTATCAAAAGATATGTCCGTTTCTATGTTCAATCGGAGACTACTATTAAGTTGCAAGTAAGCACCATCAGAGACGCCAAAAAACTTTCTGCATGAATATATTGTATCGATGTTATCTATTGGTTTTGAAAAGAAGGCCTGCGAATTATCAACAATTAAATTTTTAACGTTTTTGCTTAATTTTTCTACTGTATGCTGTTTTATGCCAAAATAGTTGGTATACAAAAAGCATTCAGTATATCCAATTTCAAAATCAACAATAGGGTCTAACTGTTTATCCAGTGTATAAAACTCATATGGAACTGCCAATTTTAACATAGGTTCCAATATCGTATCACACGTAAAATAGGGTATATAAATTTTAGTATACCCCTTAACCTTCAATATATATTCTAATGCATTTCTGGTTGTATTTAATTTTATGAGTGAAGGATAGTATTCTTCGCCATTTGAGAGTTGTAACTGAAAAAAGCCTCCAATGGTTTTCTGAAGTTCTTTTTGATCTTTCATAAAAATTGGAAGTTAAATTTTCTCAAAAAACTATTAACCTTGACTCGATAAATACATTCTTTTATGAGGAGGTTGATAAAACTCGTACAAATCTGATGGAATTCTGGCGTTGTAACCAACAACTTGCCTTAAGCTTTCACTTAAAGATTCTCCAAATTCATAACCTAAATATCTTGGAAAATCAAACATCGGCTTAAAGAATGGTTTGGTGAAACTTAATGTTAATACTTTTCTAGCATTTTCAGTATAATTTTTACCGGCAGCATGCCATAAGTTAGAATCAAACAAGATAATACTGCCTTTTTTTGTTATCGCCCTGTCAGCGTGTTTGTAAAAATATTCCTCACTTGGTTTAATATCTTCTTTGTGTGAGCCTGAAAGTAAATAAGTAGCACCATTCTCTTCTGTAAAATGATCAAGCAACACAATCATTTGGATCATCATTTTCATATTTCCGGTAAAACTTCTCAAATCCCGATGAATATTTTGAACATACGGCCTATCGTTTTTCATGTTAATAACCGCGCTAAACCCATTTAAAATATAGTTTCCACCTAAAAAGAAGCGTATTTCCTTATCACAAAACATTTGTTCTAAAAAATGTAAACTAAAATTGTCACATTCCAATAAATGATGAAGGGTTCCCTCCATATTTGTTTCAATACCGTTTTGGGTTTGGATTTCTCTTCTTTGCAAATAAGCCGGTTCCAGGTCATTAATAATTTGAGTAATCAGCTCTTCATTAAGAGCGTTTTCATATATAACCCAACCAAACTGATCAATTGCATTCTCAAAGTCACTAATAGTAGCTCCAGAGTAATTAAATATATTTTTCAAAGCATACAGATTTAATGGTTAAAAATTTATTTTTTTTAGAAAACCCGGTATTTTGAAATCGGATTGTTTTTATTTAATGTCCATTTCAGGGTAACGGTACAAGGGGAAATAATTTATATTTAAATCGTTCTTTCTTTCCTTGATCAGATCATTGTATACGACTGTATCCGATACAAATTTCCAGGTAGAATCTTCGAGAAACAGATTTGAAAAGGATGATTTGAATTTAAATAAGGAGTCTTCCCGACCTCCCAAACCACCGCCCAGGTGAAAATACTTCATTCCTAGCTGCCTACCTATTATACTTATTTCGTCCGTGAGTAACTTACTGGGCGATTGATTAACATAATCGACTGCTGTGGCAGACAGATGGTTTCGTATTATGCCTCCACAACACATAATAATTGCGCCGCAAATCATTTTAATTCCATCATACATCACGATTAACTTGCAACTATCCTCTTTAATAATTGCTGCAAAATAATCTTCGTTGAAAAAATAGCTTTTTTCTGCTTTCAGCCGGTGCATGTTCTCATTGTACATGGCCGTAAATAAACTTATTTCATCTCCGGTTTTAGCTTCTTTAATAATGTAAGGCATCTTTCTCAAGTGTCTGATTTGTCTGCCCATCCTTTTTTCATAGCCTGTTCTTTGCTCTTCAATAGAAATGGATAAGTCCATGTATACAGTTTTACCATTGTTGGAAATACCTCCTATTTTTTCAATCAACACTTTCTGGTCAATAAAAGGATTAAGTCTACAGAAAACACAGATATATCTTCCAGTGTTCATGAAGTTTAAGAAGAAATACTTGAAATTTTCAAGTATCTGGTCACTTATTTCTGCAAATTTTCTATTAGAAATCGGCCCTGAATAACCATATACAGAAGTCAGGTCATATAAACCTGAATTTTCAATTTCTCTTTTTAGCAGAGGTAGCACAATAAACACATCCGATTCTTCGTAAACGAAAAGAAATGGATCCCCGTTTTTCTCTAATGAATGATAGTGCCAGGTATGATAAAAATCATAGTTTACAGAATTATGGACATATGCTGTCCATTCTTCCGATTGTTGAAAATTGATCAAGCGATATGCCATGACTTATAATATTTTTAAAGAACTACAGTTTTTTAGATGTACAAGCTAGCCAACGTTCATGATTTTCAGCATTTCTGCATTGACAAGGTTCACATCAAATTTCTCTTTGGCGAATTTTCGACCATTGATACCATATGAGATAATATCTCGGGTATTATTTATGTAGTGCTCCATTTTGGAAGCAAGCGCTGGAATATTTTTTACCGGAACCAAAAAACCATTAGTACAGGAAGGTGAAACATTTACAGTTTCACGACATCCAACAGAATCGCTGGTAATGATGGCCCTTCCCATGGCCATGCCTTCTAGGATACATCTGGGAACACCTTCTCCATAATACGAAGGGAGTACAACGATGGATGAATTTTTTATATACGGTCTTACGTCATCCACTTGCCCAATATATTCTAAGGTATCTCCAGATTGAATTTTGAAATACAGTTCTTTGTTAATGGAGTCAATGTTATCATCAAAAGAACCAATAAGCCTGAATTTTATATCCGGGTATTTGGATCTGATGGTTTTCGCGGCTTCAAAAAACTCATTTACACCTTTTGCATTGATAAGGCGGGATATCATTAGAAAACTGATATTAGTAGTTTCTGGTTCAGAATAATCATAATGGCCCAAATCCACACCAGAACCATTTACTACAAATGCCTGATGTTTAATTCCGATTATACCTGATTCTATTAATTTATTATAATCATCTCGGTTCTGAAAAATGATTCTGACCCTCCGGTTTTCCATCAGGCTTAACTTAAGCAGTGTTTTGGTTATCAGGCTCACTATACTTTTTTTAGAACTATTATCGGTGAAATTATACCCCAGTCCGGTTAACATCGGAGTTATACAATCTATTCCACAAAGCTTTGCTATAATAGTTCCATAGATTACAGGTTTAAATGTGTAGGGAAAGAAAATATCCGGTCTTAGTTTCCTGATAACCTTGTATAATTGAATCATGTATGTAAGATCGGAGAGGATCGATACATTACTTCCGTTCAGATGATTTTCAAAAACAGTTACTCCAAGATTCTTTAGCTTTTCTTGAACATGCTGTTGTGAAATTTTTGGGGTATAAACAAACACCTCATTCTTCTTGATAAGTTCTTCAATGAGTTTACCCCTAAAATCAAGTAATGTACGCGGAGAATCGCACGCTATCAATACTTTTTTTCTATTTTCTGCCATAATAGTGGAATTAAAAAGAATTATACATGAACCAAAAGGCCACCTGACTTACAGTCAGATGGCCTTGCAATTAAATGTTTTAACTTACTTCTGTTGATTATAAAGTTGCGCCAGCACCTTTCATCACAATAGATGGAACATTTGCTGCAGCACTAAGTACTGATTTATATTCGTAAGTAGGTACCCAATTTGAAGGGGCCGTAGTAATTTTGTTTTTTCCAGAGTTATCAAATATATTGGTATTTTCACCGCTGATAACACCTGCTACAGGACTAAGTTCTGTTCTGATCGGAAGCGTAGTGTTTTTGAAATAACTATTTTCCACTCTTACAATTGCCCCCATAAAAGAGCTAACAAATCCTGCATTGTCATAATAGTTATTGAAAGTATGAACAGTTCCATATCTTACATTCGGACAACGTTCTGAAACATTATAGAAATAGTTGTTATGTACAGTAACACGAAGTTTACCAACAGATTCAGGTTCGTTGTAACTAAAACCGATCAGCATAGCTTTATGGTTGTCGTACAGCTTATTCCATGATAGTGTAACGTAATCAGCACCAGTTCCTACGTCCAACAATCCATCATAGTAATCCCAGTCGCTTACCCGTTCTGATGAAAGGTCACAGTGATCTACCCACACGTGGTGTGCACCACCTTTGATAATTATATTTGAATATGTTTTAACTTTGCTGATTGTCATATTCCGGATAATGATATTGCTCTTCCCGTAGATAAACAAACTTGCACCAATCAGTTTAGATCCGTTAAGGCCCAGAATCGTTTTATTAGATTGTACTCTAAGTAATCCAGATCCTGTAATTGTACCAGAAACTTGTATAATTAATGGTGCCGAGGATGAAACAGCACTTTGAAGCGCTGAAAAAGTTGACACAGTTACCGTCTGGCCGCCTGCACCTCCTGTTGTTTTACCATTTACAGAAGCATATCCGATAGGTTCATTAGTAGATACTGGAGGATCTGTGGTACCGGTTGGCGGAACTACTGGAGGTAATGTAATGCTTTGATTTCCTACAGTATAGGTGTATTTCTTACGATTGGTTCTCGGATCTGAGTTATCAGAAGCCGAAAGAAACAAGAAGCCCGATTTATGACTGAAACGACCTTTACCTAAGTTTCTGATTTCCTGGTGTACAGAGTGCGAAGGGCCTATTTCAACACCATTTTCAAATACTCTTACGGTTGATGCAGTTGGCTTATCGTTTGTGTCGCTTATTAAATTGGCGTCCATCGGAATTCGTACCGAAAATCCGCCATCGGAAATACCTTTTGAAACATTTACTGTGAATACAGAAGTTGAAGTTGTTGAAACAACACTTTGTAAATCCACATCGTTAGGCGCATCAATTGTTAGGTTTTCTACCCCTTCTTTTTGACATTGACTAAAGGTGAAAATTGTAAACAGTAGTGAGCTAAATACTAGCACTTTTGTAATTAATTTTGTTTTCTTCTGCATGAATTTGTGTTTTAAATTTACATCTTGGGCGCAAACCTAAAGGATTTGTAAATTAAAACACAATGCAGATAATGAAGTAGTTATCTAATTTAATTTTGAATATTTTTTTGTTAAGACTTGATATTTAGTTAGTTGTGGTTTTTCAAATTTTTGTTTTCGAGTAAAATTATTCAAGTTGTTAAAAAACCTTATGTTACAGTATTATGACAAACCATTTGCGGTTTGTATAATTTTTGTCTGATTTTGATAAGACACTGTATAATAGTTGTTGTACCATTTTACAAAATTTTTCACCCCTGTTCCCACACTTGTTATCGGTTGATAATGAAGGTTATTGGTTAAATCATTAATGTCAGCAGAAGTTTCGGCAACATCTCCGGCTTGCATAGGCAAAAAAGCTTTATTGGCTTTAATTCCAGTATGTTTTTCGATTTCATTAATAAAATTTAACAAACTTACCGGTTCTCCTCTTCCAATGTTATAAACAACGTAAGGTACTTTTGAAGTCGCAGGATCAGGGCTTTTCGCATTCCAATTTGGATTTGCTTGTGCGGGAGTATCAATTACTCGAACTATGCCTTCGACAATGTCGTCAATATAAGTAAAATCTCTACTCATCTCACCGCTATTGAAAACTTCTATTTCTTCACCTTCCATTATTGCTTTAGTAAAAATATATAAAGCCATATCTGGTCTACCCCAAGGACCGTAAACTGTAAAAAATCTTAAACCTGTCGTTGGCAAATTGAACAAATAGCTATAGGCATGAGCCATTAATTCATTACTTTTCTTAGATGCAGCATATAGTGAAATGGGATGATTTACGCTTTCATGTGTAGAAAAAGGCATTACCTTATTTAATCCATACACACTTGATGAGCTGGCATAAAGTAAGTGTTTAATTTTAAAATTTCTACAGCACTCTAAAACATTCAAAAAACCTTTTATATTAGTCTCTACATAAACTTCAGGGTTTGTGATACTGTATCTTACACCTGCTTGTGCAGCAAGGTTGCAAACAGCATCAAACTGAAAAGTTTCAAAACAAGTCGCTAAACTTTCACTATCACAAATATCCAATTTAATAAAAGTATAGCTTGGATATTTAGTACTTATCCTACTTATACCATATTCTAGTTCTGTCACATCTATTCCTGTTTCTATAAGTCTATCGTGTTTTAAGTTGACATCATAGTAATCATTGATGTTATCTATACCTACTACTGTATCTCCTCTTTCTAACAAACGTTTGGCTAAATGGAAGCCAATAAATCCGGCCGTGCCTGTGACTAAAATTTTCATAAGATATAAGTTTATAGATGAATTATAGATTGTTTGAGTCTTTTTATTAAAAGTTATAAGCTATTTACCCGGTGCAACTCTTCCAGAATGGAACTAATAAATAGCTCAGGACTGCGATCTTTGAGGTAGTCTTGCCTGCTATCGTTTTTCTGGCTGGGATAATCAGCGAGCGCAAACCCTATAGCTGATGTTAAAGAGTTGATATTATTGGGTTCAACTTTAAGAATAGAAGGTATTTTTTCAATGCCGCCGGCGCAAAGGGTTGAAACAACGGAGTCATTTACTGCCATCATTTCAAGCAAAACATTTGGAAATCCTTCTTTAATAGATGAGACAACACATAGTTTTGCTTTTTTATAATATGGTATTGGATTATCAACATGCCCCATTAGGATTACTCGATCTTGTAGACCGGTGTCTTTTATTAAAGTATTGAGATTTTTCCTTTCTTTGCCTTCTCCTAATATCAATAACTTTAGGTTCTCATGCTGTTGTGCAATTTTTTCAAATGCATGGATTAGTATTGAAAAGCCCTTTTCAGGAATTAACCTGCCGGCTGAGCAAATAAATTCTGAATCTGTCAGACTTTCATCTATAGAGGCTTCTGCTTTTCTTAATATATGATTTAGGTCAATCGGATTTTCTATTATTACAGCCTTATCGTTTGGGATAAATTTATTTTGGGCTAATAGCTGATTACGCATAATTCCCGTTTGGCAGACGATTAAATTAACGGCTGGATAACCTAATTTATAAGCTATCTGATAGCTTAATTTTTTGAGACCTGTATAACGGGTAAATACCGAAGTACATTCACGGACAATCAGGTTTGATTTTAGGTACCCAACGCGTTTGAGTAGGCCTAAATATGAATTTAGGTAAGGATTTGTGCTTATGATCGTGTAATCTTTTCTGTAAGGGTACAGCTCTTTAACAAGTTTTAAAAAGCCGATCAACATCGCCCCTTTAGTTAAATGCTTTACCTCCTGTTTTTTTGGTATGAAAAGGCGAGAATCAAATATATGTTTCAGAAATATTAATGGACTGTTTGTTACACCTGCTGCCATACACAGGATATTTTCTGCTCCACCTGCAGTATCAGACATTGATACAAATAATAATCTATTTGAAATCGTATCCATCCTTTGAAAATAATCACATTTTTCAGCTAACATTATGCGCCAATATTTAGTAAAGAACTTTTTTTAATAATCTATGTACGGGAGTAATGGGAGAATGTGTTCTTCTCTTTCCATCTACAACAATCAAATTGTCTCCAAAGCTGATATTATGCATACCTTCCAAATAAGGGGCTTCCGGAAATAATTCAAAATCAGGATCTGATTTAAATGAATGTTCAGAAAGTTCAGAAATCTTATTAATAATTATGGATCCTCCGTAACGGATTTCCAGATTCTGAGTTGGGCGGTAAAGTTGCCCGTTTACTATAAATAAGTTTCCGGCACTCCTGCAATTTTTTGAACTTACCGGAATGGGGTTTAATGCATGTGGTTTAAATTCCTCCTCTAATGAATCTGAATAGTATATGTATAGATTATTTAACATGCCATCTATATTGGTAAATAGCCAATGTTTTCCCTTGTAGTAGATAATCGAAGTATCTACATAGCGTGGCCCCACTAGCAAAACCCTTTTCTTCTTCAACTCGGTCGAGTTTTCATGATCCAGCTGATACAGACTTACTTCACCTGCATCTGCTGTTTCTGGAATGCAATAAAAATTTGACTTTTCTTCAAAAATGTATGGGTATGAAAAGTGTATCCCTTTTGGTGTAAGGCCAGATATCCTTTGTTTAGTGCTAAAATTAAAATTTTTAATTCTTGAAATTTTGCCTTTAATTTTCCAAAAGTTAAGCTCCTCATAGTAGATGAAAAGACTGGAATTAATTTTGACAACAAAGGGGTCTGCCGAATAATGGGCTTCATCCTCCTCCAGCCATACTACTTTTCCATTAAATCTTTTTCTCCGGATTAAATCTGCAGCAGATTGTTTAACAAATCCTATATTCCATTTGTCTGCACCAAAATACCTGTCAATTACGTTTTTCATGTTTTCATCAAGATTAAATAACAAGAATTTCATTATCCAAACCTGATTATGCAAATTCTTAAAAGGTTCTGTTTATTTAGTATTTATGTTTAGATCACAAGGTATGCATCTACATGTTTCTTACACGAAGTTCCTATATGGTAGTGCTGTTTAAATGAATTCAGGCTATTTTCTTTTATCTTTTGTTTATCTGGATAGAAAACGGCTCTTTTTATCGTTTGATAATATGAATCCACACTATTATCATTGCTCAAGAAGCCGGTGTCCTCATTCTTAATCATATCTTTAACACCACCGGCCTTAGTACAAATCGATATACATCCAACTGATAATGCCTCAATTAAGGATATAGGCATCCCTTCATAAAAGCTTGATAAGCAGAAAAAGTCTGCCATACTTAGAAAATCAGCGATATTTTCTTTTCCTCCAAGAAACTCAACGTAAGGGTCGTCTTTTATCAGTGAATAAAGATGATGATATAAGGATTCATCACGAACATCACCGATTATTAATAGTTTGCATTTTTTCTCTTCATTTGTATTAAACTTTTGTACAGCTTCAATTAATAGCTGCTGGTTTTTCACTTTCATAATCCTTCCCACATGAATTAAAAGGAAAGAGTTTATATTTTCTTTATATCTTTTAATAAGTACAGGATATTCATCAGTCAGAGTTAAAAATGGACGACCATTTTCAATTACAATAACATTATCCAAACCATAATATTTCTGAAATGATTTGCCTCCATCATTTGAAACTGCGACAGGAATTACCTTATTCTTCTTGTAAAGAGTTTTACGAAATGCCTTAATTAAAAAATTCGGACATTCGGATTCGGCTGTTGAATGGATGGTGTGAAAAAACTTGCAATTACCACTCATAAATCTATACAAAAGCAAATACTCAAAAGCATTTAAGTGCGTGTGAACTATATCCGCTTTTTGCTTAACCAGCCAACTGGTCAATTTAAAAAGTACCCGGAAATTTAGACCTTTGCCCTTGTGTAGGGATAAATAACTTATCTTCCCACTGATTTCATTAAGAAAAGTTGTATCAGCATCATTATCACAAAGAGAAATTAAATATATTTGATACTGATCATTCTTTGCCAACTCATTACATAAGTCGACAACAAAACGCTCTGCTCCACCTCTTCTAAGTGCACCTATAATGTGAACGATTTTCATTTTGCTGATGAGTTTTAGAATCGTATTAATTGACTGGTTTATCCAATCGCAATTTTTCTTAAAGTCAGAAATATGATTTTCAGATCAATCCATAAATCATGATTATTGATGTATTTCAGATTTTGTGTAATTTTTAATGGGATTATTTCTTCTATATAGAAATGCTCTGGATCATTGGATTTTTCCAAAAGTTCGCATTCGTCAGAAAATTCAATTGATGCCCAATCGGTAATTCCCGGTTTAACGGAGAGTACCCTAATTTGCTCCTCGTTATAAAGATTTACATATTTACGAACCTCAGGGCGGGGACCAACAAAACTCATATGGCCTTTTAGTATATTTAATAACTGAGGTAATTCATCAAGTTTATATTTTCTTAACCAATATCCAATTTTTGTGATACGAGTATCGTGATTGCCTATGGTAAGTAGTTGTTGATCTGTCTGATGCACATACATAGTTCTGAATTTGAACAGCGGAAAATCTTCCACGTTCTTTCCCACCCTGATCTGACGATAGAATATTCCTCCATTCGAATCTAGAAGTATTAGTATAGCAATTACTACAAAAACCGGACTAAGTACAATTAGGCCAAATGAGGCTAATAAAATATCAAATATGCGTTTGGTGTCCATGTCCAAAAATTCTTGTTGAAACGATTGCTTTTCTTGTTTTCTTATTTTTATCTTTAGCCTCTGCCTGTGCTGGTTTGTTTACTTGAATTTGTACGGTGGCAATTACCGATTCAATAATAAATTGTATTTCGGCATCTGAAAGCTGAGGGTAAAGAGGCAAAGAAATTTCACATGAGTATTGCTTATAGGCGACTGGATAATCTTCTATATGATACCCAAGGTTTTTAAAATAAGTAAGCATAGGCATCGGTATAAAATGTACGTTGGCGGCTACACCTAGTTGGGCCAAATCATCTATTATCCGATCCCGCTGTGCTTCGGTAATACCCATTATTCGTAGTGGAAACAAATGGTGGGAAGATTCTCTCTCATTATCCTGCAAAGGGGGCTTTATAAACCAATCCATTTGTTCCAAGCCCTTACAATATTTTGAAGCTATTTCTTTACGCTTAGGCAATAACTCATTAGTGTATTTTTTTATTTGTGCCAAACCAATAGCAGCACATATATCTGGCATATTAATTTTTAACCCTTGAAATAATATATCATAACGCCAACCACCACCTTTTGATTTAGCCAAGGCATCTTTGTTTTGTCCATTAAGTGTATATATCTTTAGATATTCATATTCTGTCATTGCATTAAAACTGCGAGGAAGATTTAAACAAATACAGCCCCCTTCAGCTGTAGTGATATTTTTTACTGCATGAAATGAGAATATAGCTATATCGCTCATTTTAGCCGAAGACAAACCGTTATACGTTGCACCGATAGAATGGGCTGCATCTGCGATCAATAAGATACGTCCTAAAAGTTGTTGTTTATCAGACTCTGCTGTAAACATATTATTCACCTCCGATTCCAGAATAATAGCTTTTAGTTCAACATAATTACATGGCCATCCTGCAATGTCTACAGCTATAATAGCTTTTGTTTTCGCAGTTATGGCTTTTCTGACTTTTTCAGGATCTATACAAAAATCATCGTTGATATCTACCATTACAGGAATAGCACCACAATGCAAAACACTTAAAGCGGTTGCACAATAAGTGTAAGCTGGTATAATTACTTCATCTCCCTCTTTAATCCCAAACCATTTTAACATCAGTATTGCTCCGGATGTCCAGGAATTTACACAAACTGCTGCATCAGAATTGGTAAGTTTAACTATTTCTTGCTCGAAAGATTTAACTTTAGGTCCGGTTGTAATCCACTTATCTTGAAGTGTTTGTACTACTTGGTCAATAACCGATTGATCAATAAACGGAGGTGAAAATGGAATATTCATAATTCTAAAATTTAAGGTGGTTAAATGTCTGTTTCAGTAAAAGAAAGGACATTGATTATGCATTATGCAATATCAAATCTTTCCATTTTGGCAGAATGTTTTCTATAGAATTTATTTGAGTTATTAACTGCGCATTGCTAGCAACTTTTACTCTAAGGCTTTCATCGGCTAATAAATTATCCATTGCGGAAGTAAGTTTACCAGTATTATTTGCCTCTATTAAAATTCCATTTGCTTCATTTTCTATTATTTCTGATGGGCCAAACTCACAATCCATGGCAATACAAGGACAGCCAAAACTCATCGCTTCTATTAAAGCATTTGGGTATCCTTCATTTCTGGATGGTAGAACAAACAATTCGGCTTGATTATAATAATCCTGCAGATTATCTTTTGGTCCAATTAGTTTAGCCCGTTTTTGCATACCCAATTTTTCAATTTGGTTGGATAGGTTTTCATATTCACTTCCGCCACCAACAATTAATAAATCAACGTCATCAGCTTTAATTTTACTATAGGCCTCAATTAGTTGGTCAAATCCCTTAATATAGGAAAGACGACCAACTCCTAAGATGAACTTCTTGTTGTTTACCGGTTTAACAGAGGGCGATTTAAATACATTTAAAGGATTTCGGATAATTTTAAAATTATTTAATCTTTTAAAAGATTTATGGTTTCTAATGCAGTCCTCTATTCCTTTGGCTGGTATAACTATAGCCTTAGATTTTTTATATATGATATAGGAAATTCTTTTTAAAAAGAAGTTGAATGAATTAATCGTATGAACAGGGGTAGTTCGTTCCGAAACTATAAAGGGTGTTTTAATTAAAGAGCAAGCTAAACCGGTCCATAAATTTGCTGTGGTCATAAAAGAAATAACACAAGTTGGCTTTTCTTTAATAAGCAAATTAGACAATCGTAGAAATATTAATAATGCATATTTAATACGGTTAAAAATATTTTCCTTCTCCCTCTTTTCTAATAAATTAATCATCTTGACATGAGATGAAATTTGATAACCTGGTTCGGCTTCATTGAGACAAACAACAAAAACGCTCAATCCTTGTTTACTAAATTCATTTGCCAATATAGATAACACTCTTTCTGCCCCTCCACTATGAAGGTTATTAATAACAAAAAATAACTTATTTTTCATATGTGTTTAATCTGTCTTTTATCTGTCATTAACTTGTTCCGAGTTACCGGAATGGAATACACACGCGGGATTTGTTAACCATGAGTGTTTCATAGTTGACAAGTATCTGGAAAACTTCAATGATCAAAATATTTAATGGGGCAATACCAACGATTAAAAGCATTAAAAAAAGCCATACATGCCTGAAACAATGCTTTTTTTTTAGTTAAAGAAGAAGTAAAGGGTATTATTATTCGGTGCTAAATGTATTTATTGGGTGCCAAATTTTTATAAAATCCAAATTCTTGATACCACTTAGACAATATATATATTCTCCAAATAAAAGATGAATAGTCATGCTTTCCTTCTAAATGCTTTTTAAAAATATCTTTAAACCTGGGTACATTTAAGATAGGAATCTGACGTAAAAAATCGTCTGTTAGATTTTCTTCAAATTCACTACGCAGTTCATTTCTTATCCAGCCGGCTAAAGGCACAGCAAATCCTCTTTTGGGTTGGTCAAATACTTCTTCAGGAATGTATTCTTTCAGAATATCCTTTAATATTTTTTTTCTTCGGCCTTTTTCGTAACGAAATGATATAGGAAGTGTTCTTGCAAACTCAATGATATTATAGTCAAGAAATGGGCTTCTTACTTCTACTGAATGAGCCATACTGGCACGATCTACTTTTACATTACTATCGTTTTCTAACCACAATTTAATATTTAAATCAGCTGTTGCCTGTAACAAATCTTTCGACCATATTTTATAGCCATTATAGTGGGACAACCAATTAAAGTTTCTCTTCTTTAGAAGAGAGTCATATCCAACAAATATACCTGCAATGAAATCATATTTTGAAGCAGCATTGAGTATTCCTTTATAGGAAAGTGCGCGGGCACCCAGGAAATTAAAACTTAATACGCTGGCGGCCATTTTTCTCAAAAAATAGGGTACAAACGTAATTTTATCTGCGTAAGGCACTAATCTAAAATGGTTGTATCCAAAGAAACTTTCATCCCCCCCATCTCCAGACAAGACCATGGTAACAGATTGCTTCGTTATTTTATTCAACAGTAAAGAAGGCAATGCAGAGCTATCTGCAAAAGGTTCATCGAACACTTTTACTAATTGGGGAATCATTTCTAAAATATCTGTTGCTTTACAAATTGTTTCTGTATGTTCAGAACCTATAATTTTTGCATATTCTGCAGCGATCTTGCTTTCATCATATTCCGGATCCTCAAAGCCTATCGAAAATGTTTTGATAGGATCCTTTGAAACCGTTGAAGCAATACTGGATATTAGAGCAGAATCTATTCCTCCGGAGAGAAATGATCCAAAAGGCACATCTGCTTGCAATCTTATTTTTACGGCATCTTTTAACAGATTGTGCAACTTCTCTTTGGCCTCATTATAAGATAAGCCCACTTCGGCGACCTCCTTCAGATTCCAGTACTCTTTAACTTCGTATTTTTGTCTGTCCAAATCAATCTCCAGATTATTTCCAGGAGGTAATTTATAGACATTTTGATAGATCGTGTATGGGCTGGGGATATAACCGCAGTCCAAATACATCGATATAGCTTCATCGTTTATTTGTTTGTGTTGGCTTATTGGACGTAACTGGCTGCAAATTTCAAGTTCACCGTCCTTCCATGAATAATAAAAGGGTTTTACACCTAAGCGGTCGCGTGAACAAAATATTTTTCTTGATGTGGCATCATATATAGCAAAAGCGAACATTCCGTTTAGTTTCGGCACTAAAGCAGCTCCCCATTCTTTATAACCTTTTAATAACACCTCCGTATCGCTGGTTGTATCAAAAGTATACCCTAGAGCTATTAAATCTGTTTTTATCTCCTGAAAGTTATAAATTTCACCATTGAACACTATAACAAGGTCTTCAAATGTCATAGGTTGATGTGAACGAACATTTAAATCTAAAATGGATAGTCGTAAATGTCCAAAAGTCAAATCAAATACTTTTTGAATCCCTAAATAGTCCGGTCCACGGAATTGTATAGATTCCAGTTTTAATTTTACGGCCTCCTCTTCAATAGGAATATTGGTTAAATAAATTCCACACATACTAAAATGCATTTATATTTAGATACTCAACCTGATAGTTCTTGACTTGGTGAAGATCTAAATGTTTCTTTTCGGATACTTTCTTACCCAGATCTATTTGAATATATAGCCACATCGAAACAAATAATACCAGGTTATTTTCAAAATAATTATGATTGGTAAGCATGTACATTACTAAAGAAAATGAAACCAGAAAAATTACCGGATTATCATGAAACATTCTTATGCCATTAATTAAAAAAGACCCATATATCCATAAAAAATAGAGAAGGACAAAAAAGCCAGCTTCACCAATAACCATTAAAAAAGTGTTGTGTACACCATTTTTTACGGTGTAAGTATTGTATTCAGGTCCAAAAATTTCTCCGCTAAAGGAATGGTATCCATTACCCAAGATTGGATTGTTTAAAATTTGATTATAATAATGGGACCAGGTTTCTGTTCTCGATTCTTCTTTTAAATCATCATTTACTTTTCCTTCAAGTATTCCTGAAAATGCATGCATTCTTTTCGTACTTAAATCCAGTTTATCTCCAAATGAAAGAAACAGACCAAATAAAACAATACCTACTAGTATTTTATATACATTTTTATAATTGATTAGCAAAGATATCAAATTGACTAATATCCAGATAAATAAGAAAGTCCTGGAGAAAGTAAGAAAGCCGGCCATTGAAAATAGTAATTGGCCAATGATTTTTAATTTTTTGTTATTTATTGAAAAACTTAGAGAATAACCTAATATACAAGCATAGCCAGCTGCATTAGGGTTAATATAATACCCTCTATATCTGCCACCAATACCTTCAATAAAAATAGATTCAAAAATTATACTTAAACAGCCTATTAAAAGTACTATATATATATCTTCCTTTGTGGTATCGCTTACAACACTTGCCCCCATAACTATGACAATAAAATATTTAATAAGCGTTACTAAATAACCATCGTCATTTTGTGCACTGACTATTATCGATATCAAAAAGAATAAAAGACCGAATACGATAAATGGAACTATTGGCTTCTTATTCTCACTTAAAAAATAATAAACGATTAGGAGAAGGAAGGTGCTGTAGCTTAAAAGCTGACCAATTGCGGCATTAACTTTAACCAAGAAATAACTTGGAAGATTGCAGAAAACTAAGAATAAAATAATAATCTTAAGATATTTCATATCGGAAATTATTTAATGTATAATTATATTTTCTAACCGCTTACAATATGGTTCTTATAGTACTAAAAGCATTTTGTAGACTGTGATCTCTAACTTCAAATAGGAAATATTTTTTAAGATAATAGAGAAGCAACTTGATTTTTTGAACGCGGGAATATTTGAAAATTTCAATAATCAAGTACAAATCGTCAAGTGTTTTTTGTTTTAAACTTTTTGCTTTTAACATGCTCCAGATGCCTCCTGGATGTTTTCTATAGCAGCACATTATTTCGGGTAAAACATAGATTTTCTTTCCGGAAGTAAATGTTAAATAAAGTTTAAGAAATCTGTCTGGGGCATTAAATTTAAAGAACCAATCTGTTGAGTAAATTTCTCTAATTTCGGGCGTATTTCTGAAAAGAATTGTATTGAGAACTGTTTCAAAATCATTATCGAATAATATATCCTCAAACGAATAGATTATTGGTTTTGGATTTAAATTCATATAATATATTTCATTATTTTCTTTAATTCTTTTTGAATAATGACAACACATGATATACTCTTGATTTTGTTCTAAAAAATCAACTTGTTTTTGCAGTTTTAAAGGGTCTGTCCAATAATCATCTCCATCGCATTGGGTCAAATATTTACCTTTTACCTCTTTATTCAGTCTTACCGCGTTCTTGTGGACACCCACGTTAGATTCTGAAGTAATTAATTTTATTTTATCAGGATGTTTTAGCACATATTCCTCTACAATTTTTCTGGTATTATCGGTAGAACAATCTTCCCCGATAAGAATCTCAAATTTAAAAGAAGTTTGCTGCATCAAGTAGCCCTCAATAGCCTGTGCTATATACTTCTCATGATTGTAAGTTACACAGCAGATGCTAACCATCACTTCAGTTTCTGAACTTTTCATAGCTGGTTTACTTTTTTTCATGACCATTTATGACTTTTTCTATTCGATTGGCAATCAATTCTCCAAAGCCTTTTTGTGTATTGATGGTTTTCACAGGATATTTCTGTGCTCTCAATAATATACGTGAAATCATATCCAGATCGGGGATGGTGAGTGTATCATACAGGGGCAGGCAAACAATTCTCTTTACCACAGAATCGCATACGGGCATTCTTTTACGGTTTACAAACGGTAATGTAGCCAAAGAAGGAAAAAAATACCTTCTGCAATATACACCTGCCAATTCAAGTTTGACAATACAATCATGCATCAGTTCTTCTGAATCAAACAGAATCGGACAGTAGGCGTAATTGTAATCGGGAGCAGAATCAATGAACTGAAATTTAACTTTTAACTTTTTCAGGTTCTCTCGGTAATGCAGAGACAAAGATCTTCTCTTTTCCAGAATGGCATCAATATGTTCCAGGTTACACAACCCCATAGCTGCATGAAATTCTGAGTTTTTCGCATTAATGCCTACCAGCGCAATGGTGTCCGGGCCGCAATATCCGAAATTACGTATAAATGCCATTTTCTCTAACAACTCTGGTTTTTTAGTGAAAACAGCTCCTCCTTCTATGGTATGAAACAATTTAGTTGCGTGAAAGCTTGTGATACTAATATCTCCATATGCAAAGACTGACCTGTTCTTATATTTTGTTCCGAAACAATGGGCTGCATCATATATCACCTTTAAACCATATTTATCAGCAATATTTTGTATTGCATCAATATTACATGGGTTGCCATACACATGGGTTGCCAAAATCGCGGAAGTTCTAGGGGTAATTGCTGCTTCGATTTTATCTGGATCAATATTGAACGTATCCGGATCGATATCCACATATACTGGTTTGCAGCCCTGCCATACAATACTATTCGTTGTAGCAACAAAAGAGAATGGAGTTGTAATAATTTCTCCCTTCAATTCCAATGCTCTGATAGCCATCTGGAGAGCAATAGTACCATTGGATACATATAATAAATAATCCACATTTAGGTAATGCTTGAGTTTAAGTTCCAAATCATTAACTAGAGGGCCGTTATTGGTTAACCATTGGCGGTCCCAAATACTTTTTACATAGTTTTCAAATTCCTCTATTTTAGGAAGAAATGGCTTAGTTACTGGTATCATCTTTTTAGTATTAATTGTTTAAAATCTATTATTGCTGTAAGGTTTATAAGATTGCTGATACTTAAATAAGTAAGAGCGTAAAACAGAGCACTTATGATAATCCGTGTCAAATTGTTAATATTAAAAGAATCCACTAAGAAAGAATCAAGAAGATAAGTTGAAATACCAATAAAGACAGCCAAGATTATGGTGGGTAAAATGTCGAATATCTGTTCTTTGACCGGATAGTTAATCATCTTTCCGCTATAGATTGTGTTGATGTAGAATCCAATAAAATTAAAGGATAATTGAAAATATAACAGACCATAAATACCAAATGGTATTACACTCAAAATGCCTATTACACTTAGTGCTTTTTTTATAACCTCCAGTTTTAAAAACAAATCGCTCCGGCCTTTTACCTTTAAAATATTTAAATTATATGCATGAAGGGGCTGCATTACACCTGCAATGCAAAGTATTTGAAAATAAGGTACTGCTGGCAACCATTTATCGGTTAATAAAAAACTAAAAAGAGGCTGAGCTGCTACACTCATAAAAATCAATATGGGAGCATTCCAAAAAATAACCTGCTGCATCACTTTTTTGTTTACCCTTTTCAATTGCACATTATTATGGGATATTTCTGAAAACATCGGATAGGTAACTTTATTGACAGCTGCTGAAATATTTGCTGTTGGTAGCTGACTGATAGAATCGGCCCGGGAATAATATCCTAGTTGAGTAGCAGAGTAAAATTTACCTATAATCAGTGTATATATATTCTGGTAAAGGGTGTCAAGTATTCCCGATAGGGTCATTTTATAACCAAAATCAAAATGACGGTTAAAACTTGTTTTATCAAATATCAAAGCAGGACGCCAGTCTGAATATATCCAATGAAGTATGGTAGATAAAAATGTAGTAAATAAACTCATCCATACCAGACTCCAAACCCCATATCCGGTCTTAGCCAAAATAATTCCTAAAATTCCCCCTGCTAAAGATGAAGGAATTTGTATGTTTGTTTGTGTTTTAAACCTCATCTCTTTTACAAGACAGGTGTTTTGTACACCAAAGAAAGCATTTAAAATAAATATCAGACTATAAACACGAATGATAGTTGTAAGGACTTGCTGATGGTAAAACGATGAAATAAGAGGGGCGCAAAAAAATAATATAAAATAAAGTATTGTGCTCCCTATCAAATTAAAATAAAAAACGGTAGAAAAATCTTTTTGATCTGCATCGGCCGTTCGTATAAGCGAAGAAGTAAGGCCACTGTCTAGTAATGTATTTCCGATGGATATAAATACCGATAACATAGCTATTAACCCAAATTCTGCCGGGGTTAAAATGCGGGCAAGCACTATGGTTATAAAAAAACTAATTAGTTTAGAACCAAATTGCTGACCTACTGACCATATTAGGCCAGAGATGGTCTTTTCCTTTAAAGTCATTTGTTATAAGCGTGCACTTACCATGGTATTTGGCAAGACTGATTTGATGTCGTAAACGACTGTATTTTCTTTGCAGAGCTTTGTAAGGTCCAGGTGTTTAAATTCCTGATGAGCAACGGCTATTAAAATTGCATCGTATTGTCTCTTTTTCGATTCCCCGTTCTGACAAATCACGCCATACTCTTGTTTAACTTGATCTGAATTGGCCCAAGGATCGTGAATGCAGACCTTTACTTTATATTCTTCTAACCTCCTAACTATGTCGATTACCTTTGTATTCCTTACATCGGGGCAATTTTCCTTAAAAGTAAATCCTAACACCAACACTTCTGCATCTATGATATGCGTGCCGTTATAGATCATTTGTTTAATAAGCTGATCTGCTACATAAGCTCCCATTCCATCGTTTACGCGACGCCCAGCCAAAATAATTTCAGGATGATAACCAACTTCTTGTGCTTTCTGTGCAAGGTAATACGGATCAACACCTATACAATGCCCACCTACCAGACCTGGTCTGAAATTCAGAAAATTCCACTTTGTACCTGCAGCAGTAAGCACTTCAGTGGTATCTATACCCAGCCTGTTAAAAATCATCGCTAATTCATTAACAAAGGCAATATTGATGTCTCTTTGTGTATTTTCTATAATCTTTGCTGCTTCTGCAACTTTTATTGATGAAGCTTTGTGGGTGCCTGCCCCAATTACAGATCTATAAAGATTGTCAATTGTAGTGGCCGTTTCAGGTGTAGAGCCCGAAGTTATTTTTAATATATTGGCAACTGTATGTTCCTTATCACCAGGGTTGATCCGTTCTGGCGAATATCCTACGAAAAAATCTTCGTTATAAACTAGTCCTGATTTTTCTGCTAAAACAGGAACACACTCATCTTCTGTCACACCAGGATATACAGTCGATTCATAAACAACAATATCTCCTTTTTTTAATACACTTGCTACTAGAGTGCTAGCCTTTATTAATGGCGTTAAATCTGGTCTATTATTTTTATCAACAGGTGTCGGAACGGTGATGATAAAAACTTTACAAGAATTTAATTTGTCTTTTTCGCTCGTGCAATACAGTCCATTTTGAACTGTATAGTCAAAAGTTAGCACTTTTTTGAGTTCTTCTTCACTTACCTCTAAAGTACAATCTTTGCCTTCGTTAAGTTCATCCACCCTTCGTTGAAGAATGTCAAAACCAATGACTTTATGCTTTTTGGCAAACTCTACTGCGAGTGGAAGTCCAACATACCCAAGGCCAATTATGGCTATTCTTACGGGTTCTATCTTGTGCATAATGCTGTGTTTAAAGGTGAAGCTTTTATAAGATGATTAATCTCGATACAGGTTACCAATGCGCATTCTATATGGTCAAGCGACATCAGGACTGTTTTTCCTTGTACTTTGATTATTTTACCTTCATGATTGTAGAATAAGCCACTTTTAATTCTTACTCTATCACCAGGCGAAAGATCTTTTAGGTTAATTATTTCAAGGTTATTATATGTTTTCACCAGTTCCTTAAGCTGTTCAATTTCTGACTCCCTTATCACAGCTGGCTTCCCCATAAAATAGATATAGTTAACTACTCCAAGCGTATATCTGACCTTTGTAAGCTCTCTATCATCTATTTTAACAAAAACATAACCAGTAAAAAGTGGTACACTTACCATCTTTTTTCTATCCGCCCATTGGTTTTCTGTAGTTCTTAAGGGACAGAAAGTATCAATCCCTTGTTCCTGCAACAACTTATCAACCTTTTTTTCCCAACGAGGACGTACATAAATAACCAGCCAGTTTTTTTTAAGTTTTCTTTTGTAATTTAATGCCATTTCCATTGTCAGATTTGTTAAGAGGTAGTAAAAAAATGTGTTGTTTTATTAGACCCAATAGAGTTTTCCGGACATTGTGTAAATACTAGTTTGCTACTTTGGGGTGCAAGGCTTCGCCATATCACTTACAGTGATGAGCGTGTGTTTTGTGAAGTAATTAGATAAAGGGTAAATTGGAGGCGGCTAAAATAATTATTTAAAGATCATTTATTTCAAATCAGGTGCAGCGTAAGTTTGTTTTTATAATAGTTATTGCTTTAAATATTGTAATAGATCTATTTTTTTCTTTTAAGAAGCGTGTTAGTTAGGCATGGCATATCCGTAGCCACCATAACCATACTTTTGGTTCTTTCCTCTTTTAGCGTCGTTAAATACTACCATTAGATTTTTAAGCTTATTTTCGTCGTTAATATCTTTCAGGATACCTAATTGATCGTTATTCGTGTAATTATATCTTACCAGGTAAATGCTTACATCTACATAAGGCGCTAAGCTGAAAGCATCAGCTACTTGTCCAACAGGGGATGTATCTACAATTATATAGTCAAAGCGTTTTCTTAATTCACTTAGGAGTTCATCAACTCTGGAGCTCATTATCATTTCTGCTGGGTTTTTTGGAATTTCTGAACACCCAATTACACTGACATTATCTGATAATAGACTGGGTTGGATAATATCATCTACAGAAATACACTCATCATCAAGATAATCTGTAACTCCTAGCGTTGATGATAATTTTAACTTTTTTAATAGTACGGGGCTCCTCAAATCAAGTTCTACAATAACAACTTTTTTATTAAGCATTCCTAATGTAGTCGCCAAATTGATGCTAAAAAATGTTTTTCCTTCCCCTTTCATACTTGATGTAACCAATATCATTTTATGACGTTGATTTGTCATAAAGCTTAAATTCATGCGTATGTACCTAAATAGCTCGGAAATAGTGGAGCGATGGTCTGTTTGAAAAACATTGGTACTTTTATCTAGATTGTGGGAAAGTTCACCTAGCAATTTTGCACCTGTAAGCTCAATTGTTCTGGCATCCCTCACTTTATTGTTAAAAAATCCCCTAACATAAATAAACCCTGCAGGTATTAAGCATCCGAAGACAAAACCACATAAATAAAGCATTTGTGCTTTTGGAGCAATAGGTGTCGTATTATAAGCTGGTCTATCTATAACTTGTGATGTAGGTACAGTTGTAGACAATGATAATGCTGTTTCTTCACGTTTTTGCAACAAGTAATGGTATAGCCCAGTTTTCACACTTTGATCTCTACTTCTTTCTAAAAGTCCTCTTTCTATTGTAGGGACAGATTTACTTTTACTATAGAATTGCGAATAATTTTTTTGTAAATTTTTGTTCTGAATATTAAACCCACTTTTAATTGACTTTAAGTTTTCCAGAATGTTGCTTTTTAAACTTGATAATTGCTCATTCAAATTTAAAACAAGAGGATTTTCAGCATTAGCTGTACGAAGCATTCTGTTTCTTTCTAACTGTAAATCATTAAACTTTCCGATCATTACATTTAGTATAGGATCTTCTATTCCCATGGCGCTTGGCGCTAAACTGCCTTGTGCCTGATTGCTTTGAAAATAACCTTCTATAGATTTTACTAGGCCGAGCTTTACAACTGATTCCGCTAACAATTGATTGTATTCAACCGATCTTGTTGCATTTAATTGCGCATCTATACCGAAATCGGTCACTTGATTTTGTTGTTTGAAGTTCTCTACATCTTGTTCCGCTCCGGCGAGGTCATTTATTAAATATTTTAATCTGTTATCTATAAACTTAATTGTATTTTGAGCGATAATATTTTTATTGTTTACATTATTAGTATTATAGTTTTCAATAAGATTTGTTAAAATATCTAATCCCCGTTGCGGAATATTATCGTTCAAACTAATTACAATAGTATTAGCATCTTTAACTACAGGAACTATATTCAACCTAGCTAAGCTATATGACTCTGTCAGTTTATACAGATCTTGAAATTGAATATTTATTTTTCCATATTCAGGTTTAAAAGCAGGACCTTTCTTTATTAGTATTGTGTAGTTTTTATTTTTGATAGGTTGATTATAGTTTGCAATCATATTAATATTACCAACTGTTAAACGAAATTGGTTGTTGTTAATAGATGTAATTTCTATAGCTCTGGAATAAGCTCCTTTTTTCAATTCCTGTACTTCTACTTTAATAGGTAATGTATTACCGTATAACTCTTTTGTTTTAAAACCTACTTTCTGAAAGTATGATGTCTCAAGATTCAAATCTTTTAAAACTTTAGATATCAAATCTCTTGATCTGAAAATTTCAGTTTCATTTTCAACTGTTTTAGTGGTTTGAAACATGTTCAAATCGCTAAAAGCAGTGCCGTTAGACATAGAAGCACCCTCTTTATCGTCTTGTACTAACAATGTGCTACTAATTTTATAAACAGGAGGTGTTATGAACAAGAAGCCATAAACGAAAGCTATTGCTGTCGTAATGCTAATTAAAAAATAGGGCCAGTTTTTGGTAAAACTTTTCAAAGCTTCTGCAACATCTTTAGGGCCGTTTAAGTTCTTTTCTGCAAACATGATCTTATTCCTTAAGTAATTAATTTCTTAAAATGGATGAAATCAGGACAGCAACTGCCGATATAGAGGCAATAACAATAGGCATAATTCTCGTGCTAGGGCTATACTCTATAGCTTTAGATTTATCCGGCTCCACATAAACTATATCGTTTTGCATCAGATTAAAAAAGCGATCATTAAGCACATCTTCTTTGTTTAAATTCAACCTTTTCATTATTCTTTTCCCATTTTGCTCTCTAATGACTAATACGTTTTCTCGTTTACCATAAACCGTCATATCACCTGCCATACCAAGCGCCTCTAATAAATTAATATGATCGCCAGGTATGATAAAGCTCGAGGGTTTATTTACTTCTCCGATTACGGTAATCTTAAAATTTAAAAGTTGTACTTCAACCATTGGTTCTTTGACATATTTAGCTAGTTTTTCTATTAATGCATCCTGGGTTTGCGTAATAGTCAAACCTTCCACTTTAATATTACCTATTACGGGGAGAGTAATCGTTCCATCTTTAGCTACTCTGTAACCTGCCGGTCCTTCATAGGTAGCTCCTGCTGCATTTTGGCGGTTAACCGTAAATAGCGTGTTTGATTCCGGGTTAAGACTATTTATATTTATCCTCAAAAGATCGTTTTGTTGTATTTTTATTGATTCGTCTTGTATCGTTTTCTCGGCGGTTTGCGGAGCTAAATTGCTGAAATAAGCCAACTCTCTTTTTTGCGCACATGAGCTAAAAGTGAGTATATATATAATAATTAACAGGTGTTTTGTTTTCATGATTTTATATCTTAAAATGTGCAAAACTTCTTGACAACTAAGGTATATAGAAAACTATCAATAATTTATGCGGCAGATTACTTTGTATTTAAAGTGTATAAATGGTATACCGGTTTTACAATAGTTTACGGTTTTGTTCAACAGATTTACCAGGAGTTGTAAAAAAAGTGAATTACTATATGTATAATACTTGGTTGTATTTAATGTTTGATGAATGTAATTTTTGTTGTATATCAATTTGAGAAAAGTAGTAAAACAGGATATTTGCATTTCTCAGTTTAAACATTTTGATTTCTTTACAGTTTTAAACGACAGATAACCAAAAGAAAAATGCATATAGCAGATAGAATGGGGGAGGAGCCCGTCAGGTATTGTGTAGTCTTTATGGTGAGGTATATAAAGATGGGTACAAATCGGGCGTTATATCCTAAGCACGATCATAACCAAGTTTTAGTGACCTTAGTACATATAAGCTAACGGAAAAGATAAAAGGGATGTTTTTTTAAAGAAGATAGCGAATTAAGAAAGTTATTTGGGGTTTTGAGAGTGATTTTGATTTATTAGACACTCGTTATATTTTTCTAACAGAAGGATATATTTTCTTATCCAATAGTCAATCTTCTCATTTTCTTTGGATGGGTTTTGTAAAGGATGCTGTTCTATTTCAGCCTCTGAACTTGAGCGAAAAACTTCGGGAAAATCAGAAGAAAAATCATAATTAGTATAAGAGCCAATTCTAACTAATATATCAAAAGGTAAAGTATCATGCTCAAACCATTTGTATAACGTACACCTGCTAATCTTCATATATTTGGCCAGCTTACTTATATTATGACCTTGCTTTCTAATAATGGATTCTACAATACTACCTGCATGTTTTTGCGAAGAATCTTTTGAGGCAGCTCTGCTGCTTTCGGGATTTAAACCAACTTTAAAAAAATCCTTCCCCGATATGATAGCGTTCATAATTCTCTTAATTTTTAGGCCATAATTACTTTTCATATAAATTTCCTTCAAATGTTCTTTGTGTGAAATGATGCTTGTCAGGGTTTATAGTGACGATGGTCACATATTTTGATCGGTTTTGTCGCTGAAAAGCTATGTTTTTTAAGAAAAAATTGTCGCAAAGCAGAATTAGAAGTAGATTTATGAATTATCTTATACAGGTATTGACAAAAATGAATAATATTTTAATTATCGAAAATGATCTGGATTTACTGGGTAAATATTCGGATTTATTAAAAAATTCAGGGTATGAAGTAACAGCAGCATTTAATAGCGAAATAGGGATTAATCTAGCATTAAGTAAACATCCTAGTTTAATATTATGCAATACTGTGTTGTCAAATATAGATGGTTTTGGTGTATTATCTATATTGTCAAAAAATCCATCAACTACTAAAATACCCTTCGTCTTTTTAAATGCTTTATCGACTCCAGATATGGTAAAAAAAGGGATAGCATGTGGCGCTGATGATTTTGTCACCAAGCCATTTCAGGGCGATCAGCTTGTTAGATCTGTAGAAGGTCGAATTAACAAGAATAAGAATCAGACATCATTGCCGATTAGCGAGGCGAATAACAATCATCCCCATAATGGTACAGGCTGGGAAAAACTGTTCGATCTTATTTCTCAATGCAAAATACGAAATATCAAAAAGAAACAAACGTTGTATTACGAAAGCGATCATTCGCAATGGCTTTATCTATTGATCGAAGGTTGTATTAAAACTTTGAAACTAACAGACGATGGTCGACAAATGATTACAGGGTTGTATAAACCAAACAGTTTTATTGGTCTGGATACTTTGTTGCTAGATGATCCTTGGCTTGAAAGTGCCGAAGCTACTCAGGATTCATCTCTTTATCTTATATCTAAAAGTGCAATTATTGGCTTGTTAAACGAACATGTTGGACTTAATCAACACTTTATTAAAATATTATCAGCCAATTTACGCGAAAAAAAAGATCAACTCGTCGAGCTTGCTTATGAGTCTGTGAGAAAAAGACTTACACAAGTATTAATTAGGTTAAATAAGAATGCAGTCCCAATAGACCAAATAGATATTTGTAGGGACGAACTTGCTGGACTTGCCGGTATCGCTACAGAAACGGTTAGTAGAATACTTACCGATTTTAGAGAAAGAGGATTAATAGAAAGAAATGGAAGTCAGATCCACATTATGGATCTTGGCGGTTTAATAAAGATGAAAAGCTAAACAAACGGTTTACAGCCCCGTTTTCATCAGAACAATTATAATTACCTTCCCTAAAATGCCTGTATAAGGTGTTCTCTCCAAATCTTGAAAAATGTATATCATCAAATTATCTGTGAAGCATATTTTACGCTAACGATCAGTGTTTTAACTGATAGCCATCATTGTATCTGTATTATTCTAAAAGTAATTTTAGCGAAAAATGATGAGGATGTATGGAAAAAATTCTGGTAGCTACAGATCTTTCGGCTGGTTCTACTTCAGCCATTCATTTTGCCTATAAATTGTCACAGTTAAAAGGTGCTAATTTGATTATTGTGCATGTTTATCATCTTTTGAAACCCAAAAGCTGGAGACCTCATAGGTTTGAAAATTACCGTCAAGTCAGAAGAGATTTTATATTAACTAAGTTAAACAAGTTTTTAGATCGAATTTTTAGTAACATAGAAGCGCCTGCCGTCAATTTTGAGATCGACCTTCAGATGAATCCAAATACAGTGACCACTATTTTGAGATGCGTGTCCAAGCATAAATGTAGCTGTATATGCCATGGTATTCAGGGGGGAGGAAGATTAAAAAAGACGATTGGTGCCACAGCAAACAAATTAATTGCGAAATCTCCAGTTCCCGTGATTAGTGTGCCTAGTTTTTATAAGACAAAAACTATAGATAGTATTTGTTACGCTTCAGATATGACTAATTATCAAAAGGAAATCAAGAAGATTGTAGAGTTTGTAAAAACACTTAATTTTGAAATTAAATTATTGCATATTGTCTCTCCAAGAGAAATTATGCTTAAAGCTACGCTTTTAGAAGCGCGGTTGTTCAAAAGAATAGGAGTTGCGGTTAAGGTTAAATATGCTCTCAGAACCTCGACGAACACTTTAATTGAAGATATTGATCTTGCGGTTAGAAAAATAAGACCGTCTCTAGTTGTTTTTTTTATAAATAAATCTAAACATTATTTAAACCCAATACTTTATGCTTCAACGACGCACGAACTATCTCGCTTGAGAAAAATTCCGATATTAACTTATAAAAAGTAAATAAATCCCTAAGAGTGGCGGTAAATACTAGAAATTACTTCTTTTGTTTTTTCATTTCTTCTATCTCTCGCTTTAGCTGGTCTCGATCTTCTTTCTTTGAAAGTTCTAGCTCTGTTGCAGAATAATCATAGTTGAAAAGTCTTGCTTTAATCTTGGTGCTATTGACAAAAATACCAAAGTCAATGTTTGCTATAGTGAGAAAACCAGCACTATTTCCATCAATTTCGATACTTCCAAATTTTGAGAGTTTTGCCAGTTTTGTATGAAAAGACCCGTTGTTATCAGAAGATATTTTTTTAAGTGTATTTCCTTCAGAATCTAAAAATCTTATCTCGGCATTGATTACCTTTCTTTTTGTCTTAGCTGCAGTGACAACGCCTGAAATTGTTACTGAGTCCTGAGAAGTGTTCTCGTCTAGAAAGCTTGAAGCTTCATATCCTCCGAGAATCTTAACTTTTTCCGTTCTCGATTGGATGATAGAACAGGACGAGAAACAAAAGATCAAAAAATATAGTGAAATTTTAAAGCCCCAAACCTCATTGCTACATCTATTTATGTTTTCTATTTGCTTTTTCAACTTCTTTCCTCAACTTTTTCTGATCCTTTTTTGAACCTATTTCATTAATATACATGGGCTGCCTTGGTAATTTTATGTCTAAGACATAGGTTTTAAAATTTGGCGCAATGTAAACATGTTCGATAGTCATCCCCGTTCCAAATGTATCTACAATAATTTTTCCATGGAGCAATCCCTCGGATGGGACCGTTAGCGAAAATTCTCCATTTTTATCGGTGATGGCTGTACCAATTGTATCACTCTCTGAACTAAGAAAAAAAACTTTAGCAGAAGGAACATTTTCATTATTATGGCACATTCTTACTTTACCTTTTATTAAAGGAAATACCTCCTCATCTGTATAACCTTTACCTCGTTGGCTATAGCTGCTGCAGTTGTTTTGGTCTATATCAACCCAGTCATTATAATTCTTCTTTGTAGAACAGCTAAAGAGGGTAAGCAAAAGAAGAAGTTTAAAACCACAAAGGTTTAACTTTATGCGTAATGCCATTAAAAATTTGGACCTTTTTTATATTTCAAAAATAAACAAAAAATCTTTATATGAATAGGTTCCGTTGTAAACAAGACGAAATTTTTAGCACCACCAAAAGCTGTTTTTTTACTTGCTTGTACCTACCTCTAAAATCTAACTCATTTCAATATTAATAATTTTTGTGAGTTGGGTTTCATTTATATCTATTTATTATTTTGATTCTTGATTTCTTTAATCTCTTTTTTCGAAAGGGGGATTGTGCTTGTTATAACTCCATTTATAGTAAACAGCTTCACAGATATTTCTACTTGTGAATAAAATCGACCCATATCAACTTTAGCGATTTCAAGTTCACCTAATGAATTTCCATCGGATCCATTTATATTAATATTCCCGACAGTAAAGACAACTCAGACTTTTCGGTATCTCCTCACTACCGCTTACATACCCCTTCTTTTCCTCAGTTTGCGGTGCAAGCCAGGCTACTTTTGCTATATACTTTAAAAGAAAAGAAATATGGCAAATCAATTTTTAGTTAAGAACACGATGGCAGATATGCGTGCATTATCTGCAAGTGAAATCACAGCATTGCAAAATGGAACCTACAATGGGGTGGAACTATTAGGCTATTACGAAAAAGGAGATACAGCGGCACCGATTATTTATTACTTAGCTCCAGTAAGTCCAGATCCCGGAGCAGACGATGGTGGTCGTGTTATTGCTGTTCAAAGTAACAAGCTGATACACGAATTTGTGGATCAGATCGATGTACGTTATTTTGGCGTCAGTACCACTATTACTGACAATACCGTACAGCTTCAGAAGCTTGTGAATGTCGCTATTATAAAAGGACTGAATGTATACTTTGATGGGTTTTATGCAATCAAAAATATTCAGATTGACCAGGCAAATAATATCAAATTCTATTCGAATAACGGCGGTTTGTATCAGTATGTGGCTGGACGGAATTTTATCAACCTCACTAATTCCTCAAAAGTTGCATTTGAAGGGCTTAAATTAAAGGGGGTCGGTCAATTTGAAATTCCGCAAGGTGAAAGTGGAACCTACTACCACAATGTTTACATCTCCGACTGTAGCGAAATTTCATTCGACCGCTGTGAAGTCTTTAATGCGACACGAGGAGGTATACTCAGTATTCGGACAAATTATCTATCTGTTGACAATTGCCGTTTTTACCAAAATCGGAGCATGTTTGACCTGTCCTTTGGCTATTCAATTACCACCACAGCTCGGAGTATCGGATTTACCTGCACCAATTCCAGTTTCATCGGCAGTAATAGCTATGGTATCCATTGTATGGGCGGCGGAAGCAATTATATCATCACTGGCAATCGGATCTCAGATAAAAGTGAATACGGTATTGTATTTTACCATCTCGGAACTGATTTGGATCCATTGCAAGTAATAGACGATATTGTCATTTCCAACAATATTGTTGAGAATATCTCGGATGGTACAGGTACAGACGCAAAAGGGATGGGCATCTATCTTCAAACTGTTGAAAAGGCTGTTGTCAGCGATAATATTGTAAGAAATACCTTGATTGGAAGAAATAAATGTACAGTAAATAGGCAGTTGAGCCCGGCGGCGATTTCGATCAATGGATCCCGTGAGGTGACCTGTACCGGCAATCTTGTTGAAAAATCGACGATAGACGGGATCGGTGTTACCAATTCTGTCATCGGTAGCCGTGGTACTATTATAGCCAACAATGTTATTTTGGCGGTTGAGAAAACGGGCATCTCATTATATACGGTCAACAACTGTTCCGTACAGGGAAATATTATCGAGGGGAATGGTTCCAATGAGGCAGGTATCGATATTCAATCTTCTTCGGCACGCAGATCATCAGATATCAATGTGAGTGGAAACCAGATCAAAAGTGGATTTAAAAACGGTATCAACACATTTAAATCGACAGGAACTGGATTTGAAAGGATAGCTATCACAGACAATCGGATCAGCAATTGTCAGCTCTATTATATTTATCTCTCGGCCATCAATGTATTAAAATGTACGGGGAATACCATTTCGAATGATACTGTAACTATGGTCGCTGGAGGTTCTGGCATACGTGTCGATGCAAATGAAAATTTACTTGTTTCGGATAATGTTTTGATCGGCTCTCCAACTGTAAAACTTAAGCGCGGACTACAAAGCAGCAATAATATTTTTGGAAAGATTACCGACAATATCATCCGAAATATTGAAGATCCTACTTACAGGTTATATACCACTGGTGAGAGCTTGGATATTTCTAATAATTTGGTGGAGTAAGTGTTGACGCAGTAATGGAATAACGCTCATTTTCATATCAAATAGCATACGAGAAAGGGAGGTTCACATAGATTGTAAGGGCTCGGTTATAAAGATATAATTGAGCCCTTCTTCCTTTTACTTCGAATCCCCTGGTTTGATTGCTTGAATTGTTCCTATATAAAAAATGTTTTTATCTAAATTTTTGTCCGATACCAGACGGATGATGTTGAATAATGAACATTCGGTATATTTATCAATAATATAGATTTAGTTTACAAATGAGAGCCTTATTAATTATAGATATGCAACTGGGGAGTTTTAGACCCTATGAGCTGAGGCAGGATACCTTTGCTGTTATTGATCGGATAAACAGACTTTCTGATGCATTCAGAAAGAACGGAGACCTGGTCATTTTTATTCAGCATGATGGGACAAAGGAAAACTGTTTCATGCCGGGGACAGAAGAGTGGTCTTTGTTACCTGAGTTGATTAGAGGGGTCGCAGACATATGTGTCTCTAAAACAGCCAATGATTCGTTTTATAAAACAGAACTTCAATCATTATTAACAATTAGCGGAGTGAAGGAACTGATCGTGACCGGATGTGCTACAGATTTCTGTGTGGATGCCACTATAAAATCAGCCTTGACGAGAGACTATTCTATTACCGTGGTTGCTGATGGACACACCACCGCCGATAGGCCCATGATCTCAGCTCGGCAAGTGATTCAGTATTTTAACTGGCTATGGTCAGAGATCACGCCAACAGAAGGGGGGATTAAAGTAGAAACGTGTGATGCAATTTTATAATTTATATCAAAACAAGATAACACTTCTAAGATATAGAGAAGATAATCCTTAAATTATGGATTATATAGCAACAGGAATTGATACTGTTATATTATATTCACTGATCCGCTGTCAACTAACTGAGCGGTTTAATCCATTGGGGTATACCGATAAACATATCATTTACAAATTTTCCTGTATACCGTTGCATTCCAGTTTCTTCCTTATCAAAGTAGGTCTTTATTTTTGAGCATACTTTAGGATTGTAGCATAACTTGACTCGGAAGTTTTCGATCCATTCGGCCCGTATAACGATGGTAATTAATTTTTTCGTATCTCTGGACAAGCCTATTACGGTGATAGCTTGGCACATCCCAGCATACCAATCGATAATATACACCTTGGTGCCCGGGCTAAACTGTTTCGTGCCATAACGGGTTTGCAGTTTTCCTTGACCATAGCTAATTTCCTGTTTGATGTTAGCTACCAATGTCCATAATGGTATAGGTTCTAAATGATCCATATGACTTTACTGGTTTTTGAATTTACAGAAAAGAATCTAACATGGCAAAATATAGAGCTCATTAACGATGATTTCCATCTCTATTTGTAATCTTGGTATTACATTGCCCAGATATATAGTGTCGGTTGTGAATAAACTTTTTTGGAAGAATGGCCTATAGATCGGTTTGTCGGGAAGTAGTCCTGTTGAAAACTGACTGAAATTTTGGGATACTCATATTTCATTTTGAAATAACCTTGCATTTATATAGATTTAATATAAGTTTTGTTGCTTAGACCAAGTGTAACCTAGGGAAAATATAACCATGGATTTAAATGCAGTTCCATTGAGTCTTGATGAGTTTAATCGCTTTAAATTGGGAGACGAGAAGGTTTTTAAAAAGATTTTTGATTTTTATAGGCCTTTGATGTATCACAAGGTACGTCGTGTATGTTCTTCCGAATTAGACGTGGAGGAGGTTATGCAAGAGATTTTTGTGCAACTTTTTCTAAAACGGAATTCAATCCCTTCTGCGGAAGCTATCTTTCCATTTTTATTTTTAGTAGCAAAGCGAACGGCCATCACTTTGTTTCGAAAAGAGCTGTCTAGACAAAAATATCAAGTATCACAATTAGCAGAATGGGATGAACTGAGTGATGAATTAGAGCGGACGATCGCTCATAAAGATTTAGATAGAGTGCTCAAGACGATTGTATCCTGCTTACCGCCACAGCAAAAACTTGTATTTCATAAGAGCAAAATAGAGGAAATGAGTTATGCAGAAATTTCCGAAGAAATTGGTATTTCCAAAAATACCGTACGCAACCATCTTGTAGCAGCATGCCAGTTTGTACGTTTGAAACTTGATGGCTTACTTTTAATCCTTTTTTTAATAAAAAATATCTTTTGACTAGTTCATCGATCCTAGTTGTACGAATAATATTATAGCGTACAATAGATAAGGATGTCCAAAGTAGAAGCATATAAGATTATTATCAGCCAATTTTTGGCAAAAACATTAGACGAGTGTGCAAAGCAAAATTTTGCCAATTATCTCAATGACCCGGATTTTTTGAGTGCGTGGCAACAGCTTATGGACGAGGGAGAGATAGAGCAGTCTCCTGACAATCAAATTGCGCATGATAATCTTTTTAAGACAATCATTGAAGACGAAAGAATAAAAGACCAAGTTGTTCCCAGTCCAATTATAAAGAAATCATCAAATCACATTATAAAGTATGTTAGTATCGCAGCTATATTGTTGCTAGTTGGTATATCTGCTTCGATCTTCTTCTTTATACGAGAAAATAGACCGGATGACCGGGCAATGTTCAGCAATCTACCTGCGGTAGTTCCCGGATCCCAAAAAGCCGAAATAATTTTAGAAAGTGGCGAGCGTATAGATCTCGAAAAATTGAAATTGGATACGATCATAGATAATGGTGCGTTTGAAATTATCAAATCCGACAAAGGTATTATATCCTATCGTCTGAAAAGCTCAGGGACTAGCAATCAGCAGACAGCGTATAATACAATCGTTACGCCACGAGGTGGAGAATATAAGCTGCTATTGGCAGATGGCACAAAGATTTGGCTGAATGCCGCCACTACACTGCGTTATCCAATTAGTTTTAACGGTGATGAAAGGAAAGTACAATTGCAGGGTGAAGCTTATTTTGAGGTTGCTAAACAGGTCTATCAAGGAAGACGGGTGCCCTTTATTGTTCATGCAGGTAATCAGAAATTGGAAGTTTTAGGGACAGCATTTAACCTTCAAAATTATGGCAAATCGATTGTGACAACTTTGGTGGAAGGCAAGGTGAAATTAAATGTTCAAGATAGCCCACAGGACAACCTCTACTTAAGTCCTGCTGAACAAGCTGTGTTTCAATTTACAAGCAAAAAGTTTCTAAAGACGGCTGTTGACCCGCGCTATTTCATTGCCTGGAAAGAAGGAAAATTTGCTTTTTACAATACACCTATTGACGAAGTCATGGAAATCATTAGTAGATGGTATGACGTGGAAGTCCACTTTGATTATCATCCCGAAAGCTTTGCTTTCTCGGGCACAGTGTCAAGATATGATAATATCGACAAACTACTCCGTACGATCGAACTAGTCGGAGATATTCATTTTGAATTGAAAGGGAGGAAAATTTATGTGAAAAGATAACCCATAAAGAAGAGTTCAGGAGCGTTACGACCGCCCCTGAATTTGTCTTCGAAAAGACCAGGCTGAAAAAGATTTAATAGACTTAAAAACCATTACAACCGTATGCAAAAGTACAAAAAAAAACGGTATGGAGATCCTTTGCCTAAAAGTAGGATCTCTGCCAAAAAAGAATTTGCTATGAAAATGTCATTAGCGATTCCCTTGTTGCTGGCCTCTAACCTCCAGTTGAGTGCAATTACATTTGGGCAAGGAGTCAATTTCCAAAAGAAAAATGCTAAACTCGAAACCATATTAAAGGTTTTAGAAGAACAGAGCGGTTACAATATTCTGTATAAAGCTACTCTGCTAAGCAATGCCAAGCGTATCGATGTCGATTACAAAAATGTAACTTTCGAATATGCATTGAAGGATGTGCTTGCAAACTATCAGATCGTCTATAAGATTATGGACAATAATGTCGTATTAAGCAAGCCAGCTTCTACAGCAGCGGGAATCCCGTGGAATCGATATGTTCCAGGTCTCAATAATACTCTTGTCCTTCAACAGCGTCGCGTAGGGGGAAAAGTGGTCGATTCAAAGGGCAATCCAATTAGCAATGTTATTATAACGGAGAAAGGAACGGATAATAGAACAACTACCGACGACAATGGTAGGTTTGAGATCCGCCTTAAAACAAATAATGATCAGCTTGTATGTTCAATGTTAGGCTATCAGTCCAAGGAGGTAAATGTAGATGGACAAAATGAAATTCAAGTTAGCCTAGATGTCGCTATTACTGCAATGGATGAGGTCGTTGTAGTCGGTTACGGTGAACAGAAAAAAGTTAACCTAACCGGGGCGGTGAGCCAAATATCGGGTAAGGAGTTTGAAGATCGTCCTGTCACACAGCTTACCCAAGCCCTTCAGGGCAATATTCCCAATCTCAACATTGTCTTTGGATCAGGAAAACCCGGTACAAGTGGTTCAGTCAATGTGAGAGGAAACACATCCATTAACGGTGGTGGTCCATTGATTTTGATTGATGGTATTCTAGGTACCTTGGATCGTATTAATCCCAATGATGTAGAGTCCGTAACGGTGCTTAAAGATGCTTCCGCAGCGGCTGTTTATGGAGCGCGTGGTGCCTTCGGTGTTGTTTTGGTCACAACAAAAAAAGGGGGTAAAAATGGAAAGACCTCCATTGAATATAATAATAATATTGGTTTCACTACCCATGCCACAAATACTGATTTCATCACGAGTGGTTATTGGAATGCGAAGATCAACGATGACGCTATGTACAACGCATTAGGGTATCGGACCACGCGTTATACCGATGAAGATTATGAAGAATTACTTGCACGTGTTAACGATAAGACTGAAAATCCGGATAGACCCTGGGTTGTGGTTAAGAAAGATGCTAGTGGCAATGACATATATCGTTACTATGCCAACTTCGATTGGTTCAATTATTTGTACAAAAAAACAAGACCAAAAAACGAGCATAATCTTTCTTTTTCTGGATCTTCTGGCAATACACGTTATGCGATATCTGGTTCCAAGGCGAGTGAACAAGGGATATTCAATATTGATCCCGATAAATTTGGACGTTATAATCTACGTGCAAATATCGCGTCAGATATCCGAAGCTGGCTGACCATCAGCAATAGCACACATTTTTTCAAATCCAGCTATGATTGGGCCGGACTGGAAAATAATTTCAGTACCGTTGCCAACAACGTGAGCAATAGTCCGACCTACCATTATCATGCGATGTACGTGCCGCGAAATCCGGATGGCACACTTACGGGGTATTCGGGTATTAATAGTTATCCTATTGGGTACGGCCTGCACAATGCGCTCGAAAGTGGCACAATGCATGGCTATACGCGGGGCACAGAATTTACCAATATGACAGAAGCGGTTTTGAAATTGGGAAAAGGTCTATCCCTAACTGGAAACTATTCCTATCGTGAATATCGTTCTGACTATTCCTACCGACAGACCAAACAGTATTATTCGAAATATCCGGGACAGCTCGAATTGTCTTCACTCGGAGCTTTGAATCAAGATAAGCTTCGGGAAAATATGGGTAAATATGCTTGGCATTTTATCAATGTTTTTGCTACTTACCAAAAAGATTTTGGCGATCACCACCTTACTGTAATGGGCGGTTTTAATCAAGAAGACCGTTTTTATAAGCGCATTGGAGGAATCGGTCAGGATCTATTGTCTGAGAATTTAAATGATCTTGATTTGGTGATCGGGGAGAAGCAGTTTGAGGCAGGTGGCGATGAATGGGCAGTACGTGGAGGGTTCTATCGTGCCAATTACGATTACAAAGGCAAATACTTGCTGGAGGTAAGTGGTCGATACGATGGTACCTCACGTTTTCCAAAGCACAGTCGTTTTGGATTCTTTCCATCCTTTTCTACAGGCTGGCGCATCAGCGAGGAGAAGTTCTTCGCTCCACTGAAAAACAAGATCAATAACCTGAAGATTAGGTATTCGTACGGCTCACTTGGTAACCAGGAGGTGGATACCTATGCTTATATTTCATCCATGGGTACAGGTCAGATCTCCTATTTAGTCAATGGTCAAAAGTTAAATGTTGCCAATAGTCCCGCTCCGGTAGCGCCCACATTGACTTGGGAAAAAATTACCACCAGCAACATTGGCCTTGATTTTAGTTTACTTAATAACAAGCTCGATTTTCAATCTGATTTTTATGTCCGGCAGACAAAGGGTATGCTTAGTAAAGGCAAAACCCAGCCGGCTGTATTTGGTGCATCTGAACCCAAGGAGAATGCAGCCGACCTCAAGACCAAAGGTTTTGAGCTTTCCCTTTTATGGAAGGACCATTTTGATGTAAGCGGAAAACCTTTTAATTATTCCGTTAGGGCAATGCTGTCAGATTATCAGGCTGAAATTACCAAGTTTGCCAACGATGCTGGGCTATTGAGCAATTATTATACAGGACAAAAATTGGGCGAAATATGGGGGTATCATTACGACGGATTTTTCAAGACAACCGAAGAAGCACAGGAGTATGCGAAAATCGTCAATCAAGATCAGATCAATAGGCGTCGTGTTCAGGCTCCCACAGCAGACTTGCGTATGCTTCAGGCAGGAGATATTAAAATCTTGGATCTCAATGGCGATGGTATTATTGATGCTGGCGATAATACGCTTTCCAATCCTGGTGATCGTACCATTATCGGAAATGATCAACCGCGTTATTCCTATGGGTTAAACCTAGGAGCGAATTGGAATGGCATTGATCTTTCCGTCTTTTTTCAGGGAGTAGGGAAGCAAAACTGGTATCCTAATCTTGAAGCACAAGCTTTTTGGTCCGTTTATGCCAGACCATACGATTCATTTATTCCGTCTAATTTTCAGGATAAGATATGGTCGCCAGAAAATCCTGATGCTTATTTCCCTTTTTTACGCGGCTATACAGCGCAAAACTCTGAACTCTCTGTCGCCAACGATATGTATATGCAAGATATAGCCTACCTAAAGCTGCGTAATCTGACTGTAGGTTATACATTTCCAGTCACACTTACTCAAAAGGCAAAGATCAATAAGCTACGTGTGTTCTTCAGTGGAGAAAACCTACATACCTGGACGAAGTTGAAGACCGATTACATCGATCCCGAACAAGTAATGAGCGATAATACGGGGCGGAGTTATCCTGTAGGCCGCGTCTATTCTTTTGGAGCTCAGTTATCGTTTTAATTTATACATGACGATTATTTAAAATGAAAACATCATGAAAAGAAATCTTAATATTTTTACACTTATTGTTGGACTTGTGGTTGGCTCATGCAACAACGACTATCTGGAACGATATCCCATAGCAGAGCTGGCCCCTGAAAACTATTTTCGGACCGCTTCCGAGTTGCAGACCTTTACCAATGCTTTTTATGCAGATCTTCCTGATGCGCTGGCCATACATTACAATACACCGGGTCAGGGCGATGACGAAGCACGTAATACGCTCGCTTCTGAGTTTCAGGGCACCCGTACTACTCCAGCAAGTGGAGGAGGGTGGACATGGACGTCCCTTCGCCGTATAAATTTCTATCTTGAAAATTCGCACAAATGTGCAGATGAGGCAGCACGGTTGCAGTATGATGGTATTGCTCGATTTTTTCGTGCATATTTTTATTACGACAAGATCGTTCGCTTTGGTGACGTACCATGGTATGACAAAGTAAATCAGCTGGATGATCCTGCGATGTTCAAACCTAGAGATTCACGTAAAGTTGTTTTTGCTAAATTACTTGAAGATCTTGATTTTGCTATCGCCAATTGCAGTACAGCCAAAAGCGCTCAATTGATCAGCAAATGGACCGCTTTGGCTTTTAAATCCCGCATGTGTTTATTTGAGGGTACATTTCGCAAATACCATGGCTTGGGCGATTGGGAAGACATGCTTCAGCAAAGTGTGTCTGCCGCCGACGAGTTAATGAAGTCCAATACCTACAGTATCTACAAAAGTGACCCAAATAAAGCCTATCAGGAGCTGTTCATTGCAGAAGATGCCAATCCTGCAGAAATGATCTTGGCGCGGCAGTATAGCGCATCTGTTCCTTTTGTCCATTCTGCGAATTTCTATATTTTGTCCGCTTCTTACGGCCGTCCGGGTATGGTTAAAGAGCTTGTGAATAATTACTTGATGAAAGATGGAAGCCGATTTACCGACAAGCCTAACTTTGATAAACTATCGTTTTACGAAGAAACGCAGAATCGCGATCCGCGGCTATCGCAGACGGTTCGCACACCTGGCTACAAGCGTATTGGTGCGAATACAACATCAGTTCCTGATTTTGCAACATCAGTAACAGGTTATCAATATATTAAGTATATTCTTGCACCGGGCTTTGATGCTGGGCAAAGCACCAATGATATGCCCATTATCCGTTATGCAGAAGTATTACTTAACTATGCCGAAGCAAAGGCCGAATTGGGTACAATCAATCAGAATGATATTGACAGATCCATTAAATTACTTCGGGATCGTGTCAATATGCCCAATTTGGTGTTGGCCGATGCCAATTCCAAAGCTGATCCCTATCTTTTGGCTGCTTATCCCAATGTTAGTAAGAGTGGCCAAACAGGGGCAATCTTGGAAATTCGCCGAGAGCGCCGTATCGAGCTTGTAAAAGAAGGTCTACGCTACAATGACTTGTTACGCTGGAAAGAAGGAGCGAAAGTTGCCAAACCATTTTATGGTATGTATTTTCCTGGAGCAGGCGAATACGATTTGGATCAAGATGGCAAATTGGACCTGGTGATTTACGAAGGCACTGCGCCTACCAAAAAACCTGGTGTCCAATATCAGAAACTAGGTGAACTGGTTTTGGAAAATGGAAAAAATGGTGGCCGTATTGTCAATTTGCCGGACATCCTCAAAAAATGGACGGAGGAAAAAGATTACTACTATCCAATTCCGACACAAGAACTACAGTTGAATACCAAGCTCGAACAGAATAAAGGTTGGGATAAATCAGGTACTTAAAGAAAAAGAAAATGAAAAATTATAAAAATTTATTTGTTATTGCCGTCATTGTAGCTGCGAATGTGTGTATTGCAAATGCGCAGGAAACATTAAAGATTGTCTCGTATAATGTCCTTTATGGATTAAAGAAAGATTCGGTCAATATCGATCGGTTTGCAAACTTTGCAGAGGACTGGAAGCCGGATGTGATTGCCCTGGAAGAAATGAATGGATATACGCAAAAAACACTGGAACAATTGGGACAGCGTATCGGTCACGACTATGTCTTACAATCTAAGGAAGATGGATTTCCTGTGGCCATTACCTCCAAGTATCCTTTGGTCAATTTTAGGAAGGTCACTGAAAATATGTGGCATAGCTACATCTATGCGAAAATAAAAGGCATACACTTTTTTGTCATTCATTTTTCGCCATTCAGTTATGAGAAGCGATTGAAGGAAGTGACCGATATCTTGGCGCAAGTCAATGAGATCCCGAGTAACGAACCTATACTCATTATGGGCGACTTTAATTCCCTGGATATATCGGACAAGGACAAATATGGAAAGGAAGTTTTGGACGCAATGAAGCAAAGTGAGCAAAAACATGATCACATCCGTAACTTGCACAATGGAGCGATCGATTATTCTGTATTGGGGAAACTACATGAAGCAGGGTTTAAAGATACTTATCGTTTGTTACATAAGGAGTTTGAAAGTTCTGTTCCGACTTTTAAGGATGGTAATGGGAATATCAAACAAAAGAATACCGGTCATCCTAAACGTATTGATTTTATTTGGGCCAATTCAGTAGCAGCCTCACGGGTTACCAAAAGCGGTATTGTCAAAAATGAATATACACATTATATTTCTGATCATTACCCAACATTTATAGAGCTTAAGCTCAGTAAATAATAAAATTCGTCCCCATAGGGGGCGAATTTTATTACGATTTTTGTTCATCATTAATTTAAAGTGCAATGAAAAAAAAGATCAATACGCTTCTCTTTATCATCCTTATTTGTAGTTCATTTTCTAGCTATGCGCAACAAGTTATTCCTGCATCTAAATTTGAGATTCAAGGTAAGCCTTTTGAAAATACCCCTAGATATCACCGTGTAGACACATTAAAGTATAAAAGCCTTCCTGCTGCCGTAAAGAAATTGTATACACACGCTACTGGAATGTATGTCACTTTTAAGAGCAATACCGGTAAACTATCCTTGAGATGGAAAACAGTCGATGCGGAATTGGGTAATAATTCGACCCCAATTATGTCACGGGGATTTGATGCATATGTGAAGGAAGCTAACGGCTGGCGCTTTGCCGGGGTGGCCCGTCCCGATCTCAAGAAAGCAGAAAGTAATGCTATAGTGGTCGAAGATATGGCTAACACCGAGAAAGAATTTCTTCTTTATTTTCCTTTGTACAAAGAATTATTGGATTTCGAGGTGATTATTGATGAGAAAGCTTCCTTTTTAGCCACTAGACAATCTTTTAATAAAACGGTGGTGGTTTATGGGTCAAGTATTGTCCATGGAGCCTCAGCAAGCCGTCCAGGCTTAGCTTATCCGGCTCAATTAGGACGCAGATTAAATGCTAATGTGATTAACATGGGAGTGAGCGGAAATGCCCGTATGGAGCCGGCTGTCGCAGATATGCTCGGTGATATCGGTACTGTTGATTTGTTCATTTTGGATTGTGTACCAAATAGTAGCCCCGAGGAGGTGAAAGAAAGAACCTTTAATTTTGTAGCGCGGCTTCGTAAATCTCATCCGGGTGTACCTATATTGTTAATAGAAAGTATTACACGGGAGATAAGCAATTACAATTTGAAGTGGAAATCAAGATTGACTGAGCAGAATAAGAATTTTAGATTACAATATGAAAAACTGCTGCAAGCCGGATATAAAGACTTGTACTACTTGCCAACCGATCATTTAATAGGCGATGATTCGGAAGGAACCGTGGACGGTACTCATCCGACGGATGTCGGATTTGAAAGGATGTTAAAAATAATTGGTGCTAAAGTAGGGGCAATTCTTCATGATTAGTTACGTTGAAAATTCTAACTCTGTCGCGGAATAATCATACTTGAATAGTCTAGCTTTTATCTTGGTGTTATTGACAAAAATACCAAAGTCAAAGTTTGCTATCGTGAAAAAACCAGCACTATTTCCGTCTATTTCGATACTTCCAAATTTTGTGAGTTTTGCCAGTTGACCTCTCCTCTCAAAACAGGACATTTTAAAAGTGGAGTTTCGGACGTCTGGTTAAATGTGGTTCGGCCAGTGCAACCAGTTTGATTTAATAATCTGACCCCAACTCGGATAGCATTCGTTCGTGATTATTCATAAAATACTTCATCAGCTTATACTGTTCGGTAATCTGATATGAAATTGGCTTTATTCCATTTTCAGATACCTGCCGTAAAACGAACCCCTTATAACGCCTGACCCATGTAGCGGTTTCATGGCTTTTTGGGTTACGCTCCAAACTGCTTTAAATGGTGGTTGCAATGTTTGTATATGAACTGACCTAATTGGGCTTTGGACATTTTACCAAAGAACCAATGTACAAATGTATCTTTTTCAAATGTTTCATATCGCTCGATTAATAATTTCCAATTTCGTTTCTCCATTTCTAAATCATGTATGTCTTCATTTACGATAAATACAGCGGATGTGGGGGCATTTTTGCCAAAACTTGTTGTTTCATCTTTCAATATCCCCTTTATCGCATTTTGACCAAACATTCGCCCTAAAAATGAACGCTTAACCTTTATGTATCCTTGGTAATATTGTTCACATAATATACAATGCCTAACCATTTGCATTACTGTCATTTTTCCCCAAAGAGCATCGCTGTCCTCGTGTAATAAGTTAATTCTTTCGATGACCGCTTCTCTTATGTTTTTCTCAAATATTGATTTCATATTAGGAATATTTATCCATTCTATCTGGATTTTGATCATTTGCAGTCTTACAAATTTAACAGATTTGTTCTTCGATCGACTTTGCATAGGATAAGAAATAGATTTGCAAATGTCCCTCTATATCTTCCAGCTTTTACGATCATCCCTACAGCCTTCGCTCGTTCAATCCATTGGCCCACAGACATAATGAATCTATTTGTCCCCGCTTCCTGTTCAATTACCCCGAATTCGGGGTAATTAAAACGGAATTATTTATCTTCTCCCAAACCCTCAGATACTCTAATGTATTTTTATTAGTAATCCATTTTCCAATTAGGCCACTTCCTTCACGAAAAGATGCGGTCATATCAGTCAGATTAATGTAGTCAATTTCATTTTGAGTGAATACAGCTATACTTGAATTCTAAAATTGGCTATAATCTAGCCATTCCGTTTTCCTTATTACTAGTCTTCATCATTCCATATCAACAGTTCGCAGATTCTTTCAATATTTAAATTGTTGTCCCGATTTATCTTCTCCAGTCTTACTTTAAAATTTTCGAGTTCCTGTTTTACAATTTCAATTGCTGATTTTAAAGATGAGATTTCAAATGAAACTAATACATCTTTTGGTGTGGGGGCAAAGTGTTCGTCAAACTCTTCTACAGTAAAATCAAGCGTAATTATGTTCGTGTCTACTTTTACTTTTGGTTGCGGATGTCCTGCATAAAAGCCATCTTTTCCATTTGTAAGTTTTTCCCAATAATGGATATCTGAAAGATCACCACAACATTGTGGAAAATATTTGTCCTGCTGGTCGATGCGAAGAACATAGCCTCCAAAAAATGCACTTGCTTGTTGGGTATTTCGGAGTAATGGGTTCTTCATCAATTTTGGTGAATTAGGCTGATTTAGCAAGAACCATTTTTCTTAATAACTCAAAGCCTGCCTTCCCATACATTTTCCTTTTGATGTTTTTTATTCGGTTTACCTGGCCTTCAACTTGACCATTGCTTATGGATGTTATGACAGCATTATTAACTGCCTGATAGTCCTTTATGAGGTTTTTAGCAAAGTTTTTCAAACCACATTCTGATTTTATCGCCTCATCAATCCAATTTTTTAACAGACCGTCCTGTTTGCTCTGAAACAATCGCTTAAAACCCTTTACCTGCTGCTCCAATTGTTTTATCTGCGGAAATTTATCAAACAGTAATTTCAAAAATTCCTTGTCATCATTTCCCTTAATTTGCTCTAATTCCATATAGAGCATCAAGGAGAGCCTCGCCGGTGACCAGGTTTTTGCTACTATGGGAGTTACTGTTTTGGTTCTAGTGAATGGCTGCATTTGATAAACTTCGTTCATCTTGTGGCAGAACTGTGTGTATTTTCCGTTGAAACCCATCTCTACAATTGTTTCATGCAGTTCGCGGTATGTTTTACCTCGGTTCTCTTCCATCAAGAGAAAGTTAATAAAAGCGTCCAGGTTGGTTGAACTTCTGGATTGCCTTTTTGTAAGTGAGTCCATTAAAACGTATCTTCTAACAGTGCCACGCGCGAGCTTCGTAATTCTGGCAATCTGTCTTAGCGTAATACCGTTTCCGTGTAGCTCTTTAACTTTGTCAAAAAGATACTTTCTAGCGACACTATTATTAGCCGTCGAAATGTTCGGCTCTACGATTTCTAATACTCTTTTAGCTGGCTGCTCAGTCTCAGCTGATGTAGATCGTTCGCTTTTGGGATCATTGTAAAGCTTAAATATCTCCCTTAGTTCTTTTCCTTTTGATTGAAAAATCCTTTTGGTTGCTTCTCCAAGGTTCAACAGTAAGTGAAAGCGATCTGCAACCTGGTTGGCTTGAGGGGCGCCCGCTTTTATGCCCAAAGCATATGGTCCATATCGATCCCTGGAAACTGTTTTTATTTCCGGATGCTTTTTTAGCCATTCGGCGAGGGTGCCCGATTCACGATCGGGCAGCAGGTCGATAACTTCTTTTCTTTTTAAATCAACAATAACGGTTCCGTAGGTCCTTCCTTTTTTGAAAGCCCAGTCATCTACGCCAATTACACCAGATGTTAATGAATTAGGTTGTATATTGACTCTTTTGATCACCCGTAAAATAGTGGACGGGCTGACAGGTAGTCCAACATAACCGCTTATTGATGCGCCTTTATTTCCGCCCAGTTCAAGTGCCATTTTAAAAAGAAGATCATTAGAGCGCATAAGTCTTCTATAATAAGGCTTGATTTCACAGTGGAAGCGTTCAGTAAAAATCTTTCTTGGGCAGGCTATATTGTCACAGAAATACTTTCTAGCACGCAGCTTGACTTTCGTTATATGTCCGGAAATAGGAAGATCCAAAAGAGTCCTAAAATACCTACTGTGGATCCTAATACTCTTCTTTTTGCAAATAGGACAAACTGAATATTTTTGATAAGCACATGTATTAATACAAAGTTCTCCTGGAGAGGAATATATTGTGTGAGCTTTTAGCTGTAAATTAGAAGGAAGGATAAAATGTGGAATCATGACATAAAAGTATAATAATAAATTACACATTATTATCCATATATTTGTTTGTTTTCAAAAAGAAATATCGTGGGAAAATCAGTCTTAAAAATTCAAAGATCAGAGGCAGGAGAAATAAAAAAATTATTAAATACAAATGATGCTTACGTTGTCGGCGTAAGACTGTATTTGGTATATCTGGTTGCCTTGGGACATTCAAGCAGACGGCTATCGGAACTCCACAGTATCAGTTTCAAGCAGATAACAAATTGGGTGCACCGATTTGAAAAGGAAGGTATAGAAGGATTAAAAGATAAGAAAGGACGAGGGAGGCGTAGCGGGTTGTCGGAAGAACAGCTGGAAAGAATCAAAGAGCTGGTAATAAAAGAAACGCCATTGAATCATGGATATCAATCAGAAAAGTGGACCGGACCTCTTTTGATACAGTGGATTAAAAGAGAATATGGTTTAGTATATCAAAAGGCGCAAATTTATAACTTGCTAGCCAAGGTTGGAATTATCTTTGAAAAGAAACTTGGCCTAATATCTAAAGTGTAATTATTTATTGTACTTTCACCAAAATTGATGAAGAACCCATTGCTCCGAAATACCCAATTTGTTTAAACTGGCCCGCAATCACCGATACAATTGGACCTATATCGCCGATACGAATGGCCCGTTATGCACCGATATATACAGCCTTGGGACATTCAAGCAGACGGCTATCGGAACTCCACAGTATCAGTTTCAAGCAGATAACAAATTGGGTGCACCGATTTGAAAAGGAAGGTATAGAAGGATTAAAAGATAAGAAAGGACGAGGGAGGCGTAGCGGGTTGTCGGAAGAACAGCTGGAAAGAATCAAAGAGCTGGTAATAAAAGAAACGCCATTGAATCATGGATATCAATCAGAAAAGTGGACCGGACCTCTTTTGATACAGTGGATTAAAAGAGAATATGGTTTAGTATATCAAAAGGCGCAAATTTATAACTTGCTAGCCAAGGTTGGAATTATCTTTGAAAAGAAACTTGGCCTAATATCTAAAGTGTAATTATTTATTGTACTTTCACCAAAATTGATGAAGAACCCATCCGACCGAAATGACTGGCACAAATCAAACCGTAATATCCACTTGTTCTCGTTCGTATGTTCCTGCCCTCATTTCGTGTGTATGGTCAATTACAAGTTTCGTTAAATTGCTGTCTGTGATTTCAGAAAGTCGGTAAAATGATGATCCGGCTAAATAGGGAGTTAAATCGTCTTTAAAACCTGCTTTTTTGTGGCTTTCAGCATTATATTTATCCCATAATATAGGGTATTCCCAATAAGGATATTTGTCTGGTGTTGGAATGTCCTTATTGTTATATCCAATTTCTATTACAGGTATTAATTCGAGTGCCATTGTGTGTCTATTGGATGCCGTGCTATAAACCTTCCGAAACCTAGCCAAGGTTGCGAGGCTTTTTGAGTAAATATAATAAAAAGAAAAACAATAACTTTTGGTGGATAAAATAGGAGAGAAACACAATACTTAAAGTTAAAAATTCAAAAAGGTATGTCCTATCTTCATATATATATATTATGAAGGTTTTTGTGCTATGCAATAACACATCTTTGACTATATCAACTATTGAATCAAAAATCATCATCTTCAAGAAATCTAGCAATCAGTGACTCCCTATCGTTGGCTAATAAATCTTTCGTTTTGTGTAGATCAAGATTTTCATTTATTGGTATCAATGCTTCTCTAAAGCTGTGATTCAACTTTCGAAAATCAACTCGATATTCAGAAAATTTAGTTGGAAGGTTTTCTCCGGAAATAAATATTGTGATATTACATTTAAAATTTGGATTTCTTAAGTGCCATACATTAATAGCTAAAGTTAATTTGAGAGATGGATTGAGCCCGAAACATAATAATTTCGTTGGATCTGGTTGAACAAAACTATCGTTGCTTTCTTCAAATATTCCACCCGTAGTATTTATATATAATTGAATATCTTTCCCTGGGATTGAAGGAGAAAAATTGAAGAGTTTGAAATCAAAATGTAAAATTAAGTCGCCGTCTTTTTCGATAAAATATAATGGTTTTAGGTATCCCTCAATGGTTGGAAATTTAACTTGATTAAACATTGATTCAACAAGATAATGGGGGGCAGGGAGAGATTGTCCATCTATTCTTATAGGATATTGATCATTATACTGATGAGGTTTGTTTTGGCTTTCCTGTACTTCGAAGATGTATACATATTGATCATTTTCTTCTAATACGATTACATTGACGCCAACTGGCATATAAGAAATAGATCTAATGATTTTATTTACAAGCTTATCTTTCTCATTGTAAACTTTATTTGGCTGTAAATCACCTTGTGCTATTTTTACTTTCTTATCACCTTTTGTTATTTCGGATTCACGTGGCGACCCCCAAATTAAAATTCCACCTTCCGAATTTAGGAAAGAAGCGATAGCTCGAATTATCTTTTTATTGAGGATATCGTCAAATGATTTTGTATTATCCTGTCCACTCTTAAATTCCAAAGTAATGGACTCTTCCCTTTCTTGTTGGAAAAAAGACTGGATATCCGAATAGGTAAGATCATTCAGAGATTTGCTGAAGTAATATGAACAATAGTCTGTCATAGTTATAAAATAAGCTTAAATTACTTTATTCCCTTTTCCCATATTGCAATCCATACAAGCGGTAATAAGGTTTTCATACGTATCTTTACCCCCATCTGAGTACGCAATTTTATGATCTAAGGACAATTTTGCACCATCTTGCGGTGTTCGGCCACAATATTGACAAGTATAGTTATCCCTTTGAAATATTTCAAATCTCAATGATTTTGAGATTAACGATCTTTTCCTCTGACCTGTACTTTTCTGCTTTCTATTGTGGAAAATAAAGTGATTATATTCTGCACACTCGCTAAAGTGACCATAAGATCTATTTTTAAATTTATTTGTGTTTCTATAATCGTCGCATTCTCCATCTGTACTTGCTGTATCAATAGCAAAGGGTAGTGCAAATTCACTCTCAAAGAGATTTACTTCGGGACACATATGTTGATAATAAATGTGGATATTCGATTTCTTCCAAATGTTGACAGGACTTTGAAGCGGAATGGCCTTTTGTTCGAAATCTTCGGGGATAATACCTTCTTTTATTAATGTCGTTATTTCAGAATTATGGTAATTCAAATACTTGAAATCTGCATAAAAATAGATAGTCAATGCCCTCCTTGTGCAATAATTTGTAATTGGACACCTCAATGTCTGGCATTTTGATGTTTTGCTTTTTAAAAAATATTCTTCTTTATTCATACTAAGGTATATCTTCTATATTGATGACTTTATTGCCTTTTCTTATTTAATCTTTTTGAAGAATTGATAGTAAGATGCTTCTGATATCAAATTATAGCTAGTATTATCCTTATTTAACAAAAATATTATTCCGCATCTGGATCTGGGTAGCCAATGAATCCTTCATAATGTAACGCTGAAAATATTTTAAGAGCTATGTCGTTCAATCGACCGATTAGGTGAGTATATAATTCTACTGTTGGTATATTCTCATGGTATGAAAATGGATCGGTCCATTTTACACTTTTCCCATTTCGGAATACAAAATGAGCTTGACCAAACTTATAGTCAAAATCTTCTCCAAAATATATGAAATTTGAATGAACAGTATTTCTAAACTTTCCGAAAAAAGTTAGGAATTCTAAATCGTTTTGTTTATTTCCATCATAACCCTTAGCGATTTTTAGGAGATATCCATATTTCGTTGGCATTGGAAGTAAATTGATTGATTTTATTTTCAATGTTTTTTTAACTTGTTCCCAGTGTTCTTTAGGAACTTTATTTTTTATCTCTTTAAATTTTGTATTAAAATAATCTTCTTTCTTTTTATCAGGACATACATGATTGAAAACTGTTGAAATTGCTAATTCAAAAAGTGACCATGCCATAATATATACTCTATGATTCATAGAATAAAAACATCCATTCAAATCTCTAATATCTTTTGTCAATGCTTTTACTTCTAGTAAATGACCTCCATATCTAGAATCGACGCCATCTTGACTAATTAATAGGGAATCGTTTATTAAATATGACGTTAAATATGATGTATACGAAATATAATATTGTTTAACATTATTATAACTCATACGGAAATAATCCTTTCTAATATCGCCCTCCTGGTAATTGAGCTGTTGTATTAATTCGTCAAGTTTATTTCTCCAGTTTTGGAGAAAATCAAGTTGGCTTTTAATTAGTTCTGGAAATGCATTCATATTTTTAAACTTCGGTTAGATATATAATTAAAGTAGATATATGGACCTTTTTGATGGGATCAATTCATTTCTAATAGAAATTAGGCCGAAAAAGTATCGGCAAAACTTTTGAGAAAATAGTATGAAAAATAGATCAGTCACTTTTTTTTGTTTTAAGATTGAGATTTATAATAGATGTTGTCCAGTATAATCTCCAATTTTTGTAACTAAATATTCAATGAATTTTTCTGCAGAAATTCTTTTCACAGACTCGAAGATATGAATAAACTTATTAGATGTTTTTTCATTATTCTTATAGCCTTTGAGTTTCTTTACATATACATCAATAACTCGATACAATTCCTCAAAAGCAAAAATAATGTTGGCTTCTTCCAATTCAACAATTTCAATATCTTTGACTTCGCGATCTATTATTTTAAAAAATAATACAAACGGTAGATTACTGTCTTGTGATATATCAAATGCATGAAGAAAAATTTCGTTAAAGCCTTTTAATTGTCTTTTATTTTCAGAGTGCAAAAAGAAAATTGATAGTTCTTGTCCTGATAAACGATCTAGTTTAGTAAATCCGCCTTGATTTCTTAAGACTTGTTTTGTAGCGTTATCACTGAAGTCATATAGAATAAAAGCAAATGCTTTTGCTCTATCATTCTTTAAGTGCTCTTCGCAGATATCAAGAAATCTTCTTAAAAATGTGTCAAATGAGTGTCCGATACCTTGACCTTTCCCTTGTTCAAAAATTGGAACCATAGTGTTTTTACGCCATTAAATTTATTTGTAATTATATTGTTTTTATAAGTGTGTTCTATATTTTACACGACGATTATCAAATGCCTTCATCTTTCCTTCTAAGATATTTACAATATGGTTATTAATCGTTTTATCTTCAATGGATCCTGCATCAAATGAAATTGAATGATCGTTCTCTTTATCTATATTCATATAGATTATTTGTTCAGCATCAGACACTATAGCGAGATTTGGATTGTGAGTCACCATGATAATCTGCCTAAATTTCTTTGCTCTCTTTATGTATGGAACCAAAATTTCGGCAACACTTTGATTGTCAAGATTATCTTCTGGTTGGTCGATAATGAGCGGTTTATTATCTTTATCAAGAACGAGGTAAAATATCAATAATAAACCACCTTTTTCACCGGGAGATAGTTGATTAAGGCTCTTATTATTTAATCGAAGATCGTATTCTGGTTTCAAGTAATCCATAGAAAATAAGAAATTATAAAAATCTCCTTGTCGCCCATCTTTTATGAAGAGCTTACCATTAAATAATTCCGTTACAAATCCTATTATATCATCGATATTGTTAAAATTGAATTTATTGATAAGCTCGTTAAGGTATTCATCTCCATTTTGGTAAAAGTCACCATATCTATTTACAAATTCGAAGAACCTAATATGAAATAATTTATCCAATTTAAAAGAAGTTTCGATTGTAATATTTTGCCCATCTGCAAATTCTTTTAGAACATAAGTAATCGCGCCCTTCATTTTATTATAAATCAATTGTATTTGTTGCTTAAGATCAAATATTCTTGAAAGTGCTTCATTGCGTTTTTTTATCTGCTTCTCCAATTCTGTAAGTAGAGAATTTTCTAGGTATTCGAGCTCAGTAGTGAAGAATAGAAGAGTCCCCGGGGTAAATTCGTCACCCAGTACTTCCTTCTCCTTTAACTCGAAGTCCTTAATTTGATTTAGATATTCTTGATATTCCCTGTAAGGTTTTTCTAATTCTACCCCGATCTGTGTTTTATTTAAAAGATGTTGGTTTAATTGGAATGCTAGACTTATTTCCACCCCATCATTTATCACAGAAATAGGAGATATAAGACTTTCACTAACTTGTATTTCCTTTGTAAATTGTTTGATTTGGTGTTGAATAATACTCGTGTCAATAGTAAGTTGTATTGTCTTTTCAATATCTATTTGAAAGTGATCAAAAGTATTTTTTTTCTCATTCGTCCAATTATCAAAATACTGCTTCTGGTAATTTATTTCTTTGAGCAATGCATCTAAATCAGTATGTGATATTTTTTGATTTCTCAGGTTATCTTGAACAGATTTTATTTCACCTTCAAGTCGATTTATTTCGTTACTTATTCTTGAAATGTTCTCAAGCTTGTTTTTCTGTTCTACAGAAAGATTTGGATCTTCCTCAGGATTCTTAACAATTATTAATTGATCCTTCGCCTTTTTTAAATTATCTAAATCTAATTGTCTAGATCTCTTATTATTTTCTAGGACCGTTTTGTATTCAATTTTTTTCTTGTTTTCTAAAATAAGAATTTCTTTATTTAAAAGATTAAGCTTACCAATTTCTAATTCTATTTGTTGGTTTATTAATTCAGAGCTATATTTTTCTAAATCATCGAAGCTTTTCCTGCCAAGTTTGTCCGTGTCATCTAAACGAGAGAAAACCACCTTATTAATCTCATCTTTGAATTTGGTATCTTCGCCATTACACAGTTTTTCAAGGTAAGCTTGCGGGATATATTTTACTCTTTCAATATCGGAAAGATCTACTAATTCGTTTAAATTTTTTGAATTGACAGAATTATCAAACCATGTAAGGCTACCCTCAAAGTTCTCAGCATAGCCTTTTTGACAAAATTTTTCTTGGTTTAAAAATGAAAAATCTTTTCTATCAACATGTGCGTTACCTAGCAATCCAATGATATCAGCTAAAGCACTCTTCCCTTTACCTTTATTCCCTATAATTACTGAAAGCTCCAATCCTAGGGGTAACTCGAATGATGAGAACCATTTTCCCTTATTTTCTTTATACTCAGGGATCGCACTAATTTTAAGAGATTTGAGATATTTTCCTTTTGCCGAAACTATCCTTTTGAATAACTCTGGTTGTTCCCCAATAAAAACTCTATCTTCTGGCTCAAATAATATTTGTCTAATTCCTTCAAATGTTGCGTCAGCTTTTACCCAACAATACCTTGCTTTGTCTGGTTCAAATAGCTTCTCAAAATCATGAGCATCGGAACCCCATAAACATGGTTTTAAAGATTTAAATTCTTTTAAAAATGATTCAAGACCTTCTGACTTTTTGCCCAAGGCGAACTGAATTGTATTTGGGTTAGAACTAAAAAAAGCATGAGCTCTAGAAAGAAGCACTTTTCTCGTAAGATGCTCTTGCGAATTCCATGCTATTTCGGTCAAATCCTCATCTGCTGGTATTACAATTAGATATTTATTTTTAAAAGTGTTGTTCCCTGTCAAAATATTGTTAATATCTCTATCATCCACCACAGCATTTGTCATTCCAACCTGTAAAGCTGATCCAAGAAAATTGGGTTGTTCCTCTTTTAACCTGTCGCCGAGCTCTATCAGGTTGTTCAACTTTAGCGGTCTAAATTTGTCTTTTTCTTCAACATCAGCCTCATAAATGAATTTAAGATCATGAAGAAAGTTTTCTTCAATTTTTGTAATTGACACCTCATCCGAAAATATGACGTGCATATTAACCCTGCCATTTTCAGTTGATATCTTTTTACCATCCCTAATTTTATTTATTTGAATAATCTTGTTTAGCCTAAACTCGATATTAGGTAAAACAAGAATTTTTTTTATTTTTTCAATTTCTTGGGCTGAAAACAGCATTTTCATTTTCTCAGGCTGTGCCAAATACTCCAGCCTTATTTTTTTGTAGCCTTCTATCGTAAAGTAGTCCGTAATGCCAATAATGTGAATTTTCTTTTCAATAGCTGTTTTAAACAACTGTTGAACATAATTATCGAAATCATCACCATAATTATTTAATAAGGCTGAATATGGTGTATGTACGTGGAAATCGGCTTTGCGCCAGATTGATCCAAATGTTTTGCTCATATATTTAAAATTGTTCTTTTGGTAACTTTGTTAAGATAATTGTCGATGAGTGTTTGTAAGCTTTATTGGTGAGGGATTTATTTTTTCAGCAGCTTACTTATGTCAAGCTGTTCAATTTTCTCGACATGTGTAGAAATGATTTTTATCCCATGCAGCATCTCCTGTTTTTGAGAAAGCAATAACATATCATTTGTTATCTCCAGAACTTTTTCTTTAATAATAGTATAAGTATTGTAAACAAATAAGAGAACAGGTTTTGCCTTTCTTCTAACAGACGTTTTGTATGAATAGATCGGTTGGGAGAGTTTCGTCAATGATTTTTCAATTATAGATTTGTTTATAATTGTTTTAAAATATTTAATTTCAATAACCTGGTCAATAAATTTTTTGTTTTTTGATAACATTAGAATATCTATTTCGGCTGAATTTACCTTTCTATGTGTCAAAATTTCAAATGATACGTTATTATAAGCTTCAAAAACTTTATAGATTCGAGACTCAACATTCATATAATCAATTAAGGGGCTTCTAAAAAATGGTTCTGACAATTCAGAACTAGAAGAATTAATCTCAGAAATCTCTATTTGAGCTTTTTCAATAACTTCCATTGGAGTCATAGCCTTAAGTTCCCATTTTAATTTTTCCAATTCAGTGTCGAATTTTTCATCAATACGTTTCTGTCGTTTGAACCACCTTTTAAGGCCATAAATCAGTGAAATAATTCCAATTGTAAAAAATAAAAGTGACAGATATAGAATAGCCTGCTGAACAAATAATACCTGTTTACGTTTTACTAATATAATTGACTGAACTTCTGATTGCAGGCTAAAAAATACTTTATTATCCAAAAAAATGTTAAAATCTTCCTTTAAAAAGTAGTATAGTAATACAATGCCAAAGACAATTAGCATTAAACCTATAGAAACCAAAAATTTATTTATATCGGCGTATTCTATCTTTTCCAAAATTTGTCGGTTAATGCTTTAATTTAATAATTATATTCTAAAAATAAATATTTGTTTAGAAAAATTTATAAATCTTATTTGGATCTGAGACCACAACACCTTTTATATTTTAACCCACTTTTACACGGACAGGGATCATTGCGACTTATTGATAACTTTGGATTAAGTTTTATAGCTTTTCCTTTAGCGTGTGCAAAATAATCTTTACAAGCTTCGTCTAACTCATGGTCGAAAGACCAGGGTTCGTCTAGATATATTAAGAAATCAACTATATTTCCACTTTTGGCAAAACTTCCTAACCCTAGCCAAGAATCACATTTCTGTTGATATTTCTTTAAAATAGAATAAGCTTGAACTTTGTCTTCGAGATTGTTTAAATCAATGTTTTTGAAAACCTGATAGCTAAAGCCAAACTCTGGAGCAGTTGTTGTTGCAATACTCTTATCGGAATTTTCCTTAATAGAATCTTTTTTTATTTTAATCATATGATCAACAAGATCCTTTCTGGTTTCTCCTGACCAATCTAGAAGGTTGAAAATAATATCCACAATATATGAATGTTTACTACCTTTTATTATTTTGGCAAGATGATCAAATTTTGGGTCTTTCCATCTATTAAGAATAGGATCATTTTTATCAGAAAGAAGGTGCGATAGACCTGTTTTAAAAGGGTAATAATTTCGATCTATAATTGCGCCAAAATCTGTATCAATGATTCCTCCACTATATTTATCATTCTTCCATAGTTTATATTTTAAATGATAACCGAGAAATGCAAGCTCTTCATCGGCAAAAAAATAGTCCATCAACGCTATTCTTTGACGCACATAATAAAGAAAATCATATGGATCGGGAAGGTAATGTACTAATAGTTCTAGGTCAAATATTGACAAAACGAGTGGAAATGGTGCTTCTTTTTCTTTAGAAAGAAGAGTCCTAACTTGATGAACTAAAGAGGGGTGATTTTCAGTTGTCAATCCCATAATATACACTTCGTTTATTTCTTTGTTTAGATGAATTTCATTACCATCTTTATCAGTGAATTTTGCACCTTTCCCTAATATACGTTCTCTTGAAACAAGCCCCTGGTCATAGGCATCTTGGACAGCTCCCTTAAAATCCTTTTTTAACTGTTCGAATACCCCTCTTTTGGCGTTCATTGTAACCTTTTTAGACTTGACTTGAACGCAAATAGCTTTGTTTCCTAATACGCATAGTACATCGATATCTGTATCGGGTTCTCCTTTTTTAGTCGTGACTAGAACGGATTTAAACGTATTTTCTTCACCGAAAACTTTAGAGAGTAAGTCAAAAGAAATCTCCTCTCCAACATTTCCACGATGTTCTGCGATTTTATTAATGTAATTTTTATCATCATACATCCAATAAAACGGAGATTCATAAACAGCTTCGGCAACGAGAAAATTAATAGGTACGAAATAACTACTAGAATCAATTTTTATAAACGGTCGAGAGTTTAGTACATTGAAATAGCCGGGTCCATTATAATCTTTATTTACATCATTTGAGGGACTAAAAGAAAAGTTTGCTATAAAATTATTGAAGCTATTATGTTCACTGAAATCTTCATTTCTTACAATAAATAAGTCAAGTAAATTTTTATAGAAGAAATCCCAATCTTCCTTATCAGCCTCCATCTTGTCAAAGCCTTTTTTAAATAGATTGTGGTATTGGTAAAAAGTGGCCAGCACATATTGTTGTCTTGTTATTTCATCAATTTCTTTTTGCGAGTGATGCCTTTTTAGTTTTTTTGATTCTTTTTCAGCTATTTTGGGAAAGGTCTCCCTCAGATCAAAGAGGTTTACTTTTTTTGATTTTTCATGTAAAATAGCTTTTACTTTGTTTACTAATATTGAGGATTCTTTTATATCAAATTTTTTATTATTCCAAAGCCATTCTTTGTCATATTTATATTTCTTCTCTAAATATTCAAGGTATTGGAAATCGTATATTCCATCTCCTGCATAAAACATTGGCTCTACCATACCACCATTTTTAGCAAATATGTCAGGTTCGTTATTAAATAGATTTGAAATATCTTCACCTCTACTTTGTTTTTCAAACATTTCTTTAAGCTGTGTCGACTGTGGTGAGTTTAAGGATATTTGTAGCTCATGCATGACTTCATAGGTCTTTTCTTTTAGTTCAATAACTTTTTCAGGAGAATCGGGAGTTGTGAAATCTATTTCATTTTGGACTAAAAAACCTATTATCAATGCACATTCTTTAACACTCAGTTTTTCTCGATAATTTACCAAATGTATTTTATCTAAATCATGATGAAAGTCTTCAAAAAGTATCATGCATAATGCATATATAAATCCTTTGGTATTAATTATTTGCTTAAGCTTCTCTAAGACTTGTTCTTTGGATAAATCTAACATACTTTTGATGTTTTTTATATGGCTTATTGGTTATTTAATTTAATGCAAAAAAAAGAAATCAACAAATTAATATTTTACGGAATCCCGTATTAAAATACTTTACAATGATTTATTAAAGTCGCGCTTTTTTGATTGAAAGTAATTTTCTTAAATTTACCCTATGAACCAACTGTCTCATTTACCCCAGCATAAACAAGACGAATTAGCTGAAATTGTCGGAATAATCTGTGAGATAACAAATCCGGCTAAGATCATTCTGTTCGGAAGTCACGCTACTGGCAAGTGGGTAGAGGATGAGTATATCGATAAAGGAACAACCTATACCTATATTAGTGACTATGATATTTTGGTGGTTCTATCTGACAAGGAAAAAGTTGAGGAAGTTGACGTTGCGAGTAAGATTGATAATCGTACAGGGAAGTTTAAAAATGAGGTAAGCGCAATTGTACATTCAATTTCTTATATCAATAGCGGTTTAGAAAGGGGGCAATACTTCTTTAGCGATATTGTCAAAGAAGGGATAACGCTCTATGATAGCGGAGAACATTCTTTTGTCGAAAGTAAGCCTTTGACTAATGAACAGCTAAAGGAACTTGCTGTTGAAGACTTTAATAAATGGGTTAAAAGTGGCTCGAGGTTTTTAAAGGCTACTAAATTATTATATGAAGAATTTCTAGCAGATAAACTACCTTTGAATGAAGTAGTTTTCATTTTAAATCAAACAGCAGAAAAGTTCTATGGAGGAGTTTTATTAGTTTATACGGGTTATAAACCCAAAACTCACCGTATTAAAGCGTATCGTAAATATGCTAAGCATATTTCTGAAGATCTCTATCGAGTCTTTAGAGATCCACGCACGGACAGTGAGGAGAATAGATTGTTTAAAATATTAAACGATGCTTATATCGATGCTCGTTATAAGGATGATTATTATATCGATCCCCAGGATTTGAAGAAATTAATAAGTAAAGTTGATAAATTAGAAGAAGTAGTCATTCGGTTATGTGACGAGCGTATCGAACAACTTTAAGAATTAAGCCTTTCGATCTCTTCTTAGTGGTAAATGTTTGGGAATTTTGATCTCGAAATCAAATACCTCCCTAGGTTGAACTTCTAACGCTTTACAGATTGCAATCAAACCACTTACTGACATGTTGTTACTCCCTCGAACGATCCGGTGGACCTGACTATAGCTAAATCCAGTGCGATCTTGAATATCCTCAAGAGTAATTTTCTTTTTATTTGAAATAGCCCAAAGTCTTTCTCTAATAATTTCTAAATTTTCCTTGTCTATGTACTGTTCAGCCATAAACAAATAGACATCTAAAATAAAAAATTTATTATACCAAATTTGGAATAATATTATTGTTTTTCTTATCTTTGTATAGTCATTCATTGGTAACAGCGTGAGAAACTGAAAACCAAAAATGAATGAAAATTATAAACTTAAAAAAATACAAAAAATTCGTAGAGAGGACCTCCCTTATTAATTTGATAATAGGGTCGCGTAGTTTCTCACGCTCAGCCTTTGAGCAAGGGAGGTTTCTCTTCTATTTGTATATAGGGACTATAGCATTTAAGAATCAATTGATTCTTAAAATTTGCCCTCCGGAATAGTTTTTAAATAATTATTCCTTTTCGAATTCAGGTTCGGAAAGAAATAAATCAGTCTACAAAAGTCTGAACTTCTTTAACTGATGCGGTGTCGTTTCTATTAAATCCTCGTGTAATTGTTTTATAACCGCATTTGAGACGCCATTTTATTTACCTCGCGTAACTTTTTTCAAAGGGACTATTATATGCGTTAATTTAACGCAATGGGATCATTTTGCTTAAAGTTATGCCCTAAAAACTTAAAAAATGAAACCCAAATGCAATTACATTCTCGCGTTAGAAAGAACTCTTTATGACGTTCATCTATCTGATTATTACCCTTTAAAAGACATTGAAGGTTTTTGGAAACAATATCCAATTGGTATAATCAGACACAATCTTATTGAACTCCAGTCAAAAGTAAATTCAGAACAGCTTTCTGCATTCTCACTAGACTTATTGAAGGCTCTTGTTGCTTATCTGACAGCGCATTTAAGCAATTTGGATTTGGCTCCGCTGTTCCTTTCGGAAGTTTTCGAAACAAGCAAAGAAGAGTTAAAGACAACCAAGGAAATCTCCGATTTCTTTAATCGCGTATCCTCATCCAACCCCAATTCCTAAAATGATGAAAAAATTAAAACTAGAATCCAATAGCAGCGCATTACTGCATATGCAAATACTAAAGATCTCGGTACTTGTGATCTTATACTTCTTAGTTTCTATGTTTAGTTTATCAGCTCAGACGCCCCGCAAGGACAGCGGGGCCAATGGGCTTTTAATCAAACCGTTGAAAGTGGGGGACAGTATCCCACAGTCCCTTTGGGATTTGCCAATAGACATTGTTAATGCTCCATCTAAAAGTGATCCATTTAAACTTAGTCAGTTTCGCGATAGGAAATTAATCATCATTGATTTTTGGGCAACATGGTGCAGTCCCTGTATCAAGTCTATTCACAAGCTGGATAGCCTACAGCCAATTTTTAAAGATGAATTAGCGGTATTTGCGACAAGTTATGAAGATCGAGATCGGGTAAATGCTTTTCTGAAAAAACAGGGAATTAAACTGTTCTCGGGTACAAAAACAGAATACCTGAAACAATATTTTCCCCATAAAATGATTCCGCATCAGGTATGGATCAAAAATGGCAAAATCATCGCTATTACTGAAGGATCTAATGCAACAGATGAAAATATTCGGCGCGCTTTGAAAGACGATTCTTTTAAGTTGGCGACTAAAAATGATCGGCTTGATTATTCGCGGAGCCGATATCTTACAGATTTTATAGACACGGCTGATATTAACAGTTTCGCTGTTTCTACATTTAGTAGCGGACAAGATGGCCTCGGAAGCATTATTTCGGAAAAAATAATACAAAACAAAATCTTTGTCTATTATATCAATGCTGATCCCATTTCCATGTTTATGCGGACCTTGCAACAACCCAACAATAAAACTGTCATCACCAATAAAAAGCTTTTGGAAATTGATAAGCTTCATGGCTTGGAGGCTATGTTCTGTTATCAGTTGATCAGCAGGGATACCACCAGATCATACTGGGTAAAGCAAGTCGTAAACGATCTATCCCTCCAATTTGACGTCAAAATTGAGCGCAAATTACTCACCAAGGATTGTATCATTATTGGCAAATTAAAGGAAAATAGCCCTAGAGAGAGCATTTCTAGCACTGGCCGTCCGCAGGTTTTTCAAGACTTTGTTAACCAGCTCAACTATTCGACACGATGGAAAATGGATCAACCTCTTTTTATAGATGAGTCGGGATTTACGGGTAAAGTGTCGACGCCTTACTATAAAGACCTCCAATTTGATCTTGATAAGCTCAATCAGGCCCTGAAACCTTATGGTCTTATTGCTTCGAAAAAGAAAAGAAAAATAGAGGTGCTCGTTCTTGCGGAGAACAATACAGCTGAAATTAAGCCTAATATAAGATAACCCATAATGAACCCTATACTAAAACTAAATAGCGGGATCAAAGTATACTTTGTGCTCGTCATCATATCATTTTTATCGGTCAATTTTGGCTATAGCCAAAATAATCTAGGTCTATTGACAGGAATACTACGCGACTCTTCCACAAACGAGACGATCGAAGGTGTTACCGTGGTACTTGTCGGTCAGTCAACAGTAAAAGCGTCTACCGATAATAAGGGCAAATTCGAAATTAAAACAAAAGTGACAAAAGGAACCCTGACCTTATCGCGGGTAGGGTATCGACCTAAGACAGTAGCATTTGATCTAAGTGCATCCAACACGATAGAAATTGGATTAGCTAAAGCTGAGAACATGTTACAAGAGGTGTTGATCAACACAGGATACCAGCGTATTTCAAAAGAAAGGGTAGTCGGTAGTGTCGATGTGATCGGAACAGAACTGATCAATCGGAATGTCGGTGCAAACATAATCCAACGTATCGAGAATCTATCTCCAGGATTATTGGTTAATCATGGAGATGCTGCGGCACAGGATGCCTTTCTGATCCGTGGCCGCAGTACCATCAATGCCGAAGCCAAACCTTTGATCGTACTGGACAACTTTCCGTATGAAGGTGATCTGGAAAATATCAATCCCAATGATATTGCCTCCGTATCTGTTCTTAAAGATGCAGCTGCTGCCTCCATTTGGGGTGCACGTGCTGGTAATGGTGTTATTGTACTGACCAGCAAAAAAGGAAAAATAGGAGCGACCACAGTCTCCTGGAATAGTAACTTGTCCTATAAGGGAAAGCCTGATCTCGATCACCGCAAAATAATGTCTTCGGCAGATCGCATCGCTTTGGAAAAGTTTCTTTTTGACAATGGCCGATATGATGCTTATAAAAATCCGACAACCTTAGGCAATAGAATTGCTGTAGTGCCAGATGCGGTGGAACTGATGATTGCCAACGCGCCTGATCTTGATGCGCAGTTAGCACAACTGGCTGGTCAGGATGTGAAAAAAGATCTTCGGAAATATTTTTATCAGGGCACACTAAATAGTCAAAATGCCGTGAATGTCAGTGGTGCAAATGACAGGATGCAGTATTACATTTCGACTGGTTTGGATCAAGGGCGTAGTCAATTGGTTGGTACATCCAATCAGCGATTTACACTGCGTTCCAACAATCGCTTCAAAGTAACGGATCGGCTCGGATTTGAAACGACAATCAGTTATATCCGTACAAACAACAAGAATGGAAATAATGATGGGATGGGAACAGCACCCTCTGGTACGTATACCTTATCACCGTATGCACGCTTGGCTGATGACAATGGGAATGCGTTGCCCGTGTATCTGAATTATAGAAAAGGATTTTTGGACACCGTGGGTAATGGCCGCTTGTTGGACTGGACATATCGTCCCTTAGACGAAATAAATCGCGAGACGCATTCCACAGATAAGCAGGATTTACTTTTCGCTGTCTCGGCGGACTATAAAGTTCTCGATGGATTGCAGGCTTCGCTCCAATACCAATATCAGCATCAAGCCGGCAACGGTCGGGATCTATTTTCCGAAGAATCGTATTATGCACGAAACAATATCAACGATCTTGCACAGATCAATCGTACCACAGGCCTGGTCACCTATCCATTTCCATTGGGTGGCATTATCTGGCAAAATTATAGCAGCACCCGCAGCCATCAAGGGAGAGGGCAGCTCAATTATTCTAAAAATTGGAAGCAAGAACATCAACTGGATGCGATGGCCGGATTTGAGATCCGTACAATTCGGACTCAAAATGAAAACTACCAAAACATAGGTTACAATGCCGAAAACGGCGCCCTAGCTAATCAAGTGGATCTGTTGATTTATTTTCCACGGCGGACAACTACGGCAACGAGGCGAATCGCGTTCAATGATTACAAGGATGGGGCAGTAGACAACTTCTTGTCTTACTTTGGCAATTTATCTTATCGCTACAAAAATCGGTATGATGTATACGCCAGTTTACGAAAGGATGAAGCGAATCTCTTCGGCCTCAATACAAATGACAAGGGGACACCATTATGGTCATTAGGTGCGGCCTGGGATATGGCAAAGGAAGATATCGGATTGGACAAACTGTTTTCCCGCTTTAAACTTAGAGGTACCTATGGTGTCAGCGGAAATATTGCACGCAATGCCAATGCGATATCGACCATTACATTAAATACAAGCGGTACTACGCATCCTTTCCCAACAGCTTATCTCAATACCATAGCGAATAGTAAACTTTCTTGGGAAAGAGTGAAACAGTGGAATGCGGGGATTGATTTTGAGTTTTTGAATAAGCGTATTAAGGGAACGATCGATTGGTACACTAAAAAAGCGGTCGATCTACTTGCCAGTACTCCAGTAGATCCTACCTACGGTGTGTCAAGTGTCTACATGAATGTGGCTGATATGAAGGGACGCGGCATTGATATTCAGATCAACACGCAGAATATTAAAGGCGCACTGAGCTGGGAAACCGTATGGATGTATAGTCATACAAGTTCCAAAATAACAAAGTACTTATTGCCGGTAGCGAGCACAAGCCAGCAATACCTACCGATCACCTTAGCAAATCCGCTGGAGGGCAGACCGCTATACAGTGTGTTCGCTTTGAAATGGGAGGGACTTGATCCGGCCAATGGCGATCCACAGGGTTTATTGGCAGGAAATCTTTCGAAGGACTACAATGCTTTGTATAACCAGACGCCCTTGGAAGATCTTGTTTTCTTTGGCACTGCCCAGCCGACACATTTCGGCGCGGTAAGGAATAGATTGACCTATAAACAGTTTGACCTTTCTTTTAGTATCAGCTTTAAATTCGGTTATTACTTTAGAACAAACTCGGTCAATTATACCAATATGTTTGCCGGTGACTGGTACGGGCATGCAGACTATGCGGCTAGGTGGCAAGAAACTGGGGATGAAATGTACACAGCTATTCCTTCTCTTGTGTATCCGGCTAATGTGAATCGGGACAATTTTTATAAATACTCAGAAGCACTCGTGCAACGTGGCGATCACATCCGTTTTGATGACATCAATATTGGCTATTCCATTCCTAAACTCGGAAAATTGAAAAACGTAAGAGCCTTTCTATATTTCAGCAATCTGGGAATGCTATGGAAAGCGAATCACCGCGGCATTGATCCTTACTATAACAATAATCCAAGAGAAGCGAGACAGGTCGCGTTTGGTCTAAATCTATCACTTTAATTTTTAACACATGAAATCAATTATAAAACTGTTGATAATAAGCCTACTGTTCAGTGGATGCAGCAAGGAAGAGTTTCTCAATGAAAAGCCGAAAGATTCATTAATCATTCCGACCACATTGGTTCATTTTCAGGCACTCTTGGACAGAGATGCCTATCTAAATGGAACAAATGGTCAAGGGGTGACACCACAACTGGGGGAGTCAGGTGCAGATAATTTTTATCTGCTGGATGCTGACTTCAATGCCAACTTGCGCCCCCAGATGCAAAACTATTATACCTGGGATGCACAGCCTTATACAGGCGTCGAAGTATTGGACTGGCTATATCCTTACCGTGCGATTTTGGCTACAAATACGGTTTTGAATCATTTAGATAAGATCGCTGCATCACAAGCTGATTTAAATTATCTTAAAGCGCAGGCTCTATTTCATCGTGCCCATTTATTCTATCAGTTAGCACAGGTCTTTGCACCGCCATATCGTAAAGGGACCGCCAATGATGAAAAATCAATTCCCTTACGAATGACAGATGATATCAATGAAGATTTGGTGAAGTCTACTGTATCGGAAACTTACAGCCGTATTGTAGGTGATCTGAAGGAAAGTGTGCAATACCTGAAGGAAAATAATGATTTCCCGACAAGACCTTCCAAACAGGCAGGCTATGCCTTATTGTCACGTGTGTATTTAACGATGCAGGACTATATGGAAGCGGAAAAATATGCTGACTCCTGCTTGGCTATCACAGATTTTCTCTTGGATTATAATCTGATCAATATGGCGCTGACAGAACCGCTGACAGGCAATAATCAATCGGGCATCATCAAACCGGAGGTGATTTATTGGACTGGAATGCTGGCAGATCCGTATCAATATTATCCAACTACATTTTTGAGTGCCCTAATTCCGGATCAGCTTTATAATAGCTATGCCGATAGTGATCTGCGCAAGAAATTGTTCTTTGAAAAGAGACCGAATGGTTATCGGTTTAGGGGAACATATAATTACTTCTCTACCCGGAGTAATTATTTCTCGGGATTGGCGGTAGACGAAATCTATTTAAATCGGGCGGAATGTCGTGTAAGAAACGGTAAAGTCTCAACGGGACTTGATGATTTAAATCATCTTTTGGAGAGGCGCTGGGAAAAGGGGAAATATGTGCCTGTTGAAAATCTTTCTCAGGCAGAAGCCTTGAAAGCGATTTTAGAGGAGCGAAGAAAAGAATTGATTTTTCGTGGAGTCCGTTGGTCTGATCTGCGACGGTTAAATATCGAGGGGGGCGATATCACTTTGGAACGAACGGTAAATGGAAACAAATACGTTTTGCCACCCAATGATCCGCGCTGGACCTGGCCATTTCCTTTGGAAGTAACTGCAAAATAATGAGAAGCTCCGTGAAAGACATTGCTTTCACGGAGCTTCCTTTGCTAACCAAAAATATTACGGCTCTGCATGATAACGAGTCGCATCTGCGGGAGTTACATCATTGATAACTGATGGGGCCGTACCCGGTTCGAAACCTTTTGCACAAATCTCCTCAAGAACTGGCTCACAGCCATTTGATGGTTCGTCGGTTGGACCACCAGACAGTAATTGATACGTACCATCAGGTTGTCTTTCATACCAATCCATTGGATCGGCATATTTAGTGGTGTTTGCAGATGTCAACGACCAAGTTGATAATCCGGCTGCAATGGCTAATCCCAGAATAGGCATCACATTTGTCTTGATAAATTTAATTAGGTTCATAACCTTAACTTTAAATGGTAAATAAGTTGTTTTTAACCGCCTGTAGCTGCCAATTTTTTCTGTCCGTAGCCATCAGCAGGAATACAGGGTAATCCATGTCTTTTGGCAGACGTGCCCTTCACTCCGATAGCCTTGCATCAGAGATCCGCTGTGGATTTTGGTGCTATTCTTTCGTATGCTTGTGCTTACATTTCAACCTATGCAGGGTTTCCCTTTTTCGATTTCTCATTAATGGGATCGAGTTGGTGATTTTATAACGATCTATGTTATTTTGCTTGTCGATATGAAGTTTAGATTTTAATATCCACCATTGGAGTACAAAGGCCCAGCTGCTGATCAGTAGTAGAAAGACGTTGAATACAAAATGTTTTTTCCAGCCAATCTGAATGATCAGACCGCAATTACAGGGTAGCTTGTCACTCCATACATGTAATATGGCCAATCCGACATAGACTGTAAACGCCATCATTAATAGTGCTGATAATCCCAGCCCAAATAACCGGGTGCGATGATAGCCGATCAATAGTGCGGCAGTAAGCTCACTACCTGGTATAGCGTATGCCAAGAACATGGCAAAAGGTCTTGGGAATGGCTGACGAAGCATGCCTTCCATATTTTGGTCAAAACCTGTAATCTTGTTGTAAGCGACGAAAATCCAGAGGCCCATCATAAAGGAACCATAAAATGTCACCGCGATTTCTTTCCAATGAACTAAGCAAAAGCGAGCAAGCGACATGGCCAATCGTAACAATAGTTCTATTGCTTTTTTCGATTGTAATGGAATCTTATCAAGCTGAACATCTTTATTGTTGATATGTCTATTCATTTGGTTCATGTTGCTTACCAAGTTTTACAATACTAAATTACCTCCTTATACAGCCCCAGTGTTAGGCCAAATTTGATCGAGCGATATGCCAAGTTTGATCGGCTCCTTAGTAGCCTTCATAATCCGAAAGCAGATAGGGGTAGCCTTTTGGAAATTCATGATAGACATGGAGGTAGGCCAATACAAAAGGGCATACCCAGCGCCGGTTGAGCAGGTCGACAATTGATGACAGGTTAAGCGGATCAATGTAGGTGCTGTCATAACGCTGAAGGATTTCGCTGATATCAGATTTGATCTGCTGGCGCCGACTATTTTTTTCTTCGTAGTCTAGATCCCCATACAGGATAGCCCAATACATATCTTGCAACTCTACAATGTAGAGTAATTCACCATGCCAATAATCCAGCTTAAAGCCATGTTTTTTTAGAATTGTGAACAAAAGTTCCAGACAGTGATGTACGTCCATCTCATCGAGATAGGGTGGCGGAAAGGCCGTGAAAGCGATATTAGCCCATTCTTTGCCAACCTGATTATTGACATAAGCTAGCTGGATCATGATGCCTTCACATTGCACTTCGTCAAAATAGTAAGCATCGAACTCATGGTCTCGGTAGAGAGCAGAAGTAAAGGTAATTTCAATCAAAATGCTGGATAGGATATAGAAGAGCTCCAAATGATCATTGCCCAATGGAGGAAAGGTGAGGTAGAGGTATTCATCAAAACTGAGCGCTGATTCGGAGCTGATTTCCTGATCCGTTTCCGATCGCCTACAGTCGATCTCTGTGGACGGATAATCATCCACATGGAGAAATTCGTGGTAGAACTCATAGCGGCAGACCATAAGCTCCTGATGGAAGGAACTTTCTCGCCATCCTTCCGGAGCCAACAAGGTCATCAGTTGTGGTACGGCCTCATAAGTATCCTGAAGAATGGCTTGGGTGATTTTAGTGCCTAGTTTTTTGTTGTTGTTAAATTTCATGTTTAAGTTTATCGGTTATTTTTAGCGTTTGAGATCTTTTTCAATTTCGGCCTTAAACTGCGATGCAGTTTTGCCGGTCAACTTCTTTATAAACCGGTTGAGTTCACTCGGACCACTAAATCCGGTCTCATCTGCGGTAGCACCCAGTTTATCATGCTCCACGATGGTAACTTGTACGAAGGCCAGCAAGCGCATATTGCGTTCCTCCTGCATGCTGATACCGTAAAATTGATGGTATTGGCGGCTTAGACTCGCTGGATCGACACCTAGGACCTGAGCAATTTCATGGATGCGCGTCTTCGCGCCTTCATGAAAGACGATCACTTCGAGCAGTTCTTTCGCTTTCTGTGGGAGAGGAAGGATCGGATCCTCTACCTCGATGAGCTTAAAGCGGCTGAGATGAACCAGGAAAATTAAGTATCTGAGCAGGATATGCTCGTTATTTAGCGTATTGGGGTTAAGCTTGCCAAATAGAATGCGCAGATATTTGATGGTCAGCGGGCCGACCCTAAAGTCTGCACTTTTAAGTGTTGCCGCAGACTGTTCCTTCTTGGCTTGTATAAGATGTCTGATAAAAGCGAATTGCTGTAGGACAGGTGGTCTGAACATGCCCGCATCGACAATAAAGCCAATCAAAATGTGGTGGCCTACTGGCAGGTGTAGGTTGTAAATGCCTTTAGCGAGGTAAAAATATGCACCTTTTGCTTCTGATAGTTCGAAGGTAAAAGATTGATCCATACGTTTGCCGTAAATATGCCCTGTGCTTAACTGGGGATAGATGAGATGCAGGTCGTTCATGGTGATCTCCACCTGGAGATCTATTGCCTCGTTGATCCAATACTCGTAATAATAGAGGTAAGCATACCGCCCATCGAAGATCTGCTCGCTAATCTGGTTGTCGGTAGATTGCCAATGCATTTGCTCTGCATTGCGGATGGGGTAACTAAATGTTTGCTGAGGTTGGTTGACTGCGCTAAAACCCTCATCTAAAGAAAATTTGTAAGTTCTTTTCATCTCGATTATATAAATAGTTAAAAGATGATTTTATGAAGTTTAATTGGAGGGAGCCAAATATAATTGTACATGACTTGTTTTTTAATGCAGTTGACGGAATTAAATTTCAGATGACATTTTTTGATTGTGGATGACAGATCTAAGCTGTATTTGAATTGTAAGTGACATTAACCGGTATATGTACAATTTTTTTTGAAAGGATTTATTTGTTCTAACATATTTGCCACCGTCGGATCCGATATGGAGTAGTCAAGTGTTCGACAAAGGGAAGGTACAATCCTTTGAAGGACCAATTGTAAATCAAAGATAGTATGAAATGAAAATCTTGAAAGATCAGGTATTCAATGGCATAGATCAGGCAATGGAAGCGCAGCCTATTTTACAATGGGATGAGCTGCAATCTTTTATTTCCGGTGAGATCAAAGATGAGGAAAGTTGTCCCATCTTAACTTTCTAATTCGCGCAGCCAAATACCCTTGAGGGAGGAACGAAAACAGGGATGTTTTCTTCCTCCCTTCAATAAATCGCCTTAAATGATATATTCAGAAGACAACCACAGCTGGAGCTATGCGCTATTTTCGGCGCATCTGCACCGCTACATGCCCCGATTGAAATGGGAGCAACACCAATTTATTTACCAACAATGGTGCAATTATCATTTGCCCAAACCCTTGCATTCTAATCTGATTTGGAATACTGACGCTATAGAATCGCTCCCGAAAGCCGAACCGAGCATTTTGGTACTATATCACTTGGGGATGCATGCCTATATCCCCCAAATACTAGCTGAAAATAACATCCAGTTCGATATCTTAATGGATAGAAAAGTATTTGCAAAGCATCAGGAAGAAATGTCAGCACTTCGTGATCTATGTCATGAAAAGGGAACATTACACAGCTTTTTGATGAGCGACGATCCAAGTGTACTATTGAAGGCCAGGACGACGATGCGTGCGGGGAGACACTTGCTGATATTTGCCGATGGAAATAGTGGAACTAAAGATACGCTGGAGAGAAAACTGAAAGTTAGTTTTTTGGAAAGCTCTATCTATGTACGCAAAGGTATTGCTGTACTGAGTTTTTTACTTCAAATGCCGATTGTCCCACTAGCCCATTCCGTCAAAGACGGCCGCTATTACCTTTTTATGGGGGAAGAGATTTTTCGATTGAGCCACGAAAGTAGAGAAGATTATCTATTGCGCAGTATGCAATTGCTGTTTCAATTCTTAGCCAATCAAATCAAGGATGAACCCTGGCGTTGGGAATGCTGGGCATATCTACATGTTCTCAATTGTTATAAAATCAAATCATATATAACGCCTAACTTTAGTTTGAAACTAGCAGAAAATATTCATATTCAACTCGAAGAAAGGAAAGGAATATTTAACAGAAAATATTTTTGTTACCAATTTGAATAAAAATATTTTTTTAACTTAAACTTGTTAAGTAAACTGACGGGTTACCATGCGAAACATACTTCATTTGGCGTATCAGAATATGCTTGTTTTTGCTTTTATGTTGACTTTAGTAGGGTTGGCAAATTTGTTATGGAGTGAAGAAGCTATTCCCTTCATCCAGATTGTAATCGCTGCATCTTTGTATACGGTATACAGTTATGTGATAACTGTACTGTACTTATATATCTGGAAAGAAGGGTATAAACGAAGAATAGTCAGCGTTGTGCTGTATGTCCTTATTTCCCTGACTGTTATCCCCTGTGTCCATACCTTAATTTATACGATACTTCCGAAGGTTAATATACATTTCTCCCGTCATGTGCAATCCGCTAATCTGCCAAAGTTTTATTTTAGGATTATCAGTGGATATCTGGTCGCTAATTTATTGGCGGCAGGAGTTTTCTTTCGTTATAAAGCATCGCTGTTAAAAAAGGAGAGAAATGAGCTGAATAAGGACTTGGGACAATTTAGGGAAAGGGCTTTGGGTATTCAATACACCTCGCATTTCCTGACAACGATATTCCTGACGAGCTTTGGTAAGATGTTGATCGATGAGGAACCATCCGATAAACGTACCAAAAGAGATATCATCCAGTTTTTGGCTTATTTGCTGGAAATCGAGAAAAATGGTGAACTCAAACCTTTTGAGGAAGAGCTTGACGAGCTCAATTGTTTCGTTCGACTACTACAGGATTACTATGGAGAAAGAGCCGTTCGCTATGAGCCTACAATAGGAAAGCCTACTTACCCGGCAATACCAACAGGCATATTATTCTTCCCGTTGGAAAACTGTCTAAAACATGCCCTTATATCGGCAGATTATCCAATCGTATTTACGCTCCTTGGCAACGGGGTTGAAATGTCTTTGTGTTGCACAAACCATTGGGCGCCCAAAAGTGATAAAATCAGCACTGAAACTGGCTTTGGATTACTGCGCGCGAAACTGGAACAAGTAGATTATCAGACCACACTGGAGACACAGCAACAAAATGGGGTCTTTTCTATACATATTAAACTAAAATTTTTTGAAAAGAAATGAATAAGCTAAATTATAGGGTATTGATCGTGGACGATGAACCCAGTTCGTTGGTATATGTGCTGATGTCCTTAAAAGAGCTTCCTTTTATCAATGAGGATATCGCGATCGTGAATAAACCCGTGCAAGCCATTGAATATTTGAAAGAAAATGAAGTGGATATTTTGATACTGGATATGGACCTTGGCGATGCCGATATCGATGGAATCAAACTGGCTAAATTGATCCCTAATCCGCCATTGATGGTGGCCTGTTCTGCGCATACAGATTATGTCTTTAAAGCCAATGAGGCTGGTATCTATACTTATTTCAGTAAAAAGATTAGTTTTAACGCCTTAAAGGCGAAAATGGAAGATGTAGTCGAGATGGTCGACAAAAGATTGGATGTGAAAACGCGTGATGTAAAAAGCCTAAGGATGAAAAGTCTCGAAAACAAAATGATAGAAATAGAAGTTGATCAAATTTACTATGCTTTTGTCGACGATAACAAAATAGATATTTTCATGGCAGAAGAGGCCTATCGATGTGGTGGAAACCTTAGAGCATTACAATCCGAGCTTCCGGTCGCTAAGTTTGCGCGTCCACGACGTAATACCTTGGTTAATTTAGCGAAGGTTGATCTAGTACGCACAGATGAATTATACTTGATGAAACCAAGAAATACTTTTCCTATTTTAATGACGAGATCGTATAAAGAGAATTTTAAACACCAATATGAAGTATATAAACAAAATAATAAGTAAAGGGTAGGCTGCCCTCATTTCATGGTATCGACCAATGGAATATTTTATGTCACAATTGGATGAAATCGTACAATTGTTGCGAGAAATCAATGCAAAACTATCAGCACACCACCTCTCTTCGGAGTCTGGACAAATGACAAAGTGGAACATTGATGAATTGATGACCCGCATGGCCGTGGTGTCAAGATTAGGTATCTCCGAACGAACCTACAACCGCTGGGTAAAATCGGGAGTCCTTAAGCCCATTTACCTGGGTAACAAACATTACTACCGCGAAAAGGATCTACAGGATGCAATCAAGCGGAGTATCGCTAAGGGACTGATTTGAGTCCTAGTGTTTAGTAGGCTGATCTTTTATGAAAAGGTTGGCCTTTTTTTATTCTCTTTTTTCATAGCTGATTTATGGCCAATTCTTTACTTGTTGTGGCGCATTGGTTTGGTATTGCTAGTATACTGACCTGCTATTTCCTTACTGATAGCTTACCTAAACTAGCCTACTTCATTGCATATCCTTTGGTCTTTCTCTGCATATCCTTTGCTATTTCTCTGCCTATTCTCTGGTATTTCTTTGCCATTTCTCTGCCTATTCTTTGGTGATTCTTTGCTGTTTATCTGCTTAGATCTTGTCATATTAGCAATGCAGCGGCCTTTGAATGGCCTCAAAATAGCCTCCAACTGACAAGGAATGACTAATCCTGAAGCGGGCGAGACTGTATCGAAACCGCTCGAAAAATACAGTATTTCCCAACATATAGCTCGGTTTTATGTCGCCATAAATGGCAATTTCAGGCAAATGGCGTCAGATGGCGTCGTTAGACCAAATGCGCTTCTAAACCACTTTACCTTAGTGTCATGATATCGATATCGTGGCTGCCTGCAGCGCCACATGATGGTTAAATATTTTAAAAAAATAATAGTATGGCAAGATTTATAAAAGGAATTCACGGGGCCTTCCAGGGTAAGGTCGGCAACATCGTAGGTTCGTCGTGGCGGGGTATAGACTATGTACGCTCGCTACCAAAGAAAAGTTCAAAGGCAGCATCGGAAGATCAGCTGGCACAGCGCATGAAATTTGGGATGACAACCAGTTTTCTCAAATCCATTAAAGATATCCTGATGCTGGGTTTTTCGGACAGCAAACAAAGAAACAAAACGGGCTACAATGTAGCTTTCCAACAATTTATCAATAATGCGTTTCAAGGGGCTTATCCCAATTTTACGGTCGACTATAGTGTCGTGAAAATCGCAAGCGGCGGTTTGGCCGCTCTTGTAGGGTTGCAGACAGTTGAATCTTTTCCGAAGGTATTGTCTTTGACCTGGGATCCGATCGGAAACCGCTTCAATGCGTTTGACGATGATCAGGTCCTTGTGATTCTGTACGACGTAATAGAAAACCTCTTTTTTGCATTTGAAGGTGCAACACGACTTGATGCCGCAATGGATATTACGCTGCCAGACAGCTATACCGGTAAGACAATAGTCGGCTGGACATTTAACATCCATCGGGACGGAGTGATGACATCAAGCAGCCAGTATTTAGGTGAATTTGTGCTCACCTAGCTGTGTGGATTTATGGAGACTGCTCTTTCGGGAGCAGCTCTTTTTTTGAAACGAATTGATTCGATAAGGTAAAATTTAAAATCAAACAAATGAAAATAGTACAACAACAACAACAACAACAATTGGTCGCGGATATCGAGTATATCTATTGGCCTTTGACAGGGAGATGGGTACTGGGCATTAGTCTGGTCTGTCTTATGGTATTTTTTATTGCTGCAGGCTTTCTGCTGCAAGCGATAGATCCCACGGCAGGGGTATTGGATATTGGTATTCTTTCGGTATTGTTCTTTGCCGTTTTGGCGGCACTATTGATTATCTACTGCTGCTTTTGGCTACAGGAGATCCTCTGGCAGCCTTTTAAGCTCTTTCGTCAGCAATTTAGTGTTCACTTTAATCAATTGACATCATGGCAAAAATGCGTTATTTATTTTTCGGTTTTCTTTCTGTCGCTGTTCTCTTTCTTGGCGGTGCTGGCAATGCTGCTATAGCCGATAAGGAGCAGTCAGGCAGTTATGCTGAGCTCCCAAGTACCAGCCCTGGGCTGGAGCAGGTGGATGACCCATCAGTGAAACGCTACGCCAGTTCGGGTGTACGCGAACGCATTGTCGATATTGCGGTACACGAAATTGGTGTGCAGGAAGCCACAGGCAATAACGATGGCAAGCGGGTAGAGGAATACCTAGCGTATACCGGACTTGGAAAGGGGGATGCCTGGTGTGCCGCTTTTGTCTCCTGGTGTTATGGCCAGACGGGCCTTGCTGTTCCGCGCAATGCCTGGAGTCCGGCACTTTTTCCAATGGCCCGGCGTTATACGGCCCAGCAGATCAGGCAGGGAACTGTGCGCCAGGCAGATCTCTTCGCTATATATAGCCCCAATCTCCAGCGTATCAACCATGTGGGTATTGTGCGCAAAAAGGAGGGAAGCTGGATACTGACCGTGGAGGGGAATAGTGCGGACCAAGTGCTTTCCAAGCGACGCCCTTTGATAACTATTTATGCCTTTTCGAATTGGTTGGACTGCGGGGAGGGGATATGGTAAGGTATATTTACAAGCGGTTGCTTTTTTTTATTGTCTTCTTGTTTTTCTGTTCCTGTAAGCTTTATCGAAACAGGGGAAAGGAAGATCAGCGAGAAGAGCGAATTCAATCACATTACAAGCGGCAAGTGGATGTTGTGTACAAGGAACTAAAAGACAGTCAATCGCGGTATTGGCATTTTTGGACGAATAGCAGTTTCCGCTTTCACCCAGATAGTGGTCTGATTGGACAAAACGGTCAACTGGCGATGCTGGAATCTAAAGTAAATACACGCGCGAAAAATGAGCTTTCCACAAGCAGCAGCGATAGCTACATGCAAACGAAATATGTACTCAGCACAGATAAACGTAGCGCATGGGCGGTCCCTAAGCTTTGGCTCATCGGATTTGTTTTGGTAGCAGTTGCTATTACCTGGAAATTTCGAAATTTTTTTAAAACATTCTTGCGCTGACAGTGGTTTTTTGGATACCTTAAATAAGTTAGATGATTGTATTTATATAGGCTAGGTATGGTTTCCTAGCCTATTTTTTATTCGATATTTTTGTGATTTACTCATCAATGCAAAAATTTAGATACCGCAAAGAATTTTAATATTTTCATGGGCTTCGCGCTGCTGGCTGAGTTGAATCTGGATGAGGTTTTTGGCCCCAATGGATAGCTTGTTTTCCTCTGCTAGCGCTTTCTCATAAACTTCACTGAAAACCGCTTCTCCCCGCTCACATTGCTCCAATAAATGCTGCATATTGCCACCCGATAATTTTGATTTGATCACCATCCACAGCCGGAAAAGTTCGCCGCTCAGTTTCGTCCGGTCGGTGGCGTCTTGACCGGCAAACTCAACCAGCGGACTGAGTTCGGCAATGAATTTTTCGGACTGCGCAGCGAGCTTTTTGAAGACAGCTTCCCGGGCACCTTCGCCTTGCTCATTGGCCAGATCGACCGCCAGCTTGTATCCTTCGATGCGGTCATTATTGATTTTTATAAGCTCATTTAAAATATTAGGGTTGTTCCGATTACTTTTCATTTTTTCGTGATACTGTTTTTAATCTTTATGCTGTTTTTAAAAGGAACAAGGTAGATTAATCATTAGTTTGTCTTTATTTCTTTTATAGTAATTATTGTGGTTTATAAAATGAATAGCTGAAATAGAAGATTCGAAAGAATATTTTAACATTTGATAACATTTTTTTTTAAACGATTTCAGCTGCAGGATGTTCTATTTATAAAAAAACGAAAGGAAATATTATGAGCGAATTAACATGGAAAGGTCGTTGGAACGAAATTAAAGGTAAGGTAAAACAACAATATGCAGATCTTACAGATGATGATTTACTATATGCAGAGGGAAAAGAAGATGAGTTGGTAGGTAAACTTCAAAAGAAAACAGGAAAAACACAAGATGAGGTGAATAGCTGGTTGAACGGTTTGTAGAATAGTGTTTTTAGGTTAAAGGCGGATAGCAGCAATGTTATCCGCCTTTTTTATGCTGTTTTATTATATCCTGGCAAAACTCGATAAGCGTAAATTCAACGAAAACGGAGTTTACCATAGCAACCAGGTAAGAATCGCTAGAAAACCACCCCGGATAAGTAATTCCTGAGTAAGCTCCTCGCGGTCAAGTTTATACCAGCTATATTTTTCATTATACCTCCTGATGGTTTGCCTGTTCTTTTCGTTGACGATTTTATATGTTGCTTTCATAACCGATTTGTATTGATTTTCTACAAATCCTGCAATTTTAATGCAGTTTATATGACGTTAAAGGGATTTCAGTAGTTATTTTGTGAGATAGGTTATAAAATACTGGCGGTTTGGGTATTTTAACGAGTCAATTCAGGAAATACGGCCCGATAAAACAGCTATAAATAGACATCAGGTATAGATAAGTGCTGTTATCTATACCTGATGTAATAGTTATACCTGATTGTCCTATAGTTCACTGTTATTGTCAAGCGTACCGGGCTCATGTCCGGTACCTTGCTCATATCGGGCAGCCACTCTACGGGTGCGCTGCCTCTGATCTGTAGGAAGACTTTCCGTCTTTTTCCCGCCGCTGTAGAACGTATCTTCACTAAAGTGATAATGATCATAGAATTCAGTCGGGTGATAGCTGATGTCGCTCACGATAAAACCGACGTCGCCGGTACCTTCAAACACATGACGGACGGATAGCTCAGTTTGCGGATCAACTTCATCTGGTCGGTAAGCAGGTAAGCGGATTAACTGATCTTCACTGACAGCTATGACCACAACTTCGCCATCATCGGCGGGATTATACAGATAATCCGTTGCGGGTTCCTCTGTTGGTATTTCGTCTATAGTTAGGATCACGCTATGATCGATCGGTTCGACAGGCGGAGTGGCGTAAGCTTCCTCATTGCTGGCCTGAATCTGTGTGCCATCGTAAAGCGACGCCAGTCCAATGGGGGCCAATACCTTTTTATCTTCGTCAATAACAAATTCAGCGTCATGGAGATCGATTATAATGTAACGGACCTGTTGGCTTTCAGGGTCAAAGAGCAGATCATCTACCTTGCCGAGCAGTTGACCGGCCTCATTCTTTACTTTCCAGCCCCGGATATCAGGTTCGCCGTCGACAATTTCGTAATCGCTTCCACCGAGTTCAATTAAATGATTATATTTTTTTTCTTCTAATGCCATGTCTTCAATTTTTTTGGTGATCAATTCTTATATGCAACGGAGGTCTAAAGGGTATCTCTTTGCGGCGCTGTTGTGTTAATGCTTGTATCGGGAGTGGGTTTATCTAACCTAGCGTCACTGTTGTAACGGTTTATAAAATACAGGACCAAGCCCAGCGCGATAAGTGAAAGCAGCAGCCATAGCCACCAGGGGGCTCCGTTTCTCGGTTTTACTTCTAAATGTGCCATATATACTTTTTTAAAAAGAACAACCGCTATAGGGCTTCGTTTGAAAAATTTTGAGTTGGGCAGGATTGCCGGGTAAAGAATATCAGCTGGAAAACGGTCCAAAAGTCAGAAACGGATCATCGACGTACAGGATGCTATTTCCGCTTCGGACGATTGATTGGATAAGTGGCATTCCATTTGAAATAATTAAGTTTGTGGTATAGCGCTTATAAAAAATGCAATCTCTTTATTTCTATTGGTCACTTGTCTTTTCCTTTGTGGGTACGGCTGTTTTCGGGCAATCGCTGGATTATCCCTCTTTTCGGAATATTTCCTTGGGAACGAATGCAAATACAGTTCATTCTTTTGCACAGGATAGCTTGGGGATGCTTTGGCTGGGAAGTAACAATGGGTTATTTAATTATGATGGCTATGCGCTGCAGCCGCTCACGGGGACCAAATCTCCTTTTCAGACTTTCGTTTACTGCATTGCACTGATCGATAATAAACATTTCGCATTGGGGACGGGGCAGGGGGTGCTGCTCTATAACTATCAGTTCGACCGATTTGAATCTTTTCCGGCAGGGGGACCTGGAGATGTCAGGTCTTTGCTACTTGTTGACGACACCTTGTGGATAGGTTCAATAAGTGGTTTGTATTGCTATAATACCAAGACACGTAAACTTATTGATTATCATAATTTATTTCCAAAGAATAAATCAAAAACCGCCGTGTATGCACTGGAAAAGGTGGGCGATAGAATCTTAATCGGTACCTATAATGGACTTTTTGAGTTAAATCCAGCGAGAAAAGATATTGTGCCTCTACCGCTCCCAGATTATAGGCCGGGGAGTAATCAATTTGTGAATTCTATATTTTCTATTCCGGAATCGGCAAGTACCTATGTTGGAACAGAATACGGCCTGTATCGCTATAATACGAAGAACCATACGCTTCAGAAAACTCCGGTATTACAAAATCATCCCATCAAAGCAATGGCTTCCAAAGATTCCAACACCTTGCTTGTCGGTACGGATGATGGTCTTTTTACGTATCAGCTGGATCAGCAGTTGGTTAAACGGATCAAACATGATTCCCGGAATAGAAACTCGCTGGCCAATAACATCGTGTGGAGTATCTTTAAGGATCGGTCGGAAAATATCTGGCTGGGTACCGACCTGGGATTTTCCTTATGGTCCAACCGCAAGGTGGAAAAAATACTGCCGATCTATCAATTGACAGCGAGCAGCGACGGCAACCGTTTTTATAAAATTAACAGGGATCGCAATGGCTGGTATTGGCTGGGAGGCGATAATGGTTTGATCCGTGTACGTGGGCTGGACGACAAAAATACGGAAAGCAACTGGTACCGTATGGATGCCAAGACCTATCGTCTGGCACACAACCGTATCCGGGATATATTTGAGGATCATACGGGATTGGTGTGGATAGCCTCCGACGGTGGCGTCAATGTGTTTGATGCGCATACGAAACAGTTTAAAACCTTTACAATCGTCGATGCCAGTGGAAGACGAAATGCGAAATGGTCGTACGACATCTTGCAAGATGGACAGGATAATCTCTGGGTGGCCTCCTATATGGGGGGGATATTTGTTGTCAACCGAAGCCGTTTATTGGAGGCGACGGGCCCGGTCATAGCAAACCGTAATTTCAGTAAAGCTGACGGTCTTCTGGAAGATTTTGCCAATCAGATCGTTGACAATGGAAGGGGGAAGATCTTGGCGCTGTTCTATAATAAGGGGATCAGTAGCATTGATGTGGCCACAGGGAAAATAACGGAGCTTAAAGACAGCGCTGGGCATGCATTGGATCAGGCGACCTTTATGCTGAAGGATGGGCAGCAAACGGTGTGGGTAGGGGAACATGGCGAATTGAGGCGAATTGCTCCGGACGGGAAAAATACATTGCTTCGTTTTGATCCTGTTGGTAAAGGAGAAGTAACTGCCATGGCCGAGGTCAAAGAAAGCATCTGGCTGGCAACGAGTACTGGAGTATGGCAGGTTAATAAGCAGAGTTTAAAAACGGAATTATTAAGATACGGACAAAGGATATCCTCGATGTACTACGATGCCGAGCGGGAACAAGTGGTGCTGGGAGGAATTGATGAGGTGGTCCTGTTGCCCGCGCAAAATGAGCTAGCGGATCTGGATGGTTCCAAAAAGATTGTGCTCACCGCAATGTATGTCAATAATGAACGTTTCGGTAATTACGACTATGGCTTACGGTATAAAAACGAGATCACTTTGGCGCATGATCAGAATAACCTCCGGCTTGAATTTTCCGATTTGGATTATGGGAATCATTTGGGCTATCGCCTAGCTTATGCTTTTAAAGGAAAAAATGAAACCTGGATTCCGATGGAACGGGGTGATAACAAAGTGCTTCTGTCCAACTTAAGTTCGGGTAACTACGACCTTCAGTTGGCTAAAGTGGATGTCGCCGGTCATGTTGTGTCGGAGATTTATACCTACCATATTCAGATCCGTTATCCATGGTATGCAAGCTATTGGGCCAAAGCTGCTTACGCCCTCATTGTTATTTTCCTGCTATTTTGGGTTGTCAATTTTTTCAGGGTTCGCAGTACACTAAAATGGGAAAGGCGCGAACGGAGAAAGGTACTTGAGCTCACAAAGATGAAAATGGACTTCCTGACAGCTGTGTCGCATGAGCTGAAAACCCCTTTAAGCCTGATTTTGGCTCCTGTCAGCCAAATGATGCGGCAGACAAAGAACAGTGACAAAAAGAAGCAGTTGGATGGTGTTCATCGAAATGCCTTAAAAATCAGCCATCTCATCCAGGAATTGATGACTTTTGATCAGGTCGAGCAGCAACAGACGCCCTTGCAGGGCTTGCTTACCTCTCAGGTGGATCTGGTCGCTTATAGCAGGCAAATTATCACTGACTGGCAGCAGGTTCCGGAGTACAGTACCGTCCATATTGACTTTGTTGCTGATGTAGAGAGCTTTTTTATACAGACCGATGTAGCCAAACTGGGGTCGATTCTCAACAACCTCATTGCTAATGCCTGTAAGTATAATCGTCCGGAGGGTAACGTGGAACTGCAGCTGAAAGTAATTGGTCCAGATGTCAAGCTTATCGTTCGGGATACGGGAATTGGTATAGCACCCGAAGACCTACCTTATGTCTTCAGCAAATTCTATCGTTCTTCCCTGAAAGAAGTGAGTGCTGTACAGGGGACGGGCGTTGGTCTGTACCTGGTCAAAAGTTATTGTGAGCAGTTGGGCTGGAGCGTTGATATAGCGAGCGATCAAAAGGGCACAGCCGTAACGCTTAGTTGGAAACATGACTATGTAAACGATAAGGAGGCGACCGATAGCATACCTGTAGGGGGTAAACGAAAACTACTCATCGTAGAAGATAATGCCGAACTCGCTGATTTTTTACGAAATGCCATGCAGCCACATTACGATTGCCGCATTGTGAGTGATGGTAGCGAGGGCTTACGCTTGATTGACGGACATGCTTTTGTGCCCGACATTATTCTCACTGATGCCATGATGCCCAATATGGGGGGGATTGAAATGGTGAAAAAACTACGACAAAATATCGTGACGGCAACTATTCCGATCATTTTGCTGACAGCACAAAACGATGAGCTGATCAGACGCGAGTGGGTTGCCGTCGGAATAGATGCTTATATGGCGAAACCTTTTGATCTGGACTTGCTCCAGATACAGCTATTGCAGCTCTTGGATAGGAAAGATAAGATTGTCGCTCAATTGCGTATCGACGAAATAAGTAAACCCACAGAATCAATAGCTGTACATTCACCAGATGAAAAATTTCTGACCAATGTGACGCAGCTGATCGAAGAAAATTTGGACGATTCGGAATTTTCGGTACAGAGGCTCAGTGAGCTCACGGATGTCGCCGCCAGACAACTCCATCGTAAAATTAAGCAACTAACAGGTTATACACCGGTGGAATATATACGCAGCATTCGTATCAAAAAAGCAGCGCTGTTATTACAGCAAAAAAAGTTTACCGTTTCCGAGGTGATGTATATGGTCGGGTTCTCCAATGCTTCTTATTTCTCAAAATGCTTTCAATCGGAATTTGGGATGTCACCAAAGGTATATATGGAGGGTTATTTGTAAATGACTGATTGTTAGTGTTGTTTGTTGTGTTGGGGGCTGAAAGATGTCCAATTTGTGTTGTTCTTTGTCCGATATGTGGCCTTAAAAAATAATCACGTTTGATAGGTTTGTAAGAGTAATAACCAAAAAATTATAAATCGATACAATCCATGCGTGTAATTATTTTATGCTGCTTTGCTCTTTTGGGCTATATCAATTCTTACGCTCAATCTAAGGCGATTAAAAAGGTCCCTACAGTTTTTGTTGACCGTGAAGGTGTCATGCGCTGGTCCGACTCCAAAGCTGAAGCTTCATTTTATGGCGTCAATTATACCGTTCCTTTTGCCCATGCCTTTCGGGCTTTGCACAATAAAGGCTTCGATCGAAAGCAGGCTATTGATCGCGACGTTTACCACTTCGCCCGTTTGGGATATAATGCTTATCGTATCCATATCTGGGATGTAGAAATCTCCGATAAAAATGGTAACCTGATCAACAATGAACACCTTGATCTATTGGACTATCTACTTTTTAAACTTCAGGAAAGGGGAATTAGGATCCTGATTACGGGAATGACCAATTTTGGTAATGGTTATCCTGAAAGAAATATAAATACAGATGCATTTACGTATCATTATGATAAGTGTGCGGTGCATGCTAATCCACAGGCGATAGCTGCACAGGAAAAATACATTACCCAATTACTTCATCATGTTAACCCTTATACCGGAAATGCTTATCAGACGGACCCCTATATCATTGGCTTTGAAATAAATAATGAACCTTGCCATACAGGTGCCATTCAGACAACGTCGGACTATATCGGTCGAATGGTGAAGGCCATGAAGAAAAGTGGTAATAAAAAACCAATTTTCTACAATGTAAGTCATAATATGGAACATGTTAAGGCTTATTTTGATGCTGATATCCAAGGGACAACTTATCAATGGTATCCTGTGGGACTGGTTGCTGGACGGGAGCGTCAGGGGAATTTTCTTCCTTACATTGATCAGTACGATATCCCTTTTTCAAACTTGAAAGGCTTCTCCAACAAAGCGAAAGCGGTTTACGAATATGATCCTGCTGATAATCTCTACAGCTATATGCATCCCGCGATGAGCCGCACATTTCGTTCGGCGGGATTTCAGTGGATCACTCAGTTTGCTTACGATCCGATGGATATTGCAGCCTACAATACCGAATATCAGACACATTATCTCAATTTGGCTTATACCCCGGCAAAAGCACTGAGTACCATGATCGCTGCGGAGGTAGCTTACACGATACCAAGAAATAAAAAGTTTGAACAGTATCCTCAAGACACCCTATTTGGCGATTTTAGCGTCAGTTATGAGCAGGATCTCTCCGTGATGAATGCGCAGGATAAGTATTTTTACACCAATAATACGACAGTAAGCCCTTTAAATCCAGTGAAATTGCAACATATTGCCGGTCATGGTTCATCACCTGTGGTGGAGTATGGCGGATCTGGTGCTTATTTTTTAGATCGTCTGGAAGATGGTCTATGGCGTTTGGAGGTTATGCCGGATGCAGAAAAAATCGCTGATCCTTTTGCAAAGCCATCGCTCGATCGTGAGGTGGTACATATCCTGTACCGGTCACAGATAATCGATATTCGGATTCCTGATCTAGGCGACCTTTTTACCGTCCGGTCACTGTTAGGGAAAAACAACAGCGATGAAGATATTTCAGTCGCTAAAACAAGTTTCAGCGTTGAGCCTGGAGTATATCTGTTAAAACGTAAGAATCTCCAGCTGAAAAATAGCTGGCTAGCTTCCTCGCCCTGGAAAAATGGCTATTTGGGCGAATATTACGCGCCAAAAACTGAAGCGCTGAAGCAGCCTTTATTGATACACGAGCAGCCCGAAGTATTGGAAAAAGGGCGCTCTACCAAATTGCAGTTCCGTTATGTTTTTGAAAAACAGCCCGATTCCATTATTCTACAAACGGATCAGGTTTCGTTTTGGAAAGATCATAATCCCCACATCAAGTTGTTCTCCAAAGATAACCGTACCTATGAAGCGGACATCCCGGCATCCTTATTAGTGGGCAGTGAATTGAAATATACAGCTACTGTGTTTGTGGGTGGTGAAAAAATCACCTACCCAGACAATCAGACTGGAGCCCCACTGGAATGGAATTATCGCGTCAATAGTTATTGGACGGTGGGCTTATATGAGCAGCGTGCGTCTATAGGACTTTTTGAGTCCTTGTCCAAAGTCTCTTCATTGGAAACTTTCGCTATTCCAGAAACGGCTTACATGACTGCGCAACGGGAGCATCATGATCTCAATAAAGTTCCTTTTTGGACGTATACCTTTCATGCCAAGGATTCGGGGGTACAGTATTTTTGGGTAAAAGATATCAAATCGACAATTGCTGAACGGCCTGCGGGTATCGTTGCTGCCACAAAGCTCTGTATACTCTTGAAACATGAGGGCGGGAATCCGCTACTGAATGCTGGTTTTGTGACAAAAAAAGGGTATACCTATGTGGAAAACATAGCTATTGGGGCATCCGGCGAAACATTGGTCCGTATGGATCTAGCCGACTTAAAGCTCGTGCCTACGGCTTTGCTACCTGCTCCTTATCCTGTATTTCTCGAACGGTTTTTTAAGCCCACGGTTCCGGTTCAATTTGACAAAAGGGATATCGAAAAACTAATCGTTTCAGGCGAAAAGATGGAAGGGGTGGCACTATCTATAGCTGCGATATGGCTCGAATAACGATAAAGCTGCTTAATACCACCGATTATTAGGGCATGGATAATAATCCGTCAGGCTGTAAGGATCAAGGTTTGTAGCAGGACGACGACCTGAAAAAAACGGCTGCGTTTTTTTAGGGGAAGGCTTAACAAAGCGATAAGGAGTACAAAGAATATAATAAAGGGAAAGAAAACAATTATAAACACATCTAAATTTTAAACAATGAAGGGTTTTGCATTTAAAACAAGTTTATTGGGCTTGTCCTTGCTATCCTGTCTTGGGGAAACGCAGCTTTATGCTGCAACGAAAGGGGAAAGCAAGTGGATCAGGTCGATGCAACAACAGGATGTCCGTGGGGTGGTCCGCAACGAGCATGGACAGGTGATGGCAGGTGTAACAGTACTGGTGGCCGGAACTACGGTGGGCACTTCAACAGCGAGTGATGGCTCGTACCGTATCTCATTGCCCAAGGGTAAATCCCAGCTTCTATTCTCTGTTGTAGGCTACAGTAGCCAAACCTTGACGGTTGTAGGGAGAACATCCGTGGATGTTAGTATGGTGCCTGCGGGAAATGTGCTGGAAGAGCTCGTCATCGTAGGTTATGGTAGTACGACAAAAAAGGATCTAACAGGTGCCGTTAATACGGTCGGAAGCAAGGATTTTAACAGTGGACTTGTCGGCTCTCCCGAACAGCTGATCAATGGAAAAACAGCTGGTGTGCAGGTGATGTCCAACAGCGGTTCACCTTCTTCCGGGAGTACGATACGTATCCGTGGAGGAGCTTCCTTGAGTGCCAGTAACGATCCATTGATCGTATTGGATGGGGTACCTTTGGAGACTGGTGGTATTAGTGGCAATAGTGGCAATTTTCTCAGTCTGATCAACCCGAATGATATCGAAAGCATGACAGTGCTCAAAGATGCATCATCGACAGCAATATATGGATCCCGAGCGTCAAACGGGGTATTATTGATTACCACAAAGAAGGGTAAAGGAGATGCTTTGCGGCTTTCTTTCTCTTCAATCGTGTCCATGCAGCAGGCTATGGGAGTGGCTGATATGATGTCGCGCGACGAGTTTGCCTCGCTGATCAATACCAAAGGGAGCACTGCCCAAAAGGCATTACTGGGCAATGCCTCAACAGATTGGCTGTCTGAGGTTTTTCAGGATGCCATCGGGACTGATAATAACTTAAGTCTACAGGGAAAGATCGGCAAAACCTTGCCTTTTCGTACATCGGTGGGCTATTATAATCAGCAAGGGACTTTGCGGACCGACAAAACGGAGCGCGTGACGGGCGCTTTGGTGTTAAATCCCACTTTTTTTAATAAACACCTGACCGTAAATTTAAATGTTAAAGGTGCCCATAACAACAACGGTTTTGCCAATACCGATGCGATATGGTCTGCTGTAGCGTTTAATCCTACGCAACCGATTTATTCTGGGGCAGATGCTTATGGCGGCTATTACGAGAGTTTGGATAATGCCGGTCTTCCGGCAACAGGTGCAAACCTCAATCCACTGGGATTGCTCAAGCAGGAAAAACACCGTAGTACAGTCAATAGAGCTGTGGGTAATCTTGACCTCGATTATAAATTCCATTTGCTACCTGAATTGAAAGCGCACGTAACACTCGGATATGACTATGCCAAAGGAAATGGATCGAATCTTATTCCGGCAAGTGCGGCCAATAATTTTACGATTGGAGGTGCTTTTGACCGTTATGAACAGACGCTTAAAAATAAATTGTTTACAGGCTATCTAAACTATAACAAGTTCTTTCCGGAAATTAAAAGTACAATTGATGTGACAGCAGGCCACGATTATCAATATTGGAGTGCCCGACGGCCACCTATAGTATACTATAACGAAGCTGGTGATATACGCTCGACTGCTATTGCATCTGACGAACGACATACCCTGATTTCCTGGTACGGACGGATCAATTACAATTACGATAGCCGTTATTTATTGACGGCTACGGTCCGTAAGGATGGAACTTCCCGATTCAGTCCCGAAAACCGCTGGGGAACATTTCCGTCAGTCGCCTTGGCCTGGCGTCTTTCGCAGGAGTCTTTCATGAAAGGAATCTCTTTCCTGGACGATCTAAAGCTCCGTGCGAGTTACGGTATTACAGGACAGCAGGAGGGAATCGGAAATTACGAATATTTGCCGGTATACAATTTGGGAACAGCCTATGCACAGTATCGTTTCGGCGATCAGTACCATCTGGTGTATAGACCATCGGTTTACAATAGGGACTTACGCTGGGAAACGACCAAAGCATTTAACTACGGCCTCGATTTCGCTTTGTGGAAAAACAGGGTGTCTGGTGCAATAGAATATTACACAAGAAAAACACATGATCTATTGGCTAATGTGCCTGTAGCCGCGGGAACCAATTTTGACCAGAATGCGACTATTAACGTAGGTAATGTCGAAAGTAGTGGCTTCGAATTTCAACTGAATACCGTGCCCATACAAAAGGATGATTTGCGCTGGGAAGTCAATTTCAATGCGACTAATCAACATACAAAAGTGACCAATATAGCTCTGGTGCAGGATGCGAATGCCGTGGGAACTTATGTGGGACCGAATGTCAGTGGTCGTGGTATCCAGATTCTGACAACGGGGTATCAGCCTTACATGTTTTATGTCTACAAACAGTTGTATAATGAGGCTGGCAAGCCGCTGGAAGGTGTATATGCGGATCTGAATGGTGATGGAGCGATCAACGAAAAAGACTTGTACCGCTATCAATCGCCGGCAGCAAAATGGCTCTTCGGTTTCAATACGCAGTTAACCTACAAAAAATGGACAGCAGCAACGACGCTACGTGCAAATTTGGGTAACTACGTATTCAATAATACCAAAATGAACCTTAGTGCTTGGGAGACAGTTCAATATGTCGATGCGTCGATCAATAACTTACATCGGGATTACTTGAATACCCAATTCCAGACCAGACAATATTATTCGGATTATTATGTCGAAAATGCTTCCTTCCTTCGGATGGAAAACCTGTCGGTGAACTATAATTTTGGTCAGGTAGGTAAGATCTCCAATCTACGTGTGGGTGCAGTAGCTCAGAACGTTTTTATTGTGAGCAAATATAGCGGTATGGACCCTGAGGTTCCGAATGGATTCGACAGCTCGTTCTACCCACGCTCAAGAACTTTCTCCTTGAGTCTCAATATGGATTTTTAATGGCTACCTCAAAAAAGAAAACTTATATAGCGATGAAAAATATAAAAAGATATTGTTTTGGATTGTTGGGTATAATCGCATTGCTGCAATCCTGTACAAAGGACTTAAACCAGTATCCTACTGTAGAAACGACTTCGGAGTCGGTATACACCTCTGTGGATGGTTACCGGGCTGTGCTTGCTAAATTGTATGCCTCATTTGCCGTTGCGGGCAATGGACGTGGTGATGCCGATCCGGATATGGCGGGCAGCACGGCTTCTTGGGGGTACCTTCGGGTGTATTTTAACTTGCAGGAGGTACCGACTGATGAGGTGATCTATACATGGGCCGGAGGCGACAATATGACCGATATCCAGTATATGACCTGGGGAGCTTCCGATACCTGGGTCAATGCCATGTATTATCGGATCTATTATACGGTAGCCATCTGTAATGAATTTCTACGGAATGCAACAACAGAGAAGCTGGCGACTTTTAATTCGGCCGAACAGACACAAATTTTGGAGTTTGCAGCCGAAGCGCGTTTTCTGCGTGCATTGGCCTATAGTCATGCCATGGACCTTTATGGGAACGTTCCTTTTGTGACCGAAAAGGACCCGGTAGCTGCATTTTTTCCACCACGGATGACACGAGCTGATCTCTTTGCATTTATTGAAAAAGAATTGACAGAGATCGAAACGATCTTACCGGAAGCACGTCAAAATGAGTATGGCCGGGTAAGCCGTGCTGCTGCCTGGTCCCTATTGGCCAAGAATTATCTGAATGCTCAGGTTTATACGGGCACAGCTCGTAATGCCGAATGCCTAAACTATGCGAAAAAAGTGATTGATGCTGGATATTCCTTAAATGCGAATTATAAGCAGGTATTTAATGCTGATAATGATAAACGGACCAATGAAATTATTTTCCCGATAGAGGCCGATGTAGCGCATACAACGACATGGGGTGCGACAACGTATCTTGTCAACGGCCCTATTGTTGGAAGCATGAAATCATCGGATTACGGTGTGCTTTCCGGCTGGAATAGTTTTCGTACACTTCGCGAATTTGTGGCACTCTTTCAGGCGGAAGACAAAAGAGGTGATTTTTGGAAAAACGGCCAGTCCCTGGATGTCGAAGACCCCGCTGCCTCGAGCCAGGGATATGGGCTTGTTAAGTTTACAAATTTGAAAGATGATGGTACCTATACGACAGATGAAGGTTTGGTAAGTACTGATTTCCCGATGATCCGCTTGGCCGACGTGTATCTAATGTATGCTGAGGCCGTACTGCGCGGTGGCGGAGGAAGTGTACAGGAAGCGATCAGGTTGGTCAACAGTATCCGTCAGCGGGGGTATGGTAGTTCGGCCGGAGCCATAGACCAGGCGCAGCTGACGCTGGATTTTATCCTTGCAGAACGCGGTCGTGAACTGTTTTGGGAGTGTACGCGTCGTACTGACCTGATTCGATTTGGGAAATTTACCGGTAGCAATTACCTCTGGCAATGGAAAGGCGGTGACATGAACGGCCGTTCTGTGGATGCAAAATTCAATCTGTATCCGATTCCAACCACTGATATGAGCGCTAACCCGAATTTGATTCAAAATCCTGGCTATTAGCAGTGGCTGGCATTAATAACTAAATCTATGGGGATATACTGCTATTTGAGCACACATGCTGCGGAGAGTATCCAGGTATTCCCATATGGACTTTTAAAGATAATGATACCTATGAAACAATTGACACTCTATATCCTGGTGTTGCTTTTCGTTGCCTGTAAAAAGGAGGGTGGGACACCGGCTGTCAGTGGGATAAAACCTGCAGTGTTTTACAGCAGTACAACAGAACTGGTCTTAAAATCTACTGACCGCAAGGCCGTGGCCCTGCAGCTTGTCTGGGATGAGGCGATTTTGGCCAGCGATGAACCAATGGCGCAGTCGGCTTTAAAAAATAAAATAGAAATTGCTGCTGATCCATCTTTTTCTGCTGTCACCAAAAGTATCGAGCAGGTAGCAAGCTCGCTCAGCTATACGCATGAACAATTGAATAACCTTGTCACGGGAATGGGATTTTTGCCCGATGAAAAGAACGTGTTTTATGTCCGTATTGCTTCACGATTGGGAACCAATACAGATTGGCTCTACAGCAATGTGATCGCCCTGACTGTTACAGCTTACCAGCCCGTCGAGGATGCTGCCTATCTCTATCTATCGAATAAAGAGTTTACGCAGTTTCCATGGAAACTGTGTTCGAGAAAGGAAGATGGTTTTTACGATGGTTTTGTGCGTCTCGACCAATGGTACAACTTCTATTTGACCAATGCGGAAAGCGCGAGTGCACCGCTCATCTATGGTTCTTATCCCCTGGATGGTAGCCAATACATCTTGTATAGCGGAGCTGATCGCTGGAATTGCTGGACGAGTAAAGGTGGGTACCTATACTTGACAGCCGATCTCAATAAATTGGCCTGGAAAGAGACTTCCGTAGAATCCATGACGGTAACGGGCGATTTTAATGGTTGGAGTGCAACAGCAACGCCAATGGTATATGACCAGACGGCGAAGGTTTGGAAAGCAACCATCACGACAACGGCAGCTGAACAATGGGGAATTAAGGTATTGATCAATGGCAGCTGGACTTGGTTTTTTGGCGCAGCAGAGGGCGATGGAAACTGTGCCTTGTATACGGCCGATGGAACTGGCTTCGCTTATGATAAGATCGGTACACATACATTGATTCTTGATCTAAGCGATCCAAAACAATTCAAATATCATGTGGAATAAAATAGATCGAGACGGGTTCTTAAACGAAATAATCGGATGAAAAAAATAAAAATAATCTTGGCCTTGGTAGGCTTGTGTTTGGGCTTGTCTAGCTGCAACGACAAAGATAATCTTAAGGTGGATGTACCCACAACACATTTGGCAAAAGGTGCGGACGTGAGCTGGATTACTGAAATGGAAGCCTCAGGTATGCAATTTTTTAATGCAGGAGGCAGCGCAGTGGATGGGCTGAAAATCTTGCGTGGACTGGGGATGGATGCGGTACGATTGCGTGTTTGGGTAGATCCTCAGCAAGGCTGGTGCAACAAGAATGATGTACTGGTCAAAGCTCGTCGGGCGCATCATCTGGGCATGCGCATTATGGTGGATTTTCATTACAGTGACACCTGGGCGGATCCGGGACAGCAAACAAAGCCTGCCGCATGGAAGAGCTTATCGTTTGATGGTTTAAGGAAGGCTGTTAGTGATCATACAACGGAGGTCCTTCAATTGCTAAAAGATAGCGGTATCTCACCTGAATGGGTGCAGGTAGGTAATGAAACGGGCAATGGTATGCTTTGGGAAGATGGAAAAGCCTCTGTCAGTATGGCTAATTATGCCACATTGAATAATGCCGGCTATGATGCGGTAAAAGCGGTGTTTCCGGCAGCAAAAGTGATCGTACACCTGCATAATGGATTTGACAATGACTTGTTTCGTTGGATGTTCGACGGTCTGAAAAACAACGGTGGGAAATGGGATGTAATTGGCATGTCACTTTATCCGACCCCAGAAAACTGGGAAGAGCGCAATGCGGCCTGCATCAGCAACATCAAAGATATGGTTGCCCGATACAATTCAGAAGTGATGATCTGCGAGGTGGGGATGAGCTGGGATGAAGCAGATAGTGCTGAAATATGGTTAAAGGATCTTTTCAACTTGGTTAATAGCGTGCCCGATCAGAAAGTACTGGGTATATTCTATTGGGAGCCTTTGGCGTATGGTGGGTGGAATGGTTATACCCTGGGTGCATTTGACAATAATGGGCGGCCAACAAAAGCATTGAATGCTTTTAAATAAGGTATATTTAAGCCGCTGAATGACAATGAAAAAATTGAACTGTAGACTATAAACACATGATTTGATGATGAGATTACTGCGTACGACTTACTTTTTGTTTCTTTTATTCTTACTTGTTCCGGGCAATTCGCACGGACAGTCTACCCGCCAATCCTTCTTGTTGGAGAAAAACTGGCGTTTTTTTCAGGGTGAGGTTGTTCACGGGGAATCAGTAGCATTGGATGATAATACCTGGAAAAATGTCACTGTACCGCATGATTGGGCTATTTTCGGGCCTTTTGACCGGTCACACGATCTGCAGGATGTTGCAGTGACACAAAATGGAGAGAAAAAGGCAACGGTAAAAACGGGCCGGACTGGCGGTTTGCCTTATGTGGGGGTGGGGTGGTATCGTACCAAATTTGATATTCCACAATTCAATCCCGTCAATAAACGCGTGGTACTGAAATTTGATGGTGCAATGAGCGAAGCCCGGGTCTATGTCAATGGAAAGGAAGCCTGCTTTTGGCCCTACGGTTACAATGCTTTTCATTGTGATGTGACCGAATTTCTACATCAGGACGGGATGAATAATACGGTTGCTGTACGGTTGGAAAATAAAGCGCAGTCATCACGCTGGTATCCCGGTGCAGGACTTTATCGCAATGTGCATGTAATCGTGACGGAGAAGATCCATGTACCTGTTTGGGGCACGTATATCACGACGCCTTTTGTGTCGGACAGTTTAGCCTCAGTTAAGCTTGAAACCAGTTTGAAGAATGCTGATGGCAAGTTGGTACGTATGGTAACTGCGATTTTGGATGCAACTGGACAGGTGGTTGCGCAGAAAGAAAACCAACAAAAACTAAATTATGGCAAGCCTTTCGTACAAAATCTTGAAGTGATAAACCCTGCCCTCTGGAGCCCCGAACATCCAAATCTATATCGGGCCTCCACACAAGTATTTGTAGAAGGCAAATTGACAGACAGTTTTGAAACCCGTTTTGGGATTCGGGAGGTACGTATTATTGCCGACCGGGGATTTATGTTAAATGGAAAGGTCCGAAAGTTTCAGGGGGTATGTAATCATCACGATCTTGGACCATTGGGGGCTGCAATTAATGTTTCGGCTCTTCGTTATCAATTGGAATTACTCAAAGATATGGGCTGCGATGCCATTCGTACGGCACATAATATGCCAGCTCCGGAATTGGTTGCCCTATGTGACGAATTGGGCTTTATGCTGATGATTGAACCTTTTGACGAATGGGATATTGCTAAATGTAAAAATGGATATCATCGATTTTTTGCGGATTGGGCCGAACGGGATATGGTCAACATGATCCGTCATTTTAGAAATAACCCATCTGTCGTGATGTGGAGCATTGGAAATGAAGTGCCCACACAATGCAGTGCTGAAGGCTATAAAGTAGCTTCGTTTTTACAGGATATATGCCATCGTGAGGACCCGTCCCGACCAGTGACCTGCGGTATGGATCAGGTAAGCTGTGTGCTGGAAAATGGTTTTGCTAGTCTGTTGGATGTTCCGGGGTTAAACTATCGCGCGCACCGTTACGAAGAGGCTTATGCCAAATTACCCCAAAATCTAGTGTTGGGTTCTGAAACGGCGTCAACAGTGAGCTCAAGGGGCGTTTATAAATTTCCGGTGCTAAAAAAAGGTGATATGTTGTATTCCGATCATCAGTCGTCTTCTTACGATATGGAATATTGCTCTTGGTCCAACCTGCCGGATGAGGATTTTGCCCTGGCGGAAGATCATCATTGGACCATGGGGCAATTTGTCTGGACTGGCTTTGATTATCTTGGCGAACCTTCCCCTTACGATACAGATGCCTGGCCCAACCATAGTTCCATGTTCGGTATTATTGATCTGGCGAGCATTCCCAAAGACCGTTATTATCTGTACCGAAGTTTATGGAATAAAAATGTGCATACACTGCATATAATTCCACATTGGACTTGGCCTGAGCGTGTGGGAAAAGAAACCCCTGTCTTCGTGTATACAGATTATCCAAGTGCCGAACTTTTTATCAATGGGAAAAGTCAGGGAATACAGCGCAAGAGTAAGGCTTCTTTACAGGAACGTTACCGCCTCATGTGGATGAATACGGTCTACGAACCCGGAGAAGTCAAAGTAGTGGCTTACGATGAATCTGGAAAACCAGCGGCCGAAAAAATAATACGGACGGCGGGAAGAGCCTTCAGGATTGAAATGGATGCGGTTCATGATTCCATTTCTGCTGATGGCCGTGCATTAGCCTACATCCGTGTCAAAGCAGTGGACAAAGAGGGGAACCTCTGTCCACGGGCCGCAGAACTGGTACAATTTGACGTAGTTGGCGATGGTACATTTAAAGCCTTGGCTAACGGTGATCCAACCAATCTGGAGGCTTTTCATAAACCGCAGATGCATTTATTCAATGGACAGCTTACCTTGATTGTGCAGGCAGGCGAAAAATCGGGAAGGATTCAGATAAAGGCGAAATGCAAAGGTTTAAAAGAGGGGGTATTAAACGTACAGACTGTAAATTCTAAAACGTTTTGACCGTAGCTTTTGTTTAAATGATACCTTAAATAAGTTAGTGCGTTGATTGTATTTTAACAGAAAGGCTAGATCGATATCGATCTAGCCTTTTTTGTGCATTATTTTCGCCTAATCTGTAGCTTGACACCTAGGGCCAGTCCAATGTAATCATCAAATTTAAGATACTTGTTCTGTACGCCGCTAACGAGGTAAAGATCGCTGGTATGAAGATCATAATAGAATTTTATGCCTTCAAAATAAGAACTGTTGGATTTGATTTTATAACTGAAGTCCTGTCCTACAAAGATATTGATGCGTAGCCTGGTCGAAAACCGATAATAGCTATTCGGGTATTTGTCGGGTTCTTTATACCAAAATTGTTTACCCAAGGTCGTATTGAGATAAGCGCCGGTACGCAAGGGATGATAAGTAAACTGTTCACTGAGTTTAATTTCCCAAGGGGTATACGATTGACGCAGCGTTAAGGTAAGTTTAGCCCGGTCTGTATCGTATTTTGGTACATAGCCAAGCAGGAAATCTGTCGACCACTGCTTGTGTCGGCCATAATCCCAGCCTGTTCCGGCAGAAAGCAGTCCTATGGATCCTGCGTATTGAAGCATATAGCTTGATGGAACAAGGCTAAAGGCGGCTTTTTTTAGTTCTTTAGATCTCATGTTTCCCGTTTTGATGCTGTCCGTTGTGATGCTATTCTCCTGGAGGGTGTCCGTTTTGTTGCCAGCCAAGCTTGTTCGTGGGAGATAGTGGTGTTCGGAAGCCTGAGCCATATTGTGAACTGAAAAGAAAAGGGTAACAAGCGCGAAAGATCGTATTTTTGATTTAGTAAGAAACAAGTTCATGGGTATAGTGATCCTTAGTGATTGTAAAAATTAGAAATTGACGTTTACCGATATTGGGAGTACCGTAATAGATGATACCATCCTTAAAAATATCTTCTTCTTGATAGATATGATCGTGGCCATTGGTACAATAAAGGAGATTGGGGAATTGTTTTATACTGTATTGGAAGACCGAAGCCACATTGTTGTTAAACTGATCGGATGTGGGTCTGGCATGCATGACGACAACTGTTTGATCAAAACGTGTGGTATCTTTTTGACGCTCTTGCTCAATAAATGAAAAGTCGGGAACGGGATTGGAGTAATCTGATTCCAGCGCATTGGTATTTAAACATAAGAATTTTGTTTTACCTGCAATAAAACTATAATTGGCTGTGCCAAACACCTGTTCGAAGATCTCTTCGCCATTGGCGAGACAATCGTGATTCCCCAAAAGGGCGACATAAGGTTGTTTCAGCTTTTCCAAAATATCACGCTGCCACAAAAATTCCTTGGTAAGTCCAAAATCGCTAATATCGCCGCCGTGTACAATAAAATCAATGTCATTTCTTTTATTGACTATTTTTACAAAATCGTCAAGTTCATCGTGCCAGCGCTGCGAATCACTGATAAAAGCGTAGCGGATGGTATCCTGATTAGCATAATCATGTTCGATTTTGACGATATTATCTGCATTAATATGTTTTCTTCCATCGATTTTTCCTGAATAAGGGTGGATGTCAAACATGTTGCAACTGTTGGTAAGAAAAGAGAGAGAAGCTAGTGTGATGAATTTATAGCGCTTTTTCATTTGAATTCTTTTATTGACTTTTTGAATCCAAAAGTAAGTTTTAACGAACGAAAGCACAGTTTTTACCTTTTATTATTACTCTGAAATGATATTAATGGACGCTAGAAGGAGATTGCTGGGTATCTGGTTAGATCAATAGATTGAAAGGGATTAATTTCGCTACGAGTGCAAAAATTTGTTCCCGCAGAACAGATTCGTACTGATGTTTCAGTAGATTTCGCAGGTATTGGCGGGCAGATGCAACAGGTGGTCTGGTCAGCAGGCAATCGCCTTCAGATAGGAGGCATTGTACTCAATGGATTGGAGGCTCCAGTTTCTGAAATGGACGATATGCAACTGGAAGATGGCAGTCCTATCTTCGGTTTGCTGGGCATCGGCGTATTGAAAAACTACCAGTTTACATTAGATTATGGACGGCAGGAGTTATTGCTCGAAAAATTGGACGAACGTGGTGAGCTGCTTGCAAAGTCAATCGAGAAAGGGCCTCTGCTTGCGCAATATCCTTTACGTTTGAAACGGCATATTCCGATTGTGGATATTGCTATTGGCGGAAAGATGTATCCAATGGGAATAGATTGTGGTGCAAATGCCAATGTATTGAAAAAGACATTGGAAACTGAACTAAAACCTTATATTGATTTCGAGGAAGGTGAGGTGGATATCAAAAAGGTGAATGGAACAAGTCAAGGCAATCGTATAGCGTTTCTAACGCATGCAAAAGTAGGTGAGCTGGCTCTGCAGGATATGTATACTGTGATTACAGATCAGGCTATCGGTGGCGGAACAGGTAACGATGCCTTACCGATAGAAGGCTTATTGGGAACTCCGTTTTTAAATCAGTACAAGATGACAGTAAACTTTCATAAGAATATAATCAGTTTTTATTGATATGACCGAATTTTAAGGACAATTATTATTCAATTCTAATCCTAAAGGTGGCCGATTTTATCGGCCACCTTTTTTTACGAGGTGAGGCTGCTTGGAGAATTAAGCGACTTTTAAAATCTTTATCGATAATTTCCTTCTGGATAAGGTTGGTCCGATAGGGCTGACCTTTTTAGCTTGTAGGCTGATCGAGATAAATAGGGTAGCCACAACCCTGATATGTACTGTTACAGGATGTTGAAAATAATTTGTCGCTATAAGGTTAGTTATTTTGAGAATACATACGCTTTGTTACAGTTTTTTTTGACAGTGGATTAAGCGTGGAATTTTCCGATAGCCAATCAATAGGCCAATAAAGCGAGTTGAGCACCGTATTATTTAACCTGTAGGTTAACAGTTAATTGGATTATTATTTATAATTAGTCTAATTAGTTTTAATTAAACATCAAATAGTATTATATTCGGCTCCATAAATTTTTTATGGAATGAAATCTATACATATTGCTGTAGCGATGTTATCGCTTACCGGTGTCGCCAATGCACAGACAGCCAGTATCTTTGGAAAGATTACGACTTTGGATGGCAATCCAGCGGAATCTGTCAACCTAACCATTAAGGGAACGAACAGACAGACACAGACAGATAAAAATGGTCACTACAAATTTGAACGCCTAAAACCGGGCAGCTATCAGCTCGTCACCAGTTTTACGGGTTTAAATTCAATTGAAAAAACATTAACCGTTGAAGGCAATAAGCCAACTGTGCTTGATTTTGTCCTCAATGAAAACTATGCGCAGTTGCAGGAGGTACTCGTATCTGCATTCAAATCCAACCGGACGCTAAGCTCTGTCGCCAAAATGCCGCTGAGCAATCTCGAAAACCCACAGGTATACAGTACAGTCTCTCATGAAGTAATGAAGCAGCAGGCCATTACCAATTTTGATGATGCTTTGCTGCGCAATGTATCGGGTATAAGCCGTACCTGGGAATCGACAGGACGGGGTGGCGATGGTGGTGCTTATTTTTCGCTGCGAGGTTTTGAGGCGCAAAGCAACCTGGTCAACGGGCTTCCGGGTTTGTCGAGCGGTATCCTTGATCCAGCGGGTGTAGAGGAAATACAGGTGCTTAAAGGGCCTTCGGGAACGCTTTTTGGCGCTAGTTTTTACGGTTACGGGGGCGTGATCAACACCATCACCAAAAAACCTTATTTTGATTTTGGTGGTGAAGTGGCCTACAACTATGGTAGCAACGACCTGCATCGTGCAACCTTAGATCTCAACTCACCGCTAAATAAAAATAAGACGATCGCACTCCGGATCAATTCGGCTTTCCACCGCGAGCATAGTTTTCAGGATGCGGGTTTTAAAAACTCATTCTACTTTGCGCCTTCACTGACCTATAAGGTCAATGACAGGCTGACGATCAACCTGATGGCCGAGCTGCTCGATATGAAACGAGCTGTAGCACCGGTTTTCTTCCATTCGGACCGTGTGGCTCCGCTGACCTTTAAAAATATTGCCGAACTCAACCTCAACCCCGAACTTTCCTTTACCAGCAACGATCTGGCCATTAAAAATCCGCGGTCCAATGTACAGGGCGAGGTGCTGTACAAGATCAATGAGCAGTGGAATTCACAGACTGTGGTTTCCATGGGCAACGTGAAGTCTGATGGGATCTATAGCTATATATGGGGAAATCAGCCTGGTGATAGCTTTTTTGACCAGTACTTTCACAATGAAAACCAGAAGACCCGAACCTTTGATATACAGCAGAATTTTAACGGCGACTTTAAGCTGGCTGGTCTGAGAAACAGGCTCTTGGTCGGGGTCGACTATTTTGCCCGCGACGTGAAGGACCATGGTTCGGGCTGGGGACTGGGACGTCGGGTAAATCCGCAGGGACTGATCAAGGGGCCACTGGATGGCGATGGTAAGGAGCTGACGCCGGTTCCGCTCACCAGTCAGGCGATTGATCAGCTGTTGGCAAATACCGAAGCTGGCGATCCTTCGCATATCAAAAACAGTTCGTTCAGTGTATATGCCTCAGACTTATTGGATCTGACCGACCGCCTTTCGTTGATGGCGAGTTTGCGTGCCGATTACTTTGATTCAAAAGGGGAGGTTTCCAATGCGGACGACAATTATAGCCAATGGGCACTTTCGCCCAAATTGGGCTTAGTTTACCAGGTAGTAAAAGACCGCGTTTCGCTCTTTGCCAATTATATGAATGCATTCTACAATGTTGCGCCAAGTATTGTATACGATGCCAATAATGTCAAGACCGGGGTACAATCCTTTAAGCCGGAGCGGGCCAACCAATGGGAGCTCGGCACCAAGGTGAGCCTGATCAAGGACAGATTGTGGACAACACTGGCCCTGTATGATATTAGGGTTGCCAATCGGGTGTATAGCACTCCCACAGGTTCCATACAGGGTGGAAAGGTCGAGAGTAAGGGATTTGATTTTGATGTCGAAGCAATACCATACGCCGGTTTTTCGGTCAAAGCTGGATTCAGTTACAACCATATTGCCATCATTGCCGGAAACGGAAATGATTTCTACAACGAAAAGGGACGTGCTCCGGGTGGACAAGGACCGAGTACACTGGGCAATCTCTGGGGATCGTACCAGATTCAGAACGGTAAACTCAAAAATCTGGGCTTTGGTCTTGGTGGTAACTATGGTGGCAAATACAAGGTCATCGACAATAGCGTAACCGGTGTATTTGAGCTCCCGAGCTATGCGCTTTTAAATGGCAGCGTATACTACTCGTTTAACAAATTCAGGGTCAATTTCAATCTCAATAATATAAACAACAAGCAGTATTACATTGGCTACTGGTCTGTGAATCCACAGCAGCGCAGAAACTTTGTGGCGACGGTTTCTTACCGATTGTAAACAATTTGACTTCTATTTGGAATTGTTCTAAATAATATGTAATTTTAGATTATACTTAAAATTTGTTGTTTCGTAAAATCAAAGACTAGTCGTGAGACTAGTCTTTTTTTTTGTGGCGGGCAGAAAGACCTTTCTGTCAAAATTCTTATGTTTGCATAACCTGTCATGCTGGCTTTAGTAGGGTTCAGATGATACTTATAAAAAAATCTTAATTGACAATCTATCCTATGAAAAAACGAATTCTCTCTTTGATTTTATTGTTATTTGCACTGAAAACAATAGCCAATGGTAGCAAAGAAAAAGAGATTGATTCCATCTTAAACCAAACGAAAGAGCTCCATGTGGCAGCAAAAATGGCTCCCCAACTGGAATCAGCTATAAAAGCTCTTGATTTGTCCATTGAATATGGCTATGATGAAGGAAAAGCAAAAGCTCATTTTTGGGCAGCAGATGCACTTTTGAATATTGGATTGTTTAAGGAGGCCTTTAGCCATCTTCAACAGATTCAGACGACAGATTATTATAAAAAGGAGATCTTTTTACAATCCGAAACGCATCGCTTAAAAGGACGGGTGTATTTGGGACTAAGGTTATTGCGCCAAGCGATTCGAGAATTTCATCTCCAAATAGCATCTACCGGTAGCTTGAAGGGTGAAATACAAATAAAATCCTATTTACATGCATACGGGAATTTAAGTACAGCATATGATTGGCTGGGACAGGCGGATTCTGTATTGAAATATAGCCAATTTCAGTTGGATATATTACCCAAGTTGCATGGAAAAGATTCAGCGATGATCGGTTTAGGCGTTTATGATGACCTTGGGACATTGTATACCAAGAAAGGGGATTTTGCAAAAGCAAAATTTTACCTCGAAAAGTCGCTGGAATTGATTGAGCAGAATAAAATTCCCATATACTTCAATACATATACTTACCTGGGTAGCTTAGAGCAAGAGAAAGGTAATATTAAAGAAGCATTGCCTTATTTTTATAAAAGCCTGGCCAACATGCAGGCAGTTGGCGATAGAAATGCCATGCGAAACCAATACAAGTTTCTAGCGGAGTATTATCAATACTACAAGTTGGGCGCCAATAAAGCCAGTGAATATAATATTCATTATAATCAGCTCAATGATTCGCTAGAGAACGAAAATAAACAAGTATTGGATATTGTGCTCAACCAGATCTTGAAATCAAAAGATATAGAGTCTGCTACAAAGGTTTCAAAATCAGTAGCCTTTTCAATCATGGCCTTCGTGTTGCTCGTTATCGTAATTGCATTTTTTATAAGACGCTCTAGACACAACCGAAAGGTCCTGGACGAGAAAGAAGGGGCCTTACAGGAAACGAAGAATACAAATAGAGCGCTGACCGAACAGATTGGAGAAAATAAATTCAATAATCTGGTCGACCTCGCCAAAAGTAATAATCCCGAATTTTTGATCTTGTTTACCGATTTGTACCCCGAGTTTATTCAAGCATTAAAAACATTTGACGCAAATCTTAGAAGCACCGAATTGGAGTTTTGCGCAATGGCCTTTCTCAACTTTTCGACAAAAAATATTTCGGAATATACCTTTGTGACAATACGGGCGGTACAGGTCCGTAAAAATAGGCTGCGTAAGAAATTCGATATCCCTTCGGATGTGGATTTCAATAATTGGATGCGTGAACTGGTGGATAAGATCGATCAGCCAGAGGTACTCGAGTAACTCTCGGGCCTGCATTGCCGATTTCACGACGCCGTTAGCTTGGATGGATTGCTTTTAATTTAAAATATTATTTAAATTAGAGGGTAAATAACCCGGTAAACTATATAAATCCTGAGCTATGCTAAAAAAAATGAGCTGTGTCTTTTTCTTGTGCATCCTGTCGCTGAGCTGTACTTTTGCGCAAAGCCCTTCGCTTTCAAGTGGTTTTGTAACCTTGGTCGTTAAGGTTAGGGGCGATAAGAATGTGAAAGATCTCGATCTGCCTATTCCGTTTATGAGCAATCCCTTCCAACAGGATAAACCATTGCCATTTAAACAAGTAAATGATTCTACATTAATGGCATCAGCCTATTCCTTTGGACCTTCTGCGGTCTATATGCGGCTAAATGGACAATACCTTGCTTTTATACTAGTACCAAAACAGGTAGGCACGTTAACCATTGATATTCAGAATGGTGAAAACGGCGGCTTGCATTATCAGGGGCCGTTTAAGGAGATTTTTGACAATTCGGCAAAGCAGGAAAAATTGCTGATGGGCTTGTTTACTTATCCAACCGATAAAAAAAATATAAAAACACCATTTAAATCAGCCAATGATTTTAAAAGATATCTTTTGGGCCAGACGGAAGAGATGACAAAGAAACTGATCGCAGATACAACTTCGGGATTCCTCAGGGAATACTATACCCGACTCGTTGAAGGTTTTCAGGTACCAAGCTTTCTTTTAAATTATGCAGCTACTGTGTATGAGCACAATAAAAATGCTGGACTGGATTCTACCAAGTTTCCGATGGTACCAACACGGGATATTTCGTTTTACAGCGATATCCTTAACCCCAGGTATCAGGATACGATGAGTCTCTATTATTCTGTGTATTCGAATGTTCAGGCTGCTATCCTACAAGATACGCTATTACATCTTCCAGATATTACAGCGGTTGGGCCTAGAGCCTTCAGAACACAGTTGCAGCAGCGCTTTGATCCTATATTTAAAGGGCAGGGCAACCTGTTTTATGAGATGACAACAGCAAGTGCCTTTGTTCAAAAGATGAACAAGGGTTATCTGTTAAGTCCACAAGATAAATACGATATAACAAATAGTTTTACAATTAAAGACCTGGGCGAATATCTTCTTTATCAGGATGAACAAAATGTGCTCCTAAAACAGCAATCTAATTCAAAGGTCTCGATGTTTCCTTTCGCAGTCGACAAAGAGGAGGTTATTGAAGAGTTGATCAAACCCTATCGGGGGAAAGTGGTGCTGGTCGATTTGTGGGCGACCTGGTGTGGTCCCTGCATTGCATCTTTTCCTGAAATGGAAAAGGTAAAGAAACAGTATAGCGATCGCGATGATGTGGTATTTGTGTATGTGACGGATGAAAGCTCCGATCGCAAAAAATTCCAGGAGTTTACAAATCTGCTGGAAGGCGATCATTATTACCTCTATAAAAAACAATTTGCAGCAGTTATCAAACAGTTTGACTATGCTATTCCGAGCTATCTGGTTTTTGATAAAGCAGGTAACTTATCTGATCGTGCTGTCTCCCCCGAGAACAAGACTGAGGCTGCCAAATCCTGGATAGAAAAGGCGCTGAATAAATAGGGAATACAACACTACTTTCCGTTGCGGGAGTCATCATCATGGCTCCCTTCAAATTGTCTGTTCTTTATAAACAGCTGATAGGGTCCATGGTTATTGACACACCACCATCGACCTTTGTCTGATAGGGCACCTATTCCAACTTATTTTGCATTTGGTGTAAAACAAAGGCAAGCCTTCGACAAAAAATAAACTGGGTACGCCGATATTGGCTGAAGTTACAATTCAGGGAAATAAAGTGCCAAGCCTTAAGATAAGTAATTCGGATAAACTTATCCTGTTTTCATTCCTTTCTGATAATATTTTGTCGATATTTGTTTTCGAATAAACCAAAAACTTTCATAGTATCAATGAACCATATAGGGGTATCGGATGATATAGGGTTGATTTAAATAATGATATTTTCCAAGCTACGATTTATGTTCACAAAGAAATATATAAGACAATTATTGTACTTATTAGGCTTGTTTTTGTTGAGTATTGGAGTTCATGCTCAATCTACCTCAAAATCATTTATTAATATTTCTGTCGATAAGGGCTTGTCACAGAGTACAGTATTTGCTATTACACAAGATACACTTGGGTTTATTTGGGTCGGTACGCAGGATGGGCTCAATCGTTACGACGGCAAAACTTTCACCATCTATAAACCATCAAAAGACGATAAGTCAAGTATAGGCTCATATTATATATTTTCTTTATTTGTAGATCGCAGCGGAAAGCTCTGGGTAGGAGGCAATGGAGGTGTTAGTGTGTACAATTCGAATACAAATAGTTTTAAGAATTATTCCCTAAATCCCGAGCCTGGCGAATGGTATGTTACCAACATCATCCAGGATAAGTCGGGAGATATCTGGGCCTCCACCAACACAGGCGAAATTTATCGATATGATCCTAAAAATGACCTGTTCAAAGCGTTAAAACCCAATGTGCATGCCTATGGAGCCAAAGGAATATACAGCATTGCGATGGTGGGTAAAGAATTGCTGCTCGGTACTGAAAATGGTCTCTTCTTTTATGACGTGCAATCGGGAAAGACAAGACCTCTGGCAACTCCATTCGGAAATCTTTGGGTGAATTATTTTTATAGCGATGGCCCTTTCCTATGGATCGGAACCGAGGGCAAAGGACTCTTGCGATTAGATACCCGAAATCTTCAATTCCTGAATTTTCTCCGAATTCCTATGAACGGCCATAGTATTGCAGATAATAATATCCGTGGTATAACGAAAGATGTAAGTGGAAAACTGTGGATCGGAACTTTTGGGGGACTGTCCATTTTTGATGGAATCGGCAATTTTGAAAATTATTATCATCATGCCAATTCACCCCTAACATTAAGCCAAAACTCTGTACGTTGTATCTTCCGCGACAGACAGGGAGGCATGTGGCTGGGTACGTATTATGGAGGCTTGAATTATTTTCATAACGATCACATTAGCTTTAATCTACTTTCTCAGAATACCGGTAATGCGGTATTGAACGATAAGGTAGTGAATGTCATTAAAGAGGATAAAACTGGAAACTTTTGGATTGGAACAAATGACAAAGGTGTCGATTACTGGCAACCGAAAGAAAATGTCATTCGCCATTTTGCATATCAAGAAACCGGGGGATCCATTAGTTCCAATAATATCAAAGCGATAGAATTTGGTACCGATGGTAAAATTCTATTGGGTACGCATAATAGTGGTCTCAATATACTGGATCCAAAAACCGGCTACTGCCGTGTGTTTAAACACAGTCCGAATAATTCTCAAAGTATCTCGGGTGATATGGTCTATGCACTGCTGAAGGATCATAGCGGTAAAATTTGGGTTGGAACGAAGACCGGCCTTGATCTATTTGACGAGAACAGTGCTGAATTTAATGAATTTAAGGCGGATAAATCTGGGGTTCAATTGAGTTCGACAGAAATTAACTTTCTGATGGAAGACAGTAAAAAGAGGCTTTGGATTGGTACCAATAACGGAGTGAATCGCTATAATCTGGTGAGCAATAGGTTCGAACAGCTCGCTAATAGCACACTGAGCAATGACGTGGTTAACTGTATCGCTGAAGATAAAAAAGGACGGATTTGGATCGGTACCCGGGATGGTCTAAATCTTTTTGATGAAGTAAAACATTCCTTCATCAACTATAAAGCCAGACCGGACTTTGCAAAAGGGACCATTAATAGTATACTCCCTGATGAAGGGGGAGACCTTTGGCTGGGACTTAGTAGTGGCTTGATCAAATATAATACTGATGCAAGACAGCGTGTTTACTTCGATGGCCTGCATACTCTACAAAATACACAGCTCAATTTGAATGCGGCCTGTAGGGCCAAAACGGGGATGATGTTGTTTGGAGGAATTAATGGTATTACCTATTTCTATCCTAAATCCATCAGTCATGCACCTTTAAAGTTAAGAATAGCGTTTACAGGCCTGGAGTTGTTTAATAAAACAATTTCAGTCGGAGATGGGAGCAATATTTTGGTTCAGCAGCTCGATGCTGTTCATACGTTGGAATTTAGTCATGAACAGAAACAATTTACAATTTTCTTCAATACATTCAATTTTATAGCTCCGAATAGTACTAAATATAACTATAAGCTAGAGGGGTATGATCTGGAATGGCAGCAAGCTGAAAATATTCCGAAGGCCAGCTACGCCAATCTACCGCCTGGTCAATATGTCTTTCGCGTCAAAGCGACCGGTTCGCAAGGGGAGCAGAGCCCTGAGCGCACCTTAGAAATTATCATAAAACCAATCTGGTACAAAACAAGTTGGTTTTACCTATTCGTCACAATTGCGGTGGCAGCCGCAGGATATATCATCTATCGTATCCTTATCGAGCGGGTACAGGCTAAGCATCAGCTTAAATTGGAGCGGATACAACGGGAAAAAAACAATTACCTCAACAAGGTAAAAATGGATTTCTTTACCAATGTTTCCCACGAGTTTAGGACGCCACTTTCCTTGATTATGGCACCCTTGGAAGAAATACTCGCACGACCGACGCTGGATCGGAAGATGAGACAAAGCCATGAGCTGATTATGCGTAATACAAGAAGGCTTTTTGATATGGTGAACCAATTGCTCGATTTTCGAAAAACAGAACTTGGAACGCGAAAACTACAGGTCGCCAAATTGGATGTCGTCGCATTGACGGCACAGGTTTGCAAATCTTTTACACCGCTGTCGGAAAAACAACATATCGACTTTACATTTGATACTGCTCTTGATTCTTTCGTCTGTTATATCGACCGTATCGCGGTAGAGAGTATGCTCTATAACCTATTGTCTAATGCGTTCAAATATTCGGCTGCTGGAGATTCCGTTCGCGTCGAGCTGGAAGCAGATGACGTACAGGTTATTATCCGGGTGAAAGATACGGGGAGAGGAATGGCGAATGAACATCTGCACAAAATATTTGAAAGTTTCTATCAGATCGATCAGAAGGAAATGAATTTGGGTTCAGGTGTAGGTTTGGCTTTCACCAAAAGTCTGGTCGATTTGCATCACGGGGAGATCAAAGTTAGTAGCGAATTGGGCAAGGGCAGCGTGTTTATCATTAGCTTACCCTTGGCCGACGAATGCTATGCGCAGGATATACATGGCATCGACCCACAGGAAACGAATCGGGATCAACCTCACTACAGATCAACAGAAGAGGAAGGTAGACCGGATGAGGATGTTTCTACCATAGCGACAGATACAAAGGAAAAAGAGGTCTTGATGATTGTCGACGACAATCGTGAAATTGTGACTTATCTAGCGGAGTATTTTGGGCAAGAATATACGGTCATAACGGCATTTGATGGTAAAGAGGCATTGGCGCTATTGGCCGATAGACATCCTGATGCAATTATCAGTGATGTTATGATGCCCGAAATGGATGGCTTGCATTTTTGTAAAAAAATTAAACAGAATATTCAGACAAGTCATATACCGATCATCCTACTTACTGCAAAATCGGAAATTTCGCAGCAGCTTAAAGGTTTTGAGATGGGAGCCGATGATTATGTTTTAAAACCTTTCTCTATCGCCTTGTTGGACGCAAAAGTGAGAACATTGTTGCGTACACGTGACCGTTTAAGGGAATATTATAAAAACACAGGGGAAATAGAACCAGAGAAGTTGACGTTCAATTATTTGGACCAGGAGTTTTTGGAAAAGGTAATTGCGATTGTCGAATCTAATCTGGATGAGTATAATTTTTCTGTCGAAATACTCAGTCAACAATTGGGGATGAGTCGCACAAATCTATATTTGAAGATCAAAGCCATTACTGGCGATACGGTGACAGCAATGATTAAACGAATACGCTTGAAGAAGGCCGTGGAACTGCTGCAGGAAAGGAAGTATACATTATCGGAAATCGCGTATAAATGTGGATTTAATACACCATCTTATTTTTCTACGACATTTAAGCAGTACTATGGTTGTATGCCTTCGGAATACCTGGAAAAGCAAGGGGTGGATAGGGCGAATTCCTAATAAAAAAGCCGCTTCGAACCATTCGGTACTGAAGCGGCTTTTTTATTTTACTGCTGCTAATGCAGACGATATATCTTTATATCATCGTGATAAATAATGCGAGTGGGAACTTCCGGAGGTGTGCTGTTGGGCTGTGACGCCGGTAAGTAAAGCCCCCATTTGAGGTATCCTGATGGATTAGGGCCGGTTACAGCTTGATTAAACGTAGCGATATTATTAATCTCCCATTTTAAAGTATAATCAGGCTCGCCCTGCAGTCTACAATAGACTTTATAGTAACCTGTTGTGTCGGTGGTCATCTTTGCATCAATACGGATATCGATCCATTGGTTGATATAAGTACGAAAATCGTTTATAATCTTTGGTTCAATATTGGCATAAGGGAGACGGAAAGTGATTGTATTCCGCTTTACATTGAGGTACCAAGCGGGATTTCCACCACCGTTTTGCTTGCCTTGAAAGATAATGGCGCCGTTTGCAGCCCAGGCTGTGGTGTAAGGGACCCAATCTTTTAACAGAAAACTTGCTTCAAAACGGCGTTCGTCGCCATTGTAATATTTTCCGTCATCAAATAACTGTGAGGTCGCGGCTTCACTGCGCCAATGATTATCAGAAAAGTAGCTGCTATCACCAACAACGACTTTATGGGCTATGGCATAATTCCCTGTTCGGCTGGAGCCAACTACGTATTCGGCACTGTCAGCAGTAGCGTGGGTGGTGGTTAGGTTGGGGATGTCTGAGTTTTTGGTTCCTGATTCATAATTGACGTCCACGAGCAGCGTGGCAGAATCTGCTACAGCAGTAAGGTTGTTTCGTGCGCTAAGTTTTGACGTTGTGGCGGGTTGGTCTAGCGTGGCGACAGATTTTGAACAAGAGCTGAGAATCAGCAACATGATCGATAATTTGCTCATGTTGTTTAAATTTAGGAATTGATTTTTCATGCGTTACACAATTTATCGTTTATTTTAGGGGTTATTTTAGTTTTTTAAGTTCAGCATAACGTTTCATGGCTTCTAAGTAATAGTAATCGGCATAATCTAATGGGGTATCAATTTCTGAATTGTAGAGAAATGCTCCTACGCTATGTTTAAGGAGGAAAAAGTGGTTGTCGCCAGGTTTTGCGAGGTATTTTTCGGAGGAGAGGGTTTTTAGAAGATCTTCGGCATAATCGAAATATTTCGCTCCATTTTTGACTTCGGTACTCAATTCAAGAAGACCGCATGCGATAACAGCGGCGGCTGAGGCATCGCGCGGAGCTCTGCCGTCTTCGTCTAGGTCATAAGCATTATGTACATCGAGATCCCAAGCTGGTATTTTATCGACTTGTAATGTCGGGTGGTTCATGATAAATGCAGCTATATCTTCGGCCTGTTTTAAAAATTCGCTTTTCTTGCTAAAGCGATAACACATGGCGTAACCGTATAGCCCCCAAGCTTGCCCACGAGCCCAGGATGACTCATCTGTTAGCCCCTGATGGGTCTTTTTACTAATAACATGGCCCGTTGTGGCATCGTAATCCACCACATGGTAACTACTGTGGTTAGGTCTGTAATGATTTTTCAGGGTAGTCAGAGCATGCGTATCTGCAATGCTGCTGTATGTGGGTTTATGAAATTGTCCTGCTCCCCAATAAAGATATTCCAGATTCATCATGTTGTCGATGATAACGGGATAATGAAGCCATGCAAAGTCCCACGAACGGATGGCTCCCACTTTGGGATTGAATCGCGCAGCCAAATTTTTGGCTCCATCTTCCAATACGGGGAGGTATGTTTTGTCTTTTGTAATGCGATAGGCATTTCCATAGGAACAAAACAGCATAAATCCAAGGTCATGGGTATTGGTGATGTAACGGATAGAATCGAGCGCTAATGTAAACCGTTTGGCTTGGTTTGCCAATTTCGAATCCTGGGTGAGTTCATAAGCATACCACAGTGATCCTGGAAAGAAACCTGTCGTCCAATCTTTGTAATTCGCCAAACGGACAGATCCATCCGGATTGACCGAACGAGGATTTTGACCGGGAGTATATCGTTGAGTTGCTTTGTTCAGCTGTTGACCAATAACTTCCACGGAATGTTGAAACCAACTTGGAGCTTTCGTCTGTTGCGCATAAATGGTCGTACTGCTGCTAAGCGCTAGCGTAATAATAAAGGTGCGAAATCCTTTCATCATGATTTTTTTTATAAATGTAAGTCGATCATAAAAGTACCTGCCGAAGGGGTTTTAGACTTTCTCATTTGTTGCGGATACTTTTAAAAATGATAAACAAGCCCCTGGGATGCCTTGCAGGATAACTTGCGCTGAATGATTTTTTTGAGATTTATTTAAGTTGATACTAAGTTGGTTAGGTTTCTATTTATCAAAACTGTAAGCTTTTTTATCATTATTGAAATCGATTCAGACCGTGGAATGCTAAGTTTGTCCTAGCGGTATTGCCAAAGATATATCCACCTATTGATTATGATGATTACGCTGGCAAACGACAAACTACTTATAAACACAATTAAATTAATTAAAAACCTAATTTATACAATGAAGCAATTTTGGTTGATTTGGGTATTATTGTTTGGCTGCCTGGGCGCCTATGCACAGCAAACGATAACCCTTAAAGGACGGGTCCAGGATGAAAATGGCAAACCATTGGTCGGTGTTACCATTCTGGAAAAAGCCTCGAAACGAAATACGGCATCGAAAGAAGATGGCAGGTTTTCAATTGCTGCTCCAGCCAATGGTGTATTAATCTTTACCTATGTTGGGTATAGAACCCTGGAAAGACAAATCGATAACCAGACAACGCTAAACATTTCCCTTCAAACGGAGGATAATAGTCTGGATGAGGTTGTTGTGATCGGCTACGGCACGCAAAAACGGAAAGATTTGACGGGTGCGGTTTCTTCTGTAAAAGGGGAGGAGCTCGCAAAGGTGCCTGTTCAAAACGTAGCGCAAGCGTTGCAAGGACGCCTTTCGGGAGTTCAGGTAAGTACCAATGACGGTACTCCGGGACAGAATCCTTCGATAAAAATTCGTGGTGGTACTTCAATCACGCAAAGCAATGAACCTTTATATGTTGTCGATGGTGTCCCACAAACAGACGGTCTGGCATTTTTGGATCCGATGGATATTGAGTCTATTGATGTTTTAAAAGATGCTTCTGCAACAGCAATTTATGGTGCTCGTGGAGCCAATGGCGTCGTGTTGGTAACGACCAAAGTGACCAAAGCCGGTAAGATGAGAATTAATTATGATGGCTACGTGGGCGTGAAAAAATTTAACGCTAATCTTCCTTTATTGAATTCCTATGAGTACCTGAAGCTGCAATGGGAACGTACCGGAACCGACCAGGTCAAGAAAGACTTATTTCTCAACCGTTACGGGACTTATGATTCGCTGCAATACTACTATGGAAATAAACCGGGTATAAATTGGCAGGATGAAATCTTTGGCGGATCGCCCGTCAGCCAGTATCACAAATTGAGTATGAACGGTGGTAGCAAAGATACGAAGTTTAATGTGTTCTATTCCCGCAACGATGATAAAGGAATTATGATCAACAGCGGAGCTTTGAAAAATATTGCTAAACTTACCTTGAATCATAAATTAGGTGATAAGGTTACCTTAAATGCCATTGTAAACTATTCAAATCAGAAAATTACAGGATTGGGAACCAATGAAGGTGGAAATACAAGATTAAGTTTTCTGCAGACTGTACTTAGATATCGGCCTGTTAATGGACGCAATGATTCGGATGCTGACCTCATCGATGCTGAACGGGATCCCTATGATCCAGCACCTGAAGCACCGACTTTTCAAAGTCCAATAATAGCCTTGGAGTCACAACGACGGGAACAACTGATCAAGACCCTGAATGCGAGTGCTACCTTGCAGTATAACATTACGAAAAAACTGATCTACCGGGGTTTGGTCAGTTATACGGAGAACGGCAACAAGAGTAAACAATTTACGGATTCTCGCTCCGTTACTGCAATTCGGGCAGGAGGTCCTTTTGGGAGCATTAATGATATACAGACCAATCGCTTCAACTATAGCAATACATTGAGCTATAGCGACACCTATCTTGATCATCATAAGGTAGACTTCACCTTAGGCCAAGAATATATCCGTAATTATATGGAGAGCTTTGGTAGCGGTGCGATCAATTTCCCGCAAGTCAATCATGGATGGAACGACCTATCGATGGGGACGGTCGCTAATTTTCCGACCTCGCATGCAGAAGAAGATATGTTGCTGTCTTTTTTCGGTCGATTAAATTATGGATTTAAAGACAAATATCTACTGACGGCAACCTTACGCGCTGATGGTTCGTCCAAATTTGCTCCCGAAAGCAGATGGGGATATTTTCCTTCGGTAGCGGGAGCATGGCGTATTGTGAACGAGGGTTTTATGAAAGCTATCCCCGCAGTATCGGATCTTAAATTGCGCGTCAGCTACGGGAAATCAGGTAACAACCGAATTGCAAACTACGCTTTCTTGGGCATTTTTAATTCGGGATTCTATCCGCTAAACCGTCAGATGACACCGACAGCTTATCAAAGCAATCTGCCCAATCCAAAGCTTAAATGGGAAGCGAACCAGGCAACAAATATAGGCCTGGATTTCGGCTTGTTCAATCAAAGGCTGACCTTGACGACCGAATGGTACAACAACCGATCGAAGGATCTTTTGTTCAATACGCGTATACCTGCGAGCTCAGGCTACACAACGCAGTTTCAAAATATTGGTACCACATCCAGTAAAGGCTTAGAATTTACTTTAAATACGGTTAATGTTAAAAACAATAATTTCAATTGGAGTACCAATTTCAATATTGCATTTCCGAAGACAAAAGTACTTGGCTTGAGCAATGATGAAAAAACGATGGTGACCAACAGTTATACGACCTCTAATGATTACATCCTTGAAGTGGGGAGACCTGTCGGAATTATGTATGGTTATCTTGCTGATGGCTTGTATACTGTTGATGATTTTGATTTTAATGCTTCAAATAATACCTATTCACTTAAAACAGGCGTTGTAAAAGATAATGTGACGGTGCAGCCCGGATTTCAAAAATTCAAAGATATTAGCGGGCCGAATGGTGCCCCTGATGGCATTATCAACGATTATGACCGTACCTACATCGGAAATGCCAACCCACGTTATACGGGTGGAATCGCGAACACATTCAGTTATAAAGGAATAGACCTCAGTGTGTTTTTGAACTTTGTGGTGGGAAATGATGTATACAATGCGAATACGCTTGCCAATATGGTCAATAACGACTACTACAATACCTTTGGGTTTATGGCCAATAGATTTACCACAATCGATGCTGCGGGCAACAATATCATGAACAATCCCGAGCAGCTTGCTGCGTTGAACCAGGGAAAAACAGTCGCTTCTTACTCCGGATATTCTACGGGAAGATTGTTTGATCGCGTGATCGAAAATGGCTCATTTTTACGGATCAATACTATTAGTCTTGGTTATACATTGCCTAAAAAGCTCCTTAATAAAGCAAAGATTGCTAACGCACGCATCTATGTTACAGCCTACAATCTGCATGTATTTACAAAATACTCGGGCTATGATCCGGAAGTGAGTGTGATCAACAATGCGATCACCCCTGCTGTGGATTTCAGTGCTTATCCAAAGGCTAAATCCTTTGTTGTGGGAGTTAATCTGTCTTTATAAACTGTGTATTTAAAATCATATTTGATATGAACCTTAAAATAAAATCTTCCAGAAATTTGCTTATCGCGGGTTTCTCTTTGTTCACCTTGTTACCCCTGCATTCGTGCAAAAAAATATTGGATGCGGAAGCGTATTCCAGCTTTACAAGTGATAATTTTTTTGCGGATGTCAATGAAGCAAATATGGCAACATTGGGTGTCTATGAAGTCATGTCTGCTGTTGACGTCTATGGTTGGAATCTACCTATGGTCTTTGACACGGATACCGATATTGGTCAAATTTCGGGTGATACGGGCGATGCTTGGCGGCTGATACCGCATTATAAAGCTATGCCAGAAACAAATGTTTATTATACGGTTTGGAGTGCCTTCTATACGGGGATAAATCGGGCCAATACCGTGATCGAAAATATCCAGCAGATGGATCAATTTAAAAGTGGCTCGCAAGATCAGAAAGCACAGTTGAATCGCTTTTTAGGGGAAGCCAAGTTTCTGCGAGGTTTCTATTATTCGGAATTGATACGTCTCTGGGGTGATGTGCCATTTAAAATTTCTTCCTCCAAAGCGGGAGATAATTTAACCGTTGGCTTGACCGACCGATACGAGATTTATGGGCAAGTCATAAAAGATATGCAGGAAGCCGCTGAACTTCTTCCTGCAGCAATGCCAACAAACGAACGTATTAATAAATGGGCCTGTAAGGCGATGCTTGCGCGGGTAGCTTTATTTGCCGGTGGCTATTCCCTTAATGCCGAAGGAACGATGAAAAGGCCTGACAAATACAAGGAATACTATAGTTTGGCACAGCAACAGATCAATGAAGTGATAGGAGCAAGTGTCTATAAACTCAACCCGGATTATATACAGGTATTCAAAAACCAATGCATGCATAAATTAGAGTTCACTGAAAATATCTTTGAGGTTGCTTTCGCTAACCCATCAGGGACGCGCGGTAACGGTTCGTGGATCGGGTTTTGGAATGCGCCAACGACTGCAAAGGGTGTTTTTCAGCCCACAAATCCAAGGTACATCGTGATGCGGCCATTTTACGATCTATTTCAGGATAATGATCAACGAAAAGATTTTGTCGTTGCAAAATACAACATTAATGCAGCAGGAGCACGGACTTATTTAACGGGAAACAACGAAGCCAATTGGGCGGTTGGTAAATGGAGTAGGGAATACCAGTCAAATGATGCTTTGGAAGCCAGCTTCACGTATATCAATCATGTCGTGATGCGCTACTCGGATCTGTTGCTTATGCGTGCAGAAGTGGAAAATGAATTGAATGGTGGTCCAAATGAGATTGCAATTGATGCAATCAATCAGGTGCGGAGAAGAGCGTATGGTCTGGATAACATGAATTATGGCCTTAGCTTAACGATCGTTAATGGCGGAGCAGGGTACACGGCCAATCCGATCGTTACAGTATCTGGCGGTGGTGGCAATTTTGCGGCGGCAAGAATTACTGCGCGAAATACAGGCACAAATAGTTTAAAGACCCTTGTCGTGGATAATGTGGGACAGGGATATACAGCTGTTCCTAGCGTATCGATTACCGGGGGGGCAGGTTCCGGTGCCGTTGTTACCGCTGCATTTTTACCGAAGGCTACGACAGCGCAGATTGCTGTTAAACCTGGTTTGAACCAGGCTGCATTCCTCGATCTTATTATCGATGAAAGAGCAAAAGAGCTTTGTTTTGAAGGAATGCGCCGCGCAGATCTGATCCGCTGGAATAAACTGTCCAGTGCGATTGCAGAAACCAATACTAAAGTAAAAGCTATACGCGCAAATTACCCTTATCCTGCCTTTGATAATTTTGTGCCTGGGAAACATGAATTGTATCCATTCCCTCAAAATGAAACAGATGTCAATAAGGCGATAACAAGACAGAATCCGGGCTTTTAAGTCGTGCAGCAAAAAGGAAGTTCGATACTTGTGGAATTAATACCCAAAAAGTAAATAAAAAATTATAGATCAAATTACTGAACAATTCAAAAGCAGGAATGAATAGGACGCGTATTTTTCGTAAAGGTTTCGGAACCGAAACGAAAAGGAATATAATGATCATAGTGCTGTTGTTTATAGGACTTTTAGGCAGGTCTGAAGCCCAAGTCCAGCAACGACCAAATATCTTGATTATTATGACCGATCAGCAAACGGCAGATGCCATGAGTGCTGCCGGAAATAGTGATCTGCATACTCCGGCCATGGATAAGCTGGCTGCCAATGGTGTAAGATTTAGGAGAGCATATTGCGTGCAACCCTTGTGTGCTCCATCACGTACGGCGATTTTCAGTGGTCGTCGGCCACACGAAACGGGTTTTGTAGGTAATGTTCCGGAAAAAGATGGTCTTTGGCCGGATAGCCTTCTGATGATGGGGAAGATTTTTCAGGCAGGGGGGTATAAAACAGGCTATGTAGGGAAATGGCATCTGTCAATCCCCGTCTCAAAGATAAGCCAGCATGGTTTTGAATATATTCAAAACACAGATTTTTTGGATTACAACGATGCTGCGACGCCTTCCTATTGTGCGCGCTTTATCCGTGATCATAAAAAAGATCCCTTTCTGCTGGTTGCGTCTTTTTTGAATCCACATGATATCTGTGAATGGGCACGGGATGAAGAATTGAAAATGGATGTTCTCAAAGATGCTCCAGCACCCGAACTATGCCCTGTCTTACCCATGAACTGGAAAAAACCCGCACATGAGCCAGAAATGGTGCGAGAGCAACAAAAGTCTAATTTTCGTACCTATCCGAGCATCAATTGGACAGAAGGCCAATGGCGTCAGTACCGCTGGGCCTATAATAGGTTAGTGGAAAAGGTTGATAATTATATTGAGATGGTACTGGCATCTTTGAAAAAGTATGGTATTGAACAAAATACGATTATCATTTTTACTTCTGATCACGGTGATGGCTACGCTGGGCATAGTTGGAACCAAAAGCAGGTCCTCTATGAAGAATCGATCAAAGTACCTTTTATTATTTCACAAATAGGGCAAATTAAACCTCGAGTCGATGATATGTTGATCTGTAATGGTACAGATATTATACCAACAATATGCGGGTTTACGGGGGTAAAGGCTCCTTCGTATTTAAAGGGATTGGATATTAGCAAAAGGTTGTCAGCAACCCACGTAAACCTGCGCGATACCTTGGTTGTGGAAACTGATTTTGCAGATAATGAAGAGCTCTTGGGGATCAGTGGCAGAGCAGTTATTACCGATGGTCTGAAGTATATTGTATACAGCGAAGGTAAGATACGGGAGCAACTATTTGATCTTGCTAAGGATCCAGGAGAGACAAACAATCTGGCAGTAGTGCCTGCTTATAAAGCAAAATTAAAGTCTATGCGTCAGTACCTTAAATCTTGGTGTAAAAATAATGGTGACGCTTTTGAACAACATGTTTTATAAGATGGTAACACATTCATAACTATGAAAACTTTATTATATCTTTTTTCAACCGTTGTCGCATTGAATGTATCGGCGCAGGAGGCTGGAGTGATTAAACTGAGCCAGGATAAACTGCATGCACGTGTACGTGAGTGGCCTTATCCAATGGGGGGGACGGTTGTTTCTTCCAATGCTCCGGCGTTGATGTGGCCTGCTACAAATGGTACGCAGATGGTCCTGCCGATGGAAAGTGGAAGTGAAGTACCGCAGGATCCAGGTATTGCTGATGTACGGTACAAAGTTGTTTTAGCTAGGGATAGCAAATTTACCAAAAATGTCATCGCAAGTGATGTTCAGGCCTGGGCGGTGTATCCGTTACATCAGTCCTTGGCCCCAGGTTCCTGGTATTGGAAATATGCCTATGCAAAGAATGGAAGCGACAGTTGGACATGGTCGCAGGTGTATGATTTTGTCATCGATGCGAAGACGCAAGGTCAACAAGTATCTCCGCCTGTAAGTGAGGTGCTTGCACGTAACCAAGTGGCCCATCCGCGATTATGGGATATGCATACACGTGGCGAAGTGTTTTATAAAAATAACCGGAACAATCCTGAAGCACATCATTTTATTGCCTACGCTGAAAAGCTGATGCAGGAACCTTTGCCAGTGGAAAAGCCAATGCGCGTCATCGATACTACGGGTAAGACGCCGCTCGAAAAGAAGAAGATTATCGAGGCGATGTACCATGGTTTTGGGGATGCGGTGGGGACACCGATCAGCAATCTGTGTATTGCTTACCAGTTGACCAGAGACGAACGCTTTTTACGCGATGCCAAACGACGAGCCTTGAATATCGCGCAAATGGATCCCAATGGACTCGCAACGGGTGACGATTTTACAAGTGGAGCAGTGCTTGAAGCTTTGGGCTGGTTTTATGATACAGGATATCACATCTTGACAGAAAAGGAGAAGAGCTTATTGCAACAGATAATAAGATTACGGGCGAAGCGCGTATATGACCATTTGCCCAATAGGTTCGAATTACATGTCAGTGATAACCATATTTGGCAAATTACCATGCGTAATTTGACCATTGCCACTGTAGCGGTTATAGGGGATGTTCCAGAAGCGAAAGAATGGTTGTCGTATCTCTACGAGGTGTGGAGTGCGCGTTATCCTGTATTGGGGACAACAGATGGCGGTTGGCATGAGGGCAATGGCTATTTCAAAGTCAACTATAAATCTATGATTTACCTAAGTCAATTATTCGGCGATCTTTCTGGGGTTGATTATTACCAGCTTCCTTGGATGAAGAATCTTCCATTTTACCTGATGTATACGCATCCACCTGCATCGGCAACAACTGCGTATGGAGATATGTGGGAGAACACGCCTTTTATGACCAGACAGCAAGGATTATTTGCTGATGCCTTTGCTTATCGTGCCGAAAACCCTTATTTAAATTGGTATGTAGCAACGATAAAAAAAGACAATCCCGAGTATTTTACAAGGCCTTCTGATGATTATCTTTTTTATCGGCTACTTAATTATAATCCTTACCGGAAGCTGCCTCAGCAGTCGCCAGAGGATCTCCCTAAGCTGCGAAATTTTGCTGATGTGGGTGTTGCGGCCATACATTCCAATTTGGCAGATACAAAAAAAGATTTGAGTAGCTATTTGATGAGTAACCCATTTGGTTCATCTGGACATGGAAGTGCTTCACAAAATGCGATAACAGTCAACTTTAAGGGAAAGACGGTTTTTGGAGGTTCGGGTTATTACGGTAATTTTAGTGATCAACATAATTTACTCTACTACCGTACTTCAAGAGCATATAGCACAATATTGGTGGATAGCCTGAGCCAAAAAATTGGAGAGGAAGGGTATGGATGGATTCCTCGTGCGCTAAGTGGCGAACGGATTCAATACGCATTAGGAGATGCAAGTAATGCTTATGGTGCTATTGAAAGTAGTTTTTGGTTGAATAGGTTTGACCAGTTAGGAATTGATCCTAAGTCAACGGGTGTATATGGTGATGTGGGGGTACAAAAATATCGTCGTCACATGGTACAGCTGGAGGGCGGAATAATCGTACTGTATGACGAGCTTGAAGCAAAACAGCCAATAAAATGGACCACCCAATTTCATGCACCCTATTATGCAATGAAGGCCCTGCCAGCAATGGACAGTAAAGTCCAAAACTTTGAAGTAATGATGGAAGGAGGGCATGCAACGGCCAGCGTTTTTGCGGCTGTCCCAATAGGGATGAAGATCCATAATAAATTTTCTGAGCCAGCTGTCAATTGGGCCAATGTAAAGGACGTCAATGGCGATATCAAAGAATTTAAAGATCAATGGCATTGCGGGGTTACCTCTACTGCGGTGCAGAAGATGCGATATTTGACAGTCATACAGGTTAAAGATGGTAAACCGCAGGTAATTAAAAGTATCCATACTGGCGACGGCCTTATGGTATTGCAGGTAGGTAATTGGCAGATAACTGTCCAGCTTGATGGTTTGAAATCTGCAAAGCTACAGATCGGTGATGCTGCATCAGTTTTTGATTACGGGGGGGGAATGGTAATCGATTTTGCAGGTAAAAAATACACGCGAAAACAGGAAGGTAGCACATTGTTAATGGAGGGCTCTAAAGGGAAAGTTCAGCAATATGAAACGATCGATGTCCTACCGGATGTGGTGAAATACGATGCTGTCAGGTAATGGCTCCTCTATAGAAAATCTTCATTTTGGTTATCAATTGCATAAAAGGTCTTTCCTGACTAAGATCAACTCGATTTTAATTGGGTTGACCTTTGTGCATTGGTTATTTTTTGAGTTAAAAACGAGTTCAGCATGCAACATGTGACGATAAAGGAAATCGCTAAAGCACTAAATTTGTCTTTTTCTACGGTATCGAGGTCTTTAAACGATAACTATCAAATCAGCGAAAAGACGAAGACCTTGGTCCGGGACTACGCTTCCTCGGTCAATTATATTCCCAATTTGGCTGCAAAAACACTAAAAACGGGTATTTCTAATTCAATTGCTGTTGTCGTTCCATTCTTGTCAAGTCCTTTTTTCGTTGATTTTTTTGAGGAAATCACGATGTTGTTTTCGAAGACGGATTACAATGTTATTCTGTTGCAGACCTTTAACAATCCGATAAAAGAATGTGAAGCATTGGATGTGGCGATCCAAAATCGGGTAGCGGCGATCATTATTTCGCCCGTACACGATGATTCCAACTGTTCAAAACTAGCCTATATTCAAAAACAAGTGTGCCCTGTGGTACTTTTTGACCGAACTAATCATCGATTGGAAACCCATAAAATAGGTGTACGGCACGAACGTGAAATCGCTATTGCTGCTAAACAGTTGTTAAAACAAGGTTGTAAAAATATATTACTGCTCTGCTGTAAAGGTATCGGTGCAAATGACGCACGAATTGCAGGCATAAGGAGTGCATTTTTAGGTAAGCAAGAACCGGATTATAGCTGGGCTGTTGTTGAAATTGAATACAATCATCCGAATGAAGATTTGAAAAAACAACTTCTTCGACCCTTGAAAGAACAGAAGGAGGGGTTATGCTATGATGGTATCATTGCAACGACGGATACATTAACAACAAAAGTTTTACCCTTGTTATTGACAGATGAAGGAATGCTTGCTGACTGTGCTCAGGTTATCGGTTTTTCAAATACCGCTTATGCAAGGATCCTTAATCCCACTTGGACGGTTTTTACACAACCTTCACGCCAAATGGCGATCAAGTGTTATGAAACAATATTAGAATTAATTAACTACAGAAGATTACAGATCAACCCAGCGTATAACACTGTTTTTTTGGATGTAATTCCGGGATAAAAGAGTCCTTATATCAGCAATAACGAGGTCAATGGTTAAGGTAGACAAGCTTCAGAATCCGCTATAAAAAAGAGAACACTGTTTTTTATAGCGGATTCTGAAGATTTCCTGAATTGATTTTTACTGATTGATATCTAGTTTTAATGATTTGACTTTGCCATCTAGCGTTAGTTTGATGTCAAGCAGACCATCCCGATAATTGTTGCCTTTGTTTTCGGTGAGTGAGATCTTTGGTATGGTGTTTCCCTGATAGGGGTACAGGATGCTCACCAAAGTGCGCATATTTTCATGAGAATCTTTAGCTGTTTCAAATACAAATGCAGGGCGATCGATTTCTTCACCATAGCTATAGGAGACTTTCCCTTCTTCTTGCTTGAGGCTGGCCTCGCGGTTAAAACATTGGATCAGGAGGTTATTACCATCTGAATATGTTGTGTTAACGGCATTAGTTTTATTGTTATAATCTGGTTTGCTATCTTCTTTAAGCTGATAATGGATGCCTATTTTCCCTACAGCGTTCCCGATGGCCCGGTCAATAACAACAAAGTATTTCTGGTCAACAAAAAGAACGGTACGTTGGTGCTTCAAATTGTTGTAACTAGGGTTGGTATAGGTTAATACGGTTAAGTCTTTATCTGTTGTCCATTTGTTTTGTTGCGCTTTGGTAATGATCATGTTTTCATTGTTCAGTGTAAGCGTACTGTGAACGCGTGTCTGCCTGAACCAATCTCTTTTTTTCATGATCGCTGCATCGCCGCTGTAGACAAAACAACCTGCGTCGGGCGTAAAATTCCGGCCATTGGTCCATAATTCAAAGGTCCCATTGTCAGGTTGAGCATGAAATTCACCTGGAGGACTTGCTTTAAGCATCAGGATGGTTGCAGCATTTGTCCAACCATTTCTAAAGGTATAGAATCCGGCGTTACTTGAGGCATTGGACAACCAGGTGGGTGCCTTTCCTTGTTTGCCATCACTGGCAAAGTATTGGATAAAAGGATTGTCGGGAAATAACTGAGCCCAAGATGAAAATTGTTTGAGCTTAAAGTCTTTTTTTCGGATCCAAGAATCACCAAACATAGGCTGGTTATAATTTGGAAAAGTAATGTTGATAAAAGCCAATACCATTTTTTCAATGGTAGTTTTGTAACTGGCGGGAAACTCATGTTCAAGGCCAAAATTCTGTGCGCTTCTGTAGGCTTTTGTAAAAATATCAATCGAAGCAGCATGATATACCGGAGATAATTCAAATTGAACACCATCGGAATATACCTGTTTCTTTATTTCGGTATTAAGAACGTCAATTCCACTTTTTCGCCAATCATCGGCATGTTTTAGTTCTGGAAACGAACCACCGGCAAAAAGGACGCGCTGTGCTTCAAATAAACGATGATTGCCTTCTGTCGCATAATGACTTGGCAAATAGTCAGCTTGTTGCTGGTAGCTGTTTAACACGCGAATAAGGAATTCGGGGGTGAAATGTGGCGACTGAAGAAAAATATGGATTACCGGTACTAAGCTTTGGATTCGGTCGGATACTTCCAATGGCCGCCACGCAAATCGATCATTATCCGCAGATAGTCCCAAAGGATTTTTTTTTACCCAGTCGTCAAATTGATATATCCACTCTTTGGCGTATTTTTCATCCTTGGTCTTACGGTAGGCGAGAGCCATAGACAACCACCACTTAACTCGATGTAGCTGCCAACGGACTTCATTGTCCTTGACTGGCCATAACTGCCAATTGATATCCTGTCCAAAATCAAAGAAACCATAGCTTTCCTGTGTTTTAAAAAGATGTCTGAGGGCATTGTCTGCAGTTTCGCGCGTTGCAGTACTAAGTGGCCCTACCGTATCGACAGTCGTTTCCATGTTGCTAAAATCAGGTTTGTTTGCCTGCAGCTTTGTTTTATAGTATTTTAATAAAGCAGTAGCTGCGACATCAAATCTGTTGCTTTCAACAGCATTCTTTACTCCTTCTAGACCTGGGTAATCGAGGTTGATGTTGGTAAAGCTAGACTTATCTATTTTTTGCTGCGCCTGTACCATCCCCTTGTTTAAACATAGGAGACAAAAGAGAAAATATAAATAGCGTACTTTCTTACTAAGAGTCATCATAATTGTTGGATAAATTGTGTTTTTTATGGTCTTTAATTAGAGTGTGAATTTATCGGAAAATTTAAGTTTAGGCTTTTAAATTTCGGTAAAAAACTTTTAAAATTGTTCAATTGAATTTAAATCTACTCTATTTTAAATCGTATTGTTTTTTATGAAAGCGTTTGGACTTCTTTTCTGCATTTTCAGTTTACTGACCATGAAATCATTTGCACAATTGCCAAGTTATAAGATGGTCGATTGGGCCACGGCCAATGATATGTCCTCAAAAGAGGGAGGATCGTTCCTGAAATCGATAGCATTTAACAATGCTCAGGTCTATAAATATAAGGAGACCTTTATTATCATGCCGCTCAACCCATTCAGCAAAGCGATCTTAACCAAAGACAGCGTATTGATGGAAAACTGGATCCAGAAGGAAATCTTTCCCATGGAAGGCACGCTGAACCGTTTCTATTTCAATAACAGAGAAAAAATGGATCATTTAAATACCTTTGTCCCTGTACTGAAAAAAGAGCTCCTGCAAGCAGCTGGAATTGAATCCGAGGTAGTTACAGCAGCTGAAATCGATAAGATTTATGCCTTTGTAGCAGACAAGAAGAATTTTGAAAAATATAAACTGAATTATATTGCGGTAATGGGCGATTACCTTAAATCAAAGGCAGCACCTGATGTAAAGTGGGGGCTGCTCAAAAGTAAGCAATTGCTGAACCCTCTGGTGCAGATCGCGCTGGTGAAAGATGACGGGGGAATAATCTATTATTTTGATCTGGAAGAGCGATTGGACAATTATGAGCTTAGCGACAGAGAATCGATGGAGTATAAATTTCAGGATGCACACTGGCGCCGTTCCAACGAGATTGAAACTGCCATGGCCATTGAATAGGGATCCGTTATAAATTTTGCCCGACTGTTTCTTAGCTATAGTATTTGAAAGTTTTGGGTTTATAATATCTTTCTGATAGCAGAATACCGTCTTAGGATAAAGCCTAAGACGGTATTCAGCAAGTCGATAATGTGCAATGATTGGTCGATAATCTTCTTTTTACTTTTTTTAGAATCTTCTATTTTTACATCAATCTGTATGTATGTAAACAAAAGTTTATTTAAATTAAACACCCGTTGCTTTTCGCGAAATTAGTCTATTTGGAAGATTGTTTTCCGCGAGGTATTATCCAGTTTAGAGTGAACTTTTTTAGAATAAATAACGAATTATGAAAAGGAAATTGATGTTTGCGTTATGTATGAGTAGTTTTTTTACACCCATCTATGCGCAGAAACAAATGAAATCCGATGCGCTGGTATTTAAAAATACCTACGCTATTGAGGTACAGGATAGTAAGAAAGATATTATTGCCAAGGCAGTCCATATTATACCGACTGACAAGCAGTATGAGGCTCTAAAAGATGAATTCATTGCATTTATACACTTTGGTCCCAATACCTTTACCAAAATGGAATGGGGTAGCGGAACAGAAGATCCAAAAATATTTGACCTCAAGCATCTCGATACTGATCAGTGGTGCGCTGCGATGAAAGCTGCGGGGATGAAGAAGGTGATCTTTACGGCTAAGCATCATGATGGCTTTGTTCTTTGGCAAAGTCGCTATACAAAACATGGTATTATGTCGACGGGATTTCAGCAGGGACAGGGCGATATTTTAAGAGATCTTTCGCAATCCTGTAAAAAATATGGACTCAAATTGGGGGTTTATCTTTCTCCGGTAGATCTTTATCAGATTGAAAATGAGAAGGGACTCTATGGGAATCAAAGTGTTTATACAGAACGTATGATACCGGAAAGGGCGTCGGGAAGACCCTTTAAAGATAAGCGTACTTTCCGCTATAAAGTAGACGATTATAATGCCTATTTTTTGAATCAGCTTTTTGAGTTACTGACTGAATATGGCCCCATCCATGAGGTGTGGTTCGATGGTGCGCATCCAAAAACAAAAGGTGGGCAGAAATATAACTATACTGCCTGGCGGGATTTGATTTCCAATTTGGCGCCGAAAGCGGTCGTTTTTGGTAAGGAGGACATTCGCTGGTGCGGCAATGAGTCTGGTAAAACACGTAGTACCGAATGGAATGTGATTCCATTTGATGCAGATCCTGTTCAGATGGAAGGTTTTCGTGATCTGACGGATGAGGATCTGGGCAGTAGGGAAAAGTTATATAGCGCAAAATTTCTTCATTATCAGCAGGCCGAAACCAATACATCTATACGCGAGGGCTGGTTTTACCGCGATGATGTGTATCAAAAAGTGCGATCGGCGGACGATGTATTCGATATTTACGAACGTGCTGTTGGTGGTAATTCAACATTCCTGTTAAATATTCCTCCCAATCGAGATGGGCGTTTCTCTGATGAAGATGTAAACGTGCTACATGCTGTAGGCGAACGGATTGCATTGGGCTATAAAAACAATCTGCTGACCGGAAGTAATCTGGACAAATCCTTGTTGGACAATAATGATAAAACGAATAAGGCATTTCCTACCGAGACAGGGGAGCTGATCGTTTCTTTGCCACACAAAGTTAAATTGAATCGCTTGGTGATTCAGGAAGCGGTGCACAGCAGTGGTGAACGTATTGAACAGCATGCGCTTGACATCTGGAAAGACGGAAAATGGCATCAGGTTGCGACAGCTACTAATGTAGGGTACAAACGCATTTTACGCTTCCCGGCACAAGAAACAGACCGCATTCGATTACGCGTATTGGCAAGTCGTGCGACACCGGTGTTGGCTGGTCTCGGTGCCTACTATGTACCAACACGACCACCTCAATTGGATATCGCTCGGGATACAGAAGGTAAAGTCAGCATTTATCCCGTAAAAAGCGAATTTGGCTGGAAACCACATCATGAAGATATTCTCAAAAATCTCAATAACGATTTTGAGATCTATTACACCGAAGATGGTACAATTCCTTCTGCAACGTTTCAGAAATACAGCGGTGCATTTGAAAGTAAAAGTAAACTCATTAAAGCGATTGCGATTGACAAGGATGGCGCAAAAGGGGCCATAGCGCAGAAAGAAATGGGAATTCCTAAACAACGCTGGAATCTGGTCGCTACAAGCAGCTCCTTAGATGGAAAGAATGGCCGTGAAGCCTTTGACGAGCGGGCCGATTCATACTGGCAATCGCAAGTAACTGGCCCGGTGCAGGAGCTGGTCGTCGATCTGGGAACGGCGTATTCAATCGTCGCATTCAGTTACACTCCACAGCGTAAAAATGCGGAAGGCATGATGCAATCAGGTAAGCTTTCCGTAAGCTCGGACGGTGCGCATTGGGAAGATGCGGGCAGCTTTGAGTTTGGAAATTTAATTAACGATCCTTCGACGCGTACCTATCGCTTGAAAAATGCAAAAAAAGCACGTTTTGTCAAGGTCGAATCGACAGTAATTGCCGGAAAATCGCAGTCACTGGCCATAGCAGAGCTTGATTTTTTTACACCATAATTGTCGAATCAATTGCCTTGGAAACTAGGGTGATGCTCTGATTTATGGTGCAAAAAAATTGCCATCATGCCTATACAGCTGGAGCTGAATGGATGATTGCTTAGGATAAAGTAGACAAAAGCCCGGCGATGGTAATTCATGCCGGGCTTTTAAATTCATTGCTCCCGATAGGGATTATTTTAGGCAGTTATTCCTGCACTTTTTTGTATTCTAGTGTGCCTAATTGTTTATGATAAATGATACGTTTGTTCGCATCAATGTACTCTAAATTAAATTTGACAGGAATCAGTTTGACTGTTACAGTCAATATCTTATCATCCTTTGAAAGTTTCCATTTTCCGTTAATGCTTTCTTCAGCAATAATGCCTTCAAATTTTCCGCCTTCTTCAAAAACCTGATAGACCTGATCGGATTTGAACTGCTCCTTAATGGATTTTTCGGTTCCATTTTTTGTGAGCTTGACCAGCTGCCATTTGCCAATAAGGTCTTTGGATGCCTGGCTATAACCTGCAAAGGAACAAAGGACTAAAAGAAGTGTTACGAGTGTTTTCATGTTGTGTTTGATTGCGGTGTAAAGTATACCTTAAATGTAGTAAATATTAGCGCATTTTGGATTGACATTTGTCTCATTAAAATTAAATTTTGGATAAATCTAAGTTCATAAGTCCCCACCGTTTTTTGAATAGCGCATGATAGTGGTAAGGGATCCGGTGTAAACGGGTAGGGATTCGGTATAAATAGTTGTGCGAACGGTGTGTATAGTTTAATTTTTTGATCTGGATTTCTTCTACCTTCGATTTTTATGAATTTATCTTCAAAAATGAACCGGATGAAAATACCGTTTATTGTGCTGGTCCTGATCTTTAATTGCTTCCTGTCGCGAGGGCAGGATTACAGCATTCCGACGCTGACCGCATTACCCAAAGATATCGCCGAGACAAAAGTTGATCTCAATGGAAGCTGGAATTTTGATGCAACACCTAAACCAGACTTCTGGACAAGCCTCAACCGCGGCAATACGCAAAATATACAGGTCCCTGGGCAATGGATTATGCAGGGAAAGCAGGTTCCGGCAGGACAACAGGCTGGTTATGCACGTAAATTTACGCTCCCAGAGAGCTATCGCGGCAAACGTATCAAAATAAGATGTAACGGCGTGTTTAGCGAAAGCACGATTTATGTGAACGGAAAGCGCGTGGGGTACCATCTTGGTGGTTTTACGCCTTTTGAATTTGATATCTCAGATCTTGTCCGCTGGGATAGGGCCAATGATATCGCTATAGCCGTACGGAGTGAGACCTTGGCCGATTCTTTGGCCAGTGCATCCAAATATGCGGCCCATAATCTAGGTGGAATTAGCCGTGATATATTCGTGTTTGCGGTGGCATCAACCAATATATCCTCCTTTCATGCATCAACTGATTTTGATGAAGCCTTTCGTCATGCAACACTGCATACAGAACTCGAAGTCGCCAATCAGTCGAATCAAAAACAACAAAACCTTCGCGTAAAATTTACGCTTTGGAATAAAGATGCCCAGGTGGTTCCGATCGGAAGTGAAATCCAACAAATCGATCCATTGTCGGTCAAAGAAAGCAAAAGTTTCAAATTTGCTATACCGGTCAATCAGCCAAAGCACTGGACCTCGGAAGACCCTTACCTGTATACGTTGCAGGCTGAATTGATGGACGGCGACAAATTGTTGCATCGTACGATCCGAAAAATCGGTTTCCGCGAACTGAAAGTGGAGGGTAACCAGCTTTTGGTCAATGGCAAAGCGGTCAAATTACATGGCGTCAACCGGCATGAGGTGATGCCACTTCGTGGTCGGTCCCTGACGGACGATATCTGGAAAAAGGATGTCGAATTGTTTCGTGCTGCAAATGTTAATTATATCCGTACTTCACACTATCCGCCCGATGAGCGTTTTTTGGATGCCTGTGATGAACTGGGTATGTTTGTGGAAGTGGAAGCTCCTTTCTGTTGGGCTCATCAGACCGACGTATCAGCCGATAAAATGGAAGCCCTGCTGGTTAATCAGCATGTTGAAATGGTCAATCGGGATAAAAGCCATCCTTCGGTGATTATCTGGTCACTCGGCAATGAATCGCTCAAATATAAGGAGTATTTTAAGCGGGCCGGCCAGGTGGTCAAACAGATGGATCCCACGCGGCCACGGATTTTCAGCCAATGGGGACCAGATGCGGATGATGGTGAACTGGAAATTACCAACCACCATTATCCCGGACCGACAGGTCCCGATAAATACCGTGACCTCAAAAGGCCGATTACCTTTGATGAATACATCCATGTCAATTCATACAACCGCTTTGAGCTTTCTGCCGACCCTGGAATCCGCGATATGTGGGGCCCACTTTTGGATCGGATGTGGACTGCGATGTACAACAGTAAAGCAGTGCTGGGTGGTGCGATATGGGCGGGGATAGATGATACGTTTTTCTTACCGGACCATAAAGTGGTCGGCTATGGTACCTGGGGGCCACTGGATGGATGGCGCCGAGAGAAACCCGAATATTGGAATGTGAAAAAGGCCTATAGCACTGTCCGTATAACCCAGGTCGCAAACCGTGATTCTAATGGCAAGCTGAAATTTGAACTAGAAAACAGGTATAATTTTACAAATACAGCGGCCTGTCAGATCGTATGGAAATGGGGGGATCAGGAGGGCATTGCCCATACGGAAATCGAACCGCGCAAAACGGGGACTTTTGAACTCGACCTCCATGGCATCGACGAACCAAATAGTCAGTTGTATATGAAGGTCGTTTCGCCATTGGGTTTTGTGGTCGATGAATATCTGTTTACCGTAAAACCTCAAGCCTTACAGGTACACAAATCGCTAAAGACTACGTTAGTGACCAAAGCATCTACAGCTAATATTACGGTGTCTACCAAACAAAACAGCTTTGTCTTTGATAAGTCGAACGGTAAAGTTACGGTGTCAAATGCTAAGGGAACAACGCTTATCCAGTCGGGGGCCAATTTGATGTTGCTTCCACTCAACTCGGAAGGTCGTGGCATTCAGATGTTGGGTGACGATCAGAATTTTGAGCCTTACAATCCCCTTTGCTCAAACTGGGTAGCTCAATCCATTCTGCTGAAAGAATCTTCTGCAGATAAGGTCGTGATTGAAGTGACTGGCACTTATGCCCAGGCCGAAGGGAAATTGAACTATACTGTTTCCAATGATGGTACCTTCACTGTTACCTATAATTTTAAATTGCTACAGGATGTCAGCCCAAGACAGATCGGACTGGTCTTTGACATTCCAAAAGAATTGGATGAACTTAGCTGGGATCGTGTGGGCTATTGGAGCTATTATCCGCAGCAGCATCTGGGTGCCTTGCAAGGAAGGGCAAAGGCTTTCAATCCGCAGCGGCCGATTTCTGTTTCGGCAGGACCTTCCGAAAAACCAACTTGGGACTGGTCCGAAGATCAGACCACGGCCGGGACAAATCTGTTCAGGGCAACCAAACAAAATATCAGATCTGCAAGCTTAGTTGCGGGCGATGGACGAAAAATCAATGTTTTAAGTAATGGGCAGCAACATCTCCGGACATGGCGGGATGTCCATACCGACGCCAATAAACTCCTGGTCGCTGATTATATTAACGCCGGTAGAGAAGGGTTTTTGAGTTCGCATGCCGAATTGGATTATAGGCCGCTTAAAAGAAATGATCAGGTGAGTGGATCGATAACGCTCAATTTTAATTAAATTTAGGAATCAATGGTATTGAACTTTTTAGGAACCTAAAACAAGCATGAAAAAAGCAGTGAAATATAAAATTTCTTACCTAAGCCGTACCCTACAGTACGGCTTATTTGTCTTATTGTTGACTATTGCAGGGCAAAGTATAGGGCAGCGAAAATCGAGTACCGACGGGATCACCTTAGGGAAAAATGGAGTGGGCGATTTCAACCTGGCCCAAAATATGAAATTGGGTGCCTCAAACTTAGATTTCCACGGTTTTGAGGGCTATAGTTTTTTATTTCAGGGACGTGAGGCCAAGATTATCCGTCCAAAAGTGACAGCGGTAGGGCATCCTTGGGTATGGCGGGCCCGCTTTTGGGGGCACGAACCGCAGGTAGACATTGGCCTGCTCGAGCGCGGCTACCATGTGGTATACTGTGATGTCGCCGAGCTTTTTGGTAATGAGGAAGCGATAACAATCTGGGATGGATTTTACCGAAAGTTACAGAAAGGTGGGCTCAGTAAAAAATCGGCTATGGAGGGAATGAGCAGGGGTGGTGTCTATATCTACAATTGGTGCCTACGTTATCCTGATCGGGTAAATGTGATCTATGCCGATGCGCCCGTATTGGATTTTAAAAGTTGGCCCGGCGGCAAAACTACAGGAAAAGGAAGTAAACCGGATTGGGAGATTTTTAAGAAAGACTATGGATTGACCGAAACACAGGCTTGGGCATTTGCGGATGCACCCATTGATAAAGCCAAAATCATTGCGGGTTTCAAAATACCATTGCTGCATGTTGTCGGCGATAAGGACGATGTCGTGCCTATTGCCGAAAATACCTTGCCATTTGCGGAGGAGATTCGTCGCGCAGGTGGTCATATTGAGATCATCCATAAACCCGAGGTCGGCCATCATCCGCATTGTCTGGTAGACCCAAGTCCGATTATCGATTTTATACTGAAAGCAAGCAGCAAATAGGGACAAAAGTCATTGCTTTCTTTGGCTAAACAAAAACCACATCAACAAGGGTTGATGTGTTTTTTTTTTTTTTTATTTTATTGAATACCTGAATTTTAAATGGGGGTAAAATAGTTTTAATAATTGATTTTCAAGTTTTAGTTTCTCCATTCGATCTGTAATAATTTTGGTTAATAATAGCGCTGTAAACCGAAGCGAATCCATGGTGCCGTCGTTTACCGATGCTGAATTATAAACTAACTTATTATTATTTATGAAAGAACTGTTGACCAATAAAAAGCCTAGGGATCGTATGGGCAATTTTGACCTGTTGAAGGCTGGAATGGGCGTAGGGATACTTGTTATGTCTATTTGCCATGGACAGGATTCATTTGCCAAGGAACGGCCCGAAAGTGAAAAGATGTTTACCATCCAATGGTCTTACAAAGGCGGGCTGAACAGCAAAGCACAAAAGGTGGAACCGGTCCTGATCGAGGGAACCGTGCGGAATAAAAAAGGTGAACGACTGACTGGCGTAACGATATTGTCTAAAGAGGATAGTAAAATCGGAACGAAAACTGACGATGAGGGCCATTTTTCCATCCGTGTGGCTGACCGTTCGACCTTGATTGTTCGCCATGTAAATTATAGAAATCAGGAAATCCCTGTTCACGGCACGCAAAAGAACGTAGAAATTGTGTTGGACGATAATGATATCGCATTGGATCAGGTCGTTGTGGTTGGTTTTGGTACGACCAGTGTGAAGAAAAACTCTACTGCCATAGCTTCTTTTGATGCGAAAACAATTGAAAACTTGCCCTTTGGGGACATGGGCTCAGCTTTGCAGGGAAGAATTCCGGGAGTTATCGTGCAGCAAGGTTCGGCCGAGCCGGGGCAAAATGGCGCTAGCATTTCCATTCGTGGCAATGGGACACCGCTTTATGTAATTGATGGATTTATCTCTACACAGCAGCAATTTTTTAGCCTCAATAAGGCGGATATCAAATCGATGACGATCTTGAAAGATGCCGCTTCAACTGCGGTGTATGGCATGAATGCCGGAAATGGGGTTGTGCTGATTACCACCAAACAGGGTGATTCGGGTAAACTCAATGTCAACTACCAGGCAAACTTTGGCTTTAATACGCCTTCATACCAAACCAAACGTATGGATGCCTATCAATATGCTACGGCGATAAACAACCTTAATCAGGCCTTGGGAATGGGAATCAACTCGTTCAAGACCGCTGAAGAAATGGAGGATATCAAAAACAATCCCGGTAACTACACCAATTGGGAAAAAGAACTGACCCGCAGGTTTGTGCCGCAACAGGACCATACGCTTTCACTGAATGGCGGCAGCGAAAAGCTACGTTTCTTTGGTAGTCTCAACGCCTTTAGTCAAGAGGGTATTTATAAAGCCAAATCACTGAATTATCACCGGTATACCTATCGGAGCAATGTGTCGAGCAACTTCGATAAAATCGGACTGAAACTCGATTTCAATGTCAATGGATACATCCGAAATGAGGATTATCCACCAGCAAGTGCCTATACGATCTACAGTAGGCTGCGCGATCGTAATCCATTTGAGAAACCTTTTACATCCAGCGGCCAAATATCCAATCAGTTTGATAACCCAGCATTGGCATTGCTGAGCCCTGGTTATATCAAGTTAAAGACGGTGTATAATCAACTATCGGGGGCCCTCAACTGGAACGTGCCGTGGGTTGAAGGGTTGAGCCTCGGATTTAATGGGAATTTTAACATCGAATCTCAGGATCGTGTAGACTGGGTAGAAACGGCTACCTATTACGATGAACAGGGAAATGCAACAAAAGAAGATCCTACAAACATTAGTGTCGGACGCTCTTCGTATATGACCCAAAACTTTGACGTCAATTTCAGAGCCGATTATCGGCGGACATTTGGCGATGGCCACAATGTGGAAGCAACCCTGGTTCAAAACATGCGTCAGTATTATAGCAATGCCTTAAATGCGGGTTCCCGCGGATTCTACACCACCGCGATCAAACAGATCCAAAAAGGCGACGCGGAGTTGATCACAGCGAGTAATACCGAAGGCAAACAGGCATGGATGGGTTATGTGGGCAAGTTTCATTACGATTATAAACAGCGTTATATTTTTGATTTTGCCGGACGTTATGACGGTTCAGACAATTTTATATCAACCAAAAGATGGGGCTTCTTCCCTTCATTCTCCGCTGGTTGGGCGCTGTCTGAGGAAAACTTCTTCAAAGACATAAAGGCCAAAAATGTCTTGACTTATTTGAAACTGAGGGGCTCTTACGGGCAAATTGGTCTCAATGATGCGGATCACTGGGCATATGCTTATCTCGCAACGTACAACTACAATACAAATGGGTATGTGGTGGATGGGAAGTTGGTCAATACGGTTACCCCTGGTGCACAGCCAAGTATCAACATGACCTGGTATACCCGATCGAAATACAATATAGGCGCCGATTTTGCACTATTCGGAAATAAGGTCGATGGTGCGTTGGACTATTTCTTTGAAAAAACCAAAGGCTATCTCGCCGCCGATAATTCCTATCGCTATACAGAACCCATCGGGTATACACTTCCATTGGTGGTGACCAATGCCGAAGACCGGAAAGAAGGACTTGATGGTTTTATCAAATACAAGGACAAGATTGGCAATGTCGATTTTAATGCCGGTTTTAACTTTACCTATTATAAATCGTTTGCTTTTAAAACCAACGAGGATAGTGTCACCTTGGCTAATCCGCGGATTCGTCAGCAAGGTAATTACTATGGTTACGTGGGTACTGGTTATGTGGGGGCACAGTTCTATACGAACCCACAGGATATTCTGAATAATCCCAAACGCGAAACTTCAACAGACCTCAGACTTGGAGATCTCTGGTATCAGGACGTCAATGGTGACGGTAAGATTGATGGGCAGGATCAGGTGCGTTATGGACATAATTCGAGCCCGACATTCGTTTATGGGGTAGACTTGGGCGCAAGTTACAAAGGTTTCAGTGTACAATCTACCATTCAGGGAACAGGGATGAAACAAAATTACTTCTCCAATGTGGCCATGGGCTCCGAAGGCGAACGACGCCTGGACTTTCAGTTTCAGAACGACAATTGGTCGCCATCGAATCCGAATGCGACGATGCCAAGACCCGGCAACGCTAGTTTGAACAATAACAATAACTATTCGTCCTCAGACTTCTGGGCCCGCAATACCTATTATGTTCGATTGAAATCCTTAACCCTATCGTATGATTTTAAATATTCGATCATGAAGTCGCAGCAATGGATGAACAACTTGACCTTTTTTGTCTCGGGTGTAAACCTGTTGGCATTTGGTCCATCAGTCAAATATGGTGATCCCGAATCCAACACTTTTGATGGTTACGCATATCCAATGATGCGAACCTACTCCGCGGGATTTTTATTGGGATTTTAATTAACTAAGAAAATTATGAAAAAACGTTTGATAATAGGGATGCTGGGCTTGACGGTGATGTTCTTCTCTTCCTGTAAAAAGTTTTTGGAAACAACACCATACGATAAAATTACTGGTGAGCAGACCTGGAATAGTGAAAATTTGACAACAGCCTATATTTATCAGGTATATGCTGATGTATTGGGTACCGATGCCTGGATGTCGGGATATGCGCATCCTTATTCGGCAAGATCGGAAGGGACCACTAAAAATGTGATGGTGGGTACGCTGAACGGTGCCTATTGGACAAAAGAAAGAGCCGAGCTCATGCTAAAATCAGATAATTATGGCTGGTTAAATTATTCACTTTTATGGCGTATCAATTCGGCAATTGCCAATATTGAAACAAGCACGACTTTTTCAAGTGAATTTAAGAACAGGAGTTTAGGGGAGTTATATTTTTTAAGGGCTGCGCACTACTTTGTGTATGCCAAACTGTATGGTGGACTGCAACTGATTGACAAAGTGTTGACACTGGATGATGATCTTCAGATTCCGAGAAGTTCAGCCAAGGAAACTTACGATTTTATGCTGGCCGATCTTCAAAAAGCTGCAGCCGCGCTTCCGGCAACTGCCGAAAGGGGACGGGCTACTGCCAAAGCTGCAAATGCTATGATCATGCGCATAGGGTTGCAGGCTGCTGCCTATGTGGATGGAGGGGCTGCAAATAGCGGGTATTATGATAAAGTGATTCAGTCGGGTGAGGCATTGGGGCTCAGTAATGGTGGGACGCAACTAAGTCCTTACTACAACATGTTTCGATCCTATGAAACTGCAGTTACGGCCACCGAGTTTATCCTCACCCGTGAGCGTAACAAAACAAATACCTCCCTCTATGATGTGCCTATGCAATATCAGGGGCTTTGGTCCACGGGTAAGTTTTCGGCTTATGCCAAAGCTAACTTTCCAATCAATGTCACGATGAACTTTTGGGGCATGGATGGCGGTTCGTGGCCAACGCAGGACCTGGTCGATGACTATCTGGTCTCGGATGTAGATGGACAGTTGAAATCATGGAATAATGCCAGTTATGTCACCACGGGTAAAAATGTGGACGAGAAAATGTATTTCTCCAACTCCAAGAAAAGAGACCAACGTTTTTATGCAACGATTCTCTATGATAGCTGTATGTATTTCAATAATCAGGTACGTGTGTTTTTTAGAAGGGATGGAAATGTGAGCAATGCCAATAGCAAGATTAATGAAGGTTCGGTACAGGAATATGGATACCAATCCGGAAATACCGAAAATTATAATTCCAGTACGGGTTATGCGATGGTGAAGTATTTTTACGATAATATTGTGAGCCTACCTTCACCATCTGACCAAAAATTAGACTATGTGTTTTCGGTGCTCCGCTATGGTGAGGCTTATCTCAATATGGCCGAAGCTTATCTCATGAAAGGAGACTTCGCTAATGCAAAAAAATACATGCTGCCGACCATGGTACGTCATGGTGGTTTTTCTGAAAGTAGCGTCAACCAGTATTTGAATACGCTTTCGGGCAACAATTGGGGGAGCTCACTTTTTGAGGCCTACAAAAGAGAACGCAATGTGGAGATGGTCTACGAGAATAACGATCGGTATTGGTCGCTGTTACGCTGGGGCATGCGCACATCGGGTGGTCTGCGTGATGGAGCTTATGTAGGATCGGGATTTGTTATTCCTGAACTGCAGGGCGCCTTACGGGGTATTCGAATTTCGAGAGATGGTAAATCCTATTCTTTTTTTGAAGACAATAACGTCGTTGGGGAAGCTCGATTCTCTGCCAAAAGGTACTTGATGCCAATCAACGAAACATTCCGCTTGAAATCGGGCGTGAAGCAAAATCCGGGATGGGAATAAAATTTTGGTATACAGATATAATGAAATTGATTATGCATAGAATAAATCACAAAATAGGGCGTATTCTGCTCGGCGCGCTGACGCTCATTGCGATGGGAAGCTGTTTAAAAAAGGGTTATGAGGAGCTGCCAAATTCGCCAGACAACAAATTGACTGCAGTAAGTTATTCGTACCGCTTTCTCTATAATGATACCATACAGAAAGGAACTCCCATGCAGGAGATTGAGCTTGACCGGGTCTGCGAGGTCGTTTTTAAGAATACGGCGGTAGCTTTTGATACGAATGGACAAAAAGGATATACGTCTACGATTTCGTACGATATCAACTCAGTTAAGAAGGCGGGGCCTTCGGGATCCGTCACCAAGCAGATGTTATTTGATGAGTTTAAAAAACGAATTCAAAAAGATCAACTTGCTAATCTGTGGGTTACGATCACTGTGTCGGACGTTTCGGTGGTTTCGCCGCTCAATGGAGCTCCAGTACTGGGTAAACCAGGCGATTTTTCACAGGATAGAATGTATCGGGTGACAGCAGCGAATGGTGACGCTCAAGATTATACGTTGAAAACAATAAAGGGTTTTTAAATAGGTGTTAGTTTCAGTAAATTGGTAGGAGTGGGCTGTACTTTTGTACAGCCTTTCTTTTTGATAGGAGGTATAGCCCCACATCATTCTGATCGATTTGACACAGCTTACAGATCCATCTCTTTACGAAACTCCCGTGGTGTTTTGTTCATAATGGATTTAAAAAACTTATTGAAGTTGGTCAGGTTCTGATAGCCACATTCGTAGCAAATTTCTGATATGCTAAGTGTCCGGTCCATCAGCAGTTTACAGGCATGACCGATACGCATCTCATTGACAAAGCGAGAAAAGGGTTTTTGAGTATGGCGTTTAAAAAAACGGCAGAAAGCGTTAGGCGTCATATTCAGCATGTCGCTGGCAACTTGTAGATTAACATCCTCCTTAAAGTTGCTCATCACATAGAGGTAAACCTTATTGATGCGTTGGGTCTCCTGCTCACTGAAAGTAGGGCGATAACCGTCGGAAGCCAAACTTTCAAATTCATCGGTTTCCTGTAGCAACTGAATAAGGTTTAGGAATTCGATGATTTTTGGAAATCCTTCTTTATCACTGAGTTTTTCCATTAAGCGCTGTGCTTTATCGAGTGTTTCGCCATAAAAACGAAGTCCACGTTGAGCCTTGCGGATAAATTGCTGCATGGCCTGGATGGTTTGATGTTCGTCGGTTAGGCGAAGTAAGAAATCGGCCGGAAAATAGACAACGATGGCCCGGGCACGCAAATCATTGTCCTGCTGCAGAAATAAATCATCGTTGCGCCAGATATGTGGGATATTGGGGCCCATCAAGACCAGGTCTCCTTCTGTAAAGGTCGCTACATTGTTGCCCACAATGCGCTTGCCGAAACTTTCTACGATCAGCACCAATTCACAGAGCTCGTGAAAGTGCAGCGGATTACTCAAAAATTCCTGATCGACCAATTTGACATGGATTGTCTTTTCGCTGGGTGGAGTAAGCTCAATAAATTGAGGTTTGGATAATTTGTTCATACATAGCTAAATTGGTTAATGCAAAAATACGGTATTTACTGTTATATCAAACAATATTCACTTAATAATATTTTATTGCTTGTTATTAGGGTGTAAATAGTTTTAGTTTTTGTATAACCAGTTGTAGTATTGCCGTGTGAGAGGACCTATCTTTGACAAAGAATGTAACAATGTGGTATTGCGTTCTAATCGGGGGGAATTACAACCTATTATGATATGAAAAAACTAAAAAAACTGGTGTTGTTGGCCTTGTGGGGGGTAATGGGGAGTTGGGCAATGGCGCAGCAGACAGCTTATCAGTTGCCGGCCAAAGTGACCGGTCTGAAAGCTCCTGTACAATCCTTAAATGGCCAATGGAACTTCAAATTTGATCGCAGTTCGGCCTGGGAAAATATTCAGGTTCCCGGGGAAGCTGTCATGCAGGGCTATGGTATTCAACACGACAATTCTTTTTTTTATAGCCGTAAATTTTTGGTACCCAGCCCCTATAAAGGCAAAAAGACAATCATCCGCTTTGACGGTGTGTACAGCTTCGCCAAACTTAGCATCAATGGTAAAGCGGTTACGAGCCATCATGGTGGATTTACGCGTTGGGAAGTAGATATTACACCTTATGTGATTTTCGGAAAGCAGAATGAAATCGAACTGGAGGTGCAGGATCAACTGGATGATATTTCGTATGCATCGGGCTATGCACACCATCCGATAGGTGGAATCTTGCGGGATGTCACCCTATTTGCAACTGCAACACATTCTGTGACCGACTTTAACCTCGAAACAGCCTTTGATGCGTCTTATAAGGACGCGCAGCTAAAATTGGATTTTGGCGGTTTTGTGGCCAAGGAGGCTACGATTAAGTATACATTGACTGACCCGAACGGCAAAAGTATTGTTCTGGATAACCCTGAAAAACCAATTTTAGCGGGGGCCAACAGCCATGTGTTCCGTGTAGCTGCACCGATAAAATGGGATGCCGAACATCCAAATCTTTATCGGTTGGATGTGGAAGTGAAAGAGCAGGGGAGGTCTACGTATGCCTTTCATAAATCGGTCGGGTTCCGCGAAGTAAAAGTGGTTAAAGACCAGCTTATGGTAAACGGCAAACCGGTCAAGCTACGTGGAGCCAATCGGCACGATATGCACCCGATCTTAGGACGCAGTGCTTCGGCCTATTACGATAGTCTGGACGTTCAATTGTTTAAAGAAGCAAATATCAATTTCATTCGTACTTCGCATTATCCGCCGACGGAGCGTTTTGTCGAATACTGTAATAAATATGGTATCTATGTGGAGGTGGAAACCGCAATCTGTTTTGTGGATACTTACAGGCAAAAAAATTATGCGCCCGGCGCTTCACAAAATGATCCGAAAAAGACGGACCAATACCTGAGCCAATCGCGTGAGATGGTCAATACCTTTAAAAGCCATCCAGCTGTACTTTTCTGGTCCATCGGCAATGAGTCGATCTATGGCGACAACTTTAAGCAGAGCCACGATTTGGTGAAGCGAATGGATCCGACAAGACCCATTATCTGGAGTTATCCGGGCTCGCAAACCACCGAACCTAAGATTTATGAAATCCTCAGCATGCACTATCAGGACGTGTATGGTAACTTGACACAGTATGGCAAGACCACGCGTAACTTTGAGGGACACGGCATCCCGGCTTTATTTGATGAATGGGCTCATCCGGCCTGTTATACGTATAAAACCTTACAGGATGATCCGAATATTCGTGAATTTTGGGGGATCTCCATGGACATGATGTGGAGCGGCCTGTTTCCGAAGCAAGGGGGCCTTGGCGGTGCAATATGGGGCTACGTGGACGAAGTATTTATGATTCCACAACAGCTCAAGAAAGGAACTGCTTTTTGGAAGGAATTTGCCCATACAGCCAAACCCGAAGATTTTCAGGGGCAGGCAGTAGGCTACGGTGAATGGGGGATTGTCGATGTTTGGCGGCGAAAGAAACCTGAATTTTGGTCAACAAAAAAAGCGCAGTCTCCTGTATTGGTCACGTTGAAAGGAAAGATTATGCCTGATTTTGCCTGCTTTCAGCCGCTGACGATCCCAGTATACAATCGATTTGATCATACTTCGCTCCAGGAAATTAAACTGCAATACACGTATGACGGGAAGACCTATACCTTAGGATTACCCGATATCGCACCGCATCAGAAAGGATATATTCAACTACCCGGTTTAGCCTGGCAACAGGGCGGGCAACTGGCTTTGCGCTTTGTGGATAGCAGGGGGATGCTGCTGGATAGCTATCGTTATTTCTTGGGTGAGCATAAGGTCAGAATACCTGAATCGACTCAAAATGGAGGAATCCAGCTTGTTGAAGAGCCTAATCGTTACCTGATCAGGGGAAGGAATTTCACCTTTCCGATTTCAAAAACAACAGGCTTGATCGAAAACGCGCTGATCGATGGTAAAGTGGTGATCCAAAAAGGTCCTTTCTTAAATATGGACATCAACCTCAACCATCTGACTGGTGCAGAAGTACGCAAAAGTGCAAGCAAATACCTGCTCGAAGATAAAAATTGGCAATTGAACAAATTGGATGTACGCATCAAAGACAATTTGGCCCTGGTATCGATTGTGGGAAAAAATGGCAGTTTATCCATTCAGTTTGATCTGACTATCGATGGTAAAGGAGAAATGAAGACGTTATATCATACCCAGGGTGAACCCAATGGCTACCTGCGTGAAATTGGGCTAAAGTATTATCTCAGCAATGAACTTGATCGTATTACCTGGAGCAGAAATGGTTATTGGAACGATTATCCCCAAGAATCATTTGCGGGTAATGAAGGAACAGCAAGCTTGTCTTATGTAGATAAGACGCCGTACGGTCAGGAGCCTAAACAGTCGTGGTATATGGATACGCACAACTATTACTATTGGGCCGATAAAGGAGCGCGTAGTAAGCATCCACTAACACAGCAGGCGAAGGGAATGAAAGAGAATATATACTATTACTCTTTGGGCAGTGGCACAAAGAATCTGATGCATGTGGTTTCACAGCAAGCAGACAATGCTTGTCGTATGGATCGCCTGGAAAATGAGCAACTGGTTTTGTATGTAAACAACAAATGGGATTATCCTGAAATTGCCTGGGGCAATTATTGTAAGACCTTGGAAGCTTCACCCTGTCAGGGATCTATCACATTAAAATTCTAATGATATCGCTATGTTGGCTTGGATTGATCAAATCATTTATCTGCTGTATTTTATTGTTGTCGGTGGTTATGGCTATTACATTTATCGACGCAAACACAGTTCCGGTTCACTAACGCATGACTATTTTCTGGCGGAAGGTTCCTTAAGCTGGTGGGCCATTGGGGCTTCTATTATTGCTTCGAATATCTCTGCCGAGCAATTTATAGGGATGTCGGGGTCGGGTTTTGCACTGGGGCTGGCCATTGCATCCTATGAATGGATGGCTGCTATCGGACTAATTATTGTGGCGGTGGTGTTTTTACCCATTTATCTGAAGAATAAGATTTTTACCATGCCTGGGTTTCTGCGCAAGCGTTTCGATCCGCGGGTGAGTATGGTGATGGCGGTATTCTGGGTTTTGGTCTATGTGTTTGTCAATTTGACCTCGATACTTTATCTGGGTGGTTTGGCCATTCAGTCGATTGCGGGGATTCCCATGGTTTTAGCGGTTTGGTTGTTGGCGGCATTGGCCTTGATTATCGCCTTAGGGGGGATGAAAGTGATTGGCTACACCGACGTAATCCAGGTGGTCTTGTTGATTATAGGCGGGCTCACGACGACTTATATCGCCCTCGATCTCGTGGCGCATACAAAGGGCATGGGACATTGGCTAGATGGACTCCTTATCTTGAAAACGGAAGTGCCACAGCATTTTCATCTTTTTATCGAAAAAGGACAGCTGATAAAACCCGATGGTACCGATGCTTATATGGATCTGCCCGGATGGTCGGTTCTATTGGGCGGTATGTGGGTGATCAATCTATCGTATTGGGGATGCAATCAATATATTACCCAGCGTGCACTTGGAGCCAAAAATCTAAAAACAGCCCAAAATGGGATGTTGTTTGCAGCCGTTATGAAGCTGTTTATGCCCTTGATTGTGGTGTTGCCCGGCATTGCTGCTTACTATTTATATAAAGAAGGTTCGAATCTCAGTTTTGCACAAGGGATGCTTGAAGGTAGTACCGTGAAGCCCGATAAAGCTTATCCGCTGCTACTCTCGATTTTACCGACGGGATTTAAAGGATTGGCTTTTGCAGCTTTAACGGCTGCTATCGTGGCCTCACTGGCTGGAAAGGTCAATAGTATAGCAACCATCGTGTCTTTGGATATTTATAAGAATATAAAAGGCGATGCCGTGAGCGATACAGCGTTGGTGAAGCTGGGCAAAGTAACTGTACTGATCGCCTTGGTCATTGGTGCTTCCTTGGCTCCGCTATTGCAGCATCTGGATCAGGGCTTTCAGTTTATTCAGGAATTTACAGGTTTTATCACACCAGGAGTATTGGCGATTTTTCTGATGGGTATCTTTACTACGTGGACAACACCTAACGCAGCATTTGCTGGTGCCATCTCTACATTTGCCTATTCTTTGCTCTTTAAAAATTTCTGGTTAGATCAAAGCCCCTTTATGAATCGCATTCTTGTGGTGTTTATATGTACGGTAGCAACGATGGTATTGGTCAGCCTGCTGGGCAATCGAAACTATCGTAATGATACAGTAATCGTGAATAGAAATCTTTTTGTGACCTCCAGTGGTTTCAAATTAGTGAGTTTATTCATCCTAGGGATATTGGTAGCCCTGTATGTCTTTTTATGGTAACATGATTTAATTGATATAAAAAATGAAAGAAAACTATCTGGTGGAATGGGCAAATGATGAGGAGCTCTTTGAGCTGATCCGTAAGGAACTTTTTACAGCTGTCATTGGGGATGTGATGGACAAAATGGGATTGTTCCATCAATTTCTGCCACCGAGTATAAGACCGTTAAAATCAGATTTGTTTTTAATTGGTAGGGCGATGACGGTATTGGAGGCCGATGTTTGCGGAAATGCTGAACAGCAGTCGAAGAATCCTGTATTGGCTAAATCATTTGGATTTATGCTTGAGGCCCTGGATGATCTGCGCCCGGGCGAGGTTTACATTTGCAGCGGCTCTTCGCCGGACTATGCGCTTTGGGGTGAGATTATGAGTGCACGGGCCAAAACATTGGGTGCACATGGGGCGATTGTCAATGGCTACTCGAGAGATACCGTAGGGATTTTGGCACTCGAGTTTCCTTGTTTCTCCATGGGCTGTTATGCGCAGGATCAGGCGCCGAGAGGAAAGGTTATTGACTGGCGTGTGCCAATCCATTTTGGAAATGTCCTGATCAAGGATGGCGATATGCTGATCGGCGATATTGATGGTGTCTGCGTGGTACCGCGCGAACATGAACAGGAGGTTTTCGCTCGAGCATTTGAAAAAGCCAGAGCTGAAAAAGTAGTATTGAACAAGGTTATGGAAGGCATGGGTGCCAAAGAAGCATTTGAAAAATATGGAATTATGTAAATTCAAATTGTCCAAAGGCAGCTGGCTGGCGCTGTTGTTGGCCTGTTCGTCCTTTGGAAATCTGTCGGCACAACAGGCTGGACCATTTTTGACGCCCCTGCCCGATCAGTTGGCCACAAGTAAAACCAGTCGGATTCTGTTGAATGGACAGTGGAACTTCAAAGTGGCCAATACGAAGCCCGTGACCATTCAGGTACCGGGAGAATGGGAAATGCAAGGCCAGCATGTCGCTGCGGGAGAAACGGCAGTGTATGAGCGTTCATTTGATATGCCCGACGATTGGGAAGGCAATCCAGTATACATTCGCTTTGACGGGGTCAGTTCACATGCGCTCGTCAAAGTAAACGATCAGGTAGTCGGTGAACATGAAGGTGGATTTGTCGCTTTTCAGGTCGACTTAGCAGGGAAAGTCAACAAAGGAAAAAATAAACTGACTGTAGAAGTTCAGGCAAATACCATCAGTGATATATTATCTTGTGTGTCTCAGTATGCGGTGCATACCGTGGGTGGAATTTTGCGGAAAGCAACTTTGTTTACAGTGCCTAAAGTACATATTTCGGATGCAGCGATTGCAACAGAATTCGATTCAAAATATGTCCATGCAACACTTAAACTTGCGGGGCTGGTGCAAAATAGTTCGGATCAGCAGCAGCAGGTCCAATTGCGCTATGTGCTCCGAGATGCCGAGGGCAAAACAGTGCTTCAAAAATCCTCCGACAAGATTCAGCTTGGATTAGGGAGCCATAAACAGATCGAAAGTCTATTAGCGGTAAAAAAACCGAAGCAATGGTCGGCCGAGACGCCTTATCTCTATGTGCTGGAGACGGCATTGATTGTGGATGGCAAGGCGATACAGACCAATAAACAAAAGGTCGGATTTCGTGAAATTGAAGTTCTCAAAAATCAGCTGATGGTAAATGGTAAACCCATCAAATTGAGAGGAGTCAATAGGCATGCTGTACATCCACTGAATGGCCGGGCTGCTGATCCGGCAATAGATCTGCAGGACGTTGTTTTATTTAAACAGGCCAATGTCAATTATATCCGTACGTCGCACTACCCGCCATCAGAAGAATTTTTGAATGCGGCAGACGAGTTGGGAATGTATGTGGAGAGTGAGGCGGCTTTGAGCTGGATTCAGCACCATGCTTCACCAATCTGGCGCAAATGGGATTACAAGGATAAGCGTTTTTTACCGGTTATGTTGGGTGCAAACATCGATAATGTATTGAGCAACCGCAATCATCCTTCGGTGTTATTCTGGTCTCTAGGCAATGAGTCGCATTGGAGCCCGCTGTGGGCCGAGGTCAATACACGTGTGAAGGCCTTGGATCCAACGCGCCCAACCAGTTTCCATGATCAGACCTGGGGTGGATTTAATAATGGCGGAAGTAAAGCGGATATTGCCAATTACCATTATCCGGGTATCAATGGCCCTGCGGCCACCGATACCATGAAAAGACCGACTTTATTTGGTGAATACGCCCATTTGTCGACGTATAACAGGCGTGAGTTGCTGACCGACCCTGGTATACGCGATGCTTACAATGCGCCTCTGGTTACTTTTGTGGATTCCATCTATAAGCATTCGGCCAACTTGGGTGGCGCGATATGGAGCGGTATCGATGATACCTTTCACCTTCCCGATGGACGTATTGTTGGTTATGGACCTTGGGGGCCGATTGATGGATGGCGTAGACCAAAACCGGAGTATTTTGGAATGAAGAAGGCTTATTCGCCAATCAGGATCGGTACACCGCAATTGAAGAAAGGTAAAGTGGTGGTCACGATTGAAAATAGATACGATTTTCTTTCCCTTGACCAGCTCAAACTCGTCGCCATTGTAGATGGTAAGGAAGTTCCTTTTAGGGCAGCGATTGGACCGCGGACGAGTGGCGAGATCATTTTACCGATCCAAGCTGAATATGGCTCATTGCGGATTATTGCCATGGACAATCAGCAAAATGAGGTTGAAAATGAACTCTTTGAGAAAGTAGCCAAAAATCAGGAAAAGTTTTCGGCTACGGAACTACAGCTCAAACAAGATTCGGCGTATATTTATGTAAAGCAGGGAAATGTGGATTATACATTCAGCCGAACCTATGGCAAATTGCTTGCTGTGCGCAAAGATGGTGAGCTGATTCTGACGAAGGGGCCGGCCGTAGCGCTCATCGAAGCAAATGCGGAAGATGGTGGTAAGCCAAATGTTGCGGGAGAGACGTATCAAAATAACATTGCGCCATTGAAGCAGTACGAGCAGTATACTTTATTTGCGGATGCTGCAGAAGCCAGTCAGACAGGCGACAGTATAAGTGTTCGCATGGACCTGCGGTATCAGAATGGCACCGGAAAACAAAAATTTGTTTTCCTTAAAAATGGTCTTTTGCGGGTGGAGTATGAAATGGTCTATCAGCAGGGGCAGGAAATGGATCTTTATCAGGCCGGTCTGATGCTTGAATTGCCTTTATCCTACGATAAATTGGCTTGGTCGCGAAAGGGTACATTTTCCACTTATCCCGCCAATCATATCGGACGCAATGAGGGCGAGGCTGTATTGCATGCCGTGCCGTTGTATGAAGTAGAAGAGCATGGTAAGCCACAGGCAAAAGATTGGAAAGACGATGCCAATATATTGGGCTCGAACGACTTTAGGTCGACCAAAGGAAACATTTACTGGGCTAGCTTGCGTAGCCCTGCGGCAACGGTAAAGGTGCTGTCGAATGGCCAGCAGCATGCACGGGCCTGGAAACAGGATCAGCAGATACAATGGTTGATCGCTGATTATTCGAATAATGGCTCGGAACCTTTTTATGGATCGCCACACAGTTATGGGCGCAAAAAGCTAAAAAAAGGTGATAAGTTAAGTGGACAGATTATTCTTAAGATAAATTAAAATAATAGAACAATGAAGATTATAGATGTTAAAGTCTGGCTGGTTGAAGGCGTAAAATATAATTGGACTTTAGTCAAGATTTATACGGATACGGGGCATACAGGTGTGGGCGAAGCGACCAACTGGCCCGGCAGTCCCATTGTATATGAGGCCGCTAAGCATGTGGGACAGCGCATTATTGGTTTGGATCCGATGAAAACAGATTTTATCTGGACCAAACTCTACCGCGATCTCAATTGGATCGGACCTTATGGTGCAAGCATGTGTGCTATTTCGGGTATTGACATGGCACTATTGGATTTGAAAGGCAAGGTGCTTGGTGTACCTTGTTATGAATTGTTGGGCGGTGCTTTCCGTAAAGAGATCCTGTTGTATGCCAATTATTGGTTTACGGGTGGTGGACATAACCCCGAAGATTATGCCCGACAAGCGCAAGCGGTCAAAGAAGCTGGTTTTACAGGCTTAAAGTTTGACCCATTTGCGCATACAAACTATCTGTATGGAGAAGATTTGGCCGCAAACCTGACTTTGACTGCCGAACAGCAGGATCTGGCGTTTGAGGTGAGTAAAGCGGTTCGTGAAGGAGTTGGACCCAATTTTGATATCATGATCGAAACACATGCCATGCTCAATTATCGTGTCGCTGTACAGATGGCGCAACGTCTTTCTGAACTGAATATTACCTGGTATGAGGAGCCTGCGGGACCGGAAAATGCAGACAACCTGCGTGCCATGCGGGAGCGTATTCCGTCCAATGTGTCGATCTGCGTGGGCGAAAGACATTATACCCGTCATGGGATCCGACCGGTATTGGAAAAAAATATCTGTGATATTATGATGCCTGATATTACGCGTTGTGGTGGGCCTTCCGAAATGAAGCGTATGGCAACGATGATGGAAGCATACAATGTGTTATTGGCACCACATAACCCCAACGGACCACTTTCCACATTGGCCAGTGCGCATGTCTGTGCTTCGGTGCCCAATTTCTTTCGGCAGGAATTTATGTTCAATGATGTGCCTTGGCGCGATGAAGTCATTGACTATCCGATTAAGGATATGGTGAAAAATGGGCACTTGGTCTTGAGCGAAAGACCAGGATTGGGTGTAGATTTGATCGAAGAAGAAATGCTCAAACATCCTGGAGTATTGGAACCACGACCAGGTTTTTATGTGTAATTTTAGCAGTAGATGGCATTTACAATTGATTTAACGGGTAAGGTTGTCCTGATCACAGGTGGAATTTCGGGCATTGGGCTGGGAGCGAGTCTGCAATTTGCATCGGCAGGTGCGACCGTTATAGCCTGTGCCGAATTGGCGGTCGATGATCAGGCAGTGGCTTCATTTTTTGCAGCAATGGAACCTTATCGGCAGCGAACATTTTATTATGCGGCTGATGTGTCCGATGAGGCTGCTATTCAGGAATTGGCCGTGCTCCTTCAACAGGAGCATGGCCGTTTGGATGTACTGCTTTCGAATGCAGGTCAGAATATGTTCAAAGGCTTGGATGAGTGTACGCTAGGAGATTGGAATCACAATAATAGCTTAAACCTGGCATCACATTGGTTGCTGGCACGGGCATTAAAACCACTGTTGGCCCAAGCTTCGCCGGGGGTAATTATTGTCATGGCCTCCAACCATGCTTATGCCTCCATACCTGGCTGCTTTCCTTATAATGTAACCAAAGGGGCGCTCCTTTCACTCGTGAGGGCCATGGCTATCGAATGGGGCCCAGCGATCCGTACGGTCGGACTTGCCCCTGGGTTTATCGATACACCCGGCAATCAAAAATGGTTTGACAGTTTTCCGGATGCCGATGCCGAAAGACAGAAAACAGTCGATAGACATCCCGTCAAAAAATTAGGTACAACTGAAGAGATCGGTGGCTGGTGTGTTTTTCTTTCCAGTACCTACGCTTCCTTTGCAAGTGGAAGTACCTATTTAATTGATGGTGGAAGAAGTGCACTGATGCAAGAGGATTAAACCCCAACGTGAGCTTGCCTATTTAATACTAGAATATTAATCTCAAGAAGAAATTGCCGATCAGGTCGGGCATAGCAAAATGGTGATGAAGAATAATTTAAAAGAAGCAGCAGTCTTATTGCATACCGAATGTCTGCTGGGGGAAGGCATGGTATGTAGCCAGCGCGATAACAGTTTGTATTGGGTGGATATTTTGCACAAGCGTATTCATAGCTATCAGTTGGAAAGCAAGAAGTCGGCTTACTGGGAATTACCAGGTTATGTAAGCAAGATCGTACCCTGGCCAGATGGATCCGGTAAATTTCTTGTGGCCATGCAGCAAGGGTTGGCTATTTGGACAAAGGAAACGCAAGATTTGACGATCGTAGCTGAGCTAGATGCTAGGGGTGGACAAGTCCGTACCAATGACGGCGGAGTAGATCCCGAGGGTAATTTTTGGTTCGGCACGATGCACATGCAAGCTTTGCCCGATCAGGGGAAACTTATGCGTTTCTGCAACGGAGTTTTGGATACAATTATTCCGGCAGTGACGATTCCCAACGGTATTGTATGGCCCAGCGATAGCCCTTATTTTTACTTTATCGATACCTATACCCGCGAAATCCGTCGTTATGCTAGGCATAACACAGGTGAATCAATGACAGCAGGGGGGGAGCACTACAGCACATTGGTATGCGTACCCCATGAGCTGGGCATGCCTGATGGTATGTGTCTGGGACCCGATGGGCATCTTTGGGTAGCCCATTGGGGTGGTTTTGCCGTTTGCAAATGGCATATTGAAACAGGCGAACTGTTGGATAAAATAAGGGTGAATGCGCCGCATGTGACTTCCTGTTGTTTTGGCGGCGCTACAGGCACTGATCTGTTTATTAGTACAGCCAGGGAAGGACTCACAGCGGCAGAACTGCAGCGCTATCCCGATAGCGGAAAAGTATTTCAGGTAGCCCTTCTTGCATAGTTGTAAATAGCGGTGGGAAATTAGCTTAATGGTAACGTGCTCGGTAACTTCTAGTTTCTTTCATGACTTAAGATTTAGTAGGATTTGCGATTTGGCTCTTATTGAGTCAACGCATGAAACGATATGTGAAAAAGCCCGGCATGGAAGTTCATGCCGGGCATTAGATGCCTATTGATCCCAATAGGAGTGGTAATAGGTAGGGATAGTTATAAAAAAAACTATAATAAAAATATATGTTTTATGCTATTTGTCCTGGATACAGCGAACTGGATAGGCGGCACGTTTAAAATAATTCTGTGTATCCCAAGCACCACCTTCGAATCCTCGGCCCTGTAAAGCTCTATCATTACCGCCTACAGCCATATTTAGCCAATAAATAGCAGTAGCTTGTCTAACAACTTGCACCCCGTCTACTGAACTTCTGTGACCATTTGCTGGGAAGCTTAATTTAATATCACTGCTCTTTTTACTAGTCATAATATGCGCCGCAGTAAAATCAGATAACCCAGATGAAGTTCCTGTATTTGGAATCCAATTTCCAATTGAAGTATGACGAGTATAATTTCCCAAACGGGTATATTCAGCCGCGCTAGGTACGCGATCGCCAGTGCCACATGGATCCAATGCCGCTTTCACCGGAGCTGCTGCAGTACCATTATTCCAAGATCCATCTGGAGCAGGTGTAGTATTCCATCCTGCAATAGCGCCATCGCCACTGTAGGCATTTGCTACCGCTGCTTGACGACCCCATTGATAATAATTGCCATATAAAGCTTGTTTGGAAGGGTTAGCATCAGGGTAATTTGTTGTTGGATTCACATCAGTGACGCCCAGGTTATAACGATCCCAACGATAACCACCGATCACAGCATAACGTGCATCCGCGGCTGTAGCCGTTCTAGTGACATTTGAGGCATTTACATAACGATCGCTGTTAAAACGCAATTTTAAGGTATACGAATAACCTGGTTTTAAACCTAAGCCAGCATTCGAAAAATTGAAATCGACATTTTGAGCATTGACATCATGACCAATTTTGATCTGACTGCTTGGGATCCGGAAAGATACTGCAAAAGTGGAACTCTGCAGCTGATTAACGATAAAAGTCTGCGCTGTCGCATTAAGGTTTGAAATTGCAGCGACTGAATTGTCCGCAACTGAAGATAAAGTTGCTCCGGTGCTCAGGTCAATTTCAACATCCTGAAAAGGAGAAAGCCATTGCGCTTGTACAGGAACTTCCGACAGATAACCTCCTTTTACATAGTTTGCAGTACCAAAGGTGCCTGTTGCATCGCTATTGTCCACTACAATATTTACTCGTGTAAACAAGTGTTTAAGCGGAGCTGTCAATGGCGTAGGTGTATTGTTACCTAAGATGGTCACATCTTTAGAAATTGCATACATTAAGTCACCACCATCCTGCGCGTACGTCGAAAAATCGAAGAATAATGCACCTGCCGAATATAAGTTCGTTGTCGGCGCTGCAGGTGGCGCTGTAGTTGTGGAACCCACAGAATATACCACGAAGGTATATTTGTTGCCCGCGATCAATTTATCACCAAAAAATACCTGGCTTGCATCTGCTGCGTTGCCAACTGCTTGATCGATATAAGTACCATCTGTTTCGTAGGCGACTATCCGATACTGTACGGTACCTCTCAAAGACAGCGAGGTTGCAGCTTTGTTTCCCGAAGATGCTTTAAGTGCAGCTGTTCCAGGTGTGTTTTCAGTAAGTTCGGCGCTAATAGAAAATGGGCCCGATTGTATTTCTTGCGTTATACTTAGAGGTTTTGCTATACTTGAATTTGTCGAAGCTTTCGTTACCGGATCGTCAGTACTCGTAAATTCAGCCTCTGTTAACGTAAGTTTCAAACCACCCTGATTTACATCAGCTTGATTTCCTGTTTTATCCTTATTACAGGAAGAAGCTATTGTCAGAAGCACAATCAAAGCTAATTTTATTTTTGTAATCTGATATATCTTTTTCATCATCTTTTTGAAATAGTTGTTTGATTGTTTGTTAGTTCCACCATTCTCCACTTGGATCCTGTGTTTCTGATCCGCCATTATTCCATTCGTTTTCTGTGACACCAGTCCCACCTCCAGGTTGGGCGGTTCCCACAGATCCAGCAGCAACTCCCTCTTCCATCTCCACCTTTAACTGCTCGATCACGGGTTTCACGTAAGTCATTTTTTCAGTTCTTTTTTTCATTTGTTTTATATTGTTTGGTTTAAGATTAGCGCACTGTTTATCAGACGAAAGACTTCCTGGTGAACCAAAAAGCTGCAATATGCTGCGTAGCAATGCCTATTGTTAGTTGAGATTTCAAATGCTTATCGTTTTTATGATGATTTATATTTAAGTTAGTTTCTCTTAAGTTAAACAATTAGCTGTATTTGTGTCTTTTCAATACTTTGGACTTATCGCTAGGATATTTTCGAACATATCCAAATACTTGTTCAAAGATACTTCATAGCTAATGATGAAATACTAAATGTATATATCACATGGTTATCACACCTGTATCACATTTTTGATTTTTAGTCGATTTAATAGGTTTTTCTGGTTTAATTTTTTTGTCTTTAATGGAAATTGCTGTTTGACAAGACGTGTAATATGTTAAGTTATACCTTCTAATGTTCTGTTTGTTTCATCAAAGTGAACTCTAAGTTAAATCTTCACTTAGCAGATTATCGCACTTTTGTTATACTAACGTTTGTGTGATATATCTGTGATATTGCGGTGATATTTCTTTTTGTGAAATAATTTTAATATTTGCATCCAGTTAATTAAATATTCATCACATAATTAAAAATTAGAAGAAATGATTTTACAAGCGCAGACAATGAAAGGTTGGAGAGCTCTGGCTCTGTCGGCTTTGATTTGTATTTCGATGTATTCCTGTAAGGAAAGCAAAGACAGTGTAGCAGCCAGCGGTAAGGCAAACGTCAGTATCCAGTTACTTGGCGTCGAAAATCCAGCTATCGCAACGAAAAAAGCGAGCAATGGTAATAACTCAGGGGTATCACAGAAAGTGGTGGTTCCATTAACAAAGTCTAGCTCTTTCGAAGCAACTTTGACCAGCAAGTCGTCCGCAACTAACGGCAGCCTTTTGCGGGCTTCTTCTGGTTCTCGCGCTGCAGTTGTTGAAGAGAAAACACCATTGGCAGCAAATGTCAAATATAAAATCGTCGTATATAACGCTGACGGTGATTATGTAACTGAAAAGACCTATACAAATTCAGTAGACAACGCGACTGAAATTGAATTGGACGCAGAAAAGACCTATACCTTCGTAGCTTATTCAGTAAACAGTACTTCATCAGTACCTACAGTAACTGCACAGGCTGATTTGGCTAATGCAAGCCTCGATAACATCAGCGCAGACCTGATGTACTTCAAAAAAGACTTAACAGTTCATTCTGGTGACAATAATCTTGATGTGATTTTAAAACACCAATATAGTGAAGTGACAACCAACTTAACGATGGCTACTGAAATGACGGGGGCGATTACAAGTCTGGTGTCTCCAACAATCAATCCTACACATCCAAGCGCTAATTTAAAATTAGCGGACGGTACAATCACGTATAATGGTACTACTTCAAGTTCAGCTGTTCAATTCCCTCTTTTGGGGGCAGGTTTACGTTCTGTATCAAGTAACCCTACTTTATTGATCCATCCGGGAGAAACAAACGGTGTGTTCAGTTTCGGATCTATCACCATTGATGGTGAAACAAGATCTAATGTTGGTGTTGCTGGTTTACAGATCTTACCAGGTCAACGCTACAATTTAAACCTGAACTTTAAGACATGTACACAACCTGTGACGGGTGGGGCTGACTTAAACTGGAACTATCCAGCTTCCGGATCAGGTGCTGTTGTGAACGGTCAAACTGTTGCTGCAGGCACTACAGTGACACAGGAATTGACTGCTCCGGGGGCAGACTATGGTTTCGTTTTTGATATTCTTCAATTGGACAACTCCTTCAACATGGAAGTAAATGGTGTAAAACTTGCTACCCAGGAAATTCAATTTGAAGGAAACATCGCTATCGCTCCTAAAAATGTTCAGTTCGCGGATGGTAGTCAATATGGTGGAACCAATACTGAAGGCGGCGCTGTCCCTCAGATCTATAGCATGGTAGGTACAGCAACTAATCCAATAATCCGTGTCGTCATCAGCCGTTCGGGAGAAGTTACGATCTATGGTAGTAAAGTGGCAGGTGGTGAGCTGTATCCATTAGTGCTGACACAGGGGGCATTTAATTTGGTTCCATGGAGCTCTACTTCAAACACCGTCAAAATTACGCAGATTGTTCAAGGAAAGACAACCATGATCGGATCAGGAAGCGGCAGAAAGAAAGTTGCCTGTACACTATAAAGTAACAGCTAGTTACTTTATGCATCGAAATAGTATCTAAAAAATAATAAAACATGAACACAAATAAATCAAAAAATATATATGTGAGCCCAAAAGTTGAGGCCATTAATGTAGAATTGGAACAAGGTATTGCTGCAGGTTCTGCTGCGACGACAAGCAACGATCCACAGGAATCTTGGGAGAAAGCAGATGATGATAACCGACTAATCAATTGGTAATATCTAAAATATATTGTCTAATCCATCACATTTTGCTCGGCAGGTTCCTGTCGAGCTTTTTTATGGATCTTAACCTGAAAAAGGATCACTTTTACTGAAGTTCTGGTTCAGTGGATATTGATCGAATGGGTTTTTTAATTCTTTTTTTACGCTTTTAATTTGTTGTTAATGAGGTTTTTGTAAAGTGTGATATTTATGTGAAAGGCTGTTTTTTTTGATTCTTTCTTTTAATGCAAATCTTTGTCAAACAGAATCAGTTAAATCATTTCGGACGGACAACAACTGGATGATTGTATCGCAGAAAGGGGTAATGGACAACTTTTTAATTGCATGCTGAGACTGAATTATTACTAGATCTTATTTGCGTGGAGGTCTGTGATAATATCATTTGGATTTAACTCGACGGGGACATTTGGCCCTGTCGAGTCTATTTGCTCGTAAGTCCGCTATTCCCAAATAAATAAAAAATAGTTAATAGTATTTGAGCAAAGGTGACTCAGAATAGGGGGAATACAGAAATAAATTTACTTGAAAAACGATATATATGGATAGGAATAACTTCAATTATTTAATTACTTTGGCAAAAAACAATGATGCGGAATTTTTAACTGTGTTCAGTGAAATTTATCCTGGATTTGTGGCGTCGTTAAAGCGGATTAATCCCAAAATTCGGAGTAGTGAATTGGAATTCTGTGCGATGACCTTTTTAAATTTTTCGACCAAAAATATCGCTCAATATACATTTGTGACGGTTCGTGCGGTGCAGGTCCGTAAAAACAGACTGCGTAAAAAGTTTAATATTGCCTCTGATGTGGATTTCAATAACTGGATGCGTGATCAGATTTTACTTGGTCCAATTGTGGAACAGCGTCAGATTTCAATTATAAGTGCCCAAATATAAAACCTAAGCCATAATTTCCGGAAGCTTATTTTTTAGGGGAGCATTCCGGAAATCCTGCTATTATCCAATCGGAGTTTTGGTGATGGCATTCGTGAGGGGCTGCAGGTGATAAGAGAAATTTTTAAATCGATGTTTGATGAACAGAAAGATTTTTGTATGTGATGACAACCTGCTAATTTTGCAGTCGTTGGAACTGGTTTTGAGTCTGACCGAAGCTACTATTATAAGTGAAAACAGAAGTACCGAAGCATTGGAATATATCTTGCAGGAAAAACCCGATATTTTTATCTGTGATTTAGAAATGCCTGTACGCAGTGGTGAAGACCTAATTAAAGAAATTCGTAGCCGAAGAGAATGCGACTATCTATTTATTATTTGTGTATCTGCATCTTCTGAGGGTCGAGCTATTGCACTTAATGCTGGAGCTGATTATTTTCTGCCCAAACCTTTCGCTATAAACGAGCTTTTGCCTGTAGTCACTGCGGTGTTAACTTCTAAAAATTATTGAATTTTTGCTGCTTTTTTTATAAAGCATTGCTGGTAAAATGATCATGCTGACATAAAAATCTTCGGTTTATTCATTTACCGTTTAATCAATTAAAATGCTTAGTTTTGCAGATACTATGCCATGACTATATAGCTAAAGTAGTTATGGAAAGCTACTGAAATATTGACAACCTACTTAATGAAAAAGCACCTTTTAATTTTATTTCTTATTTTTTTTTCGTTTAAGGCCATCGCAGGGGATAGCCCGAAACAAAGAGTAGATTCGCTCTTAGCAAAGGCAATGGAATTTGGCAGTCAAGGGAAATTAGTACCCTATATAGAGACGGCAATAAAAGCATTTAATTTGGCCAATTCTGCTAACTATGATGAGGGGAAGGCCAAATCCGGAATGTATATAGCAGAAGGTCTAGTGACTGTTGGCCTATTTAAGGAAGCATTAAAACAGCTGGACCGTATTGAAACCACCGACATTTATAAAAAAGAAATCTTTGTACAATCCGACGTTTATCGCTTACGGGGACGGGCTTATGGTGGTCTCATGCTATATCAGCAGGCCATTCGGGAGTTTCGTTTGCAGCAGGAACTCATTAAACAGCTTACCGGCGAAAAGCAAGTCAAAGCATACCAGTATAATTACGAGAATTTAAGTGCAGTTTTCCAGCGAATGGGACAATTGGATTCCGTGCAAAAATACACCGAACTCCAGTTGGAGAATCTAAAGGTTTTCGCAGAAAAGGATGCGGCTATGCGCTACCAGATTGTGTATGAAAATTTGGGGAGGCTATATGTTGAAAAAGGTGATTTAGTAAAGGCGAAGCAAAGCTTGGATAAATCATTGGAGCTTATTAAGAAATATAACATTCCTGTTGTGCTGAATACCTATACTGCGTTAGCTATTTTGGAGAAAAAAAAAGGAAACCTGCAAAAAGCTGCTACTTTCTATGAAGAAAGTCTTGTGAGAAAGCGGGCAGCTGGTAGTAGAATAGGAGTGCAAAATTCTTACCGTGAGCTGGCTGATTTTTATCGCATAAGCAACTTGGATAAAGCTAAAGCAGATCACTATGAAATAGCCTTTAGCCGGCTCAATGACTCGCTGGAGAATGAAAATAGACATGTCGTCGATCAGGTGCTCAATCAGATTTTGAAACTCAAAGATGAGGAATCGAATACCAAGGTGTCAAGGGCAGGAACAATTGCACTTAACGCCCTATTGTTGCTGCTTGTTGTGGTTTTGTTTTTTGTTTGGCGGTCGAAGCACAACAGGAAGATATTGGTACAGAAAGAAGAGGCATTGCAGGAAACCGAAACAATCAATAAGGAACTGACCGAACAGATCGGAGAAAATAAATTCAATACGCTCATAGACCTGGCCAAAAGTAACAATCCTGAATTTTTGATTTTATTTACTGAATTGTATCCACAGTTTATCCAGGCGCTCAAATCATTTGACGCTAATCTTCGGAGTACCGAATTGGAATTCTGTGCCATGGCATTTCTCAACTTCTCGACAAAAAATATTTCGGAATACACCTTTGTGACGATCAGGGCGGTGCAGGTCCGTAAAAATAGACTGCGCAAAAAGTTCGACATACCATCAGATGTGGATTTCAATAACTGGATGCGTGAGCTCGCCGGAACATCCGTTAGCCCATTGGAACCTAAGGGCTAAAAAAAGAGCTATGTTAACAGCTCTTTTTTACAAGGGCGGCACTGCTCGCTAATCTTTATTTGATAAAAGCTTACTTTTATAATCGGAAGGGGTAATCCCTTTAATGGATTTAAAGAACTTGTTGAAGTTGGGCAGGGAGTTGAATCCACAGGCATAGGCAATATTGGTGATCGGGTTCTCATCCTGAACCAACAGCCTGCAAGCTTCATTGATCCTTACTTCATTGACGAATTTTGAGAATGTTTTTCGTGTATGTGCTTTAAAAAAGCGACAAAAGGATGGCTTGGTCAAGTTCGCCAATTTAGCTGCCTCCTCTAAGGAAATTTCATTGTTGAAATTTTCAAAAACATAATTGTAGATGTTAAAAATAAGTTCTCCGTCCTTGCGCGGTGATCCATTGCTATAAGACTTATCCGATAGTACAGCATATTCTTCTGTGTGAAGAAGGGTAGCCAAACACTCAAATAGATAGGCTGTTTTTTGCATATCGGAGGCGCCGACCATTTTTCGTAGTATTTTTTTGAATGCATCTTTTGTTTGTCCATAAAATAACATCCCCTGTCGCGATCTTTCCAGGAAGTCATGCAGCGGGGCCGTTTCAACTAATAAGGGGCAAAAAGACAGTAGGGCTTCTGGATCGAAATGTAAGGTGATAGACTGTGCGCTAGGTTCGTGGCTGGTATCACCACGCGCATTATACCAAACATGTGGCAAGCCCGGGCCGGTAAATGTCAGCTCGTCGCTTTCAAAGTCTTCCAGATGATCTCCAATGCAGCGTTGCCCATTACCCTTGATGATGTAGGTAAGCTGGCATTCACTGTGAAAATGATATTCGGAGAGGTATTTGTCGCAATTTTCTCGTCGAATTTCAAAAATCCTGTTCCCTAAATTTGAAAGTGCTTTCGTATAAACCGGTCTCATAAATGCGCTACTATTTTATTTAAAAGCAGGACGACCGATGTCCAGCTTTCCGATTGATTTATAATTGTCACTCAAAGGAAGCGTAATAAATACCAAAACTCATGTATTAAAAGCTTAAAATCATGTAAAATATTACTTTTTGATCCTGTTCGTCGAATTTTATGGGCCCGCTAAAAATCCGGTCGATTTCACTTAATATCGATACTCCAATAAAGGGAAGATGGCAGACGATAACTAAAATAGAAAAGGCGATCAAACTGTATTTGATGTATTTCATATAGTCCCCGAATTTAATTGGTATAGAAATCTCATTGAACGCTATCCTGAAGTATTAAAACGTAGACCATTAGGTATTGTGGCCTCGTATTTAGGGATAACGCGATCCACATTGAGCCGAGTAAGAGCAAAAGTGTAATTGGGCAAATGGGTGTCCTTATTTTTGACTATACGGTAAGGATTTAGAAAAAGTTGATCTGAAAATATGATTTAATAAAAAATACCGAAGTAATATACACTTCGGTATTTTTCGTGAAAAAGAAAAACTACTATTTCAATGTTAGATGGTTTTGCTATCGCGCAGCATTTTAATGATATTATGCGCTTCAAGCTGTTTGCTGAGCTGTGTATTGATTAAGCTATGCACATTTTGCGAAAGTTCTTCCGATCCTTCAGCCAAAGCTGTTTGATAAGTTGATTTGAAGGCATCTTCTCCCTGCTCACAGGTTTCGAGCAGGCTTCTTTCGTCATCTCCCGTAATATTCACTTTTATGCCCATCCAGGCGCGGAAAAGCTTGCCGCTCAGCATGGTGCTATCCGTCGCCTCTTTGCCTTCAAGTTCAACATAAGGTGTCAACTCGGCAATAAATTCTTCCGACTGTCCGATGAATTTTTGAAATGTTGGAATGAGTTTATCTAACCCATGACTTGTTGCCAGATCAATAGCTTTTTTATAACCCTCGATGCGGTCGTTGTTGATCTTGATAATGTCGTTGATGATTTCCGGATTATTGATGTTGTTTTCCATAATATTGTTCTTTGTAATCATTTTTGTTTATTGGAAAAACAGCAGGCACCAAACGATCGTTTGCAGAATCCGAGATTCAGGTATTTAAATCGTAGTCCGTATTTATCCCGTTTTTTATTGTCGGGGAATAAATGCGCCTAAAACTTTCTGCAATTTGCCTTTGTTCTTAGAACCGAATACTGTCCATTAGGCAGCGCAACGAAAACTATGCAACAAAACATTCATGTAGCCATTATCGGGGGTGGACCCAGTGGCCTGTTTATGTACAAAAGATTGATCGAAAACAATATAGCCGGTCTCAAAGTATCTATTTTTGAGTCCCGCAAGCAATTGGGGGCAGGGATGCCTTATAGCTACGAAGGTGCCACATCGGAGCATCTGACTAATGTATCGGATCATGAAATTCCCGAACTGGTTTCGACGATTGAGGATTATGTTCAATCCTTATCGGAGACCACGCTCCGAAGCTATGGAATCGATGTTGACGATTTTAATCGCTACAAAGTGGTACCACGGCTGCTCCTTGGCCGCTATCTGTCGGAGCAGTTTATGCTATTGAAACGGATGGCTGATGAAAAGGGGATCGAAACACAGATTCATCTTGGCAGCCAGGTAAGTGATATCATTGATCTCGATAGCCAGATGCAGGTTAAAATCATGGTGGGCAGCACCGACACCTATATCGTAGACAAGGTTATCATCTGTACCGGACATAAATGGCCAACCAGGTATGAGGGTAATGTTGAACATTATTTTGAGTCGCCCTATCCACCGTCCAAGTTGGCCTTAAAAACCAATCATGCTGTCGGCATACGCGGTGCTTCGCTCACAGCAATCGACGCTATCCGTACGCTGGCTCGTCACAATGGCTCTTTTGAAGTCCTGGAGACCGGGGAGCTAAGGTATCAGATCGACCCGGGTAGCGAAAATTTTAAGTTATTGATGCATACGCGCAGTGGCCTTCTGCCTGCGATCCGATTCCATCAGGAAGAACCTTTCCTAGCCAACAAGCTCTTGATCTCCGAAGAGGAACTTATGCTTAACAGACTTGAAAATGAAGGTTTCGTGTCGTTGGATTTTCTGTTCGATCGTAATTTTAAAGCGCAGTTTAAAGAAAAGGATCCCGACTTTTATGCAATTGTAGAAAAGCTCAGCCTGGAAGACTTTGTAGAAGCAGTACTCAGTTTAAGGGAACAGAAAGATGCCTTCGAGGGATTTCGCCAGGAGCACGAACAAGCGCTGAAATCTATCAGAAGGCGTCAGTCTATCTATTGGAAAGAAGTGCTTTCTGCCTTGAGCTTTACCCTGAATTACCCGGCCAAATATATGTCTGCCGAAGATATGCTGCGGTTAAAAAAAGTACTGATGCCGTTGATTTCCATTGTCATCGCTTTTGTGCCGCAGAGTTCCAGTCGTGAGCTCCTCGCACTACACGATGCTGGTCGGCTGGATGTGGTCAATGTTGGTACGGACAGTCGGGTTGAACCTGCGAGCGACCGCGGCGCTAACTATTTTTATACCGATGAATCTGGGATAGAAGTAAAAACCCATTATAAGACATTTGTGGATTGTGTAGGACAGCGACCGTTGGACTTTGAAGAATTTACTTTCAAGAGTTTAGTCGACAATGGCAATGTCAGTCCAGCTTACCTGCGATTTCGTTCAGTGGAACAGGCCAAAGAACAAATGCTGGCAGGCAACGACCATATGTTTGTGGCTCCGGATGGCGCCATTTTTTTGCAGGTACCAGGGGTAAAGATAGACGACAGCTTCCGGCTGGTAGACCACAGCGGCAACGCCAGTCAACGTCTTTTCATGATGGCTGTACCTTATATGGGCGGCTATAATCCGGATTATTCGGGCCTCGATTTTTGTGCAGCAACCTCCGAAATCATCGCCAATAGAATTGCTTCGGGGGGATAAATACGTAAGTTTTTGTTAAAATACGGTAAGATGGTTGGGGCCGGGTGACGCGGGATTTAATTTAGGCTCCCTATTGCTATATTTGGCGGCCATCTAGACCATCAGTTGGCATTGTCTTAACTCAATTGTTGAAAAGCATGCCTAAAACTATTTTAAGAAACCTGCAGGTAGGTTTTGGAATTTCACTGTTGATCCTGTTAGCGAGTTCAACGGCTTCTTATGTCAGTATCCGTAAGCAGATCCACAATAGTACGATGGTTGACCACAGCCGACGGGTCATGAGCCGTGTCAATAAAATTCTGCAGGATTTGCAGAATGCAGAAACGGGCCAGCGTGGGTACTTGCTGACGGGGATGGAAAAGTTTCTCGATCCCTACAAAAATGGTCTTCAGTCCTTGCCTCAATCGCTGAGCCGCGCGCATGATCTTACGGCTGATAATCCAGCTCAGCAGCAGGTGATTGATACCCTGTCAACACTTGTTAAGTCTCGACTGGATCGATTAGAGAATTTGGTGAACATCAAAAAACGAGGTGGTATGGTCTCTGTTGCCCAGCTCGAAGAAGGCAAAACCTATATGGACAGTTGCCGTTTGCTGATCAGCAAAATCATAGATAAAGAAGAATCGTTGCTCAATCGACGCTCGGATGAGCTTACACGGTCTTCGGGCTACACATCCATATTTGTTTTATTGGCTGCCGCAGTTTCGTTGCTGATTACGCTGTTTTTTTACTTCCGCCTTCGGGCAGATTTCTTTAAGCGCGAGGAGTTGCAGAATGACCTAAAGCGCAAAGATGAAGAGATCCAACGCAGATTGAGCATTACCCAGCGTATAGCACGGGAGATTGCTGCCGGCAATTATGAGATGCAGATTCAGGATGGCGAACAGGATGATTTGGGCAGCTTGACGGGATCCCTCAATGAAATGGCTAGGTCGCTCAAAACATCTTTTGATGAACTCAATAATAACAACTGGCACCAAGCCGGACTAACCCAGCTGAGCAACCTCTTGATGGGTAATAAACAGCGGGAAGAGCTCACAGCCGTTACGCTGGGCCATCTGACAAAATATGGCAACTGTGTCAATGGTGCCATTTATCTGATGGAACAGGATGAGCTTGTCTTAAGGGGATCCTATGGACTTGAAGATCCCGACCATAAACGCTTCGTACCGGGGGAGGGTATGGTTGGCCAGGTCTTTAAGGACGGGAAAGAAAAGTTATTCGAAAACCTCGAAAATAGCAGCTATGTTATCAGTTTTGCTATCGGAAAGGTGCAGGTGAACAACCTTTTTATCTTGCCTGTTTTTGATGGTAACCAATGTATCGGTGTGATGGAGCTGGGGGCATTACAGCCTTTTTCTTCCATACAGCTGGCATTTTTTAGGGATGCAGTGCAAAAGGTAGGTACTACACTTGCGGCGGCACAGGCCAGACTGGTGGTGCAGAATCTATTGGAAGAAACCCAGGCGCAAACTGAAGAGCTGCAGGCACAGCATACCGAATTGGAATCCCTCAATTCGAGCCTCGAAATGCATACCCATAAATTGCAGGCATCGGAGGAGGAACTCCGCGTGCAGCAAGAAGAACTGGTGCAGTCTAACCGTGAATTGGAGGAGCGCTCAAAACTGTTGGAAGATAAAAATGTTGAAATTGCCGAACGCAATCAGGAAATTCAGAAAAAGGCGGCAGAGCTGGAACAAAGTACACGCTATAAGTCTGAATTTTTGGCCAATATGTCGCATGAACTGCGTACACCGCTCAATTCAATTCTGTTACTTTCCCGTTTGATGGCCGAAAATTCGGATGGTAACCTGAATGAAGAACAGATGGAATCGGCAGCTGTGATCCAAAGTTCGGGAAAGAGCCTGCTAACCTTGATAGATGAGATTCTGGATCTTTCCAAAATAGAATCCGGAAAAATGGATCTGGATGTACAGCCTGTATTCTTTGCCGATATACTGAATGGGCTGACGGCTATGTTCGGACCAGTCGCCGCGGATAAGCAGCTCGGATTAGAAATGAGCGTCGCCGAGGGATTGCCGATGCAGCTCGAAACAGACAAGCAACGCTTGGATCAGATTTTACGTAATCTATTGTCGAATGCCATCAAATTTACAGCTTCGGGTAAGGTTACCTTGCATATTGACCGCGAACAATCGCAGAGAAGCCGTATCGTATTTGAAGTGCGCGATACGGGAATAGGAATACCAAAAGACAAGCAGCATCTGATATTTGAGGCTTTTCAACAAGCAGATGGTTCTACACGCCGCAAATTTGGCGGTACTGGACTGGGGCTCTCGATCAGCCGTGAACTGGCGCGTCTGCTCGGAGGCGAAATCTTGCTGGATAGCGAAGAAAACAAAGGCAGTGTATTCCGGCTGATCCTTCCGGAGCAAATTTCGGGAGACATTCCGACCGCATTTGCTGTGGAATTGCAGCGGCCAATGACCCGCGAAACAGACCTTGAAACAGTGGGGCCCGCAGTAGTGGGACAAGATTCACAAGTGGCAGTGCCGGCAGTGGAAAGGATGCCTGAGATTCCTATCCCAGCCGATATCCCGGATGATCGCGATAGCATCGTCGCAGGCGACCGCTTTATCTTGATTGTTGAAGATGATATTGAGTTCGCAAAGATCCTGCTGAAATATACGCGTCAGCAAAACTACAAAGGTATCGTGGTAGTCCGTGGTGATATTGCGGCGGAGATGGTGGCACGTTATATGCCGCTGGCGGTCCTGCTGGATATTCAGCTTCCGCTCAAAGATGGCTGGCAGGTAATGGCTGAGATCAAGGAAAACCCCAAGACTCGTCATATACCCGTGCATATTATGTCTTCTTTACAGGTTAAAAGAGAAAGCCTGCTTCAGGGCGCCATAGACTTTATCAATAAACCGATGGCATTGGAGCAGATGGGCGATATGTTCCGTAAAATAGAAGATGCCCTCACGCGGCATCCCAAAAAAGTACTGATCGTTGAAGAAAATCCCAAACATGCTGCGGCGCTGTCGCTCTTCCTCGATAGTTTTGACATTGCCTCGGAGATCAAGAGCAATGTAGAAGATAGCATTGTGGCGCTGAGCTCAGACACTGCCGACTGTGTGATCCTTGATATGGGGGTTCCAGACCGTGTTGGCTACGAGACATTGGAAGCCGTAAAACGAAACCAAGGCCTTGAAAATTTGCCGATTATTGTATTTACCGGTAAGAACCTTTCGCAGGTAGAGGAAATGAAATTAAAACGGTATGCGGATTCTATCATTGTAAAAACGGCTAATTCCTATCAGCGTATTTTGGACGAAGTCGGTCTATTTCTACATCTTGTAGAGGAAAATAATGGTCCTTCTACCAAATCGCCGGGTAGACTTGGCTTTTTGCAGGATGTTCTGCAGGGAAAAAAGGTACTTGTAGCGGATGACGACATCCGAAATATTTTCTCGCTCACCAAAGCGCTCGAAAAATATCAGATGACCGTGGTGCCGGCAACGGACGGAAAAGATGCGCTGAAACAGTTGGAAGATAATCCGGATGTGGCTGTGATCCTGATGGACATGATGATGCCCGAAATGGATGGTTACGAAACGATTGCTTCGATCCGAAAAGATCAGCTATACGAAAATATGCCCATTATTGCTGTTACAGCCAAATCAATGATGGGGGATAGGGAAAAATGTATTGCTGCAGGAGCGTCTGATTATATATCCAAACCGGTGGATATCGATCAGCTATTGTCCCTCTTGCGCGTATGGCTGTATGAATAATAACGCAATAAATAAGGAGCATGGATAAAAACAAAACCATATTGATCATCGACGATGATCAGAACAATATATTTGCGTTGAAATTGGCTTTGAAGTCAAGAGGTTTTCAGGCGATAGGCAGTCTGTCTGCAGAAGAAGGACTAGCTCAGTTACGGGATCATGCCAGTGTAGGTGTTGTGCTCATGGATATGATGATGCCCGAGATAGACGGCTATGAAGCCACCAAGCTGATCCGTCATTCATGGAATGCAAGTGAATTGCCTATTATCGCCGTGACGGCACAGGCCATGACCGGCGATCGTGAAAAATGTCTGTCTGCAGGGGCAAATGGCTATATCTCGAAACCGATTGACATTGAACTGCTTGTGCAGATGATAAGAGAAATAGAAGGATGACCACGGGGAAAAAAATTGTAAGCCAAGAGCAGGTCATGATCCTGATGGAGGATGTGGAGCGTCTCTATGGTTACGACTTTACCCACTATACGAAAGCATCCTTATCGCGGCGGATAAACCAGCTTTGCCTGCTGGATAATTTTGCGAGTTTCGCCGAACTACGTTATCGTGTTGTCCACGATCCGGAATACATGCAGCGATTTGTCGAAAAGATGACAGTGAACGTAACCGAAATGTTTCGTGACCCAAGCTTTTTCGCAAATCTTCGTCATGAAATCCTTCCAAAATTGCGTACTTCGCCGTTTATCCGCATCTGGATAGCGGGCTGTGCAACAGGTGAGGAAGCGTACTCGCTGGCAATTTTATTGCAAGAAGAAAATCTATTGCACAAATCATTGATCTATGGCACCGATATCAACCCGTCGGTGCTCGAGCAGGCAAAGAAGGCTGTTATCCCGATGGCAAACCTAAAATCCTATGTTGAAAATTATCAGCTTTCGGGCGGTAAAGCTGATTTTTCATCGTACTATACCGCGAACTATAACTGGGTAAAATTCAATTCCACCTTGCGGGAACGTATTGTTTTTGCTTCTCACAACCTGGTGAGTGATGCTTCTTTTAATGCTTTTCAGCTGATTCTATGTCGCAATGTGCTGATCTATTTTGACACAGAGCTGCAGGCCAGGGTATTGTCCCTTTTTGATGAAAGCCTCGAAACATTCGGCTACCTTGCCTTAGGCAGTCAGGAGACACTGCGCTTTTCTGCACTGGCACCCCACTATAATCAGGTGGGCAATGAAAAGATATGGCGAAAGGTCAAGTAGAACTGGAGGGGATTTTTACGTGAACTAATTTTAAAAAATAACTTAATAAAAAAAATAGATTATCTTGGTAGGATTGGAGGAAAAATGACTAAAATTCTTTTAGTTGATGACCATCGACTTGTGCGAAATGGGATACGCTTGATCATTGATACCCACGACAAGCTTTCGGTGGTAGGAGAAGTAGACAGTGCAGAGGATGCATTAATCTATCTTGAACAAAATGCATTGCCAGATCTCGTTTTAACGGACCTGAATATGCAGGGCATGGATGGTGTGAGTTTCATCCGAATGGCCAAAAAAATATATCCTGATCTTAGGTTTGCTGTGCTTTCCATGATTGAAGATCCGGTTGATGTAGCCGAAGCTTTTCGGAGTGGTGCAGACGGGTATCTATCTAAAGGAGGGGACTATGATGAAATCTTATTTGGATTGTTACGTTTATCTCAGGGGCATAAATATCTGATGACCAATTTCGGTCTACGGTTTATGGAAACCTTTGATGTTGAGAATAGTGGGACCGTAGATGTTACTTCACGGCTGTCGCAGTATGAAATCTCAGAAAGGGAATTTGCCGTACTAGAACTCATTGCGCAGGGTTTCACCGCTGTGGAAATTGCGGATAAAATCTTTTTGAGCAAACGGACTGTCGAAGGGCACCGTCAGAATCTGATGGATAAGACAAAAAGTAAAAACACGGCCGATCTGATCCGTTTTGCGTTTCAGCAAAAGCTGCTGAGCTAAATAGAGCCGTAAAAAATAGCCTTTGTTTCCACGCTGCTGTGTGCAGCGCGGAAAACAGAAGGCTTATATATAAACGGGGTTAGTTCGACAGAATGGTTGTTCTGTTTGATTATTTTGAAGCCGGCTTCCAGCCATTGTCGCGGGCTGTACCAAGCTCACCGAATTTGCCTTTTTCACCGGCAGACTCATTCCCACCGAAGGTGTAGACAGGTTCTCCGATGAGTTCCAGTTGGATCTGTGGTATCGGAAACTGGGTCGGCGTGCCGCCCTGTAGCAGATCATTTCTCCGCATAAAGCTGAAGGGTACAAAAGTACCACCTGCCCCATCTATTTCTATCGCATACTCATAATGAATGGCATCGCGTAGGGCACTTGCACTTGCGATCACATCGGGAAGACCACCTTTTTGTTTGCGGGAGGCTGTCGAAGCATTCAGCTCAGCCGCAGCGCCATCGTAATCTTTCAACCAATATTTTGCTTCTGCCCGCAATAAGCGTGTTTCTTCGGCCAAAAAGTAAGGGTTGACAGCGCCGGCAACATTGAGGGTAGACAATTTGGGATACATCCACCGGGACCGCATGTAATTGCTGAAAAGTCCCCTTCCTCTGGCTTCCAGCAGAATGCCAAAATTGCTTGTGTAGGTGAAATATTGGTAGAAGCGTTTGTCGTCAGATTCAATAGGACCCAAGATAATGCTGTTGTTGGTTGGATAAGCTGTGGGCGTTTTTTTTGTTTTATCTGCCAAATAAGCGATTTTGATATCTGCAGGAACATAAGAGGCTGTTCCGTACGGGCGTTCGAGTACATCGACCAGGGCATTGTAGTAGCCGCCCACGGTAGTGGTGATGGTGTAATCGGTGGTAAAGCCCTTGTTGGCATAGGCAAGAACTCTGTTCCAATAAGGAGAACCCAGATTTTCTGCTTCGGCCTTATCCCGTGCTACCGAGGAAAGGATCCGTGCAGAAAGCGAATTGATCAGCAATACGAGATCGCCTTTCGAAATGGTGACACCCTTTAAAAAATCGAAATTCAGGTTGGGTGTTTCGGCAATAAGCTGCAAGGTCTTATCAAGATGTTTGATGCCATTCTCGATCAGCTCTTTATAGGAATTGGGAAACTCCTTGAGTTTAAGGTTGACATCATCGACAATCAGTCCGCGGTCGAATATTGCGCCCAGGTAACCTTGGGAGACACCTTTTGCATAGTAGGCACCAATAAGACAGTCTTTAGTCCGGTCGGCACCCTTGTCATCATAGATCGTCAACTTTTGATTCTCGATCAGGTCGATCACTTTGGTGGCATCCAAATTGGACTGATAGAAATTGGAATACACTTCACGAACGGCTGCATTACCGCGGTAAGCGGAATTGTTGTTCAAACGTAACCGCGGTTCGTTCGCAAAATCCCACCAGGACTGGCTGCCGTTGGTATTGGTCGACTGGTCTGCCCAAAGGCTAAAATGGGAGCCACCGGCGTTATTGGTCGTGGTATTGAAGGCGGTCTGCACACTGCTTGTTGTGAGTACATAACCTAAACTTTTTATCTTTTCTATGGCTTCGGCATTCGTCAATGTCGAGGGGTCATCGAATCCGATTGATTCGCATGAGCCTAGTGAGAAAAGCACGGCTAAACCAAAAAATATCTTCTTCATGTTTTACTTTGTCTGATTAGGTTAAAAATTGAAGGTTAGTTTTCCTGAAATAATACGGTAGGTAGGGTAGTTGAATCCATCCTGTCCGATTCCATCAACATTAACTCCCTTATAGTTTGTCCAGATAAAGAGGTTTCTGCCGATAAGGGATAGATTGGCGTTTTTCAGAACCTTGGAAAGACCTAGTTTTTCTGTTGGGAGTTTATAGGATAACGATAGCTCGCGAAGGGCCAAATAGGTTGTTTTTTCGATCCAATAATCTGTTACTTGTGAGGCGTTGAATACTTGGGTGGTAAAGTTTAGCGGTTTGCCTGCGGCGGCACTCCTGTCTGAAAATTCCGAGCGGTAGACATAGGTCAGATATTGTGCGGTTTCATTGAATTTCTGTCCCCCTTGTTGCCAATCCAGCACGCTGTAAAGTGAAAAACGCCCGTAATTAAAGGTGTTTGTAAAGCCCAGTAAAAAATCTGGATTGGCATCGCCGATAATTTTGGCATTGCCAGTTGCAGCATTGACATAAAATACGGGCGCTTCATTTGCCGTACCTAAAGCTGCTTTTTCGACCACAACACCAAAGTCATTTACCACATAGTCTTCAACCCGTTTGGTACCGTTACCGGCATTGATGACAAAACCGTCGGCATTGGTTTGCAACTGCGCGAGATCCGAGTGGATACTGTACCCATAAATTGCGGTGGTACTGGCGCCGACAGCTTTTCGATAACCGTTGTATGTAAACTCGGGAACATCGCCCAGTGATGTAATCCGGCTACGGACGCGGCTGAAAGTAAGGCCTGATGACCAACTAAACTTTTTATGCTCGAGCACTTTTCCATTGACCTCCAGTTCGAGAGAATTTGATTTTACAGCGCCTAGGTTGTCGTAGATGCTTGCTGAGCCCGAAATCGGTGTAAAGGCTGGGACAGAAATAAAATCGTTGGTACTATTTGAAAAAGCATAGTTGAACTGTACATTCAGTCGCTTAAATAAGACGGCATCAAAACCAAGTTCCGTTTCCGCGGTAACTGCCCGCTTCAGGTCGGTATTGTCATTTTGTGTATAGCTGACACCCCCTGTATTGGTGATGCTGACGCGGCTGTCTTTGGCTCCAAAAGGAGGAAGGCTTCCCGCTTTTCCATATGCCACCCGTAGCTTAAACTCTGTCAATGGATCGAGCTTGATATCCTGCGTCAAACGGTAGGCGGCAGAAATGCGGGGGAAAAAGGCTGTTCCTACATCGCGGCCAAACCGTGAACTCTGATCGAGCCGGCCCAAGGCATCTACAAATAGTTTATCTGCCCAGGCAAACTTGGCGTTGAGGAAATAGCCATGGTTAACTGTTTTTTCCCAATTGGATGAAATGACCCTCGTGCTCGGTTCTGTCACATCCAGGCTTTTGACTGGGGCCGTAAGATTTCGACCGGAAGCATTGAAACCTGTCTGCGATGCAAATTCATACACATATTTGGCAGTAAGCCCCCAATCCAGATTGCCAGTCCTGCGGTTGTAATTTAATTGTAGCTGACCATTTTTGCTGGTGCTTTTAGAGGTTCTTAAAGCATAGTTCCCATTATTCAGACTGACATCCGGGACAATGGTCTGATAACCTTTAGGGTAGTATTCTTCGGTATTATATTGTTTTGTCTGTAAGGAAAGGGCTCCTTCGGCACTCAGGTGTTCGGTAATTGCATATTTTAGTTTTCCACCCAGCAGCAGATTCTCGGTCTGATAGGCGTATTCCTCATTGCTCAGTCGATAGAAAGGATTGGTCCATTGCTGACCGGAAAGATTGCTCCCTTTGGGTAGGTAGACATATTTTCCCGATTCATTCTTTTCACTGAGATCGATAAAAGGCTCGACAAGTAAAGTCGAATAAAGCAGTCCATCCGAACGGCTGGATACAGCACTCGAAGGTGTATTGAAGAAGCTATACTGTGTGGTTAGATCGGCTGTAATTTTGGGTGAAACGCGGTAACCAAGATTGAACAGAATGTTCTGTCTTTTGTCTGCATCGACCACCGGTGAAACACCGCCTTTATGTTGGTTTTGTGCGGATAAATAGATGTTATATTTTTCACCACTTGCTGCGGCCGAGATGGAATTGGTAAAATAGCTGGTCCGGCCCAATAGATTTTTGGTATTGTCCACATAGTCTTTATAGGGATGCAGATTGACCGAAAAACCATTTTCCTTGTAGTCGATCACCCGAGCTCCATTGACCAATAGGAAAGATCCGTCTGGATTGACCTTGAAATGATGCTGATAGGATAGGGGTGGAAGTAATAACAGGCTCGAGTAACCAAGTTCGTTATCTATACTGATATTCAGTTTTCCTTCCTTTTTACCGTTTTTTGTCAACACCTGAATGACCCCGCCCTCGCCGCGGGTTCCATATAAGGCCGAGGCTGCAGCTCCTTTGACAACTTCAATGCTCTCGATATCGTTGGGATTAAGATCTGAAAGACGGAGGGCTGTGACGAAGCCATCTACCACGATCAAAGGCTCGATTTCTCCGGTTACCGACTTTGATCCACGGAGATATACCGATGCCCCGGCATTGCCACCCGACTGGTTGATACGAAGGCCGGCGACTTTCCCGCGTAAACTCGTGGAAGCATCGAGAGCAGGAACGGTACCGATCAGCTCCTGGTCTACTTTGGTCAATGCAAAGGATAGCTTTTTGCGGCTTGTGCCTTGTGCAACACCTGTTACCACGACTTCTTCCAGGTCTTTGCTTGCTGGGCTAAGCTCAATAACAATGGGACTTTTGTCGATCACAAGGGAGAGTGACTTGTAGTTGAGATGCGTCAGCCTAACCTTAAAGGGAAGCTTCTGTCCAGTAACAAATTGAAATCTACCCTCCCGATCGGTTTTCACAGAGTGGGTAACAGCATCCAATTGCACAGTGACATCTTCTATAGGCTGTTTTGTAGAAGCGTCAATGATATGGCCCTCAAGGGTAGCGTTTACGATAGGTTTGGGCTTGTTCTGTGAATAAGTGGGTTGTACCCAAAAAAAGAACAATAGAAAATAGATAGAATACAGCCGTACTCCAATGTTTTTCATAAAATTTGGATTAATAGTTAAAAATTAAACAAGTGCCAACGCCAATTGATTACTTGCAGGATTTCTAGGGGAATGTTTCTACAGCAGAACACTGTAGTTTTTTGTTAGCAACACATTCGCATGGATGCAATGTGGAATTGTTGATTTTTCATAAGGGATCTTAAATGTTAAAAAAGTTTAGTTGATTGAATACGATAAGCAAATATAGGGAATAAAAAATAAAGTCTATAAATTTAGTAGATTATTTTTTAAATAAATTGAACTGCGCTGCTGCTACGAAACCAAAGCGGGCTTCCATGTAAATGAAAGCCCGCTTTTTGAAGTCTTATAATCGCTTGTGTTTCTAGCATGGAGGCTGGCGAAGATATAGCCCATGTTTTAGTAGGCCATTGTCTGCATTCTTTTCTACTTCAGCTTTTTCAATTTTACTGTTTTTGTTGATAGGGGTATTACATAGCGATTCAACGGATCTTTGTTTATTCCTTCCACCTCATAATGGCTTTCGGGATTTACATTGAGCAGAATATTCGCGCTATTTTGTTTTGCCTCATTATTAAAGATCAGGGTGACGCTGCGGTCTTTTTGATCGTAGTGCAATTCGGCAATTTCTCCGGCATCTGTGGTCAACCAAAGATTTTCTTTTGCCAGGAAGACACGTCCCTTGGAGGCTGTAGTCAGGGCAACCTTGACCTGTTGTTTTTCGGTTTTTAGATTACCGCTGAAAGCCAGCCAGCCAAATTCGGGATGTTCGACAATGTAGGTCCCCGAATTTACGGCATAACCATAAAAGCCGGTTCCATAATCGCCCGAGATGCCGTCATTGGCTAGTGTGGACGGGTAGGAGTGGAACGCTCCCGGGCCAAAGCCGTCGGCTGTGACATTGGCCAAGGCCCCCATCATACCTGCATGTCCGATACGGAGCAGGTAGAAGTCGTCCGGATGGTCGCGATAAGCTGTAAGGACAGGAATGGCATTGAGGGCCGAACCATAATGGTGCAGCTGCCGCTCGATACGGGAGAGCTTGCCGCCATAGACAAAATCCCAATAACGACGTGCACTGCCATTGTAACCCCAGTGCGGCACGGTAGGCATGTAAGCAATGATGGCATTGAGCGTCACTTGAGCTTTTTCGTCGAAGCCGAAAAAGCGCGACCAGAGGTATACCTCTTCCTGACCTGTAGAATCCCATGGCATCTCACTCCCGAATGGATAATTGAGGGTTTTCCAATGCTCTGCTCGCTTGCGCATGGCGGCTTCAAGCTTGTCGGCCATCGTTGTTAATCCTTCCTTACGGAGATCATTGAGGACGATAAGGAAGATACTGCCTTCCATTTGACCGAACTGCGCGTAATAAGGCGCTTTTTCGACCATGGCGATACTGGTCTGGTAAGCCCGTTCGAGGTACTTGTCCCAGGTTTCCTCATTGACCAGATTGTTGTAGTTGCGGGCGAGCCTGTACATCACCCAATGTGCTGCCGCAACATGTGGATAATTGTAGGATCGTCCAATGTCATCGGCTTCCTTTTTGGGCCAGGCAGACCAGGTTTTCCAGTTGATATCCGAACGGTAGGTACCGGCTGGCATTGAATCTGGTTCATAATAAAAAAGGCTTTTGACAACACCATATTTCTTGTCGCCTTCTTTATGCTGGATATGACCGTATAGGGTCTCATTGACAAAACGTTTCAATTTGGCTATTTCCTGTTGATCGGGCTGCAGTACTTGTTTCATCAGGGCGGCAAGCCAGCTTGCTGCTCCGGCTTCATCGCTGAGGCCTGCAAACCAGGCGCTCCTATTTTGGGTGATGGGCTGCTGTTCTTCATAGTCATAGGATATGACAGATGGTGAACGGCCAAAGAGATCCTTGTCATTTTCATACCACTGCTTGGTGGTGAGGAAATGGCCCAGATCCCGTACAACTTCTTTTTCGGATTTGATTACTTTATAGTGGATCGTCTGCGTAATGCCATCCCTGTAGTTGATGGTAAGCCGTGCACGTCCCCAACGGTTGCCCTTCACTTCGTATTCGGTCCATTGCTGAGCTGTGCTTCCTTTTTTTGTCAGGGTCAATGCACCTTCGGGATAGACACTGACACTTTTGACCGCTTTGTTGTGCTTAACAAAGAGTTTGGCGGGATTGTCCATGGGGACAACATATCCGGGAAGTCCAACAGCGACAGGCCTATTGTTTTTCAATAACTCCGATTCAATTTGCCGGATACTTGGTGCGAGGACAAATTTTAAGGCAAAGGTCTTTGATTCATGTGGCTTCAAGAGGGTAGAAGTCGGTGTATTCCATTGTTCTACGCCTTTCCAATCAGTCTCGGCATAGGCCTTACTGTGGATCATCCATTCATGAAATCCCTCAAAGGTAATACTTCGGGGGGTAGGGTCTGTATTGAGCGGATTGTAGGCTTCAAAGCCTGCATTTTTATAGGGCAATACCAACAGACTCGGCCCATTGCCATGTAGGCGGTTGACCTGTAGATAACCCGCATCTTGGCCGATATAGGGATCGAAAAAGACATTCTGTGCATGTGCCTGATCGAGATTTTTCCAATCCATGTTGTTGTTGAAGGGAAGTGGGATACCCAGCGCGCCGATTTCGATGGGATAATCGTTGGGATTTGAAACCTCAAAACTCAGGATCAGATCGCCTCCGTCATCTCGCCAGCTGCGTACAACCTTCAACGGAATATTGTTGAGCGTAGGGCTGATATCTGCACTTGCAAGATCGTTTTTCGCCGGATTTATCGGGATGACATGCTTACGGTCTGCCGCCGATGAGTAGGAAGTCCAGGGGGTATCACCCTGACGGCGCAAACTGATATTGATATCACCGATATGAAAAAACTTATTGCGGTCTCTTTTGCTCAGGAGCTCAACAGGTGTATAGTCAAAATCTTTTTCGCCGCCGTTGGGGCGAAAAGAAGATAGCGTCTGCGATGCATTGAGGATAGCTACATGGAGGTTTTTGAGGGTAAAGCTTTTGGCACCCTCTTCAACACCTAAAGTGGCTTGCTGTGCTTTGACTGCTTTCCATACGGGGTGTTCGTCCTGTTGACTATATACGCTGCTTGGCAACTGTGTGCATACGAGCGCAAATAGGATCCAATAGCTTTTTTTAAGATTCATTTTTGACATGTTATTGCTCATTTAATACGCCGAAGATCATTGTTCTTACAAAGATGAAGGATTGTACCCTCGATTTATGGGTAGATTTTAACCTTCAATAGCCCATTTTTAACCTATTAGCCCTCAAAATTTGTAATGCGATGATCGAAGTTATAAATTTAATGTTAAATAGACATTTATCGTAGATTTTATTTGTTATAAAGTCAATTGAATGGCGATATCGTTTTTTATGTACCTGTAAACTTTGTGTTATCATGAAACATTATTTTTCTTTCGCTATTTTGGCTGTACTGGTTATGTCGCTTACAGGGCTGGTGGCACAGTCGTTGAAACCCTACCAACAGCCTAATGTATTGAATCCACTGCTGCCCGGGTATTTTGCGGACCCGAGCATCAAGAAAATTGCGGATACGTATTATATCTATGCGACCACCGATGGTAATGGCTGGGGAGCAGGGCCATCACAGGTATGGACATCCAGGGATTTTAAGAACTGGACCATTCAACCCATGAACTGGCCCAATACACACTGGTACTGGGCTCCTGATATGACGCAGGGATACGACGGACGATATTACCTCTATTATAGTCAGCCTGTAGAAATTTTTGGGGCAGTGGCCGACAGCCCAACGGGACCCTGGGAACCTTTGGTAGCCGAAGGCAAATCGATGATCCCTAATTATATGATTCCAGGCGTAATTACTCTGGACGGGCAAACCTTTCGGGATGATGATGGCCGTATTTATCTATTTTGGGGAACCTGGGGAATCTACCCCGATCATGGATGTGCGGTGGGAATACTCAACAGGGATATGAAAACGTTCGAAAAGACAGCATTGATTCCCAATACGGTGGCAAAGGACTTTTTTGAGGCGCCCTATATGTTTAAGCGTAAGGGTATCTATTACCTGATGTACTCCTCGGGGCATTGTGAAGATGGTACTTATCGCGTGCAATATGTTAAAAGTAAAATCGGTCCGATGGGACCTTTTGAATATCCATCGACCAATCCAATATTGATTACAAACGAGGATGGCAGTATTCACGGTCCGGGACACCATAGTATTCTTGAACAGGATAATCGTTATTTCATCGTCTATCACAGGCATAACAATCCACATGCTGGGGGCGGATTCCATCGTCAGGTTGCCATGGACGAGCTATTCTTTAGGCCTGACGGCGATATTGAGCAGGTGCGGCCCACACATGCTGGTGTGCCAGATTTGCTTCCAACAGTTACAGGGCCAGTCGATTTGGCTTTTGGGAAAACGGTGCAGGCCTCCTCTTACTACAACGCAGATTTTAGGCCTGCATTCTTAGTCGACAACAACAATGGAACACTATGGCGGGCCAAAAATAATCAAGGACCGGCCTGGGTAACTATTGATCTGGGTAAGAAGCTGGATATACAGACCATATCCATTCAGTTTGAATACCCAACTTATGCCTATCAATATCGACTCGAAACTTCTGTGGATGGTCTTGTCTGGAAAAGCTTTGTAGATCGCTCGAATAATGACCGTTGGGCAAGTCCTATTGTTGAACACGGCAAAGCTATGGCAAGATATGTTAGATTACATGTATTGAACACGCAAGTGAATGGACTTCCTCGTGGCGTTTGGAACATGAAAGTGTATGCACAAAAGCTTGCGCAACAGACGCTGTGGTCTGCAGCACAAACGATGCCCGTCAAGGAAATAACATTGGGTAATTTAATCCATATCGATGCGGCCAATTACCAGGAGGGGCAACAGGTAAAAGGTATTCAGAATAAAGGGCTACTCGGGGGGATGTTCCGTACAGAACATGCCTTGGCCGTTAAAAATTATCAGGGTAAAAAGGCATTCTTCTTTGATGGAGCTACCGCGTTGCGCTCGACTTTCGCTGTGCCACAGTCGTTGGCTGCAAATAGTTCTTATAGTATTGCGCTATGGGTTAATAATCCGGACATTGCCCGGTTTGAACCGTTGGTTGCCTGGTCGTCGGGGCAGCAGGATCTCAGTAAAGCGATTTTTGGTTATGGTACAGATTCCGGACGTGGGGCCATCACGCATGGCTCCTGGCCTGATTTGGGGTATGCATCGGTTCCGGGCGCAAATGTATGGCATCATATTGTATTTTCTTTTGACGGCTATAAGGAGTCTATTTATGTGGACGGAAAGCTGCAGCGCAAGGAAAATAGGATGCTGTTTGTCAGGCCCGGGGATGTTTTTGTCCTAGGGGCTTCGGATGTGCTGGATCAACATTTTTCGGGCTATGTATCCAGTTTGCAGGTATATAATACGAGCTTGGATGAGGAGGAAGTGGCCAGTTTGGCCAATGAAGTCCCGAAATCGGATTTCTTTGCGCTGCAAACTGACGATTTAAATCTCGGAAAGCTCAGCACTTTGCGGAACCAAGGAACAGCAATGGATACCTTAGTGACGCTTGACGATGCGGAGGTCATGGTAGCGGGAAATAGATTGGCATTGAAAGGTAAGGCTTTTGAAAGTGCGGCGTTAACAGACATTCTCCGACAGCAACAGTATACGCTGGGTTTTGACTGGTACGATGGCGCTGCCTGGCAGCATGCTGTGTTTGTGTATGATAAAGGAAAAAAGCGCTTTTATCGCAATGGGAAGGCTGAAAAGCGGGTGTTTTCTGACAAATTGCTGCGGGTAAATAAGACTAGCATCGAACTGACTTATCCATTTTATTTCTTTCGCGCCTATTCTGGCACCTTAACATCGGATGAGGTAACCGCGAAGTTCAGTCAGTGGAAGGCTGGCTTGGCCAATGGGCTGGACGGGTATGTTCCGCAGGTGCTTTCTCCACCGCACCTGATCAATGCCGATCAGGTATTTGCACAGGTCGAAAAACAGCCGGGAATGTGGTATCTATTCCGTTCTGAGGGTGAGAGCTCAGGCTGGAAGCAACAGTCTTACCATCTCTTTAAATCATTCGAATCTGGAAAATCTATCGAAGTTCTGGCGAAGGATGCCTTTGGCCATGTCAGTAAGCCGGTAGTGGAAGGGATTTTGGTGCAAAAGCCACAATTGGTACAGTCAGCACACAATGAAAGCTATTCGGCCAAGGATCAGAAAATTCCTTTCTGGGATGGTTATCAATATAGTGAAAGAACCGACAGTACGCAGACAGCGCTTTCCTACTTGAATGGAACCTGGAAAATCCAGTCTAAAAATACAAAATGGGGTGATGCAGACCTTCTTGCCCCCTTTGTTTATAAAGAGCTGGAGGGAGATTTCACGCTAGAGGTTAAGGTAAGCGATGTGGCAGGCTTAGCCCGTAAAGTACGCACATCAAATGAAGCCGGTATCATGATTCAACGCATGGATAGTAAGGATGCCTACATCACCAATTGTATTTTGACGGGATGGAACCTGGGCAATCTTTCGCGGAGCATCGGCCCACAGATTTTTCAGGAAGAGAATACAGGAACCGGCCTAAATTTTTCGCCCTACCTTCAGGTTCAGAAGATCGGTAATTATTTCTTTTTGCGTTGCTCGGGAGATGGCATGGATTGGAAGGATCTTCCCGGAACACCGTTTCTACGCCCCGATTTGAACGGCAAAAGACTGCGCGTTGGACTTTATCAGATTGCCGGTAACAACCAGTTAGGTTATGGTGAATTTGAAAGACTTCGTATCTGGAAGTAAAAATGATATGTCCATAAAAAACGGTATTGAACATTGTTCAATGCCGTTTTTTATCGAAAGTTTACTGATGATGGATTACTTGGAGTCATTTAGCGCTAAAGTGCTGATCAATGAGTCAGCTTCTGCTTTTTCGATTTGTTTATTGTATGATGCGGTCAGCACTTTATAACGGATATCCAACACTTTCTCCTGTAAATCATAATCTGTCGTTACTTCCAATACCTTGGTATATTGTCTTTTTTCGGCATCATATCCGAAAGCAAAAAGATCGAGTTCTTTTTTGATGCTGCAGCCTTTAAAATAGATGTTTTTCCAGCGATGTCCTGTATTACCGCTCGGATTATACCAAATGATGCACGAATCGAGATTTCTTCTGCCCCAGCTAGCTGGAAGAGGATGCAGTCCCAGCTTTTTGCGTTGCCCATTGTAATTGACTCCATATTTTTCAATAATACATGTTTTGCTGAAATACGACCGAATAGATGGGTAAATGGGCAAGAGTATCACAACGAAGGATAATACAATAAATAGGTTACGAAAAAGGGTTTTGTTCATAAATGGTCTTTTGATGTTGCTAGGCTCGTATATTTTGCACCCGCATTGTATCTGTCTACAATGGGTTCCTGTTTTCATTTTAAATATATTAAAAAAATATGGAGTGATCGACCTGTTGTGCGGATTTTCAAAAAAATATAGGGCCTGCTTTTTGTTTTCCAAAAAAGTAAATAAGGGGGGGCAAAAACATTCTGAAAAGGTTATTGTTGTAAAAAATAAGGCATAACCTCAGATAATGAAAATAATTCTTCTAACGATCAGATCCTTTCTCTTTTTGTCCGTATTGCTGTTGACAGCCTGTTCGACCTTGATCAACAATGTTCAGGTACATACGTTGACAACAAACTACTGTGTGCCAAATGTGGCCTATACATCAATTCCAATACAGGAAATCACTGCCTCGGACAGTATTCAGATAAGGAAAATTTTTTCTTACCATGATTTTGTGCTGATCAAATACCTCAATCTGGCAGAACCCATTATCCAGTATTTGGGGACTGCGAATAATGCTACGCTGAAATTGGCGGCAAGGCAAAAGATGACCGAAAGGTACATGCTGTTTGAGACAGAACTGAATGCCATTGCAGCAGAGTTAGACTGTAACGGTGAGCGTATCGATAAGCTCGCAGGATATATAGACGAACTGAATGCGAAAACGCAGACGCGTTTGACGGTGGCTTCTATACTTCTGGGAGCGGTGACAGCGGTGACGGCGACCACGGTCAAAAATGATGGACTCAACAATGGATTGAGCATCGCTGGCGGGGTCGGTACGGCGGTATTGGGATTTATGACACTGAACCCAAAAGGCAAAAAGGTCAAGATGCAGCTGCAACGTAATATGCTTGAAAGTATTTGGTATCAAAATAATAAGGCGCAGGTCTACCCAAGCTCAGTTTGGGGGATTTTATCCGAGAAAAACTTTAGCAACGCTGAAAACTCGTCATTGATAGAAACAATGCGGCAGCGCTGGCTGCAATATGGTTTGGACGATGAACCGGATAGTCCCCTGCTGCAGCTTTATTTTAAGAATGGTGGAACTTTTGCTGCCCAGGAACTGCACGATCTGGCCAATATGCACAATGAATTGCAGGCGACCATACGTTCTATTCAGCAGGACATGCGAAGTTTAATACTGGCCATTCATACACTGGAATGAGGGTAAGGGTTCAATTGGTTAATATTGTACTATTTTTGGTCGATAAGAAACTTCCTTTTACCTAGGATTGTGAACATTCGTTATTCGCTTATACGGCTATTTCCTCCTCAGTAGCGACAGATTGTGATTTTTTAATATTTTTGATGCCTTTCCTATGGAGCCATTCGGTAAAATGATCCGGGTCGTCCGGTATAAAATGGATCACCTTACCATTTTTGAGAAGTAAGGAAAATATACCGCAATTAGCGATGAATTTGATGATTTCATCGGAATGGTGTTTCAATAGCGAAAAATATTCCATTAAGTTTGGTTTTTTCTTTAAAAAATAGGTCGGATAAACTATCCAAAATATGCGTTAAATGGCTAATTCAATCGATTGCATAAGTCAATTCAAAGATGTAAAATATTTTTAATATTTCTTCAAAAGATTATAAATTAATATTGCTTTTTTTTGCGTTAAACTGTTTTCGCTTGGCGACCTGATCACCGCATTTCAATAGATCTCTCAAAATGATCTCCCAATAGGTTTTCTGTTTTGGTCTCAAGACAGGTTCTGGATCGATATCGTAAAGTAATGGCATCCGTCTTCGATAAGAGCTTTTAAACATTTTTACCCTTCTTTTAAATATTCGTTGCAAAGCGATTTTGTTGAAAGCAATAGCTTTGCTTTGTAACCAATTGGCGAAAAGCCAGTTCATTTTAAATAAATGATCGAGTAAATGCAATAGTGAATTTTTAAGGGATGCCGCCTGTTGAAACGAGCTTAATATGTGACCTGATAGCACATAGCGGTGAGCACACACAGTTAGCATATAAGTAATAAATAACCAATTTGTATAAATAAATAACCAAGTACTCGCCTCAAGGGGCAAAAAGACATTTATCTTAAATAAAGATTATGAACAGAAATTATGTGTCTTCTTTCTTTTGTTTTCCTAAAGAAAGGAATAGGAAAGTGAAGTGGTTGTTAATGGCTTCCATGTTAATGTCCATTGGACGACTGTCTGCTCAGGAAAAAGTGATCCATGGAAAGATCATCAGTGATCAAGGAAAACCAATTATTGGGGCGTCGATCAAAGTGAAGGACAAAACCCTCAGTACTTCAACAAACGAGAAAGGCGAATTTGTACTCAAGCTCAATCCGGGAGAAGTCCTTATTGTATCCAATGTGGGTTATAATCAGGCAGAATATGTAATCGGTAATTCTTCGGAAATCAGTATACCACTTGTTGCCGCAGAAATTGCCGTGGATGAAGTTGTGGTGGTAGGCTATGGTAAACAGAAGAAGGTCGATCTGACCTCTTCCATCGCTGTTGTGGACACCAAAGATCTGGTGAAAGTACCTGGTGGTACAATTGCTACGCTTCAGAGCGCCGTGCCTGGAGTGCAGGTAACCAATGGCGCTATCCGTATCCGTGGCGTTGGATCCATTAACGGAACCGATCCGCTCTATGTCGTGGATGGGATGATCGGCGGAGCTATGCCGGATGAAAATAATATTGCCAGCATTCAGGTTTTGAAAGATGCCGCATCAAGTGCCATCTATGGTTCCCGTGGGGCCAATGGCGTTATTTTGGTCACCACAAAACGGGGTAAAGCCGGAGAGGTGAAGCTCGATTATAATGCCTTCGCCGGCATCAAAAATATTTCCCATAATATACCTCTGCTGAACGGACAGCAACTGGCCGAATTGATTAATGAGGAAATGTACAATAAGGATCCTTCGCGCAAAGATTATCTGGCCGCGCTGTCTAAACCCTCCGACATCGGGCACGGGTATAATATGATGGACGAATTGCTGCAGACGGGCAATTATCAACGGCATAATCTCTCGGTTTCCGGCGGATCTCAAAACGCCAATTTTCGGCTTAGCGGTATCTATGCGACAGACAAATCCATTATTATTCAAGATAAAAATAAGTATTATGGCGCCCAATTTATCTCTGATTTTACCAAAGGAAAACTCAAGATAGGCGAAACCCTTTCCCTAGGTTACACCCGCCGCAACTGGAGCGACAAAAATATCATCGATGCGCAAAAGTGGTCCTCGACATTACCGCTCTACGATGCCAACAGCAGCACTGGTTTTGCCGGAGCTGGCAATGGAACGGATGTTCAGAGTGCATTGGCAAATGCATACCTCAATAAAAACGTCAATGACAACTTTTCGGTAAACGGCAATGCCTGGGCTACTTATGAGATTATAAAAGGCCTGGTTTACAAATTTAATATGGGGATCGACCTTAGCCGGGTGCGGAATGAGGGGTATATAGGTAACTACTCTGTCGGACAATATCAGAACCATAATCCGGATGAACTCAATATTTCCAGCAGTCAGAATAACCGCTGGTTATTTGAAAACACGCTGACTTATGAAAATAACTTTGGTAAGCATGCGATTTCGGCTTTGGCGGGAATCACTTCAGAAGAATCCCGGTATAATGCTGTCAATGCTGGGGCCCGTGGTTTGCCGAGTCCGGATGTTTTGATCCTTAATTCGGCATCCCTGGCGAGTTCCCGTCTTGTGGGGTCAGGTGTGGGACAGTCGGCCATGTATTCCATGCTGGGGCGTATCAACTATAATTATGACAATCGTTACCTGTTGACCTTTAACATGCGGCGGGATGGATCGGCCAACTTCAGTAATCAATACCGCTATGGAAATTTCCCTTCGGTATCTGCAGGCTGGCGCATCAGCCAGGAATCCTTTATGAAAGCGTTTCCTGCAATCAGCGAATTGAAGCTCCGAGGCAGTTATGGTCTTCTGGGTAATTCGGATATAGCGCAATATCAATATCAACGGACGGTTAGTTTCGACCACGTCTGGTATTATTTGAACAATGTTATGGTTACGGGGGCTTTGCCGCAGACTCCTTACAATCCAAATGTAAAATGGGAAAGCCAGTATTCAACTGACCTTGGTCTCGATCTGGAACTGTTTGAACATAAATTGGCCCTGACGGTCGATTATTATAATAAAAAGACTGAGGACATGTTGATCAATGTACCCATTTCGTTCACCGCAGGATATGTTAACAACTTTCCAGTGCTGAATGCCGGCAGTATACGCAACCGAGGTTGGGATATATTGGCATCATACAAAGATAAAGTAGGTAATTTTAGTTACCATGTCGGAGCTAATATCTCTTTTGTAAAAAACCGCGTCCTGAGCCTGGGGAACAATAATGAAATTTTGTGGGGAAGCATCTCTCCAGGCGGTGAAAACGTCACCAGGACAGCCGTCGGCCGTTCGGTGGGCGAATTTTGGGGCTATACGACAAACGGTTTGTATACCAGCCAGGCACAATTGGATGCCGATAAAGCTTTTGCACCTAATGCGTCACTGGGGGATGTAAGATTTAATGACCGAAACGGGGACAAGATTTTAAATGATCAGGATAAGGATTTTTTGGGAAGCCCAATACCTGATTTTAGTTACGGCTTCAACGCTGATGTAAACTACAGCAGTTCGATTGGCACGTTTGATCTGTCGATGATGTGGCAGGGAAGCAAAGGAAACGACATCTACAACAATAGCCGCTACTGGGGCGAGGGAATGTACCATTACTACAATAATTTTGCATCGACTCTGGATCGTTATCGTGCGGAGGAGCTTGTCTTCAAAAATCCGGTATCTGGTGAAACTACGGTCTATCCAAAAAATACAGATACTACTATTCCGCGCGCTGTACTCGGCGATCCCAATCAAAATTTAAGGGCATCAAACAGGTTTGTGGAGGATGGCTCTTACCTGCGGCTTAAAGTACTCAACATTGGTTACAGTTTTTCTAGTCCTAGGCTTGAGCGCTGGAAGATCGATAGGCTGCGGTTTTATGTTGGCGCAAAAAACCTGCTGACCTTTACCAAGTATTCGGGGTATGATCCGGAAGTGGGCTCGGGCGATACACGCTCCAATCTAAGCCGTGGTATCGATGGGCAAACGCCTTGGGGGTTGAGCTTTCCAAATTCAAGAGAGTATTTTATGGGTATTCAATTTACATTCTAATCCCTTATTGACATCATGAATAGAAAATATATAAAACTCGCAGCTGCTGCATTGCTGATACAGTTTTCAAGCTGCAAACCGAATCTGGATCTCTCCAACCCGCAGGAATTGTCGACAGACACCTATTATAAAACAGCAGATCAATTGGAAAATTCGGTCATACCGGCCTACCAAGCGTTAATCGGCCGCACACAGGGTGGATATGCGCGCAGTTTGTATTTCGAGCTCTTGGCTCCTGGGGATGATTATAATCATACCTTCAAATGGGAACCCATGTATCAGGATACCTACAATACCCCTGCGAGCGATGGGATGGCAGCCCAGACCTGGAGAGATTTTTGGAACGGGGTGTTTGCGGCTAATTTAGCCATCGATCGGATTCAGAAATTTGAAGGCGAAATAGATCAAAATAGAAAGAATAGACTCTTGGGGGAAGCGTATTTTTTGAGAGCACTGAACTATTTGCACCTGAGCATGTTGTTTGGCGAAACCATTCCGCTGATCAATAAACCTGTCGAGACCAACGAAGATTACTATCCCGGCAATGCACAGGCGGGGGCCGTATATGCCCTAATCGTGGATGACTTTAAGAGGGCATCGGAATTGTTGCCAACGCGGACAGCACTCTATGCCGACAGTAAAATGATCGGTCGGGCAACCAAAGGTGCAGCACAGGCTTACTTGGCTAAAACCTACCTGTACAAACCGATTTTGGCAAAAGGACAGCCAGCGGATTTTGCAAATGCCGAGATTCAATTGAAAAGCGTTATTGATAGCAAGGAATATCAGTTGATGTCCGCATACAGCGATAATTTTTTGGAAAAGAAAGAGAATAATCAAGAATCGGTTTTCGAGGTGCAACTTTACAATGGCCCAGGTTGGCTAGGGGACGATATATCGAGTTCATGGCGGTGGCAGGAAATCGGAATGTTTGACGGAACGGGTGGTGCCTGGTGGAACTTGGCCCCCAATAAAATGGCCCACGATGAATTTGAAGATGGAGATCCTAGAAAGTTTATGACGCTGTGGTGCGAGAATGGTGCAAAATTTACTCAGCTGGACGGTAAGGTGAGCACATATACTGACTGGATGAAAAATCTGGCGACCAATAAGGATCTCTATGGTACGAGAAAATACTGCCCCGATGTTCAGATAGCGGATTTTGATAACGGCAACAACGACCGGATTTTCCGATATAGTGATGTTCTGCTTCTTTATGCGGAGTGCCTTAACGAACGTGGCGATATCGCTGGAGCAAAGCAATACATCAATCTTGTGCGTAAACGAGCCAATAATATCGTCCCCGATGAGCAACCGCATCTCTGGTATCAAAAATCCAACGGGACAATTCCCGACGTAGATGGACTGATTGCAAAAGGTTTGGTGAAAAACGGTGTTGCGTTGAATACTATAAAAAGTATTATCGTGCATGAACGATTTGTCGAATTTTTGGGAGAATATCAGCGGTATTTTGACCTTTTGCGCTGGGGCATGGCTGACCCTACCTGGCTTGAGCCTTTAAAGAAAGCGGGCTGGTCGGCAAAAGCCATGTATTATCCCTTCCCACAGGCCGAACTGGACAATAACAAAAATTTGAAAGGGAACGACATGAACAATTGATCTGGGAAAATAGATGTTTTTATTTATTCATAGTTAGTTTTAGGTGGGGTGTCCTTTTTAGGGCACCTTTTTTTGTTCCATTGAACAAAAAGAATCCTGTGTCGATATTGTACTAGTATTGATCGATTATGTAGTTTCTTTCCTGATCCAATACAGGTATTTTTGGTATTCAAGTAGATAACAAATTATAAACCGGATGCCTTTGTCGTGCAATTTGTGTCGAGGCATTCTGATCGAAGATCATTGTATAATGGACAGAAGAACAGCAATTAAATTTCTCGGTGCAACTATTCCGACGCTTTTCCTTGGCAAATTTAGCGCTGCACACACCTATTTGGGAAGAGTACCTTTTCATCCCGACTGGCGCTCACTTGAAAATTATCAGGTACCTGATTGGTTCAGGGATGCCAAATTTGGTGTCTGGGCGCACTGGGGCCCGCAGTGTCAGCCCGAGCGCGGCGATTGGTATGCGCGGGGTATGTATCAGGAGGGATCCGATCAGTATAATTATCACGTCGAAAAATATGGACACCCTTCGGTGTTTGGTTTTAAAGATGTTATCCATCAGTGGAAAGCCGAAAATTGGAATCCGGAAGAGTTAATGGAACTGTATCAAAATGCCGGAGCCCAGTATTTTATGGCTTTGGCCAATCATCATGATAATCTGGACCTTTATCGCAGCAGCCACCATAAATGGAATAGTGTAAATGTTGGCCCCAGGAAAGATATTATAAAGGGTTGGGAAAGCGCTGCAAAAAAAAGAGGGCTGAAATTTGGTGTCAGCGTACACGCGGCACATGCCTGGACCTGGTATGAAACGGCACAACGGAGTGATAAAGAAGGTAAGTTTGCCGGTATACCCTATGATGGGAAACTAACGAAAAAGGATGGCGCAGGAAAATGGTGGGCAGCATACGATCCGCAGGAGCTTTATGCACAGGATCATGCGCTTAGTTTGGATAGTAAGGATGATAACACCGTTCATCGGCAATGGCATTGGGATGTAAATTCAGGGGTAAGTGTGCCAACAAAGGCCTATTGCGAAAACTTTAAGGCCCGGACCCTGGAATTGATCAACAATTACAAACCCGATATCGTTTATTTTGACGATACGGTGCTGCCACTTTATCCAATAAGCAATGTTGGCCTGGAGATCGCAGCCGATTTTTATAATAAAAGCGTGCAGGCAAATAAAGGCAAGGTTGATGTGGTAATCAATGGAAAAATCCTGAATGAACAACAACGAAAATGCCTGGTATGGGATATTGAACGTGGACAGAGCAACACCATTGAACCGCAGCCCTGGCAGACCTGTACCTGTATCGGTTCTTGGCACTATGATCGCCGGATTTATGAGAATAATCACTATAAATCGGCTAAAACCGTAATTCATATGCTGATTGATGTCGTCAGTAAAAACGGCAACTTATTGTTAAGTGTACCATTACGCGGTGACGGTTCCATCGACGACCGTGCAAAGGAGGTCGTAACGGGAATAGGAGGCTGGATGGCAGTTCACAGTGAAGCAATCATAGGAACAAGACCATGGCATATTTTTGGTGAGGGGCCTGCACAGGAGGAAGCTCCTTCACTGCATGTGCAGGGCTTTAATGAAGGGAAGGGAAAAGCTTTTACCGGCGATGATGTGCGCTTCACGACAAAAGGAAATGTCATGTACGCTTTTATAATGGGAACGTTGACCAAAAAGCAGCTCCGAATAAAGTCATTGGGTCGTTTAGCCCCCAATTCGAGAAAAGTTGGTCAGGTACAGTTACTCGGAACTAACGATCGTATAGCGTTTCAACAACTCGATAATGATCTAGTGGTCTCCATACCCGATAGTTTTGTTCAAAACAGTATCGCAACGGTACTAAAAATTTCCTAATGACTTTATCTTTTCTTGCGCTAGAGCATGTGTTCGACTGTGGATAAAAAGGCTAGGATGGTATCTCTTGGGATCGCCAGGCAAGCTGTATGACTAAATCGGGCTATATTGAGCCCGATAAAGTTACCTTTGCTATCGACTACCGGACTTCCACATTCGTCGGCATGAATGCGTGAGTCATGAAGAAATACACGCAAAAAATTATCCCTGCGAACTGACTTTCCTTTTGGAATATTGTTTGCAGGGTGTGGATTTTCCCTGACGGGCCAATTAGAAAGAATTACATTTGTGTATAGATCTGCAGCTCCACGTCGGTATTGAACCTGCAGCGTATCGCCGGCAGAAAATTGCTGCATCACCGCATTTATTTTGATGGCGCTTGACACATCGCGATTATTTAGTGTAAGCATACGGTCGCCGACACGAAGTCCAGCCCGGGCTGCGGCACCCATGCTATCTACTTTTGTTAAGGTCGGAAGGCCTTCTATTTCCTGCATTTGTGCATCGAAAGTTCCGGGAACAGGTAAACGTGGGAAGGTTTGGGATGACATGCCCAGTACACCGAATTTACGCTGATCGTCTCCAAGAAGCGACCACAGGTTTAAACCAACAAAAGAATCAGAAATACTTTGCCGGGCTACCTTCGATACATCGACTGACGGAAATTGATGATCACTGACGAGCGCTGCCAAGTCGCTTTTTTCGTCTCTGAGCAGAATTCTTAATACATGAATCCTGTTACCTATTTTGACGATTGGTGCTTCGCCAATAAGACTACTTTTGGATAAGATGACCTGTTTATTGTTTCCCAAATTAAATGCTGTACCTAATAGCAGTATGCTGTCGCCATCTAATGTACTGCTAATCTGGATGGGCTGAAAATTTGTTTTCGGATGTTTCGCAGGTTTTTTGATCCCCAATTTAAATAGTTTTTTTTGCTGAGGATCTTTACCGATTGAATCGGTTGATACAGGATAACTGCTGATAACAACTGGATTGGTCAGCGACTGCCAATAACTCCGGTAACTGTTTATAGGAACCTCAAAATTGATGCCTTCAGCACCATCTATACGGCTGTGAAGACCGATTACACGGCCCAGGGCATCAAATAATGGACCTCCGGAATCACCGGGTTCCATTATGCTGCTGCTTTGAATAAACCCAAAGTTGTCCAATTTCTTTAGAATGCGTCCCGTCCGTAGAAAAGGAATGTTGAAAGGTAGTGTTTCGGGATACGATAGCCCAAAGCAAAGCTGGTTTTCAGTGATGGATGACGACCAGCCCATTTCAGCATAAGGCCAGGGGCCCTGGCCTAGCATTTTCATCATGGCAATATCGGGCAAGTTACTTTGTTGATCAACGACTAGCCTTCCGAGCGCTTTGGCAATCCCTTGCGTTCCGTCGGAGAAAATAACGCGATAGAAATTGCCGGGCCTTGTAGCATGTGCCACAGTAAGAATTGTTCCGTCCGAATGGACAATTACCCCACTAAAGGGAGCACTGTTTTGCTGTCCGCTCAAACTGTCAATGCCAAACATCTTTATGGAAGCCGTCTGAACCCGTTCAATGACAGATCTCGGTATCTCATGAACTGCTGACCGCCCCGTCTGCGCAAAGCAGTAGGTGGAGCAGGTAATTAAGTATAATATTGTCTTAATAAGATATTGGAGAAATGTGCTTATAGCGAATTTTTTGGAACGAGGTATCATATTGCGAATAGGTTGATTTATCGGATTAGGTTTGGTTTTAGAAGACCACGGTTCAAAGTTAGTGGAATTGTTAATAAACAAACAAGGGTAAGTGGTTAGTTCTGGATATATTATTGATTTTACTTAGTTTTTAATGCGCTTTGCCGAAAAATTTATGGTTTACGAGTGGAAATTTTGAAAAAATAGTAGGAAGAATTTAGGGATAGGCCAATCATAGGAAGTATCCATTCTTTTTAGTTATCTTTATCCACGAAAAGATTAACCGCTAGCTAAACGAATCTACCCATGAAGTATACGAGCGAGAAAGAGCTGCTTGAAGATTTCCTAAATGGGGAGGAGCGCGCTTGCGCTTATGTATATAACCGTTATTTCAGTCGTATTTGTTTATATGCATCGAGCTTTGTAGAGGAAAGCAAAGAAGCGGAAGACATTGCCGAGGAGGGATTTATACGGTTATGGCAGAGCAAACGAAGTTTTGAAAGTTTATCCCATCTGAAAGCGGCACTCTATCAGGCCACCCGCCATGTAGGACTCAATAAGCAGACTGCCCGGCAGCGAAGGATAAATCGGGTCGATAGCTATGTGGAGCAGCAGGAACAGGATCAAAAATCCCATTTGCATGAGCTTGTCTATGCCGAAACAATGGCCGAACTCTACGATGCCATTCAAAAACTTCCACCCAAAGCACGGGAAATAATACAGCTGAGCTACCTCGAAGGCAACAGTAATCAGGAGATTGCTGATCTACTGCAGATTAATATTCAGACGGTAAAAAACCAAAAATTACGTGCCCTGGGTCTGCTGCGGCAGCATTTGAGACGAGATTCCTTTAATTACCTATTGTCATTAATCGTTCTTTTTGGGAAAATTTAATTTTTTTTTAATTGTTTTTGGTACTTTTTTCAATCGGTGTGGTATCTATAGATGAAATAGCTCAAAATGGATCCTAAAGAAGAAGAAAAACTCATCCGTATCAGTGCACTCATTCTCCAAAAAATGCAGGGAACGCTAACAGGCGAAGATCGATTTTTTTTGGAGAGTTGGCTACAGGAATCCGAAAGGAACAAACAGATCTATCAACGTTGTCTTGATGAGAAGCTGCAGCGTGATGCTTATACGCGTCTACAGGATTTTGAAACGCGACGTAATTTTGAGTCATTAAAAGCTAAAATTTCCTTCCATACTTCAAAGAAAGGACCTGGGCTCCTGAAACGTCTATTGCCTTACGTTGCTGCCGCCAGTGTGCTGCTGGCTCTTTCTGTGGTTTGGTATTGGAATAAGGATAGCAACCGGCTGGTTGAAACGCAGCGGGAGGTTGTAAATGATCGGCTTCCAGCTTCCCATCAGGCTGTTATCACACTCTCGGACGGTAGGCAATATGCTTTGAATAAAGGCGAAAAACAAGTTGTTATCGATGGCGGCGGCATACGCTATGAAGACGGACATGAAGTTGCACCGATCAATGCTGCGGTGTCTGCCAGAATCGAAACCCCACGGGGTGGTATCTACGAAGTCACTCTGCCCGATGGAACCCTGGTTAAACTAAATGCCGGGACGACACTTTCTTATCCGACAGTATTCGCTAAAGATAAACGCGAGGTAACGCTCCGTGGAGAGGCTTATTTTGAAGTTGCAAAAAAGAAGGATCAGCCTTTTATAGTTCATACCAAAAACCAGCAAGTACAAGTACTTGGAACGCACTTCAATATCAATGCCTATCAGACATCGGTACCTACAAAGACCACTTTGTTAGAAGGTAAAGTAATGGTAACGACGCTGCTTGGAAGTCAAAAAGTAACCTTATTGCCCGGCGATCAGTCTGTCAACACAGGTACAGAGTTGACCAAACATCCGGTAAACGTACAACAAGAAATGGCTTGGGTATATGGCAAATTTAATTTTGACGGAAAATCACTTCGACAAGTGATGGATGAACTGTCCCAATGGTATGCCATAGATGTCGTGTATAAGGGCGATGTGCCTAATGTTTCCTTTTTCGGTGGAACATTCAGAACGAGCAAGTTATCAACTATCCTTAAAATATTAAAAGACCAGGATCTGTCGTACCATTTGACGGAAAATGGGAAACTCATTATTGAAAAAAATGATCCTAAAGCACAGAAAGGAGGGCAATAAAGAACGAAAAATTATACTTCACCAAACGATATGAATTAACAAATTGGACAGTGGATCCTTTCATCTAATCAGTGGATCCTGCAATCTAACCTAACTAAACTAACTAGAATTAATGAAATTAAGTTGTTTTTCACAAGCGACCAAACCCCTTTTATGGCTCGTTTTTGCTGTCTTACTCCAGCTGGGCCATAAGGTAAATGCGCAAACCGTTACCTATGCCGGGCACAATGTTCCACTGATGGATGTGCTGCAGGCGGTCAAACTTCAGACGAACTATGAGGTGCTCGGAGCCAAAAAGATATTGGAATCGGCAAAGTCAATTTCAATTAAAGCGGACAAAATGCCCCTTAAATTATTTCTTGATAAAATTTTAAGTCAGCAGGAAATCGGCTACACGATTGAATCAAAGACAATTTTTCTCGAAAGGAAAGCCAGTTCACGGAAATCCGAGCCCAAAAGCCTCCCCCAGGTAGAAAAACCATCCCAGAAGCAGATTCGTGGACAAGTCCTTGGGAAAGACCAAAAGCCGCTTTCCGACGTGAATATTTCACAGGTGGGCAATACCATCGCAGTGGTCGATAAAGATGGGCATTTTTCTTTTGTCGGTACTATGCAACCGCTTACATTCAGTAGGGTTGGCTATAAAAACTTCACGCTCGCTTTGGCCGAAAACAAGGATGAGTACAGTGTAGTGATGGAGGAAGAAGCGAATGCTCTTGAGCAGGTCGTTGTAACGGGGTACCAAGTGCTAAAAAAAGATTCCTACACAGGAACGGCGATTACGAAAAGTGGCGACGAGCTGCGACAGGTAAATCCGCAAAACGTCCTCCAAGCCATGCAGGTATTCGATCCATCGTTTAAATTGCTCGATAATAATCTTGCTGGATCCAATCCCAATGCCTTGCCGAATATCAATGTGCGCGGATCTTCATCTTTGCCTACTGGCGGGAACGAAGTGCTGCGGAGGGATAATATCACTACAACTATCAATATGCCGGCTTTTATATTAAACGGTTTCGAAGTGAGTGTACAGAAGGTTCTCGATCTGGATATGACCCGTATTGAAAGTGTCACGATCTTGAAAGACGCTGCTGCTACAGCCATATATGGCTCGAGAGCGGCCAATGGTGTGATGGTAATAACGACTAAGATGCCCAGGGACGGGAAATTGCAATTGACTTATACGCATGAGAGCAATATAAATATGCCGGATTTGACAGGATACGATGTATTGCATGCTGCTGATAAATTGGCCTATGAAAAACTGGCTGGGTTGTATGATGCAACAATTCAGCGCCAACCACAGGATGCATTGGATGAGCTGTATTATCAGAAACTAGCAAATGTGCTTGGCGGTGTTGACACCTATTGGCTGTCACAGCCAGTACGGACCGCGGTCGGACAAAAGCATGGTCTCTATCTAGAAGGTGGGTCGGAAAGTTTCCGCTATGGCGTAGACATGCGTTATCAGACCAGACCCGGTGTGATGAAGGGATCGGGAAGAAATCAATATTCGGGTGGGCTAAACTTTAGTTATAACCTAAAGGATAAATTTAGATTTCAGAATGAGCTTGCCGTAACCGTGGTAGACGGGCGTGAATCGCCCTATGGAAATTTTGCGGATTATGTAAGAATGAATCCTTACTACCGCATGACAGATGATCAGGGCAATATTATACAGGAGGCGGATGTATGGACAAGGGTTGCAAACTCAGGTAGTGCACAACGGGAATACGTCTTGAATCCACTCTATAATGCGACATTGAATAGCTTCAATAAATTGGGCTATACCGAACTGCTGAACAATTTTTCGGGGGATTTTGACCTGAGTAATGGGCTGCGTCTCCGGGGACAGGTAAGTTTGTTGAAACGTTTGAATACCGATGATAATTTCCGCTCGCCCTTAGCTAATGACTTTTATTTCTATCCTACGGCACAAACAGACGAAAAGGGTAGTTATACCAGTTATACAAACAATGAATTGTACTGGGATGCAAACATACGTCTCAATTGGATGCGTACGATTGATAAACATAGCTTCAATGTGGTGGGGGGAACCAATATACGGACAGAAAGCTATGACGAGCGTTCATTTCAAGCGATCGGATTTCCGAATGATCGGTTTACAAGTGTAGGATTTGCCAAGGGATATGCTGAGAATGCGAGCCCGTCGAGCAGTTTGGGTGCCTCCAGGTTGTTTGGAGCTTTTTTAAGTGCTAACTATTCCTATGATAACCGCTATCTGATGGATGCAACGGTCCGAATTGATGGCTCCTCAAAATTTGGGGCAAATAAGCGCACCGCACCATTTTGGTCGACTGGTATCGGCTGGAATATGCACAAGGAGAAATGGTTCGCCAACGATGTTGTCAGCCAGCTGCGGCTGCGTGCAACACTGGGGCTGACGGGATCTGTGCAGTTCGATCCTTACATGTCGCGGACAACCTATAGTTACGATAAAAGCAATTGGTACTCATCGGGGCTGGGAAGTATCGTGCGTAACTATGGCAATGAAAACCTGACCTGGCAAAAGACCCAAAGTACCGATGTTGGTCTTGATCTAGGCCTTTGGCACGATCGTCTGACCCTTTCGCCACGCTACTACCATAAGATAACCCGTGATATCTTGGCTGATATTAACCTGGCACCTTCTACCGGATTTAGCTCTTATAAAGAAAACCTGGGGGACCTTGAAAATAAAGGATTTGAGCTCAATGCCAATTGGATTGCCCTTAAAAACGAAAAATGGACTCTGAGTCTATTGGCGAATTTGGTGCGGAACAGAAATAAAATCGTCCGTATTTCAAACGCATTGAAGAGCTACAACGAACGTGTCGACGAAGCTCAGCAGGGAACTGATTTAATGGCTGTTCCTTTGCTTCGTTATAAAGAAGGGCAATCCCTCGACGCTATCTATGCCGTTCCTTCTTTGGGTATCGATCCCGAGAATGGAAAGGAAGTTTTTATTAAAAAAGACGGGACGTTGTCGTATGACTGGGATGCAAGGGATATTGATGTCGTTGGAGTAGCTACACCAACAATGGAAGGATTTTTCGGAGGGACACTTCGCTATAAGCAATTTATGATGGTCGCTTATTTCCAAACGCGGATAGGAGGTAAAACCTATAACCAAACCTTGGTAGACCGTGTCGAAAATGCCGATCCACGCTACAATGTGGATAGCAGGGTTCTGGAGGAAAAATGGAAAAATCCTGGCGATGTTACCTTTTACAAAAGTATTCAGGATTTGGGACAGACAAGAGTGTCCTCGCGTTTTATTATGCCGGACAACTTATTTGCCCTACAGTCTCTTAATCTTTCTTATGATGTAGGGAAAGCGCTGTCGAAAAAATTGGCGCTGTCAAGCCTGCGTGTCGGCCTTGTTGCAAATGATATCTTTCGTTGGTCTTCGGTGAAAGTGGAACGTGGAATTACGTATCCATTTGCCCGAAGTTTGACTTTTACCCTACAGGCAGGATTATAAAAGATGGTAAATCCCATCCGAAGGATGGAAAAAATATGTACAGATGAAGAATTTAACTATAGTTTTAATACTGTTCACAGCCCTGAGTACGCTTTCTTGCTCCAAGTGGCTCGATATACAACCAGAAAGCGAAATTGACAAATCAGTTCTCTTCTCCACCGAAGATGGTTTCAAGGAAGCCCTGATTGGGGTATATACGCGTTGTGCAAAAGATGATCTCTATGGTAAGGAGCTAACCATTGGAACACCGGAGGTATTGGTCCAGAACTATGCATTATCAAGCAATGATCCGTTGCGTTATCAGCAGACAAAGTTGTTTAAATTTAATGACGGTAATTTTATTGGCCGAAAGGACAATATCTGGAAAGGTCTATACAATGGTATTGTTAATACCAATCTGATACTGGAGGAAATCGACCGTAAAAAACAATTGTTTACGGGAAGCAATTATCAATTGATCAAAGGTGAGTCGCTGGCTTTGAGAGCATATCTGCATTTTGATGCCTTGCGCCTATTTGGTCCGGCTCCGGTTGTAAATAACAAAATCGAAGCCATTCCATATGTAACGACCTATTCCAATAAGTCTACCAAATTGTCCACAGTGTCCCAACTATTGGATTCAGTAATCCGAGATCTGGAAGAAGCCAAAGAATTGCTGAAAGTTGACCCCATCCGCCTGAAATCCTATGTGGTTGGTTATCCCACTGTCGGTGACACGTTGAAAAATTCGGAGCTACAGGACAAGAGCCTCTTTTTACAGAATAGAAGGCACCGGCTTAACTATTATGCCGTGTGTGGACTGCTGGCACGCACCTATCTCTACAGCGGAGACAAAGTAAAGGCATTGCTGAACGCACGTGAAGTGATTGATGCCAAAAAATTTCCATGGACCAATGCCACTGATTTCCTTGCTGTCGATGCGGATAAAAAGGATCGGATTTTCTATAAAGAACTGTTGTTTGCCTGGTATATCCCGGCTATGAACAACACCTATAACAATGACTGGTTTCAGGACAACAACAGCGCGATCTATTTGGATCAGGATGAGGCAAAAACCATCTACGAGGTTGCAGGAGCCGGTGGCGGTGACATGCGCTATACACAATGGTTTGGAACAGTAAGCGTTGGAAATTCCTTTATATCATCTATTCACAAATATCGCCGGAATACGTTGGGTGACAGTTTTGCCGCCAATCTTCATTATTTGGTAGCTCCGGCGATCCGCTTGAGTGAAATCTACTATATCGCCGCCGAATGTAGCTACGAAACAGCACCCGCTCAGGCTGCAGCATGGCTTGACGAGGTCCGTGAACATCGAGGCATTGGTCAGAAAGTGGATATTTCGACAAACGCCAAACTCCGAACCGAACTACTGAAGGAATATCGGAAAGAAATGTTTGCCGAAGGACAATTGTTTTTCGCGTATAAACGGCTCAATGAACCAATTGTCGGACAGCAAGGCACTACAATTCCGGCCAGTCAACAAATTTATGTATGGCCGTTGCCGGATGATGAAATTATCTATGGACAACGGTAAATCGTAACCAAAATGAAAAAAGATACTTTATTACTTCTGCTATTGCTACTACCACTGCTGATGTTGTGTTCTTGCAAAAAGGCAGTTTTAGCGACCTACGACAGGTCGGCAAATGTTTATTTTGATTTGAGCGACGCTGATCGGGATAGCATTGTATATACTTTTGCCTACGATATGACCAAGGCGCAGGATACCATTTTTGTTCCTGTCAAAGTAATGGGATACCGTGACCAGCACACTCGGCATTTTGAGGCTTTCGTGGAAAAAGATTCATCAACGGCGCGTGCAGACCTGCACTATGATCCGTTGAAATCAGAATATCCATTGGAAAGTAATGCCGGTCGGGCCTTTATGCCTATCGTTGTGCATAATATAAGCGCGCTTGAAAGTCAATCTGTATCACTGCTCGTAAAACTTAAGGCTAGTGATGACTTTGGGGTTGAAAACCCAACACTGATACGGGCGCGAATTATTATTTCGGCCCAATTGGAACAGCCTGCCTGGTGGACCATGTGGCTCGATAATTATTCGCGGGTAAAACATCAGCTCTTCCTAATTGTCACCGAACAACGTTCGCTTTCGACGGTCGGGCTCGATGCACCCAAAAATCTCTACTTTGCAAATCTCTTGCTCATGATGCTCAACGATCCATTTAAATGGGTCAAGGATCATCCAGAAAAAAAATACGTGCTGAGCAGCAACGATAATGGACAGACCTACCAATTCTATCATGTGGACAATCCAAACCGAAGCATCTTATTAAGGAAAAATAGCGCTTCGGGTAAGTATTATTTTATAGATGAATCAGGAAAGGAAGTCAGATAGATGAAAAGAAATTTAAACAGATTGAGAGCAATACTATTTTTTGCTATTGTGTCTTTAACCCTATTGGCTTTCGAAAGCTGTTATAAGGACAAGGGAAATTATGCCATCGATATGCCTGATGGGCCGCAGATCACAGGGTTAGATACTTTGTATGAAGCATCGGTGGGGGACAGCCTTATTATAACCCCAAAAATTACCGGCATCGATGCGGCTTCAGTGAAATGTAACTGGCGAATAGATGTGCCAGAGGCACTCGTCCCCGAAGCTAACCACTACGAAGGTCCCGCGCTGCGTATCGTTTTCGGGCTTCAGGCCAAAAGATATACGGCGCGCCTTACGGTGACCAATACGGGCAATGGGATGAAATATTTCTATAATTTTAAGATCCAGGGAACGACAGCTTTTTCGCGTGGGTCACTTGTGTTATCTGTCGAAAACGGGGTTAGTAAACTCTCGTTTATAAAGCCCGATAATACTGTACAGCCCAATATTTATGAGGCGATCAACGGCGAACCATTACCGGTGGATCCTATGCATATCCATTACTTAAAAAACCAGTTTACGGGAAATACCCCCTTGGGTTACTGGATTATATCAAAACAGGCCGGCGTGCGGTTAGATGTAAACAATCTTGTTAAGGAGGCGGTAAAACCCGGTACCCTGCACGATAACTTTTTTTTGGCACCGTCAACGATTGCTGTGGGAAGTTTGTTCGCCCATCCTCAAGGGGTAATGATGGGGGTAATCAATGACAAATTTTATGGGGGAACTACAAACACCTGGGATCAATCGAACACCTACGGCATGTTTGGAACTTATGCGGATGGGGACTACGCGTTAGCACCAGAAGTAGTATTGACAACAGTAGACAATAATTATAGCGTAATCGCTTTCGAAAAAAATAAAAAGCAGTTTGTCCGAATCAATATTTACGGTAGCCCTATGTATTTTGGTACCCAGTATAGTCCCGTCAATACTGAAATTTTTGATCCAACACAGGTAGGCATGGATCTGATCAAAATGGTGCAGATCAATAATACGGATACCTATGCTTATACGAAGGACGGGAGTGGTCATATTTATGAATTGAAGTTCAATGCAAATTTTAATGGACCATTTATGATCACCGCAATACATAAGAAGATCTTTATAAAACAAGAATGGATCAATGCGGAAACAAAGTTGGTGGCGACCCGAAATGGGTATATTTATGTGGCCTACAAAAATCAGGTATTTCGCTACAACCCGCTCAATCAGCAAGTCGATCTATTGAAAACAACCATCAAATCGGATATAAGCATGCTCAAATTAGAGGACGATGAGAATACCCTGATTGCTGGGGCAGAAGGAGCGCTGTATTATATGGATATCCGTGTTGGGAAAAATGGCGAGTTGCTCAAAACAATTGAGGGTCTTCCCGGAAATCCTGTGGATATGACCTGGCGTAACTAAAAGGAATAATATAAAAATTGAACCAAACAAAAAAATATGAAAAATTTAAAAATAGTTGCCTTAGCACTGGCATTTTTGCCTATGACATCCTTTGCGCAGCAAGCTAGCTTCCAGATCAAGGGAAGTGCACCAAAAGCTTTCAATGGCAAGAAAGTGTATCTGGATTATATAAGAGATGGATTTCCGGCATCGGATTCATCGGCTATCGTGGACGGCAGATTTAGTTTCAAAGGAACAGTAGAGGAGCCGTCTTACTCCAGGATGGTTTTTGATCAAGACAGTAAGGGGAAATTAGTCGCACAGAATATTGGCGACCGTTTATACTTCTATTTAGGCAATGAAACTTACAATATGACCATCAAGGATTCATTGCGTACTGCTGCCATAAAAGGGTCGCCGTTGCATAACGCCTATGTCGCTTATTTAAATGAAATTGGTGGTGGTTTCATGGATATCATTGATGCGGGGAATAAGGCCTTTGCGGCCGTAAAGCAAGATGCTCCCGATGCCAGCGAGCAGTATAAGGCTATTCATGAAAGGTTTGAGGCGCGTTTTGAAGCTCGCCGGGTAAAAGAGCTTGCATTTGCTGCCAAAAATCCCAATTCAATATTTGCGGTGGACGCCCTTATTGATGCGGCCAACAAACGAAAGCTCAGTGAGATCGAACCTTTGTTTTTGAAGCTGTCCAAAGAAGTGCGTCAAATGACCAATGCGCGACAGTTGGAAGCGCGTTTTCTAGCGGAGAGAAGTGTAAAAATCGGCAATAAGGCACCCGATTTTTCCCAGCCGGATACGGAAGGGAAAATGATCAAAGTATCCGATTTTAAAGGCCAGTATGTGCTTATCGACTTTTGGGCAAGCTGGTGTAGTCCTTGCCGTGCTGAAAACCCCAACTTATTAAAGGCCTATAACAAATACAAAAGTAAAGGATTGGAGGTCCTTGCAGTGTCGCTAGATGATACCAAAGGAAAAAATGCCTGGTTAAAAGCCATCAAAGATGATGGTTTGCCATGGATCCATGTCGCAGATCTAAAAGGCTGGAGCAATGAGGCTGCGGTATTGTATGGCGTACGTGCTGTACCACAAAATTATTTAGTGGATCCTAAAGGAAACATTGTCGCTATCAATATAAAAGGTGAACTGTTACACCAGGAGTTGGCCAAAATTTTTGGAAATTAATGATCGAGCGTTTTGTTATCTCTTTTAAAGATAACGAAGGAAATTATAAGAAAAGAACGGTTTAGTGATTCGGGCGGCTAGCTGCTTGTCATTCAAAGCTAGGGATTGACTCCCTAGCTTTTTTTATTTTTTTATTTTCGTCAGCAATTTAAGCATGCTTGCCGCATAATTTTTACCCAGCTGCCGGTATCCGGCAGGACTGAAGTGTAGTCCATCGCCGATACCCTGGCAACCCGCAGAAGAAATGATATGTGCAGTTGGGATAGTAGCGGGCAATGTTTGGATGATACTGTTCATGCTTGCGCATTTACCCCCTGCTTCGGCCGATAGGAGTTCACCAGCAAGTAGGGGTACATCTTCGGCTTTCAGGTGCAAATCGTGCAAGAGGTTTTCATAGACTTTTTTTACTTTATTGGGCCATTCGCGATCGCCGGTATTGGATTCCCCCTGGTGAAGTAAAATACCTTTGATAATACCTTTCTGCTGTGCCATCTTGGCCAGGACGACAAGCCTTTCATAAGGATTATTGTCATAAGCTGCAAGCATGGATTTCATCCATTCGGGTGCCTTTGCGACATAGCTTGACGTGCTATCTTGATCAAATAATTGAATATGGCAACCACCTACCGAAACATTGATGACTCCGATCTCGATATTTTTGGGAAGCTTTTCTACAAGCGTTCTGCCAAAATAATCTGCAGGTGTAAGGCCTGTGTGGCAACGCGTAAGTGGTGCCCGGGCAGGATACCACTTACCGTACTGCCGTCCCAATTCGGGGCAATCTACTGCCGCCAGCACATGAAACCGGCTGTTGGTGATGGTGTCCTGAGGTTCGAATTGTCCATGTCCCTCCATATTGGATTGTCCTAAACAAAGGTAGATATGGAAGTTCTTGTCTTGGGCACAAGCTGTTGTTCCGGTAAAACAACATACCAAGAAGATCAGTAGCAGCATTTTAAATTGTGTTTGTCGCATCGTGAAGCTTTTTATGTTTTTAAAATTAACCTATTTCGCGGTAAGTATGGCTTACCGCGAAAAGATAGTGTTTAGTTCATGGCAATAAATTTGAACTTAAATAATTGACAGGAGGTACCATAGTAATCCCAAAGCTGAAGATTGGAATTGCCGTCCATGGTACAGTTGGGTACATCCCAACCGCGTGTAGCATCTACCTTTGAGGTAATTTTGTAATAGCCATTGGCTACAGCAGTTACCTTCCAGGCCTGAGCATCATTGCTATAGTTCTGCCAAAGCCGGATGGCAGTTCCGAGCGCATTGCTATTACTCGTCAGATCAATGCAGCGATTGCTTGCACTTGCTTTTGAAACAAAGCGCCAGTATCCGTTACCGGCATCTATAGCGACCCAGCGCTGTGCATTTGCGCCATTTCTGGTCCACGGTCTGAGCACTGCACCGTTGGCATCTTCACCTGATTTTAAATCAAGTACCTTGTTGGCATCGGTCTGGAATTCGATTTCGTAAATGCCATTATTGACCAGACTAGTAACTGTACAGTTAGACATGGGGTAATTGGAGGCAGCATACTGCTGAAACCACTGTTTAGCGGGAGCAGCACAGGCTTCCCAATCATTGTTAAAAGCTGTCCCGGCGTTGGGATCCCCTTTGTGGAGCAGATCGTCGGGGGCGAGAAAGTTCCAGCTTACATTGCCGGACTGATCCACAATATATTTTAAATTTGCACCAAAACCGTTTCCGCCAGCGGTACCGGTTGATCCCGTACCAAATGTGCCATATCCCTGTGGAGCCCAGTCTGTCTCTGTAATGGCAATGGGTGCAATGTCTGCAATAGGTTTAACATTTGTATTCCAGGCATTTTGAAAAGCTTGATAGGTATTGACACCACCCCAATACCCGGGGTAGATATGTACTGCATAGCCAATGTTGCCACCCGTAATCGGATTATTGACATAGCCTTGATAATGGGACTGCCAGCCAGTTCCTGGTATCCAGCATACATTGTTGGCACCGTTATTACGAATGATATTGACCAAGGGCTGAAAGAAATTTTTCAACGCAGCAAAATGCTCGTTGCCGGTCGTCCCCCAGTTGCCATTTGTTCCCAGAATCTCAACGGGTTCGTTAGCCAATTCAAACATCACATTGTCTGCATTCTTTAGTGATGGGTGCTGCGATAGAAAAGTCCATACGGTCTTAAGATAGGTATGATAGGCATCATTGACTGCGATACGGTGTGGACATACGCCAGGAGGACGCAAGATCACATACATGCCCCGGCTGCGGGCATGGTTGATTAGTGGAATAATGACCTGATCAGTATAGGTAACCAAGCGATTATAGTTAAATCTTGAGATGTCGTCTTCAGGAATAGGAGCGCCTGGATCATTGGTCCAATACGGATCGATGTGCAGACGGATATAATTGAGATACCAACCGTCGGCCGCGCTGCTGAGTTTGTCAACGACTGCTTTATTGTAATTGAGCGCATCCTGAACATTGTAATTATCCCAGGTGCAGTAACCGGAGTTGGCACCATACTGGCAGCCATTGAACCAAGGGCTTGGCGTAATGGCTACCCCATGCAGGACAATATTATTGTCGCAGGGATCTTTGAGGTACTTGCCTCCGACATGTAGGGTCGGGGTTGGCCGCGGCCAGCTTGTAACGGCTTGCGCGGAAACATTGGATTTAAGACTTCTTTCGGATTCGCTGGTCAATGTTTTTTCTTCCAGCCGCGAGCAGCTGGAAAAAATAGCTAATAAAAAGATCAGCAATAACCACATGTTGTTTGTTCTCATAATTTACATATTTAAAGGGTGATTAATGATCTTATTTTTTAGCTAACAATGCCTCAGCAACCGCCTGATAGGCTGGCTTTCGAACGAATCCTTCGGTCCATAAACCGATGGGTTCCCCACGTCTCCAAAATGAATTCTCTTGGTCCGGACTGTCCAGTGGGCTCCATATGGTAATACCATATTGCTTATCCTTGGGAATGATCTCAAGATATTTTTCAACGACAAATTTGTACATGTCGGCCTGCTGCTGATACATTTCAGTCGTTGCATTGCTAGTCTTTATGCCATTTCCCAAACCAATATCGAGCTCAGACACTTTGATCAGCTTGCCGGTGGCGGCCAATAGGTTAAACATACTGACGATATTGTCTTTGCTTGTGTTGATGTCGATGTGCATCTGGGTACCGATCCCATCCACCTTGGCGCCTTTGCTTTCGATGTAGCTGACATACGCGATCAGTCCTTTACATTTATTGCCACTGCCTTCCAAACCATAGTCATTGATGAAAAGGAGGTCATTTGCATTGCCATATTTGCGGGCAAATTGGAAAGCTTTCACGGCATAATCTTTACCTAAGTAATCCTGCCAGTAGAACTCATCATCAGCCAGGTCGGTTTTTCCAACTCCTGTCTTCAAGGCATATTGATCGGGCCAGTCGGACATGGGCTCGTTGACCACATCCCAGGCTTTGATATAACCTTTGGTTTTTTCGAGCATGCCAGCAATAAACGTCTCAAGAGTTTTTGTGAGTATGGCGTCTTTCTCGGCAGGTGTTTTCTCAATCGTGCTACCTCCCGGGCTGCCATATCCTTCACCATTGGCGGACTGCGCTCGGGATGAATTATTTCCCCAACCGAACCAACCGTCAATATTGTTTTCAAAATCACTGTTGGCAATGAGGCTTGTTGAACTGCCAGTTTTTGTAAGCACAACCTTGTCGATGAAGATTGTTCCATCGTATTGGCCAAAATTGATAATAAAACGGTTACGCGCGGCAGTTGCAGTCACTTTAAGTTCGTATTCTTTGTAGCTTGTCGTTAATGCTAATGAGCCCATGTTGTCGCCGGTGTAATTGGCGGTGGTCTGCAGATCGATGTCAATGTTGCCCGCTTTATTGCCTCGTGCGACAATCTTCAATACATATTCTTTACCCACTTCCGTCGGGTTGATATCATAGGCGGTCTGTGCTTCCCAGGCATTGACAACAGAGGGGTTACTCATTTTTAAAGCGTGCCCCGCCAGGGCTGGACCTCCCGAACCTGGTATCACCACAGGGGCAATTAACTTATTGAGATAGGCCGCATTCTGTCCCGAGTGCCAGCAAAGGGTATGGCCATATAGCGCCATGTTGTTTTCCTGTGCGGCTGTGATAAGCTGTTCGACCCGTGATAGATTGAGACTTCCGTCGGCCTGCACAATGGAGCCATGTTTCATTTCATAGCCCATGACCATTTCTTCAAAATTTCGGTTAGCTAAGCGGTAAAGGATTCCTTTGTTAAAATAATCGTTCATATTGAGCGCAACACCGAGCTTAAATCCGGGGTTGCCTTGCTTATCCAGATAACTTTTTAATGGGTTGTAAGCATTGATATCTTCCTGCGTCAGTACTTTCTCCGGTTTATCGACGGCGTAATCCAGTGGCTGATATTTGGAACAGGAACTCCAGGCGGTGCCGAGCGAAAGTAGGATGACGATAGTTTTATTGATTTTTTTCATCGTTGTTCGTTATAGAATTGATACTACTTTTTGATGGGTGTAAATGTTTCCATTTTTACAGATCTGTCCCGCATCACGAGGGTATCCTTGCTGGTGACACTCATTTGTGTCATATCGATCGTGTAGGAAAGATAAAGTGCATCTCTGTCTGTATTACCCCAGCTGTTTTTTTCGCCCCGTTTGACAAACTTACCGGTTCCTGTAGCGGAGATGCCAGCACTTGCCGAGCTAATGCTACAATTGTTGTCGTCATCAAAAGTTAAGTTCAGATTGACATTGATATTGACATCATCAGTTCCTTTAAAAGAAAGGGGTAAGATCGATTTCTTTAGCGCTGCCGTCGTGACGCTTTTGACTTCGTCTTTTTCTACGTAGGCCTGATGTCTGACGATATTTTTTGTCAAGCTATTATTGGCACCTTTGCCGACAATTTGGTCGGTACCCCGACGCAGGTAATTGCCGTGCCAGGGATTGATATATTTGAGTGCATAAAAGATAAAATCTTTTGGTGCGACATCCCAATCGGATACAATAGCCCTATTGGCAGTCTGTAGCGAAGTTTTACCGGAGAGGATGGAATCGGCGTTAACCACTTTTGTCATCCTTAGAGGAAGTACGTAATAGGTTTCCAAGGATTTTGGGTCGGCAAAAAATGCGTCAGTCAGTTGCACTTCAACACCGCCTGTGAGACTACCACTTGGGATGTTAATTTGATTGCTGCTAAGCTGGTAGTAATTGTTGGGCAATGCGGAAACTGCCTGGCCGTTTGGATAGCTAAGGCCATTCGTAAGGCTGTTGTCGACAACAAAATCGATACGGATGTCTTTTGCATTGTTGTATACTCCTCCAGTGGTTGCCATGACTTTCACCTTATGCTGGTTGTCGAGACTGTTGTCAAAAATGTCTTCGCCTAGGGTTACCGTTCTGACTGGTGTCTGATAGGCGAAGTATACCGATTGAAATTCGAAATCTGGGAACTCCCAGTCGTTATTTTTGCAAGACGCCAGGCTTACCAAAGCCATGGCGTAAAGAAGATTGATCTTTTTCATTATGCGTGTATTAATGTTAATTCCATCCCGTATTCTGTACAAGATTGCTGTATTTGAGTACTTCACTGTACGGGATCGGACCGTAGTACATAAAGTTTTCATAAAGCCTATTCTCTACCGGAATCTCGGTATAGCTGTTGTTGCTTATACTGACTCCTTTTGCAGCAACGTTGATATCCAACTTCCAGCGACGCAGGTCCCAAAACCGAAACCCTTCAAAACAAAGTTCTAGTCTCCGCTCATTGCGGATTAGCTGCCGCATTTGCTCTTTGTTGTTTTTTACCTGTTCTAGGTAAGGATCGCCATTGTTGGCTCCTACACCCGCCCGTCTGCGAATAGCCTTGATGATGTCGTAGGCCGAGAAGGTAAAAGTACCCATGCCAGTAGGCCCCCAGGCCTCATTTGCGGCTTCGGCATAGGCCAGATACATTTCTGTCATCCGTATACGTGTATTGAAATGCATTTGTTGTGTAGAAGATGAAGGGTTGAGGTTTACATCCTGGCGCAGCAGCTTTTTCAGGTAATAGCCCGTCCGAGTAGATGTCTCGACCTTATTTAACCCATCGTTTGTTGGACTATTGGCAGCGGTATTGATAGCCGTGTTGCTTACGCCTGCTGTGGCACCATTGACAATAATGTAAGTCTTCAATCGGGGATCCCGCTTGTCGTACGGATTGGTTTTATTGTAAGCCGAATTGGCATCGTCAATGGGATAGCCATTTTCCATGGGAAAGGCATCGACCAGATTCTGTGTTGGATTGAGACGTCCTCTGCCAAACAATGTTGGCGGAAAATGGTCCTGTTCCATGCTGTTGCTATTTCCTTTGTCGGTGCGCCAAAGTATTTCGGCCGGATTGGATCCGGAGGTTAAGCCATCGACCACATCTTTATTGTACCAGGTGAATCCTTTAGGATCAATACCACTTGGTCCGCCTTTGGCCTGGATGACCTGCCCCGCATAGGTGGCGGCTTGCTCCCAGGTTGTTTTGCTGCCCTCGCTGTATGCCGGACTTGCCGCCATTAACGCTGCTCGGGCACGAATTGCCTGCGCGATGCGCTTGGTCATGCGGAGTTTGAAATAGGCTCCAAATACACGGTTGTAGTCGTCTTTATTGATTGTGCCTGCGTATTTGACCGGAACTTGACTGTCTGCACCGATGTCTTCGTAATCCATAGGCAACAGGTCTTCTGCTTTTTTGATGTCATCGTAAAGTTGCTGCATGCAGGCTTCGAACGGTGCACGACTGTGGTTAAAATCCGAATTGACATCTTCGGGAGTCAGCAGGATAGGCACACCAAGTATCTCACCGGTACTCGACTTTCCGGCATGGGATTGCAACAGGTGAAACATAAATAGTGCCCGGAGACCATAAGCTTCACCTTTCATGCGATCGTTAAACATCGTACTGACCTTGGGATCCAAGGCCCATTCTACTTTATCACTTAGGGATAAAAAATTGTTGAGGTACTGTATGGCTGCATAGCTATTGCGCCATTGGTCGAAAGGATTGTTGATGCTTGTCCATTGTCCGGTTGCTGTTTTAAGGTAAGTATTGCTTTTATCGTTGCTCACAGCATTGTCTGTGGCGACATCATCAAAGCTATAGCTATTAGCCGGAACCCGGTTGTATCCATTTAAAAGTAGCCCTTGTGCGTAAAGGGGGCGACTATTGGCTGTTTCAATTTCAAGATTATTTTCAAGAGCCGGCTCAAACATATCTTCACAGGAAGAAAATAGTAAGCTGCTTAGGATGGCTATGGTTAGTATTCTTTTCATCATTCTCGTCTTAGATAGTAAAGATTAAAATAGTGCCTTCAGTCCGATGTTGAAAAAGCGCATTTGTGGTGCTTGTCCAATATTCAATTGCATCGTTTCCTTTTCTTTGGCGATGGTTAGTAGGTTGGATCCCGTGGCATAAATACCCAGTTCGTGTATAAACTTAGCATTGAATAGACGCTTTGGGAAATCGTAAGACAGCTGCACTTTGGATAGGTTGATGCGATCGGTCTTATAGAGCCAAAAGTCTGAGCTTCGAAAGTTGTTGTCACTGTTAAAGGTGGTAAGGCGCGGATAAGTTGCGGTCTCCTTGGTCGATTCTGTCCAGCGGTCACGTACGACCACTGAATATTTATCTTCCGCATCTACCCAAAAGTAAGAACTGTTTTTCATCGCTTTGGCTCCGAACTGTCCCGTTGCCGCGGCAAATAATGTGAAATTATTCCATTTGACTGTCAGGTTGCAACCTAATGTCAGTGGGGCACCGGCCCATCCGCCTTTGCCTAAGTATACTTCGTCGCGGGTATCGATGGTACCATCACCATTCTGATCTTTATACTTGATATCTCCAGGCTTGACTTCTCCAAATGTTGAAAAGGCAGCTTGGTCAATTTCACTTTGACTGTTATAAAAACCATCATGCTGTAAGCCCCAGATGGCGTCTAGTGGTTTTCCGGCTCTGTTTTGGTAAGCAAATTCATAGAGTTCGTCCCTTTTTACCGCCTTGGTCGTATAGTACATCCCGTTGAAACCCAGTGATACGAAGGTTTTGTTGATCTGTTTGTTCAGGTTGATGCCAAAGTCGACACCCCGGCGTTCGTCGTAGTTAAAATTGACATAGGGAAGGTCAGAATAAACCGGCCAGTAAGTCATAAAATACATTGGGTACTGTGTTGCCGCCTGTACCAACCCGCCGCTCATCCGATTAACAAAGTAGGACGTATTAAAGGTGATCAGGTTGTTGTAGAGCCCACCTTCGAGGTTGATATTAAATTCCTTGCGTTTCGGGAATTTCATGTTGGGGTTGTCACCCCTGCGTCTGTCAAAGGTATGGACGAGGTCACCGTCGCGCCAGCTATACCATGCTGCGTCGTTATAGGTATAATACCCCTGATAGAGGTAATAGTCGCTAATATCCAGATCCGTGTTTAATATACCTGCCGAGGCGGATAATCTTAACTCATTGACGACTTTGCTGTCGACCAAAAAATTTTCTTTAGATAGACGCCAGGCGAGCGCTAAAGTAGGAGATAGGGCTCTTCTATTCCCTTGTGGTAATTTGGCGGAATGACTGTAAGCACTGCTAAAGTCAACATAATATTTGCTTGAATAATTGTAGCCCAACTGCAGCCCTAGGTTGGCATTGCTGGTTTTGTGGTAGCTGCCGGAGGCAGCGATCTGGAACGCATTGGCCAATAGGATTGCCGATACATGGTGGTCATTACCGTAGGTACGGTTAAAGTTTAGGGACCCATTGAGACCGATGGTCTGTCTATAGGTACTGCCACTGATATTTTGGATGCCTGAAATACGGTCGTCACCATATTTTGTGAGGCTACTGATAAGGTCTTTTCCATCATAGTTGTTCCACGATGCCTGATAAACAGCATAATTGTTGTTATAGGATTGGTTGTAATTTGACTGATAATCCACAGCCAGGTTGGTTTTGAAAACCAGACCTTCCAAGATGTTTTTTAGATCAAAATTTAAACCCGTATTAAATTGAAACTGCCGATTTAGATAGCGGTTTGTGCCGCCGGCATAAACGTTTGCAAAGGCATTGGTTTGATCCAGCTGACTTCCCCCAAGGAGATATTTGCCATCGATGAGAAAATTGCTGTTGTTGACATACACCATCGAGTTGACGTCACCTTCTTCGATCATATCAATAGGAATGAGTGGAGAGAAGCGATGTGGCCGCACGGTTGCCGCTGCACCCCAGTAGTCCGCATTTACCCCTTTGGAAATATAAAAACTGGCTGCTGCATCGACGTTCAGGGAGATCAGATCATTGACTTTCACATCGATGTTACCGCGCATATTGAATCTATTGGCGCCACCATTTTTTTTCGCCTGTCCAAAATTGAGGAGGGACCCTTCAGACCAAAATCCAAAGTTGGTATAATATTGTGCACGTTGATTGCCTCCCGAGATTTCAGCGGTGGCATCGTAGCGATTGTAGTGATCTTTGATATAGTCCGATGAATAGTAATCCACGTTGGGATAACGGTAAGGATTTGTTCCGGCTGCATGTTGGTAGATTGTTTCGGCACTATAGAGTGGTGATAATCCATCATTTTGTCGAGCTTCGTTATACAATGTCATATATTCTGCGGAGCCAAGATATTGCGGATAGCTCATAGCCGCATTGATACCGCTATTGGCTCTAATTTTTATCTGTTGACTTCCGGATTTTCCGCGTTTTGTCGTGATGCTAATTACGCCTTTGGCTGCTCGGCTACCATAAAGAGCGATGGCATTGGAGCCTTTCAATACACTGACCTGATCGATTTCTGTTGGCATAACGTTATTGGCATCACGCGGAAATCCGTCCACTAATACCAAATAACCACCCATACCCCAAATATTACCGTTGTATCCCGGAATAAAGGCATCTAGATTTTCCAGACTGTTGGTGTTGTAACTCTTGTCGAGCAATTGTGGAACATTGATGGATTGTACATTGCCCATGAGGTCCTTCTTCTGAACTTTTCGGAAAGCGACCTGTACAAGTGTCGTACTATCGGTGCCAATACTGTCCGGACCAACAAATGTCGAGCGCTCCGGAAAAATATTTTTATGTTGTCTAATGGTTGGATTAAGTGATTCTTTCGCCATTCCTTCAGCGGTAGCTATCCAACTTAATCCAAGACATAGTGCTATTCTTAATTTTTTGTACTTCATTTTTTAAATGATTAAATGAAAAACTTGTTACCAGCCTGGGTTCTGATAGAACTCGGGATACATGTTGACATCTCTGACCTTTAGGGGCAACCAGTAATGTTTGCTTGTAAACTTCCGTTCCAAAAGCACATTTTCTTTAATGTTGACGACGCGGTTTTGGGATGGATCTACGGTGTTGAAGGTTCCTGCCCGATCAAAAACAACCGATTTTTTTAAGGTGTAAGGTGATTCGGTCAACAGCAACCAGCGTCGAAGATCATTAAAACGATGACCTTCAAAAGCGAGCTCCACAGCTCGTTCCCGCCGTAATTCAGGTAACAATGCGTTAGCCGAACCTAGAAATTTGGCATCTACATGACCCACGCCAGCCCGATCCCGAACGATATTGATCGCATCAACTGCTGTTTTACCGTAATTGTCCGCTTTGCCTGTAGCTGAGTTGGAAGCCATCATGGCGGATTCGGCGTACATCAGATAGACATCAGATAAACGCATATAGGGCACGTAAATATGAAGATTGGATCCATAATTATAGGCTTGATCATATTTGTTGGCTGTTATAGGGACAAATTTACGTAACACGTAGCCTGTCTGGCTGCCAGACTGGATATCTCGATAGCTTCCATTACTGTAAAGGTTAGCGTATCGATTTTTTTCGTCCTGTGTATTTCCTTGGACGACTTTTGTTCCATCGAAAATGATATCCTTATAAAAGCGTGGGTCGCGATCTTTCCAAGGGTATTCGGCATTGTAACCTGATTCTGCGTCAGACTGGGTAATGTCTTTGATCGGTAAACCGTTTTTCATGCCATAGTAGTCGACATAATTGGCTGTTGGAATAAACTTCAATGCGTCTCCGTCGGAGACGACCAGCGGAATGTACTGTTTACTGGTACCATAATTCGATACCCATGCGTCAATGTAGGGCCCTCTAAATATAGCTTCTGTACTGCCAGGCATGGCCCAATTTTGGCCTGTTGTGTAAAAATTCAAGTGAATATTGGCCATAGGAACAAGGGCGTAATTTGTCTGTCCGCTTTCGACAAGTGAAAGTAGTTCACCAAAGGCTTGGGCTGCTTTTTTACAATAGTCAGTATGATAGGTTTTATTCCCGGTAGACTGAAAATTCATCAAAGGGCTTCCCGCCCAAAGATAATTTTTGCCAAGATAAGCAAGGGCCATGATTTTGTTGATGCGCAATTGATTTTTACCCAGGGTACGTTTTCCGGCAGTGGTATTGTCCCAGTCGATCGGCAATAGATTGGCCGCTTCTCTAAAATCGGCCGCAGCAAGATCCGCACAGGCATGGTAGCTCAATCTTGGCAACCGCAGCTTTTCGTCACTTGGAAGTACATAATTGATGTACGGCATCCCGCCAAAATATTCCATCAATCGGTGGTGAAACCAACCTCGGAAAAATAACAATTGCCCCTTGATCAGGTTCTTTTCTTCGGAGGTGGCTTCGGTTAATTTGTCGATATTCTCTAGTCCGAGACTGACTTTTCGCAGGCCAAACCAGGCCGCGCTCCATAAATCGCGGAAGGCACGGTTGGCAAATACATCCCCATTGATGGTGGTAAAATCACCCTGATCCATCCAGCCGGAGCCCCAGCCGTCGGATTCTCTTTGCCAACCCCAAAAATTACCATTGTCGATTTTGTGAACGAAATGATAATTGCCAGCCGTTGAGGTCATTTCATCTTCACCCCAGTTCCACGAGTTGGTCCAGTAGTTGTTGCTGAAGTTGACAACACAGCTGTATAACTCTTCTGTATAACCTTGAAAGTTAATAAAGTTTTTAAATGCTTCTTTGGAGGACACATTGGACTGTTCTTCTTTATCCAGGTATTTTTTACACGAGAGTAGGGATGTTGAAGACCAGATCACAGTAGATATAAAGATTACCTTGAAATACTTTTTCATAGTGGTAGGATTAAAATGTAATGTTTGCACCTAGATTAAACCGCTTTACCGTAGGGTAGGTGCCCTGTGATGCCCAGCCCGTACCGGCATAATTGGATTCACGGTCGTCTGGCATTTTGGACCAGAAAACTAAGTTGTTGCCATTTAGAAAAATGCGAAGGTTTTGAAGCCCAAGTCGTTTGATTACGCTGGATTCTCGATTAAAATTGTAGGCAATTTCGGCTGTTTTCAATCGAATGTAGGAACCATCAAACATATACCGGCTACCGGGTGTATAAGTACTCGACTGTGATAACCAGCGTGGTAGTGGTACGTCTGCGTTGACATTGTCCTTTGACCAATAGGAACCTTCGTCATAAGCGAGGTTAAGTTGGCCCGAGAAGCTGTTGAAAACAACTTGCCGGGTGACATTATTTACGGCATACCACTGGGTCATGACACTGAAATTCTTCCAATCAAATCCAATGGTATAATTATAAGTGTTCTGTGGAACTGAAGGAAAGGCGTAGGGAATATTGTCCTTAGCATCGATAATACCATCCCCGTTATAATCCAGTATATGATAATTGCCGGGTAGTTTCGCTAGGTCATTGCTTTCGTGCGCGGTACTCGAATAAAGTTCGTCCCAAGTATTGTAATATCCGGAGCTAACATAAGAATAGGTTTGACTCACTTGTTTGTTATCCGGTTTCTGATATTCGGGCAGCAACTCGGGTGCATCGGCATTGATGACTTTATCCTTGGCATAGGTAAAATTGATATCAGCCCATATTCTCCAGTCGGTATTGAGCTGTCTGTTAAATTTCAGTTCTACTTCAAACCCTTTATTCTGTACCTTACCTAGGTTGGCTGTAGGTGCCTCCATCCCAAAGTAGGAAGGAATGGCTCGGTTGGCGCCGCTAATCAGAACATCTGTCCGCCGGTCTCTAAAAAAGTCGACTTTACCGGTTATCTGGCTATTGAACAGACCGAAGTCGAGGCCGATATTGAATTTGTTAACTTTTTCCCAGCGGATATTTGGATTGCCAAGCGCACTTTCCTTATACCAGATATAAGGACTGGTATTGCCGTCGGAGTAGGAGTAGCGGCCTTCAACCCCCATGCCAGCGGTGCCCCCATATGCCCATTGGGTTAGGTACAGAAATTGACGGCCGCCACTATCGTCACCGATGTCACCATAGGACGCACGTAACTTGAGCATATTGAGAAACGAGATAGGCCTCATAAACTCTTCTTCAGTAACTAGCCAGCCTATCCCACCGGAATTGAAAAAGGCAAATCTATTGTCAGGACCGAATTTTTCTGATCCCGTATAGGCTCCATTGTACTCGAGCATATATTTATTTTTGTAGTTGTAGGTGGTGCGGAATACCCAGTCTTCGCGATAGGAGGGAATCATACTCCCTGTTCCGGTCTGATTGCGGTTGAATAAACCCATGGCAGTGATGTTGTGATTCTTAGCGATGGTCGTTGCGTAATTTAACTGCAATTGATAAAATAATCTTCGATAGGTAGACCAGTCTCTGACCTGTCCGGCACCGGTTGTCCAGTTTATGCCCTCGACGAAGTCAAATCTATTTGTACCATCGAAAGCGATCTGATAGGTTGGCAATCCCGTATTGGGATCGATCCATTTACTTTGTGTACTGTTGTTGGCATCATTGATACCGCGGCCGCCCTCGACAAACGTGTTGTCCAGTGAGATTGTCCCACGAACGTTAAGCCCCTTCGTTAAAAACTTAAGATCTTGTTCGAGCGTAAAATCTGTTGTAATACGACTTGTGGTGATGTATTCGGTTCCGCTTAGTGCCAGCACACGGGCAGAGTTTATTCCGGCTTGTGTGTTTAAGGCATAGTAACCCCAAGTACCGTCTGAATAGCGTGGATAAATAACATCTGGAGCTACCGTATAGGCAGCGATCCAATAGGAATAATCGTTGCCGCCGCCCCATGGACTTTTTTTGACACCGCGAGACCCTGCCAGGTTGGTTGAAAATTTGGTTGTGGGAGTAAGCTGGAAGTCTAAATTGGACCGTACATTCAGACGGTTAAAACCATAGCCTGCTTTATAACCGCGAGCATTTTCGAACTGGCGGAACATATCGCCTTCGTAAAGAAAATCCGCATTGGCAAAATATTTGACAAAGGGTGTACCACCAGCAATATTGACGCTGCTATTTTGTGAAAAAGCGTGGCTTTTAAATAATTCCTTTGCCCAGTCGGTATTCACATAACGTTCGCGTTCCGTCTGGTCAGCGGGAAAACGGTATTTATTGATGACGTCTTGTGGAAGATAGTTGGCCCAACTGGAAGGAGAAATGCCTAACTCATATTCGATAACCTTGTTGCGTAGCATCAAAGCATCGTACGAATCCATTTTTCCCGGAAGTTGGGAAACGGTTTTTACAATGTTGTTGACGGTACCGCGTATCAGCATTTGCCCTTCTTTACCCCGCTTGGTGGTGATTAAAATAACGCCATTGGCCCCTCTAACACCATAGACAGCAGTTGCAGAGGCGTCTTTGAGGACGGAAACAGTTTCGATGGAACTGATATCAACGGCAGATAGTGGTCGTTCCACTCCGTCCACCATGACTAAAGGGTCGGTATTATTCCAGGTACTGCGCCCCCGGATCACAATACGAGGATCTTCCTCGCCGGGCATACCTGTACTGGCCGTGGTAATAACCCCGGGCACGTTACCGGTCAATGCGGCTCCTACACTGGAAACACCCCCTGCGCGTTCGAGGATTTTACCCGAAGTTTGCGCAATGGCACCTACAACGGTTTCTTTTTTCTGACGACCATAACCGACGACAACGGTTTCCTCGATCTCGATAGACTTATCGCTCAGTTGTACTTCTACCGTGTTCTTATTGTGGATATCCACTTCGAGTTGGCCATATCCTAGCTTGGAGATAGTCAACAAATTATTATCTGTAGGGACTTGGATCGTGAAAGCTCCATTTTCATCGGTAGCCGTGGCTAGCGAGGTGCCTTTTACCCTGATGGATGCACCGCTCACTTTTTTATGGTTACTATCGACGACAATGCCCCTTATCTGCCTTTTGGCCTGAGCATAGAGTGTTGCCTGTCCCACATAAAGCAGGAACAGCAGTAAAGTGAATGGCTTAGCTATACCCCATAGCTTTTTCCAATGCCTTACTCGTGTGATTGTACATGTAATCATCATCGCATTTGTGGATTGATAAATAGGTTGAAGAATTCTTGGTTAAATTTTCTCTAATTGGCTAGATACGTTTGTATCGGTGTTCCCTTTGTTCATTTTGATAAAAAATCTAAGGGACAGTCATGGATCATCAGGTACTGTCATATGCTGTATAATAATTGGTTAAATTTTTTATAACTATATAGCAACCGGTTGCATTGTTTGCATATAGTTTTCCCTATATTGGAAATGCCTTTCAAAGCAGTTTATAATTGTATACCAAAGCTAGCCATTGGAAAATTTGGTGGATAGCAAGAATGTTTAAATGAAGGATAAGAATGTCAAAAAATACCGCTTACATGGGTCAAATGATTGTAGAGACTAGTTTAGTAGGGATTAATTTGATAATTTAGTTGACAGTTCAATACAGATTTTTTTGTATTGAAGATTACATACCTAAATATATGATACGAACTTTAGTGGTATTCACCTGGATGATGCTGACGTTTTTTTCTTATGGACAAAGCCAGCCTGTAACTTTTCAACGCTATTCTTCAAAGGATGGACTTTCTTCCAATACAATCTATAGTATCTACCGCGATAGTTATGGTTTTCTTTGGTTAGGAACAGAGGATGGGCTTAATCGCTTCGACGGACGTCATTACAATGTCTACCGCTATGATGCCAACAAAGAGAATAGTTTAATGGCAAACCATATTTCGGCCTTATGTGAAGACAGGAAGGGAAGAATATGGATAGGTACAAATGGAGGGGGATTAAGTTATTATGATCGGGAAGCAGACCGGATCAGGTCGTACAATCTTACCCCAGATGGTAAATGGCTCAGTACCGCAATTAATGCAATTGATAAGGATGCAAGTGGAAATATCTGGATCGCTTCATATGGTGCTTTGTATATTTTGGACGTCAATGATCTACAAAAGAGAATGGATCCAACTTATCGACGTATTGTAGAAGCTTTTGCCGGTAAAGTAACGGGCAGTGTTTTTCGTGACCGAAAGAACAACATGTGGGTGTCATCAGAGAATGGCATATTCCGCATATCGGCAGACCTAAAGACCATAAAACGTTTTGAAGTTCTTTCGGAAAAGGAAGGATATGGAAATGGAATTGAAATTAGTTCCATTGTTGAAGATGATCAGGGCCGTATCTGGGTCGGATCTATGCTTGGCCTTAAATATTTGAATCCGGGCGATTCGCAGTTCAATAAATTTAGCGCAGGAGAAGGGAAAGGAGCTTTAAGCAGTCCCCGCATTTACACCTTATGTTACAATCAAAAGCAGGACTTATGGATCGGAACGGACAATGGTCTGGATGTGCTTAATACCAGGGATTTAACAGTTCGGACCTTTAAGCCGGATCCAAGTAATGTTCATAGTCTTTCTCATAAATCGATACGGTCTATTTTTGTCGATAATAGCGGAATTTACTGGATAGGTACCTTTCAGGGAGGGCTAAATAAATTCGATACCAATTTAAGCCAATTTAGATTAAAAAGTTTAGATTTTTTGGAGGGTATGACCGGTGACCCAGCTATAGTAACTTCTTTCGCGGCTTATCAGAATAAGATTTTTTTGGGCGTTGATGGTGGTGGTATCTGGAAATATGACCGATTGACAGATAAACTGTCGTCTGTTGAACTTTCGGCCAACTTACCTAAAGATCTAACGGTGTTGACTTTGGAAAGAAAACACGATCAGCTTTGGATCGGTACCTACCAGCAAGGGGTTATCTGTTATGATCTGCTTAATGGAAATCTAAAAAGATATACTGTTGGTAACAGGGAAGATAATTTGAATAATAACGATATTTTTTGTTTAAAAGTAGACTTTCGGGGGAATACCTGGGTTGGGACAAATGGCGGCGGCGTGAACATCATTCAAAAAGGAAGCGCTATCGTCAAAAAATACAAGAGGGAAGAGCACTCAAACGATGGAATAGAGCTACCTGGAAATTTTATACGTGCGCTAGCGGAAGATCAGGCACATAATATGTGGATTGGAACTTACGGCTCGGGCCTGGTGATGTATGACCCTTTGAAACAACAGACTACACTGTATGACAAAGCAAAAAATAAGCTCCCAAGCAATTATATATTAGCCGTGCATACGGATAAAAATGGAAATTTATGGGTTGGAACAAATGGCAATGGAGTAGGTTTGCTGCGAAAAGGGAAAACACTATTTGAGACACTTTCTGAGAAAGATGGATTAGTAAATGGTGCTATTCAGAGTATTATCGAGGACGATAAAGGGAGGATCTGGTTTTCAACAAACAAAGGATTGAGTTGTTATTCTCCGGTGCAAAATAAGTTCAAAAACTATTCTAATGCTGTGGGATTGCAAGAAGGTGCTTTTATGCTCGGTGCGTCACTAAAAACGGACGATGGAGAAATTTATTTTGGTGGGCAGAAAGGGTTTAACCATTTTTATCCGGCTCATTTAAAAACAAATGGCAATCCTGCGAAGGTCGCACTGACGGATTTAAAAATTGACAATGTGATCGCTCAGCCCACGGAGAAGGGGCCAATACAGCAGTCGCTGTTGACTGCCGATCGCATCAACCTGAAATACAAACAAAATTTTTCAATTTCTTTTGCCGCGCTAAATCTAACTGTACCTGAGGATAACCAATACGAGTACCGACTTGTCGGCTTTGACAAAAATTGGATTCGAAATGGAAAGGAAAATAGTGCCTATTATACAAATTTGGATCCGGGAGATTATGTTTTTGAGGTTCGCGCAAGCAACAACGACGGTATTTGGAACAAGGAAATCAAATCGATTGCGATACATGTTGCTCCACCGTTTTGGCGCACCATTTATGCTTATCTATTTTATGTGCTAGCAGTATTGGGGGGGCTGCTGTGGATCAGACATCGCGGGATTCAAAAGTTAAAACAAAAATTTGCGATTGAACAAGAGCGTATCCAGGCGAGGCAGCTCATTGAACAGCAAAAGAGAGATGCCGAGACAAAGCATCAAATAGATGCAATGAAAATCCGATTCTTAACAAATTTAAGTCATGAATTCCGAACCCCAATCTCTTTGATCACAGGGCCCGTGGATGCTTTGATTGCCAAAAATAAAGATAGCAAACTGGGCGATCAACTAAATTTGGTAAGCCGTAACGCGCGGCGGCTTTTAAATTTGGTCAACCAATTACTGGATTTTCGTAAAATGGAATACCATGAATTGAAAGTGCAGGATGAAGATGGTGAATTGGTATCTTTTGTACAGGAAGTATACCGTTCATTTCAGGATATGGCGCTGCAAAAAGGTATCGATTATTCTTTTTTTCCATGCCAGGAAAAATTGTATTGTCGTTTTGACCGAAATAAGGTTGAGCGCATTCTATTTAATTTAATCTATAACGCTTTTAAATTTACCAAAAAGGGTGGGGATATCGCTGTAAGTATATCATCTATAAGCCTTGTCGACAAGAAACTGCATGTTTCCCTTGAAGTGCGCGATACTGGTATCGGAATTCCCGAGCAACTGCAACAATCGATATTTGAGAGTTTTTTTCAGCATGATACTGAGGGCAAGGTGGCAAGTCAGGGTTCAGGTATTGGACTGTCAATTGCACAGTCATTTGTTCAGATGTACCATGGCGAGATTTCGGTTAACAGTCAACCCGACAGCGGAAGTACCTTTAAATTTGATCTATGGCTGGATCAAGCTGAGTCGGTATATGAGGGAGGGGTTGAACCAGAGGTAGTTACGGAGATACAACCTGTGGAGCTTAGACAGTGCCCGCTTGTGTTGGTTATTGAAGATGATGAAGATTTTAGATATTACCTCAGCGAGTCTTTAAAGGAGTATTATCAGATTATCGAGGCTACTAATGGAAAGGATGGCTGGCAAAAAGCACTTTTTCATCACCCTGACCTTGTGGTGAGCGATGTTCAGATGCCATATATGAATGGTATGGAATTTTCACAGAAGCTGGCGCAGGATAAACGGACAAAACATATTCCTGTTGTACTGCTGACGGCCTCACAGGTCGATAATGGTCTTGTTTGCGGGCTTGAATCGGGTGCGGTGGGATATCTGACCAAACCTTTTGATATGGATGTACTGGTAGCGAAGGTTAACAGTTTGCTTCAGCTGAACCAGGCGTTCAGGGAAGTCTATAGTAAACAGGTGTCTATTTTAGCGCCCGAAATGACGATCAGGTCCGAAAAAGATAAATTTTTACAAAAAGTACTCAATTATGTACACGATAATATCGATAATCCGCAGTTATCGGTCGAAGCGCTAAGTGCCCACACCTCGATGAGCCGAGCCTCCCTTTACAATAAGCTGCTGGAACTGACGGGCATGTCTCCCGTAGATTTTATACGCTCTGTGAAACTAGAAAAGGCGGCAGGTTTGCTGGAAAAAAGCGATAAGTCTATTTCTGAAATTGCTTATGAGACGGGATTTGCCAATCCAAACTATTTTACAAAAGTCTTTAAAGCAAAATATCAAATGACGCCAAGTGAATATATCCAATCGCATAAAAATACATCCGTGCACTAAGCATAATATTGTTGTTTAAAAGGTCGTTTTAGGTCAGTTTTTTAGGAGGGTAATCTGTTTTAAACATTTTTACCCTTCTTTTTTTTATTTGTTGCAATCCTATCTGGTTGAAAGCTATAGTTTTGTCTTATAACCAATCGCTGGAGATCTAGCGAATTCAAAACTAATCAACTAAAAAAAATGAAATTTTTTATCGATACGGCAAGTCTCAGTGAGATTCGTATGGCTCAAAATTTAGGTGTCCTAGATGGTGTAACGACCAATCCTTCGCTGATGGCCAAAGAGGGTATTACAGGAACAGCTCCTGTACATGCGCACTACAAAGCTATCTGTGATATTGTAGACGGTGATGTAAGTGCTGAAGTGATTTCAACTGATTTTAACGCGATGATTGAGGAAGGTTTGCTTTTAGCGGCCTTAGACAATAAGATTGTTGTTAAGGTTCCAATGACTGAAGACGGCATTAAAGCAATTAAATATTTTAGTACAAAACAAATTAAAACCAATTGCACCCTGGTCTTTTCTGCCGGGCAAGCACTCTTGGCCGCCAAAGCCGGAGCAACCTATGTATCTCCTTTTGTCGGTAGGCTCGATGATATCTCTGTCGATGGACTGGCCCTGATTCGCGAAATTCGGACGATCTACGATAATTATGCTTTCCCTACCCAGATTCTTGCGGCTTCGGTACGTCATAGTGCGCATATCTTGGGTTGTGCCAAAATTGGTGCGGATGTGATGACTGGACCTTTGCAGGCGATATTTTCCCTCTTAAAACACCCGTTGACGGACAGTGGCCTTGCTCAATTTTTAGCTGATCATAAACGCGTTGCCGCACAAAGTAACAATTGAGATGGTCATGACAAGACATAGTATCCATAATTTAGAAGCGATTGTTAAGCAAGTCCGAAGGGATATACTCCGCATGGTGCATGGTTGCCAGTCGGGGCATCCGGGAGGATCGTTGGGCTGCACCGAATTGTTGGTCTGCTTATACTTTGAATTGATGCAGCGAAACGATCAGTTTGATTTGAATGGCCTCGGGGAAGACCTGTTTTTCCTTTCCAATGGTCATATCTCTCCGGTATTTTATAGTGTGTTGGCGCGAGCAGGTTATTTTCCAATCGATGAACTTGCCACCTTCAGAAAACTCAATTCAAGACTGCAGGGACATCCGACTACGCATGAAGGACTGCCAGGTATCCGTGTCGCTTCGGGATCCTTGGGGCAAGGTCTTTCTGTCGCTATTGGTGCTGCTCAAGCCAAAAAACTAAATCAAGATAACCGCATGGTTTATGTGCTTATGGGCGATGGCGAATTGCAGGAAGGGCAGGTATGGGAAGCGGCCATGTATGCAGCTCACAACGAAATGGACAATTTGATTGCTATTGTAGATTACAATGGTGCGCAGATTGATGGGGCTACCAACGATGTCCTTTCGCTGGGCGACCTACCCCGCAAATGGATGGTATTCGGCTGGAAGGTTATAGAGGTTATGCGCGGTAATGACATTGGTTCTGTGATTTCAGGACTACGAAAGGCCCAAGCTTCGACCGGAACTAAAATGCCTGTAATGGTGTTGCTACATACCGAAATGGGAAATGGGGTTGATTTTATGATGGGCTCACATAAATGGCATGGCATAGCACCCAGTGATGAACAACTAGCTATGGCCTTAAACCAGAATGCAGAAACATTGGGTGATTATATCGCCTAATCGTAGGACGATTTTGAAATAGATTAACATGAAAAAATATACATATACAGAATCAAAAGACACACGTTCTGGATTTGGTGCCGGTTTGCTGGAAGCAGGAAAGGAAGATGAAAATGTGGTTGCACTCTGTGCAGACCTGATCGGTTCGCTCAAAATGAACGATTTCATCAAGGCCTTTCCGGAACGTTTTTTTCAGATCGGCATTGCCGAAGCAAATATGATGGGTATTGCAGCTGGACTTACCATCGGTGGAAAAATACCTTTTACTGGTACATTTGCCAATTTTTCAACGGGTCGGGTATACGATCAGATTCGTCAATCTATTGCCTATTCGGATAAAAATGTGAAAATAGCGGCTTCGCATGCCGGCCTTACGTTGGGTGAAGATGGGGCGACCCATCAGATATTGGAAGATATTGGATTGATGAAAATGCTTCCAGGGATGACGGTTATCAATCCTTGCGATTATAATCAGACGAAGGCTGCAACGCTAGCTGCTGCCAAACACAAGGGGCCAGTCTACCTGCGGTTTGGACGACCCGTGGTGCCGGTTTTCACCCCGGAAGATCAGGAATTTGTGATCGGCGAAGCCCTGATGCTCAATCCGGGTACAACTGTGACTATTTTGGCAACTGGACATCTCGTCTGGGAAGCCATATGTGCCGGGGAAGAATTGGAAACATTAGGTATTGATGCCGAAATCATTAATATCCATACCATCAAGCCACTAGATGAGAAAGCCGTACTGACTTCTGTCGCTAAAACGGGCTGTGTTGTTACAGCCGAAGAGCATAATCGTATCGGTGGACTAGGAGATAGTGTAGCGCAACTGTTGGCAAAAAAAATGCCTACTCCGCAGGAATATGTGGCTGTAAACGACAGCTTCGGTGAATCGGGACCGCCAAGTGCGCTGATGGATAAATATGGTTTAAACGCCGATGCTATTGTAGCTGCGGTATTAAGAGTACTCAAAAGGAAAGTGGTGATTTAGTTGAAATTGGGCTGTTGTCCCGTCATGGGTGATAGCCTCGCTATCTATTTGCTATTAAACCAATTATAATATGAAAAAGATGATCTGCACCATGTTGTGCGTTTTTTCCGCCAGCCTAGTGGCCCAGGCGCAGCAGACTGCCCCACAGGGATTTGATGTTGAGCGAAAATTGACATCAACTGGGAAAATAGATTCCCTTGTTTATCCTTCAAAAACTGTAGGAGTTAAGAGGAAAGCACTGCTATATACCCCGCCGGGATACAGTGCCGCAAAAAAATATCCCGTATTATATCTCTTGCACGGAATTGGCGGTGATGAACGGGAATGGTTCAGACATGGAAATCCTCAGGTTATTTTTGATAACCTGTATGCAGAAGGAAAAATGGAACCTATGTTGGTGATTATGCCCAATGGCCGCGCCATGGAAGATGACCGTGCTGGTGGAAATGTGATGGCACCGGATCGGGTAGCGGCGTTTTCAACTTTTGAAAAAGATCTGCTCGATGACCTGATTCCATTTGTTGAAAAGCAGTTTCCCGTTATCAAGGATCGCGAGCACCGCGCGATTTTTGGATTGTCTATGGGCGGTGGACAGGCCCTGAATTTTGGACTTGGCCATATCGATACTTTTGCCTGGGTGGGCGGCTTTTCCTCCGCGCCCAATACCAAGATGCCACAGGAATTACTGCCTGTTCCGAAAGAAGCTAAAGATAAATTAAAACTGCTGTGGATCTCCTGTGGTGACCAGGATGGTTTGCTCAATATAAGTAAGCGCACACATGAGTACCTTTCGGAACATGGGGTGCCTCATATTTACTATCTGGAGTCGGGCGGGCATGATTTCAATGTATGGAGAAATGATCTCTATAATGTTTCGCAATTGCTATTTAAGGATAAGAAATAAAGGCCTTACTAATTTGATAATAGCAATAAACAATTCGAAGGTTTGCCTTGGCCGTTCTTAAAATGAGTTTGTTAGCTCTGGGAATTAATTCCGAAACTGCAAAAAATACTATCAAGAAAAATGATTGAAAAATTTATTTGGAAGTACATAAGCCTATTCATTGCGATCTTGTCACTGCATACTACAGTGTTGTTTGCCCAAAAGCGATCGGCATTGACCCTATGGTATGATCGGCCTGCAGACGAAAAGGTATGGGAACAAGCTTTACCGCTTGGAAATGGTCGGTTGGGCGCGATGGTTTATGGAATTCCATCTTGTGAGCGTATGCAGCTTAATGAGGAAACAATTTGGGCGGGAGGTCCTTATCGCAACGATAATAAGAAAGGCGGCGCGGCATTAAAAACTATTCAGAATTATATATTCGATGGGAAACCAGCTGAAGCCGATAAGCTTGCAAATGAAACCTTCTTCACTAAGACACATGGCATGCCCTATCAAACGGCAGGAAATATTCTGCTGCGATTCCCTGGGCATGAACGGTACCGGCACTATTATCGCGAACTGGATATTGAACGGGCAGTTGCGTTGTCGCGTTATACAGTAGATGGGGTAACATTTACCAGAGAAGTTTTTACTTCGTTTGCTGATGATGCCATTGTTATGAAAATAAAGTCGAGCAAGAAGGGGAAACTCAATTTCACATTAACTTATGAGAATGAGTCGAAGCATACTATTTACAAAACCGGTGATAAGCTTATTTTAGAAGGACGAGGATCCGATCACGAGGGTATTAAAGGGCAGGTTGTTTATCAGATTCATACGGGAGTAAAGCATACCGATGGACAGCTTGTCGTGAAAGAGGAATCGATTGATATAAAAGATGCAAGTTCCGTTTGTCTTTATATTTCAATTGCGAGTAATTTTCAAAATTATAAACAACTGGGAGCTGATCCCTATAAGCTGGCTGCAGAAAGATTGGAAAAGGCCATGGACAAAGACTATCAGCAGGCTTCACACCAGCATACCCTTGCTTACAGCAGACAGTTTAATCGATTCCAGCTGCATTTGGGGGATGCCAATAGCGAACAACAGTTGCCGCTGTCCGCGCGTATTGCAGACTTTGCCCGTACACAGGATCCGGCCTTAGTGACCTTGTTGGCTCAATTTGGGCGCTATTTGCTCATCTGCTCATCACAAGAGGGTGGCCAGCCTGCTAATCTACAAGGAATCTGGAACCGATCCATGCAACCAGCATGGGACAGTAAATATACAATCAATATAAATACCGAAATGAACTACTGGCCTGCTGAGGTCACCAACCTTTCCAGTACGCTTCAGCCGTTATTTTCCATGATCAAAGAACTCAGTGAACGTGGTGAAGAAACCGCGAAGACATTGTACCATGCGCGTGGCTGGGTGGCCCATCATAATACCGATATCTGGCGCGTGACGAGTCCGATTGATTTTGCGGCTGCCGGAATGTGGCCAAGTGGGGGGCTGTGGTTGTCCCAACATCTTTGGGAGCATTATCTTTTTACGGGAGATAAAGAGTTTTTGAGGCAACTTTACCCGGTTATGAAGGGAGCTTGCGACTTTCTTTTGTCTGCGCTTGTCGTGCATCGCGGTTATCCAGCTGAAAAATGGCTCGTCCTGAGTCCCTCAATTTCGCCCGAGCAAGGGCCACTTGCGGCAGGCGTGACCATGGATAATCAACTATGCTACGACATGCTTACCCGTACCGCTTTGGCGGCAGAAGCGCTGGATGTTGATGCAATGTATAGGGATACATTGCTGGCAACGGCACGGCGGATTCCACCAATGCATATCGGTCGATTTAATCAGTTACAAGAATGGCTGGAAGATGTGGATGATCCTCAAAATCGACACCGGCATGTATCCCATTTATACGGATTGTTTCCAGGTAGTCAAATTTCACCGTTCCGCACGCCTAAATTGTTTGAGGCTGCACGTAATTCATTGATATATCGAGGTGATTTTGCGACGGGATGGTCAATTGGATGGAAAATAAATTTATGGGCCCGTTTATTGGATGGAAACCATGCCTACGAAATTATAAAGAAAATGCTGAGCATTTCCGATGAAAACCATCCCGATGGACGTACCTATCCAAATCTTTTTACGGCACATCCTCCATTTCAGATTGACGGTAATTTTGGCTTAACAGCGGGTATTGCGGAGATGCTGGTCCAAAGCCACGATGGCGCTGTGCATCTGCTGCCAGCGATTCCCGATCAATGGAAAGAGGGTTGGGTAAAGGGTATCAAGGCGCGCGGTGGATTTGAAATTGAAATGCAATGGAAAAAAGGGAAGATAAAGGAGGCAATGGTCTTTTCACCTTTAGGCGGTAATTTGCGGCTACGGACAGCTTCGCCATTGAAAGGATCTGAACTTCAAATCGCAAGAGGCGATCAGACTAATACCCTTTTAGCTCCTGTAATAACACCAGTAAGTATTCAATCTGCAGATTCACAGCTGAAAGGAATTGAATTACCAAGCTATTATGAATACGATGTACAAACCTTGCCTGGAAAACATTATACATTTAAGGCTTACTAAATTAATGCGACTAATAAATCCTGTCAATATGTTAAGAATGAAAATCGGCGCTTTTGTCTTCTCCTTAATGATCCCGTTTTTGGGAGCATTGGCGCAGCAAGCCCATAATCCAATCATCTTTGCTGACGTGCCCGATATGTCCATGATACGCGTCGGTGATACCTATTATATGAGCAGTACGACCATGCACATGAACCCCGGTGTCCCGATTATGAAGTCCAAAGACCTGGTCAATTGGACGTTGATTAATTATGCGTACGATCGTCTTGGCGATCAGGATGAACTCAATCTGTCAAACCATAAAAATGCGTATGGGCACGGCTCCTGGGCAAGCAGTTTGCGCTTTCATGAGGGGCGGTACTATGTCAGTACATTTTCGGCCAATACAGGAAAAACGCATGTCTACCACACAGCAGATATTGAACATGGCCCCTGGGTTTCGAAAGAATTTCAGCCGATGATGCACGATCATAGCTTATTCTTTGACGGGGGGAAAATATATATGATCTGGGGTGGGGGACGTATCTATATTGCTGAATTATTGCCTGATTTTTCAGGTGTTAAAGCAGGAACACAACGCGTATTGATAGACGATGCCTCTTTACCCGCCAAGCCTAAAGAAGGCAAAGCCGGTTTACCTGCTGAAGGATCCCAAATGTTTAAGATCAATGGTATGTATTATCTTTTTAATATTTCATGGCCAGCGGGAGGAATGCGCACGGTGATTGTACATCGGGCGAGCCAATTGGAAGGTCCGTATGAGGGGAAAGTGGTTTTGCAGGATCAGGGTGTGGCACAGGGAGGTCTGATTGATATGCCCAACGGAAAATGGTATGCTTATCTTTTTCAGGATTATGGTGCTGTAGGCCGAATTCCATTTTTGGTTCCTGTCAAATGGGAAGATGGATGGCCAGTGCTTGGTATTGACGGAAAAGTCCCGGCCACATTGGATCTTCCCGCAAATAAAAGCTTAAGCCCCGGAATTGTTGACTCGGATGATTTTGACCGGGAAGCCGGACAAGCCGCCCTTCCCCTGGCATGGCAATGGAACCATAACCCAGTTGTTGATCTTTGGTCAGTGACCGAACGCAGTGGCTTTTTGAGACTGCGAACCGGCGACCTTACTGATGACTTTCTTTCAGCTAAAAATACATTGACGCAACGCACCATCGGCCCGAGCTGCAGCGCCGCTATTGCTATAGAGGTTTCTAACATGAAAGATGGTGATTTTGCGGGAATATCGCTATTGCAAAAAAACTATGGTTTAGTAGGAGTCCGGATGGAAGGAAATACAAAATCGTTGGTAATGATTAATGCGATGACGGGGGCGCCACAAGAACTGGCGAAGATCAATCTCAAACAGCAGCGTATATTTCTTAAAGCAAACTGCGATTTTTCAAACAAAAAAGATACGGCCCAATTTTTTTATAGCACCGATGGACACCATTGGAAGATGATAGGTAACGTGCTAAAAATGAGTTACACCATTCCTCATTTTATGGGGTATCGGTTCGGACTTTTTAACTATGCAAGTAAAGAGGCTAGTGGCTACGTAGATTTTGATTACTTCCATTTAACCATAAATTAAGATGATATGAGAAAACAATTTTTTACGTTATTTCTGTTTGGATTCCAATTCCTGTTTTTGCCTTCAATAAATACGTTAAAAGCACAAAATCCGATCGTACAGACATCCTATACGGCGGATCCGGCACCATTAGTGTATAATAACCGTCTTTATCTTTATACCACGCAGGATGAAGAAGAATCCACCTGGTTTAATATGAACAATTGGCGGGTGTATTCAACCAATGACATGGTGAACTGGACCGACCATGGTGCGATTCTCTCTTATACAGATTTTGAATGGGCAAAAGGGGATGCTTGGGCGGCGCAATGTGTTGAAAAGAATGGTAAATTTTATCTATATGTGCCTGTTATTTCTAAACTCAACAATCGTGGTGCGATCGGTGTTGCAGTTGCTGATAGTCCGTTGGGACCTTTTCATGATCCCTTGGGAAAACCATTACTACAGAGTGAATGGGGCGATATCGATCCGACTGTGTTTATTGATGACGATGGTGAGGCACATATGTACTGGGGGAATCCTCAGCTGAAATATGTCAGGCTGAATGAAGATATGATCTCTTATGCGGGTGATATCGTTGAGGTTCCGATGACAGCAGCATCATTTGGAAAAAGAGCGGGAGATCCGAAACGACCTACAACCTACGAGGAAGGTCCCTGGTTGTACAAAAGAAACAGCTTGTATTATCTTTTTTGGCCGGGAGGCCCTTTACCTGAATTTATTGGGTATTCGACCAGCAAAAAAGCCGAAGGACCCTGGAAGTATGGTGGTGTAGTTATGTCAGCCGAAGGAAAAGCATTTACAAACCATCCTGGTGTTGTCGATTTTAAAGGGAAGACCTATTTCTTTTATCACAATGGAGCTTTACCCGGCGGGGGAGGTTTCACGCGCTCTGTTGCTGTTCAGGAATTAAACTTTAATCCAGACGGCAGTATCCCGCCGATGAAAATGACTGCAGGAATTACTCAGGGGCTAGCAAACGTAAACCCTTACGAACTTCATCAGGCCGAAATGATTGCTTGGTCCGAGCATGTTAAATCCTATCAGCGTGAAAAAGTAGGTGTTTTTATAAAGGCAAGGAAAGATGGAGCTTATACCTGTGTGAAAAATGTTGACTTTGGTGAGAAAGGTGCCCGCACTTTTTTTGCACGGGTGGGAACAACACATAACGGTGGAGTCAGCATGGAGGTTCGTTCGGGAGCGATCGACGGGGCTTTATTAGCTACCATACAAGTTCCTATGACAGGGGGCGATGACCGGTGGACTACAGTGGAGACCGTACTAGCCGATAAAGTGAAGGGAATACATGATTTATACTTTGTTTTTAAAGGCAAGGCTCCGTCGAATATTCTGTTTTTCGATTGTTGGAAATTTGGAAGGTAAAGTGGTAGAATATGTTTTTTAGAATAGAAAATTTCTTTTGTTTTTCATCTTTTAGTCGTCTAACGCTGGTTACTGTTTGGCTTCTCGGACTACTACCATGTGCTGCCAGTGTACGGTTGCCAGCAATCCTGGGGGACCAGATGGTTCTACAGCGGGATATCGATCTCAATATTTGGGGATGGGCAGCGAAAGGCGAAAAGATTACTCTTCGTTTTAGAGGTGCATACTATTATACAGAAGCAGGGAGGGATGGTAAGTGGTCTGTGCATATCCCGCCACAGCATTACGGTGGTCCTTATCTCATGGAGATCAATGACATTGTTATTCGGGATGTGTTAATTGGCGATGTCTGGCTCTGTTCGGGCCAGTCCAACATGGAGACACCGATTAAGCGGCTTGTCGAACGTTTTCCTGAAATAAATGAATCGAATAATCATATGATCCGTTATTTCAAGGTGCCGACACAAAATAGTATAGTGGATAGACAGGAAGATATACCTTCTGGTGAACGATGGCATTCGGGAATCGCCTCTGATGTTATGAATTGGACGGCATTGGCCTATTTTTATGCTATGGAGTCCTATCGGCATAATGGTATTCCTGTCGGAATGATCGTATCTAGTCTCGGCGGATCAGGAATAGAGCGCTGGATTGATCAGAAATATCTGAAAAAGTTTCCCGAATTGTTGCTAGATCAACATGCTGTCGATAGCCTTCGGTTGGCCGAAAGAGATCTGGGAGCGGATTATTGGACGGAAGAAGAATATAACGATTCGGATTGGCCAACGGTGCTGGTGCCTGAATACTGGGAAAAAGCGCAGCGAACTACTAAAGGGGTACGTTATTACCGTAAGAATTTCACTGTTCCGGAAGCTAAAGAAGGGCGGCATGCCAAGTTGTATTTGGGGACTTCGATCGATAGCGATTCGGTGTATGTCAATGGTCATTTTGTAGGTTCTACTGCCTACCGTTACCCGCCGCGGATTTACGATATTCCTGCAGGGATACTTCATGCAGGAAGAAATAATTTAACCGTGCGCCTGCGATCGGATGGAGGGGATGGCGGATTTACACCCGATAAATCCTATAAGATTAGATTGGACGATGTATGTATTGATCTTGCAGGCGAATGGCGTTGGCAAATTGCGATCGACCAGGAAGAAGTTGAAAAGTATAAAAGCCGCCTGCGGCATTTGGGGCAGGTTGGTTCAGGCCTGTATAACGGAATGATCTATCCATTGCGCGGCTATGGAATAAAAGGTGTTCTCTGGTATCAAGGGGAAGCAAATGCGGGTGATCCATCCTATTATCAAAGCTATCTTACTAGTTTGATCAGTAATTGGCGCGCGCAATTTGGTCAGCCTCAGCTTCCTTTTTTGATGGTGCAGCTGCCCAACTTTATGGCCAAAGATACGTTACCAACGGAGTCTAACTGGGCAAGGATCAGGGAGGCTCAATTTGAGGTTAGCAAAGAGGTTCCTTTAACAGCGCTTGCCGTGACTTATGATCTTGGTGAGTGGAACGATATACATCCGCTAAATAAGAAGGATATGGCAAAGCGATTATTTCTATGCGCGCGTAAGATGTTGTATGGCGAACAAGTAGTCGCTTCCGGCCCACGGTTTAAACATATGCGGACCGATGGAAATCAAGTTGTCGTTTCATTCAACGAAATTGGAAAGGGACTGGCTATCGGTCATGGTAAAAAATTGCAACATTTTGCGATTGCAGGTTCAGACCGAAAATTTGTATGGGCGAATGCAATTATACGTGGGAATGAGGTTGTATTGAGTCATCCAAAGATCAGCAATCCACAGGCAGTCCGCTATGCATGGAGCAATAATCCCGAAGATGCAAATCTAGTCAACAAGGAAGGAATGCTAGCTGGGCCATTTCGTACCGATAATTGGTAGCATGAGTAGTTCGAAGCAAAAAAATCAATTGAATAGTGTAAAATATAATTCAGCAATTTAAGTAATTAATATAATCAATTTATGAAGGGACTAAATATTGTTTTAAAAAAACGGACAATGATATTGTTATTATCCGTTACGGGAATTTTATCAACAACACGGGCGTTGGGGCAGCAGCAAAATATGGTGAAGGATCTCAGTAAGGGGTTTGTGCACCAGTCTATAGGTAATCCATACCTACCACTTTGGGAGCATCTCCCTGATGGTGAACCCCGTGTTTTTGAAGATCCTGACCAGCCAGGGAAATATCGCGCATATATCATTGGTTCCCATGATTTACGTTTTACGAGTTATTGTGGGCCTGACATTCGGATGTGGTCAGCGCCGATTGAAAACTTAACGAGCTGGCGAGACGAGGGTGCTATTTTTAGCTATCCGATTGATGGAAAATGGGATGTGATGTATGCCCCAGATCTTGTAGAGGTCAAACGTAAAGATGGAAAAAAAGAATACTACTTGTTTCCACACAGCAGAGGAGATAAACGTGAAGCAATGGTAGTCAAAGGCGATCGACCGAATGGCCCCTTTAAACCTATAAACCTCACGGAAGACGGTAAGCGTACTTTGCCCGGAAGTATCTTAGGGTTTGATCCGGCCGTTTACATTGAATATGTGACGGATCCCAAAGATCCTGATTATGAAATTGGATTCCGGGCATACGGTTTTTGGGGTTTTCAACGCTCGATGGCGGCACAGTTAGATCAGAAAACGATGTATTCGCTACGACCAGGTACCGAAATTATTAATTATCTATTGCCAGCAAGTGCACGATATGGTGAATTGCGTGATCCAAAAGGTACCGCCTATCCTAATATTTTTAAGGGCGAGGATTTAGGAACTTTTAATTTTTTTGAAGCTTCATCAATTCGTAAAGTCGGCAACAAATATGTTTCGGTATACAGTGGGTATTCAGGTCCTGAATATGGGGTAGGGAGCTCAAATTCAACCTTGCGGTACGCGGTGGCAGATTCGCCATTGGGGCCTTGGAAGAGTGGTGGTGTTTTGGTCGATTCGCGTGCTCCAGTATTAAATAAAGACGGATCGGCTATCGAAACCAGCAATGCGGGGCATAATACCCATGGCAGTATCGAATTGATCAATGGACAATGGTACGTATTTTACCATAGACCGCCACGCGGATTTGGCTTTGCACGTCAAGCGGTAGTAGAACCTATCAGAGTTTCGTGGGATGAAAAAAGCGTAAAAGATGGTGGGATGGTTGCTATCCGAGCTTTTGACCCATTTCAAGAAAATTTAACCATCAAAGATAAGCAGGGAAAAGAATATAAAGGTGCAGAGGTGACATCGGAAGGATTCCATTTCTATGGATTAGACCCCTATCGGTATTACTCGGCTGGATATGCCTGTTATCTTTCAGATATCAGTTTACAACAGGATTCATGGGACGTATGGGATAACCATATGCCTGTGACAAATATGAAAAATGGAACTATCGCAGGTTTTAAATATTTTGGATTTGGTGGCCTGAAACAGGATAAATTTGGATTAAAGGCGTTTGAGGGAACAAAAAAAGGAAATCGTACGACCTTCAATCTGTTTATTACACCAAAAACACAAGCTTCATTTAAGGTCAATGTGTGGCTGGATAGCCCTTGGGATAATGAAACCTGGAAAGGAAAGCGTATTGCTCAAATAACAGTTCCCGCAAATACGGCGACAACAGTAAAGCAATTTACGGTCGATGTTTCTAATTATGTCGATCACTTGGATGGCAAACATGCTTTGTTTCTGGTCGCTGAGGGTGAAGAGGGCAAGCCGCTTTTTGATTTTATAGGATTGGGATTTAGTTCGAAAGACAAAAAAATTGAACGTCCGGTACCGCCTTCGGTTACGATTACAGTGAATGGCAAAAAACTAATGTTGCCTTCGATTCCTGTGCGATCTACCGATGAGAACGGCATCGTTGGTTACAACCATTATGAAGTTACTTTTCCAATGGAAACCAACGACAAGAAGATACCTGTGGTGAAGGCTATGGCAAATAACCCTGAAGTTGAGATCAAAATTAAACAAGGAAGCTCGTTTACCGATTACGCACAGATTGATTGTGTTTACAAAGGGCAAACCAAAAGCTATCTTGTAAAGTATGTAAAGAATTGAATCGTTAGCCGGTAAGCGGTTTTACAAACATGTAGAAAAAGGCTGTCCAATGAAAATGGACAGCCTTTTTTAAACATTTTTATTGGAATATAAAACATTTGTATTGGTTCCCGGTAGAAAGCTACTTGTAGTTTTACCCTTGTAATTCAACTAATCGAATAACCAATTATATGGATCAAAGTATAACAGAGGTAAAGCCTATTAAAGGTTTTTACAAACTTTCAATGAAACAACGGGTGGGGTTTGGCGCTGGTGATCTTGCACAGAATCTTATTTACCAGACTGTTTCGATGTACCTCCTGATTTTTTATACCAATGTTTATGGAATTTCTGCTGCTTCGGCAGGAGTCATGTTTCTCATTGTCCGAATCGTGGATGTGTTGTGGGATCCCATTGTAGGCGCATTTGTCGATAAGAGAAATCCACGGATGGGAAAATACAGATCTTATTTGGTGTTGGGAGGAATTCCATTGACGGGGTTTGCAATTCTGTGTTTTTGGAATGGCTTTTCGGGTTCTTTGGCCTACGCGTATATTACCTATGTTGGCCTATCAATGCTTTATACTTTAGTAAATGTTCCCTATGGTGCTTTAAATGCTTCTTTGACGAGAGATACGGACGAGGTGACAAAACTAACATCGACGCGCATGTTTATGGCGAACGTGGGCGGGCTGGCTGTTGGGTATGGCGTACCGCTGGTCGTACAGTATCTCGCTCCGGATGGAAAGATAAACTCAAAAGCTTCGGCCGAAGCCTGGTTTACAACGATGCTGATCTATGCTTTAGTCGGATTGGCCCTTCTGATTTTTTGTTTCTCACAAACAAAAGAACGGGTTATTATGGATGAAAAGGATACTGATAATGTACACGTATCTGATCTATGGCGAGAATTTAAGCACAATCGGCCTTTGCGTATTTTGGCCTTTTTTTTCATTACAGCATTTGCGATGATGGCCATCGGTAATTCGGCAGGATCCTACTACATGATCTATAATGTACATGCTCCGGATATGCTGCCTTATTTTATGGCTCTGGGCTCCCTGCCTGCTTTTATTTTTATGCCATTGGTGCCGGCTATCAAACGTACAATAGGAAAGAAGCAAATGTTCTATGTTTTTCTGACTGTCGCTATCCTTGGAATGCTCATGTTGTACATAATTTCATCCGCCGAGACACTCAAGAGTAGTATTGGACTGGTATTGGCTGCTCAGTTTATCAAATCAACTGGTGTAATCGTTGCTACGGGGTATATGTGGGCACTTGTACCTGAAGTCATATCCTATGGCGAATATAAAACCGGTAAGCGTATTTCGGGCATTGTCAATGCACTGACAGGTATTTTTTATAAGGCTGGAATGGCATTGGGAGGAGTCGTCCCTGGATTGGTACTGACTTATGTTGAATTTGATAAAGATAATGCCGTAAGCCAATCTGCATTGGCTGAAAAGGGAATTCTATGGTTGGTGGCTGTTATTCCTGCAGTACTTTTGGTGCTCGCGATGTATGTTATCTCCAAATACGAACTGGATGATATAACGATCGACAAAATCAACCAAGATATAGAATCAAGACATACTTATTAATCAAAAATAAACCATGAAGATGTTAAAAACTATTTTTGTGGCGGTAGCAGCCTTACTATTTGGTCCTGCTGCTTCAGCCACTTTGCAGAACCTGAAGGGGGCTCCTGATTCATTGACCTTGAAAGATGCATTTGAGGATAAATTTTTTATAGGAACAGCATTAAACCTTGATCAGATATGGGAGCGCGATCAGGCAGCGGTCGCGGTGGTCAAAACGCAGTTCAACTCCATAGTTGCCGAGAATTGTATGAAAAGTATGTTTTTGCAACCAAGGGAAGGTGAGTTCGATTTTAAGGATGCGGACCGCTTTGTCGCATTTGGAGAAAAAAATAAAATGCAAATTATCGGTCATACGCTGATTTGGCATTCGCAGACACCAGCTTGGTTTTTTGTCGATAAAAATGGGAAAGAGGTCACCCGAGAGGTACTTATCGAACGCATGCGGAAGCATATACAAACCGTTGTTTCCCGTTATAAAGGAAGGGTATTTGGTTGGGATGTGGTGAATGAGGCCATATTGGATAATGGAGAATGGCGTAAAAGCAAATTCTACCAGATCATCGGGCCGCAATTTATTGAATTGGCCTTCAAATTTGCGCATGAGGCAGATCCAAATGCAGAATTATATTATAACGATTATTCAACTGCTATCCCCGAAAAAAGAAAGGGTATTATGCGCATGGTGCAACAGGTAAAGGCTGCCGGTGGGCAGGTCACTGGAATTGGTATGCAGGAACATAATGCATTGGACAATCCATCGGTCGATGAAGTCGAAAAAACCATACTCGGATTTGCGGGGCTTGGTGCGAAGGTAATGGTGACGGAAATGGATATTTCGGTCCTACCGCATGTACGTCCCAATATGGGAGCGGAAATAGGGGAGCGTCATGCCTACAGTAAAGCGATGAATCCGTACGAAAAAGGACTTCCTGCAGCGAAAATGAATGAGTTGGGAGCGAGATATGTAGCGTTTTTTAATTTATATCTCAAACATCGGGATAAAATATCACGTGTGACATTGTGGGGTGTTGGCGATGGAGACTCATGGAAGAATGGCTGGCCTATTCCGGGACGTACAGACTATCCGTTGTTATTTGACCGGAATTATCAGCCCAAACCTTTTGTAAAGGATATTATTGCGTTGACTCAAAAAAAAAAAAGAAATAAGAAAAATGAACAAAAGTAAGTATTTATATCCGGGAGATTACATGGCTGATCCTTCAGCACATGTTTTTGAAAACAAAATTTATATTTATCCCTCTCACGATAGGGAAAGCGGCATCCCCGAAAATGATAACGGCGACCATTTTGATATGCAGGATTACCATGTATTTTCCCTAGAAGATATCAATGCGGCGGTTGTTGATCATGGAAAGGTATTGGATGTAAAAAACATTCCCTGGGCCGGTCGTCAGCTTTGGGATTCCGATGTAGCCGAGAAAGATGGGAAGTACTATATGTATTTCTCCATGAAAGACAAAAACGATATTTTTAGACTGGGTGTCGCTATGGCAGACCAACCCTATGGACCATTTGTGCCGCAGGATAATCCAATTAAGGGAAGCTACAGTATTGATCCATGTGCTTATAAAGATACAGATGGTTCCTATTATTTATATTTTGGTGGTATATGGGGTGGACAGCTCCAATTTTATCGGAATAATAAGATTGTTTCGCCCAATGAATTGCCAAAATCTGATGAAACTGCATTGTCGCCTAAGGTTGTCAAGATGTCTGCTGATATGCTGGAGTTTTCGGAACAGCCGCGGGATCTAGTTATTTTAGATAAAGAGGGCAAACCATTAAAGCATGGGGATACGGAAAAGCGATTTTTTGAAGCTTCCTGGATGCATAAATATCAAGGTAAGTATTATTTTTCCTATTCTACAGGCGACAGCCATTTGATTTGTTATGCCATCGGAGACAATCCTTATGGACCATTTACTTATCAAGGGGTGATCTTATCGCCTGTTGTTGGTTGGACCACACACCACAGCATCGTGGAATTCAAGGGCAAGTGGTACCTATTTTATCACGACTCGGTTCCATCTGGAGGAAAGACCTGGCTCAGAAGCATGAAAGTTATTGAGTTGACGTATGATGAGAATGGTCATATTAAGCCAATAGATGGATTGTCTTCTTAAAAGATGTATTTGTTTTTTTACGGATGAGGTATACTATGTATTTCCATTTCTTATTGTTGGCGTTGCTTTTTATTTTCCCCGCTACTTTACGGTCGGAGGATGGCAGCCAATTGTGGCTGCGGTTTTCAAAACAGGTAAAACCTGTAGGCACCATCCAGGTTATCAAAGGAAAATCAACCGATGTAACCTTGGCATTGGCAAAACAGGAACTGGAATGTTACTGGAAGGGAGGGGATGTCATCTTAAAATTAGATCCTAGCCGAAAGGATTTAAAAGATGGCTATCAGATAAGCCAACACGAAAATCAGGTTTATATGATTGCAGGCCAATCTGTGGGTATATTATATGCTGTTTATCATTTATTACGTCTTCAGGAAACGGGAGCAGGGATACCCCGCTCGGGATTGGTTGAAATACCTGCCTATGATATCAGGGTTTTAAACCACTGGGATAATCTCGACGGGACAATAGAACGCGGCTATGCCGGGCATTCATTATGGAACTGGGAGGAGTTGCCGAATAAACTTTCACCCCGATATGAACAATATGGACGAGCCAATGCTTCAATAGGAATTAATGCGACGGTATTGAATAACGTGAATGCTTCGTCGGATCTCTTGAAGACGGATTATCTGAAAAAGGTTAAAGCATTGGCGGATGTCTTTCGTAAATATGGCATTAAAGTATATGTCTCAATCAATTTTTCCTCACCTCAAAACATAGGCGGTTTAACCAATTCAGATCCCTTAAATCAGGAAGTTAAGCGCTGGTGGAAATCCAAAGTCAAAGAAATTTATGCATTAATTCCGGATTTCGGTGGATTTTTGGTTAAAGCAAATTCTGAAGGACAACCAGGACCGCAAGATTACGGAAGAACCCATGCGGATGGGGCAAATATGCTTGCCGATGCGCTAAGTCCTTATGGTGGTATAGTGTTTTGGCGGGCTTTTGTCTATCATCCGACTAAAGATGACCGTGCCAAACAGGCTTATCAAGAGTTTGTTCCCCTTGATGGCGAGTTCCGGGACAATGTTATTCTTCAAGTAAAAAATGGGCCTATAGATTTTCAGCCCCGAGAGCCATTCAATCCTTTGTTGGGTGCGATGCCAAATACAGCAAAGATGCTCGAATTTCAATTGACACAGGAATATCTAGGCTTTTCTAATCATTTGGTCTATTTGGCTCCTTTGTTTAAGGAAGTATTGGATAGTGATACCTATGCCAATGGGAAAGGGCAAACGGTGTCAAAATTGACCGACAGTAGGGGGCATTTGGGACGTAAAACTGCAATCGCTGCTGTCGCCAATATTGGTTTGGATACCAATTGGACGGGGCATCATTTTGCCCAAGCCAACTGGTATGCCTTTGGTCGTTTGGCTTGGAACAATAACCTGTCGTCGGTTCAGATAGCGGATGAGTGGATAAGAATGACTTTTACGGGAGTCCAGGAGTTTGTAGAACCTATAAAGAAGCTGATGCTTGAATCACGGGAGGCAGCAGTCGATTATATGATGCCTTTAGGCCTGCATCACCTTTTTGCTTTTGAGCATCATTACGGCCCAGAACCTTGGGGAGATATTCCGGGGGGACGTCCAGACTGGATGCCATGGTATTACCATAATGCGGATAGCGTGGGATTGGGCTTTGACCGAACGGTTAATGGAAGTCGTGCTGTAACACAATATAATCCACCATTGGACAAGATTTATGGGAATATATCCACCTGTCCGGAAAATCTTTTATTGTGGTTTTATCATGTTTCCTGGAATTATCGAATGAATAGCGGCAATACGCTTTGGACCGAATTATGTTTCCGTTATGACCACGGTGTCCAAAAAGTGAGGGAGTTTCAAAAAGTTTGGGATCGTATGGAAAAATATATTGATCGACCACGTTTTTTGGCTGTTCAAGCTAAACTGAGAATCCAAGCTAGAGATGCAGTTTGGTGGAAAGATGCTTGTCTACAGTACTTTCAGTGTTTTTCGCGTCAGCCGATTCCTTACGAGTTGGAGCGACCAATACATAATTTGGAGGAGTTAAAGAAAATTAAGCTGCCGATGGGGCATCATAATTAGCAACGAAAGCAATGTCTTCAAGATCTTATTCATAATGGGTTGCTTTATCTGCTTATTCGACGTTTATAAATCGTAGGTGTTTCGCCCGTTATTTTTTTAAAGAGTCTGTTGAAATAAGATATATTTTCAAAGCCCAATTTAAAGCACAGCTGTTGGATATTGTCTTCATCGATTAACATCATCAACTGTGCTTTTTCTATTTTTTTTTGATTGATGTAATGTACCGGTGTGGCATTCATGTGTTTTTTGAAAAGTCGGATCAGATGATCTTTGGAGATAAAAATCAGATTGGCAAGTTGTTCGATTGAAATCGTATGATTGATATTTTCGTCTATGTAATCGAGTACACGCAGAAGTCGTTTTTCTACTTGTGGTATTTTGTTGGTCGCTTCTGCTAGAAATCGGCTCATCAACAAATGAATGATCGCTTGGTTTTCGGAGGCTCTGGCGAAAGGCGAAGCCGTTTGAAGTGCCATGTTTTTCATTAATTCTGATGAATTATCGTAGCCCTTTGGATCGTAAATTTTTAACTCACGACCTGGATTCGAGGCATAGAGATGCTGGATGACAGTCTCCAATAGCTGATCAGATTTGATCTCCTTTGGAAAAGTGTAACGATCAAAAATACTTGACCTTCTTTCGGGATTTTCATAGATATGGATGTAATAGAGCGAGAGTTTAGCTGAACAGGCATAGCTATGATGGATATAGGCTGGTGTAAGATAGAGATGGCCAGGTCGAAGTTTAATGATTTCATCCTTTAAAATAATAGATGCCTCACCTTCACATACATAATGTATTCTTGCAAAGGGACTCTTAATATTTTGAAAGTTCCAATCTGCCAGATGTTCCGCATAGCCAATATTCAATAGTGTAAAATCGAGTTTATTCTTTTCGTTATTTATCATTATGCGAAGCGGAAAAATAGTTACATACTATATTAATCTCAGATACAATAATACTCGTTTTCTCAAAAAAAAATAGCACTTTTTACCTACAGTTGTCGATAATGTGTTTTTTTTGCGCAAGCAACGCATTTCTAAGAGATCGTTGTATGTTTTTTGTGGAATTATTCCGAGAGTTTTGTTTTTTTTGAAGGCTATGGTTTCATAACAGCTTTACGAGTAGCTGAACTTATCTGATAAATATCTTTTTAGCATAAAGCAATTTATCTGATCGTTGATAACCTTCCCTTATTTGAGATTTTTGAAAGAGAGGTTTTGTGATATATAATGGGGATGGATCGATATCGTGTTAGTTTTTATCGCTAATGTAGTTCCTTTCTCCATTCTATATAATTATTTTTGACTATACGATACTAGTAAAGATTCCAAAACAGGAAATCTCATCGATTCCGATATGAGCTTTGATCCAATTCATAATCAACGCAATTGTTATTTAAATCTTGATGCCATTTATAAATGAAAGCAATAAAAATAGTGAAAGAAGGACGTGTGGAAATCATGGATATTCCGCAGCCGACTGTTAAAGATGGGCATGTCCTCGTAAAGGTAGATTATGTTGGGTTCTGCGGTTCAGATCTGAATACCTTTCGGGGGTTGAATCCATTGGTCAATTTGCCGGTCATACCAGGGCATGAAATTGGGGCAACGGTCGTGGAATTGGGGAGTAATGTAACAACTGATCTTAAGGTTGGTACAAACGTTACAGTAAACCCGTATTCCAACTGTGGTGTTTGTACCGCATGTAAAAATAATAGGCCCAACGCTTGCCGTTACAACGAGACCATGGGGGTGCAGCGCGATGGCGCCATGACCGAATATCTTGTCTTACCTGTTGAAAAGATCATCGCTGGGGGACAACTTTCATCCAAAGAATTGGCTCTAGTGGAACCTATGAGTGTGGGCTTCCACGCCGTTGACCGAGCATCGGTAACAGACAGCGATATTGTATTGGTATTTGGATGTGGTATGATTGGGGTGGGGGCGATCATTCGGGCGGTATTACGGGGGGCTACAATCATTGCTGTGGATGTGAGTACTGAAAAGCTCGAACTAGCGAAAAAATTAGGTGCAAAGTATACGATTAATAGCGCTACGGAAGATCTGCATGCGAGGTTGGATGTGTTGACTCAGTCCATGGGAGCTGATGTTGTTATCGAAGCCGTTGGCCGAAAGGAAACATACCTGGCGGCCATTGCTGCCGCTGCATATACAGGCAGAGTGCTGTATATCGGGTATGCAAAGGAAGCGATTCCTTTTGATACACAATTTTTTGTCAAAAAAGAGCTTGATATCAGAGGGTCGCGCAATGCTACGGCAAGGGATTTTGCTGCTGTAATGAATTACTTGAAAATGAAAACCTGCCCGATCGAAGAACTGATAACGGGTGTTTTTCGGGTGGAAGATGCGCAATTGGCCTTGGAATCATGGTTAAATGAACCCGGACGTGTTTTTAGGCTACTGATAGCGTTTTGACCGAAACGGCTATGGCTTTGTGAAAGATCGAATTGAGGGGGAGATAACTATAAAATATCTTGCTGTTAAATGAAGGATAATGAAACAATATTAAAGCAATATATGTACATTTAGGTGTTCATAGTACAATTTAAATACCTAAAGGAAAAAAATAAACTTCAATGGCAATGAGTAGGAAATTTTTAGCGTGTTTCTTCATCATACTGTTTTCAAAGGTGCTATTTGGTAATCCGCAAGATTCTCTTCAACAGGGATTTGTCGCCAAGACGGAACGATTTTTTAAAGAATCGGCTAAAAGGAGTGTCCGGGATTTGGAAATGGACCGTGCAGCCATCCGCCAAAATCGGGTATTGGAGGATATTAAGTTATTGGCGAGCCAATCGCGTTCCTTTCTGCGCAAAGGTTTCGATTCGTTGAACGTGGACCAGGGGCTGAAGGAGCTGATCGTCTTACATGATATTGCAAAAGATGGTGTCTTTGAAAACAAGGGTTCTGCCCAATCATCGCGCAACCTTACAGTGACCTTCAACATCTTGAACGCACTTTCCATAGAGGTAAGGAGTTTAAAACGCGATATGGACCGTTATCAGGATAGGATCACAAATTATCAATTGGATCTCGACTCGTTGAGCAATGACCCCGCACTTTTTGTCATCTCCAAGGATTCTGCTAATCTTGCCCGGTATATGGGGAGGATTCGGGTGATCGCAAGGGAGATTTCACCCATTACGCTGAAATTGGCAGAGCGGATCAACAGTGTCCACGAACTGCAGAATAAAATTAATATCGAGCTGGCACGGCTGGAATCGGATATGGAGGAGGTGCTCTATTACCAGAACCGGCTCTCTAACCGAACGATAGCTCGCAACTTTGTCAATATTTGGTTCCCAAGTAAGTTTGAACGACCGATGAATGAAATCCTCTTCTTCTCATTCGTGAAAGCAAAATGGCTCTATTTTTATTATTTGAGAGCGCATCTGGGAAAACTGCTTTTCTTTTTTTTGGCAACCCTGGTCGTAGTTTCCTATGTCTATGTATTGCGCAGGAGGATCAACGATAAAAATATGGTTCAGTCAAGTCTGTTGTTGCGCCGACCGCTTCTGAGCGGGTTAATCATCGGATTGTGCGTCATGCAATTTATATTTCCCGCGCCACCTTTTGTGTTTACGATCACCATATTGACTGTTGCCTCGGTCTTTTTATCCCTCGTTTTTAGACCGGCAATAACAGGGTATTGGATGGCGATATGGCTTTCCATTCTGACCCTATTTATTTTAGCCGGATTAGATAACCTCGTGCTTCAACCTTCGCGATCGGAACGTTGGTTGATTCTTGTCATTGCTAGCCTTTCCTGCCTGGTCGGTCTGCTGGCGCTCTTGAATAAGGAACGTCGCGACGAGATCAAAGAACGCTGGATACTTTTTCCAATTGCATTTATGGTTTTCCTGGAATTTGCGTCCATTATAATGAACCTTTTTGGGCGTTTTAACCTTAGTAAAGTGCTTTTGGTGGCGGGATTGACAAATGCCGTGGTTTTTATTTTGTTTTTGTGGGTGATTCGATTGGTCAATGAGGGATTGCAATTGGCTTCTTCGGTCTATCAGAAGCAGGAAAGAAGATTATTTTATATCAATTATAATAGGGTGGGCAAAAGAGCCCCGGTTTTTTTCTATGCGGTATTGATTGTTGGATGGTTTGTGCTCTTTGGCCGAAATTTCTACGAATTCAGGTTCCTTGCAGATCCCTTGAGAGACTTTTTGGAAACCGAACACCGTTTGGGTAACTATCAGTTTTCCGTCAATAACCTCGCGGTGTTTCTATTAATTATGGTCTGTGCAACGGTGCTTTCGAAGATCGTTTCCTATTTTGCTGCGGACTCCCAATGGGAGAAAAAGGAAGGGGCAGCTCAGCATAAATTTAGACTGGGAAGTTGGATTTTGCTCGTTCGGATCACGATTATCGTGATTGGATTTTTTCTGGCCTTTTCTGCGCTGGGGATTCCGGTTCAGCAGATCGGAATTATCGTAGGGGCGTTGGGTGTAGGAATAGGTTTCGGCTTGCAGACGCTTGTCAACAATCTTGTGAGTGGTTTGATCATTGCCTTTGAAAAGCCTGTGAATGTTGATGATCTAATTGAGATCGGTGGGCGATCGGGAAAAGTGAAATCTATCGGATTTCGCAGCAGTGTAATTGCGACAGCAGAGGGGGCCGATCTGATTATGCCGAATGGGGATCTGCTCAATGCACATGTGATGAACTGGAGCCAGGGTGGTGCAAAAAAACGTCTCAGTATTCGACTTGAGGTAAAATATGGGGTAGACCTTGAATGGGTAACTCAGCTGCTCAAAAAAATAATGGACGAGGACGAGCAGATTCTTTCTTCAGGTGGCACTGCTGTGCAATTTGTGCAGGTGAGCTCGCAGGCAGTGGTGGTCGAACTCTATTTTTGGGTCAGAATATCCAAAGATAGTGGCGGTGTCAAGAGCGGATTATTAACCAAAATTTATGCAGCTTTTGCTGATGAAGGTATCGATATGGCTTTGCCGATTCAACAGATAGTCCTCGATCAGACCGATAGCGAACAAAAGTAGAACCCAATCATTAGGGTTGCTCTGCTTGAAGATGTCGAAAGAAAGAAGTACAAAGAAGCCGCCTTTCCGTTATGGAAAGCGGCTTCTTTTTTTAGATCAGGGGATTTTTACCAGGCTATTCACTGATTGTTGCATCAGTACATCAGTTTACGGGAGTCGACTTTGGAAGTAATGGGATAGACGTCTTTGTAAACATCAATTCCGGTTTGGTCGAGTGGAATGCCTGCTATAACGGTTTCCGTTCCCTGAATCGTAATATCTTTCTTACCAATCGATACCGTTGCCCAAATGGGATCCTGATAAACCAATGTGCGTTTTAAGATGCCATGATCTTTATAGAACGCTGCATCAAAAGCTTTGCTCTCAAAGGTTTCGCCTGCCCAATAGTACGAAGAGCTATTGATCTGTACGTAGTGGATGCCGTTTATCTCATTGTGATAATTGAGGTGATGGTGTCCTGTCAAAACGAGAATGACTTTGTTGAAACCCGCTTCCTTGTTGATCTGTTCAAGTAAATAGCGTACCTGCATGCCATTATCTAAGCCGCCCATGGTATTATCGAGCCCTTGATGGCAAAAAATAATCGTTCTGAGTTTTGTCTGTTGGAGATCCTGTTTTAACCAATTAAGCTGTTCTTTTCCAATGGTACGTGGATAGCCTTCAATCTTATTTTCGGGATCTTTTTCATTGCCGTCCAGCACCACAAAGTGGAAACCTTTATCGTCAAAAGAATAATAGGGGGATGTTGCATCCCAGAAAGCCAAAGCCTGCTGTTTGGTAAATCCGCCGTCGGTATCGTGGTTGCCCAGTACGTAGTGTTTTTTACCCTTAAACTGTGCCCATATAGCCATCAGTTTTTTGTTGGCGGATTTTGGGACACAGAAATCGCCTAAGGAAATAATGAAGTCGGGTTGTTCATGGTTCATTGCATCGATAAAAAGTTGAGCACGACGTTCACCATCATGCATAAGGTCATAATGCAGGTCGGCAATAATACCGAATTTTAGGTTTTGCTGTCTCGCTCCCAAGTTCTCAGATGCTGCAGAGTCTAGGTCTGTACGTGTTTTTGCAAAGCTGAATGCGGCGGGAACTAAAAGTCCCGAAATACCCAGGCTGCCAATTTTTAGGAATTTTTTTCGGTTTATCATGGTTTTTTAATTGATATTGATTTTGGGCTTTGGACAAAACTAATGATTGTTGCACATATCGCACATATTAGCGCAACGAAAAGAAATATATTGGCAGTATTGCCCGTGTAATCGATCAGCTTACCAAACAAAGGTTCACCGACAGCAGCAAATACATACGCAAACATATTCATTACACCAATGCCTGTCCCGACGAGCCTGGCTCCCAATAGGTCTGGACTCAAGGTCCAGAAATTGGCTTGTGGACCGTATACAAAGAAACCTGAGGTAAACATGAGCATACCCATCAGAAGGTGGTTGTGAATAGGTAACCAATAAATGAGAAGAGCAATAATGCAGCTGATCATCATACCTGCGGCAATAGATTTACCTCTATCTTTGTTAAAGACGAGGTCTGAAATGTACCCAAAAGATAGGGCTCCGAGAGCCATTCCAATTGGGATGAGCAGTGTAAGCCACATGTTGCCTGAGGATTCTTTATAGTTGTTCCCTAAAAAGTGGATCGGCACCCAAAAGATTAAACCGTAGCGTGCCATACTTTGAAATCCAATGGCCAGCGAAGCGATCATAAAGTTGCGATGCCGAAATACGTGTAGATAGGACTGCTTCCAGTTGTCTTGTTTTTCCGATGCTGAAACCTTTTCCTGTGCGTCTTCCTGCTTCGCTATTCCTTCTTTTTCTTCAGCAGAAGTATATCCTTTTCGTTTGGGATCGCTATATGCTACAAATAGAAAGACCACTAATGACCCGGCAAGAAATAAGATGGGATAGCGAAATAGTGTACGCCAGCTTTGTTCCTGTTGGACGAGTAACAAGGCCATCAAAAAGGTCAAAACAGAAGAGCTTCCGGCAGCCATGGTATAAAAGCCAAAGGCCTTGCCACGTTCGGAACTGTTCCACCAGTTGGAAATAAGCTTACCTCCAGAGCCCCAGGCCATGGACTGGAAATAGCCGTTTAATGTCCAAAGGACCAAAATAGCAATATAGGAGCTGGCAAAACTGATGACGAGATTACAGAGAATAGATAGCCCCCCGCCAGCGACAATCATAATCTTGGGACTCCATCGATCTGCGAGATTTCCATTGATGAGCTGGCCTATCGCATAGCCCATTAACATTGCAAAACTGATCCAGCCTACTTGCTGAAAACTGATGTCTAGCTCTTTGGCAATACCCCTTGCTGCCCATCCAAAATTGTGTCGCCCTGTGTAAAAGAATAAGTAGCAAAACATGGTTACAAACAACATTTTCCACTGGTCTTTTCTAAATTTTCTTTCCATTAAAGCTGCTCCGTTGAGGGGTTGATGAATAAACCTGCTCGTATTGGTTTGTGCGTTAATGCATAGCTTATCGCTTCATTGACTTCGGCCAGTGGAAAGTCGCGTTCGATCAATGATTCGAAGGGATACTTTTGCCAGTTTTCGATGATAAAATCTACAGCCGCGGAGAAATCGGTATAGTTGTAATTGTGCAGCCCCTTAATCGTGAGCATCTTTCGAATCACTTTTTCGGCGTCTATCCCAGTAGCGCGCTGCTTAAACACAGCACCTACGAAAACAGCATTTCCATGGAGCGCCAAAGTTTCGATGCCGAGTTCCATAGCCTCTGGCGAGCCGCTCATGTCGATAAATCGATCTATTACTGTAGCTTGTAATGCTGTGCTGGATGTGGTTTCACGCAGATCTATTGTAGCAGTCGCACCAAATTTCTTGGCAAGTTCTAAACGTGCAGGATTAATGTCAGAAGCTATGATACTTTTGGCACCCATTTCCTTGCACATGGCAATGCTAACCAGACCCAATAATCCAATGCCTGCGACATGAATGTTTTTTTTCGTAATGGTTCCTGCCAGGCGAAGGGCTCCGGCCGAAGTGGCAACAGCACAGTTGATGGTGGCGGCTACTGCGGGGGAGATATCTTTTGGAAGTACTCGTATGCAGGTATGCGGCCGTAAGATGATATGTGTGGCCAATCCACCATGAAGGTCATCCGCTTCGGTTATCTGACGGTGACCATACTTGTAGATCTTATCGTTTTTCTGCGGAATATCCGGCTGATAGTTGACACTATTCGGATCGCTGGAAAAAACAGTCCAGGTAATCAGGTCGCCAATATGTAGCTGATTGCCTCGTGTATCAAGTCCGCTATGATCAGGAGAAATCGCGGCGATAACGCCTACAATCTCATGACCTAAAATTGTAGGACGTGGTTCGTTGCGCAGCCCACAATAGGTATGAAGATCACTGCCACAGAGTGTGGTATAACGTATGTTGACCAAAATTTCACCATCCTGCAAAGGTGGAATAGGTTTAATCACTTTGGAGAGCGCTGTATTGGCGCGATCAAATACGTAATATGTTGCTAGGTTTTTCATTTTATATAAAAATACATAAGTTTTGTAATACTAAACAAAGTTTATTTATACTGTATTTTTAAATGATTAAGTTTTTGTGAATTATGTATCATTTTTTTTCAAGACAAAAAATGGACAAAGTGAAAACGTTGTGACGGATATCTTGTTATCTTGTCAAAAAAAGTGTAATCAGATTATTCTATGGAACTTGTAAAAAAGAGCCTCCTGTTTTTGGGGCTGATAGCAGTCTCTTCCTGCGGTGATAAAGTTGAGAAGAGCGTGGTGGATTGTTTCGGTCAATCTATTCTAATTGATGTCGAGCACAAGGCTTCAGACTCAAATGCATCAAAGATTGATTTTAACATTACGTATGCAGGCAAGGAGACAGTGGACAATGCGGTTCGATGGGACTTTGGTGATGGCACGGTGCAAGATTTTACAGGACGAGATGCGAGTCATACCTACACAAAAGCGGGGACGTATACAGCCATTGCTAAGGTAGGATTGAACAATGGATATTGCTCTTTCGATATTAAAGAAACTGTAACGATAAAATAGCGTTTTTAAGTTAGATTTAACCCTATAATTATACCCTTATCATGAAAAAGAAATATTTTTTTACGATGACCTTGCTGAGTATGTTTTTTTCGGTAATGGCCCAGGAGAACAAAAAGGTAAATACGGGCTGCGGTATGGCATCTACCTATGCCGAGATGGCCTTTATGAGCTTTAAAAAAGCCTATCAGGCTGGATCACTGGATGAGGCCAAAGTTTTGCTTAAGGACGCCGTAGGCAAAGCGAAAGAAGCTTCTGCCTACAGTATAATTCCAAATTGCAATTGTGCGAATGCCAAAAATTATTCACTTAATGCGGTAATCTTTGGAAATAAGGCGTTAAAAGCAGCTGATTTGGACAATCTGAAAAAGTGGGCCAAGAAAGCGATGGATATGTCACTGGATGTGATGGCAGCCATACCCAATTGCAAATAATTTTGAGCATATTCAGTAGACTTTAGGCAGGCTTTGGAAATTTAGGAAGTCTTTGCTGAAAGTGCAGCATCGCCGAAATGGATTTAAAAATAGATAGGTTTATTTGGCGAATAAACAAAAATAAGATACTTAAAACTATTTTACTGAGCTATTGTTCATTAAACCAAAGGTATATAAGGTATACGTCTATTAGAGGATATTTTTTTGTAAAGGCTAGGTCAATATTGATCTAGCCTTTTTTTGAATGAGTTAAGAAAGAATCGAGGTAAGTGTAATTTTTTTTAAGGTAAATTTTTTAATTAGCATGTGATTGTTTAGCTTTGGTATTCCATTAGTCATTATTGTTAATTTATTACCTAAAAATTGTGCAAAGCCAAACTATTATTACCTTACTTATTGTTGGAATAGTCATCAGTAAAACGCTGATAGGCGTACTGATCTACTTTTTAATCCGAAAAAATCGGTTGTTAAAGGTCGAGCAGCTCAAATTGACGACCGCAAACAGTATCCTCAGTGAACAGGCAATTCGTATTCACCATTATAATGAGGAATTAAAAATTGCCGAGAGTTTCAAGACTAAAGTCCTATCGATTGCCTCACATGATCTCAGAGCACCATTTGCATCGGTCGAAATTTTGTTGGCGATTGATGATATTTCTTTAGTCGATAAGGAGGATCTTAAACTTATCTTTTTAAATCTAAAAGGACAGGTGGCCAGATCGCGTACGATGTTGGAAGAGGTTTTACTCTGGACAGAATCACAACTTCGAGATAAGCTTGAAAATACTGAGAACTGCAATATTTGTGCTCAAATTGACGCGGTATTAGGGATCTATACGCTAGAAATCCAACGTTTCAATATACAGATAATAAATTCAGTGAGCCAGGATTTTTGGGTGGATACCCATAAGGGAATCTTTGCTTTTGTACTTAGAAATGTGATCAGCAATGCCATTAAATATGGACGAGTCGGCGGTACCATTACACTGCAATTGATCGATGATCGGAGCGATCGATGGGAACTTATCGTCAGCAATGATGGCGAAGAACTTACTTCGGAAGTCCTCCATAATCTAAATTTTGTCAATAGCTGGGACCGTAAAAAATCTGAGAGCAAAAATGGTGCAGGATTGGGTATCTCCCTCTGTAAGGATTTGATCAAACGGATTGATGGAAAAATGCAGTTCGAGAATCAGCATGGTACAGGCGTTTCTGTTCGGATCTCGTTTCCGCGGAAGGCTTATCAGGCTGTCTCTTGATAACAATCAATTTACTGTAAAAGCCCGATCTATATCGGGCTTTTTTTTATGAAAATTTAAATGACAAACTTAGTTTATCATGAAAGATCGGTTGGCATGAAAGGTTAGTAAACCGATTGTTTTCCAGCATTTCCAGACGAAAAACAGATCAAAGGTGTTGAACAAATTTTACTTTTTGATAGCCCCTAGCATAAAAAGTCCTTCAGTTTCGAAAGGGAGTTCAAGAATACGATTTTGGGCATCCATATCGACTTCAATAGAACCAAATCCAACTGCTTCCAATAGTTCGACGTCTTTAGCAGGACGTTGATGCGCACTGATGTCCAATGCCGATTTGATGTCATTGATCTGATCGATAGCGCCCGATGGGCATTCATCGTGCCTTTCGGTACTAAAGACCGTTTTCCCAAAATCGGCATCCAGGTTGATCAGTTTTCCGCCCGGCTTAAGTACACGTTCCATCTCGCGGTAGCATGTTTCAAGATCGGGGATGGTCCACGTCATCAACCTAGTGAAGACGAAGTCAAAGGTGTTGGCTTCAAATTGTAGTACTTGCGCATCCATGACCCGATAGTCTACGCGAAGTTCTAGTTCTTGGCTGACGAGTTTTGCATATTCAATCATCTGCGGGGAGAGGTCAACGGCAGTAACTTCAAAACCGGCAAGGGTCATAATGTTGGCAAAATATCCGGTAGCAGTACCAACCTCAAGTACTTTATTGCCCGTAGTCTGGCTACGGATGGACTTGAAAAACGCAAGCCAGCGTTCGGTCTCCGGCCGGGACCAAGCTTCATGCCTTTCCTTGCGCCAGGAACTACTACGGTCATTCCAATATGCTGTTATTCTTTTAATCATCGTAATAATGTTAACGGGTACAAATTTATCCATTTTATCAGCAATAATTGCTGGAATTTATGTCATATCTCCGATCAGCTTATTTTGGATTTTTATTCTGCTTGCCTCAGCTGCGAACATAAATATCATCAAGCCAATGCACCAACGTAGTAATAAATAATAAGCAATACCTGTTGAATATTACACGATGACGTGGGTGATTTTGCCGAGGAAAACAAATTTTAGCTGTTTTTTGATTGTTTCAATTCATCAATCGTCCGGTTGTATCGATCATAAATGACTTTTTCAGGCTCAAAATTTGGATTAGGTTTCCAATATTCTTCGATCTGAACCGTATTTTCCCTTAAGGTGGTCTTTGAGCTCAGTAGTGTTCCTTTTCCATGGACTTCGTTTATGTCAACAGGGTTGATGGAGGAAAAATGTTTTTCTAGCATTTTCGGGATTTCGCGAAAATTGATGCAATTTTCGTAAATAACGACCTTTTTACTTGTTTTTATCAAGGGTAAAAGGACTTTCGCTATCCATCCTGGCTTTTCTGACGCGATTTGCAATGCCGGTTGTGTCAGATAAAAGCTGAACTGCGCCTGGTCGTCGCTGTGGTAGTTGCTGTAGATAATGGTCTCGATAATTTCCCAGGAGATAAATTGGGTTGTTTTTAGCAAAGGGATTTGATAGGATAGGCCTTTATGATCGGATGTTACACTTTCCTGTTGGGCGATCTGTTGTGTTATGGTTTTCTCGGATACTCGAAATCCAACGGTCATACCGTACAGGATAATACCTGGGAATAGTATGAAAAGTCCAGAAACGACATAAGCTCCCACAACTTTGCTGTTATGAACCATCATCAATATGGTCAAAGCTATTCCGATGCAGATAAACAGCCCAAGTAATAATTTAATGACTAAAAGAGGATTAAACTTCATTTGCTCAAAGCACGTGATTTTTAGCTAAATGTACTAAAACTTCTTGATGTTTTAGAAAACATTTGGGCGTTTTGAAAAGAGGCAGTTCGTTGCTGGTATGTCAATAATTAGTATATTTGCTGCACTAGCGATACATGAAAGCGAAACAATTGATATGGATTCTACTGCCGCTGATGCTCCTGCAGAGCTTCTCGTCGGTATGGCTATGGACTGTTTTTGAATTTAACAGAGATTATATCGCTAAGAATGAGTGTATCAATCGATTCAACGAAAAGGCACTTTCCTGTAGAGGACAATGTATTTTGATGAAGAAAATGCGTGAACATGAGGAGAAGGAACAAAAGAATCTGGAATCTCGTATAATCGACGTTGTATTTATCAATAATCAGCAATGTTTTAACCTTGATATCGCTTTTTTTGAAGAAGCAGCTGCGGAGACCTTACTTCCAGCATATCAGACAAACTATAGCTATAGACCAATCTTTACTATTTTTCATCCACCTTTGGTTTAAGTCATTTTGCTTTTCGTACGGGCTGTCGGCATGTTGACTGATGGCAGGTACTGTCTATTTTCAAAAGATTTAAATCAATACATATGAATTTATATTCCCGTGTAAGGACTGTCGGGGGCGTGATATTACTGCTACTCGCGTTTTCAGTTGCTTTTTCAACTTCATCCTGTACTGCCGATCATTCAAAAAAGAACGGTAAGAATGCTACGGATTTTATCCTGCCTAAGGAGTCCGATCTGGTCCGTGTAGCGGATACGGTTTGGGATTTTACCAATTATACCATATATGCGGATGCCAAACTCAACAATAAATATCATACCATTTATCTGCGTTTAAGAGATACTTCGGGAAATCCGATCAATGACAAATCCCTTGATTTCTATCCAGAAATGAGTATGGGACGTATGAAGCATGGTGGCCCCTTTGAACATCCCGTCGCGCTCGGCGAAGGCTGGTATAGAGGCCCAATGGTTTTTATTATGGCAGATATCCCGCAGATGGGAAAGGGCTGGCAATTACATACGATACGTAGTCACAATCGCATAAAAGATACAGTTGCCATCAAGATTCCGGTTACTGCAGCAGCAACCATGCGAACAATGAGCTCAGGAACTAGAGATGATAGCCGCATATTTATTTCCTGCCTATTGCCTGATAGCGTAAAGCAGGGAAAGCATCCGATCCGATTTTTAATGAATAAAATGGATGGTCATCATTTTCCGGTATTAGATCATTATGTCATTAAACTAAAGACCAATAGGCCTACTACGGAAACGGGGTCTTCGGAAAATTTTGCTGCTGAAAGTACAGGTAATGGTTACTATGAAGGCACGGTTAATTTTTCTATGCCTGGTCGTTGGGAAGTCATTGTCGAACTATGGAAAGAGGGCAAAAAATCAAATCAGGATGATATAAAATATCTGGTGCAGGTCACTTAACACAAACAGAATTTATTTTACCAATATACTTAAACAATAAAAATGAAAAAGAGAATCAACGTAATCCTGGGCTGTTTCGGTTTTGTAGCTATACTGGCGTGTAGCGGAAATGAGGGGACAAAAGCCAAGAAAGAAGATGGTGCCCAGCAACCTTCCGTAGCTGAGCCCGCGGCCATGCTCGATTATAAAACAGAGGGATCCAAAGGTGTAGGAACCATTACCTCCTTTGAACACAAACCCTTTGATGCGCAGCTTGCAAATAGGGGGGTAGAACTATTTGTGTCGAAATGTGCAATGTGCCATAGTTTTGATCGCACATTGGTAGGCCCATCGCTGGACGCTGTCATCAAACGTCGTACCCCGGAGTGGATTATGAACATGATGCTGGATCCGGCAACCATGCTGGAGAAGGATGCCGACGCGAAAGTACTTAGTAAGGAATATGGTTCGCCAATGATTAGTTTGGGCTTGAAGCAGGAAGAGGCACGTGCCATTTTAGAATATTTGCGCGAACGTAATAGCACAACAAAATAGATCGGATCAATGAAGTCTCAGCGCTGTAGATGGTGGTTTTGTATGACAATGGCTTGGGCAATATGTGTGCAGGCAACCAATCTGTTGTGGGCATTTATTGAATTTGAGTGCAATCGCACCTATATCGAGCAAAATCTCTGTGTCAATCGTTTTGAACCGGCAGTGAGCTGTAAAGGCTTCTGTTTCCTTAGCGAAAAAACGGTTGAACAAAAGGATGTGAACAATGTGCTCGCCAAAATGAAGGGGATGGAAATATTGGTCTTTGTGCAGTATGTGAAGGAAATCTTGCTGTGCTCTCCAATAGTACCTGCTGTGAAGACTGTCTATCCGAAAGACTTTGCCTCCGATACCTTCGGAGGTATACTACCTGAAATTTTTAGACCGCCAATCATTTGATTATTCCACAAATATTTTTTTACAGAATAATCATAAAGAAATGGTAATACGAAAAGAGAAACTAGATTTTCTAAAATTAGAAGATATTGATTCCGCTTCGAAGGGAATCGTTATTATGCCTATAGCAGCTTTTTTACAAGCTAAAGCAAATCAAAATACGCTCCATCTAAGATCTTTTTATACCCTTTTGTTTATCAAGAGTGGTGAACTGTCTATGGTAGCGGATCAGAGCGTACAGATTATAGCTGGCCATGATATAATCAGCATAAATTCAAATTGTGTGTGTAGTTTTCAGGCAGGTTCGTCTGTAGAAGGATACAGTGTCTTATTTACAGAATCTTTTTTCATGGAAAGGCAGAACACTGCCGTAAGAAACTTCTTTCATTTTTTAAGGAGTAGATGTAAGCACGCTTTTGTGCTCTCAAAAGAAGATATGATCAGTTGTCTACATATAGTAAGTTTGATGGAAACAGCTTATAATCCAGTCAAGTTGAGTGCTCACGGTGTATTGAGCCGCTACTTAACCATGCTGCTCCAGATTTTGGGACGGCAAATCGTGGTCGATCATGTGGCTGTAAAGCAGGAGGAAGATGACGATAAAATCCGAAGTTTCGAATCTTTGGTTAATAGTCATTATGCGCAGCAGCGTTATCCGTCATTTTATGCAGCGCAATTGAATATATCGATCAACTATCTTAATCGGATTTGTCGAAAAAAAAGATCGACGAGCTGCGGTACTATTATCCGTGGACGCATACTATTGGAGGCCGAGCGACTGCTTTATCATACTTTTAAAACTGTAAAAGAAATTGCCTTTGAACTTGGTTTTGAAAATGTACCATATTTCAGTACATTTTTTAAAGCAAATAAAGGAATGAGTCCTGAGGAGTTTAGGAAAAATTGTTGATGTAAATATGACTAAAAGCCTTTTTCATGTAGTTGAAAAAGGCTTTATTTTTCCATTGTAGCATCTTCCTGGATCTTCACAAAAAGAATAAAAGTGTATTTTCCATTTCCTTTTTATATTTTAGTAGTAAGATTCAACCAATTATCTTCTATTACCAAAAAGTATTGAGATAAATTTATGTTCGCTTAACAGTAAAGTTAAATGGACATCGTTTATTTATCCATATTTTTTTACGATAAGAAACAACCGATGAGTTTAAAGGAAATGCCTATTGAAATAAATACGTTCACTCTTTTCCAGCAAGGAAATGAGCAGGCTTTTCGACGTGTGTTTGAAAAATATCAGCCACAGATTTTTTCACGCGCATTATATTTCTCAGGTCAGTTGGAAGAGGCAGAAGAAATTACACAGGAAGCCTTTGTGCAGTTACATCGTTATCGTGAAAAAATAAACACTCCGGAATCAATTTATCCCTTTTTATATCGCGTTGCCAAACGTATGGCTATTTCTGGATTTAGGCGAAAGGTATTGCGTGATCAATATGAACTCGATCAACATGCGGATTGGGAAGAAGCTGGACAGGCATTGGCACAACAACTGGACTACCGTGAGCTTCAACAAGAATTGGAAAAAATCATCGGAGAACTTCCTGAACAGCAGCAGCGTATCTATCGTCTTAATAAGCTGGAAGATCATAGTTATCAAGATATTGCCGAACAGGTGGGGCTATCCAAAAATACGGTGCGCAATCATCTGGCCCTGGCAAGTAAATTTGTCCGTCTTCGTCTGGACAAGATTTTTCTGTTTTTTTTGTAGCATAAAGCATCTTTAACGTAAGTAATAGTAACCTGGACAGCCAAGGGTTGATGCCGCTTTTATTATTTTTTAAATACTTTACAATTCCATTGGTACATCTTTCTTTTTCGTTCGATTAGTTAGTATAGAAGAGCAAAGAAAGCATGAATGAAAATAAGGAGTACAACGAACTGATCAAAAAATATAGAAGAGGTTCTTGTAATGCGGCGGAGATCAAACGGATTCGGGAGTTGGTAAATGACCCTAAGTTTATTGCTGCTTTGGAAGAGCAGTGGGAAAAGGGAGAGCATGTTGTCGAGGAGACAGCTATCGACAAAGAGCGACAATTTCAGCACATTTTATCCCGTATAAGGGCGGATAGGAAAATTGGAGCTATTCCCGCCGTGGATAGCGTCGTAGAGCCAAGGCGTTTGTGGCTTAAAGTGGCAGCTTCTGTTATTTTAGGCGCTTTTGTAGCTTCACTATATTTTTATTTGCAGCAACCCTCTATACAGACTGTCGAAAGAAGATTGGCCAGCCAAGATTCGGCCGTGGTACCGGGAAGGCAGACAGCTCAGATCCTATTTGATGATGGAACCGCTGTCGATCTTGAGAAAATCATTGGAGATACTACCATCGTGCGCACATCGTTTACTGTTCGTAAAACCAAAGACGGAAAAATTACCTACCATTTCCCGCAGGGGCAAGCTGAAAATAAATTGGTGTATAATACGATTGTGACACCTAAAGGCGGTGAGTACAAATTGGTGCTTCCCGATGGTACACAGGTGTGGCTCAATGCTATGACGAAAATTCGCTACCCCATCAATTTTCGGGCGCAGATTCGGGAGGTTGATCTGGAAGGTGAAGCTTACTTTGAGGTCACAAAGGTCATGAATGGAGGCAAACGCGTTCCTTTTATAGTGAAAACGGGTGGGCAGTCGTTGGAGGTGCTAGGGACAGCTTTTAATATCTCCAGTTATAATCAGCAGGTAGTCACTACACTTACTGAAGGAAAAGTGAAATTGACCTATGCGGGAGCCCAAGTTGGCGAGAAGTTCCTGATACCCAATGAACAGTCACGATACGATATCAAGAAAGCTGTATTTACCAAAGCTGTGGTTGATCCTTTTTACTTCATGGCATGGAAAAATGGAAATTTTGCCTTTGACAATGCTTCGATCTATGAGGTGATGGAGGCAATTAGCCGCTGGTATGACGTCGAAATCCGCTATCATGGTAATTTGGAAAAAGTTCGTTTTTCGGGTTCTATATCCCGATATGAAAATATCGATAAACTGTTGAAAACAATCGCTCTAGCCGGGGGTGTCCGCTTTGAGCGGAAGGAAAGGAGGGTAGAGGTGATGTAACAGGAAAAAAACAGGAGTGTTGGAAGCACTCCTGTCTAATTGATGGATTTTGGATAAATCCTAGATTGATAGATCAAGTCGCTTATTATTAATTTATCAACCAATGCAAATTTATAAAAAAAATCGGGCTCGCGTTTTCCCGATGAAGGAAAACGTATGCTTTAAAATTCCAATTTCAATGAAATTGTCTATTGCTTTGCCGCTCTTATTTGCCGCAAATATGCATGTCGGAGCGATGACTTACGCGCAAAAGGTAAGTTTATCCATGAAAAATGCCAAACTATCTACCGTTCTCAAAGACCTACAAAAGAAAAGTGGTGTTAATATTTTCTTTAACGAGTCCATCTTTTCGGAAGATAGGCTTGTCAATGTAAATTATAGAAATGTACCATTTAACGATGTATTGGAAGACATCTGTAAGCGATACAAGATCGATTACAAGCGTGTAGATAATAATATTGTATTGAATCGCACCGCGGTTGCCTTGTCGAAAACAGAAGACATTCGGATGAATATTCAGAAACGGCAGATCACAGGGATAGTCAAATCGGTAGACGGTAAGGGTCTTGCTGCTGTAACGGTAACAGAAAAAGGAATGGGCAATAAGACCAGTACCCAAGCGGATGGGAGCTTCCGAATTGAGGTACAAAGCCAAAATCCTGTTCTTCAGTTTACGATCGTAGGTTACCAGGCTAAAGATGTCGCTGTCAATAATAACAATGTATTGACTGTTCAATTGGATACGGTGATCAATGCAATGGATGAGGTTGTCGTTGTGGGATATGGAAAGCAGACGAAGCAGGATCTAACAGGTTCTGTCAATCAGTTGGATGAAAAGAGTTTCAGACAGGGAGCGGTCATCTCGGCCGATAATCTAATTCAAGGTAAAGTTCCCGGCGTGCGTGTAGTAGGGAACAGCGGCGAGCCAGGCGGTGGCGTGGATGTAACGATTAGAGGGGTAGGTTCTATCCGCAGTGGCAGTACACCGCTATTTGTTGTTGATGGAGTACCCTTGAGCAATGAAAATGTGAGTCCTGGTGGTCAGGATATCGGTTTTGGTTCAAGTAGACCTAAAAATCCACTGAATTTTCTGAATACAAGCGATATCGAATCCATTACGGTACTTAAAGATGCTTCAGCAGCGGCAATTTACGGGGCGAGAGGTTCTAACGGCGTGGTGATTATTACGACAAAAAAAGGCAAGAAGGGGGAGGCCAATCTAACGGCTGATTCGTATCTGGGATTTTCTTCGGTGGCTCATAAAGTAGATGTGATGTCTGCCGAACAATACCGCAGTGCAATAAAAGATAAGGCTTTTGATCACGGTAGTAACACCGATTGGCAGGATGTGGTCTATCGTACGGCAAAAACAAGGAACAATTCCCTCTCCTTTTCAAAAGCAAGTAGTACAGGTAATTATTATGTGTCTGCCGCACAAATGGACCAGCAGGGGATTGTACAGAATAGTGATTTTAGACGAACTTCTGCTCGTGTTAATGCTTCCGAATCTTTTTTGGATGATAAAAGGCTTACGGTTGGATTTAACCTTACGGCTAGTGAAACCAAAGATATTGGTGTGCCGACAAGTGACAATACGGGGGCATTTGGCCAATTGATTACACATACCTTGATGGCAAATCCTACCCGTTCGGTATTTGATGACAAAGGGAATTTTACAAATTTTAATATGAATGCGCATTACAACCCGATGTATCTGTTGGATATCTATCGGGATAATACGCGGACACTGCGTGCATTAGGTAATTTGGATATTTCTTTTCGCATTATCGATGGGCTGGTATACAAGTTCAATTTGGGAATTGACCGCGCCATGGGTGAACGGAATACAACTATTTTCCCCAATATTACCGACCTCAATCCCCGAGGAAGATTCATGAAATATAATCAGAATTCGAAAAATACCCTGCTCGAGCATTACCTGAATTATAGTAAACTGATCGATAAACATAAAATTGAAGCTTTAGCGGGATTTTCCTATCAGAAATTTGATAATGGAGGAAATGGTTATACCATTGATGGTATCGCAAATAAGGGGGAAGGTGTACTTCCTGAAAATAATCCGGGCTACGCTGGGCGTCCAACAACAGCGACAGGTTTTTCTCAGGAGAATGAACTGCAGTCCTATTTTACACGTGTAAACTATAGTTATGACAATCGTTACCTGTTGACAGCTTCCTTGCGTGCCGATGGATCGACCCGGTTCGGAAAGAATAACAAATATGGCTATTTTCCTTCATTTGCCTTGGGCTGGAATATCGCGAAGGAAAACTTTCTGAAAGAGACCAATTGGCTGAATGACTTGAAATTCAGGGCCAGTTGGGGGAATACGGGTAATCAAGAAGTGCAGAATAAGATCACCAAAGCGAGTTATTCCTTGGCAGCTGGCAATGGCTATTACATGAATGACGATCTTGCACTGGTCAACGGCGTATCTGTCAATCGTACACCCAATCCAAATTTAAAATGGGAGGTTGTGACACAAACAAACTTCGGTGTTGATTTTGATTTATGGAAAGGTAAATTGTACGGAACATTGGAATACTACAATAAAACCACCACAGATGCAATATTAAATATCCCTTCGCAGGTATTGAGTCCTACGGCCGATATTTGGGTCAATATCGATGGTAAATTGGTAAATAAAGGATTTGAGTTTTTACTCGGATCAAAGTTGATCAATAAGGAAGGATTTAGCTGGACAGTGGATGTCAATGGCGCTACACTGCAAAATAAGATCCAAGATTTGCCAGTATCCGAAATTCTTTCTGGCGCTATTGCAGGACCGGGGCAATCTGGTGTGAACGTCAATATTTATAAGAGCGGATATGCTGCCGGCTCCTTTTATTTATGGGATTATGAAGGAGTAGATGATAAAGGTAATTACCAATATAGTGACCAGCGTCGAATTATCGAAGGGGCTTTACCTAAATTTACCTACGGTCTGAACAGCCAAATGTACTATAAGGCATTTGATTTTTCTTTTTCATTTATTGGACAGTTGGGCGGTTATAATTTTAATAATATGGCGATGAATGCCTTGAATATTAATAATCTGGCATCGGATAGAAACGTGTCCAATAGGTATTATGCGCCCAATATCAGTCCTTCCAATAACCCGCAGATTTCAACGCTTTACCTCGAAAAGTCTGATTTTATTCGTCTTAATTCTGTTCGTTTAGGCTATACGATACCTTTGGTCAGCAAGAGATGGGTTCAATCCGTTGGATTGTACGTAACGGGACAGAACCTATGGACGGTAACAAAATATTCGGGATATGATCCGTTAATCAACAGCCCGCGTGTAAGTAACGGCAACCAGTCACTGGGGGTTGATTATACGGCCTATCCTTCGGCGAAGACATTTTTATTTGGTGCAACGATTAAATTTTAGTGATGAAAAAGATTTTTTTTAATAAATATATCCTCTGCCTATCCTTTATGTTGCTTTTAGGTAGTTGTACAAAGTTGGATGAACAGGTACTCGATGAGGTTCTTGGTGACGATGCTTCAAATCCCGAAGGCGCATTGGCCGCGGCTTATGATCGTCTGGGAAAAGGAACTTTTGTTGATCATGGTGGTGTTTTTGCCCTCCAGCAATATACCACTGATGAAGCTATTTTGGCAACCCGTGGAAGCGATTGGGGGGATGGCGGTAAATGGCGTTCGATGCATGAATTTACCTGGACACCAGATAATGCCATTGTCACGGACAATTGGAATATGTTAACCAATGGAATCACACGAGCAATGACGGCGGTTAAAGCTGTGACTGAGTCAAATATCCCACAAAAAAAGCTCTTTCTTGCAGAATCCAAAGGACTACTGGCATTCTATATGTATACGGTTCTGGATTTGTATGGTCAGGTTCCTTATAGAGACCCTTTGAATGAACGGGCACCTTTGGAAATAAAAAAGGCGGCCTCCACTATTGATGAACTGATTGTAGAAGTCGAGAGCTTACTTCCTGATTTGGCTTCATTGGGCGATCAATCCACCCACAATGGTCGATTTACCAAAGAAGCAGCCTACGGTTTATTAACACAGATGTATCTCAATCGCGCTGTTTTTAAAAACAGGATGGCAAATACCTATGAATTTACCGAGAAAGCTGCTTCTGGTGATGGAACAGATATGGATAGGGTCATCTATTATTCTTCACTGCTGATCAATTCTTCAAAATTCCGTTTGGAAAGCAACTATTTTAATAGCTTTTCCATTAAAAATGAGAAAGGCCCAGAGCTAATCTGGGTAATTACACAGAAAATCGATAAGATCAGAAATGGATCCAATTCTTTTGCTTATGTCTGCGTCGAACGTAACCAGCGACCTACTCCGGTAAATCGTGGTACCAATGCAGCCTGTATCACACCTGAATTTTATGCGACGTGGAATGGAAATCATGATGATCCACGTTTCTCAAGAAAGTATCAATATGGCGACGGTACTTGGTTTTATAATGATCGGGAGCAAAGTGTTCCATCGACAGATATTGTACCGGGGACAAATCTGATGTGGTTTCATTTTAACCGCGGTATTATTGAAGGCCAACAGTATGGACCAAAGCTGACTGCAAATGGGGCTTTTGAAATGACCGCAGACGGACGTATTAAGGTATCGCAATTGTCTATGGAGAAAAGCGCTGGTACAAAGATGGTATTTACTCCAGAACTCAATTTTGACGATCCCAAACAGGCTGTCTTTAAGCAAGATCAAATCAATCGTGGTGTTCGGGTTTTTAAATATGAATACGATCCCGGAGACGGCAATGGCTCAAGTAATGTCGATATTCCATTGGTGCGCCTTGGTGCAATTTACACAATGCGTGCCGAAGCTTATTTCAGAAAAGGAGAAGTGAATTTGGCGCTCAATGATATTAATAAATTACGTTCATCACGCACGAGGGAGTCACTCTATGGAAGTGAACCTGGGAAGACAATTTCCTCTTTAAATGCGGGCGATCTTTACCGTGAAATTGCTTTTGAAACGTACTGGGAGCTGCTTCGCCGCCCACAAATGATACGTTTCGGAAAGTATGATCTGCCTTATAGTGCCAAACCGGCAACACAACCGTTCAGGCGTTTGTTTCCGATTCCACAAAGTGTCATGGATGTGACGAAGGATTTTAAACAGAACGAAGGTTATTAAAAACGGGGTCCTTAATAAAATACTCCCCTATTCCTTAATAGGGGAGTATCAAATACTATTGAGACCGCTGGATTTCCTTTGTGTATCTTGGTGAACCAACCTTATTTTTTCTTTTCCGATTTTTCCTTACCATCAACAGGTAAATCCAATATAGCCATTAATAATAGATAATAACCTTTTTCCAATCCTATTTTTTGTGCTTTTTGGTGTATAGTGTCCATATCTTTAGTTAATTATTGTTTAAATTCTATTTTGCTATTTGGGTAAACAGAATCAAATGCTGTACCCAAAAGCTTCCCTTGGTCCGTTAACCGTATTTTTAGGGTGTAAATAACGTAGCGCATTCACTTTATGACAAAAAAATACGGACTACTCAAGTATTTAATGCAGTGAACGTATCGGACGTATCCGCAGTGAGATGTAAAAAGTACATGAACGTCATTGCTGTAAAACATTTTCAAGGCCAGTATTGTCATACTTCCAATTAATAATTAAAACAGGTATTTATGAAAAAGATAATTCCATTTGCGCTCATGTCGAGTTTATTGGTGCTCGTGTCGAGCTGTGCAGCAATTGAAGGTATATTTAAAGCTGGTGTGTGGTCGGGCATCCTATTGGTTGTTGTCGTCGTCGCTATTGTCATTTGGTTGGTGAGCAAGCTGTTTGGCGGATCAAAATAATGATATGAATAGGATTTTCGCTAATTCGGGACTTATTGTTTTTCGACGAGATATTTCCAGTAACGTTTGGGAACATGTCTTAAGTGAAGCTTCAGGTTTTTGCGTGATTCAATAGAGGTACTCTTAAAATAAGTCTTCCAGAGATGCTGATAATCTTTTTCTTGAGGGTCGAGATCCACTTCTAGCTGATATGGATCTTGAACCTCATGTGTATTGTTGTTGGATACCTCCAAGATATTTTTGCCATCATAATGGAAGCCATAGTTTCGCCGTATATCATAAATTAACCAGCACTGGTCGGCGAATCGATTTTTAAAGAAGTCTACAACCAGAGGAATCACATTGAAATCGGGTTCAACGATGGCTGTGTAGAGATTATCGTTAGACTTGACAAATCGGATAAAAGCTTTCATGCGGTGTCGTTCGCGGCTGATCTTTTTGATCGTCTGATGGATACGGAGTATAGGTGGGTATCCATAATTGCGTATATCCAATTTTCCCCTTCGAAAAAGTTCAACGATCAGTCGAAATCCATTGAGCCATTCCGATTGATTATCGGACAAAAAGTTAAGATAAAAAATTTTTGTTTCTTGTGCTCCGAGTATCTTTTCCATTCCCACTAAAATGCGCATGGCTTTTTTTACATCAGTATGAACCTGTCGCTTCTCCGAAAAAATATTAATTTCCATGGACTTTTCTGTTGTAGGAATGCTATCAAATTCTTTCCGTTCAAAGGCCTCAAATACACAACAGAGGTATCCGGAATAACTTCCGTCAAAAATATAGTCCATTAGAAAAGTGTTAGCTGGGTATTGGAAGCCGTGACCTGTGCACGGGGATTAGTTTCAAGAATAGACTTTCTGATGTTTTCGGGATAGTGGAAGCCTCCAGCGATGAGTGTATCCTGGCAAACCATAAAATATTTGGCACGATTATAGGCAATTCCTATTTTTCGAAGTTGATATTCCTTTAATTTCCCATATTTGCGCGACTGCACAATTTTGTTTGCGGATTGCCTGCCAATACCGGGGATTCGGATAATCCACTCATACGTAGCGCTGTTGATGTCGATGGGAAAGAATTGTGGGTTGCGTAGCGCCCAAGCAAGCTTAGGGTCTATTTCTAGATCGAGATGTTGATGCGTGCTGTTGAGTATTTCATGAAGCGAAAAACCATAAAACCGAAGTAGCCAATCTGTCTGATAAAGTCTGTTTTCACGTACAAGAGGTGGTGATGTCCCAATTTGGGGAAGGTTGGAATCGGTCGCGTTGATGGGAATATAACCCGAATAATAAACCCGTTTGAGATTGTAATCTTTATAGAATGTATTGGCGGTCTGCATAATCTGTAGGTCGCTCTCTGGAGTTGCTCCAATAACCAGCTGTGTACTTTGGCCTGCTGGTACAAACAAGGGTGTTTTCTTGTCTTTTTTTCTATCCTGCCGAAGGTTTAGGATTTCATTTTTAATAATCGCTAGAGGCTCGCGAACGGATTGATGATCCTTTTCGGGAGCAACTAGCTTGAGTCCCTCCTCAGTGGGAATTTCGAGGTTCACACTCATCCGGTCAACATATAGGCCTGCTTCTTTTAATAACGATTCACTCGCACCCGGAATGGCCTTGAGATGGATGTAACCATTAAACCGTTCTTCCGTCCGAAGTTTCTTGACGACCAACATTAAGCGTTCCATGGTGTAGTCGGCAGATTTGAAAATACCCGAACTTAAAAAAAGACCCTCAATATAATTACGACGGTAGAAGTTCATGGTCAATTCGACAACTTCCTTCACCGAAAATGCTGCCCGTTGTACGTCATTGCTTCGTCGGCTCACACAAAATGAACAGTCGTAGATGCAATAATTAGTCATTAAAATTTTTAGCAGGGAGACGCAGCGACCATCTTCGGTGTAGGTATGACAAATGCCACTAGTCGATGAATCACCTATACCACCACTATTTTTTCGTTTACTTCCGCTTGAGCTGCAACTTACGTCATATTTAGCGGCATCAGCTAATATTTGCAATTTATCATCAAAACCAAACATGATTTATTCTCTAATATTCCGATGTAAAATTACTAATATTATTAGTATTAAAAGTGCGTAAAATTACTTGATTTGCCTTTTTTTATTCGTACTTTTCCCCTTTCACTGCTGAAGATAGCCTGAATTTGCTAAAAAAATAAACGATTTTCTACAGGATACTGTTCCTTAATAAACGACATATTATGGCAGAGAATAATTTAAATAACAAAGAAGCTTTAGATAAGCTTAAAGCAATTGTAGACCAAATCGATGTGGGAACAGTGTGTTCATTCCCAGCTGAATCGGAGTATCCACATGGGGTTCCAATGAGTAGACAAGAAGTAGACGAAGATGGAGATATTTGGTTTATTTGTTCTGCTGAGAGCGATACCTTTAAGAATATCGCACAGAACCCAAAAGTTTCCTTATTTTATGCGGACCCAAAACACTACACCTTTCTAAGTATAAATGGTGAAGCGAGTCTTTCGCGAGATCAGGAAAGGACAAATCGTTACTGGAACAAAATGATGGAAGGATGGTTTGAGAAAGGTAAGGAGGATCCCAATATCCGATTGTTGCGTGTTACGCCTAAAGATGCTCATTATTGGGATTCAGACTCCAATATGATTGTCAACCTGTTTAAGATGCTAAAAGTTAGACTAACAGGTGAAACGGAAGATATAGGTAAAGAAGGAGATCTGAATATTTAAGTTCCTTAGTTAAAGAATTTACAGCAAATACAAGCTCCTCAGCATTAAAAATGAGGAGCTTTTTATCGTAATCAATAAACTGCTTACAGTCTTCACGCGTTTCCTTTAATTACACGCAGAAGCACTGCAATGATAGCGATAACCAAAAGAATATGAATTAGCCCTCCGCCAACAAATCCGCCAAAAAAACTGATTGCCCATATCAGGACCAAAATAACAGCGATAGTATATAATAGATTTCCCATAGTAATGATTATATGTGTTTATTGAATAACAATATTTATCCAGCGATGGTTTACTATTTTTTCTCTTTTTTCCACTTGCGGATTCTCCCGACTGCATTTTGATAAGGTGAAGCGGTGTTAAATTGAATCATTCTGCCTAAGGTCCATTTTCCATACCAGGTTACACCATACAGCTGCATGTTTGTTTTTTGCTCAAGGAGTTCCACAATTGTTAAAACAGTTTGATCTAGTTTTGCGCACAAAGTCGTAAAATCGAGGTCGGAATAATCCTGATAAAATTTTTGAGCCAGTTTGCCTAGTTCATTCCATTTAAAACCAGTCTCCGGAAAATCAACCTCTTTGTCATCTTCACTTTTCTTATTCCATTTGAGAACCAGCTCACCCCAGCCAATTAAATAGGAAATTAGATTATTTATACTCATTACTGTTCCTTTAGCATGACCCTGGAGTATAAGAAGATTAGTTTGATCGACTGGAATATCGGAAAGTTCACAGACAAGCTTGCTGTAATTTGTACGTATAGCTTGAAGGAGTTCGTCTTTTGTGGTTGGTATAGCCATGGCATAAATGTGAATCATGCATAAGATACAGATTATTATGTAAAATTGATTAGCTCGGGATGGAGTCGTAGAGCAGAACGCGTTCACAAGCTCGCAACAGACAATGTTTGACAATTCCCTTTGTTTTAGTCTGATAGCCTTTTTTGGATATATTACTGGAATTGAAAAAACTGAGCCTCTAAAAGTGTAAAAAATATGGTTTAATTATTATTTTTTGATAAAATTTATTGTTTTATTGTGATCATGTTGTGTTTTATTCTGTTTATAGCGAATATTGTTGTAAGCATTTAAGTGGTGTTTTTTACAGAAAAAATACTGTATGAAATGTGCTGCCGATGAAATAATAAACTGAAAAATTGATACAAACATGAAAAAGATTTTATTGTTAGTGACCGTGGTTATGTTCGCCGTTTCGGGCGCATTCGCTCAGATCCATAAACCTGTAAAATGGACTGTGGCCAGCAAAAAATTGAACAACAAGGAAGCTATGGTTTACGTGAAGGCTACCATTCAAGATGGTTGGCACATTTACTCTCAAAATGTAAAAGACGGAGGACCAATTCCAACATCTTTCAATTTCAGTAAAGCCGCTGATTATGCGTTGGTAGGTAAGACTGCTGAACCAAAACCAAAGATTAAACACGAAGAGGTTTTCAAAATGGATGTAGGATACTTTACAAATGAAGTGATCTTTCAGCAAAAAGTTTCGCTCAACAAAGGAACTGCAACAGTAAAAGGTACAGTGGAATGGCAAGCTTGTGACGCTTCACAATGTCTTCCTCCCGATGAATATGCTTTTGCTGTAACGATCAAATAATGTCATAAATAACAGCAATTAACCATCTAAAGCGATTTGGTGCTTGGGATAATTGATAGAAAAAGGAAAATTTAAGGATAAAGGCGAGGTATGATTACCTGGCCTTTTTTGTTTAAAGGCCCTTTGGTATAAAAAATAGCCCCTTTGGTATAATATGTTAAATCTATTTTTTACGGAATTTTAGTTTTGTTTAAATGGATTACACAAACTTACTTCAGCAGGCAGATCTTTTTTTAGTGCAGAGTTACCGCGAGAACCACAATCCACAACTGTGTTTTCACACGATTGATAGGGTTCGTGATATTGTAAATGCGGTAGTTATCCTGAGTGAAAAGTATAGCTTGACGGTCGAAGATAAATTCGTCGTAAATTGTGCCGCTTATTTTCAGGATATAGGTTATCTATTTGAAGGGGTAAAAGGAACCCGTCAGAGGAGCGCATCTGCAGCAAGGTGTTTTTTACAGGAACATTTGGTTGCAGAGTCCGTAATCAAAAAAGTTGAAATGTGCATTTTTGCAACAAGGCCCTCGAAAAAGCCAGAAAATCTGCTGGAGGAAATAGTTGTGGATGCGGTCTCATTTCATTTGGGGAGTAAAAGTTTTGTTGACCTTAATCAAAGGATGTATCTGGAGGTAAATTATAGGAAAAATCAGGTGGTCGATGAGCGCATCTGGTATGCTCTTACCCTAGTCTTCTTGCGAAATCATGCTTACTTTACACTGGAAGCCCGAATATTGAAGGAAAGTATAAAGAAAAATAATATAGCCTATTTTGTGAAGTTGCAAATTACAGGAAAACAGTTATTGGTCTAATGTAATGATGTGTTTTATGGTAAAAATGATAAAGATAGATCGATTAAAGTTGAAACATTGTACACTAGTTTGTTTTTTGATCGTGGGATTGTTCGGTTTCAAGACCGCATGTTACGGACAAATAGGGTTTGGACTTCGGGTTGGTGGTAATATTTCGCGTGCAAGTGGGAATGCATTTGGCGCCAATAGAATGGGATATCAATTGGGTGGAGATTTGATATTTGGGCTTAATAGCAAGATGGATATTCAAGTTGAACCTAGTTATAATTTAACCAGAATACGTGTTAATGACAACACAGCTTCCCTTTCCGGAGGTTTGTCCAAAGGGACTCGTTCGCTGAAATATCTCAACACTCCGGTGTACCTTAAAGTTAATTTTACAAGAAAATTTTCCATCCTGGGCGGTCTAGACCTTAATATGTTGCTCAATGACGACGCTTATAAACTCAATGATGGAAAACCAGCGTTCAACAGTCGTACACGGATAGGCTACGCATTAGGGATAGACCTTGGCGCGCTGTATTTTAGATACCGACAGTTCAAAAAGAATAATAAAATCGTAGACAACTGGGATGCACATATTGACCAGTATCAACTGGGATTTAAAGTGCGTTTGTTTTAAGCTAATAGTTCCACTGGTAGGTAACCTTTACAGACTTTCCTGTGCTGTAAGCTGAGCCGCTCTGATTTTGCTACATCAGGCGGCTTTAACTTTTTTAATGATTTACTATTTGTTGTGGGGATGTTTATTGCTGGATATCAAGGATATTTCAATATCTTGTGCAGACAAACCAATAGTTCCTTCCACTCAATTCGGGACGGCAATAAATTATAAACGAATGGACAGAAGAAGTTTTTTTAAGAAAGCCAGTTTAGTTAGCCTGAGCGTATTGGTCAGCAAATTTCCTGTATGGTCAAATACCGTATTTGCCTGGGAAAAACCTGTTCACAACATTCCAGAGGTAAAAGGTCTCAGCAGGCAATGGTTTGATTCGCTGTATGAAAAGGGAGAAAAAATCACCTATCGAAAAAGTAAAAACGAGCTTCGGTACATTGGAATGCCTGTAGGTGGTTTACATTCGGGTACGGTCTATATAGGAGGTGATGGTCGGCTATGGCTGTGGCAGATATTTAATACGGCTTATGATGGTGAGCGCGAGGGGATAGAGCCCAAAAATGTGCAATGGAACAATGGAAAAGAATTGGTCACTGTACGGCCGAGGGATGGATCTGCTTATATTGAGCCTGCTATAGCAGACAACCTGCGGAGTATGGAACAGGGCTTTGCGATTTCGACCTTAGTCGACGGAAAGCAGGTTATCAAGGAGCTTAGGGAAAACCACTGGGATGAGGTTGCATTTGAAGCAACATATCCAACATGTCTAATAACCTATAGCAGTATCGATTTTCCATTGGATGTGGTGTTGGTAGCCTATTCACCATTTATTCCTTTGGATCAGGATAACTCTTCTTTGCCACTTACCACCATACATATCGAATTGCAGAACAAGGGCGACGCGCCGGTCGATGTAACGGTCACGGGCTGGATGGAAAATGGTGTACATAAAGGACGGAAAGATTTTGATACTGTACACAAACGCTCTTTCCTCGCGGAACATGCCGATACTCAAGTGTTGCTTTTTAGTTGCGATCAGGTTCCTACTCAAGCCATGGAAGCTGGCGACCATGGATCAATGGCTTTTACCTGTATTGATATAGAAGCGCAACCCACGACGAGGTTACAGGAATGGCCTGTAAAACCGCAGGAGGTAAAGGCAGATAGGGTGGATTCGACCGTCGATTTTTCGGATTTGCAAGTAGGTGCCTTTACGGTAAAACGGACAATAAAAGCGAAGGCGACAAGCCAAATTTCTTATGCAATATCCTGGTATTTTAACAATCCACACCCTAAACTGAAACTTCACCTCAAGGATGCGCAATCGGGTTATTGGTATGGTGCCAGGTTTAGTAATGCGGCCGAAGTAATCAATTATTATTTGAACAATCGTGAAAAACTCGAGAGGGAAACCATGTCATGGCAGCAGACCTGGAATGATACAACACTGCCGTACTGGTTTATGGATCGCACTTTTGTCAATATAGGCACACTGGCCACAGCAAACACCATGCGTTTTGCTTCGGGAAGATTTTGGGGCTGGGAAGGAGTAGGGGCATGTGCCGGTACCTGTACGCACGTTTGGCAATATGGGCAGTCCATTGGCAGGATATTTCCGGATCTTGAGCGTAATCTACGTGAAGTGACGGATCTAGGTGTTGGCTTTCAGTCTGATACCGGTGCCATCATCTTTCGTGCTGAATATGAAAAAAGACCGGCTATTGATGGGCAGGCTGGTGTTATTCTACGCTTCTATCGCGATCATCAGATGAGCAGCGACAGCACATTTCTTGAGCGAAACTGGCCTAAACTTAAGAAGGCTGTCCAATTTGTTCTTGATCAGGATAAAAACAAGGATGGTATGACCGATACGCCAATGGAAAATACACTTGATGCGGTCTGGGAAGGTGAAATTGCCTGGATTGTCGGATTATGTCTCGCAGCAATACAGGCTGCTGCATTGATGGCGAAGGAAGTAGGTGATAAAACGTTTCAAAAATTGTGTTTGGAATACGTTAGGAAGGGATCTGAAAATATGGATAGCAAACTCTTTAATGGAGAGTATTATATTCATCGTCCCGATATGCTGCAGGGGCGAAAGATGCTAGGCTCTTATAATACCTGTCATATTGACCAGGTGTATGGTCAGGCCTGGTGCAGACAAGTGGACATGCCGGGGGTCAATCGTCAGGAGAACGTGGTGTCTGCATTGAAAGCACTCTGGAAATATAACTTTACCATGGATGTTGGCCCCTATATAAAAACGCATCTTGGCGGAAGGCCTTATGCCTTGGCTGGGGAGGGGGGCATGGTTATGAACACTAATCCAAAAAATGAAGACAAGGCTTATGGCGACAATACTACCTGGCAATTAGGTTATTTCCATGAATGTATGAGTGGCTTTGAACATCAGGTCGCTGCACATATGATGGCTGAAGGCATGGTTGACGAAAGTTTAACATTGACAAGGGTGATCCACGATCGCCATCATGCTGCCAAGAGAAATCCTTTTAATGAGATTGAATGCAGCGATCATTATGCACGTGCCATGGCAAGCTATGGAACCTTTATCAGCGCCTGCGGTTTTAGTTATCATGGGCCGAAAGGGCAGATTGGATTTGCCCCTAAGTTAGGAAAAGCAGATTTCAAGGCGCCTTTCACAACAGCAAAAGGATGGGGGACATATGCCCAGAAGCGAAAAACTAAAGGGGTATGTCAGTGTACACTGACCTTGAAATATGGTCAATTGATGCTTCATGAATTTCATCTAGGTGATGCGGATGACCTATCGCTCAATAAAAAACAACTCATTGTAAAGCAAAATGAAAGGTCGATTGAACTGGTTGCGCTGAAACGCACTGATGGACGTCTGATCCTTAGTTTTAAGGAGCAAGTCATGCTAAAAAATGGAGATACACTAATAATACAATGGCTATGAAAAAATGGATAAATAATTTGCTTCTTTTCATGATGCTTGCTGTGATGGTCGCTTGTGAATCATCGCCACGTCATTTGGGTGATCCGCCGTTAAAACCAGACTGGAAGGATTTATTTTCGCAGCAATTACCTTTGTTAGGTCACCGCAATTGGATATTGATTGTTGATAAGGCCTATCCGGCTCCTGCTACCAAAAATATGCTGATTATTAATACGGGAAGAAAGATGCCTGAGGTATTGGATACCGCATTGCGACTACTCGATAAGCAAACACATATAAGGCCTGTTTTTTACCAAGATAAGGAGCTTGGATACTTAGATGAAACCATCGCGCCAGGCTTAAAAGCATATCAGGAGAGTCTAAAGAAATTACTTCCGAACATAAAATTAACCCCGCTGATGCACGAAGAAGTATTTGCGAAAATGGATAAAGCAGCACAGCTTTTTGGTGTTGTCGTACTGAAGACCGAGTCAACTCTGCCTTACAGTTCCTTGTTTATCGAACTGGACTGCAAGTATTGGGATGCTGATCGTGAACGTATCTTAAGGCAACGTCTTGCTGATCAGGTGAAATGAAACTTATCTTAATCATTGATAAGTTTTTAATGGCATTTGGAAGACTTTTTGTTTAGTGCGTACAATAATAAAGCAACAGTGTTGCATTTAAGTATTATTGTTTTTACATTTGTGAAAACGAAATTACTATGAGCAGCATTTCCCAAAAAACTAAATTGCCTGTCACCGTTTTAAGTGGATTTTTAGGCGCAGGAAAAACAACACTATTGAATCATATTTTACACAATAAGGAGGGTAAGAAGGTGGCCGTCATTGTCAATGATATGAGCGAAGTGAACATCGATGCACAGGCTGTTGAGCGCGAAAATGTACTTTCACGAACGGAAGAAAAATTAGTAGAGATGAGCAATGGATGTATTTGTTGTACATTAAGAGAGGATTTGATGGTGGAGGTGGAGCGACTAGCGAAAGAAAACCGTTTTGATTATCTTCTTATCGAAAGTACTGGTATTTCGGAGCCTATCCCTGTTGCCCAGACATTCAGTTATGTTGGTAATGATAATGCGATTGACCTGTCTACATTCAGCTATATTGACACCATGGTAACAGTTGTGGACTGTTTCAACTTTGCCAAAGATTTTGGAAGCGCCGACACCTTATTAGATCGAAAATTAACGGACGACGACTGTGATAATAGGGCGATCGTAAATCTGTTGACTGATCAGATCGAGTTTGCGAATGTTATCCTCCTGAATAAGGCCGATCTGGTATCTGAGGAAACTTTGGGTACCTTGGAGGCTGCAATTGGGCGGCTCAATCCAGGTGCAAAGCGTATCCGTACACAATTTGGACGCGTTGATCCCCGGGAAATTATGGGTACGGGCTCTTTTAATTTTGATGAAGCTTCATCTTCGGCAGGGTGGATCAGGGAACTTGAAAATGAACATACACCCGAAACAGAAGAGTACGGTATTTCATCTTTTGTTTTTCGATCGCAACGGCCCTTCCATCCACAACGACTGCACCGTTACCTCAACGAGCGCTACCCGCACAATATCATACGGGCCAAAGGTCTCCTGTGGTTGGCCTCCCGCCCGCATTTGGCCATCAGTTTTAGTCAGGCAGGTGGTAGCGTAAGGTTGGAAAGTGCAGGCTCATGGTGGAGTAGCATGCCCGAAGAGCAGCGCTATCAGTATCCCAGTTATGCCGAAATCAGAGCTGAACTTCTTAAACGTTGGCATCCGGAATGGGAAGATCGAAAAAATGAATTGGTATTTATAGGTCAGGATCTGGATAAAGAAAAATATCTGGCGGAGCTGGAAGAATGCCTGTTGACCGAAGAAGAAGGCGATGACTGGCGTTTTACCTGGTGGAAAGACGAATTTCCTAAAAATATTTAAAACTATTTGCGATCTGCATCGGTTAAAAAAGTAAGTAATGTAGGTTAGATATTGTATTTTTCGAAGGCCAGGGGTTGATTTCCTGGCCTTTTTTATGCTGATTTGTCAGATCTTGCCCGAAAACTATGCTGAACCTTTATCAATCCGAACATTTAAAAAAACAAACTTTTTTTGTGTTATGGTTGTGTTAAGATAGAAAGTTAGCTACGATTAAAAACAGGCGTATGGGTTTGTCAAAATATCGCGAAAAGCGTTCCGCAGGAAAAACACCGGAACCCTTTGGAGGTAGATCAAGCGGAAAGGAATTGTGGTTCGTCGTGCAGAAGCATGATGCTTCGCATCTGCATTATGATTTTCGGCTTGAAATGAACGGGGTGCTCAAAAGTTGGGCGATTCCTAAGGGGCCATCTATGGACCCATCTGTCAAACGCTTGGCCATGATGGTTGAAGATCATCCTTACGATTACCGGAATTTTGAAGGTATCATACCAAAAGGACAGTATGGTGGTGGTACAGTTATCGTGTGGGATGAAGGGAGCTATGAAGCTTTAGCTCCTGAAACCAATGATGTTGCAAAAATGGATAAGAATCTTCGACATCAGCTTTATAGCGGAAAGCTCAAATTCAGATTGTATGGAGAAAAATTGAAGGGAGAATTTGCTTTGGTAAAAGCATACGGAAGAGGAGGAAATGAATGGCTACTGATGAAGTTGGAAGATCAATATGCAACAAGCAAGGATGTTATAGCAAAGGATAAATCCGTATTGTCGGGAAAGACGATAGCGGAAATGGAAAAATCGCCCGATAAAGTCTATGGACAGCCTGTTGTTAAAAAGAATAGTATATCAAAAAATAAAAGCAAGAAAAGTTGGAATGCTGCTGAAATAATCAGCGGCCAATTGGAAGAACTGCCTAAAAAGAAAACGGCTGAGACGCTGAAACAAGCGTATAATATCACCGACTTGCTAAAGAAATCACCGAAGCAAGTCTTTTATACTGCGGTGCAGCCCATGCTGGCGACGCTGATCGACAAGCCTTTTGATGATCAAAATTGGGTATACGAGGTGAAATGGGACGGTTATCGTGCTTTGGCCTTTATGAAAAATGGCAAAATAGAACTAAAATCCAGAAATGACAAAAGCTTCAATGAAAAGTTTTATCCAGTATATGATACCCTGAAAAGCATCGTGATCAATGCCATACTCGATGGCGAGATCCTTGTATTGGAAAAAAATGGAACGGCCAACTTTGCTGCCCTACAAAACTGGAGAAGTGAGGCGGATGGCGATTTGGTATATTATGTATTTGATATCCTTTGGTACGATGGAAAAGATCTAAAAGGTCTTTCGCTATTGGAAAGAAAAGCGATTTTAAAGGAAGTAATGCCGCAAAACGATTTGATTTTATTGAGTGAACATTTCGATACATCGGGCGTTGGATTTTTGAATGAAGCCAAAAAACTCGGTATAGAGGGGGTTATGGCCAAACGCAAGGAAAGCGTTTACCATATACATGAGCGTTCATCTGACTGGTTGAAAATCAAGGCTAATAGGCGTCAGGAGGTTGTTATTGGCGGTTTTACAAAGAACGAAGGCTCAAGCAAACTGTTTAGTAGCCTATTGGTAGGCCTATATGAAGGTAAAAAGCTTATTTATACCGGAAAGGTCGGAACAGGATTCAGTGCAAAATTACAACAAGAGCTGATGGTGCAGTTCAAACCCTTGGTCACAAAAAATAGTCCGTTTGATGACGAACCCGATATCAACAAATCCTCACGATTTAGACCCCGCCCTCCTCATACCGCTGTCACCTGGCTACATCCCAACCTGGTTTGCGAAGTGAGCTTTACAGAAATGACCGTTGACGGCGTTATGCGACATCCCTCATTTGACGGCATGCGTAACGATAAAAATGCCAAAAAAGTGATTTTGGAAGAAGAGCAGGCCGTTAATGAGATTATTGGCAAACAATCAAAAGAGGGAGATGGGATGCGAAAGAATAGTAAGGAAGGCAGTTCGGATAAGAAAAACTATAAAACAATGCTAAACCCCAAAGACAAAACCCAGGTTCAGAAGGTAAATGGACATGAGTTAAAATTTACCAACCTCGATAAACTATTTTGGCCTGACGAAAAGATCACCAAGCGCGATTTAATTAATTACTATGAGCAGGCTGCACCTTTTATTTTACCATACCTTAAAGATCGACCACAAAGCATGAATCGATACCCAAATGGTATCAAAGAAGAAGGGTTCTATTTCAAGGATGTTACTGATACAGCACCGGAATGGGCAGAAACTTATCTTTACCAAAGTGAGGCCGATGGCCGTGATCGGCATTATCTGGTCGGAAAAGACGAGGCTACATTGTTATATATGGCTAATCTTGGCTGTATCGAAATGAATCCCTGGAGTAGTACCGTCAGAAAACCGGATAATCCGACCTTTTGTATCATTGATCTGGATCCGGATAAAAATACATTTGATCAGGTTATTGAAACCGCCCAGCTCACCAAACAACTTTTAGATGATATGGGGGTACCTTCGTATTGTAAAACAAGTGGTTCCACGGGACTTCACATATATATACCATTAGGAAATAAATATAATTACGATCAGTCCAAGGAGTTTGCGCATATTATTGTCACCCTGATTCATGCGGAGCTACCCGAATATACCAGTTTAGAGCGAACTGTTCGTGATCGGAAAGGTAAAATGTATCTTGATTTTCTTCAAAATAGACCACATGCTACCATTGCTGCAGCATATTCAGTACGTCCCAAGCCTGGAGCGACAGTGTCCATGCCATTACATTGGGATGAAGTTAAAAAAGGGTTGAAAATTAGTGATTTCACCTTGTTTAATGCGATTGAAAGAATGCATGAGCTGGGGGATATCTTTAAACCTGTATTGGGGAAAGGGATCGATCTGAAAAAAGTAATTGATACACTCTCAAAAAAATAGTTCAAAAAAATAGTATTGATATAACCTGAATATAGAAACTCATTGACCGATCTATTCGGTGAAATATAAGTAACGAGATTGTCAGAATAATCATCAGTTATTTAGAATAGTTTTAAATAGATGACTTTGGATGTATATTTGGAAAGCAGAAAAGGTATAGCTTTTAACTGCATACTGATTTTATATTGAACGATTATTGTTAGCTAGATGAATAAAGTAGAACTGTTTGAAAATGAGCGCGCAAGTGGCTATGACCAATTTGTTGAGAGCTGGATTCCCAATTACCATTATTTTTTAGATCAGCTGCCGAAGCTCCTCCGAGAAACTGAAAATAAGGATTTATTGGTGGTAGGATGTGGCACAGGAAATGAAATAGAACGTTTTGTTGACACAGCAGAATCTTGGACAATAACCGGGGTAGATCCGTCGCCTGAGATGATTAGTCAGGCCCTGGAAAAATTTGAAGCGGACGAAAATGTTCATCTTGTCGAAGGTGTGGTAAGTGATTTGGACGAGGAGAAACAATATGGTGCTGCGACGCTTTTGCTTGTATTACACTTTTTAGAAGACAATGGCGAAAAATTGGTTATGCTCCAAGATATTTCCAAGAGAATGATGTCGCAAGCACCCTTGTTATTATTAGATATTACGGGCAATAAGGAGCAGATTCAACAAAACTTGCAGTTGTTGAGACTTCTTCTGCCCAAGGGGATAGATGAAACACAGGTCGCTCAAAGATTGCGAAGAATCGAGCATGAATTGTTGCATGTCTCGGAAGAACGATTAGCCGAGCTCTGTGAAGAAGCCGGATTTGAACCTCCTGTTCGATTCTTTCAATCATCGATTTATATGGGGTGGATAACCCGAAAAAAAGATATTATTTCCTTTTCTTAGCAAAGGGATTGAAGGAAAGCCCCGCATTAATATAAAACGAAGGATCGGGATTTGCTTCCCATACATAATCGCGCTGGGTTTTGTTTTTTTCAAATACGCGTGCACGAGGTATGGTTTTTAGTCCTGATTTAAGGGTGGCAATAAAAGATCGGCCCAGGTTATGTTCATAAGTCAGACCCGAATTGATCTCCATCTGACTGAAGGTATATACTTTTTCAGCGCCCTGAAAGTTATAGAGGTAAAAGATCGTACTATTTAAATCGGAACCTATTGAAACGCGGCCATTCCGCAAGACCTCTTTTCGAAGGTAGGCTCCTTTAGGTAAGATGACATCAAGTATCATCCCATTGGCAAATTGTTGCTTGTAGGCAAAGGTTGGGAAAACCGGAATAATGGCTGCCGGATCTATAAAGCCGATGAGGCCCACCGCCATTTGAATCTCCCGCGTAGCTTTTAGTACCACAGTAGCAGATAATATCCCATTAATGCGTTCTATTGCTTTTTCACTCCCATTGGCAGCAATCGTTGCGGTATAAAATGCTACTTTGCCCCATAAACGTGAATAACGGGTAAGATTAAGTGATTCGTAATGATAATGATATTGATGGGTTGACTGTATGGTGGATTGTGCGATGGGGTCTAAACGATTGGAGTTTACAGAAGTGAACTGATAGCCAATATTGGTACCCAAGTTCCAGGTTCTGCTCTTTAAAAAATTAATGTTGATACTACCTCCGGCTTGGTACATCGATTCTACTTTTGTTTTAGGTAAATCCTGACCTTGGAGTTTTGATGAATAACTGTATCCTGTATTGGATTCATAGGTCAAATTGAGGACCCGTGTTATGGGGAATTTGTCAGTAACAACAGCCCTCACTTTTTGCTGTACGCTATCTTTAGTCTGTGCGATTGAAGTGGATATACGAAACAATAGTACAAACACTAAAAGTATTTTTTGCATAAATGTATGATTAAAATCATTGTAAGGATAGCCGAAATTTGTAGGTGGTATTTTTTTTTTAGACCAACAGGTCTTGTTTTTATACAAAAGTCCAATTTAGGGGAACAGTGAAAAGGAACGTTAAAAATCATCTCCCAGTTTTGGTATAAAAAAAACAGGTCTTCGTATAAGAGATCGGATTCTTGCCAAGAAAAGCTTTATTTTTGTTATTTAGGTTAAAATCATTCTAATGCATGCAAGACTTCAATAATAGCATTGTTTTAAGGTATTTTACAGAAAATAAATTCAGGCCACTGCGACATGTGTTTTTTCTGATCGGTTTACTGTTGCTCTTTGCAAATGCAAATTCGAGTTCTCATTTTCAGGGTAGTTATCGGTTTTATTTTTCTATTATCCTATGGTTTGTATTCGTCTGCATGTTTTACGCCAATATGTATGTACTGATACCCAAGTTTTTCTTTAAGGCTAAATATGAGTTATATGTCTTAGCATTGATACTGCTGGTAACGGCCAGTTTGCTGGTGGTCATGTACATTGCAAATTACATCTATTCCATTCATATTCCCGCTATAAAAAAACCGGAGTCGGACTCTATGGGGCTAATCGCCGCATTATTTATCTGTATTCCGATTATTCTAACCACCACGACATTTAAGCTTTTTAAACGTTGGTTGGAAGACAATAAGCGTATTTCTGAACTGAAAAATCTGGCTTTGACCACAGAGCTTGTTTCCTTAAAAAATCAGATTCAGCCACATTTTTTATTCAACATGCTGAACAACGTTAAAGCTTTAATTCGAAAAGATCCGAATATGGCTACCGAGGTCATCATGAAGTTATCAGATTTTCTAAGATATCAGCTGTATGAAAATAACGATGATAAGACACTTCTCAAGTCCGAAATCAACTTTATAAGCAATTTCCTGAAATTGGAGGAAATACGTCGCGATAACCTAAAAACGCGTATATCTTGCCCAATAGAATTGGAAAAAAAAGGTGTATTTCTACCGCCGCATCTATTTACGGCCTTTGTTGAAAACGCGATTAAACATAGTCTCAGCGCCGGTGATGCTGATACTTTCATCACAATCCATTTTTCTGAGACGGATCAACAACTTTGTTTTGAATGTGAAAATTCGAAAGATCCCGACAACTCATTTGTCCGAAGCAAATATAGCGGACTGGGATTGGCTAATGCCAAAAGACGACTGGATCTGCTGTATAGAAATGATTATGAACTGTCTGTGTCAACAACTGAGACATTATATAGCGTTAAACTTACTATTCCCTTATGAATTGCATTATTGTAGACGATGAACCCCTGGCTAGGGAAGAAATGAAAAATTTAATCGAAGAAATTTCGTCTATTCAGATAGTAGGTACATTTTCCAATGCGATATCGGCATTGGAATGTATCAAGACAAACCCGGTGGACTTACTTTTTTTGGATATCGAGATGCCGACAGTCAATGGACTCGATTTTGCACAGTCTCTTCCCAATGACAAGCTGGTTATCCTGACGACTGCCTATGCGCAATATGCACTGAAAAGTTACGAATTGGATGCAATAGATTATCTGTTGAAGCCGATCAATAAAGACCGTTTGGCAAAAGCGATCGATAAAGCAATAGCCTATAAAAAATTACTAGCGTTAAAAGAAAACCAAAGTACGGTTGAGAAGGCCAGTGAGGATGCACTTTTTATTAAATCGGATAGGAAATTCTATAAAATTGCATTTACCGATATTCGCTTTATAGAAGCACTCAAAGATTATGTGGTCATCTATACCCGGAACAATAAACTGATTACTGCAATGAATTTGAAGACAATTCACCAGAAACTTCCGGTGAGCCTGTTTGCGCGTACCAGCAAATCCTATCTGATTAATTTATCGTTTATTGATTCTTTTGATAACCATACTGTTTACATCGATAAGTTTGAAATCCCGATTGGTGAGATCTATAGAGAATCTTTCTTTAAACAATATACCGGAGGACTCCTCTGATCTGATGGCTGATTTAAGCCATCACAAAGCGATCCAGAAAATCAACTTGGATACCATAACTACGTAGGAAATTTGTCAGATAGTCGACACAACACTCTTCTGTTTCGAACCGGAAAATAGCATCCTCATCATCAATATCAACCGTAGCATCTTGTACTTGTGGAAGATGGGTCTTGACCAATTGCATCAAAAAATTTTTCTTGTCTTTGGTCTTCACTGAACTTTTAAAAATCATCACTTGCCTAACTTTCATCGCTACTAATTTATTTGCGTTCAAAATCATTTGATTCCCCAATCACCTGAGGTATCCTTACAAATCTATGCTCCTGGTGACACCGGGAAATCGATATTATACGAAAGCATTTAATTTTTATACAAAACAAGATTGAGCAGGCAGTGTACGCATGATGTAGATCAAAAATAAATACCAGCGGCTATCAATTCTAAATTTCTACAGAAAGGGGAGGCATCTTTGTCAGGTGTTACAGTTAAGTAGCTTTTAGTTTTCAGCTCCGGCAAAAATACTTTACCCTCAGCAAAAACCATAGTAGTATCCATATCGAAAAGGTTATGCAGTTTAGAAAAGGAGCCAGCTATGAATTTTACGCCCATAAAGAAGGTGTATTGACACGATTAGATTAGTGTTTTTTTACGAGCAACATCTTTGTTTTTAACGCTAATCCTCCATTATAATTAATACTAATTCTTTATTAAAATATATAATCTACCTATTTAGTAGTTTATTAAAAAATATTCCTATATTTGAGCCGTAGAAATATTTAGTAGGAAGGATATGGCATTGGAATATTTAGCACAACAGACACACGAACAACATTTAGATCAGGCTTTTTCGCGTAAAGAACAAATGATGATGCGTGCGTTATGTAGGCTTAAAATGTCTGATCGTGTTTTATATATCGGTGCTCATCCGGATGACGAGAACAATAAATTGTTGACCTTTTTGGCTCAGCACCAGTTGGTCGATACGGCCTATCTTTCCGTGACGCGTGGTGAGGGAGGACAGAATTTTATTGGCACAGAAAAGGGACTGGATCTGGGTGTACTTCGGGTGCAGGAATCACTTGCCGCTCGTGCAATTGAGGGAACAAAACAGTTCTTTACACGTGCTAAGGATTTTGGATTTGCAAAATCTGTCGATGAAACGCTGGCACGATGGGATGAAAACGGTGTACTTGCCGATATGGTTTGGACCATCCGTTATTTTCGCCCTACTGTAATTGTAACACGTTTTTCACCGGATGTCCCGGACTCACATGGACATCATCAGGCCTCAGCAATTCTAGCGGCAAAGGCTTTTGATCTGGCCGCTGATCCATCAGCTTATATAGAACAGCTATCCGAATTGGAGCCTTGGCAGGCTCGGCAGCTGTTGTGGAATGTATATCAGGACAGTGGTGTTAAGGATATCGGTGGAGAAGTAAGGCCTTTGCCAGCGTATTTTTCGCTGGATATTCCAGCGAGACACGGCTCTTTGGACTTTCATTATGGTGAGATTGCTGCAGAAAGCCGTAATAGACATCGCTCTCAGGCCATGGGAAGTCTGGTTCGGCATCAGCCTAGCACCGAATATTTTGAATTATTAAAAGGTACACCGATCAGTTCGGAGAAACAGCACGCTATTTTTACACAATATACTGCTCAAGATTCTTATTCACTCGTATTTAATCGCTTGGTGGACGACCTCATTGCAAAATGTGAGTCAGATGCAGCAGAACTTGTCTTGGAGCTTGGAACGATTTTATTTTGGATGAGGATTGTTCCCGAGGGGCATGTTATCCATGAAAAACGAGCGGAGGTAGAGCGTCTTCTGCTCGACTTTGCTGGTGTATCTTTGGAAGTACAGGCTATTGAGGAACTTTGGGTACCAGGGACCGAGGTTAATATGGTCCTGAATGCGCATATCCCATCGGAATCCAATCTACAGCTGACCAGGGTGAAAGTTCCATTTATTCGTAACGGAGAGCAAAAAGACTTTACTTTGTCACCTTCGAAGACGATCCATTTAAATGGTCAGCTTCTGGATACGATTTTACCTTCTTTTCCAACTTGGCTTAGTGCTGAGGGCGATGCATATAACTATGCGCCGGCATCGCCTGCTGATGTTGTATTGACACAATTTGGAACTGAATTGTCTGTTCATTTGGAACTGCAGTTTGCCGGCTTGCCGATCGCGGTTAAGTTGCCTGTGAAACATGCTGGTAGTCCTATTGCGGTGGCCCCTCCGGTGACAGCAACTTTTGATTCGGACATCGTGGTGCTCTCCAATGCGACCAGACGTTTAATTGCTTTAGAGCTACAATCTAATGTCTCCGAATCCTTATCTATAAAGGTTAAGCTTACGCTACCGGATGGGCTCGATGTATTTCCGAAAGAAATTGAGCTCAATATAGCGGGTAATGCAACCGAGAAGCTTAAGTTTGAGTTGAGGTCGCATGCGCAGCAGGAATATATTCAAGAGATCGGCTTTGAGATTGAGACGACTACAGGGCGGTATCCGTTCACATCCAGAAGTATTATTTATCCACATGTTAATCAAGTAACTTACTTTCCCAAGGGCATATTGCGGGTGCTAAATTTACCCGTGAATATTACGGCCCAGAAAGTTGCTTATATTTCGGGGGTGAACGATGAACTTGCAGGGAGCTTACGCCAGCTTGTTGGTCATTTGGAGATTATTCCATTTGAGTCAATTGGGGGAATGGATCTCTCAGGCTTTGATGCAGTGGTTTTGGGAATACGAATATACAATAGCCATCCCCTAATTACGGGATTTCATCAGCTTTTTCGTGACTATGTTGAGCAGGGCGGTGTATTGATAGGGCAGTATAATACGCCGTATGATTTGCATTTGACGGAGGTTGGGGCTTATCCTTTAGCGGTTTCCCCGGAAAGAATTACAGATACAGAAAGCCATATATCATTTTTGAACCCTTCCCATCGCATATTGAACTACCCTAATGTAATCGGACAGCATGATTTTCAAAATTGGGTGCAGGACCGGGCACTTTTTTTACCTCAAAAATGGGCTTCGGATTTTGAACCGATACTGCGTGGGCAAAATGGAGATAATCGTACGGAAGATGGGTTATTGCTACTGCACAAAAAAGGAAAAGGTTATTATATCTATAACAGCCTGTCGCTGTTTAGACAACTGCCAGCAGGAGTAGCAGGGGCATATCGTCTTTTTGCGAATATGTTATCCCTAGCTTCGCGTTAGACCAGAATCTTGTGGGGTAAAAAAATCCCCAGTGAGCATTGACTGCACTGGGGATGGTATCACTGCTATTTTATGTCGATTTTTTTAATCCTTTTTATGGAAAAAAGACGCTTTGGGAATATCGATCACTTTTGAATCATTGACATTGTATTGAAGTTTTAAGGTGAAACCTCCTCCAGCTTCAAGGAAATCTACAGCAATTGGGTGGTAGCCTGCTTCTAACGCAATCTGTCCGCTTTTCATAATCGGTGCATGCTGTCCGTCATTATCAACGACAAGCTGATCATGTATCCGCAGGACACCACCATCATCACAAGTGAAGTAGAAATTATAAATTCCTTTTTCTTTGACGTAGAGGTATCCTCTTATTTTTGCACCAAAAGAAGGCATTTTGATGGTATCGCTTAGCGCTACATTGCTTATCACTTCCTGACGCACTTCGGGACCCGAAATGGCGGAAGTATTGGTAAAAGTTCCATTGAAAAATGTCGCTGTAAGGCCCGGGGCCACGGTGCTTTCATCAACTTTTATACCCTTTTTCCAAGTATCATTTTTAAAATCAACCTGATAGAGCTCACTTTTTGCACCCGAAGGCGAGATTGTCGCAAAACGAATAGGACCTTCTTTTTTAACGACAAGAGAGCCGTTAAGCACTGGGCTTTGCTTTGTTGGAAGACTACCATCGGTAGTATAGTGTATTGGATTTTGGGGAAGTTCATTCGAAACTTTTAGTGTAGATTGTCCGTCGACAATTACCTGTGTTTCAGCGAAACCGTTAAGGTCTGGCATACGATACCGTAAACCCATTTTGTTCCAGAGTCCAAAGTGTGCAATTACTCGATTTCTATAGCTATCATAGAGGGATTTGTTGGTCCATACGCGTTCCGATAAAGCACTTAAACGTGGGAGGATCATAAACTCTAACCGCGCAGTGGAGGGGATCATTTCTGTCCAGATATTGGCTTGTGCACCTTGGATCAAATGTGCTTTTTGGCTGGATATATCCGAAGGGACCACGCTCATATTGTACACGGCATCTAGGCTGCTGCTATTTGGAAGGTAATCAAAATAAAGCGGATTTGTAGGTGTCATAACGACCCGGTGACCACGGTTAACGGCTTCCATAGGTGCATTTTTTACCCAACCACGCCAGTACATGACCATCATGCTGGTATCGGAACTGCCGTCCAATATTTCATCCCAGCCGATACTCTGTTTATTTTTTGAACGGATAAAATTGTTCACTCTTTTGACGAAATAACCTTGCAGATCATGTAAGTTAGGTATTTGCTTTTCTTTCATAAAAGCTTGCGCAGCTGCTGATTTTGACCAGGAATCTTTTTCTACCTCGTCGGCACCAATGTGAATATAGTGTGATGGGAATAGCTCAATGATTTCGCTTAGTACATTCTCAACAAAAGTATAACTGCTTTCTTTCCAGGGGCTGATCGGTACAGAAAATTGTTTTCCCCAGCCCGCGGACTGACTGTCCAATAGGAGTTCGGGATAGGCCTTTGTAGCCACCATCATATGCCCAGGCATATCTATTTCCGGAATGATTTCTATGTGTCGGCTGCCCGCATAGGCAACAATGTCTCTGATATCCTGTTGTGTATAAAAACCGCCATATTCTTCCTTTCCGTTTGTTGTGCGGATCAGTTCCTTGGGCAGATTAAAGTCGGGATTTTCCTTGGCTTTCACAAAGCAGGCAGAATCCTGATTGTTATACGTCCGCCAAGCCCCTTGTTCGGTTAGTTTGGGGTATTTTTTGATTTCTATGCGCCAACCTTGATCGTCTGTCAGGTGCAGGTGAAATTTGTTGAACTTGTAGGTTGCAAGTAGATCGATAAATTTATAAATATAATCTTTTGGAAAAAAATGACGGGCTACATCGAGTTCGACACCTCGCCATTGGAAAGCTGGCTCGTCTTTGACCGTTACATAGGGAAGAGCAAGCTTAGCTGTTGTTCCTGAGAGTAAATATAATTGCTGGATTGTCTGTAATCCATAAAATGCACCCTTTTCAGATGCGGCGATGATCTGGATACCTTTTTGATCTATTATCAATTCATACCCCTCATTTGAGAGCCCTTGATTTTTAATCAATTGCAACGTGGCGCTGGCTTGCTTCACGTTTTTTTTGTTCAGTTTCCCGAATAGGGAATGGTCGATCCATCCCGATAATGATTTAGAAGATAGGGATGGATCAATATAGTAACCCAATTCTTGCCCCTTTAGCTGAAAAAGGCCTGGCTTAGCCTCCAACTGCTGCGGAAATGGAATGAGTTGAGGAAGTGCATTTTTTTGTTGCGCAAAATTTAGTGTCGGCAGGTACAGGGCACAGGATAGGAGTAAGGTTGAGAAGATTTTATTCATGAACGTGTTTTTTGTGATTCACAAGTGTTATTAGATTTTGTTGCAATATACCAATATTTCAGGTATTGGCAGGTAATTTTAGTTGATCAATATTCCGTGAGATTATGCGCAATACTCCTCTTGGTATTATTATAAATGTTTGTTTGACATTTATATATTTATTCTTATCTTTAACTTGAAAATAACCTTTATTTGAATGGGCCTATGTTGTGTTTATATCCTGAATATTTTCATTGTATAGTTGTTGCGGTGTTCGACAATTTTGTAAAAAGTTGCAAATGGGTTGGGGCGAATGATAGTCGGCAAAGGATCTCATCCAAGAGAACAGGTTGGTGTTGTTAATTTATTAGGTGGTGGCGGAGCTATGAAAAATTTTCTCATTATCATTGGTTTTTTTTGGCAGTTGGCCCATGTTTATGGACAGCCCAATAGTGCCCATTTTTTTTCCCTTCAAGATGGCTTAAGCAATCAGCAGGTATTGGATATCGTGCATGACGATGAAGGATTTATGTGGGTAGCCACAGAGCTGGGGCTGAACCGTTATGCGGGAAAGTCTTTTAAATCGTATTATGCTGCCGATAAGCAGGACGGTCAATCGGTCAATAGCAATGAAATTAATACGCTACTGTATGCAGGCAGGAAAGTGTATATCGGAACAAGATCCAATGGGCTGAATGTGCTTGACCTAGGCACAAATAGATTCAGTTATTATACACATGATGCAGCTAATCCAAAATCTATAGCCACGAATGATATTACGGATATGATCGAAGGCAAGGATGGGAAATTGTGGTTAGCGACCTACCATCAAGGGGTGCAGCATTTTGATCCGGTAACGGGGGAATTTAGTCATTTCAATAAAAAGAATTTTCCGGGTCTTCCCGAAAATAGCATTTGGTCTCTGGCCGAAGATCAAAAAAGAATGCTTTACATAGGGCATGTTAACGAAGGTTTAACAATAATGGATCCCATTAGCCATTCTTTGAAACGACTAACTAATCACAATACTTCCGGACAATTACCGGATAATGAAATTAAAGTCTTGTTTTGTGATCAAGCCGGCAATATGTGGATAGGGACCCGAAAGGGGCTGGCTGTGTATCATCCAGCTTCCGGTAAACTACAGCAGGTTTCTTTGGCAGGATTGGCAAAAAATGGAAATGAACCTTTTGTATATGCGATTAAGGAAATTGGTCATACGTTGTGGATAGGGGCCGAATCGTCGCAACTCTTTTTACTGCAGCCGAGCTATGGTTATGATAAGCATATTGAGGCCGTACAGCATGTAGAGCGTTTTGATCTGGGGAAAGGCAATAATGCGATGGTCCAGCATATTACTCCCGATCGGTTTGGAAACGTTTGGCTAGCGTTATATGGTGGTGGCTTGGGAGTTGTGAGTCATATTGCCCCCTTCTTTAGTGTCTTTCCATCAGACAATATGCTGCCGGATCGACTGGCAACAGTGAGCAATGTATTGGTGGGTGAAAATCGGACAATACGTTTGGCCACTGAAGGCTCAGGTCTGGTCGAAATGAATGCGGAAGGGCGTTTATTGAAGCAGATTACCAAAAAGAATGGTGGGGCAGACGATTTCCTTCTAACAGCTTTTAAGGACCAGCATCAACATGTTTGGCTTGGATTACGTAAAGGTGGAATTGCCGTTCAATATGCTGGATCGTCCGTTTGGAAAACCATTGATTTAGGTGAGCCTGTGACGGAGGTACGCGCGATTTATGAGGACCATTTGGGACAGATCTGGTTTGCAGCACATCAAGGGGTATTTATATATGATGAAGGAAAGGGGCATGTCCAGAAGCTTTTGATCAACAAACCAATGCTTGGCGATTATGCACCCCGAACGTTGATGGAAGATGGCCAACACAACATGTGGGTCGGTACTTATGGGCAAGGACTCTATGTTTACGATCCCCAGCATAAACTGCTTCGAAAAATGGACAAGGGTAATGGCTTGCAAAATAACACGATTAATCATTTGTTGCGGGACAGAAATAACAATATCTGGGTGGCTACAAATCAAGGACTGGCCGTACAGGAAGCGGGTAAGAAGATTGGTGATCTGTCTCTATTGATGCCTCCGGGAGGGAATGCATGGCTTTTTGTCAATGGACTCGCAGAAGATCATACCGGAAATATTTGGTGTTCGACCAAATCGGGGATGTTACGCTATGTCCCGAAAGAAAGACGTTTTCTACAATATGACCAGTCTTTCGGTTTGCCTTTGGGAGGTTTTATCAATGCAAGTGTAGGAAAAGACAGTGAAGGTCGACTGTATTTTGGGATGCAGGAAGGAATGTGTTATTTCAACCCAGCCACAATCCCGTCCAATTTACCAACCTCACCCCTAAGTATTAGCCGATTTATTGTTTTTCGATCCGGAGAGTCCGGTACACAGGTCGATAAATATCCCTCGCCGACAAAGGCAATTGAACTCAATTATGATGAAAATAGCTTTCGCATCGAACTTGCTGTTATGGACTTTGCTCTAGACGGTTTGGTCGAGTTTGGCTATAAATTGCAAGGGCTTAATAATGACTGGATTTTTCTGGGAAACGAGACCAACCTCGATTTTCGTAATATACCCTATGGTGAACATGAGCTGCTGATTCGCACCCGGATGAAAAATGGGCAATGGTCGCAGGACTACCAGCATCTATTGATCAAAATTGCGCCACCTTTTTATCTCAGTTTATCCGCCAAGATCGTGTATCTGCTCCTTGTGCTGCTAATTGGATATATTATCATTTCTTTCTATTTCAAAAAAATGAAAGCTGAATCCGAACTAAAACTGAAAGAGCGGCAACATGTGCAGGACGAACAGTTACATGCAGAACGCCTGAATTTCTATACGCATATAACGCACGAGCTACGGACACCTTTGACGTTGATTCTAGGCCCCCTTGACGACCTGTCCCAAGAGCAGCAGCTTACTGAAAAACATCGCGAACTGGTTCAGACGGTACAGAAAAGCGCTAATAGACTCTTCACATTGGTCAACCAGTTGTTGGAATTTAGGAAGGTAGAATCGCAGTTTAAACCCTTTGTACCGGAAGCTGGGTCTTTGGGAGAAATGCTCGTAGATCTTGCCCATAAATATAAAACATTGAATCACAAACCTGGTCTTCGGGTGTTGTCTGAACTCCCTGTGAGGGATTCACGTACGCTATTTGATGCCGAAATCGTACAATTGATCGTAGATAATTTATTGTCGAATGCCTATAAATATACCGAGTCAGGTTATATTAAACTAAGCTTGCATTACGAAGAATCGGATTTGGATCATTGGGCGGTGTTGTCTGTAGAAGATACTGGAGTAGGTATTGACAAAGAAGATATCGGTAGGATTTTTGAAAAATATTATCAGGTTGCGAACACAGGTACTCAGGGTACGGGTATTGGTCTGGCCTTGGTGAAAGAACTTGTGGCGATCCATCATGGAAAGATTGATGTGAATAGTACATTTGGCCTTGGTACCACCTTTACGGTAAAATTGAAAACCGATCGATTACCTGTTGAGAATGGCGAGCTGCCTGTTTCTTCGCAACGTCCGCTAGTGCTATTGGTTGAGGATGATCTGGAACTTCGTGAATATCTGGGAAGTACATTGCAAAGACAATATGACGTGGTGCTCGCCGAAAATGGAACTGTAGGCTATCAAATGGCGATGGCTAGGGTGCCCGATTTGGTGATCAGTGATATTATGATGCCCGATATGGATGGTTTTCAGCTTGTACAGCAATTGAAACAGGAACGTAGTACAAGTCATATCCCACTGTTGCTATTGACAGCAAAAAATACCGATGCAGACCGGCAACGAGGTTATGATCTAGGGATAGATTCCTACCTGATCAAGCCAGTTACAGCAGCTTTACTTTTCAAACGTATTGACAATCTATTGAGCCGACAGAAACAGATCAATGAACTGATTTTGGAAAGTTTAAATACAAAACCATCTTTTTCAACTACCAATATAGAACTAGAACAAAAGCCTTCGGAGGAACTCTGGCGTGAAAATGAATTTGTTCAGGATTTTATGCAGATCGTCGAGCAGCATATGCAGGATGAGGTCTTGGATGCTGCTGCCCTCGCTGATCGCATGAATATGAGTCAGTCTACCCTTTATCGGAAATTGAAAGGCATCACAGGAAAAAATATCAATCAGCTCGTACGTAAGATACGTATCCATAAGGCGGCAGATCTACTTCGGACTGGGAAGTATAACGTGACCGAAGTGTCATTTATGGTCGGAATCAATAGTGCGATTTATTTTCGGCAATGCTTTAAAGAGGAGTTTGGCCAACTACCTTCCGAATATCAACGATCCGACAATAAAGCCCGCGTAGTGTATTAAAACAATCCGCATCAGATAAGTATGCCCCTACTATTTCAACATAGATAGGGGCATAGTTTTTTCGTATAAAGCTGCTGTCTAATATACTTCGATCAAAACGAGATCAGTTTGAAAAAAAACATAAAATATGCCTTAAATATGTTTAAAAAGCTGTTTTTGACTAAAAAATATATGTTTTTTGACGGATTTGTGTACGATGGAGTGTTGCAATATCGGCTAAGTTTGAGGTATTAATCCAATTATAAATCTAGGTAGGGGTGGCAACGATGCAAAAGAAATAACCAAAGTAGACCGTAGTTTACCATCATATTGTCTTGTCCAGCTAGATTGTATTATTTACTGTTTAATTCGTATTGAAATTTATGAAAAACTTAAAGATTGCTTCTTTTTACACCATGTTGAGCGTGATGCCAACTTTGCTGTATGCGCAGGAGAAGGTTACGGGACAAGTTTTCAACAAAGCAAACGAGCCTATCGTTGGTGCGAGTGTACTCCTCCTTGAAGGGGGGAAGGGAACCTCAACAGACAAATCGGGGAAATTTGAGCTGAATGCTAACAAAGGAACGCTCGTCGTGTCATTTGTTGGGTATAAGACTCGTCGAGTTCCATTGGATGGAACAACAAATTTAAAAATCCAGCTCGAGGCAGATGAAAATGTATTGGAGGATGTCGTCGTTGTTGGTTATGGTAAACAGTCCAAACGTAATATTACAGGGGCGGTAAGCAATATTAAATCAGAGGATATTGTACGGTCATCATCGACGACGACTGCTGGGGCTTTGGCAGGAAAGGTGCAGGGGATCTCAGTGCGTGCCAAAGACGCACGTCCCGGTCGTGGTGCAGCGATCGAAATCCGGAATATGGGCTCGCCTTTATATGTAATTGATGGTGTTGCTTATGGAGGTCAGGAAGGTACTGATTGGGTTGGTACACAGAATGGCTCCGGCGCAGATATCTTTAATTCGCTGAATCTCGAAGATATTGAGAGTATCTCTATTTTGAAAGATGCCGCAGCAGCAGTATATGGATTCCGTGCTTCCAGAGGTGTTGTATTGATTACCACCAAAAAAGGCGCAAAAGGAGAAAGTGCAAAAATCAATATTAATGGCTACCAAGGCTGGCAAAATTTGACACGTTTTCCGACCATGGCAAACGCTAAACAATACACACGTGGATTAGTTGAGGCCGCACAGAATGAAAACCGCGACCCGAAGACGGTTTATACACCCGAGGAGTTGGCGAAATGGCAGGCAGGGACAGAGCCCGGCTACCAAGGCTATGATTATTATGACATGGTGATCCGTAAGAATATTCCACAGCGATACATCAATGCCAATGTCACCGGTGGAAATGAAAAGTCCAATTACTTCCTGTCATTGGGCCACCTCAATCAGGATGCAATGATCAAGGATTTCAATTATAAGCGAACCAATTTCCAGGCCAATATGGAAGCTGAGGTACTCAAAGGACTTACTGTCGGGACACAGATTTCAGGAAGACATGAAGGAACACAGGATGTTGGCTTACCAGGTGGGGATGGATACTTCTCGTCTATTTTGGCTATTATGAAAAATAGGCCGACTGTAGGTCCCTACGCAAATGACAATCCGGAATATATCAATCATACCAATGATTTTCCCTATAATCCGGCTCTCTTTAGCCGCGATATTGCCGGCTATAAAGACAATAAATACCTTGCAGGAAATGTGAATCTCTTTGCGGCCTATAAGACAAATTTTGGTTTGTCGGCAAAAGGAACTGTTTCTTACAACTATACCAACAATAAATTTGAAGGCTTCCAATATACCTATGATGTATATCGATACGAAAATAATGCTTATAAGCGAACTGGCGGAAGTGATGCTGGCTGGCGTTACGATACCACGAGGGAGATTGTTTCCCGCTTTGCACAGTTCCAGATCGATTATAACAAGCAGATTGGCGATCACACTTTCGCGGGAATGTTAGGCTATGAGCGTTCAGATTGGGACCGGACGTATAAGGCATTGGGCGCAAATCCTTCAAACAATTATATTCCGTTGTTAAGACTGTCGGAGCTCAATAGTTTGGCCGATGAATGGGCTTACGAGGCTCGGGCTGGATATATTGGCCGTATAAATTACAACTACAAGGGCAAGTATCTTCTGGAAGTATTGGGCCGTTATGATGGATCTTTTAAATATTATGAAGGTAAGCGCTGGGGATTGTTTCCGGGAGCATCGGTAGGTTGGCGTATTTCGGATGAAGGATTCTTTAAACCCTTAAAATCCGTGGTTAGTGACCTTAAAATCCGTGCTTCGATCGGACAAACAGGACTTGAAGAGGGCGTGGGAATGCATGATTACCTTGCCGGATATAATTGGGCGGCTGGAAGTGCTGTCTTAGACGGAGCCTATGTACCCGGGGTACAGCCTAGAGGTTTACCAGTTCGCAACCTCTCCTGGGTTAAAAATACCAATTATAACATGGGTATCGATGCGACACTGCTGAACAATAAGCTGACATTGACGGCCGATATCTTTAAAATTATCCGTACTGGATATCCTGGCAAACGATACGATGTCCTATTACCAGCCGAAATCGGTTATGACCTTCCCAATGAAAACCTCGGTAAGAACGGCTATTATGGTGCGGAAGGTATCATTACCTATACCGATAAGGTCGGCGAGTTAAACTATGTTGTCAGTGGAAATATGACTTTTTCACGTTATCGGGAGTTAGAAACCTATAAACCTCGTTTCAGCAACTCCTGGAATGAGTATCGCAATTCCATTGAGGATCGCTGGGGTGGAGTATGGTGGGGATACCAAGTCGTCGGACGATTTCAGTCGGAAGAAGAGATCCGCAACCATCCGATCAATAATGATGGTCAGAACAATAGGTCCCAACTCCCTGGTGATTTAATTTATAAAGATGTAAATGGAGATGGTGTCATTAACGATATGGATCAACGTCCAATAGGTTACCAAACGGGCTGGGCACCGATGATGAGCTTTGGTGGTCGTATTGGTCTCGACTGGAAAGGCATCAACTTGAATATCGATCTTGCTGGTGGTGCAATACAATCCTGGTTTCAGGATTATGAATTACGTAATGCCTTCCACGGTGGGGGTAATTCTCCAGCCTATCTACTTGAAGATAGATGGCATCGCAAAGACCCTTATGATCCAAACAGTGAATGGATTCCGGGACGCTACCCTGCGATTCGTAACGGCAACTCAGGTCCCAATAGTCGAAATAGTGATTTTTGGTTGACCAATGTACGTTATCTGCGTGTCCGCAACCTGGAGGTTGGATACAATCTGCCAAAAGCATGGATTCAAAAGATAAAGGCCGAAAAAATACGGTTCTATATCAATGCTTCAAACTTGATTTCTTTTGACAATGTCAAAGACTACCAGATTGATCCTGAGATCGAAGCGAGAGCAGCAGTAGTATATCCACAGCAAAGGGTATTTATGGTTGGATTTAATATGACTTTTTAACATGAAACTACGATTTAAACTTACATATATAGGAGTTGCTTTATTGACCTTGTCCTCGTTGAGCAGCTGCAATCACGACGATTGGTTTGACCGGGATTCAAAATCATTGATTACCGATGCACAGCTTTGGAATGACCCGAAACTGTTGACTTCACTCGTCGCCAATTATTACGACAGAATGCCAACGCTACATGGTGTTTTCAATACAGGAGGAATGACCGAATTGGATGATGCCATGTGGTCGGGACATCGCGATCAAAACTGGCGTAATGATTATCAGTTTGGTGACGATTACGGTCGCTATTGGGATTATGGACTGATTCGGGATCTGAATCTTTCCCTAGAAAATATCGATCAGTTCAGTACACAATTGTCTGATGCACAACGCAAGCAGTATAAAGCCGAAATACGCTTCATCCGGGCCTTTGTTTACTTCGAACTCGTCAAACGCATGGGCGGCGTACCGATCGTTACAACCCAGCTCATCTATGACTTTAGCGGTGATCCAACACCATTGCAGGTGGCACGTGCCAAGGAGTATGAAGTCTACGATTTTATTTACAAAGAATTGGAAGAGATCAAGGAAGATCTTACCGTCTATAATGCCAGTAAGACTAGAGCCAACAAGTATACAGCATTAGCTTTGGAAAGTCGGGCAATGCTGTATGCGGCGTCCATCGCGAAATATAATAATCTAATGGCCTCACCGATAACGACTGCCGGAGGAGAAGTGGGGATTCCAGCCAATATGGCGACGGGGTATTATACCAAGTCGCTGGCTGCTTCCAAGGAAATTATGAATGGCCCCTATGCGCTTTATAATGAGAATGCCGATAAAGGTGCCAATTTTTATGATATGCTCAATAAGAAAACTGGTGCTGAAGTCATCTTTGCCAAAGATTTTGTCACGAGTTTAAAAGTTCACCGCTTTGCTTATGACAATATCGTCAGAAGTCTGACCGAAGACAATGAGTCATCATCGACGATTTCTCCTTCATTGAGTCTTGTAGAAAGTTTTGATTATCTAGACGGTAGCAAAGGTACACTACATGATAAAAACGGCGCAGGAAATTACGTAGCCTACCAAAATATCAACGATATTTTTGCGAATAAAGATGCTCGTTTGTTTGGGACGGTGATTTATCCGGGAACTTCTTTCCGCGGACGTGCTGTGAGTATTCAAGCTGGAGTGGCAACTTGGGGGACGAATGGAGCTTACCAGTTTACTGCAGCGCCACAACTGGGACAGAATTATGCGAGTGGTGGTTTGTGGACCGGCTTTGATGGACCGCTTTATGACGCACAGGACGTCAGCAACACCGGCTTCTATATCCGTAAATTTGTCAGCGATGCGCCGGCAGCCAGTACACGCGGTACATCGGCTGCTAACTGGTGGCCGTGGTTTCGTCTTGGTGAAATTTATCTCAACGCGTCAGAAGCTGCATTTGAGCTGGGACAGACTGTGGACGCAAGAACTTACGTCAATAAATTGCGCGAAAGAGCAGGATTTCCGGCCAATAGCGTTAGCAACCTAACGATGGATATTATCCGGAACGAACGTCGTGTCGAACTTGCTTTCGAAGATCATCGTTACTATGATCTTAAAAGATGGCGTATTGCACATTTGGTGTGGGACGGATCGGAAAATGATCCCAACGCTGTTGTATATGGACTATATGCTTATCGTGTCGTGCGTCCAGGGCATGCCGATGACGGTAAGTATATCTATGAACGGGTAAGACCTGCGCGTTTCAGAAAGGCACGCTTTTTCCGTATGGCCAATTATTATGCGTCCATTAGTCAGGATGTCATTAATAAAAATCCTAAAATAGTTAGAAATCCATTCCATTAATCTAGTTGTACCATGAAAATAAAATTTTTAAGCTTATTGGTAGCTTTTGCAAGCTTACTCGTTGTAGGTTGTAAATATGATAATTTTGAAGCCCCAAAATCAACGCTTTCGGGACGCGTTGTTTATGAAGGAAAGGCGATTGGCGTTCGGAATAATGGGCCTCAATTGGAATTATGGCAGGATGGGTATCCGCTTCGCTCAGCAATACCCGTATATTTTGATCAGGACGGCTCTTTTTCTGTTAGTCTTTTTGATGGTGAATACAAATTGGTGCGGAAAGGAGATTCACCATGGCTACAACAGGCAACCGATACGGTATTGGTGCAAGTGAAGGGCAATACGACAATTGATGTGCCTGTAACACCCTATTTCACGGTGACAAACGAGTCTTTTCAAAAAAATAATAACAGTATTACTGCTAGCTTTACGGTTAATAGAATAGTAGGTACGGCAAATTTGGAGTTTGTGCGTCTATACCTCGGTAAATCTGTTTTAACAGATCAGGTACAACGCGAGCTGCGTGTGGATGCCAATTTGGCGAATGTTGCTTTTGGTCAACCAACAAGTATCGTCGGTGAATTGCCGGACAACCTGAAAAACCTCGATTATGTGTTTGCCCGAATTGGGGTGAAAGCTACGGTATCCGGAGAGTACTACTATACAGCAGTTCAAAAAATAGCTTTAAAATAGGTGCTGATGGCAAGTAAAATTGCCGGATTACGAAGCCACGGGATTATATCCCGTGGCTTTCATCGATGCAAAAAAATGGTCTAATGCTTATTTATTCTACTAAACCTTCATGAAAAAAAACAAAATTTCAATCTTAGTTACCTTATTTTTAATACATGCTACATGCGGTGTTTTTGCTCAGGCTTATCGCAGCGGACCTACGGACAAAGATTTTGCAGGTTATTTATTTGCCTATTTCAAAGGTAATGCTGTCGCAGATGAAGCGGTTTGTTTTGCGATCAGTACAGATGGCTATACCTACAGAGCCTTGAATGAAAACCAGCCTATCCTGGATTCGAAGGTGATCAGCAAGACTGGCGGTGTACGGGATTCCCATATTCTCCGTGGCGAAGATGGAAAAACATTTTATATGGTGCTCACCGACATGACCTCCTCCAAAGGCTGGGATTCCAATCGGGGTTTGATCCTGCTAAAATCCGAAGACCTTGTGCATTGGTCTCATCAAGCAATTGATATCCAGCAGCGCTTCAAAGGCCAGGAAGCGTTGAAGAGAGTATGGGCACCACAGACTATATATGACCCTTCGGTCGGTAAATACATGGTATACTGGTCCATGCAGCACGGAAATGGTCCGGATATCATCTACTATGCTTATGCTAATAAGGAGTTTACAGATTTTGAAACCGAACCTAAAGTGCTGTTTCTTCCAAAAAATGGTAAATCCTGTATCGATGGCGATATTATTGCAAAGAATGGCTTGTTCTACCTTTTCTACAAAACTGAAGGACATGGCAATGGCATTAAGCTGGCGATAACCGATTTACTGACTTCGGGGAAATGGATTGAACAGCCGGGTTATAAACAGCAGACCAATGATGCTGTGGAAGGATCCAGTGTCTTTAAACTCAATCAGTCGGATCAATATATCCTTATGTATGATGTCTATGGTAAAGGGAAGTACCAATTCTGCACCTCCGAAGACCTTGATCGTTTTAAAGTAATCGACCATCAAATTGACATGGATTTCCATCCACGTCATGGGACCATTATTCCTATTTCAAGACAAGAACTTTTGGACTTGACCTCCAAATGGGGGAAACCCAAAGATATGGAATTCGCATTCAGAAAGAATCCCGTTTTAGATGGCTTTTATGCCGATCCGGATGTACTCTATTCCAATAAAACAAAAAAATACTATATCTATCCAACGAGTGATGGTTTTGATGGCTGGGGGGGCTATTATTTCAAGACCTTCTCGTCTTCCGATCTCAATCAGTGGAAAGATGAAGGGGTGATTTTGGACCTGAAAAAAGATGTTGCCTGGGGACCTCGAAATGCATGGGCACCTACAATCACGGAAAAGAAAGTCAAGAACGATTATAAGTACTATTATTATTTTACAGCAGCGCAAAAGATCGGTGTTGCGGTAGCTGATTTACCTACCGGGCCTTTTAAGGACTCGCGAAAACCGCTGATCGATTTTAAGCCTGAGGGTGTCAATGGCGGGCAGGAGATTGATCCGGCGGTGTTTAACGATCCCAAATCGGGAAAAAGCTATCTGTATTGGGGAAATGGTTACCTAGCTGTTGCTGAACTCAACAAAGATATGGTTTCCATCAAAAAAAATACAGTCAAGGTACTCACTCCGGATAAGACATTCCGCGAAGGTGCCTATGTTGTCTACCGTAAAGGACGCTATTATTTCTTTTGGTCAGAAGACGATACCCGGAGTGAAAATTATCGGGTACGCTATGGAACTGCAACTTCCCCAGATGGAGCGATCACAGTTCCTGCTAATAATTTAGTCTTACAAAAAGATCCTGCGAAAGGGATCTATGGCACTGGGCATAATTCGATTTTGCAGATTCCCGGTAAAGACGAATGGTATATTGTTTACCATCGATTCAATTATCCCAAAGGTATTGATATGGGCGACGCAGCAGGATTTAACCGGGAGGTATGCATGGATCGTTTGTATTTTGATGATCAGGGCCATGTGTTGCCTGTTGTTCCAACGCTTTAATCACTTGAACCTAATGCAAAAAAGTAAAATGAATAATCTCATAAAAAAACTATCAGTCTTAGCTGTTTCTATTGGTATGGGCATCAGTGGCCTATATGCACAGGCTGGATTTGGTGAGGCCGAAGCGATCAATTCAGACTGGCGTTTCCATTTGGGTGATATCGAGGGGCAGGCCAGTGCAGAAACGAAGCGTGGAGCGTGGCAGCAGGTCCGTTTGCCCCATGATTGGGGCGTAAAATACCCGCTCAGTCCAAGTTTAGCCAGCGCGACAGGCTATTTACCGGGCGGTATTGGCTGGTATCAAAAACAGCTCCTGATACCTATGGCAGATCAGGGCAAAAAAATATTTATCTATTTTGAGGGCGTATACAACCGAAGCGAGGTGTTTATCAATGGCAAATCTGTTGGAAAACGCCCCAACGGCTATATATCCTTTTCTTATGATATCACACCATATATTGAGTTTGGAAAAGAAAATACCATCGCTGTTAAGGTCGACCACAGTAAAAGTGCCGATTCAAGATGGTACACGGGATCGGGCATCTATCGTGACGTTTGGCTTATAAAGGCAAATGCGTTGCATATCGATCAATGGGGAGTATATGCCTATCCCGAGCTAAAGCAAGGGAAAGGAATGTTAAATACCGAAGTGACCGTTGTCAATAGCACGTCCAACGGCAGTGCGGTTACCGTTGTGCAGGAGTTGATTGATTCCGCAGGGAAGGTTGTCGCTAATAAATCGGAGAAAGTGAAGATTGATGCTACCGCTAAAGCGACGATACAGCAGCAATTGACGGTTGCCAACCCTAAATTGTGGAGCTTGGATCAACCCAATCAATATACCTTGCGGACAAGCGTATTGCAAAATGGAAAGCAAATTGATCAGTCGGCAATCAAAACGGGCTTCCGAACTTTTACATTTGATCCAAACAAGGGCTTTGCTTTAAACGGCGAATGGATGAAAGTCAAAGGCGTATGCCTACATCACGATGCCGGTGTGCTGGGTGCTGAAATGTATACCGAGGTATGGCGTCGGCGGCTGCAGACATTGAAATCTTTGGGTGTCAATGCCATTCGAACCAGTCATAATCCGCAAGCATCCTCGCTTTACACCTTATGTGACGAGTTGGGGCTGTTGGTTATGGATGAGGCATTTGATGAATGGGAATTTCCAAAACGGAAATGGCTGCAGGGCTGGAATGTCGGGACCCCCGGTTTTGAGGGATCGTATGACTTTTTTGAAAGTTGGGGCGAGCAGGATCTCGCAGATATGGTCAAACGGGATCGCAATCACCTCTCGATTTTCGCCTGGAGTATAGGGAACGAAGTGGATTATCCAAATGACCCTTATTCACATCCTGTCCTTAACGGCGAGAAAAAGGAGGGTGGTTTTACACAGGCTTCGTATGGCGGATACAAAAAGGATGCACCAGATGCGATGCGCCTTGGGGATATTGCCAAAAGACTGGTTGCTACAGTAAAAAGATACGATAAGAGCAGAGCCGTTACTGCAGGCCTCGCAGGTGTGGCTATGTCTAATGAAACAGCCTATCCTGGAGCACTTGATATTGCAGGGTACAATTATACCGAAAGTCGTTATCAACTGGATCATCAGCGTTATCCAGCACGCGTAATTTTTGGAAGTGAAAATCGACATGATCTTCCGGCATGGCTTGCGGTGCGTGACAACAAGCATATATTTGGCCAGTTCTTGTGGACAGGTATTGACTACCTCGGAGAGTCGGGGCGTTGGCCTTCACGTGGATTTTATTCAGGACTGCTGGATTTCGCAGGTTTTATTAAACCGAGGGGTTATTATCGTCAATCGCTGTGGTCCGATAAACCAATGGCTTATTTGGGAACCTATCCATTGAAGGGCGGAGCAACGACTACCGATGTTTGGTCTGCGTTGGAATCCGAGCAAGGACAACGGAAAAATGAAGCGCCCTCCATGGATGCCTGGCCAATTTGGAACTATCAGGAGGGACAGCAAATCAGGGTGGTCTGTTACACCAATAGCCCTCAGGCGCGATTGGAGCTCAATGGTAAAGTTGTTGGCGAAGAGAAAAATTACGATGAGAAGACAGGTATCATCTTTTGGGATATTCCCTATGCCGCTGGTAAACTAGAGGTTGTTGGTCTGGACACGAATAAAAAAGAAGTAGTTCGGCACACTATCGAATCCAGTGAACGTCCGGCGGCGATCCAGGCGACGGTGATAGGAGGGAAAGCGATTGAAGGCGATGGTATTTTGCAGGTTGCCTTGCAAGTGGTTGATAACAAGGGACTTCCTGTGGTCCTTTCGGAAGATGAAATCACCTGTGATATTGCTGGGCATGCACGATTACTGGGTATGGAAGCGGGGAACAATGCAGATATGGGCGACTATACCGATAATAAACAGCGCGTTTATCATGGAAAAATGATCGTGTATGTTCAGGCTTTGGGCAAATCGGGCGATACAATTAATATACGATTTACCTCGCCTTGGTTGACTATGGCAAACGTAACCTATAGCATAAAATAATTAACTCACTTGTCTTTATTGAACTTTTGAACTAAAAAAAGCACCGGAAAACTCCGGTGCTTTTTTTATGCCAAAATCTTATCGGATGTTCATTCCACTATTGGAAAAATTACGGTTTTATATAGTTCTTTATAAAATAATGTAATCCAACCTTATTAAATAAAAAAAATTATTAAATACTTTTTTTATTATAAATTTTATTATTAATTTAGCTTCACTATAAATCTAAAGACTGACTCAATTATATCCATGCGTTTAATCATATGCCTTTTATGTGCCGTTGGTACAATGTTGGCCAAAGGACAAGAGCTTTATACGTTACAGTCTGCTCATCTTTCTGGAGTAGATTCCGGCTACGTCTATATACCAAAGATGAAGCCGGACAACCGTGCCTTACCTGTTGTATATGTGCTGCATAGTCATGGGGCAAATTATAAAAGTCTTTCAAAATTTGTCGATTTTCAGGCATTGAGCGATCAATATGGCTTTGTGGTGGTATGCCCTGACGGTCTTCGGACGAGCTGGTTTTTAGACAGTCCACAAAAAGGCGGAGCACAATTTGGTCGGTTCCTGACAGGGGAATTAATGCCTTACATACAGGGCAAATATCATACGGATCGGGACAACTCATTTATTACGGGTGTGAGTATGGGGGGGCATGGTGCACTTTGGCTCTTTTTTAACTATCCATCATTTTTTAAAAGTGCTGGTAGCAGTTCGGGAGTTGTCAATCTGAGACATTCGGCTTTCAAGAAGACAAGTCTAGCCCAACATTTAGGTCAGTACAGCGATCAAAATCCATTATTCGATCGTTTTAGTGTCATCCATAATGTCCATAAGATCGCTGGGAGTGAAAAGACATTTATTTTTGATTGTGGTACTGAAGATTATCTATATGGGGCCAATAAGTCCCTTCGGGATAGTTGTGATGTACTCAAGATCAAAGCCACTTACATTGCGCAGCCCGGCGCTCATACCTCTGGCTATTGGGCCAAAACCATTCCGGTTCATTTCGCATATTTTAATCGTCTGATCCATTAATCGATAACCTATATGTTTTATTCACCTTATACTGATCCTTTAGTCCGGCAACAAAATAGTGTATCTGTGGTTCTTACGCCGGTATTTGGTGCGTATTTTTTAAATTATTTACTGCAATTAACTTCATATGAATTGGTTTAAATCTTTTTTTTCTATTTTATTGATTTCTGTCACACTCTCCTCGCAGGGGCAGGCTGTTGCTTCATACGATGTCTTGATTGTAGGAGGAGGAGCAAGTGGTGTTTCTGCGGCTTTGCAAGCCGCCCGTTTGGGAAGTAAGGTCCTTGTGGTGGAAGAGACAAGCTGGTTGGGTGGTATGCTCACTGCCGCTGGGGTCTCCGCTATTGATGGTAACCATCGTATGCCTTCGGGAATATGGGGCGAATTTAGGGCAGAACTTTATGCCTATTATGGTGGTCCAAAAGCAGTGGAAACAGGTTGGGTAAGCAATACGCTATTTGAGCCTTCGGTCGGTAACCGCTTGCTAAAAAAGATGGTTGGAGCCGAAAAAAATATTGCCGTTTGGTATAAAAGTACCCTTTTAGACCTGAAAAAACAGCCTAAAGGCTGGACCGTTGCCATTGAACAGGAAGGAAAAAAGAAAACCGTAAACGCTTCTATTTTAGTCGATGCGACGGAATTAGGGGATCTCTTGCCGCGTGCAGGTGTTGCTTACAGCATCGGTATGGATAGCCGCTACGATACGAAAGAAGAATTTGCTCCCGAAAAGGCCAATTCAATAATTCAAGACCTTACTTATGTCGCTATCCTGAAAGACTATGGTGCCGATCCAAAGAGATTGCTAAAGAAACCTCAAGGTTATGATCCTAAAGAGTTTGAACATGCCTGTGATGTTAAAGATCCTGCTTCACACAGCAATACGCCTATCATCAATTGTGATCAAATGATTACCTATGGCAAATTGCCGAATGGAAAATACATGATAAACTGGCCTAAAGATGGAAATGATATCTACCTGAATATTATTGAAATGTCGCCAAAGGCGAGGGCGGTGGAATTGCAAAAGGCGAAAAATCATACCTTACGTTTTGTATATCATCTTCAAAATCAGCTTGGTTTTAAAAACTTGGGGCTTGCCGATGATGAATATGATACGGTCGATAAACTTCCCTTTATTGCTTATCATCGCGAGTCTAGACGTGCCAAAGGCTTGGTGCAGCTTACATTGCCTTATGTGCAGAGCCCTTATCAGCAGGAGCTGCCTTTGTACCGCACAGGTGGGATAGTAGGCGATTATACCATCGATCATCATCACCTGAAGAACCCGGATGCACCCAAAATTGATTTTGTTAAGATTCGGGTACCATCTTACAATGTGCCCCTTGGAAGTTTGATTCCTGAGAAAATAGCGGATTTTATTGTTGCTGAAAAAAGCATCAGTGTGAGCAATATTGTGGCTGGGGCCACCCGCCTTCAGCCAGTTGTATTGGGTATTGGTCAAGCTGCTGGAGTACTGGCAGCGCTGTCTGCAAAACAAGCTGTTACTCCTAAAGATCTTTCATTAAGGGAGGTACAGCAAGTACTTTTGGACAATCATGCCTATCTCATGCCCTTTATCGATGTTGATCCAAAAGATAGTCGTTTTCAGGCAATCCAACGTATTGGAGCAACCGGGATTCTTAAAGGAAAAGGGGTGCCCTACAAATGGGCCAATCAGACTTGGTTCTATCCCGAACACCGCATAAGCGAAGTAGACCTGATCGACGGTATGCGTAGTTATTATCCAGCGGCCGATAAAGTTGCTGGCTCGGGTGCCGATGTCACAGCAGAATTTTTTGCGGCTCTATTGCTCCAAGTCGATCCCACTTTGAATAAAGATAAAATCTGGTCCGCCATTGCAGCAAAAGAAAATCAAGTGTTAACAAGGGCTCAAGTGGCGGTTGTGTTGGATCATATCCTAAAGCCGTTTGAACGGCCGGTGGATTTTACCGGCCAATTTATAGCAACAAAAAATTGATTTCCGAACGCATAGAAAAACGAGATGATACCAATTTTACCAAATTCCAAAGCGACTCCACAGCAGCGAAACGATAGTTTGGATGTTCTGCGGGGAATTGCCATCCTTTTAATGGTGCTTTCATCGAGCATTTCATTTGGAAACCTTCCTGCCTGGATGTACCATGCACAGGTGCCACCGCCCAAACATGTATTTGATCCCAGTATAGCAGGTATAACCTGGGTAGATCTGGTTTTTCCGATTTTCCTTTTTACGATGGGGGCGGCCATCCCATTGGCTATGCGGAAAAAAGTGGCTAACCTAAACGCTTTGCCTATCGTGGGTGCAATTTTTAAGCGTTTTGTTGCCTTATTCTTTTTCGCCTTATTTTCTTTTTATATGCGCGCTTGGGTTATGAGTGGAGAGCCTGCTGCGTCGCAGTATCTCTTGTCAATCGTGGGGTTTGCCCTGCTCTTTGCGCTCTATGCCGATTTAAAGTCCTATTTGTCGATGCGGACCGCGAGACTTGTTCACATAGTGGCCCTGTTGCTATCTGTAGGGATGCTATATCTGTTGTATGCACCAACGGATAGATTTATCCTCCAGAAGACAGATATTATTATTCTGGTACTGGCCAATATGGCTTTGTTTGGAACGCTGTGGTGGTGGCTGACGGCAAAATCCATCTGGTTACGTATGGCGATTTTACCATTTATTATGGGCGTTTTTTTGGGATCCAAAGAAGTCGGTAGTATCAACGAATTTATCTACAAACTCAGCCCTGCGACTTGGCTTTATCAATTTTATTACCTCAAATACCTCTTTATTATCCTTCCGGCTACAGTTGTCGGCGAGTGGATTATTGCTGATACGTCGTTGGCCGACAAACCCAGGATGCAGCGGTCTCAACTGGCATTACAAGGCTTGCTCTGTGCACTTCTAATTGGGCTGAATGTCTTCAATCTATACATGCGCTATCTCGATATCAATATCGGACTTACCCTGATGTTGATCTTTTCGCTATGCTTCTGTTCAGGTGTTTTTCGGAGGGGCGAAGTACTGACACTGCAGGCAAAAATGGCTGTGCTCGGAAGCTATCTGCTTTTTTTAGGACTGATCTTCGAAGCGTATGAGGGAGGAATAAAAAAGGATTATTCCACATACAGCTATTATTTTGTCTGTACGGGCTTAGCCTGTTATGCGCTAACAATGCTGTGTTGTATCGAGAAACTTGCTTTTGGAAAATCGCTGTTTCGAGGTATAGCACTGGTTGGTAAAAATCCGATGGTCGCCTATACCGCAGGAAATCTATTGTTGATCCCACTATTGGCGCTTACGGGACTACAGAGCGCTCTTGATCAGATGGGGGCACAGGGTGTTTTTGGGGGAGTGATGCGCGGTGTATTATTCACTGGAATCGTGGCGCTGTTGACGATCGTGAGCAGCCGGTTAAAACTTTATTGGAAGTCATAAAATGAATGAATTATTAGAACAAACGGTGGAGCTTCGCAAAGGGCGTAAGGCACTTCCGCCTATTTTTTGGATCTCCACAACATGGTTTGCCATGGGGCTACCTTTTGTTGCCCTTTCGGGTGCGAGCTCCATTATGTATAAAAATTTGGGGGTATCGGACGCACAGATTGCTTTTTGGACCTCATTGATTATGCTGCCCTGGACAATAAAACCCTTATGGGGGCCTTTTTTGGAGCTGTATAAGACCAAGAAATTTTTTGTCTATACCACGCAGATACTCACGGGGCTACTCTTTGGTCTGCTTGGTCTTACGCTACAGTTGGATCATTTCTTTAGCTTCTCCATTGCCTTATTGACACTGATCGCATTCAGTGGTTCCACACATGATACCGCAGCCGACGGGGTATATTTGAATGAACTGAATGCAAAACAACAGGCAAAATATGTCGGCTGGCAAGGTGCCTTCTATAATGTGGCCAAAGTGTTTTCTGGCGGCGTACTCGTTTATTTGGCGGGGCAATTGGAGCAGGAAATCGGCATTAAATCCGCGTGGATGGTGGTGATGTTTGCTTATGGATTTATTATGTTGGGGATTGGATTGTACAGCATACGTGCTTTACCTGCTCACGATGAAGCACCCAAATCCACTTCTTTAAAGGAGGGAATGGATACGCTTAAAGACGTTATCATAACTTTTTTTCAGAAAAAGAATATTTGGTTTAGTTTACTTTTTATTGTCTTTTATCGTTTTGCTGAAGGGCAGGCTATTAAGATCACCCCCTTATTTTTTAAAGCGCAACGTACCGAAGGTGGGCTTGGCCTGAGTACTTCGGAAATTGGATTGCTTTATGGTGTATTTGGTGCCATAGCCTTTGTGTTGGGGTCGATTGTCGCAGGGCATTTTGTATCCAAAAAGGGCTTAGACCGGAGGACACTTATGATCCTTTGTGCCTTCTTTAATATTCCATTTGTAGCTTATGCATTTCTCGCGATCACATTGCCGACAAACCTTTATCTCATAGCTGCTGCTGTCGCCATCGAGTACTTTGGATATGGTTTTGGCTTTATCGGAATTATTCTTTTTATCATGCAAAATATTGCCCCAGGCAAATATAAGATGGCACACTACGCTTTCGGAAGTGGACTTGTTAATCTGGGATTTATGATTCCTTCGATGATCAGCGGCTGGCTGAGTGATTATTTGGGCTATAAAGAATTTTTTATCTGGGTGTTGATTTCTACTATTCCAGCCTTTTTGGTTTCCTGGTGGGTGCCATTGCGAAAACCCGAAAAAGAGCATACCGACGAAAATAATTAATGCATATGAACATACTTTCTTATAGGAACTGGAAGGCCATATTGTTGCCTTTTTTTTTACCGGCATTGACTTTAGCACAATCAAAGGGTATTGATTCTACGTTTGATAATCAGCATTATCGCGCAAGGCTTGAGTTTTTTAAAGCGATGCCCAATCAGAAGGACGAAATCGTTTTCCTTGGCAATAGCATTACCGAAGGTGGAAAATGGCAAGAAATCCTCCAGCGGAAGCATGTGATCAATCGTGGGATTAGCGGTGATGTGACTTATGGTATTTTAGCACGACTAGACGAGATACTAGCATCCAGACCACGAAAAATATTTCTGCTCTGTGGGGTGAACGACATGAAAAGAGGAATACCGCTTTCCATTATTTCAACGAATATAGAAAGGATAATAAAGCAGGTTAAAAAGCAGTCGCCAAATACAGCGCTTTTTGTGCAGGGACTTCTACCTGTGAATGAATCTTTACTGCCAAAAATCTATGAAGAGGTTCGGAATGACAAGATCGTGCTACTGAACAAAGCTTTGAAAGAATTGTGTACGGCACATCAAGTTCGTTTTGTAGACTTACAGCCGATATTGGTGGATGGTAAAGGGGAACTAAAAGCTGAGCTAACAATTGATGGCTTACATCTGAAGCAAGCCACCTATTTAATTTGGGCCAATTATTTAAAACAGCAAAAACTATTATGAGATCATTGGAATTTTTTAAGCTGTATCGTGTTTTCCAAGGTTGCTTCCTAATTGGAATATATCTATCGGTATTTTCCCAGTCCCTCTCAGCTCAGGAGACTAAAATAGATAGCAGTTACGCCAACTGGTATTATCAACAACGAATGGCCTATTTCGAACAAAGTCCAACAATTAAAGGAGCAGTCGTGTTTTTGGGAAATAGTATTACTGAACGGGCAGAATGGCAGGAATTGCTTGCAGATTCAAGATATCCTGTACTGAACAGGGGGATAGGCGGAGATAATTCGTTTGGGATTCTTGCGCGTATAGATGAGGTGTTGCGCGGACGTCCGCGGGCAATTTTTCTGATGGATGGCATTAATGACCAATTCCGAAAGCTTCCACAGGAAGTGTCGGTCAATAACTACAAGCGTATCATTAAACGAATAAAAAAGATCTCACCAAAGACCCTTATCTATCTTCAGAGTGCTCTACCGATCAATGAAGGATTAACAAAAGAGCCTTATACAAAAGGTAGAAATGTGTTGGTTCCGATCTTAAATGAAAAACTAAGACAGATTGCAGCAGATGAAAATATTCCATTTGTCGACCTCTGCCCACTTTTTCAGGACAATGAGGGAAAACTTAACGCAATTTACTCAGCTGATGGTGTGCATCTGATACCCAGTGCCTATATAAAATGGGTGCAATTATTAAAAGAAAAGAAATATTTATGAGAATTACAGGAACATTTATTGACGAGATTTCCCACGATATTCCGCACCAGAATTGGGGTCCGGAAGAGTGGGATCGGGATTTTGCATATATGAAGGCAATTGGTATAGACACTGTTATTATGATTCGCAGTGGCTATCGTAAATTTATAACCTATCCATCGGCTTATCTGATGGACAAATATGGCTGTTTTAAACCATCGTTGGATCTTGTAGAGCTTTATCTGCAGCTTGCAGACAAGTATGAGATGAAATTCTATTTTGGACTTTATGACAGCGGTATTTATTGGGAGACAGGAGATCTGAGTCACGAAATCGATGCCAATCAATATGTAATTGAAGAGGTTTGGGCTAAATATGGGCATTATAAAAGCTTCGGTGGATGGTATATCAGTACGGAAATCAGTCGTAAAACCAAAGGGGCTGTTCATGCTTTTCGTACACTTGGGTTACAGTGCAAGGCCGTCAGTGGGGGCTTGCCGACATTTATATCACCCTGGATTGATGGAAAAAAAGCTGTGCTTGCCGCTTCTCCCGAGCTTAGTAAAGCCGATGCAGTTTCGGTATTGGAACACGAACGGGAATGGGGCGAAATTTTTGAAGGTATACAAGGAGCTGTCGACGCAGTGGCCTTTCAGGATGGACACATTGATTACGATGAGCTTCCCGATTTCTTTGAGGTCAATAAGAAATTGGCTGATAAATATGGTATGGCCTGTTGGACGAATGCCGAATCTTTTGACCGGGATATGCCGATCAAATTCTTGCCGATCAAGTTTGATAAACTAAGGCTAAAACTTGAGGCTGCAGCAAAGGCGGGTTATGATAAGGCTATTACTTTTGAATTTTCTCACTTTATGAGTCCACAATCCGCTTATTTACAGGCAGGACACCTTTACAATCGGTACCGGGAACATGCACTGAACCACAATTGGTGATAGGGATCGCGTGTTTACAGCACGCGAAATGAAGACAAAAGCAATCTCGAAAAAGTCAGAGAACAAGAAATAGCATTATTGATAAGAGTAGGCCAGAGATTTTAAATGGCCTTTAAAGAGCAAATTCATTTATATATGAATCATTATAGTACAATTTATAAAGACGAATTATTTAATCATATTCTTCCTTTCTGGACGGAGCATTCGCTCGATAGGGAGTATGGTGGCTATTTTACCTGTCTGGATAGAAGAGGTGGAGTTTTTGATACGGATAAGTTTATGTGGCTGCAGGGGCGGCAAGTTTGGCTCTTTTCGAGTATTTACAACAAAATTGAAACACGGTCATCCTGGTTGGATATTGCAGTTCATGGTGCCAGCTTTATGGAAAAACATGGACGTGACGAAGAGGGGAACTGGTATTTTTCACTTGATCGACAAGGGAAGGCACTTGTGCAGCCCTACAATATTTTTTCCGATTGCTTTGCTGCCATGGGATTTGGTGCCCTGTATACAGCAACTCAGGAGCAGCGTTACGCAGAAATTGCGCAAGATACCTTTCATAATATATTGAAACGTCGAACACATACCAAGGGCATATACGATAAGGCTGTTCCAGGGACACGTCCATCAAAGAATTTTGCGTTGCCTATGATCTTGAGCAATCTCTCCATTGAACTGGAGCATTTATTGGAACCTAAGCTGGTGCAGGAATTGATCGAGGATATCGTGGTCGAGGTAATGGATGTATTTTATAAAGAGGAGCAGGGGCTTGTCTTTGAAAATGTAAGTCCCAATGGTTCATTGCTGGATAGTTTTGAAGGAAGATTGCTCAATCCGGGACATGCGATAGAGGCCATGTGGTTTATGATGGATCTGGGAGAAAGATTGCAGCGACCAGCGTTGATTGAAAAAGCCATGCGTATTGGTCTTCGTATGTTGGAGCATGGATGGGATGAGAAATATGGAGGTATATTCTACTTTATGGATGCGCAGGGTAAACCGACCCAGCAGTTGGAATGGGACCAGAAGTTATGGTGGGTGCACTGTGAAACACTGGTGTGTATGGCGAAAGCTTGGGTACTAACGGGAAATGAAGAGGCTAAACGTTGGTTCGAACGGGTTCATGAATATACCTGGACGCATTTTAGGGACCCCGAACATGGCGAATGGTTTGGCTACCTCAATCGAAGAGGTGAGGTATTGCTCGATCTCAAAGGCGGAAAATGGAAGGGATGCTTTCATGTGCCTCGTGCCTTATGGAAGGTATATGAGGTGTTTGAAAAAGCAAAAATAATCGTGTAACTTAACTGGTATGGATGCTCTCAATGGAATAAATGCGTTGACCTTAGTTTTCGCAGCGATATTGATCTTTGCGATCGCGTATCGTTTTTATGGCTTGTTTCTAGCAAATAGGCTGCTCAGGTTGAATGGAAGTCGCCAGACACCGGCGGTGGAGTTTGCTGATGGACATGATTATGTGAAAACCGATAAAAAAGTGTTGTTTGGCCATCATTTCGCGGCGATAGCTGCTGCAGGACCACTAGTTGGTCCAGTTCTCGCGGCACAGTTTGGTTATCTGCCGGGCGCTCTGTGGATATTAATTGGTTGTGTATTAGGTGGCGGTGTGCACGATATGGTCGTGCTTTTCGCTTCTGTACGACATAAAGGGGAAAGTTTGGCAACCATTGCCTCCAAGGAGGTCAGTAAACCTATTGGCGCTATTGCTGGTATTGCCGTACTTTTCATTTTGATCCTAACGTTGGCCGGATTATCGCTGGCCTGTATTAGTGCAATGCACGAGGCACCATGGTCTTTATTTACGATTGTACTGACAATGCCCATTGCTATTTTAATGGGCTTGATGATGCGCTATCGGGAGGGCTCGGTGACCTTGGCGAGTATCATTGGCGGTATCTTGCTTATTGCAGGTATTATAGCCGGTCATCACCTGATGCAGCTTCCAACTTTTCATGCACTTTTCAACTGGGATGTGAAAACGATCTCTATCGGTATTGCTGTATATGGTTTCTTCGCTTCAGTATTGCCCATCTGGCTATTATTGGTTCCGAGAGATTACCTTTCGACCTATCTCAAAATAGGTACAATTATTATGCTGACGGTAGGGATATTTTTTGTTGCACCAACAATTCAGATGCCCGCCTTGACCTCATTTATCCATGGTGGCGGACCCGTAATTTCAGGACCTGTCTTGCCCTTTATCTTTATTGTGATAGCCTGTGGAGCCATATCGGGATTTCACGCTATTATCGCAACCGGGACAACACCCAAAATGATCGGTAATGAACGCGAGATCTTGTTTGTGGGGTATGGCGCCATGCTTGTTGAAGGCTTTGTTGCCTTGATGGCATTGATTGCAGCTTGTACGTTGATGCCTGGTGATTATTTTGCAATCAATACGCCGGTAGCCGATTATGCACAGTTTCTAGCGCAGCACCCCCATCTTTCGGCTGTGGATTTACCGCATTTTATAGACAGAATAGGTGTAGATCTGCACGGTCGGACGGGCGGAGCAGTGTCGTTGGCTGTAGGGATGGCTCATATCTTCGATAAGGTTCCTTTTATGAACGATATAATGGCCTATTGGTATAATTTCGCGATTATGTTTGAAGCTGTTTTTATTCTTACAGCGATTGATGCAGGTACCAGGGTAGGGCGTTTTTTTCTACAGGAAATGCTTGGAACTGTTTTTCCTAAATTTAGCGATAAAAACTGGAAACCAGGTGTATGGATTTGCAGCGCTCTGTTTACGTTTTCCTGGGGATATTTGGTTTATACCGGCAACGTAAGTAGCATTTGGCCATTATTTGGTATTAGCAATCAGCTCTTGGCCGCCTGTGGTCTGATTGTATGTACAACGATGCTCATCCGGATGAATAGACGAAAATATGTCTTGTTTGCAGCCGTTCCCGGTGTCTTTATGGCCGTGATTACATTTTGGGCCGGCTATCTTCAGGTGGTACAAGGATATGTGCCCAAAGGACAGTACCTACTGGCGGGCTTGGCCGTAGCAGCGATGTCATTGATGGCGATAGTATTTATCGGAACGTTTAAGAAGTGGATATACCTTGCACAAAGGAAAGAGCAGGTGAAAGATCAATATGGAGAGGTTGTGAAGGAGATTGTAGAAAGATAAAGTAGCGTGGATTTCACTGAAATCCACGCCTTATGTCTTAATCGATAATAGAAAGCAGACGGTCCCGAATGAGAAGGCAAGCTCCAAAGGCCGCAAGTTTTTCCCCATTATTTGAATAAGCAAGTTTGGTGTCCTTGTTGACAATGGATAATGAAAACTTATTGACTGCATTCTTCAGCGGTAACATCAGGTATTCCTCACTCTTGGCTAAAATACCACCTACGATGATAATTTCTGGATTGAAAATATTGATCAATGTAGCAAGCCCACGACCTAATTTTTCCCCAAGTTCATTGATCAACTCAATAGCGAGATTGTCATCTTTTTTTGCAGCAGTGATAATATCGCTGAGCCGGATATCTTCCAGGTCATTGAATTTTTTTGTTAGGATGCTCGTTGCGCCATTTTGCAGTGCTGCTATTACACGGTTTCTAAGTGCAAAACCAGATGCTTCCGTTTCGAGGCAACCCTTTTTTCCACAGCGACAGATGATATCGTTGTCAAAAATGGGAATATGTCCAAATTCACCCGAGAAACCCGATTTCCCATAATAGATCTTTCCGTTGATTAAAATACCCAACCCGATACCGTTGTCTACATTGACAAAGAGTGCATCTTTCTCGTCCTTTAAAATTCCGCTGGAAAATTCGCCATAAGCAAGCGCCTTACTATCGTTTTCAAGATAGGTGCGCAATTGCAGCTCCTGTTCGAAATATTTCGATAAAGGATCTTCATAAAAATTAAAATAACTGTAGGAATAACCTGTTCGATAGTTGATGCGACCAGAAAGATTGATACCTACACCCAATATTTTATCCTTTTGAATCTGATGTGTGGCAATAAATTGATTGATCTCCCGGCATATATTCTGGAGTGATTCCTGATTATTCTCCAAACGATGTGGAATTTCCTCCTGGCTGGCAATAATGTCTTTTTTCATATTCATGACCACGATACTGAGATGATCATGGCTTACTTGAACACCGACAAAAAATGCTGCATTTGGAAGTAGACCGTAGGAATTCGGTTTTCTGCCAATTCCCGAAGTCGATTTTCCATTGTCCTGTACCAATGCGTCTTCGATGAGTTCATTGATGCATTCGTTAATCTTGGGAATGCTAATGTTGAATTCCTTACTTAACTCAGGAATTGTCGAGGGACCTTTGGTCGCAAAAAAGGTTAAAATTTCCTTTTTAAGTAAAATGTTTTTATACGCTACACCGCTATAGCTCGCATCATGTAAGTCACTCAAAAATTTTATACCCATAACTTTGTTACGTTAACTTCAGGGTAAATATAGTAAATATCTCATCATCGCAAATTAAGTTTATGTTTTTTCTTCTTTAGTCTGTTTGAATTAATAAAAAAAATTAGAAATAATTTGAATATTTAAAATTTTATTTCTTATTTAGTGTTGTATAAATAATATACCTAATAATTGTAAGCCAAAATACGTTGCCTTGTCCGTGTCAGAACGTTGCGTGTTTTATCCAATGGAAAACGTCTGATCATGGTGTAGGTAACCGAGTGACCATAAATACTATTTTTTTAACATAACACTATTTTTTCATTCCTAAATTATGAAACCAACACATGTAAAACGCAGGTATCTTTTTAAGGCATTGGGATTACTTATTGTTTTTATGCAATCCGCAATAAGCTTTGCTCAATCCATTGTAAATGGTACCATACGAAATCGCGATGAACAGCCTATTGCTGGGGCGACGGTTAAAGTAGTGGGGACTTCTGTAACAACACGTACAGATCAAAAAGGGAGTTTTACCGTGCAGGTAGACCGACTTCCGGCCGAACTTCAGGTTAGTTATATCGGCTATTTGTCGCAGTCGCGGAAGATCACAGTTGCCGGTACACAAAGTTTTGTTTTGCAGTCCGATGAACGTCAGATTGACGAGGTCGTTGTTGTGGCTTATGGTACGCAAAAGAAGAACAACGTCGTTGGATCTGTCGTACAGATCGGAGGTGATCAGCTCAAGAAAGCCCCGTCGATGAATTTGACCAATGCACTTGTAGGACGTGTTCCCGGATTGACGGCATTGCAACAATCAGGACGCCCGGGGGCAGATAATGCGACCTTGTATCTGCGCGGGGTAGGAACTTATGGTGGTAATCGAAGTCCTTTGGTGATTGTCGACGATATCGAAAGACCGCTTTCTACCTTGGCTTATCTTGACCCAAGTGAGATAGAAACGATTTCCTTTTTAAAGGATGCAGTTTCCACGGCCGCTTATGGTGTACAGGCCGCCAATGGTATTATATTGGTTAAAACAAAAAATGGACGAAAGGAGCAGACCAAAGTAACCTATGACTTTGGATACAGCATTGGCCAAAATACCCGCTTTCCAAAATTCCTCAATGGACCGGATTATATGAACTGGTATAACAAAGGAACAGAACTGGACAATGATTTTCTCCGCAATACGAAGCAAACTGAAGCACCTTACATCTACACGCAGGAACTCATCGATGCTGTGGCAAATGGAACCAATACCAATCCGTTATTTGGGAATACAGACTGGATTGGCCTATTGGCAGATAATAATAGCTATTCGCAACATCATGCCGCAACAATTTCTGGTGGAGCGAGCAAAACGCAGTATTTTGCTTCGGTCAGCCATATGAACCAGGACGGGGTGATCGACAATACCAATTTTAAACGCTACAATATCCGTACAAACCTTAAAAGTGAGCTTAACGAATACCTGACGGTTGGTTTGAACATTGGTTTGCGTAATCAGAATACCAATTTGCCCGGTATTTCACCCGATAACTCGGCCTATATGAATCCATTTTACCAAGCTGTTCGAATGCTGCCGAATCTGCCTATGTATGCCCCAAATGGACTTCCGGTAGCATATCAGGCAGGAGCAGGATGGGTCAACCCAATTGCTTCCGTTGCAAATTCGGGATACCAGAAGCTCAAAAGCAATATCTTTCAGGGAACAGCAAACATCGATTTTAGAGTTCCAGGAGTAACAGGTTTACTGGCAAAAGTCCAGGGCGCATACGACTATAATTCGGATGAATCCAAATCTTGGCTGACACCCTATCCGACGATGGGAAGACAGCGGGACCAGGTTGCAGGCGACTTTGTGGCCATGACCACTTTGCCTGGAATCACGAAGACTTCTCTTCGTCAGAGCTTTGCTGCAAACTATCGCAGCACCTGGCAGGCCAGTTTAAATTATAACCGGACTTTTGGTGATCATAGCATCGGTGTGTTAGGTTTATATGAATATGCAAAAACTCATGGTAATCAATTTGGTGCCGGCGCAAGTAATTTTCCGATCAGTATTATTCAGGAAATAAACTATGGTTCGGCTTCCCAGGAAGACATTATCAAGTCTACAGGCTCCAGCGATCCAGAATCTGCACGGGCGGGATTTGTGACGCGGCTGAATTATGCTTTCCGCGATCGTTATTTGGTGGAGTTGGTGTCGCGTTGGGATGCCTCCGCTAACTTTGCCAAGGAAAATCGCTGGAAATCTTTCCCGGCCATTGGATTGGGTTGGGTTGTCTCAAATGAGTCTTTCTTTAAGGAAGCTGTCCCTTTTGCAGATTTCCTTAAATTAAAAGGGTCTATTGGGCGTACAGGAAACGATCGTGCACAACTGGGTAGTTTCCCTTACATTAATACCCTTTCGCAAAATACAACACCAGTCATTGTCATAGACGGCAAGCCGGTCAAAGCCTTATATACCAATGCACCTCAAAACCCACTATTGAAATGGGAAGAATCCACCACATCCAATGTTGGATTTGAATCACGGTTTTTAAATGGAAAATTTGGTTTTGATTTCGAATGGTTCTACCGTTATACTTCCGGTATTCTGGGACAGGTAGGAAACCTTTATCCAGCGTCGATGGGTGGTTATTTTCCGAGTTTGGCCAATATTGGCGAAGTTGATAACCGCGGTTTTGATGCTCAATTGCGTTATAACGACCGTTTTGGTGAATTCAAACTGGGCGTAACCGGCAATATCAACTGGGCGAAAAACAGGTATCTGAAACTGGATGAAGCGAACGGCATCCCTTCTTGGCAGAGTCTCATTGGCAAATCTATCGGAACAAAAATTGGATTTGTCAAAGAGGGGATGGTACAGACCTGGGAGGAAGCACGCAATACACCTTCACCAAGTTCAGGATTTATGGCTCCCGGTTTTTTCAAATTTAAAGATTTGAATGGCGACGGCCGGATTACCCGAACAGATGATATGACCTATATTGGACGCTCCAATGTGCCTGAATTAACATTCGGTTTGAATTTAGATATGGCTTATAAAGGCTTCGACTTCTCAGCATTGTTGCAAGGTGCTGCACGTGTTGATGTTGCCCTAGCAGGAGCCTACGAAGGATCGTCAGGAACTTCAGGGGTAGAGGATAATACACCTTTTACGCGACCTTTTTATAACTATGGAAACTCCCCTTATTTCTTGGTTGAAAACTCATGGCGCGAAGACAATCCGAATGCCGAATTTCCACGTATGAGTGCTTATAAAGCAACAGGTATGTCGACGAACAATGCAAATGCCAATTCAGGATGGATCAGAAAAGGAGATTATCTGCGTCTTAAATCCGTGCAGTTGGGCTACACTTTCCCGAAAGGATTGCTGAATGCAGCGAAGATTGAACATGTACGCGTGTTTGCTTCGGGCTCAAACCTTTTCACATGGGATTACTTGAAATACCTCGATCCCGAAATGCCAAATGTCAATAATGGATTTTATCCGCAGCAACGGATTTTTGAATTTGGTTTAAGCGTTACTTTTTAATCTCCTAAAAATTATTATTACAGATGAAATCAACTCTATATACCAGCTGTCGGCAGCTTTCATTTTTAGGCCTGTTGTTTATGGCGTTGCAAGGTTGTTCTGTCGATCTAATTCCACAGGACCGGATCGCAGAAGAGAAAGTATGGGCTGACCCCAATTCGGCCGAACTATATGTGTCGGGTATCTATGCTGAATTTAAAAAATTCCAGTTTGGTCAATTTCCCAATTTAGGCTATGACAATGCAATGGATGCCTTAGCCGATGGAATGAAATTTACCTCAAATACGGCTGGGAATGGTACCGTCAATATTCTTGTATCCAACTCAAACCAGTTTTCTTCCGCAAGCGTGGGGCTGAATTATTGGGCGAGCGGATATGAACGTATCCGTCGTATCAATGAAATGATCAATGGGATTAACACCAAGTCCAGCCTTTCCGATGCGCAAAAGCAGGTTTATGAGGCTGAGGGCAGGTTCGTGAGAGCATATGCCTATTTCTGGCTGGCAAAGATCCATGGAAGCGTGATTCTATTCAAGAGTATGGATCAGTATACTGAAAAAGATCACGAACGCTCGAGTGAGGAAGCCGTTTATGATTTTATCCTGGAGGATCTCCAATTTGCGGCGGATCATCTTCCGCTCAATAATCTTGCCGGTCGGGCTACCCAGGGCGCGGCCTATACCTTGATGGCACGTGTAGGACTGTATGCAGGCTCTATTGCTAAATATGATCTCAAGCAGTTCAATCAGGATCCTTTGACGGGCATTTCACAGGCGAGGAGCGCGGAGTATTTTAAAAAATCAGCCGATGCAGCGCAGAAAGTCATCGATATGGCTAATGGGGGACTCTATGCCTTGGACGATAATTTTGCAAGCATTTTTACCAATAAAAATACAAAGGAAGCAATCTTCCGGGTAGATTTTGCAGCACCTGATGTCACGCATCAATACGATCTGGGCTATGCCCCACCTCGAGATGCTCAGGGTAATACATTGGTTTATGGTGTACCAACCGCGGAATTGGTCAATGAATTTGAAATGGCCGACGGATCCAAATTCTCCTGGCAGAATGCTGCGCAGGCAGTGGCTCCCTATACAAATCGTGAGCCTCGTTTCTATGCGACGATCTTATACAATGGTGCAACCTGGAAAGGAAGAACACTGAATACGTCGACGACCGATGCGATAGAAGGATTTACAACATTTGGCGCGAGTGGCGACCCCAAACGTACCGTTACGGGATACTATGTACGCAAAATGCTTGATCCTACAAATACCACATTCGTTCAAAATAAGAGTACACAAAGCTGGATCGAAATGCGCTATGCCGAGGTCTTGTTGATTATGGCGGAAGCGAAAGCGCAATTGGGCGATTTTGCGACTGCAACTACCTACATCAATCAGCTTCGCCAGAAGCGTGGACTTAATGCCCTTAGCCTTGCCAACAATAATCAGGCAATGGCTGCAGTGGAGCACGAGCGCAAAGTTGAACTGGCTTTTGAGGGACATCGTTTCTGGGATTTGCGCCGTTGGAGAAAAGCTCACCTCCTGTTGGATAATGTGAAGTTTACAGGGCATAAGATCAGTCCGAACGCAACAGGATTAACGTATGAAGTTGTCTCAGCAGACGCAACCAACAGAAGTTTCAGTACAAAATTATATTATCTGCCCATACCTGAAAATGAAGTGCAGTTGAACGGCGCTTTGACTCAAATTAAAGGTTGGTAAAAACATGAAAGACTAGCAATGGACAAAATAAAATTTTACAGTTTATGGGCCTGTGCGATCCTTTTGGGAGGATGTCAAAAACCTAATTATCTGGAGCGGAATGTGAAAAATCAATTGATGGATTTTTACGCTACGATTGATGGGAAAGGGCAAGATCGCCTCTTCTTGAGTACGATCAGCAATGATACGGTGTATTTGCACGTAGATTATTATTATCCGATCGATTCGGACAATGAAGTAGATCTTTCGCGACTGATGTTGCGTGCTTCCGTTCCGGCTGATGCCCAGGTGACGCCGGGATTAAATGGATTTACAGACTTGACGGCACCCAAGAAAATTACTGTTACCGCGGGAAACGGTGACGCAAAGGATTATGTGGTCATTGCCGAGAAGAAAGGCAATACGGATATTTCGGGAATCAAAATTACATTTAAAGACAGCGAACAAAAGGAAAATGAGGTTGAGGGGATCTTAAACGGGAATACGGTGACGTTTTATGTGGTGCCGGGTATGGATCTTTCACAATCTACGCTGAGTTACGTTATTAATAAACATTCCAGTGGTTCTATAGCAAGCGGAGCTCAGGTCAATTTAGCCAACGGTGCAGAAGTACCCCTGACGATTTCTGGAGCCGGAAATATCAAGCGGCAGCTCAAATTGGTTGTCAAAGAACCTGTCAAACTTGATAAAGGGGTGGGCATTAACCGGCGCTTGTTCCTGAAGAAAGCGGCAGACTTGGGCTTCACGGCTAATAGTGAAACGTCCTGTTTTGTGAGTGGCGATTACTTGGTGATTGTGAGCCGGACTTCACCATCTGTATTTAAGGTGTACAACCGTTTCACAGGAGCTTATTCCCATAACCTAACAAATCCTTTCCCGGCAGGCCGTTTGATCTTCCAAGGCGTGAGCGATGAAAAAGGACGATTTATGTTAGGAACTTATACGCCGAATGGACAGAGCTTTGTGCTATACAAATACAAAGATGTTTTTGATACCAGTCCTGCCAAGCTATTGGATCTACCTTATAGCAAACCTGCTGCGGTAGCTGCCGGCGATGGTAATATCGGTCGTAAACTTAACTGGGTAGGGGATATGGACGGAAACGGTCAGTTACTCGCTTCGGTTGCAACCAGTCGTTACCTCCTGCGTTGGACAGTCGAAAATGGCCAGATAAAATCTACCGCTGCCGATGTCCTGGAATATAAGGATGGTGCGGCATCATTAGGCTTCCTACCGGAATATCTTCCTTTAGGGGTCGGCGCTAACGCCGAACTGATCGCGAGCACTAACGCCGAACTTGCCTATGTTTCGGGAAGTACATGGGGACGGCTAGCAGCATTCCCGGCAATTACAGGTACTGCTATGAATGGTGGTATCGCCTTTCAGCGTTTTAACAATGCAGATATTTTGGCTCAGGTCAAATTGTTTGGAAGCAATGAGATTGGTCAGATGTATGTTTATGATATTAGCGATCGAGCCCGCATTGGTACCACACTGAGTTCACCTACCTATAACCAATTGCGTGTTTATGAGTCGGAACTGTTTACTGGCGGTACCAATGGTAATGCAACCAGCGACATCTGTATGGGAACCTCAGAAAATGGACAAAGGCTTCAGGTGTATATGTTGACGACCTTTGGTTATCTTGTTGCGCAGGAGTTTACAATTTATGCCGATTCAAATTAAAATAATCGTTCCTTCACGCAGCTTGTGTTGCAGTGGAGGAACATTGTATTCATTCGTAAAAAAATAAAATTATGAACAAGCACATCAAAACAAGCTTATTGTTGATGTTAGGTTTAGTTTCGTGTAAAGTTGGATTTGCACAAAAAAATGATTTAAGTAGCGTGTCCAAAAAGATTGTCAGCGCAAATAAAGGCGATATCGTTTTGTTGGAGGATTTTCTAAAAACGGATTTTCCCAAGTTGCCTTACACAAAGACCGTATTACCGGGGCCGCAGTATATCATATCTGATGATCCCGAGTATATCCGTGTTCCGGAAGCCATTGCACTACAGGAGACGGTTGATCCCGGAGCAGTTAGGTTGTATGTCTATAACGTCAATGGTGTCAAAGAACCTCAAAAAATGCCCCGTAAGATTTCGGCGGTGATAAAAAACCTCGGGCATGAAAATATGCATTTTCGCATGTTGAAGTATGCTTCACAAAAACCGAGTTCAAACTACTTTGAAATTGGAAAGAAGGGGCTTGAGGACTACTTTTTATCTGCTGTAAACAATCAGGTGAAAGTGCTTAAACCGGGGGAAGTGATGGCTATCGATGAAAAACTGGAAAAACAGCTGGTACAATACGATGAACTTGTCCATGGATTCTATGAATTTGTGGTGGACCAGCCGGCGCAGATCTCTGTCATACAATTTGCCCCAAATGAGTCTGGACCAAAAGTGTTTCCGCGGATAAAGACGCTGATTCCACATAGTCACGCAAACGCTGGGCGTGGTGTTTTTCCAATTTCCAATTATCAGATTAATCCGAAAGATACGCTTGACACCAAAAAGGGAGCAGTGCAGCTGATTGTTGCCGACGGGCAGGACGATCCATGGATCACGGGAACGATTGGTGCGAAAAAGGAATTTGCCAAGAATGCCGGAAACTACGGAGTGCTGTATAAAACAAAGATCAAATGGAAGAGTACAGACGGAAAAGGATTGGCTTTGGTCAGCTGGAACAGTCGATCTGGTGACAACCAATGGTGTGGTGGTATGGGGCTGACAATGGAACTTGTGGGGCAAGACGGTCAAAAGACAGTGATGCAATATCCCAAAAATGCGCTGATTACAAAAGGTTATCCAGAGGCAATTCTCATCGAAACTTATTGGCCCGACCCGAAGAAGGAAATACAGGAAATTGAATTTACCTATTCTCCTCCGGGAGCTTCCTGCCTACCGACCCCATTAATTTTTGTACCCATTGATCCGAAGAAATAATGAAACACATACTCTTACTTTTTTTACTAGGCTTGACCGCCTGTAGTGCAAAAAATGAATTTGTTAAACCAGAATTTCCGGTTGTTGGTGTTGATGGGAATGAGTATCTCAAAAATGAGGTGCGTCCGGCTTCTTCAAAAGCTTGTTTTCAAGGAGCCTACTATCGAAAAGTCGTTTCCAGTACAGATGTTTGGGTCGGCATTAAGGCCGAAGTTACCTTACCAAAGATGGAATTTGATCCGGCGCGGTTGAACCCGAGCAAACCCAAGCAATACCTGGATAATCCCTCCGTTTATATGGGCGGTAACATGGGGGGACAGGAAACTGATATTGGTCTTACCTGGGAAGTTGTTAAGGATGAAAAAGGAAATGTGACCGAAGACAGACGGGCTTTCAGACCATTTTTACGAAGAGCTGCACATAGCTCTGGCCAGACAAGTCTTTACCAAAATGCACCCGCACAGGACGAATATTATTGGTATCCTGGAGAAAAGGTGCTGATGACATTGGAAATTGTTGGTCCAGGGATGTTAAAATTTGCTATACAGGGTAACGGCAAGAAATATGAAGCTACGTTTGAAAGTGCAGGATATACCTTGGGTGGATTGGGTGAGTTTAAGCGGGTGAACGCTATCGATCAGGTGGCCAATGAAGGCAAACCTGTACAGGCAACAAAAACGAAAGTATTGGAAGCGATTTGGTCCTACACCACTTTACTCCGCTATGATGCAAAGCAAGTGATCGAAGTGCCTATGCATGCGGGACGGATGACGCAGATGGCCTGCCCAGAAGCACAATATTTTAAAATCCAACAGGATGCAGCCAACCTCAAAAAAGGAGGGGAGAATGTACAGATAAATGGAGCTGGTTTTTAAATATTGCTTACAAAAAATATAAACGGCCAAAGCCAGTTTGTACTTTGCTGCTACCTATATAAAAATCAACAAGGTTATTTCCTTTCAAGGAAATAACCTTGTTGATTTTAGCTAATTGTTTATTATATCTTGCTCAATAGAGTAAACAAAGCTTTAGCAGTTTCTTCCGAAGACCCAGGGTTTTGCCCGGTAATGAGATGACCATCTTTGACTACATAACTATGCCAATCTTCCCCTTTGCTGTACTGACCACCCAATTTTACGAGTTCATCTTCCACTAAAAAGGGAACAACATCCGTTAGTTGAACCGCTTCTTCCTCGCTATTTGAAAATCCGGTAACTTTTTTGCCTTTGACCAGGGGCTGACCATTACTATCCTTGACATAGCGAAATACAGCTGGGGCATGGCATACGGCAGCGACAGGTTTGTTGTGGGTCCAAAATGATTCGATCAATGCAATGGATGTCTTATCGTTGGTTAAATCCCACAAAGGGCCATGGCCCCCAGGATAGAAAACAGCATCATAATCCTGCTCATTGACATGATCCAAAGGAATGCTATTTGCCAATTTTGTTTGAAGTTCCTTATCGGCATCAAAACGTTTGGTTGCTTCGGTTTGAAAATCCGGAAGTGCACTTTTAGGGTCTATCGGTGGCTGTCCTCCTTTTGGAGATGCGATTGTGACGTCCACTCCTGCATCTTGTAAAACATAGTAAGGCGCTGCAAATTCTTCTATCCAAAAACCTGTTTTTTCTCCTGTATCTCCCAATTGGTCATGTGATGTCAATACAACCAATACTTTTAATTTGTCTTTTTTCATATTAAATAACCAAGTCTGTTAAAAAATTATATGTTTAAAACGATAGTACAAAGTAGGGGATAAATTGCCAGAGCCCTATGTGATATACATCACAATTTAGCGAATGGTTTTGCTTTTGTGATATAGATCACATTATTTGGCTTGGTATAGCCTGCTCAGTGTTTCGCGGGAAACACCCAGATATGCTGCAATCAAATGTTTGGGAACGAGATTATAGAGTTCGGGATATTGCTGCATGAGTTCCTCGTAGCGGCTTCGAGCATCGTTGTTCAGCAGTGACATTATTCTTTTTTGTAGCCCAATATATCCTTTATTGGAACGCCATCTAAAAAAGGTTTCAACTTCGTGAATTTCCTTACATACTTTTTCACGGTCCTCGTTCGATAAGCAAAGAGTGTCTGCATCGCTGACACAATCTAAATTGACCGTAGCTGGGCCTTGATTATGCAATGCATTATAATCGGAAGCCCACCAGGTTTTTGTGGCGAACTGTAAAATATGCATCTTTTGTTCATTATTGGTGAAATAGGTCTTTAGACAGCCATTGAGCACAAAATACTCTTGTTCCACAAGGTCTCCTTGACGGATAATCATTTGTTTCTTTTTAAAGGAGATCGGTTTAAAAAAAGAAAAGAAGTAGTCGAATTGTTCGTCGTTTAACTGGACGGTCTTGTCGATATGTTGTCTCAGAATTTCACGCTCGGTCATAGCTAATAGTTACTTGATCGATTTAAAATTAAACAAAATCTCACAATGATAGCGAAGGCCTGCATCAAGTTCCCCTCAGATTCAAAATTAAGAAGGGAATAACACTACTTTTACAGGGGTATAACAGGGGGTTAGTAGGGGATATAACCCTGCTAACCCCCTGTTATACCCCTGTTAACCCCCTGTAATCTCCCTGTAATATATTAAGATAATATCAATTAGATTTTAACTTGTGCCCAAACAAAAAGGGAACTTCCTAAAAAAGATGGAACCTCACAATCCTTACTCGTTCGATCCTTTTTGAGATTGAGCCGAAGGGATCGCTAGGAATATTTTAGTCCTACTTTATGGGGGATATCAGGTACCTAATATCCCGACGCCATTTTCTTGTAAAACCAACGCTTTACAAAATCGGCTGTAAATACATAAACAGCAACAATCAACACCATATAAACATAGAATTGAAATGGCAACCTCACAAAACCAAATATATCACCCAATAGGCTGAGAGGTAGAAGTAAAACAAATGAAATCACGATTAAGTTCGAAAATAGAAGAGCTTTACTCGGTTTGCTCTTAAAGAAGGGCAGTCGGGTGCGAACGACAAGGACAATAAGTGCGGCAGATACAACGGATTCTAGAAACCAACCTGTCTGAAATTGTTGTTCATTGGCTTTCAGAACTAAAATCAGTACCGCAAATGTACAATAATCGAATACCGAACTCAGTAAACCAAAGATAAACATAAACTTTTTGATAAAACCAATATCAATGCGATGCGGTTTTTTGATGTACTCTTCATCGACATTGTCTGTTGCTATGGTCGTTTCAGGAACATCTGTAAGTAAGTTGGTTAATAAAATTTGTTTTGGTAAAAGCGGTAGAAAGGGCAGCAATAAGGATGCTCCGGCCATACTAAACATATTCCCAAAATTGGCACTCGTTGCCATAAAGATATATTTCATTGTATTTGCAAAGGTTCTACGTCCTTCCTTTATACCGTTAGCGACTACATCAAGATCCTGATCCATTAATACAAGATCGGCGGCTTCTTTTGCAACATCTACTGCGGTGTCTACTGATATTCCTACATCGGCTGCATGTAATGCCGAGGCATCATTGATGCCATCCCCCATGAAACCAACTACCTGTCCTGTTTTTTTTAGTGCTAGAATAATTTGTTCCTTTTGGCTGGGTTCCACTTCAGCAAATATATCAGCTTGCAATACCTTTGTTACGAGGGCTTCACTGCTGGTTCCTCGCAATGAACTTCCGGTGACAACAATAGGGGTTTCGATTCCCACTTGTTTAGCAAGACTTTCGGCTACCAGCGCATTGTCGCCAGTAATTATTTTTAACTTGACACCCAGGGAATTCAAGTTATTTATTGCGGCAATAGCACTTTCCTTGGGCGGGTCGAAGAAGGTAACAAAGCCAAGAAAAATCATACTGCTTTCCTCTTCTTTTGAAATGGAGTTTGTTGTTGTGGTTTTCCAGCAAATTCCTAATGTACGATAACCCTTTCTACTATACTGTTCGTAGAGTTGCATTAGGGTCTGTTTTAGTTCGCTCGTCAGTGGTTCAATGCTATCGCTGCCAGTTTGCACTTGATTGCATATGGCGAGGATTTCCTGAAAGGCTCCTTTGGTGATCATCTTGAATCCTTGAAGCTCAACCAAAATACTTAACCGTCTACGTATAAAATCGTAAGGAATCTCGTCCAATATAGCTGGGAGTTGTTGCCCTTCACTTTTTAATCCTGTTATAATTGCTGCATCAATAGGATTTTTGAAGCCTGTTTGTAAAGCGGCATTGAAGAGCGCATAGTTGCTTACGCGTTCATTTTCAGTGTCATTAATATCGAACGCTTTGTAAAGCTTTACTTTCCCCTGAGTGATTGTACCTGTTTTATCTGAACATAAGATATTCATACTGCCGAAGTTCTCAATTGCGGAAAGGCGTTTAACAATGACTTTCTGCGCAGCCATTTTTTTTGCTCCAGTAGAAAGATTGACCGTAATAATAACTGGAAGTAATTGTGGTGTAAGTCCAACCGCAAGGGCCAGGGAGAATAGAAAGGAATCGAGAACAGGTTTATGGAGAAATACATTCAATGCAAATATGACCAGGATCAGTATCAAGGTAATTTGCATGAGCAAAAAACCGAACTTTTTGATACCTCTTTCAAATTCAGTTTCGGGCGCGTTGTTTCTTAAGCGTGCGGATATTTTCCCAAATTCGGTATTCAATCCTGTTGCAATGACTAGCGCGGTCGCTTTTCCGCTGATGACACTTGACCCCATAAACAAAGTATTAGAACGTTTGGAAAGAGGCGTATTTGTTTCTAGTTTCCCTTTTTGTTTTTCAACGGGATAACTTTCTCCTGTGAATGCAGCTTCATCAACAAACAACTCTTGGGAGTTCAAAAGGATACAGTCGGCAGGAATAATATCACCGGCAGACAGTACGACGACATCCCCCGGAACGATTGATTCTGTACTTACTGCTATCTCATGGTCGTCTCGAATAACTGTCACTGTCACCTGTACCATTTTTAGTAATCTGGCAACGGCATTGGATGCTCCATATTCTTGCCAAAATCCCAAGCAGCTGCTAATGACTACAATGAGCAGAATAATGATTGCATCGGTGCGATCCTGAAGCAAAGAGGAAAGAACGGCTGCGGCGATTAAGATAAGTGTAATGGGATTTTTAAATTGATTAAAAAATAATAAATATGCACTTGAACTATTTTTTCCTTTCAGTCTGTTGGGACCATATTTGGTGATCCTCAAATTGGCTTCGTTTTCGGATATACCGTTTTCCTTCGCATTGAGTTCATGAAGTAGTTCTTCGGATGACTTGCTCCAGAAGGAATCTAAATGGCTATTACGTGTACCTTGGTTCTTTTCTATCATCTTGGCCTTGTTAGTGATGTAAGAGTATACAGGTTATTTAACCTGAATTTAGGGAATTATATTGAATTATCTTAACGGGTATTTCAGATGGCCAAATCAATGTTTAACCGGTTTAGTGATTTAGAAAAAATGATTTTTTTTTGATTTTATTTTGTTTATACAAAGTTATTTTCTATTTTAGTGTTGCCCATTCAAGGGCACTTTTCATAAAATAGGTTAATAATATGGCTAAAACACCCGGAGTACCCCATGCTTTCGGGTGTTTTTTTGTTTTTTGCCTTCTCCACGATCCTAGAATACCTCCAAGTAATTTTAACAACATAGGTCGAGATATTTATAAATCGGTCTTCAATACATAATCGGGGTGGCTCTGACCGTGCGATTTCTCTTGCTTGTAGATACAAACCCTTTCTTTTCTTTGGGACGAATTCAGTAAAGTTCATCTATTTTTTTGAACAGCGTCGCTGTACTCGTTTTTGTACCACATAAAATATTTTAAAAAAAAAACACAAAACGGATTAGGGATGCCAGTCCTTCAGTCGTCTATTCAATTAAGGAAGGTAGACCCGGGTGTCTATCTACTAAATATAACCTATAGAAAACTAAATTTAAACCAATATATAACCTTTGATTAATATTAATTTAATATTAGTATACTTATTTTGCCTTTCAATTAATAATAATAAATATTTATGAAAAAACAACAATTTCAATCCTTAGGGAGGAATCGCAATTTCAGGTATCGGCTGGGGCTGGTAGTTGGAGCTGTTTGTCTTGCAGGCGTGGTTCATGCACAGGACCTTGAAACGCATGGTAAGGTAACGGATCGAAAAGGAGAGCCCATTCGAGGGGTGACGATTTCCATAAAGAACATTCCGAATTCGGGTATGTCGACGTCAAACAAAGGAACCTACGAATTGAATAAACTCAAAAAAAATCAAGTGTTGCTATTTACTTCGGTCGGCTATAAAAGTATAGAGTTAACCTATCAAGGGCAGAAAGAACTGAATGTACAGTTAGAGGAAGATTTGGCTAATTTGGACGAGGTAGTTGTGGTTGGGTTTGGTACAAAGCAAAAGAAGAACCTTACAGGTGCTGTTGATCAGATTTCGGGCAAAGTATTGGAATCTAGGCCTATTTCCAATGTGATGCAAGGATTACAGGGGGTAAGTCCGGGTTTGAATATTACCTATGGTAATGGTACACCAGGGGGAATTCCAAATATCAATATTCGTGGAACTACTTCCATTAATGGTGGATCACCTTTGTTTGTAATTGATGGCATTCCAGCTACTGATGCTAATGATTTAATTCGCTTAAATCCCACTGATATTGAATCATACACGGTATTACGTGATGCAGCTTCATCAGCAATTTATGGTGCCAGAGCGACCTATGGTGTGATTTTGATTACCACTAAATCCGGAAAACTAGGTAAGCAATCCGTTTCTTTTAATACAAATTCGGCTTGGGGAAAACCAACAGAAATGCCCGATCCAGTCACTGATCCGTATATCTTCTCTAAACTTTTGGAATTATCGACAAATAATACCCCCTGGGACTATGTCAATTATAGTGATGAGCATTATCAGTGGGCAAAGGAACGTTCTGATAACCCTAGTATAGAAGATGTGCGTATAGATCCCAAAGATCCAAAGCGTTGGGCTTATATGGGAAATAACAATTGGAATAAGTATTTTCTAAATAAGTCTGCACATTCTCAGTCCTACAATTTGACTTTTTCAGGTGGAGCGAAGGTGAATGAACTTCCTTTTAAATATTATTTGTCCGGGGACTATACGAAGGAAAACGGTTTGAGTAAGTTGGCCGCCGACTATTGGACACGTAAAGGACTACGTGGAAAGATAAATATTGCACCATTCAAATGGTTGCAATTGGATAACAATGCTAATTTGTACAATACGCACAGGGAGAGCCCAGCTGCGAGTTTGACCGATATCTATTATTTAACACCTATTCAGGTTGCTAAAAATCCGGATGGCAGTTGGGCAAATACGGATGCGGGACGATTGGCTGCTCGTCTATCTGACGGAGGAAAAAGCAATGGTGACATGTTTGGTTTCCAAAATACGTTCAATGCGACAGGTACATTTTTAAATGGCGATCTAAAAATCTCTGGCGATGCAAGTGTTAAAAGGGAATACTACAAAGGCAATGGTTATGCCAAAAAATTCAAGATTGGTTTTGGTCCGAATGACATCCGTGAAGAGGGGGGGACTGGCTATGTGAATGAATCGCGAGCCGATATGAAAAATACGGTATTTAATCTATATGCGAATTACAACAAAACAATTGGCAAACACAATTTTGGTGCAATGGTGGGGTATAACCAAGAAGAATATATTTATTCGTCTACCTATGTCAACCGAAATAATCTAATTTCTTCTACTTTACCTTATTTAGGTTTGACGACGGGAGAAATGACACTCAATGCTGGTTATAGTTCTTATGCGACGCGCAGCTATTTTGGGCGATTGAATTATACGTTTAATGAGCGTTATATCTTGGAAGGTACAGGTCGTTACGATGGGTCTTCCCGTTTTCCTAAGGCAAGTCGCTGGGGATTTTTTCCGTCCGTTTCAGGGGCTTGGATCGTTAGTAATGAATCCTTTTTCGAATCACTAAAACCGAAAGTGTCCAATCTAAAGTTAAGAGCATCATACGGTAGTTTAGGAAATCAAAATGTAGGCGACTTCTCTTATATCCAGACAATGGGAACCAGCCTTTCGGGGTACCTCATTAATGGAAATCAACAATATGTCGTGAATGGGGCGCCGCCGTTGACAATTGATCCAAACTCATATACATGGGAAAATGTGTCTACCTTAAACTTCGGTGCTGATTTGGGGCTATTCAATGATAAGTTTTTTGTTGGCTACGATAATTACATCCGTAATACAACCGGTATGTTGACTGCTGGGCAGGAGCTTCCAGGTGTATTGGGAACAAGCGTGCCAAGGCAGAATGCAGCTGATTTGCGTACAAAGGGTTGGGAGCTTTCAGTGACTTATAAGGATCAATTTGAATTAGCAAATAAGCCATTTTCTTTTGATGCAAAGGTTGTTTTGTCTGATTCACGTGCTAAGATTACAAAATTCAAAAATGATGAACGTCTTCTTTCGACGTATTTTAATGGCTATGAATTCGGTACAATCTATGGCTTACAAGGAGATGGTCTGTTTAAAAGTGCCGATGAAATCAAAGCATTGGATGAATCAGGCATAGTACCTTGGGGAGCTTTAAATATTGTAAATGGTTGGCCAAAATTTAAGGATATCGACGGAAATGGTAAAATTGAAAGAGGGCTGACTGAAACGAATTTGAAAGATCTTCAGGTAATTGGTAATTCTGCAGATCGTTATCGTATAGGTTTTAACCTCAACATGAACTGGGGCGGATTTGATGCCTCAGTATTTCTACAGGGTGTATTAAAACGAGATTTCTATCCGCGGCATTATTTGTTCTGGGGACCTTATCAGCAACCTTACGCAAATATATACCCATGGCATTTGGATTTTTATAGAGAAACCAGTGATACAGCAGAAGAACGTGCAAAACACTCTCAGGCGTACTTGAATGCAGGCTTAGCGGATGCTAATCATGACGCACGTTATCCGGTATTACAATCTTGGTTGGCCGACGTCAATGATGGAAAAGGATTGGCTATTCCCAATACACAGTATACGTTGAACGGTTCTTATCTGCGTTTGAAGAATATCACTTTTGGGTATACCTTGCCACATGAGTTGTTGGAAAAATGGAAAATTCAACGTTTGCGTATTTTCTTTTCGGGAGAAAACCTATTTGAGTTCTCACAGATCAAAAAATATGTTGATCCTGAAGCGATCAACAACGGAACCGATGGTAGCGCCTGGGCCTACCCATTCCAACGTAAGTTTTCAGTTGGTTTAAACTTAGATTTTTAACAATTAGCAGTACACAGAGATGAATGTCAAATCAAAAATAATATTGGGAATTATAAGCGGCGGTTTTATATTAACAATGACAGCTTGCCAAAAGGATTTTCTGGATCGATTTCCCCAAACTTCGATTACACCTGAGGTTTTCTTTAATACCGAAGAGGATCTTTCGCTGTATATCAATGGGATGCTGAGTATGAACGATCGTTGGACTTATGTAGGGGATCAAAGTTCGGACAATGCGGCTACAACGGCTGCCGTAACGCTTAAGACAATGATGACCAGCAAAACAGAGCCAACATCAGAAACAGCTGGAGGGGATTGGTCTTGGGGACGTTTACGCACAATAAATTACTTTTTAGAAAACTATCAGCGTGCGAATGTAGCAGCGGATGTTAAAAACCACTATGTAGGTTTGGCACGTTACTATCGCGCTATTTTTTACCATGGCATGGTAAAGCAGTATTCGGATGTGCCTTGGTATAGCAAAACATTAACCCCAAGTGACGAAGCTTTACGTGACGGGCAATCTCCTCGTACATTGGTTGTCGATAGTATCATGGCAGATTTGGATTTCGCAGCAAAAAATGTTAAAGAACAAGTTGCACTTGGAACGCCAGGTAGAGATGCCGTATTGTTGATGCAGGCTAAGATTGCATTGCATGAAGGGACGTATCGATTGTATCACGGTGAGATAAATTTGGACAAAACGGCGAAGAATTACTTTGACATTGTAGAGAAAGCAACTTCACAAATCATCGCTACCAATAAATATAGCATATATTCTACCGGTAAACCGAATGAGGACTATGCTGCATTATTTGAATCACAAGATCTTTCCCAAAATAAAGAAGTAATCTTGTTGAATGCTTTTGATCAAAACAAAAATAGGGGACAGGCGCTTAACGGTTATGTTTTTGGTGATTATGAACAATCGCCTTCACGTGACTTGATACAGACGTACCTGATGAAAGATGGTTCGCGTTATACAGATATCCCCAATTACGATAAGAAGCTTTATGTCCAGGAATTTGAAAACCGTGATCCACGTCTGATGCAGACTTTGGTCTATCCACAATGGCTGAGACAGCCTGATAAATCAAATTACGTTCAAAAGCTGAACAAAAACTTTTCAGGTTATCATCAGTTGAAAGGCTATGTCAATTCATCCGATCAAATTATTATGAATGGAGTTGATTTTCCAGTGCACCGTTATGCTGAGGTTCTATTGATGTATGCTGAAGCAAAGGCTGAACTTGGAACATTGACACAAGCAGATCTCGACAAGTCTATCAATCTATTGCGAAGAAGGGTAGGAATGCCCGATCTAAAAATGGATGTAGCAAATGCGAACCCCGATCCAAAATTGGCGGCTGACTATCCCAATGTGAAGGGCGCCTTCCGGGGAGTAATTTTTGAAATCAGACGCGAAAGACGTGTTGAGTTTGCCTTTGAGAATTCACGTTTTGATGACCTTATGCGCTGGAATGTCGGTAAGTTGCTTGAACGTATTCCGGAAGGAATGTATTTTCCGGGAGTGGGTAATTACGATATGACGGGCGATGGTGTTGCCGATATCAAATTGATCCCCGATGGACAGACTATTCCTACGGATCGAGAAAAGAATTCACTTGGCGTACCGCTTGTTTACTATACCATTGGAAATTTTGGTGGTAATGCCGGTGTTTATCTAAAAAATGGTGTCAATGGTGGAACAATGGTAACAGATGTCAATGTCCGTAGATTTGTAGAACCGATGTATTATTATCGTCCGGTTCCGGCAAAACAGATCATTCTCAATCCAAATCTTAAACAGGTATTTGGTTGGAAGTAATATATAAATTAGATAAAATATACATGAAATCAATTTTTTTAACGGTAGGTCTGTTCGTTACAACAGTCTTAGTACATGCTCAGCAGAAATTTTCATTTGCGTTTTTTACAGATTTACACCTTAATACCAGTGCAGAAACACATTGTTTTGAAGGTCTGGATAAAGCTATTCAAAATGCCAAAAGCAAAAAAGTAGACTTCGTGCTAAACGGTGGAGACAATGTGGATGTTGACGCTTATAAGGCCGAACAGTTGCCTTTAGCGAAGAGCATGTTTCAAAAGTATAAGGATCAAGTGGATGCATCGAAGCTGAAATGGTATTATGCCATTGGCAATCACGATCGTTTTTGGCATTATGACGGAAAAGATGGGGCGGGCCTTTTCGAATCGGTTTTCGGAAAGAGCTACCACAGCTTTGTGCATAAGGGATGGCGTTTTATTGTGTTAAACTCTACGGAAATATGCAATGGCAAATACTGTGTGAGTGAGGAACAGCAGGCCTGGCTGAAACAGGTACTTGATGAAACTCCAAAAACGCAACCAATTATTGTTGTTGCACACGTGCCGTTTTTGTCTTTGTATTATCCTGTATTGGATGGTCACTATACTGATGCCGATACATTTACCAACCAAAAAGCGATTTTGGATCTATTTGGAGGATACAATCTGAAGCTTGTTTTACAAGGACATCAGCATCTCTATGAAGAAATCAAGGTGAAAGGTGTACAGTTTATTACAGCAGGAGCGATCTGCGCAAGTTGGTGGGGTGGAGCCTTCAATGGTACCCAGGAAGGATACTTAAAGGTTGATATCAACGGCGACCAGTTTAAGTGGGAATACATTGATTACGGCTGGACGGTGAAAGGAAAATAAGAGCATCATCCTATCTGGTAGGTAGTTTAAAATGATCGCCCGCCCACTTCAATGTGTGGCGGGCTTTTTTTGCAATAGCGGCAAAAATCCGACTGTAATGTGCTCTATGCTAAGTAAAAATAACATAGGTCTTTGATAAGATTAGCGTGGTTTAGGAAAGAGATTCGGCCTTTCTTTGTTTTTGATGGACATATTATAAAATATGAGCCTTTAAACCAAAAACTAAAAATTATGAAAGAAATCTTCAAAAAGCATCTGCGGTTGCTCGGAATTGTCTTCATGTTACTGCAGTCCTATACTGTTTTTTCCCAGGTTAAAATATCGGGTACGGTAGTTGATTCCCAATCAAAAGTTCCCCTTGTTGGTGCTACTATTACCAATGTTGGGAAGGGTAATAATTCGGTTAAAACTGATGCTAGCGGTAAATTTACCATTGCTGTAAATGATGGTACAAATCTCAAGACAATCATGCTTGGATATCAAGAGCTGATAGTAACGGCTCGACAGGGTGTCGTTATTGAAATGGTTGCATCTACTATTGAGTTAAATGAGACGGTAGTTGTTGGTTACACAACCCAAAAGAAAGGACTTCTGTCGGGATCGGTGGCTTCCGTTAAATTTAAGGAAACAGATGTGGAGATTCCGACAACATCAGTTGGAAACTTATTAGCAGGACGTATGGCCGGTTTATATGTGTCGACACCGAGTGGTAAACCTGGAGAACAACCAAATATCCGGATTAGAACTGCCAGTTCATGGAACGCTTCACCAACCCTCTATGTGATTGATGGGAAAGTGACCATTGACGCCGCTGAATTTAATAATTTAAGTCCCAATGAAATTGAAGAAATTTCTATTTTAAAAGATGCTGCAACAACAGCAGCATACGGTGCTCGTGCAGGTGCAGGCGTGGTATTAGTGACGACCAAGCGTGGTAAAGCGGGCCGGGTAGCCATTAATTATTCTGTAAATACAGGAAAGGATGTCCGTGGGAAAAATATGGAACTAACCAACATTATGGAATGGGGACAGATCCAAAACAGAATCTGGGGCGAGGCAGGAGGACCAGCAAATACGCCTTGGACTGAAACTGCAAAAGCTTATTTTAAAGACACAGATTTTGGTGGCGGTGTGGGATATGGTTTTGACCACTTAAAAGATGTCTATGTAAATCCTTCTACCACCACGCATAACTTAAGCGCGACAGGAGGTACTGACAAACTTCAATATTTTATCGGAGCTTCTTATGTAAATCAAGAAACTTTTATCAAGAATACGAACGAAAAAAAATACAATGTTAGAAGTAATATCACCGGAAATTTAACCAAAAACCTGTCTGTGTTTGCAGGCTTAAGCTTAAACAATAATAAATTCAACGCCCCTGAGGGAGATTGGTCTGGAGATATGTTTCCCAAATTGTTATTATGGCAACCTTATATGCCATCTTTTACTGCGACAGGTTTGCCAGTAGACTATTTCTGGATTTCCAATAAATCTGGTGAGGCCAAAGGTCTTTCCGGGTATAATAGATCGGAAAGTTTGAAAGCGATAGCAAATTTGAATCTAACCTATAAAATGCCATTTCTCGAAGGCTTAAGCGCTAAAGTAGGATATATCAAAACCTTCAATAATAGCAATCAGAAAATATATTCACACCCTTTTACATATTACCAATTAGCACAGATAGAACCCGTCATATGGGATTTGAATAATATCGTAGGGCAGCGTCTTACTTATCACACACCGAGTATACAAAAGCTAGCTTCCTGGAATCAAGAGGAACAGACAAACTTACAACTGAACTTTGAAAGAGATTTTGGAAAACACCATGTGAATGCGGCATTGGTTTACGAACGTCAGGAAAGAAGTTATGACGGTATAAATGCAACCATCAACGGTTTTCCAATCTATATGACGGATCAATGGTGGGCCTCTACTGGGGGATCGGGAGTTGTAAATGGTACTGCTACCAAGAGTATTAGTAACACGTATGGTTTTCTGCCGACAGTTGGACGTAAATCCTATATCGGACAATTTGCCTACGATTATGCAGATAAGTATGTCGCTAATTTTGCCTATCGTTATGATGGTTCGGCCAATTTTCCAAAAGATAAACGTTGGGGATTTTTCCCTTCTGTTTCTGCAGCTTGGGTGATTTCTAAAGAAAATTTCTTTAGTCATGTAAATGGTGTCGAATCTTTGAAAGTAAGAGCATCGGTCGGATTGACCGGTAATGATTTCGTCGCAATTGATCCAAATGGAGGAAGAGATGATGCAAATGCCAAACGTTGGCAATATGAAGATAAATATGTAAGCGGAAACAGTGCTTTTTTCGGTGAGACACCGACACTTAATCCAGGCATAAGATATGATGTTCTGCCAAATGTAGATATTACCTGGGAGAAATACCTGAACAAAAATTTCGGTGTTGATATTAGTTTCTTGAAACATTTCAATGCCACGGCTGAATATTGGGCTACGCGTACCTATGATATTTTAAGCACAAGAATCCAGTCTACTCCACCAACATTCAGCCGACCGCTACCGTCTGTCAATTATGGGGAAATGAAAGCGAATGGCATAGACCTTAGTTTAAACTATTTTAACCGGACAGGAGATTTGAATTATAATGTTGGTTTAAACTTTACGTATGGTGATTCATGGTATGTAATACGAGATTTAAATATAACCTATGACTATCAGAATTTGATTGGTAACGGGCGGTCGGCAAATATGATTACAGGTTATACCGTAGATCATATGCTTCGGACGCAGGCCGATGTTGATGCGCTGTTGGCTGCTCATCCAGGATATAATTTTAAGGGTAATGCTCCTAAGCCTGGACAATTTGCCTACAAAGATTTTAATGGAGATAATACCATTAATGAGAATGATATCACGGTATTGAATAAAAGCAATAATCCTAAAGTCTTTGGACTAAACCTGGGTGCAGATTGGAAAGGCCTAAGTATTACCGCGAATTTTAACGGTTCATTGGGGTATAAAAAGTCGTTTAACAATTTGAGTGGCGGTGTAGAATGGAACCGGATGTGGCGTCCCTGGGCGAATGAGTCTTGGAGCCCTGAAAATACAGACGCTTGGTTGCCTTATCGCTATAGTGCCAATGACGATGTAAGGACTGTCAACACAAGTGGAAGTAATTTTTGGTTGGCTGATGCCAGCTTTGTCCGTTTGAAATTTTTGAATATTGCCTACAACCTTCCACAACATTGGTATAAAAAGTACGCGGATAAGATCCGATTCTATGTGTCGGGTTCTAACCTATTTGTGATCAGCAAATTCAATAAGAAATTCTATGATCCTGAGATGGACGGGGGGACTTCATTCCCGATTGTTAAATCATTCAATGCTGGGGTCAGTGTAACATTCTAAATCTTAACATTAAAGGAAATTAAAATGAAATATGTAAATAAATTTAAATTGGCTTTTTATGGGGTTCTACTCACTGTATTAGGAGCTTCATCTTGTACAAAAGGACTGGACTATGAGAATACGGGCGCTATAAATCCAAAAAATGTCTGGACAGATTCGGTATTGATCAAGGCATACTTGAACGATATATATGGCGGTCTTATGCCTGACTGGCAGCTAGGAAGTGGTGCGGGTGCGGATGAAGGTATCAATGGATCAGGAGGCAACCTAGGTAGCTTTCAACAGGGAATAGTTGATGTTGCAACCAATTTTACAAGATTGGATTATACCTATATTGACAAAGCAAATTATTTTATGGATCAATTAGCAGATCTACCAGAAACCGTAATCAGTGGGGGTACCAAAAGTAGGCTTATAGGCGAAGCTAAATTTTGGCGAGCCTGGAAATACTGGGATATGGTCAGTTCAATAGGTGGAGTACCTTTGATTCTACATACGCAGGATGGTAGTGATATCAATTCACTGCGCGTCCCACGTAGTAAGACTTCTGAATGTGTTGCGCAGATTATAAAGGATTTGGATGAAGCTGCTGTTGCGCTACCTCCAAATTATAGTGGAGCTGACTATGGTAGAATTAACCGTGCTGCAGCTCTAGGCCTTAAAGCGAGAATCCTTTTATGGTATGCTAGTCCATTATTTAATGCGACAAATGATCAAGTGAGATGGACCAACGCTTATAACGCGGCTAAGATGGCAATACAGGCGGCAGATGCTGGCGGGTTTGGCTTGTTTGAAAATTATAGGCTAATCTGGTATTCACGAAATAAGGAGCAGATTATGACCAAACAGTATTATTATCCGGATAACTACATGAATTTTGCGCCAATTAGGCCTATCTCATTTACGAATGGAAGCACAAATAATGATCAACCTATATTACCTTTGTTGATTGCTTACCCCAAAAGAGATGGTAGCCCAATGCAATTTGATCAAAATCAATTGTCAGATCCGGCCTATAACAAGCAATTTTTAACAGATTTTTATACCAATCGCGACGATCGTTTTTACGCGACGATTTGGTGTGGCGGTACCGTGTATCCTACTCCTGACATTAATGTGCTTGGTATGACAGCACCTCGGTCGCGCACTTATTGGCAAGCTTGGACCTGGAAGCCGACAGCAACACCGAATACTGTGCTCCCAGCTAGAGATGTGAATATGTTTTCAGGAATTTCACCATTGGTTCAAAATGGTGATGAAAATGGTGTAACAGGATTTTTCCAACGCAAAGGCTTAGATACTTTATTGGACAGAAATGCACTTGTTGGAGTAGCTGCTAACGCCAAAAGCTGGTTTTCACCAATGCGATATGCTGAGCTTCTACTCAACCTCGCTGAGACGGCAAACGAGACAGGGCGTAGTAATGAAGCTTTAAACGCATTGTATGCTATTCGTAAACGGGCGGGAATTGCTCCGGGAGCAGCTACAAATTATGGAATCAGTGCAATTGGACAAGGTGACATCCGTAATGCAATTATCAATGAACGTCAAGTTGAACTTGCCTTTGAAGGGTTTAGATACAGTGATTTGAGACGATGGAAACGTTATGATATTTTGAACACTCAGAATACGAGAAAAGGACTATTATTGATGTTAAATAAGGGCGAGGCGCTACCTGGGAACACCGATAACATTATGAACGCTGCTGTGCGATCGAAGTTCTCAGCCGTCCTTATTCAAAACTTGGATAAAACGGGCTCTACGAATCAATCCTATAAGCTTAGCCTCAATCATTGGTTCAATTCGCTAAACCCAGCACAGATTTCGATTGAACCAGATCAGTTGCCACAAAATAAAGAATGGGGTGGAACCTTTGACCCATTACAATAGCAACGATTTATCTTTTGTGAATTTGAATATGTTCGGTATCGGTTCATAGAAATCAAATTTTAAAATAATAAAATGGCTTGTACATATCAGTTGTACAAGCTTTTTTTTTCAATGGTTCCAATTAAAACTTGCCTCTTAGAGTTTGAACGAACTGCTTTTTGCCATAAGGAGCGGAGAGGAACAGTCCTCGCCAGCGTAATCTTTTTTTCTGGCTTTGCCGATGATGTTAACAATGTAACCACGTTCATCGATGGTCAAGGTCATGTATTTTGTGCCGAATTTGAACAGGGGGCGAGATGCTCCATAGGCACTTAAAAGAAAAAAAAAGCCGATAGAAAGAATAAGATTTTAATACGTTTCATATTGATTTATCCAAGGAATGTTTCTTATGTTAAAGCCTAAATATTGAGTCGTTTGAATGCGGCATACCCCTAGTGCGAACATTAAAATTGGAAAATAAAAGGGCACTTTTTTTTATTATTCTTATTTCCTGATTAGGGATAGGCGATGTTCAGTCGTCTTAATAAAAAATAATCGATATTTGATATAAGATAAACCTACTATTATCCATGAAACGCAGAAAATTTTATTGTTCTTGTCTCCTTGTGCTCACGACCTTTTTTGCCGTTGGACAGACACCGAATGATGCTGTAAAAAATGATGCTGTACAAAAGGTACACCTGATCTTCAAAACACATCTCGATATCGGATTTACCGAACTTAGTTCTGTTGTAGAGCAGCGTTATATGAACGAATTTATTCCCAAAGCTATTGCTGTGGCTGAAAAGCTTCGGAATTCCGGAGCCAAAGAGCGGTATGTCTGGACCACAGGCTCTTGGTTGATTGCGACTTACCTGGAACAGGCGAGTTTGGAAAATAAGGCAAAATTAGAGGCTGCAATTCGTCGCGGAGATATTGTGTGGAATGCAATTCCCTATACCGTAGAATCTGAATCCCTCAACAAAGCCTTGTTTGGGACAATGTTGCAATTATCCAGGAAGCTGGATCAAAAATATGGTAAACAAACAAGAGCCGCAAAGATGACCGATGTTCCGGGGCATACCAGAGGAATTGTTCCCTTGCTTCAAAAGAGTGGAATAGATTTTTTGCAGATCGGTGTGAATCCTGCAAGTAAGGTTCCTAATGTACCGCCGTTGTGTCGTTGGAAAAGCCCTGACGGAAGTGAAGTAACCTTGATGTACCAAAAGGATTATGGTAGTGATATGATATTGCCTGATGGAAAGACGGCTATGGTCATTGTTTTCACCGGGGATAACCACGGACCACATACCGTACAACAGGTCAAAGAAATCTATGCGTCTATTCAGAAGCGTTACCCTAATGCTGCATTACAGGCTTCGACACTGAGTGATGTAGCGGCGGTTTTGCGTCCCATGAAGGATAAACTTCCATTGGTGACACAGGAGATTGGCGATACCTGGATACATGGTTTCGGAAGTTCTCCCCTGATGATGGCCCGGTTTAGAGCTTTGTCCAGGTGTTATGAAACTTGGGTGAAAGATGGACGTATCCATCCAAATAGCGATGCTGCTATTCGATTCGCCATCAAATTGGGCTTGGTCGCAGAACATACCTGGGGATTGGACGTGAAAACTCACCTCCAACATTGGGATACTTATCGTTTTACTGATTTTCAAGCCGCCTTGAATTTACCAGCGTTTAAAAAGATGCAAGCATCATGGGCCGAAAAGGAAGCTCATATCAATCAATCGTTGCAATATCTGCCTAAAGACCTGCGTACCGAGGCCGAAAATGTTTTACGGCAATTGGCATTAGTCCCTAAACCTACTTTTGAAGGAGTGGACGCATCGCAGCAATTTTCAAACGATGGATCGTTCCAGCTGAATAAAGGGGGCTTTCGGATGAAAATGGGAGAGCTCAGCTATCAGAGTTTTTCGACAGCTGATTTTGAACGTTTCAGGGATTCCTACATCACCCAAAAAGTAGACTGGGCAATCCGGGATTTTGGAAAACCGGGCCTGACTCCGGACATGGCGGAAAGCCGAACCTTATTGGCTACTCTTCAAAAATCAGTCTATAATAAAGCTAAAAATGAGCTCTACAGCCAATTGAGTTTAACTGGGACTGGGAAAGTTGAACAACAGGTTTTACCCAAACAGATCTATAGCAGTTACCGTTTCGACGATAAAACAAAGCATATCGAACTGAGTTATGCTTTGGTGGATAAACCTGCCAATCGTCTCCCGGAAGCTTATTGGTTAAGCTTCTATCCGGAAGGTGTTGTGGACATGCTCGTGGAGAAAGTAGGTCAGCCTATGCGCGTATTGGATGTTATTGAAGGTGGGAATAGACAGATGCATGGACTAGACCATTATGTAGATATTGTAACGGATGCAGGTAAAATTCGTATCCGAAGCAAAGATGCCTTGCTGGTAGCAATCGGCAAACGGGATTTGTTGAACTATTCCACAGATCAACCTGATTTACATGCAGGCCTGCACTTTTGTCTCTATAACAATGTTTGGGGAACAAACTTTAGCATGTGGTTTGGTGGAACAGTGAATTATAGGTTCGATATTGAACTGATCCCGAATAACAGCAAATCGACTTCTATAGGGTCGTCATCCAATTGAAATAAACACCATGAATGATTATTTATACATGAATAAATTAGATACGCTGAAAAATATTACTTTGATAGCCGGCCTGTTGATTGCTGGATTTGGAAATCCTGTCGTGGCGCAAGAAGTAAAAACGACTCTGACACAGGTACATTTTGACCAGCAGGGTTTCTATACGTCCATTAAGGTAGATGGTAAAGAGCTTTTGGAGGCGGGTAAATATCCGATTGTATCTGTCTATAAAGACAAAAAAATTATACAACCGAAAGCGCTAAAGGTTAATGGCGATCGTTTTTCGCTCACGATGGAAGATGGACAAGCTGTGGAACTGAAGGTGGGCCAACAAAAGGAAGCAATAACATATGAAGTCCTCAAGTTGTCACCTGCCTATAAGTTGTTGGTTTTTGGACCGGTTAAGATCAAGCTTCATGAAGTGGTGGGGGAAGTGGTTGGTGTGGCCCAAGGGGAGGATCTCGCATTCGGTATGCAAGCATTGCATGTTAAAACTGTAGCAGGTATTCCCGAAGATTATGTTGAGGCATACAGTACAAAATTTGGCTACCAAGGACAGAATAGCAATCTTTCGGTGGCCAGTATTTCCTTTGGTCATTTTGCAGCAGTAGATGCCGGGAACGGAGCCGTGTTTCAGCTGTCGGCCAAGAATAGAAGTACCAAAGAAGTGCAAAGTGTCAAGGGGCTAAATCATATGGTGACTTTGCCTGTTGAAGGTGCCGATGGTTTAATTATAGGGGCCAAAGTGGCACTTTTCGGAGATAAAAAAAGTCAGATATTGTCACGGATAGGAAAGGTTGAAGTGGAGCAGGGTTTACCCCATCCAATGATTGCGGGTGAATGGGCTAAGGTATCTCGTAACGCTATGGGCTCCTATTTGATCACCAATTTCTCTGCGGCCAATCTGGATTTTGCACTGGAAAAAACAAAACGTGCGGGATTTAAAAATCTCTACCATCCCGATCCATTCCTGAACTGGGGGCATTTTGAATGGCGGAAGGAATTGAGTACAGAATCCGATGCGGGTATGAAGAAGTTAGTCGATAGGGCTGCGCAACAGGAGATTAATATCGGTATACATACGCTTTCTAATTTTACGACAACAAACGATCCTTATGTGACACCAGTCCCAAGTAAGCATTTGTTAAAACAAGGTGAATTGAAACTTACTACCGCACTGGACGATAGCCAACAGCAGATTATAGTAGAGAATACCGAGTTATTTTCGCTGCCTTTGACACTCAATACACTTCAGATAGAAGACGAGCTGATCACGTATGGTAAGGCCGAGAAGAGCGGCGAACAATGGGTGTTGACAAACTGCGTACGTGGTGCTTTTGGTACGTATAAGGCAAGTCATGGGGTAGAAAAAGTCGTTTACAAATTGTGGGACTATCCCTATAAGACTTTATTTCCAGATTTAACACTTCAGGACGAGTATGCCAAAAGATTAACGGATATTTTTAATAAAACCGGGGTGAAACAGATTTCATTTGATGGTCTTGAGGGTTGTATGTATACGGGGCAGGATTACTATGCAACGGGCAAATTCGTTTCTGATTTCTATCAAGGTCTTACGAATAAAACTGATCTGATCAACGATGCCAGTCGTCTCGATCATTACTTATGGCATATTCACACGCGGATGAACTGGGGTGAACCCTGGGGCGAGGAGATGCGTGCTGGACAGGTTGAAAATCGAATCAAGAATCAGGCTTATTTTCAGCGGAATCTATTTCCGCGAATGCTTGGCTGGTTTTTGGTACGTTTAGCGGATCGTAAATTTGAGGCTACTTCCCTCGAAGATCTCGAATGGGCACTCTCCGAATCTGCAGGTTTTGACTCGGGATATGCCATGAGTATTGATATGAAAACTTTACAGCAGCATGGACAGATCGATCAGCTCTTAGAAAGCATGAAAAATTGGGATCAATTGCGGCTTGCCGATGTTTTCACGGCCGAACAAAAGCTCAGGTTGAAGGATCCAAAGACCGAATGGCATTTGGAGAAGATGGATGAGACCAAATTCATGTTGTATCCTTTATTTGTCTCCAAAAGATACCATTGTGACCTCTCTTCGATGCAGCCGGGACAACCTGGGGGAGCAGACTGGTCATGGGAATCTCCGGAAGAGAGTTCATTCGCCTTACGGATAAAATTAGAAGGTGACGGTATCATCGAAAACCCATCTTTTAAAACGGATAAGGGAATTGTCAAAATTTTTGGGAAATTAGAAAAGGACCAATATATCCTGTTGGATCATAAAGGAAAAGCAACATTGACAGACAAGAATTATGGTTTTATTGCTGATCTGACTGTACAAGGGACTGCCATCCTGCCAAAAGGCGGTTCCGCAGTAGCATTTTCTTGTGATACAAACAGCGAGGAAAAACCTGAGGTCATTGTAAGGTACAATACTCGCATGACTGGAGAACCATTGAATTTAATTAAAAAATAAAAGTACAAAAAACGATCATGAGCATAGCGTGCAATGCTGTATGGAATAGATTACTGAAGTTGCTTTGTTCATGATAAAACCGAATTACGCTAATATGAATACGATCATAACGAAGCGCTATGGTAAGTCATCCACGAAGCTGGGGCTTACTTTGGCTTTGACACTATCACTTTTTGGACAAGTGTCGGCACAGCAGGTATGGAGTCCTGACAATGGTAATGGTACATTCACCAATCCATTGTTATGGGGCGACTGGCCCGATCCTGATGTGATCCGCGTGGGGGACGATTTTTATATGATCTCGACGAGCATGCATTATGTGCCTGGAGCTCCGATTGTGAAATCCAAAGATTTGGTTAACTGGGAAATGGTAGGTTATGCCGTGGATCATTATGATGAAGATCCGCGCTACAATATGGAGGGCGGCACATTGTATCTCAATGGTTCATGGGCAGCAACCTTAAAGCATCACAATGGGAAGTTCTATGCTGGATTCTGTACACCGTATGGTTGGGGACGTGAAAAGGGTAATTTCTCGATCTGCGAAGCGGATAAGCCAGAGGGGCCATGGAAGCGGACAATCTTTCCTGAATACCTGTATGATCCCGGATTGTTCTTTGATGATAACGGTAAAGTTTATGTCGTACATGGTCAAGGTACATTATACCTAACAGAGCTGAATGAAGATGTTAAATCTGTCAAGAGTCATAAAGTTAAAATCTGGCAAGGTAGCTTCAAGAATGCGAACGAACTTGGTGGTCATTTTGGAATGGAAGGAGCGCATATGTACAAGATCAATGGCAAGTACTATATCACCTGTCCGGCGGGTGGAACACAGGGCTGGCAGATCTGCTTGCGCTCAGATAATATCTATGGACCTTATGAGCATAAATTGATTCTCAATGATAACAGTTCCTATCCTGATAACGGCCTACATCAAGGTGGAATGGTGCAATTGAAAAACGGGGACTGGTGGTTTATTATCATGCAAGATCGTGGTGCCATAGGTCGGGTTCCCCATCTTTTACCTGTCAAATGGGAGGATGGATGGCCAATGCTGGGAACCGGTAACAAGGACGTGATTACCTATAAGAAACCAAATGTCGGAAAGACTTATCCAATAAAAACTCCGGCTACGACCGATGAGTTCAATGGTACAAAACTAGGATTGCAATGGCAATGGAATCATAACCCTGACAATAGCAAATGGTCACTTCAAGAACGTAAAGGATATATGCGTTTACATGCCGCCCATGCTGATTCTTTGAAAACCGCCCGCAATACGCTGACACAACGGGTACAGGGACCAAGTTCAGAAGGTACTGTTGAAATCGATCTGAAAGGATTGAAAAATGGTAATGTGGCCGGCTTTGGCATCTTTGAATTCCCATATGCTTTTGTGGCTGTGGAGCAGGTCAATGGCAAACGTAAAATTATTATGAGCAATGATGACAAGATTATCGAAAGCAAAGAAAATTTTGATGGCGATAAACTATGGGTGCGGGCACGCATTACTGATAGGGGGGGCATTGCAAAATTTTATTATAGTACCGATGGTGAAAATTTTTATGTCATTGGAAATGATTTAACGATGCAACTAGGGCTACCTTGGACAGCAAATCGTTTTGCATTGTTCAATTATAGTAAAACAGCAGAAGGGGTAGATGGTTATGCCGACTTTAATTGGTTTAGGTTTACCAATAAGTAAGGCAAAGCCTATTGTGTAATAAATGTATAAGAGAGCCTAGTATCATTTGACGATACTAGGCTTTTTTTTCAGAAAGTGTCTGATGTTATTGGCCCGAGAGAATCTTCAGTTCGCTATCATAGTTGCAGGTGTCTGCGAAATCGTGAAGGTTTTGTTTTTTGCAAACAACATAACTATCCTGATACAGTTTTGGCAATTACAATGACTTTGAGTAAGTTTAAAGAAAGAGCCACAATAAATAAATTATGTCGATCGTTGACAAGCAGACCTTAGCGGATTTAAATGTTACCAACAATAGGTATAAGGATATGGTCGATTTTTTCGATTGTACAGTTACGCTAGGTGGACGGGATATGTTATTTGGTTATTTTCTTGAACCTCTTTCCTCTAAATGGGAAATAGAATGCAGACAGCATTTAATTCTTTTTATGCAAGAAGTTGAGATTTCGGGTCTACTGGATAAGTATATGATGCAGGATCTTGAGCAATATTTGTCTCTGCCGCAAGAACCCTATTCACCTTCGAGGGCTACTTATTATCTCGAAATGGTGTCAACGAATTTTTTGTCTTTGGATTTTAAAAAACGCGAGATACTTGTTAAGCGATCTATTCACGAAATAGCAAAGATCACGCATGGACTTGCTATTTTATTAGAATCTGCAAAATCAGAAGGTCATACTTTAGCTATTCTCAAAGCGTATGGTAAACACATCGATTGTGTTTTGGAAGAAATCGATCGGGATGAGTTTATACAGTTGCTGAATAACAAATTTTCTAAGGAGCTGATGATCAAATACGATTATCTTTTTAGAAATATAAAACGAAATACAATACGTGAGATTTTCGATGTTTTGTATCATTTGGATGCCTTATTCAGTGTAGCAAAAAGTATCAAAGGAAAGAATCTTGTTTTTCCTCAGATTGAGGAAAAGACAGGGGGAGAGGATATGATCACCATACGTGGAGCTTTTAATTTATTTATCGAAGATGCCATTAAAAATGATGTCGAAATAAATAAAGAAAACAACCTTTGGTATTTGACTGGAGCAAATATGACGGGCAAATCTACCTTGTTGAAGACAATTGGAAGCTGCGTTTATCTGGCACATCTTGGTTTTCCGGTTCCAGCGGATGCGATGAAGACAGTACTTTTTGATGGAATATCGACCACCATAAATTTAGGTGATAATATAAATGCAGGTGCAAGTCACTTTTTTAACGAAGTATTACGGGTTAAACATTTGGCGGAGTTATTGGCATCCGGTAAGCAAATGTTTATTCTCATGGATGAGCTATTCAAGGGGACAAACCATAGTGATGCCAGTGAAGCAACCCTGGAGTTAGTCAACTCTTTGAAAGGATACAAGAACAGCGTATTCTTATTGTCCTCACATATTACAGAAATTTGCCCTATACTGTATAAAGATGGTGTTGCGCTGAAATATTTGGGGGTTCAGCTGGATGAAAAGGAGGGAATTATCTTTACATACCGACTTTTGGATGGTGTTGCCGAAGAAAAGTTAGGCATGTGGTTATTGCATAAAGAACGGGTATTTGAGATACTTCGGAAAGTCAATTTGGAGACAGGACAAAATTGAATCCTTTGGATCGTATTCGGATTGTGTTCGTATCAGTTTAGTAAGGAGAGTTATTTGCTTTAGATATTGATCAATCTCAAAATAGAAAAAATCTGTTTTGGGATTGATCAATATTTTTGTCGGAATCAGGATCTATCCCTGATCCGAAGCTGGCTCTAGTTATTCCGAACGGAACACTGCGGTAGTTGCTTTATAATTAGTATTCCACATGGTAGTCTTTTTTGAATGCTTGTCCTGACCAGGCTTTCTTTGCTGTCCAATCCGCTGGAGGATTGGTCCAAAAAGGATCGTCTGCAGGTAAACCCAAAGGGAGAAAACCTAATGTTGCCATATACAAACTTCCAGTAGAAGTATAGCTATCTGCAATGTCCGGTTGTGATCCACAGAAGCCCAGGACAAGCCATCCGTTGCTATCAAAATTATTTTGTTGATCGTACATACGGTGCATTACGGCCGAGACCGCACATCTTATTTGTGCTGGATCTATGTATTCGGGTAACTTGTGCATAAGAGCAACTTGACCTAATGCTTGGAATGCTGCAGTACGATAGGTAATGGATCTTCCGAAGGGCGGGTAGCTGCCGTCAGGCGCGATGAACCGTTCAGAAAATTCTGCGTACCTGACCATGCGTTTTACGGCAAGATTATAATCGTCTTGGGTTACTTTTTTGGACTGTGTTAATATTTGAAAAAAATCAACCAGCATCGGGTGGATAACGTAAGAATTGTAATAATCCATACTAAAACTAGGGCCATCACTATACCAGCCATCACCTTGGTACCATTCCACGATTTTTCTTTTCGCAAACTCCACACGGACAGGATCTGCCTGCTCGCCGATTGTGGAAAGGAATGCTTCGTTGATACCTGCAAATAACAGCCAATTGTTGTATGCTCCAGTGCGTGTACGTAGTGCCTTGAATTCCTCTCGGATACGTTGTTTAGTTACTTCATCTAAAGGTTCCCAAAGTGCTTTTGGTGCGCGCAGGAAAGCTTGGGCCATATATGCTGCATCTACAATGGGTTGGCTTTCCGTTCTAAAATTAAGGTAATCTGGGTTTTGTGGATCTACCGCATTACGAATACCAATCAATAAAGCATCACGCAGTTTTTTACGCAATTTCGACTCGTCGCTATTGTCATCAGGCAGTGCTAACCAGGGTGCAACCCCCGCCATTGTACGGCCAACAGCTTCTAGATAGGTGACTTTCTTATAAAAATCTGGTTTATTGCCAGGCGGCACTTCCACAGGCATGTTCTGTTTAAGTGTTCCGTTGGCTAAATTAAGAATCACCGGTGAAGCGATCTTATAGAGCAGATTGGACCAATACTGACGATCCTGTAAGCCCGAAGGGAGCTGTTCTTTGGTTTTGTTTTTCTTTTGGGCATTGGTATTTGTCATGAGGACAATGGCCAAAAAGCAGAGGCTTAATAATTTTTTAAGGTTTATCATTTTTTTTAAGTTATCGTGCTAAATAATCTTCCTTTCATAGGAGAGTATAATATCAGACTTAATACTTGTTTTATTGGTTTTTAAATTTAGTGAGCATTTCTAACATTTTTACGCTGCCTATAAAAATAAATCACTCCGATGATTTTTCCTGTTATGAACATATTTTATACAGTATCGAGTAGCCAATTTATGTGTTTTACTCGATAGCCATATTGATTAATTTTTCTAATATTTACTAGGGTATACCACGTTTAATTCGACTTATAATGGGAGAGACTTTATTATCAAATCTCTTTTTAATATATTCAATGCTAATTTATGTTTAGATCGATTTTAATAACCTTATTTATATCCTGTGCTATAATTGTGCAAGGTCAAAAATTAAGATTGGAAAGTCCGAATAAGGTTCTGTCGGCCGAGGTCCACCTTGCTTCGGGTAACAATACGATACATTTATCATCAGCCTCCCAAACGTTGACGGACATCAAGATCTTAGATTTTGACTGGACCGAAAATATAGTCCAAGGTGACTGGCAGCTGATAAAGAGCGATAAACGGACAGTAAGCCGTAAATGGAAGCCTCTTTTTGGCGAGCGTAACACTATCAAAGACAACTATAATGAATTTGAGTTACAATTACAGTCCAGCGGAAATCGTAAAAAAATGCGTCTCTATGTGAGGCTTTACGATGAAGGAATCGCATTAAAATATGGATTTGACAAAAATGACTTTTCTGGATTAACCATCAAATCCGAATCTACGGCTTTCCATTTTAGTAGCGATGCTACAACCTGGGTCGCGGGAGCGGCACAAAGTGCTTATACAAAAACGACATTGAGCCAGCTGAAGGGGGAGTTTGAAAGACCTTTGGTGGTTAATCCCGCGCCGCAATTATTTATGGCGATTGGTGAGGCTGCTTTGGTTGATTTTGCACGAATGAAGTTTACTTATAAGGCCGACTCGAAAAGCTATATCGTTCAATCTGCATTGTCTGGCCCCGTAGCCCTTGATCAAGCGGCCTATGAAAGTCCGTGGCGCTACGTGATGGTTGGAAAGACAGCGGGAGAATTGGTCGAGAATAACTATTTCATCCTCAATTTAAATAAGCCCAATGAGATAGCAGATAGCTCCTGGATAAAACCAGGTAAAGTATTACGTGAAGTGACATTAACGACAGCTGGCGGGATTGCTGCAGTCGACTTCGCAGCACGTAACCAGATTGACTATGTCGAGTTCGATGCGGGATGGTATGGTCCAGAAGAGTCTACTGCGTCAGATGCCTCTCGTGTAGATGTCGATCCTGCACGTTCCAAAGGTCCCTTAGATCTACACGATATCATTGATTATGCAAATAAGAAAAATATAGGCATCTTACTTTATGTGAATAAAAAAGCTTTGGAAACACAATTGGATCAGATCCTACCGATTTATCAGCAATGGGGTATTAAAGGGCTTAAATTTGGTTTTGTCAACGTCGGGAGTCAACAGGCTACAGCCTGGTTACACGAGGCGGTCCGTAAGGCTGCCCAATATAAGCTTATGGTAGACGTACACGATGAATACCGACCTACCGGGTATTCGCGGACTTTTCCCAATCTCATTACGCAAGAAGGCATCCGTGGCGATGAAGAATCACCGAGCTCTGAACAAAGCCTGATCACGATGTTTACACGTGCTATTGCGGGTGCTGGTGATTATACCAACTGTTACCATGCTGTTCGCGTAACGACCAAAATGGGGGGAAAGGCTGCTCAAATGGCTAAAGCGGTGATGTTGTACAGTCCATGGCAATTTATCTATTGGTACGATCGGCCGGCAGATGCGCCACATAAGGCGGGTGGAGCCGGAGGAGAACACGAAACGTTGATCGATGAATCCGAAAACGCAGTAGCGTTCTATCGTAGCCTTCCTGTCACATGGGATGAAACTAAAGTATTAAAATCGGCTATTGGTGAATGCGGTATTATTGCACGTCGCGCGGGTAATCGCTGGTATATCGCGATGCTTGGGGCAAAGGTAAAACAGGATATCAAAATTGATCTTTCCTTTCTTGGAACACCTGATCGTTTCAAAGCGCAGTTGTGGAGCCAAGATGAGCAGGGATTGGCTAAAAATACGGTAGATAGAACGGAATTTGCTTTAAAAAATAATATGTTCAATCTGACACTTGAGCCTGATGCGGGAGCAGTATTGATCCTGGATAAAATAAAGTAAAAGCTTACAACCTTAACAATTCAAAACAGCTGTGGACTTCTTTGTTCGCAGCTGTTTTTGTTTAACTACTCCCATTTTTAATGCAAATATCGTAGTTGGAACCATATAACAATTAGAATGACAATAATGAAACGCCTGCAAATAAAACACCGATAATGGTCAAATTTGACCTAGTTGTGTCGCCGGTATATTTGAAACTTTACATAAAAATAAATGGGATTTAATTTTTCCTATGGCCTTAGTTATGTAATGAAGCAGATAGTACAGCATTTTGATCAATTATTTAAAGAGTATCACCAGCGGTCTTTTCTATTCGCAAAGTCTTTTGTTCATATAGATGCGGTAGCGGAAGATATCACCGCCGATGCATTATTGGCAACTTGGGAACGGATGCAAGAGGAGACACTGTTGTCTCCTAAGTGTTTTCTTTTACGAGTTATAAAAAATAAGGCGCTGGATTATTTGAAACACCAGCGGATCCATCGACAATTGATAGAACCCCTGGATAACTGGGATGAGTGGGAATTGCAGCTTCGTATAGACAGCTTAAACGAAATCAATGAAGAGCGGGTTTTCCTCCAGGAAATTAAGACAATAACGCAGCAGACACTAGATGCAATGCCCTTAAAGACGAGGGCCGTGTTCGAACTGAGTCGACAGCAATATATCAGTGGTAAAGATATCGCCCAGCAACTGGGGATTTCGCTTAAAGGTGTGGAGTATCATATCACAAAAGCACTCAAGGTATTGACCATTAATCTTAAAGATTATATGGTTGCTTCTTAGTAATTTAGATGCTATAAATTTTGACTGAAATAACATGCGCGATCCGGGGATAGATAAAATAATAGTGGGCACCGCTGGCTTGGGGGGTGTCTGGGGTGCTGTAGAATCCGAGGAGTCCATTCAAGCTATACATGAGGCTTTATCCTGTGGTATCGGTGCATTAGACACTGCCCCAGCTTATGGTGATGCGGAATACCTTGTGGGACAGGCTTTATCGCAATGGAATGGCACAAAACCTGCTATTAGTACAAAAGTAGGACGATTAAAAAGTTATGTCGCAACCGAAGCTCAGTATGATTATACGACCATTGGCATGCAGCGAAGTGTAGAGGAGAGTTTAAAGACATTGGGGCTGGCGCAAGTAGATGTGCTGTTTCTGCATGAACCTGCAGTTTTAACGGCTGATATTGCGGGTCGAGTAGTCTCGGATATGCGGGGTTTTAAGGAGCAAGGACTGGCCAAAAAGATTGGAGTGGGAGGGAACCCTCCAAGCTGGTTTATGCCATACCTGATCGAAGGACAATTCGATGTGCTCATGGAATACAATCTATTAAACGCATGTAACATAGAAGCACTTCATAGCTCCATACCAGTCTGTGAACAGAATGGTATGGAATACTATGCGGCGAGCCCGTTAAACATGGGACTATTGGGACGGAAATTTCAAGATTTTTCCCTGGTAGTGCCCCAGTGGTTGGATGTGTTGACAGTTGAACAGGCAAGACGAATACAGACTATTGCGGAACGATATAACGTATCGCTGGATGTATTGGCTTTACGATTTTTATTGAATATTGATGCTTCCTTTAAAATGGTCATAGGTGCCGCTAATCAGCGCGAACTGCATAGTTCCCTCTCCGCAATCAACCAAGGTATATTGCCAATAGATATTTATAACGAAATCCTCCAAACGTTTAATGATAATAGATGAATAGTATAGATCTGGAAACCTTTAATATCCAAAAAATTAGCATCCGGGTGTTGGCACCCGTCGCAACAATAACTCCTTTCCAGGACGCTACAATGGGGCCTTTTCCGAGCTTTGGTTTATCGATCATCCGTATCGAAGATGCCGAGGGGTTTGTAGGTGAAGCACCCGTGTATAATAGTTACACCAATATTTTGGAGACCTGCCTATTTCCGATATTATTTCATTGCGAAGGTATGTCTTATCAAGATTTTTTTCCTAAGCTGTATTGGTCCATTCGAAATGAAGGCTTCAAAGGTGCGGCATCAGCGCTACTGGGACAGGTTGATATGGCCTTACACGATCTGGCTGCTAAACGAAGTAGACTGCCTTTGTACCGTTATATTGGTGGAGATCGCAACACCGTGAAGATTTATGGAAGTGGCGGCGGAACCAATTATACCTTGAAAGAATTGGAAAAGGAAGTCACACTCTTTTTGGATGCTGGAGTGGACTGCTACAAGATGAAGATCGGAAAAGATTTTGGGACAAATATAGCTGCCGATATTGCCCGTGTGAAACATGTACGAAAACTGGCGGGAAAACATATGCAGATCGCTGTGGATGTCAACCAGATCTGGTCTTGTGAAGATGTGTTTAGATTTCTGGATGCCATTGGTGAAAATGAATTGGCCTGGCTTGAGGAACCTATACATTCTGCGGCATATGATCAGATTGAAGAGCTTTGTAAGCGTACAGCTGTTCCAATCGCTTATGGTGAATCCGAGCGCACATCGAAGATATTTCCCATGCTGGCCAACTGTGGAGTAAAACACTTACAGCCTGTTCCGACACAGTTCGGCGGAATAAAGGAATGGATGGAAGTCCGGGATTTATGTACCAATCGCAATTTGCAGCTTTCTTCTGGTGGTTATTCTTTATATTCGAGCTTTTTAATGACTACGGCCAGTGAAAGTGGGATGATCGAGTACCTATACGCGTTGATGTATGGTTTAGAAAAATATTTTTTGATTAAACCATCATTGGAAAAAGGACATTTTCATTTGCCCGAATCTGAAGGACTACCTGTTCGGATCAATTGGGAGTATTGTTTGAACGAAAATAAAATAATAAGGGAACAGGTCTGGTTGAAAGCAGATGTTCCTGGATATAATCCGCTGGTTAGCATGTAATGCAGTAAAAAACAAACCTGATCATGAACTTAACATTTAATTATATTGACTATTTGGTTTTAATAGCATACGCGTTGGTTCTTTTGTATGTGGGGTTTCGTTTTTCGAGGAGAGAGCAGAATCAGCAGGATATATTTCTAGGTGGGCGTTCTCTGAAATGGTGGCAGATTGGTTTTTCCATTTTTGGTGCCAATGCTGGCCCCACGATGTTGATCGGATTTGCAAGTATTGGTTTTTCTCATGGGATAGTCGCCAGCAACTTCGAATTATTGGCCTGGATCTTTCTGATGCTGCTCGCGATGGTATTCTTGCCCTATTATTTGAAGGCTAAGATTAGTACAATCCCCCAGTTTCTATTGATTCGTTTTGGTAAAAAATCTTACAACTTTTTAATTGTCTATAGCCTTATTTCTATTTTGGTTGTTTGGCTGGGAAGTGCCTTGTATGCCGGAGGATTGCTTATTTCAGGAATATTTGGTTGCCAGTTGTTTACTGCGATCTTAATAATCGGTGCCATCGCAACCAGTTTTACCGCAATTGGTGGGTTGAAAGCTGTGGTTCGTACTGGGGTTTTTCAGTCTGTAATTATTATTATATCGTCGATTATACTGACTTTCCTGGGCTTTCAAAAGATCGGCCAGCTCGACACATTGATCAGTCAGACACCGGCGTCGTATTGGAAGTTATTTTTGCCGGCTTCCAATCCCGAATATTCATGGGTAGGTATTGTTTTGGGATACCCTGTAGTGGCTATATATTATTGGTGTGCCGATCAGACGATCGTACAGAAGGTGCTGGCTGCGAAAGATCTAAAAGAAGGCCAATATGGTGCGCTATTTATAGGCGCGCTTAAGATTATTATGCCGATTATATTTATTATGCCCGGCATTATGTGTTTTGTATTATTCAAAGACACCGCGCCGGACAATGCCTATATTACCATGATCAAACAATTGATGCCCCACGGACTACTGGGATTAAGTATTGCAGCATTGATCGCATCGCTTGTGGATACGGTGTCATCAAGTTTAAACTCATTCTGTACAGTGTTTACATTGGATGTTGTCCAGCAGTTTAAAGTACTGGATAGTAATCAGCAAAGGCGTATGGGGAAATGGGTGACTGTCCTAGTTGCATTGGCGGGTATTGCGATAGCGATGCTGTTTTCTTATTCCGGAAAAGGATTTTTTGACCTCACACAGGGGTTAGTTTCGATTCTTGCCCCACCATTGGCGGTGGTCTTTCTGTGGGGAGTCATCTGGCGCGGAATAAATAGTACGGCCGCAGAGGTTGTGCTCTATGGTGGTGGTTTCATCTGTTTGGTGTTGGGTATTTGCCATGTGACGAATTATCCTTATCAAGGTTACTGGCCCCATTTTTTAATGCTTTCTTTTTATATTTTTGTCGCATTGAGTGTGGTCATTGTCGCTGTGTCTTTCTTGACCAAATCCAAGGAGCATTCGGAAATACCAACCTTGTTTGATCGAGTGGAAGGTAGCGCGTTTGGTCAGTCCCGATCAGTTTGGCTGACTTGGGCTGCGTTGGCATTCGTTATGATCATGATTTATATCTATTTTAATTGAGGTGATCTATGAATAATTTCACCAGTCGGTCACTAAAAACTTAAATGCGGATGATTTAATAGGGTAGACCTCATCTCGTGGAAAATTAAAAGAAAATAAAGATGAAATTGTTTGTTCGCTTGCTAATATTATGCAGTTCGGTGCTATTTGTGATGTGTAAAGGAGAAAAAGCACCCTCTCTTTTACCAGATTATGAAGAGCATGTTTTTGTGGTTAATATTGTAGACAATCCAGAAAAATTAAAAGAATACTTAGCCTATCACGATCGGGTATGGCCTGAGGTTGAGGCTGGGTTTAAAAAAGCAGGTTATCAGCAGATTGCGTTGTATCGGTTTGATAAATTAATTGTCATGACGGTTAGGGTTCCGGCAGGAGCCGATCTCGATAAAATGGGAAAAGAAGCTGAGGCTTACAGTCCAAAATGTGCAGAATGGAATGCACGTATGAATACCTACCAACAAGGTGTGAGTGGAACGGTAGCAGGACAAAAATGGGCAGAAACGAAGCTTTTTTATGAATTTAAACACAAATAGCTTCAGGTGTCCGATACTGCTTTAGAAAGTCCCGGGGCGAACTGCCTTTTACGTCTTTAAAATGCTTATTGAAATTGGAAATGTTATTGTAACCGCTTTTGAAACAGGTTTCTGTAATATTGTATTTTCCTTCCATCAATAATTTGGCTGCATGCCCAATACGGATTTCCTTGATAAAATCTACCAAGGTTCTATTGGTCTGCATTTTGAAGAACCGGCAGAAGGCAGATGAAGACATGGGAACAATAGAAGCGACATCCTGTAATGTAATATCCTCCCTAAAATGTTTAAATATGTAATCGAAAACTCGGTTGATCCGATTAGCATCTGTGGAATTTTCAATGATATTGAAGGATGGTGAAGATAAAGTCTTATAAGAGCTTGACAAGGCTAATTTATCCAATAGTTGTAGCATCAATACCGCGCGGGACAGTCCTGAGGCGACCAACATATCATCGAGAATATCTTTCGCCTGCCTAACTATAGGCCCAGAAAATAGCACTCCTTTTGCAGCATTAATAAACAATTGATTCAGAAGAATTGCTTCTGGTTTGGTCAGCAGATCCTTCCCTAGAAAATCAGGATAAAAGTGAACTATGGAGGCTTTAGCCGATCTATCCTTATCGATTGTATTGTAATATTGCCAGCAATGCGGAAGATAGCTTCCTAACAATACCAGTTCGTCACCTTCAAAATCCTCAATGTGATCGCCTATAAACCGTTTTCCCATACAGTTTTCCAGTAAGACAATCTCAAAGTTGAGATGCGACTTTAAAGAAGTGTATTTTTTGATCTCCAGTTCTTCACTGCGAACCGTAAAAGATTGATCCGGCGGGAAAGTAAAGTTTTCATAAATATGCTGCATCATAGGACAATATTTGTTAAAAAGTCAATGTATTTTAGCAACCGGTTGCATAAGTTAGTTAAAGATAAGAAAAAAAATATGAAAGTGTAAAATTTGAAAATCTTGCTTGTAAAATATTTAATGCAAAAAAACATTACAATAGAGCAAATTATTGGTGGTTATCCCTATTTATTATATTGAAATTTATTCCTGCTATCAATTATGACGAATAGAGATGCATAATAATCAAGTTCGCCTTAGTGGATGTGGGAACCGACAGAGTGTAATTTAGTGTTAAAGTGGTAAAAGTTGGGCCGTGTATACGGTCCAACTCTTCTGTTAAGATTGAAAGAAAAGTAAAAATAATATACGGATGAAAAAAATAGTAGGAAGTTTTCTACTCTGTGCGTTAGCGCTAAATAGTTTTTCGCAAGACTGGCTCCCTCAAAAGCGGGATAAAAATGTGCTGTTCAGATTGCTGGATTGCCAATATGAAGGAGCAAAATTGGCTAATAGTTCGACAATAGGAGGGCGCTCGGATAATTGGGATGTCAAGCAGGAGATTTTGCAAAAGAAGGGAACGAATGAGGTGACTTACCGATTTACCTTTAAGGCGAAAAGAGCGATGAAGGATGTAGGGGTAGCTGTCGCTTTTGATGCTTATAACTGGTCGAGTGATAATTTTGTGATGATCCCCGCGGTTGTTTATAATGGCAATCGCCAACGGATTGTCAACCGGGAATATGCGACTGGTCTCGACAAAACAGATTATTATAGAAAAGATTTGGCGCTAACCTCCAATCCAATCCCACAGCTTTCACCAGAATATGGTGCAAAATCACAATTGGAAGTGAATATCAGTAATACAAGTACCCCTTTGATGGCCTACTTGGACCGAAAACAGCATAAGGGTGTATTCCTGTTTACCGATCAGGGAATTACCTGGAAAAATGAGGTGAAAGACCACGCATTGATTGTTGAAGAAAGTGAGGATCGAAGTGTCGCTAGTTTTGTTGTCAGTGCGCCAGGTGTACGGTCGCGTAAACCTGAATTTATCGGTTTTAGTGAAAGCCCTGATCGGGGAATATCAGTTGCCCAAGGTGATGAATTGCAGATTCGCGTTACACGATTAGAATTTCAGTCCACAGATGTACCGTATTTGTATACTCGATTTATGCAAGAGCGAAAACTGCATGTCAAGGAAACTGCTCCCCGAAATCTGATGCCAATGAGTGAGGTTTTTACGCGTATGGCAAAAAATATTGATGAACGCTATTATGCAAAAGACGGTGTTGGATTTTACTGCCCTGAGAATGCAGATTGGATGTCCTATGGCTGGGTGGGTGGATTGATCAATACTTATCCTATGCTGGCTTTAGGGGATACAGCACATTTCAATCGTGTAAGCCATACATTTAATTTTGCTTTGCCACAGGGCCGCGGAGCAAGCGGATACTATTATGATGTGCTTGGCGCAGACAGTCAGGTTATCTACCGGGACGGGGCAAAATTAAATCCGGGTATCGGCTTAACACGTAAAAATGCCGATGTGCTTTATTGGATGGTCAAGCAGTTTATGCTCTTGAAAAAGCAGGGGAAATCTTCGCTCATTACCAAAACATGGGAAAATGAAGTCAAACAACTTGCCGATGCTTTCGTGAAAACCTGGCAAGAAGAGGGGACGTGGGGCAATTACTTAGCGATCGAATCGGGTAAAATCGCCGCCTATAATACAACAGGTGGCGCAATGGCCGTTGCTGGGTTAACCTTGGCCGCTTCTTATTTTCATAACGATCAGTACCTCGCCGTAGCAAAAGATGCTGCGAAAAAATATTACGACAATTTTGCGTTGGTTGGTTTCACATCCGGTGCTTGTGGGGATATTCTCCAAAATGCCGATTCGGAAACTGCAATTGCATTGACGACTTCGTTGATGACGCTTTTTGAGCAAACTGGCAAACGCGAATACTTGGATCAGGCCAAAAACCTAGCGAATTATACCGCGTCCTGGACAGTATCTTTTCCTTATCAGCTACCTGAAAATACTGCTTTGGCAAAATTGGGTGCTAATCTTACAGGGGCGGTTTGGGCGAGCACACAAAACAAACATGGTGCCCCAGGGTTTTGTACGCAATCTGGCGACGTACTGTTCAAGCTTTTCCGTGAAACTGGAACGAGCTTATATGCCGGTTTGATACGTGATGTAATCCATGCACATGCCGAAGGCATACAACCCAATGGTAAGATCACCGAACGTTTGACCTATTGTGATGCCGATAGCAGGGGATCACGTGGTGATGGCGGTAAAACAGGCTGGAACGAAACAAATGGTGCTTTAATGGCACTTGAAATACCTGGCCTTTATGTTCGTAAGGATAAGGCAACAGCCTATGCCTTTGACCATATCCTAGTTAAAACTGTCAAGAAAACTAGCCAGGGACTCTCTTTAACACTTCATAATCCAACGGCTTATGATGCAAATGTTAGCATATTGGCTGAGGATGCGGCTGAAGCTGCTCGACCTTTGGGAGAAAATGCCTTTTTGGATTGGAATAAAAAGGTCAATATTAAAGCTGGAGATACAGTTGTAGTTACGCTTTAGTGCATGTGCTAAGGATAAATTGCTAAGGATATATTTTGTTAAAATCTAAAACGAATGAAACTTTTGAAAACGAATTTGCTATTTCTTGGATTGACAGCTTTGTCAACAATGGGCTATAGTCAAACAACATTAAAGACCAATTATTTCAAAATCGTGATTGACCAGAAAGGTTATATCACGAGTATGCAGAATATTACAAAGAAATCGAATAGGGAGTTTAGTCCAGCAGATAAGCCGTCCCCGCTAATGGTCTTATATAATGCGAAGAAACGGGTATATACATATCCAGAGCAGGCAAGTTATTCGGCAAGTGATAAAATCATGACTTTGGCTTATCCGAACGGTTCCACCGCACGCATCAGCATCTTACCTCAGGCTAAGTATTTCAAAATGAAATTACTTTCATTGACCAATTCAACCGATATCGAAGCTATACAATGGGGTTCCTATCATACCAATATTACCAATTTATTGGGCGAGATTATTGGCGTGAGCAGGGATACGAGTAAAGCAGCCAATTACGCGATTGGCATGTTGGCGCTCAATGACAATACATTGGGCGGAACAGCAGATATTCAAGGCGATGCAGCACCGTTTCAGTATATTATCCACTCGCCGGATGCAGCGCGTTTTCCATTGCCAAATCACTTGCATGAAGGACAAATATTTTCTTTAGGAGGTGACGGTATCAGCGATGTCGCCTTTTATGCGCACAAAGAACCTTATTATCGGATCATGTACGGAAATGCGGCTGAGGTGGATAAAAATGGACGAATATCCATTTCCTACCAATCGCGGGATCGCAGGCAAGAACGCGAAGTGTACTACTCCCTCATTCCGAATATGGCGTCCAATAAACCTAATCATCTGCTGGTACAGCCTATTCCGGGGGTGGATTATATCGGTTCTGCTATCGCTTTTTGGGGCAGCCCGGATAGCACAGCCCTAATGGACGTGGTTCAAGATATTGTCCTTAAAGAAGGCTTGCCACATCCGACAGTCAATGGAAAGTGGATCAAGGATCCTGCAGCTTTTGTGCCGGATATATTGACAGAGGGCGGGCAGTATGATAATATGATTGCCTATGCAGACCGACTTGGATTTAAGGCCATTAGTTTATATGATCAGGCCTTCTTACGTCCGGACCGTGGAAATGCAGGTTATATTGACGGCAAGAACTTTGAACGTAAGCCTTTAAAATTTGCAAACGGAGATGCCTATTCCCATAAAGAGTATGCACAGATGGCGGCCAAACATAATATTGTTATTGGTCGGACGCCAATTACAAATGCATTGGCTCCGGGTACCAAAGATGCCAGTCCGGTGCCGAGCGATAGCATCTGGTATCAACAAAAACGTCCTTTAGCTAAGGCAATTAGTGCTACAGATACATTGATCTATGTGGATGACCCGACGCATCTGGAGGAAATTGGCAGTTGGGAAGGGCATGTTAAAAGCCTGAATATGATTAAAATCGGGAAAGAGCTTATCCATTATTTGGGCGTGAGCGATACCAAACCTTATCGTTTACTCAATGTGAAACGGGGCTATTGGGATTCCAAGGCTACAGCGCATGCCGCCTTAGATACACTATATAAGTTGCAGGTAACGATCAACTACGGTTATGATGGATTGATCCCCAATATTCAGTTGCAAGATAAAATAGCCGAATATTATGCAGACGTCAGCGCAATCAATGGCTTAGGCTATTATGATTTTGATGGACAGGAATTCTTATTTAATAATGGTCATGGCTACTATTCGGCGAAACGTTTTTTTCGTAAAATGTTTGAACGTGCGAAACAACGTGGATTGGCAGATATTCGTTTTACAGGGGCTACTTTATCTGAAGGATCATGGCATTATCAAAGTATATGGAACGTAGGTGGCGGTAAAAACTTATATGATGCAGAGACGCGGGAATGGGGAAGTGCGACAAGTCAAGGAAAAGATTTACGTGATGTCTCCTACGCTAATTTTTTCCCTGTCGGAATGGGCGGGAATTTCCCGATTACCGAAAAGTCTACTGTAGAGGAATATGAGCATATCCAGGCCATGTCCGTGGGTACGGGATCAACTTATAGTTTAAAACTGAATCAGAAACAGGTAGAAAGTTGTCCACAGAAAGATGCTATTTTCCAAGCGATCCGCACCTGGGAAAATGCCCGGAGGGCAAATGCTTTCCCGCGCTGGGTGAAAGAGTATCTGGTGGATCCAACGCAGAGTTTTAGATTAGAAGAACTCGATAAAGATCACTGGAATCTTTATCGTATCAATAGGGATGGTTCGGGTAAGAAACTATTAACAAAATTGACAAGAGCAAAAGGATATTAAAAAAAACTATATCCGGCCCATTCAGGCCGGATTAGTTTTTATAGCATTAAACTGATGAAAATGAAAATTACTTTTTTCTTAACCTGTATTTTCTTTTTGGGATTTGGAGCCTCGTCGGCGCAGGTAAAATCGGAACCTCGGGAATACCATGTTGCGATTACTGGAAGTGACGCGCAGGGTGGTACTCCTACAAAACCACTCCGTACTATAATGGCTGCGGCCAGGTTTGCAATGCCGGGTGATATTATTACGGTTCACGAAGGGGTATACCGCGAAAGTATCGTTCCACCACGTGGTGGTCTTTCGGCAAAACAACCGATTACTTACCGTGCTGCAAAAGGTGAAAAAGTGGTTATTAAAGGCTCGGAAGAAGTGAAGGGCTGGAAGCTAATCGGTGACGATATTTGGCAGCTCGAATTGCCAAATTCATTCTTTGGTACATTCAATCCCTATCAGGAAGAAATCCGCGGGGACTGGTTTTGGCCGACACCGAAAGAAAGGAAATATCACCGCGGGGCAGTTTATCTTCATGGTCATTGGCTGATGGAAGCTTCTTCCAAAGAACAGCTCTTGACCAATCATTCGCCAAAAGGGGAATGGTGGGCTTCGGTTGATGGGGGAAAAACGGCTATCTGGGCCCGGTTTCCAAAGGTTGATCCGAATCAGGAACAGGTAGAAATCAATGTTCGACCTCGAGTCTTCTATCCGGATCGCCCTTTTGTCAACTACATCACCGTGGATGGTTTTGTGATGGAACAGGCCGCGACTAACTGGGCACCACCCACTGCCGAACAGGAAGGACTTATCGGTACACATTGGAGTAAGGGCTGGCGTATAGTCAACAATACCATACAATATTCGAAATGTGTTGGAATTGCCCTAGGGAAATATGGTGATGCCTATGATAATAAAGATACGGAGTCCGCTGAAGGGTATGTCGGCACAATAAAAAGAGCGCTGGCTTTTGGCTGGAACAAAGACAGTGTCGGCAGTCATTATGTGGGAAATAACAAGATAGCCTATTGCGAACAGGCCGGTATTGTGGGGAGTATGGGCTGTTCATTCAGCACGGTAGAGCACAATACAATACATGATATCCATATCGAGCGCCTTTTTACCGGCGCTGAAATGGCTGGAATAAAATTTCATGGTGGAGTGGATGTCAGCATTCGAAATAATCTGATTTATCGGACGAATATGGCAATTTGGTTGGACTGGATGGCGCAAGGCGCACAGATTATGAATAACCTGTTTTATCAAAATGATCTCGATATATTTTTGGAGGTAACGCATGGGCCTGCGTTGGTTGCCAATAACATTATGCTTTCCCCGAAAAATCTGTCAATGAATGCGCAAGGAGCGGCTTTCGCTCATAATCTTTTTGCCGGAAAAATCGAAGTTATTGCATACGATAGCCGATTGACTCCTTACCTAAAACCGCACGCTACACAACTTGTGGCACTAAAAGATAATCCGGCAGGTGATGTGCAGTTTGTCAATAATATTTTTACAAAAGGATCTGATATCAGTGATTATTATAAAGCGTATCTTCCAGTGTTGTTGGATGCTAACGTCTATACTAAGGGTAGTATTGGTGTGTCAACTGCCAAAGTAAATGCACGAATGGGGGAAATACATGCCAACGCCGAGCAGCAGATGAAGTCGTATGTGAGCAAACTTGCAGTAGAACATAATGCGTTGATCGATACGAATGAGGCTGTTCTTGTCAATTTAGTGGAAAAACAAGGTAAGGTCTATTTGGACTTTCCGTTTCAAGCAAAATGGTTGCAACAGAAGAGAGATTTGGTGACTTCAATATCATTAAGTCCAACGGTAATATCCGAGTTGCCATTTGAGGATCGAAATGGGCGGCCTTTGCAGATTGACCGGGACTACTTCGGTAAAGCTCGAAAAAAATCCAATCCGTCTCCAGGTCCATTTGAATATACAGGGAAGAAGGAAGAAAAAATAACATTGATTTATGAATAGAAACCGAATAATACAATTAAAATCTTACGGGATGCTGCTGAGCATCCTTTTTTGCGTTTTGTCTGGATATGGGCAAGAACAACTGGACAGTACGACAGTCGCAAAATTGACTCCTGCGTTCTTGCATGTCAATGGCAACAAACCAAAGATTGGCATTCCTGAGATCGAAGGTTATAAAGTTAACTTAATCGGTTCAGATAACAAGGTAATAATCGATTTGAACTGTGACATTTCGTTGTCTTTGGTCGAACATAATTAATTGCCTATATCTTATCGGATTCCGTAGGCTTGAAGAAGTAATCTAAACCATTTTTTATGATAAACCGTATTCAATTTAGTATCATTTTATTTTTTGTAGTTTTCAATTGCTATTCACAGTCCAGGTATGTCAATCCGTTTATCGGTGCGGTTACCAGTGGTGAAAAAGCCGAAACGGGAGGACACGGTTTCGGTAAAACTTTTCCAGGGGCAGCAACTCCATTTGGCTTAACACAGGTTAGCCCCAACACGATTACTGGTGGAGATAATGGTTCTGGATATAACTACGAGCATACCTCCATCGAAGGCTTTGCCTTTACGCAAATGAGTGGTATAGGCTGGTACGGTGATCTAGGTAATTTTTTGGTTATGCCGACCACAGGGGAGCTGAAAACCTCGGCAGGTAGTCCCGAACATCCGGAAAAAGGCTACCGCTCTCGTTTTTCCAAAAAAGATGAGAAAGCAAGTGCAGGTTATTATGAAGTGGTGCTTTCAGATTATAATATAAAAGCTGAAATGACCGCTACACCGCATAGCGGTATGCTTAGGTTTACTTTTCCCAAACATAAAAAGTCGCGGATTCAGATCGACTTAGCGCGGCGAGTAGGTGGTACATCTACGGAACAATATGTGAAAGTGGTGGACAACCATACCATCCAAGGATGGATGAAGTGCACGCCCGAAGGTGGAGGTTGGGGAAATGGTGATGGGAAGGCAAATTATACGGTCTATTTTTATGCCCAATTTAGTAAGCCTTTTACCGATACGGGGGTATGGAGTTGTGCCCTTCCAGAGGGGCAAAAACGGAAATTGGAAGATGTTACAAGTGCCAGTTATCAAGAGATGGTTTCCAAATCTGTCGTCACAAAAAATATCGGCATTAAGGAAGGTAAACATTTGGGGTTTTATACCGAATTCCCTACACAAGCAAATGAGCAGGTATTGATGAAAGCTGGAATTTCATTTGTCAGTATGGAGGGAGCCAAAAATAACCTTGAAACAGAAATCAAAGATTGGAACTTTAACAATGTATTGGAGCAAACGCAGAAACGATGGGATGATGCATTAGGGAAAATCGAGGTTCACGGTGGGACAGAAGACGAGAAAACTGTTTTTTACACGGCTTTGTATCATTCGATGATCGATCCGCGAGATTTCTCGGATGTAGATGGAAAATACGTTGGCGGTGACGGACATATTCACCAAACGAAAGATTTTACCAAGCGAACAGTATTTAGCGGTTGGGATGTTTTTCGAAGTCAGTTTCCTTTGCAAACGATTATTAATCCGACTATCGTAAATGATATGATCAATTCTTTGGTGACATTGGCCGAAGAAAGTAAACAGGATTATTTAGAGCGCTGGGAATTTTTGAACGCGTATAGTGGCTGTATGATCGGAAACCCTGCCGTATCAGTTATTACGGACGCCTATATGAAAGGGATATCCAACTTTGATATAGAAAAGGCTTATAAATATGCGCGACAAACGGTTGAAAAATTTGGAAATGGAGAAAAAGGAACTACAGGAGAAATTTCGACGACATTGGAATATGCTTATACAGAATGGTGCATGTCTCAATTAGCGAAACGATTAAATAAAACGGCTGATGTGGATTTATATGCTCATCGTGCGCAAAGCTATAGAAATCTCTTTGATCCGACAGTTGGTTGGTTTCGACCGAAAGAACAGGATGGTACATGGAGTAAATGGCCAGAAACGGGGCGCTTAACCCAAAATTATGGCTGTGTTGAGAGCAACCCTTATCAGCAAGGATGGTTTGTCCCTCATGATGTGGATGGATTTGCAGGCCTTTTGGGTGGTAAGCAAAAAACCATCGCGGATCTCAATAGTTTTTTTGAACTCGCTCCGGAAGATATGATGTGGAATAATTATTATAACCATGCCAATGAACCAGTACACCATGTGCCATTTCTATTTAATCGTTTAGGAGCGCCATGGCTCACACAAAAATGGACGCGTGAAATTTGTTCACGTGCGTATCATAATTCAGTTTATGGTCTGATAGGTAATGAAGATGTGGGGCAAATGTCAGCATGGTATGTGTTGACGGCATCTGGATTACACCCTATTTGTCCGGGTGACACACGCTATGAGATTACAAGTCCTGTGTTTGATACGATCACCTTTAAACTTGATCCCAAATATTATCCTGGGACACAGTTTGTAATCAAAACAGAAAATAACTCGCCTGAAAATCGCTACATCCAAAAAGCTGAACTTAATGGCGTCCCTTATAATAACTGTTTTATAGATCACAATGAAATTATGCGAGGCGGAACCTTGATATTGTTTATGGGGAACGAACCGAATAAACAGTGGGGGCTCAGTAAAATTGTTGAAAGCAAATAAGTACTAGGGATTCGTTAGCCTAAGTCGTCTTTTAAGTAAAGCATGATCATGAAATCGCCAAATCTTAAGCTCGTTTTTTTTACCTGTTTTCTTGGCTTTTGCTCCTTTGGGCAAAGTCTGGCTCAACGAAGTCCGATACCGTCAGGTATGTTGGATAGGAGCAAAGCTATTGTATCACAATATGTAGCCAAATTCGATCGACTAGCAACACGGATACCATCCCAAGTAGCCGTGGATGCCCCTTTATTGGGTAATGGCAGTACAGGAGTAGCAATTGCGGGTACACCTGATAGGCAGACCTATTACCTGGCGAGAAATGATTTTTGGCGGTTAAAATCTGGATTTAACGAGTCTTATCCTGCCGTATTAGGTAAAGTAGAAGTGGCTATTCCAATGTTAAAGAAGGCTAGTTATCAGGTTGATGTGGATCTTTATACAGCAATTGCAACCTCAACCTTTCAGGCAGGAGATACGCTGCTGGAGATCAGATCATTTGTTTCCGAGAAAGATGACTGCTTGATTTTACAATTTCAAAACAAAGGCAAAAAACAAATCAATGGGCAGATTAATCTGCTACTCCCTGCCGAAGACCAATTTAAAAATAATCCACCAGCGGAATCACTGTTCCCAGCTGTCACGCAGCAGGGGACGAGAGGAAATGGAACAATATTCATCAGTAGAGGCTTTGAGGAGCTGGTAGATATTCCGACAAAGGCTGCTGTTGCTGGAAAAATAATCACACAGCAGCAACCTGATTTCAACTTACATGCAGGCGAGTCACTAACTTATGTATGTGCCTTATCTTCCAATTTTAAAAGTAAGAATTGTGTGGAAAAGGTGCTTAAGACCGTGGATGGTTTAGATCTGAAAAATGTAAAACTGCTCGAACGCGAACATAAAAAGTGGTGGGCAGATTTTTGGTCGGAGTCTTATGTTGAAATTCCTGATAAAGTGATCGAAAAACAATATTACCTTTCTCACTATGTGATGGGATCCTGTAGTCGCGATCCGCAATTTGCCCCACCCATTTTTGGAACATGGATTACGCGGGAGATTCCCAATTGGAATGGTGATTATCATTTGAATTATAACTATATGGCGCCTTACTATGGGCTTTATTCTTCCAATCATCTTGCTGCAGCAGGTTCGTATGAGCAACCTTTGCTCGACTTTATGGAACGGGGTAAGTTCTATTCGAAAGAAATAACAGGGATTTCAGAGGGATTGCTATATCCAGTGGGAATAGGCCCGAAAGGGATGGAAACAACCCGTCAAAATGCAATCATGGAAAGCGTATTTGGTGGATATATCCAAGGTGGACAGGTGGAGCATAAAGGTTTGTTCTTTGGTCAGAAAAGCAATGTGTCCTATGGTGTCACCAATATGGCTACAGCGTTTTATACGACTTATGATCGCAATTATGCACGGAAAATATACCCTTATGTACGTGGTGCAGCTGTGTTTTGGACCAACTATGTCAAGAAAGATGAAAATGGTCGTTATGTGATTTTTAACGATGCAATTCACGAAGGGACGGTCGGGGATAGTAATCCAATTCTAAGTCTTGGACTGGTAAGGCAGACATTGCAGCTGGCTGCCGATTTGAGTGCCTATTTGGATGTGGACCGTCAGTTGGCGGTGAATTGGACACAGGTAAAGGCGAATCTCGCTACTTTTCCGGTTCAGGAAAAAGAGGGGCAACCAGTCTTCCGTTATACCGAAAAGGGACCCGCATGGTGGAATGATAATACACTGGGCATACAGCATATTTTCCCGGCTATGCAGATTGATCTGGAAAGTGATCAGCGTTGGATTACTATTTCACGTAACACGATCGAAAAAATGGGACGTTGGACAGATAACAATGGCACCAATAGTTTTTTTCCTGCAGCGGTTCGTGTAGGCTACAGTGCCGATAGTATACTATATCATTTGCATCGATATAGCCAACATACTTATCCCAATGGATTTCAACGGAACAACCCGCATGGTATAGAAAATTGTAGTACTGTACCGACAACCATTAATCAGATGTTGTGTGGTATCCATCAGCAGGTGCTAAAATTATTTCCTGTATGGCCCAAACAACAGAATGGGCAATTTGGCAACCTACGTGTGGACGGCGCCTTCCTCGTGTCATCAAAACTCGACAATGGGGCTGTTACTTATGTAGAGATCTTAAGTGAGCAAGGACGAAATTTGATGCTTGACAATCCTTGGCCCGGACATAAAATTTCCTGGCGCAAAAATGGAAAAATAATGCAGCCTTTTGAGGGCGATCGCCTGCGTATAGCAACGAAAAAAGGAGATCGTATTTACTTGCAAGTTGCTGTCCAGTAAGCAGTGGTGAACTGTTGCTGTTTGAGAAATTAGAAAGGTATACCTGAGAAAATAAAACTATAAAATGAAATTTAACCGTTGTTTTTTGAGACTGAATGTTCTTTTTTTGTTAATTATTGCCGGGGGAAAGCAAGTGACAATGGCGCAAAGCAAAAGTTACGCTTTTCTTGATGTAAAAAGAAGTCGGGAGGAACGTATTCAGGATCTGATTGCGCGACTGAGCCTATCGGAAAAAGTGCAAATGATGAAGCACGAGTTTAAGGGCATTCCACGATTGGGCATCCCTGCATACGATTGGTGGAATGAGGCGCTGCATGGTGTTGCACGGACAGAAGAAAAAGTAACTGTGTATCCGCAGGCTATAGGCATGGCGGCTACTTTCAATACGGCTGCGGTCAAACAGATGGGGGATTATACGGCAACAGAAGGTCGCGCATTATTCAATGAAGATCTCAAAGCTGGAAAAACAGGTAAACGCTATCGTGGACTGACCTATTGGACTCCAAATATCAATATTTTTCGTGATCCACGCTGGGGAAGAGGGCAGGAGACGTATGGTGAAGACCCTTATTTGACAGGGCAGATCGGAACAGCTATCGTGCGCGGGCTGGAAGGTGATGATCCACAGTATTTGAAGGCAGTTGCGGCAGCTAAGCATTACGCTGTGCACAGTGGACCCGAGCATAATCGACATTCTTTTAATGCAGAAGTCTCAGCTTATGACCTTTGGGATACCTATCTCCCTGCATTTCGGCAATTGGTGACCAAGGCCAAGGTACATGGGATCATGTGTGCCTACAACCGCTTGGATGGAATGCCCTGTTGCGGCAATAATGTGTTGCTCAATACTATTTTACGCCATCAATGGGGCTTTAAAGGCTATGTAACTTCGGATTGTGGGGGTATCAATGATTTTGCCAGCGGACATAACACACATCCGGATAATACAGCGGCCGTCAGTGCTGCAGTTTTGGCCGGAACAGATCTCGAATGTGGTAATCTCTATCAATTGTTGGAACAGGGGGTAAAACAAGGTGCATTATCCGAAAAGGATATTGATGTTTCACTAGCCCGACTTTTGCAGATCTGGTTTCAATTGGGAATGTTCGATCCACAGGAACTGGTACCTTACGCAAAGATTGGTCGTGAAGTTATTGAAAGTAAATCGCATAAGGCACATGCTTATAAAATGGCGCAGGAGTCTATGGTGCTGTTGAAAAATGAGCATAATATGCTACCCCTTGATCCCAATAAAATAAAAAGAATAGCTTTTATCGGCCCCAATGCCGATAATGGACATGCGCAGTTAGCAAATTACTTTGGTACGCCTTCGGAAATTGTAACACCGTTGAGCAGTTTACAAAAGCGTTATGGAAAGCAAATCGCTATAGACTATCTTCCGGGAACAGAAATCATGAAAAAAATCGATGGCGGCCCTTCATTTGAAGAAATTGTTAAAAAGGCTGCGGTAGCAGATGTTATTGTTTTCGTTGGCGGTATAACGGCAGACTACGAAGGTGAAGCTGGTGATGCTGGTGCAGCGGGTTATGGTGCTTTTGTGAATGGAGACCGATCGACTATGGCTTCTCCTGAAGTGCAGACGGCACTTTTAAAAGAACTGAAAAAAACAGGGAAACCACTTGTATTGGTCAATATGTCGGGATCAGTGATGAGCTTCGATTGGGAATCACAGCATGTAGATGCGCTATTGCAGGCATGGTATGGTGGACAGGCGGCTGGCGATGCTATAACGGATGTGCTATTTGGTCGCTATAATCCGGCAGGACGTATGCCTTTGACAACGTATAAAAGTGATGCAGACTTGCCTGATTTTGAGGATTACTCCATGGCAAACCGCACCTATCGTTATTTTAGGGGGGAGGTGCGTTATCCATTTGGTTACGGCCTGAGCTATACGAAGTTTGACTATAAACAATTACAAGTGCCTACTTTCGTTGAAACGGGTACTGATGTTCAGGTAACTGTACAGGTGACAAATAACGGTCAGCGCGACGGTGATGAGGTCGTTCAATTATATGTTGTTCATCCAAAAGAAGGAAACTATAAAGTGCCCAATAATGCTTTAAAAGGTTTTAAGCGCGTATTTTTCAAAAAGGGTCAGTCGCAGAAAATAACCTTCACCTTGACACCAGAAGATCTGGCTTTGGTGAGCGAAAGAGGCGAGTTGATACAAAAAGGTGGCGCTGTCAAAATATATGTTGGTGGTGGTCAGCCGGGGAAATCTGTAGGCGTAGAGGCCGAAATTAAAATGCAAGGAACAGCGTATCGACCATATTAAGGCAAAATAGAAGAAGGTTTGTATGGACCTTACTGTTAAATAATCAATGAATAAATAAGAATAAATGAAAGTAATTTTCGGAATGTTCCTCGCCATGTTATCCTTCTCCTTATTTGGACAACAGCAGGAAATTACACGCATGGGAAATGCGCGTGTAGCGCTCTTTGATCGGGACTGGAAGTTTTCCCGCTTTGGTTTGCAGGCTGATGGCAATCAATTGGCTGAACCTAATGATTTGCATAAGACCGAATGTAATGATGATACTTGGCGTAGCTTGGATCTACCGCATGATTGGGCTATCGAAGGGCCATTCCGTATTGAGTTGGCCAGTGAATCCGGAAAGCTGCCTTATAAAGGAATAGGCTGGTACAGAAAACATTTTAAAGTCGAAAACCTTCAAGTTGGAGAGCGTGTTTATCTGGATTTTGATGGAGCCATGGCGAATGCTAAAATTTGGTTAAATGGCCGTTATGTGGGAACTTGGCCTTATGGGTATAGTTCTTTTCGTATGGACTTGACACCTTACCTAAAAAAAGATGCTGAGAATGTTCTGGCGGTACGTTTGGATACCGAAAATTGGGAATCAAGGTGGTATAGCGGAGCTGGAATCTATCGCCACGTATGGATGGTACGTACTTCGGCCGTGCATGTTGCACATTGGGGAACCGCTATTACAACACCTGTTGTCAACGATCAATATGCAACGGTGATGAATGAAGTGACGTTGGATAACTTTCGTTTTTTTTCAGTACATGCTGAGGTCAAAGCGACTTATTTTGAGTTAGATGCTCAAGATAAACCTGGAAAACAGGTGGCTACCGCCAGTGGATTTGTAGACCTTCATGCCAATGCAAGTGGCAAACTGAATCTTGAAACGCGTATCAATCAACCGAAACGATGGGATATTCTATCGCCAAATCGTTATGTAGAAAAGATCGAAGTCATCGTTGATGGCCAAACAAGCGATACTTATTACAGTCCTTTTGGTGTACGGACTATCGCATTCACAGCAAATGAAGGCTTCAAGTTAAACGGCCGTCGTGTAGATATAAAAGGGGTGTGTAACCATCATGATTTGGGATCATTAGGGGCTGCCTTTAATAAAAGTGCCTTGGAGCGTCAGCTCAAAATGTTACAGGCCATGGGTATGAATTCCCTGCGCACTTCGCACAACCCACCAGCACCAGAATTATTGGAGTTGGCTGATAAAATGGGGATTTTAATTTGGGATGAAGCTTTTGACGCTTGGCGTACAGGTAAGCGCGCAAAAGATTATAATAAATTGTACGATGAGTGGCATGAACGCGATCTACTGGCCATGGTACACCGCGACCGAAATCATCCGTCGGTATTTATATGGTCCATTGGTAATGAGGTGCTTGAACAACAGGATGTCAACATGACTAGGCATCTGGCCGATATTATTCGTCGGGCAGATCCAACACGACCAGTTTCCAATGGTTATAATGACCCGGATGGCGGCCGTGAATCGGGCGCTGCAACCGCTTTGGATATCATGGGCGTGAATTATTTCTTCAGTCAACAGGGGCGTTGGGATAAAGATGCGCGTTATCAGAATATGCCGACTTTGGGCAGTGAAACTTCTTCCTGTGTTTCCTCCCGCGGAGAATATTTTTTTGGAACCGATTACGATGGCTGGCAGGTCACCTCTTACGATCGTGCTGCTCCGGGATGGGGCTGTTCACCGGATGCACAGTTCCGGATATTGGCTCAGTATCCAAACTTGTTGGGAGAATACGTTTGGACAGGTTTTGATTATCTGGGCGAACCGACACCTTATAATTCGGCGGAGACCAATTTGTTGAATTTTAGAACGGATCCTGCGAAACGTGCTGAATTGGAAGCCGCATTGGAAGAATTGAAGAAGAAAAATCCACCTTCAAGGAGCAGCTATTTCGGTATTATAGACCTTGCAGGTTTTCCAAAAGATCGGTTTTACCTCTATCAATCCCATTGGCGACCAGACTTACCAGTGACGCATATCCTGCCACATTGGACATGGACAAGCAGAAAAGGGGAGATTACACCGGTACATGTGTATACCTCCGGTACAGAAGCAGAACTTTTTGTCAATGGAAAAAGTCAAGGACGTAAGAAGAAGGTTGCGGGACAGGATTTTCGGTTGCAATGGGATAGTGTGCGTTTCGAACCGGGAACGGTTAAGGTAATTGCTTACAAAGACGGCAAGGAATGGTCCAAAGCAGAAATCCAAACCGCTGGAAAGGCTGAAAAACTCCAGATGGAAGCAGATCGTGCGACGATCGATGGCGGACGCTCAGAACTTGTTTTTGTGTCGGTAAAAGTGACTGATAAAAAGGGAACCTTGGTGCCTCAATCGGAGGCGTTGATTGATTTTTCGGTCGAAGGTGCAGGTGAAATTGTATCCACAGATAATGGAAATGCAATTGATTTTACCTCGTTCCAAAGTCATTCGCGTAAAGCGTATAATGGAATGGCATTGGTCATCGTAAAAGCAAAAAAAGGAGCGCAGGGTGCAATCCGAATCAACGCATCGAGTAAGGGTTTGAAAGTGGCTACTGTACAGGTATTGGCAAAATAAAAAGATGAATTACTTTAAAAAACAACTCTATATCCTGTGTCTATTGGGCGTATTGGGCCAGGCAAAGCAGAGCTATAGTCAGCAGCTGCCGCTATTTAGCAAAGAAAGCAACAGCCTGTCTGGAGACTGGTTAATAGGGACTCCCCAGGCGAAAGCAGGGCTTTTCAAGACGAAAGAAGGTCATTTGGTCTTTTCCAATGGTTTGGTCAGCCGTACATTTACGACTTTTCCAAATGTGGCCAGTATTGGTTTGGATGAATTGACTGGAAATACAGCATTTCTACGGTCAATTCGACCTGAAGCCAGCGTAACAATCGATGGGTTTACCTTTGATGTCGGCGGATTGGAAGGACAGAAAGTACATAATTATTTACTGAAAGAATGGATCCCGGGTTTAAAGGCAGATCCCATGGCCTTTAAATTCCATGACTATAAAATTGAAGATACAAAACCCCGTTTTGGCTGGAAAAAGAGACCAAACTGGATGCCTAAAGATATGCCTTGGCCTGTGCCGGGCAAAGAGCTGACATTTACCTATACATTGGATCAGCAGGCGATCGATGCGCTTGCCGCAAAGAGCAAAAGTGACCAAAACAGGGCATTGCTGTTGGAAGATAAATTTCAGCAGCTAAATTCCGGATGGAAGTTGATGGTTTCAAAATCACATGAGCGTAATTCCTTTGTCAATGAAGGAAAAGTGGGCGAAATTATGGCACTGGAAAATGCTGCTGTGTTCGCTGAAAGAACAATTCCTCAAGAGGCAAAGGTACTCGTAGCCAAGATGAATAAAGGTACTGATCAATCCAACGATTGGGGATTGGGTTTTGGACTGACCCTAACGAATGGTAGTCCCAGACTTTATTGGCGAGCAAGCGAAGGCAAGGTTGTTTTTTTTGATGGCAAACGCGATAACGGAACTTTCGAAGTTGGTAAAGCAGATCAGCTATGGTTTAGATATGAAATAGCGGATAAGGAATTATTGGCACAAGCCTCTTTGGACGGACAACAATGGCGTACTGTTGGTCATCTTCCACTAAAGTCAGGTGACAAGATACAACTGGTCCGTGTCGGAAAAATGGATCCAAACGGCGGGAATAAGGATGGTAAGGCTTCGACAAAGGAAGGTCGCTCCAAAATAGAAGGTTTTTGGGCATACGGTGATTTTCCATCCCAATTTGCAGGCGATCTGTCCAGTAAACTTGCTTATATGAAAAACGTTACGGTACAGGTTCATTATGATCTTTATGATGACATGCCGATCTTTAGTAAGTGGATTACCGTGCAGAATCAGTCGGACCGGGAAATTGTGGTTAATAGCTTTAAGAGTGAGCAATTGGCTGTATTTGAACCCGAAAGTTCGGTGGATCATAGAAGCCGTTGGTTATACCCTAATATCACCGTGGAAACAGATTATACATTTGGCGGTATGAGCGAGGAAGTCGTTTATTCCTCGAGTCTGGAGTGGAAAAAAGACCCGCTATATACCACACAGGTCCATTACGATCGGGAGACACCATGTCTGTTGGAAGTTGCACCTAAAATGGGACCTGAACAACAGGTTGCTGCCGGTGGGAAATTTGCAAGTTATCGGGTTTGGGAGCTGTTGAACGATAGCTGGGAACGCGAACGTAAGAGCCTTGGATACCGAAAAATGCTGCGCTCTATGGCGCCATGGGCAACTGAAAATCCGATATTGATGCATGTACGGAGTTCGGATAACGAGTCGGTGAAAAAGGCAATTGATCAAGCAGCGGAAGTTGGTTTTGAAATGGTGATTATGACCTTTTGGTCTGGATTCAATGCCGAAGATGATTCTCCGGAGAATATTAAACGCATGAAAGAGCTTGCTGACTATGCACATAGCAAAGGAATTGAACTTGGAGGCTATTCGCTCCTTGCCAGTCGGCATATTGATGCAAAAAATGACATTGTGCTACCTGAAGGCATGCATCCTCGCTTTGGAAGCTCACCCTGTATTGAGAGTGAATGGGGGCAGGCTTACTTCAAAAAGCTGTATAACCTGTATGAAAGTTCGGGATTGGGCGTATTTGAGCACGATGGATCCTATCCCGGAGATTGGTGCTATTCCACCGATCACCCCGGGCATCATAATGAAAAAGACTCGCAATGGAATCAGTTTAAACGGATCACTGATTTTTACAAATGGTGCCGTGAAAAGGGAATCTACCTGAATATTCCAGATATGTATTTCTTGAATGGCGGCAACAAAGTCGGGATGGGCTACCGTGAGGCAAACTGGTCCTTACCGAGGGCACAACAGGAGATTGTGGAAAGACAGAATATTTTTGATGGTACCTGGGCAAAGGCGCCGTCTATGGGCTGGATGTTTGTCCCTTTGGTAGAATATCAAGGTGGAGGCAAAGAGGCGACGATCGAGCCTTTGAAGGATCACCTGCCACATTACGAGCAACGGCTAGCCAACTTGTTTGGTGCAGGTGTACAGGCTTGTTATCGTGGACCACAGCTTTATGACTCCCCAGAGACGAAAAACGTAGTGGCCAAATGGGTGAATTTTTACAAGAAACACCGCGAAGTTTTGGACAGTGATATTATCCATGTGAGACGTCCTGACGGGATGGATTATGATGCTATTTTGCACGTGAATCCGGCGGGGAAAGAAAAAGGATTATTAATGATCTATAACCCATTGGACGAAGCGATAAAACGAAAAATTAAGGTCAACTTGTACTATACCGGACTGACAGGAAATGTACAAGTGGTTGAGCAAGATCAAAACAGTAGGACAATGCCATTAAATGCAGCCTCCGAAGCGATCTTTGAGGTCAATATACCGGCAAAAAGTCAAACTTGGTTTGTCATTAAGTAAGTCGTTCGGTGAACGTTTCGGATCAAGATTTCAATTTTTTAAAGAGTCTTCTCATCACAATGATGAGAAGACTTTTTTTTGACTTGACTTACGTGTTATTTTGTGTGCGACTTTATCTGATTGACAAGAGTTTACCATATGTGTCTTGTCGGATCAGGTTTGTCGTCGTTTACGCAATGGGATAAGCCATGCTATACGTTATTCAATATGGAGCAATTTTTTGCGCTGTTCTGAATGACCATTTTCATTAAAAGCCTCCACCGAAAAATAGTAGTCCTGATCGCTGTTGAAACTACGGCCGTCAAATTTGTTTTCATAGACCACGATTGCATTGTATAATTTATCGGATTTAATGCCCCAACGGAGAATATAGCCTTTGGTGTTCGGCGATGCCAGCCAATGCAGTGTAATCTGGCGACGATCTTTCGTATTGCGTTTCCCTGTCAAGGTGTTGATTCCCTGCGGTTTTTGCGCCAAACCATGACCGAATATTCGAAAATCATAAAGCGAAAATTTACCAGGAATCTCTTTCTTATTGGTCAGGCGGACATAACGAGCGTTGACTTTGCGATCGAGGTTAAATAATTCATGCGGGTGATCTTTTTTGTTTTTGCTTTGGTCTATCAGTGGGAGCCATTTTTTGCCATCGCTGGAGTATTCGATCACATATTGATAGCAATAAGACTGGGGTGCTTTAAGCTGGAAATCTTGATCGGCGAAATTCACCTGTAGGGCACGGATGGACATGTTCTTTTCGAGGTCAATCTGTATATATTCACCGATAGCGCCCGAAGCTGCCGACCACCAGCTTTCTATCCGTTCATCGTTAGCGTAAATTTTAGAGAATTTATCCAGTTCACTGGATACCTGAATGGGCTTGTTTTGAGATAAAAGGTTGTATGGTAGAGAAAGATCCTGCTTCTCGATATCGACTTTGGTATTGGGGATCTGAAAGGGGAGATCGGTATATACCGTTTGCGCGTAAAGCTGACCTTCCTTGTCAAAAAATGCTGGAAAAAGGCCGATACGTCGTTCAAACCAGTCTCGCACCGAAATTTTCATGGTCGCTACATGCCAATAGTTGCCCAGCTTGTCCTGGAAGGTATGTCCATGACCTGCGCCTGCAATAAAACCACCTGGTTTATAAGAAAAAGGACTATTGGCTTCATAGCGAAACGGTCCCAAAGGTGAATTGGCAGTATAAACACCATCGGCATAACTTCTGAATTGCGTGCCCGGAGATGCGTATTGGAGATAGTATACCCCTTTGTGTTTAATCATTGTTGCCCCTTCGTTCCAACCAGGAGTTCCCAGTTCGTTATGCTCGCCTTGTACTTCCCAGCCATATTGTTTTTCACGATGTTGAATCAATACTTGCGGAGTACCAATGGGTTTGAAACCATCGTTAGGATCTACTTCCACCCCCATGATGGGATCAACGTTTGAACATCCCCAATACAGATAGACTTTACCAGTATCGTCCTTGAAGAAGGCTGGATCTGTCATGCCAATGGTAAATTTGGTCGGTATGGGTTCCCACTGATCCTGATCAGGATTGGTTGTTTTATAAATTTGAGGTTTTCCACCCGAAGCCAAAAAGTAAAGTGCACCATTGTAATTTAATACAGTAGGTGCATAAGCTTCAATGCTGCCAATACTTTTGCAAGGGATATACAGCCAGTCTTTTAAATCTGAGGAGCGCCAATATCCACCGGACTTTGACGCAAATAAATAATATTGGTCGTTGAAAAGCTCGATGATGGGATCTGCTGCTTCCCGTCTACTGGGACTTTCGGGCATAAAACGATATTCCAATGCCAAAGGATTAGCGATGATTTTTGTGGTCCGTTGTCCATAAACAAGCCCAGAAAGAGAGCTTGTACCGAAAAGAACCGCTATAAAAGTCTTCCTGAACCTATTTTTGTTCGCTGTTACAGTTTGCTGTTTTATGGGTTTATCTATTGGCTTTTGCATAATTTTCTCTTTCTAATAAAGACGATTGAAACCTTTGCTTCCCTAAATTGGTCAAAAGGCACACTCCGGTAAACTGGTTGCACAGTTTGGCGCCTTGGCACTGATTACGTCGGCAGATGGCCTGCATTGGCCTGCTGCCCATCACCCTTTGGTATCACTACGCGAATTAAAGGTTGACGGACAACACAAAACAGTGCTGGCCCATTTGGAACGTCCGTTTATATTATTCGATAAAAACGGACGACCACAGGTGTTATATGCTGCTGCTTCCATTGGAGAGCCTTTTAAGAATAAGTCAGATAGGATCGCAAAAGAAGAAAACTCGTTTATTGTCAGTTTTGGACTTAATTAAAAAGGTTCTTTTTACTTAACGTCTTTTTTCTCCGGCCATTTTACAAACACGCCCGTTTCTAGTGTAAGTTCACCAGTTGCAGCATTATAACTATCCTTGGATAGAATAGGGATTTCACCGGCTACTTTACTTTGTTCGGGATTATGTGTACGGTTATGGTAAGTCGGCACGTTTTCAAGCTTGACCAATTTACCATTGATGCGTAGATTTTTTTGAACAACGGTTACTTTAGGCAATTTGTCGTATCGGATGACATTCAACCCTTCGAGGTCCCGCGGTCTTTGGGCGAAATCAATAAAATACTTGTATTGTTCCAAGAACGAAGTGATGTGCTTTTTCATCTGGATCTTTTTACCCGGGAAGGCTAGGGACCCTACATTGACCACTTTTTTTGTGCTTAAATCTTCGACATACATAGTGACCCAGGAATGTTCATAATCGCCCCAGCTGAAATAGGTTTCTTTAGGGTTAATATCATCTGGAACGGCTTTGCCAGCGATATAGCCTTCTTTTTTTAGTGTGATGCGATAAGAACCTTTGTGCCAGCCTACGGTATTGCGGACACTGATAAAATCACCCTCCGCATCTGAACTGGCATAATATCCTGTAGTTTTTAAAGCCTTTTTTGTCCGTTCAAACCAACGCGAAAAGATGCCATTAAATTTGATATCTTCTTCTTTACCAGTCTTAACACTGATACCGCCACCGGCAGATTGAATACCACAATATAAAGGCATATTGTTTAGGGATATATTAAAGGGTGAAATGTAAAATGAATAGTGGTCGGGGATGTCATCTTGTACAATAATATCAATGGAAATAGAATGGAAATCATTGACGGCAGAGTCCAATACATAATAGGAATTAGTATAGTGTAAAGGGGGTAAGATGAGACTATCGGGAAAGACATATTCCGTAGCCATCTTCTTCTTGAGTTCTTCATCTATACTGCTGTTTTCATATTTTTTTTTAAGCTCCTCTTTGGTTTGGGAAAAGGCTGTGCCACTGCATAAGGTAAGCGGTACGAGCACCGCCAAAATATTTTTTATCAATTTCATAAACAGTTTTAATTGTGTTCACCAATATACTTTTTTTTCTTTTAGCAGTAAAGGGCTGATTAACCGGCCGATTAAAATAGTACAACAGACGAATCGTAAATCATTTTTGGCGAATTGTAAACGGTGGGTTGAATCTCTGACCGAGCACTTTATATTTGGTTCCAAGAAATGCCAAGAACATAGATTGGAGCTTTTTTGAAGTAGGGAATGAACCGATTTTAATTCGCTAATTCATTGTGCAGTAGATTTATGTGTACCATTTTAATTGTCATAGTAGATAGTGCCTTATACTTAAGGTGAATGTTTTTCATAGGTAGTAAGCCGTAAAGGACTCCCCGTTCTTGCGGCTTTTTTTGTGCCTATTGGCCAGTTATAAGAAATCGCTGGCTAGCGAATTCCCATAGTCAGTTTGCTAGGAGATCTTATAGGTCTTGGCTGTTTTTGGCTAGGATAAAAAAAATAAAAAAAGTCAAAATTTCTTTAGGACGTTTTGTCTTTCCCGTTGTCATCATTGTATAAATGGAGATTTTGGCCGTTAAAGATCCATTTGCAATGCAACTACTATGAAATTTTAGCCTATTAATCATTTTTAGCATGGCACTGACTAATAAAATATTCCAACAAAGTGAGATTGAAAGTTTTGAATTCAATCACAAAGTTTTAAAAAATTGTTCATTTATCGATTGTACGATAAAAGGGAAAAGCTTCATGAACTCCATGTTTCGTGATTGTAAGTTCATTCGCTGTACCTTTGTAGACTGTAACTTTCAATCTGTTGTTTTTCAGGAATCTGGGCTTTGGATGGAAAGTACATTCGAAGCGAATGATTTTTCGAAAGCCATTATTGGAAATTTAAAAATTGAAAAGTCTTCCTTCCTTTACAATACATTTGACAAAACAACTTTCGACGGGACGAATTTGGTTCATGTGGTTTTTAAAGGAAAGATCAGTTCTTCATGGTTTTATGGAATTCCTTTTACAGAAGATTTATACTCCACCAATCTTTTTATTCTTAAAAAAGCCAAACCATTAAAGACTCCCTTAGTAAATTTTGGTCATGCGGAATTGAAGGACGTTATATTTTCTCGAGGGCTAGATCTCTCCAGTACAGTTTTTCCAAATCAAGAACATCTTAAAATTATCAACAATCCAAGACGTTTTTTTAATAGTTTCCTCAAAAGGTCAAGAGAAGTATTCACGGATAATGAATCGTTAGTTTTCTGTCGGGACTTGGTAGATAATGTCTTGTATAAACCCGAAAATAAGGGGATGCCAATCATATTGGTTGATTTAAATCAATTTTATCCCTCATTGAATGAAAATAGAGATCGCCTTATTATTGATCTCCTGAAAGCGGGATAATCATATCATTCTATATATAATTGTTAGTGCAAAGCCGTTTGGAGTTCCCAGCTCTAGCGGCTTTTTCGCTTTATCCCTGTCATTGCCATTGTTCGATCTTGTTCCTAGTAAACACCTACCTGAGACCTAGTGTCTACCTGGTTCACTAGGTAAACACTAGGCGATTCATAGGAATTTGATCGGTTAATTCCAAAAGCAGGGCAGAAGCAGTCCAGTCAAAAGGCAGTTCAAGGGCCATAACTAATGGCGATGGTTAAAATGCAACCTGCTGTATCATAATTTTTTATATTTTTTGTATATATAAGAAAATTAGGTATATTTAATTAATTGTTTAAGATGAACGAATGAAAGATACGAAGTTATTAAAAGGCACTTTACAAACGATTATTCTAAAGCTATTGTCTGGAACGAAAAGAATGTATGGCTATGAAATGACTCAACAGGTAAAACTCTTAACCGAAGGAGAGTTTATCCTGACTGAGGGGGCGCTCTATCCTGCATTACATAAGCTAGAAGCGGAAGGACTCCTGGATACAGCAATAGAAGTAGTCGATGGAAGAGCAAGAAAATATTACGCCCTGACAGTGAAGGGAAAAAAAGCTCAGGTAAGTAAAATGAAAGATGCGTTGACCTTTGTGGAGAAGTTGCAGGTTATCTTGAACACTAAACCAATTGTATCATGACAGAAAAGAAATTGACCAAAGCGGAATTAGGTATTCTGATGGATTTTATTCGTTCTAAAGGATATCGTTATGTTGATGTTCAACTTGAAATTTTGGATCACTTTGCTTGTAAGGTAGAAGAACTCATGTCTTCAGATGCCGGTATATATTTCAATCGAGCTATTGATCTCGCTTATGCCAGTTTTGGAGCGGCAGGTTTTGGAAGCATTGCAGCTAGCTATGAATTAAATCTGCAACGTAAACAGATCAATAAATTTCCTGCTGATTTTTTACAATTCGTCAAGCATTGGCATAGTGCAATTTATATCGTCTATTTCACATTGTTCTATTATTTTGTGCCGCTCGATGCAGATGCTTTTTGGACGGGATTAAAATTAGGGATGATCGGTACACTCGTTTTTTATATTCCAGTATACTTATTGCGGCATCGACCTAGAGGGAGCAAATACTGCGTTTATCGCAATTATCTTGGTTTAACGATACCGATTATGGTTTTGATCATCGGGTTGGTTTCTTCGGAATGGATCGTTAATTATATTCCTTTAGCTTTGTATCGTATTGTAATTCTTATTTTTATGTATGTTGGATTAGGAATTTTGTATATATTTGAGAAGAATCTAAAGGCCATTGTCCGACGGGTAGATGAGATCGAAGTGCTGCACCAGAGCTGACGATTAATTTTTTAAATTATGAAATATCTTTTCCTGTTGTTACTAAGCATTTGTTTTTTGTCCAGCTGTGACAAAGAAGATATTGACTTTGACTCTACGGAGGTCGGTGGTGGAACAATGGCTAAAAGGTATCAATTTGAAGGGCGTTCCGTCGGGTTTTCGGTTAGCCAGATTTACGTGGATGGTACTACAGATAAAAACTTCTATTTGGGGACAGTTTGGGGATTAAAAGATACCACACCGCAACTAAAACTAACTTCCCTTCGTAATTATTATAAACCTTTCAAAAGCACAATTTCTTCTACACAGCCAACTTTATCTCCTATTCATGTCGTTCCTGGATTTGATGCTGTGCGAGCTTTCGCGAAGAAAAGCAAAGGGGAACCTGCTGTTTTGAAGCAATCGTCTGTGGGGGCATTTTTCGATTATAGGGCGATACGCTACCATCTTAATAATAGCCCTGACGTAGATAGTGTACTCAAATTGGTTCGTCACCATGATTCCACCACGATAAAAAGAGCTAATAGCCTGTTGTTGCGTCGAGAACATATTACATTTAGTCTCCATGCGGATCTGAAAGATTATGAACAGGCTTTTAATAAGGATGCACTTGGGAAGTTAAAAAATACAGGATATAATCCCTACTATGTTTCGTCTGTCAACTACGGTACACACTCTATCATGATGGGAGAAAGTGATTTTCCGCGTGGTGATCTTAAAAACGTATTGGAAAAATTGCTGTACAATCAATTTCTGACGAAAACCGACGAAACGGTATTAAAAGGGTCCGACGTATTGGTTTATCTGCGTGGTGGACGTCAAACAAGTTTTATTAGACGCGCAACAGGCCTGGACGAAATTAAAAAACTTGTCATTGATTATAAAAATGAACTTGAACTGCAACAGAATAGCTTTGATTATCCCATTAGCTATAGTCTAGGAAGCCTTAATTCCCATGGGCACCTGAAATTCTGGTACTCTTATGATTTTCTCGTCCGTGAGGAAAAAGAGTGATTTTTATTTAAAAATATAGATAATTAAAGGGTGTTTTTTACATTTAAGCTATTGTCGCAAACGGCACTATAGTGCTTTTTTTTGTCTATCTATTTTAACGTGGCCTAAACATTAGCCTTTTTGCTTCAATACCATTATTAGCTATAAACAATTATTAAAGTGCTTCATGCGGATTTGAATGAACCTAGCGAGTTAAACATTTTCAATTGATTGAAGAAAGGCCTAAGTTTTTTACTTAGGCCTTTTTAATGCTTGATTTTATGCTAATGAGCCGTTGTCAAATGACGTTTTTTATGACTTTTTTTTACGTTGACTTTTAATCCAATTCAATGCAATAGCACTTGGTTCAGGAGATGCCGAAAGGCTTGTATTGTGATCTAATAAGGGAAATAAGCAATATTCGTAGGGCTTTTCTTGTGCTTTCAGCGCATTGATATGTTCAATCGATAAGCCTACAGGTATTTGGATATCTTTGGATCCAAAAAGCCAGAGTCCTGGAGTTGTTATCGTTTTAAGTGATGTCATCGGATCGGTATTTGTAAATTGATAGCGATCTGGATCATTCGCTACATGTTGTCGGGCATCGGCTTCCGTATGTTTATCCCAAAAATCTTTTTTTCCATTTGTAAAGAACTGGAAGCGGAGCTGCTCACGGGCAGGGATAACTGCTCCACTGTACAATACAAAAAAGTCGACCAAAGGATTTTGGTTAGTAGCTAAAGGAATGATCCATCCCGCTTGGCTGAATCCCAATAGCCCCATAGGAATGTTCGTTTTCCCTAACTGCTGATGGAATACTTTTACTGCTGCTTGCGCATCTTTTGCCAGCAGGTGGAGATTGGCGGAATCGATATTATTGGTACCGACCTCAGGGCCAGCATAGGTCCCCTCAGATTTTCCTACTCCGCGCTTGTCATAAGTAAATACGGCAATACCGTTTTTGGCTAAATATGAGGCAAACTCCATCATTCTTTTCTCTTGTCCAGAACCATGTATGAGGACAATGGCAGCATGGGCGCTTCGAGGCTGAAGCATGGTTCCTGCCAAGTTAATACCCTCACTCTTAAATACAATATCTTTTGTAGACCAGTCTAAAGATTGCGCTTTTGTATGCTGTGCAAAAAGAACGCAATAAATGGCGATGAGAAAAGGTAGCGTACTAAATGTAATCCGCTGTAAGGGAGAATAGTTCGTCAAGGAACAGTCTAATGAATAAGTTTTAGGCATAATTAATTCGGTGTTAAATTTACTTTTGTCTAAAGTAATGGGTTTAATTCTAAAAAACTTGTGTTTTTCGGTGGACTGTGGATTTGAATCGGTAAATCGTACTGTTTTCGCTGTAAATGGGGGACTAAAATTCTCTCGAATAGTCTGCTTGGTATTTCGCAGATACGCTATGTCCATTCCTGAAAAAAGTTTACAAAAGGTCTAATATGGCTCTTACTTTACGGTTGGTCTTATACGGGATTTTGGTTTGTCTATATTTTGTGGGTAAAAACTAGCGATCAAATTTACTTTTGATCCGTTTTTCAATCGTTAGTTCTACGGAACTTATTCGTTCTTTATTCGCTTTCATCCGAATGAAGTCCGAATGAGGTCCCTATAAAGTCCGTGTTAGCTCCCCACAAATTAAGAGAATTTGTAGGAAATAAAATAGCGGCGGAATAAGATTCGTTAACAGTGTTTTAAGTTTTTCTTTCGTGTTGTATAACGTAATATATCCTTTATCAAAAGTTAACATCTGGAAATTATTTTTGAGCTGAATGAAGCGATTGTTCCTGCGGTAGTTTTCCTTAAGGAAAACTCAACAAGTAAGAAAAACTCAGCAAGGACAACCATAAATCTTATGAAAGAATAATATGCAAATTTTCTGCAACATGATTCCTCTCTTAGGGGAAACCGATCTTAGTACTGGACTTCTTATTGTTTTTGCCCTTTGTTTATTTGCCGTTGTGGCCTTTGAATTTGTCAATGGATTTCATGATACCGCGAATGCTGTTGCAACGGTAATTTATACCAAAGCACTTAAACCAATTGTAGCCATTCCTTGGTCTGGCTTTTGGAATTTTCTAGGTGTTTTTGCAGGTGGGATCGCCGTGGCTATGGGAATACTTAAATTGGTGCCTCTAGATACTTTAATGGCACTACCGGTTTCGGTAGGCGCTTGCCTGGTCCTTTCTGTATTATTAGCGGCTATTATCTGGAATTTGGGGACTTGGTATTTTGGTATTCCTTGTTCGAGTTCACATACCTTGATTGGTGCCCTTATCGGGGCTGGTATAGGCTTCACCTGGTATTATGGTGGCAGTGGTGTCAATTGGCATAAGGCCGAGGAAATTGGTCTTTCTTTGATTCTCTCACCTTTGATTGGTTTTGGTCTAGCGGTGTTATTGATGCTCTTTTTAAAGCATGTCGTCCGTTATAAAGCACTTTTTCACATCCCACAAGGGGAAGATGACAGACCTCCCTTGTTAGTACGCGGTATTCTTATACTGACCTGTACATTGGTCAGTTTTTTTCACGGTAGCAACGATGGACAAAAAGGAGTAGGACTGTTTATGTTGATCTTAATTGCATTTCTGCCTGCTCGTTTTGCAATAAACCATTCCGTACCAGATGCGGCTGTCATTAAAACGCTCGATCAAACGGAAATCGTGTTACAGACAATTGCTTCCAGTAATGTCGCTCAGGGAACGATGTTTGTGCAAGTCAATCAGGAGATTGAACAAGTCAAGCTGCATTTGATGGATAAAAGTGTAACGGATAAAGCCGGGACTTTTAAATTCAGAAAAGAGGTTGAAGGTTTAGTCAAATCCATTGCTGCATTAGAGAGCAATAAACAGATCGATATCAATACTGAAAATCGACTGGAGCTCAATCGTAAGTTGAGCGAGTTGAAACATCTTACGGACTTTGCACCGATCTGGGTGATCTTAACTATTTCAATCGCCTTAGGTCTTGGGACAATGATCGGTTGGAAACGTATTGTAGTAACGATTGGTGAAAAAATAGGAAATGAACATTTGAGTTATGCTCAAGGGGCCTCAAGCGAGATTGTTGCCGCTTCGACAATTGGTATCAGTACCGTATTGGGTTTGCCTGTTAGTACAACGCATGTGCTTTCAAGTGGTATTGCCGGTTCAATGGTCGCTTCCGGAGGAAAGAGCAATCTGAATAAAGGGACACTCAAAAGCATCGGTCTTGCTTGGGTACTTACTTTACCCGTGTCAATTGGCTTGGCATTATTACTATTTGTATTCTTCCATCTTTTTATTTAGTTGATTGTTATCTAAATGTTTTTGTCATCCATTGCATTTGTACACATGGCTATTGACAGGTTAATATTAAAAACTTAAAAAATGAAACAAATTCTTGTTGCCTCCGATTTTTCAATCAATGCAAGTCATGCTTTGCGTTACGCCTTGTCTTTGGCTTCTCGTTTGAATATGGAAGTTGCTGTTGTACATGCCATACACCCGACAGAAGGGATCAACAACAGTACTTATAACGCGATCTTTATAGAAGATTATTACGCTAGAAAACGTGCTGCTTTGCAAGAATGGACTGATCAGGTGGTCCAGGAAAATAAATACAATGACCTCAAAGTGCGAACCGTTGTTGAAGTAGGTTATCTGCGTAATGTAGTCACAAAGTATGTTGAATATACAGATGTTTCTTTTTTGGTGATGGGAATTACCGGGGCGACAGGCATTAAAGAAATTGTCGGTAGTAATGCGAGTATGGCTGTGACAAAATTGCGTATTCCAACCTTGATTGTACCTCCTGAAAGTAATCTGTCCGCTATTCCGGTCATTACATTGGCAACGGATTATAAAACAACAAAATTGTCTGTTCGTGATGTCAAGGCACTCAATCGTATTTTAAAACTTTCGGACCCCAAGAAGTTGGAAATTCTACACGTCTCAGAAAGGGATTTGGACGAAAAGCTAGTGCGCAATGGGGAGAAAAAAATGCGTCAGTTGCTTCCTAACGTAGATATCAACTTTAATTATGTGGATGAGGATGATACACGCCCATCACATGCGATCGTTGATTTTGTTGAAAACAATCAGACCGATATTCTGTGTTTGGTCAAACGCAACCATAATATGATTTACCGTTTATTTGCAAGTAGTACGGTGAATGAAGTTTTGAACCGATCAGTTAAAGCGATTTTGGTTTTGCATGAATAATCTGAGTGGAAACTTTTTTTACGCTATATATCAAGCCGTTTTGGATTTTCCAAGCGGCTTTTTTCTTGACTTTACCAATGCTACAGAACGCGTTAGCACGGAAAATTCGAGTTGTCTGATCCATTTTTTATACACGATTTGTACATGTAGTTTGTGTACTTGATGAGCAAGCCCGGGCACGGAGCTTTCGATTTTTTTTGCATTCTTGGAATGAATTTGTTTAACTTGTGCTGCGAATTGCAACGTAACCAATGTATTTGAAACCCTTATCTGCGGAAAATAAGAAGAATATTGCCATTGATCGAGATGAAAGCTCGTTTAAGGCTTATTTCGTGGCCAATTATGGGGTTTTGAAGAGTAATGCTATTTCTTTTATCAAGGATAAGCAACTAGCCGAAGATGTGGTTTCCGAAGTCCTCTGGAAAATTTGGTACCTGGGTCCTGATCTAATGAACATCGCAAACGTCGAGGGCTATTTGCTTCGGGCGATAAAAAACAAATGCCTTAACCTTCTGCGCATCCGTCAGGTCATACTCACTGACGGAACGGAATATCAGGATACGTTGATCGATAAAAATACCCCGGAACAGATTTTAATATCTACAGAAAGCATACAGCGTATTCAACGGGCTGTCGAAGGGCTCCCGCCCAAAACTAAGGAGGCTTTTAAACTGGTGAAAGAGGAAAGAAAAACGTATTTGGAAACTGCGGAAATGATGGGGATATCTAAGAAAACGGTAGACAGACACATTCAAATTGCCTTAGAAAAGCTGTGGTCCAGTATTAAAGAAAAAAAATAATTTTTCTATTGGGGGTTTTGGTTTCTTTTGGTGTCTCTACTCCAAATAGACCGAATGCACATGTTTTCATCTGAGGAACAATACTTTTTATTTTTAGCGGCAAAGTTACTAGCGGGAGAACTCACAGCGGAGGAGAGAATCGGGCTGGATGACTTGCTACGTGCCGACAAAAGTAAGAGGGAGTTATTGGCCTATTTAGAGCAGAAGCATGGGGAAGAAGATCTAGAAGCTGAAATAAGCTATGAAAAGTCAAGACCAATAGAACTTACTGCTGTCGAGGATATAACCGCCCGTCCATTTATAGGTCGCCATAAAGTTAAGCTACTATCCATTGCCGCTAGCCTATTTATAGTTTTTGGAGTATTGTCCTTTTGGTTTATCAAAAATGATAAAAGGCTGACTGCAGATGCTGAATGGCAAACCATTGTTACCGGAAAAGGCGAGCGTAAATCGATCAAATTGAACGATGGCTCGGAGGTATGGCTTAACAATGAAAGTGTATTGCGATTGAAGGCTGGATTTGGTAAAACTGATCGCGTATTGGAATTGGTTGGTGAAGGGTATTTTGCTATTGCCAAGAATCCCAATTTACCCTTGAAGATCAAAACTGCCTACGCGGAGGTACAGGTCTTAGGTACAAAATTTAACCTTCGTGCGCTTCCGGATGAGAACATGACGACGACCTCCCTGATCGAAGGGAAAGTACGACTGAAGGTTATGGACAATAAGCAGGAGAAGTTGTATGAACTCTTGCCGGGTAATAAGGTGTCTGTGATCAATCAACCTGTATCAACGAATGATCATCGGAGCAAGCATGTTGTCCTGCAACCAAAAGTGACCTTTGCAAAGCTTGACCTCGTTGATGCCGAAGTTACTGAAACACTTTGGATGAAAAATAGATTGGTTTTCAATGGCGAAGGTTTTGAAGTGGTTGCGAAGAAGATGGAGCGTTGGTTCGGTAAACCCATTGTAGTCGAAAATGAGCAGCTCGCAAAAGAGCCCATCACCGGTATATTTGACGAAACAACCTGTGAAGAAGTCTTGAATGTCATCAAGCGTACAGGTACTAAACTAAATTATTATACCCAAAATGATACGCTTTATGTAAAGTAATATAAAAAAAGGGTATCCCTCATAGTGAGCAATACCCAATGTTTTAACCAATGGCATCGGACCCTAGGAAAGTAGGATGCCAATCGATTATTTCTTAAATACCAAAATTATGAAAAAAAAATCACATGTTCTTTATCATGTGCCTATCTCGTATTATCTAAAATGGTTGTTAATGGCCAAGTTTGTAATCATTTTCTTATTTGCATGTGTTGCCACTGGATTTGCAAAAGAGTCGAAAGCGCAGAAGACAGTTTCTTTACGTTTTGAAGAGATCCGACTCAAAAACCTATTGACTTCAATTGAAGAGCAGACCAAGATCAATTTTATCTACAACGATAATACGATCAATGCGATTAAAATAAAACATGTTGACGTCCGCAATAAAAAATGGATCGATCTTTTGTCGCCTATTTTGGCCAAAGAATCCTTAGAAATGGATATGGTCAGCGAAAACCGTATTATTATTCGTTCCATAGCGAAGGTTCAGGACAGAATCGCCTCCGGTACAATCAAAGACCAGCAAGGAAAGCTTTTGGCAGGAGTATCGGTACGTATAAAAGGTACGGATAAAATGACGCAGTCGAATAGCGACGGCCAATTTTCGCTTGTTGTTGAAAAAGAAAATAGTATTTTACAATTTTCTTATTTGGGATACCTTTCGCAAGAGATTGCCTATCAGCGGCAGGCTATTGATGTCGTTCTCCAGGAAGATCTCGCACAGCTTGAAGAGGTTGTGGTCATTGGGTACGGAACACAGAAGAAAGCAACATTGACCGGCTCGGTGAGCCAGGTTTCAGGAAGCGAGCTGCAGCGATCTCCTGCGCCGAATTTGTCCAATTCCCTAGCAGGAAGAATGCCGGGTGTAGTGGCAAATAATCGCTCAGGTGAACCTGGAAATGATCAATCGCAGATCTATATCCGCGGCAAGGGATCTTTGGGGAACAACAGTCCTTTGTATGTCATTGATGGTGTGGCCAATCGCGGAGGAATAGAACGGCTAAATCCAAGCGATATCGAGACAATTTCAGTCTTAAAAGATGCTTCGGCGGCAATATATGGTGCCCAAGCTGCGAATGGGGTTATTTTGGTAACTACGAAACGCGGTAATGGTGATAAACCTACGATCACCTATGATGGTAGTTACGGTTTCTCCGAACATACACGAACACCAAAGCTGATGGATTCTTATCAATTTATGGTGTATGATGATGAAATCAATGCACATTTTGGGCGTGCTGAAAAGTATAAAGATATCAAGGGGAAATATCTGGATGGAACGATTGATCCCTTATTGTATGCCAACACCGATTGGATGAAGTCCATATTTAAATCTTCTCCACAAACGCAACATTCTTTGTCACTTCGTGGCGGAGACGAAAAAGTGCGTTATTATGTTTCTGGAGGATACCTTTATCAAAAGCCAGGATTTAGAAATACAGATCTAAATTTTAGGACGGTTCAATTTCGTACCAACTTGGATGCTAAGGTAACCAAAGACCTTTCGGTATTAGTTGAGGTAGCCACCAGACAGGAAAATCGGAATAATTCAAACTACGATATGGGAACCTTCTTTTGGGAAGCGTTCCATGCCTATCCTTTTTTGCCTGACTATTATCCGAATGGATTACCTGGTCCAGGTCTTTCGTGGGGTAACAATTTAACGATTTTGGCTTCGGGCAAGACCGGCTATCAGCGTGTAAAGGATAATTTTGTCAATACAAAAGCAGGTTTTGATCTCAAAACACCCTGGTTATTAGATGGATTAAGTTTTTCGGGTTATGCAGCATTCGATTCACAATATAGACATGAAAAGAAGCTGAATGATATGTGGGATGCTTATCGTTATAATCCTGCAACAAAGAATTACGATAATATCCGTGAGACAACGGGCGATGCAAATATCAACCTTACTGAAAGAAACGATGATATACGTACTGAGACCTGGAATTTTAAAATCGGATACGATAAGAAATTCGGCTCACATAGTGTCAATGCTTTCATTGCTTATGAGCAGAGCAAGAACAGAGGTGATTGGTTTTCGGCGTATCGGAGAGACTTCTTAAGCGATGCCGTAGATTACCTATTTGCGGGAAGTGACAATCAAAAAAATAATGACGGAAAAGCAACGATTTCGGCAAGGCAGAATTATTTTGGTCGTGTAAGTTATGGTTTTAAGGATAAGTACCTGGCTGATATTACAGTGCGAAGAGATGGTTCACAAAACTTTATCAGCAATGCACGTTGGGGTTGGTTCCCAGGGGTATCGGCAGGCTGGCGTATTTCTCAGGAGAATTTTTTTAAGGAAAATGTGCCTTTTATCAATGAGTTGAAAATCAAGGCTTCCTGGGGCAAGCTAGGAAACGACCGGGTGGATCCTTTTCAATATATCAGTACCTATGTTCTTGGAGATGGTGCCATGTTTGGTCTTGATCCCAAAAGAACAAAGGGTTTTACCGTCGGAAGATTGGCTAACCCGAACATTACCTGGGAAAAAGTGGATACGAAAAACGTCGGCTTTGAGTCTGTTTTCTTCAAGAATACCTTGAGTTTTGATTTGCAGTATTTTTATTCGATGCGTACGGACATCCTAACACCCAAACAAGCTTCTGTACCACGCTATACAGGATTAACGCTGCCTGACCAAAATATTGGTGAAATATCAAACAGAGGGGTGGAAAGTAGTTTGCTTTATCGCAATAAGATCAATGATTTTAGCTATTCGGTAGGTGGAAATTTCACTTTTGTACGTAATAAGATTCATTTTTTTGACGAAGCACAAAATACGCCGGAATGGCAGCGTCGGACAGACCATAGTATAGACTCATGGCTGGTGTATAAGACAGACGGTATCTATCAAAATCAGGCTGAGATTGATGCCTCACCACATTTGCTGAATACGATGCCAGGGGATATCAAGTATATGGATGTGGATGGCGATGGAAAAATTACCAGCAATGATATGGTCCGTATCTATGAAAGTCCGATTCCTGAAATTACCTATGGTATAACAATGGGTGCCAAATGGAAAAATTTTGATTTAAATATCCTGTGGTCAGGACAGGGACGTGCAAAACAGATCATTAAACCCGGGAGTTACAACAGAGATGTAACTTATTTTGAGAACAGATGGATTTCTGAAACAGAGACACCTAATGCCCTGTATCCAAGAGCCTTCGACCGTGACGATACATTCAATAGCATGAATTCGACATTCTGGTTAAAGAATGCCTCTTTTTTAAGACTGAAAAATGTGGAGTTGGCGTATTCATTGTCGCCTAAAGTGCTGGAAAAAATCAAAATGAAAAACTTACGGGTATTCATTAGTGGATTTAATTTGTTTTCGATCGATCAGATCAAGATACAGGATCCTGAAGGAACAAATGCAGGTGGTATGTACTATCCACAACAACGGATTTATAGTGCAGGGGTGAATTTGAGTTTTTAAAGAAAATTTATTGACAGATGAATACAAAGATAAAATTATATATAACGATCTTTTTTGCAAGCTGTTTGACATCCTGTTCAAATTATTTGGATGTTAAACCGTTGGATTCCTTTACCGGAGATGCTATATTCTCGGATCTGAAACTGACCGAAACGTATGTAAATAAACGTTATACAGAAATACAGGACGGTTTTGGAAATCTTGGTTTAAGGTATATTTCGGACGAGGCTTATCATAATTTCAATTCGGGAAACCCTTATTTATACAACAGGGGAGAAGTGACGGCAGACCAGTTTGGGGACTACTCTACATGGAATGCTTATTATGAAGCGATTAAGAACTGCAATATCTTCTTTGATAATATTGATAAGTTGAAAGCCGACAAAGGGCAAGTCGATCGGTTGAATGGCGAGATGATCTTTCTTCGCGCATTCTTTTATGCGGATCTTGTCTCGCGTTTTGGAGGTGTTCCGTTGATCACAAAAACTTTCGATCTGAACAGCGATATGATGGTGCCGCGTAATTCCTACGATGAATGTATAGACTTTATTGTGAAAGAATTGGATAAAGCTGCTGGGTTGCTCCCCCTCAGTTACGAAGGAAAGGATTTTGGTAGGGCAACTAAAGGTGCAGCATTGGCACTGAAGTCACGGGTAACATTGTATGCTGCAAGTCCATATTGGAATCCATCCAATGATAAGGCGAAATGGCAAAAAGCTGCTGATGCGGCAAAGGCTGTGCTGGACCTCAATCAATACCAGCTTGATGCAAATTACAAACAGCTTTTTACAAGTAATAAGAGTAAAGAGATCATCTTTATGAAGCAGTTCAATACTGAATTTGGACATTCTTTTGACTGGTCCGATTCTCCGAATGGTTTTACAGGTTGGTCAAGAACCTGTGTGCTTCAGGACATGGTCGATGCCTATGAGATGGAAGATGGTTCTATGCCTTCTGCACAGGCCTATGCGGATGGCAAACCTTGGGAAAATCGTGAGCCTAGATTCTATGCCTCTATTGTTTGTGATGGTCAGCAGTTTAGGGGTAGAGAGATTGAGTTTTATGTATCCTCAACAGGAAACCGGGCTAATAGTGGTAAGGATAGCGAATTCGGTATTGATGATTGGAATGCATCGAAGACCCATTATACGATCCGTAAGTTTATGGATGAAAGTTTGCGTAATCCGTGGAATGATAAAAGTGCACAACCTTGGATTTATATGCGTCTGGGTGAGATATATCTAAATTATGCGGAAACCCAGTATCAATTGGGTAATGAAGAGGTAGCTCGCACGTACATCAATAAGATTAGAGAGCGTGCACGTGGTGGGAAGGTAGGCGTACTTCCTGCAATTACGAGCACGGGTGCCGCGCTTTTGGGAAAGATACAGCAGGAACGACGCATAGAACTTGCCTTTGAAGATCATCGTTTTTTTGATGTAAGACGTTGGAAAATTGCTGAACAGACTGAAAACAAACCGGCACGAAAAATAATCATTGTACGGGACGACCAAACGAAGAAGAAAAGTTATAAAATTGAGGTGCTTCAGGAGCGGAAGTTCTTTCCTCAGCATTACTTACTTCCAATTCCACGCAGTGAGATTCAACGAAATGCATTGTTGAAACAGAATCCAAGTTACGACTAATCAACCAACCTCCAAGGGTCTGTCCTATGCAGATCCTTGGTTTATTAAATTGCTACTACTTATGAAAACCTTTTTATTATTTGCAGTACAGACTATGCTTTCTGTCAGTGTTTTTGCGCAGAAGCAAGATATTTCAATCGATACGGACCAAAAGGAACTCCAGGAGGTCTTCGACTGGGCTAAGCAGAAAGCACGATCTTTTGTTGTTACCGGAACGCGGGGACCAGTCAATGTTTACAAGAAAAATCAATCTGCAGACATTGCTTCGTATCAACCGGCTTATTGGGCGGGATATCCTTTACGAACAGCCTTCTATTCGCGTGATTTCTGTCACCAAGCGGTGGGAGCGCATCTGTTGGGTTTGGAAGAAGAGAATTTTACGATGCTTCGGGCTTTCGCGGCAAGTGCTACGAAGGAACGAAAGTGGTTTCCTCTGTGGGCGATCAATTTTGATGGGAGCCCTTATACGTTAGACTACAGAAATGACGATGACTTTGTCCGTGAGATACCGGCAGTGTTTGAGTTGGTTGAAAAGAATGCGCAGCTCTATGACTGGACCAAGGATCAACGGTATCTTAATGATGCGGCTTTGTTGTTATTCAACACAAAAGCGGTAAGTGATTTTGTAGCATTGCATGATATTAAAAAACCAAACGGCGTGGCCGAAAGCGAAGGTTCGGGCAATATTTTCAAAGGTACGGCTACCTACAATGAACACCGTGACCAAACTTTAATTGAGGCCGGTGACGGTATTGGAAGTCAGTATCAGGCTTATTTGGCCTTCGCTAAACTTTTACGATTAACGGGTAAACGCTCCCAAGCTCAGGCCTACAACAAGAAGGCAAAAGTATTGTGGAACTATTTTAATACAGAATGGGGGGTAAAAAACAATAAAGAACTGTATAATCGAGGCTACGATAAAAATAATCTGCCCGTGTCTGGATGGGGGAAAGAAAATTCTTGGTTTCTCCCCTTAAAAGAAATTACGGACCAGCGATCAAATAGACATCTGAATTATTTGGATTATATCGATGCACAACTTGGCTCAAAAGAAGGACTACCCGAAAATATCGAAGCAATCACTTATGTTCCCGAATTGTTTTTCAAATATGGACAGAACGAACGAGGTTGGAAATGGCTGAAATATATTATATCAAAAATTAATACGGTGCATGCCATGGCTACATTGACGGGTACCAATGGTGATTACCCCGAAGTTTCTTTTGTGCTGATAAGCAACGTTGTGCAAGATATGATGGGGATTAATCCTGGGGCAAAAGGTAATTCTTTAGAAACTTGTTCCCACCTTCCTCAGGATATTGAACGGGTTAAAGTGTCGAATGTGAAGATTGGTGGGGCAATGTATACGGTGAATCAACAGGGGATATCGGGAACTACTTTGTCGTACTCAGGAGGAGAGGCGACGCAGTACTGGCAGGCTGGTTTTCCGGGAAGTCACCCTTATCTTTACGTTAATGGTATCAAGAAAAAAAGTCATATTGGTCAGAAAAATGGTTTTACTTACAGCTATATCGAGGTGAAGATTGGCCGCGATAGGCAATATACCGTAGCAACTCAATTATAGATCGTCATGAAAATTAAATTATATTATTTGGGCATCATTGCCATGAGCCTGTTGCAGTGGAATTTGACGGTAGCTCAAAATTCAAAAAAATGGGCACTATTAAATGGGAATAGGATTGAATGGAAGGTTAAGCAGGGTGAGAATCACGAAGATCATATTGAAATGGCCGGGTTACAATCCGCTGCGGTCGTTTACTACGGTGTTCGCGAAGGTCGTCTGTTATTGGACAAAAAGATCGTATTTCCCATGTTGCGGACAGTTCCCAACAATACACATGCAAGTTTAACCGTACCTTTTCAGGATACTAAGTCTTTATTGATAAAAGTAGATGGCGTAGCGGTCGATGAGTATCCGCGACGTTTTGTACTTGACGGAAAATTAGCTGTTTATTCAACGACGAATTCAGCACTGGAAGTACAGCGGACGTTATTCCCATCTGTCGATAAACCTGTTTTGATTGAACGCGTTAAGTTGGTGAATACGGGGAATAAACCCCTGCGAATCGATCTGATTAACAAGTATTCGAAATTCCTGTCCGACCCTGTGAAAAGTGTTTATGGACAATATGTTGTACAGGCGTTGGTAAGAGATAGTCTGGTGCCAAATCTTGAGCCAAAGCAGAGTTATCTGTTTGATATTGTGTATGAAGGGAAGAAAATTTCAACACCTGTTTATCAGTATTCTCCTTCTTATGAATTACAGAAAAGGGAGGATTTTGTGAAAAGTTTAGCCGACGATCTAATGCTGGAAACCCCTAATGATACGATTAATACAGCATTTGCTTTTGCTAAGATTCGTGCAACTGAAAGTATTTATGATACGAAAGGCGGATTGATGCACGGTCCAGGGGGCTTAAGCTACTATGCTGCTATTTGGGCAAATGATCAGGCTGAATATGCCAATCCTTTCTTTCCTTTCTTGGGCAATCGCAACGGCAATGAAAGCGCCATAAACTCTTTTCGCCATTTTGCCCATTTTATGAATTCGGATTATAAACCAATTCCGAGCTCAATTGTAGCGGAGGGCGATAGTTATTGGAATGGTGCTAAAGATAGAGGGGACATGGCTATGATTGCCTATGGAGCATCCCGGTATGCGTTGGCATTGGGAAAGAAAGATATTGCTGTCGAATTATGGCCATTGATCCACTGGTGTTTTGAGTACCTGGAACGGCAAAAGACAAGTGAAGGAGTTTATCGATCGGATAGTGACGAACTGGAGGGGAGAGCACCGGCAGGTAAAATTAATCTGTCGACAAACAGTATCGCCTATGGTGCCTTTCAGAGTGCGGCAGACCTTGCTCATGAATTGGGAAAGGAGGATCTTTCTCTGCAATACAGACGACAGGCTGAAGAACTCCGTCATTCGATTGTGCGTTATTTTGGTGCTGATGTGCAAGGCTACTCCACCTACCGTTATTACGATGGCAATACCATCTTAAGGGCTTGGATATGTTTGCCTATGACCATGGGGATCACCGAGCGGAGTGCTGGAACAGTTGATGCATTATTATCAAAATATCTCTGGACAAACAACGGTATACTCACACAATCCGGAGATAAGGTATTTTGGGATCGGGCAACCTTATATGCTTTTAAGGGATTTTTTATGACGGGAGCAACCGAAAGGGCGCTGCCTTATTTTAAGTATTACTCTTCAATGCGTCTTTTGGGGGATCATGTACCCTATCCGGTTGAGGCCTGGCCTGAAGGTGGACAAAGGCATTTAAGTGCCGAAAGTGCCTTGTATTGCCGGGTCATAACAGAAGGATTATTTCATATTGTACCCACTGGTTTTCGAAAGTTTAGTATAAGTCCCAGTTTGCCAAAGGAATGGAAGTATATGCGGCTTAGACGTATAAAGGCTTTTGACCGGGTGTTTGATATTGAGGTATCCCGGAAAGGCAAACAAGAGTTTCTTATCGTGAAACAGCAAGATGGTCAACTCATTCAAAAACCAATTTTGAGCCAGCAGGCAATCAGTATCACCTTAAATTAACCGAAAAAATCTCCACAAGTCGTCCTGTGGAGATTTTTTTTAGTCAAGCTTCGGTTGAAACCTCAGCGGGTCTATTATTTTTCGGAATAGCTAAATTGAACAAACGGTTGCGTTTTGATCAGAGTTGTCAATGCTGATAATTCTCGTTATTATCGTAAGGTTATAGTCTGTTCGTAAGCAGATTGACTATAGTTTGTTCGTTTATAAAATAAGAAAATTGTGAAAAAATATCTATTTCTTGCAGGTATTCAGGTATTGTCAGTGCTAGGGCTATCGGCTCAAATGACAAGGTCAAATGTACCATTACAGCTATTTGGTACCCGGAGCTGGATCCGTGTAGACATGAAGGATAATCAACCGAGCATGTCCGGATCGAAAGTCTTTTGGGCAAAAACGAATAAGAAACCGCAGACAGCCAATGCGATATTGGCAGAAGGTGTCAAACGTTATTATATTCAGCAGGTAGATCCTGAAACGACCTATTATATCTGGATAGAATCTGCTACAGGAAAATCCTTGGCGAATGGAAAAGTGTATACGAGCAAGAGATGGCAGCTGGATGATACTGAACTCGATGAAGAGCAAAAGAATCCAAGTTCAAGAGCAGTTCCTGTTGGTATGGAAGTCTATTGGCAGGATGAATTTAACGATCAATTACTTAATCGGAATAAATGGACGACCAACTATTTTTCATCCTTGAACTATCTGAATGCAAAATCCAAGGATGAAATGTTGCATGATCGTTTGCCACAACCCGCTTATACTTTAAATGGATCAGCGATCAATTTGTATGTCAATGATACTATTCCCAAACGGATTTTTACAGCGGGTGGCAACCAGAAGATTTCATCCATCCAAACCTACGATTGGAAGTCCAATGAAAATTTACTGGACAACAGCAAAGGTGGGTACTTTGAAGTTAAGGTAAGACGTAACCGACAGGGTAGTCCCAAGGGAACAAATACCGCTTTTTGGTTTGATTCACCTGGACCAGATATTCGTTATTATCTTCAAGAAGGATCCGAAGTCGACGGAATTAAAGGCATTCGCCCCAAGGGACAGCTTTTCGAAATCGACGTTTTCGAATATATTACAGCTCAGTTTGTGATACATGGACATGTTGATCAAAAAGGGGTATTTCAACGTAATCTTGCTACACATATTGCGGAGGGGTATGAACATGTCGGACAATGGGTAACACATGGGGTATTGTGGACACCTACAAGTATTAAACATTATATCAATGGAGACCTGATCAAAGCGTATACGAATAAAAATCAGATTTATTCACCCAACCACTTTTTGAACGTATTTCTTGGAGCCTATGGATCTGAAGGCGGAGTCAATATGGAGGTCGATTATATTCGGGCGTATAACTGGCCTTTAAAAGATGGTAATGAATTGCCTAATCCAGATTTTGAGAGTAAGTCTGGCCTTGCACCTTGGGAAGGAGCAGCGGTCATCGAAGAATGGCGCGGAGAAAAGGGGAGCAAAGCGGTGGTACTTGCACCGGGTCAAAAAATAGAGCAATATGTTTATTTGGAACCCCAACAAGACTTCAAACTTGTCTATTGGAGTAAAGGAGACAAAGTCCAAGTGGAAGTCGATGATGTCGCTGTCGTAACAGGAAAGTTGTCGAATTTAAAGACGTTAATACCTGATTTAGGAAAAAAAGGTGGAAAGCAGGAGCTTGATTTTGTTACTGGCAAGGAGATCAATCCGAATAAAAAAATTGTTCGGATCGGATTTACCAATGTAGGAAAGGGAAGCGCATTTTTGGATAATATCACGTTGAAAAAAAGATAGTTATAATGCATTTTTCTTAATAAATATTGGCTCCATGTATATCACGTAGGAGCCATTTTTATGTTTTTTTATGCGGTAAATGTTTCTTTTGATATGCTGAAGGTGACATATTTGTCTGTTTCTTGAAGAAATGAGAGAAAGTAGCGGAATCCTCAAAACCCAATTCAATCAGGGTAGTCTTGATTGGATTGGCCCCCAAACTCAGCAGGTGCATAGCTTCCTTTAACAAACGATTATGAATCAGTTTGAGGGGGCTAGTCTCCATGTATTGCTGTGTTTGCATCCAAAGACTTTTTGCAGTTATATTCAGTAAATTTGCATAATAAGCGACATGGTGTTCTTGTTTATAATGAAGTTCTACTAATTCAAGAAAGCGATTCAGGATGGCTGGATAAGCGTATGGTGCTAAATTACCGATGTGTTTGATTAAGGAGTGGTTAATCTCTAGTAAGCTAGTTGCCAAACGTGATAAAATGAGTGATAATGTTGGCTGATAGCGATAGAGTTCATTACGGATCTTATCGAATTCATAGCGGAGCGTTTCAAATTTATATGGCGTGACCTGAAGTATCGGATAATCTTTAAGGAGTTTTATGTTGATTGAAAGCGTATGACATAATTTTTCAAAATTTTGCCAGGGAATTCTAAAATGATAAACAGCGGTTTCTTTGAAAAAATAGAAAGAACTTGACTGACCGGGGAACATTAGATGAATTTGATAACCCATTATATTATGTTGCCTCTGATCAATCTCACGCCTACCTCCGCCCGAATGTATTAAGATAAGGGTCACCACCTCTTTGCTTTTGAGCATATGGTAGGTGTGTACCCTGATATTCCGCATTCGATATAAAAAACCGAGATGCTCTACCTCGTCGTCGCATGTTGTTATGTTTGCAGCATTAAACATAGTTGTTTTGGTCTGGGGAGGTGTTAAGTGTACGATTTGTTTTATTGAGGTTTTACGATTCTTATTTAACGATTATAGGGATATTCCTGTATCCAATGAAACTTGCGCTGTATTAATTCGAACGCTTGCACGTCTTGTTTAATAAGTTTAATGTGCGCTGTATGTTCATTAAAGGTTTTTGTCAGAAGAATATTTCCGTCAGGGTTGATCTGATAATCAAATTGATAATTGTTTAGGGTAATTTTCTTCCCGGCTGCATCAATAACAACGCTCTCCCTTTGTGGGGTATAGTCTGTGTTGCGTATTAAGACCTTGTTGTTATCAATTTCGAAAACAATAAGTCGCCAATCTTCGGGGATTGATTTGCCTTGTGTTCCCGCTTGTTCAATACGGTAGATTCCATATAGTGGTGACTTCGTTAGGTACTCAGCTATCATTTTTTTTGTACTTAATATACCCATGCCCTGTTGCACGATAAAGAGAAGTAACACGGCCAATTTGGCGATAAACAAGCTTTTTCTTTTCCAGCTTTTGTTGAATAGGGGTTGTTGGATAGGGAGTAACTGTACAGGTTTTCCTGAAATAAAAATTGCGAACAATGCTTTTAAGTAGGGAAGCAGTAGAAATATGGAAAATAGCAGGAGTGCTGTGGAGACCATTTTAACAGGAACATCATAAAAATAATTAACGGCCATAATATTAATACTTGTTGCAACTGTAATAAGTGCACCAGCAACTACCGTTTTTCTGAAAAGCAATAAGCCCGATAATATTTCTACTGAACCAATAAGTATATTGTAGCCTTGAGAGTAACCGATATAGGTCCATGCCAGCCCCATAGGAGAATACTCGCCCAATGGCTGGAGAAGTTGTGTTAACCTCGGCGGTTGCATTTGCATATAGAAGACTTTGTACAGTCCATAGTTAATAAGCATAAAAGCAACATAATAGCGTATTGCTGTGGTTAACCAATAGAAAAGGCTTGTGTAGCTGGCTCTTCTTCGATCCAATATGGACCATAAAGCTGCCCCAACTAATGCCAATAGGAGTAGGATCAATAGGGATACCCAGGCATAGGAGGTATCTCCACTTCCGTTGATGAAGATGCTGTGGTCGTAAGAATAGCCCAATATATTTTCTGCAAACCAGGGAGTCAACCTTTGCATAAAATGGGTAAGAGGGGTGCTGATATATCCATATAAAGGATAAGTGCCGTTATTAAAAACAAGAATAAACGACAAAATGAAAATAAAGGAAAATCGAAAACCTAATTTTCTAAAGGCAGGCCACCGTTCTGGGCCGTTTTCGTTAAGAATATTCATGATTAAAGTTTATAGTATTTAAGTTAATATTTTTTGATAAAATAGGTCGTATGTTTATTGAAATAAATAATCGATTAAATAGTAAATAATCATTACGATGTATTTGAACAGAAGTTTTTATCTTGCTCTTAAAAAATAGGAATCATGGACAAGATCAAAGAATATTTTGAATCGCTCGTTGTCATGAATGATATGGACTGGGAAGTATTTTCCGCTAAGCTTGTTAAGATGGAGTTTCCAAAAAAGTCATTGATTTTGGAAATCGGAAAAACTGAACAGTATTTATCTTTTATTGAAAAAGGAATTGTACGTTTCAATATCCCAAAACTGGACTATGATTTTACTTTTGGATTTGCTTTCGAAAACTCTTTTGTAAGTGGGTACGATTCCTTCTTGACGCAGCAGCCTTCATCGTATCATCTCGAGGCAATAACAGATTGTATTTTATGGCGGATATCGTTTGAGGATCTCCATACGGTATATCAAACAACAACGGTTGGTAACCTCATTGGTCGGAAAGCGGTTGAGGACATTTTTCTAAAAAAAATGAAACGGGAACTGACACTACTTGAAGATTCGGCAAAAACCAGGTATATCAAATTGATGCGTGAGCAACCCGAACTGATTCGGAACATTCCCTTAAAATATCTGGCTTCTTATATTGGTATTAGACCGCAATCGTTAAGCCGGATCAGGAAAGAAATTTATTAACAAATGTTCATTGATAACAAAAGGAAGGGCACCTATTTTTGTTATAAAAAAGATGAAACCATTTTTTGTTTTAATTGTCGTTTGCATTATATCCAATCTCATCCTATTGCTGTTGAAGGGGGAGATGGATATTCTTTTAGCGGGTAAAGTTGGATTGGCGGTGATGCTGTTGTTCACTGCATTGGGACACCTACTTTATACCAAAGGAATGATGTTGATGCTACCCGACTTTGTTCCATTTAAAAAAGAAATGATCTATGGAACCGGTTTAATGGAATTCATAGCTGCTATTGGGCTATTTGTCCCGCAGGTGAGCCGCACAACGGGAATCCTTTTAATTGTCTTCTTTCTACTGGTATTACCTACAAATATTCGGGCAAACTTAAGGCGTATCAATTACGAGACGGCTACTTTTGATGGCGCGGGTCCAAACTATTTGTGGTTTCGTATTCCGTTTCAAATCTTGCTGATCGCCTGGACCTATTATTTTGTGGTGCGTTAAAGTAGTTTTCTTAACTAAAGCATAGCAATAAATTAACATGGTTTTGTTTAGTTTTATTTAACATTTTTTTATTTTTGCTAAACTTTTAGATTAAATAGAATGAAAGAAGCCATCAATATGGTCGTATTTGATATGGCAGGTACGACAGTAAACGAAAATAATATTGTTTATAAGACACTTAGAAATGCTATAAATACGGTAGGGGGATACGAACTGACATTAACAGAGGTATTGGCCCACGCTGCAGGTAAGGAGAAGTTACAGGCAATCAAGACTGTACTCAAAAATAGTTTGGATGTTGATGATGATGAATTGGCTCAACGGATGTTTACTTTGTTTTTGAAAGACTTGGAACATGCTTATGAAGTCGAGGAAATTTACCCTAATTCGAATGCGGAAGAACTTTTTGCGATCTTGAAAGAGCGGGGTATCTTGCGTGTGCTCAATACGGGCTATGATCGTAAGACAGCCGAGTCACTTTTGGAGAAGCTTAATTGGAAAGTTGGCAAAGATGTAGATGCGTTAATTACTGCTTCTGATGTACCTCGAAACAGACCTTATCCAGATATGATTCATCTGGCCATGCAAAAATTTGAAATTACGGATCCGGGTTTCGTCGTTAAAATTGGTGATTCTATTATTGACATACAGGAGGGGCAACAAGCGGGTTGCGCTTTGAGTATTGGCATAACAACAGGCGCACATGATGCGGCTCAACTCAGATCGGCAAATCCCGATTATGTGATTGATGATCTACTGGAAATTGTTGAAATACTTGAAAAGAAGAATATATCCAATACAGTCGTCTAGTCTTTGACCCTGTTTAATAAAAAAGCGGGTATTTCCTACAAGAAATACCCGCTTTTGATTGTGATATGATCCACATGTTATTGCATTTGTATGCCTTCCATTGAATTCTGGTTTTTGTTTTTCTTAAACATATTCATATCCATTTTTCCAAAACGGTAGGAAAGATTCAATTTGATCAACTGTGGATTCGACAGTCGATAATAGGTTTGAGAGAATCCTTCACCCGATGAAACAATGGTATTGCCACGTGTTCGGAAGATATCATTGATTGCCAATGTTGCTGAGGCAGCCTGATTTTTCAAGAAGCTTTTCTTAATGGCAAAGTCGATACCATAGAATGGTTTGATATAGCCTTGTGAAGAGCTTTGCGCCTGGTTCATTGGTGGACCGAATGTTTGACCCTGCGTAACTGGCATATTTGTTTTGCCTTGATATTCAAACGCTAGCTGTAGATTCCAGTTTTTCTGTAAGTTGAATGTATTGTTCAATTTTCCAAATACTGTCCACATACCTTCCGAAGGCGTTTTCTCATCCACCTCAATTTTGGAATTATAGAAGTTAAGGTCTGCAGTCAGATCCCACCATTTTTTGAGATTATTGGTATAAGTAAATTCTGCCCCATAATTCTTGCTGGAATTTGCATTGATATAGGTATTAATGAAATCCATTTTGTTCGTGACTGGATTGACTTCCTGTGTCAGGTAACGTGTAATTAGATTGTTTGTGCGTTTATAGTATACCGTTGCCAAAAATGTACCTTTTCCATGTGTACGGCTGTAGGAAAGTTCGCCGGATGTTGTGAATTCAGGAACAAGGTCAGGGTTACCGCGTGTAATATTCAAGCTGTCCGTGTAATCAACAAATGGGATGAGCTGAAAGAAGTTCGGGCGGTTGACACGACGGGTTACGCTCATCTGTATTTGGTCTTTTTCGGTTAGCTTTTTGCTCAAGAACAAAGAAGGAAATAAGCTAAGGGCATACTTGTTGTGGAACTTTTCGTTTGTATTCAAAAGTTCACCGTCGTAAGTTGAGCTTTCTGCGCGCAGCCCAACTTTATAGGATACCCAGTCTTTGAGGTTTCCTCCAATTGAGGCATAGGCTGCATAGACGCTGTTCTTATTGTTATAGTTCGCTGAAGCTGCGGTGATATTCTCAAAATCATCTTTGTCCACTGCTTTTAAGGAATTATTATTGAGATTTTTGAGTTTATTGATCTGTGCACGCACACCAGTTTCGAGTTTCATGCCATTTTTGAATGGTTTGACATAATCTGCCTGCACAGTCATGAACTTATTGTCACCGGAACCGATGTTTTTTTGGATTTGAGTTCCGCTGATTTCCCTGCTTGCATTGCGGTAATTGGTGGTGTATAAACCATTGGATGTGTTGTTACCGCCAAAATAATTGAAATCGACAGATAATTCTTCGCCTTCAGTTTTGAATTTTTGAACAAGACCTGCCTGCAACCCGCGTGGCTTAAAGCTTCTTTCAGATTCGGAAATCCGATCGCTGCGTGATTCGATGTTGCTAGAGGTGGTTAAGATCGACGAGTTCTCATTTGGCTTAAATTTACCCTGAACCAATACGCCGGCTACAGATAGCGTTGTTTTGGGACTTAAGTCGTAATCTACGCCGAGTCGGCCAAAGGTAATCATACCTTTTGTTTTGCCTTCAATATCTTGATCTACTGTTGATTCTATGCCATTAATTGTACTGGTACGGTGGCTGTCGCCCTCGGTGTTGGTCCGCATGCGCATATTCATTCCCGTCAGTGAGATGTTGAATTTATTTTGACGCAGATTTAAACTACCCATAAAGTTGGTTCCACCAAAGCGGTCTCCACCTAAGGTGACCATACCATTGTATCCAGCTTTCTTATTTTTCTTCAGAATAATGTTGAGGATACCGGCCATACTTCCCGAAGCATCATATTTGGCGGAAGGATTTGTGATAATTTCGATTTTATCGATCACATCGGCAGGAATCTGGTCGGGGGTGAGTGTTGTAGGTTTTCCATCGACAAAAATTGTAGGGGCTGCATTTCTCAGTTTTACGTTTCCGTCGATATCTACTTGTACAGAAGGCATATTTCGGAGTACATCGATGGCGGTACCTCCAGCTGCAACGATATTTTTCTCTACATTGAAGACTTTTTTGTCGATGTCCATTTCGAGTAGTGCTTTGCGGCCCGTAACAGTGACTTCATCGAGTTTACGCGTGTCATTGTCCAGTTTGATCGCTCCAAGATCTTTAGCTGCTGTTTTGCTATCGCTATAGTCTACAGCAAGATCGATTGACGTATACCCGACAGAGCTAATTTTTAGCTTCCATTTTTCTTTTGGTGAAATACCAGGGAAATTGAATTTTCCATTTTCCGATGAACTGGTACTTTTTACGAGAATTTCCCTTTCTTTACCTGTAGTTTGGTCTTTGACGACCTTCAATAAATTCACGGAAGCTTGCGAAATAGGTTTCCCCTCACCGTCTACAATCTGACCCGATATCTGGCCTTCAGACATGGTGAAAGCAGGACGGCCGCCTGCAGGGGCTTGAGCGTGTACAGAAGCAACCGCAGTTGCCATTAGCGCTATTGCTATAATTCTTTTCATTGTTTCTTTGCTATACTATCGTCTATGCGGATTAGGCTGTATGATAGTACACAAATTTGAAAAGGATTTTTTAGCTATGCAATCATCTGTAGACCGAAGTGGCGAATGTGTAGACGAATGGATAATTATAACGATACGATTCGGTACATTATATAAACTGTTCGATATTTTTGATATATTTTTTACCAATAGGGAGGGCGGCTTCGGGTAAAGTAAGTTTGTTTTGAGACACCTGCCCAATACGATTTTTATTGACAATAAAGGAATTATGTATACGTAAAAAGTCTGCGATCGGTAATATTTTTTCCATTCCACGTAAATTGCTACGTGTAAGAAGCGGTGATTCACGGTCTACCAGGTATATTTTAACATAGTCTTTCAAACCTTCTATGTAACTGATTTCGTGAAGAAAAATTTTCGTCTTTTTGTATTCGACATTGACCATAATATGGTCTTGTTCAGGAGTCTGCTTTGCACGGAGCAGCATGCCCTCTTCCACTTTCCGGACTGCAGCAGCGAGTCGTTCTTTTGAGATCGGCTTAAGCAGATAATCAATGGCATTTAGTTCGAAACCTTCGACAGCATATTGGTGATAGGCCGTGGTGAAGATAACTAGGGGGCGGGGAGCGAGTTCGCGAATAAACTGTGTGCCCAATTGATCGGGCATTTCAATATCCAGAAAAATCAGATCGATAGCGTGATCTCTTAAATACTCTTCCGCTTCGGCCGTCGCATTAAATTTACCTGTTACTTCGATTTGCTCAAAATTTAACAAGTCGTCTTCGAGGATATTGAGCGCGAAGGGTTCATCATCAATAAGTATACATTTAATCTTCATCGGTCATCAGTTTGAGGGTTACTTCGAAATCTCCAACATCGGTTTTTCTGATTTTGAGGTCATGTCGATTGGGATACAATAATTGTAATCGTCTGCGTACATTGGTCAGTCCTATCCCTTCGTTTGGACGTGGTTCTGTATGTTGTAAGATTCTATTGCGGGATATAAAGATAATGCCACCTGGAGTTTCCTGAAATTGAAACTGTATCTGTGGAGCTGTTTTGCTATCCACACCATACTTGAATGCATTTTCCACAAAATGTATGAAGAGTAATGGGGGGATCATTCTGTTTTTGACCGTATTTTCAATATCAAGTGCTACATTTCCTTTAATAGGAAGACGAAGGGTCTGTAAGGCAATAAAATTGCGCATATGGTCGATCTCTTTAAAAAGTTCGACTTTGGGGCCGTCTACTTCGTAAAGTATATAGCGTAGCATTTCGGATAACTTAACAATAGTGTCTTCTGAATCTGGTGATTGTTTACGAATGAGCCAACGGATATTATTAAGTGTATTGAATAGGAAATGCGGGCTGATCTGAAGTTTTAACATCGTTAGTTCTGCCGTTGTTTTTTCAAGCGCGATCTGCTTGTTGAGCTCCTTTTGTCGGGCTTGTTCATCATAGAGAAAGATCATGGATGAAGTAATCATACAAAGGGAATAAATGATACCGGGGCCAATCACCAAGCGCACAAAAAGAATATTCTCTTTGGTCAAATGGGCAAGTTCTCCATCTGGATTGAAATAGACTATGATGTAGTTGAGCACCACGTATGTGGCAAATCCAAGTGCGATTAATAGCACAAAAATCTTTCTGCGACCGAAAAAATAGGTAGGTGCAACAACATAGCAATGCAAGTAAAAATTAGCAGCCAGGAATACGATATTTACTAAATGCGATAATGCTGAATATGCTTTGAAATCCGCGATTTTATCGGGTTGGTAGAGGTAAGTTATAAAGGGTAACAGCAGTAGTATAGTCCAGATGACAATATGTAAATAAAATTTTCTGAAAAACCTGCTGATCATGTTATGTCTAATTAATTGCCTTAATTTTTGGATATCATCAAACTTAGATAAATTGCTTTTTATATGCAATATAAATACGTTTCTATGCAAAAAGAATTATTCATTGAAGCCTGTTTTCCTAAGGTTAACATGATTTGTTGTTAATCGATAGGCTGTTAAAACATGACCTGCTGTTAAATGATATGGTGTTAAAAGGAGGTTTGCGAAAGAAGGCGAAATCGGGAAATACGCTGCACTGTTGGAAATAGTTTTGTATTTTGCAGGTATAAACTTTGTAACGTGACATTCAATCCAAATCGATATCAACATATGCCCTATAGACGCTGCGGGAAGAGCGGTGTTTTCTTACCTGCCATCTCATTGGGGCTTTGGCAAAATTTTGGTGAAACTGATATTCAAGCTGTATTTCGGAACACTTTAATTACGGCTTTCGATCGTGGGATTACCCATTTTGACCTTGCCAATAATTATGGACCGCCCCCAGGAAGTGCAGAAGAAAACTTTGGGAATATATTGCATGCCGATTTTGTGGGCTATCGTGATGAACTACTTATTTCTACCAAAGCAGGATATACCATGTGGCCAGGTCCTTATGGTGATTGGGGAAGTCGTAAATATTTGATGGCCAGCTTACATCAGAGCTTAAAACGGATGAAGCTCGATTATGTGGATATATTTTACCATCATCGACCGGATCCGAATACACCGTTGGAAGAGACAATGGTAGCATTGCGAGATATTGTTCATCAAGGAAAGGCCTGCTATGTAGGTTTGTCCAATTATCCTCCTGATCTTGCTCAGAAAGCTGCAGCGTTATTGCGTGCAATGGGGACACCATGCCTTATTCATCAGCCTAAGTATTCGATGCTGGTGCGGACACCTGAGGAGGGACTTTTGGATGTGCTGCAGGCAGAAGGAATCGGAGCGATCGCTTTCTCTCCTTTGGCACAGGGACTGCTGACCAACAAATACCTCGGGGGTATTCCGGCAGATTCACGCGCTTCGAAAGAGCATTTTTTGAAAAGTGAAATGATCACTGCAGAATTAATGGAGAAGATCGACCGGTTGAATAATCTTGCGATACAAAGAGGTCAAACATTGGCGCAAATGGCAATTGCATGGTTGTTGAAAGATGAACGCGTAAGCTCAGTTTTGGTGGGGGCAAGAAATAGTGAACAGCTGGTTGATTCGCTCAAGGCCCTGGACAGGCTGGACTTTACGGCGGATGAATTGACGCATATAGATACTATTCTGAAGCATAATTAGTCACCTAATTGATCATATCATGTTTGCCTTCGAAGCACAATTGGAAATTATTGGTATCAATCCTTTTGTTTATGTTCCTACGGATATTCTGGAAAACCTATTCAAGGATGCAGGAATAAACAAAGGATATATTCCTGTGAAAGGAAAAGTGAATGAAAAGGATTATGTTCAGACGTTGCTGCGGTTTAAGGGGGAGTGGAGACTGTACATTAATACGGTTATATTGTCGAATTCGCCGAAACGAATCGGGGAGACCTTAGCCGTAACAATCGCTTTTGATCCTGAAGACCGGACTATTTTACCCCACCCCGAACTCGAAGCAGCATTTGCACTAAATAAGGAAGCTCTGCAGGTATTCGATGGATTGTCTCCATCGAAGCAAAAGGAAATTATCCGCTATATTTCTTCCTTAAAAACGGCGGATAGTCGAAGAAAAAATATTGAAAAAGCAATGGGTTTTCTTTTGGGTAAAAACCGATTTGTGGGCCGTGAAAAGCCCTAAGAAATCAGACCAGTACTTCGATGTATATACTGTAATTCTGGCCAGATATCGGGATTATTGGTCAGAATTTTAACGATAATTTGAATATACTTATGGATAATCCTAAAATTGTATGGGGTATCATCGGCTGTGGTGATGTCACGGAAAAAAAAAGCGGACCAGCGTTTAATCGGATAAATAATAGTCAGCTATTGGCTGTAATGCGAAGAGATGCGGTGAAAGCTGCTGATTATGCTACTCGACATCAAGTCCCCTTGTGGTATTCAGAAGCGGACGATTTGCTCGATAATATCGATCTCAATGCAATTTATGTTGCAACGCCACCATCTTCTCATCTCGCATATGCGCTATCTGCCTTGCGTAAAGGGAAGTTTGTTTATGTTGAAAAGCCCGTTACGTTAAATGCGATAGAAGCAGAAACATTATTGCAGGAAGTAAAAGAAAGTGGCGGAAAGTTGGTTGTTGCACATTATAGGCGGCAATTGCCTTTGTTTCTAAAAGTTAAAGAACTTGTTGAAGGTGGTGAAATTGGCGAATTAAGGACAGTCCAATTGCGTTTATGGCAAAGCAGAACCCCCGACTTGGTGACTAAAGGTGCCGGAGATTGGCGTACTGACCCTGCCGTTTCGGGGGGAGGTTATTTCTTTGATTTAGCCCCACATCAATTGGATTTGATGCTCTATTTTTTTGGAATGCCGGTTTCATACGATGGTTTTAGCTTGATTCAGGATAAAGAAAGTGCTGTAGCTGATCAGACCACAGGAACGATTTTGTTTGAAAATCAGCTTGTCTTTAATGGAAGTTGGTGTTTTAATGTTGCCAAAGAAAACCAGGTAGATAAGGTTGAAATTGTAGGAAGCCTTGGGCATATTACTTTTTCTATTTTTGGAAATTCAGTTGTTGTCAAAACAAGAGATGGAGAGAAGGAATTTATATTTGATCATCCTGAAAATATTCAATTGCCAATGATTTCGCGCACAGTAGATTATTTCAGCGGCATCGGGCCTAATCCATCTCCGATTGAGGAGGCTGTTGTATTAATGAAGATTATCGATGACTTTTCGACAATAAGGCAATAATGTTTTCGTCGCTCTTACCATAAGCTAGATCATACCATGTGATGACTGTGGTAACCTATGTGCAGTATTTTATTTGAGGACATACCCTTGTAATGTTCTTAATGCCAGTACTCCCGTAGGAAGTACTGGCAATTGAATAAATATTTTCAGGTCTGAATATTAAATTTTCGCCAATGCAAGATCGATAAATGATAGTTCTTCGACGGTAAGCGTGATATCGATGGCTTGAGCATTTGCTATGGCCTGCTCTGCATTTCGGGCACCTGCCAAAACCACAGTGATCGCAGGCTGTAGACTGGTCCAGCGTAATACCAATTGAGAAAGCGTTACACCTTTGTTAGTGGCAATTGGACTGATGGTATCCAAGAAGGTCTTTACCTTGGCCAGATCAAATTGTTGGAAATAACCATTGCGGTGATCGCTTTCTTTTAATTTACCTGTATTGAAATATTTACCGGTTAATAAACCGCGCTCCATAGGGCTATATACAATGATCCCTAGATCATTTTCCTTTGCGTAAGGAACAAGGTCCTGTTCGATACCTCGGTTCAACATACTGTAACCAACTTGATTACTCGCAATGTTGAGGTTCTTCCGTGCTTCTGAAACTTGATCGACACTATAATTGCTGACGCCGGCGGCACGGATCTTACCTTGTTGCAAAAGAAGATCCAAGGCTTCCATCGTTTCCGAAATCGGGGTCGTGCTATCTGGCCAGTGAATCTGAAGTAGATCGATGTAGTCCGTACGTAAGCGTTTTAGGCTATTCTCTACTTCATGAATTACACTAGTTTTTGACGAATATTTATAAACTGGAATAGTTTTACCAGCTTCTTCTGCATCAAAGAAAAATTCGCCTTTTCCTTGGTTACTACCGTCCCATACCAAACCAAATTTCGTCAATAGCTGTATTTTGGTCCGATCGTAACCCTGAATTGCCGCACCGATCATTTCTTCACTTAAACCAAATCCATAAAAAGGGGCTGTATCCAATGTAGTGACACCATTGTCGATCGATGCTTTTACAGAATCAATGGAATCTCTCTTTTCATTTCCGCCCCACATGTTGCCACCAATGGCGAAAGCTCCATAAGTAATTGCTGATAATTCTAAATCTGTTTTTCCTAATTTTCTGTATTCCATTTTTTTATTTTTCCTATTAAAATTATTTATTACGCTAATGCGCCTTTCTCACCAAATAAATCTGTTCGAAATTGCATTTACTATTATCTGAATGATTGATAGAACAAAGTTATAATACAACTTTTTATTATTAAAATAATTTAAATTAGGTTATTCTATTATTTTTGTGATATATCATTAGGTGTTTTTTTAAGGAAAGCTTGAACAGTTATAGCTAAGTTTTTCTTGCTCATTCCTGTATAAACTAGTAAATTTATGTCATGCAGTAAGTCTTTTCGAAGGCGATCAATACCATTTTTATTGGAATAAGCAGTTGAGCAAAAGGATAACGATGCAAAAAGTAGAACAATTTAAACCTGACGTGATTATCATTGGAGCTGGCTTGGCAGGACTTACGACAGCAATGGAAGTCACCAATGCTGGTAAGAAAGTGCTTCTTGTAGATCAGGAAACGGAAGAAAATCTAGGGGGGCAGGCCTATTGGTCCTTCGGGGGACTTTTTCTTATCAATTCGCCGCAACAACGTCGCATGGGTATCAAGGATTCTTATGAACTAGCCCGACAGGATTGGATGGGGACTGCCGGATTTGACCGCGAGGAGGATTATTGGCCACGACAATGGGCTGAGGCCTACTTGAAATTTGCAACGGAAGAAAAGTCGGCCTACATTGCTAAGCTTGGTATAAAGTTGATGTTTATGGTCGGTTGGGCGGAGCGCGGTGATGGTTCGGCCTCGGGGCATGGTAATTCTGTGCCTAGATTTCATGTCAGTTGGGGAACCGGAACCGGCGTTGTGAAACCTTTTGTGGATAAAGCTTATGCTGCGCAGAAAAAAGGTCTTCTGCAGTTTCAGTTTAGACATCGCGTGACAAAATTGCTAACGCAAGATGGCACGGTCATTGGAATTGCGGGCGATGTTTTGGAAGATGATAACAAAGCAAGGGGTATTGCAACCAACAGAACTATTCTTGCGGCGTTTGAATATTATGCAGATCAAGTCGTTATAGCTTCGGGAGGAATCGGTGCAAATCATCAATTGGTACGGGAAAATTGGCCTGAACGATTAGGGAAAGCGCCGGCACAAATGATTTCAGGTGTTCCCGCCTATGTCGATGGAAAAATGTTCGGAATTGCGGAAGAGGTTGGGGCTCATATGATAAACCGCGATCGCATGTGGCATTATACGGAAGGGATTGAAAATTGGAATCCAATATGGCCTAACCACGGCATCCGTATCTTGCCTGGGCCCTCTTCATTGTGGTTTGATGCCCGCGGCAACAGACTTCCTGCTCCTTATTTGCCTGGATTTGATACCTTGGGTACACTCAAGCACCTGCAAGAGACAGGCTTTTCTTATTCCTGGTTTATTTTGACGCAGAAGATTATCAAAAAAGAGTTTGCTCTTTCGGGTTCAGAACAGAATCCAGATATTACCAACAAGGATTACAGCTTATTTTTGAAGCGCATTTTTGGGAAAAATGCGCCCGGGCCCGTTGAGGCTTTTAAGGAAAAAGGATCTGATTTTATTGTTTCGGACAATCTAAAGGATCTGGTAGCCGGTATGAATCGTTTGACAGGGGAGGATCTATTGGACTATGAAGCAATTAAATCACAAATTGAAGCGCGTGACCGGGAAGTAGATAATAAGTTTTCAAAGGACACGCAAGTAAATTACATCCGGAATACACGGAATTACCGTGGTGATAAATTAGGCCGAGTGGCAGCCCTTCATAAAATCCTGGCGCAGGAAAATGGACCGCTTATTGCGGTACGTCTCCATGTACTGACCCGGAAAACCTTAGGTGGTCTTAAAACGAATCTCCAAGCACAAGTGCTAACAAAGGATGACGAGGTGATAAAGGGCTTGTATGCTGTGGGTGAGGTGGCTGGATTTGGTGGTGGCGGGATGCACGGCTATCGGGCACTGGAAGGTACATTTTTGGGGGGATGTATTTTCTCCGGCATGAAAGCCGGACAACATATTGCGAGTCTGCCAAAGGCACCATCTGCCTAAGAAATGTGATGAAAATTAATTCTTTTCTTAATGTTAAAATAGAGGTTCCATAGGCAATCAATGCGATTTTTGCCTATGGAATAAGGGACTATTAAGTTTTTTTTCTGATAGAGCGCATCGTTTGGAGAAGAACAGAAACGAGTACAAGAGCGAGTCCAACATAGAAGGAAGCATTGACTTGTTTGCCTTCGTTGAAGAATAAAAAAGCAATGATAATCGAATAGATGGGCTCGAGATTGAAACTCAAATTGACCGTAAATGCAGATAGCTTCTTGAGTGATTCAGCAAAAAGAACATAGAGGCCAACCGTACAAAATAAAGCCAGTAAGATTAAATAGACCCCATCAGAAAAGCTCGGTATAAAACGTTCGGTGGGAAATAGATAATAGAAAATGGGCAGTCCGAGTCCCAATACAATGGTGCCACTAAGCATCTGATAAAAATTGAGCAATTTACTATCATATTGTTTGACTAGTCGCTCGTTGTAAATGGTATATAAAGCCGCAAAAATAGTTGAAATTACACCCAAAATAATCCCAAGTTGATAAGAGCTATCAAAATGAAAGATTAAACTGATTCCGATCAATGTCAGCATACTTAACATGAGCTGCGCTGCGCTAAATCTTTTCTTGTTGATGATTGGCTCTAATACAGCGGTAAAAAAACTGGTTAGGCAATAGCAAACCACGCCAATGGAAATGTTGGAAAACTTGATGCTACCATAAAAAAATATCCAGTGGATGGTGATTAATAGGCCGACTTTCGCAATTTTAAACACATCTTTAGTGGATTTTAAACGCTCAATTTTGAATAATTTGAGAACGAGGAATAAGATGATTGTTGAGAGTAAAACCCGAAACCAGACGAGTGGTATTTGATTGAGGGTAATGAGCTTGCCGAAAACACCGGTGAAGCCTGCGAGCAATACTGCGGTATGAAGTACTAAATATGATTTTTTCATAAAAAAATGTCTTTCCCAAAAGGGAAATTTAAAAGCTAAATAAATAGTTAATCCTTATATCATCCGAATTTGCTCCTGATCGGACGCCATTATTCGTTTGACATTGCGCTATATTATTTTGCTGGAGGAGAAAGACAAGTTCTTCGGCCCATGGTTTTATGCTTGTTTTTAACAAATATAGAAATTATCTACAGCATTCAAAGTGTTATATTTCAGCTATTTTGTTTGGATTAATATTCTTCATCCTAAAGACTAAATGTTATATTAGTAATCTCGCTAGGGGGGATCCCAAGATAATCGTCTTCCTAGTAATGAATACACAATATCAATATAAACCAAACTAAACAATGAAGAGAAAAGAATTTATACGAAATACGAGTCTATTGGCTGCATCAGCACTTTTTGCACAGACGAAAGTATTCGGTTTTCAAGCTGATACGGTTCGTGTAGGGCTGATCGGTACAAACGGAATGGGCTGGTCCAATCTGAACGCCATCTTGAAGGTACCAGGAGTGCAGTGTACGGCATTATGTGATGTCGATGAAAATGTTTTGGGGAATCGAGCTGAGGAATTAAAGAAACGCAATATTAATGTGAAGACTTACATCGATTATAAAGACCTCCTAAAAGCAAATGACGTTGATGTTGTTATTGTCGCTACACCTGATCATTGGCATTGTATGCAAATGGTTGATGCTGTTGCGGCCGGAAAAGATGTATATGTCGAAAAACCGATTGGAAACTCCATTCGGGAATGCGAAATTATGGTTGCAGCTGCTAAGAAGCATAAGCGCGTTGTACAGGTTGGGCAGTGGCAACGTAGCCAACAACATTTCAGAGATGCGATGGATTTTGTTCATAGCGGAAAATTGGGGAAAATACGTCTTGTTAAGGCTTGGGCTTATCAAGGTTGGATGAAGAGTATTCCGGTTCAGGCTGACGCTCCTGTTCCTGCGGGAGTACATTATGATAAATGGTTGGGACCAGCACCAAAACGTGCGTTTAATCCCAATCGTTTTCATTTCAATTTTAGATGGTATTGGGATTATGCGGGTGGCTTGATGACCGATTGGGGGGTACATATGTTGGATTATGCGCTAATTGGAATGAAAGTATCAGATCCTGTTTCGGTTATGGCTGCTGGCGGTAAATTTGCTTATCCTGACGATGCCGCTGAAACACCAGATAGTTTAACAACGGTATACGAGTTTGATGGATTTAATGTTCAATGGGAGCAGGCAACAGGGATAGATTTGGGGCCTTACGAAAAGACTCACGGAGTTGCTTTCATTGGCAATAATGGTACCTTGGTCGTCAATCGCGAGGGCTGGGAAGTTATCCCGGAGAAAGGGCGAATGGATGCTGTCTCTTTTCAACGTTCACAGGATAATGGATTGGACAAGCATATGGTTAATTTTGTAGAAGCAGTTAGAAAGAAATCCGTTGAGGGTTTACATGCTCCGATAGAAGCTGGGGCACATATCGCGATATTCTCACAAATGGGAAATATTGCTTATCGGGCCAAAAAGAAATTGTTCTGGGACAAACAAAAGCGCAGTTTCAATGATAAGGATGCAGACCAGTACCTGGCGAAAGTTTATCATAATGGTTATAATCTGCCCAAGGTTTAAGATGTTAAAAATAGCTGTTAAAAAGATATTGTTTTGTCTAGCACTGACGGGGCTGACTGTGAACCAGGTTTCAGCGCAACAGATGGAACAAATGTGGAATGGTGAAGGGGGAAATAAACCGATCGCCCAAAATAGAGGGAAACTGTTCCGTGAAGGCAAATATGCGATGTTTATCCATTGGGGAATCTATTCGCAGCTAGCAAATACCTGGAAGGGAAAAACGTTTTATGGCATAGGGGAGTGGCTCATGAACAAGAGTATGGCCAATATCCCTGTTGCGGACTATATGGCCGCTGCGGGTTCTTTCCGTCCAGATCATTTTGATGCTAAAGCTATTGTGCAGCTTGCAAAAGATGCTGGAATGCGTTACATCGTGATTACAAGTAAACATCACGATGGATTTTCGATGTTTCATTCTAAGGTGAATTCTTTTAATATTGTTGAGGCTACTGATTTTAAGCGTGATCCAATGATTGAGCTCGCAAAAGCCTGTAAAGAGGGGGGAATTGGTTTTGGGTTCTATTATTCGCAAAATCAGGATTGGACCTATCCTGGCGGAAATGGAGGCCCCAAGGTGAATGCAGCTGGTCAGCCGAAAACATTTGATGATTATTTTTGGGAGAAATGTTATCCTGAGGTGAATCAGATTACAACTGAGTATGGACCGATAGAATTGGTCTGGTTCGATACTCCTGGGGGAATGGACAAGAAATATGCACAAAAACTTGTTGAATTGGTTCATAAAAATCAACCCGGAGCATTTGTGTCAGGGCGAGTTGGGCACGGGCTCGGGGATTATTCTACTTTAGGAGATATGGAAGTACCGCGGCAGAATGTTCCAGGTCTTTGGGAAGCAGTGGATGTAACCAACGATTCTTGGGGATATGCTTGGTACGACAATAATTGGAAGAGTGCTCGCGAGATCCTATTGCGTACATTGTCGACGGTTGGTCGAGGTGGGACTTATATGTTAAATGTCGGCCCCAAGCCAGACGGGACTATTCCAGAACCAGCGAGTTTAGCGTTGCGCGGTGCGGGTGCCTGGATCCGGAAATATCCTGAGACCGTTTATGGCGCACAGGCGTCACCTTGGGGGCATGCCTTACCCTGGGGAGATGCTACTGTACAGGGGCGTAAGATTTCGTTGTTGGTCTATCATTGGCCGGCCAATGGAAAGTTGTTTGTTCCGGGCCTAACAAAAGGGATAAAGTCGATTAGCCTTTTAACTTCCAACGGCAAAAAGTCCTTGAATTACACGTTCGATGGAAAATGGTTAAAAATCAATATGCCAGGTGTAGCTCCCGATCCATTGGTTTCTGTCATTGAAGTTGTTATGGAGGAGATACCAGCTATTGATATGATGTTAGGTGTTGATCCGGCGATGGAGACAATTGTGCCTGTTGATTTTGCTGAAGTTGAAGGATGTAATAAAACTGGAAAATCATGGATGGAAAAATTCGGTGAATGGAAGCATGTGGTTCAAGTAGGGCAATGGACTGATCAAAGTAAATTAACGTATGCTATAGACATTGTTAAGCCAGGCTATTATCAAATTGATCTCAATTATACGGGGCAGGGGAGAGTGGTGTGGAAGATCGAAAACTCGGCTGGGGAGATCGTACAGAATCAGCAAGCGGCCTCTTCTGTGTATAACTGGTACCCTTGGGGATGGATGAAATTTAAGGCTCCGGGGCGCTACAAAATTACTGTTTCGTTAGTGGAAGGGGATGGTGATAAAGTCAGTCTTACTGCACTTCGATTTAAATCTGTAGAATAGATCTTAACAGTCTATTCTACAGATTCTTCAATAATCACCTTTCTGTGCTCTCGGCCCCAGTTAATCATTTCTTGGATGATATTACCAAATGTCCGGCAATAGGCAGTCGGTAGGTATTCAATTAGCACAGGACTGTCCGGATAGACTTTTCTGCTAACAAGCTTGTTGAGTTCCATATCTTTCAATTCTTTGGACAGCATACGAGTGGTGATCCCAGGGATACTTCGTTCAATTTCTCGAAACCGTTTATTACCGTTGCATAATGAATTGATAATGGGAATACGCCATTTTCCACCTATAAAATACAGGGTGTCTTGTAATGCCCTTAGTTCTTCTACTTGATTTCTTTCCATGGTAATTTTGGTATACTCTATTATACTGGTATCAAATGTATATCAAATACCCGATATATTTGTCAAAAAATAGAACAATGAAAAATTTAGAAAACAAAGTCGTCTTAGTTACAGGAGGGAATAGTGGAATTGGTTTTGCAACAGCGAAGGAGTTTAGGGAAAATGGGGCACAAGTTATTATTACAGGAAGAAGAAAACAAGCTATTGATCAAGCCGCTGAGCGGATAGGAGCAACAGCCTACGTGGCGGATCAGGCTATACTACAGGATATTGAAAAACTTGCTCAAGAAATAAAAGATCGGTTTGGATATATAGATGTCCTATTTATCAACGCCGGTATTACAGGTGAAGGAGGTTTTATTGATGAAGCATCAGAAGCGAATTTTGATGCAGTAATGGATATCAATTTAAAAGGCTCATATTTTACATTGAGCAGGTTTATTCCACTTCTTCGCGATGGTGCGTCTGTCGTTATTCTTTCTTCTAATGTAGCTACCTTAAATATGCCAGCGAGTTCGATTTATCAAGCGAGTAAAGCGGCCGTTAATTCCTTTGCCAAAACAGCAGCAATGGAGCTTGCAGACCGTAAAATTCGTGTAAACACCGTGAGTCCGGGTCCGACTAGGACGGATGTTCTCAACAAGAATTATGACCAGCAGACTGTCGAAAATATTTGGAATAAGTTGGCAGCAGAATCTCCACTCAAAAAGATAGGTACAGCTGAAGACGTCGCTAAAATGGTTGTTTATCTGAGTGGTGATCATGCATCTTACATCACTGGCGCTGATTTTGTTTTGGACGGTGGAATGGGTATCAATCATTCTTAATTATAGCGCACTAAGAGAATTTTAGGTGAAGAACTTATCCTTCGTAGATATTGAATTATTATCATACGAAGGATAATCAATAGTTTAGATTCTTTGTCTGATCTCGCTTATTTATATTAGGGCGGATTGCATGCTAATTTTACGAGATTAAATAGTTTAAGCTATTCTTGCAGCAACGTCTGTATTTTTTCGATAGACGCCTCATTCTCTAAGAACTCGATATATGGAAGCAGCGGCTCGATATCTTGCTTATCCATTGTTTCTAGATCGTCAAATAGTGCATTTACAAAATCAGTACAAAAGGATTTTCCATAACTGTAGGTGCTAATTCTGGCAAGATCCTCACAATTGATTTCTGTGGCATTCAGATTAAATACAAGCTCAGGAATTTCGTAGTCGCCTTCTGCCGGATAGCCAATATACCTAAACATGCTTTCCTTCCATACGCGAAATAGGATTTGATGCGAGACATGTTTCCCAAAGTAATCGAACACTTTGGAAAGTATCTCGTAAGCGGTTTCTTTCTCAAAAACACCAGTAATGCTTTTGTCGATCAATTCGGCATAGGAAATGAAAATTGAGCTATCAAAATGAACATCAAAATTAGCGGTCAGCATGGCCACAATATGTTCTCTGGGCTGGGTTCTTAAAAGTTGTCTTGCTGTTAATGAGGTTAAGTTATGCTTTTGTTCTCGACCGTGGCTGTCGGGGAGGAGTACGGTGTGTTCTTTGTCGAGGAGCGAGATGACGAATTTCCAATCTTCGGGCCTTTTGAGAATCCTGCAGTTCTGAGCGAGATAACCGCTCCTTTTAGGGTCGGGTTTCTTGTCGCCAACAATAACTTCTCCAGGTTGAATAATATGTTCTGGAGGAACTTTAAACCTGCGTATATGCACAAAGAGTTCTTCTCCGGAAGGTAACGCAAGAGTACCAAATCCTTTGTTATTGTCGAACCATTTGACTGCGCCGATAAACATGGCTGGGGTTGAGTTTTGTTTCAATAGGATAAAGGTAAGGAATAAATGCCTTTATTAGGTATTGAAAATGAAATATTTGCAATTATTTGTGCTATATCACCTATTTTTCTCGTATTTACCTACTTATTTGGTTGGGGAAAAGATTTTCGGAAGGCCAAAGGAGACATATTTGTCTTCGCTTTGAATAACTTGTTAAATGATTGGGGATGGCCAAAGCCCAAGTCGTAAGCAACTTCGCTTACGGATAGGTTTGTGATGGATAATTTCTCTTTTGCTTTGTCAATTATTTTATCATGGATGAAATGTTGCGTATTTTCACCGGTCTGCAAACGGAGCATATCGCTTAAATAACTGGCTGAAATGTGTAGGCGTTCAGCAAGATACTGTACCGTTGGAATGCCTTGTTTAGTAGAAATATTGTTAGAGAAATATGCTTCCAATATTTCCTCAAGTTTGGCTATTAAGTTCGTATTAATCGCTTTTCGGGTGATAAATTGTCTTTTATAAAATCGGTTGGCATAATTTAAAAGTAATTCAATGTGGGAAATAATCACATCTTGACTAAAGTCATCGATTCGGCTAGTTAATTCTTCATCGATGTGTCGGAAGATGGAAATAATTCGGTCTTTTTCTTTTTCGGATAAATGTAAGGCTTCATTTGTGGTATAAGAAAAAAAGCCGTATTGTTTTATTTTTTTTGCTAGGGGATATCCCCAAAAGAAATCAGGATGTATCAAAAGGGTATATTGTGAGCATACTTCGCCTTCATTTGCGCCGTGGTTTCCTATAATTTGATTTGGAGCGGCAAACAGAAGTCCACCTTCGTCAAAGTCATAGTAACCTTGTCCATAGATGAGTTTTCCTTTAACACTCGGTTTGTAGGATATTTTGTAAAAATTCAATACATGCGGTTGAGGAATATTGTTGAGCATAACCTGATGAGTGCTGCCATTCACCATGCTGACCAAGGGGTGGGCCGGTGTTGGAAGGCCAAAAGCACGGTGAATATCCGATAGGGATTCCATCTTTGGGAGAGCTTTTTGTTCTTTTTTCATTTTTGAATTTACATAATTCTCGTTTACAATAGTCGATAATGTAAACGAGAATGAATTATTGACATAGGGATTACTTAGAAACGCCTTGAGCTTGTGCTGAAACAGTATCCCATTCTTTCCATGTGGCAATCCTTTCGGCATATACACTACTTACCCAAGATAGGTTTCCATTTCCTAGATTAAACCGCAAGGGAGGATTTTCTGTGTCAACAATACTGAAGATTGCAGCTGGAGTCGCATTCGGATCACCTTTCTCCATTTTTCCTAAATCAGTAAAAAATTGGGCTTTAAAATCTTGGTAAGGATCTAATGTTTCAGCAAATTGTAGTGATTCCTGACTTCCAAATTCGGTGGCATAGGCTCCGGGTTCTATGATGGTTACTCTGATGCCAAACGCTTTGACCTCAAGCGCTAAACTTTCGTGTATTGCTTCAAATGCCCATTTTGAGGAACAATAGTATCCGATTACAGGCAGTGTAACGTGGCCTAGGCTACTTGATGTCCCTAAGATGTGGCCATGTCCTTGCTGACGTAATAATGGTAAAACAGCTTGAATGACAGCTACCGGTCCAAGGATATTTGTTTCGTATTGTTTTCGAATATCGTCCATGCTAGCTTCCTCAATAGTTCCAACCAGAGAGTAACCTGCATTGTTAAGGACAATGTCTAACTGGCCAAAGTGATCATATGCCTGTTGTACAACAGTTTTTACTTTTTCGGTGTCGGTAACGTCCAATTCCAGTGTCAATACGTTGTCTCCATATTTCTCATTGAGATAGGCGATGGAAGAGAGTCGTCGTGCGGTAGCAATTACTTTGTCTCCCCGCTGTAATGCTGCCTCTGTCCAGATTTTCCCGAATCCGCGCGAACTGCCCGTGATAAACCAGATTTTACTTTGCGTATTTTGTGTCATATTTCTTTGTATTTGTAATACAAACTTCCATAAAGCGCGTCTAATAAAAATCGCCAAATTGAGGGAATATGTAGCCGAAAGGAGTTTTGTGAAATTTATTTAAACGAATAATTTTATGGAGTTATTTTTTGTCTCTTAGTCGTAATTTTGAACTAACTTAGGATGTTAAAATCTGTTTTTATAAGATAGATTTTCATTAAACGTAAAGTTCCGTATGCAGCGTGTAATTGCTAAATCCATTCTTAACAAAACAAAACGGAGAGATACCTTGGCATTATATGGTTCTGACCCTGGTGATAATCGGACTTTGGTTATGCGTGCGGTTGAAAAACACTATCCACAGCTCGTGGAAAAATACCAACGATTGTTTGGTCCGGACGGTAAACTTTCCAGCTATTATCGACAGGCATTTGCGGAAAAGGTAAAGGGATTATGTGTACAATATGGGCTGCGAGACCGGCTGGTTTAGCTACTAAGTTTACTGATTTTATCTTCAAAAAATCAGATCTCATTTTTATTTTTATAAGTTGTTGTAAAATAGGTTTATATGGTCCGAAAAAGACGTTAAATTTATTTTTCGTACCTTTGTACTGTCAAAAGACAGAATGGCGTGAGTTTATTCCGCTATGGCTTTGTGCCGTTGGCACAGCCTAGGTTGTTCGTTATACTTGTTGAAGTATATTTTGGAGATGCTTTTTGAATGGAGCATTTCGTCTTTAAAAGATTAGTTTCTTTTTCATCATTGCTCTTACCGAACCGAGAGTAAAGTATGTTAGTTAATAAGTTGATTGAACTGTACGAGTAAGATTTCGATCAAACGAACTCAACTGTAGGGATATTTTTATTTGTAAGAAAATAGCGTAGGCGTATGGCCTTAGTGGGTTACTCATGCCCTTATGGTTTATTTATGTTTAAAAAAATTAAAGAATGGATAAAACTAGCAAGGTAAAAGTAAAAGTTGAAGACTTGGTACTTGTTTTCGGAAAACAGAAGAAGCAAGCTTTGAAATTACTAAATGAGGGTTTCTCCAAAAAGGAGATCTTGGCAAAGACAGATTGCACGATCGGAATCAACAAAGCTAATTTTGAAATCTTCGAGGGTGAATTCTTTGTTATAATGGGACTATCAGGCAGTGGGAAATCTACCCTGCTCCGTTGTCTTAATCGATTGAACGAACCCACATCAGGAAAGGTATTTATCAATGGAGAGGATATTACAGGGAAAAATAATAAAGATCTTCTTGAAGTCCGTAGGACAGAAATGAGTATGGTCTTTCAGAAGTTTGGTCTGTTGCCACATCACACCGTATTGAGCAATGCCGCTTTTGGTTTAGAACTAAGAGGGGAAGAACGAGACAAACGGGAATCTAAGGCTCAGAAAGCACTTGATGTAGTGGGGCTGAGCGGATTTGAACAACAGTTACCGTCTCAGTTATCTGGTGGTATGCAACAGCGGGTTGGACTGGCTCGGGCACTTGCAAATGATCCCGAAGTATTACTGATGGATGAGGCATTTTCAGCACTAGATCCCCTGATTAAAACAGAAATGCAAGATCAGTTATTGGAGTTGCAGGATAATTTACAAAAAACGATCGTTTTTATTACCCATGATCTCGATGAAGCAATCAAATTGGGCGATCGTATTGCTATTATGAAAGATGGTGTCATCGAACAGATCGGTACTGCGGAAGATATCTTGACAAATCCAGCGAGTGAGTATGTTAAAGCCTTTGTTGAAAAAGTGGATCGCAAGTCCATCATTTCGGCAGGTTCACTGATGTTTGAGAAACCTACTGTTGTACGTTTCAAAAAAGATGGCCCTGAGGGGGCTCTACGTAAAATGCGGTCGACAGGAATTGAGATTCTCCCTGTAGTTGATGCTCATGAGACTTTTCTTGGTTTTGTTCATATGAGTGAAGTCATTCAATCTGCAAAGCGTAGGGAACCTACCGTAGAATCCATTATACATACGACCGTTCCAACTGTATCAAAAGAGGTGACCGTTGAAGAAATGTTGCCCTTGATATCGGAGATCCGGTCGCCAATCGCTGTGGTGAATGAACATAATCGTTTGTTGGGGATCGTAACACAGACATCATTGATTATCGAAGCGACAAAGTATAATGAAGAAGAAATTATTGAATTAAAAGAGAAAGCAAATAATCAGTAGAAATGAATAAAGTAATCGATATAGGACAATACATTGCTGTAGCCGTCAATTGGCTGACAGATCATTTAGAACCATTTTTTAACTTGATAAAAAATACGGGGAATGCATCCATTATTGGACTGGAATGGGTGCTAACAACAATACCTTTTTTTATTATCATCGCATTATTTACAGGTTTAGCCTGGTGGAAATCTGGGAAAGGGGTTGCATTGACAACATTGGTGGGATTAACATTGATCTATCTGATGGGATTTTGGATTGCAACGATGGAGACTTTGGCCCTGGTATTGGTAGCTACACTGACAGCATTGGTTATATCAGTTCCTTTGGGCGTGTGGGCCGCGAAGAATAAACTAGCAGCGAAAATCATTCGGCCCTTACTTGATTTAATGCAGACGATGCCTGCCTTTGTTTACTTGATTCCAGCGGTGTTATTTTTTAGTATCGGTAAAGTCCCGGGAGCTTTTGCTACCATTATTTTCGCTATGCCACCTGCTGTCCGTTTGACGACTCTAGGGATTGATGCGGTTCCAAAAGATATTGTGGAAGCTGCGCGTTCATTTGGAGCTACCAATAGTCAGATCTTATTTAAAGTAGAGCTGCCCTTGGCTACAAAAACAATCTTAGCGGGGATCAATCAGACCATATTACTGTCTCTATCGATGGTTGTTATTGCCGGAATGATTGCTGCTGGTGGCTTGGGAGAAAAAGTGCTTGAGGGTATCAACAACTTGGATATTGGTCTTGGTTTTGAAAGCGGTTTGTCCGTTGTGATTCTCGCTATTATTTTGGATCGGATCACGCAGGGCTTTGTAAAAAAGAAAGCATAGTATGAGGAAAATAAAAAGTATGGTGTTGTGTCTGATGGTGTTATTGCTTGCTTCATGCACCACAGGCCGGAATAAAAATATTATTCATATCGGTATGGTCGATGGCTGGGCCGAAGGAGTCGCAATGACAGAGGTCGCAAAAGTTATTATGGAAGAAAAGGGGTATCATGTTGTTATCCAGCGGGCTACGCCAGATATGATCTTAGCCTCCATGAACAATGGCGATACAGATCTATATATGGATGTCTGGCTGCCATTGACCCATGGAAGTAAAGTGGCTAAATTCCCAAATATTGAAGAGCTTGGAACGAGTTATAACCATGCGCGAAATGGACTTGTTGTACCGGATTACGTAACAATTGATGGAATTGAAGAGTTGAAAAAACATGAAAAAGAGTTTGATAGAAGGATCATTGGTATAGAAAAGGGGGCTGGAATAACACGTGCGGTGGATCAGGTGATCAAAGATTATAGCCTCGATTATAAGCATGTGAACTCATCTACCGTCGCTATGATCACGGAATTGCAAAACGCGATCAAAGCAAAACGTTGGATTGTGGTAGCTGGCTGGCAACCGCATTGGATGTTTGCTAAAATGAAATTGAAGTTTTTGGATGACCCCAAAAAGACATTGGGTGATGCCGAGCAAATTAAAATTTTTGCACGGGGAGACTTTAACATTGAGCAGCCGGAGCTAGCCCGATTTTTCTCGAAAGTCCACTTTGATGAATCAACAATGGCTGATTTGTTGTCACAAATGCAGGGAAGCCAGAACAAAGCAATTACGGCAAAAGAATGGGTCAGGAAACATAACGATCTCGTAAAGGGCTGGTTATAGTTAACTGAGGTGATTAAATAGTTATGCCACCGCAGCACGCTGCACGGCATAGCATAAGGAGGGCATTGTCATCACGACAATGCCCTTAAAAATTTACGGGCCAGTTGGATTTGTTGTTGTTGTATGCTGGATAAAGGATATCTGCTATCATCAATCCATGTGTCGAGCCCCTTTGGAAATTCCCAGGCGAAATCTAAGACTTTCGCTTTTTCTGCGGCTAAAATAATATCATGTTTCGTTGCATTTGGATTGGCAATCTTGATGTTATTATAAATGCTATCCTGGATGAGTGGAAAGTTGTCTGCCATATCCTGATTTCTATTTGTATCCATAGTGAATTATTTTTAAAATAATTAAGAATGATTCTAAATGATTTCATACTTTAGTCAAAGATAGCAGGCATTCTATTGTTATGGGGTCTGCATAAAGGAGTAAAATGTCCGTCGAAGGGAATATTTCTGCTAAGATATATTGCCTAATGTGCGTAAGACTATTTGAATCCTAAAAGGAATTAAAAATGGCACTAAGATTATATGATATTGATTCACCCAATTTATTATTGGAGCGGACTTACCCAAGTACCTGCTTTTCTGTCGATACGGGAATTTATGAATCTGTAACACATTTAGATACTACTTTTGGGAAAGGTTTTTACAAGGAGGTTTTCTTCGATGGTATTCATATTGGTTACGGTCATGCACAATTATTTAAACGGATGCGGTTTCGTTTTGAAAGTGATTTTGAAACAGTTGAAATGCACTTTGCTTTAAAGGGTAATAGTCAGGCGAGTGGCGAAATGATGCCCTCAGGTGTAAATTTCGAGACCTACCAGCATAATATTATTTACGGAAATTCAATGTGTGGTCAAATGGATTGGGGGAATCAGGAGTTTCAGTTATGTGAAATAAACTTATCGCCCGAATTTTTTAAAAGATTCTTACCCGACGATTCTAAATTCTTTGCAGATTTTCGTAATGCCATTGACCGTGGTAAATCGGGATTGCTGACCAATATGCATAGACGGATTACCCATGATATGTATCAAATTATCAACGAGATAATTAATTGTCAACGAAAGGGAATTTTTAAGAAAATTTTCCTGGAAGCAAAGATTATGGAGCTCTTGCTTCTTCAATTGGAACAGTTTCAGGAAGAAGATTTTGTAGCAGTTTCGTTAAAACAAGCCGATATCGATAAGATATATGCCGTTCGTGAGTTTCTTTTAAAAAATATGGATACCAATAGTACACTGGTCAATCTCGCGCATCTGGTGGGTACCAATGAATTCACATTGAAAAAAGGTTTTAAGGAGCTCTTTGGTACGACTGTTTTTGGTTTTTGGCATGACGCAAAAATGGAACATGCCAAGAAACTGATCCTAGATGAAGATCGAACAATCGGTGAAGTTTCTGATTTGGTTGGTTACAAAAATCAACGCCATTTTTCGGAGGCCTTTAAACGTAAATTTGGAATCCCACCGAGTAAGCTAAAAAATACCTTGTAATGTGGAATAGCTTTTTTCACACTTTACGGACCTTTTATTCCTTCTTACGGAAGTTTTAATAGCGCATGAATCGGGTTTGATAAAAGTCGAATAATTACCTTTGTTTAGAAAGATTCTTAATAGAAATCTTTTGATCAAATATGTACGTAATTAGAAAATCATGGGAAAAACTGAAATGAAAGTAATACAGCTCGCCCTGACTGTAAGTAGAAAAGAATACCTGACGCCACATTATATTCGTGTTTATTTGACTGGTGATGGTGTGGATCAAATCGCTAATACGACCGTCGGAGTCAATAACAAGATCTTGATTCCGCCAAAGCATGTAGATCGCATTTATTTTCCAGAATTTGATTATGAACGAGGGCAGTGGAAGCCGATGGATGAAGCGATTAGGCCAACAGTTCGAACTTATACACATCGCGGTATCAACCTTGATAGAAATGAGGTATGGATTGATTTTGTTGCCCATGGTGATGAGGGGCCAGCTTCAGCTTGGGCTATGGCTGCAAAACCTGGCGATGTGCTTGGGATTCTAATGAAAGCAGGTAAGACCTCTCTATATAAAGTTGCAGCTAACTATCTCCTTGTTGGGGATGCAACTGCAATTCCTGTTCTGGGGGCAATCTTAGAAGATTTGCCACCTTCGGCAAAGGGAATCTGTATGATTGAAGTACATGGTAGCGAAGATATACAGCAATTGAAGACTAAGGCTGCTATTGATTTTATCTGGTTACATAATGATACGCCACAGGAAGGTAGCCTTTTGGCGGATTTGGTGAAGATCAGATCCTTGCCCGTAGAGGATAAATTTGCTTATATAGCTGCTGAATTTTCGACAGTTAAGGAGATTCGCAATTATTTGCGTAAGGATCTCGGTTGGGGAAGACAGGAACTTTATGCTTATTCGTATTGGAAAGCCGGAGTTGCTGAAGATAAATCTGCTACAGATCGCCGTAGTGAGAGTGAAGAAATCCGGGCTTAACGTTTACGATAGGTTATGGAGAAACAGAAACAACTGATCTTAAACGGCAAGTTAAGCAGGGTGATGTGGCAGATGTCGTGGCCTGCCGTGATTGCAATGGTCCTGTATGGTCTGAACAATTTTCTGGATGGTATTTTTGTTGGTCATCTGATTAACAATACAGCGTTGGCAGCTGTCGGTGTAACCTATCCTTTAGCCCAATTTGCACAAGGTTTTGGTACTCTGATCGGAACAGGTATGGGGGCGGCAATTAGCATTTGGATAGGTGGGGATCAACAGGAGAAATTACATAGGTCATTTGGTACGGTGCATTTTTTGACGATTATTTTCTCTCTTATAATTACGCTCCCTTGCTATGTATTTGCCGACAAATTGGTCTACATGATGGGCGGAAGAGGTGAGATATTGGCTCTTGGGGTGGATTACTTTCGAGCAACCATATTGGGTAGTTTTTTCTGGATTTATGGTTTGGCCCTCAACATGATTATTCGTGCAGAGGGTCGTATGAAAACTGCGGCCTGGATGATTGCAATAGGGTTGCTTGTTGATGTATTACTTAAACCGGTTTTTATAGAACACTTTGGTTGGGGTGTATCAGGGGCAGCTTGGGCAACCAATATATCGATGATCATCTACACATTTTTAGGTGTATGGTATTACGCCGGGGGAAAGGCTTCGTTCAAAACAAAGTTTTGGTCTTTATCTTGGGATTTATCGATTTTAAAAGAAACTTTTTCGTTAGGAATGCCCGGGTTTGTCATGATGGTCATGATTGTAATCCAGAATATTGTTGTCTTCAACGCATTGGCCAATTACGGAAATGATATGGATATTACGTTTTTTACGGCGGTCAATCGGCTTTATATTTTATTAAATACCCCACTATGGGGGCTTATGCGGGCTTTGCAACCTGTAACGGGGATGAACTATGGTGCTGGGCAGTATACGAGAAGTATCAATTCGTACCGTTTATTTGCCATTACTGGGCTGCTGATTCTGCTTCCGTTCTGGTTGCTGGTGATGCTGCATCCCGTTGCCGTGATATCTATCATGATACCAGGAGCGATTTTTTCAATACAGCAGCTAATGGATTTCAGAATTTACATGAGTGTTTTATTGGTTCTTCCATTTATTTTTATGGCGATGGTGTGGTTTCCCTCCATTGATCATGCCAAGCCTGCGACTTTTATCAGTGTATTGCGGCAGGTTGTATTTTATATTCCTATCTTAATTATTGCGCCAAAATATTTTGGTGTACACAGCATTTATGTAGCGAGCGCGGCGATAGATTGGATTATTTTCATTATAGTCATCTATGCGGTTCGACGAAGCACGCGGAAGCTCAATATGCAGGTTGATGTATAGGAGATTGCAGCGCGAACGATATTAATGTTAAGTTAAGCAATCTTTAAGATTGCATTGTTAATATACTACTCATCTTCTAGTAATATAGGTTTCATTTTTTTGGGCAAAATTCAAAATAATGAAACCTATTAAACTACCTCAATTTAGGAAAACAGCTCAGGTGACCTTAGCTATTGCATTGCTGAATGCGGCACATGTCGATAGCGTATGGGCAAACTTTGCGAATGAAACTACCAAGCTCGAAATTGCCGATCAAGCTATTATTAAAGGGATTGTTAAGGATCAGGACGGCAAACCTATTGACGGCGGCACGATCATCAATGAAACCAGCAAACAGAGTACGCGTACAGAGTTTAATGGTAAATTCAATGTGAAAGGTCAGGTTGGCGACCAAATCCGTGTTTCTTCTTTAGGATATAAAACAGCTACAATAACTGCTACAGATGGGGATCTTGTGGTGGTTTTGGAAAAAGATGATTCAAAGTTGGATGAGGTTGTTGTCACGGCAATTGGTATCAAGCAACAAAAGAAGCAAATTGGTTACGCTACCCAAGAAGTTAAATTAGACGTACTTAAAGAGTCTAAAACAATGAATATTGGTACAGCGCTAACGGGACAAGTATCTGGTCTGATCGTTAATAATCCAACGGGGATTTTTCAGGCACCATCTTTTCAATTGCGTGGTAAGACCCCACTTATTGTCGTAGATGGTATTCCTGTAGAATCTGATTTTTACGACATGTCCAGTCAAAACATAGAGAATATCAATGTGCTGAAAGGAACAGCCGCTTCATCTTTATATGGATCACGCGGTAAAAATGGAGCGATCTTAATTACAACCAAAAGTGCAAAAAGCGATAGGCTGGAGTTTTCGGTTGGAACCAGTAATATGTTTTCTGCAGGATTTACGGTTTTTCCTGAATCGCAGAAGGAGTTCGGAAGTGGATCCAACGGTAAATATGAGTTTTGGGATGGTGCTGATGGGGGGATTTCAGATGGAGATATGACATGGGGTCCCAAATTGAACTCCGGAATAAAGGTTGCACAATGGAACAGTCCGATTCGTGATAAGCAAACTGGTGAAGTGATTCCTTGGTGGGGTGATGTGAGTGGAACCAAGTATAACGATAAGTCACGTTACGAAAGAGTGCCGATTGATTGGGTCGCACATAACAATTTAGAGGATTTCCTTGGAACTGGACTGATTACCGAAAATAATGCGACATTATCGTATCGTTCAGAAAAGGTAAGCATATTTGGAACAGGAAAATATGCCTATCAAAAAGGTCAGGTGCCCAATACAAAGCTTTCTACAGGTGGATTAAATTTGAATACCTCTTACCGTTTTACTCCTGAGGTACAATTAGATCTTAACTTATCCTATAATAAAGTGAAATCTCCAAATTATCCAAGGTATGGATATGGGCCTAAAAATCATATGTATACGATTTTGTTGTGGATGGGAAATGATGTAAATGGACAGGAATTAAAGGATCACCTCTATATTCCGGGACAGGAAGGCTATCGTCAAGCAAACTATAACTATGCTTGGTACAACAACCCTTATTTTGCAGCTAATGAGTTGAACCAAGTATACGATCAAGATATTTTGGCCGGGCAGACTGCTTTAACTTGGCGTATTTCACCTGAATTTACCATCAAAGGTCGTGCTGCAGCAAGACAAAAAAATCTATTCCAGGACATGCAGAGTCCTAAGTCTTACATGAATTATGGCGATTCACGGAATGGGGATTATAAAAACTGGGATAGCAAACAGCTCAATTTTGATGCGGACGTCTTAGCAACTTATATTAAGCAGTTGTCTGATAATTTCGGTGTAACCGTTAATGCGGGATCTTCCACTTTCAAAAGAGATTATCGTGAGCTTTATCAAACTACAGATGGTTTAGTTGTACCATTTGTCTATAACTTAGGCAATACCCAAGGCCCAGTTAAGGCAACAAATACAACAACTGAAAAAATAATCCGAAGTGCTTATGCGTCGGTAAATTTAAATGTGTTTAAGTCGACCTATCTGAATTTTTCAGGAAGAAATGACTGGTCATCCACATTATCAAAGGCAAATCAGTCATTCTTTTATCCATCGGTTTCACTAAGTAGTGTTATCTCCGATTATTTTAAACTGCCAGCGCAAATTGACTTTGTTAAATTGTACAGTTCCTGGGCATCGGTATCTTCTGATCTGGATCCTTATAGCATTGCCGCGACTTATAAAAAAGATGTTACCTATGGTTCGACGCCATCAGTAACATATCCTGCAGGTATTATTAATCCTGATATCCTTCCGCAGCAGTCCATTTCCTTAGAAATTGGTGCTTCTATGGCTTTCTTTAAAAATAGGCTTTCGGCTGATGTGACGTACTATAATGTCGTTGATAAAAATCAGATTATCGATTTGAGTATTTCTCAAGCATCCGCTTTTACGTCGCGTAAAGTAAATGGAAATAAATACCGTACAAAAGGATTGGAGATTTCTTTGACAGGAAATATAATTAAAAATGAACAATTTTCGTGGACGTCTACTGTAAACTGGTCTCGTGCAATTCAGCGTTTGGAAGAAATTTATAATAACCAAGCGAAATACGGTAATCTTAAAAAAGGCGATCGTGCAGACAGCTATTATGGTACTGTTTGGGAAAAATCGGCTGATGGTAAGGTTATCTTGAATCCGAATACGGGTATGCCGACCAAAAATCCATTTCCACAGTATTTAGGTTACTTTCAACCGGACTGGCAATTTGGTTTTGCAAACCAGTTCAAATTTAAGGGATTTCAGGTAAATCTTGATTTCGACGGATCTATTGGCGGCGTGATGAATTCGACAACCATAGAAAAAATGTGGTGGGGTGGAAAGCATCCTTCTTCGGTCTTATATCGTCAGGAACAATATGATGCAGGTAAACCAGTTTTTGTGCCAGATGGGGTGATCGTAACAGGAGGTGAGCTTACCCGCGACGTGAACGGTAATATTACTTCAGATACCCGAACGTATACAAGTAATACAAAAGCTGTTGATTGGCAGGCTTGGAGTCAAAATTATCCTTATCAGGCCAGAGTTACAGAGTCTGAAAGTAAACTGTTTGCCAATGTATTTGATCGATCATTTGTAAAACTACGTAGACTGTCGGTAGGTTATGATGTCAATAAGGTGTTTAAATTAAAACAGCTTACGGCCTTAAATGCATCACTATTTGGCTATAATTTGGCTATGTGGAAGAAAGTACCTTATATCGATCCTGATTTTGGTGTTGGAAACGATGGAAACTTACAAGATCCTTCCACGCGATATATTGGTTTTTCTCTAGATTTTAAGTTTTAATAACGTAGTACGATGAAATTATTTAATAAACATATATTTCTTGGATTATTTTCTCTTTCAATCATGACTTCTTGTCAGAAATTGACTGAAGTAAATGTTAATCCAAATGAAGCGACAACAACCCACCCGCAAGCTTTATTGACGAAGGTAGAATGGGATGCTTTTCGGACCTGGCACGGTACCTCACCACTATATACCTTGAAAATGATTGTGCAAACGGATGGTGAAAATGCGAATCAAATTTATAATTGGCAAAGGGGAAGCTTTGAGCAATATGGTAATCTTCGCAATATTACCAAGATGACCGAAGAAGCTGAACGTATTGGCGCTGAAAGTTATTTGGCATTAGCAAAATTTTTCCGTGCGTATTATTTTTATAATCTTACCTTAACGTTTGGTGATGTCCCTTATTCAGAAGCAGCAAAGGGTGAAAATTCGGCAATTTTTGCGCCGAAATACGATACACAGAAAGACGTTTTGGTGGGTGTATTGAAGGAGCTCGAGGAAGCAAGTATTATTCTGAAGAAGAACAATAACACCATAAATGGGGATATTATTTATGGTGGAAATAATGGCAATTGGAATAAGTTAGTCAATTCATTTCGCCTAAAAGTATTATTGACGCTTTCGAAGAAAACGACTGATCTCCCATTTAATGCAGCAACAGAATTTTCAAAAATATTTACCAATGAGTCTAGAATCACTGATGTTAGTGGTGCTGAAGATGGGCAACTCGTCTTTTTGAATCAAGAGGGTAATCGTTATCCGGAGTTTAACTCTAGCGGTTATGGATCGGGAATGTATATGGATTCAACATTTATCCAACGATTGCAGGACCTGAAAGATCCGCGGTTATTTGCCGTCGCTACACAAACAAGACTGGGTAAAGAAGCGGGTAAAGCGATTAATGACTTTACGGCTTATGAAGGCGGTGATCCGATTGTTCCTTATGCACAGGTGAATGCAAAAGCTGTATTAGGTAAATTATCGAAAGTCCACGAACGATTTTATCAAGATCCCACAGCTGAGCCATTGGTCTTATTGGGCTGTTCGGAGATGCAGTTTATTTTGGCTGAAGCCATTTTGAAAGGTTGGATAACGGGCGATCTCAATGCAACGTATACCAAAGGAGTACAGGCGTCGTTCAAATTTTATGAAAAGTATGCGAAAAATTTAGGAACTTATACAAATGAAGCACAAGCGGCCAAATATCTTGAACAAAATTCGGTAAGTCTTGACGGAGCTAGCTCCAATGAGCAAAAGCTAGAACGTATCTTGATGCAGAAATACCTACGCTCATTTCATCAGGGGGGATACTCGGCTTATTTTGATCATTTGCGCACGGGATATCCGAGTTTCCGTAAATCTGCGAATGTGAAAACAGCCTATCGCTGGATGTATCCTCAAGATGAGTACAATAATAATACTGCGAATGTATCTGATGCGATCAAATCACAATTTGGCGGAAATGACAATATTAATTTACAGACTTGGTGGTTAAAATAATGGATTCAAGGAGGGTATTTTTAAAAAAAGCAGCCATGCTGGCTGGGAGTACAGTCGCTATAAACTGGCTGCCTGAATCAATACAAAAAGCCTTGGCGATTGAAGCTCCAAAAGGATCAACTTTTTTGGATGCCGAACATGTTGTCTTTTTGATGCAGGAAAACAGATCGTTTGACCATTGTTTTGGAACTTTGAAGGGTGTACGTGGCTTTAACGATCCCCGCGCGATGAAATTACCGAATGGTCTACCTGTATGGATACAAGGAAATAAGGAAGGTGCATATTTTGCACCTTTCCATTTAGATATCGTCAATAGTAAATCGACTTGGATGGGGTCGCTTCCGCATGGTTGGCGTGATATGGTTGCTGCTCGTCATGACGGGAAAATGGATAATTGGTTGGAAGCAAAGAGCTCTGGTAATTCAGAATATAAGGCCATGCCTTTAACAATGGGTTATTATAACCGTGCAGATATTCCTTTTTATTATGCTTTTGCAGATGCATTTACGGTTTGTGACCATCATTTTTGTTCTTCACTGACGGGAACGAGCGCTAATCGATCGTATTTTTGGACTGGTACAGTGCGCGAAGAACCCCGAAATCCCGAATCTGTTGCGCATGTAGACAATGGTCAAATCAACTACAAGGATGTCAAATGGAAAACCTATCCTGAACGACTACAAAAAGCAGGGGTCTCGTGGAAAGTTTATCAAAATGAACTAAGTTTACCAGTAGGCTTTAAAGGAGAAGAGGAAGATTGGTTGGCCAATTTTACAGATAACAACCTGGAGTTTCACCAACAATATGGTGTAAGATATCATTTGGCACATTATCAGTGGATGAAAGAACGGGTAAAAGAGCTGCATAAATTTTTGGAAACAAATCCAAAAGAAGAATTGCTGCACAAAGCCAAAGCGGAATTGGAGGATTTGAAAAGAGATGTCATTCATTATACCCCCGAAAATTTTGAAAAGCTATCCCAATTTGAAAAAGATATTCATCGTAATGCTTTTGTGACTAATCTAGCTGATCCCAACTTTCACAAACTTGATAAATTAAGTTATAAAGAAGGTGGAAAGCGGCAGGAAGTTGAGGTGCCAGCCGGAGATGTTTTTTATCAGTTTAGAAAAGATGTTGAAGATCGCCAATTAGCTACAGTGTCTTGGTTAGTGGCACCTTGTCGTTTCTCGGATCATCCGGGCTCACCTTGGTATGGGGCATGGTACGTATCCGAAGTCCTCGATATATTGACCAAAGACCCTGAGGTTTGGAAAAAGACGATTTTCATCTTAACTTATGACGAAAATGATGGATATTTTGACCATATCGCTCCTTTTGTTCCGCCATTGAGCACGAACAAAGATCAGGGTGCCGTGTCAGAAATCGACACTTCGGATGAATATGTTACGCTAGAACAGGAGCGAAAAAGGAGAAATAGTAATAATGTAAGTTTTGAAAGTCCTATTGGTTTGGGCTATCGAGTACCAATGGTGATAGCTTCACCCTGGTCTAAGGGTGGTTGGGTCAATTCCGAAGTTTTCGACCACACCTCCTGTCTTCAATTTTTAGAACATTTTTTGGAGAAGAAAACGGGTAAGGTGGTACGAGAAGAAAACATCAGTCAATGGCGAAGAATGGTCTGTGGCGACTTAACGACTTCTTTTCGTCCTGTAGATAAAATTTCCAAAACAAGGCTTAATCCGGTGGATAGAGATGAGTATGTTGAACGTATATTCTCCGCCAGGAATAAAAAGCTCCCAACAGGTTTTGTGAAAATCGACAGCCAAAAACTGGAGGAAATCAAATCGACAGGTCAGTATCATGCAGCTATGCAGATGCAAGAGCAGGGATGGAAGGATGCCTGTGCTTTACCTTATGAATTGCAGCTAAAAGTACAGCATACACCAACGATGCTTTCCATCAGCTCAACCTTGGAAAGAAGGCTCAATACAGCTAAAGCGGGAGCGGGTCTGCCTTATTATGTTATTTCCTATGTGGCGTATGATGGCCATGCGGCGGGTAAAGTTTGGAATTTTACGGTACGAGAAGGGGATCAATTAGCGTATGAATGGGAACTCGATAAAATTGTAGGAGAGTACATATCATTTGCATTGCATGGCCCTAATGGTTTTTATCGCACGATTGAAGGCGCAAAGTCACATATTCCAGCTATTGATGTATATACGAAAGTAGTCGCTGGAAAGCCTATTCTTTGTGTACAATCAGAGTCGCTAAATTGGGATTTACTTCTTAAAGACTGTTCCTATGATCTTTTCCATGCTAAGACAATGCGCAAGGATGATCCTGCTTTGGTTGAAATCGATTGCAGCAAGAGTGAAGGTTGGTATGATATCGAAATAACGAGTTCAGAAGATCATGCGGTCAAATTCCGCTATGCTGGGCATATAGAGACTGGTAAATCAAGTAAGACGGATCCGTTAATGGGTAAAGTAAAATTATAGCTGAACCAATTAAATACTAGGGACGAAAGCGCTGTTTCACGATCGATGAACACAGCGCTTTTGCTTTTGCAAAATAGAGCAAGATTCTTTTTGTGTGGATTCGGGCAAAAATGGAATTTGTGTCTCTTGAGTCAAAACGTTATTTTTATAGCTTGGATCGTAGTTCATTACAGAGAACTACACATCATGACGAATATGGAGGAGCAAAAAATTATTTTGGTTGAAGATGAACAGGATGTTGCTGATTTGATCGTACAAGGCTTAGGCGAGGATGGCTATAGGGTCATTCATTTGGGGCGTTCGGAAGGTCTGGAACAGCTTTTGGCGAAGCAAGATGTCTCTCTTGTGTTATTGGACATTCTTTTGCCGGGAACTAACGGCCTGGATATTTGTAAGCAGATCAGACAGTGGGGGTATACCGATTTACCTGTTATGATGCTGACTGCACTTGGTACTCCAGAGAATGTGGTGCTCGGACTAGATAATGGTGCCGATGACTATCTTTCCAAGCCCTTTAAGCTGATTGAATTGAAGGCTCGGATACGTTCGTTAATCCGCAGGCAACAGTCTATCGTACAGGCAACACAACGTGAGTTACAGCCCTCGAAAGACACATTTAGTTATGGTTTTCTGAGTATTGATGATTATAAAAAAATAGCCTACTGTGAGGGGCAGGAACTCAATCTGACAAGTACAGAGTATCGTTTACTCTTGTTGTTTATTCAGAGCCCCAAAAAGGTATTTGAGAGAACGGAGCTTTTGGATAAAATATGGGGAATAAATTTCGATATTGGATCAAATGTTGTCGATGTTTATGTGAATTATTTGAGAAAAAAGATTGAAAAAATAACGAGCAAAAAAGCGATCCATACGGTTATTGGTATGGGATATGTTCTAAAAATAGAAGACTGAATATTTAAAAATGCACAATTATAATCGAAAGCTTATTTATCTCATTGCAATTCTGGTCATTTATGTGAGTTGTTTTGTTGGCTTTATTTTTTATTCCGTTACAAATTTCGCTTTTACAGATTTTTATAAACGGCTGGATCTGCGGCGAAATATTGCTGCTGAAAAATTTCTGAATAGTAAATCCGCCTCCCAGGCTGATCAGTGGAGCCTTGATTTTATAGAAAATCTCAATAATCAGCATGAATTTTTGGTAGAATTTGATAGCAATGGTGCTATTTTAAGAAGCCAAGGATTTCATCAAGAACTTTGGGATAAAATCAATAAAAAAGGAAGCTCAAATTTCAAGTCGGGTAATCAATTCTATTCAACTAAATATTTTTCGCAAAATGGTCGAAAGTATATTGTGGGCGCTTCCGCTGAAAATTACTTTTATACACACCATTTGGCCTACCTTCGTAATCTGCTTATTATAAGTCTGATTTTGGGGATTCTCTTTATATTCGTTGTTTCGGTTTTTATGAAACGTTCGTTCTTAAAGCCAATACTAACCATGATGAAAGAGGTGCAAGAGATTGGTTCGGAAAATCTTTATAAACGATTGGATGAGGATAAATACAAAGGTGAGCTTCATGGTCTGGCACTCACATTTAATCGGATGTTGACGCGCTTGGAAACTTCTTTCGAAACACAAAAGAACTTTATCAGCAATGCATCACATGAGCTAAATACACCATTGACATCCATCATAGGACAGGCAGATCTTGCTTTATCCAAAGAGCGAACAACAGCGGAGTACCAACGAACATTATTTAAGATCATTGAGTCGGCAGAACATTTGGAAAAGAAAACAAAAGCACTTTTATTGTTGGCGCGTACAGGTTTTGTTAATAATGCGACAGCTTTTAGCCCCGTTCGTATTGATCAGATCGTGATGGACTCCGAGCTGACTGTTAAGGCCATCAATGATAAATTTAAGATTATCACAGATTTCAGTCTATTACCAGATGATAGTATGCGACTTAAGGTGAATGGAAATGCAATTTTGCTACAGCTTGCGCTATCCAATATTATCAGCAACGCGTGTAAGTATTCATCCGATAGAACCGCTTATATTGCTTTAGGGGCATTGGACGATAAAGTGTTTATTCTAATAAAAGACAAAGGTATAGGAATACCCTCCCGCGAATTGGATCATATCTACGATCCTTATTTTAGAGCGTCCAATACGAGTGGCATTGACGGTTATGGTATTGGACTTCCTTTGGCCAGAAATATTATTAAGTTGCATAGTGGGACATTGAAGGTCAATTCTGTTGTGAGTGAAGGCACCACTGTAGAAATTGAACTACCCACTTACCTTCGATTTTAATGTGGTTTTAATTTCAACTGCATTTCTAATCTCATTTTAATACTGTTGCTCGCTTTCTAATGGAAAGCTAATTTTAGATTCATTCCGTTGCCATATGTGCGTTTTAACTTTGCTAAAAAAAAGCATGGCTAAAACAACGCGTATATTAATACCTAGTGATTTTACAGTTGATTCACTCCATTTTGTGCGTCAAAGTATTGAAGAGTCAATGGCTGATTCTATCGATATTATCCTTGTGTATGGCAATAAAAGCAGCACTTCTGCGAGTGAATTACTCGGAATTGGATTGGAAGATCAACTGGAAACACTTCAATCTGAATCTTTTTTAAAAGCCTGTAGCGGAATCTATCAGCGCTATAAAAACCGTAAGCTCAGTATTTTTGCAGATATTTTGGGTACCGATAACAGTCATTATTTGCAGCATTACCTCAAAGGACAGTCTGTAAATGAGGTCATAATACCACGTGATTATACCTATAAAAAGAAAACACGCAATTTTTTTAATGTCGCTAGTGCACTCCGTAAAGTCGAGAGTCAAATTCCTTCTACAATTTCATTTAAGGAACAACCAAGTATTAGAAACAGAGAAATCGGACTAATAGAATGATCGATCGGAGTTTTTACTGTTGTTTTTAGCTGAGATTCATCATTTCTAACTTATCTTCTATCTATTTTTATGGGGCATATACAAGGCGGACCATCACCTTTGCAACGGTTGGCCAGCTTATTACATACTGAACGAAAAACGATCAATTATATATTTATTTATGCCATCGTCATCGGTATCTTTAGTTTGACTATTCCGATAGGGATAACAGCTATCTTTAATTTTTTAAGCAATGGAGCGATGTATAGCTCTACCTATATCTTAATTGCTTTTGTATTATTTGGCGTGATTGTGGGCGGGGTATTATTGATCGGACAATTGACCTTAGTCGAGTATTTAGAGCAGAAAATCTTTCTAAAATCGGCGGTTGAATTTTCTTATCGCCTGCCGAGAATTAAACCTAAAGAGTTACTTGGAAAAAATCTTGTGGAGTTGGTTAACCGATTTTTTGATGTTATCATTATTCAAAAGGGAATTATCAAACTTTTGATCGATATCATCGCCGCAGTGGTGACAATTTTCTTTAGCGTGGTCTTATTGTCATTTTATCATCCTGTATTTCTGGCCTTTGGCCTTATTGTCATTTTTTCTGTTATTACGATACTTGTTTTATACTATAAAAGAGGGTTGAAAACAAGTATTGAAGAGTCTGAATACAAATATGAGACGGTAGCCTATTTGGAAGCTGTTGCCGGACAAATTGACCATTATCGTGCTGATGAGATGAAAATGAACGAAGTGACAAAGACAACAGATTATATTGTCAGTAAGTATTTAGGGGCGAGAAACGATCATTTTAAGGTTTTAAAGCGCTTTTTTATTGGTTCTGTCCTACTTCGCACCCTGTTGTTTGGAGCGATGCTCTTGCTTGGATCTTATTTTGTTGTTGAGCGGCAAATGACTTTTGGTCAATTTGTTGCTGCTGAAGTTGTCATCGTTCAAATTGGTTATGCCATTGAAAAACTGATGACAAATTTGAATACGATTTTTGATATGCTTACTGGAGTTGTCAAATTGGCGGCTGTAACGGATCTTGCGTTGGAGGAGGACGCTGCGGTTTATGTTGATTAATAAGGATCGTTCGAGTCAGAAAACGCTCTCATGGAGAGATCTTTCCGATGATGCAGTTGGCAAGTTATTGAAAGAGCGGGGATCCCTCGTCTTGGGGCGAATTCTTGTGTTTTCTGGGATTGCTTTTGTACTAGCACTTTTTCTCCCATGGAGGCAGACAATTCCTGGAGTAGGAGCGGTTACCGCTTTACGTCCACAGGACAGACCGCAGACCATCCAAAATCAGATTGGTGGTCGCATTGAGTATTGGGCGGTTACCGAAGGGCAGGAAGTGAAGAAAGGTGATACGATTTTAGTGCTTTCGGAGACTTCTCAATCTTATTTTGATCCCATGTTACCATTGCGATTAGAAGAGCAATTGAATGCCAAACAAAGCGGAGAAGATGCTGCTAATCAAAAAATGAAAGCCACTGAAGCACAGATTGAAGCATTGAAAAATGGGCTTGATTTCCAGCTTGCGTCAGCTAAAAATAAGGTGATTCAAGCTCAAAATCTGGTAAAAATAGATAGCGCAGAATTGGTCGCTGTCATGAGCTTTTTTGAGACCAGCGAAAAGCGGCTTAAACGGTACGAAGAGGGCTATCGTGACGGTTTATTTTCCTTAACAGATATTGAAACAAGGCGCTTAAATCTGCAAAATGATCGAGCTAAAGTTGTAAGTGCAGATAACAAGTTGTCGAATTCAAGACAATCATTAACGAATGCCAGTATCGAATTAAACAATATCCGTGCAAAGTACAATGAATCATTGGCGAAAGCGCAGTCCGATTTAAGTTCCGCCTTTTCCTCCAAAGCCTCAGTACAAGGGGATATCGCCAAACTGAGAAATGAGATATCCAATATTGATGTACGACGTGGGTTATATGTCGTGAGGGCGCCACAAGATGGTTTTATTGTAAAAACCTTTAAGGCAGGAATTGGTGAAAATATGAAGGAAGGAGAGTCCGTTGCGACATTACAGCCTAAGAAACCACTGCTTGCCGTAGAGCTTTATGTAAACGCAATGGATGTTCCACTGATTGAGCCGGAAAGTGATGTAAGGCTACAATTTGATGGCTGGCCATCGATCCAATTTTCCGGATGGCCGTCTGTCGCGGTCGGTACCTTTGCTGGAAAAGTTTCAGTCATCGATAAAGTGAGTAGTACGAATGGCCGATTTAGGATTTTGATACGCGCAACAGATCCTGTTCCGGAAGGAGATGAGCCCTGGCCTGTTCAGTTAAATCAAGGCTCAGGTGCTTATGGAAGGGTTATTTTAAATAAAGTCCCATTATGGTATGAGATATGGCGACAGTTGAATGGCTTTCCGCCGAGTTTGGAAAGAGAACCAAAAGAAAGGGAGAAAAAGTAATTGTTATATGAATAAATTGAATTTTATTTTTATCGTGTTTTGCTTTTTTTTCTCTCCTTATCTTTCGGCTCAGGAAAAGGAGTATGGAGCAACGAATACTTTTACCGTGGATGACATGGAAGAGCTTTTAATGGCCAATCATCCCATCGTTAAACAAGTGAATCTGCTGAGTGAAACTGCAAAAGCCCAGGTAACACAGGCGTTAGGAAAGTTTGATCCGACGCTAAATTCCAGTTTTAAAAATAAGCATTTTGGCAAGACGGATTATTACAATCAGTGGAATAGTGAGTTGAAAATTCCACTTTGGTTAGCTGGCGCAGATCTGAAAATTGCTTATGATCGAAATGTTGGTGATTATACAAACCCGCAATCCCGAACAAATAATGCAGGGCTTTCCGCAATCGGTTTAAGTATTCCATTGGGGCAAGGTTTAATTGTCGATAGCAGAAGAAATACGTTGCAGCAGGCAAAGGCTATGATCAGCTACCTAGAAGGCGAAAAGATAAAACAAATAAATGCCATTTGGTTTCAGGCACTTTCAGATTACTGGAATTGGTATTTTGCCTATCAACAGTATCAGCTTTTATTGGAGGGTGTAAAATTGGCTGATCAACGGTTTAAAGCAATCAGTGAGCAGACGACGCTGGGAGATAAACCTGTAATTGATTCCATCGAAGCTTCGGTCGTTGTAAAAGAACGGCGGATAGAACTTTCAAAGTATGAGGTTGAACTTAAAAACGCGAAAATTGTATTGTCCAATCATCTGTGGAATGATCAACAATTTCCAGTAGAACTTCCCGATCATGCCATACCGCATAAGCTCGAAGATCCTGTTATTTTGCCAGATAATAGTGTGATCGAGGCGCTACTTGATTCGGCAAAAATTGCTCATCCCGAAATGATAAAGTTGGCGAGTAAAAATCAACAACTTCTATTTGAAGAACGTTATCGAAAAGAAATGCTTAAACCTAAATTTAATGTGTCGGGCGCGCTCATTTCTAGCCGTTACGGTTTTAATGACTTTGTACCACCGCAGTATGATTTTAATTGGCATAATTATAAAGTAGGTTTTGAATTTGCATTTCCACTTTTTATTCGCGCCGAACGTGGGAAGCTTAAAGAGGTCCGGATTAAGCAAGATCAGCTACGATTTGAACAGCTTGCGACCGAGAGAAATATTTACAATGAAGTCGTTAAAAAATATAATGATTTAAATGCTTACAGTAAACAGATTGAACTTCAATCGATCAATATAAGTAATCAGGAACTGCTTCTTCGGGGGGAATTAAATAAGTTTGAACTGGGTGAATCAACCTTGTTTGTTGTTAATAGTAGGGAAAACAAGCTGATCGAAATGCGTATCAAGCAAGAGAAGCTTGTTACGGACTACAGAAAGGCACTAGCGGAATTATATTACAAAGCTGGAACTAAATTTTAATCCCATTTTAATCTGCATCTTTTTTTTAATCTCATTTTAATATAAGTCTTAAAATTCTAATAGAAAGTTAATTCCAGATTCATTCGGTTGCCATGACGACCTGTTAATTTTGTATAAAAATAATTGGATATGGCAAAGGCAATACGTGTATTGATTCCAAGTGATTTTACGATTGATTCGCTTTTTTTTGTGATTCATAGTATAGAGCGATCGACAGCCGAAGAACTTGATATCATTCTTGTCTATGGTAATAAGAGCAGTACATCGATCAGCGAACTATTGGGAATCACATTGGATGACCAACTCAGTAATCTTCAATCGGAGGACTTTTTGAAGGCCTGCCAGATGATCTGTCATCGTTATGAAAATCGTAAGCTAAATATCTATACAGATATCATCGGCTCTGACAATCTCAATTATTTACAACATTATTTGCGCGGAGCTCGGATTGATGAAGTCAAAGTTCCCACAGATTATGAATTTGAAAAAAGAACACGGCATTTTTTCGACGTCGGACAGGCTTTGCTTGACTTGAGTAAAAGTAAACAGAAGAATGTCTCGATTGTAGCAAGACCTGGGACAAACAAAACAGGAGGAAATGTCTTGGCGGATTTATTTTTTAACAAGAAATGGGATGTTAATTATTAAGAGAAAAATATTGGCGAGGTTCAACTTCGTCTTGTTGTCATTTTTGCTTTTAGGAGCTAGTTCAATGGTTATGTTTTATGAAAACCCCGAGCGGCTTTTAGAAGGGGAGTGGGAAGAGCAAGGTTGGTACTTTGAGAAAGTGGAGAAGTCTCCAACGTTCAAAAAACAGGCGGTTATCCATGAGGGAATAAAAGATGCTGCAATCGCTCACCTTCCACCCTTGCAGGATGGATTATGGCATTTTGAAAAAATGGGTGACAAAAATTTTATTGCCCATCACGAGGACAAACAATACAATTGGTTTTTGAAGGGACGAGGCCATATCCTTGAGCTTCGGAAAAATGATGAGCTTATAGAGAGCTTTGTCATACAAAAATTAAATAAAAACCAATTGATACTGCATCTTAACTTGGATATGCAGACGAAAGGAATTGCACGAATTGTGCTGAAAAAAGGAGGAAAGGAAAAGTATGCTGAGAAAATATAGCAATCATAGAACGATTCAAGATAATATCAAATTAGGGGGAATAACTGCATTCTCTGCGGGAATGGTCAATGTCGCATCTGTCATTGTCTTTTTCTCGTTTACATCCAATGTAACAGGTTATTATGCTGTTTTTGCGCAAGAGATTGCGAAAGGAAATTGGTATCAAGGTGCAGTAGTGCTATTTTGGATTTTACTTTTTCTAGTAGGGAGTATGCTTTCGAATCTTATCATCATTCATGGTAAAGGACGTTTTAGCTCCTATCTGACACATTCCATTCCCTTGGCATTGGAAATACTGAGTATATTATTTGTCGGAATATATCTTGATGTATTTTATGAAGATTCTTTGAAAGAAACAGAGATACTTGTCGGTGCATTGCTGTTTGCAATGGGATTACAAAATGGTTTAACAGCGAGCATATCCAATTCTGTTGTGAAAACGACACATTTGACAGGACTAACGACAGATTTGGCAATATTGATTTCGATGTTCACGAAGGAGTCCAACCGAAGCAATAAGGCGTTGGTCGACAAATTCCATTTACTGCTGAGTATCGTGGGAGCCTATGTCATGGGAGGGCTTGTGAGCGGTATTTCATTCACCTATTTATCGAATAAGACATTTTACGTGGTTTGTTTTGTTCTTTTAATCATTGGTTTGTACGACCACTACAAATTGTATCTGTTGAAAAAGCAATTTGTGAATCGTCATCGTCAGCCAGTGGCAGCTTAGTTGACCGAGAAAGTTCTTGGTTAACTAAGCAAAAGGGCAAAGAGTTTAATCGCATTTCAAAAAATGCGATTTTTTTTGTCCAAAAAATGCTTATCTTCAACCTCGGTTATCACGCTCTACCAAAGCGCATGAAAGACTACTTAATCAATTTAAAACCGTATCATGATCAAATTCTTTTCCATCCGGCCTTTTTGGGCACTCTCTCTAATTTCTCTGTCAGTATCACCCCTCTGTGTAAAACAGGTGTGTGCGCAAGAATTGCATAGCCAAAGATCAGTACATGATCAAAATAAAAGCCAACAGAATCTTTTACGGGCGATCCAATTGATTGATCGGTCAATGGAAGTCTATTTTTCTGGTGAAGATTTCAAAATGCATCGTTTTTATAATCCATTTACGCAGGTTCGATCCGAAGAAAAAGCGAGTGTATGGATGTACTCTGCTTCCATAGAAGCTGTAAATGCTGTGTTGAGCGGCTTGAAAAAGCAACAAAAGGCAGGTAATACCGAGCTTTACGGAAAGTATTATTCCCGCTATGTGGATTTATTGGCTAAGCTTCATGCAAATGCAGCTTATTATTTAGGGACATTTACGCTAACATCTTTTACACAACATAAAGAATGGACGGTGTATGCTGTCGATCGCGTCCGAGAAAAAGGAAAAGCAAATGTAACGGGAGTTTTGAATGTCTATGATGATCAGATGTGGTTGGTACGGGAATTATTGGAAGCCTATCACTTGACTGGGCAAGAACGTTATTTGCAAGAAGCTGAATACCTTACTGCTTATGTTCTTGATGGTTGGGATTGTACTTTGGATGAGAAAGGGAAAGAGCATGGCGGAATTCCTTGGGGTCCAGGATATGTAACTAAGCATGCCTGTAGCAATGCACCGATTATTAGTCCGCTTGTTGCATTGTATGAAATCTATAAAAAGAAAGGAGACCAAATCGTTGCGCATTCCATTGATCAGAAAGATAAATTAACCCGTATTTCTAAAAAAGAGAAGAAGAGCGATTTTTATCTCCGTTATGCTAAAAGGATTTATGACTGGCAAAAGGTGTATCTTCTTAATGAAAAAGGTGTTTATGCGGATATGATGGGTGATTGCTTTCCAGATTGTTCGATAGCTTATGAAACGGTCAATGGTGTACAATATCGAAAAAATACTGAGCTCAGAAAAGCGGTTGGAACAGCATTTTCCTATAATAGTGGCACGATGATTTCCGGAGCAGCAGACTTATATCGTGTTACGAAAGCAAAAAGCTATTTAGAAGATGGCAAGAAACTGGCCGATGCGACTTTTACTTATTTTGGAAAGTTAGGGCAGCAGATTCCTGAGCACTATACCTATGCGACAGATGGTTTTAATAATTGGTTTAACGGCGTGTTGTTAAGAGGGTATACCACTATATCTCCGAATTACAGCAAGGCTGGAATGTATGCAAAATCTTTTCAGGATAACTTGGATTATGGCTATACCCACTTCTTGAAAGATGGATTTCTGCCGAATGACTTGCTTGGAGGCTGGGCAAATGACAAAGGTAAGAATGATTTGGAAGGAATGTTCATGTTCACTTATGCAGCACAGTATGCAACACTTGCGCAAGTTGAACCAACAAAATAGGTGCACGCGTGGACGGACACCTATTTTTATTCAGATATGATTATTTGCTTGTTCAAGATTTAGATAAAGCAGTTTGAGCGTCCTGAAATTCGGTAGGACTTTGGCCAAACTGCTTTTGAAAATTACGTGAGAAATGAGTTGCCGAACTATAGCCCAATAAATTAGAAATTTCGTAAACTTTATATTGTTTTTGAATAAGCAGTTCTGCTGCTTTTCTGAGCCGAGTTAAATTAATCAGTTCATTGGGTGATAGGCTGGATACCACATTGATTTTGCGATAGAGTGTAGGTCTGCTCATACAGAGAATATCGGCCATTCTATCGACATTAAACTGGGGATCATCGAGATGTTGCATAATGATTTCTTCAATCCTCAGCAAGAACTCTTGTTCACTTTGATTTTGCCCGATCTGTTGGATTTGCGACATCGGATTTTTAATGAAAAATTCCTTGACCTTAACTCTATTCTTTAATAAACTCGCTATTTGTGCTCTTAAAAAAGCGGGCGAAAAAGGTTTTTCAATGTAAGCGTCGGCACCAAATTCTAAACCCTGAATTTTTGATTCAATACTATTTTTTGCCGTCAAAAGTATAACTGGAATATGTGCATAAGCGATATCTTCCTTAATTTTTTGACAGAGCTCAAAACCATCCATTTCTGGCATCATTACATCACTTACGATCAGATCGAAATATTCAGAGGCTAATAAATCTAGGGCTTCTCTTCCATTAGAACTCGTTGTTATCTGATAATCTTCATTGAGATCATCCGCAATAAATTCAAGCAGTTCGGTATGATCATCTACTAATAATAAATTGGATTTGGCATTCATAATTATGGGTTTGTATTGTGGTTCAAAGGTAACGTCAAGCTAAATACGTTCAATTGGAGGTCGTTTGTACTATATAACAAGGTACCTTGGTGTTTTAAGGTTAGGGATCTTGTCAATGCCAAGCCTAGACCACTTCCAGGAACATTCTTATTTTGCTTTAAACGATTGAATGGTTCAAAAATTCTTTCCCTTTCTTCTGAAGGAATTAAAGCTCCGTCGTTTTTCACGGTCAATATAAAGATATTTTTCTGTTTATCCATATTCAAATTCACTTCAATATAGGATGAGGAATATTTAAGCGCATTATTCAATAAGTTGTAACAAATCTTGTCGAAAGCGTCGATATCGACCTGACCTATAATATCTGGCATAATGTGCGACACAATCTGCTTTCCCTGCGCCTGGAGTGTGACCGTAAAATTGTTGATGATTTCCTGAACCGTTTGGCTTATGTTTTCTGACTCAAAGTGTAATTTGAATCCTTCCGTTTCGACCTGCCTAAAATCCAGTAATTGGTTACTAAGCGCAATCAACTTCTCCGTATTGTTCTGCATGGTCAATAACAGCTTGTCTGTTACAGGATTGTGATCTACCTTATCCATAAGCTTCTCTAAGGGGGCTTTGATCAATGTCAACGGTGTGCGTATTTCATGGGCAACATCGGTGTAAAAATTGATTTTTGAGCGGTAGAGTTCTTGCTCACGTAGATTTTGTACGGTTAGAAGGTGTTGTCGATTGCGTTGTTTGATCTTTTCATTGAAATGATGAATAACAAATACAATGAGCCCCACAAGGATTAGTGCGTAGCAAACAAAAGCCGGTATACTTGCCCATATAGGAGGAAGAATCGTGATTTTAAGACTAGCAAAGGTGGGTATTGTGTTACCATTTGGATCCTCCGCTTTTACGGTAAAAACATAGTTCCCAGGCGCAAGTTTGGTGAAGTAAGCACGTTGGTTGCTTGTAATGTCTATCCAACTGTCGTCAAGGCCGTCCATTTTATAACTATAATGAATTGAATGGGGGGCTTGATAGTGTAATGCCGCGAAATCGAGACTGAAGGATGATTCGTCGTGTTTCAGTTTGATTTTATCCGTGAACAGAATTGATTTGGACAGAATATTTGCATCGGTATATTGATTGATCGCTCTATTGTTGATGTAAAAATTAGTAATGTAAATTGGAATTTGATTTTTATAGTTGATCTGGTTCAGCTTTTCGGGGTTGAAACGTATAAGTCCATTGATGGTACCGAAATAGAAGTTCCCATTGTCGTCATCAAAAGATGAATTGTAATTGAACTGAATCGTCGGTAGGCCTGACTCCAAGTTGAAGATCCGTTTTCTGCCATTGGGCAGATGATAGCGCACCAGCCCTTTAGAGGTACTTACCCAGAGATTCTGTTGTTTGTCTTCTAAAAATGCGAGCGTTACGTTACTGGGCATTCCTTCTTCTAGGCCAATGTTTTCAAAACTGTCCTGATTTGATTTCTTCTTAGCCATTCCACCTTCAGTGGCGATCCAAATTTGATTTTTTGAATCCTCAAATAGACTATTGACCCTATTGTTAGGCAAGGAATTGGGATCGTTCTGGCTATGGGTAAAATGCTTGAAATACTTTGTTGTAGGATTATAGCAAAATAACCCATCGCGCCATGTACCTACCCAGATATTCCCCTCTTTATCTTCCAAAATAGTCGTGTAAAACATGTATTCAGGGACATTATTAATGAGGTGAAAAGACTTTTTTTCAAAGTTAAACCGGTACAAGCCACGAGTTGAAGCAGCTATAATGTCTCCTTTTCGAGTTTTATAGAGATAAAATAGAAAATTGCTTTGTAGATCAGAAGGGTTTGTATTGTTATTGCGATCGATGTGATAAATGACTTTTTGAAGCTTTGGCGAAAATATGTCCAGACCATTGACGAAGGTACCGATCAGCAGTTTATCTCCAATGGGAAGAACGCCATGGATATTATTGTTTGCTAGATTCCCCCGCTTATCGGAAAAGTTCTGGATATTACCAGAATTAGGGTCCAGTTTAGATAGGCCTCCGTTTTCGGTGCCTATCCATATATTCTGGTCGATATCTTTTTTTATAATGCGTACAACAGAGCCTTTTAGGCTCCCGGGGCGATCTTGTGGGAGGAATTTTTCGATTATACTATTGTTCTTATGATAATAGTTGATCCCACCAAAATAGGTTCCCAGCCAAATACCCTCATCCTTGTCCTGTAGGATGTTATAAATGGCATTGTCAGATATACCCCAAGGGTTTTCTTGTTCTTTCTGAATGTTGATGTAACGTCGGCTAGCAATTTGATAAATGAAGAGGCCAGACTCCGTTGCAAACCAATATTCATGATCATTTGGCTGTATAATATCTCTGACATAGAGAAATTGATGTAGTTGATCTGGACCAAGTATGGACTTGAGGGATTTATCTTGAAAGTGATAGCTATAAACACCAGTTTTTGAAGTACCAATCAATAAATCTCCGTCGCGGTTTTCCATTATTTTCTCAATACTAAACCAATCCTTAGCACCATATTTTGCTTGAAAGTCAAGCATAAGTACGGGTTTTCCGGAAGCACCTATTTGGAAGATTTTGCCTTCAGGAGTTCCAAAAAATACAGCTCCATTTTTTGTGCAGCTGATGGACGTAATATAGAGATCTGATTTTGTAAATTGTTGAATTGCATGACTAACTAAATCATGGCAATAGAGCATTCCATTTGATATAAACCAGATCCTTTTGCGTTGATCGGTAATAATAACGGGGACGTCCGCATTTTCAAATTGTTTGCTCAGCAGTCTAAATTGTTCATCGACGGGGTTGTAACAATAGATTCCCTGATCTGTACCAATCCAAATTCTCTTTCGAAAATCTTCTTTCAATGAGATGATATTATTGCCCCCCAGGCTATTTTTTCCAGATTTTGACGCATCAAAATGTTTGAAATTATTACCATCAAAACGATTTAATCCATCTTTTGTACCGAACCAAAGAAAACCCTGACTATCTTGCATGCTACAAATGACAGCATTGTTAGACAATCCTTCATTGATTTGATAATGATTGAAATAATAGGGCTGCGCATAGAGCAACGAGGGAAGCAACAGAAAAAATAGAAGACGTAAAGGCTTTAGGTTGATCATGATCATTTGGTTATTGATACAAAATAGTGCTAAAATGAAACAATTTAATCTTAAAATTTCTGAAAAAATTAAGACTTTAGCTTATATATTGTAAGCGTTAAAATTATAAAAAATCTAGAAAAGGACGTAAGTTCTATCTAAACAAAGATTATAAACCATTTAAAATATTACGAATGAGAGGAAAATTGACCTTGCTTGGTCTTTCTGCAATGCTGGCATTTTGTGTGTCTTGTCAGCAATCGACGGGTTCTAAAACTTCAAAAGCAGATTCTTTATCGGCCTTCATGGATACCGTACAGTTCAGCGGAACTATTGATCAAAAACAGGCTTATCTATATGAACTGAGCAATAAAAATGGCGTACAAGCTTATTTTACCAATTTTGGTGCACGTTTAGTGGGATTATGGGTACCTGACAATAAGGGGGAGTTATGCGATGTTGTTTTGGGCTTTTCTAAAGCGGCTGATTATAATAATCCCAAAGAACCATTTTTTGGTACTATTGTAGGGCCTTTTGGTAATCGGATCGCTAAGGGAAAATTTAAGTTGGATGATAAAACCTATACATTGGCGGTAAATAACGGTCCTAATACATTACATGGAGGTTTTAAAGGTGTGCATTTTGCCAATTGGACATTAAAATCGTCAGATAAATCGTCTCTTACTTTTGCTTACACTTTACCTGATGGATACGAGGGTTTTCCAGGCAACATCCAAATGGAAGTGACCTATACGCTTAACGATAATAATGAATTGATGATTGCCTATCGTGCTACTTCCGATAAAAAGACGGTGATCAATTTGACCAACCATGCTTACTTTAATTTAAATGGTGAGGGAAGCGGTACAATTCTGGATCATCAGCTTCAATTGTTTGCTAATGAATACACACCAGTTGATAGTACACTCATACCAACAGGGCAATTAGCACCGGTAAAGGGAACAGCTTTTGATTTTACTAGCTTGAAACCAATAGGAAAAGATATTAATGTCAATGATCAGCAACTGAGCTTTGGAAAGGGCTATGATCACAACTTTGTTTTAAGCAAGGAGAAAGATAGCGAGTGGTACAAAGCAGCCCACGTGATTGGAGATAAATCGGGTATTGTTATGGATATTCTGACCGCAGAACCTGGAATACAATTTTACAGTGGTAATTTCATGAACGAGCAGGTGCAATTGAAGAACGGGAAAAAAGACTCCTTTCGCACAGCTTTTTGTCTTGAACCGCAGCATTTTCCGGATGCACCAAATCAGCCCAATTTTCCAACAACCGTACTAAGCCCCGGGCAAGTTTATCAAACGAAATCCCTGTATCGTTTTTCGGTAAAATAATACATATTTAATAATGATTGGTTTGAAAGTACACCACTGAAAAGAGGTGTGCTTTCTCTTTTTAATAGACTTTAAAACGTTTTAGGTCTATTTTATTTATTTGATACAAATAGGCAGTTTTTTGAGAAAAAACGAAAGTCTGTACGATTGAATATACCTTAATTTTGGACAAATCAATTATACAAACTAATCAATCTAGGTATGTTTAAGGGTCTTAAATGTCTGCCAATATCTGCTACATTGCTCTGCTGTGCGAGCAGTTTTATCCCCTTAGCAAAGGGAGCTAATTTAATTCCAGTTTCTTCAGAGGGGATCGAGTTGCAAAAAGCAATAAAAGGGGTTGTTAAGGATAAGGATGGCAATCCTATTGTAGGAGCGACGGTCGCATTGAAATCCAAACCCAATATTGCAGTCTCAACAGATGCGAAAGGTAATTTTAACCTGACAGGTGTCAATGCCGGTGAACTTTTGACCGTAAGATCTGTAGGCTACCTTTCCAAAGAAGTGACGGCAATTGCTGACTTGGCAATCACTTTGGAAGATGAAAATTCGCGCATTGATGAAGTGGTCGTTGTAGGTTACGGTACGCAGAGGAAAGAATCCGTTACCGGTGCAATCACCGCAATTTCTTCCCAGGATATCTCCAGATCTGTTGCTACAACAACGTCTGGTGCCTTAGTAGGGAAGATCGCCGGTGTTAACAGCCGGATGTCGGATGGGCGTCCGGGAGCTCCAACAGGAATTAGTATCCGCAATATGGGGACTCCCTTATATGTGATCGACGGTGTTCAAAAGGATGAAGGGCAGTTCAATAATTTAGATTTCAATGATATTGAATCGGTTTCGGTATTAAAGGATGCCTCGGCTGCTATTTATGGTGTGCGTGCTGCCAACGGTGTTGTTGTGGTGACGACAAAGAAGGGGAAGCGTGGCGATAATAATACCTTTAATATCAATTCATATTATGGCTGGCAGAGTATGTTTCGTTTTCCCAAGCCAGCCGATGCCAGTACTTATATCAAAAGCTATATTCAGTCTGATGCTATTCTCGGAACTGAACATCCACAATATACGTTGGCAGATCTCGAAAAATGGCAACAAGGTACCGAGAAGGGATATCGTCCTTTTGATTGGTATGATTATATTCTCAAAACTAGCCCACAAACTTATATCTCGGGTAATGTCAGTGGTGGGTCCGAAAAAATTAATTATTACCTGAGTGTAGGGCATCTGGACCAGCAGTCCATCATCCGTAATTACGGCGGCTTCAATCGTACCAATGTGCAGATGAATATTGACGCGAATGTATCAAAACGATTAAAGATTGGTGCCAATTTGAATGGGCGGATCGAACAGCGCAAACAACCGGGCGTACCTGGTGCTGACGATACTTGGCAGGCTTTATTTGCGATATATCGCAACCTGCCCACTGCACGGCCTTTTGCCAACGACAATCCTTTATATCCAACGCAGACATCGCCCAATGCGGAAACTAACTTTGCGATGCTGAATTATGATCTGTCCGGTACTTATCAGGAAAAATGGCGGGTGATGCAGTTAAATTTTAATGCGGAATATAAGATCACAAATGATTTGATCGCTAAGGGAACAGTAGGCTATTATCTGGCCAATAAATGGATGGATAATCAGGAGTTTACCTATAAACTATATGGCTACGATGAGAAGACAGATACGTACCCGGTAACTTTTAGCATGGACAACCCTTGGCGGGAGAGATCTATTTCGCAGGTTGAAGAAATCTCAACCCAATTTACCTTAAATTATAACAAGCGATTCGGTAAACATGGAATCAATGCTGTGCTTGCTGCTGAGTCCATAAAAAGGGATAATCCAGATGTTTATGTACACGATCGTCCAGCCTCTAATGCCTTGAGTTTGATCTATTTTCAGACGATAGATACCTACAATGATACCGGGGTAAATACCCAGGCGAGAGCCGGTTTTGCAGGCAGGGTCAATTATGATTATGACCAGAAGTATCTTTTGGAGCTTTCTTCACGCTATGACGGTTCATGGAAATTCGCGCCAGGAAGCCGATGGGGATTTTTTCCTTCGGTATCTGCAGGCTGGCGTGTTTCATCTGAAAAGTTCTGGTCTGAAGGTATGAGAAAGGTATTTGACGATGTGAAGTTAAGGGGATCTTACGGTGTATTGGGCGATGATAATTTGGATGCCTGGGAATATTTTGCTTTTGGTTATCTAAGTGGATATAATTATTTCCGAAAACCAGTCCGTGATGGCTATCAAAATATCGTCGGCTCAACAATTGACGGGAAGTATGTTATCGGTTCTCAAGCACGTGGCCTTCCCGTTAAAACGCTTTCTTGGATTCAGGCCCATATGCTAAATGTTGGTTTGGACTTTAGCACACTAAAAGGTAAATTAACAGGTTCGGTAGATGTCTTCCGTCGAAAAAGAACAGGGCTGCCTGCCAAGCGAGAAGATGTATTGATACCGAATGAAGTAGGCTTTAGTTTACCTTATGAAAATCTGAATTCGGATATTCATCAAGGTATCGATGGATCATTAATGTGGCGGAGTAGCGTCAATGGATTTAACTATTTCGTAGGCGGTAATTTCACTTTCGCACGGCAAACTGACGGCGAACAATATAAACCACGTTTTGGAAACTCTTTGGATCAATATCGAAAATCGATCTATGATCGTTATGCCTTTCTCAATTGGGGATTACATTCCATTGGACAATTCCAGTCGTGGGAAGAAATTGCTAATTATGATATAGACAATGACCGTAAAGGTAACTCATCATTACGGCCGGGTGATATTAAGTATGAAGATATTAATGGCGATAAAGTGATCAATGAGCTGGATGAACGGCCAATCGGATATCGACAAGGCGGTCTTCCTTATTTCAATTACGGAATTAACCTTGGCGGCCAATTTAAGGGATTTGATTTGGCAATGGATTTCACCGGAGCAGCTTTTGCTTCTTTTAATCCCAGTTATGAAGCTGTTTTCCCTTTCCATGATGGTGGCAACAATCCGCAATACTATATGGAAAACCAGTGGATGCTGAGCGATATTACGGATCCAAATAGTGCATTGATCCCAGGAAAGTACCCTACATTAATTAAAGGAAATAGAGATCATAGTAATTATTGGCATAGCGACTTCTGGCTTACCAATGTCAACTATTTGAAATTAAGAAACCTGCAGATCGGATATACTTTACCGGAGAAATGGATGAAACCTCGAGGAATTCAGAAATTGAGGATATATACCATGATGCAGAATCTGTTTAGCATAGATAATTTGGGTGATATGAAGATCGATCCAGAAATCACAAGTGATTCGGGCGTTCAGTACCCAACAAACCGAGTTATAAATGTGGGTGTTACCTTAACTTTTTAATAAGATGATAAATAAGAAAGTTATTTTATTGGGTGTATGTCTCGTATGTATATTTTCAAGCTGCAATAAATTTTTGGAACGGGAATCACAGGCTATTTTTACTGACGATCAGATATTTTCGGATCAGAATATGATAAAATCTGTTCTAGCGAATTATTATGGGCGGATTAGCTGGGGACAGCAATTTGGAGACAATGGATCTTTTGCGATGTTAGATGAGGCCGGATTTTCAAGCGGTGGCCCCAATACGATGCAGGAATTTCCGAATGACTTTTGGCGTATGTACGATTATGAACTGATTCGCAATCTGAATCAATTTATCGTAGGTGTTCGTCAATCATCATTGGACGAAAATAATAAAAAGAGCATCGAAGGCGAGGCCAGATTTATTCGTGCTTGGACCTACTTTAATATGATCAAGCGTTTGGGCGGAGTTCCTTTGGTGGGTGATAAGATCTATGATTATACTGGCGGCATGGATCCAGCAGAGTTGCAGACACCGCGATCAACAGAAGCAGAGAGTTATAATTACGTGATTAACGAATGTACCGAAGCCGCTAAAATGCTCGGTACAGAGAAAACCATAAATTCAGCTAGAGCTAATAAATGGACAGCTTTGGCACTTAAGGCGCGGGCAAGTCTGTACGCCGCCTCAATAGCGAAGTATAACTATAAAACGCCAGACGTCAAAACAGCAGGTAACGAGGTGGGAATCCCTGCGGCGGACGCCAATAAATATTACGAGATTGCTTACGAATCAGCATTGGATATTATCAACAATAGCCCTTATGCCCTCTATAATGGAAATGCCGATAAAGGAAAGAACTTCTATCTTGCTGTAAGTTCAAAATCAAGTAGCAATGAAGTTATTTGGGCTAAGGATTATGCGTATCCAGGTGAAACACATTTTTTCACCAACAATAACATTGCCTCATCCGTCCGTGGAGATATTGATGCCAATTTTGTTACGCCTGTTTTAAATTTGGTGGAAGCATTTGAATATACAGATGATCGAAATGGAGCATTGAAAACGAAGACTGCTACGGGAGATTACATCTACTATAACAATCCCGAAGAGATATTCGCCCATAAAGACGCGCGTTTGTATGGTACTGTAATTTACTCTGGTGCTGATTTTGCTGGTACCAAAATCACTTACCAAGCAGGCGTTAGATATAAAGAAGGAGGTGTTTGGAAGACGATGACCGCAATACCCGGTACTTCAGATTCCAAATTCGGAGGAATTATTACAAGCAAAGATGGACCTACGACTTCCAACGATATGTATGTCAACAAAACTGGATTTAATATCAGGAAATTTATCGACGAAAATAAAGATGCCTCTACTCGTGGGCGTGGGTCGGATATTTGGTTTGTGCGCTTCCGTTATGCTGAATTTTTGTTGATCGCTGCAGAGGCAGGCCTAGAGCTTGGTAAACCACAAGCCGAGTTGACGGGATATGTCAATAAGATTAGGGAGCGTGCGGGGATACAGGCATTGACGACCATTTCCTTGAATGATATTATTCAGGAGCGCCGGGTTGAATTTGCCTTCGAAGATCATCGTTATTGGGATCTGAAGCGTTTGCGAATTGCTCATGAAATTTGGAATGGAAGCGCTGATAATTACAACGCGGTACACTATGCCCTATTTCCATACAAAATATATGCTCCGGGGGATCCTAATGATGGTAAATGGGTTTTTGAGAAACAGAAATCGAGTCATACGCTCTATCCACGAAATTTTAAATATCAGAACTATTATAATTTCATCGATCAAGATTGGATTAATAACAATCCGAAGTTAGTCCGAAATCCTTATCAATAGCATTATCCTTATGAAAACTTTTTTTTGTAAATTAATAGTCAGTTTGTGTTTGATCGTAGGTGTTTTCGCTTGTAGCAAAGATAATTATGATGCCCCTAAAAGTACACTGAACGGTCGTGTAACCTACAATTCAGAACCTCTAGGAGTAAGAGGATCAAATCAGTCCGTTTCACTTCAACTATGGCAAGATGGTTTTCCGCTTCGATCTGCTATTAATGTGTATGTGACGCAGGACGGTTCATTTGCTGCAAAGCTGTTTGATGGGAAGTACAAATTGGTAGCAACCAGCGGAAATGGCCCCTGGTTGAATAGTGCGGATACAGTGCTGGTTGATGTGCGGGGGAATACAAGTATCGAGTACCCAGTTAAACCTTATTATACCATGAGTAATATTACTTATGATGTCCAAGGGAATATGCTAAAAGCTTCTTTTGACGTCAAGACGATAGATGCTTCAAGAACGATTGATTTTGCGACTTTATTGGTCAATGATACAAAATTCGTGGATTTGGGCCAATATACCTATAAGATGGAAAAAACTGGAATTAGTTCGGGCCATGTCGACTTGGAACTTGATATCAAAGATATTTTGACCAAGAGCGCTGCAGTGTATGCGCGTGTGGGCTTGAAGATAAGCGGTATCACCGAGGCGCTATACGATAGTTCACCTAAGAAATTGAAATAACAATGATTAAAAGAATTAGCTTTTTAAGCCTATTAATGGGGGTTGGTTTAGCTGCGTCGGCGCAATCCGGAATAGCGACTTCCGTAAACCAATTGCCCTTAACAGGTAAGAACTCACAATATATAAACAATAGGGCTCCGTTAAAACAAAATGTCTTGCTGAAATTGCCGGTGGGTAGTATCGTGCCTGAAGGCTGGTTAGGGAAGTATCTCGAGTTGCAAAAAGATGGTCTTACAGGTCATTTGGGAGAAATTAGTGCCTGGTTGTCCAAAAAAAATAATGCTTGGTTAAGTACAGATGGGAAAGGAGATTATGGCTGGGAAGAAGTTCCTTATTGGTTAAAAGGCTACGCTAATTTGGGCTACATCTTGAAAGATCCTAAGATAATAGCAGAGTCAAAAATCTGGTTAGAGGCTGCGCTAAGAAGCCAGCGTCCTGATGGATACTTTGGACCATTGATCCTGCGTAATAACAAACCTGATCTTTGGGGGAATATGTTGATGCTATGGTGTTTGCAATCCTATTATGAATATAGCGGTGACCAACGTGTTTTAACGTTGATGACCAATTATTTTAAATGGCAGGCCAATTTGCCGGATAGTTTTTTTCTCAAGGATTATTGGGAAAACAGTCGTGGTGGTGACAATTTGCTATCCGTATATTGGCTCTATAACAGAACACAAGGTAATGAATGGTTGATGGATTTAGCGGATAAAATCCATCGGAATACAGCCAATTGGTGGCAGAAAGATGATTTGCCCAATTGGCATAATGTCAACGTAGCGCAGTGTTTTAGAGAGCCAGCAACCTATTATCTGAAAAGCCAGTCGACTGCAGATCTTAATGCAACCTACGATAATTTTCATTTTGTCAGACAAGTATTTGGTCAGGTTCCGGGCGGCATGTTCGGTGCCGATGAAAATGCACGTCCGGGATATACCGATCCCCGTCAGGGAGTGGAAACCTGTGGAATGGTGGAGCAGATGGCTTCCAATGAAATCCTTCTCGGGATAACAGGCGATCCTTTTTGGGCGGATCATGCGGAAGAAGTTGCTTTTAATACCTACCCAGCCGCTGTGACAGCCGATTTTAAAGCATTACGCTATATCACGAGCCCTAATATGACTATCAGCGATAGCCATAATCATGCTCCTGGGATTGATAATAATGGGCCATTTTTAATGATGAACCCCTTCAGTTCACGTTGTTGTCAACATAATCACAGTCAGGGCTGGCCATATTATGCGGAGCATCTGTATATGGCAACGAATGATAATGGTGTTGCGGCAGTACTTTATGCCGCATCAAAAGCTGAAATCAAAGTCGGAAACAATCAATCCATTCAGATCAGACAAGAATCCAATTATCCGTTTGAAGAATCGCTGCGATTTGAAATAGGAACACAGGGTAAAACAGTTGATTTTCCCTTTTATCTCCGTATCCCTGTCTGGGCGAAACAAGCCAAAGTAACCGTTAATGGTAAAAGTCAGGCTATAGAAGCTGGAGCAAAATATATTCGGATTGAACGGAAATGGAAAGACGGCGACAAGGTCGAACTCTCCTTACCGATGACCATAGATCTGAAAACATGGGCTGCCAATAAAAATTCAGTTAGTATCCAGCGTGGACCATTGACCTATGCACTCAAAATCAAAGAGAATTATGTGAAAAAGGATAGTAAGGCTTCGGCAATTGGGGATTCTAAATGGCAGGAGACTGCAGATCCATCAAAATGGCCATCCTATGAAATCCTTCCTGCAAGTGACTGGAATTACGGACTTTTACAAAATCAGCTACAAGCTGTTGACCAACTAAAAGTGGTCAAACGGCCATGGCCTAAAGATGCATTTCCTTTCGACGCAGAAGCAGTACCTATTTCGATTCTTGTGAAAGCGAAACGTATTGATGGATGGAAAATTGATGAAAATGGACTAACGGGCGTATTGCCCCTGAGTCCGGTGGAAAGCAAGGGTGAGGTGCAGGAAGTTGAACTGATTCCCATGGGAGCAGCACGTTTGCGCATTGCTGCTTTTCCAACTGTGAAATAATGTAAATACGATATATAAATAAATGACTTAACGATTTTTTATGATGAAGAAAACCTTACTTTTTGCCAGTTTGATGATGGCAGCACAATTGAACTTTGCTCAGGATTGGAAACCCGCAGGGTCACATATATTAACCCCTTGGGGCGAGAAAGTAACGGCACAAAAGCCACATCCTGAATATCCTAGACCACAATTAACCAGAGCCAATAACTGGCAGAATTTAAATGGACTATGGAAATATGCTGTCACTCCAGTAGGTACTAAAGAGATTCCTCGTCAATGGGACGGAAATATCCTTGTTCCTTTTGCTATTGAATCGGCATTGTCCGGTGTTGGTAAAGAGGTCGGGAAAGATAAAGCGTTATGGTATAATAATACTATAACATTGGACAAGTCTGTCAATAAAAATAAGGTCCTGTTGCATTTCGGTGCCGTAGATTGGCAATGTGATGTGTATGTAAATAACCAATTGGTCGGAAGACATGAAGGTGGTTTTGATCCATTTTCGATGGATGTGACAAGCTTCCTAAAGAAAGGAGCAAAACAGGAAATAGCTATTCGGGTATGGGATCCGACTGATGATGGTCCACAACCACGGGGTAAACAGGTGAACAAGCCGAATGGTATATGGTATACACCAGTAACGGGAATTTGGCAGACCGTTTGGTTAGAAAGTGTCCCCCAAACTTACATCGCGAGTACCAAACAGACTCCGCGTTTGGACGATGGAGTCTTGGCCTTTCAGGCTTCCGTAGAAGGAAGTCAAGCCGGTGACGAAATAAAGGTGCGTGCATTAGATGGCGGAAAGGTTATTAAAGAACAAACAGGACAACCGAATACATCTTTCGATCTTTCGGTACCTAATCTGGAGCCATGGTCCCCAAGTAACCCTAAGCTCTATGATCTAGAAATTCAGCTGATTCGAAAAGGAAAAGTCGTAGATCAGGCGAAAAGCTATTTTGCCATGCGGAAAATAGCCATGCAGAAAGACGAAAATGGCGTTCAACGTTTAATGCTAAACAATAAGTTTACCTTCCAATATGGTCCATTGGATCAAGGCTGGTGGCCAGATGGTCTACATACAGCACCAACGGATGAAGCGCTGAAGTTTGATGTTGTCAAAACAAAGGAAATGGGATTCAATATGATCCGTAAACATATCAAAGTAGAACCGGCGCGCTGGTACCGTTACTGCGATAGTATAGGTATGCTTGTCTGGCAAGATATGCCTAGCGGCGATCTTGGCGGAAACCATTGGGATATGCAACCGGGAAAGATTTCAGGAGGAAATAGGGATAAAGTACGTTCGCAGGAATCTGAGGGGTACTACAGAAAAGAGTGGAAAACCATTATGGAAGTGTTGCATAATTACCCAAGTATTGTCATCTGGGTTCCGTTTAATGAGGCTTGGGGGCAATTCAAAACGAAGGAAATAACGGAATGGACAATGGCCAATGACCCTTCAAGACTCGTAAATAGTGCCAGCGGTGGTAACTTTATGGAAACTGGACATATCTTGGATATCCACAATTATCCCGATGCAGCCATGCCTGATCCAAATTTATTTGGCGCCAAACAAGTGCTTGCATTGGGTGAGTTTGGTGGTCTGGGATTACCGATCGACGGGCACTCCTGGCAACAAAAAGACAACTGGGGATACCAAAGTTTTAAAAATAAAACGGAATTATTGGAGCGCTATAAACGCCTGATCCATGACTTGACACGTCTAATTCCTATGGGATTGTCTGCCGCTGTTTATACACAGACGACAGATGTGGAAGTAGAAACAAATGGTTTGATGACCTATGATCGTAAAGTTGTCAAAATGCCTGAAGCAGAATTGAAAGCTGCACATCAGGCGCTTTATAATGCACCTACCAAATAATTGATAGCGATATGGCCGCAACTCGGGTTGCGGCCTAAATTTATCGCTGAAAGTATACCCGTCAACCTAAACCTATTTTATACGAAATCAATGAAATTAAAATTACTAATTGCAACGGCTATTGTATGTCAATCGGTATCGTCGTTTGCACAAAAACAAATCCTCAAGAATGATCTTCGCGCGCCTGCCTATCCTTTAGTAACAATTGACCCCAATACAAGTGCCTGGTCCTATAGCAACGAATTGAATGCGGATGTTGTACGCCATTGGACCGGAAAATCCTTCCCCTTATTGGGCGTCCTTAAAGTGGATGGGAAATCCTATCGCTTCTTAGGTAAAGAAGAAGCTGAACTCTTGCCGTTGGCACGGATGGGTGAACATGCGGCTTGGACCGGAAGTTATGTTGTCAATGAACCCGCCTCGGACTGGATGAAACCTTCATTTGATGCACGGCAATGGAAGACGGGGGCAGCGCCATTCGGTACCAAGGATAAAGAACCCAATGTGGAGACTGATTGGCAGGAGCCTAAAATTTGGGTTAGAAGGGAAGTTGAACTGAGTGAGGATCTTACGGGCAAATCCGTATATATCGAATTTACACATGACGATGACGCTATTTTGTACGTCAACGGTATTGAGGTTACTAATACAGGCAATTTGACAGGTAAAAATAGTCGGGTCAAGCTGCCCGATCATGTCGTAAAAACATTGAAGAAAGGAAAAAATATACTCGCGGGTTATTGCTATAATAGGGTAGCAAATGGATATTTTGATTTTGGACTCTTTACAGAAAAAGAAGGTAGTATTCAATTCGACAATGAAGCGAAGCAGATCACTTCCAATGTGCAGGCAACACAAACACATTATTCGTTTAACTGCGGGCCGGTCGATTTAAATATTACATTTACTGCGCCCATGTTTCTGGATAAATTGGACTTAATGGCTAGACCCGTAAATTATCTTTCCTATACGGTCCATGTGAAGGATGGCAAGAAACACCAGGTACAACTTTATTTGGAGGCAGCACCAAATTGGGCACTGAATTCTCCACTTCAAGATGCTGCAAGCAGTTCCTTTGTCTCAGGAAATCTCCAGTTTGTAAAGACAGGAAGCAAAAACCAGCAGGTTCTAGGAAGGAAAGGTGACGACCTACGGATAGATTGGGGGTATTTCTATATGGCTGGTGCAAAATCAAAGACAAAGTCCGCGGTCGGAAGTAGCCATCAATTACGGTCTAATTTTCTGAAGAGTGAAAATAGCTCTTCTTCAAATGGAGGACAACAATTGGCGCTGATGCAAACTTTTGATGTCTCATCAAGCTACCAGGATAAGATCTTGTTGGGGTATGATGACCTGTACTCCATCCAATATTTTGGACAAAATTTACGACCTTATTGGAATACCAATGGAAATAGTTCCATTGAGAAACAATTTGAACTGGCCGACAAAGAGTATACTGCTCTCAAAAAGGCTGCTGATAAATTTGATGCCGAATTATGGGGTACAGCTTTGCGCAACGGAGGTGAGGACTATGCTGCATTGTGTGCCTTGGCCTATAGGCAGGCAATCGCCGCTCATAAACTTGTAAAAGCACCCAATGGCGATCTACTTTTACTGTCTAAAGAAAATGATAGCAATGGGTCGATAGGAACTGTTGATGTAACCTATCCTTCGGCTCCGATTTTCCTTTACTATAATCCGGAACTGGCAAAAGCACTAATGAACGCCATTTTTTATTATAGTGAAAGCAATAAGTGGACAAAACCTTTTGCTGCGCATGATGTTGGGACCTATCCTTTGGCGAATGGCCAAACTTACGGTGGAGATATGCCTGTCGAAGAATCGGGAAATATGTTGATATTAACTTATGCTTTAGCGAAGGTCGAAGGAAATGCAGCTTATGCCAAAAAACATTGGAAAGTGTTGTCTACCTGGGTAGATTATTTAGTAGATAAAGGTCTTGACCCTGAAAATCAGTTGTGCACAGATGATTTCGCGGGCCATTTTGCACATAATGCCAATTTATCAATTAAAGCTATTTTAGGTATTGCATCTTACGGTTATCTAGCCCAAATGCTTGGTGAAGAGGCTACGGCGAAAAAGTATCTGACCGAAGCAAAAGCAATGGCTATGAAATGGAAAGAGATGGCTGAAGATGGGGATCACTATAAGTTGACTTTTGATAAAACCGGAACCTGGAGCCAAAAGTATAATATGGTCTGGGATAAATTGCTTAAGATGGATATTTTTGACCCCTCTATTCGTGAAACTGAAATTAAATACTATCTCGGCAAACAAAATAAATACGGACTTCCCCTGGACAATCGTCAGCCTTATACCAAAACCGATTGGATTATTTGGACGGCGACCATGGCAAATGACAAGCCTACCTTTGAGGCATTTTTAAAGCCAGTCTACCATTTTATGAACGAAACAATAGACCGTGTTCCCATGTCGGATTGGACGTATACAGACCGTCCTAAGAGAGCTGGATTTAAAGCAAGATCCGTTGTTGGGGGTTATTTTATCAAAATGTTGGAAGAGAAATTGGGAAAAGCAAAATAGCTTTTCCTGTGATGAAGAAAATAGTATAAAAAAATAATAAGATGTTGAATGCAATGTTGTTCAGATATTGGATCGGCGCAGTTGCAATACTGAACTTGTTGAGCTCCTGCGGAAGCTCTCCAGGTTCAGTTAAGCAGTCGGGTCAAATAACAAATGCTACGGCTCAGCATAAGACCTACAGCAATCCGGTTTTTGAGCCTATACTTGCTGATCCTACAGTCGTTAGAGATCCTCAGAGCAAAATGTTCTACGCATACGGGACAGCCGACAATTGGGGCGACGGAAAGGGACAGCGTTTGGTGTCTATTCTACAATCGGCTGATCTTGCTCATTGGACCTGGATTGGCACGGCCTTCAGCTCAAAACCGAGCTGGAAAGCCGAGGGGGGAATCTGGGCACCAGATGTGGTGCGGTTAAATGGTAAGTATATCTTATATTATGCTTATTCAACATGGGGAGACCCCAACCCCGGTATTGGTGTAGCCCTAGCAGATAGACCGGAAGGCCCCTTTATCGATCAAGGTAAACTTTTTGATAGCAAGGAGATCGATGTACCTAATTCAATAGACCCTTATTTTTTTACAGAAAATGAGCAGAATTATCTGTTCTGGGGTAGTTTTAGTGATGCGAATACGCAGGGAACATATGGTGTTGAACTCGATGAAAATGGGACCGCGGTACCCGATTTAAATAAAAAATTTAAAGTTGCTGCTGGGGATTTTGAAGCTGTCGTGATCCATAAACGGAAAGGATATTACTACTTTATCGGATCCAAGGGCTCCTGTTGTGAAGGAGAAAAAAGCAGTTATCATGTTCTTGTGGGTCGCTCTCGCAAGCTGAAGGGACCTTATATCGATCAAGAGGGGCGTAATCTTACACAGCGGGGGAGTGGAACGTTGTTGTTAAAGGGAAATGATCAATTTGTGGGGACTGGTCATACTTCGCGCATTATTACAGACGATAAGGGAAAAGATTGGATACTCTATCATGGTATGGACCCAAAGCGGCCTCGTGTTGCGACGGGGGGAAATCGTCGGATGCTATTTTTGGATCAGATTGTCTGGGATAAGGACTGGCCCAAAATTGAAGGGGCAACCAGTAGTGTTGCAGTGCAACGGGCCCCAACGTTTAATTTTAAATAGAATTTTCAATAGCTAGCAGCGGATGGTCTACTTTTGTGGATCTGGATTTTCGCTGTCCATAAAAAATATGATACATCAAACGAAGAAACATTTTGAACTTCTTGACGCCATGCGTGGGGTGGCCGCAATTGCAGTCGTACTGTTTCACTTTATGGAAATTGCACAACCGGATTATCGCAATAGTTTTATTCCACATAGCTATTTAGCCGTTGATTTCTTCTTTTGTTTATCGGGTTTTGTAATTGCCTATGCTTATGATCAGAAGCTGGTCACAATTGGTCTAAAACGATTCTTCCTCTTGCGTTTGTTAAGATTGCATCCATTGGTTATAATCGGTACATTAATTGGTTTATTGGCATTTATGTACGACCCATTCAGTAATTTGGCCAGCTCATTTTCCGTCTTACAGAAGATAGGGATGTTTATTAGTGGGATAACCTTGATCCCATACCCAGCTGTACCAGAGCGATATTTTAATCTTTTTCATTTAAACCCACCTACATGGTCGCTATTTTGGGAGTATATCGCCAATATAGCCTATGCTTTGATACTGGTACGCATTCCAAAAAAGGTTCTTTGGGGAATAGTGCTCCTCGGTGCGGCAGCGCTATGTGTCGAATCATTTCGTTCCGGCTATTTAGCTGTAGGTTTTGGGGCAGATAACTTTTGGGCTGGGGGAATCCGTTTATGGTTTTCATTTTCAATGGGACTACTTATTTTTAGGTCGAACTGGACTATTTCGAACAAGCTTTCTTTTTTCAGTGTTCTTGGTCTGCTTGCTGTCGTATTTTTCATTCCGTTTTCTGATGTTTATGGTAAGTACATCGATCCTATTGTCGTTATCTTTTATTTTCCTTTATTGCTCATGCTGGGGATAGGAGGACTACCTGTTTTTGGAGGGGTCAAGAAGTTATGCAAGTTCTTAGGTGATATTTCCTATCCGCTCTATATCATTCATTATCCATTTATCTGGATTTTTATGAGCTATGTGGAGCTCCATCACCCATCGAATAAGCAAATGGCTGTGATTATTATAATTGGAATGCTGTCGTTGATTTTTGTAGCTTTATTGGTCTTTAAATATTTAGATGAGCCTATTCGGAAATATTACAGCCGGAAACTAAACTAAATGGCGATGAAGCCAGGTACTGATGAACTGGAATACCTCCATTTCGCAGTCTTCATTTAAAATTTCATGCCGCATGCCTGGATATAATTTAATGGTTATATCGGTCTGCCCCTGTGCACTTAACTGCGCTACGCTCTTTTCAACGCCCATTCCAAAATCTCCAATTGGATCATCCTGTCCGCTGATAAATACAATTGGAAGATTTTTTGGGATATTCTTGGTAGCTTCGATATCTGTCGCTTGCAAGGAAAGGTCTAACACGGTATGAAATCCATTGTTGGTAAACAACCCCCCACAAAGGGGATCTTCCAAAAATGAAATACGGTTTGTCTTGCTTACGCTTAACCAATTGCTGTTATTTTGGTTGGGCTCGTTCTTAAATCGAGCATTGTTGCGCCTGTCAAAAATACGGTTGATCAATTTACTTCTTCTTTTTGGGGCAATACTATTGAGAAAAGTGAGTAAAAGGCGAAAAGCTGTGGAACCTTTTTGACGTTGGCCTGTCCCCACGATGATGGCTCCCTTAAATTGTATTCCTTTTTTCTGTAACACGCAGCGTGTTACAAAGGATCCCATGGAATGCCCTAAAATAAATTGAGGCAGTTGGGGATATGTTTTTCTCAAGAAATTACTCATTGTAATGGCATCATCAATGAGTTGTTCTTTAGCCCCATGCTGTTTAAAATACCCCAATTGATCGGCATCTAGAGCTGTCTTTCCATGGCCCAATTGATCGTAGGTTAAAACCGCAAAATTCTGTGTTGTCAGATAATTGGCCAATTCTTCATACCGACCACTATGCTCCTGCATGCCATGTACCAGGAGTATTGTCGCCACTATCTGATTGTCGTCGGGTACATACAAACGATAGAAAATTTTATGTTCATTTTCAGTCGTCGCGCTGATTGTATAAAAATTGGATGCTACCTTGCTCATTATACCTCTTTATTTTAAGTAAACTAAGATAATTTTAGTGCATTTGCAAGTTTAACAATCTTCTTTCCGATTTTGTTCGGATGAGACCGAAAGGCTTTAAGGGTAGTTGACCAATGAAAATTAGCACGATTAATTTTTGTGGTTTGGGAATATTTTTTAGATTTGCATTAATTTAGAATTAATTTAAATAAAGTAGTTATTCTATTTTAAACATGGACTTGTCTGTATGCAGAAATTGTTGTACAAAATCGAATTCGGAAAGCTCCCTTGTTCTTAAAATATACGCATTTACACTTATATTCTGATGAAACCAGCACGATGTATTTCGACCCAAGTTATCGTATGACTGTAGCTCAATTTGCCGAATAATTGAGTAGGGAATGAATAGGCCATGTTACTTCATCAACTTCAAAAGACAAATAAAAGGATGAAAAAGACACTTTTAGCAGCTTTATTATTCGCTGCAACTTATGCACAGGCGCAAACAAACTCGTTAATGAACGGCGAGTTTTGGAAAGGTAAACCTACCTTGACAATTGTTAAAGAAGAAATCAGTAAAGGAAATAGCCCTTCTCAGCCTAATGCGGCATCCTTTGATCCAGTCACAATGGCGATATTAAATGGCGCTCCGACGGATGTTGTCAAGTTTATGATCGAACAAGAAGGGAATAGTGTAACGAAGAAGACGCATCATAGCCGTAGTTATTTACACTGGGCAGCGTCAAGTGGAAATGCGGAGCTTGTCGAGTTTTTAATTGCAAAAGGATCGGATGTCAATTACCAAGATAGCCATGGTTACCCAATTATTGCTTATGCAGCTTCGACAGGAAATACAAATACTGCCGTATATGATGCTTTGTTTAAAGCGGGTGTGAATCCCAAGCAAAAATATGAAGGTGGTGCTACATTAATGATGCTTGCAGCGTCTGCAGACAAGGACCTTGCATTGACAGATTATTTCATTAAAAAAGGATTATCTATTCAAGATAAAGACGAGTCGGGCCGCACAGTGACGGATTATGCGGCTAAACTTGGAAATATCGAGCTCATGGAGAAATTCATCGCCCGTGGCGTAAAACCAACCAATAATGCGTTGTTTTTTGCGACTCAGGGTTCCAGACAAGCATCGAATGGTTTGTCGGTTTATACCTATTTGGTTGAAAAGTTCAAATTGGATCCCAAGGCTGTAAATAAAGAAGGAGCGACAGTGCTGCATGCTTTAGTTCGCAGACCAGATATGGCCGTGATCAATTATTTTTTGGATAAAGGTGTAGATGTTGCAAAAGCGGACAACGATGGAAATACAGCGCTTATGGTGGCTGCCAGCGGTAAGGATGCTAAATTGGTCGAGCTGCTACTTGCTAAAGCGAAGAACGTAAATGCAGTAAATGAAAAAGGCGAATCTGCATTGACCAAGGCTGTAGCGAATGGGGCTCCCGAAATAGTGGCATTGTTGATTAAAGATGGAGCCGATATCAAGCTATTGGATAAGGAAGGTAATAACTTGGCCTTTTACTGGTTTAATTCTTACAAGGAATTGCCTCAGGGCGGCAGACCCGGTGGGCAGGGAAATACTTCACAAGGGGATGAGTTTAAAGAAAAATTAGCGATACTTAAGACGAATGGATTGGACGTTGTTGCTCCACAAAAAAATGGTAGCACATTGTATCATTTGGCAGTAGCGAAAGAGAATGTGAAGCTTATTCAGAAAGCCAGCGAACTTGGAGCAGATATTAACGCACAGGATAAAGAGGGAACGACGGCACTACATAAGGCAGCTCTCATAGCAAAAGACGATTCCTTGCTAAAAACATTGGTTTCCCTTGGTGCAAAAAAGGAATTGAAAACAGAATTCGATGAAACGGCTTATGATTTGGCGAAAGAAAACGATTTCTTGTCTAAATCCAATGTGCAGCTTGACTTTTTGAAATAAAATTAGATTCAATTGAAGATGAATAACATAGTTAAAACAACGATAGCCACTCTTTTATTTTCGATGGCAGCCCTAAGCTCTTTCGCACAGGCAGCTAAATATAAGTGTATGATCCAAATGAATGCCTATGAAGGTGAGAAAGCCTACGTGGTGATTTCACTGATTAATCCTAGTGGAGCTTACGAAAAAACACTCGCCGTATTGGGATCTGATAAACAATGGTATAATACGATCAAGGAATGGTACAAGTTCCAAAATAAAACCAAAGAAAAGCTAAATGCGGTGACGGGTGCGTCAGTTGGTGGCGGTGACCGTGCCATGCGGACATTGGATATTGATGAAACGAAGTTTAACAAAGGGTATAAACTCCGTTTTGAATCTGCTGTAGAGGAACAAAAATACCATACTGCTGATGTTGAAATTCCTTTGACAAAGGAAGCTATCACTGAAAAAGCTAATGGCAAGGGATATATCAAACTTGTTAAGTTAAATAAAGTACAATAAGAAAAGGGGTAAAAATGCTGGTATCTATTTGGAGGTATGCACATTTAGCCTTAGCTATTGTTTCTTCTATCTTTTTACTTTTATTATCGATAACTGGCGTAATATTGGCCATTGACGCCGTCAACGAAAAAATTCCGCCTTATCGGGTTGAACATATTGAAACGTTAAACCTTGCGCAGTCAGTAACAGCTTTGCGCAAGGTTTATCCTGAAATCATAGCGATCTCGGTAGATCACAATCAATTCGTGAGCATTGATGCCATAGACGCAGATGGCAACACTGTGAAAGGTTATATCGATCCGAATACGGGGCGTCTGCTTGGTCCCCAATTGAATAAGTCCCAATTTGTTCAATGGGTTACAGCTTTACACCGCTCACTCTTTCTTAAAGTGACCGGTCGGGTGATTATTGGTGTGGTTTCATTTCTGTTGTTTCTTATTACTATTTCAGGAATTATTCTGATTGTCAAGCGTCAACAGGGCGTTCGACATTTCTTTGCCAAAATCAACCGGGACTTTTTTGCCCAGTATTTTCATGTTGTTTCAGGACGTTTATTTTTGATACCAATTTTGATATTGGCCCTAACAGGTACCTATTTATTCCTGGTGCGTATTGAAATCTTAAAAAAGCCGAACCAAACAATTGAATATCCCAATAAGATGAAGGAAGATATCCAATTGGAGGTGGCAAAATTTTCGATATTCCAAAATACAAAACTTGTCGATTTGAAGACATTGGAGTTTCCGTTTATGGAAGACGATCCTGATGAGTTTTTTATATTGAAGCTTCGCGATCGGGAATTGACCATAAATCAGTTGAATGGAAGCTTGCATAAAGAAGTAAAGTATCCCTATACTGCATTGGCCGAACAGTTTTCTTTGGACCTCCATACGGGAAAGACCAATATCATATGGGCCATTATATTGGGGCTCGCATCTTTGAATATTGTGTTCTTTATTTACACGGGCTTTGCAATTACATTCAAGCGCACGCGTACTAAAATCAAGAATAAATATAAACCTGAAGAAGCAGAGATTGTTATTCTTTTCGGAACGGAAAATGGAAGCACGCTGTTTTTCGCCAATCAGATCCATAAACAGCTCTTAGCGGATGGGCAAAAATCGTTGCTGCTCGGAATGAATCAATATCAATGCTTTCCAAAGGCAAAACACTTGCTTGTGTTTACCTCAACATACGGGCTAGGAACTGCACCATCCAATGCACTTCAATTTGAACATAAGCTCAACAGCCATCCACAAGAACAAGACGTACAATTTTCGGTTCTGGGATTTGGTTCAAAAGCCTATCCCGACTTTTGTGCCTATGCGTGCGAAATTGATCATTTATTAGAAACACAAGCCTGGGCTTCTCGACTAACAGATTTACACACAGTTAATGATAAGAATGTTGATGAGCTTATTTCATGGATACATCAGTGGTCTGCTCAGACCAATATTGCATTAGCTTCTGCACCGGCTATTTATAGTGCTAAAGTCGTCGGATTGACGAAATTTAAGGTGATAGCGAAATCTACTGTTTCAGCTAGTAACACGACCTTTACTTTAGTACTGAAACCTTCAGGTAAAATTAAAATGCAATCGGGCGATTTATTGGCAATCTATCCCGCGCAAGATCAACGTGAACGTTTTTATTCGATAGGTTACAAAGACGGTATGGTTCAGCTTGTGGTGAAATTGTTCCCTAATGGATTCGGTTCAAGCTTCCTGTATCGATTGGAACCGAATCAAACCCTACAGGCACGAGTCATGGTTAATCCAAGTTTTCATTTTCCGAAAGCCGCAAATGCAGTTGCTTTAATTGCGAATGGTACAGGGGTAGCACCTTTTCTAGGCATGATTTCAGAGAATGAAAGTATGACTCCTTTGCGTCTGTATGCTGGTTTTCGCCATCGAAATGAAATGACAGCACACTATATAGATTTTGCTGATGAGCAGATAAAGCTGGGACATCTAAAACAGCTTGAACTGGCTTTTTCACGCGAGGAAAATGCACAATATGTCATGGATTTGATTCGTCGGGATGCGCTATATTTTGTCGAATTGCTTGATAAAGGAGGTTATATATTGCTTTGTGGAGCATTGCGTATGCAGCATGACGTTGAACATACTTTAAATGAGCTACTTTTGGAACATGTCGGCAAAACTATTGCAGTCTACAAAGAAAATGGACAGATCTTAACCGATTGTTATTAGTAAATTGGTGGTACAATAGCATATCCCATCGATAGAGACTGCTTTTGGTACGCATCGACTTTTTAATCCCTTTTTCAGATCAATCTCATGAAGAACAATAAACAATGTGGCCTGCTTTTAATACTCTGCTTTGTATCCATTACTTCGGGGATTGCGCAGGTCTTGGTAAAGCGGCAGGTTACCCTTATGGGCTCTGTTTTCGAAATTAGCCTGGTAGATCGGGATAGCTCGATTACAAATCAGCATATCGATGAAGTCATCTCCGAAATAGATCGAATAGAAAACCTGATTTCAGAATGGCGTCCGCAAACCCAAATAGCAACGGTGAACCGCAATGCAGGGATTAAGCCAGTTAAGGTGGATAGAGAAGTGTTTGAACTAACACAACGTGCAATCCAATATGCTCAAAATTCAGGTGGTGCTTTTGATATCAGTATTGTTGCCTTAGATAAAGTTTGGCTATTTGATGGCAGCATGACCACGATGCCCTCGGAAGAAGTGATTAAGAGGTCTGTCGAGAAAGTTGGTTATCAACACATTAGCCTCGATAGTGCGGCTTCGACAATTTTTCTGGAGTTACCGGGTATGAAGATCGGTTTCGGTTCTATTGGGAAGGGGTATGCAGCAGATAGGGGCAGGGAAATAATGAAAGCAAAAGGGATTGAAGCAGGTATAGTGAATGCTTCTGGTGATCTGTCGGCTTGGGGAAGTCCACCCCAGAACGATGCATGGAAAGTGGGCGTAAACAATCCGTTCAAACCCCATCGAATGGTCAAAGTTCTTCGTTTGAATGAAATGGCCGTAGCAACTTCGGGCAGCTATGAGAAATATGCGGAGATCAATGGAAAACGTTATTCACATATTATAAATCCGGTGACAGGTTATCCAGCTACAGGGTTAACTTCAGTGACGATTTATGGACCCTCAGCGGAAATCGCAAATGCACTCAGTACCTCAATCATGGTACTGGGCGAGAAAGAAGGGGAAAAATTGATTCAGCGTTTTCCAGCATACCATTATATTTTTATTACCGATAAAGGTAAGGTCATTCAGCAGCGCCGGAAGTCTTAAACCATGGAACTGCTTTTTTATGTTGCATAAAGTGTATAGAAAGCATAGCCTATTAGCTGATTATCTAGTATATTTATGCGAACAAAGCGTATACGAAAGAAGACGAAAAGGAATGTGTCATGTTGTTCATGCGGTGGAAGTCAGTAAGAAAGTAGACCCATGAAAATAATTTAAAGTAAAAGTTTGACTAGTTCGTCTATGCTGCTATGGACATTGCATACCAAAATCATATGGCAGAAAAAAATTCCAGATCATTTACGGATATCGTTAAGACTTATGGAAGTCAACTGCTACGTTTTGTTAAGGGAAAAGTAAAGAAAACGGAGGATGCAGAAGATATCTTACAGGAGGTCTGGTATCAATTTAGCCGTTTGACCAATATGGACGAACTGGAGAATGCGGGAGCATGGCTCTATGCTGTCACACGGAATAAGATTACCGATAGTTATCGGAAAAAGAAAAATGAATCGCTTGACGATATGATAGCAGGTGATGATGATAGTAAAAGTACTTTTCCTATTCGTCAGTTCCTTTTGGCCGACGACTCCAATAATCCCGAGCTAAAATTATTTAAGGATATTTTTTGGGATGAGCTGATGAAAGCATTGGAGGAATTGCCGGAGAAGCAACGTCGGGTTTTTGTGCTGAATGAGCTGGAAGAGAAAACACTTCAAGAAATTGCCATTATGGAAAATGAGAACCTAAAGACGATTATCAGTCGAAAAGGGTATGCCGTGAAGCACCTGCGGGTACGGTTGCGAAGTTTGTATGAAGAATTAAAATTTTAAAAGGATTAAGCTATGAATGGAAGAATGAATAGACAGCGGAAGGGTAAATTCGCTTTTATGTTTGTCGCTATTATCATTGGTGTTTTTTTGTTGGTAGCCTTACTACAATATTTATGGAATACATTAATGGTTGATATTTTCAATTTAAAAACAATTACCTATTGGCAGGCATTGGGACTCTTTGTTTTGTCAAGAATTCTATTCGGTAGGGGTTTTGGTAAACCTGGGGGGGGGAGATTTCGAAAAGGTTTTCCGCGTCAGATGGAAAAAGGAGAAGATCTTTCCGATGAGGAAAGGGAGCGTTTGCGGGAAGAATGGAAGCGTCGTTTTGGAGGACGATGTGGATTCTAAAAAAAGAATAAAAATTTTAAAGTAAAAACTGTTGTTGGGCGTCTTCTTCTATAAAGGCGCCTTTTTTTATGCCGGTATCCTGATGCTAAGGAAATAGCAGAACGCGATGTTCTGTCAGAATGGATGTTGGGCAGCATAATAATTAATTACAAAATACGAATGGTCAAGGAGAATGTCGTTTTCAATCAGATGAAAAAGGAGGAAGCCAGCAACCATTTTACAAAAAAGATGTATTCAAATGAAAAATAAACTTCGATTTATATTGCCACGTCTGATTGTGCTTACGGCAATAGCGGGATTAGCAACCTTGATTATTGGGACGATCTTTAAACTCTTATTGTTTGGGACAGTTCTCTTCGGAATAGGAAGCTTCGCAGCAGCAAGAATGCGTAGGAGAGATAGACAAGCATTCAAAATGGATAGAACTCTGGTATATCCGAACGTTCACCGTCAATACAACACAGTGGTCGCTATCGTACCATTACAAGGACAAAAACGTGCTAGGAAAGCAACGATAGTTCCCGTTTATTAAGCTTAAAAAATTGCAAAGACGAAGCTTTCGTCATGTATCAGTTCAATGTATTATTCAATATTAAAAATTAAAGACATGTTTAAAAGAGATCATTATACCAGAGGATATTCAAATCATAACAAATTTTGCGGACAACATTTTAAAGACCGTTTTGAAAAATTTCAACAACATTTTTTTGAAGGTGAAGCTGCACACAGTGGTGGCGGACAGCAATCTGTTCCTGTAAATATTGTAGAGAATCAAGAATTCTATGAAGTACAGCTTTTTGCTGCTGGCCGTAAGAAGGAACAATTCCAAGTCAGTATAAATGACGGAATACTAAAAATTTCATGTACAGAGAATGCACAGGACAATGCCATAGATTATATTTATAAAGAGTACGATGGAATGGCATTTGAACGTGAATTCCAATTAAATGAACAAGTGCTTACGGATAATGTGCATGCGAGCTTCGAGGATGGCGTATTGACCGTCATTCTTCCAAAAGATCTTGAAAAGGTAATACGGCCACAAGAAGTTATCATTGATTAACAAGGGAAGTAAACGTAAGTCAGGATAAGATCTGAAAACAAAGAGGGCAGCATGGAAATTTGCTGTCCTTTTCTGTTTTATACTAAAAGATCAAATGAAACAGGCGCATATGTTATAAGCATAATCTCTTTATTGCGATAAAGTTTTAATTTTTTTTAAGATAGGAGGAGCTGTTTCATTAGATTCAATGGTTTCTCAATTATTAAGTTCTTTTAAGTTTTTTATTTAGTTGTTCTCTGCCAAATCGCCAGAAGAAATAAAACAAGCCTATAACAACGATTATAGCCATAAAAGGCACAAATATGGCGAGTATGGTTAAAATCGTAGAACCGATGGTTTCCATTGTCGAAATCATAAAATTACCAAAACCGGCCGTTCCGATCGAAGAGGCGGCTCGGGTGCCTGCCAGGGCCGTGCTAATGGTTGCTGCGGTACCACCACCGGCGATTATGGCCATAGCCCAGCGGAAAAAAGGAGAAATATCTGTAAACTGTATAGCGAAAAGTAAAGTACCGGCTATGGTCGCTAAGGGGATGGATAGGCTGTCCAATATATTGTCTATAAAAGGGATGTAATACCCCGCTATTTCCAAAATCATGGCTATACTTGTTGCTACTAAAACAAGCGGTGAACCCGCCCAAGCTAATTCATTTCCAACTTGGAACAATTCCAGCCGACAGCCAAGACTCAATAAAAATAAGGGCATGAAAATCCGGAAGCCAGTGGCTGCCGCCAAACTCACTCCTATAAAAGCACTCACCAAAAATGTAGAAAGTTCACTCATGGCCAATATTTTTTGATACAACCTAATTGTAGAATAATAAAAGAATGGCTTTTGTTTTAGCAATGCTAAAAATCCGCGTTTTCTGGAGTCTCGCTAAAAGATGATTTTCAAGTTTTTATATACTTGATGATGGTGTGTATAGATTTTGATTATAGTGTATCGAATCATTCGATGTACAAGTGGGAGTGCATTTGTGTAATTTTATGAAAGTGGAAGTCAAACAATTTGATCACTTAAGGTATTATATAAATAAACTTTCTTTTCATATGGACAACAACGAAAAAGACATTAGCAAATGCCCATTTCACAATGGTACTATGCGCAACGCCGTTACGGGAGGGGGAACTCAGAATCAGGATTGGTGGCCAAATAGACTTCGTGTAGATCTGTTGAGACAACATGCGAGCAAGTCAAATCCGATGGACGAAGGCTTTGATTATGCAGAAGCATTTAAGCAGTTGGATTTAGAAGCTGTAAAAAAAGATTTGCATGCATTGATGACCGATTCACAGGATTGGTGGCCGGCAGATTTTGGTCATTATGGCCCATTATTCATCCGGATGGCTTGGCATAGTGCGGGTACCTATCGGGTAAGTGATGGTCGAGGCGGAGCTGGGTCTGGTCAGCAACGTTTTGCACCCTTGAATAGCTGGCCTGATAATGTGAGTTTAGATAAAGCTCGTCGCCTGTTGTGGCCTATCAAACAAAAATATGGTAAAAATATCTCCTGGGCAGATTTATTGATCTTAACCGGTAACGTCGCTTTGGAGTCTATGGGCTTCAAAACTTTTGGTTATTCCGGTGGTCGTGTGGATGCTTTTGAACCAGAATTGGACGTATATTGGGGCTCTGAAACAACATGGTTAGGCGGTGACATTCGTTATGCACATGGTTCAGAAGGTGTAGTTGAAGCACATGGTGTTTTGTCTGCCGATGATAATGCAGATGGTAAGCAACACTCCCGTGATCTTGAAAAACCGTTGGCAGCGGTACAGATGGGATTAATTTATGTTAATCCAGAAGGACCGGATGGAAATCCTGATCCTATCGCCGCTGCAAAAGATATACGAGATACTTTTGGTCGGATGGCTATGGATGATGAGGAAACTGTCGCTTTGATTGCAGGTGGGCATACTTTTGGAAAAACTCACGGTGCTGGACCTGCCGACAATGTCGGAAAAGAGCCTGAAGCTGCCGGTATAGAACAACAAGGATTAGGTTGGAAAAGTACTTACGGCAGTGGAGTAGGTGCTGATGCGATTACGAGCGGATTGGAGGTTATCTGGACTCAAAAACCGACAGAATGGACCAACCTCTTTTTTAAGAATCTTTTTGAGCATGAATGGGAATTGACAAAAAGCCCTGCAGGAGCACACCAATGGGTCGCCAAAGGAGCCGATTCGAATGTTCCAGATCCCTTTGATCCAAATAAAAAGCGCAGGCCAACGATGCTGACGACCGATTTATCGTTGCGTTTTGATCCAATCTATGAAAAGATCTCGCGTAAATTTTACGAAGATCAAGATGCGTTTGCTGATGCATTTTCTCGCGCCTGGTTTAAATTAACACACCGTGATTTGGGACCAAGAGAGCGTTATTTGGGGGGCGAAGTTCCTGCTGAGGAATTATTGTGGCAAGATCCTATTCCGGCTGTCGATCATGTTTTGGTCGATACGGATGACATTAGTATATTGAAATCCGCCCTATTGAACGCGGGACTTAGCACTGCCGAGCTCGTAACGACAGCCTGGGCTTCAGCGTCTACATTCCGTGGGTCGGATATGAGAGGTGGTGCAAATGGCGCTAGAATACGTTTGGCTCCGCAGCGGTATTGGCAAGTCAATAATCCGGCGCAATTACAAAAAGTTCTTACCGCGCTTGAGCAGATTCAGCAGGATTTTAATGGAAAACAACAGGGCGGTAAAAAGATCTCTTTGGCAGACTTAATTGTCTTGGGCGGTGTTGCTGCGATAGAGCAGGCAGCTCGTGCTGCTAGGCATGATATCAAAGTACCGTTCCACCCTGGGCGTATGGATGCTACACAGGAGCAAACGGATGTGGAATCCATGGGCTATCTTGAGCCAATTTCGGATGGATTTAGAAACTATCGCAAAGGCGCTTATACCGTGTCTACGGAATCGTTATTGATTGATAGGGCACAGTTGCTGACCTTATCGGTTCCTGAATTGACTGTTCTTATTGGCGGGATGCGTGCCCTTCAAGCCAATTTTGATGGTTCCCAACTAGGCGTAATGACTGACCGACCTGGGCAACTGACCAATGACTTTTTTGTTAATCTATTGGATATGGGAACGGCTTGGAAAGCAATCTCTCCGGATCGGGAAGTTTTTGAAGGATCAGATCGTAAAACTGGTGTTAAAAAATGGGAAGCAGGACGCGCAGACCTTGTTTTTGGTTCTAATGCTGAATTAAGAGCCGTTGCCGAAATATATGGCAGTTCCGATGCAAACGAAAAATTTGTACAAGATTTTGTGAAGGCATGGAATAAAGTGATGGAGTTGGATCGCTTCGATTTGCATCGCTAATGAATAAATATTAAGTCTTTCAAGAAGCCAGTCTCCTATCGAGGCTGGCTTCTTATGATTTTGCTATATGAGAAAATATCTTCTATCATGTTTAGCTGCGACAAAAAATACCCAATTTTTGCCTCTAATATCATTTTAATCTCACTTTAACCAAATTTTAATTTAATATATATAGAATTATGGAATTTTCTTTGGGTGTTTCCTATTTTGTGAAATAAAATTCAAGATTTGTGCTACTTTTTCTTCTTTGATCGGTAGTAACTTTGTATTGGTTTCAAAGGAATCTTTGATACTTTGTTACGTTAAAGCTATGTGGAAGCACTTTATTTTTCTGTTTGCAGCACTGTTATTATCATTTAAAATTTTAAATGCAAACAGTCTTGTACTGAAAAGTGATAGTTTTAAATCCTCGTATTTATCTTCAAAAAGTCCTTCAGAACACGCGGGAGATTCACGCATAACCCATTTTCCAAAAGATCATAGCCACTTTTGTTCACTCTACCCATCGCTTCAATCCATTGTTGCGGAAATGGACGTAGAAGTAGCACAAGATTGGTTAATGGATCGTTGGTTGGTTACTGTTGATTTGCTTTGGCATGAACTACTGCCATCCCCATTGCAGAAAGACTATCGGTATGAACATACCTTAGATCTTGAGCCTATACCCATAGCTCGATTTTTGCTGTTTGAGCAAATCAAAATTCCATGCTAAGGCGTAAGCTTTTCTTCACATCAGACAGGCAAAGAAATCTGCCATTTCTTTTCTAAATTTATTTATTTCTTAAAATATACCAATGCACGAGCTAAGTATAGTAAAGGATATTTTTGATACGTTGACCTCGCATTATGAGGCTAGGGTAGATGATATTCAAAAAATTCAAGTTACAGCAGGATTGTTATCCAACGTTCAGCCTGTATTGATCCAAAATGCATTTGATGCTTTTATTGCTGAAAATACGCAATACCAGGATATGGAAATGGAGGTCGTTGTAAACGATATCATTGCATACTGTGAACATTGCCAGAAAAATTTCCCTGTTCATTTTCATCGATTTGTCTGTGACTGCGGGCAACCCTCCAGTACAATTGTTCAGGGAAATGAACTCTATATATCAAAAGTAATTTTTAAACAAGACTAAAAATCGTTTATCATGTCAGACAATACTCCAAATCCTAAAAGTTTAGGTAACCGTGTAGGTTCGGTTCAATGTGAAAATACAACACTACATTTATTAAAAGCAAATGATTTTGTCGCAAAAGCCATCCGCGATAGACTGAAAGATGTCTGTGTGATCAATGTATGCTCTTCTCCGGGTTCAGGTAAAACAACCTTGATGCAAGAGACGGGAAAACGTTTGTCGGAAGATTTGAATATCGCTGTTTTGGTGGGTGATCCGGAAACTGAACGCGATGCGGTACGTATGCGCGATGTGGGCATCAATGCCTTGCAGATTGTCACTGGAGGAATGTGTCATATTGAGGCGCAAATGATCTTACAAGCCCTGGATCATATCGATATTGAAGGAATAGATCTGTTGTTTATCGAGAACGTTGGGAACTTATTGTGTCCATCGGCATTTGATTTGGGTGAAGATTACCGCGTAACCTTATTGGCGACAACAGAAGGGGATGATAAACCAAAAAAATACCCACGTATGTTTTTAACAAGCGAATTGATGTTGGTTTCCAAAGCGGATTTATTACCATATGTACCTTTCTCCGTGGATGCGGTAACGAAAGATGCGCGCGAGGTAAATCCCAACTTGGAAGTTATTACAATCAGTACATTAAATGGTGACGGCCTTGATACTTGGTGTGATTGGTTGAAAGAAAGAGTTCAGGCAAAAAAAGATCAATATAAAGCGCTTGAAGTAAAATAATGAATAACAGATAAAATGAATAGGATAATAATGATCCATGTTTTATTGTTATCCTGTTCAATGTTGATGCAATAGTGCTGTTTTTTGAGGAAATAAATAGCCCTGAAAACAAAGTCAAAAAGTGCTGTTAATGTGTGATGAAGATAAGTTTACAAAAATGAATAAGCTGCCCATACCAATAGATAAAATTGTCGCAAACAAGGAGTTTGCCCTTAGCGACGTCGATCAAGTGCATCTTGAGTGGTATGAAGTCCATAAAAGACGCCTGACGCGCAATACAATAAACGGAAAAGCAATTCTTATGCAATTGGACCAAGGAGCGGAATGGCACCATGGTGATGGTTTATTTCATCAGGAAACGCTGCAGGCGATCTTGGTTGTCAAGCCTTCGTTGACGATAAGATTTAATCCAACGGATTTGGTTCAGCTTGCAGATTTCGGTTATTTCATCGGAAACAGACACCTGCCAATATTCAAGGTGGCAGACAAAGAATCTCTTCGTCTCCCTTATGATGGAAGGCTTTACGAGCAGATTTTGGTAAAATATGGAACGTCGATTCAGTTGGAGGAAGCTTTACTGTTATCCGAAGATTTGATTCGTTTGCAGGCTAAAAATAAGAAGAATCCAGATTTAAAGAGAATAGACGGGCATATCAGTTTGGGTGAACAAGTTCGAAAAGATAATTAAATGAAAGTGAATCGAATTATAGTTGTATTGCTTTTGGTATGCTCTGGTATATTGAGTGCCTGCCAAAATCGGCAATCCGGCACGCTCAACAGTCAAGTGAAAGCAGTCGATAGTAGAGGGAAGGAAGTTGTGTTGGCGCATGTGGCAAAGCGTGTGGTTGTACTATTCCCTTCGCTTGTTGATGAAGTGTATATGTTGGGTGCTGAAAATAGTCTTGTCGGTATCCCTGAGCAGGTTTATCAGGTCGAAGATACCTATAGCTTTTTATCCAAATTGGATCAAAGAATTGCAAAAAAAGAACTGGCAACGCCTACCTTCGCAGGCCAGGCAAATAATGTGGAAAGCATAGTGGGCTTGAACCCTGATCTTGTTTTGACGTTCAATACCGATCAGGATAATATTTCTCAATTAGAAGATCTTGGAATTCCCGTGTTTACTTTTTCTTCGCAGGATGAAAAAAGTATTTTTAATGAACTGATAGGGATGGGAGCCTTGCTCGGAAAGAAAGCGCGAGCGGAAGAAATTGTTCAATTTGTTTCGGCGGAGATCAAAAAAATGACTGCTCCCAAAGATCAAATACAGAAGAAGGTTTATTATGCCTGGTCTAAAGGTAGAGTACTTTCGACATCCGGTAGAGGTAGTTTGATTGATATGGCGATCCGTCTTTCGGGCGCAGCGAATGCCTGCCCGTTGGAAATGGAAGCCCCAAATGTCGGCGCAGAAACGATTTATAAATGGAATCCGGACCTCATTATTCTTTGGAATTCTAAATTGGCAGACGTATATAATCTGAAGGAACTCGCGGCATTACCTGCAGTGAGAAATAAACAGGTATTTGTGATGTCACCGTCGTTCCCATTCGATCCACATACCGTCAAATTTATGCTTTTTGCCAAACAGATTAGACATTGGTGTTTTTCGGATTATACGAAACAACAGCTTGATCAGGATATGACCATAGCTTTTGAAAAACTATACGGTAAAGCAGGACTACTTCAATGATACATCAATTAAAAAAGCTGTTTCTGCTAGTTGTTTTACCGCTGTTGGTTTTATTGCTTTCCTTACTTGTAGGATCAAGTCAGAACATTGGTTTTGTCGAGCTCTGCCAACGCATTGGATCGGAAGTGGGAATTTATATCGGAGACTATAATGCGGTGTTGAAAGATAACATGGATACGATATTGTGGCAGGTACGTTTACCACGGATTCTGTTGACCTTTATGGTCGGAGCAGCATTAGCTTCTTCCGGTGGAATTTTGCAGGCTATTTTTAGGAATCCAATCGTTGATCCCTTTACATTGGGTATTTCTTCGGGATCTGCTTTTGGGGCTGCATTGGCCATGTTGTTCCCTTTATTGTCCGTCAATCTATCGGCATTTCTGTTCGGTGTATGTGCTGTAGGTTTGACCTATTTTGTTTCAAATGCCGGCTTGAAAACCTCGATTATTGGGATGGTGTTGGCTGGAATGGTTATTTCCGGTGTATTTACAGCGATGTTAACCCTGTTACAATACATTAGTGATCCCTATAAATTACAAGCTATTGTGCAATGGACAATGGGGAATCTGCATACGGCATCATGGTCGAAAGTACAGCATGCGTTCCTGCCGATCACAATAGGATTGGGGATCCTGATCCTTTTGCGCTGGAAGCTGAATCTTCTCGCCCTTGGCGATCAAGAAGCAATTGCTGTTGGCGTTAACCCGAAAATATTGAAATTGGTCTTCATTGCTGTGGCGACAATGATTACGGCATCAGCTGTGGCAGCTGTCGGGATGATTAGTCTGTTCGGATTAATTGTACCACATATCAGCCGCATGATCTTTGGACCCAATAACAATATTATTGTGTGGGCAAATATCAGTATTGGGGGTACTTTCCTATTACTTATCGATGATTTTTCTAGGGCTGTTATGCCATTTGAAATTCCGATCGGTGTTTTTACGATGATTATTGGTGCTCCCTTGTTTATCTACCTGATGCGCCGTAACGAAATCAACTGGAATTCATGAATAATTCAATTCATATCAAAAACCTTTCTTTTGCCTATGGTAAGGATATCATTTTAAATGATGTAAACATGTCATTTCCGGAAGGAAAGCTTTCTGTTATTCTTGGTCGAAATGGAAGTGGTAAATCGACTCTGTTTAATATTATTGCAGGGCTGGAAAAAAAATATAATGGATCAGTTCTTATCGGTGAAACAGACCGTCGCGATTGGAAGGTTGGTCGGGCCAATTCATTGAAGTTGGGTTTTCTGAACCAGTTCCATCAGACCACATTTCCTTTTAGCGTTGTTGATGTTATTCTGACGGGACGAGCCTCATTTTCTCGTTTTTCACCAAGTAAGGAAGACTTCGAGGCCGTTGAACAGATCTTGGATAGATTTAACCTCACACATTTAAAGGACAAACCCTATACCTCATTGTCTGGAGGAGAGCGACAATTGGTATTACTTTGTCGCGTGTTGGTACAACAACCTGATTTATTATTGCTTGATGAACCCACCAATCATTTGGATCTGAACTATCAGATTGCGGTTCTGCAGACAGCCAAGGAGCTGGTCAAAGAGGGGACAACCGTGTTATGTGTGATGCACGACCCCAACATGGCGTACTTTTTTGGTGATCAGTTTTATCTGATGAAGGACAATAGGCTTGTGGATCTGCACGGTCTGGAGCAAGAGCAAGTACGGGAATTATTGGAACAGACCTATCAACTTCCTTTGATCAGTTTGGAAAATCAAAAGAAATGGATGTTTGTTCCGATGCTGGGTGCGGATAGGGCATTTGACACCATTGCGGGTTCAGCGCATAACGCGGAGACCAAAATTGAAATGAATACGCCATGATGAAGCTGCCTGAGTAGGTGCATTTATGAAAGATCATGGTTTGCAAGTGAGATGCTCAGTTTACTGTGCAAATATTTTAAAATAGCTATAACGATATGAATACCATCAAAGACAGCGGCAATATATTGGTTGAAAATCAACAGATGAGCAAGCGATGTTTTCCTACGCAACCCCATTTGAAAAATATCAGCATATCTCGTGTTGAAAAAGAAGATATTGATGTCGTATTACCTTATGTCATAGAATTTCGGAAACAGTTGTTCCCGATGTTGGATGCACATAAACTTCCTAAAGATCTACTGGCTTTTTCAGCCGTGTATCTTGAGGCTGAAGCTGGTGCATTCTTGCAGGCAAAAGATCAGCAGGGTAAACTGATTGGCGTCGTTGGCATGCTGGCTTATGACTACCGTTTCCCGCATTTGGATATTGACAGAAGGAAAACAGTGGAAGTAGCCCGTCTTTTTGTCGACCCAAGCTATCGTAGGTCAGGTTTAGGAACTGCCTTATTTAAGGGCTTGACAGCGGTCGCTAAGGAGAAAGGTATCGAAAGGCTTTATTTACATACCCACCCATTCCTGACTGGAGCCTATGAGTTTTGGGGAAAACAGGGATTTCAGTTGAAAGACTTTTGTAATGAATCGAATTTTCCAACCATACACATGGAATTATTCGTTGATCGTATTGCTTAACCCTAAAAGTGGATAAGCCAAAAAATATATAATTTATTCGAATGAACAACGTAATGAAAGCGCTAGCTTTCGCTTTATTGACAAGTGCTTCCGTACCGGGAGCGGTGTATGCACAACAAGGTGTGGCACTATTTGGTAAGATCCAGGATGAAAACGGTAATCCAATCTCAGGGGTTACATTGACACTGGCAGATCGACAACAACAGACAAGTTCTAATGCTCAGGGCGAATTTAGTTTTACCGGAATAACTTCTTTTCCTGTACAGCTACGTGCAGCTGCAATTGGGTATAAGCCTGTATTGCTGGATTTGAACACGGCCAACTGGAATGCAAAAAAAGGAGTTCGATTGCTTATGGTAGCCGGTGATAATACATTGGATGAAGTATTGGTTACGGGTAGACGCAACAATTCATATCTGACAAATAATATGGAGCTGGGGGGTAAATTTGCAGGAAAATTAAAGGATCTACCGCAATCTGTCGCTGTACTCAGTAAGGAATTTATCGAAGATAAACAGGCTTTTACTACTGGAGCGCTGGTGCAGGACCTGGCTGGTGTGACAGAAGCATCTTCCTATGATGATGTTGTTATCCGCGGTTTCAAAAGCGGTTACGAAACGGGTGTCCGACTTGTCAATGGTTTACGCTCGGGGTATGGGTATGGTAACAGTTATTATAATTCGCCATTAACGATCAATCTTGAAAATATCGAGGTTTTGAAAGGGCCTGGGGCATCTTTGTTTGGGGATATTGTGCCGGGGGGGACAATTAACATGACTACAAAGAAGCCTTTGGAAGATTTTAAGGGGCATGTGAATTTTGCCGGCGGTAGTTTTGAAACGATGCGAACTACTGTAGATCTCGGTGGACCATTGGATAGTGCCAAGCGTATTTTATATCGTTTTAACGCGGGTTATGAAGATACCAGGACTTTCCGTGACGTAAATCGTCAGAAACGAATGATGATTGCTCCTTCCTTCACCTTCAAACCAGCTGAAGGCACGGTGGTTGATATTGACATGGTATATAATCAGTTCAACGGTTATCTTGATCGGGGAATGGGTATTAAGGAAAATAACTTTTATGCGTTGCCCAGATCATTTACGTTGAGCCAACCTTCTGATTTTTATAATTCCAAGACTTTTTCATTAAGCGCTCGTTTGTCTCAGCGTCTGGCAGAACATGTTAGTTTGAATCTGAGTTACATGAAATCCATCTATCAGGAAGATGTCAATGAACACCGGACAATGAATACGTTTGCTGATGCGCCACATAATACTATTATGAATATGCGCTTTTTTGATCGCCATGGGCGTGATTATACCGATAATGTTGTCGGTTACGTCAAGTGGGATCTTTTGGGCGATAGAGTTGATCATCATTTGGTTGCTGGGATTGATTTTGCCCAATATCGGGGCGACAAAGAAAACCAATTGCGGGAGGCTAGGCAGCAAACTATAGATGGTAAAGTTGTTCCTTTGACTTTTGATTTAAACAATCCTACCTATACGACTCATGATCTGACGAATTATGTATGGCGTACAGGAGTCGCTTATCCTTTTTTGAGCCCTTATAAAACAACGGGTAAATATATTCAGGATCAAATCAGCATTGACGACCGACTGAAACTTATTGTAGGTCTACGTCATGAACACTATTCTTCTGAAACACTTGATGGACAAAATTGGTTTCATGCGACACAAAATGCCTTATTACCTCGTTTTGGTGTAACCTATGGAATCAATAAGCAGATTAACTATTTTGCAAGTTATTCACAGGGGTTTGTGCCTGTAGGCGCCAATTTTATTCAGAACTATAAAGATTATGGTGCCGATAAACCCTTTGATGCCGAGCGGAGTTTCCAGGTGGAAACAGGGGTGAAGACGGGTTTCTTTAAGGAACAATTGCAAGTTGATCTATCCTTATTCCGAATTGAACGACGGAATATGCTCATTGCCACAGGGGCTATCAATGATTCAGGGCTGCCGGAGTATAGACAATCTGGCAAAGCGCTATCGCAGGGTGTTGAACTCGATGTGCGTGGGCAGTTGACACGGGAGTTCCAGGTTATGGCCAATTATACCTATAATGATACGGAGGTGAAATCATCCTCGGTTCCTTCTGAAATAGGACAGTCCCTGCCAGGAGCACCTAAAAATATGGCGAGTGCCTGGTTAAAATATGTGTTTTCAAATAGTACCTTAAAAGGCTTAGGTTTTGGTGCCGGTGTTTATTATGTAGACCGTAAGCGGATGGACAATAGCATCGGAAAGGATAGCGATGGAAATGCACTCTGGGGACAATGGCCATCTTATACAACTGTTAATGCAGCGGCCTATTACCACATTGGTGCTATGAAAATGGCCGTAAACCTGAACAATGTATTCGATAAATATTACTTTTTAGGTGGTTTTGACTATACGAGAGCCTTTGCTGGTGCACCGAGAAATATCATGGTATCAGTTGGTTACTCTTTTTAAATTCGAAAGATTGATCTAAAATCTCCAAAGCGGGCTTTTTCAACAAATTTGGACTATTTAATTCAAGATTTGTGCTAGTCAAGTAGCCCGCTTTGGTCGTAAATTTGAACAACAAATAATAGAATTGTGAACACAAGAATGAGGTATAGTTTAGTCTTTTTAGTTTTTCTTTTGAGCACCCTGCTCATGAAAGGAATAGCTATACCGACGCATTCTACTGTCCAAAGTTTACCCGTTTTCCGGATAAGCCTGGCGGCTTTCCATACTCATGTAGAAAAAGGTTCGGAAAATTCCGAGCGGGAGAATTTGGTCGCTGCGGTTAAAGATCGTGATGTCTATGATATCACCGAACAGATGGACCTCAAAGATGAATGGAGCAAGCTGCTTTATTGGGGAGTGCTTTCAATTTGTCTTTTTGTATTCTGTTATCCTGTACGTCTCAAAATTCAGAATAACAGAAGGCCATATATGGATCGATTGATCCTGCCGCCAAAATATATTCTTTTCCAAAGTTTAAAGATCCCGTTTCTGGGATAAAAATTTCCATTTCTTACAACGGTTGATAAGAGACAGACCTTGCGCTGCGTAGGGGTATAATCTGTCCTTTTAAGCACGATTTTGAACGATTTTTTTAAGTCGTATGGCCTTGTCGTGACCTGTACTCACCGTGACTTGTTTTAATTCGAATAACAACAATTTAAATAATATTTATATGCATTTATTACCTAGAGAGACAGAGAAGCTATTGCTTTATCTTGCCGGCGAACTAGCGAAAAAACGTAAAGCTAGAGGACTTAAATTAAACTATCCGGAGTCTATTGCATTGATCAGTAGTGAACTTTTGGAAGCTGCTCGTGACGGACGTACTGTTGCTGATTTAATGCAGTATGGTGCAACGTTGTTGACACGTGAAGATGTCATGGAAGGTGTGCCTGAAATGATTCATGATGTACAGATTGAAGCTACATTTCCAGATGGTACAAAACTGGTTACTGTTCATAACCCGATTCGCTAATTGTTAAAATATAATCTATGATCCCAGGAGAATTTTTTATTGCAGATGGCTATGTTATCTGTAATGAAGGTAGAGAAGTTACAACTATCACTGTGACAAATACAGGTGATAGACCAATTCAGGTAGGTTCACATTTTCATTTCTTTGAAGTGAACAAAATGATGGAGTTTGATCGTGAAAAGGCATTTGGCAAACGGTTGAATATTATCGCCAGTACAGCGGTTCGTTTTGAGCCAGGTGAATCAAAAGACGTCGAATTGGTTCCGTATGCGGGTGCAAGAAGGATCTATGGCCACAATGATTTGGCAAATGGAGATACCGAAACCGAAGTTGCGAAAGCAAATGCAATGAAAAAAGTAAAAGAACAAGGCTTTAAAAACAAAGTATCATGAGTTTAAAAGTTAGCAAATTAAATTATAGCGCCATCTTTGGCCCTACAAGTGGAGATAAAATCCGTTTAGGAGATACAGATATCATTATTGAAGTCGAAAAAGACTACGCTTACTACGGCGATGAAGCCAAATTTGGCGGTGGTAAGACTGTCCGTGACGGGATGTGCCAATCTTCAGTTCATACACGTGATGAAGGTACATTGGATATGGTGATCACTGATGCCATCGTCATTGACCACTGGGGTATCGTGAAAGGTGATATTGGTATTAAGGATGGTAAAATTGTTGGTGTTGGTCGTGCTGGAAATCCGGATACAATGGACAATATTACACCAAATATGATTATCGGTGCTTCTACGGAGGTACATGGTGGATCAGGATATATCTTAACTCCAGGTGGTATTGATACCCATATTCACTATATCAGCCCAACACAAGTTGAAACGGCCTTGTATAGTGGTGTTACAACAATGATTGGTGGTGGTACAGGTCCAGCGGATGGAACAAATGCAACTACAGTAACACCGGGTAAATGGAATTTACGCCGCATGTTGCAAGCTGTTGAAGACCTTCCAATGAACTTCGGTTTCTTTGGTAAAGGAAACGTAGGTACTGAACAACCTATTGTGGAGCAAATTGAAGCCGGCGCGTTAGGCGTTAAAATCCACGAAGATTGGGGTGCTACACCAGCAACAATCGACAGAGCTTTGACTGTCGCAGATCAATACGATGTGCAAGTTGCAATCCATACAGATACCTTGAATGAAGCGGGTTTCCTAGAAGATACTATTCAAGCTATCAATGGACGTGTCATCCATACATTCCATACAGAGGGTGCTGGTGGTGGTCACGCTCCAGATATCATCAAATCGGCGATGTATCCAAATGTTTTGCCAGCATCGACAAATCCGACACGTCCATTCACTAAAAATACGATTGACGAGCATTTGGATATGCTGATGGTTTGTCACCACTTGAGTAAAGAAATTCCGGAAGACGTAGCTTTTGCTGACTCTCGTATCCGTCCAGAAACGATTGCTGCTGAGGATGTACTGCAAGATCGTGGTGTATTCAGTATCATGAGCTCGGATTCGCAGGCAATGGGACGTGTAGGTGAAGTCATCACACGGACTTGGCAGACTGCAGACAAAATGAAGAAACAAGTAGGCCCATTACCTGAAGACGAAGGCAAGGACAACGATAATTTCCGTGCACGCCGCTATGTAGCGAAATACACGATCAATCCAGCAATTGCTCATGGTATTTCCAAATATGTTGGTTCAATCGAGCCCGGTAAAATTGCCGATATGGTGATCTGGCGTCCTGCTTTATTTGGAGCAAAACCAGAAATGATTATTAAGGGCGGGATGATTATCGCTTCAAAAATGGGTGATGCGAATGCTTCTATTCCTACACCACAGCCAATTATTTTAAGAACAATGTTCGGTGGTTTAGGTAAAGCTGTTCACCAAACTTGTTTTGACTTTGTCTCTAAAATTTCATTGGAAAAAGGAATTAAAGAAGAGTATAAATTGGAAAGAACCTTACTTGCTGTAGAAAATTGTCGGAATATCTCCAAAAAAGATATGATCCACAATGATGCTACACCTGAAATTATCGTCAACCCAGAGAATTATGAGGTAAGTCTTGACGGTGAGATTCTGCGATCAAAACCGGTTGATACAGTTTCGTTGGGACAACGATACTTCTTGTTTTAACCCTATACTACTTTTTTATGGCGTGATCCGATATCACGCCATAAACTATGAAAAACAATATGTTGATGAAATCATCATGGGCTTATCAAAAGCGCATAAAGAGAGGGAATAATGACTGCTCATGATGCTTCATTACTGCTAAAATACGATTTACGCTAATGAAAAATTTGAAGACATTTTTAGGCTGTTGTATAGCAATAGCATGCTTTACGATACAATCGGCCTATGCGCAAAAGGGGGGTATCATGGTTTATGGGTCACTGAATTACCACGAAACAACAGCGGGGCATCAATTTAGTGCCGCTCCGGTGGGTGCTGCCTATTTTTTCACCGACAACATGAATGCGGGGCTAAACTATGGATTCAATTCTGCTAAGGATAAAGCACTGGATTTTACAGATCATTCGCATGAAATAGGACCTTTCTATAGTAATACTTGGCCTCTGAGTGAGCACTTTATGTTAATTGGCCAGGTTGATGTGCATTATTTGTGGGGCGATCAACATGTCGTTACCGGTGGTACTATGGTCGATGGTAAATACAATGGCTATCTATTCAGGGTGTACCCGCTTGTGGGTATCGCCTTGGGAAAAGGTTGGGCATTAAAAGCTAAAGTGGCAGAATTGTCTTATAAAAAGAAAAATAGTAAAGATGCCGCTATTCCCAGTGATCACGAAGTTATTACGGGAATCAATGGGTCTACAGTAGGTTTAGGCTTATCTAAAAATCTATTTATTAAAAATTAGAAAATGATAATCACGGAAATCACAAGGAATATTCAGGGTGAGCAGATCAATAAGCGTCTTGATTCGCTCGCTATTGAATGGTATGAGTCGACCAAACGTATTCAACGTTTACGTACAGCGGAGGGAATGGATATTGCCGTCAAATTGTTGGGTAATACATCCAGTTTGCAGGATGGCGATATCTTGTACGAAGATGAAGAGAAAATTGTTGTGGTAACAATCAAACCTTGTGAAGTCATCCGTGTCATGGCAATTGATTTCTTTCGAACCGCTTTTGTAAGTAGTGAAATTGGAAATAAACATTTGCCTCTATTTGTGGAGGCAAATGAATTGCTTATGCCTTATGAAAGGTCAATGTACGAGTGGTTAGCGAAACAGGGGTTTGACCCGCAACGTTGCGAGCGCCAACTTTTACGTCAGCTCAATGCAAATGTCGACCCAAAACATCATCAGAAGATGAAGTTTTCGACGAAGAATATACCGCTCATAATCAACGATAAAGCCTTCATGAATTCGCAAGCGCCAGCAGCTATGAACGAAGATTGAAGATCCTTTCTGTCCAATAATCGAGCGTAGCGGGCTCATTGATGCCTTAATGGAAAAAATAAGAATCAAAGGAAAAACTTGGACAGCTTTAATACCCAATGATAGAGAAGATTACGCAAGGAGCTGATTGGTCCTTGAAGATATATACTTACAATAAAAAATAATGTCAATGAAAAATACATTTCTAGGCAAGTTACTTCATTTAGCAGATCCTACATTGCCAATTGGTGGGTTTACCCATTCAAATGGACTGGAAACCTATGTGCAACAGGGCTTAGTCTATGATAAGGCCACGGCGGACAAATACGTGCGTCATAACCTCTGGTATAATCTGAAGTACAATGATGCTGCTTTGATGAAACTGGCCTATGATGCAACTTCTTCGCAGGACATGGATGCGTTGATCGCCCTAGATCAAGAATGTACAGCATTAAAAAGTCCAAGAGAAATTCGCGATGCTAGTAAAAAACTGGGCGTGCGTATTTATAAAATATTCAGTCGGTATCAACAGCAGGATTTTATGCTGTCCTGGGGTGAATTAATCCAAAAGAAGGAAGTAGATAGTCATTACTGTTTGATGTATGGCATGTTGGCGTCACTTTTGGAAATTCCTTTGGAAGAAGCGTTACACGGCTTTTATTATAATGCCGCTATTACGATGGTGACCAATGCTGTTAAACTTGTGCCATTAGGGCAATTGGATGGCCAAGATATACTTTTTGGTTTACATGACGATATACTTGATCTCTGCAAGGAGACCTTAGCAGTTGAACGGAATTTAGTGGGCTTATGCAACATTGGATTTGACATCCGTTGCATGCAACACGAACGATTATATTCTAGAGTTTATATTTCTTAAAAAACAATTACAATGGAAAACAGAAAATATGTTAAAATAGGGGTTGGTGGTCCTGTAGGATCTGGTAAAACAGCATTATTGGAAAGATTGAGCAGGCGTTTGATGAATGAAATTGATCTTGCAGTAATTACGAATGATATCTATACCAAGGAAGATGCGGAATATATGGCCAAAAATAGTTTGCTGCCCCGTGAACGGATTATCGGTGTAGAAACGGGCGGTTGCCCACATACGGCGATACGGGAAGATGCGAGTATGAACTTGGAAGCTGTGGAGGAACTGGCAAGCCGCTTTCCGGATTTAGAGTTGATTTTGATTGAAAGTGGTGGTGATAACCTGACTTCTACCTATAGCCCGGATCTCGCCGATATCACCATTTTCGTAATTGATGTTGCCGAAGGTGAAAAAATGCCTCGTAAAGGTGGTCCGGCAATTACAAGATCAGATCTTCTATTGATCAATAAGAAAGATTTGGCACCCTATGTAGGCGCAAGCTTAGAAGTAATGGAGCATGATGCACGTAAAATGCGTAAAGGTTCTCCATTCTTGTTTTCAAATCTAAAAACTGGAGATGGTTTGGAAGAGATTGTAGGCTGGATTAAAAAATACGCACTCCTTCAAGATATTGAGGAACCTAATTTACTACGTTAACTATGATCTGTTCTTTAGATATTAAAATAGCACATCGCGAGGGAAAATCCTTTTTAAAAGATGCATATGCGACACAACCGTTTCGTATCGTTCCAGTTGGACAATATCAAAAAGACAACGCAGCGTACTTGATGATTATGAGTTCATCGCCTGGTTTGTTGGATGGAGATGACCATCGTATTCAAGTTGATATTGCTCCGGGGGCTAAGTTGCAGTTACAAACGCAAGCTTACCAGCGTTTGTTTCATATGAAAGGCCATTCTTCCCAAACTATGGAAGTGAATATTGGTGAAAATGCTGTTTTTTCTTATGTGCCCCATCCTGTAGTACCACAACATTCGTCTCATTTTTTGAGCCATAACATTGTACATCTTGCCTCTAATTGTCACTTATTGCTTAGTGAAATCGTGACTTGTGGTCGGAAAATGTCTGGTGAAGAGTTTATGTACAATCACTTTCAAAATCTGACAGAATGTTATGTCAATGGTAGGCTTGTTGTGAAAGATAATGTATTGCTGCAGCCAGATCGTATGCCTATACAAGGTTTGGGTATTTTGGAAGGCTATACGCACCAGGGGACTTTGATCTACCTTAATAGTGCCGGCTTGAATCCAAGTGACTGGATCGAGACTTTCCATGAACAATACGGAGAAACCAAAGACGTCGCGTTTGGTATTAGTGAATTGCAACATGACGGTTTTATGGTTCGCGTTTTAGGTTACGGTGCCGAACAGCTTTATCTTCTTTTTAAAGAAATGCAGAGCGCATTATGGGACAACATATTTTTGAATAACAACTAATTATATTCCAATGAAAAATAACATCCTAGCTTTTATAAAAGCTTTTTTTAAAGGATTTGGGCAAATTATGTTACAGGGTAACATTTGGACGGGTATTTTATTTATAGGCGCCATTATTTATGATTCGGCACTAATGGGCTTTGCGGGAATCCTCGCCAATATCGTTGGGGTATTGACTGCCAAGTTGATGAAATTTGATGAGGATCATATCAATGATGGACTCTTCGGATTTAATGCTACGCTTTATGGTATAGCTTTGGTTTTCTATTTTCAGACAAACGTCTGGGTATGGGGAGCTTTAATCGTAGGATCTGCGTTGACCACCATCTTGATGGGGTTTGCATTAAAGAAGAATCTGCCCGTATTTACATTTCCTTTTATTTTAATTACCTGGATCGCATTGTATGTGTTGAGTATTCCAGAATTGGCCTTAAGGACGGTACCCGAGCATTTTGTTGATATTCAGGAAATGGATGACTTCTTAATTGAAGGCCATGCCTTTGGTCAGGTTATTTTTCAGGGTAGTTTAATTGCTGGATTGATCTTTTTCATCGGGGTTTTCCTGAGCAATCCCATGGGAGCACTTTACGGTTTCGCTGCTGTTATCATCAGTGTTTATATTTCCCACCATGGCCATGAATCTGCAGACATGACCAATAATGGCATCTTTAGCTTCAATGCAGTTTTGGTTGGAATCGCCTTGAGCGGCCCACGTGTTCGTGATGGCGTATATGTATTAATTGCTGTAATTATCGCCACATATTTTGATCACTTTTTGATTCATCACGGCTGGACAACATTGACTTTCCCATTTGTTTTTGCGATGTGGGCGATGCAACCGGTCAAACTTATTGATAAATGGTTGGTGAATAAATTTTCATCAGCCGAAGGGACTTCCTAGTCCTTTTTGTGAACTAAAATTTTATCTATGTTTAAATTTCGTTTAATAAAACTATTCCCAATAATGCTATTATTGGGAATTCATGTAAATACTGCCTACGCGCAAGTCAGTCCGCCGGGATTAGGAAAAGCAAGGACCGCATCTTGGTCCGTTCTAGGCTTACGCCGCAAACTAGATAGTGCGGGAACCAAAGAGGCACTAACCTACATCGGTTTGGGAACTAAAAGTACGCCCGACGATTCAAATCCATTTCATAAGCAGGCCATTTGGGTGTTAAACCATGAGGTCTATCATAAATTTGCCAAGAATCAACAATATAGCTATGCATTGAGCTATCGTCGCCAAAACGTTTATGATGAGGCGGCACCCTACCATAATGAAGGTGTCGAGCAAGAATTTAGGTTATATGGACGATATGCGTATACATTTACCCTGAATGATCGTTTGAAATGGAAAAATACGTTAAGGCAAGAGTTTCGAAAGTTCTTTACAGCTGATTTTCAGAAAGCCGAAGAGAATTTTCAATTTAGGACCCGCTTGAAGTCGCAGCTAAATTTTAAAATTTCGGCTAAAAATAAGCAAGAATTGGCTTTGAGCGCAGAAGGGCTTTTTGCAATAAGTAAGCTCTACGAACCTGTTAGTACATGGTCTAGCTTTGCTTATAAAGAGACCCGTCTGGGTTTCTATTACATGACAGATATTCCAAAAACACCTTTGCGATTGGATCTGGGTTATATGAACGACTTAATTAAAGGCTATGACAAAGTAGATTTTGGGGTTCATTATTTAGCCGTAGATTTAATCTGGAATCTACCTTACAATAAAAAACATTAGTCCGCCATAAACTTATGTTTTCGATAGTCACTGGGTGAATACCCAGTGATTTTTTTGAATAGTCTAGTGAAATACGAGGGCGATTGAAATTTCAATTCGAAGGCTATACCGGCAATATCTCTCGTAGCATCCTGCAGCAGAATCTGGCTATGTAAAATACTTATTTCGCTAATCCATTGCTTCGGTGGTTTATTCGTCGCTTCTTTAACACATTTATTGAGGTAGTTTTCAGAGATATGCAATAAATTGGCATAGAATAATACGTTTTTATGATCGATATGGAATTTTTGTACATATTCGCGAAAACGGAAAGCAATATCTAGCTGTCGGCTCATCGGGGCCTTTGTTTCAATATCCGATTTTATCACCTTTAATAAGATACACTGTATCATTGCAATGCAGACTTCCATCACACGGCCCTCAGTAAAAAGTTCTTCTTCCAATAATATCAACATTTGCTGGATCCAATGCGCTACATGTACTTTTAGTGTGGTAAATGGATGGGAATTGAAAAATTTGATATCGTTTATACCGAGTTCAATATCAGTCACAATTTCATTTTCATAGACCACAAAAAAACCTTCTACATCATCAGAAATTGCCAGCGTGGCCGTGATATTGCCTTGTTTGATATTAATGACTTGATTTTCAGTTAATGTATAAGATGCGCTTTCGAGATGTTGGGTCAGGGATCCCTTCGTTACAAAAATGAGAAAATTAAACGTTGTACGATAGGGGATGACAGGCATCAGGATACTGCGTAGGTAATTTTCAATTCGATAGACTTGAATTTTATTCTCATTGAATAAATTGTGCTCAGAAACATCAGGTAGAAATAACTTTTTATACTCGTAATTGTTGATGATCTTAATCGAATTTTTCATAGTCTTAAAACAACGTACTTACCAATGAAATCAACTAAAAAAGAATAGTTGTATGTATGACAAATATACTTAAAATTTTGCGAAAAATAGGTTAAAATCCAATGCTTTCATTCAAGTAATTACTGTGCTAATGGAGTGTAAAAGCTTATTTAATACATATTCTCCTGATTCCCTTTTAGAAACTCGGAGGTGAAATGTTGTTGCTGTTTTTCGTGGCTGAATTTCTCCTTATTATAGGAAGCTGAATGACCTTTGGGTATCGATAAGGTGGACCATTTATCATCCAAACATATTTTTCCGATATAGAGAATCTGCCCGATGTGGTAAGGATAATGTGCGAGTTGCCGCAAGATCGCTTCCATGACAGTATGTCCTTGATTACGGATATAGATGATTTTAACGAGATCTTCTTCTCCGAGAGATTCAATTGCTTGAAATAGACAAGCCCATCCAGCATTCCAATAGGTAATAAGCTCATCGCGATCTGTCCAGCTGTTCTCAAATTCCTGATCCCGGTTCCTATTTTCTTTTTCACCATCTGTGCTGAGAAAATCCGTCCAACGGGAAAGCATATTTCCGCCTAAATGTTTTACAATTAATGCAATGCTATTGCTTGAATCATTTGGATGCCAAAAGAGTTGTTCAGTGCTTAGTTGTGTAAATGTTTTATCACCCAATGATTTATAATATTGAAATTGCTTTATACAAGTCGCTAAAAAATTATCCATTACGCCGAAAGTTTGTCATTTATATGAATATTAATATACAAAAAATGTCGTGAAACCGAGACCTAAAATAGTTTTTGTTGAGTAGAAATCTGGTGTTGCTATCGATCTCACTAATTTCCTGATACTGCTTTTTGAGGTGATTAATGTGTAAATTTAGAAGGAGAAGGAGAAGGAGAAGGAGAAGGAGAAGTGTGAGCAAAAAGGGGGATAAAAGCAAAGGTGATACTGGGGTATGTATCACCTTTAAGCTAACTAAACATTAAACATAAACAAACAGTCTTTATTAAAGACCATACTAAAAATTATAGTACTACTCTGCCGCTAGTTGATTTGTCAACTTGGACATTTTTTGGTTGATTTTTTAACGCAATTCTTGCAGATGTAGAAACCTTTCCCTGTAAGTTTTCTTTCACGCTGAGCGTTACATTTGCAGATGAATTCGCTTGTATTTGGGCATTTGTCGTTGAGAAACGGCTCATATCAACCGATGCCGATGAGTTGGTGTTCAAATTTAAATTTGAAGCACTTCCTGAAATGTCTTGGCTGGACGAACTACTTGCAGATACCTGCAAATTTTTACTGCTCACATCCGTTGTTAAACTACTCGAAGAACTGGTTGAAAGGCTTATATCATCCGCAATTAATTTTTTAAGAGATATGCTTGCTGAAGAAGATACGTCAACAGAAATTTTATCGGCCTTAATAGTTTCATCGGTATGAATTGAACTGCTAGAAGATGCTGAGAAACGTGTTGGTATCTTACTTGAATAAACAATTACACGATTGTTTCTCGCATTTCTAATTTGCGTATTTCTTTTATACTGTACGTACAGTGTACCGTTTTTTACGGTCGTTTCGATAAGAGATAAATGTTCAGGGTTGTTTGCTTCAACAACAACTTCATTTCGATTTGAATGAATGTAATCCACACGTAGTGAAGTTGCAGATGAAATGCCGTCTGGAGCAGTGATCTTGCGCGTTTCGCGTTCTTGTGCCTGAGCTACATATAAAAATGAAATAAAGGCAATGGTTAAGATTCTTTTCATTATTTTCTGTTATTAGTTTAAATTTATTGTTACTGAAAGTTTCATTTTAATTTCCCTTTTTATCGTTTCTTATGTGCTTATGCACAGGCTCTATTGTTAACTGCCACCTATAGTATAATAGTAGTGCCAAAACTTTAAATCCGTTTAAAATACTGATTAACACTAGTTTTGTTCCTGAGTGCTATTTTCGTTAATGCTCATTTTTGAACATCAACTGTTCGGTATCGGACAATAGTTTGTTTACCATACCCTTCGTTTGTAGGCTGCTAACCAGAATTGATACTCTAATTGGGAAGCTGTTATAAATACTTGTCGCATCTTCTCCCGTTTTGTTGCAGTAGTTTCTGCTGCAATTTTGTCAACGTAGTTTTTCGCCTTGATAACGCCCTGTGCAAAATCCTCACCGCTATAGGTTTCTATCCATTTGGAATAGGGATTTCCCTGTGTATTTGCTGTCGATACAATGTGATCTCCGACCTCCTTATAAATCCAAAAACAGGGGAGTGTTGCCGCCATAGCGACCTCAACGCACTCGAAAGCGGCTACGCTTTTAAGAAAATGGACATAATGATGGCAGGTTGGTTCGATTTTGTTGCTCTTGTCGGCAGGACTTAAACCAAATTCCCGAAAGTAATTTTCGTGTAGTGCCCGTTCAACAAGAAGCGCATTGCGACCAAATTCGAAATAGTCCAATGCTTGTTGGTTATCCGCGCTTTTTGCACCTATAAAGGCAAGCACACGGCCAAATTCTTCTAAATAGAAAGCATCCTGCTGCATATAAAATTGAAATTTATCCAGGGGAAGACTACCATCACTAAGCTGAACAATAAATGGCATAGTAAGTATATCAGAATAAATAGCTGTTATGGATTCCCAGGCATGATCAGTCCAGTTCATATTGAATAAGTTTAATCGGATTGTGGAAGTGATTTAATGGCCCATTTCCTTTGCCAATGACGAGATCTTTGCTACCAGCTATTGCTGCGTGTATATAGGTCAATGCGAAGTCTACCGCGCTATCGAGACCAACGCCTTGTGCCAAATGGCTCGCAATTGCTGAAGAAAGCGAACAACCGGAACCATGTGTATTTTTGCTGTTAATTTTTTGTGATTTGAATTCAATTGGTGGATTCTTGTGCTGGAACAACAGGGATGTTAACTCTTGGCTTTGGAGATGCCCGCCTTTAATCAAAACGGATTGACAACCTTTCGCCAGTAGGCTATTTCCCGCTTTTTTCATCCTCTCGACATTGTCAATAACTTCGCCTACTAAGACACTTACCTCATCTAGATTTGGTGTAATCAGCGTTGCTAAAGGAAAAAGAAGTTCTATGCAGGCCTGAATTGTATCATCGTGAATGAGCTTGTGCCCGCTGGTCGATACCATGACTGGATCAAAAACAATAGGTCCCTTATATTCTTTTAAATAGGCGCTAATAAGCTCCACAAGTTCAATATTGTGTACCATCCCTATTTTGATTGCATCGGGATAGATGTCGTCAAAAATAGCATCTAATTGGTCTCGGACAGCGTTCGTAGGAATTTCATAAATATTTCTTACACCTTGTGTATTCTGTACGGGTAGGGCAGTTAAGACATTCATGGCATAACATCCTAATGCAGATATCGTTTTGGTGTCTGCTTGTATACCTGCACCACCACTACCGTCGAAGCCTGCAATGCTGAGTACAGTGGGGACGCGGTATTTTTTATCTTTTGTCATTTTAATAGTTCTTTTAGTTGTGCACTGGCAGCTCTGGGATCTTGACTTTGGCATATGGCCGAAACGACTGCAATGGAGTCTGCACCTGCATTCCAGGTCTCTTCTGCAGTTTGTAAGTTCATCCTTCCGATTGCGATCAATGGTTTTTCCGTCCTACTCCGAAGTTGTTTTAAACCCGCAATTCCCCATTCAGTAACCGTATCCACCTTTGTTTTCGTTGAAAAAATGGGACTTACACCAAGGTGGTCAACGGCGTACATTTGTTGACTTTCCAGTTGTTGCATGTCTTCTATTGACCAGCCAATAGTTAATTTATCTCCATATTTTTCACGAATAGCGAGCGGCTGGAAATCATTTTGACCCACATGTACTCCCCATGCCTCGATTTGGGCAGCGATTGCTACGGCATCATTGATCACGAGCGGAATACCATAATGATCGGTCAGTTTTTTTAAACGGATGGCTTTATCCAAAAATGTGGCCGGATCGTCAGCTTTTTCGCGCAATTGTATAAGATCGACTCCACCAATAATGGCTTCTTCGGCAACATTGAGCCAATTTTGAGGATAACAGTCCCGCTCAGAAATTACCAAATATAAAGGGTAGGGAAAAAGCGGATTAATGCGCATAGCGTTTGATCTTGAGCTTCGATTTGAGACGTTCTGCATTGAGCTGATAGAGTTTATCGTAGAGATTCAATTGCAGGGTACCCGGGCCAGCTGCTGTTTGGGCAGCGAGTTCTCCCGCTAAGCTCAAAATGGATACACCGGCAACAGCTGCTTCAAAATATTGGTCTGTAACACCTAGAAATGCACCAATAAGCGCAGTAGCGCTACAGCCAAGTCCAGTTACCTGTGTCATTAAAGGGTTGCCATTAAAAACTTCAACCCGGTATTGCTGTGAAAGGATATAGTCTACTTCTCCAGAAATACAGATAATGGAGCCGGTTTGCTCTTGCAATAATTGGCCAAATCGGAGAGCATCTTTACTTGCTGTCGTGCTGTCGACTCCTTTTGTGTTCGGTTGGTTGAAGTTGTACAGCGTCATGATTTCTGATGCATTTCCACGAATAACCGTTGGTTTGAGATCCAGTAGATTGGATAATAAATCATTGCGGAATGCTGATATCCCAGCACCAACAGGATCAAGTACCCATGGCCGTCCAATGGTATTGGCATGTTCGGTAGCAACCAGCATAGCTTCGGCAGTATCTTCACTCAAGGTGCCGATATTAATGACAAGAGCTTGTGCAATATCGACAACCTCGCGTACTTCTAATGGACTGTGTACCATCACAGGGGACGCTCCTAAGGCCAAAAGTGCGTTGGCAGTATTGTTCATCACGACTAGGTTTGTGATGTTGTGTACAAGGGGTTTTTCAACCCTCAGCTGCTCTAATAAATTGATAATTGAATCTTCCATTCTTTTTACATATGCTAAGATGTACTGTGTGGCCTTGGAGGGAAGAAGAGCGATAGCCTGTGCAGTAAAGGAATATGCTGTACAGTGGATTTTTGCTTTTCCCTACGCCGGTATAAACCGAATCAGGTTCAAAGGGACTATCTCAATTCTATACAGAATACCCCCAAAGCCAGACCAAACTTAAACAAAAAAGAGGACTTTTCATATCCGTCATTTTTCGATCACTTAGCTTGTTGAATTAATCGGCCGTATTTTGATCGGCACTAATTTCAATATACGCAGTAGGAACATAGGTGACGCGGGCAAAATTTTTGGTCAAGAGCTCTGTCTCTAAAACTTTTCCACCCTGAAACTTTAAAAACTTCTCGCGCCAAATCTCATTTTTACGAAAGAACTGATTGTCTATTTTAAGAAATTGATGTTCTTTTTCAAAGACATGGTACGCAAAATCGAGTTCTTGATCAATTCTTAATTCGCCCTCTAAACATTTGTCTGTAAACCAGAGATTTATTTGAAAGGTGTAAGGCGTGTTGTTGGTGAATTGATAGTCGCGATAATTATAAAAGACGGTAGCTCCACTACCGAATGGCAAAACACGGCCATCGTCAGGAAAAGGGTCAAAAGAGTGGTGATAACGTTCATTGACGGTGAGTGGACTATGGATAACAAGCCAATGGATGAGGTTGGATATTTGACAGATTCCACCGCCAATACCCGCTCTTGCTTCACCAAAGGATAACTCCATGCCGGGCAGATATCCTTTTTTTACAGTGGGTAGTCCAACGAGTTTACAAAATGAAAAGGTTTCCTTCGGTCTGATCAGAATGTTATTAATCTGTGCTGCTGCAATTTTTAGGTTGGTAACTTTGTTAATCTGCAGTTGCATATTATTTTCGCCCAGTTTTTTTAATAAGACAGACTGATGCTTTTTAATACGAAAGGGAAGTTTTTCAGTTGATTTAGCTGTGCTGTATTTCTTATTATCAAATAGCCAAACGGCTTTGCGCTGCACTCTTCTCGCCCATACAGCAATAAAATAGAGTATGGGATGACGTTGACTGATCAGTTTTCTTTTTCTCAATTTGACGTTTATGTATCGCTATCAAAATTAGTGCAGAAATGTGTTTTTTGCCTAATTTCGTCGAATATTTTTTTATCAAAATCAAGAATCTTATTGTCTGAGCTTAGTGCAGTTTTTCAGTTCGTTTAGTTGGTTTTCTTTGCCTGTATGTATTTCGCTGTTAACTTTCCCTCCTTGTTATATATCAAGCTTTCGTAGGCACAGTTTCCGAGATCTTTTACAATAGATTTTTGTTGTAATACACCCTCATAATAAAACTCATCAATCGTTTCGTTGGCTCGGTACGATCGCTTGATTTCGGCTGTCAGTCGATCGCTTTGATCGAAGGTTTGGCGTAGTGAGTAGTCACTTGTTTCCGGACTATCATACTGATAGCGGACGCGACTTTCTCTTTGATCATTTCTACCCGAAATCTCTTCAGTAATTCGATTCTGTTGATCATAACTGTAAATGGTCCAGTCTCTCCGTTGATATACAAAATGAATGGATTCACTTTTTATAACCTGGAGTTTACTGTTCAAGTGATAAATCATCGCCGATTCAAATGTAGGATCGTAGGAAACAATGGCATTTGGGAGATACCGGTAAATTGTACTGCTGCTCCACTTACTATTGCGAAGGTACTGTATGGAGTCGATAAGTCCGAATTGATTATAGCATCTTTTGTTGTAATAATTATTTCCCCCGGAAAGATTGTTCGATGTGATCTCTTTGCCTTCTTCATATACAGTTGTCATAATTGCACCGGATTGCACCTCATTTTCGTCCGAAAACTGCTGCATTACATAAGTGCCGTCACATATATTCTTACGCTGACTGTAATAAAGAGTAAGAGCGGGATTTGCGATAATAGCCGCTGCATATTGCCCGGATGGAATAAATTTAACTTGTGCGATTGAGTCAAAGAAATGTGAGGTATTATATTGTGCCGAAGCTTTCTTTGACGCAATTTGTGTGCTGGTGTTTAATATCGGTTTGGCTGCTGCCAGATAGGTATTACTATCGTATATGATCTTGGGTTTGGCTAATCCATCAAACAAGATCATGGCATGACGTTGCTTCAATGACAATACGTCGATAGCCCATTGGTGATTTTTAACGATGAATGTGAGTTTTTTTGCATCGGTTTTTGTGACCAATAACTTTGTTGTGCTAAAAGGTACCTGTTTGAAAATCTCAGCAGCATTTTTTTCGTGTAGACGCATGATAAAATCGGTCGATTTATCGGACTCATTGGTGACAAACAATATTGCTTGCGAAGGGCTAGCTATTGTTAGCGATTTTACTGTTTGCGATGCTGCGCTCGGACTATATAACAGCAATATCAACAACTGAATGATAATCGGATAAATGTGCAGTTTCACGTTATAATTCATTTGGGTCGATATTGCTGTTGTTGACTTTGCTATTTAATTTAATACTTCTTTCAAAAATAATAAGGTGTGCTCCCAGGCACGTTTAGCCATTACGGGGTTATATTCGGGTGACTCGGGATTCGTAAATGTGTGTCCAGAATTTGCGTAAGTGATTATTTGCCAGTCTGCTTTTCCTTCATTTAATTCCTTGACCAACCCATCGTAATCTTCTTTTGATACACTTTTATCGGCTGCTGGGTGCTCAATGAGTACTTTTGTTTTGATTGAACTATTGGGTCTGTCGGCAGCTTTGGATAGGCCTCCATGGATACTGATCACTGCATTGACGGGGAAGCCGGCTCTCGCCGCTTCTAATGCTCCTGAACCTCCAAAACAATAGCCGATGATAGCAATTTTCGTCGGATCCGCACCCTCTTTTTTCAGTTGTTCCAATGCGAGCATTATGCGATGCTGATAAGCTTTATAGTCTGTCTTGTAGTGGCCGGCAATTTTCGAAGCTGCGGTGTTGTCCGAGGGAATATTTCCTTCACCGTAGATGTCAGCAATGAAAGCAATGTAACCTTCTTTTTCAAGAAGCAATGCAGCTTGTTTCGCTTCGTTGTCAATTCCCTTCCATGCCGGAAGAATTAAGACAGCAGGGCCTTTTTTTGCCCTATTGGCGGTTACCATGCCGTTGAGTTTTTGTTCACCATCCTGGTAAGAAACCTGTTTTAATTGTTGGGCCTGCGTAGTCATGGTGACCATAGTAAGCATCAATAGTGTCATAACTGTTTTCATCTGTAAAGAATTTGTTCCACTCATTATTTTGTGTGATCAGAAATGAACCTAATTTGGAGTCCATCTCAACTAAATATAATTTTCAATGTACATTTTTTTCACTGTCGCCAACCTGAAGCTACGACTTGATGGATTCAATGATACCAATAACATCGAGCTGTCCGAGACCTTGATCGTGTGCTTTCCCGTAGGTTTCGAGTAAGGTCTTGAGGAGGGGATATTCAGCACCGGCTTGTTGAGCCAGTCGAATATCTTTCAGCATAAGGTCTAGCGCGAATGCAGGACTGTAGTTTTCTTCCACCAATAATGGTGTTTTCACTTTTGTTGCCCCACTGCCACTGGCACTATCGTTGATGATTTCGAGCATATCGCTTCGTTGAATTCCCAGTTTATCTGAGAATAAGATCGTCTCCGCGAGACCTTGATAGATGGTGGAAAGGAAATAGTTGATCGCAAGTTTAGCGGCAATTCCCTGGCCATTTTCGCCGAGATGTTTGATCGATTTTCCCATCTGCTCGAGGTATGGTTGAGCGCGATGAAGGTCTTCGGGATCACCACCCACCATAATAATAAGCGTACCCTCAGTCGCTGGTTTGGTACTGCCGGCAACGGGAGCATCCATAAAAGCAGCGCCTTTTTCTTTTAGCTTAGTGGCTATTGAAATACAGCGTTCACGAGATATTGTACTCATATCGACAAACAATTTGCCCTTGATCTCCCTTTGGAGGATTTTTTCATATACTTCGCTGACTGCTTCATCATTGGTGAGCATGGAAAATATAATGTCGCTATGATCGACTAATTCACCTATATCTTCGCTGATAATTGATTGCTCTTCAAAGCCTGCTGCTTTAGCCTTGTTTCTATTGTAAACAGAAAGGGGGAATCCTGCTTTTTCTAGATTTTTAGCCATGGGGTATCCCATGTTTCCTAATCCTATAAATCCTATTTTTTCTATCTTCATCTAAAAATTACATTAATAGCTATCAAAATTTACGTATAGCTAAAGATACAAATGTTTTACTCATTCTACCAATACCCTAATCTCGTTGCGAAGCAGCACTATTTTATCTTCCTGTTCCAGTTTTTTTAAAATTCGGGAGACAACGACTCGGGATGTATTTAAATCGGAAGCGATATCCTGATGCGTAAGGGTGAGTATTCGGTCGTCATTCAGCTTCACTTTGGCTTTCAAATAGTTGATGATGCGTTCTTCCATATTGGAAAAAGCTAGACTATCAACAGCTTGTAACATTTCGTCCATACGGCTTGAATAGCTGGATATGATGAAATTTCGCCAGGAAGGGTATTTTCCCATCCAAAGGTTGACAAGCTCATTTGGAATCATGGCTACAGTCGTTGTTTTTTCTGCGAGCGCACGAATTTCACTTTTTTTATTCCCGAGGCAACAGGCTATTGACATTGTACAGGTTTGACCTTTTTCCAGATAGTAGAGCAACAATTCGCCTTTATCTTCATCCTCCCGGACAATTTTTATTGCCCCATCCAAGAGGAGAGGCATCGCCTTGATATATTGATTGGTATCAATGATGAGATCACCTTCACGGAAGGTTTTTATATGCGCGTTTTCCGCTATTTCAGCGATTAATTCCGGTTCAAGAATGCCTGTATAAGCTTGTTCTATGGATAACATATTTTTTAAATTAGTTAAAGTTAATTATTTATAGGCTTATTTCAGCTGTTGTGGGAAGAAAAGGAGGTAGGTAGAAACGACGGATTGAAAGAAATAATTTTTAGCACCTCATGAGGATAGGCTATAAAATCTTGTATGCAATTCATAAAAATCGTAAAATTGATAAATTTTGATTTATTCAAAACAGACAAAATATTATTCTGATTATTTTTGATGTTTTTTCATGAATAGGATGGATGTGTTGTATTTATTTTATGTATACTGTATTTTTATTGCCTCTTTTTGTTGAAATTTGCTGTTTTTCTGTGGAAGATTAAAATTTATTCTTTCTATATAGAGATACTGCATCATATTGGTATTGTTAAAATTAGTTAAAAAGACAATCAATTCCTAATTTTGCGGCACAAAAACAAAACAATCACATCTAACATGAAAAAGTCTTTACTTTTTTTTGCCCTTGTTTTTGCTAGTTATAGTGCCGTTCAAGGTCAAACAGCAAATACTGGTTCGGTTTCAGGAGTTGTCAAAGAAGCTACTGGACAAACGGTTAAAGGAGCAACCATTAAAATTACCCACATCCCAAGTGGACAAGTAGTAAGTGGCTCAGCCGATGCCCAAGGAAAATTTCAAATTTCAAATCTTCAAGAAGGAGGCCCCTACAAAGTAGAGGTAACTTACATTGGCGAAACGCCTGTTGTTTTCGAAAACATCATGCTGAAATCGGGGGAATCGTTGAATATCAATCCAATTTTTACGGCTGGATCTTCAACAAATTTGGATGAGGTTGTTGTTGTCGGTCATGGGGTTATCGATATTGCGGCAGGAAGAAAGACACCGATTGCCGTTTCGACGATCCGTAAGCAGGATTTAGAGGAAAGGGTAGGAGCACAGGATATTACTTCCGCATTGGCTAATACCCCTTCGGTTTATATCACTGGTCAGGCAAAAGGTTTTGGTGAGTCTTCTATGACAACACGTGGTTTTGATCAGTCCAATACAGCATTTTTGTTGAACGGTCAGCCTATCAATGGTATGGACAATGGAAGTGTATATTGGTCAAATTGGTCGGGACTTACAGATATTGCCTCTTTAGTGCAGATTCAACGTGGTTTGGGATCATCTAAATTAGCGATTTCATCTGTCGGCGGAACCGTAAATTACGTGACACAATCCACTGCAATGAAAGAGGGTGGTTTTGTTCGTACCACTGTTGGTAACGATATGTTTATGAAGGCAACGGTAGGTTACAATACCGGTCTTATGAAAAACGGCTTTGCTGTTTCGGCTATGTTTACACAGTGGTCAGGTAACGGTTATATGGACCATACAGAAGGTGCTGGACAAAGTTATTTCTTGTCTGTTGGATATAAAGCGAATGAAAAGCACAACCTGAACTTTATGTTAACGGGTGCTCCACAGTGGCACAACCAGGGGTATACCTCAAAATTGTCTAACTATCTCGCTAATGGCAGACGTTATAACGACAATTATAAGGATGCAAACGGCGTGATGATGAATGCACAAAAGAACTTTTATCATAAGCCAGTAGCCAACTTGAACTGGGACTGGACGATCGATGATAAATCATCTTTGTCAACTGTCGTTTACGCATCGTTAGCTGCTGGGGGTGGCCAATCCTTGCGAAGCGATAAATACAATACAGGCAAATATTTAGCTGCTGATGTGAACAATCACCAATGGTTTGGTATAGTTTCTAACTATAATCGTAAACTTTCAGAATCCTTGAATTTCAATGTCGGTTTTGATGTAAGGGATTATAAAGGTACACACTATCGTAAATTGACAGATCCACTTGGAAATACAAATGGTGTTGTATTAGGCGGTAATGTTAATTTCCCTAATAAGCCATTGGTTACCAATACGTACTCAACAAACCCTTGGAAAGCTTTCTCAAGTAAACCTGATTCGCGTGAAGATCGCTTAGCTTGGGATTACAATCAATACATCCGTTACGGAGGTCTGTTCGGTCAATTGGAATATGCGAAAAATGGCTTTACAGCGTTTTTCCAAGGATCGGTTTCCGAACAACAAAACAAACGTTCTGATTATTTTCAATACACACCAGGTAATGAGGATTCTAAAGACGTGAACAACTTTGGCTACAATACGAAGGGTGGTGTAAGTTATACATTGGGACATCATAGTGTTTTTGGTAATGCGGGGTACTATTCTCGTCAGCCTTATCAAAACAATATTTTCATGAATTTTGCAAATGATATTAATGAAAATGCTGAAAATGAAAAAATCCTTGGTTTAGAGGCTGGTTATAAATTTGCTTCTCGATTCTTGGATGTGAATGTGAATGTTTACCGCACAACTTGGGAAAACCGTGTTACGGGTAGTTCGAGTTTAGCGACGGCAGATGATGTGAAAAAATACAATCCAACAAATGATCCTGGTATTTTGGTCGAAGGTGCCTATTTATATACAACAAATTACGGTGTAAAACAGGTGCATAGAGGGGTAGAAGTTGATTTTGAGGCCCGCCCAATCGAAAAATTAAGCCTAACAGGGTTTTTATCGATAGGTGACTGGAAATACGATGGCGCAGTAAACTCTGTTATACGTAACGATAACCGCGTCGAATTGGGACGTTCTCAGGTTAATTTAACCGGTGAACATGTTGGTAACGCAGCGCAAACTTCTTATGGATTTGGTGCTAAATATAAAGTGTTTAAGGGTTTGTCTGTTGACGCAAACTACAGATATTATGAGCGTTTGTATGCATCGAATTATCGTAGAGAAGTAATAGATGGCCAAACTTATGGACGCTATATGAAATTACCGTCTTTTAATCTTTTGGATGCCGGTCTTTCTTACAATGTCAAAGTAAGTGACAAGAACAGTATGAGTTTCCGTGTCAACATGAACAATGTGTTGAATAAGTTCTATATTTCGGAAGCTACTTCGAGTAACTTGGTGACAGATGTGAACAATACTTGGAATGGTATTGACACTTCCAATTTTGTTTTGATCGGACAGGGTAGAACTTGGAATGCATCTGTGAAATTTACATTCTAATTAGATTTACGTCGAATACAAAAGGCCCACAATTATTTTGTGGGCCTTTTTTTGTTTTTTAATAAAAACTTAATAATTTTAGGTGATCTAATTGTCAACCTGATGTTGCATAAATTAATTTGTCTGGAAAATTTACAGATCGGTACTGTCCATTTTTCTGCTTTTGTTGTTAATTTGGATGGTGGAAATACGGGCTTTGCTTTATTTATTAACCAAGAAAATGACCCAATCTTTATTTTTCGAAAAGAAAAGAAAAATGAGGTATCTTTCCATGTAAATGAAGAGCAATTCTTTTGGATTGTAAAAAACAGCCAGTTTACACCAGGAGAACGTCAAGACTTTTTTGCTGAATTTGTTGAATTCCTGCGTTTGATGGAAGAGAAGGTTTCCAATTATGTTTTCAAAAAGGAAAAATTAATCAAATTTACAAATTCGAGGGATATTGTCCGCTATAAATACTTATACCTGACAGGTGAAATTAGTTGATAAGAATACCCGAATAGGGTACTTGATCTACCGTTAGATTTCTTTTGTAATGAAATTTAGCTTAGTTTTGGGTATGAAGCATATGTTTTCAAATCTAGCTGTCATTCTACAAAACAATACTTTTGTGGAATCAGATTTTACACTGCCGGTACCCGTACTTCTTGCTAAGTTTTCTTTTTTACCTATTTCATCATTTTTTCCGGAAGCGAGTTCATCTTTTTCCGCTAATTGGCTAGATACCGTCCAACAGAGCGCGATTAGATCTACATTGGAAGGATTTAATGTCGGAATCAGTGGCGATGGCAATCCTGTCGCTTTACTTGAGCAGGCGATTGCTTTGACTCATCATGCACTTGCCTATAGCTATTTAGGTCTTTATTATTTTAAAATAGCGGCATATGACCAAGCTATTGCAACGTTTACAAGCGCAATCGAACAGTATAAAGAGGAGCCATTTTTTTATGCGAGCCGTTGTTTAGTTTATCGACTCATCGATGAAGACGAAGGTGCTTTCTATGATTATCAGATTGCCAAGAGACTGGATTTTAATTACCATAGTGTATTGGAATGGGCGGAGAATCAAGCTGAACTCACTTACTTTGAGGCCGATAATTTGGTTATTCAAGAGCTGGAATCGAAGCCAAAGCAGCTGAGTACTGACGAAATAAATTCATTGGGACTTGAATATGTTCATTGCTATAGCTATCTAAAAGCAATCGGTCTTTATTCTGCTGCTATTGCGGAATCCGACAATAAGGATAGCAACCTCTTTGTTTTTAGAGGAAGTTTGTACCTGAAATTGACCTGTTTTGAATTGGCATTGTCTGATTTCAATCAGGCTATTGCTCTTGATGAGAATCGTTCTGCCGCCTATATATTTCGCGCTAAAGTGTTTGAATCCTATCGTAATTACCAAAGTGCCCTGGAAGACTATGCCAAAGCGGAGGACATAGATCGTGATTCATCGATCGTATACGAAGAAAGGGCATCTTTGTTTGAGCGATTGGGAAATTTTGAGGAAGCATTATTGGATTTTGACCGCCTTGTTACGCTCAATCCGGAAGATTTTTATGTGTATTCATTACGGGCCGATTTGAATGAAAAGTTGGAGGATTTACCAGGCGCACTGGCAGATTACTCGAAAGCGATCGATTTGAATCCATATTATTCTGATCTGTATTCTTACCGGGCAGCAATTCGCGAAAAATTGGGTGATCCTATAGGTGCAAAAGCCGACTTGGATAAATTCAATGAATTGGAAGATGAATAAAAAAAGTCCACCAAAAGGTGGACTTTTATACCTGCTGCTCTAACTAGAGCACCCTTTACTTAATGATCCTTTTTATCTTATTGGAACGGGTAATAAGTTTGTGCAATTTGTCATAATCCTCTGTGGCAATAGAATCGTGCAGGGATTGAAGCTGCTTGATATGTTCTTCGAGTACTTCGAGTACATTTTCGCGATTTTGCTTGAAAATAGGTGTCCACATATCGGGCGAACTTTTGGCCAGACGTACTGTAGATTCAAATCCCGAGCCCGCTAGCTCAAAGATACGTCCCTGAGATTTCTCTTTTTCCAATACCGTTAAGGCGAGGGCGAAAGAGGTCAGGTGAGAGATGTGTGATACATAAGCAGTGTGTACATCATGTTCGTCCGCATTCATAAAACAGCTGCGCATCTCCAATTGGTCGGTGATGGCATCCGCGATCTCGAAAGCATCCTCATCAGTTTTAAATGCTTCGACATACACCATCATCTTGCCTTTGAATAAGCCCGGTATTGCAGCCTCAGGCCCCGAATACTCGGTTCCGGCCATGGGATGGGCTGCAACGTAACGCCCCCGGTTAGGATGATCCTTGATTTTGTTGAGAATATTTGTTTTTGTCGATCCCATGTCAATGACGACCTGATCTGTAACCAGATCCAAGATTTGAGGAACAACATGTAAAATGGCATCGACAGGAATTGTGAGCACCAATACTTTACAGCTCTTAATCGCATCTTCTAAGCTTGCTGTTTCGTCAATGAAGCCGATATGCATCGCTTTATCTAAGTTCTTTTGACTCTTATCTACACCGATTATTTTGTCGCAGAATTTTGTTTCTTTTAGGCGAATGGCAACTGAGCCGCCGATCAAGCCTACGCCTACAATGGCAATGTTCATATGTAAACAATTATATTAAGCGTATTTTTGTTCAAATGTTATACACCGAACGCTTTATACACTGGTTGTTTTTCGATCAATTATTCTATCGATAATTTCAAAGCGATTAAGCTGTCGAGATATCGAATGTCTTAGAAATTATCTTTAATGCGCTGGATTGATTCTTTGAGTACCTCTACTGTGGCACAGAGACTGATGCGTATATATTGATCGCCTTTGTCTCCGAAAATTCCACCCGGTGTAATAAATACCCGTGATTTGTCCAAAACAGCATCGCTTAGCGCATAACCATCCTTATATTTTTCAGGGATGCGTGCCCATACAAACAGACCTACTTGGTCTTTTTGATAAGAACAGTCCAGCAAATCCATAATTTCATAAACCTGCTGACGTCTTTCAGCGTAAATTTTGTTTAGATCAGCATACCAGGAGGCATCAAGTTGTAAGGCTTTTGCCGCAGCCAGCTGAACAGGTAAAAACATACCTGAGTCCATGTTGCTTTTGAAACGGAGTACTTGGTTTATACGTTCTTCGGCACCCACGAGCACTCCAATTCGCCATCCCGCCATATTGGAAGACTTGCTCAGCGAATTCAACTCAATGGCCACATCTTTCGCGCCAGGGATACTCATAATGCTTCTTGGCGTATCTGTCAAAATAAAGCTATACGGATTATCGTGGCAAATCAAGATGTTATGCTCTTTGGCAAATTGAATCAGCTCTTGATAAAATGCATCGGGTGCCGAGGCACCTGTTGGCATATGAGGATAGTTTATCCACATTAGTTTAACCTTTGACAAGTCTTGTTTTTTGAGCTCATTTAGATCAATAAGCCAATTTTTCTCTTGTGTAAGATTATAGGTAATCGCTTCAGCACCACTCAATCTCACTGCAGCCGCATAAGCTGGGTAGCCGGGATTGGGTATAAGCGCTTGGTCTCCCTCCTGAAGATAGGTCATACAGATGTGCACAATACCCTCTTTTGACCCTATTAAGGGTAATATTTCTGTATTTGGATTAAAAGTTGCGTTATAATAACGTTGATACCAATCTGCAACGGCTTGTCGTAGGGCGGGGGCGCCTTTATAATTTTGATAGCCATGCACATTTGGAAGTTGGGCATTCGTATTTAATGTCTCGATCACCTCCGGGTGCGGAGGCAAGTCTGGACTTCCAATTCCTAGGTTGATTACACGCGCACCCTGTTTGTTTAACTCATCTATTTCCCTTAATTTTTTGGAGAAATAATATTCTTCAGTGTGCTGCAATCTTTTGGCAACGTCTATTTGCATTTTATTTTAATAAATTTGGTATTTGAATAAGGCTAAATTAGGGAATTATCTATTAAAAGGAGATTTTTTTATCGATTTTTCAAGCAAAACAAGCTGGATGCTTTAGTCTTGAGATGCAACAATTTTATAGTCCCTTACCAGGATATGTGCTTTTCTTGATTAATTTGTTATTTTTGTTCAATTTCCTCGTCAAAAATCTGAAAGGTAGAGGAGAGACCGACGAATGACTTTTCGTATAAAGGTAATTTGTCTTAGTTCAAAATAAATGAAAACATATTTTAGGCTCTTATCGTTTGCTAAACCCATTGAGAAATTTGCAATCCCCTATGTAATTTGCACGCTGATCACGGTTATATTTAGCACCTTGAATTTAGCATTGCTTGCTCCATTACTCCATACACTTTTTAACGCTGGTAAAGAGACCGCCGAGGCCGTAAAGCCAGAGGCTTATACAGACATTCTCGCGTGGTTTAATTACTATGCCAGTGTTGCTAATAGCCAGTTTGGAGCCTATGGTGCATTGAAATACGTCTGTATTGTTATTGTGATCTCTGTATTTATCAGTAATCTATTTCGTTATTTCTGTCAGCGTATTATGGAGAATTTTCGCATTCATACCCTGCTCAAATTGCGTAGAGCGGTGTTTGATAATGTGATGGATCTGCATGTTGGCTATTTTACGGGGCAACGAAAAGGAGATATTGTTTCTAAAGTCGCGTCAGATGTGCAGGTTGTTCAGTATTCTGTTACAGGGACATTGCAGGTGGTTTTTAAGGAACCTTTGCAATTGATCGCGTATATCGTGATGCTGTTTAATATTTCTCCAAAATTGACTTTTTTCTCCCTTTTGGTTATTCCTATATCTGGATTTTTTATTGCAAGAATCGTTAAGAATCTTAAAAGTCAGGCGCATGCCGCACAGGAGTCCTATGGAAATATGATTTCTTATTTGGACGAAGCATTATCTGGGATTAAAATTATCAAAGCTTTCAATGCGGTCTCCTTTATTAAGAACAGATTTCATAATGAGAACGAACGTTATGCGAATATCGGCCGTGCTATGGCTAAAAGACAACAGTTAAGCTCGCCTGTTTCTGAGCTACTGGGTGTCATTATGGTCGCAATTATTCTTTTATATGGCGGTCATTTGGTGCTTTCAGGTGACAAGGGGTTAACTGCACCGGAATTTATCGCCTATATCGCTATTTTTTCGCAGGTGATGCGTCCGGCAAAGGCGTTAACAGATTCTTTTAGCGGTATCCACAATGGTCTTGCTGCAGGTGAAAGGGTATTGGAGCTTATTGATGAAAAGACGGAAGTGAAAGATCGCGCCGACGCGAAACTTGTGAAAAGCTTTGAGAGGAATATCGTATTTAACCAGGTCAATTTTTCGTACAGCAAAGATAAAGAGATTCTCCAGAACATCGATTTGACTATAGAAAAAGGAAAAGTCGTTGCATTGGTAGGGCCTTCAGGTGGGGGAAAATCAACTTTGGTTGATTTGATTCCACGCTTTATGGACGTCACTGGAGGGCAAATTTTGTTTGATGGTACTGATTTACGGGATTTAAACCAGGATTCTTTACGGGACATGATCGGTGTCGTCAATCAGGAGTCCATTTTGTTTAATGATACGATTTTCAATAATATAGCATTTGCTAATCTTTCTGCCAGCCAGGAAGAGGTTGAAGCCGCTGCACGGATTGCCAATGCGCATGAATTTATTTTGAAAACAGAACATGGTTATCAGACCAACATTGGTGATCGGGGCGGTAAATTATCGGGTGGCCAACGCCAGCGGATCTGTATCGCACGGGCAGTCTTAAAGAATCCACCGATCATGCTTCTTGATGAGGCGACTTCTGCGCTAGATACCGAATCTGAAAAATTGGTACAGGACTCATTATATAAATTAATGGACAATAGAACAACGGTTGTCATTGCCCACCGCTTAAGTACCATTCAGAATGCGGATATAATAGTGGTTATTGAAGCCGGAAAGATTGTAGAAGTAGGTAGCCATAGTGAGCTGATACAACGTGAAGGATTATACCGCAAATTAATCGAGATGCAACAATTTACAGATTAGCTTTCTTTTCTAAGAGGTTTGTCAAATTAGTTGTTGTCACATTTTTTATTATAACTTTTGTTGCCTTTTCGGTACATTTGATTTAAGATAGGAGATACATTTAATGAACGCAATAGATAAATTGAATTTCTTGATAAACGACAAAAACTTAGCTGTCGAATGGAGAGATATAGCGGAGAAAGTTTTGCGAGAGGAGCGTATCACTTTTGAGGAAGGAGTGCTTTTATATGAAAAAGGTGAGCTAGGCTATCTTGGTGTGCTTGCTAACTATATTCGTGAGAAACGCCATGGAGATCATACTTTTTTCAATCGTAATTTTCACATTGAGCCGACGAATGTTTGTGTCTATGACTGTAAGTTCTGTTCGTATTCCAGGTTAATAAAAGAACGAGCAGAAGGTTGGGAGATGGAAGTTGACGGCATGATGGATATTGTCAAAAAATATGACAATGAGGCTGTTACTGAAGTTCATATCACTGGAGGGGTTGTTCCTAAACAAAACCTCGAATTTTATGCTGATTTCTTTCGCAAATGTAAGGCGCATCGCCCCGAGCTGCATATTAAAGGACTTACACCTGTAGAGTATTACTATATTTTTAAGAAGGCAAAATTAAGCCATTATGATGGCCTGAAGTATTTGCAATCTTGCGGCTTGGATTCCATGCCGGGTGGGGGAGCAGAAATTTTTCATCCAGAAGTCAGAGAACAGATTGCACATGATAAATGTACCGCCGAACAATGGTTGGATATTCATGAGCAAGCGCATAAGCTGGGAATGCATACCAATGCCACAATGCTGTATGGTCATATTGAGCAGTTTTGGCATCGTGTAGATCACATGGAGCGCCTAAGACAGCTGCAGGATAAGACTGGCGGTTTTCAGACCTTTATTCCTTTAAAATTTAGAAATAAGGAGAACCAAATGTCCCATATTCCCGAGGTATCCGTTATCGAAGACCTAAGGAATTATGCGATCGCTCGAATTTACATGGATAATTTTGATCATATTAAAGCTTATTGGGCAATGATATCGAGAGATACGGCCCAGTTGTCCTTGGCTTTTGGGGTCGATGATATCGATGGAACACTGGATGATACGACAAAAATATATAGCATGGCAGGAGCAGAAGAGCAAAAACCGGGGATGACCACACAAGAGGTTGTCGAGCTGATAAAAAATGTTGGACGCCATCCGATAGAAAGAGATACCCTCTACAATGTGGTGACCGATTATAATGATTTTGTTTTTGATCAAGGTGATCAAAAGAAAAGCTATTATGCATTACCTGTTGTCAATTCATAACTCATATCGCACGTTGAAAAAGACATTTTATTTTATACGACACGGACAGACTGATCTAAATTTAAAAGGTATTGTGCAGGGACGGGGTGTTAATTCCCCGCTCAATAAGATGGGCATAGCTCAAGCTCAGGCTTTCTTTGATCGCTATAAGACGGTGCCTTTTGATAAGATATATACCTCCACTTTATTGCGTACGCATCAAACTGTACAGGGATTTCTTGATTTGGATTTACCTTGGGAACAGCTTGTTGGTTTGGATGAAATAAGCTGGGGAGTTTATGAAGGAAAAGAACAGACACCAGAGTTGCTAACTGGTTTTGAAAAATTGGTCGCAGCATGGCGCAACGGAGAATTGGATGTCAGTATTGAAAACGGAGAGTCTCCTTATGAATTGATGGCTCGTCAACAAGTCGCCTTGGATCATATGCTCGCTCGGACAGATGAAAAAAACATATTAGTCTGTATGCACGGTCGTGCTTTACGGATTATGCTTTGTCTAATGACAGGTGTCGATGCCCGTTATATGGATGATTTCCCGCATACAAATACTGCTTTATATAAATTGCTGTATGATAATGGTCAATTTGAGATTGTGGACCATTACAATACCGCACACTTAGAAGCATTGATAAATGAATAAAATTAGAGTTTCTGCCGTATCGTATACCAATACTTATCCATTTTTGAATGGAATACGTAAATCGAAAGTGATGGAGCAAATCGACTTGAGCGTTGATTATCCAAGTGCCTGTGCACAGAAAGTAATCGATGATCAAGCTGATATCGGTATTATACCGACAGCTGCCTTATTAAGTCTGCCCGAGTATTATATTAATACCGATTTTTGTATCGGCACAGAAGGTGCTGTTGATTCTGTCTTTATTTTTGCCAATAAGCCTATTGATGAGGTCAAAACTTTACGTTTAGATAAGCAATCGCGCACGTCAAATGGTTTAGCACGTGTATTGATTAAAAATTATTGGAAAATGGATGTAGAATTGGTCACTGATGAATCTATAGAGCCAGATGCCTATGTTTTAATTGGGGATCGTACTTTCGGTAAGAAGAATGCAGTACCCTATGTTTATGATTTGGGGGAAGAGTGGTTTAACTTTACCGGATTACCTTTTGCTTTTGCCTTATGGGTAAGTAACAAAAAACTTCCCGACTCTTTTGTGGAGCAATTTAATGAAGCTTTAGCCTATGGTGTTGAACATGCAACCGATGTGATAGCCGGTCTCCCAGAATTTGAGGACTTTGATTATACAAAATATCTGACGCAGCATCTTAATTTCCATTTGACAGATAAGAAACGCGAAGCTGTGCAGTTGTATCTCCGGTATTTAAAAGAATTGGATTAACCTGGGGCGCTTGACCTGAACAGGACCCATGACATACCCTGAAAAATTTTAAATTAGCATCGGCAGGTAGGCCTTACACGGCATTGTGAAGGTTTACCTGGCGATTGATTCCCCGGGGGCACTACCCCCCTGATAAATTCCCTTTATTTCTTGCTTTTGTTTATAACGACTTCGGTAAGGCGTATAACTCCGATTATACCATGTTTGGAATTAAAAGGGTAACAGTACCCTTTTTACAGGGTATTAACAAGGGGTTAATAGGGGGATACCCCTGTTAACCCCCTGTTATACCCCTGCTAACCCCCTGTAATACCCCTGCTAGTATCAAACATGATATTAACCAAGAGTTAATCAGGTTCCTATAAAAAAAACCACTCATTGAGTGGTTTTTATATCAACTTATTTAAACGACAATGCAGGTCTCCTTATGCATTGGAATCACAGTTGGATAATGGATCTGACCTTCGCCAGCGAAATAGGTAAGGAGGATCTCTTGGAGCGCGAAGAACTAGGTACGTCCAATTTTTACTTTACGTCCTTTGATTTTTTGCCCACTAGCCTTATTGATAATAACGGAAGCAAGCTTTCTTTTAACGGCAACATACGCTACCTTATCTTTCACTTCTATTATACCGATGTCGTCTTTTTCAACACCTTCCAAATGCAGAAGAAAACCTACGATGTCAATTTTATTGACTTTATCTTTTCGTCCAGCACTGATATAAAGTGTGGCGAAAGGTGAATTTTCCGGAAGATCATAGTATTCGGGAAATTCCTCTTCAGGTATTTCTTCCGCTATATAGGGATAGGCTTCTTCAGGCTTTAAGATGACATAGACATCACCCTTTGCCTGCATGCGCGCAGTGCGTCCATTGCGATGAATAAAGCCATCTTCTTTATGCGGTAGCTGGTAATGAATAATGGCATCGACTTCGGGGATATCCAGCCCTCTTGCAGCCAAATCGGTCGTGATTAAAACATTATTGGAATGATTACGGAATTTGAGAAGCGCCAGTTCACGATCTTGCTGTTCAAGTCCGCCATGAAAAGTGTCGTGAATAATATTGCGATTGTCCAGCAGTTCGCTGATGTGATCTACTGCATCGCGATGATTACAGAAAATAATCATTTTTTTCGTTCCAATCTTGCAGATGAGTTTTAGTAATGCCTCCAATTTCTTTTGAACAGGCGCAACGACCTTTTTTATTGTAATGCGGGGTATGTTCTGTGAGTTATTCAGAAAATCAACAAGAATAGGCTCCTTTATCTGTGTAAATGGCGGGATCACATCCATCATCGTTGCAGAAGTCAATATCCGTGATCTGATGGCCGGTATATGTCGAATAATGAAATCCATTTGATGCTGAAATCCCAGTTCCAACGATTTATCAAATTCATCTAACACAAGGGTGTGGATACTGGTTGGATCAAAATTTCCTTCTTCTATATGTTGTTTTATACGTCCTGGAGTTCCTATAATAATTGCGGGAGCATCCTTGAATTCATTTTTTTCGATACGGGTACTATGACCGCCATAGGCACAGGTGACTTTGTGACCTGTGGCCACCTTGCGTAGCACTTGCTCTATCTGTAAGGCAAGTTCGCGGGTCGGCACTAAAATCAGTACTTGAACCTCCCGAACGATTTCCTTCAATTGCGCTAAAATGAGCAATGAAAAGGCCAAGGTTTTGCCAGATCCTGTGGGTGAAAGTAAGATGAAATCATGGTCTTTTTGGAACGATTCCACTACTTTTTCTTGCATCTCATTTAAGGATGAAATGCCTAATTTATTTAAAATAGCTTCTAGCTGCATTTGACAAAAATACAAAATACCGCTATCTTGAAAGGAACAAACTAGAATGAAAATTTTTTAGGCATTTTATACCTAAAAAAACAAGGTAATCGGTCTATAAAAGATGATTACCTTGCGCTGATTTGTATCGATATACTGGAAAACGCGGTATAGTTGCCGCGTTATTAATTCTTAATAAGTATTGTTTTATAAGATATCAATACCTTCTTGTCTTAGCGTTTCTTTTTTGTCCTCTTCCCAGATACTGACTTGGACTTCTCCAATATGTTGTTTCTTGAGCATAAACATACAGACACGTGATTGTCCGATCCCACCGCCCATAGATTCCGGTAATTGATCATTAAGAAGCATGCTATGGAAAGTCAGTTTGGATTTTTCAGTGCAATTTCTGATTTCCATTTGATGTGCCAAAGCGGTTTTATCGACGCGAATTCCCATGGAAGAAAGCTCAAATGCTGAATTTAAGATCGGGTTCCATACGAGAATATCGCCGTTCAATCCTTTGTGCCCAGCCTCATTGGCAGTGCTCCAGTCGTCGTAGTCCGCTGCGCGTCCATCGTGTGCAACACCATTGCTCAGTGCCCCTCCGATACCATATAAAAACACAGCTCCATATTCTTTTGTGATTGTATTTTCACGTTCCTTTGCACTTAGATTAGGATATTTTTGCAGTAGTTCTTCAGCCGAAATGAATGTAATGGTTTCTGGAAGAATCGCTTTTATCTGTGGATATTTGCTTTCAACCTGTTGTTCTGTAAATCGTAACGCATCGTAAATTTTTAATACGGTTTCTTTCAGTAAGGCCAAATTACGTTGATCTTTATCGATTACTTTTTCCCAATCCCATTGGTCTACATAGATCGAGTGAATAGGGGTGTAATCTTCATCAGGACGCAGTGCTTTCATGTCTGTCACAATGCCTTCCCCAGGTAACATTTCAAGCTCTTTTAAACGGACTCTTTTCCATTTTGCCAATGAATGTACCACGACAGCCCTTTTTTCATTCAATGATTTAATCGGAAATGATACGGGACGCTCAATTCCATTTAAGTCATCGTTTAATCCTGTGCCGTCTAAAACCACCAATGGTGATGAGATCGGAATTAAATTTAATGCTTTCTTTAGTTGTTGGACAAATGTATCTTTAACGAAGCTGATAGCAACTTCGGTACTTAAAAGTTTTCTTCCCTCCATATGAGTCAAATGAAATACCATACATGGATTGATATGCATGGTTTTATTTTTTTATTCAGTTATTTCATACAAAAGTATGAAAATATCATTGGTTAATCTGTTTGGTTGTGATTTTTAATATTTATCCATTAAAAAGTTGAAAAAATAAAAAAATTCCAACAAAATGAAGGTAGGTCAATATTTAATTATAAAACTAATAATTTGTTGGTGCAACCAAAAGTGTTTGATTACTTACCAAAAGAGCCCTGAAATATTTCAGGGCTCTTTTGTTTATGGTGGATCGATTGATTGATTAAACGGAGAAGCTTTCGCCACATGCACAGGTCCGGCTCGCATTCGGGTTGTGGAATTCAAAACCCTTTCCGTCCAAACCATCGGAATAATCCAATTCTGTGCCTGCTAGGTATAAAAATGATTTTATATCCAAACAGACCTTCACGCCTTTATCTTCGAAGAATTGATCACCTTTTTTTTCTTCGTTATCGAAGTTCAGCTTATAACTCAAGCCCGAACAACCGCCACTTTCCACAGCAACACGCACAAAGTAATTGCTGTCATATTGCTCATCCTTCATGATTTCCTCGATACGAGATTTGGCTTTGTCAGTAACTGTAATCATAGTAATATCCTTTGTATGACACAAAGATACATACAATCTTGTTATATTTCGTCTGTTATAAAGTTTTTAGAATGTCATAAATTAATCGATCAGGCCAGCTTTGAAAAGCTGCCAGATGGGGGATTGATCGCGGATTTTACGAACGGCTTCTGTGATCAATTGGGCACAACGTATAATATCCTCTTGAGTCGTAAATATGCTTAAGCTAAAGCGAATGGCCGATAATGCGTCTTCTTTGGAAATGCCCATAGCCATTAAAACATGGGAAGGTTCCCTGGATCCGGTCACACAGGCCGAGCCCGAGGAAAGCGCCAATGCAGGGCAGGTAGTCATTATTTCGCTGGCCAGTATATGTTTAAAACTAATGTAACTGGTATTTGGTAGGCGGGGTACATTTTTTCCATGAATGATGATTTCAGGAATGGCACTTAAAATTTCTTCCAATAGATTGCGGTTTCGTTCGACCGTATTATAAGATGTTGGCTTAATCAGAGACATGGCTTTTCCAAAGCCGACGATAGCTGGCACGTTGTAAGTGCCGCCTCTAAATCCGCCTTCCTGACCACCACCCACAATTAATGGGGTAATCTGAATCGGCTTTGATTTTCGACGAATGTATAAGGCGCCGATTCCCTTTGGGCCATGAAGTTTATGCGCACTCAGACATAAGAGGTCGATAGGGATTTTTTGTAGATCAATGTCGATTTTTCCAACAGCCTGCGTTGCATCACAGAAGAACAAGATATCTTTCTCTGTACAAATAGTAGCAATTTGTGCTAGCGATGTACATACCCCTGTCTCGTTATTAGCGGCCATAATGCAAACGAGTATGGTCTGGGCACTCATCGCATTTTTCAAGTCGTCTATATTGATCATTCCTTGTGCATCGACGGGGAGATAGGTGATCTGTGCTCCTTTTTTCGTCAATTGTTCACAGCAACTTAAGACAGCCTTGTGTTCTGTTGAAACGGTGATAATATGATTCCCCTTGGATTGATATTTGTCAAATATGCCACAGATTACGGTATTAATACTTTCTGTTGCACCTGAATTGAAAAATAGTTCTTTCGGTGAGCAATTCAGCACTTCAGCTATTTGTCCTCTGGCAAGTTGGATGGCAGCGTTGGCTTCACGCCCCATTTGGTGATAGACACTCGATGCGTTCGCATAGTTTTGGATGAAGTAGGGAGTCATGGTATCCCATACTTCATCCAAAATTCGAGTTGTTGCGTTGTTGTCCAAATAAATGATATCCTTCATCAGGATAAAGATAAGGATAATGAAGGTTATGCTGAAGCCTTCACATCAACTTCCTTTTTTTTGACATTCGGATCATATCTTAAGCCCGGAGTTAACCAATACATCAGTATGATACGGGAATAGCGGTAGTTGAATGGCGACATTAAAACAACGCTCATGATAGCAACTGTTGCATAAAGTATAAAAGAAGAATCATTGCCTGTTAGGATATAGGTTGCCATACAGGCAGTAACCATTTCGGCGATGGAGAACGCATAGGTAACATACATGGCACCATAAAAATAACCTGGCTCACGTTCGTAACGAAGTCCACAGTATTCGCAATGGCTATTCATTTTTTGTACTTTCAGACCGTATGCAGGCCCTTGGTACACATGGCCGATTCTGCATCTTGGACATTTTGCTTGCCATGCGGCTTTAAATTCAGATAATTCGTATTTAACCTCTTCCATAGTTATAGTTGTTTTCTGAACTCTTCTGGTGTGAGCCCAGCGGATTTTTTGAAAAATTTAGTAAAGTATGAGTTGTCCTTAAATTGCAGCTCATCTGCAATTTCGGTAATATTTAAATTTCTATTGACCAGCAGCCGCTTCGCTTCAAGGACAATGCGGTTCCGGATGATTTCTCCCGCAGATTGTCCAATATAGGATTTGCAGATTGCATTCAGATGATTGGGCGTAATAAATAACTGATCTGCGTACACACTGGGCAATTTGGTAGACTTGAATTGCTGTTCAACCAATTGCTGAAAACTATTGAATATTTTATGATTATATGGCGTACTGTGTTCTTGATGATCCTTTTCTGTAGCAATCGATATATATAATATAAACTGCAATAAAAGTGTACGGATATAGTCTTCTGGTAATCGTTCCGCTTTTGCAGATAAGATTTGATCGAGAATAGCCGTCGCCTGGGGTCGATATTGTTCAGCTAAAACAAATATCAGATGTTCAATTTTACCCTGTAAAAAGCTAAAGCGCTCCAGGTAATCGGTCCGTAAGAGAAAAGACTGAAAGTAATCAATGGAAAAATTGACAACATAACCATCTTCGTCACCTGTAAAGTTCCAGGTATGAACCTGGCCCGGTACCATAAAATAGATTTGATAAGGTTCAATGTTGTAATGATTGAAATCGATAATGTGTTCCCCTGAGCCTTTAGTGAATAGTACAAAATGAAAAAAATTATGTTTGTGAGGAAACACCATATCCTGATGCTTGATGATATATTCTTTTAGATCATCAATATGAATCGTTGTATTATTGTTGAGATCAATACTACAACTATCAATGATAGGAATGGTGTTTTTTCTATTCATACAGCAAAATTACACTAAATATTCTTTTAATAGTGGTGTTTATTTGTTCTTTTGTGGTATTTTTCAATGATTTTGATCTTTTGATAGTGCGTGGGCGATGTTGGAACAATCCTTGTGTCTAAAATTTTAAAATATATTTATAAATGGAAAGTAATTTGAATAGCCTAGAAACGAGATTTGGGCGTTTGACAGACATTGTGATTGAGTCTATTCCGGGGATTATAGGGGGGATTATCCTATTGATTCTTGGTAAATATGTGATTGGTTTTGTGGACCGATTATTACATAAACGTTTTGAAAGGAAAAATGTGGATCCTTCGATCCGGGCTTTTATCTCTAGCATCGTCAAGATTGTCATGTGGGTGATGTTGCTTCTTACTGTAGCCAGCCAGATTGGGATTCAGACAACCTCGTTTATCGCTGCATTGTCTGCTTTTGGATTGGCTGTTGGTATGGCACTTCAGGGCAGCTTGAGCAATTTTGCTGGCGGAGTGCTCATATTGATGTTTAGGCCTTTTGAAGTGGGAGATTCAATTTCGAGCGCAAATGGTACCGCAGGTACGGTAGAAAGGATTGATATCTTGTATTCTACTTTAATAGGGGATGATGGGGTACGTGTTTTTAGTCCTAATGGCCCCTTGGCTAATTCGGTTATCAAAAATTATACGAAAATTGTGCAACGGATGTTTGAATATACCATCAGTATCTCGTATGATAAAAACGTGAAAGAAGCGAAAGATATCATATTAAGGGTTCTCCGTTCGAATGAGAATGTGTTGACAACTCCGGAGCCAACTGTTTTCATCAAAGAATTGGGAGATAGTGCCATGGTATTGACCGTTCGTGCCTGGACGAAAAGAGAGCATTATGTCGCTGCTCGAAACTCGATGCAGGAAAAGATTATGTTGGAGCTGGAAAGGAACGATATTAGTTTATCTTCCAATCCGACGCAGATTAGCATTGTTTCAAATTCAAGTGACCAAGGAACTGCAAAAGCTTAGTCCTGGTTCGTTTCCAATGCATGTATAAGGACAAAGTACCTGTAGGCAATGATAGCCTGCTGGTACTTTTTTAATTTTAACGGATCCATCTTACCGTATTTTGGTAAGATGGCTTTATTTAAGCTGTTTAAAAGCTGAAAAAATCTTCGTTTCATTGATATACTTCTTTATTGATAATTTGTGGCATTTTTTCGCCTTTGATTGCTGCCAGTACATTGCTGGCGGCCATAAGTGCCATATTATCCCTTGTTTCTACGGTGGCAGAGCCGATGTGCGGCAGGATACAAACATTTTCCATCGTTAAGAGTGGGTTTTTTGGATCCATCGGCTCCGGGTCTGTTACATCAAGCCCGGCTCCCCATAATTGGCCAGTCTGCAGGGCTTCTGTTAGATCCAATTCATTGACCAATCCGCCCCTAGCAGTATTCACTAATATAGCGGAGTTTTTCATGCGCGTAAACGTATTTTTGTCAAACCGGTTTTTAGTCTCCGCAGTCAAAGCTGCATGGATTGAAAGTACATCGCTCCGCGTGAGCAGATCGTCGAAATTAACATATCGTGCGCCAAGAATTTGTTCAGCTTCCTCATTACGGCTCCGATTGTAATAGATAATTTCCATGTTATACGCTGCTTTGGCTTTTCTGGCGAATTCAAAGCCAATTCGTCCCAGTCCATAGATGCCCAGTGTTTTGTTATTGAGCTCGACGCCTAGGTTTGCAGTGGGATCAAAACCTTTCCATTCGCCCTGCAAAATTCTTTTGTGGTTGAAAAATGCTTTCCGCGATACCGATAGCATCAAGAGGAAAGCAACATCTGCTGTTGCTCCCGAAAGAATGCCTGGTGTATTGCTTACGGGTATTCCATGCTGTGTAGCGGCTGAGATATCCACATTGTCATAGCCGACGCTCATGAGAGATAGGGCTTTTAGGTTGGGGCAGTTTTGAAAAAAATTAGCATCAAACTTTTGCATCCCACCGTTAAGGACGTAGTCGGCCTGCTGGCTAGCTTTGATAAGCTCCGTTTCGGATAGGGGGGTACTTGAATCGTGTATAGAAATGTCGTGCCCTGCAGATTTTAATAGATCTATGCCTTTTTGTGGAATTTTTTTAGTGATAAATATCTTCATGTAAATAGATGCTGTTTAGCTTGTTGTCGGTTGATTCCTCTGAATCCATTTGTTTTATAGTATCTTCAAAATTAATGATCACTCATCGCTATTACAACAAAAAAAGCCATATTGTTGTTTCAATATGGCTCATTATTCCTTGTTTTTTGAACTTTACTTTTTACGGAGTAGGTAATCCAAGATAGCTTTACCCGTGTCATCGGTAGAGATGGCTGAATTGGACAAGATGACTACGCCACTTTTTTTGTCGGGCGATAAGGCTAGATAGGAGCTGCTTCCAGCAGTTCCGCCATTGTGCCAATAAACCGTTAGGTCGTCAATCAAATTCATATGCCATGCGAGTCCCAGATCTGTGTCTGGGGGTAGAAAAAATGTAAATAACCGGGTATTTGCCATCGCATTTTCCAAGGGAGTCTGTGGCATCTTGAATTGTGCATTCGCAAATTTAAGCAGATCCTCCAGAGTCGATTTTAATCCGCCAGCGGGACCGAAAGCGTCAAACGCCCAAGGAATTACTTCTTGGCCTTCTTTGTTGTATACTTTAAAAGTATCTTTTCTCTTAGGGTCTAATACTTGAAAGGTATTACTCATTTCAAGTGGTTTACAGATGATATCTTTTACAAGCTGATCATAACTTTTTTTATAGATACTGCATATAATGTCTCCTAATACGGCGTAACCAAGGTTGCTGTACTCATATTCTTCACCTGGATTTTTTTTATTTTTAAAGCTTGCGAGGTAATTATAAAGTGCTTTTTTGTCGTATGTTTTGTAGGGGTCGTTTTCGTTAAATCCTTTGACTTTGTCAAGATTGTCAGGAAGCCTAGGTAAGCCAGAGGTATGATTGGCCAGCATTTGAAACGTTATTTTCGAAAGCTCTTCATTTTTCTTGAGTGTATCAGGAAGAAATAGCGCTATAGGCTGATCTAACGTTATCGTTCCTTCTTCGACAAGATTTGACAAAAGTATAGCCGTAAAAACTTTGCTCAGTGAACCGATCTCATAAATAGACGTTTTTGTAGGCGGAGTTTGGTTGCCTTTGGCCGTCTCACCGTAGAAATAGGTTTTGGTTTGTCCATTTTTTAGAATGCCAATGGCAAGTGATTGCGTATTTTGTTGTTTCAAATAGGCATTTGCAACCGAATCGACAAAAAGGTCGTCGTTATCGACTGATTTCTGTGTGGCAGGTACCACAATAGTTTTTTCCACTTGAGGCTTTATTGCCAAAGGAGTGAATTTTAATGTATTGAATTTTAGACTTGTATCTGTTGCAAAAAGAACCTCATACGATTTGCTGTCGAAGTCCATCTGATAGGTTGCAAGCCCTTTTTCAAATTCTTTTATCGTTGAGCTTTTTACTCTTCCTAGGGGATAGAGCTCCTGTAGTACTTGGGTGAATTTGGCTAGGCTAAATTGTTGTTTGAAGGAATTACTGGCCAAATTATAGGCAGAGTCTGTCATCTGGGAATTGATAAAAAATTCCAGCCTATTATAAACTCCTCTGTTGACCTGTTCCTCAGGATTCGTTTGGGCAAAGGAGTAAGATGTGATGCCCAGCAATACTATTGTAATAAAATGTTTCATAACTATTGATGGGCACAAATCTACGGAATGTTTAAATTCCAATCAATTGTTTTAATCGTGCATAGCCTGATTTACTGATATTGAGCTTTTCGCCCGATGTCAGTGCAGCAATATAAGAATCCTTTTCATAAGGTTCCAATTTGGCCAACTGATCCACTTTAATGATAAAAGAACGGTGTATGCGGACAAATTGATTTGGATCCAAAGATTTTTCAAAAAATGCCATTGTTTTATTTTTCAGGTACATGCCATCTTTGGTATGAATTTTAACATAATCATCATAAGACTCCAGATATTTGACTGTATCAATCGGAATAATCTTGATCTGGGTGCCTGTTTTTACAACAATACGGTCGATTTTTGTTTCGTCTTGCGCCGTAAGTACTTCGTAGTTGGGTTGGACTTTTTTCTCAGGTGCGGAGTAGCTTGTTCTGAATTTTTCTAAAGCTTTTTTGAATCGTGTTGGTGATACCGGTTTTAATAGATAATCCAGGGCGTTCTTTTCGAAAGCTTTCAAGGCGTATTCGTCAAAAGCGGTCGTAAAGATGACTGCAGGAGGATCGTCAACGAGTTCAAGCATTTCAAATCCGGTCAATTTGGGCATTTGTACGTCCAAAAAAATTAAATCCGGTTCGTGCGCATGGATAGCCTTAACAGCTTCAAAGCCATCACCGCATTCTGCCATGATGGATATATCGTCTTCATTTTTTAGGTAACCCGCAATAATGGAGCGTGCAAGGGGTTCATCATCGATAATAACGACTTTAATCATATTGAGGTATTTTTAGGGTGCTAATAAATATGTTGTCCTGAATTTGAGTTTCCAGTAGATCATTTCTTCCATACAGGAGATATAATCTGCGCTGAATGCTCGATAGCCCAAATCCGGTGCCTTTTTTCGGTTTTGACTGTTCTTCGCTGTCGAAGGGGTTGGTAATCTGAATCAGCAGCTGACCATCATTCGAATGGCATTTTATTTTAATTTCTACTTGATCCGTTACATTGTATAAGCCGTGTTTAATCGCATTTTCTACCAGTGGCTGAATAATCATGGCTGGTAATCTATTGTTGAAAATTTCTTCTGAGGAAGAGATGGATGTATTTAGTCGATGACCGAAGCGTACTTTTTCAATATCGAGATAAAGTTGAAGGTGATCGAGCTCTTCTTCAAGCGTGATAATTTGATTGTTTTCTTTTCTTAATGTTCCTCTTAAAAAGTCCGATAGTTGGAATGTCATGTTTCGGGCTTCATCCGGATTGGCACCAATAAGTGCTATAATGGAGTTGAGGCTATTGAATAGGAAATGAGGCTGTAACTGTTGTCTTAAATTATACAGTTCGGCTTCCCGAAGTAAATTTTCGGATTCCTGCTTCCGCTTGATATTGTTGATGTTGTCTTCCTGAATATTCCAAACGATATTGATAATGGCAACAGAAGTCAAAATGAGGAAGTTAACGATACCCCGATAGGGTAATGTTAAATCCAGCAAAGGGGTAAAGGTCGATTGGATAAAGTAACTCATCAAGAATCGGCTTAATGCGATGCTTATTGCGCCCATGATTAAACCGATGATGAGTACTTTCCAAATCTCCCGGGGTTGTGGGGTATAGAAATTGAGTGCTGATGACATGCCATAACAGCAAAACATCATAACAATACTGTTTATGAATGAATCTTTGAATGCGAGTTGTTGGTCAAAACCAGAACGAAGCATCAATAGGTATTGTAATGCAAGATATCCAATAAATACGGATATGCAGATAATGCCAATTAATCGACTTTTAACACTGAGGAACAGCTTACTTTTCATCTATTAAGCATTTTTTATGGTTAAATTACCTAAAATACAGGTGCCTGTTATATAGATTTTTTTATCTGTATCGGGGTTATAAATCGTTTGGAACCGGCGGTCATCGACAGAACCCAAGATTGAGGCGACGTTGCTAAATACCGTCCAATGCGGAGGTATAATAATACGTGCGCTGCCAAACAATTGGAATGTATCGATCACAATAGGCTGCTGAATATCTGCTTTTGTTAAATCCAGCTCTACACTTCCAAATACATTGGTCAAATTGCCCCCTCTAAAATGTTTGGAATAGATTACTTTCTTTTGGCCTGCAAAGATGGTGTTCAGATTGAGGTTGTCCTCAAATGACTGGTGAAAGGAATCTTTATCTTTGTTGCCAAAAGCCTGCTGATTAGGCGAGGCTTGTTGGCTTGAACCGTATTGTTCGTTAAATGGTCTTGATTCCTGGTCAGCAAGACTGCTATCTGTAGCGCCCTCCGAAGGTACATTGACTCGCTTATCCCAGTCGTAAGAGCCTTGCGGCGGATTAGGGAAGGTTGGAGGAGCCATCGGAGGTTTCCTTTTGCTCATGATAAAGTAAATCCCGAGAGAAATGATGATGATTGGGACGGTTACGGAACCAAAGTCTGTGCGCATCATTCTTGAAATAAGGCTTGCTCCGCCTATGATCAGTAGGATAATTGCCGATTTTTTCTGAAATTGGGAATTTATACCGATGACCAATCCAATGATGATTAATATCGTTTGCCAGCCAAATAACCAATCCGGAAACCAGCTTCCTAAATTTAGGTTATTCAATAATAAGAATATACCTACGATGATCACAATCGCTCCTACAATATTGCGGCTATTATTGCTGTTTGGTATGATGGGTTCTTTTTCCATAATGTTTTTACTATTTATGACTCAAAGATAGAGGCACAAATATATTCTACATATTTGCTTTAGGTAATACAACTTATATTTTCGGTAAATGTAATGATTTCGTCGGTAAAAAATCTTGTTGTTTATTTTTTATCCCAGCTATAAATAGAAGTGAACTGCCATTTTTATGCGTAATTGTCTTTTTTTTTAATATTATTTGGTGTATTAAAATGAATTATTATATATTTATCAAAGATTAAGATTACTTTAAACTTAAATAACAACCAATGGGAGATTTTGAAAACAAAGAACGTGAAGAAGTTTTTTCAAAAAAGGTGAGAGCAGGTAAGCGTACTTATTTTTTTGATGTAAAAGCAACTCGATCGAACGATTACTACATTACTATCACAGAAAGCAAGAAGCGCTTTGAGGATGGCCAGTTTATTAAGCATAAGATTTTCTTATATAAAGAAGATTTTGAGAAATTCGCTGATGGTTTGACGGATGTGGTTAATTACATCAAGTCTAATCAGGAAGTAATCGAGAAACGTTATGAGCCTAACTTTGATGATGCATACGCTGAGGAAGCGGATGTTCGGTCAAAAGATGATTTTTCGTTCTAGTATCCGTAGAACGAAATCTTAATGAAAAAAAGAAATAAAAGCCACTGTTGTGGCTTTTTTTATGGTTTTATATTCGATGCCGCACTTGACGACCAAGGTGATGGTTATAATGGTATATTTCGCAGGAAATCATTGAGCACCGCATTGAATTTTTCGGGTTCCTCGAGATTTGGCAGGTGCCCGGATTCTTCAAACTCCATATAGCGGACGTCGGGTATATTTTCGATAAGGATATTTGTTTGCTCTTCGCTCATCAACTTGTCGTGTTTACCTTTTATGATCAGTGTTGGAATAATAATTGTCTTCAACGAATGGGTTGTATCTGTTCGTGAAGCAAGAGCGAGTTGTGTCGCGCAAATACTGGCGACTTCATTTCTGCGAATACAGCTTTTGATGAGTTCAACAGCTTCGGGGTTTTCACGGATTGTTTTATCGTGAAACACGTTTGCGATAAAGCCAATGGCAAATGGTCTTCTGCCATATTTTAATAAAGCCTGAATGGAATCAAAACGCTTTTGTTTGCCTTTATTGTCGTCGGAAAGGGAATTCGTGTCACAGAGGATAAGTCCTTTGAGCTGTTGTCCGATCAGTTCATAGGTCCTGAGGGCGATGTAGCCACCCATAGAGATTCCACAAAGGATGACATGATTGAGGTCGAGTTTACGAATAAACTCCACAAGATCTTTGGCAAAAACATCGACGGAGAAAAAACCATGCCCATTGGTACTTAGGCCATGTCCTCGAACATCAATGGCGATGCCTGTATAATCTTCGTCGAGTTGTAGGAGTTGTTGTTTCCAGGTGTTTTTGTTAAAGGGGAAACCATGGATGAAAATGACTGTTTTCGGAGAGGGGTATAATTTGCTTGGGCGAATATAGTAAGAGATACTGATATCTCCGATGCGGATTTTACTGAGTTTTAATTCTCTTTTGCTCATGAATGCTAATATTTGTCCGTGTCTGAAAAAAAAAGTTGATATTTTAAATATAATATTATCAACGAGATAAAAGAAATGTTGTTGTATAAAGTTTAAAAAAGAGAAAAAATGTTTGTTAAATCGATAAATATAACGATATTTGCATCACCAAAACGGAAAAGGATAACGGATTTGTTTTGGTTGCCTAGCGCTCCTAGCTCAATTGGATAGAGCATCTGACTACGAATCAGAAGGTTAGGGGTTCGACTCCCTTGGTGCGCACAAATACAGTTTTTGTATTGTTTAAAGAGGCATTCCTAGCTCAATTGGATAGAGCGTCTGACTACGGATCAGAAGGTTAGGGGTTCGACTCCCTTGGAGTGCACAAATAAAAGCCAGTCAATTTGATTGGCTTTTTGTTTTTAGAAGCATTATTGCAGGGCAGTCGATGGAAGGAGGGAACTTCTTTTTGAAAAAAAATTTGTAAAAAAACGAATTCTGACTATATTTGCGTCACCAAAACACATGGGACAGAGTTCTAAACGTAATGGTTTATTGCGCTCCTAGCTCAATTGGATAGAGCATCTGACTACGGATCAGAAGGTTAGGGGTTCGACTCCCTTGGAGCGCACAACTGAAAAGCCTAGTCATCATCTGTGATTAGGCTTTTATTTTTTAACTCGTTTTAATTTCTTAAATAAAACTATGCTAAACCTTGTAATATTTGGCCCTCCGGGTGCAGGTAAGGGAACCCAATCTGCAAAGCTTATTGAAAAATATCAATTGGTTCATGTTTCCACTGGTGATATTTTTAGAGCACATATTAAAGGTCAAACGCCACTTGGTCAACAAGTGAGCCAGATTATTGCTGAGGGAAATTTAGTGCCAGATTCGATTACGATAGCAATGCTGGAAGAGGAAGTAAAGAAAAATCCGGATGCAAAAGGATTTATTTTTGATGGATTTCCTCGTACTGTTGCTCAAGCTGAGTCATTGGATGCTTTTTTAGAAGGTATCAATACCTCAATCTCGGTAGTAATCGCACTGGATGTGAATGAGGATGAATTGAAAGCACGCATCGCTAAACGTAAGGAAATTTCTGGTCGTGCGGATGATGATGCTGATAAATTGGTGAAGCGTATTGATGAATATTTCACGAAGACGATTCATGTGTTGCCGTATTATGAGGCACAAGGTAAACTTTCTAAAGTGAATGGTATCGGTGATATCGATTCTATCTTTAAAAGTTTAACAGATATCATCGATAATTATTAATTAAAATAAGTACTTTTTAGACTGTAATAAATTGTAATGGCGCAAGGTTCGAATTTTGTTGATTATGTGAAAGTGTGTTGTCGTTCTGGACATGGTGGGGCAGGTTCGGCTCATTTGCACCGTGACAAGCACACAGCTACCGGTGGACCCGATGGTGGTGACGGCGGTCGTGGAGGGCATATTATACTGAAAGGAACGACTAATCTCTGGACGTTACTCCATTTAAAATATCGTAAGCATATTATTGCGTCAAACGGTGAGTCTGGCGGCAGTTCTTTGCGTACGGGGGCAACTGGACGTGATGAGATCTTGGAAGTGCCATTGGGTACGATTGCGAAGGATGCAGAGACGGGAGAGGTGTTGTTCGATATCACAGAAGACGGTGAAACCAGAATATTGGTTCCGGGAGGAAAAGGCGGGCTGGGCAACTGGCATTTTAAGTCGCCTACGCAGCAGACACCACGGTTTTCTCAACCTGGTCTTCCTGGTAAAGAACAGTGGATGATTCTCGAATTGAAGGTTCTTGCTGATGTTGGGTTGGTTGGATTCCCAAATGCTGGTAAATCAACGTTGTTGTCAGTCGTCTCTGCTGCGAAACCAGAAATCGCGAATTACCCCTTTACAACACTGGTGCCTAATTTGGGTATGGTGAGCTACCGGGATAACCGTTCCTTTGTTATGGCCGATATTCCGGGTATTATCGAAGGGGCTTCAGAAGGAAAGGGATTAGGGTATCGTTTCTTGCGGCATATCGAGCGAAATTCTGTTTTGCTGTTTATGGTGCCGGCCGATACCGATCGGACGATCCGTGAGGAGTACGCAATCTTATTGAATGAACTGACTGCATATAATCCGGAATTGGCAGATAAACCCAAATTGCTGGCTATTACCAAGTCTGATATGCTCGATGAGGAGCTGGAGAAGGAAATGGAGCAGGAGCTACCGGAAGATGTACCCTATATTTTCATTTCTTCGGTGACAGGTAAAAATATATTACCATTGAAAGATATGATCTGGAAAGCAATCAACTCCTAAAGGTTGAATATATAAACAGAAAAGGCGCTCCATACCGTGAAGCGCCTTTTCTGTTTATATTAAATGCTATATGTTGCTAAAAAAAGAACATTTTATAAGTTTTTTTGTTAATTTCATGCTATTATTTTATTCCGGATGGAAGGCTGGTTTTTAGCCCCATTACCAAATTAAATCTAAATGAAAACAGAAGACGAAAAGTATTGCGTAGAATGCGGCAAGTTGATCAATATCAAGGCCGAGGTTTGTCCCTATTGTGGCGTAAGACAGCCTATATTTTATGCCAATCAACCCTTTCAGCAACAAAATAACACGTTTCAGGATGACAGATGGTTGCCGGCATTGTTATTTTGCTTTTTTCTAGGCCCTTTTGGAGCACATCGGTTCTATTTGGGGCAAATTGGTACCGCCGTTATTCAGCTGCTTACCTTGGGCGGATGTGGTATCTGGTATTTAATCGATTTGATTATGATTCTTGTCGGTAAATATAAGGATGCAGATGGCAATTACATTAAGAGTCCTATAAACAATAATTAATGATTTATATGCTGCTGAAATACCTTAAATATCATTGGATTTATTCGTTGGTATTGGGGTATTTCGGGATTGCTATAAGCTTATATCTTTTCACGGATATCCATATTCTTGTTCCTTGCCTTTGGAAGGCTGCGAGTGGCTATGATTGTCCGGGATGTGGTCTTACTACCGCGCTGATTGCCTTGTTGCGCTTGGAGTTTCGAGAAGCGTGGCTAGAGAATCCGTTGATTTATATGCTTGTTCCGCTATTGACAGGTCTGATTTTGAGAGACTTTGCAACGTTTTGGAGGAGAGAATTAGTTGAAGAATAAAAAAACAAAAAATGTTTTCACTTTTAAGTGATATGTCGTAACTTTGTCTCCCGTGAAAATTAGAGTAGAGTCTTTATTGGTAGGTGCCTTAGGAAACGGTTTGTCAATCGTGATGATGCATTGTTAATTGATATTTAGCCCATTTGAGGGCTTTTTTTATATCCAATCAAGAACGCTTTAAAATTCATAAAAGTAAGGATACACATTTTATAATATTACATCGATAATGACCAACTACAGCAAATTGCCTGCAATTTTAGTTTTAGAAGATGGTACAGTTTATCACGGTAAAGCCGCTGGTAAAATTGGTACGACTACTGGGGAAATCTGTTTCAATACAGGAACAACTGGTTATCAAGAGATTTTCACAGATCCATCTTATTTTGGACAAATCATGGTAACCACCAATGCTCATATTGGTAACTATGGTATTGATGAGGATGATACCGAATCAAATCAAATTCAGATTGCGGGACTAGTTTGTAAGAACTACAACATCAACTATAGCCGTAAAATGGCTGATGAATCTATCCAAAGCTACTTTGAAGAGGGTAATTTAGTTGGTATTTCTGATGTGGATACCCGTTCATTGGTGCGACATATCCGTGATAAAGGTGCGATGAATGCGATTATTTCTTCAGAAACATTGGATGTTGAAGAATTAAAATGTCAATTGGCTGAAGTTCCTTCAATGGATGGACTTGAGCTGTCTTCAAAAGTAACAACAGCCGAGCCTTATTTCTTCGGTAATGAAAATGCTTCGTTACGTGTGGCAGTTTTGGACTTGGGAATCAAGAAAAATATCTTGCGCAATTTTGAGGCTCGTGATGTATATACGAAGGTTTTTCCAGCGAAAACAACATTTGAGGAAATGGAGAAATGGAATCCGGACGGTTATTTCATTTCCAATGGCCCTGGCGATCCAGCACCAATGGATTATGCAATCGATACGGTAAAAGCTATTTTGAATGCAAATAAACCGATGTTTGGTATTTGTTTAGGTCACCAGATCTTAGCATTGGCAAATGGTATCCGCACAAGCAAATTGCATAACGGACACCGTGGTATCAATCACCCGGTGAAGAATATTATCGCTAATCGTTGTGAAATAACTTCGCAGAACCACGGTTTTGGGGTTGTGGCTGAAGATATCCAAAATTCTGAGAACGTCGAAATTACACACGTTAATTTGAACGATCAGTCTATCGAAGGTATCCGTATCAAAGGACAGAAAGCATTTTCGGTGCAATATCACCCAGAATCATCACCGGGTCCACATGACTCGCGCTACTTGTTTGATGATTTTGTAGCGATGATCAAAAACTAAGTTGTACAATATTATATAAAAAACCCTTCAGATCTTGAAGGGTTTTTTATTGTATTTATTTGAACAGTTATGCCGATGGGGCATATTTTATTCATAATAAATAGGGGAATAAATACATTTTTTATTATATTTGATTGTGAAAAATGTCTGTAGACAAGAGTGTGTCTTATCTACACTAAGTAATGAAAATAAATTATAGTCTAATAAAGAGATGAGTTTAATTATCGATGTTCATGCGCGTCAAATTTTGGATTCGCGCGGTAACCCTACAATTGAGGTAGATGTTACTACACAAAATGGTTTTGTTGGTCGTGCAGCTGTTCCTTCAGGTGCTTCAACTGGTATTCACGAAGCAGTAGAATTGCGTGATGGTGACAAGTCAAAATATCTAGGAAAAGGTGTTTTGAAAGCGGTTGAGAATGTAAATACTAAAATTGCAAAAGCACTAGAAGGTGTAGATGTTTTCGAGCAAAATGCCATCGATAAAATCATGATTGATTTAGACGGTAGCGAAAATAAAGGAAACTTGGGTGCAAATGCTATTTTAGGAGTTTCTTTAGCTGTAGCGAAAGCTGCTGCTCAAGAGTCACGTCAACCATTATACCGTTATATCGGTGGTGTAAATGCGAACACGTTGCCTATCCCTATGATGAATATCATCAATGGTGGTTCACACTCTGATGCACCTATCGCATTTCAGGAATTTATGATCATGCCTGTGGGTGCGCCTTCATTCTCTGAGGCTTTGCGTTGGGGTACTGAGGTTTTCCATACCTTGAAAAAAATCTTACATGACAGAGGTCTTTCAACTGCAGTAGGTGATGAAGGTGGTTTTGCGCCAACTTTTGAAGGTACTGAGGATGCTATCGAAACAGTTTTGAAAGCGATTGAAATCGCTGGTTACAAACCAGGTCAAGATGTTTGTTTAGCGTTGGATTGTGCTTCTTCTGAGTTCTACAAAGACGGTAAATACGATTATACGAAGTTTGAAGGTGATAAAGGTGCTGTACGTTCTAGTGAAGAACAAGCAAGCTATTTGGCTGAATTAACAGCTAAATACCCTATTATTTCTATCGAAGATGGTATGGCTGAAGATGATTGGGCTGGATGGAAAACATTGACTGATAAAATCGGTGACCATGTTCAATTAGTAGGTGATGATCTTTTTGTTACAAATACAAAACGTCTTCAACAAGGAATTGATACCCATACAGCGAATTCAATTTTAGTGAAAGTAAATCAAATCGGTTCATTGACTGAAACGATCAATGCGGTTACTTTAGCTCAAAATTCTGGTTATACTTCGGTGATGTCACACCGTTCTGGCGAGACTGAAGATGCGACTATCGCTGACTTAGCTGTAGCATTGAACTGTGGACAGATCAAAACTGGTTCTGCTTCACGTTCTGACCGTATGGCTAAATACAATCAATTGTTGCGTATCGAAGAAGAATTGGGTGGTAATGCCCGTTTCATCGGTAAAAACTTTAAATACGCTAAAAAATAAGCTAAAGCTTGATTTTTAATATAAAAAGCCGAAGTATTCTCTACTTCGGCTTTTTTTGTGGGCAATTTTTTTTCTATTGGTGCATCGGGGACCGGATCTGATAACCTGTCTTAGAATAAGGTATTTCCTGTGTTTTTGTTGGGATAGGTTAGATCCAAGTCGAATGTTGTATTCAGTTTTTTGATAAAATGTGTCGCCAGTAACGGTGATTCCACCTCAATATTCTGGTGGATAAAGAAATACAATTTTTGCAATCCATTTTCCCGCCATAGTTTCAGAACATCGATCCATTGATCCAGTCGATCATAGTCTGTTGCATGATTTGCACCTACATACCGTACGAAAGCAATCGGCGTGGTCAGGCGCATATGGAGCATGTCTCTACGGCCTGCAGTATCGACCAGTACATTGGTCACATTGGTTTCCTCCAACAGTGCATAGAGTTCTTTTGTTACTTCGGGTTTGGAAAACCAATCTTTATTTCGGACTTCCAACGCTAGCGGGACTTCTTTTGGCCAGTCATGAAGAAATAGTTTTAAACGGGCCATGTCCTTTGGATTATAATTGTCGTGCATCTGAAGAAAAGCCATACCCAGTTTTTCATCGAAATGAACAATGGAGTCCGTAAATAATTTTACTTTATCACCCGTATTTAATAGTCTGCTGAAATGGCTGATGGATTGTGGTATTTTTGGGAAGAACTTGAAGTTCGCAGGTGTTTTCTTTTTCCAGGTCTCTACCTGGTCTATGCCAGGTGAATTGTAGAATGTAGCATTGAGTTCAATGCTGTTAAACTGTGTGGAGTAATAGGCAAGTTCGTCTTTTGTGCCTCTGGGATAAAAGCCCTTTAAATCTTGTTTATTCCATTTTGCACAACCTACAGATACCTCAAAAGGTTTGTCTATTTTGAAGTGCTGTAATAAGGTTAAGGTTTCTGGTGTAGTAGGAGGAAGGGTAAAATCGATTTCCTCGGGATGTTCTACTTGGCCGAATTTCATATCAGTTTTTTCTTAATTTATAATCAAATAATAGATGAGCCAACAATGCCAACAGCGTATAACATGTGCCTACGAAAATAACACCGGGCCATTGGAAGTGTTGCCATGCTTGTGCAGCAAAAAAAGTGCCTGTTGATCCACCAATAAAATAGCTGACCATATATACGGTATTTAGTCGGTTGTTGGCACCGAGGTTTAGCGCATAGAAATCGCTTTGATTTAGGATATGCATCGACTGTAGGCCAAGATCGATAAGAATAACACCGAGGATCAGGCCCCAATAGTAATTGCCGAAGAGGGCGAATAATAACCAGCTGATTAACATCAATAGGATCGCGTACAAGATGATTTTTGCTTTGCCTATATAAATGGTTAGTTTATTGCCAAAAGCAGCGGCAAGCGCCCCACAGGCACCTACAAGGCCAAAGGCTCCTGCGGTTGCGGGGCCATCAAAGAAAGGTGGGGCTGCAAGATGGAAAACAAGCGTTGTAAAAAATGCAGAAAAAGCCCCAAATCCCATGGCTCCACGAAATGCAGCCAGCTGTAATACAGGTTGTTTTCTGGCAAAGTTCCAGACTGATCGCATCAATTCCTTATAAGAACCTTTAAAATTAGGCAGTACCTCTGGTAGCTTGAATGCGATGGTGATGGCTGTAATGACCATAATTGCTGACGCTATCCAATACATTTCGCGCCAGCCAAAGTAGGAGCCAACAAACCCGCTTACAACCCTAGAGAGTAATATACCGATCAGCAGACCCGACATTACCATACCAATCGCTGAAGCCTGCTTTTCTTTGCTCGCAAGTTCGGCAGCCATGGGTACAAAAACCTGTGGAATAACAGATGTGAAACCTATCAGAAAGCTGAATAGCAAGATAGATAGGATAGAAGTGGACATGGCCATACCTACCAAAGAAAAAATGATGAAAAAGAAATCGATCAAGATCATTTTCTTTCTCTTAAACATATCCCCTAAGGGAACGATCAGTAACAGGCCAAAGGCATATCCGATCTGCGTTAACATGGCCGAATTACTGACCATAGCCTCGTCAATATGTAGGTCTTTGGCAATCAAGCCCAATAGTGGTTGATTGTAATAATTATTGGCGACAACTAAGCCTGTGGCGATGGTCATCAACCACAAGGTTGCTTTGGATATTTCGTTTTTTGAATCTATTGTTTGCGACATGAGCAATTAATGTAATTCATCCCAGAGATCCTGAAATTGCTGTTTCAATGTTGCAACTTCCTGTTCCAATTGTGCAATTCGATCGAGCAAGATCTGGTCGTTCGAGGAGCTGCTCACCGGACCATTATTTTCATAGGCCTCCAGATTGATTTCTCCTAATAAATGGATGTAGCGGACTTCTTTATGTCCCATTTGTTTAGGTAGGGACTTAAGATAGCCTTCTTGTCCCAATTTTTCCAATTGTTCATTGATTTCACCCAACGATTCAAATTCATAAAGTCTTCCGGAGTTTGAATTAATTTCGCCGGCGGTCAGTGGTCCTCTGAGTAGCAATAAACAGACAATGGTTAATTCAGAGGGAACCAGTGGAAATTGTATGGCAAAATTGTGTTTGTACTTTGTTACACGAGATCCACCGCCAACAACTGTCGAGATTAAGCCCTTTTTCTTTAATATATCCAATGTCGCAATAATATCTTCTTCTGTATATTGTACAACCGGTTTGCGGGAAGTCTTTTGGTTACAAGCAGCTTGTAAGCTGTTGATTGTCATTGGGTAATATTCTGGAGTTACTTTTGATTTTTCGATTAGTGAGCCTAGTACACGTTGTTCCATGGCAGACAATTGGGGCAAATTAGTTGTTTCCATTTATTTTGAAGAATATAAATTTATGATCGAATACAAGTATGCTGTTATGGCAACATAACATTGGCTTGCTGTTTGTTTCTTCTCAAAGATGCCCTTTTTCTCATATAACTCCAAAAGATCTTTTTCTTATCTTCGCATGAGTAATAGAAGATTTTAAGGTGCTTAAGATAGCTTTTCGTCAAGAATTTGTCCATTCCGTCAAAGAGGGGCATCGATTTCCGATGCTGAAGTACGAGTTGATTCCTTTACAGTTAAAACATGAAGGTCTGGCAGACGAGTCAAGTTTTTTCAGTCCTGAGCTCGCGAGTTTTGAAACATGCTGTTTGGTCCATGATCCAGTGTATGTAAAGCAGTTGTTTGAGCTTACTTTGGATTCCAAGATGGTTCGTAGAATAGGTTTTCCATTAAGTCAAAGCCTTGTTGATCGGGAGCGATATATCCTTGATGGGACGATCCGAAGTGCTAAATATGCACTTGAATATGGTGTTGCTTTTACCATTGCAGGGGGGACACATCATGCAGGTTATGATTTTGGCGAAGGCTTCTGTTTGATGAATGATCAAGCGACTGCCGCCGGCTACTTGTTGAAGTATAAATATGCTAGCCGTATCCTCATCATTGACCTGGATGTGCACCAAGGAAATGGTACCGCCCATATTTTTGAGGGGCATAATCAGGTGTTTACCTTTTCAATGCATGGTGAGAAAAACTATCCCTTTGTCAAACAGCGTTCCCATTTGGATATTGGCTTAGCAGATCATATTACGGATATGGAATACCTCACTTTATTGGAAGAAAGTTTGGTTGATGTATTTCGGGAATTTGAGCCTGATTTCGTTTTCTACCAGGCTGGGGTAGATATTTTGGAAACAGATAAGTTGGGTAAATTGAACTTAAGCAGCAGTACCTGTCATCGAAGAGATGAATTGGTCTTTAAAATGTGCCATAAACACAATATCCCTGTTCAAGTAAGTATGGGAGGAGGTTATTCTCCTGAAATTAAAGATATTGTCAATGCACATTGTCAGACTTTTAGAATAGCAATAGATATATATAATTTATAAGATAAGAAATATGTTTTTTCACCAAGATGCAACTTTTGAAGCGTTATCTATTCATCGTGTAGGCAATAAAGCGCAAGATGAATTTTATATTTTGTCGGATGCCCCGGTATCTCTTGAAGGAGATGAAGTGTTACCTGGACTCCTGATGCAGTATTTTATGAGTCCTTTTGCAAAGGTGAATGAGGTATATCGCTTATATCATCCCAATGGAGAGTTGGAGCTGAATGAGATTTTCTATTTTGCAAGACAGTATTTTAAGGAGCAGCTTCCATTTCATGATTTTTCCCAACAAATTTCAAAACACCTTTATGAGGTATCCAACCATCCTAAAATTAAGGCTGGAGAGGTGTATGTAGTTGCCTTAAAGAATGTACAGATCGAGGGGGAAGAACATGATGCGATTGGTATCTTCAAATCTGAGAATAAAGAGACTTATCTGAAAGTATATCCGGAGCAAGGTGCTTTTATGTTGGAATATGAGCAGGAGGCGATCAATATCAATAAACTGGACAAGGGCTGTATTATTGTTAATGTAGAAGAAGAAGAAGGTTATAAGGTGCTGGTGCTCGATCAGACAAACCGTCAACAGGAGGCTGTGTATTGGAAAGATGAGTTTCTGCAGCTTCGCGTGCGTAACGATAATTTCAATCAAACGGGGAATTACCTGAAAGTGTACAAGAACTTTGTTCAGGAAAAATTAGACGAAACATTTGAATTGGAGAAAGCGGACAAGATTGATCTGATGAACAAATCCATGAATTACTTTAAGGAAAAGGAAACTTTTGTCCAGGAAGAGTTTGAGGAGGAAGTATTGGGCAACCCGCAGGCGATTGCTTTATTTCAGGACTTTAAAGCTGGTTTTGAAGATGAATTTGACTCTCCATTTCAGGCAAGTTTTGAAATAGCAGATAAAGCGGTGAAAAAAATGGAATCTTCTTATAAGTCTGTTTTAAAGCTAGATAAGAATTTTCATATCTATGTTCATGGTAAACGTGAATATCTTGAGAAGGGTTACGATGAGGATAAAGGCATGAATTATTACAAGGTCTATTTTGAGAACGAAAGTTAATCGTTTTATATCTTATTTGAATGGAAAAGCGCGATAAAATAGCTGTTTTCACGCTGCTGTTACTTCTGATTGGAATTTTTATTTTCTCCCTGATTGAGAAACATAGCCAATGGATTGAGGACTTTTATGCACGCGGCTTTTACCGCTCCTATAGCCATGTACCAAGATTTATTTTTGGTTATGTTCCTTTTAGTTTAGGTGATCTATTTTATACTATAGTAGTTGGATTGCTACTTTATTCAATTGCTAAATTCATCGGAAATTTATGGAAAGGAAGATGGAAAAATTCCTTTCGTCCGGTTCTATTTATCATAAACTTGTTATTGGGTCTCTATTTTTTCTTTTACCTATCTTGGGGCCTGAATTATTATCGTGAACCAATCAGTACCAATGCCAATTTGCAAGTTGATAGCTTAAAGTTAGCCGATTATCTCGTGGTTTTGAATGGGTTTCTGGACAGTACAAATAATTTAAGGGAACAAGTGGATCCATCCCAATGGGAAGAGCATAAAGAAACTATTCAAACGGATTTGAGTACATGGGTACAACTGGATACGGCTTTTGCTGATTTCTTGTCAAGGGGTCAAATTAGGGCAAAATCACCAATAAATAGCAGGATAGTCTCTTTTTTTGGTGTCTCGGGCTATTTTAATCCATTTACTCATGAAGCACAGGTTAATAAAGCAATGCCAGTAACCTTTTTACCTTTTACAACAGTGCATGAACTTGCGCATCAACAGGGAATTGGTTTTGAAGACGAGGCGAATTTTATAGCTTTTGTTCGCTTACAGCAACATCCACAGTCCTTTTACCGATACTCGGCTTATCTACAGACCACGCTTTATATGTTACGTGAACTGCAGGGTATGTATCCTGATTTAGGAAAGGATTACAAGGGAAGATTAAGCGCGAAAGTATTGAAAGACGTGGAAAAAGAAAGGTATTTTTGGAGTCAATACACGGGTTGGGTCGACGATGTGATGGGATTGTTTTATAATCAATACCTGAAACATAACAATCAACAGGAAGGAATAGCACGGTACGACCGTATGACGCGGTTGGTATTGGCCTATGAGCTTAAAAGAAAAGGGTGTAGATAATAATGAACCCATAAAAAAGGCGTATTATTCTCTAATACGCCTTTTTTATGGGTTAAGGATTTCGTTATTGTGTTGAAATTAGTTCAAATGTACCCTCAGTGCCGGCACTGCCAGAATAAATTTGTCCTTGAGGCAACCCTCTCAATCCGGTGGGAGCAGTTTTAATCCGATCATAGATGTTTCTCAAGTCTGTGTTTGCATTGACAGCCCGCCCACCTGCAGCTACGTCTCCATAGATATAGTTCGCAGCCTTTTTGTTTGTTGTTTGCGGTTTGAGACTGCCATCTGTTAAAGTGACTTTAATTTTTCCTCCGTTCCCATTGGGAAAAGTTTTAGTGCCATTAAAAGCATCATCTCCCTTTGCAATGATATAAAGGGAGCCTAATTTTTGAAAATTAGCATTGATGTCAAAATTTGCACCGTTATTCTTCCCATCGGTTCCATAGATGGTTGCTTTATTTCCAATTTCAGCATAACCAATCGTTAGCTTAACATTTTTCTTGCCATAGAACGAAAGGGTAGCATTGTCTTTCATGATTAAAGTATCGATGTGCATGACGACAGTTGAGTCTCTATTATCGATATTTTTTTTTGCCTTTTTGCCAATTTCCAGTTTAGAAATATGTTGTGTTTCTTGTGCTTTCCCAGTGAAGGACATTGCAAAGCAAAGAAAAAAGCCTAGAATAAATTTAAATTTCATAAAACTTTTAATTAATTGTAACTAAATAGTAGTTTGACAAATAAAAGGTAAAAGAGTTTAAATTTTAGCGAGATATTTTACAATTAATTTGGCAGTTTTCTCTGATGCGCCAGGAGAACCTAGTTTTTCGGCCAAAATATCGTAGTTTTCCATCACACTTGCGCGATGAGCTTTGTTATTGATAAGTTCACCTACTTCATATGAAATATCGTATGCCGTGCAGTCGTCTTGAATCAATTCCCTTACTGATAAGAAATTATTAATTAGATTCACTAGAGAGATAAATTTAACCTTGATGACTAATTTGGCTATCCATACAGATATTGGGTTAGCTTTATAAACGACAACTTGAGGTACTTTCAGAATACCTGTTTCAAGAGTAGCCGTCCCACTTGTAACGACTGCGGCTTCTGCGTTATGGAGAATATCGTAGGTTTGATCGAAGATCACGGGAATATCAATACCTTTAAAAAACTGCTTGTAGTAGGCTTCATCAAAATTAGGAGCACCGGCAATGACAAATTGATGAACAGGAAAGAAAAAGGGAAGTTCGGCCATGATAGGAAGAAGCTTGGAAATTTCCATTTCCCGGCTTCCTGGTAAAAGGGCGATCAGGGGTTTTTCTGAAAGTCCATTTTGTGCTCTAAATTGGGGATTGAAATTATAGGTTGAAATCGCATCTAACAGCGGGTTTCCAACGTAATCAACGGGCATGCGCCACTTCTTATAAAAATCTACCTCAAAAGGCAAAATACAAAACATATGATCAACAATCCGTTTGATTTTCTTTACGCGATCTTGATTCCAGGCCCACACTTTAGGGGAAATATAGTAGCATGTTTTGATTCCATGTTTTTTTGCAAAATCAGCAATTTTCAAATTGAAGCCCGGGAAATCTATTAGAATGACGGTGTCCGGTTTTTCTTTTAATAGATCATTTTTAACAAGTTTGAGATTTCTAGATATCTTTGGCAGATTTTTTAAAACTTCTATAAAGCCCATAAAAGCCATTTCTGAGGTATGTATCAACGCTTTTTTTTTGGCCTCTGCTTGCATTAGATTCCCCCCGACTATTTGGAAAGTCGCATTGGGGTCTTCAATTTTTAATGCTTTAATAAGATTGGCACCATGTAAGTCCCCTGAAGTTTCACCTGCAATAAGATAGTATTTCATATGTCAACGATTTATTCTTTAATGATCACATGGAATATCTTTTTATCGTTAAAACTGCGTTTAGTCTTAACGATGGATATTTCATTGAAATGATCGTTTTTGAACTGTTAAAGATAAGATTATTCTAGGTATATGATGACTTTGAATATATTATTCCATATCTTTAATTAAAGATGTTCAACTTTTGAAGAAAATATCCTAAGTATAAAAGCTAAATAGTATTTTTGTCTTATGCAACGATTGTGGTCTTTAATAAGAAATAAGTATTTGTTAGCCGCTTTGGCTTTTCTCGTGTGGATGTTGTTTTTTGATCGAAATGACTTTGCTACGCAGTATAGTTATCAAAAACAGAAAGCAAATTTGGAAAGTGAACGCTCCTTCTACCTGAAGGAAAATGCCGCCATCATTAAAACAATTAACGATATTCGATCAAATCCGCAGGAAGTACAACGTATTGCTCGTGAGAAGTATAAGATGAAAAAAGATAATGAGGATATTTATGTGATTACTAAAGTAGCAGCTAAAGAGAATCATTAAGATCTACAGTATAATATAAAATGAAAAACAACGGCCATCATGTTTACATGACGGCCGTTGTTATAAAGTATATAGATATGGGTATTTTAATTTGCGGCTTGTGCTACTAAACCAATATATAATGGTTTCTTTTCATCATTAGCCTTGCCTATGAGTATTAATGAATAATAATAGCCTTCAACCAATTTAATGTCGCTGCGTGTTGCGATTGTTTTTCCGGCTTTATCACGAGCTGTGACGGTGAATGTGCCGCTCTTTTGAGCGATAAATCCCTGATGGGCACTTGCCGAATTCTGTGTTTCTTGTGCTCTATTTATCCATTCTGAAGGCGAAGCCTGATCGCCTATTTTTAAGCTAACTAAATCTGTACCTTCAGCAAGATTAAAGAAGCGTAAACCAGACTCTGTATTTTTGATGTCTTTATTGATTCGATCTGTGGTGATCACCTGTACGGGTTTGGATTTAGTTCCAAATAAAAAGGATGTATATATGGTGCTGTCTTTGATTGTTACAGTTGTATCCGTTAATTTAGTGTTATATTCAGCGGAAACTGTAATTCTACGTGCTCCTGTAAATAAGCCAATTTGAGCATAACTTTTGAATCCCAATGGATAATTGGGGTTTTGAAGCGAGCCTCCGTCTGCGAAATATATAACTGCATTCGCATCCGTGTATCCATTGACCATGGTAAGCAACGCAGCAGGAATTGGCTGGTCATCGTTATCTTTTAGACAGCTTGTTAGAAAGAGGGCCGCTAAAGCAATAGCAATAAAATTAAATAATCTATAGTTTTTCATATCCGTGTAATATTAAAATCTGTTTTTGTGACTCACATTGCGCTTGTGTTGTCTATTATACGGAGATGACTGACACTTTGCTACAGCGATTTGTAAAAATAATAAAAATCCATATTCAGACCTCGTTTTTTATTCAGATGGCCTTTGTAAATCAGTTTTTAAAGATGGTGGCTTTGGGATCGGTAACAGATGAATATGGTTTCTAGGTAAAATTTAGTCAGTTTGAAGGGAAGGATTTCGTTATGTTCGAAAGGTAATCCGATTTTGATTCGAGTTTGGTTTAGGGCGAGGATTTGGATTGTTAAACTAGTAATCCTAATTTTGAGGTATGAACAATAGAATCAAAAGAATTGCGAAAGGAATGTTTGAGCAGTTTAGGCATCGTCAAATTACGGAATCTGAATTTGTACAGGCGGAGGCAAAAGCGAGGAATCTAGGGGGCTATATGGACGACTTCAACGTATTAATTGCGATGTGTAAGGACACAATTACGGGGAAGTATAAAATGGATAAATGGAATTTATCGATTATTATTGGAACGATACTTTATGTGGTTTCGCCGATTGATGCGATTCCTGATTTTATTCTCGTGGGCGGGTGGATAGATGATGTGGCCATTGTTGGTTATGCGATTCGCAAACTCAGCGTTGAGATGGAACAGTATAAGCGTTCGAAGTTTCCTGTAGAAGCGAGATAAATAAAAAAGCTACTTTTCTAAAGTAGCTTTTTTATTTATTATTGAAGTTCAACTAGTGCTTAAAGTGTCTAACACCTGTTGTTACCATGGAGATTCCTTTTTCATTGGCCATGTCAATTGATAATTGGTCTTTGATTGAACCACCAGGTTGCAATACCGCTGCGATACCAGCTTCTGAAGCAATTTCCACACAATCAGGGAAAGGGAAGAAGGCATCCGATGCCATTGCACAGCCTTTAAGGTCAAAACCGAAAGAAATTGCCTTCTCAATAGCTTGTTTCAATGCATCTACACGAGAAGTTTGGCCTACGCCTGAAGCTAACAAAGTACCATTTTTAGCAAATACGATTGTATTTGACTTGGTGTGTTTTACAATTTTGTTCGCAAAATAAAGATCCTCCAGTTGTTCTGCAGTAGGCTGTACTTGTGTTACCGTAACCATTTGTTCAGGTCCTTCAATCGTATTGTCTTTATCTTGAAGAATGACGCCGTTCAATAAAGTTTTGAACTGTTGTTCTGGCAATGTAACCTCTTTACGAACCAAAATAATTCTGTTTTTCTTTGCGGTAAGTATAGCGATCGCTTCTTCAGAATAAGAAGGTGCAATCAACACCTCGAAGAATAATTTATTGATCTCTTCAGCTGTTGCAGCATCAACTTGACCATTCGTTATTAAGACTCCACCGAAAGCTGAAACAGGATCACATGCTAAAGCATCTAACCAAGCTTGTTTGATTGTTGAACGGGAGGCAACTCCACAAGCATTTGTGTGTTTTAAGATCGCGAATGTAGGTTCTGTGAACTCATCAATCAAAGCAACGGCAGCATCAACGTCAACCAAATTGTTGTAAGATAACTCTTTACCGTTTAATTTATCAAACATCTTATCTAAATCGCCGAAGAAAATGCCTTTTTGGTGTGGGTTTTCACCATAGCGCAACACCTGTGCTTTTTGCTCAGATTGTTTAAAAACCTGAAGCGGATTTTCTTGATTGAAATAGTTGAAGATTGCAGTATCGTAATGCGAGGATGTATTGAATGCACGTTTAGCAAATTCTTTACGTTGTTCCAGTGAAGTATTACCTTCTTGGTTTGCTAGTATTTCTTCTAATTCTTTGTAATCATTTTTGGAAGAGATAATAACGACATCGTTAAAGTTTTTAGCGGCAGCGCGTATCAGTGAAATTCCACCGATATCTATTTTCTCGATAATATCTTGTTCGGATGCACCGGAAGCAACAGTTTCTTCAAAAGGGTACAAATCCACAATAACCAAATCGATCTCAGGTATTTCATACTGAGCAAGCTGTTGTTGATCCGACTCAAGCGGGCGGCGTGCCAAAATACCGCCAAATACTTTTGGATGCAATGTTTTTACACGGCCTCCTAAAATAGAAGGGTAGCTGGTGAGGTCTTCAACTGGAACAACATCTATACCTAAATCTTTGATAAATGTTTCTGTTCCACCAGTGGAATAGAAGGTAACACCGTATTTGTTTAATAATTCAACTAAAGGAGCAAGGCCGTCTTTATAATAGACTGAAACCAATGCATTTTTAATCTTTACAGGATGGTTCATTATGATGGATTTGTTTCGTGGCGCAAAGATAGGTATTTAAAATCTTGATACCAATAAATCAAGTACTTTAAATAGAAAGGAGAATCTGTTTACGAGATTCTCCTTTCTACATTGTTTTAATTTTATACCAAATTGAGCTTTAATTTTAGCTCTTCAGAAATTTGGTTGGTGATATCCCAGATTGGTTCTGGTTCATCGGTATTGTTAAATATGACCTGATCGCAAGTATCCTGATAAGGAAGTAAGTACTCGTTGTAGGATGGTAGTACATGGTTTATCCATTTGTACATGACATCATCTTCAAAGTAGCCCCGTTCAACCAGATCGCGGTGTAGACGTCTTCTTAATGCGATATCCTGATCAGCGCTTAAAAATATCTTATGATTGATTAAATTATTAATTTCCGTATAATAGAAAATGAATAGGCCCTCAATAATTAAAATTGGTGCCGGTTTAATCTCTAGTATTTTGGGTGTTAATGAAGGGTTGTTAAATGTATACTCTTCTTTATATATTGTCTCACCGTTAAAGAGTGCCTTGATATCTTTATAAAAAGCATCTCTGTCGATTGATGTCGGAATATCGAAGTTATAGAGCCTATTTTCCTCCTGGGTTTTAGTATTGGCAGGGATGTAATAATCATCTTGGGAAATTAAGGTCACCTCATTAGGCTTAAAATGTTTTAAAAAACTATTTAAAAAAAAAGTCTTTCCAGAGCCACTACTTCCGGCAATTCCTATGACATACGGTTTGTTATTCATTCTTACTATGCTATAAAAGCTATTTTATTCTGTTAATTTTCTAGAGGTAATCCATACGCAATTTCAACTTGGAAGCGTTTATCAAGTGCGCCTATGCTTGCGGCGGCAGACTTTGACAACACGACAATTGCATTTTGGTTTTCGGCATTATCATTAAATTTACCGACTACTTTTGCGTAAGTAACACTTTTGGTCATAGGGTTGGTGATTTTTAGAATAGTACCTACTGGAGCGCTCTTATGAAGAGCAAGGTTGCTGGTCCCTTGAGATGAAAGTCCATCAATCCACACGCCAATACCACGTTCGGACTTCTCGCGTATTCCGTAGCGGTTTGTTGAAATTTGATTTTCTTCTTTATCGTCATCGTCTGTAGAATCAGGCGTTACAATTTCGATTCCTTTAGGTTCAACTAATTTTGGCCGTTCAGGAGGTAGGGGCTGATTGGGGATCATGAGCTTCATTCCTCCGCCAATAACGTTATTTTTTAAATTGTTCGCTTTTTTAATATCTTCAACAGAAATACTGAATCTTTTAGATATGGCATAAAGGGTCTCTTTCTCACCAACGATATATTCCGTAAAACCTTCTTGTTGTGGATTACGCGGGTTTTGCACTGCCGTATTTCCACGGTCGTTGCTTACTGTTGATTTCGCTTTCCGACCGGTTGGAATCTTAACAATTTGGCCAAGGTTTAATGTTCCATTACCATTTATTTGGGTCAACTGGCCTACCGTTGTTTTATACTTTTTACTTAACTGGTAATAATTGTCTCCTTTTTCAATTTTGAACAGAACGTATTCTTCACCATTGATAGCTTCAGTTCCTACTGAATCAGGGATAAAATCAGTACGTAAAGAAGTTGAATTCTTTGCTTCAACTTGTTGAATAGCTAATATCGCGATGGATAGAATAGCTATCTTTTTATATGTTTTTAATTCGAATAAAACTTTCATATATTTTGCAATTATACTAAATACGAAACAAACTCCCGTTTATTATCTGTCAAAAGGAATATTTGTTCGTGAATAAGAAAATAAATGTTGAAGAGCTTTAGTTCCAGCTCGGAAACTGCAATAATAGACTCTGTCAATGTTTCTCTAGTGGATTGCACTAGCCTGATTTGATAACGATTGTTTCTGTCTTTTTCATAGAAAGCCCAAATAAAGTAGTCATTCACCGTATTTATCCAGATTTCACCATCAATTGGGAAGTCCTTCAAAAAAATGGGGATGTCACCATTGTAGATAATAGGATAGACGAGCTCGCTGGTATAAGGTTTAAAGGGAGTTTCATTTTTACTTTCAATCGACATCGATTGGAGGTTCAAAAATAATTGGAAGCCTTCTGCTATTACTTTTGGTCTAATAAGCACACCTTGGTCAACCATACCGATGAATATGTAGTTGAACCAGGTTTCCTGTATTTTTGTGTTGTAACAATCGACTACCTGTATGCCTGCGTCGATAGGTGTGTTATTGGCAATCTTCTTAAGTATTAATTTTTTGCATTGAATTCCAGCTAGGACCCACTCTTTGGCTATTGCTTTGAAGTCTTTTAATACGTAAGTTCCTTCAAAAGTGATTACATTAAAATAGGGCAGGGTATCGTCTGGGTTTCTGGTCTCCACAGCGATCAATTTATTCTCCGCATCGATTTCTATCCGCCAAATGGGGTATGTAAAAATGAAATTGAATGCTTTTGAAATTGTGTGATTTGCCATGTAATTTTCAATCCAAGGGGACAAACTTAGATAAAGTTACCTTTATATACAAGTATAATCACGCTTAAACTAATTTTATCGTGTTTTATGTTTGTTCTCTGCTGTTTTTTCTCAAAAAAAAAGTCCAGACATAGCTGGACTTTTTTTGAAAAAAATATAGTTTAAAATTTTGAACCAATAGTTAGTACAACATTAGTCCGTTGATTTTTTATATCTGCTACTGGACTAGCATTATTCCAGTAGTTCTCATTAATCAAATATGGGCTTTCTTTGTAGTTGACTGCATTATACGCACCAGTCAAATCAACATACATGCCACGGCCAAGTTTAGCGCCGATACCTAAAGATGCCGTATAATTCGTATAGTCTGCATTTTTATAGGGGTTGCCACTGTAGTTGAAACCAGCTCTTCCGCTAAATACATTATCAAACATCACTTCACCACCAATTCGCGCATTAAATGCACCTTGGTAAGTATCTTTGATGTTTTGATTCATGTTCTTTTCTAAAGTTTTACTGTAATTTCCCACATCTTTAAAACGCATAGCGGCATAGTCTACCCATTCGACATCAGCGGTTATTAATCCTCTTGAAAATAATTGGCTCGCCCCAAGAGATAATTTATAGGGTGTATTCATGTTATATTCCAAGTAACTGTGCCCTGCGTCATCACTGGTTCTATACTCTTTAAATGATTTGTCTTCATTTGGTCTGAAGTAACGGAACTCAGAATTACTATATGATTCATCCCGGATGCTCATAAATGTAGGCGACTTAGCGGTGAATCCCATGCTAAACGTTGGCGTAAATTTATAGATTACCCCAAGTTTAAAGTCGACACCGGTACCATCAGTGGCTTGCGCATAATCATCATATAATTCATAATCTTTATCCAACATGGCATACTTTTGGGCATTGGTTGGTTTTAAAAATTCTGAATCTTTGTTAATGGCTTTTAATTGGTCGGCCGTCATTGTTTGACCATATTCTGTAAACCAGCTGGAATTGTCGTAGCTAAATGCGGTGAAACCCAAAGAGGCTCCTAAATAAAGTTTATTGCTATAATTGGCTCCAAATGACAAGACAGATTCGGATTTGCTTCCTTTTTCTAAGATGGAATTCACTTGATTAAAACCATTTTTTCCATCGAAAGTTCCGCCAACTGTAATGGGGATATATGCACCCGCGTTTTTGGGGTCTACATCGAATAATAAAGAGTTGTTATAAACTTCCTGGCCCCAACCTTGTGTTCCTCCGACATCTGAAAGGCGGTCGGAATAAGCATCTGATATCGAACTCGTATTATTTACTCCTCGATACTCTAGCAGGTTGTTATAGACATAATTGCGGTTGTAAGCAATACCGACATTGAAATTTAACCAACCTCTATCGAGGTTACCTCCATTGCGGTAAGTTGGGAGGTGAAAAACAATTCCAGCGTTGTCTAAGTTGAAATTATTCTTGCTGCTGTTTGAATTTTGACCAAAATAGTCTGTTTTATTTTTGTTGTTAAGGTATCTGGCTGTTAATGATACGTCAGATTGATTGAAGTAGCCCAAACCCGCGGGGTTACCCGTAATCGAACTTATATCTCCACCTAATGCGGTAGATGCATTTCCCATGGCTTTAAAACGAGCTGTTCCGCCATTGTCCCCTTGGGAGAATAAAAGTACATCTTTCGTATATTGCGCTTGAGTAGTCCCTGCTGCACCTAAAACGAATGCAGTTCCAAAAAGTAATTTTTTGATTGTCATATGCTAAAATGTCGTCAATAATAAATTAGTAGCATACAAGAAATTGTATGCTACTATTCAAAATGCTTTTAACTATCGAGTACGTCCTCCACTTGATCTTGAGCTTCCGCCTCCGGAGAAACCTCCTCCCGAAGATCTAGAACTACCTCCTCCAGAAAAACCTCCACTAGAAGAGCGGGATGATGAACCACTATCATAGCTTCTTGTTGGCGGAGTATACGATGGTCTTGACGTTGAGCTTGGGTTGCTGGAGCGTGTTTCCATCGAACGGCTCATCGGACGAGATACCTCACCTGAACTATTTCGTGTTCTCGAATCATTATTATAATATCCGCTAGAGGTGCTACGTGTGTTGTTTGGATAGGAACCATTGACTCTATCTGAGGTTCTTGAACGAGTACCATCTGAGTAAGCTCTATTCGATACACCATCAGATGTTCTTGTTCTACCGTTTGACCTGTCATAAGAAGAACCACGTGTCACGGAACCGTCAGAAGTTCTTGACCTATTTGAAACAGATGTAATACGTCCTCTAGAATCGCGTGCTACGCCAGTACGATCGTATCCTCCAGAATTTCGAGCAACGCTATTGCGGTCATATCCACCTGAAGTTCGGGTTCTTGATGATGAACTGCGCGTGTTATAGTTATCTCTGTATACAGATCTACTTGATGCATACCGTGGTCTTGAGTTACCCCAGGAACCACCACCCCAGTAACCGTTTCCGTACCAACCAGATCCCCAGTAGCCGCCGCCATACCAGCCACCCCAAGGTCTGTAACCGCCATACCAAGGAGATCCCCAGCCCCAGCTAGATCCCCAACCCCATCCGAGGCCGATAGACCAAGATGAACCCCATCCAGAGTTCCATCCCCATCCCATTCCGAACGATGGGCCGTATCCGTACCAACCGCCGAAACCATAACCATACCATGGATCAAAAAATGGGTCGAAATACGTCATGCCCGGACTAGCGTAATAGAAACGGTTGATACGATTGGCATATTCAAGATCTTCATAGGAATCATTGTTGTAATCCTGATCAGAATATTCGTCATCATAGTAACCGCCTTGCGCTTGCCCGTTTGGTTGGGCCTGATCTGCATCTGTGTAATAGTAATCTGGGCTTTGATAAACCTTTTGTCTAGCTTGCCCATTGTTGCCATAGACATCGTCGCCATAGATTTGCCTACTTGTGCCGCAGGAACCAAGCATGAACGCTCCTGTTATGGCAAGTGCTCCGATAAATAATCTATTTTTTTTCATAATATCCTAAATCCTTATTTTCGATTATACAGCCTTATTTACTATCTTAGACGCAAATTTCTCAAGGGGGTTTAATCGAAGTAATCAAAAATACAAATATTTTTTATTGAACGCTTTTCGTATTAGAATTACAGACGAGATTTAACGTAATAATGTTACAATAATTTATCAATTTCATATGAGTAAAGGAATAACAAGTCGTGCTGAAGATTATTCACAATGGTATAACGAGCTTGTGATTAAAGCTGATCTAGCTGAAAATTCAGCTGTACGAGGCTGTATGGTGATCAAACCATACGGATACGCTATCTGGGAAAGGATGCAAGCGATCTTAGATAAAAGATTTAAAGAAACAGGTCATAGCAACGCTTATTTCCCTTTATTCATTCCCAAATCGTTTTTTTCTAAAGAGGCGGCACATGTGGAAGGTTTTGCTACGGAGTGTGCAGTGGTAACACATTATAGATTAAAAAATGATGGTACAGGTAAGATCGTCGTGGATGAAGACGCGAAATTGGAGGAAGAGTTGATCGTGCGCCCGACTTCAGAAACGATTATATGGAATACTTATCGTGGATGGATTGAATCTTATCGTGACCTCCCAATTTTGGTCAATCAATGGGCGAACGTTGTAAGATGGGAAATGCGTACACGTCTTTTCTTGCGCACAGCAGAGTTTTTGTGGCAAGAGGGGCACACGGCCCATGCGACAAGAGAAGAGGCTATTGAAGAAACAGAACGTATGCTTGATGTGTATGCTGAATTTGCTGAAAATATTTTAGCTGTGCCTGTTGTACGTGGTAGAAAAACAGAAAACGAGCGTTTTGCGGGTGCCTTGGATACGTATTGTATTGAAGCATTGATGCAGGATGGAAAAGCATTACAAGCAGGAACCTCTCATTTTCTTGGCCAAAACTTTGCAAAGGCGTTTGATGTGAAATTTACTTCTAAAGAAGGTAAATTGGAGCATGTTTGGGCTACTTCTTGGGGTGTTTCTACACGTTTGATGGGCGCATTGATTATGGCTCACTCAGATGATCAAGGATTGGTATTGCCTCCAAAATTAGCACCAATTCAAGTTGTCATCGTTCCGATTTTTAAGACTGAAGAAGAAAAGGCGCAAATCGATGCATTTGTGAATCAGTTAACAAATGAATTGCGGGTGAACGATATATCTGTAAAATACGACGATCGGGACACACAACGTCCAGGCTTTAAATTTGCAGAATGGGAGTTAAAGGGTGTTCCTGTACGTGTAGCTGTTGGAGCGAGAGATATGCAAAATGGTACGGTAGAATTAGCGCGTCGTGATACTCAAACGAAAGAAACGGTTGCTCAGGAAGGCTTGGCTGGTAATATTGTACAATTGCTAGATACAATACAAGAAAATATATACCAAAAAGCATTAAATTTCAGGACATCTCATTTTACTGAGGTGAATTCTTATGATGAGTTTAAAGAAGTACTGGAAGGTAAGGGTGGTTTTATCTCTTGTCATTGGGATGGAACAACAGAAACGGAAAAACGTGTAAAAGAAGAAACTAAGGCAACAATTCGTTGTATTCCTTTGGATGCGAAGGAAGAGGAAGGTATCTGTATCTTTACAGGGAAACCTTCAAGTCGGCGTGTACTGTTTGCAAAAGCTTATTAATAGTGTTGTCGTAATATGAGGATACTCATTTTGGGATGCGGTTGGCTCGCAGAATCTTTTGCGATACATATGAAGCATCAAGGCCATGAGGTTTGGGCCAGTACGACAACATCTGAAAAATACCATCGGCTTAAAGCCGATGGTATTTTTTCGTTTATTTTAGACTTTGATTGTGAAAATTTTCCAGCACAGGTAGTTTTACCTACTCAATTTGACTTCGTGTTAAACAGTATACCGGCAAGTCAGAAAAATAGTGTAGCGATCCTTGAAAACAGATTTTCGAATATCAAATCATTTTATGCGCATATGACATGGAAGAAACAAGTCTTCCTGAGCTCTATTGGAATTTATCCGGAAAAAGATGGCGTATTTGATGAATCCTATGCAGATATAACCGAACTTTCATCAAAACTCTTGCTTGCTGAAGCAAGTATGTTGGGATTGGCTGATACTATAATTTATCGATTAGGAGGTTTGTTTGGTAAAAATCGTGTTTTTGCCAAATATTTTGCCGAACGTATCTGTACGACGGGTGAACAGCCCGCCAATTTTGTTCATATCGATGATGTGATCAGACTGTTAGAGGTAGCATCTTGCAATGCGCTTAAGTATACTGTATACAATGTTGTTGCTCCCTTACATCCTAAGAAAAAGGATGTTATTCTAGCTTCGGCAAAAAAATATGGTTATGCTTTGCCTCTTGCGTTCGAAGCTGCGGATGCGACTCAAAAAATAGTTAGCGGAAGATTACTTTTAGAGGAACTTGATTATCAATTTGTCCTGCCTGATCCTTTGCAATTTTAATTCATTTTTCTTTTTAAAATAAAAATGAATTTATGATTGTCAGCGTGAAAAAATTAAATAATTTCATTATTTTAACATCAATTCTACTACGGGAAATTTAAGTAGAAAGTCATATTTGTTGAAATTTATTGATATCGATGGATTTTTTCAAGATATCGACATATTCCTTTAAACAAACCGATAATAGATTTAGTATTTTAACAGCTTATTATAAATAGAGCCATGACAAATGTAGAAAGACATCAATATATCTTAAAACAATTAAAGGAGGTCGGCGTAGTTCAGGTAATTGATCTATGTGAGGAATTGGGCGTTTCCTCTGTAACCATTCGGAAAGATTTGACCTTGTTGGAAGATAGTGGATTGTTGTTTAGAACGCATGGCGGGGCAACACAATATAATCCTTATACGACTGACCGTACAGTATTTGAAAAAGAGAAGCTTCGTTCGGATGATAAAAGCCGGATCGGAAAAAAAGCGGCTGAAATGATTGAGGAAAATGATTCAATCATTATAGCTTCAGGAACGACCATGCAGTCGCTAGCGAAGCAGATCATTCCTAAAGGAAATATCACTGTAGTAACTTCGGCATTGAATGTTGCGATGGAATTGATCAAATATCCTTCGGTTGAAATCATGCAGATGGGGGGGACGCTTCGTAAGACCTCGACATCCGTAACGGGAAAGTATGCAGAAAATTTATTGCATGATTTTTACTGTAGTAAATTGTTTTTGGGAGTCGATGGCATTGATCTGGAATACGGTGTATCAACTTCGAGTGCCCAGGAGGCACAATTAAATCGCATTATGATCGATACGGCTCAAAAGGTTGTCGTATTAGCAGATTCGTCTAAATTCGGACGGCGAAGCTTCGGGCGGATTTGTGGTTTTGATAAAATTGATATATTAATTACCGACGACAAAGTAAATACAAGCTTTGTGGAATCGTTAGAAAAAGCCGGGGTAAATGTTATTGTTGTTTAACACGGCTTAACTAAAACTCAAAGCTGAGCTGCTTATTTTTATCATAAAAAATGTCCCCAAAAGAGTGTTTAACTATTTGGGGACATTTTTTTATGGATAGCTTTTTTTAGCTCAGCGCCGGCTCTTGCTGGCTTAAACAGTGGAAACTTCCCAGCCCCCAAATAATGTCGACGGAATTTATTCCTATGACTTTACGTGTAGGGAAACAGCCTTGGATGATATCCAGTGCTCTTTGGTCATTTTTATCGTTGAAGATCGGTACAACAACAACATCGTTTGCAATGTAGAAATTAGCATAAGAAGCAGGTAATCTTGTTTCGTCATAGATGACCGGTGCTGGCATTGGGAGCTCAATGATATGCAGTGGCTCTCCATTTAAAAGTCTAAATGAACGAAGTGTTGCTAGATTTTCTTGAAGTATCTCATAGTTCTCATCTGTTGGATCTTCCTCTACAACCGTTAAAACGGTGTTTTCGTTAATGAAACGTGTAATATCATCAATGTGTCCATCTGTATCGTCTCCAACGATACCGTCTCCAAGCCATAAAACCTGTTCCTGACCGTAAAATTCTTTCAAATAGGTTTCTATTTGTTCTTTTGTCAGGTGTGGATTTCGGTTTTTATTCAATAGACAAGCGGTTGTTGTCATGATTGTTCCTGCGCCATTAAACTCGACTGAACCGCCCTCCATGACGATATCAGGGGTAAATAAAGGAAGGTTAAATTCTTTGGCAATACGCGTCGGAACGACGTCATCCAAGTCGAAAGGAGGGTATTTTCCACCCCAGGCGTTATAACCCCAGTCGACAACTGCTTTTTGATTTGTTGCCTGGTTAATAATAAAAGCGGGACCGTGGTCTCTACACCAAGCATCGTTAGTCGGATTAAAATAGAATTCGATATTGCTAAAATCTGTTGTCACTTCTTTGAGCGCGGTAATAGCAAAATTTTGCATTTCCTCATTAGCGACGTTAATCCTTACTTTTTGCCCTGCTGCTACGACTTTAATAAATTCGCAATAGGGTTTGTATATTGTTTCAATCTTCCCAGGCCAGGATTCCTCTTTATGTGGCCAGCTCAACCATAAGGCTTCTTGCTTTGCCCATTCTGCGGGAAATGAGAAGCCCTGTTGTTTTGGGGAATTGTCAAAATAGTCCTGTGTGAATGTCTTTTTTTGTTCCATACTTATTTTAATGGGATTAAAAAAAGCCATTTCAGTTCGTTTCAGCACAGTTGTGTGCGTTCGAAACTGAAATGGCTAGAATATCCAATATTAGTCTTCGTCAATAAAACGTTTGGTGATCGGTGCGTATGTTTCGATTCTTCGGTCTCTCAAAAATGGCCAATGTTTTCTGAAATAGTCCGATTCATTTAAGTCCAATTCGACGACCTCAATTTCTTCTTTGTCATGTGAGGCAAGGTAAAGCAATTTGCCCTGTCCGTTCGTTACGAAGCTTCCACCCCAGAATTTCATTGCACCATTTTGTTCAAATCCTACACGGTTAACGGATACAACAGGAACGCCATTTGCAACGGCATGGGAGCGTTGTATTGTTTGCCACGCATTGTATTGATCTTTGTTGGTTTCTTCATCTTGATCTGTTGCCCATCCGATAGCTGTAGGGTAGAATAAGATTTCGGCACCCATCAATGCGGTAATTCGAGATGCTTCAGGGTACCATTGATCCCAGCAAATTAAAATGCCTATTCTTCCAAATTTTGTTTTGAATACTTTGTAGCCTAAATCTCCTGGTGTAAAATAGAATTTTTCATAAAATGCAGGGTCATCTGGAATATGCATTTTACGATATTTCCCTAAATAGGAACCATCTGCATCTAATACAGCGGTCGTATTATGGTACAATCCTTCTGCTCTTTTTTCAAATAATGAAGCGATAATTACGACACCTGCTTCTTTAGCAACAGCCGATAGCGCGTCCGTCGATGGGCCGGGAATGGATTCAGCCAGTGCGAAATTGTCATAATCTTCTACATCGCAGAAATATAAAGAGGTAAATAGTTCTTGCAGACACACAATTTGCGCACCTTTTGCAGCGGCTTCTTTTACTTTAGCGATAGCTTTTTCGAGATTCTCTTGTTTGCTTGCGGTACAGCTCATCTGTACAACTCCAACTTTTACTTTGCTCATTCTTTAATGCTTATTTTAATACAGCACAAAGATACTATTCTTAACTTGGATTTGGTCTGTGGGAAAAACAAAAAGAGCTCTTAGAGCTCTTTTCGTAATCTTGCTACAGGAATATTCAATGCTTCCCGATATTTTGCCACCGTTCGCCGCGCAATATTGTAGCCTTTTTCTTTTAGGATCTCAGTTAATTTCTCGTCAGCCAAGGGTTTCCGTTTATTTTCTTTTGCGATGCACTCCTCCAATATTTTCTTAACCTCTTTATTGGATACTTCTTCACCGGAATCCGTTTGGATAGCCTCAGAGAAAAATGATTTTAAGAGAAATGTTCCAAATTCTGTCTGTACGTATTTCGAATTTGCTACCCGCGACACAGTTGATATATCCATATCGATTTTGTCGGCGATGTCTTTCAATATCATTGGTTTTAACTTACGATCATCACCAGTAAGGAAATAATCATATTGGTATTCCATGATTGCATTCATTGTTTTTAATAAGGTTTGTTGACGCTGTTTTATTGCATCAATAAACCATTTGGCGGAGTCAAGTTTTTGTTTGACGAATTGCACAGCCTCTTTCATTTTTTTATCCTTTTGATCCGATTTCTCGTAATGCTCAAACATGTGTTGGTAATCACGACTTATGCGGAGCTCAGGGGCATTTCGGCCATTTAAAGTTAAATGTAGTATGCCATCATTATTGCTGATATGAAAATCCGGGATAATATGAAGTTGTTTGCCTGCAACCGCGCCGGAGTCTCCTGGTTTTGGGTTAAGTTTTAGAATCTCATTGACTACATTTTTTAGATCCTCAGATGAAACGCCTAAAGATTTTTCTAATTTATCATAATGCTTTTTGGTGAACTCCTCAAGGTAATTCGATACGACTTTAATCGCAAGTTTGATGGTTGGATTTTGTGTATCTTTTTTTTGTAACTGGATCAACAAGCACTCTTGCAAATCACGGGCTCCAATTCCCGCAGGCTCAAAATCTTGAATTACTTTTAGCATGTCTAGAACTTCCTGCTCATCAGTCATTACATTTTGACCAAAAGCTAGGTCGTCTACAAGATTGATAATTGGACGGCGTAAATAGCCGTCGTCATCTAGACTACCAATGATTTGTTGGCCAACTAAAAAGTGCTTGTCATCTAATGCCAAGAGGTCCAACTGTTGTTGCAGCTGCTCATAAAAGGAGTGTTGAATAGCAACAGGCATTTCTTTGCGGTCGTCATCGTCGTCTCCATAATCATAGCCGTTGCCGTAATCTTTGAAATCATCTTCCTGGATATAGTCTTCTAAACTAAAGTCTTCTGAATCGAACCCATCTTCATTATCAAAATTATCGTCTGGATCTTTATCGGGGTATTCTTCTATAGGGTCGGTCATATTAGTCAAGCTACCATCTTCTAACGCAGGGTTTTCTTCTAATTCTTCCTTGATTCGAGCATCTAATGAAACCGTCGGAACCTGCAACAATTTTATAAATTGTATTTGTTGCGGAGACAATTTCTGCAATAGCTTTTGTTGTAATGTTTGTTTTAACATGCTAATAGTTGACTTTTTTACATCTAAATTTAAACAAATATCATTATTATTTTAAAATAAAATCGATAATAAATAAAAAATGGGTATAATATTTGTGGAACGGGGTGCCAAAAATTATAAACAAAGATGAGATTGGGTCTGTTTTCTCCGGACGGCTATTTTACTATTGAATTGTTGTTGTTATTTCCAAAATCGACCCTTTGGAATTCTGTTGCATTTTATAGTTGTTTGACGGGTGGTTTTTATTGTTAAAAAATGTAAATAGTTGATTACAGCGATTTATTTAGTTGTATATTTAGCCCCTGAAAATAGATAAAAAGGCATATTGGGCGGGCGTAAAACCTTTTGCTGGTCGGATGTGTTGAATATAAGATAAATTTCCATTTATGTTTAAACGTATTAAGAATAGGATTCTTCGTTATCTCCTTATAGCAATATATTTTATCATTATATTGATTTGTGCTATACAATTAAATTTTTTATGGCTCTTTGGTTATTCCCCGACAAAAAAGGATATTGTTATGCCTAGCGTTAATATTTCTACGGAATTATATACGGCAGACAGTGTTTTAATTGGGCGATATTTCGACGAGGATAGAAATCCAATTCCATTTGATAGCATTCCTAAATCGGTTACAAGTGCGTTGATAGCAACTGAGGATGTACGTTTTTATAGTCATAATGGTGTTGATTTTTTTGGTTTAGGGTCAGGTATTATCTCTACTTTAAAAGGGGATAAGCGTGGCGCGAGTACAATTACGCAACAGTTAGCTAAAAATCTTTATCGTACGCGTTATAATAAGGCGGGTGGTTTGTTGACACGTCTTCCTGTTGCAGGCCTGGTGGTAACGAAGTTTAAGGAGTGGATGACGGCTTATAAATTGGAGCAACGCTATTCTAAAAATCAGATATTGGAAATGTATTTAAATACAGTATCCTTCAGTAATAATGCTTATGGGATTGAGACTGCTGCAAAACGCTATTTTTCCAAAGGAGCCAATCAATTGAATCAAAATGAGGCTGCTGTTTTGATCGGCATGTTAAAAGGTACTACTTTATATAATCCCATTCGCAATCCTGAAAATGCATTTGTCAGAAAAAACACCGTTTTAAGTCAAATGTATAAAGGTGGTTTTTTGAAAAAAGAGGAATATGATAACCTTGTAAAAGAGAAGATTGTTTTGAATACGAATAGTCAAGACCTTAATGCTGGCGGGGATTCTTATTTACGTGCTGCGGTAGCTAAGTGGTTGGAAAAGTGGGCTGAAGATAATAATTATGATATCTATACAGATGGCTTGAAAATTTATACCACTATAAATTCTAAACTTCAAAAGCATGCTGAAGAAGCTGTAGCAAAACAAATGTTGGAATTACAGCAACGTTTAAATAATACCTGGGAAGGACAAGAGCCTTGGCGCGATCTGTCAGGTAAAGTTATTCCTAATTTTTTGGATAATCTAGCTAAGAAAACTCCTTATTATGCTTTTTTGAGTAAGAAATATGCAAATACTCCTGATAGCATCAGTTACTTCTTGAATAAAAAGAAGAAGATCGAAGTCTATAATTGGAAGGATGGCAGTAGGATCGAAAAGGATATGTCTACAATGGATTCTTTGAAATATTATGCCATGATGCTAAATGCGGGGATGATGTCCATGGATCCATATTCGGGTGAAATTAAAGCTTGGGTGGGTGGAATAAACCATCAATATTTTAAGTATGATCACGTGATGCAAGCGAAGCGACAAGCGGGATCCACATTTAAGCCTTTTGTATACTTGGCTGCATTGGAGTCAGGGATGTCTCCATGTGATAAGATTACCGACAAGCCTGTTACGATCAAGATTGATAAAGGGGATTCCGTGGAGATATGGGAACCCAAAAATGCAGACTGGAATTTTTCTTATCGAGAAATGTCTCTGCGTCATGCAATGGCGCGTTCTATTAATTCCGTTACAGTACAATTGACTGATATGGTTACGCCTGCGAAAGTTGTTGATGCAGCCCATCGTTGTGGTATCACGAGTAAATTAAATCCGGTTGCCTCTGTAGGGTTAGGACCTAATGATGTTTCTGTTTTTGAAATGGTGAATGGGTACTCAACGATGATGAATCACGGTGAGCGTGTCACTCCTTTATTGGTGTCTAAGATCGAAGATCATGATGGTAATGTTATTGCTACTTTTCAGGCGGAGCGTAAACAAGTGGTGGATAAGCAAGATGCCTGGTTGATGACGTATATGTTGCGTGGTGGTATGGAAGAACCTGGAGGTACATCTCAGGGATTGTGGGAATGGGATTTATTTGATAAGGAAAATGAAATCGGCGGAAAGACAGGTACTTCTTCCGAATATGTAGATGGTTGGTATATGGGGGTAACTAAAGATTTGGTTACAGGTGTTTGGGTTGGCTGCGACGAACGGAGTATTCACTTTAAAAATTCCCATTCTGGAGAAGGTTCTCGTACAGCATTGCCAATATTTGGTGTGTATATGGAGTCTGTTTATAAAGATAAACAGTTGGGGTATACCCAAGGTAAGTTTCCTAGTCCTACTGTTGAAATTACGAAATCTTACAAATGCGAAACTCCGCGTTATAGTGATCCAGAGCCAGATCAGAGTGATTCTACACAAGTGGAAGAGCCCGTTGATGAAGGATTTATTGGACCAGAGGAAGAGGGAGCGGAGCATCCTGTTGAGCGTAATCATACTGAAGGTGCTGATAGTGGAACGAGTAGCGAAGGGTCATCCTCGTTGGAGGAGGTCGGTAGTCAAAACTGATACTACTTAAAGAGGATTCTATCTAAAAAATAAAGATGGCCGCCTAGTTTAACTAAGGTGGCTTTTTTTATGTTAGGCTGCGTGGTTGGAATCTCTCTTGTTGAACGCTTGGTGTTGCTGTGGAAAAAGATTATTCCAGTTAGGGTTGTATTTACGAATGAGCCGTTCGACTTGCATGGTCGTAAAATGTTGCAGTTCGCTTATTCTCTTATTGGCCGTCTCCGGATTTGTGAAAGATTCTGTGTAGATTATTCGATTTAAACTAGGTCCTTGGTTGAAAATAAAACTATTGGATTGCTGTAATTCCATTACTGTACTAAAGATATTGGAACTGAGGCCGATTTTAAAGTGTTTACGATTGTTGTCAGTTGATATATATACAATAAAATTGTTCATAATGCTAAATTATTTGGACGTTTAAAATATATTTACTAATTTTATTGGCACAATATTACTAATAAAATTAGTTTTTGCAAAATATTTTTTTGAAAAAATAATATGTCAAATATTTCGTCCAATCTGAAGTTCCTTCGAAAAGGAAAGAAAATCACACAGCAACAATTTGCTGATCTTATGGAAATTAAGCGTGCGTCTGTCGGCGCGTACGAGGAAGATCGAGCAGAGCCCAAATATGAGTTATTAAAGAAGATTGCCGAATTCTATGGTTTGACTATGGATGAGTTGGCAAACGATGTTATTGATGATAAATGGAAGCCGGTTCCCAAAAGCAATGCCTCAAATTTAAGGGTGCTTAGTGTGACTGTGGATGCAGATGATCGTGAAAATATCGAACTTGTTCCGGTTAAGGCTAGCGCCGGCTATTTAAATGGGTATGGTGATCCAGAATATGTTGCTGAGTTGCCTAAGTTTTCGCTGCCTATGTTTGGTCAGGGTACATTTCGCGCTTTTGAAATAAAGGGGGATTCGATGTTGCCTTTGCCTTCTGGTTCTATTATTGTGGCCGAATACGTGGAAAATTGGCATGATATTAAACCTGGGAGTACCTATGTTGTGTTGTCTAAGGAAGATGGCGTGGTGTATAAACGTATTGCTTTTAAATTTAAAGAAGATAAAGGTTTGAAACTTGTTTCTGATAATAAGACATATGAGCCTTATTGGGTGGAGACTGCCGATATTCTTGAGGTGTGGAAGGCGAAGGCTTTTATCAGTACACAACTGCCAGAGCCTACGCCAGAGCCAACAATGGAAACATTGACGAGCATGATGGCGCAGATGCAGAAAACAATTAATGCGGTGGTAGATAGTTCGAAATAGCGGGGAATTATCTGCGTATTTTTATGATATAGTTGCGCTGTGAAGAGAATTTCTATGACCGAGGAGCGATCGATAGCTTGTTTTTATAGGGAATGTAGGGGTATTGAATATAAAAACAATCTATCTAATTTTGTTTTTTATTTTATAAAATGCTATATTTGCATATCTGAAAGGAAGGGGGCTCGTATTGCCCCCTTTTTTTAATTCAATTAATTTAGCATTTCTAGAAACAGAACAATGCAGCATATAGAAAAGAGAGTTATTGAACTCATCGCGGAAAAAATTGCAGATCGCGAGGATTTGTTTATCGTCAGTGTGAAGATGCGCCCAAATAAAATTCTTGAGATTCTTTTGGACGGAGATAATGGTGTAAATATTGATGATTGTGCACAGGTGAGCCGTCATGTCGGTTTCCACCTGGAGGAGGAAAATGTAATTGATGACGCTTACCGTTTAGAGGTTTCATCTCCAGGTATTGATGCTAATTTTGTTAATATTCGACAATATCAAAAGAATTTAGGTCGTACAGTTCAGGTGAAGTTGAACGATAATACAAAAGTTGAAGGTACATTATTGGCCGTAGACGAGATGAAGATCAATGTTCTTCAGAAGATAAAAGAAAAAGGTAAAAAAGCGCAAGAGGTAGAAAAAGAACTTCCTTTTGATCAAATAAAAGCAACAAAAGTGGTAATTTCATTTTAATAATAATGAGTAACAGCAACATCAATCTGATAGACTCTTTTCAAGAGTTTAAGGAGTTTAAGAATATCGATAGACCTACTGTTATTACAGTATTGGAAGAGGTTTTTCGTAGTATGATCCGTCGTCGTTTTGGTACGGATGAAAATGTGGATGTTATCGTGAATCCAGATAACGGAGATTTGGAGATTTGGAGGACGCGTGTCGTTGTTGAAGATGAGTTTTCAGAGGATGATGATCTTGAAATCGAATTGGCAGAAGCTAGAAAGCATGATGAAGATTTGGAAGTAGGCGATGATTTTATTGAACAGATCACATTGGAAAGCTTTGGCCGTCGTGCAATTTTAGCTGCACGTCAGACGCTTGTATCTAAGGTTTTGGAATTGGAAAAAGACGAAGTCTTTAAGAAATATAAAGATAGAGAAGGAGAGTTGGTCATTGGTGAGGTTTATCAGATTTGGAAAAAGGAAATCTTGGTATTGGATGAGGACGGTAATGAATTAATTCTTCCTAAATCAGAACAAATTCCGGCTGACTATTTCAAAAAGGGAGATGGCATTCGCGCAGTTGTGCATAAAGTGGATATGATGAATAATAATCCAAAGATTATCATTTCACGTACGGCACCTGCGTTCTTACAACGTTTATTTGAACTTGAGGTTCCTGAAATTTTTGATGGTTTGATTACGATCAAGAAAATCGTTCGTGAACCAGGAGAAAGAGCGAAGGTTGCTGTTGAGTCTTATGATGATCGTATTGATCCTGTAGGAGCTTGTGTTGGTATGAAGGGATCCCGTATTCATGGTATCGTTCGTGAACTGCGTAATGAGAATATTGACGTAATTAATTTTACAACAAATCATTCATTGTATATCGCTCGTGCTTTGAGTCCAGCAAGGATTAGCTCAATCAAAATCGATGAAGAAAATAAGACTGCGGCTGTATATTTAAAATCGGATCAAGTTTCTTTAGCAATTGGTCGTGGAGGACACAATATCAAATTGGCTGGTAAATTGACTGGTTATGAAATTGATGTTTATCGCGAAAATGACGAGTTTGATGAAGACGTTGATATCGAAGAATTCAGCGATGAGATTGAAAGCTGGGTTATTGATGAATTGAAACGTGTTGGTTTGGATTCAGCGAAGTCGGTGTTGTCTCTTAGCGAAGAAGAGCTGGTTAGACGTACCGATTTGGAAGAAGATACTGTTCGTGAGATTGTACGTATTTTACAAGCTGAATTTGAATAAAATTCAGCTCGTTAATTTTTTTCTATCTAACATTCGGAATAAATTGTTTATGGATGGAAAAAAACATATTTTTGTAATTATATTAAAATAGTTTATATTATAGATGACTGAAGGAAAAGGAACAAACTTGCTTAAAGCAGCAAAGGAACTCAACATCGGGATACATACCGCCGTGGAATGTTTAGTGAAAAAAGGATATGATGTAGAAGCAAAGCCTAACACTAAATTGAGCGGAGAGATGTATGGTGTGCTGTTAAAAGAGTTTCAGGGAGACAAATCACTGAAAGATGAAGCTAAACAAATTGTGATTGGCAAAATTCGTCGTGAGGAGTCGCCGTCCACTTCTCCTAAGGAATCATCTAAGAATGAGGATTTCGAAGATCATGACGAATCCAAGGAAATCTTGGTCAAGAATACGGTAGAAATCCCTTCTGTTAAGGAAACTACTCCTACAAAAGTAGAGGAGCCTGTTCATCAAGGTGGTATGAAGGTGGTTGGTAAGATTGATCTGGACGCATTGAATAGAGGCGGAAGTAAGGTCAAGAAGGAAGAACCTTTTAAGGAGGAACCAAAAACCGTCAAAGAAACACCTGTAGAGGTTAAAGCTGAAGCTAAGGTGGAAGAAAAGAAAGAAGCCGAAGTCAAAGCGCCTATTGTTGAAGCGAAAAAAGAAGAACCAAAGGTTATTGAGAAGAAGCCGGAAGTTGTCGTGCCAAAAGCTGAAATAGAAAAACCCGAAGTAAATAAAACTGAAGTAAAAGCAACTCCGGTTGTAGAGACAAAAACTGAACCTGTGAAGGTAGAAGACAAGAAAAAAGAAGAAACAGCGCCGAAAGCTGTACCAGTAACTCCAATAGTGGAGCCTGTGAAAAAACAAGGAGATGAAATTATTTCTGCTCGCGCAGAAAGATTGACAGGTCCTAAAGTCATTGGTAAGATTGAATTACCATCTGCTAGACCTTCCCACAAACCAGTGGCTTCATCTTCAAATGCTGGAAATAATAATGAGAAACGTAAGCGTAAGCGTACGAATCCAAATGGTCCAGTAAACCCAAATGCGGGGCAAGGTCAAGGTCATAATAACCAACACCGTGGGCCGCGTGATGGCAACAACCCCAACAACCGGGACCAACAAGGAGGTAACCGAGGTGGGAATCATGGTCCTAACAACAACCCGAACAATCGTCCAGGGCAAAACAACAACCAACAGCATGGTAGACCGGGACAAGGAGGTAACAACCAACACCCAGGTAGACCAGGACAAGGTACGAGACCACAACACGGTAATCGTTTTGACAATAGAGGTAAGGGAAGACCTGTTGAGAATAAGGAAGAGCCTACTGAAAAGGAAATCCAAGATCAAATCAAGGCAACACTTGCTCGTTTGAGTGGTGCAGGTAAATCTGGTAAATTTGCGCAACGTGCCAAATTGAGACGTCAGAAACGTGATGATGTTGCTCAACATGCAGAAGAAGCTGCAATGGAGCAAGAAATGATGGCGAAAATATTGCGTGTTACAGAATTCGTAACAGCAAACGAATTAGCTAATTTGATGGACGTTCAGGTAACCCAAATTATTGCAACTTGTATGAGTTTGGGTATGTTCGTGTCAATTAATCAACGTTTAGATGCGGAAACTTTAACAATTGTAGCGGATGAATTTGGTTATCAGGTAGAGTTTATCAAACCTGAGGATGAGGAGACTGCTGAACTTGAGGAACCGGATAACGAAGCGAATTTGGTTTCAAGAGCCCCTATTGTAACGGTCATGGGACACGTTGACCATGGTAAAACATCTTTATTGGATTATATCCGTAAGGCGAACGTTACTTCTGGTGAGGCTGGTGGTATCACCCAACATATCGGTGCATACGCGGTGAAATTGGAGGATGACCGTAAAATTACATTCTTGGATACTCCTGGTCACGAAGCTTTTACGGCTATGCGTGCCCGCGGTGCTAAAGTGACGGATATTGTTATTATCGTTATTGCAGCGGATGACGCAGTCATGCCGCAAACAAAAGAAGCAATCAACCACGCGCAAGCAGCGGGAGTGCCAATCGTATTTGCATTTACTAAAGTAGATAAACCGGGAGCAAATCCTGATAGAATCCGTGAGCAGCTTTCTGCGATGAATATCTTAGTTGAAGACTGGGGTGGTAAGTTCCAAGCGCAAGAGATTTCAGCAAAAACGGGAGAAAATGTTGACCTATTATTAGAGAAAGTTCTATTGGAAGCTGAGATGTTAGATCTAAAAGCTGATCCGAAAAAACGTGCTGTTGGTTCAGTAATTGAAGCAGCTTTGGATAAAGGTCGTGGTATCGTGACAACGGTATTGATACAAAGTGGTACATTACGTGTTGGAGACCCTATTTTAGCGGGATCACATTCAGGTAAGGTGAAGGCTTTGACTAATGAAAGAGGCGAACGTGTTAAAGAGGCTGGACCGTCTGTTCCAGTACAAATCTTGGGTATGGCCGGCGCGCCAACAGCAGGGGATAAGCTTTATGTTCTTGAAAGCGAGTCTGAAGCTAGAACTGTAGCCAACAAACGTCTTCAGTTACAACGCGAGCAGGGTATGCGTGCAACTAAACATATTACCTTGGATGAAATCGGTCGTCGTTTGGCCATCGGTAACTTTAAAGAACTTAATATTATCGTTAAAGGTGACGTGGACGGTTCTATTGAAGCATTATCAGATTCATTATTGAAATTGTCTACTGACGAGATCCAAGTTAATATTATTCATAAATCAGTGGGTGCGATCTCTGAATCAGATGTATTGTTAGCTTCTGCTTCCGATGCGATCATCATAGGTTTCCAAGTACGTCCAACACAAAACGCACGTAAGTTGGCAGAGAACGAGCAAATTGATGTACGTTTATATTCGATCATCTATGATGCGATTGATGAAATCAAGTCTGCGATGGAGGGTATGTTGGCTCCGAAATTTGAGGAGAAAATTGTTGCTGAGGTTGAAATCAGAGAAACTTTCAAAATTTCTAAAGTTGGTACGATTGCCGGATGTATGGTTAAAGAAGGTAAGATCAATAGAAATAATGATATCCGCATAATCAGAGATGGTGTCGTAATTCATACCGGTAAACTGGCATCTTTGAAACGCTTCAAAGACGATGTGAAAGAAGTTTCAATGGGTTATGAATGTGGTTTAAATATTGACCGTTTCAATGATATTCAAGTAGGAGACATTGTCGAAGCTTACGAACAAGTTGAAGTGAAACGTAAATTGTAATCACTTAGTGATACACTAATAAAACAGAAAGCGGCATTGATTTTAATCAATGCCGCTTTCTGTTTTAACGTTCGTATAGTTCTATTGGAACCTGATCAGGATCAAAGAAGAATGTAAAGCGTTTATTTGTTAACTCGTCTATTCTGATCCCTTCGTGTGATACACCTGCTTTTTCGAGCTTATTTAATTCTAGGTCGAGATTATCGACTTCGAATGCAAGATGTCTTAAACCGGCGGCTTCTGGAAAGCTGAGCCGATTAGGCGGTGATGGGAACGAAAAAAGTTCTATAATGTAATGATCATTGAGTTTGAGATCCAGTTTGTAGGAATCACGTTCCACACGATAGTATTCTCTAGCAATCTCTAGGCCCAGTATGTCAGTATAGAATTTCTTTGAACGCTCATAATCACTACAGATAATAGCGATATGATGTATCTTGTTGAGGTTTAATTTCATTATTAAATTTTATCTCATTGCGTTTGTTATACAAGGTTGTTCCTTAAGGATATGGGTCATATACAGACTATTTACAATGTTTCATCTTATTTTGCTCTTTCATATTGTTTAGGCCAGGGGATGTCAGCGTTTAATTCTTTGGCAAAATGTAATGGAAGATGTGGATCATCAAGAAATCCCCGCGCGATTAAGATTAAATCAGCTTGCTTTTGAGCGATGATCTCGGACGCTTGGATAGCCGTTTTGATTAAACCTACTGTGGCAACGTTATTCTTGGTATGTTCCTTAATCGCGATGGCGAAAGGGAGCTGATATGCTGGCCCGACATCTATTTTTTGATAGGAGACCAAGCCTCCACTCGACACATCAATTAAATCTACCCCCAATGTATACAGTAGTTGTGATAAGGCTATAGACTGCTGTAAATCCCAGCCTGCTTCGGCCCAATCTGTTGCTGAAATACGTACCCATAAACTTTGGCTTGTTATTTCTTGTTTTACTCTTTTCACAATTTCAATAAGAAAACGTATCCTATTTTCAAAGATCCCGCCGAAAGAGTCTGTCCGTAAGTTGCTCAGTGGTGAAAGAAATTGATGGATCAGATATCCATGTGCGGCATGGAGTTCAATAATTTCATAGCCTGCCTGTATGGCTCTTTTCGTTGCTGTTCCGAATTGTTCAATCAGATTTTCAATGGCGTCTACATCAAGTTCCTGTGGTTCATAATCTCCAGAATGGAAAGGGATCGGAGATGGGGCGACTGTTTGCCAACCCTTTGGATCCGCTGGTGAAAATTGATTCCGTCCGACCCAGGGTTTATTACTGCTTGCTTTGCGGCCCGCATGAGCAAGTTGTATGCCCGGTATGGAATCATTTTCTTTAATGAACTCGGTTATTTCTTTTAATTTTTCGATATGCTGGTCGTCCCATAAACCAAGGTCTCCATCACTGATTCGACCGTCAGGGCTAACTGCTGTTGCTTCCTGTATTACTGCTGCAGCTCCGCCGATTGCAAATTGGCCCAAATGAACCAAATGCCAGTTATTTGCAAAACCATCTTTTGCGGAGTATTGGCACATTGGAGATACGACCAAACGATTTTTCAATTGCAGGTTTCCAATATTTACTGATGAAAATAATTGACTCATAATTGCGTGTTTATAGAAGGCAGGAGCAAGGAAAGCTCCTGCCTCGATCAATTCTTTGTTTTGTAAAGAGAGGCTCTCAGAAGCCTTTATTTAAATCCTTGCGAACCGTGGTTCAACTGTTAAGGATTTGTAGACCATAAAGATGCTGATTTTAGCATTGCTCTTCTTGGCAGTTTTAAATTGGCAACTACCAACTCTGCGAAATCTTCAGGCTGGAGAACTTTTTCTGGATCGCCATCGGTAAGTCCAAGTTCTTTGGACATATCGGAAGCAATCGTACTAGGCATAAGTGTACATACCCGAATATTGTTTTTCCGTACTTCCCGCATTAAAGAATCGGCGAAGCCGATGACGCCAAACTTTGATGCGCTATAAGCGGAAGTGGTGGCCGCGCCATTTAATCCGGCAGTCGAAGATACCATAATGATATCGCCTTGATTTTTTTCAATCAGTTGTGGAAGGATAGCTTTTGTAACAAAGTATGTACCCAAGAGATTGGTATGAATGATCGATGTCCAATCGGCAACGTCCATGTCGAGCACAGCGGAAAATGATGCTACTCCCGCATTGTTAATTAAGATATCAAAGCTACCGAAAGTGTTTTTCAGTCGCTCGATCTCCTGTTGTACAGCACTATAATTTGATACGTCAAAGACGGCATAAGTGACCTCAGTGCCTAGCCCGGCAAGTTCCGCAGCCGTATCCTTCAAAGCAGCTTCATTTCTTCCGGTAATCGCGATATGTACACCTTCTTTGGCCAATGCGAAAGCAATTGCTTTTCCTAATCCCCGCGCACCACCTGTAATTAAGGCTCTTTTTCCTGTTATATTTTCCATAACATAAAAATAGGTATGATCTTTTTTATTCGTGTCAGAAGAACCTCAAAAAGGCAACTTATTTTGCCTTTTTTATGATATTTTCAATAATGGGGTAGGTGTTGGCCCTGATGTCTTCAAATTGGTCCACATGACGCCATTCCGCTTTTGTAATATCTTCTGCGGTTTGCGGAATTAATTTAGGGACTTTATTCACTCCCATTTCGTACCAGTTTGTTGCTTTCAGGACGAATTCTCCATTTCGCAAAAAATAGGTATGGTAGGATGTGGTAATTTTCTTTCCCAAATAGTTGATTTTGATACCACATTCCTCTTCGACTTCACGTACTGCTGCTTCCCGCATTTTTTCATTGTCTTCCACTTTGCCCTTAGGAAGGTCCCATTTTCCCAGTCGGTAGATAAAAAGATAATCCCCATCACCGTTTTTAACCAATCCACCGGCTGCTTTGATGAGCTTAATTTTGTTTTTCAAGTTTTGAAATACAGTTTCAAAATCCTTATTGATGTAAAGATACGTTTTTGGAACTTTATCAATTTCAGATTGTTTGAAAAGTTTTTGGAGCTCAATCTCTTGAAAACTAATAGTTTGTGGGTTTTTGATTTTTGATGGAACGAAATCTGCTAAAATTAGCACGGTTTCGTTCATATAAATTTTATAAATTTGCGCCATGAATAATTTAAATGAGGTTGAACAAAAAGTTGCTGAATCCTTATTGCAAATTAAAGCAATAAAATTGCAACCTAAAAGTCCTTTTACATGGGCGTCGGGTTGGAAGTCTCCAATTTACTGTGATAACCGTATCACTTTGTCTCATCCATCGATCCGTACATACATTCGTCAAAAGCTTTCTAAGCTTATTCAGGAAGAGTTTGGATCAGTGGATATGATTTCTGGAGTTGCTACGGCAGGTATTCCACAAGGCGTTTTGGTAGCACAGGATTTGGGACTACCATTTTCTTATGTTAGAAGCTCAGCTAAGGACCATGGTCGTCAGAATTTAATTGAAGGAGAAGTGGTTAGCGGTCAACGTGTAGTTGTAATTGAGGATCTAATTTCGACAGGTAAGAGTAGTTTAGTGGCTGTAAAGGCATTACGTGAGGCTGGCTGCAATGTTGTTGGATTGGTATCTATTTTTACTTATGGATTGCAACAAGCTACCGATAATTTTTCTGATGCAAAATGCCCTTATTTCAGTTTATGTAATTATGATGCTTTGATTCAGGTCGCTGCTGAAAATAGTTATGTATTGGAGGAGGATATTGAGATCTTGAAAAAGTGGCGATTGAATCCTGCTACTTGGGGAGAAAATTTTCAATAAAGGAAGATTAATTTATCGTTATGACTACTATTCAGAACAAAACAGAAATCAACAAAAATGTCAGCGAGGTGTATACATTTTTGTCGGATCTCAACAATCATGAACAGTTGATGCCGGAAAATATTTACAATTGGTCTTCGACTACGGACGAAGCTCGATTTACAATACAGAATATGGCAAAGCTAGCACTTAAGGTAGAAGATCGTGTCGAAAATCAAATCATTAAGTTGGTTCCTTTGGAGAAAGCGCCTTTTGAGGTTACTCTTCGTTGGGAATTGCAAGCGATTAGTGATACTGTAACAGAGGCGACTTTTATTATCGATGCTGATCTTAACATGATGATGAAAATGATCGCTGCTGGACCACTTCAAAAATTAGTTGATTTTCAGGTCAACAAATTAAAAGAAGTGTTGGGGTAGGTTGTTTATAACGGATATAAAAAAAAGCTCGATTAGTAATAATCGAGCTTTTTTTTATGCCAATCTTTCATTGACTTTTTTCCAGTTCACAACATTCCACCAATTTTTAATATAATCGGCTCTCTTGTTTTGATAGTGCAGATAATACGCATGCTCCCATACATCAAGACCTAGAATGGGGATACCTTTTACCTCTGCAATATCCATTAAAGGGTTGTCCTGGTTTGGAGTAGAGGTAATTTTTAAGTTGCCTGAGTCATCCAAAATCAACCATGCCCATCCTGAACCGAATCGTGAGGTTGCTGCTGCAGCAAATTGTTCTTTGAATTTGTCTAAAGAACCAAATGTCTTATTGATCATCGTCAATAATTTTTCGGAGGGCTGGCTCGGCTTATCGGACAGGCTTTCCCAAAAAAAGTTATGGTTCCAAGCTCCACCAGCGTTATTCCTTGCTTTGGGAGAGTACTTAGATATGTTTGCTAGAAGTTGCTCCTCTGAGGCTTCTTTGATATTTTCAGCAAGAATGGCTTCGTTAACGGCGTTAATATAGGCCATATGGTGCTTTGTATAATGGATTTCCATTGTCAACGCATCAATATTAGGCTCCAAAGCGGCATAACTGAAAGGTAATTTTACTTGGGAAAACTTTAAAGTAGCGGCATTTAATTCAGTAGCTTTCGCGGAAGCAATATCTTGTAATATTGATCCAGATACAGCGATGCCTAGTGTAGCTTTTGCTGCATTTTGAAGGAAGTTTCTGCGTGTTTGCATATAATCTTATTGTGATTAGTTTTGATATAAATATAACGTGAAATTTTACAAATATTGTGCGAGAATTGTCTGTTAATTGTAATACAACAAAATTGTTATAAATTCATCTTTTAAGTCGGCATATATTGTTTTGAATTTTGGTTTACGGTATTTACGTAACATATAATTTGCATTCTTTTAAGAACGCTTCAAGGCAGCCTTAGGGCAGGGTAGCTAGAGAATTATAATTGTTTATAAAGTCAAATTTAGCTAAGTTTGATTTATGTATACATTAAGGATTTCAAAAATTATCCCCCAACCTAATAATAACATTACTTTTCAGCTTGAATCTATAGCAGGAGACTATCCTTCCTATAAAGCTGGGCAGTTTATTACACTTTCTTTTGTGTTTGGTGATCGTGAGGTACGTCGTTCTTATTCTTTTAATAGTTCGCCTGATAATAATGAGCCCTTAAGTATCACTGTTAAGCGTGTCGAAAATGGGGAAATATCCCGACTGCTCCACCATACTATTGTGGAGGGGGATATCGTCAATGCAATGGAACCTCAGGGTTTATTTGTATATGATCCTGAACCGGAAAAGGTTCGGACCTTATTTTTGTTTGCTGCAGGAATTGGCATTACACCCTTGTATGCTATTCTGAAAACAGCGCTTCTTGCTGAAAGTAAGTCCAAAATAGTGTTAATTTACAGTAATAGTACGCTGGAGTTAACACCGTTCCGATCGGAATTGCAGCACTGGGCAGATCGATTTCCTGATCGCTTAACTATTGTGTGGATTTACTCCAATAGTAAATACTTAATGAAAGCCAGGCTAAATAGAGATTATATACATGCTATTGTTAACGATCATTTGTTTGGAAATAAGGAAGATGCCTTGTTTTATACTTGCGGCCCTGTGATTTATATGGACCTATGTCGTTTTACACTTTTGGGGATGGGATTTGATTCCAATCAGATAAAACGAGAGACATTTCTATTGCCCGAAAATGAAGAGGATGATGATGAGACTGAAAAGGAAGTCGATACAACAACCTATGCCATCGAACTATCTTTTCAAGGTAAAACTTATAATCTAGAGGTTCCCTACAATAAATCTATTTTAGATATAGGGCTAGAGCATAAAATTAAGTTGCCATATTCCTGTAAATCCGGTATGTGTAGTACGTGTATTTCGCAGTGTACAAGGGGGAAAGTAAGAATGGACTATAATGAGGTGTTAACAGATCGCGAAGTTGAACAAGGAAGAATACTTTTGTGCACGGCGCATCCAGTAGAAATGAATACCGCTATTGAAGTACTATAATTGAGCATTGGTATTTAATCCAAAAATATGCTGTGCAGTTATGGGGCGCCAGAAATATTTAAAATTGCATATACAAGTAAATTTATCTAAGTTTGGATATAACCGTTTTATATCTAACTATTATGGGGAAATTACTCTGGAGACCAACAGAAGAGCAAAAATCTCAATCTGAGATCAATAAGTTTAAACAATATGTTGAGAAGGAGCATGGCTTATTCTTTCCATCCTATCAGGAGCTTTGGGCATGGTCTACGACGGAACTGGCTAGTTTTTGGAAGAGTATAGCCACCTATTTTAATATAAAGTTTCATTCAGACTTTACAACTATTGTTGAGTCGCCAGCAGATCCTACAAGCTTTATCGGAACAAAGTGGTTTGCTGGGGCTACCTTGAATTATGCTGAACACGTATTTCGAAACACAACGGAAAAGCGTCCCGCATTAATTTTTCAATCTGAACAGCAAGCTAAAAGAGAGGTGTCATGGACTGAGTTGGAATCCATGGTTCTCAAACTTCAGGTCTACTTGAAAGAATTAGGTGTACAAAATGGAGATCGCGTAGCTGGCGTATTGATTAATGGCATTGAAGCTGTTGCGTTATTTTTGGCTGCCAATTCCATCGGTGCTATTTGGTCCTGTTGTTCGCCCGACTTTGGGGAGGCGAGTATTCAGGATCGTTTTGAGCAGATTGAACCCAAAGTGCTCTTCGCAAATTCCAGTTATTACTATAATGGCCGTCTTTTTGAAAAGGCGGAGAGTATTAAACAACTTTCTCTGCGGCTACCATCTTTACTGGCTTGTGTTTTGATTGATGACAATATTTGGGAAGAGATTCTGAAAAAGGATCTTACACAAGCTGAGCTCCAATTTACAGCAATGCCTTTTGATGCTCCAATATGGATTTTGTATTCTTCGGGAACTACTGGCAAGCCCAAAGCCATTACACATGGAGTTGGTGGTATGCTGCTAGAACATATGAAAGCACTTGGACTGCATCAAAATGTGCAAGAGGGGGATCGATTCATGTGGTATTCCACTACCGGATGGATGATGTGGAATTACGCGCTTTCGGCCCTTTTAATGGGAAATACATTGTGTATATATGATGGGGCTACGAATTATCCCGATAAATTGAGTTTATGGAACTTTGCTCGGGAAAGCAAGGTGGATCATTTTGGCGTTGGCGCTGCTTATCTCATCTCCTGTCAGGATCAAGATTTAAAATCCATGGCTTATCAGCCGAAAACAATAGGATCGACAGGTTCACCACTTCCACCAGATGTGTTTGAATGGCTAAATGTACAGTTTCCAAAGAGTCAAATTGTCTCGCTAAGTGGTGGTACAGACGTTTGTAGTGCCTTTCTTTCGGGGTGTGCATTGCTTGATGTTTATGCAGGAGAGATTCAATGTCGCACCCTAGGAGCTAAGATAGAAGCCTTTGATGAGAACGGTCATCATCTTTATGGAGAGGTGGGGGAACTTGTTATTTTAGCTCCCATGCCCTGTATGCCCATCTATTTTTGGAATGATTTAGCGAATAAAAAATACTTTGATAGTTATTTTGATAAATATAGTGGTGTTTGGAGTCATGGTGATTGGATCAAGATTACTGCACATGATGGAATAATTATGTACGGTCGTTCAGATGCAACCCTGAACCGGGGTGGCGTACGTATCGGTACTGCAGAGATCTATAATGTTTTAAATAGAACCGAAGGGGTCTTGGATAGTTTGGTTATCTGTGTAGATCATGAAAATGGATCATCTGATATGTTGCTTTTTGTTCAATTGGACAATGGTTTATTGAATGATGCGTTAAAAGGGGAAATTAAACGGGAGCTTCGGCAGCAATATAGTCCGCGACATGTGCCTGACGATATTTTTCAAGTAGCGGCTATTCCTTACACGTTAAGCGGTAAAAAACTGGAGCTGCCTATTAAGAAGATTTTTTCTGGGATGCCCGTAGAAAAAGCGGTGTCATTAGATATTATGCGGAACAGAGAATCCTTGTTAGACTTTGAAGCGATTAGTAAAATCTGGAGAAGATCTTAAGTATAGTATGCTATAAAAATAGCTAATTAGTAAACCCCTCGGATGCCGAAGTTAATCGTTTGAGGGGTTTTCTAATTTAATTTTACTCCACTCAGACCTGTATAACACCTACATTATACCGTTCTAGAATAGGCTTTTCGTTGGCAGCTTCAATTCCCATGCTGATGACTTTTCGTGTTTCTTCAGGTGCTATAATTCCATCAACCCATAATCTTGCAGCAGCGTAATACGGACTCAGTTGCTCGTTGTACCGATCTTCGATTGATTTAAGGAGACTGTTTTTTTCTTCTTCATTGATTTCTTGACCCTTGGCTTTTAAAGCAGATTCTTGGATTTGAAACAGTGTCTTGCCCGCAGCGGCACCACTCATGACAGCCATTTGGGCAGTAGGCCAAGCGTAGATTAGTCGTGGGTCATACGCTTTTCCACACATCGCATAGTTTCCTGCGCCATAACTATTTCCAACAATAAAAGTGAACTTTGGGACTACGGAATTGGCCATTGCATTTACCATTTTTGCTCCGTCTTTGATAATCCCCCCTTGTTCTGATCGGCTTCCTACCATAAATCCAGTGACGTCCTGAAAAAACACAAGCGGAATGTTCTGCTGGTTGCAATTCATGATGAAGCGCGCTGCCTTATCTGCTGAATCACTATAGATGACCCCGCCCATCTGCATTTCCATTGCGTTGCCGGGTTTCTTGGCTTTGATAATTTCACGTTGATTGGCAACAATCCCGACAGCCCAGCCGTCTACGCGTGCGAGGGCGCATACAATGGTTTTTCCATAATCGGGTTTGTATTCTTCTAAAGTCTCTGTGTCTACAATTGCATTCAAGATATCCTGCATACGATAAGGTTTTGTCCTGTCTTCGGGAAGAATCTCTACTATTTTACTCGGATCTGTTTTTGGAGGAAGGCTTTTCTTTCTGTTGAAATTAGCTTTTGGATTTCCACCGATTTTATCGATAACATTTTTTATAGCCTCTAAACAACTTTGGTCGTCGGGAAATTTATTGTCTGTCACGCCGGATATCTCCGAATGGGTAGAAGCTCCGCCGAGTGTTTCAGCATCTACGGTTTCACCTATCGCAGATTTGACCAAGTATGGGCCTGCTAAAAAAACAGAGCCTGTTCCTTCGACGATAAAGGCGTAGTCGGACATAATAGGGAGATAAGCGCCACCTGCCACGCAACTTCCCATGATTGCTGCAATTTGAGGTATTCCCATGGAAGACATTCGGGCATTGTTACGGAATATGCGGCCAAAGTGTTCTTTATCGGGAAATATTTCATCCTGCATCGGTAAAAATACGCCTGCAGAATCTACCAAATAAATAATTGGAAGATTGTTTTCCATGGCAATTTCCTGTGCGCGTAGATTTTTCTTGGCAGAAATAGGGAACCAGGCTCCTGCTTTTACGGTTGCATCGTTAGAGACGATGACACATAGTTTGGATTTTACATAGCCCAGTACCGCTGCACAACCTGCATTTATGCATCCACCATGTTCTTTATACATTCCTTCGCCGGCAAACATGCCTATTTCCAGATATTCTCGGTCTGGGTCCAGTAGATATTCTATTCGTTCCCAGGCTGACATTTTGCCCTTTTCTTTCAGTTTTTTTATTTTATCGATGCCACCACCTAGTTTTAAATTTTCTCTTTTTTGGCGAAGTAATGCGAGTAGCTCCTTCATAATTTATAATCTTGGTTTTAAAAAGCTGTTGAATTAAGAATTTCTTATTTTTAGATAAATTTAAAATAAAATTTTAAAATATTTGCAATTTTATTCCTAAATATTTTGATATATTTGAATTGAATTACCGATTGTAAATTTAATATTCATGCTTATGTTTATTGAAAATAAACAACAAATGGATATGATCAGACAAAGTGCACGAGATTTTGCACAGTATCATATCAAACCTTATGTGATGGAATGGGACGAAGCCCAAATATTTCCAATAGAAGTTTTTAAAAAGTTAGGCGAACACGGTTTCATGGGTGTGATCGTTCCAGAAGAATATGGTGGATCGGGACTCGGATACCAGGAGTATATTACTGTTTTGGATGAGATTTCCAAGGTGTGTGGCTCAATTGGACTTTCCGTAGCAGCGCATAATTCGTTATGTACAAATCATATATTAAGCTTTGCTAGTGAAGAACAGAAGAAACGTTATCTTCCAAAGTTGGCGACAGCTGAATGGATCGGTGCCTGGGGACTTACAGAGACAGGTTCTGGTTCGGACGCTGGTGGAATGACGACATTTGCTGAGAGAGATGGTGATCACTACGTGTTAAATGGTTCTAAAAATTTTATCACGCATGCCATCAGTTCTAGTGTTGCTGTCGTTATTGCGCGGACGGGGGCTAAGGGAGATAAAAAAGGGATGTCAGCTTTTATTGTTGAGAAAGGTACACCTGGATTTACCGCAGGAAAGAAAGAAAATAAATTGGGGATGCGCGCCTCAGAAACTGCCTGTCTGTTTTTTGATAATTGTCGGATTCATCGGGATCAACTCATCGGTGAAGAAGGGCAGGGGTTTGTGCAGGCCTTAAAATTATTGGATGGCGGACGTATTTCTATTGCGGCACTTTCTTTGGGTATTGCACGCGGAGCTTACGAGTGCGCGTTGAAATATGCGCACGAGCGTGAGCAGTTTGGGAAAAAGATTTACGAATTTCAGGCGGTTTCTTTTGCACTTGCAGATATGGCTACACAGGTGGAAGCCAGTGAACTGTTGACGAGGCAGGCAGGCTATTTAAAGGATCATGGAGATCGTGTTTCTAAAATTGGTGCGATGGCTAAACTTTATGCGTCAGAGGCTGCCGTTAGTGTCTCGAATGAATCTGTACAAATCTTTGGCGGTTATGGATTTACAAAGGACTATCCTGCCGAGAAGTTTTTTAGAGATGCCAAGTTATGTACAATAGGTGAAGGGACTTCAAGCATTCAGAAAATGGTGATCGCTAGAGAGATTGAGAAAGATATTTTATAGCATATTATGAGGGAGCAAGTTGTATTGGTTGATTGCCCAAGAGACGCTGTTCAAGGGCTTCATAACTTTATTGAGACAGATAAGAAAATTAAACATATCAATACGTTAATCGAAAGTGGGCTGTTTGATGTTATTGATTTTGGATCTTTCGTTTCGCCGAAAGCAGTTCCGCAGTTGGCGGATACAAAAGCAGTATTGGAAGGAATCAGAACGAATGAGAAAGTGAAGTTATTGGCGATTGTTGCCAATCTTCGGGGTGCGCAGGAGGCAGTTCTAGAGGAAAAAATCGACTTTTTAGGGTATCCATTTTCAATATCGGAAACATTTCAACTTCGAAATACCAATATGGGCTTGGCGGCTTCTTATCAGCAGGTAAAAGAAATGAAAGCTTTGGTCGACTCACAGCATAAATCTCTGGTCGTATATATTAGCATGGCTTTTGGAAACCCATATAGTGACCCTTGGTCCCCACTTTTGGTAGAAGAGTGGATTGGAAAATTATGCGATCTTGGCATTCGGGAATTTTCTTTGGCAGACACAACTTCAGAAGCCGATGCAAATCAGATTTCAGAATTATTTAGTTTTGTTAAAACTCGTTTTCCAACACTGGAAGTAGGTGCACATTTTCATGCAAGGCGAGAGGAAAGTCTTGCAAAGGTTGAAGCAGCTTACCTCGCAGGTTGCCGTAAATTTGAAGGCGCATTGCTCGGTTATGGCGGCTGTCCATTTGCAAAAGATGATTTGGTCGGTAATATACCTTCAGAGCTGTTGTTGCATTATTTTGGACGAGGAACTGATGCTGAAATAATCGGATTGGAGCATAGCTTCAGACAAATGATTTTGTAGATGGAAAAACTGAATTTTATTAAAGTGCACGTTGAGGGGCATGTGTTCAACTTGACCTTAGCCCGTTCGGATAAAAGAAATGCTTTTAGTCCGACAATGGTGAGCGAAATAGCCTATGCATTGAATTTGGCGAATAGCAATCCTGATGTTCGTTTAGTACAAATAGAGGCTGAGGGTCCCGTGTTCTGTGCTGGTATGGATCTTAAAGCTTTTGAGGACCCTACATTAGATATTGGAAATTCGGCAATTCCCAAGGTTGAAAAGTCACTGGCAGAAATATTTGCCTGTTTAGATAAGCCTTCAATCTGTGTTGTTCGGGGAGATGTTATTGCAGGTGGTTTTTTGATAGCATTATCCTGTACGTATTTGTTTGCTCTCCCACATGTACGTTTTTCTTTGCCTGAAGTGAAAATTGGACTTTTTCCATTTCAGGTGTTGGCGTTGCTTACAGAATATATGCCTGAACGAAAAGCGATGGATCTCTGTATCAGCGGTCGGTCTTTTTCTGCTGAGGAGGCTTTGGAAAAAGAAATCTTGTATGGCATGCTGGATGCTGAAGAAACAGTATTAATTGAATTGAAAAGGACGATTCTGGAAAATGCTCCCTTGGCTATATCACGGGGTTTTGTAGCACTGCGAAAATTAAAAGAGCAAGATTATGATGATAAGTATAACTTTCTATTGGAGAGCTTGGCAGATTTACGTAAAACCAATGATTTCAAAGAGGGAATGGATGCAATGCGAAATAAAAGAAAAGCCAACTGGCAAAATAGCTAATTAAAATGATCGAAAACTAGGTCTGCTTGTCAGCGGCGAGAATTCCCAGGGAATGGAGCTAAGAGCGATCAGGAGAGCTAGTCCAAACCAGATTAATAATATTTTAAAACGTCGATCGTTTGTATCGGCGTTTTTGCTTTTAAGGGCACCTAATGTTAAGCAGATTGCGGCAATAATCATCATGCTACTGTGCTCCATGCCGAAGAAGCGAATTTGCCTGAGGTGAACTGCTTCGTCAAAATGTTGCAGGAAGTATTGTGTGATGGGGCTCAGTACATAGAGGCTAAAACCTAAAACTAGCTGAATATAAAAAGAAATAACCGTAGTTTTTACAAGAAATTGATCGGTAGGGGAGAATGGAAGTTCCTTTTTTCTTTTGTAAAAAAAATTCACGAGACTAATCGTTAGTACAATCAGTACCTCCCATCTCCATAAAGAATGCATCGCTAGAATGAAAGGATAAATGTAATTCATCATACAGACAAAGATGGTAATAAAATAGATTTAATGCTATTTTAAGCAATATCATCTTTAAGCAATATCATCGCATAAAATAGACGGCGGTTTTTCATCAGTTGACTAATCTGTTGTTCAAGGTATGTCATATTTATGTGTATTTATTGTTTATATAAATTTTTTATTATTTTGATTATTAGATTGTTTTGTATATTGTTTAACTCTTGGTTAATACTACTGCTGCGTGTAATTTGTTGTTTATCGTTCAGGTGCAGAATAACAATTAACTGGTTCAAATAGACAGCTCAAATGATTGCAAGAACAAAGGTGTTTCCTATTGAACAATCAATACTGCTCTTGTGTGTTTTATTTTTGGCTGTTTTTAGCCACTCTGAGGTGCTGTTTGTCATTCTCAAGGGGTTTGTATGGTTTTAATTTATTTCGGCTTAGAATGCGGTTATTTTACTTTTGGCGGATAGTTTTAATTTGTTCAGTTTTTTAACACCGATAATACGTATCGCCAAAGTTACGTTTTGTTTATTGCGAATTTCATAATGTATCTTAATAACAATTTATTTGTCAAGTTATTATGTTTGTTACATGAATTAAGTATTTATGTTGACCTATGTCCGATTTGCGCTGTTAAATTAAGGCAATGCCTGAGCGTAAGCAAAGCTCTGCCTGTGTTTTTTTTAAAATATTTTTGGAATTATATAAAATTCGTTTCTATATTAGTGTATTAATTAAATAATACAGTAGTATGGTTACTATCCAAAATCTAAATTTCAGCTATAGTAAATCAAGGCCACTCTTTCTTCATATGGATCTTGAATTGAAGCAGGGGCATATCTATGGCTTGTTGGGGAAGAATGGTGCTGGCAAATCAACTTTGCTTAAGAATATTGCCGGTTTGGTATATCCTGTTTCGGGACGAGTTGATGTGCTGGGGCATAACCCTAATCGAAGGGAACCCTCCTTGTTAAGGGAGATTAGTTTTATTCCGGAAGAGTTTTATCTCCCTGCCGTAAAATCAGAACAGTTTCTGAAAGCTAATGCAGGGTTCTACCCCAACTTCGATCAGGTATATTTTGATCAGCTTATCCGTGAGTTCGATATTCCCATTGAGCAAAAATTAGCAAACATGAGTTATGGACAGAAAAAGAAATATATTATTTCTTTCGGTTTAGCGTCTAAAACAAAAGTGATCATCATGGATGAGCCAACGAATGGTTTGGATATTCCTTCTAAGGTTCAGTTTCGAAAGATCATGGCTTCTGCCATTACTGACGATCGATGTGTGATTATCTCCACACATCAGGTGCGTGATCTGGATAATCTTATTGATGCTGTTATTTTACTTGATGATCATAAGGTCGCACTCAACGCTCCGATGTATGTGATTACTGATCGTTTATGCTTTAAAAAAGTAAGAGAGTTGCCTTTGGATACACTCTATTCCGAAGAAGGAGTGGGCGGTTTTAATGTTATTCTCCCAAACTCGGCGGTAGAAGATTCGAAACTGGATTTGGAGTTGCTATTTAATGCAGTGTTACAGTGCAAGGAAAAAATTACGGACCTTATTAAACATGATGAATATGTCAAATCTATTTAATGCTACGCGTTTTTTTGCACTGATTCGAAGACAATGGATTGGTTTTGGGCGAATTTATCTGATGTCAATAGGGATTATTGCTGGGGTAATTTTTGGTTTTTATGCAGTTAATTTGGGATCAAATTATGATGATATCAAAAAGAATACTGTTTATTCGTTGCTAAATTTCAGAGCACCGTTGTTTTGTATCTTGGGACTCTTTTTTGTAACGGTTGTCTCGAGCAGTTATTTTGCTGATTTAGGGAAGAAGACTCGGGCGATTTTTGAGCTGATGATTCCAGCTTCACAATTGGAAAAGTTTCTGGTCAGCTTATTCTATACGGTTGTCGTGAGTATTGGTTCATACTTATTGGTCTTTTATTTGATCGATTTGGCATTTGTTTCTTATTTGAGGAGCGTTGGTTCTGTGGTTGTAAATGAAGTACAGCCATCAGGAGAGGCGGTCAGTGTGGATCTATGGCAGTACTTTTTCAAGGTTCAATACCCCGAACCGGCTTATTATTTTTGTTTTGTACCAATTCTTCTGAATGCAATTTTCTTACTTGGTGGGATCGTCTACCAAAACTATCAATATGTAAAGACGGCTATTTTTCTTGTGCTTTACTGTGTTGTTTGGATGTGTCTTTTTGTTTACTTAATGAAAACCCAGACTCAGGATACCGTAGGTACAATGGATAATAACTATTGGTCTGATTCAAATCATATTTTTGCATTGATCGGCGCTGTAGGAGTGTTGCTTACCATAATGATTTGGGCGGTTGCTTTTTTAAGGTTAAAAGAAAAGGAGATTTAATATGGAGTTCAATGCAAATAAAGCCATTTACCTTCAGATTGCTGAGTACGTATGTGATCATATTTTACTAGCGACCTGGAAAGTGGATGAAAAACTCCCCTCAGTAAGGGAATTGGCAGTTCAGATGGAGGTTAATCCCAATACTGTAATGCGGACCTACGATATGTTGCAGCAGAAAGAAATTATAGCCAATAAGCGCGGGATTGGTTTTTTTCTGACACAAGAATCGGTGAAGAATGTGAAGTTATATAGAAAGGCAATTTTTCTAGAAGAAGATCTTCCCTTGTTTTTTCGTAATATTTATTTATTGGAAATCGGTTTGGATGAGTTAGAACAACGTTATAGACGGTTTGTAAGTCAGAATTTTAATCAAAATGAGTCATGAAATTAAGTACAAAAATAATAATGGGATTAGCAATAGGCTTATTCGCGGTTCCGATGCTTGTCGCATCCTACCTTGTTCGTATAAATCGGGTTGATGCGAAAGAATATAATGCTGATGTTGAGCAGGAGGTATCTAAGCCAGATGCAAAGGATGTTTATTACCGGTCGTTTCCCTTGGCAGCTTTCGATAAGCTTTATATTGTAGGTACCAATGCAAGTGGTATAGGGTTGTATTGGGTGAAAAGTGATAAGTTTATGGTTAAAGTTAATAAAAGTCAAGCCGACTTTGTGAAAACGAATGTCGATCAATCTGGCAATCTTACCTTAGATCTTTTATCAGGAGGAGAGGGGTTTTATAAGTCAATTTATATTTTTTCACCTGATCTTAAGGTTTTAAAATTAAAAAATACGGGTATTAACGAGTTATCTGCCAAGTTGAACGAGTTGACTGTTGTGGGTGATAGCGTTGAGGTATTTTCCCTTGCGGAGAAATCCGTTATAAATACGTTGAACCTGAACCTGACAAACTCCACTATTGACGATCTTGGCGGGACGGACAGTAAGGGGAATTCTCTTGTCGGTCGTTTATTTGTTAACACAACGAATAGTGTTTTGGGGCTTCCGCGTACGAATTATCAAAGTGCAGATATTGTGGCAAACAATTCAGAAGTATATTTCAATAGGAAAGGACCTGAAGCCAAAGTTGGTCTTCTGAATATCAAAACTGAAGGCAAATCATCTGTCCGTTTAGATAGTTTGCAATGGGGAACATTGAACGGAAATCTATCCAATGACACTAAAATAGATTTGCCTGTCCATGCATTACGATCATTGATTAAGTAGGGTTTAATTGGTGGATGTTGCGGTCGATCGTTAATAATAGAGATCGGTATTTTCTGAAAAGGTCAAAATTCCATAGCGGAATTTTGACCTTTTCTTTAAAGGGATGATGTAGATTTTCGGTGTTCGATACTGCAGTCCAAAAAATACGTCTCGAATTCGAAATAATTCTTTTTGTTTTTTTTCTTTAACATCTGCAAGAGGAGCTCCACTGATTTTTCTGCCATTAGCTGTGTTGGTTGGGTGATTGTTGTTAGAGATGGATTGAGACTGTTGGCAAAAGGGGTGTTGCTAAAGCCAATTAAGTTCATGTCATCAGGAATTTTCACCTTCAATTTATTTAATATGTGTAAAACTTTTAGTGATAAGGTGTCTGTCGTTGAGAGGAGTGCATTTGGAGCAAAGGGCCTATTTAATAGCGTACTTATTTTGCTTTCCAGTTCGTCATCGATATTGTCCTTGGGGCTGGAATAGGATATTTCTATAATATTTTCTTCTTTGAAGGGTACGCCGGCGTTGAAGAGTGCATCTTTATATCCTTTTATACGGCTTACATTTCCGCCAATATCTTTACATAGTAAAAGAATGATATTTTCTCTTCTGTTTTTGATCATTTCTTCTGTTGCCTGGTAGATGACCTTGTTGTTTTGGATTCCGATTTTGAATGTATCGAGCTGATGGTTTATTCGGTCGAAAATAATAACAGGACAAACCTGTTCCATCATATAAAACAAAAGCGATAAGCTTGAATCATTTTTTACAGGGGAAATGATTACTCCTTCGATATTACTCTGTACACAAAGTTCTAGCGCTTCTTTTTCTTTTTTCTCGTCGTTAAAAGTCTGCAATAGGATCAGTTTATAATTCGTCTGCGATAGAATGTGCGAGATATCTTCGTAGAAATCAAAGAAAAATGAGCTTGAGATAAATGGAACAATGATTGCTAAGGTGTTTGAGCGCCCCGTTTTTAAGCTTTTTGCGGAGAAATTTGGTATATAATTGATTTTCTGCGTAAAATCTAAAATTAGCTTTTTTGTTTCTGCGCTTATTTCATGACTATCGTTTAGTGCTTTGGAAATGGTTCCTGGAGATAGGTTTAACTGTTGGCCAATCTCTTTTAATGTAAATCTCTTCATATGCTCGATCCTCTTTCATTGATTACAAATGTTCTAGCGTTAATACGATGGTAAGATAGCACTAGAGTTATTCTTGAATTATCGGTTACTATTTTTAATATATTGAGCCCGTAAATTCTTGAAATTATAAAGATAAGATAAAAAACATGTTTTCAAATGGAGATCAAGAAAAGCGTTGTTAATGAGAATTGATGAGATGTTGTTTGTATTCGGGCGAAAAGTGTCGAAAAGTTTGTTAAAAGAGGAGGTTGTTATTTGGGGCCGCCGAAAAGTTTACTGATGAGCCAAAGGACAAGGGCGACTATAACAACCACGATGAGGATGGCTGTCCAAACACCAGCCTTAAATATCCCTTCTATTACGGAGCAGCTTGTAATAAGGAAAAAAGAGGATGACATTATTATGTATGTTAATTGCCTTTTCATTATTTAAATTTTTGTCTGTATAAATAGAGACAACTGATAATGAAAATAGTTTTGTGAGAACAGCGCAATATAAGATCCTCGGTAACTATAGGCTGAATAGGATTGCACATAGGTTTTGTCGTAGCTTTTCGGTTTTGCCGGTAATTTTTGCAGAACAAAAAGGAGTTTCTGCGAGTGTTAAACAAGAAAAGCTAATCTTGCGATTAGCTTTTCTTTAGTGATCCCGCTGGGATTCGAACCCAGGACCCATACATTAAAAGTGTATTGCTCTACCAGCTGAGCTACGGAATCCTTTCTGTTTTTGAAAGTGATGCAAAGGTAGAATTTCTTTTGATATATGCCAAATTATTGCGTGCAAATTTTGACGAAAAGGCCTTAACTGCTTAATAAATAAACGGATTATTTTTTATCGCGCTTTTTTTGCATGGATTATTCGGTCTGCTCCATTGATATCTTTTATGAGTTTGACCTGCTCAAATCCTTTTTTGACCATAAGTTCTTTCATTTCTGCACCGAGATATTGATTGATTTCAAAATATAGATCTCCATCTGGGGTTAAATGTTTAAGTGCAAAGGATGAAATAACATCATAAAAAATCAGCGGAGCGCTTTCTTCAATGAATAATGCGAGCTCAGGTTCATAAGCCAATACGTTTTGGTTCATATGCTGCTTTTCTCCCGCGGTTATATAGGGCGGATTGGATACAATGATATTGTATTGTTGGTCGGAGAAAATGTATTCCCATTCAAATATATCCGCATTGATAAATTGAACCTGAGTTTTTAAATTCTTAGCATTTTCTTGTGCTGTTTTTATCGCTTCTTTTGAGATGTCTATCGTTGTTACCAGGGCATTATTGAGATGCTTTGATAAGGTGATAGGGATGCAGCCAGAGCCAGTTCCGATATCTATAATTTTTAGGTTTTGAGAAGATTTGTGGTTTTTGATGATCAGATCGACAAGTTCTTCAGTTTCCTGGCGTGGAATGAGGACCGATTCATTGACCTGGAAAATTTCGCCATAAAAATCTGCTTTATTGAGTATGTACTGTATAGGTCTGTGCTTTTTTAAATCCTGAAGGATGCTAAGTACTTCAGCCTTATCCGCCTCGTTGACGATATCTGTTTTTCTCAATTGATAATTGGTTCTATTTAACCCAAACTTTTCGGCAACAACCACTAAGAATATAGCTTTTATTTCATCCTCATCATATAACTCCTGAAGCTCATGTTGAAATAATAATTCGAAATCTTGAAGTATTTTCATGTGTCAAAGGTACGATTTTCATAGATTTGTATCTATGGATATGCACAAGCAATATATGCATCGTTGTTTGGAACTGGCCCAAATGGGTGCAGGTTCAGTAAGTCCCAATCCAATGGTTGGGGCTGTCATTGTTTTGGATGGTAAAATTGTCGGCGAAGGGTATACTTCTCCGTATGGTGGACCACATGCTGAGGTCAATGCTGTACAACAGGTTATGCAAAAGTATGGGGAAAAGGCAAAGCGGCTTATCGCGGAAAGTACTTTTTATGTCAGCCTTGAACCTTGCGCGCATTATGGAAAGACGCCACCCTGTGCTAATATGATTGCGGAGCTGAAACCTTTGAAAGTTTTTATAGCCTGTTTGGATCCTTTCGCAAAGGTCAATGGCAAAGGAGTGGAAATACTACGGGAAGCGGGTATTGAGGTTGAAATTGGTTTACTGGAAAAAGAGGCCGTATGGCTCAATCGTCGGTTTTTTACACGTATCGGTCAATTCCGCCCCTATGTTATTTTAAAATGGGCACAAACTAAGGATGGTTTTATAGGACAAGAGGGGAAGCAGGTTTGGATAAGTAATGCCGCAAGCCAACAGTTGGTTCACCGTTGGAGAGCGGAGGAAGATGCTATTTTGGTTGGTACAAATACTGCAGTCGTAGATAATCCCAGTCTGACCGTAAGAGAATGGCAGGGTAGCAACCCATTGCGTATTCTTTTAGATAGAGATCTTGCTATTCCACTAGATGCCAATATTCTCAATGATCAAGCTGATACAATTGTGTTCAATGCTAAAAAGACAGAATGGACAGCAAATGTGAAGTATATTGAGCTTGAAAATTATGGGTTGTATCTGCCGCAGAATATTCTTTATCAACTTTATTTAATGGATGTTCAGTCAATAATCATAGAAGGAGGGCGTGCTACTCTGCAAATGTTTATAGATGCGGATCTCTGGGATGAGGCAAGGGTATTTGAGTCTGCAACAACATTATTGAACGGGATTGAGGCTCCTCAATTTAAGGGACAATTGCTAGAAAGCAAATTGGTTTCCAATGATCTTTTAAAGATCTATAAGAAACAGTAATTATTAAATTGTATATTTAAGGAATTATAAGCCATAGCCGGTTGATTTAATTCTAAAATTACAATTATGTTAGTTACAGAAAACTTAATGCAGTTTATCTGGAAACTTCGGCTATTCCGTGCAAATGGGTTGAATTCTACTGATGGAGAACCCTTGGTCGTTGTTCATGTGGGGCAATATAATACAGATTCCGGCCCCGATTTTCTCATGTCACATATTAGGTGTAAAGGTAATGATTGGTTTGGTCATGTCGAGATGCATATCCAATCTTCGGATTGGGATCGACATTGTCATCAGGAAGATGTCGTTTATAATAACGTTATCTTACATGTGGTTTGGAAAAATGATAAAGTTATCTACCGAAATGATGGGACATCGATACCGACATTGGTGCTTTCGGAATATGTGGAACAGCATCTGTTGGAACGGTATTCAGCGATGATGAATACAAAAAGTTCGATACCTTGTGAATTTCAGCTTGGTTCTATTGATCTTTTTAAAAAATCCATGTGGCTGAGTGCTTTAGCTATCGAACGGCTAGAAATGAAAGCTCAACAAATGTTGGTGATTTTAAAACAATTTAATACGGATTGGGAAAAAACTTTATGGGTATGGATCTGCAGATGTATGGGATTAAAAGTTAATGCAGATACATTTCAGGAGCTTGGGGAAAAATTACCTTGGAACATTTTACAAAAATATCGTTCAAACCTGTTTAAAATAGAGGCTCTTTTCTTTGGGATAAGCAGGCTGTTAATTCAAGGACAAGAAAGCGAGTATATGAAGCGGCTAGCTGGTGAATTTGAGTATCAAAAACATATTCATGGTATAGAGGCTATTTATGGGGTTTGGAAAAGGATGAGAATGAGACCTTATAATTTTCCTGAACGGCGAATCACGCAATTAGCTGTTTTGTTTAGTAAGAACGAGTTGGGTGTTGCAAAGATTTTGGCTGTGGATGATTTGGAGGCTGCTCGAAAATTATTTAAGATAGAGTCGCCGGCTGATTGTTTTGCGGGATATTTTTCTTTTGGTACAAAAACGAAGGTAAAAACATCGGTTCGGCTGGGTAAAGAAACTATTGACACGCTTGTTATTAATGTGATTATCGTATTTCTTTTTTCATACGGTAAATATTTTAGTATTCAGTCATATATTGATAAAGCGCTAGATCTTTTGGAGCAGCTTCCTGCAGAGAAAAATGTTGTTGTGAGACAATTCGCTCAATATGATTGGCATGTTCAAAGCGCATTGCAAAGTCAAGGAATTTTGCAGTTAAAGAGATTTTATTGTGATAGGAAGCGCTGCCTTCATTGCAGCATTGGGTCCGAAATTTTAAAAAGAAATTAGTTCTTTAAAATCTCTGCAATCTCCTTATGGCCTTTTTCATATGCCATATCCATTGGAGCTAATCCTGAAATATTGATGACTCTGGTGTCGGCTCCATTTTCGAGTAAGGCAACAATAAAGTCGATATTACCAAATTGAGCAGCGAAATGAAGTGGAGTTTCGCCAGTAGCTTGAATGGCATTGACATTTGCATTAGCATCGATAAGCAACTTGCCGATCTCTTCATTGTTGTTTGCCGCAGCAATATGTAGTGCAGTGGTGAGTTGTTCATTTTTGGTTACAACATTCGGATTGACTTTTTTGGATAGTAAAAGACGGACAATGTCTGCTTTGTTGAAATATGTTGCTAAGGTCAATGGCGTAAAACCCTGTGATGACCATTCGTTGACAACAGATGGAGCTTGCAAAATAATAGCCTCCAGGTATGAGGTTAATCCAGCCGCACAGGCCTCATGGATAGTCATGGATTTGGTGTGTTGTAAAAGTGTCCGAATGATCTGGGGTTTGTTATAATAGCAAGCCAATAGGAGGGGAGAAATTCCATGACTCGTTGTTTCTTGTAAAAGTTCGGGATTTCCAATCAATAATAAGTCGATATCATGGCTTCTGCCTTCTTCAATATATTGTTCTAAAACGGAAAGGTTCATGTCTTAACAAATTGTCTAACGTTGTCACTAAAATAGACTTTATTGATGAGAATAAATGTTTGATTTGCGAAAATATTTGTATTTAATTTTGCTTGAGATTGAACTGAAATTTAGAAGAAGGGTGTTTTTACGGGGTGAATTGGATCTTAAAATCCGGAAAAAAGTTGTTTTTGGGGTATTTTATATACACAAATGTGTAGTAATGCGCATAATGTTTTTGTAAATTAAAAAGTAGATGTACTTTTGTTAAGCCCCTCCCAAGGGCATGTTTTTCATAGGTAGATGTAGGGTCGGGTGTTTCTCACTACGACCCTTTTTTTATAGCTTTGTTTTTATTATTTTAAAAGAGATGTCTAAGAGAAAAATTGTTATTGCCATTACTGGAGCTAGCGGCTCAATCTATGCTAAAGTTTTACTTAAAAAACTATTGGTATTAAAAACACAGATCGCAGAAGTTGGAATTGTAATGTCTAATAATGCGAAGGATGTATGGCGTGCAGAGTTAGGCGATGAGAGTTATCAGGATATACCGTTCAAATTTTATGATAAGGGTGATTTCTTTGCTCCTTTTGCATCAGGATCGGCTCGCTATGATACGATGATTGTCTGTCCGTGTTCAATGGGGACATTATCAAGGATCGCCCACGGAATTTCTTCTGATCTGACAACTCGCGCGGCAGATGTAATGCTAAAAGAACGACGAAGATTGATTTTGGTTACCCGTGAGACACCGCTAAGTATTATACATATTCAAAATATGAAATTGGTGACAGAGGCCGGAGGTATCATTTGTCCTGCATCACCTTCATTCTATAGTTTGCCAAAGACTTTGGAGGATGTTGCAGAAACGGTGGTTGATCGGATTTTGAGTCTTGCAGGGTTTGAATTTAAACATTATCAGTGGGGAGAAAATGCCTAGTTATTCCTCGTTGAAATCTATTTTTAATGTTCTTTAATAAATTTGTATTTTGTAACTTTGTTTCTCGAAATGAAGCAATCACAGGCATCACGCGAAAAAGTTATTTGCAGCTATATGATTTATAGTGATAAAGCCACCGTTTGTCTGTTAACACTGCGCACGCTATATGCTTCGATAAATAAGTTGTATCCTTTTAATTTCAATCACATTCATATATGAAAAGCTTATTGATTACTTCTGTTAAAGTAATTTTACCTGGTAATGAATTTCATCAGCAGCAAGTTGATGTATTTATCGAAAAGGGAAAGATTGCACAGATTGGAAAATCTGTCAAAGTAGCTGATAAAAACATAGAGACCATCGATGGCGCCGGAAAAATTTTAGCGCCAGGTTTTTTTGACTTACATGCCAATTTTGGAGAACCTGGATTAGAAACCAAGGAAGACATTGTAAGTGGAACCGCAGCAGCAGCAGCCGGAGGATTTACTGGAGTTGCTGTAATGCCAAATACCGAACCGGCGATTCAAAGCCGTTCTGAAGTTGCACTTATTGTCAATACAGCGAAAGGAAATGTTGTTGATGTACATCCAATTGGAGCTATCAGTAAAAAGCGAGAAGGAAAGGAACTAGCCGAGCTATTTGATATGAAGCAAACGGGTGCTGTCGCTTTCAGTGATGGAAATAGGAGTGTACAGCAGGCGGGATTAATGAGCAGAGCGTTGTTATATGCGAAGGGATTCGATGGATTGATTTTTTCACATGCTGAAGATGAATCTATGGCAGGTGGAAACAAAATGAATGAAGGTGCGATGAGTACTTATTTGGGGATGAAGGGTATTCCCAATCTTGCCGAATCGTTAATGGTTTCTCGTGATCTGTATTTGGCGGAATATACCGGAGCTCCAATTCATTTTGCATCCATTAGCACACCAGAAGCCGTTGACCTGATAAAAAAAGCAAAAGCAAAAGGTCTTCCAGTGACATGTGATGTTGCTGCACATCAATTAGTCTTTACTGACGAAGATATTGTCGGTTTTGATAGCAATTATAAGGTGAGCCCGCCGTTACGCACAAAGGCAGATCTTAAGGTATTACTTAAAGGAATTAAGGACGGTACTATTGACGCCGTCGTTTCGCAACATACACCACATGAAATAGAATTTAAGAATGTAGAATTTCATATTGCAAAAAATGGAATTATTGGACTACAGACCGTATTGCCACTCATGGTTCGTGCTGGATTAAACGAAGAACAAATTGTCAATAGTCTTTCAGTTAGACCCCGACAGATTCTAGGACTTGAAGTTCCTCTTATTGAAGAAGGGGCAGTAGCCAATCTTGTCGTATTTGACTCAGCGAAAACATGGAACTTCGATGAGAAAACCAATAAATCCAAATCAAAAAATTCTCCATTGTTCGGACAGACATTAAAAGGCGCTGTCGAATTGGTCATCAATAATAGTCAAATCATAAAAAACGATTAAAACCATGGAAGCAAATCTTAAAGCAGCCGTTGAGGCAGGTATATTAAATTATGGCAAGGTTGATGGAATCTCGACAGCCGCAGAGTTTCTCGAAAAGATTATTGGTGTATTCAATACGGAGGCCAGCTATCTAGAGAAATTAGAACTGTTGGATCAGTCTTTTGATGACTATCCGTTGTTTGACGAACTTCGTGAAGTATATGTCGATCTTTTATTGATGAACTTTTTCTCCAATGACGTATTAAAACTGGAAGATGATTATTTGGATTCTGAGGAATGGGAAGCGATCGAAGATGAAACAATAGATCGTGGAACAGAATTGTTGAATATTTTTCTTTATTTAGGGGAATGTAAGGATGATGAGATTGAACCTGAACTGGATGATTTCCTAAAAGAATTTTTACTGGTCGATGAAGATGAATTCCAAGATGAGCATGAAATTTATGAAGATATCATTGCTAATCAAATTGTCGTAGATAGCCCGTATGCCGAAATTGCAAAAGTAGGAAAAGGAATAAATCCGAGAAGCGAAGTTTATGAACTTTTCTATCCTATTATGAGTTTCTTTAGCGAGTTGAAACCATCTGAAAAGCAATTTGAGGAGTATGCTGAAGCTTCTTCCAATAAGGCTTTTGATATCGCCCTTTACCAAATAATTAGTACTTACTATAACAAATAATTTTATGGCAGAATCATTCAACCAAAGTAATGTAGGATTTGATGCGGTAATCGACAAAAAGAAAAGTATTATCTATGGTGTTATTTTAGGAATAATTTCTTTTATTCTAGGATTAGTTGTTTTGTTTGTTGTCAAAGACTTAAATTCCTTTTGGGGGGTAATGTCGATGTCATTTATTGTTAATACGGGGATTTTTGTTGTTATCTCTGCGCTGTTCGCCTTCTCTCTTAGGAAAGCAAATGGTGGATACTGGAATTTTTCTATAGCATTGAAATCGATCTTTATGATGCTTGCTATTTCTACGATTATTTCCACTATTGGTACGCAACTGTATGTTAATTTCATTAATCCAACTTTACAAGAAAAGGTGGTGACGCATACAATTAACGTTACCATTGAGTATATGGAGAAAAACAATGTGCCAGATGAAGTTATAGATTCAAAAATCGCAGAACTTGAAAAGCAAGTTGATGCTATAGGAAAGATAACCTTAGGGCAGGTGTTCAAAGGATTGGCAATCACATTGATGTTTCAATTTGTTTTTGCATTACTATTATCAGCCTTGACAAAACGAGAAAAATTGGTGATTAAGCAAGAGACCAATTAGTGTTTAATAAAATAAAATTGACCCTATAAGGTATTACTGAAAAAGTAATACCTTTGTTGGTATAATAATACTACATTTTTAGCATGATTAACATTCACATGGATATTTCTGTTGTTGTTCCTTTATTTAATGAAGAAGAATCCTTACCCGAATTGACAGCTTGGATCGACCGTGTTATGGCGGCCAATCATTTTTCCTATGAAATTATTTTAGTTGATGATGGGAGTAAAGATAATTCTTGGAAAGTTATTGAAGAGTTGAAGTTAAAGAACACGAATATTTCTGCGATAAAGTTCCGACGCAATTACGGAAAATCTGCGGCTTTAAATGTAGGCTTTGCTGCTGCACAGGGCGATGTTGTTATTACAATGGATGCTGATTTACAGGATAGTCCAGATGAGATTCCTGAACTGTATGATCGGATCGTCAACAAGGGAGCGGATTTAGTATCGGGTTGGAAGCAAAAGCGCTATGATCCATTGACCAAAACAATCCCAACAAAATTGTTTAATGGGGTAACAAGATCTATGTCTGGAATTCATAACCTGCATGATTTTAACTGTGGTCTTAAAGCTTATAAAAAAGATGTTGTTAAAAACATTGAGGTTTATGGCGAGATGCATCGTTATATACCCGTTATTGCGAAATGGGCTGGATTTACCAATATACAGGAACAGGTTGTACAGCATTACCCACGTAAATACGGTACAACCAAATTTGGTCCGGGCCGTTTTGTAAAAGGTTTCTTGGATTTATTATCTATATTTTTTGTCGGCAAATTTGCGAAAAGACCGATGCACTTTTTTGGTGTTATGGGGGTGATTAGTTTTCTTGCAGGTTTATTTATCTCCATTTATCTGATTTGCCACAAACTGATGAGTATAGCTAGCGGTACACCATTTAGAGATATAACAGATCAGCCATTATTTTTCTTTGCGCTGACAGCGATTATTTTGGGAACACAATTATTTCTGACAGGTTTTTTGGCAGAGTTAGTCTCTAGAAGCAGCTCAGATCGGAATGATTATCAAATTGAGAAAGTCATCTAAATAATTATGCGAATTGTGATTTTAGGATCCGCCTATCCATTGAGGGGAGGGGGGATAGCGTCTTTTAATGAACGATTGGCATCCCATTTTCAGGAGTTAGGTCATGAAGTGGATATCTATTCCTTTAGTCTGCAGTATCCCAATTTTCTTTTCCCAGGAAAGTCGCAATATTCAGATGAGCCTGCACCAACCGGTCTTCATATTAAAACGACAGTGAATTCTATTAATCCACTTAATTGGATAAAGGTTGGTAGGGAGCTTAGGAAGGCGAACTACGATTTGCTTATCGTGCGATTTTGGATGCCGTTTTTTGGGCCTTGTTTAGGAACAATCCAGCGACAGGTTCGAAAAAATAAACACACTAAAATTGTATGTATCGCTGATAATATAATCCCTCATGAACAACGCATAGGTGATAAGACGTTGATCCGCTACTTTTTGAAATCTGTTGATGCTTGTCTCACTATGAGTAAAAGTGTGCTGGCAGATCTGAAAATGTTAAGCCCGAAAATGCCAGCGGTATATACGCCGCATCCACTCTACGATAACTATGGTGCGCATCAAAGTAAAAAGGAAGCACGTCGATTACTTAAGATTGCCGAAGAGGATAAAGTCGTATTGTTTTTTGGTTTTATTCGTCAATACAAGGGCTTAGATATCTTGCTAGAAGCATTAGCTAATTCCAAGGTTCGCGATCTCGGTGTTAAATTATTGCTTGCCGGAGAGTTTTATGGTGACCCTGCTCCCTATCTGGAGCTTATAAAAAAGTATAAACTAGAAGAGTTTATTTTTATGCATACCGATTTTATTCCAAATCAGGAGGTCGGGCGTTATTTTTCAGCTGCGGATTGCGTTGTGTTGCCTTATCGTAGCGCTACACAGAGTGGGATTACCCAAGTTGCTTATCATTTTGATCTTCCCATGATTGTGAGTAATGTTGGGGGATTGCCGGAATTGGTTCAAGATGGCTACGTTGGTTATGTTGTGGAACCTGATGCCCGTCAAATAGCCGACGGTATTTTTTCATTTTACCATTACAACAAAGAAGAGCAATTTAGAACGAATATTATCGATGAAAAAAGGAAATACAGCTGGGATACTTTTGGCAATGAACTTCTTAAGTTGGCGCGTTGATGAGTAGCAGTGATTTTATTTGTATATAAAATCAAATTTATCTAAGTTTGGAAGACTGAGGTAGAAATTTAAAAGGAAGGAGAGATTTTGTTGCCGTTTACACAAAGCAGTTTAACTAAGTTAGAAGAGTTTTTTAAGGAGCAAGGGTATAAAGTTAGATACGAGAAAGGTTCATTCCGCACAGGCGCTTGTATGTTGCAGACGACAAAAGTTGTAGTAGTCAATAAGTTTTCGAATCTTGAAATAAAAATCCAGTCATTGTGGAACATATTATTGGATATTGAAATTGATTCGGAAGCCATTTCTGAAAAACTTCTTCCGATTTATGAAGAAATATTGAAATCAAAAATTGTAGCTTGAGAATAACATTTTTAGGAACCGGAACATCACAAGGGGTGCCTGTAATAGCATGCCAATGTCAGGTCTGTCAATCTGAAGACAGACGTGATAAGAGATTACGTTCTTCTATTCTTATTGAATACAATCAACATACATTGGTTGTGGATACTGGCCCAGACTTTAGGTATCAGATGTTGCGCGAAAAAGTTATGCATTTGGATGCGGTGTTAATGACACACTCACATAAAGACCATATTGCTGGTTTAGATGACGTAAGGGCATTTAATTATCAGCAGCATAGCTCAATTTCTATTTACGGTACAGCAGCTCTCCATGAAGCGCTAAGGCGAGAATTTTATTATGCGTTTACTGAAGTTAAATACCCCGGAGCTCCGAGGTTGGATTTGGAGGAGATAAAGGCCGGTGTACCCTTGTCTTTATTTGGGAAAGAAATTATGCCTATTGAGGTTCTCCATTATAAAATGCCAGTCTTGGGTTTTAGGATCGGAGATTTCGCCTACATTACTGATGCGAAATTTATCAGCGCAGAATCACGGAAATTATTGGAAGGAGTAAAGGTTCTCGTGGTAAATGCTTTGCAAAAGGAATCTCATATTTCACATTTAACATTGGATGAGGCGATTGAATTTGCCTATGACATTCATGCCGATAAAACCTATTTTACACATATAGGGCATCGAATGGGACTGCATGAAGCTGTTTCCAGAGAATTGCCCGAAAATATGTTTCTAGCTTACGATAGATTACAGTTTGAAATTAGCTAATCCATTTAAAATAAAACTATAGTTCTTTTTTCATTGTTATACCTATAAAAAATAGATTTAGGTATTAAATTATAAAGAAATGGGAAATTTACTGTATATCATCGCCGTTATCTTAGTTATCATTTGGGCGATAAGTTTTTTTGGAGGTTATGCGGCTGGCAATAACATTATCCACATCCTTTTGGTCATTGCTATTATTGTGGTTTTATTGCGCGTTATTCGTGGCAATGCTTAATCCATTAAGTCAAATTCAGGTAGAACTGGGCAATTTGTAAGTCTTGAGGATAGGTGATTTTTATATTTCTGGAGTCACCTTCAATGATAGTGATACGCTTGCCCATTTTCTCTACCACCGACGCATCATCTGTAAAAAAGGGATCTTCGGCTTGCTGATAGGACTTTAGAAGCAATTCTCCATGAAAAACCTGTGGAGTTTGTACTAACCAGGTATAATTTCTATCAACAGCGGAGTTGGATGTGGTGTCTCCCATCCGAACAGATTCAATGCTCTTTTGTGCTAAGACAATTGCCTGATGATCATACGCCCCCTGGAAGGCTTTTTTAATAAGAGCTTGGGTGATGATAGGTCGAGCTCCGTCGTGTACCGCAATATAGTCTTTTGGACCGATATCAAAATTTTGCTGAATGTAATCTATTCCGTTCCTTACACTTTCGAAGCGGGTTTGTCCGCCAAAAGCGATATGTATAGGGCGATCAAACTGATGCTTCAAACACAGTTCGGTCCAAAAACTTTCCATTGGTTCGCTGATGACCAAAATAACTTCCGAAATAGTTTCTGATTGGCAAAAACGATTAATTGTATGCATAACAATCGGCAGTCCATTTAAGTCAAGAAACTGCTTTGGAAGATCGCTATTCATTCTATTTCCGGTTCCGGCAGCAACGATAATTACAAAGTTCATGTTGTTATTGAAAGGTTATTATTTAAAAAAACGTGGATAGTTTAAGGCTATCCACGTTTTTTTTATTTTATCTTTTAAGCCACATCGTTAAACGATTAACATAGCGTCGCCATAGCTGTAGAACCTATACTTTTCTTTTACAGCAACTTCATAGGCATTCATCACATTTTCGTAGCCTGCAAACGCAGCAATCATCACTAAAAGTGTGGATTCTGGTGTATGGAAGTTTGTAATCATCGAGTTTGCGATACTGAAATCGTAAGGAGGATAGATGAACTTACTCGTCCAGTCAGACGCCGCTTTTAAATGGTGATCTGCAGAAACAGAAGATTCTATTGCACGCATAGAAGTCGTTCCGACAGCACATACGCGACGTTTGTTGTCGATTGCTCTATTGACAACGCGTGCAGCTTCATCAGTGATGATGAACTGTTCCGAATCCATTTTATGTTTGGTTAAATCTTCGACTTCAACAGTACGGAAAGTTCCAAGACCAACGTGAAGAGTAACCTCTGCAAAATCAACACCTTTAAGTTCCAGACGTTTCATTAACTCTCTTGAGAAGTGAAGTCCAGCTGTAGGAGCAGCAACAGCACCTTCATTTTTTGCGTAGATCGTTTGGTAACGGAATTTATCTTCCGGTGTAGCTTTACGCTTGATATATTTAGGAAGCGGAGTTTCACCTAAGATTTCAATATTACGGCGGAACTCTTCATCGGTACCATCAAATAAAAATCTAATTGTACGGCCACGAGAAGTTGTATTGTCAACTACTTCGGCAACCAATAAGTCATCATCACCGAAATATAATTTGTTGCCTACACGGATTTTACGCGCAGGATCTACCAACACATCCCAAAGACGAAGTTCATTGTTCAATTCACGCAACAAGAAAACTTCAATCGTAGCTCCAGTTTTCTCTTTATTACCGTAAAGGCGGGCTGGAAAAACTTTAGTATTGTTTAAGATCATGACATCTTTGTCATCGAAATAATCCAATACATCTTTGAAAATTTTGTGTTCAATTTTACCAGTATCTCTATGTAGGACCATCAAGCGTGATTCGTCACGATTTTCAGAAGGTTCAGAAGCAAGTAATGATTCTGGTAAGTTGAATTTAAATTGAGATAACTTCATCTTTAATGATATATATTTTAATGTCTGCCTTTCAGTGCATTACAGTGCACCAAATACTAGGTTGCAAAAAGCATACAAAGTTATAACTTTTTCGGGTATAGAAAGGGCTTATTTCTAATTTATGTATATATTTTTAACGATTTTGACATTAAATCAAAACTATATTGTATTTTAGAATACAATTATGCTATTTTTTAGATTGATATTGGAGAGTTGTCAGTTTGCTTTTTCGGCATTAAAAGACAATCGTACTCGCACCTTACTATCGCTGTTGGGTGTGACCATCGGTATTTTTACGATTATTGGTGTATTTTCTGCGGTAGATACCCTACGGAATAATATAGAGGAATCAGTAAAGAAGATCGGTAGCAAAACACTTTATATTGAGAAATGGCCCTGGGATGGAGGTCCAAATTTCCCTTGGTGGAAATACTTGAATAGACCCGAACCTACATACAATAATTACCTGGATTTGAAAAGTCGGATGACGACAGCCGAGTATATGGCGTATATGATCAATATTGGTAATACGACTATAAAATATAAAAATAATTCGGCCCAAGGCTCATCGGTCAATGCAGCGACCTATGAGAACCTGTACATTCAAAATTTGAATATTGTGGATGGTCGTTACTTTGCTGAAAGCGAGTCGAGGGGTGGAGCTCTTGTAACTGTATTGGGAGCAAATATTGCGGAAGGGCTTTTTCCTAATGAGGAGCCTGTTGGCAAATATATTAATATGTTAGGCCGAAAAATTCAGGTTATCGGTGTATTAAAGAAAGAAGGAAATGGTGTATTGATCAACACCTCCCCCGATGATACCGCCTTTATTCCGTTTGAGCTGGCGAGAAATTTGGTCAACTATGATAATTTCTCACCGAGCATAGCGATGGTTATTAAATCGAACTATAAGCTTGGTGAGGCGGAGAGCGAAGCGAAGACACTCATGCGTTCGATTCGTCGTATATCGCCGCAACGGGAGGAAAACTTTTCCATTAATCAGACAACAATGATTACCGGTGCGTTGGATCAGCTTTTTGGGATAATTAATCTTGCGGGTTTTTCAATCGGTATTTTTTCGATTTTAGTCGGTGGCTTCGGTATTGCCAATATCATGTTTGTCAGTGTCAAAGAGCGTACGCATATTATCGGAATTCAGAAAGCGCTGGGAGCTAAAAATTTCTTTATTCTTTCACAATTTTTAGTCGAGTCTATCGTACTATGTTTGTTGGGGGGAGGGATAGGCCTCGTTGTTGTCTATTTTTTGGCGTTTCTAGTGCAAGCTGCGACTGGCGTTGCTATTGTCGTAAGTTTGAAAATGGTTATGCTTACAGTTTCGCTTTCGACGTTTATTGGTCTCATATCAGGTATTGTTCCGGCTCTAATGGCTTCTCGATTGGATCCGGTAGAAGCGATCAGGAGTAAATAGAAAGCGATATGTTTAAAAAAGCTCAATTTTCGATATTACATGGATTTTGGCTTTTAATTTTTGCCTATAGCTGTCTGCTGATGGCAGAAATCACATTTCGCTACCGTGGGTTCTCACTCGATGCTAATTTCCTGATGATTAAACAAACGGAAATTGAAGAACTTTGGTGGTATCGCTACGTGTTTTATGTCCATGTCTGCACAGCTATCTTTGCTTTGCCTGCCGGCTTTACGCAGTTTAATACTTATCTATTGAATAAATATCCGCGAGTCCATCGAAGTATCGGGTATTTGTATGTATTCGCCATTTTGGTTTTTGCCGCTCCTTCAGGGTTGCTTATTGGATCCGCGGCAAATGGCGGATTAACCTCTATTATTGCATTTGAATTATTGGGGCTTGGATGGTTTTATTTCACCTGGCGGGCAGTTCGTTTGGCGAGTCAGCGAAAATTTGATAAACACCGCGATTTTATGATCCGTAGTTTTGCCTTAACCTGTTCAGCGCTTACCCTACGTTTTTGGAAGCTTGCTTTAGTGTACCTGTTTCAGCCCAATCCGATGGATCTCTATCAAATTATTGCCTGGTTGGGATGGATCCCTAATTTGTTGTTGGCAGAATTTATTATTTATCAAAAAAATCATAAATTATGAGGAAGAACCTTTGTTTAATGTTAATGCTTGGAGTAATCCTTGGTTGTAAGGACGGGAAAAGCAAAAAGAATGAAGCCACCGAAACAAAAGATACTGTTGTGGCCGAAGCTGAAGCGCATCAGGAACTTTATGGCAACTGGGTGGGCGAATTTGTTGTGGATGAAAGTACTCTTGAAGAAGGAGAAGGGCTGCCCACGACAGATTATTCTCCGAAGATAAATTTGACCATAAAAAAAATTACGGATAGGGGTAATATCTTCGGACAGAATGTTGTCAAAGGAAATCTGCGTTCTTTTGTGGGGAAATTGGAGGAAAATGGTGCCGATATCCGGTTATTATTGGATGAGCCCGGCGACAAAAAGTCTGACGGACGATTTGAAATTAAGCTTAATCACGATACGTTAATCGGCAATTGGACCGCATATGACCAAGGAGTAAAGATTAAAAAGCGAAGCTTTAAATTGTTGAAAAAGCAGTTCGCCTATAATCCAAATCTGATGCTAAAAAATCAGGATGGAGAAGACGGAACTTTGGTCGACTGGATTAACGAAAAAAGAAAGGAGGAAACTGATGTGGATGGAGATTCAACTTATACTTACATTATTCAATACTATCGATCGGCATCCCCTGCGGTCTTTACTGTAAATGCATCTAAACAAAAGTTGACGGAGAAAGACCTTAAAAACCTCAAGAAATTAGATCTGGAGATTATTCGGAATACGATTTTTGCCCGACATGGCTATGCGTTTACCAAACCTAGCATTCGTCAGTTTTTTGAGCCTGTAGATTGGTATGTGCCTATTTCAAAAGATGTGACTGCAGACTTAAGTCCATTGGAAAAAGATAATATTGCTTTGCTGACTAGATTTGAAAAATATGCAACAGATAATTATGACACCTTCGGAAGGTAATGCAGTCAATATTAGTCATGAATATTCGAAAGATCAGTATCACAAAAAAGGCTTTACATCGTAAAGCCTTTTTTGTGATATCAAGAGCTTCTGTTTTATCATTTTTTCCGAATAGAAATCGCATTTTTATGCGCTTGCAGGCCTTCGAGTTCAGCGAGTATTTCAACTACCGACCCGATTTGTTGAAGTCCAGTTTCGCTTATATGTTGAAAAGTAACTTTTTTCACAAAAGAATCTACCGATACGCCGGAGTAGGAGCGTGCATATCCTGATGTAGGAAGCGTGTGATTTGTACCTGAGGCATAATCTCCTGCGCTTTCAGGGGTTAAGTGCCCTAAGAAAACCGAACCAGCGTTACTGATATAACGTGTTAGGGACTCCCATTGGTCCGTCTCCAAAATAAGGTGTTCTGGCGCATAGTCATTTGAGAACTGTATGGCCTCCTGAAGATTCTCGACAGTTATTGCATAGGAATTTTCAATTGCTTTTGCAGCAAGTTCCTTGCGAGGCAAAACCGCTAATTGGGCTACCAATGCTGTGTTGACGGCATCAACTATAGCGGTGGAAGTTGCAACCAGGACAGCTTGACTATCGGCTCCGTGTTCGGCTTGTGCCAAAAGATCTGCGGCTACAAAAGCTGCATTGGCCGACTCGTCAGCGATGACCAGTACTTCGGATGGTCCCGCAGGCATGTCAATGCTAACATTTGCAAGGCCCTGTATGATGGATTTTGCTTTTGTAACAAACTGATTTCCTGGGCCAAAGATCTTGTCGACTTTTGGTATAGTCTCTGTTCCAAACCCCATAGCAGCAACAGCTTGAGCGCCTCCAACGAGGTATATTCTGTTTATCTTAAGTAATTTCAAACAAAAAGCAACAAAGCCATTGATTTTTCCATTGGATTGTGGAGGAGAACAAACGACAATCTCTTTACATCCAGCTATTCTTGCAGGAATACCAAGCATTAAAAGTGTGCTAGGTAACACTGCTGATCCCCCTGGGATATAAAGGCCAACTTTTTCAATAGGGCGAACCTCGCGCCAGCATTTTACGCCGGGCATTGTTTCAACAGTGCGCTCCCTTTTTAATTGTGTACTATGGAATTTATGTATATTTTGAAATGCGATTTCCAAAGCTCTTTGTTGATCGCGGTCAATGGTAGATGCCAGTGCGTCGATATCTTCCTCGTCTAAATATAATCTGTCAAGTTCAACTTTATCAAATTTGGCCGCATATTCGCGTAATACGATATCACCTTGTTGGCGTACTTGTTGAATAATTTCCTGGACAACCTCTTGTATTGCATTGTTTGGATCCGTATTCCTAGCAACCAGTTGCTGGATTTCGGTTTTTCCTAACGTTTTGTAATCATATTTTTTTAACATGGTTGTATAAGTGCATCAAGTTTAAAGAATGATTTTTTCAATGGGCATCACAACGATACCTTGGGCACCTTCAGCTTTTAACTTATTGATCTTATCCCAAAAGTCATCTTCAGTGATAACGGTGTGTACGGCTACCCAACCTTCTTCTGCCAGTGGAACAACCGTAGGGCTCTTAACACCGTGCAATAAAGAAGTGATGGCTGGCAAATTTTTCTTTTCGACATTCAATACCACATATTTAGTTTCTTTTGCTAAAAGAACAGATTCGATACGCTGTACTAACTCAGCCAACACTTCATTGCCTTCTAATTCCTTTCTTCCCACCAATATGGCTTCTGAATTTTTGACATCAGCAAAAGGTTTCAAACCGTTGCTTTTTAATGTTCCACCGGTAGATACGATATCGCAGATCGCATCACTAAGACCCAAGCCAGGTGAAATCTCAACTGAGCCGGATATCAAACGGATGTCTGCATTAATCTTATACTCGTCTAGAAAATTCTTTAGGATATTTGGATAAGAGGTTGCGATTGCTTTGCCGTTAAGGTCTTTAATGTCTTGGATGGTGCTATCTTTGGGAATAGCCAGTTTCAATGTACATTTTCCAAAACCAAGCCGTTTGATGTATTCTACTTTGGATTCGGTCTCATCGATGATGTTTTCACCGACGATGCCCAGGTCGGCTATGCCTTGTTCCACATATCCCGGAATATCATCGTCTCTCAGAAATAATATTTCCAGTGGGAAATTCCCAACAGTTGTGATTAAAGAGCTTTTGTAGTTCTCGAAGTCTAAACCACAATTTTTCAGTAATTGAACAGATTTTTCGTTTAACCTACCCGATTTTTGGATAGCAATTTTAAGATTTTTCAACGCTTTATAAATGTTAGCAGTAAATTATTAATAATAAGAAATCAAACAAGAGGGAAGGTATTCTACGTAAGAACACATTAAATTAACATATCGCCACAATGGCGATGATGCAAATGAAAATGATGTACGTAAGTATAAACCATGTTTGTATTAATAACTGCAAGCAAATGTATAGTAAATTAATGGGAAATGCAAGACTATCATTTTAAAATTCTTATCCTAATGGACTTGTTGTTGAAATGAATTCAATTTTCTTGAAAAAAATGTGAAAACAATACTGTTGATTGGGGGAATATACCATAATTTAGACAAAAGGTAATGCTGATTTCCTATCCTATAGTAAGCTGTTTGAATCACGCCAATAGCAAGTTGTGAAATCTTGTCCAATCGAAACGCTTTTTATAGGCTGACAACTCACATAAATTTTCTTATTTTTAGGAATTGGGGGTGACATACTAAATTAGCCGCGAATAAGAGTTACAGTAGTAGGAAGTATAAGTTGTTGTTTAATAAATAGGAGGAATGTGTTTAGTGGTACATGTTTCAAAGAGATTGTAAATTAGATAGATTATTTGTTTGATGAAAAGATTAGCTTTTATTTTTATTTGTTGGATTAACTGTCTATATGGTCCTGTTCTTGGACAGGAAAAGCCAGCGTCTACGTTAGATATCCGTATATTGGAGTCCATAGCCGAGACTCGGACAGCGCCACAAACACAAACATTTAAAGTGCTTTCTGATATCAATAACTATGTTCAGATAGCCGTTCCGGTTGGTTTACTGGTTGCAGGTGCGGTCAACGATGATAAGGCAATGCGTCAGAATGCCTTGTATGTTGCTAGTAGTACGGCTGTAACAGCGCTCGTGAATGTTGGGTTAAAACATATTTTTAAGCGAAGCAGGCCATTTAAAAAATATCCTAATTTCATATCGGTTCGTACGGCCGGTGGGTATTCCTTTCCGTCTGGTCATACGTCATCTGCTTTTGCTACTGCTTCTGCTTTGTCTCGGGCTTACTCAAAGTGGTACGTCGTCGCGCCATCGCTTTTATGGGCGAGTAGTGTGGGGTATTCAAGAATGTATCTGGGCGTACATTTTCCCTCCGATGTGTTAGCAGGTGCTGTATTGGGAACAGGAGCTGCCTTTGCTTTAGATGGATTAAAGAAATAATATAGAAATAGAAAAAATGATGCAACAGGTTATTAAAATATTGGTTGTTGGATGTGGAAATATGGGCGCATCTCATGCGAAGGCATATCACGATTTAGATGGCTTTCAAATTGTGGGTCTAGTAGCTCGTGGGGAAAGCAAAAGTAAACTGAATGAACAATTGGGAGGCAACTATAAATTGTTTGAATCTTATGAGGATGCACTTCAGGAAACGAAACCGGATGCCGTTTGTATAGCGACCTATCCGGATACACACAAAGCGTATGCTATAAAAGCCTTTCAGGCTGGTGCTCATGTTTTTATTGAAAAGCCTTTAGCTGAAGATGTGATTTCCGCGCAGGAGGTCGTCGATGCAGCAGTGAAATATGATAAAAAATTGGTTGTTGGATATATTTTGAGGTATCATCCCTCATGGGTCAAATTTATTGAAATAGCTAAAACGATGGGAAAGCCACTTGTTATGCGTATGAATCTGAATCAACAGAGCCATGGGTATATGTGGGATGTGCATAAAAATCTAATGGCTAGTTTAAGTCCCATTGTTGACTGTGGAGTTCATTATATTGATGTCATGTGTCAAATGGTGGGTGCGAAACCATTGTATGTATCTGCAATCGGAGCGCGGTTAACCGATGAGATTCCTGCTTGGAACTACAACTACGGACAATTGCAGCTGCATTTTGAAGATGGGTCCGTAGGATGGTATGAAGCTGGATGGGGACCAATGGTTAGTCAGAACGCTTTTTTTGTAAAGGATGTTTTTGGACCTAAAGGTGCAGTTTCCATTGTCGCAAATAAAGCAAGCGATGAAGGTAAATCGGATTCGGTAGCATCCCATACACAAACAGAAAGCCTTCGCGTACATTACGCCGATTTAGATTCGGCAAATGAATTTACGAAGGTTGATGAGTGGGTCAACTTATCTGATGAGCCCGATCATCAGGAATTATGTAACCGGGAGCAGTTATTCTTTCAGCAGGCGATTGTAGATAATTTGGACCTTTCTGATTCGATGGAAGATGCTGTTAATAGTCTACGAATTGCTTTGGCATGTGACGAAGCGGTGAAAACTAGGCGGATGATTAAATTATAGTTTATTTTGCTTAGTGGTCTTTTTTTTGCTTTTTATGGAAATATGAAGTGAAAAAAGTAAATAAATAAAAAAATAGCGTAAAAGATAGGCTTTTTGGTCTGTCTTTTGTTATTTAGCTACATATTTATCATTCTTATGAATAATTTACTCAACGTTGCACTATTATTTGGATTATCAATTTCGACAACCTATGCACAAGATAAGCAATGGCAGATGGAGTTGGTGTTTAAAGGTGAAGTTTCCCCTGAAAAATTTGAAAATGAAGTTCCGGAATTTGCAAAAGAGTTTTATGAGCCATTTTTGAAAGGAAAAATGACTTATCGGAATGTGGAGATTTTGGCTGATGCCGATTATTCTTCTACTGTAGTGAATCAAAAAGCACATGCTATTTTAAATCGAAAATTAGCAAAAACATATTCGTATTCGATCGGCGATGATATTGTTACTGCCGAAGCATACAGTCCATCCTATAAGATTGTCAGTACGAAGTTAGGGGAGTCGGAAGGACCTTATGTGCAGCTGCAAGATATGGGCGAGATCGAATCGATCGCGGGAATTACCTGTAAGAAAGCAAAGTTATTTATAAAAAACCATGCGGATTCCGCGGTAGCAACGGTATGGTATTCGGAAGCAGTGCCCACTTATTATCTGACGGCATTTTCATTTATCAATGATTTGCCTGGAGGTGTACTCAAATTGTCTTTGGGTGAAAACAATGACCTTGGTTTTGAAACAACAAAAGTGATCAATGTATCGTCTGTGGCAGATTTTGCACTTCCTAAAAATGCAAAGGTGATTGATATCTCTGGGGGAGGGAATACGAGTGAAGGGGAAGATGTGAGTTTGTTTGAAGATACTTTCCCATTGGATAAATCACTTAAATGGACCATGGTCAAGGATAAAGATACCAATGACGAATATTATGGTATAAAAAACATGGCGGGAGAAGATGTATTGCCTTGTTCTCTTTTCTCTTTAGCGTATTTTAATGAGCAGACTGCTATTGTTTCAGATAAAGATAATTATTTCTGGTTGTTGGATAAGAAGGGGGGAAAGGTAAATAAGGAAGGGTTTGACTGGCTTACACCAGCAAATCAAAAACTGGCTATTTTTCAGAAGGATGGTAATTTTGGATTGGTTACACAGGAAGGGAAAGTTCTGCTTGACAAAAAGGAAAATATCAGTAAATTTTTAGACAATTATTTGATGTTCTCTGAAAATGGAAAAGTTGGATTGTTGGATGAAAATGGGAAGATTTTATTAAAGGCGAACTTATTATTTTTAGATGCTGATAATGCTGGAAATGTTCTGGTCCGGGAGAAGGAAGGTGAAGAGACGAAAACGTTAGACCTGGAAGCTTTTTTAAAAACCTATGTGAAGTGATTTAAATTACATGCATTAATATAGATTTATTGTTTATAAAAAAGGCCTTCGATACTATCGAAGGCCTTTTTTGTGTCTATTTAATCGTGCATTTGCATGATTAAGGAATGTTCAAGAACTTATGTGTTTGTAGTGAAATATCCCATTTAGGGTTTTCTTTTACGTAGTCAATAATAGAAGGTGTCATCTCTTTAGATTTCGACCATTCAGGTTGAAGGTATAATCTACAGTTTTGTCCTACAAGTTGTGCGTATTCTTCTCCCCATGCGAAATCGCTTTTATTGAAAACGATAACTTTAAGTTCACCAGCAGCTTCTAACACATCTTTGCGTGGAGCTTTGAATTTTTTTGGAGATAAACAAATCCAGTCCCATTCGCCACTCAAAGGATATGCACCTGAGGTTTCAATAAACGTTTTAATGCCCGCCTCATGAAGTCCTTTTGTTAGGTAATCCAAATTATAAATAAGTGGTTCGCCACCCGTAATGACAACTGTTTTTGCCGGATATTTCTTTGCATTTTCGATAATCGAATCTGCGGTTGTAAGGGGGTGGATAGATGCATCCCAACTTTCCTTTACATCGCACCAGTGGCAGCCCACATCGCAACCACCCAATCGTATGAAATAAGCAGCAGTCCCGGTGTGGTAGCCTTCTCCCTGAATAGTGTAAAATTCTTCCATTAAGGGCAATAGTGTTCCGTCTTCAGGTACTTGATTTGACATAGTTAAAATTTCAGTCTGCAAAGGTAGCAAATATTAATGAGATGCTCAATTTGTCCTGTGGCTTTTAAGTAGCTGTCCTGTCATTTTTTTTATATATAGTTGCTGGTAATAATCTGTTTTATCCCATTGTTTTTAGGTTGATGTTTAAGCAAAGCACATTGTTTACCGCTACTATGGTGCCAGGTTTATACGATGTTTGCTATTAACAGCGAAACAATACTCTTTTTACAGGGGGTTAACAAGGGTATAATAGGGATTTACCCCTGTTAACCCCCTGTTATACCCCTGTTAACCCCCTGTAATTACCCTGTTAATATATAAGCTGATTTTCATTAATTGTTGGGATGTACATGGGGCAATAGAGAGGAGCTATTGATCAATAAGATCAGATTATTAATTCGCTTTAAACAGCAATGATGAGGATGTAAAGTGTGTAAAGCTGATGAATTTAGCGCATTTAAACTATGGACAAGAGGGGTGTAGGTTCGGCTTTCTATTTTTGTCGTCATAAATTATAAAAGCTGAAAACAACTTTGTTAAATTGTGACGATAGAATGCGTTGAATAGCGCAAAAAACCTGTTATTTTATCAGAATTTTTACTAAATTTGTGTCACAATTTATTTATTGAAAACATAAGTGTAATAACATAATTGTACATGTTGTTTTATGTTTTCTATTTTTTAACAATTTAAAGATCATAGTTGTAAATGATTAAAATTACACTACCGGATGGTTCCGTAAGAGAGTATCAACAAGGGATCACTGCTGCAGAGATTGCGTTATCAATCTCAGAGGGGCTTGCAAGAAACGTCCTTGCTGCCGAAGTAAATGGTGAAGTGTGGGATTCTGCCCGTGCTATTGAAGATGACGCTACTGTCAAGTTATTGACCTGGAATGATACCAAAGGTAAATCTACTTTTTGGCATTCTTCGGCACACTTGTTAGCGGAAGCTTTAGAAACATTGTACCCCGGAATTAAGTTTGGTATTGGTCCCGCGATTGAAACAGGATTTTACTATGATGTGGATTTTGGCGATCGTGAATTCTCGTCTGATGACTTTAAAGCGATCGAAGACAAGATGCTGGAGCTGGCTAAACGAAAAGAAACATTTGAGCGTAAAGCTGTTTCGAAATCTGATGCGTTGGCTTATTTCACAGCGAAAGGCGATGAGTATAAACTTGATTTAATCAAGGACTTGGAAGATGGAAAGATCACTTTCTATACACAGGGGGAATTTACAGATTTATGTCGTGGCCCTCATATTCCAAATACTGGATTTATCAAAGCGATTAAATTGACTAATGTTGCCGGTGCTTACTGGAGAGGCGATGAGTCTCGTAAACAGTTAACGCGTATTTATGGTGTTACGTTCCCTAAGGCATCGGAGCTTACAGAATATTTGAAATTTATAGAAGAGGCGAAAAAACGCGATCACCGTAAACTTGGGAAAGAGTTGGAACTTTTTGCTTTTTCTGAAAAGGTTGGTGCAGGTTTGCCTCTTTGGTTGCCTAAAGGAGCTGCATTACGTCAAAAGCTGATAGACTTTTTACAGAAAGCACAGTTAAACTCAGGGTATGAGCCTGTTGTTACTCCGCATATCGGACATAAGCAATTATATGTGACTTCTGGACACTATGAGAAATATGGAGCAGATTCATTTCAACCAATAAAAACTCCTATCGAAGGAGAAGAGTTTTTGTTAAAACCAATGAATTGTCCGCACCACTGTGAAATTTATAAGGTAAAACCGCGTTCGTATAAGGATTTGCCAGTTCGTTTTTCCGAATTTGGTACTGTTTATCGTTACGAACAGTCTGGTGAGCTTCACGGTTTGACAAGGGTTCGTGGGTTTACTCAAGATGATGCACATTTGTTTTGTCGTCCAGATCAGGTTAAAGATGAATTCAAAAAGGTAATAGACTTGGTTCTTTATGTATTTGGTGCGTTAGGCTTTAACGATTATACAGCACAGGTATCATTACGTGATCCTGAAAACCGTACAAAATATATTGGTACTGACGAAAATTGGGCTTTGGCTGAGTCGGCGATTATTGAGGCCGCTGAAGAGAAAGGCTTACCGACAGTCGTGGAATATGGCGAGGCAGCTTTCTATGGCCCTAAGTTAGACTTTATGGTGAAGGATGCTTTAGGACGGAAGTGGCAATTGGGTACAATACAGGTGGATTATAATTTACCTGAACGTTTTGAATTGGAATATACTGGAAGTGATAATATGAAACATCGCCCAGTAATGATTCACCGCGCACCTTTTGGATCTTTGGAGCGTTTTGTAGCTGTACTGATCGAACATTGTGCGGGTCAATTCCCGTTATGGCTTGCGCCTGAGCAATTTATCGTCTTGCCAGTGTCAGAAAAATACGAAGAATATGCGCAAAATGTTTTGAATTCGCTAAATAATTCCGATATTCGCGGACTGATAGACTTACGTGACGAGAAAGTGGGCAGAAAAATCAGAGACGCCGAAGTGAAAAAGCTTCCTTATATGTTGATTGTAGGGGAAAAAGAGGTGGAAAATGGCACAGTTTCTGTACGTAAACATGGCTCAGTGGAATTAGGAACTATGACTGCTGACGCATTTAGAGATATATTAATTAAGGAAATAACCGTTTAATTTTTAAACATTTGGCATTAAAAAGACCCGGTGGTCCAAGACCACCAATGAGAAAGAAAGAACCAGATCACCGCATTAATGAGTTAATCAAGGTACCTGAGGTGCGCTTGGTAGGAGATAATGTGGAACAAGGAGTTTTCCCTACGCGCAAAGCGTTAGAGTTGGCTGATGAGTTGGAACTTGATTTAGTGGAGATTTCGCCAAATGCTGTACCGCCGGTTTGTAAGATTATCGACTACAGTAAGTTTGTTTACGAACAGAAGAAGAAACAAAAGGAAATCAAAGCTAATGCAAAACAGACTGTTATTAAAGAAATTCGTTTCGGACCTAACTCTGGTGAGCATGATTTTGAGTTCAAATTGAAACATGCTATTAAGTTTCTAGAAAGTGGAGAAAAAGTTCGTGCTTATGTACACTTCAAAGGCCGCGCTATCGTACACAAAGATCAAGGTGAGATCTTGTTGTTGCGCTTCGCTCAGGCTTTGGAAGACTACGGTAAAGTAGAGCTTTTACCCAAATTAGAAGGTAAACGCATGTTTTTGACAGTAGCTCCAAAGGCTCCTAAAAAATAATAAGAATTCTAACAGATTGATATAAAATTTATAAGTATTATGCCAAAAGTTAAAACCAATTCCAGCGCAAAGAAACGTTTCAAATTGACTGGAACAGGTAAAATTGCAAGAAAAAACGCTTTCAAAAGCCACATCTTGACAAAAAAGAGCACAAAACGTAAACGTAACTTAACACAAACAAGTTATGTATCTGATGGCGATATGGGCAACGTAAAACGTATGCTTGCTATCGGTAAATAAGTTTTATTCGATTTTATTAATAATAATTTTTTAACCGGGTATAAGGTTGTAAGTTCATTGAAATACATGACACCTTCTACCAAACTAATTTTAAAAATATGCCACGTTCGGTTAACGCAGTAGCTTCTAGAAGAAGACGCAAAAAAATCCTAGGCCTTGCAAAAGGTTACTTTGGATCACGTAGCAAAGTTTATACTATTGCTAAAAATACAGTAGAAAAAGGTTTACAATACGCTTACCGCGATCGTAAAACCAAAAAACGCGAATTTAGAGCTTTATGGATTCAACGTATCAACGCTGGAGCTCGTCAACACGGAATTTCTTATTCCCAATTGATCGGTAAATTAAACGCTAAAAACATTGGTTTGAACCGTAAGGTTTTAGCTGACTTAGCTTTAAATAACCCAGAAGCTTTCAAAGCAGTTGTAGACGCAGTAAAATAGAGTTTTTAATCCGCTGTCAATTTGTTAGAGATATTAAAGGAGCCTTTTAGGCTCCTTTTTTTTGTTATGACCGTTACTGTATCTTTTTTTGGACGTTATGTGGCAAGTAAACCCAATTCAATGCTATATTTCATTTTATTCTTATTCCCCAACTATACTTTTGAGGCAATTGACGTAGTATATTATAGTTCATATCCCTTTTAGATTTGAAATTAGGTTTGATTTTTGTTGATCTGTAGAAAACATAGCATTATGAAACTAAGAACAATTACATTTGGATTTTCACTTCTTTTGATCGGAAGCTTGGTGATAGCGGCCAAAGAGCCAGTTTCCAAGGCTCTAACTAACGATGTGGTTAATCAACAGGGAAAAGTTATCTCGATTGAAGGGGTGAACAATAACCGTACGATAGAGGCCAAAGGGGGAGAGGTCGTACAAATAGAAGGAGCTGACAATAAAGTTGTGATCCGTGGCAATGTGAGTAAATTGATTATAGAGGGAAAGGGGAATACTGTAACAGGTAGTGACATCGCAACGGTGACGATAGAGGGGGCAGACAATATGGTTAATATTGGTTCAGTAGAGACTGTTCAAATTGAGGGAGTCAAAAACCACGTCCATTATAAGTCTACGAAGAACAAATCCGGTCAGGTAAAAGTGTCTACTGAAGGCGCGGATAATATGGTGATGAAAATGAAATAATAAAAAGGGGGACTACACATTCCCCCTTTTTATTATTTCATTTATTTTTCAGCATTTTGGTTGCTACTCTGATCCAGACACATGCTGTCGTTTTGTACTTTATCTTCGTTGACACGTGTTTCTATAAGTGGTTCTGACATCGGATAGGGCTTTAAAAAGTCTTCGTCAAAGGGATGAGGTTTTTCAGCTTTGTGGACCGTATTGGCAGGCTGATATGTTCGAAGACAGGTACCTTTTACGCGTTCAGACTTATAAGCATAGCTACCCCAAATACAGAAAAAGATAATGGTTCTTATCGTATCTTCATATTTGGTAAATATGTCATCAGTTTTATTAAAGTATTGTTTGAACATAAAATAGCCCGCAATTGCGTCTAGTGTACAAAATATGGCCATAAATAGCGTAATTAAAAAGAATGTCTGAGCGAAAATATCCCTTCTCTTAATTAGAAGGATACAGCTATAAATCAATCCAATGATGATCAACGTGTTCGCAACTGTCTCGGCTAGGATTAAAACTTTGTAAACAAATGAAGAAACTCCATCGACATGATCCATTGCTTGCCACGTATTTAAATTAAAGAGAGATAAATTAAAGAAAAATAGGCTAGATAGGGCCAATATATTTGCAATTAGTACAACTAATAATAGGATCATCCATCCGCCAATTTGTTCGTGATAGACTTGGTCGTAGGGCTTGATAATAATAGGTTTGCTCTTATTATACTTTTTTATAATATACCAGAGTACGGATGCTACCGATATTAAAAATATGATTGATGAGAACCAATTAACCTCATGGGATGAGGTCGGTGTACCTAGGCTAGGAATACCATCTGTTGCATATCCATTAGTGTCTAGATAAAACCCATTATAAAAGATGTTATCGCGATCAGCGAAATCTGTATAATATTGTTTTAGGTCTGCTTGTTCAACAAATGATTCGTGCATTCCCAAGGTATAATGGATCTTAATACTATCTGCTTTAATTTCTAGTGTTTTACCAAATGTATAGGCTTTGCGGTCAAAAAAGCTATTCTCCTTGTAGACACCGAATGTTTTTTGTGCTTTATTAACGAGGTAGATCTCATATTCTATATCAGTAGGGAAAGGGAGGTCTAGTGGAGCATTGCGATCTTCCATAATTTCTGGAAGTTTCTCGTTTATATTTGATCCTATTAATGAAATATATTTTTTGGTAGATCCGTTTTCAGACTTACCAATATTTTTTATTTTGTATTTTTCGACAATTTCCACAATGTTGTTTTTGCTGTCATCCTTGTAATCCATGGAGCCAACCTTATTGATTTTTGAATAAGTTTTTGTGTAATAATCGAGATATTGCTTCTGTATATCATTTTTTGCATTGCTCTGAAAATAGTTGCGTATGTTGTCCGCTTCGTTTCCGCGATAGGTGGTTGTGACATCCAGGGTAGCGTCGAATTTGCCTTCAAGTGCTAAGACCTCTTTGACTTTGATATCTCCAACAACTTTTTGCGGTACATCTGCAAGTTGACCCCTATTCAAGGTCGATAAAACTTTTCCATAGGTAGGAAAATATCTATTCTTGATATCTCCGCCCTGATTAGTTATGGTTGGGTCAATATATTGGTGACGACCTTCGATACTAAGCTCTATGACCATATGGTTGAATGCATAAGGTGAAGGTAGATCATTTTGAAGGCCTCGGCTTTTATAGGTATTAGCTAATACTAAGCCAACATCAATATTCTTGTTTTTGAGCATAGTTGCCAATAGCATTGATTTGTCTTTACAATCGCCATAACGTTGTGAGAATACTTTTTCGGGAAGATTGGCTCGATGCGAATATTCCCCCATCTCAATACCCATATAACGTATTTCATTTTGCACGAAGTCACAGGCCTTCCGAATAAATTCATACTGCTGTCCATTTGACTCTTTCCAAAGCTGATTGACGAAAGTTTGAAGCGTGCTTGACGGAGAAATCTGTGGTATGGGATTGATTCGATTCTTCCATTGATCAATATCCTTCCAAGTGTTGAATTCTGAGCACTGGATGTACTGTAATGGGCTATACCAATCAGGCGTGTAGTTTTCGTATTGGACGGGCTTATGTTCGGTCAACTCCCAAAAGAAATTTGTTGAATTTCCAACGGATTGCTGTTGAACTTCCGGAGCTCCATTAAAGCTCTTGAAATGGAGTTTACGATGATTAGGTACAATATAATTGAGATGAATTAAACCTGTAGGCTCATAACCTTGTAGATAGTAGCTGTCAAAAAACATCTGTTCAAATACTGGATTTGCACCTACTATCGAATAGGCAAATACAATTTTGTCGTCTTTCCGTAGATCTTCCAATACGTAGTGGGCCATTTGACTTCCATTGTAAATAGATCTCGAAAGCTCTGTTTCAGAGGCTAAAAGATTAAATTTGGCTTTGGGTAGTATGTCAATATCTTTCCCATTACGAATGATTTTCAATTCATGCAATTGAAGTTTTTGGAAATGAGGATCGAAGGTTACTTGTACTTGCCCCAAATTTTCAACTCCACTTTGATCGAACAATACTTTTATATCCTTGTAGTATTTTGTTTGTGTTGCTAAATTTATTTGATGTTCAATTAATTCAAAGTAATATCCATCACTAATATCGTCCAAATTGGGTTTTACTGCTTTTTTTGTCAGCGGGCGGAGCCAGCTCGGTGTGGCTACTTTTTGAACGGATGTTTGGCTAAATGACCATGAGAATGTGGCTAATAATAGTATAAAAGCTAATAGAAGATGGCTAAATCTTTTCATCAATTAATAATTTAAACCTAAGATAAGTAAAATTTTAGGCATCGTCGTAACTGAGTCTAGTTGTCCTGTAAAATTAGCTCTGATAGTAATCAAAGGATTTTGAAAATAAGAAGGCTATCCAATAATGGATAGCCTTCTTATTTCTTAGGGGAGGATATTATAATTTACTTTCTCTTTTTTTCTTTTTCTTGACAACTTTAGGCATTTGAGCCTGTTTTGCTTCATATTGTCGCTCAATATATTGTATAATTTCTGAGGCAATATCTTTTTTTGTCGCTTTCTCGATGCCTTCCAAACCTGGAGATGAGTTTACTTCCAGTACCAAAGGGCCTCTGTCAGAAGGAATCATATCTACACCACAAACCGTAAGTCCTAGCTGTGCAGCCGCCGCAATTGCTGTTTCTCTTTCGGCTTTACTTAACCGGATAATCTGAGCGGTGCCACCCCGATGGATATTTGATCTAAACTCACCCTCTTTCGCTGTGCGTTTCATCGCTCCAACAACTTTGCCGTCAACCACGAATGCGCGAATATCAGAGCCTTTAGACTCTTTGATGAACTCTTGGATCAGGATGTTATTGCCCAGTCCGTAGAACGCTTCTATAACAGAAGAGGCCGCTTTTTTGGTTTCGGCAAGTACAACACCGATACCTTGCGTTCCCTCGAGTAGTTTAATGACTAAAGGAGCTCCACCTACCATACTGATGAGATCGTCTACGTCAGAGGCCGTACGTGCAAATCCCGTAATCGGGAGTCCGATACCTGCACCGGATAAGATTTGTAGACACCTTAATTTGTCCCGAGATCGCGTAATGGCTTGACTGGGATTCGCGGAAATGACATCCATCACCTCAAATTGTCTAACGATAGCAGATCCATAGAATGTTACCGATGCTCCTATCCGGGGAATAATAGCATCAATATCACTCAGATCCTGTCCTTTGTAATGGATACTGGGTTTACCTTGCTGAATACCGACATAACACTTGCTGTGATCAATGACAACACATTCGTGTCCTCTTTGTTGTGCGGCTTCTACGAGACGACGAGTCGAGTATAAACTCTTTACTGTCGATAATACGGCAATTTTCACGGTTTGTATATTGAATATATTTTGTGCTAAGATAACAAAATTGCTTGGCTATTTGTTTTATTTTACCAGGGGCTTCGTCGAGAGATTTTCTTTGGAAACATCGACCAAAAATCTTTTGTATAAAAAATTTTTACCCAAAAGCATGGGGTAGGTCATCTGAGATCGGTTTCTAAAAGAGATCTTAATGCTAAATACCTGGTTATATAATGTTGCTGTAGTGCGGATATAGTAACGCTTTTCTTCTTGACCAAAAGAACTTTTTACCAGTTTTGTTCGATAGAGTTTTAACTTTAATGTTTTTGTTTCTTTTGTCTCAAAATTTGTGATAAGTTCGCAGATAATCCAGTCCTGACCATCTTCCTTAACTACCTTGTACGAGTTGCAGTGTAGTACCGATGAAGCAGCGCCGGTATCGACTTTTGCTTCTATACCATATATTCCCAATTCAGGTAAATCAAGGGTCTCTTTCCAGCCTACAAGAAGTTTTTCTTTCATTTATACCAAATTGAAAAAATAGCCCTGTCCAACGTTTAAGCAGCGGACAGGGATAAAATCTTTTATTCGTAGATAAATTCTCCGTAAGGAGAGGTTATAGTTACTTTTTTAGACGTAGATTCTTCTACGCGACCTATGATTTGAGCCGGAATGCCGAATGATTCTGAAATAGCAATGATATCCGATGCAATCGATTCAGGTACATATAATTCCATACGATGTCCCATATTGAATACTTTGTACATTTCTTTCCAGTCTGTATTGGATTCTTTCTGTATTAATTCAAAAAGAGGTGGGATCGGGAAAAGATTATCTTTGATGACATGCACATTATCCACGAAGTGTAAGACCTTTGTTTGCGCTCCACCAGAGCAATGCACCATCCCGTCAATTTGAGAACGATACTTATCTAGTATTTGTTTGATAACAGGCGCATAAGTACGCGTCGCTGAAAGAACAAGCTTACCCGCAGTTATTTTTTCTCCGGTTTCAACTTCGATTTCATTTGTAAGATCTTGGCTTCCCGCGAAAACTAGTTCGTAAGGAACAGCTGGATCATACGCTTCAGGATATTTTTCAGCTACTTTTTTGTTAAATACATCGTGACGTGCAGAAGTTAGTCCATTGGAACCCATTCCGCCATTGTACGACTGTTCATACGTTGCTTTTCCATTCGATGCTAAGCCAACAATGACGTTACCGCCTTTGATACGATGATTTGAAATAACATCTTCACGTTTCATCCGACAGGTTACTGTACTATCAACAATGATGGTACGAACAAGGTCGCCAACGTCGGCAGTTTCGCCACCAGTAGAATAGATGCCAATTCCCAACTCCCGAAGTTCCGCCAGAATCTCTTCTGTGCCATTGATGATTTCAGCAATCACCTCCCCAGGAATGAGATTTTTATTTCTGCCAATCGTGGACGATAAAAGAATGTTATCGATGGCGCCTACACAAAGCAAGTCATCAATATTCATGATAATTGCGTCTTGTGCGATACCTTTCCAAACTGAAATATCACCAGTTTCTTTCCAATAGACATACGCCAATGAAGATTTGGTGCCAGCACCATCCGCATGCATAATATTACACCAGTCTGGGTCTCCACCCAAAATATCTGGAATTATTTTGCAAAATGCTTTGGGAAACAGACCCTTATCTATATTTTTTATCGCATTGTGCACATCCTCTTTCCCTGCGGATACGCCTCGTTGATTGTATTTTAAATCTGACATCTTAGGGCAAAAATAAGCAATAGGACTGAATTAACGAATCTAATTCGTGTAATTTAATCACTTATTATTATGCGCCAATGTTGAATTAGATTTTCGAGATTACTTTTCGCATTGGCTGGACTAGTGCTGGGTAAGCATCTGTACATAATGTCTTCTCTTTTGTTGAAATGCTTTAAATATAAACTGTACGCTTTTTGTCCGTTGAAAATAATTTGTGTGATTGTGGGGTGGGTTTCCAGAAGCTCAACAATCTGATTCGGGCGCTCATTTTGTATGGCTAGGTCCATGCTGCCGGGGCGAGAGGCTTCTGCGCACACATCCCAAAGGCCAATGTTGTTTTTGAGTAATAGATCTATCTTCTCCGTGTAATTTGTTTGTTCCGGCCCATTGAACAAATGGGTTATTACTTTCCAAAAGCGATTTTGTGGATGTGCATAATATTTATTTTCTGCCAGAGATTTATCTCCAGGCAACGAGCCAAGGATGAGTATTTCTGTCGTAGAATTGACTAAGGGTAGAAAGGATTTTTTGCGCATAGTCAAAAATAGTAATTTTAAATTTTCATTTGAAATATGAAAATTATTATAGTATATTTATGATATTAAAATGATATCAAATATATATTAACAAATTATGGAAAAACTAATTAAACCAATGTCTGGCTATTTAGCCTTATTAATAGCTGTTGTCTCCTTTGTGGCAGCTATATTCTCCTTCGCGAATGTCGAAGCAAGTTCCCTGTATGTTGTACTGGGTGTGATATTGATGATTGCTACTTTTTTTATTTTAAAGGGATTGATGATTATTAATCCAAATCATTCGCGTGTGCTGAATTTCTTCGGAAAATATGTAGGTACGGTTAAGGAAAACGGTTTGTTTTTTGTCAATCCCTTGTATTCGACGATTAAAGTAAGTCTTCGTTCGGATAACTTACAGGGACAGACACTGAAAGTAAATGACAAGATGGGAAATCCAATCGAGATTGGAGCGGTTATCGTATGGCAAGTAGGTGATACGTACAAAGCTGCTTATGATGTGAGTAACTATACATCTTATGTACGCACGCAAAGTGAAGCGGCGGTAAGACATTTGGCCGGGAGCTTTCCTTATGATAACTTGGAGGATGAAGGAGCGGAGATCACTTTGCGTGAGGGTGGAGATACCGTAAATCATATTCTTGAACAAGAATTGGCGGATCGTTTAGCGCCTGCCGGAGTTATTATTAAGGAGGCAAGAATAAGTCATTTGGCCTATGCATCCGAAATCGCCGGGGCGATGCTTCAAAGGCAGCAAGCCGCTGCAATTGTTGCCGCGCGTTCAAAGATTGTAGATGGAGCTGTAGGTATGGTTGAAATGGCACTAAAAAAGCTGTCTGAAAAAGATATTGTAGAGCTGGATAACGAAAAAAAAGCAGCAATGGTCAGCAATTTAATGGTGGTACTCTGTGGAGAGAAAGCAGCGACACCAATTGTAAATACAGGTACGTTGTACCAATAAACGAAATGAAATGGCGGATAAGAAAAACTTTATGCTACGCTTAGACGACCAAATGTACAAAGCATTGGAAAAATGGGCTGCAGACGAGTTTAGGAGTGTTAATGGGCAGATAGAATATCTTTTACATAAGGCACTGCAAGAAAACAAAAGATTGGGTGCAGAAAAAAAGACTGCTGATAAGAAATAGCCTATAGTAAGGAATGCCTATAGTAAGGAATGAAAACTGTACCTTTGGCCTTGCAATTGACAAAGCCAAAGGTACTTTTTATTTAATGTTTTAACGATAGAAGATGAAGATTAATCCAGCGTACAAGTTATTGGTCGTAAGTACAAGCACGATCCATGGTAGTGAGTTTTTAGCTTATATTAAGCACGATTTTGTCGAATTTATTCAGTCAGATGAATTATTATTTATCCCTTTTGCGAGACCTTCAGGAATTTCTTTTGATGCTTATACCGGTAAGGTACAAGATGCCCTGAAAGATGAGGGCGTGACGGTTAGGGGGCTGCATGAGTTTCATAATAAGAAGAAAGCTATTCAGGATGCCAGGGCTATTTTTATTGGTGGGGGAAATACATTTCTACTGTTAAAAACGCTATATGAGCTGGATTTGGTACAGCAATTGCGTGTGCAAGTAGCAAAGGGTATTCCATATGTTGGTACATCTGCAGGTTCCAATTTGACAGGACTGACGATTGGAACGACAAATGATATGCCTATTGTTTATCCGCCTAGCTTTGATGCACTTGGTTTCTTACCTTTTAATATCAATCCACATTATTTGGATCCAGATCCAAATTCTACACATAAAGGAGAGACAAGGGAAACGCGAATCCAGGAATTTCATCAACTTAATCCTCAGCCAGTAATAGGCTTACGTGAAGGGAGCTGGTTGCATGTAAATGAAGGAAACATAGAACTGAAAGGTAATTTAACAGCCCGGCTATTTAAAGCTGGTTTCGAGCCCGAGGAGCTAGCGCCTGGATTAATTAATTTTTAAGATATTGTAAAGTTCATGGGTATATCAAGTCAAATGTACTCTTCAATGTAGTAGTGACGATTTTATGAAAGACTAGCAGCAATTCCCATTGGAAAAAATAGTTTTTCAGATTGTTGAAAATAATACAAAATAAGCTACTTTTGCGCTAAATCCATTAAAATTTTCTTCCAATGGAACAAAATTCAGCATTACACCCGGCCGATATCGCGGAAGAAATATCGCGTTTAAGTAAAGGGGAGCAACATCAAGAGTTTATGGACTATCCTTTGGAGGATAGATTGGAGATCTTTTCTTTTTTTGAAATGGATGTCCAATATACGTTGATCAAATCAATGACGGAACATGAGCTGTCCGAATTGCTGAATAATTTGAAGCCGGATACGCGTAATGAATTGTTGTCGGAATTGCCGGATGATCTGATCAAATATCTGATCAATCTTTTGAATGAGCGCGAGAAGCAAATGGCTTTGGAGTTGATTGGTTATAAAGAGAACAGTATAGCCCGACTTATGACACCAATGTATGTGCAAGTTCGCCCTTATTATACTGTTGATGATGTCTTTCGGCATATTAAAGTTTTTGGAAGGAAAGCTGAAACGCTCAATTTTATTTATGTAGTTGATGAGAAAAACGTATTGATCGATGACTTGAAAATTGGTCAGTTACTTCTATCGGATTCTTCGACAAAAATTTCTGATTTGATCGACTATAATTTTGCAGCGATTAAAGCTTCAACACCTATGGAAGAAGCGTTCGAGATTTTTCAAAAATATGACCGAAGCGCCTTGCCAATCATTACAGAAGCGGGTGTATTGGTCGGCATTGTGACATTTGATGACGTGTTGGATCGAATTGAAGATCGCGATACCGAAGATATACAGCGATTTGGGGGGATGGAAGAATTAGATCTGGCCTATACGAAAACTCCTTTATTGCAATTGATCCAAAAAAGAGCCGGCTGGCTGATTATCTTGTTTTTTAGCGAAATGCTTACAGCCTCAGCAATGGGATTTTTTGAAGGGGAATTGGAAAAGGCAGTTGTTCTTGCTTTATTTGTTCCTTTAATTATATCTAGTGGGGGTAATTCTGGGTCTCAAGCAGCATCCTTAATTATTCGTGCCATGGCTCTCGGTGAGTTAAAGCTGAAAGATTGGTGGTACGTGATGAAGCGTGAAGTTTCTTCTGGTTTAATCTTAGGTGGAATATTGGGGTCGATCGGATTCCTACGGATATTGGCTTGGCATTTTCTTGGTCTGTATGACTATGGTCCTTATTGGATTTCAATTGGTTTTACGGTTGCTGTTTCCTTATTGTTTATTGTATTATGGGGAACGTTATCAGGGTCGTTTATTCCATTTATTCTACGTCGGTTTGGATTAGATCCAGCGACGGCATCAGCGCCATTTGTAGCTACCTTGGTGGATGTTTCAGGATTGATTATTTATTTTACTGTTGCGGCATTCTTTCTGCATGGAAAACTACTGTAGTTCAGATTATAAGATTTTAAAAAAAGCCTAAAGCATACTTATGATTTAGGCTTTTTTTTATCAAAAAATTTTTTCTAGTGTCTTTATTAAAGTCATCTATCCATTCATTGTGGTCAGCACTCTTCTTCTTAGCATGTTTTTTTGCCCTATCTTGTTTTTATTTGAAGTAGTTCATAATGGAATACAAGGAGATAGACAGAGAAGCTGAAAGCGCTTTGTCTTGTCTATAAATTGAGCCTACGATAGAATTTTTCCTTCAAACCTCCTTTTTGTGCAATATAAATTCCTTTTTTTCCGGAAAATAAAAAAGCGACTATACACGCTATTGCTATAAATAAAATAGGTTGAATCCCAAATAATTCATAGCCCATTACAATACAGGCGAGTGGAGTGTTTGTAGCGCCTGAAAATACGGCTACAAAGCCCATGGCAGCCAGCAGGCTGATGGGGAGTGGAATAACGGTGCTTAATGCACTTCCTAAGGTTGTCCCGATAAAAAACAGCGGGGTGACTTCTCCGCCTTTAAATCCGGCAGAAAGGGTGAAAGTCGTTAAAAGTAATTTGATGATAAAGTCATAATAATTCGACTGATCGACGAATGCGTTCTGAATCATTGGTATGCCAAGTCCAATATAGCTGCTGCTGTGAAATAATGTAATGATGAGTACCAAAATAATACCGCCAATCACTGGTCTAAGCAGAGGATATTTAATTCGTTTGAATTGAAGGCTAAAGAAACCGCTGGTAAATGTAAAAAGCCATGCTGTAATACCGAATAGAATACCTGCGGCGAGGCTAAATCCAATATTGGTCAAGGACAGCATTGGAATAACATCATGAATTGGATAATGGGTGTGTGGAATATTCCATAATTGACAGCTGAAGTTCGCAAAATAGGCGGTAAATAAACAGGGCAGGATACCGAAATATCTTTTTTTGCCAATCAGTAGTACTTCCAGGCCGAATATTGTTCCGGCGAGCGGGGTGCCAAACACAGCGGCAAAGCCTGCAGTGATGCCGATTGAAATTAAGATACGGCGTTCAGTTTTATCGAAGTCAAACCAGCGATTGAGCTGATCGGAAACTGCTCCACCTATCTGTACGGCAGTTCCTTCACGGCCTGCCGAACCTCCAAATAGATGTGTAAGTAAAGTTCCGAATAGGACAAGAGGCGCCATGATAAGCGGAATGCGGCGTTGGGGATGAAGGTATTCTTCAATCAGCAGGTTATTTCCTTTACTTGATGGATTGCCCCAATACTTATAGGACAATGCAATGGCAAATCCCGCTAGGGGGAGTCCATAAATTATCCAAGGATGAGCTTCTCGGTACTGCGTTACCCAATTGAGGGAAAAGAGAAAAAACGCACAAATAGATCCTACGATGAAACCTATCGCACTACAGGAGATAAGCCATTTAAGAAAAAAATGAAGATTGCTTTGATTTGAATGTGTTATAGCCATAAGTCTACACTTTATATAAAATTGTTGTTTTATACTAAAATAGTAGACGTCATCAGCTTATTAAGGCGGTTCAGGGCAGACATCATTGCCATATTTATCTCAAATCTACAAAAAGCGAATGATAATAGCAACCCAGCCTGCGATCATAAGTAATCCGCCGAGCGGGGTGATTGGCCCAAGAAACTTTAGATTCTTTTTCCAGTATTCCGCAAACGATAGAAAATATATACTTACCGAGAATAAAATAGTTCCTAGTGTGATCAGATAAAATGCGACTCGTTCAGACTGAAACTCAAAGGAGAAATTAAATCCTAGAATCAATAGGGTGAGAGCAGTATACATTTGATATCGAACGCCAACCTCAAAGGATTCCAGCTTTTCAGCTGATAGGATTTTTTTGAATGCATGGGCTCCAAATGCACCTAGGATAATAGCGAGGCCGCCAAATAGGGCGGCAGTGATGATGACAACGTTTTGCATGCCTAAATTTACTAAATTGGGTATTTAATCATATCGATATGAAGGATTCCGTAATCGGGGTAGGGCTCAGAGATTTGTTTAAACCCTAATTTTTCATAAAAGGATTTTAAATGAAATTGCGCACCTATCTGTATCTCGCCTTCACCAAATTCTTTATAGAGAGATTCGATGGAATGAATCATTAATTGTTGGCTCAGACCGGTTCCGCGCGCTTCCTCGGCGACGATAACCCGACCAATGGAAGCTTGTGGGTAGGAAAGGCCCGGAGGAACTAATCTCGTGTATGCTATAATACGATCATCTTGTTCTGTCCAAAGATGCAGACAAGCAAAATCTTTATCGTCCAATTCAGGATATAAACATTCCTGCTCCAAAACAAACACTTCCATTCGAAGCTTTAAAATACGATATAATTCTTTCGTGTTGAGTTCGTCAAAACTCTTTAGATTCCACTGAAAAGCCATAATTGAAATAAAAATAGAGTCAAATTATACAATCGATATGGCTGTAAAGACATATCCAATTTAATTTGACTCTATTGATTTGAGAGTTTTATGCGAGTAGACTTTTAACAACTTCAGAGATGGTTTTTCCATCTGCTTGTCCAGCAAGCTTTTGATTTGTGGCACCCATTACTTTACCCATATCTTTAATGGAAGAAGCTCCTGTTTCGGCGATAATTGCTTTGACAATCGTTTCAACTTCTTCTTTGCTTAGTTGTTTTGGCAGATAAGCTTCAATAACTTTTTCTTCCTCAACTTCAATTTCATAAAGATCTTCACGGTTTTGAGTCTTATAAATTTCAGCAGATTCGCGACGTTGTTTTACAAGTTTTTGTAAAACTTTAATCTCTGCCTCTTGGTTAAGGTCTTCGGCATGACCTTTTTCAGTTTTTGCTAGGAGAATAGCTGCTTTAATCGCACGTAAGCCACGTAATTTTGCCGTGTCTTTTGCGATCATTGCGGCCTTAATGTCTTGATTTATTTGTATTTCTAATGACATAATATTTAAATTATTTTCGATTGACAATTGTGCCTGTCGCTTGTGCTGTAGGCATTATTAATAGATCGTTTATATTGACATGTGCAGGTCTGGTAATGACAAAAAGGATCGTTTCGGCAATATCTTTTCCTGTCAGGGCCTGCACACCATTATAGACATTTTTAGCTCTTTCCCGATCTCCATGGAAACGAACTTCAGAAAATTCCGTCTCCACCATTCCGGGGTCGATAGATGTTACTTTAATGCCCTGAGTTAGCAAATCAATGCGCATAGCTTTAGTTAAAGCATCAACAGCATGTTTGGTAGCACAGTACACATTCCCATTTGGATAAACCTCTTTCCCTGCAATAGATCCTAAATTAACAATATGGGCGCCGTTTTCAGTGTCCATAAGTGGTATCACAGATTTACTCACATACAGTAAACCTTTAATATTGGTATCAATCATTCTGTCCCAATCTCCGATATCACCATTTTGAATAGGATCCAATCCTTGGCTCAAACCAGCATTGTTGATGAGAACATTTATTTTCTTCCATGCCGGAGGCAGACCCTCAATTTGATTCGCAACTTGTTCTGCATCGCGAACATCAAGCTCAAAAATATGGATCTGAATCGTAGGGTAGGTCGCGAGTAGTGTATCTTTTAATTCTTCTAAACGATTTAACCTACGGGCGCAAAGCAAAAGATTGTATCCTTCTTTGGCTAAAACTTCAGCGCAGGCCTGACCGATTCCTGAGCTTGCTCCTGTAATAAAAACTGTTTTAGTCATATGTTGTAACTCGTTGATATTAAAAATTAATCCGATTTGACTCAAAACCAGATCTTAGGTCGCCCTATTTTGTAGCAATATAGATGGTGCAGATGCCAAATGTCTGTGGTCTAACGATCGTTTCGTTAAAACCTGCTTTTTTGTTTATGGCAACGAACTTTTGTCCATCTGGAAATTGAGCAACAGATTCTGGTAGGTATTCATATGCACTGGAATCTTTTGAAAAGAATTTTCCAATGGTTGGTGTAATAAACTTGAAATAAAAATTATAAAGCTGTTTAATGGGGAATTTCTTTGGATTCGAAAATTCTAAAATAACAGCTTTCCCACCAGGCTTTAATACGCGGTATATGTCTGATAGGCCTTTCTCTAAGTTTTCAAAATTACGGACACCAAATGCTACGGTAACGGCGTCGAAAGTATTATCTTCAAATTGAAGCCTCTCTGAGTCTCCTAACGCTACCTCAAATTGATTCGCTAAGCCCTTACTTGCAATTTTTTTCTTAGCGACGTCAAGCATTCCTTGGGAGATATCGACACCAATAATCTTTTTTGGATTCAAGATTTTAATTGATTCCAATGCAAAATCACCAGTTCCTGTCGCTACATCCAACATCAGTTGCGGTTTTATGGACTTTAAGGCATTGATGGCTTTTTTGCGCCAGATAATGTCAATACCCAAAGACATGAAATGGTTCAAAAAATCATAGGAATGAGAGATGTTGTCAAACATATCTGCTACCTGTTTCTTCTTCCCATCGTTGGTGTCTTTATAGGGTTTTAATGTTGAGGAGTCGTGCGTCATAGTTACAAAGATACAATATATGAATATTTTTTAGTGCTAAAAAAGGGATTTGTTTTCATCTTAAAGTCAGTTTGTTTTGATGATAGTGGAGGGTATTGATTTGCTTTTTACCATTTTGCTTATTCACAATGGCTTAAGTTATTAACATTTTTTAATGTATTGATTTTAAGTAGTGATTTTTTATTTTCAACATCTTTTCAACAGTAAGTGTTGAAAACTCACTATGTAAATCTGTGTCCTTCAAAGCTTTTTGAGGTTTCGGGTGTGATCGTTGAATTTCTCTGTGTGTAACTCCGCATGGTGGTGAATTTTATTTTTTATACATTTGTTATCCTATCTAAAATTTATAAGGATAGCAAAGCTATATTTCTGATATAATATCATGATGAACGACAGTAATTTTGAAGCGAATAACACGGATAATAACAAACGGGGTAATTATGGCGAACGTCGTACCAAATTAAATAATTTGGTGAGTGGTTTGGGTAAACTTCCGCCGCAGGCAGTAGATCTTGAGGAGGCTGTTTTGGGAGCTTTGATGCTTGAAAAGAATGCGCTGAGTGAAATTATTGATATTTTAAAACCGGAATCGTTCTATAAGGAATCACATCAAAAGATCTTTGAAGCAATTTTTGGCCTTTTTCAAAAAACTTCCCCAATTGATATATTAACCGTTACCTCGGAACTTAGACGGATGGGGGCTCTTGAAATGGTCGGCGGTGCCTATTATATTACGCAATTGACAGATCGCGTGGTTTCGGCAGCTAATATTGAGTATCATGCACGTATTATTTCGCAGAAATACATCCAACGTGAGCTTATCAAAGTTTCTACTGAAATTATTAATAGCTCATACGATGAAACGTCAGATATCTTCGATCTGTTGGATCATGCCGAGAAAAGCTTGTTTGATATTGCGCAGAATAACTTGCGAAGAGATTCAAGAAAGATGGACGATATTATGCGTGAGGCGATTTCTAATCTTGAGATGCTGCGTGACCGTACAGACGGTCTGACAGGTGTGCCTTCTGGCTTAACGGCATTGGATCGTATGACATCAGGTTGGCAGCCTTCAGATCTTGTTATTATTGCAGCACGTCCAGCGATGGGAAAGACGGCATTCGTACTTTCTGTTGCACGTAATGCTGCAGTGGAACACGGTAAAGCAGTTGCCGTATTCTCGCTGGAGATGTCATCTGTTCAGCTTGTCAATCGTCTAATCGCTGGTGAAACAGAAATTGAGCAAGAGAAATTGAAAAAAGGAAATCTTGCTGATCATGAATGGCAACAATTACATTCGAGGATTGGTCGTTTAACTGATGCACCTATTATTATTGATGATACGCCGGCGTTGAATGTGTTCGAATTTAGAGCTAAATGCAGGCGCTTAAAGGCACAATACGATATCCAAATGGTGATCGTCGATTACTTGCAGTTAATGCATGGAAAAGCAGACGGTAAAGGTGGGGGGAACCGTGAACAAGAGATCGGTAGTATTTCCCGTGCTTTGAAATCTGTTGCCAAAGAGTTAAATATTCCAGTGCTTGCATTGTCGCAGTTGAGTCGTGCAGTAGAGTCAAGGCCAGGAAATAGTAAGCGTCCTATGTTGTCTGATTTACGGGAGTCTGGTTCTATTGAGCAGGATGCGGATATGGTTCTTTTCTTATATAGACCCGAATATTATGGATTAACAGAAGATGAAGAGGGGCGTCCTACTGCCGGTGTCGGTGAGGTTATTATTGCAAAACACCGTAATGGTGAGACCGGAATTGTTCCACTTCGCTTTGTGGGTAAATTTGTGAAGTTTGTGGATTTAGAAGATGAGTTTTCGGGTATGGGTGGTGGAGATGGATTCGGTGATGCGCCGGCTACATTTTCTGCTTCGGCATTGAATCCGTCGCCAAACTTTGCTGATGATTTTAGTGCTGGGGGCTTCAGTGGTGGTATTACTATGCCGTCTCGAATGAACGATATGCCCGATGATGCCCCATTTTAGAGATTAATTTTACATAAGTATTCCTAAATAATAGAAAAAACCGAATGATTTAAATTCGGTTTTTTCGTTTACGGCGCCTTCGTAATTTATGTTTCTTATGCGAGCTTGTTTATGCTATTTTTTTACCTTTAAAATTTGTATGTCACGCCTGCACCGACAATTTGCCTAATTTGTAGGGCAGAATTTCTCTTTCCAACTTCAACATTATCTTTAATAATCGGAATAGCCGTATTGTCATCGTAGATCATCTGTACACCTGCGTTTACTGTAATAAACTTGTTTACCTTCATAAAAAGATTGGCCGTATAGTCAATATCTACATTTTGAGGTTTATCTAAATAGTTTGAATAGAGTTTTAGTATATTTTCAAATGAAATGTTCTCCATTAGATTTACTTTATAATAAGCGTCAAATGATGCGCCGAATTCAGTGCGGGACTTGCTGTTCGGATTTAGTCCATATCGTGTGGAAAGGAGCGTATCACTTACGAATACAAACCGCACAGCCGCAGGTGAAAGATTAAATCTGAGGTTGTCCGATCGTTTATACGCAAAACCCGGACCGAAGCTCAGGTATGCCGGAGCTAAAAACCGGGATATCCTTTTTTTGGGTGAAGCTGTGTAGTCATAACCATCGGCAAATTGTGTGTTAAAGTTTAGAAAAAAGGTATAAAGCCAATATTGAGATGCCTGATGTCCCAACAAGCTATTTAAAACTAATCGGTCATCATTTTTGCGCCAGTCCGACTCTTTTTGAAAGGTTAGCCCATAAGCCGCAAGGACCTTGTTGTCCCATGACCATTTGCCTTTCTTGTAATTGAAGTCGTAATTAAGAGTTAGGTTGCCGGAGAATGAATTCACCCCACCAGCAGCCCAATTAGAAAATGAACTTTGGTTGATCAGAAAGGTGTTTTCTCCTTTGATAATCCAGGTTTTCGTACTGTCTACCGCGGTTGTCTGAGCGTAGGTTTCATGTGCTAATAAGCCAAGAGCAATAAGAATGATTGATTTTATTATTTTCATGTGTATACTTAATTTGTTTGCATTTCCATATTATTGTGATCCAAATGAGCACGTACAGCTTTCTATCTTATTAGACAACTAACGCAGTGGTTTTATAGCTGCGTATTGGATTTGTTGAAATATATTTCGTTCCTATCGTTATATACAACAAATTTGATCTGATCGATGCGCTTAAAACGAGGATATTATCCATTTTCAACGTGATGTTTTGAGCGTGTACGAGAAAATAAATATTTTATAACTAAACGAATAAATGGGATTAATGTTTTTTTGTCTTTTTGATTGTGTTTATTTTAAATAAAATCAGAACTTTGTTCACTTTGGAAGTATTCCCGATTTATTAGCGTATCAGCTTTTGGTAAAAGTTCGTGGAAAGCTTTTCACACCAACTGGAAGCTAGCGGATATTTATTGTTTTGGATCGTGAAAGGCGGCTTCTATTGAGCTATTCATAGCAAAAACTAACAAAATGTTTCGATGAAAATAACGCTACTTTGTATAGGTAAGACAGATGACAAGTACCTGATTGAGGGTATTGACAAGTATATTAAACGGTTAAAGTTTTATGTAAATTTTAGTATTGTGGTCATTCCAGACATCAAAAATGTGAAGAATCTTTCTGCTGAGCAGCAGAAAGATAAGGAGGCTCTGCTGATTTTGAAACAATTACAGCCTCAAGATTTAGTCGTTTTGCTGGATGAACATGGAAAAGAGTTTCGTTCCTTGGAGTTTTCTGCTTATCTGGAAAAAATGATGGTACAAAGTGTTCAGCATATGGTCTTTATTATTGGTGGCCCCTATGGGTTTGACCAAAAAATTTATGATCGGGCGAAGTCAAAAATTTCGTTGTCCAAGATGACATTTTCGCATCAAATGATTCGTTTGTTTTTTACAGAGCAGCTCTATCGTGCTTTTTCTATCATGAAAGGGGAGCCTTATCATCACGAATAATATGGAAAAAAGTCCGTAACTTCATCATGAATAAAAACAAGCTTATGAATTTGCCCAACAAACGAGATTATCACTATAAAAGTGACGAAGGAGAGAAAAATAGCCAATTGAATAAATACATTATGATTGCTTGTATTATAATCGTAATCGCATTGGCATTTTTTTTCGCATAGCTTAATGCCCTTCCATACGGATCTAGTAAAAGAAATAAATCTCTTACTTAATATCCGTATGGAGGATATCAGCAGATGGTTTTAATAAATTTTAATTGAATTGTTTAAGCAAGAACGCCTAATTTTTGGGAGAAGGTTGGCAGGTTTTGCGCGTTCTTTTTGGGGCGGTGTTGTTTACGAATCCCCAGTTGGTCATGTAGAATGACAAGGGATTAATTTCTAATAGTTTTTTCATTTTTTCTTTTTTTACCATATAATAATTTATTGATTCGCTAATAAGTGATCAATAATCGAGCCAAACTATAGGGCTTGTCATGTTCGAAAAGAAATATAGCAAATAAGGTCAATAAAAAATAGTTGCAAGTGTGTTTTTTAGGGCTAGGTCAACATAAAACGCAGCCCATTTGAGAGGGGCTGCGTCGAATCGAAGTATTTATTTTTTATCAATTTTATATAATTTACCGATATCTGTGATTGCGTAAAGCGCACCATCTTTTCCTTGTGTGATATCTCTAAATCGCTGCCCTTCACTACCTAGTAGACGTTCTTCTCCAACCACTTTATTGTCCTTCAGTATAATTCTGGCAATGTGCATACTGCTTAGACCGCAAATAAAAAGATTATTCTTCCATTCTGGAATATTTTGCCCGGTATAGAATGTAATTCCACTAGGCGAGAGAACAGGATCCCAATAATAGACAGGTTGTTCAAGACCGTCTTTTTGTTGGATGCCCGCACCAACTTTATCTCCTTTATATTCTATACCATACGTAATCGTTGGCCATCCATAATTCCTGCCTGCTTCAATTCTGTTCAACTCGTCGCCGCCCCGTGGACCAAATTCGGTTTCCCAAAGATCGCCAGTTTCAGGATGTAAGGCAAGTCCCTGTGGATTACGATGTCCATAACTGTAAATTTCTGGACGTGCATTTGCCTTGCCTATAAATGGATTCCCAGGGGCAGGCTGTCCATCAGTGGTGATACGTAGGATCTTGCCCAATGCTGCATTCAGATCTTGTGCCAATGGTCGTGTGACCAAATCAGATCTTTCACCCGTACTCAAAATAATGTTGCCTTCTTTATCAAAGATAATTCGTCCACCATAATGCAGATTCCCTTTATGAGCAGGAGTAGCCTGATAGATAACTTTAGCGCCTTCTATTGATTTCTCATCGGCTGAGAGCTTTCCTTTTGCAACGGCCGTCAAAGTTCCAGCAGCGGTATTATCAGAGAAAACCCAATATATCATACGGTTTGACTCGAATTTTGGATCAAGACGTAATCCCAAAAGTCCACCTTGTCCACTGCTATTGACTTGAGGTAAACCTTTAATTGGTTCACTTAATTTGCCGTCTGCCGTTGCAATGCGAAAATCACCTTCTTTTTCTGAGATTAATAATCGGCCATCGGGTAAAGCAGTTATACCCCAAGGAGATTTTAATCCCTCGGCAATTACTTTACCTTCGAACGGCGTGCTCGTCTTTGCACCTTTAATTCTGGTTTGTCCAGCAAATGCTGGCTTATAACTTGTATTTGCCTTTTGTGTTTCTACCGGAGGATAACTTGTTGTGTCAGTTGCAGAATTTGCACTGCTATCCGAACTTGAATTTGAATTCGCATGGTTGGAATTACATGCTGTTAATCCTAAAGATACTGTTAAGAGGCTTATTGTCAGTTTGGTTTTCATTATCTGTGACTTGTTTTTGGTCTGATTATCTGCTTGAAGATATTAAAAATTAATGAAATATTATTTTTCAGAATGTAATAATATAAATATATAACTCATACTAATAAGAAAGGGGGATGCTAGCCAGCTAATTTGTTTTTAAGTATTAAAGGAGTTATTTTTCCGCCAGGCAGTTTTTTACGATTCGGTGGAGTTCAGTATCCTTGTTTACATAATAATCACTTATATCTAGAATCGTGTTTGTGTTTAAATTGTAGATACACACGGGTACATAATCGGGCTGAGCAGAGGTCTCGAAAGTCTTAAAATAATCTGCACTTTCCTGAATGCTTGAAAACTCTTTGGATTCGCAGTGCTGTGTATCCTGATTATAAGCAATGGTTATAAAGTTCTTTTTCATTTTACTCGCCTTTTATCAGAATAACGAAAATTGGGAAGTAAAAGTTTTAAAAATTATTGCCTTTTATTTTTTAAACACTGATATGGCTTGCGGCTATCGGCTGTCCAAAAAATATTTTTGCTTTACTTTCAAAGTCTCTCGGATCATCTGTTGTATAAAAGGCCAGTTGGCCATTTTGAGAACAAAGTGTTTCAATTTCCTGGTGTCTACCTAGATATTCTTTTAAGCTATTGGCAACAATAGGTCCCTGGGAGATGATCTTTATATTACTTGGTGTATATTTTTTGATTACGGGCAGCAATAGCGGATAGTGGGTACAGGCAAGCACGATGGTGTCGATCTGATCGGATTGCTGTAAAAGTTCCCGTAAATCTTTTTCTACAAAGTAATGAGCGCCCTCGGTATTGATTTCGTTGTTTTCTACCAAAGGTACCCAAAAAGGGCAGTCGTGCTGAAAAACCTCAATTTCTGGATTGAATTTGTGTATTTCTATCTTATAGGATTCAGATTTTACCGTTCCTGTAGTGGCTAAAATACCGATCTTGTTAGTTTTCGTAAAATTGTGTACGATTTCTGTAGTGGGTCTGATGACGCCAAGGACTTTCTTTCCAGGGGGAAGATCATGTTGTTGAATAGTCCTTAATGCTTTTGCAGAAGCTGTATTACATGCGAGAATAACGAGATTACAGCCCAGGTCAAATAATTTAAAAACACATTGTTTGGTGTAATTATAAACGGTCTCAAAGGATCTTGTACCGTATGGAACACGGGCATTATCGCCTAAATAGATATAATCGTATTGAGGTAAAAGTTGTTGAATTTCCTTGAATACGGAGAGTCCTCCATAACCGGAATCAAAAATACCAATGGGACCGGGTGTTGTTAAATTATCCATAACACAATGTTATAAGTTCTTTCACTTATAACATTGTGTTACAAGTTTCAGATTTATTGAAGCAAAGATGGTTTCTCTTTGTATATTTTCCAAATTAATTCGCCAAATAATGTATTTGTCCAAGCAAACCAATGTCTTGTGAACTTTTTAGGATCGTTTTTATGAAAAGATTCATGCATAAATCCGGTTCCACCATGTGTATTGACCAGGGTTTTAATACAATTACGAATCTCATCATCATTTGTTGAGGTCTGCGCCCGCATAATAATGGACATCGGCCAGATCATATCTCTTCCTATGTGAGGTCCACCAATGCCTTCTGCTGCTGTTCCTTTAAAAAAGAATGGATTTTTATCAGACAAAACAAAGTTACGCGTACGTTGATAAACTTCGTTATTTAGATCTACAGCTCCTAAATAAGGTAGAGCCAACAAACTAGGAATATTCGCATCATCCATCATAAGATGGCTCGAAAAACCGTCTACTTCAAATGCGTAAATCCGGCCCAGCGTCGGGTGGTCGATGATACCATATTTATTGACTGCTGTTTCGACCTCATTCGCAAGTGCTTCCATTTTTGCAGCGAGTTCATGTTCATTTTTAACCTTTTTCAAAATTTCGGCAGACTGCCTCAGACTAACAATCGCAAATAAATTGGATGGAATAAGAAATGAGAAAATTGTAGAATCGTCCGAAGGTCGAAAACTAGAGCAGATCAAACCAACTGGATTTACAGGATATCCATAGCCATCTACCTGTAATGTATCGGAGCCCCTGGAGGTTGTTCGCTCAAATTTATATGGGCCTAGACTATCTTTACGTTGTTGCTCAACGAAAGTCTGATATACTTTATGTTGAGCTTCCAGCCATTCCTCATTAAATGGACTGCTGTCATTTGTTTCTTTCCAATAATGATAAGCTAATCGAATTGGATAACACAATGAATCGATTTCCCACTTTCGTTCATGAATTCCAGGTTTCATGTTTGTGTGATCACTGAACCATTCGCCTTTCTTTGTTGGGTCATTGTAAAATGCATTGGCATAAGGATCAATATTGATGCATTTGCTCTGTTTTTGAATTAAGCCAACAATAAGATCCTGCAGTTTTTTGTCTTTTTTCATAAACGGCAGGTATGGCCATACCTGCGCACTACTGTCGCGTAACCACATCGCATCGATATCTCCTGTAATCACATACGTGTAATTCCTTCCGTTTTGGACATAGGGAAATACGGTAGTATCTAAGGTATTAGGAAAGCAGTTGTTAAATAACCAAGCGAGTTCCTTATTTTTAACATTTTTCTGAAATTCTACAATTGCATCTTCGATTACCTTGCTCGAGAAAAGTCTTTTCTCTTTAGCTGTCCGAACAGTGGGAAAAGAATGTTCCTGAGCAAATGAAAATTTGCTTGTAAGTGCACCTGCGGTTAACAGGGTTGCGTTTTGGATAAATGTTCTGCGTTTCATGCTTATTAGGGCTATTTTTTATGATTTAAGGTTATTTACTGAAATGCAAGATATAAATATTTTTGAATAAAAGGAACAGCAAATACGATTTAGCATGATAAAATTGACTGAACATATGAATAAAGTCAATTTTATTCGGTTAATTTGCGTTTAGGAATGCATTTTGCTAGAAAAAATAATCTTTGAAATAATTTTATGAGGCTTAATATAACAAAAAATAATAATTTACTCCGAATTGTGCTGGCAGGCATGGGAGTAGGTATTTCCTTCGGAGGTTTTGCCCAGATTAAGAGTCAGCCTTATTCGTATCATTTTTATCAAAAAATGAACGATGCGGTTTATTCTACTGAAACGAGGATGCATACTTCTGCTAAACCATTCGTCATTAAAGACTCTTTATTGTTAGCCAAGTTTGATTCAATACAATCCAATAAACCCGTTTCCTCGTCCAATTGGTTTATGCGCAAAATTTTTAATGAACATCTTGTGCAGGTTGAGAAAGACGATTACACATTTTATGCTGATTTTCTACCGGATCTTTATATTGGAAAGGACATGCAGGGCGACAAGCGCCGTACATGGATGAACGGTAGAGGATTTCAGGTGGGATTGAATGTCGGAAACAAATTTACATTTAATACTTCCGCATTTGAAAGTCAAGCTGTCTTTCCTAAATATTTAGATGATTATATTGTTGCGCATAAAGTTATTCCGGGTCAAGGAAACACCAAATTTCAGTCCAAGAATAAAATGGACTGGATGTATGCGACAGCTAGTATGACTTATGATGCCCATAAGTATATCCAGGCAACTTTGGCTTACGACAAAAACTTTATCGGGGATGGCTATCGATCGATGCTTTTATCGGACTTTTCCTCAAATTATGCGCATCTGAAATTGACCGGGACCATAGGGAATGTTCAATATACTTCGATATGGGCCTATATGAATGATCCAACGCATCCTAGACAGGATTTGACGGGTACAACTCCGATGGAAGGGCAGAATAATACACGTTTAGGAGACGGAAAAAAATGGGGGGCATTCCAATATTTGGATTGGAATGTGACGAATAAATTATCGATAGGCTTTTTTCAATCTGTCGTTTGGGCTGCTCAAGATGAAGCTGGTAAAAGAGGTTTTGATTTTAGTTATATTAGTCCAATTATCTTTATCCGGCCTGTTGAAAGTAATAATCGTACTTCACCCGATAAAATGTTTTTAGGATTGACCTCCAAATATAAATTACCTTATAGATTGACTGCGTATGGACAGTTTTTGTTGGGTGAATTTACAGCAAAAGAATTCTTCGCAGGTAACGGCTATGCGCATAACAAATGGGGCGCACAACTTGGTGTAAGGGGATATGATGTATTTGGTGTTAAGAACTTGAACTTTCTTGCCGAGTATAATACGGCAAGACCATATACTTACGCACACTTTAAATCGTATTCAAACTATAGCAACAATGCCGAACCATTGGCTCATCCGAAAGGGGCAAACTTTAGAGAGCTCGTTGGGATTGTGAACTATGCTTGGGATAGATGGGACTTTTCGTTACAGGGTATGTTCACCCAAAATGGGCTGGATCTCCCTGATGGTAGTAATATGGGGGGGGACATCTTTCAGTCCTACAATACAATACCGAATATGTACGGAAATCATATAGCGCAAGGAATAAAGAACAATATCTATTATGCGGATGCGAAGGCAGCTTATGTGCTCAACCCGAAGTATAACCTTCGCTTAGAACTCGGTTATACCCAACGTTACGCAAAAGCACAATACGAAACACCTGTCGTCAATAAGTCTGGTGTTGTGTCATTTGGACTTCGCTCAAGTTTCCGAGCAATTTATAACGATTTATAGAAATTTTTATAAACTGATCTATACTAGAAATAAGACAAACTATATTGATTTGGCCATAAACGCTGTAAAAACCAATATAGTTTGTTTTTAAAACGAGGTCTCACGACAAATTGACAAGATAGGGAAGACAACTTTGATACAGCCAGAATAAAATATCCGATGGTTGGCGATCCCTACTTATGATTTGTCATGACTTTAAAAAGGTCGATTTAAACTGAATAATTGCATGAGTTAGGTCATTTATCCAATGGGCATGCACAAAAATAATTATATTCCGATGAAAAAAATCCTCATACTGAATGGCCCAAATTTGAATTTGTTGGGTGTAAGAGAGAAATCAATTTATGGTAGCCAGGATTTCCTTAGCTATTTTGAAGAGCTTAAACAACAGTTTGAAACGGTGCAATTACACTATTTTCAAAGCAATTCAGAAGGAGGGTTAATCGATAAGATTCACGAAGTTGGTTTTGAATTTGATGGAATTGTGTTGAATGCTGGAGCGTATACGCATACATCTGTTGCTATTGGAGATGCAATTGCGGCAGTTACAACACCCGTTATTGAAGTTCACATAAGCAATGTCCATCAAAGAGAGGAATTTCGCCATCATTCGTTCCTGGCAAAGAATTGTAAAGGGGTGATCTGTGGTTTTGGACTGGATAGCTACAGATTGGGTATCCAGGCGTTTATTAAATAATATCTTCTTTTGCAAGGAAGAGAAAAAATAGCTATAAAATAAAAAAGCGGGAATTCCCGCTTTTTTATTTTATAGCTAACAGACTTGTTCTAACCAATAAGACTTCTGATTTCGACTTCGTCTGCTTTGATCTGAGCTTTCATTTCTTCAAGCGAGTCAAACCGTTCATCATGTCGGATAAAATGAAGGAACTTGACACGTAGTGTCTTGCCATAAATATCCTGATCGAAATCGAATAGGCTGATTTCAATCGCACGATTCATTCCATCAACAGTGGGTCTGGTCCCTATATAGCCCATACCTTTCGCAATTGAAACCGGATTTTCCTCTTTATACTCGCCCGTAGTGATGTTTTGGATATGATTATAGATGTATACCTCAACAGCATAAATACCATAGGCTGGTATTAGTTTATGGGGTTCGTGAACCTGCAGGTTTGCTGTCGGAAATCCGATTGTACGCCCAATTTGGTCGCCTCTAATAACAGTTCCCGTTAATTCGAAAGGATAACCTAAATAGAGATTAGCCGTTCTTATATCGCCCTTTATAAGCGCTTCACGTACTCGTGTGGAGGATACTGCAATATCATTGATATCCTGCTCTGGAATTTCGTCAACACTGTAGTCAAATATAGATGCAAACTGCTCTAAATCGCCCATAGTACCCTTTCGATCTTTTCCAAAATGGTGATCATAGCCTATCACAATCTTTTTTGTACCCAATTTGCCTACAAGAACATTACTAATATATTCTTCCGGAGTCTGATTTGAAAAATCACGGGAAAAAGGAATGATAATTAAGTGGTCAATTCCCACTTTGCTTAATTGACTGACCTTTTCTTCGATATCGTTGATTAGGCGTAAACTATCATCATCTGGATTGATAATCAATCGTGGATGTGGAAAAAAAGTAAGCAAAATTGTCTCACCATTAATTTTATGAGCTGCTTCCTTTAAGTGAGCCAATATTTTTTGATGGCCAATATGAACACCATCGAAAGTACCGATGGTTACAACTGCATTTTCAACTGGTGAGAAATCATCTAAACTTCTGTAGATTTTCATTTATAGGAGTTTTTGCAAAAATAAGATAAAGAATCAATAAAATGGGATGGTAAAGTTATTTAATGATTTCTTTATGACGTTTTATTTCAGCGATAAGTTGTTCAAGATTCCAAGCATTTTCTACCCTATAATCGCCACTTTTGGTGCGTCTCAAAGAACTCAGATGTGATCCACTCTGTAAGAATTTTCCAAAATCGTAGGCCAATGATCTGATGTAGGTTCCTTTTGAACAGGATATACGGAAATACACGTTGGGGAGCTCGATCTTTTCAATAAGAAAGCTATTGATGCGCACCTGGCGGGATTTTATTTCCACCTCTTCGCCACGACGGGCCTTTTCATAGACGCGTTCACCATTAATTTTTATGGCTGAATGGGCTGGAGGAAATTGCTGAATTTCACCCTCAAAGGATTTTGCTGCTTCGAAGATCATTTCCTCTGTGATATGATCGATTGAAAAGGTTTGGTCAATTTCTGTTTCCAGATCATAAGATGGCGTTGTCGCTCCTAAGGTGATCGAACCTGTATATTCTTTGTCTTCGGCTTGGTAGCTGTCTATTTTCTTTGTGAGTTTGCCGGTGCACACAATGAGTAGACCGGTCGCAAGTGGATCTAAAGTTCCTGCATGACCGACTTTTAATTTTAACGGTTTGATTGAGTTTCTAACTTTGCCAACAACGTCAAAACTTGTCCATGTTAAAGGTTTATCGATCAACAACATTTCTCCTTCAGCAAAATTGAACTTTGCTGAGTTTTCACTAACCTCTATATTTTCCATCCAAAGATTTTAGATAATTTGTAAACTATGACCCGAAAGTAGGAGGGTAAGAATGATAACACCCACGATGATTCGGTACCAACCAAAAGCTTTAAAACCATATTTGGTTAAAAAGCCAATAAAAGACTTAATAGCAACGATCGCAACAACGAAACCAATTAGATTTCCTATAATAAGTAAATTGAGTTCTTCTCCCGTGAAGGTGTTTCCCTCTTTAAAAAATTTCAAAAGTTTTACCGCAGAAGCGCCAAACATCATTGGTAACGCAAGGAAAAAGGAAAATTCGGCTGCTGCTTTACGTGTTAGCTTTTCGGCCATACCTCCAATGATCGTACTTGCGGATCTTGATGTACCCGGGATCAATGCAAGACATTGATATACACCGATCATAAAAGCTTGTTTGTAAGAAACATTGTCCGAATCTTCTACTGTTGGTTTGTTAAACCATTTGTCGACGAAAAGTAAAACTACGCCACCGACCACCAACATAACTGCGACCATTAAGGGACTCTCTAATAATGCATCAATATAATCGTTGAATAGCAAGCCCAATATAGAGGCTGGAATAGCTGCAATGACCAATTTGTAGTAAAATGATAGCGTTTTGAAAAAACGTTTGTAGTATAGTACCAGAACGGATAATATCGTTCCTAACTGGATGACAATCGTAAATAATTTAACAAATGCCGATGGTTGAATACCCATTAAGGCAGTAGCAATAATCATATGGCCTGTCGAAGACACAGGCAAAAACTCCGTTAATCCTTCGATGATAGCAAGGATGATAGCTTCAATAATAGACATCTGTTTGAAATAAGATTATACTTTAGTTGGATTTGTTTTTGGGGCGGTATAGAATTGCAGCGAACCCTAGCGCAAACCCGAGAACAACAACAATAGGGGCCAACGTAATCTTGGTAAAACTATAGATATCAGTTTCACCAGACATCAATGTAAAGCCAATGATTACAACAATTAAGCTAGCTATAAACAGTTGGTAGTTTACTTTGGAGAATACAAATGAACCTTTGTTGACTGATTCAGTAGATTTCTTTATTTGAGCCATTTTTTTATCTGTATAAATCGTTAGATTGTGCCTTTAAATATTTTGTCACCGCGAAATAGGTGCTAAGTCCCGAAATGAGAATTCCAATCAAGATTACGCCTAAAAAGATCACCGCAAATTCGAACCAGTTGCGTAAAAAGACCAGCTCTGGTATTTGCTGCTGTGCAAATTTTAGCGTTAAAATGAGGAGTAAAATCGCGATCAAAGATCCCAGTAAACCATGAATGATACCATACGTTATAAATGGTTTACGAATAAAGTTTTTAGTAGCCCCAATCAATTGCATACTTTTGATTAAGAAACGTTGTGAATAGATCGCAAGACGTATCGTATTGTTGATTAAAGCTACGGCGATAATCAATAGGATAACCGCAAAAGCCAGAACAATCATTCCAATGATGCGTACGTTTTTGTTGATCATGTCAATTAATGATTCTTGGTATACAACTTCTTTAATTTTATTGTTTTTGGAGATCTTTTCAATAAAAGTTTTAATGCTATCTGTATTGGCATAATTCTCTTTCATGTAAACATCCAAAGAAGGCAATAGTGGGTTATGCCCCAGATATTGTACGAAATCTTCACCAAGATCTTCTTTCAAGTTTTTTGCAGCCAATTCCTTACTAATATATTCGGTGCGAAGCACGTAGGGATCTTTTTCAAGGTCTTTTTGTAGAGAAAGGACATCACCTTCGCTTGTACCATCATTTACGATGACATTTAAGACGATATTTTCCTTAACGTATTTCGAAAGATTTTTAGCGTGCACCAAGAGTAATCCCAACATACCTGTTACCAGCAACACGAGAGCGATACTGATAACCGTAGATACGTATACAGATTTTGTTTTTCTTTTTTGTGTGCTTAATTCGTATTCTGACATAATAAGCAAAAATTTATTTGCGAAAGTAACTATTTGAGTGGAAGATTTCGAATTAATCTTATAATTACTTTGATAAAAATCAATTCGAACGCTGTTTTCTTCCTATGTTTAATTAACTTTTCAATACTATAATTTATTGTTCAAACTACAAAACTTTTATCACATTTCAGTATTAAAATCGTAATTTCGCAAGTCATAAAAATTCCTTACGAATAAAAATGGAGTATAATCACAAATCATTAGAGAAAAAGTGGCAGAAGTTTTGGGCGGATCATCAAACGTATAAAACGTCCGATACGCATCAAAAGCCAAAATACTATGTATTGGATATGTTTCCTTATCCTTCCGGAGCGGGTCTGCACGTTGGTCACCCGCTGGGATATATTGCTTCGGACATCTTTTCAAGATATAAACGTTTGAAAGGTTTCAATGTATTGCATCCGATGGGATATGATTCTTTTGGACTTCCTGCAGAGCAATATGCCATTCAAACTGGTCAGCATCCTGCAGTGACGACTGAGGTAAATATCAATCGGTATCGTGAGCAAATGGATAACATTGGGTTCTCTTATGATTGGAGTAGAGAAGTACGTACTTCTGATCCGTCGTATTACAAATGGACACAGTGGATTTTTATGAGATTGTTTGATTCTTGGTATAATAAGGAATCAGATAAAGCTGAACCGATCGAAACATTAATCGCGATGTTTGTTGCAAGCGGTTCAACTGGCATTTCAGCAGTTTCAGATGAAGATGTCATGGAATTCAGCGCTGACGAGTGGAAATCTTTTGATGAAGAAAAACAACAACGGGAATTGTTGAAATATCGGATTGCTTATTTGCGTGAAAGTACAGTAAACTGGTGTGCTGCTTTAGGTACAGTATTAGCTAATGACGAGGTAATCAACGGTGTCTCTGAACGCGGTGGTTATCCTGTAGAGCAAAAGAAGATGATGCAGTGGTCTATGCGTATTACTGCTTATGCGGATCGTTTATTGAAAGGTTTGGATACAATTGATTGGCCAGAACCTTTGGTTGAAATGCAGCGTAACTGGATCGGAAAATCGGTGGGTGCTTCCGTGAAATTTCCAGTACCACAATTCGATACAGCAATTGAAGTGTTTACGACACGTGTAGATACTATATATGGTGTTTCATTTGTCGTTTTGGCGCCAGAACATGAATTGGTTATAGCATTGACCACCCCTGAGCAGCAAGCTGAAGTAGATGCCTATATCGAGAAAACTTCGAAAAAGTCTGAGTTAGATCGTATGGCCGATACAAAAACAGTCTCAGGTGCTTTTACAGGTTCTTACGCTAAACATCCAATTTCTGGACAAGATGTACAGATTTGGATCGCAGATTATGTACTTGCTGGTTATGGAACAGGGGCTGTTATGGCGGTTCCTAGTGGCGATCAACGTGACTATTTATTCGCTAAACATTTCACTCTTCCTATTATTCCTATTTCGGATACCCAAAATATTGAAGAAGAAGCTGATCCAAATAAAGAAGGAAAATACATCAATTCCGATTTTATCAACGGTATGACTTACCAAGAAGCGGTTCCTGCTTTGATTACTAAATTGGAAGAATTGAAATTAGGTAAAGCGAAAATAAACTTCCGTATGCGTGATGCTATTTTTGGGCGTCAGCGTTATTGGGGTGAGCCAGTTCCTGTCTACTTTAAAAATGGGTTACCTTATTTAATTAAAGAAGAAGAATTACCTCTCTTATTGCCCGAAGTTGATAAATATTTACCAACGGAATCAGGTGAACCTCCTTTAGGAAGGGCCAAAGATTGGAAATATGAAGATCAATATGAGTATGAACTGAGCACGATGCCGGGATGGGCAGGCTCTTCATGGTATTGGTTTAGATATATGGATCCAAAAAATGAAGGCAATTTTGCATCTAAAGAGGCTGTAGATTATTGGAAAGCAGTAGATTTATATATCGGTGGTTCTGAGCATGCTACAGGGCACTTATTATATTCGCGTTTTTGGAACAAATTCTTAAAAGATTTGGGTTACCAAAATGAAGAAGAACCATTCCGCAAATTGATTAATCAAGGCATGATTCAAGGGCGCTCTAATTTTGTGTATCGTGTACTTGATGACGAAGGGAGAGGTACAAATCAATTTGTGTCTTATGGATTAAAAAATGAATACAAAACTATTCCTTTACATGTAGACGTGAATATTGTTCATAATGATCTATTGGATTTGGAAAAATTCAAAAACTTCAGACCGGATTTTGCAAATGCTGAATTTGTATTGGAAAATGGTAAGTATATCTGCGGTAGTGAGGTGGAGAAAATGTCTAAATCCAAATTCAATGTGGTCAATCCTGACGATATTATCGAATCTTATGGAGCAGATACATTGCGTCTATACGAAATGTTTTTGGGACCTTTGGAGCAGGCTAAGCCTTGGAATACAAATGGTATTGAAGGGGTTTATAAGTTCTTACGTAAATTATGGCGACTGTTCCACGATGCTGAGGGTAATTTCAGTGTTTCCGATGAAGATCCATCCAAAGCAGAGTTTAAAGCCTTACATAAAATTATCAAAAAGGTAGAAGATGATATTGAGCGTTTTTCATTCAATACTTCAGTTTCAGCCTTCATGATCTGCGTCAATGAGTTGACGGACTTGAAATGCAATAAACGACAAATATTGGAGCAATTAGTTGTCACTCTTCAACCGTATGCGCCACATATTACGGAAGAGTTGTGGGCGCTATTGGGTAAAGAAGCTGGTACACTTTCTTACGCTTCATATCCTGTGTTTAAACCAGAATATTTAGTTGAATCTGAATTTGCTTATCCGGTATCTTTCAATGGTAAGATGAAATTCAATCTATCATTAGCGCTTGATTTAGATCAAAAAGCTGTAGAAGATACGATTAGAGCACATGCTGATGTACAACGGCATTTAGATGGGAAGGCGATCAAAAAGATTATTTTTGTCAAAGGAAAAATAATCAATATTGTGATTTAACCCACTCCATACAGTATAAAAAGCCGTTTTATCGACAGGATAAAACGGCTTTTTTATGCCAATACATCTTGAAAAGCTATTGTTTTATCGAAGATAGCTTTCGCATAGGGACAGTTTGGGATAATTTTGGCGTCATTTTTTCGGGCATAGTCAACAGCCTCCAGTACCAATTTTTTTCCCACACTCATTCCCTGATACTCGTCGTAGACTTCTGTATGATCAATGGAAAACTCATGATCGCTTTGCCAGGTATACTCTAAAATTCCGGCTTCATTATTTTCAACTTCTGCAATAAAATTGCCTCTTTCGTCCCTTTCGATGTTTCTTATTTCCATAGTTTTTTATAAAAATAACGTCCAAATGATCTTTTTGTTTTATGGAATTTTTCAATTTTGTGATCGGAATACATCTTGTTTAAAAGGTTGAAAGATCGGTAAGCTTCAGGTGACTGACTGTTATCAGCCCCATTGCACGCGACTAGGTTTAGACAATAACTTATGAACTGGACATGGGTGTTTAAAATCAAAGAAACGAATCGGTTCCAGGTTAAAATCACTTGGTGCAGGATCGTTCAACATCCCTTTTTTTAAAGAATTTTTTGTACCTTTGCAATTATCTCCTTAGAACACATCGCATTTTTATCTTTTCAACGAAGCTCTAAAGGTCCGTAACCTCCTCGGGAACATTTATTTTAATCCATATTGAATGAGCAAAAGCCAAATTACATTTAACAAAAAAGAACGAGAAAAAAAGAAACTACTCAAAAAACAACAAAAAATTGAGAAAAAAGAATTCAACAAAACAAACAACGACAAGGGGAAATCTTTGGAAGAACTGTTTGCTTATGTTGATGAACATGGGAATATTTCAGACAGACCTGCGATAAAATTGAAAGAAGGGGAGAGTCCAAGCATGGCCTCAAATCATCATGACGAGTATTCCTTCGGAAAAGTTGTCCATTACAATAACGACTCCAACTATGGGTTTATTAGAGACAACGAAACTCAGCAATCTATTTATTTCAATGACCGTCTTGCTGGACAGAAATTGAACCTGAATCAGAAAGTGAAGTTTAAATTTAAAAGTGCTAAACAAGGTGCTCAAGTCACTGAAGTCTTGATCGAGTATTAGCTAAAAAAGTACTCTTAATCGAGTATTGATGATTATAAGGCCTTTTGTTTGATGTCAGGGTATTTGGAGTCAAACAAAGGTTTTTTACATTTATCTGAATGCCTGCTTTCCCGCTAATGGCATTCTTTAAAAGAGAGGCTTCCTGCAGTTTTAGCTTTTAAATCGCTTTCATTAATCGCTCTCTTGATAGCGAAAAGAGTTTTTCCCTACCGGCATAATTTCACGATTACCTTTACAGAAAAAGTTCGATTTTTAGAATTCCCCTTTGTTTTGAATATGTCGCTGATCTAATTTTGATGTGATCTGTATGCTTTTTACGTGATTTGTATACTTTTTATATGGTCCTACTGGGGGTACCTTTGTAGTCCTGTGATATTTTGCCTTAAATACTGTTGATTCTAAGTTGTCTTCTAAGAATTTATAGGGTAAATTTCCGGTTATTGTTCCTGTCCTGTATAAGTTGATGATTTTTTTTGATATAGAAGGATTGATGGAAACAGAAATAAAATAACCCTCCAGCAAAGTAAGCTGCGACGTCAGCAATATCTCCGGTATTATAAGTGGTATATTGAGGCATAATCCATTCAAAAAGTAAGGAGGTAAAGAATGAAATTATCCAGATTTGGTAAAGCGGATAACCATGGGCTCTGCCATTATTGAATACATAACTACCCACGATAGATGAAAAATGGATAATGATCGGTACAAAAACGAAATCAGTCAGCCATCCGTTCAGAAAGGGGATAGGGGAATGATTAGTCCGAGTAAATCGAATAAAGAACCAACAAAACCAGTAGAAGATAAATAAGCCGTCAAACAGCTCCCTACTTAATGAGCGAAGGAGACGGCGATTAACATTGCTATAGCACCACATGCCATTAAAGTTAAAAACATAAAGAAAGCAGTCTGTTTACCGAATTTCTTCCAAGAACTGTCGTTTGGATGAGCTGGGATTAAAGTTTGTTTTAATTCGATGTATTGCCTTTTTAGCCAATTTCCCGTTGATTTTTCCATGTATATGGTCTTATTTCGTATTCATGGTGTAAAATTAGAACAATTGTTCTAATTTTACACCATGAATACGAAAGAAAAAATTATTGTGGGTGCGCTGAAGCTTTACAATCGTGATGGTATACGTACGGTAACAACGCGTCAAATTGCTCAGGAACTGAATATAAGTGCCGGTAATCTTCATTATCATTTTAAACATACCGAGGATATTATTTTTCAACTTTTCCAATTATTGCAAAACGAGTATGAAAAGATGATTTTGAAGCCTGAAGATGAAGCAAGCACATTTCGCCAGGTGCTGGATAGTTTTATTGATGGCTCTTATGCGCTGATATCGAAATACAGGTTTATTTTTGAGAATTTTGTTGAAATTTGCAACTGGATCCCCAGTATTGCAGAAGCTTACAGAAGTTTGGTGGCACAGCGTGAAGAGCAACTTGTCTCTCTATTTTTGTATTACGCTGAGTTAGGTATGTTTCGTTCTGATATACCCTTGGTAAATTTACAGGGGTTCGTGCGCCAACTTTTTATCATTTCAGATTTTTGGAGCTCAAGCTATGCTGTTTTGGGTGCACACCAAAATGGAAATCCACTGGAAGATTATAGACAGACGATTCACACGGCCTTTTATCCATATCTTGTTTAAAGGAACGGGTCAAATTGGATCGATCCTTGGATTGTTATTCTTTCCTTAATGTGAAAATGGTAACCTCGGGTCGGGCGTTGAATCTGATGGGAATGCTGTGTCCCAGTCCGCGGTTGATATATAATGTTCTGTCTCCGCTTATTTTCTTGATTCCTTTATCGTAGTTTTTATTCTTTACGGGAATAATCGGGGAGCCCCAGAAAGGAATTCTTACTTGGCCAGCATGCGTGTGTCCTGCCAGTATCCAGCCATTGTATCCATTCCAGCCGTCGAGGTCTGCGGCATCCGGATTGTGACATAAAACTAAACTGGCTTGAGATTGATCATAGTCTTTCATGGTCTTTACAAGGTCAAAGTTCGTTCCCCAAAAGTCATCTATACCGAATATTCTTAATCCTTGGGTTATTACGCTTTCATTTCTCAATACTTTTATCGAATATCCATTGAGTAGGCTAACGATTGAATCTGCCGCCGCACTGTCCTGAAAATTCTTTCCATAGTCATGATTACCTAGAATTGCCAATGTTTGAAGTTTGCCTTTTGGGACATCTTGCATGACTTCATCGAGTTGTTCTAAAGGGATTTTATTCTGGACAAGACGTACAAAGTCACCGGTGTATACCATGATATCGGGCTTTAATGCTCGGATTTCCCGAAAGGTTCTTTTTATAAAATCTTTATTCACATAGTTACCGATATGTATGTCCGAGATTTGGATCAACGACTTTCCTTCCAATGCTTCTGGTAAATGTTTTACAGTTAGATTGATCTGCTCGTATTTTACCCAATGTGGCTCGATTTTCCAGCTGTAAAAACCGAGCAATGCACCCATTACGAATAAATAAATTGCTATATGCTTTAATTTTCGCTTATTTTTCATAGCGCTAAATTAACTTTTCCAGTCAGATTTGCTAATCTTCATATTGAGGCTTTTCCAGGTTTCGTTGCCAATTGTTACTTCCGAAATAATATTTTCGTTAATTCGAAAACCTACGGCTTCATAACATCGGATTGCATTGTGATTCCAGTCATAAACGTTTAAATCGGCTATTTCATAATTGCCTTCAGTAAAAAGCAGCTTGAGTAGTTCATTTACCGTGCTTCTGCCGTAACCTTTATTTCGTTCGGAACTTTTTGCAATTAGGATGCGGCAAAGCCTTGGAATGTCCCGTTCGAAGCTTAATTCGCAGTGGCCGATAATTTCTTCGGTTGCTGTATCGATGATTTTAAAGGCGTTTCGCTTTGGGTCTTGAATGTATTTTTCAAGTTGGAAATCGGTAATCGGAAACGAAAAATACGGTCCTGCAAACTGTAATAGTTCCTCTGCTGATTGAATCCATGACTTAAAAAGCGGGAAATCTGATTTTTCGAATTGAAGTAGTGTTATCATGATTATTGTCTAGTTGCCACTCTGAAGGCAAATCAATTTAGAAAATTCTCGTGCCCGATCCTAAAGAAATTACTGAATTTTACGAAATTCGTGCGAAATATATTAAAAGAGTATTATGCCGCAGCTTATTTTAGATACAATTATAGAAGCTCCTTTATCGGTTGTTTTTGACTTGGCACGTAGTATTGATCTGCATATGTATTCGACAAAGAAAACTGGGGAGAAGGCAATTGATGGGGTGACGACAGGATTAATCGAGGCAGGTCAGCAGGTGCGCTGGCGTGCAAGGCATCTTGGAGTAAAGCAAACATTAACTGTGCAGATAACAGCGATGGAAAAACCTCATTTTTTCGAAGATCGAATGACTCAGGGAGTGTTTCATTCGATGGATCACCAGCATATTTTCAAGGAACTGGAACATGGCAAAGTATTAATGCGCGATGTGTTCAATTTTAAAGCTCCTCTCGGGGTTCTGGGAAGGCTTGCAGAATGGCTATTTTTAACCCGATACATGCTGCGCTTTCTTGAAGAAAGAAATCAGGTGATCAAAGAAGTTGCTGAGTCGGGTGAATTCCAGGTCTATCTTCCAGTCTAGTTTCATTTGGGGGTAAACGATAGGTTGCTAGGTGTCGACTGTTGGTTTTAGCGAGAAGCATAGGGGCGAATTTTTCAACTGGATCACATTTAGCAGTTCAATGAACGATGATATGGGGATGCTCCGCTTTTTCGCTGAATTATCTGAAAATTCGTATGTATTTAATGGTTTCTAGCAACAACAACTATCGTTGGATTTTCTTTCCGAAGTTGCTCCTGTAAGAAATCAAAAGCTCCTTTCTGATTCATGGTGACCTGATAGATTTTGTTGAATTCATTATAGAAATAGATGCGATAGCTGTTGGGCCCCCGGTAGTTTCTGATGATTTTTGTTTCAATGCGATGAATTTGACTAATTGGGATCTGTTTGTTTCCAATGAATGGGAAAAATAAAATTTCATTTTCACAAAAAAGATATGGGGCGATAGCTGAAAAGATGCGGACTAGCCGTCTGCTATATTGTTGGTAGATGTCAAGATCATCGTCGTTTAGTTGTTGCAGTGCATGGATGAATTTTTGGTTTTTAATGTAAGCTATCCAACTCAACAGGCCGAACGCAAAGCCTAGATAAACGAAAAGAAAGGATAGGGTAGGGAGTGATTTTGAAAAAAACGACAGCCTGTCTTCACTGTCCGACCATTTCTGAAAAAAAGCCACCAGAAAAAATCCGTAACAAAAAACGAACATCGCGAGGAAGATACCAATTATTACATTGCGGGTTTTCCTGATTTTTACAATTTCTGCTTTTAAAAATGATCTCAATACAGAGGGGGTGTTGCTCATGGTTTGTTGGGAAAACTTAAATATAATAAAAGCGTTTGTTTTGTTCTGTGTGAATTTGATTTTAATGGATTTGGGTAGTTTCATTTTGTAATGTTTTACTTAAGGTTATTCTGTTTATTTAGCTGTATTAAATCTTCTTATTGATTTATTTTGTTGTTTTTTGACGCTGTTGGGTATACCGAAAGGGTTGTCTAACTCATCACATTCCAGTGCTGGTCCGATGCTGTGAAGGTTGTTTTAAGCTCGTTTTTGCTTCTCTTTTTCTTGAGTGACCTAAGGTGCTTTACTCGGAGAAGATGTCTTAAATCGATTAAAAGAGGGCTAGAATTAAGTCGGGTGATTTGGATGGTTGGTCTCGGTCGCCGCAGATCGATTCAGGTGGGAGTTGCCTGTCTAATTTAACGGGGAGTTTTTTGAATCAACCTGTAGTGTTGCGAAAAGATTGTTATTATTCGTTTTAAGCGACTTTGTGTGAATTGTGGGTAAAGCGATGATTGTGTAGGGATATTACCTTAGATCGAATTAAAATGGTGTTAAATCCGGTGTTTACTTATATCTAATGAAGTGGTCTTTGCAAATGGACTTGCTTGGGGGGGCGAAACGTTTCGCATGATGTTGGTAGAAGCGCTAGAGAAATATAGTAAAGTACATGTGCACGCTCTGCTGCATGGATGCTCTTTTGGGTAGGCGGCCATCGTTAATGGTGGGAACTGTGACCGATGCCATTTTTCAGGTCATTCAATTTTTCGAGCTCTACAATACACATGAAGAATTTAAAGATTGTGGTCTCCTGTATTTTTTGTATCCGGCACTGGAGGGAATGCCCGCTTTGGCGCTATCCATGAATAGCAGAAAGGGTGTGGATAAAATTTTATCCACATCCTTTCCGCTATAAAAACCAGGCTTTTCAAACCGTTTTACATGTGTTTTTTTTATTTATATAATCGATGTAATGTGTTGCTGTATAGATGTTAATTTGTGTTTTTTTTGATTTTATGTTAAAAGATGTAAAATTGTATAAAAATAGTGTTATAGTCAGGAAATGATCCGTATTTTTTTGATTTAACCCAAAGGAAAGGCGTCAAAAAAGGAGCATTGTTGCCTTGGTATAGGCTTACAAAAAGCCTATTTCCTTGTTCAATGGAGTGGATTAAATAAAAAGTGAGGGTTACTTTCAGGGAGTTATACCGAGTTTGGTAGCGACCTTATAACAGGTTTAGAAATGGTCTTGGGTCGTCCTATTTCGCGTAATTTGAAGGGATTTCAATGATTTGAATAATTGAATAGCGGGACGCTTAAATGCGATATATTTTAATGTTTTGTAATTTTTATATTGCTTTTAATCAGTTGGTTTATGTAGATTATGTCGATGTGTAGTTTATGTTTTGAAAAAGTTGATTTTGCGTCTTCTGGATTATTTTCAAAACGATGCTCAATAGAAAAAATGAAGGAAAAAGCTGAAGATTTAGCCTGTTAATCCAAGGAATTACCCGTGGTTTTATTCGGGTCGATATGGCTTTTCGTTAACAGGATTTTCCCTTTAATCAGGTCATCATTGAATTGGCCGACCGTTGTTTTTTGAAGCATTTCCGAGAGGTTATTGCGTATGCTTTTGAACTCGTGATGCAAGGGGCAGGGATATTGTTCGGAGCAGAATTCAAGCCCCATGCCGCAGCCGACAAATAGGCTTTCACCGTCGATCGCTTTGACGACTTCGGATAGTGGAGTGGACATATCTTCCCTGTCGAGGTAAAATCCACCACCAGGTCCCTTCATGGATCGAATGATACCTGCACGACTTAGATTCTGCAGTATCTTACCTAGAAAAGCTTCCGGAGAATGGATACTCTCTGCTATTTCTTTTATGCTCACGCGTTTATTTTCTTGGGAGCTTTGTGCGATAAAAAAAACTGCCCGTAGTCCATATTCACATGTTTTAGAAAAAATGCCCATAATCTTTTTTGCTTTTTGCAAATGTACAAAATCAAAAATAGCCATCCACCAATGATTAAAAATTAGGGATGACTATTTGATGAAGTGAGGCAGTGCACTTAATTTAGTTGCAATGATGCTGGACCAAATTCTTCGAAATGAATGTTCTCAGCGTTGATACCCTGATTGGTTAAATATTGGAAGTGCTTTTTGATAAATCCTGATGGGCCACAGAGGTAATAGTTTGCCTCCTGTGGAAGATGCGAAGCATCTATTTTAGCGAGATCAACCCAACCCACAAGCACGTCGGCATCCGCATCCTGAGCTTCGTCATAGAAAGAAAAACTAGTTATGTTTTGATGTTGATTTTCCAATGTTTTTACTCTTTCTTTAAACGCATGTAAATCAGGGTTACGGCAACCATGGATCCAAGTGATTGGTTTGTCTTCTTTCTTGTCAGCTAAATGCTCTAACATGGCAATCAATGGGGGCTGACCAACTCCGCCACTAATAAATACATCTGGTTTTTCACTTTCGATAAGTTGAAAGGAGCCTGTAGGTGCTGTGAGTTCCAGTTGTTTTCCAACTTCAAAGTATTGATGTATATAATTACTCACCATACCCTCAGGTTTTCCTTCCGTAGCTACTCTTTTTACCGAAATCCGAAAGTACTCTCCATTGCTCGCATCGGAAAGACTATATTGTCTTGGTTGGTACAGGTGTAATTCGGGAAGAAATACACGTACACTTACATACTGGCCTGCCTCATGTTTTGGAAGTTTTCCTTGATCTGTTGGCTTGAGATAAATAGACTGAATCTCGGCAGTCTCAGATACCACTTTTACAATGGTGAATGGCTTCCAGCCCGTCCATCCACCGTCGTTCTGGATCATTTGATCATACATATCCTTTTCGATTCCGATCATCAGGTCTGCTAATTGAAAATAGGCAACTTTCCAGGCTTCAATCAGTTCTTCTGTTGCAGCGTCCCCCAATACTTCTTGAATGGAGGCCAATAGATGCTTGCCAACAATCTGATAATGCTCCGGACGAATATTGAGGCTACTGTGTTTTTGTCCAATATGTTTCACTGCAGAAAGAAGGACTGCGGGATTCTCGATATGCTCGGCATAGGCCAACACTGCCGTGGCCAACGCTGTTTGTTGTCGCGCATTTTGTTGGTTTCCCATATTGAAGATATGTTTAAGCTCAGGATTGTGAGCAAACATACGTTTATAAAAATAACTGGTCAGCGCTACACCATGTTCTTTTAAAACCGGTACAGTGCCTTTGATTAACTCTTTTTGTGCTTCAGTAATCATAATAGAATATTTAAATACCTTTTTATCTTTTATTTGATCGGAATAAAAAAACAAAAAAATCCACCTCGGCTACGAGGAATTTTGTAAACCTTGATAGGGTTCATTTGCAAGTGACTATCGGGTACAAAAATAGAAATTTATAATAAAAGACAAAAATATCTTTTATTATTTTTTATCTGTTGTTTGGTCATCAGCTGATCGATTGAAAAGGTAGTATTATTATCAGCTCTGGCTATTCTAAGTTTATAGCGCTGGCTATTCCCAGGTTTTGAGGTTTCTAGGATAAAATGTCCATTCAGGGGTTTTTATAATATCCTGGTCTATATCGTACCAAGGACTAAGCGTGCTGTTGTTCCAATTGTTTAAAATTTGTATTTCTTGGGCTGGCATGTAACTTTGCGCGAGCAGCACGATTGTTTTTCCAGTACTGTCCTTAGCTAGATCAACTACAATGATTGCATGGCCAATGGGTGATCCCTTCTGGATAAAAGTATCTCCAATCTTAACTTCCTGAGTCGTTTTTACGCTGGGCAGCTCATCGTGTAACGAAGCTGTATTGGCATAGGCAAACACATATTCCAGGTATTTCCAATAGGTTGGGTAGGAGTAGTCTCCTTTTGCATAGTTTGTATACGCGCGAGGTTTGCTATCGGAAAGGAAGTTGAATTTGATATCCTTATACCGCTTCTGTTGGTATAAGTAATCTGCCCTGAGCCGCATTACAGCATCGGCGCATTGATGTAAATCGCGCTTTCCTATGTCTAGTTTCACAACGCTATTGTAGATGTTATTTCTAGGTTTAATTTTTCCGTTATAATAATGTACCTCCTGGGTGATGGGGTATAATGGAAGATTTTCGAGAAATTTTCCAAATTCTTCTACCTTATAGGTAGGTCTTTTAAAGCCTTCTGGTAACAAAATGCGCGATTTGATCGTCATCCCATCGGGGTTGATAAACTGATTCCCGTCAGGTGCTATTGACTCAATAGTTGCCGGATTCAAAGTTTTGTTATTTGGTGCAGCAACATTTGGCTGCCCACATCCACTGAAAACCTGACACGAGAGGAGTGGAATGAGTACATATATTGATCTCATATAAAAGTTTCTGAGCTAGTGTATTGCGTTTCATCGAATATACTTAAATTTAGATATAATTCGAAGTGTGAATCATTTGAAAAAATTAAGAAATTTTTAAGCTATTCATCAACTTTTTGGATCATTTTCTGATGTAGCTTAGCCGAAGTTAATAAGAATACGATTATGTCAGGAAAACAGATTTTTCAGACGTCAAGCAAAAAGCGCTGGTACGCTTTTTCATGGATGAGCAGAGCATTGGTGATTGGTTTGATCATTGGTGTTATATGTGTGGTTTATACATTGGGAAAGATTCAGATTCCTCCTTTTCCAACAATTAATACCAACACAGCGTTGACTGAAAAGTCCACCGCCAGATTAAAAAAATCCAAACAATTTAAGGAGTTTACCATTGTAAAATCCGAATTAGAGAAGATTAAACGTGACCGGGAGCTGAAGCATTTGAAACATATTGGTACCAAAGATAGAATCAATATGGGGTTTTATGTCAGTTCTTGGTCTAATGAAGTCCGTGAGCAGTCTCTATCGGATCTACGCCGCAATATTGGTCATTTGGATATGGTTGCTATGGAATCGTTTTTTACTGTGCCTAATCAAGATACAGTAGTGGATAAAGCAGATACTGCTGCACTTAAGGTCATTCATCAATATAAGCGCAAAGCTATCGCACAGATTTCCAATTTCAGTGGTAATGATTTTGACGGGCAGACTGTAAAGGCTATTTTACTTAATCCGGATAAACAACAGCGTTTTATAGACGACATCCTTCTTAAAGTGAAGCGCAATGGCTTTGCTGGTATAAATATTGACTTTGAGAATTTACAGTTGGATGATCACAAGCCATTAAACGATTTTATGGCCCATATCTATACCGTATTTCATACGGAGCGCCTGCTTGTCACTCAGGATATCTCACCTGAAAATGATGATTACGATCCCATTGCGTTACAAAAATACAACGACTATATTATTTTGATGGCTTATGATCAGCATTCCATTGAAAGTAATGCCGGCGCCATTTCACATCAGGCATGGGTTGAAAAAAATCTCGATGAACTTTGCAATAAGATCGATGCAGACAAGGTGATTCTGGCTTTGGCCTGTTATGGATATGATTGGCCAAAAGGCAGTGTTGGTAAGACATTGACTTATGATAACGCTGTTATTTTGGCGCATAATTACAATGCTAAGATTACTTTTGATCCCGAATCGGCAAATCTCAACTTTAGCTACAAAGATGGGACAGGGATGCATCATGATGTCTATTTTACAGACGCTGCAACCTATTTTAATCTTATCCGTAAAGCAGATGACTGGGGGCTGGCCGGTATTGCACTGTGGCGTTTAGGAAGTGAAGATGCCCGTTTATGGTCATTTATTTCACGATCATTGGGTCAAGAAAACTTGAAAAAAGAACCTTTTGACTTTGGAAAGATAAGCCAGATCAATGTCGGGGGTATTCAATATATTGGCGATGGGGAAATTTTGGACTTGGTCAATAGTCCCGCTCCGGGGGAAGTGAAATTCACTTACGACCCATCAACGCTTATGGTTCAGAATCAGGAGTATGTAAAGACGCCAAGTAATTATGTAATCAAACGCTTTGGAGAAAGAGATAATACGGTAGTCCTGACCTTTGATGACGGTCCCGATCCCACGTATACACCACAAGTATTGGATATCCTAAAAAAGGAACATGTTCCCGGAGCTTTCTTCCTTGTTGGTGTTATGGCTGAGAAAAATATGGATCTGGTTCGTAGAGAATATCAAGAGGGACATGAACTCGGTAACCATACCTTTTTTCATCCTGATATGTCTACAATAGGCCCAAATAGGGTTAAGTTTGAACTGAATGCCACCCGAAAAATCATCGAATGTATAACCGGTCATAGTACAATTCTTTTCCGGGCTCCTTTTAATGCTGATGCCGAGCCACAGACTGTTGCCGAAATTCTGCCTGTTGCTCAGAGCCGGAAAGAGAACTACATCAATATTGGAGAGTACATTGATCCCAACGACTGGTTACCCGGCCGTACGGCAGATGAAATCTATAATGAAGTCATCAAACAACGCGATAATGGGAACATTATTCTATTACATGATGCCGGAGGCAATCGAGAAGCGACTATAGCCGCCTTGCCGCGTATTATTCATTATTTTAAATCTCACGGTTATAAATTTGCGAAGATTGGAGATTTAATGGGAAAAAAACGTGATGAATTGATGCCCCCTGTAGAAAATGCTTCCGATTCGGGATTTAGTGGATCTTCCAACCGCTTGTTCTTAGGAACATTGTTTTACGGTAACATCTTCCTTAACTTGGTTTTTTCCATTGCAATTGTATTGGCAATTTTTAGAACAGCAATGATTGCTTATCTGGCAATCCGACAAAAACAAAAAAGTAAAAAAGAGCGATCTCAATTGGTTGTGGAACCTCGGGAAAAGGTAAGTGTGATCATTCCTGCCTATAATGAGGAAATAACAGTGTTGGCGACGATAAAAAGCCTGTTGAATTTGGATTATCCCAATTATGAATTGATTTTTGTTGATGATGGATCGAAAGATAAAACTTTTGAGATTGTCAGTAAGGTGTATGGCGATCATCCTAAAGTAAGGTTATTTACAAAACCAAATGGGGGGAAAGCGTCTGCGCTTAACTATGGTATCCAACAATCCGAAGCACAGTTTGTGCTTTGTATCGATGCCGATACACAACTGAAAACAGATGCGTTAAAACAGTTGATGAAATATTTCAATAAACCTCAGGTCGGCGCTGTTGCGGGTAGTGTTAAAGTGGGAAATGTGCATAATATATTGACACATTGGCAATCGATCGAATATATAACCTCACAGAATATGGATCGGAGAGCGTTCGATTTGCTCAATATGATATCGGTCGTACCAGGAGCAATTGGGGCCTTTCGTAGATCTGTTATTTTGGAAGTGGGCGGATTTACAACAGATACATTAGCGGAAGATTGTGATTTAACCATGCGTATATTAAGAGCGGGTTATACCGTGCGAAATTCATCTGAAGCAATCGCTTATACGGAAGCGCCCGATACGGTCGGGATGCTCTTCAAGCAACGTTTCCGTTGGAGTTTTGGTGTGTTGCAAAGTTTCTGGAAGAATAAACAGACCCTGTTGAATCCCAAATATGGCTATTTTGGCATGGTCGGAATGCCTAATATTCTGATTTTTCAGATTATACTTCCTTTATTTGCTCCCTTGGCCGATATTTTTATGTTATTCTCTCTGGTGAGTGGTCTTTTCTCCTTAAGCGAGGTAAATGGTATCAGCTGGACGGGAATTGCAGGATTATTTTCACTGCATAACGGTTTTGGCCAAGTGATGTTTTATTACTTCCTTTTTGTATTCGTGGATATGTTCTTTGCAGGTATTGCCTTTAAAATGGAAGGCGAGAAGCTTAGCAATTTAATTTATTTGTTTCCGCAACGTTTTTTCTGGCGTCAACTGATGTACTTCGTTTTATTCAAGTCTGTCAGAAAAGCCATTAAAGGTGAATTGAATACCTGGGGTACCTTGAAACGGACAGGGGGAGTAAAGCAGGTAACAACAAGTGAATAAGAAGCCGGTAACAACAAGTGAATAAAAAGCAGGCACGTGCATGAGCTAAACGATAGCGATCCAATGTGGTTCCTTCGTCGGATCCTACACTAGGATCACTATCGCCAGCCCGCCAAAAAGTATACCGAGATTTTTAATTGACCTTGAGAATAAGTACTTTCAACAAAAAAAGCAACAATAATGAAGATACTTTCCGCTCAGCAGATGCATAGGGTTGATGGTGAAACCTTAGAGGATCAAAAAATCAGTAGTCTAGACTTGATGGAACGAGCTGCAACAGTTGTTTTTGAGGAAATTAAAAAGCTTCATCCCCGATTGGAGTACAGTACCTTTTTCATCTTCTGCGGTAAAGGAAACAACGGCGGCGATGGCTTGGTGTTGGCTCGTCTGTTAGATCAACAACAGGCCCAAGTCAAGGTTTATTTAATGGATGTGGAGGATTACTCCGCTGATAATCTTGCCAATCAAAAGCGTTTACCCAATCATATCATTCAAAAAGTTGCTGCGGAAGACCAGATTGCTATCCCTTCCGATGCAATCGTACTGGATTGCCTGTTTGGTTATGGATTAAAGCGTGCACTAACATCAGACTGGATTGGACTTATTTCTAGTATAAATGGATGTGCTGCAAGGATCTATTCCGTCGATATGCCTTCTGGATTACTGGCAGATAAAAAGACTGCTGCAGATGTTCCAATAGTAAAGGCAGATTTGGTTTATACCTTTCAGTTCCCCAAGATGGCCTTGCTGCTGCCCGAAAACCAATGGTATGTAAAAGACTTCAAGGTATTGGATATCGATCTTAGCCAACGAGCAATTGAAGCGGTAGAAACCAATCTTTTTTATGTCGACGAGTCGCTTGTCAGGTCCTTTTATCGACAACGAAGGAAATTTGATCATAAGGGAACATTTGGTCATACCCTGATTATTGGCGGAAGTAAAGGTAAAATGGGGGCTGTTCAGCTTGCGCTAAAAGCGGCTCTTCGAGCGGGCTGCGGTTTAGCTTCCGCTTATGTGCCTGACGGTGGTAATACCATCTTACAGACCGCCGTGCCCGAGGCGATGGTGATGACAGATCCTGAGCAGGATTTTATTAGCCAATTCCCGGCCATCGATGGCTACCAGTCTGTAGGTATCGGAATCGGTATGGGAACGGAGCAATATACAATTGATGCATTAAAGGTATTTATTTCAAGTATTAATGATACCTCTTTGGTATTAGATGCTGATGCTTTGAATATTCTTGCCCGCGAACCGGATCTCTGGGCTTTTGTTCCAGCGCAGAGTATATTGACTCCACATCCCAAAGAACTTAGCCGGATATTGGGTGCTTGGCAAGATGATTTTGAAAAGATTGAGAAAGTGAAAGTCTTTGCGCGTAAACATCAGTTTTACGTGTTAATAAAAGGGGCCAATAGTGCGATGGTTATGCCTGATGGGCAGGTGTATTTCAATAGTACAGGCAATGTGGGAATGGCGACGGGGGGCAGTGGCGATATCCTGACGGGGATAATCACCTCCTTGCTTGGACAGGGCTATTCTTCCAAAGAGGCTTTAATTATGGGGGTATATATCCATGGGCGCGCGGCAGATATTGCAGTTAAGACGATCGGCACCTATTCATTGTTACCTTCGGATACCATTAATCATCTTTCCGACGCATTTATCTCTTTAGAAAAAGGATTATGATAGATTGGTACATTGAACAAGTCTTTGCTGCTCGGACGTGGAAGCTTCGAAAAGAGGTTTTCTCTCCCGAAGGTAAGCTGGCTGAAGTGATGTTGGATGGCGATTTTGAAGCTACACATTTTGCGGCCTACGATGGAAACGAAGTGGTAGGCGTGCTGAGCCTGATTAGTTCAGTTGATGCTTATATAATCCATTTCCTTGCCGTTGCCCCAGATCTAAGAATGAAAGGAATAGGGACCGCATTATTGCGTTATGCACGGCTTTTTGTCCATACATTTGCTGGTAAATATCTTCTTGCAAATGTGACCGGCGACCAGCAACATTTTTGGACAAGTAATGGATTTGTTCTTCTAAAACAGCATGAAGACACCGTCACTTATTCATTATCTATAACAGATGATCCTATACATTAACTGTAAGAAGATAGTGTAAGCGGGAAGATAGATCCTTTTCCCCATAAATGTGACCTATGTTATCCCTTGTGACCCGTGTTATCCCTACAGATTTTCAGCGTAGGTGATCCGAGCCGCTTCGGTTATGTTACGTATCACCCGGCAAGGATTGCCTGCAGCTACGACATCCGCTGGTATATCTTTTGTGACGACCGATCCAGAACCAATGACCGAATTTTTTCCGATTCGCACGCCAGGGTTGATGACAACATGTCCACCGATCCATACATTATCTTCGATAACGATCGGCAAAGCAAATTCCCAACCTTGATTTCTTGCTTCAAAATGGAGTGGGTGACCAGCTGTGAAGAGGCTTACATTAGGACCAAATAATACATTATCACCTATGGTAACCGGCGCGCCGTCTAAAATCGTACAATTATAGTTGCTGTAAAAGTTCTCACCAATAGCAATATTATAACCATAATCGCAACGAAAAGGAGGTTCGAGAAAGAATCGAGTCCCAGTCGCTTTAAACAGTTTTTGAATGATCTGTTTTCTGAATTTCAGTTGTTTAGGCTCCGAATCGTTAAATCGCTTCAGTTCTTCTTTTGCGTATTGTCTTTCCTTAAATAATTGCCCCTCCGAATCTATATAGGGAAGTCCGGCAATCATTTTTTCCTTTGCTGATTTCATTCAATGCCCGTTTTTCTGTAACAAACTTAGATAAATTGATGTTGAAATGCAATAATAATCTACGCGTTGTGAATCTAGATTATTGAGCGCTCTTATTTCACATAATCAAGCCCCTGTTTTCTATTTCACATAATCAAGCCCCTGTTTTCTATTAAGCATAACCAATGGATACCCTGTTTTCCATCAAATTATCCTGTTTCCAACAAATGGACAGTTTTTCAGCGCCAGGTTTTATAGCACCTACTGATCCCCACAAAGTGTCGTTAAACCTTTCTCCGATTTAATTCATACAGTTGTGACAAACAATTTTCGTTCGAAACGCATTTAGATAGTGGAGCACACGATGCTATTGCCTTTGTCCGGGCTATATTCAAAATATTATTCCAATGAAGATTGCTTATATAAGTACCTACTTGCCCAAAGAATGTGGGATTGCCACTTTTACATCAGATTTGTTGCATGCTGTAGCACTGCATAATCAGGAACTGACGCAACATGTTTTTGCGGTCGCGGATCGGGACTATGTTTATCCCAGTGAGGTCGTGTTTAAAATAGATCAACATCGTCAATTGTCCTATATTGAAGCCGCAAATTATATTAATGAGAACGGGTACGACTGTGTCATACTCGAACACGAATATGGCATCTTCGGAGGGAATAGCGGCATATATATCTTATCATTGATTAACGCATTGCATATTCCGCTACTCGTTAATTTTCACACCATTCTTGAAAAACCAAATGTTGATGAAAAGGCCATTCTTATTGAAATTGTAAAACGGGCTTCCATTGTAATCGTCATGAGCAATTATGCAATTACATTACTCAAATCGATTTATCGGGTCAATACCTCTAAAGTTAGGCTGATACAGCACGGGGTTCCAGAGTTTACCTTGGATCATGAGCTTGCAAAACTTAAAAAGGGGCTTTCTGGAAAGAAAGTTTTATTGACCTTTGGTTTTTTGGGGCGTAACAAGGGAATTGAAATGGTGATTGAATCCCTACCTGAGGTCGTCAAAGATGAACCTGATCTGTTATACCTCGTTGTTGGTAAAACGCATCCCAATGTATTGGCACATTCCGGCGAGGAATATCGGGAATATCTGGGTAGTCTCGTGGAAGCCTATCAGTTGGAGGAACATGTGCAATTTGTCAATTCCTTTGTCAGTCAGGCCGATCTTGTGGAGTATCTATGTGCCTGTGATGTTTATGTTACACCTTATATTAATGAGGCACAGATTACAAGTGGAACATTGTCTTACGCTATTGGTGCCGGAGCTGCGGTGGTGTCCACTCCCTATTGGCATGCCAAAGAGCTGCTAGCTGATGGGAGGGGCGTGTTGGTGGAATTTAAAAATTCAGCCAAGATGGCCGAGGTGCTCAAAAATCTGTTTTCAAATTTGGACTATCGCACGACACTAAGAGACAACGCCCGTATATTTGGTAAAGAGATGACCTGGAAAAATATAGGTCTCCGGTACACACGAATTTTAGATAAAATTATTCCTACCTACGATAGCCTCAAAGAAAATGTAGGATTTAGTAAAGAGGAAATGCCTAAATTCAGCTGGAAGCATATCGACAGACTGACCAATCAGGTCGGTATCTTACAGCATGCAACTTATTCGCTACCGAACTACAAAGAGGGCTATTGTCTTGACGATAATGCAAGAGCGCTTTTAGTTGCTTTATTGGCGCAGCAAGATTTTGCTGACAAAAGGCTTGACCGTCGTATTTCGACTTATCTGAGTTATATCTATTATCATCAGCGCGAAGATGGGCTTTTTCACAATTTTATGAATTTCCAGCATAGTTTCCTCGATGAGGTGGGTTCGGAAGACTCCTTTGGACGGACGATATGGGCACTGGGGGTGCTTCTTCGGGAAACAAAATTGACAAGTTATTATCAATTGGGACATGAGCTGTTTTTTAGGGCCGTTCCAAATTTTGGCCAGTTGCGTTCCAACCGAGCGATAGCTTATACTGTACTGGGAATTGCGGAATATTTGCACCATCAATCCAATGATGAGGTGATGATAGAGCTGATGCGGGCACTTATCGGCAAGCTGGTACGGGAATACGAAGCAAGCTCAGATGAAAACTGGCAATGGTTTGAAGCGGTATTGAGTTATGACAACGCAATTTTGCCCTATGCGTTATTGACGGCCTATCCTTTTTTGAACGATGAAACAATAAAACAGTTGGGCCTATCGACTTTAAAGTTTCTCGAAAGTATGACTGTCCAGAATGGTGCGCTTTCATTGGTCGGAAACCAGGAATGGGCCAAACAAGGAAAGCATATCAGTAAGTTTGGCCAGCAGCCGCTCGATGTCACGGCAATGGTATTTATGTATCGTGAAGCTTTTAGACTGACCAATAAAAAGGTCTATTTTACCCGTATGATTGCTTCTTTCCGCTGGTTTTTAGGAGAGAATGATCTTCGGCTCGGTTTGTATGATGAGGAAACCAAAGGTTGCTGTGATGGCCTTGAATCCTATGGCATCAATAGAAACCAAGGGGCGGAGAGCACCCTTTGTTTCTATTTGGCTTATATCGTAGTTTATCGTGCTTTTATTGATAACGATCAGGATTCAAGATAGCGAGCAACAAATCTTCGAGCTTGATGGTTGCATAAGTTGATGCATAATCGGACATCGCATAAGGTAAAATCAGGTGTTCGTTGTGTACAATGGCTCCGCAGGAATAAATGACATTTGGTACATAGCCTTCTCGCTCTTCGTCATTGGGTGTCATCAGTGGGCTGTGTAGACGTCCAATTTCGACATGCGGGTTGTCCAAGTCCAAAAGAGCCGCGCCTAGGACATATTCACGCATTGGTCCAACGGCATGGGTTAAAATCAGCCAGCCGTATTGTGTTTCTATCGGCGAACCGCAATTGCCAATCTGAACAAATTCATACGGATATTCTGGCTGCTGAATCCGGATTGCGGTTTCCTGCCATATATTGATATTATTAGAGTAGGCGATGTAGTTGTTCTCACCATCAATCCGGCAGAGCATGGCATAACGTCCATTTATTTTACGTGGAAATAGTGCCGCCCCCTTATTGGCAATTTCACCATAAATAGGTTTCACTTTAAAATGGTAAAAATCTTTTGTGGTGAGTAATTTCGGGAGGATGCTGAATCCGTCGTAAGCGGTGTATGTTGCATAGTACGTGCTCTCACCTTTTTCGGTTCGGAACTGGACGAAGCGAGCGTCTTCAATTCCTCTTTTTTCTGTGTCGGCGATAGGAAATATGACACGTTCCGAAATGGAAGTATCCAGGGAGAAAGTCATTTCATAATGTGAAGATGCAAGCCAGAGGGCCTGTTGCAGAAATGTAATATTTTCCAGATTATCGTCACTATCGCGTCGCACTTCATCGATGTACCGTTTGAGTTCTTCGTAGGTAAATGTTTCTGTTAGCTTTTCCTCTAGTTTTGACTTGACTTCCGTTGGTTCGGCATGTAGCTCATTCATTTTCTTTAAGAACGATTCCTTGTGATAACGGTGATTTTTGACTTGTATGGGCTTATCCAATAAACTGCCAACATAATCGATATGTATATTATTGTCGACATCAAGTGTGCCTGATCGAAAAACGATTGAAGAGACATGGCCTTCTCCTGTAGCCCTGAAACTCAAAATAACCCGTTTTTCACCTTTGAATAACTCTGTCTGGTCCGGATGTTCGATAATGGAGGGATTAAATAATGCCGCTGACTCAATCGAATATTCCATGGTGAAGTAGGATCCGATCAGTAGCTTGTCAATTTGACTTAGCTTTTCCTTTGGAAATGGAATCTTCTCCAATAAGTGGCTTATTCGGTCAAAATTACGTTCAAATATATGGACAATGCTACGATGTCTTTTTGTATAGCTTCGCAGGACCTGTCCAAATACCTCTTTCCGTTCCAATTCGTTAAGCGATAGAAGGCGTTTGATAACTTTTATCGTGCGGTCATCTCCCAACGAAAAAAAACGTGCTAAAACTCTCTTTTTATCAGGTTTAAAGTAGATATCCTTCCGTTCAACTTGTACTGGTCTATGCATAATGATATGTTGATGTTTATACCCTGTATTAGAACGAACAGTGATTGGCTTTTGTTTTTATTCTAAGCCAATAATCACCGGATATCTAATAAAAATGGAGTAACTTTGACCAAGGAAAAATTTTAGATATGATTGAAAATAGTTTAGAACCAAAAGCAATTTGGAAAAATTTCTCTGCATTGAATGCGGTCCCGAGAGCTTCTAAAAAAGAAGAGCGCGTGATTGCCTTTATGGTAGACTTTGGTAAATCCTTGGGTTTAGAAACAAGCGTTGATGAGATTGGTAATGTGCTCATCAAAAAATCCGCTACTCCGGGAATGGAGGACCGTAAAACGATTGTATTGCAGTCGCATTTGGATATGGTTCACCAGAAAAATAACGATACTGTTTTTGACTTCGATAATGAAGGTATTAAGATGTACGTTGATGGTGATTGGATAAAAGCAGAAGGTACCACTTTGGGTGCAGATAATGGTCTTGGCGTTGCGACAATCATGTCGATTTTGGAATCATCCATTATTGAACACCCTGCCATTGAAGCTTTGTTTACGATTGATGAAGAGACAGGCATGACGGGAGCTTTAGGTTTAAAAGGCGGTGTGCTTTCGGGCGAAATCTTGCTCAATCTGGATACAGAGAATGATACTGAAATCGATATTGGCTGTGCCGGGGGCATTGATGTGACGGCAACGCAGTCCTACGTTGCAGAGCCTTGTCCTTTTGATACGTTATCTTTTGAAATTACAGTAAAAGGACTACATGGGGGGCATTCTGGTATGGACATTCATAAAGGTTTTGCCAATGCCAATAAAGTAATGAACCGTTTGTTATTTGGCTCCAATGCACATTATGGATTGCGTATTGCTTCTTTATTGGGCGGAAGTCTACGCAATGCAATTCCGAGAGAAAGTGTTGCAAAGGTGGTCATCATTAAGGATAAAGCAACTGACTTTGTTCAGAATTTGACACAGTTGGCTCAGGATATTAAATTGGAATTTGCAACGACAGAACCGGCTATGGAAATTGTCGTGAAGCAAACTGATGCTGCTTATGCAACAGTAGTTCCAGTAAACGTGCAGGAAAACCTGATCAACAGCGTTTATGCGGCTTTAAATGGTGTATATCGTGTGAGTGCCGATTTCGAAGACTTGGTAGAAACCTCCAATAATATTGCTAAAGTAGAAGTAGGCGGGGAAAAGGTTTCCATCAAATGTCTAACCAGATCTTCTGTTGAAACGTCTAAATTTGATTTAGCCCAATCTTTAAAAGCTGCATTTGAACTGGGTGGTTTTACCGTCGGTTTTTCGGGCAATTATCCAGGATGGGCACCTAATCCGAATTCTGAGATTTTAGAAGTGCTCAAATCAATTTATACGAGACAACATGGTGAAGCTCCAGAAGTCGTGGCTTGCCATGCCGGGCTTGAGTGCGGTATCTTGGGAACAAACTATCCCGAAATGGATATGATTTCTTTTGGACCAACAATCTTAGGTGCACATTCGCCTGCAGAGCGTGTCTCCATTTCTTCGGTACAGAAGTTTTGGAGTTTTGTGCTCGAAATTCTCAAAGAGATCCCTAAAAAATAAATTTTCAACAAGGGCCTATTGCTGGTTTTTTTTTTTTGACGATAGGTCATGAAAGCAAAAAGAGATAGGTCACGGAAACAGAAAGGTATGGTGTAAGCCATACCTTTTTTATTTTCATTAATTTTTCATTTTCCTTGCAAAAAATGAAAAATAACCTTACTTTCAGGATGAAAAAATGATTTAATAGACCAAATTTTATACAAGCTCTCAAATTGAGGGAAAACCTAATAGTGATATAATGATCATAATCCTCATTGTAATCAGCATTTGTTTGCTTATCCTTTGCATAACTTATTTTAAGATCAATGCCTTTCTCGCTTTTTTAGTTGTTTCCTTACTCAGTGGACTTTGTTTGGGTATTCCACCGGCACAGTTGGTGGGGACAGTTGAAAAGGGCGTTGCGGGAGTTATGGGGAGCCTGACTTTAATTATTGTATTGGGCGCAATGTTGGGGAAAATTGTAGCTGAAAGTGGGGCCGCCGAGATAATTGCTGAGCAAATGGTCCGCCTGATGGGAGAGAAATACCTTCAGTGGGGGCTTATGTTGACGGGTTTTATCGTTGGAATACCGCTATTTTATGGAATCGGATTTGTCTTATTAGTTCCCTTGATATTTTCGATTTCCTACCGCTATAAGTTGCCGACAGTATATATTGGATTACCGATGCTGGCAGCCCTGTCTGTGACACATGGCTTTATTCCGCCGCATCCTTCCCCAGTTGCATTAGTTGCCCTGTTTCACGCTGATATGGGACTGACACTTATATATGGTCTTTTGATCGCCATACCTGCTATTATTTTGGGTGGGCCAATTTTTGGAAGAAGCCTCAAAAATATACGTGCAAGTCAGGAATCAATTTTTCGAGAGAAAGATCGCTCAGAATCAGCGCAGTATCCGCGCCCGACAGTGGGGGTAAGTTTGGCTGTTGCTTTGCTGCCGGTATTGCTCATTGTTTTATTTACACTGCTTCCTTATTGCTATCATACAACCAATATAGCGCTGCAGGAGGGAGTTAAGTTTATCGGCAACCCTACCGTTGTTATGGTTATTGCGGTCGGTGTAGCAACCTATTTATTAGGATTGAAATTGGGACGATCGATGACCAATGTGATGACAATCTATGAGTCTGCGGTGAAAGATATTGCCATGATTCTATTGATTATTGCTGGCTCGGGAATCTTTAAACAAGTGATGGAGGACAGTGGAGTCAGTCTGTTATTGGCCAATACCCTGCAACAGCTCCCCATTTCACCTTTACTGTTGGCTTGGTTAATTACAGCTGTTATCAGAGGTTGTGTCGGCTCGGCCACAGTAGCCGCCTTGACAGCCGCTGGTGTTCTGCTACCTATTGTTACAGGGGGAAAAGCGGATCCCAACCTTATGGTATTGGCGATAGGAGCCGGAAGTCTGATGTTTTCCCATGTCAATGATGCCGGATTTTGGCTATTTAAAGAGTACTTTGGCCTAAGCGTAAAGGATACGTTATTTTCATGGTCGATCATGGAGGCGATTGTTTCCATTGTTGGGCTCCTTGCTGTTTTACTATTGCAATTAATTTTATATTAGCTATTATTTTAAACTTTAAAATCGTTAAAGATGTACAACGCAGACGAACAATTCGAAAAATTAGGTTTGACATTACCTCCGGCACCGGCACCTAAAGGTGTCTATAAACCATACGTTATTGACGGCAAGTATCTGTATCTTTCTGGTCATGGTCCAGTACAAGATGATGCTGCATTAATTATCGGTCGCATTGGAAGTGATATCAGTCCTGAAGAAGGCAAACTTGCAGCGAGACAAGTTGGCCTAACCATGTTGTCGACCATTAAAACCAACTTGGGCTCATTGAACAAAATCAAGCGTGTGATCAAGGTATTGGGTATGGTCAACTGTACCTCGGATTTTCTTTATCATCCAGGCGTAATTAACGGCTGTAGTGAGCTATTCGCTGCGGTTTGGGGAGAAGAGAATGGTATTGGAACACGTAGTGCAGTTGGATTTGGTTCTTTGCCCGATAATATTCCCGTAGAAATCGAAGCATTATTTGAGTTATACTAATCGGAATTGTATGGAAACTTGGTGCCATATACATGATGTCGATCAGGTCGATTCGCCAGCCTTGCTGGTCTATCCTGATCGCATTGTCAAGAACATAGACCGCGCTTTACATATTGTGCATGGGCGGGCTGATCGATTGCGGCCGCATATCAAAACGAACAAGTGTCGGGAAGTATGCCAACTGATGATGGATAGGGGGATTACAAAGTTTAAGTGTGCAACCATTGCAGAAGCTGAACTATTGGGTATTATCGGTGCAAAAGATGTTTTGCTGGCATACCAGCCCGTAGGGCCAAAGATAGATCGTTTTTTGAATCTTGTAACCGCCTTTCCCGAGACACATTTTGCCTGTCTTGTGGATCATGTCGATGCAGCACAGGAGATTTCAAAGCGGAGTCTGTCGAGAGGCTTACGCAGCGCTGTTTATCTGGATGTTAATATTGGCATGGGCCGTACAGGAGTGCCTTTAGAAGGGATTGAGCGTCTCGTTATGGATATCCATCTTTTGGAAGGTATTCAGTTGGTAGGTGTGCATGGTTATGACGGTCATATTCATGACAAGGATTATAAACTTCGCGAAAAGCAATCTCAACATTCATATGGTATACTCGAAACCGCCTACCTTATGGCGCAGGTGTCCACCTCTAAACCTTTGACTAAAGTTATTGGCGGTTCGCCAAGTTTCACTTTTCATGCCGAACGCAGCGATGTAGAATGCAGTCCCGGAACGTTTGTGTTTTGGGATTTTGGCTATGCCGAAAATTTCGCAGAACAGGATTTTATGATTGCGGCGGTACTTCTGACGCGTGTCGTTTCTATCGTTGATCATAAGCACCTTTGTTTGGATCTGGGGTATAAATCAGTTGCATGTGAATCGCCGCAGCCTCGCGTCAAGTTTTTCGATTCCCGTATTGGCGAAATAAAAATGCAGAGTGAAGAACATTTGGTGGTTGAAGTTTCCAATACTGCACAATTTAATATCGGCGATGCCCTTTATGCCGTGCCAAGGCATATCTGCCCGACAGTAGCTTGTTATGGCGAACTTCAAGTTGTCAATGAACGGCAGGCAGATCAAATTTGGACTGTTTATGCGCGAAATAAAAAGATAAATTATTGATATGTACGAATTTGAAATGCCATTTTTGGTCGATGCACATTTGGATTTGAGTATGAATGCCATGGAATGGAATCGGGATCTTCGATTGCCGATTACTGAACTGAACCGTAGGGAAAAGGGGATGGATGACAAACCCGATCGTGCTAAGGCAACAGTCACTTTTGACGAATTGCGTCGTGGTCATATTGGTTTGGTTGTTGCCACTCAAATCGCCCGTTTCGTAAAACCCGATAGCCCATTACCAGGCTGGTACTCACCGGAACAGGCATGGGCGCAAACACAGGGACAGCTTGCATGGTATAAAGCAATGGAAGCCGATGGACAAATGAAAATGATCTGTACAAAAACTGATCTGGACCAACATTTGGCGCTTTGGTCGGATGGCGGCGATCATGCCGATAAGCCAATCGGGTACCTGCTGAGTCTGGAAGGTGCCGATTCCATTGTAGATATCAGCTATCTCGAAACAGCCTATAACTATGGTTTAAGAGCGATTGGACCAGCACATTACGGGCCAGGTAGATATGCCAATGGAACAGATTCGTCTGGCAAGCTTAATGAGCAGGGAATAAGGTTGTTGCAGGAAATGGAGCGATTGGGGATGATATTGGACGCGACACACCTAAATGATGATGCTTTTTGGGATGCTGTACAACGTTATCAGGGTGCGATTTGGGCCAGTCATAATAATTGCCGCAAGTTTGTGGACCATAATAGGCAGTTCAGTGATGAAATGATTAAGACACTTGTGGAGAAAAAAGCGGTGATCGGTGTAGCGCTCGATGCTTGGATGATGGTACCGAATTGGGTCCGCGGTGTATCCGACCCTAAAACAAGCAATTGCTCCATGGATATCATGGCCAACAATATTGATCATATTTGTCAATTGGCAGGAAATGTCGATCATGTTGGCGTAGGGAGCGATTTAGACGGAGCATTTGGCCGTGAGCAGTGTCCTTATGATCTGGAAACGATTGCTGATATCCAAAAAGTATTTGGTATCCTGTCAAAAAGAGGGTATGATAACACGGATCTTGAAAAGATTGCCAGCAAGAACTGGCTTAATTTTATGCGAAATGCATTGCCCGAATCTTAAGAAAAGATAATCGAATCTTAAGAAATGAAATGGAGACATCCTTGAGCACAAATAGGTCAATAACCTACCCAGATGATAGCATGTCTTGAAGAGCAAATAGTTAACAATAGCGAAGCTGATTAGACGAATCAAAACAAACACCTCCAATACCAATTAATAGATGAAACCAGTATTACGCGTGCAATTGTCCCTGATGATGTTTTTAGAGTATTTTATCAAAGGGGCTTGGTTTGTAACTTTGGGAACATACCTCATTAAATCGCTCAATGCCTCGGGTATGGAGGTCGCAAATATTTTTGCGACACAATCCCTTGGTGCTGTATTTGCTCCTTTTTTTGTGGGTTTTGTCGCCGACAGGTATTTTAATGCCGAGCGGGTACTTTCAGCATTACATCTCATTGGAGCTGCACTACTTTACGGGATGTCGCAGGCGCCCGATGCGACACATTTTTATCCCTATGTATTTGTCTATTTTATGGCTTACATGTCTTCGCTATCCTTATCCAATGGGATCGCATTCCGGCATATTGAAGATGCGAAGAAGTATTTTCCGGGGGTACGCGTGTGGGGAACGATCGGTTGGATCTGTTCGGGACTTGTGATCAGTTATTTGTTCCGTTGGGATGCTCCAGAATCGATACAGGCAGGTGCCTTGCATAATACCTTTATTATGGGCGCGGTTTGTTCGTTGTTACTGGCATTCTTTAGTTTGGCCCTACCAAAAACACCACCACAAGTGAAGCTTAGAGATGAAAAGTTTGATTTTGGAAAGGCAATCGGTTTGGATGCATTGAAGCTTTTAAAACAGCGGAGTTTTCTGATTTTTTTTGTAACAGCAATTGTCATCTGTATTCCCATTTCGTTCTATTATCAAAATGCGAACCCATTTTTGGTCAACGCCGGAATACCGAACCCCACAGCAAAAATGGCATTGGGGCAATTTTCCGAAGCCATCTGCTTATTGTTGATTCCATTTTTCTTTAGACGCTTGGGGTATAAAAAGATGATTTTACTGGGCATTGCGGCCTGGGCACTCCGTTATTTGTTTTTTGCCTACGGCGACGGACAGGAACGGTCATTTTTATTGCTATTCGGAATTTTATTGCATGGCATCTGCTATGATTTTATGTTCGTAGTGGGGCAGATCTATACCGATCGAATTGCTGGTGAAAAATACAAGGCTTCTGCACAGGGTCTTATTACCATTGCGATGTATGGTGTAGGGATGCTGATCGGATTTTGGGTTGCCGGTGCTGTTTCAGATTATCTGAAAACAGCTTATGCTGCTCAATTTTGGGAATATCTTTGGTTTATTCCGGCAGGTATTTCTGGTTTTTGTCTTGTGTTATTTGCCCTGTTTTTTAAAGAGGAGAAAACGGTGCCGGATATGAAAACCAGCTAAAGATGCGCTATGTTCAATTAAAGGCAGAACGTCCGTAAAAAACGATAACATGGAGCATCTATGATGGGAAGGTGCTCCATGTCTTTAAAATGCCTATTAGATCATATTGAACCATTCCTGGTATTTTTCACCGATGAAGGGGAGTGGTTTCCGCTCTCCGGAAAATGCGGACATTAATCCTAGTATAAGAGCAATAAGTAGGAGCAATCCAACAATACTAATGGCGATTCCGCCAATACCCGGAACAAAACGTAAAAGTCCCAAAGCCATTCCTGTTACTGAAATGCCTATACTTTGTCGGATATGGAATTGCGCTAAAGCAGTCTTTTCCTTGTTGTTCATGATGATGGCTGCAACAAGGCCGATAATGGTTAAGTAAGAAATAATAGCAATTGTTTTTCCGTCATTTGACGTAGCCTTCTGAATAGGGGTTCTCTCCATGATCCTTTATTGTAAAATGTTTGACTTAAATATTTAAGACAAATTTAGGAGAGATATCCCTTCTATCCTTTAGCTGAATTCAGGGATATTTTAATTATCCTTCGACACTTTCCAGTAATTGCTTTTCATGAAGTTCAAAATATTCACCTCTTTTCTCCATCAATTCAGCATGTGTACCCTGTTCTACAATCTCGCCTTGATCCATCACCAATATATGGTCTGCATTCTTGATTGTCGAGATGCGATGGGCAATAAAAATACAGGTCTTGCCTTTCATGATGCGGCTTAGCGAACGGAGAATTGTTTCTTCTGTTTTTGTATCCACGGCTGAAAGACAGTCATCAAAAATCAATACTTTGGGTTCCTTAATTAAAGCGCGTGCGATGGAAACCCGTTGTTTTTGTCCACCGGAGAGGGTGATACCACGTTCCCCAACGGCGGTTTCAAATCCATCTTCAAAAGCTATAATATTGTCGTATACAGCGGCATCTTTGGCGGCCTGTTCCACTTGTTCCTGTGTAAAGTGGTCTAAACCAAAGCCTATATTATTGGCAATGGTATCTGAAAATAGGAAAACATCTTGTGGGACAAATCCAACTTGTTGGCGCAAGCTTTTGAAATCAAGGTTTTTAATTTCAAGACTATCATAATGAATACTTCCTTTGTCGATATCATACATCCGAAGGAGTAAGTTGGCCAGCGTAGATTTTCCGGATCCTGTTTTTCCGATAATAGCAAGTGTTTTGCCAACCGGAATTTGGAACGATATATTTTTAATCGCCTGAATACCCGTTTCCGGATAGGTAAAGGAGATCCCATCAACCCTGATTTCACCCGCTAGTTCTTGCGTAGCTGTTCCGTTAACAATTGGAGATTCAGTATGGAGAAATTCGTTGATGCGTTTTTGTGAGGCTGCAGCACGTTGTACCAATGAGGTAACCCAAGCCAAAGACATGGCCGGGAAAGTCAACTGGTTGACATAGATGATAAACTCAGCAATATTTCCGGCAGTGACTGTTCCTTTGGCAACCTCAATTCCACCAATATAAATGGTGATTACCGTACTGAGCCCAATGAGCAATAGAATAAGCGGAAAGAAAACAGCCTGTACTTTGACGAGATCAAGAGCTGTATTACGGTAAATGGTACTTTCCTTCTCAAATTCCTGCATTTTGTTTTGTTCTCTGGTATAGGTCTTGATGACGCGGATACCTGCAAAAGTTTCCTGCACAAAAGAAGAAAGATTCGCCAGTTGTTTCTGTATTTTTAAGCTACGCTTGTTAATAATCTTATTGACAAATAAAATAATAACCGATAGGACCGGTATTGGTGCCAATGCATAAGTAGCCAACCGTCCATTGACGCTATACATCGCATAGATGACCATGATCGATAAAACTACGGTATTGATCGCATACATGATGGCGGGTCCGAGGTAGTTACGTACCTGATTGACATCTTCGGTGGCTCGGCTCATGAGATCTCCGGTATTGTTCTTCCGAAAGAAACCGAAGTTTAAATCTTGGTAATGATTATAGATCTCATTTTTGAGGTCGTATTCAATATAACGCGACGTTAAAATGATCGTCTGACGCATAAAGAATAAAAATATGCCCCGCAACAGCGAAAGTAGGAGGACGACGAAACCAAAAAACAGGAGGCTGGTGCCAAATACCTGGTAGATGAGTTCCTGTCTGTCGAAACCATCAAATAGACGGTATAGATAGATGTTTTCCTGTACCAAATCAAATGCTTCGCGAATCACCTTTGCAGGCAATACCCCGAAATAGTTGGAGATGATAACAAAAATAACCCCTGGAATCAGTTTCCAGCGGTATTTATAAAAGTACTTATTTAAGTAGGCGAGATCCTTCATATTACGAATACAAAAGTAGGACTAATTCATCAAAATGCTTTATGATTTGAGCGAATTTACTGTCATTCGGAAATCAAATGTTAAGTCTTGGATAAAAAAAGTTGTTATGCACAACGAATAATTTTCCTACTTTTGCATCAAGTACCTTAAAAAATTAAAACAAATTAGAGTAGTACATTTTATGTCAACATCTCAAAATTCTATTTTTGAATTGATGAGCCAGTCTGGCCATCAAAACTTATTTTTCTGTAATGATGAATTAGTGGGCTTGAAAGCTATCGTTGCGATCCATGATACAACCTTGGGGCCTGCGATAGGAGGGGTTCGTATGTTACCATACGAAAGTACAGAAGAAGCTATTGAGGATGCTTTACGTTTATCCAAGGCCATTACGTATAAATCAGCCATCACTGGATTGAATTTAGGCGGTGGAAGTGCTGTTATTATTGGGAATAGCCGTTTGGACAAATCTGAGGTTTTATTGCGCCGTTTGGGCCAGTTTATTGAAGGATTGAATGGTAATTTCATTGCTTCTTTGGATGTAGGTACTACACAACGCGATTTAGAACATATTTATACGGAGACTGACCATGTTGCTGGTTTACCAAAAGCAATTCATGGCAGTGGTGTCGGTGATCCTTCGATCTTCGCTGCTCAAGGTGTTTATTTCGGTATAAAAGCATGCTTAAAGGAATTATACGGATCGGAAAATGTTGCTGGTAAAAAAGTAATTGTACATGGCGTAGGTGGTGTTGGTGAGCGTTTAATTGCGATGTTGCGTGAAGAGAATGCGCGTGTATATGTAAGCGATATTACGGAAGAAAAAATGCTAAAAGTAGCGGCTAAGTACAAAGCTGAGCCAATACCTTACGGTGAAGTATTCGATCACGAATTTGATGTATATTCTCCCTGTGCATTAGGCGGTACCGTAAATCCAGAATCCGCACAGAAAATGCAATGCAAAATTATTGCTGGTTCTGCCAATAATCAATTGAAAGATGAACTTGTTACAAGTTCTATCCTTCATGAAAGAGGTATATTATACGCCCCTGACTATTTGATCAACGCTGGTGCATTAATCGGCTGTTATTCAGAAATTCAAAATTATGGTGTAGATCACACTGAATTTGTGATCAAAAATATTTATAATGCGACTAGAGACGTGTTAAAAAAATCAAAAGAAGAGAATATCTCAACTTTTGAAGCGGCCAATCGCATCGCGGAGAAGCGTATCCAAGATATTAAAAAAATCAAGAGATAGTCTTCATCCCAAAATCGTTCTTATTTATTATTTTATAAAAAATCGTTCTTTAAAATTACTATGTTAAACAGGAGACACCTGAGGGTAAAAGTAGTGCAAACGCTTTATGCGTACAGTCTTTCGGAAGATAAAGACATCAAAACATTTGAGAAAGCACTATTAAAAAATGTGGATGAAGTTTATGAGATGTATATGTGGACACTGAATCTTTTAGATGAAGTATCTGATTATGTCTTAATAGATGCAGAGGGTAGGGCCAATAAGTTTTTACCAACTGAAAAAGACTTGTCTTTAACGACCAAGTTAAGTACAAACACTTTTATTGAGTCATTGAGACAAAATCCACAATATGGAGAAGGTGTCAAAAAGTATAAGATTTCCTGGAGCTTTGACCCGGAGATCGTACGTACTGTATTTTTGCAGTTAAAGGATTCTGAAGCTTATTTGGAGTACTTGCAACAAGAAGATCGTTCGATCGGTACGGAAAAAGATATCATCAAGCATATCTTTAAAAAGATCATCTTGAAATCGCCGGTTATAGAGCAGGTTTTTGAAGAAAAATTCATCAACTGGCCGGTAGATAAAGAAGTATTGCAGGCTTTGATCGCGAAGACTTTTAAGAATTTTAGTTCTGAAGATCCACGTAAAAATAAACTTGCAGAGATTACGCAAAACTGGAATGATGATAGCGACTATGTCATTGCATTGTTGGGTAAAACTATCCGCAATACAAATGAATATCAAAAGCTTATCTCTGAGAAAACGAAGAATTGGGAATCAGATCGTATTGCCTTAATGGATACATTATTGATGCGTATGGCCATATGTGAGTTGGTTAATTTTCCATCTATTCCAGTGAAAGTGACAATAAATGAGTATATTGAAATTTCTAAGGTATTCAGTACATTGAAAAGTAATACATTTATCAATGGTATCTTGGATAAAATACTGAGCGATCTGAATCAACAAGGAAGAATCCAGAAGGCAGGTCGTGGTTTAAGAGATTAAAACCAAACGCATAAATAATTTATACGAATGAAAAACTTTGGCAAATATTCGGTTTTAGCTTTGTCGGCAGTACTTTTATTTTCTTGTGGAAATGCACAAAAAGGAAAAGAAGAAGGAACCAAGACAGCGACTGAAACAGCAGCTGCGGATAGCCTTTCTAAGGCGGCAGCACAATTGGGAAAAGTAGAATTTGAAGAGTCTGCATTTGATTTCGGTCAGGTAAAGGAAGGCGCACAGGTAAAACACACCTTTGTGTTGAAAAATTCGGGTGATGCACCTGTTATTATCTCGAAAGTGACTGCTTCATGTGGTTGTACACAACCTGAGTTTTCGAAAAGCCCTATTTTGCCAGGTGGAAAATCTGAGATCCATGTAACTTTCAATAGTGAAGGACAGGTTGGTAAACAGCAGAAGATCATTACGATTCAATCGAATGCTTCCAATGGCTTAACAACGGTGCAGCTGAAAGGCGAAGTATTAGCAAAATAACACATTATTAAACGATATAATAGAAGATGAACACAGTATTATTACAAGCAGCGGGTGGCAATTTGATGAGTTTTTTACCAATGGTTTTGATTATCGTGGTATTTTATTTCTTCATGATCAGACCGCAAATGAAAAAGCAAAAAGATCACAAAAAATATATTGAAGAACTTGGTGTAAACTCTAAGGTTGTTACAACAGCTGGTATTCACGGACGTATTGTAGAAGTATCAGACACTACTTTCTTAGTCGATGTAGGTTCGGGTGTAAAAATCCGTTTTGATAAATCAGCAATTGCTTTAGATGCTTCCAAAGCTGCTAACAACACTGAGAAGAGCGCTTCTTAAGCTTTTTCCTGAAAGAAATAAAAGCCAGTTTTCCACGAAAACTGGCTTTTTTTATGTGATGCCTTTTAATTTCATCGTTTAGCTAACTGCGACGGAGCAGTGCTCGATACGATAACAATGCTTTAGATTACTCCACAATAAATGGAATTCGAAAAACCGCCATCTAAGGTATCCCATATTCCGACATAGACATGGAAATCAGTGGTTTTTCGCTTTAACCGGTCAAATTGAACTGAACAAGAACCTTCACTTACGCTTGCGATAGAAGTTCTTAAATGGGATTCATTAAACGGGTCCAATAATACCAGGTTGATTTTATATACGCTATCACTATATTGATCATCTGCTTCCCAGCTCAGGTCGATTACATCATTGTTGATACTGACTTGGCAGTTGGATAATGGGGTTAGCGAACCAGAAAATAGAAGCAGTCGTTCTGGATTAACAAAAGGGTTATTATCAGCGTCTATTTCGATGGCCTCCTTAAAAATATGCCGTTGTGCCAATTGGAATGCACCTACGCGACTTCCTTTTTCCGCTAAAAACTGGTAACCAAATTCAAGAAGTCGCTTATTATGGCCGGCAAACTTACCTGCTACTTGCTGTTTTTTTCTGTTTAAAAGCTCCGCCGCACTTGGTGGGGAGCTGCGTTTTCTTTTTGGGCCGCGCACCACATTTTGATCCTTCAACATGTAGGCACTCACCGATCCAAATTTACCAATAATAGGTCCATTCGGACCGTTTTGTAAAATTGCCATAGCTATTCCTCTTTTAGTTTATAATTCTTGTATTGAGCTTATTATCAATTTACTACTATTTTCTTAATTACTTTAGTAGTAACACTATTTTTACAGGGGATTAACAGGGGGTTAGCAGGGTATTGACCCCTGTTATACCCCTGTTAACCCCCTGTAATCCCCCTGTAAAACCCCAGTTAACATAAAACACAATAGTTGCGAGATACAATCGTTTTTGCGACGTTATTCTCAACGGTTTTTCATTTGTTTTTAGGATTTAATCCACTGCTGACATCGGGCTGTCGATTGAGGGATTAACTTTATGAAAAAAACGATATGAAAAATCTTAGACCATTTGATGGGCAGCATTGTGAAACAACGGCAACAGGTACATTACTTGCCCATATAGGCATTGAGCTTTCGGAGCCGATGCTTTTTGGACTGGGAGAAGGGCTCAGTTTTATCTATTGGAAAATGAAAACCATGGACTTTCCATTTTTGGGCGGACGAATAAAACCAGATCTACTGACGCAGCATATCTGCAAAAATCTCGGTCTAAACCTCAGCGTTCATGAAACTTCTTCAAAAGTAAAAGCTTGGCAGGCTGTACAACAGCTCTTGGATAGGGGGCAACCGGTAGGCTTAAAACTCGATGCCTATCATCTGGAGTATTTTGCAAAACCCTTTCATTTCGCGGGTCATTATGTAGCTATTTATGGTTATGACCATGATAATGCCTATTTAGTGGATACGAGGCAGCAGGGTGGAAGCGTGCGTACATCCCTTGCGAGTTTGGCGCTAGCTAGGGCTGAGAAGGGGCCTATGGCGTCTAAAAATCTGTATTACACGATAGCAGGTAGTGGCGGGCATTTGGACTTGAAAGAAGTGCTGATTGCTGCAATGGTCAATAATGCAAAGGAATATCTTGCACCGCCCATCAGCAACATTTCATATAAAGGAATTTTGAAGACTGCTGAGGAATTGACCAAATGGTACAAGACGAGTCATGCGATTGAAAGTGAGTTTAAAATGGCTGCAAATTTAATGGAAAACGCAGGTACTGGCGGCGCCTTGTTTCGAAATCTATATCGCGACTTTATAAAAGAAAGTTATGATCTGCTCGGAATAGAGCAGATCGCTGCAGTTCATCATGAGTTTGCGCAGATTGCATTATTGTGGACATCCTTGTCGGAATTGTTTAGTCAAATTGCGGAGACAGCCAGTTTTGATGATGTACAGCAGGCATCAGAAATTTTCAGAACTCTTGCCACAAAAGAGAAAAATGCAATGGAAATATTGCTGTCTTTAAGATGAAATGCAGATAAGAACACAGATTTTTACGCAAATTGATTAAGTTTGTATCATGGCGAATGCAGTTCGAATAAATAAGACCCAACGGCGTAAGATTAATGTCTTCGTGCGTTGTGTTGGAATTTCGTTGTTAGCTTGGTTATTGTTTTCGATCTCCAATCAATATACTGTTTCCGTCAAGGCGGCGATTGAATATGTCAATCTTCCCGAGAAACGCGCATTTCACCCCCAGCAATCCGATACGGTAAAAGTAAAGCTGGAAATGACAGGATGGCAATTCCTGTTTTCCAAAGCTGCATTGGAAACCCCAAAGGTTCAGGTGGACCTAAGCTCGTTAAAAACCAAAGACTGGATTGTTTTTTCCAACCAATTGGGCTTTATCAACCGACAGTTTCCACATGAACAACGCGTGGTGTCAGTTAGCCCAGATACCTTGTTTTTTGATTTTTCCAAGCAGACCCAGCGTAAGGTGCCTGTAAAACCCCTTGCAAATATCGGATTTAAACGTGGCTACGGTTTTATCGCTGATACCAAAGTTACACCAGCTTATGTGACAATCACCGGACCTTACGAGGATGTTTCGGCTATCGAGTATTGGGAAACGGATACCGTTCGTGGAAAGGAAGTCGAAACCGACGTTCGGACCGTGGCCAACCTGGCACGTAACCAAAAAGCGAATATCAATGTTTATCCGACTTCAGTCGAGGTGCTGATGCCTGTAGGTGAGTTGACCGAGAAAGTAATCGAGTTGCCCGTAAAAGTGGAGAATGGCCAACGTTATAGTTCGGTCAGGCTTAGTCCGAGCAAAGTTGTCGTCACGGTGTTGATGTCTGTCAAAGATTATAATAACTATACATCGCGAGATTTTGAAGCGGTGGTGGATTTGTCCGATTGGGAGAAAAACGAGGTGCAATATTTGCCTATTTTGCTGACCAAGGTACCGGACTATTGTAAGGTAATTAGCGTTGTGCCCCAAAACGTGGACTTTTTTGTACGTAAATAACAATATTTTCATGAAGATTGGAATAACAGGTGGGATTGGATCCGGTAAAACATTTATCTGTCAGCTTTTTAAAGCCATGGCTGTACCTGTTTATAATGCTGATGATGAGGCGAAGGAATTGATGAATACCGATTTGCGAATCAAAGCACGTTTGATAGCGGAGTTCGGCGAAGAGACCTATAAGGATGGGAAACTGGATCGGGCTTTTTTGGCTGAACAGATATTCTCCGACAAGGCGAAGCTCGAACTTGTGAACGGCATTGTACACCCCGTCGTCATTCAGGCGGCAAAGGACTGGGCTGAACAGCAAAAGTCCCGTTATTCACTCAAAGAGGCTGCTTTGCTTTTTGAAAGTGGCTCTTACAAGGATCTTGATTATACCATACTGGTTACTGCGCCTTTACCCATACGCGTTAAACGTGTCATGGAACGTGATGCTGTTACTGAGGAACAGGTCATGGAGCGAATTAATAAGCAACTATCTGACGAAGAGAAATTAAAATTGGCAGACTTCGTCATCATTAATGATGGAACCACTCCGCTATTGCCGCAGGTGTGGACTTTGCATCAAAAGTTTCTAAAATAATATGATGTCTACACTATTGGCTGACTTCTTAGTCAGAAAGCCAGAAGGCTATTACTGCCGTTATGGTGATTTTTTTATTGATGCCAGCAATCCCGTTATGCACAATGTCGTATCTCATGCCCATGGCGATCATGCCAGTTCAGGACACGACTATGTGTATGCCACACATGCGACTTCACTGTTTATGGCTTATCGGTATAAACAGAATCGCAAAGATTCTTATCAGGTCAAATTGTTTAATAGTCCCTTTAAAATAGGTGCGGTCGAAATCACATTTTTACCAGCAGGTCATATACTGGGTTCAGCACAGATTCTAATGGAATATCGGGGGGTACGTTACTTATACACCGGCGATTACAAGTTACAAGCTGATGATACCTGTGAGCCGATCGAAGTGCAGCAGGCCGATGTCCTCATTACAGAAAGCACCTTTGCAAATCCGGATATCAGCCATCCCGATCCGGCGGAGGAGATAAAAAAACTTGATGGACATGCCAGTAATATCTTATTAGGTACTTATGTGTTGGGCAAGGCGCAGCGGATTACTGATTTGATCAACAGGTACTGCCCGGATCGAAAAGTGCTTGTGCATAGTGGAATATTGCCCTACCATCGCCTTTATGATCAACATGGGCTGAAGAAATTAGACTACGAGCCCTACAATAGAAGAGAAATGAAACAGGGCGAACAGAATAAAGTTTACTTGGTACCGCCGATGACCTTCAATAGTTATTTTAGGGCGACCAAAGTATTACGTGCATTTGCCTCAGGCTGGAAACGTTTACAGGCACAGAATGATATCGAGCTGTACATTTCTGATCATGTGGACTGGAATGACATTCTTCAGTACATTAAGATGGTAAATCCCAAAGAAGTTTGGACACTACACGGTGACGGAAGTATTTTAAAACGTTATTTTAACGAAAAATTGATCGTGCGTGATGTGCTTTCTGCATAAGTAGGATGTGTCGATAACTCCGCTGGTAAACATAGCGGAGTTCGCTATTTCATATTGACAATTTTGTCAACGATATAAACCGTGTTTCCACGCCAGGGAAGCACACCATGATATTCTTTGTAACGCAGATCGAAGTATTTTCCACTATTGAGCTCCAATTGACGGAATATAGAATCATCTTCAATAGAAAATTCAAATTGATTGCTGGCGATACCACCCGTTTTGATACTTCCAAATCCCTCCTGGATGAGCTTGCCTTCGTAGGTCTTGAAAATATTGCCCTTTTTTACAGCATAATTAAGATAGCCAGATTTTACACCTTCACCGAATACATAGTAATACTTCCAGTAAACGTAGGAACCGGCCCCCACAAGGAGGAAAAGGATCAGCAGGAGTAAGAACTTCTTAAATCCGGATTTTTTCGGTTTTTGTTCGGGTAAATTTTCCATCATGTGTGCTAATTAAAACCATTTAATGCAGTGACTAGAACTATGCGCCGGAACGATGATTTTTCTGTCCAACGGATAGTTTCACCTAAAGATAAATAATTAACAGCATAATGACGAATGGATTATACCTAGACTAACGGTTGGCTAGCAATAGTGATTGCCGTTTTGTGCTGTGTTGCTAATTCTATTAGTTATTTTTCGGTTTTCTTAGTCTATAATGCTAATTTTTGTAAATTTGGATCATGGATCCCGAACAGGTACATCGCAAGATTATTCATTTGGATATGGATGCATTTTATGCCTCTGTAGATCAGCGTGATTTTCCCGAATATCGGGGAAAAGCGATTGCAGTAGGTGGTTCCCCGGATGGGAGGGGAGTCGTTGCAACGGCCAGTTACGAAGCGCGAAAGTTTGGCGTCAAATCTGCCATGAGCTCCCGAAAAGCTCTCCAGTTGTGCCCCCATATTATCTTTACCTATCCTCGCTTTGATGTTTATCGTCAGGTTTCATACCAAATTCGGGAGATTTTTCTCCGTTATACGGATTTAATCGAGCCGCTTTCCCTGGATGAAGCTTTTTTGGATGTGACCATAGACAAACAGGGTATTGGTTCGGCTATTGATATCGCCAAAGCCATTAAAGAGGCTATCCAAGAAGAGTTGAATCTGACCGTCTCTGCTGGTGTTTCCGTCAATAAATTTGTTGCAAAGATTGCTTCGGATATGGACAAGCCCAACGGCTTAACATTTATAGGTCCTTCGAAAATTGTCAAGTTCATGGAGTCATTGCCCGTGGATAAGTTTTTTGGCGTAGGTAAGGTGACCGCAAAAAAAATGCATGAACTGGGGCTATTTACCGGACTCGATTTAAAAAAACAGCGTGAAGAGGACCTCGTACGTTGGTTTGGAAAGACTGGGCACTTTTTTTACCGTATCGTACGCGGGATCGACGACCGTCCTGTTGTCCCCAATCGCAGCAGTAAATCGGTCGGGATTGAGGATACGTTTGGCGAGGATGTAGAAGCATTTGAAGAATTAAATACCATTTTGCAACGGCTCTGCAAACAGTTGTGGACACGCATCGGGAAAAAGGAAATCTCTGGAAGAACCTTAACCATAAAAATTAAATATGCCGATTTCGTTCAGTTGACACGGAGTATAACCTTAGAAAATAGTTTTGATTCGGAAGACAAAATTTACGCCACTGCCCATAGTTTGTTGAGCAAGGTTGAGCTGCTGAACAAAGTGAGGTTGTTGGGTGTTTCGATATCAAATTTTGTGGAAGAAGCTGATTTTCCAAAGGAAGGTATACAGCTAACACTTTTCGAACATCGTCCTTAGCAAGGAATCATCCGGTTTAATCAAGTCTTTGCTAAGCCATATGGTACGCGCAATCTGAATTAAGCTTGTTACAGGCAAAATCGTCGTTATTTGCCACAATTCTTTATCTTAGCCAAAATAATTAATAAACATATCCAAAAATTAATGAATACGGTATCAAGAGTACTCTTAGGTGCGTCTATCGTTTTTTTAGTGCATGAGGTTGGTTTTGCACAAAAGAAATTGGATTTTGCACAGTCCTGGGGGCAGAAGCCATCGTTGACAGTTCGTACGAATCAGTATCCTGGCTGGGCAGATGGGACAGCTTATCTGGAAAATGATGTAAATGATGGTCGTTTATATCAGGTTAACGTTAAATCAGGTCATAGAAGCATTTATACAGTTCCCGCTAAAGAAGGCACGGTTGTCTATGTCGAGAACAATGATATCTTCCTGAAAAGTACAGATGGTGTTGCCAAGAAGCTGACCAACTCTCCGGATGTCGCGGAACAGAATCCGACCTTATCGCCGGATGGTAAATATGTTGCCTTTACCCGCAAAAGCAATTTGTATAGCGTAGATGTGACTTCGGGAAAAGAAATGCAATATACAAATGATGGTACCGACGTGATTTACAATGGTTGGTCATCTTGGGTATATTACGAGGAAATTCTTGGGCGTCCAACAAAATACAAAGCTTTTTGGTGGTCTCCGGACAGCCGTAAAATCGCCTTCATGCGTTTCGATGATACCAAGGTTCCTATGTTTCCGATTTATTCGTCCAAAGGCCAGCATGGTTACCTGGAGGAAACAAGATACCCCAAAGCTGGAGACCCAAATCCGGAAGTGAAGGTGGGTATCGTTCATCTCGATGGGGGGAACGTTACCTGGGCTGATTTCAACGAAAAAGATGATCAGTATTTTGGGCAGCCTTATTGGGCCTTTGATAGCAAAAATGTGATGGTGCAGTGGATGAATAGGGATCAGAACAATTTGAAGTTTTATCAAGTGGATCCGAATTCTGGTTCGAAAAAAGAAATTTACGACGAGCGTCAGGCCTCATGGATCAATTTGGATCACGATGAACGTATCACCTATCTTGCGGACAACAAATATTATATCTTAAAATCGGATAAGACGGGCTGGGCGCATTACTACCTCTATAAATTGGATGGAACATTGGTCAATCCAATTACTTCAGGCGAATGGCAGGTAACCGAATTAAAACGGATTGATGAAAAAAATAAGGTGATCTATTTTACCGCACGGAAAGAAAACTCGGCACGTTTTGATTTGTACCGTGTGGATTATTCGGGTAAAAACTTAAAACGTCTGACTTTCGGTGAATACTCACACGATGTCAATGTATCGCCTGATGGCAAGTATTTTATTAGCAAATACTCCAATGTGGGTACACCAGATCGATTTGCGCTGTTGGATAATCAAGGCAAGGTCGTCCGTCAGTTAGCAGATAGTAAAGCGGCTGATTTTGCTTCGTATACGTACGGTAAAACCGAATACTTACATCTTAAATCAGATGATGGTTTGTTCGATCTTCCATTAACAATTACTTATCCGACAAATTTCGATAAATCAAAAGTTTACCCTGTTGTTTTCAGTATCTATGGTGGTCCTGATGCTGGAACGGTAAAAGATACCTGGAAAGGAACAAATAATCAATATTGGGCTAATGAAGGAATTATTCAGGTCTCTGCAGATCACCGGGCATCTGGTCATTTTGGTAAACAAGGTGTTGCTTATATGCACCGCAATCTTGGCCACTGGGAGATTATTGATTATTCAACGATTGTTAAATGGTTAAAATCGCAACCTTGGGTTGCTAAAAACAAAGTGCTTATCACCGGGCATAGCTACGGAGGTTATATGACTTGTTTGGCGATGACGAAGGCCGCAGATGTATTTGATTTTGGTATTGCCGGTGCACCCGTAACCTCATGGGATCTGTACGATAGCCATTATACTGAAAGATGGATGGATACGCCTCAAGACAATCCTGAAGGCTATAAAGCTGGTTCCGTGTTGACCTATGCAAATAACTATAAAGGCGTTTTGCGTATTATGCATGGCGATATGGATGATAATGTCCATTTACAGAATACAATCCAACTTGTCGATAAATTGACAGATCGAAGTGTTCCTTTTGAGTTGATGATCTATCCGGGAAGCCGTCATGGATTTGATCGTTCGAAAAGTAAATATGATTCTAATGAGCGTGCGCGTTTCTACTACCAATACTTATTGGAGACGCCGCTTCCCAAAGAATTTAAGTAGGCATAGTTCGATATACCCTATAGAATCCCCTGTCCATTCGGATAGGGGATTTTTTTTTATGTTAAATATTACAAAAAAAATGATTTTTATGGGAGTGTAAATTGTTGAAAATTAAAAAATATGGCATCTTTGTAGAAGTTTATTCAAAGAAAAAATGATTCAATTCCTAAAGGAAAGTACTTTTGCCGTTAATGAGGTTTTTAATAAGTCATGGGAGTTGCTGAAAAAACATTATTTTTCAGTGGCGGGGCTTTGTTTTTTACTGTTCGTGACCTCCGGACTCTCTAATTATCTCGCGACCACAATCAGTGATTTCAATGTGGTGTTGAGTGGCTTTATGGCATTTTTTTTCATGGTGATGTATTTCGGATTGAATATGACTTTATTTAAGTATATCTTAAGTCTGATTGATGGAAATCATGATAAGAAATTGATCCAATGCATCCCTAGTTCTAAGGAGCTCGCCTATTTTTTTGGCGCAATGTTAAGTATAATGGTGCTCTCCATAGCACTCCTGATGATTTTAGGTGCCGTTTCTTTACCATTCCTTTATCTATTTGAAAATGGTGACAATCGGATGGAGTTGATGAGCAACTTTACGATGTTTGTTGTTTTTGTCGCTGCAATATTGACTTTCATCTTGATTATTAGAGTGGCATTTTATCCATTTTTCATTATTGATAAACACGCGGGGACATTGAGGTCATTACGCTTCAGTTTTGCGCTGACAAAGGGCAATGTATTCAAACTATTATTGATTTTGGCTGTATTTGCTTTTTTTCAGTTATTGCAGATGTATTTTAATTATTTAGAATATTACATAATTTTTATTATTTTGAACCTCGTGAGTTCTTTCTTGGTGGTACCTTTGGCTAGTATTGTTGTTTCGGTCGCTTACCGATCCATGATGGCGGATTACCATGGGGGAGAGGATCCAAAGATTTTAAATAATATATTTTAATTAATAGCAAAGGTTTTGAGTAAAAAAGGAATTGCCATTTTAGGGGCAACGGGAAGTATAGGTACACAAGCCTTGGATGTGATTAGAGCCTTTCCTACTAAATTTGAAGCAATCGTTCTGACCTGTGGTAGCAATGCAACATTGTTGGTTAAACAGGCCTTGGAGTTTAAGCCCAAAGCGGTTGTTGTAACGGATTACCTTCAGTACAGTTATGTGCAGGATGCTTTAAAAGGACATGATATCGCTGTTCTTTTGGGAGAAGCAGGACTGGTTGAAGTGGTGCAGTACGAAGAAGTAGATGTTGTTTTGAATGCGATCGTTGGATCTGCGGGATTAAAACCTACTGTTAAAGCAATTCAATCGAAAAAAGATATTGCGCTGGCCAATAAGGAGACGCTGGTTGTCGCCGGTGAGCTGATTATGGCTTTAGTGAAAGAATATGGTGTACGCATGCTTCCTGTAGATTCGGAGCATTCGGCGATCTTCCAGTGTTTGGCTGGAGAGGAGCATAATCCAATCGAGAAGATATATATCACAGCTTCCGGAGGACCCTTTCGTGGTAAAAAGAGAGCAGATCTTCTCGCAGTGACTAAGGCTGAAGCCTTGAAACATCCCAATTGGTCGATGGGTGCCAAAATTACGATTGACTCGGCGTCCTTGATGAATAAAGGGCTAGAAGTGATTGAAGCAAAATGGCTCTTCAATCTGTCAATAGATCAGGTCGATGTGATTGTACATCCCCAATCTATTGTACATTCGCTGGTTCAGTTTCAGGATGGTTCCATGAAGGCCCAAATGGGGGTTCCTGATATGAAATTGCCGATCCAGTATGCACTGACCTATCCGGCACGTTTTGAAAACAGTTTTGAGCGATTTAATTTCATGGACTATCCAACGCTCAGTTTTGAAAAAGCAGACATGGAAACTTTTCGGAATTTGGCACTTGCCTATGAGAGCCTTCGTGCCGGCGGAAATAGAAGCTGTGTATTAAATGCAGCCAATGAAGTTGTTGTGGATGCCTTCCTGAAAGATCAAGTTGGGTTTTTGGAAATGAGTGATATTATTGAACAGACATTAGGTAAAGTAGAATTCATTGCTACACCGACGCTGGATGATTATCTGGAGACGGATCGTGTCGCAAGATTAATAACAAAGGAAATAATCAAAGATTAAATTTTAAAAAGCATACATGGGTGTTTTAATTATGGTCGGACAAGTGATTTTAGGCTTGTCAATTTTAATTGTTCTACATGAGTTAGGACATTTCTTAGCAGCACGTGCATTTGGTATCAAAGTGGAAAAGTTTTATCTGTTCTTTGATGCTTGGGGAGTGAAATTATTTAAATTCAATTATAAAGGATGTGAATATGGTATTGGCTGGTTGCCTTTAGGTGGTTATGTCAAGATTGCGGGTATGATCGATGAATCGATGGATACTGAGCAATTAAAAGGGGAACCACAACCCTGGGAATTTAGATCAAAACCAGCTTGGCAACGTTTAATTGTTATGCTTGGGGGGATTATTGTCAATATTGTGGTCGGCGTTGTTGTTTTTTGGATGCTGACTTTTAAAATGGGCAATACAGATATCAAAATGGATCAGCTGGTAAATGGTATAGTTCCAGGATCCATTGGTGAATCCATCGGTTTGAAAGCTGGCGATAAAGTGATTTCAATAGACGGTCACCGTATCGAAAATTATTCGGAGCTGATCAGTTCTAAAGTATTGATGGGCGGAGTGGCACTTACAGTTGAGCGCAATGGTGCAACAACAGAAGTAAAAGTTCCAGCGGATTTATTGAACACGCTTTCTGACAAGAAGGGGGAAAAGTTCATCGAGCCACGTGTTAAAACGACAAGTGTTGCTGAAGTAACGCCTGGATCGGTGGCAAGTAAGATGGGTTTTATCAAAGGAGATAGCATTATTGCGGTGAACGAGGTCCCGGTTCCTTTCTTCGACGAGTTTAAAGCACAAATAAAAGCGAATATCAATAAAGCTGTTGCGATTAAAGTTTTACGCAAAGGAACCGAAGTTTCATTGCAAGGGAATGTTCCTGTGGATGCCATGCTGGGAATAGGTATTAATCGTGATTATTCTATCAAATCTTTTACAACACAATATAGCTTGATGGAGGCATTTCCAATCGGCGCTAAAAAAGCATTTACGGTGATTACCGACAACGCCAAAGGATTTGGCAAGATTTTCAAAGGCGAGGTACGTGCTGATAAAGCATTATCTGGTCCAATTGGAATTGCTACCTTGTTCGGCACGGAAGTGGACTGGATCCGTTTTTGGTCCTTAGTAGGGATGTTGTCTATGGCATTGGCATTTATGAACCTATTGCCTATTCCAGCTTTGGATGGCGGTCACGTATTGTTCTTGTTGGTTGAAATGATACAAGGCAAGCCATTGAGCGAAAAATTCCTGGAAAAAGCACAAATGGTCGGTTTCTTTATTTTATTGGCTTTAATGGTCTTTATATTCGGAAACGATATTTTTAAGCTATTTAAATAAATGAAATTCGTCAGCCAGCCGAAAGGCTGATGACTTGCATACCTTAAAAAGGCTTAAAGCCAATCATGGTCGGAAGAAATTCCGACCATTTTTTATGGTAGGTAGGTATTGAATAAAATAGCCTGCAGTTCGGTTTATAACATTCATCTACGCTATTGGCTTTCATTTGCTTTCATTGTACCTGTTCCAAAATACGAGACGAAGGTTTTTCTAACAATAAATTGTTTATTTATATTGCATTTAAAAAACAATTTTTCTAAGTTTGACCATGGATGGAAGAAATAGAGCAGATGTAAAGCCAGGCATGTTGGTGAATATAATCTTAAAAAAGGACCAACGTACAGGAAATTTAACAGAAGGCATTGTGAAAGACTTGCTGACATCGTCCTCATATCATTCGAGGGGAATTAAAGTCAGGTTGACGGATGGCCAAGTAGGCAGAGTGGCTGAAATTATTGAAGATGATTTTTAAGGTATAGGCTACCGATCTTTATTTCTCTTTACTTAATCTTTTCTAACGGTATTGACACGGAGAGATTTACTACCTATGATGTTCTTATTGTATAAATCAAACTAAAAGCTTGTTGGATTGTTAATAGGGAACATTTTGAAATAAAATTTGTATTATAACATAATTATTGCTAACTTTTTTCTGTATTTTTTATTTTATTACATATTTATATAATATTGTTTTTATAATTATTAAAATGATAGCTTTTTCAAATGGATACCAAAAGTAAATGTACGGTTGTCTACGCAGATGATGCGCTGATTCATCATGTGTTGATGCGAGCTATGGCTCAATCTCATTTATTGGATTTGGTTTATTGTGCTTCCAATGGTAGGGATTTAATCGACTACCTCGATGAAAACGAGCACGAACTTCCTGAAATATGTATATTAGATCTGCATATGCCTGTATTAAACGGGATAGAAACGGCAAAAATCATACGTGAGCGGTTTCCCTCTATTCGAATATTTGGGTTGACATCAAGTAGTGATGAAAATGAACGGATGGAATTACGGGACGCTGGGGCAGAAGAGATCTTTTCGAAAGAACAGATGCCGCTATTAATGAAACAACTTGCTCCCAGCATATAGCTATAAATAAAGAAGAGGTCTAACAGATGTTAGGCCTCTTCTTTATTTTCTAAAGCATCCTTAAATTTAAGAAGTCTAATCCAGGATGGACATTTGCTTAGATCTTTTTTCCATAATCCAACATGGATAAAACTTGTGCTCAAGAAACGTTGCACGTCGAAGACCTGCATATCTTGCTGTATTTCTAGCGATTCAGGCAAGTCTTTGGATTGAAAATATTGTTGTAATTCTTCTGGAGTCATACCACAAAAATAGCGTTTTAAATCCTTATCTCCAACCTCCTCCGAGTGCCCGGTACAGATCTACAAATGCATCTAAATGCTGTTGTCTTAACTCGACCAGATCGAGGTCGCTGTTTAGGGCATTGCTTTGCGCTGTAATGACCTCTAAGTAAGTAGCGTAGCCACTTTTAAAGAGTAAACCCGCATTTTTGACGGCAAGATGTGCATTATCGACTCTTTCTTTCGCCAAAGACAATTGCTCCCGTTGCTTGTCGACCGTGACCACTGCATTAGAGACTTCGGCTACGGCTTCCACGACCTTTTGTTGCAATTGGAGTTCGGCTTTATCACGTTCCAATTTAGCTACCTCATACTGTGTTTTCAAGGTTTTGTTTTTGAAAATAGGTGTGGTTAAATTCCCGGTTATACCACCGAGCAATGCTCCGGGGATATTGAACCAATTTTTGGGGAGCATACTATTTACCCCCAATACGCCACCCACGGTCAATGAAGGATAACGCATAGCCTGTTGGATATTGGCATTCGCATTGGCTGCAATCAATTGAAATTCAGATGATCGGATATCTGGTCTATTGCGCACAATTTCGATTGGAGAACCGAGGGAGATGTCTTTGCTTTCAGCGAAGAGATGTTCGTAAGAGGTGCCTCTTTTGATACTGTCAGGTAATTTTCCTGTGAGCGTTTGAAGAGCATTCTCCTGGATGACAATTTCCTTTTCGAGTTCGGGAACGAGGGACGCCGCCAATAGGCGCTGTGATTGGGTTTGCTGGATAGCCAAAGCCGTGATTTCACCAGCTTCATATTGTAGCTTGATCATGCGGAGCGTACTGTCGTTTAATTGGACGTTACGTTTAGCGACCTCTATTTTGGCATCAAGCATCAAGAGATTGAAGTAGCCTTTTGCTACAGAAGTTATGATAGAGGTCTGTATCGCATTTTTTGCCTCCTGTGTATCCAAATACTCGGCTAATAGCTGCTCTTGTTTACTTCCTATTTTCTTCCAGATATCTATTTCCCAGCTAAAATTAATATCGGAACCAAACATAGATTGATACACGAACATATTTTGTGGCGCTGTTTCACCTTTGTGATCGTAATATTTGGTCAGAGGTCCACTGCCAAAGTCTTTGGATCGCCAGGTACGGTTTCCATTGGCAATTGTCGCATTTACACTCGGCAGATAATTGGCTTTGTTCTGCGCCAAAACTCGGGTTGAAATCTGCAGGTTGAGCAATGCTGTCTTCATCTCAAAATTATTTGCTAAGGCAGAGTCAATCAATAGCTTCAAGGTAGGATCGTGAAAGAAGGACTTCCAATGGATCAGCCCCATACTGGAGGTGTCTCCGAAATAATCCAATGTATCGCCACGAAAGTTTTCCGGAAGTTTGAGTTTGGGCTGCACATAATTTTTGCCGATTTTACAGGCATTCATCAGGCCTAAGAGACCAATGATGATAGATATTCCCGAAAGGTATTTTTTTATGTTTTTCATTATTCTTCCTCTTCTTTAGCTAGTTTATCATGTAGTTTTTCATCCAGGCTTTTGAATACGACAAAGAGTACAGGGATGATAAAGATGCCGAAGGCTACACCAAAGAGCATGCCGCCGGCAGCGCTGAAACTGATCGAATGGTTACCGATCGCCGAGGGGCCAACCGTCCACATCAAGGGCACCAAGCCAGCAACAAAGGCTAAACTGGTCATCAAGATTGGCCGTAACCTCAGTTTGGAGCCGCTAATGGCTGCTTCGACGATACTTTTTCCGTTTTTACGCTCCTGGACGGCGAATTCTACGATCAGAATTGCGTTTTTGGCCAATAAGCCAATGAGCATAATAAGCCCCACCTGCACGTAGATGTTGTTTTGAAGTCCAACAAGGTTGATCACAGAAAAAACGCCGATCAATCCCACTGGAATAGACAATAACACTGCCCAGGGAAGAATATAGCTTTCATATTGGGCCGAAAGTAAGAAGTAGACGAATAGGATACTAAGAGCAAAAATCAAGATCGTCTGTGAGCCGGATTGACTTTCTTCATAGCTCATGCCCGTCCATTCAAAACCATAATTACCGGGAAGTTTAGTATCGGCCAGTTTTTGGATAGCTTGCATGGCGTCATCTGTACTGTAGCCTTCAGCAGGAGTGATATTTACAGCGATGGCATTATATAGATTATAACGCGTAATGGTTTCTGGTCCCACAGTCTTTTCCAGGGTCAATATGGTGTTAATAGGAACCATTTCGCCTTTGCTGTTGCGTACAAAAATTGAGTTGAAGGATTCGGGATCTTTACGGAAATCGAAATCCGATTGGACATAAACACGATATTGGCGACCAAATCGGTTAAAATCACTCGCCTGTACACGTGCGAAGTAAGATCGGATTGTGGACATGAGATCTTTGATTTCAACTCCGAGGGATTTTGCCTTCACGGCGTCGATATTTACTTCATACTGAGGGAAGTTCGACTTAAAGCTCGTGTAGGCGCTTCGTATTTCAGGTAAGGTGTTGAGCTGGTTGATAAAAGTATCTGCAATGGTGTTAAAATCCCGAATGTCACCACCCATTCGATCCTGAAGAACCATTTCAATTCCAGCAAAGTCTCCAAAGCCCTGTACGGTAGGTCGGGGGAACACTGTAAACGTTGCTTCATTGATTTGAGATAGATCATTTCTGATGGTATCCATAAATGCATTGATATTTTTGATATGCTCGCGTTTGGCATGAGGTTTTAAAGTAATATACCCAGCGGCAAATGCCGGGCTTGAGCTTCCGTCCAGGGCATTGAAACCAGAAACTGTTGTCATCCCATTAATATCCTGTCTTTTCTTTAAAATACTATCGGCACGGTGCAGTACCTCAGTTGTCCGGCTCAATGAAGCGCCGGGAGGGAGGGCAATGTTGTACGTGATAAATCCATCATCTTCTGTCGGAATAAAACTTTTGGGTGTTTTAATCATAAACACAATGCCAAGTGCTGTAATTAAAATTAAGCCTACCCAGGCTATTTTCTTATTCTTGATCAGTATTTCTACAATCGAGACATAACGGGCGGTCAGTCGATCAAAAGAGGTATTGAATGCTTTAAAGAAGCGATCTTTAAATTGATTGATTTTGCCGGTTTTTTGATTGGCATGATGTTGTGGTGCTTTAAGTAGAAGCGCACATAGGGCTGGACTTAAAGTTAATGCATTGAGTGCTGAAATCAGAATTGCCGTTGCAAGGGTGTAAGCAAACTGGCGATAAAAGATACCTGCTGGCCCTTCCATAAATCCTACAGGCAAAAATACAGCAGCCATGACCATGGTTATGGACAGGATAGCTCCCGTAATTTCGGACATCGTCGATAATGTAGCGGCTCTGGGTTTCATTCCTGTGCTGTGCATTTTTTCGTGGATGGCCTCGACGACGACAATGGCGTCATCCACTACGATTCCAATAGCCAACACCAGGGCAAACATCGTGAGGACATTGAGCGAAAATCCAAAAAGCTGCAGAAAAAAGAAGGTTCCCACCAATGAAACCGGGATTGCAATTGCAGGGATCAAGGTGGATCTAAAATCTTGCAGGAAGATAAAGACAATAATAAATACCAGGATAAAGGCTTCAAAAAGGGTGTGCTCAACCTGGTTGATCGATTCATCGATCTGGTCACGTACCGAGTAGGTCACCTCGTAGTGTATGCCTTTTGGAAATGTTTTTGATTGTTCTTCGAGAACCTTTCTGACGGCAATATCGATATCATGGGCGTTGGAACCACTGGTTTGTGTTAAGTTGAGTGTAAGACCGGGATGTCCATTTACCTTATTGTCGCTGCTTAGATTTGTAGCACCGAATTCTACCCGTGCCACATCTTTTAAATAGAGTACTGAACCGTCGGTGTTGGTTTTGATCACAATACTCTGGAATTCCTCCGGTGTGGTGAAACGTCCTTTATGACGGATCACTGTTTCGAAAGCTTCATCTGAGGTTTCTCCAAATTTACCTGGGGCAATCTCAAAGTTTTGATCTTTTATAGCGTTGGTGACATCTTGTGGAACGAGGTTATAAAGTGCTAGCTTTTCCGGGTTCAACCAAAGTCGCATCGCGTAATCCCTGGCTCCCAAACGGGAAACCTGGGCTACGCCATCAACACGCAGCAAAGGCCGCATCAGGTTAATCTGTGCATAAGCCTGGAGAAAGGTTTCGTCGTAGGCACTATCCTGGTGATCGGAGTAGAGATTGATGGTCATAATGACACCCGTTTGCCGTGGCATGACCGTGATTCCGGCCTCATTTACTTCTGCGGGAATGGAACTGATTGCTTTGGAAATCCGTGTCTGTACGTTGACCGAGGCAATATCAGGATTGGTACCGGTCTTAAAATAGACCGACACACTTCCCGATCCTGAATTGGAGGCAGACGACTTGATATAGGTCATATCCTCTACACCATTGATGGCTTCTTCGATAGGTAGTAAAACACTTTTTGCTACGGTTTCAGCATTAGCTCCCGGATAACTTAGTGAAACAAGCACACTTGGTGGTGCAATTTCCGGAAAGCGCGAGACAGGCAGGAGTTTTAGCCCCACTAAGCCCAAGATTACCAGGATAATGGAAACCACCGTGGCTAATACAGGCCTATTTATAAATGTTTTTAGCATATATATGGAATTTTAAACACGCTACATGAAGTGTACAGTATGCCCGACACCTTGTAGCATGTAAAAATGATAGATAATTATTTCTGTAAAATCGGGGTTACTGGAGAACCGTCGGTCAATTTGTCAAATCCACTGGTAATAACGCGATCGTTCTCCTGTAGTCCTGAGTAGACGATATAATTGTTTTTGGTTTTTCCTGTAAGCTGGATATTTCGTTTCTGTGCTTTATTGTTTTGGTCCAGTATATACACGAAGGTTTTATCCTGCAATTCATTGACTGCAATCTGAGGGATTTGTAGAACGTCCTTTTTAACCTCTGCAATTTTAAGCGTGCCACTACTTCCGGATCGAAGTATATTGTCGTGGTTTTGGAAAGTGGCGCGCAAGGAGATCGCTCCCGTAGTACGGTTAATCTGGCCATTGACGGCATCGACTATACCTTTTTTTGCGTATTCTTCACCATCTGCAAGGACTAGCGTAACTTCGGGAAATACAAGCTTCTGATTTTGGTTGTATTTTTTCCCTTCTAGGCTGTCTTTTTTTGCCTGTGCTTTGGAAAAATAAAGAAAGTCAGATTCATTCATGGAAAAATAAACATAGACTTCCTGGATGTCTGAAAGATAGGTGAGGGGTTCTTTATCTCCTTTTGAGACCAAATTTCCGATGCGTTTTGGAATCCGACCAATATAACCGCCTACTGGAGCTGTGATAACCGTAAAATCCTTACTGATCTGAGCCGAACGTACGGCTGCGATGGCTTGATCCAGTGTAGCCTTGGCTACCTGATAGTCTGATTTGGCCGATGCCAGTCTGACATCGGAGATAACGTCGTTTTGAACCAGCGGTTTCAATCGGTCGACTTCGAGCTGTGCATTTTTAAGTTTGGCTCTGGCGACCTGCTCTGTAGCAACCATGTTATTGAGATTTTCCTGATAAGTAGAGGGGTCTACTTTGAACAGTTTCTGGCCTTTTTGAACAAAAGAACCTTCATCGATATAAATTTCCTGAAGCAGTCCTTCGACCTGTGGGCGGACCTCAACGTTAACTTTACCTTCTATGGTGCCCAAATAATCCTTGATGGTGGTTGCATCTGATTTAGTGACGGTATAGACGGGCAAGGCTACGTTTTTTTCTTTGGTTTTATTTTCTTTTGAAGAACTTGAAGAACAACTTACCTGTGTGGCTAAGGCTGAACAAATCAATAGGGATACTTTAAAAATAGATAATGTTTTTTTCTTCACAATGCTTGATTAATTTTTACGATATATGTTTTGTGTAATATGAATATTACAATATAAACGTCAAATAGTTTAATTATTGTGAAGATTAACATTTGTTAACATCTCAAATTTTAGTTAATAACTGTTCAATTATTAATCAATAATAATGTTTAATAGTTTTAAGAATTTGATTGTTATGGTTTTATGGAGAGAGGTACATCATATTTTCCCTCAAAGGAAAATATGATGTTGCTTGCATTGTAAGCTTAGAATTTAAGGTGCTTCACGGTCAATCCGTTATTGATAAGCTGTTTTAAAGCATCAATACCTATACCGATATGTTCTTCTACATATTTTGCTGTAACTGTTACATCACTGACGGAAGTTTTGACTCCTTCCGGCACCATCGGTTGATCCGAAACTAGCAGTAAAGCACCTGTTGGAATCTTGTTGGCAAATCCGACGCTGAATATCGTTGCGGTTTCCATATCAACGCACATGGCACGGATTGATTTTAAATATTTTTTGAAAGCTTTGTCATGTTCCCAAACCCGTCTATTGGTAGTGTATACCGTTCCAGTCCAGTAATCGCGTTGGTGATCCCGAATTGTAGTGGATATGGCCTTTTGCATGGCGAAGGCAGGTAATGAAGGTACTTCGGGTGGAAAGTAGTCATTCGATGTTCCCTCGCCGCGGATAGCGGCAATTGGAAGAATCAATTCACCTACAGGAATTTTTTTCTTGATACCCCCGGTCTTACCCAAGAATAGAACGGCTTTTGGTGCAATTGCTGATAATAGATCCATAATGGTTGCGGCCATTGGACTTCCCATTCCGAAATTGATAATGGTGATGCCTCCGGCAGTGACGGATTGCATCGGTTTGTCTTCCCCGTAAATAGGAGCATTATCATGCATTTCAGAAAACAGGTGGATATATTTTGAAAAGTTCGTTAAAAGGATATACTCCCCAAACTCTTCCAAAGGCCTTCCCGTATAACGAGGAAGCCAGTTGTTCACGATTTCTTCTTTGGTTTTTAAACCTGGTGTGATCGGACTATTTACGGTATTCTTTGCACTTTTCTTTGTTGTCATAGTCATTAAATTTAATTTCTTGAATCTCTTATCTTCCTGTCAACATTCCGTTATGGCTATGTTATTATTGTAATATAAGATTTTTAATTCTTTTCTAAAAAAAAATCCCGTTCAGCGAACGGGATTTTTTTTAAGCGACTTTAAGCTTTTTCAAATCGGACTTTTCGAATTTTTTCTTCGCATAGTCCAAGGTAATTTCTAATGCTTTCTGTCCCGTTTGCTCTTTTGTTGACGGAATCTCAAACATGGCGTCCAGCATAATGGCTTCGCAGATACTGCGGAGGCCACGGGCTCCAAGTTTAAATTCGTCAGCTTTATCAATAATAAACGTATATACGTCAGGATCAAATTTTAGTTCGATGCCTTCGTATTCAAACAACTTCTTGTATTGTTTTACCAATGCATTTTTTGGTTCAGTCAAAATGCTCAGTAAAGTTTCCTTATCCAGTGGATTTAAGTAAGTCAATACAGGAAGACGGCCAATTAACTCCGGAATTAAACCAAAGTTCTTTAAGTCTTGAGGTGTAATATACTTGTACAGATTGTTCAAGTCAATTTCCTCTTCGTCTTCGTTCATTTTATAACCTACTGTTTGCGTGCGCAGACGGTTTGCAATTTTCTTTTGAATACCGTCGAATGCACCACCACAGATAAATAGAATATTACTTGTATTGACTGCGATCATTTTTTGATCCGGGTGTTTACGGCCGCCTTGAGGTGGAACGTTTACAACTGTACCTTCGAGAATCTTCAATAAAGCTTGCTGCACACCTTCACCCGATACATCTCTCGTAATGGAAGGATTGTCGCTTTTACGTGCGATTTTATCAATCTCATCGATATAGATGATACCGCGCTCTGCAGAGGCTACATCATAATCCGCCGCTTGCAATAAACGTGTCAATATACTTTCTACGTCTTCCCCTACATAACCTGCTTCTGTCAATACAGTTGCATCTACGATACAGAATGGTACATTTAATATCTTAGCAACAGTTTTTGCCAGCAAGGTTTTACCTGTACCCGTTTCACCAACGATAATCAAATTGGATTTTTCGATTTCAATTTCGTCTTTATCCACTTTCTGATTTAAACGTTTATAGTGATTATAAACTGCTACTGAAATTACTTTTTTAGCATCATCCTGACCGATTACATATTGATCCAGGTGAGTTTTAATCTCCAAAGGGCGGATCAACTTTAAAGCAGTCTGTAAAGTTTTACTTTTTCGTTGTTTTAATTCTTCTGCCAAGATTTCGCCTGCCTGCTGGATACATCTGTCACAGATGTGTGCTCCATTGCCTGCAATGAGCATCTGAGCTTCATTTTTGCTTATGCCACAAAACGAACAGTGAATGTCTCTATCGTTATTCTTTGCCATTGTTATTTAATAATCTCCTTCTTAGGAAGTAAAATTTCGTCAATCATACCGAATTCTTTGGCTTCATTGGCTCTCATCCAGTAATCGCGATCTGAAGATTTTTCTACCCATTCGTAAGTTTGTCCAGAGTGATCTGAAATAATGGTGTATAATTCTTCTTTCAATTTCATCATCTCACGTAAGTTGATTTCCATATCGGCAGCAACTCCTTGTGCACCACCGGAAGGTTGGTGAATCATGACGCGTGAGTGACGTAAGGCTGCACGTTTGCCTTTTGCACCAGCAACCAAAAGAACAGCTCCCATAGACGCAGCAATACCTGTACAGATAGTCGCTACATCTGGCGTGATATATTGCATGGTATCATAAATTCCTAGTCCAGCGTATACGCTTCCGCCTGGTGAATTGATATAGATTTGGATATCACGTTGTGCATCGGTAGATTGTAGGAACAAGAGCTGTGCCTGAATAATGTTGGCTACCTGATCATCAATACCGCTGCCTAAAAATATGATACGGTCCATCATCAAACGCGAAAACACATCCATCTGTGCAACGTTCAGTTGACGTTCTTCCACGATGTAAGGTGTAAGGTTTGTAGGAATGCTTGTTTCTGTGCGAGCAATGAAGCTATCAACATGTTGACTTCCAATACGGTGATGCTTTACTGCATATTTTCTGAATTCGTTTTTATCTATATTCATCTTTTTATTTTTTTCTATTCTGTAGGACTAATATAAAACTATATTTTAAAAATCAAATAAATTGAAAAGATGTTTTACATCTACTTTACATTTTTTTGGTGATCCCGCTCCAAGAACTCTTGATACCGTATATTTGGGCTATTTTTTTATCTGTTTCATGTATAGCCCCTTAGCTAATTTCGTTATAGTTTGGGAGGTCTTCTAAAAATTCATAGGACTCCGTATTAAAATCAATTTTACAATAGTAATGATTCATGCCGTTGCTCACTAACAAGTATGGTATGCGGTGCACCGTATTATAATTTGCAATTTGCTCAAATACTTGCTGTGTGATTTTTATATGTGGCGCCTTAAACTCGGCTAAAACGACCTTATTTCCGCTGCTATTGTAAATTAACAAATCACTCCGTTTCTGAAGGTTATTTAATTTCAATCCGCCCTCAATATGCATCAGTGATTTGGGGTAATTTTTCATGAGTGACAAATAATTGATCCAATGCTGTCTAACCCATTCTTCCGGTGTTAATACCAAGTCCTTTTTTCTGAGCTCATCAAAGATGTAAATCGCATTGTTCTTTTTGGATATTTTAGCTTTAAATGGCGGTAAGTTCAGTGGAGTCGGTGAAAACATACACAAATATACTAAAATTTTAGCAAAAGAAATAAATTCATGAAGTTCGAAATACAGTGTTTTTTTTGACTTGTCTGATTTTTTAGGCTCTGGGGAACCCTATGTCTGCATTTATGACACGATTGCTTAACCCAATTGTGAAAGTTATGTTGCTGAATGTTCAAGGCTTTAAACCAATAGTTTAATGTAATGGCGGTACAAGAGTCAATTATAAAAGCGTAATTTTACGGAGTTTACTCGGTTGAATTGTCATTAAAATCGTAATTTTGCTTCGCATAAAATGCCCATGCTCGAGCTCGATAGACATTTTGATGTGCGGTGACATGGGAGGATTTTAGCGCTAGCAGATCGCTTGGATGCCGGAAACAAATAGGGGGCAACTGATCTACAGCCGACGAATAAATAGACTACATATGAACATAAATCCGATCTTATCCGATATTAAGAACAGGTCTTTTAAACCAGTGTATTTATTGCAAGGGGAGGAGAGTTATTTCATTGATACCATTGCCGACGCTTTGGAAGCAACAGTATTGAATGATGCGCAGAAGGGCTTTGATCAATCGATTTTCTACGGAAAAGATATTGATATGTCTACCGTTGTTAATGCAGCAAAACGGTATCCCATGTTGAGTGATTATCAGGTGATTATTATCAAGGAGGCACAGGAGCTAAAATGGAAATCGGATACGGAAGAACTGTTGACTAAATACCTGGAGCATCTTACACCGACAACCATTCTTGTGTTTTGTTTTAAACATGGGAAATTTGACAAACGCAAAAAGATCTATAAAGTCTTTGAAAAAAAAGGGCTGGTTGTTGATGCGGCTAAACTATACGACGATAAGGTGGGCCCTTGGATTGGAGCGTATGTGAAAGATACCGGCTGGCGCATTCATCCGCAAGCTACGATGATGATTGCGGACTATCTCGGTAATGACCTGTCCAAAGTGTCCAATGAACTTGACAAGCTGATGCTTAATGTTCCAAAGAGCCAAGAGATAAGCATGGAAGATGTTGAACGAAATATTGGTATTTCCAAAGATTATAATGTTTTTGAATTAAATACTGCATTGGCTAAACGTAATGCCCTAAAAGCTTATCAAATAGTCGATTATTTTGTAGCGAACCCCAAAAATAATCCGCTGGTGATGGTTATTGGACAAATTGCTACCTACTTCACGAAGATTCTCAAATACCATTATCTGATCGACAAATCGGTCGCGGCAAAAGAATTGGGCGTACATCCTTTCTTTCTGAAGGAATACGAGCTTGCTGCAAGAAATTACAACCGGCGGAAAACTTTCGATGTGCTCAATGTGTTGAAGGAGACTGATTTAAAATCCAAAGGTGTCAATGTGCCGAGCAATTTCAATAGCGAAGAGATTTTAAAAGAAATGATCTATCGAATACTTAACTAATCCCATCCAACAGCAAGAACACCAGCAGTGGTGTTTTTTTTTACACAAATTTAATAATTAAACACTTGTTTAAATTAAACGTTTGTTTAACTTTGTCGCGCATTTAGCGAGAACGTATTTTATAATCGCTATGAATATGCGATTGTATCTTTAAAAGATCGAGGTTTAAAATGGAATTTAACGAGAAACAGATTGATATTCTGCTTGCAGCAGAGCGTCTTTTTGCAACAAAAGGATTTGATGGGACTTCCGTTCGTGACATCGCCAATGAGGCGAATGTGAATGTTGCGATGATCAACTATTATTTTGGATCAAAGGACAAGCTACTGGATACGTTTTTTGAGTGGCGTGTTCCTGATTTTATGATCAATGTGGATGAGTTGGCGCTTGTCGATAATGCGTTGGATAAAATTGACGCTATGGTGGATAAATCGTTTAAGTCCATGAACTCCCATCGCAAACTGTATCATATCATTACCATTGAAAGTTCGTTAAAGCAACGCATGCTGATCTCGGAGGCTTTTCGCAAACTCAAGTTGCACAATCTTGAAGTGATATCGTCTGTCATCAATGCGGGGGTAGAGCAGGGAGTATTCAAAGCGGGTTATGATCCCATCTTGATCCACTCCATGATGATGGGCGTATTTATGAATTTTCAGATGAATCATTGTTTTTTACAGGATCAGTTGCATATCGATAACGATGAGGACTATGCAAATTATATAGAAACAACTTTAACAGAATTTATACAGAAAACAATTAAAGCTTTATTGACATATGAAAAATAAGTTGGCCAATTTGAGTGCTTTATTGCTTTTAAGTCCTATGGGTCTGTTGGCGCAAGACAACAAACACATGACTTTGGAAGAGATAATTCACTTGGCCGCAAATCAAAGCGTGGAAGCAAAGTCTACCGATACCAAGATATTGGGGAGACAGCTCGAAGTCGAAACTGCCAAATCGAAACAGCTTCCTGATGCAAAATTGAGTGGACAATACATGGCTATGACTACTCCAAATGTGAATTTAAAGTTGGCTTTAGGTGAGGGGGGCTCTGCTCCGGATATTGCTGCAAACCAATTGTGGTTAGGACAGGCATCGGTGAGCATGCCAATCTATACAGGTGGACGTATTAAAGGGGGAATTAATATTGCAAAAGATGTATTAAAAGCCGAGGAATACAACGCTGTAGCAAGTAAAGATCAACTGGCTATACGTGCAGTGAATCTTTATTTAAGCCTTTATAAGGCTCAGCAAACCAACTTGTTGATTGCTGAAAATATCAAGCAGTCTGAGCAGCGTGTTTCGGATTTTAAAGCGATGCTTGACAATGGTTTGATCGCGCGTAACGACCTGTTAAAAGCAGAACTGCAGCTTTCAAATTATCAGGTTTCGCTTCAGGAAGCACAGAAAAATATCAAGGTGCTGAATTATCAATTGGCTAATTTTTTGAAAATTGATGAGGATACGCAGCTGGATCAGATCAATTTGGCTGAGGTGAACGGTGTTGATTTGGGTTTAAAAGCATCTTATGACGCTGCGAAAACCTCACGTTCTGATGTGAAATCTTTGGAGTCACAACGGTTGGTTGCAGAGGACCAGTTGAAGGTAACAAAAGCATCTACATTGCCACAGGTTTCTGCAACGGCAGGTTACAATGCTTTTGGTTTGCAAAAAGTGGTTACCGTAACAAATGCGGCCATGGTAGGTGTAGGTGTATCCTACGACATCGGTTCACTTTATAAAAACAAAAGAGAAGTGAATGTTGCGAAAAATCATATCAGGGAAATTGATGAGCACATTGAATTATTAAACGATAAGGTGAAAGTGCAGGTTCAACAGGCCAATGAAAACTATATGCTGGCACAAAAGCAGGATGTGGTTTACCATCAGGCGGTGGATCAGGCGGTTGAAAATTATCGTATTACAAAAGATAAGTATGATAATGGTATCGCGGATACAGACGATTTGTTAACTGCCGACGTACAGCAGCTTCAAAGCAAGATCAATCTTGCGATCAGCAAAGCAAATACCATCGAAAAATATTACGACCTGCTGTTAGCAAATGGGTCTTTAAACATTAAATAGCAATTAATCTAGACATGGAAAATACAGTAGAAAACGCACCTGAAAAGAAAGGTACAAATAAAAAATTTACAATTGTTTTGGTGGCATTGGTCATCTTCGGAGGAGCGTACGGTGCTTATAAATATATGCATGGTCAGGCGCATGAAACGACAGACGATGCGCAGGTAGAGAAAAACATGAGTCCGATCATTCCACGCGTTGGTGGGTTTATCTCGAAAGTGTACGTAAAGGATAATGATTTGGTTAAAAAGGGGGATACCTTGTTCACTATTGAGAGCCAAGATTATCAGGTTCGTGTGGACGAAGCGCTAGCATCCTTGGCAGCAGCTCAAAGTAGCTTTGATGTTTCAAAGGCAGATGTATCTGCATCTTCGGCGAATGTAGCTATTTCGGATGCAACGATCCAATCTAATTTGGGCAGCATCGATGCAGCACGTATTCGTGCTAAGCAAGCGAATAATGATTATATCCGCTACCAAAACTTATACAACAATCAATCAATTACGAAACAACAGTATGAGCAGGCATTAACAGCGAAATTGGAAGCTGACAAGCAGGTTGAAATTTTGCAACAACAACGTAACGCCAGTGCTTCACAACGTAATGCAGTCGTAAGTAAGACTACAGTGGCTTCAAAGCAAACTTCTGTTGCTGAGGCGAATATAAAAAGAGCGAATGCGCAACTTGAGGCAGCTAAATTGAACCTTTCTTATACTGCGGTACTTGCTTCTGTGGATGGTCAGGTATCGAATATCAAGGTACAACCGGGGCAGATGGTCAATCCAGGTCAATCTTTGTTCTACATTGTAGATAATATTGAAACCTGGGTCGTTGCTAACTTTAAGGAGACGCAATTGGAAAAAATAAAACCTGGACAAAAAGTTGGTATTAAAGTGGACGCTTATCCTGCTATTGAGTTTGAAGGTGAGGTAAACTCTTTCTCTCCAGCAACTGGTTCACGATTCTCTTTATTGCCTCCAGATAATGCAACTGGTAACTTTGTAAAGACTGTTCAGCGTTTACCTGTAAAGATCAAATTGACAAAAGACAATAAAGCAGAAAATGTGGCTTTGCTCAGACCGGGCATGAATGCTGACGTAGATGTGCATGTTCAATAACTATGGAAAATTTAAATCAACAAGATAGTCTGGTTGAATATGGTTTTCGACGCGTTGTAATCACGATTACAGCGGTGCTTTGTGCGCTGTTGGAAATTGTGGATACAACCATTGTCAATGTGGCCCTGAACGACATGAAAGGTTCACTGGGGGCGACGTTGACGGATGTCGCATGGGTTATCACAGCTTACGCAATTGCGAATGTAATTGTGATCCCGATGACCAGCTGGTTGTCCCAACAGTTTGGGCGTAGAAATTACTTTGCGGCTTCTATTATCATATTCACAGTATCTTCATTTTTGTGCGGTAATGCAACCAATATGTGGGAGCTTGTTGCATTTCGCTTTATACAAGGGATGGGTGGGGGAGCCTTACTGGTTACAGCCCAGACTATTATCACGGAAAGTTATCCCAAAGAAAAACGTAGTATGGCCCAAGCTATCTACGGGATGGGAGTCATTGTTGGCCCTACATTAGGGCCGCCGCTGGGTGGGTACATCATCGATAACTTCTCTTGGCCGTATATCTTTTATATCAATGTGCCGCTTGGTATTATTGCGACCTTGTTGACCTTATCTTTTGTACGCAGTCCTAAATACAGTCAAAAGCAGTCTGCTAGGGAAGTGGATTGGTTCGGTATGATATTTTTGATCATGTTTATTGGCTCACTTCAGTTTGTATTAGAACACGGACAACAGGATGACTGGTTTGACGACCCCTTGATTTTAGGCTTATCGATTTTATCTGTCTTTGGATTACTGTTTTTTATATGGCGGGAGTTGGTGTACGATAAACCGATTGTTAACCTGCGCGTATTGAAGGATAAGAATTTGCAGGTGGGTGTGGTGATGAGCTTTATTCTTGGTTTTGGCTTGTTCGGATCGACGTTTATTATTCCAATCTATACGCAGTCGATATTGGGATGGACGGCAACAGATGCAGGTTTGCTCTTGTTACCAAGTTCGATTATGACCGGTATCATGATGCCTTTTATCGGTAAGATGATCCAAAATGGTGTTCCTCAGAAGTATATGGTTGCCTTAGGGCTATGTATCTTTTTTGGCTTTTGTTTTTGGATGTATAGCCTCATGACAAACGATACAGGTTCGGAACATATGTTTTGGCCATTGATTCTCCGCGGAGTTGGCCTAGGATTGTTGTTTGTACCTGTTATGACACTGTCTTTATCAACATTACATGGTAAGTCAATCGGTGAAGGGGCTGCTTTTACAGGGATGATGCGTCAATTGGGTGGTTCATTTGGAATTGCTTTGATTACGACATTTATTGCCCGTGATAGCCAAAAACATCGTGTTGATCTGGTAGCTAATTTAGACCCAAGTAAGTTTGATGTGCAACAACGGGTGCAGCAATTGCAAATGAGTTTTCAGGCGAAAGGTTTTTCGCCTAATGAGGCTTTGGCCAAAGCGCATCAAATATTGGACTTGAGTGTGATGAAGCAAGCGACCGTTTTATCTTATATGGATGTGTTTTTGTATCTAGGGATTGTCTTTTTGATTTGTGTCCCTTTTGTATTGATGATCAAACAGGGGAAAACACAGATCGATATGTCCAGTGTGCATTAGTATTGGATTCGTCTGCTGCGCTGTTATCATAGTGCAACATCAGTGAAGAACAATTTATCGTTCAATCAGAAGTCCTCAAAAAGTATTTAACTTTTTGAGGACTTTTTTTGTGCACGTTCTTTTGTGGTAGAAAATCATGTTAAGTTGGCGTTTCTTTTTGAGTTGGCGCTTCTTATTGTCTGGACATGAGAAAGCATACATTTTTGTCCATTGAAAAACCATAAATTGAAAAACCTGATTTAGAATTGATTGTTTAATAATAAAGAGTTTGGAAGAATTGATCTTTTGGCATCAGAAAAGACGGTTCTTGTTGAATTGCGATTAAGGTAGATTTTTTGTCTTCAAAATAGCGACTGCATGTATACAGAAAAACTTAATTTTTTGGCGTTTATCATTCCCTTATTTTTAATCTTGATGGTGTTGGAATATTGGTATAGCCTCAAAAAACAGAAACGTTTTTATTCTTTTGATGAATCGATCTCAAATCTCAATGTTGGTATCGTCGAGCGTATGTGTGATATGTTTTCTGTTAGTTTATTTTACTTTTTTTTCGTTTGGGTGTATCAAAACTTTGCGATATTTCACATTGAAGCTAATTTTTGGACCTGGGTTATCCTTTTCCTATTTACAGATTTTCTCTGGTATTGGTATCATCGCTATAGCCATGAAATAAACTTGTTGTGGGCGGCTCATGTTGTACATCACCAAAGTGAAGATTATAACTTTACCGTAGCAGCCCGGATCACCATATTTCAAGCCGTTTTCCGTTCGTTATTTTGGGCTTTTATTCCCCTTTTGGGATTCCCTCCCTTTATGATGACCGCTATTCTGTTGATTCATGGCGTATATCCATTTTTCTCCCATACGCAGACCGTAGGAAATTTGGGGATTTTAGAGCGTGTATTTGTAACGCCATCTCACCACCGGGTGCATCATAGCAGCAATGAAATCTATTTGGATAAGAATTATGGAGATATCCTGATTATTTGGGATAAGCTATTTGGAACATTTATCCCAGAGCAAAAAGAAGAACCTTGTGTCTATGGACTCACAAAACCCATTCACCGCTACACTTTTCTATGGCAGCATTTTCATTATTTATTTGAAATTGGTTTGTCATTTAAGCGGGCGGAAGGATTTAGGAACAAAATGCGGACTATCTTTGGTAGGCCCGACGATATACAGCCTGAAATTCGCGAAGAACTGGAAGAGCGCATATTTGCAGGAGCTAGGCCCCAAGCTCATGCACAGGTGTTAAGCCGCTATATCTTTTTTCAGTCGATGTTGACGATGCTCCTGCTTTTCTTTTTTTTGCTTTACGGTAATTATCAGCAACTCATACAACTCCTTATTGGCGGAGGATTTATTCTCTGTAGCGTCATTTGTATTGGGGGGCTTCTAGAACATGAAGATTGGGTTTTTCCACTTGAGATGCTTCGGTTATTCTTATTACTGCTGTATATCGGTCTAACTTTTTATTCAACATTGGGGCTTGTTTTGGTAGGATGTTTCGCTTTGATTCAATTGATTTTTTATAAAACGTTAGCAGGTCACTATAAAAAAGTTTTGCGTCTTGAAAGATGTTGAAAATTGACTTCTGAAGAGCCATTCCCTGTGAATGGTAGACGCAGTCAAATTTGTGAGGGCGTTGTTACTGTCAATTATTTGCCTGCTGCTGTAACTAAGTCCGCAAATGATTGACAATAGGATCTGGCCATAATATCCCAGCTATATTGTTTTAGGGTATTTTGTTTAAATTGTAGGCTTAGGTTTTTATAGTGGACTGGATTTTCTAAAATGGCTTGAAGTTGTTCAATCCATTCGTTTTGGTTTTTGCTTGTCAGGAGCAGGCCATTGCAATTATGTGTCACGGCGCTTGTAATTCCTTCTAATTTGGCGGCCACAACAATGGTGCCTGCTGTGGAAGCCTCCAAACAAACGAGCCCAAAGCCTTCCATATCTCCCGCCACTTCAATATTGGGCATCAAGAAGGCCTGTGCGTTGGTCAAGAGGCTTTGCAGTTGTTGGAATGGGACTTTTCCAAGATGTTCAATTTTTTCGGGATATGCTTTCAGTAATTTTCGGATCTCCCCTTGATCGGTCGGAAATCCGAGGAATAAGGTGATTAAATGATTTATCTTTTTTGGTATAAGCTGCAATAGGCGTTCTTTCCATGTAGGTTCGTGATCGAATGGACCCACCATCAGTAATTTGAAATCACCCTGAATAGCGGGAATGACATGTTTCATCAACCACGAGAAACCCTTCCGTTTAACAGGGCGTCCCAAAGTGATGAAATAGGGCTTGTTTTCGCAGGCTGGTTCATTGTTTTGAGTGGAGTGGTGTATCGGATCTACACCGTTGGGTATAACAATAATTTTGGATGGATCGATACCACGTAACTGTGCGGCGTCGGCGGTAGCTTGGCTAACCGCAATAAGCTGATCAAATGTATTAAACCGCGGTATGATCTTACGTTGAAAATAGCTAAAGGGAAATACGATATCCAGTCCGTGAAGCGTGGCAACACGTTTTAAATGGGGATACCCTTTGTGAAAAGAGGCTAAAGACGCAATTAACCCATCATTAAAGTGAATAAGCTTGATGCCAGGGTTATCGTTAATTTTGGCTAGAATTCGGCGATTCAGCTGGAAGAAGAAGGCTAAAAGAGGTTCCCTGTTGTCATAGACTAAGGTGTGTACCTTCAAGTAAAGAGCCGCAGTATTGATCAGTTCAAAGCTTTGTTTTTCCATACCGCCAACACTTGGTGGATATTTGTGGCTGACAAATAGTATTTCTATTTCAGATGGGTACATGAACTGGTTTCTTTTTGATGCATAGATAAAATATAAAACCCAGCGCTACCCAGGTGAGCTGTCGACCGCGACGTAATAATGAAGCACTGAGCCAAATACTACCCCCTGTAATACCGATCATATGGAGAAGGAGCTTATTGGCGATTTCTTCAATACCCAGTTGTCCTGGAATAAAAGCACCGATGCTTTTCAGCACAATGACACTCATGTCCACTATTAAACCATGTATTGGTTGTACTGCAACACCCAAAAATTTTAGAATATAATAGAATTCAAGGCTGCCAATAATCCAATGTAGTGCAAAAAGTAAGTAAGAATACCAAAAAACCTTATTTTGATGTCGATAAAAGTCTTTTACACTCCAAAGTAGTGACTGAGAATGCGCTTTTGCTTTTCCAAAAAATGTTGCTGTCGAAGCCTTGGTTTGTGAGGGACTTTTTGCAGCTATTAACCAATAAAGTATCAGGATCATCAGAAGGAACAGAAATAGACAGATAATATAAATTACTGGCCCTGCGTAGCGTATAATTTCATTTTTTAAAGGAGAAAATATCAACCAAAGCATAGCAATCAAAAAGAGAGTCAATTGAGATAGTACGGCGGTAATACGGGATATAGCAACTGAATTCAATCCTTCTTTTAACGGAATGTCATAACGGGTTATCAATTGTACCTTTAATAAGTCACCACCTATAATGCTTGTAGGATTGAATAGTCCAACGGTTTCCCCGATTTGACGGATGGCAAAGAGTTCGATCAGATTGACCTTCTTTTTTGCGGAGCCCAAGCATATCCACCAAGCTAATGTGCCTACAAAATAGGCCGCGCAAGTCGTAAACAAAATAACAATGAAGCGATAACCAACTGAGGAGAGCTCTTTTTTCAAGGCATTTAAGTCGCTTTTCGCTAAAAAGACAGTGATGGACGCCAGAATCAAAAATAGAAAAATACCTTTGATGAGTTGGCTTGGGTTTGTTAGTTTGCCCATGCCAAATCGACTTCCTGTGTTTTGTCAATCAATAGTTCAATGTCATTAAAATAGCATCCAGATAGTCTATTCCAATCCAGTTGTCCGACATAGGATAGACCTTCAGTAATGAGATTCTTTTTTAAGCTCACGTCAGAGAGAATTTTTTTGAGGTAGTAAACATATCCAGCTGCATTTTCAGGTTGACACTTAAATCCATTTTTCCCGTGCTGAATCAAGGAAGCCGAACCCCCACCATCGGCGATAACACAAGGAAGTCCGGATGCCAATGCTTCGACAACAACATTTCCGTACGTTTCTGAGACCGACGGAAAAACAAAAGCATCTGCCGAAGCATATAGAATTGCAAGCTCATCATGGCTTTTCTTTCCTAAGAAAATGGCATTAGGCATCTCTTGCATTGCAATTATTTTGGCTGTTCCTTCACCGACAACAATGAAATTATAGTCAAGATTCTGAGCTTGTATCTGTTGATAGATTTCAATAAGCGTTTTAATATTTTTTTCCCAGACGATACGACTGACAAAGAGGATTGTTGGTTTGTCATTCTTTGTGATAGTCTGCAGCTGAGATAGATTCTTTTTATTGGGATTAAACAAGGCTGTGTCTATTCCTCTTTGCCACAGTTTTAATCCTTCTTGTTGTAAGCCGATCTGCTGTAATTCGTTTAGAATAGATTTGGTGGGTACATAGACAATATCACATTTGTTATAAAAGTTATTCATTGCTTTTTTCATCCATTGTTCAGTTGGCTTGACCAAGGGGAGTATGTTTTTGAAATAATAGGCAATGTATGAAATGAAGTGTGTATGATAGATCGTAAGGACAGGAATACCTTTCCGTTTGGCATAATTTAATGCGAAAAAACCTAAAAGGGAAGGCGTAGCAATGTGGATCATGTCGGGAGCAAATTTATCTAAGGCGAGCTCAAGTTTCTTTTTAATAAGCTGTGGAATAGCGAGACAATAATCGTCGTTGACCGGTATTTTGAATGTGGGTACCTTGTAAGAATGAAAATTGCGAAATTGCGTAGGGCCGCCACCATAAATAAAAAAATAGTTGAATTTCTGCTGGTCTATACGGTTTATTAGCTGAAACATTGTCCGTGATGCACCGTCGAAATCCTCGACGAGTATCTCTGTAAAGAAGGCTACCTTTCTCATGTTATTCTTATTAGGGGTTGTATAAAAATAGCTGAAAGCTGTAACTCCTATGCTATGCAGGTATTAACCTTTTGTCATTATAGTGTTTATAAATTATTAGTTTTTAATAATTTGTGCATAATTATTAAAAATAGAATTAATTGAATATGATAATAGAGCTAATGTTGGCGCAGTAGCTTTGGAGTGAACGAAATATTCAATCCATGCTATTAGATCTATTGTTCGAAAAAAAAATTAGACCTAAGGGTTTTCGAAAGATTGTCATCTTATTTATTTGTGCATCTGCCGGTGTTATGTTGGGTTTTAAGTTGAAGCCAAAACAACAACCGAAGCTCAGTAATTCGGTATATGCAGCTATGCCGGAAGCGACTTACGGAAAGCTAAATTTGTTAACGTACAATATAGCAGGTCTCCCTGAATTGATTTCCAGTGCTGTAACCGAGCGGGCTTCTAGTATTACGTCGATCGGCAATCGGATCAATGGGTTTGATATTGTCAATGTACAGGAAGACTTTAACTACAACAAGTTTCTTTACAGCGAAAATACGCATAGCTACCGAACGGCAAATATGGGTGGGGTACCTTTTGGGGACGGGCTGAGTACACTTTCAAAATATCCTATTGTTGAGTTTGAGCGGATAGGGTGGACTGATTGCAATGGCGCAGATTGTCTGACTCCTAAAGGCTTTTCTTATGCTCGAATTCAATTGGCCAAAGAGGTATTTATTGATGTTTATAATGTACATGCGACAGCTCAGGATGATCAGAATGCAACGATTGCCCGGCAGAACAATATAAATCAGCTGAAATCCTATATCAAAAAGTATTCGGCTGGCAGACCACTTTTGATTATGGGCGACTTTAATGCACATTATGCTTACGAGCTGGATAACATCGGTTCTTTTCAGAAGGACTTAGGTTTGGTAGATGCATGGGTAAGTTTACGCAACAAAGGTGATATTCCTGGGCCTCAAGTGAATTTTGAAGCGAAAACAGCATTGGAGTTGACAGAGGATTGCGAAGGTATTGATAAAATTTACTATCGCAATGATCATCATTTGCTATTTGAGGCAAAGAATTATCAGGTTCAAAAAAAACTTTTTCAAAACGAAGAGGGCCAGGATTTATCCGACCATTGTGCAGTGTCCTTACAATTAGGCTGGCGTGTTGTCAAATCTTCGGTTCAGTAAAATAAAAATAAAACTTTCTCAATTCTTTCATATCAATCGCGATTAGCACTGAACCCCTCAGTGCTTTTTTGCGTATTAAAAAAGCCCCATAAAATGAATTATGGAGCCTTTATTAAATTGGGATAAATTATCTTATTTATACATTTCTTCACGTTGTGCTTTAACCACATCGCTATTAATGTATTCATCGTAAGTCATCAATTTGTCGATGATACCTTTCGGAGTCAATTCGATGATTCTATTGGCAACAGTTTCAGTCAATTCGTGGTCACGGGATGTGAACAACATTGATCCTTTAAAATCAGACATACCGTTATTTAGAGCAGTGATAGATTCCAAATCCAAGTGATTGGTGGGCTCATCGAAAACTAGGAAGTTGGCACCCTGAAGCATCATGCGAGAAAACATACAACGCATTTTTTCTCCCCCTGAAAGCACAGATACCTTTTTCATAACCTCTTCACCGGAAAACAACATTTTCCCTAAAAATCCCCGTATAAATTGTTCGTCTGCTTCTGGGTTAGTTGTATAGTCTCTCAACCAATCGACTAAATTATCATTTTTTCCTTCGAAGAATGCGGCATTTTCAATCGGCATATCGGCAGGAGTGATGGTAATACCCCATTTGAATTCCCCGCCGAAATCGGTGTCTCTACCAGTGATAATGTCGTAAAATGCTGTGGTCACTAATGAATTTGGACCTAGAACAGCGATTTTGTCACCTTTATTAATCATAAACGTGATATCCTTGAAGAATACCTCGCCATTGACCGTTTTGCTTAATCCTTCGACTTGTAGCGTTTGATCTCCCGGTTCACGATTCATGGTATTGAACATGATGGCCGGATATTTACGGTTGGATGGTTTAATTTCGTCAATATTAATCTTATCCAATGCTTTCTTACGAGAAGTAGCTTGTTTGGATTTGGAAGCGTTGGCAGAGAACCGACGGATAAATTCCTGGAGTTCTTTCACTTTATCTTCCATTTTCTTATTTTGATCAGAACGTTGCTTTAACGCTAATTGAGAAGATTCGTACCAGAACGAGTAGTTACCCGTATAGATTGTCATCTTACCAAAATCAATATCCACCGTGTGCGTACATACAGCATCCAGGAAGTGACGGTCGTGGGATACAACTAAAACGATTGCTTCATAACTTGCTAAAAAATCTTCTAACCATGCAATGGTGTTGATATCCAAATCATTGGTAGGCTCATCGAGAATCAAAATATCTGGTTTGCCAAATAATGCTTGAGCCAAGAGTACGCGGACTTTTTGGTTACCGTCGATTTCAGAAACTAATTTATAGTGCAGATCTTCTTTGATACCCAAACTGCTCAATAAAGTTGCGGCATTAGATTCGGCATTCCAGCCATCCATTTCAGCAAAAAGACTTTCCAGTTCGCCGGCGCGTTCGCCGTCGGCATCAGAGAAATCCTCTTTCATGTAAATGGCATCTTTCTCTTTCATGATTTTGTAAAGCTCTTGGTTACCCATCATGACAGTTTCAAGAACAGTAAACTCATCGAAAGCATAGTGATCCTGACTTAAAACAGACATGCGTTCGCCTGGCGTGAATGCCACTGAACCTGTCGAAGGATCAACTTCCCCTGAGATAATTTTTAAGAAAGTAGATTTACCTGCTCCATTAGCACCGATAATACCGTAACAGTTTCCAGGTGTGAATTTTAAATTGACATCTTCGAATAGTATACGTTTACCAAAACGAAGGGAGAGATTGGACACATTAATCATGCTGCAAAGATACGTTTTAATCTTGGATTTTTAACTATTTACGGTGATCAGTTACGTGGAGAAATTGAAGGTAGCAATGTTGCGGAATTCAGCAGTTTTCAGCACCTGTGGCAAAACAGTATTCTGTGAAATTTCAATGGGCGGAAATGATCTTTGCAATGAAGTGTGAAATGCAGTTATGTTTTGCAGATATTGGATTAATAAATTATAAATATTGTGTCAGTGATTTAAATTGGCTTCTTTTTTGTGGACAAGAGCTGAAATGAAATCAATTATGAAAAGAAATAGAATAACGGGTGTCGTTATACTTGCTGTTGCTTTTTTGTTTAATATTCAAGGAGCCTCAGCCCAGTTTGGAGGACTTTTGGATAAAGCAAGCAAAGCCGTTGCTTCCAAAGGGAGTAAGGTACTGGGATTGGATAAGTTGCTAAAGGAACCTGAAGCAATCAGTACAAGTTTTGAAGATGTAAATAGAAAAGGGGAGCAAATGCCCGATTTTCAAAATACGGCGGTTTATAAACCTTTAGAAAATTTACAAAAGAATGGTAGTGATGGTTATGTATTGGAAGCCGGTCATTTTGAAATAACCAATAAGAGCTATTGCTTGAAAGCGGGTACCTATGCACCTTCAAAAGGCGATGGATATATGTATGCGCCTACTCTTGGTAAAAAAAGAGAAGTGGTCATTGCAATTTTAAAAAGTGCTGAAAAGCACCCAGAAGTAGCACAATCTGACATACAGATGCTATTGTGGACGATCATTGCGAAGACAAAATTTATTGATTATTCGGGCCCGGTGAAAGAGACAGCCTTAAAATTGCTTACAGCTGAACAAATTTTGCATTTGGAAGGTGGTGCGCTCGGCGTTTTGCCATTTGACGTTGTCCAAAAAGCAAAAGACCAGATGCCACCGGCAGTACAGACAATCTTCGAAGCGGAAAATAATATTCGGCAGCTAGTTTCCTCAGGAAACTATTCGTACGCTGATTTTGAACAATATGCAATCTTAGCTGGTATGGCTGAGCCTCGTACAGACGTGCCAAGTGGTATTTGGACGCTTCATCCCGATGGCTACTATGTTCGCTATTTCCCAAGTGGTTATGCGATTACCAAAGTTCAGGTGTATGTCCCTCAAGAATTGATTACAAAATTGAATGGTAAGAAGCTTGTATACGATGCAACAGATGATATTGCCTGTCCGGCAAATACGGGGTCGCAACGGTTAGCGCAAACAAATGAACCGGTGCGTCATTAAGATGTGAGGTATTGAAAGTTCGATAGGAAGTGAAGGGGGGGGAAGGAAATTTAATGAATAAGGGAGATCTACTGATCTCCCTTATTCATTAAATTTCCTCTTTTGCCTCCTGTATAATATATAAACAATGACAATGATAGCGATGATTGCTAAAATAATGTAATGGGAACCTGAATGTTGGGTTTTATCCTCTGTCGTCTGCGCATATGTAAAATTTGCTACGAAAAGAAGCACCATGAAAATCCACTTCTTGCACATAATAAACGGTTTATTAACTATAGTAGCAAGCTAAGTATTTTTTGCAACAAAGTCAAATTAATTCGGTAAAAAATAACTAAGATTTTTATAAAATTTTAATGCATAACCTCTGTTTCTCACATTTGATTCGTTATGTTCGAAAAATAAAAGGATAGCAGAAGAGCTTTTGTCTTTTTTATTCGCTTTTTGGTTCTTTTACCACTAATAAAACACAGCTAAATCGGCTGTCTCCCATTGGATATCGCTCGGGATATTGTCCCTGGAATTCGGTAAATGGTCCTAAAAATCGTATCTTGTGAACCTTTGTAAGCGTTTTTAGATATTCAAATCATGTCAAAACTTATCAATTTAACTGTCTTTAGAGAATTCTTAAAATCCAGCTTTGCTGGCGGAATTATACTTTTTTCCTGCGTTATTCTGGCATTGATCGTAGCAAACACGTCATTGTATGCCAGTGTAATGGAATTTTTGAACCGGGAAGTAGGCTTTGAGAGCGGTCATATTCATTTAAAATATTCGTGGTTGTTGTGGCTCAACGATGGTTTGATGGCTATTTTCTTTTTACTGGTGGGACTCGAGATAAAACGTGAAATTGTAGAGGGTGAACTCTCATCGCCAAGTAAAGCAATCCTGCCCATTTTGGCTGCGGTTGGTGGGGCGCTTTTGCCTGCCATCATTTATTTTGTATTAAATCAGGGAACCAATACTGCAAACGGCTGGGGAATCCCTATGGCAACAGATATTGCATTTGCTTTAGCGGTTATCACGCTTCTGGGAAATAAGGTACCTGCCAGTCTTAAGATCTTTTTGGCTGCACTGGCCATTGTTGACGACCTACTTGCCATATTGGTTATTGCGATCTTTTATAGTAATGGTATTCATGCGACCTATTTATTTATTGCTTTAGGTATCTTTTTGTTTTTGATCGTGTTAAATAAATTGGGCGTTAAAGCGATATGGGCTTACCTGATTCCGGGACTATTTATTTGGTACTTTGTTCACCACTCGGGTATTCATGCAACAATAGCAGGCGTGCTGGTGGCCATGACGCTACCGACAACACCGGACGCGAAAGAATCTCCCCTAGAAAAACTTGAGCATCTTTTGACCAAACCTGTCAATTTCATTATCATTCCTCTGTTTGCATTTGCGAATACACTTATTCCAATCCATGGTGAAATGATTGGAGGTTTGACTTCAAAATTGGGGATCGGTATTATCCTTGGTCTAATCGCTGGTAAATCAATTGGGATATTTTTGATCTGTTTTATTGCTAAAAAATTGAAGATTGCGCAATTACCGGAAGGGGCTGGCTGGAAACAGATTTTTGGTGTCGGCTTATTGGGCGGAATCGGTTTCACGATGTCAATCTTCATCTCGATACTGTCATTTGATGATAGCATGTTGATTGAAGAAGCAAAGTTCGCAGTTCTGATCGCGTCTTTATGCGCCGGCTTGTTAGGCTATATCGTTTTGAATGCAGTGTCAGCCACAAAGAAAACACAGGTTATTGATTAAATTTTGCATAGATAGCAGTCGTACGTTTGGCTTACAATGTCGTACGTTTGACATACAATAATGTGTAGGACCGTTTTTTTGGTCAAATTCAGTCCTGATTCCTTCATGGATTAATCCTATCTGAGGGTTAATTTGGAAGAGGATAACGAGCTATAGGTATTAATTTTAGACTTTTATGAATTAGATTTAGTAATTTAGGGCACAACAATAAAAACAATACGTTGAGATTTGATGAATTTGGCTTTGTTCCAGCTTTGGAAGAAGGTTTAGAAAGTATGATGTTTGAGGAGGCTACGCCGATCCAAGAACAGACCATCCCGATTATTAAAGAGGGAAAAGATATGATTGCCTGCGCACAGACAGGTACAGGTAAAACAGCAGCCTATATGTTGCCCATCCTCGATGCAATAGCACGGAATTCAAGGGAATCTATTCTTGCAATTATCCTTGTCCCAACCCGGGAACTTGCCATGCAAATTGATCAGCAGATTATGGGCATGTCTTATTACACGGGTGCAACATCCATAGCCATTTATGGTGGGGGCGACGGTATGGGCTACGAACAGCAAAAACGGGCTATACGAGAGGGGGTAAATATCATTGTAGCTACGCCGGGAAGGTTGATAAGCCATCTTACCTCCATGAAGATTGATCTCTCTCATTTAAAGCACTTTGTTTTGGATGAAGCTGATAGTATGCTGGATATGGGGTTTCAAGACGATATTTTACGTATTGTAAGTTATTTACCGAAGAAAAAGCAGATGCTTTTGTTTTCGGCTACGATGCCGATGAAGATCAGATCTTTTGCCCGAAAAATTCTCCAGGAGCCTGTGGAGGTCAATATTGCCATTTCTAAACCTTCGGAAGGGATAGATCAACGTGTATATCTTGCCTATGATCAACAGAAAATGGAGCTCCTGAAGAATATACTGAAGGATCCCAATTATGTATCTGTTATTATTTTTGCATCCCAAAAAACTACGGTCAAACTTCTCGCTCAGGAATTACAGAAGCAGGGGATTGATGCGGAGGGTTTCCATTCGGATCTCGAACAGTCGAAACGGGAAGATATTATGGCCAGATTCCGGTCTCGTCAGGTGCGGGTACTGGTAGGGACAGATGTGATATCTCGCGGTATCGATGTGGTGGGGATCAGTTTGGTCGTTAATTATGATGTTCCACCGGATCCGGAAGACTACGTACACCGTATTGGACGTACTGCGCGGGCAGCAACTACAGGAACGGCCATTACCTTTGTCAATGAGAAAGACCAAAACCGTTTTGCTCAGATTGAGAATTTAATAGGTTATACGATTGAACAACTTCCATTGCCAGAGGGGTTTGAAGCAGGGCCCATTTACAATCCTGCCAAAAAGAATCCACAGCATAAGAAGAAGCGTTTCAATAGGAATAAAAATAAAAACTATCAGAAAGCTAAAAGAGCCTGATTTTAAAATGCAAAGCCCCCATATGAGAAAAATGTGGGGGCTTTGCATTTGAGTATATATTTTATTCAACAGTCCACTATTTTATTCAACAGTCCACACGGCCAATTCATATCCATCAGGATCCTGGAACTGAAATCTCTTTCCACCGGGAAAGCTAAAAATATCTTTTAATATAGTCCCGCCAGCGCGGATAACCTGATCACGCGTAGCCTGCAGATCGTCGGCATAGATAACGACGAGAATACTGCCATTTATTGGGTTGCCAAGTGTGAAACCACCATCCACATATTTCCCGCCAAAAGCTGTATATGCTGGCCCGTAGTCCGTAAACTCCCAGCCAAAACTCGTTGTGTAGAATGCTTTGGCACGTTCAAGGTCGCTTGATACAAACTCAAGGTATTGGATCTGCTGGTTGACAAATTTGTTTTCTGTACTGCTATTGCTCATAACGGAACTATCTATTTAATGTATGTATAATAAATTGCTTGATCGGTTGTGTCGGTTTTGGAATTAAAACCCAAACCGTTTTATAAATATAAGGCTTTGTTGAAAATGACACGCATTTTCTTTTCAACATTCATTTCCCAATCTTAGTTGGACTGGGAAATGAATGGAGGTTGTTAAGCGCTCTTTTTACTGCTGATCCAATATTGTAATAGCACAGATGAAACAACCAAAAACAGTCCTACATAGAAGGATAGGTTTAATTCTCTTGCTTCATTAAGAAATAAAAATGCAATCAAAATAGCATATACTGGCTCAAGATTTAAGCTTAAGTTCAATGTAAATGCCGATATCTTCTTTAAGATTTCTGTAAATGCGAGATAGACAGCAACTGTGCAACATAAGGATAGAATAAGCAGGTAAAAAATATCCAGGGCATTGGGAATGAAAGTGCTGATTGGATAATGCTGAATGTAAAAAGGAAGTAGACATGCCAGCCCTATTGTTCCACCGATCATTTGATAATAGTTGATGCATATTGCGTTGTACTTTTTGGTCAATTTTTCATTGTGAACCGCATAGAGTGAGGCAAAAGCCGGAGAAATTATCCCTAAGACTATGCCAAGCTGGTGTGAGGTATCGAAGTGAAATATCAGTGCAATACCGCACAACGTAAGTCCACTCAACAGAAGTTCAGACAATCTGAATTTCGTTTTATTGATCATCGGTGCAAAAATAGCGGTGAAAAAACTTGCCATACAGTAGCAGATCACGCCGATGGAAATGTTTGAATATTTGATGCTAGCATAGAATAATAGCCAGGATGCTGTCAATAGTAGCCCATTTTTTGCAATATGCAGTTTCTCTTTGAACGTAAAATCTGTAGGTATTTTATACCATTTTAGAATAAAAAATAGGATAACGGCAGCTAAAAATACACGGTACCATGTGAGTATCCCTTCGTTTAGTGAAATCACTTTTCCAAATACACCAGATAGTCCCAGGCACAACACAGCAAGGTGCAGCATGAAATATGAATGTTTCATAAGAAATTGTCTTCCAGTTCCGTCCATTAAGGACGAAAGGTGTTAAATAATAAAATTGATAGTAAATAAGAAGCACAGCAAATCAGTCCATTTCTGGCATTGTGCTTCAGTAATATTTGAGAAAAATATTACGCTACTGGAGGAGGAAGACAACTCGTTCTATTCATCATATTTGTATTTACCCGAAGATAGGGAATTTTGGGCGCAGCTGCAAAAAAGGAATGAAAAAGCCCCCAGAAAGTCTTTGCTTCTAGGGGCATATATTTAGTCCGTTGCCTTTATTTTGTGATTCTATGGCGTATTTGGCGGTAAAGCGTCTGTTCCGCCACCCAATGCACGGTAAAGATCTATGGCTGCATTGAGCTTTTCCCGTTTTACTGTAATACGTTCCAAATCATTTTGGAGCGCATTGTTTTGGGCAGTTATCACCTCCAGATAGTTTGCCATCCCACTTTTGTAAAGTAAGGCGGCATCAGCGGTGGCTTTGGCGAGGGCATTTGATTTGGCATGGATAAGTTGCAGGCGCTGTTCCGTATGTTTGATTTTTGCCAAGGCATCCGAAACTTCTGAAACTGCGACCATAACCGACTGTTTAAACTGCAAAGCTATCTTCTCACGTTCGATGACCGATATTTCATAGTTTGTTTTTAAAGCACCTTTCTGGAAAATTGGCTGTGCAATATTCCCCGCTATTGTTTTTACGATCGATCCCGGTAGATCAAACCATTTGTTAAATTGAATGGAGTTTGTACCAATGGATGGTGTCAAGCTTATGGAAGGGTACATCGCTGCTTTGGCGAGTCCCATTCTGCTTGTCGCTGCCACAACCGCGTATTCAGCTGCTCTGACATCTGGTCTGCGGCTCAAGAGTTCGGCCGGCACCCCTGTGGCAAGTCCGTCTCCAACAATTGTATCATCTAAACTTGCTGTACGTTGAATGTCCTCGGGGAAACCTCCGCAAAGAATGCTCAGTGCATTTTCTTCTACAGCCATGTTTTGATGGGCTAGGGGAATCAACAATTCAGCAGTTTTCTTCTGAGCTTCGGCTTGCTCCACGGCAAGCGAACTGACCAGTGATGAGTTGTATTGCAAACGTATCATATTCAGTGTGCTATCGCTCAATTGAACATTTCTTTGTGCAATCTTAAGCTGCTCATCCAAAGCAATCAGATTATAATAGGACTGGATGACCTGTACAATAACCCGGGTTTTCAGGGCCGATAAATTTTCCTTTTGGCCAAAAAAATTGGCTAAGGATTCCTCTTTTTGCATTTTTACCTTTCCCCAGATATCGGCTTCCCAAGATAATCTGAGCGTGGCACTATAATCGTCCATATAAGGTGTCCCGATAAATTGGTCACTCAGCGAGCCATTCAAGGAATTGCTCGATAACCAGGTTCTATTCGCTCCAATGCTTAAATCAGCTGTCGGCAGTAACCCTTTCTTAGACTGCTTGTACGCGAGTTCCAATTGTTGCATATTTAGGAGTGCAACATTGACGTCAGTATTGTTGGATAATGCCTTCTCAATGAGTGATGTCAACAAGGGATCCTGTACAAATTTACGCCAGGATAGCTGTAGCGTATCAGACGTCAGGACAACCGCGCTGTTTTTGAAATTTTCGGGTATTACTATCTCCTGACGTGTGTATTTTTTCCCCACGCTGCATGCGGACAACAACAGGGTAGTGCTTGCGAAAATTGTTATATAGTGATGAAATTTTTTCATTTTAATCGTTTGTATTGTGTACTGTATTGTCCGTAAGCTTTTTACCCGAAACTTTTTCTTGCAGATATTGGAACACCAGGTATAGCAACGGTATGATGATTACGCCGAGGATAACACCACTTAACATACCCATTGCTGCTCCCGTACTGATTGAATGGTTACCTGTAGCTGTTCCGCCGGTCGCAAACATCAAAGGTACCATGCCGGCAATGAAAGCCAATGAAGTCATCAAGATTGGGCGTAGACGAGCTCTTGCTCCTTCTAAAGCCGAATCAATGAGTGAGGAGCCTGCTCTTCTCCGCTGTAAAGCAAATTCAACAATCAAAATGGCATTTTTTGCCAAAAGACCGATGAGCATGATCAAGCCGACCTGGACGTAGATATTGTTGTCCAATCCAATGGCACGTGTTCCTAAGAAAGAACCTATCATACCTGTTGGGATTGATAACAGGACGGCAAGGGGCAATAAGTAACTTTCGTACTGTGCTGATAGTAAGAAGTATACAAATAGCAAGCTTAATGCTAGGATAAGTACGGTTTGATTGCCTGATGATTTCTCTTCCAAGCTAAGTCCCGTCCATTCGTAGCTATAGTCTCCCGGTAACTTGGTCAATACATTTTTCTCCAATGTTTCCATGATCGCACCATTACTGATACCAGGCGTACTAACAACGTTTATCGTGAGCGAATTGTATAAATTATAACGGGTTACCGACTCAGGGCCATACACTTTACGAAGGGTGACCAAGGTATTCACCGGAACCATTTGGCCAAGATTATTCTTGACAAATATTTCGTTGAAGGCTTCTTTATCGGTTCTATAGATGCCATCCGCTTTAACTGCTATCCGATAGAATTTTCCGAAACGATTGAAATTCAATGATTGGTCACCCGCAAAGTAAGTTTGAACGGACGAAAGCATTTCACTGACATCTACGCCAAGTTGGGCAGCTTTGTCCTCATCTACTTCTAACTCCATCTGTGGATAATCTGCTCTGAACATGGTATAGGCAAACTGTACCCCTGGTTGTTTCATAATCTGCGCAATAACGGAGTCGGACATTGCTTTTAGCTCTACCGGCGATTTACCAGCTCTGTCCTGCAATACGAGTTCCGCTCCATTCATCATACCATAACCATCAACAGGAGGGGAGCGAAAGGCCATTGCGTTACCTTCTTTGACACTGGATAATTTTTGTGAGATAACTTGGTGAATCTGATCGATATCGTTCATCTCACCACGTTTCTTTTTATCTTTCAGGCGTATGAATCCTGTTGCATAGGCTGCGCTGGAGTTGTTACCGATCATATTGAATCCAGTAATACTTGTATGGCTTTCAATAGAAGGGATATCGGCAAGTAGTTTTTCGATTTTTTCTACTGCTTTTGTGGTTCGATCAAGTCCCGTTCCTGGGGGCATTTCCAAACTGTATACGACAAAGTTATCATCTTCCATTGGTACAAAACTTTTGGAAGTGCTTGTCATGAGGTATCCGGCAACGCCAATTGTCGCTAGGATCAAAAGTGCCGAAATCCATTTTTTCTTTGCCAGGAATTTTAATGAACCCACGTATCGGTTGGTCATGTTTTCGAAGCCAGCGTTAAACGCTTTGAAAAAACGTTGAGAAAATCCTGTTTTTGGGGTCTGCCCATCGTGATTTTCGGCGTGCGTATTTTTAAGCAATAATGCGCAGAGTGCCGGTGTTAAAGTCAAGGCATTAATCGCAGAGATCACAATGGCAATAACAAGGGTGTAGGCAAACTGTTTATAAAACATGCCCGATGAACCTGTCATAAATCCAATGGGAATAAAAACTGCACACATAACCAAGGTAATGGAGATTACAGCCCCTGTGATTTCACTCATGGCACTATGGGTAGCCTGCTTACCGGTTAAGTTGGAAGTCTCCATCTTTCCGTGTACTGCTTCGACAACGACAATTGCATCATCGACAACAATACCAATGGCGAGTACTAGGGCAAATAACGTCAATATATTGATGGTAAAGCCAAACACCAGCAGGAAGAAGAACGTACCTACGATAGCTACTGGTACTGCGATTGCTGGAATAATAGTCGATCGTATGTCCTGCAGAAACAAAAATACAACTAAGAAAACCAATATGAAGGCTTCAATCAATGTCGAACGTACTTGAGCCGTACTTTCATCCAAGCGTTCTTTGGTACTGATCAATTTAAAAATCTTGATTCCAGGAGGAAAAGAGCGTTGCGCTATTTCAATCTGTTTATCGATTCCGATTTCAATTTCATTGGCGTTGGAGCCTGATGTCTGGAATATACCAATGGTAACGGTATTGAGGCCGTTATTTTGCGAATTACCGCTATAACTGATCGAGCCAAACTCAATACGTGCGACATCCTTTAAACGAACGATCTGAACGTCATTGTTTTTGACGATAATGTTTTCATACTGCTCTGGAAGGTTCTTTTTCCCTTTATAGCGTATGACATATTCAAGTGGTGCTTTTGATTCTTCCCCTAATTTTCCAGGTGCAGATTCCAGACTTTGTTTGGAAATTGCAGCAATGACTTCTTGTGGAACGAGTCCATAACTCGCCATTTTTTGCGGATTCAACCATACACGCATCGAATAGTCTTTGGAACCGAATACCATGGCCTGACCGACCCCAGGTACACGCTTGATCTGTGGGATCAAGTTGATGTTCACATAATTCTGTAAAAATAGTTCATCATATTTTTTATTATCTTCTGTATAGATATTAAATATCATGATCATACTATTTTGTTGCTTGGAAGTCGTTAATCCCATTCGCACAACTTCCTGTGGCAGGATAGGAGTAGCCTGTTGTACTCTGTTTTGCACATTTACGGCTGCCTGATCTGGATTTACACCTGCTTTAAAGACAATACGCACAGAGAATGTACCATCGTTACTTGCAGTAGATGTAATGTATTCCATGTCCTCCACACCATTGATTTGCTCTTCGAGGGGTGTAACAACTGACCTCAATACTGTTTCGCTATTTCCTCCGGGATAGCTTCCGGTAACTTGGACCGTGGGCGGGGCGATATCCGGGAATCGCGTTTGAGGCAGCCTAAAAAGACCGATAACCCCCAGTATGACAAATATGATAGATATAACAGTTGCCAAAACTGGCCTGTCAATAAATTTCTTTAACATTTTAGTTTAAATTTTATAAAGCTTTTAGTACCGTTTTTTTTCAAAAGTGATTACTGAATGTATAGGCTTGTTGCCTTTCTTTGAGCAATTCAGCTTTTGCTATACCTGCTATCCTTGTTACATGGTGGATTTTTTAGTCGGTTGAACTTGCATTCCATCATTAAGCATATCAATTCTATTCATAACGATTTTTTCACCAGCTGTGAGTCCTGATTTAAGTAAGTAGGCGTCAGCGGTATTTCCTGCAATTTCAATCTGTTTCATGGAAATTTTATTTTTCTCACCAATAACATACACGAAATAGCGGTCTTGAATATCCTTTACAGCGGCCATAGGTACCAACAATACGTTTTCATGCGCTTTTTTCAAGATTACTTTTGCTGAGCCACCCGAACGGAGAATTTTTTCGGGATTGATGAAACTTGCTTTAAGTGCCATGCTTCCTGTTGTTCTGTCGATGTTACCACTAGCTAACTCTACTTTCCCCGAATGGTTGTATGCTGTTCCATCAGCCAGTAATAGCGTTGCTTGTTGATTGGATGTTTTGTTATTCTGATCTTTGATAAAGGCTATAAAATCGGCCTCACTCAATGAAAAATACACATTTACGGTATTGATTTCAGATAGCGTCGTTAAAGGTGTCGCGTCTGCTGCGGTAATTAAATTTCCGATCCGATTAGGAATACGGCCGATATAACCACTCACTGGTGCATTGATCAACGTAAATTTGGCATTTATTTGAGATGAACCGAGTGCAGCCTGTGCTTGCGCTACCTGCGCTTTAGCTGTGGCATAATTGGCCTCTGCAGTTTTTAACTGTAATTCGGTATACACTTTACCTTCAACAAGTGGTTTGATTTTTTCAATCTCCAATTTCGCATTTTGTTCTGCCGATAAAGCAGCTTGGTAAGCTGCCTTGCTGTTGTTTACTTGTTCGTTGTAGACATCAGCTTTTATTTTGAAAAGGGGTTGACCCTGGGATACATAGTCTCCTTCTTTGACATAAATCTGATCAAGATAACCAGTTACCTGCGCTTTGACATCGACGTTGACGGTCCCCTCTAATGTACCAGGATATTTTTTTTCGGTCTCCGCGTGGGTAGGAGATAATTCGATAAAGTCAACAGTAACTGCCTGCTCTTGCGGTTGTTCTTGGTTGCCTCCACAGGACGATAATAATGCTGCTGCTGTAATAAGTGTAAGGAAAGGTTTTAAAGTCATCGTTCTTTGTGCCATTTTATCATTTTATAATGAAACAAAGAAAAGAATTCTTTTAAGCCATAAGGCAAAGAAATCTACCGAGACGTTACAATTGCTTACTGAAACGTATCAGTGATGATCTGAATTTTACGATATTAAATGGTACGATCCAATTGTGTTGAAGATATTGGTCTTATCGATTGACATTCCCTTGTTCATCCCGAAAAACTTATTTTACCTTTCTGACGTAAAAGGAGCAAGCGGATCAGTTTTAACATCAATAGTCTAACCAAGTTTTCAGCAATTGAGCCTTTTCTCTGCTCACAAGGATTTCCACTTGATCGTTATTTTTAATTTCTATTTTTAGTTTTCCGTTGAAGTGGTTATGTAATCTTTTGATCGCATCTATATGTACAATGAATTGCCTGTTGGCACGAAAAAATACTTTTGGATTTAATTGCTGTTCGAGTTCTTCCATTGTTTGAGGGACAATTTCGACAGTGCCACATTTGAGTTGCGCATGGGTAAGTTTAAATTCGGAGTAGAAGTATAATATCTCTTCAACAAGAACGGTTTTATAGCCGTCTTTGAATGGAATTAGAAAGCGCGAGCGAAAATCTTTCGGATAGATAAAATCCAATAAACCTTGAAGCGGTTGTTGGTTGATCTGGAGATCTTTTTGATAGTCAAGTTTTTGGATGGCATTTTCCAGCTCTGTTTTTTCTACAGGCTTAAGCAAATAATCTATGCTATTGAATTTAAAGGCCCTCACAGCGTATTCGTCAAATGCTGTTGTAAATATGATTGGGCAATCTATTTTTATAGTCTCTAATATTTCAAAGCTTAAACCATCGGATAGACGAATATCCATCATCACCAGGTCGGGAAGTTCATTGCCATTGAACCAGTTGATGCTATCAGCGATATTATCCAGGACATCTAAAATAACGATAGATGGCTTTATTTCCTTCAAAAGTCGTTTTAAACGATCGGCATTGAGTTTTTCGTCCTCGATGATTAATACTTTGGTTATATTCATTATGCTTGCGCTAAAAGTGGGAGGATAACGTTAAATGTTTTGCCATCATTCTTTATTTGCAGTTTTAAGTTGGATAGCAAATCGTATCTTTTAATGATGTTTGAAATCCCGATTCCCGATGATTCGGATACATTCTCAATAGGGATTAGTATATTTTCAACAACAAGTTGATTCTGGGAGTTGGTGTATACCTTTATTTTCAGCGGTTTTTTCTTATTTGTCTGATTATGCTTTAGTGCATTTTCTACCAATAATTGTAAGGTAAGGGGAGGTAATTGGCAATTGCGTTTGGCAGGATTGACGTTTATTTCGAAGTTTACCCCATCGCCAAATCGGTTTTTGATGAGAAATATGTATGAATTTAGAAAGTTGAGTTCTTCTTCGAGTGAGATAATGTCCTTTTTGGAATTGACAAGAAGGTAGCGATATATTTTGGAGAAGTTTTCTGCATATTCATAGCCTAATTGTTGGTCTTCGAGGATGATTTCTGAGAGCACGCTCAGGTTATTAAAGACAAAATGGGGGTCGATCTGTAATTTTAACGATTGAAGTTCTGTTTCAAGAATGACCTGATCAAGCTTTGCAGCGCGCATGGATTCATTCTTCCAGTTGGTGATCAAATGACTACCGATATTGATACCCATTATCATGAGCGCAATCAATACACTGATTGTAATGTTTTGAATCATCCCCCTTTTTTCCTCTAAAGATGGAGCTATAGTGACATTCTGAGGGCCAAAATAATATTTTGAAATGAGGTATTCCAAAAGTAAATTGATAAAGAGTACTGCAAAAAGGTTGATGACGGTTTCAAGTAGAAGTCGCTCTGTCGGACTATCTTTCCAGGTTAAGAACTTATTAAGCTTGTCATGGACAATGATACTAAATTCGGAAATGATAAAGCTGTAAATGATTGTAAATGTCCATTCACCGAGTATTTCGAACATATTCCGTTTAAAATAGCCATCCCAGCAACTCGAGAAAGGATCAATAATATAGGCGACGAGATAAATAAGCAGAAAGGACAGAAAGGTAAATATCAGCCTTTTTTTATTTGTACTAATTAGAGTCTTATCGTTTTTATAGATCGCTATATCCTGCATTCTTTTAACTTATATGTATCGGTGAAATCTATGCAAATTTCGTAATTCCTTTTAGTATTGGACGACAAATTTCTGCTGAAGCGTATAAAGCCCCGACTGAAATATCAATTTGATACACTCAGGCGTATATTGACGAAGATCGGTAGATTATCTAGTATTGACATATCAGAATAGAATTCTTTATGAAATTCGTGTGTCCTGTTTTTTAATTGGTTGTAAATCTTGTTGTTATTTGTTTTTTGTGATCGATTGATATAACAGTTTCAAAGAATGACTCTGGATATGGGGTTCGTTTTTAGCTATAAACAGAAAGGCTTGACATCATTTCGTCAAGCCTTTCTGTTTTATTGAGGTAACTATTGTATCGATGTATTATCCTTTAAATTATTTTGGCTCTTGATGCGTTGTTGGCGTATGGATAATATCGAAATAGATCGTTTTGTCATTAGCGTTTGGATAAACTCTATACGTGAATTCTTTCTTCGTTAATACAGTAATATCAACCACACGAGTAAACAATGTTTCACCAGCAGCATTTTTAGCAACAATTGTTCTCGTTTTACCATCTGCAGATACGGTCCAGTCGCCGTGCATTTTGGGAGAATTGTCAAGATTGAACATTGTAAATGTACCGTCAGATTTGAAATAAGCAAATCCTACAAAATTTGACACGTTAGCATCTGTTAACACTACACTTTCTCCTTTATTATTCTTTGCGTTTGTTGTTTCCCAGGGGGTACTGGCCAATATTTCGCTTGGTGTAAGCTGTGGTTCAACAACAGTTTCGTCATCTTTACTGCAACTCACCGCTACTAGTGTGCTTAAGGCGATACATACCGCTAATGCAATTTTTTTTAAATCTCTCATTTTATAAAATTTATATGATCTCACAAAAGTAATCGCATTGTTTCAGCTGTATTTGTCTCTTTTATTCCAAGGTTTGAAGGATTTATAAATTGAATGAGATCGCGCTGTAGAAGAAGGTTAAACAAAAGAAAAAGCTTGCTATTAGTTTGCTTTACATGGAAACAATTAAAGGTGATGGAAGAATGGGCTTCGGATAAAAATAAAACAGGGGACCCTAAAGCCCCCCATCTACCAGATATGTATAATAAAATTAGAAAATTGCTTTTTTACAGCATTAATTGTTGCTCCATCCACCACCTAATGAACGATACAGGTCAACAACTGCAGAAAGCTCCGCTTTCTTTACCTGAGCAAGTTCGAGCTCACTTTGCAAGATATTGCTTTGTGCCGTAATTACTTCCAAGTAAGTGGCCATTCCTGTTTCAAATAAAAGATTGGCGTGCTTCGTTGCTTCCTTTAGACGCGTCGTTCTATCTGAAGTAATCTTTTGTTTTTCTTTCAATTTTTGAATTGAAATTAAAGCATCGGAAACTTCTCCAGCTGCTGAGATTACTTTTTGCTTGAAGATCAATACGTTCTTTTCTTGTTCGACACGTGCCAGTTCATATTGAGTTTTCAATTCCTTCCGCTGTAAAATAGGCTGCGTAATACTTCCTGTAATTGCCCCAAATAATGAAGCTGGTAAGTTGAACCAATTGCTTGCCTTGAATGCATTTACTCCTGCTTCGGCGCTAATAACCAAGGAAGGATACATACGTGCCTTTGCGTATTGTTGATAAGCTTGTGAAGCTGTAATAGCCAGTTCAGCTTGTTTTACATCCGGACGATGACTTAGCAAATCGGCTGGGACGCCAGTTGCTAATTCTTCGGGGAATTGAATATTCGACAATTTCTCGGCTATTTTAATCTCCTGCGGGAGTTTTCCGCTAAGAATCTGAATGGCATTTTCCTGAATACGGATCTGTTGTTCAAAGTCGGGGATCAAGGCAGCTGCAGACAATCGCTGCGCATCGACCTGTTCCAATGCAAGCAGCGTAATGTCACCAACTTCATATTGTTGCTGGACAATACGTAAAGTTGTATCGCTTAATTGCAAGTTTTGTTTGGCGATATCACGCAATTGATAAAGCATCAGTAGTTGATAATAGCCTTGCGCAACTTGTGCAATTAATTGGGTTTGAATTACTTTTTTCGCTTCTTCTGTCTGTAAATAGGAAGCTAAAGCAGCGATATTTTGATTTTTGATTTTACCCCATATGTCGGCCTCCCAGGATAAACCTAAGGATGCCGTATAATCTTCCACATGGTGTTGGCCTAAAAACTGCCCCAGGCTCAATCCATTCATGCTGTTATTGGATGGGTTGGTGCTATTTCCGCGGATCTGTAGTTGGGCCGTGGGAAGATAGTTAGCTTTTGCCTGTTTCAGGCTCAGTTGAGACGCTTCTATATTTTTTAGTGCCAGTTGCATATCTAAGTTATGTTGTATAGCACTATCGATCAAGGTTTGTAAGACTTGATCCTTAAAAAAATCACGCCATGGAATAGAACCTATGCTAGTTTCCTGCGGAGCTTTAGCCTGGTCGCGGTACTGTTCGGGTAAGTTGGGGGCAAGGTGTTGATTGCTGACCAACTTATCTGTTTTGCAAGACCATGCGACAAAAGATAAGATGAAAACCGTCAGTAATTTTGATTTACTATTCATATATTTAAATGCTGTCATGATATACTAATTGTTTGTATGCACGGGTATTTCCAACGAAACGGCATTGTTTTCATGTTGTTTTTGCTTTGGAGCACCTCCTATTTTCTCTTGGATAAATTGGAAGAAAATAAAGAGAATAGGGATAATAAAGAGCCCTAAAACTACTCCAGTAAACATCCCTCCCGCAGCGGCAATACTGATTGAGTGATTTCCTTGCGCTGATGGACCTACTGCTGTCATCATTGGAATCATACCAACGATAAAAGCTAAAGAAGTCATAATAATAGGTCTCAAACGTAATCTCGCTGCTTTAAGTGCGGCACTAGGAATTGATAGTCCCTGTTTGCGTCCTTGGATGGCAAATTCTACGATCAGAATGGCATTTTTGGCCAATAATCCAATCAACATAACGAGTGCGACTTGTACATAGATGTTGTTGGCAATATCAGTGAAGCTAATTGCTGCAAAGACCCCAAATATACCTGTAGGAATAGAGAGAATAACCGCCAATGGAATGATATAGCTTTCATATTGTGCCGCAAGCAGAAAATAAACGAATATCAGACAGAGAATAAAAATTAATGTGGATTGGCCTCCGGAGACAATTTCTTCTTTAGTCATACCTGAGAACTCATAAGTGAATCCAGTCGGCAATTGTTGTTTTGCAACTTCTTCAACTGCACGGATAGCATCTCCGGAACTATATCCTGGTTTTGGGATCGCATTTATTCCAATCGAATTGAATAAGTTGTAACGAGATGCTGTTTCCGGACCATATACACGTTCTAATTTGACTAATGTATTGATGGGAACCATGTCTCCCAATCTGTTTTTTACAAAAATACCGTCCATCGAAGTTGGTTCACTTCTATCCTTGGCATCAGCTTGGACCATCACACGATAATACTTTCCAAAACGATTAAAATCTGAGGCTTGGGCACTACCAAAATAGGCTTGCATGGTCTGTAAAATGCTTTTTGTGCTTACGCCAAGTTGTTCTGCTTTGATATCATCTACTTGAAGTTCATATTGTGGATAGTCCGCTTTAAAGGTTGTGAAAGCCATCATAATTTCTGGACGTTTCATCAATTCGCCAATAAACTTTTGGCCTATGCCACTGAATTTTCCGAGTTGTCCACCGGTCCGGTCCTGCAGTACCATATCCAGACCATCCACGTTACTGAATCCTGGTACAGTAGGGAAGGTAAAGACAAAGAAATTTGCGCCTTTGATATTTGCCAATCGCTGATTGACATCGGCCATAATTGCATTGATGTCTTTTATCTTACCACGTTCTTCATGTGGCTTAAGGAGGATAAATGCAACACCTGCTGATGGACTTGTGGATTGTGTCAAAATATTGAAACCAGCAAGTACATTTAAAGTTTTGGTAAAATCAGCATGTTGAAGTTGCTTCTCTGCTTCGGCTAATGCTCCAGAGGTACGATCCAAAGAAGCACCTGCTGGCATAGATAAGGATACAGCAATGAATCCTTGATCCTCTGATGGGATGAATCCAGTAGGTGTTTTACGGATCATAAATACAGTCAAAAGTAGGGTAATTCCCAATCCTGCAAATGCAACCCACTTATAACGGATCAAGAAGCGTAAACTACCTAAATAATTCTTCGTCAACCGATCAAATCCGACATTGAATCCAGCGAAGAAACGCTCTTTGAAATTAAGTTTCTTGGCATCAGCATGACCATGATGCGTTGGTTTTAAGAAGAGCGCACATAACGCAGGACTTAGTGTCAAGGCATTGATTGCTGAAATAACGATTGCAATCGCCAAGGTGAAAGCAAATTGTCTATAAAATACCCCGGTTGAACCTTCCATAAAGCCGATGGGAAGGAATACGGCAGACATCACCAATGTAATCGAGATGATGGCGCCTGTGATTTCACTCATGGCAGATGTCGTAGCAAGCTTAGGCGGGAGATTTTCATGCTCCATCTTGGCATGAACAGCCTCCACAACCACAATCGCGTCATCGACGACAATCCCAATGGCTAGCACCAGAGCAAACAAAGTCAGTAGGTTGATTGAAAAGCCGAAGAGCTGCATGAAGAAAAATGTTCCCACGATGGCTACCGGTACCGCAATCGCTGGTATCAATGTCGATCTAAAATCTTGAAGGAATAGAAAGACAACTAAAAATACCAGTATAAATGCTTCAACTAGTGTATGTTTTACTTGGTCAATAGATTGATCAAGTGCATCTTTTGTGTTGTATAAAACGAGATATTTGACACCTTTTGGAAAGCTTAAAGAGGCTTTCTCCATGAATTTTTGAATGGCAATCTGAATTTCATTTGCATTCGAACCTGCAAGCTGCATGACCCCAATATTCAATCCTGCTTTACCGTTGATGCGCGTATGACTCGCATAGGTATAAGATCCCAGTTCGACACGAGCGACGTCTTTGAGTTTTAGTACAGAACCGTCTGTATTGGAGCGGATAATAATGTTTTCGTAATCACTTGGCTGGTTGAGTTTACCTTTATATTTGATTACAAATTCAAAAGCTTCACTGCTGCTCTCTCCGAATTTACCCGGAGCAGCTTCGACGTTTTTATCTTGAATGGCGGCCATTACTTCCTCAGGCGTTAATTTATAGGTAGCCATTTGATTTGGATTGAGCCATACACGCATGGAGTAGTCTTTGCTACCACCAAATGGCAATGCTTGTCCAACCCCAGGTATCCGTTTCAGTTCAGGAATAATATTGATCTGGGCGTAATTGGTAATAAAGGTCTGATCGTATTTACTCTGATCTTCCGTATAAAGATCCAATACCATGATCAAGCTGTTTTGCTGTTTTGCCGTGGTGATCCCGGCTTGTACAACCTCAGCCGGCAATTGGCTGGTTGCTTGAGCCACACGATTTTGGACGTTTACAGCAGCTTGGTCAGGGTCTGTACCAAGTTTAAAATATACCGTAATCATTAACGAACCGTCGTTGCTGGCGGTAGAGCTCATGTAGCTCATATTTTCAACACCGTTGATTGACTCTTCGAGTGAGGGGGCTACGGCACGAAGCACCGTTTCGGCATTTGCCCCAGGATATAATGCCGTTACTTGCACTGCGGGCGGTGCAATATCGGGAAACTGCTGCAATGGCAGTTTGAGGATACCAATCACCCCCAATATGACAAGTAATATGGAGATAACGGTAGCAAGTACAGGTCTTTCTATAAATTTCTTAAGCATGTGATTTTCTAATATTATAATGAATTGATGCTATCTCTTGATAAGGCTTGTGGTGTAATTTTCTGACCATCCTGAAGCAAGTCAATGCCTTTGTAGACAATTCGGTCTCCCGCATTCAGCCCTTTACTTACCAGGTAATTTGCACCACTTTTTCCAATGACAGTAATAGGTTGTTGAACAACTTTATTTTCTTTACCAACGGTATAAACGAAGATTTTATCCTGCATTTCAAGGGTAGCAAGCTGCGGTACCAATAATGCTTGTGCATACTTCTTCTGTAGTCTTACACGACCGGTGTTTCCGTTGCGCAAAACTCCCTCCGGATTGTTGAATGTTGCACGAAGTGTAATCGCACCGGTATTTTTATCAAACTGCCCATCCACCATATCTATTTTTCCTTTCTGATCATAAATTGTCTGATCCGAAAGAACTAAGCTGATCGGAGGGAGGTTGTGAAGCTTTTGTTGTAAATTACTCCCTTCTGTATTGTTTTTGAATGCAATAAAGTCATTTTCTCCCAGTGAGAAATAAACATGAAGATCTCTTACATTTGACAATGCGGTAAGTGGTTGTGCGTCTGTGGGACCAACCAAACTCCCTTGTTTGCGTTGTAATCTACCGATGTATCCTTCGGCTGAAGCCCGTATTAGCGTATATCCGACATTGATTTTTGCGGTTTCAACGGCCGATAGTGCCAATTGTACATTTGCTTTAGCGGCATTACGTGCGCTAATAGCTGTTTTTAGCTGGAAGTCTGTCAGTACTTTGGTATTCACCAGCTTTGTTTTCTTTTCGACTTCTAACTCCGCATTTTCCAGACTAGCTTTTGCTGCCAGTAAATTTGCCTTCGCTTGGTTTAATTGTTCCTGATAGGGGCGGTCGTTGATCTTGAAAAGTGCCTGACCTTTAGTTACTTTGGCTCCTTCATCGACATAGATGTTTTCCAAAATTCCCTCTACCTGAGGTCTGATCTCAATATTGGCGGAAGCTTCAATAGTCGCTGGATATTCCTGGTAAACTGTCTCGCTACCATTCTCGATGGTAACGACCGGAAGGTTAACTGGTGGTGGATCAATGGGTTTACTTGTTCCGGTTGAGCAACTGTATAGAAAGATTGCACTCAACACATATGCAGTCTTTACGATATTAATTCGTTTAACACTGTTAAGTGCTGGAACGTAAATCTTTTTAAGACTTGGTGATAAATTTGTTTTCATGTGATATTAAAAATTGAAGTTTTGGTGTATTTAACGGTGTTAGATTTTTTAACGTTGTATTTTTTGTTGTAAAAAAATTTAGTCAGTCAGGGAGCGTGTGATGCCGTAAATAGCATCCTTTAATACTTCTTGATTGGTATTTTCGCCATTACCTTGGTTTACCAGATTGATCGAAATCAATCCATGTATAATAGACCAGTAGGTGAAATACTTTCTACAGATCAATTCTTCGGATGGATTTTTCTCTTTCATGATTTCACGGATGACATCACTTATCAATTTTCCGTGGGATTCTGCACATTTATATGTTTTTTCAAATCCACAACAGGCTGTTCCAACGCCGAACATTAACTGATATAATTCACGTTCTTCGAAGGCGAAATCCCAATAGCTAAACCACATTGCTTCCAATTGTTTCTCCAGATCGGTTTCAGTTGATTTGGCTTGCTTTACTTTTTTGGCAAGCAGGAGATAGCCTTGGTTGGCAAGTTCCATCAAGATGGCATCTTTATTGGCGAAATACTCGTATATCATGGGGGCAGTATATTCAATGATATCTGCAATTTTGCGCATACTCAGGGCCTGCCATCCTTCTTCTTTGACGATTTGGAGCGCAGCATCTAGAATATTGGTTCTATTCTCATCTTTGAGCCGTTGTATGCGTTCTTTACTACCCATGTTAATGCGTAAATAATTTAACAGTGTTAGGCAAAAGTGATACTTTTAATTTTATTTATTGACATCTAAAAGTCATTAAATAAAAAGGCCTTATTTTTTCGGTTCGGAAGAAGCGTTTTCAGGGCTTGCAGCAAGGGTTACAATCTGTTTTATGCGATTTTTTTCTTTCTCAGTTAGGGGAAGTGCCTGTTCGATGATAGGGAGAATTTCAGTACTTTTTTCCGATTGCAATAACAGGTCGATGAAACCAAGATAGGTGCGGATAAGGTCTGTTTTAATGCCGAAGAAAATGCGTGGATCTACAATATATAATTCCTGTACTAATGCTAACAATAGGGTTTTTCTTTTTTTATCCTTTTCCGAGTTGTTGTATGCGGGTAGTAGGCCCTTTCTTTCAAGATCTGTTAATTTTACCGCGACAGCGTGCTCTAGTACATATTTTTTTTGTTTTCTATCGAGTAAATCACGTAACTCGGCAAGTAAATTTCGATAAATAACTTGTTTGGCTTTCCCCGAGAAAAGATTATCTTCTGTAGATAGGAGGATATCTTGTTGTTCGAAATGATCAAAGAAGGTAGATTCCACATAGACGGAGTGGTGGAAATTGATCGCGTTATTATTGAAACTGCTAAGTACTTTGGCAATTTCCTTTTTATCACTATTAAGAAAATAATAATAATATCGATCACCAATTTGCTGGTTCCAGCGAATGTAATTGATGGTGAAACTATAGGAAGTATCCTGGTCGGGGCTATAGCCAGTCCACGATAGTTGATCAGCTTCCTGGATTAAATGATCATAAGCCAACAGCTTTCCATTGACGCGTATGGCATAATTCCTTTCCTTATTCAAGTAGAGAAACCAACCGAATTCTTGTGCGAGGAAATTGTTAAAGTCATCGCTTTCAAAAAATGTAGCATTAAGTCCAAAAATGCCTTCAAGAGTAACTTGTGTTTCTGTATTTTTATGTACTACTGGCGTGCTTTCACTGATATCGTATTGCTCTTTACTTTCGCGATCGATTTGAATTCGGTAGTTTGAGAAATATTCATCCTTTTGAAAAACAGTATTCCAAATTGCACGTGTTGCAAAAAGCGAGAAAGAAAATCGGCCCTTTCCCTTTTTTCCTCTTGTATAGGAACTGCGTTTGAGGCTGTTCTTTTTTATAGAATCCAAAAAGTTTCCAAATGAGGAAGAAAGCGTCTCTAGGGGTATGCCTTCGCCATTGTCCTGTATGCTTATACGATTAATGTAGCCTAATTCATTACTGTCTATGAAGAGTTCGATCTGTGTGGCTTTTGCATCAAATCCATTCCAGATATATTCAGCAATGGCATGTTTGGGGTCTTTGGGAAGTCCTGCAGATTCGATACTTTGGTTGGTTATTTTTGTGCTCTTCTTCATCGTAAAGACGGTTTAGCTTAAAACTTGTAAAAAAAGATGGAAATAATTTGGTCGATTAATTCCATTTCAATGTACACTATTTTTTAGATCTCTTGATTAAAAATGTGAAAAAATAAGCAAGTCCAAAATAGATAATAAGATCGAAAAGAAGATAAATAAAATTGAAACTACTTCGATTCTCAGGTTCAAATGAGTGTTTGCCGCCAATATATTCATAAAAAGGAAATGGAAAGCCCAATCTGTTATTTCCATCGGATGGGCTATCGCATTTAGCGAAGAGAATGGTGGCCGCAACTGTTATTACACTAAAAATTACCCAGGTTTTCTTTGGGAAATTTGAAACTATCTTCATGGTTATTGGGCTTTAAGTAGTTTAAAATTACAAAATATCATATGTAGATGTATACGTCTCATTTGTGTCCATATGGCCATTGACGGCTAAAGTTGATGTGTTGATATAGAAGTTGCTTTTTTGGTAGAAAATATACCTAAATTTAGTCTATGCTTATAGAAACTTTAAAAAGCCTTTTCCGACGGGACTTAAACAGGCTGCGTGATGAAATTTCTTTGTACAAACAGGAAGGAAATATATGGCTTATTGAACGTAATATTTCCAATTCAGCTGGCAACCTATGTTTACACCTGATCGGAAATCTTCAAACATATATTGGTGCTGAAATAGGCAAGACTGGGTATATCAGAGATCGAGCGGCCGAGTTTTCGTTAAAAGACATTCCTCGAACACGATTAATAGATCAGATAGATGATACGATTGATGTGGTTACACGCTCTTTGGATCTGTTGTCAGAGGAGAACCTTCTTGAGATATATCCTATACGCGTGTTTGAGGAAAAAACAACAACGCAGTATTTGCTTGTTCATCTGACCACCCACCTAACTTATCACCTTGGCCAAATAAACTATCACCGCCGACTGCTGGATCAACCTGAGGTGTAGTTAATGTATTGGTAAACCTATTCTTATTCTAAAACATAGGAAACAAATTTATAGTATGGATGTAAGAAAAGCGGTATTATCTGATGCCCCGGAGCTCGCAACCTTGACCGAACAGCTGGGGTATCCAGCCGATATTGAAGGAATGAAAACTATTTTGGAGGATCTGTTGCGGAAGCAGGAGTATGCTGTATTTGTGGGGATTATTGATAATAAAACAGTTGGCTGGATTCAACTTCATCAGGTCATCAGTATGGAGACTGGTGTTTATGTAGAAATCATTGGCTTGGTTGTCGATGAAGAATATCGAGGTCGGGGGATAGGTCGATTATTATTGCATACGGCATCTGATTGGTCTAGGTCTCTCGATTGTTACCGTTTGCGTGTCAGATGCAATATCATTCGGACCGAGAGCCATAAGTTTTATCAAAATAGCGGTTTTATACTAAAAAAGGAGCAGAAAGTTTTTGATTCTTTGCTTTAAAAGGTGAACTTTAGCCCAATTAGATATCGAGACCATCAAACATTCTACCTGTATCGAGTGTTGATTTCTCGAAGACCCGACTTAGATAAAATGAGAAGAATCTTTACATTAATTGCCTGTTGCTGTGTTTTTAATTCGCATGCACAACGTATGGACAGTATTACCACGGTGATCGCTCCTGAATATGACCGAGTGGGTTTATTGCATCGATTTTGGCTTGGAGATAGTTACCGTAAATTATACAATACTCCTGTTAAGATGCGTGTGATGGATCTCGCTACTGAGCGGGGCGGGCTTCAGATTGTTAAGTTGGGTGGTGGTATGCAGACACAGTCACTTCGACTGGTAGATTCTATGGGTAGGGAGTGGGTTCTCAGGTCTATTCAGAAATACCCTGAACGTAGTCTACCAGAAAGCCTTCGAAAGACATTTGCAAAAGATATAGTACAAGATCAGATTTCGATACATCATCCATTTGGTGCATTGACCGTTCCGCCATTTAATAAAGCCTTAGGTATTCCTTCAGCTTCGCCAGAACTGGTTTTTGTAGGAGATGACCCTAGGTTCGGCGAGTATCGTGAGGTATTTAAAAATAGGGCCTATATGTTTGAGGCGCGTACACCTTTTGAGGATCAAAAAACAGATAATAGCGCAAAAGTCATGCGTAAAGTGTTGGAAGACAACGATACGCAAATTGATCAGAAGCTCACGCTACGTGCGCGTATGCTCGACTTTACGCTTGGGGACTGGGATCGTCATCAAGATAATTGGCGTTGGGATCCCGAAAAAGAAAAAGGTAAAAAGATCTATACCCCCGTCCCAAGAGATCGGGATAAGGTATATTATAAAACTTCGGGTGTATTTCCCACATTACTTTCCTATCAATGGCTGAAGGCTCATTTGCAACCCTTTAGTCCACATATCCGAAATGTGCCCCATTGGAATTTTAATGCGAGTACTTTTGATCATTTTTTTCTCACTCATCTTACAGAGGATGAATGGATTGACGAAATACAGTTTGTTCAGAAAACACTGACGGATTCGTTGATTCATCAAGCGATGTTAACGATGCCTGATACAATTGTGAAAATGAGCGCGAATGAATTGGAAACAAATATTCGTTCAAGAAGGGACGAGCTGATGGAAAGCGGACTGACCTACTATCGATTTCTTGCGCGTGTCGTTGAACTACCATTGTCCGCCAAATCTGAATTTGTGGATGTCGATTACAATAAGGATGGCTCGGTCACTGTCAATATTCACAACAAGAGAAAAGATGGTACCGAAGGGCGAAAACTGCTAAAACGCACCTTTGTACCTGATCAGACCAAAGAAGTTCGTATATATGGCATATCGGGCACTGACGAATATAAGTTACATGGATCGGGCAAATCGCCCATAAAGATCCGGCTAATTGGGGGGGATGGACAGAATCTATATCGTACAACTGATAAATTTGCCAATGGCAGCAAAGTTTATATCTATGATGGTAAAAATCAGGTGCCGGGTGCTATGCAGGTTGATGATGCTATTCATCTGAAGTTGAGCAAAGACAGCGCTGTCCATAAGTTTGACTATGAAAATTTTATCTATGATCGTAAAGGGGTCGTTTTTAACCTAGATTATGGAGTTGATCGTGGACTTATTTTTGGTCTGGGGTATATGATCGAGAATCAGGGGTTCAGAAAGAAGCCTTATGCCTATCGGCATCAGTTTCTAGGCAGTTATTTGACCGGTCGCGAATCATTTATGTTTGATTACAAAGGGAATTACAAAGATCTCATTGCAGGACATGATCTTTATATTCATCTTTCGTCCCTTGGTCCCAAAAACCTGAGTAATTTCTTTGGATATGGAAACAATACTATTTTCGATAAATCGGATTCAAAGCGCATTTCGTATTACCGAAATCGATTTGATCTTGTGAGCGGTGACATTTTTCTGGAAAAGTACCTGGAACCTAAATTCAAGGTGTTCTATGGATCTTCTTCCGAATATTATACGAGTAAAGAATCGAATAATGTTGGACGTTATTTTGAGGAATTTCATCAAAAATATCCATCGGAACCTATCTATGGGAGTAATTTCTTCACTGGGCTTACTGGCGGGATAGATTATGATACACGTGATAATATGGCCAATCCTAAATCTGGAGTACACGTACATACCAGGCTGGGCTGGAATGCTGAAATTGGAGGGGAGGGCCGCAACTATACAAAATTGCAGCATTCCATGAGTTTTTATAAAACGGTTGCCAATAGCTATATTACTTTCGCCAACCGTGTGGGATTTGATGCGGTATGGGGAGATCCCTATTTTTATCAGCATGCGCAAATTGGAGGGGAAATGAGCTTAAGAGGGTATAATTCCCGACGGTTCACTGGGAAAACAGCGCTATATAATAATTTTGACATGCGATTAAAATTATTTAGCTACTCTTCTTATATCGTTCCTGGAACAGTCGGGGCAATTGGTTTTTATGATGTTGGAAGGGTATGGATGAGTCATGAAAATTCCAATGACTGGCATATGGGGTACGGCGGCGGAATTTATTTTATGCCTGGAGATCTGCTCACGATTCAGGGGGTAGTCGGTTTTAGTAAAGAAGCAACCTTGCCTTATCTTCGCGTTGGACTTTCTTTTTAAAGACCTAAAATGAAGCTTTTTAAGTGTGAAATGAAATGAAATCGGAGATCAAAAAAAAATTAGATAAGAATTTTTCGGAGCGTAGACTACGAAATAGCAGCATTGATTTATCTGTGCTAAAACACTATAAGAGTTACGCAAAAACTTTTGCCGACATTCATAATGGTATAGCTGTACTGAGTGACCTGACAGCGAACTGGAGTTATACATATTTAGGGACAATTGCGGAGCGACTTCATCTTCCTGCAGATGAAAAGAAACTGGAAATAAACGGTATTTGGGAAGATTTTCTTCTCGAACGTGTTTACCCCGATGATTTGGCCATCAAACATGCTTTGGAGCTTCAATTTCTTGACTTGGTCAAAAAAATGGATCCGGCGGAGCGATTCAATTATCAAGCAAACAGTGTCCTGCGAGTCGAGGGGCGAGAGGGGCAAATCATGCAGCTGTCCCATCAAATTTTTTACTTGGACACCCCGGGGCCGGAATTTCCACAGTTGGCTTTATGCTGTTATACCCTATTACCAGAAACTGAAACGTCAATCAATCTCCGAAATTATATCCTCAATCAGGTAACAGGCGTAGTTCATCACTTGGATGGTTATGGTGCGAAAACGTCAATTAGTACACGAGAGAAAGAAATTTTAAGCTGTATCAAGGAGGGGATGATTAGTAAACGAATTGCCGAAAAACTAGGCCTGAGCATAAATACAGTTAATCGGCATCGGCAAAATATACTCCAAAAGCTTCGTGTACGAAATTCATATGAAGCAGTGAGTGTGTTTAACAAGATGCAGCAGGATATACTGACTTAAGATAACGCCCACCTATGCGACTGTCTTAGGCGGGCGTCGGTATTTTTAGTTTGAATTATTCTCTTTCAGCCATTTGCTTCGACGTTGATCTGCAAGGTGTTTGATCGTAAAATAATCAAATTTGGCCTGAAAGCCATTGCCGTCTGGTGAAGCTGCCATTAGACCGACCATAACAGGGTGATTATCCTGTAGCCAGGCATTTCTCATCATGATATACTCCTTGTCATCAAAGGAATAGAAAAATTCTACAGCATCTAATCGACGTATCGCCTTGATCCAGATGTAGGGGATTTCCTTATCGATCGGAACAATGCTCCAATCACTTGTTTTATGTGTAACGACCGTACTTAAATTGTATTTTCCGTCGACAAATTCGATTCCTGCTTTTATATAGTTTTCATGATCAATGCGCAGCATAATACCTGCTTGATCGAACCGGGTTTGATAGTTCGCCGAGATCTTCGCCTTGACTTCAAACTCTCCCCCGCGTAGCGTATAGAAAAAGGGGGCGTCATCTACTGTAAATCCATAATGAGAGATACGCCAATAATCGCTTTTAGGCGTAACGAACATCGAAAGCGAATTGTCTTTGATGTTCCATTCTGTTGGCTCGTTAAACCAAAGCATCTTATCCAATTTTTGTGCGCTGGCCTGTATCGTAAGCAATGGAAATAATGAAGCTGCTAAAAATGTCTTTATAGTTTTCATGTTTTTGTTTTTGTGATGATATTCATTTTCATCAGCAAAGATATTTAAGCATAGCACAGATTTTCAATACTGATAAATAACCATGATTTCAATAATTCATCCTATTGTAATTTATTTGCAATTTAATTGCATTTAGTTTTTTGCTACATAGTTGCAATAGTGAAAAATACTATCTTCGCTGAGTTGACTTTTAATCCATTGTAGTACCGAATTGGTATAGCCAACGGGATCCATTTCAATTTTAAACAATATAAGCAACAGCAGTATGGAATTTTGGGAACGTAATTTTATAGAGAAGCAAGAAATGTGGGGGGATGAAGCAGCAAAGTCTACAATTTTTGCATTAGGTTTTTTTTTGGAGCATAACATCAAAAATATACTGATTCCTGGGTTCGGCTACGGTCGCAATGGTCGCCCTTTTTCGGAAAACGGAATAAAAATTACAGGTATTGAGATCTCGAAAACGGCAATAGAGCTCGCCCGGAAATCCTTTGGGGCAGATACGGTTATCCATCATGGTTCGGTTAATGAAATGCCTTTTGATCAGGATATATATGACGGTATATTTTGTTACGGGCTTATTCATCTATTGGATGCTGAAGAACGTAATGCGTTAATCCAGCATTGTTTTGACCAATTAGCTGAAGGAGGTTATATGATTTTTACGACCGTATCAAAGCAAGCAAGCATCTACGGAAAGGGAGAGGCTTTAGGCACTGATCGATTTGCAATGTTTGGTGGAGTACATATGTTCTTTTACGATTTTGATTCCATTCATGCCGAATTCGATCCCTATGGATTAATGGAAATTAGGGAAGTGGAGGAAAATTTTCCATTCTACTTCATCATTTGTCAGAAGAGGATTAATATTTAATAATGTATATATGAAAGATGATAGAAGCTATGAGGTAATTATTGTTGGGGGAAGTTATTCGGGGCTTTCTGCAGCGATGGCATTGGGACGTTCCTTGCGGAATGTGTTGATTATCGATAGTGGGCTACCATGTAATCGACAGACGCCGCACTCCCATAATTTCATCACGCATGATGGTGAAAAGCCGCTCAGTATAGCGAAAAAAGCAAGGGAAGAAGTCCTGAACTACCCGAGTGTCAAGTTCCAGAAAGGGCTTGCTGTGAGCGGCACGAAGACAGCTACAGGGTATGAAATAACCACCGAAAATGGGGACGTCTTTCAGGCTAAAAAGCTCATTTTTGCGACGGGTGTGGAAGATATTATGCCTAGCATACAGGGATTTTCAGCCTGTTGGGGAATTTCGGTTATCCATTGCCCATATTGTCACGGTTATGAATTTCGAAAAGGAAAAACTGCTATTATGGCCAATGGTGAAAGAGCTCTTCACCTTGCAGGTTTGGTTCACAATCTGTCATCTGACTTAACGCTATTGACTTTGGGTAAGGTTAGTTTTGATGTTAAGCAGAAAGCAAAACTGAAGTTACACGGTATTTCGATTATTGAAGAAGAAATAAGTAAAATCCAGCACAAGAATGGATGGGTTCAGCAGGTACAATTAAAAGACGGTCGTGAACTTGCCTTTGATGCTGTTTATGCTGCCATTCCTTTCAGGCAACATTCGCTTATTCCTGCCATGTTAGGTTGCGAATTGACCGATCAGGGACATATAAAAGCAGACAATTTCCAGAAAACAACAGTTGCGGGTGTTTTTGCCTGTGGAGATAATTCTAGTATGATGCGTTCGGTGGCGAATGCTGTTGCGACAGGAAACCTAGCTGGAGCAATGGTTAATAAAGAACTGGTCGACGAGGTTTTTTAGTGGTCGCATTGATCTGTTTTCCGGATGTGATCGCACTTTGTTAATTCATCAGGAAGTTTATATCACAAAAACTTCCTGATGCGTAAATACTACCTTTAAGCGGGACCCTAGTTCGATGCTCGTCTTAAAAGAAATTCAAATGGACCGTTTTTAAATTTTTTTGTCCAAATTTTGCTGAAGTAATAGCTGCCTATAAAATAAGTCGATGATAGGAAGAGAATTATCCCTGGTGATAAGGTTGCTTTCTGGTCGATTACTTGATTAAATACCCCCTTGCTAGCCAAAAAAGAAAATAATAGGATGCCCAATGTTAAATGGGATATATAATGCGTTAATGTCATCTGGCCAGTTTTCGCGAGACAGTTGACAAATGTATTGGGAGTAATAAAGCGACTAATGTACATGAAGGTGCTAATAAGTAGCAGGCTAAAACCTATTGTACTGATTAAAAATGGAAGTACCGGAGGAAGATAATCCGCGTTTAGAAAAGAGTAGGCTGCCATGCCAATGAGGTTTTGAGGGATACATTGTGCAACTTGTACTACCAGGTATAATACCAATCCTATGAGAAACAGTTTTTTTTGAACAATGGCGTTGGTCCAGTCCAGTTTACCCAGGTACATACCGATCATGAAATAAGACATCCACGGAAAAATAGAATTCCAGCCATTATATAAAGAGTTTCTGATAAACCCCTTTAGGCTCCAATTGTCGGTATAAGTTAGTGTATCGAAATTCCATCCAGTTTCATAAGGAATTAAAATGAGCAAAAGGTGAAAAACGATCGTGAAGAAAACTGCCCCATATATGTAGTATTGTTTATCAACGAATAGCAAGGAAGAGGCGATAAACATGTAAAATCCATAAAAGTGAAGGATATCTGCAGGCCACCAAATAGATAATAATAATCCAAGAACAAATAGAAAACCTGCTTTTTTCTGCACAATAGTCTTTAGTTTAACTTGTTCTTGCGGAGAAGCGTAAATAGATTTTTCTGTTCGCAAGGTAAGTCCCATGCCTGATAGGACAACAAATATTGTACTCGAATTGCCGCTAAAGAGAGTGAGAAACTGGCCTAGCCAACTGGTATGTTGTGGATCTCCAAGAACGAGATTAAAATTGACGATATACATCCCAAAGATTGCGTAAGCTCTCAGGATATCAAATCCTATAAATCTGATTTTTTCTGCCATGATAGTTGATTTTCAAAATGTACTGCAAATTTTGAAAGATGTACTGGTTTGGCATTTGACTTAAATCAAATAATTAGATTTTTGTGCGGACCCTGCTTAATGTTTCTAGGGAAATTCCCAGATAAGAAGCAATATAGGTAAGCGGTATATGGCGTATGAAATCTGGCTGTTCCTTAAGGATTAGCTTATACTTTTCCATGGCGCTGAGGGTGTGAAATTCAAACAGACGCCTTTCTAACCACATTGTATAGTATTCTGTCATTAAAAGATCGAGTTGAATGAGTTGAGGATGATTTATTTTGAGATGCTGAAAAGCGTTTTTATCCATGCACGAAACAGTAACGTCTGTAATTGCTTGAATAAACTCCCTGCTAGGCTGATTCGAAACATAACTGCTAAAGGCGACTGCGAGATCATGTTTAAAAAGTAGCTCAGTCGTTACTTCTTTTTTTTCATTCATATAGTATTTCCTCGTAATACCTTCCTCTATCCAAAAGCTAGACTTGCAGACCTCACCTTGATATAAAAGAAATTCGCCCTTTTTGTATTTTTTGGTTTTGGAAATGGCCTGTAATGCTGAGTGTGTTTCCGCATCAAAACCGTCAATTAAAGTATTGATTTTTTTTAGATGCTCATTCATTTTGGCTGATTTGAGTGATCGAAAGTTGCTGACGTTACATTTGTTGAATCCGTTCGGTCCTACCCGCCGTTTCTCTTCCCCACTCAGCAATCGACTCGAGTAGTGGAACAAGTGTTTTTCCGAATTCTGTCAGTTCGTAATCTACTTTCAAAGGAGCTTTGTCGGTATGTACAGTACGTTTTACTAAACCATCAGCCTCAAGTTCCTTTAATTGTAAGCTTAATGTACGCTCTGTAATTAGGGCGCATTCTTTTCTCAGCTCATTATAGCGTTTTTTTTCAATTAAATGAATCAAAATTACTGCCTTCCACTTGCCGCCTATGTATTTCATAGTCAGGCTGGTACTGCATGGATATTGTTTGTTGTCTATCAAATACATCTGTTACTATCAAGTTTGACCGTTATTGCAAATATATAACACTATATTTAAGTTTGCAACTATAAAAAATATAGTTAATTTAATCTTGTATGTTATGGCTTTTTTAGAAACTGCAAAGCAACGTTACACAACGAAAAAGTATAATTCAAAAGCGCTAATTCCGGAGGAGAAAATCGCTGAATTAAAGGAAATAATCCGATTGAGTCCATCTTCCATCAATAGCCAGCCATGGAAGTTTTTCTTTGTTTCTTCTGGGGACATGAAACAAAAACTCGCTGCCGCATCCTATTGGAACGCACAGAAGATAAATGAGGCAAGCCATCTGGTTGTCTTTAGTGCACTTACTGATGTAGATCGCTTTGAAGAGCAAATCGCAAACACGCTTCCAGAGGGATCGATTAATTACTATAAGCAATTTTTGCAGTCGAAAGGGGAGGTCCATGTTCAATCCTGGATGAAGCAACAGGTGTATCTTTCTTTGGGATTTTTCCTTGCAGCCTGTGCTGCAAATCATATTGACGCAACCCCAATGGAAGGAATTGAAAATTCCGTCTACGATGAAATACTGGAACTCGATGGCTATCAGACGCTTTTTGCAGTTGCTATTGGCTATCGACATGTGGAGGATGCAAATCAGCCTGCCATTACAGCAAAATCACGCTTGACAATTGCAGATATAATTGAAGAATTCTAGGTAAAAAAAGATGAAACCACTATCGGTTTCATCTCTTTTACATTAGTTTAAACGTATCTTTTTGCCCTGTTCGGGGAAAATATAATTTACTTTAAGTGGATTATTCTTGAGCAATTCGTTTTTAATGATTTCAGGGTTGTTACCAGTTGGTTTTCGGTGTGTGACCACAATGCTTAGCCCTTCCAAGTTTTTCAGCCCCGTTTTTTCTTTGAGCTTTAGCAGTTCTTCTAGCAATAAATTGGGGGTTAGGTGACCAAAGAGTAAATTTTCCGGTTGATTATTTGGAAAGGAGACTTCAATCAATATACTGTTTAATTGTTTGTTTTTGATCAGTGGGGCAATGTTATTCCAGAGCTTATCTAGCTGATTGGATTTTTCCACCCGATCGGCACCTGTATCACCAAGGTAAAGGAGATAGTGGTTGTCGTAGTGGACGAGGGCAGCACTACTTTTATATGGATTTACATGGCTCAGTTCGTATGCCGTCAAAGATAATGTCGTATTTGGTACTTGCGTTTCCAGCCCCTCTTGTAAACTGTTGTAATGATACTTTCCTAGTATGGGTTTTTGGCCCTGATCCCCAAAATTGATCCAGGTATCCGTGATAAAGTAGTGATTTTGTAGAATTTGAAGGACGGGATCAATAGCGAAAATGTTCTTTTTGCTATCGGCAGGAGAATTAATAATAAGACCCGATAAATGATCGAGATGTCCATGGGAAATGAAATATCCCTTTATTTGGTTATGTAAAATTGTTTCGACCGAACCATTTAGACTTTTCAATGCAATGGCTTTTCTGATGCCTGTATTTATGGTTCCGGCATCGAGGCAAAGGAAGGCCGTGTCTTTTGGAGTTCCTACTAAATAAGCAGAAAGATTGTCTTCTTGTTCGCCACCATATATTCCCAGCGGGACAAGGTCAAAATGCTGTGCCTGACAGGTCATGGTCACAAGAAATGTAAAAATGGAAAGCGCTAGTTTTTTCATGATTATTAAACTAAAAACCCATCCTTTGTTATAGGATGGGTTCAAATTTACACTATTTTTTGTTTATTGGTTGAATCGGTAACGTACACCCAGCTGAATTCTCCAGCGTGAAGTTTCATCCACACTGTTCGAGAAAGTGTTGATTAAAGGAATCTGATTTGTTGCATCTAAATAAGGGAATGAGAATGTTGGTTGTCCCTGCGCATTCAATCCTTTGTAATTTAAGATACCGTTTGCTTTGTTGGCAAATTGGGCAACTCCCCAGCTTTTGTTGATCATATTACCGAAATTAAATACATCAAAAGTAATCTGCAATTGATGTTTCTTTCCGCTGGTATTTAAAAACACATCTTGCGCGATACGAATATCCAGTGTTCCGATCATTTTTCCTACCAATGCGTTACGTTTCGCGTATTGGCCTCTGTGTGCATTCAGGTAATTGTCCTGATTAATGTATCCGTTCAATTGAGACCATAATTGATCAGCTGTCCGGGTGTCTTGCGCATTGTCGCCAACAAGAGCAATTTCAGCTTTACTATTCGGGATATAAATCAAGTCATTGCCCGACAAACCATCATTATTCAGGTCACCGCCATAGGTATAGGAGTAACGAGGCCCATCCTGCAGTTGATAAAATAAGGAGAATGTCGTTCCTAAATGATCCAGGTATTCTTTACGGTAACAGAAGTTGGCAATAAATCTATTTTTAACCAGATAAGTCGAATAAGAAAGATCAGCACTATTTGGATTGCCCGAAACATAACGATCACGCCACATCGACTGTGCAATAGATCCCCCATCGTTCACAGATCTTGAATCTGTATAGGTATAACCGATATTTGCAAAGAAACCACCTTTGAATTCTTTCGATAATGTTCCCGTCAGGGTGTAGCTATAGCCTTTTGATGTATTGGACATCACAATAGCGTCCGAAATGTTAGGATTTTCAGGAGTCGGTTGTGCGGCGCCATAGATACGTGGTGTTGTATAACGCATACGGTTATCGGCACCAGCTAAAGCTTTTCCATCCGTTGTATTTAGATTGACGTTACGGAAATAAACCGAATTGATATCTTTCGAATACATGGCTTCAAAAGTACCAATAACACCGCCCGGTAATTTTTGGTCAACGGCAAGGTTCGTTCTCCAAAGCTGCATAAATTTGAAGTTATTATCCGTTACCGCCAAGTTATAACTCGAGTTGTTGGCTGCAGTTTGGTGGTTCACGTTGCGATAAGCATCCACATCAGGTGTAAACGGTCTATTTGTTGGATTATTGATGGATTCAGAACCAAACATGACACCATTATTGCCGGCCTGATTAGAAATCCATACTAATGGCGGACGACCTGTAAAGATCCCCGATCCACCACGTACCTGTGTTTGATTTGTTCCATTGACATTCCAATTAAATCCAATTCGTGGCGACCAAAGAATTGCACTCTTTGGATATTTTGATACATCGATCTTTTCACCTTGATCAAAATTCAACTTGGTTACATTATCATTTTTCAGTTCATTGGGAGATGATATGTTCGTCAAATCGGCTCTCAATCCAGCAGTCAATTTAAAATGATCATTTACAGCATAGGCATCCTGCGCATATAAACCAAACATACGTGCTGAAATCTCTGCGTAAGGAAATGATCCATCAGGTAAAACAGAATACTGGATTTGGTATTTGGTTGCGTTAGAAACATTATTTTTTGCAGAGTTGTAGAAATCATCTAAACTGGCAAATGTATAGGCACCATAATAGTTCGGTGCAAATCCATTGGTGGTTTTGTAGTTTTCAAAATTGGCACCCAATGTAATCTCATGTTTTCCGGCATAAATATTAAAGTTGTTGGTAGCTTGAAATACCTTCGTCTTTAAACTATTAAATGCTGTAAATGGCTCGTAACCAAATGCTGTCATGCTACTACCGTCGGGGTTCATGATGTCTACCAAAGGAAATGGCTGACCACCTTTGGATTCCCTAAAATCGTTCATGACATTGTAACCTACGGTCAATGAATTTGAATATTTGCTACTGATACGTGTGCGTAATTCTAAATTCACATTGTCCATATTGTTGTGTATACCGTAGCCTGCTGAGCTGAAAGGTAGGCCAAGGTTGGACGGTTGCCGATTATTTTTGGGCGCACCACTATTGGACGGTAGGATGTCGCGATAGGAACGAAAGTAGAAATATTTGGCGCTTAAAGTATTTTTTTGATCGATATTGTAATCTAATTTAACGGAAAATTTGTCACTGCGTGTATCTAAAGGATAATCTTGATATGATCGAGGATTATAGCCGATCGATTTTAGGTAGTTGGCTAGATCATCAAGTTTTTCCGCAGATACGGTTGAAACATTCGGCCCCGTATTTCCTCCACGTGAAGCTATAAAATTTGTTCCTGGGTCTGTTCTTCGCTCAAGCTCACCGCTTGCAAAAAAGAAAAGCTTGTTTTTGATAATTGGTCCCCCCACGGTAAAACCATAGCCTTTTAAGCTGAAGTTGTTGACTGGTGCTCTTAACCCGGCCGAATTGTATTTGTTGACTAAATTCTGATTTCTGAAATAATAATTTAACGAACCTTGTACTTCGTTTGTACCGCTTCTTGTTACAGCATTGATTGCAGCACCGGTAAAACCATTTTGTCTGACGTCATAAGGAGCGATGTTTACTGAAATCTCCTCAAAGGCGTCCATATTGATGGGTTGCGAGTTTGTTTGACTTCCGATAGTTCCCTGTAATCCAAAAGCATTATTAAATAGCGCTCCGTCGATCGTAAAGTTATTTGCAAGGTTGCTTCTTCCCGCAAAAGAAGGATTACCGTATTGCATCGAAAATTGAGGGGTCAGTTTGACAAAATCCGTAAAGCTTCGATTGAGTGTAGGTAGATTTTGAATCGCTGTTCGGGAAATGTTTTGTGCTGCACCTGTTCGGCCGGAGTTGAAGACTTTTCCCTGTCTCGTTCCTACAACGACAGCTTCATCCAACACCTGTGATGCGGACTGCATCTGAATATCCAATGTTGAGCTTTGTCCCAAAGCTAGTTTCTCTATCTGCTTGATATTGGGTGAATGGCCCAGATAAGTTACGGTGATTTGATAAGGGCCACCAATTCTCATATTGGGGAGATTGTAGCGACCGTCATTTCGTGATGAAGTAACGTACTTTGTCCCAGAAGGTAAATGTATGGCTTCGATTGTCGCCCCATTGATTGGCGAATTTCCCTCTCTGACGGTTCCATTCAGAGCAGAGGTGGTTTCATTTTGCGCATAGGTAAGTGATGTACCAATTGTGCTTAGCAAAATGCTGGTAATCAAATGTTTTCTCATTTGTTTCGTAGCTGTTTAAATGACTAGGTGATTTTTAAACCGCGATAAAGGTAGGAGAGTATTATTGATTTTGTGTTAAGTAAATATTATTTAAATATTTCCACAATCGCTGCTATATGAAGCCTTCATTTGGTAATTATATAGGTTATCGTTTGATGGTTGATGATAGGTTATTTCACTGGTTGGTGGCTATTTTTTAATTTTAATTGTGCCATTGCGATAGAGGTTTAAGGCGGCCGTCAGAATACTTTCGATTGTGTCTATCGGAAGATCTTCCTGTGGATCAATAGGCAATGTTTTCATCCGAAGACGCTGACCTGCTTCCAGCTGTACCTGGTCCAAATGTTTACCTTCAACCATCAGTAGGTACGGAAATGTAGTCCGTTTGTCGGTCCAAAGGTAACAGAATGCTTTTTTTCTATAGCAAAAGCAAGGCATACCGTATTTTATGGTCTCACTCACATCCGCATCCTGTTGAAGGATAATATGTCTTAATGCTAAAAGACAGCTTTTATTTGGTTCTTTCTGGTTCAGATAGAAATGTTGGATCTCCTGCATATGAATGATGTGTTGCAAATAAAGATACAAGACTTATCCTTTTTTATATGATATAGTTACAATTTTCTTTTGTTGTTTAGTATATTCAGACCTATTTTATGCGATCGAATTATCTATTTGCTTATGACCATAAATTTTAGAAATATAGACTATTTGAATAGTGGAAATGAAGTGCAAAAAAAAGCCTATCGGTTACTGATGGATTATCAGATTATTAACCGTCTTGAGGATTACAGTCCGATTGTAGTTGGTACAATACCGATTCAGATAGATGTTGATGGGAGTGATATAGACATTATTCTGCGTGTAGATGATTTTGATGCTCTTGAAGAAAAGCTGTCTCTTAATTTTTCGCAGCATGCACATTTTCGGTTACAGCGGGCTGCCGGTCATGTAATCGTGTGCAGTTTCTCTATTGAGGAACAGCTTTTTGAAATTTATGCAACGGATAAAGCAACTGAAATTCAGAATGGATATTTACATATGCTTAAAGAGCATGAAATCATTCAATTGAGGGGGAAAGAATTCGCTGAGCAGGTCAGGCAGCTCAAAAGGAGCGGGGTAAAAACTGAGCCTGCATTTTGTCAGCTATTGGGAATTGAAGGCGATGCATATACAGAACTTCTAAAGTATAATCCAGCAGATAATTCGATAAACTATGAATGATTTTAATCTAAAATAGTATGAATCCCCTAATTGAACAATTTAAAAAATATGGCTATCTCAATGAAGCAATTGAGAAAGCGGTAGAAAATAGAACTCGTTATTTTTTTAAGAAAAAGGGTGAGCATTTTTTGAGGGAAGGGCAGCATTTATCAAGCTATTTTGTTTTGCGTAGAGGACTGATTCGTGCTTATTTCTTTAAAAATGGACGTGAAATGAACAGTTGGTTTGGTGAGGAAAACCAGATTTTTGGATCGATTTTGCCCGTTTATACTGAAAAGCCCTCTTTTGAAAATATTCAGTTTCTGGAAGACTCCGAGATCTATGCAATTTCTGTGGACGATTTGAATGAATTGTATAGGATTTATCCTGAACTAAATCTTATAGGCCGAAAGATTGCTGAGGAGGTTTGTATTATTCTTGAAGAACGGATTATGTCCCTGCATACCGAATCTGCAGTAGAACGATATCAATCTCTCATCCGCCTACAGCCAAATTTGTTAAATAGAATTAATCTTGGCCATATTGCATCATATTTAGGGATTACACAGGAAACGCTCAGCCGGATACGACGGTAAGTACACGATTTTGATATAAGTCAAAAAATGCCCCTTATATAGCGATTATCTTTGCTTTAGAAATTTAAACTATTGAAAATGAATTGGATTGCATTGATTATTGCTGGCATTTTTGAAATTGGCTGGCCGCTCGGATTAAAAATGGCTCAACAGCCAGATTCCAATAAATTTGGTTGGATTCTATTAGCTAGTGTCTCCATGAGCATTAGTGGCGGATTATTATTTTATGCTCAAAAAACTATTCCTATAGGTACAGCATATGCTGTATGGACAGGTTTAGGGGCAGTGGGCACATTAATGGTCGGAATCTTTTTTTTCGGAGATTCGGCCAATGTATTTAGACTCCTGTCTGCAACATTGATCGTCGCAGGAATTATTGGCTTAAAGATTTTTTAAAAATACCGGAAATATTATTTATCTCAGTGTACATAAAAAAATAGAATATGCGCTCAATTTTCTTCAATTGGATTGTTAAAAATATATAAAATCTATTTTTTTTAGTCTAAACTCCCTAGAAGAGAGTAGGTTGGGATGATTTTTGCTACGCAATTACATTATGAGGCAAGAACTAGCTGAAAAAATAGAATTGTATAGTAAAAGGTACGGCCTATTTATGCGACCGGAGTATATTAGCTTTGCTCGGGATACAACAAGGCTGTTGCTTCGCAACGAATGTCTCCGTGAAGGTGATATAAAAGCTTATCAAGACTATATTGCCTCACATTATCCCGAAGATCTTCCCTGGGAAATGAAACAATTTCAGGAAGCGACCAAAGCATTGGAGCGCATGAGTAAGGAGACGGCTATTGCATGGGTGAATGCGCATCGAATCAATATTTTTGAATCCGACATTTTTATCGATGATGAAGATTCAATTCTGCGCCCCATTCAATCAAAAGATGAAGACATGTTTCGCTATAATTTTAACGCCTTGGAAGAACTTATCTACAATCACCAAAGACCGGACGACTTATTTCGGCGGAATAGAGATTGTTTTTGGATAGATACAAGAATTGACTGGCGGTAGTTTACTGCTAATTGAAGTGTGGTTTCCCAAGAGCTATCTCGTTCTCCGACGAATACCTCTTGGGACACTTTTTTGTTATTTGGATTCTGCGACAAAAATTTCATTTTCTTGTCCAAGGACCACGGTAGGAAACTTTTTGTTGAAGTCAATCGAAATATCTCCTTTTCCCTTTTCGCCGTCTCCGTTGGAATCCCAATCTAATGTTACGTAGTATTTTATGGGCTCAGCGTCACTGACTTTAGGCTGGATGAGCTTAAGGTGATTTTTAGGTAAATCGAGTTTGAGATCAAAAGGTATTTGGTTCGCTGTAAAACTCTTTTCCAGGATCATTGTAGCTGGTACATCTGCTATCTGGGCCGAAACTGCAGATAGGCGAATCTTGCCCGTTGGATTTTTAACTGCAATAGCATTTGTTGATTGAATTTTTACGGAAAGACCAGTTGTATTCGTATGCATTTTTTTCGTATTTAATGTTGTTGAACAACTGCTTGCAGCGAGTGCGACAGCAAGTAATGATATCGTAAGTTTTAACATAATGATTTTTTATTTGTATTGTTTTAACTGTTATTGAAGCACCAAAATTGGATAATTTACAATTTGAGAGATATCCCGACATTTGCAATCCCGAGGTAGCCGAAACCAAATTCGCCATAGATACCTATTTTATTACCGTAACGAATGGCTATCGGCGTAAATTGATAGGATAGCGCACCGAAGCTCTCTATCTTCTTTTTGTCTATTGTTAAATTTTGCATAGCCCAAACCTCCTTTTCCATATAGTTTAAGTTTAGTTTTATTCAAATAGCTATATTGCATATTCAGAAGTCCCCCAAAAACATTCCATTTTGAATCCCCAAGATCATCTTTGTAAGAAACCGTATTTTTACCATAAAACCCGTCGATGCCCATAGACAGTCTTTTGTTTAAATTATGTGAATACCCGGCAGTAAATGTGCCAGTTCCGCTGGAATGTTCTACTTCTCTTCCGAGTAAACCCATAAATATTCCCTCACCGAGCATTGTACCGATCTCTTGGACCGGAATAAGGCCATACCCCACTCGAATTTCTGATTTTTTTTGCATGTTTTCTTGCCCATATCCTTCCAACGAAATCAGGGAGACTAGGACGATGAATATAATTTTCTTCATTAATATAGTTAAGTCAGGATTTTATGTGACTTACTCTAGGTGACGTTTTTGAAATTTAATTCGCTACAATTTATTTTACATAGTATTTTATTTCTTATTTAATTTATATTTTGATTTTAAATTCTTTTTAACTTACTAAAGGCTTGTGAAGTTTTTGGGGTGTATAAGGCATCTTTTTTAAATCAAGGTGCAGATCCTTTATTAAGGACTGAATGTCTAGCGATGGGAGAGCTTAACTCCTGACGGATTTCATTGGCTAAGGCAGTGGATAAAAGGCGGGGAATGAAAGCGGAACAGGAAGATAATAGGAGGGCTAAAGTGGGAAGATGGGGCTGAGGCTATTGCATAAAAAAAGTCCTTAGCATTTGCTAAGGACTTTTTTATTATAAGGTCTTTATTTTTAGGTTTCTAAATGAAACACCTCTGGACCAATCCTGTAGTGCTAATTTCCCACTAATATGTTTACCAAACTCTGGATAATCTTTGAAATTACTATGTTTTACCAAATCTTTCCATTTAGCGGAATTAAAATCCATTTCAGCAGTGATTTTACCATTCAGGTAGAACGTTACCTTTCCGTCTTTCTGAATAATACTCGATTCATTCCAATCATCCTGTGCTTTAATATTGACAAAGTTTTGCTGCGGTAGAAATGTATAAAGACAGCCGGAACGCTTCAGTGGCTTATCAAAATCAGGATGGGAATCTGCCAACAATTGGTATTCTGGTCCTGAATGATAGGTCGCATTGATATCCGGTCTTTCCTGTACATTGACAAAAACGCCACTATTTCCCTCTTTTTCGAGCTTCCATTCAAACTTAAACTCATAATTTTTATACTCTTTGTCCGATACTAAGTCATATTTTTGGCTTTCACTGTTTGGATTGCAGTAAATAGTCCCATTTTTAACGACCCAGGCTGTAGGAGCATTTTTACTATTATTGTAGGTATGCCAATTGTTAAGCGTGGTACCATCAAATAGAAGTTGCCAGCCGTTACTTTGCTCTTCTTCTGTCAATGTATTCGGACTGCTTTTTTCATTTTGACAGGAGAGTAAAATACAGCCCATAAAGACCGATAAGATGATTTTTTTGAAAAGGTTTAAGTTTATCATTGTTTTTATTTGTATAAGTGTCTCTTTAATAAGTTTTCCCATTTAATATGTATCCCCTAAAATAATTTTTAATATGAACTTTTGGCGATAATTTCATGTTCCTTTGCAAATTTGTTACATAGTACTTCTGCTAATACTCATCCGGAGGTTCACCTATTCTCCTATTCATTTATGAATTTTTAAAACATTCTTTTCCGTCATTTTATAGAATAGACCAGTTCAAACCGCCTATGTTTTTTGGTCACCTCTCAAGTATACATGACAAGTTACACATTATAATGATTTGATCACATTTTCAGCATAGTCATTCTCATTTTGATAAAATAACCTTATCAAAATGATAGGATTATCCAATGCTGTTTTGTGGTTTATTTTTTTATAACACCTGATTAATAGTGTGTTATGTTGTTTTTTGGCATAGTGGAACGCTGTTTGGCTTATTGGGACAAATGAATGTAAATATGAAAACAGGACGGAAAAGAAAAGTATGTGGCAAGAGCCCTCCGAAGGAGACGATCGGCAATGCTGCTGGCATGTAATTGAAGTTAACAAAATGAAATCGCGATTCACTAATAAAATTTAACAATGGCAATAACAATCATACTCGTCATAACTGGAATTTTGTTCTTCTGGTTATTCTATAAAATGGTCGACTTCTTCGGCAAAATATAAAAGAAATAATATGAAAGAGAAGCAAGAAAATAAAGGCAGCAGTTCCGCACATAATTTATCGGGAGACCGTATAGCGAAGATCATAGTAGTGGTATTGATTATTGCAATGATTTTTCAACTCTATATCGGTTAGATTTTGAAGTATAGTTTTACACACAACATGAAAAAATTAAATCAATACGGTGCAGGTTTGTATATGGCGCTCCATTATAAGGAAATCCGATCAGAGATTAATTTCTTATTGCGAAAGCACAATTTTGCAGGAGCCTTACAGGCTGTTATTAATCATCTTCGGAGCTTAATTGTATTGCAAAGTACGGACAAAATTTGCCAGCATATTCATTTCCTCGGAATGATTTATGGACGAGGAAACCATTATGTCAAATACATTCTGGAAAATCTCTTTGTAAGATCTTTAGGAGGTCTTCGGCGCATCAGTTCGGTCAATGCATGGGCGGTAATCGAAGCTCAGCTACCAACACCATTTTTAGAGGTCCTTAAAGGACAACAAATTCATAACCTATTAATATCAAAGTAAATGACAGCTTTATTTATTGTAGCACTACTGGTTTTTGCATATATCTGTTATGTACTTCTAAAGCCAGAAAAATTTTAATAACAAGATTACTCATTCTCTATCGTCGGCGATGAAATCCCGCTTTCAGTCAGTTCTTTTCGTGTTACATAGTGAAAAGAAGAGCTTGAGGTTAGATGACGATCGGTCATGATACACTTTTTATACAAATCAACTAAAGAAATGAATACAGAGATTCTTGGAATCATAGTGATGTTCATCGTAACATTACTACTCGGACTTCCCCTTGGGAAATATATGGCTAAGGTATATGGCAATGAAAAGACCTGGTTAGATCCATTGTTTCAACCATTGGAACGATTTTTTTATCGGGTGACAGGAATTAATCCTAGCCTCCAGATGACCTGGAAACAGCACCTCGTTGCTCTTTTGACAATTAATCTACTGTGGTTCCTGTTGAGCATGGTTATCCTGATGAATATGGGACATTTGCCTTTAAATCCAGATGGGAATCCTGGAATGACTGCTGATTTGGCCTTTAATACCAGTATCTCTTTTTTGGTCAACTGTAATCTCCAGCACTATTCCGGTGAATCAGGAGTGAGCTATCTAGGACAAATTTGGCTCATGTTTCTTCAATTCGTGACGGCAGGCGTGGGAATGGCTGCTGCAGTGGTTATTTTCAAAGCTTTTAGGGATAAGACAACAACACAATTGGGCAATTTTTACGATTTCTTTGTGAAGTCTTGCACCCGGATTTTACTGCCTATCTCCGTCTTGGTTGCTGCCATCTTCGTATTCCAAGGCATGCCGATGACTTTCGAAGGTAAGGACAGCATGATTACTGTCGCTGGAGATACCGTACAGGTAAGCCGAGGACCAGTAGCTGCCTTTGTCCCAATTAAACATCTTGGTACAAATGGAGGTGGTTTTTTCGGAGCAAACAGTGCACATCCATTTGAAAATCCCAATTATTTGACCAATATGGTGGAAATGATTGCCCAGTTTATTATCCCGATGGCGATGATATTTGCATTCGGCTTTTTTATTCGCAAGCGTAAATTTTCATGGATGATGTTTGGTGTGATGACCATTGGGTTTATCATCCTGACAATACCAAATATAAAAATGGAGATGGCTGGAAATCCAGCGATTGCACAGATGGGTATTGACACGTCTATGGGCGCCATGGAGGGAAAGGAAATACGTATTGGTGCAGCGGCATCGGGGTTTTGGAGTATTGTTACAACGATGATTTCGACGGGTTCTGTCAATTCTATGCATGATAGTTACATGCCCTTATCTGGTATGAACGAACTTATAGCGATGATGGTGAATGCTTTTTATGGTGGTGTAGGCGCGGGGATACTCAATTTCTTCATTTTTATTATACTCGCTGTTTTCATTAGTGGCTTGATGGTGGGGCGCACACCAGAGTTTATGGGTAAGAAAGTTGAAGCGCGGGAAATGAAAATCGCTATGATTGTTGCTCTTGCCCATCCTTTTCTAATCCTTGTCGGTACAGCACTTGCTACAGCGTTTCCAGCCCAAGGTGCTTCTACATTGAATAACCCTGGATTCCATGGTTTTAGTGAAATATTGTACGAATATACTTCATCCGCAGCTAACAATGGTAGTGGGTTTGAAGGTCTTGGAGATAATACAATTTGGTGGAACATTTCGACAGGTATCGTATTGTTACTCGGCCGCTTTATACCGATTATAGGCCCAATTGCTATTGCGGGATTATTGGCTGAGAAAAAATTTATACCTGAGGGTGAGGGAACGCTAAAAACAGATACAAGTACATTCGGTTTAATGGTATTCGCTGTAATAGCGATTATTGCAGCACTCTCTTTCTTCCCTGCGTTGGCATTGGGTCCAATTGCGGAATATTTTTCCATGTAGTACTTAAAATTAAAGAATTCTAAAAATGAGCAATCAACAAACATTGTTTCAGAAAGAACTTGTACAACAGGCGTTAAAGCAATCTTTCGTGAAGCTAAATCCTAAAATAATGTTCCGTAATCCAGTGATGTTTACTGTGGAAATCGGGACGCTGATTATGGCCGTCGTTTGTCTTTGGATAATGACTGGGGAAAAATCACAAGGTACACTTGGTTATAATTTTACGGTATTTCTTATTCTATTTTTAACCTTATTGTTTGGAAATTTTGCTGAGGCAATTGCCGAAGCCCGCGGTAAGGCGCAAGCAGATAGTCTTCGGAAAACTCGGGAGGAAACTCCAGCAACTCTGCGTGATGGTCGGGTAGTTTCGTCCGCTCAACTGAAAAAAGATGATGTTTTTGTTTGCCAGGCTGGTGATGTAATTCCATTGGATGGGGAGATTATTGAGGGATTGGCAACCATAGATGAGAGTGCAATTACCGGAGAATCAGCACCGGTGATCCGCGAGTCTGGGGGTGATAAAAGTTCAGTTACCGGTGGTACCAAGGTTTTGTCCGATCGAATTGTCGTGCAGGTAACGACAGAACCAGGGGAGAGCTTTTTGGATAAGATGATCGCATTGGTTGAAGGGGCAAGCCGCCAAAAAACACCTAATGAGATTGCATTAACAATCCTTCTGGCAGGTTTTACACTTGTATTTATTATCGTAACGGTGACCTTAAAACCATTTGCGGATTATGCCAATGTTGGTATCACCATTGCGTCGTTTATTTCACTTTTTGTCTGTCTGATTCCAACAACAATAGGTGGTCTTTTATCGGCAATTGGTATCGCGGGAATGGATCGTGCACTTCGTGCAAATGTTATAACAAAAAGTGGCAAGGCAGTTGAAACGGCAGGAGATATTGATGTCTTGTTGCTTGATAAAACTGGAACTATTACGATCGGAAATCGTAAGGCGACAAATTTTTACCCCGCAGATGGCGTCCTGAAGGAAGTTCTGGTACGTGCGGCCACATTGAGCTCCATGGCGGATGAAACACCGGAAGGGAAATCAATTGTCGAATTGGCTGGTGTCAATCCATCGAGCTATAAGGTCGAAAATCCTGCATTCATTAAGTTTACCGCGGAGACCCGTAGCTCGGGAATAGACTTTGCACAGACACGTATTCGTAAAGGTGCAACAGATGCTATTCGGAATATCATTGTAAAGGCTGGAAATCTGTTTCCTCAGGAAATAGATGAACGCGTAAAGCTTATCTCTCAAAATGGGGGAACCCCATTGGTCGTTGCAGAGAATGAACAGGTTCTCGGTGTCATAGAATTGCAGGATGTGATAAAACCCGGAATTCATGAACGCTTTGAAAGGTTACGAAAAATGGGTATCAAAACTGTTATGGTGACGGGAGATAATCCGTTGACGGCCAAATATATTGCGGAAAAAGCTGGAGTGGATGATTTCATAGCCGAAGCGAAACCTGAAGACAAGATGAACTATATCAAAAAAGAACAGCTTGATGGACGATTGGTCGCCATGATGGGGGATGGTACAAACGATGCTCCGGCACTTGCACAAGCCGATGTTGGTGTAGCGATGAACAGCGGTACACAAGCTGCAAAAGAGGCCGGAAATATGGTCGATCTCGACAATGATCCAACCAAACTGATTGAGGTTGTGGAGATAGGCAAACAATTGTTGATGACCAGAGGTACGCTAACAACGTTTAGTATTGCAAACGATGTCGCCAAATATTTTGCTATCATTCCGGCCTTGTTTATTGCAGCAATACCCGCACTTCAAGGTTTAAACATTATGCAGCTCAGTAGTCCACAAAGTGCCATACTATCAGCTGTCATCTTTAACGCAATTATTATCCCATTACTGATTCCTTTGGCATTGAAAGGAGTCGCATACAAACCTATAGGTGCAAGCGCACTGTTACGGAGAAATCTGCTCGTTTTTGGACTTGGTGGAGTACTCGTTCCATTTATTGGTATCAAGGTCATAGACCTACTGGTTTCCCTATTTATCTAATACATTTTTAATAATAAAAGCAAAGATGAAAACACATATATATCCGGCAATAAAGATTACAATTATCTTATTGCTCCTGCTCTCAGTGGTATATCCAGTCCTCGTATGGGCAATAGCTCAAATAGCACCCAATCATGGAAAAGGGGAAATGCTTGAGTACAATGGGCAAAAGTATTACAGAAATATTGGGCAGGCCTTTACGCGTGATGATTACTTCTCGTCGCGTCCTTCAGCTGTTGGTTATAATGCTGCTGGATCGGGTGGAAGTAACAAAGGACCTTCTAATGGGGAATATCTTTCGGAAGTTAGGGCCCGTATCGATACTTTCTTAGTTCACAATCCTACTGTAAAACGCGAACAGGTACCGGTAGACATTGTTACAGCCAGTGGTAGTGGTTTGGATCCAGATATCTCCATAGAGGCCGCAAAAATACAAATTGATCGTGTTGCGAAAGCGAGAGGTATATCGGTAAATAGCCTACAGTCTCTTGTTGATGCCCACGTTCAGACGCCTTTATGGAATATGTTTGGACCTCGCAAAATCAATGTCCTTGAACTAAATATTGCTTTGGACAAGATGGCTGAAAAATAAAATTGACCTAAAGGGTCATCGATATACATTTTATAAGAACAATTTACATGAAAAAACTAGCGATGTTGGCCTGTTTACTCGCAGGGGCAACACAATTATTTGCACAGCAAGATACTACTCAAAATACCCGATTGTCTATCAGTGGTTACCTTGAAGCATATTACCTCCGGGACTTTAACAATCCACTTGGAAATACACGCCCAGGCTTTGTATATAGTCACAATAGGACGAATGAAGTAAACATAAACTTGGCACTTTTAAAAGCTGCATACGAAACAACAAATACCCGTGCAAATCTTGCTTTAGGTGTCGGTACATATATGAATGCCAACTACGGTGCGGAACCCGGAGTCTTAAAAAATATTTACGAAGCGAACGCCGGTATACGTATCTCAAAAAAACATAATTTATGGATCGATGCTGGCATATTTTCTTCCCATTTGGGCTTTGAAAGCGCTATAGGAAAGGATAATTGGACTTTAACAAGAAGTATTTTTGCGGATAATTCCCCTTATTTTGAAACAGGAGCAAAAATATCCTATACATCCGCATCGGGAAAACTGTTTTTAAGTGGGCTGATTTTAAACGGATGGCAGCGGATTCAACGGGTGGATGGTAGCAGTTTGCCGGCATTTGGGCATCAACTGGTCTATAAACCGACAGATAAATGGACCATCAATAGTGGTTCTTTTATAGGCAGTGATAAAGCGGATAGTGTCAGACAAATGCGTTATTTTCATAATCTATATGCAATTTATCAAATGAACGAAAAGCTGGGAATCACATTCGGATTTGATATTGGCGCGGAACAAAAAGCAAAAGGTAGCTCAAAGTACAATGCATGGTACACCCCCGTGTTAATTGCACGATACGCGACGACCGAAAAATTTAGCTTAACAGCAAGAGGAGAATATTACAACGATAAGCATGGTGTGATCGTTTCTACGACTACAGATCAAGGTTTTCAAACGTTTGGCTATTCTTTAAATGCAGATTATGCCATTCTTCCCAATGTTCTTTGGCGTACGGAACTACGTAATCTCACGAATAAAGATGCTATTTTCCTTGATCGGACAAATAAGTTGGTGAAAAATAGTGTGACGGCTGTAACAGCACTTACCGTTAGTTTTTAAAAACAATCGTTCCTGCCGTGTGTTGGATCGGCAGGAACCTTCTGAAATGAAAGGCAATAAAAATGGAAGAAAGGAAAAGCGCTGAACACTTTTTGGACCTTATCCGGAAATCGAGAAGAGGTCGCTTCAAACTTTATATTGGTATGAGTGCAGGGGTTGGAAAAACATACCGCATGTTACAGGATGCACATACCCTTTTACAGGGAGGAATCGATGTGCGTATTGGCTATATTGAGACACATAATCGGAAGGAAACACATCAATTGCTCGACGGTCTACCCCTTATCGCCCGACGCCATCTTTTTTACAAAGGCAAACAGTTGGAGGAACTGGACCTTTATGCTGTCTTGAATTCACATCCCGAGGTTGTCATTATCGATGAGCTGGCACATACCAATATTGAAGGCAGTAAAAATACCAAAAGGTGGCAGGATGTTATGGAGATTCTTGAAGCGGGGATTAATGTGATCAGCGCTGTTAATATCCAGCATATTGAGAGTTTAAACGAGGAGGTCAAAGCGATTACAGGTGTTGAAGTGCAAGAACGTGTTCCCGACAGTGTTATTGATTCCGCAGATGAAGTCGTTAATATTGATCTTACTGCAGAAGAGCTTATCATTCGCCTAAAAGAGGGCAAGATCTATGACGCGTCAAAAATTCAGGCAGCGCTTCAAAACTTCTTTAAAAGCGAACATATCTTACAATTGCGTGAAATGGCGTTGAAAGAAGTTGCCTCCCAGGTTCAACGCAAAGTAGAGATTGAAGTTCAACCCCAACGATGGGTGCGAAAGGAGCGTTTCCTGGCTTGTATAAGTTCTAATGAAATAAAAGCAAAAAACGTCATCCGAAAAACAGCACGCTTAGCAGGATATTACAATAGCAGTTGGTTTTTGCTCTATGTACAGTTGCCAAAAGAGCGCGGAGATCGGATAGCTTTAAATAAACAACGGCACCTGATCAATAACTTTAAACTGGCGACAGAACTTGGTGGAGAAATTATCAAAGTAGAAAGTCATAGTGTGGCAAAAGAGATCATCGCTTTGTGCGAGCTCCGCAAGATCACCACAGTTTGCATTGGAAAACCACGATTATCTCTTTTAAGGATGTTACTTGCTAAGGATACATTTAGCAAACTGCTGGCACAACTGTCGACGGAAGACATCGATCTGATTATATTGTCTTAATGATAAAGACAAATTGTGAATAAGATGAAAATAAAAACGAAACTTACCTTTGGTGTAGGATCACTTTTTCTCATGATCTTTCTACTTGCCGCGCTAAGTGGTTGGTATGTAAACCGATTAAAAAAGGATACCGCAAATATACTGACAGCGAACTACAATACGCTGCTGTACGCCAAGAATATGTTATTGGCATTAGAGGAAATTCCTGTTGCAAAAGCTGCTTTTAACAACTTCCAGATCAATCTTGACAAACAACGGAAAAATGTTACCGAAGTCGGAGAGCAGCAAACAACAAACGCAATTGCCAAACATTTTTTAAAACTGAAAGATAAGCCCTTAGATGTTACTATTGTCTCGTCTATCAGAAAGGATATTGCCTTGTTAATGGAACAAAATATGACGGCAATTTCTCGGAAGAGTATTATTGCGGATCGCACCGCCGAACATGCAATTTTGGTCATTTCATTTGCCGGGGCACTCTGTTTTATCATTGCTTTTATATTACTGGTCAATTTGCCGTCCAATATAGCTAACCCCATTGCGAAATTGACAGCGAGTATTCGACAAATTGCAGGACAGAACTACAAAGAGCGTATTCAGGTACAGAGCGGAGGTGAGTTTGCGGAACTCGTCGCTTCATTTAATTCCATGGCAGAGAAACTTGAAGAATATGCTGAAAGTAAACTTGAAAAAATTTTAAAGGAAAAAAGACGAATAGAGTCTCTTGTTGATCATATGCATGATCCGGTGATAGGCTTCGACGAAGAGCGACGTGTCATTTTTGTCAACGAGGAAGCACTTCGCATCACAAATCTACATAAAGATCAACTTCTCGGAAGATCTGCTTTAGCGGTTTCAGATGAAAATGATCTTGCTAAGGATATTTTTAAAGATCTTTTTCTTCCTGTAGAAAAACGTAAAAAAAATGCGGTTAAAATTTATGCAGACGATAGAGAAAGCTATTTTGAAAAAGATGTTATCGATATCAATGTTTTGCCTACGGGTGAACTTGAATCAAAGTTTATCGGGCAGGTGGTTATCCTAAAGAATATTACGCCATTTAAGGAACTTGATCTTGCAAAAACAAATTTCATCGGTACCGTTTCGCACGAGTTCAAAACACCTATTGCGGCGATTCAGATGGGGGTTCAATTGTTGGAAAACGAACAAATAGGATATCTAAATACCGAGCAGCTTACATTGTTAAACGGAATAAAAGATGATTCTAACCGCCTGCTTCAAATAACCGGTGAACTGTTAAATATGACGCAGGTTGAAAGTGGTTCCATTCAAATTAACTTACATACGACGGAAATACAGCCAATTATTGAATATGCCATCATGGCAAATCAATTTGCTGCGAATCAAAAAAATATCCACTTTGTTATCGAGGTAGACCCCAATGTGAAAGCTATATTTGCTGACAATGAGAAAACTGCCTGGGTTCTTACAAATTTTCTTTCCAATGCGATACGTTACTCCCATGAAGATTCGGTTATTCGCATAGTAGTGGAAAACAGCGAACTTAAAACAAAATTTATCGTTACCGACAGTGGGCAAGGGATCGAGCCGAAATATCTGGATAAAATATTTGCGCGTTACTTCCGTGTGCCAGGGTCCAAAAAAGGTGGAACAGGACTTGGTTTAAGTATTAGTAAAGAGTTTATAGAGGCGCAAGGTGGCGAAATTGGTGTTGAAAGTGATTATGGCGCAGGAAGTTCTTTCTATTTTTCATTGCGTACCGCAATTTCCGATAATTAATACCATATTAAACGATTCGTATCTGTTCATACAGCACATCATGACAATAGAACAAGGACGGATGGGAGGAGAACAATTTTTGAGATTATAAGTGGCGCCGGCAAGCCACTTATAATCTCAAAAATCGATTAATGGTTGACTAAAGCCATAGCGCCTTCGCTGTATCGTGCTCCGATATTGGGGTATTTGTGGAGTATTTCATCTATTTTTTTTAAATCATCATGCGATAATTGTACATCAAGGGCACCAACATTTTCCTCCAGGTATTTTCTTTTTTTAGTTCCTGGAATAGGAATGATGTCATTTCCCTGTGCCAGCACCCAGGCTAAAGCGAGTTGTATTGGACTACAGTTTTTATCTTTTGCCAGTAGGGAGAAGTCGGTGACTAATTGTGCATTGTTCAATGCATGTTCACCTTGATTTCGAGGTAAGGTTCTTCTAAAGTCGTCCGAAGCAAGATCTTCTAAATTTAAAGAATTGGAAAATAATCCACGCGCTAGAGGCGCATAAGGAATTAAACTTATCCCCAATTGCCGTACGGTCTGTAAGATTTCTTTTTCTACATCACGTGTAAGGAGCGAATATTCGCTCTGTAAAGCAGCTATAGGGTGTACGGCATTAGCTTTAATGATTGATGCGGGAGATGCTTCGCTTAAACCCAAATACCTCACTTTTCCTTCTTTAACCAATTCTGCCATAGCGCCTACGGTCTCTTCGATAGGAATACTGGGATCTACGCGGTGCGCATAATAAAGATCTATAGTATCGATTCTAAGGCGTTTTAAACTTTTTTCTACCGCTAATTTTATCCATTCGGGCGAGCCATCGAAATAGGTGTTTGCCGTACCACTTGGACCTGCTATTTCATCTTTAAAGCGAAACCCAAATTTTGTTGCAATAAAAACTTTGTCACGGTTGGGAACAAGCACTTTTGAAATAAGTTCCTCATTGGCACCGTTGCCGTACATATCCGCGGTATCCCAAAAATTAATGCCGAGGTCCAATGCTCTTTCCAATGTCGCAATACTCTCTTTTTCGTCAGTAGGTCCGTATGCAAAGCTCATTCCCATACAGCCTAATCCAATCGCAGAGAGTTTTTCATTTGTTGTTCCAAGATTTCTATATTTCATAATGATTACATTTTGTTCAATACAAAAGTACATATGGAACAAACGAAGCGAGTTAAGACAATCAAACAGATTGTTATACAATTCAAACAGTACTGCTTCGGACTTGGTTTGGAGACATCCCGGTTTGCTTTTTGAAGAAATTGGTGAAATAGGATGGATATTCAAATCCCAGGCTGTAGGCAATATCCGATACATTCCAATTGGTATGCAACAACAAAGCTTTGGCTTCTTGGGCCACACGGTTTGCAATGTGTGTACTGGTGGTTTTGCCTGTGGTTTCTTTTACCGACCTATTGAGGTGATTGATATGAACCGAAAGCGCATGCGCATAATCTGCAGGGCTTTTCAATTGCAGGCTAAGTTGAAGGGTATTGATTGGAAATTGTCTTTCTAACAGCTCAAGAAATAGTCCCGATACCCTGGTCGAGGCATTGGTATAAGATCCAAAACTCGCTGCGGGACTCGATTTCATCGTTTCATGAATTAGAAGATGTAGATAACTTCGCAACATATCATCTTTATGAATATAGCTCGAGTTCATTTCAACCATCATCTTTTGGAAGATTGTAGAAATTTCTGCTAATTGTGTTTCATCCGGAAAATAAATCGGGTTGCTACCTATCTTGAACAGGGGAGAGTCTTTTAGACTTTCTATCCGTTCACTATGCTGTATAAATTCCTCTGTAAATACACAATACCATCCGGATTGTTCTGAGGATTCGGGTTCCCAAGCATATGGAACAACCGGATTCGCAAATAACATGGCAGGTCTATCGATTTGTATCCACTTATCTGCGTAATATAGTTTTCCACGCCCTATGATAAGGGAGGTTTTATAAAAATCGCGGCGATTGTACGGAGAGACGACAGTACAGGATTCCCTGCTGAAAACATTGAAATGCCCAATTCCCGTATTATTTAGCGGCAAATCCAAATTAGTTAAACCTGATTGCCTTTTGTAAAAATCTGTTACACTTTCGGCTGATTTCATATTACTAAATTAAAAAAAGAGAAACAATCCTACGTCATAAACGGATCAGTTTCTCGAAAATGAATTCGAATATTTGGTTAGCCTGTGGCATTTTATTTGAACTGTTTGTGATTTTGTTCCTATTTTTGAGGGTATCCAATAATTGATTTTTTATCACAAGGATATCCTTTACATATTGTGACCATGATTAAAATTTATCATAATAAAAATTGCAGTAAGAGTTGTAATGCATTGGAGCTGCTACAGCATCAAGCTGTGGATATAGAAGTACAGGAGTACTTAAACGATGTTCCGACGAGAGGCCAATTGATTGAATTATTGGGTCAACTTGCTTTAAAACCTTTGGAACTTATCAGAAAAGGAGAATCGGTCTTTCAGGAAAAATTCCAAAATCTTCACTTGACAGATGAGCAATGGATCGATGTGATGCTGGAGTATCCGATCTTGATTGAGCGCCCTATCGTTGTAAAGGACGGTGTAGCAGTAATTGGTCGACCTATTGAAAAAGTTTTAGCACTCATTGGTGCTAAGTGACGATGCTGGCTTGATTGTTATATTTCTTGATTGTATGAAACATTTTTTGAATATAGCTGCAGCCGTGTTGGATGTACTAAAATTTTTTTTCTAATCACTAATTTTGGCTTTTTTTGAACGGTTAAAGATATCTCCTATGATATTATTTTATCGACATGATTTAGTGGGTTATTCTTTTAAAGAGGACATTTATACTTGTACCGACTTTATCAGGGTCTTGTTGGTGTATCCCATGGCTGTATCCTGGTAAAAGAATCAGTTCACAATTGTTATTTTGTTTGATTAGATTTGCATAATGTTTGATTCGAAGCTGATCATAGGCATCAAACCAAAATCTATCATTTATTCCCAATTTACTGTTCATTTCTTTTTCATATCGCTCGATAGGTCGATTGTAGGCGATGAATACGGTAACAGGGACATTTTTTAGAAGCGGTAAATCGGCATAATCTTTAAAAAAATGTTTTTCGCTGACTGCCAGTTCTCTTTTCATTTCCAATTTTACACCTTCACCAAGGTTTTTGTCGCTTATCATATCTGAAAGCATTTTTACCCAGAGTTGTTGGTAACCTATCTGGCTATTTGATGTTTTAGTAGCAATTGCATCTTCTGTTTTTGTTAACATAAAATCGGTAGGATCGATGAGGACTAAGCCGGCAATTTCATCCGGATATTTAGCTGCAAACAGCCTAACAAAAGCTCCACCCAATGAATGCCCGACGAGTAAATAGGGCGGTTTAATTTCTAAACTGGATAGGATTAAATGTAATTTGTCCACAACATCTTGGTCAGATTTTAAGAATGGATCAGGATCCGAATTTCCTAAGCCATTTCTGTCATAACTGAAATACGGTATATTACTCATTAATTTGGGGAAAAGGACGGAAAAATTGTTCCCGCTCATGCCGATGCCACTTTCAAAAATGACGATTGGCTCGTTGGCTTTTCTTTTTTCCAACCCCTTTACCCAATAGGATGTTCGTATACCTTTAATATTAGCCGTTTCCTGTGCATACGTTTGTATGACCCCAATGGAAACGAAGAATAGCATGATCGTCCAGGTTTTCATATTTCTTTTAAAGCTCAAATGAAAGGATGAATTTTTGCATTTACCGTTTATTTATTAGTGCTGCAATATGTTCTTTAAGGCCATTGGTTGATTGTAGTCCAATGTCCGAAAATTGATAATCATTTAGCATAAATTGGTGGAAGGTATCTTGTTCCAACAATATGGTTCTACCTTTTGAAAGGTTGTAAATTTTAGTGTTAATTACGCTAATATCATGGTTTTCTTGCGTAAATGCAATAAAATCAATACGATAATCATCCCGTATTAAGGTGCCCTGGCCAAAATAGTCGGGGTGGTTTCTAGAGACATTTCCCGCGTAAATTTTATTCGTTTGAGCTAAAGTCATCATAGACTCCTGCGAGGTTAATTTAACAACAATATTGCAGAAAGAATAATATTCCTTGTCATGAGGAGATTTGGTTACGCTAAATGTATAAATGATATAATTATCTACTCCGAGCGATAATGAGTCTACGATCACTTTGGTTCCTACAGCCTGATAGGGTTTGACGTGGAAGTTGAAATTTTGTAGGGGTAAAATGTTGGCCTGCGGAGGTACCTTAGTATTATCTTTTTCGAGAAAATAGTTTGAATCTTTTACTTGTCCAATACTATTTTGAGAAAAGCAAATCAAGAAGACGATCCATATTCCTATAATTCTATGCATTGTTTTTATTTTATTGGTTATCTGATCCTGTCAAAATAAACACATAATCTATATCATGATAGGGCTATTCGGTCAATATGGGGTTTACCTCGGTTAGTCAATATTATTTATCGGTAAGCCCACATGCTTTTGGTGTATATGCTGTGGGCTTCTTTAGGACCCTATTTTAATGTGTTGTAGGTAACGATAAGATATTCTTTATTTGTACAATATGCCTGTTATTGTGATGAATAATAAAACGAAATATATCTCCTAAACGGAGCTGTATCCAGTTGCTGAAAGATAGCCTAATGCGAATTTTAGTTAAATCTTTTGACCTTGCCTTATCGAGTAGATGAAGTAGTCTATTTTGCTGTTCTAAAAAAACTGGAATCGGTTCGGCGCTCTGCATAAGATTTCTGGGATCCATTTTTCGAAAAGTTTTCATCTTTTTTTCCTTATCATTTGGTAAAATAGAATTAGCAAAATAGTTCCCTAAAAAACCACTTTTGAAATCAACATTGTAGCCAAGATTGCTTTCGGATATTTTTTTTGTGATTTTAGGTAAATAGAAACTTCCATACAGATTCAGGTGCTGTATGCATTCGAGGATATTCCAGGACCCTTCATGAGGTCTTTTATGTAATGTCTCCTGAGAAAGGGCTTCTAGGGAATTGACAAATGATATATGTTCCTGTACTTGCTTTTCCAGTTGATCAAGTAGTTCTAATGATTTATATTTCATCTTTTTTTTGATAAAATACTCGAAAATAAATTGGAAAAAAATTGATTTAACTCAAGATTTACTGATTCTTGATAAAGTTTCGGGACTCATTCTAAGATAATTGGCGATATGCTTATTAGGAATTAGTTGAAATAATCTAGGATTTCGTTTAATGAGTCTTTCATACCTGTTTTTTGGAGAGTCCAGCAATAGATCTCGTTCTCTTTCAAGCTGCTGTAATACCAACTGTTCCAAGATAGTGATATATAATTTTGTGTTTTCTGAAGTGGAATAGATAAAATTCATAAAGTCTTCCTTCTCGGCGATTAGCATATCTGTTTTCTTTATTGCCTGAATTGTATAATCCGAGTAGCTACCATGAATAAAAGAATCCATAGCTACAATGAGATCTCCATCATATCCAAAGCGAATAATCTGTTCATGATCTTCCTGAAAAATAGAAATTTTGATGCTGCCTTTTTTTATGAAATAAATCTTTGAATCAATCGAACCATTCATTTTGATGTATTCGTTCCTCCTAAAAGAAATTTCTTTTTTAAAGATTCGAGGTGATATGAGATCTAACAGCTTATGCATATACGTTGGATTTAATTGAATCATTAAAGGTCTTCGAAATTAGCGATTGTATTGCTGTTTTCAAATATTGATTATTGAGCTACAAATATCGCCAAGTTTTGACCTAATATGGGTTCCAGATTTACCGGTTGAATAATTATGTGCAGATTTACGGTATTAAATGAAAACATGGAATATGTTTTCACGATTTTACAGATTTAAATACTTCATTAAATAATTTTAGTTTGAAAAGAGTCCTCGTTATCCTGTTCATTTTGCTGGTTTCATTTTTAATAGCGGCGTTTTTTATCAAAGTCAATAAGAGGGAAACCTTGCTCTATAAGATACAGCAGTGGGTTACCTACGATACAGCAGATTGGGAAAATTATGAAAACAATAAACAGCTACTTGCCGCTGGGGCTACCGAAGTAACGACGACTGAAGTGGTAGGTGTAGAAGATGATCTATACCCGGTTGATACAAATCGCATATCGCCAGAATTTAGGGCTTTAGAAATCGAAAAAATTAGAAAGACAGATTTTGGACGATTAGTAATAGCGAAGTTACCACCGGATCATGAGGATGCACAAATCGCATTAATTCATCTCACGGATCGTAAATTGACCGATGTGATAATCAATCAGAAGATTAATATTAAAGTTGGAACTTGTTTTGAAAACCCAAAAACAGCAGGTAATTATCGTTGCGTGAGTTGTATGATTTTACTTTACAATCGAGAGAAGAAAAGTTGGGTGGAGGCTCCAAACGGTGAAAATTTCTTGAAAAATGCCTATGATTTTTACCAGGCGTCTGAAGGAGATATTTGGCAAGCACGCGAGTTGTCCATGAGAATCCCTTATGATTATGCGCTTATAGCAAAATATAGTAAGTAAAATTTCTTTTAAGTAGTTAATATCAATACCGTTATGTTTAAATTTTTAAGAGAATTATTGAATGCGGCAAAGGAAGGTATGCATGAAGCCAAAGATGAACTTACTTTTAAAGCCGAAGAGGAAAAAAGGGAGGAGAGTTTAGCAATTGATAACAATATACTTCTGGATATTCCTTATGAAGAACAGTTTGGTAATGCATTGGGAGCCGCATTTAGAGTCATTGTTTTTGGGGACTGGTTTACGGTATTCGGAAGTACGGGAGATGATGGAAATTATCCGATTCACTTATATCAATTTGGAAATTATCCCAAAATTGATCAATATAGAAGTGATTTTATCAAATTGTTAAAAAGAGATTTTGGTATAACAGATACAGACAGCTGTCTTGAAATGTTGAGTTCATATTTTACATTACTTGGAATAGAAAAGACCGGGACCGCATTGGAAGAAAAAAACGGCAAAATCGATACAGCCGTTTGGGATATCTCCAAAGTAGGGGTGAATGCCTTTGTTGTTGCTGTAGCAAGTCATATTACGACATCCGCAACGGACGTTGGATATCTATCAAAACCTGTGGCATTAGATGTTCTCAAAAAGTTGTCAGTATATGCGAAAAAGCATTTTAGTGATTGGTTGTTATTTTCCGATCATTTTATGGAAGGAGAAGATCAAGTTGGGTTAAATAGTAAAATTGGGAAATCTTATTTGAAAAGGTATATTGGGTATCTTAAAGAAAAGAAAGGAAGTCCCTGGAATAATGTCGCATGGTGGAATGGTAATCATTCCGTCTGAGTGTTGTCTCATGTGGCCTCCACATCCACTACATTTTACGGCTTTGGATTTGCTCTATCAATTGGAACAACAAATCGCTCAGAAAGAACTCGGCGACCATAGCTATCTCGAAAGATTAGATGCTATCGAGAAAGATCAAGGGGGAATTCCTATGTTTTATCTGACTTGTGGAAGTTAATTTTTTTTGTGGAATAAATGAATTTTAAAGGCATTTTTTTGGTTATCAGTTGTATGTTGATCGTTGTCGTGTTGACAGAAGTCTATAAGAAAAATGTAGCTAAAAATTATTTATACGGTGTTAAAAAAAGCTATGAGATGAATGATCATTTTGAAACAGATAAATTAAGAAAACTGTCGTCACGACCCTTTCTATTTGGTATAGAAGATAATCTGTTAAGTGACGAAGATTATTTTTTTGATGAAAATTATTTCTACGCTGTCGTTCGAAAAGGTGGGGCAGGTAGATCCTTTAGGTTAGTGGATATCATTGAACTTCGTAGGACATCGACTCAAATTAATAATCACTATATCTGGCAAGTTGTCGTTCAATTGGATAGTAAGGGACAGTCCATTTTCAGTTTTACGCATAACTATTCCCTCTGGAATAGAAATTTCTATGTTTTTTATCAAAAAATACGAGAACTCAATCCACATGCAATCAAATCAAAATGGAGTTTGTGGACGATGTAACAAATTCAATTTCAACACTTGGATGTATAGAAAAAGAAAAGTGGCTAAAACTGTAATCTAATTGCTTTTGTTATCCTAAGTAAAACGTTATGGGTAAATTACGATTATTGATCATGAATGTGTTGGTAGTTTTTCTTTATGGAGCTTGTCAATTACCTCAACGCCCGCCACAGTCCAGTACAAATGAATCTAAGCACAAGGCACAGGAATTACCTTCTAACATAACGTTTTTTGGTGGTGGAAGATCTAAGGAAATGAATATGGTATCAGGGAAAACGGATACTATTTTCATTTCAGTCCATCAGGCGGATTCGGTTCTTATCAAAATAAAAACTCCCGCGGATACAGCCAATGTACGAATTAGTCAGCTTTTTCTGCCCAATGGTTCGGCTGATGGCCCCTTTGGCCAAGAGCTTGCCTATAGATTTAAAGATGTTGGCCAATATCATATTACGGTGAATGAGAATAAAATGATAGGGAATCATTACTCAGGGCCTTATGTAGTACAAATTGTGCCAATAGTTCAATAGTACACTTGAAATAATAGAATAGAACAATAGTTATTCCGAGTAAAATGGATTCATAATAACTATTGTCGCATTCAGGAATTTATTACAGCAGGCCTTCTGCTAATATAGGATTAAAATAAGATCTTCTTTCCAGGCTACTCAACATCACCTGTGTACTTGATCGTATTATTCACGTAAAGCGTTGATTTTTTAGCATCATATTTATAGTTATCCTTTTGGTAAATTTCGTTTTCGACTTTATCCAGGATAATGTTTTTTTTACTGTCATCAGGTAAAAATAATTCTAGCTTTGATTTATCCTCGCTAAGGACAACAAAGGCACTAATGACAGCTTTTCCTTCTTCTTTCTCCGTTGGATTTAGGCGTAAGCCCACATTGAAGACCTGGATACATCCTTGTTTGATCTCACTCCAAGTTTGTCCTGCCGCGACTAAACAACCGTGCTCATCCTTGCTGCCGCCGACCGACGGAGTTGCTTCCTTACTTTGGCCAGCTGTTTCTTTTGATTCGCTGTTCTTGGGAGCATTGTTACAGGCTGTAAAAGTAAAAAGGCTCATGACTATAAATGCTAGTTTTCTCATTTGAATCGGTTTTTATATGTTTTCTCATGTTCACACAATAAATATACCATACTCTTCTGTTTATTCAGCAATCGACTTATTACGGTAGGCTTTCATCCTTTCCTTAGCTATAAGGTGCAGCTCCGCGGTATCGCAGAAAAATGTGTGTAGCGTAAGTCAATATTGTCATAGGACAAGTCGAATTTCTGTGTAGTTTATTAATATTGTGGTGCCGCGCAATGTGATCTTTTGTATCAGAACATTGGACGGAATGATTTTAAACCAATGTAGATAGACAAAAGTATTCTTATCATTTAAAACATCCTATGAAACATAAAGATCATCCTGTCAAAAATTTGGTTTCGGTTATTTTAGTTGAAAAGCAACTAGCCGATGTTTGGAAATATTGGAATGATGCTGATGCAATTATGCAATGGAATATTCCATTTGACGATTGGCACTGCCCTGCTGTTCATATTGACTTTAGGGAGGGCGGGATGTTTAATTTTAGAATGGAACAAAAAAATAGTCGAGAGGGATTTGATTATGTAGGATTATACAATGAGATTATTTTGATGGAGTACATTGGAAGTACCAGTGGAGGGAGAACCTGTGTTGTTGAATTTCAGGCGATTGATAACAATACGATTATCCGGGAAACTTTCGAACCTGATACATTTACACCTTTGGACCTACAACAGTCTTTTACCGATGGCGTCTTGCTAAGTTTTAAAAAATTTATAGAAAACAAATCGTTGTAGAAGCGTGTTGCTACTGACAGAAATATAGACTTTATAGAATAAATTATGCGTGAAATAAAATCGAAAAGCGGTTATGCACCTGCAAATGGAATAAAACTTTACTACGAAATATTCGGCACAGGAAAGCCTTTAGTATTGATTCATGGCGGAGGTTCCTCTGGGTTCTCTGATTTTGAAGAAACAGTAAAAAGATTGCATGATCAGTACCAGTTGATTGTGATAGACCTGCAAAATCATGGAAGATCCGAACACAGAACCACTCCCGAAACCTTCGAGCAGGATGCGAAAGATATTTCGGCTGTTCTTGACTTCTTTTCTATCGAAAAAGCTTCATTTTTCGGTTTTAGTAATGGAGCGACAACACTTTTGAAATTTGCGATAATGTATCCGGACAAGGTGGAAAAGTTGATTGCTGCATCGGGAAATACGAAAAGAGAGGGGCTTTTAGATGGTTTTTTTGAAAGTATGGAAGCTTCAACGATTAACGATATACCACCTTTTCTCAAAGAAAATTTTATGAAGCTGAACCCAGATCCGGAGAAATTTCGAAATATGTATGAAAAAGATAGCCAGCGCATGATAAACTTTAAAGACTTCGAACCGGAATCCTTAAGCCTTTTGACCTGCCCGGTATTTTTGATAGGTGGAGACCAAGATGTTGTAAAAACGACACATCTAGCTGCCATGCAACAGCAGATTCCTCATGCCCGACTGCTTATTTTACCGGCTAATCATGGGAACTATATGATGGCTGATTTTAATGGCGATGTAAATGACCAATTGATCGATTTTACACTAGGGCAAATACAGCATTTTTTGGCACCCAATTGATACCTGTTCAATCGAATAAGTTCGCGCCAAAGGTTTATCGATAATTACGCATATTACGTTCCATCTTACGTATGCGCTGTTCGTTTTTTCCGTCAACACGAGATGCCACCGCCCAAATGGCTGCGGGTATCCAACCCAGTATGGTCATCTGTAGGATCAAACAGAGAATGCCACTTAGAATCTTACCGCGTAAAAAAAACGATAACCAAGGAAGTAAGACTGCTATTAATATCATAAATAATAGGGTTATAAACATTAAAATACAAAAGTACGGTATTCACCATTAAAAATCACGAATAATATCAATTAAAGCAATTTAAGTTATTTTTTGCTTGTTTGTAATGTATTGATGCTTAATGTGTAATGGTTTTGCGTTGCTAGAATAGGTAAATGTTAAGAAAACTTAAAATATGCTTTCTGACAGATGAATTTTAGAATTTTAAGGAGGTGTGGCACCAAAGTTGATGTTTCCCTGTCGAATATTTTAGATGCAGATTACATATAATAAATGACGGAAAACATGGGAAACAATAATAACATTATTGAGAATTTAGATAGCAAATATCATGGATATCTAGAAGATGAGGGGAAATGGCTCAATGATGGATTTAAGAATATTTTCATCGATGGGGAACCAAGTAAAGCAAATCTGAAAACCTCGGTTTATCTTATGTTACCCCAAGAGATCAGAGAATATGTTGATCAATTGTTACTCAACGATTGATTATAAATTATACCAGCAAATCGTTCAAAGTAAAAGTTTACTAGAATCAGTTTTTTCTGATTTTAGTAAACTTTTACTTGTTTAAACAGGGGAGAGCAGACCACATCTCCATTAAATACCATATTCTTTCACGGTTTGGCAAATTTGCTCTTTTTGTTTTCGGCTTAATACGTTCAACATGTTAAGGATTTCTTTACCTTGAAAAGTCTCAAGCTCAAGTCTAGAACCCAACCAATTGCTTTCAATAATACGGATATTAACGATTTGAATGTAGGGCACGAATACCAGCGCATCCAAATCTGCTAAAGCCCACATACTACCGGTCTTCTTTTTAATCCGTTTAAAATACAATCCTTTTTTATCTGTTCGGGCTCGGATGATCTTCCTGCTGCTCTTTAAAAGAAGGCAGCCGCCGATAATAAAAGATAAATGGAGCAACAGCATAAATAATGAGACTAAAAAGCGAAATACATCTTTAAAGTCAAGTACCATGGCACTGAAATTCTCTTTAAATGAATCATTCGGATGATAACCGATGAGACATGTAGATATCCCCATTAAAATCAAGATACTACCGATGATAATGGATCGCCAATTAGGTAGGTAATAATTAATAAAGGTTTCACTGTCTGTGGCTGCTAATTTTCTCCTTTTCATATCTAAATATAGGGACCTTATAAATTGACCGTACAGAAGACTTACAATTCGTTCAGAAGCATTTATAATTCGACAACTATTGTTATAAAGGCATGAAGTCTGTTTTTGAAATTATTATGAACTTGTTTATTGGTCGCATCGAAATCCATGTTACGGAAGATTGGACCACTGTACATCTGCTATCTGGATGAGGTGGATACGAAAGAGTTGCGATACATTTGCACTATAAATCAAAATATTTAATGAAAATGAATTATAACATTAGAAAGGCAAGTCTTGAGGATCTTGATCAAGCAGCAGCGTTATTCAATCTTTATCGGATTTTCTACAGACAAGAATCGGATTTGGAAAAAGCCAAAGAATTTTTGAGGGACCGATTTTTGTACGGAGAGTCAGAAATCTTTTTGGCAATTCAGGGCGAACAAGCTGTTGGTTTTGTTCAGCTTTATAAATTGTTTCATTATACTAAATTGCAGCGACAGTGGTTGTTGAGTGATCTATTTGTGCATCCTGATCACCGGAGTAAAGGTCTTTCGGTTCGGCTTATAGATCGTAGTAAAGTCTGGTGTGAAGAGACTGGAGCTTGTGGTCTGATGCTTGAGACCGAGAAAACAAATGTTATCGGTAATAGTCTTTATCCGAGGTGTGGATTTGAATACGACGGCATGCATAACTATTATCATTGGTGGCGATAACCTTAACTGGATCGTCAGGGCACTTCTGCGTCTGGCGATCCAGTTGGCAACTGAGATTAATTAGACGGCAAATTGTGTCAAATGATGATCCAGGTGTTTATAAAACATGTTGTTCCACTCCCAGCTTTTAAGCTTGCCGAAAGAATGGGACTCCTTCCCATCAAAATAGTTTTCGCCCAATTCCAGCGTTTTTTTAATGTAATCGATTAACCTACGTTGCTCGATCTCGAAATCACGTCTGGATGTTACCAGAAACTCTGTAGCAGTAGGGTTATTTCTCTTATAAGGTTTTTCATTGACCACCAGATTCTTTACAAACCATTTTAGTAGTAGTTTCTTTAATCCAGTAGGCTTAGGATACTTGTCTTCATAGATCAATTCATAGATCACATTGCAGTGGGCTAACATTTGATCGACAGTCATTTTACCCCATTGGGCACTGCTGTCTGGATTAAGATTTTGAATCCGTGCTATCACTTCATCACTCACTGTTTTGTCAAAAATATTTTTCATTATTTAAATGCTAATTGGTTTTCAGGTTGCTGGAACTTTGGTTGGGGATGATAACGTACGAAATAATAGTCTATATTAATTGAAGTATAATATCACATTTAAAGGTTCATCTTTTACAGTTACTTTCTTTTCGGTAGGCCCATTTTTATTGCTGTACCTCAATGTATAAGACTGATTTTTTTTCACGATAAATGTTAAATAGTCATTCGCATCCTGCAGTTTAGTTGCGGTCGAACCACCGCCAATTTGATCATTTCCTTGAAAGATATCTACATTGCATTTTGTTCTGCCTTCCGGTTGACATTGATCGTTACTGAGATACATGGTTACGTTTAGACGGGTGTAAGATTTGTCGTTCAATTGTTGGCTATATTGCTGATTGAATAGATCAATATAGCGCTGGGAAACATTATCTGCATATACTTCTGTTTCGCTCCATGCTGGGAATGAGGTAGCTGCCGGTTTGTAGGAAGCCGCATAAATGGAATGTTCCTTGCTATTCGGATCGGCTTTCCCTGCGTCGGCCAAAAACCAGCTATAATTTAGGTCTTTGTCCGGATAATATTCAGTAAAATACCATTTACCATTAATCCATACCTCGACCCAACTGTGGTTACCACGATTGTCATGCCAGTTTGGTGTACCGGCAATCCGGGCCGGTATACCTACTGATCGCAATGCATCGATCAGTAAAATGGATAATCCGGTACAAGATGCCATTCCTTGGCTTATCGATTCAGATGGATTTTGATCTGCTTTTTTTCGTTGGGTATTGTAATCGACTTTTACTTCATCTCTGATATTCTTATTTATGGCTACAATGGCATCTTTCATCGTGTTGCTATTTGTTACATATTTTGAGAAACGATCGTAGAAATCACCACGCCAGTCGTCTAGATCTTCAGAAAATACACGATAGGGCAATACCTCATTTAGAAAAATAGAATCTGGAATTTCCTTAGCCCAGGAAAATGTTGATTTTGCCTGGTAAGCCTTTTCAATATTATGGATAAGATGATCACTCTTAATCGTCGTTAAATCATTCTTAGGCATATAAGCTATGAGAAAAGCCGCGCCTTCACGCATTTCTTTGGGCAGTTTCTCTAGTACTTTTTCCAATTCATTACGATTCGTGCCGGCAGCTTTTAGTGCATTTTTCACCGGTTTTTGATACTGACTTGGTAAAGAGGAAAGCTTGAAATCTTGTGCAGATGCTTTGAAAAAAATGGCTGTAGATAAACAGCAGAAAACTAAAGAAAATACCTTTTTTAACATAATATACGCTTGCTTGTTCTTTATCTATTTAAATTAACACAATTTGTATATTTCAAACATAGATAAATTGATTTTTATATGCAAAAATACGTTTTATAGTCTGACTCGTAACTTAGAAGCCCAATTTACATAATATCTTCTTTGACAGCCCGTGAGCCTCTGTTCTAGCCCGATAGCTACCTGCATTGGGACAGAGCCGTATCACAGTCCCTGTGAATCCAAGATGAATCCGACATTCTCTTGGAGTGACAGCCCTTTATTAAGGTGGACTCAACGCGAACGAAGTACGTCGATGTACTTTTGGATTGCGCTGCACTTCTAAAAAGTCAAAAGGTGTTAATCCCGCACAATTTCATTTGCAAATGAATACAAATTTATTTTAGTTTGAAGATCTTTAAGGCAAAGTAAAGATCATAACCCAAAAAATAATTTGAATGACAATTCCGATGAAGCCGTTTCATTTTCTATATTATAGTGTATGCTGTCTGATCCTTTTATCTGGTATGCTGTATTCCTGTCAATCGCAAAATCCGGATCGGGTGATACTTGAAAAATTGGATAGAACTTTTAATGCATCCAAATTTTATGGCCCCAAAATAAAAAGGAGCGAAGAGTTGCTGCATGCGGACGTTAAAAGTATGGATAAGAAAGAGTTGAAAAAAGTCTTTGAAACCGCCATATTTAAAAAGGATACGCTTGCTATTTTTAATTCAGAAGGGAGTCTGCCAACGTTATTTTATATCGAGTCTACCGCAGCTTGGGGAACACGGAAATTAAAGCCAGTTAAAGATTTCGGTTATCGTTATACAACTGTTTCATACAATGAAGAAAAGGATACCGTAGCGATATTAAACGGAGTTTCTTTTCCAGCCTTGACTATGGCAGAGGATAAAAATGGTGAATTTGCATATCTATATGCACTGAAGACTTCAAAAAATAAAGATGATTTTCAAAATATTTACAACTATCTACAGAACGCGTTTACAAAATTGACGCTTCAAGATGATGCGGGAAGTGGTATAAAAGGTTGGGAAAATAAAGACTTTTACTATTTTCTACATAAAAAAAATAGAAGGGAAGAACAGATTTTTTCGTTTGGAGAAGATGAAGACGACAAGCCGACGACTACAGACATCACCGATATCCGTTTGGAAATTTATTCTAAAATTTACATCCAAAATATGCAACAAGAGCAGGTTTACTTACCGGATTATATTCCCATTATCAAATGACAGATGTAGATAATTGGTAACCGTCAAACTTGTTACAAACCTGCATAAGCGAATTTGTTTATATTTACTTCCTTGTAAAAAAATCAATCAAATCGTTTTATTTTTATGTCAGATACTCAAATACCGACTTCCGCTTATGCAGATACCAAACCACATTATGCTGTACTTGATGGGTTACGTGGGGTCGCAGCTATTACCGTGGTTTGCTTTCATATTTTTGAAGCCTTTGCAACGAGCCATTTAGATCAGCGAATTAATCATGGTTATTTGGCGGTCGACTTTTTCTTTATGCTTTCAGGATTTGTCGTGGGCTATGCTTATGATGATCGCTGGAAGACGATGACAACAAAAGAATTTATAAAACGAAGAATAATACGTTTACATCCGATGGTTGTTATGGGAGCGATCATTGGAGCGGTTATGTTCTATTTTCAGGGTTGTTCTGTTTGGGATGTGACCAAAGTGACATTTTCTTCGCTGGCAATCGCGACCCTATTGAATGCCTTGTTAATTCCTGCGATTCCGGGGCATGAGGTGAGAGGGCTTGGGGAGATGTTTCCATTAAATGGACCAAGCTGGTCGTTGTTTTTTGAATACATCGGTAATATCCTGTATGCATTGGTCATTCGAAGATTTTCGACCAAAGCGTTAGCCGGACTCGTTATTTTATTCGGAATAGGTTTGGCTGCATTTGCGATATTGGGACCCTTGGGAGATATCTGTGCCGGTTTTTCACTCACAGGAACAGAATTTACGGCAGGTTCACTTCGACTTTTATTTTCTTTTACAGCGGGTCTATTTCTATCGAGGATATTTAAATCTTTACAGATCAAGGGAGCATTTTGGATTTGTAGTTTAATCTTAGTGCCACTTTTGGCCATGCCGCGCATTGGTGGGGCCGAGCATTTATGGATGAATGGTCTGTACGACACGTTATGTTGTGTTGTTGTTTTCCCTTTGCTTGTTGTTTTAGGAGCATCTGGCAAGGGAGAAAGCGGTATTACAAGTTGGCTTTGCAAGTTTTTAGGCGATATATCCTATCCTTTATATATGGTACATTATCCCTTTATTTATCTATACTATGCTTGGGTCAAGAATGAAAATCTGAGTTTTGAAGAATCTCTGCCGGGAGTAGCAGCTGTTGTGATCGGAAGTATTGTGCTTGCATACGGCTGTTTGAAGTTATACGATATACCCGTACGGCGATATCTGTCAAAACGATTTCTAAGATCAAAAGGGAAATAGCCGCCGGCAAACTAATCCTATATTTATTATAAAATAAAAAAACACCAATTTATGGTGTTTTTTATGCATATTACGTAGGACAGTGACCTGTACATAGAGAAAATATCTTGTCATGTTAAATAACGCTTGAATGTCAGTCTTTTTCAAAAAAAACGTTGTTATATTTCGACGAATAAAATACCAAATAGAAGCCTAAAGGACTTCGGTACACCGTTGGATCTGACGCAAGAATATGATGAGTGGGAGCGTCCATCCACAGCTTTAAGCGTGCGGATTCATAAGGACTAACTGTTTCGATCTTGCCCTTGTAAACTTTGGACACTTTACCTGCATTTACGACGTTGAAATAAATCGAATCGTTATCCTTTATGACAAAATTGTACCTATCGTATTGCCAGTCAGTTTGTTTTCCTGGGAATATGTCACGTTTTATATGATAAGTCCCATAATAATCTTCTTTTTTTAAGATTTTTGGGCTAGCGATCCATTGAAAAAGTTGAGACAAAGAAAAAAGTAGAATTGCGTAACCAAAGAAGCGTCTTTCTGTGAAAATTCCGCATAACATTAAAATTACCAGCAGTGGTAGAAAAATAAATATAATGAAAAAATTAGCCCCAAATCCCATTTTATAAATTGTTGTGGCTTCGAAGAAAACCAAATGGATTTTCTTTTACTCCTCTTTTAGAAACCTACTTTCTAAATTGAAAGTTTTAACTAAAGTAGCCCCATAGCTACCAAATCCAACACAGTATGCCTTCTATTGTCCAATTTATTCTTGACACATGCTTCAAGGATTTTTTTGACACCATTTGAATAAGAATCATGTCCGAGAACCTTGGTCTCAATTTTAATTTCATCATTTTTATCTTTGATCACAATCTGATGGTAGGCATGCTTTTCTAAGTAGGCAACGGGAATATTGATTTTATAAGCCTGCGTTTTCGCATCGCGAATAGAGACAACACGCTCATGAGCGACCTGTAAAGAGTTGGCGATATGATAAGCTGTACCTGGTTCAGTATTCTTGGAGGCCTGATGAGACTCTATAATAGATATTTCATAGTCTTTGAAATTATGACCAAATTGTTGAAGCATATGGAGCGTTTTTAGCAAAAGTATGGAGGTATTCGGGCAAATGACAAGTGGAAAAGCAGTCTCGAGCTTTTCGGTCTCTAGGCCCGTCGACAGTTCAATTAATACCGAACCCGTACGTGCACAAAAATCAAGACAATCTTGTAACTCCCGGCCCGATCCGGCATGTATAACAATAGATGGAGATGTCGTTGTAATGGATGGTTGCCAAGGTGAAATTTCTACATTGGGAATGGAATAATCGGCTTCCAGTATTGCGTTTGCCAGTTTTCCTGATCCTACTACAAAGGCTTTTTTTGTATTCATATTGCTTGTTTTATCAAAATATCCGCTATCCTTTTGACTATGAATCGATAAAATGATACCGGATGAATTTGTAATGAAGTAAAGGTTGTGCTTGAGTGAGGTAAGTTACAAAAATAGACGGTAAAATTTAATCTTTGCTATTATGGAATTATTCTTTTTTCACGCATTTCGTCAAAGAGCTGATAAAACATTGGTTCAGTATCGATAAATTCATGGAAACCGAGCCGCCTTGCCTTTGTGCCGTCGGCAAAAAAATCATAATCCCAAGAAAAGACAAAGTCGCCAAAAGGCCAAGCTGAAACCTGCGCATAGTTATAGCTTAATGCATGCTTTTCTTTTAATTTTTGCCATACAGGCTCCTTATCTGCCATCATTGTTTCGAGCGATAGCGGGATCGGGTCAGCACTTTGCATACCAAAATAGGCCGCTAATTTGGGCCATAGCTCCTTCCAGCGGAAGAGATCGCCATTGTTAATGTTGAAGGCTTGATTGGCCGCTTGTGGATTGGTCGAGGCCCATACCGTTGCTTTGGCTAATAGTGTTGAATCGGTCATTTCCATCAATGTCTGAAAAGCGCCAATTTTTCCTGGAAACCGAAGCGGAATACCGAGTTCTTTTGAGATAGAAGCATATACAGCAATGAGCAACGCTAGATTCATCGGATTATTGGGAGCCGTTCCACCAACAACTGACGGACGGATCGCTGACCAATTCCATTTCTTACCTTTTTGCAGTTGTTCGAGGTATTGCTGTTGGCTGGTATTGAATTCAGGCGGCATATGTCCGGCATCTGATTCTTTGGCCGGTGTCTTGAAAGGACCCAAATGAGCACCGTATACTTTATAACCTTGCATTAAGCTGATGTGCTGAAGATCACCTGCTATTGGCTCAACGACAGTTAAAACATTACGCAGCATTTTCATATTGGGCTCCACCAGCTCAGTCCAGGTCGGCCTATCCTGATATGCAACATAGTAAATATGAGTCACTGAATCCAAGTTGCCTAGTTTTTTGATACAATCGGCTATATCTAATAAATCTACAGCGATAAAACGAACCTTATTCCGATCGGCATTTGTTCGTCGTGATAAACCTATAATTTCCCATTCTTCCGTCTTTTCAAGGTAGTCTATGAGATTGTTGCCTATAACGCCATTGGCGCCAACAACTAAAGCGGTGTTTTTTCTAGTCTTCATCTTTGTCTAATACTTATAAGGCCAAAGTTAGTTGGAAGCTTAGTGGGTTTTAATGTAAAAATCCAACATAATTATGTATATTTCTGAAATGAAACGTTATCGTCAGTTTGAACCGGTGCTTATTTCAGGATTTAAGATGCTTGAATGGAACCATCCCGAACACAATCACAATCATTACGAGTTCATTTTTATTCGGGAGGGTTCAGGACGACATATCGTTAATGGGCATTCATTTCCTTACGAGGAAGGAGCGATCTTTCTACTGGGGCCAGATGATCAGCATTATTTTGAAATCGAACAACTCACACATTTTGTTTATCTTAAATTTACAGACGCCTACCTTGGTCGTGACACTTCGGGTGCTACGCCCGCAATACAACAGCTGGAATATATCATAAAAAGTAGAGAAATCCATCAGATGGGATTTCAATTAGCGGGGGAAGATAAGCTGGTGATAGAACAGATCTTTGATATACTCCTTTTATTTAAGAAAGATCAAATCGGAAATCAGGAGCTTATTTGGTTGCAATTATTCAGCATTGCACATGTTCTGCAGCGAAATATGCCTGAATTGCGTAGTAGTAGTACCAAAAGTCGCGATCTGCAGGCTATGTTTTGTTATATTCATAAAAATATTTACGATCCCAACTGTCTGCGGATACAAATGATGGCGGAGCACTTTAATATTGCCAACGATTATCTTGGTATTTATTTTAAACGTCAGGCAGGGATTACCTTACGGGACTATATTCAAAACTACCGCAGTACATTGATACGTCAACGAATAGCAGTAGGAAGAGTTACCTTAAAGGAAATTGCTGCTGAATTTGGGCTGACCGATGTAAGTCACCTGACTAAGATTATACATAAAACGTAGTCCATTCCCATTGAAAAGCATTGAAATCAAATTTAATCTATAATATTTATCCCGTAGAAGATAAAAATGCAATAAAAATATGGAGAAACGGGATAAACCTTTTACCACCTAACCCTACAGAAATGAATAAAATTGAACCTGTGGAGCACATTCTATTGCTGGATTAGGAAAATGGCGCCTATAACGCCTAGCGAAAAAATTTGGCTGGGGTAGTTGATTTTTCGACATTTTTTGTAGATTTGTCGAGTAATGACAGGTCAACAGGAAAATATTAAAGAGGAAATTATCTTATCATCCATGAAAGTGTTTGAAACATATGGATTTGCAAGGGTTTCTATGCAGGATATTTCAAAAGCTTGTGGAAAGGGTCGGAGCACGTTATATTACTATTTTACCAGTAAAATGGATGTCTTTGATGCGATTGCGGAGTATCTATGTCAGGAAGTGTTTGAGGTCGCGAGTAGAACTTATAACAGGGACGCTTCACTGGAAGATAATTTAGTCGGTTTTTTACAAGCAAAACTACGTCAGATTAATTTAATTACGAAACGTTTTCATCTCGCATTCGAAGATATGAAATCCGATCCAGCCTTGATGGTTTCGAAAACACGTTACATGCTGGACGACGAGATTAAGTTGATTCGTGAAATGATTGAATTAGCCGTTAGGAAAAAAGAAATTCAGGCCTTAGAGGAAAAGGATATCCTGTTTTTATCCGAAATGTTAGTGACAACATCACGTTGTTTTGAGCAGGAAGTTTTACTTTTTGATCGTTTTCCAGATTTTGAAGCTAGGCTTTCCTGGTTGACAAGTATATGTGTTAAGGGACTACGCTAGCAATTCGGAGTGTAGCGCGAAGTAATTATTTTGAACAGTAAGGATGTATATTTATTGTTCTTTTTTTTGAAACTGGTTTCGACAAAAATACAAAATATGTCTATTTTGATTGATCGATTCTTTTTATACAGACAATAAACAGGATTACAACTATGGTGTTAAATGCGAAAGTAGGAAAGTCGGTAGATAGCTTTGCATCAGAAAGATGCGTTTTGGTCATGGTGGAGACAGAGGAAACGATCCGTCCTGAAATGATGGGGGTGTTGGATCCAGATATTGATTGTTATTTATTGATACACAATGATGTGGAGCGCTTGGATAGCCTAGCTCTTGCACTGGAAAATGAAAATAAAAAGGTTCGACTAGCCCGTGATTTTGAGGAACTGAAACAAATGCGTTTTTTGAACCACCAATTACAACAAATTGCCGTTAAAATTTTGAAATAATCTAAATATGTATAAAGTTGTTTATTCTTTATCTCGTAAGCTGAAGTGGAAAGCGAGCGAGATTTATCATTTTCTCTATCAGAGTTTTCCGGAGATAAAAAATATTGATTTATTGTTGGATGACCAGCAATTTTTGCTTGTTCTGCGGATTAGTACCCGACTGGAATTTTCTATTCTGAATATATGCCAGAAACAGGGCTTGGCAATGCAATTTGTACAAGTCGAGGATACTGATTAGTCTGTCTGCTTTACAAAGCTAGCCTATTAGAGATGTTCAGGCATGATGCGATGAGCCGTAAAGAAATATCAATTTGAGCTTTATAGCAAAATCATTCTGAAAGTTACTTTTTACTTTTGATATCGTTCCTTCAAAACATTTTTCACATCCATTGGTTAATTTTATCGTGCGGATGGAATCTGTGTTGTATCATGGGAATTTTATGCATTTATTTAAAACAGAAAACAACAATTTTATCAAGTATGAGTACATTTTCAATTAGAGCTTTTGGAACAAGCGCACCAACGGCTGATCTAAAACAGATGGATATTGAACGCCGTGAAGTGACGGATAAAGATGTCGAGATTGATATCTTATTTTGTGGAGTTTGCCATTCGGATTTACATACAGCGCGAAATGAATGGGGCGGAACCGTTTATCCGAATGTACCCGGTCATGAAATTGTGGGTCGAATTACTAAAGTTGGATCCGCTGTAACCAAGTTTAAAGTTGGCGATTTGGCCGGTGTAGGCTGTATGGTAGATAGTTGTCGCGAATGTGATAGTTGTAAGGAAGGACTGGAACAGTATTGTGAAAATGGAAATATCCAAACATACAACGGACACGATAAGCACCTTAATAAACAGACATTTGGTGGTTATTCTGAACGTGTTGTAGTAGATCAGGATTTTGTGCTCCACATTCCTGAAAATTTGGATCTCGCAGCGACAGCACCTTTATTATGTGCTGGAATTACCACTTATTCACCTTTGAGGCATTGGAATGTGGGACCAGGAAAAAAGGTTGGCATAGTGGGTATCGGTGGCTTGGGACACATGGGAGTCAAAATAGCGAAAGCAATGGGAGCGCACGTCGTTGTCATTACAACGTCTGCTTCTAAAGTTGATGACGCTAAACGTTTAGGTGCCGATGAGGTGATCTTGTCAACTGATGCAGAACAAATGAAGGAACATGCAGGAACATTACATTTCATTTTGGACTGTGTTTCGGCACAACATGACATCAATGCCTATTTAAGTTTATTGAAACGAGATGGTTCCTTGACGCTTGTTGGCGCTCCGGAGCATCCACTTCCTGTTGCTCCTTTTAGTCTGATTCCAACACGTAAAAGTTTTTCAGGTTCTATGATCGGTGGGATAGCCGAAACACAGGAGATGCTTGATTTTTGTGGTAAACATAATATTATCTCCGATATAGAGCTGATTAAAATGCAGGATATCAATCATGCCTATGATAGACTATTGAAAAGCGATGTTAAATACAGGTTTGTTATTGACATGGCGAGTTTGAAAAACTAGCACAATAAAATTATTCAATGCTGAACCATCAAGGGGAATTTCGAGTACCTTTGATGGTTCAGTTTTTTTATACAGGTATTTCACCTAATTATTGAGCTAACCTTTTACCCTTTAAAATTGTTAACATGGGGTAGAGAAGTCAACTATTAGTCGTTTTTATGGAAAAAAATAAAATTATTGTGTTTTGGTTTCGTCGGGACTTACGTCTGGATGATAATGCCGGGCTTACTCGCGCACTGGCCTTGGGCTATCCCGTATTACCTATATTCATATTTGACGAAGAAATTTTGAAGCAATTGGAGGATAGGAGGGATCGACGTCTTCATTACATCCATCAGGCTTTAACCCGTATCAATACCCTACTCGGGGAAAGTGGTGCAACTTTGAATACGTTCTATGGTAAACCTATCGCTATCTACAGGGAGTTGATTGAAAAATTCGATGTGCAGGGAATCTATTGTAATCGGGATTATGAACCGAAAGCAATTCGTCGGGACAAAGAAATTTTCGAGCTTTGTACAGCTAGGGGAATTCCTTTCAAAGCTGTGAAAGATCAGGTTATTTTCGATAAAGGAGATATTTTAAAGAATGATGGAACACCCTATACGGTTTATACGCCTTATGCAAAGAAATGGCGGGAAAAATTACGTCCAGAGGACCATCTTTCCTCTACCTGCACAACGGGATCTTTCTTTCAACAAAACCATCAGCAGATTATTTCTTTGGCGAATTTAGGATTTCTGAAGACTGACCTTATTTTTGAAGAACCAGAGCTGAATGCGACGATTATTGACCATTATGATACCACCCGCGATTATCCGGCATTAATGGGCACAACTAAATTGGGGATTGCACTTCGTTTTGGAACAATCAGTGTTCGTCAATGTGTTACTTTTGCTTTAAAACACAATGCGACCTGGTTGTCTGAATTGATCTGGCGTGAATTTTTTATGCAGATACTCTACCACTATCCGCATGTTGTTACGGAGTCCTTTAGAAAGCAATACGATGCCATACAATGGCGCAACGACGAAGTAGAATTCCAGCAATGGTGCAACGGAGAGACCGGATATCCTATGGTCGATGCGGGTATGCGCCAATTGAACAGTTCGGGTTATATGCACAATCGCGTACGAATGGTTGTAGCCAGTTTTCTTTGTAAGCACCTTTTGATTGATTGGAGATGGGGGGAGGCCTACTTTGCACAAAAATTAAATGATTATGATCTGTCGGCCAACAATGGTAACTGGCAATGGGCCGCCGGCAGTGGTTGTGATGCAGCTCCATATTTTAGGGTTTTTAATCCAACGCTCCAGGCTGAGAAGTTCGATAAAAATCAGGAATATATAAAACAATGGGTTCCTGAATTAGACACTTTAGACTATTGTAAGCCTATTGTTGACCATCAGTTTGCCCGTGATCGTGCGATAAAGACCTACGCAAAGGCGTTGAAATAATGGTATTGAATGTCTTCTCCTTACGAGCGGTTTTAAGGACCAACAAGTAGGAGCGGACATTCAATGTATCTAATTTTATTGATCTAAAAACTCGGCTACAAATGCGTCAAATGCCTGCGGATTTTCGGCTTGAACCCAGTGACCAGCATTAGGAATTGTTTTAAACACGGCATTTGGAAATTGTTCCCTGATCTTAATTTTATCTTCAGGTAATATATATCTTGATTTCTCTCCAGGTAGAAATAATGTGGGACCGTTGAATATTCCCGATTTTACCCCGACAGTGATGAACTCCGTATATTTATTTTTTAAAACATCCAGATTAAAGCGCCAATCTAATTTCCGATCTTCTCTGATATATACATTTTTTAATAAAAATTGGATAACTCCCGGATCACTCAAATAGTGTTCAATCTTTACTTGTACATCTTTCCTGTTATCCAGTGTTGTGATATCCACAGCAGATAGCGCATCGAAGATATCCTCGTGATGTGGCGGATAAGCTTTTGGGGCTATATCAGCGATGATCAGTTTTTCAATTTTTCCGGGATGATCAATAGCAAATTGCATCGCTACTTTTCCGCCCAAAGAATGGCCCAATAGGAGTACTTTATCTGCTCCAATGGATGTTATATAGGCCAGCAGATCTTCTACCATAACTTCCACCGACATATCTTCACTATGGAAACTTCGTCCGTGATTACGAAGATCGAGTAAATGTACCTGTCTTTTCTCTCCGAAACTACGACCAAAGGATCCCCAGTTGTCTGCCATACCAAAAAGCCCATGCAGAACAATTAATGGAGTGCCACCGTTATCTGCGCCATATATTTTGCTGTGTTGTAATTCTTTCAATGCCATGCTATCTATTATTGCAATTATCACCTCTCTGTGATCTGTATATGCAGCGAAGTTAGCTTTTGTTGGTGATTTTTTGATCGAAATTATGTAAAACATTTACATCACTTCCTAGTTGATCCCATCTTGTCGCTCTTATCAAAATGGTAGTATTTGGTGATTTATTGGTAGTTCATCGCTGCTATATCCACCTTAATTTTGTGTAAACTTAATTCATAAAATAGATGAGCAATAGCGCGTTAATAGTCATTGATATTCAAAATGAGTATTTTGAAGATGGCGGAATGGAACTTGTCGATCCGTTGAAGGCAGGTAAAAATGCAAGAAGAGTGATCGACCAATTTAGGCGAAGAAAATTGCCTGTGGTTCATATTCAACATATTTCTTCAGATCCCGAAGCAATGCCATTCTTTATTGATGGCACAAGAGCTGCCGAAATTCATGAAAGCGTAAGTCCAATGCCAAACGAGCTTGTCATACGTAAACATTTTCCCAACAGCTTTAGAGAGACAGAATTATTGGATTACCTTCGCAGAAATAAGATCGAGGAACTTGTTGTCGTGGGCATGATGACCCATATGTGTATTGACGCCACGGTACGTGCTGCTGTCGATTTGGGCTTTCCATGTACGGTAATTGATGATGCCTGTGCGACGCGCGATCTCGAGATCAATGGCTCCGTAGTTGGTGCACTGGAGGTTCAGCATGCCTTTCTCGCTGCATTGGCATTCTTTTATGCGCAGGTTCAAGATACTGAGACGTACTTGGAACTCCATTGATTTCAATGGAAGTTGGGCCATGTGGTTGCCGATCTGCATGGCCCGATTTTCATAACGTCAATTTGTATACGTAATTCAATATTTATTTGAATTCCTGAATAAATGCACCAATGGTTTTTCCAGTTTGAGTTTTGAAAAACCGCATTAAATGATTGGGTTCTGAAAAGTTAAGGTCAAAAGCAATTTGATTAACGGAATGGTCAGAATGGATAAGAAGGTCCTGAATCTCGAATAGCAAACGCTGCCGAAGCAGGTGTGTCGCTGTGGTATTAAACTGTGCTTTAACGGCCTGATTTAACGTAATCCTACTTATTCCCATGAGTGTCGCATATTCGTTTACCCGTTGTTTCTCCCGAATGAACTGTTCCATAAGTTCTTTAAATTGATAGGCGAAATTATTTTCCGCTTTTTGGTTCGGCAGCTTATTCAGGCGGGCATATTTTCGGTTTAAAGTCTGCAATAGGTAATAAAGTAAAGAACGAATAATATGGGCGCTATCTGCTTGGCTTTCGATAAGTTCAAGTTTAATTTCGGCGAGAAGACCACAGAATTTTGACATATGTGTGTCATCTGCTATAATTTGGGGCACATAACTAAGTTGGTAGAAATATAATAGTTTGTATGTGAATAGTTTATCTGAAAAAAAATCATGCAAAAAGTCTTCCTGAAAAATCAATGTTGTAAATTCAAGGTGTTCTGGATCCAGTTCCCAGGTATGTTTTTGAAAAGCCGAAATAAAGATGATTGAATTGTCGGACAAGGAGAGAATCTCTTGCCCCATTATCAATCTGCCTTTGGCTTTTTTGAAAAATAGAATTTCAAAAAAATCTTTATGGTAAGTATCTTGATGTGTATAATCCGTTTCTTTTTCATTGAGGACATTCAACAAAAACTCAACACCGCATTCACCCTTATGGAATTTTATTGTTCTCAATCTAGATTACTTTAATGAACCAAAAATACTAAACTTTATACGTTACACCAGCCTAAATACAAATATTATCGTACCGCTTTAGCCCTTATGTTTATTGCCGCAACTAAGCAAGGAGTAAGGATTGGAGGCGAAGTGTTTGGATGGTAAAAAGGCTTTCTATTATTTGGTGGTTTTCAAAATAGTTATCAAAACAGTAGTCAAAACAGTTAACGGAGAATAGATGAGTTGGAGAGCACGTTAAGAAGGAAGCTGAATTTTGAAAATGGGAATAAAATTTTTGGTAAAAGTGATTTTCATCACTTTTTTGTTGGGAAGAATACGCTACATTTACTGGTGTAGCCATTTATCCAGTAAGATTAGTATTTGGTATTGACAAAAATTATTTAGCCATAAAAATATATTATTTGGGGGTTTTCTCGTTATGAGAGGCCCCTTAATTTTTTAAGCAACCTCTAGTTCTGAGATGAAGAAATTATGCACGCCACCGCAAGCTTGAGGTCTTGTTTTAAAGAAAATAGGTCTTTTCGATAGCTTTCAATAACTTGTTCGAAAAGACCTATAGGTGTCTTCTTATTACTGCTTAGTAAATTGCATTCTGTGCCGTTAATATAACAGGAGCGCCATCGGTAATGAGAATTGTATGTTCATGTTGCGCCATGAATCCACCTTTGTCCCCAACCATTGTCCAGCCGTCGTTGAGTTCGGTCGCGTATGTGGAGGTTGTTGAAATAAAGGTTTCAATAGCAACAACAGTATTTTTTCGAAATCTTCGTTGGTCAAAGCGATTTTTATAGTTAAGCAATTCATCGGGTTCCTCATGCAGACTTTTTCCTACACCATGTCCGCCAAGATTCTTGATGACTTTATAGCCTCTTTTTTTCGCTTCAGTTTCTATTAGATGCCCAATATCGGCTATTTTCACGCCACCACGAATATTATTTATTGCTTTTTGAAGAATTTCTTTTGATGCTTTTACTAACTTTTCGTGTTGAAATATGTCCTTTCCTATAACAAAGGAACAACCATTATCAGCCCAATAGCCATCCAGTTCGGCAGATACATCGATATTGATCAAATCACCTTCTTGCAATAGTCTTTCCGCAGTAGGTATTCCGTGGCAAAACTCGTTGTTTATACTGATACAGGTGTAGCCTGGGAAACCATAGGTAAGAGCGGGAGCAGAATTCGCACCCATGCTTTTTAATATTTCGGCTCCATATTCGTCAAGCTCTTTCGTGGACATACCCACTTGAGCATGTGTTATCATAGCTTTTAAGGTGATGGCAACGGCATCGCTCGCTTTTTGTATGCCTGTTAGCTCTGTTTCATTCGTTATAGACATCGCTGATGTTTTTATTGTGAGCAGGTGAGCTCTGTTTTTTATTTTGTTATTTATAACTACCGGGAACAAATGATTAAAGGTCATTTTGTTTTAATCGGATATAAACCAGTACAAAGGTCTTAATAAAATTGAATAAAATAGACATTTGCTTGCGATTACAAGTAAATATACTGTGTTTGGGCGTTAAAAGTCTAGTAACAAATGCTGAAAAGCAATGTGTTTTTGTCCTAGTTTTTATTGTTTTAGTCCTTTGTTTTAATGTTTAGACATTTATTTTTTTATGTATCTTTACATAACTTTATGATGTTGCTATTGATCATTTAAATTAGAATAAAATGGCTTTATTAGATACCCTAGAATGGCGTTATGCCACAAAAAAATACGACCCTACAAAAAAGGTCGCTCAGGAAGATTTGGATAAGATTTTGGAGGCAGCACGTATGGCTCCGAGCTCGTCTGGACTTCAACAGTTCCGTGTGATTGTGATTACGAATCAGGAATTAAAAGAAAAAATTGTACCTGTGGCTTGGGGGCAACAAATTGTTGCTGATAGCTCACATTTATTGGTCTTCGCAGGATGGAATAGCTATACGGACGAACGTATTGATAATACCTTCGACAAGATGAATGCGTTGAGAGGTTTACCTTTAGACACCACTGACGAGTATAAAAATAGATTGAAAGCACAGTTATCGAGCCTATCCGGTGAGCAACAAGCAGCCCATGCGGCTAAACAAGCCTATATTGCTTTTGGTCTGGCAATTGCTCAGGCTGCAGAATTAGGCGTTGATGCAACTCCTATGGAGGGTTTTTCAAATGCCGAATTGGATGAACTTCTTGGTTTAGATAAACTGGGATTGAAGAGTGCAGTTATGCTTCCTTTAGGCTATCGGATGGAAGAACAAGATTGGTTGCTGAAGCTGAAAAAATTTAGACTTCCGAAAGAGGAATTTTTGATTGAACTCGCATAAATTGCAGAACAGTATTAAAAAAAGCGTTTCAACACTTGGTTGAAACGCTTTTTTTATAGTTACCTCCAACTTACACAGGGACCGCCTTTATAGACTACATAAGTTTACTGTTTGCCCCTTTTTTAGTTTCACATATTGTATGGTGTTATCTTTCTGTAAGGTCTTTTTCGTACTGACATGCATGAGCGTCTTGGGTTCAAAAATTCGAAAGGTACCATCTTCGGTCGCAGTTATTTTCAGCATAACGATTTTATCTCCTCTTTTTTCAGCGTTTACGATAAATCCGCCCATCGTTCTTAAATTTTTGAAAGATGCTGTTGCCCATTCAGCAGGTAAGGCTGGAAAGATTTCTACATAGTTATTCTTGCTCTGAATGAGCAATTCGTGTATTCCTTGCGCAAATGCAAAGTTACCTTCTAACGTAAATGGTCGATACGTAAAGTCTGAATATTGCCCCCCTTTCTGGTCACCATTCAGATGAAAGGAATTGGTGGAACAAAAGTTCTGTGCAAATTTTTGAAGATTGATTACGGCTTCCTTTCCTTGTTTAGCTCGCGCGTGTAAACAAGCCATCCATGCAAAGGAATAACCGACCCACGCACGGGTACCCAGTTTTTCAATATGATCTAGGGAACTTTCGATGAGCTCTTTTTCCTGCGGATTATTGATGTCTAATAAATCCAATGGATAAATTGCCATATAGGGAGACATATGCCGATGGGAATGTTTCATTGGAAGATTTACAGCAACTTGTAGTCCGGTTTCATCCGTTGCATAATGAGGTAGTTGGGCCTTACATTTTAACCAATTCTTCGCTTCTTGCGGTTTTCCCATTGCTGTGCTCACCTCACTTGCAGCCTGGAAAAGAAAATGCGCTAAACTAAGATCGAAATTGGTCCAATTGTCAAACCATGCTGATACACTGTTGTCATTGTATTCGGGACTGCTGCTCAAAGGCAGGTAACGGAGTCCATTTTTTAATGTGGTTATATTTTTAAGGTAAGTCGCAGACTCAACGATATAGGGATAGGCTTGTTCTCTTAGAAAGGTTTTATCCATGCTATATTTCCATTGCCAATAAAAATGTTGGGCCGCCCATGCACCAATAGTTGGAGAAAGAGAATACTGAATCCATCCACCCATAGGATCTCCATTTAAAGTAAGGACACCGGGTACATTCAGCCCATCGACACCAAAATATTGCTTGGTAAAATCACTATTTTTTTTGCGGATCTTCCAGAGCCAATCTGTATAGCTTTTGGCTTCGGCCAATCTATTCCCCGAATAGGCTGGCCAATAGCTCAATTGGGTGTTAAGGTCATTGTGAAAGTCTCCTTTCCAAGGGGGGAGACCACCATTATCTGCCGTCCAGACGGCCTGAAGCGTAATTGCTGGAGCACCTTCTCTTGCGACAGCACCGAGCTTGTACATATCAAGATAATATTGCTTTTCAAGATTTTTTTCTGGAATAGTTATACTTGATTTGGACCAATAGTTTGACCACCAATGCAAATGGCTTGCTTTTTCTTCGGTGTATTTTTTGAGGGAAAGTTCAGAAGGGGCTACCTTTTGATCGTTGACGATTGTCCAATAACCAATCAGTTTTTTAGCTGATATCTTTTCCCATCTCAATACAACTTCAAAAAAATGATTGTCATAAGTTTTTTGGTGCAGCACTTCGTAATTGCTGGTTCGGGTTATATTCCCTTGCTTATATCCTAATCTTGCTAAATTTTGACCTTCAACAACGCTTTTGTTTTCATCTTTGTTTGCGCTATTTTCATATTGATGGGGAATTAATTGAGGTACAAGGTCACTCACATTGTTTCCTGTAATTTCAAAATAGCCAAAGGGTTTATAGGCGTGTATGAATGTTCTTAATATCCGACCATCTTTGAATTTAAGAATATTGGTGGCCTGTTCCAGGTCAAGTACGTTCGAAACGACAGTGCCAAATTTCGCTAAGTCAAAGAACAGCGACGCTGCTGGAAGCTTGGTGGGATAGGGGGATCTATCGTAAGGAGCGTCTCCCCACTCTTGTACAATACCATAGCTGTTGTTTTTTATTTGTTGTTGGACCCAATTGAATTTGTGGTTTTCTATTGCAAAGGCCTTTCTTTCATCCCATAGATCTGCGCGATCAAGTGAAAATCGAATCATATTATCTTTTTTCCAAATCAGTGCACCCAATTGACCATTTCCCAACGGAATGGCTTCATCCCACCGCGAAGCCAACTGATCGAAATGGAGGTTGTTGTCCGATGTCGGTTGACCGAAAGAGAACACTGTGAACGAACAGAATAGTATTAAATAAAGATATTTCATAATTGAAAGGGTTAGCTTGTAAATTTAAAACTCTGGAAGGGGAGATACTGACACTATTGTTACTTTTTTGCATACTATTTTATCTATGCGAGGGCCTTGAACCTGTTAAAACCACTTTAACAGCAGATTTAGCGGTGATTGTATGCAGTCAGAAAACTAAATAAGTTAATTCGTATCGAAATTGTTATACTTTTTGATACGTAGGAATATGTCGCAAAAGTGTTGTTTTATTGTCTGCAGTTTAACCAAAGAAAGTACGTTATGCTGTTTTAAATCAATCTTTTGAGCAGGTGGGACTATAGTATCCAGAAAAACTTGCAAGGGCAAGGGGTAATATTGTTTATGTTTCTGTTAATCTAGTTTTAGTATAATCCAGTGTTGTTCTCTAATTTTATCCTACTCGAAACTAGCACATTTATGGAATAGTTTCGGCTCCACTTAACGAAGAAAACAATCATTATTCATTTCGTTTAGTGCATAAACCTAAAATAATACAGAATAGATATATCCCAATGCTATGAGAAAAAAGATTTTGGTGCTAATATTATTGGCGCTTGTGCTTATTGGTACAAGCATTTTGACTTTTGGAAAAAAAGAGCCAGTTGATTTTAGCGCTGATGTTAAACCGATATTGAATAAACATTGTATCACATGCCATGGTGGGGTTAAAAAAAATGGTGGCTTAAGCTTTCTTTTTGAAAATGAGGCCTTCGCCAAAGCCGAGTCAGGCAAATCGGCAATTATTCGTGGCGATGGCGAACACAGTGAACTTATAAAGAGACTGATTTCCGATGACCCTGAATTGCGTATGCCTTACAATGCCCCTAAACTGAATGACGATGAAATTGATATACTCAAAAGATGGATCGATGAAGGAGCTAAGTGGGGAGAGCATTGGGCCTATACAACACCTAAGGAAACGGAGGTCCCTAAACCTTTTTCGTTGCTCAGTATATTTGGTGTTAAGCCCAAAGGGGTGAACAATACGATTGATTTTTTTGTTTTGGATAAGATGAAGGAGAAGAAATTGTCCTTTGCAGATGAAGCCGATAAAGCATCGTTGCTCCGAAGAGTTTATTTGGATCTAATTGGTATCCCACCCTCGTTGGCAGAGATTCAAGCCTTTGAAGCAGACCAGCGTGATGATGCTTATACCCGGCGGGTAGACAGTCTACTGGCTTCTCAGAAATATGGCGAAAAGTGGGCGAGTTGGTGGTTGGATATGGCGCGATATGCCGATACGAAGGGCTACGAGAAGGATGGTTCGCGCACGATATGGACTTATCGGGATTGGGTCATCAAGGCCTTAAACAAGGATATGCCTTATGATGAATTTACGATTGAACAGCTCGCTGGGGATTTGCTTCCGGAACCAACCAAGGATCAACTTATCGCAACAGCATTCCATCGCAATACCATGAATAATGATGAAGGCGGGACCGATAGCGAGGAATTTCGGATGGCTGCGGTTTTGGATCGTTTAAATACAACTTATCAAGTATGGTTGAGTACGACCTTTGAATGCGTGCAATGCCATAGTCATACTTATGATCCGTTTAAATTTGAAGAGTATTATAAATCGTTAGCTTTTTTTAACAACACCAGAGATGAAGATACCCAAGGTGATCATCCTAAACTGCGTTTTTACACCGCACAGGATGAAAAGCGAATTGACAGTATAAAGAGGTGGTTGTCGACGACAGGAAATGCCAGCTTGGTAAAATCAACAGATCTATTCCTTCACACCCTTGAGCCCAAAGTCCATGCGCATTACAGCGACCAAATAGTAGATGGTGCGCTTTATGATACGAAATGGTTGGGGGTTAGAACTGGAGGATCGGCTCGATTAAGGGCAATAAACCTGGATAATAAACAGCAATTCTTCATGAATTTCTGGACAGGTGCGGTAGGTGGAAAATTGGAAATTCATTTGGATAAACCTAGCGGACCAATACTTGCCGTCATTGATTTGCCGAGTACGAATGGAAGACAGGTTATTCAGTCTCCCATAAGTGCGACTCGTGGTGTACATGACTTATATCTGGTTTTCAAGAATCCATCTGTCGCTCATGGACAGCCGATCTGCATGATTGAATGGTTTGCATTTCGCGAGAACTTTCCACATGAAAAGTCACTGGATAATATGAATTTTCAAAAGACTTTTCTCCAGTTGGTCAACATGCAACCTGAGGGGGTACCAATCATGATTGAAAATCCCAAGGACATGCATCGTAAAACCAATGTATTTATACGCGGTAACCGCCTGTCGCTAGGTGCGGAAGTGCAGCCTACAGTTCCGGCATCACTGAATAGTTTCCCTAAGGGGGCTCAACGCAATCGTTTGGGTTTTGCGCAGTGGATTGTCAGTAAGGAAAACCCGTTGACAGCGCGAACTTTAGTTAATCGCGTATGGGCTCAACTATTTGGTCGGGGGCTTGTTGAACCATTGGGAGATATGGGCACACAGAGTATTCCGCCGATTCACCGAGAATTATTAGATTATCTTGCCCTAGATCTGATGAATACCAAAAAGTGGAGCGTTAAAAAATTGATCCGCGAGATGGTATTATCCGGAACTTATAAGCAATCCTCTAGCTTGAACAATTCCAATTTTGAAAAGGATCCACAGAATTATTATTTGGCAAGGGGACCTCGCTTTAGATTATCTGCCGAACAGATTCGCGATCAGGCTTTAGCCGTAAGTGGATTGCTCAGCAATAAAATGTATGGACCAAGTGTAATGCCATACCAACCGGATGGGGTATGGATGACTGTATACAGCGGTGAGTCCTGGGTGAAAAGTGCTGGAGAAGATCAATACCGAAGAGGCATCTATACGTTTTTAAAGCGTACGAGTCCTTATCCTTCTTTTGTTTCTTTTGATGCTTCGAGTAGGGAGGTTTGTTTGGTCGACCGTATCCGTACCAATACACCGCTGCAAGCGCTTGCCACATTAAACGATCCTGTTTATCTCGAAGCGGCTAAACATCTGGGTGCTATTATGGAAAAGGAGGGAAATGGAAACCTCAGAGATGGTATCCGTGTCGGTTATAGACATGCAATGTTGAAGGATGCCGATGAAAAGAAACTCAAAGAGCTGGAACAGCTTTATCAAAAAGCGTTGATTGATTTCAGCAAAAAGCCTGATTCGGCAGCCAAATTTTTGAATGAAGATTTAGCGAAAAGCAATGTAAAGGTCCTGCCTTCAAAAGCTGCCTACATGCTTGTTGCCAATGCAGTGTTGAATTTGGACGAGTTTTTAACGAAATCATAAATAATGAAATGATAAATATGGAATGATACTTCTGAATAAGGGCTTTCGTGTGAAAACGAAGTCTTTTGTTAAGAAGGGTAAGGCCTATGAAATAATAAGAATATAAACCGAAATGAGCTAAAGCTGCGGACTAAAAATTTAGCGACACAGCCCGTTCATACGTAATGATAGTCAGATGAAAGATCTAAATAAGCTAATAGAAGAAGCGCAACAATTTGAATTGCAGGCTGTCACAAGAAGACATTTTCTAAAGGATTGTGTGGCAGGTATCGGAGGTATTGCTTTGGGGAGTTTGTTGACGAGTTGTAATGGATGGGGACAGTCAAAATCAGCAGAAAAGTTGGATCTGAATGCACTCAATCCACTGGTACCCAAGCCTCCTCATTTCCCAGGTAAGGCTAAAAGTGTAATTTATCTGCATATGGCCGGCGCTCCGTCGCAATTGGAGTTATTTGATTACAAGCCTGCATTACAGAAATTACATAATCAACCTTGCCCAGAGTCCTTACTCGCGGGAAAGAAATTTGCCTTTATTCGTGGGATTCCAAAAATGTTGGGGCCACAAGCTACTTTTAAACAGTATGGAGCAAGTGGGGCTTGGGTATCAGATCATTTGCCTCACTTTAGTAAAGTTGTTGATGAAGTGAGTTTTCTGAAGGCCGTGCATACCGATCAGTTCAATCACGGTCCAGCGCAATTGTTTATGCATACGGGAAGTGCCCGTCTCGGCCGGCCAAGCATTGGTTCATGGGTAACTTATGGTCTGGGATCTGAAAATAGCAATTTACCCGGATTTGTTGTGTTAACATCGGGAGGTAAAACACCGGATGCAGGAAAAAGTGTCTGGGGAAGTGGATTTTTACCATCGGTATACCAAGGCGTTCAATGTCGTTCAAAGGGTGACCCCGTATTGCATATTGCCGATCCTGAAGGAATGGGAAGGGATATGAAGCGTGATTTGATTGATGCCATAAATAACGTCAACAAAACAGAATACGATACCTTTAAAGACCCAGAAACCTTGTCGCGGATTGCACAATATGAGATGGCTTATAAAATGCAGGTTGCAGTTCCTGAAGTGATGGACATCAATAATGAACCTGCTTATATTCACGAATTGTATGGAACTGAGCCGGGTAAAGAATCGTTTGCCAATAATTGCCTCTTGGCTCGGAAACTCGTAGAACAGGGGGTACGATTCGTTCAGTTATTTGATTGGGGTTGGGATAGTCACGGTACAAATCCCGCAGATTCGATTGATCTTGGCTTTAAAAATAAATGCCGGGAGATTGATCGACCAATGACCGCATTGATTATGGATCTAAAACAACGTGGTTTGCTGGAAGAAACACTAGTCGTGTGGGGAGGGGAATTTGGACGTACACCGATGCAAGAAAATAGGGACAACAGCGATATGCCATTCCTGGGACGCGATCATCATACAGACGCCTATACCATCTGGATGGCAGGTGGGGGAGTTCGTAATGGTATAAGTTACGGTCAAACCGATGATATTGGGTTCGCTGGGGTAGAAGGGCGTAGTTCTGTACACGATGTCCATGCGACCATGCTCCACTTTTTGGGTTTTGATCATGAGAAATTTACGTACGATTTTCAAGGAAGGCCATTCCGATTGACAGATGTGGAGGGTGAACTTATTCAAGCTATAATTTAAAAATATGAAACAACTTCTAGTATTAATTTTATTTATGAGCAGTTTTCTATCTATGACTGCCCAGCAGTTACACATCAAATATTATTGCACCAATTGGGGAAATAGCGATTCCTGGGATACGTTCTGTCTCCGGGTGAAAAATGCTGGTTACGATGGTGTTGAATCCTGGTTACCTGGTAGTCCAAATGAGCGCAAGGAGATGATCGATGCATTACATAAATATGGATTGAGTTTAGGATTGCTTTCAGGCGGATCGGGCGGAACTTATGAGGAATATAAACAAAGTTTTAAGCGTAATTTGGATGAAGCAGCACAGCTGAAACCCGATTATATCAATTGCCATACAGGTAAAGATTATTACTCGTTTGAGCAGAATAAAACATTAATTGAGCTTGCAGATGCGGCTAAAAATAAGTACCACATCCCCGTTTATCATGAGACCCATCGCGGAAGATTTAGTTTTGCAGCTCATGTGACAATAGAATATTTAGAGAAGATTCCGACCTTACAACTTGCGTTGGATATCTCGCATTGGTGCAATGTACACGAATCAATGCTTTCTGATCAGACCGAGGCTGTAACAAAGGCACTTTCCAGAACGGAGCACATTCACGCACGAATTGGGCATCCTGAAGGACCACAAGTCAATGACCCTGCGGCTCCTGAATGGAAGAGTATTGTTGCGCAACATTTGACCTGGTGGGATAAAGTTGTTGCTAAACACAAGGAAAATGGGATGAAGTTATTAACCATAACGACCGAGTTTGGTCCAGCAGGTTATTTACCCACATTACCGTTTACACAACAACCGGTGGCCGATCAATGGTCAATCAATGTTTATATGTTGCATTTACTCAAAGACAGATATAAAGAATGATAGTTTTCTTTGATGAATTATTGGGCTTTTTGGGACGATTTCACCCGCTTTTGGTCCATCTACCGATCGGCATATTATTGTTGGCTTTTGTTATGGCAATTAGGATTCAGTTTAAAGGCGGGGATATGTATTTGCCTGCTATTAAGCTCTCCTTATTCCTAGGGACAATCGCTGCTATAGTAGCTGCTTTGTCGGGTTATCTGCTTTCACGAAATGGAGGTTATGAGGAGGATGTACTGAGCTATCACAAGTGGCTGGGAATTGCCGTGGCTATCAGTAGTTTGTTGCTTTGGTTTCTTTATCGTAAAGAATCTCCTGGTGCATTTCGCTTTTGGCTTTTTTTCATCCTGGTGCTCTTGATTGGGGTGACCGGACACTACGGTGGAACACTGACACATGGAAAGGGTTACTTTGTGGAAGCTATGCCAGTAGCACTTAAAAAGCTGTTTAAAGCGGAAGAAGATAAAGAGGAGGTTCTTATCGTTCAAAATGCGCAGGAAGCAGAAGCCTATATGGGAATTATTCAACCTATTCTAAAACAGCGTTGTCAAAGCTGCCACGGGCAAAGAAAGCAGGAAGGGGGGCTGGCATTGGATACAAAAGAGAATTTGTTAAAAGGAGGAGAGAACGGCACAGTACTAAATGCAAATGATTCGAAAAAGAGTGAATTATATGCCCGGTTGGTGTTGCCCGAGGGACATAAGAAACGTATGCCACCTAAAGGTCGTACACCGATAACCGCTGATCAGATAAAACTGATTGCCTGGTGGATTGATCAAGGAGCCAATTTTGATAAAAAAGTGCATGAAATACCACAAACGGAGGAAATAGCTCATTTGTTGAAAAAATTGGAAAGAGGGGAAAAAGAGGTGTCTGCTGTATTGTATGCTGATCTACCAGCAGCACCAGCTTTGCCAAAAGATAAAGTTGATGCTTGGCAGGCTAAGGGTATTAAGATCATCCAAGTTGCAAGAGATAATAACTTCGTGTTGGTTAATGCGATTAATTATCCTCAATTTAATGATAAGGACCTACAGGAATTGTTAGCCATTAAGGATAATATTGTACAGCTGAAATTAGGAAATACGGCTGTTACGGATCTTGCTTTTTCAACATTTTCGGCAATGCCAATTCTTTCCCGTCTACATCTGGAAAATACAAAAATTTCCGATGCTGGATTGAGCCAGCTGAAAGGCCTGTCAAAATTAACGTATTTGAATCTGACAGGAACAAAAGTTACATCAAAAGGGTTATCAAAACTGAACGAGCTTCCAAACTTAAAGAACGTATATCTGTATAAGATCGTAAATCAGGAAGTCGCTGCGATAAAGCAGTTGAATGCTAAGATTAAGGTAGATACTGGTAATTATAGTTTGCCTTTTATTGAAACCGATACAATCAGGTTTTAAGCTGTTATTGGACCTGTTGACTACACGATGAAAATCCGCGATCCAAATAATACTCTTGTCCAATTTAACAACTTGGCGACATAGGCAAGTAATTTAAGGGAAATAAACAGGATATTTTGGCGGATAGGAAGCGAGTATACAAAGGAGAATGCGGAAAAGGCTTTAGCGTAATATAAAATAGGAATGCTAAGGTGAGGATTTCAAATAAAACCTTCATGACTTCGTAGACACCAACAGCAATGAAAGCAAACTGAAGGTTCTTTTTGGCCAATAAGATTAGACACTTTCAGAAAAAATGCCCCCAGAAAGTGTCTAACTTTTTGGGGGCACTGCAAATTTCCTGCTGCTCTTTTTACATCGCGATAAGCTGTTTTTATTTAGTTCCAGCATGTTCTAGTAATTCGATCGCATCGTAAAGCACACCTGCTTCACCTCTAAAAGTTCCTGAACCCTCTGGTTTGTTATCTTTTGTGTACCATTCATAAAAACCTTTATTTTTGATAACACGGGCAAGCATCGGCTGTATTTGCTCATAAGCTTCCTGTTGAAAACCATTTTTAACGAGCTGCTGAATCATACGCCCACCGAACCAGGTCCAGTCCCCACCATTTTGATAACCATACGGATACATGCCTTTGTTTTTAAATGAACCTGCAGGATAAGTTGGGTACACGGTAAGTCCAATTGTTGCCGCACCAGCGTCTTTTACATTTTTAATCATTTTATCCAATGAAACTTTTATTTGCTCTTTGCTGAGTAAATTCGCCTCAATAGCGATAGCTGTTCCACCATGATAATAGATTTGATTTTCATCAAAATCAGCCGAAAATGGAGAGCCTTTGATATAAATATGGGGAATAAACTTTTGGTTCTTTTCATCCCAAAGGTGTTTCATGGTATTACTTGCTATGGAAGCTCTGATTTTTCCCCATTTTTCTTTTTTCTCAGGAAGTAGATCCATGTAGTTGTCAAGGGCGATCAAAAACATCGCATTGTCGTAGATGTCCAAAGCAATATGCGAATTTTCATCTAGATGGACACCCCAGTCATGCTCGGGTTGAACGTCGCCCCAATCAACCGTGGTTGCACCCCAAAGTAAACCATAAGTATCATTATAACGTTTGTCCAATAAAAATTGCAAAGCACGTTCCATGCGATCCTTTACAGTTGCATCACCAATTTTTTCATTGAGAAAAGCCTTATCTTTAGTAGCAACGATATATTTGTGTACCGCTTGAATTAAAGAGGATTCCTGGTCTGTTTCAACGGTGTTTTTATGTGCAGCATAATCAGGAGCCAAGGTACTGGTGATTGTGTAATAGTCCGATACGCCATTTTTTAAGCTGGACTTTTTGACAAAACCATCGGCAATATTACCATCAGGGCCTTGTAGTTTAAAGAACAAAGCCAATTGATCTTTGATCTGTTCATGGGGATGTACTTTTGTTGCTAAGGTGATAAATGTATTGTAGTCTCTAATCCATACCTCACTGTATCCATCCCCCGCATTGAATCCGCTTTTGATGATGTTCGTAGCCATATCTTTGACAATATGGAAGCTGCTATCTTTTTGGATGCTGTCTTGTAAATTGTTCGTAGATGCTTTACTGCCCGGGTTTTGGCAGGACAGTAATAGGAGCGATGAAGATAATGCAAAAAATATAGTTCTCATTGTGCTGTTTGTTTATAATAAATGGTTTGATTAACATTTGGATTCTTTGACAAAAGATTGGATAACCTTTGCCTTACCGTTTCCTAAATTACGCAATGTATAGGACCCAGCAGCAGCAGGAACGGCAAAAGTCTCGGCATAATGGAAGACCCTCTTCATGCCATTTGCTGTCGTCAGCTCAATTGCCTCACCCTCGACAAGCATCATGATATGGCATTGTCCCTGCGTTTCAATCGAAACATCCTGATCGAATTCGTATCTAAAAACATCGTAGAAATGATCTTCATGCGTTGGCAAATGTATTCTTGTTGTTTGCGCATCAAGGACTTTTTCACTGGGCTGAGCTAGCAGTGTGTTTTTTACGACATCACCTTTCCGGCTAAAATTGAGGTTAGCGAATGCTCTATCAATATTTAATGGACGTGGTTTCCCATCTAAATCGGGACGCACCCAGTCGTACATTTTAAAGGTATAATTATAAGGTGTTGCACTGATTTCGAGCACGAGATTGTTCACGCCGGAAGAATGTACGGTACCATGTGGAATCAAATATAACTGGTGTTTCTTGGATTCGAATTTTTGAACGTATTGCTCGATATCCATAGCTATTCCGCTGTGGAAGCTCTCTTCTAAAGCGGAGCGAAATTTGTCTGCATCAATTGTTTGCTGAAAGCCCAGATACACTTGCGCGTCCTCTTTTCTATCAACGATATAATATGATTCGTCCTGTGTGAAGTTTTCTCCAAATTCTGCTTTTGCATAAGCTGGACTGGGGTGACATTGAATGGATAGGTTGCCACCATCAAAGGTGTCCAGAAAATTGAAGCGTATTGGGAATTCGACATCGAAACGTTGCTGTGCATGACCGAGTACATTGGCACTTTCTTGAAACATCAATTGATCGAATGAAATTTCGAGTATATGTCCATCTGCTTCGAGCAAAATACCATTTTCGGGGACAATCATTTCGAAGGACCACGCATAGTTTTTGACATCCTGATCGATGCCTGTAAGGTGCTCTTTCATCCACTGTCCACCCCATACTCCGGGTTCAAAAGTTGGTCGTACGCGGAAGTAATTTTGGGACATGGTTTGCAATGTATCGCGTAGATCCTTCCCCGTAATCCATGGTAAGCTGTGGGACGATTGTTGATCCGCAAGAATTTCGACACGGGACAAGATGGATCTTTTATGTCGGTTCAATATTTCCCAGTCGACAAAATAGTAACGCTTATAGGTTTCCTTTTGATTGGTTTGTGTTGAACAGCCTAAATTTAAAGCTTTGCCCGCACGCATGCGTTGAATAAGCACATTTTTGGGCAAATCAATATACATCAGCTGACTAGACGTATCGACTAATGATGCTCCAGGACCGTAAAAGATGGTATACTTACCTTGTTTTGAATCGGAGTTCGCTAGTATTGATTGAAAATCCGCTAGTTTTTCGGTATCAAAGTATTCAATGAGCTGAATCCCGGCCTTTTTTCCGAACAATGGGTCATTGCCGCCTAGGTAGGGAGAGACAATATCCTGGATGGCTGATTCCGATTTTAAAGCAGAATCCATCGCAATAAATCGTGCGGCTACGCCCTGTCTTTCAAATTCTTGCTTCAGGTTGGGGATGATTGTGCCCCAGTTAACACCTACAAAACCATCAATGCTATGTATATTATGTGTAATGAGATGTGCGACAAGATTCGGGTAGGAATTTGATAATGTTCCTTGAACTGGAAACGTCGGAGCGATTTCGTACTGAAAAGGTTTTGTTTGAGTATTAGAATACATATTGATGTAATTTATTGCAAATGAATGATGTTGGAGTAAATAGCTTTTGCTTACTTGTTTGTTGATTTTTTGTTGTGTTTTTCAATCCAGAATTTTTCGATCTCCTCCAAAGGTTTGCCCTTCGTTTCTGGCAGGAATCCAAGTACAACAAGGAATGCGATGGCACAGAAAAATGCAAACAACCAGAACGTATAGCGGGCGCCCCAGGAAGCGAGAAGAATGGGAGTTAGCTGTCCCACGATAGCATCGGAAATCCACATCACCATAATACTGATACCCATGGCGCGAGCCCGGATGGCATTTGGGAAGATTTCGGCTGCGACGACAAATTTTAGTGGGCCAATGGAAAAAGCAAAGAAAAATAAGAAGGAAAGTATAGCGATAATCAATGCGATATTATTGACTTGACCTTGATTAAAAAGATAACCAGTAACCAGCAAACTCAGGGTAGCACCTACAGTTCCCAAAAGATATAAGGGACGTCTACCCCAATTATCAACCTTCCAGATTGCGAAGAAAGTAAATAGCACATTGGCAGCTCCAAAGAATAACTGGGCATGATAGGAGTTGTTTAATGAAATACCTGATTCAAGCAATATGCTCGGACCATAATAAACAATTGCGTTGATTCCACTGAGTTGTGAAAATAAAGGGAGGAAGAGGCCCAATAGAAAGGCCTTGCGATAAATAGGAGAGAACAGATCACGTAGATTTCCTTTCGAGGAAACATTGCTAACCTCTTGTATATCCGATAGTCCTAATGTGGCACTGATCGCTGCAACTTCAGTGTTTCGTCCATTTTTAGAAAGCCAACGCGGACTTTCAGGAATAAAGTAAACTCCAATGCATAACAATAAAGCCGGTATTGCGCCAACTAAAAACATAGTTCGCCACAGTTCATTTTGCTGGGTGGAGGTATATTCAAGAATCAAGTAATTGCTGATATAGGCAAATAGGATACCGAATGTAATAGCGAGTTGATAACAGGTGACTGATCTTCCTCTAAATTTGCTTGGCGATATTTCCGCAAGATATAAGGGCACAACAATTGAGGCTATTCCAACACCAAGGCCCCCAATGCTTCTACTTGCAATCAATATGCTGTAAGAAGGACTGAATCCACAGCCAATTGCTGAGAATAAAAAAAGCAGGGCCGCAGTAATAAAGGCGGGTTTTCGGCCGTATTTATCTGTTAATGGTCCTGTGAAAAATACACCAACAATACAGCCTAGCAAAGCTGAACTGACAAAAACGCCCTCTTGAGCAGGAGATAGTCCGAAAAATTGCTTCACCAACGGCAAAGCACCTGCAATTACAGCCATATCGAAACCGAAAAGGAGTCCTCCAATTGAAACGATACATAAAATGATGATAAATTTCTTTGACATCTGCGGTTTATATTAATATGTATATACATACAAACATATATCTATTTTTTTAATTATGCAAAAAATCTTATTTTAGCACAAGCAATCCAAATGATGAATTTAAAAATAGATCATAAAAGTCCTGTTCCGCTGCATATACAAGCTGAGAATTTGTTACGCGAATTAATTAAGCAGCCTGAATATATAGAGGGGAAATTATTACCCAATGAAATTGAATTAGCAAAAAGATTGGCAATTTCCCGTTCTACTTTGCGTTTAGCGATCAATAAACTGGTATATGAGGAGCTGCTAATTAGAAAGAAGGGGATAGGAACGAAGGTGACTAGTTCTAAATTCAGTTCAAAATCCAAAAATTGGTTGAGTTTCTCACAAGAGATGAAAAATCGTGGGATTGAGGTGAAGAATTTTGAGCTTCACGTCAGCTGGGTTGTTCCGGATAAAGCTGTTTCGAAGTTTTTTAATGTAGATGAGGATCAGAAGCTATTAAAACTAGAACGTTTGAGAGGAAAGAAAGATGACCCATTTGTTTATTTTATCTCTTATTTCCATCCGCGTATAGGTTTAAACGGCGATGAAGATTTTAAGAGACCTCTATATGAGATCTTAGAAGCAGATTATCATGTCGTTGCAGATCTTTCTCAGGAAGAGTTGGATGCAATGGCTGCAAATAAATTTATAGCGGATAAATTGGAGATTAATATCGGTGATCCTATTTTGTCCCGCAAGCGCTTTGTATTTGACCAATCTGGAAAGCCAATTGAATATAATTTAGGGTTCTACCGTGCGGAAAGTTTTACCTATACAGTTGAAAGCAGAAGAGATTATTAAGTAAATTCACTCATCCTTTTTGAATTGATCAAGTGGATGAGTGAATATCTAATTTATTTATTCTTTTAATGATTCTTTTCTACGGTAGTTTCTGCCCAGCTTTCTAGGAGCGCTATTGCTTTACTAAGTACTCCTGCAGAACCTTTGAATTTCCCTGATCCGCTAGGGACGTTATTTTGACCATACCATTCGTAAAATCCTTTGTTTTTCACAACCCGATCGATCATCGGTTGGAGTTCTGCATAGGCTTCTTGATAAAAACCGTTTAAAACGAGTTGCTGGATCATCCGTCCGCCAAACCAGGTCCAATCACCACCATTTTGGTATTGGTAAGGCTGAGCCATTCCTCCGATGAAAAATCCAACTGGATAGGTTGGGTATAAGGTCAATCCAATACTCGGCATGCCCGATAACCGGACGTTTTCCAGCATTTGCGTATTGACTGTTTTTATTTCTGAATCGGAAAGTAACCCGGCTTCTATAGCGATGGCGGTGCCCCCATGATAATGGATCGTATTTTCATCAAATCCTTTTGGGATAGGAGATGTCTTAGGGTAGATATGAGGGATGAATTTTTGTTTTTTCTTATCCCATAAATGACGTCTACTGTTTGTTTCGAGACTCTTTTTTAATCCCTTCCATTCTGTCACCTTCGGAGAGTTGGGCTGGATATCAATCAATGTCTGCAATGCAATAATAAACATCGCGTTGTCATAAATATCTATCGCCTCATTGGAGAGCTCATTCCAGTCACAACCAAAGCTATCGTTGGGTTGCACATCTCCCCAATCTGCTGTCATCGCACCCCAAAGCAATTGATACTTGTGGTTGAACCGTTCTCTTTTCAAATAATCCAACATGAGTTGGATACGATCTTTTACAGAAATTCCACCGATAGACTCCTCCAGGATACTGTAATCCTTTGTTTTCCGGATATATTTACCAAGCAGTTGGATGAGTGACGTTTCCTGGTCTGTTTCTACTGTATTTTTAAATCCAACATGGCCTGGCGCATTTTCTGAATAATAAGGTGTATCATCATGCCAGGTAAAATCCTTCTTAAGGACATAGCCGTCTACCATTTCACCATTGGGCTGTTGCATCTGAAAGAATACTAAAATGGCTCCTCTAATGTCCGCTTGGGACCGCTCTTCCAATGCGGTTTCAATAAATGTATTGAGATCCCTGGCCCAAATTTGTGAGTAGCCACTTCCCGCATTGAAACCTTCTTTGATGACCTCTCGGGCAAGGCTGTCGACATATTTTAAGTTTTGATCCGCTAGAATGCTTTTTGCCAACTTAAGTTGAGTTATACCGTCGGGTTTTGTTTGTTGTGCTGATAGTTGGGTTCCGAGTAACAGAAGTATTAGACTAAAAAATGTGCTGTTTTTTTTCATTGTGGTTTTATTGTAATTTTCATCTACTTCAGGGCTTTTGATCAAAGATCAGCCGTCCAATGTGTATTTTTTTTGAATTTATTTACTGGTTATGTTTTTAGTATGTATGTACAATCAAAGTTATGGAAAAATGTCAGTATTTAAGTTTTAATAACGTTTTATTTGGTTAGTATTTAAAATTTTACAAATTTAGGTATTGTGGTGAAGCCTTTTCCGTAGTTAAATTGAGTAAGAAAACAGAACTCATGTTTATACATACTCTATTTTTTTGTAAGTTTGCTGTAGAACCTAATTGAGAACAATGGTAAAGCGTATCATTTATTATTTTTGTAGTTTATTTGTTAGTACGGCAGCTGTTTTCGCACAGCAGAAAACAGATTTGACCGTTTTTGTAAAACCTAATATTGGATCCGTCCATAGCCGGTATTTCTTTTATACACCAGCAGCAGTACCTTTTGGAATGGCTAAGCTCGCTCCGAGCACAAATGGAAGCTATGGGAACAAGTCGGGCTGGGAAGCTGTGGGGTACGATGATAGGCATGGGTCAATAGAAGGATTCGCTAATTTTCACGAATTCCAGGTAGGCGGAGTGGTATTTGCACCGTCCGTTGGAAAATTGAAGACAACTCCTGGTCAACTTGATCGTCCACAAAGCGGCTATCGTTCTGCTTTCGATAAGAAAGATGAGTTTGCTACTTCTGGCTATTACCGCGTCAAGTTAAAAGATTATAATATACTTGCGGAGCTCACTTCAACCAAGCGCGTCGGTTTTCATCGGTATACTTTCCCAAAAACTGAAGAAGCCAACCTTATTTTCGATATTGGCCATGTTATGGGGGAAAGTGGCCCAGTCGTTGATGCTGAAGTGAATTATGACAAACAGCACGTCTGGGGATATGTGGTTACCAATCCTGTATACGTACAAAAATATCAGCAGGGTGCTCATGTTAAGATGTTTTTCTTCGCGGAGATAAACAAACAGCCTAAATCTTTTGGAACATTTAGAGATTCCACGACTTTCGATCAACATAGCCGTATAAAAGGAAAGGGGGCAGGCTTGTTCCTGAAATTTGATACCCAAGTAGGGGAATCTATCGAAGTCAAGACCGGTTTGTCTTATACATCTGTGGAAAATGCACAACTGAATTTGCTTAAAGAAGCAAAGGATATGTCGTTTGATACTGCAAAGAGAAATGCCTTGAAAACCTGGAATAGTGAACTGGGAAGAATTTTGGTGGAAGGGGGCAAAGTCGACGACCGCATTAAATTTTATACTGGATTGTATCATGCTTTACTTGGTCGTGGGCTTGCAAGCGACGTCAATGGTGCATATCCCAAAAATGATGGCTCGGTAGGGCAGATTGCTCTAAATAAACAGGGGCAACCTATTCATCATCATTATAATACCGATGCGATCTGGGGTGCATTTTGGAATTTGACACAGTTATGGTCTATTGCTTATCCGGACTATTACAACGACTGGATTCAGAGTCAATTGTTGGTCTATCGCGATGCAGGTTGGTTAGGAGACGGTATTGCCAACAGTAAATACGTTTCGGGTGTAGGGACTAATTTTACAGGTTTGGCAATTGCAGCGGCGTATAATGTGGGTATTCGTGACTATGATGTGAATCTTGCCTATGCTGCGGTGCGTAAAAATGAATTGGAAGCGAAGGACCGACTGCCTGGAGCAGGAAAGTTAGATGTAGGAGTTTTCGTTCGCAAGGGCTATTCACCCTATATAAAAGATGATAATGGTAGTCCCGAATTAATGACCAATGGATCTCCTTTTGGTGCTTCGCATACCTTGGAATATGCTTTTTCTGCCGGTGCAGCCGCACAATTTGCAAAATCATTGGGACACCAAAAAGACTACATTAAATTTCAGGGATTATCCGATGGATGGCGCAATCTGTATGATACCACGACGAAGTTTATGCGACCAAAGGATAGTACTGGACGATTTATTTCAAACTTTAACCCGTATGAACCATGGCGTGGATTTCAGGAGGGAAATGCTTGGCAGTATACCTTCTATGTTCCGCATGTCCCACAAGAATTGGTTAAACTGGTTGGAAAGGATCTGTTTAATCAGCGGTTGGATAGTATTTTTACCGTGTCGCAGAAGAATGTGTTTGGAGGTGGTACACAAATTGACGCTTTCGCAGGGATTGAAAGTCTTTATAATCATGGTAATCAACCGAACCTGCATATCTCTTGGCTGTTCTATTTTTCTGGTAGACCTGATTTAAGTCAGAAATGGGTACGGGCAATTTGCAAGGAGTTTTATGGTAATGATGCAATACATGGCTATGGCTACGGACAAGACGAAGACCAAGGACAGCTTGGAGCGTGGTATGTCTTGTCGAGTATCGGTCTATTCGATGTCAGAAGTCTCACCACCGAGAAACCCGCACTTCAGATTGGCGCGCCACTTTTCGATCGGGTAACGATACAATTACCGGAGAAATTAAGAAAAAGTAAATTTATCATTCAGGTGAAGAAAGAGCAGCCCAATAGTTATATTGTTGATCAGGTTAGGTTGAATAACTGCCTGTGGAAAGGTTGGCAGCTTCCTTTTGAACGCCTGGTAGAAGGTGGGATTTTAGACCTCAAGTTGAAAGGCAACTAAATTTAAGCAATAAAAAAATAGCCCCATTCGGGGCTATTTTCAAGGTAGGTTGGTTTGTTGATTGCCTACGCGATTTCAGCAATAAAATTGCCCTCTTGATCCAAATCAGCTTTGTGAGCTGCGATTTGTTGAAGATTAATATGTCCTATGACATATTTGAAATCTGGTGCGTAATATCGTTCTGTGATTTCACTGAAATTTAACTTTTCAATCAGTGTATCATCTGTGTATCTCAAATAAACCTTAATTAAATAATCTTGGCTATAATTTAATGTGCTGGATTCTAAATGTTTTTTATATTCATAACGGTATCCATAGCGAAGGGCAGCGATATCCGATAGCACAGCAGAGCCCGTCGGGTGTCCACCTGCTCCTTTACCATAGAAAAATTGCTCGTCTGCAAAGGCAGCTTTTACCAATACACCATTGTTCTCATTTTCTACATTATAGAGCATGCTCTCTTTGCCTACTAGGCGTGGTAATACATAAAGTACAACTTTGTTGCCATCGATCTCTTTTGCTGTTGGTATCAATTTGATCTTGAGGTTCTTTTCTTTAGCAAAACGAATATCTTGCTGTCCCAATTTGTCAATACCAATATTAAAGACATCGTCTGGTTTGACATAGATTCCGTACGCATGGGAAGCAACAATACATACTTTAAATTTTGGGTCAAATCCACCTACATCCAGGGTTGGATCTGTTTCTGCAAAACCAAGTTCTTGCGCTTTCTTTAAAGCGTCTGTATATTGCTGGTTTTCATTGAAAACTTTAGATAAAATATAGTTGGAAGATCCATTAAAAATACCGCTGACAGAATGAAGTAATTCATTGTCATAGTACTCTTCTAAATTCCGTATAATAGGAATACTTCCGCAAACGGCACCTTCATACAATAAACTGGTGCCATATTCATGTTGGATATCAACCAGCTCTTCCAAATGGGTGGCAATCATTTTTTTATTGGCAGATACCACATTTTTTCCCGATTTCAAGGCACGAACAGTTAGTTGATAGGCTGCTTCGGCATCATCTATTAGTTCGACAACAGTGTTAATTTCTGGGTCACCTAAAATTGTTTCCGCGTCGGTAGAAAATAGATCTGCTGGTAGCGAGCGCTTTTTATCTCCGTTTTTAATGACAAATTTTTTGATCTCCAGATTAAGATTTTTGGTTTTGATGATATCGTAAAGACCTTGGCCTACTACACCAAACCCAAACATCCCTATTGTTAATTTATTACTCATATCTCTTCTTAAATTCTCTTATATATATTATTTATTCTCTTATACTAATTCGTTTAGGTATTCTTTTTGTTCCCGCAGAAAGTTGCTGATGATTTTTGTGAGTTTTTTTGTTTCGATCAAAAATCCATCGTGGCCATAGGTAGATTCAATCTCCTGATAGTGGGCATTCGGAACATGTTGAGCGATGAATTGTTGCTCTTGTGGAGGAAACAACAAATCTGTATTGACGCTCAATACTAAAGTTGGACAGTCGATGCTCGCTAAAGCGGATTCGATAGATCGTCTTCCCCGACCTAGATTATGGCTGTCCATTGCTTTGGTTAGGAAGTAATAGCTGTACGCATTATAGCGTTTCACCAATTTTTCACCCTGATAGTTTTGATAGGAGGATGCTTTATAATGATCGAGTTTTTCGTTATCATCCTCCTTTTGTGTGTTGGCATACGTTGTATAGTTGCGGTAAGACAACAGTGCCATAGCGCGTGCAACTTTTAAACCCTTAGCTCCGCCATCGGGATGATTGGCGTAAAAGGTTCGATCAGTTGTGATGGCAAGACGTTGACTTTCATTGAATGCAATACCCCATGGTGAATGGACGGCATTTGTTCCAACGACGATTAGATGGTTGATGGCTATACTGTGCGATACGGCCCATTCCAATGCTTGTTGACCGCCTAATGAGCCCCCAATAAGGATCTCTATTTGTTTGATATCCAGGTAGTCTGCAAGAAATTGATGTGCGTTGACCAAATCCCTTACTGTAAATTCAGGAAAAGATAGGTAGTAGGGCTGTCCAGTAGCTGGGTTTACAGATAGCGGATTACTGCTATTATATGCTGATCCTATGACATTGGCGCAGATAATATAATAATCGTTTGAATCAAACAATTCACCTGTTCCAAAAAGACCGGACCACCAATCCAGTACATCTGCATTAGCCGTTAGTGCATGGCAAACCCAGATCACATTACTGCGATCTGCATTGGGTTTGCCAAATGTTTCATAACTGATTTGTAAATCAGTAAGCTCTCTTCCATTTTCAAATACAAAAGGCTCCGGGTGCAGATAAATATGCTTACTCATTTTACGTTTAAGTTTAAGCCGAAAAAATCTGATTATTTAATTTTATCAAAAGCTTGTTGTAAATCAGCTTTGATGTCATCAATATGTTCTATTCCTACAGAAAGACGTAATAAACCTTTGAACACTCCAGCATTGGCTTGATCTTCATCACTCAATTGTTGGTGAGTAGTCGCTGCTGGATGGATAATCAATGACTTCGTATCACCGACGTTGGCCAAGTGACTGATCAATTCTAAGCTGTCGATAAAGCTATTGGCCTTTTGTGCTGCGTCACCTTTGAGCTGGAAAGAAAGCACTGCACCATAGCCATTTTTAAGGTATTTTTGTGCGTTAGCGAAGCTCGGAGAACTTTTTAAGCCCGGATAGTTTACTTTTTCTACCTGTGGATGCGCCTCAAGCCATTTAGCTACCTCTAAAGTGTTGTCTACATGGCGTTGCACCCGTAAAGACAGGGTTTCAAGCCCTTGTAATAATAAGAATGAATTGAAAGGGGAGAGTGCTGGCCCGAAATCTCGAAGCCCTTCCACACGTGCCCGAATGGCAAATTGAATATTTCCAAACGGTCCGCCTTCACCGAAAACTTCGGAAAAAACTAAGCCATGATAACCTTCAGATGGTTCGGAAAATTGAGGGTATTTTCCGTTGCCCCAATTGTAGTTTCCGCCGTCGACGATGACACCGCCAATGCTTGTACCATGTCCACCGATCCATTTAGTAGCCGATTCAACAACAACATTCGCACCATACTCCAAAGGTTTAAATAAATAACCTCCAGCTCCAAAAGTATTATCGACGATTAATGGTAAGTCATATTTTTTTGCTACGGCAGCAATTTTCTCAAAGTCTGGAATATTGAAACTTGGGTTTCCAATTGTTTCAACATAGATGGCCTTTGTTTTATCATCAATGAGGGCTTCAATTTTATCTGCCTCGGCGTCCGTTGCAAAACGAGCTTCGATGCCCAGGCGTTTAAAAGAAACTTTAAACTGGTTAAATGTACCGCCGTATAAGTTGGATCCGGCAACAAAATTGTCACCACTTTCCAAGATATTATTTAATGCAATAAACTGTGCCGCCTGGCCAGATGCAACAGCAACAGCAGCGACTCCACCTTCCAGTGCCGCAATACGTTGTTCGAAAACATCCGTAGTAGGGTTCATAATCCGTGTATAGATATTGCCGAACTGCTTTAATGCAAATAAGTTTGCGCCGTGTTCGGCATTTTCAAATACAAAAGATGTTGTTTGATATATAGGAACTGCTCTAGATCCCGTAGTAGGATCAGCGACTTGGCCAGCGTGAACCTGAAGAGTTTCGAATTTTAAATTTTTGTTTGAAGACATAATATATCAGATTTTAAGGGTTCAAAAAGAAATTGCTAAGTAAAAAGAGAAGCATACACACCTCGTTGAAGGGTCTGTTAAATCTTTATCCAAGAAAAAGGAAATGATTTTTAACAAGCATGGAAGTGCATATGCATACGCATTCGCATCAATACAGTTGTACGATGACTTACACTTTCGCTTATCGTGTGGTTCACTTGTGTTGAACCTGAATTTTTAATGGACTTCAGTAGTTTAATAATCATTGTCTTATGTCATTTATATGCTCCAAAACGATATTGTTTTGGACAGGAATTGGCACCTTTTCAAACAAATTGAAGGTTGCCAGTGGGTCATTGAGCCAGTCTCTCGCCACTTCTTTATAAATCAAGACCTACTGATTAAGGGAGGTGTTGATTAGAAATCTTCTTTCGAAGACGACACAAATATAAACTCTTTTTTTATTAAAGCAAAAGAAAAGCTATTTTTTAGTTAAAGGAATTTTAAATAACATACCGATCGGGATCGCATATCGTCGGATGAAACCGGATAAATAACTGTCAATCGGGTATTATGATTTCTTTAAGTTGATCCGTTCCGCAATTTGATTTAAATCTGTTAAAAGAGGTTTAAGTGCATCAATTCTACTATGGATATCATACGCTAGGTGGCGATTCGTCTTTTTGCTTAACGATAGTGAAAGACCCACCAAATGGGAGTTGACCTGATAAGAGAGTGCTTGAAAATGGTGGATATGTGACCAATCCATCCATTTATGCTCGGGTTCTTTTTTCATTTGATTGATAGCGTCTGAAAATAGCGCCATGGCAGTCTGCGCTTTTTTGCGAGCCAGTCGTATATCAAAAGAACTTTGTTTCTCTTCCGACAGACGGTTATTGATGGTTTGGAAATAATGCTCGTTGTAAAGGGATACCTCTTTTGCCAGCTGAACCATGCCTGTGCTCTGGCGTACGGGGATCAAGAAATAACCTGCTATAGCCAAGAATGCTCCAATGAGTGTGAAAAGTATTCGGCTGCCTAAAATGAGATTGATATTGCCTTCAAACAAATTGAGCGCAATCACAATTCCCAAGGTAATAAAGATGACACTGACCATATAATTAGATCGGTTGAACAAAAAGAATCCGAAAAGACCTAATGCAGCTATGGTAAGGAGAGCTGGGAGAAAATGAATAGAAATTAAGCAGAATATACCAACTATTATACCCGAGAATGTGCCTACAATACGCTCTATATTACGCTTTTTTGTCATTGAAAATGCTGGTCTGGCAACAATAGCGATCGTCAGTAAGATCCAATAGGTATATTTAAAATCCAAAAATAAAATACCGATCAATGCGCCTGTTCCAAAAAGAAGAGCCATCCGAACTGCAAATCGAAAAAGCGGGTTATTCAGATGGAGTTTACTTTTTAGATCAGCAAGATTGCGCAAAGGTCGATTGATAAATTGCTGGTACTCACTGCTGTCAATCTTATCCTGAATTTCCTGATTTTGATAAAAAGCTACCTGAATTCGGCTGAGTACTTCAATAATTGCTTCGATGTTGCTTATGATCGAACATAATATACTTTTTGCTTGACCGGTCTGCTGTTCTTGAATTTCTTTTAAATCCTGTAAGAGGGCATTAATTTTAAAGTTATTGTGATATAATTGATGCGCATACCGAAACCTCTTGTTAGGTTGTGAAAAGCTATCAATTTCTAAAGCTAATAATTTGATTGTGTGACGAATTAAAGGGAGGCTGCCCGTGTCTGCAAGATTTTTGCGAATCGCATCATAGTCGTGATCAAGTGCAATAATTAACTCATGAAGGTCAATTAACCCATAAACCTGACTGAGCCAATAATTGCTTTTATGCCACTGTTGACTTATGATTTTTTTTTCTCGAAAAAGAAGAGACCTGATTTGTTCCTGTTGTTCGCTGATCAGGCCATGAATTTTGCCTACGCGACTGTACGTTATATTCAAAGGAATATTGGGATCGTAAGACTGTGATCGTATCAATAGAAATTGGGACAATCCATGAAAACCATTGGCCATCGCATGTTTTAGCGAGCGATAAGGTTGTATATAGGCTTGTAAAAGGCTAAAAAAGTAGTATATAATGGAACCTGTTGTAATCTGTAAACTAACCGCAAAAGGGTGTTGCGGGGCCATTCCGATCACAAAACTCATGAGAATCAATGTCATGTTTCCAATTGCAGCATAGCGAGCCCCAAAAATACCGTATAACGTACATATAAAACCGGCCGCTGCTAGCAGTATAACCAAGGGCCAATGATACGGAAATACAATCGCTGTAAACAATGATGCAACAAAGAAGGTGGGAATACATACGAGAGCAGAAGAAAGTTTATCTTTTCTGTTTCCAGGAGGATCTGTGAGTGTTGTTAACAACGATCCGACACCGATTCCAATAGCCGTGCTCGCTTGCGCTCCCAATAAGTAGATCGCCAAACTTGGCAAGATGCTGATGGAAACATTACGTAATGCGTCTCCAGAATGCTCGCCATGCATAAATCGTATCATAAGGATATAAATACGGTAGAATCTTTTCTTCAATGATACAGTGCTCATTAATCAGTTTACTAATTTTCTATGTAAAAATACAAATATTATGCTTAATATTTTTTGTATACAATTTATTTGTTTTGATTTTTGTTGATTTTTTGAATTTTTATTTTGATTCGATGTGCTTTTCTTGCGCTGTGCTTTTTGGAGATTCAAGATTAGCTGGGATGATTTTATCGGCTTTAGCATCGATCAGCGAATGACATGGTTTACCGATGTTATTTGGTTGTCTACCGAGTGAATCGGACGATCTATCTATTTCTACTAGTCAACGTGTAATGAATACACGAGGTTTGTTGTCATTATTATGAAGTTGACTATCCAATCGATAGCCTTAAGAAATTACATTATGAAACCACAAAAAATTAAATTGCTCTTATTTTCTCTTGTTTTATTCCTGTTTTCTATTGCCGGACCCGTTTCAGCACAGTCTGACGGGGGAAAATTACGTACAGTCGTTGTTGGACAAGACAATCAGCCTATTGTGGCTGCAAATATTTCATTGTTTCGTAAGCCCAATGATATCTTGTTAAAAGGAACTTTATCCAACGAAAATGGAGAAATTGTGTTGTCTGCGATACCCGAAGGGAAGTACAGCCTACAGGTGTCCACGGTGGGTTATGCTATTTATCGTTCTGCTGAAATGGTCGTGAGTGCGGGTGATCTCAAGGTACTGGATACGATTCGTTTACAGGTGGAAAGTAAAGTGCTGAGTGAGGCACAGGTGATCGGTAAGAAACCATTGATTGAAAGTCACCTTGATAAAGTTGTCCTCAATGTTGAAAACAGTATTTTGGCAACAGGGAATAACGCATTGGAACTCCTGCAAAAGGTTCCAGGGGTAACTTTAGACAATAAAAAGATCAATCTACGTGGAAAAAGTAATGTGATTATCATGATTGATGGTAAGCCTACTTATCTTTCTGCAGATGAAGTATCGCGATTATTGGAAAATACAGCTTCCAATGCAATAGCATCGATCGAAGTACTCACCAATCCACCCGCAAAATACGATGCAGCAGGGAATGCAGGAATTATTAATATTAAGACAAAGAAGAATACGCAATTTGGAAGTAATGTTAGTTTAAACCTCAATTTAGGGCAGGGTAAATATACAAAGGCGGATGGTGGCTTTCTAGTAAACCATCGTAACAGTTGGGTGAACTTATTTTCTTCTTATAACTACGCAAATGCCTTAGGCTTTAATGATTTAAATATCGATAGGGCTGTAGATACCAAAATCGGGACGACTTTTTTCAATTCGGATTCTTATTCGAAATTCCGCTATCGAGGCCATAATTTCAAATTTGCGGCAGATTTTAACCTGGGGAAAGAGGAGGTCATTGGATTTGTGGTTAACGGTAACGTAAGTAATGGCCATTCAACACGCGAGGGAAGCAATCTGATCGCCTCTCAAAAAGGAAAGCTTGATTCGATTGTATTAGGAAGCAATTTGTCAGATTTTAAATACCACTACCTCACTTATAATCTTAACTATAAAAAGACATTTGATACCTTAGGGACTGAATTGACCGTTAATGGGGATTATTCATATTCGAAGAATAATGACAATAGCACTGTTGGAAACCGTTTTTTGGATGCAAATTGGGAAGAATTTAAATCACCGAATATTTTCCGGAATGATATGCTTTCTAAGACCAAAATTTTGGTTTTTAAAACCGATTTTGTGCATCCTTTTAATAAAACGACGAAACTTGAGGCGGGCTTAAAATATAGCCGTGTAAAAACAGATAATAATTTGTTATACGAAGATCAGGATCAGCAAGGCGAGTTTGTGCAAAATAATGGTCAAAGTAATCAGTTTTTGTATAATGAAAATATAGCTGCAGCTTATTTCAGCCTAAATAAATCATTCGGAAAGTTTTCGGTACAAACTGGACTGCGTGTTGAAAATACAAGCTCCCTAGGAAACTCGGTGACGCTTGGGCAACAAACAAAACGTACCTATACCGATTTTTTCCCATCAATATTTGTACAGCAACAGATTAATGATGATCACAAGCTTGGTGCGAGTTATAGCAGACGTATTGACCGTCCTGATTATGGGGCATTGAATCCCTTTGTGTATTATTTGGATCAATACACGTATCAGTATGGCAACCCTTATTTAAATCCACAATATACCAATTCGTATGAAGTAAATTATACCTTTAAAGATCGCTATTTATTGAGTTTGGGCTACAAGAGGACCAATGATGCCATCACTCAGGTCATAGAAAGCAATTCGGAGACCAAAGCTATTGCACAGACAGATAGAAATCTGGCTTACTTTGATTATTACAACATGAATGTCAATATACCAGTTAAGCTTTTTAAATGGTGGAGTATTTCTAACAATGCCAGCGCTTTTTATAATAAGTTTAGTTTTGATGAGCACTCCGGAGCGCAACGCCAATTGGAAAAGTTATCTTTCCAGGTAAGTTCCAATCATGATATTCGAATTGGGAAAACAACAAATCTGGAGCTGACAGCCAATTATTTTTCGCCAGCAGTATATGGGGTATTTAGTTTTCAGTCTTACTATGGTATCGATCTAGGTGCTGGAAAAACATTTCTTGACAAAAAATTGAATGTAAAGTTGGCTGTAAATGATGTGTTGAATACAAGAGGTCAGCGCAGATTGTCGAGTTATCAGGAAAATGGATACTATCGTATACGAAATGGATATGATAGTCGGGTTATCCGATTGTCAGTTTCTTATCGTTTTGGTAATATGAATATTAAGTCAGTCAATAAGAAGGCTGGTAATAATGATGAAGATAATCGGTTAAAAAAATAGGAGCTACTGTTGTGAGGGGAGATAAGGAGCGAGAGATAGCGAACGTTTCCCTGAAACAAAAAGAGCCTGCGATATCGCAGGCTCTTTTTGTTTCAGGGAAGTTATCTTAACTTAAAAATAAGATCTCTCTCAATTTTGGAAGAGGCCATTTTTTGTCATCAACAATTTTCTCCAATTTGTTGACATGATAACGGATCACATCGAAATATGGTTTAACCGATTCATCGTAAGCGATTGATCTTTCACGTACGTCATCAATTTGGTTTGCTTTTTTACGTTCCTGACGCATTGCTTCAGCTTGCTCCAAGATGGTATTTACGTGTGTTGAAATACGTTCTACAAAGTTCAATTGAGAGCTGAATGCTGCCTGCGCTAGACCAAGGTCTTTTAATCCTTTGACATTTTCAATCAATTCGTTTTGATAAATGAAACATGCAGGAGCAATTTGGTTGTTAACCATCTCTTCGATGACACGTGCCTCAATTTGTAATTTTTTATAGAAGTTTTCAAGCAAGATTTCGTGGCGAGCTTCTGATTCACGTTTAGTATAAATACCTAGTGATTCAAACAGGGCTAAAGATTCTTCTTTTACATAAACATCTAATGCTTTAGGCGTAGATTTGATGTTAGAAAGACCACGTGCCTCAGCTTCTTTTTCCCACTCTTCGCTATATCCATTGCCTTCGAAACGGATTGCTTTTGAATCTTTGATGTATTTGCGGACAACATTTAAGATTGCAAGATCTTTTTTAATGCCTTTTTTGATTTGTTTATCTACTTCCGTTTTGAACTCGATCAATTGTGCTGCAACGATTGCATTCAATACGGTCATCGGTAAAGCAGAGTTTGCAGAAGAACCAACAGCGCGGAATTCAAATTTGTTACCAGTAAAAGCAAATGGTGAAGTACGGTTCCGGTCTGTATTGTCCAATTTTAATTCAGGAACTTTAGGAATACCATGCCATAAGTTTGCCTCTGCTTTTACTTTTTTAGCAACACGAGCAGATTCAACTTCTTCCAAAAGCTCATCCAATTGAGAGCCTAAGAAAATTGAAATAATTGCTGGCGGAGCCTCATTTGCACCTAGGCGGTGATCGTTGCTTGCACTAGCGATAGAAGCACGCATCAAATCAGCATATTCATAAACAGCTTTAATGGTATTGACAAAGAAAGTCAAGAACATCAAATTGTTTTTAGGCGTTTTTCCAGGAGATAATAAATTTACACCGGTATTTGTGATTAAAGACCAGTTGTTGTGTTTACCAGATCCGTTGACACCGGAGTATGGTTTTTCATGCAACAATACTTTGAAGTTGTGTCTTAAAGCAACTTGTTCCATGACATTCATCAACAATTGGTTGTGATCGATAGCCAAGTTGATTTCTTCGTACATTGGAGCACATTCAAATTGAGAAGGTGCAACTTCGTTGTGACGAGTCTTTAAAGGAATACCTAATTTTAAAGCTTCATTTTCCAAATCCACCATGTAAGCTAATACACGCTCTGGAATCGCACCAAAATAGTGGTCTTCCAATTGTTGGCCTTTTGCCGACATATGGCCAAATAACGTACGGCCAGTTAACTGAAGATCTGGACGAGCATTATATAAGGAAAGGTCAACCAAGAAATACTCTTGTTCAATACCAAGAGAAGCGTTTACTTTAGTGACCGATTTATCAAAATATTGAGCAACATCTGTTGCAGCTTTATCTACTGCGTTGATCGCTTTCAATAAAGGAGCTTTATAGTCTAATGATTCACCCGTATAGGAAACAAAAACTGTTGGAATACATAATGTTTTACCAGCGCCTGTTTCGTAAATGAAGGCAGGAGAAGATGGATCCCAAGCTGTATAACCTCTAGCTTCGAACGTATTACGGATACCACCGTTTGGGAAAGAAGATGCATCGGGCTCTTGTTGAACTAATGCGTCAGCTGTAAATTTTTCAATTGCTTCACCGTTTTCGTCTGGCTCAAAAAAAGCATCATGTTTTTCAGCAGTCGAACCTGTCAGCGGTTGAAACCAGTGTGTGTAGTGAGAAACGCCGTGGTTAAGTGCCCAAGTTTTCATGGCCTGTGAAATGTGTTCAGCCAAATCTCTTGAAATAATCTGTCCCTCTTCAATGGATGCAACTAACTCCTTGTATGAATTTTTAGGAAGGTAGTCTTTCATTTTGTTTACGGAAAAAACATTCTTTCCGTAGATGTCAGTTGCTTTTTTAGTTTCAACTTTTTCAAATGAAGCAATTTGGCGTGAGCCTGCTGCTTCTACTGCTTTGAATCTTAGGTTCGACATTTGTATTTTGTAGTTAAATTACAGTTTTGTTGATTTTGTTTTTCAAAAATATTGTGTTTTTATTGAAAACTGAAATTTTTTTTGATGTTTTTTGTGAAATAATTTGAAAATTATGGTTTTTGGCTAATAAAAAAGGTGTGATTTGTATAAATCACACCTTTTTTATTGTTTTGTGTTATAATTCGAATCCCCAGTCTATTCCTTTTTCGGTGGCAGGTACTCCTTTCTTCATCCAAGCAGGAGCGGGGGCACCTTTTAGGAAATGATCGAAGAATTGCTGTTCCCGAATTTGTATATCCTTGCGGTTTTGTCGGAGTATGAGGTTATGTTCATCACCATTATAATTCAGCATCCATACAGGTTTGTTTAATCGGCGCAATGCAGTAAACATTTCAATGCCTTGATACCATGGCACGGCCCCATCATTGTCATTGGCCATAATGACAACGGGAGTTTTAACTTTATCCAAATGGAATAAAGGTGAGTTTTCGATGTACAGTTCCGGAGCTTCCCATAGGGTTTTTCCGATGCGGCTTTGTGTATGTTCGTATTGGAATTGGCGCGACATACCGGTTTGCCAGCGTATTCCGCCATAGGCAGATGTCATGTTGACAACAGGAGCACCAGTCCAAGCCGCAGCATACATATTGGTCCGCGTAATGAGGTGAGCAACTTGATAGCCGCCCCAACTTTGCCCCTGTATTCCCATTTTCGTACTATCAACCCATGCATTCTGAGCGAGGTTTCTCATCCCCGAATTGATGTATTCTTCAGCTGATTGACCCGGGTGACCTGTTTTGTAGCTTATATTTGGTGCAAATACAAGGTATTCGTTACTTACAAAATAGGGGATGTTCAAACGTGATGGTGTAGGAGCAGGAGGTTGATACGTATATAATCCATCTGAAAGCTTTTCATAGAAGTAAGCTATAATGGGATATTTTTTTGCAGGATCAAAATTTTCTGGTTTATAAAGAATTCCCTCCGCCTGATTTCCTTCAGGCGTTGTCCAATGAACAAGTTCTGCTGTACCCCAATTGTAATTAGCCTGTTGGGGGTTAATATTGGATAGCTGTAATTCGTCTTTGAACTTAATTGTATTGGTATATATATTAGGTGAATTCATATAATCCTCTTTACTGTACAGTATCGTTTGTTGATCTGCCGAAGAGCTGATATTCTTAAACGTTTTTGCCTCTACCAAAAGACTTTTAGGATCGCTATGCTGTCCCTTGAACTGGTAGAAACCAGATTCTTTGGTTTTATTGTCAAAAGACGTTAGAAAACCACCCTTTTTATAGTCTAGTGTTGTGGCTTGTTCGCGATCTTCTTCTCTTTTTAAAGGCAAGTAGCGGAAAGTTGTCTGCGAAGCAGCCCCATAGCCGTTTGTCAAGATGGATTTGTTGGATCCGTCCAAGTTAAAATACCAGATATCATATCTCGAATTGACGTAAATCCCTTTAAAGTCTGGGCTCCATGCTGCCATGCCGTATCCTTGTGCTGAGGTAGGCATATCATTTTCCTCGTCGGCAAAGGACGCAGGTATACCGTCATTTAGAACTGTTTTTTTCTTTGACCTAACCTGATAGGAATTCCAGGTTCCTTTATCTTGGTCGAAATATACGATGTATTTTGCGTCAGGACTTAAGATTGCATTTCCTGAAAAGTCTGAAAGGATTAACTCTTTATTTCCTGTTTTTGTCGAAACCAGATAGATGTCATCTCTTGTACTACCTTCCCATTGACTTGCGATGCGCTTGCCAAAATCAGTACGCGCTAAGACATACTCTTCATTTCCATCCGGTGTAAGTGCCGTGGAGTTGAATGTTTGGTCCGTAAGGGGGATAATGTTACGATTGTATTTGGGGTAAGTGACCGCTAAGAAGTTTCTTGCAAGGTCTTTCTTTAAATTTACCAACTGCATTGGTTGTAAATAATCGTCTTGCCAGTTCCAAACGTCTACTTTAGCATGCTCAAAATCAACCAAAGTGGTGTCTTTGACACGAGGTATTGGTGCTATGCCGAAAAATAACTTCTCTCCATTTTTGCTGAAACGGATATCCCCATCCCCGCTAACGGCCCAGTTTTTAGGTATACCATTGCTGGTTTTTGTTGCGAGATATTGGGCTGTATCTATACCATTTGAATAGTAATATAAATTATAATTTTTCAGCAATGCCTTTTCATTGGAGAGATCCCCTAGGTAAGCGAGCTGGTTGCCTGATTCATCAAATTTGAAATTTTTATAATTGCCTTTTCCATTTGATATCTTTTTGAGCTTTTTAGTTGCTATTTCGTAGAGGTAGACTCCAGATTCTTTTGACAGGCTATCTTTCGAATCTGTTTTTTTTGAAAAAACAATTTTTGATCCGTTTTTATTCCATTCGTATTGGTCTACGGATGAAAATTGTACCGAATCACCGGAATTTAAATCATATAAAGCAAGCGTTGCAACTGTTTTTTTCTTTTTATCGCTGCTTTTCTTTGCCGATGTGGCATCATTAGCCGTTTTTGTTTCAGATTTTTCATTTATTTCCTTGTCGAAAAGAAAAGAGACAAAATTGTTGTTATGATCGGCAATTTTGTAAGATTTTACCTGCGCAAATTTGACAAGGGATGAAGTCGTTAAATTGTAGATCGCCAATGAATCTTTTGGGAGTTCTTCGACTTTCTTCTTTTTGATTTTGGCTTCGCGGGTTACGGCAAATGGTGCTTTGACCAAACTTAGCAGATGGTTTTCGGTATCTGTCAGTTTTCCATTATATCCACGGGGAATTTGAATGAGTTCTTTGTTTTCTTTGGTTTTGAGAAAAAGCTGATTATTGCCTTCTTGTGGAACGACCTGAAACAGGACAAATTTTCCCGATTTACTGATATAGGGCGATGATACGCTTTGCCAACTATCATATACCGTATGATCCAATGGTTTCTTTTGTGCATGGGCAGCGAATGCTGCCAGAAAACAAAATGGAATACAGATACTTTTCTTATTCATATTTTAAACCTTTTTGTCGCAATTTATTCATAAAAAATAAATAAACATCGATTTTTTGGTATATTCATTGTTACGTAAACATAAAAAACTGGTTATGAAATCATCATCCGCTGTTATTATTTCGATTATAATGGGCGCTGTGCTCTTGCTTGGCACCTGGATATTGGGTACAGCTTATCGCTATAAGTTTAAATCGACGCAGACAATCACTGTTAATGGTAATGCCAAAAAAGATTTCGAATCTGATCTAGTCAAATGGAGTGCTACTTTTAGCCGAAAGAATTACGAATTGAGTGCTGCTTCAGCACAACTGGCCACTGATCGTGATTTGGTGCGGGATTTTTTAGTACAACAGGGGGTTAAAGCCGACGAGATCCGTTTCGAAGCCGTTAATATTGCCAAAGATTTCGAATATCATACAGATGGAAAGGGGAATGGTTATAATACTTTTTCCGGTTATACCTTATCGCAGGCCGTAAGTGTCGAATCCAAAGACTTAAATAAAGTGGACAATGCCTCACGAGAAATATCGACATTAATTTCCAAAGGGATAGAACTTAGCTCCAGCACCCCCAATTATTATTACTCCAAGCTAGAGGATCTGAAATTGGAACTTATTTCACAGGCTTCAAAAAATGCACATCAACGTGCAGACAATATTGCAAAGGAATCGAATGCCGGATTAGGTAATCTGGTAAAGGCTGATCTCGGAATTTTTCAGATAACAGGACAAAACGACAACGAAGAGTACTCTTCTGGCGGTGCATTTAATACAACCTCGAGAAAAAAAACAGCTAATATCACGGTTAAAGCAAGTTTTTTGAGTAACTAATGAAAAATTATTCGACTGAATTTCAGTTCTATATTGGTTTTCGTTGAAAATTTGTTCAAAAAGTTTTCTCCTTTTCAATAAAAAACCTACTTTTGCATCATCCCAAACGGATATGCCCGGATGGCGGAATTGGTAGACGCGCTGGTCTCAAACACCAGTGGGAAACCGTGCCGGTTCGACTCCGGCTCCGGGTACTAAAATCCTCTTTACTTACTGTAAAGAGGATTTTTTTGTGCGTCTATGCTGCATCTGACCTGAAGATTGCCACAAGTTCCGGATTATAGCTAATCAAGGTAGGTACTAAAACAGATACATCCTAATATCAACTTATATCTAATAACAATTTTCAATCAATCTTTAGACAGTGATCAGTCAGTGCTTATTCAATTTGTACTGAATGATCACTGAACAATCACTGAACGATCACTGAGCAAGCACTGAATAAGCATTGTCTCAAGATCTAACTTGGTCACTATTTGATTCTAAGTTGCTGCAGCTATTGCTTGTTCTTTGGTGTTTCTTCGCTTATTGTAGCTACTTTCATTAGACCTTCCTCGGTATTCGTTTGCCGTTTCTTTGGTGTTTCTTTGTTTATTCTTTGGTATTTTAACGATAAAACAGCAATAAAACAGCAATAAAATAGCACAGAAACGGTAAAGTAAGTGTAATCTTGAACCAGACTTGTAGATAAGAAAGATAAATTAACTACCGTCGAAATGGCAATAAGATGGGCTTTTTTTTATAAACTTTCTTTAATCTGAATATTCTTGTTTAAATTGGAAATACCAAATATAAACTTGGATGAAAACAGTTTTTTTATCGCTGGCACTGCTGTGTTTTTTCATTACTCAGGGGCAAGTAGGGTTTGTCTTAAACGGGAAAAAGAATGTTAAAATTCCTTTTCTTTTCGTACATAACCTGGTGATTATCCCTGTACAGGTAAATGGATATATGATGAACTTCCTGTTGGATACGGGGGTTAAAGAAACCATGATATTTGGCGAAACATTAAAGTCAATTGATAGCGCTGTTTTTGTTAATAAATTTCAGGGATTGGGTAGGGAAGAGGGGTTGGATGGCTATTTATCCATACATAATCAGGTGAATATTGCTGGGGTATATGAAGATTTAGACCAACCGATCTATATTCTTCAAAATGCGCATATTGATATCTCTACTCGGATAGGAGTGGAAGTTAATGGAATTATGGGAAGTCGCTTTTTTGAAAACCAAATGATGGAAATGGATTTTCAAAAACATCGTATTACCTTATATGCCAAGGCGAACCGGCCCAAGGGACTTGACAAGATGCAGCGTTTGCCGCTGGATATTTTAAATAGTCGTCCCTATACTTCGGTTGCTTTTAAACAGGGTGATGTTTCTATTGATGGTCGTGTATTGATCGACATGGGAAATAGTGATGCCTTAATGCTTATTCCTTCAAAGCTAAACAATTTTGATATTAAGCCCCCATTTATTGATGACTACATAGGGCAGGGTTTTAACGGTGAGATTTATGGAAAAAGAAATCGAATCCGATCGCTCGAACTTGGGCCGTTTACAATGAACTACCCCTTGGTAGCCTATCCCGAATTGAGTTCGTTACAGCATGCAACATTTGTGAGCGAAAGAATAGGTTCCATTGGAAACGAGTTGTTACGCCGATTTAAGGTCGTATTCGATTATCCCAACAAGTCGATATATCTTCATAAGAATAAAGATTTTGATCGCTTTTATTATCTGAATATGAGTGGCTTGGAGATTATACATGATGGCATTAAATACGAAAAAGAAGAAATACCTGTCGTTCTGCAAAAAGATGGCGGCACAGAGGTAAGAATGGGCAACAGCGTACAGTATCGCTTTGTACTTCGAAATATGTACAAAATTGCGACCGTTCGTGATGGTTCGCCTGCGGCAATCGCAGGACTAATACCCGGAGATAAGGTTGTACGGATCAATGGTAGATCTGCATCGTCATTTTCCCTGGAGTCAATTCACAATCTTTTTAAATCAGAAGAGGGAAAGGAAATGTATTTTCGAGTGACCAGAGGCGAGAAGACACTCGATTTTAAATTTGTGTTAAAGGATCCGCTTCCATTTAACTCGGATTAAATTTTCGCGAATTTTTCTATTTTAAACTGAACTTACTTATATTTGCACTTGATAATAATATTTTAATAATTTAAACACGAAAAGATATGTTGGTCGCTAGAATAATAACACAGCAAGCTTTTAAGGCAAATGGATTTGCCGAAAGCAATCTTCGTGCTTTTCGTCCTATTTAAGATATTCTTCGAAATAGGAGCGCATCATGTTTGTTCAATCCGCTGGAGTGAATAATCAGGTCGCTTTACTTCTTTTGAAAAACCAATTTATACAGATGAAAAAGCCGAAGTTCATTCGGGCTTTTTAATTTTCCGGATTTTCGTTTCTATTTAGATAGTCAAAGCTCTTCAGGGATGCAGCGTTTTAAAAAAACAGGTGCGTTCGACTCTATAGGAGTAATTGACTGTGCATTAAGAAAAATGCTTAATAGAATCGTAATCCCTAAAAGAATATTCCCGAAATTTTTTCAAAAAGGCTGCCGATTTCCAAGAGGAAATTGATGGCTAATTATTTATATTTTTTATAAAAATGGGAAGTAAATTATCTGGAAAAGATCTAGTAAAAATAGGTTTTCCACAAAATAATATAGTTAATACAGCTTTAGGGCTGATCACAAGGTATCGAAAGAGGGAAAATAAAGAAACCATTCTTCTTGAACTTGCTGAGTTGATAGAAGCTCCGCAGCGATTTATGGCGCATAAAATATGGGGAAAGGTCTCTGAAGGACTTGTTAAACCTGTTGAAGTACGCATGCAGGAGCTTCATTCACATTGTGCTCCATTTAGCATATTTGGTGAAAATGAAATTGATGAGCAGGCAAAAAGACAGTTGTATGATGCACTGAGATTGCCTATTTCAAGACAAGGTGCACTGATGCCGGATGCACATACAGGTTATGGCCTTCCCATCGGTGGGGTACTGGCCACAGAAAATGCTGTTATACCCTATGGTGTAGGCGTAGATATTGGTTGTCGGATGAGCCTGTCGATATTCGACTTACCAGGCAGTTATTTCAAAGGGAGGGAGTTCCAACTGAAAAATATATTGAAGGAAAACACCAAATTTGGTTTAAATGACACTCATCGTGATAAGCATGACCATGTTGTTTTCAGTAGAACTGAATTTCAGGAAATCCCACTATTAAAATCCCTGTTGGGTAAAGCTTACAGACAATTTGGGACTTCTGGTAGTGGAAATCACTTTGTCGAATTGGGCATTGTTGAGCTTCAAACCGTGCGGGAGGAATGGGGGATAAATCCAGGACAGTACTTGGGGATTTTATCCCATAGTGGCTCTCGAGGTTTGGGGGCGAATATCGCTAAGCATTACACAAGCCTTGCGGCGCAACAATGTCCATTACCACGTCATGTCCAACATTTGGCCTGGTTGGATTTAGCAAGCCAAGAAGGACAAGAATACTGGATGGCAATGAATTTGGCTGGGGAGTATGCCCAAGCCTGTCATGCAGACATCCACCGACGTTTGGCTAAAGCACTTGGCGGTAATCCCATGGTAACGATCGAAAATCATCATAATTTCGCATGGAAGGAATTAGTGAATGGGGAGGAATGCATTGTTCATCGGAAGGGAGCAACGCCTGCAGGCAAGGGCGTGCTGGGGGTGATTCCCGGCTCGATGACAGCACCAGGGTTCATTGTTGAGGGAACGGGAAACCCCTTAAGTTTACAGTCTGCATCCCATGGAGCGGGGCGTGTCATGTCGAGATCCGCCTGCAAAAATAATTTGACAAAAAGCGCTATGCTGAAAGATCTGGAAGCACATGGTGTAGAATTGATTGGCGGTGCGTTGGATGAATCACCACGTGCGTATAAAGATATTCATCGGGTGATGCAATTACAGCAGGAGTTGGTAACTGTTCTCGGAATGTTTAGTCCGAAGATTGTACGTATGGACAAATAAGGTTATGAAAGAAAGGTATTTACAAATTTCTTCGGGACGAGGTCCTAAGGAATGTAATATGGCCGTTAGGTTGGTAGTCGACAGAATCTCTTTTGAAGGTAGTAAAGTTGGAGTTGAAGTCACGGAAATAGAAACAGAAGAAGTTGATGGACTTCCTTGTTCGTTAATCGTCAGATTTAGAGGAAAAGATATGGATCAATTGATTGATCATTGGATTGGTACAGTCTGTTGGGTGTGTAAAAGCCCTTTTCGTCCTTTACACAAACGGAAGAATTGGTTTGTCGAAATTAAAACGTATCATCCGGGTGAAAAGGAAAAGGTGTTGGATTTAAAGCATGTATATTTCCAAACGATGCGAAGTAGCGGTGCAGGTGGACAGCATGTTAATAAAGTAAGTTCTGGCGTTAGAGCGACGCATGCTCCGACAGGGATAAGTGTTCAGGTGATGGACACGAGATCGCAATTGCAGAATAAAGAGATCGCAATGCAGCGCTTGGCTGCACGTCTGCGGGATTTGGAAAGCGTTGAGTTAAATACGGCCAAAGAGCAAAAATGGAAAAACCAAATCGAGGTGACACGGGGACAGTCGAAACGGGTCTTTTATGGTCAGAAATTTATTGAGAATTAATAATTTGTATTGTTTTTACTGAAGCGAAAACCCTTGCTAATATATTGGCAAGGGTTTGTTTTTTTTAGTGGTATTCTATTGTTTAATAAGGGGTTGTGGTTTGTTTGTTCAGGCTTGGTGATATGGCTTTAGCTGTGTGAGACTTGTAATATTTTAACATTTGATGTTAAAATATGGGTAATATTGGTCAATATCATAGCGTGCTCTGTTTCAACATTTGCATAAATTAGATTTTATAAAAGCATTTTAAACTAACTAACAGAGACTAGCTTATGAACAAAAGAAGTATTGCAATACTAGCATCCAATATACTAGTATGTTCTGCGCTTTATGCCCAAACAGCACTTAAAGGCAAAGTGTTGGATCAAGATGGCAAACCAATACCGGGGGTATCGGTGACCATTCGAGGCGGTGCCGGCACGCAGACAGGAATTGATGGTGGATTTTCATTAACATATACAGGTGGAGGAGTTTTAAATGTCACTGCAGTTGGTTACAAATCTAAGCAGATTCAACTTAGTAATCAAACGAATTTAAACGTTACATTAGAATCTTCAGCGGAGAATTTAGATGAAGTGGTGGTTACCGCATTAGGTATCACAAGGGAGAAAAAATCGTTGGGTTATGCTATGCAGGAGGTTAAAGCAAAAGAACTGACAGATGCAGGACAATATAGCCTAACAGGCGCATTGGCGGGAAAGGTTGCGGGGGTACAGGTGAACCAATTTGGTGGAGCTATAGGTTCTTCTGCCCGTATTTCTATCCGTGGAAATACGTCATTACAGGCAAATCAGCAACCGCTTATCGTAGTGGATGGTATTCCTATTACAAATGATTCTCAACGTAGTGGTGATAATACGTATAGCGGGGTGGATTACGGGTCGGGTTTAAATGACATTAATCCAGATGATATAGAAAGCATCAACGTACTGAAAGGTGGGGCAGCGGCACTATACGGTATGCGTGCTGGTACAGGCGTTATTATGATTACGACAAAATCTGGAAAACGCGCCGAAAACGGAGTGCAGATTTCGTACGATGGTAATTTTTCCATCGACAGGGCGGCCAATTTACCGAAGTACCAAAATTTATATGGTCAGGGATCACGGGGGGATGAATACAGTTTTAAGAAATTTGGTGGAAATCTATCCTATCAGGATTATGTAACCCAAAATTCATTCAGTTATGTTGATGGTACAGGAAACATTGGTGTTAATGATAATATCGATGAATCTTGGGGTCCTCGCATGGACATTGGCTTGTTGATACCACAGTTTAATAGCCCGGTTGTGAATGGTGTACGCCAGGCAACAGCATGGAATTCGCATAAAAATAATGTTAGAGAGTTCTTCCAAACTGGTTTTTCCCAAAATCATAACATTTCATTGCTTTCCAAATCAGATCGATCGTCTACACGTGCTTCAATCTCTTACCGAAATCAAACCGGAACGGTGCCTAATACGGATCAGAAAAAATATACAGCGCAATTAAATAATGAATATAAGGTTAGTGATAAAGTGTCTTATGACATTATGAGTAATTTTACGCGCACAGAAAGTAACAACTTGGTCACTCAGGGATATGATGCTGCCAATCCAATGAATGGCCTGATCTGGTTTGGCCGTCAGGTGGATATGCAGGACTTGAAAAAGAACTGGGATCAAAAAGATGCACAAGGGAAATATACCTATTACAATTGGAATTCCGCTTACCATATGAATCCTTTTTATACGATGCATGAGTCTCTTAATGCTATGAAAATGAACCGTGTTTTTGGTAAGACCTCATTGTATTATCAACCCTTTGATTTTTTGAAATTTGAGGGACGTGTAGGCTTGGATTACTATAATACACATATGTTTGAAACGACATATTTTAACTTTGATAATAAGAATGGAAAGTTCGATGAAATAAAAAATAGTAATTCCGATTTTAATGCAGATTTTATTGCAAATTTTAATAAACAGTTTGGCGATCTGAGTTTAACCGGTATTTTGGGGGCAAATTATCGGGACTATCAATATGAAACAAATACACTAGGAGCAAAAGGATTAAATGTGTTGGGGGTCTATACCATTTCGAATAAAATCGGAGATGCTTACACCTTTATGGACCATTCTAAAGGCCGTTCCAATTCGGTATATGGACAGGCTAATTTGGGCTGGAAAGATCAATTGTATTTAGATTTAACAGCGCGGAACGATTGGTCTTCAACGTTAAAAAAATCCTTTTTTTATCCTTCGGCAAGTTTAAGCTGGATTCCAACAGCTTCATTTGAAGGTCTGAAAAGTGATTATTTGAATTTTTGGAAAATGCGATTTAATTTGGTTAAAGTAGGTAACGCTACACGACCTTATCAAAATGGAAACTATTATTATGCGCAAACAGACGCCTATAATAACCTGGCGCAAATGTACAAAAGCATGGTTTATGCCATTGAAGGCTTGGAACCTGAAGCCATTACGTCTTATGAAATTGGTACTGAACTTGGTTTATTCAAAGACCGGCTCCATTTAGATGTTACCTATTATCAAAAGGTAAATAAAAAACAATTGCTCCCAGTAACGACCTCCAATGTGGTTGGGTTTAGCAGTATCTTCCTAAATGCGGGAGAAATTCGAAGTAAAGGTATTGAAGTTCAGTTACGCGGCGATATCCTGAAGCGCGAAGATGGGTTGAACTGGACAACGACTGTCAACTTTTCAAAAGATAGAAACAAGGTTGTTGAACTTTATCCCGAATTGGGTTTGAAAGACTATAGACAGGGTTGGACTTGGGGTATTTCCAATATGGCGTCTGTAGGACGCCCATGGGGCAGCTTGGTAGGACCTGGTTATGATCGTGTAGAAGATGGGCCTATGAAAGGTGCTATTAAAGTGGGGTCCAACGGTCTGGTTTCTACACCTATTGATGGTCAAGTGATTGGTAATGCTGTGCCAGACTTCTTGGCTTCGATGCGTAATGACTTCACCTTTAAAGATTTTAGATTTGGCTTTATGCTCGATTTCCGTAAGGGAGGAGATATTTGGTCACAAACAATGTCCCATGGTTATGCGACGGGTATAGCTGAAATTACTGCTGCGGATGGCATTCGTGAAAGGGCTATTCTTGCCGGTCGTGACGTGATGAAAAACGAACGATTTGCAATGTCAGACGGAAAAGGAGGCTGGGTCGCAAATACCATAGAGACTACTGCGCAGGACTGGTATGAAAATGGAGGCATTGCCGAAATGTATGTTTTTGATGGTTCTTTTCTGAAATTAAGAGAAGCCTATATTTCGTATAATTTACCTAAACATCTGTATAGTAAAATAAAAGGGATTAAGCGTGCTAATATTTCTGTCACAGGTACCAATTTAGCATTGCTTTGGGTACATAAATCGAATACGATGCGGTTGGATCCGGAAGGCGGAGGTGTATCTAGTGATTCTAGAGGTGTAGGATTTGAGCAAGCCAGTGTTCCAAACTCAAGAAGTATAGGTCTTAAACTTGGTTTTACATTTTAATTAACACATAAAGTTTAAGATTTAGAACCCCAAAAAAATTATGATTATGAATACTTTCATTAAAAAACTAAAATATACGCCTTTTTTAGCAGTTCTTCTGGTTACAGGGTGTACCAAGAATTTTGAGAAAATAAATACCGATCCGGATGCTTTAAATGATGTTCCGCCACAAAACATGCTGGTTAATGTGATGCGGAATGCAGGTGACCAATTTGGTGGCGATGTTGATGGGTATGGTACATTTGCTGGGTATATTGTTAAAATTCAATATCCTGATAATTTAAGTGGATTGATCCCAACAAATAATACTTATGGCAATCGCTGGGCCGCTTGTTACTATAATATCACCCAAATGAAGGATCTGCTAAAAAGGACTGATGCCACTGCAGAGGGGTATAAAAATACAAGGGCTATAGCAAGAATTTGGAATAACTATATGTGGTCCTATTTATTGGATGGCTGGGGAGATATTCCGTATTCAGAGGCATTTAAAGGACGGCCAGATGATGGTTCCGTATTAAAAGCCAAATACGATAAGCAAGAAGATATTTTTCCAGCGGTGTTAGCCGATCTCAAATCAATTGCGGATGAACTAGCCGCTGGGATTGGTGCCGATGAAACATTGGAATACGATATCGTGTATGGGCCTAAAAATTCTGGGCCAGATAATCTAAAGCAGCAAATGCTGAAATGGCAGAAATTCTGTAATTCTTTGCGTTTGCGGATGGCGATGCGGATATCATCCGTTGCTCCTGCTTTAGCTAAATCTACGATTGAAGAAATTGCAGGTAATAAGACAAAATATCCAATCATCGAAACCAACGCGGAAAATTGTCAAATGGTTTATCCGGGAACGCTGCCTTATATGGAACCATGGTACAAATCAGGTATCAATGGTAATCGGATCAACAACTGGGGTATGTTTGATATTTTTATCGATCATTTGAATGAAACAAAAGATCCTAGAATTGCTTCGATTGCACAGAAAAATAATGCCGGTAAGTATGTAGGATTTGTCAACGGTTCGCTTACCAACCCTTCTCCATCGACATCAATTTCATGGATTGGTTTGCATTACATCAACAATCCTGCTGGAGCAGTACCTTTTTATCGTGCATGTGAAAGTTATTATACATTAGCAGAAGCTGCTTTATCGGGATATAATGTTGGAATTTCCGCTAAAGATGCCTATGAAAAAGCTGTGACATTATCAATGGAAGATAATGACGTTGCAGCATCCGATGTTACGACTTATCTTGCCGGAGCTGGTAAATTTGATGGAACGAAAAATCGCATCTATTGGGATATGTGGGTCGCTCTGTTTAAAGAAAATTTTGAAGCCTGGAGTTTGTACAGAAGGACTGGAATTCCTAGCACCAACTATCCTTCAAAAATTCAAAATTCTGCAATCGCACATACAGATCAGCCTTGGCGTTTGCCTTACCCGAATAATGAGTATTTATATAATACAGAAAACGTGACAGCAGCAGCAGCTGGAACTGTAAATTATAATTGGGGAAAACGATTGTGGTGGGCAAAAGACAATGGAAAAAACTAGTTTAAAATGTTTTATTGAGCGGGTATCGAAAGATCCCGCTTTTTTTTGCTCGTTTGGATAACAATTTACTCCCACAGTGGACTAAGATGTCTTGTTGACATTTTGGATAAAGCCTCAATTTCAAAAAGTTGAGGCTTTTTAATTGGTAATACATCCCTTTAAAAAAGGAGTGTACAGTTGTCAAAGGTATTTAGCAGACTGAGGGAAGGCTTTAGCCGCTGAAATAATTTACAATAATTAATTGGGGTAATACCGTATTTTCTTCTGTGATTTACCTTTAATGTAGAAAATAATTTGCTTTATTGCGTTGATAATTAGTATCTTTAAGAGGGAGGCTCTAAAAAGGAGTTCTTCAGACTAAGTAAACTTAAGTAATCGCTGTAGCCTGTATCTAGAGAAGGCTATAGGGTTTGGAATTTCAAATTCGATATTATGATAAAATCCCCGGGCTTCCTTTTTAAGGAAGCGATCAAGAATGAAAAACCATTACAAATTGTTGGAGCGATTAATGCTAATCATGCCCTTTTGGCTGAACAGGCTGGTTTTAAAGCTATTTATCTTTCAGGAGGAGGTGTCGCAGCCGGTTCACTGGGAATTCCAGATCTTGGGATAACAACACTTCAGGATGTTTTGATTGATGTGGATCGCATTACAAATGTGTGTAAACTTCCTTTGCTAGTGGATATTGATACTGGCTTCGGGCCTTCGGCATTCAATGTTGCACGTACAATAAAGTCTTTAATTAAAGTGGGAGCGGCCGCAGTCCACATGGAGGATCAGGTGGGGGCTAAACGTTGTGGGCACCGGCCTGGGAAAGAGCTCGTCTCTCGGGCTGAAATGGTTGATCGCCTGAAAGCGGCGGTGGACGCACGAACGGATGAGCATTTTGCCATTGGTGCACGTACAGATGCACTTGGTTCTGAAGGCCTTGAACTTGCTTTGGAAAGAGCGGTGGCTTATAAAGAAGCTGGAGCGGACTTTATTTTTGCTGAAGCAGTACATCATTTGGAGCAATACGTTCAATTTAGTGCGGCAACTGGCCTTCCTATTTTGGCGAATATCACCGAATTTGGACAAACACCGTTGTTTAGCCTGAATGAACTACGTCAAGCGGATGTTTCTATTGTCCTTTATCCACTATCTGCTTTCCGCGCCGCTAATAAGGCGGCTACAAATGTTTATCGTCACATTCGGGAAGACGGTGGGCAGCTTAATGTGATTGACGACATGCAGACGAGAGAAGAGTTATACAGAAGTATCGATTATTATGCCTATGAAAATCGATTGGATCAATTGTTTAACAAATAATTATATTCAGATGGAAGAGACAAACAGCACAGGTTTTAAGCCCAAAAAAAGTGTAGCACTCTCTGGTGTAGCAGCTGGTAATACGGCTTTGAGCACTGTCGGAAAAAGTGGTAATGATCTGCATTATAGGGGCTATGATATTTTAGATCTGGCGCATCAGGCAAGTTTTGAAGAGGTCGCTTATTTACTTATTTATGGAAGTCTACCAACACAGGCACAGCTCGTCACTTATCAAAGTCAGTTGATCAGTCAACGTGGTCTACCTATTACTGTTCAACAGGTCCTCAAGCAATTGCCATCGACGGCACATGCCATGGATGTTTTACGGACTTATGTTTCATTTTTCGGCAGCGTTTCGCCCGAGAAAGACAGTCATCCCATTACTGGTGCCTGTGACATTGCAACTCGCCTGATGGCTTCGATGGCCTCAGCACTGTTGTACTGGTATCATTTTAGTCAGCATGGACGTGAGGTGCAGGTAGAGACATCAGATGCAACGTTGGGCGGGCATTTTTTGCATTTGCTACACGGAAAATCGCCATCGTCTTCTTGGGTAAGAGCGATGCAGATTTCACTCAATTTATATGCCGAACATGAGTTTAATGCATCTACATTCACCGCTCGGGTAATCGCCGGTACAGGATCAGATATGTATTCCTGCATCGCTGGTGCGATAGGTGCGCTACGTGGACCTAAACATGGCGGAGCCAATGAGGTCGCTTTCGAAATTCAGAGTCGTTATGCAAATGCTGATGAGGCAGAAGCGGATATCCGGAAGCGATTGGCAAACAAAGAAGTCATTATTGGTTTTGGCCATCCTGTATATACAATCTCGGATCCAAGAAATCAAGTGATAAAACAAGTGGCCAAAGAGCTGTCGGAAGAAGCGGGCGACATGACGCTCTACCTGATCGCTGAACGGTTGGAAAAAGTCATGTGGGAAGAAAAGAAAATGTTTCCGAACCTGGACTGGTATTCTGCGGTGTCCTATCATATTATGGGCATTCCAACGGAGATGTTTACGCCGTTATTTGTCCTCTCACGTATTACCGGCTGGTCAGCGCATGTTTTCGAGCAGCGTCAGGATGGAAAAATTATCCGACCAAGTGCAAATTATGTTGGTCCTGAGGACAGACCTTTTGTACCTCTTTCCGAACGGTAAATTTGGATCGGGAAAAGGCATTAAAAAGTACTTTTTAAACGTTGGGCTTTGAGGAAGAGCTTAGCTCAGAAAAAAACGAATTATATTAATAAATAGAACGAGAGTCTTATACGAAAATACACGAATGAGTTCAGCAATATCAAATGAAAGACCACAACCGGATCAGGGTTTAGTGGACATTGTGGACTATGTCCTAAATTATAAAATTGAGGAAAAAGTCGCTTGGAATACGGCCTTTTACTGTTTTCTCGATACCATTGGCTGCGGCTTGGAAGCATTAACCTATCCTGCCTGCACCAAATTGTTGGGGCCAGTTGTGGCAGGGACCATCGTGCCGAACGGTGCTCGGGTACCGGGTACAAATTTTCAATTGGATCCCGTTCAGGCAGCATTCAATATCGGCACGATTGTTCGATGGTTGGATTTTAATGATACCTGGCTGGCAGCAGAATGGGGGCATCCATCCGATAATCTAGGGGGAATCTTAGCTGTGGCAGATTGGTTGAGCCGAACAAATATTGCAAACGGGCAAAAACCGCTGAAAGCTAGGACGGTGCTTGAGGCAATGATTATGGCCCATGAGATACAAGGTGTCTTAGCACTTGAAAACTCGTTTAATAAAGTGGGGCTAGACCATGTTATTTTGGTGAAGGTAGCTTCAACAGCGGTCGTAGGGAGGCTCATTGGCCTCACAAGAGAAGAGCTGCTCAACGCGGTTTCTTTGGCTTTTGTGGATGGACAAGCCCTACGCACTTATCGGCATGCGCCAAATACAGGTAGCCGAAAATCTTGGGCAGCCGGAGATGCAACTTCACGTGCTGTCCGATTGGCCCTGATAGCAAAAACTGGAGAAATGGGCTATCCTTCTGTTTTGACAGCACCAATATGGGGATTTTATGATGTGTCTTTTAACGGAAATCCATTTAAGTTTCAGCGGGGATATGGATCATATGTGATGGAAAATATTCTTTTTAAGATTTCTTTTCCAGCTGAGTTCCATGCACAGACAGCAGCAGAAGCTGCTATGCAACTTCATCAACAACTGAAAGAATTTGGAAAAAGCAGCTCAGATATCGCCCGTGTAACCATTCGTACACATGAAGCGGCTATCCGTATCATTGATAAAAAGGGGCCTTTACATAACCCTGCAGACCGTGATCATTGTATCCAATACATGGTGGCTGTTCCGTTGATCTTCGGCCGTTTGACGGCTGATGACTATGAAAACCATATCGCTTCGGATCCAAGAATTGATGCGCTTCGCGATAAGATCTCCTGCGTGGAAGATGCTCAATTCACTGCTGACTATCACGACCCACAGAAACGTGCGATATCAAATGCTTTAACAATTGAACTGATTGACGGTACAATATTGCCTGAATTGGTCGTTGAATACCCGATAGGTCATCCAAGAAGGAGGGCAGAGGGAATCCCTAAATTAATCGAAAAATACAAAACAAATCTTGCTCGGGTATTTTCTGAAAAACAGCAAAAGGAAATACTTACAGCTACCTTGGATTACGATACTTTTCTCGAACAGGATGTCTCGCAACTGATGGATTTGTTTGTGCGCTAATGATATATAGAGCACGGGGTGATCGAACTATTTGTTTTGTCACCCCTGCTTTCGTTTCTATTATAGCGTTAACTACACCGAATATTCTTTTTAAGGTTGCAACCTTTTGTTTTTATGATTACCTGATACTTTAGTGCACTTAAACAGCTTATGTACGCTTCTTTAGAAGAAAGAACATAGATTGGCTACTCTATCGCCAATTTGAGTCAAAACCACTATAAAATCTGAAATTCTTTTTTGCCAGCTCTCTTAAAGATTCTGGTATATCCCATTGCTCGCCTTTGGTTAGAAAGTTTTCGCATTCAGCAATGAAAATAGGAAGCGTTGTGCGGTCGATATGTCCAAATACGCCACCTGTATAGGATGCATACCCTACACCTAAAATAGAACCAATGTCGCCATCGATGGGTTGGTTGAGTACGCCTTCTGCGAGACATCGATAACTATCCAATGCCATGACATGCAACAAACGTTTCCGGATAATTGAAGGTGTTACATTTTCTTTTGTAGATGCAATTACAGGGTTTTTCCAAATGGTTTTCTTTTTGGTTTCATGGTCATAATCGTAAAATCCAGCGCCCGATTTTTTTCCTTTTCGTTCCTGATTGACCATTTCTTTGAGGTAGGTATATGCACGTTTTTGGCTGGGATGCAGACCGGGTAATTGATCATAAACGTGTAGCATCAATTCCAATGATATCTCATCCAATACTGCCAATGGGCCCACGGCAAAACCTGCAGCCATCGCTTCCTCTTCGACCAGTGTCGGTGAGATGCCTTCCAGTACCATTGTAATACCTTCGAGTAAATAATTGAAGAAAATACGCGAGGTGAAAAAGCCCGGGCCATCCTGCACGACTATCGGAATTTTATTGAGGCGTAAAGCTGTGGTAAGTGCTTTCTCTAAGGTTTTTTGCTCGGTTTGTTTACCGCAGATGATTTCGACAAGTGGCATGCGGTCAACAGGGGAAAAGAAATGCATCCCTATAAAATTTTCAGGATCATTGGTTGCTTTAGCAAGTTCAGTAATAGGCAATGAAGTGGTATTTGTAGCGAAAAAGCCATTTTCGTTTAAATAGGGTAGGCTTTCTTTTGTCACCTCAGCCTTTAGGCGGAAATCTTCAAATACAGCTTCTATAATGCAGTCAGACCCATTAAGGTCATCGACTTGGTCAGTTGGTTTTATGCGCGCAAGCAATTGCTCTCGTTGTGATGGGCTCATGGCCCCTAAAGCCAGTGATTTTTCACAAACCTGGCTAGAATAGGTTTTACCTCGTTCGGCTTGGGGAAGTGTAACGTCTTTTAAAGCAACTTCTATTCCTGCTCGGGCGGCCTCATAAGCAATCCCCGAGCCCATCATTCCAGCGCCCAGTATGCCTATTTTTTTTAGGCTATAGTCCCCAAGATGTTTTATACTGTTGGGTGACTTTGCCAATTGGACAGCATAATGAAGTGTACGGACCATGCTGAGTGGTTCGGGGCTATTTAACACTTCTAGGTATAAATTTGCTTCTCTCTCACTAGCTTCAATCGCTGTAGATGACGGGTTTTTTCTTAATAATTCAATAACTGCGTTTGTGCCGGGGTATAAACCGCGTGTTTTTTTTTGGATAGTAAGAATTGCTTCAGGCGTCAGTTCGTCAATTTGTTCTGTTTGATGGTCAGCATTGGTGCTGGGTAGATTAAGTATCCAGTTTATTGCTAATGATAGGCTGTCGCTGGGCTTCTGCGTCAATTCATTGATCAACCCAAGTTTATGTGCTTCTTCACTGCTCAGAAGTTTGCTTTGTGTCAGCAGATTTAGGGCATTTTCAGTACCTATCAATGCTGGTAAATAGATCGTTGTGCCAAAAGCTGTAAACAAACCATACTTACTCTCCGGAAAGCCAAACTGAAGTTTTTCGGAGGCGATACGACAATTAGACCATAGCATAGTCGCTAGGGCAATAGCTGTACAATTGTGTGAAATAAGAGATACAATGGGTTTTTTAAACGTTTCCCAATGCAATACTTTTGATGTAAGCTTGTATAAGTCCGAAGGGCTTGAGCGGCTTGAAGAAAACTGCTCAAATAATTGCGTATATTCGATTTTTTTGTCCTGAATCGGGCAGCTGTATATGACACCTATGGTATCTTCCCGTTCGAGAATGAACGTAACCAAATCAACAAATTGCGTGAGATAGTCTATAATATCCAACTGCTCGGGAGCCGCTGTCGATATAGGATGGATTGTAATGATGTGATGATTATCCTGTTCTACACGAAAGAGCGTGTGGGTCATATAAGATTTATTTTCATCCATTGTACTTGGTCATGATTTTTAAAAAGCTTTCTATTGTTTGGACTTTCCTGATTGATAAGTCACATGATCTATTGTCATTTTCGCGATAATTTCAAGCATGATTTCTGATGTTCCCCCGATAATGGTGCCGACACGGACATCGCGATATAAACGTGCGATTTTATAATCTTCTGTAAACCCATAACCACCAAATAATTGGAGACATTGGTTCACGACATTGACGGCGAGCTCACTTGCTTGTAGCTTCGCAATGGAACATTCTTGGACTGCATATTCGTTTTGGTCTTGGAGATCACAGCAATGGTAGACAAAGGCTTTCGTGGTAGCAATATCTGCTGCCATTTGTGCGATTCGGTGCCGTATTGTTTGAAATTCCTGGATTTTTTTTCCAAAGGCTTCACGTTGTGCGATATAATCAAGCGTATACTGAAATGCGGATTCTGCGGTAGCGAGACTATGAATAGCTGCGGTAAGCCTTTCCAATTGAAGTCCATCCATTAAATAGCGAAATCCTTCTCCCTCAATGCCAACAAGATGAGAAATAGGGACTCGTACGTTATTAAACCCTAGCTCGGCAGTGTCAGAGGCGTGCCAGCCTAATTTATTGATTTTGCTTGACGAGACTCCGGTTGCATTTCTGTCAATAAGTAATAAGCTTATACCCTTTGTTCCCTGGTCAGAAGCAGTTTTGACTGCTGTAATGAAGAAATCACCATAATAACCATTGGTAATAAATGTTTTAGATCCATTGACAATATAAAAATCGCCATCCCGAACAGCTGTTGTTTTGATCTGTTTTACGTCAGAACCAGCCCCGGGTTCAGTAATAGCAACAGCACTGACCATATCACCAGCAATAACCGGTTTAAGGTAGCGTACTTTCAGATTTTCTGATCCATATTTCAGTAGGTATGGAGCCGACATAAACTGAATGACAAGCGCGGAAATGGTAAATCCTCCAGAAAAACAATACGATAATTCTTCGCAGAGTATCAAGGAATAATAAAAATCAAGTTCTAGTCCACCATACACTTCTGGATAATTGAGTCCCATCAATCCCATATCACCCATTTTCTTCCACACATTTCGGTCGATCTCGCCCCGTTTTTCCCAATCATCGACGTAAGGTGTAATTTCTTTTCGAATAAATGCGCGAAGTGTATCGCGAAAAATCTGATGTTCAGCTGTAAACTTGATTGTCTGCATAATCGTTTATCTTGCTTTTGGTTATCTTATTGTAAGGTGGCCTTTTGAATGGCCGTCTAGTAGGATGTTATCTAAACGAATTTAGCGAAAAGCCTTGGCTTTTTGCAAATTTTTATTCTTTATTTTTCGTTCAATTGGTTAAGTAGGGAAGTTTTTGCGTTATTTTTTTTCTATTTATTCTGTTTTGATGAAAAAAATAAAACCGACTTGTTGTGGGTTATCTGTTATATTTTTTATCTTTAAGATTAGGAAGGGTTGTTGGGGATATGCTAGCGATAGGCCTTCAAAATTTTAGCAGAACAATTATAAACTTTTTATATCATGTCAAAGAGTGTATTTATCGTTGCAGCGAAACGCACACCAATTGGAAGTTTTGGTGGTGCCTTGTCATCTATTTCGGCGCCAAGTCTCGCGGCCCAGGTTGTTGGGGCTGTAGTTGATGAGGCGGGTATTTCCCGCGATATAGTGGATGAGATTATTATTGGTGCTGTTTTGCAAGCTGATTTGGGACAAGCGCCTGCCCGACAGGTAGCGCGGTTAGCAGGTTTGTCGGATCATACCGCTGCAACTACCCTTAATAAAGTATGTGCTAGTGGAATGAAAGCAATAGCTGTTGCTGCGCAAAGTATTTTATTGGGAGATGCTGATATAGTGATTGCTGGTGGGATGGAGAGCATGAGTAGGGTGCCATATTATACGAATAGTATGCGTTGGGGAGCCAAATTTGGAGCCCAGAGTCTGGTTGATGGTTTACAACGTGATGGTTTGAGCGACGCTTATTCGAATGATGCAATGGGAATCTTTGCAGAGTTGTGTGCCGAGAAATATCATATTGGCCGTGAAGAACAGGATGTTTATGCGATAAGTTCCTATAAAAGAAGCCTAGACGCTTGGCAAAAAAATAAGTTTTTAAACGAGGTTCAACCTATAACGATACAAAGTCGTAAAGGAGACGTCGTCGTTTCGCGGGATGAAGAGTTTTCGCAGGTCAATTTTGATAAGATACCTGAGCTTAAGCCTGCCTTTAAAAAAGAGGGGACTGTAACTGCCGCAAACGCATCTACAATAAGTGATGGGGCTGCTGCGGTATTGCTCGTGTCTGGCGAGAAATTGGAAGAACTTGGACTTGTGCCCTTAGCAGAGATTATTGCTTATGCTGATGCTGAGCAAGCTCCAGAATGGTTTACGACAACGCCAAGTATTGCCACAAATAAAGTATTAAAAAAAGCGGGTCTGACAATTGCGGACATTGATTATTTTGAATTTAATGAAGCCTTTTCTGTTGTCGCTTTGGCAAATGCACAGATTTTAGGCTTACCCGTGAACAAAGTGAATGTTTATGGAGGAGCGGTATCTTTGGGGCATCCATTAGGATGTTCGGGAGCTAGAATTGTTGTAACACTAAGCAGCATCTTAAGACAGGAGGGAGGATCAGTAGGGCTGGCAGCGATATGTAATGGTGGCGGTGGTGCCTCGGCAATGATTATTAAAAAGATTTGATGCTTCTTCCAGATAAGATTGCTTTAATTTTATCTGGAAGAAGCTCACGCTTATTGAATTCGGTTGTTTTTAACCACATAGCTTCCAGGAAACTTATTTTATTTGTTATACAAGGTCGTACCTCTACTCTTCATACAGACGGCTTGCCTCGACTCCATGGAGCGCTAGCTCTGATTCGATTTCCGTTGGGTTGAGTCGAATACCTTCTATGGTTAACAGATTATAAATAGAATCCAAGTCGATCTTCCATTCGTGGATGCCATTCAGTTTTTCAACAGCTTGTTTGATTTTGTCTACAAGACTGGGATGTTGTGCATTAGTTTCGAAAATGAGCTTTTCCATAGTGTTTCATATTAGGCCTGATTAAAAATCAGGCGGGTTTAACCAAAATAGCGTAGACAATCATTTGATCGGCTAATTACAATAGTCTCAATATAAGGATAATAATCTGAAATTAATGTTTCAAAGTGACTAAATTGTAATGAAACTATTAAATTTTGTAATAAATACATGAGAATTTCACAGTGGTGTATTTGATCTAAAAGCGCTCAAATTTCATTTTATCGTAAATGAATAGAGGGTTTGGTCATCTGGGTTTTCTCAAGCTGGTTTTTCGTTCATAATGAAATTTTAACTAAGTTTGGATGAACATGACGACTGAGATCTCGAATATAATCATTCTGTTATTGCTGACTATTGTTGCTGTAATATTGGGTTTGTACCTCTTTTTAAGACAAAAATACCGGAAACTTGAGGTAGAAAATAGACAACAAAAAGAGCTTTTTAATCGTATGGATAATCAAAAGATAGAACATTTCCATCGGGCTCAATTAAATCCGCATTTGCTTAAAAATTCGTTGAACGGAATACTTTCCCATGCTTATCAAACCTATTATACGATGGACAAATTAGCCATGGTATTGGACTACGTTTTATACGAAAGTGAAGATGAACTCGTTTCACCGAAGGCCGAAATTGAATTTGCCCGAAATCTCATTGAGATAAACAAGGTAAAATTGAGCCCCTTATTTGATATCCGCGTTAAATTTGATATTGATGAACTAAATGACTCCATGTTGAACACACCGTCATTAGTCCCGCTTATGTCGGTTGATTTAATTGAAAATGCGTTTAAGCATGCGGATTTCCACGGTCCGGATTCTTTTATCGCTATTATGCTGACCTTTAAGAATGGTTTATTCGAATTAGTTGTAAGCAATCGAATATCAAAACGTTCACCATTACAAAAGTCTAAAAGTGGAATAGGCAGCAAAACTTTGGAAGAGCGTCTCATGTTGTATTATCCAGGTAGACATCAACTGTGGCGATTTGTAGAAAATGATGTCTATACTGCCAACCTTCAAATTAGATTGTATGCCGATTGAAAGAAATTTGAAATGTATTCTTTTGGATGATGAAATACCAAGCTTGAGATTTTTGAAAATGCTCTGTGAACAGATTTCTGGTTTAGAGGTGGTTAAAGCTTTTAATGATCCAGCTTCATTATTGAAGGAATACCGCAAGTTAAGTTTTGATTTTTGCATTCTGGATATTGAAATGCCGGAATTTAACGGATTTGACCTAGCCAAAGAGCTAAAAGACTTTCCGATTGTATTTTCTACTGCATATAAACAATATGCGAGCGATGCTTTTGACATCAATGCAGTAGATTATATGCGTAAACCATTGTCCCTGCAACGTCTTCAACAAGCCATTATGAAGGTTGAGCAACTAATTAGCAAGCGATCTGAAACTGTCTCTTTTGCGCAATTTAATACGAATAAAGGAAAAACAGTATTGTATTTCGAACAGATTAACTATGTTCAAATAGCTGAAGTAGACAGCCGGGATAAAACAGTTTATTTGGCGGATGGTTCGTTTATTTTATTGAAAAATATAAGCTTTGATAAGCTGATGGAGATCTTGCCTGAACAGGATTTTATACGTATCAATAAAAAAGAGATCATTGCAACCAAGATCGTCAAATTTTTCTCCGCTGATGAAATTACAAGCAATTTGTCGGACGACCAAGATCTACCCCTTCTTTTTAATTTGGGCGAATCGTACAAGAAAATGTTTTTCGAGAAATTCAGTTGATTACAAAATTCTTTTGGTTCATTACATATTTTCTTAGACCTACCTGCTGAAAGGCATTAAAACTGCTACAGAATTATATTTTTGTTGAGACTGTATTTTATCCCCCCTTGTTTAAAGAATATTGGTCGGGACTTAGTATGCTATTGTCATTATATTTATTTTAATTGCTATTGAAGATGAGGAAATATAGGAATACAATTTTCTATGTAGTTTTAGTTGGTACATTACTTGGTGTGATGTATTGGATGATTCATTTGGGGGCACAGCTGGAGGCTCCAGAACTACTACGTGGAGAGAAAACAAGTCAAGGCGCCTGGAAGGATTTTACATCAACTTTATTCCATAGTCTGCAGCATCCGCTAGCGATATTACTGGCGCAAATCGTGACAATCATTATCGCTGCACGTATCATGGGATGGATTTGCATAAAGATTAAGCAGCCCGTCGTAATTGGAGAGATGCTCGCAGGTATCATATTGGGACCATCATTGCTGGGGCTCTATTTTCCGGAATTTTCGCATACACTTTTTCCTGTAGAATCGCTCAGTAATTTGCAGTTTTTGAGTCAAATTGGGTTAATCTTATTTATGTTTATCATTGGAATGGAGCTGGATTTGAATGTGCTGCGAAATAAAGCGCATGATGCTGTTGTCATTTCTCATGCGAGCATTGTGATCCCATTTACGTTGGGAATTTCATTGGCTTATTTTTTATACCTATTCCATCCACCTACAAATGTAGAGTTTCTATCTTATAGCTTGTTTATTGGTATTTCCATGAGCATAACAGCGTTTCCTGTTCTTGCTAGAATTATACAGGAAAGAGGATTGCAGAAAAGTAAGCTAGGTGCAATGGCGATTACCTGCGCTGCTGCAGACGATATTACAGCTTGGTGTATTCTAGCAGTCGTAATTGCAATTGTCAAAGCCGGTGATTTTGCTAGTGCATTGTATACAATCGGGCTGGCTGTTGCTTATGTGCTCATTATGATTAAGATCGTTCGTCCATTTTTGATGCGCGTTGGAGAGGTAAAAGGGAGTAAAGAAGCCCTAAGTAAGCCTGTTGTTGCTATTTTCTTTATTGTCCTGCTGTTATCTGCTTATGCAACCGAAGTAATCGGTATTCATGCACTTTTTGGTGCATTTATGGCGGGAGCAATCATGCCCGAAGGAAGTCGATTCAGAACAGCATTCATTGAAAAAATCGAAGATGTCTCTACTTTGTTGTTGTTGCCTTTATTTTTTGTCTATACTGGACTGCGTACGCAGATCGGTCTACTTAATGATCCTCAGTTATGGATGATTACCATTGGTATTATTTTGGTCGCGGTTATTGGTAAATTTGCAGGTAGCACGTTGGCGGCGCGTTTTGTCGGTCAAAGCTGGAAAGATAGTCTGAGTATCGGCGCGTTGATGAATACGCGCGGGTTAATGGAACTTATCGTCCTCAATATTGGATACGATCTTGGCGTTTTAAGTGCTGAATTATTTTCGATGATGGTTGTTATGGCATTGGTCACCACTTTTATGACAGGGCCATCTTTGGATCTGATCAATTTCCTTTATCGACCAAAGAAGAGTTTATTACAGGAAGATCTCCTGGATAAATCAAAATTTAAGATTCTATTGTCTTTTGCGAAAAGTAATACCGGGATTTCACTGTTGTATCTGGCTGATGCGTTAACCTTAAAATCAAAAAAGAACGCTGAAATTACGGCTTTACATATTGAACCTGCCAACGAGTTACATCATTATGAAGTGGAAACCCAGGAGCTGGATAGTTTCCGTGAAATCAAGCAGGTAGCGCAGCAGCTCGAGCAACCTATTCAGACAATCTTTAAAATCTCCAGTGATATCGACAGCGAGATTGTACAAACCTCCAATGAGCGAAATCAGGACTTATTATTGTTGGGTGTCAGTGAATCAATTTATGAAGGAAGCTTACTGGGACGTTTTTTAGATTTTACTACGCGTATTGTGAATCCTGAAAAGTTATTCCATACGGTTACAAATGCCGAATCTCCTTTTATGACATTTGATAGAAATCAACAGATCAATGCCAAAGTTAATGCGATGGTAGGCATTTTGATTGATAAAGAGTTTGTGAAGGCGAAGCGAGTGATTGTTCCTGTCGTTTTAAAAAATGATGAATTTCTATGTGAAATGATAAAACGTCTGATTCAGCATTCAGATGCTCAGATCATAGTTTGGGATCTCAACCAAGTGCTGAAGACCAATGAAAGCTTCAAGGAGAAATTGAGGCAATTGGAACAGCTTGTTCCCAACCATCTCACAATAACTGAAAGAGAATTAAATAGTGAGACCTGGCAGGACCAGGACTTAATGTTGATCAGCCTGCCCAGCTGGAACAAAGTTGTCAATAAAAAAGTAAATTGGCTTCCTTTCACGCCATCGACCCTGTTGATGGCAGATCGCAAACCATAAATAAAAAGTAAAAGCCCCTAAATTCAATAATCTAGGGGCTTTTACTTAAGGTATTATAAAGATCTATTTATTGATCTTTTCTATCTTGATTTTTAGTCCGATCAATTTTTCAATATCAGCTAAATACGGTCTTTCTTCTACATCGCAAAAAGAAATGGCTTTTCCTTCCTGACCAGCTCTTCCTGTTCTTCCAATTCGATGAACATAGGTTTCCGGTACATTGGGAAGATCATAGTTAATCACAAGCGGTAGTTGTTCGATATCAATTCCTCTTGCAGCAATATCGGTAGCGATCAAAATTTTAAGATGACTGTCCTTAAATTCACCTAAAGCTTTTTGTCTTGCATTTTGAGATTTATTTCCGTGAATGGCTGCTGCTCTCAAGCCATTTTTCGCAAGCAGCTTAACGATCTTATCGGCACCATGTTTTGTGCGGGAGAAGACAATAGTGCGCTCATGCTTCAGCTTTTTTAATATGCTTGTCAATAATCTGATCTTCTCCTTCTTTTCTACAAAAAATACAGATTGATTTACTTTCTCAGCCGTTGAGCTTACCGGTGTGACGTCAACCTCGACAGGTTTATGTAGTATCCCATGTGCGAATTTACGGATATTAGGAGGCATTGTCGCCGAGAAAAACAATGTCTGTCTCTTTGAAGGAACTTTGGTCAGGATCTTTTTGATATCATGAATAAAGCCCATGTCCAGCATATTGTCCGCCTCGTCCAATATCAAGATCTCGATTTTATCCAGAGAAACTATTTTTTGATTCATCAAATCCAGTAACCGGCCTGGGGTAGCAACAAGAATATCAACACCCTTTTTGATTTCTTTAACTTGCTTTTCTTGGCTTACTCCACCGAAAATAGTGCAATAGTTTAGTTTTAGATATTTCCGGTATAAGTTTATATTGTCTCCAATTTGAATGGCTAGTTCACGAGTTGGCGTAAGGATCAAAGCCCTAATCGGAACGAGCTTACCTAATGTCTTAGTTTCTTCAAGACGTTGTAAAAGCGGAAGTGCAAAAGCGGCTGTTTTGCCGGTTCCCGTTTGTGCACAACCAATAAGATCGTTGCCTTGCAATACAATTGGAATAGCTTTTTGTTGAATTGCAGTGGGGTGTGTGTAGCCTGTTTCGGTTATTGCTTTTAAAAGCGGAGCGATTAAACTGAGTTGTTTAAATTCCATAAATAGTATGTTCGAATTTGTCTTAAATAAAACCTTTGAGAATCCTTTTTATGCTTTTTATTTGAAAACTAAAAGTCTTCAACGGAAAAGTAAAAGATTGCTGAAAAATTGTAAAGGAAGAATAGGAAAAAGAAATGGGATAAGTCATTAAGAATTACCCCATTAACAAGAAAGTGTATTTTTTGGATTACGCCAATTTTACATTTGTAGCGCTGATCCCCTTTGGAGTTCTTTCTACATCATAAGTAACAACGTCGCCTTCAGATACTTGATTTTTAAGCGCAGAAACGTGTACGAAAACATCTGCACTACCATCCTCTGGTGTAATAAAACCAAAACCTTTAGTTTCATTGAAAAATTTAATTTTACCTGTATTCATTATTTTTAATTAAGTGCGGCAAGGTAGTCATAATAAATGATTAATCTTTTATTTTTTTTAATGAAATATAAAATGTGTTGTGTAACTGGGCCTTTTTTTTAACAAGATGTTGATTGGAACAGCGTTAGAGGAAGGAATTTATCGAACATAAATGTATAATAAAACACAATCTCGCCAATCAATGTAACATGGTCAACTCATGATGTTGTTGTTAATGTTATTATTAATTGTTTAGATAAATATTTGTTCTAAATATTTGTTCTTAGTGAAATTAGTATTAACTTCAACCGCCCCTCCCAAGGGCATGTTTTTCATAGGTAGATGTATGGTCGAGTGATTCTAACTCGACCATTTTTTCGTTTTTTTCATAGGGTTACGCTAGGTTTGTCTATATATATTTTACAATGCTTTTTGCGAGCACCTAGATTCATTTTTGTATTTTCATCGAAGCAATTTGTTTTTAATAATAAAGAAAGCATTCTTATTTAGGGCATTCATCTAAGCATATGTATTCTGCTCGTATTGAGAATTTAGATGATATCCAGTAAAAACAAAACTTAAACCAATATCCAATGAATAGAAAAGATTTTATCAAAACGTCTACTGTTTTAGCTGCATCATCATTTTTTTTTAATGCTAAAGGTTCATATTTTTTAGATCAATCCATCCGGGTTGGATTAATTGGTGTAAATGGTATGGGCTGGTCTGATTTGAATGCATTGTTAAAGAATGATGGCTTGGTGTGTACTGCTCTTTGTGATGTGGATGAAAATATTCTTAAAAAGAGGGCAGAAGAACTTCAAAAAAGAAATATACATGTCGAAACGTTTGTAGATTATAAGAAGATGCTCAATAGCTCGATTGTGGATGCGGTCATTATTGCAACACCGGATCATTGGCATTGCCTGCAAATGGTAGATGCCGTAAATGCTGGAAAGCATGTATATGTCGAAAAGCCTATTGGTAACTCCATTCTTGAATGTGAATTAATGGTTCAGGCAGCAAAAAAGAATAAGGCTATTGTACAAGTCGGGCAATGGCAAAGAAGTCAGCAACATTTCAAGGACGCCATTGATTTTGTTCATTCTGGTAAATTGGGCAAAATAAGATTGGTAAAAGCTTGGTCTTATCAAGGGTGGAAAAGTGCTATTCCCATAGTGCCCGATGAACCGGTTCCCGCAGGTGTACATTATACGGAATGGCTAGGTCCGGCACAAAAAAGACCATTTAATTCGAATCGATTCCATTTTAATTTTCGATGGTTTTGGGACTATGCAGGAGGTTTGATGACAGATTGGGGCGTGCATATGTTGGATTATGCTTTACTTGGGATGAAGGTTTCCGATCCAAAATCTATTATGGCCTCTGGAGGTAAGTTTGCGTTCCCGGACGATGCAGGCCAAACGCCTGATACGATGACTGCTGTGTATGAGTTTGATGGCTTCAATATCCAATGGGAACATGCCAAAGGAATTGATCTCGGGCCTTATAACCGCAATCACGGTGTCGCATTTATTGGTAACAATGGTACGCTGGTCTTGAATAGATCGGGCTGGGAGGTTATTCCAGAAAAAGGAAGGATGGAAGCGGTCACTATCCAACCTTCTTTAGATAATGGGTTGGACAAACATATGGAAAATTTTGTAGCCGCCATTCGCCAACGTAATCCACAGGTACTTCATGCACCAATTGAAGTGGGGGCGCATATTGCCATCTTTTCTCAGCTGGGAAATATTGCATTCAGGACAGGACAAAAACTCTACTGGGATAAAGATAAACAGCATTTTACCGATCAGAAAGCAAATAAATACTTAGCTTCTGTTTATCATAACGGTTATAAATACCCAAAAGTATAATGCGTTAAATTGGTTGTTGATTAATCATTTTAATCAACAACCAATGGATCATTCCTTACTAATGATTCACGCCTTTATTTCTTAAAGAACAAATTCATTTGCAAGATCGATCTCCTCGCGATTGATGGAGTGCCCCGCGTTTTGATATACCATGAGCTTTACATTGGCATTCATTTGTGCTAAGATGGATACTGTAGCTTCAACGCGTTCAAGAGGAACATGGAAATCAGGATTGCTAGTGCCAATAAAAATAGGCGTTTGCGCGAAGTCACCCTTGTAATTATTCCTGTTAATTTCTTCACCGATTACGCCACCTATAATTGCTATAGCCCCACCATAGCGCTGCGCATGCCGTGCAAGGTATTCTAGTGTTAAACAGGCACCCTGAGAAAATCCAAAAAAATAGATGTTTTCGGCGAGTATCCCACTCTTTAAAGCTAGTTTAACCGTATGATCGATCAGATCAATTGCGGAACTCAACCAAGGTTCGTTCTCTTGTACGGGAGCAATAAAAGAATAGGGATACCAAGTGTGATTTTCTGCCTGCGGTGCAAGTAGTGCAAAATTATCGACATGAAGATAGGATGACATGCCAAGGATGTCTTCTGCACTCCCCCCACGACCATGGATCATCACAATGGCTTTTTTTGCCTGTTCCAAACTTTGCCCAGCTGTTTTAATATTTATTGAATGACTCATTTTATCCTTTCATGTATGGTAATTTATACCGTTTTTTTAAACCAAACGTCTTGATATAGTTCTGGATGACGATGAAACTGCGCATTTACATAAGGACATAATGGAACAATTTTCATGTTGTTTTCGCGCGCATGAGCTACCAATTTCTCGAGCAGTATTTTTGCAAATCCTCTTCCCTCATAGGCTTCGTCCACCTCTGTATGGTAAACAACGAGATTACCGTCAATGATAGCGATACTCATTAAACCTGCTTTGCGTTCATCGGAGAATAATTGAAGCTCTCCACGTTGATTTTTGTCTAATACAATTTCAGTTCTTTCCATAACTTCCTCGTTTGTAGAATGATGTTTATATAATTTAATTAATCGATTTTTGGCAATGTCTGTTCAATCTGCGAACGGTAGCTTTCATATTGCTTTGGTAATTTCAGTGCCGATCCTAAGCTGGATAGCGGCTCGTCTACTGTAAATCCGGGATTGTCCGTAGCGAGTTCAAATAAGACACCACCAGGTTCACGAAAATAGAGTGAGAAAAAGTAATCTCTATCTATTTTTGGTGTGATATCTAACCCTGCTGAAAGCACCTTTTCACGATACTCCATCAAAACATTGTCGTCCTTTACCCGAAATGCGACATGATGGTTTGTGCCGGCTGCATTTTTGCCGTATGGCAGATTTTTATCCGCTATTATGTCAACGCTATTAGCCGTATCAATGCTATCAGTTGTTAACCTATAACGATTATCATTCTGCTGCTGGAGCGAATAACCCAAAATATCGGTCAATACTTTTAGTGTCGGATCTGCTTCTTTTAAAGAAAGCGTGATATTATGGAAGCCTTTTAGTGCGTGTTCGGCATTGATGTCAGTCGTTGTCCATGCCTTTCTATCATCTTTCGTTTCAATAAACTGAAGCTGCAATCCATCGGGATCATTAAATGAAATTAGCTTCTCTCCAAAAATTTCATTTTCCTGTAAACTAATCTGATGTTCCCCTAAACGATTTTTCCAAAAATCCAAACTCCCTTGAGGTACCGCATAGCCAATATGAGTTGCCATTCCCGCTCCCGGTGTACCCTTTCCGATACCTTCCCAAGGGAAAAACGTAAGGATCGTTCCCGGTTCGCCCTGTTCATTACCGAAATAGAAGTGGTAGGTCCCAGGGTCGTCGAAATTAACTGTTTTTTTGACAAGGCGTACGCCCAGTACTTTCGTATAAAAATCAAGATTTCGCTTTGCATTATCGGCTATCGCGGTAATGTGATGTAGTCCTAATATTCTATTTTCCATATCTGATATTTTTATTTTCTTAACTAATGTAAAGTTACATCGAGCAATAAGGAATTTTATTGAACTAGATTAATAAAAGCTATAATTGGCATTTTTGTTTTTACAACAATATTGATTTTCGAAAATATATAAAAAAACACCTGAAGTTGGGGACTTCAGGTGTTTAACCTAACCAATTATTAACCTAAATTTATGAAATGTATATTTCTGAATATTATACTATAGCGATAAATCCAATTATCATGCCAATATTTTATAGTGTAAATGACCTCAGATAAAAGCCTTATATATTGTATAATTTAGGTAAATTGGATTGTGTTAATGTGGGGTGTGAATCGATGACTTCAATTAAAAATAGATTTAAAGATGAAAAATGGAACAATAGTTAAGGTCATGACTTTCTCTGTTTTATTGCTAACGCTGGGTTGTCAGCAGCCGCAGACAAATGAATCAAAGGAGGCTGCGCAAAAACAACTTGACGAAAACAAAGAGAATAAAAGAATCGTTTTAGATTTTTATCAGCAAATGTTTGGTGATAAGGATGTTTCTGCAGTTGATAAGTACATTTCCCCTCAGTATATCCAACATAATCCCTCTGTTGCGGATGGAGCAGCGGCATTTAAGCTCGCTGCGGCGAAATGGTTTGAAGGGCAGCCCAAAACGAAGATTGATGTACAACACATTGCGTCGGATGGAGATTTGGTTTTCATTCACCTAAAAAATAAGAATCCAGATGGTAGTCTCAAATCGACTATTGATATCTTCAGGCTGGAAAAAGGTAAAATTGTGGAGCATTGGGATGCACAGCAAGATGTTCCTAAAAATGCAGCAAACGCACATCCTATGTTTTAAGGATATCAAAAAATCGCATTTCTTCTTTCCTTTACGTTTTAGTCCCTCTTAATTGTTAGTGGAGATGTCAGGTATGGTAAATTATGTCTAAATTTAGGCCTAAATCCTTTTTCTGAGCAAACCACTAATTTTAATCATGAAAAGAGTCCTAGGCCTAAGTTTTTTTTATCTGTTGTTTTCTGCATGTAGTGTTCATTATCGTCCCAAAGATCATCCTTATGTATATGTGCAAAAGAAAGATCGCGAGGTTAAGGAATGGAAACTGGTATGGGAAGAGAACTTTAATTCCCCTAAGCTAGACAGTAGTAAATGGTCCCGGATTCCAGCAGGCGGAGCCGACTGGAATAAACACATGAGTACAGATGACGCCTGTTTTGGATGGGAAAATGGTGCGTTAATTCTTAGAGGAATTAAAAATACAAATCAAGACAAAGATTCGAGGCCATTTTTGACAGGCGGGATATGGAGTAAGGGAAAGTTTGCTTTTCAATACGGACGTATAGAAATCCGAGCTAAACTTGGAAGTGCAAAAGGGGCCTGGCCCGCCATGTGGATGTTGGCAGAGTTGGACAAGTATGGAAAGTATCCGAGAAATGGTGAAATTGATATTATGGAACATCTTAATTTTGACAATATCATTTACCAGACAACACACTCATACTATACCTTAGATCTGGGGCAAAAGGAGAATCCCAAACATTTTGGTACCGCTTCGATCAAATCGGAAGAGTACAATACGTATGGGATAAGCTGGTATCCCGATCGTATTGTATTTCAGGTGAATGGAGTTGATACCTTTACTTATCCACGGGTTAATGGAGTAGACCCCGCTCAGTGGCCTTATGATCAACCCTTTTATCTATTGATTGACCAACAGTTGGGCGGAAGTTGGGTAGGGGAGGTCAATCAAGACCAGCTGCCTGTTGAGATGCGTGTTGACTGGGTTAAAGTTTACCAATAGTGTTCAACAAGTCTCAGAAGGATAGAAGATGAAAAAGATCGCCTATTATTGAACCGCAGTTTTCTGATAACAGTGAAATATCATAATTTTATAGGTGACCTATGATTAAGTGATAAAAACTTAATATACACGACATAGGAAAAATGTTTACTTTTGACCAAATTATGGAAGATAATACGATATTCAAGATTAGCAATAAGATTAAGGAAATTCGAAAAGAAAAAGGAATTACCATACAGGAAGTTGCTGATAGAGCGGGGGTAAGCAAGGGACTTATTTCGCAGATTGAAAATAACAGAACAATACCCTCCTTACTCGTATTGATTAATATCATCAATGCACTGAATATTGATCTTAATGAGTTTTTTAAAGATTTTAATTCTGAATTGGATTCAGGCCCCGTGGTCGTTCGGAAAAAAGATACTTATAGTCCGTTTGAAAAAGAGTCGGCGATAGGTTTCCATTATAAAAGGATTTTTACATCTGCGATGGATAGTTCAACAATGGATATTGTTCTTTTGGAATTGCTTCCAGATGCACAGCGACCAATGGTTGAGACCGAAGCCTATGAATATAAATATATCATTAGCGGACAGGTTGAGTACATCTTCAATGATCAAACAATTAGCTTAGAAGAGGGCGATTCGATCTTTTTTAATGGGCGATTGTCACATACACCGCGTAATGTTGGAAGTGAAAAGGCCGTCATGCTAATTGTATACTTTTTTGAAAATAAGAAATAGAGGATAACATGTTAATTGTCAGAGCATCATTGAATCATTCAATGATGCTTTTTTATTTTATACTTTTCGTATCGCAAAGGGATGCTTATATTTGTTTATAAATACTTAACAAAAGTTTAGTCTTGTGTTAATTTCCAAAATTTACTTTTGATTGCGGACAATGAGGTCTGTTAACAAGTTTAAATGATGGAGTTAAACCAACGAATAAAAAGACGCATAAATAGACTGGATGAGAAATCTGTGGCTATTGTTCTGGCTGTTACAGCATTTTTATGTTACACGAGTATGTATTCATTTAGAAAGTCATTTACGGCATCTGCTTTTGCAAATGATACTATTTTTGGTGTCGATTATAAAGTCTGTATGGTGGTCATTCAAATGCTGGGGTATTTGTTGTCCAAGTTTTATGGCATTAAATTTATCTCTGAAAGTAAACAACGTAATAGAGGGCGGTATTTAATCGGTTTGATTTGTATTTCATGGATAGGGCTTTTGGCATTTGCAGTTTGTCCGAGACCTTGGAATGTTGTCTTTCTTTTTATCAATGGTTTTCCATTGGGAATGGTTTGGGGGTTGGTATTTAGCTATTTAGAAGGAAGGCGGTTTACAGAGATTATGGGGGCAGTGATGTCCGTAAGTCTGATTTTCGCTTCAGGACTGATAAAAACGATTGGGCGGTGGTTGATGTCTTCTTTTCATGTTAACGAATTTTGGATGCCATTTTTGACGGGTTTACTGTTTTTTCTGCCCTTTGTTTTGTGTGTATGGATATTGGAAAATGCTCCAGGGCCAACAGAAGAGGACAAGAAGTTACGGACGGAGCGCATTGCGATGGATAGTAAAATGCGAAAACACTTTTTTAAAACCTTTATGCCGGGTATCGTTTTGACTATTATCGTTTACACCATGCTTACTATTTTACGTGATGTACGCGATAATTTTGAGGTTGAAATCTGGCAAATGTTACATGTGAAAGGGGCAGGCATTTTTGCAAAAGTTGATGGGACTATCTCCTTGATTGTACTGCTGCTGGTAAGTTGTCTAATCATGGTTAAAAATAATCTTAAAGCATTCAAGTTGATCCACTATATGATCATTATAGGTTTTCTGACTGCAGGTATTTCTACCTATTTGTTTACGAAACAATGGATTGACGGTTTAAGTTGGATGTTGCTCGTCGGTTTGGGCTTGTATATGGCATACATTCCTTACAATGCCATATTTTTTGAGCGAATGATCGCAACATATCGTATGAAAAGTAATATTGGTTTTGTTATGTATATGGCTGACTCAATCGGTTATTTGGGTAGTTTTCTGATATTGGTAAACAAAGAATTTATGCCAAATTCTGTTACTTGGGGAAATTACTTTATTCAATTGGTCTTTTTAGCCTCTATTATCGGAGCTATTTTGGGTATCTTCTCTCTACTCTATTTTATTCGAAAAAAAGAACAGATGAAAGGAAGTGATGATGAGTTGTTGGCCCCTTGGCATACCACAAAAGGAGAAGTGCAAATTAGTTAACTATACTTTTTTATGATATTCTATTTATAAAGATGAAAACAAATACATATGATTTAATTATTGTTGGGGGTGGGATTTTAGGGACCTTTCATGCCTATCATGCGTTACAAATGGGATTACGTGTGCTCCAACTCGAAAAAGATAATTTCCCCGTGGGATCTACTGTTCGTAATTTCGGACAAGTAGTGCCATCGGGGATGGCCGGTGAATGGTTTGATTATGGTGTGCGAGGACTTGAAATATATCAGTCTATTCAGAAAGAGATGGATATATCCGTTAGAAATAACGGCAGCATCTATATTGCTTCGGATAGTGATGAAGTTCAGGTGCTTCACGAGCTATCTAAGCACTATCAGGGAAAAGGATATGATCATGAACTTTGGTCAAAGGAACAGGTTTTATTGAAATATCCCGTAATGAATGCTGATTATGTTAAAGAGGCTATCTTTTTTCCGCAGGAACTCAGTGTAGAACCCGAGTCAATGATTAGACAGCTGCATATTTATATGCAAAATAAGTTTGTGGACTATACGTTGAAATACGATACGACAATTGTGGCCTGCGAGGATAAAAATGATGCTGTTGTTGTCACGAGCAGTACGCTAGAAAACTTTGAAGGGAAGAAATTGCTTATCTGCAATGGATACGAGTTTAAAATTTTATATCGTTCCTTGTTTGATAATAGCGGGCTTGAAATTAGCAAGTTGCAAATGATGCGTACAAAGCCTTTGGCTCATATTCATCTTCCTGGGAATATCTTAACTGGGTTGACCATTCGTCGATACGAGAGTTTTGAAGAATATTGCCCTTCGTTTCAGACAATTCCAATGCCTGATTACTATCAGGAGCTACGCAATTATGGAATTCATATCCTATTTAAACAGGCCACGGATGGTAGTATTATTATCGGTGATTCGCATGAATATGCAGCGGGAAACAGATTGGATGAACTGGGCTTCTCAGTAAATTCCTATATCAATGAATTGATGATTGCGGAAGCCAACCGTATCATTCCAATGGAGCGTACCTGGATTTCATCTTCTTGGGCAGGTTATTATTCGCAACACAAAGATCATATTCTTGAAATCGACGTTAGCCCAAGAATACATGTTAGAACCGGCATTGGAGGGAAGGGAATGACAGCAAGTGCTGGCTATGCCGAACAGAGTATTGAAAAACTTTTTTAATTTAAACATATTGAAGAGCCCCGCTATCACATCTAGCGGGGCTCTTTCTTTTTTAAGCTATTTTTTTGATCAGTTTGTACAGACTTCCTAAACGTACAGTTTGTCTTTCTTAATAAGGTCAAGCTTTATAAAATTCAATTAGTAAATAACTAAATTATGAAGAAGACGTATGGTAAATCTTTTTATTTCATCAACTAATTTAGCTGTTGTTTGTTCTTTATAAAACATTATCTGACCAATATTTCCTTATTGTTTAGGGGTTAAACAATGTTTTTATTAACTTCACGGTCACAATAAACCAGATCTAAATATTAGAAGTGAATGGCAAATAATGTTTTTCCTGAAAATGAGTTAAGAAGGATAGAAAAATTAAAGTCCTATGAGTTAATGGGACTCGGGAAAGACCCTGAATTAGACGTTTTTGCGCAAGCGGCCTGTTTGATTACAGACTGTCCTGCTTCCTTAATTGCAATGATGGAGCAAGAAACGCAACGCATTCAGAGTTGTGTGGGTATGGAATTAGATACTGTTGAAAGGAAGAACACAGTCTGTCAATACACCATAATGAGTAAAGAGGTCCTCGTTATAGAGGATACTTTTGAAGATCCACGTTCCTCTTCCAATCCATTGATTCGCGAAGGAAATATCCGTTTTTATGCCGGAGTTCCTCTTTTGGATGATGATGGCGATGCTCTTGGAACAATCTGTGTGATTGATTTCCATCCGAAAAAGCTTTCGGATAAACAAAAAGACTCGTTGGAAGAGCTTGGCAAGGCAGTGACCAAAATATTATTGGGAAAAAAACGAAAAGTACAGGCAGGTTATTTCTCCGAAATTTTTCACTTGACAAACAATATTATTTGCGTGTTGGATGAGGCGCGCAAGGTAAAAGAAATTAACCCCGCATTTAGTAAAGTCTTGGGATTGTCCAGATCGAATAGTTTAGGCAAATCTATTTTTACATTATTGGGAGACACTGAAAGGGAGTTAGTATCGGACTTAGGTCGAGTTGAGGAAACAAAGTACGGAATTCAATCTACGAGTAGGACTAAAATAGAAAATGGCCAAGTTGTCGAAATTGAATGGCATTTCAAATATGATCCGATAAATCATGATATCCTGGCCTTTGGCAGAAACGTAACAAAAGAGCGCGAAGAAAAACTCAAGTTGGAGAATTCCGAACGTAGATTTCGTAGCTTTTTTGAAAATGCGATCGGCCTCATGAGCATGCATGATTTGGATGGTAATATTCTATCTGTCAATGAAAAAGGAAGAGAGATATTGCGGTATGCCAAAGAAGAGGTAAAAGGACTTAACCTCAAGAAATTGGTTCCATCTCATCATGTCGGTCTGGTTGAAGAATATCTCAAACGTATTGCCACCAATAAAGAGGATTCTGGAATGATGGTTCTCCAAACAAAAGATGGTGAAGACATTTCTTGGCTATACCACAATATGTTGGAAACGGATGAAAATGGACGGTCTTATGTTGTCAGTACGGCCTTGAATATGACGGATCGATTGCGGCTTGAAAATGATCTTTTGCATACCAAACAAATCCTGGAGCAGACCAATGCTGTCGCTCAGGTTGGCGGATGGGAGGTCAATTTAGTTGAAAACAAGGTTTATTGGTCCGACTCCACTAAGCTAATTCATGGTGTGGCTCCTGATTTTACACCTGATTTTGAACATGCAATCGGATTTTATGAGCCGGAAAGTCAGGTTGTTTTGCGTAGGGTTTTCGAAGACGCCATTACATCAAGAACACCTTACGATACCGAATTGCGTCTATTAAAGCAAGATGGAGAATCAATTTGGGTACGGGTAAAAGGTATTCCCGAATTTGAAAACGATGTGTGTAAGCGCGTTTTTGGAATTATTCAGGATATCGATCAAAGTAAATCGCTCTTCTTGGAACTGGAACGCAAAGAATCTATGTTACGTGCGTTTGTGGATTATGTTCCTGCTTCGGTTGCTATGTTTGACCGAGACTTTAACTATATTTCAGTCAGTAATCAATGGTTGGAAGATTTTCACGAAGGGGTAAGTTTGCCGCCAAATAGTAACTTTTTCAAACTGTTTCCAAATATCCCAGAAAATAGAAAAAAAATCTACCTTGATGCGCTGGAGGGAACACCTTATAAGAATATGGATGAGGTCATACAGGCTGGTGGACTTGCTGAAGCGCAACATTTCAATTGGGAAGTAAGACCTTGGCATCTTGCTGATGGAAGTATAGGTGGGATCATTATCTTTACGCAAAATACGACCGAATCGGTAAAAATAAATGATGAATTAAAGTTAGCGAAGGAACTGGCCGATCTGGCGAGTAAAGCAAAGTCCGAATTCCTCGCCAATATGAGTCATGAAATTCGTACTCCCTTAAATGGTGTGATCGGATTCTCCGATTTGTTGTTAAAAACACCATTAAATGATACACAGCTACAATACCTCGGCTATATCAATGAATCGGGAAATAGCTTACTCAATATTATTAATGACATTTTAGACTTTTCAAAAATAGAATCGGGTAAACTCGAATTATTTGTCGATAAGTATAACGTGTATGATGTAGCCAATCAGGTTATTAATGTTGTTCTCTATCAAGCACAACGAAAAGAAGTCGAACTGCTTTTGAATATTGAGCAGGGACTGCCGGCTTTTGTTTGGATTGACGAGGCACGTATTAAGCAAGTGTTGGTGAATTTATTAGGTAACGCAGTTAAGTTTACGGAAAAAGGCGAAATCGAATTTAAGATCAGTAAACTTCGCAATGATGAGAATAAATTAACATTACGCTTTGAGGTCAGAGATACCGGTATAGGAATTCCACCCGAGAAACAACAACGCATCTTTGATGCTTTTACGCAAGAAGATAGCTCCGTAAGTAAACGATACGGCGGCACGGGACTCGGTTTGACAATTTCCAACAATCTTTTGAAATACATGGGAAGTAAATTGAATCTGACAAGCGAATTGGGTGTCGGATCGACGTTCTATTTTGATATCGAGGTCCGATGTGAAGAAATGGAGGATGAAGATACAGCTTTGCCTTTAAATCGTGTCCTTGTTGTCGATGACAACGCGAATAACCGGATTATCCTGCAACATATGTTGGCCTATAAAAACGTCGAATCTGTCCTCGCAGAAAACGGCATGGAAGCCTTACAGTTACTGATGAAAGGGGAACGATTCGATGTTATTTTAATGGACTATCATATGCCGATCTTATCGGGCCTCGAAACGATAGAAAAAATCAAAGAACTCTTTAGAAAACAGGAAGAGGGTATCCCTTTGATCGTGTTGCACACTTCATCAGAAGAGCATGAGGTGATTTCAGCATTTAGACAAGAGGAGCGGTCATTCTGTCTACTTAAGCCGATTAAATCTGAGGAACTGTATTCGACTTTAAGAAGGGCGATACAACAAAATAGGGAAGATGCAGTGCAATTAAAGGCGAATGCAAACTTATCGTTATCATCGGATTTGTACGGTCAGGACGTTCAAGTGCTCTTGGCAGACGACAATGCCGTTAACATGGCACTTAATTTACGAATGATGGCAAGCATAATGCCAGGAGCGCTCTTAACTGAAGTTTCTGACGGAGCACAAGCCATTCATGCTTGCAAAGAAAAACAATTTGATTTTATTTTGATGGATGTTCAGATGCCCGAGGTCGATGGGATTGAAGCAACCAAACAGATCCGGCAAATGGCAGCTTATGCTGAAACACCTATTATCGGTGTTACTGCCGGTAATATTTCAGGCGAAAAGGAACGCTGTCTCGAAGCGGGGATGTCAGATTTTCTAGCTAAACCTATTCGACAACAGGATTTATTCAAGGCCTTGGAAAAAGCGATGTTATCGGTAAAACCTAGTGCTGCAGAAGCTTCGGATCTGGAGGATTTGGATGAGCATTTGGATATGCAGCGCCTGGAAGAACAAGCCGGTGATGATCCCGCATTTTTAACCTTTTTTCTGGATTTGGTAGTCCGGGAAATAACGGGGTCTAGAAAGCAGTTAAAGGAGGCAATTGATACAAACGATATTGTACGCATCAAAGAACTCCTTCATAAGTTGCGGGGAACTTCATCGACTGCTGGACTTATCAGGTTGGCCCAAATGACTAAAGACCTTGAGACCAGCCCAACGATTGAAACTGACCTTGCGATCGCTTTTGTGGCAATCGAACAAGAAATGGATATAGGACTGGAATTAATTACAAAAATCTTAAATAAATAATGATATGTTGATTTTAATAGCGGAAGATGATGAATTGATATTGCGTACTGTTGAACACAAATTAGTAAAAGAAGGACACGAAGTGGTGCTGACCAGAAATGGCCGTGAAGCCATCGAGAAAATTAATGAGCTGGATTTGGATTTAGTTGTAACGGATATTATGATGCCCTTTGCTTCTGGTATTGAAATTCTTTCGGCAATAAAAAGTATTGGAAAGAAGATCCCAGTTATTGTATTATCAAGTATGGGCCAAGAGGAGGTCGTGGTTGATGCATTTGATTTAGGTGCATCGGATTTTATGGTTAAGCCATTTAGTCCAAATGAACTGATTCTTAGGATAAAACGCCTAATAAATAAATAAAATTATGCATCACCATATCGAGCTACATGAGCTTATTCTGGCGATTGTTATCGTATTGATTTTAGTACTATTGTTGATTATCACGGTACTGGGATACAGCTTTTATAGCTATAGAATCCTTCATAATAGGCAATCCTGGAGACAGATCATCGAGTACAAGATTATGGAAACTATTGTTGGTGGCGATGAGAATAGCGATCGAGATCTGGAGTTTGCGACATACTTGAAAGAACCTTCTTTTCGAGCTCTTTTTTTGGATGTATTAGTTGACTCTGATAGAAAATTTTCTGGTGGAGCTAAACAATCGATCAATAGGTTGTTTCATGATTTTAAATTGGAGGATGAGGCCTGGCGGAAGCTTCGGCATAGAAAAGCTTATTTGGTTGCCGGTGGGGTTCAGGAGCTTGCTGCAATGAATGTCGAACCAGCAATCCCAGAGATAACAGCCAAGCTTAATGATTCCCGCACTGCGGTATATCAAGAAGCACAATATGCAATCGTAACTTTTAAAGGGTATGAGGGGCTTGGTTTTTTAGATCAATTCGATCGTCCCTTATCAGACTGGCAACAATTACGTTTATTGTTTTCCATCCATGAAATACCCGAGCTTTCGGAGTTACACGTTGATACCTGGCTTAAGAGTTCAAATGATTCTGTTGTCATATTTACGTTGCGCTTGATCCGAAAATTTAGATTGATGACTTTTTATACGGAAGTTTTTAACCTATTGGATCATCCATCTACGAAAGTTCGTATACAAGCCATACGAACATTGCAGGCCATTGAGAACAGTGGGACAATTCAGCAATTTATACAAAATTTTGATCTGCAACCAATCGAAGTTCAGATTGAAATCCTTAAAGCTATGAAAATTGCCAAAAGTAGAGAAAGTGAGCATTTTCTGAAGGATCAACTTTGGAATCATAGTCAAGTGTCAATTAAAATTTCTGCCGCAGAAGTACTCGTTGTGCTTGGAGAAGAACATTATCTCCGCGAAATTTCACAACGTGAAGATACATACGACGAACTTACACAAATTATTAAACACGCATTGCAAGAGAAAAAATGTTAGAGTTTTCCCATATCGTATACGAAATTATAGTTTGGTTATTTTTGCTTTATTCGGCAGCGGTATTTATTATCTATACTTGGATAGGGCTATACGCTTATGGAGCTGTGTTTCGTTACAAACACAATAATACGTTTACGGATTATAGTATTATTGCTACCAACCCTAACGCGCCTACATTCAGTCTGATTGCTCCAGCCTACAACGAGGGGATGACCATCGTTGAAAATGTACGTTCTTTATTGTCGCTGTATTATCATAATCTGGAAATTATCATCGTCAATGATGGTAGTAAAGACAATTCAATTTTGAAATTGATCGCCTCTTATGAACTTGAACCAACGTCTTTTTTTGTTCAGGGAAATATTGAGACCAAGGATATAAGGGGAATCTATAAGAGCAAAAATCCAGCATTTAAGAAGCTGATTGTTGTTGACAAGGAAAATGGCGGTAAGGCTGATGCGCTCAACGTCGGCGTTAATATTTCTTCTGGAGATTATATCGTCTGTATTGATGTAGACTGTATTTTGGAACAGGATGCTATTCTAAAATTAGCAAAGCCATTTTTGGAACAGACCGACAAACGCGTTATAGCCTGCGGCGGAGTTATACGTTTGGCCAATAACTGTAATGTCGTGAATGGTTCTGTCGTGGACGTTAATCTTCCAAAATCATGGTTGGGGCGTACGCAGGCCTTAGAGTACATCCGTGCTTTTATTTTAGGTCGAATGGCTTGGTCAAGGGCTTCGGGTTTAATTCTTATTTCCGGGGCATTTGGCGCTTTTGACCGGGAGATCGTATTGGCTTGTGGGGGCTATGACCGAAATACGGTAGGAGAAGATATGGAGCTTGTTGTTCGTATGCGCCGTTATATGGAGGAGCAAAAGCAAGCCTACGAGGTGGTCAACATTCCTGATCCATTGTGCTGGACCGAAGTACCCGAGTCAAAAGAAGTATTACGTAAACAGCGTAATCGTTGGATGCGGGGCACGATGGAGACCTTATGGAAACATCGGAAACTCATGTTCAATCCGAAATATGGCCGTTTTGGTATGGTCAGTATGCCTTATTGGTTTTTCTTTGAATTCCTGGGCCCTATTGTCGAATTTACAGGCTATATTGTCTTTATAATCTTTTTTATTCTGGGAATCATCAACTGGCCATTTTTCTTTGCGCTATTTGCATTGGTGATTGCTTCCGGAATTTTGTATTCGATCTATGCAATCTTGGTTGATCTTGTTAGCCATCAGGTTTATTCTAAGAAGCGAGATCTTTCCACTCTAATAACTACGGCGATACTAGAACCGTTATACTTTCACCCCATTGTTGTTAAAGCTGGAGTACAGGGCGTTGTTGATTACTTTCGGAAGCAGCATGGCTGGGGAGAAATGACACGACAAGGCTTCCAACAAAAAGATGCGAATGAGTCGGTTTGGAAATACCTCGGTCAGCGATTAAATCTATCGTTACAGAGCTTAGGACCTGTTATGTTTGTTGTCTTTGCCCTGTATATGTTGTCCGTTGGTGTAGAATGGTGGTGGTACGGTCGTCGATTTGTTCAGCTTTCGGAGTCACATGCCGGGAAGGATCTGTTTTTGGATAACATCCTGTTCATTTTTCAAGCCTTGGCCTGTTTGGGAATCGGCTATTTATTGCTTCAGTTCATAAGCAGTTTTTGGGCGAGACTTCTTGTGGTGATATCGTTCTCGTTTATTGTCGTTATGCAATTCATCTTGTTTCTGTATTTTGGCGAATCCAGAAATTTGCTTGGAGCTGATATGTTCTATTACAGTTCGGAAGAGATGAAGCAAATTTTGGAGGCTAGCGGTATGTTGAGTTTTACCAATATTGCTTTACTTTTATTATTGATCGTAATTTCTTGGGTTCCCCTTTGGATTGCCAATAAACAGACATTCAAAAAGCCCTATGCTAGTATTGCACTGTTATCTTTGGGGATCATATCGTTTTTCATCTCCTCGGCTTCGTTTTTTCGGGGTAGCGCTGAAAAAGATGAATTCGTAGCCAATGCAAGCCGGAGCAAATGGCGTTATTTTTTTGATTCTAATTTGTCCAATTACGTGGATGATCACCCGGGGATGTTCGCTATGTTCAATAAAGACGATGATGATGCAAAAGTGTTGGATACTAAATTTCCTTTTTTGAAAAAAGAGGATACGAAAGATTTCCTGGGGACATACATGCAAAAATCAGCGAAAGTACCCAATTTGGTCATTCTTGTTATCGAGGGTTTAGGACATGCCTATAGTGCTGAAAATGGTTATATTGGCAACTTTACACCTTTTATAGGTACATTGAAGCAACAGTCTTTGTATTGGGATAATAATATGAGTTCCTCAGGTCGGACATTTTCCGTTTTACCGACCATAACAGGTTCGTTGCCTTTTGCGACACATGGATTCCTGGAACAAGACACCTTGCCAGACAACTTCAATCTCTTTAATATTCTGAAGAGCAATGGATTCAATACTGGATTTTTCTATGGTGGTCATTCTAATTTTGATTTCATGAAAAAGTTCATGGATTATAATAAAATAGATATGCTTATGGACCAAGCGGCATTCGGACCTCCTTATAAAAAATTGCCCGAAAAGGGTGGGGAGAGCTGGGGATATGAAGATCAAGCTGTCTTTAGCAAACTTCTTGAAGTGCAGAAAGTACAGGAACACCCTTATTTCCATGTGCTTTTAACGCTATCAACCCATAACCCGTTTTTGATCAATAATGCGGCTCATTATGAGCAATTGTTTGATCAACGTATAGCAACATTGAACCTTACACCGGAACAAAAAAAGTGGGCTTTGGAAAACCGTACCCAACTTGTTTCGGTACTGAATTTGGATGACGCGATGGAGCAGTTCTTTAAAGAATATAAAAAGAGGCCAGATTTTGCAAATACTATTTTTGTCATAACTGGAGACCACGCGATGCCTGAGATACCATTGCAAAGCAAAATCGATCGTTATCATGTTCCCTTGTTGATTTATTCACCACTTTTGAAAGGGCCAAAGACTTTTCATAATTTTGTTAGCCATTTTGATGTCGCGCCTTCTATATTAGCCTACTATCGTGAGAATTTTGGGCTTAAAACTCCTAACCAAGTTACATGGATCGGTGAGGGGCTCGATAAGGGCGCTTCGGCACAGGGTGATGGTATAGCCATGATGCAGAGTAAAAATCAATTGATTGATTTTGTAAAGGGCAGTTACCATCTTTCCGATGGACAACTGTATAAACTGGATGGTGTGCTCAATGAAGATGCCGCCGCTGATAATGCGAAAGAAGAATTGTCCAAGCGCTTTGAATTATTTAAGCGCAAGAACAAACTCTTTTATACGCAAAAGCGACTTCTTCCGGATAGTGTTTATACAAATTACTTTAATCGAACAAAGAAGAACTAGAATTTTCGAATATAAACAAGGATGATGTCCAATTGATTCCCTCGCTCTTTTGGCCTGAATTCTTGGTTATAATAGGTGCCCGAAATTGAAAATAGGTTACTTTGCTTAACTGAGAAATTATACTCGGCACCTACTTTGAATGTTTTTAATTTATAGGAAGCGTTGTCCAATAGATTATTTCGGTTTTCCTCGGGGCTCAGACCCGTTCCGGCACTAAATCCGAAGTAATCGTTTGCTCCTTTTGTATAATAGCGGACTGTTCCGGTATAGGATTGGGAAATATTCTTTTCGCCCGGTGTAAGATAAGTCCTCAGATTGAACCAAAAGTTTTGGTAATATTTTCCCACTGAAGCCGTATACATCCAGATGTTGTCACTAAAATAAAGCTGACGATATCCGATCTCCCCCTCAAAGCTGTTCGGAAGATTGGCATAGAGAGACACACCAGTTCTATATTTCGCAAAAATGCCTACATTATTGGAGTATCCAGCACCGACATATAGGTAAAATATCTTTGAAAGACGCGGGTAAGCCTCCATTTCAAATTGGACACCATTTTCTGCAAATTTATTCGCATAGTTAGTTCTGAAAATAACGGATCCTATTGGTGTTGCCCGTTTATAACTTAATCCAACAATGTGCCAATTATGATCAAACTGTTTGTCAAAATAGACAAAATTGTACGTCAGGCCGATCGCATTTTTTGCTGTGTATTCTTCAATGTTTTTTGCCAGTGCTCTGGCCTCTGTATTTTTTGGATTAATTGCCAATAAGCTATTAATTGCCTTTTCGGCAACCTCATAATGATCATTGCCATAACTTAGTTTACCTTTTAACAGCAGTAGATCCTGAGACTGCGGATGTATGCTAAGCCCTTTGTCTGTAATTGCAATAGCTTTGTCAGTCTGATCATTCCAATATTCCAATGAGGCGTAGGCTAAAAAGAAATCTTCATCACTTGTATTCTTTTTATCCAGTTCTGTAAAGATGGTTCTTGCCGAATCAATTTTATCCGACCAGGTATAAAGACGTCCGAGAAAAATGCTAATATCCGTGTAATCCGGTGCTTGAAGTAGGGCCTGTTTAGATAATTGAATGGCTTGCGGATAATCTTTTGAATCAAAAGCTACCTTTCGCGCTTTTACAAAGAGATCATCAGCAGTGAGTTTCGTCTCTTGCGCGATAGAAAATAAGGGTAATAAAGAGAGGGAGAGTAATGGATAAATTACTTTTTTCATTCTAGATCGTAAATTTGACATTTAAGCTTGCTAATATATAAACTAAAATTAGGAAATTTTGTTTGTCGCTAGTTGTTTTAGAATAAATTTTTGAGCTCTTTTAAAGCGTTCTATCTCATTTTGTAGAACGCCTTCCGAAATGATCCTTAGAATAGGAGTTTCGAAAAACGCCAATGGAATGTGTTCACAAGCGTTAACTGATTGCTATCTACGGGTAATCCGGTTACTATTTTAAGTACCTGCATGGCCATCATACTGCCGATAATACCGGGCAAAGGGCCCAGCACCCCATTTTTATCGCAATTTGGAACCTGCTCCGGATCGGGGGGCGTTGGAAAGATATCCAACAGGTTTTTACTACCCTGATAGTTAAAGACAGCCAGCTGGCCTTCGAAACCATAGATGCTACCGTATACCAAAGGTTTATCGAGTTGTAGGCAGGTCTGATTAAGCAGGTAGCGCGTTGTAAAGTTATCACAGCAATCGACAATGATATGATAGGGAGCGAGCATTGCTAGCGCGTTGTCAGCATCTATTTTTACCTGAAAGGGCTCAAAATCAATTGTGCTATTGTGCTGTCGTATATAGGCTGTGGCACTTTCTGTTTTTGCTTGGTGTATATTATCTTCGGAATGAATGATCTGTCTATTTAGATTGTGGATTTCAACCCGGTCAAAATCAACGAGGCCAAGTTTTCCTATACCGGCCGCGGCTAAATATTGAACGACAGGACTCCCGAGTCCGCCTGCACCGACGACCAATACCTTGGCATCCATGATCTTCCGTTGTCCGGCAACGCCAATCTCTTCGATAAAAATCTGTCTGCTATAGCGATCAAAAATGTTATCTTTTTTCATGTATTTAACGTACAATACCCGCGTAATTGCTTTCCCAGTCTTTCATCACTGGAGAATAGCCCATTTTTCGGATTTGATTTTTTATTGTTTCCATATCTCTTTCATCACTTACTTCAAATTGTTCCAAAGCTTGGGGATCGACAACATAGCCTCCAGGATTGGTTTTTGAAGCTGCACTCATCGTGGTTACGCCAATAGGTATGATATGATCCCTGAAGGTTTGGTTTTCTCTGGTAGAAATGGAGATTTCCAAATTTTCATTCCACAGACGATACGCGCAGATCAACTGCAGCAGATCGCGGTCTGCCAAATGAAAATTTGGCTCAAGAGAACCCGCGGCCGGTCGTAAGCGTGGAAAGGAAATGGAATAGCGTGTCTGCCAATATTGTTTTTGCAAATAGGCAATGTGTGCCGCGGTGAAAAAGCTGTCCACCCGCCAGTCCTCTAGCCCAAGTAATACCCCCAGTCCGATTTTATGGATTCCAGCCCGGCCTATACGGTCAGGCGTATCCAAACGATAGTCAAAATTGGACTTCTTTCCTTTCGGATGATATTGTTTGTAAACTTCTCGATGGTAGGTTTCCTGATAGACCAAAATTGCATATACCCCTGCGGTCTGTAGTAGTCGGTACTCGGATTCTTCCAGTGGCTGTACCTCAATGGATATCTGTGAAAAATGAGGTTTTAAAAGGTGAATAGCGTTTAGGAAATAATTGATCTCGACAGTTTTGTTGGCTTCTCCGCTGACTAGTAAAATGTGGTTGATTCCCATGGATTTAAGTATCATTGCCTCCAGTAATAGTTCGGTGTTGCTGAGGGTTTTGCGTTTAATTTTATTGTCCATGCTAAAACCGCAATATGTACAGATGTTTTGGCACTCATTGCTCAGGTAAAGAGGGGCATAGAGTTGTATGGTTTTACCGAAGCGACGTTGCGTGATTTGTTGTGTTTTTTGTGCCATTTGTTCCAGATACGGTGCTGCAGCCGGTGAGATGAGCGCCTTAAAGTCAGCGAGCGTTAAATGGTCTTTTTCTAACGCATGTTGTACATCCTGATTGGTAGCGTCATAAATCTGCGTGTGGACGTCATTCCAGGAGTATTCATCGAGTATCGTTTTGAAATCTGTCATAAGTGAATCATCAATCAAATAAAAATGAAGTTAAGGGACTCGAACCGATTGCTTGTGATCTGATCTTTCCTAAACCGGCCTCATAAGCCTTTCGTCCAGCGATAACAGCCTTTTTGAATGCTTCGGCCATGCGTATCGGATTATTTGAGACTGCAATTGCCGTATTGACCAAGACTGCATCCGCTCCGATTTCCATGGCTTTGGCAGCATCGGATGGAGCTCCGATCCCAGCATCTACAACCACAGGGACATTACTCTCCTCAATAATAATTTCGAGAAAGTCCAGTGTGCGAAGCCCTTTATTACTACCAATAGGAGCACCTAAAGGCATAACAACTGCTGTACCCGCATTTTCCAATCTTTTACAAAGTACTGGATCTGCGTGAATATAGGGCATGACAACGAAACCCAGTTTGGCCAGCGATTCAGTTGCACGCAGGGTTTCAATAGGATCGGGCAGTAAATAACGAGGGTCGGGATGAATTTCCAGCTTTACCCAGTTGGTTTCCAATGCTTCCCGTGCAAGTTGGGCTGCGAGCACAGCTTCTTCAGCAGTTCGTGCCCCCGAAGTATTGGGAAGCAAATGGATTGCCGCCAGGTCGAGTGCACTGATGAGACTGTCGTCTGCGCTGGTTTGGTCGATTCGTTTAAGGGCAACGGTGACCAATTGGGAGGCCGAAGCCACAATGGCATCGCTCATTTCTGTGAGATTACCGAATTTGCCCGTACCCAGAAATAATCTGGATTCAAACACGCGATCGGCTATATGTAGATTGCTCATAATAAAATTTTATTGATGGATGAAACAATGTTTGGAGTCTTGGTTACGATTCCGGAGAGTGCTACACCGTAAACTCCAATTTCTAATAGCTGTTGGATATCTTCAAGTTGGCTTATACCGCCAATTGCGAATATTGGAATAGGGGGCAAGCCTGCTAGGCGGACTTGTTGGATGATGTTTTCATATCCTGCAATCCCCAGTAGGGGACTTAGTTTTTGTTTTGTTGTGGTATAGTTGAATGGTCCGAGTCCGATATAGTCACAATGTTCACTTATTCTTTGTTTTACATCCGCAAAGCTATTGGCAGTACCGCCAATTATTTTTCCTGCACCCAATATGTCCCGGGCAGCTGTGACGCTGCAGTCATCCAGTCCCAAGTGTACGCCATCTGCGTCTACAGCCGCTGCAAGCGAAGGATGGTCATTGATGATACAGCTGGCACCAAATTCGGAACAGGTTTGCTTGATCTGTTCTGCAAGCATGTAGCGGCTCTTTTCATCGGCGTCCTTCCATCTGATCTGTATCCATTTGGCCCCCGCATCCAGCGCTTTCAGTATGTTATTTTTTTGTTCAGTTAATGTTTGTCCCTGCGATATATATTGGAGTTTTTCCATAGTTTTTGTTTGCATGCTATAAAATTTTGAACTGGCTCAGGGTGCTTCCATAAAGTACCATATAAGGCAATTCCATCTGCACCTTGCTGCACCGGGATAAGACAGTTATCTTGGTTTATCCCTCCAAGACCGATGAGACCAACAGTAAAGTTGGAGCGTGACGGGAGCTGATCCAACCTTGCATTATACACTCCATACCCCACTTTAGAGATGCTCGGAAATAATGGACTTAGAAAAGCATAGGCCCAACATTCATCAAGGCTATTGAATTGATCGATATCATGCACAGATGTTGAACAGATTGTTGTAGGCAGCATTTGATTTGTTGATCTATCCTTTCTATTCTTTTCGTTCATATGAATACGTGCGATTCCGAGCTCAGCCGATAGGTGAGGGTGGGAATGTAGGACCAATCTGTCCAAATATGTGGAATCTATAGATTCCACATATTTGGACATTTGTAGGTCTGTAAAATGATACTTGCGCAAGTGCAGGATATCAAGTCCTTCTTTGAACAAAGCATCTATAATCCCTTTTTCAGAAGGGATCGCTTCTGCTGCTGTCAAAGCGATGATCATAAATAAATCTCTTTTCCTTGCGCGATGAATTCCTGCGATTTTTCCAGCATCCCTTGTGCGGCACTATCTCTGATTTCCTGCGTAATTTTCATCGAGCAAAATTTGGGACCGCACATGGAGCAGAAGTGAGCCACTTTGGCCGCATCTGCCGGCAATGTTTCGTCATGATATTCCCGTGCTGTATCTGGATCCAGGGAAAGGTTGAATTGATCTTCCCATCTAAATTCAAATCTCGCTTTACTCAAGGCATTATCACGGTATTGTGCACCTGGATGTCCTTTGGCCAAATCGGCCGCATGGGCAGCTAGTTTATAGGTGATTACACCGTCTTTAACGTCTTTTTTATTTGGTAAGCCCAGATGTTCTTTGGGCGTCACATAGCAAAGCATCGCACATCCATACCAACCGATCATCGCAGCTCCAATGGCTGATGTGATATGGTCATAACCTGGAGCAATATCAGTTGTTAAGGGACCCAAGGTATAAAATGGAGCTTCGTCACAACAGGCCAATTGTTTGTCCATATTCTCTTTGATCAATTGCATAGGAACATGGCCCGGACCTTCGATCATCACCTGAACATCGTGTTTCCAGGCGACCTTGGTGAGTTCGCCCAGTGTTTCGAGCTCAGCAAATTGAGCCGCATCGTTGGCGTCCGCAATGGCACCTGGACGGAGACCATCGCCAAGTGAAAAAGCAACATCATATCGCTTCATGATCTCACAGATCTCCTCAAAATGAGTATAAAGAAAGTTCTCTTTGTGGTGGAAAAGACACCATTTGGCCATGATAGATCCTCCTCTGGAGACAATGCCCGTTACTCGAGATGCCGTGAGATGGATATAACGAAGCAGTACGCCGGCGTGTATGGTAAAGTACGAAACACCCTGTTCGGCCTGTTCAATCAAGGTATCTTTGAATATTTCCCAGGTAAGGTCCTCGGCCACCCCCTTCACTTTTTCGAGCGCCTGATAGATCGGTACTGTACCGATTGGAACGGGCGAGTTACGAATAATCCATTCGCGGGTTTCGTGAATATTTTTGCCAGTGGATAGGTCCATGATGGTATCGGCTCCCCATCGACAGGCCCATACCGCTTTCTCAACTTCTTCCTCTATACTTGAACTTACAGCGCTATTGCCAATATTGGCATTAATTTTAACAAGAAAGTTGCGCCCGATAATCATGGGTTCACTTTCAGGGTGATTGATATTATTAGGGATGATCGCTCTTCCGGCAGCGATTTCCTCACGGACAAATTCTGGTGTAATAGCTTTATCATGTGTTCTGGCACCAAAGTTTTGTCCTTTATGCTGATGATCCATTCCGGGGGTGCTGGCCGTGAGCTGCTCGATACGTTGGTTTTCACGGATAGCAACGTACTCCATTTCTGGGGTAATAATGCCTTGCTTTGCATAATGTAATTGGGTGACATTCCTGCCGGCAGAGGCTACTTTTGGTTTATGACTATAGGCAAATCGGAGTTCATCCAACGTTGGATCAGAAAGGCGTTTTTGTCCATATTCAGAGCTGATGCTAGCCAGCTGTATAACATCCTGACGATCCAAGATCCACTGATCGCGAAGGCGAGGGAGGCCTTTTCGGATATCGATATGGACCGTGTCATCCGTATATGGTCCAGAAGTATCATAGATTGTTACCGGCGGATTAATTTCTACCTCTCCATTCGTTAATTTGGTTGGACTCAAGGAGATTTGACGCATAGCGACTTGAATAGGAAATAGTTTTCCGGATACAAAAATTTTCTTTGCATTTGGAAAGGGGGATTGCGTAATTGTTTCAGCTGTCATTTTTTTCTTTATTGGGTGAATTACTCGGTTGATTTTTTGGGAATGGCTATCCGCCCTGAGATGCGGTAATTAAGATAATCTGATCGTAAGGTTTAAGTGTTGTCGTAGCCCAGTCCTTTTTGGGGATGACTTTGTTGTTGATGGCTACAGCCACACCCTGAGTTTTGCCAGATAATTCCAAAAGCAACAAGCCTTCAAGTGAAGTAAGTGGGGGGGCGAAAAATCGAATCTGATGGTTTATTGTAAGTTCCATTCCTTAATTTTTTTGGTAAAACTTTAGGAATGGCTACACAAAGGCACAGCAATGCACCTTGTAGACAGCTCACTTTTCCCTACGCCAGTATGATCCGGATCAGGTTCTAAGGGTAAAATCTCAGCCTGCACGAGCAGACACCCCTAAAGTTGCGACTAAGATAAGGTTATTTTTATGAAAGTTGCAAGAATTTTATTTTGCAGACTTGGGTTTATTGCACAGGACAGTGCAGGTCAGTATGTGGGAAATATTTGATATATTAGTTTTTTGAATCAGCTAAAACAATTTAACAACCACCAAGAATAGTATCTTTTAATGCGTAGGATTTTATTGACAACACTGTTGTGTATCGCTAGCAACACTTATGCCCAACCTAAAAATAACTGCAGCGCCGTGCAGTTGACATGCGAACATTTGGTCAATCCATTGGGTATCGATGCAATCCACCCGAGACTTAGCTGGCAACTTGATGATCAACGTAAAGGTGCGGTACAACAGGCTTATCAGATCTTTTTAGGGCAAGATTCGCTGGCACTGCTGAGAGAGACCAAAGATAGCTGGGATAGTGGCAAACAGTTCAGCTCGGCTATGTTAGTGCCTTATACCGGCACACAGTTAAAGCCACAGACCAAGTACTTCTGGAGGGTTAAAGTATGGGATAAGGATGGTGTATCAACACGTTCTGAAATAGCATCTTTCGAAACAGGAATGATGGGAATGGACCTTTGGAAAGGAAAATGGATCAGCGACAATAAGGATATTCATGCGCGGGAAACGCCTTATTTTAGAACAGAATTTAAGGCAAATAAGCAGGTAAAATCTGCCCGCGCGTATATTGCCGCAGCAGGATTATATGAACTTTCCATTAATGGCCAGCGCGTTTGCGACCATCGTCTGGATCCAATGTATACTCGATTTGACCGACGCACATTGTATGTCGTGACGGACGTAACCCAGCAGCTTCAAAAAGGAGAGAACGCCATTGGCGTTGTTTTGGGGAATGGCTGGTATAATCATCAACCACTGGCCGTTTGGAACTTTGATAAAGCACCATGGCGGGCCCGGCCAACATTCTGTTTAGAACTGAAAATCGTTTATATCGATGGAACGACGGAAACCATTGTTTCGGATAAGCAGTGGAAGACAGCTTCGGGACCAATCACTTATAATAATATTTACACTGGTGAGCATTACGATGCAAGACTGGAAATACCTAACTGGGATAAACCAAAATACGATGATTCGGCCTGGCAGGCTGTTCAGTATAGAAATGCGCCATCTGCATATATCGTTTCCCAACAGATGGTACCGATTCGGCTCGTGAAGTCCTATAAGCCAAAATCAGTGACAAAGATAGACCAACGTACCTATGTGTTCGATATGGGGCAGAATATGGCCGGGATTACAAAAGTTAAAGTGAAAGGAGCTGCGGGTACTATGCTGCGTATCAAGCATGGTGAGCGGTTGTTGGCGGATGGGCATCTTGATCAGTCCAATATTGATGTTTATTATCGGGGCGATAAGGAAAAGGAGCCCTTTCAAACTGATATATTGACCTTAAGTGGTCGGGATGATGAGTTTATGGCAAAGTTTGGTTACAAAGGGTTTCGTTATGTCGAGGTTAGCAGCAGTGCCGCAATTGCATTGGATAGTTCGGCTGTGACCGCCTATTTTATGCATAGTGATGTGTCTGCTATTGGACAGCTCAAGACATCGTCAGCGTTGGTCAATAAACTATGGACAGCGACCAACAATGCCTACTTGTCCAATTTGATGGGCTATCCTACGGACTGTCCGCAGCGCGAAAAGAACGGTTGGACAGGGGATGGGCACCTTGCGATTGAAACAGCTTTATACAATTTTGACGGGATAACAGTTTATGAAAAATGGATGGCGGATCATCGTGATGAACAACAGGAGAATGGTGTCTTACCCGATATTATTCCAACTGGCGGATGGGGCTACGGTACCGCAAATGGTTTGGATTGGACAAGCACCATTGCCATCATTCCATGGCAGATTTATCAGTTTTATGGAGACCCACGTGCATTAGAAGAATGCTACCTAAATATCAAACGCTATGTCGATTATGTAGACGGAATCAGTCCATCTGGGTTGACAACGTTTGGGCGTGGAGACTGGGTGCCGGTGAAGTCACAGTCCAATCTGGAGTTGACCTCATCTGTTTATTTTTATGTGGATGCGACCATCTTGGCTGCTGCGGCCAAATTGTTTGGATACACAGCAGATCAACAAAAATATGAACTGCTGAGCAGAAAAATTAAGACGGCCATCAACGCTAAATTTTTAGATGCTTCCAAGGGTGTTTATAGCAATGGAACACAGACCGAACTGAGTGTACCACTCTATTGGGGTGTTGTACCCAATGAAATGAAAGCCCGTGTTGCCGCCAACCTGAATAAGAAAGTGGAAGAGACCAACTTTCATTTGGATGTAGGCGTATTGGGTGCTAAAGCATTATTGAATGCGTTAAAAGATAACGGTTATGCAACGACAGCCTATAAGGTCGCGGTACAAGATACCTACCCGTCTTGGGGATGGTGGATTGTAAATGGAGCGACAACATTGTTGGAGAACTGGGATTTAAAAGCAACACGGGATATTTCAGACAACCACATGATGTTTGGCGAAATCGGTGGTTGGTTTTTTAAATCTATCGGCGGGATTCTTCCAGATCCTAAACAACCAGGATTTAAACATGTGCTCTTAAAACCCATCTTCCCCCAGGAACTGAAAGAATCTTCTATTTCTTATGATTCACCTTACGGTAAAATTGTTTCCGAATGGAAGTTAACGGATAAAATGATCGTATATAATATCCAAATACCTGCTAATGCGACGGCAACATTTTATCCACCGGATAATGTTAGAAGCAGCGATATCGTCCAATTGGAGGCTGGTAAACACAGGTTGGAGCTGGAACTCAAGTAAGCATAGGCTCCGACTTGTTGTTTCGTTGTCTTGACTGTGGGTTTTATTTTTGTATGTTATAATTTATTGGAGGGCTTTTGCGAGTTTACCAAGCTGTTTTAATTTTAAGGCGAGTTCATTGCTCCAGGGTAAACCAATACAGAGACGCATGCAGTGGTGAAATTGATCCTGCAAGGTGAAGATCCTTCCCGGTGAAATGCTAATCTGTAGTTTAAGCGCATAGTTGTATAGTTTGCCTGTATCGATGTGTTTTGGAAATTCAACCCATAGGGCGAGTCCACCCTGTGGGCGGCTTATTTTAGTGTCTTCCGGAAAATGGTCCGCGATGATAGCGGCATACTGCTGGTAGTTTTCTGTTAATGATCTACGGAGTTTACGTAGGTGGTTTTCATACTTTCCTGTTAATAGAAAATTTCCCACCGCCTCGTTGATGATCGCTGTAGATGACAGGGAATGGATCAGTTTTAATTTGATAATCTGCTCCTTGTATTTTCCAGGAGCGACCCATCCGACACGGAAGCCCGGAGCCAATGTCTTTGAAACTGACCCACACCAGAGTACATTGCCATCGAGGTCAAAAGATTTGCAACATTTGGGGCGTTGGGTGCCAAAATGGAGGTCGCCGTAGGTGTCATCTTCGATCAGCGGGATATGATGTTTTGCTAGCAGTGATACAATTTCCCGCTTGTTCTCATCCGGCATACAATAGCCCAAAGGGGTGTTAAAATTGGGGACCAGTAAACAAACTTTGATTTCGGGCAATAGATTCTTAAGGGCTTCAATGTCTATTCCCGTGATGGGGTCCGTGGCTATTTCCAGCACCTTAAGTCCCAGGCTAACGGCAAGTTGGAGGATACCCGGATAGCAGGGGCTTTCAAGAGCCAGTGTATCTCCAGGTTTGGTTAAGGCCATCAGACATAAAACCAAAGCATTCATACAGCCGTTGGTGGTAACGACCTCATCTTCGTTTAGATTTCCACCCCAGGCCAATGAACGTACAGCTACCATACGACGTAATTTTATATTGCCCTGCAAGGGCTCATATGCTGTGCCACCATCGCTGAGCTCCTGTGTAGCGAGAACGATTTCTTTTTTCAATTTCGCGGTAGGCAGGAGACTTCCCGAAGGAACACCGATCGAAAATAAGGTTAAATCCCGGCGCCCCATGGTTGAATACACTTTATTCATTAATTGATCTGGTTCTCGGTTATTGGCGATTGGAATAGGTTGACTGGCTGTGGCCAAAGGAAGCTGCAAATAGTTTGGAGGACTAACGAAGTAGCCGGACTGAGGTTTGGACCGTATAAGTGAACGTCCTTCCAGCGCTAGAAATATCCTTTTTGCTGTATTTATACTGATACCGTGTTCAGCACTTAGATTTCTCACTGAAGGTAGTTTCTCGCCAGCTTTTAAGACACCTGAATTAATCTTATTGGCAATATTGTCTGCTATTTCATTATACAAATAATCTTTTTTCATAAAATAAGGACTAATGTCTGTCTTCAAAGGTAACTGTGTCCATTGAATTATCAAAAACTGTGACTGTGCTTAGTTCTTGTAATGGACGAACTTTGTGTAAAAGATGGAAACATGGCAGAATTAAGTATAAGTAAATTACAAGAAAATACCGCAAGCGGTTGGTTAAACGGTTTTATTGGTGTGGTATTGTTTAGTGGTTCGTTGCCAGCAACACGAATGGCGGTTTTAGCATTTGACCCCGTATTTGTGACGCTAGCCAGGGCTTCGATTGCAGGTATATTGGCACTGGTAACATTGATGGTTTTTAAGGAAAAACGCCCGAAAAGAAAACAATTGGGTTCGCTATGCATCGTTGCAATAGGATGTGTCGTTGGATTTCCCTTAATGAGCGCTTTGGCCCTGCAGCACATCACGTCTGCTCACTCCATCGTTTTTATCGGTATTTTGCCCGTATCGACAGCCGTATTTGGTATTATACGCGGTGACGAGCGTCCGAAGCCAATCTTTTGGCTGTTCTCTGCTTTAGGGAGTTTACTGGTGATCGGCTATGCGCTGGCACAAGGACTAACAGCCTCACCTTTAGGTGACGTTTTAATGATTTTATCGGTCATTCTCTGTGGTTTGGGCTATGCTGAAGGCGCTAAATTGACCAAGACGCTGGGTGGTTGGCAGGTCATTTCCTGGGCTCTGGTTTTGTCGCTGCCGTTGATGTTGCCACTTACTTTTATCTATCTTCCATCGTCTTTTGATGCTGTGCCTATGGGCGCCTGGGCTAGTTTAGCCTATGTTTCCTTGTTCAGTATGTTTATTGGCTTTGTTTTTTGGTATAAAGGACTTGCCCAAGGCGGTACAGCGACCATAGGACAGTTACAGTTATTACAGCCATTCTTTGGTTTGGCCTTAGCCGCCTGGCTTCTTCATGAACAAGTCAGTGTTGGCATGCTTGCCGTAACAGTTGGTGTTATCCTCTGTGTCGTAGCGACGAAGAAATTTGCACAATAAATGCATTGGAAAAAGAGAACTGGTTTATAGGTTCTCTCGGAAAACCATAAATTTATTAACTTTAACTTTTAGGGCACCGTTCGAGGCGTATTTGATCGAATGATGTTTATTATCTTGTATTGACAAAGACAACATCGTATGATTTTACCGTTTGAACCTTATAATCCGATATGGAAAGCGAATTTCGACAGCATTCAAAATGAACTTCTTACATTGTTGAAACCTATAAGGCCGAGGGTAGATCACATAGGCAGTACGGCCGTTGAGGGATTGTCTGCCAAACCAATCATTGATATATTGATCGGTCTTGAGGAAGAAAATGATCTTGATCGCATTCCGTTTCTGTTGCGTGGTAAATGCTATGTATATTATGAAAAATACAATGAGGATATGCCTTACAGACGTTTTTTTGTCGCCCTGATTGATCGCCCTGAAGTATTGGGGGTGCCAGAGCACATTGCACCCGACGATGAAATTCCAGCACGATTGCATGATCATTCGCTACGGATAGCGCATATTCACAGCATACCGTTGCAATCAGAACACTGGTTGCGCCATATAGCGTTTCGCGATTATCTGCGTGTACATGAAGAAGTAAGAGGTCAGTATCAGGCGATCAAGGAAAAGTTGGTCCTTCAGCAATGGAAAGATGGGAACGACTATAATGACGCAAAAGATGAATTTTTGAAAGAGCACGAAGCAAAAGCTGTGGAATGGTACAAAAAAGTTTACGGAATAATAAAATAGTAGAACAATGGAACGTTACACAATAGCGTGGAGGCAAGGGATTACATTGTTAAGAAATTAGTGCAATAAGAGATAGATTTAGGTATGAGTACATTTTTGGCAGAATTTGAGGATATTATCCATGATTTTACCCAGCAAATTATGGAATTAAACGAGGACGATTTTAATATGAAATTGGGACCAAATAAGTGGAGTAAAAAAGAAATTCTAGGTCATTTAGTCGATAGCGCTTTTGTAAATTACGGACGGTTTATAAGAGCTCAATTTGAAGAAAATCCAAAAATATACTATGATCAGGTAGCCTACTGTTCATCTGCTGACTATCAACATGCTGAAACCGTTAAATTATGCAATTTATGGCGATCGTTAAACGAGCAATTGTTGTTTTTGTTTCAGCATATAATTGCGAATAAACTGACACAAAGGACTTGTAATGACCATAGCCTCGAATTTTTAATGCTTGACTATGTGATGCATTTGAAGCATCACAGAAATCAGATTTTGCCTGAATGATGAAATTTAATCCCTGATGGGTGGTGTCCTTACTTCTCAAGGACCTTTTTTGATAATATCAATTAAGAATTAAAGTATTTCTTTTATAATTAATAACTGCAAAACAATTGTCCATGTAAACTTGTTGTCTAATAGGTGGTTCTATCGTTTTTACGCTAAGACTACCCAAAATAGATCGATGTACTGGCATATCACACGAAAATACGAAGAGACTCTCTGCTACACTTCAAAAGGACACTAATTTTTAAAACATATGAAATCGAAGTCATTTTTAACCGCAATTGTCTCAAGCTTCTTATTGTTGGCTTGTAGTACCTCCACAAGGATAACAGATATCTATAAAAATAGAGATCTGACTCCAAAACAATACCAAACAATATTCATTATTGCGATGACAAACCATGCTAAAGCAAAGGATGTCATTGAATCCAATTTGGCTGAAGCGGCTTCCATGCATGGCTACAAGGCTATTAAAAGTACTGATGTTTTTAAACGCACGTTCACCAAAGATGAAAGTCAAAATAAAGATTTAGTGATGAAAGCAGTACACAGTCTGAATGCGGATGCTATTTTCACTGTTACCCTGATCGACAAAACCAGCGAGACCCGATATGTACCGGGAAGTGGACCTTATATGCCTTATCCGAGGTTTGGATGGTATGGTAATTTTTGGAGCTATTACTCCCATTGGTACCCGATAGCATACGATCCGGGATATTATACCACGGATAAAATGTACTATCTGGAAAGCAATCTATATGACGTTAGTTCCGAACAACTGGTTTGGAGTGTGCAGTCTGAAACAATCAACCCTTCCAGCTTAGCTGATTTTTCTAAAAGTTATACGAAAGCCCTTGTTAAGGCTCTAGAAAAGGATATGTCCGCTAAATAACCATCGATAAAAGTATATTTAAAGCTAGCTTCAAATTAAATAATTGTATTGGTGTATAATTATTCTTTATGTTGACGATATAGCCTCTTGAAATGTTTTTTATAGTATATTTGTAAACTAAGTTGCGATAATGTTGTTATATTAACAAGCAATAAAGTTAGTTCAAATAAGATGAGGTACAAATTATATAGAGAACAACAATTGGCCTGCGATTTGGATACCGCTTGGTCTTTTTTTTCTTCACCCATGAATCTTTCAGAAATTACACCAAAAGATATGGGGTTTGTTGTCGTCTCGGACTTTCGTCGGCAAGAAATTGCTGAAGGAATGATTATTGATTATTTGGTATCTCCGATCCTTCGGTTTCCGCTGAAGTGGAAGACCAAAATAACGCAAGTGGAAAAGAATAAAAGTTTTACTGATTTTCAACTAAAGGGACCTTATGCCTATTGGAATCATTTTCATGAGTTTATTCCGAATGAAAAAGGAGTGCTCGTGAAAGACAGGGTAGATTATGAATTGCCTTTGGGAATTCTAGGCACAATTGTGCATGGAGTTTTTGTTAAAAAAAAGTTGGAGCAAATCTTCGATTACCGTTATCAGGTTTTAGAAAAATTATTTAATCAAACTAAGAATTAATGATAACGAATCTATTGCAGTTCACGTGACCGGCGAGAAGGAGGTCAGATGAGCTTTTCAACATATTTTATGCTGTATACAATGAAGAAAATCTATCAAATAACCAATGGAGTTGCTTTGGTCATTACGGTGATTATTAATTACCTATCCAATACGGGAATTTTTAATGGGGAGACCATGGCAACGGTTTCTGCTAAATATCAAAATCTATTTACACCCGCGGGATATGCCTTTTCCATATGGGGCCTCATTTATTTAGGGTTGTTTGGATTTGTAATTTATTTTGGTCCTTTTGTCAGACAGACAAACGAAAAGGAAAAAGTAGTTTTAAAAGTCGGATGGTGGTTTTTGATTTCTTGTCTAGCAAATAGTCTATGGGTCATTACCTGGTTGTATGACTATACCTTTTTAACTATTTTATTGATGATCTTACTTTTTGTGTCGCTATTAAAGATAATTCATCATACTCAATCTATTGCGCTTCATGCTGCACGCAGCAAGCGTATATTTCTTAAGTTCCCTTTTCAACTTTATGCAGGCTGGATTTCTGTGGCTTTGATTGCCGACATTGCAGCCTATCTCACGAAGATAGGCTGGGACGGTTTTGGATTATCAGCTACAACATGGGTTATTATCATGTTTGCAATTGCATTAATCATTCACTTATTGATGATATGGCAACGTCATATGCCCTTATTTGGACTTGTAGCTGTATGGGCTTTAATAGCAATTTCAGTTGCTAATAAATTAGTTAATAGCACTGTATATACAGCGGCTATAATAGCGGCTCTTATTGTTTTGCTAAATGTAATTGTATACTATATCCAATATCGTAAGCGACTGCCTGTCTAGTGCTTACTTAATATAGTAAATGATAGTGGTTTGGAAATCAAGGTTTAAGCTTTTCATAGTATTGTAGCCAGCTGCTATTTTATTGCTGATTCCGCAATCAATAGCTTTTGAAATTCTTTTCCGATTAATGGATTGATGACATGCTGAAATCCTTTTTGCAGCGTAAAGACAGTGATAGTCGCATCAGATCCCACGAAGGACCAATGGCATAAGAGTCCCAGTTGTACTTGCTTGCGTGCTGATGGGCGAGAGGCAGGGTGTTTTCAGGATATTGTTCTAAGTTTATAAACCATGTCTTTGTTAGGTTTAATTCTTTGTATCTAAGTAAGTAATAACACTAATTTTTTCATATGTTCTTTTCTAAACATTGTGCCTCAGACTCAAAAACTTTCTGAGCATTTGCTAAGTATATTTCTTTACTACTTCACTAACAATCGCCTCTGCAGCTGCGAATGCATCGACGCCGCAGTAGGGGTAACGGATTTCGTTGCCTGTTGCGCTTGTGAAAATAAGAATTAAAATAAAAACCTTTATGGTTAAATATATGAAATAGTACATCGGGCTTATCTAATAAACTCAGTTTGTATTTATTGATGTTTTGTTTTTGAAGCGAAATGCCTTCGATTTGACAATAGGAGTTTGATTTTTACACATTATTTATTTTAATATCTTTGCGGTGTCAAATTATTAATTATTAATGAAAAGAAATTATTTTACACTCTTTATGACGGTGGCTTTTGCCTCGATGTCTTTTGGACAAACGAATACAGCAGTTGAAGCCAAAGTTGAGGATCACCAATTTGCCTACAATATCCTGACCAATATGTCTTACGAAATGGGGATCGGAAATAAAACAACATTGCGCTTTTCAGGACCTTTATCAGGAAGTTTATTATACAGTAAAACATCGATAACGATTAACGATTATCATCATGAAGATTCTGAGTGGGGATATGCATTTCGCCCAGCGGTCGATATGCAAGTGCGGCATTATTATAATCTAAATAAAAGGCTTCAGAATGGAAAAAAAATAGCACACAATTCCGGCAATTATATTGCAGGGGTGCTTGGAGCCGCTGGTCCGTCCATATTGAAAAGTGATAATATGTATGTTGCTGATTTCACCCTAACTTTAGGCGCAATGTGGGGTATACAGCGAACTTATGGCGATCGTTTTATGATGAATGTAGGTATCGGGCCAGGTGTGAGTTTTTATGACAGCCAAAGCGAATTTACACCTGTTGGCGGTATAACGGTTGGATTTAGATTGGGAAAATAGATAAATAATTCCCATTTCTTTCCCAAATTGATGTATAGGTTTAGATTATTATAACATTTTAAATCTTAAATCATATGGTCAATTGGAATTTAGTAACCGGCAGGGGTGAAAAACTTTCTTCCCAGGATGTCAGAAGGAGTATTTTAACTTTTATCATAAAAAATCATCCTGGGAATCAGGTTGAGTTTATCGAAAAAAAACGCAGTTCATATCGAATAGATATCAGGGGTGGAGATGCTCTTATTTTCGATTTCAATGGACAGTTTGTGAGAACAGATCGTGACTAGCCTGCTTCGATGATCTGAAATAGACTTAATATCTTAAAAAAGGGGCAGGAGCTCAGCTTTGTGCTCCCCCCTTCAACGGTAATTATCTTTAGTGGTTTGACTTTTTTGTCTTAATTCCTTCCACCTGCAATTTTATTCGGTGACTATTATTTATTCTTTGAAACTTTAGCTTTCTTTTCTATCATTATCCCGGTTTATTTCTTGTCTTATGCAAAGCCTATTCAATGTATAAAATGTTAGATTTACGGTGTAAAAGAAGCTTATTGGAAGGACATGAGAAAAGTAATTGCAGCATTCAATATGACCCTTGACGGGTTTTGTGATCATACAGCAGGGATTCCCGACGAGGAAATACATCTTCATTATACGCATCTGTTAAATAGCGCTGATGTCATTTTATATGGTAGGATTACCTATCAGCTTATGGAATATTGGCGGCCTTTTGTGAAAAATTCCTCAGGTGAAAAATCAATGGATGACTTTGCATTGGCTATCGATAAAATTCCAAAAGTTGTTTTTTCAAATAGCATGAAAAATATAGACTGGGCGAGTGCAAAATTAGCCGAAGGGATGCTTAAAGATGAAATATTGAAATTGAAACAGCAAGCCGGTAGGGATATTTTGGTCGGGAGTCGAAGCTTAATTGTCCAGCTGATGAATCTCAATTTGATCGACGAACTTCAATTGTGCATTTATCCCGTTGTGGTAGGACAGGGGCTGTCACTATTTGAACATATAAGCGATAGAATAGTTTTTAAACTATTAAAAACAAGGTGTTTCTCTGGTGGTTCAGTCCTCCTGTACTATCAGTACAATCCAACATCTACTTCCTCATAAATTATTCCCTCGGGAAATATCGGCAACACAGCGGGAAATTCAGATACCTACAGCTCCTCCCATGAAATTTACATTTGTAATGTAATTTAAAAAGAATTCATTATGAAACATAAACATTCAATTTTGTGGGCTATGGCAGCAATGCCTTTGCTAATTATCGCTTGCAATAAAAATGATGCTATGCCATCAACGTCGGCGACGACTATCACGATAGAAAATGTATTGGATTCAAAACCATTGGTAGAGTACGGTAGTTTTAAAAACACTGGTGCTTCGCCAGTGGTTATGCCTGGCGAAGCAATTTCCATTAAGTTTTCTGCAGCCAAAGGACAAGCGCTGAGCTTTGCAACGATGTATGGTTGGTCGAATGACTTGTTTTTTGCTCCCGCAAATCCTGGCATAAAGCTGTATCAGGACAATGGAACTCCGGTTGAGGGCGATGTTTCGGCACAGATCAAATTATGGGATAATGGTACTCGTATCAATCAGATACCAGGTGCAGCTGTAATTCACCCGGGAACAACAGAAACTACTCCAAGAGCTATTACCGAAGTAAACGGAACCGATGCACAGGGCAATACTTATGCTCCAGCTTCTACTTTAATGAAAGCAACACTTCATTATGAAGGTAATTCCAATTTTACACTTATAATCACTAATGTCTCTGGCGTTACGACCAATCCGACCCCCTTCAGTCCCGGAGTTTGGGCGATTTCATATAGCGTGGGAGGCAACCTGTTAAATCCTAATCCATTATTTGAAGTTGGAAAACCAAGTGTAAATGGCTTGACAAATATTGCGGAGATGGGAGACAATAGCGTGTTGGGTAATTACATTAATACGCAAACAGGTATTTTTACACCATTATCTCCAGTTTTGGTGGTGCTATATAAAGGCATCGAAAACCCAATATATAAAATCGGTGAAAATGACCGTGGTAAAGGACTGAAAGATTTAGCGCAAAAAGGTGATGCATCGGGCCTGGCGGCTTATCTTAAAACACTCTCCGGTGTAAAAGCGGTTTATATCCTTCCGGCGGCTAGCTCAACAGTATTACTTCCTAAAATCGGAGCGCAGGCAGGAAGTAGCGTTTCACAGCAGTTAAGTATAGCAAGTGGAGATCGAATTGCCATTGCAAGCATGTATGGACTTTCCAACGATTGGTTCTTTGCAACAAAAGATAATGGAATTGATGCAACAGTAAAAGGAGATGTATCCTATTCAATCGGATTGTTTGACAATGGGACAGCGATTAATCAGTTTCCCGGAGCCGGCAATGAGCAAGCAGGATTAGGCGGCACTCCTGTGACCGAACGTAAACCAATTGCAGAAGTGCCTAATCCAAATGGGTTCACCACACTGCCATCAATTTCTAGCATTATTAAAGTAACAATCAACTAATTTTTGAGGCCGGTTATACGAACGAAAATCTCATGGCTATTATTGTCCTTATTGGAGACAGGACAATCAGCAACCTATTTCATGCAGTGGCTAAAGTATCGATTGAGTTTCCACGGGCAAAAAGTATCGATTCAGTATTTATTAAGTAATAAACGTGTTATAAAATGAAAAATCCTATAAAAACAAAATTAGCTGCGTTTGTTGCGCTGCTGTTGTTCACGACCTGCATCGCAAGCATAGCCAATGCGCAGGAGCGGTCCAGCATGCGGAGAGCTGACAGCAGGATAGATAAAATGGATATGAAGCAAATCCCTTATCGAATTCCGCAAAATCCAGAAGACATCAGTCCGTTATTGTGTGGAGAAAAAATACCGATGGCAGTATTGGTAGACGTTTCAGGTAAAAGGTTTGATCTCAATAGAGCGATTTCCCAAAAGCCGACCATTTTGGTTTTCTACCGCGGTGGCTGGTGTCCTTATTGTACCAGACAACTTTCGGGCTTACAAGAGGCCTTTCCCGGCTTGGAAGAAATGGGGTATCAGTTGATTGCCATAAGTACAGACGAATCCGAGGGATTAATGAAAGCTGCAGCTAAAGAAAAATTAAGCTACACACTTTTATCGGATGCAGATCTTTCACTGTCGAAACAAATGGGGATTGCGTATAAAGCTCCGAAGGACTACTGGGAGATACTACCGAAAACAACTAGAGGTAAAGACACCGACTTGCTGCTTCCGGTTCCATCAGTATTTATACTTGATCAAAAGGGAACAATTCATTTTGAATTTATCAATCCCGATTTTAAACAAAGATTATCCTCCAATCTGCTGCTTGCTGCTGCAAGCAGTATTAAAGAAGACCTTTAAATTTCTAGCTTGTGGGCGTTAGGCTCTTACAAGAAAATGATTAAATTTAAGCGAATTGAAATGCTGTAAGTAAATGACAACATGATTAGGGAGTATAGCGATAACGCAACAGCAGCACTGTTTGTGATGCACAGTGACAACAACCAGTTTTCAGGCAGGGGACTTCGTAATGCGAATTCCCTGCCTATCAATACATTTATTTATAACAAGGGCGGCGAACAAAAAGTGACGATCGATGAGATCAGTTATACGATGCCATCAAGGTGTATACTTCCTTTGGTTTCCAATCAACATTTTGTATTTGAACAGCCCGATGCGCTGACTGCCTGGCAGTTTAATAGGGAGTTCTATTGTATCGTTGATCACGATGCTGAGGTCGGCTGTGTTGGTTTTCTGTTCTATGGTATTCGACATCCAATGTTCATTGTATTAAATGAAACTGCTGTGGAAGAAATGTCTCATCTGGAGAATGTGTTTTCAAATGAGATGATGGTAAAAGATAATTTTCAGGGTGAAATGCTGCGCACCCTTCTTAAGAGAGTGATTATCAATACCACAAGAATTGCAAAGCTCCAAAGTGAAAGCTATCAGTTATTCCCCGACGAAAAAATGGATATTGTGAGAAAGTTTGCATTGCTACTAGAATGTAACTTTAAAGAGGAACATGAAGTCAGGTTCTATGCGGCTGCACTCAACAAATCACCAAAAACACTAAGCAATGTATTTGCGCTGTTGAAACAGTCGGCGCCATCTATTCTAATCCGCAACAGAATAATTCTTGAGGCTAAAAGGTATCTCCATTATACCGAGAAGTCAGCGAAAGAGATAGCTTACGAACTTGGTTTTGAAAGTCCTGCTCATTTTAGCCGGTTTTTCAAAATGTATTCCGGAACAAATATTTCTGCGTTTAAGAACCTTTGATCATTATTGCGTTTAAATACAGACGGTCATGTTGACCATGAATAAGAGGTGCTACAAATAATGTAAAAAAACGGCAAATACTGCCCTATAATTTTCTTTGTTTTCAACAATTTGTGTGCTAACTTATGACCTATTAAATCTTCAAAAATAGGAATCGATTCATTGGTGAAAAGCTTTAGATATTTAAATTTTATATAGCCAGTATCAGGATTGAATCAACGTAATAGGACGACTTTGTTTTAGCTAGTGATCATGAAAGTTTATTAATCATAGAAGCGAAAATAAGAGAATTTAAATAATCAACAAACCGAAACGGAGCACAGAAAAAGAATGAAAAAAGGAATAAATAATCTAATATTAGCTGCTCTGATTTTTGGATTTTTTACAAACTGTCACCAAAAAGAAAATAGAAATTCTAATTTTAATAAAGATAACAAGTTTGAATTTACTGAAAAAAAGAGCATAGTGTATGTTGAGAAGTTTGATGACTTTTTGGTCCATTTCTTTTGTGACTCAATATTCCAAATAAGTAGAATCGATTTCCCGCTCAGAGGCATGTCAACTGAATTTGTTTTTAATGAAGAAGAAGCAAGAGATTCAGTTGGTAATTCTTTTTTCATTAAGGACAGAAAATTTTATTGGACTAAAATGAATTGGACCGTTATTCAGTCCGCGAACCTTAGTAATGTCGAAGATCATTCCTTTTTCAAGAAAAAAGGCGATAATTATTATGAGATAACCTATCGGTCAAAGTTAGATGACATTGTTTTATTTTTTAGATTTCAATCTGTTTCCGGACATTGATACCTTACATATTATAGTTTTGAATGGAACTAGGTAAATGACCCTTTAAGAAAGGAGGAAATTTAAAAAGCTTCCTTTGATCATCAAAGAGGGAGACTTTTTCTTCATGTTTATGACAACATAGATTTCGTTCAATGAGACTATATGATTCCTTTGTATTTATAAATTACGCAAGTTGATTTCAATTTCAGTTGTATTTTATAGGGTGTTTTTTTGTTGTTCATCTTTTCTTGATACTGAAACGGTAAATTTCTAACCAAAGGATTAGTTTTTTTGCGGATGAATTGTATTTGTGATCTATAAGTGGTACTTTGATTAGTATAAACCTAAATTAATAGTTATGGGAAAACGGTCAACGGCATTATTGGCGATAGTTTCATGCTTATTATCGGTTCCTTTGGTCACCTTAGGACAGAGTAATAATAGCTTTATTATTCAAGGAAAGATCGACACTGTTCCGAATGCGAAATATAGAATCATGTATAGAAATAATGAAAAGGACATTGGTGATTCGCTACAATTATCTGCAGATCGAACTTTTACTTTTCATGGTAGTATTGGTGAACCGACACGTGTTAATTTTATTATTGATAATGATTTCAATCCACGACTTGTAAAAGATCAAATTGAGAAGTTTCCTTGTATTGACAAAAGAAATTGAAATGTATAAAATAATTTTTACTAATGCTGATGAAATTACAGCTCCAGATCAATTAAATCTAAATTCGTCGAATGGAGAAGTTTGTATTCAATTTGGTAAATCTTCTTTTACATCAACACATGTTTCAATATGTTTGAAAAATCTAACTGATTCAGAGAAGGAGTTAATTAGCATATAAAAAATGACTAGCATTGTCCTGGCTAAATGAGTATCTTTCAAAAAAATATATAATGAAAACCAAACTCCTAATTTTAACCCTATTTATTGCCAATTTCGGTCGTGCACAAACCTCATTAATGGATAGTTTAATTCAAAATAACTATTCGACCTTTAAAAAAAACAACAATAACGCTTTTGACGGCAAAGGATGGACTACCTTGCTAGATGAAATCAGCAAAAACAACTCTGTATTATTGGGCGAGCAGCATTTCACCAACGAAATTCCTTATTTCACAAACTCGGTCGTCAATAATATTAAGTTCGACAACTATATTCTGGAAATTGATCCCTATACAGTCAATACAATATCAAAGAAAATTAAATCCTTAACTCCTTCTGAACTGGACAAATTTCGCAATGAGTCGGGTTCTGCCTTATCTTTTTTACAAGGTGAGGCTGAGTTTGACTTATTTAAAAACATAGTCGATCAGAATGTCAAAACCTATGGAGCTGAACAAATTAGTTTATTTTCAGATCGCTTGCTTTTTTCGGAATTAAGTAAGCAATCCAAAAGTGCTAAAGCAAAAGAAATTTATACACAGATGATTGCTAATTCTGCTGCTTTTGATACAAAAAATAATACCAGATTCTATTTGTTCTCAGATGATTGTTTAGAAAAAATAAATGCATTGACCGCTCTCAATTTATCCGCCATTGAGAAAGAACAGCTTGAAGCGCTAAAATTAAGCAAGGATCTATATTTAAATCGAATTCATCGCTTAAGGATTCAATATATCAAACATCTGGTTTTTGAGAAGCTTCCCGAATGGAAAGACAAGAAGAATCTTTTCAAATATGGCGCTAATCACATGCCTAAAGGAGAGAGTTTAATGGAAGTATTCGATGTTGGTAACCTGGTTGCTAATATTGAAGAGGCAAATTACCGGAAGTCATTACATATTATGCTCATCGGAAAGGGCGAGGGTGAAACATTGGCTGATTTGGATCAATATAAATCGTTTTTAAGCGTTGTAAAAGATGACAATTGGTATGCCTATAATTTGAGACCCTTACAACAAGCAATCTCTAAACAGAAGCTTAAGGTAGAGGATTTGGAGTTGGAAAGAATTATAAAAGGTTACGATTATTTGGTTTTCATCCCCAATATTACCAAAACACCCAAAAGAGGTAAACAGGATCATTAAATCCTTTTCAAAAGCCGGCTTTCTATAACACAGCCGGCTTATTTGTTTGATTCATATAGATCCTTCCAAGTTTGTCTATAAATCGACATGCTTGTTAAGTATATATTTTTAACCGATATTGAATGCCTACTTTCGTTTATTCAGGGCGAAAAGGATGAATATGGTACATTAGCTCAACTGCAAAAGACTGTAGATCAGGGTTCGGGATATGCAGAAGAATTAATTTATTTTAGAGCCCAAACATTGCTATCGAGAAAAGAGATCTTATTTAGGTTAATTGTTATACTCTTGATCTGTCACAGGTTTAAGCCATACTGTTTCTCCCTTTTCCCTGCCTGTTATGGCAATCTGTACAAAAGCAGAATCGGCGCTCGCGCCATGCCAATGAGGAACATCTATTGGGCATTTTACAACTTCTCCTTTACGGACGATTCTTTTTTCCTTACCTTCTTCCTGATAGAAGCCGACACCATCCAATGCCAGAATAATCTGTCCCGCCGGATGAGAATGCCACTTGGTCCTGGCGCCAGGCTCAAAGGTCACACTTCCAACAGCATTCTGATTGATCCGATCTGCGGTTACTAGATTATTTAACCACACTGTTCCTGTGAAATTGTCATTTGTAATCCTTTCACCTTTTGAAAAAATAGGATCATGCGTTCTGTCCTGTTCAGTTTTTTGTGGTTTGATCTGTTGAGTACATGAAATTGCCAAGATTCCCGTCAGAAATAGTATCGTTGTATTGTTTAAATTCATGATTTTAAATTTTTAAATAAAGTTTATCCTGAAGTACCCCATTTTAGGCTCGTTTATTTTTTGTTATAGTCGTTTTAATGACCGCAAATTTTATGGCAGCAGTTAGATTACTTTCTATTCGCTAATACTTCATCGAATATTTTTTGTGCAACTATAGCCTCTTTTTTGCCAACAGTAGATTTAATAATAATTATAAACTGCTGTAATTGTTCTTCCGATAAACCAACATTTAAACAAATTGCCAAATGCGATTTCAGCATCGGTTGCACGCCGCCTATGCTGGCTAGTACAGAGACTGTTACCAGTTCTCTTTCAGCGTAGGTAAGAATATCCCGTTCAAAAATATCAGCAAATAGATGTTCCTTTAAAAATAGTTCAATAGTTGGAGCAAAAGCAGCATAACCAGTTTTTGGATCTTTTTCGGCTACTCCTGTAAGCTGTTCCAAAATCGCTTTGCCACGATCATATTTTGCAATAATATACTTTTGTTTCTTCATGATCATTCTCTATTAGTGATCCTTTCTATTTCATCTCTATTTGGAGTAGAAAGACTAGCGATCGCATTCTTTACGAAGATATCACTGGTTGAATCGTTATTAGTTCCCAGGAGTAAGCAGTTTGGTGAACGACAGTGATCCTAGTTTCCAAGTGCCATTTTGTTTTACGTAGACTTCCGTAACTATAAATGGATTGGTTACCTCGTTACCACCAACGACAGCAAGTAGGTCGATTCTATTGAGTAGGATAGCTGTATTGTCAATGATATTGACTGATACTTCATGGATATCAGCCTTTTTATACCAGATTCCGCCACTTTTTATGACATCAAGTTCCCTTTGTTTTCCCCAGGATCCCCCCATGTGGACAAACATTGAATTTTCATGAAAAAGGCTGTCCAATGTGCCGACATTTTTGTCGGCCATCCATTGCCATTTATCTTTTGAAATTTTGATGATTTCCTGATCAGCAGGCGACTGTGCAAATGAGATCTGAATTCCGGAGAGGGCCAAACAGAGGCCGAGTAATAATTTTTTCATAATCATAATAAAGTATAGTGTATTTTTTATTGAAGATTCTGGTGATAAAACTCAACCAATTTATTTACAGCTTTTGTGACGTATTCCTTTTTCCAGTAAGTTTCAATGTGTGTAGCTCCTTCTAGTAAAAAGAGCGCTTTGTTTTTTGCATTTTTAGCCTTTGAAAAAGCCACATCGGTCATATACTTGGTATCTGCCTTGCTTCCAGCGATCATCAACAAGGGCTGATCGATCAGTTCGATACCATCGGTCGCATCCCATGTCATCAGATCCATCAAGCTGCTGGTTGTATATAAAAACGTTGAATTCGGATGGGCGTGCGTCCGATAATAATATTCAAATCCTTGCCGATAGAGATCTGTTGGAGTTTTGGCGATCTCTTCGTCCGTTATACTAGCTACGCCAGAATACTTGATTTCTCCGCCTGCTGCCTCCTGTGCCCGGGCATCTGATGCCTGTTTCAATCGTTGCTCAATTGTATTTTGTTGAGAATTTTGAAACCCGTTGCGTCTCACTTCACCAGAGTTGAACATGCTCAGTGTAGCAACAGCTTTTAGCCGTTTATCAGACTGTGCTGCTTTGAGGGTATAACCGCCGCCGCCGCAGATCCCGAGTGCACCGACACGATCCGGGTCGACACCAGCGTAACCAGCGATATAGTCTGCCATGCCATGGATATCCTCTGTTCTGAACTGGGGTTTGTCGGTATGGCGGGGTTCGCCACCGCTGGCTCCCTGATAGGCGGCATCTGCGGCTATTGTAATGTAACCCGCTTCTGCCAGTCGCTGTGCATAAAGACCGGCAGTTTGTTCTTTGACCCCGCCATTGGGATGTGCGACTATAATGGCAGGATATCTTTTTGAAGGGTCATAATTCGCCGGAGTATATACATTAGCAGCGATCGCTATTCCGTTTAATTTATAGCTCACAGGATGTAGATTTACTTTTCCCTTTACATTTTCCTTTATAGCATCACCATATACAAGGCCAAATGGATTTTTTGATTTGTCCTGTGCTTCTGTAATGAGCCCCGTCGCCATAAACATGGCTACGATGATATACTTGATTTGTTTCATTGATTGTAATTTTATGCTTTCCACTTCTTATTATTTTGTGAATCCAAGTTTTTCAAGCCATTGGGCAAGTTGAACGGTAAGCTGTTTTTCTTTTTCACCTGATATCACAAAGAGGATTCCGTCCCGTTCTTTCCCTGCTTTTGTTGTAAACCCTTCCAATATTTTGCTTTTGGAACAAAGTTGTTTGATCGTGTCAAAGCTGCTCCCAACGCCATATCCGGCATTTGTATTAAAAGGGACAATCGTCTTTCCTGCCAGATCATACTGTTTTAGAAAACTCTTTATGGGGGGAGGGAGCTGCATCCCCCAAGTTGGAAAACCCACAAAGATGAAGTCGTATTTTCCTATGTTGTCTATTTTCGTTTTTAGTGGCGGCAGATAACCCGTTTTATTTTCTTCGGCAACCTGGTCGACAGCGGTTTGATAGTGAGTGGGATAAGGATTTTCGAGCTCAAGACCAACCAGATCACCGCCTACCTGCCGATGGATAATCTCCGCTACAGCTTTGGTATTTTTTGTCCGCGATAGGTAAACGATCAAAACTTTCTGATTATTTAGCGAATCACGGGGAACTATCGGGAAACCTTTGTTTTCAAATGTGGCTTCAAATGTGGCTTCATTTGCTCCCGAACAGGAAGTTACCGCAAACAACAGGCAAAGTAGTAGGCAATATAAATATCTAGTTTTCATTTGCATCGTTTTTGATTTATACAAAGTTCCCTAAATCAACTTTCTTTTTAGGTAGACGGATTACGGATAGTACTACCATTATTACTTATCCAGTCCTTTTTGTTTTAACCATTTGGATAGTTCATCCGCAACTTGCAAATTGTTGAGATCCGAAAAAGGAAAATGAGTATTTCCCATGATTCCAACTTCAGGAAGATGGATTACCGTTGCATTTCCGCCATGTTTATTAATTGCCGCGGCCCATAGTCTGGCCATTTCCAGCCCCGAACGCCAGTGGTCTTTGTTCCATACATTAGTCGGCTCTTTGGCAATATTATCCCCATAGTAAATGACAATGGGGATTTGGGTCAGCTTTTTAAAATCAGAGAGGGGGATTGTAACCCCTTTGAGTTCACCAAACAACCCCGCGGATTTTATGGGAGCCGGAAGTTCGCCCTCTGGAAATACAAATCCACTGTATGGTTCGTAGGCGACGACCGCTTTGACTCTATCGTTTTTGATCGCGGTCAGCCAACCTGGACCTCCGCCCTGGGAGTGGGTGACCAAGATTCCGGCATTAATCTTATCAAATAGACTGGATACCGCTGCGGTAATAACGGTTGCATCGAAAGCACCCGTATTGGGTGTCATCTGTCTATAGAACTGTTCTAATGCTATACTATCCTTTGGAAACTGAACATTCGGGAAATAGTTGGGGTAATTGCCTATACGAAATTGTGTAAACCAGAACTGCTCATCTGCCGTAGGCTTGATCGTTGCTTCTACCATGCTTTTTCCGGCTTCCCCACGTCGCGGTTGGTCGATGAGGTACACTGAGAATTTCCGAAGGAGGAAAATGTTCTGAAAGCCTTCTCTACCATCTGCTGTTGTTTCCCATGTTTTTTTTGATTGGCCTGCACCATGCAGAAATACCAAAGGATACTTGTGGGCTTTTACTGGTTTTTGATAGAAAACGTAGGCATGATCGCCATGGAAAGTTTGTCCTTGAGGACTCAGGGCATCATTTACGTTAAAGTGCCCAGCTTCGGTCTTGATTGTACCACCAACTGCAAAGCTGCCTTGTTCATCAATGAGCAAAGGCTTTTGTTTTTTTTGGGCATGTACCGTCATCGATAAAATAAATAGGGCAGCAGAGGCTGTAATATTTCGTATTATTCTGTTCAATCGCATAGTTTATTTTTTATTTACCGACTCTGTTCTGTAAAGCAGCAGGATATCGTTCGCCTTGGATGGTAATCGCTGAAGCCGCCTGGTTGATCTCCCGTATTTCCTTTGTATCTAGCTGAACAGCAATGGCGTCAATATTTTCCTTCAGGCGATGTAGTTTTGTCGTTCCCGGGATTGGGGCAATCCATGGTTTCTGAGCAAGCAGCCATGCCAATGCAATCTGCGCTGGAGTGGCATCTTTTGCACTTGCTATCGTTTTTAGGAGATCTACAAGAACCTGATTCGCTTTGCGATTTTCTTTCGAGAAACGTGGTACGATGTTACGGAAATCCGTCGGGTCAAATTTTGTCGTTTCATTGATTGCGCCGGTTAAGAAGCCTTTTCCCAGGGGGCTAAAGGGCACAAAACCGATCCCAAGCTCCTCCAGTGTAGGGATGATCTCATTTTCGGGTTCACGATAAAAGAGCGAGTATTCGCTCTGCAATGCCGCTAGGGGCTGCTCTGCATGTGCTCGACGGATAGTTTCAGTTCCCGCTTCAGAGAGTCCCCAATGTTTTACTTTACCTTCAGCAATCAGATCGCGGATGGTTCCGGCCACCTCTTCAATAGGGATATTGGGGTCGATGCGGTGTTGATAGAATAGGTCGATTCGGTCCGTACGCAGACGTTGGAGGGAAGCTTCAGCAACTTTTCTGATTCTGGCGGGACTGCTGTCCAAACCTTTTTTTGAATCGCCATCTTCGAAACCAAACTTAGTCGCGATCACCACATGATCTCTGAATGGCTCCAGTGCTTGTCCAAGTAGGGTTTCATTGGTAAAAGGGCCATAACATTCAGCCGTATCGAAAAAGGTAATCCCAGATTCAAAAGCAGAGCGGATTAATTGAATTGCCTCTTTTTTGTCCGTAGCCGGGCCATAGCCAAAACTCAAACCCATGCAGCCTAATCCAAGTGCGGACACTTCAAGTCCACTATTTCCCAGTTTTCTTTTTTCCATTTTAGTATCAATTTAGCGTTTTAGATATCAAGTTTTCTTTCACTCAGCGATCTGACCATCTTAGGGTCCCGGTGATCAAAAAATAGACTTTCTCCAGTGTCCAGAGATCTTATGGCATCCATTTCCTTCTCTGTCAGTTCGAAATCGAATAGCTGGAAATTTTCGGCTATTCTTTCTTTACGAACTGATTTGGGGATAGCAATGATGTCCCGTTGCACAAGCCATCGGAGGATAACCTGTGCAACAGTTTTATTGTAATTTTCTCCTATTGACTTAAGGACCCCATTATGGAAAATATCGTTTTTCCCCTCTGCAAAAGGACCCCAGGATTGGGTCTGGATATTATTTTCGTTCAGGAAAGCTTGATTTTGAATTTGCTGTTGAAAAGGATGTGTTTCGATCTGGTTGACAGCCGGAGTGAAACCACTATTGACAATGAGATCCATCACCCTGTCCGGCTGGAAATTAGCAGTCCCGATAGCCCTTATTTTACCGGCTTCATAAAGTTCTTGCATCGCTTTCCACGATCCAAAGATATCGCCATAAGGTTGGTGGATCAGATATAGATCGAGATAGTCCAATTGCAGTCTTTCCAATGAGCGGTGGAAGGCGGTCTTGGTTTTCTCATATCCCGTATCCTGAACCCACAGTTTGGTCGTGATAAATAGTTCTTCACGTTGGATAGCGCAATTTTTTATCGCTTTTCCTACTGCTTCTTCATTCAAATAAGAGGCCGCGGTATCAATTAGCCGGTATCCAGTTTCGACAGCATCAATAACAGCACGTTCGCATTCCAAGGCATCTTTTATCTGGAAAACACCGAAACCAAGGATAGGCATTTCAATTCCGTTATTTAGTTTTACTTTATACATAATGAAAATCGTTTATGTAGTATACAATCCAATGATAACAAAGTTCGGTTTTGCAGGCTAAGGTTTTGGTAGATGGATTACGGATAGTTCTACCAATATTACTGATTCAATACATTATTGGATTTCAGTTTTGTAAATTTGTTTCATAGCATTAAGGCAAATGGAAGAGATCATCAATTTTAAGAGTATTAGCGAATACAATAATTTCAATAACAATGAAACATTGCATCCTTTGGTCAGTGTTGTCGATTTGAGCAAAGCTGATCCTCGTAAACTGTCAAAGCTCAGGTATGAGTTCTATACCGTGTTTTTTAAAGAAATAAAATGCGGAGATCTCCGGTATGGACTTAAGAATTATGATTATGAAGAGGGAACATTGATATTTTTGGCTCCGGGGCAGGTCATTGGGGAGAACGGCACCGAATTCTACCAGCCTCAGGGGACAGCATTGGTATTTCATCCAGAGCTGGTTTATGGTACTTCTTTGGCAAAGGAGATCGCCAACTACACGTTCTTTTCCTATTCGGCTAGCGAGGCGCTTCATCTTTCCGAGCAGGAGAGGAGGGTCATTATGGATTGCCTCAACAAGATAAAGCATGAACTGGTACATAGTATCGACAAGCATACCAAAAAGCTCATAGTCTCCAACATCGAGCTTTTCCTGGATTATTGTCAACGGTTTTATGACAGACAATTTATAACGCGCGAAAATGTTAATAAGGGTATTATAGAAAAATTCGAAGAGATTTTGAATGCTTATTTTCAGTCAGATGAACCACAACAAAACGGTCTGCCTACTGTGGCCTACTTTGCTGAACAATTATTTCTTTCTGCCAACTATTTTGGTGACCTCGTTAAGAAAGAAACAGGGAAGACTGCGCAGGAATATATTCAGAATAAGTTAATCGAGATTGCCAAGGAAAAAATATTCGATTCGAATAAGACCATTAACGAAATTGCATTTGAACTTGGCTTTAAATATCCGCAGCATTTTAGTCGCTTATTTAAAAACCGTGTCGGTTATAGCCCAAATGAGTACCGGAATGTCAATCTGAATTAGTTTTAAAATGAGAAGCCTTGATATTCTGCTTATTTAAAAATTATAAGAATAGCAGAGGCTATGGTATATCCTTCGTCTTGACCACCAAAAGTGAGGAGGAGCCAACGTCTGTTCAATTAGAAGCTATTTCTTGCAACAGATTATCATATTTAGGGCGCCATCCCAATTCTTTTCTGGCTCGGTCAGAATTGACAAGGATATTTGAACCTAATCCAAAATGTGCCATTATTGGTCCCCAGAGAGCAATGGCATCCACTATTGAAATTTGTTCAATAGTGTCCTGTTTATAACCTAAGCGAGAAATGATTGAATAGCCTATTTCGGAGAATGAAACTGTTCCATTTTCTGCAAAGAAGAAACTTCCCGAATTGGCTTTTTCAATAGCCAATACATATAAATCTGTTAAATCATCAATATGTACATTGGAAGTACGATTTGCTCCCGAGCCTATAATAACAACTTTGTTATTTTTTTCAGCCGCTTTGATTAGTGCTGGAACCTGAGAAGATTCCTTTTTTAACCCTTTCCCGATCCCATAAACTAAGGTAGGACAGATAACGATTGTATAAATGCCTTTTTTACTATAACCAACTACTTCTTTATCAATAACTACCCGTCCCTTTCTTTCTAATAGCGGAAATTGAGGAATGTCTGCATAGATTTTTGTACTGGGATATTTTCCTTCGGCTTTATCTCCGACAATGCCTCCTCCCGATGTATGTATATACATCTTACCAGTTCCCTTTAAAGCTTCTAAAATGAAAGCAACTAGGAAAGTATCGTCTGAATCGGCGGCGTTGATCACAATTTCTACTTCTTGTAAAATGGCATAACCTTCGGAGTTACCATCAAGTTTTGTATGTACAGGTTTTACACCTAAATTCATTACTCTTTCGATGTCCTCCACATGCCTCACCAAACCATACACACAGAAGCCTTTTTCCAATAATTTCACAGCAATAGATCCGCCAATATATCCAGTAACTCCAATTATAAATACACGTTTTTTGTTAAAACTATTCATTATGTAATATTTAAGATAAACATATAGTCTTTAATACGTAAAACTTTGTCCTCAATGCTAAATGCTAGTATTAGTACTGTGTTTTACTATACTCTTTCTCAGAAGATTCAAGCACAAATTTATAGTCCATCATTAAAAATATACCATACAGATTTTTCAATAGTAGTCAGTACAGATAAGATGTGTTATTTCTATTGGCTTGAAAATAAATTTAGACCACATGTGTTTTCGGCGGATTTTGGATAGTGAAAAACCAAAAGGAGTTACTACATTTGGTATTGTGAGGATAGCAATAAATGAGCTTTTCAGAAATGTTAATTGAGCTTCAGCGTAAAGGACTTACTTTGCTTATTTACTACTTTTGTGAAAAAAATAGCATATTATTCGATGGAACAAGCTGATAAATTAAAAACGATAAGTTACTGGGGTATCTTCCTTTCTTGCTTTTCAGACTTTAGCGAAAAATGTATTCATGCTGCGCCTGAACATGTATTGGTGTATGTATATTCAGGTGAACAGATTATTGAAGATCGAAACAAGAAAATTAAGATAAAAGCTGGAGAATGTGCGTTTATTCGGCGTAACCATCGTTTGTTGATGTATAAAAATAGCAAGGGGAATGATCTGTATAAGGGGATTTCATTAAAATTCAACCGAAGTGTTCTAAGGGAGTTCTACAGCCGATTGAATAAATCTAAGCTTCCTAAACAAGAAGCATTTTCAGATAAAAATGTATTTAAGATAGAACCAAAGCCAGATATTGCGAGTTTGTTTAATTCGCTTACTCCATATTTTGAAGAAAATGTAAAGCCGACGGAAGAAGTGACACATTTGAAACTGCTCGAAGGTATTTATGCTCTTCTCAATAACGCTGATGTTTTCTTCCCGATATTATTTGATTTCGCTGATCCTTGGAAGATAGATATGTTGGAATTTTTGAATGATCACTATATGGATGATCTTACAATGGCGCAAATTGCGGCCTATACCGGTCGAAGCCTGGCAACATTTAAACGTGACTTTGCAAAAATTAGTACGCTAAGCCCTCAAAAATGGTTGATAAAAAAGCGGTTGGAATCGGCCTATGTCAAATTAAAAGAAGAAGGTAAAAAGGTGCAGAATGTATACGTTGAAGTAGGCTTTAAAAACCCGTCCCATTTTTCAACTGCATTTAAAAAACAATATGGTATAACTCCTTCTGAAATCTAGTTTGTTGAATTAATCTATTCCATTTATGGATCGACAATAGGGATGAAGAAATATTTTAATATTTCCTAACAGGCCAAAAGATTGAAAAGCATTCGAACAATTGCCAAAAACAACATATTCCGAGGAGCAAGCCAGTGTACGCCTTGAACAAATAAAATTCTTTAGAAAAAAGTAACAGTGCGAAGAATTACTGAAGTAGATCATCTTTTTTCATAGAACAACAACGTCCCAATCTTTATCAGATTTGGCGTTGTTGTTCTATTTGGGTACCTACTGTATCTTGATCTTAGTAGATATTATGATACCGTTGATCATTCAGATTCGAACAGCCATAATTACTAAACACTAATATATTTTTTGAGTACTTCAAGAAGGTCTGCCCGGCGTATTGGTTTGGGAAGAAAGTCATTCATTCCGGATTCAAGGCATTTTTCTTTTTCCCCCAGCACATTTCCAGCTGTAACGCCTATGATAGGTATATGTTGATATGCTGGCAGCATTCTAATATGTTGTGTTGCCTCAATACCACTCATGATCGGCATTTGTACATCCATAATAATAAGGGAAAACTGCTTTTTCTTGCATTCTTCCAAAGCCTGTAAACCATTTGCTGCTTCCGTCAGAAGTATATTGGGAGCAAGAGACTTCATTATCCTATTGTTCAGGACCATATTCACTGGGTTATCATCAACCAAAAGTACGTCTAATTCTCGCGCAAATGCATGCGAATCTTTCTCAGTCTGATCCTGAATAATTTCTATTACTGTACTTCGGTCTACCTTTTTAAGGGTTTTGTATAGATCATGTGATTTTATAGGCTTCAATAGCAAATGTGTATTTTCTATTTTCCTAACCGATGTAAGTATATCCAGTTCTTCCGAAGAAGACGAAAGTACTATAAATGGAGCAACTTCTTTTCGCTGATTTAACAAGCCTTTTATTTTTTCTATTGTTTCCAATCCGGACATGATAGGCATATGATAATCCATCAGAATGACATCGAAGCGCTCACCTTTCAACATGATATCCAAGGCTTCCATTCCATTAGAAGCTAACGTAGATTTGATATTTTTATAGGTAAGCATGTGTTCAAGAATAATCCTGTTGCTTTCATTATCATCCACCACTAAGGCCGTTTTAATTGTCGTTTCATCCTCTTCTTTCCATTCAGGCTTTTCGTAAGGAACCTCAAGATCGAAGAAAAATACAGAACCGCTGTCCATTTCGCTGGTAAGCGACAAATGACTTCCCATATATCCCAAGATATTGTTCGAGATGGTTAGTCCCAGTCCTGTGCCGCCAAATCGTTTACTGATTGAACTGTTTTCCTGGGTAAAGGCATCAAAGATATATTTCTGTTTCTCTATAGGAATGCCGATTCCAGTATCTCTTACCGAGAAGCGCAAGGCAATCGTATGATCATCCATGCGCAATTTTTCTACTTTTAGTTCGATCTCGCCCTTTTCTGTGAATTTTACAGCATTTCCTAACAGATTGATCAAGATCTGTTTTAACCTGACTTCATCAATGAAAAGTATTTTTGGGAGGCCAGGCTCAACGTTGAGAAGAAGTTCGATGTTTTTTTTCTGGGATTGATAAAGAATAACATTGATGACTTGGCTTAACATATCATACACATCACTTTTTTCAATCAAAAGCTCCATTTTTCCGGATTCTATTTTAGAAAAATCCAGTATATCATTGATGATGCTAAGGAGGTTTTCCCCTGATTCATTGATGTAATGCAGATATTGCGTCTGTGTTTCATTCAGTGGTGTCCGGAGGAGGAGGTCTGAAAAACCAATAACTCCGTTCAAGGGAGTACGGATCTCATGACTCATATTGGCCAGAAATTCGGATTTTGCCCTGCTGGCTATATCTGCAGTTTCCTTCGCATTTTTCAGTTCCTCGTTTATTTTTACGGCATTTGTAATATTCTGTATGGAAATAATTATACCTCCAATCTCATCTTTTGTAAGATACCAAGGTCCGACCTTAAGATCGTAATGTTGAATTTCTTCTTTTCCTTCCACCTTTAGTGCAAAATCCCCGTCGATGTACGTTTCTCCCAAAAGCGCATTCCTGTAAATCTTTTTTCTTTCTTCGGGAATATTGGGCGATATTGTAAACAGGTTATTGCCGATAAGGTCGACATTATTCATACTAAATTCATCTCGCCATCTGCTGCTGACGGCAACGTAGTTAAGGGCTTTGTCAAGCATCGCCAAAGGAATAGGAACATCTGTAGCACAGGACTGCATCATAGCTTCCTTCTGAGCAATTTCCAGAAACATTTTTTTGAAGGCATCAATGTTCTGAATAATTCCAAAAACCCTGTGGCAAACTTCATTTTCAAATTCCGGAATTCCTTTTACTCTTACCCAGATGGTGACACCGTCATTACGCAGAAGTTGTAGCTCCTCATCAAAAGAAATCCCTTGTTGTACTGCTCTGTTGAATAGAAATTCTATTCTCTCTCTGTTTTTTCCTTCGTAAAATCCAAGGGCATTTTCAAAAGTTGGTTGGAAATTAATGTTAGTTTTATGAATTTCCCGTACACTTTGAGACCAGGTGAGCTTTCCGCTCTTCATATTGACTTCCCAGCCTCCCACTTGGGCAACCGCGCTTGTTTCCTCCAGCATTTCCTTCGTATAAAACAGATCTTTTTCTAACTTATCCCGGCGCATAATGTCCGATTTTAGTTGAATATAGACGAAAATGGTGACGCCAATGGCCGCGACTGCTGAAAAGATAATGAATAAAACGGTCCGTTTGGTGGAGTTATTCAGATCTTCATTTTTTAGGGCAAGCTGAACTTCCTCGTGTTTCACAAACTCCTGAACGAGCATTCGGCATTTATCCATGGCCATCTTGTTTTGAACAAGTTCTTCTGGAGTCATTAATATTCCCTTTGTACGATTATCAATCAACAAGACATATTCTTTCATCAACATGTCTGAGGTATGCAGCAGTTCATGAAGGATATTAATCTGGAGTTTATCGTTAAGATTAAACCTATCTTTGTTAGCAACAAGCAGCGGATATTCATTCCTGCTTTTATTGAAAGGTTCAAGAAAATTTTCACGGCCGGTAAGCTGATATCCCCGATTGCCAGTTTCGGCATTTAACAGCGTGTTTAAAATATCTTTTATTAAACTGATAGACTCCTTCGTTTTTAAGAGGCTTTTCCTGCTCTCCATCTGGTTATGTATGCTAACATAAGATGCTATAGAACCCGCAATCAGTAGTATCAAAGACAGCATTACACCTATCTGGAGATTTCTTATAATTTTTTTTGGCATTGGTCGGTAGTTTACTGTTAAGATACTAAAAAAGTAGAATTGTATCTCTAATCAGTCAGTAATATTTGATGGCTTTCATCATGTTTCTACGAGATAGCTTATATTGGAAATTTCAACTATTGGGATCATGCGATCCACTTTAGCTAGCCTGACACAACAGCTTTTCTGCAGATAGCGTTTATTATTTTTTGTATTTTGTTATTGCATAACCGTCAAATCTTATTAACTCTAATTCTTCCTTTCCTTTCGGTATGTTGTAATAAAAGTTATAAAATTGAACAACTTTACCGTTAGGGAAACCTTTGGTAAATTTTGAAGTTATTGCCGATTGCTTGATTATTTCTGAATTCTTTTTCACAAGAGTTGCCATTGTTCCGTTTCCATAAATTTTGACGTCGCAACTATCCTTTGGTAGCAATGTAAAAGTATTTGATAGAAGAGCTTCTCTTTCTTTTAACATCCATTCTTTTTTCATTCCCCGTAATTGTGCCACCTCAAATTCTGCGTTCTGGATAATTTCCAAAACATTGTTGCTATTTTTATCATTTAAATCTTTCGTCAGGTTGGTAAGAGCGCTATACAGTTTGTCAAGTAGTTCTGTTGAGTTCTTTAATTGAACTGATTTATTTAAGGAAGATAGTTCGACAGGGATTTTAGCATTAAACTTTAGCGTTTTCAAGAAGTAACCACTTTTAATGTTTTCTTGAGTTATATCATCATCAGATAATTCATAATTTACTAAAATGTTTTCTTCGGGAAAATCAGATTCATTGGAAATGATTGATATTCCTTTGGCTGACCTAACTAATAGAATTTTTAAAATCGGATTTCCTTGCTTTTTATAATTGGATAAGTCAATTAGTATTTTTAACTCTTGTTCACCATTTTTGTTGATCGCAATGTCAATAAAGTTTGGAATTGTGTTTCCAAAGAATTCAAGCCCTTTGACTACAGGATAATCATTTATTGAGATTTCAGTAGGATAATAAAACGTCGGTTGGATACCATAGTTGCTCTTGTCCGCATTATATTTTAGTTTATCCAAAATTTCTGTCTTACTTTCTTGTCCTTTGCAAGAGGCTAAAGTCAGTAAAACAATAATTGATAACATATATTTTTTCATAAGTCAATTCTGTTGGAGCGTTTTGGTTTAATATTTCGGCCAACGCTTTTAGACAGCTTTCCGATATACTAGCCGTATAGCTTAAGAAGTATTGGTAATTGTCAAATGTAAAAATATCAATTTTTGCAGTGTAAACCGTTTACAATTCGCTGAGTATCGTTTAAAATTCGTTAAAAAGGATGTTATTCAATTTCATATGTTGTTGTAAAATAAAGGAGTTCTAATTTATAACCCCTTGATGTGATCTTATAAAATTGTCTTTATTCTTGTTTAGTTGTTTTGCATTGAAGATTTAATTGTTCCATTCTTAATAAACGACAACAGGATATTTGGAAATAATATTTTTTAACGTCTTAACAATTGGTTTGATAAAGGTCTGATCAAAATCGAGTTCGAATTTTAATGTACTGGCGTAGACTCCGGGTTTGTCGCTACATTGAATTTCGACGTTGATGTTACCTAGTCCATTGCCTTTCATTTTAATTGATAAATATCCTTCTAAGTCTTTAAATTCAATCTCCATATTCAAATTTTCATATAGTGAATCCAGATCTTGTTTAAAATTCTCAAAGTCAAATGTGGTTAGTTCGGCATCGTAGGTGCCACTAAAAGCGCCAGCCCGTACTGAGATTTTAGTCCTCAACCAATTCTTATCCCAATTGCTAGAAGCATTATTATATAATAATGCTATTACTTTAATTGAAATTGATCGGCCTCCTACGTGCAATCCGATCGTAAAATCATCTAGCTCTTCCATTTACAGTTTTTTACATTATCTACATTGTACTGACTCGAGTTTATTGTTCATTTCTTATTCGAAGCCTTCGCCGTTGGGTTATAATCAAGACAGATTTTTATCCAATATTCAAAATCATCAAATTTTTGAAAACCAACAGGCTCTACATAGCAATAGCCTTTTAGTTGCTTTCCTTTCATAATCATCGGCAAGAAGCCTTTTTTTTCCGAGACCTCATCTTCCAGTTCTTCGCTATAGCGACACATCAGATTGTCATGGCTGATATTGATACACATTTTCCCATTCACAAGAAAAGATAAGCCGCTAAACATTTTCTTTTCTGCAACTTCAATATTTTCTTCCATTGCAAGTCTTTCACGGACGCGGTCGGCAAGTTCATTGTTATAAGCCATCACTTCAGTTTGTCTGTTATCTAAAATTACTTAAAAACCGCGATTGTCCTCATTATAATTTAAAGAACTATACTAAGATATGTTTGTCGACGAGGATTGTTGCTCCGATAGATTTTCCAGTTGGCCGTCTAGAAACACTTAACCATAGGATTATACATGAGACAAATTGACCAAAGAAATATTCTATGCTAAATTGGGATATCAAATGATTTCGATTCCATTATTTAATAAACAGCTGGAAGAACTCAAGACAATTATGGATCAATGGTTGTACTTACTTAAACACTTGAGTACCATGGATAGATTGCCATTATTTTTGGATAACAGGATATTTGGTCTTATCTTTGAGATAAGAGAGATGAATTATTCATAGCTGATATTGTTAAAGGCACGAAGTTTTAGGTCGAGAATGTCACATCGTAGAAAATTATTCTTCATCGGAATAACATTATGTCTTTCGTCAATTCTAATGTTATTATTTGGTGTTGGAATGTTTGCTTCGAAAGGTGATTATAGCAAATTCATAATAGAATTATCAGAATTTTGCTTCATATCTTGGATTCCATTTTTAATAATTGGAATTTTACTTGTATTAGTTTCAATTATTTTAAGTGCGTTTCAATCTTCCAAAATAAAGAAACCGTAAAAGAGCAAATAGTAACGTTTTCTGACTTCTTTCTTTTTCCATGACTACGATAGCTAAGTTTTCTTTTTTCCAACGTGAAAAAACACGATTGATAACTGTTGCTAGGGTCGTTAACACCCAAATAATTAATGAGTAAATAGCCTAACATCTTCTATTTATAGGGCTTCATTCTTTTGGATCAGCTCTGCAATATAACGATTATAGGTGTCTCCCATGGGGAGATCCATGTCTACGGCCAATTGTCTGCGAACCACTTCAACTTTTTCATTCGACAAAGGATTAATACCTGTTGATTTCACTTTTTTCCAGTATATTCCGATTCCTCTTTTTTGCCAGTTGGGCAGCTCATTGAAATTTATACCATAGCTGTGCAGTAGTTCGTTTTTCATTGAAACACTAAGACCTTCAATTCTTTTAGTAGCTTCATTTTTATTAAGACCGTTTTGCCTTAGATTCCAGTAACAATGCGCATTTAATGCATTCCGGTGAGCATCTTCGTTCCGCCATCTGAAGTAATCCTCAACAAGCGATGCGTTGGGCAGTTCAGAAATTCGACAATCGAAAGCCGCAACATCGCCTAGCATAGATGAAAATTTTGCACTCGCTTCACCTGCCAAGATAGAAATCAATTTTCTGGTTTTTCGCCCGAAAGTATTCTCCTGCAAGTGGAATAGTAAAGAGATTTCATCACTTTCTGTAAATCCATATATTATATTAAACCCGCAGCATATGAGGTGTTTGACGGTTTCAACCATCATATCCCTAAATTTCTCGTCGAATGGTGCTTGGAAAGCATGTGTCTCCTTTGTCAGTTTCGTGAAATTCCTGCCATCAATCCGTGCGACCATATACATTCCAGGCAAGACTTGCCTGTCCTGATAAGTTTCATAAATACGTAATTTCTTATCTAGATCATCAAACTTCATTTTTCCAATCTTTAACTGTGAATCCTCTTGTATCTAATGACACGTAATATAATTTTTCGAAACCTTCGTCGAGCGAGGGGATCTGTAATTTCTTATGGGTTCCCCTGATGCCAATATCAGGAATCCTTTCTTTATTTATCCTAGCACTGTTTCTTTCTAGCGAAGACCGCAGACTCGAGCTGAAATAGTATCCTATGATCTTGTATTTATACGTTTTGGCTAGATCAATATACTTTGCTCGTTCTGCCTTTGTTGGATTTGTATTGTCTACGACAAAGGCTTGCTGTGTTTCTAAACAAGTTTTTATAAACTGCTCTTCCTTATTACGCGTATTCAGTAGATCCATCGAAATTCTCACATGGCTATTAAAATGGTTTTCTTTATAGAAAGAACTCTTTCCGCTGGCCTGTATTCCACAATAAATGATCATTTCCATCTCATAAAAAATAAATTTTCCCATAGGGGAGCCTAAAATTATAGCCCATTTTAAGGGGTACTTTTTTCCTTTCCAAGGAATGTTGCTAACGAATTGCTTAATTTACTAAAGACGTTTTAAATAGACAAAATATTTAACTCAGTAGCTATAATTTACATAGCTATTGAGTATCTTGACGGAATATGATTAATATTGCTATAAGGAAAGTCTTGAATGATTATGTTGCTTTTATAGATTGCTTCAAACATCAGTTCTCTCCAGAAATGGAAGAATTTGAACAAAGGAGCCGCCGGAATCGTTCGGGACATATCGGTGGTTTTAACTATCAGTTTCATGGTGCGGGCTGCCGTTTAGAGAAAGACGGTATCGTATGTGAATTTGATTTTATGCCTACCAATGAATATCCCATAAAGTTTTCGTTATGGGGAATGAAAGAATTTATTTTGACCAATAAGGGATATGGAATAGATAAATTAGAGGAATCGGAATTACATGAAGTTCTATATCCACTGGTTGAAGACGGGACTCTTGTCAAATTGGTATTAGGTGGGGTAGTTTGGGAGGTGTACCAGATTTAGAACTAATTCTCATTTTTACCAATATTTAAAAATTAAGATATTGTGTAATAAGGTTTCTTCTGACTTTCTATAATCCCTGTAAATTGATTTCTGATCTCGCTAAACTGGAGCTTTCCACATTCAAGTTTGCACAGGATCAGTAATTTCCATCTTCTTCCGACCTGACAGATTGCATAGGTAAGATTACATTCAGTTATGTACTACTCATTAACGCTATTTGTAGAATTTTCCTTTCTTTTCCCTTTACTTACAAATTTGTTAGTAACATACATTCAGCTGTGTACTGTGGTAAATTTATGACTTCTATATAATTTTGATAGCATATGAAAAAGATTCTCGGAATACGCGTGATACCGGGATTGATTTTCTATAGAAACATAAATCAAAATAAAGAAATGAATACAATTAAATTGACTCCTGAAATAACTAAAATAATTGAAAACCTGAACAAGCTTCATGTGTTTGACGGTATAAATCCATTAGACATAAGTCGCAAAGGATATGAGACAATGGCCATTCAGCTCGGCGGGAAGAAAGAAGCGGTGAAAATGATAGAAGAATTTAATATTCGTAATGAGAATCACGAAATTCCTGTGAGAATATACCGACCCAATGGAATTATGAACGAAAAATCACCGGCTATCATTTATCTTCATGGCGGTTGGTTTATTTCAGGAAGTTTTGAGACGCACGATGTTATTGTTCGTCAATTGGCCAATGCTACAGGCTCTGTTATTGTTTTTGTTGATTATCGACTGGCTCCAGAGCATCCTTTTCCGGCTGGTTTCGATGATGCTCAGTCGGCCACTGAATGGATCCTTAATAATTCGGACTCTTTAAACATCGATAAAAATAAGATTGGAATTATTGGCGACAGTGCTGGTGCGGCCTTAGCGGTTGGAATTTCGACACGGCTTGGTCAGCAATTGAGATTTCAGGTGTTAATTTATCCGGCGGCTGATAATCAATTAAATACACAATCATGGAAAGACTATGAAGATGGTCCGATTATTAATAAAGATGAAGGAATAAAAGCCTGGAATTGGTATCTAAACGATTCAAAGGATCAACAGAACCCAATGGCAATTCCTTTATTGATTAAAGCCTTTAAAAATACACCTCCAACGTTCATATTATTAGCTGAACATGATCCTTTGCGGGACGAGGGAAAACAACTGGCACAGAATATGAAAGTTTCTGAAATTCGGGTCAAAATTACTCATTACAAAGAGATGGTTCATGGCTTTATGCATATGGGAGCTGTTTTAAAAGAAAACAGAGAGGCTGTTCTGGAGATTGCAGCATTTGCAAGAGAGAATTTAAAGTAAAACATCAGCTAATTGGATACGAAGAAATATGCATATATATTGGGTTGTGTAGGATTTTGGTTTTTTAGCTGTTATGCTGAGATAGGAGTTTTTATCTTTTCTCAGGTTACTCCGTTCGATTGTTGCTATCTATGGCCATTAAACCACCTCCAACCGGTATCGCTTGCCAAAGAAAAGTCTATATCGGCATCCTTTCGGATGCTTTGACCTAGAAGGCTATTAAATGCTAATATGTAAAAGAACACAATGATTTGTTTCATGCTATGGCTTACACTCTGAATTTACAAAATCCGGCTGAAGAGCACAAGATGTTACGATTTAGGAAGTAGATTTATATATCAATAGAAAGGCTATTATTAAACCCATTATATGGTTCATCAATATGGATTTTCATCTTTGTCTTTTTGTGTCACTTTTTAATTTCAAGTCACCATCACTAAATAATAGGGGATATGTATAGCCACATTTTACAGCATATCCATTTTGATATCCCGGTTTCCATGGACTAGATTTTCTAATCAATTTAATTAAAGCTTCACCAGTATGATAACCAATGTCCTTGGCTATCTGAAAATTACTGAGCCTTCCATCTTTCTCAATCGTAAAATTGATAATCAGTTTGCCGTTTACTTTTGCTTTCTTAGCTGCGGTTGGTATCTTATAATTTTTAATAATCCAATCTTTAAATCCGTTCGTACCATATGGCGGCTCGGGAAATACTTCATTCATGTGAGGAGGAATATCCGCAATAGAGTCATCCGAAACAAGGGACTGACCGACAGCCTGTGATAACATACTTATCGATACAATACACATAAATAATAGCTTACGAACCCAGGAAATTCCCATTGTATTTCTATATAACTAAGTAGCTAATTTACATAACTAATTTGTGTCTTGATGCAACAGTTCCTTATGAAAAAATCAATAAATGCTATTTTTTTGATGATACTAATTATTAGTCTGTTTTGTATTTCATGCATGATTTTCGGACAGAAATATTTTGATTTAGACCTTTCAGGCTGATATGAGTCCTATACAGGAAAATATATTATGCGATAAAATGAGGTATACTTAAGTTTTATAATAAGTTCTTAGGCCATTGTCAATTTAAAGGGACATAAAAGACCAAGTGAATTGCAGCGTAAAATACCAGATGCCTCCAGACGTGTTTTAAATATCCAGCTGAAAGAACTGGAAGACCATGAACTTATCAGCAAGAAAATTTATCCTGTTGTACCACCAAAAGTAGAATATTCACTCACAGATTTTGGAATGACGCTGATTCCAGTAATTTCCGCACTTGGATATTGGGGAGACCAGAATGAAGACAGACTGAGAAGAGTAATTTTAAAAAGAATTTCAGAATGATAAAAAGGGTGAGGATAGTCGCCTTTTTCAGAATAGGTGGGTATGCAAAATTTACCACTGTTCAGCGAATCGTAATTTTCTGCTCACGGATTTTAAATAGAGGGCCATGGGTATTGTCGAATACCTTATTTTTATTTTGGAATAATAGAGAGCTGCAACGGAATAAACTATAAAAGTTATTGCTATGCTTAGTGCTTACATCTGAACAAAGGGTTATGAAATCAATTGGCAAATTTCTTCAATGGTCTGTGGCTGCTGCCTTCATCTTTGTCATCGTTTTCTGGGGCAACAGTTACCGTTATTTTGTTTATGCGCTGGTATGCTCTTCTCTGCTTTATTTCCCTTTGCAAAAAATAATCCTTAGCAAATTAGGTAAAGGAGATGGTCGGGATGAAGTCCGCTATAATGTGAATGGAAAGCGCATAACAATGCAAAGTGGCAAGCGCATAGCGTTTGCTGTTCTGTTGGCAGCACTGTATGTTTTAATAATTTCCGTTTTTTCTGTAAGTCCATCTTTGGAGCGTAAAGAGTTTGCGCTGACGCATCCGAGCTGGATTGCAACAGCGCCCGCTATCATAAACTTCGAATCTAAAATACATAGAGGAAAGACAAAATACGCGTATTTAAATATCGAATACCGATATACTGCCAATGGACAGCTGTATTTGCGGAAATTAGATAAGGCGGAAAAGCAGTATGCATTTTTACCTATTGTGAGCCAGCGACGTTTTGAGCAGATGCGAACCGAACTGCTGGATAGAGCAAATGGAATAATAGCTAATAAGGAATACATATTGTTTTACAATCCACAAAATACTGAACAGCAAAAGTTTTGCCTTGCAGACGATTCTTTTTATCTGCAGGGATCTTGGCTGTACGATATATTGTTTGTCTATTTATTACTATTCTTATTCATTGTAATCATCGCGTTTTTGTTTAGAAAAGACTATAATAATAGGATGAAAAAATCTAATTCGACCATTCATTATTACCGTCGTACAGATTATTATGAAAACAGATAAGGTTTGCGTACTACAGGGTTAATTTAGAATGTCTAAACTGGTTTCTGCTTGGAGATTTCTACTAAAAAAAGCTGCTGTTTGTAAAAATTGTCTTATATTTCCTTTCAATTTTTACCGTCGGCCACTTTGATTATGGAAATAAGATCCCTGGAAAATATAGATCCTGAAATTTTGTTTTATGCATTTCAGAGAGCTTTTGCCGAATATGAAATGCAATTGGATAAAAGTGAGCTCTTGGCCATGCTCAAGAGGCGCGGTTTTAGGCGTGATCTTTCCTTTGGGGCTTTTGATGGTGATGATATCGTATCTTTCACCTTTAACGGGATCGGTGATTTCGATGAGGTTTTAACGGCTTATGATACCGGGACAGGTACTCTTAAAAATTATCAGGGACAAGGACTTGCCACATCGGTATTTAATTATTCGATTCCCTATCTGAAGAAGGCTGGAGTCCATAATTATCTACTGGAAGTACTGCAGCATAATAAAAGTGCCGTATCGGTTTATAAAAAGATCGGCTTTACTGTGGTCCGAGAGTTCTTTTATTTTAGGCAAAAGATTGAGGCAATTACTTTATTGGCCAAAAGTTCAAACTTTAATATAAAACCAATAGATATTTTTGAATATACTGAAATTGAAACTTTTTGGGATTTTAAACCATCCTGGCAAAATAGCATTGAATCAATTCGTAGGTCTTTCGACAATTTTATTTGCACAGGCGTTTTTTCAGAGGATAAGCTGATTGGATATTGCGTATTTGAGCCAGGATCAGGGGATATTATCCAACTGGCGGTAAATAAAGAACACAGAAGAAAAGGTGCTGGTACCCTATTGCTTCAGCATATAATAGAGACTAGGCAAACTGACGCTATAAAAATTATCAATACAGACATTAACTGTGAATCTATGACAGCTTTTTTGAAATCCGTGAATATTGAACCAGTTGGAAAGCAATATGAAATGATCAAAAGGCTATGACAGATTTCCGATTCCTTTTTCTTTTCTCACGATCCCATTTTCTTTTTTGTTTTAAAAAAAGGAAATTAATAGAGATGCAAAACTACTTGTTGATTTAAATATCAGGTAACGATGCAGATGATTTTTTTATTGTCTTTTCTAAAAAAATTAACGTTGATGAGTGTGGATTTGAAATAGGAGACTATTTACCAAGGCTAATTATTTCATTTTCAATATCATGGTAAAGCAGGATTTTCCATTGTTCTTCTTGTGCTCTTTGCTTCCAAATGATCCGTTCTTCCATTGCTTTTTTGCCATCATAATCAGTTTTAAATGCTATTTGATAGTTTAGATATCCCATTTGAGGAAGATTGTCTGCACCATAAAAAGCGGTTTCTCCATCTTCCTTAATCCAGAAAACCTGATGATAAGGGGTATGTCCGCCAGTAACTTCGAAATCAATTTCGGAAGTAATACTTCCTTTATCAGAATCCATCCAGACAATATTGGCATTCTCAACAATGAACTTCAAAACATCCAAATCAAAAGAAAGACTCCCTTCTTTTGAAAGCGCAAAATCATATTCACGCTTTTGCAGATAGACTTCGGCATTTGGAAAATTAAGCGTCCAATCATTTTTCTCTCTATTCACAAGTCCGTCAATGTGATCTTTGTGCAAATGAGAAAGCATAGCTAGCTTGACATCTTTTGGTTGGAAACCTGCTTTTATCATGTTGTTATGAATTTTCGGAATACCGTTTTCCACCCAGCCTAATCCTGCATCTAGTAGTATTAGATTGCCAGCTGTTTCAATAAGAAAAGGCTGCACCCCCATTTTTAAATTTTTATCGTTTTCAGTATCTTCCAGATAGGTGAAATTTTTATTCTTATCTACACTGAAATCACCGTCTTTTAAAGGATATATTTCCATTTGTAATTATTTAATCTCACTTACGCTATTGATTGAGAAAGCGGATTAAACAAAATTAAACATCCCAAAGGCAAAATCCTCATTCTATTGAATTAATTACGGTTTCCGTATAGATATCGACGAAATTTCAGTATGGAATACCCAATTCTTGATGCCACTGATATAATCCTCCGGGGTCGAAGACATTCCCTTTTAAAAAACGTTGCAAAAATTCTGTGAGGGAGGAAGTTAATGCTATTGTAGGGTGTGTTGCATTAAATATTTCATATCGGCAATCTCCTAAATACCTTAATCCCCATATATCTGAATAAATCATATATTCTGAAAAATAAAACCAATTATCGCCATAATTGTCTGCGTACTCCATTATTCCAGCAAGTGGTATAATATTGAAAATATCTTCATTACAACCGAAACCATTGCATAAGAGATAGAATCTTCTAAACTCATCGGACAAAGGGAATCCAATTTTTTGCTCAAACGTATCAATCTCCGAGAGCATGGCTCCAGGATAGATGTCAATTCCATCTTTCTCGTGCTTTTGTTTTATAGCCGTAATTAATTGTCTCATTGCACTACTACTTATAATTGAACATTTATTTATCAATAATCAACTGTCTCTTTCCCAATTTTGATTAGAAAATTTTTCAACGTTTACCCTTATATATATGCTTGTAAAAATTCCAAATTTGAAAATAAAAGCACTGTGATTGAATGTAAATATAGCCAGGAATACCCGAGTGATTTTCTAGGCTATCGCTGCATAACTGTTTATTCCATTTTGTTTGACCTGCTACCATTTATAAGGGACCTCAATTGTGAATAGACCAAAAACCATAGTCTTTGTACGCGTTGATTTAGACACCCCAATGAAAGGGTTATCACGGTACAAACTTGGATGATGTTTAAAAATTTCATGCTGTGGCTTACTAGTTACTGAATTTACAAAACAGTCCTTAAATAGGCAAAATATGTAACTCGTTGGCGCTAATTACATACTCATTTTGTATCTTGATGCAACATGGTTCTTCTTAGCTATAAGAAAAGAGATAGGGGGGAAAAAAAGACTACCTAATTGGAATGGGCCTTGGCTTCCAAAAAAATAATTATTTAATATGGCGAAAGGAGATAAATTATATTTTAAAGCTCTCAAAGAAGCGAGCAAAAATACTGAGATAGGAGATTCAAATGCACTTGAGTTATTACAGAAAGCGATCGACAAGAATAACAGTAAAGCGCAATATGCATTAGCAACATGGTACCTATATGGAAAAACCGTCAAAAAAGATTATAAAGTAGCCGTAGAGCTGTTGTTAGACTCCTCCGTTCAGAACAATGAACTGGCCTGTTTCGATTTAGCCGTTTGTTATGAGAACGGTTTTGGCGTAAAAAAGAATACAAAAAAAGCTTTCTTATTTTATTCGAAAGCTATTTTACTTGGTGAGAAACAATCTATTTACGAGGTTGGTCGGTGCTATTATTATGGCATTGGGGTTAATAAAAATCTGGAGCTTGCTAGTGTATATTTTGATATAGCTAGGTTGTATGGAATAGAAACGTAACTAGGTTTAAATTAATAGCCGAAGGAAATTGTAGACTGGTATTGTCTAGTATTTTTTAATTGTAAAAACCACTACTTGATCTGACTTTGGCTACGCCTAAAAATTGTCAGATATCATTATCGTCCAAATAATTTTGATAAAAATCCTTTTTTAATTGGCTTCTCAATTCCCCAAATTAATTCCGTTTCGTGTCGTTTTGCTTTGTCAATGTTCGGCCCGAATTTGCCCCACGCAAATCCGCTCTGAATTTGTTTGTTTCTTAAGTCTGCAATTACAAAATTGTCAGGAAGTGATAGTGCAAAGTTTTTCAAAGTTGTGTCTTTAGATTGTCTTGCATTTTCAAGTTCAATAAATCCATCTCCTTTGCTCCAAATATCCATAACCACTTTTTCGTGAATAATGTCAAGGTTTGACTTATTCCCATTTTTTCCAAAATCGTCAATGTGTTCTATAAACTGAGTTAAGTTGTCCGAGTGTTTTACGATTACTGCTGGGGCGTGGCACACATAAAACACGCTTCCCCAACTTCCATTGTTGTCAACATCTAAAATCCAAAAATTTCCGAATCCGTCTCCCGCAAGTTGAACTGAATTAGGAAAAAACTCTTCAAATCCAAATTGACCTACTCCGTCAAATGTGACTTCTTCAAGTCCGAAAAATTCAAAACCGCTTGTAAATTTTAGTAATTCTCTTATCTCTGGCGGAATTTGTCCTGTCGGCAGTCGTTTGGCTAATTCGTCAATCTGTTGGCTGGTCAAACCTTCTTTTAGTTCTACTTTATATTCGTCGCCATCTTCTGAAATATATTGTTCTGTCAAAATGGATGTCAGTTTTTCTGTCGGTGTCATAAATTCAATTCTGTTGTCTTGGTCTGTCGTGTTATGCTGGCAGCACACTTTTGGCAATACCTTGTTGGTTGTAGTTTTTTATTTAATCCACTTTTCGATTATTTCAATGAATTGGTTTTGCTGGTCAACAAATGGATAATGCGAGCAATTGTCAATTGTCTTGAAATTCTGTTTTCCAACTATTTTCTTCATATCACTTAATTGCTTTTCTGAAAAGATTTTGTCTTGCAAACCATAAATTGCAAATAATTTTACATTCTCTTTTTTTAGTTTTTTTAAAATAGGTTTGGTGTCAATATTATTTTTGCTTTCATTTTTATAGAACAAAATAGGAGCGTCATCATTTCGGATATTGCTTTTTCCATATTCACTATTTTCATAATTTTCCCGCAATTGGTTTGCTTCATTTGTCGGAAATGGCATTTTGAAATAGTTGTTCATACTTGCAATTTCATAACATTGCTTTCTGTATTCAGCCGAATTTTTAGCTAATCTTTCAATTTCAGAAATTTTGGAAAGTATTACAGTGTCATTCTTTTTTTTGTAGATTTTTCGTGTCGTTTCCAAAATATGGTTATACGTTTCTTGTTGGGAAAAAAGTGCACCTGCAAGAATTAATGAACTTACTTTTTCAGGATTTTGTTCTGTAAAAAGTGTTCCAACCAAACCACCAAAACTATGAGCAATGATATTTGCTCTTTTGATGTTATATTTTTCGTAAATGCTATTTAAATCACTAATTGCTTCTTGAAAAGTAAATGTTGCAGTTGTGTGGATTGAACGACCTTCACCACGTCTGTCATAAACGATAACATACAAACCTTTTTCGGCTAAATTTTCTGCAGTTGTTCCCTCGAAGAGTGTCGAGTTTCCTCTTGGTCCGCCGTGAATGAAAATTATTGTCGGATTTTCACTCTTTCCGTATGTTTTTGAGTAAATCTTTTCCGTTTGAGCTTTTCCAATTATTGATGTTAGGGTACAAAAAAGTATTAAAAATATTTTTATCATTTTAGGGTGCTATGTTCAGTTATGAATTCAGATAAAATTATCGCCAATGGCGCGGCGACTTGTCGAAATAGCGTAGCCGTATCGAAGATACGAAAGTGGAGCTGTTTTGCCAAGTCGTTTGTTGTAAGTTTATCTTCGTCAGTCAATCAGCACCGGAATAGATCCACATCGGCTCTGTTTGACCTGCTCGTTCAAAGCCGTTCTTTTTATAGAAGTCGATAGCCTTTCAGTCTGCAGTAGGTATCTGCATATTAAAGCCATTATAAATGATCAATTCATTTAAATTTTGTACCAGTATCCGATTATTTGACGGAAAATAATACCGAATTATTTTGAAAATGAATTGGTAAATTAACCTTTCTATTCTATTTTTGCCCTATGTGATCCTTCCCTCTGAACAAGTCAACAAAAGTACTTTTTGAAACTGATTTCCATCAAGGACTATCAGCTAGAGGTTATAAGTGAAGATCACAATTTTAATCAGCAATCAATTTAAACTGAAAATCACATTAAATTACTACAAAGATACATGAATCAGGTTTTTAAACTCAGCATATTTGTATTAACAATACTATTTTTCCATAATTATTCTTCTGCCCAAGAAAGAGAAAATTACGTGGAAAAAATAGACAATTTATTGGAAAGCCGAAATCCCCGAGATTTTAATGGGGTCGTTTATATTCTGCAGAACGGACAATTAAAATATGCAAAAGCCTATGGATTTGCCGATTTTGACAAGAGAACGCCCCTAAAAATTAACGACCGGTTTTCAACAATGTCCATTGCCAAACAATTTACTGCAGCTCTTATTTTACAGCAGGTAGAACAGGGAACGATTGATCTGCAAGTACCTATACGCACATATTTACCGGATTTTAAATATGCCTGGGCAGATACCGTTACTGTTCATCAGTTGTTAAACAATACTTCAGGATTGAACAGTGACACTATGGACGAACCGCTGAAGTTTCAACCCGGCTCTGCTTTTAATTATTCAAACATAGGATATTATGTGGCAGGACTGGTCCTAGAAAAGCAGAGCGGTGAAAAATTTGAAAAACTTGTTGCCGAATTGTTCCGAAAGTGCAAAATGAAGGATAGTTATTACCCCAACGAAACCAGTAACAAATTTTTAGTGAAAGGACACAATATCAAAAACGACAAGAGTTTTGTCCTTAGGCAAAAATCAGAATTTGATGTTACCCATTATTTTGGAAGTTATTTAATCGTAACTGCGCCTGACTTAGCCCGTTGGAACGAATGCTTGCACAAGGGAAAAGTTTTGAAGCCCGAAACCTATAAAATGATGACTGATTATGTAATCACTAGCGCACATCCAGTTTTTGGTGAGAAACCAATTGGTTATGCTTATGGTTTACGAATAAACGACAAGGCCGATATTTATGAAATTGGACATACTGGCTTTCATCCAGCAGAAGGTTTTACAGCTGTAAACCTGTATTATCCGAAAACCGAAACGAGTATTGTCATTATGGAGAATGTAGGCAATGAAAATTTTGACATCGCTTATTTTTACGAATTGAAAATCAGGGATATTGTCAAACAAAGTATGCTTTTAAGGTAAGTCTGTTCTAGGAGAAAAATACGTTTGCAAATTTGCTGTATGCCCTCATTAATCGCAAATGTGCAAAGCGGGCGTCTATTATCGATAGTATCTTCAAGTGTAAATAGACCAAGATCCATTGTCTTTATGCGATATGGGTTCTTGCACCCAACTATTAAGGGGGATATTATTCCCCCTTTAATCTAGATTCCAGTAAATTTAACAAAGACTACAGCGCGCATTTTAGCGATTAAGTAGAAATAACAAGTTTCCAGCTTTAACAATTAGGCATAGCTGTTATGAAGAAATGTTACTGTGTTAAAGAAAACTGCTGTAGAGTGTTATATTTAACGTTTTACCCTTAGCTACCTGGTAAGAACCAAACCCCCAACCATAATTACCATATGTCTTGTGGTGAACAATAAAATCAAAAATTTGGTTAGCTGGTACTTTTAGGCTTACGTATCCATTTTTATCCGTCAGCCCTTTCAGCGTCGAACTTTTTACTACATCCGCGATATTATCAGAGGTGACATGGATCTTATTGACAGGAAATGCGACGACTCCCTGATCTTGAATAGGGGTGCGGGTTTCGTACGATAGTAACCGAATTATCAGGGTGCCCGAAAAATCAGTTACCTTTGTTGTCTTTTTACGTTCTATACCCGCTGTAATCTGTACATATTCATCGACGCTGTAATCGTTGTTATTTAATTTTATAGAATCTGTCTTTAGTTGATAATTATTAGGTAACAAATCCGTGAAATTGACTTCGCCAACACTGCTCGTAATAGCTGAATCTATCGGTGAATTAGGATCTTGCTTGCTCCCAGGGTTATAAATGTAAACTTTGAGACCAGACAATCCCTTACCAGTATCGTCTGTCAATTTGTAGTTTAGTTTTCCCGTAATTTCCCCTTCTGCCAGTTTGACAACGACCTCCTTCTCACAAGAGGCTGTTGCAATCAACAGTGTGAGCACAATAAAAAAATAGACTTTCATATCATTAAAGTTTTTTATCAGCGAATTATTGATAAAAACCTGCAAAATAGTTCATCGTCATACCTTTTTGAATGGATGTTGTGCCCCAGTTAAGGTTTGACAAGGTTGTTGTATTATAGAGTAAGACGACATAATCTTTGCCAGATGCGATCTTTAATGTAGCAATTCCATTTTCGCCAGTCACACCTTTAAATTCTGCGTTAGCTAAGTTTTTTGAAATATATTGCTCATATTCGTAGTTATTAACAGGAATGATGAGAACACCTATATTTTTTGCGGGTTGATTCGTGTTATAGGAAGTTACTTTAACGACTAATGTTCCTGAAAAGTCTGTCACTTTGGTCTCTTTATTCTTTGTCATACCAGTGGTGACCTGAACATAATCTCTAACAGTATAATTTACATTGTTTACTTTTGCCGAATCAGCGACTATTAGATAACTTTTCGGATTTAGATCACCAAAATCAACTTGGCCGTTTCCGTCGGTACGACGCTCATCGATTAATATACTGTTGCTTGCATAATATCTGTCCAAGTGATCAAACAAGGATATCTTTACATTAGATAGGCCTTTACCGTTTGCGTCAGTTAATTTGTAAGTAAGTTTTCCACTATTGGAGAGAGACATCTCTACCTCGTTTGTTTTCTTACAAGATACAAATGCTATCGCTATAAGCATTAAATAGGCTAATTTTAATTTCATAAATATTAATTAATTGTTTAAGGCTGCAAATATGTCACTTTAGTTATTATATTGTGCTTTTTAAACGAAATAGTGTAAAATAGTTTTGCCGACAATAGTCGGTAAATTTCCAACTATCTTTAGCCAAAATTTTAATAGAATTTTAGTAGATGAAGTATAAGATATCAGAAAAAAGAGCAGCTTTTCTAAGCAAAGCATTTTTTGAATACAGTTTTAAAGAAAATGTGCTTGATAGGGAGCTGCTGGAGGAAATCAACGAACCTATCGAACTTGATTTTATTGCAAAAAATCACAATTACGATGATGGGAATGATCTGCTACTTGCTATTGTAACTCATCCTTACTGTGATATTTCGACTGTTAAGATGATCTTGCATAGAGCTGATGTTGATGGTTATTTAACGGATGCTGAGAGGTCAGGTGATTTCGAACTGATCAAGGCTATTATTACCCATTTAGATAATGGATTCTACAAGCATGAAAAATTCTATTATGATCCCGTTAGTGACCCTGGCGCTTTATCTTTTGATGTAGAAGAGTTAAAAAAATACATTAAGGAGGATGCTGTTCTGTTTAATAAACCCAGGGGAAAAAAACTCGAAACATCATTTGCAGATAATTTTCATCGCAGAGATCTGAAGTTCTATAATGGCACAATAAAAACTGTAAAAACATCTCAAGCTCTAAAGCTGATAACTGACAGATGTAATTTTATTTTTAAGGTACCTGAAGGAGATTTTAGGATAGTAAAAGACAATACGATAAAGAGTTTTATAGATTGTTATACATTTCCTGCGGGTATAAAAGACCGTTTTGGAGCAAATGAAAAGGAACTAAGAAAGGTCATTATGCAGCCGGATCTTGTCATTGAGAATGATGATATTTTAGTGGTTCTTTTTCTATTTAATAGCCAAGCATTACAGCTGGAAAATGCGGCCACCAATGTTTCAACAATGATGCGCAATGAGTTTTTCTATATTCCGGCTTTTATTGAAATAGTTGCTGTTGAAGAAAACTTTGATAAGATAGCCCGCATCAAACATAGTGATACTTGGTTTGCCGTCAGTAAAGGCATGCAGGTCAAAATAAATGATGTCGAAAATTTAAAATTCCTGAAGCTCATCTTAGTGGAAAAAGGCGGCGTTTTATTTTCATTCTCAGTTGTTTCAGATCAGCGGCAAAATCTGGATAACGAAGTTATTAAAAATTTGATCAGCAATTGTTCATTGGAGTATTCGCTATGAATTGAAATATTACGGTGACTTTAGTGGCTTAGCTGGATATTTAATAACGCAAACTCCCATTTCTGGATGGGCTTATCTGAGAATTTTACGCGTGCAAATGCGACCCTTCGATCCTTATTGGCATTAATATTGGCCATTGCCAATTCGACCGGAAACTCACCAACAGGAAAATTTTCACTAAAAGCTGCCGCATCCCTTAAGGTAACGGGATCAGTTGCGATAATCTGGCCTGATGATACCTTTAGATTTCCTAAAGCTATCTTATCAAAAGTTATTTCCGTACCGAATTGCGCTACTTTTGTGGCCTTCGCGAAACTTCCCTCAAATATCTGTGGGAATGTGAGCGATGTATCCTTAATGGTTATTTTCGGTATGGTATCCGTCAGGTCAAATTTGGCTGTTTGTACAATGACATCGTTAGTATTACTTGGAACTTTGTTTCTTGAAATGTATAAAAATAGCACAACGGCCATCAGACATATTGTTATTGTTATTTTGTGCATGGGAAATAATTTTCTTTATTTAGTTCATATCTCTATAGGATGAGCCACCTCCTGAAAAAACTTTCTGAGCATTTCATATATGCTGCAATCAGCGACAACCTGATTGGAGCTATCTATTGCCATTGCTTCACAACTTAAACAGATATTCAGTGCTGATACAATTTCGCCCGAACTATTATAGAATACGATAGCATCCCTGTAAATGGGGGCACACATCCAGTTGGACACGTCAGTTGTTTTCGTAAGTAAAATATTCTTTAGTAGACCGACTACCTCATTATCATACTGAAAAGTATTTATTCTTTGACTCGAAAAATGAAACTGCCCTGTATCATCAATTAAATATTGTGTTACACCTAATAGCTTGTCCAATTCGCTCAGTCGAATTTCTTCGGTTTCGGTCAGATTGTTTCGTTTCTCCTTTCTCACTTTTAAACCATTACGTTCTGGTTTTAGCATTTGGATCACCGCATTGTATTCCTCTCCGCGCTGGAGGGAATAGGTCTCAACCTGGTCAAATGCAAAACTCTGTATATAATGAGAAGATGTGATTGAATTCGTGATACTTTTCATCTTTGAAAGTGAACGGTTATTTCTCTAAATCCTAACGATAAAAGTATAAAAAATAGATTGTAGTAGCTAATAAGAATCTTAATACGTTCTTCAAATAGAACTTTTAAAAAATCGCTAAGAAATTTTCTGTCTTACTTTTGGTGCTATCCAAGATCATAACTCTTAGCGTTTTTTTAACTTATTTTCTCATTTAAAAAGAGATCGAGCTTATCAGTCATTTGCAATCAAATTTGCAGCGTCACTTTTTAGATTGGTGGATAAATTTAGCTCGAACCATCTAAGAGCTCAAAAGTAATCCCTCCAGCATGATGCTTTCTTAATTGGTCGATTAATGGAATACAAGACGCATCATAAGCAATATGAGTTAGGTTTTTGTAAGTTAATAGCTCAATTAGAAGGTTTGGAATATCAATAATATGAGCATTTTTAAGAACCAGTGTTTTTAGGTTTTTTATCCTTAGGTTGGTCAAACCAATTAAATCAAAATGATCCAAATACAACAAACTTATATTTTCAAGGTCATTTATCCATAACGGGATATCATATGGACTGTTTTCTTTTACCCTTCTACTGCTATAATCACCTGTTAGAAATAGTTTTTCAAGCTGGTCAAGGTGTTTTACATGTTCATTTGGCAAGGTATTTCTGTCAAACCGAGTTGTTGTGTATAAAGCAAAGGGAACATTACAAATTCCTAATAAGATCGTTTCCCCCTGAAAAAATAGTACTGATCCATTTTTTTCATCACCCCAATTGACATGGAGCATACCACTTCCTTTAATGATACTTCTTCCTTCATTGTTGTCTTTTTCCATGATGACTAAATGTGGGACCCTACAACTACCAGGTCACAGTTTAACTTTTCCTGCAATTCAACTATAAATTCAGGTTTCAATTCAGGCCAGTTCCAAAATGTAAATCCAAGATTGCTGAATTCCCACTGTGGTTCGAAAACATATTGATGGATGTCACTTTCAGTGCCGCATATCGGACACAACAAGTTATCGGTAAAACCCTGGTACCAGGGATCTAGATCCCATTCATTGTCTACAATATTTTCAGTACAATTGGGGCATACTATACGATCGATACCATTTTGTCCGGTATTAAATATAGTACGCTAAGTTGTTATTTCCAGACCATTTATATCAAGTTGGTGTGGAAGGAAATGAGGCTCTAATACAATGTATTGAGCACCGTCAGAAAATGCATATCCAAGGTTGCCCAGTGTGCATTCCGATAATTCAGCTTTGACGATATCTTTCGAAACTAACCACTTTAAAATATCATCTACAGCAATTTCAGCAAAAGCGTACCTGGACACGCTAGGTACAAGCGAAATAGTATAATCAATCATAGTCTAAAAATAAAGAATAATGGGAATATTGTTCCAACGGTTTCATACAAATTTTTACGAAATAACTGGATCTGTTCCAGTACTCGAAAAGCGTAGTAGGGATTAAGCAATGGATTTTGATTAATTCAAATTGAATTGGCGTCAGGAATTACTTTTCAGCAGACTTGGTGCAAACCCGAACTGCTTCTTAAAGGCGAATGAAAAATGGGAAAGGTTTTCAAATCCTACCTCATAGCAAACTTCCAGAGGCTTTTTTTTCTTTTCTGTTAGTTGATAATAGGCAAGCTCCAAACGTTTGTAAGTTAACCATCGTTGTGGGGTCATGGTAAATGCTTTTTTGAAATCCCGTTTAAATGTTGTGAGGCTTCTGCCAGTGAGGTAACCAAACTTTTCCAGCGGAAGATTGAACATAAAATTCTTCTCCATATAATCGACTAGGTTGATCTTTCCGGGTTCTTCAAAATTAGCAAGTAATTGATCGATCCTTTTATCCAAGGTTCTGAGAATGCTGATGGCTTCGGTAATTTTAATCGCAGCAATATCCTCAGGGATATCTTTCATGTCAAAATAAGGGATAAGCGAAGCTAGGCAGCTTTCTAGGAGAGGATGATTATTGAAACAAAAAATCTTAGGTGAATTTTGTGGTTGGGGATCTATGGTCTTATCAGCATAAAAATTTTTTAATGTTTCTAATGATAAATGCATGACTACCGTTTTGTGAGGTTCGCCATCTTTAGGGTAATTAATTATTGTAGCCAATTGGTTTCTGGGAATTAAAAAGATATCCCCTTTTCCAAATAGACAGGTGGCATCAGCCTGTACAATCTTTGTTTCTCCGGAAAGAAACCAGACCAACATATGTTGGTCAAACATAATGTCCGATTTAAAAAATTGGTCTTCGTAGCTGGAAAGCTTTATATCTTCGGTGATGTATCGGGCTTGGTATTCCATGATTTTTGCTTTTTTATGAAAGAAATCAATAAGGTAAAGATAAGAAATAACATAATTTACTTTGTTTAAAAGTTCATTGTTGAAAATAGAGAGGCAGAAGGGCCATCTTGCCTCTCTTTTATGCTTGAAATTAATTCTTGATAGATTGTACGCCATCCACCAGAAAGTTGGCTCCGGTCGGGAAACCTGCATTTTCGCTTGTTAAATAGTGGATCATATAAGCGCCGTTTTCTTTTAATTTTTTAGCGGCAGCATAGCCAATACCGCTATTACCACCGGTAATTACCGCTATTTTATCTTTTAAATTTTTTATTTTTTAAAATACGTAACACAATAAGTTAAATAGAACATTTAATGAGTAGATTTAAATGGATTTATGGATTGAACCGGATACCTGTCATCTCTTCGGTGAGTTTCCAAAGTCTTTTGGCATTGGTTTCATCCAGTGAATAGGGATGTACCCCTTTTTGGGCGGTAATATCCGATGAGACTACTGCGATGTCTCCATCTTCACAATAAACGCCGCCGATATGATCAAGCTTAGGGCTTGTTGCGCACCATACCGTTGTGGCAGCTCCTTGTGGGATCGTTTTTAGCAATGCGGCAACTTCGGGTAACATATTACCGTCTGCATCCACAAACCCCATTTTTTGGAATAGCTCCAATGGGGCTTCTCTGCCCAATTCTGTTCCACCGATAGAACCGGGATGAACCGCATAACTTCTGATATGAGCAGATTGTCCTCGTGTGTCCAATTCCATTGAAAAAAGATTGACTGCGGTCTTGGATTGTCCATAGCCCTGTAATGTTTCATATTCTCTGTGCAGGAAATTAGGATCATCAAAATTAAAAGGTGCGAAATAGTGGCCATGAGAGGAAACATTAACCACTCGCGCTCCGTTGGCTTTTTTAAGGGAAAGCCACAATCTGGAGGTGAGCTGGAACAAGGCTAAATAGTTGGTAGCGAGTTGTGATTCTATACCCCGTTCATCTCTACGCAAAGGGACCCACATAATACCTGCATTGTTAATGAGTAAATGTAAAGGTCTTCCTGAAGCGACAAAATTTTCTGCGAAAGTATCAATAGAGGCGGGAGACATTAGATCCATTGCTGCAATTTCAATATTGGATATTCCTTCCAGATTTTTCTTTGCTTTGTCGATATCACGTGCAGCGACAATTACGGTAGCTCCGGCTGCGGCGAGTATTCTTGTGGTTTCCAGTCCAATCCCTGTGTTGCCGCCTGTTACGATAGCTGTTTTCCCGGTAAGATCGATGTTTTGAATCACATCATTAGCTGTTGATTTTGCATTGAAGCCCGAACCTATAGGTTGTTGTTGAGCTCCCTGATAATTATTCTTTTCCATTTTGAATATGTTTAATTGTTATTACTGAGACAAAATTAGGGCGGATCAATATGTCCTGTTTTGTTCAAAAGGCCTAATTAACTTTGTTCAAAAGGGCAGGGGATCTTGATCAGGATATAAGCAGAAAAAAGGCAGGATCTTCAAAATCCTGCCTTCTATTTCGATGTTGTTGGGCAAGTGTTATATTACTCCCAAGCTATGAACCCCTCATAAACAAAATACATCAGTTTCAATGATTAGAAAGTTGAGGATCCATAATCGTGTATACATTCCTGATTGTAGCAAGCCACATTTCAACGACTTCAGGAGTGGCCCGGTCAGCTTTATCAAAAAAGAGATGCTCTTTGATCTGAAAACCGCAGTAGGTATAGATACCTTTATCAGATGTCAGTAATAATGCTTTATCCATACCGATAGCGGTATATTCTTCGTGGGATTTTCCGTGGGTATTGAGAATTATAGCCTGTTTTCCGGCTAATAATCCTTTTTGTATTCCCTGATCATAACGATAGGCAAACCCGTAGCTGAATACTCTGTCGATATACCCTTTCATAATGGCCGGCATGCCGGTCCACCAAATCGGATAGATAAAGGTGACCACATCTGCCCAGGAAATATACTCCTGTTCTTGTCTGATAAGTTCATTAACGTAACCTTTTCGTTGTCCGTCCATATCTTCCAATGATAATACAGGGTCAAATCCCAGTTGATACAGGTCTCTGGTAATTACTTTATGCTCCTGTTGTTGCAGAACGTTATCAATAGATTGTTTAAACTGAGCATTCAAACTTTCCTGATTGGGGTGGGCGTAAATAATAAGATGTTTCATACTGTTACTTTTAATTGATTGAACAATACAAAAGTAAAATAGGGAACACCTCAAAAATTGTAAGAAAACGAAACAGGTTATTCACCAGCCCGACAAATATCCTGCTGGAATTTTAGGTAATTCTTAGGCGAAAGATTAATGAAATGTTTAAAGTCGTGAATAAGCTGGCTTTGATCATAATAACCGCATTGATCGATGATTTCAAACCAGTTGACCTTTTCTTTAGAAAAATCTGTCTGCTGAATCAATTCAATGGCTTTAACAAAACGATGGTATCGATTCACTTCCTTTGCACTGAAGCCAAAGTGCCTTTTATGGATCAATTGGATGTTTCTTTCACTTTGTCTAGCTTCTTCAGCAATGGATTTGATGGAGTTCATCGTATCCGATCTGAAATTAGCCAATAGCGTAGAGGTGGCATTCTGCTGATTGAGATAGGGTTTGCCGAAATTAAGAATATGGTCTACCTTTTCTTCTGTGGCGGAAATATTATCTAATTGAAACCATAAACGGGTAAAACAATTTTCTTCCATAGCTTCATCTGGGTGAACAGGCAAATGATCAGATAGAAATGCTTTGCCAAAAAAACGATAAAATGCATCAGCCTTGAAATTAGCAACTAGGATAATGGAATCGGGGGGAAGGCTGTATTCAAGTGCTGATTTAATAGGGCCCAAAACGATACATTTGTCAACTTCAATTTTTGTTTTTTGCTTGGAAACCAAAAATGCCCGAGCTCCGAAATTAAAAACCATAATGGTTTGAAAAGAAGGGAGAAGGGTTTTGGTTATGGTATGTTCAGACTTGTTTTCAGCATAATAGAAATGAGAGAACACTGCTTCAAACTCTTTGGGCGCAGAAATTCTGTAACTACGATATGTTTCTTCCTTTGGTTTCATATATAACTACCAATGTAAGAAAAATCTATGTTTTTGATCCTCATAGTTTGGATTATTTAAAAGCTCTTTATTCCTTTATAACCCTCCCAACATTTTTCCTGCCACAGGGAGACAAAGCCCGAAGCTCCACTTTTGACTGTCTGAACAATGCAATTCTTATTTGCCCTTCACAGCGGTTTAATAATGATAAAAATCGACAAAAAATTGAGACAGAAAGGCTACTAAAATTTTTGCTTTTTATGTATTTTTCTATAATTGTAAACTTTAAACGATATCTCAAAATATTTGAGAAAACATCAGATAACCAATGAAGATTTTAAAGCAAGCTATTCCATTTTGTTACTTTCGCACATCAAAGTTTTTATCTGCCACGTGGAGGCTCAATTAATCAAAAATAAGTTATGAAAAAGATGCTCTTTATTTTAGTCTTGTTAATATCCACAGCGGTTATTTTTCATGCGAAGGCACAAGTAAAAAACAACAACAATTACGATTTTTTTGATACTGTTGTAAACAACCACAATCAAATCTTTCCGGCTTCAGGTATCCCCTCAGCAATCGAAATGGTGCTAAAGTATTGCAAAGTGGTGGATTTTAATTTTTATGACTTGCAAATTAAATGGCAAAATAAAACGGATGGTTCTTTTCGCGACTTTGATAAAAAGGAATTATACGGAATTACTTTTTCCCAGAAATTTAACTTGCCACGGGATGAAAGTTTTCCGATGGACAGTCTTTTTCAAGCGATAGAAAATGAATTGAAATCTGGGAAAAAGGTAATTATCGCACTTCAGGTAGAAACAGGTTGGTCCATTTTTGTCGTCTATAAACAAACTCCGGATGGCGAATTTGTTTCTTACAGCAAGCACGGTAGCCATACAACGATATTTCGAAATACAAAAGAAATTGTGAAAAAGTCTAACGGTACAGAAATCATGACGTACAGCATTGTACCTCATTTGTAGTGAAGTATTATCTTATCTTACTATCAAAAGTAATTTAAATTATGAAAAAGGTTCTCTTAAGTTTAGTTGTGTTAATGTCCACATCTTTTGTTTATCATTCGAAGGCTCAAGCACAAAAAGACGATAATCTTGAGTTTTTTGATACTGTCATAAATAACCACAATCAACTCTTTCAAATGTCCTGCATTCCATCTGCTGTCGAAATGATCCTAAAGTATTATAAAGTGGTGGATTTTGATTTTTACGGCTTACAAAAGGAATGGCAAAACAAAGCAGATGGTTCTTTCCGGGATTTTGACAATAAAGAATTATACGGTATTACTTTTACTCAAAAATTTGTTTTACCCCGAGATTCTAGCTTTCCGGTGGACAGCCTTTTTCAAACGATAGAAAATGAATTGAAGTCTGGGAAAAAGGTGATTATCTCACTTCCAGCAGATGGTGGCTGGCATATGTTTGTTATATGCAAACAAACTCCGGATGGAGACTTTGTATCATATAGCAAACTTGGAAGTCATACATTAATACTTAGAAATACAAAGGAGATTGTGAAAAAGTCCAATGGTACGGAAATCATGACCTATCGCACTCCTCCTGGTATGTAGCCTTTCCGAAACAGCCCTTAATTAATTCCCAATTAATGGCTGTTAGTTTTGGCATAGAATGCTTTCAATTTAATGGTTTACTGATGTAACCTTGAATGTTTGCTATTACTCGTAAACTTTAGCTCCCTTGAAAATATCAGCAAATGTTGACCACGCAGCTTTTTTCAGCATCTACATTCGCCTCTGTACTGTCATAACACCCTTGGATATCTTCTGTATATAAATGTAAATACCTGCCAAACCTTTCAGACTTTGGTTTTGTTCACCTGATGGATCAAATCAGAACAGCATTGGATATGAAAAAAGAAAAGAATTTAAAAACTGCTGAGATAGATCAGCATTTAGTGGACAATTCCCAGCAGATTATGACCACCAATGATGGTGTGCCTATTTCCGACAACAACAATACATTAAAGGCGGGTGAGCGGGGACCATCATTACAACAGGATCATATTTATTTTGATAAGCTGATGCATTTTGACCGTGAACGTATACCAGAACGTGTCGTTCATGCGCGTGGATCAGGAGCCCATGGTATTTTCGAAGCGACTGCTGACCTATCTCAATATACTAGTGCAGCATTTTTAAAAAAAGGAATGGTAACGCCTCTTTTTACTAGATTTTCAACAGTGGCGGGCTTCAAAGGTTCTACCGACCTTGCTAGAGATGTACGAGGTTTCTCTGTTAAATTCTATACCGAAGAAGGCAATTACGATCTTGTAGGGAATAATATTCCAGTTTTTTTTATTCAGGATGCGATGAATTTTCCAGATCTCATCCATGCCGTAAAACCAGAGCCGAACAACGAAATGCCTCAGGCGGCATCTGCACATGACACCTTTTGGGATTTTGTATCACTGATGCCCGAATCTGCACACATGATCATGTGGACGATGTCAGATCGTGCCATACCCCGAAGTTTAAGGATGATGGAAGGTTTTGGTGTCCATACATTTAAATTTGTGAATGCCCAAGGAAAAGGCACATTCGTTAAATTTCATTGGAAACCCAGATTAGGAGTACATTCAGTCGCATGGAACGAAGCCCAAAAGATCTCAGGATTTGATGCTGATTTTCATCGAAGAGATCTCTATGAAGCTATAGAAAGGGGCGATTTTCCGCAGTGGGATCTCGGCGTTCAATTAATTCCTGAGGCCGATGAATTTAAATACTCGTTTGACATTCTTGATGCGACAAAGATTATCCCAGAGGAACTGGTGCCTGTTCAGATTATTGGAACGATGACACTAAATCGCAATCCAGAGAATTTTTTTGCAGAGACCGAACAAGCCGTTTTCGACCCCGGAAGGTTAGTGCCAGGTATAGATGTTTCGGATGATCCGCTTTTGCAAGGGCGAATATTTTCGTATATGGATACCCAAAATTATCGATTAGGTGGTCCGAATTTCCATGAGCTTCCTATCAATCGTCCCGTGACCGGCAAGCACAATAATCAAAAAGATGGTTTTGCGCGGTCTGAGATTCCTAAAGGTGCTGTGAGTTATTTCCCTAATAGCAAAGCTGTGGGCTGTCCTTATCATGCAATGCTCAATGATGGGGTAGGATTTGAATCCCACAAGCAAGCTATCGATGGCTCGAAAATTAGGGGGCGCTCAGATTCCTTCGCAGACCACTTTACACAAGCAAGACTATTTTTTAATTCACAGAGCACAGAAGAACAGGATCACATGGTCAATGCCCTGAGTTTTGAGCTTTCGAAAGTAAATGATGTCAATATACGAAAGCGAGAACTGGCTATTTTGAATCAGATAGACCAGGGATTAGCAAAAAATGTTGGTACAAACCTCGGGCTTACTCCGCCAAAAGAACTTGATCCATTAACCCTCAAATTCGCACGGCAGAACCATCCTCAATATCCTCTTAAACCAGTCAAACCCGAAGTTGATAAGTCTGCTGCTTTGAGCATGAAAGTAAAAGACGGCGCGGGTACAATCAAGAGCAGAAAGGTCGCTTTCCTTGTTGATAATGGGGCTAGCAAATCTTCGATAGATAAAATGAAAAAAGTACTTGAAAGCGAAGGAGCGCAAGCCGTGCTAATCGCATCTCATGTCGGAAAGATCCGGTTCATGGAAGGGACGGAAGAAGATATCCAACATTCCTATCTTACAGAGGCCTCAGTTTGTTACGATGCATTCTTCACACCAGCAGGCGAATCGGTAAAGACTCTTGCGCAAAATGCCGATTATCTCCATTTTATCAATGAAGGTTACCGACACTGTAAGGTCCTGGCATTTGCTAAAGATGCTGAAGGGTTAGCTGAACGGTCATTTATTAAAAAAGATAAAGGCGTTATTTTCGAAAGCACGGACAATTTAACAGCGGATTTTATAGCGGTAATGAAAGGCCACCGTGTTTGGGAGAGAGAAAAATCGAGAAAGGTACCTTCTTGATATACAGTGAATAGTCCTTCGGTAGAAGGACTATTTGTTTAACAGTCGAATAGAAGTAGGACTGGAAATCAGAAATTGTTTATAATAATTTACAAGAAGTAGCATGAAAAAAGGAGCGAGTAAAAAGATTCGACCGCTGCAAACGCAAAAGCGACCGGGATTGGAAATGAATATGGCACCAGTTCCTGACACGTCTCCATTAAAGTATCCTGCAGAAGGAAAATTAAAAGATAAGGTAGTGTTAATTACGGGCGGAGATAGTGGCATAGGCAAAGCTGTAGCGTTGTTATTTGCGAAGGAGGGAGCCGATATTGTTGTAGCCTATCTTAGTGAAACAAAAGATGCAAAACAAACCAAGAAAGAGGTTGAATCCTTCTCTCGAAAATGTACGCTGATTAAAGGTGATTTGGGAAAAGAAAATCACTGTAAAAAAGTCATTCAAATTGCAATAAAAGCGCATAAGAAAATTGATATTATTGTTAATAATGCGGGTCTTCACTGGGAAACAGAATCAATTGAAAAAATTTCCACTGAGCAGTTAATCAAGACTTTTCAGAATAATTTCTTTTCCTATTTCTGGGTTACGAAGTATGCCATACCTTATCTTAAGAAGGGAGCAAGCATAATTAATACATCCTCGGTGACAGCCTATCGAGGCAGTCCAAAGTTGATCGATTATTCTGCAACAAAAGGTGCAATAATTTCGTTTACACGGAGCTTGTCAGCAAATCTTATAGCTAAAGGAATTCGGGTCAATGCTGTGGCTCCAGGTCCGGTATGGACACCATTGATAGCATCATCTTTTGATCCTAAAAAGAACTCCGAATTTGGAAGCGACTCTCCAATGAAGAGGGCAGGAATGCCTAATGAAATTGCGCCAAGCTTTCTATTTCTAGCTAGCGAAGATTCACATTTTATGAGCGGTCAAGTTTTACATCCCAATGGAGGAGAGATCATAAATGGATAGCTCAAAGCCCGAAATTTCCAACTTGCTGCCCTACTAATCTAATATAAATCTGACTAGCCCTGAAAAATAGATACGGGTTTTCAGGGCTAGTCAGATAACAAATTGGTTCTCTTCGAATAATTTTCCATTCTACTGACCGATATAATACTATAAATCCTTTCTATCTCGGAGTTCTTCCAGGCTCAAATTGCGGTGATGAAGAAAGATATCGTTATGATAATAATCCAGTTTACGTAATAGGAAGGATAAAGAACTCACTTCTGCAGAGGTAAGATTGCCAACAATCACACTCCCTACTAATCCCATTTTAGGAAACAGGGACGCAAGCTCTTCCTTGCCCTTCGCGGTAATGGCCACCAGTACGCTTCTTTTGTCGTTCGGGTTGTCAAATTCTTCTATAAGTTCGTTTTTTAATAAGCGTTTAATAACCTCTACACCCGAAGTTTTTTCCATGATTAATTTCTGTACCAGCTCAGTCTTGCTCAAACTTGGGTAAGTCATCAATACAATCAAAAATGAAAATTCATCCAATGTATTAATAGGACCCTCTTTTAATGCCTTTTTGAAATATACTACCGCATATCGATACATAAAGACAAGTAAGGTCGAAATATCCGTATTCACATCATCGTCCTCTTTGATCCATTCCTCTTCTTCTCCCGCTATATTTCTGATGGCTGCTGTTTGTACCGCATACCTTACATTCAGGTAACCTACAAAGTCCGCCATCGAATACTCTTTCTCCCCTTGAAATTCATCGTCAAAGTCAAAAAAATGCTCCACGAGCTCTTTTAGTATCTCTTTCTTATGCATAGAATACAATGTTTACGTCTCAAAAATAGTAAATAAAACACGATAACTTGAAAATAATTTCTCTTATATGGCGAAATATAAATGTTTTCGTACTACATTTGCATTATTAATTACGATTACATATAAATATATGGATATAGTCGCATCTGTTAAAAATGCAAGTAAGCAGTACAAAACCGGGGATACATTAATCACTGCACTGCAATCTACGTCATTCGATTTTAGAAGAAACGAACTGACCTTAATCATTGGACCATCCGGTTCAGGGAAAACAACCCTGTTATCCCTGTTGGGTTGTGTAATATTTCCAACCGCGGGAGAGGTATTCATTGCCGATAAACTAATTAATGGATTGAACCAAAAAGAACTTGCCGATGTACGCCTGAAAAACATTGGCTTTGTTTTCCAGAGTTTTAACCTGTTGGCTCCTCTTAATGCACTGGAAAATGTAATGCAGCCTTTAATTCTGATGGGAATACCTAAGTCGGAAGCAAAAAAACGGTCCGAAGATGCACTAATAAAAGTGGGTATGGAAGACAGAATGAAAAACCTGCCAAAAATACTCAGTGGCGGACAACAACAACGTGTCGCCATAGCAAGAGCATTGGTCACTGAGCCCTCATTGATGCTTTGCGATGAACCCACTGCTGCATTAGATATCAAAAGCGTATCTGTAGTAATGGAGGAACTTAAAATGCTTTCGACCACAGGCAAGTCGGTGGCGGTTGTCACACACGATTTGCGCCTAAAATCGTATGCCGATAGGATCATTTATGTCAATGACGGGGTAGCGTCCGAAACAGCACCGGAAGACGCACATTTTCATTAAAATACATTAATCACAAAAATCAAGCATTTCATAAAATGAAGAAAATATCAATACTTATTGCAACGATTCTCTTGTTAAGCTCTTGCGGTGAGCAGGAAAAAAAGGCAAAAGATCAGCAGGAAACCATCGACCGTTCTGCCGCGCAAATAACAGAAGTAGTAGGTGTAGGTAAGGTAGAGCCCGAAAGCAAGATTGTAAACCTTGCTGCTACATCGGGTGGTATTGTCACTCAGGTTTTTAAGACGGACGGAGATAGCGTAACGGGAGGGGAAAAATTAGTTCAATTAGAAAACGAAACCGAACGTCTGAAAATTAGCGAGATCAGAAGCCACATGAAGACGCAGTCTTCACAGATTGCCCTTGAAAAAAACAATATCAAGGATGCCGAAGCGAAACTGGTCAACAAGAAAAAGCTCTTGGTAACCACCAAAAATCTTGTCAATAAAGGAGCGGAAACCATACAGGTGTATGATGACCTGGAAACGGATGTGAAAACACTGACGGTATCACTTGAAAAATCTAAAATCAATGTGCAGATGGCAGAAAGCAAATTGCAGGAAATTGCCGGGCAGCTTCGCACAGCTGAAGCCGAGGCCGAAAAGAAAGTACTTCGTGCCCCAACTGCCGGCAAGGTTTTAAATATGCAGGTTACACAGGGCGGAGCACTTAATCAGTATGCAACCTATGCGGAATTCGCACCTGAAGGAGCATTGATTATCCGAAGCGAGGTCGATGAACTCTTCAGCCAAAAACTGAAAGTTGGTCAGCAAGTGAGTATTCGTTATGCAGGTTCGCAGGAAGTTATTGCCAAAGGCACGATCAAGATGCTGTCCCCATATCTTAAAAAGAAATCCCTGTTTTCGGAGAAAGCAAATGACCAGGAAGATAGGCGGGTAAGAGAAATAAAGATTAGCATACAGGGGAACCCCGGATTGGTGATCAACTCCAAAGTGGAGTGTGTTATCAACCTTTAAAATCAGAAACTATGTTTTCGACAGCATTAAAATTTATGAGATACGATAGAGCCAAGAGCATTGGTATTATTATCGGTATCGTTATCAGTGTGTTCCTTATTGGTCAGCAGCTGGGTATTTTAACATTCCTGACCGGAATGATGGGTGGATTGGTTGATAATTCAAGGTCAGACATAGGTCAGATATGGGTGGTGGACAACATTACTCAAAATGCCAACGAATTGGCAAAAATAGACGACGGATTAGTACGTGAAATCAGAAGTATTGAAGGTGTAGCCAATACCTATCCCGTTGTTGTTGCCAATGCATCGGTAAAATTCAACAATGGTAAAACAGGGTCGGTAATTTTGGTAGGGAGCGAGGCACCTCTGTTCGTAGCGGGACCCCGTAGATCTCTTATTCAAAGTGGCGAGCTAATGCATCTCAACGAAGAAGGTGGTATAACGGCAGAGTATTACGACGAGTCTGCTTTCAATTCGAGTCTGGCAGTCGGAAGCCGTTTAGAAATCAACGGTAAAGAAGCCTTTATAAAAGTACAGACCAAAAATGCACGGAGTTTTTCCGGTGCATTGATGTACACCACATTGAGCAAAGCCCGTTTTTATGGTGGATTTCCCGAAAATAAAATCAGTACGGTTGCTGTACAGGTAAAACTCGGCTATGACATTAAAAAGGTTGTTGACAATATCAACAAAACTATTTACGGCGTAAGGGCGTGGGATGCGCAGGTACTTAAAAGTGAAACAGTCAGCTATCTTACCATATCATCCAATATCGGAACCAGTGTTGGTTCATTGGTGGTTTTTGCGATCATTAGTGGCTTCTTTATCATCGGTCTTACCTTATATTCTTCTGCGCTTGACCGTATCAAGGATTATGGTACGTTAAAAGCGATAGGTGCTACAAATGGCTATGTACGCAAGCTGATATTGACACAATCGTTTCTGTTTGCAATCGTAGGTTTTGCATTGGCATTCTTACTTCTTCAACTATTTAGGATCGGGGTGCAGGAAGCAGGATTGGTATTCCATTATTCGCCTATACAGCTTTTTGCGATGTTTCTTATTACCGTTTTCATTTCAGTCGGAGGGTCCTTATTCGCCATTAAAAAAATCAATAGTGTAGAACCTGCTTCCGTTTTCAGAGGTTAAAAACCGAGTATAGCGAACTCATTTATTCCTTTGAGTATATAACAACAGTTATAAATAATCAAATTAAATTCAATGAAAAAAATAATATGGTTGCTGACCGCTTTTCTCAGCAGCGCAGTGTACGCACAGGATAAGCCGATACGTCTGTCGGAATGTGTCCGCCTGGCATTGGCAAACAAAGCCAATATCCTTGCCGTAAAAACGGATGTTCTTGTAGCAAATTTGCAGGAATTGGAAGCAAAAAACAAATATACAGCCCAACTTTCCTTGGCTTACGAATACAGGTATAACCCTATTATAGCCAGTCAGGTGATACCTGTGGGACAGTTATCCTCCACACCCAGTGATGAATTGCGTGCCGTTCAATTTGGTTCAAAATGGCAGCAAACCGCAGGTATAACCCTTACACAGCCCTTGGTGGATTTTTCTATAAAGAGTAAAATAGGCGAAAGCAGGATTAATGAAAAAGTTAAACAGGCAGATATGCAGCTTGCCGAAGATGACTTAAAGTATGAAGTGCTGCGGTCTTTTGGTAAGCTGCTGGTATATACCAAGCAATTAGAAACTGCGGTAGTAGATACTGCACGAACTTATAAATCTTACGCGCTTATCAAAGGTAAATTCGATGAAAGAAGGGTTTTGAAAACTGATGTAAATAAAGCATTGTTTAACCACAATAACGCTATTTCAAGTTACAAAACAGCGGTTTCGGAACTGGTAAAAGAAAAAATATACCTTAGTTTTTTGACCACTTTGCCCGTAAACCAGTTACTTGATAATCCGGTTGATTTTTCGCCTTTGCTTTCTGGAAATTTTTCAGACGCAAATGAAAATGTCCGTTTCGATGAAGTTGCGAGCATAAAACAACTGGGCTTCAAAGAGGCATTGTTAAAACAACAGATTAAATCGGAAAAGTATAAATACAGACCCGCACTTAATTTTATTGGGTATTTGGGCGCCAATCAATATGCTGAAAAATTTAACCCTGTTATGCCCAATTCGTGGTTTGGAAACAGCTATGTAGGACTTTCGCTTAAAATGCCGCTATTGGGCGAAAACATCCGCTACACAGTAAAACAGCTGGAAACCCAAGTGCAGGGCATAACCCACAATCGTTCTGAAACACAAAACAAGTTGATGAAAGATTATTTGCAGGCCAGTGAAGATATCCGGAAGTTCAAAGAACAGATTTATATTACCACCGATAATGTAATATTAATGACCCAAAATGTGATTATTTTTCAGGAGCGTTTTATCGCTGGGCAATACAATGCCAGTGACCTGAATTTGCAGGAGCTTGATTTATTGAAAGAAAAAAATAGTCTGCTTAAACAACAAGCTGATCTTATTCTGAAACAAATAGAGCAGTTGAATTTCTCTGGTAACTTGAATGAATTTCTGAAAAAACTGAGTTAAAATATACAAACCTCACAAAATTTCGGTTGTAATTAACTTAATTAAACAGAAGTGTCATCATGAAACTTGATGCTATGACACTTTTGTTTAATGGGTAGACTTATGACGTGTTTTGAAATTTTAAACGTATTTCGTGTATAGATGTGGCTTTGCGAAATAGTTTGTATATTGATTTCGCAAATACAATTGTTACCCGCCATTTCAATGAACGACACCGCTCAAAATAAAATACATATCGAAAAAACAATGGGAGTGTTCGTTGGACAGTTTAACGACAACGTTTCGCATAAACATTTTGCTTTGCAAATCAGTGTTGCTTCACAGGGAAAATTTAAAATCACAGACGAGAAAGATAACCAAAATTCTTACTCGACTTGTTTCATTAACAGCAATGTACTACACCAATTTAAAAGTAATGAAACTTCGTTGATTATTCTTATAAACCCGATTAGTAGTATAGGTCATCAATTATACAATAAATACAGAAACATTAAGATTACGAGTTTGGATGAAGACTTTGAACAACTTGTAGAAATTTTTGCAGATTATTTACAAAATGATTCTGACTTTATTAATTTGACGAATAAGATCAACAATTATTTCGTAAACTTCCGATGCGAATGTGAACTTAAAAATCACTTTGAAGACGAAAGAATTTACAAAGCAATTCAATATTTAGAACAAAATTTTGACCGAATTGTATCGCTTAAAGAGATTGCGAATATTTGTTTTCTTTCCGAAACACGTTTTTTACATCTTTTCAAAGAGAAAACCAATCTTAATTTCAGACGATACCAACTTTGGAATAAACTCATAACGTCATTACCTTACTTAAAAGAACATTCGATTACCGAAACTGCACATCAGTTTGGATTTACAGATAGTTCCCATTACAGCAGAATATTCAAAGAAACATTTAGACTTACGCCTAAATTTTTGTCATCGTTAAAATAGCCACTTTATACAAGTTTGTTTTATTGTTGCTGTTCATCTTTGTAGTGTAAAAAAGGGATATGAACAATTACCTTAAAGAAACTAAAATTCTTGACTATTCTCACGATTCGATTCAGAAATTAGTGAACGAGAGAGAATGGAATCAACTTGATATGATTTCAAGGATAAAAGCCATTTATAATTTTGTAAGAGATGAAATAAAATTCGGTTATAATCTTTCGGATAACATTTCAGCATCAGCTGTTTTAAAAGACGGGTATGGACAATGCAACACGAAAGCCACCTTGTTAATGGCTTTATTGAGAGCTACGGAGATACCAAATCGTATTCACGGATTTACAATTGATAAAGCATTACAAAAAGGAGCGATTACGGGAATTTGGTATAAACTTTCGCCTAAAAACATACTGCATAGTTGGGTTGAAATATTGGTCGATGAACAATGGTATTTTTTAGAAGGTGTGATTTTGGACAAAATATATTTAGCCAAACTACAAGAGAAAAATAGCGATTGTAAAACTACTTTTTGTGGTTATGGAGCTTACTCTGATAACTTTAAAAATCCACCAATTGATTGGGATTTAAACAATACGTTTATTCAAGACAAAGGAATCAATCAGGATTTTGGTTTATTCGATACGCCTGACGAATTTTACGAACAACATCAACAAAAATTAAACGTTTTTGAAAGGTTTGTTTTCAAAAATATCGTTAGGCACAAGATGAACAAAAACGTTGCGAAGATAAGAAACGGCAGGTAACAGGCAGTTTGGTAAAATGGCGGTCTTTTGATGACTGCCCAGCGGCAATAAGATTGAAACCACCGGGCAAGCTTAGGTTTATCGCAACAGAGGAGCTACTGTTAGGAACGGGGTTCCGTCGCGCCGAGCAGCCGCAGGTCGTCGGATGCAGGCAGTTCAAATACCTGTAGGTGAAAGTGCTTAATGGCGGCCAGTAGATGGTCAAAAATATCGGCCATCGTATCTTCGAAATAGGCCCATTGTGTCCCCTTGGTAAACATGTAGAGTTCCAGCGGAATACCGTATTCACTAGGGGCTAACTGACGGACCAATAAAGTAAGTTCCTGATGGATATTGGGGTTATGTTTGGCATAGGCGAGTACATAGGCCCTGAACAGGCCGATATTGGTCATCCTGCGACCATTGACGGGCGAGGAACTGTCTGTATGCCAGGTTTTATTGTACTCGGCAATCTCGCGCTCTCTTTTTTCGATATAAGGAGCCAACAGCCGGATCGTTTTTAATGCCGTGATTTCCTCCGCACTGAGGTAGCGCACCGAAGACATTTTAATGTTCAATGCCCGTTTTATCCGACGGCCACCAGTCTCCTGCATTCCACGATAGTTTTTAAATGAATCGCTCAGAAGGGTATAGGTCGGAATGGTGACAATGGTCTTGTCCCAGTTCTGTATCTTCACATTGTTGAGGTTGATCTGCAGCACGTCGCCGTCCACACCGTATTTGGGCATTTCTATCCAGTCTCCTACGCGGACCGAGTCATTCGCCGACACCTGAATGCTGGCCACAAAGCCTAGGATAGTGTCCTTAAATACGAGCATGAGGATGGCGGACGCCGCCCCGAGCGAGACCAGAAAGGACCAGGGCGAATTGCCGGTCAGCAGGGAAACGACCAGTGTACCTATCACAAAAATTAAAAAGATCTGTACCACCTGCAGGTAGCTGTCGATGGGTTTGTCCTTAAACGCATTTGAACCACGAAAAATATCGCGGCAGGTTTTTAATAGGCTATTGGCCAGATGGTAGATGGTGAACAATACCACGATATCCAGAAACTTGACAATAGCCGCTGTAAGCACCGGAAAACCAACGAAGATCACCGGCAGCAGCTGCCTTGCAAGCAGCACGAGCAGGGTACGGCTCACGCGTACATGCACTTTGTTTTCCAACAGATAATTATCCCATTTGGTCGAGGTCCGCCGGGCAATCCGGTTCAATGCGGAATAAAATACTTTGCGCATGATATAATCGAGCGCATAGAGCAGCACCGCAAAAGCAAAAAGTAACCCGGCGGCCGTAACAATATGTGCCTGCTGCTCGGGTAAACCCAATTTGGCAAAGAAATTAAAAATGTACTGATAAATTGAACTTGATGATTGTTCACTGAGTTTAAGCATGTTTAAGTTTTTCATATGAACAAACAAATTTACGAAGAAATATAAACACGGATTTTGGCGTGGAAAATACCCCTTTAACCCTGTTTTTACGCGTAAAGTTTGCTTATTGATTAATTTTTACGTATATTGATAAATTAATAGATAACCCGATGGCGAAAATTTTCTGTTTCGCGTCTTTAAAACCCCCAACGATTTGAATGAGATTAGTGTGATAGGTGGTGGGAGTTGGGCCACGGCCCTGGTTAAAATTTTGACAGAAAATAGCATTCATACCAACTGGTACTTGCGGCGTTCAGAGCAGGTGCGCTCGATAAACCGAGATGCTGTTAACCCTGACTACCTATCGTTTTTAAAACTTGACAATACAAAAATTTATGCGTCCGATCAGCTGGACGAGATCGTGGCCCGATCGAAAGTAATTCTTTTCGTCGTGCCCAGTGCGCATCTGGACAAAGTTTGCGCCGCAATCCCCAAAAAGGACCTTGCCGAAAAGTTTGTGATCACCGCTATTAAAGAAACCGTCTGCCCGGACAACCTGCTTCCCAGTGCTTATCTCGCTAGGTATTTTGAATTGGAAGATTTTCAGCAGGCAATCATTGCGGGACCATGCCATGCCGAAGAAATCGCACGGAACAAGAAAACCTATATGACCCTGTGCGGTCCCAACGAATCCTTTATCAGTAAGATTTCCAAGGGCTTCGCTTCAAGCTATATGCAGGTAAACTATAGCCCCGACATGCTGGGCGTGGAGTACGCCGCTATTTACAAAAATGTCGTCGGCATCGTCTGTGGCATGGCCGAAGGACTCCATTATGGAGACAACTTTATGGCGGTGCTTGTGGCCAATGCGATTGACGAACTGGGGCTGTTGCTGCATTCCCTTGGTGCGCCCGATGTCCGACTGGGCAGCTCCACCTATTTGGGCGACCTATTGGTGACGGGCTACTCCGCGCATAGCCGTAACCGGACTTTCGGTAAATACCTTGGCCAGGGATATTCGGTGTTCGAAGCCCGTCAACTCATGGGCATGGTCGCTGAGGGATATTTTGCAACCAGGGGGCTGATGGCGACAGTCTCGAGCCTCGGGCTCAATTTGCCCCTCTTACAGACAACATATCGTGTGCTATACAACCATATGGCCGCAATTGATGAATTTAAACTTTTAGAAAGGAATATAAAATAATATGCTATTAGCAACAGATTTAGATGGAACTTTTTTGGGCGGAAAGATGGAAGACCGCCTCAGATTATATAGATTGATAAAAACTAGCCCGAATATGCAGCTGGTCTTTGTCACCGGAAGAGGGCTGGAGTCGGTATTGCCGCTGCTGAGCGACCCGCTTATTCCGGTGCCGGATTTCATTATTGCGGATGTGGGCGCCACGGTCGTTAACGGCCATAGCCTGGAAGCGATTGAGCCGCTGCAGAGTGAGATCGAGGAAAAATGGCCGCAGACTTATGCCATCCGGGCGGCGCTGGAGGAAATACCGCAGTTGAATTACCAGCATGTACCGCAGCAGCGCCGCAGCTCCTTTTATTTTGAAGCCGGCGTGGACCATAGCCTGGTGCAGCAGGTAGCGGACAGGTACGACTGCGACATCATTACTTCGGCCGATAAATACCTGGACTTGCTCCCCAGAGGGGTCAATAAGGGGACGACATTAAAGAAGCTGGTTGAATTTCTGGCCGTTGACCCAGATGATGTGATGGTAGCTGGCGATACACTGAATGATCTGGCCTTGTTTGAGATCGGCTTTCGTGGTGTTGCTGTCGGAAAATCTGAGCCGGGGCTGCTGCAGGCCATTGATCAGTTGGATACAGCGTACAGTGCAGAGGCCGCTGGAGCGGGCGGTATACTGGAGTACATGGGCAAATACCGCCCGTTTCAGCAGCTGATCCGCGGGGAACAAAAATCGGTGCCTCGAAAAAGAAAATCCAAAAAATCAGACCAGCTGGTGATGGTGTACCATCGGCTGCCTTTTGAAAAGGAGTCGGTAAACGGTAAGACGGTAAGGGTAACGCCCAAAAGCCCGAACGGCATCATTCCTTCGCTGCTGGGCTTATTTGAAAAGGGACGCTCCGGTCTTTGGATCGGGGAGGAAGTCATCCAGCAGGACGGAAAGCCGGTTCCAAATCAGCTGGTGGACGAAAGCCGATACCCTAATCTGGTCGCTTCCACCATATCGCTGTCTAAAGAGGATATCGATAAGTTCTATCGTGTATTCTCCAAAGAGGCGTTCTGGCCGACGATCTTTTCCTTTGTGGACCGGGCAAAATTCAACCACGAGGACTGGGAACATTACCTGATGATAAACAAGCGCTTTGCCGAGCGGATTGCCCGCGAGGCCGACGAGGAGGCGCTGGTCTGGATCCATGAGTATAATCTGTGGATGGTGCCTTCTTTTTTAAAGACCATGCGCCCGGATCTGAAAATTGGCTTTTTTCATCATACGGCTTTTCCGGCAGCAGATATTTTCAATATTATTCCCTGGCGCAAAGAGATTATCGGCAGCCTGCTGCTCTGTGATTTTATCAGTTTTCATATCCCGCGTTATGTCGAGAATTTTGTGGATGTGATCCGTAGCCATACACCATTTAAAGTGGTCAAAAAAGTTGATGTCGCCAATCAGTTCCTGACCTATAGCTGTGCGCTCGGCGTCGATCAGATGACCAAGATCATTGAGGTGGATGGCCGGCAGATTAGGCTTGGCGCACAGCCGGTGGGGGTCAACAGGGATCATATCGAACAGATTTTGACAGATGATAAGGTTAAGACCGAGATCAATGCCCTCAAAGAAAACAAAGCCGGATCAGGAATAACGCGTATCATATCCATCGAGCGCCTGGATTACGTCAAAGGCCCCTTGGAAAAAATCCAGGCTTTTGGTGAATTTCTGGCCGAATACCCAGAATTTAGAGGCAAGATCGAACTGGTCAATGTCTGTACGCCGCCATCACAGGGGATGACGATCTATGACGAAATCCGGGATCAGGTGAATCAGGCCGTGGGTGAGATCAACGGTAAATATGCAACGATGAACTGGACCCCGATCCAATATTTTTACAGGGCCTTGCCTTTTGAGGAAGTGGTCAAGCACTATGCGCTGAGCGATATTGCCTGGATTACGCCTCTGCGGGACGGACTGAATCTAGTCGCAAAGGAATACATTGCGACCCATGGGTTATTGGAGACTCCCGGGATTCTTGTGCTCTCAGAATTTGCAGGTGCCTCGGTCGAATTGCCTTATGCCATATTGACTAATCCCTATGACCGTAAGAGCATGAAAGATGCACTGTTGAAAGCCTTGGTCATGGAACCCGGAGAGGCTCAGGTCAGAGCGCGCAGGCTGTACGAGCATATTGAGCACTACGATATCCATTACTGGGGGCGGGATTTTGTGAAAGAGCTCGAAAAATCGGGTAAAGCAATTGTTCATGAAAAGAAGTAACTGCTAGTCTTAGGTGTCAAACGTGCTTTTTTAGCCATCTTAGAAAAAAAGAATTAGAAATCCGTGTTAATCTGGTTTCTTGAATAGAAGACAAAATAACGTTGAAAACGAAGCTGCTGGATGTATCCCTTAGGAAATCCCTCTATTTTACAAACAATATTGTTTTAACGAGGGTTTTTCTTGAGGGAATAATTCAATAAAAAATAACGCGCAAAGTCTCGAAGAAAAAATAAAATATGATAAATACTGGTAATAATAATGAATTTCAAAATGCTTTCAGTGCAAGCTTCAGTTATTATTTTGACAATTTTGGAAATGAGGAGCAATTTTTTGATTCTGCCAAAAGATGGATTGATGATAAATATTTCTTGATTGTGTTTGGATGTTCAAATAAGGATCATCGTGGACAACATATCTTATTATTTTTCAGCAACCAGTATTTTCCGGTTCAAGAAATAAGAGGATATTTTAAAGAAGGGGCTTATTTTGCATTCCGTTCAGATCTATTTACAGGATATAGTCTGCGAAATAAATTGAAAGAATTTGGGTTTCTAGAATACTCCATTCAGGAATCGATGATCTTATCGAATAACGATTATAGGCTTATAAAAAATATCTTTGAACTGATAGACCTCGAGACTAAGATGCCCATGAGTGAAACGCAGTCTAAAATACTTATTTCATATCTTGATTTGCTTTTACAACATATGCAAAGGTTTTATCAACAGTTAATGGAAGATAAGCTGAATGAGTTTAGAGCGTTACAAAAAGATTTCATGAGCGAGCTGCACACTCTTTTTGATAGCAAAAGAAAATGCTTGTTTTTACTTCCTAGTTTAACATTATTGTCCAGGAAACTAAATTGTACAACACGATTTCTCAATGATGTTTCTTTAAAAACTTCTAAAAATACAGCACAGTATCATATTGACAATTTTATTGTTAAAATAGCAAAGGAATTACTTGCTGAAACTGATTTATCAGTAGCTGAAATCGCTAAAAAAATGCAATTTGATCAACCTCAGTCATTAACCAGACTGTTTAAAAAGAAAACAAGAATTAGTCCACTCGACTATCGTATATCAATTATATGACAAATTTATTCCCAGAGGAATCAGCTTAGCCTAGCTAAATCAGTTCATTGGTCAAGCCAATGAACTAAATTGAGCAAAAATTGGGCATTCTGTGTTGCCGACGGGTGGTTCATTACTCTTTTTTCACTTTTGATGCCATGGAGTTGTGCCGAAAAAGGTGGGTTATTATTTTAACCAAAAGTTTTTATCGCTATATGCGTTGGTATGATAAGGAGTATGGTTTTCAATGGTAGTTGTCATTCGATTATAGCTTATTGTTTCCATTTCACTTTTCCCTTATCGTCCAACATTTCGATAGAAGGATTACCTAGACTGTCCACCTTTAAAATAATTCTCGGTATTTCATTGTTATCTTTCATCACCAAAGAAGCGTTCCCATTCTCCGTTAGCAGGTTTATCCGGTTAATATTATGCCCCGGCTTACCGGATAGATCTTTATCATTAATCAATAGACCAGCCCTGAAATAATTGTCGTGTTTATTATCCTGTGCCAAGATACCAATGGCATCTGCATTCTGATAATCAAATGCGAGGGCATTCAGGTTAGTCTCTTCATTATCAGTAATTGCCAAACCACCTCTTTCGTCTCCATTTTTATCATAGAAAATTAGACCCGCGGGAGCGTAAGCCCTTTTATACGTCTTCCCATTGATAATAGGTTGCGGAATGTTATCTGTGTTTGCAATAACGACACGATTTTTTCCAGATCTGTCCTTGATATCTATTCTTTCCGCGGTTAAGCTTTGCTTGTTGTTCAGAAAAAAGTAGACCACACAAGCCATCAGTACGATATTGGAAAGAATAAGTGCGGTTAGAAATATTTTTAGTGTTTTGGAAATTGTTTGCATAATTTAATTTCAATTGTTAATTATTACGTTCTCCTATTTCACTCTTCAATTAATAGTACGATGCGTTCTATTTCAAAGAGTTTAATAGTATGCTTTATTATTGTTTGATAATAAGCAAAAATAAAGTGCGATTTCGAGAACGCACTCTACATAGGTTGAGCGTAATGATTTTTTTATTTGGTTAGCCCTTTACGTATTCTGCTCAACTGTGTTGGGGTAATGCTCAGGTGCGAAGCAATATATTGTAGTGGAATTCTCCTATCAATTCCTGGATGTGCCGCCAGCAATTTGAGATATCTTGTGGTGGCACTTTCGGTCAGTAAAGAAATTTCTCTTTCTTCATTAATGACTATCCATTTTTTCTCCAAATAAGCAATGTAAAGGTTTTTTAGTTCATCATTTTGATTAATAGCTGCTCTTGTTTGATGATAAGGCATACATACCACGGTAGTGTTTTCAATAGCTTGCAATTTAAAATCGTTGGCCGTTTTTATAATTGCCGAAAATCTTGTGCTCGCAAAATCCCTCTCCAAATAAATCCATTTATTCCAGGTAGCTCCTTTCTCATCAATAAAATAAGAGTTTAAGGCCCCTTTACAAACAAAGAAAATGTCATTGGCGACACGTCCTTCTCTTAGTAAAACTTCGTTTTTCTTAAACTGCTGAATGTAGACGGTTTGAGCCAACAAATCAAATGCCCTATCCGAAATAGGATATACGCTTTTAACAGCTGTTTTAAAGTCTGAAAGATATTTTTCTGTTTCTGTCATTTGTTTTAGCGGGGCTACATGATGCTGTTACTTTCAAATAAATATAACGTATATTTTAAATAGCTAAAATTGATTTTTCTCTTCAGTTGGATATTTCGATATCAATGACCACTAGATAAATATGATAGATTTAACATAACCGCTTCATCCGTTTTGCAGCCCCCTTATCTGGATACTATCATTCGGCATTCTTCCAGAATAACTGGACCTTCTCGGTGCACCGCCTACACCGCCACCACCAAGTAAGGTATTGCGAAGACCAGAACAAATGATTGACCAAAATCCCTTTTTTATATTTTTTCAATAAGTGGTCCGCATCAGGTATGCTAACATTCCTTCTGATAATTTTAATCTGATTTAGAAATCCATTACTGTGTCCAAGCCGCGTTTGAGTCCCTTAAATGTATCTATTTTATTTAAAGCTATAAAAATGCCTTTAAGATAAGGTGCTGTGCCGCTTCCTGCTTCGTGTTTAATATTCAGTCTTTCGTCTTCCATACCAAAGATTGTTTCGACACCGAGTATATGACCCGGAAGGCGAACTGCGTGGACTTGAATGCCATTGATTGTAGCTCCCCTCGTTTCTTTATAACCAATGGTGTTTTCTATAGGCACATCTAAAACTGGTTTTTGAATCTTAGAAAGGCGATAGGCAAGTTCAGCAACTGTTCCACTTGGGGCATCTACCTTCTTCTGGGATGCATAGTCTATTATTTCGAAGTGATCAATATATTTCGCTGCAGTTTCCGAAAATCTTTGTAATAAAACAGCCGTTATTGAAAAATTACCAGCAGCTAACACAGATACATTTTTTTCCTCTGCAAGCGAGCCGATCTCCTCATATTCCAGATCTGAAAGCCCCGATGTACCAACAATACTATTTTTTCCATTCTTAATTGAAGCTATAATATTTTCCTTTGCAATTTTTGGGGATGTAAAATCAATCAAAATATCAAAATCCACCTTGTCAATTGCTTTTTCAATTGAATCAAATAGCGGAATTACCCCTTGATCTAAACCTAAAATGTCCGATAAATTTTCTTCGGATCTTGAAAGCCCACCGACTAATGTATAATCTGAACTAGCCACAATCGCTTTGCTCAATTCTTTACCGACCCAACCTGTGGCTCCGGCTATAAAAACTTTTTTCATACTAATTTCTGTTTTATTTATTCTACTTCAAATACAGCCTGTATTTCTACAGATAAATTTTCCGGTATAGATGAGTGACCAAGTGTTACCATGTTCATTTTTTTCATGTCCACCGATATTGTAAATGATAGTACAAAGCTAGCTTATGTTTTTTTATTAAATTTGCCAATAACTATATGCAAAACGACAAGAATAAATGTGGCTTAATTGAACGTAAGAAGGGAGAGTTTTCAGATCCAATAAATTTAGATGCTTATGTATGGTATCAAAATAACTGGACACATGATGATTACGAACATGTACATGCTCGAGGCCAATTAAGCTTTGTTTCCCAAGGATATCAATATTTTTATATTGAAAACAGAATATACCTGGTTCCTCAGAATCATGTCATTTGGATTCCTTCCAAAGTAAAACACAAATCCCGTTCGGAAGCAGAACATGTCGATTTAATGGTTATACTATATGCAAATGTGCCCGAATTCGACTTTTTCCGATCCGTACACGTATTTGCAGTGCCTACCGTATTGCGTGAGATGTTAGGTTACGCTTCTAAATGGAGCCAAAATTTTGAAGAAAACAAAGAACAATATCATTTTTTGCAGGCAATATTGAATTGTTTACCTAACTTTTGTTCTGAAAATCACAACCTACAAATTCCTATACCATCAAATGAAAAACTGATTCCAATCTGTGAGGAGATCAATAATAATTTTAAATACGCAATTAATATAGAAATGCTAGCCAGAAAAGCCGCTATGTCAGCACGTAGTCTTCAACGAATCTTTAAGGCGGAAACTGGTATTACAGTTCAAAAATACCACCAGCTCATTAGGATTTTAAAAAGTATCGAAATGATTGATCAAAAGAAATTTACACTTACAGAAATAGCATATATGGTCGGATATAAAAGTTTGTCTGCGTTTACTTCTTCATATCAAGCAATCATGAAAGATGGTCCTAGAGCTATGAAAAAAAAGGTTCTTACAGCTAGATATTGATATTTTGATTGCGTCTAATCTACCTGCACCAAATCCTGGGACAATGTCGATGATATGTATGGCCCGAGCAGAGAGAGAATTAGGGATCAAAATCATTGAATTGACTGTCAGTTAAATTAATGAAACGATGTGTGTAAATCCCGCAGATTACGTGTTTCTCTACCGCAAATGTCTTGGTTTTAGATGTAGTACTGCGCTTTCTACAACCTCAGCTATGCGCTTTTGTCTAGTTTCCGGTTTTCTGACAAGGATAATCCAGCCCAATATTATTTTTCTTGTTGATTTGCTCAGACGTAGAAAATAATCTTTCGAGCCAGTATGTTTTTCGAATGCAATTTCTAAGTCATTTGGTATGATTAGTTCTTCTATTTCATCCAGGTTTGTCCAAGATCTATCTTGTTTTGCAACTTCCACGCATGCTAAACCCGCCTCTGTCATTCGCCCACTTTCACTGAGCTGCTTAACTTTTTCTTTGTTGATTTTTGACCAGTTGCTTTTCGGTTTTTTTTTGGTAAAAAATTGCATGTAAGAAGAATTGTCGATCGTCTTTCTTGTGCTGTCAATCCAGCCGAAGCAAAGTGCTTCGTCAACGGCCTCACTCCAACTTAATGAAGGAATATCTGACTTTTTTGTATAAAAGACAAGCCAAACAGATTGTCTGGACAGATGGTTTTCATCCAACCATTGTCTCCAATCTGTTTGGCTTTGAGGACAATAGGTATCTATATCCTTATTATGCATTTTGTTGGGCTAACCATTTTAAAATTGCGCGGTTTGTTTCCTCCGGTTTTTCCTGTTGAATCCAGTGAGCACAATCCAGACTGACAATGTCCAGATTGGGAACGATATTTTTAAGATTTTCAGACTTTGGAATCGTATCCTGTTCTCCGTATATCATCAGCGTCGGTTGATGAATGAGCGGCTTGATATCCGCCATCAGGTGCCAGTTTCGATCAAGGTTTCTGTACCAGTTTATGGCGCCAGTAAATCCAGATAATTCAAAGGCCGAAACAAATACAGACAGCTCGGTTTTGTCCATTAAAGGCTTCCCAGCGGGTTCTACTGCTCTTGCGAGATTGATCATTAGCATGCCGGGAGCCGGGGGAGCGGAAGGGATATCTTTGCGAAATATGTTACGCAGGAACTGGTGTACGTTTTCATTCATTATAGCATCTGCAATTCCGGTTTGCTTATTGAAATGAACAAAGTAGAAGTCTTCTCCAAATAGGATTTCCATCAATTCAATCCATGGTTGTTCTCCGCGATCCTGATAAGGCAGCGCTAAGTTTATTATTTTATTTACCCGTTCAGGATACAATAGCGCTAGATTCCATACCACATTGGCACCCCAGTCATGACCGACGAAGGTGGCATCCTCGTATCCGTAATAATCAAGTAGAGCGATAAGGTCAGCGGTCAAGTGCTTTATATCATAATCCGTTACTTCGGTCGGGCAGGATGAGTTACCATAGCCACGTTGATTCGGGACAATTACGTGATAACCTGCAGCGACCAAAACGGGTATCTGATAGCGCCAGGAAAATGCGTGTTCCGGAAAACCGTGACAGAGAATAATCGGTTCCCCCGAATTTTGTCTTCCTGCTTCAAATACTTCCAATACTACATTATTTACTGAAATGAAAATAGGTTTTGGAAATTCGATTTGATCGGATGCTGTACCAGATGATATGTCACTCATGTTCTTATTGTTTGATAAAATTGTCATGAGGCAAATTTAAAGCTGGTCTGTGACAATAGGATGTCAGTAATCAAAAGTGTATCTCCCCAAAAAACTAATATTTAAAACCAAGGGATCGGGTGTATTGTAATCATCTTGAAAGTTAATAGCTAGCTGCCAATGTTGCCATCGGCACCACTGTCTTTAGCGATATAGGAGCGAACTATGCAGATTTCTTTGGCGGTCGTTCTTCCAGCGATGAGAAGGACTCAGGAAATGTTTAATCGATCACAATTATTTAAATGAAACTTTGGTAAGTTTAGAGCTAATGCAACATTAAAATATGCACCATTTATTTCTTTGTAATGTGCGAAAGCTGTTCGTTTGACTATGGTTGGAAGGGACGGATAAATTAAGTAGATTTAATTTCTATAAAACTTCTTTTATAAAATTTCCATTGAACAAAAGAACTTATGAAAGAAATCAAAAAACATCACAATATGCGCACGCTAGCCATTGCACTATTTTCAGTGGTATTTATCTTTTCGTGTATCTCTTGCACTTCCATATCGCCCAAGTATTTAGCACAAAATGCTGCGGCACATAGCGTTTCGAAGGTAGAATTGAGAGAAACATATATCTTTGATAATTATCCTCAGAAGATAATAGGCCACAATCATGGCAGCCAAGCGAAGAGTGCAGTCTATAATGAATATTGTCTATGGAACTATATTGAACCAAATTACTATAAAACGGATAGCCTGCATTATCTTTACAAAACTTCATTGGAGCTCACTCAAAAAAATAAAATCCATTTCAAACTAATTGATACCTTAGGAAATGTCGTTCGAGAAAGAACGCGGAAAGTTAAGCTCGAATCGCAAAACTTTGTTTCTTTCAGAAATACTGACCTTGACATCTATGTATTAGTCAATAGATTCTTTACCAAAACTATCTGCTTTGCACTAGATAAACAGGGTGATTTAGTTGTGCCCAGTGAGTCGACAGCAGCCGGTTTTCTTATTCTCTTTCCGCTCGCCGGCGCCCTTAACCATTAGGCATATACTTATCGTCATGTCGATACAGTTGCCAATTGAAAGGATATAGATTGGAAAGAAACAATTAGCCCAAACCACTTCCGAGAACAACAAATATTCGTGTTTTGAATTCAACAATACAAAGCAAAAAAAGAGTAAAAAAGCAATACAAAATGCGAGGAGTCTATATTTCTTCCAATTGCATGATGTAATATCTTTTAGGATTTTCCATATAATCTATTTTCTAATTTGGTGAATTGCGTATATTTAAGAGTTAGAAGCAACCGTGAAAATGATGTCAAACAAATAACAGGACTGAAATGAAACTTTCACAAAAAGTAGAAAATATACTGACAAAGATCACTGAAAAGAATACGAAACTTGGAGACTTGCGAATTATTGCCAAGGATATTAAAAAAGATCACGAATTGGCAATGGAACTTTGGTCATCCAAGCTTTTTTTTGTCCGTCAATTGGCAATCTTGATTATGGACAAGAAACTTCTAACCGAAGAAGTGATTGATCAATTAGTTGCTGACATTAAGAAACATAACGAAAACGAGAGACTTCAAATGATTGATTGGCTCATGGCGAACCAACTAACAAAAGACAAAAAGACAATTGCTTTAATAGAAAGTTGGGAAGATAACCAGTCCTCGCTAAAAAGACGAACTTATTGGTATTTTCAAGGTCGTTTGCGTTGGACTGGACAACCACAACCCAACAGTGAAGAATTGCTTAATAAAATTGAAAGTAAAATTGAAAAAGAAAAACCGGAAGTGCAATGGGCAATGAATTTTACAACAGGTTGGATTGGAGTTTATGAAAAAAAATATCGGAATCGTTGTATAGCACTTGGCGAAAAAACTGGACTTTATAAAGGTAAAATGGTTTCAAAAGGTTGTACACCTGAATATTTACCAGAATTTATTGTCATTGAAAGCAATAAACGAAAGCTATAAAAGCATTATTTACTGATGATTTGAAAGTAGAATCAACAAAATCTGATATAACCCAAAAGGTATCGCCATCTCCCGAAAAAACAAGTTTTGATGCAGTCATTAAAATTCAAACGCTCAGCGCTAGATAAATATAATAGATTTACCACCTAAAGTGGGGAAGAACCCGTTTATTCGAAATCTACAGCTCAGTCTAGTCATTAATGGAAAATCGGCATAATGAAATTTTACAGATAATGATGAAGTTATAGCGAATAATAAATGTCTCCGAACGAATTATAAAGTAGTCTTACACACTACCAAATTAACTGTAAATTGGTTTAAATAAGCTGATATGAAGTGGATGTTTTGCATATTAATTTTTGTGATAATGGAAATGGATGTGGCATTTGCGCAGGCTCATTTAAAGAATGGTGTATATGAATTTGTCGATAGTATTTCATTGGATCCCCTTGGCAAGGGAAGAGAGAAAGTGCAAACTGTTGAAAAGAAAACCCTCATAAGAACACTTATTGTATTAAATGATACGATCTGCTATCGAATCGGAGAGCATACCCAAACGTTTGCAGTTAGTTTTGGGATGCAAGCAGATTATCTTTTGAAGCTTAAACATGTCAATAATGGATTCAGCGCTGAAAGCAAAGCTGTCAAATTGAAGCTCGTTATCGTCGATGATGAGACTATTGCAGTGGAGGTTTTAGCGGGAAAGGCCAGGTATTTTTATAGTGGCGGTCAATATTTTACACGCGAGATCGCACTTCCCCCTGAAAAAAAAATATTGACTTTTAAACGGGGATTAATTCCTGAGGATATTAAAAATTTATGCAAGCAAGAGCATTAAAGAATAATGTAGAAGTGAGCAAGTGGTAGCAGAGGCTTTTTAGCGCGAGGTAAGAAGGTTAGTGATTATTACCTGCCGAAGGTTTACTTTATCGGTATTTTGGAATTTGACATGGATAGAAATGGAAGTTCTGGTATATCCAGTCTCACAGAGCGTCCTTATTTTTATGATGTGGCGCTGTGTGACAAATTGACCAAAGAAATATTCTATGATAAATTGGGATATAAAATGATTTCGCTTCCATTATTTAATAAACAGCCAGAAGAACTAAAGACAGTTATGGATCAGTGGTTGTACTTACTTAAACATTTGAGTACCATGGATAGATTGCCATCATTTTTGGATAAAAGAATATTTGGTCTTATCTTTGAGATAGGAGAGATAGGTAAATTAACGGAGGAGCTAATGTCATACGAAGCAAGTTTAAAACATAAGCGTGATGCTGAGAGCGTATTTAATTCGGCCAAGAAATCTGGAGAAGCTTTAGGTCACGCTAAAGGTCTAGCAGAAGGTAAAGCCAAAGGACTAGCAGAAGGTAAAGCCAAAGGACTAGCAGAAGGAGAGCGTAAAAAAGCTCTTGAGACTGCTAAAGCATTTAAGGAAATGGGGCTACCTATAGCTGATATTGCTAAGGGCACTGGACTTTCTGTCGAAGAGGTCGAAAAACTCTAAGTTTCTTTATTTTGGATGACTGCTCTACCAATAGATGAATGGCAACCACCATATCCAGTTGGGGTTTCATAAAGGGTTGCTATACTGTTATAAGGTCTTTTTATTGTTAATTTGTATTAATCGTTATCTTAAATCTTTAATAACATTTTTCAATTTTTCAGGATTATTCTCGAAAGCTTTTATTTGACCTATATTGTCAGCTGTAAATGAAAGGAGCGGACCGTTTGGATCGCTGATCCTGTTTTCGCCCTTTACCTTTAAATTTCTATAGATGTACACGGGGGTTTTCAGTATCCCCCAGGGAATTCCCCACCAACCAAGAAGTGAGCAGGATACAATGGCTTTTCGATTTTGCTTGTCCAAACAATCCGGGCAGGCAATGATCCATCTAGTTTCGGTAATACTCATAACTATGATGCTTTTGATACTGTGGTAGATTGTCCCATTTAACTTGTCCCGAGTATTGTTGCAGATAGGGCAGGGACAATTCCGCAGCAGTTCCGCATAATGATAAATATCTTCAATAGAATGCTGTTCATTTTGGGCTATTAAACTATTTAAAAGATCAGGGTCGAGGTTGCGCTTCTTAATTTCATTTTCTATGATACTAACTACTTCCGGCTGAATTCCCTGCGCATTTGTGGTAATAACCTCAATGAGCCTGTTATCCGACATTCTTTCATAGTTTTTTTCTATCTCCCTTAGTTCCATGATAATGTGATGAATGCTCTAAAATTAATTGCTATGATATTTAGGTATTAAATTGGCTTCCTAATAATTGAATTTACAAAACAGTATTTGTATTGGCAAAATATAAAATCAGTCTTCACAAATTCCTTAATTGGGATTAATGTTTAATCAGCTACAGTTTCCCGTAACCATTCCTCCATTCAACCGATATCTTGGCCTTAAATTGTATGTAAGGTTATTTTAATCGTTACTTTTGGATGATCATAAGTCATGATCGACTTTAAAATTAACTTTCTAATTTGGCAAATTGCGTATATTTAAGAGTTATGTGATATAGTTGTAAATCAAGTACTAAATGGAACAAAGAGAATTTTCGAAATTAATACTTAAATTCCTGGAAGGAAATTATCCACAGTTTGCTCAGACAATAAAGTTTCAAGATGATGGATCTTTTGATTGTGATTTGAAAAGTGAATCCGGAATATTTTCAATTTGGATTGCAACATATAATACCGAAATAACTATTGGAATCGAAGATCCAAATGGAAAAACAGATATTCATAGTCATATTCCATGTTATGTGTTAGATGATTTAGAAGCTTGTGTTGCAGAATTATCATCATTTATTGAAAATATTAAAGCTGACAATTTAGTTTTATATCAAGATGAGGATGGAAAATATGATTGGATAGAATCATTTAAATTTGAAAACCTTGATAACTGTAAAAAGTTTTCCTGGAAGATTAATCACGACGTCACATCATAGCAGTTTTTTCCCTTCCACCCGAATATACACATATGAAAAAGTATTAACCTTAACCTTCTCTCAGTGATCACCCCCAGAATAGATCCACATAGGCTCTGTTTGACCTGCTCGTTCAAAGCCGTTCTTTTTATAAAATTCGATAGCATTTCCATCAGCCGTAAGCATCTGCATGTGAAAACCCTTATAAATCTCTTGCATTTTATCCATAATCAAACGCCCAACACCTTTGCCTTGATAAGAGGGTAGCACCAGTAGATGTGGATAATAAACCACGAGGTATCCATCGGAAATAGCATTTCCTAGACCTACCAATATCGTACCATCCCATGCCGTAACTAAGGAATGCGAATTTAAGAGTGCTTTGATCAGTAGTTCTGGTTTATCGGCTGCACTCCATTTGTTAGCTTGATAAAGTTGTAGTATGTCGGTTGCGTTTAAATCTCTATTGACACTTAGCTGTATGTTCATATATTATTCTGTAGTTTTCGTTGGTATTTTAAGCAAATGTTCTTCGTTCGTAAATAGGCGAATATGTGAAAATCGAAGATTACAAACCGTAAAAAACAAATTAGATTTTATTCCTTGTCAAATTTTCCAATATATTTCATACCGAGCATATCGGCAATTTTTTCACCATGTATTTCAATTGAGCCTTTTACAACAAGTTCAAGTACGGAATGGGCTGTGATCATTCTCAGCTCTTCAACTTTGAGAATCATCTTTTCGGCAATGTTGTAATCTTCTATTTGGAGAATCAGTATCTCGTCAAGTTTTTCGCTTTTTGAAGTATGGTAATAATTCAGTTTTATAATATCCTTTTTATTTAGTGCCGCTTGTTGGAGAATATTCTTTTTATCAATTTTATTGTCTCCTATCCATAAGTAATGAACCTCATAATCTGATAAAGACTGGTCTGAAAACTGAGCCAATTTCCCAATGTACTTTATCGTTTCAGAACGTGAAGCATCTTTTTCATCTAGGTCATTGTCTTCAAAAGCTACAACAGCGTTAAAACCAATGAAACTATGTCCTCTTAATAATGTTTCTAACTCCTTTTTATCTACACCAATATCATCTGCAATGGTTTTGATATCTAGAGAGTTCTTATAATATTTCATTATCATGAGATCTTCATCATAGTTATCCAAATGAACTTCCTTGCAAAAATCACAGCGTAACTCCGTATTTGGTTCTTTATCGTCCTCTTCGTTTCGGGTTGGCGGTGCGTTGTCATAAACAGACCATGCTTCCAGATAGTCATTTTGATCAAGATATTTTTTTAATTCTTTCTCCGTTTTAAACTTTCCGAACCATACATGTATTTTTTTCATCCTGTGATGTAATTTAAGAATCTGAATTAGCAATGTTAAAGATAAAGCATTTTTGTATAGAAATTTTCCCCTTAATTACCTCAGAAACATCCTTGGGTATATTACTTACGATTTCCCATAACCAATCCTACTTCCAAACCAATACCTTAGCGTTACAGTTTGTTATAATCTTGAAAGTTAGTAGCTATAAACTTATTAATTCAACATACCACGACCAATTCCAATAGCTGCCAATGTTGTTATCGGCACCACTGTCTTTAGCGACATAGGGGCGAGCTATGTAGATTTCTTTGTCGGTCGCTCTACAAGAGAAAACAATGGCGAATTTAAAAAAAAGGGAATTCACTGTTTAACAATGTTAGACTGTAAAACTGAATTTTTTATTAGCATAAAAAGTTGATTAATGTCCAGGTTAGGGGATAAAACCGATTGAACATAATTTGTACATCGCTTTGCTTCACAAAGAAAAGTTTGATGTACAATAAGTAAAATGACCGTGTCGGGATAAAAATAATTTACAAACGAAAAGAAAAGTGCTGTGTCTTTAAATACGAGGCGATAATCTATCAGCAGCAATTCTGGCCTTTCATTGATGTGAGAATTGCTGCTGATAGAATCAATAGAAGTTGCTTCAAGTACAATATTTGCCGGACTTTGTATATGCTCAGAAAAAAGTATACGGTAGGCGAACAGTAGCTTTCTCAAATTCGTAATAATACCAATATTGATTTTTTCCATACCTAACGATATTATTGTTATTTACAAGCTTTCTACTTATCGCTACCGATATATTGATACCTCTAAAATTGAGGTATACGTTGATTTAGGGATAGCATGTCAGATTTGTGCTGAAAAGCATTTTCTCCCTTTTCGGCTTCTTTGTCACTTACAGTTTTTCGAAGTGATTGGCTCGAGAACCTATTTTTGTTTTTGATATAGCATATTTCGATTCCTTCCGAGATACAATAATCCTTTCCTGAAAAATCGACCAATTTATATTCTTCACCTATAAAATACTTGTGAATGGGCAGCGACTGAAGCATATCCGTGATGTCTTTATCCGATTCAAAAGGAATAATTTCATCAACAAATTGACAACCCTCCAATTTGATAAACCGTTCGACCATTGTTTGTGCTGCATCATGGGATTCAGCATTCTGTATGTTTGAATCCGTTTTAAGTCCTACAACCAAATAATCACATTTGCTCTTAGCTTCCTGTAGTGCAACAATATGGCCTACATGTAACATGTCGAATACGCCGAAAATAATACCTACGTTCATATATTCATTATTAGTTTATGCATTTATACGCTTTAAGGCATAGTTAACTCCCTCATTTATGTTTACGACTGAACCCGCACTGACTCTTTCTTTCGATGCAATTATTCGGCGTAAAGAAGAACTCGAAAACCTGTTTTCCCGTCTATTGAAATACAATTCTATTCCTTTTTCTTCGCAATATTGCCTTCCTGTAAATGCTTTATCCATATATTCATCGCCTAAGATCCGCACATGTATTTTGAACGAACGTAATACATCTTCCAGATCCTGTTCTGTTGCATATGGAATAATCATATCTACATGTTTACATGCCTTTAATTGCATATAGCGTTCAAATACAGATTGTGTTGGCTTGTTTTTCTCCGGACGATCAAGTGTTGGATCGGTTTGTAGGCCGCAGATCAGAAAGTCGCAATGTTCTCTGGCATCTTCGAGCATTTTAATGTGACCTGCATGGAGCAGATCAAAAGCAGAAAACGTAATTCCTATTTTTTTCATTTTATATTAGTTTAAAACTGCAATTATTGAAGAAGTATAGGTAGAACGTAGCTCAAAAAGATTCGTTTTAATTTTAAATTATTTTTTTACTGTAGTATTTTCAGAATTCTTGGACCTTTTTTCCATCTTTCTTTTTTGAAATTCATATGAACTAAAATTGCTGGCCGACGTTCTGATCTAAAATGAAATTCAGCGAGCCATGCAGATGAATAGAAATGTATCCATAAATACGCCAAACACTACTTACAGAATTCAGTTTCATAAAGAATTTAACTTTTCGGATTTCAAGAGAATTATTCCTTACTTAAGAGATCTGGGCATCGATACAATCTACGCTGCACCTATTTTTCAGTCAACACCAGGGAGTATGCATGGTTATGACGGCACAAATTTCAATAAAATAAATAGTGAACTTGGTACGCTGGACGAGCTGAGATCCATTAAAAAAGAGTTAAGTGAATATCATATCAAATGGTTACAGGATATTGTTCCTAACCATATGGCGTTTCATCCCTCGAATGAATGGCTAATGAATCTGCTCGAATTTGGACAGACATCAAAATTTAGCCATTTTTTTGATACCTGCTATAGTTCCAATTTATTCGAGAAAGGAAAGTTAATGGTGCCTATCTTGTCTAAGATTTTAGACGAAACGATTTCAAACCACGAAATTGCTGTCGTTTTCTCAGATGATAGTCTTCGGCTTTCTTATCAGGAAAACCTTTATCCACTTTCGCCTGAATCCTATTTTTTCGTCCTTAATGATTATTTAAAAGAGAGCCAGTCGGATTTTAGTGGACTTCTGGTTCAAATATATACGGCTCAAGCTAATGGAGATGTCGAGGAGTGGAGACAGCTGCGTGCGCACATTTTTAAGCACCTTCCCAATGAGAAATTAAAGCATATTCTTGACCAATTTAATAATAATCTAGAAAGTATTCACGAACTGGTGGCTAGTCAGCTTTATGAGCTTTGTCCTTGGTGGTTTACAAATCAACGTATAAATTTTAGACGTTTTTTTACGGTCAATGAATTGATTTGTTTAAATGTACAAGACAAAAATGTATTTAAGCAGTCGCATAAGCTGATAAAAAAACTTGTCGATGAAGAACTGATTGATGGACTAAGGATTGATCATATTGATGGACTTTATAAGCCTACTGACTATTTATTTAATTTGAGGAAATTAATCGGTCCACAACCTTATATAGTTGCTGAAAAAATACTTGAACAGGGGGAGAAACTTCCACTCGAATGGCCTATACAGGGAACAACAGGCTACGATTTTTTATCGGCTTCCAATAATGTTTGCTCCTGTAAATCGGGAAAGAAAATATTGGATAAGTATTATAGAAAAGTTATTGGAGAAAATCTATCCATTAAAAAACAACAGTATATAAAAAAGAGCATAATTCTCAATGAACACATGCAGGGCGAGCTTAATAACCTGGCCCGGTCATTGGCATCACTTTTAGCAGTTAAAAGTCCGAATAAGCTAGGGCCTTTAAAAGATATTCTAACCTCTTTTTTAGGATTTTTCCCTGTTTATAGATTATATGACGAAAGCTTTCCACTGTTGGCAAACAATTTTAATCTGCTGTCTTCTCTTTTTAAAAAGTTGACCCGAAAGCCCGAGCTCGATCAAAAGCTGGTTAATCAATTTCGAGAACTATTTGAGCAAGCACAGGTAGATTCAAAATCGCTGAGCCATACTGCTGTGGTTGATTTTTTTCTCCGATGTATGCAGTTGGCCGGCCCTGTAATGGCTAAGGGTGTGGAAGATACGTTAATGTATACATACAACCGTTTAATAGGACACAATGAAGTCGGCGATCATCCGGATAATTGGGGGCTAAGTAAAAAGAAATTCCACAAATTAATGCAGGAAAGGCAAAAATTTTGGCCACTGTCCATCAATGCAAGTTCTACCCACGATACCAAACGTGGTGAGGATTCGCGAAGTCGCTTATTAGTCCTAACCGCTATGGCTCAGAAATGGGTTAAACAGGTTCAGATTTGGCAAGATGTGGTTTGGAATGAATATCGAAAAGACCTCCCACATCCGAATGATGAATATTTTATTTATCAGTCGCTGGTAGCCTCTTATCCAATGGAAAAACAGGATGGAGAAGCATACGACGCATTTGAAAAACGTTTTTTGGACTACTTGGTTAAATATCTACGCGAAGGGAAAGTGCGCTCGAGCTGGGAAAATCCAAATTTAACCTATGAAGACGCTGTTCGGGAATTTGCCTCTTTTTTGCTTGATAAAGATCGTCCATTTTTTACGAGCTTTTATCAATTTATTGAGGCGGTAGCTGATTTCGGGATTTTAAACTCGCTTACACAGCAAATCTTGAAATTTACTTGTCCCGGTGTACCTGATATTTACCAGGGGTCGGAACTCTGGAACCATAGTTTTGTTGATCCCGACAATCGACGACCGATAGATTATCAATTAAGTGAAAATCTGCTGAAGGCTATTGAAAATATGCCCAACGACAGTCGAATTAGACAATTATGGCAAAATAGATACGATGGGACAATTAAACTATGGTTAGTTAAGGAATTGGTAAAATTCAGAAAGCATGATGCTGCACTTGCATCAGATAGCAGTTATATTCCGTTAAAAGTAAGCGGTCGTTACCGTAAACATATTTTGGCATTCGCGCGTAGATCTGGAGATGATTGGATGATCGTAGTACTTCCGCTACACCTCGCTGCTATCGGTAAAATCTCCAAATTCGTACCTGGCTCATTTGACTGGGCAGATACGAGCGTTCATCTTTCCGTAAATCATTCCGTGACCTGGCATCACATGCTATTTGACATAGGGGGCGAAGGCACAGAAATTTCAGTGAATACCATTTTTAGGGATCTTCCAATGGCTATTTTAAAATACAAAAGTAGCCCAACTAAGCGTAGTGCGGGTGTTTTAATGCATATCAGCTCATTGCCATCATCCTATGGAATTGGTGATTTGGGATCCGGAGCTCGTCGTTTTGTTAAACAACTGCATTATAGCGGCCAAAGCTGGTGGCAGGTACTTCCTTTAGGGCCTACAGATGTTGAGCAAAACCATTCTCCTTACAGCACCCTAAGTAGTAGAGCAGGTAATCCATTATTCATCGATTTAAATGAATTGCTGGAATTTGGCTTATTGGAAAGAGGGGAACTAAAGGCTTTAAAAAGAAATAGTTCTAAAACAATAGATTTTGCTGATATAGTCTTCACAAAGTACAAACTTTTGGAGAAGGCATTTAATCGTCTTTCTGTTCAACATGCGCTTGATTTCTCCGAATTTTTAGACCGTGAATCCTCGTGGCTTAAGGATTATGCGTTTTTCAAAGTCCTAAAAAACAGACATGGGAATCGTCCTTGGTATGAGTGGCCAACACAATACAAACATCGCGACAGCGCTGCACTTAACGATTTCGCAATTGAATTCGCAGATGAATTGCGAAAGGAAAAATGGTTTCAATACTTATTTTTCAGACAATGGGATGCCATAAGAAACTACGCATACGATTATGGCGTAAGATTTATCGGTGATATTCCATTTTATGTTGCCTATGATTCTGCCGATGTTTGGGCCAATCCGCACTATTTTTCCATAGGAGCAAATGGTACTATTAAAAATGTTGCTGGGGTTCCGCCTGATTACTTTAATGCAGCGGGGCAATTATGGGGGATGCCGACTTATCATTGGGGATCACTCAAAAAAGATGGCTACAGATGGTGGATTGAGCGCCTTTCACACAATTGCGCGCTGTTTGATAGGCTACGGCTTGATCATTTTAGGGCATTTTCTTCCTATTGGGAAGTTCCCTTTGAAGAAACTTCCGCCAAGAATGGACGTTGGTCAACAGGCCCTGGTTCGGATTTTTTTGATCAAGTAAAAGTTCATTTAGATGACATGCCTTTTATCGCTGAAGATCTTGGAGATATCGATGCGAAGGTATATGATCTGCGCGATCAATACAACTTTCCGGGCATGGCGGTTTTACAGTTCGCTTTTGATAACGATATGGCACATTCACCCCATATTCCACATCATTATTGCAGAAATTCTGTTGCCTATCCTGGAACACACGATAATAATACAACACTTTCTTGGTATCGTGAAGATCTTAAATCATCGAGTAAACTAAATATCAATAGGTATTTTGGACAAATTGTTGAAAGTGGAAATGTAAATGAGGTCCTCATACGATCACTTTACGCCTCTGTCGCAGATACAGTCATTGTTGCGATGCAAGATATCCTCAATCTTGATGGATCCTGTCGTATGAACCGACCTGCCAGTACGACCGGAAATTGGTTGTGGCGCATGCAGAAAAGAGCTTTTTCTCCAAAACTTCAGGCGAGATTAAATGACTATACAAAATTATACAACCGTTAAACATAAAGATGGAAACAAAAATCAATACTGGAAGCCCTTATCCTTTAGGCGCAACTTACGATGGAGAAGGGGTTAACTTTGCCCTTTTCTCCGAAAATGCCGAAGCTGTCGAACTTTATCTCTATGATAGTTCGAACCAACAAGAAATCGAGAAATTTAAAATAACAGAGAAGACGCATCAAGTTTGGCATATTTATGTTTCGGGAATTAAACCAGGACAACTGTACGGCTATCGTGTGCACGGTCCTTACGATCCAGCCCAGGGGCATCGTTTCAACCCCCATAAATTACTGATTGATCCCTATGCAAAAGCAATTTCGGGTGTCGTACAATGGAATGATGCTTTATTTGCGTACAATATAGGAGAGGACGATTTAAGTTTGGATACAACTGATAGCGCTCCTTTCGTCCCGAAATCCGTGGTTATAGACGGTCATTTTGATTGGGGGGACGACCTTCCTCCGCGTATACCGATGCACCAAAGTGTGATTTATGAAACACATGTAAAAGGTTTTACAGCAACTCATCCAGAGATTCCCGAAGAAATAAGAGGAACATACGCTGCCTTGGCGCATCCTGTCACCATAAATTACTTAAAGGAATTGGGGATCACTGCAATTGAATTATTGCCTATACACCATTTTATTACAGACCGTCACCTACAGGATAAAGGACTAACTAACTATTGGGGATATAACAGTGTTGGTTTTTTTGCCCCTGATGTGCGCTATTCAGCTTCGGGTACCCATGGAGAGCAGGTCGTGGAATTCAAGGAAATGGTAAAAGCACTTCATAGTGCAGGGATAGAAGTTATCCTTGATGTCGTTTACAATCATACAGGCGAAGGGAATGAAATGGGACCAACACTCTCTTTTAGAGGAATTGACAATGCTTCATATTATCGTTTGGCTGAAGATCCACGTTATTATATGGATTTTACTGGAACAGGCAATACATTGAATACCCGCCAGCCTAATGTACTACGGTTAATCATGGATAGTTTACGCTATTGGGTGCAGGAAATGCACGTTGATGGATTCCGTTTTGATCTGGCATCAGCATTAGCGCGGGAGCTCCATGACGTAGATAAATTGAGCTCTTTCTTTGACGTTATCCATCAGGATCCCGTGATCTCACAGGTTAAACTAATTGCCGAACCATGGGATATTGGAGAAGGAGGGTATCAGGTAGGCGAGTTCCCCGCCGGTTGGGCCGAATGGAATGGAAAGTATCGTGACTGTATCCGCGATTATTGGATCGGAGCGGACAGTATGATCGCTGAATTTGCTAATCGCCTGACTGGATCGTCCGATTTATACCGGGGTGACAATCGTACACCTTCCGCCAGTATAAATTTCATTACTGCACATGACGGATTTACGCTCCACGATCTGGTATCGTACAATGAAAAGCACAATGAAGCTAATGGTGAGGATAATAAAGATGGAGAAAGCCACAACCGCTCCTGGAACTGTGGGGCAGAAGGACCTACAGATGATTCTACGGTAAATAACCTGAGAGAAAAACAAAAAAGAAACATGCTCGTCACATTATTTCTTTCCCAGGGAGTACCTATGCTTGTCGCTGGCGATGAACAGGGGCGAACACAGCAGGGCAATAATAACGCCTATTGTCAGGACAATGAGATTTCATGGCTCAACTGGGCCAATGTAGACGTATCTTTATTGGACTTCACTAAAAAATTGATCCATTTTAGGCGAGAACATCCGGTATTCTGTCGTCGCAAATGGTTTCAAGGATTGCCTATCCGCGGTACAGGTGTTGAAGATATTGTATGGTTTCTTCCAGATGCATCTGAGATGGATGATCATCACTGGCAGGAAGACTATGCGCGCTCACTCGCTGTGTTTTTAAACGGTGCGGGAATTAGATCAGTAGATACCGATGGAAAGAAAATCGTGGATGCTAATTTTTACCTGATATTTAATGCGTATTGGGAAGATGTAACCTACACGCTCCCCGGTGAAAATTATGGGGCTGGTTGGTTTAAGATCTTAGATACGAATAATGATACGATAGAAAGCTTTGGAAACTATTCAGCAGGTGATTCTATTTTAGTGCCCTCACGTTCCATACTTTTATTTCAATCACAATAAAGTGGGGGATATTGATGAACAAGACAGGAATTCAACAATTGGGTATTCGTCGCAATGGTGACGTTTGGCAGATTCGCGTATGGGCACCAACGGCAAAGAATGTGCTTTACCGATTTTATCAAAAAGATATGGAGATCGCGCTTAAGCCCCAACAATACGGTTATTGGTACGCAGAGACTGATTTATTAGCAGCTGGAGATTTATACTGGATCAGTGTCGATGGCAACGAATTGCCGGATCCGATTTCGCTCTCCCAGCCAGAAGGTGTACATGGTCCCTCAAAAATCGTTGATCTCACTTTTTCTTGGACCGATAAAGACTATCGGCCTCCAGCATTGTCTGATTTTATTATTTACGAGCTTCATGTAGGAACATTTACTTCATCCCATGATTTTGATGGTGTTATCAAAAAGATTCCCTATCTGAAAGATTTGGGGATCACTGCTATTGAAATTATGCCTGTTGCACAGTTTCCCGGTGAAAGAAATTGGGGCTACGATGGCGTTTTTCCTTTTGCAGTTCAGCATTCCTATGGTGGCGCTTCGGAATTCCAAAGGCTTGTGAATTCCTGTCATGAGGCCAATATTGCGGTAATTTTGGATGTCGTCTATAATCATCTCGGTCCAGAGGGAAACTATTTCTCGAATTATGGTCCATATTTTACCGACAAATACCATACGCCCTGGGGTAATGCGCTGAATTACGACGATAGCTATTGTCATGGACAGCGGGATTTGGTACTGAACAATGTACGCATGTGGTTTGAAGACTTTCATATCGATGCGCTGCGTTTGGATGCGGTACATGCAATCAAGGATTTTAACGCTGTTCATATCCTTCAGCAAATTCGTAAGGAAACGGATGAAATTATCGCTAAATCCGGAAAAAACCATTTTCTATTTATTGAATGCGATCTCAACGATAGACGATTTTTAGACCCATTGGCGAAAAATGGTTTTGGGATGGATGCACAATGGCTAGATGAATTCCACCATGCTTTAAGAGTAAGCGTGGGCGAACCCAAAAAGGGGTACTATGAGGAATTTAATGGATTGGCCGATCTCGCCAAAGCTTATGAAAAAGCATATGTATTCGATGGCAACTATTCTCCCCATCGGGAAAAATTCTTTGGAACGGACACTCTCGGTATCAAAGGGGATCATTTTATAGTTTTCTGCCAGAATCATGATCAAGTCGGCAATAGGATGATGGGCGATCGCGCGGCTTCACTCTATCCTGTAGAAATAACGCGACTAATGGCTTTTGCCGTGTTCATATCCCCGTATCTTCCTTTACTATTTATGGGAGAAGAATGGCGTACAAAACGAGCTTTTCCCTATTTTACCAGTCATAGTGACCCCAAACTTGTAGAGCAGGTGAGACAGGGACGAAAAAAAGAGTTTGAAGATTTTTTTGAAGATTCAGAATTTCTCGATCCGCAGGACGAGACAACATTTAGGAATACCGTTTTGAATTGGGACGAACAGGATAGCGAAGTCCATCAGAAACATTTATCTTATTATAGATCCCTGATAGCATTCCGTAAAACCAATCCTGGGCTGAAAAATATACAGCGCGATGAAATGACGGCTAAATGTCTCCCGGATCAAAAAGTACTTATCTTATCGATGAGAAAAAACAATAGTTCTTTAGTTGTACTGATGAATTTTTCTGCCACTGTACAACAGGTAACGCTGGCTGAGGATCTGCAATGGAAAATGATATTTAATACGAATGAAATGGATGCCGCGGTTTTGTTAGATACTGATTATGCTCAAACCACTGTCGCATCACTAAAACCTTGGTCAGGTCAGGTCTATATTTCTATCTAGATGCATGGTATATAAAAAATTTTATATACCATACATCAGGTTTTTATATCGCGTTAAGCAGCCCCTCGGATTACACGTAACAGAACGACAATAATGGCGATAACCAATAAAACGTGAATTATATTCCCTGTAGCATAACCTCCAAAGAAACTAAACGCCCAAATAATGACTAAAATAACAGCAATGATATATAATAAATTTCCCATAATATATTTGTTTTTTTCAGTAGAACAGCCTTCGATGGATTATGGTTTGAATGGATAAAATTTAAACGTTAGTTGTTAGTTATCAATCGTTAGTTGTTAGTTAACAATAAAGTGTACAGTTGTCAGCGGCCGACTACTAAACTGGTTTGCAAATAACACTTTAGAATAAACGTATTTATAACATTTCCCATATATAAATACCCTATTGTCTTTTTTTATTATTTGCTTATTTTTTTATCTGTATTTAAAATTAAGCGCAAAAATCCATTAAAATTTGCTTAATAGGCTTTGTAAATAAGGACAACGTATTTTTACCGCTAACAATGCTATTTATTTTACATGCAAATTGGCCCTCAAAATTAGCACTCTTCTTGTTATCCTTTTCTTGTAAAATCATTTTAAACAATCAGTTGAATAAAGAAAGAGGATAAGTTATGAACAACCACAATTTAAATGTACTCATCACCGAAAAAAGAAGTTTACTTAATCATTTTGCTGCTAAATTTACAGCTGATCCGGATGAAAAGGAAGACCTGATCCAAGAAACGTGGATACGCGCATTGAAGTCCATAGACAATTTTGTTCAGCATCCGAAGCTAATGAGCTGGTTATATGTAATTATGAAACATACTTACATCAATAAGTATAGAAAAGCAAAGCGTACCACCGAAATTCAAGATCAATATGTGGTCTTGGAAAGTACAAATACAATAGAACTCAACAAAGGGATCAATAAGTTTATGGCCGAAGATATCGAACGTGCGATGAACAGCTTAACGGCAGAAAACTATGAAATTTTCCGTTTGTTTTTAGATGGTTATAAATACCATGAAATTGCATCATATTTTGATATGCCAGAAGGTACAATAAAGACTAGAATCCATATGGTAAGAAAAAAGCTGCAAAAACAGCTTAAGGTCTACCGGTTAAATTGACAATCCCAACAAATAAAACAAGAGCTAACGTTTCAGTTTAGTTTGATTTTTGCGAAAGGCTGACTTTTTAAAGTCAGCCTTTCTTTCGTATACTTTCAAAACAATAGTTCCTTTGCGGAAATCGTATGGTCATCAACTGAACATGATTGCACTCCGACGAAGGTTCATCCCGGCTGCAACTTTTCAACTATTTTCCAATTGTCCTCTTTTTTATCATATCGAAGTAGCCAAGTTTCCTGGGGGACTTTCTCTTCCTTATCGGTTGAATGTTCACCCACCGTAATCGTGATTTCTGAAGGAAGAGCGTGGATAATTTCGGCGTAGGCTTTTTCGCCGCCGAGGAATTCGATAATTGCTGGCATCGCATTATAACCAATTTCCGGGCTAAATAAGAACTCAGCTATGCCGCCATAATGAATCTCAGTACCATGAAAAATAATACCATTCATAATCTTACAAATTGAAAGTTAAAGTTATAGTGATCTTATCTCAGATCATAATTTTTGGAATTTTGATCTGCGATAATTCTAACAGTCGTATGCCATTTTTGTTTTTTTGGCGATCCAATAATTTATTTTGCAAAAGCAATCTATTTGTTTTTGAGACGTGTTATATCAGTAATTAAAAGCAGGAGCTTGAGGGTGAAATAGAAAAATTTTCAGGCAAAAAGGATTCAAAAAAATAATATATTCATCATGAACGTAAAAAGAATATTTGGAACTATTCTCACAGTATTGGGTATTGTAGGGCTAATCTATACCGGCTATGAACTGATCATGAAAAGTAATGCCTATACGAATTTGGCAGTAGTCGGCATTTTGGCGCTTATTTTCTTCTCATCAGGAATAAGTCTTGTGAAGAACACTAAAGACGAGTCTTAAAGGCGGTTCATTTTGGGAAGTCTAATTTTCGGCTTTTGCTAAAAATTAATGAAGGTCGGATTATCAAGTCCGACCTTCATACATGAATTTTACTTAATATAGTTGAGAATATAAATAACAAATATATACCTCGCATTGTTTTCGTAAAAAGCCTTTAGCTGTTGGCCAAGGTTTTTGCTGTATTTCAACTATTCTTGGGCAGCCTTGTCGTTTACGAAACCGCCTGCTATCCCTGTTAATGCTTCGTCGGTATCCTTCTCATTGTCTAAGGTTTTTTGGAGCAGTGAAGCTACATCGTCGTGTCCCATCGTTTCTGCAAATGTGCGAAGAGTACCGTAAGTAGCGATCTCGTAGTGTTCTACTTTCTGTGCGGCAAGGATGAGGCCTGCGTCTCTGGTAAAAGTATCCTTTTCTGTGTCAGAAATGATCGAATCGGCTTCATCAAGTAGACCCTGCATAGCGTCACATTTTTTAGCAACAGCTTTTTCTCCCAATTGCTCAAATACCTGTTCAAGAGTTTCTATATGTTTCTGAGTTTCCTTGGTATGCTTTTCAAAAGCAGCGGCGAGTTTTTCGCTAGTTGCCGCTTTCTGCATTTTAGGTAAAGCTTTCACTAAGTGTTTCTCGGCCCAATAAATGTCTTTTAGTTCATCGACGAAAAACTCGTGGAATTCACTGTCTTTCATTTTTCCGGTATTACCAGAAGGTTTTTTTGTGGCATTTTTTGCCGGTACAGATTTCGTAGTTGCCATAATAAAAATTTTAAGTGTTACTGCATAGATAACCCAGCCCAAACCACTTTAGTTCAATAAAATATATTTAACTGTTATCAAATAAAAACGAAAGCGATATTCTCTTCTAAGTTTGGGTACAATCCTGTTAGCAAAACCTTTCGCACGCCAGCATTGTTCAGAATAATATTTATCAGGCCATAAACAGCAATTTGCTAAATCAGAGAAAACCATTTCATATTGAGTTTTGTGCTATATCAAAATCGAATTAACTGGTAGTGTAATATGCATTTTATTATTTACCAATATATTAATTTTTAAAATACCGATCATGGCCGATAATAAATCCAAAAAGGGAAAAACAGCTAGAAACAGATCACCTAAAGATACAGCTATGGGATTAGCTAAATATCGGCAAAAGCGTACCGAAGAGAAAACCCCGGAACCCTTTGGCGGGAAACCAAGTGGAACAGAATTACGTTAGAAAGGATGAATAGTGAAGGTGATATTTTTAAACCGGTCCTTGGTAAAGGTATTGATCTCAAAAAAGTAATTGAAAAATATACGAAATAAACGCATCAAAACCTCCATGGATAATCCGGAATTAAAAACCAGTAATAAAAAATCAATATACAGTGCACTCGCGGCGAATGTATTAATTGCATTAACTAAATTCATTGCGGGAGCATTTACAAATAGTTCATCCATGATTTCAGAGGGTATTCACTCAACGGTAGATACTGCAAATCAATTGCTCATACTTTATGGCTTAAAAAGAAGTAAGAGGCCACCCGACCAGTCTCATCCTTTTGGTTATGGTAAAGAACTATACTTTTGGTCTTTTATTGTTTCCATTCTGATTTTTGGGCTTGGTGGTACATTATCTATTTACCAGGGTGTAGCTCATATCATGAAACCCGAATTAATGAGCGATCCTTTTTGGAATTATATTGTACTTATACTCTCCTTAATTTTTGAAGGAACTTCTTTTTTTATTGCTTTAAAAGAATTCAATAAAACCCGCAATGGCATGGGGTGGTGGGATGCAATTATTAAAAGTAAAGATCCTTCCAGTTTCCTTGTGGTCTTTGAAGATGGTGCAGCTGTGGCAGGGTTAATAATCGTTATGGTACTAATGGGACTAAGTCATTACTTGCAGATTCCTGAATTAGATGGCCTAGCTTCAGTAATCGTAGGCTTGTTGTTGGTTTTTGTATCCTTTATATTGGCTAGAGAAAGCAGAAGCTTATTAATGGGAGAGGGAATTGCTTCAGAAACAAGATTGAAAATCGCCCAGCTTGCCGAAAAGGATTCGGCTGTTATAAAAACTAAAAACATACTATCCACTTATCAATCGCCAGAGTATGTTGTATTGATGCTTATTATTGACTTTGAAGATCATCTTGACACAGAGGAGATCACCGAGGCGATACGCCGGATTCGTGAGGATATAAAAAATGAATTTGAGTTTGTACACTTTGTGATTATTCAACCAGAATAATCATATAAAAGCCCTTTTAACACGCTATCAAAACATCATTTTCAAGCCCATAGCGCAGAAATGGTGGTAATTTTTGCAAATATAAATACCTACCAAACCTTTCAGACTTTGGCTTTGTTCACCCCTGATGGATCAAATAAGAACAGCATTGGATATGAAAAAAGAAAAGAATTTAAAAACCGCTGGGGCTAGCAAATCTTCCATAGATAAAATTAAAACAGCATCCGGTTCATGGAAGGTAAGTACTTCAAGGTAAAGTGGGGGCATTACATTTTTCTTGAATGAAGGGAAGCTTCAATTGGTTAACGAAGAACCTACTTATTATCGAGACCATAATGCCATGAACAGAAAATCAATACCGACGGCCAATCCGCTGCTTTGAGCGATGAGATTATGCTAAGTAGAATGAACAGCGAATTATTTAAAATGATACATTTGTAAATATCAATTTCAGAGCTGCTTAACGATGAATTTTCAAAATAATCAATTAGAATATATGTCACTTAAGCCGTGGCAATCGCTTGAACACATCGTAGAGAGTATCTGGATGGTAATAAATCATTCTGATGAGAATAAAGAAGGAATTATCGTTCCAGACGGCAAAATAGACTTATTTCTTCTGACAGATGAAAAAGGAGCTTTTGAGATTTTTATTTGTGGAGTCTGTACAGAACCTGTTATAAAGCCACCATTCCCGAAATCTCGGATGTTCGCCATTAGCTTTTATCCAACTGCTGCGGAATATATTTTTAATCACTCTTTTTCGGATTTAAAAAATACAAAAAAAACGTTGCCAGATGATTATTGGGGATTTTCAAAAGATGACCTCATTGACTTCGAGTGTTTTTATAAAAAGGCCTGTTATACTATTTCTTCAAAGTATAAAAAACAAATGGATGGAATGAAACAGAAGTTGTTTGAGCTTATCAGTAAATCTAGGGGAGAAATTACAGTAAAAGAACTGGCGGGTAAAATATGTTGGAGTAGCAGGCAGATTAACCGCTATTTCCAGAATTGGCTTGGGCTTACGCTAAAATCATATGTTAACATTGTACGTTTTTCAAATTCATTGCAACAACTGAAAGAAGGAAATTTCTATCCAGAACTGAACTATGGCGACCAATCTCACTTTATCCGTGAAGTAAAAAAATATGCCGGAGTAACGCCAACTATTTTAAACAAAAATGAAAACGACCGATTTATCCAATTGAACCTGATTCCTGATGCATAATTTTGTATTAAATAAAAGAAGAAAAAATGCATCTAAATCACATCAACCTGGTCGTAAAAGAGGTAGATAAAGCCGTAGATCTATTTACGCAAAAGTTGGGTTTTAATTTAATTATAAACAGAAACAGCAAAATGGCAGTGCTTGAAAGTAGCAATAATTTTGCTTTAGTCCTTTGGGGGCAGCAATTGAACAACTAGGAAAATAGACCTAAGTATCCAGCGAATTTCCATATTGGATTTTATCAAAAAGATGAGAAAGCTGTTCACGAGGTATATCAGAAATTAATAAACGACAGCGGTTTGAAATTTGAAAGCGCACCAAAGAAAATCAGGGATTCATTTGGATTCTATTTTTATTTTGAAAATCTGATGATTGAAATCAGTGTAACTCCTTTTAAATGATCATAAAGTTGAGATTATCTCAGAGAGGTTAGATTTGCTATCAAAATTAAAAACAGAGTGGGGGAATACTAAACCAACCAAAAAATCTATAGTATGAGTTATAAAAGCTATTATTTGAACTGCTTCATATTGATGTTGCCGATCATTATTTGGAATATTTTATTAAGCAATAAGTTGCCTGCCAATTACCAGGCCGAAATATTTTCTGCTAATATTCCGGACGTGTTAACGTACGGTGAGAATATTTTTAGGCTGTTTATATTTGTAATTTCATTTTTGATGCCTCTGCAGCTGCGTACAAAAAGGCAAAAAGTCGGCTTCAGCATTTATCTTACAGGATTATTGCTGTACATGCTTTCGTGGGTTTTATTAATTTTATTTTCTAAAAGCATTTGGAGCAATAGCCTTCTTGGTTTTTCTGCTCCCGCTTACACACCTTTGGTATGGCTTCTAGGAATTTCACTGATAGGAGATACCTTTAATTTTAACCTGCCATTCAAGAAATGGATTTTTATCAGTGCTTCTGCCTTATTTTTAGCCTTTCATCTTACTCATACCATTCTTGTTTATAAAACTTTTACGAAGATCTAGGCTTCATTTTTTTAGTATACTGTTTTTTAAACTCCCCGGGAGCCTGTCCAGCAAAATAATTCCGAGCCTGACAGCACGATAAGTGGCTAGATTTACGATGCTGGGAGACGTAGCTGGAAGTCCGCAACTCCACCTTTGACAGTCTGAATAAAAGCGGCAGGTCATGCCTGCCGATACAATTTTATTGTGTTGTATTTGTTTCAGGGGAAATCCAGAAGTAAGCAGGATCAAACGTAATCACGTTGTTTTTTAAATATTTGTTATTGCTTTTGTCAAACCCACTTGGAACTAAAGAAATGTACTGCAGATCAGGGGCTACGGGCCTATATCTACTTTCTGTGTTAAACTGGCTTTTATTCGTGCATTGAATCCAGTATAAATTCTTTGCCATATAATAATCCAGGTACCAAAGTTTATTTACTTTGGACTCTGCGTTTAGCTTGAGCGATTGATTATTTTTTAAACGCTCCCTAACTTCTTCAATGCTCAGTAAATTGTTGTTGTCGTCCATCACAAATGTACCATGGGAAGGATCCATCCACAGCCATTTTTTTAGAGTTTCAGCATATACGCTATTGATCACATGGCAGTCAGTATCTTTATCGTCTTTTGGCATGCATGTAACATAACGAGACTTAAATCCCATAGCAAGATACATTTCATTTAACGTCATCGCTTTGTGCCGACAGTTGATACCTTTTCCAGTTGCCTTGTGATAGTTGTAAAAATCGATCGCGTCAAACTCACATAGTGCCCAATTGCTGCCGTCATATTTAATATTATTTGCGACAAAAAACATGATATTACAGATTTTGGAGATTTCGTCACCCTTACCAGCTATCGAGTCCAGATCGAAAAAATTTTTTACCGCTAATAAATTTCGATTGCTCGTTACCTCGTAGGTAAATACCGGCAAAGAGTCACTATTTGCTGAAATGTATCCTCCAGATTGCTGCAATAGGGTTAATTTATCGTACTGCTTCAGTTGGACTAATGCTTTTACAAATTTTTTTTCTTTACGGATATTGTCTAAATCATGATCATTTAAAGCATTACGATAGTCGGTATATCCCCACAAAACTGCCTTTTCAAAACTTGAAACAGCTTGTTTTTTTTGATTGAGTAATGATTGTAAACAAGCAAGGTTGTAGTTTATATTCGCATTAATTTCACCTATCGTAGTTTGATATTCCTGCTTTTCTTTTTCAGATAGCTGTAAGCTGTCCATTTTGGCCGATATGGCATTTAATACTTTTGTGGATTTTTGATAATCCTTTGCCGGATAATAGGTATTATAATCCCGTTCTAATTTCTTAAAGTCTGATAGGAACTTATTCCATGTCGTCGAGTTTGTTTGTGCAAATGCACTGCCTGTCAAAAATATGAACAGAAGAAGGTTAAATAATGGTTTCATTGGAGGTCTTTAGTTAAATACTGTTTTATTCATAATTAGTGGTTAACAAGGTACTTGCCAAAATGCTATCCTCCTGAAAATAAAAACTTTGAGTTAATAACCCTGTTCGATACCGAACGATTGCTAGCTAAAAACGAACACTCCACAGGCATCACTTCCTCCAAAAGCTGGTATATATGGAGATAGGTCATAAAAAATACGATAAGAGAAAAAAAAATAACAGCATTTATGTCAATGTTCTTACTGTGCGTTTTTGCTTTTGGACAAGACACACAGACTTTTCAGTATATTTTATTTGTTTTTAAAATATACTTTTTGGTATATTTGTAGCGTAAATAATAAAACAGATGTTGACAAAAGCAGAAAAAACAAAACAATTTATTCTTGAAACCGCCAGCCCGCTTTACAATGAGAAAGGGATATCGGGTGTGAGCATTGACGATGTTTTGGAAGCGACCAAGTTAACTAAGGGCTGTCTTTATGGGCATTTCAATGGAAAAGAGGATCTTTCGGAACAGGTTGTAGACTATTCCCTAAAAAAAATAACCGAAAGAGTGGCATCTATTGTATCAAAAGGTAAAACAGCGAAAGAGAAGATCTTTTTATATCTTGATTTTTATAAGAACCCGATCGATACATATATAGCAGGAGGCTGTCCCATCTTTAACACCGCTGTTGAGGCTGATGATAATTTTCCTTCGATAAAAAAGAAGGTTGCAGCAGTTCTGAATGCGGGTCAGATCGCTCTTTCAAATGTACTGGAAGAAGGAAAAATTAACGGTGAATTTTCAGAAAACCTAAATGCAGAAGTTTTTGCCTTTAAAATGTTTTCAGCGATAGAAGGTGGAATTGTTCTGAGCAGGACGATGGGATCGAGAAAATTGATGCTAGAACTTATCAGGGACCTTAAAAAAGAATTAGAGCAGTATATACTGTAATTTTTTTTGAAACAAAATAGACTAAAAAGTATATTTTAAATATTAAACCAAAGAATTGAAATATGAGCAACAAGTTGTTTGAAAGCTACGAGCTTAATGGTAAACGGTTAAATAACAGGATGGTAATGGCTCCGATGACCAGAGCCCGATCTGTCAACGAGGGTAATGTTGCAACCGAACTGACTGCGATATATTACGCGCAGCGTGCAACAGCCGGACTGATCATTACCGAAGGCACTTTTATCAGTGAGGAGGGTATTGGATTTATCAATGTTCCCGGAATCTATACAGATAACCAGGTTGAAGGCTGGAAATTGGTCACTGATTCTGTTCACGACAAAGGAGGGAAGATCTTTGCCCAGCTCTGGCATACAGGAGCTTATTCGCATCCCGATTTGCATGAGGGCAGATTACCTCTTGCTCCATCCGATTTTAATCCTAGGCAGAAAGCATTTACTTTAGAAGGCTTTAAACCTACCGTTGCTCCTCAGCCGATGACAATTGAAGATATCAAAAGAACAGTTAACGATTTTAAACAAGGAGCTATCAATGCTTTCCGTGCTGGTTTTGACGGGATAGAGCTTCATGGTGCAAACGGCTATCTTTTGCAGCAGTTTTTCAGCAAAAATGCCAATAACAGAACAGATGAATACGGAGGTTCTCCTGAAAATCGCGCAAGAATTCTTTTTGAAATATTAGATGCGATCAGAGAAGTGGCTGACATCAAAAATGTTGGCGTGCGTCTCAATCCATCGTTGAATGGAATAATGGGAATTGCTGTGGATGATGAGACCATTGCGACGTATAATTACATTGTCAGCCGGTTAAATGATTATGATCTGGCCTACATTCATTTAATAGAGCCTTTCACCGATTTAACGGGTAATAAAAATGCGATTCAGCACGTGGCAAAGCATTTTCGTGAAATTTATAAAGGAACTATTATCATTAACCGTGCTTTCAATAAAGAAACGGCCACACAGGTCTTGGAGGATGGAGATGCGGATCTGGTGTCTTTTGGCATTCCATTTATAGCCAACCCAGATCTTGTAGAACGCTATAAAAGAGATTCTATACTGAATACTCCTGATCAGGATACCTTCTACACACCCGGTGAAAAGGGATATACAGATTATCCATTTTTAAATAAATAAGAACACAGTTATATACATAAAATAATATCAAACAAAATTTGTCAAAATGAAAACAACAGGAAATACTATATTCATTAGCGGCGGAAGCGCAGGAATAGGATTGGCAATTGCCAAAAAACTAAATGAAACAGGAAATAAAATTATTATAAACGGACGTAATGAGGACCGTCTTCAAAGAGCGTTGACCGAGTTGAAAGATGCCGTTGCCATTCAGGGCGATCTCTCAGTAGAGACAGATAGGATACGAATTGCAGAAGATTTGAAGACAAATCATCATGATGTAAATATCATCATTAATAATGCGGGAGCAGCTTTTGGATATTTACTCAGTGAAACGACCAATGCACACGAAAAAGCAATGATCGAGATGAATACGAACTATTTTGCGATCATTCACTTTACAGAATTAATGATTCCACATTTGTTGGAAAAAGAAGAATCAGCGGTGGTCAACGTTTCGTCTATTGCTGTATATGGAAGTCATAAATTTCTTCCAACCTATGGTGCAACGAAAGCGGCACTACATAGCTATACTACAGCTCTGAGAAAAACTTATGAAGAGCAGCAAAAACTTCAGGTCTATGAGGTCTATCCTCCATTGGTAAACACCGATTTTTCTGCTGAAATAGGTGGGGCGGCTGGAATTGCGCCCAGTGAAGTGGCGGACGAACTGTTTATTGGACTGGAAAACAATTTGTTTGATATTCCTGTTGGTGATACAAAGGTTTACGCAAATGCAATTGGGGAAGCTATGGCAAAATTAGTTCAGGCATAAATACAAGCTGAATCAGTCTTTTGAGAAATTAAAAGATTGGTTCAGTTCTTATTAAATTTTTCATTATGAATTTGAAAAATAAGGTGATCCTGATAACTGGAGGAGGTTCAGGAATAGGACTGGAAGCTGCAAAACAGTTTTTAGCACTGGGAAACAGCGTAATTATTACGGGAAGAAACCAGTCAAAACTGGAAGCCGTAAAAAAGCAATATCCTGAAATAACGATTATTCAATCTGACGCTTCTCAGGAGAAGGATGCAATCGCTCTTTATGAAAAGGTAAGCGAAATGGGGGGTATTGACATCCTGTACAATAATGCAGGTGTTGGGGTTGCTCCGTTAAACCTTGGTATTGCCGACACTAGACATCTGGAAGGTGCTGTTTATGAAATGGAGGTTAATTATTTCGGGATAATCCGCCTGAATAATCTATTTATGGAAATGCTCAAATCCCGTCAAGAGGCAGCAATCATCAATACAACCTCCATTTTGAGCATAGTTCCGTCGGTATTGGAAGCAACGTATTCTGCTTCGAAAACGGCTTTGGCATTTTATACAAAATCATTGCGGTCACATTTGCAGGCAATCCATAGTTCGGTGAAAGTTTTTGAATTGCTTCCACCTTTGGTCGATACCGATATGGTCGCCGATCGGCAGGATAAAAAGATAAGTACGCAACAACTGGTCAAGGGGCTGATTTTAGGTATTAAGAAAGACGTTGAAACGATAAAAGTGGGGGATACAAAGGTTATTTCCATTCTTAATAGGATTGCGCCTAAGACGGCCTATAATATAATCAATGCTAAAAAAGAGTATATAAAATTGAAATAATCATGAAAGCATTTCTAATTAATAAATATACAAAGGGAGGCCTGCAGCTGACAGATGTTTCTTTACCAAAAATTAAAAACAATGAAGTTTTGGTGGAGATTTATGCAACAGGTTTAAACCTGTTAGATTCGAAAATAAAAACAGGGGAATTCAAACTTATTCTTCCCTACAAAATGCCGCTTATTTTAGGTCACGATCTTGCTGGAATTGTAAAGGAAGTGGGAAAGAATGTGAAAAAATACAATGTTGGAGATGAAGTTTATGCTAGGCCGACCGACTTTCATATAGGTACATTTGCAGAATATATAACGGTGAGGGAAGAAGATTTAGCCTTTAAACCAAAGAATCTTTCGATGGAAGAAGCTGCATCGGTTCCTTTGGTCGCACTCACAGCGTGGCAGGCTCTGGTGGAAATTGGTCGGTTAAAAAAAGGACAAAAGGTATTTATTCAGGCAGGTTCGGGAGGAGTAGGTACCATTGCGATCCAGTTGGCGAAACATCTTGGCGCAACTGTTGCGACAACTGCAAGTGCCAAAAGTTTTGATTTTCTGAAAGAAATAGGCGCTGATGTTTTAATTGATTATAAAACACAGGATTTTGAAGCAATACTGAAAGATTATGACCTCGTTTTAAATAGCCAGGATAATAAAACACTTGAAAAATCATTAAATATTTTAAAAGCAGGAGGGAGGGTCATTTCAATTTCCGGTCCACCAACACCTGAGTTTGCTGAAGCTATACATGCGAATTGGCTGGTAAAGATGGTAACAAGATTTCTGAGCTTCGGGATTAAGAAAAAGGCGAAAAAATTGGGCGTTGATTACACGTTCCTTTTTATGAAGGCAGATGGAAACCAGCTCAATGAAATTACAAAATTGATAGAGTCTGGAATCATTCAGCCTATTATAGACAAAGTATTTCCGTTTGGAGAAACCAACAAAGCTTTGGAATATGTCGAAAATGGAAGAGCGAAAGGAAAAGTTGTGGTCAAAATAAAATGAAAGTGAAGATCATTCTAAACAAGCTTTAGTTTTGCTTCAAGTTATTATAAACAACATGTAAGTACCCCATTTTTCCAAATTTCTGAATCTATCATGGCAAGCCTGATTGCCGGTCATTTGGTTTAAACTGTTATCTTTTGTACATCTATTAATTGACCGAAAAGCTAAAAAAGTTTTAGGTAAAACGAGGAATAGAACCATTACACAAAAGTGTAGTTGTAGTATCTTTTATTTGTATCAATTGTTCCGGGAAATAAGGCTGCGATAATGTAGTAGACAATTACTATAAATTCAGAAATTGATAAGTGTGAGTATAGGAATTCTATTTTCGATAGGTCAGCGCGGAAGCTATACTGGTTATTCTTATTTCATCAGGATTTAAGTTAATCTTAGATTATAAGACACTTATGAATTATTTGTAACTTGTGGAAGTAAATTGTTATCATGGATTCACTTGAAAAGAAACTTACGAAGATTGAGCATGGGTTCAAACCTTTTGAAGAGGAAGCGCTGGAGATCATCGGACAGGAAAGTTTGGAGGATGCAAAGTCGATAGCGATCCGCTTGCTGAAAAGTGAGCATTACCAACTTAGGTGTTGCGCGATATTCATTCTGGGATTTATTGCTGCGAAAGACATCCAGGTATTAAACCAGCTTAAAGAGGTCGCCCGGTCCGACCAAAGCTGGCAGGTACAGGAAATAGTAGCGAAAGCATTTGATCAGTTCTGTAAAGACAATGGCTACGAGCAGTCCTTACTGGTAATAAAAGAGTGGCTTAGTGACAAACATCCCAATGTTTGCAGGGCTGTGACAGAAGGCCTGAGAATTTGGACCAGCCGCCCTTATTTTAAAATCCACCCCAAAGTGGCCATACAACTTATCAGTTTGCATAAGGCCAGCGAAAGTGAATACCTGCGTAAATCTGTCGGTAATGCATTAAGAGATATTCGCAAGCGACATGATGAACTGATTTCCAACGAAACGGCCCAATGGAATTTAAATGATAAACGGATTGTATTCACCTACAAGCATGTTCTTAAAGGCTAAAAATTAGCAATATATCTGATACTCACTGATAGATTTTATTCTGTATGTGGCTTATTTTGCACCGTATAAAGAGATTTATCGTTTTTAAGACAATGTCACAACAGATTCCAGCCGGTCTCATCTTTTCTCTACAAATCGGTGCTCTGCATAATAAGTTTAGTTATTAATCTTGTCCCCTTAAGAAATATTATACCATGATTCTATCCCGATAATTGAAAAATGATAGCGGATAATAAATACAGCTTTACGAATTATAAAATAGCCTTTCATACCAAAAAGACCGGCCGTATATTTACATACGTGAGGTTGAGTCAAGTAATTGAAGTTCGGTAGCGAGCTCGCGCTATTTTAAAAATGGTGAATTAAGCTTTGGTGTACTATTTGGCGAGGCTATATATGTGGGGATAGGTCATAAAAAATACGATATGAGAAAAAAAATAACAGCATTTATGTCAATGTTCTTACTGTGCGTTTTTGCTTTTGGACAAGATACACAGAAAACTAAACCCCAGATAAAAACAGAGGAAATAACCTACCATGGAATAGCGGGGCGGCCTATTAACAGAAGCGACATGCAAGGACTGGATCAATATAAAGAGTACAATTTAGATGGTACCGTTTCAACTATCTATATCGTAGAGTTTGACAAAAGCAAGAATAAAAATAATTACAATTTAAATGAAAGATATATCTATGAAAAAGGCAAACTCTGCAAAATAGAACTAATTGGCACAGTTACAGGGGATAAATATGGGGAGATTTTGTTCTCTTATAATGAACAAAAACAATTGACAAAAAAGATTGAAAACCGGTACGAAGGCAATAGGTTAAGTCTGAATCAATTTAGCGCATACACGGATTATTTTTATAATGAAAATGACGAAACAATAAAACGTTATGAATACGACGAAACAAAAAAAGAGTTTTTGTTAGTTTCTATTGCCACTAAAATATATGATCAGAATAAAAATATGATTCAAGAAAAAACTGACAATTTTGATGGCAATATATCAGGGGTTGTCGATATCAGATATGACAATTCAAATAAACCAATCGAGCTAAATTCTTCTTATTTTAAAGAAACAAAAAATTATAAATACAACTCACATGGCGATATAGAAGAAGAAAAAAGCAGATCTGAAGAAAGCCCTACCATACAATCATCAACCTATTCATATATTTATGATCATTATGAAAATTGGGTTGAACAAAAGCAGATTATTAAAAGAAATCCTAAAGACGAATTTGAAGGCGGAATTTTAATAAAAAGAAAGATCGAATATTATGAATAAAACGACCACTAAAAAGTGGTATTTGGTTGTTTTTAATGGTTCGATGATTACTTTGTTTTTACAATAATTGATCAACATTGGCGTGGAAGGATACGAAATTCTATCGATTTGAGATAAGTTTTTTATTATTAATCAGCAAATTGACGGAGGTAAAGTTTCAAAATGTTAAACGCGGTTTATAATGAGAAGAGGTTATAGAATTGTGTAACGGTCGGGACTGTCCCACTAAGTGTATAAATAAAAACTACGGAGTTCAGTTATGTTACTTATAGCTGGACTTTTTTTCAAATAAATATAATTCAATTAAAAGCCCGTGGGGAGAGTAATCGCTCCATCGCTAGGTTGTGGGGCATCAACCGAAAGACAGTCAATGAATATGTCATATATACTCCGCATCTCGTTAAACAACGCATATCTGTTTTTATGGGTTTAATCTATTGTATTCAAGAAGTTTTTATCAATCGGACTACAAGTCTCCAGAAAGGAGTAGAAAGTTGTTAAAAGTCCAAGTTGACGCGTTGCAACTTGAACTTTTAATTTAATAGTTTTTTTGGGGGTACTTCCTTATTTTCCTAAATCATTAAAATTTGGCTATCACGTCAATTCGCTAAGCTGAGACGATTTTATTTTCAAAAATCACAATTTAATATAGCACCACTGCTAGCATTGCTAACAAGTTGCCGATATTGACTCAACCATTTAGAATTTAGTTTTTTTCTGATCGGAATAAAGTTATTTCTTCGCAATTGTATCTCATCTTCGCTTATGTCAGCTGAAAGCATATGTTGGTCAATATCAATAACGATGTGGTCTCTGTTTTTTAGTAATCCAATTAATCCACCTTCAGCAGCCTCAGGGGAGACATGTCCTATAGCTATTCCGCGAGTAGCTCCGCTGAATCGCCCATCTGTTATCAAGGCTACCGAACTACCCAATCCCATTCCCATGATCAGGCTTGTAGGTGTCAACATTTCCTGCATCCCCGGCCCACCTTTGGGACCTTCGTAACGGATCACCACAACATCGCCAGCTTTGATCTCACCGGCAAGGATGCCTACTATGGCATCTTGTTGGCTATCATAGCAAACTGCAGTCCCGCTAAATTTCTTTTCGCCCGTGATTCCTGCGGATTTTACCACAGCTCCCTGCTCTGCCAGATTTCCAAATAGAATCGCCAATCCTCCGACAGGACTGTATGGATTGTTTATTGTATGTATAATTGTTGAATCTTTGATCGCTGCATTTGCAATCTTTTCGAATAGCATTTCGCCACCGACCGTTATATTATCCAGGAGGACATGGTTGCTGCGCTTGGTCATTTCGTTCATTACAGCATTTACGCCCCCGGCGCGATGGACGTCTTCCATGTGAACGGTGCTTAAACTGGGCGATATTTTTGCGATGTGAGCTACTTGATCCGATATTGAATTAATGTCCCTAAGCTGAAAATCTACATCTGCTTCGTGAGCTATAGCAAGCATATGAAGAACAGTATTGGTACTACCACCCATAGCCATATCCACTGCAAAAGCATTCTGGATGGCTTTTGCATTAATGATGTTTTTAAGTTTGAATTGCTTGGAAAGCTGATCGTCTTTGGCGATTTCACAGATCCTTCTGGCTGATTCCCGATATAGATTTTCACGCTCGGGTGTTAACGCCAATATGGTTCCATTACCAGGTAGTGCTATACCCATAGCTTCCATCAGCGTGTTCATGGAATTTGCTGTAAACATACCCGAGCAACTACCACCACTGGGGCATGCGTTACACTCGATGTCTTTGAGTTCATCGTCACTGATTAAGCCCGCTTCGTGTTTGCCCACAGCCTCGAAAGCTGTAGACAGGTCAATGGCAGTACCATCTTTGGTATATCCTTTTCGCATGGGTCCTCCACTTACAAAAATTGTAGGCACATCTACACGTAGCGCACCCATAATCATCCCGGGTACAATCTTATCGCAGTTAGGGATAGCTATCATTGCATCCAATTTGTGTGCATTCATGACGCTTTCAATTGAGTTGGCAATTAATTCTCGGCTGGGGAGCGAGTAAAGCATACCATCGTGTCCCATAGCAATACCATCGTCAATACCTATCGTATTGAATTCAAAAGGAATACATCCGTTTGCCTTGATTTCTTCTTTAATGATCTCAGCAACCTTATTCAGAAAAAAATGTCCGGGTATAATTTCGATAAAGGAATTTGCTACTCCAATAAAAGGCTTATCGAAATCGTTATCATTTATGCCTGTGGCCCGAAATAGGGCTCTATGGGGAGTACGTTGGTATCCCTTCTTTACTTCATCGCTTCTCATTTTTTATTAGTTATATAGTAGATTTTAGTCTACTTAGTGTTTCAGGCGATATGGCCAGATAAGCCGCAAGGTTGACATTAGACAAACGCTGTATGAGCTCAGGATTATTTTTCAGTAGATCGCGATAGCGTTCTTTAGCGGTTTGAGTTAATAAGCTGCTGAGTTTATTATTTATGACAGTTAATCCATATTCGAGAATGTAGATATAAAAATTGTCCCAGCCAGGCATGTTTTCCCTCAAAAAGGTAAAATCAGTGTTGCTGATGCTGAGCACCTCCGTATCTTCTACTGCTTGGATAAATTCTGTAGCTGGCTGTCTTGAGATAAAACTAACGATAGAGGTTAGAAAAGTATGCTCAAAAGCCATGAATCGGGTTGCCGTTGATAGTTCGTCATTGCGAAAATATAGGCGCAAACAGCCTTTACCGACAAAGAAAAGATAGTCTGCAATGGAACCTTCGTTGAGCAGATGGTTATTTTTCTTTATCGATTGATGTTTAAAATAAGTTAGGGCCTCTGCTAATTGCTGTTCGGTTAACAACGCTTTCTCACGTAACAATTGTAATAGTTGCTCTCTCATCGCTTATTATTTTATACGTCAAAGATGCACTTTATATTAGGATACAGTCGTTGACATTGGTCAAAAACGTCAACGATTTATTAAAGTTTTAATCTTCTATTGGATAATGGAACTTTGGTAAGTTTAGAGCTAATACAACATTAAAATATACACCAATTATTTCTTTGTTAGGTGCGAAAGCTGTTCGTTTGACTACAGTTGGAAGCGACGGATAAATTAAGTAGATTTAATTTCTATAAAACTTCTTATATGAAGTTTCCATTTTGTTATTACTATTGGTCAGATTTTATACGGTCTTCTTTGCACAAAATGCTGCGGCACATAGCGTTTCGAAGATAGAATTGAAGGAGACATACATCGTTGATATAGATCCGAAAGAAATAATTTTAGCGGATTTGTTTCCGTCATTCAACTATTTTTGAAAGACATTTTTGGTTTGTCGTTATTTAGTATTCTTTAGTTAGATGCAATTGAAGAAAACCGTTTTTAAGCGCCTGTCCTTTGTACTTGAACTTTGAACTTAACTCCTTATTGTTTGCTAAAATTGCTCCAGCTCCAGTGATTATAGGGCTGACGTTAAAATAAATATCGGTAACCAAATTCTTGTCCAAAAAAGCGTTGAAAGTACCTGCTCCGCCTCCAACGGCTATTTCCCGCACTCCTTTTGCAGACATATATGCAATTGCCTCTTCAGGACTTGCTAAAGTCTGGTAACCATCAGCCGTATAAGGTTTATCGGCCAATATGATGATTTCTATTCCCTTAAAATGATCTTTTACCGGATCTGGAAAATTTAGAAAATTTTCAAATGTTTTCAATCCTATCACTACATTTCCAACCTGCCTTACAAATTGTAGGTAAAATTCCATTGCTTCCGGTGGCAGCTTATGATGTGGATTATCGGATATCAAAATTCTTCCATTAGCTGAAATATTTGCGATTACTGTTACTTTCATAATGATTTTCCTTAAATTTCTGTTCAACAAAACTATTGGATATTCAATATATATTTACTATTCATTACCTTTAGGAAAGTAACTATCATATGAGCAATAAAAATATTGATAAAGAAACGATATTGGCATTAAAAGATGGCATTGAATTGCTCAGTGGCAAATGGAAATTTTGTATCCTGCACAATTTGCAGCAACACGGCACAATGCGGTTTAAAGATCTGCAAGAGATGGCTCAGGGAATATCCCCAAAAGTTCTATCCAAGGAACTTCAGGAATTAGAAGACAATTTGCTGATTAGTAGAACAGTTAATGATACCAAACCTGTGACCGTTTCTTATACGCTTACCGCCTATGCTAAAGAAACGGAGGAAGTTGCCAATGTTTTAATTAAATTTGGTCTAAAGCATAGAAATAAAATTAAAGCAAAATGAGGCTTATATCTTAACAGCTCATTTGACTTTCCGCTTCATAGAATGGTGTATTGTCGTCTCTCTCCAGACGTTTTTCAATGCTCCGCTTTCATTAAAATACCTCCGTTCCAATTTCTCGAGACCTTCGCGAAATATAGCTCTGCGGAAATATACATTTCTTCACTGTCGGTCGGCGGCGTCTTATCCTTACCACTTTGATTCAGGTCTTAAAGCGATGGAGGCGACACAAATACCGTCTTCTTGATCCGCAGGGAAATATGCTGATGGATGAGAGTCATCGAGACGAAGCCCCCGTATTCGGAGATGAACATTTCCGACCAGAAATCGATAGAGGAGCGCTGAGAGATCTAATCGACGGACTGCTTCCTTGTGGCGTTTCAAATGTTAATTCCAAGATTCTGCCAGTTCAGTAGCTGCATAAGCACCCATTTGTGCATACCGCTCACAGAGACTCCAGATGAGATAAGAACAATGGAATCTCCTTCTGATAAATGAGGGATTAATTTTTGCAAAGTAAAGAATAGTCCTTTGACATTGATGTTGCAAAGGTCATCAAAACCTCTTCGGTTGTATCTTCAATTGAATATTGCTTTGCTATTCCCGCATTCAGTACAAGCACATCCACTTTGTTTCCGCTAGCTGCAACTGTGGATAGTTCTCGACACGCAACCCGTAACGGTTCAATATCAACTAACAGAATACGGCTTGACGCTAAAAAAAATCATCAATACCCTGGCCGAATGGGGAACTGAACATCGAAAAGTGATTGTCGGGAAGTAATTGATGAATTGTCGATAAGAGACCATAAAAGATTATCGGAAATCTATAAAAGGAAAGCGTGCTAAAAATGGCGGCCCTTGCATTTTGTTGGAATTTTTACACTTAGGTAAGGGCGTTCTTGATAGCGTTGCTGATAATGAAATATACCGAGTTTAGGTATTGAAATGATAGAGGAATACTACATCCCCGATATAAGCTGGCTTAATTTGATTCTTGATAACAAGTTTAGCCTCAATAGTCACTTTTATTGTTCCGCGAAGGTTGCAGATGGATTTTGCGGTTGCTTGGAGTTGAACTTCACTATCTACAGGGACAGCTTGTCCAAATCTAAAATTTTCTATTCCATAATTGATTTCCATTTTCACGTTTCTAACATCTGCAATCTGCTTCCATAAGTAAGGAATTAATGATAGGGTCAGATACCCATGTGCAATAGTTGAAGAAAAGGGACCTTCCTCTTCGGCTTTTTGTTTGTCGACATGTATCCATTGATGATCGTGCGTCGCATCCGCAAACAGATTGATCTGCTGTTGGTTAATTACGTGCCAATTGGAAACCCCGATGAGTTTGCCCTCGTAGGCCTTATATTCTTCAAAATTGTTAATAATTACCATAAACTTCGGTTAGTCTGTAATAACTGATATAGGACAAGTTTAAATAAATGGATGTTAATATCATAATTTAATAACTTATAAACTTCCTAAATATTGCTGATAAACAATATTCAGGCAGAAATTAAACCAAGGGAAGCTTAAACGCCATTCTATTTTGGGAATCAAAGAATCTATAAAGTGACAGGTCTAAGTACGGTTAACGATTCCGATTATTACCTAAACTTAGTTTTTATTTCGAAGACTGGTTAAGTTGGTATGTTAATTGTATTTTTTGACTGTATAGAATTAATTACAAACCACTTAATATAAAACTACCATGTTCAACAACAAAGATAATAAATCAGGCTTAGTTCTTGGAATGCTGGCAGGTGCTGCTCTTGGAGCACTTGTAGGACTATTATTTGCTCCAGAAAGTGGAGAGGAAACAAGAAAGAAAATAAAGAAAAAGTCAGATGATTTAAAGGATCAGGCAAAGAATAAATATGGAGAACTTAGTGACGCCGTGAAGGATCAGTTTAACAATGCTTCTGCGAGTGTTAAAGAGACGGCAAGTAATGTCGCTAATTCGGTGACCGATGGTTTTGATAAACTGAAAGGTCAGATTACATCTAAAGCTGAAGATGCTCAAGAGAAGGCCGAGCCAAAATCAAAATGATGTTAAAAAGCAGTACTTCCTTTCCATCTTATTAAAAGAAGAACGGAAATTGCAATACCGCATTAAAACAACGATGTTTTTTGTGGGACAAACCTTTTTTAGCGTATGTATATAAGTCGATTCTAAACGAAGAATCGACTTTTTTTTGATCTTTCGCACACCATTTTTTTGGATTTCCCTCGGGGAAATTGAACGTTTTATTTCAAAATTACTTTCATTAGAAGCTCCTGATGCTCATCACCCCAATTTCCTAGCGCAGAAATTACAGGGATTAAAGTTTTCCCAAATTCAGTAAGACTGTATTCCACTTTAGGTGGTACAACAGGGTAAATAACTTTTGCAACCAATTCGTGCTCTTCAAGTTCTTTTAGCTGAACATTTAGCACTCTTCGTGAAGCATCCGGTATTTTGCGCTGGAGTTCGCTTGGGCGTTTATAGCCTTCATTGATAAACCACAATAATCGTATTTTCCATTTACCATAGAGAACTTCACCAATCAAGTCTAAACCACAGTTGAGACTTAAAGGTATTTTCTTTTCGTACATATTCCAAAATTAAGTCAATGTTCGAAAATATACAATATGGGATAAATTTATCCCTATGCAATTCGTTTTTCCGTACTTGTGTAAACTGTTTATAGGTCGGAAATTTGTATAAAAATATTTCAATAATGGAACATATAGTTGATTTCAACAAGGAGTTATCGGGTAAATTTGCTTTGGTGACAGGTGGTACAAAAGGCGCGGGAAAGGCAATAGCTGAGCGCTTGTTAAATGCAGGCGCAACGGTGATTATTGCGGCAAGAAATGCCCCTAAACAAGCCAACGACAAGTTACATTTTATTTCTGCTGATCTAAGCCAATCTGCCGGAACCAAAAAAATAGTTACAGAAGTTCTTCAAAAATTTGGAAGGTTGGATATACTCGTCAATAATCTGGGCGGTTCAGATGCACAAGGCGGAGGTTTTTCAGTATTGAGCGATGAAGATTGGGAAAAGGCTATTCATACCAATCTGCTTGCGCCGGTCCGTTTAGACCGAGGCTTTTTGCCTCATATGTTAGAAAGGGGAAATGGTGTCATTATTCATATCGCTTCCATACAAGCTAGGTTACCACTACATGATTCAACATTACCTTATGCGGCAGCAAAAGCAGGATTGCTAAATTATAGTAAAAATCTATCAAATGAAGTCTCACCGAAAGGGGTACGAGTTTTAACTGTTTCGCCGGGCTGGATTCAGACTGATGGTGCAACGGGAATGATGCAGGAAATTTCGGAGCGAACCGGTATTAGCGTTGAGGAAGCAATTCAACAGGTCATGAACAGCCTGGGAGGAATACCTTTTGGCAGGCCGGCAAAACCCGAAGAGGTTGCGGAATTGGTCGGTTTTTTAGTATCACCACGAGCAGGATATCTCACCGGAACCGAATTTGTAATCGATGGCGGGACAATACCAACCGTTTAAATTTAATCATATGCCAGCATACATAATATTTACAAGAATCACAACTATTGATCAAAAAGAGCTAGAGAAATATTGGAGCCTGATCGGAGAGACTATGAAGGGGCACCCAATTGAAGTTCTTTCTCCTTATGGAGACTTTGAAGTTCTCGAAGGTGATCAGATCCAGGGAGTCGTTGTTGCTAAATTTCCAGATATGGAATCAGCAAGGAAATGGTATTTTGGGAAGCCCTACCAGGAGGCCGCAGCACACCGCAAAGCGGGGGCAATATATAATGGAGTTCTTGTGGAAGGAATTGTATAGGTTAAAAGTAACTAAAATAAGAAATCATGGAATTACCAAAAGTGTTAATAGATTTAGTGGCAGCACAAGCGAGCTACAATAGTGTTGCATATGCCAAGTGTTTCACCGAAACAGCAGTAGTTTATGATGAGGGCAAAATGCACAATGGACGAAAAGAGATCGAAAAATGGATTTCAGATGCAAACAAAAACTATAAGTCAATTATGAAGCCTATCAGCTTTGAGAAGAATGAGGATCAAAGTATTTTGAAAGCGGAAGTCTCAGGTAATTTTCCTGGAAGCCCTATTGTATTGAGTTACCGGCTCAATATTGTTGGTAATCAAATCCAATTTCTAAAAATTACAGGTTAAGGGGAAAATTTATGGACCAAAGGGTATCGGCGGTATTTATGAAGTATGGGTTGATCTGGAGTGTTGGTGAAACTGATATGTCAGAAACAGATGTAAGAACTATTTCCCAAGAGGTCTGCATAGATAAGAGAATATATTTCTTAAATGATCAAAGCAGGCAAATGTATGCCTGCTTTGAATTTGACCTTTTCAGTATTCTTAAATACTGCGGAATAGTGCTGCTGTAACTATGTTTCTATCGTCGAGAATAAAAGGTGCTGTATTGACGGAGGATTTTCCCCATCTGCCTCGAAGATATCAACCTTTGTTTGTAGCAACCTATCGTCTTTAATTATCAGATGCTCGGGGAAAACATTTTGTGCTTTCTTTGTCAGCTTTTCAAATACCTGAAAATCAGTGTCGGTTACGGGGGTAAATGATTTTTTCCGATTGGGCAGGCGCATTATCCTGATCGCAAAATAGGGTAAAATAACACTGACAAATAAAGAGTATAAAATGTCTTCATTCTGCTCAAGGCGGAAGGAAAAGTGATATGAAGGGCTTCCCCCCAAGAAGGAGTAGTCCCAGATTTCAGCAGACAGGTCGGTAAGAGACTCTTTTAATTGTTCCCACGAAAAAGAAATGTATTTGACCGCTGACCTTTCTGAGGTTCCGAGACCTTTATTTTGGAAAGAAAAATTAAGCAAATACGGACACGACATTTTGTTTCGTTATTATTCAGATGAAGAAAGACAACCAGAGCAAGTTCCTTATCCAGACTATCAAAGTTACTATATACAACTTGCGGACAGAATTAGCTCGACACCATTGAAGATTGATACCTTATGTATGTTGTTTTTGCCAAGTGATGAACTATTGCGACCGGAGGAATGTTTTAGGATTAAATGGCGGAGGCCACATTAAGATTTTTGGATTTTAAAAGGTTATGGTTGATATACAAAAAATATTTGCAGAGGGGGTGGAAAGCTCCTTTCTTGTTGAAATAGGAGCGAGAACAATTATAATGTTTATTCTAATACTGATCATTCTAAGGCTCTCGGGTAGAAGGGGAGTTCGGCAGTTAACTCTTTTTGAGGTTGCGATTATAATCAGTTTGGGCTCAGCTGCTGGAGATCCAATGTTTCAAGAAGAAATACCAATCTTTCATTCGATTGTTGTCTTTATATGTGTAATCTTTGTCTATAAGTTGATAACCTGGATTGCTTCCCGATCAGAGAATATTGCCCATTTATTGGAAGGTAAAGTTTTACCTGTAGTAAAGGATGGCGTATTTGATATAAAACATGAAAATGATAATACCTTTTCGCGTATGGAATTTTTTTCTGAACTGAGAAATTTAAATATCGAACATTTGGGACAGGTTAAGGAAGGGATTCTAGAAGTTGATGGAACGCTAAGCGTTTTATTTTATGCTGATAGTGATGTGAGGTATGGGCTGCCATTATTCCCGTCATCTTTCAAAAAGGTTGATGTATTCAGTGCTGAAGGGCCATTCGCATGCATGTATTGCGGCCATGTCGTATTTAGTTTTGAGAATGATTCCAAGGCATGTCCAAGATGCAATAAAACACAATGGAGCAAAGCCTTGAATTCAAAAAGAGTTTAAAAGAAATAATACCATGTATTAATTAAACAAATCATAGGGTGATACAGTTCGTGGCCGTTTTTATTCGAAGCCATTCTTTGAATAGAAAAACTTAAGATTGGGCAGCAGCATAATGAATTCAGGGTGCCATCGATGTGGAAAAAAAAGCAAATGGCCACGAATCGTTATTTATACCCAGCGAATTGTAATCCATTCAATTTGCTATAGATTTTACAGCTAAATTTGTTTGGTAAATGAAGCTGAAATCTTAAACAATAATATCAACATTTTAGCATCCTGACAAATGAATAAAGTAATATTAATTCCATCGATTTTAATTTTAAAGCTATCTGCTTTAAGGAAGATGCTTGCCGGCATCTTTTTTTTATTTTTCTTTTTAATTCCAATCAGTAATGGTTTTGCACAGACATGGATCAATATTGAACTTGAGCAAACCGAATACGATGATGCTACTGATAAAACCTGTTTAAAGGAAACGGGAGAGCCTTTAAACGGGAATTATGCGATAAAATTTAATGGTTTCCAAACCAATTTCGAGCCATTTACAGATGGTTTTAAAAATGGGGAGGCCAAAGTTTACAGACATAAGAAGCTGGCAGAGAGGGGTACATATCTAAACAACCTTAAGGAAGGTGTATGGTTTTACTATAAAGAAGATGGAACAATTCGTAAACGGGTTATTTATAAAAAAGGGAAAACAGAACCTTTTGGTGATCGGAGATTAAGGTGGGAAAGATCCAGTAAAAAGTAGTGTTTTGCCTGTTATTAAAAAAGAATAAGAATCATGAAGAAATTATCATTACTAGCTGTTTTACCCTTTGTTATGTGTTGCAGAAGTCAAGAAAAAATAGATTTAGCAAACTTGAACTTAAATGAGCCGATTGAACAAATCAGTAAATTTGAGGATCGATTATTGGTCGGCGTTGAGACTGTAGAGTATCCCTTCAGTCTGTTGCTGGAGGTTGAAAAATCACAAAGGTATAGTTTCGATGGAATTGATTTAGCAGGGCAGCGGATTATTTTTCAAATCAATTCGGAAACATTAAAAACAGATAGTATTACACGTCTTGGCGGTGGACATATTGATCTCAAACAAGCCAAAACCGCCAGTGAATTAGAAGAATCTTTAAAACGATACGCTGCTGATGATAAAATATATGGCGTAAGAATTGAGCTCAAGACGCAACAGCTAAAGGCGAGTATTTTAAAGAAACTAGAGGTAAAATATGGCAAAGGGACAAAAAATCCAAATACCGACCATGGTTTATACTGGAATTTAAAGCCCCAAAATAAATTTATTTTATACGCGCCAGACTACGATAGGTTAATCATTTTGAACAACACAAACTTGTCTAAAACGTGTTACTGGGATATCATGAATGGTTTAATTGATTTTGGCGGATGCAATAATGAAAAATATATGGCGGACTTGCTAAAAAATGCGACCAAACCGGAAGATGTTAGAGACAAACCCACGCTGAAAATTGATAAGAACTGGAATATAAACAATTTGATTGTTGGCAAAACAACGGAAGAAGAGTTTACGAAATCTCCTATAAATAAGCGTTTTGAACGAGTGACAGAAATTGATGGCACTACCGGAAAAACCAACGAGATCTATTATCAGAATACTTATCATGATTTCAATCTTTTTTTTGCTGTCAGTAAAAGTGATCCGGAGAACCAAAAGGAAAACACTATCAATGGTTACGCCATCAACGACTTTAGAAAGGTCAACATCTCATTTGAAAATAACTTAAAACCAGGCTTACAATTTGAAGAAGTGCTTAAGTTGTTAGATAAGCTTAAAATAATTTATCATCCGGTGGATTTTGCCAATTATATTGAAATCAAAACACCACCTTATACAGTAACCCTGAATTTTAACGAAAGTATGTTGCTTTCCGGAATGTTTGTTAAATAGCTTTCTGATATAACATTTGTCCGATTGCTTGGCTATTGACCTTGCCCGATTGAACAATAGAACGCTATGATAGCAACCCCAACCAATTCCAACATTCCAACATTCCAATAGCTACCTATGTTGTCATCCGCACCACTGTCTTTAGTTATAAGGAGCGAGCCATGTAGATTTCTTTGGTGGTCGTTCTACCAGCTATGAGAAGAAGATGCAGGAAATGTATAATCGTCTCATAGAGACGCTCAAGTAACATGTCAGGCAATTTGTGTAACGCTATTTTCGGGCTATGAGAGGCTTCATCCATCCAATTGCATATTAAAAATGAGAAGCCCTAAATATCTTTACCGTGTACAATAATGCTAGTAATATTGTAAAATGAAACCGCTAGAAATCTTTTGCCGAAATCGGGTAATGTACGCTCAAATTACCGTGCATGATAAAAGCATGGGCATGGAAGATTATCATCTTTACAACAAAAATGGTCTTGCTTTTTATGTTTTCAGGAAATGGATGTAGATTTTCGCAATGGCGTAGAGGAGGTTAAATGACTATTCGATCAAGTTTTTATGAACTTATTGCGCTTTTAGCTTTATTTATTAATGTTGGTTTTGTCTGTTTGGAAAGATTTTGTCTGCAGCTTCTAAACTTCTTTTTTATGTCCTGTGGGAAAGTGAGCGATTCGAATTGATCCTCATTTTTCATTTGAAAAATTTGAGCTGTGCAATAATTAAATTAATGAAATAAATTTTGTGTTAATAGAAAATTCATCGTTTTGATGAACTTTCTATTAATAATTGCTATTTCGATTCGACAATATCCTGCAATGCTCTGAACAAATTTAATGGATATTCAGCTAATCGGTTGCAGAGATAAAGGTACCATTCCTGACCGTAAACGAAATAGAGTTTTGTTGGATAGCCTTCATCTTTCAATTGGGCCAACTGATCGGTTTGGATTCCGAAAAGACTTTCAAACTCGTAGAGTTCTTTATTTGGTTTTAGCGTATCTATAAGTTTTTTTACTTCCTGTTGTATTTCATGATGATGGGTTGCGATGGAACAGGGGTGGCCTTTTGAAAGTAGCTGTTCGACAAAATAAATATAGCGGTTATTGAGTTCCTGTCCACGTGGTAGGGACAGTCCTTTAGCAGTTTCAAATGCTCCTTTTACGATACGGATACGTCCCCTTTCATTACACATTGCTTCAAAATCATCAGTTGTCCGATGGAGGTAGGCTTGTAAGGTAATGGACAGGTTGGCATACTTCTTTGAACCATTTTGATAGAGTTTCAAAATGCGGTCAGTTCTTTCTGTTCCTTCAGCACTAATAATAACTTCCCTGTCCTTTGCTGTTTCACATATTTTAGATAAGTGCTCATAACAAAGACTTTCAGAGACTTCTAGTCCAATGTGCGAAAGGTCCAGTGAAATCGTGGAATTGAGATTTTTTTGCTCGATTGCTTTGCAGATATCCAAAAATTCATCCGTCGCTTTTGCCGCTTGCATAATAGATCGAGTGCTTTCACCCATATACTCGATCGAACACTTAAAACCGGTATCATTTGAATCTTGTACTTTTATTAAAGTTTCCGAAAGATTTTCACCGCCAATGTATCGGTCAGCGGCTTTCTTCATTAGCTTGTAGAGTGCTTCGTTATTTAAAACATAAGCTTTTGCATCTTCATTTAATGCAGCTTTCCTTAATGCTTCAGCACCGATTGATAGTAATTGTTCCATCTAATAATATTAAAATTAATGTATAAGCTTCAAAGCATTTAACTTATCCAATATGATCTTTACAACAGCTGATGTTCGATCCCTATCCTGATAGGTTATCCATTCCAATGATGCTATTTCATTTGTCGGTTCAGGATTTCCGGAATAATCAGCAAAATAACATGTCATCCTTACTGATATACCATCAGTTTTACCATCGGCAAGAGCCTCGAAAGTTTCAAAATATTGCACTGAATCTTCTTTGATTTGGACATTAAGTTCCTCATGAATTTCTCTTTTTAAGCATTCTAAATCTGTTTCACCAATTTCTCTCTTGCCTCCAGGTAGATATAGCTTTGATTTTGAATGGGAAAGAGCTGTTAATACTTTCTTTTCAACTATACAGATTAAAGCAACTTTGTCAATAATGTTATCTTTCATCTTATAAAATTAATAAATTTTAAATGGGCTGTCCGCCAGCCTTTGTGTATGTGCCTTCAGATTGATTTTAAACTGTTTTTATTGACAATGAAATTAAATCCAAAAGCGTCCAACAGAATATGTTCTTGCCTTACCAGCAATAATTACGCGATCAGGCTTGTTTTCACAATACAACTTTCCACCTCTTTCTGATAATTGCAGGGCAAAAAGCTTATCCTTTGTTAATCTTTTTGCCCAGAATGGTATAAGCGAACAATGCGCTGAGCCAGTAACTGGATCTTCAAGAATAGAAGACTGTGGGGTGAAAAATCTTGAAACAAAATCGCTCTCCGTACCTGCTGCTGTTACTACTACGCCTCCCGGATCAAGATTGATTAGGTCAAAAATGGATCTGTCAATTCTGATGTTTTTTATATCCTGCTCAGATTCATACAACAGTACATAATCTCTAGATTTGAGGACCTCTTTTGGCTTGATATTTAATGATCTCTCAATGATATCGGGCAGGGCAGTAGGTTCTGGCATTCTGGAAGGAAAATCCATATAATAAACACCATCTTCTACATTTACTTTTAACGGTCCCACCTGGGTTTCAAAAATGATTCTTTTTTTTTGATAACTCAGGTGTGCAACTAAACAATGGGCTGTTGCAAGGGTTGCGTGCCCACATAGATCCATTTCAATCTCGGGCGTAAACCATCTCAGGTGTATAATATCACCTTTATGGATAAAAAATGCTGTTTCCGCAACCGCATTTTCACGGGCTATTTTTAAAAGTGTTTCGTCGGGTAACCAGTTTTTTAAAGGTACAACGCATGCGGGATTACCATGAAATACCTGTTCTGTAAAAGAATCGACTTGATATATTTCTAACTCCATAAAGTATATTTTTTGTTAGTAAAAATTTGGTTAAAGAAGCTCCGATACGGGAATTTCTTCTACGGAATGATAAATTTTCAGTCCTCTTTCCTGGGCTAACCGTACATCTTGATCAGCTCCTTTTGATTCTCCTTTGATTCGCAATACGGCATCGCATTTCTCGAGCATCCGATGTGCTATGGGATATTGGACTTCATTCCACTGCTGATCTCCAACATGTGTTGATCCTGCTAATTTTATCAATGGAAGTGCCATCCATTCACCAATGAACGGTATATGCCCTTTTCTAAAGATTTCTAAAGCAAATGATTCAAGGTTGTCCAGGTTCTTTTTCATTAAAACCGGATCATCGTTAGTGCCACCTCGATAAGGGCCCGCAATTAATATTAGCATCATATTTACATTCTTTAATTACTGCAAATTAAAGGTGTCCAAACTTGAAAAAAAATAAACTACTTTAAGACTTCCGCTTTTTTCGCTTGATCATACTTAAAAACTCAGGTGTGATTCCTAAATAGGATGCAATTTGTTTTTGCTTCACTTTATTGGCAACATCAGGATATTTGTTCAGGAATATGTCAAAGCGTTCTTCGGCGGTTAACGAGAGATTTTGAATCACACGCAATTGTTCCCTTATATAGGCATTTTGCATCAAGATCCTAAAAAAACGTTCAAATTTTGGTACTGTTAAATAGAGTTTTTCCAGATCATTTTTTTGCAGCTGATAGATGATGCTATCTTCAATAGTGTCAATGGTAAGCATGGCGGGAAGTACATTTATAAAGCAGTACATATCTGTTATCCACCAGTCTTTTATGGCAAACATAATAGTCGATTCTCTGCCGGACATATCAAGGTAGAATGCCCGTAATGCTCCAGTATCAACAAAATAAATGGAATTACATAATTGCCCCTGAGTTAATATCATGCTTCTACGCGGTACTTTTACTTTTTTTAATACCTTAAGAAATTGTGCAACTTCATTATCGTCTAATGTTATGTGCTTAGCAATATTCTCCAAAATTAACCCATGTTCCATTCTTATTCTATCTTAATCAAATGTAGTGATTTTTGTTTTTTTGTTCAGCTTATTATATTGGAGATTTCGATACCATTGACCATCCAGATTCAACATCCGGTTACCATTCAATACGGATAATTTTGACCATTTGAATTTGTATTTTATCTAAAGCGTTAATAAGATAATGTGGGGAGCTGCTATTAAGACAATTTTTCAGCTCGTGCGATTGACTATCAATATAAGTTACTTGTCTACTTATGTTATTTACTAATTATTTTAGTATTTTTCAATTTATTGTTGTATATTTGACTGATAACCAATTAATAAATATTATGGCTAGATTAAAAAAACATTTGGGTAGGTATGTAGATCCACGTACCGATTTCGGTTGGAAATTTTACTTTGGTAGGGAGGACAACAAAATCTTACTGATTGAGTTTCTCAATAGTCTATTTCATGGAGAGAAGATAATTTCGGATCTAAGATATAAGCCTGTAGAACATGATGGTGATTATGAGGAAATGCGTCGTGTTGTATTTGATTTACATTGTATTGGCAGCGAATGGTGAGGTTTTCATTATTGAGATGCAGCAGCTCTTTCAAGAATTTTTTAAGGACCGTGCAGTGTACTATACCTCACGTCTCATCAATAAACAATTAGCGCGAGGTAAGAAGGGGAGTGATTATTACCTACCGGAGGTTTACTTTATTGGTATTTTGGAGTTTGACATGGATAGAAATGGAAGTTCTGGTATATCCCGTGTCACAGAGCGGCCTTATTTCTATGATGTTGCGCTGTGTGACAAATTGACCAAAGAAATATTCTATGATAAATTGGGATATAAAATGATTTCGCTTCCATTATTTAATAAACAGCCAGAAGAACTAAAGACAGTTATGGATCAGTGGTTGTACTTACTTAAACACTTGAGTACCATGGATAGATTGCCAACATTTTTGGATAAAAGAATATTTGGTCTTATCTTTGAGATAGGAGAGATAGGTAAATTAACGGAGGAGGAGCTAATGTCATACGAAGCAAGTTTAAAACATAAGCGTGATGCTGAGAGCGTATTTAATTCGGCCAAGAAATCAGGAGAAGCTTTAGGTCACGCTAAAGGTCTAGCAGAAGGTAAAGCCAAAGGTCTAGCAGAAGGTAAAGCCAAAGGTCTAGCAGAAGGAGAGCGTAAAAAAGCTCTTGAGACTGCTAAAGCATTTAAGGAAATGGGGCTACCTATAGCTGATATTGCTAAGGGCACAGGACTTTCTGTCGAAGAGGTCGAAAAACTCTAAGTTTCTTTATTTTGGATGACTGCCCCCCAGTAGATGAAGGGCACGAGCCGATTAAATTGGTTGACACAGTTTATGTTACAGACTCCAGATTTCAGCAGACGGGTCGGTAAGGGACTCTTTTAATAGTTCCTATTGCCCGCGGTCTGATCAGGCTGATTCAACACATCGTTTGCGGTTATTGTAAGCTTCTGAAGCGGAATAAGCCATGATATCGTCGAGGGTAAGACCCTCCGGATAATACTCTTTTAACTGCTCTGTTATTTGTTCCTTTCGCATCTGAATTTATTTACAATTAGGATCCCAGCTTTTCACTCCAGCCTCAGGATTAGTTCCTACCATATTGGCTACTCTTGCAAGATTCGCGCTAAGCTGTGCGTTGATATAAATCTGCATTTCAGTCTTTATAAATGCCTGAATTTTGGCAGGCTACCTTAACCTTCTCTCAGTGATCATTACCTTTATAGATCCACATCGGCTCTGTTTGACCTGCCCGTTCAAAGCCGTTCTTTTTATAAAAGTCGATAGCATTTCCATCAGCAGTAAGCATCTGCATGTGAAAACCCTTATAAATCTCTTGCATTTTATCCATAATCAAACGCCCAACACCTTTGCCTTGATAGGAGGGTAGCACCAGGAGATGTGGATAATAAACCACGAGGTATCCATCGGAAATAGCATTCCCTAGGCCTACTAAAGTGGTACCATCCCATGCCGAAACTAAGGAATGCGAATTTAAGAGTGCTTTGATCAGTAGTTCTGGTTTATCGGCTGCACTCCATTTATTAGCTTGGTAGAGTTGCAGAATGTCATTTGCGTTCAAATCTCTATTAACACTTAGCTCTATGTTCATATAATATTCAGTAGCTTTCGTCAGTATATTTAAGTCTATGTTCTTCGTTCGTAAATATGCGAATATGTGAAAATCGAAGATTACAAACCATAAAAAACAAATTAGATTTTATTCCTTGTCAAATTTTCCAATATATTTCATACCGAGCATATCGGCAATTTTTTCACCATGCATTTCATTTGTGCCTTTTACAACAAGTTCAAGTATGGAATGGGCGGTGATCATTCTCAGCTCTTCAACTTTGAGAATCATCTTTTCGGCAATGTTGTAATCTTCTATTTGGAGAATCAGTATCTCGTCAAGTTTTTCGCCTTTTGAAGTATGGTAATAATTCAGTTTTATAATATCCTTTTTATTTAATGCCGCTTGTTGGAGAATATTCTTTTTATCAATTTTATTGTCTCCAATCCATAAATAATGAACCTCATAATCTGATAAAGACTGGTCAGAAAACTGAGCCAATTTCCCAATGTACTTTATCGTTTCAGAACGTGAAGCATCTTTTTCATCTAGGTCATTGTCTTCAAAAGCTACAACAGCGTTAAAACCAATGAAACTATGTCCTCTTAATAATGTTTCTAATTCATTTTTATCTACACCAATATCATTTGCAATAGTTTTGATATTTAGAGAGTTCTTATAATATTTCATTATCATGAGATCTTCATCATAGTTATCCAATTGAACTTCCTTGCAAAAATCACAGCGTAACTCCGTATTTGGTTCTTTATCGTCCTCTTCGTTTCCGGTTGGCGGTTCGTTGTCATAAACAGACCATGCTTCCAGATAGTCATTTTGATCCAGATATTTTTTTAATTCTTTCTCCGTTTTAAACTTTCCGAACCATACATGTATTTTTTTCATCTTGTGATGTAATTTAAGAATCTGAATTAGCAATGTTAAAGATAAAGCATTTTTGTATAGAAATTTTTCCCTTAATTACCTGAGAAACATCCTTGGGTATATTGGCTACAGTTTCCCGTAACCAATCCTACTTTCAAGCCAATACCTTAGCCTTACAGTTTGTAATAATCTTGAAAGTTTATTTCAGTGACCAAGAATGGCCAATATGGTTTCGGGCATTTGAGATATCAAAATCACCTAGATGCTAAAGATATTGATATCGATGACAACATTGGCACCACTGTCTTTAGCGATCTAGGAGTAAATAAAAAGTGATTAATTAACATGGCGACTACTACTAATAAAGTTTAAAGTGTTACACTTTTGTTCAATAATTGATCAGTTCGTGGCAATTTTTCTGGAGTTTCTCTATCTTAACCTAACAATTAACCACTTATAGATCAACTATGAAATCATTTATTTTGCCATTTTTATGGCTATGCTTTGTCGCGTGCAACAAAATAGCACCTTCAAAAGAAGAAGCTGAATTTCTGAAATCAGCAAACTCGACTGTCCAAGCTAATTTAAGCACAGCAGTAACTACTTATCCTTTGCCCAGCAGCCTGCCAAATCAGTACAAGTCAACGGCCTTTACAGTTAGTGCGGGTGGAAATCCAGTCGGCCTATATAACGCTGGAAATAACAGCTGGGGAAATAGCGTTAGTTATGGCTACTTTGATTTCAGCGGTACTGTATCGATATCGATTACCCCTTCCAGCGGCTTCAGCAGCTTCAAATTAGTGCCTTCATCATTGGGTATCACAGGGGTGAGATCCGGCAACACGATTACTTTCACACTCTCTCAGCCAACCAATATATCACTTGTATTAGACAACGATTACCAAGGAAAGGTACTGCATTTATTTGCCCAAGAGCCAGAAAGTAATATTCCATCAGCGACAGACCCCAATGTCTTGTATTATGGTCCGGGATATTACGATTTGAGCTCGCAGCCGCCACTAACTTTGAGTTCCGGAAAAACCTTATATATCGCCGGCGGAGCCGTTATCAGAGGAAGAGTAAAAATAGATAATGCGTCAAATGTGACAATAAGGGGGAGGGGCATTCTGCTCAACGATTACAACAGTCCAACGGATGATATCGCCCTGGCATTGGGCGCAGTAAGCAACTCGACTGTGAAAGATATCATTGTCAATCGAAACATAGGAAGCTGGACTTCTGCCATGCACAATTGTTCTTTTGTCAATGTAACTAATTATAAAGCTGTCAGCCCATATTTTGCCAGTTCCGATGGATTTAATATCAACAGCAGTCACGATATCACTTTTGATAAATCTTTTATCCACTCTGCAGACGATGCAGTCGCCATCAAAGGAATGTCGGATCAAATTCCCGCAAATTCACTGCCCGTTTATAATATAATCTACAAAAATGCACAATTATGGGCTGATGCAAATAACACCATTGGTATCGGCGCTGAAACACGCGCGGCCTATTTTCAGAACATTAAGTTTCAAAACATAGATATCCTATATAATTACGATGACAAAAATCACCCGGATGTTCTCCCTGATCGTTCCGCTATCAATATTTTCGCCTTACATGGCACCTATTTTAATGATATAACCTTTGAAGACATCCGTGTAGAAAGAGCAAAAAGACTAATAAATGTTCAGATGGATGAAACATTTTATTTTGGTTCGTTGACCGGAAACTGGAATTGGCCCGGAGCAATGACAAACATACTTTATAAGAATATTACGTCCACATCTGGCGGCAGTAACGAAATCAAATTGATCGGTTGGAATGACAGCCATCGTATTGAAGGAGTGACCCTAGAGAATGTTAAGATTAACGGTAACTATGTTAAAGATTTTAAAGATAGCCATTTGACCATGAATCAGTATGCGAATTCGGTCAAGATTGTCAGTCCATCCGGAACAGTTAATAGCGATGTCTATAATGCATCGACCGATTTTTCGCCGGTACAAGGAACCCGCAGGTGGTACTATAAATACTGGCAGGCAGGTATAGGTACAAATTTGATGAGCTGGAATCCGGACGGATCAAATCATTGGCGCGGTTCGAGTAGTTATGACGCTATATGGAACGGTAGCGGTAACATCTATATTCATCCCGATAATAGCCAGCCGATACTCGTTTGGAATGCGCCAAAATCGGGTACCGTAAAAATTACCGGATTGGTTCGTAAAAATGATATCGGGGGTGGGGATGGTGTAAACGTAAGCATTTGGAAAAATAATGTGATGGTCTGGCCATCAAGCAGCTGGCAGACTGTTGTTTATAATAATACCACTGGATTTTGGCATGATATTAATTTGCCTGTCACCTTTGGTGACGAATTATCCTTTCGTGTGGATCAGCGTTCCAATTCAGGCTGGGATACCACATACTGGAATCCAGAAATTGCATATCAATAAGCATTTTTGCTATCCATTTCAATCGTCAGGATTGAAATGGATAGTGACTATTTAGCCTTTCTATAGTGGCTTGGCGTTATACCAAAGAAATCCTTAAACTGCTTGCTAAAATAGTTTGCATTGGAATAGCCTAACTTATATGCAATTTCAGAAATGCTAAAAGATGGGTCTTTTAATAAGGTTTTAGCATAATCAAGTTTGACTTTAATAATGAAATCAGTAGGAGTGAGGTCTGTTATTTTTTTCAGCAATAGATACAGCTGGGTTCTGCTAATGCGCATTTCTTGCGCTAGTTGATGGACTGAAAAATTATTTTCCGCAATGTTTCTAACGATAATCTCCTGCACTTTTAAAATAAAAGTTTCCTCTTGTGAGTTTGCTTCTTCTTTAATTCGTAAAGGCTCCGCCTGACTGTAGTAATGGCGTAACGTAGCTTTATTTTTTAATAAACTGCCCATTTTAGCCAGTAGCTCCTGTGTGCTGAAGGGTTTATTGATATAGCCATTTGCGGCTAATTCATAACTTTTGATTTTATTGGCAATCGTATCATAAGAAGTCATTAGGATAACCGGGATGTGTTTGGTCTTCGGGTTACTTTTCAAATGCTTGCATAATTCATATCCATCCATGATGGGCATCATAATATCGCTGATCACCATGTCGATCGGATTATTCCTAATGTATTCTAAAGCTTCCTGTCCATTGTGAGCGATGATGACATGGTAGGATTCCAGTAATTTATTTCTAAATAGTTCTGCCAGATCAGTATGATCTTCTACCAGAAGAATTTTATGCGTATTGCCTTCTGACGGAACATCAAATCTTATTTGGCTGTTATCAGTGTAAATCACGTCGTCTATGAGCTCAATTGTAGCATTTAATTCGAGATCAGGGTCATCCGGAAGCTCGGATGCAAAATTATCCACTGGTATAGTAAGTGTAAATTGTGTTCCAGTTTCAATGCTGCTCTTAACCTCAATCTGTGCGTTTATACGCTTTGTGAGACCTACAACCAAAGCTAGACCAATGCCATTATTGTCATAATAATTGCCGGTTGACTTTTGTCTGAAATAAGGTTCAAATATTTTTTCAATCTGGTCCTGTGGTATATAACTGCCCGTATTGCTTACATGAATAACAACTTCATTGGTGTCTTTGGAAACGCATAGTACAAGAGCTATCTGGCCACCCACCTCACAGTTTTTAAACGCATTGCTCAGCAGATTGCTGATTATTTTTTCCAGTTTGTCAAAGTCGAGGTCGACATTTACATCCATTGATGGGTTTTCAAATCGGTATTTGATGTTTTTACGGTCGAATAAAGGCGCAAACATCGAAAAGATATTTTGACAAAAGGTGGCCAGGTCTCCGTTAATGGTGTTTAATGGCAAATTACTGCTTTCAATTTCTCTAAATTCCATTAATTGACTTATCAGGAACGTAAGCCGTTTGATATTTTTTTGGGAGATTTCATATTTCTTGATGTTTTCAATCTTATGATTGGAAAAAAGGTCTTCCTGTATCGCCATTATAATAGCTAAGGGAGTCTTAAGTTCATGAGACATATAGGTGAAAAAATCAAGCTTACTTTTATTCAGTTCCTCTAATTTAGACGTTTCTACTTCAGCCAGTTTTATCTTCAAGATTTTCAAATGCCGTCTTTTTAAGAACTTTCTAAATAGGATGAGGGCCACAATCACCAATGCTCCATATACCCACAGCATAATATTGCTCAACAGGAAATGGGGTTTGATTTTGATCAGCATTTTTTTTGTGGCAATGATATTATTGTTCAGATCTACTAACTTAATATGGAGTTCGTAATTTTTTGATTTTAAGGAAGTAAAAGTTATTGTTCCTGAAGCTTTCGAAAGTTCATACCAACGTTTGTCAATGTCTTTTAAAGTATAAAATATGCGATAGTTTTCGCGGCTTTGCGGATCGAAATTTACTTGGTTCACCTCAATAGAAATCATATTTTGATCATAAGGGAGCACGATTTCATTCGTATGATCAATGCCTTTTTCAAAATACTTTTTGTTTCTAAGTTGGCTGATATTAAATATTTTAAAATCAGAAAAGTAGAGTAAAGGTTTATGTACTGGAAGCGGGTCGAGCTGTGGAGCCTTAAAAAAACATATTCCGTCAACAGAGCCAAAATATAAGGTGTCATTGTAATAGTAGGCAGAACGTTCGTTAAACCAGGACGTGTTTAAACCCCAGCTGACATTAAAATTTTTAATGGACCGGTCGGTATCAACACAGTACAAGCCATTTGTTGTTGATAGCCAGTACCGCTTCAAGTTGTCTTTCTTGATACCATGTATTTGAACATTGATTTTTCCTCGACCAGGATAAGGAAGTAGGTGACCATCTTTGTCAATAAAATAAAGGTAGTTTTGCTTTGTTCCTAAAAGGACATTTTCTCCATCAAGGAGCATCGAAAGAAATTGTATCCTATTTCCCTTATTCAGCTCTTTCTTATATATTTTAGTTGTCTTTTTGCTCCAATCATAACATACGATCTCATCGAGGCAGCAAATCCATATCAGATGATTGTTTACCATGATGTCATTGATCGTCGAGGTCGTTTTAAGTAGAGTTGTAAAATTATCTTTATGGCGGTCATATATGCTTACAAAACCATCTGTCCCCACAAGTAGATAATCCTGGTTGAAGTTTCGGATGGAGAATATTCTATTATTTGGTAAAGATGATGCGATGTTCTTATCATATTGATAATGCTTGATTTTGCTTCCCTGATCAGCTAAACAGTATAAACCGTTTGATTCAGACCCAGCCCAAATATTTCCCTGAGCATCTTCTTCTAGTGATATGATATTATCACTGATTTTGTTTTTTTCCTGATTAAACCTTTTTATTACCTGTGATTGTCCATTGTATACATTTATCCCGATGGCGTTGGTTGCAACCCAAAGCTGTTTTTTAGATGACATGAGTATATTGTTGATTACGATTCCACGCGCTCTTTCGGGATTAGTGACGTGTAAAAAATCTAACCATGAATCATTTTTCGAGAGACAGAATGCTCCATTAAAATAAGTCCCCAATATCATGTCATCAAACTTACTTTTGTAGATTGCGCAGACTGTAGAATTAAGTTCATTGTCAAAGTTCTCTATTAACATCCGATATTCTGTATACTGGTTGATATAATCAAATACAGCGACACCTTTGTTATGTCCTATCCAAAGTCTACCCTCTGCGTCTTCGGCAATACTACATACATTTTGGATCTGTGCGGGTTGTGGTAGCTGCGCCTTAAATTTATTTTGGATGGGATCGAAGCGCAGGATACCGTGTCTTTTTGTTCCTACCCAGATCAGATTTTTGTTGTCACAGTACAGCGAGGTGATGAGCACATCCCTGTCATAGCTCTCGGAGAAATTAAAACTGGCTAAGACATTCCCTTTTTTGTCACATTTAGCAACGGTGGTAAAGGTCGCTCCCCATAGATTACCTTGATTATCCGCCTGAATCCTATTAAAATATACATGGTTATTGAGTATAGAAATTTTTTGTTCATCCCATTTGTATAACGTGTTGTTGCAGAGTATTACTACAGCATCTATTGTCAAGGCCAAGGCTTTCGACGTATTATGCAATTCGGCTTTGATCAATAGCCTATATTTATTGCTGTTGAAATCATAGCTATATATGCCATTGTCAGCAGCGATGATCATTTCCTGTTTAAATGACTTAATTTCGATGATTTTGCCCGGTTGAAAAGTAGAGTCACTTATCGACTTTGGATTACTGATTATGTGGGCGCCGTCATATAGGTTAATGCCATCGCTCGTTCCTATCCAGACACGCCCAATAGGGTCTTCAGAGATTGCGGTTACCCGATTTGAGAGAAGGCCATTTTCTTGTGTCAGCTTATTATATTTTCTGATATGCTGTGCATCCAGCCATAGGCAAGTAAACAGTAGATAACAAAATATGAAAAACGTTTTTAGAGTCATTTTCTTTAGGCTTTGCTTATTTGTCAAATAAACAACTATGTATAGATTAATAAATATAATATCGTTTATTTAATTGTAATATCGTTCAGTTCCTCAAAAAAAAATGATGAAAAATTAAATTCATCCATATTTAAACCATATTATCTTTTTTAGTTGGAATAACTCCTTATTTTCGGGACGATGTTACAGATCACACCTTGTTTTGTTGCATGAGATAACCAATAACCAAATTTTTGAAAGAGATGAACCGAAAAAAATTAAACCGTAGTATGCTCTATTTTCTCTTTGTTTTTATACTAGAGCCACCTCTCGTTCATGCGGCTTGGAGAACAAAAGCTATTTCTATAGATCGATATCGCGAACAGGAAATCCGCAGCGGGCGTGTCCTTGACACGCAGGGAATTCCACTCGCAGGTGCTAATATTAAAATAACGGGAACGCAGACAGGTACCAAGACCGATAGTGAGGGACGGTTTAGTATTAACGTTCGTTCTGGACAGCGTCTGCAAGTCTCATTTTTGGGTTATAAACAGACTGTTGTTCAGGTCGAATCTGGCATTGGAGAAATAATGGTCAAACTCGAGCAGGACAGTTTTGGACTACAAGATGTCGTTGTCGTAGGATTTGGAAAACAAAAAAAAGTAAATCTCACGGGGGCAGTCACATCTGTCTCAATGGCTGATATAGAAAGCCGTCCTATCACAAATGCTTCTATGGCGCTAGCTGGAAAAGTGGCCGGACTGCAAGTAACTCAAAGTTCAGGACAGCCAGGTGCTGATGGCGGTACCCTAACGATCCGCGGGATCGGTACATTGAACAATGCATCACCTTTGGTCATAATAGACGGGTTTGAAGCAGCAATTAATGATGTAGATCCCAAAGATATCGCCTCCATATCCGTACTAAAAGACGCTGCATCGGCATCTATATATGGCAATAAAGCGGCTAATGGTGTTATTTTGATTACGACAAAAAGGGGGCAGGAAGGAAAACTGAAAATAAAATATGATGGATACGCCGCAGTCCAACAAGTGACGCGGTATCCAAAATTGTTGAATTCCTATGATTATCTAACGCTACTGAATGAAGCGAAAATGAATTCAGGTTTCCAGCCGCAATATGACGATGAATATATAAGTCATTATAAAGATATTAAAGACCCTGTGCGCTATAGGGATTACAATTGGGCAGATTTCTATTTTAAGCCTGCATTACAGCAAAACCATTATTTACAGCTTAGTGGCGGCAAGGAAAATATTGTTTATGCCATTTCCGCAGGATACCTCAACCAAAAAGGTATTGTTGAGGGGACAAATTACGATAGATATAATTTCCGATTCAATACCCAGCATTCATTTTTAAACAATAAAGCACATCTGGGGCTTACTGTGTCGGGCTATATTGGCAAGACAAAGGATCTGATTGAAGGAGCTGGAGCAACGATTGCCCGAATTACCCAAATGGCGCCGTTTGTAATCCCAAAGATAGAAGGTTACGGATGGACCGACTGGTTCTATAGCGATGCAATTAAAGAAGCAGGGGGAGGGCAGACATTTGATAATAGCAATTTAAATACAATCGCCAATTTGACTATTAACCTTACGCCCCGGCTCACATTTGAAAGTGCATTGAGCTATGTGACCAATAATGATCGGCAGCTATCTTATGCGCCAAATGTAGATCTATTTCTGGTAACCAGAGCCGCCGACGGAACCAGCATCATTGGAAAAAACAATTCTAGAGAATCTTCCATTAGCAAAAGCTCAAATAAATATGGTACTATTTCCAGCTGGGCAAACCTCAATTATCTTTATGACTTAGCAAAAGATCATCATTTTAAAGCTCTGGTAGGTTTTCAGCAATTTCAATGGAAAGGCAATTATTTCCAGACATCAATCAGGCGGCTGTCCGCCAATCTGCCTTATTTTAGTGTGGGCGACCCTTCCTCTACCAAAAATAATGATTGGGGAAGCAAGGAAACCTCCATTGGATTTTTCGGAAGGTTAAATTATGATTATAAGGGCAAATATCTATTTGAGGGCAACTTGCGGTACGATGGCGCTTCCAAATTTGCACGAGGCCATAAATGGGGGACATTTCCTTCATTTTCTGCTGGATGGCGTCTATCCCAAGAACGTTTTTTCAAGAATATTACCTTCGTTCAGGATCTAAAGATAAGGGGATCATGGGGGATACTCGGCAACCAAAATATTGGCAACCCCTATGCTGGTGCTGATATATTAGCATTAGGGGGAAGGCAGAACAACTATATTTTTAACAATCTCGACAACGTAGGCGCTGCCGTCTCGGTGATCGCCAACAAGGGGCTTACCTGGGAACAGACGACACAGACTAACATCGGTATTGACCTACAGATTTTTAAGGATTTTAGTGTAACAGCCGACTACTATATTAAAAATACAAGTGCTATTCTCCTACAGCTGCCTATTTCCAGTACCTTCGGTTTTACAGAAGTCCCCTTCCAGAATGCTGGTAAAATGCGCAATAAAGGACTTGAGGTGGCGCTGGGATACCATAAGAAAATCAATGAATGGCTCTTCAAGGCCAATGTAGCCGTCGCCCACAATCAGAATCGTGTCACTGATTTGAAGGGAATGAGTCCAATTATTTTCGACGGTGCAATATTAAAAGAAGGCGTAGAGTCCACTTCGTTATTTGGATACGATACCGAAGGTATATATCAGAGTGAAAGTGAGATTCAGCAGCACCTCCGGACCTTCGATGAGGATGGGCATTCCTTGTTAAATTCATACGCAGGCCTGAGAGCCCAACCCGGAGATGTTAGGCTGAAAGATCAGAATGGTGATCGTATTATAAATGATAAGGATAAGGTGGTTTTGGGGCATACCTCTCCAGATTATATATTTTCTGCAGACCTTAATATTCAATACAAGGCTTTTGAGCTGCGTACTCTTTTGGAGGGTACGCAGGGGGGCAGAGGATGGAGTGCAGGACAGCTCGTTACACCATTTTTTAACGGTGGGTATAATGGGGCTAGTTGGCTTATGGACAGGTGGACACCTGAGCAGCCCAATAATACCTATCAGCGTGTTTACTTTGACAATCAACGGAGCAATTTAAAGTCCAGTTATTTCGTAGAAGACCTCTCATACATTCGGGTCAAAAACATAGAATTCAGTTACAGCCTGGCTGATCAGGCACTTCGTAGGCTTTCGATCCAAGGCTGTAGATTTTTTATAAGCGGACAAAATCTGCTGACTTTGACAAACTATAAAGGTTTTGACCCTGAAGCTTCGGGCAATCCGAGAGAAGGGACAAGGATCGGAAACTATCCGCAAGTGAAAACTTACACCGTTGGCGTGAATTTGACATTCTAAACTAATCGACATGAACTCAAAACTATTGTTTTATACATTTATTATTTCAGGAATGCTATCCGCTTCCTGCCAAAGTTATCTGGATACGGTTCCCGAAGACAAAGTAACCCCTGAAAGCTTTCTGACAGGAGCGGAGCAAGCTAACACGCTATTAAACGGAGTATACAATCAATTGTACTATGACAGTCCTGATAAGATGGTTCCTTATGTCTACGACAATATGAGTGATAATTCCTTCAATTCGCATTCCTGGGACCCTGCGCCACAATTTGCATCCGGTACGCAGACGGGTGACAGCGATTTCACATTGGTCAAATGGAAATATAACTTTAGAGGCATCTCACGTGCAAATTCATTGCTCAAAGGGCTCGCTGGCGCAGATGCAATCGCTAATTCGGACAAGGCTAAAATAGGTGCTGAAGCACGTTTTTTAAGGGCTTACTACTATTTTGACCTGATCTGTTTTTATGGCGAGGTACCCATTTTGGACGAACAAACCGTTTTAAACAATCCCGAACGAGGCAAATTGGATGCGGTACTATCGTTTATAAACAACGATCTTGATTATGCTATAGACCAGCTTCCGGTCGCAGTAGGAGGAGAGCGTGCATCCAAAGGCGCGGCTCTGATGTTGAAACTTCGGGTGGCCGAATGGATGAACAAGCCTGAGCTTGTCATTTCCCTGGCCCAACAGATCCAAAAACTGGGTTATCAGCTGTATCCTAATTACTTTGAGCTTTTTCAGCCAGCCGGTATTGAGCAAAAAGATAACCCCGAGATTATCTTTAAGATCAACTATGCCAAGGATCTGCAGAGCAGCGAGGTTTCTAAAATCTTTGGCAATTGGAATAACTTTACGCCGACTCTTCAGATGGTTGATAGTTATTATACTACGAATGGATATCCAATCCGTGACATCCGTACCACCGATGGTGCATTTATTGCAGGCGACCCTACTTATAATAAAGACCGCCCTTTTGACAATCGTGATCCGCGGTTGCAGCTATCCATCGTTGTTCCCGGTTCCGAGTTTAGGTTAGATGGCCAAGGTTGGTATCAGGCACATTACGTACCGGCCAACTGGGATGTCGCCACATCATTTACAGTCCGTAAGTTTGTTGGCCCCTATCTCAAAACATTGACCAATGAAACTACAGATCGAATTGTAATGCGTTATGCAGAAGTATTGCTTGCCTGGGCAGAGGCAGAGAATCAGCTTCATGGTCCGACAGCTCAAGTTTATGAATTGCTCGACAGAGTTAGATCCCGCATTGGGATGGTGAAAGTATCTCAAGCGATGCCTAATATTTCCCAGGCCGTTATGACAGAAGTAATTCGCAATGAGAGACGTGTAGAGTTTTTTGCGGAGGGAAGGCGATGGTTTGATGTTCGACGCTGGAAAATTGCTGAAACCGTTATGGTCGATGCACAAGGTTATGATAAATCCAAGCTTTCCTGGTATTCGGACGGCAACATTACAACCTATTGGCAGTATATCCCTATTGTCGTTGACCGTAGGTCTTTTAATCCCAACAGAGATTATCTCTGGCCCATACCGAATGAAGAGCTCAATGCTAATCCTAATATACAACAGAACCCAGGATATTAATGGTCAATTTCTTAAAACTGAAACGTATGAAGATACAATCCATCTATTTATTCATGCTCCTCTTATTCATTTCCTGTAAAGAAGAGATAGCGTATGTTAACCCTACTTGGGTGCAACAGCTGTTACCGATGAATAGCACACAAATAAAAATTGATTATTTTGACAATGAGACGATGCAGGAATTCAGCTGGGTACAGCGGGAGGGAGCTACCTATACGTTAATGTTGGATGTTGACGAGAATTTTGACAATCCAATCCGATACGAAGTTGGAGCGAAAGCCAGCTATAAAATTACCAATCAGGAATTTTTGGATGATCTGAAGAAATTAAACCCATCATTTAAAAATTCAGGTCGCTTTTTTTGGAAATTAGAACAGCGAAATCAAGGAAAAGTTGAGAGCGTATGGCGCTATTTTGATGCTTTGGTTTCAGTATCCAGCTTTGTCGACCCTCGGGATCAAGAACATTATAAGGCATTGCAATTTGTCTTGCCCGGAGGCAAGCTTGTTACTATGATGTCGGAGAACCTTAGGGCAAAAGTATATGCAGACGGTACAGCCCTTCCGCTACCTCGAAAACTAGCACCTGAAGACAGTCCGGCTGCTATTCGGAATATTGCAGGTGGATTTTATTCATGGGGCACGGTCGTCCGTGATGAAGCCATCGCACGGGAGAAAACCCTGGCTGGTGAAAATATTCAGGGCATTTGTCCAGATGGCTGGCATGTTCCTGCGTTAGCAGAGTGGAAAGAAGTCATCAATTACCTCGGACCAAATTCAGGTAATAAAGTCAAAAACCCACAGTTCTGGATTCAAAATGGAGCAATTACAGATGAGGTCAAATTCAATATTGTGCCCTCGGGATTTTATTGGAATGAAGGACTTTCGTTTCTCACCGATCCGGGGACTATGTGCGGATTCTGGACTTCATCGCCGGCCTTAAAAGGGTATCAATATTCTTGGGAAACACTTTCAGCGGACCGCGCGGGTGAAGCATCAGCGGTGATTATTTACAATGATCCAGGTAATCCAGATATCAATACACAATCGAGGAGCAGCGCCGGCGGAGGTAATTTTCACTACAATGTACGTTGTATCATGAACTAATTTAAGTTAGCCATTATGAAAAATAAAATATATATCAGTTTCGCTTTCCTTAGCATCAATCTGTTTTTTTCCTGCAAAAACGATAATGAATTTTATGAGGTCGGCTTTCAGCCGACCGTATTGCTCAAACCGGTGGCAGATTCACTGGTTATATTGGATAAGAATAATCCAAGTATGCTGGTCGGATTCGAGTATTTTTCGAAGAGACCCTATATAGATTACAATCTTCTTCTTGCTGTAGATCCCGCACTTACCACTGAAAGAAAAGTGATATCTGCCGGAGTAGGTGAAAAATATTTTTTGACTCACTTTGTGCTGGATTCGCTGATGAATACAATGCATTTTAAATTAGGTGAACAAGGAGATATTTATTGGAAAGTTGAAGCTAAAAACTCCGAGTTCAGCTCGACTGATGAGGTACGGCGCTTAAAAGTACAGCGGTTTAAATAATGATTAACCATAGACTTAAAAATAGAAATTGTGAATAGAAAGTATATTCCAAAGATGCTCTTATTCTTCATTGGCTCAGTTTTGTTGGCCGGGATTCTAACAGGCTTTAAGTGGATGTCTGATCAAAATGATGAAAAGATAACGATCGTTATGTTTGGTGATTCGATTACCAAAGGGGGAGATTGGGCAACATTGTTAGGACGTAGCGACGTCAAAAATAGCGGTTTCCCTGGGTTTACCACCTCACATCTGGTCTGGCTATTAAAGGAAAACGTTATTGATTTAAAACCTCGCGTATGTTTTCTCGAGGGCGGTATTAATGACATCGGTGTGGGGATCCCTTTGGAACGTACCAAGAGCAATTACCGTTCGCTCATAGATGGGCTGAAAGAACATCAGATTGTACCCGTCGTCCAGTCCATTTTGTACCAACAGGATAATCCGGAGAGTAAGGTTCAGGTCGATAGCCTCAACAGCTATTTGAATGCCTATTGTCAAAGCAAAGGAGTTTACTATTTGGATATAAATGGCAAACTTAGCTCATCGAAAGGTCTCAACGCGCAATATACGACCGATGGCACACATATCAACCAAGAAGCTTATGGGATATGGGCGAGCGAAGTTAAGAATCTTTTAAAATCTATATTATAGTATTGATCTTATAAGCCGTTTTTTATGACACGATTAACCTTTTTCAGGCTTGGAATACTGGTTCAATTACTGTTAGGTTGGACAGATTTAAATGCAAAAATTATAAACGTTACGCATTTTGCAGTGCTACCGAATGACGGGCAAGACGACCGTCGGGCTTTACAGTTGATTTTTGATCGTCTCCAAGATGGTGATAAAGTATACTTTCCTGCGGGAACCTACTCGTTTTCATCGTCATTGAGACTTTCCGGTAAAATCGGAATTGAGATCTATGGTAGCCCCGGGACGAATACATCTACACTTATGGCTACCGGGTTCGATCCGTTCAGTTCCAATGTCAGCTGGAATAGTTTATTGGAAGTCAGCGACTGTAAAGATCTTATTATGCACGACCTTTTTATTGATGTCGACCGGCCCGTAAGTATCAATGGCACTGTCGTAGGGACTTGCGATAGTCCGGAAGGGTCATTCTATGTTCTTGATCTTTTACCTGAGTTTTCTGGATATGTGGATCGTTTAGCTGAGCTCAAGATCATGCATCAGCTCAGCTATAATGCCGATGGAACACCCAATTATCATATTTCCACGCATTGTGATCTTAAGAATGGAAATTGGCCACACATCGAAAAGCTAAGTACCTTACGTCTGAAAATTTATAATGATGAGGCTCATAAACTCAGTAAAGGCGAACTTATCAATCTGAGACTAAAGATTACCGGCAATCCCTGCTTTAGTTTTTTAGGTGTCAATACATTAATATTGCGCGATATCACCATCTGGCAATGGCCTGCATTTGCGATGTACGTATCAGATCTAGCCGATAGTCGTCATCGCTCCAGGAATATGACGCTGGAGCGTATTCGTATGAAACCCAAACCAACTTCTGGGCGTTTGATGTCGGTTAGTGCGGATGGCATACATGTAGCCTCAATGGCGGGTACGTTTAAGGCCGAGCATTGTGAATTTGTTGGACTGGGCGATGATGCCATTAATATACACAGTCGTTTGTGCCATATCGGCAAGATCGGTGCTGACTCAGTTTTATTGATCAATGGTTGGACGAAAGCTCCCGTCGAAGATGATTGGGCTTTCAAGGATGATGTTATCGAATTTTTGGACGGTAAAACAGGCTTGCCCAAGGGCAAAGCAAAGGTCAAGTTTCGCGGCAAAGGACAGTATCAATTAAAATCTATCCCAAAGAATGTCAATGTAGGCGATTTTGCTGCAAAAGACACACGCACACCGTCGACCATTATACGGGATTGCATGGTTTCAAACAGCCGTGCTCGCGGATTTGTAGTTCAGTCCAAGAAAGTTGTGATCAGCAATAATAAAATATGGAATATTTCTGGTCCGGCGATCTTACTTTCCTGTGATATGGAGCGCTGGTTTGAAGCGACAACCGTGAAAAAGGCCACTATAACAGGCAACAGGATAGATAATTGCGGTAACTACCTCAGATGGGACGATACCCTGACAGGTTATGGCGCCATAGCCGTTAAGACAGGACATGAAATAGGAGGGATTGACAAGCCCGCGGGGGTACATCACAATATTACTATCCAGGCAAATACGATCAACGACTGTGCAAATTCGGCGATCTTTGTATCTTCGACTGATGGCATTAAAATAACAAAAAATCGAATCTATAACTGTAGTAATCGTTCCAGTATTCCATATTACGGAAATTATGCGATCTACCTGAAAAATTGTGTCAATGAGCAAGTTTTTGACAATGGCTTTAATCAGGTTAAAAAACTATTAGGAAAAGATTGACCTATATAAATTGAAATAGCGTGGGTCAAGGTAGTTTTACCGATAAATAATATCCCAATTATCGCTGCAAATGTTAACTTTACCTGGGTGGTAGTGTCGGTAAATGGCTTTTAAATTAGGCAATATAACTATGGTGAGCCATTTTAAAGGATATACAACAATTCTCAATAAAATGATAAAAAAAGCAGTGCATGAAAATTTAGGCGAAATAGTACAAGTACTTGAAGAAGTAAAAGTCCATATGCTAAATAAAGGAATAGATCAATGGGATGAAGAATATCCAAATAGACTTATTCTGGCCCAGGATATTGACAATTGCGAAGCCTTTATCTATGAGGATAAAGGCGAGTTATTAGCCTATATGACACTTAACGAGAAATACGACGATGAATATAACGACTTAGACTGGAAAACATCATCACCCTTTATTGTTGTCCATCGGTTATTTGTCAAGCCGGCTGCCCAGGGGCGTGGTATTTCAAGCAAAATGATTGAATATGTGGAGCAATATGCTTCCATTTGTTCTTATAGATCCATTCGGCTGGATGCATACTCCTTAAATAACACTGCGAATGTGGTTTATTTAAAGAAAGGATATGCGCAGGTTGGGGAAGTTTATTTTCGAAAGGGAAAATTCTATTGCTATGAGAAGGCTATTGAGGGGAGTTAACAAAGAATTTAAAATTATGAATTTAAGGGAAGCTAAAGTAGAAGATATTCCGCAAATACAGATAGTAAGAAATGCTGTGAAAGAAAATACACTATCAGACCCTAGCCTGGTAACGAATCAGGACTGTGAAGATTTTATCACAAAGCGGGGAAAGGGTTGGGTATTTGAAATTGATAACAGCATAGTTGGTTTTTCAATTGTCGACCTTATCGATAATAATATCTGGGCCTTATTTGTACATCCTGGTTATGACAAGAATGGAATAGGGAAACAGCTGCATGAAATCATGATTGACTGGTACTTCTCAAAAACAAAAGAAACAGTCTGATTGGGGACAGCACCCGGAACAAGAGCAGAAGCATTCTATAGAAAAGCAGGGTGGACGGAGATAGGTATACATGGCAAGGGAGAAGTTAAATTTGAGATGCCGTTTGAAAAATGGCTGGTTATTCGGGTGTAGCCAAGACGAAGTCGAGACTGTAACGTAACTGGGAAAACAATGGCGGAAATATTTAAGCCATCATATTTATTTCAATGGAAATTTGGTAAGTTTAGAGCCAATATAATAGTAAAAGATGCACCAGTTATTTCTTTGTCAATTTAAAGGAGAAGAGTATTTATCAATCAGTAGCTTTGAAGAGGTAATGGCTATTGTGGAGCGTTATAAACCAGAAAACTGGAACGAATTTGAAAAGTACCTGCGACGTGATGATCCTCCTGGCTATAATGAGTATCTTGCTGAATTGTATGATGTAAGCTTGCCCTTCAATAAAAAAAAATTAAAAACATTAACGATAGATTGTTATAAGGATAAGACTCTTGATAATCTTTTGTTTGAACAATTACAGCATTTTAAATTTCAAATAATTAGCTTTTCAGAATCCTTATTGGATATTGAGCTACCTAAGAATGTACTGGAGGTAAGACAACTCTATTGCAATGGGAAATCGACAAAGGGAATCATCGATTTAAGTAAATTTACTAGGCTTGAAGAAATCCATATTTTGGATTTTAATAAAAGTATTAAATTCGAAAATCACGGTAATTCTGTAAAGCATATTACATTATGGTTTTTCAACCCGACAAACAAATCGATTGAATCGATCGTGGATGCTTTTCCATATGTGGAAGAAATATTGATCCATCATACTAATGTGCAAAGTTTGGAAGGTATCGAGAAGCTCAAAAATCTAAGAACACTTCGTATCGACTACGGCAGAAACTTACAATCTGTCAAGGAGGTAAACGAATGTGATCACATCGAAATGGTTATTTTCAATAATTGTAGAAAAATAGATGATTTAGAGCAGATAGAAAAGAGTCCAAATCGGACTGTCCTGCATACTAGATTCCCAGGGTAATTAAAAAAAAATAAACAATATGTTAGATACAATTTGGGTTTTTCATGGGGAAGGAGGGCGGTTTTCAAGTGGAGTTTTTACTTCAATTGAAAAGGCAGAAATATGGATAAATAGACATAAGTTATCAGGAGTTTTAACAGCATATCCAATAGATGAAGGGGTGTATGACTGGGCATTATTTAATGATTTTTTCAATGTGAAAAAACAAGCTCAAATGGAACCCAATTTTATCCAACAATTTACTTCGGCAAATCAAGAGCATTATCATTATGATAATGGAACGAGGGATAATTGATCTTTGAATACTATTTCCAGTAACCGTTAAGGTATTTGTCAATCTGATTTCTGTTACTTAAATCGATTAATTGCAAGCTATTCCAGTCCGCTAAAACCATTTCGTATTCTTCTCCTAAGCTATATAGTGCATCTTTAATCAATTTGAATTGTTCTCGTGAAATTTCCGTTCGAGAAGCTGTCGAGTTGATCGAAAGCCAAATATGTTCTACAAATTCTTCTTCTGTATCAAAAAATATAGTGAAGTTTGAGAAACCAAAAGCTTTAGTGGATGTTGTTTCGCAGTTGGCTATTTTATAGCCGACATAGTTAATGCTTTTTGCTTTTTCAAATTTATAATTTGTTAATAGTTGACTCAGCGGCTCTGTTAGGATTTCTTTTGAAAAAGTCGTTATAGACATCTGGTCGACTTCGAATATTTCAGTAAAACCCCGACCTTCTCTTGATTGATCCGAGAGAATTTTTACTTCTATAATCCTCTTCTCTATAGACTCCCTATTTTCGGCGGGGACAATTTCAATTTGACAATAATCGTCGTCCCAAGACAGGGGCAAGTATGCATTCCTCTTTGTTTTTGATGCAATCTTTCGTTTAAATATTCTGAAAAAGTCTAATATCTTCATCGCTGTATAAAATGTCAATTAAAAAATCTCTTTTATTAAATTAAACCGTGCTTTTCTGCATATTCTTTGAGGCTCGCAATTTTATATCGATTATAATTTTCTTTTGATATTTTCTTGTATTCGGCTCTCGCTTTATCAAAGAGCTTTAGCTCTGTGAAAAACGTCATCTTGGCGGCGGTGTGCAGTAAGGTTTCCTCGGAAGTTTCCAGTTCGTTGATAAGCTTTTCTTCAGTATTTAATTTTTCAAAGAATGGTAAAATAAAGCTTGAAATATTGTATCTCATTTCGGCAATTAGTTCTTCAACATCTGTCGTCGCTGTTATATTATACCAAATATCGGGTAGGCCTCGTTTAATTGCATAGGATTAAGCTATAGACGCTAGTTCTAAAATGGATACAAATATTGATCTAAATATATTAAAAATTAATTAACAATCACCCAGTGTCAAAATCCTGATCAATCTATTAGAAAAGTTATAATATAATCATAAAACCAAAACGCATTTTAATAAAACTTGTTATATATAAAGTTGTTGGTTATTAATCTTTTAATTTAGTTCCAAAAAAGTAATTAGTGTTAGATGCGCTTAACTTGAATTTAAAAATCCTTAAACAATAAAATAAATATGAAATCTATTTTAAAATTCCTAGCCTTATTTGTGGTTATTTTTACGATTCTGCCGCATAGTTTTGCGCAGCAGAAGGAAGACATGATTTACCTCATGGATGGTAGTCAAAAAAAAGGTAGGGTTGTTTCAATCGGAGACGATGTAGTTAAATTTTCGTATACCGGTGAAGATGTCCAATACGAATTAAAAAAGTTGACAGTGAGCAAAATCGTGTTTGCCAATGGAAGAGAGGAATCTTTTGCCAGCGGAAGTTCTACAGGAAACCTAAACACCAATGTAGCGAAGGCTTCTACAGCCGGTAATTTGCTGGCTGTAATCCCTTTTGAGGTAGTAAGTAACGAAGCTGGGCTAACTACCGATGCCATGCGTCGAGAAATTCAGCAATCTTGTATTGATGCCCTAAAATCCCGCGGGCTGTCTTTTCAGATACAGGAGGCGCGAACAACAAACGCTGCGCTTTCTAAGGCTGGAATTGCATACGCCGATATTGCAAACCATACGCCTGATGATCTGGCTAAATTGCTCAGTGTAGACTATGTGGTGCTGGGAGTATACGACATCGAAAATAAAGGCTCAATGAGCTATGGCTCCGGTGTGGCGACGTATAATGATAAAAAGCAGGAAAATAAGTCTAAAGGCACTGTTGTACAGTCTAATAATTCCTACACATCAACAAACTATGATACTAAGGTGCAGTTATCGATATATGACTCCAATGGAAGACAGCTGTTTTCCGATAGCAGAAGACCTTTTATGGGAAGCCTGGATTCCTATAAAGGAGCCTTGAAGACATTGTCAAAAAGAATTCCATTAAAATAAAATACAGCCATCAATTCCATGATTTAAGTCATTTGGAAATTGATGGCTTCGTTCGTTTTTCTTAAAAATTATTGCCTTATTCTTTTTATATCATTATAATTTCTACAGGCACTTCCTATTCCATGTTTTTACCTTCACGTTAGGTTACTAACTCTTTCATCTTCAATTATCCCCAATAATTCAATGGCCGGACTGACATTGACCCAAACATGAAGACTGAAGTAGAGAAAAATATCACTCTAACCGAATTTGGTGCTGGACAAGAAAAGATTTTAATTTACAATAACCGTATGTTGCTAAAATGGAGTACATCGGTTTATTCGCGCATAGTTGTAAAGTTATTGCGGATAATATATACGGCATAACGAATTATAAATTATCCTTGCATCACCAGATAGCCGGCAGTATTTTTATATAAAATTATGAGCACATTTATGAAAAAACTATTATTTCTTCTCGTTATTTTACACATCTTTTTTCCTTGTAAAGGACAGTCCACGGAGCATAAAACGCTTTTCGACAACGGTCAGGTTAAGGAAATATATTATTTAGATAAAAATGGACAGTTGACTGGTGAAGTAAACATCTATTTTGACAATGGAAAGTTGTCAACTGTCAGCACATATAAAAGTGGAAAGAAAATTGGTGAAAGCAAGTAGTATTGGCCAATGGAAATTGTATCATAAAGACGGAACCAGTCGAGGAATGCAACAATATGACGAAGACGGCCGTCAAATTGGCGAATGGAAAGAATACTACGAAAATGGAGAATTGGAAAGCATTGGCCGTTATGAAGCAGGAATGAAAATTGGTGAATGGAATTATTATTACCAAAATGGCAAATTGGAACATTTAGAGATCTATAATAAATACAAAAGATATAATGGTGAGTGGAAATTTTATAATGAACAGGGTACATTGATAAAAACCGAAATCTATACAGATGGAAAGGAAAAGGGGGATTGGAAGTTTTATGATGAAAAAGGTCATTTAATTAAGACAGAAAAATACTAGGGAATGCACCGTCAGATACGATAAATCATTAAACCGAGCGAAGAGAGCTCATGAATCCCTTAAGAATAAACCCTAATGCATAGTCTAAAGGAGCCTTCAGTTCCGAACAGGCACTAATAAAATTGATGTATCTGATCATAAAGGATATCGCAAAAAAATGGACGATGCCAATGCACAACTGGGGCTTGACCATATCCCAACTTTATATTAGATTTGGGGATAGACTCAAATTAGAAAGAGGTTTTTAAGATTTTAATCCAATGACACAGTTTGAGTTACACTCCCAGAATTTGTGTAGGTGTTATCAACTTTCTCAAATTTTTTCTTGTACCAACGCTGTATATTTTCATCCATACCAAAAATATCATGAGTATTAGGTGGCAAACGCAGTTTGTCTTTAACTTTATTTTCGATCACGGTTACTTTGGCTAGATCGTCCAATGTTAAAAAGAATGGGATTCTTTCCCAGAAAACCGAAGGAGAACCGATGTCATTGGTCTCGCTAATCTGTACCTCAAAGACAAATTTAGAACCAGCATAAGCGTCAAAACCTTCTTGGGAGCATTGAAACCAGCATACAAGATAATGTTCCTTTAATGCTTTGAGAAATCCCAGCATTCCGCTTTTAGTTTTTTTAAACCCTAAGCTTTTTAATTCGGGAAAGATAATTTTATTGATTATTCGATATACGTCCGTTGATTTCATTTTAGCTCAATAAAGTTTTCTAAGTATTTAGCCTCTAATTTAAATAAATTAGTCCTTCTGTTCACCGATAATTGACCTGAGTTCCTCTTCAGAATAATTTTCTATAATACCGTGCTTGGTTTTTAGATAATCAAAGATGGCATCATTGTAGAGCCAATGTGTTTCCCGAAGTCCATCAATAATTGTTTTTAAATAGGCATTGCTGGGTTTAGTCGAGGATTGTGAATCTTGTTCATTTGTTATTGTAAAAATAGGGAAGCCGTTATGCTCACCCAAGTACAATAGGTTACCATACCAGGATGGCTGTTTAAAGATATAAAAGCCATTTTTAATTGCCTTTCCAAATTCAATTTCTAAGCTGGTACTTGTATTCGTCTCCTGTCTAGCAATATCTATCAATTGGCCTTTTGTTATCAAATATATTCGTCCATAAGTAGACGCAGTAGGAATAAATGTAGTTCTGATAAAGGCAATGCCTCCGTTCCAATTTCTCGAGACCTTTGCGAAATATAGCTCTGCGGAAATATACATTTCTTCACTGTAGATCGGCGGCGTCTTATCCTCACATCCAATATAGGGTGTGTTTGCACCGGGGGGCTGGCCGCCTTGTATATAGCAAAGAAACCTTTCTTGCAGCAGGTTCGAACCATAACAAGCATACCAAACTTTTTCGTCCAAATTTTCCATTTCTTTATTGTTTTCTGACCTCTTTCAGATGCCAGCGCAATTTCTCAGGAACTAATGCACAGGCAAAGCTAGAGATCCCAAAATCTTTTGAGAATAATTTCTTATCATTTTGCCAAACAGTTATTTGATCCCAATAGGCCAGAAAGAAATCTCCTTCCTGAATAAAGTCCATCCAACCATCGGCTTTAATTGATTCTTGTTTGTTGATCAATATAATACCCGAGTAATTTTCTAGGCTACCATCCAGAAACATTCCATCATGCCCTTCTATACAGGATTCTGACCAGTCAAAATCAAATTTAGAGCTTATACCTAACAAACTATTTAGTTCGTAAGTAAGCTGAATTTGTACTAATTCTCTTAATTTTGGTCCCATAGTACTTGAAAGACCATATGTATCGCAATTATCTTCCATAGATTCCTATTTATGTGTTGAAAGTACTCTTTTCAATTTAAAGAAAGTATATCCGATCAAGGGAAATATGGCTGAGAGAATAATATAGATGCATTTCGCTTGAAATTGCCAATTTATATTCAATGGGAGTGGCATTTCCTTGATGAGATGAGCTATTAAAACATCATATGCTATGTAATAAGCCTCAGGAATTAGCCATAAAATGGTGATACCTATATTTGTGTTAAACTGATAATTTCCTGTTATGAGTATACAAAATATTAACATCAGTAGTCCAATCAATGCTGGCCAAAATATGGAGAATATCTTTCTATTTCTTTTCGCTTGTAGGTATCCTGCATAAATAAGTGCTGCAACTTGAAATCCAAAAATAATCAGGTTAAAATTTAAACTCCTCGTAAAATATCTCAGCCAATCACCACCTGTGAACACCGCATAAAATGTCAAAGCCATAAAACTGAGATGTACAAATAGGGGAGCGTTAATTCTCTTCATTATCCATATTACGTTTGTGGAATCTCAATGTCTTTATCGCTTTAAGAAGATCCTGTTCTGTTTGCGCATTCAGGTTTGAACCATGAAGATTAAATCGGACTTTTGAAGAGTCTCCCCATAGGCTACCAATGTACACTCCAGTCATTCCTCTCCCGGATATTCTCGGAAATACGATTTTCGCTCTTCTATTATCGATCGTATCCCAAGACACATTTTGTTTTCTGTAAAGATCGGCATCAATATTCATTGACATGATATCGTTAACAACAACAAAATCAGAGGAGTCCAAGTTATTTTCCTCTATCATCTCTCGCGTGATAACCTGAATATTTGGTTCTGTCAAACTATTTGAATACAACCCCAGATCAAAGTAGAGCGTATCCGTATTGCCTACAGCAATTGCGCCGATATAACTGTCGATTCCATTTTGTTTGACTTGCTGCCATTTATAAGGAACTTCAAGCGTAAATAGACCAAAATCCATTGTCTTTGTGCGAGATGGATCCTTACACCCGACAAAAAGGATAGTAAGGGCAGAGATATGGAATAGTTTTATGAACTGTTTCATGCTATGGCTTATACGTTGAATTTACAAAATTAGGATGGACTATCCATCTATGGCTAGTATTTTTTATTCTTAAATCGCAAACGGTTGGAGTGGAAGAGCCAAATTAATTATTAGTTTCGTGCAATATGATTTTCTTTTTAGATATAGACGGTGTCATGGTACATGCCAATCCACATAGGCATGTAGAGCAGGCAACTGATGGCTTTTATGTATTCAGTAGTGCTGCTGTAGATACATTTAATACGATATTCATTGCAGAGGAAGATCAGGTGATCCTCTCCACCTCGCACCGTTCTAGATATACAATAGCAAAATGGAAAAAGATATTTCTTGATAGGGATATTAAAATTGATTCACTTCAACTGTTGGATAATGCTGAACAACATTTGATTAATTACTATACGCGAAAGGACGAAATATTAGGTCATATTGGTCGGCGGTGTATGCGACCGGAGGAAATGATCATAATAGATGACGACAAATCGTTAAACGATCTACCTCGAGAGCTAAAGACGAGGCTAGTATCTACATCCTCTTATATCGGATTGACCGAAAAGGATCTTCCCAAATTGAAGACAATACTCAATAGGTAATTCCCATTAATAGCTTTCGGATAAGATTATAAAGTCAATCGGATAAAAATTGAAAAGCTGGATAGTTTTTCAACTTGATGAAATCAAACCTATAATTACAATTCCAATAGCTTACTATTCTACTTCGGATCGTCCTTTCATATAGTGTGTTTTCAGTAAAGAACTCTTTGATCCAACTCTTTTGCTGCGGGGTAATGCATGCAATAATGGTCAAATGGATTTCCATAACATACTCACCTAATAGCTGCACTATATATGGAATGCTTTCCGAGGGAAATAGCTGCATTAGTTTCACTATAGCTATTTCACGAATGTACCCATCATAATGACGGGTCATGAGACTTAGTTCCTCAAAATCCTTCATCGTTTCAACGTAGTTTTTCGTTGTGGATGTATATATCCGATATGGAAATTGATTAACTTTTCCCTGCCATAGGACTTCGATTTGTTCCATTCTCATTGTTGTTTTTTTGTTCATATCTCTATGACAAGGTTCTTATTAAACCCATTATGCGGCTCATTGATATAGCCGTGTGGATTGCATATAATTTCGGTGTTACCGATTTTATAGTTTACAGGAGTATGTATATGGCCATGAATCCAGTAGGAAGGTTTATGCTTTATTATTAAGTCTTCCATATCTGAGACATAGGCGGCGCTGATCGGATCGTCTAAATACTTCATTGGCAGGGATCGAATGCTCGGAGCATGATGCGTCACTACGATGTGGTGTTTCGCTTTACTAACACTAAGATGTCTGGAAGTTTGGTGGATTCTAAACGTATCGATGCTTCTTAATTTGGCATAATTGTCACCTATTCTGATCTTCTTATAATCATTCATACGGCTTTGGCATAGCGACCCATATGCGGCAGGGTTGCCCTTTAAGGAAAAATCAGTCCAGAGTGTGCAGCCATGGAAACAAACGTGGTCGATCTCCAAAGATTCATTTTCCAGCACATGGATATTTGAATTGCTTGCAGCGTCCTTGTTTTTATATAGTGTTTTCGGATAGGCTCCTTTGTAATACTCATGATTGCCCAGCACATAAATGACCGGTATATCTAATGAAAGTGATTTGAGCCAGCTGATCCCTTTTACTCCTAGATCAGTATCTCCAGCCAATATAAGTACATCTGCTAAATTCAGATTGAAATCATTGTATCCAAATTCTCTATGCAGGTCGCTAATGATGTGGATTTTCATCTTTGTTTTTTTGCCTCAGATTCTAATTTTAAGTCACCTTCACTGAATGATAGGGGATATGTATAGCCGGATTTTACAGCAAGCCCGTTTTGGTATCCCGGTTTCCAGGGACTGGATTTTTTGATCAATTCAATTAGTGTTTCACCTGTTTGATAACCAACATCTTTGGTTATCTGAAAATTACCGAGCCGTCCATCTTTCTCAATCGTAAAATTGATCATCAGGTTGCCGTTTACTTTTGCTTTCTTGGCAGGCGTTGGTATCTTATAATTTTTAACAATCCAATTTTTAAATCCGTTTGTACCATAAGGTGGCTCAGGTAATATTTCAATCATGTGAGGGGGAATATCCGTGATTGAGTCATCCAAAACAAGGGACTGACCGACAGCTTGCGATAAGATGCTTATCGATACAATAAACATAAATGATAACTTACGAATCCAAGAAATTCTCATCGTATTAATATATATAACTAAGCAACTAATTTACGTATCTATTTTGTATCTTGATACAACATGATTAATCTATTTATACGGAATGTTTTGAATGACTATGTTGCTTTCATTAACGACTTCAAATATCAGTTCTCTCCAAATATGGATGAATTTGAACAAAAAAGCAGTCGAAATCGCTCTGGACAAATTGGTGGATTCAAATATCAGTTTCATGGTGCGGGCTGCCGTTTAGAGAAAGACGGTATAGTATGTGAATTTGTTTATGCCTACCAATGAATATCCCATAAAATTTTATTTATGGAAAATGAGCGAATTTATTTTGCAATGATACTGTTGTGAATCTTTGAAATAAGAAACGATATAAATTCCCTCTTCATTTTTTACAGTTAGATTTTCGGGATGCTGAAACATCAAGGATGCAATCGCATATTTGGCTATTTCATCAAAAGTATAATTTCTTGGCGCATAGTCCAGAACGGGTTCTGTAGTAGGTTGACTGTTTTCAATAACCTCAGTGAGAGTCTCTTGTACTGCTGGTTGAGGTGATTGTGAAGAGCATGCTGTAAAAATTGCAGCTGCGATAATAAAATATGTTTTCATATTTTTTAGAGTTGTTCCAAAAGGTTCTAACATTAAATAGAATCTAATAACAAATTTCTACTTTCCTAGTACTATCTCCTTACGGTTTCCCGTATGATTTCATCCTCTACCAGCTTTACCTTTGTTTATGGAAATTGTAAACACATAGACAATGGATATATTTTTGGGATGGATTATCTTTTCGTTAGCAGTAGGTGCTATCGGTGTTAATAGGAATATAGGTTTTGCAGGAGCATTCTTCCTTTCATTATTCCTATCTCCTGTTATTGGACTCATATTCACACTGGTGTCTAAATCAGACGATCAGGTTAAATTTGAAACAGAATTGCTATCCAATGCGAAAAAACAAACTCAAGGGCTTTTAAAAGCAAGTGATAAGTCTTTTACTGATGAATTATATAAACTTAAGAGTTTGCTCGATTCAGACTTGATTACCAGGGAGGAATTTGAAATTGAGAAGGAAAACTTAAAAAGCACCCTACCACAAAAGAAGACTGTGTTATCACTTTATTGTTCGTCGACCCCTGGCATTTCCGGAAGATTGATGATAAGGGTAGGAGACAAAGGAAACTTTATCGATGTACCACAGGGACGGGATAACGCTTTAGATTTCGACGTATCTGCAGGCGAAGTTAAAGTGGTGATCAGTCCGACTGGAATTTTTGCCAGCGAAAAGATGGTCTACTTAAAAACGGTGATGCATGAAACCACTTTGTATGATATAGCTGAAATTTATATATAGTAGTGAAACTATTCTAATCGTTAACTATGGATTATCATAAAGGATGTTCGACTTTAAAGCTAATGTATCTCTGCGCGATAGATTGAAGGCATTCTTTACTTCCTCCAAAAAGACAACAGGGGAAGAAGTAGTATCTTTTCATAATGGAGGTGCTTTTTAGGTACCTCCGTTGTTATGGTTATGATCATTACTTCATTATCCATGGCAGATTTTAACGATTTAAAGGATTAAAAAATATTGATCGGTCTTTTAAAAATGCTGTAACCCAAATCAAGGCCAAAGGAATTCCTGGATTAAGCATTGAATCGTCGTGGGATAATTCTGTGGCCATTGCTCCTGAAAAGTAACAGCACAGCAGAATAAAGCCTATTCGCATCGTTTTCGGATTTAGAAAAAGAATCGCAAATGACATCTCCATTAACCCAAGTATAGTGGCAGAATTTGGCAAATTGAATTTAACCAGACCAGCGACAGACCAAGGTAAATGAATTGCCTTCATGAGTCCACTTGCAATAACCATTATTCCCACCAGTACACTAATCGAAGTAGTGATGATTTTATTTGTTTTCATTTTAGCTGCTTGGATTTAACGATCAATTGTTCAGCGTTCTTGTTTCAATAATCAGAAAATGACCTATACGTTCTTTGATTAGCCATTTCCCATCCTGGCGGATATAGACGTCTTCATATTTTACGCTATAATCAGTGACAATATCTTTCCCTTCCTTTTCCCGGATCATTTTAAGTTGTGAAAATGAAATTCCTGTGGCATCATTGCCATCTATTTTTACCGTATGCTGTCCATTTAAGGTAAAATAAGTTTTAACCTCTGCGGCATGTGCGCTAAATTCCTTTTTTAGTGTTTCGGTTCCGGTGGTATTGGCAACCTCGAATCCGTTCATATAGACTTTATAGGTAGCATCTGGAGTAAATAATTCCATCTGCTCATCTAACTTTTTATCATCACCTAAATAAGCATAGGCATCTATTAAATCCCTTAATTCTTGTCTTGTTTTCAAATTTTCTAACGACATAATTTTGTTTGTTTTATTATTTAATAATTACTTTTAACAAATACAGGATCAACTGTTTTGTAAATTGAATATTGCTTGTTCGCTCCTGTTTGTTTGACAAACTTACCGTATATTTGCTAACAATTTATTAGTTGTTACCTAAAGGTTAGTGGATAATTATATGGAAGTATATTATGAAAAAAGAGGACGAAGCATTGCAGGATAGTAAAGAATTTTCTGATGATTGCCACAAATTATTAGCCTCTGTAAGTGATGCTATGTATGCCATTGGAGGAAAATGGAAACTCATGATTATTATTGCGATGGCAAGGGGCAATAGCCGTTTCACCGAGCTTCAGCGCATGGTGAAGGGTATTTCGGCCAGAGTTCTCTCCAGTGAACTAAAAGAACTGGAAATGAATGGATTTATTGTCAAAAAGGTTTCAGTAGGTTACCCTGTATCTATTACCTATGAATTACTTCCATATAGTGAAACTCTTGAGGAGGTTGTCAGTGCTTTATCAAGATGGGGAGCGCAGCACCTGGAGAAGATAAAAAGTGATATGTCAAAAGATAATTCAGCCAAACGTTAGCGATGTGATTTACTAGGTTGCAAGGATAGGTTTAAATTACAAATCATATCATTTTCGTTAAGTCGCGATAAGTTTTTAAATTTGCTATATGCAATCCGATCTCATATACGACAAAGCTAACTTACGAGAATTGGCTTCTTTGGTGTCCCATGCGTCATTCAAGAAGCTTTCAAGCAGTACCAATCAGTCTTCTTATATCAGGAAGATGAAAAAGTATGTGGGGTGGAATGAGATGACTGGAGATAAACCCACCCAGTTGGGCGATCTGATTGCACATTCTTATCATATACTCGAACAAAATTATAGGCACGAATATATCTACAAGAATAAGTTGCTTAATGAGTACGTGTTAAAGTATTATTCCTTGGAGGACACGATACTGCTCAACGAATTTCGGGTAGGGCAGTCCATCGCTGATACCGTTTTGGTCAATGGAACGAATAAGGTTTTTGAAATCAAGACCGAGCTGGATTCTCCCGAACGCTTAGAAAGTCAGTTGAACGATTATCACAGAGCTTTTACCGAGGTTTATCTATTTACCCACGTTTCATTGCTAAACAAATATCTTCGGGTACTTCCTGCTTACGTTGGCATATTGATTTATACAGAAGAAGGAGAGGTATCTGAATATCGTGCTGCTGTCAAATACACAGCTTCTCTTGATGCCAGCTATATGATGTCGTCCTTGCGAAAACCTGAATATAGCCGGCTTATAAAAGAACTGGTAGGTTTTTTACCTGATGTCACACCCGTATTTTATTATCGGGCATGTCTGGAAATACTAGCGGAGCTGCCAATTGAAGAAGTCCAAGCGATGTATTGCCATATCCTAAAAAGTCGTATTGATCTACAAACCAATTTATATTTGACTCTTGGCGACGTACCTTCATTTGTCAACTTCTCTTTTTATCAGGCGAAATACAATAAAAAGTCGTATCTTACTATGATTAATAATCTAAGTAAGAACCTATTATTATAAAGCGCTTATGTATTTCCCTTATCTTCGAGGTAAGCAATTTGAGCTAATTGCATTACGAGAACTTGTAGGACTTCCATTAAATCCGGAGCGAATCATTCCTATCATTGAACCTGTAAAGAAGAACGTCTCGTCGCTAAAGACAGCGCTTAAAGCTTTAAGCGGGGCTAATATCCGTGTACAGTTGGTGGTAAATAATGAGCATGGAGAATTAAAAGGTGATAGTGAATCCATTTTTACTTTAATTGAAGAACTTAAAGATCTAGGTGTTACATCTGTTATACCGACCTATTTAATTAAGACGGATCGCGATAGCGCTTTTGCACAGGAAAGCATTATGCAAAGAGGTTTCTCCGACAGTGGCTATGCATTGGTTGTTGTGTAAACTGTTTTGCAGACCAAGGGGTGCGGGATAGAATAGAAGCGGAATCAAATGAAAAGGGACTTTGTGATTTTTGTGAAAGTAAAGATGTTTTTTTGATAGCCTGCGAGGAACTATCTGATGTCTTTGATGCACTATTTGAACTCTATATCAATCATCCAACGGCTGCATTATCTCTCAAAGAAGACAGACCGGTTGCAATGCATGAACATTTGATATGTTATTGGCCAAAGTTGTTCGATAGTACCAAACTAAAACTCAAAGATGTAAAACAGTTGCTTAACCAGATTGGCCGGGGTTGGATCGGATTCAAGGAATCATTATTTGAGGAACCAGTTGAGTTGCAGATCTATCTTAATGGAGAAGCGGCGGACGATTCCCATCGGATGCAATGGGAGAAATTTGCATCCGAGATAAAAGAAGAGAACCGTTTTTTTATAGCTAACACCTTAGATTTAGAATTGTTGGAGTCTACCTTTAGCAGGTTTGCAAAAACCTATCCTGTTGGAACGCATTTTTACAGAGCGCGGATCAGCGATCGCCCACTTGAAGTCCATGAGCTGGGTAAACCGCCCAAGCTGTATACAACACCAGGCAGGGCCAATCCAGTAGGTATACCGTATCTATATATTTCTGAAAGTGAAGAGACGACCTTTTATGAAACACGAGTGTCTTTGCACGAGTCCATTAGTATCGGACGTTTTACTTTAAAGGCTCCATTACAGATCATTTCATTAAAAAATATTGAAGATTACGGGCCATTTGAAATTCAAGATCGTGGGTTTGATATTGAGGAGTTTATGTTAATCCGATCTTATTTACTAAAACTTGAAGAAGAGCTGTCAAAACCCGTTCGGAAGCAAGATGTGAATCTCGATTACTTGCCTACCCAATATCTTTGTGAATATATTAAATCGTTAGGGTTTAATGCGGTAGAATATAGAAGTGCCATGAAAGTCGGGGGCTATAATTTAGCTGTCTTTAATGATTCTGACTTAGTTTGTACAGAAGTGAAACATTATCATGTAAAAGGCCTGAAATATGACTGGTAATATACGTATGTCCAATTTTTTAAACTACATTTTTTAAAACTATGTTTTCCCGTAGCCATTCATTCTTTCAAGCCAATACCTTACCCTTACAGTTTGTAATAATCTTGAAGGTTAATATCTATAAACATATTAATTCAGAAAAAATAATGTATTTTAGGATTGGGTATTAACAGGGATAAATTTGTTTTTGATAAATCTACAACCAACATTACAGTTCCAAATATTTTTGGCTTATGAGAAATTTTTTAATTTATTTTTTGGCATATATTCTTTGCGCTGTTATCACGGTATTGGTACTTTATTTCTTAGATCCAAATCCTGGAATTTCGAGATATATAATTGTAGGACTAGTAACAGCAACCACTGTTGTTTACTCATTTTATTATTCAATCAACAAATCAAATAAGAAGGGCGTTTAAATGATGAAGGTCCTTGTATGTTGCTAAACAAAATGTTGAAGGGGCAGTCATGAAGCTGTCCTTTTTGTAACTATCCAGGGACAGATTTTTATTTTACGACGATATTCATCCTTATTAAACGTACTAGATTTGAAGATTCCAATAGTATTTAGCCTTTTTTGAAGATATTTTAACAGTATCATCCCGATCAGTGGGGGCTATATATGGATCAATCCCGCTTTTTTGATGCCTCCTGGAATATCGATACTTTTAAGCGGTGCTTGAGATGTTTGAAAGACACTACGATATGTCAGTGCTTACTCCCGGTGACGAAAAAACATCCGTTGCTGTCCAAATCCCTAAGCCAGTTGTAAGATAACAAGGGAGGCTACTCGTATTCTTACGGTTTCCCGTATCCAATCCTACTTTCAAACCCATACCTTAGCCTTACAGTTTGTAATAATCTTGAAAGTTAATATCTGTAAACATATTAATTCAGAATACCACGACCAATTCCATTGAAGGGAGGGAGATTTCACGATATAATGATCCAATAGCAGCCAATGTTGTCATGGTCACTAATATCTTTAGCGATATAGGAGCGAGCTATGTCGATTTCTTTGGCGGTCGCTCTACCAGCTATGAAAAGAAGACGCAGGAGATGATAAGCGAGTTACGGAAACGCTCAAGCAACGCTCACAGGCGCTTTTAGATGTCGAACGCAACTATTATTTATCATTTTGGACGCTAGTGGTTTTGTTTTTAAAATAATTTATCGCTATTATTACTAAGTTAAAAATTCACCATTTAAACCTAATCAATTGTAAAATTGATTAAAATATCAGAAAATTATTCTGTGACCAAAAGCTTTGATGAAGCTCTCTGAACGAAATTCTATAATCAAATACTTTGTAGTGTAAGTAAATTTTATGATTTCTAACAAAAATTGGATCGAAATTCTAAAGATAGCTTTATTTCCAGCCATTATCTTCTTGTTGGCTTCGATTTTTAGCAGTCGATCATTCGCTCTGGGAGCTATCACCTCTTTTTTTTTTATTCTATTTCGGAGTAAGGCTAAATTGAAACCTACTTTATGGTTATCAATATTGATACTAATAGCTTCAATTACTATTGCATTTATAACGAAAATTGATTCCTCTTTAGGAAGCTATAATACCCGATCCATGTTAAATTCAATAAAAATGATAAAAATGAAAAAAGCAGCAATTCTATTTATGATGGTTTTAATCACAGGTTTTGTTTTCTCCCAATCTAAGGATCATAGAAATGAATCAGGTAGACATCTCAAGCCAGCTGGGTTAAATAAATTTTACGGTACCTGGAAGTATGAGGGGCAGGATGAAGTGTTTACTATAGTTTTGATAAAAGACGAATATTACAACAAAATTAATGGTGATAAATTGGATTTTGCAGTTGGTTACCATTCTTATAAAAAAAATGGTGTTTTGATTGATGGTTATGATGTTGATGGTAAGAATACCATAACTACCGGATCTTTTGATAAAAAAGTAAATAATGAAAATATATTATCTTTTCGATTTAGAGAAACTAAAAATCGTATTAATGCCCGAGGAACCTTGACCTACGTCAAAGGAAATCCTGATAAACTAGTTTTAAAACTCATATTAGCGGAAGGAGGTGGAATGATAAGTATAGATGGAAAAGGTAGTCAATATAAACTTCATGTTCCTAATAATATTGAATTGAAAAGAGTTAAATAGAGAAAAAATCTACATTAAGCCAGTGATATTTGTGCAATTTCAGATTAACACAATAGTTAAAAAGCTTCTCTCTGTAAATTAGAGGGAAGCTTTTTTATTTAAATATTCTTTATCGTCTCAGTAAAACTGCTAACTAAATCAGTACGGTTTCCCGTGACAAGTCCTACTCTCAAACACATATCTTATCCTAACAATGTGTAATAATCCTGAAAGTTAATTGCTGTAAACATATTAATTCAGAATACCACGACCAATTCCAACATTCCAATAGCTGCCAATGTAGTCATCGGCAGCAATGTCTTTATCGGTATAGGAGCGAGCTATGTCGATTTCTTTCGCGGTCGCTCTACCAGCTACAAGAAGAAGATGCAGGAAATGTACAATCGTATCATAGAAACTACCAAGCAACACGTCCAGACAATTTGTAATGCTATTATCGGGCTATGATAGGCTTAATACATCTGATTACATATAAAAAATGGGAAACCTAAATATCTATACCGTAAACAATATTACTAATATTATTAGTGATATTGTAAAATGAAACCGCTAGAAATCTTTTGCCGAAACCGGGTAATGTACGCTCAAATTACCGTGCATGATAAAAGCATGGGCATGAAAGATTATCATCTTTACAACAAAAATGGTCTTGCTTTTTATGTTTTCAGGAAATCTCAGGGAGTGTGGCGATTGGCATTCGGTGTACTTGCCGATGACATCAAAGAAGCGTGCATTGACGCTCTTATACTTCGCTTTGATACGGATGTGCCTGAGTTGTTTTATCATCATGGAAAACGCCAGGTAGTGGAAGTGAGGGCCAAGAAATACAGCCTTTGGCATATTTATCTCAATAATGCTTATGTAGGAAGTATTCAATATTACACCTTCACTAAGCAGTTCAATTACCATCTCGAAGACAATGGCTTATTGAGCGATGATCAGGTGCAAAAATATATAGTCCTGATCCAACGCGGGGAATTAAAGTGGATAAAGGACGATATGCGATGAAAAACGATCTAAAAGGAATAAAAAAACCTTGAGTCTGGGAGGATCGAATCCTGTTTGGTTTTTAAAAAAATTATTTCTAGCTGTTGAGTATGGATATACCGGAATGCAGAAGCGGATGGCGGCTTTTCTTATACTTACGAGGATACGTAGCTTACCATCAACAAAGGGAAGGGGGCAGAATGCCATTTCAAAGATAATTTAAAGGTGGAACATTTGTAGCAATTGTAAATGCGCCAAAAGGAGCAGGCGGCAATGGTCATAATGCCCTGTTAGTAACGAATAATATTTTTTTGTAATATAGGATTAACTTGATTAATTGATAAAATGAAGAAAATTAAATTTTTAGAATATCCGATGGCCTATTTCAACGAAGTTGAATACGTTGCATACCTTCCCAAAGTAGAAGGTGAAAATGAATTATTTAGAAAGTTGAGCAATATTCTTACTTTTCCAGATTATTTTGGCGAAAATTGGAATGCTTTGTTTGATTGTCTAAGAGATTTTAGCTGGATTAGTAAAAAAGGAATTACATTGGTACATGAAGAAATTCCTGTACTTTCGAAAGAGCAATTGAGGATGTATTTTGATGTTTTGTTTTCCGCAGTTAATGATTGGAAAGAGACTGATGAACATTACTTTATTATAATTTTTTCCAAACGTGACAAACCGAAAATTATGAAACTTATTGATGACACTGAATGTTTAATACAATTTCGAATCTTAATAGGATGAATTTTTTCAATAGGAGTAGACAGAAAGTGGCCTGTTGTTGGATATTAAATTTCTCCAGGCTATTATTCAATAAACTTAGTGCATTTTCGTCTTTGGTAAGCCATCCAGATCTAAAGTAAACTCTATTTATTTTATCAAAACTGTGTAAATCTGTTTACACCAATTTCACGCGTATCTGATATTTCATAATAATAGATATCTATTTTGTCGCTGACTTTTAAATCATCGATGGTATGCTCAGTTTTAATACTATTCAGCTCTTATATTGGAGATTTCGATACTGCTGACCATTTGAATTCGAAAATTCATGACCATTCAATTCGTAAAATTTTGACCATTAAAATATTATGCTGAGAAGTTTAAAATCCATTTTATTTATTTTTATGGTTCTATTTATAGTGGTCAATTTGCGATGCAATCGCATGGCGGCGATGTCCGAAATCTCCACTCTGCCACGGAAATATCGCGTATTATTGAAAGTGTGCTTCCAGGTGACTGAGTGGAATCGTTGAAATGCCGTGATGTGCTTATTTCAACAGGTGTCTCAGATCCCATTCCTTTTTGTTATGCCCGGCATCAATTCCTCCACCAATAACATTTATAATATCCCTAACTGAACGGTCATGATAATTGATTACATCCAGCGAAGCACCTTTTGACACAAGAAGATTTATTATTTTGATCGTATTCTCCTGACCGCGGTAATTCATAACAGCTATCCATAAAGGGGTATTCCCATTTATTTCACGGATATCAATTTCTGCACCGCTATCAATTAAATGGCTTACAATTCGATAGTTCATTTTAGAAACGGCTACGTGCAGAGCTGCAAGTTCACCGCCGCGTTTATTCCGCCTATGATTAATGTCAATACCACAGTGTAAAAGAAAATCTATCAGATCTTCCGGTTGATATCTTTTGTCATAACCGGAACCCGCATATGCTATAAGCAAATTGTTCCGATCATACACATCGGTTTTGCAGAAATCAACACCTTCTGATCTTGCTTTTTCCAACGTACTAATGTCATTTTCGTAGATCAGTTTAAATAAATCTTTAAATTCCATCTTTAAGTCTTTTAATGGTTTTCCTTCCTTTAAAATTAGCAATTCGTCACCGAATTTTCTCCTTTTAGATATTCGTTTTTTCGGAGTAGATCAATTCTTTTTCTTCTTCAAACACTATCTCCGCGGCGAAATACTGAATAAAAATATTAAGCTCATCGGTGGTAAGCTAGCATACAATGCATTTTCAGTAAAGAGCTCTTTAATTCAACTATTTTGCTATGGGGTAATGGATGCAATTGTATATATCCGATTTGGAAATTGATTAACTTTGCCCTGCCATAAGACTTTGATTTGTTCCATTCTCCATGTGTTTTTTGTTCATATCTCTATAACGAGACTCTTATTAAACCCACTATACGGCTCATCAATATAGCCATGTGGGTTGCATATAATTTCGGTGTTGCCGATTTTATAGTTTGCAGGAGTGTGTATATGGCCATGGATCCAATAGGAGGGTTGATGCTTTATTATAAAGTCTTCCATATCTGAGACGTAGGCGGCGCTGATCGGATCGTCTAAATACTTCATTGGCAGGGATTGAATGCACGGTGCATGGTGCGTCACTACGATGTTATGTTTCGCTTCACTCACACTAAGACTTTCCGTCAGCCATTGCCTCGAAGTTTGGTGAATTCTAAATGTATCAATGCTTCTTAATTTGGCATAATTGTCACCTATTCTGATCTTCTTATAATCATTCATACGGCTTTGGCATAGCGATCCATATGCAGCAGGATTGCCCTTTAACGAAAAATCAGTCCAGAGTGTACAGCCATGGAAACAAACCCGATCGATCTCCAAAGATTCATTTTCAAGCACATGGATATTTGAGTTACTTGCAGCATCTTTGATTTTATATAACGTTTTTGGGTATGCTCCTTTGTAATATTCATGATTGCCCAGCACATAAATGATCGGTATATCCAAAGAAAGTGATTTGAGCCAGCTGATCCCTTTTATTCCTAGATCCGTGTCTCCTGCCAACACAAGTACGTCTGCTAAATTTAGATTGATATCGTTATATCCAAATTCTCTATGTAGGTCGCTAATAATATGGATTTTCATCTTGGTCTTTTTGCCTCATATTCTAATTTTAAATCACTGCCACTGAATTATAGGGGGGGATAGCCGCATTTTACAGCAAGCCCGTTTTGATATCCTGGTTTCCATGGACTTGATTTTCGAATATCCACAAGTGATTGACCGAAAGCCTGCTATAATAAGCCCATTGATAAAATACATATAAATGATAACTTACGAACAGAGAAAATCCCCATTGTATATTAATATATAACTCAGTGGCTAATTTACACATCTATTTTGTATCTTGATACAAAATGATTATTCTAATTATCAGGAAGGTATTGAATGATTATGTTGCTTTTATTAATGACTTCAAACATCAGTTTTCTACAAAAATGGGAGAATTTGAAAAGAAAGCCGGAATAGTTCGGGACATATTGGTGGGTTCAATTACCAGTTTCACGGCGCGGGATGCCGTTTAGAGAAAGAAGGTGTTATATGTGAATTTGATTTTATGCCTACCAATGAATATTCCATAAAGTTCTGCCTATGGAAAATGTGTGAATTTATTTTGACCAATAATGCAAATGGAATAGTTAAATTGGAAGAGTCGGAATTACATGAGGTGCTATATACCCAGGTTGAAGATGGCACTCCTGTCTAAGTGGTATTAACTCAAAATTCTATTTTCGGATATACTCCTTATGCTGCGTTCTTTCCCTAAAATCATGCATGAAGATATTATAAATCTAAAATTTTTACATAAATTTAAAGCTTACTTGTATTTATAAGATCTATTTAATCCTTTTTAATGGCAACAATACGGATGATTTCCAGCTTTATACTGACGAGCCGAACTATAACCACAATAATCTGTTTTTTTATTTTTAGCCTTAGCAATTCTTTTGCGCAATCACTTGACAATTTTTTAGTGGTTGGACAGCGCTATACGATAAACTCTAAAATACTTAATGAAAGCAGAAATTATTCTGTTTATTTACCGGCTTCCTATAAAAACAATGTCGACAAAAAATACATCGTTGCCTATGTTTTAGATGGGGACAGAAGTAAATTTTTAGAAGTTTCGGGGATTGCACAATCGATGCATTCAGATGCAAATCTTAAGCTGCAAATACCTGAACTTATTATTGTATCAATAGAAAATACCGATAGAACGAAGAATTTTACTCCTACAAATTCATTGAATTATTTAGATAGGGAAGATGTTTCTGCATTTAAAAGTAGCGGAAAAGCGGATGATTTCATGCGTTTTATGGAGAATGAATTAATGGTGGAAATAAATAAATCTTTCAGAACCGTTCCACAGAGTATGATTATCGGACATTCATTGGGTGGACTATTTGCGTTACATTGCCTGTTAGAAAATCCACAGCTGTTTAGTTATTATTTACTTATCGACCCCTCTTGGTTTTGGGATCATAATTATATTGGGAAAAGAAGTAAAGAAGTTTTGGCGAATCGAGTCGACCTAAAAGCTAGGATATACATTGCATTAGCCAATAATATGCAGGAGGATAAGAGGCATTATCAGTGGGGCAATCAATTTTACAAGTTACTGAAGGAGAATAAATCTCCAGATCTGAAGGTAGACTTTCGATATTTTGAAGACGAAAAGCATTTAACAGTAACAATTCCTGCCACATATTATGGCCTTCGATATCTCTTCGAACCATATACTATTGATATAAATGAAGTAACAAAAGACCCCAATATATTGGTAAATTACAGTGCAAAAATAAAAAAGGAACTTTTCTTTGATACTAAACCGGACCAAAGTTTTGTAAATACTATTGGATATGTTGCCCTTTATGATAGGCAACTACCTGATATAGCAATTTCTATTTTTGAGCTGAATACGAAAAATTATCCGCAATCAATCAATGTATGGGATAGCTTAGCCGAGGCCTACACGGTCAGGGGGTATATTGATAAAGCAAGAAAGTGTTATGAAAAAATCTTGACACTTTCTCCAACTAATAATACCGCAAAAACGAAACTTGAAGAATTAAATAGCAAAATAAGACAGAGAAACTAAATGCTGGTCATCGACTCGCGAAGCCAGCATTTTATACCTCTTCACCCGAAATAAATAATGTATATTAGGCTTGGGTATTAACCTTGCCCAATTTTTTAATCCGTTTGTGCCATAAGGCGGCTCAGGAAATACTTCAATCATTTTAGGAGGAATATCCGTAAGGGACTGACCGACAGCCTTCGATAATAGGTTACTTTTGGATGATCATAAGTCATGTTCGACTTTAAAATTAACTTTCTAATTTGGCAAATTGCGTATATTTAAGAGTTATGTGACATAGTTGTAAATCTCGTACTAAATTGAACAAGGAGAATTTTCGAAATTAATACTTAAATTCCTGGAAGGAAATTATCCACAGTTTGCTCAGACAATAAAGTTTCAAGATGACGGATCTTTTGATTGTGGTTTGAAAAGTGAATCCAGAATATTTTCAATTTGGATTGCAACATATAATACCGAAATAACTATTGGAATTGAAGATCCAAATGGAAAAATAGATATTCATAGTCATATTCCATGTTATGGGTTAGATGATTTAGAAGCTTGTGTTGCAGAATTATCATCATTTATTGAAAATATTAAAGCTGACAATTTAGTTTTATATCAAGATGAGGATGGAAAATATGATTGGATAGAATCATTTGAATTTGAAAACCTTGATAACTGTAAAAAGTTTTCCTGGAAGATTAATTGTAAGTACCCCATTTTTCCGACAGCTGGGATTGGACTTTTCTAACTTACCTACAGCAATTTTACTACATGGATAATTATCAAGCAATCTTTCTTACATTTTATCGAAGAAATTGATTTATCTTTAATATTGAGAAAGAATAAAACTAGATTTAAGTTTTTATTGTTACCTATTTATAAAATCTTCTTCATTTAAGCTTTTATAGTTGACCAATTTAATTGTTTTTAATTTTTATTGTTCCTAGATGATCCGAGTTGGAATTACAGATGATTACAAATTTTTAGCACAAAATCTTGCTGACACATCGTATTGGATTGATTCAGTTCAAGTTATATTTAACGTAAGCTGTCCAAATAAGTTAATGGAGGATTTACACCAAAATCCAGTGGATGTTCTCTTTGCAAGTCACAATATCATTCACTGCATTACCGTTCCCTTCTATGGAAGGCTAAAGGAATGCTTTCCAGATATTCGAGTCGTCATATTTGATTTATTTGACCTTGAGAGAGACTTGGTTATCAGTTCTAATAATTTCGTAATGAGGGATTTTGAAAAAAATAAGAAATTATTGATCCGAACCGCTAAGGAAATTTTTATTGGTCCCCATATCGTATTCGATGATAATCATGAACCTCAAAATTTTCTCGAAAAAGTAAGACTTTTTCGTCAAGGAAAATACCATTTTAATGATGTGGTATATATATCTCTCCGGGAAAAATATATTATAAAGTTGGCAGCAAAGGAGCTCTGCGCCAAGGAGATTGCAGAGGAATTGAACATTAGCTTGCGGACAGTTGAGGTACATAAAAGGAATCTAATGACACGAACCAATTCTAAAAATTTCATTGGTGTCATCCTATATGCACTTACCAATAGGATCATGACGTTGGAAGAACTATATGATTAAAATTTAGGAAATTTCTTAATTTATATATTCAGCTTTTTCCCAGGTCAAGTCATCCATTTAGTTGGTGCTTAAAATACGTGAAAACACTTATTGAGAATTTTTATAGGAAAAATTAACTTTGATTTAATTATTAAAAAAGTTTAAGTATTGATTTTCCAAAAATTCAAAATTTGAAATAGCTATGCGAAATTTAACCTATTTGTTTGTATTGTTACCACTTTGTTTTCCACAGCAGTCTCTTGCGCAGAAAAAATCTATATCTATGAAACAAGCTCTTTTGTATACCGAGTCTGAGATAGATCAATTAATCACAAAATTAACTGACGAGGAAAAAGTTGCTCTGGTTATCGGTAGAGGAATGGATAATGTTGGTAATCTCGGAGTAATTGACGGTAGGGTACCGGGCGCGGGCGGGCAGACCCATGACGTAAAACGTTTAGGAATTCCGGATATTATTGTCTGTGATGGGCCATCTGGTATACGCATCAATCCTACACGAGAGGGAACTACAAAGACGTTTTATGCTACTGCCTTTCCATCAGAAACTGTTTTGGGCTCAACATGGAGTAAAGAGCTCGCCCAACAGATAGGGACAGCCTTGGGGACAGAAGCCAAGGAATATGGTATCGATGTACTATTGGCACCGGGCGTAAATATTCACCGCAATCCGCTGGGAGGCCGAAATTTTGAATATATATCCGAAGATCCCGTGTTATCAGGAGTTATGGCAATGCACCTGATCAATGCAGTACAAAAACTTGGAATAGGGACATCGCTAAAGCACTATGCGGCAAATAATGCCGAGCACAACCGACTTTTTAGCAACTCTTTAGTGAGCGAACGCGCGTTACGTGAGCTCTATTTGCGACCCTTCGAAATAGCTGTCAAAGGCGCACAGCCATGGACAATAATGACTTCTTATAACAAAATAAATAATAAGTATACAAGTGAACGAAGGGATTTAAATTATCAGCTTCTGCGTGAAGAGTGGGGCTTCAAAGGACTCGTGATGACAGACTGGTATTCAGGGTTTCCCAGTGTGGAAGTGATCAGGGCCGGCAATCAATCTAACGATGTTTCAGCACAGCTAAGATCCGGAAACGATTTGATCATGCCAGGCTCCAAAATTCAACTCGAGGCCGCACTGGCAGATGTAAAATCCGGAAAGCTTTCAAAAAAAGATCTAGATTTTGCCGTGCGAAATGTCCTCAATCTAGTTTCCAAGTCCCCGACATCCTTAAAGTATAAGTATAGCGACTCACCTGATCTGGAATCTCACGCACAATTATCACGTAAAATAGCAGGAGAGGGGACAGTAATGCTAAAAAATGCCGACGCACTTCCTTTAAGCTCAAATACACGAATAGCAACATTTGGTATAGGGTCTTACCATTTGGTGGTCGGAGGCACAGGTAGCAGTGAAGTTACTACAGCCTACAATATTCCGGTATATAAAGGCTTGCAAAATGCAAATTTTAGCCTATACAAACCACTATTAGATAAATATATCCCCTATGTTGAAGAAGAAGAGAAAAAGGATATTGAGCGCAGAGCTAAACTTAATAAACTAGCGCCACTTGGTGTCATTTCACAATTAGAAATATCCGATCAAGAGCTTGCTGCAGCCGCAGCAAATACAGATGTTGCGATATTGACATTCGGTCGTAACTCTGCTGAGGAGCAGGATTTAAATGTGGATACTGAATACAACCTAAGCCAGGATGAACAATCATTGCTAAACCGGGTTTCAGAAATCTATAAAAAGCAGCACAAGAAAGTGATCGTTGTATTGAATGTAGGAAGTGTTATGAATACATCCTGGAGAGACAAAGTTGATGCTATATTAGTAACCTGGTTCGCTGGAGCCGAAGGAGGCAATGCGCTGGCGGATATTGTAAGTGGTCGTGTAAATCCGTCCGCAAAGACGACAGCCACTTTTCCTAATTCCTATTCTGATGTTCCGTCTGCACAGAGTTTCTTTGCTACGGAAGCCTCGGACCATCGGGACATCCGCTATACCGAAGGAATCTATGTGGGATACCGCTATTATGATAGCTTTAAGATTGCGACGGCCTATCCCTTCGGTTTTGGCTTATCTTATACTACTTTTGATTATAGCGATCTGAAATTGAATAAATCGGAATTTAAAGACGATATAAAAGTTACCTTAACAATTACCAATACAGGAAAAACAGCAGGTAAAGAAGTTGTGCAGATGTATGTAAGCGCACCGAAGGGTACAATAGACAAACCTGTAAAAGTACTGGTCGATTTTGGCAAGACCAAGCTTTTGCAGCCAGGTGAATCTCAAACTATGGAATTAACAATAGGGCCCAAGGAAATCGCATCCTTTCACACAGATAAGAGCCAGTGGTTAGCTGATGCGGGCATTTATCAGGTTTTAATTGGAAAGTCCAGTCAAAATATCGTTTTAAAATCCGAATTCAATATTGAAAATACCTTAGTTGTAGAGAAAGTTAAGCCGGCCTTTACCGAAAGACTGGATTTTAAGGACTTAAAAAACAAATAGCTTTGATATTCCACCAAGAGACACATGAGATCGATTTTATATTTATTCATACTATTTAGTTTACTATGCTCGTCCTGTATCAAGGACGAGCTCCCCAATGCGGAGGCAGATATCTTGTCTTGTACAGTAGATAGTCTAATTCTTAAAAAAGACCCATTAATTCAAAACGACCGTATCCAGATATTTGTCAAATCCTTTGTAGACCTGACATCTCAGGCGCCAGTATTTACACTGTCCTCCGGTGCAACAATCTCTCCCGAAAGTGGTACAACTTTGGATTTTACAAATTCACAATTATATACGGTTACATCGCAAGACGGAAAGTCGAAAAAAGTTTATGAAGTAAGTTATATAAGCTCAGCTGTTGGATCAAAATACAGTTTTGAACACGTGCGTACAGAAAACAACAAGTATGATGTTTTCTACGAATTAAATCAGGATAATCAAAATATTATGGATTGGGCAAGCGGAAACGCTGGATTTAGTTTGACTGGAGCAGGATCAAAACCTGAAGACTATCCGACAGCCAGATTAACGAGTGGTAAGGTAGGGCAGGGTGTAAACCTGACGACACGGTCTACTGGAGCTCTCGGGGCGACAATGGGCAAACCATTGGCCGCCGGAAATATCTTTATGGGCGAATTTGATTTGGCCAGTTCTATTATCAATCCATTGAAAAGCTTGCGTTTAGGTATGCCGGTAGATTTTGTGCCCTACGCTTTTAAAGGTTTTTTCAAGTACAAAGCAGGTAATGTATACAAAGAAGGAGGTACTGTGGTTTCGGGCAAAAAAGATTCATGGGATTGTTACGCTGTATTTTTTGAAACCGATGCCACACTCAAACACTTAGACGGGACAAATAAATTTACTCATAATAACATCTTAGCTATCGCGCGGATTCAATCACAGGCAGGTATTGAAACTAACGAGTGGACACCATTTCATATCCCTTTTGTTTTTAATAGTAATGCGGTAGTTGATCCTCAAAAGATGAAAGACGGTAAATATAGTTTGACATTAGTATTTACATCCAGTATCGACGGAGATGCATTTGCCGGCGCGGAGGGAAGTACACTTCTTATAGACGAAATAGAAATAATTCATGAGTAATTCAACTAGCATGTCAATAGCAAAACCTCTCACTTTTATACTTCTTTTTGGATGTTTTAAGACTTCACTTTCACAAGAAACTATAAAACAGGAGCGTGAAATCCTTCAAGATAGCATTGTTTTTCAGATACGTACTGGAATTAATATCGGAGGTTTTAGTCCACTACCTTTACCTGCTGAAATTAGAAAGATAAAGAAGTTTAACCCCAAATTGAATTTTAGTGTCGAAGGTAGCGCGACCTACTGGTTTAGGAAATCCTGGGGTATAAGAACAGGAGTGAGGCTTGAAAATAAAGCGATGGAAACAGATGCGCAGGTCAAAAATTATAGTATGGAAATCATTGGTGACAACGGAGAACGTGTAGCAGGTAATTGGACAGGTGGTGTATCAACCCAAGTTATCAATTCTTACATAACGATCCCGATTTCAGCCACGTATGCGTTAAATGATAAATGGGGTTTTTCGCTTGGCACTTTTTGGTCTTTCCTTTTAGAAAAGGATTTTTCGGGATATGTCTATGATGGGTACCTTCGGGAAGGTGGAGCTACTGGCAATAAAGTTGTTTTTAGTGGTGAAAATACAGCGACTTATGATTTCTCAAATAACTTGAGAACGTTCGTTTACGGTCTAGAGGTAGGAGGAAACTGGCGTGCATCAAGGCATTTGAATGTCTTTTCTAATTTAAATTTTGAGCTAAACAATATATTTAAATCTGACTTTAAGACCATTACATTTGGAATGAGGCCCATTTATCTTAATATTGGCTTTGGTTATGTTTTCTAGAGGTGAAGAAATTGATTTCACTCTATTATTATAGATCCAAGGAAGGTTCAATAACAAAATTATAGTTCCTAAGACTTAAAATCATTGAAACTATTTTGGTAAATTCATAAGTAGTTCCTTTGCTGCACTTTCTACTGCCAATTTTCGCAAAACCTTTTGCACTCCTAAACGAATTCGTTCAGCAAGAATGATATTTTCAATATTTACCTTATTGTTCATTATGGTATTTCGATTTTAGTGTTGACCAAATTTCGCTATTTGAAATGAAAACGATCGCTAATGCAATAGACATTAATCAAGCTATGTCGATTTTTTTGGCGGTCGCTCTACCAGCTATGAGAAGAAGATGCAGGAAATGTACAATCGTATCATAGAAAACTCTCAAGCAACACGTCCAGGCAATATGTGTGATGCTATTATCGGGCTAGGATAGGCTTAATACATCCGATTACATATAAAAAATAAGAAACCCTATAAATCTATACCGTATACAATATTACTAATATTATTAGTAATATTGTAAAATGAAACCGCTAGAAATCTTTTGCCGAAATCGGGTAATGTACGCTCAAATTACCGTGCATGATAAAAGCATGGGCATGAAAGATTATCATCTTTACAACAAAAATGGTCTTGCTTTTTATGTTTTCAGGAAATCTCGGGGAGTGTGGCAATTGGCATTCGGTGTACTTGCCGATGACATCAAGGAAGCGTGCATTGACGCTCTTATACTTCGCTTTGATACGGATGTGCCTGAGTTGTTTTATCATCATGGAAAACGCCAGGTAGTGGAAGTTCGGGCCAAGAAATACAGCCTTTGGCATATTTATCTCAATAATGCTTATGTAGGAAGTATTCAATATTACACTTTCACTAAGCAGTTCAATTACCACCTTGAAGACAATTGCTTATTGACCGATGATCAGGTGCAAAAATATATAGTCCTGATCCAACGTGGAGAATTAAAGTGGATAAAGGACGATATTCGATGAAAAACGATATAAAAGGAATAAAAAAACTTGAGTCTGGGAGGATCTCAAGGCTTCCTAAATACTGCGGAATAGTATTGCTGTAACTATGTTTCTATCGTCGAGAATAAAAGGTGCTGTATTGACGGAGGATTTTCCCCATCTGCCTCGAAGATATCAACCTTTGTTTGTAGCAACCTATCATCTTTAATTATCAGATGCTCGGGGAAAACATGTTGTACTTTCTTTTTCAGCTTTTCAAATATCTGAAAATCAGTGTCGCTTACAGGGGTAAATGATTTTTCCCGATTGGACAGGCTCATTATCCTGATCGCAAAATAGGGTAAAATAACACTAACAAATAAAGAGTATAAAATGTCTTCATTCTGCTCAAGGTGGAAGGAAAAGTGATATGAAGGACTTCCCCCTAAGAAGGAATAGTCCCAGATTTCAGCAGACAGGTCGGTAAGGGACTCTTTTAAATGTTCCCATTGCTCGCGGTCTGACCAGGCTGATTCAATACATCGTTTGCGGTTATTGTAAGCTTCTGAAGCGGAATAAGCCATGATATCGTCGAGGGTAAGACCCTCCGGATAATACTCTTTTAACTGATCCGTTATTTGTTCCTTTCGCATCTGAATTTATTTGCAATTAGGATCCCAGTTCTTCACTCCAGTCCCAGGATTAGTTCCTGCCATATTGACTAATCTCGCAAGATTCGCTCCAAGCTGTGCATTGATATAAATCTGCATTTCAGTCTTTACAAATGCCTGAATTTGGGCAGGCTACCTTAACCGTCCCTCAATGTTCATTACCTTTATAGATCCACATAGGCTCTGTTTGACCTGCTCGTTCAAAGCCGTTCTTTTTATAAAAGTCGATGGTATTTCCATCAGCCGTAAGCATCTGCATGTGAAAACCCTTATAAATGTCTTGCATTTTATCCATAATCAAACGCCCAACACCTTTGCCTTGATAGGAGGGTAGCACCAGTAAATGTGGATAATAAACCACGAGGTATCCATCGGAAATAGCATTTCCTAGGCCTACCAATGTCGTACCATCCCATGCCGTAACTAAGGAATGCGAATTTAAGAGTGCTTTGATCAGTAGTTCTGGTTTATCGGCTGCACTCCATTTGTTAGCTTGATAAAGTTGTAGTATGTCGTTTGCGTTTAAATCTCTATTGACACTTAGCTGTATGTTCATATATTATTCTGTAGTTTTCGTTGGTATTTTTAAGCAAATATTCTTCGCTGGTAAATATCCGAATATGTGAAAATCGAAGATTACAAACCGTAAAAAACAAATTAGATTTTATTCCTTGTCAAATTTTCCAATATATTTCATACCGAGCATATCGGCAATTTTTTCACCATGTATTTCAATTGTGCCTTTTACAACAAGTTCAAGTATGGAATGGGCTGTGGTCATTCTCAGCTCTTCAACTTTGAGAATCATCTTTTCAGCAATGTTGTAATCTTCTATTTGGAGAATCAGTATCTCGTCAAGTTTTTCGCTTTTTGAAGTATGGTAATAATTCAGTTTTATAATATCCTTTTTATTTAGTGCCGCTTGTTGGAGAATATTCTTTTTATCAATTTTATTGTCTCCTATCCATAAATAATGAACCTCATAATCTGATAAAGACTGGTCAGAAAACTGAACCAATTTCCCAATGTACTTTATCGTTTCAGAACGTGAAGCATCTTTTTCATCTAGGTCATTGTCTTCAAAAGCTACAACAGCGTTAAAACCAATGAAACTATGTCCTCTTAATAATGTTTCTAATTCATCTTTATCTACACCAATATCATTTGCAATGGTTTTGATATTTAGAGAGTTCTTATAATATTTCATTATCATGAGATCTTCATCATAGTTATCCAAATGAACTTCCTTGCAAAAATCACAGCGTAACTCCGTATTTGGTTCTTTATCGTCCTCTTCGTTTCCGGTTGGCGGTTCGTTGTCATAAACAGACCATACTTCCAGATAGTCATTTTGATCCAGATATTTTTTTAATTCTTTCTCCGTTTTAAACTTTCCGAACCATACATGTATTTTTTTCATCTTGTGATGTAATTTAAGAATCTGAATTAGCAATGTTAAAGATAAAGCATTTTTGTATAGAAATTTTTCCCTTAATTACCTGAGAAACATTTTTGGCTATATTGAAATGAGCCCATGGAACAGCATTGTTGAAAAGCCGGAATATCCGACATATTGTATTATCGACCTGGATTCCGAAAAAAACGCGTTCGACCAAGTTATTGAAGCGGCACAGGTTACAAAGCAAATCTTGGATGATATGAGTGTAGAGTCTTTTTTTAAAACAAGTGGCTCTACAGGTCTTCATATTTAGTATCGATGCCTTTGCAGTGGAATGAAGTAAAGAAAGGATTGAAGATGAGCGATTTTCACATCTTCAATACAATGGGAAGATTATCTAGTGAAGGGGATATTTTCAAACCGGTTCTCGGCAAAGGGATATACCTAAAAGCAGTTACCGAAAAACATTGTAAAAATGATGGACAAAAGAAGGATAATAAAAGAATGGGCAACAAAAGCAAAAGGTTCTCATTCGTTTGAATTTGTTGCCCTTAATTACGTTTTGTAATATTGATAGCTATAGAAATTTTAGAGATTCTAAAAAAGGGGACATCCATACGGATCAACTAGTACACCAATCGGTGTGTTGGGGCATCTATCCACATCATCCGCGACACCATCCTGATCTTGATCGCCTGGTGCTGGAACTGCGCTTGATGAAAGCATTACCAATGCGAAGGCAAATGCTGCAAACTTTAAAATTTGTTTAGTCATAATAATATATTTAAGTTATAAAATTCTATTGCAAGTAATGAATCAGGGTCTGGTTTTTTTATCTTCTGTACCAGTGTATATTTTTTCAAATACTACTTTATCCAACAACTTTTTTGTGTGCAGAAGGTCATCCAGTTTAATATTTACATCTTCCCTCTGTCTGCTCAGCGCAAGATACCAGCTTTCGACAAGAGCAATTTCTTTATTTGTGCACCTGCTATCGGAGTATTTTTTTAGTAATTCTTTTGAAATGTTTTTATGCATAATAGAATTTCTATTATCATCTAACAAGCGACAAATAATAATATTGATATGTAATGATTTCATTGAACAGCAGGTACTCACTGAAACCACTTAACGATTTACCGGCCCTACTACATATTTATAATAAATATTCGGATAGAAAAAATATTCGCCTGAAATGGGTTTACCGTCAAAAAAATACAGTTTTTTAATATTATCTGATGATATTTTGGACTGCCATTCACCTATTTGTTCGTAATCAATCTGGATAGGTATAATAACTTGTGCAGCGCTATTGTGTTTTATTTTAATGTCTTCATAAATACTTTTGAAATCGAACTTGTTTTCCATCTTTTGAATCAGATCAACAAACTTAGGAAAGGCACTGTCGGAAAAACTAATCGATTGGACCTCGCCGTTTGCAGCAAAATTGATTTTCATTAATGTTACCGTTGAAGGCTGCTTAGTTTCAAGTCCATCAGGGTATTTTAAAAGCTCACCGAAAGTCGAATAGAATTTTTCAAATGATGGAAAATCAACATATTTTTGTCCAAATGCTGTATATGTATTTAAAATTGCGAGAATAGTAATAAAGATTTTCATGTTCAATTTATGAGATTAATTACATTTTGATCCTTTATATCCATATTGGTAATCTGCCTCGATTCTGGAGCGTTCATCCAAATTAGGCAATTTATTTTTATATTTCTCTTCAAGAGTTTCCCACGTCTCATTATTGATACTGTTTTTAAATGCTTCCTGCAATCCTGCCATTGCCAGTGAATAGGCATCCTGCAGAGGTGTATTGTAATTATCAATTAAATGTAATGCCATTACATCTAAATATTGTGATAGCATGACATCATGCTGATTTGTTGAGTAGGCATATCCCTGGTAGTTCAGGTAAGCATGTATTGATTCATGTACAACAACCAAAGCAATATACTCTCTTGAAGCATTGGACAAATTATTAATATTGAAGAGGACAGTAATGTCCATATCCGTTATTTTACCATCATTATCATATAAAATCCGGGTTGCCTGTGCAGAACCGTCCACACCATTAGGCATATTTGAACCTTCCATATACTTGATATTAAAGTGTCCGTTCCAGCCGAAAATTGACTGTAAAGTCTCATTGGCTTTAAATGAGATGTTGCTTGCTAGAACTTCGTCGACCACTCCGCTGACGCAGGGATCTTCTACTTGATTATCGAGGGCAGAGCTACCTCCAGAATTTCCTCCGCCACCGCCGTTGCCTCCACTTCCACCGGAATCGTCTCCAGGACCATCACCTGGATTTCCTGTATCACCAGGACTGCCGGGGTTGGGATTATAACCGCCGTCCCCTGGAGTACCTGGATTTCCTGGACTTGGTATATCTACTGGAGGCAGCTCGTTATCAACGGGACAGCCTTCAGGGTCAACCCAAGTTTGTGGTGGAGTATTTGGGCATTTATCGTCTTTGTTTGGAACCCCGTCACCATCATCGTCATCATTAGGATTACTTGATGCGCGTGTACCAGCTCTTTTTACAGCCTCATCGGTAATAAAGACAGCTTCTCCATCATTTACAGCATATTTTCTGTAAAAGTGACCGTTAACAAGGTAAATATTAAGCCTTCCGTCGAATCCATCTTTAGTTTTGTTTTTGTGGGAATTTTTGTCAGGGTTTGCTATAAATTCCGTAATCTGCGCGTACCTCTTGCCATCTTGATTTATTATAACAAGCTGGAGTGTCACGTTGGTGACAAAGTCCATTTTTAATGGAAGCGAAACAATCTTTTGATTGTCTTTTTTTGTGACTTTTATCGCGTTAAAATCGGCGGTAAGGTTACCGTACTTTTTATTAAAACGGGCTAAGCCATATTTAGATGTGGTCTGGTATAAACTAATTATATCTTCTTTGGATTTGGTCAATGATTGTTCGACATCCCGCTGGGCATCCTCCTTTGTGCAGCCATTAAACATTAAGAGCGCAATGAAGAACGTAATGATAAAATAACTTCTTTTCATATAACAATAGTTGTGTTCTTATTCCTTTTTCGGAAAAAATATTTGGTTTGTATTATCAAGTATAGCTAAAAAATTTATTTATATATAATTTTATTTTAAAATAGTATGCAAAACAGCCTTTTTATGTGGTAAATGTTGCGAAATGTATGTTTTATGATTTATTTGTAACAATTAATTTCGGTTGTTTTCTGAATAAGCTATGTTTTCATGTAAAACTTCCAAATAAGGACCTGATTGCTGTTATATATTAAAAATAATGCGCTATTGTGGAGTCGGGTAATTATAAAGGAGTGTAAATAGATTGTTCGGTAATTTCTTGTTATTAACATTCAATTCATAATCATTTATTGGACAATGTCTGAATTAATTTAAAGTTCAAAAACGGACGGTCTACCGTATCATATGACAGGAAGTTTATACCTATTCATTTAGAAATTGGTATTTCATAGACAGCTTACAAACAAATGTTGTTTTCGTAAATGGCCACTCTTAGATATGGTAAATAGAATAAATCTATTTGCACCAAATCTTGCGAGGAGAATGCCATTAACGCCACAGTTGTTTTATTTTTCATTATGTTGTTGACTAATGTATTGTGTATTGGCTTTTCAAACCTATGGATTGCTTTTCAAGTCTTCTTACGGTTTCCCCTAACCAGTCCTACTTTCAAACACATATCCTAGCCTAAAAATGTGTAATAATCCTGAAAGTTAATAGCTGTAAGCCTATTAATTCAGCATACCACGACCAATTCCAAACTTCCAATAGCTGCCAATGTTGTCATCGGTAGCACTGTCTTTAGCGATATAGGAGCGAGCTATGTCGATTTCTTTGGCGGTCGTTCTACCAGCTATGAGAAGAAGAAGGAGGAAATGTACAATCGTATCATAGAAACTCCCAAGTAACGCGTCCAGACAATTTGTGCGATACTATTATAGGGCTATGATAGGCTTAATACATCCGATTACATATAAAAAATGAGAAACCCTATAAATCTATACCGTATACAATATTGCTAATATTATTAGTAATATTGTGAGGTGAAACCGCTAGAAATCTTTTGCCGAAATCGGGTAATGTACGCTCAAATTACCGTGCATGATAAAAGCATGGGCATGGAAGATTATCATCTTTACAACAAAAATGGTCTTGCTTTTTATGTTTTCAGGAAATCTCAGGGCGTGTGGCAATTGGCATTCGGTGTACTTGCCGATGACATCAAGGAAGCGTGCATTGACGCCCTTATACTTCGCTTTGATACGGATGTGCCTGAGTTGTTTTATCATCATGGAAAACGCCAGGTAGTGGAAGTTCGGGCCAAGAAATACAGCCTTTGGCATATTTATCTCAATAATGCTTATGTAGGAAGTATTCAGTATGACACCTTCACTAAGCAGTTCAATTACCACCTTGAAGACAATGGTTTATTGACCGATGATCACGTGCAAAAATATATAGCCCTGATACAACGTGGGGAATTAAAGTGGATAAAGGACTATATTCGATGAAAAACGCTATAAAAGGAATAAAAAAACCTTGAGTCTGGGAGGCGCGAATCCTGTTTGGTTTTAAAAAAAATTATTGCTGGCTGTTGAGCACGCGGTACTAGCTGTCAGTAAGTTTTCTGTTACCGGATTTTTGACTATAGATGATCTAAGCACCAAAAAATATTTTACGTTGACGGATCAGGTGTGGATGATCATGGAAGAACTTTTTAATAAAAGACGGTTGTCATTATCGAAGAGTGGGTTGATCTGGAATGTTCGTAAGACAGATAATAATATTTGATGAAGTGATATTGCGTTTTGGAATTTAATTATTATTAGGATGGAATTTTTGAACAACATTTTATAAGAAATGAACAACAATTATCTCAGCTAATCTCGCGATCTTTACAGTAGATGAATGCCCAAAGCCGGTTAACATCTAGCCCAAGCGGACATCTAGCCAAAATTGCCTCCCTCGACGGTTAACGAGGGAGGCCTTTTTGTTTATTTTATTGTCTTATTAAAACCGTTGAGTAAATCAGCTACGGTTTCCCGTAACCAATCCTACTCTCAAACCTATACCTTAGCCTTACAGTTTGTAATAATCTTGAAAGTTAATATCTGTAAACATATTAATTCAGAATAAATAATGTATATTAGGCTTGGGTATTAACCTTGCCCGATTGAAAAGTATAATGCCATGATAGTAACCACGACCAATTCCATCGAAGGGAGGGAGATTTCACGCTATAATGATCCAATAGCTGCCAATGTTGTTATCGGCACCAATATCTTTAGCGATATAGGAGCGAGCTATGTCGATTTCTTTGGCGGTCGCTCTACCAGCTATGAGAAGAAGATTCAGGAAATGTACAAGCGTGTTACCGAAACGCTGAAGCAACGTGCTCAGGCTATTCGTGCTGATGCTATTATAGGGCTTAGTGTAGATATCGACGAAATCTCAGGAAAGGGGAGCCAGATGTTTATGATTACGGCCGTGGGGACACCAGTACATCTCAAAGAGGTTGCTCGCGTCCCGATGGAGAAGCAAGATGATCTATTGGATGGCGAATTGATTCAGCAAAAGGTCCGAGCAGATATTATCCTAGAAAATTATAAGTCGGTAGAATTTATGAATAAAGATACAGCTGAATTTATCGCTACCTCAGGCCTAAGGGAATTTGAGCTACTTGTGGTAGAAGCTATAAATTGGAGTGTTGGGGCATAGAAGGAAGGTATAAATAATAGGGAATAACTTTAACGTAATAATCTAAAATACTTAAAAAATATGTGGGCAGATAAAGAAACCCCTGACGATCTACTTGGTTTTAAAGTTCATGCAGATTTGATTGTAGATGTAATAAAAGATAATGATGTACTACCCGTTACAATTGGGGTTTTTGGAGATTGGGGCAGTGGAAAATCGAGTATTCTTAAAATGGTTGAAAAAGAATTAATTGGGAATGATAAGGATGGTTTCAAAGATGGTACTCTTGTTTTGTATTTTAATGGATGGGTATTTGAAGGTTATGACGATGCAAAAGCAGCTTTATTAGAATCAATTATTGAAAAATTTAATAAACATAAAACATTAGGTTCGAAGGTAAAGCATGAAACCTTAAAACTTTTAAAGTCTGTTAAATGGATGCGTTTAATGGGATTAGGCTTTAAAAAAATTGCTGTCCCTGCTGCAACAGCGTATCTTACAGGAGGAATTTCATTAATACCATATTTATTAAACGAGTTTTCACAAATAGAACCTGCCGAATTAGCAAATAAGCTAAGAGGAGAGGAAGCAGAAAATTTTTTAAGTAGTATAATCAAGAAGAATGAAGACGAAGAAATTACTATGGTTCGTGAATTTAGAGATGATTTTAAAATGATGCTTGATAAATCTAATATTGAAAAACTTGTTGTAATTATTGATGATTTGGATCGTTGTACACCTGACAGGTTGATTGAAAATCTTGAAGCCATTAAACTATTTTTAAATGTTGAGAAGACTGCTTTCGTTATTGGTGCTGACCCAAGGATTGTAAGACATGCGATAGAACTACGGTACAAAACAGATGGCATTGAAAACTCCTCTGATGTAGAAAGTAGAAACGAAAGAATTGTAAGTGATTATTTGGAAAAATTAATACAAGTTCCTTATTATCTTCCGAAGTTGACAGATAATGAAGTTGAAACCTATTTGTCACTATTGTTCTGCCAAAAAGAACTTGGTGGAGATTTTAAGAAAGTTTTGGAAGCTTTTCATTCAACGAGAGAGAATAATAGGTACGATGTATTTGGTTTGGGAGATGTTGATTCAATTCTTAAACAAGAGGAAAAAAGTAAACTAACAAATAGCGTTTCTATAATAGCCTCATTAGCACCAATCATAACAGAAGGTTTAAAAGGAAATCCAAGACAAATAAAAAGATTTTTGAATACATACTCTTTGAGAGATAGACTTGTTCGAGTTGCAAAAATATCTGACTTTAAAATGGATATTTTAGCCAAATTAATGGTGCTTGAATATTCTTCACAAAGTCTATTCAGACAAATTTATGAATGGCAATCATCTCAAAAAGGAGAGCCTAAAGAAGTTGTTGAATTAGAGTTATTTGCAAGTAAAAACAATACCGAAAAAATAAAAGAAAAATATTCGGCGGATTGGAGTTCGGATAAAGTAATTAGATGGCTAAATACGGAACCTAAATTATCAGGCATGGATCTGCGTGACTACTATTGGATAACAAGAGATCAATTAACAACGTCCATTAGTGGTAGCTCATTAATATCTCCACATATCAGATTATTAGTGAAAAAGCTTATTGAACCAGTTTCTGGTTCTGCTTTAAATAGAACTGTCAATAACGAGATTAAGGACAAGTTAAGTGAGGGGGATTATGAAACACTAATTTCGCTACTTGAAAAAGAACTTATAAAATCACCAGAAATAACTGAAATACACGAAGCCTTTATTGAATTAATGGCTGAAAATTTTCCAAATGTTATTGATGCTTACATCAGAGTTATTAAAAAAATAGATAATGATAAAATTCCATTTAGTCTTGCTCAAAACTTTAAGCTAATCGAAGCAAAGAATTCAGGCGTAGAAAAAATATACAATGTATTTAGTAAAGGAAGCTCAATTTATAATAACATAAATTCTGAGAGATAATGGGAACTACACAAAGAATTAATCCAGGAGTGACTAATCAGCCTAATTGGGGTGATTTATCAAATTCAATTACTCAAGTAGCTAAAACTTTAGAACAGGAAAAAACACTTGATGAAGAAGAAGCTAAGAAAAATGATAAAAAAGAAGATGATAGTATAAAGCATTTATATACTGATAGTTCCAAACAGTATAAAAAAATAGTAGATAGAAGAACTGAGCATATTAGAACAGTATTTAAAAATTTAATAAGAACAGGAGGTGGTCGTCAAGCAATTGCATCAGGTAAATCGTCCTCTATCGGTAAAGCAGGACTAAAGTCTGCAGGTAAACTCACTGGATTTTTTACAAGTGTTGCAACGAATGGCCTAGATAAAACTTTAGTTGATATTGGTTTTGGTTCACTTCAGGGGAAGTCATTCAATGATATCATTGATTATTTATTAGTATACTGCTCGGAATCAAACCAAGGAATGGACGAGACCGCTGCTAATAAAGCGTCATGTGAGATCATGAAAGAGATTGCAGCTCAATCTGATAACAACGTAAAGAAGTATCAAGATTTGATTAAACAATTAGTTGATGGTCAAGAATTATCTGATACACTATGTAAATTTTGGGGACTTTACATTTTCGAACATTTATCGCAACGTTTTGAAGAAAAAATTCAACAGCAAAAAGGAGAGGATGTTAGCAAAGAAACTTTTAAAATCATAAAAGATGACATCTTAGGCCGTGTGAAAGTTTTAAATACGCAAAGAGCTATATCAAAGATAGATTGGAATAAAGCTGAAGGAAAAAAAGAGATTGAAAAAATATTTGATTCAATTATAAAAATCATTTGCAATGAAAAAAATTAAAGTTCACCCGCCTATATATGATATAAAATCTGGAAATTTAAGGATCAAGCTCACTGAGGAAAAGGGAGCTTCATCTACTTTGAGTGTTGATTTTAGAACGCTATTGCCTTTTGTTAATCTTGTGGAGAACCAAACAAGAGAGTTCTTTTTTCTTACTTGTTCAGTATACGGAATAGATAGGTTTATAAACCGTAAACATCATTCAGTTGACGGCTGGTCAAGGGAGCTTCAAGTTTCGTTTCCGGTCTCTGATTTGCAAGTTTGGAATAATGTTAAAGAAGATTTAGAAGACCTTTTTTCTTTTTTGACGGGAGATTATTGGATTATCGACTTTTATAAATCAGATTTTGTACTACCCGAATTTGATTTACCACTAGATTTTAAGGAGGAATATAAGCAGGTTAGTCTTTTTTCAGGGGGACTAGACTCATTAATAGGTGCCATTGATTTTTTGAGTAAACATCCTAATGAAAGGCTTTTACTTGCATCACATTATGATCCACAAATGAAAGGCCCTAAAGGTGATCAAGAAGAATTGCTTAAATTATTAGACAAGCAATATGAAGATCTGTTTGATGCTGTACCTTCCATTAAAGTGACTTTATCTGAGACAACTGAAAAAAGAGAAACTACATTTAGAAGTCGTTCAATATTATTTATAGGTATAGCTCTCTTAATCTCACAAGGAAAAAATATTCAAGATATTATCGTCCCTGAAAATGGTTCTGTTTCTCTGAACTATCCATTGAGTTCTTCACGAAGAACTTCTTGTAGTACTAGAACTACACATTCATTCGTGTTAGATAAAACTAATTTAGTTTTAAAAAAGTTGAATATACTGAGTAATATCTCTAATCCTTATGAATTTTTAACAAAAGGGGAAATGGTAGATAATTGTAGTGATTTAGAATTTCTTAAACAGATTATTAGTTTTTCTAATTCATGTGGAAAAAGAGGTCATAGAAGAAGCTGGACTAATCGTTCCGCAACTCACTGCGGGGTTTGTATGCCATGTATTTATCGACAAGCTTCATTATTAAATCAGAAAGATTTTACTTCATACGGCAGCCATATTAACTCCTTAATACCATTCAAGAAGAAAAAAACTCAAGATGTCGGAGTTTGTTTGGATTTCCTTAATAAATCTTTATCCAAAGACGATATTAAAATAGAACTTATCGTTAATGGAATAAAAAATTTAAGTAAACTAGATAATTATGTTGACGTTATATGTAGGACTAGAGCAGAATTATTAAATTGGGTTGGTAAAAATGGTAATACGATAATAAAATCAAAAGCTGGATTGTAAATGTTAGATACTCATTGTCATATTGATTTGTACAAAGACCCTAAGCTTACATTGGAACAGTGTGAGGTAAAAAAAATGATTGTTTTATCAATGACTAATTTGCCAAGCCATTTTGAGATGGGGTCACCTTTTTTTAAATCAAAAAAATATGTACGAATATCTCTTGGGATGCATCCATTATATGCTGACTTGCATATAAAAGAATTTCCATGTTTTCTAAGGAACGTATCTAAAACTTCCTATATAGGTGAAATTGGATTAGATTTTTCGAAAGATTGTATTGGCACTAAGGAAGTGCAAATACAATCTTTCGAAAGAATTCTGAAACTTGTTTCAGGACAAAAGAAAATCCTAAGCATTCATTCAAGAAAAGCCGCAAGTGAAGTTTTAAAAAATTTGATTAAGTATAAAATTAAAAGTGCTATTTTTCATTGGTATTCTGGTGAACTGAATTTGATAAAAGAGATTGTAAAGGAAGGTTACTATTTTTCTATCAACCCTGCAATGATAAAATCAGCATCGGGACAGAAAATCATTGCTAAAATACCTAGAGGAAATATATTGACAGAGACAGATGGCCCTTTTATTGAAAATGACCATAAACCATTAAACCCTGGTGAAGTTGACGAAGTAATTTTTTACTTATCCAAGGTTTGGAAAGTAAGTGCCAAAGAAGTACAACAGATTATAATGTCAAATTTTAAACAAGTAATAAATAGTTTGAAATAATAATCTCCGGAGGTATAACTCAAACGATGTGGTAGGATAAAATTTAAAATTCTGCGCCCTAATTTGTGTTTTTTTTGATTAATGATCCAAATGATTTAGATCAAACCATCAATTCCGAATTAGCAATCATTGACCTTTATTTTTTCAATAAATTGGTAAAAAATGAGGTTGTTCTAAATAAATTGAGAATCTCAATTGTCATTCCGTCACTAGATAACGCGAAAATTAGGGCTATTACGACTCTAAAATGGCTAGTTGATTAAGTTTTATTTTGTGAATAGGTTTAATAAAAATATCTTTAGAGTCAGATTGTTAACAAATGAATTTAAAAAGAGAAATAGCCGATAAACTTTTTGAGATATTCTATCTGGACACCAAAAAATATGGTGTGCAAAATGATAATGGTTCTTATAAATACATAGAAAATACTATAAGCCCAATGTTGATTCAAGATAGTTTAGAAAAAGCGGGAAGTTTAATGGTTTATCAAGAATTATCTGTTTTTAGAAATTCACTCATTAAGTGGGTTTGTCTTGATATTGATATCGAAAAAGGATCTCAGGAAGATGGCGACAATTTTTTTTTAGCGGTAAAGGAAGCCGCTTTAATCGTAGAGAGATGTTTAATTTACTTAAATGTTCCTTATATAATTGAATTCTCAGGACGGAGAGGATTTCACTTTTGGATAATTTTTGATGAACCTGTTGATAAGACTATAGGTTATCAATTGGTCAATCTCGTTTTAGACAAAGTTAAAGTTGAACTGCCTGAAGGTATTAATATAGATTTATTTCCTCAAACACCAGTTCGTTCTGAGAGCTCTAAGGGAGTCGGTAAAGGTGTTAAATTGCCCCTTTCTAAACACAAAGGTAGTGGTTTCTATGCATATTTACTAGAGGATTTGACAGACTTTAGCCCGGCGGGAAAGCTAACAACACTTAGTTCTGAGATTTTAGAAGAGCAGTTAGACATTTTAAATAAGATTGTTTATTTTAAGAAAGACCAGCGGGTAAAACTCTTTGATTTATATAGTAATGAGATTAACGAGATAATTACTAAATCTCCTTTTTTACAGAACTATAAAGTAGAGTCATATCTCAAGGGAGATGTATCTTTAGATAACATATTGAAAGATGTATCAAAATGTGATAATATCAAATCCATTCTAAATGGATATCAAACTGGACTTAGCGAAAAGGAGAGGAATATATTAGTCGGATTGTTAATCAATTTACGGAGGGAAGATGACAAGCAATTTGGTTATAATTTACTACTCGAGCTTTTTTCTAACATTAGTGGATATGATGAGGAAAAGACTAAAACCAGACTTGAAGGATTAAAGTATCTTAACCCTGTGTCATGTGATGTATTAGGGAAGTGTAGTCACTGTGGGGTAAATTGCGATATAAAGTCGCCTGTACAGCTTATAACTAATGTAAAGATTGGCGATGCTCATACAATAAGTATAACAAATTTCAACGAAGATTATTTTGAAAGGATTCGTAAATCCCTCTACAATTATTCTTTAAGAAATGACGAGGTACCACTTTACCCACATTTAAAAAAATTGCAAGGAATAAGGAGACAAGAGGTAGAACAATATGCTTTTGATATTTTACGAGGTGGAGAAATTGTAAGGTTTAAACCGTATAGATTTGATAGGAGAGAAAAAAGTAAGATAAGATATTTATATAATTTAGATCCATTAAACAATATTTTAACAACTTATTTTACTTTTTTGCTAAATACCTTTTTCTATCTAGAAATGTCGAATTACTCATATGGTTATGAGTTTTCTAAGAGTCTGTATAATGGGAATCTTTACACGAATTGGTTTATTAACTGGGGTAAATATACAAGAGAAATAGAGAAAGTACTATTTAAAGAATGTTATGCAGATTATCATTTAATTAAATTGGACATCCAAAGCTTTTATGACAGTATCGATTTAGAGCGCCTGAGAATAAAGTTATTTGAGGAAGCGCCTGCTACCGTCAAAGAGAGGTTGCGAAAGCTTTCTAATGAGGAGAAAGAAGCTTATAGGCATCTGATTAATTATCTAATTAATATATCCATTAAAACTACTAGTGGGGATCAAGGTGGATTGCCTCAGGGACCTGCCTATGCACGTTATTTGGCCGAGATTTACCTTTTAGGGCTGGATAAGCTAATAGAAAGTGACTTTTTGATTAACCCAAAACGGGAGTTTTATTATCGATTTGTAGATGATGTGTTTATTTTTGTTGAGAATGAAGACCGAGCTAAGTTGCTATTTAACAAAATTGAAAGTTGGTTATCGACCAATTCATTGCAAATGAATAGGGAGAAAACAACAGTTTCTAAAGTTTGTGAATTTGTAAAGTCTGGAGCGTATGTCCGTTTCAAAGATGATCAGAAATATGATATAAATTATGCCAACAAAAACAAACATATTCTTTCCGAAGCACAAGTCAATAAAGCTTTAGCTGGATTACGGGAATTTACTGATGATGTTGATTTTGGTCTTAAAGATAACCTGCGTTTTTTTTATAGTCAATTCAAAAGCGATAAAGTTCTCCGATCTCTTAAGAGAAAATTAACACCTAAGATTGCCTTTAGTAAAGACGGAAGGGGAGCACTTTACCTTTTATTTTATCAAGATCTATTTTCGAGTGATAAAAAAAATTTTCTGGAACTTTCAAAGGGTGTCAATAAAATGGAAGGACTTGCTTTAACTCATTATTTGCATGCGGTGTTAAAATATGATGAGGACAAATCCTTTATGCCCTATCTAGCATTATTTGTAGAAAATTCTTTGCGAAATCCAACGTTGACTATAGCTGATAAATTACTATTAACCTCTTTAATACTTAAATATGATATGGAAATAAATCTCAATGTCGACAATGATTTAGTGATGGAGGCCTGCGACCAACCTGGTTTAAAATTGCCTGACCGTGTATGGCCAATGTTCAGGGAGTTTTTACAGCAGACGATCGATAGTCCAAAGTCTTATTTTAATGAGGTTGAACGCATTATAGAGTCTCACGAATTTGAATTAGAATTTCTGAAAAAATTTGCAACACATACTTTTACTCGTTTCACTGAATGGAATGATTCCCAATTACAGGAAGTTTTCGCAGATGACGCTAGTATTGTAAAATATTATCATATAATATCTTTTTTGACATTATTTGTTGAACAGGGTTTAGAAAGTAAGATTTGGGAAATATTACTTGATCGTTCAGTTGAGAGAGGACATTTTCAATATGATGAGGAACATCTATGGGTAGATAAGGTTAGTTCCTTTCGATTGGAAGATTATACTACAGCTTTTTACACTTTGCTGTTTAGCGTTAAGGGGACGGACCAATTATCTAAAATTCCATGTCCTAATAATTTTTTAGATAATTATCGCAATATATTAACCATTGTCATGTATGCTTCTGATAAGTCAGAAAACCAGTCAGATTTTAAGAAGAAGCTTGGAGAGAAAGTGGAAGATAGTGAAAAATCAATATTACAAAAATGGGTAGCTAATGAGTATTCTACACTTTATCCTGAAAACAGCAGAATTTTTTTACGGAATATTTCGTTAAATGGTCTGATTGCATTAAAGTGTGGTGCCGAATTTTTTGTAAAGAATATTAATAATATTAGTTTAACAACAAAATATGCTTATATTGACAAGCATACTTCCGAGAGTTATGAGAATGTATACCAAGTCGATCAAACTTTACTTTCTGAATCATTTACAAATTTAAAAAATCTATCGAACGTATTAAATAAACTAAATCAGGTCTTTATTGACCATAAGAAGTTTAAGACAAATTACGGAACTTATCCTCTGCTATATACTGGTTACGAAATTGTAAAAGATCATTCTCCCGCGGTTCCCTATTTTTCGGACTTTAGTAAAATAATTAATTACAATGGTGATATAGTGAAATGGAACACTAGAAACTATTTAGAAGTTATTTTTCAATTTCTTAAATCAATAACCTGGATACATAATCCACAAATAAGTTTAGGAAATACATTGTTTAATTTTGGCGTAAAACAAATATGGGATCGGTTTTTTCTAAAATCTGAGATTATATATGATGAATATTTTGAGTTTAAATTTCTTGAATATTTCTGCAAAGACCATCTTAATTTCGATAATATACATGATTATCAATATTTGTGGAGCAAAGCATTGTATCAGTACTTAGAAGAAGAAAAAAATAGGGATATTGTCAAAGACTTTTTTAAAATTCATCTGGATCAATACAGTGAATATAATATTGACATTTTTTTTGGAGCTGAGCATTCAATGTATCATTCTAAAGAAAATTTCTTAGCTTTTCGTAATACACTTGAACAATCTATAAGAATTTTTCAGAGTAAAGTTCCAAACTTTAATCCTGAATTTGACTTTGTTAAAAATTTATTAGACAAGGTATTTTTATCTCTGGATAAATTAGAAATAGATCAGGCTAATTTTGAGTATATGCCATTAATTATGAAGCAGGAACCCGATTATAAAAATGGTAACGATGAAATATACCATTTTATTTTAGGTGATAAGTCAGTTAAGAGTATTAGTATTTTCAATAGTGATAGTGGTGAATTTGAACAAGCATCTTCGGATGAACTAATCTTATTAAAGGAAGATAAATTTTTATTTGGTAAAATTAACGGAGATAGTGCTGAGATAATTACTATTCCAAATTATTTAGCAAAGTGTTATGAGAGAATTTTACTCAGAAAAGGACTTGCGCAAAGATATTATAGTGCTCCTCAAGAATCTCCAATGCTTAAAGATCAGTTTGAAAACCCCTCAGTTGAACACGCTGGAAAATCTATTCATGGAATTACTGAGCCGGAAAGTTTAATTAATAAATTGTCATCTCAAAGGGGACAAACGAAAGAGCAAGCATTCTCTGGGCTTCAGTTTTGGTTATCTATGTTCAATGAAGATTTGTTTTTATCTGTTCAAGTTTTTAAGGACAAAGCTGGAATAGCTGGATTTATTGATGGTGTACATAATTGTATATTAAAGGTTCTGAATACTCACAGTGAGATCGACGATATTGCAATAATAAATTTTTTAGAAGATTTAGATAAGCTTCAGAATAATAATGAATTAATAATTGCTTTAAAACATCCTGGAAGAGATCAAAATGGTCTAAATCAAATTTTAACAGCTAAGGGGCGACAAAGAAGTGTCGATTTTGAAAAGAATTTTAGCAAACTTTGTGAACCAACTTTTGCATTTGAAAGCATTATTATTATTTCAGATATTTTTATATCTGGGCAGCAATCTGAAAAAGCTCTTAAACACTATTTTTCGCCAGTTGATTCTGAGAAGATGAGAGCTGTTCATCAAAAAAATGAAATTAATGAAAAGTATTTTGTTTTAGCTAACCACGAAAATCTAATTAAAAATGTACATACTATTAAAAAAATATTATTTGTAGCTCCTTTTATTTCCGAGAAATTTAAAATTGAAATTGCACCTAAATTGGAAGAGCTAGGTATTAAAGCAACTGTTGAATGTAAAACTTTCGGTGGATTTAAACCTCATGATGAATGCTTTTTTTCAGATTCTAATGCGTTAAACATGGCTGAGCGCAGATTGTTTAGGCAAGTTTTCTTGAATAGAGAGTTAATGGAAAAGGTATTTGTATTTAACGACGATGATTGGCGATATCATGAGCAGGCACTTGAGGAAAGCAAGCTAGACTTTAATATTATACTTCGTCCACAGTCTTTACCTGCAAAACATTTCAAGCCTTTTGCCTGGCAAGTTAAAAATGGAGAACCATTGCTAAAATACCGTAAGAATTGGAAGAGATATTAAATTATTTATAAATGTGTCATTATCTTTAAGAAATTGGTCGGCAAAAACGGAGGTCAATGAGCCAAGCCAATTTATGGTAAATCCGTGTTATAATCTGTATCAAAAAGTAAGAAAACAATAATGAGATACTAATCAAATGATCTTAATGTAAATAAAATTTAAAATGCCAAATACTTATTTTATTAATATTCTTATTACTCTTATATTCTATTTAATCTGTCGTTTTGTAAATAAAATTAATACTGTCGAAAAAGAAAATCGAGAATGGTATATTAAAAAACAATTAAAATATGAAGAAGATAAAAGTTTCAAATTTTATCTATATATAATGTTATTAATAATTATCTTTTTGATAGGAACACTTGGTAGTTTATATTTATTTGTATGTTTTGTTAAAAATTTTGAAAAGATATATAACACTTTATTTGAGGTATTTGAACTACCATTTGGTTTAAATAGTGACTATAAGTTTTCTTTTGTTATCGTAATTATTATGTGTGCATTTTTTACGTATCGATCGGGAAAAGACAGGATATGAAAACGAAAAGCAACTAGATGGTCTTATACGTCTATAGCTTTACAGTTTTGGTTAAAAACGTAAAGGAAACATGAATGAACAAGTTTTGTCTCGATTTGAATTCGAAGAAGAATTTAAAGAGAAATTAGTAGAGCTGGTGCTTTATAAAAATGTGTCAGCAGAACAAACTGCAAGAAAGTATGGACTGCCCAATACGACGATCTTAATTAATTGGATTAACAATTATAAACGCAAATTAGAAAAGGGAGCCGTAACTTTAGTACCTATGGAAAAGCCAGGAACAAAAGACGTTACCGCTCTAAAAAAACGGATCAAGGATCTGGAGAAAGCTTTAGAAAAAGCCAATGTGCTAATTTACGGTCTTAACTTTATGATTGACCATGCTGAAAAGGAGAACAAAATTGCGATCCGAAAAAAGCGTGGTACCAAACAATAAAGCTAATCAAAGAAAAGCATGTGACAAGGATGGGAGTCGGTCCACTTTGTAAATTGTTTGGTAAAAGCCGACAAGCTTATTACGATCATATATGGCATCTTCACGACCATACTGATCAGGAAAATCTGGCTGTAGACATGGTTCGCCTTGTTCGCCGTGAACTACCTGGGTTAGGTGGTCACAAGCTTTATAAATGTCTATATACTCCTTTCCGAAGTAATGGAATAAATATTGGTAGAGACAAGTTATACAAGGTGCTCAAAAAACATAGATTATTGATAGACAGGAAAAAGAAGCGTACGCCAGGAACCACGAATTCAAATCATTCCTATCTGAAATATCCTAACCTAATCAAAGAGTTAGCACCTACGCGTAGTAATGAATTATGGGTTTCAGATATTACATATATTTCAGTAGGCTATGATTTCAATTATCTTTCTCTCATAACTGATGCATACTCAAGAAAAATTATGGGCTATTGCCTTCATCCCCAGCTGACTGCTCAAGGGGCAATTAAAGCTCTGCAAATGGCACTGAAGGAAAAACCGGTCCCCAATACTCTGATTCATCATTCGGATCGAGGTGTGCAGTACTGTTCCTTCGACTATATACTAAGGTTGAAAAAAGCGGGTGTAAAAATCAGCATGACAGAAAACGGAGAGGCCTATGAAAACCCTATTGCAGAAAGAATTAATGGTATATTAAAAACAGAATTTAAACTCAAAAGGGTATTTTCTTCAAGGAGTGAAGCCCTGTTGGAAGTGACTAAAAGTATAGAATCGTATAATCATTTGCGTCCGCACATGAGTTGTGATTTTCTAACACCTGCGGTAGCACATGTAACAGATGTACCATTAATCAAGCGTTGGAAAAACTGTAGGAAAAAATACAAAAGTTTACAAAAAAACAATTAAATTCATAATATCAATTCACCCACCAAAACTGTAAAGTAAGAACCGTATTAGACCAACTGTAAAGTAAGAACCGTATTAGACCAACTGTAAAGTAAGAACCGTATTAGACCAACTGTAAAGTAAGAACCGTATTAGACCAACTGTAAAGTAAGAACCGTATTAGACCAACTGTAAAGTAAGAACCGTATTAGACCAACTGTAAAGTAAGAACCGTATTAGACCAACTGTAAAGTAAGAACCGTATTAGACCTAGTGTAAAGCTATATCAGGACAAGACAGGTGTTCTAGAGGAATTTGGTTTTGACACTATTATACCCGATGAGGAAAATCAAAACCATGTTATGGAAAGCATATATGGACAGCAGGGCGTAAAGGCCGGGTATCGAACGGGGACCTGTAAGGAAAATATCCTTAAGGCGGCAGATTTCCTGGCCAGAAAAGGGGCAAAGGTGCTCATTTTGGGCTGTACTGAACTCCCGTTGCTATTTCCCGATGAAGCCTAAATCCAGATAGACGGTCAACAGATCGCCCTGATTGATCCGACCCTTATTCTGGCTACAAAGATTGTTGAGTTATCTGACCAAAGTGGACTCGATTAAGTTTTCGATTTTTATGTTACAAATTATGCTTACACTGAGAAATTATTAAAGTAAATTTATCTGATCATATTTTTGAAAGGTGAATGCAATGATGAAATGCTATTGATAACGCTTCTAATAATAAAACTATGACGACAGATCACAGCATTTTTGTCATTGTTTTGATAGCAATTTTGGCTTTAACACAAAATTCATTTGTAATAGGATGGTTCATCTTGGAAAAATCTTACTTTTGTTCTACTATTAAATAATATCAGATGAAGGCTTCATACACTATACTCCTTTTGACTTTTGGGCTACTATTAACAACAAGCTGTACGACAAGAAAAAATAATGATGTGCAGGTGGAAAACAAGGAGGAAACAATTTCTGCTACAGGCACTGTGATGCACACAGAAAATGGTAAGGATGGATATATGGCAACGATTAAAAGTGAGGATGGGAAAGACTATGTCGCAACGATAAGTATTGTCAATTTAGGCAAAAATGCTGGAAGCTTTAAAAAATATGAGGTAGGGGATAAGATAAAGGTGAAGGGACCTTTTTGGAAAGATGAAGAAGGAAAAGTACATATTACAGTGCGCCAGCTAAATTAGGAAAATAAACTCTATTTTAAAGGCCTCTTTTGATCTCTATTTTTTATTTTTTTCAAGGAAAGAATAATAACAACTGATCATGGTTTGCAACAGTTAAGAGATATTATAAAATGATGTAGGAGTGTAGGATTATTTATTAACGTGCTTTGGTAAACAAAATAAAAAAGCCTTTGATTAATTCAAGGGCTTTTTAGAGATATTTTGCTAATGAATGATACTAATGAAATCTATTTCCACTGAACATTCCTGTTTCGCTATACACCGCATCCTTTCTTATTTCAAACAATACAAGATCGCTATCAGAAAGTGCCTCTAAAGTGTGATTTTCATCAACAATAACACTGTCTCCTTTTGTGATAGTATGGTCACCGACCTTAAAGCTTCCGCTGAAACAGTACAACAGATATGTATTCTGAATTTTATGATCCGGAAATGTCACCGAAGATTTTTTAAGTAAGTGTATATCGTATATATTGGTCTGTACCCTTAACTTTAAAGGTGCTTTAGCGTCATAACCTGCAACAAGTCTCCAGACGTCTTCACTGTAGATGTTTTCGAACTCGCTAAACTGTACCTGTGGTGGTAAGCTGTTCTGTGAAGGGCGCATGAAAATCTGCAGCATTTCTACATCGGACACAGCACGTTCTTCATGTGAAATCCCTGTTCCCGCGTTCATTAGCATCATATAACAGGAATCTAGATGTTCTTGATGTCCTGTACTGTCCATATGAACCATTTCTCCTGATCGGATATAAGAGAAGATTTCGTCGTCTTGATGAGGATGCATCGGAACTAAACCAGGAGGTCTAAAAGATGCGTGATCAATTCTACCGACCGTTAGATAGCCGGTATCCACATTGCCGAGATTGGCGCCTGGATATAAAATGTTGACCTGGAAAGAACGATTTCCGTGGGTATGTTTTTCAGAAGCTCTAATAATTCTCATAACTTTAATATTATAGTTAAAGCAAAAGGAACATCGTCAACTTTTACGCTGCACCTCTTGCGGTCATGTACTTAGTGGTAGTTTAAAATTCCAACGAGTTTTTGTCCATTTGGGCTTGTCCAATCAATGGCAAGTTCAGAAATAATCTGATCAACAGTTGTAATTATAGCACCAGCCTGTCTCATTCTCTCCAAGCCTAAATTGTCGCCATATTGTGTGTAGGAAGCGGACGCATCTGCGGAAACCTGTACTTCGTAACCTTCGTCCAGCATCTGTAAAACCGGGAAAGTAACACAGATCTCTGTGGTAACTCCCGCCACAAATAATTTTTTTCGTCCGAGGGCTTTTACTGCCTCATTAAAACCATCATGGTGCATGGCGTTTACAATTCCCGGACGTTTGATCCGTGCTGCGAATGCCTCGGGTAAAAGTTCCTGCAGCTCTGGAATCAATGGTCCCTGAACATATTCTTCCATACTGGAAGTCAGTATCACGGGCATGTTGAGTGCCTTTGCGATTTTGGCCAGTTTAATGGCATTTTGTTTTACCAAATTGATGTCATGCGAATGGGTCCATGCCATAGTTCCTACTTGGTGATCAATGAGCAGCATTGCTGCGTTTTCTGGGTTAAATGCTTTTGTGTGCATAATTAGATATTTTTATATTATTTACTTGTTTTAACATTAAGCTCTTTAGTGCTTTTGTATATGACAAAGTTATGTTGATTGTATTCCCCAGCTCGTTGACATATGCTACAAAAAAACTGTGACAAAAGTCAATTATTACCTGTAAGAAACTTAGATATAGGCAATTAATTTGTTTTGGATTAACAAAACGTCAGAAAATATTCAGTGATTTTAAGCTGTGCAAAACCGTAATCATATTATTGTATAGCATAATTTCCTCTTGGATGATTTAAAGTATAAGCTATTAAAAAGGGGACACCTAAATTCTGGATATAAATTAAGCTGATCCTGCTGAATTCTTTTAAAGTAAACTATTGAGAAGTTAGGCCTTCTTGCTCTTATCAGCTCATATCCTTATTCCCGAGTAATTATAAAAGAGGGGAGTGCCTCCTGAAATGTTAGTTACACCAGTCTATCCTTTTTTATTAGGACCTATAAAAGAAAATATTAGGAACTGGAAAAATTGATAACACTTCGGGAAATGCTGCCTAACTCATACCCTATGTAAACATGCAACTTTGTACTGTTGATAATGAGAAACATATTGACAATAAAAAAAAATTAAAAAATATAATATTATGGCACGCATTAAAGCATTAAATCCAGAAGAAACTACCGGAAAAACAAAAGAACTTTTTGACATTGTTAAAAGTAAAATGGGAATGGTTCCTAATATGATGAGAACCTTAGGAAATTCTCCCGCTGTACTCAATGCCTATTTAGGCTTCAACGCAGGTCTTAACTACTCTTCTTTAGGAGGCAAATTAGGTGAACTTATCGCATTGACCGTGGCGAACGAGAATGGATGTAACTACTGCGATGCCGCACACAGCTACATCGGTGGAAAAATTGGAATAAATGCTGAAGACATTGAGAATGCCAGACATGCTTTTTCAATAGATCCCAAAGTAAATGCCGCATTGCTCTTCTCAAAAGAGATCCTTGAGACAAAAGGTGCAGTTTCAAATGAATCTTTACAAAGAGTACGAGCAGCGGGTTACGATGACGCTCAGATACTTGAAATATTGGCACAGGTATCCTTGAGCATCTTCACTAATTACGCGAACATTTTAGCAGGTACCGATATTGATTTTCCACAACTGACCGTGCTATCTCAAAATTAATCGGAAATACCTACATTCTAAATATCTTATACAATGAAAACGACATTCAAAACTGAAAAAATAAACGGTGTGGATATCTTTTATAGAGAAGCCGGTGATAGGAAGAGACCGACTCTGGTCCTGTTGCACGGTTATCCCACTTCTTCACATATGTACAGAAATCTCATCAAGGACCTTTCTCATAAGTATCATTTGATCGCGCCTGATTACCCTGGGTACGGAAGGAGTGAGCAACCGCCGATAAGTGAGTTTGCCTACACCTTTGATAATTTTTCAAAGATTATCGGCGCTCTGTTGGATAAGCTTGATATTCAAAAATACAGTCTTTATTTAATGGATTACGGGGCACCTGTTGGTTTTAGAATAGCGAGTGCAAATCCTGAAAAAATTGATTCGTTGATTGTACAGAACGGTTGTGCCTATGAAGAGGGGCTTGAAGCCTTCTGGGATCCGATCAAGGCTTACTGGAAAGATATCAACGATAAAGAAGCTGAAAACACATTAAGAGGTTTCCATGATGCAAATGGACTAAAATGGCAGTATACCCATAACGTCCCTGACCCGAGTGTCGTTTCCCCTGATAATTGGGAAATAGATCTTAGACATTTAGAGAGACCAGAAAATGGAGCAATACAGTTGGCTCTGTTCTATGATTATCGGACCAATGTGCCTCTATACCCAAGGTGGCAGCAATACTTCAGGGATTACCAACCAGAAATGTTGATCGTTTACGGTAAGGATGATTATATTTTTCCTGGATCGGGAGCTGAAGCATTTAAAAAAGATGTGAAAAACCTTGAATTCCATCTATTTGAAGCAGGGCACTTTGCGCTGGAGTCTCACGGTGAGGAAATTTTGGCCATCATCGAAGATTTTCTTGACAGAAAGGTTAAATAAGAATTTAAATTTAAGCATTCGATTTATAAAATCGCTCTGGAAAAAATGTCCGAGCGATTTTATTTTGTCTATTTAAGTAGGATGCGGATGTTTAAAAGATGTGATTTTTTCTTAAATTTGACCTATAGCGACTTTACCAGTCGTCGTCTAAAAATACTTCCAATGTACGAACCACTTTTTAATTATATAGAGCGTTACAGCAAATCAACTCTGTCCCATGATGAGAAGGAGAAGATACAGTCATTATTCCTGCTAAAAAAGCTTAGGAAAAAACAGTATTTTCTGGAAGAGGGCAGTAGTTGTGCATATACGGGCTTTATTCTAAAGGGTGCAACGAGGCAGTTCAGTGTTGATAGTCATGGTCTCGAATATATCCTACAACTTGCCATTGAGAATTGGTGGATAGTTGACAGGAATAGCTATATCAATCAGACACCTTCAAAATATTTTATTGAGGCCTGGGAAAATACGGAGCTCCTTGTATTACCACGGCCTAATCTTGATCCATTGTTAGAGATTCCTGCAATTAAGGAAATGTTCTGGAAAATGAGTGAAAATAATCACATAGCTTCGGTAAAGCGTGTCGATGACGCAATAAGTCTGAGTGCTTTACAGCGATATGAAAGTTTTGTCGAGCTTCATCCCGAAATGATTCAGAGATTTCCGCTCCATCAGATAGCTTCTTACCTTGGAATATCCAGAGAGACTCTAAGTAGGATTAGAAAGCAGAGTTTGCGCTAAACTTATCTTTCTCTTCATTTTTAGCTATTTTATGTCTAAATAGTTTTCTTTTGATTTCACTTAAGGGCATTACAATGCCAATCTTTAAGCGCGCTTTTTCTGAGTAAGATGTGCTTAAAGTTTGATTTTTTTATATAAAAACATACGCAATTAGGAACCGTTTGGTAAATAATTGCGATTTGTTACTGGTTTGGGGTGTATACTTAAGAGCAGAAAAAAATAAACGGAAGTATCTGATTTCTTTCAGGCCTTCCGTTTATTTGGATAAATCAGCTAACTGCTGAATGGATAAGCAGATCTTTTTCGCTCGTCGTCTTCCCAGTCTTTGGGCCAGAGATCCTAAAAGCTGCTTCGTTTTACTGATCTGGATTTATTTGAACAGAAGTGAATAAACCTCTTCAATCACAATTGGTTTGGCAATTTCACCTTCAGGTGAAGCCCAGCTGCCGATGATCTCGGATATAAATTGACTGATCGTCGTTGTTCTTACACCTTGAGCTTCCCATGTTTTGCGGGCCACATCTTCCGCGATCTCAGTGGGTGATCCCCCGCCGTCAATCACAACCTGAACATCAAAACCTTCTTCCTGCATGTCTATTGCAGGCCATACAATACAAACATCGTTAGTCAAACCGGCCATCACGATATTTTTTTTGCCGTCAGCTGCCTTATATACGGCATTTCTAAAGTTTTCATCATCCCAGGCATTTGTGATACCGTCGCGTTTAACACGTTCAGCGAACTGAACAGGTAAAATCTCCTGTAGGTCTTTTAAGAGTGGACCTTGTTGCAGATCCTCCTGGCTTGAGGTTAGAACAACAGGAATGTTGAGCCCTTTGGCTAATCGTGCTAAGGTACGGGCACGGGAGATGATTACTTCATGTGCACGGTTGGCAGAAAAATTAATTGTTCCTTCTTGGTGATCGATCAGTAAAATTACTGTGTCTTCGATTTTAAACTTTTTCATAAGACTTGTTTTTTAAATTATTAAATAAAGTTTCTATAGCAAATGTACCCCTGTACACGTCCCGGAGACGATGACCTTTATCACAAAAGATTAGTGACAAAAGTCAATGAATATGCTTAGATCTTACAATAAACAGCCATGCTCATAAAGACATTCATAAAACATGATTTTTTAGTTGGCTAGAGGAGAAGAAATTCCGCTTTGTACCGCATGGAATTGCTCCCAGGCATCCATATAGAATCACAGGTATCAGATGTCAGTAGTTTATTACAGATCCATCCTCCTGCTTAAGATTAGATGCTTTTTCTATTGAAATTATGAGCTTAGAAATACGTTCAATTCTAAATTAGTTATTTGCTCTTTTCTATTGTTCACTTTAAAAAGCCTTTCATTATACAGGGCATTTTACAATCTGGTTATACCAGGATTTTAGGAAGAAAAATGAAAAAATGTAGATAATGAAAAAATGCCAACTCTTTGGGAAATTGTGTCTAACCCTAAACTTTCCGAAAATAGCAACTTTGTACTGTCATCATCAAAATCTGGAAAAAAGTACTAATCTGTGAAGGATTTGCTCTTTATGATTCAAGAGCTTAATGATGGTTTTACAATATTTAGAAAATAAACAGGGGGGAATCAATAAGGCCTCTGATTTTTAAAATAAAATACTTAACAATATAAAATTAACAGATAAGATGAACAATCACAACCTAAGCAAAAAGCGAGAAATATTATCATACACAGCTGCTTTTATCTTTATTCTACTAATGGTGGCAACGGCGGTACATTTTGCAGATCGAGAGCTAATTCTTCCAGAAATTGCTGCGATGGCAGTCGCAATTTTTGCATTCCGAGAACAGTCCTGGATGAGACAGCCAGAGAAGATATTTATATTGCCTTCTCTTACGGCGATAATTGGATTTTCCCTCAATTTTTTGGAAATACCTCACGGCATGAAACTGGTCGCTGTACTTATATTAATGCTTATATTGATGTATAGCTTTAAGTATAGCTTGCCCCCAGCGTTAGCTACAGGATTCCTGCCCATTGTTTCCCAGGCACATTCATTTTCATTTCTTGCTTCAATCCTATCAACAACAGCTGTTCTAATGGTTTCAGTCTATATATTCCGTTTAAATAAAGGGAGTGACCGTAAGTCAACGATTGATAGCAGGACATTATTGCTCTACTTCGGAATCATGGTGACATGGGTTGCTATCGCTACAGTTCTTGGCTATGGCCAGATGGCAATAATTCCACCTATTGCTGTTGTGACCTATGAATCACTTTCAATGAAGATGTATAGTATAAAAATTGCCCTGAAACAAATTGCGGTTTTATTTCTTTCAGCATCGATAGGGGTCTTTTTCTTCCTCACAGTAAACAACTGGCTCATAGTTTCGGTTGCGGACCTTCTTTTTATGTACCTGTTGCTGAAATTATTTAAGATGCATGTGCCAGCGGTATATGCTTTTCCTTTTCTGGCTTTTATACTTCCCAAAGAGGTAATTTCCGCTTTGCCTTTTGCCGCACTTGCAATGTCTATATTCTCTTTTGGGATCATTTTAATTTACAGACAGTATGCGGATAAGATGATTTCGAAAATATCTGACCTCAAGTAAAGTGTAAATAAAATTGACTTTTGTCACGAAAATTTATTGTCTAATGTCAACGTCCAGCCCTAAGCCGTTAAATAAATTTGTAGAATGAAAACATGTAAAAGGGAATTTATTAGAAAAATGAAAGGAGCTATCCGATTCTTATCGGTAACGTTAGTTACGGCAATTTCGTGCGGTGTTGTTTATGGGCAGGATCCGGTACTTCCGCCGGCAAATCTTGGTAGTGCAAACATTTTTGATGGATTTGCAGGTGAGCCGGGATTCGTATATCAAGGTTTTGCCCAGATCTTCAATACTCGTTCTATCTATGACGGAGCAGGAAGAAAGACATCCTCAGACCTGAAGATCAACTCCATCGTTCAGATAAATCAGCTAATATATCTTTCACCGGTTGAGGTTTTTAAGGGAAAGCTAGCTTTCATGGTTCTAATTCCGGTTGTTCAGATTAATAGTTCGGGCAGTGGCCCACATATTCCCAGGGCTAATCCTTCGGTAATTGGTGACCTCACTTATGGTACGGCCATTCAGTGGTCAGATAAAAAGTTATTCGGAAAACCATTTCATCATCGTGCTGAAATTGATGTTAACATTCCTCTTGGAAGTTACTCAAAGGAATATCAGATCAATCCTTCTGCACACTTGTGGAGTTTCAGTGTGTACCATGCTTTTACCACGATGTTGACTGACAAGATCAGCATAAGTGCAAGGAATCAATTGAACCTCAATTCTAGGACGATCGGTTCCATGGAGAGGGCCGGTGCTTTTTATAATGGAAACTATTCAGTGGATTACGCCATTATACCGGCGCTACGTGTTGAGGGGGTTGCGTACTATTTGAGGCAGTTTGAACAGGATAGTTTCGCTGGCGACCGAAACTACTACCAAAATAAGTATCAAATAAGCGATACGCGCGAAAGCGTGTTCGGTATTGGCCCCGGACTAGCCTATGTTGCGCCTCACGGACTTTTGTTTGAGGCCAAGGTTATGTTTGAGACCGATGCCCGGAATAGGCCCGCGGGAACCCGTTCTGTTCTTAGAGTAACCATTCCAATCACCAAATAATCTGGGATTATAATAAAAGAAGGTTGGAGTAAATCATAAGTGTATTTTTGGCAGGCCGGTACAAAGTATTTTTTCAACCTACCTTGAGGGATGAACTTAGCTCAGAGTATTAAATTTGGATTTCATCTGTTATTGGTTCTCAAGATTTTGGCGGGTCATAATTTAAACCCGGTGTCAGCCAGTACAAAAGAATCATGCGTGAATAACGGTAATTAAATGGCGCCAACAAAATAACAACCGCAAAGATTATACTGAGGTAGTACCAAAGGTGTTCAAAGTTTAAAGGTAAGCCAATTATATAGGCTGCTACGGCTATTGTGATCATTTCTGCTACGCTCATGGCATAGCTGACGAACATAGCGACATAAAAATAACCCGGTTCACGTTCGTATTTTAGATTACAATGCGGGCAGTTAAGATTCATTTTTTGCATTTTTAAACCGTATGCCGGTCCGGAAAATACTTTACCTATACGGCATCTAGGACATTTTGCCTGTATTACTCCGTCCCATTGCGAGACATACTTTGGTTGAATAGGATGTTCTCTGTTGTTCATTTTAGTAAAATTTCTTAGTGATATTTATACTTACTAATTCATTGTTCTGCATTCTGCCACAGGCTAATTGTTGCTAAATCACGCTGTTTAGTTCAAACTGACATGCCTGCAAGATCATATTTTCAGTTCAATGTGATATTTTAAAGGAAGCCTAATTAAAAGGCTTCCTTCGGGTTCATGCTGTTGTCTATTTTAGAACATCTCCGTTAGCAACTAAATATACCGGTGGAGGACTGTTAGAAAGAATAGCAACGGATGGATTAAAAAAATACCGTTTTTTTTGTTCCGTTCAACTAATTCTAGATTGTACATTATCTTGGCATATGCTGCTGCAATTCCTGCATATCTATTCCAAGGCCTTTGGCAACTCCCATTCCCAGAGGAACACTAGCTCTAAACCAATGACACAATTGGCGCATGATTATGTCGTTTCGTTTAGGCCCCTCGATACCGCTCATTGCTCCAACGATATTACTGATGGTGTTCAGACGATCCTGCTCGGACATTACCCTATCGAATAAAATACCTGGCTGTGTATAGTGGTCATCATCATTTTCATTTCTCTCGAAGTGAGCCACAGTGTTGCTTTCCAGCTGATAAGGTTTCGTCTTGTAGACCGGGTCTTCGTAATTCCCATCGAAACTATTTGGAAAATAATTGGGTGATGCCCCGCCGTTGTCTGTAAATTTCATGGCACCGTCCCTGTGGTAATTATTTACCATAAATGGGCATGCGTTCACAGGTAGATCCTGATAATTTGATCCGATTCTGTATCGTTGCGCGTCTGGATATGATAAAATCCGTCCCTGCAGCATTTTATCAGGGGAGAAGCCAATTCCATCGATAACATTTGAGGGTGAAAAAGCCGCCTGTTCCACGTCACGGAAATAATTTGCCGGAATCTGGTTGAGTTCAAAATATCCTACTTCTATTAATGGATATTCCTGCTGTGGCCATGTTTTGGTAATATCGAAGGGGTTCCAGCGGAAGTTTTTTGCCTGTTCATATGTCATTACCTGAATGGAAACATTGTATCTAGGGAAATCGCCATTAGCAATTGCATTAACAAGATCACGCTGTGCATGATCAGGATCTTCACCCTTCATCTTTACCGATTCTTCATTACTAAAATTTTCAATTCCCTGTGCTGTTTTGTAATGAAATTTAACATACACAACCTCGTCTGAGGAATTGATCAGCGTGAAAGTATGGCTCCCGAATCCATGCATATTTCTAAAGGTTCTCGGTGTTCCTCTGTCAGACATTAGGATGAGAACCTGATGCAGTGATTCTGGATTCAGTGACCAGAAATCCCACATCGCAGTCGGACTTTTGCAGTTTGTATGCGGATCTCTTTTTTGAGTATGGATAAAATCAGGAAATTTTTTCGCATCCTTAATGAAGAATACAGGTGTGTTATTCCCCACCAAATCCCAGTTTCCGTCTTCAGTGTAAAATTTCAATGCAAAACCTCTTGGGTCTCTTTCAGCATCAGCAGATCCCTTTTCACCGCCAACGGTAGAAAATCGTGCAAACATTTTAGTTTCTTTTCCGATTTCCGAAAAAATCTTTGCCCGGGAATATTTCGTGATATCGCCAGTAACTACAAATTTCCCGAATGCACCGGTTCCTTTTGCGTGAACGATACGTTCCGGAATTCTCTCGCGGTTAAACTGGGCCATTTTCTCGTGAAGGAAAAAATCCTCCAATAGCACTGGACCTCTTGGTCCTACTGTAAGTGAATCTTGATAGTGAGGTACTGTTGATCCGGCATTTGTTGTAATTTTCGAATTGTTAGTCATTATAATTGGTTGTTTAATTTGTTCTGTTAAAAAGATGATTTGCTAGTAAAGTCTTTTTATCTAAATAGAGAGTGCAGTAAGAACACCTGGCTCAAGTACTTTTAACTGATGTTCAATTCCTAGAATTTGGAATGCTTCTCTTAGATTTGTATTGTTTTCTGTGTAATGTGACCAGCCCTCGGAGTGAACAGGGATCAAGATGGACTTTGGAAACGCGGCCGCCGTATCAAGGGCATCATTTGTACCCATGGTCACATTGAATGGCCCCCGTGGTCGTGCAGCCCCCGCAAAAATAAATATGTAGTCCGGTCTAATACGCTTGGAAAGTGACTCGATTTCATTGTAGTAAACGGTATCGCCGGTAATATACAGCTGAATACCATCAGGCGAATCAACTTCAATATGAAACCCGATCACATCACCCGTAATTTTTTCGATTCCCGCTGGACCGTGGCGTGCGGGTGTAGCGGTAACTTTAATTTTTTCTCCGCTCGGAGCTGTGAAAGTATGCTGCTGATGTGGGTCAAGTCCTATTGAATTTGCTTTAAGCCTTTCTGCACCCGCCTTAGTAGTTAGAACTTCACCGACCTCTTTCAAAAAAGACCGTCCTAAACCGTCCAGATTGTCGAAGTGCTGGTCATGGCTCAAAAGGACAATATCGATAGACTTTTCAGGATAGAGCGCAGGACCTGCCAATTTCCTTTCGGTCATCGTTTCATTTAGTTTAAAAAAAGTTCCCTCCGGATCAAGCGTGGGATCCGTCATAAATGTCAATCCTCCGATCTCAATAATTATAGTGGGACCTCCTAGGTAAGTGGCATATATTTGTTTGCTCTGCATAGTATTTTTGGATAAATTTTTGTTAGTCAATTATTATTGCCTCAGTTTTTTCTTTAGATCGGATAGTTCAGTCTCCAGTCTTTCAATGTATTGTAGTTTTGATTGTATTATCTCTTCAATTTCTACTTCGCTATAGCGAGGTACAATATGTTGAGGGCAGTTCCAGTCGTATGCTTTAATATGAAATAGCAATATTCGCTCTGCCTTAAATTTATAATTTTCGGGTTTTAGATAGTCGTACAATCCCGGATCGTCGTCAATTTCCAAGATCTCAGCTTCAGCGTAAATTTTTAATCTTGCGCGTTTGGGATAGGATACCATTATCAAAGAGACATTCGGATTCGTGGTGATATTACCAACAGATATAAATTGTTTGTTACCACTAAAATCAATGATCCCGATCGTATCTTTATTGATGACTTTTAAAAAGCCCTTTGATCCACCGCGATGTTGTATGTATGGAAACCCATTTTCTCCGAAAGATGCCATGTAGAAACTGTCCATTTCCCGGATAAAATTCTCTTCTGTAATGCTAAGGCCATCTACATAGCTGAACTTTTGCATACGGTCGTAGGCAGCTCGACTGCCATTTTTTTCCTGTAGAGCCTTTATAATGTCGGTGAAGGCGATATTAGCATAATTCATCGATCTAATATTAAATAGACTCTATCTGTCTGATCATTTGGTTGGTAAACCCCCATTCATTATCGTACCAGGCCATCACTTTTACAAGGTCACCGTCGACAACTCTTGTCATTTCCATATCAACAGTGGCGGCAAAGGCACTTTTAATGATATCAGTAGATACAAGTGGCTCGTCGGTTACTGCAAGAACTTTACGATAACGATCCGTTTGGGATTCCTCGATCAGGATTTGATTTATCTCTTCGATAGTCGTTGGTCTTTCGGAAACAAAAGTAATATCCGATATGGATCCCACGGGCACTGGTACTCTGACTGCTATACCGTCAAATTTACCGGCATACTGCGGAAGTGCTTTTGTCGTAGCTATTGCGGCACCGGTGGCTGCTGGAGCAAGATTAATACCTGCTGCTCTGCCCATTCTAGGTTCTTTCTTAGATGGAGCATCTATCAATGTCTGAGAGGCAGTATAACCATGTGTTGTGTTGAGTATAGCCTTTTTGATACCAAGTCTTCTGCCCAATATTTCGATCACTGGACTTATATTGTTGGTGGTACAGCTAGCGCATGAAAATACCGGAACTTTGCCGTCTTCAGTATTGACGCCATGTACGACTGTCGGCGTATCTTTAGTAGGACCTGAGATTACTACATATTTTGCACCTGCAGTTAGATGTTTCTCCGCATCTGCCTTGTTGGTGAAAATTCCGGTACTTTCGATAATTATTTCTGCACTGATATCATTCCAGGGCAGACTTTCAATTTCCCGCAGGCTGGTATACTTTATTCTTTTTCCATCCACTATGAGGCTATCATTTTCGATCTTTACATCCTTCTCATATTTTCCATAGTTACTATCATACTTTAGCAGATATGCAGCATTTTCGATACTCATCAAATCATTGATTCCAACGACTTCGAGGCCTTCAGTTTCTGTTATTATTTTAAGTGCCGCACGTCCGATACGTCCGAAACCATTAATTGCTATTTTTTTCATAACGATCATTTTAATATTGTTTATGTTATTTTCTTGTATTATCTATTGGCTAAGTTCCTCCATATTTCGCTAAAAAAGGATGACATTTGTCAAAAAATTACCTTGACTAAAGTCACCAGATCAGTCCTATATATTTTGGAAATTTTTAGAAGTGTATAGCTGTAAATGAATTGTGATTAAGACAAATTGTTGTGAAAAATTACGTTGCATATTGCTCTTTTTGGAATTTACACTTTCTTGATCTTCGTGACTCAAGTTTGCGAGATAATGACATTTATCAATACTTTTTTTTAGCAAAAGTCATCGTTGAAGAGTAGAAATTAGGGCAAATTTGTGTCAATCGCCGATCAATTTGGTCGTTACGAAATCAACTAATTTAAACAGAAAGACTATGCACACTAAAGCTTTTAATCCGGAAAATTCAGCAGTACTTTTAATTGATCACCAAATAGGTACAATGAGCTGGACAAATTCACATGACATCAATCTTGTCAAGCAAAATGCCATTAAACTGGCTAAAATTGCAGCTGCCTTAAACCTTCCAGTCGTATTGACATCCAGTATGGAAGAAAAATGTCCAGGGTCCTTTAATTCCGGAACTTGAGGAGATTTTACCAGAGGCATTTGCAGCGCATATCAAGCGTCCCGGCATTGTGAATGCAATGCATCACGATGGTTTTAATCATGCGGTAAAAGCCTTGGAACGTAAGAAGTTGTTTGTAGCCGGAGTTACAACGGAAATCTGTGTTACTTTCCCGGTTTCAGATGCTAGATGAGGGCTATGAAGTGCAGGTCTCTGCCGATGCATCTGCTTCATATACGAAGTATGGTGATGAACTGGCGCTAGCTCGCATGCGCGCTGCTGGAGCCATTATTACAACTGTCGACCAGATTATTTCTGAACTGGCAATTGACTGGACAAGTCCGAACGGCCAAAAATTAGTGGGTATACTAAATTACCATTAGGTCCGACAGGTCAATTTGGCTATCGTAAAACCTTGTGTCCTAATCTCTCAAAAATCCTTCGCTAGCTGTAGTTACTATTTGAAAATGAGAAAAACGAATATTTTTTAGAATAGGAAAAATTGATAACTATTCGGGAAAGGGTGACTAACAGACGCTTTGTTATTATGATCAACTTTGTACTGTCAAATTACTTAAAACAAATTAAAAATTAAAAAACAATATTATGGCACGTATTAAAACAGTAGATCCGGCAGAAGCTACCGGAAAAGCAAAAGAACTTTTAGATGTTGTAAAATCCAAAATGGGCATGGTTCCCAATATGATGAGAACAATGGCTAATTCTCCAGCGGTACTTAACGGTTACCTTGGATTTAGCAGTGCTCTTGGCGCTTCTTCACTTGGCGGTAAATTGGGCGAGTTGATCGCTTTGACAGTCGCAAATGAAAACGGATGTAATTATTGTAATTCAGCCCACAGTTTTGTAGCTGGCAAAATGGGTATCAAAGATGAAGATGTTGCCGGTGCGAGAAACGCTAATTCTACGGATCCAAAGATAAATGCAGCTTTGATTTTCAGCAAAGAAATTTTGGATAACCGTGGTGCGGTCTCTCAGGTAGCGTTAGCCAATGTAAGAGCTGCAGGCTATGAAGATCAGCAGATCGTTGAAATTTTAGCTCAGGTTTCACTTAGTATTTTCACAAACTATGTCAATATCCTCGCCGATACAGATATTGATTTTCCAAAACTGGCACCAATTGAAAAGAATTAATCACTTATAAATATTTAAACAATGAAAACAACTTTTAAAACAGAAAAAATCAACGGAGTAGACATTTTTTACAGAGAGGCTGGAGATAAGAGTAAGCCGACATTAGTTTTGCTTCACGGGTATCCTACGTCCTCACATATGTACCGTAATCTGATCCAGTCCTTGTCTCATAAATACCATTTGATTGCTCCTGATTATCCTGGGTATGGTAGAAGCGAGCAGCCCCCGATGGCAGAATTTGAATATACATTTGACAATTTCGCCAAAATAATTACCGCTCTGCTGAATAAGCTCGATATTCAAAAGTATAGTTTATATCTGATGGACTATGGTGCACCTATCGGTTTCAGAATAGCGAGCGCAAGTCCTGAGAAAATTGATACCCTTATTGTGCAGAACGGCTGTGCGTATGAAGAGGGATTAGAAGCCTTTTGGGATCCAATTAAGGCATACTGGGCTGACAGAAACAACAAAGAAGCCGAAAATACGTTAAGAGGCTTCCATGATCTTAATGGTTTGAAATGGCAGTATACACACAATGTGCCTGATCAGAGCGTTATTTCACCTGACAATTGGGAAATTGATCTTAGACATCTCGAAAGGCCAGAAAACGGCGCAATACAGCTGGCATTGTTTTATGACTATCAAACAAATGTGCCATTATATCCTAGCTGGCAGCAGTACTTTAGAGATTATCAACCTGAAATGCTGATTGTTTACGGAAAAGACGATTATATTTTTCCGGGGTCAGGAGCTGAGGCATTCAAAAAAGATGTTAAGAACTTAGAGTTTCATCTGTTTGATGCAGGGCATTTTGCTCTTGAATCTCATGGTGAGCAAATATCTGCGATCATAGATGATTTTCTTGATAGAAAGGTTCTTTCAGTTTAGGATTCATTGCTAAGCAAATAGAAGATAGAAATGTTTTACTACCAGTACCCTAATAAACTACTGGTAGTAACATCTCAGCTATAAGATAGCTAAAATTTTAAAAATATTATAAATCTAAAATATTACAATATGGAACAGAGACATCCTTTACCTCCGTTTACACTGGAGACAGCTTTAAAGAAAGTTCAGTTGGCAGAAGATGCCTGGAATTCTAAAGACCCTGAAAAAGTTGCGCAGGCGTATACCATAGATAGTGAATGGAGAAATAGATCCACCTTCATAAACGGTAGGCAGCAGATCATTGAATTTTTAACTGGAAAGTGGGAGAGGGAGCTTGATTATAAGTTAAAAAAGGAATTGTGGGCATTTACAGATAACAGAATCGCCGTTCGTTATGAATACGAATTTCGTAATGCTGAGGGACAGTGGTTTCGTGCATATGGGAATGAAAATTGGGAGTATGACGAAAATGGACTGATGCAGAGGAGGTTTGCTAGTGTGAACGACCTTCAGATCGAAGAATCTGAGCGCAGATTGTAGTAAGTTGTCTGAAGCTGTATTTTGAAAAGCGGGATTTTTTATTATTTTTGGTAGACGTACTATTTATGAGCTACCAAAAAAATTAATAAAGAATGTATGACCCGCTTTTTAACTATATCGAACGATACAGCGATGTGGAGCTGCTAACTTGTGAAAAAGAACGTGTTGCCAGTATCATGAAACCAAAAAAACTTCGTCGTAGACAATTGTTTCTTGAGGAAGGTAAAATTTGCGCTTACACGGGATTTATACTAAAAGGTGCTGCGCGACAATTCACAATTCCGGAGAATGGTACGGAGTGTATCAACCAGTTATGTATTGAGAACTGGTGGATTACAGATCGCGATAGTTTTATAAATCGTATTCCGTCAATTTATTATATCGAGGCTTGGGAAGATACAGATCTATTAGTTTTTCAAAGACAGGACCTTGAGGTGCTACTTAAGATACCTGCAATTCAGAGGATGTTTTGGAAAATGAGTGAAAATAATCAGATCGCTTCCCAGAAACGTCTGGACGCGGCAATTAGTATGAATGCGTTGCAACGTTATGAGCGGTTCTTGCGATATTATCCTGAAATAGCACAGCGATTTCCGCTTCATCACATTGCCTCCTATCTAGGAGTATCAAAAGAAACTTTAAGCCGAGTTAGAAAACCACGTGTGAAATAGTACTCCTATAGCAACAAAACATTTTTACTAATTGATATTTGTCAACGTCAAGTTGAAAACTCTATTGTATGTTTGTGAAGACTAAAAGAGTTTCACCAAATGTTATGTCAAGACACGTAACCTTGATAGGACATTAAAAAACAGGGAAAAGCAAATTATGATCTTTACAAACAATTCGCATGAGGTTTTACAGATTTACGATTTAAATCCAACCGATAAAGATGTCATTTTGAATGTCAAAAAAACTGACATGACATTTATATGGAATACGGGTAAAAAGCTTGATATGGTCATCGACAAAGTTCCCTATGAACTTGAACATAACCAGATCATTTTTCTTACAGAGTTTCATCGCATAGATGAAATCACTTTTGAATCTGCACGAATGGTAAGATTTAATCAGCCATTTTATTGTATTGTCAATCATGATAATGAGGTTGGTAGCAAGGGGCTACTTTTCTTTGGAGCCACCGAAATTCCTATCGTAACCATCTCGGAAAGCATGCTGAGCGATTTTGAGAAATCATGGGATATTTTCTGCAGTGAGATGAAGAATTCGGATATATTGCAACAAGATATGCTGCAAGCACTTTTAAAGAGATTCCTTATCCTTTCTGTTAGGATTTTAAGACAGAATAAAAATTTTGACCGTATTGATGCAAGTCAGGGCGATATTATCAGGGAATTTAACTATTTGGTTGAAAGACATTTCGCAGAGCATCATGACGTAGCCTTCTATGCCTCCCAGCTGAACAAATCTCCCAAAACGCTTTCCAATCTGTTTTCTCTGATTTCTGATAGGGCGCCCTTAAACATTATTCATGATCGGATTATGATTCATGCTAGGCGGCAAATTAATTACTCAAATCTATCAATCAAGGAAATCGCATATGAGTTAGGTTATGATAATATCCAGACTTTTAGCCGATTTTTCAAGGCTAAGGAAGGAGTTTCCCCAGGACAATATCGCAAAAAATATACTGAGCTAGTGGCATAACACAGATTCTGTAAAAGGTCAGTACAATATTAAGAAGATAAATACCCGAAAAATATTTTAGTTATGAGTTTTGAAGGCAAGATGAAGGCAGCTTTTTATGAAAAGCAAGGTTCTGCTGCGGAAGTTTTAAAAGTGCAGGAAATTCCGATACCTCTTCCCGGTCCCGGACAAGTTCGTGTGAAAATCGCTGTGTCCGGAGTTAACCCTTCTGATATAAAAACAAGGACAGGCTTTACGGGAAGTATGCCTTTTTCAAGAATAATACCGCATCAGGATGGTGCTGGGGTAATCGATCTGGTCGGAGAAGGGGTCGAGGAGAGTAGAATTAACCAAAGAGTTTGGATTTATGAAGCGCAATACGGAAAGAGTGATGGCTCCGCAGCAGAATATGCAATTGTCGAAGCTCATCGTGCTGTCTTGTTGCCAAGTGATGTAAATTTTGAGGTCGGTGCGTCCTTAGGTGTACCTGCTTTAACAGCACACTATTGTTTATTTGCTGATGGAGATATAAAGGGCAAAAAGATCTTGGTACAAGGGGGAGCGGGAGCAGTTGGTGAGGCCGCCATTCTTTTGGCCAAGTGGGCCGGAGCGTGGGTTGCCACAACTGTACGTGATATTAAAGATAAGCAGGGAGTACTTTCGAAAGTAGCTGATTTAGTTATCCATTTGGGAAGTGAAAATGTTGAAGATGAAATCAGAATGGCAACACAGGGTACTGGTGTCTCTAAAATAGTAGAAGTGGATCTAGCGGCAAATTACGATGTCGATGTTCGATGCCTGGATAATTCTGGCACTATTAGTACTTATTCTGTTAGTTCGCCAGAACAGACTGTACCAGTGGGAGTACTAGACCTTATTAAACGCAATGTTGCATTACGTTTTGCTTATGTCTACACGATTCCTGAAGAGTTTAAAAGGAAGGCCGTAGGAGATATCACTAACTGTCTTGCGACCGGCGATTATAGACCAACCATTGGAAAAATATTTCCCTTAGCGCAGATTGACCAGGCACATGAGGCAGTAGAAATGCGCAAGGTTAAGGGAAAGATTTTGGTATCGTTATAATCATTCAGTAAACTCGTTGTTTAAAAATCGCTTTACATACCTTTAGTAAGAGTTCTTCATTGACCAGCATTTACGAATCCTATTTAGATATATTGAAGAAAATCAGGATTGAGTTTAAGTCTTGAAGACGATACTGCTATTGAAGAAAAGTTTAAACCGAGGCGGCTCAAAAAGAGGCAATATCTTTTGCAGGAAATAGATGTATGTAAATACGCGGCCTTTATTGTTGAAGGTGCTGCAAGGGTGTTTTCGGTATGTGAGAAAGGTCATGAGTTAATGGCTTTTAGTTAAAGGATACTGTACAATATTTTAGAGCTTCAAGAAAAGTAAAATCCCCTTACATGATGTAAAGGGATTTTCACTCAATAAATGACAACGTCCCGGTTACCATTTATTTTACAATAATAGAAACAGAGTACCATAGCAGGCATCCAATTATCTTCTTAACTATTTGCCAGAATTTTTTTAATTGAATCAAGAGCTTGAGCTATCAGCTTTAGATTTGCGTCTGGGAGAACATCCGGTTTATTGTTCGTTTCATTGTCATCAAAACAGGGGTCTTCTAAAAAGCCTAATTTATCATCCATATCATATTCTTTCTTTTTGCTAAGTTTCTCCTTTAGTTGTTGCATTTCTACACTGATTGATTCCTGTTCAGTAATAGCATATTCCTCCGTCTGTTTTACGGAATAGTGGCCCATCATTTCCTTAACCACATGAATTGGAACACCATTCTTCAGTGTTACGGTACTGCCAAATGTCCTCCTGGCCTTATGGGTATTGAGCTCGCCGGACAAATCGCAGATTGTGGCAATTTCTTTTAGATATTCGTTCATTTTTTGATTGGATTTAACTGGCAGTACAGATCCTCGCTCTATACACAATGGATGACTTTTATAGCGTTCCATAATTTCAATCGCTTGGGGTAGAAGAGGAATATCTGTCTTCGATTTTGATTTTTGTCGATTTGACATAATCCATAAGCTTCCGTCGATTCCATTTTTAATATCGCTCGGCTTTAGCTGGTAGGCATCAATGTAAGCGAGTCCTGTATAACATTGAAAAACGAATATATCTCTTATGACAGAAAGTCGCTCAGAAGAAAATACTTTGTTTTCTAGTCGTTGAAGCTCTTCTGAAGAGAGCGGCTTTTTATTGCATTTAGTTTTTTTGCTTTTAAACATTTTAAAGGGGTCCTTAGGAATGATATCTTTTGCAATGGCTCTAAGAACAATCGTTTTAAAATTGGCGATATATTTTAAAGCTGTGTTATTGCTACAGTTTCTGACGGTCTTTAAATAAAGTTCATAATCCTTGACGAATTCATAATTCAATTCTCTGAATTCAAGGTCTTCCCGACCATACTTATATTTAATAAATTCAGCAACATGGGAGCGGGCTGTCGTATAACGCTCAAATGTACCGTAAGCATATTCTCCTTTTTTAACAAGCGCCAACATTTCATCATTATGCAATTGGAATTCCTCTAAAACTTTGACTTTCGATACATTTTTCCCTTTAACAAAATCAATGATCTTCTGGGAGGTAATAGTCTGATCACTATTGATAAGTTCAGTTCTATAATTTAAAACACGATTGAACAGGGAATCCAGAAAGTAATTAAGGGATTTGGCATCCTCTTTACTTCCATTAGCCCTTTCGGCTTTCTGGCTCCAACGGGTAACATCCCATTTTCGTTTTGTTGAAATTTCCTTCGGAATACCATCTATGGTAACTCTAAGGTAAACCACTCTCAAATTCTCTTTTTTTTCAGGTGTCTTCAAAAAGAAGGTAACACCAAGACTTTTTTCAAGCATAATTCAATTTTTATTAAGTTAAATTTCGAAATATGTTGCTCTTTAGTCAAGTCGTTAAACAGTTTTACATGTTGATATACAGTGTTTTATACTGTATTTTGTGGTAGTTTTTTTTGAATTTCAAAACTGCCACAAAACTGCCACAAAAATTAGGAGTGTTTTTGAAAATTTTGCGAATTCCCACCTAAATAAAAAGCCTGTAATTTTTAAAAATTACAGGCTTTAAAGCTTTTTAGACCATCTAGAGGCTATTTGCTTCTAGTTACTTGCGGAGAGTGAGGGACTGGAACTTTCTTTGTTTTTAGCCCTGTTAGAGCTGTTTTCCGACTGTTAAAGAATCATTTTGCCACGATTCTGCCACAATCTTATTTTCCATGCCTCAAACTGCGTTTTTATGTCTCAGCGGAAAGGGAGGGATTCGAACCCTCGGTATTACCTTGCAAGGAATATTTCCAAACACTATAATTTTATCACCTACTATGTCTGTTATTCGGAAAATACTATACCTCCAATTCTCTTAACAGTTTAGAGCCCTTATCTGTCAATTTATAGCTCTGTCGACTGCTGGTAACTGCAGATTTAGTTTTAGTAATCAACTCAATATTTTCTAACACGTTTATTGTCCTAACGACATTGTTGGTATCATTTATCATCTCGGCTTTACTAAAAAGTTCTTTCCTTGTTTTCTCACCGTCATCCAAAGATAGAAGCATAACAGCCATTTTTCTTAAAGAAGGATTATTTTTTTTGTTGTCACTATTCACTAAGTCAGATTTGAATAGTTCACAAATTTGTTCTAATTTGATTACTAAGTCAAAAAGGGGATCTATTTCTTTGGGAAACTTTTTGTTGGAACGCTTATATTTTATGGGTGATGTTTGGGTCTTTACTAGTAATCCAATATTTACCAAAGAATTTAAAGAATTCTGCACTTTATTTGGTTCAATATTTATTTTGAACTTTGTGGAAATTAGTGCTGTTAATTCCGCAGCAGTTGTAGGGTCTTCTATTAGCTTTTCGGGAAGAATTCTTTGCATAATTACTTTTTGAGGTTTAGTCTCTTTGCTCGAAATATCACAAATAGATGGGTTTTCGGGATGATTCTTTCTCAAAATTGCAGTTAGTTCTCTCCATGTTAAATTAAAAGACGAGCTACATAAAACGCTCTTTTCTATACCGATAAATTTTATATATTTCTCCTGCTCTTCTATATTAAAGTATTTATGAGCCTTCTCAATTCGCTCTATTGATCCTCGGTTAATTCCTGACTTATTAGCCATTTCTATTCGACTAAACAGTAGCTTTTCTCTAGCTATTTTGAGATTTTTTCCAATTATAATATTGATATCCTTTGCCATGTATTAATTTATGGCAGTTTGTGAAAAAATGTATTAAATATTTCTATGAATTATTATATTAATTCACTAAGTTTGTGTAAATAGTTTCTTCTCCGAAAGAGAGGATTTATGGTATTTAAAACAAAGAGTCTTGCGGTTGCAATTTCTGAAGCCGTAACGCAGGGCAGTAGTTTAAATACCCACCTCTATTCTTATTTAAAAGCTTTTATTATATTTGCTTTAATAAGATGGATGTGGGCCTACTGTTAGTCCGTGTTACGTAAGGCTTCAGAAACTTTTTCGCAACCATGGCATGTAGGCCCACATTTATCTAAAAATGTCTCATCCCAAGACTCGTTTAACCAATAACGAGTTATGATTATTAAAAACAAACATTCAAAAAATCCCAATCCGCCTTAATTCTATTAAGGCCAGAGGTCTATATGACCATCCGAAAAAAGTGTCATTGTAAATATATCATCTGCTTTGTAACCAATTAGAGACTACTATATCGGAACATTTTTACGAGTTATTCTAATGACCTGATCCAGCATCTACGCGAGGAAAGGGAAAAATTATGATCATTTTTAAAACCTTAAAATGAACAATTTTATAAGGACTGGGAGAGGTATTGCCTGTTCAAAGCAGGCAGCCCAGTATGTAAATTTAATAAATGCACAACATACGTGTATTGAAAATAAAGCATATAGCTTAAGAGAACTACTAACCATAAGGACTCTTTTAGTAATCGCTACTGTATTTCATATGTTTAGTTTATCAGCTCAGACGCCCCGCAAGGACAGCGGGGCTGATGGGGTTTTAACAGTATCTGGTACAGTAGTATCCGCTTCGGACGGTAAGCCAATACAGGGGGTGTCGGTCCGCATAGCAGACGAAAAGGGGAGAGCCTCCACCAAAAGTGATGGTTCTTTCTCCGTGCCAGTAACAGCTACGGCAGGAACCGTGAAGTTTAGTCATTTGGGTTTTAAGCCTTTAACTGTTTCCTATTCCGTTGGAGTATCGTTAACCGTGAAGTTGATACCGCTGGAGAATCAATTAGAAGAGGTGGAGGTCGTCTCCACCGGCTACCAGAAGATTCCTAAAGAGCGTGCGACAGGGGGCTTCGAGTTTGTGGATAATAAGCTACTCAACCGGAAGGTGTCCACTGATTTTATCAGTCGGCTAGAAGATGTGGTGCCCAGTATAGCAATCTTCGATAAGGGACAACGGGAGACGAAGGGTTTTCTGATGCGGATGAATGTTAGAGGGCAAAGTTCGCTCACAGCTGCAAGCCCCCTGATCGTCGTGGATGGTGTACCCTATGAGAGTAAACTTGCTGATTATGGGCTTGGTGAATTCAATAATATCAACCCAAATGATATTGAGAATATTTCAGTTTTAAAGGATGCTTCGGCAGCATCCATATGGGGAGCGCAATCGGGTAATGGTGTCATAGTCATCACAACCAAAAAGGGGAAATTTAATGCTCGGCCTAAGATCGCATTCAATTCCAACATAAGTATCAAAAACAAGCCTGATCTTTTTTACTATCCCCAGATGATAGCAAAGGATTATATTGATCTGACGCAAATCTTATTTGATAAGGGGCGATATGATTCGTATTTTAATGACCTGTATTATAACCCGATAGATATCGTATGGTCAATGAAAGATCAACGTGATGGCAAGTTCTCCAAGGGGGAATTGGAAGAGCGAAAGGATGAGCTTGGCCGTCAGGATCAAAGGAATGATTTTTTAAAATATATCTACCGTAAAGCGATAAACCGACAGGTCAATGTGCAGATCTCCGGTGGTGGGGACAAAGCAAATACATTGTTTTCCGTAGGCTATGACGGTAACAACAACGAACTTGTCACTTCTTCTTACAATCGGGTGGTATTGAGATCGGCATCTCAGTTTAAGCCCGTAAAAAATCTCTTGCTGGATGTATCGATGACCTATATCCGTTCAAAATCAGTGGATAGTTGGGATTTTGTTGGCTATAACATCTTGGGGAAAGGTGTTGAAAATCCGCCTTACCTGCGTTTGGCAGATCAACAGGGTATCCCACTAAGCTATGATATTTCAGGTTTTAATCGTATTTATCGTGATACATTGGCCAATGGAAGGTTGCAAAGCTTTAACTATTCGCCGCTAAATGAAATAAAGGAGTCAAAAGTGACCCAAAAACTTCATGAAATTCTGGCTAATCTTTCGGCCTCTTATTCCTTAAATTTTGGTCTGAAGCTCCATGCCCTATATTCTTATCAAAATACCCAAAATCCAATAGAATCCTGGCGTGGCCTCGGATCGTATTATCTCCGTTCTATGATCAACGATTATGCGTCATGGGATGATAAACAGGTGACATGGAATCTGCCCGTAGGTGAACAGTTGATCACAAATAACTGGGATAGCCATATCCATCACGGTAGATTGAATATGGAGTACAATAAAATTTGGAATCTAAAGAACGAGATAAATCTATTGGCTGGCTATGATGTCCGGCAATTGCAAAAGAACCTTTTGGTGTCTCAGTACTATGGCTACAATAGGGAGACAGGCACATTCAAATCGACCGCTTTTGGAAAGGAAGTACCATACCTCAACGGTATGTTTGGTATATATGCTTTACCTGACGATGGCCGAATAGAATCACTCACGAATAGGTACTTATCGTATTATGCCAACGGTTCTTACAGCTACGATCAAAAGTATATCGTAAGCGCTAGTTTCCGAAAGGATGCCTCAAATCTGTTTGGTGTCAAAGCCAATGATCGTGGACAGCCTTTTTGGTCTACAGGATTAGCTTGGCTTATTTCTAAGGAGGACTTCCTGAGCAGTCGCTGGATTGACATGCTTAAAATTAGGACGACATATGGTTATAATGGTAATGTCAACAATTCCGTTGCAGCCTATCCCATTATCAGCGTTCAATCTGCAATAAACAGCATCACGGGACAAAACTATGCAATAATGAGTACACCGCCCAACCCTAAGCTTCGATGGGAACGAATTGCTAATCTCAACTTCGGCGTTGACTTTGGCTTATTTAAACATCGCCTGAATGGTAGTGTCGAATATTATCAAAAGTGGGGAAATGATCTAATTTCGGTCGCACCTGTGGACCCGACGCTAGGATACAGTACACTCACAGTGAACTATGCAAACACCAAAACTACGGGTTGGGATATTGCTCTACAGGCGAAATCCATAGAGTCAAAAGATTGGGGCTGGCAGCATAATCTGGTTTTTTCTTATAACAAAACCTTGGTGACCAAAGCTTATACCAATCCGTCAAACCCTTCATACCTGTATATGGCTGGAAATAATTCGAGCCCAATGACTCCTGTGGAAGGCGCAGACCTATATGCGCTACTGAGCTATAGTTGGGCCGGGCTGGATCCGGAAGATGGTAGCCCGAGGGCTTATCTTAACGGTGAAATCAGCAAGGATTACCTGGCAATCAGAAATAGTAAATTGGATCAGTTACAGAACAATGGGTCGACAAGGCCGCTCTATTTTGGTTCACTGCGCAATACGGTCAGATTTAAAAATGTTGAACTTTCTTTCAACATTGCTTTCCAGCTGGGACACAAATTTTTGCGTTCATCATTCAGTAACAGTTATTTTATCGACCGATACATTGGTCATTCGGATTATGCGCTCCGTTGGCAAAAGCCCGGAGATGAGCTAACGACCAATGTACCAGCTTTTGCCTATCCCAATAGCTCGCTTGCAAGTGAGGTTTATATGCAGTCCTCAGCACTGGTAGAAAATGCAGGACAAATCAAGTTGCGCGACATCCAATGTAGTGTCCAGATTCCTTATTTAAGTCGCTATGGACTGAAAGATTGCCGTCTTTACGGTTATTTTCAAAACATAGGAACAATATGGCGCGCAAATAAAAAAGGTATTGATCCTGAATTTGGAAATTCTTATCCGGATCCGTTGATGTGTTCACTAGGGATCAATTTTAACTTATAATTTGAAGAATATGAAACTATATTATCATTATTTCCTTGTAGGGGTGGGATTACTAACAGGATGTAATTCATTTTTGGATAAAAAATCCGATATCCATATGACTATACCCAAGTCCTTGGATGATGCAAAGCTGTTGTTAAATGATTATACCAATTTGACAGGAGGGTTTCCTATATACGGGGAACTGGGCACGGATGACTATTATGTAACCGATGCTACCTGGAATGCAGCATCTTCATTGGATCAGCGCAATGCCTACATTTGGGCCGATGAACCTTATACGGATGCTATTCAGTGGCAAAGACCATATAAAGCTGTTTATGTTGCAAATCAGGTATTGGACATTTTAAAGGGGATTAATGCTGCTGATAATATGGAGGAGTATGCGCGTTGTAAAGGTGCCGCTCATTTTATACGCGTTATACGCGCGTATTCATTTCATCTATTGACAGAACTGCATTGTCCGGCTTATACGATAAATTCAGCACCTAATGACTTTGGAATCCCTTTGCGCCTGGAATCGGGAATAGACGGGAAGTCAAATCGTGCTAATCTGAAAGATACGTACGATCAGATTATCTCCGATTTTAAATCAGCGGCATCTAATCTCCCTATTGTAGAGAGCGTGAAAGGCAGGCCTTTTAAAGCATCGGCCTATGCGGGACTTGCTAGAGCCTATTTAGATATGGGAGATTTCGACAATGCATATTTATACGCAGACTCTTGTCTGCGGTTGAGACCTGAGTTGATCGATTTTAATAGTCTTAAGGCAACAGATGCTTTACCGATTCCAAAGTTTAATATTGAGGTTTTGTATTCGTCATTATCGACGACGCTAGGGATTATGGGAGCCAATTTTGCCTTGATGGACAAAGATTTATATAGCAGCTACCATACAAATGATCTGCGCAAAGGCATCTTTTTTAAGGCTACTAATAATCCCCCAAATTCCTTTTTATTTAAAGGTAGTTATGATAAATCTTCAGCCAATATTTTTATGGGGCTTACCACCAGTGAGGTTTATTTGATCAAAGCAGAAGCAGCCTGTCGTATCAGACATATAAAGGAGGCTTTAGTCTGTATAAATAAGTTACTCAAAAATCGTTGGAACAAGAACGCAACTTCCGAGGAAATTACTGAGAATGATCCTGATAAGTTATTGGCACTTATTGTCAACGAGCGCAGGAAAGAATTACTATTTAGAGGACGTCGTTGGGCAGACCTCAAAAGGCTCAATTTAGACCCCCGCTTTCAGAAAACATTAATAAGAACACTCGGGGAGGAGAAGTACTCTTTAGCGCCCAACAGTCCTAAATATGCTTACAGATTGTCAGAAACGGTGATAGACCTGGCAGGTCTTCCTCAAAATAAAAGATGAGAATTTAAAAATAAAACACATGAAAAATAGACTATTATACATATACTTAATTGCGCTGCTATGCAGTGTAGTTGTTGCGAAAGCTCAGCCAAATTTCAAGGTAAATCTTAAAAAAAGGTTATTGGTAGGGGATACTTTCATTGCGCCAGATAACGTGTCGCTAATACGTGGTAAACTCAAGAGAATAGATTGGAAAAAGTTGAAAAACAAAGTTGTTCTACTAGATTTTTTCGATACCTATTGTGCTTCGTGCATACAATTGATGCCGCATTTGCAGGATTTACAAGATACCTATGGTGATAAAATCCAAATAATTACCGTTACCTGGCAAGATAGGGAAACGATGGAGAAGTTCTTTGCTCAAAATCAGTATTTAAGCGATCATAAAGTAAATTTACCCGTAATTTATAACGATACCTATTTAAAAGATTTATTTCCACATCAGTCTGTGCCACATGAAGTACTTATCTATCACGGCCGTGTGCAAGCTATAACAGGACCAAACTATGTCACTGCGGAGAATTTGCTTAAATTACATAAGGAAAAGCAGATCAATCTCCCCTTAAGAGATGAGTATGGAAAGGCTGACTTAAAAGGCCAAACGAAAAGTGCATCAACAAATTTTAAAGCAGGTACGTTAATTGCCGGTTTTAAAGAGGGAATACCTTATCAATCATGGAGAATGGAATCAGACTCAACAACTGGACTTTACAAAAGTTCAGTTTATAATACATCTATCTATAGTGCATTGCTGGGACTGGCATCGAAAGCTAAATTGAAAAAGAAAATGTATGTGCCACGAATGGATCGAGTGATCTGGCAGGTAAAAGACTCTTCAAAGTTTTATGATTTCGAACAATCAGACCCGTTTTGGGAGACTAAAAATAGTATTTGCTATGAGCGATATGATTCTATAATCCGACCAGATTCAGTACGCGCACATAGTATACTAGAAGACTTTAAAAGCTTCTTTGGTGTAACCATAAAACCTGATGTGCGCAAAATCAAAGTTTTACGCTTAGTTCCTACAAAGGCCCGATCGGAAAGCAACCCAGAACCTACGGATGCGGTTACCTACAGAGGGACAGCTGTATTTGCTGGCTTTACAGATATGAGCATGCAATTTCCACCGATACTGGACGAAGTGAATAGCGATGTGAAATTAAGAATTGCGCCATACAATAACCTGGAAGAGTTGAATAAGCAGCTTGCCCGTTATGGGATTAAGGCTGAATATGGCTTTAGTGAAATGGATGTTTTGGTTATCGAAGAGTACTAAAAAAAAGGATAGGATATGGCGCATAGCCATATCCTTTTCTCATGCATATACTTATTCAACAACTATCTTGCTTTAAGTCTAACATTCGCCGTATTATTTTGCGAATCTAAAGCTTGCACCATTTCAGATAAGATAGCATTATCCAAATCTGGATGATTTGAACCATCATCATTAGCTTGAATGGCACACAATCGTTGAGTAGGGGTAGAACAGCTTGGTGTTCCACTCACCAGAGTATAATCATTTGCATTGGCAGGGTTTGACCCCGTAAAGCTATACCAACTCATAATTGTAAGGTTTAAAATGTTAATAAATTAGATTTATAATTCAGTACGCTGCAGTCGTACCGGCCCCCATACTGGTTACGGTTGCTCGTAACCGACGCTCTGGCGGGGTACTCCTTTTGCCAGACCGTTTTTTTACCCTTTGAACTTTTTTCTCCCAATTTCATGATTTCGTAGCTGTCTACTTGTGTTCCTTTTCTTATCACTAAGATCAAAAGAGATTCTGCTTATTCAATTTGGATATCCGAAGATCTGGATACCAAAATTGATAGTGATGGATATCAGTTTTCACAGCGGCAGCTGGCTGAAGTAGCTCACATTCATATGCAGGTAATTGGCCAGATCTTTATTCTGGATGCGGTTATAAGACCAGCCCAAACGCTCCACAAGTGCCGCCTTGCGCTCGGCCGCGGGTAAAAGCATCAGCTCAATACGTCGTTGCCTTTGCTTTGCCCATTCAAAGATCAAATCTCTGTAAGGGGAAATCAGTTGTTTGTATTGGGATAGGAGGTTGTCTAAGTCTCCCGCCCTTAATACAAACAAAACGCAGGGTTCCACACTGACAAAGCTATAATTGCTCTGATCGGATGGAAATATGCCAAAATCTCCCTCAAGCATAAAATGGGCAATATCGCCACTGAGTTGATTCTCCTTTTTCAGTATACCTGAATGGAGAAAGAAATTATCCTTCTCATGCAGCGATAAATAATGGTCTCTTTTGATACGTTTGATAAAAATATTGGACAGTAACTGTTCCTGCATCGCTGGAAGCAAGGATACATGTTGCATAATGGTCTGAATAAGTTTTTCCGTCGGTTCCTGATTCATAATCTATATTTAGCTGATAAAATAGTTGACTCCACCAGCGACAACATCGTCCTGGCCAGGTTCGGAAGTAGCTGATACGTTTTCTTCACGACGGATAAATTTTGAACTGCGTTGAGCAAGATCTCCTTTGGTCAACGTGACCTCGAGTCGGTGCCGAAAACAATAGGCGAGCACCTGGCCGTTTTTCAACGCAAATTCCAAACCGAGCGAATACAAATAAATAATCTGGTCTTCGGTTAGGGTGAAGGTGTTGATGATCCAATCGAAAAAATTGTCTTCAACATAGTCGGCTTCCAATTCAACTTGGCTATCATCTTTTTGATAAAGATCATACATTTTTTCGTCGACACCGCTTGATGTTAATGGGTACTTTTTTGTAAACATGGTTTAGTTTATTAAATTGTTAAAAATGGGGTGAATTCTTCCTCTTCTCAAAACTAATTAAAGCCCGTTTTTCCCGAAAATGGGTTTCCCAGATCATGATAAATTGGGACAATATCTGTAAATTAGGGACATTGTTTCTCGATAAAACTACACTATTGTGTAGTTAAGGTTATATAATTTATTGAATAAGCATTTGAATTGCTTATAATGGTTTTTATTATGCTTTATTATTAAATTCAATTCTGTATCTTAGCACCGACCCAAACTAGATCTTCTAATACAAGTTTTCTTATTTATTTAAAAGAATTTTCTATGCAACGTTTATACAAGCGACGGAAAGCTATTTTTAATGTTGGCAGATTGACCGTATCTTTTATCGGCTCCTATATTTTACTGGCCTATGGCGAACCAGAGGGCTTCTTTAAAATTTTTTTTGAGCCTGGATTTCGTTTGCAGCTTGCTCTGAACACAGCCGGGTTTTATCTCTTGTCTCTTCTGATCAGCTGGCTAATGGGCCAAAAAGTACCGTTGATTTCCAGGTTAAAATATAGTGCTCGCAGCTGGTTTTTGTTATTATTGAAAGGTATTTTCATTCCATCAATTGCGCTAGTCGTACTTTCCTATATTTACTTTTGGGTCCATGGGCAACAATTTAATTTTATCAATAACCTCAAGGTGATTTTTCCGATTTCCTTTTTGATGATAATGGTTTTTTTCGGATTTGAACTTACTATTCTTGGTATATATTATGGTACTGTATTCGCGCGAAACCTTAATATAAATCAGGTTAAGAAAATACAGGCACAAGAACAAAAGCATGATGATATTTTGCTGGAAAATGAGTTTGATTTCAGTCCATATCTATTGATCGAACTGGAGGAAAGACGTGTTATAGGACTGGATGCTGATGCCGTAAACCATAAATTGCCCTATTCGACCTTAAAGGAGGTAAAGGAGTTGCTAGCTGGCGATAATCGATTTTTCGCCACAGGGATCTGGTTGCTGCAGTATAAGGGGATTGGTTCGATAGAAAGGGAGGCCAACAGCAGAAATTGGAAAGTTTACCTTAAAAAACCTTGTGTCGGCTACCTTAAAGTAAATAAAAATGATCAGAAGCGGTTTGTATCCTGGTACGAGCAATGTGAAAAGCTAGAAGAAGAAAAAAGGAACACAAGATAAACCGAAATCATGCTCAAAAGAATTTCCTGTTGCGGTATGTGCCGATCAATTTTTCAGGCACCGGCTACGGATGGTTTCTACATCGATGCCGGTATAGGCGGCAAATTCCTCCACGGTGATGTACTGATTAAGTTCTTTGCCATAGGCATCTTTGATGGTCCGAAGAATACGGACCGCTTGTTTGTAACTCTTTCCCAAGAGGATACTCACGTCTTTTGCATAAATGCAGACACGTTGATTGCTCATAATTTATATTTACTTAATTGTTAAAAATAGCTTTTTAATCGGCTCATCAATCGTTGATCCTTAAGCACCCTTCAAGTAGGATAGAAGCACCATTTAAGTACATTTTTCCATGTCATAGTTTAGTACTATACCAGTACTATAGCTGTGCTTAACATGTGCTACAGCTGTACTGCACAATAAATGGTTATATGTATCGCTTTTTACCATCGGGAATGACCTGCTTTTTATTAACCTAAAGTTAGGTAATGTTATTTATATGTAAAATAGACAAATGATCCCATTTAACCCCATTTGGATACATGTAAGCCCACATCAGCCCATTCGAGACAAGCTCTGATTTTTGTCTATGCACCTTTGTTTCGTAATCCAATGATAAACAATCATGGCAAGACAAGTAAGTTTAGTAAAATTTGAAGGCAAGATCGGGGATCTTTCCTTCTACAAGGACAAACGCGGTTATCAGGCACGTATGAAAGGCGGCCCGTCCAAAGAACAGATCAATTCTGATCCGCGGTTCCAGCGAACAAAAGAAAATGGCCAGGAATTTGGTCGTGCGGCAAATGCTTCCAAAAAACTGCGTGAACAGCTACGCGAAGTCCTCAGCCAGGGCTCGGATGCAGCCTTTAGTAACCGCCTGACCGGACGTATGAATCGCGTCCTGCGCGCAGATGAAATCAATGGCAGGGGAGATCGCCAGGTGCTCGCCGCCAACCTTGGTCAATTGGTCGGCTTGGAGTGTAATCTCAAGGCGCAGCTCAAGGATGTTTTTTTCCTAAAAATCCGACCGACCTACGATCGTGCTACGGGTGACGGTTACATTGAAATACCGGCTATCATCGCAAAAAATGTGATCAAAGGGCTGGAAGGAGCTACGCATGTGCAGATCCAGCTCGTGGCGACGGAGTACGATGCTCAAAATCCGGATGCGGACGAAGTAGCCATTGCGCGGTCTGCGTACATGGATATCGGGAAGAGTGATTTGACAGCGGCGCAGAACCTAATTTTGACGTTGGAGCCTCAGCCTGAATCTGCCGTGTTGATCCTGATGGGTATCAGTTATTTTCAATTCGTCAACGGCGGATACTACCCTTTATCCAACGGTATGTACAATGCGTTGACCTTTGTTCAAGTGATCCAGCCGTAATCCTATGAAAACTAGGCACACCCTCAAGCTCGTGCGGAAATACGGGGATGAGGGAACAAATGGAACGATCACCTTCAATGGCGAGCATATCTGCCATACCATCGAACTGCCGGATCGCAACAACATCCAGCGGATCAGCTGTATTCCGATCGGTCAATATAAGCTCGAAAAAATCCGCTATCAGCGGCATGGCGAGCAGATCGGTATCCCGCATGTACTCAACCGCGAAGGTATTCTTATTCATGCGGCCAATAACGCACAGGATGAACTGCTGGGTTGTATCGCTCCAGTGACGACGCTCAGGGGGGAAGGCAAAGGTGATTACAGCGGCAAGGCATTGGCAAAGCTCAAAGCCCTGGTGTATAGCCTGTGGGATATGGGGGATGAAGTGTATTTGAGTATTCGTTAAACATGAAGGGCTGGAATAATCAATTGCTTTCTTTTGTGTCATCTTTTTAGTTCTCTGGCTATATGAATCAAACTCGCTACACTCGGACAGTGATTCATATTTACGCCAGATCCCGTCAAAGCTTGACAGTCAAAAAGCTATATTTTTTATTCCTTGCCCTTCATTTTAATCGATTTGGATGTTGGAGGCGGGATTGGCAGTCGGAACGCAAGGCTTTCAATTCCATGATCTCCTTAGATTAACGAAAGGTGTGTAGGTGGTGAAAGGGCAGGGTTGTGGTCAGCAGCGAATGACCAAAATCCTGTCTATCTAACGTAACAGAAATGAAAAAGATCTTTAACAAAATAGGACAGGTGCTGCAGCTGGTGCTGGCGGCTCCTGTTAAACTACCAGGAAAGGTAGGCAATGTACTGAAATATTTGGCATTGGGGCTGGGAATCGTGGAAACGGTATTGGATGAAGCTAAATCGCAACCGGAGGTGAAAGACAAAAAATCACCATCGGAAGCCGATTTAAATGCGGCAGACGGTAATGCCGAAACTGCGGCTGAAAGGAGTGCAGGGGATGAAACTGAATGATATCCGCATATCGGCTATAGGTGGTACCCTCTGTTCCCTCTGGGCCAGTATCTCGCTGGGTGATGTACTGCAAACCGCTCTTACAGCTGCCTTGGGTACCCTGGTCAGTTTCGCAACGAGTAGGCTACTGGCCAAATTGGGTAAACGGAAGAGATAAATTGGAACAAAAAGGCGCACAGGACAGTGCGCCTTTTTGTAACAGCCAAATCTTTACTTTTTTATCTTCTTTTTATTTCCGAAAACAGCCTATCGACATCTTTCTTAGCGAACAGTCCGGTTCCCTGCGCCATCGTGGTCGCCGAGCCACATGCAATTCCCATCTGAAGGACATGCTCGAGATCGCCTTGTTGGGCTAAAACAGACACCATTCCGGCCACCATACTGTCACCAGCTCCCACAGTACTACGTACTTTTACCACTGGGGAAGGCAGCTGGATTTTTTCTGTTTTTGAATATAATATAGCGCCCTGTGCACCTAGCGAGACCACGATTAAAGTTGCTTTACCCTCCGAAATTAGCTGCTGGGCGGCCATATCCAGATCGGAATGCCCCAATTCCTCTTTTCCCACAAGAGCAGCGAGCTCGCCGGCATTCGGTTTGATTAAATAGACACCTTCATCCAGTGCAAGGCGAAGTGCATCGCCAGATGTATCAATAATTATTTTACTGCCCTTCGTTTTGTACGTATTGATCAGTGATCGTGTAAACTCGGGCGGCATACCAGCAGGCATACTACCGCTGATAACGACAAAATCCGGAACATAAGTGAGTTCCTCAATTGAAGTCCTAATCCCCTCCAGTTCGTTGGATTCAAACTCTTCGCCTGGAAACCCGAATCGATATTGCTGATTCGTTGCGCTGTCAACTACAATAAAGTTTTCGCGGGTCTCGCCATTCACCCGAATAGGATCTATAGCAATATCTTCCAGCTGCAATAAGCTTTCGAGCAAACTGCCTGTCTTTCCCCCAGATGTAAAAAGAGCAGTGGAAGCCAGACCAAGTCTTTTCAGGGCACGAGATACGTTAATTCCTCCGCCACCAGGCTGATATATAGGTTTTTCACAGCGCAATTTCTTTTCAGGAACGATATGTGGTACGCTGGTACTTTTGTCTACGGATGGATTCAGGGTGATTGTTAAAATAGATTTTGCCATTTGTTTATATTATAAATGTGAATCATTGCTGTTGGTAGACGAGGTCTTTGCTCAGGCAGTGTTCTTCCCAGGGTAGTGTTATAAGCCGGCTATGCGCTTTAGGGGGAATGATACTTTTTGATGTTGGCAGGTAAAAATAATTTTTATTTCCACTGCTTAAGGTATCGCGTAGATCGGGGATCTTTTTGAGGCTGCGCTGCAAGGCTGCAAAAAATGCTTTTGCGGATTTGTCCGCTTGCTTCATGATCTGCCGTAAGTGGATAATTTCTCTTGTCCGGTCCGTTTCATAACCACCGCTTCCTGCAATGGTATATTCGGCTACAGGCGAGTCATAGAAGACACCTGAATCTACGCTGGTTTCCTGATCTGAAAAAGGATAGGTGGATAGGAAAAAACCATGATAATCCGCTGATGAAAAGCTTTTCAAAAATGCCGACTGATTTTCCTTGTTATATTTCACATAATTCCGTTTGCCTGAACGACGGTTTATCTTCTCAACATAGGCATGCGCCCGATGTTTTTCCATCGTTTCTCCGCAATGCTGAAAAAATAGCTCCGCTGGTATAGCAATCCAAAAGTATTGGCCCATTTTCTTTCCTATATTTAATTTAACTTCGATGTGTATTTGCGCAATTGCGGATCGTGTTACTGCGGTATTTCTTCCACCAGAATTTCATTCCCGGCATTATCATAATACGCACAGGTCATCTTGTCAAGAAAGACAGTCCATTTTTCGATACCACACGTTGCGCACATTGCCATAAAAGTGGGGTAATCTGTTTTGCCCTGTTGATGCTCTTTTAAACCTTTTTTGAACGGTTCAGCGTCAACAGTACCACCAATAGTCAATGGTTCATGACTAGCTGGTGAGCTGGTTTTGTAATGATTATCACCATAATAATCAGAGTGCCCCTCTGCAACAAAAACGTCGTAAGCGGTAACCCCTAATTTTTTGATCTCCTGGATATAGGCAGGAAAGTCCGCGCCTGATTTTACTTGGTTATGCGCTGTTTTAATTTGTTCTATTGTAAACATATTTTCTTGATTTACAGTGTTAACCCCTCTCAAATATCCTCCCATTTGGTAGTTAAGTAAATAAACTAAAGAAACAAAGCGCCAACCGAGGTTGCAGAAGTTATCTTATTTTTTATTATCTTAATTGAACTAAAGATAATGAAACAGACGTACAATAATGCTTGAACAGTTCAAAAAACACCTGGATAAATTTATAATAATTTCCAACGATGAATTTGTCGATATAACCGGATATTTTGAGCGGCAGCGCCTTAAGAAGAAAGAAAACGTATTGACCGAAGGGCAGATCTGCAAATCAAGTTATTTTGTACTGGATGGAATTCTGCGAAAATTTTTTATCAATGAAAAGGGTGTGCAGCAGACAACTGAATTCGCCATTGAAAACTGGTGGATGACAGAGACCTTCTCTTATATCAATCAGACCGCCACAGAATTTTACATCCAGGCTGTACAGCCTACGGAAGTGCTGGTCATTCGCCAGCATGCCTTCGATGATTTGCTGGAAAAGCACCCGGTCATGGAGAAGTATTTTCGCATGGTGTACCAGAAAGCGTATGCTGCTGCACAGATGCGTGTCAAGCTGCTTTACGAGCACTCCAGGGAGGAGCTATACCGTCAATTCCTCAAGAACCAGCCTGCATTTCTGCAGCGCGTACCTCAATATCTCGTAGCTTCCTATCTGGGCTTTACACCGGAGTATCTCAGCGAAATCCGCAAAAAGAATTTTTCTTAAACCCGTTTAAGTTTTTCCGGCTCTCCATTTTCCAAATTTGTAGTATCAAATTAAAAAATAAGAATCATGGAAAAACGAATTAACATCAGCACAACGGAACCACTGGCATTCAAAGCAATGTTAGGATTGGAAGGTTATCTTTCAAAAATTGAGATCGCGCAAACGCTTAAAGAGCTCGTCAAAATCCGTGCATCACAGATCAACAACTGTGCGTACTGTATCAGCATGCACACCAAGGATGCCATTAAAAACGGTGAAAGACCCGAGCGTATCTTTTTGGTGAGTGCCTGGAGGGAAGCGACCAAATTTTTTACCGAAGAGGAGCAGGCCATACTGGCAATGACCGAGGAAATAACCCTTATCCACCAGCAGGGATTAAGTGAAGAAACCTACAGCAAGGCGTCCCAATTTTTTAATGAAAATCAAATTGCTCAGATCATTATGCTCATCGTCACCATCAATGGCTGGAACCGCATTGCCTTGAGTACGCATCTGGAAATAGAAGATTAGAGCTCAGGAATACAGGGAGCTGTAGCAATAAACCAGAAGTATTCCGTTAGCTCCCTCTATTTAAAAATTCCTAAAGGACACAGGCATATCAAAACAGGGTATTTCAAAGATTTGATCGGCAGTGATATCCAAAAATTAGGGCAAGGCCCGGTAACAGCATTGGAACGGTAGGAATTCTGGTACAACATCGCAAACCTTCGGAATAGAACGGAAAGGTGAACTCCACAACAAAGAAAATTTGAACTTCACAACAAAACGGCGTAACAGCTATTCCACGAATTTTGTAGAAGAATAAAAACAAAGGGTTATGTGGATAAAAAATAACATTCCTGATTTATCAGGGAAAATAGCAATCGTTACCGGATCAAATACTGGTATCGGATTCGAAACAGCAAAAGCATTGTTTGCAGCAGGCGCACAGGTGACCATCGCTGCACGAGATGTACAAAAAGCAAAAAATGCGATCCAAAAAATCCAATCCCACACGGCAGGGACCGGAACATTGGACTATGGAAAGCTGGACCTCGCAAACATTGGACAGGTTCGAGAATTTGCAGATCTCTTTATGCAAAAGCATACAAAACTGGATATTCTCGTCAACAATGCCGGAATAATGGTGCCCCCAGCTGCTAAAACGGATGACGGATTTGAATTGCAGTTCGGTGTAAACTTTATGGGGCATTTTGCGCTGACAGGATATCTGCTGCCGCTACTTAAGCAGACTGCCAACGCCCGGGTAGTGACACTTTCCAGTGGGGCGGCTACGTTGGTGGATAGCATAGATTTTGACAACCTCAGATTGGAAAAGAGCTATGACGAATGGCGTGAATATGCGGTGAGCAAACTGGCAGATATCTTGTTCAGCTATGAGCTGGACAGGAGATTCAAAAATGCTCGTATGTCAGCGATTTCTGTGGCGGCGCACCCGGGTGTTACGCGAACCGATTTACAGCGGAATATACCGGATGAAAATCTGGAAGGCATGTTTGCTGCATTTGATCAGGTGATGGATCCCTGGCAGGGAGCTTTGCCCAGCTTATTTGCAGCGACAGATGCGTCGGTTGAAGGCGGGAAATTTTACGGCCCGGATGGTCCGAAAGAATATGCGGGATATCCGGCGCTATCAAACCATCATACCGCAGCGATGAACGATGAAGCGCTTGCCAAAATGCTCTGGGAATATGCAGAAAATGCCATACAGTTGACCTACAAATTCAAATAATTCATCCGAAATGAACAATCAAACAGTTTTAGTAACCGGTGGTACCGGATTTTTAGGCGTTAATACTATTCTTGCACTACTTGAGCGGGGATTTACCGTAAGAACAACACTGCGCACGCTCGCCCGCAAGAACGAAATCTTGGATGCGCTGAGCGAAGGCGGCATCAGCACGTTTGATCAGCTATCTTTTTATCAGGCCGATCTGCTTTCCGACAGCGGTTGGGATGAAGCGGCGCAGGGATGTGACTATGTCCTGCATGTGGCCTCGCCATTTGTCGCCGATCAGCCCAAAGACGAAAACGAGCTGATTATCCCTGCCAGAGAAGGTACGTTGAGAGCCTTGAAAGCCGCGAAAAGGGCAGGCGTCAAACGTGTCGTGCTCACATCCTCTTTTGCTGCGATCGGTTATAGCATCGATCCCAAAAATCATGTTTTTACGGAGCTCGACTGGACCGATGAAAACGCACCGATACAGGCCTATATAAAGTCAAAAACAATTGCAGAAAAGGCCGCTTGGCAATTTATGGAGGATGCTGCCACAGCTATGGAGTTAACGGTCATTAATCCCGTCGGAATTTTTGGCCCCATCCTCGGCGGTATTTCCTCGGCCTCGCTGGATACTGTCGTTAAGGGTATTGTTGACGGACTCGTCAAGGAAAATGCACCATTTACATTTGGTGTGGTAGATGTACGCGATGTCGCTGATATCCATATCAAAGCGATGTTACACCCTGAAGCGGCCGGACAGCGATTTCTGGCAACTTCGGAAGGGGCTATGTCTTTTTATGATGTAGCCGAACTGATCAAAAAGGAACGTCCCAAACTGGCCGGAAAAATTGCTGCCCTGCAGCCTACACCACCCCAAGAGTATACAAAGATGTCCAACAAAAAAGCGGCAGAAATGTTCGGCTGGCACCCGCGTGCGAAAGAACAGGCGATACTTGCAAGCGTGGACAGTTTAAAATTTAGTCAGGTACAGGATTAAACGTTAGGGATCAGTATATTTGGTAAACCATGAAAGTAAATAACATCCAATCCTGTCACTTGGGTCCAGAGATCTCCCCCGAAAACTATATACCGGAAAACTATTTTCTATATTTATTGAGGGGAGATATGAAGGCTTATGACGGCGAAAAAAACTACAGCATGAAACCGGGCGACTATTGTATCGCCCGGAAAAATCATTTGGTACGTTATACAAAATATAAGGACAATGATGAATTTGAAAAAATCATCATCACCCTGGATGAGGAATTCCTGAAGCGCTTTCTTGAACGCCATGTTTATGAAATTCGGCCATCAGCCATAGGCGACTCCTTTATTTTCATACCGGAAAATAGGCTTATCAAGAATTTTATAACATCCCTGGAACCGTATTATACCGGCGATCTGGAGATCAGTGCAGATTTTGTTGATGTCAAGAGAGAGGAATTACTGATTATTCTGTTGAAATCGAATCCTGACCTCATTCATATATTGTTCAATTTCTCGTTACCTGACCGGATTAATTTAAAGGAATACATGAACAAAAATTTTAGGTTTAACATCAGCCTGCAAAAATTTGCATTTTTTACGGGGAGGAGCCTATCGACCTTCAAGCGGGATTTTCAGCGTGTATTCGGAATGGCTCCGGGCACCTGGCTCAAGAAAAAAAGATTGCAGGAGGCCTATTTTCTAATTGCCGAGCAATCCAGAAAGCCGAGTGATGTCTATCTTGAAGTAGGTTTTGAAGATCTGTCGCATTTTTCTTTTGCGTTCAAGAAAGAATTCGGAAAGACACCAAATGAGATAGCAAAGCCCGTTTCAAATCGGATTCAATAACAAGTAGCAAAAGTCCAACTATAAAAAACCTCCCCCTGACATTTCATCTACAATGCTGTTCTTGATGCTGAAATAATCGTTAAGGAAACCATCAGATTGCAGAAGAACATTTACTGACACCCTGAACGTAAAAAACATAGAGCCGCCGCGCGTTTTGCAGATTACTTCATCCTTCATCGCCTCAACGATTAATATTCCCTTTTTAACGATACTTTATGCCCGTCCGATGGAAAGTGAATTCGGCGGACGGTAAATAGGCCTAGATTTACATCAGTAAACACAAATCAATCATTCAAAATTTAATATTATGGAAATTATTCAAACCTCAGAAAACGCATTGTCACATTCAGCAGTTACAGCAATCATCAATGCACCAATTGAGAAAGTAAATATCGCCGATTGGTTATTGAACCTGCCCGACGCAGAATATCAGAGATGCTCTACCCAGCATATCGGTGCAGCAATATCCACAACATTTGACGGAGAACCGGTTTCACTTAATGTCGAAACAATAGGAGACGCATTAATGGTACAGCATTACGTAGCCGTTGTCCATGAACCGGATTACTGTCGGATGCTTTCGATTTCAGATTCAATCACCAAAGGAGGCCGTACAAAAGTTCAGGTGCTTTGGGAGCTTAAGGCCACCAAAATTGACGATAACTCCTGTCTTTACACCAATGAGATCCATGCAACTGCTACTCCTGAAATGCTGGCTTATATCAAAGAAAATGGCATCAATCTTTCGGATGCAGCTGCAGCAAGACAGGCCGCTTCGGATGCACACAACCATGAGGAGACTCCGAACTTTGCTAAAAGTATCGAAAATAAAGCCCTTACAGGAAAATACAATCAGCCTTTCTAACAGCAAGTAGGCGTACCATTAATTGCGCCTAATAAAACTCTTTTAAAAATGGAAGCGACATTATTTAAACGACTGATCGGTACCTGGACTTTGGTGGAACTGATCGAAGTGAGGCTCGAAAATGGTGATATTTCATATCCGATGGGAAAATCACCCAAGGGTCTCATCATATATAATCCTGACGGTTATATGTCAGCACAGATTATGAATCCTAAACGGAAGAACTTTAGTCAAGAGCACTGGACCGGTGCTACTGCAGGAGAGTATGTGCAGGAAAGCTCTACCTATTTAGCCTATTCTGGTCCATTTGATACTGATGAAGTAAAACAGACATTAAGTCATACGATGTTTATTTCGCTTTTTCCAAACTGGACCGGTCAAACACAGAATAGGTTGATACATTTTGATAATGAATATCTGTTTTTGGAAAGTGGCAAACCTTTTCTCTCAGCGGGAAAAGAAGTTGTGCACAAACTGAAATGGAAAAGAGCTGAAAATTTAAGAACAAATAATTGAAACATATGAAAGCGGTCGCAATAACAAGCTACGGCGGGCCCGAGGTCCTGCAGCTGAGAGAATTTGAAACGCCAATACCCACAGCAGACCAAGTCCTGATCGAAGTAAAAGCGGCGGGGCTCAATAGATCTGATATTTTTCAACGGGAGGGCAATTATCCTCCTCCTGCCGGTGTACCCGCAGACATACTGGGACTGGAAATAGCTGGTATAATCGTAGCATGCGGTCCACAGGTCGCAAACTTTAAAGTGGGCGATAAGGTTTGCGCACTGCTCGCTGGTGGCGGGTACGCCGAATTTGTAACTGTGCGTGAAGGGCAATGCCTTGAAATACCCGCTGATCTCACTTATGCTGAGGCTGCAAGTTTACCAGAGACAGTTTTTACCGTATGGTCAAATGTCTTTCAGAGAGCGGCATTGAAGCCTCGTGAAACTCTTCTGATCCACGGAGGTAATAGTGGAATTGGTATTACAGGCATACAGTTGGCGCATGCGCTTGGGTCACGCGTCGTTGTGACCGTGGGCTCAGATGAAAAAGGTCAGAACTGTATTGACCTGGGGGCAGATTTTTATATCAACTATAAAAAGCAGGATTTCGAGAAAGAACTGATGCAGGAAGGTGTAGATGTTATCCTGGATATGATCGGCGGGGACTATGTCCGAAAGAACATCAATATCCTTAAACCTGAAGGGCGGCTTGTCTATATCAATGCTGTATCTGGCAGTCATGTGGATCTTGACATCTGGCAGATGATGATCAAGCGTCTAACGATCACAGGGAGTACCTTAAGAAGCCGGGATTATGAGTTTAAGAAATATTTAACAGCCGAAGTTAAAAAAAACGTATGGCCGCTGCTTGAATCAAAAAAGATAAGACCTGTCATTTTTCAGACATTTCCCTTTAGCGAAGCTATTCAAGCACATAAGCTGTTAGAAGAAGGGACGCACACAGGTAAAATTATTCTTGTTCGATAGCGCAGGTCATTTACATTAGAAAAATAACACTAAAAACATTCATATTATGAAAGCAAACATTGGAATAAACGAAGTAAGCAAAGATGCTGTTGCTGCACAATTGGCAAAATTATTGGCTGATGAAACTGTCCTTTATATCAAGACCCGAAATGCACACTGGAACGTTACGGGAGACAATTTTCACGCAAACCACATATTCTTTGAGGAGCAGTACAAGAAGCTGGACGAACTTATTGACAGCGTTGCTGAACGCCTGCGTAAAATCGGGCATTATGCACCAGCAACCATGAAGAGCTACCTGGAATTGACACACCTTACCGAGTATAGTGACAGGACAAATGATGGTCTTGGCTACATGAAAGACCTGCTGGCAGACCACGAAAGTATCATTGAATTTTTACGTGGAAATATTACACCTTTTGCCGAGGAATATAAAGATTATGGAACCAGCGACTTCATTACGGGACTGATGGAAAGCCATGAGGAGATGGCATGGATGATCCGTTCCTATTTTAGATAGGAGCTATTGGTTAGTGATAAAAAAAGAAAGTAATAAGTATATTTGTCATAATAACATATATACTTATTACTATGAAAGCTCTGATTGTTGACGATAATGATATTGCTAGAACGACCTTGGCCCATTTGGCAAAGCAGGTTCCGGATCTTACCATCGTGCAGGAATTTTCAAACGCTATGGAGGCCTACCATTTTATTCAGAAAAACGAGGTTGACCTGCTCTTTCTAGATATTGAAATGCCTGAAATGACAGGTATTGAGCTTACCAAAAGTTTATCTGGTAAAGATACAATCATCATTTTCACTTCCTCCAAAAAGGAATATGCAATCGAGGCTTTTGAGCTTAATATCGCGGATTATATTTTAAAGCCCATTTCTCCTGTCCGGTTTTTACAGGCCGTAGAGAAAGCCCAGGCAATCCTGGATAGCCGAAAAGACCATGTGCATATCAGTAACGATGAATTTTTGTTTGTCCGAGATGCTAACGTGACAAGACGCCTGAAGCTTGAAGATATCTTTTACGCAGAGGCAATGGGAGATTATGTAAAATTTTATACAAAAGAAAAGATGTTTGCCATTCATGGCAAGATGAAAACTGCGGAAGAGCGTTTACCGAAGAATGATTTTATCAGGGTGCATCGGTCCTTTATTGTATCAATCAGTAAAATAGATACTTTACAGGACGGTGGTATTGTGATAAACGGTACATTCATTCCGGTAGCAGATGCGTATCGCAAGGCTTTAAATACAAGAATGAATGTATTTTAAATCACCTGCTGTTTTTATTCTTAAGGTATTACTTAACCAATCCTCTTAACTTTTGTTTATGACAAGTAATTCTATAATGAACAGTAAACGGTTTAGCTACTTTATAATTCTGACATTTATAGCGGGAACAATACTGCTGATTGCCGTTCAGGTCAATTCGGCCAGAAATACAGAAGCACTTATTCATAACAATAACACACTGCTGAACGAGTTGCGTGCGAGCAATCATCTGCGGGAAATCGATCGCGATATCCTTGGTGTGGAAAGTAGGATCAGAGCATCAATAGCCACTAACGATACGACCCATCTGGAAGGTATCGATAAAAAGATAAATCAGATCGAGAACTTTCTGGATTCCTTGTCCAGGGATAATTCCGATCCTGTTGAAGAAAAGCTGATACAACGGCTGGGCGTCCTTGCAATGGACAAAAAAATAGTCCGGGATAGGCTTTTGGCACGGTATAATTCTCTTGGAAACATGGATGATCAAACCTCAATTGCCAATCCAAGAGCCCGAATCATTTCCAACGAAATTACGGGAATAACAGCTAAGATCTATAGAAGTAGGCAATTGCACATGAGTGAGCTCAGCTTGCAGAGTGAGGAAATGGGCAGAAAAGCACGGCTATACGATATTTCCCTATTGGTTTTATTGATTTTGAGCGGTTCGGTAGTCGGTTTCCATATCCTACGCCAGTTTCGCCGGCAACGTGTGCTGATCGAGGAATTGGACGCTGCTGAAAAGAAAGCTTCCATTGCCGCGCAGACCAAGGAGAACTTCCTTGCCAATATGAGCCACGAAATCAGAACCCCACTCAGTGGAATTCTCGGATTTACAAACCTGCTGCAAAAAAGAAACCTGGACGCGACCTCTTCTGAGTTTGTTTCCTCAATTCAACAGTCGGGAGAGAATCTAATGACGATCATCAACGATATTTTGGACCTATCCAAAATCGAGGCCGGTATGATGCGTATTACTGTCGGTACATTCAGTATCAGTGGGTTGTTAAATTCTGTAGAAACCTTCTTCACTGAAAGGGCAAAAGAAAAAGGGCTTTCGATTTCAAGTAAGGTCGATGTCTCCATTCCCGATACACTGACAGGGGATGCAACCAGGTTAACCCAGATTTTGGTAAACTTGATTGGAAATGCCATTAAATTTACCAAACAGGGCAGTATACATATCGAAATTTACCAAAAGAGCAGGAGCGAAAAGGAAGTTGTGGTTGGATTTGTCGTCACAGATACCGGAATTGGAATTGACAAGGAAAAACTCAATGAAGTTTTTGAACGCTTTAATCAAGGCGAAGATTCCATTACCCGCAATTATGGCGGAACAGGACTCGGCTTGTCTATCGTAAAAAACCTCGTACTACTCCAGCATGGCGACATTGAAGTACAGAGCGAGCAGGGAAGCGGCACAACGTTCAAGTTTTTTATTCCCTACGGTATAGCACAAGAGCAACTAGTAATAGCACCCCTGGCTCATACTGATTATTTTAAAGATCAATCCAATGTACCGCTTCATATTTTGGTGGTTGATGATAATATGATGAACCAGAGCCTGATGAAGCATCTGCTCGGACAATGGAATGTAGATTTTGACATTGTTTCCAATGGACAGGAGGCCGTAGAGTATCTAAAAAATAATCACGCCGACCTTGTGTTGATGGATTTACAGATGCCCCAGATGGATGGTTATGCTGCAACGCAACACATCAGGGAAGTGTTGCAATTGGATATTCCGATCATTGCCATGACTGCGCACGCTTTGGCAGGTGAACGAGAAAAATGCCTTAGCAGAGGAATGAACGAATATATTTCCAAACCCATCAATGAAGAAGAGCTCTTTAAGCTTATTTCACATTTTGGCATCGGATTCCAGCCTACAGTGCAGTTTGAAGAAATTGCGGATAAGGGGAAGTATACTTATTTGGACCTTGCTTACATGCATTCGGTAAGTAGGGGGGACGCCGCTTTCGAGCGGACAGTCACCCGCCAGTTTATCGACAAAGTTCCAGGCCAGCTTCAGGAGCTAAAGGCCGCTTACGCAAGTCAGGACTTCTCCAGATTTAAATTAAGGGCACATGATTTTAAAACCAGCGTCGCCATTATGGGATTGCTTCCTGTGCTTGATGATAAGCTGGGAATACTTGAACTGACAACCGAACAGAACACCTTATCGGAAGGTGTTTTAACCGAAGTCGTACAGATCCTTACCACAGCCGTCGAAGAAGCTCAACGTTTATTAGCAAGCTATACGAACTAAGTTCTACATGAACAATACGTAATTGAAAAGATCATCAGGTCATGCTTGATGATCTTTTTTGTTGTCTTTTTAACGACTCATTTTGCCCATTCGTCGAATGATTTTTGAAATTGGCTAATTGTTCGTGTAGTTTTATAGTAGCAAAAAGAAAATACATATTAACATTTAAACCAAATAGCTATGAGCACTTTAAATCTAAAAGACGGAACAGAAATTTTTTACAAAGATCAGGGACAGGGACCAGTATTGATGTTTCACCACGGCTGGCCATTATCTTCTGATGACTGGGATGCACAGGTGATTTTCTTCCTACAGAGAGGGTATCGCGTAGTCACTCATGACCGGAGAGGGCATGGCAGATCGAGTCAGGATATTTATGGACACACCATTGAGCAGTACGCTGCTGATGCTGCCGAACTTGTTGAATTCCTTGATCTCAAAGATGTCATTCATATCGGTCACTCAACAGGCGGAGGTGAGGTCATTCGTTACGTGAACAAATATGCTAATGGAAGAGCAAAGAAAGCTGTACTTATCAGTGCTGTTCCTCCGATCATGGTACAAAATGAAAGTAACCCTGATGGTGTGCCAATGGAGGTATTCGATAATATCAGGGATCAGACTTTGAACAATAGACAACAATTTTATATCGATCTAACACTTCCTTTTTACGGTTATAACAGAGCGGGAGCGGATATTAAAGAAGGAATTCGGAGAAACTGGTGGAGACAGGGTATGATGGGGGGAATTGTTGCCCATTATGAGGGTATCAAAGCTTTTTCTGAAACAGATTTCACAGAAGATTTGAAAGCAGTTGATATTCCTGTCCTGGTGCTGCACGGTGAGGATGATCAGATTGTTCCTTATGAAAATGCCGGCGTTAAATCTGCTAAACTCTTAAAGAATGGAACCTTGATTACTTACCCGGGCTTTCCGCACGGTATGCCTACAACAGAGGCTGCGACGATCAATAAGGATATTTTAGCCTTTATTGAATCTTAAAACTTCCTTACCAAAAAATATAAAAAGTGAGCTGCATAGCTCACTTTTTTTGTTAAGGAGTAATTAAGAATGGTACCTCAATTTTATAAGCCTTTCAACTAAACAAAGTTTTCTTGCGCTAATGAACGAGTACCATGCTATCTCAATAGATCAACTTTTTAAAAAATAAGTCTAAAAGCTACTCCAATCCATAATAATGTGAATGACGAATGTTTTGTTACATGACTCGTTCAACGATCATATTTGCCTGTTCACCGAAAGCCAGTATCACTCGCGTCCTTTCTTCGGTAAATTTACTTTAGTAACAAACAGGAATATCAATCGTTAAAAACAATATTATGAAAACGACATCATTAAGCTTCAAGTACGAATTAGAAAAAAAAGAACCACGCACAAATGATGGTGGTACCACCAGAGGTGCTTCTGTAACCGACTTCCCGGCTTCGATCGGAATTGCGGGTGTATCGATGCGATTACAGCCGGGCAGTATGCGAGAGCTCCATTGGCATGCAAATGCTGCTGAATGGGCCTACGTCATTTCAGGAACCGTTCGTACGACCATTATTCATCCGGACGGTCATAGCTATACCGACAATTTTGAACCGGGTGATGTATGGTATTTTCCGAAAGGCTATGGACATTCGATCCAGGCAACAGGAACTGAAGAGTGTCACTTCATCCTGATATTTGACAACGGTAATTTTTCCGAAGACCACACGTTTAGCGTAACTGACTTCGTTGCCAGTATGCCTCCAGAAATTGTCGCACAGAATTTAGGGTTGACATTGGAAGAAGTTGCTGCGCTGCCGAAAAAAGAAGCCTATTTCGCCGCAGGTATTGTCCCGGATGAATTGTCGTTTAATGCTGCTGCAAGACCAGAAGAATCTGACATAGAACTTACCAATTTACATCGTTATCCGCTTCACGCCCAGCAGCCTAGAATCATTCCCGGGGGTGGTCTTCAGCGATTGGTTACAAGTAAGGAATTTCCGATCAGTACGACCATCGCCGGTTCTATTCTTGAATTGCAGCCTGGGGCACTTCGGGAAATGCACTGGCATCCGAATGCCGACGAGTGGCAGTATTATATTTCGGGCCAGGGGGAGATGTCTGTTTTTCTTGCCGAGGGTACTGTAGTCACCGAAAAGTTCAATGCAGGTGACGTAGGCTATGTACCCATGGGAGCTGGACACTACATTAAAAATACAGGTGATACGGTATGCCGTGTTCTTATCGGATTTAACAACGGGAAATATGAGTCTATTGATCTGAGCGAATGGCTTTCAGGCAATCCTAAAGATGTCGTGGTGACAAACTTTGGCTTAGCAGATGGTGAAATTGAAAAATTTCCATCTAAGAAGATTTTTATTCAACCTGAAAAATAAAACTTATGCTGCCTGAAAAGAAAGTTTTTCTACGAGCGTTCTTTCTACTTGCATCTGCATCCATATTGCCTATATCAATTATTAAACAATAAAATTATGTTAGAACAAAATACTGTTGCACCAAATTTTACATTATTTGCAACACCAGACCAGAAAGTTACATTATCCGAATTTAAGGGCCGTAACGTGATTTTAGCATTCTATCCTGCCGATTGGAGTCCAGTCTGCAGTGATCAGATGGCACTGTATAATGAAATGCTCAAGTACTTTAAAAAGTATGACGCAGAACTGTTCGGAATTTCCGTGGACAGCAAATGGTGCCATCTGGCTTTTTCGCAGTCGCGTAACCTACACTTTCCGCTACTTGCAGACTTTGAGCCAAAGGGTGAGGTAGCAAAAAAATACGATGTCTATAATGAGCATGAAGGTCAGTGCAACCGCGCTCTTTTTGTAATCGATAAAGAAGGTATCATCCAATGGTGCTACAAATCACCAACGGCGGTAAATCCCGGTGCAGATGGAATATTGGAAGCTCTTAAAATCTTAAAATAAAATAGTTATGTCATTAAAAATACCTGTCAGTATAACTGACCACGCCCAAGGCAATCTAGATGCCGATTTAGTTATCGTAGAGTATGGTGACTATCAATGTCCTTACTGTGGAGCCGCTTATCCGGTGCTAAAGAAGCTCTTGAAAAAATTTAGCGGAGAGGTGAAATTTGTATTTAGAAACTTCCCGCTTTCAGAAATGCATGAATATGCGCTTCCGGCCGCGATCGCTGCAGAAGCTGCTTCTTTGCAGGATAAGTTTTGGGAGATGCACGATGCCATTTACGAAAATCAGCGGAAGCTTGACGACCAGTATCTTTTTAAAATAGCAGAAAAAATAGGATTAGATATGGAAAAGTTTAAGTCCGATATACAAAAAGAGGAGCTGGTGAATAAAATTGATGCCGATTTTCAGGGCGGAGTTATCAGCGGAGTCAATGGGACACCATCGTTTTATGTGAATGGCAAGAAGTTTAAAGCTGGAGCTGCAGACCTTTTCAACCTTTTCATTAGATAACTTGCTAAGCATTTCATATGTACTACCATCAGCAGCTTTTTAGCTGATGGTAGTACATATAATACAATTCTAAACCTTATCCTCCACAATCATTTTTCGATGTTCTCTACCCCAGTTAATCATTTCCAAAATAATATTCCCGAAAGTTCTGCAATATGCAGTGGGTTCATATTCAATTAAAACAGGCGTATCGGGATAAACAGTTCGTTTAACCAACTTATTTAATTCCATATCTTTCAGTTCTTTTGAAAGCATTCGTGTGGTAATCCCGGGGATACTTCTTTCAATTTCGCGAAAACGTCGGTTGCCGTTGCAAAGCGAATTAATGACAGGGATTCTCCACTTGCCACCAATGAAATAAAGGGTGTCCTGCAACGCTCTAAGTTCTTCTGTCTGATCTCTTTCCATGGTCACAAAGTTAAGTGATATAATTCATGATACTGATATACTCAGTTATACTGATAACAAAAGTATACCATTTCTCTGATAACTTTGAAAAAAAATTAAAGAAATGAAAAAGTTGAATAACAAATTAGCCATTGTAACAGGTGGAAACAGCGGAATAGGATATGCCACCGCAAAAGAGTTAATTGCCGAAGGAGCAAAAGTCATTATCACCGGAAGACGAAAAGAAGCCATTGAAAATGCTGCAGCAGCATTAGGGGCTAGTTCTTTTGTGGCAGATCAAGGGAAATTGGAAGATATTGAAAATTTCAAAACCCAAGTTGAAAAGCAATTCGGAAAAGTTGATATCCTGTTTATTAATGCAGGCATCACCGGAAGTTTAGGTCCGATCGAACATATGAGTGCCGAAAATTTTGACAATGTAATGGGTATTAATTTCAGAGGAGCTTATTTTACTTTGAGCAAATTTATTCCCCTGTTGAACGATGGTGCTTCAGTGGTATTTCTTTCATCCAACGTCGCGACCACCTCCAAACCAAATAGTTCGATTTACCAGGCAAGCAAAGCAGCATTGAATTCCATTGCGAAGACCGCTGCTGCAGAATTAGCACCAAGAAAAATCAGAGTAAATTTAGTAAGTCCTGGGCCTACAAAAACGGAGATTATGACCAAAGCAGGATTGGACGAAAAAACATTGGAAGGTCTTGATGAATGGTTAATCAGCGGAATCCCCTTACAAAAAATGGGAACTGCAGAAGATGTTGCCAAAGCTGTTATTTATCTGTCAGATAACCATGTGGCAAGTTTCATGACCGGAACGGAAATCCTTATTGATGGTGGAATGGTTTTATAATTGGGCATTTATTTTTTAAAATGTAAGTGCTGGAACCTCGAAAAAAATTCCAGCACTTTCTATTGACATACACCAACTACTGAGCGTATCGATCTTTAAGATATCCAGCTCAGCAAAGGTCGGTGATTCCTCTTTTTTGACTCCTTAACTTACAGCGGTATTTAGTGCCCAATCCTCAAAATGAGCCTTGCCGGCACAATACGCTCCAGCAGGTACGAGCAATGATTTAGGAACGATGAGATGCATATATTTGCTATCCTCATCAGAAACAACCTTTATAGGCTTTCCGGATATCTCGACATATTTTGCTACAAAATCGTCCATATTGGCCCTTGTAGGCCCCGCAATCTCGACTGTTCCATTTTTAGGCTCCTCGAGCGCAAACTGCACAATGTAGTCTGTGACATCTTCCAGGGCAATGGGCTGGTAGTCGATCTTGGAAACAAATACCTCGTCACCCTGGCCCTGAATGGCAATGATGGCATCAGTATGCTCATAAAACTGTGTCGAACGAATGATAGTATAAGGTATTCCGGAGTTCTTGATGTTGTCTTCCTGATATTTCTTTGCGCGAAGATATCCGATCTCCAGCGCATCGTCCGTTCCGACAATGGAAAGTACGAGGTGATGCCTGATGTTTGCAGCCAGCTCCGCTTTTACCAGATTCTTTCCTGCGGTCTGAAAAAAATGAATTGCATTTTCTTCTTCAGGAGAGGAGGAATTGGATAGATCGATGACGATCTCTGTATTTTTCAGCGCCTGGGAGAGACCTTCTCCCGTCATGAGATCCACTCCATGTGAAGGCGAGCCAATGTGCACCTGATGACCGAGATTTGCCAGTTTTTTTGTGACCAGCCTTCCAGTAAGACCTGTACCACCGATTACTAAGATTTTCATAGCTAAACTATTTAAATTTACAACTTATCTATAGTGCAAAATTGATCAAAAAATGAATGCCGGAAAACTGACAAACAAAGGTAAAAGGTGGACAAAAAAAGAAGCCGTGTTTGAGTTGAATAGTATAAGATTGTCTAATCCAGGTCTGGATTGGAGCGTAGTGTCTTTCTGTAATCACCCGGTGAAAGCTCAGTTTTTTTTGTAAAAAGCCTGATAAAGTACTTGGTGTCCTTATAGCCTAGCTGTACCGCAATTTCCTTAATACTCAATTGTGAATAATAAAGCAGGCGCTGTGCTTCGCTCAGTATTTCCTTTTGGATCAGTGCCGATGCGGATAAGCCCGTCACCATTTTAACGACATCGTTCAAGTGGGCCACGGAGATATTTAACTGTTGGGCATATGCTGCGGGGCGTTTAAGGCTGCGGTAATCACGCTTCACAAGGTTTCTGAACTCGTTGGCGATACTTATAACCCTGGGGCTGTGACTTATGGACCCTGCGGCGGATCTGCAATCGTGACAAATCACCGCCTGGGTTATAAATGCTGACAGCAGTGGCTGCTGCACTTCCTTATTGGCACTATAGTTTATACTGTCCAAATTTATTAGCGAGTCCAAGATGGAAGTAAACCATTGTTGCTCGGTCGCTGAGAGGGACAATACAATGGTTTCATTTAAAGATGCATCAAGCATATCTTTGGCTGACCTGGTCATGTGATGGCCTTCGAAGGAAATGTAATAACCGGATGCGCCTAAAACCGTGGTGATCTGATGGACCTGATGGGGAGGGCAGACAAAAAGCGTTCCCGCTGGCATGATCAGCTGTTCAAAATCAAATAGGACTTCCAGCTGTCCAGCTTCAACAAGCATGCAGGTATAATGGTCATGTCGATGCGGATTGAGCGCTTTTAGGATGCCCGTCGTTGAACCATCCCATATTCCAACAGCCATACTGCTGCTGGAATCCATGCTGTTCACTAAAATAGAATCTCTTTTTGGCATGCGGCGCAATTTTAAGTTCAAATTTAGTTCATATACTTTAAGAATTACTATCGATTACGTTTTATGTTTCTTCTTTCCTGTTTGTATCAGATTCAATCCTTCAAAATCAACCTCTTACCGTATTCAGTAGATCGTGCGGATACCCGAGGCTAATAGAGCTTAAAGCGTCCAGTTTGGTTAGCTCATCAGCTGTCAAATTAATTTCAGTAGCGCTAATAATTTGCTCAAATTGATTGATATTGCGTGCTCCCAGTAATGGAAATGCCTCTTTTGATAAATTCCACGCAAATGCAATCTGACCGGGTGTTGTTTCATATTTTTCCGCGATTAATACCAGTTCATCAATGATCAGTTTGGTTTTCTCGTCCTCCGAATAATCAGCGCCAGAAGAATGACTAATGCGCCCGGCTTCTCCTTTTCTATATTTTGCGGTCAGCAGTCCGCCAGCCAGTGGCGAGTACATCATCACACCAAGACCAAATTCCTTTGCCATCGGCATCAGTTCACGGTCTGCGGTACGTTGCAACAAACTATATTCAATTTGTAAAGCAGTGACTTTCGTTGCTGATGCAATGGCCGATGCTTTCCATGCCGGGAAATTGCTGAGTCCCGCATACACTATTTTCCCTTCGCTGACCAAATCTTGAAGTCCCAAAGCTATTTCTTCCCATGAAGTTACACCATCATCGTAATGCGGCATATAAATATCGATGTAGTCCGTTTTCAATCTTTTCAGACTTTGTTCAACAGCCTGTCGCATAGATTTACGGTTATTCCCAAAATTACTGATTGCAGGGTTGGGATCACTACTTCTAGTATATTTTGAGCAGACGATAAAATTATTTCGCTGTCCCTTTAAATAGTTGCCTACGATTTCTTCTGCCTCCCCAAATTGATAGACATCCGATATATCGATAAAATTACCTCCTGCATCTGCATAAGCTGTTAAAATCTTTTTTGATTCATCGGGATCGGCTCCATAGCCTTTTTTTGTCCCAAAGTTGGCGGCTCCTAAGATTATTTCACTGGCATGCAGTCCTGTTTTTGATCCAAATATCTTGTATTTCATATTTTTATATTTACTTTGCCGCTAAGTTAAGGGCATCAAGTAACCGTGTCAATTACGGATAAATTTATCTATACCCACTTTATGCCTTCGTAAAATATATCAGCTATGTACGAAAAAAAACTTCCGGTTAATTTAGATTGCGGTTTACATCTGTTTTTGCAGGTGGTTCAGGGCAAATGGAAAATAAACCTGCTCTGGGCCATTCATTCAGGTATCAAGCGTCCGGGTGAGTTGCAGCGGAAAATCCCCAATGCAACCCGTCGTGTACTTGATGTGCAGCTTGGTCAATTGATTGAACATGGATTAATCAATAAAGTCGTCTTTGATCAGCTTCCGCTGAAAGTAGAATATGAACTGACTGGGCTAGGGGAAAGCCTTATACCAGTCATTGCGGTAACGGCCCAATGGGGTGAGGATCATAGAAATGAATTGGAAAAGATTTTGTAAGAAATCCCGCTCATTAGGGGAAATACATGCTTAAGACGCTATTATAAACTTAAAAAACACCAAACAGTCGAACCATTTGGTGTTATTCTTTGGAAATGCAGGGTATTTTACTTCGCAAACAGTGCTTTTCGCAAAACAGTTGCTGCATCTAGCACCGATTCCTGTACAGCGTGGATATGCGCCAGCGGATTCAGCATCCCGTAATCATGAATAAAGCCTTTATACTCTGTAACAGTCGTTGGAACACCGGCTTCATCTAATTTTCTTCCATAGGCGACACCCTCGTCATGCAGAATATCATTCTCGGCCACCTGAACAAGTGCAGGAGGCAAACCTTTCAGCTCTTCCAGAGAAGCTTTCAGTGGGGACGCGTATTTGTTGTCGCGTTCTTTTAAGTCAGGCAGGTAATTATCCCACATCCATTTCATCAACGGCGTTGTTAAAAACCGTTCCTGTGCAAATTTTGTGTACGATGCTCTGCTGAAGTCGGAGTCTGTTACGGGCCACAAAAGTACCTGCTGTTTTAGCTTGGGACCATTTTTGTCTTTGGCCATCAATGCCACCACTGCAGCCATATTTCCACCGACACTGTTTCCGGCAACAGCAAGCCTGCTCGCGTCGACCCCGATTTCTTTTCCATGCTCGGCAACCCATTTTGTTGCGGCATAAGCCTGATTGATGGCTACGGGAAATCTGGCTTCCGGAGATGGCGTGTAATCCGGGAACACGGCTACTGCACCACTGTTGACAACAAGGTCACGAACCAGTCTTTTGTGGGTAGGGTAGTCTCCCAATACCCATCCGCCGCCGTGAAAGAACATAAATACGGGTAGGCCAGCTTGGGCACCTTTGGGTTTTACGATATGTATTTTTAGGGTCTGCCCGTCCTGGGTAATGGTTCTGTCTGATTCCTGGATATCGGAATAATCGAAGCTTACTGATTTTTGAGCGCCTACCAACACCAGTCTAGCCTCTTTTGGTGAGAGGGTTTCCAGCGGTTTTCCGTCGCCGCTGTTCAAAGCTTTTAAGAATGCTCTTGTTTCCCGGCCAATGTTGGGGTCTTGAGATGCGGGGTTTGATTGTGCCATGATATTGGAATTTGTGATGGCGAGTGCCGCCAATGTTAAAACTGTTGAATAGATTGTCTTCATCGTGATTATTTTTTTAGGTTGATGTTTAAGATGATTTTGAAGCTGAATGCTGCGCTTACGGGACAGGTTTTTTCGGCCTCTCGGGCAATTTTTTCAAATTCTTCCGCTGAGATGCCATCTACTTCTGCATCAAGTAGAAGTTCCGACTGTGTGATTTTACCATTATCCAAGGTAATAATGGACTTTGTTTCGAGTCTTTTAGGGGGATAACCTGCCTGTGTGAGATCAAGGCTCAGCTTCATTGTAAAACATCCTGCATGGGCAGCAGCAAGCAGTTCTTCGGGATTTGTACCGACACCTTCAGCGAAGCGGCTGTTGAATGAATACTGGGTCTGGTTCAGAACGGAACTTTGTGTGGTCAGATGTCCGTTTCCTTCTTTGATGGTGCCGTTCCAAACGGCGGTAGCATTACGTTTCATACGCTTTATTTTTGATTGTTAATTTCTTATAGGACAAAGGTATGTCATATAGGCAATCTAAATAAAGAGCAAAAAGTCGATATAAATTGTATTTTTTTCCTTTTCTAGTCTAATTTTTAATTTCTTTCCGAAAAGCCGCAGGAGTTTTTCCTGATTTCTGCGTAAAGATCCGGTTGAAGTAAGCTGGGTCCTCATAACCCAATTGATAAGCGATTTCCTTTATGGTAAGCTCACTGTAAAGGAGCAGGCGTTTGGCTTCAAGGACGATCCTGTTTTTGATCATCTCGTTCGGATTTTCAAGGTTGAGTTTATGGAATTTGTTGGAAAGCGTTTTCGGGGCAAGGTTCAGTAGGTCTGCATAATCGGCTACGCTGTGTTTTTCCCTGTAGTGAATATTGACCAGTCGGCTGAAGTTTCTGAAAAAGTCCTGATCCATGCTGACGAGGTCGAGCGTTTCATTTTGGAGGTTCTGCTTTTTCCACTGCCGCGTTGCACGGATGATAATCTGCTTGAGGTACGTTCGGATCATTTCTTCCGAAGAGCGGTCCTGAAAATCAAGCTCATTGCTGATCTGAGCGAATAATTGGGGTATGGCGTGCAGCTCATCGCCGGACAAGTCCACTATCGGATTCTCAAAAATATTATTGAACAAGAGTCCGTCACAGGCAACCTCCTCATCATGAATCTGAATACAGTAGAAATCCCTGTTGTAATGGATTAAAAAGGCTTTATTTTCATTGGCCGACTGAATGTCAAGATATTGATTGGTATTGATGAAAAGCAAGGTGGGATTTTGGGTTTCATAAGCAGTGAAGTCCACCGTTAGTGCGTAACCAGCTGGAATGAGCAATATTTTAATGTAATGGCGGAACGTTTCGCCGTTTACCAGGTCCAGCGAGGATGAATCGAAAGAAATCAGGCCTAATTTTTTATGGTTCGATTCGAAAATGGAAGTAGCACTGTTCATAGGGACTTTTGTTTATGTTCAAATGTATCTCTTTTGCTGATAAAACTAAAATAAACCTCACAATCTGCAGCATCAGCAAAATCATCCTGCTCCAGTTATGCGTAATCGTCTCTAGATGAATTCATGTGTAAATAAATCTTGGTTAGCGTGGAATAGTTTTTTTTTGCCCGTTTTGCTGACTAAATTAGCCGACAGACTTCCCGAATTTTATAGGTTAATATTAGGTGTAAAATAATAATGCTAATATTCTTACAATAAGTATCTTTACGTAATTGAAAAGCACTTTTAAATCCTAACAATTGTATGATTAACTTGCACGGTGCGGATTCTACCTTTACGGTATCCCAAAAACATCTTGCGCAGGCGCTCGCACAGGCCCGTATCGGCTTCTGGGAAGTTAGCCTTCGGGAAAAAAATTACATGTCCTGTACCGATCAATGCAAAAGAAATTTTGGGTGGGATACGGCAAAGGATTTTAGCTATAGTGATATGTTGGGCTGTATTGTAAATGAAGATCGGGAAGCAATGCAGGCAAGTGTTACGAGGGCTATTGAACGGCATGTACCCTATACTGCACAATATCGTGTAAGGCATGGTGATGATAGCATCCATTGGATTGAGGCACGTGGATGGGTTACTTATGACGAGAATGGCTGCCCGCAGGTAATTTCAGGAACGACGCTTGATATTACAGAGAAAAAGGAGCTTGAAATCTTGCGCGATGAGATGTTGAGCATCGCCATGCATGAAATCAAGACGCCATTATCATCTGTCAAAGGAACTTTGCAGATTCTGGACAGGCAGTTGGCAGGGCAAGAAAATGCCCTGTCAAACAAACTGGTTCAAAATGCAGTCAAAGCCACCGACCGTATTAATCGTCTCCTTAATGAGATGGTCGCTCCAGTAATGGTAATGGCCAAAGGAATCGAACTCGATAAATCCAAGATAGATTTAACGCAGCTTATCCTTGAAATAAGCCAAAATGCTGCGCTCATATTTCCCGATAGTGATATTCATTTGCATTTGCCCGATGATAGTGTATTTCTTGAAGCTGATGGTTATCGTATCGGACAGGTAATTGCCAACCTGATCAATAATGCAATTAAATATAGCGATAAAAAATCACCCGTACACATCACGATGACAGCTGATCAGCATGCAGTATCGGTACTGGTAAGCGACCTTGGGATGGGAATAAAACCTGAGGATAGGAAAAAAGTATTTGAGAAATTTTATCGCTCCAATGGTCACAATCATATTGAAGGTTTCGGTATCGGACTCTTTCTCTGCGCCGATATTATATTGCGGCATGGTGGTCAGATCCATGTGCTCGATAAAGAGGGGCCGGGCACCGATATCGCTTTTACCCTTCCGCATAAATGAAGGGAAATCTTCCATTAAATAAAACCTACCGAGCAGACTACAAGAAAAACCGGAGCAAGATTCTGGTTCACATTGCTAGTATTATTGGATTTTTGTGAGAGGCAATGTAATTGCAACATGATGTTTACAAAAGCTTTCGCTACGTCAATGTTACATTAGGCTACTGCGTCATTGTTTATATTTGTAATGTACGTAAATCAAAATGCTGTGCTTTAGATATCATACAACCTATGTTAAGACGAGTCATATTTCAATTTCTCTTACTGGTAAGCGCGATGCTGCTGATCGTGAAGCCTTTGATCGGATTTTCATTGTATCATCAGGCAAAGACACAGGGCGAGAATGAGTTTATCACCGTTATCAAGGCCTTTAGTAAACGAAAACAGGAATACCTGGATTGGGTTGATGTTAAAGATAGTGTCTGTCTGACGCTCTCGCCAGTTCGTCACTTTGTCGCTAAAGTAAGGGAGTTTTTTATTACCCACTTTTTCAATACCTTCTTTCCGAATTCGGATACGTTTTCGATTGGTAACTTGCTATCCAAAATAATATTGCCGCTCGAACGGCTATACCTGCGTAATCTTCAGCTGACTTTATGATAAAAAAGCCATTTTAATCGTATTGAGTGGGGCCCTATGGGACCGCAAACATTCATTTATTTTAAAATAAGCTTTTTATATGTTTCAAAAACTTGTCCTTATGGGGCATGTGCTGCTCTGCTGTAGCTTCTTTAGCTATGGACAGGAGAGTCATGTGCCTATCAAACTCAACCAGCTGCTGTCTTCGGTAACGCAGCATGCGCCATCCTTACGTACCGACTATGTACGTACACAGGTGCAGAAGGCGCGCGCCGCAGAAGTCAAAAACAACCGTCTGCCGAGCCTACAGCTGTCGTATCAGGCAGACGTCGGCTCCAATAATAATGTGCCGGGGCCATACTTCGGATTTGGTCTCGTGCCGACCAATAATGGCGGTATCCGTGCCGATAATAAGTATCAGGCCGTGAGCAGCAATCTTGGCATTGCTGCTTTTCAGTGGGAGGTCTATAATTTTGGTCAATTCAATGCCCAGGACCAACTTGCGCAGGCGGAGGTAGCCGTGGAGAACCGTCGTTTTGAACAGTCGAAGTATGACTTACAGTCCTTCACGATCTATAGTTACCTGCAGCTACTGAAATTGCATGACCTCATCGAAATCCAGTCGCGCAGTATAGCCCGTAATCAGGAAATACGGCAATCGATCTTTGCCCTGGTCAAAAGTGGTATACGGGCAGGCGTGGATACCAGTATGGCCGATGCTGAAATATCGCGTAGCCAACTTGGTCTCATTGAACTGGATAATCAGCAACAACAATTACAAATTCAACTGGCTACTTTGGCGGGTATGCCGCCAGCGCAGATTGTAGCGGATACCACTGCCGAAAAGATTCTTTTCGAACAGGTAAAGAACGCGCCGATTGAACTCGATGGCGGCCGTCAGCACCCTATGATCGCCTATTATAATGCGTTGTTCGACAAGACGAAGATGGAAGAAAAGCTGGTTGCCAACAGTTACCGTCCCAAGCTGTTTCTCTCGGGGGCTGTATGGGGCAGGGCATCCAGTGTACATAGCGATAATAGTTATAGTTCGCTCGCCGATGGCTTTGGGCTGCAACGCGCTAACTACCTTGTTGGTCTAGGAATCAACTACAACCTGTTTGATCTGCGCCGCAAAAAGGTAAAACTCAATACGCAGCGTCTTATGGTGGACGAGGCCGGGCAAAAGGTACAGGAACAACAGGCCAACATCGCCATGAATATTGCACAATCTACCACTGAAGTGGCAACCGCAGAAAGACGTTTGAAGGAAATTCCGCGTCAGACCAAAGCTGCCAATGCCGCCTACCGTCAGAAGTTTTCCCTATATAAAAATGGCCTCATCGATATTGTGGAGGTCAACGTTGCACAGAACATGCTCAATCAGGCAGAGCGCGATTACATCACCGCCAAGTATAATTATTATCTGGCATTGTTCCACCAGGTGGTGGCACAGAACAATGTCGATGGCTTTCTTCAACTTTTTAACTAATTACTTATGTCACTAGTCACAGCTGCTTTACGAAGGCCGATTACCACAGTGATCATCACCCTGAGCCTACTGCTCTTTTCGGTACTCGCTGTACTGAAAATACCGATTGATATCTTTCCGCAGCTCAATTCACCGACCATTTACGTTATTGAATCTTACGGCGGGATGTCTCCCCAGCAGATGGAAGGTTTTTTCTCCTCCCGGATGCAGGATCAGTTTCTCTATGTCAATGGAATCAAGAATATATCCGCCAAAAATATTCAGGGACTTACGCTCCTGAAACTTAGTTTTTACGAAAATACCGATATGGCCGAAGCCTCAGCGCAGGTAGCACTGCAGGTAAACCGCGCCATGAAGTTTTTTCCGCCAGGGGCGCTGCCGCCACAGGTGGTCCGTTTTGACGCTTCCTCCTTACCGGTGGGGCAACTGGTGCTATCTTCGAAGACAAGAAGCCTCAAGGAGATTTACGATATGGCGAGTACCCTGGTGCGGCCCATGTTTTCTGCGGTACCGGGTCTCTCTGCACCGCCACCTTTTGGCGCCAACTCCAGGACGATTACGGTCAATGTTGACCCCAATAAACTGCGGAGCTACAACCTGACCGCCGACGAGGTGGTGATGGCATTGTCGAAATTTAACGTGATGTCACCATCCGGTAACCTGCACCTCAACAACACGATGTATGTGACAACCATCAATTCACTGATCAAGAATGTCGCAGATTTTGCTGATATCCCTATTCTGACAAAAAATGGAATTCCGATTTATATCAAAGATGTCGCACGCGTATCGGACGCCTCGGACGTGACGGTAAGTTATGCACTGATCAATGGCCGGCGCTCTGTTTATATCCCTGCCGTTAAGACATCGGATGCGTCCACCTGGGCAGTGGTCAGCAACCTCAAGGCCAAGCTTCCGGAAATCCAGAATCTGCTGCCCGAGGATGTGAAGGTGTCTTATGAATTTGACCAATCAGTAGCGGTTATGAATTCGGTGCAGAGCCTTTTGCACGAAGGGGGGCTCGGTGCTTTGCTTACCGGTCTCATGGTTCTCTTGTTTCTGCGCGACTGGCGGAGCAGCCTGATCGTAATCGTAACCATACCGGTATCCATCCTGATCGGCGTCCTGCTACTGACATTGTTTGGCCAGACCATCAATATCATGACCTTGAGTGGTTTGGCCCTGGCCATCGGTATCCTCGTGGATCAGGCCACGGTGACCATCGAAAGCATACACCAGCATCAGGAACAGGGTACGCACAAGCGTAAGGCGATCTACAATGCCTGTCAGGAGATTGCCGTGCCGCTGCTTTTGATCCTGTTCTGTATTTTGGCCGTATTTGCACCTTCTTTTATGATGACGGGAATTCCCCGGGCGATGTTTCTTCCCCTTTCTTTATCCATTGGATTGACGATGATCGCTTCGTATTTTATGGCGCAGACTTTGGTGCCTATTTTATCCAACTGGCTGCTCAAAGAACATCATATCGGTCATTTCGAGTCAGACTCGCCGGGCTTTTTCGATAAGTTCAAAAAGCGTTATCGCTTCGGCCTATACCGCTCCATGCGCCATAAGGGCAAAGTCATCATCGGTTATCTGGTGCTTACGCTGGGGCTTGCGGCAGCGGCATTTGTGTACATCGGCAAGGACATGATGCCAAAAGTCAACAATGGACAGTTTCAGCTACGGATCAAAGAGCCCGATGGAACCCGGCTGGAGCGTACCGAAGAGTCTGTCAAACAGGTTCTACAGGTAATCGATAGTACGGTGAACCATCAGGTCGCCATCAGTTCGGCCTATGTTGGCCTGGTACCCAGCAGCTATGGAGTCAGCAACCTCTATGTATTCAATACCGGAACGCATGAAGCCGTGATCCAGGTGAACCTCAATGCAGACTACCATGTGAATATGGACGAACTCAAAGATGCTCTACGACGAAATATCCATTATAAACTGCCCAAATTGCGCCTTAATTTTGAGCCTATTGATATGACCGAAAAGATTATGAGCCAGGGTGCTGCAACGCCGATCGAGGTGCGCATAGCCGGAAAGAAAATGGACGAACTGAAGGTCTATGCCGATCAGGTTGTCAGCGCATTGCGGCACATCGATTATCTGCGGGATGTGCAGATCGCGCAACCGCTGCGGCTGCCAACCATTTCCATTGCCATCGACCGGCTCAAAGCATCCCAGCTTGGTCTGCAGATGGATGATATTGCTCGTTCGGTAACGGCCAGCACTTCCTCGAGCCGGTTTACGCAGAAGATACAATGGCTCGATGAAAACAATACTTATACCTATCAGGTACAGGTGCAGGTGCCTGAATATGTGATGAATACCATGGACGAGTTGCGTGAAATCCCACTCGTGAAGGGGCAGCTTACACCAACGTTGGGCGATATAGCCACTTTTAATACACAATATCTACCGGGTGAGTATGACCGGCAGGGGCCAAGGCGCTATTTAACCGTGATGGCAAATATCCATAAGAAAGACCTGGGGACAGCAACAGCGGATGTGCAACAGGCTATTCGTGAACTCCCGGCTCCACCGCGCGGTGTTGTGGTGGAAATGAAAGGGATGTCGACACTACTGCTCGATACCATGGGTAGTTTGCAGTTGGGGCTTGCCTGTGCAGTTGTTGTTATATTTCTACTACTGGCAGCGAATTATCAGAGTGTGAAGCTTTCGCTGACCGCATTGGTGACCATTCCTGCAGTGATCCTAGGATCCTTGGCGATGCTATTGCTCACAGGGTCGACGCTCAATCTGCAATCCTACATGGGGATGATTATGTCTACCGGGGTGTCCGTAGCCAACGCTATTTTGATCGTGTCCAATGCGGAAGCGCTGCGGCTGGATTTTCGCAATGCCAGGACGGCGGCGCTAGCCAGCGCAACAACGCGGCTACGTCCGATCCTGATGACCAGTATGGCAATGATTGCCGGAATGATTCCTATGGCCATGGGAATGGGGGAGACGGGTGAGCAGGCGGCACCATTGGGCCGGGCCGTGATCGGCGGTCTATTTGCCTCCACATTTGCTGCCCTTTTTATACTGCCGCTCCTATTTGTGTGGATGAAGGAAAAATCCACCTTCGATTCCGAATCACTCTTGCCGCAGGACGAACCCGATAATCAAAAGTTACTGGTGGAAAAAGACACGTATAGTGTAAACTAAAAAAAATGTAGTGTTCTTTCAGAATTGAAACCCAGCAGTATAAACTTGGGCGATAAAGATGGAAGTTGCTATGCAACAGGAAGAGAATCGTATTTAAAGATAAAATCGCCAATGGCAGTGATGCCTTAATGACACAATTGAGTAATGAATAAGAAAATAAAACGGATGAAAAAAATAGGCTATTTAATAGTACTGACGGGCTTACTTTCCGCTTGCGGTCAAACCGAAAAGCCGATTGACCTGACGCCGAAAAATCCGGCTAAGGCCAGTACCTATCAGACAACAGTCATACAAGAGAAAGTCATGTCCAGCAGTGTGCGTTTGCCCGGTAAGCTCAAACCCTTTAATGAGGTAAATATCTATGCCAAGATGAATAGCTTTGTTAAGCATATCTTTGTGGACAGAGGTACAGTTGTTAAAAAGGGGCAGCTGCTGATGCAGCTGGAGGCGCCAGAAATGCTCGCTGCGGTACAGGCCGCACATTCACGTTTTGTACAAGCACAGGAGACCGCTTCTGCGAGTAAAGATAAATATAAAAGGCTCAAAAATGCCGCACAGGAGGAAGGTGCAGTATCCCCACTTGATCTGGACAATGCCCTCTCGAAGATGAAAGCTGACGAAGCAGTCGCCATGTCGGAAAAAGCAAATGTGGAAGAAGTTGAAATGTTGCAATCTTACCTGAACATCAAAGCGCCATTCAATGGTGTGATTGTACAGCGTAACGTCTCCGAAGGAGCACTGGTCGGACCGGGAAAAGGCAATGATCAACCTCTGTTGATCCTGCAGGATCTCAATAAATTACGGTTGGAAGTGCAGATCCCCGAGACCTATGTCGATAAAGTAGACCTCTCGAAAAAGGTTGCATATCGTTTTAATAATACCCCGAACAAGGTGTTTGAAGGGATGATAGCCCGTTCAGCGAATTCGTTGGGCGCCATGCAGTCTGAAGCAATAGAGGTCGATGTCGCCAACTCGGATAATAAGCTCAAACCGGGTTTATACTGTGAGGTCGATATTCCATTGTCTGCCGGAGCCAATTCGTTATTGGTACCTTCCAATAGTATTGTACGTTCTACAGAAAGGCAGTATGTGATCCAGCTCATAGATGGCAAGACACATTTTGTGGATATCAAAGAAGGGGTATCCACACATGATTCTACCGAAGTTTTTGGAAAGCTAAACAGGAGTGATCAGATCTTGCTGCATGCCAATGACGAAATCAAAGAGGGGGTCAAGCTACCTTTGGAAAAATAAGTATACATCTTTTATCTCCAAAAAGTATGAAAGGTCCTTTGGGGCCTTTCATTGCTTACATTGTATTTTATAAAGAAACGCTTGTTACTAGTTTAGGCCAGAAAAATAGGTCCGGCTCAAGTTGCAAGCATCATGAAACAGAGCTCGAAAAACTGGCTGGAGTAAATAATAAGGCTAGGCATTTCTGTACGCAATCCGTATATAAAGGGGAGTCGCTTCTGCTTTAGTTTCTCCATCTAGCCATTCGTCGAGTCCGTAAACACTAAATGCTGTGAAATCTGGATCCTCATCTTTCTTTTCGTCTTTTTGAACTTGAAGTACATTGTCCTGCATGAGGTAATTGCTGATCGCAGTTCCAAGTTTTTGACCGAGCTCAGCGGGAAGTTTTTCAAGTTGCTCCGTCTGATTTGAACTTAGTTTAAAGTTGTGCTCCATCCAGTTCACAAAATTATCTCTCATAAGCTGTAGCGCTAGTGCGCGATCTACCCTAGGTAGTGCGAGAAGTGTGGCAACTTTAGCTGCCAAACCGACATCGTCTAAGTTTTCTTTCATAAAAATTCTCTTTTGGCAAATATTTATTTTAGAGATTACTTAAGCGCATGCCGAAGAATAACCTCCGGGATTTTGGAGGATAATCCTCTTTTTCAAGATTGAATTTTGCTTAATACTTGATTAATTTTAATAAATTAGATGTTCAAACAATATAAACCTGAGCCTAATAACAGTACTTCGTGGAATGATATGAAAATGTTAAAATTATTCGTAGAGAGTTTTTTCGTTTCCTTGATTTTTAATCTTATTGGAAATAATGGATTTAAGTTAAATCGATTTTGGACGCCAGCCTATTGGACCTGGACGTTGGCATTTACTTTGGCAATAGTCGTTGCTGCGCTGCTCATTCGTGTTCGGTTGAAAGTTTTGTGGATCCATTGGCAGAAAAAATATCCGCAATTGCAATTATTTAGAAGCGGACGCGTGCAGACCAATAGTTTACCAAAATCAGAACTGGTATGGGCCATTCTGTCCACTTCCTTAGCAGTTTTAATGCTATACCTCTGCTTTATCTTTCTAATCGCTTTTGTACGTAGCGGTAGTACGTATATGCTTTTTATAAATTATTTGTTCCATTATACACCTTTTGTTGCTACAGGATGCTTGGTTTATGTAAGCTATGTTTTTATTGGAGGCCAATTATGGTGGCTTACGCCAACAAATGCATTGGCGCTTTTCAGCGATCTGTTACCAGAAAAAATAGTTCCTGTAGAAAAAGTGGTCACTATAGTGCCTCCAAGCGCATTGGATAAAAGTATCCCAATCGGATCACTCTATGATGTGCTTTACCTCCAAGCTCGATTCGATCTAAGTTCATTGCGAAAAGATGCTGTTCGTATGTTTGATGTTCCTTTCTATTTTTCTAAAAAAGGGAAAAAACAAGTTGTACTGATTGATGGTACGCGGCTAGAAGCCGATCATTTCTTGAAGGAGCTAGAAACTAGCGGACTTGACAAATGGTTTTTCCGTATAAGTAGCACCTGTAGAGTGAATATGATGCATATCCGTTTCCCAATTTCGCCTAATGCGACTCAACTTGAGTTTCGTAAGGAGGTGTTTCAAAGTCTGAGGTTGAAGATGACGGCGATGGAAATTGGAAACCTGCTGCAGGTAACCGAATGGATGCGAAAAGAAAAAAAGCTAAAAGATTTTTTGGATGATGTACATAATCTGCGGCATAAGGGCTGGGACCAACTTATACCACTGAACTGATAAATTCCACTATTATAAAGATGACGTTCCTTGAATTATTCTTGCGGATAGACGTAAGTAAATTTAAATAAATCTAATCATTTTTTTGAGCGTATGACGCGTTATCTACCGGGCTTGAAAAGAAGTTGTTATGTCGAAATACATTCACTTTAGTAACGTTGAATTACTACCAATTATATAAAAAATAGTTGATATTATATAACCTATAATAGATTATAAATCAGAACTTTGTTTATACTATTCGATCACTTCGAAGGTTTAGCCATCCTAACACAAATTCGGAGATAGGGGTGGGTGGATGTCGAAATTTTAAACAAAAAATTAGATATCATGAAAGCGGTTAAGTATTTCGTAGTTATTTTTTTCTCTATTTTCTGCACTGCGATCTGCGCACAGAATGTCAACATAGGTGCAGAAATTACTGCAGCACTAGAGAACAATACATATCTTTCCAAGCTGAATTATCCAAAATCGGTTTTCAGGTTCTATACGGATAATTATTCAGGATATCATTGGACAGATAGTCGGCAAAGGCAAGAACAATCGAAAATAGCGCTCTTACTGCTGACGAAGGCTGATCACTATGGCCTCTCACTGTCCGATTACCATCTAGAAGCACTTTCTTTGGAAAAATTAGAACAATGGGCAGATTTTCCCTCCGAAAAAAATCAGAAGGAAAGAACGCTCTTTGATATACTGCTCACAGATGGCCTAATTACCTTTATTAATGACCTTCACTTTGGAAAATATAATCCATTATACCAAAAAACTCAGATTGATACCAGCAGGATCAATGGATTTTGTGCAGATGAAATATTATCGACAGCGCGAATGCACACGGATTTCCAAGGAGCAATACTTAAGGCCCAGCCTAGTTTAAAAGCCTATAGTGATCTTCAGACTTATCTAGATCGTTCACACACGGCAAATGATCGTATTGTTTCTCAAACCGAAATGGGTAAGATCATCATAAATATGGAACGCCTGAGATGGATCAATACGCAAAGCGCCTACTATATTATGGTCAATATCCCTTCATATACATTGGAGCTACATCAGGGCGACGAGATGTTCGGCTTTAAGATTGTGGTAGGAAAGTCAACAACAAAAACACCTGTTTTGGAAAGTGAAATCAGTTATTTTTCAACGGCACCAGACTGGCGAGTTCCGCAAAGTATTTTCCGTAAGGAAATGCTACCCGAAATGATGAAAGATAGGAGCTACCTAGCTGATCATAATTATTCGATCTATGACGGATCAGGTAATAAAGTCACCGTGAATGCATCAAAATTGAGACAGATCAACAACAGTCCTAATAATTATAGTGTAAGGCAATCCTCGGGTCAGGACAACGCATTGGGTGCCGTTGTCTTTAGATTTGAAAATCCCTATGCCGTATACCTGCATGATACCGCTCAGAAACAATTTTTTGATCGCGAGAAAAGGGCGCTCAGCCATGGCTGTGTACGTGTGGAAAATGCGGATCGTCTTGCCGCCATGCTATTGGCTTACGATGGTTCAGAATATAAAGTTTCAGAGCTGGAAAACGCAATACTATCTTACGAAAAGAGAGATTTTGTGCTGAGTGAGCCCGTGCCTATTATAATTACGTACCTGACCTGCCTTATAGAAAACGGAAAGCTTATTTTGTACACAGATATTTACCAATTTGACAGATCGCTGGAAGGCAAATTTAATCAAAATAGATAACGGAATGAGGACAGCATAACATCGCAGCTTATATGAGCTATGTCTAAAATAAAAAGATTACTGCTTAGTCAAAAATAATAATGATCGTCGTAAAAGACATCAAAATCTGATGAATTAAACTGATTGATATAGAAACACATGAGTATTTATTCTTTTAAGGTACCTATTTTCTGATTTTTTGGAATATCTTAAAATATTGGAGAAGGGTACCAAAAGTTAGTCGATGTTTGTCTCATAAATATTTTGAAACAAATTGCCAGGCAAACATGTTTGTTTTATAGCTACTTTGTTTTTGTGATAGATAATTTAGCCTATTTATTATTTGTCCTATTGGACCAACAGACATGAAGATTATCATTCAAAATATGGTGAGCCGTCGTTGTAAAATGATGGTAAAATCCGAACTTGACAAATTGGGGATAGTCTATACATCAATTGAATTGGGCGAAGTCAGATTAGCACAGCCTATTTCTGAAAATATCAAACTAAAGCTCCAGGAAGCATTGCATCGATCGGGGCTGGAATTGCTCTACGACAAGAGAGCCGAATTGATCGAACGGATAATCAGTATTATTGTCGAAATGATCCATTATTCCAAAGAAGTCCCGGAAGTTAATTTTTCGACTTTATTGAGTGACAGGCTAAAAAAAAACTATCATTATCTGGCTGAGATATTCTCCAAAACAAAGGGGATCACGATCGAACATTTTATCATACTGCATAAAGTAGAAAAAATTAAGGAATTGATCCTTTACGGGGAATTGAACCTCACAGAAATATCATACCAGCTTCATTATTCGAGTGTATCGCATCTCTCCAGGCAGTTTAAGCAGGTCACGGGGCTGACACCTACATTTTTCAAAAAGCTTCCACTAAGAAAGCGAACAAACCTAGAAGATCTTTAATACTCCTCAGTCTACCTACCAATTATACAACAATCCATGCGAATTGTATAACCTATATTGTTTTATTAATCAGAACTTTATTAGGAAGCAATAATCTAGTTGTTTCGTAAATTTTAAGCTGATGAAAACAGATGCAGAATTGCAGAGAGATGTCGAGCGGGCAATCCAATGGGAACCCCAGTTGCATTTGGCGGAAATCGCTGTTACGGTTGATGAGGGAATTGTTTCTCTCGCTGGTTATGTGGACAGTTATGCAAAAAAACTGGAAGCTGAAAATGCCGCAAAAAGAGTTCATGGCGTGCGGGCATTGATTGAAAATATTGAAGTTCAATTTCCAACTAACTGGGCAAAAACGGATGCTGAAATCGCAAATGAGGTGTTGGCTGCTTTGCGGACAGCCTGGCTAGTTCCGAAAGACAAAATCGGGATTAAAATTGAAAATGGATGGGTCACATTGGATGGTGAACTGCAATGGAATTATCAACGGGAAGCGGCTAAACATGCTGTAATTTACCTTATGGGTATCAAAGGAGTAACCAATAATATAAAGGTTAAATCCGATACGAACAGCGCGATTGAGAAAAAAGATATTGAAGATGCTTTAAAAAGAAGCGCTATTGACGGTAGTAATCTCCTTGTGATGGTTTCAGGCAGCACGGTAACCTTAAGTGGAAAAGTAAATTCCTGGTATCAAAAAGAAGAGGCAGAACGGATCGCATGGAACACCCCTGGTATATGGGAAGTGAATAACGAGCTATCTATTGATTATGAATATGCCTTTAGTTAATAAGAGATTGTTTATAAGAACAATCCAATAGAAAAGAGCCACCATATATACATAATACTAAATGCAACTATATTTAAGAGCATCCGTAAGCGAGATGCTTTTAAGTATATTGTTCAACAACTGTTAACTTGATCTTTCATGCTATCCATTAGTGTTTTTGAACTACTTTACTAAAAGTGCGGCACTCATCCTATATCTTGTCTACGATATTCTTTTATGATCGGTAAAGGAAACACCTCTAATGGTATCATGCCGTTTTTTTATTTGAGCTGTGTACGCTATTAAATCCTTTGCAAAAATTATTCTATTTAAGAAAATGAAAACTTTAACACTAGTTCTGATTGCCATAATGACCTTATTGGGCTGCAATCAGTCCGCCGACAGGCGAGCCACAATGGTAAAACAAGAAACCAAAGATATCGAGACTGGCTCCGATACGGTTAAAACAAAAAGAATAGCAGTCTGGCACCGATTTAAACTGGAGTCTGACAGTGCTATTGCGAAAATGGACAATGACCTTTTGAATCTACAGGCTAAGTTGGCCAAGGCAAATTCGAAAGATAGAGCTAAGCTCGATGACGATTATAACAAATTAAAAATTGAAATCGCAAGATTGAAGGAGAAAATTCGCCAAAAGAATGTAGCATTCGACAACGATATGCAACATGCTAAAGATATGACATTACAAGAAAATGAACAGTTTAAAAAAGATGTGAAAAATGATATTGATAAACTCGGAAAGTCTGTCGATCAGCTTTTTAAAGATGACAAAAAATAAGCATTATTACTAGATGCTGATGCACTAAATATGATAGCAAGTAATAAAAAGCTATTGGACGAAATTTCTCCAGAGACAATTATTACACCTCATATCGCAGAGTTTGACAGGTTGTTTGGTGAACATCAGAATAACGATGAACGAATAAACACGGCCCTAGAGAAATCAAAAGAATCGATGATCATTACGGATATTATTAAAAATTTTGGAAATGGATTTAAGAAAATAAGAACGTAAATTATTTACAACCATTCCCGAAGATTTTGTCGGAAAATTACAGATATAGAAAATTATAAAATAGGATGGAAACCAGCCATATAAGTAAAAAGGAAATTTTACCTGGCGAAGAAATACAATGTAAGGACATCAGAACAGGTATTTTGAGTTTGCTGAAATCGGATTTTCCGGATATGTATAACGATGATTATATTTCTATAGATGAATTAAATCAATATAGAAGGCTTTATCTTACTTCGCTTGTTGTTCAGGAACGAGGAGAACTGGCGATTATAGATGAGGATGTAATAACAGCGATCCGAAACAATTCGATTCTCTCCGAAGATATACAAGAAGAGTTGGAGGCACAGCTAACTGTAGGTCAAAAACTTGCTGATAGCGTTGCAAGATTTGGAGGAAGTTGGATATTCATCATTACCTTTTTTTCATTTATCCTTGTCTGGATGATTGCTAATATTATTGTTCTAAGCAGGCAACCCTTTGATCCGTTTCCTTTCATTTTGCTCAATCTCCTGCTTTCCTGTTTAGCAGCAATTCAGGCTCCGATCATTATGATGAGCCAGAATAGGCAGGAGCAAAAAGATCGTATCAGGGGCGAACATGATTATAAGATAAATCTAAAAGCAGAACTGGAGATAAAACTGCTCAGTGAAAAAATAGACCATCTGCTCATTCATCAAAGCAAAAAACTGTTGGAGATACAAGAGGTACAAACAGATTATTTGGAAGATGTACTAAAAGAGCTAAAGAAAAAATAGCTGTAATCGTCGCGCACCCCGACGATGAGAACTTATACCACTGAACTGATAAATCCCGTTATGATAAAGATCAAACCTGTACAATACAAAAACGTTGCATCATTTCTCTGACCGACTATGTACCTTTTGTGGGACCTGAGCTTTTTTGCAAAGTATAATTGAGCTTTTTTACCAAGTTGAATAAAAAGGGTACCGCTAAATTTGTGCTATAAATAATAACAAAATGAAAACAGTCAATACGATTTATAGCAACGGGGAATTTGTAAGCCCGCACGGAACGGAAATTTATGACCTCATCAATCCGTCTACGAATCAAAAGATTGGTGAAGTCACTTTAGCAGATGTAACCGACACAAAAAATGCCATTGCAGCAGCAAAAGCTGCCTTCCGAACATTTTCAAAATCCACCGTTTCGGAACGTATCGGTTATTTAACAAAACTGAAAACTGCGATTGAAAAGAGAAGGCAGGATTTTATAGATGCGATGATTGAAGAGTACGGCGGAACGCATCAATTTGTCACCATGAGCAACGCACATACCGGAGCCTGGTTTGACAGCATGATCGAAGTGCTTAACACCTTTGAATTTGAACGGACAATTAACGCCGCATCGGTGCGATTTCAGCCTGTCGGTGTTGTCGCGATTATTACGCCCTGGAATGCCAGTAACAGTTCGGTGGCCAGTAAAGTCGCTACCGCAATCGCAGCAGGATGTACCGTAGTCGTCAAACCCAGTGAAATGAGTGCTTTGCAGACGAATGTGCTCACGGAAGCTTTTCACGAAGCCGGTTTACCGAAAGGTGTTATCAATGTGGTGACAGGTCTCGGAAATGTAGTGGGCACGGAACTTACCGAGAATCCCGGAATTGCCAAAATTTCATTTACAGGTTCTACAGCCGTAGGAAAATCCATCGCTAAACAAGCCGTAGATACCATGAAACGCATTACGCTCGAACTGGGTGGAAAATCGCCGAATATTATACTGGATGATGCAGACCTCGATAAAGCAATTCCGATGGCCGTATACGGCGCTTATATGAACAGCGGGCAGGCCTGTATAGCGCCGACAAGACTCCTGGTGCCGCAACATAAGCTCGATCGGGTAAATGCCCTAGCAAAGGCCACTGCAGAAAGTATGGTTGTCGGCCCGCCACAAAATGCCGATACCAACATCGGACCGATGGTGAGCGTGAAGCAGTTTGATAAAGTACAGCAGTATATAAAAACGGGAATTGAGGGAGGGGCAACCTTGTTGACCGGCGGATTGGGAAAACCTGAAGGCCTGGAGGAGGGTAATTTTGTGAAAGCCACCATTTTTACAAATGTCAGCAATGCGATGACCATTGCCCGGGAAGAAATTTTTGGTCCCGTTTTGTGTATTATTCCTTATCAAACCGAAGCGGAAGCCATAGAAATTGCCAATGATACGCCTTATGGACTAGCTGCCTACATCTCATCGGCGGATAGTGAAAGGGCAAAACGTGTGGCCGAAGAGATCGATGCTGGGCGGATCTGTATCAATGGATTCAGTCACGACCCGATGGTTCCGTTTGGCGGATTCAAGCAGTCGGGCATTGGACGGGAATATGGTGTATATGGTTTGCAACCTTACCTTGAAATCAAAGCCGTACTAAGCTAATTTTTTATACATTTGACAAAGCGTTGTCGTACGAACGGCGCTTTGTATTGATCGATAATCTTATGATAGAAAATTCGGATATTGTCTATTCCTGTTACCACCAGGTGAGCAGAAAAGGGGAAAATTTTGTGGCTCAGCATACGATTTCATATCAACTGTCGGGAAGTTTTATGTTGTCCGACAATAAAGATAAGCATACTGCGCATCCGGGCGATTTTCATCTCATCCGAAAAAACCAGCTGGTGAAATTTGCAAAAATTCCACCACCAAACGGCGCCTGTGAAAGTCTGAATATCTACCTGAGTGACGAAACGCTAAAGAATTTTGCGAATGAGTACCAGCTGAAATCCGAACATTCAACCGTGACGGAAGCGCTGGTTAAAATTGATGTCAATGCGGTTCTCGAAAATTTTATCGTGTCGCTGAAGGCTCTTCTCCAAAGTAATTTGAATAATAAATCACTCACCGAGCTCAAAATCAAGGAACTTTTGCTAATCCTCCTTCAGACGAAACCAGCGCTCAAAAATATCCTGTTTGATTTTTCTGAACCGCATAAAATAGACCTTGAAGCCTTTATGAATCAGAACTACAGGTATAACGTCAATTTAGAGCGTTTTGCCCGTCTAACAGGCAGGAGCCTTGCTACTTTCAAACGCGATTTTGAGAAAGTTTTTCAAACCTCGCCGCATCAATGGATTTTGAAAAAAAGACTGGACGAAGCACATTATCTGCTAAAAGAAGAAAAGCGGGCTGCTTCGGACATCTTTGTTGATCTGGGCTTTGAAGATCTGTCGCATTTTTCCCATGCGTTTAAAAAGCAGTTTGGCTACAGCCCGAAAAGCCTATCTAATATTTAAAAAACTAAGCGGCGTTCTGAACTTCTTTCTTTAAGGATATACCCCTTAAGTTGGCTCCGTCGCTTGGTTTAATTTTGAAATACTCGATTAAGGATAGCAGTGATAAGCCAGCAATTAGCTGCAAGGCCAAGCTGAAATCCCGCATCTGATAAACCGTATCCTGATAATAACTGCTTGCCAGGTGTAGTGTCACTGCGCCTAGGGCGATCCCCATACCAAGTGCCATTTGTTGTGCCGTATTGTACAGCGTATTTGCATTGCTCATCTGTTCATTGGGCACGTCTGCATAAGCCAGGGTATTTAGGCTGGTAAATTGGAGCGAGCGTGTAAGGCCCGAGAAAAAGAATACAATTGCCACCAGCCAGATCGGCGTTTGTATGGAAAGCAGGGAGAGTCCGGCGGTTACCAGTGTTAAAATAATACCGTTGCCGATCAGGACCTTGCGGAAGTCAAATCTGCGTGTTATCCACATGGCTACGGGTTTCATGCTCATACTGCCGAACATGTTGGCCATATAGAGGAGTCCGGCGTGAAAGGGGCTCAGTCCAAAACCCAGCTGTAACATAAGGGGCAATATAAAAGGAGCAACATTGATCACCATACGGGTAATGGAGCCTGAAAATACCGTAACTCGGAAGGTTTTTACGTTCAGAATACTATAATCAATCAACGGATACTTGATCCGTTTGGAGTGCCAGATCGAAACGGCCATCAGCGCAAAGCTCGCCACAATAGTCGCAACTGGTTTTGTATAATCGCCTTTGGCTGCACCGATCATTTCAGTTCCCAGCATAATTCCGGCAAGACCGATACCGCTGATAAAAAAACCGATAATATCAAGGGGACGGTTATTTTCGGAATCCATCGCTGGAATAAATTGATGCACTGCCCACAGCGCAAATACACCGACGGGTATATTGATAAAGAAAATCCAGTGCCAGCTAAAATAGGTTGTAAAAAATCCACCCAGCACTGGGCCGATAATGGGGCCCAATAACCCAGCCCAGGCAATATAACCGATCGCTTCAACCAGATCTTTCTTTTCGGTGTGCTTGAGTACAATAAGACGTCCCACCGGTACCATGAGGGCTCCGGCAGTACCCTGGCAAATACGTGCAATGACGAAAGATGTTAGGTTGGTACTCAGTCCACATGCGATTGAAGAAAGTATAAATCCGATAATCGCCAAATTGAAAACTTTTTTTGCGCCGTACCGGTCGGCAATCCAGCCGCTGATTGGAATAAATACAGCTAACATGACGGTGTAAGAGGTAATACCTGCACTGAGGTGTACAACATCACTCTCAAAATCATGTGCCATTTTGGGTAAGGCCGTCGATATCGCTGTGGTGTCGAGCATCTCCATAAGTAAAGTGCCACCTACAATGAGCGATATGATGCGCGATTCTTTCTCCATCTTGCTCTTCTTAAATCCCGAACGGGAAACATTTGCGACAAAAGTAAGCCTATCTAAAAAAAGAAAAGTCATATAAAGGCAATTAAATGACCAACATGCCCGCGTATGTGTTTTCCGAAGAACCGAAGAAAAGAATTTATAATATTACTATTACTGGGCTGGAAGCCGCACCTTAAATGTGGTTCCGCCCGCTGAATTGCTCTCCACAGTGATATGTCCATTATGCAGTTCTACAATTTCACGGCAGAGATAAAGGCCTATGCCAAATCCCGAAATTGTTCCGACCTTATCTTTTCCTGCCCTGTAAAATCGCTCGAAAATCTGATCCCGGTCTTCTTCGGCAATACCCATTCCTTGGTCGCTGACAAAAATCTCTACATCCTGATTTGCCGTGGGCAAATAGCCAAATGTAATCTGGGTTCCTATCGGTGAATATTTGGCTGCATTTTCTACCAGGTTTTGGACAACCTGCGAAATCTTATTCGGGTCAGCAGCAATGGATAGACTTTGCGTCAGGTCAGCGACGATCTGATGGGAGTTTATCCTCAATTTAAATTCATCTTCAAGTTCTGCAAATAATTCCTTCAGATCAAACACTTCTCTTTCTATCATCATTCTGCCGGAGTCGAACCGCGAGATGTTCAAGAATCCATTGATTAAGTTCTTCATATTGCGAACTTGTCGAAGGGATTTCATTGTAATGTCTTGATAACTCGTGTTTGCTGTAAGGAATGCCTGACGCTGCATCAATTGAAGATAGGCGTTTATAGAGGTCAGGGGTGTCTTCAGTTCGTGGCTAACGATGCTTATGAAATCATTTTTCCGCTGTTCCTCAGCTTTTTGTTCGGTAATATCCCGTAAAGTACCGTTCAGACTTACTGCTTTTCCCTTGGCATCGTAAAATACTTTACCACGTGCCTGCACGAGTCTGCCGTTCGGGGACTGCGCATGGGCAATACGGTATTCAATAAAGTAATTGCCATCCGACTTTTCGCTAAGTGCATCAGTTATGGCAGTCATTACACGTTGCCGATCCTCTTCTATGATGGAAGAAATAGCGGCTGATAAATCCAATTGATCCTTATCGGCTAAACCAAACCATGATTTTAACAGCGCATTTCCGGAGAACAGATTATTTTTGGGCTCGTAATAGAACGTCGCAAGCTCTCCGGCATCAATAGCCATGGACAGCATGTGTTGATCTTTTTCATTTTTCCGCCGTTCAAGGACTTGGTCGGTAATATCTTCCAGGATGATCAGAATTCCAGTGACTTTGTTGTCAGTTGAAAAAATAGGTTGATAGATCGAGTTTACGATAGCCTCTCGCAGTCCGTCATTGTGACGCAGCAATATGGAGAGTTCATTGTTTGTTTTACGTTCGCCTTTTTCGAACGCTTCCCGGAGCCACTGATTCACTGGCTGGCCTTGCAGTTCAGGCCTTGCGATTTCGTGGGGCCGGCCCTGCACATCCGCTAATCGATGGCCCCAGATTTTTAATATTGTTGGATTGGCTATGTCAATAATCAGTTCCGGCCCCTTAAGCATCGCTATGCCGACCGGTGCCTGCTCAATAATTGTCCGCACTTGTTCACGGCTTTCTGCCAGAAGGTGTAAGGAACTGTTGAGCTCATCATTTGTAGCGGTCAATTCTTCGAGCGTTGCCGCCATTTCCTCCATCAGCCCTTGTTCCTTTTTTTCTTTTTCCTGTATCTGTTGCTGATGCTGCCTTCTTAAAGTAACGTTGCGGGCAGTGTTTAAAATACACCATGTTTTATTGTTTTGGTCTAATAGGGCTCTATATTCATAATCAAAATAATCAGTCACCGGAACACCGTTTTTTATGAGTCTGGCTGGTGCCTCGGTAACGGAATAGGATTTGCCCGTACGCCAAACCTCTTGCAGAATGGCTAAGAACGGCTGGTCTTCCAGTTCGGGAATAGCACTGATCAGCGCTTTGCCGATAACGGAAGCGTCTTTTCCCCATAGGGAAAGCATGCCCTCATTTGCGAACTGGATAGTCATTTCTGGTCCGGTATAGATTGACGTCGGCTCAGGAGAACAGCTCAGCGCCTGTAAGATGAGGTCTTCGCCGAATGAGGCACTGCCAAATTTTTTCTTGATGTCCATTAGACTAAATATAAAGAATACATTCAATAGAGTTACATATTATCTTCCGCTCTGAGGAATAATATTTCAACCAAAGTCGGATCAACTGCTTTGTGTATAAAAATCTCAGCGAAGATTGTCTAAGGCTTCGCATAAGGTAATCGTTCAATCCGGCTTGTGGTATGATAGCTGTCAAGACCACTTGAGGTAACTGTCCCGGCTTCTTCGATATCGATATAACCATCCTCTTTTAAGCAGTTATCGGGCACTAAAGCTGTTTTTATTTGGCCGATGGTCAATGTTGTACCGTTCAGCTCAATAGCTGTTTTCTGAACAAAGCTGCAGGCGAATTTTATTTTACTTTCTTGAACAAAAGGGGCCGGAATATTTTCCAGGTATTCAGGGGTAAGTCCAACCTGTTCAAATTCGCTAACACCTTTTGGATATTTTGCACTACATTGGTGTGCCTCATGCACAAATTCGGGTGAGACATGATTAATCGTATACCATTTCTGCTCGAGGATATTATCCAGGGTGCTGCTAAAATCTGTCGCCGGCCGAAGTATAATGCCACAGAGTGCCGGATCTGCGCCCAGGTGGAACAAACTGCTGAACGTGGCAAGGTTTTCACTTCCGTCCCTGTTTTTTGTACCGATCAATACCAGGCTTTTAAATCCGCCCAGCGAGTTTATAAAATTTGCTCTGTATCTTCTTTCAAATGCCGCAATGGCCTGTTCATTATAAATCATCGTTTAAAAATACTTTTCTAAGTGTTAGCAATTCTATTAATCATGCCCCTAAATATGAAGCCGTGAAAAGGCCATACGGCATACCAATAGAGCCTTCCGGCAAGGCCCAGGGGTCTAAAGGTCGCGGTCTGCAGCAGGATATTATCTTCGATTTTAAATTCTAGCCATGCTTCTCCCGGGAGTTTCATTTCGGCATAGAGCAGTAATCGTTTTGTCTTTTTATCTGCGATCAGCACGCGCCAAAAATCAAGTGCATCACCTGCAGCCAGATCGCTTTTATTTTTTCGCCCTCTCCGCATACCCACTCCGCCGACCAATTGATCCATGAATCCACGGATTTTCCAGAGCCAGTTGCCATAATACCAGCCAGAATTTCCTCCAATGGACCAGATTTTGGTCAATGATGCTTCACTATTGTGAAGGGGAACCGAGCGGACATCTTTAAAGCAACCATAACTGGGCACTTCCAGCAGCCTGCTGAGCCCGCCCGATAAAATGTGACTGGTCTGTGCATCTTTCCAGCTGGAAACCACATTGTCGCTTTCAATTTTTTGAAATGCTAATTGGATGGATTGCCTGTAATTGATCAACATAATACCGAGTTCTTCCGCTAAATTATTGGGTTTACAGATCACTTCTACTTTCATGCTATCGACCAGGTTTTTGGCCAGGTTATAGGACGTCGAGGTAACAAAATAGAGCCAGTAGGAGGAAAGCCGCGGCGTCATGAGCGGGATAACAAAGATCTGTCGCCTCAGTTTTCGTTCGGCAGCATATTGCAGCAGCATCTCTTTATAGCTAAGGATGTCTGGACCGCCGATATCATAGCTTTTGTTAAAGGTATGCGGGTTGGCGATAACACCGATCATAAATTCGATCACGTTGCGTATGGCGATGGGCTGACATTTCGTTTGCAACCATTTGGGCGTAATCATAACCGGGAGCTTTTCCACAAGATCCCGAATAATCTCGAAAGATGCGCTTCCCGAGCCAACGATGATACCGGCCCGCAAGGTGGTGATCGGAACCCGTCCACTGGCCAGGATGTTTTCTACGTTTCTTCTCGAGTCGAGATGCTTCGATAAGTGATCTGAATTAATTATTCCACTCAGATAAATGATCTGTTGCGCGCTGGTTTTTTCCATAAAGTTGCGGAAGTTGGTCGCACATTGCGCTTCCATTTGCTGGAAATCACCTGACTGCGTCGCCATGGAATGGATCAGGAAATAAGCAATATCAATTTCAAGTGGAATTTCTTTCAGACTTTCGTTATCCAGGAAATCGACTTCAACAACTTGAACATGCCCCGGAATTGCCGAGGTATCAAAACGATTCTTATCTCTTACACAACAAATAATTTCATGTCCCTGTTCTAACAACACAGGCAAAAGACGTTTTCCAATATACCCCGTCACTCCGGTCAATAGAATTTTCATAGCCTGATTTGTTAAGTTCAGCTGTTATTTACTGTATACAAATATACCAAAATGCAACCTAATTTGTTTTTATTTGGTGTGTTTTTATTCTAAAGTAGAAATGGGCACGCTATTGATCTTTTATTTCTTCAGTAAGCAAAACTTGAATTGCAACATCATGTGTACAGCGTTTTTGGCTCTGCCCTGGCTTCGGCCAGCTCCAGTGGGGGATAATAAAGGCGCACGAGAGCGTGCGCCTTACAGTTTATGAATGCAGTTTTTGACAAGCTGCTTTGGTGGAAACACTTAACTTCTGATTTCCCTTCGCATAAAAATGTAATAGGACCAGGCAAAACAGACCATCATGGCTGCGCAGAGTCCACTGACCTGTGGCCAGACCATCAGAAAACTTTCCCGAAAGGAAAGCGGTGCGGGGATGGCACCGACCATCTGTTCCATGGAAATGGGACCTAAGCTGCGTACAGAGGGCATCAATAGGGTAGTGGTGGCATCGGTATAGAGCTGGCTCGGTGATAAGCGGAGCAGATTTAAGATGAGCTCATTATAGCCGATGTACTCCTGCTCCGAAATATAATTGGGGTTGGGCAAAAAGGGACGTATTGCCAGATTGACCAGGATAGGAAAGAATACCGTAAAAAACAACCAGATGCCGATAGCGGTAAGTGCTGAGGTGGCCGGCTGGCGAAAGCGTATCGACAACAGGATGGAAAGGCTCAGCCAGAAGGCAACATAGAGCACACTGATCAAGGTAAAACCGAAGATACGCAGCAACTCCTGGGGTTCTATCCGGACACCTGTACCCAGGAGACCGCCGCCGATCATCAGCATGACCAGCGCAACAAATAATGTGCCCACCACGGCCAGTGGCGCCAGAAATTTGGCGAACAGCAGGTTGTCTCGGTAAATTGGCTGCGCCAGCAAACGGGTGAGTGTTCCGTTGTTGTATTCTGCATTGACGGCGTCAAAACCCAGGGCTATGCCTAGTAGTGGCGCTAGAAAGTTTAAAAAAACATGAAATGGCGGAATGGAATTATCCGTTGTGGTCAGTAGCTTGAGATAAAGAAATGACTGATCAGGATCGCGCATATTGCTGACAGCGTCTTTGAGCCCCATGGATGAAACATAGAGGGATGCGCCGAAAGTCAGTACGATGAGCAGGATCAGTATAATAAAACGCCAGCTGCGGATATGTGCCGCAATTTCTTTGCGGACCAACACCTGCATCGGAAAGGATGGCCGTTTATTGGTATCTTTTGAAGAAACCCTTGGATTTTTCATAGGCATTATCTGTAGTTATGCTGTTCTCAAAATATGTATTATAAATATCGTCGAGCTGGTAGTCGTTGCGGTTCACGGAAACGATATCAGCGCCATTGTTTACCAGCATGCGTACCACTATTGCTGTCATATCACTGTCTGTCTTTAGTTCGATCGTAAATCCGTTCACTTTAAGATTACGGAGTCCGGGCAGGGCCTTTAATGCTTCTTCAAACCGTTTGGGGTCGCCCTGGGCATGGTCAAGGGTAATGACGGTACTGATACCTTTCTGCTGCTGCAGGTTTTGGGCAAGGCTTTCGAGCGATCCTTCAACCAGTAATTTTCCGCCAACAAAAATACCCACCCGATCGCATACACGCTGCACCTGGTGGAGGTGGTGTGAAGAAAGCAGTACCGTTAGGTTATGCTCCCTGCTGAGCTGCTTGATGAGCTCAAGGAATTCGTCAACACCCTTGGGATCAATGCCCAGTGTAGGCTCATCAAGGATGGCAACCTCGGGAGCCTTGATCAGCACTTCGGCCAAGCCTAGACGTTGTTTCATACCGCGGGAAAAAGCGCCGGTTTTTTTATGCATTTCCCGTTCGAGCCCCACGACATGTAACATGTCTTTTGCAGAAGCTTGTGCATAGGATTCTGTGAGACCATTTAATCTGGCAATAAAGCTTAGGTTTTCCAGCGCTGTCATATCCGGGTAGAAACCTACGTTGTCGGGCAGGTAGCCGACTTTTCGTTTCACGGCGATCGGATTGCGCGTGGCATTATGGCCACAGACATAGGCTGTGCCGGAAGTGGGTTCGGTCAGGCCCAGCATCATGAGGATGCTGGTTGTCTTGCCGGCACCATTGGGGCCGAGCAGGCCAAAGATCTCTCCGGGATAAATGTGCAGGTCCAACTGATCTACGGCGGTTACTTTGCCATAGCTTTTTGTCAGGCCTGTCAATAGAATGATAGGATCCTTCATCATGATAATCTTTTTGTAGCGCCCTTATCTGCGGCCGTATTTGCGGATGAGAAAATACACCAAACCAATGGCCAATACAATGACAAGCATACCGATCCACCCAGAAAGCAAAGAAGTTTTCACAATCATACGGAATGAAATGTCGGCGCTGCTGTTGGATGATTTGATCTCAAATTTGGAAGCATAGTCACCGGCAATAGTTTTGTCGGGAACTTTTAGGTTGACTTTGACGTCAATAGATTTACCTGCTTCGAGCTGTTTGATGTTCGACGGATCGAAGCTTGCCTCCCATCGGCTGGGTAATTGGGACGTCAGTTCCAAGGTATTGAGCGGCAGGGTGCCCGTGTTTTTGACTTTAAGTAGAATTTCTTTGCTGCTACCAGATACGACTTCGTCACTTAGCCGCCCACTGGGGGTGGTCAACTCAAGGGCATAGGAGCCTTTAATGACTGCTTCGAGCTCAAGCTTTAAGGTATCGGTTGAGGATATAGCCCGTATCGGAATTTTATATTTATCGGGCTTGGCCGTGATCGGACAGCTGATTTCAATGCTGATTTCCTGTGCCTTATTGGGCTGCATCTGAAGGGAAGTCACTTGCGAGCCTTCTACGCGGTAGCTAATCTGCCATCCATCGGGCAGCTGGGCATTCAGGTTGTAGTTAACCAATTGAGCGGATCCGTTGGTCAAGGTCGTCGTATAACGAAAAGGTTCGTTGCTGGGGGCCTCAATATTGATGAGCCTCGCTTCGAAACCAAATTTTAGGGGCTTCAAGGCTTGCCCCGATAGATAGAAACTGTTAGCCAGCACAATAAGTGCGATAAGAAATGGCCTGAAAGAAAAACGTCGGTCTGTGTTTGTAATTAGTAATTCTGTTAACATGATCCAATAACTAAAATTTATATTTAAATAGAATATTAGCTTTTAAAAAATGTCGGTTTGGGTATCAGCTACCTTTTTGAAAAACCGCACCCAAATTAAAAATCAATTTGATAAAAATCAAGATTGAAATAAAAAAATAGTGTAAAAAAATTGTGTTTAAATGGTCTATAGACTGATAGCTTGTGTTGTATGCTAAAGTGCACTTCCGTCAGTCAAAGTTTACTGAGCGGAAGGTTTTCTTGATGATAATCTTGGTATTCTCGGCCAACTCATCCAGTGTACAGTGGATGGATCGTAATTGTGTCCTCTGAATCGTAGCGTCGCTCAGGAGAAGATTAATGCGAAGACGTCTGCTGTCTGAGGCTTCAAGCTCACCGCGCAGTTCATCAAACAGTTCATGAATAATCTTTTCGCAGCTTTTTTGGTCAAAACTGGCGATAGTGATATAATGTCCGTGGCTGTACATCTGTAATTCAATATAGTAATTCGACGTTTTCATAATCTTAATATTAAAGACTGAAAAAATAGGTTAGCCTCCACGGGAGGCTAACCATTAAAATTTGCTATCTGGATCTTTAGGATATTTCGATCATCCGCGGTTCTTTCTGTTTGGCTTCTTCTTTCTTCGGTATTGTCAATCGGAGCATACCATTCTCATAGCGTGCCTGAATATTGTCCTGATCGACAACCTCCTTCTGAAGTTCGAAGCTGCGTTGGAAAGATTGGTAGCTGAACTCCCGGCGTGTGTAGTTGTCGTGATGTTCCTCGTTTTGTTCTTCCTTAGCCGAGGATATGGTCAAGAGATTGCCGTCGAGTGTCACCTTAAAATCGCCTTTGGCCATGCCAGGTGCGGCGACCTCCACTTCGAAGCTTTCTGCGTTTTCCTTGATGTTGACCGCAGGAACGGTGGTACTTGTTGATGAGTAATTTTTGTTGTCCCAGTTTAAAAGCTCGCGGTTAAAATTATCAAACATGGGCGAAAAAAGTGAAAAATTGTTCCAGTTTCTTTTTGCAAGTTTCATAGTAACCTCCTTTTAATGAAGTATAACAATAATTTAAATCTATCAGTCGGCCGACTGTATTAAAAATCTCACAAAAAAAGTACCGAGCTTAAAAAACTGAAATTTTTGCAGCAAAACTGTCAAATTTTACCTGATAAATTGACAGAAAAGATAGACGCTCTGTACAACATACCGAAAATTTGGTGGAAGCTACCAACTTCTATGGCACATAAAGGCCATAGGGAAGGGACAAAGAAATGAAGCGACGCGCTAATAACTAGGTTATTTTGACAAGGCCTCCAGCACTTTTAAATGCGATCTAAATGCTGTCCAGAAGCTCCGAAACTCGTTGTATTGTATTTTATATTCCTTGCAGGTCTGCTTCACAATCCTATTGAGCGCAGGATAATGAACATGGCTGATCTTTGGAAAAAGGTGATGTTCAACCTGAAAATTGAGACCGCCAAGCAACCAGGTAAGTACCTTGCTGCCCGTAGCAAAATTTGCGGTGGACTGAATCTGATGAATCATCCATTCTTCTTCGACCTTTGACTGGTCAATGGTTTTGAATTCGGTTTCTTCCACCACATGGGCCAGCTGGAATACTGTGGCCAGACTCATACCACACACCGTACCAGAAATCAGCAAACCGATAAGTGTGGGCAGCCACCCGACGAAAATGATCGGAATAATGACAAATAAGCTGAAGTGAATTAGCTTACTGACCCAAAAAATAATACGCTCTTTGACCGGAAAATGAAATTGCTCAGTTTTATGTCCCATGCGCCCACGGAAATATTTCTCATAATCCTGATAAAAGATCCACGCTAAATAGGAGATTCCATAGAGCAGCGGAAAATAAAAACGCTGATAGCGATGGTGTTTCCGAAGTTTCTGGTCGTGGTGTATACGCATAAACTTTACTTCGATATCGTGATCTTCGCCATCGATATTTGTATAGGTGTGGTGTGCAATATTATGTTTGAGCTTCCAAAAGTAGATATTGCCGCCCAGAAGATTGAGCGAGTAGGAGAGCACAGTGTTCAGGTTTTTATTGTCTGAAAAAGAATTGTGCCCAGCATCGTGCATAATGTTAAAACCAATCGCAGCGAGGTTAGCTCCGAAAATGATACATAATGCTATTGCAATACTCCAATGCAAAGGTGCGAATACCAGAAGGAGGTACAATACCGCAAAGCTGATCAGGAGGATAGCGGCTTTCAGATAGATCTTACGATTCCCGGTTCTTGGCTGAAGTGAATTTTGAAAATAGTTATTGATTTTTTGTTTTAACGTTTTAGAGAACAATGTATTTACATTGCTGAATTTTACAGACTGGGACATTTGGATTTTTACTCGAGAAATATGCTTAATATTTATTACGTTCCATCTTGAGCGATAGAACAATGTAAATATACGCTATAAAATTTGAAAGATCGCGGTAGTAAAGTTAAAGATTGTTAAAGGTCATTCTGCCATCCTTGATTTCCCATGGCCCGGAAGATATACCTTTTGAATTTTTGAAGCCTCCGAAAACAATATTATGACTCCCGATAAATTCCTTCAGACCCAATAAAATAGATACATATTGCCTCCGGTATTTATCCTAAGGTCGATGATCCAGGCTTTATTTTATAGACCTTCCCTTCTGGGAAGCAAAGGTTGTTGTGCGTCCAAGCTGCAGAAAGCAATTAGCGGTGGATTTGATTAAACTATTTTAGGCTGCACGCTGTTCTCAGAATAACTGTACATACATGTGACAGGCAGGATTGAAAACAAAAAGAACACCATATGAATGGATTCAATAAAAATATGCTGGGCGGACTGATCGGTGCGCTTGTACTCAATGTCGTCCATAGCGCGGCTAAAAGGTTTGATAATCAAGCGCCTGAAGTCGATAAAGTAGGCGAGGAAGCAATAAAAAAAACAGTTCGTTTTGCCGGATTTAAACCGCCAAAAGGCAACGCGCTGGTGGCAGCAACTTTTGGCACAGACGTAGCTTCCAACGCCATGTTATATACCCTCATCAGCTACGGCGGTCAGAAAAATCTGCTGCTCAAAGGAGCACTGCTCGGAACAGTAGTAGGCCTGGCGACATTGACCATTCCTGAGCAGGCAGGTCTGGACGCTACGCCGATAAAAAAGACCGACCGTACCAAGTTGATGACCGTGGCCTGGTATGTGATCGGAGGATTGGCCGCAGGGATGGCCATGAAAGCATTGGGGAAGCGCAGGTTTCTTTAAATGTAACACACAATTCGCACTAAAATTTATTTTATACTGTTCTGTCAGTTAAACGATTGCCTGAATGCTAAAGGTGAAACATTGGTTTTTTTCTTAAACAGTTTGTTGAACGATTGCGGATGTTCAAAACCGAGTTTGTAGGCAATTTCGGCCACGGAAAGGCTTGTCGCCGTGAGTTGTTCCTTGGCTTCTTCAATTAACTTGTCGTGAATATGCTGCTGTGTGTTTTTACCGGTAACGGAACGTAGTAAATCGCTTAAATAACGTGCTGATACATGGAGGCTTTCGGCTAAATACTCTACGGTTGGAAGCCCTTGTTTTAAGGTTTCTTCGCTGTCGAAATAATCGTCCAGCAATTTTTCCAATTGGGTCAGCAGCGCATGGTTAACCGCTTTCCGAGTAATGAATTGACGCTCATAGAAACGGTTGCTGTATTGCAAGAGCATATCAATTTGGGACAAAATAATGTCTTGGGTATGCTTGTCGATATGCTGATATTCTTGTTCGATTTTAAGAAAAATTTCTATAATGTCTTTTTCTTCGCGTTCGGAGAGATGTAATGCTTCGTTAAGCGCATACGAAAAGAAATTGTAGTTTTTTATTTTGGTGGCTAGGGGATGGGTATACAAAAAATCAGGGTGGAATAGGAGCATGTAACCTTTTCCGCATTCGACCTTCATCTTTCTGATTTCGGCCATCGTTAACGATTGAATCTGCTTGGGCGCAATAAAATTCATTGTTCCTTTGTCGAAATCGTAATATTGTTGGCCGTACTTTATTTTTGCAGTAACATCTTTTTTCAGCGAAATACTGTAGAAATTCACGTAGAACTGCTCCCAGATGTCGCTTTCATCGGGTTTTATTCCAGCTACATCAATTACACTGACGAGCGGGTGTAATGGGGCCGGCAAGGACAATTGCCGATGAAATTCGGATATGGAATTGATACTATGCATCCTTTTTTTGTTATACAAATTTACAAAAAACAACTGCCTCGCAAGGCAGTTGCTGATTTAAAAAATTAGGCCTCAAATTGTTTCGCGATTTCTTGCCTGAAGGCTTCTTTTCCGATTTGTAATCGTCTTTCATAGAGTGCATGTGCATCTTCGCCTGCCAGATAACGTACCTGATCTTTATTGTCCGTGGCGGCTTCATACACCACTTGGGCAATTTGCTCGGCAGTGGATGCATTTTGCATCATCAGACCCATTTGTTCGAACAGTTTGTCTTCGATGTCCTGATAGTCCGAAGCTCGGTTTAGATCCAAAGAACGACCTGCAAAATCTGTCGCTATTCCTCCCGGAGCAACTGTTTTGATGGCTATTCCAAATTTTTTCAGTTCAAAGGACATGCTTTCGCTCCAGCCCTCCAGGGCGAATTTTGTCGCATGATACATGGAATTTAGCGGGAATCCCATAAATCCACCAATCGATGTGGTCGAGATAAATAAACCACTTTTCTGTGCCTTAAAATGGGGAATAAAGGCTTGTGTAACCCGCAATACACCCAATAGATTCGTGTCGATTTGACGAAGTATTTTTTCGTCGCTCAACGTTTCAAAGGCACCCATTAACCCATAACCTGCATTATTGAAAACGACATCAATGTTACTTATAGCGATTGCTTTTGCTACAGTTTCTTTGATCTGGGCAGCATCGGTAACATCTAATTTTAATAGCCTGATGTTTTCGATCCCGGTAAGTTCGGTTTCATTTTCGGGATTACGCATGGTTGCGATCACATTCCAACCCGCCTGTTGAAATAATTTGGCAGTTGCTTTTCCCAAACCGGAAGAAGCCCCTGTAATGAAAATTGTCTTTTGCATGCTGTTATTGTTTGATTCCATACCACAAATGTCTAAAGAAGGCATCGGATACCTGTTGCCAAATTGAGCTTGATTGTAGCCAAAATGACGAAATCAAAATGTGTGAAAAAAATCATCGCCAATGGAGCGGAAAATTCATCGACTTTGGCACGATTATTTGTTGATATTCGTTATAAAAATAATGCAATGTTAAGCTGATTTTTGCTCGATTTTATACTTTTTATCGTATTCGTATTGGCGTAATTGCTGTATTTTAAAAATTTTAGAAGATCTATATTTATGCAAGGCACAATTGACGGGATAAGCGGGGAACCACATCGTTCACAGGTGTTCCGTTTAACTTACAAAGGACAGGATTATCAGCTGGTGTTGTTGAAAAAATCTTTATCAAAGCTCGATACGGAATTGCCAATTTCGCTTGATGGAATTGACCAAAAACTCGTAAAAAAAGGCGACCACTGGTTTTTTGAAAACAGGCATTCAGATCAGCATTTTGCGACAGAAATCTGGCGCAATTTATCGCTTCGATATCGCCTCTAAGATCAAAAGTCTGCTGTATGGTGGCCCGCCGCTCAATATGCAGCAGATTTTAAGGATGCTATCTTAGCTTGTAGCCATCTTCCGTCTAAACTCCAGTGGTGAGAGCTCCGTTTTCTTTTTGAATAAACGATTGAGTGACTGCGGTTGTTCAAAACCCAGCTGATAGGCAATTTCGGCAACGGAAAGCTCCGACCTGGACAGCAGATCTTTCGCTTTTTCGATGAGCTTATGTTGGATATGGTTCTGCGCACTTTCACCGGTCTGTAACCGTAATAAATCGCTTAAATAGTTTTTCGACATATTCAGCCGCTCAGCAAAGTAGCCCACCTGCGGCAAGCCCTTGTGTTGGGTTTCGGCTTCAAAATACTGATCCAACAATTGTTCAAACCGGCTTACCAAGGGCACATTGTGTACTTTACGCGTAATAAATTGCCGGTTATAAAACCGCTGCGAATACACCAGCAACAGTTCGATGAAACTGACAATGGCATCCTGGCTATAGCTGTCGATCGGACTGTCATATTCGCTTAAAATCCCTTTTCCGATATTTCGGATCTGCTCCTTTTCCCGGTCGGACAGAAAAAGTGCTTCGTTGACTTCGTAATCGAAAAAACTGTAGCTGCCGATTTTGTGTGCCAGGTCATAGGTGCGGATAAAATCGGGATGGAAAACAAGGGAATAACCTACTTCGGCATGGGCAGTATCGGGATCAACACTGATCATCTGCCCGGGTTTAAAGAAGGTCATCAGGCCTTCCCGGAAGTCGTACTGATGTGGGCCATAACCCAATACGCATTGTGCATCTTCTTTGATGGAAATGCAGTACAGGTTGAGCTGAAAGGTGGTCTCGACCGTTGGATGTATATGCTTGTTTTTGGAGAAATCGGTGATGCTAAAAAGCGGATGCTGCGGTTTGGGCAGCTGCAGCGCTTCATGATAGTCGGCGATACTATTGATCCTGATCAGTACGGGTTCTTTCTTTGACATGCTCTTTTTGCCTGTTAAATGATAGCCTAATTTAAGTAAAATGCCATGCGCTTTCTGCTGGCATGGCATTTATATTTTTTATGATTGCAGCGGAATACTTACATCGCGGGATCCGGTATCCAGTCCGACCGGCAGAATAGCCTCAATGCGTTGCAGCTCTTCGGCGGTCAATAGGATGTCTGTAGCTGCGATATTCTGCTCCACATAGCGCACTCTTTTTGTCCCCGGTATTGGCACGATTCCTTTTTGGATCAGCCAGGCAAGGGCCAGCTGCGACGAGGTAACGTCTTTTTCTTTTCCAATCTGTTCGAGTTCACGCACCAGATCGAGGTTTTTATAAAACTGCTCGCCCTGAAACCTCGGGATAAGCCTGCGGAAATCATCTTCGGGGATATCGTCCGGCGACTTGATCTCACCCGTGATAAATCCACGGCCCAAAGGGGAGTAGGCGACCAGGCCTATACCCAGCTCCTGTGTCAGATCGTATACGCCATTGGTCTCCACCTCGCGTCCGAACAGGGAGATTTCATTCTGCACAGCCGTGATCGGGAAGGTCGCATGTGCCTTGCGGATCTGCTCGGCACTGACTTCCGAAATGCCCAGGTACCTGACCTTGCCCGCTGTGACCAGCTCGCCCATGGCACCTACGGTTTCCTCAATGGGTATGCTGGGGTCGGGGCGGTGCATATAATAGAGGTCAATCACATCGGTATCGAGGTTTTTCAGCGAGCGCTCGATAGACTTTCGGATATAATCTGGCCGACCATTGATACGCCAGGTCACCTGGTCGTTATCATCAATCTCAAAGCCGAACTTGCTGGCGAGGATATAGTCGTTGCGGTTGCCGCGTATGGCCCTGGAGATCAACCTTTCGTTTTCAAAGGGTCCATACAGATCGGCCGTATCCAAAAAGTTGCCACCCAGTTCCAACGATCGGTGGATGGTAGCTATGGATTCTTTTTCGTCGGCCTTGCCGTAGATATCGCCAGTGGACGCAAAACTGCTCATCCCCATACAGCCTAAGCCGATCATTGGAATTTCAAGTCCCTGCGCGCCTAATTTTCTTGTTTTCATCTGCTTCTTATTTTTGTTACCCAAAATTACGAAGCAGAGCCTGCAGCATGTTTACCCCAATTACGGAAACTTGTAACCGAATTACGGATCTAATCGCTAATTAAGCTACCCTGAATTTTTCGTTATAAGCATCTTCCAGGTACTGTCCCAACGTTCTTGTCCGCTCCGTATCAATGGTACTGATGTAGCGATGAAACATCTGCTCGGTACTGTGACCTGTAGCTTCCATCAGTAGCGGAGTAGGGATTTTACCGTAAAAATTTGAGGCAAAGCTTCTTCTTCCGATGTGGCTTGTGATCGCTTCCCATTTTTGCACAAACATTTCTACCGCCCGGAAGCCCTTTCTTTTGCGGACTTTGACCAGGCTATTGATACCGGCAAGTTCCGCGACTTCTTTGATCTGCAGATTATACTTTTGCGCAGTAAGCTTCTCTGGAAATACGTTTAAATTGCCCGACAATATGGTCAATGGTACCGGATGTAAAGGCAGCAGAATTTCTTTTTGCGTTTTCTGCTGGACAAATGAGATACAGGGTTTTCCCTTGATTATCTCGAGGTTCTGGATATCAAAATTCATGAAATCTGAAATGCGCTGGCCGGTGTAGCAGCTGATGATTAGCCAGTCCCGAGCTGCCTGTAGTCTTGGAGGGACATCCGTTTCCTTGAGTTTTACCAGTTCATCCTCACTGAGGGTGACAAAAAGATTGACTTTTTTTTCCTTGGGAAGCTCAAGTTCATATACGTAGGTTCTGACCCCTCTTTTCTCCAGAAAATTAAGCACCGTCCGGACAAAATGTATGGTGCGGCCGATCGTACTTTTATTGTATTCTTCCAGCTCGCCAAATTCAAGGAACTCTTTGACAAAGGATGCATTGACTTCGTGCAGCAAAAAGTGTCTTTGGCGATGGCCTTCAAATCGCTCGAGCAAATGGAGGAATACCCGGTAACGCTTGGAAGTCGGTTCGGAAATAAGGTGGGCACGGCTCCGGATATAAGTTTCCACATAATCTAGAAGGCTGTTGGCGGGGCGACAAGTCTTTGTACCATCACAATTTTCTTTTATGATCTTGCGGAGTTTGATATGCGAAATTTTGCTGTTTTTTGCCGCGACATTGCTCAGGTATTCGGCGATTCCGATTTTTAGCCTATCGAGCTTGGCATTTAAATTTTTATTTTTTTTGAGGTAAATATTGTGGGGTCGCTGTTTTTCGAAATCCCATAAATCCGGGCAAATTTTAAGGGGAGTATTGATCACATGTTCCGTCTGAGAATCATCAAGGATCGTGAGGGATATTGTTGAAAAGGGGGAGGAATATAGCAGCGTAAATTTGAAGTTTATCATTGGACTTGAATCTAATTTTCTGAAAATAAATATATAAGTTTTCCAGAGAAGTCCAATTCAGACTACAGTTCCAATAATCAAATGTAACTATTTTACCTTACAAAAAATAATCTAATAAATATTATTAAAAACTACACCTTAATCGCTATTCATTTCATGACAAATCCTATTCAGACAGATAATTTCATTTTTTATCCTTTATGAATCAGTTAATTGAAAAAAAGTTGTAGTCTGAATTGGACTACAGTGCTATGTAACTAACGCATATATTTCAAACTTAAACAGAATCGAAAATGAAGGATCAATTAAAGGCCAAACGAGAATATATAACACCTGCAATTCATGCAACCAGCGTGGAAATGGAGAATGCTTTCGGGGCTATACAGATTACTTTCGTAGCGGGAACTGAACAGGACTATTTGCCATTGGATATTTTGCAGAAGGGAGAAGATGGGAACTGAGATTGGAAGAAAAATAAAAATAGCATTTGTGGACGATAGTCTCTTTCAGCGGACGCTCATGAAAATAGTGCTTGTCAACAATGAAACATTTGATCTACGTTTTAATTGCAGCAACGGACTGGAGCTCCTGAAAAAACTCGAAAGTACCGCCGAGCTGCCCGACGTATGCCTTGCGGATCTTAATATGCCTGTAATGGATGGACATGAGGCCGCTCTTCATATCCGCGATCGGTTTCCATCGATTAAAGTATTCGGGTATACGACCACAGATAATATCACCGAACTTGAACGGTTTAAGGCCAACGGTGCACTTTTCATTTTCAGTAAAACCAACCTGAGAATGACATTGGACGAAATTAAATATTGGCTTGATGATGACATCCGATCTCCATTAAGCAAAGGATAGATACATAGCATAGCTCATTTATGGACAGTAAAGCGGCTGAATTTGAAATTATACCTTTAAAGGAATGGCAGCAGCAGCGGTTTCCCTACTGGTATCATGGTCAGGATCTTTTCACTATCCTGATACCATTTGATGACATTGAGATCCGCCTGGAGAATGATTCTTTTTGCATGGAAGGCAATACGCTCATTTTTATTGGTCCGGCGAAAGATTTTACCCTCAGGGGATCGGGCACTTCGAACGGGTATCTGATCCGCTTTACTTCACGGTTTTACGAAAGGTCGGCCCTGGATAGGACATTGATCAATTCGGGATTATTTTTTGACAGTGAAAGATTGCTCAAGGCCGTTAAAAGCCGGATAAAACAGGAAGAGATGAAGATGCAGATTATCGGAAATATCCAAGGTTATCAATCAAGAAACGCCGCGGTGACTTCGCTGATCGTGCACAACTTCATCGAGTCGGTCCTTTTACAAGGGATATGGGAAACAGATTTCGATAAGGAACTCAGCAGGGGTAGGGACAGTACGGTGCAGGGATTGGCCAACCGTTTTTCCATACTCGTACACAAACATTATAAAGAAAATTGCAACGTCAAATTCTATGCAGACAAACTACATATTACGCCAAGAAAGCTAACGAATCTATGTACAGAAGTCTGGAATAAAACGGCAAAGAATGCCATTATCGACATCGTTTTGAAAGAGGCGCTGCGCTATATTGAAAATACGGATCTTTCTATTTCCCAGATCTCCTATGAAATGGGGTTTTCAGAAGAGTCCAATTTTCGGCATTTCATCAAAAAACATTCGGGTTCCAATCCACTGCAATACCGTGGAAGAATGCGAAAGGCCAGCGGTCCATATGCGCATTAGCAGCTGTTTTTTTGTGCGGATTCGTGTAAAAAAATACTGGAACGAATCCCTTCGCCCCAGTGTCCATTAATATTATATTAAATAACAACCCGCAAAAAAGTTGTTATCCAAAAGTAGGGCGATAAAAGGTGTGAAAGTATGTGAATAGCGGCATTAAACGTGTAAAAAGTGGAAACCGAAAGGAGTGTGGGGGTATGTATAGCGGATCGAAGAAAATGAGATTGGGGCGAGAAAGTAGGGGCTGATTCGGTATTTAATAGAATACTTTAAAATAAATTAAATTATGGAAAAATTTGAAGATCAATGGCAGGATGGTGATGCGGATGTGGGACGTAAGATTAGAGAAGCCACATTAAATGATGAAGAGATCGGCCGATTAAGGGAGAAGCTCAAATCACTTCTGGGAAAATTTGCCGAGCATAAGTTGGTCGAAGGTGAGCTGCATCCATTCTTTAGGGATCAGAAGGTTCAGGATGAATACGATCATACGGTTCTTCTGATCGAAAAGAGACATGCCGAGATAAAAGGGCTGTTTTCTGTTAAAGATAACTGAAGCTTTTTTAAACGATTTCAATCTTACTCTTGTTTTTCTATCAATCCATTTGATGGATAAATAGTTAGAAAAGACCGGCACATCTTTGAGGTTTCTGGTCTATTCGTTCTAAAATAACCTGTCGATCTATGGGCTCGGCAAGATTGAGAACTTAACAAGCAAGATTGAAAAAGTAAAAAGACAACCTATGAACGGATTGAATAAAAATATGCTGGGCGGATTGATCGGTGCACTCGTCCTCAATATAGTGCACAGCGCTGCCAAAAGATTTGATTCCCAGTCGCCCGAAGTAGATAAAGTGGGTGAGGAGGCGATGAAGAAAACAGTACGCTTCGCCGGATTTAAACCACCCCAAGGTAATACGCTGGTAGCAGCTACATTTGGCGCCGATGTGGCCTCAAATACCATGTTATATACGCTTATCGGCTATGGCGGTCAGAAAAATAGGCTGCTGAAAGGAGCCTTGCTCGGTACTGTGGTAGGGCTCGCAACATTGACTATTCCGGAACAGGCCGGACTCGATGCCAAACCCATAAAAAAGACCAATCGTACGAAGTTAATGACGGTTGCCTGGTATGTTATCGGTGGTATTGCAGCCGGACTGGCCATGAAAGCGATGGAAAAACGCTAAGTTTTTTATAGCTCGGGCTTTGATACACCTTTTTAGGTACTATACGCTACACGGCTATGGTTCAACTGTACTACGCAGCTGCGGTTCAACTGGGCTCTACGCGGCAACGGTTCAACTGTACGCTAGGCAGCTAAGGTTCAACTGTACGCTGCGCGGCTACGGTTCAACTGGGCATTAGGCGGCAACGGTTCAACTGGGCTCTACGCAGCTACGGTTCAACGGTAGTTAGCTGCTGTGCGGTAGCGCCATTGTATTGAACTGATTAGCCAACTGTTGCGAATATGAATTAATATCCAGCGGATTGTAAATGTGATTAGCTAAATATTTATCAAGAGCAGAAAACAACTGACAAAAAGTGTAATTTACATTAATATCAGGTCTCAAGATCAGATTTTAATCGTTTTGAAATCGCTAAATTAAAACAATCATGATGAGAAAATATGTTGGTATAATGCTCTTTTTTATTGCAGCAGCGGGTAGCCTACATGGGCAAACGCTGACGACGAAATTGATCCCGATGCGTTTAGCTGCAAGTTTTGACCGCGTAAAAGAGGGCATCCCCGATATGTCCGGTCAGTTTGTCGACAGCAAAATCAAAATCACAGCGCTGGGAAGTACAGATTCGACTGCCCGTTTTGAAATCGAGGAGCAGGGGATAAGCATTGAAACGGTTGTGGATAACGAAAAAGAGTATCATAAATTGGTCACGGCTGCGGCAAAAGATGTTTCCAAACCAAGTATTCATATGCTGTATACGTACACGTTAAAGAATAAAAAATTGAAAGTACCGCCGCCGAGAAAAGTCTTTTTCTCTCCGGAATATGGGGTAATCTGGACTTTGACGTTAAAAAAAATAGCAGAAAAGGAAACCGAAGTTGTACTTAACTACAAATCACTATCGCCTGCATTCGCCGAGAAAATCGAAAGTGAATTTGAAAGCGACAGCTATTACAGCCACAAAATCGTAAAAATCGACGTCAATGATAAGCGAATGAATCACCTGATCAAGGAGATTTTGATCAATCAGATGCATGTCGACAGGGATTATCCCGCGCCAATCTATCCCACGCGCAATTAATCATTCCACATGAATTGAATTTTATCTATGGCTATTCCATTTCTTTACCCATGATAAAGTGTGTAAACCTTTATTTTATGTAATTTCTTTGCCGCTAACTGGGTAGCCGGATCGGCTCCCTGCGCCATAATTTGTGTATACGATAGTTTAAATGCAGTTTATTCTTTCAGTATGGCACTATTTGTGTGAATGTATTTGAACGATATTTCCATATTTTTTGATTTATTTTTACACAATTAGTTAATTATGATGCTCAACGATCAGTTTTTGCTGCCGATACTTGATATGTCTCCCTTGGCAACTGCTATATACAGCAGCCCCGATCTACATATAGCCTACGTCAATAAGTCTATGCTAGAAACCTGGCGAGCTGATAGCAGTATAGTCGGCAAAACGTTTTGTTCATGTTTTCCGAGTTTTCATAAAGAAGGATTTTCATCCATATTGAAAAATGTTTGGAAGACGGGAATCACGTACACAGCAAAGGATACTCCAGCAGATATTGTCTGTGGAAATCAAGTTGTAAAGCGCTATTTTGATTTTGAATACAAAGCTCTCCTTGATGATAATGGGAATACCTATGGCATTCTTCATTCTTCGTGGGATGTGACCGAGCGAAAACTAGCTTATGACATTGCCGAAAGTCAAAATGAGCAGTTGATCTTTAATAGAAAGCTTGATGCTTTTGCAAATACGTTATCTCATGATTTAAAAAATCCATTGTCAGTTCTAAAATTGGGAAATCATTTTTTGAGCAGAAACATTAACCTGCCACAAGATGTTAACCAAAAATGGCTTGAAAACATGAACATGGCTATACAGAATATCGAATCTATACTTGATAAAAAACTCCAGCTAAATAAAATAAGAGACCACAAACCTGTGATAGAGTACTTGGAGATGGATAAAAGAATGATGGAATGGACGGAAGAAGTCAAGTTGATATATCCAAATTCGCAGGTGAAATTTAAATTGGGAAAGCTTCTCGCACTGCGTACAGATGCCAATGCTGTTTATCAGATATTTTTTAACCTTATTTCAAATGCCATAAAATATGCGGCACAGACAGCCGATGATTATCTACATATCTACAGTGAGGAGACAAGTAAAGGAATTGTATACTATCTGGAAGACAATGGCGTCGGTATTCCTGATGTAAATCTCAATCTGGAATTTATGGCCCATGAAAGATTACATCTCCAACCGGATCAGGTTTCAGGAATAGGCCTTCCTCTGGTAAAAGAGCTTATCGAGCGTTTAGGTGGAGCTATTAATATTTCCAGTAAAATAGGGACAGGAACCGTTGTTCGTTTATTTTTTCCTACAATGCAACTCAACTGAAGTTTGTAAGGATTGTAGGTTAGCCGTGAATTTATATCTACCCTTAATTTGGTTAGAAATATCCACGATTCAACTACAACTGACCGCTCGTAGATGTGGAACTTTGTCCTGTTACATTTAAATAAGTTTAACATGCAGACAAATGAAATAAAAGTAGCCCTTGTTACAGGTGCCAATACAGGTGTTGGTTTTCAGATTGCCAAAGCTCTTGCTGAAAATGGATATCATGTGTTTGTTGGATCACGAGATTTAGAAAAAGGAAAGGATGCCGCCAATCAGATAGGAGGTGAAGCACATGCCATTCAACTGGATATTACCGACAATAATTCAATCAGGAATGCTGTCAGTAAAATAGAAAATGAGTTTGGGTACCTTACTTTGCTAGTCAATAATGCGGCGATTTCAAACGCAGGGATCCCCGGTCGTACGATGTGGGAAATTCTGAGTGCGCAGAAGGCAAGCGTCACATCCATAGCTGAAATGCGCCAGGTTTGGGAAACCAATGTCTTTGGCACGCTTGCCATAACACAGGCCTTGTTGCCCTTACTTCGGAATGCAAAACAATCTAGAATAGTAACCGTTTCAAGTTCTCTAGGCTCACTAACCCTGAATGCGGATCCGGACAATGCATTTCGTAGTGGATTTGATGCCGTATATGGCGCTTCGAAAACCGCTTTAAATGGTGTTTTCCTTTCTTTAGCAAATGAATTGGAAAATACCAATGTTAAGGTACATCTGGTAAGTCCGGGTTTTACAGCGACAGCCCTGAATAACTTTGAAGGTACAGATACAGTGGAAGAAGGCTCACTTGAGCCGATACGCGTGGCACTGGCGGAAGATATACCCAATGGAAGCTTTACGGGACCGGCTACCTATCGCACAGAACAAGGCGGTCAAGTGCCGTGGTAGAATTACACAAAGGAAGACCTTTAGCTACAAGCTAGAGGTTTTTTTATAAATTTAGTGTATGAAAAAGAAAGAGGATAAGTTAAAACGCTTTATATCTATATCCGAGAGTCACGAAGCTTTTGGCCTACCAAAACCGCAGCATCCCCTGATTAGCCTGGTCCATTTCAATCAGGATAATCCATTCAATACCGCTATGGCTCCAATATACGATGTCCTGAGTTTCTACAAGATAACTTTTATAACAAAAAACAGCGGAAAACTCAAGTACGGCAGGGGGTACTATGATTTTAATGAAGGAAGTATGCTTTTCTTTGCGCCCAATCAATTGGTGGGCAGCACAGAATATAATAGGGATACCTATGCTTATCTGCTGCTGATCCATCCTGACTTTTTTCTGGGTTCCGCTTTAGCCCATAAAATTAGGAAGTACGGCTATTTTTCCTATTCTGTGAATGAAGCGTTACATCTATCTGATCAGGAAAGAGAAACGATGATAGCGATCTTGAATTTCATGAAAAATGAACTTGACAATCGGATAGACGAATTTAGCCAAGAAGTCATTATATCGCAGGTGGAGTTAATGCTGAGCTACGTCAACCGGTTTTACAAGCGGCAGTTCATTACGCGAAGAAATATAAACAATGATATTCTAATGAAGGCAGAAGCGCTGTTGGATGATTATCTGGATCATGATCATTCGGTAATTCAGGGAGTTCCAACGGTCCATTTTCTTTCGGAGCAGTTGAATGTGTCTGCGGGTTATCTAAGCGATATGCTACGCTCGCTCATTGGCCAGAGCACGCAGCAGTATATCCACCATAAACTTATTGAGCGGGCAAAAGAGAAATTATCAACGACACAACTTACCGTAAATGAAATTGCTTACGAACTGGGTTTTGAGCATGCACAAAGTTTCAGCAAACTGTTCAAAAAGAAAACGGCTCAGACGCCACTGGAATTTAGAGGGATGTTTAAGTCAAAGTAAAACGTTGATCCTTTATCCTTCTCGCTTTCAAGCTGGATCCTTGTGCCATGGCAGCGCAATATTTCAGCCACGATATACAGGCCAATGCCAAATCCTGATATATAAGAGGTGTTCAGATTATCTACGCGATAAAAAGCCTTGAATAAATTTTTCTGATGTTTCTTTTCAATGCCTAATCCCTGATCGCGTACAAAAATGCGAATTTTTCCGTCGACGCTTTCCGCGCCGATAGTTATTGTGCCACCCTTAGGAGAATATTTCACGGCATTGCTCAATAGGTTCCCCAACACCTGGTCTATCTTTGGCCGGTCTGCGAAAAGTTCGCTGGAGGCATCGCAGCTCAGTTCAATGCGGTGGTTATGTGTACCAAGATCTGCTATGCAGTCTCGCATCAGTTCCCTTAGGTTGAAAGATGATCTATTGAGCTGTAGTTTTCCCTGTTCAACTTCTGCAACACTGAGGAAATCGCCGATCATAAGCATCATCTTTTTTACCTGGTTTTCGATTTTTGATCCCATCGCCGCGCTCTTTTCCCCGAACAGTTCTTTATGTTGCTGCATAATTTGTGCACTCAACAGGACACTTGTCAGCGGTGTCTTGAGTTCATGGCTGGCCATAGAGATAAAGACATTTTTGCGATGCTCTTCTTGCTTTTTCGCTGTGATATCCCTGGCGATCTTGGAAATTCCGATGATTTCTCCCAAATCATTTTTTATAGGGGATATCGTCAATGATAAATCGATCAGTTTGCCTGATTTTGTCCTACGCACTGTCTCAAAATGCTTTATGGAATGTCCTCGGCAAAGACGCTCCAGAATGTAATTTTCTTCCGCATGTCTTTCTTCAGGGATCAATTTTAATATAGACTGACCGACCATTTCCTTTGAAGAATACCCAAAGAGCTTTTCGGCTGCTGCATTCCAGCTTGTGATGATTCCTTGCAAAGTCTTTCCGATTATTGCATCATAGGATGAATTTACGATCGCCACCAGTTCCGCGCTTCTTTCGACCGCTATTTTCTGGTCTGTTATATCTATGATTGTACCGATTATTCTTCCGGCATGTTCGCTTCTACTAAAATAGGCCGATCCCTGTACCCGGATAAAAGCAATTAGACCATTGTAGCCGTTAATGATCCGACAGGTAAAATCAAAATGGCCGTCAGTTTTACGCTCACTTAGCTCTTGAATCTGTTTAAAGATCGTAGGCCTGTCTTCGGGATGTACAAGGTCGATAAGTTGTTCTTTACGGCATAACTCATTGGGCAGGCCTAATATATGTTGCGAACGTTCGGAAATACTGACCTTTGCAGATGCTGAATCCCAGTCCCAGGTACCCATTCCTGAAGAGACAATGGCAAGCCGCAGGCGTTCTTCCTTTTCCCCCAACATCGCTGTGAGTTTATCTTTCTTTTGTTCAGCCAGAACAGCTTCGGTGATGTCTTTGGTAAAGCACATGGAGTGAACAAACTCCGAGTCTTTCATCAGTGCGCTCGAATTGATGTTGACATACTTCAGATCACCGTTCTTGCAAATGAGTGTCGCGCGGCGGTCGATAATGCGCTGATCTGCGGCAAGCATCTGCAAGATATCCGCAATGATCTCCTGGTCGGCGTGAAAGTTCCTGATCGGCTTACCGATATATTCCTGTGGAGTATAACCGAGCAGATCAAGTTCTGCCTGATTGGCCCAGATGATAATCCCTTCGCTGTTGACCCAATGCAGGGATAGGGAGGCTTTGTCAATAAATTCAGACAGTTCGGAAACGCTGTTCCTCAGCTTCCGGTTTTCCTGTTGCAACCCTTCAATGGTATTGATGTCCGCCATAGATCTTTCAGATAGAAAATTTTATTAATGAGCCTAAAATAGGTATTACAGTCCAGTTTTGAATGGGTAAAATTACGTACTCTGCAAGGGTAATAATAACGTTAAATTGTGCTATAAATACAGGTTTCAGCTAATATATATGACAATATTATGTTTTGCACAATATAAAATTATTTTACCTTTGTTTTGTATCAAAGCACCGTAATCTTGGTCTACAAGATATAAACACGCTAGACACTTTTACTTTATTAAAACAAACACTTTATGCGCTATGCGTGTTTTAAAATGCATAAAATCACAAACAAATGACTACAGAAATTAAAAACAGAATAAAAGAAGTATTCGAAAAACAGAAAGACTTTTTCGGCACGCAAGCAACGAAGGAAATCACATTCCGTAAAAGACAGTTGCAAAATTTCCGTAAAGTTTTTGCGAGTTATACGGATGCGATCTGTGAAGCAGTGAATATCGATCTTGGAAAAAGCAGGGCAGAAGCAGAGTACGTCGAAGTTCAGATTGTTCTCGATGAACTCGACGATATGATCGAAAATATGGAAGAATGGGCAAAACCAACCTATGTCAAATCAAAACCGCATGCTTCGGGAGCGGAAGTCATCAGTAAGTACATTTATGAGCCCTACGGTGTAAACTATATCATAGGTCCCTTTAATTACCCGGTGCAGTTGACTTTTAGTCCGCTGATCGGTGCCCTGATGGCCGGAAATACGGCTATCATCAAACCTTCTGAAAACACGCCCCATGTTGCCCAGGTTATTGAAGATATTGTTAGCGAAGCTTTTGATGAAAAATATGTTGCCGTTTTTCAGGGCGCTATTGAAGAAAATACCTATCTATTGAGCCTTCCTTTTGATTACATCTTTTTTACGGGAAGTCCGAATGTTGGCAAAATTGTCATGAAAGCCGCTGCCGAACAACTGATTCCGCTTACACTGGAACTGGGGGGGAAATCCCCAACGATCGTGCACCATGATGCGGACATCGAAAAAGCAGTTCAGCGCATTTCTGCCGGCAAATGGATCAATTGCGGACAGACCTGTGTTGCTCCGGATTACGTTTATGTGCATGAATCTGTGAAGGGCGCCTTTATCGAACAGTTAAAATCTTATCTTAAAGCTACATACAACGACGAATCTTTAGGGAAAATCGGCAAGATTGTAAGCCAGCATCAGATCGGGAATTTAGCGGGATACCTGGATGCCGCTCCCGAAAAAGTTATTTATGGGGGAAAATATGATTTGGAAACGCGCCATTTTGAAGCAACTTTGATGGACGATGTCAACTGGAATGATGCGGTGATGCAGCAGGAAATTTTTGGTCCGATCCTTCCTATTTTAGCTTACAGCAATATTGATGAAGTACTGAAAGAGATCAATAGCAGACCCAAACCATTGGCGCTGTACGTGTTTTCTGAAAGTCAACAATTTGCAGATGATGTGATCGCAAGAACCACCAGTGGCGATGCGGAGATCAATAGTACATTGATCCACGTCGGATCGCATTACCTTCCTTTCGGTGGCGTAGGTGCTTCGGGAATGGGAAAATATCACGGCAGATTCAGTCTGGAAAACTTTAGTCACCAGCGTTCGATCCTGCAGGTAAAATAGCGATAATTTACGCAATGGCTATAATTTACGCACACAATTAATCAATTAATCAGGGGCCACCTCAACGGGGGGTCCTTTTTTTTGATATTTCCGGACGTTATATTTCCGTTTCAACCTCAGATCGGGTTAGTTAACTGTTTAATCCTCAGATCAGATTAGTTAAGTGTTTAATGAAAATCACTTCGACCGAGCTACTCTTTCTAGCTATCGAAGTATATGGATTGATAACCACGGGACTACCTGCTATTTTGATAAGTGTGATAGCATTGTGAAACCCTGTTTTTTTTGATTGGCAGCTCAATTATTGATATTTGGTTTGAGAGATTCTAGCGGGGTAAAATAGCTTTGAGAGGCCAGAATAAGCGCTGATAGAATCTAAACCTGTAATCCAGCGCATCCACGGCAAATCAGTGGGCGATGGATTCAAATTTTCAAATTTATGGCAAATCAAGAAGTAAATGGAAAAGTAGTTTTGATCGCAGGTGGTGCGAAAAACTTAGGGGGGCTGTTGAGCCGGGATTTTGCGGCACAAGGAGCAAAGCTTGTCATTCACTACAATAGTGAGAGCACAAGAGCCGAGGCAGAAAAAACATTGTCGGATGTACAGGCGTTTGGTGCCGAGGGACTGCTTGTCCAGGGCGACCTTACACAGCTATCAAATATAAAAGCGCTATTTGACAAAGCCGAAGAAAAGTTCGGTAAGGTTGATATCGCAATCAATACGGTCGGTAAAGTACTGAAAAAACCGTTTGTAGAGACGTCAGAGCTTGAGTACGACAGCATGAGTGATATTAATTCGAAGGTCGCTTATTTTTTTATTCTCGAAGCCGGCAAGCGGATCAATGATAACGGCAAAATCTGCACTGTCGTTACGTCTTTATTAGCAGCCTATACAGGCCTTTATTCGACATATGCGGGAATGAAAGCTCCTGTAGAACATTTTACAAGGGCTGCGTCTAAGGAATTTGGACCGCGCGGAATTTCAGTTACGGCGGTAGCTCCTGGTCCGATGGATACACCTTTCTTCTACGGACAGGAATCTGAAGATGCTGTAGCCTATCACAAGTCGGCGTCTGCACTGGGTGGACTTACCGATATTAAGGACATTGCACCACTGATTGAGTTTCTGGTAACTGATGGCTGGTGGATAACCGGACAGACTATTTTCGCCAATGGCGGGTATACCACAAGATAAAATATGTAGGCAAAAGGCAGTCAAAGCTGACTGTCTTTTGATACACAGATAACAGCGCATGATAACATAGCACAGCTTCCAATCCGATTTGGGTTCCAAACAGGATCAGCTTATGATCTCAGACAAGTGAAGATGAACTGCAGGAGGTTTTAGTGCTGATAACTGTATAAACGCTTATCAAGACGATGATGAATAGTAAGGACCTAGAAATAGGGCTACAGGATTTTGGGATTTGTACACTCGCCGAATTCCAACAAACCGAAAGTGATATAGCAAGTGATACTTATTACATCATAAAAATAGATGAACCGATCGTCATTGCTGTAAATAGGGAGTTTTATACGCTGGATAGCGGACAGCTACTATTTGTAGGGCCGAGAAAGCGAATCAAATTCATGAACGATGCGCCAATAGGGGGCTATGTGCTATCATTTACCGCAGCGTTTTATCTGAGATCGAAATCCGACGTGAAGATTCTCAACTCCATATTGTTCTATGGCATTCAGAATGCCATACAGATTGAGGGTAAAATGGGAAATCAGGTCTATTTTGATACGGCTATTATTGAACGCATAAAAATGGCGCGGGTACAGGGACCGGAAATATTGGATCTGGTCGCTCATCACTGTGTCGAGTCAATTTTGCTTGAAGGGCATTACAGGCTCTCTCTTCAGGGGATCCTATCAAAGCTGTGCAGTTCATCGGAACAAATCGTGTTTAACAGCTTTAACATTTTGGTATACAAGTATTATCGTGAAAGTACCTCAGTCAGTTTTTATGCCAATAAATTAAAACTTACAAGCAGAAGGCTTTCCGAGCTCTGCGCAGCGAATAGCGGGAAATCTGCAAAAGCATTTATTTCTGGAATTGTAATCGGGGAGGCTATTCGTTTGATCAGACATTCGAATTTATCCATTTCGCAGATTTCTTTCGAAATAGGTTTTAGTAATGTCGCAAATTTCAGAAGTTTCATCAAGAAACATACCGGCAAACAACCCCATCTGCACCGTAACGAAAGAGATAAATAATTTTGGATAACGTATATCATTTGCGGTCTAAGGGCTGGGATGAGTATAAACCAGACAGACCGGTGAGGGTAGGCAACCGCAAACCCTAAGCGGCATTTCGCAAAGACTATTTTTTCAATGACGCAGCCCCCGGGCTGCGTTATTTGTTATGAAGCAATATCCACTGCTTCATAAAAGGCTCTCGCAAAGCGTGACTTTGCTTTTTCAAATCGTGATTCAAATCAAGTATTTATTTCAATAAATTGATATTTGTCTACTAATTTTATTAGTATGTTAATCGCTTTTAGTATATTTGTTTAGTCAACGAAACGTTTCCCCGGATGCAATATCACGCGCAAAGCATTAGGAATGTACATAGCGCAAGGGTGAGGGGCACGAATAAAATAGATACAATGCACGCAAAGTTTATTCAGCTTATCAAACAACACAGCAAGTTATCGGAGCCAGAAATTGATCTGTGTAAGAACTATATGGAGCCAGTGCGCTATGCCAAACATCAGATCATCGAAGAGGAGGGAAAGGTACCGGCTTACCTCTATTTCGTTGTGTCGGGCTTTGTACGTCTGTTCCATTACAACGATAAAGGCGACGAACTGACGACACATATCAACTGTCCCCCGGGATTTATATGCTCTTACCAGAATTTTAGCAATCAGACGCGTTCCGAAGAAAACCTGGAAAGCATCACCGACTGCGAACTGCTGCGTATCACCAAAGCAAACCTCGATATGCTAACTGCACAATCGTCTGCATTTAAAGATTTTAGTATGTATGTGTTTCAGCAGGCCTTAAGCTACAATGAGAAGAGATCGAAAGAGCTAGCCACGCTTACGGCCGAAAAACGCTACCTCAAGCTCATGGCCGAACAGCCAGATCTGCTGCACAACGTACCCATGCAATATATCGCATCCTTCCTCGGCATGAACCCCAAAAGTTTGAGCCGTATCCGCAAACAGATCATTAGGTAACATTTGTGAACTGGTTTTGAATGGTCAAAGCAGAACTTTGTGCTATCATTTAAAATCAGACACATGACAACAAAAAAATTGGTACTGGTATCGGGCGCAAATGGGCACCTGGGCAACAACTTGGTGAGACTATTACTTTCACGGGGTTTTCAGGTACGCGCTTCTGTGCGAAATCTCGACAATAGCGCTGCACTACAAGATTTGCCCTGCGAGCTTGTGGCGGCAGATATCACCGATAAGGCTTCTTTTACAAGGGCGTTGCAGGGAGTGGATACCTTCTATGCCGTGGGCGCAGCTTTTAAACTATGGGCCCGGGATCCGCAAAAGGAAATCTACGACGTGAATATGCAGGGGACCCGCAATACCATCGAAGCCGCGGCGGCGGCAGGCGTCAAAAAAATCATCTATGTAAGTTCCATCGCTGCACTGGATTATACGCATACCCCCACAAGGGAGAGCAATGGCTATAACCCCGACCGGAGGGATGCCTATTACAATTCCAAAAACGATGGCGAAAAGTTAGCCTTTCAGCTAGCACGTGAATTGGGGATCGAACTCGTGTCGGTCATGCCCGGTGCCATGATCGGCAGCGAAGCCGCTCTGCCCCTCAATGTATCGTACGATGTGCTACGCCTTATTCTGACCAGGCAGATTCCTGTCGATACGGGGATATCCCTCAATTGGGTAGACGTCAAAGATGTCGCCGAGGGCTGCTACCTTGCCGCCCTACACGGAAAACCGGGAGAACGCTATATCCTCGCCAATGAAAAGTGCATGAGTATTAGTGATACGACCCGGCTGGCACAAAAGCTATATCCACAACTTCAGCTCAAGATTCCGGCAGCTGTTCCCAAAATAGTACTTTATACGATTGCCGGCCTGATGCAATTTGCGGCACGGCTGCAAGGGAAAGCTCCGGTGATCACCACCAAAGATATTGCGATGTTTTCGGGGCTGCAACAGGATTTTAACATCAGCAAAGCGCGCACGGAACTCGGCTTTAATCCAAAAAGCAGCGAGGAAGCCGTACGTGAGGCATTGGCCTACCTGATGGAACACCAGGAATTACTTTAGTGCAGATCTTGAAAGTTGAATCCCACACGGATCGCTTTCAGGCCAACTAGTCCCTGCAGATCTTCCACCTCAAACTGCTCGATATTATCGTCTAGTAATCCTTTGTGCTGTAGTAGGTTGATGTATCCCAGATATTCTGTTTCTTCATGTACATTGGAGTAGACAATAACCAGTTTGCCTTTTTGTGTGATGCGCTCCGTCGAGCCCTTGATCTTGGCTTTATCAATGCGTTTCTTGGCAATCTCGTAGCGCACATTGTAGGAGCCGTCGATATCGAACTGCTTCTCGTCCATGCGAAAGCGGATGGAAATGGGGGTGGCAAAGACCAGCACCAATGAGGTCACCTCCAGCTGATGCGGAAGGGCGGGCTGGAGCTGCCTAAACTCGCGTTCCATCGCACACATCACCTGCAGCTGCCATAGCCGTAAATTGCGTAGGTAGTAGAGCTCAAAATTCCGACCGGGAGCGATGGAGGCCCCGATATACATGTTGTGCTCGATACCATCTGTCTTGTAGCGCTCGTAATAATGAGGAAAGTATTCTTGGGCTTCTACCTGCTTTTCGTCGAGGATGGCCACCAGCTTTTTGTTGATCAGCGTGATAGAGTTGTCATAATCCTGTCGGGCCTCGTAAAAACCGCCGATAGAGAGGTTGATCCGCTCAAAATAGCGGTCGATGGCTTCGGTGGCGACGCTATTTTTGTTGTTTTTCCTGAAATTCTCCAAAATAGGGTGAATATCCTGGTTAAAATAATCGAGCATAAGCTGTTCCGTATCCGTCAGCAGCGCTTGCTGCAGCGTCGTCAGGTTTCTTTCCAGGTCGAAGACCTTCTGCTCAAAGAGCGGTAATCGCTGCGTTTGGTTGACTGCTGTGAACAATGCGATCAGTTCCTTGCTCTGATTGATCAGGTCCTGACGGATGGCCTGATTGCGGGATTCTGAGGAGCCCTGTACGTCGATCTGCCCATAGAGCGGATAAACATGGTCAAAGACGATTTCCTGCAGGGCATAGTCTTTTCCAAAGGCGCGGTCGTTGAGGAAATGCATGGCTTCTTCCTGAAACCGCCATTTAACACTCGGGTGTATAGCGGTATATTCCTTTTGGATCACCGCTTCGATCTGATTTTCAGTTTCGGCAAAGGCTTTCGATACTTTATCTTTGATAAAGGGCAAGATGAAGTTGAGCTTGTTGGCATTGACCGAATTGAGTTCCCGCACCTTGGATGAGGACATTTCCAGTAGACCCAGCACTTTGTCGCCTTCGACCAGGGGAACAAAAATAAAGCTCTTCACCTTTTGCTGCTTGAGCTTGTTGATAAAATAGGCCTGCTTTGGATCATCCAGTGGCAGCTTGTCAATATCCGGTACAACAAAATATTCGTCCTTGGTGAGCAGGTTTTCCAAGGTCTCGCTGCAGAGCATGTTTTCACATTCCTCGATCGTCGAGTCGTAAAGCAGATGACTGTACAGCTGTTTTTCGACAATCCGTAAGTTGTACTCGTTCCTGACCTTTTCAAAGGAGGTCAATCCGATGCGCAGATCATTTATTTTATAAATCGACCTGAAAATGCTTTCTATTTCTGCCAGCTGGACAGCGCTTTTTTCGCGCAACAGATTGCTCTTGAAGCTGGATACCGCATTTTCAATGGTCGCATCAAAAAGCGTCATAATGGAAAAGCCTTTCAGGATCCAGCTCTGCTCAGGGAATTTGGACTTCCATAGGGCAATATCCGAAAAGTTGTCGACCAGTTCGGTAATATCTTCAGCCGTAAGATCGAGCGCCCGTTCTGTCGGAAGGACATCGATAAAATCGGCATTGAATAGGACGCGGTAATGATGGATGATATTATCCTTGTCTGGAATATCCAAAAAGAGGGGGGCATCCATGGCATCCACTTTAAAGCCATAATACTGGCTGATGATAACGCAGCAATTGAGAATATAATAGGTATCGGGCGAGATATCACGAAGGCTAAATTCATAGTGATCGCCGGCATCCGCTAATATTTTTTCCAGTCTTGCGGTATGGTTGAACGTATAGAGATGGAAGGGAATGGTAACGGCCTTGATCTCATTATGTGTCAGTGAGCTCGGGAACAGGTCGGCCAGCAGCACCTTGATAATAGGCTCATAGCGCAGCAGGTCTTCTGCTTTTTCGACCCCATCGATAAGTTCGGGGTATTTGCTGATTTCTTCCAGCAGCGATCGGGCATAGCTGGCCTGAAAGCCAACCGGCGATAGGGCCGCTGCTTCAAAGGATGGTATAATCTTATGAAAAGCGATCAGGGTTTTAAACGGACTGGAATCAAAGGCGAAGTTAAATTGCATAATGGTTGTTCCCGACTAAATTAGATTATTGCTGGAAGATGTACAAAAATATAAAATAATCGGCGAAAAGAAAACCCAAAGCGGACGGATAAAAACAGTTCAATGACATTGACGCCATTGAACTGTTCTGCTTTGCCGATACCGTCTTTGCTGCTGTTGGTCGGGTTGTTGCCACCAGCAATGGTGGTCACTACACCATAACTATTGACAACCCGGATACTATAATAATGATTGTTGTAGTCGTTATCACAGACGACAATATACTGGTCTGACCACAGGGCTATACCCATCGGATTGCCAAATAATGCGGCATTGCCCTGGCCATCCTTGGCGGGTTTATGGTTGTTATTATTGGCTCCGGCAAGCAGGTAAAAGCAAAACTGCACAAATTTGTTGTTGGACGGCGACGCTAGCTATTCGGTAAGCCAAGTCCGTGTGATGTCATCCTTCAGTTCCGCTAATCTGTCCTGGCCGCTACTATCGTTTGCAAGGATGATAATAGCGGTATTCTTTTCGGGGTATAGGTAGCATAGTACAGTGAAGCCACAACCGTCGCGCCCCGTGTGCATAAGGTAGGAGATACCATTCGTATTCAATAACTCTGCAAATGAAATTAAGATTTCTGGACTGTTCGTTATCAGGGAAATAGAATATACAAACTGAGAATGCTACTGACCGGAATGCTTATATTGTCGTAACCGTCTTTGCTACATGCTTCGGCTATGGTCACGACGAGAGCCAGGGTACATATCATGGTGATTTCGCTCATGTGCAGGCTTGGCTCTTGCATATAGTGTCCAATTAAAACCACGGTAATCAAAGCGCATACAAAGAACACTGCGGACCCTAGTAGTGTTTTTCGCGCACCAAATAGGCGGTAAGAACCATAAGGCCATTTTTTGCCAGATAATGCTGCCATCGGATCACATATTGCCAAGGTGAGCAAAGGCAAATAATAAAAAATAGACCCTTTGTCCAACAATATCTGTGCGAGAAAGCAAAGATAGACTGCCGCAGGATAGGCCAGGCTACCGACAGATTTTCGGTCGATTGCATGGATAGAATTCAATAAATCGAACTTGATGGACAGCAATAAAATCAAAGTGAACAATCCGCATAGGATGAAAACAGACCAGTGGCTGCTAATCAAAATCGGGAATGACATGCAGATTATCCCCGTACCGACATGGACGAGTTTTCGGGTAAACTCTGCTTTGACCTTAAACTTTTGATACAATAGTTCAGCAAGTCCGAATAGCAGCAAGAAAAGGGTGCCTAATAGGAGCATACTCTCTAAATCGTTTTTCATAATCTTGTTTTTAAAGATAAATTAGTCCGTACATGGCTCCGCTGAATATAAAGCTGTCAAATCGATCCAGTATTCCGCCATGCCCTGGAATGAGGGGGGCGTAATCTTTAATTTGACAGCTTCGTTTGTACCACGAAGCCAATAGATCGCCCAGCAATGCGGAAAAGCAAATAAAAAGGGCGGTCTTTAAAGTTTGCGTGATGGACAGGTCGATGGATGGAAAGAGGAAAAGGCTGGTGCCAGTGGCAATGACCAAAGCGCCAATTAGACCCTCAACAGTTTTATTGGGACTAACCGAGGGAATAAGTTTTCTTTTGCCGAATAATTGACCGCAGAGCTGGCTGAATCCATCAAAAATCACCACCATAAAATAGATAAAACAAACCTTTTCTGTCGATGCCCTGTGCCCGAAGTTTATAAACGCAGCGATAAGAGCGACGTAAAGGACCACTACGGGACATAAGAATAGCAGTGGTCGTTCTGAATATAGGTGGGCCTTGACAATTTCGTAAAAACCGACTATTCCAATGCAAATAGCCAAAAGTCTGACATAGTCCATATAAATGGAAAAAAAGACAAGGATCAAAATCAGGAAGTAAAAACCCAGTTTTAACCAGCGTTCTCTGGCTTGCGCAACTTGACTATTCTTATTGAGATAGCCTGTGACCAATGCCCCGATGCAAAAAAATAACAACACTATATTCGCCATCAATACATACATAATCAAGCTTTTTTTTGTAATTGGATAAGGAATATACTTTTCAGATTGGATTGCAACTTCGGGAGAATAATCACGAGGACCAATTCTTCCAGATAGGCCAAATAACTTACGGTTAGCATCAGGTGGAAATAAAAGCTGTTAAAACCGAATACAAAATAGCTAAAGATAAATATGCCCTGGAGATAGCCCGTTAATTTATAGGACCATAAATGGAAGCTGGGAAAGCGTTTAAATCGGATAAGAGCATAGATCTGGGGAACAATCCATAGGGCAATAAGTAGGATAAATTCGACTTTATAGGCCATTACAAATCCTTTTTCCAATGTTATCATGCCGATGAATGCCATGAGGTATGTTCCGATATCTGCGATCGAATCTATTTTGGCGCCAAATTCCGTCTGAAGGTTAAATAGCCTGGCGATTAATCCATCGAGGATATCGCTAATCAGGTTGATGGACAGCAATAGGATAAAGAGATCCCTGTCTGCTGTTAAAAGGGCATAGCTGATAAAGGGTAATGCCAGTATACGGTAGGCGGAAAGTGCATTAGGCACATTCCATCTGTTTTCTTTTTTAGTTTCCATTTTATAGTGATTTTCTTCTGCCTAATTTTTGATGTGCCTGTGTAAAATGACCTGCCGAAAGGGCCGCGGCAATAGATAATTCTCCGGCGAGTGCAAGGGCTGCAGCTATTTCGGCATATTTTATGGCCTTCCCTTCGCCATAACAGTCCATCATTTCCAGGCACTCTCTTTGGGTCGGAAGTGCTGTTCCACCACCGATAGTGCCGACAATAAGATTGGGTAAAGTCACGGCTGCATAGAGTGATCCGTCTTTATTCTGCTCCATTCGCGTGATACCCGTTGCCGCTTCGGCGACGCAGGCGACATCCTGACCTGTTGCCAAAAACAAAGCGGCCAATCCATTGGCATAATGCCCCTGTGCACCTATAGCTCCACTTTGGATAACACCCATGGTGGACGTACGCCAATAGCGATCCATCAGCTCGGCTGAAGTTTTAAGGACTTCGGACACGATGTTGGCCGGTAATGTTATTTCAGCTGTTACCTTTTTACCCCTGACATGATTGAATGCTGCGGCGGTCGCTTTTTTGTCTCCCGAGCTGTTTCCCTCTATAAACCAGTGATTGGGCTTAATAGGACAAGAGTCAATCATAAACCGGCAGATGGCCTCTGTGCAGATGGTAACCATATTCTGGCCAGCCGCATCGGCAGTGAAATATTCAAAGGATATGGTTAAATGGTTGCCTTCAATCTGTATGCGGGTATCGGTTAACTTAGCAAATCTGCTTGTGCGTTTGACGATTTCCTGAAAGTTTTCTTTTTCTGCGAGGAACCAGGAAACAAAAAGACTTAAATCCTTGATGTTCTCAAATTTGAATACAGGACTTCTCTGAACCCCTTCTTGCAGACAGATCGATGTAATGCCGCCGGCGAGCAAACAGGCTTTAGATCCGCGGTGATAGGATGCAACCAATGCACCTTCAGTTGTGGCAAGTGGAATATGGTAATTTCCGTTGGCTGAAGTGCCATGAACTTTAAGGGGGCCGATGACGCCTGTAGGGATTTGACTCATACCGATGAAGTTTTCAATGTTGCCCTGGAAGAGTGATGGCGCTAGGCGGGTGTTTGTCAAGATCGGCAATTGGCTTGCGAATTCCTCTTGTTTATTTAATACGGTTTTCATAGTTGGCTTTTAATAAAATAAATGTGTATTGTCTTTCAAAGTTATTGTGATAATCGCAGTTAAAATTGTGAGAAACAATAATATAAATTTTTATTTTTGTGATTATCGCAAAAAAATAATTGGCTTATGTATCAGGAAAAGTTGATTCAGGAAATACAGCGAAAAATTGATCCCTCGAAATCTCTTATTGAGGTGATTGCTGACGCGCTTGATATTAGTTATGATGCGGCGCACCGCAGAATTTCAATGAAGAGTAAATTTTCAATAGGAGAGACGGTGCAGCTTGCAAATCGCTTTTCACTTTCTTTGGATAAGCTATTTCAGCAAAGTGATCACATCTTAGTAAAAAAAACAGCGGAAATCCAGTCCTTTAATGATCTGTCAAATTATCTGGAGCATTCGTTTAAATCGTTAACGGAGTTTGAACCCAATCTTCAGACTTACCTGTATTACTCGGCAAAGGATATTCCGATCTTTTATACCATCAATACAGGGCTTTTGTCCATATTCAAAAAATATGTATGGCTCAATTTATTGAGTCCAGACGGTTTGGAGTTGTCTTTCGAATCTTTTTTGTCGAAAACACCCATCGATAGTAGGGGGCAGAAGCTTTATGATTATTATTCGTCCATCCGGGTGAAAGAGATCTGGAATGATACCACAATTAACAGTACACTCCAGCAGATCATCTATTTTTCCCAGGCCGGCTTACTGACCGCCGAAAACGGAAAGATGCTCTGTGAGCAGCTTAAAGAACTGCTGTTTTCACTGGAGAAAAGTTGTGTGCCAAACAATGACCAGTACCAGCTGTACTACCATGAGCTATTGATTTTAAACAATAACGTCCTTGTTGGAAATAACGACAGAAAGTCATTATTCGTTCCGCATACGATGCTGGGCTATTTCATTACCAATGATAAAGACAGCTGTCGACACGCTTTCAATTTCTATCAGCATCAGCTCAAAAATTCCAGGTTGTTAAATACGGCCGGAACACGGGACAAGAAAATGTTTTTTAACAAAGTTTACCAAAAGATTGATCGCTATAAGGCACAGGTAAGTGCGGATAATGGAATGTAAGAAGAGAGCGCGATTGGTACATCGTTAAGGTTGAATTGGGTAATCGGAACGAGAGTGATGTTCGGATTGGGTGTTATTTCGAAGAATGGAGTGTCCCCTTTTGTTTTTCTTGGTCGTTAAGTCGTAAAATAGTTAAAACGAATGAAGACCATTTTACACATTACATCAAGTGCAAGAGCAGACAGCTCCTATAGCACAAATTTGGGCAAAGAAATTATTGATCGTATCAGAAAAAAATACGGCTCAATATCCGTGATCACATGGGATCTGGTTGATACACCTCCGCCTTTGTATACCCATGAGATGGTTCAGGGATTTTATACTCCAGTAGATACGCCAAATTATCGTTCGATTAAGTCATTGGCCTATGCGAATGATTTAATTGAGCGAATTAATGCGGCAGACATGCTCGTCATCAGTACGCCAATGCATAATTTCGGCATTTCTGCTCACCTTAAAGCATGGATCGATCAACTGGTTCGTTTTGGTGTTACCTACACGTATGATGGCACCGGTAATCGTGTTGGACTTATCGCGGACAAAGATGTCTATTTGGCTATTGCTTCCGGTGGAATGCAAAGTTCATCGCCGGTACAAGACTACATAGCGGATTATCTAGCTGCTGTATTCCGAACCTATGTTGGGATAACGAAAATCCAGACGTATCGGATAGAAGGTACGGTCTTCCCTAATTTTTCACCCGATTACAACGCGATATTGGCTGACTTTCCACACTAAGGTCAAAACAAGGGAATAAAGCTGATACCTTAACCGTTGTTTTTAGCCCAGATCCCAAGTCTTTTGCTTTGGGATCTGGTATCGATTATCACTGGAGTGCAAGGATTTGTTTTTGGTAAACATCCTGTTCAGTTAATGAAGAAGCTAAATTCAGCGCTTTAGTGTAGTTATCAATTGCTTCGGCTTGGTCAAGATCCCGATAGAGGTAGCCCAGTAATCCAAAATAATGGGACATTTTAATGAGATTAAGCTTTTTTGTTTCCTCGATACCTGCCTCTGTGCCATACATCTTGGCATAGGCAAATGCCCGGTTGAGGGCCGTCACGGGGGAGTATTCGATCAGAATCAACTGATTATAAAATTTTAAAATGTATTCCCATTTCGATTGGTTATCCACCACGGTGTGCCAATAAGCGATGGCTGCTTCGATATGGTATTTGGAGGTTTCCTGCGTATCGGTCGCCTGTACCATGTAGAAATTACCTTGATCGATCATATCGCTATCCCATTGTTGCACATCCTGTTGTTCAAAAAGTACGATTGCCCCATCCTTATCCATTCGGGCATCAAGCCGCGAGCTTTGGTAACACATTAACGCTATTAAAGCGTTGGTCTGTGGCAGGTTGGTTGTTTCATGTGCTGTCAACAGGAGAGCTAATCGTATGGCCTCCATGCATAGTTCTTTTCGAATGATGTGATTTTCATGTTGAGCATAATATCCTTCGTTGAAGAGAAGATATATCGTTTTCAATACTGCGGCTAGGCGAGCGCTTATTTGGCTATCGGATAATTCTTTTAGTTCAAATTTGCTATCCCTTAAGGCTGTTTTTGCTCTAAATATGCGCTTCTTTATGGTTTCTTTATTTGTGAGCAGCGCCTGGGCGACCTCTAGGATACTAAATCCGCATAAGATCTGCAATGCTAAACTAATCTGCCCCGCTATGGGTATTATCGGGTCACAGATGGCAAATAGCATCGCCAATTGGCTGTCGCTAATGGTACGTTGGTCTATGTCGTCTGGCAGCGTCTTTTCATTCAGTTCCTTTAAGATATTGTCTTTGACTTTAAGTTCAAAGACAGCCTTATGTTTAAAGTAATCTTTTACCTTGTTTTTGGCGACAGTGTAGAGCCAGGCCTGTGGGTTTGCTGGGATGCCGGTAACTGGCCAGACTTCCGAAGCTTTTAAAAATGTATCGCTGGCAATATCTTCCGCAAGCTGGATGTCGGACAATCCAAAATGACGGCATAATACAGCCGTCATTTTGGAATATAGGTCGCGAAACAGACCTGGTATCAACTCAGCTGTTGATGTAGGCTTTTCCAACGGAATTAGGATTTTAGGAGCTCACGCACTTCAATACTTCCGCCAATTTTAAATATTGGATTCTGTTTGGCAATTTCTACAGCTTCATCAATGTTTTCGGTCCGCACCACAATAAAGCCACTGACGTATTCCTTTAATTCGGTAAAGGGACCGTCGGTAACTACTTGATCAGCGGATATATGTCGTCCACTGTCGATCGTCGGTAAAAGTGTTTTTCCCTTATCCACCAATTTTTCCTGAGCAGCGATACTGGCCAGCCAGTTCATACGCTCCTGCATTTGTGCTGGAGAAGGCTTGAAATCAGCGCCGGCCTTTAGTCTGAAGATTAGCATAAATTCTTTCATCGTTTTTAAATTTTAGTATTTACCATCAAACGATCGAGCATTACAAAAGGGGACATCTGTGCTGGAAATTGAAAAAATAACATAGGAAACAGTCCATTTTAAAATGCTGCGGTGTATGGCAAGTTACGAAATATCACTCAGCTTCATCTTTACTGCCAGGATGTGTTTGCAGAGGCCTCTATTTGTCCTGTTATTCGTAAACCAGGTACAGGTACATTGTAGATCATTCCCTTTACCGACGACAATATGGCTCAGGTCTGCACTGCCTTTTACTTCGGCCTTAATACCATTTTTGTCATGCTGCAGGAGCAGCACTGCATCTTCATCAATCAACTTAACGGCATTTTGCAACCTTGGATTAAAGCGTTTTAAGCGTGAAAGTTTGAATGGAAGCTTTCTGTAAAAATAATTGTTGCTCCACAAATCGTAACCCAATAATCCCATACTGGATAATGAGGCTTGCATGGTTTCCATGGTGCCGAGCTGAATGTCATGTTCTATGGAAACTAGCGTAGGTTGAAAAACCTCATTGGTTTTAAAATAATTATTGATACCCAAGAGCCATTCTTCCGGCAGTTGAACAAGCAGGTTTTCGATATGCTTACTTTCACCAGAAAAACCGCGATAGACGCTTTCGGAAAGTAGAAACAGCATTTGTATGTCCTTAAAATCAAGTACTACCGCTGTACTTTGCTGATCTTCGTGTTTATAGAATGAGACACTGTCTACATGTATAAGGAGGTTTTCGATCAGATTGAGTCGATGAATGCCACCTATTTTTAAACTGTTGGGCTTGGCAACGGCAGAAAAAGTATAGCTGTTGCCCGATTTAGATAAAAAGTATTCGGGCTTAACCGCGCTTTTAGGTATAGCTTTAAAGAGCTGCAAGGCTTCAATTCTGTTCAATTGAAAGGCAAGTTCCATTTGCGATAAGTAGACTTGGACATTGCCTAGTCCTTTAATCCAGCGATCGGGTAGACTCACTTTTTTCTCTGTAGTCTCTGCGCGCGCAGTGATGACTTTCAGCTCATTGGAACCAACGCCTACAATCAATTTATCGGTGCGGTTAACGGTATTGAAAGCTCGGATCGTTACATCGTTAAAATCAACATTGGTACAGCCAGATTGAATAAACTCCCCGTCAATTCCTGTTTGCAGCACGTCAATGCGCGCGTAAACACTGTTGCAGGATGAAAATGCTTCAAAATGAAGCTGGCCATTACCGACAGAAACGATCGGGTCGCGCATATTGATGCGCTGATCTGGGCTAATTGCAAAATGAGAACGTACCGTTTTACCGAGTGTACTTAAACATTTTGAAGCAACAAATGAATTGATAATGCTGCCATGAAAGAAACAGGGAACCTGATTGTCCTGTTCGATTTCAGAACAATGCGCCAGGATGAACGATTTATCCTTACTCCCGATAGCGATCGTAGAAGTATGTTGATACAGATAATCAAAGTCTACATTCATTTGCGTTTTACTTTACTTAAAAATATCGGATTTACTTCGCTTTGAAGTTGGGCCGAAACCTCAACATAATGAGCGACCAATTTCTTGCTGTTTACGGGAAGGTGTTCGTTATCCAGATGTTCCATGGTTTTTTCCAGACATACGAATTGGAACTCTTTGATCTGCTGTGCTACAAATGGCCGATCTAAATATTCGATAAACCTATTGACCGGTGCATATCCGGCAGCAAGTAACCTACCGATGATATCAGCAAGGTAGGAAAGATCCTGTTTTCTATTTAAAAGCGCAAACTGCACATATTCTGTCGCCAGATCTCTCGAGATCTTCTTTTCAAACAATAAACAAACAGCAATATAGAGCCATCCGCTGCCCTGTACCTCCAGGCGATTATCCATCACGAACTGCATCGGGTATAGGCAGTTTTCCATGTCCGGGACTTCATTTCCTGAAGCGGTGTCTGGGATATAACGGCATAACAGCGGACCAATGTATTGAGGTGTTAAGCTGAGTTGAAAGGCAATGGCTTCTCGAAATGTCCTCGAAAAAGGTGCTGTATGATAGAATAACGGTGGGTAATGTTTGGTTTCTTCCTGCCGGCACCAGGTATAATTCCAGTTGTGTTCCAGAAATATTCTGTGCCAGGTTGCGTATTCGTTTTTGTCGACGACAATTTCGAATGTGATCTCAAATGGATTTACGACAGCGGGATAGCTTTTAGCTGAAGTATGTTCAAATTCCGGAAATACCTGATCGGGCTGTTTGATCCGTGTTACCTGAGCCCAGAGTGCCAATACATCTGCTGTAGGCTTAACCTGGTCTGTAGCTCCCAAAAAGTACTGCATCGCAGAAGCGTAATTTCCCTTTAAGGTCTTTACAAGACGAATGGTCTCTTCATCTGTTTGTTGATATAACAATCTGTTACAGGCGACGATTAGATCTTCTATTTCAATGGTAACCTTTTTTTGTTCATACGCGAGTAGGCGTTTTATCAGTACGTTAGGATGCAGGTAAAAGGGGAGGTGACTCGGCGTCGACAGAAATGGTAAGCTGTTGTTGCTGACGAGTTTTTGTCGCATCCAATCTAGCTTATGCTGTGCAAAGGGAATACTATCACTTTTATGGCCAGTTTTTTCGCCGCTATCTTCGCCAATCCAATAATGCATAAAATCAGCGAAAGAGCGCATGTAGTCAATGTCCCAAAAACGGCTGAACAGCTGTTTGCAATAGGGTTTCAATTGCTTTTTGTAGTCGTTGGGGATATCGTTCTGCAACTGATTCAGCCCTTCGAGGAAGAGGTCGAAATCTAGAGCAGACTTCGTTCTGATGAAATGACCGATCTGAAATAACAAAGCATCCCAAGTTGAAGGAATCGTGACCTGCTCCAGTTGTTCTGCCAACTCTTCAAACGCGGGGTCTGCCATGGCGGTATCTGCCACGAAGGGAGTCGCCCGCGCCAAGCCGAGAATTTCGAGGGTCTTAAGTTTTAAATTAGTGCGGTGGGGTTCAACGAGATCTTTCAGGACTTCCGGATCAGCCTGTTCCACTAAAAGCTGGGCACCTTTTTCCTGTACTTTTGAATCAGTCTGGAGTAACAGCATGGATAGATCTGCGGAAATGTCAAGCGATCTATATTCTTCTTTTTTCAGCAGGTGTTCGAGGATATCCAGGCACAGCAGCAGTGATTTTTCTATTTTCTCCTTTGGGAAAATAGTACTCACATGATCAATAAATCCATTTTCATCAAAACCTTCCATTTTATAGATTGTCTTGATCTGTCTGACCGAAAAATTAATAAGGCTTGTATTCGAGGTATTCAGTAGCGAAAACAAGAGCTGTTGTTGCTGTAGATAATCGTGTTGTGTTGTATTAAATATGCCCAAAAGTCGGATATGCCAATCTAAATGTGGCTTCTTCCAGTTATTGAGTAAGGATTCCATTAAATCTGGAATAATAGCGCGGTTAAATACATAGCCCTTCTCCTGCATGATCTGTATGACTTCGGTCCAATATTCAGTCACTTTTTTACAGACATATCCCGTACGTGCTTCCCATTTGGAAAGGTCGAGTACTGGAATTTCATAGCGGTGGAATTGTAGAAATACGTTGTCGATTACCGCAGGATTTTTCAATAAAAAATCGGCTTCCTCTTCTGTATTTCTGTCATGCGTATCTACTGTCAACAAACGAGCAACAAAATAGCTTTCATCAAAGGTGATCCAACCTTGTTGGTAAAATGCCCATAGTACCTTGAAATCAATACCGTCGAAACGTTCCTTTTGTGAAACCTTAACGATCTTATGCAGATAGTCGGGCGGAAAAAGCCGATAAAAGGCCATTAAGGGTTCTACGCCAATGGTTGGATTGCTTAAGTAGGACCTCAATGGGCACAATTGCCAAGTTCCATTTAAGCGTTTAATTTTAGCGATATCCTCAAATTGGCGGGTACAGGCAATAAGTGCAAAATTGAGCGTGGCGTAGACCTGTTGACGGTTCTCATGAAAATCAAGTCGTGCCGGTCCTTCTAAACTACTGTCATCCTTTGCTAAAATATCGCGATCAATATCCAAGGCATGTAAATATGCTATAGTTGCTGCACGTTCATCGGGATTGAGCACTTTACAGTGGTTCAGCACTTCTACCCAATTTTTGTCTCTGATATACTGTTTGAGGTTATTCATACGGTTAATTAAACATTCAAAAATAACATAAATCTGACGAGCTCCTATAAAAAATGTTTTTTCTTTTGTTGGTATTAATCCACTCCCTGGGTATGCATGGGGATCTTATAGATGGCTGTTGATGCGGTTATAAATAAAACCGTACGATCTTTACCACCAAAACAGACATTGGATGTCCATGGTTCATTTACTTCAATATGGCCGATCAGCAGGCCTGTCGGGCTATAAATAAAGACGCCTTTGCCCGTTAGGTAAATATTTCCTTGATGGTCTAATGTCATCCCGTCAGATCCCTGATCGATAAGCGCCGTCTGTCCGCTGAGCTTGCCGTCAGATTCAATGGTGTACTTATACGTTTTATTCCGTTCGATATCTGCGACATAGAGGTATCTTCCATCGGGCGAGCCGACAATGCCATTCGGCTTGCTTACATCATCAGCTACTACGATGGGTTTTTTCGCTTTTCCTGGAGGAAGGTAGTAGACTTTCTGCCTCGCTATTTCTGGCTTTTTCCGGGTCCAATAATCGCGCAGATAAAAGGGGTCTGTAAAGTAGATGCCACCTTTCTTGTCTGCCCAAAGATCATTTGGACCATTCAGTTTCTTTCCGTCGATAGCGGTCAGCAGGACGGTAACCTGACCATCTTTGCTGATTGACCAGATCTCGTTCTTTTCGTCGGCACAGGCAAGGAGCAGACCCTGATGGTTAAAGTACAATCCATTTGCGCGGCCTGCAGAATCTTTAAAAAGCGAAAGTTGCCCTTTGGTGCTATATTTCCAGATTTTGTTATTGGGCTGGTCGGTAAAATAGATGTCCCCGGTCTTGTCCACTGCCGGCCCTTCGGTAAAGGCAAACTGTCGGGCTATTAATTTTAGGCTGTCCTGATGAAACAACTGTGCGCTGAGGTCTAAGCCATTTAAGGAGAAGAGTACGGACAGCAGGAGTGTAGGCCAGTGCCTGCGAGAATGAGCTGAATGGAACATATCAACTAATTTATCAATTTTCTGGCAATAAATAATTTTCTTGGGTTATACCACCTGGCCTTTGTAATATTTCTTTCTTAACCAAAAAGCTACATTGACCAAGGCAATCAATGCGGGCACTTCCACGAGTGGACCGATAACACCGGCAAATGCCTGGCCACTGTTGATGCCGAAGACGCCAATAGCAACTGCAATAGCCAACTCAAAATTATTACCGGAAGCTGTAAAAGAAATGGCTGCATTTTTGGAATAATCTGCGCCCATTCGTTTACCGATAAAAAAGCTCACCAGGAACATAATGGCAAAATAGATCACCAAAGGAATCGCAATTCTGACAACGTCCATAGGAATCTGAACGATCAGTTCACCTTTTAGGCTGAACATGACTACAATTGTAAATAATAACGCGATTAAGGTGATGGGAGAGATCAGCGGTACAAATTTGCTTTGGAACCATTCTTCTCCATTTAACTTAATCAGGCCATAACGGCTGATTATGCCCAGTGCAAAGGGAATACCCAAATAAATTCCGACACTTTCCGCAATCTGACCGATCGAAATATTGACATCAAGACCTTTCATCCCAAATACTGGAGGCAGAACAGTGATAAAGATATAAGCATAGACGCTGTACAATAAAACCTGAAAAATGCTATTGAGGGCGATGAGTCCTGCAGCATACTCGCGGTTTCCTTCTGCGAGCTCATTCCATACAACGACCATTGCAATGCAGCGGGCTAGCCCGATAAGAATAAGGCCGATCATATATTCGGGATAGCCCCGAAGAAATACAATCGCCAGGATAAACATTAAAATAGGCCCTATGATCCAGTTCAGGAGTAGGGAAGTCCCCAGTATCTTTGTGTCCTTAAATACGTTGCCCATATTTTCATATTTCACCTTGGCAAGTGGTGGATACATCATCAGGATCAGGCCAATGGCAAGTGGAATATTGGTGGTGCCGCTCGAGAAAGAATTGATAAAATCAGATGAAGACGGGAAAAGGAATCCAATAGATACTCCGATTGCCATCGCCAGGAAAATCCATAAGGTAAGGTATCGGTCGAGGAAACTCAGTTTTTTCCTTTCATGTGCTGGGGCGCAGTTGTTGGCTGACATATTTTTTTGTTAGTGGGTATGTTTATTTATCGAGATTTTCCGCTACAAATTCAGCACTGTATGTTTTGATAAGATCACGTACCCTTCTGAATTCATTCATAACTTCTTCCTCCGTCCCGGTAGCTTTTGCCGGGTCTGGGAAATTGTAATGTAGTTTTTTAGCCCTTGAAGGAAAATATGGACAACTCTCTTTGGCATTATCACAGACCGTAATTACATAGTCAAAGTCTATTGCCGCATACTCATTGACATGATTAGAGGTGTGGGATGAGATATCAATGCCGGCTTCAGCCATAACCTGAATGGCTTTAGGGTTAACGCCATGCGTTTCTATACCGGCGCTATAAACCTCGGCTCGGCTACCTGCGAAATGTCTTAAAAATCCTTCTGCAATTTGGCTGCGGCAACTGTTGCCGGTGCAGAGTACCAATATTTTTTCCATTTTTTAATGTTTTGATTAGCAGCAGCCGCCACCAGGTTTACAAACGGGGCCATCAGCAGCCAGATTAACCATTTCCAGCTTTACAGGTTCGGCTTTAGCAACGGGTGCGCAGCATTCTTCTCCAGCTGACGTGTTGCCACAGCTTCCTCCACGGTTAATGGCTTTGCACTGGGTATAATCTGGAGTAAGGTTAACGATTAAATCTTGTCCGGACACGGTAAAATTACCCGGATACATTTGGCGTGTATCGAACTGCGAGTTGCCAAATTCAATTTTTACAATAGCATTGGGATTAAGCGGCAATTTCTTTTCAACGATATCCACGATAGACATCGCTTTACTTGCTTGCATTGCACGGCCTTCTTCTGTTTCCCTTGGTTCCCATAGTTGGACAATGATTTCAGTCCAGGAGTTCATTACGCCACCACAATCGACGGATACGATAGGAGCCTGTTTGATTTCTGTAATATGGTAGGAGGGATCTACCCATTTACCTTCTGCATATTCAAATTGTAAAATTTGATTCGGGTTTTGCTGGAGCTGCGTTTTAAACGTTTCCCAGTTGATAAATGCGGAGTTGCTCATGTTATATTGCAATTTAACGATTAATTGATGTAAATTTTTTTAGCAACAGTTTGTGTTCTCTTTATAAGAGTCAAAGAAAGCTGCCAGGTTTGTTTTCAATAATTTCCACGCTTTCGGTTCAATGCAATAGCATACCCGTACACCCTCAATGGTGCCCTGGATAATACCCGCATTCTTCAATTCTTTAAGGTGCTGGGAAATTGTTGGCTGTGCCAATCCTAGTTCCTCAACCAGATCACCACATATACACGAATTTGCACGGATGATGGATTGAAGGATCGCAATACGGGCAGGATGGCCCAATGCTTTGAGCATTGTGGCGAGCTGATTCTGCTCTTCTGTGAATATTTCTGTCTTAGTAAGTCCCATAATGTTATTGCAATATTACGATTAATTTTTCTAAAATCCCAAATTGGAAACATAAAAATTATGTTACGATGATATTAATCGTAGTACTGCGCTCAAATCGAACTCGAAATGGCCTAATATTAAATTTGGGGCAAAGGGTTTATATTGGTATAAAAAAAAAGAGACAACCGATATTCGGCGTCTCTTTTTGTACCTAGGGCGGGAATCGAACCCGCACTCCCTTAACGGGAACAGGATTTTAAGTCCTGCGTGTCTACCAGTTCCACCACCTAGGCAGGTGAGCGAAAAACGAGATTCGAACTCGCGACCCCAACCTTGGCAAGGTTGTGCTCTACCAGCTGAGCTATTTTCGCATTGGAATTATTATTCTTTCAATCTATCAGAACCTTGCGTTCTTCCTTTTTGGTGGTGCCAGCTGGATTCGAACCAGCGACACAAGGATTTTCAGTCCTTTGCTCTACCAACTGAGCTATGGCACCTTTTCAATTTAGCTGTCTGCCTTATTGATGATGCAAATATAGACGGATTATTTGAATTACGAAAGCTAAAAGCGCTTTTTTTTGCGTTTAAACGCCAACCTGCTGATTTTTAAGGAAAAAAATAAGGGGCTATTCGTGTAGAATAGCCCCTTTATAGGATTACTGGTCGAGTTGATTAAGACAATTTACCAACTTCTAATACCAAGTCAACGATTTTGTTTGAATATCCCCATTCGTTGTCATACCAAGATACAACTTTAACGAAGTTATCATTCAATGAAATTCCTGCTTTTGCATCGAAGATTGATGTACGTGCATCACCTAAGAAATCTGAAGAAACAACTTCGTCTTCAGTATAACCTAAGATACCTTTCAATTCGCCTTCAGAAGCTTCTTTCATCGCAGTTTTGATTTCTTCGTATGAAGCACCTTTGTTCAAACGTACTGTTAAGTCAACAACTGAAACGTCTGCTGTAGGAACGCGCAAAGACATACCTGTCAATTTACCTTTCAATTCTGGAAGAACCAAACCTACTGCTTTAGCAGCACCTGTAGATGAAGGGATGATGTTTTGGTATGCACCACGACCACCTCTCCAGTCTTTTACTGAAGGACCGTCTACAGTTTTTTGTGTTGCTGTAACCGCGTGTACTGTTGTCATCAAACCTTCAACGATACCAAATTTATCGTTTAATACTTTAGCGATAGGCGCTAAACAGTTTGTTGTACATGAAGCGTTTGAAACGATGTGTTGATCAGCTTTCAATTCTTTGTGGTTTACACCCATTACGAAAGTAGGGGTGTCGTCTTTCGCTGGAGCAGACATCACTACTTTTTTAGCACCTGCATCGATGTGTTTTTGAGCCAACTCTTGAGTCAAGAAGAAACCTGTAGATTCGATGATTACTTCAGCACCTACTTCATTCCATTTCAAGTTTGCCGGATCTTTCTCAGCTGTAACACGAATAGTTTTTCCGTTAACAACCAAATTACCGTCTTTTACTTCTACAGAACCGTCAAATTTGCCATGTGTTGAATCATATTTCAACATATAAGCCATATAATCTGGTTCAACTAAGTCATTGATACCAACAATTTCAATTTCTGGACGATTGATAGCCGCTCTAAATGCTAAACGACCAATACGGCCAAATCCGTTAATTCCAATTTTCATATTCTTAATTTTTATTGATATAATATTTAATTAAATTATGTATCGGCTCTTTTACAACAGTACCAATACTGATATTAAATTCGTCTGTGGCAACTTCCCGAAGCAAGTGCTCATAATTAAACGCTACTGAACCCGTAAAGTTTACATCACTGTCCGGATATTCTTTCATCAATGGCTTGATGTAGGTTTTTATAAACGTACGAAGCCCATTTTTAACCAATTGACTCATGAATAGATGATCCTTATTTTCGAGGACAAAGTCGGTAAATGAATTCAGAAAATTTGTCGGTTGTGGGGAAATATACACCCTTTCCAAAATGGTTTTCTTATCGATGTTAAATTCTCTTTCCAGTTTGTCCCGCAGATCAACAGGTAAGGTATCTGTCATATAATGTTTGAGCAACTGCTGGCTGTTCCAGTTTGTCGCCCCTTCATCGGCCAGAATATAACCTAGACCATAGTTATTGTCAATGATTTTTTTCCCTGTATAAAAAGCTGCATTTGATCCACTGCCAATGATGCCAATAATTCCTCTTTCGTCGCCGAAAGTCGAAATTGCCGAAGCAATGACATCATGATCAACCCGTACGCGCGCATTGACGAAAAAACGTTCGAGGACGTTTTTTATTTTATCCTTACGTTCCTTCGACGAAGATCCCGCACCAAAAAAATAGATCCGTCTGATTTTTTCGGCGTTGTTGATCAGGTTGGTGTTTTTATGCAAATGCTGTAGTATGGAGCGCTCATCTTGAAGATAAGGATTGATCCCGTTCATGCGGAACCCCGTGGTGATCCGCCCCTTGTCAGCCAATCTCCAGTCGGAAAATCGAGACCCACTATATACTACTGCTATCATGTCTGTTCAAATTATGATTATAAAATCTCAGCCATCTCCAATAAATCAGGGCTAAGTTTAATTTCCTTATTGCTGATTGCTTCTTCAATTGGAGTTGTCTTGATTTCATTACCACGAAGCCCAACAGTAACTCGTGTGTTTCCGGCCAATAATTCATTGACAGCAGCAAAGCCCAATCTACTCGCAAGCACGCGGTCGAAACTCGTTGGAGAACCACCGCGTTGCAAATGCCCTAATATACTAACTTTCGTGTCGTAATGATCAAACTTTTCTTTTACTTTTTTTGCGACATAATAAGCACCGCCGTTTTGGTCGCCCTCTGCGACAATAACAATAGACGACGATTTCTTCTTAATGGCACCGTCTTCTAAATGACGGATTAAATCGTCAATGGCGGTTTCTTTCTCTGGAAGTAAGATTGCTTCGGCTCCGCCAGCAATGCCTGCATTCAATGCAATACAACCTGAATCCCGGCCCATTACTTCAACAAAGAAAAGACGTTCATGTGACGCCGCAGTATCTCTGATTTTATCAATAGCTTCAATTACAGTATTGTTGGCCGTATCGTAACCAATGGTATAATCAGAACCATAAAGATCGTTATCTATCGTGCCGGGTATACCTATAATAGGTATCTCAAATTCTTTGGAGAAAAAATTAGCCCCTGTAAAGGTACCGTCACCACCAATGACCACCAATGCATCCACACCAGCAGCGATCAGGTTGTCATATCCTTTTCGACGGCCTTCCGGCGTCTTAAACTCCATGCAACGCGCTGTTTTTAATATTGTACCACCACGTTGTATAATATTGCTGACCGAACGCGTATCCATTTCTATGAAATTTGCGTCGATCAGACCTTGGTATCCTTGATAAATACCCGTTACTTGCAATCCCTTATGTAATGCTGTTCGAACAACAGCACGAATACAGGCATTCATCCCAGGAGCATCACCTCCCGACGTCAATACACCTATTTTTTTAATTTCTTTTATCACACGCTATATTTTAGGTTTTACGAATATAAGATTTTTATAGTGTATATTCTACACTTTGAATAAATTTTTCAATATTTTTTTGCGCATCACGTTTAGGAAGCGTATAATTGTTACAGATAACCCGATGATTAGTAACCGCTAAATTTAGCTCAGTATATTGCACATAAATAAATTTAGAAGTTTTGTATAGTAATTTTACCGTTGACTGTGTCATATTAGGCTTTCACGAAGGAGAATTAAAAGTTCTTTTGGCCGAAAGAAATGAATATCCTTTTAAGGATTGGTGGGCATTGCCAGGTTTTTTCGTGGATAATGACGAAGAGATGGAAGATGCCGTAAAACGAATTTTGTATGAGAATACAGGTTTGAAAGATGTATTTATGGATCAACTGCATTCCTTTGCCGGATTAAAACGGCATCCAAAGGGGCGGATTCTGACGGTGGCCTATTACGCCCTCGTGCAGCTGGATAATACCAAATTGAAAACCAAACCTGTTACAAATTATATGAAACAGGCGAAGTGGTTTCCCGTTCGGAATGTACCTGAACTGGCATTTGACCATAAGCAGATTTTGGACCTCTGTCTGGAGCGATTGCAGCGGCGCCTTGCTTATAAGCCGATTGCTTTTGAGCTGCTGCCCGAAAAATTTACCCTCACCCAGTTACAGCTGGTGTATGAGGGAATCTTGAATAAACCACTCGATAAACGCAATTTTAGAAAGAAAATGCAAAATTATGGCTTTCTAAAAGAACTCGACGAAGTGCAGACTGGAGTTGCCTATCGTGCAGCACGGCTCTATAAACTGGATAAACGAAAATTTTTAAAACATTTTCAGAACACGGTCGCATTCTAACAGATCTGTTCGTATAATAAAAGGCAAACTCGAGAGTTTGCCTTTTTTGTTGTCAGGTTAATATCAAAATTATTACAATTTCAAAATTTATTTTGCCCAACATGTTACTTTTTATATTTTTGAACAATTTTTGATAAAAGTCAGAAAGTAGAAAGGAGTTTTTTGAAGAATGGAAGATAGAAAAGATCAAATCATTCATGCGGCGATAAGACGCTTTATGCATTACGGTTTTAGTAAGACTACGATGAATGAAATTGCGGAGGATATAAAAATTACCAAAGCGAATTTGTACTACTATTATTCGGAAAAGAATGCACTTATACGGGATGTGATTGTGCGTTTGACGGATGAATATAGGGAAGAGGAGGAGAAGATGGTGGCTGTGCATGTGGGCACTACCTACGAGCTGATCATGAAAATACTGGAACTGCGCGATGCATTTGTCCGGAAATACTATATGCTGCACATGAACGAAAATCTGGAATGGATCAAGGGACTTTCCATGCAGGATTTTTTTCAGTGTCTCCACAATCGTGATGTACAGGCGCTGTATGAAATTCTTCAAGTGGGCGCTCAAAAAGGGGAACTGAATGAAGAGCATCTTTATGAAACGGCCGAAATCTATGTGGAATTGATGAAGAGCTTATCCTTGATGTGCAATATCTCGGATATCATTTCGGGGATTCCAAATCAGGATCGTTTTGATGAAGTGTTGCAAAAACAAAAGCTGGCTACCAAGCTGTTTTTTAATGGTATAAATAAAAAGTAGATATAAAATTAGGACAAATAAATTAGGAATGAAAACAATCAGAATACTAGCCAGCCTTTTATTAGGTACGATGGTTTTCCAGAGTCATGCACAGCAACAATTGAGCTTAAGTGATGCGATTAAATTTGCTTTGCAGAACAAAGCTGATGCGAAAAAGGCAGGGCTCGATGTCATAAATGCCGAACATAAAATCGCGGAAGTTAAATCAGGCGCATTGCCACAAGTGAATTTTAATGGTGGAATTACCTACAATCCAATGATCCAAAAAGTTGCTTTACCAGGAGAGCTTGTTGGTCAGCCAGGTACAACCGTTATGGCAGCTTTTGGACAAAAATGGCAATCCACAAATTCAATAAGTTTAAACCAACAGCTGTTTAATCAAACGGTATTTACTGGATTGAAGGCTGCTAAAACTACACGTGAATTTTATGTAGTCAACAAGACTTTAACAGATGAGCAGCTGATTGAGAAAGTGGCAAATAGTTATTATGATGTTTATCAGTCCAAATTGCAATTGAAAACTGTAGATAACAACTTGGAGAGCACAACAAAAACAAGGGATGTTATCGAGGGGTTGTTTAAAAATGGGTTAGCCAAGAAGATTGATTTGGACCGTACAAACGTTGCCGTGACGAATTTAAAAGCCTCTAGACAACAGCTGATAAATGCTGTTGAGCTAAAGGAAAATGCGTTGAAATTTGTGATTGGCATGTCCATGTCGGAGCCGATTTCCATGCCGAGCTCCACCTTTGAGACCGTTGCCTTAGATGCTGTATATAATCCGCTAGACGTTTCTGACAGGACGGAGATTCAGGTGTTGGCAAAACAAAATGAATTGCTTGAATTAAATAAAAAAGCAGAGATCTCCAAATATTATCCGACGCTGTCGTTGACTGCCAACTATGGAAGACAGGGTTTGGGACCTGTTTTTCCTTTATTTTCTAAAGCTGAAGGTGTAAATTGGTCCGGCTTTTCGGGTATCGGACTTAATCTGACCGTTCCTATTTTCAACGGATTCCTGACACGATCGAAAGTTCGTCAGGCGCAAATTGATATTGATAAGTTACAGGTGGATATTGCTGATACGAAACTGGCCTTAAGTATGGCAGCAGAGAATTCAAAGGTTCAGATCAAAAACTCCTTGTTGACGATCGAGTCGAATCGCAAAAATGTGGATTTGGCGAAATCGGTATTGGAAGATACAAACAACAACTATAAAAATGGTCTAGCGACATTGACTGATCTTTTGGATGCAGAAAACGCTTATGCAGATGCACAAAATAATTTAAACACTTCCTTGCTGGATTATAAAATTGCTGAAGTTCAGCTGATCAAAGCAAATGGAAAACTTAAATCACTCATTAACGAATAATTGACTAATACAATATGAAACGCGGAATTATTACCCTACTTATTATTGCTGCTGGTCTAGCAGGAATATTTTTTGTGTTAAATAAGAATAAAAAGAAAAACGAAGCCGAAACAGCAGAAGTAGCCAAGAAAAATGTGGCTATTGCTGTGCGTATCGATACAGCAAAAGTATCTTCCATGGATTTACGCTATACTGCTAACGGAACATTTTCTCCGAAACAGGAAGTAACTGTTTCGGCTGAAACTGCCGGCCGGGTAGTGAAAGTATTGGTTGATGAAGGTTCTCATGTGAGTGCGGGACAGACTTTGGCGATCATCGAGGGTGATAAACTGAATGTGAACGTGGCGAATGCGCAAGCCGCATATACCAACGCGCAGGCTGATCTGAATCGCTTTGAAAGTGCTTTTTCTACGGGAGGTGTAACCAAACAACAGTTAGACCAGGTGAAATTGCAATTTGAGAATGCGAAAAATAACTTAAGAGCTTCTAAATTGAATGCTGGCGATGTAACCATCAAAACGTCGGTATCAGGTATCGTCAATTCACGTAAAATCGAACCGGGAACTTACCTGAGTGTCGGTGCTGCGGCCTTCGATATTGTGAATGTTGCTACCTTGAAATTGCGTGTCAATGTAGACGAAAAGAATGTGGCGACCTTAAAGATCGGTCAATCTGTTGATGTGACAGCGAGTGTGTATGCAGACCAACGCTTTACTGGTAAAGTAACTTTTATTGCACCTAAATCGGATGGTAGCTTAAATTTCCCAGTAGAAATCGAAGTAAATAATGCATCGAACCAATTGCGTGCCGGTATGTATGGTACGGCCATCTTCGGCGAAGGCGTTGCCAGCAATACATTGATCGTACCACGAAATGCTTTTGTGGGTAGTGTGAGCGACAACAAGATCTTTGTGCTGAAAAACGGTAAAGCAATCGAAACAAATGTCAAATCGGGTAGAAACTTTGGTGATTACATCGAGATCTTAGGTGGTTTGCAAAATGGCGATCAGGTGATTGTTTCGGGTCAGATCAATCTATTTGACCAAAGCCCTGTAGAGATAATTAAATAGAGCATACTGTAATCAGTAGCAGATGGAACCCCGGTTGCATGGCTATTAAAAATAAATTATTCGAATGAAAATTACCGAAATATCGATAAAACGCCCCAGTATAATTATCGTATTATTTATAATACTGACATTAGGCGGGTTGTTTTCTTATACGCGATTGGGCTATGAATTGGTCCCTAAATTTGAAATTAACGTCATTACGGTACAGACGGTCTATCCGGGAGCTTCACCTGCAGAGGTTGAGAGCTCGGTGACCAAAAAAATAGAGGATGCAATTTCATCCCTGGAAAGTATCAAAAAGGTGGAGTCGACTTCGTTGGAAGGGGTATCGATTGTCATGATTACCCTCAACAACGGCGCGGATGTCAACTTCCTACTTACCGATGCTCAACGGAAAATCAATGCCGTAATCAACGATTTGCCGGATGATGTAAAGACACCTTCACTCTCCAAATTTTCCCTGGATGATGTGGCCATCATGAGTTTGGCCGTCACTTCCAACTTATCGGAGAAAGAACTCTATGATCTTTTGGATAATAAAATCCAGCCGGTCTTTGCGCGGATCAATGGTGTTGCAAAAGTAGACCTGATCGGTGGCGAGGAGCGTGAAATCCAGATCTCTGTAGATCCGAAGAAAATTGAAGGTTATGGACTGACAATTTCTCAGGTACAGCAAATAGTAGCTGCATCCAATCTCGATTTCCCGACAGGTAACGTAAGTACCCGCGATAACCGGACAACCATCCGTCTTTCGGGTAAAGTAACTTCGATCGAGGAGCTGCGTAACCTCCCGATCACAACGCCGGCAGGGGTGCAGATCTATCTGCGCGATATCGCCGATGTACGGGATGGTATCAAAGAGATTGAAAAAGTGGCCCGCCTGGACCGTCAGAATACGATCTTATTGCAGGTCTTTAAACAGTCTGATGCAAATGCGGTAGCGGTGTCCGAAGCGGTGAAGAAAACGATTGCTGTACACGATAAAAGTGGAAAAGTAATTAGTGGTGTAGAGAAGGATTATGCGGCACAGAATATTAAAATTCTGGTGGCCAATGACTCTTCAGAATTTACATTGAATGCGGCCGATAACGTGATCCACGACTTAATGATTGCCATTGCCTTGGTGGGCTTTATCATGTTGTTCTTCTTGCAGAGTTTACGTAATGCGGCGATCACCATGGTGGCGATTCCTTTATCTTTGATTGCAACCTTTATTGGCTTGCTTTTGATGGGCTATACCCTGAACTTGATGTCTTTATTAGGTTTATCTCTGGTGGTAGGTATTCTCGTGGATGATGCGATCGTTGTTATCGAGAATATTCACCGCCACATGGAGATGGGTAAAAACAAAGTGCGTGCGGCATTTGATGGTGCTTCGGAAATTGGATTTACGGTAACGGCGATCACCTTGGTTATTGTGGTGGTGTTCCTACCGATCGCGATGTCTACGGGCTTGGTGGCTAATATCCTGGCACAATTCTGTGTGACTGTAATCATCTCGACTTTATTATCCTTATTGGTGTCATTTACGGTAGTGCCTTGGTTATACTCGCGTTTTGGTAAATTGGAGCACTTGAGCAAAACTTCTTTCTTTGGCCGTATTATTCATGGTTTTGAAAGCGGTTTGAACAGCTTTACACATTGGGTTGCAGGATTGTTAGTTTGGGCCTTAAGAACCTGGAAAACCAAGTTGGCAGCTTTATTATTGGCCATTGGTTTGCTTGCGGCATCGTTTGTTTTGGTTGGTAAGGGGTATATCGGTTCGGATTTCTTCCCGAGTATCGACCGTAAGGAGTTTTTCATCCAGTTGGAACTCGATAAAGATGCTTCCCTGGAGAAGACCAACTTATTGACGCAGAAAGCGGAGGCTTATATTAAATCGAAACCCGATGTCAAAGAAATTATTACGACAGTGGGACAGTCTTCGGATGGTATGGCTTCGACAACGGGTTCGCGTTACAAATCGGAGATCCACGTGATCCTCGACAAAGAAAATTTTGAGGGCAACTCACAGGTGTATTCAGCGACATTAAAGCGTGAACTGGAAAATAAGCTGATCGGTGCAAAAATCAAAACCGTCAATGTGGGTATCATGGGAGCGGAGCAGGCACCATTGAAGCTGACCATCATCGGTGCTTCTGTCGAAGATGCACAGGAATTTGCAGAGAAGGCGGCAGATCAATTGCGCAAGATCCCTGGAGCAGCGGGTGTCAAATTGACTTCTGAAGCGGGTAATCCCGAGATCAATGTGAAGATCGACCGTGATAAAATGACCTCTTTGGGACTAAATGTCTCTACTGTGGGTATGACGATGCAAACGGCATTTTCAGGAAATACGGATAACAAATACAGAGCCGGCGATAATGAGTACGATATCAATATCCGCTATGCGGAAAATGGTCGTGCCAATATCGACAACGTGCGTGATCTGAAATTTATCAATAATCAGGGTGCTTCTATTTCTTTGGATCAATTTGCCAATGTTACTTTTGGTTCGGGACCTACTTTGTTGGAACGTCGCGACAAGTCGCCGGCAGTATCCATTCAGGGACAGGCGATCGGTAGACCAATGGGTACCGTAGCGCAAGAGTGGCAGGCACAGTTTGAAAAACTGCCGCGTAAACCGGGGATCGTCTTTATCTGGGGTGGTAATATGGAAAACCAAACCGAAGGTTTTGGTACTTTGGGAATTGCCTTATTGGCATCTATTATCCTAGTATATTTGGTAATGGTTGCTTTATACGATAGTTTTATCACACCATTTGTGGTCTTATTCTCGATTCCATTGTCGTTTATCGGAGCCCTGTTATTCTTGGCTTTGGGAAATCAGACCTTGAATATCTTTACGATTTTGGGTATCATCATGTTGATTGGTCTGGTGGCCAAGAATGCGATCATGCTGGTTGATTTTGCCAACCATCGTAAGGAAGCTGGCGATAGTACGCACGATGCATTGGTGGCAGCCAATCATGCACGTCTTCGTCCGATTTTGATGACGACAATTGCCATGGTATTTGGTATGATTCCTATTGCAATCGCTACTGGAGACGGTGCCGATATGAATAGAGGTCTTGCGATTGTTATCATCGGTGGTTTGTTATCTTCTTTATTTTTAACCTTGGTTATTGTACCGGTGGTATACTCCATTTTTGACAGTCTTCAACGTCGTTTTGGCAAGAAAGAAAAAACAAATTATGAAGCCTTGATGAAGGAAGATTATGACCATGTAGATGTGGCAGAACACTAAAAAATAATACATTTTACAATAGAAAAAGGCGGCTAATGTTTCATTAGCCGCCCTTTTTGTGTTAATTTTAGGTTAATCAATCGATTGCGTAGATATTTTTTATTACATTGCGGCGCATTAACAAAATATACACTTAAAATTGAGACATACATGTGTGGAATTGTAGGATACACAGGTTATCGTCAGGCGTACGGTATCGTCATTGACGGATTACAAAAGTTAGAATACCGTGGTTATGATAGTGCTGGAGTGGCATTGCATAAAGGTGAGCAGATCGATGTTTACAAAAAAACAGGTAAAGTCGCAAACTTGGAAGAGTTTGTGTACGACAAAGATCTGCAGTCGACCACAGGGATAGGCCACACGCGTTGGGCTACCCATGGTGAGCCTTCTGACCGGAATGCACATCCGCATTATTCCAACAGCGGACGTATCGCGATGATTCATAATGGCATCATTGAAAACTATGCTTCCTTAAAATCGGAATTAATCAATAAAGGTTATACGTTTAAAAGTGATACCGATACAGAGGTTCTGGTCAACTTTATCGAAGAAATCCAATTGCAGAATGAATGCTCTTTAGAAGAAGCGATTCGCATTGCTTTGAAACGGGTCGTAGGGGCCTATGTGATCCTCGTATTGGAGGCCGGTCATCCGGATCGTATTATTGCAGCGCGTAAAGGAAGTCCTTTGGTGATTGGTATCGGTAAAAATGAGCATTTTTTGGGTTCAGATGCTTCCCCGATGTTAGCATACACCAAAGAAGTTGTTTATATCAATGACTACGAACTAGCCATTATCACACCGGAGGAGTTGATCCTTAAAAATCTTGGTAATGAGCGCATCACGCCTTATGTCCAAAAATTGGATCTGGAGTTGTCGGCTATTGAAAAAGGTGGCTTTGATCACTTTATGTTGAAAGAGATCTTCGAGCAACCGCAAACGATCTTTGACTCCATGCGTGGACGTCTGGATCTGCAATCCCATCAGATTACACTGAGCGGCATTGAAAAATTTGCGAATGAGATCAGCAATACCAATCGCATTGTGATTGTTGCCTGTGGTACGAGCTGGCATGCCGGACTTATTGCAGAATATGTTATTGAGGAATTATGCCGTATTAATGTAGAAGTTGAATATGCGTCGGAATTCCGCTACCGTAATCCGGTTATTCATCCGGGGGATGTTATCTTGGCGATTTCCCAAAGTGGTGAAACGGCTGATACATTGGTTGCATTGGAAAATGCGAAAAAACAAGGCGCTATCATATTGGGTGTTGTCAATGTTGTTGGATCTTCTATCGCACGACTTTCTGATGCAGGTGCCTATACACATGCTGGACCTGAAATCGGCGTAGCGAGTACAAAGGCATTTACGGCACAGTTGACTGTATTGAACCTGATTGCCTTAAAGATTGCTTCTTTGAGAGGCTCGATCAGCGAAGAACGTTATCAAAAACTTGCGCAGGAATTAAATGAAGTGCCTGAAAAGGTGGAGTGGATTTTGGATACGCAGGTCGATAAAATCAAGGCCATTGCCAAAAAGTACAAAGATGCCCGAGACTTCCTTTTCTTGGGTAGGGGGTATAATTTCCCGGTTGCCCTGGAAGGCGCGCTTAAACTCAAGGAAATTTCTTATATCCATGCCGAAGGTTATCCTGCAGCAGAAATGAAACATGGACCTATCGCATTGGTTGATGAGAACTTGCCGGTTGTTTTTATCGCTACAAAAGATACTTATCACGAGAAGATTGTTTCAAATATTCAGGAGATCAAAGCGCGTAAGGGAAAGATTATATCGGTGGTTACCAAAGGCGATACCGTTTCTGAAAATCTATCGGATGATTTTATGGAAATTCCGGAGGCAGATGAGATCATTGCTCCATTGATTTCGGTTGTACCATTGCAATTACTATCGTATTATATTGGTGTAGAGCTAGGCTTGGATGTGGACAAACCACGTAACCTGGCGAAGTCGGTAACTGTAGAGTAAGGAGGCCGATGAGTGTATTGAAGAAGAAACCTTTGGAACAGCTGGGTTATGGATTTATCCCAGATGAGTTTATTCCAGCAGGACAGGACGAATATACCCTGCGCTTTCAGCAAAACCCGCGTAATGACTACCGTGACCTGACGGAAACGGAGGTTCAACAGTTGATTAACAATGGAAACTGGTCCAGCGACTGGTCCAAAGTCAAAGTATCGGCAATCTTTGATCCGAATCAGGTTCAGCACTGTAAATTCTATGGTTTGGTCCGTATCGGCAATTTGAGTCCGAGTTACCTGGATTACCGCAATTTGCAGCTGCCCATTGGCCTGTATCATTCGACGATCATCAGTTCAGATTTTGGCGACGATGTTGCTGTCCACTATGTCGGCTACTTGTCCTACTTTATTGTTGGTAATGAGGTGCTGTTGAGTCAGATCAAGGAAATGGAGACTGGTAGTACAGCCAAATTCGGGAATGGTATTCTCCGTGATGGTGAAGAGTCAGATAAACGGATCGAGCTGGAGCTCTGCAACGAAAATGGTGCCCGTTCGGTTTACCCTTTTGATGGTATGCAGGCTGCAGATGTATACCTTTGGACCCGCAATCGGCATGATCATGCTTTACAGCAACGATTTGGAGAACTGACTGATCAGAAATTTGGAAGTCAACGGGGCTATTACAGCCAGATTGGCGACCGTTGCGTCATCAAAAATACGTTAACGATCAAGAATGTCAAGATCGGGACAGATGTCTATATCAAAGGGGTCAGCAAGCTGAAAAATGTAACCGTCAATTCCTCGCAGGAATCGTATACGCAGATCGGTGAAGGCTGTGAGCTTGTTAATGGAATTATTGGCTATGGCTGTCGTATATTTTACGGCGTTAAAGCTGTACGTTTTATCCTGGCGTCCTATTCACAATTGAAATATGGCGCGCGTTTGATCAACTCTTATTTGGGTGACAACTCGACAATTTCCTGTTGTGAAGTGTTAAATTCCTTGATTTTTCCAGCGCATGAACAGCACCATAACAACTCGTTTTTATGTGCGGCATTGGTGATGGGCCAAAGTAATATGGCTGCCGGAGCAACCGTAGGATCCAATCACAACTCCAGAGCTGCGGATGGTGAAATTATTGCGGGACGTGGTTTTTGGCCTGGGCTCTGCGTCAGCCTAAAACACAACTCCAGATTTGCATCGTATTGCCTTATTGTGAAAGGGGATTTTCTGCATGAACTGGATATCAAGTTGCCTTTTACCTTAGTGAGCAATGACGTGCAACATGATCAACTGGTCTTGATTCCGGGGTATTGGTTTATGTACAACATGTATGCATTGGTACGGAATGCCAATAAGTATGCGGCGCGGGACAATCGACATTTCAAAAATCAATATTTTGAATACGATATGTTGGCACCGGATACGGTGAACGAGATGTTTGAAGGGATGGATATGTTGGCCTTGGCCGTGGCAGATAGTCTCCACACCGCCGTGGGGAAGGATAAGCAAGAACGTATTGTTGCCGGTCGGGCACTGCTTGCCAACAACATGGACCTAAAAGATCAGACAATTGTGCTGCAAGGAGCCGAAAATTCACGCAGACCGACTGTTATTCAGAAGGTTGGCGAGGCTTATCATTTATATCGTTCGTTTATTAAATACTATGGTGTACTGCACTTGATGGATGCCCTCGAGGAAGGCCTGTCACTGCAGGATATTATCGGGTCCTTATCGGGTAGATCGCGTACAAGCTGGGAAAATATAGGTGGACAGCTGATCGAAAGCAATGCCCTGCAAACTTTCCTGGATGATGTCAAATCAAAAAAAATAGATTCATGGGATGATATTCATGAATTCTATCATGATAAAAGTAAAGCATACCCCTTAGATAAACGTGAACATGCACTCTTGTCTTTAATAGAAGTCTTAAATTTGGAAGGTATGGTTTTATCAACAGATAAAATTGTATCTTTGTTGGATCAGGCGCTTGGACACCGGATCTGGATTGGTGAACAGATTTATAAATCCCGGGCCAAAGACTACAAAAATCAGTTCAAAAACATGGTTTATGCCAATGATGAAGAACGTGATATTGTGGTAGGAAAACTGGAGGAAAATTCTTTTATCAATCAACAACAAAAAGAATTAGAGATATTTAAGATAAGGGTTGCTAATTTGAAAGGGCAATTTTAAAAGAAAGGCTTCCGCTCGGAAGCCTTTTCTTGTTTTTGTGAATCACGTATTAGCGGTCTTGACAGTTGGTAATGTCCCAAAAGTGGCGTTGTAGATTCTTTTTCTGCGATAGGCAGAAGCGGTCAAACTTTGATTTCTTCCTGCGCTGTGAAGCGCATCGCAGGTCCTTAGTCGTTGATCTTATCAAGTGGTTTGCGTTTATTGTCTTTGATCTGTTTAAAGTGGCTTGGCGTCAATCCGGTTACTTTTTTGAATTGATTGCTCAAATAAGCAACACTGGAGTAATTGAGTTTATAGGCAATTTCACTCAGGGTAAGTTCGTCGTAAACCAATAACTCTTTCACATATTCAATTTTTTGGCCGATGAAGTATTTTTCGATGGTTATGCCTTCAACATCCGAAAAAAGATTGGAGATGTAGTTGTAATCATGGTGCACTTTCGTGCTGATGATTTCGGAAAGATTAAGAGTGGTATCGTTATGTTGATTGCGGATAAGATCCAATACCACATGTTTTACCTGTTCGATGATGACGGTTCTTTTATCGTCAATCAGTTCAAAACCAAGTGCCGAAAAATTGGAAGCAAGTTGCTTGCTCTCCGCTTTGGTCAGCTCTTCTTCAATCTCAACCTGGCCCAAAGAAATATGCTTAACATGGAGATTGAGCTTAGCCAATTCATTTTCAACAACCATAATGCATCTATTGCATACCATATTCTTTATTGCAAGTTTCATATATAAATTATTACTGATTTAAGTCTGCATCCTATGGTTTCATGAATGCTTCGCATCTTGTCTTTTAGAGGTCCTATGGAATATCCTGTTGATTTTATGCAGGTGTATTTAATTCTTGGATGCCGTGCATGCTGTGATGTGGTCATCGGTATTTGTGTTTATCACATTGGATATTCCATCGGAATTATTTTAAATACAAGTTACTAATGTAAACTCAAAAATCGATAATTTATTAGACATGGCGTTGTAATATTTAGGGTTTATCTTGTAGTATTTTGAAAACAGGGTGTAGGGTAAAATAGGGGGGAACGGCTAAGCGGCCAGCGGATGAGCGTAATGAGCGTAATGGGCGTAATGGGCGGGCCATTCGGCGCTTTAGCCTTGAGGTCGTTAGGGGTATGTTTCAGTCAAGAGTTATTTTAGTTAAGTCTTTATTCCAGTTAAGTCTTTATTTCAGTTAGGGTTTTATTTCAATAGCTGTGCCTATCGGAACAGCATCAAAAAGTTCGTCAATCTCTGCGTTTGTAAGTGCCATACAACCGAAAGTCCAGTCCATGTGGCGCTGCAATTTAGCGATAAAGCCTAGTCCGTTTCGAAGTCCGTGGATCTTAATGTCGCCACCGGCATCTTTTCCTAAACTTTTGGCGTGGGCGATATCCTGTTCATTCGGGTAGGAGACCCCCAGGTTTTTGTGATAGCTGCTATATTGATTTTTGTCGTTGATCGTGTAAAGCCCTTCGGGTGTTTTTAAATCGCCTTCAAATTCTTTGGAGCCCACAGGTTGGCCGCCCAATGAAATACGGTAAGATTTTAGGAGCTTTCCCTTATTATAGGCCAATAGTGTTCTTTTTGATTTATAGACGATAAGCTTGTCTACTTTGGCATGCTGATCCAACGTTGGTTCTGGATAAAGATTATAGCCTATCAGACCCAGGCAAAGCAAGACGAGGAGGCTGATTACTGTTTTTAAAACTATTCGACGATTTCTTGGTCGCTTCATCTTGGAGATTGTTAGCTAATGGATAAAATGTTTAGACCGACTGCCTAACCTAGGGCCCTGCACTCGGTCTAAACATGTATTTTGATGCTGCCGCCTAGAATTCGCGGTCAACATCTTTGTCGCCACGTCCCGAGAGATTCACAATAGCGACTTTGTTTTTGTCTTTTAACAATTTCACCGCGAGAGCAACAGCATGTGATGATTCAATGGCCGGAATAATACCTTCCAGTCGAGAAAGTAACTTGTAGGCATCGATCGCTTCTGCATCTGTCACGGGGTGATAGTTTGCACGATTGCTATCTTTTAGTTGGGCATGTTGCGGCGATATCCCCGGGTAGTCAAGGCCCGCAGACACCGAGGTTGACGGGATCGGATTGCCCTCATCATCGACAAGGCAGTACGAAAAGGTTCCCTGGAATACGGTTGGTTTGCCAAAAGAAAGTGTCGCAGCTGTTTTTGGATAAGTTCCGGTGCCACCGCCTTCGCCACCATGAATTTCGACCTCATGATCATCGAGAAAACCCGAAAATAAGCCAATAGCATTTGAGCCACCACCTACACAGGCGAAGATGCTGTCTGGAAGGCGCCCTTCCTGATCAAGAATCTGCTGGCGTGCTTCCTTACCGATAACGCTTTGAAAATAGCCGACCATTTTTGGATAGGGGTGTGGGCCAACGTGCGATCCCAGTAGATAATAGGATGTTGGATTTTCAACGTAATACATCAAGGCCGCATCGACGGCATCCTTCAATGTACGGCTACCTAAGTTGGTCGTTACAACTTCGGCGCCCAACAATTCCATGCGCTTGACGTTTAGGGCCTGGCGCGCAGCGTCGATTTCACCCATAAATACTTTACAGGGGATGTTTAACAATGCTGCTGCTGTTGCTGTTGCAACACCATGTTGACCAGCGCCAGTTTCGGCAATGATCTCTGTTGCTCCCATTTGTTTGGCCAGAAGAATTTGACCGATACAGTTGTTTATCTTGTGGGAGCCCGTATGGTTGAGATCTTCCCGCTTTAAATAGATTTTGGAACCGATATACTCGCTTAAATTCTTCGCGTAATATAAAGGTGAGGGGCGACCGACATAATGTTTTAAGATCGCAATAAACTCTTTCTGAAATTCTTCTTTTTGGACATGGCTATCGAAAAAAGCAGCCAGTTTATCTAATTGTTCTTCCAGTACCGGGGGGATGTAGGATCCGCCGTACGCTCCATATTGACCATTGTATTGAAGCATCTTTTCGTTTGCTTCGACAGATGCTGCTTGTGCTAGACTCATTTTAGGCTTAAGTTTCTTGTTGTAAAAGGATATATTATTTATTGAAGCCTAATATAGTAATCTTTGCAGGTATTGGAAAAAAAACAAGGCATCTTTTCTAGAAAAGATGCCTGTTAAATTTTGTATTTGCAAACAAGGACATATTGCGCCCTGTTTTAAGCTTTGGTTTTCCGGAATATAAAGTAGAAACCCACCAGAATAAAAGGTATACTCAGCAATTGGCCCATGTTTAAAGCCATACTTTGCTCGAAGGCTTCCTGGTCAATTTTAAAATGTTCCAAGACCATACGTGCACCAAATAATAAGACCATGAATATGCCAAATAATTGACCTTTTTGGCGATTGGGATTCGATTTGAATAGGGAACCAATGATAATAAAGATCAAAATATAGGCGATTGCTTCATAAAGCTGTCCCGGATGGCGCGGTACATTGTCGACACGTTCAAACACGATAGCCCAAGGTAGATCTGTAGGCGTACCAATTATTTCAGAATTGAAGAAATTTCCGATACGGATAAGTGCACCTGCAATAGGGACTACAACAACCAATCGGTCCGCTAGCCATAGAAAGTCGGTTTTTGTTTTTCTGCAGAATAAATATAGCGCGAGGATAATTCCGATGGCGCCACCGTGAGAAGCCAAACCTGCAAAGCCGGTGATATGAAATCCTGTTTTATCCCATTTAAATGGAAGGAAGATTTCAAGTATATGATCTTTGTAATAGTCAAAATCGTAAAATAGGCAGTGTCCTAATCGAGCGCCGATCAAAGTGCCCAGGAAAATATAAATTGAAAGCTGATCCAGCTGTTCTTGTGTGCGGCCTTCCTTTTTGAATATACGCAACATAATCACGTATGAAACAAAAAACGCTAATAACCAGCATAAGGCATAATAGCGAAGGGCAAAGGCGCCAAAGTTGAACATTTCCGGGTCAATATTCCAATGTATTGCACTTAATATTGAATTCATAAATTTTATAGCTGTTTAAATTACTTTGGAGTAAAGATAAGCTTTAATCTCATTTTTTATTCCTACAATTTGTTTTTAAGCATAATATCATTGGACTGCGAACCTAATTCATTCATCGTGAATGAAATATTGTCTTTTGCTGATCCTTTTTACTAAAATAGGGGGCTATGACCTAAAATAAATTGCACAAACAATATTTCAAAAAACATTTTTACTTTTGCATTTCATTGAAATTTTCATATTTTGACGAAAGTAAATAGAAAAGGAAAAGATGGCAGAAAAAAACAAGAAAAAAGAGCCGAAGCACAACGCGGTTGTGACTAAAGATTCGCTTTCATTTTTTGAGAAATATATCAATAATGCTTCTCCTACAGGATTTGAGTGGGAAGGACAGCGACTGTGGTTAGATTATTTGAAGCCCTATGTCGATGATACATTCGTTGACAACTACGGTACAGCTGTGGGGGTAATCAATCCAAAAGCAGAGTACAAGGTCGTTATAGAGGCTCATGCGGATGAGATTTCTTGGTTTGTCAATTACATTACCAAAGATGGACTGATCTATGTGATTCGTAACGGTGGTTCGGATCACCAGATTGCACCGTCTAAGCGCGTGAATATCCATACGGAAAAGGGCATTGTCAAAGCTGTATTCGGCTGGCCGGCAATTCATACACGTTCGGGAGAGAAAGAAGAAAATCCTTCGCTGAAAAATATCTTTTTGGACTGCGGCTGTAGTACCAAAGAAGAGGTTGAAGCCCTGGGTATACATGTGGGTTGTGTTATTACATACGAAGATACATTCTCTATCCTCAACGACCGTTATTATGTTGGGCGGGCTATGGACAATCGTGCCGGTGGTTTTATGATCGCTGAGGTTGCTCGTTTGCTAAAAGAGAATAAAAAGAAATTGCCATTTGGATTATATATCGTAAATTCGGTGCAGGAAGAGATTGGTTTACGTGGTGCCGAAATGATCGCAGATCGTATCAAACCGAATGTCGCTATCGTAACCGATGTGACACATGATACGCAAACTCCGATGATCAATAAGATCACGCAAGGAGATCTGTTTTCAGGAAAAGGTCCGGTATTGTCCTATGCTCCAGCGGTTCAGATTAATCTGAATAAACTGCTGGTTAAGGTTGCTGAGAAGAATAATATTCCTTTCCAGCGTCAGGCTTCTTCTCGTTTTACAGGAACTGATACGGATGCATTTGCCTATAGCAATGGTGGTGTACCGTCGGCATTGATTTCTTTACCTCTTCGTTATATGCACACAACAGTGGAGATGGTTCATAAAGAAGATGTTGACAACGTAATCAGATTGATCTACGAGACGTTATTGAATATTGAGAACGGACAAGACTTTAGAACATTTACAAAGTAGAATTTAAGAATATATTAACTTATCATTAGAATTATTATGGAAAATAACCAAAATCAAAACGAATTGAGCATTGAGTTGACAGAAGAAGTAGCAGAAGGAATCTACTCAAATCTTGCGATTATCACTCACTCTAATACTGAATTTGTGGTTGACTTTATCCGTGTGATGCCAGGAGTGCCAAAAGCAAAAGTGAAATCAAGAATCGTTTTGACTCCGGAGCATGCAAAACGCTTGTTAGGTGCATTGGTTGATAACGTGAACCGTTTCGAAGCATTAAATGGCCCAATTAAAATGGACTTAGGTGTTGCTGAACAACCTCAACAAGGTGGCGATCCTACAGTTGCATTCCCTTTTGGAACGCCACAAGGTCAAGCATAGTTGATAGCAGCTATCATTGAGATATCGAAGCGCCAATTGAACATTGGCGCTTTTTTTTATGTCCTTAATTTTAGAAAAGTCTTTCCGATACCCCGATTCGGTTCATGTATGAAAAAGACGATTGCCTAACTGCCTGTTAAGGGATAAGATCATCAAGATCTATATTAAAATTGAAACATCTGCATACCAGGTAGTTTCTATTAACATTTTTTAATCAATGTTTAGACAGTAATAAGTCAGTGCATATTCAGTCTACACTGAGCAAGCACTGAACGAGCACTGAACAATCACTGAGTAAGCACTGTCTAAAATATAAAATAGGGTGCCATCTAGTATTCGCTTGTTGCCTATTGCTAGTTTTGGACTTGGCCTTTACTTTTACTAAATTTAAATAACTAATTTCAAAAAGGAGATTTATATGGATATTCAAGTGCGTAACTTGACAAAGAAGGATTATGTTGATTTGAAAAAATCGATGGAACAGGCTTATGATGGTGTCGGCGAAACCTGGTCAAAGGAAAATATTCAGGATTTGATAGAATTATTTCCCGAAGGGCAGTTATGTGTGGAGATTGATGGACATGTGGTCGCTTGTGCCTTGTCGATTATCCTAAATTCAAAGAAGAATAATATTTACGATAGTTATTATGATATTATCGATGACGGTAAGTTTACCAAACATAGTGATGATGGAGATACACTGTACGGGATAGAAGTGTTTGTTCATCCGGCACATCGGGCGTTACGTCTTGGACGCCGTCTTTATGATGCACGTAAGGAGCTGTGTGAACAGATGAACCTCAAATGTATTGTTGCCGGGGGGCGTATTCCCAATTACCATAACTATGCGGATAAAATGAGTCCGCGGGTTTACATCGAGAAAGTCAAACGTAAAGAGATCTATGATCCGACGCTGACCTTTCAGCTTTCGAATGATTTTCATGTCAAAAAAATACTTAAGCATTATCTGCCCGAAGATGCTGAATCCATGGAATTCGCTACTCTGTTGGAATGGAATAATATTTATTATGAGTCAGAGACGCGCTCGATTTCGACGACGAAGCAGACGATCCGCTTGGGTCTGGTGCAATGGCAGATGCGTTTGTTTGATAACCTAGAGGCATTTTATGATCAGATCGAGTTTTTTGTGGATACAGTGAGTGATTATGGAACAGATTTTATCATGTTTCCGGAATTTTTCAATACGCCACTCATGAGCCCCTATAACGATCTCCCGGAGCGCCTGGCAATGGAAAGGCTTGCGCAGCATACTTCAGAGATTATCGATCGCATTCAACAGTTTGCCGTTTCCTACAACGTCAATATCATTGCAGGGTCGATGCCTTTGATGGAAAACAAAAAGCTCTATAATGTTTCCTACCTCTGTCATCGCAACGGTAAGCTGGATGAGTTTAAAAAAATTCACATCACACCAAATGAATTTAAATATTATGGTATGGTGGGCGGAAGTGAGGTGAAGGTGTTTGATACCGATTGCGGTAAAGTGGGACTGTTGATCTGTTACGACGTAGAGTTTCCTGAACTGAGCCGTATTTTGGCCGATCAGGGGATGCAGATCCTATTTGTGCCCTTTATGACGGATACCCAAAACGGATACATCCGGGTGCGTACCTGTGCACAGGCTAGGGCGATAGAAAATGAATGTTATGTGGCTATTGCCGGCTCTGTGGGCAATTTACCCCGTGTGAATAATATGGATATACAATATTCGCAGTCCGCTGTTTTTACCCCTTCGGACTTTGCTTTTCCCAATAATGCCATTAAAGCTGAGGCGACACCGAATGCCGAAATGGTGCTTATTGCCGACGTTGATCTTTATGCCCTGAGAGACCTGCATGAGTATGGTACTGTTAAAGTCAAGAAGGATAGACGGAAGGATTTGTATGAAGTGAAACTTTTGAAGTAAATTTAAATACTCTTTTAATCTCTTAAAATATGATACAAAAAGTCAAATGGGGGACGCTATCCATGGTCTTAATGATGATGTCATGTCAGTCAAATAAGAAAAGCGATACTGCTCAGGAGGTCCGCACAAATTTTTTTGATGTCTCAGGCATGGAGACTACAGTGAATCCAGGAGATAATTTCTTCCAATATGCGAATGGAAGCTGGATGAAAAACACCCAGATCCCGGCTTCTGAAACTGGCTGGGGTTCATTTTATATTCTTGCTGATGAAAACCTAGCAAACCTAAAATCTATTTTGGAAGGTGCGGCAAAGTCTGACAATAAAAAAGGTTCCGATCAGCAAAAGGCCGGCGATTTCTATGCGAGTGGTATGGATACGGTGACGATTGATAAATTGGGCGCAAAACCGATCGAAGGGGCCATTCAAAAAATCAATGGGTTGAAAAGTATTGATGAATTGATCGCTTATGCTGCGGATGGATTTAAGGAGGGTGATGGTGATCTTTTTACATTTTATGTGGCCGCAGATGACCGGATCAGCACTAAAAATGCATTGCAATTTTTTCAGGGGGGACTCAACCTGCCTGAAGCGAGTTATTACTTGGATCAGGATGACAAAGCGAAGAAAATCCGGGAGGCTTATGTTGCGTATCTGGTAAAATTATTCGGGCTGATCGGCGAAGGGGCAAATGCGCAAAAGTCGGCAGAGGAAGTGCTGCGCTTGGAAACAGAAATTGCCAAATCGCATGCTACACCTGTGGAATTGCGGGATCCCATCAAAAACTACCATAAATTTGCGGTACAGGAATTTCAGAAGCAAACGCCAAACCTCAATTGGAAAGATATTTTGCAACGCTTGGATGTGAAGACCGATACCATTTTGGTACAGCAACCTAAATTTTATCTTGCTTTAAATAATTTGTTGAAATCACAGTCCTTAGATAGTTGGAAAACAAAACTAAAAGCAGATCTAGCGAACGCTTCTGCGACGGCACTGAGCAAAGGTTTCAGGGATGCAAAGTTTGAATTATTCGGAAAAACCCTGAATGGACAGAAACAGGAGAAAGAGCGTTGGAAGCTGATGGTGAGCTCGGCCGACGAGAACCTTGGCGAGATTGTCGGGAAGCTGTATGTGGATGAGTATTTCAAACCCGAGGCAAAAAAACGAATGCTCGAATTGGTCGACAATTTGCAAAAAGTCTATAAGAGCCGGATTGAGAAATTGGACTGGATGACGCCTGAGACCAAAAAGAAAGCAATTGAAAAATTGGAAGCGTTCACCAAAAAAATCGGCTACCCGGAGAAGTGGAAAGATTATAGTGACGTGGAAGTTGCCAAAGATACCTACTATGCCAATTTACAGTCTGCTGCAAAGCATGCCTATAAAGAAATGGCAGGTAAAATCAGCAAACCGGTTGACAAAGCGGAATGGCTGATGACAACTCCTACGGTGAACGCCTATTACAATCCACCGTATAATGAAATTGTATTCCCGGCCGGCATCTTGCAGTTTCCATTCTTTGATGCCAATGCGGACGATGCGATCAATTATGGCGCTATCGGTGCCGTTATCGGACACGAGATGACACATGGTTTTGATGATCAGGGGCGTCAATATGATAAAGACGGTAACTTGAACGATTGGTGGACCGCAGTGGATGCGAAACAGTTTACGCAACGCGCCAATCAGGTAGCAAAGTTATATGGTAGTTTTACCCTGTTGGACAATCAACATGTAAACGGTGAGCTTACTTTAGGTGAAAATCTGGCGGATATCGGCGGTTTAAATATTGCCTATGACGCTTTCAAATTAACCAAGCAAGGGCAGGGGCAGGATAAAATTGATGGCTTTACACCAGATCAACGTTTCTTTCTGAGTTTTGCGCAAGTGTGGCGCGTAAAGAGCAGCGATGAGCGCATGCGATTACGTTTAAAAGTTGATCCACATAGCCCCGAACAATTTAGGGTAAATGGTCCCGTATACAATATGGAGGCCTTCTATAAAGCATTTAATGTACAGCCTACGGCAAAAATGTATGTAGCACCTGAGAAGAGAATTTTGGTTTGGTAAGCGAAAACAGGGGTGAACAGCATTGTCCCGATACAGATTAAGACAATGCTGTTCAACTGATAACGTTTAAATGGAAACGAAAAAGTAAATTTGTCTTTGAATTATGATAAAAACTGATTACTTTTGCCCTTCATTTAATAACACATTTAATTAATTAACAATGTACGCAATAGTAAATATAGCAGGACAGCAATTTAAGGTTGCAAAAGACCAGTTCCTTTTTGTACACCGTTTACAAGGAGATGAAGGCGCTAGTATTGAATTTGACAATGTATTGTTAGCAGAAGACGGTGGTAAATTCACCATTGGTACACCTAGCGTTGCTGGTGCAAAAGTTTCGGCTAAAATTTTGTCTCATTTAAAAGGCGATAAAGTTATCGTTTTCAAGAAAAAACGTCGTAAAGGCTACAAAAAGAAAAACGGTCACCGTCAACAATTTTCTAAAATCCAGATCACTGGTATTACGTTATAATTGAATTTTTAATCAGACAAATAGTCTTAAATTAAGATAAAGAAATGGCACACAAAAAAGGTGCGGGTAGTTCTAAGAACGGCCGTGAGTCACATAGCAAGCGTTTAGGTATCAAAATCTTCGGTGGTCAACAAGCAATCGCTGGTAACATCATCGTACGCCAACGCGGTACACAACACAATCCTGACACAAACGTTGGTATTGGTAAAGACCACACATTGTTCGCTTTAGTAGACGGTAAAGTAGTTTTCCGTAAAAAAGCTAACAATAAATCTTATGTATCTGTAGTTCCTACAGAACAAGCATAAGGTTTTGCAACAATATTGGAGAGGCATCAAGAAATTGATGCCTTTTTTGTTGTTTATACTTTTAGCTACTGTTCCGATGTGCCTGCTACCGGGTGATTTTGGAGCGGTATAGCGGGCTGCTCTGCGGAATTGCTACCTAGTATGCTGAATTTATCGGGCTTGGTACTGAGCTTTTTAAGCTTTTTGGACTGTTTAAATTGTTATTTTCTGTTAAATGTAACCGCTTTGGTACAATTTTTATAAAGGATAGGTGTTTTTAAGACAATAGGCGAAGCATTCGTAAATATCACTGGATGCAAGCACGATTGAATAAATACTTACATATGAAATACAACAATTTTGGATATGGTTTGTGTGCCGGGTTATTTGCCTGTTCATTTTATTCCTGTAGTTCGATTTATATGCCCAATGTGCCTTCAGCGCCGATGTTTACAGAAGCTGGCGAGGTCTATGTTTCCGGCAATATCAATACAAAGGCCAATGTATCTGCAAATCTGGGGGTAGCTGTAACTGATCATGTGGCTGTCATTGCCAATGGTTCATATGTTGATAATAGATCCAATATCAAAGACTATGCGCAAAAGATGGGCGAAGCGGGGATAGGTTATTATACACGCTTTGGCAGAAAAAATAATCGTGTATTTGAGGTTTACGGGGGTTATGGGCTGGGTAATACCAGTGTGGTTGATAAGCGTTCGTCGACGATGGGACAGGCCGTTGTAGAAACGAAGGACATGGATTTTGACAAGGTGTTTGTGCAGGTAAACTTTTCATCGGAGAAAAAGGATGCCCTGAAATTGTTTGGCAACCGGCATGATATCGATTACGGTACCATCATCCGACTGAGCAATATGCGTATGAAGAATTTTGCTATTGATGGTCTTCCGGCAGAGAAAGAAGATAATATGCTTATTGAACCTGTATTTTATACAAGAATGGGGTTAGGGAAAGGATGGAAGCTGCAATATACGAACGGTATGGTATTCGGTTTTAAAAGTAATACCTATTTAAAAGCAGGGTACCCATTGTTTACACTGGGAGTTTTATATAAATTTGGAGGAAAATAGTGGCTATGAGCAAGAAAATTTTATTTGGATGTTTGGTTCTGCTGGGTTTGTTTATTTCCGGCTGTGGTGTGAATCGACAAAAGGCACAGATCGAAAATTTGGCGAAATGTAAATTCGATGTGGAATCGGTAGATAGTATTCGATTGGCCGGAACATCATTGCAACGACTGATCAGGAATAATCAAATTGACCTGGGAGCGGCGCCGAGCTTGGCATTGGCCTATTTGCGGAAAGATATTCCATTGGAAGCAGTTATTAGACTTAAAATTGATAATCCGACGCTTAAAAAAGCGTCTATCAATAAGTTTCAGTATATCATTCTTTACGGTGGACAGCAGCTTGTGGAAGGGATTGTGAATCAATCGTTACAAATAGAGCCCGGAGAATCTACAGTGGCCAATGTGCGTATAGCGACCAATATCTATGATTTGTTGAAGAATTCGGACCTGCAGGATTTTTTAATGTCAAGCGATGAGAATAAAAAGGGGATATTTACGTTAAAAGTTAAACCTTCTATCAATATCGCAGGGCAGTCGGTGTTCTATCCGGGGTATATTACCATAGATAAAGCGGTAAGTCGTAAGATTCTGCTTTAGACACACGCATGCTGTGATAAGATATCAAGGTTTTCCATGAAAATGGAAAACCTTTTTTATTGATCTTGATTTTCAGGCTAGTTAAGTTCCCCCGGGACCCTAATCAGTATCTTGCTAAATCGTTATTACGAATGGACTATTATGTTAAGAATTAAACTGTAATAAAAAAGTTATAGTGTCAAAGTGTAAAGTATACACCTTATTTTATATTTTAGTCTCTAATTACAAACCTAAATATGTTAAAAAGAATCTTTATTCCTGTTTTGTTATTTGCTGGCGTGCACGCTATGGCTCAGAAGACGTTCGAACCGTATGAGCAACCCATTGAAGGGACTAATCTGACGTTCAAAATGCTAGCAATCCCTGGTGGTAGTTTTAAAATGGGAACTACAAGCGGGGGGAAAGAGGATGAAAAACCTGCACATGAGGTGAAGTTGGACCCATTTTGGATGGGGCAGTATGAAGTAACCTGGGATCTGTTTGAGCCATTTCTGTATAAAGATTATGAGATTGCAAAGAGCAAGGACGGTAAAGTATCCAAAGAGATTGATGCTGTTACGCGACCTACCAAACCCTATTTGGATATGACTTTTGGTTTTGGAAAAGAGGGGCACCCGGCCTTGGCGATGACACATTACAATGCCATCCAATTCTGTAAGTGGTTGTATGTCCGTACCGGTGTGTTTTATCGTTTACCAACAGAGGCTGAGTGGGAATATGCAGCTCGAGCTGGTTCAAAGACAACTTATTTTTTCGGCGATCAAGCAACGCCATTAGCAGATTATGCCTGGTATAAAGATAATGGTGAACAGAAAACACATATTGTAGGACAGAAGAAACCGAACCCTTGGGGCCTTTATGATATTTATGGCAATGTTGCCGAGTGGACTTATGATCAATATAAGGCCGATAGTTACAATGAAGGCAAAGGAAAGGTATTGACCAACCCCGTAGTCGTTCCGACAACCCTGTATCCACATGTTGTACGCGGTGGTGCTTTTGACAGCGGGGCAGAGGACATGCGCTCTGCTGCGCGTGGTGCTTCAGATCCCGTGTGGAAACAGTTGGATCCACAAATTCCAAAAAGTAACTGGTGGTTTCCGGAAGCCCCATTCGTGGGTATGAGACTGGTAAGACCCCTTAATCCACCAAGTCACGAAGAAATTATGGCTTATTACGACAAACAGCCAATCAAAGACTTTTAATATAAAATAATCAATATAAAACTGTTATGGAAAATCTAGAAAGAAGAGATTTTATTAAAACTTCTGCTGTAGTTGCTGGGGGCGCTGTGTTGAGCTCAATGCCTTTATCAGGTGCATATGCCGCTGGCTCAGATGTTATCAAAGTTGCCTTAGTGGGCTGTGGGGGCCGCGGAACTGGAGCTACATTTGATGCGTTAAGTTCGGGAATGAACATTAAAGTGGTGGCACTTGCAGATGCTTTTAAAGATAATTTAGAGAGTACTTATAAAACGCTCAAAGAAAAATGGCAAGATAAGATCGATGTAAGTGACAACCATAAATTTGTAGGGTTCGATGCGTATAAAGATGCAATTCAATTGGCCGATGTTGTTATCTTGGCAACTCCTCCAGGATTTAGACCAATGCATTTTGAGGAAGCGATCCGTCAAGGTAAACATGTTTTCATGGAGAAGCCGGTAGCTGTTGATATCCCTGGTGTACAGCAGGTCATACGTGTAGCTGCAGAAGCTAAACGTAAAAAATTGAATGTTGTGGTTGGTTTGCAACGCCGTTATCAAACGAATTACCGTGAGGCTATCAAGCGTATTCACGAAGGTGCAATCGGTGATGTTACCTCTGGACAAGTCTATTGGAACTCAGGAGGTGTATGGGTGCGTCCGCGTAAGCCAGAGCAAACTGAAATGGATTACCAAATGCGTAACTGGTATTATTTTAACTGGTTGTGTGGCGATCATATCGTTGAGCAGCACGTGCACAATATTGATATCGCCAATTGGGTGAAAGGTGCTTATCCTGTATCAATCCAAGGAACAGGGAGCAGAGCACACCGTACCGGCAAAGAGTATGGTGAAATCTATGATAATTTCGCATTAGAATTAACATATGCTGACAATAGTGTTGTTTATAGTCAATGTAGACACTTTGAGGGTATACATAACCGTGTAGACGAGCAATTCCAGGCAACAAAAGGACGTGCTTATCTTTCTGCAGGTGGACAGGCTGTATTGTACGACTGGAAAGGAAAAGAAATCTATCGCCATGATGCCAAGGGCAATCCAAATCCTTATCAACAAGAACATAAGGAACTTTTTACAGCAATTTCGAAAGGCGAATATAAATTTGATAATGCAGAATATGGTGCTTATAGTACGTTGACAGGTATTATCGGACGTATCGCTTGTTATACGGGTAAGGTGATCAAGTGGGATGAAGCCTTGAAATCGACCATCAAATTGGGACCAGATGTACTTGCTTGGGATGCTAAACCAAAATTACTTCCCGATGCAGAAGGTTTTTACCCTGTAGCGATGCCTGGTCAAAACACAAACCTATATATTTAAGTTTTTGGGCCAATGGGATTAAAGTGGAATTTGTGTCTTCTATTTTTTGTCACGATTTGTTGCATTGATGTACAGGCGCAAATACCATCAACGAAAGTCCATAAAATTAGGCTGGAGGGCCCCGCGCAGGGGACCCAATTCCATATCACTTACTTCGCTTCCGACAGTCTTGTTAGACGGTCGGAAGTTGATAGTATTTTAACGGCGATCGATTTGTCGATGTCAATTTATAGGAAGGACTCGAGAATATCCAAGTTCAATACAGATACGGTAATGTCTATCGTGATGGATAGTCATATGGCCAAGGTGATAAAAGCTTCCTTTAAATATCATAAATTATCGAAAGGTCAATTCGATATTACTATTGCCCCGCTAGTCAACCGATGGGGCTTTGGTGCTAATAAGAGCCCGGTCGCTCCAGATTCGGCGACGGTGCTAAAAGCGAAGGAACTGGTGGGAATGCACTATCTGAAGGTTAGCGGCAATCGGCTGATCAAAAAGAAAAAGGGGATTAAAATTGATGTCAATGGTATTGCGCAGGGCTATACGGTGGATGTTTTGGCCGACTATCTTGGCCGGAAGGGAATTGCCAATTATATGGTAGAGGTAGGTGGTGAAATCAGGGCTTTGGGGACTCCGCCAGGTGGACAGGGTTTTTCCATTGGTATTGTTCAGCCCGATGATACGGGTGGGGAGGAATTGATGACCGCTGTTGCGCAGCTCAAAGAAGGGGCGCTCACAACGGCCGGCAGTTTTGAAAAGTTTATTAAATACAAAGGGAAAAAATTGGGGCATCATATAGACCCTGTTTCGGGTTTCCCATACATGACCGATATATTGAGTGTCAGCGTCTATGCGAAGACTGCTATGGAAGCGGATGCACTGGATAATTATTTTATGGGCATGGAACCCGAACAAATTAAGACAAAGGCCAAAAAATTGAAGGGTGTGGAGGTTTTTGTCATTTTTAAAAATAAAAATCAGTCCATTGAAGCGATTTATTCGGATGGATTTGGTAAATTATTTAAAAATTAATCAATTATAAATAAAATGAAGAGATCGGATTTTATTAAAGGTAGTCTTTTGGCCGCCGGGGCAGGACTAGCTGGACAGACTTTTGCGTCAACCACTCAAAATACAGCAAATACAATGGATAAAGGAAAGACATTCAACTTAAATTATGCCCCGCATCAGGGGATGTTCAAAAATCATGCAGGTGATAACTTCCTCGATGAAATTCGGTATATGTATGATTTGGGATTTCGCGGAATAGAAGATAATGGCTATTTGGGCAGAACATTGGACGAGCAGAAGAAGATTGGTGATTTATTAGCTAAGTTAGGCATGACCATGGGTGTATTTGTTGTGGATGGCGGACAAAACTGGATGCCTTCTTTAGCGACGGGTAAACAAGAGTATTTAGACAAGTTTGTCGAAACATGCAAGAAGTCCGTCGAAGCTGCCAAGCGTTGCAATGCAAAATGGCTGACTGTGGTACCGGGCTTTTATGAAAGAAAACTGCCTTGGGGTAATCAGTTCAGCAACATACTTACTGCCATGCGTAAGGGTGCGGAGATCTTTGAACCACATGGTTTAGTAATGGTGTTGGAAACCTTAAGTGATACACCAGATTTATTTTTGCAGCAAACACATGAGACCTATGCTTTATGTAAAGCGGTGAACAGTCCATCCTGTAAAATTTTATATGATATTTATCATATGCAGCGTACCGAAGGAGATTTAATTGCAAATATGAATCGTTGCTGGGATGAAATTGCTTATATTCAAATCGGCGATAATCCAGGTCGTAAAGAACCGACTACAGGCGAGATCAATTATAAAAACGTATTCAAACACATTCATAGTAAAGGATATAAGGGTATCATGGGAATGGAACATGGCATTTCCAAACCTGGTAAAGAGGGGGAGGATCGCTTGGTGGCCGCTTATCGCGAGGTCGATAGCTTTTTGTAATATTTTAATAGTGTACTATTGACAATTAGATTTAATTTCTTAAATTGAGCAGGTAAAACCAATTAGTAGTATTGTAAAACACCATTTTTTTTATGATTTCATCAACAATAAAATTTAAACTATCCTTCATGATGTTCCTCGAATTTTTTATTTGGGGGGGATGGTTTGTCACATTAGGTACTTTCTTGAGTAAGAATTTGAATGCAACAGAATTTGAAAAGGCTAATGTATTTTCAACACAATCATTGGGTGCTATTATCGCTCCTTTTATTGTCGGAATGATTGCAGATCGCTATTTTAATGCAGAGCGTATTTTGGGTGTTTTACACTTGGTTGGTGCAGTATTAATGTATCAGATGTATGGTGCTGCAGACATGTCGACATTTTATCCGTATGTATTGGCCTATATGATACTTTATATGCCAACATTGGCTTTGACTAGTTCAGTTTCTTTTCGACAATTGACGAATCCGGAAAAGCAGTTTTCAGGTATACGTATCTGGGGAACTATTGGTTGGATTGTAGCAGGTTTAGTTATTAGTTATTTTTGGGATGCAAAAGCATCAGAAGGAGCATTAAAAAATACTTTCCTATTATCGGGCGTTGCTTCTTTAGTATTGGGTGTATTTTCTTTTGCACTGCCCAAAACGCCGCCGGTTAAATTGGATGAAAACGAAAAACCATCCTTTGCATCAATTATTGGTCTGGATGCGATTAAATTGTTAAAAGACAAGAACTTCTTTATCTTTTTCATTTCTTCGGTATTGATCTGTATTCCTTTGGCATTTTATTATTCTAATGCAAACCCTTTTCTTTCCGAGATAGGGCTGGAAAATGCTACTGGTAAAATGACAATCGGTCAGGGGTCTGAGGTATTGTTCTTATTGGCCTTACCAATTTTCTTTACAAGATTTGGCTTTAAGAAAACAATTTTGGTGGGTATGCTGGCTTGGGTAATCCGCTACCTGCTATTTGCTTATGGCAATGCGGGTGAATTATCCTTTATGTTGTTGATCGGTATTGCATTGCACGGTATCTGTTATGACTTTTTCTTTGTTTCAGGACAGATTTATACAGATAGCAAAGCTGGTGTTAAATACAAATCAGCAGCACAGGGCTTGATCACTTTGGCAACCTATGGCGTTGGACAGTTGATCGGTTTCTGGGTAGCAGGTTACGTAGGAGACAAATACAAAGAGATGAAAGCAACAGACCTAGCAGGATTTTGGAATCATACCTGGGTTGTACCTGCAATAATCGCAGCGGTTGTATTTTTTATCTTTTTAGCCCTATTTAAGGATGAAAAGATCGACAGTACAAATGCTGCACACTAAACAGAAAAAATAACTATTTAAAAACAAATAATTAGAAGAGAGATGGCAACAAATACTTATGACGCAATTGTAATCGGTTCGGGGATAAGTGGTGGATGGGCTGCGAAAGAATTGACAGAGAAAGGGCTGAAAACAATTATGCTGGAGCGTGGTCGTAACATTGAACACATCAAGGATTATACTGCGCCAAATAAAAATCCATGGGAATGGCCTCATGCTGGCGGTCGTACGCAACAAATGATCGAAGATTATCCGGTTTTGCGTAGAGATTATCCTTTGAATGAGAAGAACCTGGATTTTTGGGTAAATGAAAAAGAGAGTCCATATACCGAAGTAAAACGTTTTGACTGGTACCGTGGGTATCATGTTGGTGGACGTTCTTTAATGTGGGGAAGACAATCTTATCGTTTGGGCGATTTGGATTTTGAAGCTAACTTAAAAGATGGTCACGGTGTAGATTGGCCGATTCGTTATAATGAAATTGCTCCTTGGTATAGTTATGCTGAAAAATTTGCGGGTATCTCTGGGAATAGAGACGGTGTACCGTCTTTGCCAGATGGAGATTACATGCCGGCAATGGCGATGAACATCGTTGAAAAAGACCTGGCTGAGCGTTTGAAAAAACAATACGGTGGTCAACGTCATTTCATCATGGGTAGAACAGCAAACATTACTGTTCCGCATCATGACCGTGTAAATTGTCAATATCAAAATCAATGTTGGTTGGGTTGTAATTTTGGTGCTTATTTCAGTACGCAATCGGCGACTCTTCCTGCAGCAAAAAAGACAAATAACTTAACATTGCGTCCTTTTTCTATCGTAACAAAGATTATCTACGATAAAAACACGAAAAAGGCAAAAGGCGTTGAGATTGTTGATGCTGAAACAAACCAAACCTATGAGTTTTTCGCTAAAGTAATTTTTGTTTGTGCGTCTGCATTAAACTCGACTTGGGTATTGATGAACTCAGCTACAGATGTTTGGGAAGGTGGTTTAGGAAGTAGCAGCGGTGAATTGGGCCACAATTTGATGGATCACCATTTCCGTTGTGGTGCTGGTGGTAAGTTGGAAGGCTATTTAGATAGCTATGTATTTGGACGTAGACCGACAGGTTTGTATGTACCACGTTTTGTAAACGTAGAAGGTGATACCAAAAAACGCGACTATGTACGTGGATTTGGCTACCAAGGTGCTGCAGGTCGTGGACGCTGGTCTGGTGCAGTAGCAGAGATGGAAGTAGGTGGCGCTTGGAAAGATGCAATCTGTGAGCCAGGCGACTGGACGGTTGGCTTTACAGCCTTTGGAGAAACCTTGCCATATCACGAAAATAAAATTACACTTGACAAGTCCAAAAAAGATAAATGGGGTTTACCTGTATTATCATTTGACGCTGAGATCAAGGATAATGAATTGAAGATGCGTGGTGACATGCAAAATGAAATGAAGGAAATGTTGGAAAGCATTGGCGTAAAAGATACGTATACGTACGATAACGTATATGGTCTGGGCCAAGGTATCCACGAAATGGGAACTGCCCGTATGGGACGTGATCCGAAAACTTCGGTATTAAATGGTAACAACCAAGTTTGGGATGCATTGAATGTTTTCGTAACGGACGGTGCATGTATGACTTCTGCAGGTTGTGTCAACCCTTCATTAACGTATATGGCGCTTACTGCTCGTGCGGTTGATTTCGCAGTGAGCGAATTGAAAAAAGGTAACATCTAATAGCTAAAGATTGATAACAATGGAAAATAACTCAAATAAGACGAGTAGAAGAGGTTTTATAAAGAGCGCAGCAACTGCTGCTGCGGCTTTTATGATCGTCCCTCGCCATGTATTGGGCGGAAATGGCTTTACAGCTCCAAGTGACAAATTACAAGTAGCAGGTATTGGTGTAGGGGGTAAAGGTTTTAGTGACATCAATGCATTTCATGATTCAGGAAAAGCAGATCTAGCTTTCTTGTGTGATGTGGACGACCGTCGTGCAGCTGGTGCGTTGAAACGTTACCCGAAAGCAAAATATTACAAAGACTACCGTGAGATGTTGGATAAGGAGCACAAACGTATAGAAGCCGTTTCTGTATCAACTCCAGATCATCAACATGCGATTCAAGCGCTTGCAGCTATGCAATTGGGTAAACACGTGTACGTTCAAAAACCGTTGACTCACGATGTATGGGAAGCTAGAGCATTGACGCATGCAGCTAAGAAATATAGGGTTGTTACCCAAATGGGAAATCAAGGTGCATCGAATGATGGACCGCGTTTTGTACGCGAATGGTATGAAGCGGGTCTGATCGGTGATGTACATACGGTATATTGTTGGACAGATCGTCCGGTATGGCCTTCAGGTATTGCATGGCCTACAGGTAAAGCTGAAATTCCAAAAGAATTGGATTGGGACCTTTGGTTAGGTACAGCGCCGCATAAAGAGTATGTTGATAAATTGGTGCCTTTCAACTGGCGCGGCTGGTGGGATTATGGTACTGGTGCACTGGGCGATATGGGTTGCCACTTGTTGGAAGTTCCTTTCAGTACCTTAGGATTGACTTATGTACAAGATGTACAGGCAACTGTAGGATCGGTGTATGTGGATGAGTTCAAACGCGGATATTTCCCTGAAAGTTGCCCTCCATCGAGCCATGCGACATTAACTTTCCCTAAAACGCCACGTACAAATGGTCCTGTTACCTTACATTGGATGGATGGTGGTATTCAGCCTGCTCGTCCGGATGAATTAGGTCCAAACGAAATTTTTGGTGATGGTGGTAATGGTATTTTACTTGTTGGTACAAAAGGTAAAATCCTTGCTGATACCTACGGCCAGAATGCACGCTTGTTGCCAACTTCAAGAAAAGAGCAGGTGGTACAGAAATATGCCCGTGTTCAAGGACAAGAAGGCGGACACTATGCACAATGGGTTGAAGCTTGTCAAGCTGGATACGGCAAGAAAGAAGTGAGTTCACCTTTTGAAATAGCAGGTCCGTTGACAGAAGCTTTATTAATGGCTAACCTAGCGATCAGAGGTGCTGATTTACGTATTGATGGTAAATACCCTGGACGTAACTTAAAATTGTTGTGGGATAACGATAACATGCGTGTCACCAATTTTGATAACGTCAATCAATATGTAAAACGTAATTACAGACAAGGTTGGGAAATGAAATATAATTTCTAAAATTAAGATATTTAGTAGTATGAATAGAAGAGAAGCATTACAACGAGTTGCCTTAATTTTAGGAGGTACCGTTATCGGCGCTAATTTATTTTTGGAAGGTTGTACACGCTCAGCAACAAAAGATGTACAAGCCTTGTTTGAAGCGAAGACAACTGATTTATTAGGTGACTTGGCTGAAGCAATTTTACCAGCTACCGCAACTCCGGGTGCGAAAGAAGCAGGGGTAGGAAGTTTTATTCCGGTCATGGTTCGCGATTGTTATACGGAGAAGCAACAAAAAGCATTTTTAACTGGTTTGGGGAGCTTAGATGATAAAGCAAAAGAGGTGAAAGGAAAACCATTCCTGGAGCTTTCTGCTGAAGACAGAACAGCTGTTGCCGCTGCTTTGGATAAAGAAGCAAACGAGTTTAATAAAAAGCAAGCTGAAGATCAAAAAGATATTCTGGAGAAAAATAGAGAAAAACAAAATCAATTGTACAATTATGTTGAGAACGATCCACCACACTGGTTCACGATGTTCAAACAGTTGACATTGACTGGTTTCTTTAACTCAGAGCTGGGTTGTACAAAAGCATTGCGTTTTGTGAAGATCCCAGGAAGATTTGATGGCAACCTTCCTTACAAAAAAGGAGATAAGGCATTTGCATAACATTATGCTATATGTAAAATAGAAGGGAGGCTCAAAGCCTCCCTTTTTATTTTGTTTCTATAGCCAAAGCAAAGTGGATTCGTTGCTGTTTAGTAACAGTCATAAAGTAACCTTGATCTGTCGCATCGCCGTTAATTTCAACGGTATCATTATAGCGTAATTCACGCAGGTAATTCATCTCTAAAGATCTGATCTGATTGGTCAATACAAGCTCAATGGGCAATCTGTCCATACACCAGTCCAGGTATTTTACATTGTTGGCGTGATTGACAATATCCAGGTCAGAGAGCTTAACGCTATATTCATCAATATTTTTGACGGTCTGGGAAATATCCAATTTTGAAAATGGCTGTTGTGTTGCCGGGCGATCAGGGTAGGTGGTAAAATCTTCGGTGGAAATTGCGAGTGTTTCAGAGCTCCTTTTCACGGTATTGATGACAGCCCAATAACTGGTTGCAGTAACATAGATCTGTCCATTGACTGTAATTTCAAAATTCCGCGTTGAGCGTGCGCCCTCTAATTCTTGAACCCAAGTTTTTACCTTGACATGATCCATCCATTTGGGCAACCGTACAATCTCTATGCGTATGCGGCTAAGTACCCAGGTTTGGTTATGTTTGGCCATTTCTTTAAAACCGAATCCGACAGCATTGGCATGTTCTCCGGCGGTAAGCTGCAGGATATTGGATAAATCGGAGAAACGAATGCGGCCGTTAGAATAGCATTGTGTGAAATAAATTTCCCACTCTTTTTCAAAAACAGATTTTTCCATTTACATATTATTTTGAGTAAAAATAGGCAATATGAATGATTTGGACTATAAATTCAAAATGAAATGACACTATATTTAGATATCTCGTTATAAATGCCTGTTGGGCTTGCTGGTGCCCCCCAAAGCGGAGCAGTGTGTCCAAAGTACAATCGTTTTTTTATTGTAAAATAAATGATAGTTTTCAAGTATTTAATTGATTTTTATCATGGGAATCGGTAGATTTAAATAAGCCAATGGCAGAAAGAGATAAAATAAGATTGGCTTTAAAGCGTTATAAAAGTAGTATAGCGCAAAACAATAATTTACACATTAAATGCTAGTATTATGGTTGGAGAACTAATAGCTAAAGAGGAAATTCCTCAATTTAAATTTATCCCGGCGAGTGAAGATAAGACAGCGACTTTTATGGATAAATTGAAAGGGGCACTTCGGTTGGGAAATGAGTTTAAATCCAAAACTGAAATCGCCTTTGAGACTGATTCCGGACCAAAGCGTATCGAGACCACTGTATGGTCGTTAACCGATAGATATATTCAGATTAAAAGTGGCGTTTTAATACCGCTGAAATCTATTATAGCAATTGACTATTAAATAGACAAACGAAAGGCTCCTCATTTAGTTAAGGAGCCTTTCGCTTTTAATGATAGATGCTGTTAAAAAGCGCATCAGTATTGTGTTCCTTTCTAAGAGGACCTCTTGTAAAAAGAAATTTCTAATACGTTTCGCCTGTTAATTCTTTTAGGCGTATCTCGGATACCTTCGCATCATATTGTGCTGTATAGCTACGTGTCATTACATTGATGTAGTTTAACTGCGCTGTTCTTACTTCTAAGGTTGTGATGGTACCGATACGGAATTTATCCATCGTGATGTTTAAATTTTCTTTTGCCAGCTCCTCATTTTTCCGTTCTACATTAGCCAGCTCCATATTGGTGATGTAGGTTTGGAATAGGGTTCTGACCTGAGCCTGGATATCTTGTTTTTGTTGCTGTATCTGTAGTTCTGAGCCTTTAATCTGAAATTTGGCTATCCGTTCGTTTCTATTTTGAAGAAATCCATTGAATATATTAAGGGAAGCCGATACGCCGTAGGTAAGACCTCTATTTTTGTTTTCTGTCGAGAAACCGAGGGAGGAGTGTGATTCGTTCCAGTTGTACCCACTATTTAAGCCAATTTTGGGATAACGTTCGGCCTTAACTGCTTTTAGGTTGAGTTCGGCCACCCGATTGTTGATGATGGCAAGCTGAATTTGCGGATTTTGTCGATCAGCAATTTCGATCAGATTACCAAGTTTAAGATCCGTATCAAGTTTCATTTCGTCTTCAATTTGAAAATCTAAGCTCAAGTCGCGCGTCATCAGCTGATTGAGGTAAGTCTTGGTATTTTTGAAGCTTTCCTGCTGTCTGAGCAGGTTTGTCTGATCGGTATTCAAATCGACTTTTGCATTCAGGAGATCAAGCTTGGAGCCTTTTCCGATCTCCAGGCGATTTTCGGCAAGCGTGACACGGTATCTCGATAAGGTGATGGTTGTATCTAGGGCATTTATCAGGCGCTTTTGTTGCACCAGATTGTAGTAGGTTGCCATGACTTCGCTGAGTTGGGTAATCACTTGATATTTAATCTCCGCTTCCCCTTGACGTTGTATTTCTTTGAAGCGGTCGCGACGGGCAAACATGCCCAATCCATCGAATATCGTCCAGTTTAGGTTGACTCCATAAGACATGTTATCATTTTTTGCATTGGAAATCTGCTGTATTTGACCATCTGCTCTGACCTGTCTTGAATTCTGGATGGAGTTGCTTCTGCTGAACGTTCCAGTTACTGCTGGAAGCATACCAGCGCTTCCTAGACTGGTATTCTCCATATCAATGTTATTGTCATTTTTAGCCAAAAGAATATTGAAGTTATTGCTCAACGTTGTTTTTAGCGCATCTTCCAAGGTCAGTATCTCTTGTGCACGAGCTTGAAACATGATGGAGTAAAGTAATACTAGTAGGATGAAATTTCTCTTCATGTCTTTATTATTCGTAGCTTTTAATGTTATCAAATTCAGGTCTATGCTTTTTTTGTCTTGACCACATGTAATAGATCGCCGGGATAATGAACAAGGTTAGGATAAGGGAGAATATTGTACCACCAACGATAACAACCCCCATACCAATTCTGCTCGTTGAAGCAGCGCCAAGTGACATGGCAATTGGTAATGCACCCAGGGCAATGGCCAGACTTGTCATTAAGATCGGTCTGAGTCGTGATTCGGCGGAGTGCATAATTGCCTCAAATTTTTCCATTCCTTCTTCGCGCATTTGGTTAGCAAACTCAACAATCAAGATACCATTTTTGGTCACGAGACCGATGAGCATAATCGTTCCAATTTGGCTGAATATATTCCAGGTTTGATCAAATAACCATAGACTTATCAGTGCACCGGCAACGGCCATCGGTACTGTAAGGATAATGATAAATGGGTCGAGGAAGCTCTCAAATTGGGCAGCTAAGATTAGGTAGATAAGCAACAAAGCAAGACCAAAGGCAAATAAGGTATTGGAGCTACTTTCAACGAAGTCACGTGATTCGCCACTGAGGTCGGTGGTGAAGCTTTGATCGAGTACCTTTTCTTTAATGCGATCCATTGCTGCAATGCCGTCGCTCATACTCATGCCCGGCGCCAAACCGGCTGAAACTGTAGCCGACATGTAACGGTTATTGTGGTAGAGTTGGGGTGGACTGCTTTCTTCCTTAACGCTTACAACGTTGTCTAACTGGATAAGCTGTCCGAGGTTATTACGCACGTAAATTGACGCAAGGTCTGTTGGCGTGGCTCTACGGTCGTTTTCAACCTGGCCTATGACCTGATATTGTTTGCCATCACGCATAAAATAGGCGAAACGTTGACCGCTTAGCAATAATTGGAGGGACTGCGAAACATCAAGTACGGAAACGCCCAGACTGAGTGCTTTCAGACGATCAATTTCGACATGCAGTTCGGGTTTGTTGAACTTCAGGTTGATGTCCGTTGTGGAGAATGCCGGATCGCTGTTGACCTCATTCATAAATTCGGGTATCTTTTCCTGAAGTTTTTCAAAATTTTGTGCCTGGATAATGTACTGAACAGGTAATCCACCTCTGCGATTCATGGATATCGTTGGCGTTTGCGAAACATTGACGCGGACACCATCATATTTTTTTGTCCATTTGGTCAGTTCTTTTGCAATATCATCCTGAGACTTTTTACGTTCTTCAGGATCTACCAGTGTCATCCGTATACGTCCGGAGTTGACCGAACTCGCTCCGAAACCAGGAGAGGTAATGTTTAAACTGATTTTGTTTTCGGGAATGGAGTCATAGACTAATTTATCCAGATCTTGCATGTATCGGTCCATGTATTCATAAGTAGCACCCTCAGGGCCCGTCACGTTGACAGAGATGCTGCTTCTGTCATCATAAGGCGCCGTTTCTTTTTTAATGGAGGAGAAAAGGATGCCAATAATCACAAAACATAGGATCAGAATTGGAAAGCTTATCCATTTGAATTTCATGAATTTTTCCAGCGCATTGGCATAACCTTTATTCATTTTGACGAACATGGGTTCTGTCCAATCGTAAAATTTTGTCTTCTTGTGTCCACCGCCTTTGATCAGATAGGCGTTGAGCATCGGCGTGAGTGTGAGGGAAACAAATGCGGAAACCAATACGGCCGAGGCGATGACGACACCAAACTCCCGGAAAAGCCGTCCCACAAAGCCCTGAAGAAATATAACGGGTAAGAATACGGCTGCAAGTGTGATTGAAATGGAAATAACAGCGAAGAATATTTCCTTCGACCCTTTCAGGGCCGCCTCAATAGGCGACATTCCCTCTTCAACCTTCTTGAAGATATTTTCGGTAACAACGATACCGTCGTCGACGACAAGCCCCGTCGCGAGTACAATAGCGAGCAGCGTCAGTACATTGATGGAAAATCCGAAAATATACATAATAAAGAATGTCGCGATCAAGGATACGGGAATGTCCAATAGAGGACGTAGTGCGATACCCCAGTCGCGGAAGAAAAAATAGATAATCAGGGTGACCAGAATGATCGAAATAAGGAGTGTCTCGGCGACTTCCTCAACAGACTTTTTAATAAATGTTGTATTGTCAGAAGCGATGTTGAGTATAATATCCTGCGGCAGATCTTCTTTGATCTGATCGAGCATTTTATAGAAATTGTTGGCAATATCGAGGTAATTTGTTCCCGGCTGCGGAATAATGGCAATACCGACCAGCTGTTTACCGTTACTGACCATTTTTGTTTCGAGATTTTCAGCATCTATTTCTGCTCGGCCAATATCGATAAACTTGACGATACGGCTGCTATCGGCCTTTAAAATGATGTTATTGAATTGCTCGGGGGTAGACAGGTTGCCGACGGTTTTTACGGTGAGTTCGGTTGTGTTTCCGACAATTTTCCCCGAAGGTAACTCAACATTCTGGCTATTCAATGCCGTACGAATATCCGAAGCCGTGATACCATAGGCAGCCATACGGTCGGGGTTGAGCCATAGACGCATGGCGTAACGTTTTTGACCATAGATCTGTGTGCTGCTGACACCGGGGATGGTTTGCAACCTTTCGGAAATCACATTTTCGGCGTAGTCGCTTAGCGAAAGTTTATCGCGCGTCTCACTTTGCAATGTCAATGTAATAATAGGATCGGAGTCCGCATCGGCTTTGGATACCACCGGTGGGGCATCAATATCCTGTGGCAGGCTTCGCACGGCTTGGGATACTTTATCCCGGACATCATTTGCGGCTTCCTCAAGGTTCTTTTTTAAATCAAACTCAATGGTGATATTACTGGATCCCTGATTGCTCGAAGAAGAGATGTTGCGGATACCATCGATCGAGTTTATGGCCTTTTCTAGCGGCTCGGTAATCTGAGATTCAATGATATCTGGATTGGCACCGGCATAGTTTGTTCTGACGGAAACAATTGCTGGGTCAATAGAGGGGTATTCGCGTACGCCAAGAAAACTAAAACCAATATAGCCAAACAATATGATGGTAATATTGACGACAATAGTTAAAACAGGGCGTTTAATAAAAACTGCAGATAAATTCATGTACAACTAGTTAGCTAATGATACCTTAACTTTTGCTCCATCTTTTAACGACAGAACGCCCGTGGTTAAAACGGTGTCACCGGCACTGATGCCAGATAGAATGACGATGTCTTTGTCGGTACGCGCACCTGTTTCAACCTTCACTTCCTTGGCAAGGCCATGCTGTAATACAAAGACCTTTTTTCCGTCCTGTACGGGAACAATGGCTTCTGTTGGAATGGATATCGCATCGTTTTCCACTTCGATCGGCACAATCACATTGACAAAGGATCCGACTTTCAATTTGCCCTGATCGTTCGTTGCTCTGGCGCGGACGGTGAGTGTTCTGGTGTTAAGTGATACTTGTGGTTCAACGGCGTAAATGTTTGCTTTTATGACGGTTGGGTCGTTGGCTACGCTGAACTCAATGGGCATGTTTATTTTAATAATATTGCTGTATTTTTCGGGAACTGCAAAAGTAATTTTGACAAGATTGTCCTTCACTAAGTTCGTAATCAGGGTACTGGATGAGACAATGGCACCTACGGAAATATTCCGAAGTCCAATCATGCCACTAAAAGGGGCGCGGATGGTTGTTTTGGATATTTGTGCCTGAATCAACTGGATCTGTGCTAAGGAGGTTTTTAAGGCTGCACTGGCTATATCAAACTCTTCCTGACTGATTGCTCCTTTTTGCAGCAATAGTTTGGCCCGACGTTCATTTTCGGCATTCAGCTGGTTTGTTGTTTGTGCTTGTCTTAATTGTGCCTGAAGTTCAATATCATCAATCTTGATCAAGGGTTCGCCCTGTTTGATGCGCTGCCCTTCGGAGAAATAGATTTTGGTGATTCGACCACTTACTTCACTTCTGATTTCAACCTGCTCTTCTGCGTCAATGCTTCCCGAGAGATTAATGGATCTATCGGCGACGGAAGATTTGGCAATGATAGCCTGTGCGGGGACTGGCATATCTTTTTTCCCATTGGGCTTATCAGCTTCTTTTTTGTCTTTTTTAGCAGTTATCAGAAAGTATCCACCTCCAAACACAGCACAAGCCAAAAGGAGGTAAATGATCGATTTTTTATTCATACGGATATAGTCTCTTATGTACTTTTTACATTTAACGGGTAAATATAGGTTTATTATTATGCCAATATCAGTTGTCAAAAGGATTTTACAATACGACCAAAACCTTGCAAATGAACATCGAAATGGACGTAGTGGGAACGATTGGAAATAAAAAAAGCCAGAAATAAGTTTCTAGCTTTATTGATTACTATTTTTTTGATTTTGCTTTTTGTTCCACTTCTTTTGAAGCCCCATTTTTTACTTTTGGCTTGATGGCAGCTTTCGATACATGTGGTCTTCTTTTTCCAAAAGAACCATTTGATATTTTTCCTCTTCTGGTCTTGATATCACCTTTTCCCATAGTGTAAAATATTTTGGTTTTAACAAATTATATTGATTACCTAAATATAACACTTTCTTTTCGGATGTTCAACCTGTTCATTTTTAAATAATTGGAAAAATACGTTTTTGAATAGCTACGTTGAAGTTTTGGTTAATCGTGTCGAAAAATAAATTATTAACGGGCCTGTTTTCAGCGACTAAATAGGGGATTTCCAATATTTTGTTCTTTAACTTGATACGGTAGTAGCCGTATAATAAACCTTTGGTTGTTTGAATTGATTCGATTTTCTGAACAGCTTCTATGTCCTTAAAAATGTTAAAAGCATAATTTTCTCCTTTTAGCTGTTCAATAAAAACCTCATTGGTTTTCGCATTGTACCATATTTGTTGGCTTTTGAGCTTACTAAAGTGGTTGTTGAACAGAAAGAGATAGCCCAACAAGAAAAAGGCAATCGGAAGCAGGAACAGGACAATTTTTATCTTCATGAACAGCAACACGGTGATCAAAATGAGGATAATCCCCATAACGGCATTGGAAACACTCTTCTTTAGATTTGCCTGGATGACTGGAGATGAAGCTTCAATCAACTGAAAACCTGATTTTAAATTTCTGGACATATCCTCGGTAAACCCAAATAGATTGAATTTTTTGCGTATCATCAGATAAGCAATAAGAACAATAAGCCCAATGATCAAAAACCGCATATTTTTCTTCTAGTATTGTTCGTCTTCGTTCGGGTATTGTACTGCTTTTACTTCGGCCACATAATTTGCTACTGCTGTTGTGATTTGTTCGTGCAAATTAGCGAAATGACGCATAAATTTTGGTTTGAAGTCGGCATTCATTCCAAGCATGTCGTTAATCACAAGGACTTGTCCATCGCAATCCGGCCCAGCCCCAATACCAACTGTTGGAATCGCTAGTTTTTCGGTTACTGTTTTAGCTAATTTTGCCGGTATCTTTTCCAGAACAATTGCAAAACAGCCCGCCTCCTGCAAAGCGAGTGCATCTTCTATTAATTTAGCGGCTTCTTGTTCTTCTTTTGCCCGCACACCAAAATTTCCAAATTTATTGATGGATTGGGGAGTCAAGCCCAAGTGTCCACATACAGGGATTCCTCCGGCAATGATTTTTTTGATGTTTTCGATGATTTCAAGTCCTCCCTCGAGTTTTAATGCGTGCGCACCTGATTCTTTCATCATGCGTACAGCTGCATTGTAAGCTTCATTGGCAGAGCCCTGATAAGATCCAAATGGCAAATCTGCTAATACCATGGCACGCTCGGTACCCCGAGCAACGGCAGCGGCATGGTAGATCATATTATCTAGGGTGATAGGCAAGGTAGTTTCGTAGCCAGCAAATACGTTGGCAGCGGAATCTCCAATCAAAATAACGTCAACACCAGCTTGATCTACCATTTTGGCCATGGAGTAATCATAGCTTGTAAGCATAGAAATCTTTTCCTGACGTTCTTTCATGGCTTGCAGCATTGCTGTGCTTACTCGTTTCATTTCTTTGTTTACAGACATCTTAACTTATATTGTGTGTTCAAAAGTAAGCTTTTTATCATACATTGACCAATATTCTGCCTTGTGTTTTGTATTTTTGCAAAATGATACAAAATGAGAATCGTCTATTTAAATTTCCCAAATTTTCAGAATTAATCATCCATGAGGATGAAAATCTGATTGTTATCAATAAACCGCCGTTTATCGCTTCTTTAGATGAACGTGAGGGTGGGGAGGTTAATATTCTTCGTTTGGCGAAGAAATATCATCCTGATGCACAGGTGTGCCACCGCCTGGATAAAGAGACCTCGGGTATTTTATTAATTGCAAAAAATCCAGAAACATACCGTACAATCTCCATTGCATTTGAAAAAAGAAAGGTGAATAAGATTTATCATGCAATCATAGGAGGTACACATACTTTTCAGGATTTGCTTGTCGATTTGCCCATCTTGAACCAAGGTAATAAAAATGTATCTATTGATCGTGCAAACGGCAAACCAGCAGAGACCATCTTCAATTCGATCAAATACTACAAGAACTATACCTTAGTGGAATGTAAACCCATTACAGGACGTATGCACCAAATCCGTATTCACCTAGCGACACAACATGCCGCTATTGTGGGGGATGACATGTATCGCGGTAAACCTGTGTATTTGTCCCAAATTAAGAAAAGAGGATATACATTGTCCAAAGATGAAGAGGAACAGCCTATTATGAAGCGTTTTGCACTACATTCAAAACATGTTGAGTTTGAATTGAACGGAGTTAAGATGGCTTTTGAGGCACCTTATCCAAAGGATTTCGCGACGTTGTTGAAACTATTGGATAAGTTTGATTCTTAATAGCGGGATTACCTATGAGTCCGAAGACAAAAAAGATAATCGGAAACGTTGTATTTGTACTGCTCATCGGTTTGTTGATTTGGCCAACAAGTAGAAGTTATTTCCAGCAATTTTTAATGAAAATAGGCTTTTTCAAGCCGAAGTTGGAGGTTCCGTCGACTTCTAAAGAGTTCGTTGTGACGACTCCGCCCGATGTATTCGCGCATGTGTCGTTTGTTAACCAGCTTGGGGACACCGTAAAAGTAGCGGATTTGAAGGGCAAAGTGGTTTTTATTAATTTTTGGGCAACGTGGTGTGCACCTTGTCGCGCAGAAATGCCTTCGATCAATGTGTTATATGATCGTTATAAAGATAATCCCAATATGGTGTTTTTGATTGTGGAGATTGAGGGCGACAAAGCAAAGGCCGAGACCTTCGTGAAAGGACAGCAGCTGACTTTGCCAATCAGTTTTCCAAACAGCGATATTCCAAAAGAATGGCTCTCGGGATCTATTCCTTCAACGGTGATATTGGACAAAGCAGGAAAGGTGGCCACACGGCATGAAGGTATGGCGGATTATTCGAGCCCTGATGTAGGTAAATTTATTCAAGATTTAATCAATAAATAATTTTTAAGATCTCTAAATATAGCATGACAAGAGCAGAACTTATTCATCAAATAAAAGCGAAACGCTCATTTTTATGTGTCGGATTAGACACAGACCTCACCAAAATCCCGGAGCATCTTTTAGATGATGAGGATCCCATCTATAGCTTCAATAAGGCTATCATAGATGCAACAGCTGATTTATGCGTTGCCTATAAGCCCAATATTGCGTTTTATGAATGTTATGGAATCAAAGGCTGGCAATCGCTTCAAAAAACCTGGGCTGCATTACCAAAGGATTGTTTCAGTATTGCTGACGCAAAAAGGGGGGATATTGGCAATACGTCGGGACGTTACGCAATGGCATTTTTTGATGAAAAGACGTCTGGTCTTGGATTTGACAGTATTACAATCGCACCTTACATGGGGAAGGACTCGGTGACACCATTTTTGGATTTTAACGATAAATGGGCAATCGTACTTGCTTTGACATCGAATGAGGGTAGCTTGGACTTTCAAAATTTTGAAAACAAAGAAGGGCTGCAATTGTTCGAACAGGTGATCGATAAAGTTAATACCTGGGGGACACCTGACAATTTGATGTATGTTGTCGGAGCAACACGCGGAGAGGGGTTTATCAAAATTAGGGAACATGCACCAGATCATTTTTTATTGGTGCCGGGAGTGGGGGCGCAAGGAGGTTCGCTTGAAGATGTTTGTAAATTTGGTATGAACAAAGATTGTGGACTTTTAGTAAACAGCACAAGGGGAATTATCTATGCTTCAAAAGGACGTGATTTCGCTGAAAGAGCGCGGGAGGAAGCCCTAATTCTACAGAAAGAAATGGAAGTAGAACTGTTAAAAGCAGGCATTATTTCCTGATTTGACATTTAATAATTCATTCGTAATACTTACCTTTGCAGCATGCCAGAAAAAATTATAATTCTAGACTTCGGGTCTCAATACACACAGTTGATCGCTAGACGTGTCAGAGAACTAAATGTGTATTGTGAGATACACCCGTTCAATAAATTGCCGGATTTTGATGACTCCGTAAAAGGTGTTATCCTTTCAGGAAGTCCTTATTCTGTTAGACAAGAAGATGCACCGCAAATTGATTTTGTCGCTATTCAGGATCGTTTCCCACTTTTAGGAGTTTGTTACGGAGCACAATACATTGCTCAAAAATCAGGTGGTGAAGTATTACCTTCTGAAATCCGTGAATATGGTCGTGCAAATCTGCAGTTTGTCAATAGTGAGAATGAATTATTGGCAGGAGTACCAACTCAATCGCAGGTATGGATGTCACATGGAGACACCATCAAAGAAGTTCCTGCAAATTTTGACATTATAGCAAGTACGGATAAAGTTCGTGTTGCTGCTTATCAAGTAAAAGGTACCCGCACCTATGGTATACAATTCCACCCGGAAGTAACACATAGTACTGATGGGGCTATCTTATTGAAAAACTTCGTTGTAAACATTTGTGGTTGTGCACAGGATTGGACACCAGACGCATTTGTTGAAACAACAGTATCCTCTTTGAAAGCGCAATTGGGTGACGATCACGTTATCATGGCTTTGTCAGGAGGAGTAGATTCAACAGTAGCAGCAGTATTGTTGCACCAAGCAATCGGAAAAAAATTACATTGTATTTTCGTAGATCATGGTCTGCTTCGTAAAGATGAATACGAGCAGGTGTTGGATTCTTACAAAAATATGGGGTTAAATATTAAAGGAATAAATGCCAAGGATTTATTTTATGGTAGATTAGCTGGGGTTTCTGAACCAGAAGAGAAACGCAAAATCATTGGTAATTCATTTATTGATGTTTTTGATGAAGCTGCAAAAGAAATCCAAAAGGAATTACCTGAAGGAATTGAAGCGAAATGGTTGGGACAAGGAACAATTTACCCAGATATTATCGAGTCGGTTTCAGTGAAAGGACCTTCAGCAACAATCAAATCACACCATAACGTTGGTGGTTTACCTGATTTCATGAAATTGAAAGTCGTAGAACCACTTAAAACGTTGTTTAAAGATGAAGTAAGAAGAGTAGGAAAAGCTTTAGAAGTGGATCAGGCAATTTTAGGCAGACATCCCTTCCCTGGACCAGGTTTGGCAATTCGTATTTTAGGTGATATTACACCTGAGCGTGTACGTATTGTACAAGAGGCTGATGCGATCTTTATCAATAATCTGAAGGAAGCTGGCTGGTACGATAAAGTATGGCAAGCTGGTACAATTTTCTTGCCAGTGCGTTCTGTAGGCGTAATGGGTGACGAGCGTACTTACGAGCATGTTGTTAGCTTACGTGCAGTTGGTTCTCTTGATGGAATGACTGCGGATTGGATACATTTACCATATGACCTGTTGGCAAAAATTTCAAATGAAATTATCAACCATGTGAAAGGAATAAACAGAGTTGTATATGATATCAGTTCAAAACCGCCCGCTACAATTGAGTGGGAATAAAATATGGGTTGCGGCACTTGTAGCATTATGTCTTGCAAGCTGCACAACCAAAAAAAGCACAGTATTGCGTTCGCCTTCCTCTGGTCAAGGCGAACAGCAAACTGCTGTGACTAAACCAGCAGTTGACAAAGATAAGACCATTGCCAAAGTGGGGGATATCCAGGATGTCAACGGCCATGCTGTGAAAAATAATCGCATCGCCTTGCTATTACCATTCGAGTTAAGTGGTATTGCCGGGACGATTACAAAAGAAGATGTGGAGCGATCTTCCTTGGCACTTGATTTTTATCAGGGATTTCAGTTGGGCCTTGACAAAATTGCCAAAGAGGGGGCTTTATTTGATCTACAAGTAATTGATTCTCGAGACAATGTTGCTTATAATGCGACCTTAGGGACTTCGGCGAATGTCAAAGATGCCGTACTTGTGGTTGGTCCGGTATATCCTCGTGAGATAAAAAGCTTTGGGCAAACATTTGCAAACAAGAATGTGTTACAAGTTTCTCCGTTGGCGGCGACTATGGCTTCTGAATTTAGCCTACCCAATTTGGTTTCCATCACACCTTCTATTCGTACACACGCAGAAACATTAGCAAAATATGTTGCTGACCAGTACTATACAGGTGATCAGATCGTCGTATATGATGCCGGTGACGATGAAAGTAAGCAGTTTCTAGTCAGTTTTGTTAGCGAAGTTTCAAAGGCTAATGCACAGGCAAAAGTAAAAACGGTTTATAATCTTGCCGAACTGGATAACAGTCTTGTATTGACCGGTTCAAATCATATTGTAAGTGGTACCGCCAATAAGAATCTTGTGAAAGCCCTATTGGATAATATGGACGAACGCTTTTTGAATCCTGGTAATCAATTTAAGTTATACGGACATCCAAATATGGCTAAGCTTTCGTTTGAGAATTTCGAAAATATGGATTTTTATGGACTTACTATTACCTCTTCCAACTTAGTGAATGAGAGTGATAGTGATACCCGAAAATTTATTGGAAATTATAAATCGGCTTATAAAGTGGATCCATCCGAGTTTTCTTATAAAGGTTATGATGCGGCATTGTATTTCGGTCGATTGATCCACAAATACGGCGTGGATTATGTTAGCCGAATGACGCAAGATAAGTTTTCGGGATTGAATAGCGATTACAAATTTGAATTTTATCCAAAATGGGGCTATGCTAATAGAGCTTTGGGTATAATGGTTTATCACAACAAAAAATTTGAAAGAAAATAATCTTTGAATGGCTGAATTCAGTGAAAGACGTGTTCATCAACAAATACGTAATTTTGAGCGGGCAATGGATGGTTTTGAAGCTGAGCAACCATTTTCGCGTTATTTAACTACTTTTTTTAAGTTGAATAAGCAAATGGGATCTTCGGACCGGAAATCTACCTCCCGTTTATGTTATAATTATTTTCGTCTGGGAATGGCGGCTTCGCAGTTGTCACAACAGCGTAGATTGGTGCTTGCGGAATTTCTATGTGAACAGGAAAGTCCTTTGGTGGCCCTTTTTGAGCCTTCCTATAGCGATAAACTCCATCTGCCGCTGAAAGACAAAATCGCATTTCTAACGTCTGAAGGTGTTTTTAAACTGAATGATCTCTTTCCATTTGCGGATTATATTTCTGAAGAGGTTGACTTGGTGCAATTTTTAGAGAGCCAGTTGATCCAGCCCAACTTATATATTCGGGCGAAACGCGGGAAGACAAAGATCGTGTGCGCTATTTTGGATAACAATCAGATTCCTTATTCCGTGATTGGCGATCAGACTATCGCCTTGAATAATGGAACATCCTTGCATCGATTTGATGTCTTGGATGGGATTATAGAAGTGCAGGATCTGTCTTCGCAGCGCACTTTGGATTATATGGAGCCCGCTGAAAGAGAATCATGGTGGGATGCATGTGCTGCTTCGGGTGGCAAATCGCTCTTATTGATGGATGCTTGTCCAACTGTTAATCTTTTAGTATCCGATGTTCGCATGAGTATTCTCCGAAATCTCGATGAACGTTTTGACCGTGCCGGAATAAAGCATTACCGAAAAAAAATACTCGATCTTACCAAGGATAGCTTCGCAATTCTTGGGAGCGAACGATTTGACGGGGTGTTATTGGATGCGCCTTGTACTGGATCAGGAACCTGGGGGCGTACACCAGAAATGGTTAGACAGTTTCGGGCCGCTAAGATTGCCGAATTCAATGCACTACAAAAGAATATTGCAAGTAATGTGGTGGGGCATGTTAAAGCGGGCAAGCCTTTGATTTATATAACCTGCTCTATTTTTAAAGCAGAAAACGAAGATGTTGTCAATTACATTGTAGATAATTTTGGTTTTGAAATAGAACGTATGGACTATTTGAAAGGTTATGAAGAGAAAGCGGATAGTATGTTTGTGGCGCGATTGATTAAAAAGTAATTTATATATATAATACAAGCAAAAAGGCTATTTTTTCCAATGAAAAAATAGCCTTTTTTTATACATATGGACCGTTTAATATCAGTCACATTTACTTGGAACAACGAGTACAGGGCAGGTAGATTTACGAATGACTGATTCGGATACTGAGCCGGAAATAAAGTGATCAAAGCCCGTCCGTCCATTAGTCCCCATAATAATAAGATCTGCAGACCACTCATGGGACGCAGCCAGAATTTCTTCTTTAATGGATCCGATTCGATTAAAAAGATATACTTCGCCTGCACCTGTAAATTCGCGGCTTATTTTCTCAAGATATTTTTGTGCATTATCCTGTTCCATTTCCGATACTTCTGGAACGATGATGGGTTGCTGACCTAATAGCGGGTCCGCACCAAAGCTGGCCGGAGAAGTAGGGGGAACAACAGTGACAAGCGCTATGGAGGCTCCAAATACCGCGGCCATTTCTTTGGCATATAGTATAGCCTTTTCTGAGCATGGTTCGTCGTCAACAGCGACGAGTATCCTTTTGAATTTTGAATTTGTATTCTCCATTTCTACTATAATTAATTTATCTTCGTCATATAATATATAATCACATTTTTGACGATTTTGTTTTGTTTAGCACATGAAATATGGTATTTGTACACTAGCTCTCGTTCCGTTACGTTTAGAACAGGCACACCGTAGTGAGATGGTTTCTCAGGTATTGTTTGGGGAACTTTTTGAGATCCTTGATGAACAGGCCGATTGGACATCAATACGTCTGTTGGAAACGGACTATTTAGGCTGGATTCAAAACGGGCAGTTTCAGGAACTAAACGACTTGGATATGCAACATTATCTGACCGGAACACCAATTATCGTTGGAAGGGAAGGGGGAATTCTGTTTACTGATACCGCACAATTTCAGCTCTGTCATGGAACCAAGCTTTACCTAGATGCAGAGAATACTGTCAATTTATCTCCATTGAGATTAACTTATCAAGGTAGTATCAATCCGTTTACTAGAAATCAATTTGAGACTGAGGTGTCGCGATTGGCTTTGAGTTATAAGGACACCCCTTATTTATGGGGCGGGCGTTCGCAATGGGGGATTGATTGTTCCGGTTTCTCCCAATTGATTTATAGTTGTTTTGATCTTTCCTTGCCTCGTGATGCTTATCAGCAAGCTGAAAAAGGGGAGACTGTAGATTTTATTTCAGAAATAAAAGTAGGCGATTTGGCCTTTTTTGACAATGCCGAAGGAAGGATTACCCATGTAGGGATTATGCTGGATCGCGATACGATTATCCATGCCTCAGCGAAAGTCGGTGTTGATCGGATGGATACGGAAGGTATTTTTAATGCTGAACAGAATCGTTATACACACAAACTCCGGATTGTTAAGCGTTATGTATGATGTATGGTTATTAGGGATATAAAAAAGGCTATAAGTAAATTATAGCCTTTTCTATTGATAAACTCCTTATCGACTAGAAGTGAAATTGTACACCTAAAGTTGGCGCTAGTGAGTTTACATTCAAACCAAATGTATTTACTGCAACGTCATGAGTTTTATCTTTATTATAGTTGTAGTATAAACCTCTAACTTTTAATTCGATGCCGATTTTGCTTGTTGGGAAGTAAGCTAAACCTGGAGCCAATTCAACACCATATGATTCGAATTTATTCTTTGACTCTACGTTACTTACTTCAGTGGTTGTTGTACCCCATGCCATCGGAACTGACAATTGAGCAAAGAATCTTACTGGGCCGTTTGCAGTGTATTTTCTGGCAAAAGGAGAAACTTGAAAAGCATCGTTTTTAACGCTATTATTTTTGTCTGATTCAGTTTTGCCCCAATTGTAACCGATTCCAGTACCAATTGCCAAGTTGTCACTTACAAAGTAACCAACTGTTGGGTTGATAGAGAATGAATTGTTTTTATAGTCTGTATCTTTCACTTTAGAAGTTTCGAATCCTATTTGACCACCAACCATAATTTTTCCTTGTTCAGTTTGAGCTTTTGCTGCTATTGTTAAACCTGCAATGGCAGTTAATGTTAGTAAAACTTTTTTCATGTCTTTTTATTTAATAGTTTGTTTTAATGTGCCAGTAATTACTTCCTGACTTTTTAAATTTGTTAGTCAAATATCGAAATCTTATTTTGATTTTTTGTCACTAGATTGTCTAGATGTTTTGTCATTATTGTAAATAATAGTGGTTCAATTAATTAAAATTTAATGTATTTTTATTTTTATAGATTCTATTTAGTAATAATGATATTGGGCTGACTTTTTGTTTTTAATTGTCAATTTCAAGTAAGAAGATAAAAAAAAGCCATTTGTCAACAGCGGACAAATGGCTTTTTTTTGTATTTGAAAGACCGATTTTAATCGAAATATTCTTTGATTCGCTCGAAGAATGATTTTTCACTTTTACCTGGTTGAGGTTTAAAGTTTGGCGATTCTTTCAGTTTGTTCAATAATTCTTTTTCTTCGTTAGATACGGCTTTTGGTGTCCATATATTAACGTATACAAGTTGGTCCCCTTTGTGATAAGAGTTGACTTCAGGAATACCTTTTCCTTTTAACCGTAAAATTTTACCACCTTGTGTGCCGGGCTCAATTTTGATCTTCGCTTTTCCATCTATTGTAGGGACTTCAACGCTTGTGCCTAAGGTCGCATCTACGAAATTAATGTATAGGTCATAGATCACATTTAGTCCATCACGTTTTAAACTTTCGTGTGGTACTTCTTCGATCAGGATAATTAAATCTCCTGGTACACCACCACGCGGAGCAGCATTTCCTTTTCCACTCATGGAAAGTTGCATGCCTTCACTTACTCCTGCAGGAATATTGATTGCGATTGTTTCCTCACCGCGTTCGAGTCCTTCACCTCTACAAGTTGTACATTTTGCTGTAATTTCAACGCCTTCACCATTACAAGTAGGGCAAGTGCTTGTTGTTTGCATTTGTCCTAAGATGGTATTTGTTACTCTTCTAACCGATCCGGATCCCCCACAGGTTTTACAGGTATGGAAAGAAGATTTATCTTTAGCACCAGATCCGTCACAAGAATGACAGACCACTTGTTTGTTAACCTTTACCTTTTTCTCGACGCCTTTGGCAATTTCTTCGAGTGTTAATTTAACTTTTATACGTAAGTTGCTTCCACGAGCTACCCGACGGCCGCCACGCTGGCCACCTCCGCCGCCAAAGAAACTTTCAAATGGATGTCCTCCACCAAAGATATCACCAAATTGGCTGAATATGTCTTCCATATTCATACCGCCGCCACCGCCAAAGCCACCACTTGCCGAATTACCGGCATGGCCAAATTGGTCATAACGTTGACGTTTTTGTGGATTGCTCAAGATATCGTATGCCTCAGCAGCTTCCTTAAACTGTTCCTCAGCTTCATGATCACCAGGATTTTTATCCGGGTGGTATTTTATCGCCAATTTGCGATATGCTGATTTAATCTCCTTCTCGTCCGCTGATCGCGAGACACCAAGTATATCGTAATAATCTCTTTTTGACATCGTCTTAATATTATTGACCTATAACTACCTTTGCGTGACGGATCACTTTGTCACCTAAGTAGTACCCCTTTTCGATCACGTCCACTACTTTATTCTTTAATTCTGCTGTGGGTGCAGGAATTGCCGTGATAGCTTCTTGTAATTCAGGATCGAAGGCTTGGCCTGTAGCTTCCATTTCCTTTAACCCCAATTGCGACAACGCTTGTCTGAATTTGTTGTTAACAATATCCATTCCTGTTTTTACAGATTCAACATCTGTCGCTGTTTCCATGGCTGTTAATGCTCTGTCAAAATCATCTAGTGTAGGTAATAGCTTACTGATGACATCTTTTCCCGCTGATTGAATCAATTCAACACGTTCTTTGCTTGTACGTTTTCTATAATTGTCAAATTCAGCAGAAAGACGAATGTATTTATCCTTTGCCTCTGCCAATTCTGCAGCCAATTTCTCTTCAGTAGACAGTTCTTCTGCTATATTATCAGCAGGCTGTTCTTGTTGTTCAGAAGAATTTGTTTCTACTGGATCTTGACCTTCATCGTAATAGTTATCTTGCTCATTCATATCTTCAATGCTAAAATTAGATTCAAAAATTTACTCTATGCTTCGTTTGTCAAAGTTTTTGCCAAACAATAAAATTCCGACAGCTTGTCAGATTTTATTAAAAAAGCCTAACAATTTGTCGGAATCTCATTTTTTATATGTCAGTTTTCCGTCTAGATACTGACATTGTCCTGTAATACCCCATCGGCGGTTTTGATGATGCGGGATGGCATATTACGGATAATAGTATAATCGTGGGTTGCCATTAAAATAGCTGTTCCCGAATTGGCAATGTCACGTAATAATAAGACGATTTCTTCTGATGTAGCAGGATCTAAGTTACCGGTAGGCTCATCTGCCAGAATAATTTCGGGGTTATTTAGCAATGCGCGGGCAATTACAATACGCTGTTGTTCACCGCCAGAAAGTTCATGCGGCATTTTCTTAAGTTTGGAACGAAGTCCAACTTTTTCCAGTACATCCAATATACGGCTATCGATCATTTTCTTATCTTTCCAGCCTGTTGCTTTCAGTGCAAATTCGAGGTTTTTCTCGATGCTTCTATCGGATAAAAGATGAAAATCCTGGAATACAATACCCAATTTTCTACGCAGGTAGGGAACATCATTTTCGTGCAGCTTTTTAAGATCAAAGCCCGCAATCATTCCCTCACCATTGCCGATGTATAAATCGCCGTAAATGATTTTTAGTAAACTACTTTTTCCACTACCGGACTGACCGATAAGATAAATAAACTCTCCTTTACCAATGTTTAAATTGACATTGGACAATACCAAATGTTTTTGTTGGAAGATATCAACGTTTTTTAATGTAATTACTTTATTTTCAATCATGGAAGCTAAAATTCTAATTTTTTAATTTGCCCAAAAGGCATTTCTTTAACCAGTTGCATGATATATTCTGCCTTTTCTCCTAATCCAACCTTATCGAGTGATTTATCTGGGCGGTCGACTCTAAAATATGCCAGCAAGGTGAAGGCATCATCTCTTAATTGAACATAATCAGGGATTTTGGCGACACCTTTTACTTTAATGATATACATGATTTCAAAGTTAGTATTTTTAATGCAATTTATTTACTATGAATTTAAAGGAAGCTTATTGGTTTGCGAATAAAAAATCCAGTGTATTCACGCCATCAGCAAAATCATCTAAAGCAGGGCATTGGCTTTCTCCAAAATGAAATACCGGCGACGGCACATTTAATGCTATTTCTGATACAATACATTGGATATTTTCTTGCGCTAGTTTGAGTTTATTTTCAACTTCAGCCAGTGTTTCGTATGTTTCGAAATAAACCACAGCAAGGGGAGAAGCCGTGCGCTCATCTTCTTTGAGCAATAAAAAACCATTATCAAAATGCTTGTCGCCATTGATCAGATAGATGGATTTGTTGTAGTCGTAATTGTTATTGTATTTAAAATGCTCTGTCATGCTGTTAAAAGCAGCGATACCTTCAAAGAAGTGCCCTATTGGGTAATCTTTTGGGATAAATAGCTTTGATACAGAGCGACAGCCCAACCCAAAATAATCAAAGATGTCGTGTCCCAGTGATTCCAGCTGGTTAGGAGATTCTTGGCCACCGATAACGGCAATACTATTTCTATTGCGACGAATAATATGTGGTTTGGTGCCAAAATAGTAATCAAAGTAACGGGAGCTATTGTTGGACCCTGTTGCAATAACCAGATCGAAATCTTTTAGTATGTCGACAATTTCAAAGGCATCATTAAAGTATGGGTCAATTTGTTTAAGAAGGTTGAGCACATAGCTTGTCAATCCTGCATCGTCCGATGAGACTTTGATTTTGGCTGTAAAGCCGCTGATCAGTACCGATAGGATATCATGGAAGCCAACCAATGGAATATTGCCGGCCAGAATTAAACCTACAATTTTCGTTGAATGAAGATCTGGATAAGGCGTCAACCAGTGATTCAGCTTTTCTATTGTCAAATTGGCAGCAATGGCTTGAATGGCGCGTTCAACATTTTGAGGGGTATACCAGGGGTTTTTATGTTGGGCGAATTGAATGATTTGAATCAAATCTTCAGGGCGCTTTTGCAGCTGTTCGCCTAATTTTACAAATGCATTTATTCGTTGTTGCTTTGTCAAAATATTAAAATTTTAAAAGATGAATACACAAATTTGTATTATATTTGTGCTGTTAACATTAATCAACGTGAATCAACTAGCCTTATTGTTCAATCAGACTTTGTTTCATATTGATAATGCAAAAATAGTTTATTTATCATAATTGTGAGGTTATAAATGGCGATTAAAATTACAGACGAATGCATTAACTGTGGTGCTTGCGAACCGGAATGCCCAAATAATGCAATATACGATGCTGGTGTAACTTGGAAATTCTCAGACGGGACGGCTTTGGATGGGGTTATTGATTTTGGCGATGGTGTTACACTAGATGCCAACGAGTCTCAAGAAGCAATCTCTAATGAAGTCTATTATATTGTTTCAGATAAGTGTACAGAATGTGTAGGTTTCCACGATGAGCCTCAATGTGCAGCGGTTTGCCCTGTGGATTGTTGTGTGGATGACGAAGATGTACGTGAATCGAACGATGAGCTATTAGCGAAAAAAGCTTGGTTACACGCGGAATAAATTTAGTACTCCGTTAAAATATAAGGCAGGATAAGAAATTTTCCTGCCTTTTTTGTGTCTTTCTATTTTGGCGAAATCGATATTTTGTTGCGAAACTTGGCTATTTGGAATAATAATATTTGCAAAAGCATAGTATTTTTTTATTTTTGTTCTTTTGACCATTAAAATCTTTTAAATGTTAAAAACCAAAATAGGGTTGATTACCCTGATCACAGTTACATTAGCTTGTATCATTGCTGTATTATACGAATTTGATGTTGTAGGCTTTTCGCATGAATTTCTAATGGCTGTCCGTTGGATAGTTGCTACCGTTTTGGTTGTAAATGCGCTCTTTAAGAAAAATTTGACCACCTGGATTTTGACCTGTATGATTATGGGGATATTTGTCGGGTTGGATTTTCCAAATCTAGCGATTTCCCTGCAACCTTTGAGTAAAGGTTTTATCAAGTTAGTCAAGACGATCGTGGGACCGATTCTCTTTTCTACGCTTGTTTATGGAATTGCAGGCCATTCTGATTTGAAACAGGTGGGACGTATGGCATGGAAATCTATGCTTTATTTCTTTTGCGCAACGACATGTGCTATTTTTATTGGTTTAGGTGCTATAAATCTGACTCGGGCAGGAGTGGGCGTTGATGTTGCACATATGCCACATGAAGAACTCCCTGTAGCGAAGGAAAGTATGGATGAGCATATCCTCAAAACACTTCCGGATCATGTGCATCCTGTATATAAGTTCACTTCTTTTATACGCGACTTGTTTCCTGAAAATATCGTTAAATCTGTAGCCGATAATCAAGTTTTACAGATTGTTGTATTTTCAATTTTGTTTGGGATTGGATTGGCAATGGTAGATGAGAAAAAGCGTAAACCCTTGGTTGATTTTACCGAGAGTATGTCTGAAACGATGTTTAAGTTTACGAACATGATTATGTACTTTGCACCTATTGGGGTTGGGGCCGCTATGGCCTACACTGTGGGGCATCTCGGTGTCGATATCCTAAAGAATCTTTTCATGCTTTTGGCGACGCTGTATTTTGCTTTAGTGTGCTTTTTATGTCTGGTTCTTCTTCCGGTAGCACTTTATCTAAAAATACCTGTGAAACGTTTTATTAATGCGATTAAGGAACCAGTTTCGATTGCATTTGCCACTACAAGCTCAGATGCGGCATTACCGAAAGCAATGAGCGCGATGGAGAAATTTGGTGTACCACGTAAGATTGTTTCGTTTGTAATTCCGACAGGATATAGTTTTAACTTGGATGGTACTTCACTTTATTTATCATTGGCTGCGATTTTTGTCGCTCAGGCGGCTGGTATCCATTTGTCGTTTGGACATCAATTAATGATTGCATTTACATTGATGATCACCTCTAAAGGTGTTGCTGCTGTCCCAAGGGCTTCATTAATTATTTTGATTGCAACAGCGGATCAGTTTGGCTTACCAACATTTGTCATTGCTGCAATTTTAGGTATCGATGAACTCATGGATATGGCGCGTACTTCTGTCAATGTAATCGGAAATTGTTTGGCAACCGTTGTTGTTGCTAAATGGGAGGGCGAGTTTGATGAAGAAGCTCCTTACCGCGAAGATACTGAAGAGGCAATCTAATAGAAATAACTGACGAATATTCGTTGAAGAAAAGCAGTCTTGACATCCCGTTGAGACTGCTTTTTTTATTGTCTTTAGCTCATGTTGATGATTTTGCTATGCCTATTTATTATATTTAGCGCAATAACTACCGTTCTTTAAACCAAATAGAAGTTTAAACCAAATCCGTACAGGGAAATGAGACAATCTATATTTTATTTTTTTTGTGTAATGATTACGATCAATATGGCATTCGCTCAAACAAAGACGACTGCTGTCGATCGGGATTCATCTGCTTATATTGAAACCCAGGATGGGGTCAAGCTTTTTGCGAAGTCTGCTGGAAATGGTCCGGTCTGTATCTTCGTACATGGAGGGCCAAGAGCCTAGAGTAAGTCGTTTGAGGAGATGGGAGGTCGTGGTTTTGAAAAGTTGCTAAAGATGGTGTATTTGGACCAGCGAGGTTGTGGAAGGTCTGAGGTGTCGACTAGTGGAAATTATTCGTTAGAACGCATGGTAGAAGACATTGAAGCTATTCGTCATGCTCTAGGGGTTGAAAGAATCTATCTATTGGCGCATTCCTTTGGTGGGGTAATCGCTGTAAATTATGCGAAAAAATATCCAGATCATTTGTTTGGTTTAATATTGGCAAATTCGACTTTGGACCTCAATAGTTCATTGGAAGATCAGATAGGGCATGTTAACCAATTAATCCACAGCAACTTCAAGGTTGTGGCCAGGGATTCCATCTTGGCAACTTTTTCATTGGCAAGGCGAGCACTTTCAGCGAAGATTTTAGGCCAGAAGCAAAAGAGATTAAAGTGCCAGTTTTGGTCATTGTGGGTAAAAAGGATTATGCTATTGGGGTGAATCACTACCGAAAATTTCAATTTCCGCACCAAAGAAATGTGCTCATCGAAGGTGGGCATGTCTTGTATTACGAGCAAAAATAAAGCCTTTGTTGATGCTATATTTTTTTTATAAAATAAAAAGCTGCTTGCAAGCTGTTGTTGACGGCCTGGGATCCTTTACAATAGCTTGCAAGCGAAATATTTTATATCAACGTCCATCAACGTAGTACCATAAATCACCTTGTTTTTTGAAAGTAGACTTTTCATGATGAATTTGAACTTCCAGCTGTGGATCCAGGTAATGTGCTTCAAACTCGACAATGTGGAATGTAGATTTAAGGATAGAGAGTTGCATCCATTTATTCTCCCGCGCCCATTGTCCGATTGCCTGTTTATTTTGGAACCGTCGTGTTGAGGGATGGAACGTATCGTATAGGAAATCGATCTGTTGTGTCACAAAGGCGCTATAACGTGCGCGCATCAATGCCTCTGCTGTGGTTGCTTTGGCATGGAAACGATGAATTTGCTGGCAGCATTCCCCATAGGTATTGCCAGAGCCACAAGGGCATAATTGACCTGATTCTATCACTTGTCTGTTTAAAATTTTACCAGCCTTTAATAGCGCCATTTTTGAAGACTTTTTTTGCGGTCGCTTCGACTTCCGGTGACTGATACGCCTGAATAAACTGCTGCACCTTCTCATCGTTTTTATTATCTGAGCGGGCAACAATCAGATTAACATAAGGCGATTCCTTATCTTCTGTGAATAAGCCTTGTTTTTCGGGATCTAACCCAGCCTGAGAGGCGAAACTATTGTTGATGATGGCAATTGTAACCTGAGGATCATCAAGAACACGAGGTAGCTGAGGAGCTTCCATCTCTATGATCTTAACCTGTTTAGGATTGCTTACTATATCTGTTACTTTAGGTTGGATACCTACATTTTCTTTTAGACCGATAATTCCCTCGCGCTGGAGAAGCAAAAGAGAGCGTCCACCATTGGTAGGGTCATTAGGGATGGCAATAACGGCTCCCGGTTGTAACTCTGTAATTGTTTTTATTTTCTTTGAATAGGCAACAATGGGAAATACAAACGTATTTCCGACAATGGTTAATTTCGTGAAACCGCGTTGTTTGGATTGCTCTTGTAGATAGGGCTGATGCTGAAATACGTTTACATCGATATCACCCTGATTTAAGGCTTCATTAGGTACGACATAGTCGTTGAAAGCCACTAACTCAACATCAAGATTGAACTTTTCTTTTGCAACTTTCTTAGCCGTCTCCGCAAGCTCCTTTTCTGGGCCGGACACAACACCGACTTTGAGGATATTCTCTTTCTTTTCTCTGTTATTGCATGCCACAATCGATACGAGACTGAAGGCTAAGATTGCAAATGCATAGTTCAATTTTTTCATATGATATAATTTATGTTAACGATGGTTTACTTTTTTTGAGATGTAATCTCCTGTATATTGTAGCAGGAATACTATTAAAATTAATAAAATTAGAACAGAATTCATGATAAAAGTATCATATCCGACATAACCATACTGATAGCCAATCTGTCCAAGTCCACCGGCACCTACAGCACCGCCCATCGCGGAGTAACCAACAAGTGTTATTAAGGTAATTGTCGCATTGTTTACTAGTGAGGGAAGAGCCTCCGGAAGCAAAACTTTGAAAATTACCTGTTGTGCATTTGCACCCATTGCTCTTGCGGCTTCAATCAGGCCATTTGGAATTTCCAGAAGACTATTTTCCACAAGTCTTGCTATAAATGGGGCCGCGCCTATACTCAGGGGAACCAATGCTGCGGCCATACCGATTGATGTTCCGACAACGTTGCGTGTAAACGGAATCATCCATACGATAAGTATGATAAAGGGGATAGACCTAAACACATTCACCAGCAATGAAACAAGTTGGTGCATGGCTTTGTTTTCGAGCAGTTGATGTTTTCGGGTCAAGAACAGGTATATCCCGAGTGGGAGACCTAGGACAAAACCAAAGAAACCTGATAGGAAAGTCATGGTTAGGGTTTCTAAAGTACCCGATAGCAGAAGATTAAATACCTGATCAGACATAGCCTAATATTTTAGTTTGTGAATGCTTTTCTTTTAAGAAAGATAGACTACGCGTTACATTTTCTTTTTCACCCGATAGTTCGGCCAATATAACACCAAATTTCATTTCGCCGATATAATCTATTTGAGCGGTAATGATATTTGTCTTGACTTGATATTGTTGTTCCAAATGCTGTATAAATGGGATGGATTCTTCATTTGAAGTTAGATAGATCTCTACGAGTGGGTTTCCAGCGCTTTTTAAGCGTTCCTGAAAACTTAGTGGAATTTCAACTTCAAGTGAAGACTGAATAAAGTTTTTAGTTGTTGTTTCCTGAGGATTGGCGAATATTGATTCTACCGGGCCGGTTTCAATCAATTCTCCGTGGTCTAATACGGCAACCTGATCGCAAATACTTTTTATAACATCCATCTCATGAGTAATCAACAATATCGTAAGGTCAAGCTGCTTATTGATTTTTTTTAGTAGTTTGAGGATGGATTTTGTAGTTGCGGGGTCTAAGGCACTTGTGGCCTCATCGCAAAGTAGAATGTAAGGATCATTGGCTAATGCACGCGCGATAGCAACACGTTGTTTTTGGCCTCCGGAAAGATTTGCAGGGTACACGTCGGCTTTGTCTTCCAACCCGACCAAACGCAATAGTTCCAACACCTTTTGGCTGATAAATTCTTTCGATTTACCTTCAAGCTCGAGCGGAAAGGATATATTTCCATACACTGTTCGTGATGATAGTAAGTTGAAGTGCTGGAAAATCATACCAATTTTTCTTCTTTTCAACATAAGGCCAGTGGAAGATAGCGACATCAAGTCGTCATTTTCTATAATTACTTGACCACTGTCTGGTCTTTCCAAAAGGTTGACGCAACGGATCAAAGTACTTTTGCCGGCTCCGGAAGCGCCTATTACACCAAAAATTTCACCTTTTTCGATAGACAGTGAGATGTCTTTTAAGGCATCAATACGTGTCGCTTTTACCTCAAAAGATTTGGATATGTTGTTTAGTTGAATCATTGACCCTGTAGGGATTTAGCAATTTTAGTTGGACAAATGGATGATGTTGATATAAATGTACACAAATGCCAGGGATAAAATAAAATCAAGTGAAAGAAAATGGGTTCTTTCAGACCGAAAAAGAATGAAAGAACCCAGATATATGTTTTTTACAACGCTTGATAAGCTGAAATCACTTGTTTTGCAGATCCGAGTCCATCGATGCCATATTCGATGATATCGCCATCTTTCAGGAATCTTTGTGGGGATTTGCCCATGCCAGATCCTGCAGGTGATCCTGTGGAAATGATGTCGCCTGGAAGTAAGCTCATAAAATGGCTTAAATAAGAAATCAGTTTGGGCACACGATAGATAAAATCACTTGTATTGCCATCTTGCATAAGCTCACCATTGAGTTTAAGCCATATTTTTAAATTATCAATATCTGTGAATTCATCTTTGGTTGCTATAAATGGGCCAATAGGAGCGAAAGTGTCACATCCTTTACCTTTATCCCAAGTTCCGCCACGCTCGATCTGAAATTCACGCTCTGTAACGTCATTGTGTAGCACATAGCCAAACACATGGTCCAAAGCTTCTTCTTCAGTAACATAAGAAGCTTTTTTCCCAATTACAATGGCAAATTCGGTTTCCCAATCAGATTTTACAGAGAACTTCGGAAGGGTGATTCCATCAAAAGGGCCATTGAATGCAGATACAGATTTCATAAATACGATAGGCTCTGAAGCTTGTTGCAATTTGGTTTCTTTGACGTGATCATCGAAATTAAGCCCTACACAAAGGATTTTGGACGGAGCTTCCAATGGTGTACCGATACGCTCGTCGTCGGCTATCTCTTTAAGCGTATCGCCTTTTTCATTTATATATGTTTGAAGTCTTTCTAAATTTACAATATCCGCAAAGAAATCGCGGTTGTATTGAAAATTTCCCTCTGAAACATCATATTTCTTTTCGTTTAAAATGACTCCCGCTTTTTCGGAGCCCTTTGCGCCATATCTAAAAATCTTCATAAGCCGCAAATATACGGATTTTGTCCCAAAAAGGGCAGAAATTAACGCGAATTAACAATTAATCAATATGTAAATTATCTATACAATTATTGTCCAAAAGAGGATATTTAAAGGGGAATTTTTCATGTACTATCTTTTTGTTGCTTACCCACGTACCATTGAGCACCATTTCCTGTCCTTTTTTTCCAAGCATAAATTTGATCAAAAAAGAGGGGACGGGTAGGGGAATATAGAATGGACCGTATTTACGTTTGGCTATTCTTTTTGCAAACTCCGCGAGGGGAAGTGGTTCGGATGAACAGGCATTATAAATTCCGGCTATGGTATCATTTTGTATGCCAAAGAGCAGCATCCGACAGAGATCATCCATATGGATCCAACTGAGTATCTGTTTTCCAGAGCCTAATACCGGAATTGACCGAAAGGGTAAGAAACGGTTGATTTCCTTGAGTAAGCCTTGATCCTTGCTGATAACTACCCCAAAACGGAAGACAATGAGTCTTTTTCCCAATGTTTCGATAGGTTTCACGCTTCCTTCCCAGAGGTTACATACCCAGGCGAGGAAATTTCCGCCTTGTGGATCTCCTTCTTCAAAAGGTTTCTTTTGGTATTGATCGTCTGTTCCATACCAACCTATAGCGGAGGCCGATATGACTGCTTTTACTTGATTTGGTATTTGTTTTAGACTTTGATAGAGCAGTTGCCCACTTTCTACCCTGCTAGCAATAATTTCTTGTTGATATGATTTTGTCCAGCGTTTCGAATTGAGGTTTGCACCCGCCAGGTTGATGATATAGTCGGCTTCCTGAATTGATTTGACATCAATCTCCTGTTTACTGGGATCCCAATGTACATATCGGATATTGTTTTGTATGGGATGAGACTTCGGATTTCTGGTAAAAATAATAACTTCATAGAAATTGGCAACCAATAGCTTTGTTAAATGAAGACCTATAGCTCCAGCACCACCTGTAATAATTACTTTTTCCATGAATTGAACCTTGTTTTATAATATACGCCTGTTGTTATTTAAGCAAACCAATTTCTGCTGATACTAAATATACTATTTTGGTTTATAAAAATCCACCATTGCGGCAGCAATTACAAAAAAAAGGTTTATCTCATGGGGAGATAAACCTTTTAAGAGTCGATTAAGCGACGTTATTCGTTAAAGCGCTTGAATTGTGCTGCCACATGTCAGCATCTGTGCACCGTAGTAGGGATTTTTGATTTCTTTATGACGGCTTAACCAAGTCGCACCTTTACCTTTGTTGAACATCGGACACTTTTGATAATAAACAGAAGAAGATGGTTTTGAGTTTTTGGACAAACTATAGATATCTTCTGACAATAGCGCGAAGGCTTCTCGTTGTTTACTGATATCCTTTGCCTGTTGTAGGCTCTTCACTGTCGCTTTGAGTGATGTTGTTTTGGTTTTCCAGATGTCCTGTTCCGCTTTCGTTAGATCAGCAGTTTGTATTTTAGCGATTGCATCGGTAAGATCGTTTGCTAGGCCTGCAGCTTGTTTACTATCCGCAGCTACAAGTGCATCTTTAAGCAGAAAGTATTGGTCATAGATCTTTTGAAAATTGCTTGCGTTGCTGATGTTATCTACTGAAGCTACCGGCTCAATGCTTTCGTCTTGTGGGCTATCTGAAGCTGGAGGAGCTAAATTTCTTTCGTATTGGCAGCAAGCATGTAGTTTAGCATAAGTATCTTCCGCGGCAAGGTATTTTTCATTGTCATAGCCTGCTCCTGCGATACTTTTCAATACAGCATCTAAGGAAGTTTTCTTTCCGTCATAGGCTATTGTCGCTGTTTGGTTGTCTTCGTTCCATTCAACTTTAGCCTGAGCGGAGGCTCCTGCATTTTCTATTGTTTTTTTACACATACCGCAGTTTCCAGCAATTTTAACATTGGTGTTCACGGTGTTGTTTTGTGCATAGTTTGTTAAAGAGGATAGTACAAAAGCCCCTGTTATGATATAATGTTTGATTTTCATATGATTGGATGAAAGAGTAAATAAAAATAAGTAATCAAAAATGATTGATAAATGATCAATGTATGGATTAACTTATTTTTGGCGGGACCCAAGGACAAAAATATCCCTCAGAAATAAATGTTGGCGCTATGGGTTTATAATTTTTTTTGATTGCTATACCGCAAAGTTCATGACCTTGTTCAAGGGGATTGGAAATTGCCAAAAATGTACCACTATACGTGCATTGACAATTGCAATTTTTACATGGTTTGTGATGTTTACAGAAAGCCTTTTTTTTGGAAGATTTAAATTTTGAACAACAATGGTCCTTTTTGTCAGTGGTAGCATCATCTTGCGTGTGACTACTGTGTGCATTCATTTTATGGCAGGCAAAAGCGTCGGGTGCACTTAAAAGGAAACCGAAGGTTAAAAATAGTAGTATAAGTCGCTTAAGGGCCATATCAGCTCAAATATAGTTGTTTTGGGTAGAATCTGCTTCTACTTTTAACTTTTTTTGGCATTATGGACTTTTTTTATAGGCTCCATGTTATTTGAGTTTGGGAGGACCAGATAACATGGAGCGACGTTTAGAATTCTTTTTTTCGGAAAGCAAAGAAATACTTAAAACTTAAAACCAGAAAAAAAGCCGGGCTTTTTCCAGGTACGTTTATATTCATCAGCTAAAGGAGAATGATCCGAATAGGCGAGCACTTCATCAAGCAAATTGTGTGCTTTTTTCAGATTCCCTGTTTTATAGTTTGCATATGCCTCTGCTAATTTAACCGATTCGACATCATCGTCGTAGCCCCAATCACATTGCTGATAAATACCGTTGAAAACATTGACGTATTTATTTACTTCATTTATATCTCCGTTTTCGGCGAAAAGTTCAATTCCAAATTTTAACCAAAGGACATAATCATTAGGCTCCATGACTGACTGTACCCAGTTTTCATACGTTTGGAATATTTCTATACCTGCGCTAAATTCCGTAAGATAGTAATGGCTTTTAACAATGAGATAGAGTGTCTTTGCTTTATCGAAATTATCGATGATAAATTCCGGTTTATTTTTAAGGTATTTCTGTGCAGCGAGGTTCATGGACTTGTAATTGCTCTTTTCATTATATAGTTGCATTAAGACATATTGAGGCTGCGCTTCGTGTGGGTATTGTTTAGCCATCTGTTCGTAATAGGAGATACGTTGTGCCAAATTATCGTGTTCGATCATCTGATAGATAATATGTTCGATCCCATTCTTTGATGCCTCAAAATCACGATACTGGTAGTCGTCTAAATTGGGATGATCAATATAGAATTTGTAAATAAACTCGAGGAGCTGTTGGGCCCGGGATTGAATATTTGTTGAACGCCCTAGCTGGTATTCAACATCGATTTGATGCATAAGCATGCGGTAACAGGGAGGAAATATAACAGACTCCGTATCTTCGGCTTCTTCATCTTCTTCGGAGGTAAATGCTTGCTGCTCCAGGGTGGCTTCCAGCGAGATCTGATAGGTGTCAAAGTATTGTTGAAGTACCTCCTCCAGACGTACGTAATCTTCCAATGCTGACAAGGCATCGGCTCGGGTGAAATGAAGTTCTTCAAAGTCGGAATAGCTTAACCCTTCGGTTGCGATAGCATAACAGATTTCCAGTTCTCCCGCTGCCTTATACGCTAAGGCTAGATTATTACAATTCATGGCTCTGTTGTGGGAGCCCCCAAAGTAGTCACTTTCATATTTATTCTGTTCAAAATACTCCTTGAAAGCGTCGTAGGCTTGACGATAAAGTTCGAGGACGAGCAATTGTAGTGCAGATTGATCAACTGTGGTTAAGTTGTCCTGAGAGTGAATAAAATCAGATAGCGCGACAGCTTCATTATAACATTCACGGGGAAGGTCATGGAAAGTAGGAACCTGATCGTAAACTGTTCCATTAGCTATAAAGGTGCATTCAACTAGGCGTCGCCAGGATGTTGCATTCCATTTTCGCTCACCTACCATTGTTAGATGCGGAATAGCCGCGGCATACTGTCCCTCGTCATAGAGATAGGCTGCCGCAAAATGGTAACCGACATAAGAATCAGGATAGGCATCGACCAATTTGAGTGCATGGAGATAATAATAGTCAAGCGGGATTCCGATTTCTTCTGAGTAATTGCGCTCAATGATAAGCTGATAGTAGAAGACCTCAGGGTGCTCATACCCCTCGGCAATCAATTCCTCAAAACGAGTATGCCATTTGACCAACTCCTGATGGATATGCACGGCTGAGTTTTCCCCTTTGATAAGCTTAAGTAAAATTTGCAGTGCTAGGTCGATTGCTTTATTTTCGTAAGCAATTTCAGCGAGATCCACATAATTCATTTCATTGCTGCTGATGAAATGCTTAAAATCAGCTTCCATTAAAGCTAAAATATTAGACTCATTGATCTGTTTGGTACGGTCAAGCAGGTATATTTTCTTTATCCAAAAGATGGAAAAATTATGATCCAAGGTTTCCCGTTCATTCTTGAATGTTTCTTTAACGAAATCAATGCTCGCCTCCAAAACTGGAAGCATCGCTGTATCGTCCTGGAGCCCTTCGTAGATATTGGTTAAATAGTTGTGCCCATATCCGGACATATTTGGGGAAGCGATTAGTTTTTTTGCGTATTCGATGAATAGACCTTTATTGCCTTCAGTAATATGAAATTTTGGACGACCAATTTGTGCTAATGTCGCTTGATTGTCCAAAACATAATTCAGTATATGATATAGGGTCGTTTCATTATCAGGTTCGATGGCCAATGCTTTTTGAAAATAGGGGATCATTTTTTCCTGAATAACATCGAAAATAGCTTCGTGGCCTTCATAGAATGCCTGATCATGATAGGCGATGGCTAGGTGTGTCCAAAGCGTAACATCTTGATCGTTTTGTCGCAGTTGGTTTTCTCCTTCAATAATAAATAAGTCTAGTTGTCCGCTGTAGAACAAATCATATATATTCTTTTCTTCCATTTATTAATTTTTATATGTATCCAGTATGTTAAAATCTGTGGAAAATACTATTTAGCCGTTGGAAGCTTTTCAAAGCTATTACCGTTCCATAGAAATTCTTCACTTTTTTTTGTGATCTTGAAATTCGGATTTTCTGCATCGTCGTCAATAGCTTCTCCCTCTTCGATGTATTTATAGATAAGCTGATTATTTTTTCCGTGTTCGGAAGGGAAAAGAATCTTTTCATCGTAATAGAACACACCAGCATCACTCACCGAATACCGGCTAGGAAGACCCACAAGTCGTTGTCCTGTCCAGGCCACATAGTTGTACTCAGAAGGTATACCACAGGCTTCACCCAGAAATTCGATGCGGATGATTTGTTTGACATTTTGCAGCCCCATTGCCGGCAGCAATTTACTCTGAGAGAAGGTTTGTTCTGAATAGGCGAAAGGGAAGGTGTGTTCAGCTAGAAAATTTCCGTTTGTGTCGAGAAGTTTTACCACTGTTGAAAAATGATCCTGTTCCTGTTCGTTGATACTTTTGGTAAAACGTTCAAAACCGTAAATATATTGCGAGCCGTCCGAAGCGGTTTGTTTTCCGAGCGCTAATAGTCCGAGCCAAATAAAACCATTTTTTTTACTGCTACCGTCGGAATAACTTATCTCATACCAAGGAGCATAAAAATTTTTCAGCGTATTTCCTTTGAAAGGCGCGCTGGTGATCGTAACGACATTTCCTACCGATAAAGAATCTACGATTGCTGCCTTAAGACTAGGTTGAGCACGCACATAAGCTTTTGTGGCAAAAACAGTTGCCGACTGACCCTTTTGTATGTTCCATAGGTTGAAATTATCGTCAAATTTTAAATTTTCCTGCGCCTTTGAACAAAATGGTCCGATGACCAAGATGATTAAATAGCATCCCATTAGTTTTCTCATTTTTCACTCTCCTTTCCTGCAAAAATAGACGAATTGGTCCATAACCCTTATCACTGGTTTCAGGTATTTTTTGTAGAATGTCCCCAAAAGAAGAAATAGCTCGGGAGGAAGTTGTAAAATAAAAAGGCTGGACTTTCGTTCGAGAGAAAGTATGTTGGGATCTTTAGATAAGTGATAGGGCTAATCGGGTCGATCATTTTAGAACATGAATTTTAATTATATTTATCATTTCGGAAATATGAAAGTACATTTAAAATAGGGGGAAAGCTGTGGAAAATGAAAACAATAAGCTGCTCGTATTAGAAGCTGGCAAGTATATTGGGAATGAAGTTAGCCAAAGTTCTTTTGCTGGTATCATTACTTCTGATATTTATTACGAGGCTGGTATTATCTCTGATTGGCATTGTCATCAGAATCCACATTTTTCACATATTTTGAATGGTGGAAGTGTTGAAATCAGGCAGAATGAGAAAAATCGGCAGCAACAGGGTACTTCTCTATATTATTATCCCGGTATTATCCACCAGAATATTGGTTATATAAAAGGGACAAGAATCTTCAATCTTGAATTTACCGAAGATTTTCTAACTAAATATGATTTAAATGTACCAGATGAATCTTGCATGTTCTCGCATGGTATTCAATGGGGCACAAGCGGTTTAGTAAGGATTATGGGGGAACATTATTTAGACGACCAACAAAGCATATTGGCAATGGAGCAACTTTCCATCCTGCTTTTGACATGTACCACTACCATCAAGTGTATGGGGCCAGCGTGGATTTTCCGGATCAAAGATTTTTTGTATGATCATTGGAATATTCCATTATCGTTAAGTTATATTTCTGAAGAGATGAATTTGCATCCCGTTACCATCTCTCGATATTTTCCTCAATATTTTGGTTGTACAATTGGAGATTATCTTCGGCGGATTAAAATTGAAAAGGCATTACCTATGATCAGATCGAAGAAGCAATCACTCACAGAAATCGCATTCAATTGTGGCTTTGCTGATCAAGCTCATTTTATTAAAACCTACAAAAGGTTTATGGGGATCACGCCGAGTCAGTATCAACGGATGTAGAAAAAAGGTTGAGGCTAATTGGGTACAATTTTGTCTAGCGTGTTGATTTTAACTTTGATCATAAGGAAAATGGTCCAGATGGATTATTTATGATTAAAGCTTTAATTCCAATGAAAAATAAAATTTTAACAACTGTATTGTTGCTCTCCTCTATCTTGTACTCGAGCAAATCTATGGGACAGCATTTAAGTGCTTTACATAGGCTATTTGAAAAATACTATGAAAAAGAATGCTATTTCAATCCGCTCCAAGCAACAGCGGATGGTATTCATGTCTACGATGACTTGCTTCAGAATGAGGGTTCTTTTGATTTTTTAGCCGCTAAGAAAAATTTCTATCAGTCATGTTTAAACGAATTACAGCAATTCGATAGGAAAAACTTGACAGAGGCAGATCGTATTTCCTATGATGTATTGGATTATACGTTAAAAACGGGATTAGAGGGGCTCTCTATGCATTTTGAATATATTCCTTTTAATCAGTTTATAGCTTCGGTTCCAACAGACCTTGCGCTATTTGGTTCGACCAATGGTCCCCAGCCATTTCATACCATTGAAGATTATACAAATTGGTCTAAAAGGATGATCTCTTTTAAGGCCTGGGCAGATACTGCTATCGCAAATTTCGAGAAAGGGAAGAAAGCGGGAGTCGTTCTACCAAGGTCTCTGGTTGGCCGCATGATTCCACAATTGATCGCGCTCGGTGAAAGAGATACTTTAAAAAGTGCTTTTTACAGGCCATTGCAACAATTTCCGGAAAACTTTTCCCATGAGGAAAGGAAAAAATTGACAATGCTATATAACGAAGTTATACCGAACTATGTCTTGAATTCCTATGCGAAGTTAGCAAGTTATTTACAATACGATTATATGCCTTTTGCATCTTTACAATCGGGCTTAAATAGTCTTCCTGACGGGGATAAAATGTACCAATACTACATCAAGTTATATACGACCAGCTCTACACTTAGTCCCGACCAGATTTATCAGATCGGGCTTAAAGAGGTGGACCGTATAACCCATGAAATGGAACAAAATATGGTTCTCAATGGCTTTAAGGGGTCTTTAAAAGATTATTTTAGATTTTTGCGCACAGATCAAAGGTTTAGACCATTTAAAACCCCAGAACAGGTGCTAGACGCCTATCAAAAAATATATAATAAGATTCAGCCTCATTTAAAAGATATGTTTTTAGTGGAGCCCAAAACGAAATTTGTTATAAAACGCGTAGATCCTTACCAAGAGGCGTCACAAGGAGGTCCTTATTATATTAAGGGAAACTTAAAAGAGAAGAGAGCTGGCACTTTTTTCGTTCCGATACCTGACCCGACTAAGATAAATACAGTTTTTTATGGCCTAGAATGCACATTTATACATGAGGCAATACCTGGGCATCACTATCAGATTGCATTACAGCAGGAGTATAGCGAACTTCCTACTTTCCAACAACAAAATGCCCTATATGCTTACATGGAAGGTTGGGCGCTGTATTGCGAATCCTTGGGTGAACAATTGGGATGCTATACAGATCCATATCAAAAGATGGGTGCGCTAAATAATGAGATCCACCGTGCAATACGTTTAGTAATTGATGTTGGTATTCATACCGGAAGGCTGACTGAACAACAGGCAATTGTATATATGATGGATCATGAATCAATAAGCGAAAATATCGCAAAGGCAGAAGTTGAAAGATATATGGCTTGGCCAGGACAAGCACTTTCTTATAAAATCGGGGAGCTAAAAATCAAAGAATTGATAAAAAAATACCAAAACTTACAGGGCGAGAAATTTAGTTTTCAGGCTTTTCATGCCGCAGTGTTAAAATATGGTTGTTTGCCATTGGATGTTCTTGAAAATTTCCTGGATGACTGGAATACAAAAATTTCCAATTAAAATTTGGAATATTATCTGGTTTGATCTTCTCATTGGTCCACAAACAACATTTTATGACCTTAGGCATGTCGCTGTTATTAGGGATAAAAAGAGCTATTTGTTCAACAAGTATATCAGTGGGAAGAGTGCTGCATTACTAATCTATTTTTTGTGAATAGGGGCCTGTTTTAATGCAATCATTTCTTCTTGGTAGTAGGTGAAATGAAAAATCGTTTATAAAATTCATCTATATGCTTTATCAAATCATTCATTTTGCTGCTTACGTTTTGAGAATCGATAAATTCAATGTTATTTTAATTCGATATTATTTTCTGTTGAGGGAGAATTGATAAATTTTCTCACACATATGGGACAGATTCCCTAGAATCGTATGGATGGCGTCATTTGTTGCAAATAACGTCATTTGTTGCAAATAATTGGATATGATGAAAAACAAAAATTATGAAATAGAGCATTTTGAATATTTTCAGGAATTGAGGGGGACAAAAGAAGAGATTCTATATTTCAAGACTGAGCGGCAGATGTATAGAAAAGAGCCTATCGGACTTGATTTTTTTCGTTTTTGTTGTTTGAAAGAGGTGGTGGCACGCATACTATCGATGGGGTTGCTTATGAAATAAACTGTAAGCAGTTACACATAGTCTTTCCTGGCCAGCTTCATAATTGGGATATTTGGGCAGGAACGAAATCACATACCGTATTTGTTTCCGGGCGACTTTTTAAGGCATTTGAGAATTTCTTTATTTATCCGATTGAATATTGTAAAAAGAATCCTGTGATGAACCTTTCGACTCGGATTTTTCAAGAGATGTTGAGAGAGTTTAGGGGATTGATCGAGAGCTTGCGTTCAAGCAGGGGATGAAGGAGATTATTTTTTCAAAATTCAGGATTATAGCATTAATGTTCAACCGAGAAGTTTTGGGAAAACTGAAACCCAAGAAAAAAGGTAAACTTGAACCTCTTCTCACACGTTTTTCGTTGTTACTTTTAGCATTCTGTCGAGAGCATCGTTCGGTAAAATATTATGCGGATAAATTGGGGGTTTCTGCAAATTACCTGAATGTTTTCTGCAGGAAGCACCTCGATATGAATGCCAATGCTTTTATCGCGAAAGAAGTTGTTAATGTCATTATGTCTGAATTGCTGAGTACAGACAAATCGATCAAGCAAGTTGCTGTAGATCTTAATTTCAATGATCTGGCGGGTTTTTCCAATTATTTTAAAAGGCATAATGGATTATCGCCACGTCAGTTTTTGGAGCATTCTGGAATGCAAGAGGTTGAAGAATAGCGGTTGAAGTAAAAAATATAGTATACATCTGCCAAAACGAGCTGGGGCTGAGCCTTACAGCTAATGGACTTTTAATTGCAAACGTGCATACTGCGCTATGTGAAGTAGCGCAATCTGCTGCGTGTTTTTTTGGAAAAGACATTTTAGTCAATGATGTTTTTAGGAATCCACTCCAATTCTTTACACTTGTTTTTTCGACCTATGAAGCCTATCCCTGGCCAAGGCATATGAGATGCGACCACAAGTGTTTGTTCTCGATAACAGCGATCAAGTATTTTTATCCGTGTATCCACAGCACGATTGAAATCAATATCCCATTGGGTTCCCCAATGAGGCTGGGAAACTAGGATAGGTGAATGTATTAGATCAACGAGATTTGTAATTGCGCTATTGTCGGATTTTATTGTATAGATGATATGTCCCGGGGTATGCCCAGCTGCTGATTCTGTATGAATGCAGGAAAAGAGTTGGTCGCCCGGTTCAAATAGCTGCAATTTGACCTCAATACCTAGAAGTGTTTTTCGTATTAAATCGATGTTAGATTGACCGATTTCAGGATTTTCGCTCTTCGAAAAATCAGGATGATCTGACATCCAAAATTCAAATTCGGGTTTAGCCATGTAGTATGTTGCGTTTGGATAATTGGGTGAACCATCGACATCTAATATACCACCGATATGGTCCCGATGTGCGTGCGTAATGAGAATATCTGTGATCTTATTGCGGTCAATATCTGCTAAAAGCAGACTTTCTTTTAAATTTCCGGCATTGTCAGTGTCATAATGTCCCTCACCAGTATCAATGAGTATATATCGATCCTGTTGTTTGATCAACATAACGATAATAGGCGCTTGATAGTCCTTTGTTGAAAGTGAAAGCCTTTGCAGTTCCATTTCGACTAGTTGAGAGGATATTTTTGGGGCAAGGGTAGGCTGTAATGTTTCTAGTGTAAAATAACCATCTGTCAGGAGTACAAGTTCGAGCGTGCCGAAGGGAATTTGGACATGGCCTGTTCTTTTAAGCTGTTTCATATTGCCAAAGTTGGAAAAACGGCCTGTAACAAGCTAATTGAGTGATGAAAATCAAACACAATGTAATAAATCAATAAAATATTTGTGTCAAGAAGCTGTTGGCTCAGGATTAGCGTTAAGCTGAATACTACTACTTTCATGAAAACTTAGTGTTAAATACGTTTTTGATTTTGGCCGGGCGTGATGTGGCCATTGTTGTGGAAAGTTAGGACAGAAGTTGATTTGTCTACAAATAACTATTCCATGTTTTAGATTAGAGATGTTGTGAATGTTATAAAAAAAGAAAGTGATGGAATAATTATGTTAATAAAAGACAATTAACAAAGCTTTATTTTTGATTTGAGGGATAGGTTTTTTTCATACGGCTACCCAAATCCTAGTTTATCGAATATGCCCAATTTGGTTGTTGGGTAAATTTCGGAAAGTTTAAATGGCTATTGAACTTTACCTGTAGATAATTTGAAGAAACAGGAAATTGGGTAGAAAAAATGTGATTAGTTTGGTTCGGCAATTTGTCGAACCATTTTTTTGTATTACTCCGCCCTTTTCTTTCACTACCGTAATTTTTTGTAAGTTAGTAGAAGTGAAAGAGAGCTATTTTATATATCGACAGTGCAAGTACGACAAGTAAATGTTTGAACAATTCAGAAATAAATTCCAACTTGATGACGATAAATGGAACGAATGTATAGATTGCTTCCATCGCATTAAAGTTCCTGCCAAAACCATACTTTTGAACGAAGGCGAAGTTTCCAAAAAAATGTTTCTGATTGAAAAGGGGGGGATTCGTGCTTGGTTCAATAATAATAGTAAAGATATTACTTCCCAATTTTTTTTTGAAAATGAAACCGTTGGCTCCATTGAAAGCTTCCGGAAAAATATTCCAAGCCAGACCAATATAGAAACCATCGAACCAAGCGTTTTGTGGTGGGTACACAAAACCGACCTAAACAGGATAATCGAAGAAATTAAAGAAATTCCACAGTTACGGGATATGCTTATAGATAAAATTTTTGAACGGACATTCGATTATATGAATTATTTTTTCTCAATGGTCAAAAATACGCCGCAGGAACGCTATATTAATTTGCTAAAAGAAAGACCCGAAATTATAAAACGTGTTCCGCAACATTATATCGCTTCTTATCTCGGGATTTCTTCGGTCCATTTAAGTCGGATAAAAAGTATATTGGCAAAAAAGCGGATTTAATAACAAATGTTATCGCCTGCTGAAGTATCGGTTTTTAATTTTGCTGCATAAAATTTAGACAAAATGAAAGCAGCAGTAGTATTGAAAAAAGGCGAAATGCCAAAATATGTAGCAAACTTTGCCGAGCCAATAGTGCAAAATGAAAACGAATTATTGATTTCGGTGAAAGCATCTGCCGTGAAAAACCTTGACCGGATGCAGGCAAGTGGAAAACATTATTCCACACAAGACGAAGTGTTTGCAGCAAAAGTGGTCGGTGGAGATGGAGTTGGGGTACTAGTAGACGGTACACGTGTTTACGGAATTGGCGTTAGTGGAATGATCGCCGAAAAAGCCGTTGTTGAAAAAAAACGTACGGTAAGACTACCCGAAAATATTGACGATGCAACAGCAGCAGCTTTACCAAATGCAGTAATGGGCTCAGCTTTGGCATTACGTTTCAGAGCGGGGTTGCAAAAAGGTGAAACCGTACTTATTAACGGTGCGACAGGTGTTACCGGCAAAATTGCTGTGCAAATTGCCAAACATTACGGTGCAAAAAAGGTGATAGCGACAGGAAGAAACGAACAGTCTTTAAACGAATTATTATCATTAGGTGCAGATGAGATCATTTCGTTGAAACAAGACGATGAAGCGTTTATTACACGACTAAAAACCTTGCAGCAGCAAAATCCAATTGACGTGGTTATTGATTACTTGTGGGGAAAAAGTGCAGAGCTGATCTTATCGGCATTAAAAGGCAATGGCGGATTTTCGCACCATACGCGTTACGTTACTGTTGGCGGAATGATGAGCGATTCAATTACGTTGTCATCTTCCATTTTACGCAGTACAGATATTCAGCTTTCAGGCTCGGGTTTAGGTACCTGGAGACCGGAAGAAATAAAGTTATTGATTACCGAAATACTTCCCGAAATGTTTCAGCTTGCTGCTGACGGAAAATTAGAAATCGAAACGGTAAATATTCCACTTAAAAACATTGAAAACGCTTGGGAAATGAATATCGATGGAGGCAAACGGTTAGTTGTTTTAATCTGAAAAATGCAGTCGTTAACTATTGATTTTGGCCTTTGGGTGTTTAATTTTTTATGTTGTCTTTACCATCAAAGTTGACTGATAAGCTCCTTTGATGGTAAAGACAACAGTTGATTGAAATATATTGTAATATATCTCGGTTTTCTATAATTGTTTACTGCGCCGCTCCAATAACCACAGGCCATAAAGGGTTCTGAACGAGTAAACGGCCCTTGCTTTTATTGATTTCATCTTGGGGAACAGGATACCAATAATACTCTTTTACCCACCGCCGGTTTTCTACGGATGTCCGTTTGTAGAAAGAATCGGGGTCACCTAAAGGTTTTACTGTTGTGGTATTCTGACCGTAAGTTTGTTGTACATTGTCAAAACCGTTCATATTCATTCCGGTCATACGTGTCATATCACCATCAACTCCGCCTTTGTCTGGTTGATTTGCGCTTACAGGATCACAGATCATCCATCGGCGCATGTCAAACCAGCGCTGTCCTTCGCCTAATAATTCAACATGTCTTTCTTGAACAATCGCTTTAAACTGTCCGGCTTTATTACCGATAACACCGGTTTTAATACCGCTTGCTTCCATTTCTGCATAACCCGGTATCCCGGCGCGTTGCCTTACTTTGTCTATATATTCGATAATTTTTGGATCGTTGGGATTAATTTCGTTGAGGACTTCGGCGTAATACAAGTAGAAATCGGCTAAACGGAACAAAATAGAAGGTCGTGCCCAGGAAGTGTAAACGGTGAATGGAGTACCTGGTGCACCGGCGACGTTAATGGAACTAATTCCTTGTGCGATACGTCTGTTTTTAAATTTATATAGTAAATACCCTGCTCTTGGCCAATTCTCGCCACCGGCGATTCCCGAAGGTTTGCCGCGACCGTACCATTGATAGTATATACCATTTGGATTATTATGCTCATTTGCATGAATATGCCAACTTTTTCCATTGTAGCCCACTGTAGCATAAAACCGGGGCTCCCGGTTGGCATACATATTGAAAATGTTTTGATCCGCATGATTATTGACATGGGTAGGGTTATTGACTGTCGTGAATCCATTTTCTTTGTAATTCGATCCGGCATCATAAATCGTTTTGCCATTGCTCATAAAAAATGCGTCTACAGACTCCTGTGAGATGCCTACATTAGCAAAATTAGTGGGGCTTGCGTAGAGATCTACGGGATTAGAACGGCGCTCCTGATTATTGGGATTGCTATAATCGTTGTATCCCGTTGCCCAAATAATTTCATCATTGTACTTTTGAAATAGTTGATAAATAGATTCATTGGGATTGATCTCCTGCACGCCGGGGTTAGCAGGATCGGCCGGATAATACTCGATATGTAATTTGTGACCGAGACCATGCGCATAGTCCAAAAATTCTTCTAGACGTTGTTTTGCGGTTTGTATCTTTTGTGGATTATAGTCTGGGAATAAACGGCTCCCATCGGGATTGACAATGGCTAAGCTTTCGGTAAATCCACCGTTAAAAAGCTTGGAAGAAGCATATACCCAGAGCTTAGCGCGCAATGCACGTGCTGCGACAAGTGTCGGACGTACCATACTGCCCGTATCATATTGATTTGTACTGACATTACTTTTGATAGTGGCAGGTAGATTTCCTGTATTGATCAAATCTGCCTAAAAGTGAACGATGAACGCCTCAGACTCACGTCGCCCAATCAACTTGGTTATGCATTAGTTACCTATAAAACGGCACTTGCACAGCTGGTCAAAGCAGTCAATATATACAATTATTTTAGACCACATATGTCCTGCAATATGATGTCGCCCCAACAGGCACATCTGGAATGGCAGAACCAGAAAACTCCCAAAGTGTTTCAAAGACGTAACGCTGAGTTAAAAAAGTCCCGCAGTAAAACCAGGGAAACTGTGGGCAGGGAACGGACAACGGATAATAGTAAGAAAACAGACAATGACAACTATATCCAGTAGAAAAAAATAGAATGTAATCTATATAGTAATCTGTTCGGTATAAGTAAACCTATTTCATTATAAGACAACTCGTTATAAACGGACATAATCTGCATGTCTGCTTCGTACCTGCTTCGTGCCTTATTCGGAGACGGACAGTCGGGATGCGAATGTTGACTAAGTATGGAACAGGCTTTTCCTGGTCAGAGACTGGTCAACATCTGTACAGCATTTGTACAATATCTGTTGATGATCCGAAGCAGGTACGAAGCAGGTACGAATAAAAAGGTATCTTGTGTAGCAATCTCCTGGCAAAGGTAATCTATCTCGTCCCTGACGAACCGCAGGTTCTTGAACTGTCTTGTCCTCATGAGCCGCTTTCTGTAGGAATTTATACGTGACGTTGTTTTTGGTGCTGCCCCTGCTCCAAAAACAAAAAAAAGGCTTTCTGATTTCTCAGAAAGCCTTTTTGTCTTGGCGGAAGAGGCGGGATTCGAACCCGCGGTACCGTTTCCAGTACGACAGTTTAGCAAACTGTTCCTTTCGGCCACTCAGGCACCCTTCCTCGTTTTGACATTGCAAACATAAGGCAATTATTTGATTCTGCAAAGTCTAAATACTAAAAAAAATGCAAAAAAAATGTAACGTTGCAATAAGCGTTTGAAATTCAATTTGTTGTTTGACAATTAAAATTACATTGTTTTTTTGCTTAAATCGTAATCTACCCGAACATGGTAGATACTTTTGAGCATTGCCTTGAAAATAACGGCAGATTCGGTGATATCTTTTAGCGTGATGTTACTATTATTGAACTGCCCCCGCATCAATTTATGTTCAATAATCTTATCGACAAGATTATTGATAGACTCTTCAGATGGTTCTTTTAACGCACGGGATGCGGCTTCGACCGAATCCGCCATCATGAGTACAGCTGTTTCCTTGGAAAAAGGAATAGGGCCGGGATAAGTAAATAAAGACTCGTCAACCAGTTTGTCTGGGTTGTTCTTGACAAAAACGTTATAAAAATAGTCAACACGTGTCGTTCCGTGGTGTGTGCGGATAAAATCAAGGATCACGTCAGGCAATTGATGTTTTTTGGCAATATCAACGCCTTTGATGACATGTGATATAATAATTTGTGCACTTTGTTCTGGTGAAAGCTCGTCATGCGGATTTTTTTCTGTCCTCTGATTCTCGATGAAAAACTGGGGGTTTGTCAATTTTCCGATATCGTGATACAGGGCTCCGGCGCGGACCAACAGCGGATTCCCGCCAATTTTATAGATAGCGGCTTCGGCTAGATTAGCCACCTGTAAGGAGTGCTGAAATGTTCCCGGAGCTTTAAAAGAGAGCTCCCGCAATAACTTGGAGTTACTATTGGTAAGCTCCATGAGTGTTAGATCTGATACAATACCAAATAACTTTTCGAATGCATAGATCATTGGATAAGCTAATAAGGTAATCATCACGCTTACGAAAAAAGGAAGAAGGTCAGACCAGTAAATGGTGTCTATAGATCCATTTCTCGTGACGACCAAGCCAATGTAAGCAATCCAATAGGTACCGAGGATAATAGCAGAGGAAATGAACAGCTGCTCTCGTTTAACCAATGTTTTAATACTATAGATCGCAACTATCCCCGCCATAAATTGCAAAAAGACGAACTCAAAACTATTCGGTACAAAAAGACCTGCCAGCAGAACCATCAACAGATGTATATTGAGTGCAACACGCGTATCAAAAAGAATACGAATAATAATGGGGACGGCGCAAAACGGGATGTAATAGAGATTGGGGATTTTGATTTTGATGGCCCAAGATAGGACAGCGAGCATACCAATGATCACAATCATGATAATGACCAGCAACCTATTGTTAAAATAGATGTCCTTACGGAAAAGAAAAAGGAATACCATCAAAATAGAAAGGGCGAGCGAGATAATCAGAAATTGCCCCAGGGTCACATAGTTTTGATTTCCGCTGATCTTGCCTTCATCTTCATATACCTTACGAAGCGACTCGAGTTTCTGGTACGTCTCATTGGATATGATTTTCTCCTTTTCAGCGATCAGTTCTCCTTTTTGGACCACACCGCGCGTAGCCGATATGTTTGCAATGGCATTTTGTTCTAAAGCTTCTGTTTGTTGATCGTTGTAGATGTAGTTAATGGTAATGTAATTTTTTAAAGTTTCCTCCAGCCAGCTCTTTTGTTTTATCTTGGTCAATTTGGGCATGATCTCATCCATATAACCATAAGAGCTTTCGATGGTGTAACAGTCGGCCGTGTTTTTTTGGCTGGCAACTTTGTCCTGGATCAATGTGAAGTTGTAATGCTTGGAAGCCGGAGATTTGTCATTGCTGCGGTTCTGAAACCGATTGTTCAATGACAAAATGCCTTTGCCATAGAGATGGCTTAAGATGGCATTGCCGGCATTTCTATAATCTACTATATTTTCATGCGTTGTATCCAACTTGCTGCTTTGCCACTTTTCGGCCAGATCCGTGTTGAACTGATCAATTTGCTCCTTGCTGGTCGTTGTATTAGCATTATATATAGGTTGAATCGTGTTTAAGATACTTTTCTTATCCGCATTCAGTTCCTCTTGTGTTTTTAATATCGCAAAATTATAAGGTGATATCAGATTCTCATGATTCCATACTTTTCCCTTTTGGAATTCATAGCGAAAACGAGGCTGTTTGGGAAGGAAAATACAGATCAGAATAATGGTGATAAGTATTAATCCAATTTTTCGGACGAGGTTCTCCGTTGTATTTAATTCTCTTCTGTATTTTATTTTTAGTCTTCCCACGGTGAGCTGTATTTTATTATCATGTTAATATACAAATGTAATTATAATTATTTTCTGCAGCTTCTGCCAATTGTCGTTTATAGGTATTAAATAGGAGGAATGCTGTGATGGACAAAAAATACTTGTTATCTTTGCAGAAAAAATACAACATGTCAACAAAATCACATCTAATTGCACCATCCGTTCTTGCTGCAGACTTTGCAAAATTATACGATGATATCATCATGGTAAACAACAGTGAGGCAGATTGGTTTCATATTGATATTATGGACGGTGTTTTCGTGCCAAATATCTCTTTTGGATTTCCAGTTATGCAGGCTATTGCAAAACATGCCGCTAAACCTTTGGATGTACATTTGATGATTGTTGATCCAGACCGTTATCTGCAGGTATGTAAAGACTCAGGTGCAGCAATCATTACCGTTCATTATGAAGCCTGTACACATTTGCATCGTACATTGGCTGCTATTAAAGAATTGGGCTGTAAAGCAGGCGTTGCATTGAATCCACATACGCCAGTAGCACTTTTAAAAGATGTTCTTGCGGATCTGGACTTGGTTTGTATCATGTCGGTTAACCCAGGTTTCGGTGGTCAGAAATTTATTCCAAATACCTATGCCAAAGTACAGGAACTAAGGGCCATGGCACAGGGAGTGAATGATGGTCTGCTGATTGAAATCGATGGGGGAGTAACGAGTGCGAATGCAGCGCAGTTATTGAAAGCCGGAGCAGATGTGCTGGTGGCAGGTTCATTTGTCTTCAACGCGACAGATCCTCTGGAAACTGTGAAAGCATTAAAAGACATTGATATAACTGTAGAAAGTATATAAAACGAAAAGGTGATTTAATAATATAAATCACCTTTTTTTTTGAAAGAAATAAATGCGATATAGCGGATTTCAAAAAAAGATGGCAGGATTGCATAAGTGCTGTTTAGAACAATTCCAAATTGATTTAAATAAATGGAATGCATGCGTTTAAAGTTGGATTTTCACTATTTTTGTAATTAGTCATATAAGTTGATTTACGACAAATAGATCAGCTTCAAAACATGAAGTGGAAGGGCTAATTTGTGATTTGTCAGGGGGGGACCCGATAGATGGCGTATTAGCTTAATTATATTACAGACATGGTGGTGTAGAAAGACATAGGTGTTTTTATGCTGCCCATAAAATAGAAAGATAGATATCTATGAGTATTTACAACGATTACGTACAAGAGGTTGTAGAACGGGAAGGCCAAGGATTACATCCTAAGCCTATTGACGGAGCAGAATTACTAAGTGAGGTAATTGCTCAGATTAAAGATTTAAACAATGAAAATAGAGCTGAATCTTTAAGATTGTTTATTTACAACACGTTGCCGGGTACTACACCTGCAGCAGGTGTTAAAGCACAATTCCTGAAGGAAATTGTTTTGGGTGAATCAGTTGTTGCTGAAATTACACCTGATTTCGCTTTTGAGTTGTTGTCACATATGAAAGGTGGTCCTTCAATCACGGTTTTATTGGACCTGGCCTTGGGTGCAGACCTAGCTATTGCAAAACAGGCGGCTGAGGTTCTTAAAACACAAGTTTTCTTATATGATGCGGATACCGCTCGTTTGAAAGAAGCTTTTGAACAAGGCAATGAGGTCGCAAAAGATATTTTAGAAAGCTACGCAAAAGCAGAGTTTTTTACAAAACTGCCTGAGGTTGCTGAGGAAATTCAGGTGATTACTTTTATCGCTGGTGAAGGTGATATCTCGACAGATTTATTGTCGCCAGGTAACCAGGCGCACTCGCGTTCAGATCGTGAATTACATGGAAAATGTATGATCACACCTGAAGCACAGCAACAGATCGTTGAGTTACAGGCGCAACACCCTGGTAAAAGTGTCATGTTAATTGCTGAGAAAGGAACAATGGGTGTGGGGTCATCTCGTATGTCGGGTGTCAACAACGTTGCATTATGGACGGGTAAACAAGCGAGTCCTTATGTTCCTTTTGTGAACATCGCACCAATTGTAGGCGGTACAAATGGTATCTCACCTATTTTCTTGACCACAGTGGATGTGACCGGAGGTATCGGTATAGACCTTAAAAACTGGGTGAAGAAAGTGGATGAAAATGGCAACGTAATCCGTAACGAGAAAAATGAGCCAATCCTTGAAGAAGCTTATTCTGTCGCTACAGGTACTGTCTTAACGATCAATACCAAGACTAAAAAATTATATAATGGCGAGCAGGAGCTGATCGATATTTCCAAAGCTTTGACTCCACAAAAAATGGAATTTATCAAAGCGGGTGGTTCTTATGCGATCGTTTTCGGTAAAAAGATCCAGACTTTTGCCGCTGCTGCGCTGGGAATTCAGGCACCTACAGTGTTTGCTCCATCAAAAGAAATCACGATTGAAGGACAAGGTTTGACTGCTGTAGAGAAAATTTTTAATAAAAATGCGGTTGGTGTAACTCCAGGTAAAGTGTTACATGCCGGTTCTGACGTTCGCGTTAAAGTAAATATTGTTGGTTCTCAGGATACAACAGGTTTGATGACAGCGCAGGAGCTTGAAGCAATGGCTGCGACTGTAATTGCACCTACTGTAGACGGCGCTTATCAATCGGGTTGTCATACGGCATCGGTTTGGGATAAAAAAGCACAAGCGAATATTCCAAAACTGATGAAATTTATGAATGACTTTGGATTGATCACAGCACGTGACCCTCAAGGTGTATATCATTCGATGACAGACGTTATTCATAAGGTATTAAATGATATTACAATTGATGAATGGGCGATCATTATCGGAGGTGATTCACATACCCGTATGTCTAAAGGTGTTGCTTTTGGTGCTGACTCTGGTACGGTGGCGCTAGCTTTAGCGACAGGTGAGGCTTCTATGCCAATCCCAGAATCTGTAAAAGTTACGTTTAAAGGCAGTATGAAAGAACACATGGATTTCCGTGATGTGGTTCATGCTACACAAGCGCAGATGCTGCAGCAATTTGCTGGCGAGAACGTTTTCCAAGGCAGAATTATTGAAGTTCATATCGGAACGCTTTTAGCCGATCAGGCATTTACTTTTACTGACTGGACTGCAGAAATGAAGGCGAAAGCTTCTATTTGTATTTCACAGGATAATACCTTGATCGAATCATTGGAGATCGCTAAAAACCGTATCCAGATTATGATCGATAAAGGCATGGAAAACAAAAATAATGTTTTGCAGGGCTTAATTGACAAGGCGAATAAACGTATTGAGGAAATTAAATCTGGTGCTAAGCCTGCTTTAACTCCAGATACCAATGCGAAATATTATGCTGAGGTTGTTATTGATCTGGATATCATCGAAGAACCGATGATTGCGGACCCGGATGTGAATAATGCGGATGTTTCCAAACGTTATACACACGATACAATTCGCGACCTTTCTTACTACGGTGGAAATAAAAAGGTAGACTTAGGTTTCGTTGGTTCTTGTATGGTTCACAAAGACGATTTGAAAATCGTATCGAAGATGTTGAAAAATATTGAACAGCAAAAAGGTGTCGTTACATTTGAAGCTCCTTTGGTCGTTGCAGCTCCAACGTACAATATCATTGATGAGCTGAAAGCGGAAGGCGATTGGGAATTCTTACAAAAGTACTCTGGATTTGAATTTAGCGATGCTTTACCAAAAAGTTCTGCGCGTACTGAATACGAGAATATTATGTACTTGGAGCGCCCTGGTTGTAACCTTTGTATGGGTAACCAGGAAAAAGCAGCTAAAGGTGACACTGTAATGGCTACTTCAACGCGCTTATTCCAAGGACGTGTTGTTGAAGACAGGGATGGTAAAAAAGGGGAGTCTTTATTAGCATCAACTCCGGTTGTTGTTCTTTCAGCGATCTTGGGCCGTATTCCGAATATCGAAGAATATAAAGCTGCTGTGGAAGGCATTAACTTAACAAAGTTTGCGCCTATTCCAACAAAATAATGAGTGATTAGGGTTTAGTAACTTAATTAAACAACATAAATTAGAGAGATATGGCTTTTGATATAGATATGATTAAAAAGGTCTATAGCCAATATGACGAGCGCATTGCTGCGGCTCGTCAAGTGGTTAACAAACCTTTGACTTTATCTGAGAAAATTTTGTATGCCCACCTTTGGGATGGCAATGCTACTGAAGATTACAAACGTGGCGTTTCTTACGTCGACTTTGCTCCAGATCGCGTTGCTATGCAGGATGCAACTGCACAGATGGCATTATTGCAATTTATGCAAGCTGGGCGTCCAAAGGTAGCAGTTCCTTCTACTGTACACTGTGATCACCTGATTCAGGCGAAAGAAGGAGCAGACAAAGATTTAGCACGAGCTAAAAACGAAAGCTCTGAAGTATTTAACTTTTTGAGTTCTGTGTCCAATAAGTATGGTATCGGTTTCTGGAAACCCGGAGCAGGTATTATTCACCAGGTTGTTTTGGAAAACTATGCTTTTCCAGGCGGTATGATGATTGGTACGGACTCGCATACGGTGAACGCCGGCGGTTTAGGTATGGTTGCAATCGGTGTGGGTGGTGCTGATGCTTGTGATGTCATGGCAGGTTTGCCTTGGGAGCTTAAATTCCCTAAGCTGATCGGTGTAAAATTGACAGGTAAGCTCAGCGGATGGGCTGCAGCAAAAGACGTGATCTTGAAAGTTGCAGGTATCTTGACTGTAAAAGGTGGAACAGGTGCTATCGTTGAATATTTTGGCGAAGGTGCGGAGTCTTTATCTTGTACAGGAAAAGGAACAATCTGTAACATGGGCGCTGAAATTGGCGCGACAACCTCAACTTTTGGGTACGATGAATCCATGGAGCGTTATTTACGTGCTACTGGTCGTGCCGAAGTGGCGGATGCGGCAAATGTAATTAAAGACCACCTGACAGCAGATGCAGAAGTTTATGCTAATCCTGAGCAGTATTTTGATCAGTTAATAGAAATCAATCTATCTGAATTGGAACCTTCTCTAAATGGTCCTTTTACGCCAGATTTATATACCCCAGTTTCACGCATGCGCGAAGAGGCTGAAAAGAATGGCTGGCCATTGCAAGTGGAATGGGGATTGATCGGTTCGTGTACAAATTCTTCTTATGAAGATTTATCCCGTGCTGCCTCCATTGCAAAACAAGCAGTTGATAAAGGGCTTATCACAAAAGCTGAATTCGGTATTAATCCCGGGTCAGAGCAAGTGCGTTTTACGGCTGATCGCGATGGTTTGCTGAAAACTTTTGAAGACCTCAATGCGACAATTTTTACCAATGCATGTGGTCCATGTATCGGTATGTGGGATCGTGTAGGAGCCGATAAACAAGAGAAAAATACAATCGTTCATTCTTTCAATCGTAACTTTGCAAAACGTGCAGATGGCAATCCAAATACTTATGCATTTGTTGCATCACCAGAATTAGTAGCTGCGATTGCGATCTCTGGTGATTTGGGTTTCAATCCGGTAACTGATACCTTGACAAACAATAAAGGTGAACAAGTGAAGCTGGATCCTCCTGTAGGGGATGAGTTGCCAACGAAAGGCTTTGCGGTAGATGATCCCGGTTATCAGGCACCTGCAGCTGATGGTAGTTCGGTGGTGGTTGATGTAGCTCCTACTTCTGATCGTCTTCAACTGTTGGAGCCTTTTGCGCCATGGGAAGGTACGGATTTGAAAGGGTTGAAATTATTGATTAAGGCAAAAGGTAAATGTACTACTGATCATATTTCAATGGCTGGTCCTTGGTTGAAATACCGTGGTCACTTAGATAATATTTCAAACAACATGTTGATTGGCGCTTTGAATTTTTTCAATGAGAAGACTGATAGCGTTAAAAATCAACTCACAGGCGAATATGGTCCTGTTCCTGCAACACAGCGGGACTATAAAGCACACGGTATTGGTTCAATTGTAGTCGGTGATGAAAACTACGGTGAAGGTTCTTCCCGCGAGCATGCTGCGATGGAACCTCGTCATTTGGGTGTTCGTGCTGTTTTAGTTAAATCTTTCGCACGTATTCACGAAACGAATTTGAAAAAACAAGGTATGTTGGGATTAACTTTTGCAGACAAAGACGATTATAACAAGATTCAGGAAAATGATACCATTGATATTATCGGCTTGACAACATTTGCACCAGGTAAACCTTTAACACTTGTATTGCATCATGCAGACGGAACGCAAGAAGAGATTTTGGCGAACCATACCTACAATGCGCAACAAATTGAATGGTTTAAAGCTGGTGGGGCTTTGAATATCATTCGTAAAAATCAAGGGTAATAATTCCTTGGAAATAAAATAAATGAAAAGCTGCTTTCCTGGAAGGCAGCTTTTTTTGTTTCTGGAGTGGAATGACATTTCTGTGATCTTCGTCATATTTTTCCAATTTCCATTGATTTTATTTGCTTATAAAATAGAATGCGGGTACTTTTGCCCAACGTTTTTAGCACCGATATGAGAAAAATATTTTTAACGATTGGAGCACTTGCATTAAGTGTTTCTGCCTTATTTGCCCAAGAAAATCCTGAGATAGGAAAAAGCATTTTCAAACCGAAAAATTTGAGAACAGAAAGTAACAAGGGCAAATTCTTCTTCTTTTGGGGGTACAACTTCTCTTCTTACGCGAAATCAGATATTCATTTTACGGGTCCTAATTATGACTTTATACTCCATGATGTAAAAGCGGGTGATAGGCCAACTAAATTTGGTTCGACGTATTTTGATCCAAGCCGGTTAACTATTCCACAATTTAATCTGCACTTTGGTTATTATATCAAAGATAATTACTCAATTTCATTGGGATGGGACCATATGAAATATGTGGTCGATATTCCGCAGCAGGTGAAAATTTCCGGTTTTATCGGTGAAGAGATTTCTAATCCTGGTATCCCGACGGGAAACCGCGCCGGTCAATATAACGGTGAATTGATTACTGTAGACTCTGCCATGCTGACATTTGAGCATACAGATGGTTATAACTTTGCCTCAGTAGGTCTGGAGCGTTATGATGACATCATCAATAATCGCAAAGGTCAACAGGTGCTGACAATGGAATCTGGTGTGGATGTAGGTCTATTGATTCCTCGTTCCGACGTGCATCTTTTTGGCGAAGGAGCCAACCACTTTTGGAACATTGCGGGTTATGGTGCTTCGGCAAAAGTTGGTTTGCACTACCGTTTTTATAAAGGACTCTATCTTCAGGGGAACTTCAAAACGGGCTGGACTGATTTAACAAACATTCGTACAACTGGAAGAAGAGGGGTAGATAAAGCATCCCAACAAATATGGTTTTTCGAAAATTACTGGGCTTTGGGCTTTAGATTCTAAACATATTCATGAAACAAAAAGGGCTACTTTCAAAGTAGCCCTTTTTTTTGTTTATCCTTTTTTATATCCTATTTGATCTTCCTTTGATTAGACCAGCTAAATCTCACCTAGTTTGAAAATATCCTTTACCCGGATACCTTTTTCAGTACGTTGAAGTGTACAGCATTCATGTATGGGATCGTGTTCGAAAAATAAGATGTATTCATTATCGACGATCTCATTCCAATAGCTGTTGCGTTCCTCCATGGTCACGAGGGGTCTGACATCATAACCCATAACGTAAGGAATAGGAATATGTCCCACCGAAGGCAATAGATCCGCCATATAGAGGATTGTTTTGCCTTTATATTGTATCTGTGGCAACATCATAGCTTCTGTATGGCCGTGTGCATAACGGATAGCGATATTGTTTCCAAAAGGATTCTGATGATCTTCGACAAATTTTAATTGTCCACTTTCCTGTATCGGTAAAATGTTCTCTTTTAAGAAAGAAGCTTTTTCGCGCGGGTTAGGATCGGTCGCCCAAGACCAATGGTCACTATTGCTCCAAAAATGAGCATTTTTAAAAGCCGGAACCAGCTGTTCACCTTCGCGGACTATAGCGCCGCCGCAATGGTCAAAGTGCAGGTGTGTAAGAATGACATCGGTGATATCGTTCCTGTCAAATCCAATATTTTTTAATGATTTATCCAGCGTTGCATCGCCGTGAAGATAATAATAGCTGAAGAATTTTTCATTTTGTTTGTCTCCCAGTCCTGTATCGACCAGCATTAATCGATTACTGTCCTCGATGAGGAGCAGGCGGTTTCCCCAGGTACACATATTGTTTGAGTCGGCCGGGTTTGTTTTGTTCCAGATACTCTTTGGAACAACGCCAAACATTGCACCGCCATCGAGTTTAAAAAATCCCGTTTCTATAGCATGTAATTTCATTCGCAGATTATGTGTCTTTTAATGGTTATATAGCATATCCAGTTTATTTTAAGCACAAGCAATTATTTGTCAGATGGCATGAAAGCCACCCTGTGCTCTTTCGTGTTCGTGCTACAATTGTAGCTATTTCATCTCTTTATCTTTACTCATATTAGCCCGTCTGCCTGGACATTGCTGCCACTTTCAACGATCAATGGCTGATGGACGTTACACTGTCTGTTTTTTTACCTTATTAATATTTGTAAAGGTTGGAACAATTTACGAAAAATATGTGATATTTTTTGATAGTGATAAATTGATGTGCTAAAAAAATATGCTAAAAAGTTTATTTTTTTTTATCTGCATAAGTTATTGTTAATGAGTGGTTTGTTTTTGTGTTTTTTGTACAATAAGCTTGATTTTTAGGTAATTAAGTTTTGTTTTTAGCGAAAAATGCCTTTAAATTTGGGCACATTTTAAAACAAACAAAAAATATGAAAAAGGGTAACATTGGAAACGCGCCTGATTTGAAATATTTAAAAATTGATAGTACAAAAAATGTATTTTATCAATTGCCTGTTTCTGAATTGGTCGAACATGCCTTAGCAAATCACGAAGGTCGACTTTCTGATACGGGAGCACTCGCTGCTGATACGGGAAAATTTACTGGGAGATCGCCAAAAGATCGGTTTCTGGTCGAAGATTCTTTAACAAAAGATAGCGTTTGGTGGGGCGAAATCAATCAACGGATGTCTCCGGCTCATTTTGAAGCACTATTTTCGAAAGTAGCTGCTCACTTAAGTGATAAAATCATCTATGTAAGAGATTGTGCTGCAGGAGCTGATCCAGCTTATCAAATAGATTTGCGTGTTGTTACGGAGACAGCCTATCAAAGTATATTTGCCAATAACCTGTTTCTGCGGCCGGAACCAAATTTGGATGCTCAGCCTGCTTGGTCGATTTTAGCTGCCCCGACGCTACTTATCGAAGAGCCGCATCAATATGGCATTATCAACGAAAATTTTGTCGCGATTGATTTTACAAAAAAGATAGTACTGATTGCGGGGACCGGTTATACAGGTGAGATTAAAAAGAGCATTTTCTCAATATTGAACTTTATTTTGCCATTCCAGCATAATGTGCTTTCTATGCACTGTTCGGCGAATACTTCGAAAGAAGGGGAGACCGCTTTGTTTTTTGGACTTTCGGGTACAGGGAAGACGACCTTGTCAGCTGATAGAAATAGAAAGTTGATCGGAGATGACGAGCATGGATGGAGCGAAAAGGGAATATTCAATTTCGAAGGTGGCTGTTATGCCAAATGTGTAGGTTTGTCGGAGGACAAAGAGCCTGAGATTTTTCACGCAATTCGTTTTGGGTCTTTGCTTGAAAATGTTGTTTTGGATAAATTTGATCGACCTGATTATAACGATATTAGCAAGACGGAAAATACCCGCGTATCCTATCCAATAGATTTCATGGAAAATGCCGAAATGAGCGGTATTGGTCGTGAACCTGAAAATATTTTTTTCCTGACGGCAGATGCTTTTGGTGTACTTCCTCCCATTTCATTGTTGACCACAGATCAGGCGGTATATCATTTCGTTAGTGGTTATACAGCAAAGGTTGCGGGTACAGAGGTAGGGGTAAAGGAGCCTACAGCAGCATTTTCAACCTGTTTTGGACAGGCATTTTTGCCGCTGCATCCTTCAAAATATGCGGCCTTGCTACGTTCAAAACTAGAGCAAAATCGCAACATCAAAGTTTGGTTAGTGAACACGGGATGGATTGCCGGTCCTTACGGAATAGGCAGACGTATTAAGCTAAATTATACGCGATCGCTAATTCGAGCAGCAATGGATGGCTCACTGTTGGAGTCTCACTTCAACAAGCACAATATTTTTGGACTGGAGTATCCGACGAGCTGTGGAGAGCATGTTCCCGCACAAATTTTAGATGCGCGAGGCTTATGGAACAATGACGAGGCTTATGACATGCAGGCAAAACGCCTGGCGAAACTGTTTATTTCGAATTTTGAAAAATTCAATAATGAGATGCCAGCCTCGGTGCATGCAGCAGGACCTAAAATAGAAACTACGGTTCTTGTTTCCTAATTCGTTCTGACATTATAAAAAACAGGAGGAAATACTTTTCCTCCTGTTTTTTATAATTGTACCTTTTCTAATCAACAGACCTTTAATCGTGTTTTGTGACGAAAGAATCTATTTTTTCCTGTTCACTTCCAACAAGAGCATTGATAATCAGTTTGAAGGACGCCAGGCGAGCCTTTTTCTTGTTATCTTTCGTGATTTCTAGCCAAGGTGATTTTTTGGTGCTTGTCTTTTTAAATAAATTCTCAATATAGCCCGTATATACATCCCATTTCTCCTGGGCCTGCTGGTCTAGCACGCCAATTTTCCATTGTTTTAGGATATCTTCTTTTCGCTCTTTTAACCTTTCGGCTTGCTCTTCTTTGCTGACGTTCAGGAATAATTTGATGAGGATGATGCCATCATCGATTAACTGCTTCTCAAATTCAGGGACCTGGTTCATAAACAGTTCATGTTGCTCCTTGGAGCAAAACCCAAATACAGGTTCAACAACAGCTCTGTTATACCAGCTACGGTCAAAAATCACAATTTCGCCAGCATTAGGGAGCTGTTTGATATAACGTTGAAAATACCATTGCCCGGCTTCCTCTTCGGTTGGTTTGGGCAATGCAACAACGCGTACCTTTTTGGGATTTAGATATTGGGTTACACGGCCTATTGTACCACCTTTACCCGCAGCGTCCCTACCTTCAAAAATAATAAGGACCCGTTTTCCTTTTTCAATGATTTCATATTGAAGCTTTAAGAGCTTGACTTGAAGCTCGTAAAGTTCTTTCTCATAATCGTAAACATCATTGAATTTTTTTATTTCCAGAATGCCATGTTGTTCCAGATAGTTTAAAACATCTTTGTTTTCGTGGATCTTCTGAAGTTCATTTAAATCGTATTCTGCCATATGATATTTATTTATATGTTCGTTTTCCTAAAGTTACTTATTGAATTGTTAAAAAATGTCAAATCTCACATAAATCCGCAAGAGCTGTGTAATAATAAGCTCATGGCTTACGTTTAATATTCAAAACAGCGAAAGAGGCTGTTTGCATAAATTAGACTTTTCATAAATTTAGGTTAATAATTGGTTAGGTTAGCTCGGAGTTCCCCACTTCGAGCTTTTTTGTGGACAGGATCGGAGGATGCCTAACACGAACACGAAAAATTACGGTTTTGGCTAGGCTCAAATAGAGTGTATCATTAATTTTTTCTAAATGTTAAAAAACGTTAAATACCTTTTATTGTTATAATGAATTCAAAAATGTAGCGTTTTCATTACAAATACTTTTCATAAAATAGGTTAATATATGGCTAACGAAAGCTCAGAGTTCCCCACTCTGGGCTTTTTATTTTTCAGGTTCCTTTTTTGACTTGCCGACTCTTTTTTTGGCTTGAGTCAATGTTTAGATTTTTGATCTGCAGCATATTTGCACTCGAAATATTTAAATAAAAAATATATGCGTGCAAGATTAAAAAAAAGACAAACAATTGGTTTTTACAATGCCATAATTCCCATTATTGTATCGGTATTTGGAGTCTATTTGACCATTGGAATTGCTTTGGCGCTATTATTGTCAATAATGAGCTGGCTTGCCACGGTAAAACTACCAGCGGTAGCCATTGATTAAGATCATATCCGTAGACCATTTTATAAGGTAATATGGGCGATTTCTGGACAAGGGCTGAGCCTGGCATTTTCTTCCATGGCATTTGGCTGTATTGCGTCCATCATTGTCTTGTTCTTCAAGGGAATGAATTGGAGGGAGTCTTCACTGGCGTTTATGGTCTCTGCGACTGGAAGGACCATTGGCGGGAATGATCGCGGGCTCGTTTGGTTATCAGTCGGTCTATTTATTTGAGGGAATCGGCTGTCTGCTGTCCATCCTTATATTGATCTGCAACAGGAAATAAGCTTAGGGCAATTCACAGCATGTTGCAGCAAAGAATCTCATTAAAGGCGAGAGGAATTAAATTGATCTGTATAAATAAGACGGACCGGGTGTAGATCCCCTGAGTCCGTCTTGTTTATTGTGTATTTTGTTGCGCACTAGGCAACTTCTCTTAGATCTACTGCAACTACACGGGATACACCTTGTTCAACCATGGTTACTCCGTAGATGATGTCTGTACTTGCTATCGTTTTTTTATTGTGTGAGACCACGATAAATTGTGAATTCTTGGAAAAATCCCGGATAATATTATTGAATTTATCAATATTAGTATCATCCAAAGGAGCATCCACCTCATCGAATATACAAAAAGGCGCCGGTTTAGAAAGATAGAGTGAGAATAACAAGGCTGTTGAAGTCAAGGTCTTTTCACCACCCGAAAGCTGATTGATAGACAACGGTCTTTTCCCTTTTGGCCTTGCAATAATGTCGATGTCTGAGTCCAGCGGATTGCTTGGGTCTGTGAGCACCAGGTCACAGCTGTCTTCTTCGTTAAATAGCGAACGGAATACCTTGACGAAGTTATTCCTTACGGCATCGAATGTAAACATGAACTGAACTTGAGCGGTATCGTCAATTTCTTTTATTGTTGCCATCAACGAGCCTTTTGCTTCGATTAAATCAGCTTTCTCTTTGTTAATGAAATCATAGCGTTCATTCATCTCGTCAAAAGCCTCTTTTGCCATTAGATTGATCGTTCCAAATTCATCAAGCTGTTTCTTGAGTTTGCTGCATTTGCTTGCCAATGTCGTCTGATCTTCTGTGATCTCAGGCACATCTTCACGGTCAATCAGGTCTTTCAGTTCAACGTTGAATTCAACAGAAAGACGTTCTTTCAAGGCATTGAGGTCGATCTGAAGACCCGTTTTTTTATCTTTGATCTCTGAAACAAGAAAGTCACTCTGTTCTTTTGAACGACGCTGCTGTGTCAGAGCATCTTCGAGGTTATTTATTTTCTGCTTATCTGCATAGTAGCCGTCTTCCAATTCTTTGAGACCATCTTCCAGCGCAATCTTCTGCTCATACATGGCAATAAGATCCTGATCTTCTTCATCTTCAAATGGAATGGTTGTTCTTAAAGCTTCTAGCACTTCAACTAATTCTGCACTGTTTCGCTCCACACGGATTTCGTGGTCATCTTTCTGCGTCTCTCTAAATTCGAGATCTTTTGTGATATTGGAAACTTTGTTTAACTGTTGATGGTAAGTGATATTCTCTTGATTGTATGCAGTCGATTTTTCGTTAAGTACTTCAGATATTTCATGGAACTGATCTTGTAAAGTCGATAGTTCGGCGATACTCTGTTCTTTTTCCAGGCGCAACTCCTGAAGCTGTGGCTCCGCAATTTTTAAATCTGATTCTATACCTTCAATTTTCTCCTGAATATCTTTTTTACGGGCCTGTGAGTTATTGATGAAGGCTTGATATTGCTCTTGCTTTGTTTTGACGGTAATTAATTCATTATTCAGTCTATTGAGCTGAAAGCGCAGCTCGTCGATTAACTCTTTCTGTGAATTGCCACGCAGTGCATCCAAACGAGCTATTTCGGCCGTTATTTTATCTTCAAGTTTTGCTATTTCCTGATTTAAGGTTTTGATCTCTTGGGATAGCACTTCCAGGTTTTTCGCTCTTCCGATACGTTTGCCCTCAAATAATCCCACAGAACCACCAGAAAGACCCAAATGATGTTTCGAATAACGTCCATTTTTTTGTAGAATCACCTGTCCTAGAGCAGGTAGCTTTTCATCCAGTTCCTTTTCATTTTCATGTTTAAGGATGAAGACCTGCTGGAGCAGCATCGTACATAAAGCCTTGTACTTTTCGTCTACGTTAATCACATCTAACGCAGACATCAAATTGTCATTTGGTGCAGGGGCAGCGCTTGGGGAACCTACTATGGCATCTAAAACAAAGAAATTAGCTCTTCCTTTTGCTGCATCGCTCAAGAGTTGGATAGCCTGAACAGCATCTTGTTGTGTTTCGACAACATAATGGTTCATAATAGGCTCTAGGTAGTTCTCAATAGCCACACGGTAATCTTCCTGACAGAAAAGGACATCTGATAGGAGTGGGGGCTGCTTTTTCCAGCCTGCATTTTTCTTGAGGAATCGAATGGAATCGGGGAAACCTTCTAAATTATCAACAAGTGATTTTGTGAGGTTGTATTCGTTTTGTTTGGCATCTACCAGACGGAGATCTTTGGCAAGCTGGGCTTTAAATTCCTCTAGGTTTGCCTGGCACTGATTAATCTGTCCTTGGAGCTCTTCTTCCTGCTGGTTTGCTGAATCGTACTGTAGCTGCTGTGCTTCTACACGGCCCTCCAATTCCATAACAGAGGAATTGAACTGCCGCAATTCAGCTTCTTTTGCTTCTGTATCTACACTATTGCGAACAGATTCTTGCTGAAGAGCTTCTTTCTGAATTGTGAATACTGCAAGATCTTTTTCTAATTTGTAGATTTTGGCCTGTAATTCAGCATTACTCTTATTAAAAATATCAAGTTTTCCCTTTGCAGACTGTTGCTGTCCTCTCAGTTCGTCGACTTCGGATTTATCCGATTCAAGATTCGTTTTTAACGAATCGAGTTTATTTTGCTCATCAAACAATTCTTCATTCAGTCGTTTGATGGTGTAGAGTACGTGATTAAGCTGTTGTTTATCGCTGTTGATATCGAGGTTCAGCCGGTTTTCCTTATCTTGAAGATTTTTAACTTTTTCGTTTTTGATCTTCTTTTCCGATTCATAACCTCGGATTTTATTGACAAATTCCTGTGTTGTTTTTTGCTGTACCGAAAGATTTTTTTCCTGTTCCAAATTTGTCTGGCGGAGTGTTTGGAGTTCAGTTTCCGCGTTCAGGATATTTTGCTGTGCATTGACGGCATCTTTTTGAACCTTGGATTCTTGTGTCTGAAGTCTTTCTAATTCGGTCGAAAAATCAGCAATTCTATAATAAGCCAAATCTATACTGCTTTGGCGGTATTCTGCTTTAAGTGAGGTATATTTTTCAGCTTTTTTAGCTTGATTTTCTAATGATTTGAGATTCTTTGTGATTTCATAAAGCAAATCATCCACACGGCTAAGATCGGCCTCAGTATCTCTCAGCTTTGCTAAAGTTTGTTTTTTACGAACTTTATACTTAGAGATTCCGGATGCTTCTTCGAAGAGGTTGCGACGTGAATTATCTTTGTTGTTGATAATTTCATCAATCATTTTCAATTCGATAATCGAATAACTGTCGGCACCAACCCCGGTATCCAGGAACAGATCCGTGATATCTTTTAAACGACATTTGACATCATTCAATCGATATTCACTATCGCCGTTGCGAAACAGCTTACGAGTGACGGTCACTGTCGAGAATTCCGTTGGCAGAATATTATTGTTGTTGTTGAAGGTCAGCGAAACTTCTGCAAGGTTTGCCGGCTTTCTATTTTTCGTTCCATTGAAGATAATATTTTCCATTTTATCGGAGCGAAGCATCTTTGTGCTTTGTTCTCCCAGTACCCAGCGTATGGCGTCGACCACATTGGACTTCCCGCATCCATTGGGACCGACAATCGCTGTGACACCATCATTGAAGTTGATCGTGATCTTGTCTCCGAAACTCTTAAATCCTTTAATTTCTAGTTTGGTTAACTGCATTTATACCAAATTTGTTTGTCGTTATAAGCTTGCGAAAATAGTAAAATTAAACAATAATTTTTTCTTTCTTTATTCACATTTTCCTGTTTCAGGATCACATGAAGGGCCTTCTTCGCCTCTGCGTTCAAGAGGTGCAGGCTGACTGGCCAGGCATTCATTTATTGTATTGTGAAAGACTTCCATGGGCTGTGCTCCGGGGATAGCGTATTTTCTGTCAAATACAAAGAAAGGAACACCTCGGAGTCCTAAGCTGACACCTTCTTGGATATCCTGTGCAGCATCATAAGCAAACTCATCTGATTCCAATAAGTTTTTTACCTCCTGAGCGGAAAGATGCTCTTCTGTTGCGATAGCGATGAGAACCTCGTTGTTATTTACATCGAGACCATCGGTGAAATGAGCCTTAAATAAGGCTTTTTTGAGCTGAGTGCCTTTTTGCTGTGCCTGGGCGAAATGGATCAGACGATGAGCTTTTTTTGTATTTACAACGATTGCTTTTTCAAAATTCAGGTCAATACCCAGCTCTTTTCCCTGCGCACTGAGTTGTGAAGTCATCGCAACCACATCGTCCATGCTCATGCCCTTCGTTTGAACGAGGTAGTCGTAGGTTGGCATTGCCGGAGCATCTTCGGGATAGTCGGGGTTAAGCTGATACGATTTCCAGATGATTTCAGCGGCTGGCTTACTTGCGGTTTGCTGAAGCGCCAATTCAAGCTTTGTCAAGCCAATATAACAAAATGGACAAATGATGTCCGACCAAATTTCTATTTTCATATTTCTTTTTTTACTGCGTATATTGTAATCAAAAATACATATAATAACGATGATTATCTGTTTACATTGTTGCTTGGATGTAAACAAGTGTTTCATGTACTTGTATACTTATGTTGGAGAAAGCTTTTTTGAATCGTAAAGTTACCCTTGTCCTGGGTGGAGGTGGTGCAAGAGGTCTTGTGCATATTGGTATTATTCGACGGCTTGAAGAGCTGGGCTTCGAAATCGATGAGGTGGTAGGTTGTTCAATAGGAGCACTTGTTGGTGGTATTTATGCGCAAGGGAAGATGGATGTTCTCGAAGATTGGATGCAGCGCCTGACGAAGAAATCGGTCTTTAATATGATGGATTTTAGCTGGAAGGGGCTAGGAATGATGAAGGGAATCAAGGTGTTTAACGCCTTGAAATCTGTGATCCCTGATGCTAATATAGAGACTTTTCCAATTTTGTTTAAAGCCATTGCGACAGACCTAAACTACGAAAAGGAGGTTGTGCTGGATTTTGGGAGTATGTATGATGCCATTCGTGCTTCGATTGCTATTCCAGCTGTATTTACAGCGGTGGAAGAGGAGAACCATGTGTACGTTGACGGTGGTGTGCTGAATCCATTGCCCATAAATCATGTAACCAAGAAAGAGAATTTAATCATTGCTGTTAATTTGGAATCTAAACCGGATAAACAATATTCTGTTATCAAAAAACTGGATCCGAAGACTTCGAATTCCTTGGATATTCTACAAGCCTCATACTATGTGATGCGCAGGAAAATGAGCCGTATGATTGTTGATTTATACCATCCCGATGTGGTGGTGGATATTCCCTATAATATATGTAACCTTTGGGATTACCACCGCTCTGAATTTTTGGTTCAAAAGGGACGTGAATATATTGACAAAGCATTAAAAAACAAAACCAAAACAAAGTAGTTTAGGGCGATTAACGAACTGCTTTGCTTTGGCTTGGTTTCTCCTGACATTAAGATGCACTGGAATTTATTTTTTTTATTCTTAACGAAACAAGCAAGGTGTTTGTTAAAACAAATTGGGGTAATCGCTAATAATTCCGTCAACCTTTACAGCCTTCAGCTGTTCTATCTCGTCTTTTGTGTTGACTGTCCATGGAATAACCTTGATATCCGCTTTATGGCACTGTGTAATAAAATCGCGTGTAGCTATTTTATAGTGCGGACTTATAATAAAAGGTGTAAAGCCCAAAGCTGCAATTGTTTGCTCAACACTCTTGGTGTAATTTGCATCAATAAGATAAGAAACTTTGATTTGAGGATATGCTTTGTGCAGATATTTAATAGCCCTGCTGTCAAATGATTGGATGACGGTTCGTGAAGCAATTTTCTTATCGGTGATCACCTGCACCATAAGGTCCACAAACTCTTCTACCTTTGGATGGAAAATACCATCTTTATCCTCCTTACTCTTCACTTCGATATTGTAAAACATCGGTGCTTTCCTTTTTAGACTTGCGTAGGCTTCAGTACTATCAATAAGGTCTGATAGCTTTGCTATACGTGTAACCTGTTTTTTCTGTTCTGGAAACTCTTTATAAAATTTCGATCCGATATCGTATTTAATCAGATCTTTATAAAGCATATCATAAATTCTCAGCGATTTGTCCTTGTCAGAAATTTCGGAGCCATTGGGTTTCAAGACAAATTTTGGGTTAAGATAATCGTCGTGAAAGACAACAACCTTACGGTCTTTGGTAATGTGGCAATCCATTTCCAGTGTGGTCACCTTTGCAAGATCTATTGCATTTTTCATAGCAGCGATAGACTCTTCAGGATATAGGCCGCGGCCGCCGCGATGTGCTTCCAGACTAAGTTTAGGGAAATTGCCTGAATTTGTTTTTGCTGAATCTTTCATAACTGAACAAGATACAAATGGTAATAACGTGCCCCAAAAGGCAATTCTGAGAAGACTTCTTTTCATTATTGAAATATTTAAACAAAATAGGGGAGTTGCTATATATTGCCCTTTTGAATAAGCGAATATACATATATATTTTACTTATATGTATTTTAACTGTTTCGAATATTTGATTTAGCAACTTTATGAAGGTTGATTCGAAACCGAATAAAGTTAAATGAATTTATTTTTGTCTGAAATAGATGGAAACAAGGTAGTTGGATCGGTGAATCTCCTTGATCTGACAGCGTTTCTGTGTCGACCTCAACTCCGTTGCGCGGTCCTTTGTCCTTGGATAAATTTCTTAATTGTCGACATGAAATCTATTTTTTTTGTCTTTTTTGCAAGAAATTATTGTCATTCCTTTCAGAATTCCCTTTATTTGCACAAATCTCAAATTAGATGGCGAAAAATTTATTGATAGTTGAGTCTCCAGCGAAAGCGAAAACGATAGAAGGGTATTTAGGAAAGGATTTTTTGGTCAAGTCAAGTTATGGACATATTCGCGACTTGGTGAAAACCGATGATGCAATTGATACCGAAAAGAATTTTGAACAAAAGTATGAAGTTCCCTCCGACAAAAAGGCGGTTGTAAGTGAACTGAGGAAATTGGCTAAAGCTGCAGAAACCGTTTGGTTAGCGTCCGATGAGGACCGCGAAGGAGAGGCTATTTCATGGCACTTATTTGAGACTTTGGGATTAAAAGATGAAAATACAAAAAGGATTGTGTTTCATGAGATTACGAAGCCAGCTATCCTGAAGGCTATTGACAATCCGCGTAAAATAGATTATAACCTAGTAAATGCACAACAAGCGCGAAGGGTTCTAGATCGATTAGTCGGTTTTGAATTATCTCCGGTTCTATGGAAAAAGGTGAAGCCTTCTTTATCTGCTGGGCGGGTGCAGTCTGTTGCGGTTCGTCTGATTGTAGATCGTGAGCGTGAAATCAATAAATTTGAACCCGAAGCGGCTTTTAAGATCGTTGCTTTTTTTCATACGGGAAAAGTTAAAGATAGTTTTAAAGCCGAGCTTCCGCAGCGTTTTGCAACAGAAGCAGAGGCGACCAAATTTTTGGAAGATTGTAAAGCAGCGCTGTTTTCTGTAAAAAATCTAGAAACAAAACCTGCAAAGCGTTCACCATCGGCGCCATTTACAACATCAACATTACAGCAGGAAGCAAGTAGAAAACTTGGATTTTCGGTTGCCCGCACCATGCAGGTGGCTCAAAGGCTGTATGAATCAGGACGAATTACCTATATGCGTACCGATTCTGTTAATTTGAGTGATACGGCGATTGAGGCTGCTGAAAAGGAAATCAAATCGGCTTATGGTAACCAGTACCATAAACTCAGAAAATATAAAACAAAAACATCGGGTGCACAAGAGGCACACGAAGCTATTCGTCCTACCTATTTCTCAGAGCACACCATTGATGGTGATGCATCCGAAAAAAGATTATATGAGCTTATTTGGAAAAGAGCAATTGCTTCCCAAATGAGTGAGGCGGAGTTTGAACGTACATTGGCAAAGATCGACATCTCAACCCGTACTGAAGATTTGAATGCTTCAGGAGAGGTTATGAAATTTGATGGATTCTTGAAAGTTTACATGGAATCCTTGGACGACGAGCAAGACAGCGCGATGGACGAAGATAGTGACAATGCTATTCTTCCACCATTAGCCGTTGGTATGCCATTGACTTTGAAAAACATGTCGGCAACAGAGCGTTTTACACGACCTCCAGCACGTTATACGGAAGCTGCTTTGGTGAAAAAATTGGAGGAATTGGGAATCGGCCGTCCTTCAACCTACGCACCTACGATTTCAACGATTCAAAACCGCGGTTATGTTATAAAGGAAGAACGTGAAGGTAAATCGCGTGATTACCGTGTACTGACATTAAAGGATGCTGAATTAACAGCGATAACAAAAACTGAAATAACCGGTGCCGAAAAAGGAAAAATGTTTCCAACAGATATCGGTGTTGTGGTGAATGATTTTTTGGTTGAACACTTCAACGGTATTGTGGATTTTCATTTTACGGCCAACGTAGAAAAAGAATTTGACGATATTGCGCATGGACTGACCGAATGGACAAAAATGTTGCATGATTTCTATGGACCTTTTCATTCTGAGGTAGAAGATACTTTAGTAAATGCAGATCGTGCGAATAATGAGCGTGAGCTCGGTATCGATCCAGTGTCCGGTAAACCCGTTTCGGTTCGCATTGGTAAGTTCGGCCCACTGGTACAGATTGGTTCTCCTGACGATGAAGAAAAACCTCGTTTTGCTTCCTTGCGGAAGGGACAGATGATCGAAACCATTACTTTTGAGGATGCCATGGAATTATTCAAATTACCGAAAAAAGTCGGTTTATTTGAAGACAAGGAAATGACTGTCGCGGTGGGACGATTTGGACCTTATATACGTCACAATTCAGCGTTTTACTCGTTGCCTAAAGGCGTTGATCCTTTGGACGTAACCGAAGAAGAGGCGATACAGATTATCAAAGACAAACGTCAGAAAGATATCGAGAAAGTTATTCGGGTTTTTGAGGAAAATCCGGATGCTCAAATTGAGCAGGGACGCTGGGGACCATTTATTCGTTTTGGCAAGCAAAATCTGAAAATACCTAAAGGAACCGAGATTGAAAAAATCACGTATGCGGATGTGCTGAAATGGGCTGAGGCAGATGCTCCAAAAGGAAAAGCGACTAAAGCAAAAACAACAGAAAAGAAAACTGTAGCAAAAAAGGCTCCAGCAAAGAAGGCTCCAGCTAAAAAAACTACAAAGTCTAAATAAGGATGAAAGCAGATTTTCCTGAAAATATTGTCAAAGACATTATGATCGCCGTTGTTTTGGAAGGTGAGACGGTGGAGACAAAAAATTGGACTGTCTATGTTATCAACGACAAGAACATTGCCATTCAGAATGTGCTGATCAGCTCAAAAGGTTATGGCGAAAAGGATGGCCGACAAGTAACAACAACGACTTTGCGTCATTTTATTGGAAATATAGAAGCGAAATCTTTCGATCGTGTTGAAGCGATCGATGAACAGGTATTCGGGCTAACAAATGAATATTGGTTGAGTTTTTATATTGATAATATTATTTACGATAAAAAATATATCTTTTTACCCGAAAGCATTGTGGATGGTAACCTCACTAAGGTTCCTTTGGTCAATCGTCCAGGTGTAATCATAGGAGGAAACGAATAATGAGTGGACGTCACAATTTTATTATCGCCATAGATGGTTTTTCCTCCTGCGGTAAGAGTACCCTGGCAAAGGCTTTGGCAAAAAAACTGAAGTTCGCCTTTATTGACAGTGGAGCCATGTATAGGGCTGTCACACTCTATTTTATCCGGCATGAAATAGCGCTGGATGATCAAGAAGAGATAGAAAATGCACTGAACGATATCCATATTGATTTTATCCCAAACGCAATAAAGACGGAGATCCATCTAAACGATGAGGATATCTCTGAAGAGATCCGTCAGATGTATATTTCTGATAAAGTCAGCGATGTGAGTGCGATCAAAGCTGTTCGGGTTGCTATGGTTGCCCAGCAGCAAAAATTGGGTAGCAGGCGAAATATTATTATGGATGGCCGTGATATTGGTACTACCGTTTTTCCAGATGCTGATCTGAAGATTTTTATGACCGCAGATCCTAAAGTACGTGCTGCGAGGCGTTATCTAGAGTTAACGGAAAAAGGAGAGGACGTGACTTTAGAAGAAGTTGTGGAGAATCTTTCTACACGTGACCGTATCGACAGTACGCGTGCGGAAAGTCCATTACGACAAGCCGAAGATGCGATTGTTTTGGACAATTCAAATCTGACACCAGAACAACAGCTTCATTTTGTTGAAGAAGAATATTTAAAAGCTAAGGCTGCAAAAGCCCAGTCATAAAACAAAAAATAGGCCGATTATTTAATCGGCCTATTTTTTTTAGCTATTTTACGCTATTGATCTGTTGTTGTTCCAATAGTTTTCCAACATTGTTTTTCTCCCCAAATTCTGCTGTCTGCTCTTGAAAAGATTCCAGAAGAGCTTTGATAGCATCTGAATTATCTGCTGTGCGCTGATAGATATCGGGAATTGTTTTTTCAATATTCTTATCGCCGAGTTCAATGTTATCAACTTCGATTTTGCCTATTTTTTCCAAAACAGCTTGTTGGCTATTTCTGACATCTTCTAATTCTCTTGCTATTTTTTCCATTAATTGGAATTTCTTCAATTTATCCATATGAAATCGCTTTGGTTACTATAATAAGAACAAGATGCTTCAAAAGTTTGTTTTGTTTTTTTTAAAATAGCAAATAGAAGAAGGGTTTATGAGGAGGAGCTATGAAAAAAGAAAAAGACGGAACATACATGTCCCGCCTTTCATAAGTGCTGTTATTTTGTTATTAATTTGTACGTCCCGGATACACTTGAAGAGCTTTCTCTAGGCAAACCAATGCTTTATTGAGATCATCTTGATTAAGCACATAGGCAAGGCGTACTTCATTTATACCGGCACCCTCCGTACTGTAAAAACCGGTAGCGGGAGCCATCATTACCGTTTCGTTATTGTAAGAGAAATCTTCCAACATCCATTGACAGAATTTATCAGCATTGTCAATCGGTAGTTTGGCAACGACGTAAAATGCACCACCTGGGTTAGGAGAGTAAACTCCTTCAATGGCGTTAAGTCCTTTCACTAGGGTATCTCTTCTTGCTGTGTATTCTTTGGATACTGCTTCAAAGTAACTGTCTGGTGTATCAACAGCAGCCTCACCCGCAATTTGACCTTCCAACGAAGGGCTTAAGCGAGCTTGCGCAAATTTCAGTGCAGTCTGATATAGCTCTTTATTTTTGGTAATGATACATCCAATACGCGCACCACAAGCAGAGTAACGTTTTGATACTGTATCAAAAATAACCACATTATTTTCGAGACCTTCTAAATGCATTGGTGAGATAAACTCTCTACCATCGTAACAAAATTCACGATAGGCCTCATCTGAGAAAAGGTAAAGATCATATTTTAGACAAAGTTCACGAAGAGCTTCGAGTTCTTCTCTGGAATAAAGGTACCCCGTCGGGTTATTTGGATTACAGATGCAGATCGCTCTGGTTTTCGGGGTAATTACTTTTTCAAATTCAGCGATAGAAGGTAATGCAAATCCGTTTTCAATATAGGACATGATTGGTTTGATTACAACATCAGAGGAACAGGCAAAACCATTGTAATTTGCATAAAATGGCTCCGGAATGATAATCTCTTCTCCTTCATTTAAACAGGCTTGCATAGCGATCATAATCGCTTCCGAGCCGCCATTAGTTACTAATATATCAGTTGGCTCAATATTATAATTTAGCTTATTATAATATTCTGCTAACTTGTTCCGATAAGAGGCTGTACCTTCAGAAGCTGTGTAAGCCCACACTTTGAACTGTATATTTTTCAAAGCATTAAGCATCACTTCAGGTGTTTGGATATCAGGTTGTCCGATATTGAGGTGGTATATCTTTTTACCTTCTTTTTTTGCTTGATCAGCGTATGGCGTCAACTTTCTAATAGGCGACGCAGGCATATTTAGCCCTTTTTCTGATATTACTGGCATTATAGTTTTTTTAAAATTAGTAGTGCAAAGCTAACCAAAATAAAACGAAAAAAGCCACATGATTGAGTGGCTTTTTTCGTTTTATTTACAAGAATTGTTATTCTACAATACCCTTAATATATAGCGTTTTTACAGGAGTCTTGGTGTTCGACTGTACCGTGAAACTCTTTGTGAATGGAGCTTTTGCCGCTGCATTGTAAGTCACTTTGATCGTTCCGCTTTCGCCTGGTTTAATTGGCGTTTTCGTAAATTCTGCTACAGAACATCCGCAGGTAGGCACAACATTTGAAATGATAATTGGCTCACTGCCTGTGTTTGAAAACTTGAAATTATACGAAACGGGCGTACCGGCCGGAATTTTGCCAAAATCATGGGTTTCTTTTTCGAATTTAAATTCCCCTTGTCCTGTCTGCATCGAAGAAAAACCAATAAAGGAAATGATCACTGCTAAGATTGTTATATACTTTTTCATGCTTCTAAAATATTACTTTACGATTAAAATAGTACAACTGATATGCCAAATTTAATATTTATTGCCAATTTATTGTACATCTAACAACTTTATTACAGTTATATTATACCTTCTTTCAGTAAGTCCTGTATGTGGATAACACCAGCATAATTCCCTTTGTCGGAAACCAATAATTGTGTGATGTTATTTTCTCGCATAATATGGAGAGCATTGGCTGCCAATTCATTTTTGTCAATGATTTTTGGTGATTTCCCCATGATATCGGCGGCAGTAATTGTCGCTAAATCGGTGTGTTTCTCCAGCATACGACGGATATCACCGTCTGTGATGATGCCGAGTATGTGGTCAGCATCCAACACGGCTACAGCTCCCAGTCTAAACTGTGTTATGGTGATGATGATATCACTTACAGTGGCTTGCGGTTGGACACTGGGTTTGCCGTTCTGATCGGATAGATCGCCGACTCTTAAGTACAGTTTTTTGCCTAATGCTCCTCCTGGATGGTATTTTGCAAAATCTTTGTCTGTGAAATCGCGGCACTCTTGTAAAACGACAGCAAGCGCATCACCCATTGCTAACTGAGCAGTTGTACTTGAAGTTGGTGCAAGGTTGTTAGGACAAGCTTCTTTCTCAACGGTAGTATTTAAGATATAGTCTGCATTTTTAGCGAGGTAGGATTCGGTATTTCCAACCAAAGCAACCAATACATTCTTTGTCTGTTTTAAAAAGGGAACAAGCACTTTAATCTCAGGTGTATTACCACTTTTAGAGATCGCAATAATTAAATCATTTTGTTGGATAATACCAAGATCTCCGTGGATAGCATCAGCTGCATGCATAAAGATCGATGGTGTACCTGTCGAATTTAGTGTTGCAACTATCTTTTGGGCGATAATAGCACTTTTGCCGATTCCAGTTACAATAACTCGGCCTTGCAAATTTAGAATACGATCGACAACGGTAACAAAATCATCATCAATATATTGAGCCAAAGCAGCTACTGCCTTGGCTTCTTCTTGAATAGCTTGAATAGCTATATTTTTTATTTCGTAGTTGTTTTTCACAAAAAATACTCTTACTTTTATGTATTAGAATAGATTGCAAAAATAGATTATTTTTCAAGATTATTTCTTCATTTATCTATCTTATTTTTGCCCAAGGCGCAATGGAAATAGAAAAATCACTTTTCGACAATTTACAAGATTTTTTTGGTTTTGATACTTTTAAAGGGGATCAAGAGGCAATTATAACTAGTATTCTTCAACGAAGAGATACTTTTGTAATTATGCCAACCGGAGGAGGGAAATCAATTTGCTATCAACTTCCTGCTCTCATGAGTGAGGGAACTGCAATTGTTATTTCTCCGCTGATTGCTTTAATGAAAAACCAGGTAGATCAGCTTCGTGCATTCGGTGGCGAAGATAGTATCGCTCATTTTTTAAATTCATCATTGAATAAGAGCGAAATTACAAAGGTTAAGGATGATGTACTCGCCGGGAAGACCAAATTGCTGTATGTAGCTCCAGAATCACTTGCCAAGCAAGATAATCTGGAATTCTTACATCAGATTACCGTGTCTTTCGTAGCGGTTGACGAAGCGCATTGTATTTCGGAATGGGGACACGATTTCAGACCAGAATATCGTAAAATACGCCAGGTAATTAACGAAATAGGTGCCAATATTCCTATTATAGCTCTTACTGCGACTGCGACTCCCAAAGTTCAGTCTGATATTCGTAAAAATTTGCAGATGACTGATGCTGTTTTATTTAAGTCATCATTTAATCGGAGCAATTTATATTACGAGGTAAGACCTAAAAAAGATGTTGTTAAAGAGATTGTTCGCTTTATCAAAACCAAACCGGGAAAGACTGGTATAGTTTATTGCTTAAGCCGTAAGAAAGTAGAAGAAATCAGTGAGGTTCTGAACCTAAATGGTATCAAAGCTTTACCTTATCATGCAGGTCTAGATGCGAAAACGAGAGCTGATACGCAGGATAAATTTCTGATGGAAGACGTCGAAGTTATTGTTGCTACCATCGCTTTTGGTATGGGAATAGACAAACCGGATGTTCGTTATGTCATTCACCATGATATTCCTAAATCCATGGAAGGTTACTATCAGGAAACGGGACGTGCTGGCCGTGATGGCGGAGATGGTTATTGTTTGGCTTTTTACTCGGAAAAAGATGTTGAAAAGCTGACCAAGTTTATGAAAGATAAACCTGTGGCCGAACGCGAGATCGGGACACAGATTTTAAAAGAAGTTATTGATTATTCCGAGTCTGCAGTATGTCGTCGCAAACAGATCCTCCACTATTTTGGGGAAAATTTTGACGAGCAGGGCTGCAGTAACATGTGCGATAACTGCCGCTCGGAGAAAGAATATTTTGAGGCAGAAGATTCCTTGAAAAATGTACTGGGCTTCATTCAGGAGCAGGGCGAGAAATTTGATGATCATCACGTGATCAACGTCATGATGGGTCAAAATAATCAACCAGTATCTTCCTATAAACATGATGAACACCGTCTTTTCGGAACGGGTAAAGAGAAAGGTGTTATCTATTGGAAATCTTTGCTTAGACAGGCTGTGCTTGATAACTTTATCCAAAAAGATATTGATCATTATGGCCTTTTAAAATTGACAGATATTGGCCGTCATTATTTGGATAATCCTTATCAACTAAAATTTGTTTTGAATCGTCCAATCGAAGGGGGAGATAACACAAATTCGGAAGATGCAGGGCACGGTACAGGAGCCTTAGATACCGTCTTACTGGGTATGCTTAAAGATCTACGCAAGAAAATTGCAAAAGGGAAGGCACTGCCACCGTTTGTTATCTTTCAAGATCCTTCGCTGGAAGAAATGTGTACACATTATCCAATTGCCATCGATGAGTTGAAACAGATTCAGGGAGTAGGGAATGGTAAAGCGATTAAATTTGGAGCACCATTTATTGCCTTGATCAAAGACTACGTTGAGGAAAATGAAATCGATAGACCTGTGGATCTTGTCATTAAAAGTACAGCTAATAAATCGGCATTAAAGGTATCTATTATCCAAAATATCGATCGTAAAATCGCATTGGATGATATTGCCTCAGCTAAGGGGATAACTTATGAGGAAATATTGAAGGAAATAGAGACGATTGTAAATGCGGGTACAAAAATCAATATCAATTATTTTATTGACGAGATTATTGATGAGGATCGCCAGGATGAGGTATACGACTATTTTAAGACAGCGGAGACTGATTCAATTAATGATGCGCTTAAAGAACTTGGAGGGGATGATTACAGTTATGAAGATCTCCAATTGATGCGAATCAAATTTTTATCGGAGCTTGGCAATTAATTTTTTTATAATTATATGATTAATAAATACATTCCCGAAATAAAGAATGGGACATCGCAGAATTTCTTTTTAATGGCGGGGCCCTGTGCAATTGAGGGAGAAGAAATCGCTTTGCGTATTGCTGAAAAGATTGTTACAATTACAGATAAACTTAATATTCCTTACATTTTCAAGGGATCCTACCGCAAGGCCAATAGATCCCGTCTAGATTCATTTATGGGAATAGGTGATGAAAAGGCGCTGAAGATTTTGGAAAAAGTTGGAAAAACTTTTGGTGTGCCCACGGTGACAGATATCCATGAGAGCCACGAGGCAGAAATGGCAGCCGCATACGTTGACGTTCTTCAAATTCCGGCATTTTTGTGCAGACAGACTGATTTATTGGTTGCAGCGGCAAAAACGAATAAGGTGGTCAATGTAAAAAAAGGTCAGTTTTTGAGCGCTGGATCTATGAAATTTGCAGTAGATAAGATCGTGGAATCTGGAAATGAAAAGGTTTTTTTAACTGATCGTGGCAATACATTCGGCTATCAGGATCTCATTGTAGATTATCGAGGGATTCCCGAAATGCGTGCTTTTAACGTACCCACAGTGATGGACTGTACACATTCCTTGCAACAACCGAATCAGACTTCTGGCGTAACAGGAGGAAAACCAGCTTTAATTGAAACAATAGCAAAAGCTGCAATCGCCGTGGGAGCTGACGGTCTGTTTATAGAAACACATCCTGATCCGGCAAATGCGAAATCTGATGGCGCCAATATGTTACATTTGGATTTACTTGAAGGCTTGATGGAAAAACTTGTACGAGTTAGACAAGCTATTTTATAGTATAATAAATAAATCACAATAGAAAGGAGCCAATAGGCTCCTTTTTTATAATCAATTATATCAAACTTAAAGCCAAATTATTGTATGTTATCAAAAGTTGCGTTGACAGCGTTTTTTCTGTTGTCTTTTTCTGCCATCAAAGCGCAGGAGAATTATAGTTGGTTTTCTCCACTAGAAGATAAGCATGTGGAAGGTCGGTTGGAGAATCAGAAGCTTTCAGCCTTCAACAGGCTTCCGGATGAATTGGAAAGTCAGGTACGTAAACCTGTATGGGAGCTGGGGAAGAATAGCGCCGGATTCTATATTGACTTTCAAACTTCTTCACCTGAGATTACAGTTCAATACCAAGTTGCGGGAGGCTTAAATATGCCCCATATGCCCACGACAGGTGTTAGTGGGCTGGATCTTTATGCTTATGATACAGCAAAGAAGGAATGGAAATGGGCTTATGGTAGTTATGATTTTTCGGATACCATTTCTTATACGTGGAAGAATATTGGGCGCAATGAAAAATTTAATTACCGCTTATATCTTCCGCTCTACAATACAGTTAAGTGGTTAAAGATTGGTGTGCCAAATACGGCTAAATTAACGTATACTCATACCACAGCGGCAAAGCCTATTGTTGTCTATGGAACCTCGATTGGACAGGGGGCCTGTACAAGCCGTCCTGGTTTGGCTTGGACCAGTCAGGTAGGAAGGGCATTTAATCACGAAGTGATCAATTTATGTTTCTCTGGAAATGGTCGACTCGAACAACCTATTTTAAATATGATGAACCAAGAAGATGCCGCCTGCTATATTCTCGATTGTATTCCCAATCTGGCTATTTCGAAATCGTTAACAGAAACACAATTGGATTCTTTGTTGGTCCATGCAGTGACATTTTTAAGAAAAGAACATCCTACAACGCCTATTATTTTGACGCAGCATAGTTCGGGGAATATAGCCGAAGTCTTTAATGAAGATAAAAATGCAGAATATCAGCAAAGCAGCCGGGTACTGAAAGCGACGTTTGAAAAATTACAATCAAAAGGAATTCGTCAGCTTTTCCTATTGTCGAGCCAAGAGCTTAATCTGGATCTGAATTCAACTGTAGACTATGCCCATCCAAATGATCAAGGTATGGACAGAATCGCAAATGCGTATATTAAATTGTTGAAGAAAATTCTAAAGTAGGCTGCCGCTAACGGCGCCTTCACGATATTGGCGTTCAGAATTTATTATATCGATAGACTTGTATACGAAATAGATTTATTGGATTAGCAGACATCCCTCAGCAAAAGAAATAAAAATAGAAAAGGGAAGTTTTAAACTTCCCTTTTCTATTTTTATTTCTTTTTCATTTTCATCGTCATTTTTGCCTTTTCGCCCCCCCCATAATTAAAGGTCTTGGCATTGCTTTCTTTCTTTTGGTGAAAAGCACCGCCACGGGAAAAATCTTCTTTATTATCTTCCTCCTTGCTGGACTTTTTCTTTTTGTCGGTGATGTGATTATAGATCGCAAGATCCTCTGGCAATTCCAAAACATCCATTCTTTTACCGACGGCCTGTTCTATTTTTTTGACCATTGGTAATTCCAGATCTGTTGTGAAAGTCAACACGACCGATTCTTCATTTTCGTCATTTTTAACAAGATGATTTAAGAATTCCTCCTTTTCATTCGGTAACTCAAATTGAAAAATGAATGGAATAGCGGAAAGGTCCACATCGTTTGTATTTTCCCGAGCAATAATCAAGACACGAGATTGACTATTTTCTTTGAAATCTTCCATGTTGTCATAGCCAAAATCATCGTAGAACAATGGATTGAGGATAGCAATTTCTTCTTTATTGCTACTGAACAAACTGCTGGCCAACTTTTGTGCAGTAAGCTTAGAGTTCACAAAGACGACTACTTTTTGAAATACTTCTTTATCCTGCAACAGAAGATTTAATAAATTGATCTTTGTTGTGAAATTAGGAACATGATATAATAGTAGATCTAGGGTATCGACAATGTCATTCTCAAGTTCATCTATTTCGACTGAGGCACAATTTTCATTCATGAAATTGTCGATCATGTCATAAAGTTTTTGGTGTTCAACAGTACTGAAAACCAAATGTTGTACTTTTCCGCAGCTTTCGGCTAATTCCCTTACTGTATTTTGCATTCCTTGCTTGATAATCTCCTCAGCATCATCAATAATTAATGTCTGAATACGGTTGAGATTCAAGGCCAATTTAAGATAGATAGCTCTTGCACGATTTGGAGTAGCTACAACGATGTCTTTTCCATCGACCAGTTCTTCGATTTCTTCTTCCATGCTGCCTGAAGACCGCAATCCAATGATGCGAAGATCTTTATTTTTGCTTAATTGGTAGAATCTCTCAACAATTTCGTCGATACGTTCTTCATTAGGCGCCAAGATCAAAAACTTCGGAGCTTCATCTGTTGTGAATTTCAACTTCATCAAGGTAGATAAGACATAAGTTGTGGTTTTGCCAGCACCTTCCGGAGCGATGGCAATCACATCCTGTCCACCAAGAATTCTGGAAATGCATCTACTTTGAATTTCCTTTGGAGCCAGATAACCGAGTTCAGTCATCGCAGCAGTCAATCTTTTGCTAAGTTTTAGTTTCTCTAACGACACGTATCCTTTTATTTATGTAAGTTACAAAAGTACAAATTTAGATCTTAGATCAGCTAATGTGTGCCCATTTTTGAAAATAGATTGATAATAATGACTCCAACGACAATCAAGACCATGCCAATAATGGCTGCTGTATCGGGGATCTGTTTGAATAAGAACATACCAATCAGTGTAATGGCTACAATACCAACGCCAGACCAAATTGCATAAGATATTCCGACAGGCAGGTATTTAAGTGTGATACTTAAAAAATAGAAGGCAATGATATAACCTACAATACAGATAAGGGTAGGTTTTATAAGGGTAAAACCTGCAGATTTCTTTAAGAAAGTGGTTGCAAATATCTCAGCGGCTATGGCAAGAAAAAGATAGATGTACTTCATTGTTACAAAGGTACAATTTTTTGTTTGGTAAGGTTCGATTAATTAGGTCAATAACAGCGAGAAGTTAAGTTATTTTAGAGATAATGAATTGCGTATAAGGGTAAATTTATCTAAGTTTGGCCAATTCACATAGCTAGAGCAATTATTTTTTTATGGGGCATATTCAAAATTTTTGGAGATCGGTACTGATATTTTTTACCTTTTTATGTTTCTGTTGTACTGTTTTTGCCCAAGAACAACTGCAGGAGTTAAAAAAATCATATTACAGTCTTCCCTTAGGAAGCAAGGAACGTTTTGTATTAACAGGAAAATATGCACAGGCTTTATATTTTAATAATGAGAAAGCGCTGGCTAGTCAATTGCTTAATGATAATATTCAGTTGGCCAGAAATTATCCTGACAAACAATATTATGCCTACTTGAATTGTATTGCTGCCATGAATAGCTTCAACGATCATGCGTTTGAAAAATCACGCTATTATTTAGAACATGCTAAATCTGTGCTCCCCATAGTTAGCGATAATGGAATTAAGGGTTATGTCCATTATTGTGATGGATGGGTTATGACACGGCAGAATAAGGAAGATGAGGCTGTTTCCCAGTTCCATAAAGCAATTTCATTTTTGGAGAAGGCGCCACAGACTGAGACAAATATCGCCCGAAAATTGGCGGTTTATAAGGAGCTTACAGCTATCTATGCCAATCAGCGTAACTATGATTTCCAGGAGAAGTATACATCGCTTTTGTTGGAAACGGCTAAGGAAGGGAAAAATATCAATAGTTTATTTGATGCCTACATGCAAGCTGGTTACTTATTTGAAGAGGAGTATAGATCAAATAATGCAGATCGCAATTTATTGAGAAAAGCTGAGCACCATTATCTTGAGGCATATAATTTGGTAAAAAATAATGAGAAGAATCTGGTTAATCCGACTGATCTAGCGTATGTTTCTGTTAATTTGGCGAATCTGTACCATGAGTTTTATCCTGATAATGGCGGTAAAAAAGCAATATCATATGCGAAACAGGCCTTAAATATCGCCGCCGAAACAGGCCAGTATGCGATTACAATACCTGCATATGGCGTCTTGGCAGATGAATCTTTTAAATTGGGACGTCGGGAGGAAGGTAAAAAATATTTACAGCAAGCACTGTATAATCTTCAACAAGAGCCTCATTATGACTACCAGGTAGGGTTAAGCCTGTTTAGCAGATTGGCCGAAGTAAGTGTGGAAGAGGGAAAATATGAAGAAGCTTTCAACTATCAAAAAAGCTACATTGACGTCTTTGAAAAGGCATTTAATTCGGACAAACTGGATAAGACGAAGCAGCTGGAGCTGAAGTATGAGCGCGAACTGCAAAACCAAAAATTAATGCGGCTTCGACTGGAAGGGGAGAAAAAGGAACAGCAGATCAAGTTGATGAAAGCATTGAATGATAGGCAGCATCAACTGGTGGAGAATCTGAAGTTAAATGAATTGAATCGAACCCAGCAACTTAAAGTATTACAGCTTGAACGCGATAAAAAGGAGCAGGATCTGCAATTAAGCCGACTGGAAAATGAACAGCGCTTACAAGAGCTTGATGTCTCCAAAAAACAGATTGCTTTCAAATCACGGATGAATTCGATCTATATCTGGTTATTTATCAGTTGTTTGATCGTGATCGTATTGTTGTTTTACGCCTATTGGCAGCGATCAAAAGCATTGAAGCATAAGGAACATTTGCATGAACTTGAAATAGAAAAGAATAATCAGCAACATGCCATTAAAAATCTAACTGCGATGCTTGCAGGAGAGGAGAAGGAGCGGACCCGCCTTGCCCGAGATTTGCATGATGGCTTGGGTGGTTTACTTTCGAGCACCAAATTGGGATTATCAGCCATCAATAAAAATACTTTAGAACAGGAATCCATGAAAGAAGGGATCGACCGAAGTATTGATTTGCTGGACGGGGCTGTCGATGAACTTCGTAGGCTTGCACATAATCTTATGCCAGATTTAATTGTAAAATATGGTTTGAAAGAAACTTTAAGAGACTATGCGGGCCGAATGAGTCAATCTACATGTCAAGTTGAATGTGAATTTTTACAATTTGAATCAACCTTAAGTACGGAACAGGAGATTTTTTTGTACAGAATTATTCAAGAATTGGTGAATAACGCATTGAAGCATGCTAATGCGGCCAACATTTTAATACAGCTTTCTTCACATAATAAACGTTTACATATTACAATTGAAGATGATGGCAAGGGTTTTGATATGGAAAGTGTCGATTTGCAGCATTCTGCAGGAATGCACAATGTGAGATCAAGACTTTCATTTCTACAAGGAGAGATGAAGATTATGTCGGAGAATGGAGCGGGTACAACCATAGAATTGGAATTACCCATGATTTAACTTTTTGGAAAAATGATAAAAATAGCGATTACAGACGATCACCCTTTGCTACTTGAGGGATTGAAAAACATTATAAATGCGCATGAGGATTTTGAAGTAGTGGGCATGTATTCGAGTGCGACTGAACTGTTCCATCATATTGCTACTGATATGCCATTGGTATTGCTACTTGATATCAATCTACCAGATGCTAATGGTATCGATTTGGTTAAAGGCCTGAAGGAAAGCAATAAGGATTTAAAAATTATTGCGTTTAGTGTCCACAATGAATTTGCAGTGATCAACAGCATTTTAAATGAGGGTGCCAATGCCTATTTACAGAAAAATGCAAATGGTGATGAAATACTTGCTGCCATTTCCGCTGTTCTTGTTGGAAGAAGATATCTGTGTGAAAAAACTCAGACCATCTTGAACAAGAAGGTGGAAATGGGGCTTAGGCAGGTACCAAAATTGACACGTCGTGAGAAAGAAGTGCTTACTTTCGTAGCACAAGGAATGACAACAAATCAAATTGCAGATTCATTGTTTATCAGTTCACATACAGTAGAAAGCCATCGCAAAAATCTAATGGAGAAATTTCAAACCAAAAGTGTTACTGCTGCAGTAAAATCGGCTATAGAATACGGATTAATTCGGGAAACCTAATTAAATTCCCCAATTCCCTGATTTCAGGGATGAAAAGATCTCCAGGCATTTGATACTTTTGCTATTATTGATTTAAAATAGAAGGTATCAAGTGCATTGCTGAAACCCAGTATTTTACGATATTTCAAGAGATAGCATCGTTTCAGTCTTCGATTCATTGATCTATTTTAAATAGAATATGTTTCAGAACAAAATTTCAAATCTAGGTTTTTCTTAGGGCGCCCAATATTGCGAAATCTAATTTTTTTAGCTTGGGGGATCTATCAGGCGAGCCTTTACGAGATAAACAACCAAAAATTACTGATTCAATTGATATGATTAAAAAAATAATACTTTGGACGATAGCTGTCCTCGTACTTTTGGTGATTGTCGCCTGGGGCGGATATATACTGCGACAGCAAGAATCCTACAAATCATTGGTTCATAAAAAAAGTAAGGCTTTGTTGACCGTATCATTGGATGATATCCTTTTGAATCAGTTTTTTAATAAATGGCAGTCAGCGCCGAAAGAGGGGCAAGATTTTGGTAAAAAACTACGTAAACTCAAAGACAATGGAATTGATATCAAAGCGAATGTATTTCTTTTTGCTTTGGAGCCCCACCCCAAAAACTTTTATGTTTTTTTTCAGCTAAAGGATAAACAGCAATTTTTGAACTTTCTAAAAGATGTGATACAGGTTGGTGCGGTGGAAAGTAATTTAGCCCCTGATGTGAGCTATGCTTATCATCAACCGAGCAAAATCGCATTTATCTGGAAAGGGGATGATCTGCTGCTAAGTCTAGGCTTTGATCTTGATACAAAGAAGAACGAAATGCTGCAGCTAATTCAATCAAAAGAAGACCGGGTTACCATTGAGCAATTTATTAGCCGTCCAAGTACATTGACAGGTAAATCACTGCGTTATAGCGATATTTCAACAGATAATTTTATTGAACTTGATTTGAAAGGAGACCATGTCGATGTGTCTGGCGAATTTTTCTCAACAGATTGGAACTTTCCGAAGGAATATCTTGTTAGAGAACTCGTTTCCGCAAAATACATTGGTAAAGCTTGGATCAATATCCCAAATAGTCAACTTAAAAATCAGCTAAAACAACTATTTAGCGAACTTCCTATAGCCGCTGATTCTATTATGGCACATTTGGATGGAAATTACGTCGATATTGAAATTTTGAAAAATAAGGTCATTCAAACAGATACCATTGTTAATTATGCGGTTGACGAAAATTTCGAAACGATCGAAGAGAAAACACCCTACGAAACGAAAGTTCCCGAAGTAAGATTAGCCATGCGTGGAGATAGCGACATGCGCAGGTTCCTACCCAGTAAATTATTTTATCAATGGTTTCAAAAACAAGATAATGGATTTAGTCTGTTGTCCACGTCAAAGGATATTGATAAACTTAATGTGGCTTACAATAAGACAGCTGAGCTATCCCATGTGGCAGTTCATTTGGCGGATTGGCCAAATGAAGCTAAAATATCACCGATTCTATTATTGAAAACTATCGCTTCAGATATTACGGTGAGTCTGAAAGTTGTAGACCACAATCGCTTGGTTCTCCAGGGAACTATAGTGGACTACTCGCATTAAAACACACTAATCACAAACTTTCTTCGCTTCTCAATGGTTTGTTCTTGAGTACAAAGTACAAGAACATGGATAAACGAACTAAAAGTAAAAGTATGGTGAAAACCTATTGGCGAATTTTAAAGAGTACGGTCTCGGGATTTTTGAATGAGGATTCGATGAAGTATAGTGCTTCATTATCCTATTATACTGTTTTCTCTATTGGCCCAATATTGGTTTTAATGATTGCCTTAGCCGGAATTTTTTATGGTGAGGATGCGATTGAAGGGAAAGTATTCTTGGAACTCCGTGGATTGGTGGGAAGCAGTGCTGCAAAACAGATTCAGGAAGTTATTCAGAATTTGCAACTTTCGGGAAAGTCAAACCTGGCATTGCTTGTCAGTGGTATTACATTGATTTTAGGAGCAACGACTGTTTTTGGGGATATACAGAATTCGATCAATAAGATTTGGCATGTAAGGGCGAAGCCGAAAAAAGGCTGGTTAAAATTGATTCAGGATAGATTATTGTCTTCATCTTTGGTGATTGGATTGGGGTTCTTGTTAGTTGTTACATTGATTGTAAATGGTGTAATATTAGCATTGACAGATCAGCTACAGCATTATTTCCCGGACATAACGGTGATGTTAATGGATGGGATTAACTTTGCATTGTCCTTCGGAATTATATTCTTGTTATTTAGTGTCATATTTAAAGCGCTTCCGGATGTCAATATACATTGGCGGACAGTAAGGGCGGGGGCCTTATTTACTTCAATTTTATTTGTATTGGGACGTTATTTAATTGGAGTCTATCTGGAGCATTCTGCAACCCAAGATACCTATGGAGCGGCAGGTTCATTTGTGCTGATCTTACTTTGGGTCTACTACACAGCAGCCATTTTATATTTTGGTGCAATCTACACGAGGGAGTATGCTACTGTAATGGGAATCCCTATTGAACCCTCACAATATGCCGTGCATGTTGAAACGCAGGAAATTGAGCGTAATGTAACCGAAATACCTCCCGCCCCGTTAACACAAGAGGAACAGACAATTACCGAGCAGGACGCTAAGATTCCCAATAAACCATAAACCTTAGATTTACTGAATTCTTACCACCAAATTCTGTAAATTTGATGGTAAGATCGATCTATTGTTTATGAACAAATTACAATCATTACGTGAGAAACTCAATTTAACCCAAGAGGAACTAGCGCATAAATCAAGTATTTCAGTTAGAACAATTCAGCGGATTGAAGCGGGGCAGTCGCCAAAGGGCTACACCCTTCGTGCACTTGCTCAAGCGTTGAATGTGGACGAATCGGAGTTTTCTGCATATGATATGCCTCTTGAATCCGAAAATCTCACATGGATCAAGATTATCAACCTTTCTTCCTTACCCTTTTCTATATTGCCTCCATTAAATGTTTTGGTGCCCATTGCAATCATGCTGTTCAAAAAACAGCATTCGTATAAGGTCCGTCAGTTAATCTCCATTCAGATCGTATCTACCTTAATCGCGGTGTTACTGATGCTTGTTATTTTTATACTCAACGATTGGCTAGGTGTTAAAAGCAATGTGAAATTGCTTATTCCGCTATGTTGGATCCTTATGAATATAATCGTTATACTGCGAAATGCGATCGGATTAAATAAAGGTGATAATTCACGGATTTTGCCCGATATTAGTATTTTATAGCGACTATTATACAATTGTCGGGTAGCTGTCGGGACATTGTCGGGTAGCAAAAGGATGTTCATCTTTTAGTATTTTTTTTCTTTGATCTTGAAAAAAAAGCAAAATTATGAAAACAGACTATCAAAAAAAGCAAAGCCATCTTGCCTTGGCTATCTTTGTTATTATTCTTTCTCTTTTTACGATGACAAACGTCTTTCCACAAGATAAGATACCTTTGATCAAAGCTTCATCTGAGAGAGCTGGTATTAAAGACGGCGCCTATTGCCATGTCGACTGGAAATTAGACCCTAAAGCAGACCCTGATGTCTATTTCGTGAATATTCCAACAAAAGAAAGTACAGTCGTTTTCAAAACAGATCAGGAGGAATTAACTGTTATGACTAAACCCGGAGCGATGTATGATTTCATAGTACTATTGAACGGCACGGATTCTTGTCACATTCGTATAAAGACTCAACTACCGCTTGACCTACCCGTATTGGATCGAAACGAGGCGTTTCCTATGCGAATACCTTTTCGTCTTATTGGTTCACGGATTTTCCTGAATGGAACAATTAACAAGAAAAATGTTGCGATACAGTTTGATTTAGGAGCAGGGACAGGTGTTGTCAATAGAAATAACTCAAAGCAGCTAGATTTATCATTTTCATCGTTTACGACAGTTGTGAATACCGATGGGATCAATAGTGAGCGGACAAGCCTAGGCAATCAATTGCGTATTGGGCCGATGGTTTGGAAAAATGTGTCAATGACAGAAGTCGGAAATATGAAGTCCTTTGAAGATCTTATTATTGGTAACAGTTTCTTTCGAAATCACATTATTGAAATCGATTATGACAAAATGGAATTGGTAATTCATCGCGATCTCCCCGGCAAAGCAAAGAAATATACAAAGCTTCCGGTATTCTATGAGCAAAATCGACCCAAGTTTAAAGCTGCTTTTAGACATAACCAACGACACTATGATTTTTGGTTCCTTTTTGATACGGGCCGTGATGGTACGATGCTGTTAGGGGAAGATTTTACAGGTATAGGTCATAATTGGACCGATCTAGAGCCGCTTACCATGATCAGTAACCGTAAGATTATCCGTTTGGATGCTTCAATAGCTGGTGTTGAATTTAAAGACATTGTGACGAATGCCGCTGATCCAGCCAAGCTTAATGGCAGACCAAGCTTGTTCGGAAATCAGATTCTGAACCATTTTAATGTTATTTTGGATAATCAGGAAGGATTTCTTTATCTGAAACCAAATGGTAGGATCAAGGAACCTTATTCAAACTATGAGGGATATTTGAAACAGATGTCTCAGTCAATGCAGAAAAATTAAAGTGAGCAGCCAATGTCGTTTGTTCAGGGAGCAAATGACATTGGCTACTTGTGGTAACTATATATCTAACGAATGAAATTGGTCCATTTTTGTGCTGATTTTCCCGAGGCAATAACAGTTTCTAGGAACTTCATGCCACGCAGACCATCAGCTACAGTAGGAAAATCAGTATCTTCTTCTCGCGGATCTATACCTTGCATAGATGCCAATAGTGTGGCTGCAAAATTTCTATAAATATTGGCAAATGCTTCTATATATCCTTCGGGGTGACCGGCCGGTAGACGGATGTTGTGTTTGGCGATTGGTGAAAGGTACTGTTGACCTGCACGAAATAGCTGGGTCGGCGCATCGAGCTGTTTAAAGATGAGTGTATTTGCATCCTGTTGGTTCCATTCCAATCCTCCAAGTTCACCATATACTCTAATTTTTAACGCATTTTCTTCACCTGCAGCAACTTGGGATGCCGATAGCACACCCGTGGCTCCATTTTCAAATCCAAGTAATATGTTGCCGTCATCTTCAAGTTTTCTTCCGGTCACAAATGTTTGAAGGTCGGCACACATTTTAGTGATTTTTAAACCTGAAATATATTCTGCGAGGTGGGCAGCATGTGTTCCAATATCGCCCATACAACCACTTTTTCCACTCTTTTCGGGATCTGTACGCCAAAAGGCCAGAGAAAGACCATTTTCGATCATCTTACTGAGCCAACCCTGCGGATACTCGACCATAATCTTTCTAATCGAACCTAATTGGCCCTCTTTGACAAGATGACGAGCTTGTTTTACCATCGGATAGGCAGAGTAGGTGTATGTAACACAGAGTATTAATCCTGTTTCAGCTACTTTTTGTTGGAGCAATTCGGCCTGTTCTGTTGTCAGAGTCATCGGCTTTTCAAGCACGACATGGAAGCCATGTTCCAGAGCCATCATTGCTGGTTCAAAATGAGCAAAATTTGGCGTGACTATGCTGACAAAGTTCATGCGGTCATCCGCCGAACGTTTACTTTCCTCGACAATCATTTCCTGGTAACTTCCATAGCTCCTTTCCTTCGGAAGCCCTAAAAGCGCGGCGGATTCTCTTGCGACAAGGGGATCAGCGCTCAGTGCTCCGCAACATAATTCAATCTGACCGTCAATTCCAGCAGCCATACGATGTACCGCCCCTATGAATGCATTTTTTCCACCGCCGACCATGCCCATTTTTAGTTTTGTATTGCGCATAAAGTTGATTTTTTAATGACGATATCTTTTGTAATTACAAACCCAATAGTTTACGGTTAAGGCTATCATTGGTTTCGACGGCAGCAAAATTATCGAATGCCTTATCAGTAACACGGATAATATAGTCTTTAATATGCAGCGCGCCTTCCCGTGCACCATCTTCAGCATTTTTGAATGCACATTCCCATTCCAGTACTGCCCAGCCTTGATAATCATATTGTGTGAGTTTGGTAAATATGGCTTTGAAATCCACTTGTCCATCACCAATTGATCTGAAACGACCGGCTCTTGACTGCCAGCTTTGGAAGCCACCATAGACGCCCTGACGACCAGAACGATTGAACTCAGCATCTTTAACATGAAACATTTTAATTCGCTCATGGTAAATGTCGATGAATTGAAGGTAGTCAAGACATTGAAGGACAAAATGGGAGGGATCATAGAGAATGTTTGCCCGCTTGTGGTAATTTACATTTTCGAGAAATAAGTCAAAAGTAGCACCGTCATGGAGATCTTCTCCGGGGTGTAATTCATAACATAGGTCGACATCGTACAAGTCACATTCATCGAGAATTGGTAACCATAATTTTGCAAGTTCAGCAAAACCTGTTTCGATCAGATTAGCTGGTCTTTGTGGCCAAGGGTATATAAATGGCCATAGAAAAGCTCCACTAAAGGTTGCTAGCGCTTTAAGTCCGAGGTTGTGGGAAGCTTGTACGGCATATTTTAATTGCTGGATCGCCCACTGTTGTCGTGCTTGAGGATTACCATGTAAATGCTGTGGCGCAAAGGCATCAAATAGATCATCGAAACTTGGATTTACAGCCACTAATTGCCCTTGGAGATGGGTTGAAAGTTCGGTGATCTCCAATCCAAAAGATTGTACTTTAGCTTTTAGATCAAGTGCATAGCTTTTATCGAGCGCTGCTTTTTCTAGATCGATAAAACGGGCATCTAAGGTTGGTAGTTGTATTCCCTTATAGCCAAGCTCTGCAGCCCACTGGCAGATTGAGTCCAAGGAGTTAAATGGAGCTTCATCGCCGATAAACTGTGCGAGAAAGATAGCAGGACCTTTAATTGTTGTCATATGTATTGTGTTTTGAAAAAGACTATGTTATGTACAAAACAGATCAATATTCCAATTCGTTTGAAGAAATGGCTCAGTCTGTCGTTTATACTATTATAATTTGGTTATTCAAGCTACCTGCTTGTTTAATACAATATTACAAAAATTTGCAACCGGTTGCAATAAAATCAAAAAAAAACCTTAAACTTGTTTAGACGATCTATTCTTACGCTTTCGAAAATATAAGAATGGATCGTCTAAACAAGGTAAAACTGTCAGGCATCTTTGTGGCGCTTGATTTGAGAGGGAAATTTCCCTTCGAGTAATAACCAAATAAACCAATTATAAATAAATGGCAAATAATGTTTATGATGCAATTGTCATCGGGTCTGGGATCACAGGTGGCTGGGCAGCCAAGGAACTAACGGAGCGTGGACTTAAAACCATCATGTTAGAAAGAGGACGCAATATTGAGCATATCAAAGATTACCCATCACCAAACAAAGATCCTTGGGATTTTCCGCATCGGGGTCGGGTGCCCTTGGATCGTGCCCAGCACTACTTACCTTTTGGAATTAAAAATCAATGGATGAACGAAGGGAACATCGACTTTTGGACTAATGAGACAGAAAGTCCATATAAGGAAATAAAACCCTTTAATTGGTTCCGGGGCTATCACGTTGGTGGGCGCTCGCTTATGTGGGGGCGGCAAAGCTATCGGTGGTCGGATGTTGATTTTGAAGCAAATAGCAAAGACGGGCATGGGGTTGACTGGCCCGTACGTTATAAAGATATAGCACCTTGGTATAGTCACGTTGAAAAATTTGCGGGTATTTCGGGTAATAGAGACGGTATAGCGGTGCTGCCCGATGGCGAATTTATGCCACCAATGGACATGAATATTGTGGAGAAAGATCTTGCTGCGCGATTGAAATCGCATTATCAGGGAAAACGACACTTTATAATTGGCCGGGTAGCCAACATAACAGTGCCCCACCATGGCCGTGTTAATTGCCAATACCAGAACAAATGTTGGCTGGGTTGCAATTTCGGCGCTTATTTTAGCACACAGTCTGCAACATTGCCTGCAGCAGTGAAGACAGGGAAACTTACCCTACGACCATTTTCCATTGTAAAAAGCATTATTTACGATCGGGATACACAGAAAGCTAAAGGAGTAGAAATTGTTGATGCGGAGACGAATCAAACCTACGAGTATTTTGCTAAAATTGTCTTTGTATGTGCTTCGACTTTAAATTCCACCTGGGTGTTAATGAATTCAGCTACCGATGTATGGGAAGGTGGTCTTGGGAGCAGCAGTGGTGAATTGGGACATAATCTGATGGATCACATGTTAAATAGTGGGGCTGGGGGAAGAGTTGAAGGATTTGAGGATAAATATATTTTTGGACGACGCGCCAATGGATTATATGTACCCCGATTTGCTAATATTGCTGGCGATACCAAGAAGAGAGATTACATACGTGGTTTTGGCTATCAAGGCGGAGCTTCAAGGGGACAATGGTCAGGTAAGGTCGATAATAAGAGCGTAGGCGGGGCTTGGAAAGATGCTATCGCCGAGCCCGGAAGCTGGGGAGTAGGTTTTACTTCATTTGGCGAAATACTTCCATATCACGAAAATAAAGTCCTATTGGATTCATCTGTAAAAGATAAGTGGGGCCTTCCTGTACTGGCTATAGATGCAGAGATTAAGGATAATGAGCGGAAAATACGGGTTGATGCAAGCCATGAAATGAAGGAAATGTTGGAATCTATCGGTGTCAAAGACGTAACAACCTACGACAACGGGTTTAGTATGGGACAGGGAATTCATGAAATGGGAACAGCACGGATGGGCAATGATCCGAAAACCTCGGTATTAAACAAATTTAACCAAGTATGGGATGCTAAAAATGTTTTTGTGACAGACGGGGCCTTTATGACTTCTTCTTCCTGTGTGAATCCATCGCTTACCTATATGGCATTTACAGCAAGAGCAGTAGATTTTGCTGTAAATGAGTTAAAAAAAGGGAATCTTTAATATTTTATGGTGCAATAGTTATGAATAGACGAGAAGCAATACAACGTGTAGCCATACTCATGGGAGGAACAGTTATTGGTGCTTCGTTATTTTTGGAAGGATGCCAAAGGTCTGCTTCGAAAGATATAGAAATGCTCTTTGATCCAAAATCAATCGATTTTTTGGGAGATCTCGCGGAGGCGATTCTTCCTAAAACTACTACCCCAGGGGCGAAAGAAGCTGGTGTAGGTTCTGAAATTCCCGTTATAGTGCGAGACTGCTATAAACTTGAAGAACAGCAGGTTTTTCTGACTGGAACAGCCGGAATTGACGAACGTGCCAAGAAAGAATTCGGACGTAATTTTCAGCAACTCGACAAAAAAGACCAAACTGCTTTTGTTGATATTTTGGACAAGGAAGCACAAGATTACGATGAAAAGAAAGCAGCTAATGAACTGCCCCATTTTTTCACACTCTTTAAACAGCTTACACTCCTTACATTCTTTAGCTCAAAATTAGGCGCCACGGAAGTGTTCCGTTATGTGAAAATCCCAGGGAAATATAACGGCGATTTCCCTTATCAAAAGGGTGATCATGCTTGGGCAACCTAGCTAATAAATTTTATATTGACCCCTTGTCTTTAATTGGCAGCGGGGTCAATTAAAGAGGTTGTCAAGCCTATGAACTTTAAAAGATTTTTGCTATCGAAAAGTAAAGTGGTAAAATGTGTTCCTGTTTTCATCGTCAGTCTGGTACCACCCGGAAAAGAGCTTCCAGCATCAAGTTTTTCCTTTTTAACATTGTGTCGGCTGAATTTTGAGAGCGCCTCCTTGACTGTTGTTTTATTGATCGCAAGATCAAAAGGCAACCCTTCGACAACCAGAAACTTGTCATCAGGGATATCAAAAAATAGTTCATTGACGGATTTATCAGCCCCATAATTGCTATAGAGTTCCAAGCCGGATTTTGTGATCCATTTTGCATACTTTTCTTCGTTGGCATCTTCATAGAAGACTGTTTTTACATTTAATGTAGCCGCTATTTTATCTATTGTCTGCGGAAATACAAATTCACTGTTTTTATTTAACAATGATTTTAACTCCGCTTTGTTCTGCGCGAAAGTCGTTGCAGCAAAAAGGAAAAGACCTATATTTAATGTAAATGCTTTTATCTTCATCATATCCTCGTTCTATGTTTGGCAGTTGTTTATGTCCGTTAGATTAAAATTAATCAAACGAATAAAAATATACAATAGTGCTTTATACTTGTTTTGATAGCGGGATCAACTAAAGTTTTCAGCATGCGTATCGTCTATAATCGATCTAATTTAATCCTAAAAGCGCATATAAGAGATCTTTTTTATTGCTCGCAATGGGGATAGTTTTTCCATTTGAAAGCTGGACTATATTTCCATTTAGCGATTGTATGCTATCTGTATTGACAATGAATGCTCTATGAATTCGAAAGAAACTGGTGTTATGTAAAATTTCTTCCATCGCCTTAAGGGTAGATAGGGTTTGATGTGCACTGGTATGCATGACAATATTCAAATAGTTTCCCTGAGCTTCAATGTATAGAATATCAGTAAGCACAATCTTTATAAATTTATTTTCACTTTTTATAAAAATTCGTTCTGTTTTTATTGGTTTGGTATTTAGATTGTTAAGGGGGGATATTTGTTCTTTTACTCTATTTGCAGCTTTCAAAAAGCGTTCAAATCGAATGGGTTTAATGAGGTAATCTACGGCACCTTTTTCAAATCCGTCAATGGCGAAATGTCGATGGGCAGTTATAAAAATAAAGTAAGGTTTTTGGGCCAGCGTTTCCAACAGATCTAAACCAGTTAAGCGGGGCATCTCAATATCGCTAAATACAATATCGATCGGATTTTCCTGCAGAAAAGCCATTGCCTCCAGTGGCTTACTGAAGGTCTTTTTTAATTCCAAAAAAGGTACTTGTTCGACGAAATCCGTAATAAGTTCAATGCCTAAAGGTTCATCATCGATGATGATGCAACTATATTTTTCAATCATGTTGTAATGCGATATTCAATGCAACGCTAAATTCATTGGAGCTATCTATGATGTGAAGGTCGCTTTGGTTTGGGTAAATTAATTGTAAACGCTTTTGTAAATTTTTAATACCGATACCCGTAAAGCTAGGCGTTTTCACGGTATTGAATACATCTTTGTCATTTTTTATTTTAAAGGTGACCTGATCTTTGCTGATGTGAATAGTAAGTATGACATAGGATGCTTCCTCGTTTTTCAGCCCATATTTAAATGCATTTTCGATAAGGGTGAAGGTCAATAACGGAGCAATCGTTAAAGCGTGAGCATGCGCTCGCCCCTCTATATTTAGTTCAATCTGATATGATTTTGGGTAACGCATTTTTTCCAATGAAAAGTAATTCTCTATAAAATCCAGCTCTTTAGCTAAGGAGACGTATTCTGCATCCGAATCGTATAGTGTATACCCCATAATTTCGGATAAATTTAATACGACCTCAGGCGCTGTGTCGTCTTTTTTTAGCGTCAAACGATAGAGGTTGTTAAGCGTGTTGAATAAAAAATGTGGATTGAGCTGTGCTTTTAAAAATGCCTTCTCTACGCTAATATTTTCCAATAATAATTTTGACTTCTGCTCTAGGATTCGCATTCGGTCTTTATTTATTCTTCTGATGTCGATTAATATTTTGGTAAAGAAAAAAGGTGACAATGAATAGATAACCGACAATGCATTTAATAGCACTGCTTTAAAGCTGAATACGGACCACAGGTTGGGAATGAAGTCCTTTTCCTTGCCCATTAATGGATACAAATTGGAAATATCAAAACCATATTTGTAAGCTAGCACATAAAACAAATTATTGATAAATAACCAAATAAAAATACATACTGGCGCAGTTAAGAGAGGTAATATCCATAAATTTAAGTTCCTCGCGTAAGGGATAACCAAGTAGAAAAATAGATAAAAGACAACAAGAGAAGACAATAAAACACGCGTTGACAAAAATATTGACTGGTTTGAGGATATTCCAGTTACATAATAGTAGTTGCTGAACAGGAGCAGGGTAAATGTAAACCACATTCCAAAATGAAGTAGGATACGTACATTCGTTGTATAAAAAGTATCGAAATCCTGCTTCCTGAAAAATGTATCTGCTTTAGTGATGTATTGATTAAGTCGAGATTGTTTCATAAATCCTTAGATAGTTCAGTTTTGCGGCTCATTGAGCCGCAAAGATAAAAAATAGTGGTACATTTATAATCTTCCTTTCTCCTCCATACTGCTTGATTCCATTCGTTTTGCTTTAAAGGTAGTGCCGGTTCTGAAGTTATATAGTAAAGAAATGGAGCATACACGCGATTGCTCCCTGTGCATTATCCAGATTTTAGTATTGTTAAAATAACTTGTCGCGCGATAATTATTGGTAAAAAAGATGTCGCTAATATTTGCCTTGGCAACCAATTGATCTTTGATTAGTTTTTTCTGGATCCCTAGATCAACGGAGCAGATGGCTTTAGTTACAATATTTCCAAGTAACATTTGGGGGGTGTAAAAAGCATTCAGATTTATACTATATCCTTTGCCAAAGGAAATTTCTTGTTCTGTCTGTAATAAAAAAGAAGCTTTCTTTAAATTAAAATAGGGGGAAGTTGAACGTGTATGAGTGAATAAAATCGTGTTCGTACTTGACCAGCAGGGTAGTAACGAAACGGGAGCGCTCAAGGTGGCTGTCCATACTCCTTGAGTTCCAACGTTGTCTTTAATAACTGTTAATAGTTCTTCTTCTGCCTGATTGCGTATAATTTGTGAGATCGCATTTCTGGTATGGGAATAGTTCAAAGCAGTATAATATTTTTCCTTCCACAATCCACTAATTTCGAGGGAATTTGTAAACTGCGGCTTCAGAAAGGGATTTCCCGTCTGTACGGAATAATTATCTATATAATATTTATAGGGATTTAAATCAAAATATGAGGGCCGTTTAATTCTTCTATTGTAGGTAAGTGATACATAATTGCTTCCCTGCGAGTTTAAATTCTTCTTTAAAAAAATACTTGGGAACAAATTGAAATAGTCCTGTGCGAGTTTGTCCCTTTGCTCGCTTAAAAGTTGTCCTTGAATATTGGATTTCTCGCCTCTTAATCCCAATTGATAATCTATTTGGGCCCATTTTCCCGTATAATTTGCATAGGTAGCATAAATTCGTTCTTCATAATCGAACTGGAAATCAAGGGCAGGCATTGGCATCCAGGCCTGATGAAAGACCTGGTATTGATTGGTATTCATGATATTTGTTGCGGTCGCTTTTACACCAATTGATAAATTGTTTCCAGATTTAGTTATCCAATTATACTTTGCGTCGCCAGTAAAAATTTTTGCTTCGCTGGGATAATCCAATCTGAACAAAGTATCACTGCGTATGTTACCATTAGCATCGAAATCGGCACTATTGCTGATACTATTTCCGTTTCGTTGATTGTGTGTGTAATCGATAACAACGCTGAATTTCGAATGTAAACTGTCTGTTTCCACGACATAATTTAAACCTAGATTCTGGTAGTTGGATTTTGATTCGGACGGAAAGCTACCTTGCGAGTGGATGTTTTTTGCCGCATCGGGGTAGAAAATTGTCGAATGAGCCGTGGATGGTCCAAGGAAACTGCTGTATTGACCGGTGTAGGATAGTCCGAGAAATTGTTTTCCAGTGAAATCATAGGTCGCACCAAGCCGTATACGGTCGTTTTTGTTGGTCTGAGTATTTTCCGTTTCTTGCTGATATAATCCCTGATTTGGAAAATCTCGTCGTTGTTTTAGTTCCTCGTATGACTTTGCACGGCTATGGGAATAACTTGCCATTAAACCAACTTTACCCATTCGATAATTCAAACCTGCATAAGGAGTGTACGTACCATATTTTCCAAGCCCAATTGCATAGTCATTGCCAATATAACCATTGAGGCCCTGTTTATCTTGCTTTTTTAGCACTATATTGATGATACCACCACTGCCTTCTGCGTCGAACTCTGCAGAGGGATGTGCGATAATTTCAATGGATTGGATATCGTTGGAACGCAAGGTTTGAAGGTAGTTCCTGAGATCATTTCCCGCGAGGTTAATACTTTTGCCATCGACAAGAATACGTGTTCCTACAACCCCATTAATGGAGATTTGACCATTGTTAACGAATACCCCGGGAGCCATTTTAAATAATTCCAAAGCCGATTTTCCAGAAGCATTGGCGGTTTGTGCTACATTCATAATGAGGCGGTCAATTTTTCGCTGTATTGTTGGTTTGCGCTTATTTACTGTTACTTCATCTAATTTGAGGTTGGATAGTAGTGATTTTGGGATAATGAATGTTAGAGGGACTTTAAGGTCGTTAATTTCAATTTTTTGCTGCGTTCTGAGTACATTTTCCACACGAATTGAAACGAGGTAAGTCTCTTTTTCGGTAAGCGTTAACTGAAAATTTCCATGTTCATCTGTTATTTTTTCAATGAGAGAATCTTTCTTTACATGTAATGCGCGAAAGGATAATGAAGCATAGGGGATCGACGCGCCATATTGATCCGAGACTTTACCAACAATGGCGGTTTGGGCGAACAGGAAGTTGTTAAGGAGAAAGGTGATAAGACTGAAAGTAATTAATTTGATCATAAATTTTGAATAATTATTCAAAACTAGTTTCGCTGGTGGCTTATTTCAATTTTTTTGGATATAAGGGAACCTTTTAGGGATGGAACCAGTAAATTTAGGGATAAGCCATATAAAGCGACGAGGTTTATTGTTATAAAAATGAGCGGGATAAAATATCATCGTGCCGAAAACAATTTAGCGTATTGGACAGTTACAATTTAAATTGTACTTTCATAACGTTTTTAATAAAGGAAGATATTTAATTTTTATGATCACAACCAAGTATTTTAATCATCGACAAATATTTAATTTAGCGGGTGCACATTTAATATGGCTGACGCTTTGGTGCTCTCTGGTGGCGGTCATCTATTATTTTTTTAATTGGCAGTGGATGATAATTCCCTGGGTACCATTGGCTTTGATCGGAACCGCTGAGGCTTTTTATGTCGGGTTTAAGAATAATCAGGCCTATGATAGACTTTGGGAAGCCCGGAAAATCTGGGGTGGGATTGTCAATTCAAGTCGTTCTTTCACGGCAATGTTATATGCCTTTGATACCCAGGATGGTGATCATACCGATTTGGAGGAGCGGAGGAAAAGGATTGCCTATCGCCATATCGCTTGGCTATACACTTTTCGTGAGCAGTTGTTGATCCCGACAGAATGGGAGCACATCAGTTTGAAAAAACACTTTGGTTCAATGAATGTTAAACGGAACAGGCTGATAAAGGCTGGCTTTCCTGATTACAGTAGAACATCGATTTTTTTACGCAAATACCTTTCTACAGATGAGTTTAAGCTGCAGAGCACATATAAAAATTTTGCAACTTATTTGATTTCTAAACAAGCAAAGGAAGTTAATGCATTGAAAAATGATCAAATCATTTCGGATTTTAACCAAACGCAACTGCAGAATTGCCTGAATCAATTTTACGACTATCAAGGTCAGGCAGAAAGAATCAAAAAATTTCCTTCACCGAGACAGTTTGCCAGTACAGCATTTGTCTTTAATGTCATTCTCATCATTCTGCTCCCATTGGGCCTAGTAAATGAATTTGCGAAATTGGGCGACTGGGGGATATGGACGAGTATTCCTTTTTGTGTGGTAATTGGATGGATTTATATTGTGATGGAATTGGTCGGCGATTATACCGAAAATCCTTTTGGAGGACTCATGTTTGATGTGCCTATGCTTTCGATTTGTCGGACCATAGAAATTGATGTGTTGCAAATGGTGGGAGATGAGGATCTTCCGGAGGCAATTGCATCGAAAAATGGTGTTTTGGTTTAAATTTTCTTACAGATCTATTGCTATTGTATTTTTCACCTCAGCGATCATAAATGAGCTATGGGTGCTTGCGATATGCTGTAGGCTCGTTAACTTCGTTAACATAAAACTGCGATAGTCTGCCATATCCTGGACACAAATCTTTAGGATATAGTCGTAGTCGCCACTCACGTGGAAACACTCGGTTACCTCCTGAAGGTTCATGACCTCTTTTTCAAATTGTAAGATATACTCCTTTTTGTGCTGTGTTAATTTTACGTGGCATAATACGAGGAAATCTTTTGCTATTTTCTTTTTATCAAGTATGGCGACATAGCCTGCGATAATTCCAGTATTTTCGAGTTTACGGACTCTTTCATAGACCGCTGTTACGGACAAGCTCAGTTTGTAGGAGAGTTCTTTGGTCGTTTGTTTGGCATCTTCCTGTAGAAAACGCAATAGCTTACGGTCAATCTCGTCGAAGTGCATAGATTTTTTTTTGGTTTTTACTAGCTCGTTTTAAATCAGTTAGATATTTTAACTAATTATTGTTTGTATAATAGATTTATATTCTAAGATAAGTAAAATTACTTGTAATATAATTTGAAATATCTCAATTTTAAAGATAAAAACATGGAAAATTTTAACGCAGCAAATGAAATTCAAGATTTGCAATACTTTGGTGAGTTTGGAGGAGTGAACCCGTCTATTTCAGATAGCTCCACCTATACTTTTCTTTCCGCTAAAAAGATGTTCGACACATTTGAAGGGAATGCGGAAGGCTGTTATCTCTATTCAAGGCATTCGTCGCCGATGAATTTGTATTTGGCACAAGCCTTAGCTAAAATGGAGGATACCGCTGCGGCCAATGTAACATCTTCTGGGATGGGAGCGATTACAACAGTTCTTTTACAACTATGTAAAAGTGGTGACCATATCATTTCCAGTAGGACAATCTACGGTGGAACTTATGCCTTTCTTAAGAATTTTCTCCCGCCTTTCCAGATTGAGACGACATTTTTGGATATTAATGATGCCGAAGAACTCGAAAGATCGATAAGACCTAATACAAAAGTGCTGTATTGTGAAAGTGTGAGCAACCCTTTATTGCATGTGGCAGATTTAAGAAAACTTTCGGCCATCTGTAAAAAATACAAGCTAAAACTGATTGTCGACAATACGTTTTCTCCATTGTCCATCTCGCCAACACTTTTGGGAGCAGACATTGTCATTCATAGTTTAACGAAATTTATCAATGGCAGCAGTGACACTGTCGGTGGGGTTTATTGTGGAAGTCAGGAGTTTATTAATGAAACAAAAAATGTGAACACAGGGGCCTGTATGTTATTGGGGCCAACGATGGACAGTTTACGTTCGGCGAGTATATTGAAAAATTTAAGAACACTTCATATACGGATGAAACAGCATTGCTATAATGCGATGTATCTTGCCGAGCGGTTTGAGAAAGATGGACTAAAGGTATCTTATCCGGGCTTGCAGTCGCATCGAGATCATGAATTAATGAAAAACATGATGCATGAGAGCTATGGTTTTGGGGGCTTAATGACAGTTGATGTGGAAACAACCGAAAAAGCCAATGAATTAATGGAACTGATGCAGGCTGAAAATTTAGGGTATTTAGCCGTCAGCCTAGGATTCTATAAGACGCTATTCTCCTGTTCAGGTAGTTCTACGTCGTCAGAAATTCCTGAAGAAGATCGTTTAAAGATGGGCATTTCCGATGGATTGATCAGGTTTTCCATTGGCCTAGATCAAGACATTGAGCGTACTTATCAAAAAATGAGAGCATGCATGCAAAAGACTGGAATTTTGGAGTAATAAGCAGCATTTCGGTTGGATCATTTATGGGATAATCAGACATCTTGACATGTTTTGGAGGAAACTATGCGAGGTTTTCTGATTGATTGGAGTGCAAAAAGTTTCAATTGTCACATGTACATCACTATTTACGATGATAGGGGCTTTAACAGTTGAAAAATCTCTTTTGGCATATCATTAGCAATTTAAAATCAATATTTTAGTTAATATGGCAAAGAGACTTTTACTGATATTATTCTTATTTGTTTTGGGTGATATCTATTTTTTTCAGGCGTTCAGCACGGTTATTCATGGTTCAATTTGGCACAACATGTATTGGGGCATTGATATCCTATTGTTTTTTGGTGTTTTTAGTTTAATTTTTTTACGGAGAGCGGGGTATGATGTCCAGGAGACAGCAACAAGTTTGATCACGGCATTTTTAATTGTTTTCATACCAAAATTGCTTGCTGTTCCCTTTTTATTTGTTGAAGATCTGATGCGTATTTTTCGTTATTTTCCTCCACGTAGTATATTTTTGAGTGAGATTGTATTGTTTTTGGCGGGGGCCATATTATTGGTTATTTTTTTCGGTTTAACGAAAGGTCGTTATTTCTATAAAGTGCGGGAGGAAGTATTGAGTTTTCCTGATCTACCTATGGCGTTTGACGGTTTTAAAATTACGCAGCTATCGGATATTCACTCTGGTAGTTTATCTGATATCAAAAGGGTACGTAAAGGTATCGAATTAGCCAATGCACAAAACAGTGATCTGGTATTGTTTACGGGTGATCTAGTCAATAATAAGGCTTCCGAAATGGAACCCTGGGTTTCGGACTTCAATCGATTAGAAGCTCCTTCGGGCAAGTTTTCAGTCCTTGGAAATCACGATTATGGAGATTATGTGCAATGGGAAAGTGTTGAATCAAAAGCCTTAAATTTGAATAGGCTTAAGGAAATTCATCATGAAATGGGATTTAAATTGCTGCTAAATGAATCGATAGCGATAGAAAAGCAAGGTGAGCATATTTCGTTAATTGGTGTTGAAAATTGGGGAAAAGGAGGGTTCCATCAATATGGTGATCTCGCTAAAGCAACCCTTGGATTGGACGCGGATACCTTCAAAATTTTGATGTCTCATGATCCTTCACATTGGGATCATGTTACTTTGGACTATAACCAACATGTCCATCTGACGCTGGCGGGACATACGCATGGTATGCAGTTTGGGATAGAATTATTTGGGTTAAAATGGAGTCCAATTCAATATTTTTATAAACAGTGGGCTGGACTCTATCAAAAACAAGGAAAATATCTTTATGTCAACCGTGGTTTTGGTTTTCACGGCCTAAAAGGTCGGATAGGTGTTTGGCCTGAAATTACGGTTATTACATTACGGAAAAGCGTTGTCTGATATTTTGGTATGAGAAACAACGCTCATCTGTTCTATCAATCGATAAGGTTCATTTCCTTTAATCGGTGAAAGATAATCTGATCTACGGCAGAAGTCCTATGTTTGTCCTTATAGGTTAACCATTCAAATGTCTCGATTTCATTCGCTGGATGCAATACTCCTTCGAAATCAGAAAAGTAGCAGATCATTCTTACGAGCGTACCTTGATTTCGTCCATCGGCGATTGCTTCAAAGGTGCCCAAAAGGCGCATTGATTCTTCGACGATGTGCACAGAAAGCTCCTCCAGTATTTCTCTTTTTAAACAGGTAATATCGGATTCATTATTCTCTCGTTTACCACCAGGAAAGTAAAATTTTGTTTTAGTCTTGGAACGTGCGCTCAGGATTTTCCTATCTTTAATGCTAATTAAAGCAACTTTGTCTATTATATTATGCTGCATATTGCAAAACTAGCCATTGAGAATGAAAAATCAGATAGCATAGTGAAATACTGCTTGAAATTTTATTCAAATTTGAGTATTTAATGGAAGATGAACCTTTATATTTCTGATGTTAGTATCTTAACAATTTCATTGAAGTCTCTTTGTTTTGCGTGTTGCAAAGGGCTTGTGCCATTGAAGTCCGGAATATCCAATTTTGCCCCAGCATCTTTTAGAATCTGAATAATTTCCTGATATTTTTTGCTTCCGTCACCGAGTACAATTGCTTCCATCAAAGCAGTCCATCCTAAACGATTGACATGGTCCAAAGGGAAATTTTTGGTATTGGCCAATAATCTTACCGTTTCTACATATCCACGTTCACAAGCCGGGATTAAAGCTGTGCCATTATATCGATTAAATAAATCAAAGCGAGCGCCGTGATCTAAGAAAAGTTTGACGAGTTCAACTTGCCCACTTGCTCCTGCGTATAAAAATGGGCTATCCATATTGTCGGCCTGAAGGTTGACATCGGCACCATACTCTACCAATAATTTAGCCATTTCAATATTTCCGTTGTTTGTCGCGATAAGTAGAATAGAACGTTTATTCGTATCTTCACTATTCACGTTGGCATTATTTTCTAGCGCTTTTTTCACTCCCTGTAAGTCATTTTTGGTGACCAATTTAATAATCTCTTCCTTGGACGGATTTTCAGTATATGAGTTTTCGGTTAATGCCGATCGGCACGAATTTGTTATGCTCATCATTATCAAGAGTATTAAAGTTGTTTTCATCAATTTATTGTGCTGTAATTTTTTCAATAAAGCCGAAGAAGCTTCGCTGTCTAATACAAAAATAGTAGCTAAGGCTGTTTTTACAATGTGGTTTTCATTCCATCTGTTGGACAATTTATTACTACAGTGTATTTTAAGTGTCGTTCTCATTGGTCTCATGCTGGCTGAAAGCACATTCGTTGTAGTTTCACCTTATGCATACTGTTGAGCAAAAGTCGGCGCTGTGATAAATTGTTCAAGTATCGAGATGTATTCTGCAAAAGATCTGGGAGAATCATTGCGACCTTTGTTCTGGTGATACTGAATAATAAAAGTGGAAAAATAATACCGTTTCTATTGTCCGGTAATTTTTAGAGAACAAGAAAAAGAATATTATCAAAATAAATATGAAAGCTAAAACATATATTTTAGAAAACGTACGGCTTGAGACAGGATTCGAGTTTGATGGAAAGGAAGTTATAAGCACAAATACGGCTTTATTCTGTGTAGAAGTTGAAGAGGGTAAGATCAAAGGAATCAAACCAAATACTGCAAATGCTAATGCGATCGATGCAAAAGGACATTTGATGTTGCCGGCTTTTAAGGATATGCATGCCCATTTGGATAAAATGTTGTTTGGTCTGCCATGGGAAGCTGTATCGCCAACACGGCATACCGTAAAAGATATGATCGCGTATGAGCAGAAGATGATCCCAGAATGGTTAAGCACCTCCGTCGAAAGAACGGGCAAAATGCTGAATTTTCTGCAGGCATACGGAACTGATTTTATTCGTTCACACTTCAATGTTGATCCAACATCTGGACTAAAATCGTTAACAAATTTGGAAAAGGCACTTGCATCGAAAAAAGACACGGTAGAAGCGGAGCTGGTTGCTTTTCCACAGCATGGCCTCTATTATACGGATACTTTACCCATTTTGAAGGATGTTGCAAAACTGGATGCTGTTAGTTTCATAGGTGGAGTAGATCCGTACTCTTTGGACGGAAGTATCGAAAAAAGTATGGAGCAGATTACACAGTTGGCGCTTGATAACAATAAGGGAATTGACATACACCTCCATGAAATGGGAGAAAGTGGTATGAAGACAATCGAGTTTTTGATCGACCGTACATTGGAAAACCCCCAATTAAAAGGGAAAGCTTTTGTTAGCCATGCTTTTGCACTTAGTCGCCTCACAAATGTAGAAGCTGAAAAAATTGCGGCACGTCTCGCAGAAGCGGGGGTAGGAATTGTGTCCTCTGTGCCCTTTGGCAATATGATTATGCCTATTCCGACACTTCGGAAATATGGGGTGGAGGTTTTGATTGGAAATGACAATATTCAGGATCACTGGAATACGTTTGGCTCGGGAAACATGCTGCAGAAAGCGAATCTTATTGCTGAACTTTATGGTTATGGAACAGAATTCGGCTTATCTAGAACACTCGCTTTCGCGACACGTTACAAATTGCCTTTGGACAATAATGGAAATCAACAATGGCCGAAAGTGGGTGATGAAGCAAGTATGGTTTTTGTTGATGCAAGTTGTTCCGCTGAAGCAGTTTCTCGTATTTCACCGGTGACTTCCTTGATACACAAAGGCAATATTGCATTCTAAAGAGATCGACTATTGGATAATTTAGCTGCTCTGTGGAGGTCAACTGTTCTCAGGATTCCAGCGAGAAATATTGAAAATAAGAGAACAATTTTGTTATTCTTAATAACTGGCTTTTTACATACAGAGCCTTGCTTAAGTCCTGATGTTACTAAGGGTATTCACTTATAACTACATCGAGGATAATATTCGGTTGAATAGATAATAATTTATACGATGGAATTTTCACCATTTAACGGGGTTGTCAAACTTTGCCTAAAAGGCATACAATTGGAAGAAAACGGTAGACACGATGAAGCGCTGTTCTTTTTTGCAGAGGGTTATCGGGAGGCAAGCGATGACCATGAGAAGTTTATTGCAGCCTATTTTGTATCCCGGCAGCAGAAAACGGTGTCGGATCTTTTGAAATGGCTGCACATAGCCTTAGATCACGCATTGGTAATCGGTGATGATCGAGCTACCAGTGCGTTGCCCGGAATGTATTTGAAGATTTGTGCCTGTTACACAAGTTTAGGAGAAGAAGCAAAGGCAAGTGAATATGCTAGGTTGGCCTCTTCTTATAAGAACATTCCCTTTGATAAGGGACCTTTTTATCACGGTACAAAAGCAGATGCACAAATCGGCGACTTATTGGTTCCAGGCTTCAATTCTAACTATCAAGCCGACTTCAAAATGAATCATATTTATTTTACAGGTATGATGAATGGGGCCGGACTTGCAGCGGCCCTGGCAAAAGGTGAGCGCAGCGAGCGGGTATTTATTGTTGAACCTACCGGTGATTATGAGCATGACCCTAATCTGACGGACCAGAAGTTTCCCGGAAATCCGACACGTTCCTATAGATCTGAATTTCCATTAAAAATTATAGGTGAGGTTGCTGAATGGGCAAAACCAGGTGTTCAGGAACTTGGAAAATTTCGTGATAAACTAGATCAGAATGATGGCGAGATTATCAATTAAGAAACCAAGAGCGGTTGCTCCGGCAATCGAAATTATGTCTTACTGATAACAATCTTACTGATGACTTCAAAATCTGAAATTCGATAATCGTCGTCAAAAAATAACCCGTTGATATAACGTTGTATAGGATAGAACAGATCGGCCGGTGTATCACCGAAAAACGTTTTGAAATCGTTCGGAATAGAATACAGATAATTGTATTGCCCTTTACCCAAACTGATACCGCCGATCTTTTTGAGATAACCCGTTATCTTATGTTTATTTTTGTTGGAGAATGCTTCTTTCGTCTCTATAAAATAATCTTCAATGTAAAAATTACGGATATCCTGAAGATTAAGTATGCTGTTTGGAGCAGGTTTGATACGTCTTGAATAGGATACATCAACCAAAATACAACTGGCTTTATGCGCTTTCGCGAGATCAATAAAGTAGCCTTCATCGACCATAAGGTGTTTACTGTCTTTATATACACCGAGCAGCATTTCATTGATCTCCCGATCCGAATAATCGGATATATTAGAAGATCTTCCCAACTTTTCAAATGCGAGGTCACTTTCACTCCAATTTTTTCTAATTCTATTAAGCTCGTGCTGTTGAAAAGTTTTTATTTTCTCCATATATAATTTGTCTACCCTTACTTTAGCGAGTTTAAAGATAATTTTAAAACTTTACTTTCATCAATCTTATCGCTTGCTAAGTGCAATTTGAATCAAATCTAATTTAACAGAGTCTTTGTTTAATGTTGTAGCACAGCGCTAATGCGCTATTTCTGAGGAAGAATAAGTGCCGCACTGTTGGATTTTCCATGCCGGTATGAGGTGACATCACAGCCTTAAGTAGTCTGTGTGTAAAAGCAGCTCGAGTAAATTATGTCGATTCTCGGTGCGATTATTCAATGAAGGAAGAGCCGCCTGTATTAACAGAGGGCTCCTACGAAGTTTTTACTTTACAGCCTTAAGCACGATATCTAAGGTGAATTCATCATCGATGGCGCGATTGCCTAGGTCGGAGAAAAAGCTTGCTGAACGATACTGTATATCAAAGTCCAGCCGATTTACCTTAACTCCTATAGCTTCAGCAGAAAGTCCATCTGCAGTTGTGGTGACTTTTGCTGGAAAGGAGATCGATTTTGTTTTATTCTTAATCGTCAGATTACCGGTTATGATTGGAGTGCCTTTGCTATTATCAACTTTACTGATGACAAATTTGCTGCTAGGGTAGGTAGGCACATTGAAGAAATCTTCATTTTTTAGGTGCCCGGTCAATTTAGGTGCGTCAGTACAAGCCATGGAATTCATATCTATGGTAAAACCTCCGCCGGTAATTTTCCCTTTTTCTGTCTGTACCGTGCCTTCTTGTATATTGATTGTTCCCACATGTCCCCCGACAACTTTTTTCGCATTCCATTTGATCGTCGAATTTTGCGTGTTCACTTTGTAGCTTATCTTTTGGGCGAAGGCCATTGATGTTAAGCAAATAATTGCTAGCGTTAGACTGGTTCTTTTCATTGAAGTGATTTATATGAACTCAAATATACATGGTCTTGTGCGGATACTTCTATGTTTAAACTTGTTTTTTTGTTTGCGCAGTGTCAATATTGTGTTTGCCTTTCTTTATCCGTCATCGATACCCGCTAACTTAGCACAACGTAAATAGGGGATCGAAGATATCTTCGTATCCAAATTGTGGTCTATAAAAAAAGATAATATGATTAAGTCGAAAGGTTATGCGGCGAAAGACAGTAGTTCTCCACTTGAATACTGGGAGTTTGAAAGGAGAGAGCTTGGTGCAAACGATGTTTTAATAGATATCTTGTACAGCGGGATCTGTCACTCTGATATTCATCAAGTACATGATGAGTGGGGTGGTACACAATACCCAATTGTTCCCGGGCACGAAATTGTTGGTCGGATAAGTGCAGTTGGTCCTGGAGTGACTAAGTTCAAAAAAGGTGACCTGGCAGGTGTCGGTTGTATGGTTGCTTCCTGTGGCGAATGCGATAACTGTAAGTCAGACCAACAACAGTTCTGTTCAGAAAAGAAGACCGTCTGGACGTACAACAGCAAAGATGTGATGCACGATCACAGCTATACTTTTGGTGGTTATAGCAATAATATTGTTGCGGATGCAGATTTTGTGCTGCATGTGCCGGAATCTTTGGATATTAAAAAGGTGGCACCGCTACTCTGTGCAGGAATCACCACCTATTCGCCATTAAAAAGATGGAATGTTAGCAAAGGGCATAAAGTTGGTGTGTTAGGCTTAGGCGGATTGGGACATATGGCTGTTAAAATTGCAGTGGCAATGGGGGCAGAAGTCACAATGATAAGTCATTCACCGCGCAAAAAGGAGGATGCTGCTCTACTTGGAGCACACAAGTTCTTAAATACGCATGAGGCCGATGAAATAAAAGAATTCTCATCGTATTTTGATTTTATTATTGATACCGTATCAGCACCGCATGACTATAACCTCTATCTTGCATTATTGAAAACAAAAGGAGTTTATATTTGCGTGGGGATTCCGGCTGCGCCCATGGAAATTAATGGACGCTCAATCATGGGGGGAAATAAGATCCTAACGGCTTCCAGCATTGGGGGAATACAGGAAACTCAGGATATGCTTGATTTTTGTGCTGAACATAATATTCTACCTGAAACAGAAATGATTGATATCGACTATGTAAATGAGGCGTATCAAAGGGTATTGGATAGTGATGTGAAATATCGTTTTGTAATCGATATGTCGTCTATTGAAAAGTAATGCAAAAACAGGTCGGTTAAAGAGCCGACCTGTTTTTTTAAATCTTATCCTTGTTTGAGTACTTCATATGATATGAATGCTCGTCTTCTCCGATAATTTCGAAACCAAGACTAAAGTAGAGCTTTTGCGCTTTATTAGTTTTTAACACATGTAATGAAATCGACTTCCCTTCATAAATTGCCTCATTTATAAGATCTTTTAATATCTTTTTTCCCAGCCCTTTCCCTTGATAGCGGGGATCGATCTGTATTTGAATCAACTCGATATGAGCCCGTCCTTTCTCGATTTTCAAAAGCCCGATAGGGATATTGTCATATTCAATGATAGCAGCATGTTCAAATTTGTATTTAATTCTTTGTAGATGTGAATCCGTAGTAGTGGGTAACGCGGCGGCAATTAAATGTGGGGTCATGGTTTTTGCTCTTAGATCTAAAAGAAAAATCAAATCACTTTCCATTGCTGGTCTATATACTATTGGGATCATGGAAGATTGGGTTTTGTCAATTTAATCTGTTCAATCTATTGAAAGCTTTATCGGACATGTTCAGGACCCGTCATATTGATGTCGGCCATGAGAACTAAGATGGCATTTTAGGCTATGAGCACAATCATCCGGCCGAAAGCCTGTTGCAATTTAGTATAATAAATAGTAACTGCGTACTAAATTACAGTAAAGTACTTTACTCTTTTTGACAATTAGATGTGAAGAATGCTGTCGTGGCTCAAGATGAATACTGTAACTTTAGCTTTATAGCTATACTTGCATAGCGATTTTTTATTTAAAGGAACAATAAACAGATAATTTCAATGAAAAAGGTAGAAATACAACACACAGATTTGCAGATAGCTCCAATTAATTTTGGCGGGAATGTTTTTGGCTGGACATTAGATGAGCAAAAATCGTTTGAAATGCTAGATAAGTTCGTAGGAGCAGGATTTAATTTTATCGATACGGCAGATACCTATTCTTGGTGGGTGAATGGAACCGGCGGGCAGTCCGAAGAAATTATTGGGAAATGGTTAAAAAGCCGTGGTAACCGTCAAAATATAGTAATCGCAACAAAAGTTGGATCCGAGACTAAGGAGCACGGATATGATATCTCAAGGAAACATATTTTGAAATCTGCTGATGAATCATTGCGACGATTGGGAGTAGATCATATTGATTTATACTATACCCACTTTGACGATAACATAACACCTGTGGAGGAGACATTGTCGGCTTATGCTGACTTAATAGAAGCAGGCAAGGTACGTTATATTGCCGCTTCTAATCTATCGCCGGCGCGGTTAACGGAAAGCTTTGATGTTGCTGAGAAAAATGGTCTTCCTAAATATGTTGCTTTGCAACCGCATTATAATTTGGTAGAGCGCACAGGTTTTGAAACAGATTATGCGGGATTGGTCGAGAAGTACGGCTTGAGTGTATTTCCATATTGGTCACTTGCTGCAGGTTTCTTGACCGGTAAATACCGTACTGAAGCTGACTTTGATAAAACGGCTAGAGGCGGTGGGATCAAAAAATATTTTGATGCTAAAGGTAAAGCTGTCCTGGAAGCGCTCGATGTTATCTCCGAGAAACATGGGACAAAACAGGCGACTGTAGCATTAGCATGGTTGTTGGCTAAACCGCTAATTACCGCTCCCATTGTGAGTGCTACAAGTGAGCGTCAATTGGATACGTTATGTGCGGCTCCGGCTCTTAAATTAGATACGGAAGATATTGAATTATTAAACGAGGTCAGCAAATAAGATAGCGATAAAGAGTAAAAACAAAATCCCTACATTTCTTAGGGATTTTGTTTTTATCGGGAAGCCGTTCTTAATAGAAGGGCGAGATTGCTTACGCATTTTAACAAGTTTATCGTAAATTGGAGCCTAAATTGATCTTATGAAACAGTTCCTGATATTATTTTCTTTCATGCTTTTTGGCAGAAGTTATGCCCAAATACTTACACCTTATGAACGGGGTAATGGCAATCAATCGGCAACTTTTGAAGAAATGCGGGCATATTATCAGGAATTGGCACAGAAATATACAACAATTCACTATGAAACAAGGGGAGAAGACGATAACAATAAACCAATAGATGTTGTTGTATTTAATCCGTTTGGAAAGACTCTGGAAGTGGCTAGGGAAGAGAGGTGCGTTTTATTGGTCAACAATGGTATTCATCCTGGAGAGCCAGACGGTATTGATGCGACTATGATGCTCATGCGCGATTTGGCGACAGGAAAGATAAAGGCACCTCAAAATGTTATTGTTGTTGCGCTGGCGAGTTACAATGTGAGTGGGATGTTAAATCGTGGGAGCTTTTCCAGAGCTAATCAAAATGGCCCTGAGGAGTATGGTTTTCGTGGAAATGCAAGACACTATGACTTAAATAGGGATTTTATTAAGACAGATACTAAAAACTCGCGGAGTTTTCAGCGAATTTTTCAATGGGTCAAACCAGATGTTTTTATAGATAATCATGTCAGCAATGGGGCCGATTATCAGTACACCTTCACCTATATCTCAACAAACAAAGAACGTCTAGGAAACCTTTTGGGAAATTATTTTAACAGCCACATGCAAAAAAACTTACTCAAGGATCTCCAAAAGAAAGGATTTATGTCTGTTCCCTATGTTAACATCCACAACGATGTGCCCGATGGAGGTTTTCCAACCTTTATGGATTCGCCAAGATACGCAACAGGCTACACCAGTCTATTTAATGTAATCGGAACTGTTGTGGAAACACATATGTTGAAACCTTATCAAGAACGTGTCAAAGCGACTTATGACTATATGCGTTGTAACCTGGATTTTATCGAACAGAATTATAAGGTGATTAAACAAAAAAGAGCTGAAAACCTAAAGCAATATCAAATAGGGGATAAATATGCCATAGCATGGAAGCTTGATTCCTCAAAATATGAATCGCTGGAATTTAAGGGCTTCGAGGCAAAATATAAACCAAGTGACGTTTCTTCGAAAGATAGGTTGTGGTATGATAGAAACGCTAAGTTTTCAAAACAAGTTAAGTTATATAATACATATGTTCCGATAAAAGAAGTGACGATTCCATCGTATTATGTCATTCCGCAGTCTGAATGGAAAATTATTGAATTGTTGACACTCAATCAAATCAAGATGATTCCGCTTAAACAAGATTCTGTTATTGCGGTGGAACAGTATAGGATTAAGGATTTCAAGACAACTTCAAGTCCATATGAGGGGCATTATTTACATTTTGACACCAGTCTCCTTCGGGAGTCCAACAAGGTAAACTTCAGTGCCGGTGATTTTTTGGTCCCTTTGAACCAGGACGGTGTGAAGTTTCTGCTGGAAACCTTGGAACCTGAAGCAATAGACTCTTATTTTAATTGGAATTTCTTTGATGCGATCTTAGGACAAAAAGAATACTATTCAGCTTATGTTTTTGAAGATACAGCAGCCAAGCTTCTAAAGGAGAATAAAGATTTAAGATCTGCCTTTGAGCGCGAAAAGATGAACAACCCTAAACTTGCTGCAAGTAGTAGTGCGCAGCTGGATTGGATATACAAAAATTCACCTTATTATGAAGAGTCACATCTTCTCTATCCTATTTATCGCATCAATTGATGATGGTGGCTTCTTAGATACATGTCTGCATCAGTCACAAAATTGCTATTTTATAAGTATATCCAATGTAATACCAATGAAAAGTATGACGACCAAATAGGAGAAAAAGCCTATTATTGAAGCGGCAAATGCTTTGAAATAGTTGATCTTTTTAGCTTTATCAAAAAACTGTCCCATGGCCCAGGAGTAATATATAAAAGTTACTAAAGTTGCATATAGGATTAAACTTTGGTGCGTGATACCGTCAATTATTGCAAAAAGTGCATAAATTAACATTGTCATCCCCATAATAAAACATAATAAGATGATGATTTCAAAAAGATTATAACCGTATTTTTTAAAGAATAATTTAGTCCAAAGGGCGATAAAGAACCCCATAATAATGTTAGCATAACCATAATGATCTCGTAGCCATCGAAAGATGTTGCTTGTGATTACGAGTTTACTTTCAATACCATGGCTGTCGATTGATTGCATATAGCGCTCTTCAGTATGGAAAAAGTGGGCAATAATAGAATACACTAAAGATGTGACAATAACGAAAATAATAGGTTTGACCAGCCGGCTGCGATTTTCAGAAATGTAGTTTTGCACATTCTTCCCCGGAGCTGTCACCAATTCTCGAATGGTATAGAGGATGCCGCGTTCAAAGTGAAGCACATGTTGTATTTCGTGGGTGATATAATGAGCGTCTATTCTTTTTAGCATTGCAGGTTGGCCACAATCGGGACAGAATTTTGACGTAATGCCTGTGCCACAGTTTTTACAAGTTATCATTTTGAAGTGTTTATTTAAGTAATTAAGGTTTGTTAATCTGTTTCATTCGAAAGTCGACCAAAAGAGTCTTTTCTTACCGATGGTTTTATTGAAGGTATTCGGCAACTTCTACGAGTTTGTATTTGGGGCTCCATTGCAAAAGTTCACCAAGGAAAGCTGCGTGAGTCGCGCCCGTGATTAGCAAAATTCGATCCTGCCCAGTGACCGGGATCTGATTTAAATTGGAGAATATCCGTAGATTTCTTCGGTAGAATTTACTGGCTTCGTCTGCTCCTTCAAAATTACCTTTTGTACTGCTGTAGGTTAAGATATCAGCGTTTACATTGATAAACTTTTGCAAGGTCTCTTTCTGATTAAATACCTTTAATTTTTCTAAAATGGAGAGTTTATCAATATGGGCGAATTCCTGCATAATTTTTCCCATGTAGCTTTTATAGGTTACACTGTCTACCTGATTCTCCAACTCATTTGCAATGTTGTAATTATAAGCAGCAGTTTGCTGTTCATCAATTCCATAAATTTTTTTTACCCCTGCAAGTTTGCCTACTTCATATGCAATTATGGCTATTTCACCACCGAACTTAGCTTTATGTCCTTTATCTTTAATAAAAGAGCTGTAGTCGCCGTTCAATTCTTCGTTTTTTTCAGGAATGATTTCCACGCAGATGATAGTTGGTTTAAAGTCTGCCAACAGTTTGGCTACTTGATATGTTTCTTTTCTGTTTTTTTGATCTTTTTCGTCAAATTCTACTTTATGTGCATCAGGCGTATAGCTCATGTGAAATGTCCCAAAATTTAGAACCTCAATTTTCTGCTGTGCATTGCTGTTTCCAAAAAATAAGATCCCAAAGGCGATTCCAATATTTCGAATCTGAATAGTGTTAATAAGCATTTGTGTAAGAAATAGTTTTATGTTTTTTCCGGCTTTTCGTTCAGTTAGCTATATTTTTTTAGCTGTTTTGTCCAAAAGTATTACAGTTTGTCCAAATAAAAGCTACACTTGAGTGTAGTTTTATTTAACTTCGACATTTAGAATTTCGTTATGGATTTTAACGCGCTATTTTCACAAAAAAATACTGTTGATCGTCTTTCAGAAAGGGACATCCTGCAGACCCATGGCTATATTGAGCTCGTCAAAGCTTTCTCACGGATTACCTATCAGAGTATTTATCTAATCGATTACCAGGCTAAAAGTTTTGAGTTTGTTTCAGACAACCCGCTGTTTCTCGCTGGTTTAACAGCCAAAGAGGTACTGGAAATGGGCTATGGCTTTTATCAAAAATATGTTCCATCCGATGATTTCCAGATGCTCATTACGATTAATGAAGCGGGGTTCAGCTTTTATGAAAAAATACCCATCGAGGAACGGAAGCTTTATGTTATATCGTATGATTTTCAGATACAAAATGCACACAACAAGTTTATTTTAATTAATCATAAACTGACACCTGTTTTTTTGACAGAAGAGGGGAAAATATGGAAAGCAATTTGTATCGTGTCTTTATCCACTAACGTATCTTCAGGTAACGTGACTATCGAAAAGCTGCACTCCGATCTAGTATGGGAATTGGATCTGTTGACTGGGAAATGGAACTCCCAAAAAAAGATTAATCTTACCGAACGTGAAATAGAGATTTTACGTTTTTATCATCGCGGTCTGACCATTCATGAAACTTCGGAAAAAATTTTCGTTTCCATTGATACGGTGAAATTTCATCGGCGAAAATTATTTGAAAAGCTGGGGGTAAGTAACATGAATGAAGTATTGGTTTTTGCATTGAATAATAGGTTATTATAACGCTAGCTTGAAGGAATCTGAAATGTTCAGGGCAAGCGCCTCGTTGGAGGCGCTGCAGACTATTTTTTTACCAATAATGGCAAATACTTTTCGTAGCCCTGTGCTTTCATCTTGTCTTTTGGAATAAATCGAAGTGAAGCACTGTTTATACAATAGCGTAGACCACCTTTATCTGCCGGTCCATCGTTAAAAACGTGGCCGAGGTGTGCATCACCAGTTTTGCTGCGTACTTCCGTTCTGCGCATCCCGTACGAATTGTCGGAGTGTTCTTGAATCAGGCTATCGCTAATTGGTTTGGAAAAACTGGGCCACCCACATCCCGATTCAAATTTATCTGTAGAAACAAATAAGGGTTCTCCGGTTGTGATATCGACATAAATACCTTCCCTAAATTCATCATTATAGGCATTGTCAAACGCGCGCTCCGTTGCACTGTTTTGTGTAACATCGTATTGCAATGGAGTCAACTCTTTCTTCAAGGTCTCCTTATCTGCTTTTTTATACGTGTTTTTAACGTCCGCTTTCGCTTTTTCGGGGTTGGCATTTCGCGCAAGTTTAAATAAATCAGGGCTTATATGGCAATAACCGCCAGGGTTTTTGTCCAGGTATTTTTGATGATAAGCTTCAGCATTATAATAATTCTGTAAAGATTCTATTTCCACCACGATTTTGCTGTTGTATTGACTTGCTAAAGCAGCTATTTGTTCTTTGATAACAGCGGCATCATCCGCATTGGTATAATAGATTCCTGTACGGTATTGTGTACCGATATCGTTGCCTTGTTTATTTAATGAAGTTGGATCAATTGTTTTGAAGAAAAGGTCTACGAGAAGCTTTAGATCGACAAGCTCCGGGTCGAAGGTTACCTTTACCGTTTCGGCAAAACCTGAGGTTCCTGTCGAAACTTGTGCGTATGAAGGGTGCTGAAGGTTTCCATTGGCATAGCCAACTTCGGTTGCGGTGACCCCGCGGACTTGTTTAAAGAAATGCTCAGTTCCCCAGAAGCATCCTCCGGCAAAATAGACAACATGATCTTTTTGATTTATAGTATTCATAGTATTTTGTATTGACGGTTTTGAATCTTTCCCTTTTTGTGAAAAGCAAACCTTGCTGATCAGAAATAAGCCTGTCGCTATAGCAAGGAGGACGAATAAGTGTTTCATGGTATGAATTGCTACATGAAAGAAACAACATTGTTTCTTTCATGTAAGCCACAAACACCGTACCTTTCTGGATGTTTGTCTTAGAAGATATAAGCAGTTTTGGCTCTTATAGATTCTTTTTACAATTGAAAGACGAAGTAAGTCTATGAAAGGCATGTCCTGACAAAAAGACCTTTTAGGAAAGCTTCGCAAGCTGAATGTCTGACAGGGTTGGTCCTATGCTGTTTACATCCTATGATCAGACCAAATGATAGTTTAATCTATATTGTTTAAGCACTACTATTGTGACTAAGTTAACTGTTTGGGGAAGACTCGTTCGGCTTAAGGCTACACCCTGAGCCTGCCGATTCGAGCGGACCCGTGTATAGCTGTCTCACCGTGGCGATAATAGCCTGCTTGTCGTAGTGATAAAGTTGGTGAAGCTGTCGCTGTGTACCCTGTACTGCAAAAGTATCGGGCAAGCCAAGTCGCTTCAAGGTCGCTGAGTAGCCATGTTCGGCCATAAATTCCAGCACTGCAGTTCCTACTCCACCAGCTATACATCCATCTTCAACAGTGATGATATAGGAATATGATTGGAATACTTCATGTAATAACGCTTCGTCGAGCGGTTTAAAGAACCGTAGATCATAGTGGCCAACCTGCATGCCTTCCCGGAGCAGTTCGTTGCAGGCGTCCTGTGCATATTGACCAACGGGCCCAAGAGAGAGTATGGCAATGTCTTGCCCTGAACAAAGCCTTTTTCCTTTTCCAATTTCAAGTCTTGTAAATTTGTCTGATTGCTTCTCTCGACTACCTGGGCCTTTTGGGTATCGGATTGCAAGCGGTCCGTCAAGAGTGATATCCTGAGCCGTGAACAACAAATTTTTAAAGTCTGTGAGCGTCATGGGCGAAGCGCATGCGATGTTGGGTATACAGCGAAGAAAAGCAATGTCGAATGCCCCCTGATGGGTGGGGCCATCGGGACCGACAACGCCGGCCCTGTCGATACAGAACACGACCGGTAATTTCTGTAAAGCGACGTCGTGGATTAGTTGATCATAGGCGCGTTGTAAGAATGTCGAATAAATCACACAGAAAGGAAGTAGCCCATCAGCAGCAAGGCCTGCGGAAAAAGTAATGGCATGCTGCTCGCAGATACCAACATCAAAAACGCGGTTAGGCATCAGCTGTTTCATTGCCGTCAGCCTGCTGCCGGAAAGCATAGCTGGGCTTATAGCGATAATACGGCTATTATGTTGGGCGAGCTGTATCAGCGTTTCGCCCAGCACTTGCTGAAAAGTCTCCTTGTAGAGTTGCGGTAGCTGGTTTTCTAACCGTATACCTGTCAGTTTGTCGAATTTCCCTGTGGCATGCCATTCCGCCTTGTTTAACATGGCTGGTGTAAAACCTTTTCCTTTTTGTGTTACACAATGCACTATTTTGGGCCCGGGGACATGCTTCAACTGCTCAAATATTTTGATAAGCTTGTGGAGGTTATGACCATCCACTGGTCCAAAATAACGTATTCCCAATGCCTCGAAAATATTGCTCGATGCAAATAGCCCTGTTTTTATCAATTTCTCTATTTTTCTAATCGCAGCAATTGACCATTGTGTCCGATCTTTATGGGGTGACAGCAGCTTTTTGATCTGTGATTTGAACTGATTATAGGCTTGCCCCGAGGTCAGGTCGGTCAGATAGTTTTGTAGGGCTCCCGTACCGGCATCAATAGACATATCGTTGTCATTTAATATAATCAATAGGTTAGGCTGTTCGAAACCTATATTATTTAAAGCTTCGAATGCTAGACCGGCAGTCATGGCGCCGTCACCGATAACAGCGATGTGTTGACGGCTGTTATCACCCTTATACCTGGCTGCGCAGGCCATACCCAGAATTGCTGATAGGGATGTGGAAGAATGACCTGTACCAAAGGCGTCAAAGTTATTTTCTTCCATAACAGGAAATCCGCTTATACCGCCTAGAAGTCTGTTCGAATGGAAGCGAGCCGCTCTCCCCGTGAGTAATTTATGGACATAAGCCTGATGACCAACGTCCCAGATCAATTTATCCTTAGGGGTGTTAAATACATAATGAACTGCTATAGTAAGTTCTACAACTCCAAGGCTTGAACTAAAATGACCGCCATGTGTAGCAATATGGTCAATGAGGAAGTTTCTTAGTTCCTGACTTAACTCGGGTAATACTTCCTGTGGAAGAGCACGTAATTCGCTGGGGCTGTTGATTTGATAATTACCTGTCATTTCTTTTTTAGACAAATTTAGTTTGATTAGATTTGCGATACAGGTACAGTATAGGTAAAAGTGATCAATACAGATGAAGAGCTATAAATTTGAAATATTTACACAAGCAATTGAGAAAAATATAAAATCAGGGATCTATAAACCTGGGCAAAAGCTGCCTTCAGTACGCGAGGTTAAAGATTATTATGGTTTAAGCATGAGTACTGTTCAGTCTGGATATGAATATCTTATGATTATTGGTTTAGTGGAAAGCGTTCCGAAATCTGGCTACTATGTCAGTGCGAAGAATGAAATGCTGGCAGAACCGGAAGGGCGTCGACGTCCACCGGTAGTAAGGGATGCTGTCTTTGAAAAAGGGCTTGGTCTGACAACAGCGTCACCTGTGAGGCGGGGTTTTTCGGAATTTAATGTTGCTGCCCCGGGGGATCTTCTTGTTCCGCAAAAACTTTTACTTCGGACCATGCAGCAGGTCATTCGGGAACAAGGGGCAGGGTTACTGCGCTATTATCCATCTAATGGTTCGGTACAATTGAAGGATAATATTATCAGGCGTGCGGCTTCCTATCAGACCTTGCTGCATGCAGATGAATTGCTGATCACAGATGGTGCCTTACAGGCTTTGTATATCGCCTTGGCTGCTGCATGTGAAGCCGGAGATATTGTTGCTGTGGAAAGTCCATGCGTATTTTCTGCGTTAGAGGTCATTCGGGTGCTCAAACTGCGCGTCATTGAAATTCCTGTTCTTGCTAAAGATGGTTTTGATATAGACTTTTTTAGAAAAGCATGTCAAGGAAATGCTGTTAAAGCAGTCGTCCTAACACCGAATTTTCATAATCCAACAGGTATTTTGCTTTCAGATGAACAGAAAATTGCTTTATTGGCGATTGCTCATCAATATCATGTTGCTGTAATCGAGAATGATATCTATGGTGACCTGAACTTTCAGGGGAGCAGACCATCCACACTTAAACAATTTGATGAAAGCGGATTGGTTATGACGTATTCATCGTATTCAAAAACCCTGGCACCTGGAATTCGGCTGGGCTGGTTAAGCACAGGGCGATTTCTGAAGGATGCTGAACAGATCAAGTTTGCATTGGGCAGTACAGTTTCTCCTCTGAATCAGGAGACCGTAAACCGTTTGATCGGTAGCAGCAGTTACGATCGGCATATTCGTTCACTGAAGATGCAACTGGCAAAAAATGCCTATCTGGCCACCAACCTAATCGCTTCCAGTTTTCCTGAAAAAACCAAAGTGATCACACCTGCAGGAGGGTATAATCTTTGGGTTAAAATGCCCGAAAGTACAGATATGGCGGATTTTTACGCGCAGTGTGAAAAAATTGGTGCAAGATTTACGCCGGGCTATACGTTCTCTTTTTCGAATACTTTTGAACATTATTTTAGGTTGGTCATCGCGGATAAGTTTTCTGATAAACGAATAGAAGCGATCCAGCATATAGGTCGTTATTTATGTGGGAGCCTGTACTGATGCTAAATGAACAATGTGTATCGAATAATAGCAAGTGATAGCATGTACATTTGTGTATTTAATAGTAGATGCACATATGAATATAGTCACAAAATTTACGGTAGCAACAGAGCAGGGAATTGAAGCGTTGTCAATGCTCACCAAAACTCTAGCCCTAGAAAAATTCGGCAGCTTAGTGGAGCCAGCTGAACTAGATAATTACATTGTTGATAGTTTTAATTCCAAAACCCTTGTCAGCGAAATAAACAGTATGTCAAATCAATGGCTGGTAGTATATGCTAACGATCAGCCGATGGGTTATGCAAGAATAACCTCAAAAGGGCAGAAGCCGAAAGGCCTGGCAGGTAAACGTGTGATTAGAATCGCGGATTTCGGTGTCTGCCAGCATGAGGCTCTGCAGCAAATGGAGGCATCATTAATGAACAAATGTCTTGCCGTCTGCAGTACCTACGACGTGATTTGGATCAATGAACCCTTAAAAAGTTCGTTGATAGGACTTTTTGAACAGAATGGATTTGTAAAACAACCAGGTATTAGCAGACTCGATGGATTGAACTTGGAATCAGCAGTATATCTCAAGAATACTTTGTAGTTCAAAGAGTCTTTATAATGATGTATAAACACAGCATCGTCGATGTTGAGCAAAAAAGTACACAGATTAAGTGTGCTTTTTTTTGTTTAATGATAGATATTTTAGTGATATAATGTGTATTTTTAGCAATTAGAAAGAAGATGTTTGTCAAATTCTAACAATCTCTTTTTAACCAAAAAATATCATTTATAACCGTTTTCACAAGTGTTTAATGAAGAAAATATCTATAACGTTTCTATATCTTTTGCTCAGTGCATTAGCGCTTGGACAAGAATCTAAGGAGACAAAGCCAGACAGTATTGTTCAATATTTTAGTGAAATTAAAACTGCAACTAAAATTGGTTATTCGTTATGGAATAGAGATTTATATGATGATATTATTTTGGTGAACCCTGAGACACGACAGCTATTTAGTAATAACTTTGGTGCTGATAGTTCGTTTGTGCAATATAAAAATAGCTATATTGCTAAATTGCCCGACAGTGTAAATATTGCCAATACGTCTTTAACGTGGAATGGTCGCACTTGGGCGATGATTATGTTGCCTTTATCTAAAGATTATTATGCACGGATCAATTTGTTGGCTCATGAATTGTTTCATTCCGCACAATCGGCTTTGGGATTTGTTCAAAATAACAGCGAAAGTACTCATCTCGATCAAGAGAATGGACGGATATACTTACGTTTAGAATTGGAGGCGCTTAAAAAGGCGGTTTGTTCAGACGCGCAAGATGAACAACGAATGCACTTGAAGGATGCTTTGATTTTTCGGAAGTATCGAAATTCACTTTTTCCAGGCTCTGCCCATATTGAAAATCAATTGGAACTTAATGAAGGGATTGCAGAGTATACCGGAGTAATGATCAGTGGGAGAGATAAAGAAAAAACAAAAAAACATTTCATTGATGTAATAGACAGATTTTTCAAGAACCCCACTTATGTAAGGTCTTTTGCCTACAATACCACGCCCATCTATGGATATATAATGAGTTTAAAGGATCCGCTTTGGAATCAAAAGATTTCAGTAAATACAGATTTAACTGTATTCTTTATGCGCGAATTGAACATTGAACTTCCGAAAGATCTTGCAGCAACAGTAAAAGCCATTACAGCGGAGTATAATGGAAAACAGATATTCACAGAGGAACAACTACGAGCGGAAAAAATAAAGAAGCAAATTGCATTGTATCGTTCCTTGTTTGTGGATCAGCCTCATATGACCATTAAATTTGAGAAAATGAATGTGTCTTTTGATCCGAGAAATATCCTCCCAATCACAGATTTGGGAACTGTTTATCCAACCATAAGGATCGCCGATAACTGGGGGATTCTAGATGTCAAAAGTGGGGCGCTCATGGCGCCCAATTGGGATAAAATAACCGTTAGTAGGCCTACTAAAATCGAAGGACAGCGAATAGAGGGTGAGGGTTGGGTGATGCAACTCAAAGATCAGTATACTGTTCAAAAGGACGAATCGCTGAATAATTACAAGCTTATCAAAAAGCAGTAGCTGCTCTATCTTGATTTTTATTCACTGTGCAGCCTTATTGAATCAATATTAAATGTTGGTAAATGCATGAGTATCATGAAACATCATAAAAAGGTTTACCTAAAGATATTCAATTTTTAACTATCGAAATGAGAGATAGTCGCTGGGCAAGTTTAAACATAATCCAATGCGTTTAATGCTCTAAATTTTCGCGGACTAAGACCAGTATGTTTTTTGATAAACCGTGTTAATGATGCCGATGAACTAAAACCATAATACGAAGTCAACTCTTTAATCGGAATCTCCGTAGAAGCTAGTTTTTTAGCAATCTCACTTGCAACAATTTCCTTGACGATCGTGCTGGGTGAAGTTTCATTACTTGAAAGCGTCAATCGATGTAACGCTATTCTTGATATATTGAGCTTTTTCAAGTAGAATTGGAGGTCCCAGTGATTCTGAGGATACTGGTGAATAAGGTTTTTAAATTCTACTAGAATGGGGTGTTCTGCTAGCAATGCTGAATTTTGATCCAATTGATTTAACGTTTCGTTTTGTTCCTTTATGTTGTTTTTCATGTTTTAAGATAATCGCTCGTTATTGCCGCACTATAGTGTCTAGGGCTATAGTTTAGGTTAAGTGTTCCATCAATCTTGTTTGAATGCAAGCAAAATTAGAGTATTAATTTCATAGTGTACTTTTCGAAATTAATGATTCGTTTTTTAAAATTATAATTTTTTATCACTGATTGTAGTAAAACTGACGTGCAGCAGACCATCCTTGGAAAAATAGACGGATGATTAAAAACCTGGTTCCAATAACATGGAAATCGCTTTTTATACTCTAATTTTTAACAGCTTTTTTCTATGATTATATTTTCTATTATTCTTTGTAATATAGATGTTTGTGTCTGTTATCTGTATTAAAAATAAAAGGTTAAAACAGGTGGGTTATAACCATTGGTTATACTGTTTTTTTTAGAGTTTTTCGGCTTCTCGTAATGATTAATCCACTTCAAGACATATAATATATAATTCTTTAATGGCAGCAGATGTGATGATCAGGTGCTGACATGTCAGTCTTTTATGATATGGTGTTCGAGGGAATAGCGTTGGGGCTGTGTGATTAGTTTGAATAACATCTAGCTTCTATAGCAGTATAGAATAGGGCTATTACTCGTTTCTTACCATTTTTTTAAAACAGATTTTCTTTATAATTATTTGAAATTCATCAAAGCGAAAAGGTTTTCGTTGATTGTGCAAACGTTTGATGTGGAGTGGTTGATTATTTTTCTGTACAATATATTATATCTTGCTTTTAGATTATGAACTAAAATACTTTGCTGAAGGTGAAGTGAATTCTTTGCATGGATCATCTGGTTTTCAAGTTTCGATGAACCATAAATCGATTAGAAAAATAAAAACTTCGAAACAGTCGCTGAGGCTTTGAAGGGTGATCGGAAAGAAGTGTTGACAATTAATACAAATTATAAACTTTATTTAAAAATTATGAGAAAGACCGTGTTTTCCTTAATCACGATTTTAGTGATCGCTATGACCACTTCCTGCCGGAAGGATGGTAGCTTAATGTACACTTTACTGAACGATTCCAGTGCGGAATCCTTAGCAATAGCGGATTCGGTCCAACGATTTAAAGTAAGTCCTTCGGCTGCAACTGAGGCTGATAGACTTCAGTTTCGAGCAAATCATAATGAAATGCAAATGACCGGATTTTATGTAGCGCCAAACAGTACTATAACGATAAAAGTAAAAGTCAACTCGGGGACTACAGCAGCACGCTTGGCGATCGGGACGCCTTTTAGAGACAATATTCGACCAGTGCGGCAGTATTTCAATCTCCAGGCAGGTACGCAAACGTTCACAGTGGACCAATACGGGGGCTTGGTTTATGTGATTTATACAGCTGATAACTACACAGCAACTGGAGAAATAGAGCTTTCTTTTGGCAATGGCTTTATCCCGGTACCTTACTTTCAAAAGGGAATTACCACCCATGAGCAATGGGTAGCTACATTGGATTCGTTGAAAAATACCGTGCCGGATGTCGTCTTCTCGTCAGATCACACCATTATGGTAACCAAAATTGCCGATGCGCTACTGTATAAGAACGAAGATCAACAGCTTATTGTGGATAGACTGGATTCAATTATTGGTTTTTCCAATCGTATCAGTGGTTTGAATGGTACGAGTGGAGTCCATGCCATACCATATAATAAACACCTGATTACCGTGAGAGATTCGAGTGCAGGTGGTTATATGGCTGCCGGTATTTCTATTTATTTTACCGATGCTTTATCTTATCGTATGTTACAGCCAAAATACCTGTCCAATACAAATGGATGGGGAATATGGCATGAAGTAGGACATACCTATCAACAAAAAGCTTGGACCTGGGGCAATCTGACAGAAACAACCGTGAATGTCTATTCTCTAGCCAGTGAAAGGGGATTTGGATTGCCGGTAAGCCGGGTGACTGCCAATAATTCCTGGCCTAAATTGACGACTTACTTTCAGAAAAACATCGCGGACCGCAACTTTAATTCAGGAGATAATGATTTGAAAATGATTATGTTTCATCAGCTTTGGCTAGGATTTGGTGATGATTTCTACATCAAACTTAGCAAAACTACCCGGGAGAACAGGCCTACAGTTTCAACAGACGCAGAGAAAATGCGCTATTTTATGCTGTCGGCATGTCAGATTGCACAAAAAGATCTTTCGGATTTTTTTAGAAAATGGGGTTTTAAAGTCGATGAATCTGTCTATACGGCGATAAGTAATCTGAATTTGCCGGCTCCTACACAAGATTTAACCGCGTTAAGAGATTAAACAGTCTTGCATACTGTGACGTTTAATCTGTTAGAACAGATGTTAGGAAGTATGTACCTTATTGATGATAAAAAAATTAATCGTTGTTTTACAATAAAAACATTGAAAAGTATTATCTTTAGTATGGAAGTTAATTCCGATAACCACATATTTATTTAATTAATTGAGAAAATGGGTAAATTTGAAGTAAAAACACGGAAAAATGGAGAATTTCAGTTTAATCTAAAAGCTGGAAACGGACAGGTGATTTTAAGCAGTGAAGGTTATACAACTAAAGCAAACTGTTTAAATGGCGTTGAATCTGTAAAAAAGAACGCTCAGGACGATAACAAATTTGATCGTAAAACTTCTACGAACGGTAAGCACTACTTTAACCTCAAAGCTACCAATGGCCAAATTATTGGAACCAGCGAGATGTATGAAAGTGCAAGTGGTATGGAAAATGGTATTGAGTCTGTCAAGAAGAATGCGCCTGATGCGACGGTTGAGGAGATAGCCTAAGTCTATTTTCAAATGCCGGACTACTACACGTAAGTGTAAGCAGTCTGTCAATAATAAGCACGTAGGATTTGATAGTAAAGAGCCGGGTAAAAACCGGCTCTTTTGCGTTTATTTTTCTGCTGTCGGGAGTGGGATGGAAAACCAAAAACTACTGCCCAAACCCACGGTGCTATCAACTCCTATCTGACCCGCGTGTTTTTTGATTATTTCAGCGGAAATATAAAGCCCCAGTCCAAGCCCCGAGTAAGATTTACCTTCGTGATTAGCTCTATAATATCGATCAAAAATAAAAGGCTGTACTGCCGGATTAATACCTTCACCTTGATCTTTGACGGTTATTTTGATACGATCTTGAAGCTGTTCAACCGTAATATTGATTTCTCTCGATTCTGGGGCATATTTAACGGCATTGTTGACAAAATTTACAAGGACTTGTTCAAGACGTTGTTCGTCGGCAAAGATATCTGCATCGAGATCGCCGGTAATATTAACTTGATGGTTGCCTTGGGATATGATATTGTGGCAACTGGAGGTAAGTATCTTTGATGCCTTGAAGGTTGTTTTTTCGAGATGAAGCTGCCCTTCACTTATTCGATGCATATTAAGAAGGTCGTCAACAAGTGTAACGATCTTTTTGATATTGACAGCAGACTGATCAATAAGTCTTGAAATGATGTCACTTCCGGTTTTGTCCTTGAATCGTTCCAGCAGTTGAATCGTTCCCTTTAATCCCGTGACGGGCGTCTTTAGTTCATGGCTGGCAATGCCCAGGAAATCATCTTTTTGTGACTCATAATTTTTCCGTTTTGTGATATCCGCCACTACACCAATGAGGTGAGTCGCATTACCTTCTGCATCGTATTTGGGAAGACCCGACGCATTGATCCAATGCAACGATCCATCAGGCCAACGGATGAGATATTCAGCGTGATAAGTGGTCTTGTTCTGGATAGCATCCTGAACTTTTTGATAGACCATTTCGCGGTGCTCAGGGACGATGCTTTGCATGAGGACATCATAATCAAAGCGATCGTTTTTAGTGAGGCCAAAATTGAGTTTACAGGTTTCCGAGCAGTCCATTTTACCTGTTCTTATATCGCGATTGTAAGAACCAAGTTCACCAGCTTTTAGTGCAATTTCCAACTGATAGTTGAGGGCTTCAAGGTGTTCGTTTCTTTTGATACGCTCCGTAACCTCATTGGCGATGACAATAATAGACTCCGTTTCGCCTTCATCATTTTTCAACGGCTCATAGGTGAAATCAAAATAATGATCGCCCAATTCCCCCATAGACTCAAGTCTTGCGTAGGCAGTGTCTCCAATATAGTTTTGGCCAGTAGTAAAGACATCATCCAATATCCCCAAATAAGGCTGTCCCTGTAATTCCGGAAGTGCTTGTGCTAGTGGTTTGCCGAGAATAACCTCTGTTTTGTGCCAGAGTTTGAGCATCATATCGTTGGCAACTTCAATGACTAATTCACGGCCTTTTAAAATCGCAAAGGCTATTGGGGCTTTATCTATAAAGGATCTGAAGCGACGTTCGCTTTTTTTGAGGTTTTTGTTGAGCAGCACTGTCAAATCATAGGATTTGTTGAGCTGGCTATTGGTACGATAAAGTTCATCGTTGGCAAGCTCCATCTCGTCATTAAGCTCGAGCAGCCGTTGTTGCATGGTTGCCATAGTAATATTGACACCCTCAAGCTCATCAATTTTATCTATGGAAGAACTTCGAAGCTCGATTTGATCCATTGCGGTCCGAGCAAGACCTTCTAATATCTGTCGATCAGCCGCAGTGAAAGCGCGTGGATGTTTGTCGATGACGCAAAGCGAACCGATCATAAAACCATCATGTGTAATAAGTGGTGCACCTGCGTAAAACCGTAGTCCAAAATCACCAATTACATTTGGATTGGTCAGTAGGATATCTTCTTTCAGTGTATCTTCAAAGCCCGTTACTTTCTTGTCCAGAATAGCTAGACTACACAAGCTTTGCCCTCGATTCGTTTCCTTTGTGGTGCCCATGCCAATATTTGCTTTGAAATAGACAGATTCTGCATCCACCAGTGAGAGCAATGCAATAGGGGCATTGAAGATTTGTGTGGCTAATTTTGCAATTCCATCAAAACTGGCTTCAGAAGGGGTTCCAGTTATTTTATAGCGTCTGAGGGCATTCAGTCTGTCATGTTCATTTTCAGGCATTATATCCATTCCAAACGTATTCTCTATCATAGTGACCGTGTAATTCTTTTCATAAAGATATAGTTTTAATTACAAAAGCGGAGATGCAATTTTTTTTCTCTTCATCGGCGATTCAAAGATTCCCTGAAATGATTGGAATGCCGCAGGAATGATGTGCTCCAAGGCTAATAATCAGCGTTAAAGATCGAATAGTGTTGGGGTCTGATAGTGTTGTTCAAGGTCAAGCAGGATAGACTTATTGCGAATGCCCCCGGCAAAGCCAACAAGCTTGCCTGAGGTGCCAACTATCCTATGACAGGGGACAATGATGGCTATAGGATTTTTATTCAACGCGCCACCAACGGCCCGGACAGCTTTGCTGTCGCCAAGTTGCTGCGCCAGTTGACCATAAGTCCTGGTTGTACCATAGGAAACACCTAAAAGCACTTCCCTGACCCTGATCTGAAAGGCTGTTCCCTGAAAATCAAGCGGAATATCAAATATCTTTCTTTTTTTTGCAAAGTACTCATTCAACTGCAGTTCTGTCTGTATTAAAACTGGAGCCTGTTCATTGTAGGTTGCTGTAGGAAGTTTTGTGCGGATATAATCCTTGTCCGCCAAAACTAAACCTGAAAGTCCCTTTTCGGTAGCGATTAAGTGTATAGGACCAACTGGTGTGTCGATGATTTTATATTCATAATTGGCTTTTACTTCCATATTTCCTTTGCGTCAATGTGCGTTAGGGGTAAATCTACAAAAATGAACATATATTGAAGCACATAAAGTTTCTCGCCCGGAAATAATTTTACAAAAAAATTTCTAAACCTATATTTGAGTTAACAGCATGTAGGCACTTCGACATTGGTTTGCGGCTTATGGCTGGGGCAGGATGGCAATCCAACTGTAAAAACGGATCCCTTATTGGGTGTACTTTGGATGTTCACAACACCTTTGTTTCGTTCAATAAGATCCTTGCATAGGACTAGGCCCACACCCGATCCGGGCTCGTCTTCTGTGCCAAAGGACTTTTGCTGAATTTCATTAAAAAGTGCGGCAGACTTCGAAGGGTTAATCCCTATTCCTTCATCCTGAATATGAATATGTGTATAGGTTTCATCCATGCTGGTGTAAATGTTGATATTCCCATTCACATAGCTGAATTTGATTGCATTGCTAATCAGGTTGCGTAAAATAATGATGGTATGATCCCGATTGGCAATTATCTGCGTGTTGTTAGGTATATTAATGTTGATTTTTAGTTGTTTAGATTGTGTGTTCTCATTAAAAACTTTAATAATTTGTTGTATCATAGGTTTGATCAATTGGGGTGATGCTTTAGTATTCATACCTTGCATACTGCTGCTGCCCCACTGCAGCAAATCATCCAAAGCTTGATTCTGCTGCGTAATCTGCTGATAGATCTGTTGGATATATTCCTGGGATGCCGTACTATCGAGCATCTGATTACGAAACATAAATACCAGTGCTTCCAAGTTGGCAAAAGGACTTTTGATGTCGTGCGCGATAATAGAAAAAATTTTTTCTTTGTCCCGATTCATGGATTCTAAGTTGAGGCGTTGCTGCTCAATTTTTTTCATATTCTTATAGATGATATCAAGAAAGAAGTTGACCGCAACGACCATGAAAGCAAGTGCATTGATAATATTGAAAACAGATCTGGATCGTGGAACTTGCTGGCTCAGGGGAAGTATATCAGGAAGCAAATATAACAGTAAAATCAGGAAAGCTACCGTAATACAAAGGACTATATGGATCTTTCGGTTGTCATACATTAACATCGAGACAATCAAAGTGCACAATAAAAAATATTCGCCGCCATTTTTATAAAGTAGTGCCCCAGCGAAGAAAAACACAGAATTACTTGTCAATAGTGTTGCCTTCGCGATATTGTGTTTCCCATAATATTGAAGCAGAAGGACCGTAAACGAACAAATAGAATTGGAGAAATTAATCGCCGATAAAACATAGCGGTGGTCGATAAGATTGAGGATTGAAAAGAAAATTGTCGGAAATAAACATAACAATGCAATCAAATTTATCATGTGCACACGTTTGAAATCGATGTATGACATGCCCGGATGTGCACCAATATGGGAAAATAGTTTCCAATATTTACGAAAATGATTCATAGAGACGTGTCTGATTTTGCTTACAATTTCTAAACACTCAAAATTAGCCATAAATCAGCAGTCCAACAATGATTTTTCTTGAAAGCAGTTTAAGATTGGCAAAATCTGCCATGAAAGGAAGATAAAAGGGCTATGTCGCTTTATTAATTTGGGAAAAATAAACGGATTTCGGTTCCTTGGTTTTCCTTACTGAAGATGGCCATCTGCGCTTTGAGTCTTTCAAGAATTTCCTGAACGATAAACAATCCGATGCCTTTTCCCTGGTAATCCGTTGAATTTGAACCACGGAGTCTTTCCATGCGGATATTTTCGAGTTCATGCTGCGGAATACCGATACCATTGTCTTTGATGATATATAACACACCGTTCGTTACTTTTTCACTATATATATGCACCGTTGCTTTCTTATTGGCCGAAGAGTATTTGACGGCATTGTTGATCAAGTTTGTAAAGATTTGGTAGATTGCATTTTGATCGCTGTTTACTGGAAAAAGGTCACCAAAGATAAGTTCAGTATGTGGGCTACGATATAATAATTTGGCTTCCCGGCACCAATTGGGCAATGTAAGATCTAAACGAAGAGCTTGTTTCCGTAGTCTGTTAATTGGAGCAAGACTCAGTTCGACCGTTTTGTCGATAATATCAGCAATGTTTTCAAGTGATTGATCAATGACATCGTACAATTCGAGCCGCCTATTGGACTGCATATCCAAATGTTCTTTTAGCACACCTATGCCCAATTTAGCAAGAGCCAAAGGATTTTTAGCATCATGTGATAGCGTATAGGATATCATGCGCAGGTTGGTTGCGGGATTGATTGTTATATTTTCTTGATCTTCAGGTTTCTCTTCGTGTATCTTATGCGTGACATCTGTGGCTGTGTGGAGGATGGAATAAGTTCGGCCACGCTTATCAAAGAGGGGCCTATATTCAAAATCAAAATAACGTTTGATCTTGAAATCACGGTCAATGATCGTTGCAGGGGTTTCAAATGCCTTGTAGGTGACACCGCTCTCCCAGACATTACGGAGTATATCTGTAAATCCTTCTTGGGTAAAAACCGGAAAAACCTCTCCAAAGGAATGTCCAAATATTTCGTTTTCTGTACGCCACATATTTAGCATTCGCGAGTTGGCGAATGCGATATTGAGGTTCGAATTATCATAAATGGCAGTTGCAATCGGCATCTGATTTAATGCTTCAAAAAAAATCGGAATATCCTTTTGAGGTTTTTGCATATTGGGTATTTAATGATCATCTGCTTACCGCAGTGCGACCGTAAAATTAATCAAAAATCAAGCCAATAGCGATGGTTTTTAATGTTTCTTGGGAAAAATACGGCCAATCGGTGGGCTTGGAAATAGCGCAATAAAAACACACTAAATTATTATTATATTTAATAAACTTCAAAGGAAATGTAAGTTAACAATAGACAGGGATTTGTAATCATACCAATTATGGATAAGTATTTGGAAATTAGGAAATATGATGTTCAGGACAGAAATAGGCTGATCGATATTCTTCATATGAATATACCGAAGTACTTTGCACAGAGCGAGGTTGCCGATTTCACAGAATATCTTGACCAGGAAATGGAGACGTATTTTGTTGCACTGGTTAACGGGCAAATTATTGGTGGCGGTGGAGTAGGTTTTTCTGATGATGAGCGCACAGGATTTTTGAGCTGGAGTTTTTTAAATCCAAAATATCACGGATTTGGTTTTGGAAAAAACCTATTGCATCACCGTATTGACTTTCTGTACACCCATCATCAGGTTGAAAAGATCGAAGTCGGTATCTCTCAATTCACGTTCGGATTTTATAAGAAAAATGGTTTTATACTAAGGGAAATCCATAAAGACTATTGGGCTGAAGGCTTTGATTTATATGATATGGTCCATACAAGAGAACAATACCATTAACACTGATTTGATGAAAAGCTGATGAATAAAGTGTAGCTCATTGATTGAATGAGACCAAGTTTTCCTTGATTTGATTCAGGTGGTGTAAGGGATGATAGCTCATCAGAAAAAACATTTCGCGTATACTGAGTTTGCCGAGCAGAGGATGTGGTAAAACCAGGCTATCGAGCTCCTCTTCATTGTACAGTACAAATAGCTGATTGATTGTAGCTAATACTTCTTCCAGTTGCGCAATCAGCCCCTCTTTCTGTGCGGGCAGGATTTCTTCATGCAAAAATTGACTAGGGGCCTGCCGGCTTGTTTTGAGATAATTGTTACGCACCGTATCGTAGTCCCAGGTTGCGCGTTGCAGGGATCCAAATTTTTGGGCTATATAATCTTTTGACTGAAGTACCTTTGGAAAGGGTAGAAGCGTTAAGAGAATATGTTTTAGCTGCTGACCAGCCGTCCATTTTTCATGATTACGATATGAAAAATGAGGCTCAGGTAATGCCTGGATATAGGCAATAACCGTATAGTGGTTGTCAGAAAAATTTTTGATCAGTTCTTGTCTATTCATCCTAATTTTAGTGATAAGTGATTATTTCGATCGTTTTTTCTAGCTTATTGATAAGTCAAAGTCAGCATGATCTACTAAAAATATAAAATTATTTGCTAACCTCAATTATGAATCTCACTTATTCGGTGTTGATCAAAGTTAGAAAAGGCCGATATTATTTGCTATATCGGCCCTATATTCTATCGATCTAAATTTTAATATGCACCAAAATCTGCAAGATGAGAATAGAAGAAATCACCCCAAGAACTTGTCGATTCTATTTTAAGGTATTGGGTGCTAATGGATGTATTAAGATCGACATTGATCCAGGAGCCAGCGACTTTGCTCAACTGAGTCGTTTTAATCAACGTCCAGCTTATACCATTTGTACTTGAGTAAATATTGACATCTTTCATCGCTCCATTTAAATTGTCGCGGTTACGGAAAGCAACTCCTTTTACGGTACGTAATGCGCCCATATTGACGGAGAAGAAATGTGGCTGCGGAGTTTGAGTGGACGACCAGGGAGTATGCCAGACTGTACTTCTATTCATATCCAATACATTGCTTGCCGGTGATCCAGGCTCATTACTATCGCTAGCTACAATTGACCAACCTGTGGTCGGTAACAATTTATAGGTTACAACCTTGGATAAATCGGGGATATTGTTAACGAAGTTATAAGCGTATCCTAAGGTAGTACGGCTTCCATTGACATGGAGAAATCCTATTCTCATTTCGTAATTTCCTGTCAGATCATAAAAATCAGCTAATGGGCACTCAAATCGAAAACTATCCTGGCCTATTATTTTTGTAGCCCATTGTACGGCATCATAATCGTTATTCACTCCAAAAGGCTCCCTATCGTGCCAAACAACAATGTCATTGACTGGTTTTGTTGTTGTAAATTTCCCCGAAACGATAATCTTATTGTTCACAAAGCTTGATGACAGGGATGTTATTTCTGCAGATGCAGAAGCATACCAGTCACTTCTTGCTACAGGGCTGAATACTTGGCTATTGTTAAATGTTGCCGCTGTGGTACCGGTCAAAGAGGTTGTAGATATTCCGTAGGTTGAATTGCCTGAGCCCATTAATGCGGTACCTAAAGTTGGCGCTAGCGTTTTGTTCATTCTGTTGTGGCTGGCATTTAATCCATGGCCCAGTTCGTGAATCATTCCACCTATCCATACAGTTGCTTTCCATCCAATATCACCGCCTATTCCTAAGTTTTTAGCGTCCAGATTTACATAATCTAACGCATAGCAGCTGGTACCTGTACCATAAAATGGAGGGCCTCCCGGATTAGCTGGATCTGTATTGTAGGTTGGAATAATGATTAGATTGTGCTCGCTTTTTTTTCCTGACGGATTTTGATTAAAATAGCTGTCCACTTCTGCCTTCACAGCGCCGCTACCCCCTGAGTATGGATAAGTAGCTTTACCATATTTTCCAGCGATGTAATGGATGTTAATTAGGCTGTCATTGAGCAGATCTAATCCGAAGGATTTTCTGCCGAAGCCTTCGCGATCCATATTATTTGCAAACATATTTTGGGCATCCAAAAGGATCTTGCTAAGACGCTTTCTGAAGTTGGGAATGGAATCAACATCATTTGGAACAAAATAGATGACGTTCAGCTTGTAGGGATTACTGTTCCATTCATTTGTTACCGAGCTAGTTGATGTTTTTGCTTTTAGAGTTTCGACACTTTCTTCGGTATTTACCAAGGTCTTGTTACAGGAGGCAGCCCCTAAAGCGAGGGTTGCAAGCATTAGATTTAAAAGTTTTCTCATAATGGTTTATATTGTGTATCAATAAATATAAATAAGGCATTTTTTATTGGTGTGTAAAAAAATAAACTTTTATCATAATTAGTTTAGTCAATCGATTGATTAATCAACTTTGAAAAATGTTTTGTAACATTTTAATTTATTTGAGCATGAAATGATTAAGAATTAATAGTAACTGGATAAAATTTAACCGACTTCTTACTTGGTTTTCATCTAGGTCTTATTACATTTGATTGTATGAATAATTAAATCGTATGGAAAAAATTAAAAACCTGATATTATTGTTGGGCGCACCCAATGATGAGAAGGGGAATCTCAGCGTTATGGCATTAGATAGAAATGAATGTGCCTATAATTTCTATTGTCATAATGAGGGGACTGCAATTTTATGCACCGGAGGCATGGGTGAACATTTCAATCGGACAGAAAAGCCGCATGGCACTTATGCTCAAGCTTATCTTATGGAAAGAGGTGTCGCAGAGAAAGATTTACTTCCATGTGTACTATCCACAAATACCTACGAAGATTTTATGCTATCAAAGGAGATTATCAAAAAGATCTCTCCAGATCTCTTCATCGTGATCACCTCTGATTTTCACATGGAGCGAGCGAAATTATTGCAAGAAAAACTCATTGACTACCCAAATGTGCTGTTCATTGCTGCAAAGTCGACTGTTAGTCCCGAGAAATTCAATTTGTTGTCACTGCATGAAAAACAGGCTATCCGGAGAATACTGGAACGTTAAACAGGAGTATTGGAATAGCACTATTTTTAGCGATTGCCCCCTTATGCCGGCAGTTTTTTTATGCATTAGCCCAATTTCTTTCTGAGCCATTTGCGGACAGGTTCGTCATACCATTTCAAGCTGATATAGGCCAGTGCAATACTCGCCGCCAAAATCAATAGGGCATAAGGCAAAGCTTTTATAAGCGTCACATCCTTATTGTTGCTGATCCAGGCAACATAAAAATAGACGAAAGGGTAGTGTACGAGGTATAGCGGGTAAGAGATGTCACCCAAAAATTTACAGAGCTTATTTTCTAATCTGCTGCTTGATATGCTGCCTGTCCCCAGGTAAACAATCAGGGGGAATACAATGATAATGCATACCGACTCATATATCCCGTTCATCCAGAGCTGTTCTGCTCCGCCTATACGAGGCATATACAACACAATGGCGATTAAAATACTACAGTACAAAAATGCATGTCGGATACGACTTGGGCTTGTTATTCTGGAGAGCAGGAGGCCCGCAAAAAAAGGGTACATGGTGCGGGTGATTCCTATCCGCACTTGTTCAGCATTTAATGTCCAGCCACCGCTAACATCTCCAGTAGGACTTGTGATCGCCAAATGGGCGAGTGCCACAGCCGCAATAAAGACCAAAATGCTTAAAGCTGTTTTAGATAGTTTGCGAATACCGATGGCATATAGAATATTGGCAATATATTCAAAAAACAATGACCAGCCGACACTATTGAGCGGATGCATTTCCTGCCAGCCACGAATATCCAAAGAGAGGGGAACGGGAAGAATCGTATAACCAATGAGCATTACCAAAAGCATTTTCCAGAGCGGAACGGTGTGAATAAGTGGCCAGATTGTAGAATCTGTAAAATAAAAGCCTATCGCGCCAAGAGTCATACCTAATATAACCATCGGCTGAAGGCGTTCAATACGGCGTTTAAAGAAGGTGCCAATAGACATTTTATGCCAGCGATCATCATAGGCATAGCCGATCACAAAGCCAGATAAAAGAAAGAAAAAGTCAACGGCCAAATAGCCATGGTTGACCAAGATATCGAGATGTCCTGTTCCAATGGCTCCGTGAGATGAAAGGTTACAACGATAATCGCTGCGACTCCTCGTAGTCCGTCTAAAATGGGATAGTGTGGCTTTGTAGAAAGGTTTTTATTGTTCATGGCTTTTGATCGTATTTCGAAGATGTCTATGGACTTGCTAACTGTTTATAAATGTTATTGAATGGGTGAAAATAATGAAATAACAGGTTTAAATTTGATCAAATCGTATCAAAATCCCGATGGTTAGTCTCATTTTTTGTGTTGTACCGAATCGTTTATGTGGATTCACAAGTTTTATTGCTGGTACACACAGCTGCCAGTATTTATATTCTTATAGATCGTGCATTCCGAGATCCAATGACCCAAATTTTTCATATCTTGCTGTCCAATTCACAAAGGCTTTCTTCGACCGTCAGTTTACGTGAAATCGAGAATCTCCCTTTGTGCATTGAAAATCCCGCTGTGCATTTATAAACATAAATTAATAAAAGAAATGATTGTTGTTAAAGTAACCTATAGTGTTCGCGATGACTATGTACATGCGAATAAAAAAATGATTGAAAGCTTTCTCAAAGATTTCAGGAAGTTAGATGGAACACAATTCCTGTATACTATTTTGCAGGGTGGTGAAAGCAATACTTTCGTACATATTTCCCAATATAAGAATAATGAGATACAGGATCAATTACTGAGAATACCGAGCTTTGTCGATTTTCAGGAACAAAGAGATAAAAACCTTGCTGTTGAGCCCAAAATTGAGTTTATGAACTTTATAGGGAGCTCAAACGATCCGTTTTAGCGAAGGAGAGACCGCGCTTCATGCAAAAGATATGTTTAATCGCTATATGCAATTAAACCACTTTGTTTGTTACTTGAAATGTCAAGGATTTGAGTGAAGCTTTTTATGTCAGTATCCATTTGGAATCCCTTGTCTAATATAATTTGCTGAATTTGTTTAATCAGAGCAGTATTCAGCCTGAAATCCGTATAATAGTCAAATTGTGTAGCGATTATGCCTTTTTGCTGAAGACTGCTGAAAGTCTTTTCGTCAAGTTGTCCAACGAAAACCAATCCTGCCTTTTCAGGAAAATCTGGTTTTACTTGTTTATCATCGATAATATAAAAATCTAACATCTTAGGATTTAATTTTTGCAAGTATCTGGTCACTACGACTCGATAATGTGCCGTTTACTTCAATAGCTTGTATACCGAAGTCGTCAATCCAATCGAGGAGTAAATCATTAACTTTAGATCTAAGTTTGGGTAGATCCGACTTGTGGCAAGGTATCAAATCGGGTTCTTCAATGGGGACAAACACCAAAAGATCAATTTCGGCCAATACAGCAAAGGCTTTTTCAAAAAGGAACTGAATATTTTTCTTTGGATCAAGAATATGCAGATAAGCTAAGATGTCGAGTACACATCTATCGAATATTACATTGTCTCCACTTTGTGAAATTAACTGGGCAGAGTAGTTAAATTGTTCAACGAAATCTTCAGCGCTGGGATCTTCAAGGAATTCATGGCCCAATGATTCCAGTTGATAGTAGGGTTCTACTTCCAGCGCGTATCCGGGAAGTTTTTCCAGAAGCTCTTCTGCTAAGGAGGTTTTACCTACTTTGTGCGTGCCAAATAGGGCAATTCTCATTTTTCAAATTTATTTTATGAACTACGTTGTCAACATCCAAGGTAATGTTGTTAAACAAAAATAGCTAATTAAATATCCGATATTCTAATCGCCTTCATATGTTTTATGCTGTATCTAACGCTTTCCAAAAAATTACATGTAATAGCCGAATCAAATATCCGCAAACAGAATATAGTTGTTATTGATGGACAGGAAAAAGGCAAAGTAAGTGCCATTAATCTTTCGAATCCTACTCTGTTAAAACAAAAAAAGCTAATCTTGCGATTAGCTTTTTTCTGTGATCCCGCTGGGATTCGAACCCAGGACCCATACATTAAAAGTGTATTGCTCTACCAGCTGAGCTACGGAATCTTACTTCTTTATTTTTGAACTACCGTTCCTTGTTTGAAGTGATGCAAAAGTAGGGCTTTAATCCTATTCCTGCAAATAATTTTGGCTTAAAATCACGCTCTAATGCTTAATAAGCTGATTTTAAGCCAAAAAAATTAATCATTTTCCAAATCCATGATTTCTTCTGCCAACTGCTCCCAACTCTCCTGGAATTGTGTCAATAATGCCTTTGCTGAGTTGTAAGAACGTGTAGTTTCCTGTAACTTAGTCGCATCCGAATACACAGCTTCGTCCGCAAGTTTCGATTCTAAGTTTTTGACTAAAATTTCCTGCTCCTCAATTTTTTGTTCAAAAGAAGTTAGCTCCTTATTTTTTTTGCTCAACAAACGTGTCTTATCTTCCGTAAGTGGTTGCTTCTCTTTCTTTACTTTGGGGTCTTCCTTGACTTTTTTCTCGGTTTTTACCTCCATCTTCACGACGCGTTTTGCAGCCCATTCTTCATACTCCTGGTAAGTACCAGGGTACTCCTTGATCTGTTTGTCTTCAATGTACCAGATTTTATTCGCCACATTGTCCAAGAAATACCGGTCGTGGGATACAACGATAAATGTACCTTCGTATTGCTGCAAAGCCTGGATCAGAATGTTGACAGACTGCATATCCAAGTGGTTGGTAGGCTCATCGAGCGCTAAGAAGTTCGCGTCTGCGGTTAATGCTTTTGCAAGAGCCACACGTGATTTCTCGCCTCCGGAAAGTACTTTGATCTTTTTGAAAGCATCGTCTCCAGTGAATAGAAAACATCCAAGAATGGAGCGCAATTCGGTCTCTGTATGCTTCGGTGCAAAAGTTTGTAACTCGGCAAGGATGGAATTTTCCAGATGTAAGGCTTCCAGCTGATGTTGTGCAAAAAATGTTTGCGAAACGTTGTGTCCCTGTTCTGCCTTTCCTTCAAACTCGTGATCCGCGTTAGCCACGATACGTAAGAGGGTAGATTTACCTTTACCATTGGCACCAATTAGTGCAATTTTATCACCCTTTTCTATAATAGCCGAGGTATTTTTTAAGATCTCTAGATTAGGGTATGACTTGGAAATATTTTCCAATGTCACGACGTGGCGACCTGAAGGTTTTGAAAATTTAAAGCTGAAGTTTACCGTCGGATTGTCATCGTCAACATCGTCAATTCTCTCCAGGCGATCCAACGCCTTGATCCGCGACTGCGCCATTTTGGCTTTGGAAGCCTTAGCGCGGAAACGCTCAATTAGACGTTCTTCCTGTTTTATCTTGGCTTGCTGGTTTTTGAACTGATTGGCCTGCAATTCATTCCGTAATTCCTTCTCTTCAAGATAAAAACTGTAATTACCTGCATAAAGTGTTAATTTTCCTTTACGTGATTCTACCGTTTTCTTGATGATGCGGTCAAGGAAATATCGATCGTGGGAAACAATCACAATGGCGCCATCAAATGCTTGCAGATAGTTCTCCAGCCATTTGATGGAAGGTAAGTCCATGTGGTTGGTCGGCTCATCCAGTAACAGAATATCCGGAGTTTGCAATAAGATACGGGCAAGCATAACCCGCATACGCCATCCTCCGGAGAAAGTGGCTAATGGTCTTTTTTGTTCTTCTTCAGAAAAACCTAGACCGGCAAGGATTTCATGGGCCTTAAATTCGATGTTATAACCATCTAAGGCCTCAAATTCTACTTGTTTATCGCTTAGCTTATTCAGGATGTCATCCGAATAATCTGTTTCTAGTTTGTGAAGTAAGTTCTCGATTTCGGCATGTAATTGATTTTGGCGCTCAAAAGCTTCCATGGCAACATGCAAAATGCTTTTGTCAGAATGGTACGACAATAAGTCCTGGTTTAAATAACCAATCTTAAGGTCCTTCGCCATGGAAATCGTTCCTGACGTGGGCGTATATTGACCGACAATAAGGCGAAGTAAAGTCGATTTACCTGTACCATTGGCACCGATCAAGCCAACTTTATCTCCTGGTTTGATATGCCAGTTTGCTTCGTCATATAAAGCGCGAGATCCTATTTCAAATGTTAAATTATTTATTGATATCATTTCAACTGCAAAAGTACAAAAGTAATGAATATTTCTTCTTCTTTGAGTAACTTTGCGATTATGTATAAATTAGTCAAACCTATATTCTTTACAATGAATCCGGAGACGGCTCACCATAAAGTGACCGGTGGATTGAATGTTTTCTCAAAAATTTGGGGCGCCAAACAATTATTGAATGCTTTTTTTACCGTGGAAGATCCACGTTTGGAACGCGAAGTCTTTGGATTGAAATTTAAAAATCCTGTGGGCCTTGCTGCTGGCTTTGATAAAAATGCGGAATATATTGCAGATATGACTAATTTGGGATTTGGTTTTATCGAAATCGGAACGGTAACTCCCAAGCCGCAACCGGGCAACGATAAACCCAGGATGTTCCGACTTGTTTCCGATGAAGCTTTGATCAATAGAATGGGATTTAATAATCAAGGGGCAGACGTTGCCGCCACAAGATTGAAAAATCTAAAGGATCGAAAGGGATTGTTAATAGGCGGGAATATCGGTAAGAATAAGGTGACGCCTAATGAAGAAGCTGTCAATGACTACATTTATTGCTTCAATGCATTGTTTGACTACGTGGATTATTTTGTTGTCAATGTGAGCTCCCCGAATACACCGGGCTTACGCGATTTACAAGAAAAGGAACCTTTAAAACATCTATTAAATACTTTACAAAGCCTCAATGTCGCTAAAACAGCTCCGAAGCCAATTCTGCTTAAAATAGCACCTGATTTGACGGATAGTCAATTGGATGATATCGTCGAGATCGTATTGGAGACACAAATTGCAGGTGTCATCGCAACGAATACAACAATTTCAAGAGAAGGCTTAAAGAGTCAACAGGAACTGATTAATGAAGCGGGCGGGGTAAGTGGACGTCCTTTAACCAAGCGTTCAACAGAAGTTATTCGCTACTTAAGTGAAAAGTCCAACAAGGCATTTCCTATCATTGGTGTAGGGGGGATTCATTCGGCGAAAGATGCCATTGAGAAGTTAGATGCCGGAGCCAGTCTCATTCAAGTTTATACCGGTTTTATCTATGAAGGCCCAGGCTTGATTGCAAAGATTTGTAAAGGCATATTGCAGACAGGAAGATAAGGATTAGCATGGCAGTTGATTTTGATCTGAAAGATTTCTTGGATAAGAAAGTTGATGAATATAATCAACCTGGTTTTATTCCAAATGATCCCATATCGATTCCGCATCAATTTTCAGCGAAGCAGGACATTGAGATTATGGGATTCTTGGCTTCCATTATGGCTTGGGGGCAAAGAAAGACGATTATCAATAAATGCAACGAGCTAGTGGCTCGAATGGATGGTTCACCATACGATTATATGATAAATCATCAAGAGCAGGATTTAAAAACCTTACTGGGATTTAAACACCGCACGTTCAATGATACCGATATTCTCTATTTTGTTTCTTTTTTTAAGCATCACTATCAGCATTTCGAATCTTTGGAAGATGCTTTTCTCGGAGGGCAGGAGAACAGGGAAGAGGTCGACTTAGAAATGGCACTGAATGCCTTTAAAACCTATTTCTTTTCGTTGCCTGATTATCCTGTTCGCACACGGAAACACATTAGTAGTCCAGCACAGAAGTCAACCGTCAAGCGGATCAATATGTTTTTACGCTGGATGGTCAGAAAAGATACAAAAGGGGTAGACTTTGGGCTTTGGCACCGCCTGTCCCCAAAAGATCTAATCTGTCCGTGCGATGTCCATGTTGAGCGTGTTGCCCGTAAATTTGGTCTAATAACATTGGATAAAGTGAATTGGAAAACAGCCCAGGAATTAACGGCCAATCTACGCCTACTAGATCCGTTGGATCCGGTCAAATATGATTTTGCGTTGTTTGGTTTGGGCGTAGAAGGGGAAATGTAAAATTAAGGCGTGAAGAAAAAAGCGTCCTTGTCAACTATAGCTGGCAAGGACGCTTTTTTTTAATACTGGAACCTATCGTAAGATGCTGCAGGGGTAGCTAGCTTATACAAGCTTGTCGATCTTGACCAGGAGGTCAACCAAACGATTAGAATAACCAAATTCATTGTCATACCAGCCCACTACCTTGACCAGACCGCCCACTACCGAGGTTAACTGGGCATCAAATACACATGAATAGGGGTTATTGATGATATCTACCGAAACTATGGGGTCTTCTGTATAAAATAATACATTTTTTAAGTCGTTTTCTGCTGCAGCTTTGAACGCTTTATTGATTTCCTCTACCGTGGTTTCTTTCTCAAGTGTACAGGTAAAGTCCGTCAATGAGCCATTGAGTACAGGTACGCGTATGCCTGCGCCTCCTAATTTATGCTGCAAATGTGGAAAGACATTGGTGATGGCCTTAGCAGCACCGGTAGTTGTTGGAATGATCGCCGAAGATGCTGCCCGCGCTCTCCTTAAATCTTTATGTGGTGCGTCGTGAAGATTCTGGTCTCCAGTCATGGAGTGAACCGTGGTAATATAGCCATCTTTGATGCCCCAATTTTCATCCAATATTTTAACTAGGGGAGCAACATTGTTTGTTGTACAGGAGGCATTGGATAAAATCGAAGCAGATAGATCAATGACACGATCATTAATGCCCAATACCACTGTTGGAATGTCTTTATCTTGTGCCGGTGCGGAAATAATCACTTTTTTTGCACCAGCTTCCAAGTGCAACGACGCTTTGTCACGACTGGTAAAGTACCCCGTAGATTCTATGACGACATCAATCTGAAGCTCCTTCCAAGGCAGTTCCGCCGGATCTTTTTCATTGGTGACCAAGATGGAAAGACCATTGACAATAATATGTTGGTCATCGTGGGTCACGGTACCAGGAAAAGGTCCATGTACAGAATCATATTTAAATAGGTGGGCCAACGTCTTGGTGTCTGTCAGATCATTGATAGCGATGACCTGCAGTTCATCGAAAGCCCCTCTTAAAAAGATATTACGTAGTGTATTTCTACCGATACGTCCGAATCCATTGATTGCTATGTTTAGCATTTCAGATTATTTATGAAATTGGCTTATTGCTTCGTTAATATTTTTTTCACCTTCCCAATGTGCTTTTAGCTTTCCATCAGCACCATACACATAATTTGCCGGAAATTGTGAAGGCACATGGATTGTTTGTATAAACGTTTGGTCTTTATCAATCAATACCTCTACGTTAGATGCTTTGGATAGTTTAGGAGCGAATGTGTCAAAAAAACCTAATACTAATGCCGGGTCATTCATGGAAATATAATAGATATTGACGTCTTTTATACGATCAATATTCTTTTCTAGCTCCGTAGCTTCATGTTGACAATGACTACATCCTGGATCAAATAGGATAAAAACCGTATTCTTGTCTTTGGCAACGTTTTCCTGCGTAACACGGATGCCCGAACGAAGCTGATAAAATGTGAAATTAGGGAGAATGGCTGCAGGGTCGGAAGATTGCGTTGGTGCAGCTTGACTATGGTCATGGCCTGCATGATCGTGACCTGCATGGTCATGGCTTTCAGCGCTGGCTTCCTGGGACGTATTTGCAGTATGATCTGTTTTCGGTTTGTTGTTGTTACATGAGGAAAGAATTCCGGCAGCCAATGCCACTGTCACTCCTAAGATTATCTTTTTATTCATAGAATACGTTTGCTTTTAAATCAGTTTTAGTGATTTTATCGTTTTAATATTTATGCTTAATAAATCGTCAATTTCTGTGTAGAAAGCATTGAACAATCTATTGTATTAATGATTCAAAACTATGAAAAAAAAGGGATTATCAATCGTTGAATCTCATTTATGACAGTTTACTGGATATTGATACATTTGTGACCAAATCAACTTAATCCATTGAAGGGCCCTTATTCTATAATGTCAGGGCTGTCATGAGTAGACTTTGTATCTGTCAATGAGGTAGATTGAATGATTTCAGGCGTACTTCGTCCAAATTCAATACTGTAGACTTTCAGGAGTACGCTAACGCAGGATAAAATGAGCGGACCAAAGATCAATCCCAGCATACCAAATAGATTTAATCCTAACAATACACCGAACACGGTTATTAATGGATGTACATCGCCCAACTTTTTCAATATGGTAAACCGAAGTACATTATCAATACTCCCGATGATAATGATCCCGTATAAGGCAAGACCTATTGCATTTCCGGACTGCCCATTCGCAAGTAGAAAAAGCGCTGCCGGTAGATATACAACCATCGTTCCCAAAATAGGAATTATGGTGGAAACAGCGGTGAGTATCCCCAGAAAGATAGGGCTCTCCAAGCCAAAGAACCAATAGCCAAGACCGGCTACAATACCTTGGCACATGGCCAAAATGGGGATGCCGATTGCATTGGATTTTACCATCATGTCAAACTCTTTCCACAATTCGGCTTTACTGGCTTTGGTGAAAGGGATCGCTTGATAGATGGTTTGTTCTAATTTTTTGCTGCTAACCAGCATGAAATACAAAACAAATAGAGCAACCAATATATTGACACCAACTTCTGCAACGGAATTCAGAATATTGGGTATGAATTTAGCTGCTTTCTGAAGCGCTCCCATTAAGGCAGTATCTGAAAGATCGATATTGCTTAAATAAGGGCTGTCTTTAAAGTAGATTTTGATCGAGTCAAACTTGTGCATCAGATCGTCTTTGTTGCTAATGACTTCTGTTACCTGAGGTACCATATAGTTGATTAACAGATAGAGTGGTCCTACCAAGAATATGATGGTCAATAATATCAATAAAATACTGGCGAAAGATTTATTCCATTTTTTTTCTTCAGTTAGCTTAAAGTTGATTTTTCTAAAAAGAACATATAAGGTAACTGCTCCCAGAAAACCGGGTAGGTAGTAGAATAGGCTTGTAAAGATCAATATACATATCGCCAGAATGATGACGATTAGCATGATTTGATTGATGGAATTGTTGTTGATTTGTTTGTACTTCATATAGCTGACAAATATACTGTCTATCGATTGTTATTTATCGTATGACAATATTTTTTTAGAAAAGTTTTATCTTGTTAAATTAAGCTTCCTTTTTTATAATTTCAATGATTTTTTGAATTTCTTTTTTTTGCCCTCGGATCAGCTTGGATGAGGTGGCTCCATGAAAATGGCAATGACGCTATTTTGCATCCAGCAACTCCAAACCAATTGTTCACTTTTGGATGGAAAGATCAGCCTTTTTATGCGAATTTAGTTTTGATTCTGCGGCATTAAAACCTCCCTCAAGATCGTTAGGATATCGTATTGTTTGACAAAAAGCATGGGTTGTGTTGTCCTTAATGGACTGGAATCTTTAGCTAAAAAGGCCGTGTTGACTACTGCTTTGGTCGCTTTATGAAAAAAAGGATGAGACCCTTTTCCTTTTTTGTTGTTTGAAAATAAGCCCATAATCTTTTGTTTTTGTTGGTTATAGCGATCAGGCTTGTTCAGCGGGACCGCTATAACTAATATACAAAATAAAACGGAATTAATTGATAAAAATTTGGCTACCCTGTTCTTCATCCTTTTCTATCGAAAGGGACACTGGAATACGTTCTTTGAGTTCTTCAACATGTGAAATAATTCCGACGATCCGGTTTTCCTTATGTAAATCCAATAGCGTTTCGAAAACAATATTAACAGAAGTGATATCTTGTGTTCCAAAACCTTCATCGATAAAAAAGAAGTTTTTGGCCGCACGTGAATTTGACTGTACACTTTCTGCCAAAGCCAAAGCCAAACTTAGGGATACCTGAAATGCCTGTCCACCGGATAGTGTTTTTACGCTGCGACTTTTTCCTTCATTCAAATAATCTATAATTTCAAATTCATTGTTGTCGTTCAGCTGTAGGCTAAGCTGATTTCGGGTCATGCGATGGAAACGAATATTCGCATGATCACACAGCTGCCGTAGGTAAATCGAAGAAACATATTGTACAAAGCCCGCACCTTTAAAGAGATTAAAAAGTTGCTTCAAATTGTCATGGCGTAAATTTAGTTTTACCTGTTGTTGCAGGAGATTTTCCTTTTTTGCATAGGCGATTTTTAGCTGATCGCGCTCCTGCTGAAGTCGGGCAACAGCTTCAGTGCTCGCTTTCAATTGTTGGGCGCTCTCATCCAGGATTTTTTCCTGTGCGAGAAATTGGTTTTCGTCATATACCTGGTCGACGAGTTTCTTTTCCAACTGACTGATCTGTGCCTTCACAGTTTCAAACTGGATTTGAAACTGTTCAAGCTCTTGTCGAATCTGTATGACAGACAAATTCTCGGCAAGGATTTGCCGAATCTCTGCCAAAGTTTCAAAGGATGAAGCCACAAGTAGCTGCTGGATTGTAGCATCGGTTTCTTGACTTTCGCGGCGGATATCTCCAAGCTGTTCAACAATCGTCTGCACCAAGCTGTATTGTGCTGCAAATTGACTGTTTAACTCATTTAATCGTTCGCTTAAAGCAATGTAGTCGCGCTCAATCTCCAGATTTGATCTTTTCAGTGCAGTATATTCCTTTTCAACTGCTTCGGATTCCCGCATTTCATAATCAGACCAGCGCAGCGCTTTCAGGTTCCCCATATTTTGATTAATCTGGGCCTGTTTGCTTGCTTCATCACGTTCAAACTGATGCAGTGCTTTATTGTATTTATCCAGCTTTTCCTCAACGGAAGCGAGTGTAGCCTGATGCTCACCAAGCTGTTGCTCCACTGTTGTTATCTGTGTTTCGATCCGAGCGAGTTCCTGCTTATTTGATGTGTAGCTGGATTCATCCGTAGCGCTATAACCAATCCATGTAAATTGCTGGGCATGCGCAATTTTGTTATTGGCATTCAGCTGAATTTTCGTGTTTAGATCTTGTTGCTGGTCATTTAATGACTGCAAGCGCAGCTGGAGTTTTTCGACTTGGAATTGCTGGTCCTGTTGATGCTTAAGACTTTCATTTGTCTCGGCAATCAATTTTTCATTGGCAGCAACTTCCTGGGAAATATCCTGTCCTTGGTTGATAGCAGGATGTTCCAATGCTCCACATAGTGGGCATGGGGATCCTGCTTTAAGGTTTTCTGCATATTGGGTCAACCTTTGCTGCAGGAGAAGATGTGATTTTTCATTTTGGAGAGTCTGAAGCTTTTGGTCGAGGGCACTGACTACAAGGAGGTGATTTGATCGGAATTTTTCGAGGTCCGGATGAATGGCCTGGAGTTCCTGCTTCAGCACAGCTATACTTGTTTCTAAATCAATGGCCTGCTTGTTTAGATCGTCTTCCTGTTGTTGGATGCCCTGCTGTTTGGTGTACCACTGGCCCAGCTCCATGAGTTCATGGGCCGAAGGCTTTGATTGCTTTAGGCTAGCGATCTGAATTTCTGTCTCTTGGATTCTGGCTTTAAAATGTCGTTGTTGCTCTCTTGTTTCCTGCACAAAATTGCGTCCCTTCTGTGCCCGATCCTGTAAACTCTTAATTTCATTTGAAAACGTAATCAATTGGCTTATCAATTCAAGATCCAGTTCCTGAACACGACGTTGTGGCAGCAGTTCGTATTGTGATTTCAACAGATTGAGATTTGAGGAATGCTCCTGCATAAGCTGCTGAATTTCGGCCTGTCTCTGTTTTTCGGTTTCTACTCTTTTATGTGCAATTAGGCCTTCTTGTGCTAATTTTTCCTTGGATTTAAGAATATGTAGAAAGTTAGTTTGCGCTTCCTCAAAGCGGTTTAACTTTAATCGTAAGGTCTCTTTTTCACCTTTTTGTTCTAGCAATTGCTGAAAGAGCGCCTTCACCGTACGAAGCTCTAAGACATCCTCTTTGAGTTTTTTGAGCCTTAAGAACTTTTCATGATGCGACTTGTACCACGATTCAATGGCTACAAAGGACTCGACTGCCAGTTGGAGATTTGTTTCGGTCGTTTCTATCTGTTCGCTTGTGACCTCGTCAAATCCTATTAATTGACCGTTGAGGTGATCCAGTTCGGACTGATTTTTTTTATAGAGGTTGGAAACTTTATCCTGCAGGTCAAATCGATGCAGCTGAAAAATCTCTTTCATCATATCCGTCCGTTCCTTGGCGCCAAGTTCTATAAACTCTTTGAACTGCCCTTGGGGAATGATGATTGTTCTTTTGAAGTTCTCATAGCTTAATCCAATGATATGCTGTGTATTGCTGCTTTCCAGTGGAACCCATTCTTCATTTATTTTTTCGTAGAGTACAACGGTGGGGGATTTTACATCATCGAAATTTTTGGAATTACGTTTAAATTCGCGGGTAATTCTAAATGTACGGTCTTCAAAATTGACAAAATCAAGCTCGATATAAGATCGATTGGACTTGAGATTCATCATGTTATAAGCGCGTTTATCCCGTGCATTCAGGCGTTCCGTTTCTCCAAATAAGGCGTAGGTAATCGCTTCCAATATCGATGATTTACCGGAGCCTACAGCACCGAAGATACCAAAAAGCCCCGCTTGAGAAAGCGCGGTAAAGTCGATCGTCTGACGTTCTTGATAAGAGTATATCCCCTCTAGAGTTAGCTTTAATGGAATCATGGATTAAGAGTTTAGGATTTCGCGAAAAAGATCAAGGATGTCATCATTGGGCGCCTGATTGCCATTCTTGGATTTGAAATAATCGTTGAATAAGGTCGACATGTCTTGTGTAAGATTTATTTCTTTGTTGTCCAGAAGCGCTTGCTCATCTTGTTTAACGAGCGGAATGAGATAGATTATTCCCGAATGGCTCTGATAGATTCGCTTGCGGTCCTCGGCTTTTAAGAAGGTTTCTGATTTCAGCGTGAGCTCCACCAAAGCATCGGGGTTTTCAGACAACCAGGATATGCACAGTTCAATATCGTCGAACGATTTTCGGATCAGTGGTTTGCCCTGAGTTAGTGGAATGCGCTCAACACTTGCTTGCTCGCCGGCCGATACATTGACCAGCGCAACGTATTTTACTTGCCCAGCCTCCGAAAAACTATAACATAGAGGCGAAGATGCATAAACCACCGGTTTTTCGGCAGAACCGATATTTTTATACCCGTGGAGATGCCCTAATGCGGTGTATTGGACCTGTGGTGGGATGGCCTCTGAATAGATTAAGTCTGCATTGCCAATTTTGACCGGTTTTTCGCCGTCAGGCTCCTCTAAAAGTGCGCTGCCCAATTTATTCATGTAAAGATGTGCCGTCAATATATTCACGCCTTTATCATCGCAATAGGTATTGGCTATTTTTTGCCAATTTGCTGCTAAGACCTCATTTAATTTACTTTCTTTCTCTTCGCCTAGATATTGTTTTAAGCGTATTTCGTTAGCATAGGCTGTATGAAGAATACGAATCGGGTAGTCAAATTGCGGTAAGCTCAATTCAATGAAGCCCGTATCTGACTGTAACACGGTGAAACCATCTGTTGCGAAAGGGGTAACCACAGCATGCGGATGCCCGATTAGGATGATGCCCGACGCTCGTGCCAAAGGATCGGGCGCGTCAATCAAATGGGGGGAATCGTGATTGCCCGCGATTGCTATTACTGGGCGTATACCATTCTTGGTAAGACGCTTGATTGTTCGGTAGAATAGCTCGATGGCTTCCACACCGGGATTGAAGGCATCGAACAGATCTCCTGCGATGATCACGAGATCCACGTTTTCCCGGTCTGCGATATCAACGATTTCATCCATGACCAGTACTTGTTCATCTATCCGGGAGAAACTGTCCAATCGTTTTCCTAAATGCCAATCGGCGGTATGCAATATTTTCATGTGAGAGCTTGGATATTTTGCGCAATGTTACAAACTAAGATAAATTTGGCATGAAATGCAATTATAATTGGATGGAATCTTTCAAATGATCAGTTTGGGCCAATATGAGATGAAGTCTTTGCTTTGTGCTAAAGTGTAATGCTGTCGCAGTTGAAATGTTAAAACATGTTAAATGCGTGCCATAAAAGTCATTTAATTGTATTTTTAGTGCTCCAAAATTAAGCTAGGTAGTCATAGACAAGAAATATGCGAAAAGTTTACCTGTATATCTGTTTTTTCTTTATGCTGTTGATGCGCGTAAACGCGCAGGAAATACACGCTATAAAAGGAGAAACTGCTTATCCTTTTTTATTGAAAGATGCCGCACTGGATTCTTTGGAGTCTGAAAAACAGCCTGTATTTGTGTTTTTGCATGGAAGAAGTTTGTCCGGGACAAATTTAGATCGTGTAAAGCGTTATGGTGTATTGTATGCCATCAACAAAGGGCAGGAGGTGCCTGGGATAATTGTTGCGCCACAGTCCCGGGGAGGATGGGATCCGGACAAAGTAATCGAAATTATTGACTATGTTATTGAACATTATAATGCTGACCCCGACCGTATTTACGTTTGCGGCATGAGTATGGGGGGCTATGGTACCATGGATGTGGCTGGTAAATATCCCGAAAGGGTGGCTGCTGCAGTAGCAATATGTGGCGGCGGATCGAGTCAGTATGCATCTAACCTGACTCAGGTGCCGATATGGCTTCATCATGGTACCGCTGATCGTGCCGTGCCAATTTCGGAATCCAGAAAAATTATGAATGCGATCAAAAGAGAAGATCCGGATGCAAATGTGAGCTTAAATGTGATAAAAGGGGGGACGCATGGAAGTGTGGAGCGATTGTTCCATGATGATGCAATTTACAATTGGATGTTGAAATTTAAGAAAAAGCATAAATCTTAGAATCGTGTTGGTCCGGTAGCGGTGTATCGAAAGACAATTTATAAATAAAAAAAGCCTGATGAAGTATTTCCATCAGGCTTTTTTTATTTATTAGCCTTCGTGATCAAATGCAGGCGGTCTTTTTTGAAATTGCGCCATCAATATATTGGGTTGATGGATCAAGTGTGTCTTTGTGAGATACTCGGAGTTGTCGGCATAAATAAACAACAACGTTCCATCTTTGATGGTGTTAATGATAGGGCCTGCAAATTCCCTTGGTACTGCGGGGCAACCGTAGCTTTTACCGAGTCTACCTAAACTTGCTATTGTTCCTGTGCTACAGTAATCGGCGCCATGCATCACAACATATCTTGCTTTTGCATTGTCATTTATACCTTCTTCAAGACCATTTAATACCAAGGAGTAGCCATTCTCGCCGTTGTACGTGTTTTCTGTTGTGAAGAACCCTAAAGAACTTTTAAGTGACTCCTGTTGATTTGAAAAATTGACAGCATAGTTTTCTCCGCTATTTTTTCCATGCGCAACCAGTGTGTTGAAAAGTACTCTTTTGTGCGCAAGGTCGAGTACCACAAGTCTTTTTTCCGTTGATGCCAATGAAAAGTCAATGACGGTCATGATGTCCTTGTTGTGGATCGGAAGTTCTTTTCTGCCTTCCATTGCTTGACGAAACGCTTCGTATTTTAATACTTTGCCTAGATTCATTTCATCATACAACGAGTCAACTTCGGTGCGTTGACGTTCGACATTGATACGATGAGTGCTGGTGGTTTGTTGATCTGTTGTTTTTAATTCTTCTTGTGAAGACAATGCTGTATTGAGTGCCATCAAAAGAAACATAAACGTATTTCCCATTCTTCTCCCTTTTCTGTGTAGATGTTTACAAAATTAATTATTAAAGTTAATACATATTTGATTTACAGAATGTTAAATATTGTTAATCAATAACAACGACCAGTGAAGCGAGGTCTTTTGACCGTTTATAGACAAATTGAGCGTGAGATGACGCATTTCTGACGCACATATGCGACTTGGGTATTGTGCCCAGGCTCTCACTATATTCGATAATGCTACCATTGGGATTGTTGACTGGAACTCCATGTATATAGGCCCCGGCGGTAAATCGGGTGGCATAAGGTGCGAATCCGGCGTAAGTTTTGGTACCGTCTTCATAATAAAACATCTTGGATTTGTGTTCCTGGACAACAAAGAGGCCTATTGGTGTTTCCTGGGCATGGGGAGGTTTGTGCCGACCACTCGTCACGGGATTCATGCTTCGGACAAGCCATTCGTTTCCGACTTTTTCCAAGGTGCAGATATTTTGGTTCTTTACATCGACGACATTGATGATCTTGAACTGCACAGTGTCGCTAATAATACGCAGATATCTTTTGGGAACCGTATATTTTCCTTCGAATGAAATACCTTCAATCGGAATTCGAGCTATGCTGTCGGGGCCTTGTATGCGGACGAGCCAGCCGTCGCGACCGTAACGAACAGCTTTGGCGCCGTTAAGATCGTAGAGTGGTGCCGCTTGATAGCGTTCGACATTGAAACTGTCAGATACGCGTTTATAAGAGTCCCGTTTATAGTCCTGTATTGTTGGGGCTTCGCCTTTTTCATTTTGATAATTCTGTAGAATCCCATACAGCGATGGTGTCTGTTGAAAATTTTCGATAAAGGCTAGGCGTTCTTTGATCTTTTCCCATTGAAAACTGCGTGTGGTGTCTTTGTAAGGATAGCTGTCTTCCAGGGTGTATTTGTTGTAAAGCAGCTCTTTTTTTAAGATAATATCCTCAGCGGTAAGTATTTTTTTCTGCTCAACCTGCTCTTTAAGTGGAGTAGGTTTTTGCTGCTCAGTTTGCTGATTGGTTTTTGCTGTGTTTTTCTTGTCTTGCTGGCATCCCGGCAATAGAAACAATATGCTTAGTATTAAACAGGTTAATCTTCGATTCATATATGGAAGTATAGATTATCGTTTTATACCTTAAACTTAGATAATTAGTTTATTATTTGCAATTTTATTGCAGTTGAAGGAAATAGATTTGCTGTTAAACCTTACTATTCGTTTTGTGAACTGTAACAGATTTTCAATGATAAAGCGTTTATTGCGGTAAAATTTTATTTTAAAGAGCTGTCTTGAATGCGGGGGAGATATTTCTTCGATGATGGATAAAAAGTTAGTTTTGTGATCTGAAATAAATGATATGGACAAAATTGTTATTTGCTCGGCGGTGATGCTTGCTCCGGAAGGAGATTTGCTAATGGTTCGTAAAAAAGGGTCTAGCTATTTTCAGCTACCTGGGGGGAAGGTAGGGCCGGAAGAAAGCCGTGAGCAGACCTTAATTCGTGAACTGAAAGAGGAGCTTCGGTATGATGTGAGCAGCATGGAAATAAGCTTTATTGGTAGTCACAGTACACAGGCTGTAAATGAGTTAAATACGGAGGTCGTGGGCTATATCTATTTAATTAAACTGGCAGAGCGTTATGCATTTGAGGCTTACGAAGAACTGGAAGAAGTGCTGTGGATCAGTAGAGCTGATTGGCAAAGTTACCAATGGGCCCACCTGGCATCCGAGTTTGTTCTACCAAAATGGCTTTCGGGTGATTTTGATCGTTAAATCGTGTAAGGTAAACAAATTAAACCTTTGTTTGTTAGAGTTTTATATAAACTATAAATAAACAAAGATTATGGAAAATCAGCTTTTAAAAGGGGCGAAGGACTTTTTTGACGAAGGGGCGGTCGCTCAGATAGGGCAAGTTTTAAATCAGGATAAAGAGGGGGTAAAGCAGGGTTTGAATGTAACAATTCCCGCCTTGTTTTTAGGTTTAAGCCAACATTCCGATTCAGGTAGTGGGATTTCGGAGATACTTGAAAGGGCTAAGCAGCACTTTGCGAATTTTGATTTCCAGGAGCTTCTCGGCAGTGTAAGCAAAGCAGATGGGCCCGCAGCGGATCCTGCTGTGAAAGGTGAGAATGCTCAGGGTTTATTGGGATCAATATTTGGTGGCGGTCTGGATACTGTTTTGAGTACTGTTGCCGGTTATTTGGGGTATGATGGCAGCTCCATTGGGAAATTAATGAATTTTTCTTTGCCCGCGATATTCTCCAGTCTAACAAATAAGGGCCAAAATTGGGATTTTGATCGTATCGGTCATGTTTTGGAGGAAAATAAAACCGCTTTTGCTGCTGCTGTTCCAGCTGGGTTAGGCTTAGGCGCCTTTGGGAAGCTTTTTGATGGTGCACATTTTTCTGCGTCGGCAGAATCCGCGACTGAACATGCAATTCCTGCTGATGTTGCTAAGGAGGTGGATAGTCATAAGTCAATACCCATTAATCCGGCAAATGAACTGGAAGCACATAAAGAGCCCTTGTCATTGCCAAGAGCGGAAGAGTCCAGGGCAGCAATCGCTGGAACTGGTTCTGGAAGCGGTTCCGGTGGCGGTTGGTGGAAGATTTTAATCGCCCTGGCCGTATTGGCTGCGCTTTGGTTTTTATTTGGAAAAGGCTGTAGTGGAAGCAAGCAAGACGGTGCTACCGACACCAGTGTAAACAATACAAAGGTAGAGCCAGATACTATGAAAACGGGGTCCAGTATGGTTGAGCGCGAGCCGACGGAGGTCATCCTACCAAACGGTGTCAAACTTGCTGCTTTTAAAGGCGGGATAGAGGATCACTTGGTCCAATTTTTAAAATCCGATTATAAATCGATGGGTGAAGATTCCCTGAAAAATACCTGGTTTGATTTCGATAACCTGAATTTCAAAACAGGTACAGCCGAGGTACTGCCTGAAAGTCAGGTGCAATTAAGTAATCTTGCTGCGATATTAAAGGCTTTTCCTGCAGCTAATATTAAAATCGGTGGATATACAGACAAAACGGGCAATGAGGATTTTAATAAAAAGTTATCGCTTGAGCGGGCAACAGCTGTAAAGGATTACCTGGGTAAAGAGCAGCTTTCCAAACAGGTGATAGGTGCAGAGGGTTACGGCTCACAGTTTGCCAAGTATATGGCAGATGCGCCCGAATCCGATCGTATTATGGATCGTCATGTTTCGGTAAGTGTTCGATAATTGCTTTTTGCAACGCAGCTAGACCGCTTCGAAAATAAAAGGAAAGAGCAGATTCCACTGGAATCTGCTCTTTCCTTTTATGTGTAATGTAATGCTATTTAGAAACTGTAGACACAGGCCAATAGAAATTGTCCTGCAGATTTGGTCGGGCTTAGGTCATTCTTGATGAATCGTTCGGTATTTCCTTTGTCAATTCTGATTTCGGGAATAAATTTGAATCCATGGTAATTGTATTCTGCGGTCAAGGTGGTTGCGAGAATATTGGAACTAGGGATTCCATTTTCTTCCTCTTTATGCGTTTGGAAAAACTCTTCGCGTAATCCTAGTCCAAAATGTTCTGAAAAATGAATTCTTGGATAAAGTGCTACTCCAGAGTAACCCCCACCATCTCTCTTTTTATAATTTGTAGCATTTAAACCAAGAAAAAATTTGGGGGTGAAGTCATAATTAGCTACAAGATCGACCAATGTTCCAGAGCTGTAATTGGTTTTGCCGCCAGCAGAGGATCCTGTTAGAAAATTGAGATAAAAGCTGCTTTTATCGTTGGGGGTATAGGCAAGTTGTGATCCGACATGTGAAACTCCATTCATATCTTGATAGACGTTCCAGTCGTTAAATAGTCCGACCATTAAAGCCACTTTGTCTGAGAAACTATAAGTAGCTTTTAAACCAGCGTCTTGAAATGGACCGGCACCGAATAAATAAGAAGTTGAATAATGGAAATTGTAGGTTGGTGATATCACTTCAAAACCCACAAATGTTCCCATGAAACCTGCAGTAAGATTGAGTTTTTCGGTCAGATCATAGCCTACATATAGATTTTGGATATGGAAACTGTTTTTGTCATCGCCGGCCTGGCCATCACCATTCATAATGGATCGATACTGCCCTCTAGGGCCAAAAGACAATTCTCCGACAAATGATGCTTTTTTAAACTTCTTTTTTACAGCCAAATCCACCATCCCAATAGAGACGGAGTTGTTGTCTTCGGTGAAATAGGTGTTGATGTTAGGTTTGTTTTGAAAATCATATTTCCAATAAGTATCCACTGATCCGGATATTTCTACTCCTTTTTCTTTGGTTTCTTCTTGTGATGTAGCTGTTTTTATTAGAAATAATGATAAAAAGATGATTGTTAGAAGTTTTTTCATGTTTTTTTTGGTTTAAGTTTGATTTGTTTGATTTTTTTAAGGTTTAATTCTTTTGTTTTGTCTGTTTTGTATTGGTTTTTGTTTAAAAATTAATTGGTAATTATGGTTTTTGTGTTTGTTTCTGTGAAATTATGTAAAAAAAATCATAAAAAATAAAATAACATAGTATTTTTTTAACAAAAAGACTTTATATTTGAAAAAATTATAAGGGAAAGTAGGTTTTTGTTTTGTTCTTGTATTTTTTTAACAATTTTATTAATATATTGAAAACACTAATCAGTTTAAACAAATGAAAAAAATTATTCCACTCATTGTTCTAGTTCTTTTAGGAGTATTGGGACTTGTATTTCCGTCCATTGACTTGTCTGACTTAAACAAGGCAGAATTTGATACGGGAGATACGGCCTGGTTGTTAACTTCTTCTGCATTGGTGTTGATTATGACACCTGGACTTGCGTTTTTTTATGGCGGTATGGTTAGCAAGAAGAATGTAATTTCAACGATGATGCAAAGCTTTATATGTATGTGTTTAATGACAATCCTCTGGGTCATTGTTGGCTTCAGTTTGGCTTTCGGTGATGATATCGGTGGTATTGTAGGCGATCCGCGTACATTTTTTATGATGAAAGGTACATTAGGGAATGTTGCTTGGGGAGCGCTTCCCACTATACCTTTGGTTTTGTTTGCGATGTTTCAATTGAAGTTTGCGATTATCACACCAGCATTGATCACGGGGGCTTTTGCTGAACGTATTCGTTTTAATTCATTTATGCTATTCATTATTCTGTTCAGTATTTTTATTTATATGCCATTGGCACATGCTACTTGGCACCCTGAAGGTATATTGGCAAAATTTGGTGTTCTTGATTTTGCCGGTGGTACAGTTGTGCACATGTCGGCCGGTTGGGCAGCATTGGCAGCAGCGATTTATTTAAAAGGACGTAAACTGCAAATTCATAATCCGGCGCGCATAAGCTACGTGATATTAGGTACAGCACTCTTGTGGTTTGGCTGGTTTGGATTTAACGCAGGTTCTGCTGGTGGAGCAAATTCTTTGGCAGCTTACGCTTTTGCGACCACGACCACAGCATCAGCCATGGCCGCTATGGCATGGATATTTGTTGATATCATACGTGGAAAGAAACCTTCAGCAATGGGGGCATGTATCGGTGCCGTTGTTGGTTTGGTTGCGATTACACCAGCTGCTGGTTTTGTCAGTATTCCACATGCGATGATCATTGGTTTAGTTGGCGCGTTGGTTAGTAATCTGGTTGTATATCTGAGAAGTAAAACAAGTATCGACGATACGTTGGATGTATTTCCTTGTCATGGGGTAGGTGGCATGGTTGGTATGGTACTTACCGGTGTGTTTGCCCATCATAACATTAATCCTGTTGTTGTGGACAATGGTCTATTTTTTGGCGAAACGAAATTGTTTTTTGTTCATATGGTTGCACTATTTGCGGTGTCATTTTTTGCCTTCGTTGGTTCACTTGTGCTATTGAAGATCACCGATATTATAGCTCCATTGCGCGTCGAAGAGACAGATGAAGAGCTTGGTTTGGATGTTTCTCAACATGCAGAAGCATTGTAAACTAGTCGCAGCATAACGCATAGTTTATCCCAAACAATCTACTGCTTAGCGGTACATTGTTTGGGATATTTTTTGCATTTTTGTCCTGCCAGGAGAGGAGTGTATGATGTTATGCGCTATTTCCAGTAATTGTGCCTCTAAAAAGATTTTGATGACTACTGAGATAAAAGATACTTTGCGTTCTGATTTTGAAAAAATGATGCGTTATTGCCTACAGAAAAATGGTGATTTCGGTTTTAACCTGTTTGGCGACTATGCAGTATCCGTATTAAATTTCTATGTCGGGAGTTCAATTTTGCTGCTCAACGAAAAACGTGCAGGTGCCCTGTTCCTTGTAAATCTCTACAATGCAGGTATCAGAAATGCAATCACGCCGGAAGATGTTGAGGAGATAGCTGATGTACTCACACAGGATAAGACGTTAAACTACCAGCTGTTAGCTCCGATCTTCGACTAATGTTTGGTCCATACGAGATCACCGGTTTCATAGCCGCATTGCAGGGCATAGGTTAAAAATTCATTTCTGATTTTATCTGGAATCTCAGTCTCACGGCTCAGAATCCACATATAGTCTAGATTGTCACCAAAAATGAGTGCGTATTTATAATCAGGCGTAATTTTTACAATATTATACCCACTGTAGAAAGGACCAAAGAACGATACTTTAAGTGCACCTTCATTGGGACTGTTGACAAATTTGGCTTTTCCGATAGACTGTTTCCAGCGTTCTTTGTCTTCGGAGTACCCTTGGTTATTGACACGTATCGTACCATTTTTATTTTTGCTATATTCCGCGGAAACTTGACTTAAGCCTTTTTCCCAATAGAAGTCGAGTCTAGCTATTTCAAACCATTTTCCAAGATATTTATCCAAGTCAAAAGGATCCACGACGTCAGGTCGCGAGATGACGGGTTTAAAGGCATTATAGGCCACAGCCCCAAGTGCTATGCCAGTTAATAGTAATAGTGATTTTTTCTTATCCATGTTCATCTTCGAATATGTTTATCGTTAAAACAACAATTTTGATACCAATAAGGTTTAGACATACCGAGCTATTTTGCTAATTTTGTTGACTAAAAATTTGTATCGGTGTATTCAAGGGAAGAGATAAAACAATTAAAACAGTTATTCTGGACGAAGTTTGGGCAATTTATGGCTTTACATGCATCGGCAGATGGGGAGAAAGCAAATTGGATTAACTACAAGACAGGTATTAAGCATTTATACTTCAAAATGGATGCGGATAAGAAGGTGGCAACTATTGCGATACAGTGGTCCCAATCTGATGCTGGGCTCAGGGCATTAATGGCAGAACAATTTCTTCAGTTTAAAACGTTGTTGCAGGATCTTCTTGAAGAAGAGTGGATTTGGGACATGGACGGAATGGACGAATATGGAAAGCCGATTTGCCGGATCTATACAAGCTTATCCGGTTACAGTGTTTTTAAAGAGGATGACTGGGCCGAGCTCATTTCTTTTTTTAAGCCTAGAATAATTGCTTTGGATGAGTTTTGGTCTTCGGCGAAGTATACGTTCGATATTTTCAAATAATTAACATTCAGTATAGTAAGATGGGTTATTACAGGTTTGATTCCGCTTTTCAACTCCAGTTTGTGGGAGCGAACGGCGTTTTTCTAACAGGTAGGAGCTTCGTCATCATTTAAAACAACAATCTAATGAAAAAAATGATCAAGGGTTTGCTGGCAATGGCATTGTGTTTTCAGCTTTCTTCGGTATTTGCGTGGGGGACAACAGGGCATCGTGTCGTGGCTGAAATTGCGGAACGCCATTTGACTAAAAAAGCCAAAAAGAATATTGGAAAAGTCATTGGACAGCAAAAGCTGGCCTATTGGGCCAACTGGGGAGATTTTATCAAATCAGATCCCAATCCTGAATTTAAAAAACTGGGGAATTCCCATTTTATAAATTTAAACTCAAATTTACCCTGGGCCGATTTTCAGTTGGGTTTAGAAAATTCAGCTGATGAGAATCTGTATAAGACAGCGCTCCGTATTGAGAAGTCCTTTGCAGATAAGACTATTCCAATGGATCAACAAAAACAAAACCTGTATTTCTTGATCCATATTCTGGGCGATGCGCATCAACCCATGCATGTTAGCCGTGCAGAGGATCAAGGTGGCAATAAGATTGAAGTAAGCTGGTTTGGAAAAAAATCAAATATCCACCGTGTTTGGGATAGTGATTTGGTAGACAATGAGAAATATAGTTATACCGAGTTTGCAACTGTTTTAGATGTGAATAACAAAAAAGAGAATGAGCAGCTGGCGGCTGGAGAGCTCGCTAACTGGTTGTATGAATCAAATCAATTGGCTGAAAAGATTTACGCTGACGTAGCCAATAACGCCAATTTATCGTACTCCTATGTTTATCAAAACAAGGATATTATGGAGCAATGTATGCTAAAAGGTGGCTTAAGGCTAGCTAAAGTATTAAATCGAATTTTTGGTTAATATTGCGGCTCCCGCAAATTGTTGGAAAGGCGTATCATGAAACGATACGCCTTTTTTGTGTTAGTACGTCGTTGTGATCAAATTGATTTTATGCTTTTCATTTAAACAATGTCCCTAGATTAGTTGTTTCCTCTATATTAAAATCAATTTCAATGACTATCCCGCAATTATTTAAAAAAATTGTTCCCTTTGCCAAACCCTATCGTCAGTTGATTATTTATACCTTGTTATTAACGGTAGTGGGGTCTTTTGCTGCGCAAATAAATGCTTTTATTTTACGGTATACCGTCGATCAAATTAATGACCTGATGGTCGCCAAAGAACCCTTATCAAAAGGCATGTATCTAGTAGGCATGATCAGTATTATTTTGTTAATTAAAGAAATAGTCTATGCTTTTGTTCAGTTTGGTCAGAAATTTTACGGAGAGAAACTTCGAATTTATATCGCACGGGACTTCTCTCAATCTATTGTAAACCGCATTTTGACCTATAAGTTAGCCTTTTATACCTCAACCGATAATGAAAGTGGAAAATTGGCTACTCGGATAGATGCCGGTATTAGTTCGTTGACACGTTTGGTCCAAAATTTCTTTATTGATATTCTGCCTTTGTTTGCAAATGCAATCATTGCATTAATCTGTATGTTCTACGCTAATGTATATGTAGGTCTGGTAGGGGTGGCTGTTATTCCTTTGTATCTTTATATTAGTCAGACCCAAGCCTCCAAGTTGACAGGCTTTAGAAGGCAGATGCGCAATTACCGGGAGTCGAAAAATAACCGGATCATTAGTTTGATCGATTCAATTTTAGTAATTAAATCATTCGTTCGGGAGCCAGAAGAAGCTAAACGTCATGAAAAGATCCAATTTGAAATGACTGAGAATCAAATGGAAACTCGAAAAACGAGTTTTCTTTACGACAGCATTAAAAATTTTGTCGAACAGATTGCTGTTGTCATTATCATTGTTTTAACGGCTTATCTTGTTCTCTCTGGCCAAATCACCATTGGTGCGATTATGTTTCATATCATGTTATTTAATAACGTTTCGGCGCCAATACGTCAGTTGCACCGTATTTATGATGAGGTAAACGATGCCCTGATCTATTCAGAATCTTTCTTCGAAATTTTGGAATCTGACGAGCATATTGAATCAAAAGGTGATTATAAGCCAGCACATATTCAAGGACATTTGGCGTTGCGGAATGTTTTTTTTGAATATCCAAATGGAACCGTTGCTTTAAAGGACGTGAATTTTGAGATCAAGCCGAATGAAATAACGGCTTTAGTGGGGCTGAGTGGGGCCGGGAAAAGCACGATTATCAACTTATTGGACAAATTTTACGAACCCAGCAGCGGCCAAATTTTTTTGGACGGGGTGGATCTGGCAAAGTACGATACAGCGTTTCTCCGTCGACATATCGGTATGGTATTGCAGCGTAATCATATTTTTAAAGGGACTATCTTTGAAAATATTGAATATGGTAAAATGGGAAGTTCTAGGGAAGAAATCATTGAAGCAGCCAAGAAAGCCTATATTCATGAGCAGATTATGGATCTGCCCAAGGGTTACGATTCGGATGCGCAGTCACTATCAGGGGGCCAACAGCAGCGGATCGCCATAGCCCGTTTGTTTTTAAAAAATCCACCCATTATTTTTCTCGACGAGCCTACGGCTAATTTGGACGCCATCGCGACCGAACAGATTAAAAATAGTTTGGATGCTATAAAGAAAGATCGTACAGTAATTATCGTTTCCCATAGTATCTCTCAAATCATCGATTCCAATGCCATTGTGGTCATGGAAAAGGGAATGGTGGTAGAGAAAGGACAACATGAAGATCTATACGCACATAAAGGAACCTATTATGATATTTTCTCAGCAATGGCCAACAGTTTAAATCTGAGTAAAATAAGCAGAACATTACAATCAGATGAAAGGTGAGAGTATTATTAACTTGTGCGACTATGTAAAATCATGCCAATAACCACCATGACAATACCAATACAGGAATATACATTTGGAAGCGCCGCCTGCAGGATAAGAATTTCGCCAACCAACGTAAAAATAACTTCCATGGCCTGTGTTGCCTCTACAGCTGCCAATGCTTTATGGTCCTGATGAACGAAATCGGTAGCTGAGAAAAATAAAAGTGTTGCAATCACTCCTGAAAAAATGGCTACTAAAAAGGTTTGGAAAAGTTGACTATCAGTAGGTAGGCCATTATCAAAATAGCCAAATAGGCTCAGGATAATCCAAAATGGCATACTACAGAGTGTCATGCCGAGTGTACGTTGAAAAGCATCCAATCTATTGTTCGATATTTTCATCATTTTACGGTTGCCTAAGGGGTAGGCAACAGCGCCGATCAATACAGGGATGGTTCCCAATAACATTGTGTTTAAAGAGGTTGACTGGGCCTCTGAAATTTGCATCAAAAGAATACCTAAAAAAATAAGGATGGAGAAGAGGAGTGAAGCTTTTGATATGCCTTTTCGTTGCCCTTTCTTATCGAGCAGCGGACCAATGAACATGCCGGCTATAATAGTGAATTCGAAGGTGCTGGCTACGAGCCAAGATGGTCCATAATTTGCGCCATAGGTAAGTGCTGCATAGAATAGCCCGAATCCGATAGTGCTCCAAAGAAGCCATTGCCAAAGGTTGGATCTGATTTCTTTGAGTAAATCGATGAGGTTTCCTCTTATGGCAACAATGAGAAGTAATATTGGGAGCATCCAAATAAAACGTAAAGAGGCTGTCCATTGCCAACTTCCGCCGGAGATTGCCATAATACGGTTTAGAACGAAGGTGCTAGCAAAAAATAGCGCAGCTAGCGTTCCTAAAAAAAGTGCATTTTTTTTATTCTTTTTTATTGTAAATTGGATTGGCATAAATAATAGGAGTGCGATGTATACTTAACTTTGTGAAAGTAAGCAAATGTCCGTTCAAATGGAAATGAAACAAAAACTAATTGATTTTTATCGCGATTTTCTCATTTAAAATTCCTTATTTTGCCTAATCAATAAAACAAGTAGTAAGAAAATTAATCAAGATGATTATACAACCAAGAACTAGAGGTTTTATTTGTTTAACCTCGCATCCACAAGGGGCTGCGCAAAACATTAAAAATCAAATTGAATACGTGAAATCCAAAGGTGAGATCGCGAATGGTCCAAAGAAAGTATTGGTAATCGGTGCTTCTACTGGATTTGGTATTGCATCTCGGATTTCTGCAGCATTTGGTTCTGGAGCTGCTACAATCGGTGTATTTTTTGAAAAACCTGCAGCAGAAGGCAAGCCAGGAACTGCTGGATGGTACAATTCGGCAGCTTTTGAGAAAGAAGCCCATGAGGCGGGATTATATGCCAAAAGTATCAATGGCGATGCTTTTTCGGACGAAGTGAAAAAACAAACTATTGAGCTTATTAAAAAGGATCTAGGACAGGTTGATTTAGTGGTTTATAGTTTGGCATCACCACGCCGTACGCATCCAAAAACGGGCGTAGCACATGCTTCTGTTTTGAAACCTATACAAGAGCCTTTTACCAATAAAACGGTAGATTTTCATACGGGTGTAATTTCAGACATTACCATTCAGCCTGTTGAAAATGAAGAAGATATTGCGAATACCGTAGCTGTTATGGGTGGAGAAGACTGGAAGTTTTGGATCGAAGATCTTAAAGCTGCTGGTGTGTTAGCTGAGGGAGCAAAAACAGTTGCCTATTCTTACATAGGTCCTGAACTTACTTATCCAATTTACCGTAATGGTACAATTGGTCGTGCAAAGGATAATTTAGAAGGAACAGTGCCTGCAATAAACGCGATTTTGAGCGATATTAATGGTGTATCCTATGTATCGGTGAATAAAGCCTTGGTAACACAATCAAGTTCAGCTATTCCAGTTGTTCCTTTATACATTTCTTTATTGTATAAAGTCATGAAGGAAAAAGGCATTCACGAAGGTACAATTGAACAAATGCAACGTTTGTTTGCTGAGCGACTTTATACCGCTGACGGAAAGGTATTGCTTGATGACAAAGGTCGTATCCGTGTTGATGACTTAGAAATGCGTGAAGATGTTCAGGCTGAAGTTGCAGCATTGTGGGAGAAAGCAACAACTGAAAATTTAGCCGAAATTTCAGATATTGAAGGTTACCGTAACGAGTTTTTCAATTTGTTCGGTTTCAATTTCGACGGTATCGATTACAACGCTGATACCAATGAAGTTGTTGGAGTACCGAGTATTGAAGGTTAATTTTAACGGATATACCTACAAAAAGAGCGGTGAATGTATAAACATTCACCGCTCTTTTTGTAGGTATATCTTTGATGCTATGATTTATGTTTAGGGGAGACTATGGTGTCAGCTCACGCCGTTTTTGATAGAGTAGGTTGCCAACAACGGCAAAACCAATGGAGACCATAATGGTACTAAATGGGTATATCGCTGTCATACCCATATTATTGGCCACAAAGCCAATTAAAGGGCCTGTGATTCCTAGTGAAATGTCAATAAATAGCCCGTAAGCAGCCAGAGCAGAGCCTTGTTGACTTTGATCTACCCGCTTAATGGCTTCGACACCAAGCGCTGGAAATACAAGTGAGAAACCAAAACCCGTTAATGCGGCGCCCAATAGGGTCCACAATGGATCCATAGCCACAGCAATAACCGTGAGACCTAATGTTTCAACGAAAAGACTCACTAAAGCAACTTTAAGGCCACCATATTGGTCAATAACCTTATTGAAAATAAGCCGTGTTAAAATGAAGAATACGCCAAATATAGTTAAGCAAGCTGCGCCATTTTGCCAATTGAAATGTTCATAGTAAAGCGTCATAAAAGTGGAGATACTGCCGAAGCCTAGACCTCCTAAAGCAAGGCAAATCCCAAAGGGCGCTACTAAAAGCAATACACGTTTAAAACTCACTTTTTCAGCCTTTTTACGTGCCACTTGATAGGGTGTTTTAGTGCGGCAATAAAAATAACCAAGGAGGCCAACTGCACTGGTAAGTAGAGCCAAAGCTTCGTAATTGATATGATTCACCATCAAAACACCTAAGGGTGCACCAATAGCCAATGCACCATAGCTGGCTATTCCGTTGAAAGAAATCGCTTTTGCGGCATGTTCATCGCCGAGTTCCATTAATGCCCAATTTATAGGGCTCGCACCCACAAGACCCTCTCCAATTCCAGTAAACAAACGGGTAATAAGCAGGAGACCCAAGCTTAGAAGAGGCTGAGAACGGAATAGAAACACAAGCAGTAGAAGGAGTCCAGATAATGCAAAAAATAACATGCTGCGCAAAACTGAAATCTTGGGACCCTTGGTGTCCACAATTTTTCCTGCATAACCACGGAGTAGGAATGTAGCAATATACTGAACGCTAATGACCAATCCCGCAATAATTGTATTAAATCCTAAAGTTTGATGAATAAAGATGGGAAGGGTAGCAAGCGATAGGCCGATTGTGAAATAACCAAGGAAAGTTAAAGAGACATAGCCTAAAATCTTTTGACTGACCTCCCGAAGAGAAATTGTCATTATAAAAAATTTTAGGCGAAATTACGTCTTTATGCTTGTTTTTAGAAATAAAATCAATAAACAACTGTCTCTTTAATATCACAATTCTTTTCGAGCCATTGCTGATCAAATTGTTTTGGGGAAACTCTTTTGCCCTGATAGATGTAATAAATTTTTTCTATCTCGCCTTTCACTGGTGGACCGGGTATTTTGTTTACAATTTTTTCTTCCGGGCAGTCTTGTATTAAGGCCTGCTCCTTAACTTGGCGAGTTTTACATGATGTGAAGGCAGCTACAATGATAAAAAGATACAATAGTTTATTCATGAGTTTAGTTTTAATAAAATATTAACGTATTACTTGCGTGGAATGCGACATTAATTTGTGAAATAGCATACAACTTTTTGAACGACTATTTGTTCTATAAAATATACCTGAAAGGCTAGAAGCCTGACAGGAGAAATTGACATGAGAAAAGTTAAATTGAATAATTGATTGTAGAAAACATGAGAAGAAAAGCAACAGCCCAATGGAATGGCAATCTGAAAGAAGGAAAAGGTAGTCTGACTACAGACAGTACAGCGTTGGATCATACGCAATATTCATTTTCAACCCGGTTTGAAAATGGTGTCGGAACAAATCCTGAGGAATTATTGGCAGCAGCACATGCCGGATGTTTTACGATGCAATTGAGCGCTTATCTTTCTGAAGCTGGTTTTGTTCCCGAAGAATTAACAACCGTATCGACAATCGTTTTCGAAAATGGTTCAATTGTACGGTCCGAACTTGAGCTGAAAGGAAAGGTCCCAACGATTACCGAAGCTGAGTTTCAAACAATAGCGCATAAAGCGAAGGAAAACTGTCCTGTGAGTAAGGCTTTTAGTTTCGAGAAAACCTTAGATGCAAAGCTACGCTGATAAAGGTACTATATTGAACAAAAACTTGGTCTTTTTTCGTAAAAAGGAGAAAAAGCTGTTATTTTGAGGATATCTTAAATAATTAGCAATATTGAATTTTAATCAATTGAGTTTTGGTTCAGAGAAAGAAAAATAAGTTAAGTTTAGCAGCGCTTGCGGAAAAGAATCTGGAGGCAGGAAAGGTCTTTTTGGAAAAGTATGCACAACAAGAGGGAGCTGTTGTATGTGCATCGGGTTTGCACTATAAGGTATTAACAAAGGGCGCGGGGCAGATTCCCAAAAAGTCCGCGAAAGTTATCTGTCATTATAAAGGGGAGCTTTTAGACGGAACCGTATTCGATAGTTCGTATAAGCGGAAGCGTCCCGAAACGTTTTATATCAATGAACTCATAGTCGGTTGGCAAGAAGCGATTTCAATGATGCCTGTTGGGTCAATCTGGGAAGTGTGTCTTCCACCAAAGCTGGCTTATGGAAAGGAAGAATTGTTACCTCGAAAAGGAGGGGAATGTACTTTGATATTTCAGATTGAGTTGATTGCCATTTTAGCTTAACACAAAAAAGACTTTCATAAAAAAGCCCGCATAACAAGATGCGGGCTTTTTTATGAAAGTTTATTTTTTTATTCTACTTCTTTGATCTTAGCATTGATTTCGGCAGTTTTAGCTTCGTCTTGCATAAAAATATAGTAGTTCTTTAAATTCGTTAAAGCATCTACATTTTTGGGCTGCAAAGAAACTGCTTTCTCTAAGTAAGGAAGCACTGGCTTTAATTCTGCTTTAATCTTATTTAATTCTGCATCATATTGTGCCTGCGTCAATTTTCTGTTATTATTAACAACATTTAATTTTTCACGTGTTTTGTTCATCAACGTGATCGCCAAATTTGTGTTTGCTTCAAAGAAGTTAGGATCGATTTCCAATGCTTTTTTGTATGCTGCAACCGCTGCATCCTCATTTTTCGCTGAAGATTGGGCAATACCTAAGTAATAATTTAAGCTTTTATTGTTTGGATCTTTTGCTAATTGTGCAGTAATGGCATCAATTGTTTCTTTTTCGTGACCTGTAATCAGATTCAATTCGATGTTTTGAGTCATTGCTGCATTGTCATCCGGATAAGCTTCAGCCGCTTTTTTTGCATATTCAAGTGCTGAAGTCGTATCTTGCATAGAGAGGTACAATTTTGGTAAATCGACCATAATCGTTTTATGCGAAGAGAAATCTTTTCTTGGAATTAGTTCTTTATAACGTTCCACAGCATTCTTATAATCTTTGTTAGATAGTGCTGCAACACCACTGTAATAAGTAACTAATGTATCTCCAGGAAGATAGGTCAATGCTTTTGTAAAGGAGCTGTAAGACTCGGCATATTTTTGTGCTTGATATGCTTCTGCACCCAAATTGAAATTATATTGTCCCAGAATTTGTTCCGCAACAGTAATATTCGCTTTATTCGCACCGTCTGCATCCAGCTGTTTTGCTCTGGCAATTCCGTCCTCAGCCAATTTCGCTAATTCAGATGACTTATCTATTGTTGATAGGTTTGCATTTACCAATGCGTATACTGTCCATGCCTCAGCATTATCTTTTGTTTTGTCATTGACAACAGCTGCGTCAATAGCTTCTTTTGCCGATTTCAAATTGGAGATACCCAATTGAACTGTACCAGCGTCTTTCAATTCTTGGAATTTCGCTAGGGCTGATTTCGCCTTTTTAACATTACCCGTCTGCGCAAAAGAAACTGAGGTAGATACAGTACCTATTGCTGCTAATAATAATAGAGATTTTAAATTCATATCTATTTAACTGTTAATTGATTCAATAATAAATTCACTCTGTCTAATTGTGATGCGTCATCAATAAGCTTATAATATTTAGCCAAAGCTTTAAGCGCATTGACATCATAAGGCTTGATCTCATTTGCCTTCAACAGATACTCGATGGTTAACTCTTGTATATCTTGGTTGGAAGGTTCCTTTAATAAAGTCTCCAGATTGATTAATCCTAATGCAAGATTAGATTCATAATTATTCGGATCCAACCGCAATACATTATTATAATATTCTTTCGCTCGTTTTATATCATTGGCGTTTTCATAAGAATAGCCTGCAATATAGTTCAGTTCGACATTTTCAGGTTCTAAACGAATGGCATCAGCAATGACATTTAAGATAGCGTCATAAGAATTATTGGCTGAATACACATCAATTAATCTAAAAAGTATCTGTTTATTTTCAGGAAATATAGCATGTCCTTTTTCAAGAACGTTCAAGACATCCTGTTTAGTACCTCCGAGCGAATAAATCTGTGCCAATTCAAGAAAGTAATTAGGCTTTGGATGTTCACTTTTAATGAGTTCGTCATAATATTTGATCGAATTCATATAATCTTTATTCTTGCCAGAGAGTACGGCCAGATTATATTTGAGATCATTATTTTTGAAGCCAAGTGAATCTATTCGAAGGTAAGCTTTATAAGCTTTGTCAAATTTACCATCTTTTAAAGCCAAAGCTCCCTGATAGGAGATGGCTCCAGCAAGATTTTGACGAATATAGTCCATCTCTGCAGGAAAGTTTCGACGTGCTTTTTTTTGATCCAGAAGCTTAAGTGATTTGATGGATACGTCGATAGGATCCATTTTATATGGCTGCTTCCTTGTTGAATCTGCAACTGCCAAGGAGCTATATACCAATGCTCTTAAAAGGTTATTGTTGACAGAAGCTGAATCTTTCTTCGATTGGAAGGAAGCGTCTGCAAACTTTCGCGCATTTTCAAGATTTTTAAACTCGCCAGTTTTGGTATATAAAGCAAAACTGTTGCTGCCCTCTTTCAGATTGGATTGGGCAACAACAGTTAAACTACTTGCAGATATTAACAATGATATCAGTAAGTTTTTCATTAGACTATTTATTCTTCGTTTGAGTCCGTGTTTTCTTCAGAAGTTGAATCGCCATTTTCCGTTGACTCTTCGGTCAGTTCAGACTCTTCTTCAGATTCTTCTTCACGATCGACTTTCGTAATAGAAGCGATCTCGTCGTTATCTTTTAAATTAATGAGTCTTACACCTTGTGTTGCACGTCCCATTACTCTTAATTCTTCCACAGCAATACGGATAACAATACCAGACTTGTTGATGATCATTAAATCTTCGTTGTCTGTAACGCCTTTTATCGCAACGAGTTCGCCTGTTTTATCTGTAACGTTGATTGTTTTCACACCTTTACCACCACGATTCGTTACGCGATAATCCTCGATATCTGTCCGTTTTCCGTATCCTTTTTCAGAAACGACCAACACGGTAGTTTCCGAATCATTCACACTAATCATGCCAATCACTTCATCACTTTCAGCTCCCAAGGTGATACCACGTACACCTGTTGCCGTTCTGCCCATTGGACGAACTGTAGATTCATTGAAACGAATTGCTCGACCAGAACGGAGAGCCATGACAATTTCACTGCTTCCAGTAGTCAAACAAGCTTCAATTAATTGATCGCCTTCATTAATATTGATGGCATTGATACCGTTTGCTCTTGGACGAGAATAGGCTTCCAACGACGTCTTCTTAATCGTACCTTTTTTGGTACACATAATAATGAAGTTGTTTTCCAAATATTCTTGGTCTTTCAAGTTCTTCACCAGGATGAAGGCCTTGATTTTTTCTTCTTTTGGAACATTGATGATATTTTGAAGTGCTCGACCTCTAGAAGTACGGCTTCCTTCAGGAATCTCAAATGCACGCAACCAGAAACAGCGACCTGCCTCTGTAAATAGCAGCATATAATTATGTGCTGAGGCTGTGATGATATGCTCGGTAAAATCTTCTTCGCGTGTGTTTGTGCCAATTGATCCACGACCACCGCGGCCTTGGCGTTTGTACTCGGATAATGGTGTACGTTTTACGTAACTATTGTGGGAGATTGTGATAACGATTTCTTCATCATCAATAAAATCTTCCATACGCATATCTTCAGCAGAGTGTACAATCTGAGATCTACGTTCGTCGCCGTATTTTTCCTTGATTTCAATCAACTCGTCTTTGATAATTTTCATACGAAGCTCTTCGTCTTCCAATATCGATTTCAAATAGTCAATTGTTTTCATCAATTCAGCATATTCCTCTTTAATCTTATCACGTTCCAGTCCTGTTAGACGACGTAATGTCATATCGAGGATCGCGCGAGCCTGAAGGTCGGACAGGCCAAATTTTTCCATTAATCCAACGCGTGCATCTTCTGGTGTATCCGAATTACGAATCAATTTGATGACTTCATCCAAATGATCTAAGGCAATTAAATACCCTTCTAGAATATGAGCACGTTTTTCAGCCTCCGCCAGTTCATAGCGTGTACGTCTAACGATTACATCATGTCTATGCTCCACAAATTCATGAATCATATCTTTCAGATTCAACAGTATTGGCCTTCCTTTAACTAAAGCAATGTTGTTTACTGAAAATGAAGTTTGTAGGGCTGTATATTTAAACAAATTGTTTAAAACAACATTTGCATTTGCATCACGTTTGATGTCGTACACAATACGCATACCCGTACGGTCAGATTCATCACGGATGGCAGAGATACCTTCTAATTTCTTTTCGTTAACCAGTTCGGCTGTACGCTCGATCATATTCGCCTTGTTCACCTGATAGGGAATTTCGGTAACAATAATCTGCTCTCTTCCAGACTTGGTTGCTTCTATTTCAGCTTTCGCACGCATAACAATACGGCCACGTCCTGTATTACAAGCATCTTGAACCCCGGCATAGCCGTAGATCAACGCACCTGTAGGGAAGTCTGGACCCTTGATGTGCTGCATCAATTCTGGAACCTCAATATCACGATTATCAATAAAAGCGATTGTACCATCAATAACCTCAGATAGGTTATGTGGAGCCATATTTGTAGCCATACCCACAGCGATCCCCGAAGCTCCGTTTACCAGGAGGTTTGGAATACGCGTAGGAAGGACTGTTGGTTCTTGTAAGGAATCGTCAAAGTTATTTTGGAAATCAACAGTATCTTTGTTGATATCGGATAGCATTTCCTCGGCAATTTTCTTTAATCTTGCCTCAGTATAACGCATCGCCGCAGGTGGATCGCCATCAATGGAACCGTAGTTACCTTGACCATCTACCAAAGGGTAGCGTAAACTCCAATCTTGAGCCATACGAACCATGGTGTCATAAACGGATGAATCACCATGTGGGTGATACTTACCTAATACGTCACCGACGATACGGGCAGACTTTTTGTAAGGCTTGCCACTGGTAACCCCTAAGTCCAGCATACCATAAAGAACACGTCTGTGTACTGGTTTCATGCCATCACGGGCATCAGGAAGTGCTCTTGATACAATGACAGACATGGAATAGTCAATGTAGGCAGACTTCATCTGATCCTCGATGTTGATTGGGATAATCCGGTCGTTTGCCGGAACAAGATTGTTGTCGTTTTCTGTTTCTTCAGCCATATGAATTTGGTTTCAATAAAACTAGTAAGCAAGCCCTCTAAACTGGCTTGCTACGCATGCGAAGTTACAAAAATTTAACCTCAAAAGCGAATGATTTAAGCCCTAATATACACAAAAAAGACAATCTTTTATGGATTGTCTTGGTACTTATGGAGTATCGTTTTTATTTGATTTTTTTAAAGCGGAGCCGAATCGAATTACCTATGACAATTAAGTCTGAAAAGGCCATGCTTAAGGCTGCAAGCATAGGTCCGAGAAAGCCAACAGCGGCAAGCGGTATGGCCACAATATTGTACGCGAAGGCCCAAAATAGATTTTGTTTTATTGTCAATAGGGTATGGTGACCAATCTTTAATAGTTTTTCAATGGATTTGAGATCATTGCTTAATAAAACCACCTTTGCCGATTGAATAGCAATATGTGTCGAATCACCAAGCGAGATGCCAACATCGGCAGCTGCTAATGCCGGAGCGTCATTGATGCCGTCGCCAACCATTGCAGTAGGGCCATTCTTTTTGAGCTTGAACAATATCTCTAGTTTTTCTTCTGGCGACTTATCCCAGTATACATCAGCAATACCAAGCTTTTGTGCTGTGCGTTCACATTTACTTTGTCGATCCCCACTCAAAAGAATAGGGCGTATCCCTTTATCTTTGAGGTATTGGATGAGTTCCTTTGCATAAGGCTTAATCTGATCTTCCAATACAATGCCAGCAATTACAACGCCATTGATTGTTAAGGCAAGATCATAGCGATTGGAGTAATCCTTTTCACCAAGTTTTGCATTACAAATGGAATAGTTATTGCCATTTGTGTCTGTAGCAAATATCCCTTTCCCTTTTATTTCATTGACTTCCTTAAAGATAATGCGGTAAGATTTTATTTCCTTGAGTTGTTTTCGGATCGACTTTGCAATCGGATGACTTGAATAACTCTCCAATTGTGCTATGATCGATTCGACCTGCGATTGCTCAATACCAAAGGTCTGAATCGCTTTGATATTAAAATCGCCAGTTGTTAAGGTACCCGTTTTGTCAAATACCATCTGTTTGAGATCGGACATCTCCTCAATGGTGCTTCCGCCTTTGATCAGTATTCCTTTTTTTGCAGCTCTTCCCAGACCAACCATAACAGCTGTAGGTGTTGCTAGCCCCATGGCGCATGGGCAAGATACAACAAGTGTAGCTATCGCATTCATGAGGGATTGTTGGAGCGGTAATTGTGCAATAAAGTAAGTAATAAAAAAAGTGAAAAACGATATCGTAACGACGATTGGAACGAAATAAGCAGCTACTTTATCACCGAATTTTTGAATAGGCGGCTTTTTACTTTGGGCATCTTTAATTAATTGAATAATTTGATACAGTACACTTTTAGACCCAACTTTGGTCGCCATGATTCTGATATTTCCTTCGGTTAGTAACGTACCACCAATCACTGCATCATATTTGAGTTTTTCAATAGGTACACTTTCTCCGGTTAGCATAGATTCGTCCACCCAAGCCTGTCCTTCCAAAATATCGCCATCAGCAGGTATCTGATTTCCTGAATTTACCTTTAAAATATCACCTGATTTAATTTCTCGGGCTAGTATCTCTACTTCTTGGTCGTCTTCAATTTTAATAGCTGGTATATCTTGATATTTAACCAACTCTTTGATTGCTGATGTGGTTTTGGTAACGGCTCTTTTTTCGAGGACATTCCCCAAAAATACCAATGTTATGATTGTTGCACATGTTTCGTAGAACTGGTAATCATGTCCTAGATTATAATATGTTCCAATGAGGCTATAGCTAAAAGCAGCTGTAGATCCAACAAAGATGAGCACATCCATATTGGGCATTTTGTTCCAGATGGAACGAAATGCGCTGATTCCAAAATAGGAAAAACCAATGATATAAACGGGGACACATAGCGCAAGTTGGATATAGGGATCATGCAGAATGGGTAAGTCCGTAAACATGTGGCTCCACAAAGGTATGGTAAAGATGAGGCAGCAAAGGAACTTAAACTCAATAGATTTCCAAAAGCTAGGCTTCTTATCCTTACCCTCAATAACTTTGTAGCCCAAAGACTCGATACCTTTGACCAGCACAGGTATTTGTTCAAGAGGGATTTCCGAAAATTTCACTTCATCTGAGGCAAAATCGACGTAGATATCCTTAGCGCCGTTGTTTTCTAGGTATTTGTGGATTGAAATAGCACAATTTGCACAATGCATTCCGCTTACGTTAAGTTCAGTTTGCACGTTCGATTCCTTCATTTAATAGCATGTAATGTCTTTAGGCAAAGATAGCTATTTCCTGATAATGCTTTTTACGTAAAGTAAAATTGTTTAGTTTAGCAAGCCTGTTTGTAGCCGTTTTACATGAAATATCGTGAATAGTGAATGGGGAAACATTAAAATTTGACTAGATAGACAACTTAAGCTTGTGTGAAAAATGACAAAACCAATTTCAATTTCTTTTATTGTACGGATTATACTGCTGATTGCACTAACGGCATCATTTGTTCAATTTGAAACCTTTTATATGCAGCGGGAGATCATCCGGAATATGGCTTACGGCTTAAATACTTTTCTAACAGCTAGTGTCCTGATCTCAATTGGTCATTTTATCCTTGTAAAACTATACAACAGTCGAAATGAACAGCAGGTTGTCCGGGGTAATTTTGTGCTCGGAATTACGCGTGTAGCTACAGTAGGCAATGTTTTTTTTATTATTGTCAGCCTAATGATAGCGGTTGGTATTAATCCAAAAGATTTTATCACCAGCATGACAATTGTCGCAATGGCGATTGCTGTAATTTTTAGAGAATATATCACGAATATGATATCCGGTTTAATTATTATGTTTTCGGATCAATTTTCGGTAGGAGATCGCATAAAAATAGGTGAATATCAAGGGAAAATTGTTGACATCACATTGGCCAATCTAGTTGTGCGGGATGAAGATGACGATGCTGTAATGATTCCCAATAATTTGGTGTTTACAGCGACGTTAGTTAATAAGACCTCGCAAAAGTCAAATAAAATTGTTGTAAAGTTTGAATTGCCGATCGATCGCTCTTTTACAGTGGCGGAATTGGAACAGTATTTAAGCCCATTATTTCAGAAAAATCCAAATTTAGATCATTCCCAAGGCTTTACAATTAAGGTCGCCGATATGACTAAAGACTATATCAAGTATAAAGTTGAGGTTAGTGCAATCTCGTCCAGCAACAAAATACATCAACAGGTCCAGAGCAACATATTAAATGAAATCCTCCAGTTTACAAGAATGCAGGGTTAAATCTTTCTTACTTTGACATTTTTAACAAAGTGGTGGCTTCCTTTTTCTAAAATGAGATCCGCACGATATCTAGTCGGCAAAATGTTTTTAAGTAGATTGGGCTTATTAATTTCGTTCCAGATATTTACAGCCATGGTATTGCTTTCATCAGCTGTCATATTTGCATATTTATGGAAAAATGAAGCCGGATTTTGAAATGCCGTAGCACGTAGTGACTCAAATCGATTGGTATACCATTCAATAAGATTTTTCTCGCTGGCATGTACATAGATTGAATAATCAAAAAAGTCGGAAACGAATACGCTATGTCCCTTTCGTGGTCGTTGGGAGTTGACTTGCAATACATTTATCCCTTCTACAATGAGGATGTCGGGTTGTTCAATCACTTGTTGCTGTTCGTCTGGCAATACGTCATAGACCAAGTGGCTGTATACTGGCACCGCAATTTTTGGAGCCCCTGATTTCACGGCTGAAAGGAAATGAATCAATCTTTTGGCATCATAGCTTTCAGGAAAACCTTTTCGGTTTAGAATACCACGTTCGATAAGTTGTTGATTCGGGTATAGAAAACCGTCTGTGGTCACCAAATCGACCTTTGGTTTGGATGGGAGTAAACTAAGGACGCGCTGCAAAACCCGGGCTGTAGTACTTTTTCCGACAGCGACCGACCCAGCTATACCGATGATATAAGGCAATTTGCTCACTTCTTTGCCAAAGAAGCGGTTTGTACGCTGGTGAAGACTTTGGAAACGGTCAATATGAATCTCAAGTAGATGACTTAAGGGAAAGTAGACTTCTTCTATTTCCTGATTTGTCAAGGGTTCATTCAGTGCATGTAGATTTTCCAGGTCTTCGACACTGAAATTGTGCAATACTTTCCCGTTTAAATTTTTCCAGTCTTCACGTTTGATCGATCTAAAAGGCGAGTCTATTGCTATTTGAGGATCCAATTGCATCGTTTGCTTTTTTTTATTACAAATATCTATATTGCAGGACAAGTAAACCTTCACTATTCGATTCTATCGGCTATTAAAGGTCTTTTTTGCGCGGACAAATATAAATAGTGTTATCCGTTATCCCAAGAAACATTACAAATGATTTGAAGTTATTACAATAGGATTTGATAATATTTTATGAACAGGACACTTTTCAGCTATTTTAAACAAACGCTGCTTTTGAACCTCATCTAAATCTCCTTTAAAGCTAATAAAGCATTGTATATAAGTCGTTTGCTGCTGTTCACTTGTTTGCACCTCATAAGATAAACGCACCAGCACTTCTTCCAGGGGCCAGTTTTTGCGGTCAGCATACATTTTGACTGTAATGGCTTTGCAGCTCCCTAAAGAGGATAGTAATAGTGGAGTAGGGTTTATGCCCTGATCTTCACCGCCTACATCTTCGGGTTCATCAACCGTTATTTGATGCTTGCCGTATTGTACGGTAGTTGTATAGGGTATTTTCCCTATTGAAACGATTACTTCATTGTCCATAAGCGATTAAAATTATGATTCCACGTCTTCTAATAGCCCTTCAATGATGAGGCTTCCTGTTGCAGGGTTTGTTGCCAAAGGGACATTATAAAGATCACATACACGCATGAGCATTTGAATATCTGGTTCATGTGCATGTTTTCCGAGTGGATCGCGAAAGAAAATAATACCATCAACTTTTCTTTCGGCCGCCAAAGCTGCGATTTGTGCATCACCACCCATGGGGCCACTCAATTTCAATTCCACAGGCAAGCCTGTCTGTCTAACATAAGAGCCCGTAGTACCAGTGGCAATAATGTTGGCGCGCTCCAATAATTCCTGGTGGTCTTTGACAAATGCGACCATTTCAGGTTTTTTGCCGTCGTGGGCTATTAATGCAATTGTTTTTTTCATCACAATATAATAATTTGTAAATATCGGACACTGTTATAAAGGCAGGCCTTTCTGCAATATACGTATGTTATTTAAAAAATATGTATGAGATAATTATTGCTGCGATTACACCTGCTAATTCCGCTAATAATGCACATGGTAATGCATGCCGTGTACGCTTTATTCCCACTGCACCAAAATATACAGCGAGGACATAAAAAGTAGTTTCCGTTGATCCCTGAATAACACAAGCAACCCTCGCAGCGAAGTCCATTGGCCCCTTGGCATTCATCAAATCGACCATAAGTCCACGTGCACCGGATCCACTGAGCGGTTTCATAAAGGCTACAGGTAAAGCGTCTACAAATGATGTATCTAGACCACATAGCGCGATAGCTTTGGAAATTCCAGCGACCATATAGTCCATCGTTCCTGATGCTCTAAATACCGCGATACCAACGAGCATCGCGACGAGATAGGGTATTATTTTTACAGAAACTTCGAAGCCCTCTTTGGCACCTTCTATAAATGAATCGTACACATTTACTTTACGGAAAAGAGCCAAACCTATAAAGGAGGTAAATAAACTAAATAAAATAACATTACCGAATACTTTGCTGAATATTTCGATTTCTGTTTGTTGGAGTCCCGAAAAGTAGTAAAGTAGTCCACCGATAAATAATCCCATTGCTCCCAGATATCCTAGAATTACACGGTTAAATAAATTGATTTTTTGATAGATGGAAACGAGAATCAATGCCACCAATGTGGAAAAGAAGGTTGCGATTAGAATTGGTAGAAATACATCGGAAGGATCTGGTGCACCAGCCTCCTTCCGATAAGCCATAATTGAAATAGGCAAGAGGGTTAAGCTAGATGCATTGAGCACAATAAACATGATTTGTGCATTGGTAGCTGTTTCCTTATTGGGATTGAGCTCCTGGAGTTCCTTCATGGCTTTAAGTCCCAATGGCGTTGCCGCATTATCTAATCCTAGGGCATTAGCCGAGAAATTCATAAGAATAGAGCCAAGCGCAGGATGATTTTTGGGTATCTCCGGGAATAATTTATGAAAAAAAGGACCCACTATTTTTGCGAAGATATTGATCATACCGCCTTTTTCGCCAATTTTCATAATCCCAAGTGCAAAACTCATCATACCGATCAGTCCTAAAGAGATTTCGGCTCCTGTTTTTGCACTGTCAAAGATTGAATTTACAATTTGCTGAAAGATTTCTGTATCTCCGAAAAAGATTAGTTTTACAAGGGCTACGGCAAATGTGATTAAGAAAAATGCAACCCAAACGTAGTTTAATGCCATATAGATTTAAAATATGCGTAAAAGTAATCTTTTAGAACTTATCCATCAACTGGCTCCATGGATTTTTCTTCTTATTTTGGCTCTTTTCTTTAATGAGATGCGCAACGATATAATCCAATGTATCTTCATGCTCACTGATCATTTTATCGGATAAGGAAATCAACTTCTGTATATTATTGGGCGAGGCTGCGTCTAATGATGCATTTATACTCGATAGATTGGCTGGTTCTATGCGGAGATAATTTTGTTGCTTACCGTTACTTTGAAATAGTTGCCGAATAAAAAATTCGGTACTCTCGGAAGATGCACTTGTCATAATGTCAACTAAAGCGGGACCGATTTGTATAGCAAGTTTCTTCTTAAAATGTTCGTAATTATAAGCTGTTTTTGACATTCCTGTACCTAAGGATACCATAAACATGTCGTTTATCTGCGTGCTGTTAAAAGCCTTTAAAACTTCAAGTAAACCACATATGGAGGGGTTTTGAGCGAACACACCGCCATCGATCAAAGGATATCTTGTTTTTGAAAGGGAGTAGATCTCTGCAACAGGAAAAAATGTGGGTGCAGCGGACGTAGCCTTACAAACATCTTTGAGGTAGAAATCCCTTGCTTCGCCATGCGTAATTGCCTTTTGTTGTCTAAAAAAATGATTCTTCCGTAATTCAATGTTATACGCAGTGATGATACAGGGTTTGATAAGATGGCTCAATCGTGCATTTTGAAAATACTCATCCAAAACGTCTGATAATGTATTTGACGAGTAGAGCTCGCTGACAAGACCAAATCCACCTAAAAAACGCCGCCATTTGGAAGCGTTGAAAATTTCAGTGCCATGATTAACAAATAGATTTAAGGCATCTCGCGCAGAAAATTTCGGATGGGCGGGATTACCTTCTTCCGGATACAAAAGAATGCTAGTCAGAATTCCGCCGCTGCTTGTACCTGCAATAAAGTCAAAGTAGGAGGCAATCCGTGCATTGGGATCCATGGTCTGCTTTTGTAACTTCTCTTCTAGAGCGACGAGAACCATTGCCGGAATAATACCCCGGATACCACCACCATCAAGCGCGAGAATATTCTTCATATGCTAAAAACTGATTTAGTTAACGATATGTAAATATAATAAATGTCTACAATTGGCAGGAGTCATATATTGGTGACAATTGTGTCATATATCCTGTGATTAAAAGCTATTCAATATTTTTCGTAGATCACCTTGGTCAGCATATCACTATCTTCTTACTAGATTCTAGACTAATAGAGAGCTAGCAGTACTTTTATAGGGGTATAACAGGGGGTTAACTTGGGTTTACCCCTGTTATACCCCTGTTAACCCCCTGTTAACCCCGAGTAATACCCCTGTTAATATAGAGGCTGATGAGCTGATTATACAAATCTGATAGGATCGGAGATACTACAGAAAGGAATCTCGGGGTTTGTGGGTCGTATTGGACCATTGTAAACATTTTTACAAGATCACTTTAAACAAAAAAAGCTGCCTCAAATTTTATTGAGGCAGCTTTTTTAGCTAGCATAGATGCCGATTTAATTGAACCAAGCAAATACTTCGTCTTTCGTTGGCATATTGATATCTAGTTTCATTTTTTTACGCATACCACCAAGGTCATTAAAAACCTTGTTCGGATTCGCTTCTTTTAAAGCTTCAATGGTTGTAAAGCCCATTTTTTGTAAGGCAGGAACCCAAGCTGCAGGAATACCTTGTTCCTCATAATCTTTCACTTCTGCTACTTTGGCGACTTTTTCAGGTCTCATTTGTGGGAAGAAAAGAACTTCTTGGATTGACGCATTATCGGTCAAGAACATGATTAAACGGTCCATACCGATTCCAAGTCCAGAGGTCGGCGGCATTCCATATTCCAATGAACGAAGGAAATCCTGATCAATAAACATGGCTTCATCATCACCTTTTTCAGAAAGGCGCAATTGATCTTCAAATCGTTCACGTTGATCAATTGGATCATTAAGCTCTGAATAGGCATTGGCAATCTCTTTTCCGCAAACCATCAGCTCAAAACGCTCGGTTAAATCAGGATTATCTCTGTGCTTCTTCGTTAAAGGAGACATTTCTTTTGGATAATCTGTAATGAATGTTGGTTGGATGTAGTTTCCTTCACATTTTGCGCCGAAAATTTCATCGATCAATTTGCCTTTACCCATGGTTTCGTTTACGTCGATGCCCATTCCTTTGGCAGCAATACGGATTTCGTCTTCAGATTTTCCAGTAATATCAAATCCAGTGAATTCCTTAATGGAATCTGTCATCGATATCCGTTTATACGGTGCTCTAAAGTCAATTTTATGTTCTCCGAAGGTAGCTTCAGTCGTACCGTTCACAGCCAACGCACAATGTTCTAACAGACGTTCTGTAAAGTCCATCATCCAGTTGTAGTCTTTATAGGCTACATAAATTTCCATTGCGGTGAACTCTGGATTGTGGGTACGGTCCATTCCTTCATTACGGAAGTTTTTAGAAAATTCGTATACACCATCAAATCCACCAACGATTAGTCTTTTTAAATAAAGCTCGTTGGCGATACGAAGATATAATGGAATATCTAAAGCATTATGGTGTGTAATAAACGGACGTGCTGCAGCACCGCCTGGAATGGATTGTAGGACAGGTGTTTCTACTTCCATATACCCCGCGTCGTTAAAGAACTGACGCATCGCATTGAAAAGCTTTGTACGTTTGATAAATATGTCTTTGTTACTTGGATTTACGATCAAATCTACATAACGCATTCTATAGCGTTGCTCTGGATCTGTAAAGGCATCAAAAGTTTTACCTTCTGCAGATTTAACGACAGGTAGGGGACGTAGCGATTTGGATAAAACGGTAAGTTCTTCTACGTGTACTGCAATAGCCTCGGTTTGTGTTGTGAAGACATAGCCTTTGATACCAACGATATCTCCGATATCCAATAGCTTTTTGAAAACGACATTGTATAGGTCTTTATTCTCATCAGGACATACATCGTCACGCTTAATATAAGCTTGAATACGTCCGGTAGAGTCTTGAATTTCAAAGAATGAAGCACTACCCATCACACGACGACTCATGATACGTCCAGCAATGGTAATGTTCTTATAATTCAATTTATCTCTATCGTAATTTTCTAAAATATCAGCAGCATGTGCATTGACGACAAATTCGTTTGCTGGAAATGGATCAATTCCCATATCCAACAACGATTGCATCGCTTGTCTTCTAAGTTGTTCCTGTTCGGATAATACAGTACTCATTCGGTATGAATAATATTTAAAATGTGAAAATCACGCAAAAATAGCCATTTTTTTCAATTCTTTTTATGGATTTTTTTTGAAAACGCTGTAGCGAAAGGAAATGGCATTCCGTTATATGGGATAAAAATAGTTAAATAGTGATATTATTACAAGGGGACATTCGACTATTTGATTTTGAGTTTTATAATTTTAATTTCGTTATCTCCTCGAAAAAAACGTTCATAATGAAGGGGAGAATTCGATAGATTGTTTACATGGCATGTGTTATTGATTGCATATGAAAGGCAATTTGTCTAAGTTTGAAACTTAATAATTAAATGGTTTAAGTGGGTATAATTCGGTCATATTTTTATAACAAGAAGCTATCATCTTTACATGATGCCTTAGAGCGTTGCTTGCGCGATCGTGAAGACGGCAAGGCTTTCGTTTATAAGAAGTATTATGGTTATCTCATGGCTATTATTATTCGTTATGTAAAACAGGATGTGGACGCGGAAGAGCTCGTGAATGAAAGCTTTGTTCGGGTATTTCGAAAATTGGAATCATTTAATAGGGATATTGAAGATGAAAATCTCGAAAAATCGTTTAGAGCCTGGATAGGACGAATTGCTGCCAATATTTCGATTGATTTTTTACGAAGTAAAAAGCAGTTTTATTCGGTTGAAGATTTGGGAGAAGGGGATATGCATACACCGGCAGTACAATTGGACAGTCGACTGGAAGTCAATGAGATTATGCGTCTGCTCGATCAGCTCCCTGAAATTCAAAAAACTATTTTTAATCTCTATGAAATTGAGGGGTATTCACATGATGAAATTGCCCAGATGCTTAACATACCAGATAGTACGTCAAGGACTTATCTGACTAGAGCGAAACAAAAACTTAGAAAATTATACTTGGATTATACAGGCGTAGTTCAAGAAATAAGATAAATATTGTTGTTACGATGAAAGACAATAAGAAAAAGGAATTGATAGAAGAAATCATTGGACAATTAAAAGACCATGAACTACCTTATAAAGAAGGTTCCTGGGAGAAATTTGCCTCAAATTATGGCGTTTCAGCACATCGTTCCTCTAATTGGAAGTATTGGAGTGCTGCTGCGGCTGTGTTATTGTGTTTTGGTGTAGGATATTGGGGGCTAAAGACGAATGTGGAGACTGATATACCTGCTGTCGTTTTAACACATCTGCCGGAACGCGAAGATGTGTTAGGTGATCATAAGGATTTAAAAGAATCGATACAGCTGTCGTTATCAGATGTTACGGGCGATAGGATTGTGAGTGCAGAGGTATTATCGGCGAAGAAGCCCTATACCTATTCTGTGCCAGCGGACCATTCAACTGAAAATTTGGACAATCACCACTTGGTATTGAGTACTGGGCAATTAATGCGGGGCCACGATGTGGCTGTATCAGCCGATTTAAGAAGGCTGCAGTCCATGCAATTGAAAAATAATTCATTTTCAGCGCAGGTTGGTTTAACGGAAAGTGAAGTGGAACGAGTAAGCGCTTCAACAAATACCACTGTGACGAATAGTAGTGCCGTTATTGCTTCGACCAATTCAGGGTTTATGTCGCCTGTTAATCAAACGCAACGCGATGCTGCAAAACTATCACAATTGTATGCTGCGCAACAAGGGGGGGCAAGGAATAGTGTTGTACACACGAACGTTAACCAAGATAAGAAATGGGAAATGGGCGCTTTTGTATCACCTGCCTCTACGTCAGAAAGTATAACGCTGGGGGGCGGGGTCGCACTAGCCTATAATATTTCGAGTAAGGTAAGTCTTCGCTCAGGAGCTTCTATTCAACATTATGGAGCTATTTCGGGTAATTCACCCATTACTCCTGCAATGGGATCAAATTCTCTTAATGCAGATGCGCCAAATTATATTTCTCAATCGAATTTGAATAATTCCTTTGCGATGCGGGTAGCAGATGCAAAAGATGCAAAGAGTAATGAACGGGTTTCAGGTAAAATCTTAACAGTTGATATCCCATTGGATGTTAGATACGCGATCAACAAGAATTTCTATACCTCAGTCGGTGTATCCTATGTTGGTGTATTGGATCAGGAACGGGCAACGATCTATGAAACAAATAATACGGAGTACAGACAAAAATCCCAAGACAAAAATGTCGATGATAAAGGTGTGAACGGCTTTATTAATTTTTCAGTTGGTCGGAAACAGAAAGTTGGAAAATTATCCATTTCTGTAGAGCCTTATTATAAAGCTCCAATCGGAAATTTGAAATCATCCGATTTGAACTATAGCAACGGGGGAGTGAAAATAATTACTAGTTTTTAAAGAGTATAATGCTATAAAAAAGCCGCAGTAAGCTTGAAGTTTACTGCGGCTTTTTTTTATAGTCTGCAAATCGGGGTTTATTAAATTTCATCAACGCGAACCCAACCCATCCCTGCGGCTTTCGCACCTTCAACTCCTGGGATCCCGTCTTCGTAGACCAGGCATCTTTCCGGAGCAATATTCAATTGAGCAGCTGCCAAAAGAAAGGGTTGTGGTGAAGGTTTTCCCTCCGCTGTATCTCCAGCACAAACCAGTGTTTCCAAATCATCCCACACACCAATGGTGGTTAAGGTCATGGATAAGGTTGTTCTGGTTCCTCCTGAAACGGCAGCGATATGTTTTTTACCTTTCTGATATTTTAGATGTTCAACAACGTAATCTACAGGCTTAGTCTTGAAGACATATTCGTCTCGAAAAATGGTAGACTTTAGTGTGGAAAATTCTTGATAATCGAAATCTACCCCATAGCGTTTGCTGATTTCCTCTGCAACAGCAACAGTGGGCCATCCGGCAGTTTCATCAATCAAATTGACGTCCAACTCGACCCCATATTGTTGAGCTGCGGCCTTATACGATTGCTTGTGTGCGTCCATATTATCTGCCAGGGTACCATCGACATCAAATAATAGTGCGTCATAGGATTCGGCAAGAAGGTTTAGTAATTCAAATTTTCGTTGTGATTCAGGTGACATATACTTTTAATAGTGAGCGGTAAAAATAAAAAAATATAATTGGACGAGCAAAAAAGAAGCCTTCCCCTTGTTACAAGGAAAGGCTTCTTGCTGTTAGCTCCGTGTGGATTCTTCACAGAGGCAGCGTATAATTAGTGTGAACTTAAATTTTTCGCTTTCTCTTCATCGAAATTAGCTTCTAATTCAGCCAATTTTTTCTTACCGTATGCCATACGTGTAATCACAACGAATAGCACTGGAACGATAAAGATCGCTAGGAGTGTGGCTGCAGTCATACCACCAAATACCGTCCAACCGATTGTTTGGCGAGAAATTGCTCCAGCTCCATGGGATAGCATCAATGGAATAATCCCCAAGATGAAGGCAAAGGACGTCATGATAATTGGGCGTAAACGCAATTTTACAGCATCTAATGTCGCTTCATAAAGGTTCATCCCGATATCAACCCGTTCCTTAGCAAACTCAACGATTAGAATCGCATTCTTAGCAGCAAGTCCAATGATGGTGACCAGACCAATCTGTGCATAGATGTTATTATCCAATGTAGGGATTAATGTTAAGGTTAATATAGCCCCAAATACACCTAGTGGTACAGATAACAAAATGGAGAAAGGTACAGACCAACTTTCGTATAAGGCAGCCAATAGTAAGAACACAAATAGGATACACAAAGCAAAAATTTGAATGGTCTTTGACCCGGATTGCATCTCTTGAAGAGATAGACCGGAGAACTGATAGTCAAAACCTTCTGGCAATGTTTGTGCAGCCACTTCTTGCAAAGCTTTCAATGCATCTCCTGATGAGAAACCGGGAGCCGAACTACCATTGATCTCGATACTTCTAAAGATATTGTAGTGGTTGATGATTGAAGGCATTGTCATTAATTCATACTTGACCAGTGTACCCATCGGTACAGGGTTCCCTGAAACATTGTTGACATACAATTTGTTGATGTCTTCAATATTCATACGGTACGGAATATCAGCTTGTGTCACGACACGGTAGCTACGACCATACTTTGTAAAGTCATTGACATAGCTACTTCCCAAATAGGATGATATTGTCGAATAAATACTTGAGATAGGTACCCCCATACGTTTTGCCTGTTCACGATTGACTTCCAATTTGTAGTTTGGAGAATTGGTATTAAACATCGTGTAGGCCATTCCAATTTCTGGACGTTGGTTGGCAGCCATCAAGAATTTACCTACTGTTGCTTCGAAATCTTTGATATTTACAGTTTGTAAATCCTGTACCTGCATAGAGAAACCACCAGATGTACCTAGACCCGGAATTGCCGGTGGTGTTACCGCCAATACCCTTGCTTTGGTATAACCCATGTATTTACCCATAATCATTCCCGCGATATCGTTTGCAGTACGTGTACGGGTTTCCCAAGGCTTAAGAGAAACGAACACTGTTGCACCATTGGATTTAAACGCGCGGTTTAGGATATTGATACCAGAAATTGCGGTAACATACTTGATTTCAGGAAAAGTCTTGTGTAGATCGGCTTCAATCTCTTTAAGGACTTCATTTGTACGTGCGGAAGAAGAGCCTTCCGGTAAAGTAATACCTGCAAAAAATGCACCACCATCTTCCGAAGGAATAAATCCTGTCGGTTTGGTTGTAAACATCCAACCTGTTCCGATAAAAATACACAACAGAATGATCAATACAAGTGGTGCTTTTTTGATCGCTTGTTTTACACCATTGGAGTATCTGATGGTCACCTTTTCAAACCATACATTAAATTTGTAGAAAAATTTATTCAAACCTTTGGCACCTTCATGTACTGCTGTTGGTTTTAATAAAATCGAACATAATGCTGGAGTTAACGAAAGTGCAATAAATGCCGACAACATAACGGACACAGCGATCGTGATGGCAAATTGTTGGTACAATTTACCGACCATTCCAGGGATAAAACCTACTGGAACGAATACGGCAGCCAAAATTAATGCAATTGCAATAACCGGAGCGGTGATATCGCCCATGGCGCGACGTGTCGCTTCTTTAGCATCCAGTTTATAATGGTCGATATAATGCTGGACAGCTTCCACCACAACGATGGCATCATCCACCACAATACCGATGGCCAATACAAAGGCAAGCATGGTCAGGTTGTTGACCGAAAAGCCAAACATCAGGAAGAAGATGAATGTACCGATGATGGATACCGGAATTGCCAATACGGGGATTAATGTTGCCCTCCAGCTTTGAAGGAAGAAAAATACCACTACTGTTACCAGGATCAATGCTTCAACTAGGGTATGGATAACCGAAGAAATTGAGGCATTTACTACCGAAACTGTCTCGTAACTGATTGTATAATCTACGTCAGTTGGAAAAGATTTCTTTAATTTTTCTAAAGCAGCGACGATACCGTCTGCAGACTCTACAGCGTTTCCTCCCGGGGTCTGGTTAATCATCATCGCAGATGAGGTCATACCATTTACCGTAGATGATGTACCATAATTAAATTGACCTAATTCAACACGTGCAACATCCTTTAAAAGTACGATAGATCCATCTTTGTTGGTTTTTACAACGATGTTTTCAAAGTCTTCCGGATTTGAAAGGTCACTATCGGTAATGATTGGATATTCAAATACTGTCGAAGACTCTTGTGGACGTCCACCAACACTACCACCAGGTATACGGGAGTTTTGTTCCGCAATTGCTGTTGATACATCGGCCGGAGTCATGCTTAGATTAGCTAATTTGTTTGCGTCTAGCCATACACGCATTGAAAACGGCTGCCCAAAAGCGGTTACGTCACCGACACCTTTCACACGTAAGAGCGCGTCTTTAACGTATAAGTTGTTGTAATTGGCCAAGAAATTTTCATCTCTCGTTCCTTTTGGTGAAGTTAAGGCAACCAACATCAGGATATCGTTATTGGCTTTACGGGTCGTAATTCCCAGACGTCTCACAGCTTCGGGGAGGGCTGGTTCAGCAATTCCCACGCGGTTTTGTACGTCTAAGGTCGCAATATCGATATCCGTACCTACTTCAAATGTCACCGTAATTGTTGCTTGACCATTTGACGTACTATTGGACGACATATAAATCATGCCAGGTGTACCATTGATCTGACTCTCGATAAGAGTTGTCACGGTTTGTTCAACCGTCTGTGCATCAGCTCCGGTGTAATTGGCCGTAACCGTTACTGTTGGAGGTGCAATAGAAGGATACTGGCTAATTGGCAACGTGGATACTGCAATGATCCCGATAATTGAAATCAATATCGAAATAACGATTGCGGTAACTGGCCTCTTAATAAATACTTCTGAAATCATTCTATATCTTTTAGATTCTCTTTAAAAAATTAATGGTGTTATTTTCCTTGAGGTGCTCCTTTCGCAGCCTGTTGGGCAGCGACAGCAGCATCAACTACTTTAACTCCATTTTGGACATTCATGGTACCGTCGACGATAATCTTTTCACCGTCTTTGACACCTTCTTTAATCACAATTTTATCACCAGCTTTAATACCCAATTTTACTTGACGTATTTCGGCTTTACTGCTATCATTCACAGCATAGAGGTTAAATACCCCGAGCTGTTCAAAGACAGCTTTGTAAGGCACAACAACTTCTTCTGTAGCCGAGGTTGTTGATACATTCATCGTAATATTCATACCAGCCCGCAATTCGTTGGCATTGTTCGGGAAAGTAGCACGCACTTTGATTGTTCCGGTAGCAGGGTCAACTGCGCGGTCAATGGTTGTGATTGTTCCTTTTCCTTCATAAGTACTTCCATTTGGCAATAAAAGAGAAAGGTCCGAAGATGAATGGCTGCTTTGCAATTGGGTAAATTTGGCAATATCCTTTTCATTTACCTGAAACTCAACAGCAATTGGGCTAGTTGAAGACAAGGTATTTAAAAGGGTCGTACCAGGGTTAACCAAGGCTCCCAAACGTACCTGTGATATCCCTACAGTACCACTGAAAGGAGCGCGAATCGTCGAACGTGATAAGTTTGTATTTGCAGTGACCAATGCCGCACGAGCCGACTCTACCTGTGCCTGAGAAGCCGCTACATTTGATACTGCATTGTCAAAAACCTGCTTTGCAATCGCATCTTTATCGGCCAATGTTTGGTAACGTGCTAAATCTCTTTTTTGTCGGTCCAAATCAGTTTGTGCGACCTGTAAGCTTGCTTTAGCTTGTTGGACAGCTGCGTTGTAGCGCGTTCCATCAATTTCATAAAGAGCTTGTCCTGCGGAAACTACTGCACCGTCAGAAACATATATTTTTGTGATATAGCCGCTTACTTCCGCATATAGATCTGCTTCGTTCAACGGTTTGACTGTTGCTGGATAACTGATTGTACCTGTAACAGTCTCATGTGATGCGACACCAAAGCTGACAGGGACAACTTTTTCAGCCTGAGCCTGTGCTGCACCTTGCTTTTTTGCATCTTTATTTCCACAAGAGGTCCATACTAATGCCGTCCCAAGGAAGAAAGCGAATAATAATTGTCTTTTATTCATGATTTGTATTAGTTTCCGTTTATTGATTAATTTGTGTGGATTGCCCCAACTGCTTTCTGAACATCCAATTTACTTGATAATAGCGCGTAAAGAGAGTTCAAATAATTGAGCTGTGTTGTTTTGAGATCAGTCTCTGCTGTCATTAAATCGAGATAAGTTTTGATACCTTCGTCATATTGAAGTTTGATTGTCTCGTATACTTCTTTGGAGAGATCCACATTTTCTTTAGCTGTTTTCCAGTCATTTAAATTCGCATTATAGGTTGCCTTTGCCAACGAATATTCTGTGTTAATGCTGTTTTCTAAATTTTTGATGTCCCAGTCAATTCTTTCTTCCTGCAATCTGGATTTATTGATTTGTTTTTTACGTTTAAATCCGTCGAAAATTGAAAAAGAAACATTTAGGCCAGCTACTGAACCCGGGAAATTGTCGGAATAAAGCTTACTGAATTTATCATTTCTATAGTTGAATGCGTAATTATAAAAAGCACTTACGCTCGGTAAATATGTCCATTTATAATACTGTGTGCTCAACTGTTGAATCTTTTTCGATGTTTCCAATTGTTGGAATTCAATTCGATTAGAGATAGTCATTCCTGCAGTTGTATCAAGTAGAATCTCTGATTCCATACTGCTATTATCAAATGAAAGCGTCAAATTTTTGCTTTTATCCAAAGCTAGCAATTGTTTAAGGTATTCGTATTTATATTTACGAAGCTCAACCGTTCTTTTCTCGTCCGCATTCGAATTTGCCAAAGCAATTTGCGCTCTCTTATAGTCGGTTTTATCAACTAAACCCACATCATATTGTGACTTTGCATCTTTCAATTGTTTTTGGAGGCGAGCGATATTTTCGCGTACAATCTTGATCTGCTCTTCCGAGGTCAGGATGTCATAATAAGCTTTACTTACCTCTACAACAGCTGTTATTTTTTTGTTCTCCGTATTTTGTTTATTACCGAGACGTACGAGCTCAGCGGCTTTTTTCGCTTGCATTAGCTCAGGATTGAGGATCTGTTGGTCTGCTTGAAGCGTTAAGGCACTCGCATTGTTCTGCCCCATTTTGATATTATTTCCGCCAATATTTGCTAATGGAACAATGACATTATAATTATAACTTCCTTTTAGACCCAATTGTGGGTACCAACCTGAAAGGGAGATGTCGATATCTTTTTCACCGATGGCCTCGTCCAATTGTGCTTGTTTTACAGAGATTTGATTACGTAAGGCGTAATCAATCAGCTGCTGAAGTGTTGCATTTGCCGGCAAGTTTTCAGATTGCTGTTGTGCAAATCCTGTATTACTCAAAAGCGACAGGGCCGCCAAGGAATAAACGATTTTATTAAACTTCATATATGTAATTAATTATTTTTTTCTCTATTAATAGCTCCATCCCAAATAATCCCAATTAAATCTTCTACATTCTGTTCAGAGAATTTGAGATCTTTAAATTTGATACTGTGAACAGTCGATAAGGCTACACCAATATAACTGGCCACCAAAAGATGGACGTCTACCTGTTTCAATATTTTTCGATCAATGCCTTCCTGTAAAAAATCAACTACTTTATTTTGTCCACCTACAGGTTCTTGTATCTCAGCTTTGTTTTTCTCGTAATAAGGAGACGAAAAAAACTGTTCAAAAAAACTGAAGATATGCCCATTTTCTAAATAGAACTTGACAAAGTTGCGCCAGATATGAATAAAGGAATCTTTATAATCGAAATCATCTTTTATACCATCAAAAATATAATCATTCAGTAATGTTCTACAATGTTTGAACAGTGCAAAGATTAGGTCATCTTTTGATGGAAAATAATGGTAGATAGTTCCTATTGCTACATCAGAATCTTGTGCGATTTTGCTCATCGGCGTTCCATGGAAGCCGTTTGTTTGTATAAGTTTTAGTGTGCTGGCAAGTACTGCCGCAATTTTTTCATTGGAATTCATCAATCGAACGTTCATTCGGTTGCAAAATTAACGATTAATTTGGATCCAAAATGTCAGAATATTGTTATAAATCAATAAATATAAAACTATTTGAATCAATAATACAATAAGGAAAAAAAGGTGAAATTGTTTTCAACTTTTTATTTTTTTTGATGGATGGAGGGGAGGTACCTTCAAGAAGGTCAAGGTTGTAGCGTGGGTTTCGCTAGCAAATTGGCCTGAAGATCTTTATTAAAGGAGGTGGAGCGGTTGCATAGAAAAAGCGTTGGTTTTATAAAACCAACGCTTTTTCTATTTACAGTTTTTTAAATTTTTCTCCACTTCTTCCAGAGGATATAGATTCTTCCCTTTATTGATCTTGGTATTGATATATGTTAATACATAAGCGATATCAATTGCGGAAAGATTTGAAGCGGGCATGGTATTATTGAACTTTTTGCCTGCTACTTCAAGTTCTCCTGAAGTCCCGTTCTTGATAATGCAAGCAAGATCTTGACGATGGGTTTGCAGAAAGGTGGTATCGGTTAGGGGAGGATAGAGATTCCCCAATCCTTCACCTTTCTCTCCGTGGCAATTTTGGCAATGTGTCCGGTATACCTTTTGACCATTAACAGCATATTGTGCCGTTTTGATATCGACTTCATGCTGACAGCCTATCAAGATGGATAGAATAACCCCGATCGTTATACCTGTTGTTAAGAGAATGCGCATGTTATTTTTTAGCCCCACTCAAGAGTAAAGGTAAATCGTTCATCAATTTTTTTACTTGCTCATCGTTTGTGCCGTCGTAGGCACCCCGAATTCTTTTATCCTTGTCTATTAAGACAAGGTACCCTTGATGATCGTAACCTCCAGGTGCATTTTTATCTTCAGCGGTATAAACCAGGTATTGATTGGCTAGACCATATATTTCTGCTTTAGTCCCCGAAACAAATTGCCAGTGATTATTGGTTACGCCCAATTTATTGGCATAATCTTTCAGTACGTAGGGTTGATCGTATTTAAAGTCTATACTATGGGACAGGAAACGAACTTCTTCATTATCCTTATATTGCTGGTATATCTTTAATAGGTTGCGATTCATCGTCGGACAGATACTTGGACAATGGGTAAAGAAGAAGTTGGCGATATATACTTTACCCTCAAAATCTTTGTCTGAAATCATTGTACTATCCTGATTGAGCAGTTTAAAAGGCGGAATAGTATGATAGACTGTATCTACGATTTGTTTTCCATCAACTGTTTTTTCTACAGCTTCTCTTTCGCCATAGATGGGTAAGCTTGTCTGGCTATTGTTTTTACAGGAAAATAAACCGAGTAAAAGGCCAGTTGCGCAGTAAAATTTAGTTATGGATCTCATGTGTTTAATAGTTTTGTTTGTTAAGCTTGATCCCATCTTTTTGATTAACAATTTAATGTTACTTGCAAAATTGGAGGGCTTAGTTATTTGAATTTTTAGATTTAAAAATTCTTTAATTTGTCTTGGCTTTCTTTAGAAACACTATCAAATATCTTTTTCATATCACTTACTTTTTGAAGCTCTGTTTCAAAATATTTAACATCTGTTGAATCGGGGTTATATCCTTTCATCCAGTCCATCATATGGTCTGTAGCGCTTTCTAAATTAGCTTTCAATGTACCTAGCTCTTTTCTTGTTAAATTGGTATCTAAATCAGCCTTAGCTATTTTTAGGTTTTTTAAATTTGCCAAAATGGAATCTATCTTAACAGCATCGCGGTCGAAATGAGCGATTTGAGGCATGATTTCATCATGTATCTTAATTGTTGAATCTTGCAAGGCTTTTACACCTGTTGCACCATTTCCCTGAGTTCCACATGCTGCTATTGCCAAGGATGCGATAGCTACAAACGCGATTTTATTCATGTTTCTTATTTTTTGGTAATTGGACAAATATATTAATTTCTTATGGCTCAATATTTCGATTTCTGGAAGGGAATGTAAAATTCAAGTCACGAATATACGTTTCACAGCGCACCGTGGCACAGAGGTCGCCAGACTTATCTTTAATTTCCAAGGTAAAATCCTTTACTACTTTGCCTTTTGTTCGAATAATATGGGCACATTCTTCAAGGATTTCCTCGGAGAGTTGCACAGAATATTCCACGCTGGTTTTGCCAGGTTTCTTAAAAATGATCTGTGATGATTTTAACCAGGCCACCGTTTTCTTAAATCCAATCTTTTGAAGATACTGATCAATGAGGATAGGGAAGATAGGATCTGCTGCAGAAAAGATCGTTCCTCCAAATAATGTTTTGTTGGTATTGATATTGAATGGTGTCTTATAAATTTTTACTTTGGCGCCTTGGAAGCCCGGGCTAATTTTTTTAACCCAGATTCCCTGAAATAGAAATGGTGGGTAAATACGTAATAGCCATGTTAAGGCAAGTGGACTATATCTCATGATACAAAAATAAAACAATGTGTCGGATTATTTTTCGAAATCTTGGTTTTATAGCTTCACTATGGTATTTTTACAGATCAAAAAACCTAAAATGTCAACAATAAAAGAAAAACAATCCAGTAGAAAAGTATGGTTACTGGTTATGATTGCGTCATTGGGCTATTTCGTCGATATCTACGATTTGATTATTTTCTCCATAGTCCGTATTCAGTCCTTCACTGATATTGGCGTCCCTGCGGAAGAAATGCGGATAAAAGGTGAATTTGTGCTCAATATGCAAATGGGCGGTTTGCTGTTGGGTGGAATTCTCTGGGGGATTATAGGGGATAAATTTGGACGTTTAAAAGTGCTTTTTGGATCGATTCTTTTATACTCTGTAGCGAATATTGCAAATGGTTTTGTTCATGATGTGCTTATGTATGGTATTATTCGTTTTATAGCGGGAGTTGGTTTGGCCGGAGAACTGGGGGCGGGAATTACCTTGGTTTCTGAAAGCATGCATAAATCAAAACGTGGTTATGGGACCATGTTGGTTGCCGGTGTCGGTGTTTTAGGCGCTATATTGGCCTATTTTGTCTCGGAAGAATTTGACTGGCGGACGGCCTACTTTGTCGGTGGTGGAATGGGCTTGCTGTTGCTACTGTTGCGCATTGGCTCTTTTGAATCAGGACTCTTTAAGGATCAAGATAAATCGGATATTGTGAAAGGGGATATCCGTATGCTTTTTACAAATAAAAGCCGGTTAAAACGGTATGTCAACTGTCTATGCATTGGTCTTCCAATCTGGTTTGTTGTTGGTGTTTTGGTTACACAGGCTCCGGAAATAGGCAAAGCCTTGGGGGCTACAGGTACACTGAGTGCTGGTCAAGGGGTGATGTTTACCTATATCGGTATTTCTATCGGGGATGTATTGGCGGGGATATTTGCGCAGGTTTTAAAATCCCGCAAAAAAGTTGTGTTTATATGTCAATTAATTATCATTGGAAGTTCACTATGGTATTTATTGAGTGATGGTATTACAGCGACAAAGTTTTTAAGTCTTGCCTTTATAATGGGCTTAGGAGTGGGGTATTGGGCAACTTTTGTAACTATTTCTGCCGAGCAATTTGGTACAAATCTCAGAGCAACTGTTGCAACGACGGCTCCCAACTTCGTGCGCGGTGCGCTTATTCCGTCAACGATGCTATATGGACTTCTAGTAAATGCATTTGGAATCGTGCCAGCGGCAATTACAATGGTTTTAGTTCTTTCAGGTATAGCAATTTATTCGTTGACCCAGTTAGAAGAAAGCTTTGATAAAGATTTAGATTACCTGGAGGAGTAGTCAATAAATGGCTATTTTTTTCGACCCGGACATTTTTTACAGCGTTTGCCTTCTTTATATTTTTTGCAACACTTTTTAAAGCAGGCACAGGAAAAGTCAGAAAAAGGGTTCATAGCCGTATTTCGAAACTGAAACAACCCGGCTTTGTTTTCTGACTCATCTAGCTCCAACACAGATTCAATAACTTCGTTCATGAAGCAAAGTTACAATTTGTTTAAAACAATTCTAAATAATAGAGTTGTTTTTACATTTTTTTGATAAGATTTTCAATTACTTTAGGGAAGTACTGATGTTCGAGTTGCTGCCCTTTAAATTTAATAATGTCTAAAGTATCATTGGGATCGACTTTGAATCGTGCTTGGTATATAATTTCCCCCTCGTCGAAATGCTCATTTGCGAAGTGGATCGTTATCCCGTGTTCTTCTTCCTTATTGGCCAAAACGGCCTTGTGTACATGGTCACCATACATCCCTTTGCCACCATATTTTGGTAGGAGAGCAGGGTGTATATTTATAATCTGATTCGGAAAAGCTTTCAGAAGGTTATTGGGAACAAGCCAAAGAAAACCCGCCAAAACAATCAGATCAATATTTAAGTTTTTAAGAATATTGACAACGTTGTCTGTTTTATAAAATTCGTCGCGATCAAATATATGTGCAGGTATTTCAAAATTGTCGGCTCGCTGAATAACGTAAGCATCAGGGTTATTGGATAAAATCAAGGCAACCTCAGCTTCATCTGAATACTTGAAATGTTCCATTATTTTTTGAGCATTGGACCCTGAACCTGAAGCAAAAATAGCAATTCGTTTTTTCACGATTAATAAGTATTAATAGATTTGATCGATTTAAAAATTAGCCCAAATTTACGGATTTTTTGTAAAAAAACTAAAATAATAGTTGACTGAAGCGCATTTTTAAGTATTATTGATTAAAATTAATTGAATAGTCACTGTTGGTTTAAATTTCTTTAACATGAGGTTCCTTTATTCCCTATTTTTTGTAAGTGTATTTTTTTTATTTCAACCTGTCTTTGCACAGGCACCCAAAACACTTCCATCGTTTACTTTTGAGGAGGTCTATCAGGCTAACAAGTTTAATTCGGACAAGCTTCCAAAATCGGGATATATTGTGTTGGATTTTTACGACCCGGGTTGTGGCCATTGCCAGAAAATGGGGGCTGGTATCGCACAGCACTTGTCCAAATTCAAGAATGTATCCTTCTATTTTATCTCCATGAATGACAAGCCTTATGTCGATGGATTTATTAATATGCATGCGAAGGCATTGAAAAGTGCCCCAAATGTGAAATTCTTGTTTGATGCTGGAACTCAATTTATTGAGAAATTTAAGCCAAGCAATTATCCTTCGCTCTATATCTATGATGCAAAAACTAAAGTATTGGTACAGCATCTGGACGGGGAAGACGATGTAAACAAGTTGTTAAAAGCTTTAGGTATTACAGGTTAAATGTCTAAAATTAATGATAAAAAGAGAACGTCCGATAGTCATATCGGACGTTCAGCTTTTTTATTGTTCTTGTTTATTGATGAACACAAATTTACCGTCGAATACATCTAGACGAATAATCGAATCGCGATTTACTTTTCCGGATAAAATTTCCTTTGATAGTTCATTTAAAATTCGTTTTTGAATAACACGTTTTAATGGCCTAGCCCCATAAATAGGATCGTAACCAAGTTGTGCCAGCCAATCCATTGCTTCATCAGAAGCTGTAATAAATATATTTTGTTCGGCCAGCTGTTTCTGAACATGTGCAAATTGTAAACGAACAATATCTCCAATTTCGTCTCGACTTAATGGCGTAAACATAATCACTTCATCGATACGGTTCAAAAACTCGGGACGAATCGACTGTTTTAAAAGATCGAAGACCTCATTGCGTGTTTTGGCGATAATTTCATCCCTATTATCATCGGTCAGATGACTGAAATTCTCCTGTATAATGGTCGACCCCGTATTGGAGGTCATAATGATAATGGTGTTTTTGAAGTTTACCGTACGACCTTTGTTGTCTGTAAGATGGCCATCATCCAATACCTGCAATAGGATATTGAATACATCGGGATGAGCTTTTTCAATTTCATCTAACAAAACAACAGAATAGGGTCTTCTACGGACTGCTTCAGTCAATTGTCCGCCTTCATCATAGCCGACATATCCCGGAGGCGCTCCGATTAAACGAGACACTGCGTGTCGTTCTTGATATTCCGACATATCAATACGAACCATGGATTGTTCGTCGTCAAATAAGAACTCGGCAAGTGCTTTTGCAAGTTCGGTTTTTCCGACTCCGGTAGTCCCCAAAAATATGAACGATCCTATTGGCCTTTTCGCATCATTTAATCCAGCGCGTGATCGACGAATGGCATCAGAAATAGCTTCTATTGCTTCATCCTGACCGGCGACACGTTTATGAAGCTCTTCCTCAAGATTCAATAATTTTTCGCGTTCTGATTGAATCATTTTGCTCACAGGTATTCCCGTCCATTTTGCAACAACATCGGCAATGTCTTCCGAAGTAACTTCTTCTTTGAGCATACGCTTGCTCTCTTGTTTTTCAGCGAGTTCAGCCTTTAGTTTGTCAACTTTTTCTTGCGCTTCTTTAATCCGTCCATAACGAAGCTCTGCTACCTTTCCATAGTCTCCGGAACGTTCAGCCTGCTCCGCTTCGAGTTTGTAGTTTTCAATATTCTCAATCTCTTGATTAACATTGTCAACAAGACTCTTTTCTTCTTGCCAGGATGCTCTCAACGTATCTCTTTCTGCCGATAGATTGGCGATACTTTCCGAAAGTTCTGCGACTTTTTTGTCGTCATTTTCACGTTTCAAAGCTTCACGCTCGATCTCCAATTGCATGATACGACGTTCAAGCTCATCGACAGCTTCCGGTACAGAGTCCATTTCAAGGCGTAATTTGGATGCTGCCTCATCAATTAAATCAATCGCTTTATCTGGTAGAAAACGATCGGAAATATAGCGCTGTGATAATTCCACGGCGGCAATGATAGACTCATCCAGAATGCGTACCTTATGGTGTGTTTCGTAGCGTTCTTTTAGGCCACGGAGAATAGAAATAGCATCTTGTGTGTCGGGTTCTTCAACCATGACTTTCTGGAACCTGCGTTCCAATGCTTTATCTTTCTCAAAATATTTTTGATATTCGTTTAAGGTTGTCGCTCCAATTGCACGGAGCTCACCTCTAGCTAAAGCCGGTTTGAGGATATTAGCCGCATCCATGGCACCTTCACCACCTCCAGCACCCACCAGTGTATGGATTTCGTCGATAAAGAGTATAATGTCTCCATTGGAATCGGTAACTTCTTTTACAACCGCTTTTAAACGTTCTTCAAATTCCCCTTTATATTTGGCGCCGGCAACCAAAGCGCCCATATCTAAGGAAAATACAATCTTAGATTTTAAGTTTTCAGGTGCGTCGCCTTTTATAATTCGGTAAGCAATACCTTCCGCAATAGCCGTTTTACCAACCCCAGGTTCACCGACGAGTATGGGGTTGTTTTTGGTACGACGGGAGAGTATCTGCATCACACGTCGAATTTCCTCATCACGGCCGATAACAGGATCCAATTTGCCGGATTCGGCATATTCATTTAAATTTCGAGCATATTTCCCCAAAGCGTTGTAGGTGGCTTCAGCATTTTGATCTGTTACCCGACTGTTTCCGCGCAATTCTTTTATGGCGGTCTTTAAGTCTTTTTCTGTAACGCCCTGTGACTTAAGTAATGTTGAGGTCTTATCAGAAGTTGCCAGGATACCCAATAGTAAATGCTCTACCGAGACAAATTCATCATTGAATTCTTTGAGATAGCCCTGTGCTTTCTGAAGTGCATTGTTGGCATCACTACTTAAATAAATATTGCTGCCACTAACCTTCGGAAAACCTTCAATTTGTTTGTCAAGTTCAGTACCGAGATAGCTGAGGTTGACATTTAACTTTTTTAATAAGTGGCTGACAACATTTTCATCCACTGTAAGTAAAGCTTTTAAAATATGCGCTGTCTCAATGGCCTGTTGTTGATGGCCTGCCGCAATTTCGGAAGCTTTTTGTATAGCCTCTTGGGCTTTAATTGTATAGTTGTTAAAATTCATTTTTATTGTCTTATTTAAAGTTTCGTTGATACATATTGGTTATAACAATTGAAGTGCCATTCAGGTTTTAGGCCATACTTCGGAAAAAATGGCAATATTTTTTATTGAATCATGACAAATTTTCAGTTATTAAAAATAATGCGCTTGATTTTTAAATAATTGGCTTAGCAGGGTAGAAAATTCTTGAAATCGACTTGCATTTTTGGTTTAAGCTTTCGATATTTGCAGCATCTTAAAACGGTCAGACGTTGTAAGATTGAAAAGAAGTAACGCCTCTTTAGCTCAGCTGGTAGAGCAACTGACTTGTAATCAGTAGGTCATTGGTTCGATTCCGATAAGAGGCTCTTTTAAGCAACATGCATTAAACTTCTTTAAAAAGCCTCTTTAGCTCAGCTGGTAGAGCAACTGACTTGTAATCAGTAGGTCATTGGTTCGATTCCGATAAGAGGCTCTTTGAGCGACACTCATTAAAATTCATTTGAAAGCCTCTTTAGCTCAGCTGGTAGAGCAACTGACTTGTAATCAGTAGGTCATTGGTTCGATTCCGATAAGAGGCTCATAAAAAAGATCCCCAAGATTTCTTGGGGATCTTTTTTTGTTTAGTCTAAACTAAGTTTTGCTGCTGTAGCGATTTTCTTTGGTATATCTGTGTTATCCATTTTCTGATTGAATTGTTCGGAGCCAACACCGATGGCATATACTGGTGCATAGGCGGCAGAATGGTTGTTAGAGGCCCAGCTTATTGATCCCATCCGATTTAAGATTGAAATACTCAATGCGGCAATCTTGTCGTCGCTTGCGTAAAGGCTTTTTGCGGTTTCATTTTGATGATCGACAAAGCTTTTTTGATAGGCAGCTTCTAAAGCACTACGATCAGTTTCATGGATTGTAATTTTGGAAAACAAACCTGTTTGAGCAGCAATGAGATTCTTGAGATCGTCCCATGTTGCATTTGGATTATTCTTACGAAGGTTGCCAATTGCGTTCGAAAGTTCTGCATGCGAGATTTTTTGGTGGGACAAGAATTTTGTTTTCAGCGAAGAACTTCCATTACCGACACCTAATCCGCCCGTTTCATGGTCCGCTGTAACGACTATAAGTGTTTCATTTGGGAACTTTTTATAAAAATCATAGGCAAGTTGTGCAGAGGTATTGAAATCCAACACTTCCTGAATCGTTGTAGCTGCATCATTTGCATGGCATGCCCAATCAATTTTTCCACCTTCAATCATTAAAAAGAAACCATTTGTATTGTCTTGATGCAATGAAGTGATAGCTGCAGATGTGATATCCGCCAATTTTAAATCACTTGGCTTTTGGTCTATAGCATATTTAAGGGCATCTATGGGGCCGCCATCTGAATTCATCAATATGATCTTATCTGATTTATTTGGTAGTTGTGCATAAGCATCTTTTCCTTTAAGCACTTTATAGCCGGCTTTTTCTAATATGGGGAAAAGCGATGGCGCCTTTTTATGATCAAATGTTGTTTCGGGTTTGAGAAAATTGGACCCGCCAAAAAAATCAAAATTGGAAGTGACAATTTCTTTGCCGATTTCGTAATACATGTCGCGGTCTGCTTGGTGCGCATAAAATGAAGCCGGGGTAGCGTGGTCTATGCTGACGCTTGTAATAATACCGACTTTTTTCCCTTTTTGCTTCGCGGCATAAGCTATACTCTTATAGGGGACTGTTCCTGTACTGTCCATACCGATAACACCATTTTTGGTTTTTTTTCCAACGGCTAATGCGGTACCTCCGGCGCCAGAGTCCGTTACACCATTGGACAGTGAATGTGTGGAGACAAATCCAACGTGAGGAAATTGAGTAAACACAAGTGGGATCGGGTTATCTTTATGCTGTACTTCAGCTTGATGAATTTCAGTGAGATTAACTTGGTTGAGCCCCATGCCATCACCAATTAAGTAAAAGATGTATTTTGCTTCTTGGCCAAAAGAGGGGAAAACATGTACAAAAACGAGGAGGAACAGAAATAAAACGTGTTTTTTCATTTGAATAGTTGTTATTTTAAAAAAACACAAATTAAAGCCTTAGGATTAGCTTACTGTTAATTCAATATTATGAATTGTTTTTTTAGTTGTTTCAACTAGTTTCTGCAGTTAATTCCTTGATATCTTTAACGGTTACTGTATGGATACCTGTTGTATAGTTATTGATTGCCTGTAACATTGCCATAGCAACTTGTGCTACTGAAAGTGGTTCATATGATTTGAATAATCCTATCGTATTAAAGATACGAAGGGCAGTAAGGGCAGTTTTTTCACCGAAGCGATCTGTATTTGGTCGGATTAATCCTCCAGGCTGGAAAATAATAAGCCGATTGAAATCAAGTGCTTTAACATCTTGTTCAAGGCTTCCTTTCATGCGGTTATAAAAAATTTTTGATGCAGGATCCGCAAGAACAGCCGATAATAAGAGAAACGTAGGAAAACCATTTTTTTTGGCCATTGCCGCAAATTGCAAATTAAGATCATGATCTATTTTCCATTGTGCCTCTTTACTGCCTGCGTCTTTTAATGTGGTGCCAAGGCAGGAAATTGCGACATCGCCCTGTATCACTTGCTCAAAATCTGTTAGATTTTCGAAATCTACGACAACCTGTTTCAATTTAATGTGCTCCTCAAACGAGACACGTCTTAAAAGCACAACGATTTCCGTAATTTCCTTAGATTTTAACATCAATTGAACGAGTGCCCTTCCTGTAGCGCCAGAACCGCCTATTAAAACTACCTTCATTATTCCCTTACTTATTTTCTTTACCAATTATCTTGAATTAATTGCTTTACTGAGAGTTATTTGCCCAGATGATTGAGCATATAATTAATCTTTATAATTAGGCTTGCCAGGAGTAAAGCGAACAATAGATTGATCCAATCTGAGTGTATCTGCTACAGTGATTAGATCTTCTTCGACAATAAAATTTTGATCAATAGCGGTTTTTATTGTTGTAAAATCCTCTTGATCGGCATCCTGAAAATAGAGGAGGGATTGAATCGTAGATACAGCCACCAGTTCGAGTAATTCATCTTCACCTTCAAATCCAACATAGAAAAAATCTGCCATAATAATGATATTTGATGTTGTACGAATATACTTTTTTTATTTTTAAAATTTGTCAATTAGCACGAAAACTTCTTGAAGAGCGATAGTCACTATGTCAAAAAGTTGTTGAAATTTTAGTTTCTTTGAAACAGTTTTGGGTAGCCATAGTAAAATATATTATATTTGATATAGTCATTTTAAAGATAATTAACAATAAGTTTTAATAACGATGGATAAAGAGCAGATACAAAATTGGTTAGATAATGGGTATGATATACTTCATCATGGAAGACCAGTGAAGGTTGAAGGTGATTTGTGGGACTACATCGACGGATTGGGAAGCTATGAAAATGTATATGTTTTGCGCGAATTGATCTACTGGACAGAAGAAGAATTGGCAAATATTGGTAAGTAGTGTGGGGATCCTGAAATAGATGTTCAGGATCCCATGTATGTTTTTCTTGTACTAGAATATAATATTACGTTTGAAAGCACAGCCTAATTCAATCAGGGAATCTGTTTTTGCGATTCCCCGAATACTATCGATTTTTTCATAGAGTAATTGTCGCATATGTTCGTGGTTCTTAGCAATAATTTTTACATATAGCGTGTAATTGCCCGTAATATAATAGCATTCTGTAACTTCTGGTATTTTCTTAAGTTCTTCAATAATTCGGCTCGAGTCATGATCTTTTTCTAAACTTAGCCCCGTAAAAGCACCCCAATCATAGCCTAGCTTTTTTTCATTTAATACAGGCTTTATACCGGCCAGTATCCCTTGTTCCGTTAATCGGTTGATTCGTTGATGGATCATCGTATTGGATACGCCCATAGCTGTTGCTATTGCAGAATAGGCCATCCGTCCATCTTCGTCTAAATATTTTAAAATCTGTAGATCAAAATCATCGATACTATTCATTATATAAAGTGGTTTAAAAGTTAATTTTAATATTTTTACGCTAATTTAGTGTTAAATTTTATTTTTAAACCAATAAAAAAGTAAATATTGTATATTTGTTATTATTTGAAAAAATCTGAATTATGAGTACAGTAGCTAAACATGGTAAGGGCGAGATGTTCATTGCCAAAGAAGAAAAATATGGAGCGCACAATTATCATCCTCTTCCGGTCGTCTTGGAAAGAGCTGAAGGAGTGATGGTGTGGGATGTTGATGGAAAGTCTTATTTTGATTTCTTGTCTGCATATTCTGCTGTCAATCAAGGACACTGCCATCCGCGGATTATACATGCTTTAAAAGAGCAAGCCGCAAAATTGACACTTACATCGAGAGCATTTTATAATAATAAATTGGGCGATTTTGAAGAAATGCTTTGTCAGTTATTTGGATTTGATAAGGCTTTGGTGATGAATTCGGGAGTTGAAGCGGTAGAAACGGCAATGAAGCTTTGTCGTAAATGGGCCTATCAGGTGAAAGGTGTAGCGGCCAATCAAGCGAAAATTGTCTTTGCCAAGGACAATTTCCATGGTAGGACAATCTCTGTTATATCGGCATCCAATGATAGTACTGCAACACATGAATTTGGTCCCTTTTTAGATGGCATAGTACTAGTTCCCTATAATGATGTTGATACGCTAGAACAGTTATTCAAAGCAGATAAAAATATCGCGGGTTTTATCGTTGAGCCAATTCAGGGCGAAGCGGGTATTGTTGTTCCTGATGAGGATTATCTGATCCGCGTGAGACAATTATGTACAAAATATAATGTATTGTTTATTGCGGACGAAATCCAAACCGGTATTGCTCGGACGGGAAGTATGTTGGCATCCTATGATATTGATGATATGCAAAGCCAAAGCAAACCAGATGTTCTGATTTTAGGGAAAGCTTTATCGGGCGGTGTGTTGCCGGTATCGGCAGTGTTGGCAAATGATTCCGTTATGTTGTGTATTAAACCGGGCGAACATGGTTCTACCTATGGTGGGAATCCCTTAGCCTGTGCAGTAGCTATGGAAGCGCTAAATGTTGTGCGGGATGAAAATTTGACGCAACGGGCGTTTCAGATGGGTGCATTGTTTTTGGATGGATTGCGTCAGATTGCTGCTAAGTGCACGTTAATTACAGAAGTGCGAGGAAAGGGGCTCTTGACAGCCATTGTAATTGATGCGGATGAAGAAAGTGATTTGGCATGGAGTATCTGTCTCAAATTTAAAGAAAATGGACTTTTAGCGAAGCCTACACATGGTAACAAAATTCGATTGGCTCCGCCGTTGGTTATTACAAAAGAGCAAGTCGAGACTTGCTTAGGGATTATTGAGCGATCGTTGACTAATTTGAAATAGTGTATGGAGAAAATGATTGAATTGATCAAAAACAGATCGGACATCGGAGCAGGGACTAGGGGTTCAGATCTGGGCATCGACGCCATCGAGATAGCTGCAATTAATAAAGGAAGTCAGTATTTCATTAATTATCCATTTGTTGATGTACCGACACGAAATAGCTCCATTTATCAAAATGATAATCATCCTTTTGCGAAACATATTCAGCAGATTTATGAACAATGCAAACAAGTGGCTTCTACTGTTGAAGATAGCTTATCTTCCGGCAATTTTCCACTGGTGTTTTCGGGGGATCATTCCTCCGCAATGGGGACGATCAGTGGTATAAAGTCCGCTTATCCCGATAAACAACTCGGTGTGATCTGGGTAGATGCACATGCCGATATTCATTCTCCGCACACAACTCCCTCTGGTAATATGCATGGAATGCCTTTAGCGGCGATGTTGAATGAGGATAATATGCCATGTAAAATCAATGAAATAGACGAATCGACACAAGAATTTTGGAATAAACTAAAACGAATAGCTGGCCCAGTAGGTAAAATACAATCCAATCATTTGATTTATTTTGGTGTAAGGGATACGGAAGAACCGGAAGATTTGGTCATTGAACGACTTGGCATTAAGAACTATCGTGTGGAAGATACGAGACAGCGAGGAATAACCGATTGTGTGGCTGAGGCATTGAAAATCCTAGAAGCATGTGATATGGTTTATATCTCTTTTGATGTGGATAGCATGGATAGTGAATTGATCTCGGATGGAACGGGAACACCAGTACCTAAGGGTTTTTTGCCAAGGGAGATTGTGTTGATTTTAGAAGAGATCATCCGATCTGGAAAGGTAATTTGTTTTGAAATTGTTGAAGTTAATCCGTTATTGGACAATAAAGGTAATAAAATGGCAGAGGTGGCATTTGATATATTAGAACGGATCACCCCGCTTATTGAATTTAAATCGGTTAATTAACCAGTTTTGGGATTGTCTATTAAAAAAGCCCTTTTATTGATGATACACATCAATAAAAGGGCTTTTTTAATAGCATATCGTTGAGCTTGGTGGATAAAAATAAGGCAGCCTTCCTTATGTTAAAACTCGCGTTGCTTTATGTGATTTAATATTGTGTTAACATGTTTCATGTACATTTGCAATTCGATTATTTACGTTAAATATGAGGATTTCTGATAAAATTATTTTGTTTCTACTTTTTTTTATACAGCTTTTTTTGTGGCACCCAGGTACTGCGCAGGTTGAATCCTTTAAGGATATTAGGGGGTTAAGTCAAAACCATCCTGATTCTGCAATTATGCTCGTCAAAAAACGTTATGCAAAAGCTGTTACGGATAAAGATCTATTGTTACAAGCCAATTGTTTACAGGCGATTGGATGGTTATGTGTCAATCAGGGACATTATGGACAGGCGCAGGACTACTATTTTCAGGCCGATCGACTCTATACGCAATTAAATTCAAAGCAGCATCTTGCTTCGAATTGGAGTGATATCGGGGAACTCAATATTTTCAATAAACAACATGATGTAGCGAAAGTTTATTTTAACAAGGCGCTACATTCTTTCCGAACAGAAGGGGATAAAAATGGAGAGGCAGGTACATTAGGGAATATTGGTCATTTATTTGAAAAGGAAGCTAACTACGACTCCGCCTTTGTCTATCAGAATCTTGCTTTGTCCATTTATAGCAGTGTGGGTAATAAAAATGGAGAAGCCAAGATCCATGAAAATTTGGGCAGTATTTATGAAGACCTGGCAAGGTATGACAGCGCTTTTCTTCATTTTGAAAAAGCAAGTAAGCTCTATACGGAAACAAAAGACAATTATGGAAAAATTGTGGTCATCAATAATATGGGCGATATCTTTAGAAAGACCAATAAATATCTGGAAAGTATCAAATTGACACAATTGGCTTATCAGATGGCGGAAAATTTGAGTGATGTGTATCAAATGGCTGCTACGACAAAAGATTTGAGTAGAACATACGCCTTGCGTGGCCAAATGGATAGCGCATATTTTTATGCCGAAAAGAGCCGTAAGTTGGTGCTTGAACTGTATAGCGTAGATGGTGCTCGACATACAGCTTTTTTTCAGGCGCTCTACGATATGAACCAAAAAGCTGAGGAGATTGAAAAATTACAGGTGACAAAAAGAATCAACTTAATCATGCTGTGGGGTACAATTGTGGTTTTAATTTTGTTAATTGTATTATCCTATGTATTGTATAGTCGCCAGAAAATTAAGATCAAAAATCAGATCGCCGAATCGCGAAAACAGGAGGCCGAACGTGAGTTGACAGAAATTGCGCTTAAAAACCAATTGCTTGAAGATAAGCAGCTCAAACAGGAGCTGTCGATCAAGCAGAAAGAATTGACATCCCATACTCTAAACCTGATCCGTAACAATCAATTTTTGGAAGAACTTCGTGATGAATTAAAGGGAATGGTTAAGGACGAACGCAGGGATCAAAAACGACAAATGCAGAAGTTGGTGTTGCAGATCAATGAAAATATCACACAGGGCATCCATTGGAAAGAATTTATGGGAACTTTCGAAAAGGTACATCACAGCTTTTTTGAAAAACTTATTCAACGATTTCCAGATTTGACAGCCGCAGATATGCGGTTAATAGCATTGCTTAAAATAAATTTGAATAATATCGATATTGCCATCTTATTGGGCATATCACAAGATAGCCTTCGTGTTGCCAGACATCGATTGCGAAAAAAATTAAGATTGGAACAAGGAGAGGATCTGACGGGTTATCTCGTTGGTATTTCATAATTTTTTAACACAGGAGTAATAGAATGTTAATGGCGTGTAATTTGTTTTTAAATTACTGTTTACTAGTATTTTGTATCTTCTTGTTTCCTTGCTGTATAGTGCTCGTTTTACCTTGTTTCCTTGTTGTAACGCTAGATATTTTGTGTGAATAGAATTGGCTGCCATCTTTGCGACAACAATCAAAGATTCATAATAATCTAAGCAAAATGAAAAACTTTTTAACGGTATTACTTGCCTCCAGTATTTCGGTCAGCGCTGCTTATGCGACCAAAATCAAAGGTAAGGTATTGGATGGTCAGACCGGTGAAGCCATTGCTGGTGCGACAGTGTTCTTGGAACAGCGTGGGCTATCGACCAAAACACAATTGGATGGTTCGTTTGAATTCAAAGGATTATCTGCAGGTGTGGATAGGGTTCATATCAAACATATGGCCTATGCCGAATTAATTAAAGAAATCGAAATTCAAAAAGAAAATACACCTCATTTTATTTTTCAGCTGACGTCTACCGAACAGACATTAATGGAAGTAACCATAAAAGGACGTCGGAATGGGGGGGATGATGATCCTAGTGCAAGGCGTTTGGAAAAGAATGCGTCACAAATTATGAATGTTGTTTCGGCGCGTGCAATAGAGATTTCCCCGGATATCACCGTTGCAAATGTTGTACAGCGTGTTTCGGGTGTATCTATAGAAAGAAATTCGAATGGCGAGGGACAATATGCTATTCTGAGGGGGATGGACAAACGTTACAATACCACTTTAGTGAATGGTGTAAAGGTTCCAAGTCCGGATAATAAATACCGTTATGTGCCTTTGGATTTATTTCCTTCAGATATGTTGGAACGCTTAGAAGTCTACAAGTCGCTAACACCAAATATGGAAGCCGATGCGGTGGGTGGAGTTGTCAATATGGTTATGAAATCGGCACCGACTAAATTATTGCTGCAGGCAAATTTGGCAACAGGTTACAGTCAACGTTATTTTAATCGTGATTTTGGAAGCTTTTCAACAGGCGGAACTTCGGCAAAATCTCCCTACGAACTGAATGGGAAGAATTACAATGCAACCGCTGCTGATTTTAATAAGGGTGCGTTAGATTACACCTATAAAAAGCCCCTTCCAGACCTTGTCGGCAATCTGACAATAGGAAATCGGTATTTGGATGATAAATTGGGCGTTATTTTGGGCGCGAGCTATCAAAATTTACATCGAGGTAGTCGTTCTATTTTCTACAAATCGGCTGTCGTTGGCGTAAATCCCAATGCAGTAATTACTGAGCAGAGTGATCGTCAATATGATGAACAGCAACAACGCTTAGGTTTGCATAACAAGATCGATTATCGATTTAATCCAAATCATCGGATTAGCTTTTATCAAATGTATGTGAATTTAAATAACATGCAATTGCGCGATGCCGTAAATACGATATACAATGGTCAGTATGATCCCAGCATTGGTAAAGCCGAACTGACCTATGTGACAAGAAGCCGAAAAACGCAGCAACAAATTTACAATGGTACCTTACAGGGCGATCATCATTTTTTAGATAATCGTTTGAATGTCCGTTGGTCAGGAGTACTCTCTTCGGCCCGCAATCAATTGCCTCAAAATACGATGATCAGTTTGGATGGAGTAGAAGAAAATTTTGAACGTAAAAGGACTTCTCTCGTCAACAAATCTCCTGTAACTTATCGTTGGGAGCGAAATACGGATAATGATCGTGCAGGCTATTGGGATGTAGCCTATAAAGTTCCAATGGAAAACAGTAAGCTGGAACTATCGACCGGTGGTTTGTATCGTGATAAACAGCGTAGTAGTTTTTACAATAACTACAACTTATCACCAGCTTCTGCAGAAGAGGCAAAGTATAAATATGGCGTGGATTTTCAGCGGTATACCGATCTTAACCTGACCGTTACCAACCCTACTGGAGCTGTCGCAAATCCATTAACTTACGACGCCGGTGAGAAGACAACAGCATTGTACGGCATGTTCAATTATGAGAATGACAAATGGCAGATGATCGGTGGTATCCGGATGGAGCATACCAATCAGAATTATAAATTATTGTTTCCTGCAGGAGAAAAAAGACCAGAGGGATCCCAAATTTATACAGAGTGGCTGCCAAGTTTGACCATGAAATATCATTTGGACGAAAAACAACAGCTTCATGCGGCCTATTATCGTGCGTTAAACCGACCTGGATTTTATGAAATTGTACCCTCAAGTGTGATTAATGAAGAGTTTTTGGAAAAAGGAAATCCAGATTTAAAACACGCCTTAGCAGATAACTTTGATTTAAGGTATGAATTATTCCCAGAAGCTTCCTCTCAATTTCTTGTAGGTATGTTTTACAAGAAAATCAAAAATCCAATTGAATATACCTTTCAACCGGATGAGGTTCGTAAACAGGATGTATACTACACCCCCGGTAATTTTGGTAACGCCAACAACTTTGGTCTCGAGGTTGATTATATCAAGTATATCCAGAAATTTGGTGTTAAGGCCAATTATACCTATACACATTCACGTATAACGACCTCCAAGATGTCGCGTCGAATCAACGAAACCACTCAGGACCCTGAAGCGATTATCGTGGATCAAACTAGACCGTTATATGGGCAGGCAGCGCATATAGCCAATCTATCACTACTTTACAAAGATGCTAATAATGGCTGGGAAGGACAGTTAGCCGGATCTTATACCGGCTCACGAATCAACACAGTGTCGCAATTTTTGAACGATGATTTATGGCAAAAAGGATTTGTTCAGTTAGATGCTTCGATTGAGAAGAAGTTTAGAGCAGGTTGGGCCATTTTTGCCAAAGCCAACAACATCTTGAACACACCAATGGAATTGTATGTGAAAGGAACAAATCCCGAAAATGAGAAGATTGCTGAAAAGCTTATTGAAGGCGGAAATACTTTGATTAGAAAGGATTTGTATGGACAGAACTATATCCTTGGTTTACGTTATTCGTTTAGTAAATAATAGACCCGCGTAAAACAGGGCATGTTTTAATCTGAACATGTGCGACGTGAAATAACAACAGTTTGTTTCGGTGAAGCTTTCACTTTTTTGGAAAGCCAATGTTTTGGATAAGTGAAATCTGCTTCATCATTAAAAATTAAATATATACAGATGAAAAATAAATGTATTTTATCGTTTCTAGCGTTTTTTATAGTGGTGCTAAGTGCCTGTGAAAAAGCAAATATAGATGTTGATACTTCTGATGCTGACGGAAGTGCTATAGGTGAGGTTTCCGGTGTGTGGAGCAAAGGAAGTGTGCAGCATATTAAGGGAGATATTATTATTCCCGAAGGTAAGAGCCTAACAATTGAGGAAGGCGTAACCGTATTGATGGATTCCGTCAATAAGCCTGAAATTGTTGTTTTGGGTAATTTGTACGCACTAGGTACAGCCGAAAATCCTGTAAAGTTTACGGTTGAAGATGGGTATAAGACGAAGACGAATGAATTTGGCAAGTTATGGGGAGGAATTTTAGCCGCTCCAAGCTGTCAGGAACTTGTTTTGGACAATACCATCATTGAGTATGGTGGCGCAATTACTTCGGATGCGTCGACTTCTGTAAAAATGGGCTTGTATAAAAAAGTGTCTGGTGAGGCTTTGCCAGCGTTGTGGTTCTCAAATTCAGACGGAAAACTAGTTGTTCAAAATAGTACTGTAAGTCATTTTCACGAAGACTGCACGTATATTGAAGGTGGAAAAATCATTTTCGCTAACAATCGTTTCTTTTCTAATGGGGTGACAGGTGGAGAAGCGATGAATTTCAAATCCGGATGTCTTGCAGATGTTGCTTATAACCTAGTGTATAGTGTAAATACCAATGCATTAAAACTATCCAACTCGGGAGACCGTACACCTCAGGCTTATATTATTGTTTATAATAATACCATGCTCAATACAGGGTGGCGCAGACCTACAGCCAAAGGAGGTTCCATATGGTTAGAAGCCTCTGTCAGAGCAGAAATTTATAATAATCTTTTTGCAAATACACGGTTTGGAGTCAAGCGTGATCCTAAAAAACCAGAAGATAACCGTTCTGTGTCAGGTAATAATTGGTATTATGGCTACGGTCAATTGACTGTAGATCAGTTTCAGGTCGGTAAAAATGATATTGTAGGCGGTAGTAATGATGTTAGAGGTAAAGTGGCAGGGGAGAATAATCCTAAATTTGTTTCTTATCCTTTAGAAACATCGGTTGACAATTACGTATTTGATTCAACCTGGGATTTTCATCTTCAGGGGAATTCACCTGCATTAAAGGCCGGTACTTTGGCTTTTAAACCCCATTTTACGAGTGGCCTGGTGATGTCAAACGGGCTAACATATAATTCCCCTCAGCCTGCAGCTTATGTTGGGGCATTTGGTTCCAAATTCTAATTTACTTCATATAATGACAAATTTAAAAACAATACTAACACTAACTTTGGGAGCATCAACCCTGCTTCAAATAGCATGCAAAAATGCGCAAACAAATACGGTAAACTCAGTTAAACCCGTTATTGTGACCGATGCTGTACGTTATGATTCGGATGATCCTGCAATTTGGATCAATAAGAGCGATCCGAGCAAGAGTCTGATTATAGCAACGGATAAAGATGCCGATGGAGCTTTATTCGTGTACGATTTACAGGGTAAAACGGTCAAAGAAAAAGTGGTTTCCAATTTAAAACGACCAAACAATGTTGATGTAGCGTACGGTTTGGTATTGGGGGGGAAACCTGTCGATATCGCTGTCACAACAGAGCGTATGACCCATAAATTGCGTATTTTTTCACTACCTGACATGAAGCCGATCGATCAAGGGGGATTAGATATGTTTGTTGGTGAAACTGAACCTGAATTTAGGGATCTGATGGGGATTGCCCTATATACTTCTCCAAAAGGAGAGATCTATGCTATTGTTGGGCGAAAAAATGGACCAAAAGAAGGCTATTTGGGACAATATTTATTGGAGGATAATGGTTCTGGTTCAGTAAAAGCTACATTGGTTCGCAAATTTGGTTCATTTAGTGGAAAGAAAGAGATTGAGGCAATAGCGGTGGACAATGAGCTTGGGTATATTTACTATTCGGACGAACAGGTTGGCGTAAAACAATACTATGCGGATCCAGCAAAGGGAAACCAACAGTTGGCATTATTTGCTACAGCAGGTTTTAAAGAAGATCATGAAGGTATTTCGATTTATAAAGTGACCGACAGTACTGGATATATCTTGGTGTCGGACCAGGGTGCAAATCGTTTTCAGGTTTTTAGTCGGGAAGGAACCAAAAGCAATCCTTTCGAACATAAATATCTGAAGACTGTGCCGGTTATGGCAACACAAAGTGATGGTTCAGAAACTACCTCTTTTAATTTAAATGAAACCTTCAAACATGGCTTGTTTGTTGTTATGAGTGACGATAAAACATTCCATTATTATCGATGGGAAGATATTGCCGGAGCCGATTTGAAAAAGAAATAGGTGACGAATTAATCTTTCAGCAACAGTTGTGATTTGATTCGCAACTGTTGCTTTTTTTGCTATCGGAAATTTTATCAGTGGTAATTAGCGCAGTTATTTATACACTGACCGGAATTTTAAACCAAAAGGTTGACCCTTGGCCGATCTGGCTGTCGACACCAATTTCTCCTTGATGTTTTTGAATAATTTCTTTGCAAATAAACAGTCCTATGCCAAATCCCGAAGCATAACGATCCGTATCGTCATTTACACGATAGAATTTATTGAATATTTGTTTCTGATCCTTATGATTGATGCCTCTTCCTTGGTCTTTGATCTCGACTTCAAAATAACCTGAATGTATGGCCACATGCATGGTAATTGTTGAATTACTGGGCGAATATTTAATGGCATTATCCATGAAGTTGATTAACACTTGTTCGATTTTATCACGATCGGCGATAATCTCCAAATTCGAATCTATTGCTCCTGAATAATGAATGAAGTGCTTTACAGATTTTAAAGAATAGATATTTTGAATATAATCGAGTAAAGAACAAACGTTAAATGTCTTTTTGCGAAGTACTAACTTACCCTCATTTAATTGAGTAACATTTAAAAAGCCGTCGATTAAACCGCGCATGCGCGTTGCTTGCTCATTAGATTGGTGGAGATATTGCATGCGCTTTTCGGTGCTCAGTGTACCTTCTTTGGCCTGTAGTAATTGGATATAGGCAATTAGTGAGGTTAAAGGTGTTTTGAGTTCATGACTTGCGATACTAATAAAGTCTAGTTTTTTCCTTTCTTCTTCCTTGTCATTGGTGCTGTCTATTATAGCGCCGTAGATCATGTGTCTTGTCGTATCCGATTCCAATTGACTTCCGCCTATTGACCTTAACCATTTTATCTTACCCGTTTTTTTATCTTTTATTTCACATTGACAATCGAAAGGAGATTGTTTGTGTGTTACTTCCTGAAAAACATGATGGATGATGTTTCTATACTGAGGCAGGATTTGGTCAAAAAAGTTAGATTCTTTTATTTTGTCATACTGATCGAAGCCAAATAATTCACGGCAACGATCATTGAGTTCCATTTTCTTGGTTTCCATGTCAATAGAAAAGATACCGATACCGGCGGCTTCTACGATCATTCTAAACTGTTGATCTCTTTTGGCGATAAGTTGATTAATTGCTTCAAGTTTTTCATGCTCCTGATGCTGGATTGTAATATCTATAGCGGTGCCTGCAAACCATTCGGGCTGTTGATCTTGGTCAAAGTATACTCTTCCTTTACAGTGCAACCACCGTAATTGAAGATCTTGTGCTCCAATGGTTCTAAATTGTACGTCATAAACACCTTTGTTCTGGTAAGCCAGTGATTTTTTGACTTCTTGATCGATTCTATTCCTATCTTCTGGATGAATATATTTGAGTACCTCATTGTATGGAACATATTCACCTTTAGCAAAACCAAAGAGTTCTCGAGTCCGTTCATCCCAATTGACCATATAATTTTTACAATTTAAATTCCATGTTCCCATCTCGGCTGACTGTAAAGCAAAATGGTAATGTTCTTCACTTTCTATGATTTTCTTGAGTGCATCCTTAAGTTTTTCATTGAGATCTTCGGTATGTTTAGGTGATAAGGTGTAATTATTTGTAGGGATTTTGTAATGGTTTCCTGCTACTGTATATTTTTGAGTTAATAAATCTTGTAGCAGTTTTCGTTCAATGGTGTTTTTTTCTTGCGTTTGTGGGTGGTTGTCTTCATTTTCAGGTATCAGTCTAATTTGATTAAATATGCCATAAATTTCACCCTTTTCATTGATGAGCGGATGATATTCAAAAGTGTGCGTATAACCTAGTAAAGACTGTTTTTCGGTTTTGAGCTTAATCTTTATCTTTTCGATAACCGCAGTTTTTCCGTTTATCCAAGCATTTTTCAAGAGGGGGGTATATGGCGTTAAATCTTCTCGTTGAAGACAGTTTTCAAGACATTGCCCAATAATGCGCTGATCACAATTCCAGAGTTTTAACATGTTAGTGCTTGCATAAGAAATACGGAGATCTGCGCTATCATAAATTGCGCAAGCATCCAATGAAGAAGAGAGAACGGCTAAAATATCTTTATCTGAACAAATCATAACATATCAAAAATTAAGTGTTGATTAAAGCGATATCACGTATAGCTTGATTTAATAACATACAAATATTGTTCCTTTTCTCATGGGTTTTCGTTCTATCGAAAAATGACAGGAGTTGTCGGTCGGTATGAGGTCCTCTATTTTATTTTCCATTTCATCCTGAGGGCTGTTTAATATGGAGTCATGATATCAATAGTACAGTGAGTAGAAATTCGTATCTTTATTTTGTTTATGCAGTCTGTTTCTTTTTTATTCCAAATCGGAAAATACAATACACCATCATTGTCGTATATGGTTGGAAGAAAATAGAATTGAAAGTTTTTATTTAAATGCTATAGAAGATGAATACGGTTAATATACTATTGGTTGAAGATCACATGGTCGTACGGAATGGTATTAAACTACTTTTAGAATCCCAAGGAGAATTTGCGGTGATAGGCGAGGCATCTGATGGTACGGAAGCGCTGTCTATATTGGCAAATGGTTTAGCTCCCGATATTATCTTAACTGATATAAGTATGGAGCATATGGACGGGATGGAGCTTTTAAAAATCATCAGTCAAAAATATCCATTGGTCAAAGTTGTGATATTATCCATGCTAAGTCAAATTCATTATGTTGTTGAAGGTTTTGAACATGGACTTTCAGGCTATCTGTTGAAAAATGTAGGTTATAATGAATTACTTTTTGGATTAAAGCATGTCGCTGAAGGTGGGCGGTATATGAGTGAAGAAATTAGCTTAGCCTTACTTGAACAAGTTTCTTCGGGTCAAGTTTATACGGATGCTGGCTCGAATACTATCCTAGATTTGGAAATAAGCGAACGTGAGCTAGACGTATTGGAATTGATCGCGGACGGGTTTACAAATCTAGAAATTGCAGATAAAATCTTTTTGAGTAAGCGTACTGTTGAAGGATATCGGCAGAACTTGATTGATAAAACAGGAGTGAAGAATACTGCGGAATTAGTAAAATATGCTTTTCAACATGGCTTATTAAAAAAATCATGATAACTATTTCTGTTCCTCGCGGCCATGTCACAGAGGATGATCTTTGAAAGTACTGCGCATCCCGTTACTTTAATTTTGGTATTTTTTCTTGAAAACGGTTGAAAATAAATAGACCAGCTCCAATAATAATAAATGGTATGCTAAGTAGCTGTCCCATATTGATGAATAGGGAGTCTTCAAAATGCTCTTGATTGATTTTCAAAAACTCATCCAAAAATCTGAACGAAAACAGCAAAACCAACAGCAAGGCGAAATAGTTTCCATTGTTACGTCGAAGCTCTTTTTCTTTCCACAAACGATATAACAATACGAATAATAGGAGACAAAATAATGCTTCATAAAGCTGTGCCGGATGCCGGGGTATCGTATCGATATGGGTAAACACAAAAGCCCAAGGTAAACTACTTGCTGTGCCAATCATTTCAGAGTTCATTAAGTTACCAAGACGAATGCAAGCCCCTGCTATAGGGACGACCAAAGCAACCCGATCTGCCACCCAAAGAAAAGGAAGCTGCTGTTTTTTTGCAAATAAATAGATCGCAATCAGGATACCTATCCCTCCGCCATGGCTTGCCAGCCCACCTTCCCAAATGGCCATTATTTTTAAGGGATGATCTAGGTAATAACTGGGGTCATAAAATAATACATGCCCTAGTCTAGCTCCGATAACGGTACCCAAAACGATGTAAATAGTTAGCTGATCTAAAAACTCGATTGGCCGACCTTCTTTCTTAAATAATGAACCTAATATCTTATAGCATAATACAATGCCCAATAACCAAAATAGCCCGTACCAGCGAACTGAATGGTCAATAATTGGAATAACAAAGATATCACTATCTATATTCCAGTTTATGTAAGTTAAGATTAGATTATTTACCATATTACGTTTTAGCGTGATGCTCCATAGTATAGGTATGTGGTTGGGATATTTCGTTACACATTTTGATGAAAAAACATGAAATTCTCTTTATTGATGCAAATATTGAGTCATATACTGCGATTATTAACTATGAAGTTTTCGTTGTTTGACCAATTTGTATGTTTGTGGGGAGTAAAAGGAAACTAACTATAACCGAGTTCAATAATTGCGACCGGTGTTTTTATTGGAGAAGAATATTAGCATAAGTATCAGCCGGGTTAAATACTTTTGAAAGTATATATTGTTTTTTTGATAATATTCCGATATTCGACAATAGATAACATAATATGGACAGCACCTTGCGTATTTCTTTTAATAGCGGTTTACATCTTGTGAAAGCTTATCATAATTAATGAACGAGGTTATGGAAAAATATAGGCACCTTCATGTAAATTTAAACAGATAGTTATATTCTGATGATACGAAATTTGACAAGATTTACTTTTTATTTTTTATCTCTCGTGCTCATGGCACAGTTACTCTCTTGTCATCAAAGTGGCCAACAGGCGTCTAAAAATAATACGCATATCGAAGATAATTCACTTGATTTAACCTATCAGGATACATTATTAAAATTTCTCGCTTTACAAGATTTTAGGGATCAATCTATTATAGCAAAGAAGACAACAGTATTTGCTCAGGACAAGCATTTTAATAATTCTGGTTATAATTGGATTTTTTTGGCGTATAACTATTTGTTGGACGATAAAATTGATTCAATAGAAATTGCGCTGAAAAACCTTGATGGGAGAAAATTGTCTCCGGATTTGCTTGTTCTGAAGGATTACTTTAAAATAAGCGCTAATTTTAGTTTTAATGATGTGACTACTATTGGCATCATGGAGCAAATTATCGATGCTAAAGAATATGCGTTAGAAAATAAGAGTAGGTTTAGCTTTCTTTTTTTCAATCTATTGGCAAATGCAAATTATCGTCGAGCTGACTATAACCAGGCACTCAAAGATAACGAGTCATGGTATCATTATCATCCCAACAGATCCGACGCCCATGTTGCGCAAGCCTATCAGGAGATCAAATTTATGCAGTATATTGAACTGCATGATTTTGAGAAGTTAAAAGCAACACTGGATAGCTGCAAGTACTATGCGAATAAAACGGCTGATTCTGCAATCATTATGCGCATGTATAATTTACAGGCGCAGTATTTCTTTAGCATAGGGAATAGTCGAAAAGCGGTAGAGGCATCCCAAAAATATTTTAATTATTTATCTTCAAGCAAGGCGCTCAATGCCTATGCGTATGCGAATTTGGCAAAAAATTTTTTGAATAATCATCAAATTGACTCGGCGATCTACTATTTTAATGCTGGATTGCAGTTTATCAAAACACATAAAGGCAAGCAAAATAAATTATTCTATTACCAGAATCTACAAGTAGCACACGCATTAAAAGGAGATTATGAACGGGCTTATTTTACCTTGGATTCGGCCTATCAGGATTATAAAAATAGCACAAAAAGTATTGAAAATGAACGTATCAATGAGATCAATACACGGTATGAAACTGAAAAAAAGGATCAGGCTATTAAGCTTTTAAAAACAACAAATGCATTCAACCATAAGATTATGGTCCAACAGCGCTGGATTTTTGTTATTTTATTTGCGCTGATCTTTAGCATTGCATTCTTCATTTATTACCGGAATAAACAAAAGCTATTGAAAAATATTAATCAGCGTATAGTTGCCGAAAATAGACAATTAATTTTAGAGCAGAAGACGCGACAAAACCAGCTTAATCCCCATTTTATTTATAATGCTATAGCTAATTTGCAAGGTTTGATCAGTAGTGAGCAAAAAGCAAAGGCAAATCAGTACCTCATCTTATTGTCCCGTCAAATTCGTGATATACTCGAATTAAATAGGGAAGAGTATATTTCTTTGGATCAAGAAATTAAATCATTAAAGAATTATATACTTTTACAGCAGATGCGCTATCAAGATGTATTTGATTTTGAAATTGAGAGCGGTAACTTGGATGTTGATGATGTCATGATTCCTCCTATGTTGATTCAGCCTTTTGTTGAAAACGCTATTGAACATGCTTTCAAAAATTTGAATTATCGTGGACAATTGCAAATTCTTTTTAATCAGGAAGCAGATCAATTGCATATTGTTATCAGTGACAATGGCTGGGGAATGCAATCTTATCAGAAAAATAATGCACACAAGACCTCTCTTTCACAAGTTATCACGAAAGAGCGCCTTGAGCTTTTGTTTAATGATCCTCAGCAAAAAGCAAGGATTGAAATAAAGCCCAATTATAGAGAAGATAAAAGTGGATATCGCGTAGAACTCTATATCCCACTCGTTTTATATTTTAATTAAATACGTGAAATTATGAAAGTTTATATTCTTGAAGATGAGTATAATATCTATTTGTACATTAAGTCTTTATTGGATGCTATTCCTTATGTCCAGATCGTTGGTTATAGTCCATCAATCGCCCAGGCAGAACGTGAGTTACTTGTATCTAATCCAGATCTTATTTTAGCTGATATTCAATTGAAAGATGGATCAAGCTTATCCTTCCTCTCAGAGCTGAAATTGGACATAAACACAATCTTTATAACCGCATTTAACCAATATGCTATAGAAGCCCTTAATATAGGCGCTATAGCCTATTTATTAAAGCCTTTGGTTCCGGAACAATTTATAGAGGCTATTGAAAAATGCTATAAGAAAAATACAGAGTTTAGATTCAATAGCATGCAACTAAGTATGGCCGAAAGCTATCTGAAGTCACCAGTTAGACCAAAGAAAATAGCACTACGTACATTTGAATACACTCAGATTGTGAATATCGATGATATTCTTTATTGTCAAGGAGATAAGGGGTATACCACATTTTATATTAAAGACAATAAACCGATGATGGTTTCGAAAGTCCTCAAACATTTTGAAACTATGCTTCCTGAATCCGAATTTATTCGTTGTCATCAATCTTATTTAATCAATGCAAACTATATAAAAAAATATTTCAAGGATGGGCAGATAGAAATGTCCGATGGTAAAATGATTCCTGTTGCAACAAGAAAAAAAGATGTCATCCAGCAATTCTTGAATGATATATAAGAATTGAAATAGTAAAGATTCTGTTTTTAGCGCTGTGTTTATTTACTAAAAAATATAGCTTTCGTCTTTAATACTAAAATATTTAGTATTACATTTGTATGTATTATTAAATAGGAGGGGCTATGATGTTAGATGATAAACAAGCTTTGATCAGCAAACTTAAAAAAGACTTACTGTCGTGGCAGGGAGTAGCTCAAAGTTTGAATGATGAATGCACTTTAGATTTGGGGCCTTTGGAAAAAGCTTTTCCAAATGGAATCTTTCCCAAAGGTGTTATACATGAATTTGTTAGCTTTAGCCGCATGGATAGTGCTGCTTCCTGTGGATTTATTGGTGCTTTGCTTGGAAAACTAATGCAAAATGATGGGATTTGTATTTGGATAGGCTCTATTCAAACAGTATTTCCTGCTGCTATCAAATCATTTGGAGTTGATCCGGCCTCGATTGTTTTTGTCTCCATGAAACGGGAAAGAGATGTTTTATGGGCAATGGAAGAAGCGTTGAAATGTCAGGGCATAACAGCCGTATTGGCCGAAATACATCAGCTGGATTTTATTCAGTCAAGGCGCCTTCAACTTGCCGTAGAAAAAAGCCGGGTTACGGGATTTATACTTCAACATAACCCCAAGATCTTATTGGCGACGAGTTGTGCAGCACGTTGGAAGGTCACTTCTTTACCTAGTCAATCAGATGATGGATTACCTGGTATTGGTTACCCCTGCTGGAATGTAGAGCTGCTTAAGGTAAGAAATGGTAGTCCAGCCAAAGGGCAAATTATCTGGTCTCCACAAGGATTTAAAACATTCCTCAAAAAAGATGTGCAGGTCACAGATTGGACCTATAATTATCAAAATTTAGGATAGCCATGAAAAAAAGATTTGGGTCCCTTTGGTTTCGTTACTTAAAAACAGATTGGCTTACTGTCTGTAAGCCACATTTGCAAGATGTTCCTGTTGTTTTGTCTGTCGCTGTGCATGGAAAATTAATCGTCAGTGCGTGTAACGCATTTGCGGAGCAAGCGGGGATACATGCAGGTATGGCTATAGCAGATGCACGGGCATTTATTCCATCACTTAAAATCATCAAAGAGCAAGCTGGATTGGCTGAAAAGTTACTCCATTCGATAGCAGAGTGGTGCATAAGGTATACACCATGGGTTTCATTGGATGAGCCCGATGGAATTATGCTCGATATAAGTGGTTGCGCACATCTTTGGGGTGGAGAGGCAACCTACTTAACAAGTATTGTTTCTCAATTTAAACAACATGGTTATACTGCGCGCATGGGGATTGCTGATACCATTGGGGCTGCATGGGCTATAGCACATTTTGGTTCTGAAAATACGATCATAAATGAACAGGCGCAGTCGGAGGCACTTTTTCCCTTACACCCTGCAGCACTACGATTGGAAGAGGTCCAATTGAAAAGGTTGCAATCGCTTGGACTACAGTCAATAGGAAGTTTTGCAAAAATGCCGCGTTCAGTCTTGCGTAGAAGATTTGGTGACAGCCTATTACTTCGACTGGATCAGGCCATGGGATTGGAAGATGAATTTGTTCTTCCTATAAAAGCTAGTTTACCGTATGAAGAGCGATTACCTTGTCTCGAACCCATCTGTACAGCAAATGGTATTGAACTGGCGCTGGAAGAGTTATTAAACAAGTTGTGTAAACGTTTGTCGGGAGAAGGGAAAGGATTACGTGCAGCTGAATTGAATTGCCAGCGCGTGGATGGGAAATTAGAGACAATCAGCATTGAGACTAATCGTGCTACTGCCCAGGTCAAGCATATCCTTCAATTATTTGCCATAAAGATTCCACAGATTGAACCGGCATTGGGGATTGAATTATTTACTTTGGTGGTCTCTAAAGTTGAAATCGCAGATCCTATTCAGGAAAATCTTTGGAACAATAGAATTAGCCTCAAAAACCCGACAGTTACTGAACTGTTAGATCGCTTGAAAAGTAGGGACGCCAATTGTGAGATTTCACGCTATGTTCCGTCTGCGCATTACTGGCCCGAACGATCCATGAAAATAGCGACTACACTAGATGAGGTTGCAACTGTTGACTGGCAAATGGCAAGACCACGTCCGACGCGATTATTGAAGGTTCCGGAACGTATTATAGTTACAGCTCCTATACCCGATTATCCCCCCATCTTGTTCCGTTATAAGGGAGATACCTATACGATCAGAAAAGCAGATGGCCCCGAACGTATTGAGCGTGAGTGGTGGATTGATCCAGGCGAACATAGGGATTACTATGCGGTAGAAGATCTGCAAGGCCGGCGTTTTTGGCTGTATCGTTCGGGACATTATGACGGGCATACGGATCAATGGTTTATACACGGTTTTTTTGCTTAAGCATGGGCTATTGTGAATTACAGATAACAAGTAATTTTAGTTTTCTCGAAGGTGCTTCACACCCTGAGGAACTGATCGAAAGGGCTGCTCAATTGGGGTATAATGCTGTTGCAGTAACCGACCGTAATAGCCTTGCTGGGATCGTTCGTGCGCATATGGCGGCTAAAAAAGTAGGTATACGACTTATTCCTGCCTGTCGTTTAGATTTACAGGATGGCCCAAGTTTATTGGCCTACCCAACAGATAAAGAGGCTTATGGCCGACTCTCAACATTGTTAACTGTTGGGAATTTAAGGACCGAAAAAGGAAAATGCGAGTTATATAAAAATGATGTATTTCAATACGCTGAAGGGATTATATTCATTATTTGTCCACCTGAAAAATTGGTCGTGGGGTTTGAGCTTGAACATTCATTTATTGAGTTTGTTCAGGAATGTCAACAGCATCTCCAAGGCTATCTTAATCTAGGAATAAAAAAACTCTACCGCGGGGATGATGCTAAATTATTGTTTCGGATAAATCAGCTGGGTGAGCACCTGGATATCCCACTTGTTGTACTTGGTGATGTATATTATCATGTACCCGAAAGACGTGAATTGCAGGATATTTTAACCTGTATTCGTGAAAAATGTACGATACATACGGCTGGATTTCATTTACATCCTAATGCGGAGCGTTATCTCAAATCAATACCTGAAGTTGAACGCTTGTTTAGGTTATATCCTGAGGCCGTAGCACAGAGTGTAAAAATAGCCAATGCTTGTCGTTTTGCCCTAGATGATTTGAAATACATCTATCCAGATGAATTATCATCTCACGGCCGGACTACACAGGAAGAATTAAGTTATTTAACTTGGGAAGGAGCTAAGGAACGATTTGAAGGTGATATTCCAGCTACAGTTCGTGAAACGATTCAAATGGAACTTGATTTTATCGAACGCAAAAATTATGCTTCTTATTTTTTAACGGTATACGATTATGTTCGGTTTGCAAAGGAAAAAGGAATTTTATGCCAGGGACGTGGATCGGCAGCAAATTCTACGGTCTGTTACTGTTTGGGCATTACTTCTGTTGACCCATCAAAATACAGGCTTTTATTTGCACGATTTATGTCCGATGCACGCGATGAACCGCCAGACATAGACGTCGACTTTGAACATGAACGTCGTGAAGAAGTCATCCAGTATATTTATGAAAAATATGGTCGAAATCGTGCTGCTATCGTAGCAACTGTCACACAGGTACGCTCCAAAGGGGCTATACGTGATGTTGGCAAGGCGATGGGACTTTCCGTGGATGCTGTAGGGCGTTTAGCAGGGGTAGTGAGTAGCCATTGGGACGATGATATCAATTTGGAACGTTTGGTTGAACAGGGCTTTAATCCCGAAGATCAACATTTGCGAAAAGTTCTCGAATTGACGCATCAATATATTGGCTTTCCACGTCAATTGGGGCAGCATACGGGCGGGTTTGTTATTACACAAGGTAATTTGCATGAGCTTTGTCCCTTAATAAATGCCCGCATGGATAATCGGACAAATCTTGAATGGAATAAAGATGATCTTGAAGCACTGGGTTTTCTAAAGGTTGATGTACTTGCTTTGGGGATGTTGACCTGTATTCGCAAAGCTTTTGATCTCGCTAAAAAACATTATGGAAAAGAGCTTACCCTGGCTGATATTGGGGCAGAAGACGATCCAAAGGTTTACGATATGATCTGTCATGCGGATACCTTAGGTGTGTTCCAGATCGAAAGCCGCGCCCAGATGTCGATGTTGCCGCGATTAAAACCGCGCGAATTTTATGATCTGGTTATTGAGGTGGCTATCGTACGGCCTGGACCAATACAAGGTGATATGGTGCATCCTTATTTGCGTCGGCGAAATAAAGAGGAAGATGTCGATTATCCAAGCACAGAGATCCAAACCATTCTTGAAAAAACCTTGGGTGTCCCTCTTTTTCAGGAGCAGGCCATGGAAATTGCCATAGTCGCTGCCGGATTTACACCTGCGGAAGCCGACGAATTGCGCCGAAGCATGGCTACATTCAAAGCCAAAGGGCAGGTGTCGACTTTTCACCAAAAGATGGTCGATGGTATGGTGAAGAAAAACTATACAGAAGAATTTGCAAATCGAGTTTTTAAGCAATTGGAAGGGTTCGGGAGTTATGGTTTCCCCGAGAGCCATGCGGCATCTTTTGCATTACTGGTATATGTATCCTCATGGCTCAAGTATTACTATCCCGATATTTTTGCGGCATCCTTACTCAATAGCCAACCTATGGGTTTTTATCAGCCCGCTCAAATTGTTATTGATGCACAGAAACATGGTGTAAAAGTACATCCTATTGATATCAATCATTCTTTCTGGGACAATACTTTAGAAGGAGAAATTGGAAAACCACATGACCTTCGATTAGGTTTACGTCAGATCAAAGGCTTTTCAATGGAAGATGCTGCTGTGCTGATACAAGGTCGGCAGTCCGCTTATGCATCCATTACTGGTATGATGGATGTTGGACTATCTCTTACTGCGTTGGAGAAGTTAGCTGATGCAGATGCCTTTACATCATTAGGTATTGATCGTCGGCAAGCACTTTGGGAAATTACAGCATTGGGGGATCGTCCGATTGCATTATTTGAAGGTCAACCTTCTGAAAGTATAGTAGAGGGACAGATCGAACTGCCATTGCTCACGAAAAGCCAACATGTAGTGGCCGACTATGCAAGAACCTCGCTATCCATTAAAGCACATCCCGTGAGTTTCTTGCGAGGTAAGCTTGATCTACTCCATGTCGTGCCCACAGCAAAATTAGGCCTGATCAAAAATAATATACCCGTGAAAATATGTGGATTGATTACGGTTAGACAACGCCCAGGAACCTCTAAAGGTGTTTTATTTATCACCATTGAAGATGATACTGGTTTTGCAAATATTGTCGTTTGGAGTACTGTATTTGAAAAATATCGAAAAGAAATTCTTCGCGCAAAACTCCTGATGGTCGCGGGTAAAATTCAAGTTGAAGGAGAGGTTATTCATGTAATAGCAGAACGATGCTTTGATATGTCAGGTTTGTTAAAAGATTTGACAACAGATGGCGACAATGCTGCAGGTATTTTTCATAAGGGAAGAAATTTTCATTGATCTTTCATTTATTAATCTGATTTTTGATCTATAATGGTTCAGCGCTAATCGGTAGCGAAGCAATCCATAGGAACTAAACAGTATGACTAAAAATATTCTCGTAAATACAATCGAAATTGATAAAGCAACTATTCGTGAATTAATTAAACAGGGCGATGTCAATGCCGCAATTGATCTGGTTGCCACAGCGGCAAATGTAAAGTATAAAGCTGCACGGGATATAGTGCAGATGTTTCAAGAAGATCATATTGATCTTTTTGATGGTAAAGACTTATTTTTAGGTGATTATGACCGGATTGAACATCGTGAAGATGCTGACGGAGCAGATCACAAAACATCTACATTTTTGGAAGTGGAAACAAATGTGCATGGCCGGGCCAGTGTTTGGAAGGCACTTTTAATTTTTTCTGTCCTTGCACTATTGGCTTTTGTTATCTTGAATTACGTTGTGGGTTTTAATCAAATAGGACATCATATTTCAGAACTTACGCAGCTATTCGATAAAAATGAAAGCTCAGCTGCTGCAGATGCTGACACATCCAAACAAAATATCGCATTAAATGCTGGAGCCACCCAGGTGGGCGATGTTGAAGACCTCCATCCCGTAGATACAAATCTCTTACCAACGGATGTGAGGCAGGCCGAAATAGTACAAATATATCAGGCTCAGTTCGACCAATTGAAGCCTGCAAAACATTCTCCAACGGATGAAGATGCGCAGCTTGCTTTAATTCACCTCACCAATGGACGGTTGACGGACCTTATTATTCAACAAAAATTAAGTGTAAAAATAGGGAAGTGTTATGAAAACCTGGCCATGAAAGATAAGGGAACTTGCGTGAGTTGCATGATAATACTTTATAATAGAGGGCAGAAAAAATGGCAAGAAGCACCCGATGGGGAAAATTTCCTGCGTAATGCTTATGACTTTTATTTGTCCCCTGATGCAGATTTGTGGGAAGCTGGTCCCTTGAGTATGCGCATACCCTATGATTATGCTTTAGTGAACAAATATAAGGCAGCAAATTAGCGGCCTTAACCCTTATATAAAATAGGATAAATCAGCTAAACCCTATACAAATTACCTGCTATTTTAACTTTTGTGAAGGTAAATAAGCTATCGAACCTAGGACAAATAAGAGCAATATGACCGATAGTGCGATCGAGTAGCCATAAGCTGATGAAATATGCTGCCAAATAAAAAATTTATTTTCTTTTTGATGTAGAAATACACCGACGATAAATGCGATTCCCAGGCATATTGATAATTGTTGTATCGTAAGATAGATGGCAGAGCCGACGGAAATTAATTTTTCATTGAGGTCTTTTAAGGCAAGTGTCATTAATGCGGGTAGTACGCTGCCGCAACCAATGCCGTAAAAAAAGAACAGTATATGTACTTGGTCGCTATTTACAAGCATCGTATTTAAGATGAAGAGATGCGCAAGCAATCCCAAAATCATAATGCCTAGTCCATAAAGCACCACAATTTTTCCATGATGCTGTATCAACCTGCTTACCGTAACGCTTGCCAATACGTAACCAATACCTTGATAAACAAAGGCAATTCCGGTCATTGTCGCTGTATAATTCTTTTGATTTTGAAGGTAATTGGAATTTATGATAAAATAAGCGTCCTGTACCATATAGTAGGCTAATGCGGCTAGTAAGCCCAAATTGAAAACCCGATTATTGAATAAGGTGAAATTGAGTACGCTAGGATAGCCCATCTTTTCTAATTTGCGCTGTTTTTTTAGAAATAGCAGGACAAAAACAAGCGTTGTTCCCAGGACCAGCAGTGACCATAGCGGCCATTTCAAGTCAGGTCCCATGATTAATGGAAAAATTATTCCCATTAAAAGCATAAATAATGTTACCATTGGTTTAAAAGAAACAGAGGATTTAACGTAGACTTGATCCTTAGCTGTATAACGATAGACAGCAAAGCAGGCGACCGCCCCAATGGGAACATTAATTAAAAAGATAAGACGCCAGCTTTCATGTATCCAGGTCTGGTCGGGAAGTATTCCGCCTAATAATTGACCGATGACAGAAGCGATGCCTGCTATACTCCCATAAATACCCAATGCCATTGATCTCTTCTCGGGATTTTCAAAACGTAAGGTGATCAATGCGATGCCCTGTGGAACCATCAATCCAGAACTAATCCCTTGAATCAATCTTCCGACCAATAAAATGTAAAGATTATTGGCTAAGCCACATAAAAGAGAGGCTACCGTAAAACCAGCCATCCCAATTAAATATAATTTCTTCTTTCCATAATGATTTCCGGCATTCCCAGCATTGATTAGAAGACTTGCGTAACCAATAATATATAGTATTATGATCCATTGCGTATCACTATTGTGTAAATGTAGCGCATGTTGAACCGTGGGAAGAGAAACATTAATGATAAAAAGATCGATGACGAAAAGAAATATACCCGTTGAAAGGAGGAAAATATGAAGTAGATCTTTAATTTGAAAGCGCATATAGAAAGTTTTTAATAATTTTACGGTTAAAAATAGTTTGGATATTTTTTGAAATCAAGTAGTTATAAATGATGTACTTGGTATGTTTTTATGAACTAATGGTCAGTATGAGGAGATTATGAAGGAAAAAAAAAGTGAAAATTTTGGAGCCTGTTGTGATGTCAACGGAATTTTTAAGATAATTGGCGGAAAATGGAAAGTTTTGCTCATTAAGGCTGTTGCCAAACAATGCCCCAAAAGATTTGGAGAGCTAAGGCGGGAAATGGAAGATCTGGCGCAAACGACGTTGACGGTTCAACTCCGTGAGCTCGAACGCGATGGTATTTTATGTAGACAGATTTACGCTGAATCTCCACCACGCGTGGAATATAAACTCAGCGAATTAGGTAAAACTTTACTGCCGGTCATTGAAAGACTTGATGAATGGTGGTCAGATTACAAACGCGAAAGGGGATAGGCATTTAGCTTATCCCTTTTCGCTCCTCATTTTTGGTGATGCCCAATAAGACGATTGTACCGATGATACAAAAAGTGCCGATCCAGTCTGTTTGTCTAAATGGTGTATTTAACCACAAGACAGCTAATAGGGCTGCCGATAAGGGTTCGGCAGAAGCTAGAAGACTTGTCTTTTGTCCACCAATAAGCTTAACTGCTGTTAGATAAGCATAAAAAGGGATTAGTGTGCCGAAGACTACAATAAAAGCAGTGTAGCTATAGGTATATATATCCCAGATTCCATCAACTTCCCAAGGAGGTTTGACAAAGCAAAAAACGAGACCTCCCAATAGCATTCCCCAACCGATAACTATTGCCGCATTATACTTGTTTAACAAGTGGATTGGTTGTAGTGTATAAAAAGCAAGCGTAACAGCTGACATTAAACCAAAAAATAATGCGAGCGGAGAAATCGACAGAGAACCAAAATTCCCATGTGTGACTAAAAGAAATGTGCCCAGTATAGCTAAAAGTATGGCCAGGCAGGCAACTTTCGAAGGGAATTTTCTCTTGTTCAACGCCATGTAGATTGCGATCAGGACCGGACCTGTATATTGTAGCACTGTTGCGGTAGCAGCGTTGGAATAATTTATGGCGGCAAAATAAGTATATTGGACGGCTAATACACCAAAAATACTGAATAGAAGAAGTGCTAAACTATCTTTACGATGACGCCAAATCTGCCAAATCTCATTTTTCTTGTGTATTCCGGCCAAAAGCAATAATACAATGCCTGTCACAAGCATTCTTACGGTAATAAGCCATTCTACGTTAACTGCCCTTTTCTGAAAAAGAAATTGGCCAAAAGTACCCGATACACCCCAAAGAATAGCCGCCCCGATTGCCAAGAGGAATCCTTTCAAAACATGGTTTTTCATTGTTTTATCCGAAATAAATTTGATACTTAGTCTTGCTATAGCAAGACTTCTGCGTCAGTGATCCCTTTGGTTGAGAGGTCGGAGATGCTCCGAAGCGTTCTTTGAGAAATTTCTGTTAATGCTTCTGTTGTGAAAAAAGCTTGGTGCGCCGTAACCAAAACATTCGGATAACTCATCAATAATTGTATTGTTTCATCTTCAATAATTGTTGTCGATAAGTCTTTAAAAAACAACTTTTCTTCTTGTTCATAGACGTCAATACCTAATAAGCCAATTTTCCGTTCTTTAAGCGCTTTAATAGCATCATTGGTATTGATTAGATTGCCTCTGCTTGTATTAATAATTGTTACACCATTTTTCATCTTTTCCAATGACTCCCTATTAATGAGATAGTGGTTCTCGGGAGTAAGCGGGCAATGAAGAGAAATAATATCTGATTCTTTGAAGACTTCATCCAACGATCTGTAATTGACACCTTGTGCTGTAAGCTGTTGGTCTGGGTATAAATCATAGGCAATTACATCTGCCCCAAATCCCAATGCGATTTTGATAAAAGCCTTTCCAATTTTTCCAGTACCAATAACGCCAATTTTTTTCTGATGGAGATTAAATCCCAAAAGTCCATTCAATGCAAAATTTTGCTCCCGTACGCGATTATAGGCTTTATGTGTTTTACGATTCAATGTCAATAGCATGGCCATGGTGTGCTCAGCTACCGCTTCAGGGGAATAGGCGGGCACTCGACAAACTTTTATACCAAATTCCCTGGCAGCTTCCAGATCAACGTTATTAAAGCCAGCGCAGCGTAAGGCGATCAGCTCAACACCTTTTTGAGCAAGTACTTCAATAACTTGTCTGTTGAGTTTATCATTGACAAATGCGCAGACTACCTTCTCATCTTCAATAGCATTGACAATGTGTGGACCTAAATGCGTTTCATAAAAATTAAACTGAAAGCCATAGGTGCTGTTTTCTTGCTCAAAGAATAATTTGTCGTATGGTTTTGTCGAAAAGAAAGCGATTTTCATAAAATTGTTTGTTACGTAATAGTATAGTATAAATATACGGTATAAATCGCTTATTTGGAACCGCAATGCAGGATGATTTTCTAGTATTATAGTATAATTTGTTTTAAAATAGCTTAAATTAGAACAATCACATGAAAGCTATTTTAGTTGAATCTTAAGCATATTAATTACTTCCGATATGAAATGGTCAAATCAAATTACACAATTAATAGGTATTGATTATCCGATTATCCAGGCACCCATGTTTGGTGTTACCACACCAGAAATGGTCATTGCAACATCACGTGCCGGAGCGCTCGGGTCGTTATCGTTGGGTGATCTACCAGCAGAACGCTGTAGTGCGCTTATTCGTTCAACCGCTGCATATGTAAAGAAGCCTTTTGCAGTCAATATTTTTGTAAATCATGTTCCTGAAGTTTCAGCGAATTTGAGGACAGCGTATAATGAAACAAAGGTTTTTGTTGAACAGTTAGCCCTGCAATATGGTTTAGAAGTAGCTTTACCGGAGCTCGATAGCATCCATATTACAGATTACAGGGAACAAATTGACGCGATCATAACCCAACAGTGTAAAGTTGTGAGTTTTACTTTTGGAAATCTGGATGCACAAAGTATAAAACGATTGAAAGACAATGATGTGATGATTATTGGTACATGCACTTCGGTGGCAGAAGCAATTGCTTTGGAAGAAGCTGGTATTGATATGATCTGTGTACAGGGATTAGAAGCTGGGGGACATCGCGGAAGTTTTGAGGAGGCACCTGTTCCTGAGATTGGCGGATTTTCTCTGCTACCACAAGTGAAAGAGCACGTAAACGTTCCGCTTATTTATGCCGGTGGGTTATATAATGCAAGCACGATCCATTCTGCAAAGCTATTAGGTGCCAGTGGTTTTCAGATTGGCAGTTTATTGCTCAAATCTAAAGAAAGCGCACTACTGGACTTTGAGAAAGCGCGTCTTTCTCATGTTCAGGAATCAGATATTGTCTTGACAAGGAGTTTTTCAGGGCGCTATGCCAGAGGTATAAAGAATACATTTATTGAAGCTTTGGACAAGTCGCAATATATCTTACCATATCCCTATCAAAATAAACTCACCGGGGAATTACGAAAAGTAGCCAAAGCCAATAAAAATGTCGATTTTGTAAATATTTGGGCTGGGCAATCGATTCATTCTTACAGTGAACTTTCGACAACAGATATTATGCAAACGTTAATCCGAGAAGTTGAAAATTTGCATACTAGTTTAGTTGTTTAACAATAATATAGAGTCCACCACCTGTCAGTATACTGTCATTTTAATTAAAACCAATAACTAAAATCTTTGTTTAAATTATTTAAATGGTGTTGTAGTGGTTAATCTACAACGAATTTTCTTTTTTTTTCGAACTTTGTATCACTGTGAAAAACTAAAAATCTACGGCTATGGGGAACGAAAAAAAGAGAATTCTTGTTATCGAAGATAATGAGATTCTATTAAGTACAATGCAATTTGTTCTTGTAAGGGAGGGCTATGACCTATTACTTGCCAAATCTGGCAAGGAAGCGCTCTCGTTGGTTTCTGACGAAACCATTGATTTGGTCATAACAGATCTGGCATTACCTTTTGCCAATGGTTACGAAATAATCGATCGCATTCGGAAAAGTAATACGAATAATCAGGTACCTGTTATTATTATTTCCGGTTACCGTGATGATAATAGTATTGTGGAAGGCTTTGAAGTCGGAGCCAATGATTATATTAAAAAGCCTATCTCTCCGTCAGAACTTATATCTCGTGTACGATTAAGAATAGGTCATGCTTAGTAAAACTGAACATATAATCCATTTAATTCGATCTTTTTTTGAATGCGAGGGCTGGCCTATTTAGGAGGTTTTTATCAGGATCAATTAACGCTGGCTGGCAACATCGTATAGACAACTGGGGTTTTACACTCATGGGCGGTTGGAGCTATTACAAAGTTGCTGAAAATAGATTTATGAATCAGTATGACCTAAATCTATCATTAAGGAAATATTTTTAATATGATGTGGAAGTTTATGTTATGTCTATTGTCAATGGTAACGATAGTTCAGGGTAAAGAAAGAATTACATTGGTTAATCAAGGGAAAACGGATTATGTCATTCAAGCGGATGCAAATGATCCTGTTTTACAAAAAGCTGCTGCGGTGATAAACACTTTTACAAAAGAAAGTACAGGTGTAGATTTTGCAATACAAGCGAAAGGCGAGGTCACACATGCCATTATTTTGGAAAAAAGCCCAATAACTAATACGTTTCCTGAAGATAGTTATTCCATACAAGCTGTAGGAAAGAATATTTATATCAAGGGAAGTGGTAAAGGTGTACTATTTGCGGCATATCGTTATGTCAGGGATATTATTGGTGGACGAAAGTGGTATGTAGGTAAAGAAAATACATCTGTTCCAAAATTCACATTCTTAGCAGTGGATTCAGATCTGAAGATTTATTCCAAACCAAATTTTGAGTTTAGAGAGGTTTATTTCCCTGTTGAATTGGATCAGGAGTATATGGATTGGTATGGTTTACATAATTTGGAAGAACGCTGGGGAGATTGGGGGCACACTTTCAGTAAAATATTGCCACCATCAGTTTATTTTAAAGAACATCCTGAGTATTACTCCCTATATGATGGAAAACGCCAACCTATTCAACTTTGTCTATCTAACGAGGACGTTTTTAATCTTACCGTAGCTTATTTTAAACGTAGGATAAGCGAAAACCCCACAGCTACTTATTGGTCTATCGCGGCCAATGACGATATTGGAAGCTGTACTTGCGATCGTTGTCAGGCGATTGATAAACGCGAGGGGGGAGCGCAAGGCTCACTGATTCACTTTGTGAATAGAGTGGCCGCACAATTTCCCGACAAAAAATTTACAACACTGGCGTATTTAGAATCAGCAAACGCCCCAACACACCTCAAGGTTGCCGATAATGTTTCTGTTATATTAAGTAATATCGATGCTTTTAGAAAAAATGACATTGGAAGTGAACCATCAGCAGCAACTTTTCGTAGACAATTAGGAGCTTGGAAAGCTAAAGCCAAACATGTATTTGTATGGGATTATCTGACACAGTTCACCAATTATCTTGCGCCATTTCCGATCCAAGGAACCATGCAGGAAAGTCTACAATATTTGAAAACGCAAGGTGTCGAAGGGGTCTTTTTGCAAGGTGGAGGGGCGACTTATAGTGATATGGCGGAGCTAAATGCCTATATATTGGCTAACCTCGCCTGGGATACGACGCTTTCAGAAGAACAGCTAACCAACGAGTTTATCGAGGGCTATTATGGCAAGGCTGGACCCTTTATTAAAGCATATCTTGCTGAACGAAGAAATCACTTGCCCGGGCCTTCATCAGCTTTATCCATTTACGGAAACCCGATTGATAATAGACATGACTTTTTAAGTCCAGAGGCGATGGATAAGTATAGTACATTATTAGAAAAAGCGGAAATAGCCAGTGAAGGTAGTCCTTTATTGGAATCCCGTGTCAAGCGTATTGGACTTGGGTTGGATTATACCTATTTGCAACAAGCAAGATTTTATGGACCGCATCAACATGGTATATTTGAACAAGAGGGGGAGCGTTGGGTTGTGAGACAAAAGGTGAGTCGTAAAGTAACACAATTTGTTGAAGATGCAAAAAAATTGGGCGTTATAGAGCTTGCCGAAGGTGGTGCATCACCCGATAGTTATGCAAAGGAGTGGTCTGAAATATTCAAAGCCGGGGTTAGAGGAAATAAGGCCTCTGAAGCAAATATTAAGTTGAGATATCCATTTGACCCTTCTTTCCCTGCCAATGGACTAAAAACACTTACAGATAGTGTGCCGGGCTATATGGATTATAGCTATAATTGGTTGCTATGGAACGGGGAGCCGATGGATATTACTTTTGATTTTGAACAGGAAAGGCGAATAGATACCATAACACTTAATTTTCTAAAGGATGCCCGACATTGGATATTTCCACCAAAAGAAATTCGAATTTCGGTATCTATGAATGGAAAAGATTTTCAAGATGTATTTCTCAGTAAGCTTGAATCCGTTGAGGAGGATTACACCTTGGATAAGATACCTTATCAAGTATTATTAAATGACAGTGTTAAAGTGATCCGAGTTTATGCTTCACCTTTGGCAAAACTACCCGAATGGCGGTATCATCCTAAGCGAAAGCCTCTTATAGCCTGTGATGAAATCTGGTTAAATTAATATAGAAAAGCTTATTAACGTTGGTTTTAAAGTGCTGTGGATATTGTTCTACAATAATTTATTTAGCAGTATAATTTTATGCGGAAAATGATTAAATTAGAGTTAACTAAGTTATAAACAGATTCATATGGAAATTAAAACATCTTCAAAATTTATCGCCGAACTAATTGGAACATTTGGTTTGGTGCTTTTTGGTTGCGGTGCAGCTGCTATTGCCGGAGCCAATACGATGGGCGGACTTTCTGGCCTGGGGCTCTTGGGCATTGCTGTTGCTTTCGGCCTATCGGTGGTGGTATTTGCGTACGCGATCGGTGGAATTTCAGGCTGTCATATCAATCCTGCGGTGACGGTGGGTGTATTGTTGGCCGGTAGAATGTCTGTCAAGGATGCTGTCGTATATATTGTCGCTCAGTTTATTGGTGCACTTTTAGGGGCATTTGTCCTTCAGCAGATTTTAAGTGGGCAATTGGCCGGATTTACCGCAGGGGAGTGGGCGTATGGCTCAAACGGTTGGGGTAAAGGATATCAAAACGAGTATGGTACTGCTTCTGCCTTTTTGATTGAAGCCGTGTTAACCTTCATTTTTCTGTTTGTGATACTGGCAACAACCTCGAAGGTAGGCAACAGCACAATGGCTGGGCTTGCAATCGGCTTTACGCTTCTATTGATCCATTTGGTTGCTATTCCTGTAACAGGTACGTCGGTTAATCCTGCTCGTTCATTTGGGCCCGCGATTCTGGCCGGCGGTCAGGCTTTATCGCAGCTTTGGCTCTTTATTGTAGCACCATTAGTAGGGGCAGCTGTAGCAGCAGGCGTATGGAAAGCCCTTGAACCTAAAGACTAGTTTTTTAATTTTATAAGATGCGCCCAATACGTAAGAGATTACCTATTGGGCGCTTTCGTGTATATAAGATTTATTGGCTAGGGCGGAACAATCCCTAGGAATTCAATATATCATTTATAAAGTTAGTAACCTGTTTCTCGTCTGTAGCCCAGGAGGTGATCAAACGAACCGCTGCATAATCTGAATCGATATCCTTCCATATATAAAATTGATAATTTATAAGCAGTGCTTCGATGACCGATTTAGGTAAAATGGGAAAAATCTGATTAGTGGTTGATTCCGTTAGAAAGGAATATCCTTTGTCTTTGATGGCCTTCGCCATACGCATCGCAAGCGAATTAGCTCTTAATGCCAGCTCAAGATACAAATCATCTTGAAATAGCGTTAGAAATTGAATTGAAAGCACTCTGCCTTTGGCGAGCAAGGCGCCTTTCTGTTTGATCGCATAGTCAAAATCTACGGCTAATTCGGGACGGTTAAACACAACTGCCTCACCCAAAAGAGCACCATTTTTTGTTCCTCCAATGTAGAAAACGTCCGTGTATTTAGCGATAGCTGCAAAGGTTAAATCGTTGTTTTCCGCCGTCAAAGCATGACCCAAGCGTGCGCCATCCAAATAAAGTAACAGCTGTTGCTGCTGACAGCATACATATAGCGCTTCCAACTCTGCCAAAGAATATATTGTGCCGATTTCAGTGGAATTAGAAATATAGACTATTCTTGGTTTTACCACATGTGGCGCCAGGGCATGTTCCTTGAGTACCGTAGTAACATCGTTAGGTGTCAATTTTCCATCAGAAGTTTCAACGGTAATGACTTTATGTCCAGTTGCTTCTATAGCACCAGTTTCATTTGCAGATATATGCCCTGTTTTTGCACTGATCACTGCTTCATGGATACGTAAAAGAAAAGATATGACAAGAAGATTTGTTTGTGTGCCACCAGATAAAAAGTGGATAACGGCTTGCTGATTAGCTATCTTTTTCTTCAAAATCGATTTGGCTTCTTTGGAATAGTCATCCTCCCCATAGCCCAATTGCTGTATCAGATTCGTTTCAATAAGCTTATCTAAAATGCGGGGATGTGCCCCTTCTGAATAGTCATTTTTAAAGTTATACATAAATTTATCTATTTAATGCGGATGCTTTATTAAACTCTTTTCCTAGGGTAGGATGTTCGAGTCTTGTGTACGTCAAATGTATACATACAATCTCATTTTTTAACAATCTTAATCTGGAAAAAATTAGGACAAAAGCTATGCGTTTTAAGTACTGATGTTGTAGGATAAGAATGTTTTCTGGAGCACCGTAAATGTTTTGTCAAAACTAATGATTAAATTCGGGAGAGAAGGCAGAATAACTGATTTGTCCTTATTAAATTATGAAAAGAGTCGTATTTGTTGCAAGTATTGTGCTGGCATTTGGAATGGGGTACGCATTTAGTAACCTGAGCCATTTCCATCGATCCACCGAATTGAAAAGGGTAACCGGTATAGGTGGAATTTTCTTCAAGTGTAAAGATCCTAAAAAAGTAAGAGCTTGGTATGCCGATCATTTGGGACTGGCTACAAATTCTTACGGCGCTGTATTTGAGTGGTATCAGGGAGCTGATAGTACGAAAAAGGGATTTACGCAATGGAGTCCTTTTAAAGAGAGCACGGCCTATTTTGGCCCTTCGGAAAAAGATTTTATGATCAATTATCGGGTAGCCAACATTGAGCTTTTAATCGATGAATTGAAGAAGGAGGGAGTTAGGTCCTTGATACGATCGAATCCTTTGACTATGGCAAATTTGCTCATATCATGGATATTGAAGGAAACAAAATAGAGCTTTGGCAGCCCAATGATCTTGCTTATGAAAAGATGGGCATCGATTTGGGGGCCAAAACCACGAAGTAGGTCTATTTAGTTCGTAACGTAGGATCTGTCTTTAACATTTGATAATTAAGATAATCAAGGAATGCAGCTCCGATGGCTCCCAGGCAGTAAGCCGCTAGATCCGACCATAAAAAGCCCTGTCCAAACACGAGCCGCAAAAGCGGATTGCTTCTTACCCAGATTAGTAAAGGATATTGTACAAGCTGTAAAAATTCGATGGCAAAACAAAATACAATTGTCGTCGCAAAAGAAAATAATAACGATTTCCTCGTAAGTAAAAAACGTGATAACCAATAAATCATAACCGCATAAAGTACATCGCCGGTAATGGTAGGAATGGCGGATATTTTCCGTGACAACAAACCCAGGAAGATGGTTAAAGCGACGAAAAGTAGATAATGTATTTTTGGTTTCATCGAAACGAATGTGCTACAGTGTTATTGCCTGAAATATGAGATCGTTTCAACGGGATTACCAAAGATCTTTTTGGTTCCTTTTTTCTGTGTAAATCCACCATGTTGCGCGATTATATTTGCAATGGAGAAAATAACATTCATATCGTTTTGAGGGTGAATAGTGGTAAGTAGTTTTCCATTCTGGTCGAATAGTTGAAGTTGGTTGACCAAGGAACGATTTATTTCCATGGAATGAATTACTTCTAACGGAATCATTTTGTCCTCCTTTCTCGGTTGTTTAATAGATAAGTTATTTTTATCAACTTGTATTTCTATCTTGGGATTGATGAATTGCAATAGTATGACTAGGGGACCGATTACAACGACAGCAACCAATATCCCAAGACCTTTTGCTGAACCAAAATTGTTTACTGCATCGGCTAGTCCGTTTATACCGCCAAAAATTAAACAGCATAGGATAAACACAACAATTAGGTAACCAAATCCAAAGATCAAGCCCTTTTTAACATTATGTGATTTAAATTGAAAGGTATTCATAGCAGTGGCTTCTATTTTTACGCGTTTTTATTTTAGTAAAGATATTTATATTTATGCAATCAGAGCTATCTTAGCGACGGAGATTTTGTTATTTCATTAAAGAAAGCATTGGAAAATATCATTGAAATTAAAAGAACTAATTTTCAGCGGAAGTCAGCATACTTTCAGCTGTTGAATTATGCGCTGTTTTCAATTCTCGGAATTGTGAGTATATTTTGGGATTGGAAAGCCGGTATTGCGCCAATAGTCTGCGTCATTATCTTCTATTTAATCGAGCGGAAAATCGACTTTTGGTCAAATGTTATTTGGTTTATCATCGCTTTTTTACTCCTTTCATTTTCTTTGTCATGGATATTCAGCTTGTCTTTTGGTATATTTATTTTCCAATGTCTATTACTAGCAGCCATTAAGCCTGCTATCGTTATATGGAAAGAAACCAAACAAGAACATACCGATGTGATCTTCGCAATGAGTTCGGAGTATTTTGTATGTTTAAGTCCAGATAACAGTGACTACAAAGGATATGCAATGAATCCTATGGGGTTTAAAAAGCGCTTTCCAATGTCAGCAGTTATTTCAGTTCAACGAGATGGAAATAGTTTAGTTATTGCCTTACAACAGCAGATTGTACGTCCTCGTGAATTGCGTTCAGAAGAAATCGAAATTATTCTCGAATATTTTAGAAAGAATAGACCGGATGTTTTAGCCGCAGTTGAAACAAAAATTATCCGTAAGGAAGAAGACCGAATATATTGGGTCAAGCTTATTGTTATCGGTATTCCATGTATATTGGCTGGACTATCCATCTATTTTTTGGCAGACAACGGAAGGAATACATTGGTCACAATACTTAGTATTGTTGCCGCATTGTTTCTTGGCCTGATTTTATTGAAAATTACAAATTTGATATATCGTTCATAACGATGGAAAAGCCATTTATTTATTTTAAAAAGTCTCCGTACCAATGTCCAGAGGATTTGACGATGCGCTGTTGATTGTTGAAATCAACATAAACTAGTCCAAATCTTGGACGGTATCCTTCAGCCCATTCGAAGTTGTCCATGAATGTCCATACAAAATACCCTTTGACATTTATTCCTTCTTGTTTTGCACGGTAAACCTCCTGTAAAGCTTGTTGTAAATAGCTCAATCTTTTGGGGTCATGCACTAAACCATTTTCAATTTGATCAGGAAATGCTGCGCCATTTTCGGTAACAATTAAAGTGGGGATATTAGGGTAGGCACTAAATTTCTTGAGCATATAATAAATGGAGGCTGGGTAAACTTCCCAGTTCATTTCGGTCATCTCAACTTTGCGCTCTTTCGCCGATACTATCTTCGCTTGAAGATAAGGAACGAACATGGCGTATCGTATAATTTCCCGTGTATAATTTTGTACGCCAATAAAGTCCATATCAAATTTCAGATCTCGCTCATCATTCGCGTGCATATACTTTTCAATTCTACCCAGTATTTTAATCTCTTGCGTTGGATAGCCCATTCCTAGTAGTGGTTCTATAAATAGGCGGTTGAGCAATACATCTGCTTTCTTCGCCGCAACAATGTCTCTGTCTTTCGACGTAAAGGGCTCAACATGGGAGCAAGAAAAAGTCGTTCCTACTTCGCTATTAGGCTGTAAAGACTTAATAATTCGGCCGCCTTGAGCCTGTGCTAATGCAGCATGATGGGCCGCAGCCAAAAAATTGCCCAGACCTTTTCTCTCTGGCGCATGTACACCGAAGAAATAACCTGCAGCAGTAAATACTGTAGGTTCGTTGAGAACCATCCAATGCTTGACCCGGTCCCCGTAGGTTTGCACACATTTGGAAACAAATTCTCCAAACCAATCTTTCACATCACGGTTTACCCAGCCACCTTTCTTTTCTAATGCATGTGGAAGATCCCAATGATATAAGGTAGGCCAAGGCGTTATCCCTAACTCAAGGGATAAATCGATCAAACGATCATAAAAATCCAATCCAGATTGATTTACCTCACCAATGCCAGCAGGAAATATACGACTCCATGATAAAGAGAATCTGTAATTAGGAATATGCATTCCCTGCATCAAATACAGATCCTGGACATAGCGATTGTAAAAATCACAGGCCTCATTACCATGTTGATTTTGAAATATACGGTTTCTTTTCTTGACGAATATATCCCAGATAGAAGGACCTTTTCCATGCAAATCATGTGCTCCTTCAATCTGGTAGGCAGCTGTAGAAACTCCCCAAATAAAATCTTTGCCAAAGGCATCTTTGGTTAATAGCATTTACAAAAATAAAATTATCGGACCTCAATACCGTTTTTAAAAACAATTAAGTTTTGTGGAATCTTAATGGTGAATAGAATGAACTGAATCGACCTAAAAAGATTCTAAATATAATCCGCTGGAAAAAATAGTTTATCGTTTTCATAATAGATACATTAACTCCGTTGACTACATTAACTATCGCATTATAAAGTAACAAAACTTATATGAACTGGATATAAACTATATGTTAAATATACGAAAAAATAATTTCGATGATCATCGGTAGCTAATTCTTCCGCGTAACGGCTAAGACACTATCCCTCGAGCGTTATTTTTTCATTCAACCATTGAATCGAGTACGCTGGTTGATTGGTGACAGAATCGGTATGGCATCTATTTGATTTCAAATTCTGTAAATATTGTTCTTTTAAATTCTAAAACTTCGGGAGCAATTTTAAAACCTTCACCACCATAGCCCTTATTAAATGTTTCTAAAGCCATCCCTGTTCTGTACTGCGTTGATTCGTTGGATGCGCTTCCATCATTGGACAGAAATAGCAGTTTTCCGATTTTAACATCAGCCCTAGATGCAAGTTTTTTTGCCGATTTTAAAGCATCATCATATGCAATAAGATCTGCTTCTCTTAAAATACTGTCTGCTTTGGAGTGGTCAAATGAGATGGAACCAATTCCACTAATTTTTGTTTCTAACAATTTTCCCGTTAATTCTGTAAATTTCGATAAATCATGTAAAACAAAATCGATTGTTTGCTGTGCTTGATAACCTATAAATTTATTGGTATTACCAATGTATTGATAGTCTTTATTTGCGGATACGCTACTCGTTTTGATATCTTCTTTTTGATGCCCATATTTTTGGAGCAACGCTATTACCGTGTCGACTGTTGCTTGTGTTTCTCGTACCGCGTCTACCATTCTGGGTTTTGTGAAAGTCGTATTGATGGTCAGGGTGACCTGGTCGGGCATGATCCTAATCTTTCCTTCACCACTTACACGAATTCTGTTTTCACTTTCCTTTGATACCGAACCACAAGACGATATTAAAATTATGCTGCTCAAGCATATAAAAAACATTGAGGTTGACTGCTTTTTCATACTATATGATGTTCAAAGTGATATTTTAATTAGTAAGTTTCACCCTAAATATAATAAATATATCCGGAGGTAGAGGCAGCGACTAAAACAATGTCAGCTAAAATAACGGGGTGTAAATTCAAAAAGCAGGCTATAGCCTGCTTTTTGTTCTTGAAATAATACTATTTTTTAATTAATACTTTTTGAGTAAATCTTAAGCTGTTTTTGCAATGACTTTCGTGCCATGTGTATACGTGTTTTCACTGTTCCTTCCGGTATTTGCAAATGCTCTGCAATTTCATAATATTTAAATCCTTCCAAAAACATAGCAAAGGCGTCATAATAGTCTTTCGATAAATTATTGAGCGCATGCTGTATATCAGAAGCAACAAAATTATCTTCTCCGCGGTTGGTTGTTATTTCATTGCGATAACCAGTGCTGATGTATTCACTTCTGTAATTCTCTAACCTTTTGTTACGTGTATATTGATTGATATACGTGTTTTTCATAATGATATAGAGCCAAGACATCAATTTCGGATGTTTCAGGAATTTTTCGATAGATGCTAGCGACCTCACCATGGTCTCTTGAACCAAATCTTCCCGTTCATCCGGATCGTTCGTAAATTGCGCTGCCAAATATTTTAACGTAGGCCTTTTTTCCTTAAACAGTTGATCGATTGTTGTATTTTCCATATTATCAAATTTTAAGTGTCTATCTTTTCTACATTCTCTGCAATTAAGATGCTAGAAAAAACAATTTGGAAGGATGGATTGAGGCAAGTGTTATCAAGCGAGTAGATTTATTTATTATTCTAAATAGTTATTGTACAGTGTTTTGTATAGGTTATTCACTAAGTATATTGGTGCTTTATTTGAACTTTTTTACTTTAACAACAAGTGTTTTCCTGTCTAAATTCCCCCATTTATCTTTTTCTTGCACGTATTTATACGTAGTACTTTAAAGGATACATCTTTTATCTAAATAGGTGTTAATTTTTAAAACTGTTCGTGCCTTGAAGTGGTTATTAGTTACAACATGAAATGGAAAACAATATGGGGGACGTGAACAAAAAACTATATTTTGACCTATCAGATGGACCGAAAGGCCAATCTGAAGGCCTAAAAGATCAGGCGGAGTTAAAGGAGGTATGGGACGGTAGCCAAGAAGATTTTTATAAATCGATTATTAGGAATCAACAGGATGATATCGGAAAAATAGGACGGTATTTTCGCGATGAACTGGCTCAGGAGCTTTACGGAATGCGTATATCGCTTCAGAATTTCACTAATCGTTATGGCGATTTTGAAGAATTACGTTGCCTACGTGATTCATTGACTACCTTAGTTATAGAAATCCGCAATAAAGCGGGATTGCTTTACAATCCCATATTAAATGACCTGGGAATTTTTCACGCCGTTGATGAAGCCGTTGCCAGTTACAAAAAACGATCTGGTTTTATAATTGATACGTTGCTTGACCCTCATTTGCGAGAATTACATCATCAGACGCAAATTCATCTATTTAAATTTCTGACTGCAATGTTTCAATATTTAAATGATGAAATGGCCTCGCAGTCGATCTCAATTTCAGTGCAGGTGATCGAATTTGAAATTCTCGTCAAAGTATCACCTTTTTTTCAACAAGGAGAAGCCTTGTCAGTATCAAAGCCCGAAAACAGACCAATGCGCTTGATGAAGATTGCAGAACTCTACAATGCGCAGATTATGAACGATACGCTTGTGGCAGGTATTTTACTAAAATTGACTATTTAAAAAGATAATAATGATAAAAATCCTATTGGTTGAAGACCACATGGTTGTACGTAACGGAATAAAATTACTATTAGAATCTCAAGAAGGATTTGAAGTCGTTGGCGAAGCGTCGAATGGCAAAGAGGCGCTCGACTTCCTAAGTGCAAATTCTGTTCCTGATATCGTCTTAACGGATATCAGTATGGATGAAATGGACGGCATGGAATTGCTTCAGGTCCTAAACAAACAGTATTCATCTATTAAAGTGGTTATACTATCCATGCTGAATCAGATTAATTATGTCATTGAGGCGTTTGAATCTGGTCTCGCTGGCTATTTGGTCAAAAATGTTGGCTATCACGAATTGCTTTTTGGGTTGAATCATATTGCTAACGGCGGACGGTACATGAGCGAAGAGATCGCCATGATACTTTTAGATCAAGTCCGTTCTGGTCAAAGCTATGCGCAGATCCCAGGAGAATTGCAAACGGATTTTGATATCTCAGAGCGTGAATTGGAAGTGTTAAAATTGATTGCGGAAGGCTACACGAATGTCGAAATTGCAGATAAGATTTTTTTAAGTAAGCGTACTGTTGAGGGCCATCGTCAGAACCTCATAGACAAAGCGGGAGTAAAAAACACGGCACATCTGGTTAAGTTTGCTTTTGAAAGAGGAATTTTGAATTAGAGAAAATTTTCCTGACAAATGATCAGGGAAATTTTGATACGTATAGGTAGTGTCAGTATGCTGGTGTATATATCTTAATGTTTTCGGATAGAACAAGTCTGGAAATTAAATTGGTTTGTGGGAATTGAAAAGGAATGCATTTCGATAATTTTATCAGGAGATTTTTAATTTGATACAAATTGATATTCAATTGATACAATTTACCTCCAGTCTTAGCAAATATTTATTCAATTTTAGGCTTTCACCTATATGATGTATTATAATCAATGAACAAAATATATTTGCTGCCTATTGCTCTCTTGCTGTTTTTTGTCCAAAGGACATTTGCGCAAACTACAAACAAAGATCAGATTGAAAATGTGCACACGCCAACAAATGACATTTTTCAAGCGGATCCGACCATATTCTATCACAAAGGAAATTATTACCTCTATGGTACGAATGGTGATCAGCATGAACAGCAGGGCTTTAAAGTATACCAGTCCAAGGATTTAGATTCCTGGGTAAGTCCGGAGGGAGTTAATTCAGGTTTTGCGGCTGTAAAGGGCGATATATTTGGATCAAAAGGGTTTTGGGCACCGCAAGTATGGTTTGAGAATGGTAAGTTTTATATGGCTTACACAGCCGATGAGCATATTGCAATCGCAGTCGGTGATGCTCCAACGGGTCCTTTTAAGCAAACAGCTAAAGTGCCAATTGCTACCGGACAAAAGCAAATTGATCCGTTTGTATTCCGCGATAAAGATGGAAAAAAATACCTATTTCATGTAAGGTTAAAGGAAGGGAATAGAATTTTTGTGGCGGAGCTGAAGTCAGATTATTCCGGAATAAAGGAAGAAACGCTGAAAGAATGTCTCCATGCAGAACTTCCCTGGGAAAATACGGCAAATGCCGAGTGGACAGTAAGTGAAGGTCCCACCGTCATTCGAGAGGGAAAATATTATTATATGTTCTATTCGGCAAATGATTTTCGGAATAAGGACTACGCTGTGGGGGTTGCTATCGCTGAAAATATTTATGGACCCTGGAAAAAACTGGAAGGTCAACCTGCATTAAGCCGTAAAAATAGCGGGTTTGCCGGAACTGGACATGGCGACATTTTCAAAAAAGGAAAGCAATGGTATTACGTCTGTCATACACATTTTTCAGATGAAAAAGTTGCACCTCGGCGGACAGCCATAGTACCGATTCAATTTGTGGCAAATAGCAACGGTGTCTTGGCTCCCCAATTCGACACTGCAAAGTTTCGATTTTTAAGCACGGATCAACGATCGAGGCAACCTAGAAAATCCTATCAAACAGATGTAGCCTTTGGTGATCCTTTTATTGTATTCGATCCACCTTCGGATCAATACTATTTATATGGAACCGGCGGGACTAAAAATGGATTTATAGCCTATAGTTCCAAAGATCTAAAGACATGGAAAAAGGAGGGAAAAGTATACGATGCCAAACAGCCGAATGGTTGGGGGGAAAAGGATTTCTGGGCTCCTGAAGTCTATCGTGTGAATAACAAATATTACATGTATTATAGTGCTCATTGGAAAGAAAATCCCAAAAAACACCTAGAAAACTATCGTATAGGAGTTGCAGTGGCGGATAGTCCATTGGGGCCATTTAAAGATCTGACCGGGAAACCTATTTTTGATCCTGGATATCCCATCATTGACGCGAATGTTTTTAGAGATAAAGACCATAGAAATTATCTGTTCTATTCACGCTGCTGCTACGAACATCCTGTGGAATCAGAAATTGCAACTTGGGCGGAGAAGAAACTTGGCTATAAAAATATTGAAGAAAGCTGGGTTTACGGAGTCGAATTGGATAGCAGTATGACGAAGGTGATTGGGAATCCGGTTCTTTTAATGCGCCCCCCAGTTACGATGAACGACGCACAATCAGAATGGGAAAGTAGATCAGTTACTTCAGGTGAGGTCAATAGACGATGGACAGAAGGTTCTTTTTTGGTCAAAGAAAACGGATTATACTACATGATGTATTCGGCCAATTATTTTGCAGGAGCCAATTATGCTGTTGGCTACGCAACAGCAACTGCTCCTTTGGGAAGCTATCAAAAATCGGCATCTAATCCGATCATTGAAAAGAATACCAATAGAGGTGGAGTGGTTTCGGGTACTGGGCATAATAGTTTATTTCAGGACAAGGAGGGAAAAATCCGCTGTGTATATCATGGCCGCACCCTAAAAACGGGAGATCAGCGTATCGTTTTTATTAGCGATGTTTTTTTTGATGAAAAAGGACAGTTGAATATCTTTACAGATTGACCTAGGGTCAATCTGTCTTTTTGGATATGGTCCGATTTTCTACATTTTCGTCCCAGTTAGCGGTAGACTTCTTTCCAGGGCTTATACTGCTTCTTGGCTGCGGATTTTTATGTGTGTAGTTGATATTCTCCTCTTCTTCAGGATCGGTTTCATCTATATCTGGTTCAGGATGTTCGATGGGATCAGTGTCATTTGGATCGGGAATAGTACGTTCCCCGAACAATCCTTTACGATACCAGATGTTACTAAAATAATAGGCAATAATTAAACCTCGTTTTACTACTGCATGTTGCAATATCTCTTCCATTTTCAATTTTTTTTTTAAGTGATAAGATCCTTTTTATTGGATGATATACTCTCCTTAAATGAACAACGTTAGATGGAAAATAGTTTGAAAGAGTTCAGGATTTGAAACAAAGATCAATCGAGTAACATTTGCTCAGGAAATGGCTTAACAATAGGGAAGTAGAGATGGACAACGGTGCCTATACCAACCTCTGATTCAATTTCTATACTTCCTCCCAATCGTTCCATTATCCGTTTCACCAGCGAAAGCCCAATGCCCGTACCAGGTATTGAACCCACATTGTCGGCTCTGGTAAACATTTCGTAAATATGAGGCAGGTGGTCACTTGGTATGCCAATACCGTTATCCTTGATCTGATAATGGGTATAATCGTCTTCGTCGGAACTATCTATTGTCACTAAAGGCCTGTCTGCCTGTGCAGAATATTTTATTGCGTTAACAATTAAATTTGAAAAAATTTGATACGCGGCACTTTTTTCGCCCCAAATTGGTAATAGGGTACCAAAAGTGGGTTGGCAATTATTGACGTTATATAAAATGCTGTTTTCTTGAAATATGCGCTGAATTGTATAGGCCATAGGAAGTGGTTCCTTGTCTAAAACGCTGGAACGGTGCTGGCTCAACTGGACCATATTGTTGATAATATCTTCAATGTTTGTAACGCTTCTGCTGAAATTCTGGTACCACGTATTGATTTTTGTAAAATCAATATTGTCGGAGTGCTGCTGTAGAAACTGTATGCCCATTTTTAAGATGGACAAAGGATTTTTTAAATCATGAGAGAGGGTATGTGTAAACATTTCCAACTCATTGTTCAAAATCAGCAGCTCTTCATTTAGCAACTGACGTTCCTTTAGTTTTGCAAAAATGGATTCCTTGATAATCTGATTCAGACGAAGGACAAAATTGATTTCAGCATCATTCCAAGGTTTGGCAACGTCATAGCGCATATCTTCCCATATTTTGAGCTGCTTGTTTTCATGCGGCTCATTTTTCAGCTCCATCTGCATCACCTGATTGCGGTTTTCCTTTCTAAACCAAACCAGGTAATAATCGTTTTCCAAGCCAACCTTTAGATACATGAGACCCGCAAAATCAAGTTTATCGTTAAAGTTATCCTGATGATTCAGCCGAAAGTTATAATCTTTGAAGAGGGCTTTATCGGTATGTTTTTGCAGGAATTGAATGATTTCATAAAATTGTGCTTTCTGCGGAGAATGACCATAGTTAAAGACATCGCCCTGATTAAATATGGCCAATCCATCTGCATTGACCAGCTGGGTAAGGATATCCATATGCTGTATCAAAGCACAATTCACCATTTTATTTTCAGAAAGGCTCCTTTTTAACTCTTCTTCAGCGAGTTTAAGAAGCTCCGTTCTTTCCAACAGATTTTGTTTGACATGGCTCTCATACTTGCTGGTGGCTGCCTGGATGGCAAACGTACATAGTTTTCGCTGCTGCAGATCGACCACCCGCTCTTCATCATTCTGTGCGACCACAAGACCCCAAAAGTCATCATCGATACAGATTCTAAAAAACAAGGCGCTTTGTACATTTATCTTTTTTAAAAAAAGCCGATGAAGTTCAGGTAAAGGTGATAATAAGCTCGAGACCGGATCAATTCCTTCGTCAGTATAGTAGAATTCTTGTCCATCAATATTAATATTGGGAGCATATCGATATGAATAGCTCCGATAGTACGACAAGACTTCTTCAGGCATGAAATCTTTCGAGAATTCCATTCCTTTGAAATGGGCTTGTCCATCTGCTGTATGTTCCGCAATCACGGAACTATATCCCGTTTCCTGAACCTGCAAAACGAAAACCCGATCGTAATTCAGTAATTTGTTGATGGCGGAACAAACACGGTCCCAATTATTCGGTTGAATAGTATCTAGCAAAAAATTAAGCTCATTTATTTTTTTTGCGGCAATGTATTTTTTGTGTTGTTGTTCCCACTCGATATAGAAGTATTCATCGTGTCTTCGCAATTTTACGTAAACACGTTCTTTTCTCATTTTAATGGGTAAAATATGGCGCGACTGCCTGTTTTCAAGTAGATCAGTTACTGCATTTTTGATTTTGGATAACGCTTCACCGAATGTATTGCTAAAGCTATCAAAGAAATGAGTTCCTAATAAGTTCTCTTTGGCGTCGTGATCATTTACGACAGATTCGGTTACCCCAACGACATTAAAATGTCGATCTAAGATGACCAGACTGCCAAAAGATTGAAGCGTAATGATGGTTTGATTGTTAGATTGAAATGTATGATTCATAATACCCCAAAACTTCTTATGATATACATAAATATACAAAAAAAATTACGACAACATAGATCGAATCTTTGATAACAGAACGTTATAAATTTATAAAATTGCCTTATTGGGTTCTTTTTACTTTGAAATTAAAGTCCGGCCAATTTCCGTTCGGCAGAAGGAACTAATGCTGAACATTAAACTCTTTGGCGATTGCATGGGCCATCCCTTTAAGAAGTGATTTCCATTGTGGGTAAGATGCCCCCATTTTAGCTGCTAGACCAATGAAATAATTCCTGACATTATCACTCATATTCTCATTGTCGACATTGATGATCTCGTTTCTTCCGGCGTACTGGAACAAAATACTATTCCTCCGTTGTTCGATCAGAAAGGTTGAAGATGAAATCCCTTCAAAAAAATGAGCTGTATTTTTATCCCCAGGATGGCTTGGATCGGGGCAAGGTTTTAATGTTATCGCAAAAACACTATAATCGTCCGTTTTGTCTGAAATGAGGCTGACAACATTCACCCAATCATAACCATCACTACTTGGAAGTCCCGGTCCTGGAATATTGAGTCGGATATAATCATGTAATTCGAGTAAACTATCAATTGGAGTACCATAACCCGCCGTTAATTGAAACACAGTGGCAGGTATCTGAGCGAGTTCATACCAATGGTTGACCTTTCTAAGATTGTTTATAGCCGAAACATAGGCTAAATTGGCAATAGCTTTACTTGGAAACTCGAGGGATTCAAAGCAATCCAGGTGCTTGCCTTCTTTCTGTTCCGGTATGATATTCTTCATCTTATTTCACTTCTTATGCTTAAAATATTTAATTTCTTGCTCGTGTTTTTTTGCCTCCTCAAGGGTATCAAATGTACCCAGATTCCGACGTCGGTTCGTTTCTTTATCAGGATGCTTGGCATATATTCGATATTGACCTGATTTTAGTTTACGTATCATGGCACAGGGTGTTTTGTTTAACCTAGGCTTGCTTTAAGTTTTGCAAGCAAATCATCCGCTTTTGTATGCTCTACCTTCATTTTTCGTATGGTAGGACGTTTACCTTTATCTTTTTGTTTGATTATTTTGAGGAGCTCGTTCATATATTCGTTTTTATAGCTACTGATATCGAAGGATGTGCTGTGTTGCTCGATCAGCTGTGTAGCCATATCCATTTCTGCTTTTTGAATTTTAATTGCAGTAGGTAACTTAAGCTCATCAAGTGCTCTGATTTCCTGTTGATAACGTATTTTATTCAAAACCAATGCATTCTGATAGGGCTTTATAAGGGTTAGGTGTTCTACATTTCGCATGACGAACGACCCTAAGCCCGCCATTTTAGTTTTTTCTAATGCTTTGAGCAATAACTGATAGGCTTTTTCTCCACCTTTCTGTGGCTCCAGATAGTAGGGCGTTTCAAAATATATACTGTCTACATCCATCAGTTTGACAAAAGCATGGAGATTGATAAGTTTAGTCTTTTCCGGACTTGCGTCTTCAAAATCCGCATCTTCCAGCACGACATAATGGTCTTTCATGAAATACCCTTTAACAATATTATCCCATTTTACCTCTTTGCCGGTTTGTTCATTTACCCGCTTGAATTTAATATTGGATAGATCATTTCGATCAAGCATATCCAGATCTAAGGCAGCACTCTCTGTTGCACTATATATTTTAATTGGGATATTGACCAAACCAAAACCAATAGCCCCCGTCCAAATTGCTCGCATAAGTAATCTATTAATTGCTAATAAGATAACCTTGGTAATGCTCAAATGGTTTGAAATTTAATAAAATGCCAACCAAACTATTTCTTTTCAGAAATAGTTATACAAACATTCAATAAGCTTCTATTACAATGGATTTAAAGTCAAATGAACCTTTCTGGTTAATAAAAAACGGTCTTCTAAACAGTTATCCTTCCTTGCAAGATGATCGTAGCTGTGATGTTCTTGTCGTTGGAGGCGGCATTACAGGGGCCCTGATCGCACATCAATGCATAAACGATGGAAAGAAATGTATTCTTATCGACAAGCGTGAAATTGTGAATGGGAGTTCGGCGGCAACAACCTCTATGTTGCAATATGAAATTGATGTGCCTTTGTATAGATTAAAGGAATTAATTGGTGAAGAGGCTGCAGTAGCGAGCTACAGAGCCTGTGGTGAAGCAATTGTCAAATTGGGGAAAATCGCAAAGAAAATCCGGTCCAAAGCTGGTTTTCGAACAAAAAAGTCACTCTACTACGCGGCAAGGAAAAAAGATATCTCCTGGTTGAAGCAAGAGTTTGAAGCCCGACAAGCGGCGGGTTTTGATGTTAAATGGTTAACGGAACAAGATATCAGGGATCGTTATGCTATACATGGCGCTTATGCTGGAATTCTCTCGGCTTTAGGGGCAAGCATAGACGCCTTTTGCTTTACACATGAACTGCTGGCATACAACGTTAGAAAGGGATTATTGATTTTCGACAAAACAGCCTTAGACTCTGTATTATATAAGTCGGGGCATAATCTTGTAACCACTTCGACAGGAGCTAAAATCAAAGCGAAGAAAATTATTTATTGTACAGGATACGAAACGACAAACCTTATTCCTGAAAAATTTGTCGATCTATTGAGTACATTCGCAATCGTGTCAGAAGTCGATAAAGACAATTATGATCGGTATCGCGATCTGCTCATTTGGAATACTACTGAACCCTATCTGTATATGCGTACCACAGATGATCATAGGTTTCTGATTGGGGGAGAAGATGAAGAATTTAAAGACCCCATTAAGCGAGATAGTCTCATTTCAGCGAAATCACTTAAATTGGAAAAGTCATTTAACAAAATTTTTACCGATAGGGTCTTTCACGCAGATTTTGCCTGGGCTGGTACTTTTGGAACAACCAAAGATGGATTGCCCTATATCGGAAAACATGAAAAGTTTAAAAACTCATACTTTGTGTGTGGTTTCGGTGGAAATGGTATCACATTTTCTGTTGCCGCCATGGATATGGCAGCATGCTGGATGAATAACCTAAGCCATCCATTGGACGAATGGTTTAGGTTTGGACGTTAAACAATTGCCTTATCGGTGTGTTTAAGCAGAAAACGGTATAATTTATCCTCTAATTTCGCAAGCGGCAATTTACTTTTTATACTGGGGAATCTTCCCTCCATAAATAAACGTTGTATGGCAGGATGGATATAATAATTCTGTGAAACAGTCTTTGTATTGCCGAGCTGCTCAGCAACATGTTTAATGACCTTGTTTAACTGTCTTTTTCGGGCATTAAGTGCCTCCGCCTGTTTTGTTTGGGCGAGCTGGTAAAAAGCTTCTCGACTGGCTCCCCAAATACGAATGCTTTTACAGCTGATCTGACCCGTAGAATTCTTCCGGAGATACTGATTAAAGGCGGCACCGCAGAACGTGCTTTCGCAGGTAGCACTATCAATCTGAAATATCCTTTTTCCCTTCATTTTTAAAAGTTCTTCCAGAAGCTTAGCTTGTTGCTTATTGGCCCATGACTTTTGCTGAAAAACACCCTTTTTACCTTTATAAGCCAAAGATATCGTGTTGTTTTCGATGGTGACGTGCCTTTTTTCCAGTGTACTTAGGCCATATGACTTATTGGTCAGTGTATAGCGCTTATTACCGATACGAATTAATGTGCTGTCCATAATTTTAAAAGCAATTGCACACAATTTGTCCATATCCCAAACCTGATGTTTGAGATGTTTAGTGCTGATCTTTCTTAATTCTTGCAAATATTTACCCATAAAAAGAATATTGCTGAACTTTGCCGCTTGCCGTTGGTCAACGAATTTCGTATGGTAGATATATTGTTTACGCTCTTTTTGATCGAATCCAAAAGCTTGCAGATCACTGGTCTTACTTTTGGCAATCCATACATCCTTCCAGTTGGGTGGAATAACCAGTTTCGTAATTCTTTCTAAGATCTTTTTATCATATACTTCTGTTCCTGATGTATCGAAATATTTAAAAGACCTGCCTATTTTCTTTCTTGTATAACCGGCTTTTACTTTCATATAATAATCTCCAAAGTCAACGTATGCTTAAACCCAAAAATGTTATTTAAATTTCTTATGTGGATGCTTGAGACCATATCAGTTGCCATTTGTTAATCAGCAATTCGATCATGGTTGATCTGTATAAGATCGTTGATCATTCTATGGTCATTTATAAGGTTGGTTTCCATTATATCATGCTGATGAGTGAATTTTTAATCTTTCTTGTAAGAACGGATGAGAGGTCTCTCCGGTTTTCGAAAAAGATAAGATGCGTATAATTCACATATAAAAGGTATTTTCAACAGAATGGGGGATGGACTATCAGATAATTAAAAAGAAAGAGGTAAAAAAAGGCTGCTTTTTTTACAAAAGCAGCCCGCTATAGCTATAATCGTAAATTTTAATCTATTTTGTTTTATTTACAGAAGAAGATTTTTTACCTTTTTCGGTGTCTACTTTAGTTCGATTTTTGTCTAATGTGTTCGGAACTTCCGCTTGTACAATGGTCTTACCATTTCCCTTTCCAATAGGACCGCCACAGATAATCAGCGTAATGACCATATTGTGCTGATTTGTTATTTTAACTTCTGATTTCATATATTTATTATTTAGCGAATTGTCAGTTATCAGGTTAAGTTACTCTAGGTAGATAACCTCAAAAGCTACATTTTGTTTTATTTTAATCTGTAAATTTTAAGCTGTTTTTGAAGCTTTTTTCGCGTCATGTGTATCCTGGTTTTGATTGTTCCTTCGGGCATGCCAAAATAGGTGGCGATCTCATGGTATTTGTATCCCTCGAGGAACAATTGAAACACTTGGTAATTTTCTTCCGACAAACTGCACATCGCTTTTTGAATATCATCAGCGATAAACTTGTTGTCACTTTTATTGGATTCTACAGTGTTAGTGCTTTCTAGACCGATGTATGTTTCATGGATGTCGTTTGTACGTTTGGCTTTACGATATTGATTAATGTAAACATTTTTCATAATAACGTAGAGCCACGACATTAATTTTGGATGACGGATAAAATCATCGATCGATTTCAATGCACGAATAAGCGTCTCTTGAATTAAATCCTCTTTTTCATCAGGATCATTGGTGAATTTCCCCGCAAAATGTTTCAAAAGACTTCTTTTTTCCTCGACTAAAATATTCAAATTGGAATTGCTCATAGTATCGTTTGTTAAATTGATTGATGTTTATTTGATACATGGAGGTGCAATTAAAGTGCTACATTTACGTTTTCATGTTCATCTAAAACTTGTTTAAACAGGCATACGGGAAAAATACGTACACCTGCGGATTGATCATTTTGTAGCCTAAACGCTACAAGAATACACAATTGAAAGCGTCCCGATAAAAATGGGCAACAGATTTGGGACTGGTCAATTGGGTATTTGTTCCATTAAAAAATGTCTTTATTACGGGTATCCTTCTGTATTTAGTGGAGTATGGGAACTGTCTATTTTTTTAAGCAGAAGTTTAAATGATTGTTTTTTATCAGTTTTTATTAAACTAATAAGTTCTGAATGTGGTTCTTAAGAAAAAGGTTGATCACAAAAACAAAATAGAATATGAAAAAGAGCAAGAAATTCACGGTAGTTTTGGGAACGTTATTATTTTGCAGCACACTATTCTTTGCGTGCCAAAATCCAAATAAAAATCCAGCAGAGGGAAGTGGTCAGGCGGACAATATCGCTCCGAGCGCTGCCGATGAAACAAGGTACAATTTAAGCGAGCAACAAAAAATGAGCATGCAGAAGGATACCAGTTTGGCAGACACGCTTAGGAAGGATAGTATCAATGCTATACAATCTAAACCTTAAAGGAGCACTTAGAAAAGGTCACTCGTACCTCTTCGTTATATCCACAAAAAAAACTCCCTTAGTTGTGGGAGTTTTTTTTGTCCTTTTCTTTTTGTTCTGAATCAGTATCATAAATATCTTCTTCTGAATGATCTGGTTTCTCTTTATGTTGATCCTCTTCTGTATTAATCTTTTCTTTAGTGGTACGGTCGCGTTGTTCTTCTTCACTTGGATCAGGGCCAGCCATACTTTTTGGAGAATTTAGTTTGAGGTTGACCACATCCCGATCCGAAACCTTGGATGGCCCATAAATTGGCTTAAGATCGTAGCTATCCGGTTCGTTTTTCATTGGGGCTATTTCGTACAAGAATGGGGAGCTTTCTCGGGAATAATCTGAAATAGTATCGCCAAATTGAATTGCTGTATTCATAGTCTTTTTAATGGGAACATGAGCCAAATCTGATTGGTTCTCTTTTTTTAAAAATGACAACACGATATATTTTAAGAATAAATTTAAAACTTTTCATTTGTCGATCTTGTTATTACAGTAAAGTAATTTAGATAATAGAGATACTATGAGAAAATTGACACTTCTTTTATTAATAACAGCAGGAATTGGGTATCAGGCCCATGCTCAGAAAATTGAAACCACGCCACAGATGTCATCGGATGTCGGAATTGAACCTATTCGACAAGGAAATTGGATGGTCGGTGGATCGATCGGTAATCTTGGCTATAGTTTTGAAGGAAAATCATTTAATGTAGCACTTCAACCACGAGCTGGTTATTTCGTGTCCGATGGATTGGCTATTGGTGCACAGGCAAATCTTGGTCTGGCTACTCAAAAAGATGCTGATAACGAATGGACCTATGGTGTAGCGCCATTTGTGCGTTATTACTTTCCAAATGCGGGATCAAGTACAGGTCGGTTTTTTGGACAGGGAGACATTGGTATTTCAGGAAGTTCTAGGGGCAAAGATGTCGCGCTGGCGGTAGGAGCCAATGTTGGATATGCACATTTTATCACACGAACTGTTGCTTTGGAAGCTACCTTTGGCTACAATTATAGCAAGGCCAATATTAATACAGGTAGCGGTGCGAGTGGTTTAGGCGTTGGCGTAGGTTTTCAAATCTATTTACCAGGTAAACGCTAACAAAAAATAGCAATAGCAATCTTTAACAGCATGTTTCCAATTGATCAATTGGAAACATTTTTTTTGGACGTCACCGTATAATTACTTGCTCTTGTGTATGAAAGACCTATTCTTTTCAAAATGACAAAAATAGAAAACATTTGAAGCAACGTAGCTGTTTTTCTAATAAAAGGAGCTGAAATGATGACAGGGACAAAAAATATTGGTTTGGTACTCAAAGATAAAATGGGTAAATGGTCTTCTTATAACATTCCATTACTCAAAGAGTGCCGTCTGAACAATAAGCTTGTGAAGAGTAATGAGCTGGAAGGTATTTTTGTCATAGGAAGTTTGGCAACGGGACTATACATATTTTCATTGTATAAAAACCGTTTTATAGACTTGATGGGCAAGCGAATCGGGATAGAGGAAATCTGTGAACATTTTGATAGCTATAAACAGACATTGATATAAGTATATAAGTACACACATTTCATTTTTTTAAAACAAGGAGCATTTATGAGTAATTTAACATGGAAAGGCCGTTGGAACGAGCTGAAAGGTAAAGTGAAACAGCAATATGCAGATTTAACCGATGATGATCTGTTATATGCAGAGGGAAAGGAAGATGAATTGTTGGGTAAATTGCAACAAAAGACCGGAAAAACCAAAGAAGAGGTAGAAAACTGGCTGGATAAATTGTAATATTTTATCAAGGCCATTTAATTGGCAATTATACGTGTAAAAATGTGCGATCAATTTATTTTGATCGCACATTTTGTTTTTATGTCAATGAAAAATTGGTTTATCTAATTTTATGGCAAGACGATAAACAGCATTCATCAATCCAACGTGACTGTAGGCTTGTGGGAAATTGCCCCATTGGCTGCCATTGTCCTCGGTAACATCCTCACTGAACAGACCCAGGTGATTGCTGTAGGTCAGCAAACGTTCCAGTATCTCTTTCGCTTCCTCCACACGCCCGACACAGGCCAGCGCTTCCACGTACCAAAATGCACAGACTAAGAAAGTGGATTTGGGTCTGCCGAAATCATCCTGATGTTTATATCGATAGAAAAGTCCATTTTCGCCTTTTAATTCCTTTTCCAGCATTTCGAGATGATGAAGGGCGCGTTCCGATTTTGGGTCAAGGTAATCCATGACGATGAGCTGCAAGGTACTGGCGTCTAAATTCCGGCTATTAATAGCATTCTGATAAACTTTTCGCTCTTCGTCATAACAGGCCTCGATGTAAGCTTCTGCTTTTTTTAAGAGGACATTCGCGCGATCCTCCATATCTTGATAACCATTTTGACGCGCAATCAACAGGGCCGCCTTACATCCGACCCATTGAAAAAGATTGGAATAACAATGGTGGTTGGCAAAATTTCTAAACTCCCAGATGCCGGCATCTTTTTCCTCTATAGTAGCCTCAATCTTTTCGAGAATGAAATTTACCCAGCCTAACACATTCTTGTTTTCATGAATTTTAAAACGCTGGTCGGTGAAAAGAGGTAACAACGCAATCATTGCCTGGCCATATACATCATTTTGAATATGTTCAAAAGCTTGATTGCCAATCCGTACTGGACCGTTATCCTGATAGCCTTTTAGGTAAGGTAAGATCTGTTCTGTCAGCTCGGTGGTACCAAGGATACCGTATAAAGGCTGAAGTCTTCCAGGGTTGCGATGCGTGATGCCAGCAATATAATTTGCAAAGCTTTCCATTTCTTCAAATTGACCGATGTGCGTCAATGCTGTTAGGACATAATAACTATCACGTACCCAACAATAACGGTAGTCCCAGTTTCTTCCCGAACCTGGATACTCGGGCAGACTAGTTGTTGATGCAGCGATAATTGCTCCTGTGTCCTCATATTGATGAAGTTTCAGCACCAGAGCCGATCGGATAACTTCTGTTTGATAAATGTTGGGAATACTACACCTTTTAATCCATCGCTGCCAATAACTGAGCGTCTTATGGAGGAAATCCTCACAGGTGCTCACAATGGCCGATTCGAAAGCTGCATCATACGTCAGTATAAGGTATTTATTTTCACTGATAATGGTCCAGCTTTCCTCTTGGAAGAAATGTGAAATAGGCAGATCAGTGGTAAGTCGAATCCGTTCTCCGACCTGATCGTTGCTATAAAGAATATGGTTGCTGCCACGGGTAGGCTTAAGTGCCAATCGGCCGTAGTCAGCAGTCGGCTGACATCTGATGTTGACGCTAGGGGCACCATGCAGTGGTTCGATCTTTCGTATTAGCATCAAGGGTTTAAAATACCGCCCGAATTGTTCAAAACGTGGTGCAAAATCTGTAATACGATAGGCATAGGATTCCGTATGGATTTCCGTGCAGAGCACATTAGAGTTTTTGATGTAATACTGCTTGGTTTCCACAACTGGTTCCTCTGAACTGATCTTGAAAGTTCCACCTTGATTTTTATCGATCATACTGCCGAATACAAAGCTATCTTCGAACGATGGCCAGCACAACCATGATATGTTTGTGTCAATGCCAACATGCGCTATGTAGGAACAATTTCCAATGATTCCAGATTGGTAGATATGTCTGTTTTCTGTTGTATTTTCGTTCATTATTTTACGATAAGTTGATTTAAAAATTGAAGAACATCTTCTTGTTCATCTAAATAATATTTTGCTGCAGATTTGTTGCTTCCTACCTTAATACTTATGGTCGATTGCGGTAAATACTTGAATAGATCCTCGTCGGTAATGTCGTCGCCAATAGCCAACATGAAATCTGCTTTTATATGTCCTGCGATTTCCAATGCCGCCTTACCTTTATTAACTTCTGTATTTTTGACCTCAATAACAGCATTTCCGTCCAATAGTTGTAATCCATAGTCGTTGAGCATTGGGTTTAAGGTCTCCTTTAGCTCGGTTGCTTTAAGTTCGCCTAAGCCCAGTTCTACTTTTCTATAATGCCAAGCTAACGAGTAGGGCTTGACCTCAATGTAAGCACCCGGAGTTTGATCGGCCAGTTTCTCCATCAGCTTTTTTACTTCAGGCATCCAGTGGAGGGCCAATCCTTTTTTATACGACCAGTTGAAATTTGGGAAATTTGACCAAATACCATGTTCGGCAACTAAATAGTACGATCGACCGTCAAACCAAGACGATAGGCTCTCTTGTGATCGGCCGCTTATGATGACCAATGTATTGAGTGGATCAGAAATGATATTATCCAAAAGGTTATACAGCAAGGTCGTCGGAGTTGCTTTTTGGGCATGATTCTGGAATTTGACCAAGGTACCATCATAGTCCAGAAAAAAGAGTCTATTGCTACTTTTGCTATACCTTTCTGAAATACTATTCAATACCTTATCTGAGATTCGCCTTGCCCATTCGTCACGTTGTATGGCTTTGGTCTCAGCCAAACGATTGGTAAAGAGCTGCACCCAATGCTGTACATTAAACTTCTGTATAATCTGAATATTGGCATCGGTACGTTCCTGAATTTCTTCGGGCGGCATTTTAAGCGCTTGGTAAATACTGTCTGCCGTTTCTGTACGATTATAGGGGTTAATAATCAAGGCATCAACGAGTTCCTTGGAGGCGCCTGCAAACTCACTTAAAATCAATACCCCCTTTGATAAAGTCTTACTGGCGATGTATTCTTTACTTACAAGATTCATCCCATCTCGCGTAGATGTAATCATACAGATATCGGATGCAACATATAATCCAACCAGCTCTTCGAATGGAAGCGATTTATAAAAATATAGTACCGGCGTCCAGCTTAGATTGCCATAAATGGAATTGATTTCACTCACCTTCCGGTTAATCTCATCTTTCAGTTTTTTGTATTGCGATACCTTATCCCTGGAGGGCACGATAAGCATATATAGTACAACTTTTGTATGCCATTCTGGGTATTTTTCAAGAAAAGTGAGGAATGCACGTAATCGCTCTAATATCCCTTTGCTATAATCGAGCCTATCGACAGCTATAATAATCTTTTGATCGGGAAAATGGCTCCGGAATTGACTTGCAATGGACTGGATTTTAGGCTGACTGCTGACTTCGACGAATTTATCAAAATCAATACCCATCGGAAAGGATTCTATAAATATATGACGGTCTTTGTACTTGAGCTGGTTATGTCCAGACGATACATGCAGTATTTTTTTGCAGGCATTTAGAAAGTTTTGACTATCGGCGAAAGTATGAAATCCGATAAGATCTGCTCCCAGTAAACCTTCAACCAATTCTTTACGTTGCGGAATGTTCATAAAGAGTTCTTCCGAAGGAAAGGGGATATGGTGAAAATAACCGATGTTGAGCTCTTGGTTCGCTGAACGCAGCAGTTGAGGGAGTAGCATAAGCTGATAATCATGGACCCAAATAAAATCGGATGGCTCATCGATAGAAAGCGCAGCCTCGCAGAATTTCTTATTTACCATGACATAGGTAGACCAATATTCGCGGTCAAAATGAATGTAGCTCGGCTGATAGTGGCAAATAGGCCAGAGGACCTCATTGGAATAACCTTCGTAGAAATTGCGTATTTCATCTTTGGATAAGAAAACAGGAAGTAAGTTCATCGGTTTGAGAAGCTCGACAATCTTTTCTTTTTCCTCTTCATCTTTGGGAACAATTCCCGGCCAGCCAACCCAAAGTATTTCATCCGTATCAAAGGCGGAATTTAAACCGGTTGCCAGTCCGCCCGCACTCGGCTTGATGATTAATTTTTCTTTTTTTCGCTCTATTTGTATCGGCAGTCTATTTGAAATTATTATTTTCTTCTTTTTCTTCATAAGAATATTAGATCGATTTATTTGCAGTGTGGAAGAGTTATATTGACTATAACGATGGGCTTGTAATCCACTTATCTGAACAACCTCGGGAGAGAATAGTTTGAATAAATTCAAATTAGAAAGACAATAGGGAAGCTGTTGAAGAAAGAACGCGGTAATTTGCAAAAAAAAAGACCTCTATTTCTACAGGTCTTTTTTTTGCTATTTCATTAGATTACGATATGCTGACCGCAGCAGCTTTTTCGTTATCCAGCTTTTTCATAAATTGATCGAGGATGTCACCTAATCTCCCTGAAATTTCTCCTAAAATACTTTCCCAATCTTTAACTGTACCATCACAGTTGTCTGAAACAATTTTAATACTATGAAAGGTGAGATTTTTTTGAAAACAGAAATTCGCTAGGGCATAAGATTCCATATCAAATGCCAAAGGGTTAAAATGTTTGATATCCTGATAAAAAGCAGTATTTACATTGATAAAACGATCCGATGTCAAAAGTGCATCTTCGTAGCGAAATTCATCAAGTGATATGGATTCCAATACGCCTTGACCTTTAAAAAACAGGGTGTTTTCCAGGAAAAATCCATCCGTATAAGCATCCCCTTGTGCATAGTATGCCGGATAAAGGACATGGCCTATCGGATGCCTTGTACAGCCTACCGTGCCAACATTGAGAAGAACAGGACTGATTCCTAATGCTTTGATGTCTTCGTAAAGCGTAGCTACGGACAGGAGCGCATTTACTTTACCTACACCAATTTCGTATACAAAAGTCGATTCACTTGTCGAATTAAAAGATAGCTCATTTTTATTTGCTACCAAGATAATCGTTTCAATATCTTTATTCAGGATCATTTAATTTTCTTCGATATATGGATACTCAAATTCCAATTCTTCGGCAGTAATTAGATTTAAGAAGTTAACACAAGCCTGTTTTGAGGTGGGAAAATCCATGAATGTGTAATTTCCGCAGCTAATCGGGTTTTGGAAAGGTACTTCGTATCCTTCTGTAAGAACAGTCTCTAATACTTCTTTCATCAATTCCGCCACATTCTGAGGAGTTTTCGCTGTTCCAGCCAATACCACATAAAATCCCGTGCAACAGCCCATTGGTCCAACATAAATAACCTCATCACCTAAGATGGTTCTAATTTCTGTTGCAAAACAATGCTCTAATGTATGCATGACTTCAGGTGATAGCATACGCTCCGGAGAATTCGGTCTGATCATGCGAATGTCGTAAGTTGTATAACTTTCAACATTGCTGTTATTGGTTGTAGAAGCTTTAGCGTAGATCCCTTGTTTTAATTTGGTATGATCTACCGTAAAACTATTTACTTTTGCTTTTTCTTTTGTGTACATCTTGTTCTGTTCAAAGCTATAACGCTTGTGACGTTATAGGGGTTAAAAGTTGAATATCAAAAATTTCTACAAAGATACTAGATTATTGTAGAAAAGGACGACAAAACTACTATTTTAACACTTCATAATGTTCGACTGTTGGAAATGGATCGTAGTAATGATGTAAAAGTTTCTCCCATTCCTTAAATAATGCCGACTCCCTGAAACCAATGGTATGGTCTTCTAAAGTTTCCCATTCAACCAACAGAATGTACTGGTTGTTTTTTTCAATACATTTACGTAAAGAATGCGTTATATAGCCTTTACTCGCACTAATATATTGGCAAGCTGTTTTATAATCTCTTTCAAAATTGGATTGTTGTCCTTCAATAATTTGCAATACAGCTACTTCTAAAATCATAATTTGTTTTTTTATTAAGTTTAGTAAATACCTCAAACTTAGAAAATTTGTTTCTGATATGCAATACAAGAACAAGCTTATCCGAACAATTTATTTGGCATTCTTTTAATAAGGACTTATGCCTTATTATCCCGCTTTGACGTATTATATCCGTTTTTTACTTGTGAAGTGATGATCTGGGTGACCAATGGAATACCCGGATTACGATTGTGGGCATTCCAAACTAAGGAGAGCGTTGTTCGTTGTGGTAAATTGTTCAATTCAAGGAAAGTGACATCAACATGGTAGCCGTTCTTTAAAGATGAAGGAACAATGGCAACACCCAGTCCCTGAGCAACCATATTGAAAATGGTCAAAGCATTTACTGTGCGTAAAGTAACTTTGGGGATAAACTTATGATCACTAAAAATACTCATGACGAGATCATAATAAGAGTGGCTATAGTTTTTGGAAAATAAGATAAATGATTCATTTTTGAACGCATCAAGACTTGGTTGCGGTGACTTCAATAGGGGATGATCGTTGGGTAAAACGAGGCTAAAATGCTCTGTATGTATAGGCAGACTACATAATCCAGGTGGCGTTTCGGAAAGACGAACAAACCCTAAGTCAAGTTCTTTTTTCTCCAGCAGATCCAGCTGGGTTTCATTCGCTAGTTCGTGAAGTGATAACTCGATATCCGGCTGCTGCTGTTTTAAATTGACAAGTAGTTCCGGCAGGATTGTTTGAACAGCCGACCCGATAAACCCCAGCTTTAAGGTGCTTATTTTACCATTGGCAAAACTTTGAAGTTGAGTTTCAATCTGATCCAAGTGCCGAAATAGTTCTTTCACCTCCTGAAAGAGATATATCCCCGCTTCAGTCATTTGAACATTTCGTTTATTACGCTCAAAAAGTGTTACGCCATAAGATTCCTCCAGTTGCTTAATTTGCCTGCTCAAGCCTGGCTGCGCAATAAACAATTTTTCGGCAGCCCTTCTAAAATGCAGTTCTTCTGCCAATACTTTAAAATACAGTAAATGTCTTAGCTCTATTTGATAATTCATGGTTATCAATTGATGATAAAAATGGTATTTCTAATTATCAAATATAGCAAGTACATTTGAGTAAAGCAGTTATGATAATGGAAAAATTTTTATATGGCAGTGGGCAGCTAACATGCTCCATAGCTTTAGCGATAACAAAAGGAACGGTTACCGGGGAGATTTCCACCGAAGTCAGGGATAAGATCGAGCAAAGCGCCAGTTATGTCAGGAAAATAGTTGAGCGCGGTGAGGTTGTCTATGGGATCAATACAGGTTTTGGTCCATTGTGCACCACACCTATTGATGCAAGTCAAACGCAGCTATTACAGGAAAATATTCTAAAAAGCCATGCTGTCGGTATGGGAGAACCTATAGCCAATGATTTGGCCAAATTGATGCTTATTCTTAAAGTTCACGCGCTTTCTAAAGGATTTTCAGGAGTTCAGTATGCGACGATTGAGCGGATTATTTGGCATATTGAAAATGATGTCATTCCTGTGGTTCCTAAACAAGGTTCTGTCGGCGCATCGGGTGATTTGGCCCCATTGTCACATTTATTTTTACCATTGATTGGCTTAGGAAAAGTTAACGTAGAAGGGGAGATTTTGGAGACAGCTGCTGTTTTGGAAAAACACGGTATGGCACCGGTTCAGTTGGGCGCAAAAGAGGGGCTGGCTTTAATCAATGGAACCCAATTTATGGCTGCACATGGTGTGATGGCTGTTGCCGAGTTAAATCGTGTACTTCAGAACGCCGATATTATTGCTGCCTTAATGATTGAAGGCTTAAATGGTTCAATAAAACCATTTTTTACAGAATTACATCAATTACGCCCGCACCTAGGAAACCGCTATGTTGCTGCAAGCATTTTTAACATGCTTCATGGCTCGGCTATTTTGGAAAGCCACAAAGACTGTTCTCGTGTACAAGATCCTTATTCGCTGCGCTGTATCCCTCAGGTCCATGGAGCATCACGCAATGCTTGGTTTCATTTGAAGGATACCATAGAAATCGAAATAAACGCAGTGACCGACAATCCTGTGATTATTAATGATGAACTAACCATTAGTGGCGGTAGCTTTCACGGACAGTCAATCGCTTTGCCTTTGGATTATGCCACACTGGCCGCATCGGAAATTGGCAATATTTCGGACCGAAGGGTCTATTTGTCTTTAGAAGGTCAAACCAACGGTGTCCCAAAATTGTTAATGAAGTCAACCGGTCTCAATTCAGGATTTATGATCTTACAATATAGCACGGCCGCGATTGCAAGTGAGAATAAAGGACTTTGTTTTCCTGCAAGTGCAGATAGTATTCCTACCTCTTTAGGCCAGGAAGATCATGTCAGTATGGGATCTATTGCCGGCCGAAAATTACTGCAGGTCATTGACAATGTCGATAAAATACTAAGTATTGAACTGTTATGTGCTGCACAGGCCAAGGATTACCATCAGCCATTAAAATCGACTGCAGCATTGGAAGCTATCCATGCAAGAATTCGCCAGTCCATTCCGCATATTGAATCCGATCAACCGATGGAAGAGCTGCTGACGGAGGCACTAAGCCTCGTAAAATCAGGCGAACTGATCACATTGCATCGTCAATATGCTACAGGTGAGATTGAAGCGGATTTGAAACAAAGGTTTGAAATGTTTTAAACGAAGAATGATGGAAAAAGAGCTGAAATTAGTTGGACCTTTTAGGCAGATATTAACGATGTCAAATATGCCCGTAAATGGGGCACTCGACGATAAACAATTGGCTATTATTAAAGAAGGAGGTATTTTAATAGCAGGTAACAATATATTGGAAGTGGGGGATTTTGAGCAACTACAACTGCAATGGGGAAAGGAGGCGGCACTTGTACCTGTAGAAGGAGGTCAGGTCGTTCTGCCAGGCTTTATTGATTGCCATACACATATTGCTTTTGCCGGTAATCGAGCGAATGATTTCGCCCTTCGAAATGCAGGCTCAAGCTACCTGGAGATTGCAGCGGCAGGAGGTGGGATCTGGAGCACCGTTTCCCATACGCGGGATTGTAACGCAGAAGAATTGATTGATCTCACTATCCAGCGCGCAAATTTTCTATTAAGGCAAGGAATCACAACAATTGAAGTTAAAAGTGGTTACGGTCTCAATGTTAAAGAAGAACTTAAGATATTACGGGTCATTCAGGAATCGGATCGTCGTACGGCATCAGACCTTATTCCAACTTGTTTGGCGGCACATATGCTGCCACGGGACTTCGACGGATCCGCAAAAGATTATCTTCATCTGATCACAACAGATCTTTTTCCCCTATTGAAATCAGAAGGGCTGTCGAATCGGATTGACGCATTTATCGAAAAAACGGCTTTTCAGGGGGAAGACATTGTGGCCTATTTACGAAAAGCAAAAGAAATGGGTTTTGATCTGACTATTCATGCCGATCAGTTTACCACTTCGGGAAGTCAGATTGCTGTAGAACTCGGTGCTCAATCTGCGGATCATCTTGAAGCATCAACTGCGGCTGAAATAGAACTTATCGCACACTCAGCTACTGTTGCTGTAGCGCTGCCTGCCGCCTCTATCGGCCTTGGATGTGGTTTTACACCTGCTAGAAAGTTGTTGGATGCAGGTGCATGTTTGGCAATAGGAAGTGACTGGAATCCGGGTTCCGCGCCCATGGGACAGTTACTGACGAGTGCGAGTATTTTGGCAACAGCAGAAAAGTTGACGAATGCTGAGCTGCTTGCGGCACTAACCTACCGTGCTGCAAAAGCCTTAAACCTGTCGGATCGCGGCGTGTTGACCAAGGGCATGAAAGCAGATTTTAGTTTATTTAAAACAGATAATTATCAAGATATTACTTACTACCAAGGAAGCTTGCAGCCTACAGCAGTATGGAAAAATGGTCAGGAAGTATTCTCAATATAACAACATGGAAGATACATTTAAGAGCGAGGTTGCGGAAGGTATTCCAACCGTATTACCTCCAAAAGTAGAACGAGATCATACAATAAGTCATGCCCCCAGACGAAAGGATATTCTCACCAAGTCGGAAGAGAAGCTGGCTCTACGGAATGCATTACGTTATTTTCCCAAACAATGGCATACGGTTTTAGCACCTGAATTTTTAGCGGAGCTTCGTAGTTATGGCCGAATCTATATGTACCGCTTTAGACCCCAATATGCAATGCACGCTCGACCGATAGATGATTATCCAGCAGCCAGTAAGCAGGCGGCAGCTATTATGTTGATGATTCAGAACAACCTTGATCCAGCCGTAGCACAACATCCCCATGAACTGATTACCTATGGTGGTAATGGAGGTGTTTTCCAAAATTGGGCTCAATATCGCCTCACCATGCAGTATCTTTCGCAGATGACAGATGAACAAACGTTACATCTTTACAGTGGTCATCCAATGGGTCTTTTCCCTTCCTCACAACATGCACCTCGTGTTGTTGTAACCAATGGCATGATGATTCCAAACTATTCGAAACCGGATGACTGGGAACGTTTTAACGCTTTAGGTGTTACGCAATATGGGCAGATGACAGCAGGTTCCTATATGTATATTGGTCCGCAGGGTATTGTGCATGGCACCACAATTACTGTTATGAACGCTTTCCGAAAACATTTAACGGTAGACGATACAATTCAAGGCAAGGTATTTTTGACTTCTGGTTTAGGCGGTATGAGTGGCGCGCAGCCCAAAGCAGGTAATATTGCCGGCTGTATCACCGTATGCGCTGAAATAAATCCCGTTGCGGCAAGAAAGCGGCATGAACAGGGTTGGGTAGACCGATTGTTAGAAAACATCGATGAACTCGTTGAACAAGTACAGTTGGCGATGGATCAAAAGGAAACAATTTCCTTCGCCTATATCGGTAATATTGTCGAAGTGTGGGAAGCCTTTGATCGCAAAAATATCCACATCACGGTAGGATCTGATCAGACATCATTACATAATCCTTGGTCTGGAGGCTATTATCCGATGGGGCTGACCTTTGCAGAATCCAATGCGTTGTTAGCGACCGATCCTGACCGGTTTAAGCGATGTGTACAAGAAAGCTTGGTACGACATGTCGATGCCATCAATAAGCATGTAGCTAAAGGAACCTATTTCTTTGATTACGGTAACGCGTTTCTGTTGGAGAGCAGCCGTGCAGGTGCAGCGGTATGGAATGATAAAAAGGATCAGTTCCGCTACCCATCTTATGTACAGGATATTCTTGGCCCAATGTGTTTTGACTATGGTTTTGGACCCTTTCGCTGGGTTTGTACGTCTGGAAAGGCTTTGGATCTTCAAAAATCAGACGAAATAGCCATGACAGTTTTAGAAGAGCTCCGAAAAGAAGCTCCCGTGGAGATTCAGCAGCAGATGCAAGATAATATTCAATGGATTAAAGAAGCCGGTAAAAATAGACTTGTAGTAGGCTCCCAGGCGCGTATTCTTTATGCAGATTCAAATGGACGTATTGCCATAGCAAAGGCTTTTAATGAAGCCGTAAAAAGTGGCTTATTTGAAGCACCTATTGTTTTGGGAAGAGACCATCATGATGTGAGCGGTACCGATTCACCTTATCGGGAGACTAGTAATATCTACGACGGCAGTCAATTTACAGCAGATATGGCTATTCATAACGTCATTGGCGACAGTTTCCGGGGGGCTACTTGGGTATCTATTCACAATGGCGGTGGAGTCGGTTGGGGTGAAGTCATCAACGGTGGCTTCGGTCTACTGCTAGATGGCTCTGCAGAAGCAGCTTTTAAATTGGAAAAGATGCTGTATTTTGATGTAAATAATGGGATTGCTAGACGCGCTTGGGCTAGAAATAAGGAAGCTAATCAGGCGTTAGATCGTGCAATGGAGAGAAATACCACATTGCAAGTTACCCGCGCGCAACTTGTAGATGACGATATTATCGAACAATTATTTGATCTGAGCGAATGAACTTATTGTTGAATAATTCGGAAATATATAACAAAGGAGACCAAGCGGTCTGGAAGGGGCGTATCGATGGCCAGGATCGTGAATGGATGCGTTGGCATCAATTAATGGATTGTGTTGATCTTCTCGAGCAGCCCGATTTAAGGCAGTCCATTGCTTTTCTCGGATTCTGTAGCGATGAGGGGGTTGCACGCAATCAAGGTCGTGTAGGCGCCAAAGATGGACCGACAGCACTCCGGAATGTATTAACAAACCTTCCTGTACATTTTTCTGATAAACTAAAACTTAAAGACTGCGGTGATATACTTATAAAAGACAGTGATTTAGAATTATCTCAGCAGGGGCTAGGGGCTGCCTTAAATTGTATTCTCGAGCAAGAAGGATTTCCAGTCGTCTTAGGTGGTGGCCATGAAGTAACTTATGGCCATTATTTGGGTGTTAAAAAATTTCTAAAGAGTCGTAATCAAAGTCTTGGCATTATTAATTTGGATGCCCATTTAGACATCCGTCCATTGCAGGATGGCAAAGGGAATTCTGGAACGGGATTCTATCAAATCGAGCAGGATCAGTCTAAAGCAGATTTGCTATTTCATTACTTAGCAATTGGTATTCAAGAAATTAGTAATACCAAAGGATTGCTCACCTATGCCAAAGAGAAGGATGTGCAGATTATTGAAAGAGAGAGTTTGGTCATTGAAAAACTTGATCTGATCCGGGAGCAAATTGTTAGTTTTTCCAAATTAGTGGATTATGTGTATTTGACGGTTGATCTTGATGCTTTCGCTGCAGCCTATGCACCGGGGGTAAGTGCATTGGCATTTAACGGTATAGTCCCTGATCATTTGTTTTTTACGATCTACGATATGCTACTGGATCTGCCTAATCTAAAATCTGTCGATTTTGCAGAATTCAATCCACATTTCGATATTGATTCCAGAACGGCCAAACTAACGGCTGATCTCATTTTTAAGTTGATAAACAAATTAGCAATCAAACTTGATTAGCAATTGCCCATTAGCTAAACAGGGGGCAAAAAAAGATGGTTACATTGCTACTACAGCAATATAACCATCTTTTTTCACATTGGTGGGGTCCTAAAAAAGCACATCGGCTAATGCTGGGTCCTTATCAAAAACTGATTTTGCAAAAGGACATAAAGGCATAATTTTTAAATTTTCTTTACGTGCATAGGTCACTGCTGCCATCAATAATTGTTTGCCTAGCCCTTTTCCTGCGTATTCGGAACTTACTTCCGTATGGTCTATAATGAATTTTGTAGGGCCAGCCCAGGTATAGGTCATTTGTGCCACTGACTTTTCCTGATCGATAACCTCAAAGCTACCGTGTTTATCGTTATTTTTTTGTGTTACTTCCATGAGCATGAATTTAATTAAGAAAAGCCAAAATAAACAAAATCCAGCAATATATAATATGAACAGTCATTTAGAAAAACAGCTATTTTTATCAGTTAGATTGCATAATTGGCTTCCGTGTTTTGTAAAATTGCGGTGATTCTTTTGAATAGCTAATATTTTTAGTATGTTTGCTTTGCGTTATGAGTGTAAATCAAAGCAAAAGACAAGAATTTGCCATTGTGGACATAGAGACTACGGGTGGCAATGCAAAATCGAGCAGGATCACAGAGGTTGCCATTGTTATTCATGATGGTAATCAGGTTTTGGAACGTTGGGAGACCTTGGTTAATCCAGGGAAAGAAATTCCGAATTCGATTTTTGCGCTTACGGGCATAGACAATGACATGGTGAAGGACGCTCCGTTATTTGATCAGGTAGCCGAGCAGATTTATGAAATGCTCAAAGACCGTATTTTTGTTGCACATAATGTAAATTTTGACTATTCATTCATTCGATTTCAACTTCAGGAATCGGGCTTCGAGTGGTCGGCGATTAAATTGTGTACAGTACGCTATGCGCGAAAAATAAAACCGGGATTATTGTCCTATAGTTTGGGGCGCCTATGTGATTATTTAGATATCCCGATTGAAAATAGGCACCGTGCGGGTGGCGACGCCGATGCAACAGCCATTCTCTTTGCTTATTTGAAAGTGCTAGATACCGAACAGGTATTTCAGGATATGATTAAACATAAAGCGCTAGATCAACGTTTTCCACCGCATTTAAATCCCTTGGAGTATGAACAATTGCCCAACGAGGCTGGAGTCTATTATTTTCATGACAAAGCTGGAAAAGTAATTTATGTTGGCAAAGCCGTCAATATAAAAAAAAGAGTATTGTCTCATTTTACAGGGAATAATATTCAAGCGCAAAGGCAACATTTCTTAAAAGAAATTCATCATATAAGTTATGAGTGCTGCGGGACAGAGCTGATGTCATTGTTGTTGGAATGTGCGGAAATCAAAAAGTTCTGGCCAAAATATAATAGAGCACTTAAACGGTATGAGCCTAAATTCGGTTTGTTCTCTTATGAGGATCAAAATGGCTATCTCCATCTGGCTATTGGGAAGACAACAAGGGGACAGGAATGTATTCAGCTGTTTCAGCGTGAATATGACGCTATTCAGTTGTTGCAAAGCTTTATTCAGCATGACGCTATTAATCCGCAATTTTGTCAGTTTGGGCACGCCAGTTTGTCTACGAAAGCTTTAAAGAAGACCGAATTACCCGATCGAGACCTACACAATACACGGGTGGAACGTTGTATCGAGGATTGGCTCAAACAGCAGCCATCCTTTGTATTGATCGATAAAGGACGTAATTCCGAGGAAAAAAGCTGTATTGTCATTGAAAATGGTGTTTTTTATGGAATGGGATATATTGATCAATACAGCCAGTATAACGGGTTTGAAGATATAAAAGGACAAGTAAAAAGATATCAGAGCAATCACTACATGATGGAGTTGGTCAAAATGGCAGCAGAAAGACATCCCGCTAAAATACATTTCTTAACAAAATCAAAGATTTTACCTGATGTTGCGGCAGAACCTGATTTCTCTTATGAAAAATCGGCTCCGAATAGTCTCTTTAATTTCTTTTAACAGTATATTTTCAGTTCTTATTTTGGAAATGTCTTCCGTTTGGTCATTTCAATCTCAGTAATCTGTTAAAGAAATGTGAAATAGCAATTTTCGCGCGATTTTGGTCCAATAGTTGAAATATTCTTTGTGTAGAATATTAAAAAGACTTTTCATAATTTAGGTTAATAATTGGTTAGTTAAAACCTGGGGCTCCCAACCTCAGGTTTTCTTTTTTTAATATTTCCGGACAAGAATTTTACACTAAGTATTACTTTTATTTCGATTATTCAACATAAAATAACGTTTTTTTTAATTTAAACATGTGTTTCAATTTACTGTTTTTCAATTGATTAGTTTTTGTCCCCCCTTTGTCCCCCTAAGTTTTTTCTCTGTATAGTTAGTTTGAGCTATTTTAGTGTCAGCATACTGTAATAGCGGAATTAGTAAAACAAAGATGGGGCGTTTTCTAAAAGTAGCTGCGGTATATCTTATCCATATCTTTATATATAAAAAGGGCCTTGGCCCTTTTTTTTATCCCTATTATTCAGATTGCTTATTTTAATCCAAAGGTACGTTGACCTAGATTTTGATATAGATCTTTTTCTTCCGTAGGCAATATGCGATCAACCAATTCAAAGCGACAAATAGCAGCGCAAATAGGGCGGAGGATAATCGTTGGTTTTGCCAGCTATCAAACAGGAAATGGTAGCTCAAGTTCCAAAGATTTTGATGCGTATCCCCGATAAGAATAAAAGAAAAAATAGTAGGGATTAATCCGCTAAGACAATAGATAAATAGTGTATTCTTGCCGAAATCGTCAAGGACAGTGTAAATTTTCCCTCTGATGTTTTGAAATTCGATAAGATAGATTAATATACCGAGAAAAGAGAGTGCAATTCCAGTGCTGAATACGGCGTAGCTGCTGGTCCAGATCTTCTTATTAATAGGAAAAACAAATGACCATAGATAGCCTATCAGGATAAAGGACAGACCTACGATAAATAAGTTCATCAGCTCCCTTTTTCCTGTTAGTTTTTGAATAATGTACTTTCCGGTAATATACCCGAATATCGTTTGACTGATGGCCGGTAATACGCTCCAGATATCCTCTGGATCAAACGCTGTTCCCTCGCCGTGATAGAGATGCGATGCACCAAAGATTCGGATATCCAGTGCCGTTCCAAACCAACCCTCCAAACTATAAGGATCCGATGGATTACTATAGTAGCAAATCAACCAATAGAACAAGAGAAATGCCACACCGATGATAATTGTGCCTTTATCTTTAAAATAATATATTAACATGGCGCAACTGAAATAACAGATAGCGATACGTTGCAATACGCCGAAATACCTGTACTTGGCAAATGGAATCCATTCCAGCTTGTGAAGGCTATTCCATTCAACAAAAGGAAAAACATTTAAAAAGATGCCCAGCATAAAAAGGATGCCCGTTCTTTTCGCAACTTTTTGCCAATAGGCTGATGGAGCCTGTTGATCGCTATTTTTTAAAGAAAATGCCATGGAGTTTCCAACAGCAAATAAGAAAAATGGAAATATAAGATCTGTAAACGTACATCCATGCCAGATGGAGTGTTCAAGTTGAGGAAATACATGATGATAGTTGCCGGGATTATTGACGAGAATCATAGCCGCGAGTGTAAACCCACGGAAAATATCCAGTGATTTAAAACGAGTCATAATAAAGTATATTAGTAAAAAAGGCTGTTCAAGGAATTAATCCTTTGAACAGCCTATGCTTGGTCTAATTAATAGCCTGGATTTTGAGTCAGGCTCGGATTTGCCTGCAGTTCCAATAATGGTATTGGAAGGAGCAGGCTATTTTGGTTAAAATTATACTTAATCAGCGTAGGGTTGCTCTGTTTGCCGTTATCGCATGTAAATTTTATTTCATTTAGTTTATTCATTACATCTACCGTGACACCATAACGATTTAAATCATCCCAACGTTGACCTTCGAAAGCAAGTTCCAATCGGCGCTCGTTGAGAATGATGGCCTTTAGTGAACTGGAGCTGACACCGGATAAATCTGACAGCCCTGCGCGATGACGTATGACATTAATGGTGTTTATCGCACCAGAAGTATTTCCCAAGGCGTTTTGAGCCTCTGCTTTAAGCAGAATGATGTCCGCAAGCCGCAAAAGGTAAAAATGATCGCCACTTTGGAAGCTGTTGGCATGTTTTTGCTTTACATTAAATGGGATTTCTGTATCGGCATCTCCACAAGGGTTCCAGAACTCATCTGCCCAAGGGACAGAGAAAAACCAGATGTTGGCATTCTTTCGTTCAGTGTCGCCAGCGTTGTCATAAGCTTCGACTAGATCTTTCGAAGGTGTGCCATACCGGCGCCATTCGTTTTCGTTGATTTGGCCATTTTCATCAAGATCCGGGAAAAAGAATGCGCCACCCCAACAGCTTAGATTGGGACTGCCGGCGATGTAGGGAATCTCTATGATAGATTCACTGTTATAGTTATGTTTACCGTCAAAAAGATCCGCATAGTTTTGAAGGAGCTGATAGCCACCTTTTCCAGTAATCACTGCATCGGCGTATTGCAAGACCTTATTGTAATCTCGATCAGGGCGTTGTGCCCATATCTTGGTCAGCAAGGCATTTGCAGCACCTTTTGTAGCTCTAACCTTGTCAATAGAGGCTTGTCCAAATCCATCGGGAAGATTGTTTGCGGCCACCTGTAGATCCGAATCTATAAAATCATAAACCTCCTCTACAGTTGATCGCTTGATGCGTAATACTTCGGCATCAGTACTGTTGGAGTGTTTTTCCAAGGGGACACCACCGTAAAGTTTGACCAATTGATAATAATGGAAGGCTCTTAAAAATGAAGCTTCTCCAAGAATTTGTTTGCGTCTTTCATCCGAAAAGGTAGGATCTGTGACTTTATCAACATTGTCGATAACGATATTGCATTTTGAGATTGCTCCATACAGTTCTTCCCAATCCCTGCGTACCATTTCATTGGTATTGGTAATGGTATTATAGTCAATTTGTGCAAAATCTATTTCGCCACCACCGGCAGCATGCGCATTGTCCGAACGGATATCGGTCTGTAAAATCATTTCCCATTGATAATAATTGGCATTGCTTCCTGGGCGAGTACCATTGCCTATAAAAGAATTATAGGCCCCGTTTAATGCTTTCTCAATATTGTCTCCGGTGAGATAGGCATTTTCACTCGTTACCGTGGAGGTAGGCTGAAGATCTAAAAACTTTTTGCAGGAATTTAGAGCAAGAGAAGCCAATAAGGCGATGGCTAATGACGTATATCTATTTGATTTCATTGTTTGTAAGCTAAAAGGTTAAAAAGTTAGGTTTAAACCAACAATAAAGGTGCGTGCCTGCGGCGAAGTACCAAAATCGATGCCCGGCGCCATATTGGAGCTCACGGTTTCCTGGTTAGTTCCCCCATACATGCTTACCTCAGGATCTAGACCTGAGTATTTTGTGAATGTTAACAGATTCTCGCCTGTTACATAAAAACGGACCTTATTGAGCTTCCATCTTTCAAGCACTTGTTTAGGTAGGGTATAGGCCAAAGTCATCGATTTTATCCTGAGGTAGGAACCTTTCTCTACAAAACGGGAAGAAATCTGTGAATTGTAGTTGTCATCTGTATTGTTTAGATCCGGACGTGGCATAGTACTATTTTTGTTATTGACTGTCCATCTGTTTAACACGGCAGCACTTTGGTTTCTCGGTTCCCACATACCCTCTGTATAAATACGTGTCGCATTAAGGATATCATTTCCCTGTACACCCTGTAAGAAAAAAGAAAAGCTGAAGTTCTTATAACTAAAATCATTTGTCATGCCATAAGAGAATTTTGGTGTAGCATTACCAATGATAGCCATATCACTCGTTTGAAGACCTGCTTCAGGGTCGGCCATCTGATAGATCATATCTCCGGTCTCTGGATTGACGCCTTTCGCGACGTAACCCCAGAATGATCCCAATGCAACCCCTTCTTTTGCAATCGTACTATTGCCACGGCCATCAATATTTCCGTCATAGTAGGTTCCGCCATCAATATTCAGTACTTTATTGCGATTGAGCCCAAAGGTGACTGTTGTATTCCATTTGAAATCGTGAACGAAATTTCGGCTACTCAATTCGAATTCGAAACCTCTATTCTGTAGGTCGCCGAGGTTTTTCAGCGCAGTTCTATAACCGGAACTATACGGAACTCTTGAGTTGAGAAGTAGGCCTACAGTCCTTTTTGCATAATAATCTGCACCAAATATCAATCTAGAATTAAAGAAACTGGCATCCACACCAATGTCGGTCTGGTTTGTCGTTTCCCATTTTAGATTGGGGTTGTCCAAGGTAGAGGGTGTATACCCCGGTACAACCTGATCGCCGATATTGTACGATCCCGTGACGTCAACTAAACCAAGATAGGAAAAGGCCGGGATTTGGCTATTTCCAACCTTACCCCAACTAGCGCGGATTTTCAAATCGTTTACTGTGTTTTTCAGCGAACTGAAGAAATCTTCATTGGATAAACGCCAGCCGGCAGAGAAAGAAGGGAAGTAACCCCAACGGTTATTAGGCCCAAATACAGATGAGGCGTCAGCTCTCAGATTTGCTGTAAATAAGTACTTGTCGTTATAATCATAACCGATTTTTGCAATGCCGGAGACAGTGGATACAGCAGCATCTATCGCTGTTGGCATCGCCGTAATCATCGAACCTCCATTGACGGTGTGAATCGCTGGATTAGCAAAATTCTGGGTAGCAATATTTGAGATTGTTGTTTGTGTTTTAGTGGTAATATAACCTAATAAACCTGTGAAGTGGTGCTTGTCACTAAAAGTTCTGTCATAGTTTAATGTATTTTCGGACATCCAATACTGATTGTCCTGCTGCTGGAGCGTCGCCATTCCTTTATATTTTCTACCCTCTGTCGTGCGGAACGGATCTACAAAAGTGCGGTACTGGTTGTTAAATTTCTCATACCCAAACAGCGATTTGAATTTTAGTCCCGGTAGGATATTAGCCTCCACAAAGGCATTTCCTGTAAATCTGTTGTTGATATAACTGTGCTCGTTGCCTGTTGCCAATGCAACGGGGTTGTCAAGATCCGTATAGAATGGATCTACTGTGAAAGCCCCCTTATCACCGTATATGCCGATGACTGGAGAGCCCAGGTAAGCATTCATGATGACCCCATTTCGGGAGTTCTCGTTAATGTCCACATCGTACCAACGGTTGTAAGATAAGCTTGTTCCAACTTTAAAGATTTTATTGATCTGGTGATCCAAATTAACCTTAAAATTGACCTTGTTTACTGTATTGGTGATGACCGTACCATTATCTTTTTGATAAGATCCAGAGATGTAAAACCCTGTCTTTTCATCTCCACCGCGTACTGAAGCCTGGTATTTTTGGCTGTGGCCGGTGCGGAATAGCTGATCTGGCCAGTTCGTATCAGCGGTATATTTCGACCAATCCAAGGCTTCTCCCATCTCAGTCATTAATTCTCTATACTGTACCGTATTTAGAACGCTAGGCTTTTTTCTGATGGCTGAAAATCCCTGATAGGTTTCGAAATTTACCTGTGTCTTACCGTTTGTTCCTCTTTTGGTCGTAATCAACACAACGCCATTGGCTCCTGAAGATCCATAGACAGCGGCAGAAGCAGCGTCTTTTAATACCGAAATGCTTTGAATATCTGATGGATTGAGCTCCGATATATTTTCAGTAGGAACACCATCTACAATGTATAATGGATTGCTACCTGCAGTGATTGTTGAGGTTCCGCGAACTCGAATGGAGAAGCCAGCTTGAGGTTGTCCGGAGGATTTTACAATTTCTACCCCCGCCATTTTACCTTCCATGGCACTCGCCAGTTGGGTCACAGGGCGATCTTCAATATCCTTTGTGCTCATGGTTGCAATGGCTCCCGTGATGTCCTTTTTCTTCTGTGTTCCAAAACCGACCACAACGATCTGTTCCAGTTGGTTGTTGGCAGTTTTCATCTGCACGTTGAGGAAGCTATTGGAGCCTACCGTACTACTGATAGTCTCATAACCTATCGAACTAAAGCTGAGTTGATGTGTAGAGGTCGCTTCAATCGAGAATTCACCTTTGCTGTCTGTTTCCGTTTGTTTACCTGTTGTTGTATTGCGGATTGTTACCCCTGTTAATGCTTTACCATCGCTATCGGAAACACGTCCTTTGACAAGCTTTTGTACATTAATCGTGTTTCTTGAGGGCATGTCATCTGTTTTCCTTTTTAGGACAATGGTGTTGTTGACAATTTTATAAGAATACGATAGCTCTTTTAGGTTGTCATCCAGAATTTCAACAATAGAACCATCTTTATGGTTTATTCGGATTTTTTGGTTATCATTAATCTGTGAGTTATCGTACAGAAACACATAAGAACTCTGACGCTCGATCTCTTTAGCAAACTTTGCCAAAGTGTATTCCTTGTCTTGTAACTTTATTTTAGTTTGGTTTACATTCGCCATCGCCAAATTATTTGCATGGGAAACGCATTGGATCGCAAGTAAAGCAGCAAATAGTTTTGCCTTTTTACCAGCCCCTTGGATGGTTTTAAGTTTATACATAATTAGTTGGGTAAGTTTGTTTTATATTAAATAATTTAGAGTTCAACTTCAATTTTATTGTTTTGCAATCGACATTTTATATCCAGGAAGTTGAGGGTCTCAACCAGTTGCTGGGCCGTTGAATTACGTTTTATTTTTCCTGTCAGTTCACGCTTTTCATTTGTTCCTTTATAGACAATATCTACATTATACCAGCGTTTTATGGCAGCGAGTGCATCTTTTATTGGTGTCGATTCAAAATAGAAAAAGCCATTTTTCCAGGCCATTGCCTCTTCGATATTGGCTTCTGCTACGATAAGATTCCCGCCTGTAGTAAATGCTGCTTGACCAGGTTTCAGCATTTTTGACTTGCCGAATTGCGAGACTTGTACAGAACCCGCTATAAGTGTGGTTTTATTGTTTTCATTTGGATAGGAGCTTACATTAAAATGGGTTCCGAATACGCGGATGGTTTGTTCATTGGATCGCACATAGAATGGTCGCTTACTATCGTGGCTGACTTCAAAATAGGCTTCACCCGATAATTTTACTTCACGGCTATTCGACGCAAAAGATTCAGGAAATGTCAAAACGGAGCCAGCGTTTAGCCACACCTTACTGCCATCGGCCAAAATTATCGTATACTCTGTTCCAATCGGCGTTTCAATGGTATTGGTACGGCTAGCAGCAGTATTCTTACTGGCTGTAAATTGATATTGCACGGTTCCGGAAGCAGTTGTAACAACTTTCACCTGTTCATCCTGATGGAGAACGCTCTTTTGGTGGGCAGAAAGGTCAATTTTAGTTCCATCGGCTAAAGTTAATACGGCTGCTTTAATGCCCGGATGAACTTGCTGTTGTGTCTTCACGGCTACCTGCGGGCTATCTCCGGTTGTTCTTTTAACAAGGTAAAGGGGCAATATAAATAACAGTGCCAAAGCAGCAGCTATTCCACCCAATTTCATCCATTGTGGAATTCGCTTGATTTTTGACGCTTGGATTTCCTGCTTTATATTTAAGAATAACAGCTCTTTGAGTTGTTGTTCATCTGTTGCGAGCTCCTCGGGGATAGGGAGAGGTTCGCCATTACTTGTTTCATACCATTGTTGCAGTTCGGCTTCTTCTTCAGGGGTACATGTGCCTTGAAGCCATTTATAAGCCAATTGCTTTATCCGGAATTGATTATGATCAACCATATTTAGGGGTTATTTATATATAGAGTCCCTAAATTGGGCTGATACCCTGACAAGAAGAGAAAAAAAATTACAAAGTAATCAGAAAGCGCTGAATACCAGCGCGTATTTTTTTTAAGGCACGGCTTAATTGGGTTTCGACAGTTTTCACAGAGATGTTCATACTTTCAGCGATCTGTTTATAGGAGAGTCCTTCTTCGCGGGATAATTTGAAAACAAGCTGGCATTTTTCAGGCAGTTCCGAAACAAGCTGATCTAGCCGAACACGAAGCTCTTCAAACTGAAGCCAATTTTCCGTCGAGTTATCAAAATCTACCCATTCCGTATCATGCTTAAAAGCTTCCTGCTTGTATTGTTGTGCCAGATATTTAAATACTTTGTATTTAACGGCCACGGCGAGATAGGAGGCGAGATTGCTTTCAATTTGGAGTTGATGGCGTCTCAGCCAAAGAGAAGTAAAGATATTTTGTACGATTTCCTGCGCATCTTCCAGTGAATTTGTTTTGCGGGCCGCCTGGTAATAAAGCTTTTTCCAATAGCGATCATACAAAGCTTCGAAAGCTAAGCTATCGTCTTGTTGAATCAACACGATCAACTCTTCATCTGAATGGCCTCCAAAATCTTTCATGCAAGACAATAATTTGTTTTTCTATGGTTATACGACGTGAAATGCTAATTTCGCTATAAATGTAGGGACTAAATTATGAATAATGCAACTTTAATATATAAAAGCTGGCTTTAAGCAGCTAAACGCGTATTTTACAAAGGATAGCAGCTTCGAATAGACAAAAAAAAGGAGTATCTGAATCAACAGATACTCCTTTTTTGAAGTGGTGCTTCTTAGAAGTTTGGTTTCAACAAGTATTTATCGTAGAATCGGAAAATATGATCAGCTGCTTCCTCGGCTGTATCCACAATTCGAAACAGTTTTAAATCCTCTTCACTGATATATTTGTTTGAAATCATTGTATTTTGAACCCAGTCCATTAATCCTTTCCAATATTCAGAGCCGACCAATACGATTGGAAAACGTGCAATTTTACCGGTTTGAATCAGTGTGATTGCTTCAAAAAGTTCGTCCATGGTTCCGAAACCTCCAGGCATAACAATATACCCTTGAGAATACTTCATAAACATGACCTTTCTGACGAAGAAGTACTTAAATTCAAGCAATTTGTCGCGGTCAATATATTTGTTGTGAAATTGCTCGAATGGTAATTCAATGTTTAGACCAACAGACTTACCTCCAGATTCGTAGGCGCCCTTATTGGCTGCCTCCATAATACCCGGTCCACCACCGGAGATAATACCATAACCGCGTTCCGTCAATAAGCTAGCAATATCTACTGCCATTTGATAATATTTGTGTTCGCGCGGGGTACGTGCTGATCCAAATATTGAAACACAGGGGCCAATTTTTGCCAATTTCTCAAACCCATCCACAAACTCTGACATCACTTTAAAAATCTGCCATGAGTCTTTTACTTTAATTTCCTGCCATGTTTTGTTTTCAAATGCGCGGATAATTTTATCTTCTTTTGTAATGTCCATATATAACGTTATACATTTAATTTTTAAAACCTAATTTTTCAAAAAGGAATACAATATAGCTATTTTTTTAATACTAGCTACTTTTTCTGATTATTCTTACATTTGCATTATGAATTTTTCTTCTAAACTTCTCGAGAACGCAGTGGCCGAATTTGGAAAATTACCTGGCGTGGGACAAAAGACGGCATTAAGACTGGTTTTGCATCTGTTGAAGCAATCCGACGCAGATGTAGCGCGTTTTACGGCCTCTATCGATCGCTTGAAAGAAGATATTCAATATTGCCAAGAATGTTTCAATATTTCTGACCACAGTATATGTGAGATATGCGCCTCATTCAAACGCGATAAAAGTTTGATCTGTGTTGTAGAAGACACGCGAGATGTGATGGCCATCGAAAATACAAATTCCTATCAAGGTGTATATCATGTTTTGGGAGGATTAATTTCGCCTATGGATGGTATTGGCCCTGCTGATCTAAAAATCGAAGGGTTAATTAATCGAATCCAAAGAGGTGAGGTAGAAGAAGTTATTTTGGCCCTTTCAGCAACAATGGAAGGGGATACCACCATTTTTTATTTATACCGTAAATTGCGTGAGTTTGATGTAAAAATTACAACGATTGCCCGCGGTATAGCCTTTGGTGGTGAGCTGGAATATGTCGATGAGCTGACCCTGGGACGCTCCATTGCGACACGGGTGCCTTACGAGCGCAACGTTGGTTAATTGTATTTCAGATAGATTTGTTTCACGCCTTCGTGTACTTTTCTTCCTTTGTCAATTTGTTGTTGTCGCCATAAGCTGTCGGTAACCATACGATTTGCTTTTTTATTTTTTAAGATATTCACATAAGCAATTTTACCGAGTACCGTCTTCTTTAAACCCAATAGTGAACACGAGTAGTCTCCCAATAGATAATGATTGTAGTAGAGATGAATTTCGCGCATGAGCTTTCGTCCCCATTTGTTTGTGGGGTAGGCTGCTTTAATGGGCTCTTCCATAAGCGCTTTTGCTAAAGCTAAACTATCCTGATCTCCTGATTGTTGTGTCATGGTCCAATAATACAAAGCTTCAATAGCTTGCTCCTCTGTGTCGGGGAGAAGTTGCATTGGAATACCCAGCAATGTTCCGATAAATTTCCAGACATGGAATAAACCTTCAACCTCGTTTTTCAATACATTGAATTTCATGCGTTTTAGTCCTGTTAGGTAAACAAGAGAAAATCCAAGATTGGTTGCAAGCATATCCCATGTGTTTAATGGAATACCCCATTTTTCTGTTTGCCACTGACCGTGCTTTAGGATGTTTAATCGCGCATACGAATGGATACATCGGGTGAGTAGAATGGCCTCTATGCCAATATTACCCTTTTTCAGTGCATCATCGCCTGTGATATCAACCCAAAAGGTTACCGTTTCGGTGAGCCGTTTGACAGCGCCTTTTTTTAGTGCCCCCGTAAAGATCAAAGGTTTATTGATCGCGCTGGATTCATAGCCCCCCATGAGGACATAATCCCGTAACACAATAAGTCCTGATAAACCAGAACGTTGACTGAGCCCAATGCCTTGTTCTATTTTATTCCAATCTAACCAAGAAGGGCTGAGATCTAATGTATTTAAAAAATTCAGCAATACATGTTCGTATGCTGCATCAATAGGCTTGCCTGCAAGTGCATCTTTAAGCAGTTGTTGACCTTGATGGAAACCAATTTTTAGGTGTAGCTGCTCGACAAGTTGGTCGCAGCTATTGTCAAATTGATAGAGTAAAGGAGTAAATTGATCGGCAGCAGCCATGGAAAGTTTCGTTGGCAATTTGCGAAGCAATTCGACACCAAGACCCTTCGACCAATAAAAAGAAAATGAACTTGTATTAACTTGATAACGTTCGGGTACTCGCATATCTTTTATTGAATTATCCAAACAGTATAACTTCCAGTTAGTGTGATACTATCATTTGATTTATTAAACTTAAAGTCTATATAATCCATTTGACACGATGAGAGATCACTGCAGCAAAATTGACGATCAATTTTAAAATGAAGTCTAAATGAACCTTCGGTAATATTTGTATAAAAAGTCAATCCACTTACGCTAAAGTCACTTAAATGCGGTGCCCCATCTTTATCTTCCAATTGCTCGATAACGTAATCATTGATTTCTTGCTGATGTTTGTCGATGAATGGTATAAGATCTTGACTGCTGAATGGTATGATTAAATCGTCTTTTTTTAGTTGGATTCTGATGTTAATTTCTGTCATCTTATTATGCTGTACTAATAAAGATCTCTCCAGTTTGGAATATATAAACTGAAAATTGCTTCTGTTTCTTTTCGCGTCTTATGAGCAAATTTACAGAAAGCCTTTAGAATAATTAGATTGATGTGTTCTTTTTCGAAATTAATGAGTCGATTTGAAAAATGAAATCCACCTTCAACGATTCTAAAATCGTTTTTGGATAATTTATGGATGGTTACTGTAGCTACATCATATATATCCAACTGTTCTTCCCAATAAGCAATCTGCTTGATTATTTCATGGTAGAGTAATTCCTGACTCCATTTGTGCAGTAATTTCAATGTATTCGTGCTCTTCTTTTGATATACACATATACTTGTAGCTGTCAGTTCAACGGTTGCTAGCGTTGTGGAAGGATAGATCTTGACCAAATAAGGTTTTCCAAATAGGTAGTAGGGGGCTTCTAGATAGGAATAGGATATACCTTCCGATTTACTTTCTGGAGGGTTTAACTTGATGTACTCTTTAAGGAAAGCAACATCGCAATGTGCCGGAGCATGTACACGATAGGGTGATGAACTACCCGAAATTTGGATATAATCTTTATTCCAGGGAACTATTTCATAAAATATACGACCGATTTCGATTTGCATTTCTCAATTTTAAATTAGTTATGGGGCGTCGGCATTCAATATCGCTTGATACCCTAGCAACTGCGTTAAAGTAACATTTTTTTATATTAAACAATAGTTATAATCGTAACAATTTTCTTTTATACAGGGAGTCCAAACAATAAGAGTTTCGTTTGAACAAATTATGGACTACGAGTAATCAACTTCGGACTGTAAGTAGTATGTCTGTACGATGTAGACATAGTAAATACACTTAGAAAAGGTGGACTCAACGTGGACTTACTGTGGACTCACTGTGCTTACAGGACGAAGTTGGTCATAAGTTAGTCGTAATTTTTAGCATTGTTACCAGCTCTCACTAGCTTTTGTTTTTTGTTTTAATATTTAGATACTATCTTTGGAATACTGTTTATGTATCAACCCAACGACCATTTTCCAATATTAGACCTGCAGAAATTTCAGGAAGGGATTATCGCTGACCGCGATTTACTTTTTCATGAACTCATTGGCCCTAGAGAAATTAGTGAACCGCACAAACACGATTTTTTTATCCTTTTATTATTCCAGGAGTCTGTAGGTACACATACAATAGATTTTGACCGTTTTGTACTAGGCTCAAATCAGCTACATCTGGTTTTTCCGGGACAGGTACATCAGTGGCAGATGGCTGATCCTACCTATGCACTGCAGCTCATGATCAGCAGACATTGGTTCGAAAGTTTATTACCTGCGTTGCGATTTCCTATTTCTTATTATCTTAAGCATTTGGTCATAGATCTTTCAACGACCAATTTTCAGTCGTTATTGACAGAATTCAAGGCAATTGCAGATGATTTACAGGATGGTGAGATCCTATGGGAATTGATTTACGCACGGGTCAAAGTAATTACGCTTCTGATCAGCAAGATCGTTCAGGATAATTATGATGATTATGAACAATATCAGGCTAATCCAATTATGGCAAAATTTGTGCAGCTTATCGATGAATGGTATAAAAGTGAAAAATCAGTCGCTTTTTATGCCGAAAAGCTAAATATTTCGGCAAATTATCTGAATGTGTTAAGTAATCGGGTTTTACAGAAATCAGCTTCATTTTTGATTCAGGAACGTGTGTTACTGGAAGCAAAGCGGTTGCTTAAAATTTCGGATAAAACGATCAAAGCTATTGTCTTTGATTTAGGGTTTTACGATAATGCAAGCTTTAGCAAGTTTTTTAAAAGTCATACGAATATGACGCCAAGCCAGTTTAAAGCGCAGCCATAATATCTACACAAGCTGTGATAATTCGTACAAAGATCATTGTCTCAAATCACTTAGCTTTGGTAAAAATGATATAGGTATGAATGAGATCAATCAGAATCAAGAGACATATTTGTTGAAGAATGTATTGCTAGAAACAGGCTTTCTTTATGAGCATGAGGAAATTGTTGCTACAAAAACAGCATTGTTTGACATTCAAATTGAAGCAAATAAAATAAAAAGTATTGAGCCAGCGCAATCGGTAGCGAATGGAAAAGCTTTTGATGTGAAAGGTAAATTGGCATTGCCGCCATTCCGTGACATGCACATTCATTTGGACAAAACCTTATATGGTCTGCCCTGGAAGGCGGTATTTCCAAAAAATAGGACTGTAAAAGATATGATTGCCAAGGAACAGGTGATCATCCCCGAGTTGTTGAAAACCTCTGTCGAACGGGCCGAAAAATTAATCGCGCTTTTACAGGGCTACGGAACAAATTTTGCACGTACGCATTTTAATGTAGATCCAACATCGGGAACAAAGTCATTGGAGCATTTGTTACAGGCGCTGGAACATTTAAAATATTCATTTGCTGCAGAACTGGTTGCATTCCCCCAGCATGGCCTATATTATACAGAATCGGCGAAACTTATGGAGGAGGTAGCAAAATGGGGGCAGGTGGATTTTATTGGTGGTTTGGATCCCTTTAGTATTGACGGCAGTATTGAGAAACCGATGGACTTGACAGTTCAACTTGCATTGGATAATAACAAAGGAATCGATATCCACTTGCATGAGGGTGGGGAATCAGGTGTTAAGACCATACATTATTTGATTGATAAAGCATTGGAAAATCCGGCATTGCAGGGACGTACATTTATCAGTCATGCTTTCGCCTTAGGCTACATGCCGAAAAAGGACTTAGCACATACGGCCGAACGAATGGCAGAAGCGAAAGTTGGTATCTGCAGTTCGGTTCCTTTTCGCAATATGTTGATGCCATTTCGGGAACTGAAAAAAGCGGGAGTGGAAGTTTTTGTAGGAAACGACAATGTTCAGGACCATTGGGGTACTTTCGGTAGCGGTAATATGCTTCAAAAAGCCAATCTAGCTGCGGAATTATATGGTTATGAAACTGAATTCGAGTTATCCCGTTGCCTTCGTTATGCGACCAATGGCAAAATTCCGCTTGATGATCAAGGGAATTCCGTATGGCCGAAAGTTGGAGATGATGCTAGCCTCCTTTTTGTCGATGCGAGTTGTTCTGCAGAAGCAGTTTCTCGCATCTCAACCGTCTATGGGCTTATCCATCAGGGAAATGTGGTCAAATGGAACAATAGTTCCCAAGCTTAATTGAAAGTAGCAAATAATCATAAATTGAGAATGCCAATTTATCGTCTAGAAAATTGGCATTTTCAATGCTGGGGGATAACGTTTAGTGTAGGAAAGTCGTCTTGCAGTAATCTATTTTATAAGAACCTTGCTCATTGACCAATTGAACTTCATTTTTGGTTCGGATGTCATTACCGTAATCAATAAATACGATAAATTTGCTTTCAGTTACTTTGTCGACTTTGACATCCTTGATATCCAATGCGTCGTCATTACCTCTTCCAAATAACCAGGTTTCCTCCGTATATAAGGAGTAGATTTTTCCCCATTTGGCCTTATAAGCTGCCTCAGCTTTGGGTAGTTCTTCATCTGTGAGGTTGGAGGGGCCGTAAATTTCATTCGCATCTTTTAAAAAGTCTTGGAATCGCTTGGTACATAATGCGTCCTCTTTATCCAGATAGTAACAATATTTTCCAGATGCGGAACCTGTACATTGAAAAATTCCTTTCAACCAAGCTTCTGCTTGCTGATTCTGACCCACTGCCGTGTCTTGCTCCGCTGTCCTTGTGCTGTCTTTGAATGGTATTTGCTTTGCAGGATGATTTGCAGTAGTGCTTTTATGGTCTTGCGCTGAATTTGCACAGCTTGCTAACATGCAAAACAGCCCTATTGTTGCATATAAACTTTTCATTTTTTGATATCGTCTTAATATTGGAATAAAATTAGGATATAAATTGGATAACATGATCACGGATTACCACTATATTCAACAGAATATTCATCAAAAAATCTAATTTTCCATTCTTTTTGAAATAATGCAGCGGGCCGTAAGTCTACCATGTCGATTTAAGACGCAATGAATTTGCGTAGTTCAGGACTTCTAATCTTTTTTTACAACAATTATTTATTTTTATTACCTGTATATCAGAGCTATATAATTTTATATGAGTTTTTCTTATTTCTTTTTATTGTTACGCAAATTCCCTGCGTATTAAACCAATGATATTTGTAATGTCAACAATGACAAACGTTCTTTGATGGAAATTATAGCGAAAAGCTTTAAGATATATACTTTATTATGAAGTATAAAAGAGCCTTTCTTCTTCAGATTGCATCCTGGTCACCTGTTTCAGTATAGCAGGTTAGTATTGTTCTCTATGAGTTTCAATATACTGATAAAACGAGAAGTTGAAAGGAAAGTGCTCGTGTTAGAGGTTCGAATCCTCTCCTGTAAAAAAGGTAGCTCAAGGGTAGAGCAAAGCAGTTAGTTGTGGGGCGTAGGTTCGATTCCTACTCCTGAGCAATCAGGATAGTTCAGTCAGGTTAGAATAACAACACAATCGTGTGGGTTCGAATCCCACTTCCATTTTCGGATGGAATAGCATAAGGGTATTGCATCGAACTGTCCATTCGGACATTCAAAGTTAAGACTTTCTTCAAAAAGGTCATTTGGTAGAAGCTTGCTATCTTTTATCCTGCTTATAGGCTGTTTTCATGCGATTGAGCAATTGATTGATGGCCTGAGATTCCTAAGTGAGGTATCTGCGTTTATAATAAAACGTCATGACAATAAGATGGGGTATTTGTTCATCGACTTTTGATTTTAAAAAAGGGTACCAGGACTTTCGAATCCCGCTTGAGGTCAAGGGATAAAAAATAGCAGGTTTTATAATAGAAATGAAGAAAATTTAAAAGAATATACAATGAAAAGAGTACAGCTAACTACAGACGAAATCGGATTGGTTGTTAAGAACAATGCGGTGATCCGTGTTTTGAAATCCGGTAACTACTGGTTGGGATTTGGTGAAAAACTGGAGAAGTACACGATTACTCATCCATTTCCTTCCGGTCGCAATGTTGATGTACTGTTGCAGTTGACAGGTTTTCGCGAATTGGTCGATATCGTTGAAGTAGGTGATACGGAGATCTGTCTTGTTTTTTTGAATGGTAATTTTGAAAAGACGTTAGCGTCTGGCAGGCATGTTTTTTGGCAGGAATTGCGCGAACGCAGATTTCAATTAGAAGACATTACGGAGATTGAGATCCCTGCATCTGTTAATCGTCAATTGCTGGAGAAGCAGAGCTTAGGCTATTATGTACGTCAATATAAGATTGAACCAAATGAGAAAGCGCTGCTTTTTGTAGACGGTGTGTTTGTGGATATTTTGAAGTCGGGAACGTATTGTTGGTGGAAGAATGCAAAAACCATAGCGATTTTAAAAGCTGATATGAGGGTCTTGACATTGGAAGTGGTAGGACAGGAGATCTTGTCCAAAGATAAGGCACAGATCAGAATCAATTTCACGCTGCAATATCAGATTGTGGATATTGTCAAAGCGCTATTGGATAATAAAGAATATGAAAAGCAATTGTATTCGTTGATGCAGTTGACCTTACGGTCATATATTGGCCAGATGACTTTAGACGAGTTGATGGAGCGAAAGACTGAAATACAGGGCTATGTCTTAGAAAACACATTGCCACAAGTCGCGGGCTTGGGTATAACACTGTTGACCTGTGGCGTTAAAGATGTTATTTTACCAGGAGATGTGCGGGACATCATGAACCAGGTGTTGATTGCGGAGAAGAGGGCGCAGGCAAATAGCATTATGCGTCGTGAAGAGACTGCTTCAACACGGAGTTTGTTGAATACTGCGAAGCTGATGGAAGAAAACAGTATGTTGTTTAAATTGAAGGAAATGGAATATGTCGAAAAGATTGCTGAAAAGATCAATACGATTTCGGTTTCCGGAAATGGACAGATTGTTGATCAGCTCAAGCAATTGTTTGTGAAATAAAAGATTAAAATGTTGAAAGAGGTGCAGGTAGCAACGTAAAGAGATGTTGTTACCTGCTTTGGAGAAATTGTATGGCTGCTCCATCAAAAAAGAAAGTAAAAAAATGGAAAATAAAAGAATAAATGGCAATGATTTAATTGCATTAGGATATAAAGAGAATCATACTTTGGGTGTTGCATTGAAAATCAACAGTAAAAGACACGGTTTTACGCGGGTAGAAATGCTCGAAAAGTTCAAGTCTGTCCTGGAAGATCCGACCGGGTATTCAGAAGATGCTGTTTTCGGAATTTTGGCCCATGCCATACTTGGACAAGAGGCTGTTGATAAGTCGTTAATTGCATTGAACGAGACTCCGGCGGAATATACGATCTATGGCGCATCTGAAATCGAAACCGGGGCAAAGGTACAGATGAATATCGCTATGAAATTGCCTGTTTCAGTTGCCGGAGCGCTGATGCCGGATGCGCATCAAGGGTATGGATTACCAATCGGAGGTGTACTAGCGACCAATAATGCCGTGATTCCTTACGGTGTTGGTGTCGATATTGGCTGTCGTATGGCTTTGTCAATCTTCGATCTACCAGCGTCAATTCTCGAACATAATTTGACGGCTTTGAAGGAAGTTATTATGCGCAATAGTAAGTTTGGAGCTGGTAATGGATATTTGAGACATGAACGTGTAGATCATGAGGTGCTAGATAACAAATTGTTTAGGGAGAACAGTTTGCTTTCTTCATTGAAAGATAAAGCCTGGACACAATTGGGATCTTCAGGTGGTGGAAATCACTTCGTGGAGTTTGGTATCGTCGAATTTGAAGAAAGAGATGAGGTTTTGAACATTGATAGCGGAGCATATTTAGGCTTACTGACACATTCAGGTTCAAGAGGAATGGGCGCTACCATTGCGGCACATTATACCAAGTTGGCTAAATCCTTATGTAAGTTGCCTTACCAAGCGGAAAATCTGGCCTATTTGGACCTGGACAGCCATGAAGGGCAAGAGTATTGGTTGGCTATGAATCTCGCCGGTGATTACGCGTCAGCCTGCCATGAAGTGATTCATGAAAAAATTAAGTCGGCTTTAGGGGCAGAATTACTTGCAAAAGTTGAAAACCACCACAATTTTGCATGGAAGGAAACCTGGAATGGTCGGGAGGTAATTGTCCATCGAAAAGGGGCTACGCCAGCTGCAAAAGGGGTAATGGGGATTATTCCAGGCTCCATGGCTACACCAGGTTTTTTGGTGCGCGGAAAAGGCGAGTTGAGTGCTATTCAATCGGCATCTCATGGGGCAGGGCGATTGATGAGCCGTACACAAGCGATTAAAACCCTATCTTCTCATGAGCTTAAAGAGATTCTTACAGATAAAGGAATTACGTTAATTGGTGCAGGGATGGATGAAGCGCCAATGGCCTATAAAGATATCCATACTGTAATGGCATCGCAAAAGGACCTCATTGATGTTGTGGCCAAGTTCCTTCCAAAGATTGTCCGTATGGCTGATGATGGGAGTAGGGAAGATTAAATTATGAAAAGAGCTCCTTAAATGTATTTAAGGAGCTCTTTTATTATAATTTGATCATGTTTTGTTGATCAATAAGTGAGATTAAAATGGTTTGGCTGTTGCTACTTCCTTATAGGTGTATACGTTATAGGGATATAGTTTTTTAGCTAGCGCTTTCGCAATAAAACTGCTAATAAGTAGCGGTGCCAGAAGCAAATAGCCACCCGGAACAAGACTTGCGATAATAAAGATTGCTGTAAAAGGGGCATGTATTGCTGCCGAAAGCATTGCCGCTGCACCAAAAAGAGCAAAATTTATAACCACCAATTGTGTGCCTAGGTAATGATTGCAAAGTTGGGCAAACAAAACGCCTAATAATGCCCCTGTTACAATGCTGGGTGCAAATACACCGCCATCACCACCTGCACCTAAGGTCAAAGAGGCTACAAAAGGTTTTAAGAGAACAAGCAGGATCAGCGGAAGAAAGTAAGCTAAATTTATGGAATCATGGAGGCTACTTTTTAGAATCTCCCCAAGGCCATGATAGCTATCGCCATAAAGTGCCGGCAAGAAAAAGATAAACGTCCCAACGGCAATTGCGCCCAAGTTGACACGGATAAAATTACTTTTTATGCCTGCAAAATAGGACTTTGCATAAATAACAATTTTAGTAAAATATAACGCTAAAATCCCGCCAATCAGTCCTAAAATAGCGACAAAAGGGATCGCCTGCCATCGCCATGCTTTTACCTCAAATGTAAATAAAGGACTTGCGTCAAGGTAATAAACAAATACGGACGCCACAGCCATTGAAGTTAGTCCACTAATGAGTAAAGTCTTATTATATCTCCGTGCAATTACCTCAAAAGCAAAAAGAAAACCACCCAATGCGCTTCCAAACAACAGTGTGACTCCAGCAATTACGCCTGCGCAGATCAACTCGGTTTTGTAGGCCCAAGCCGGATGTAATCTCTTATACGCTTGGTTGCCTACTGTAGCTGTGGCAACAACTGTGGAGACTTCAACACCGGTTGAACCACCGAAAATTACAGTTAGAAAACCATTGATATAATGTGAAGGAATCTTAAAAAAAGGCAAATGGTCTTTTCTTGTTTCCAATGTTGTATAGATTTCTTTGATCCCTTTATTTTTTCTGTTTTGAAAAGCGTATTTCCGTAAGAAATAAATAGCTGTAATACCTATGCTGGGTAGAATAATAAACAGTTTAGGATTCCAGGAAGATACTCTTTCAAACAATTCTTCCTGTACATAACCTGTGCTGTGCTTGAGGCTGTATGCCAATAAGCAACAAATGATACTAACGAGAGCTGAACTTCCAATTAATTTTAAATAGCTATATCGAACAACTTTTTTTCTGTATGTCGTATTGCCTTGCATAATGTTTTTCTTTAAATTGGCACAAAGGTAAGGGTTATTTAGTTTAAAATAAATGATAAATACCTTAATACATACTTTTTGTTACGGTATACCGCTAATGGATACCTATATATATATCCACCTTTGCATCTTGTGGATTTTGGGCTTTTTCGCCATATATTTCGAAGTCTGCGGCATACGTTCTTGGTAAATCCGAACTCCATATCTTTTGCCAAGTTTCATAAACGATGCCATCTTCTAAACTTCCTTCTGCAGTAAAGTGTTGGTAATGATTTTCAGCAATATGAATACCGTCCAAGTCTTCGGGCACTTCTTCAAGATTGCTCACTTTACAGCCCAAGAAAGTGGTATAAGGTAAGGTGTGATCCTTTTCATATTCGGTATAGATACAGTAGAGTTCGCTGGATATCTTATTGGGAATACGGCTTAATACATCTTCTTTAAAAAAGCGGCTCCAAAGTTCCGGAATGTCCTTAGCTGCCTGTCCATCTTGGTTGCTCGTACGGATGGCAAGGCCAATTATACTGAATGAAGGGATTGTTTTATTTTTCATGACTTTTAGTTTTCCCCAAAGTTAGATCGGCAAATGACAGCTGTATGTCACGAACAAACAGCTAATGTTGTTTTTTCCAGATTTTATCTACTTGAGACAGGTATTCTGCCAAAGCAGCTGAACCATACCAAGGGTAAAATGAAGCTTCTAAGAGACCATTCTTTATCGCCGGATCGTTTTCTAAAATACGCTTTGCCGCATCAATAGAAGCCATGTTATTTAATATAAAAAGGCCCCGGAAGTTATTGTCATTTTTTCCAAATGGGCCAGCAACAATCAGTTGCCCATTTTTTACGAGAAGATTGATATTTTCCATGTGACCTTTGAAACATTCATTAATAAATTGTTTGTCTGTTGTTTTATTCTCGCCAGTTTTCAGGAGGACAAAGATGTAGGATTTCATTCCATAATCATCGGCCCCTAATTTTTTTGCGAGTTCCTGATCGTAATTTGGGTTCGCTAGGGTCGTTGTGGGTACGATTTTAGTCACATAAAAAGATCTGACTTTTCCCGATTTTCCTTCCACTGATATATGAAGTCGGTTTGTAGCGACGGGTGTATATCGAATGTAATTAGGGAAATCATGGGCTTCATTAACAAAAGAATAGGTACTATCCTGATAATTTAGCTCAAAATTGACTTCTTTCCCATTGTTTTGTCTGATGACCAGTGCTGTATATATGATTTTATCCTTTATTTTGGTCAATTTTAGGTATTCACTGACTATCTTTTGGCCATTTTTCAACGCATAGGAAAGGCCTTTTAATTCATGATCGTTTATACGATCCCATTGTTCGTATTCCTCTTTATTGTCAACCTTCCACGTTCCTTCTAAGAAAGAAGGAAAAGAGACTTGTGAAAAAAGTGGTTGAGCAGCTCCCAAGCAAAAGAGCAGGGTGGCGATTAAAATTGTTTTCATATAGGTTTTATATTTTGACGGTTAAGTGCTTTTATTTAAAGAAAAAGTATGGTACGAAAGCCCCGTGCCGCATAATAGGAGATCGCGCCATTATGATAGGTGAAAACTTGGTTGTAACGTCTGTCACCGAATAAGGCGCCACCAAGCTTACGAATAGCCTCCGGAGTTTGTATCCAGCTGGAAGTTTTTAAATCAAATTCACCTAACATTTGGAGTTGGCGATAGTGTTGTTCAGAAAGCAGCTCGGTTCCCATTTTTTTAGCTTCTTCGACAGCACTTCCAATAGGTTTGTTTTCCTTTCTGTCATCTAAGGCTTTTTGGTCAAAACAGAGGCTTCTCCTTCCTTTGGGACTTTCTTCTGTACAATCCACAAAAGCATACTGCTTTTTGTTTGGATCAATAATAACAAGGTCGGGCTCGCCAGCGCTCTTTTCCATTTGGAACAAGCTCCATAATTTTTGGGGGCTTTCAAGCAATTTATGCACTACTTCGTCCCAGCTGATCTGTGGGTGTCGTTTGGGGAATTTCTGAAACCTTTCTTTTAGCGTTTCGAGTAGCATTGACTGTTCCTCTTGTGTAAGCAAATTTTTCATAATGGTTGTCCTTGTGGTATTAAAATTACGTATTTAATTCAAATGTAATGTAGCTTGATATTGCAAATGGATTAAATTCCTTATTTCAAAATTGAATTAAATTTATATTTTTACGTTCAATTTTTATATAAATATGGCTTCAGGAATATTTGCAATTCTAGATGATATTGCAGCATTGATGGATGATGTGGCAGTAGCGAGTAAAATCGCAACAAAAAAAACTGCTGGAATCTTAGGTGACGATTTAGCGGTTAATGCCGAGAAAGCGACTGGCTTTTTAGCTTCACGCGAGCTCCCAGTTTTATGGGCAATTACGAAGGGCTCTCTGCTCAATAAGTTGATAATTGTACCAATAGCATTATTACTAAATGTCTTTTTTCCAATTGCCATCAAATATATTCTAATTTTGGGAGGTTTCTATCTTGCTTTTGAAGGTGTTGAGAAGATTATTGAATACCTGTTCCATCGCAAACATCCTACGGAGGAAACAAAAGTGGAGACTGTCGTTGCTGAAAACTCAGTTGCTGCTGAAAAAGCGAAGGTAAAATCGGCTATTACGACAGACTTTATTCTTTCTGTGGAAATCGTCATTATTGCTTTGGGAACGGTTTTGGGAAAAAGCTTGTCCTTACAAATTATTACGGTTTCGGTTGTTGCTTTTCTGGCCACAGTTGGAGTCTATGGTATTGTAGCACTTATCGTTCGTATGGACGATGCCGGTTATAAATTGATTAAAACCTCACGTGAAAAAGGCCCTATTGCGAGCCTAGGTCGGTTTTTAGTCCGTGCGCTACCCTTTGTTATCAAATTATTGGCTGTTGTAGGTACATTTGCTTTAATTCTGGTTTCAGGCGGAATATTTGCGCATTATATTGATTTCTTACACCATGCGCTACCAGCTCTGCCAGGAATGATAAAAGAGCTGTTATTTGGCCTAGGGGGAGGTCTTATCGTGGTGGTTTTATTTACGATCGGCAAAGGGCTGTTTAAAAAGAAAAAATAAACTCCTATTGATCTTTGATGATCGGCAACCCTATAACAAAAAGCAGCAGATATATCTGCTGCCTTTTTTTGTTATAGGGTTCTTAAATTGTGTCTGTTGCCTCTGCCGCGGCATCCATTTCTACACGTTCACCTTTTGTATTAATCAAAATTACATCGTCCGAATCCGCTAAAGAGACAGAAGCCACGCCATCACTGAAAGAGGTGGCCCCGCTGTATATAAATGGTATGGCCACTTTTCCCTGGCCATCTAAATAACCATACTTTCCATCTTTACTAGCAAGGAAAAGATTAGGTTCTTCTGTAACTGAAATCAAATCGTAGTCGGGAGCAACCATTTTATTGGTTTTTATTTCAGTAAGATTATACGTGTCGTTTTCGATGCTGATGAAATGCGTTGAATTATTTTCAGAAATATAGCTATACGTCGCCGGGACAATTATTTTGCCCGCCTGATTCAATATACCATATTTATTTTTCTGTTGAAATACGGCATAACCACCGTTAATAAACGATATCATATCATAATTTGCGGAAATTAAAATTTTGCCGGATTTATCCATGACCCCATATTTTTCGTTTAGTCCAAAAACCAGTTGCCCAAGGTGATCATCGTAACCTAAATAATCGTATTGGAAGGGGATGATTGGTTTACCGGCCAGATTAATGGCACCATATTTTTCATTTTTATATTGAACTATACTAAGATCGCCAACAAATGGTGCGATGTATAGGTATTGTGCTGGTACAATTGTTTTTTCTTCGCCGTCTTGTACCCCTATGAGATTAGTTGCAGCATCTTCAAATAAATACAGATTTTCAGCAATCTGGTTGCTCTCTTCCGAATCTTCCTCGTCGTCATAAATGGATGCTACTTGCTCATAATCCTCAGATACGATAAAATCTTTATCGTCCAGTTGGCTATCGGCGATGTTCTGGGCAATCATATCCATTCCAAGAGGTGTTGTTAGCTGTAGCACAGCCCCGGGGATTTTTTTGAACAGATCAAATCCCTGCCAATAGGTGACTGGCAATTTATCGCTATACCAGATCGATAAGGTGCTGTTTTCCTCGTTATCTTCTGAAATAGGAATTTCGACCTGAGCTAGTTTGCAGGGATAACCGGCAATCATTTTCGTTTGGTTTGGGACGAATTTGATCGCATGTGGGCTGAGCTCATTTTCTTTAACGACGTATTTTGCCAGTCCTGGGTACAATATAATTGATTGTTCTTCATTTTTTTTAATGAGAAAGATTGACTCTTCGCCGTCTCCGGAAGCCGATATAACTTTTATTTTATCATTGTTAACATACGCTTCGTAAACAGAAACTGGAGCTGCTTGTGCTTCTTCGCTGGGATCGACAGCATACGTAATGGCATAGTTGATCTTGAATGCTTTATTGATCTGGGCAAACGACATTGTGCTGGCCGCTAAGATAGCTGCGAATGATAGGGATATTTTTTTCATCTTCTTAAACTTTGAATGACAAATATCCTGATTCAAAGTGAGGTGTTTTATCCCTGAAATCCGTTATTTAACGATAAATCAACATGTTTCAAATGAATACATTGATTTTGGGAGTTAGTTGAACGGCCTTTCCCATATTTAATCAATAAACAGTTGATATTTAAGTAGTAGACCAGGCAGTTGTTCCGGACCAAATTTACTTTTTTTCATACGATTGACCTCTGGATCTAGCTGGATATTGATCGAAGACCGAAAGTCACAGCCCTCGAGATTGCATTGTACAAATCGGGCATTTAACAAATTCGTTTTTTTAAACAGCACCTGTTGAAGGTTGGCCCGTTCAAAATCCACATGTTGCAAAGAGCATTGTTCAAACTGGAACTTCTTTATATTTCTTTCAAAAAAAGAGGAGTAATCCAGAACCGAGTTGCTGAAATTGGCATGAAAGGAAAATGAACTACATTCATTAAAGTGTATGCCTAGCATTTTGCAGTCATTAAAAACAACATGATCTAATTGTGTGCCCTTTAGACTGACATTGGAAAGATTACACGATTTAAATTCACAATTTGTGAATAGGAGATCTACGAGTTCTGCGTTCTGGAAATCACATTGCTCAAAGGTGCATTTGTAGAATTCCTGAACTTGCTTTAGTTCAGGTGTAAATGTTTGTTTAGTGATTGTTTGTTCGACAAGTTCTTCCATTCTGTATCGTGTTGGCATTGATTTTAGCGAAAATAAGCAATTCTCCCGAATGATTTTACTTTAAAATAAAGTCAAAGGCGCTATTTCCGCTTGCGGACAAAATACCTGATTTCAGGGATAAAAAGGGGGATTTTTTATAGCTATTTTTGGTGTAGCCATAAAACATAATTCTTGGGGTGCTGAGGGGAAGACTGACGTATTGTAGAACTCTGGTAGGTTTTAATATAGTTTGTTAAAGGGCACTGATCAGTGCCCTTTACTATTTTAGGTATTCCGATCCGCTAATTTGCACAATGTTAGTTGTTCTTTAAATACTGACGCAGCACATATTGTAGAATACCGTCATTCTTAAAATACTCTATTTCAATGGCTGAATCAAGTCTTGCTTTCACCTGAAATGTGGTTGTTTTTCCATTTTCATGAACAGCATTTACCGTGAGGAGTTTATGAGGTGTTAAATCGGTCTCAAGTCCCGTGATGTTATAGACTTCTGTTCCATCTAGTCCTAATTTCTCTGCGTTTTCGTCATTGATAAATACAAGAGGTGCTACGCCCATACCGACAAGATTACTTCGGTGGATACGCTCGAAACTTTCAGCGATAACCGCCCGTACGCCAAGGAGGAATGTCCCTTTCGCTGCCCAGTCTCTCGAGGAACCCGAACCATACTCTTTTCCTGCCAGTACGATGAGCGCTGTGTTGTTTTTGCGATATTCCATTGCGGTTTCAAAAACAGTCTTCACCTCATTGGTGGGGAAATACCGACTAAAACCACCCTCACGATCGGTAATTTTGTTTTTAATACGCACATTGGCAAATGTTCCGCGCATCATGACCTCGTGGTTCCCACGTCTAGATCCATAAGAGTTGAAATCTTCTTTACTTACATGATGTGATCTGAGGTATTGTCCAGCTGCAGTTTCTTCTTTGAATGACCCTGCGGGTGAGATATGATCCGTTGTCACCGAATCACCGAGATAAAGTAATACCCTTGCATTCTGAATATCCTGTATTGGATTAGGAAGGGCTTGTAAATTCTCAAAAAATGGCGATTCTTTTATGTAGGTGGACGTGTTGTCCCACTGGTAATTTTGATCAAGATTCACTTCAAGTTCTTGCCAGTCTGTCGACCCGTCGAAGATGACATCATAAACTTCTTGGAAATCCGATTGTTTGACGCAGGCATTGACGGTGTCGATAATATCCTCGCGGCTTGGCCAAATATCTTTCAGATATACGGGCTGACCGTTAGGATCGTAATCCAATGGTTCCTCCAAGAGATTAATATCCACTCTTCCGACCAGTGCATAGGCAACAACAAGCATCGGCGACATTAAGAAGTTCATTTTTACCTGTGGATGCACACGGGCCTCAAAATTTCGGTTACCGGATAATACCGAGGCAACAATCAGTTCACCTTTTTCTACCGCCTCTGCTATTTGTGGTGGAAGAGGACCGGAGTTTCCAATACAGGAGGTACAACCGTAACCCACGGTGTGAAAACGCAGGGCATCAAGATCAGCACTAAGTCCTGATCTTTCAAGGTATTGTGTAACGACTTTTGAGCCAGGGGCTAAAGAGGTCTTTACCCAGGATTTGGTGCGAAGTCCGCGCTCGATGGCGTTACGGGCCAATAATCCTGCACCGATCATGACAGTAGGGTTCGAGGTATTGGTACAGCTTGTTATAGCTGCAATCGCAATACTGCCATCACTGACAATATACTCCTTATGATTGTGTTTGATGCGAACGGCATGAATAGACTCTTGAATAACTTCATGCGGTGAATCATGTTCGACGGGTACCTTACCAAAGGTAAACTCTGTGCCAGAGCCGCCGTCAGCAAGCCAGGCAGATTCCGATCGTTGCAAAACAGGGACATATTGTCGATGGTGTTCGCTGTCTAAGAGTTGTGAAAATGTGGTTTTTAAATCCTTCACTAGAATTTTATCCTGAGGCCTTTTGGGGCCAGATACAGTTGGCTCCAGGCTCGATAAATTGAATTCAACAACCGACGAATATTGAATTTCTTCCTTGCCTGTGCGCCAGAGTAAGTTGCTTTTACAATAATCTTCAACAATTTTAATCTGCTCTGCACTTCGATTGGTGCTATGCATGTATTCAAGGGTTCGGTCATCAATCGGAAAATAGGTAACCGTACAGCCAAATTCGGGGGACATATTGGAGATTGTGGCACGATCTGTCACCGAAAGGCTGTCCAATCCATCGCCAAATACTTCAACAAATTTACCCACAACACCTTTATCGCGAAGTATTTTTGTTATCGAAAGGACCATGTCGGTCGCGGTGCATGTCGCTGGTATTTTGCCCATAAGTTTAAGGCCGATAACTTCAGGACAGGTGAAAAAAATAGGTTGTCCAAGCATGGCTGCTTCAGCCTCAATGCCACCAACTCCCCAACCTAGTACACCAATACCATTGACCATTGGTGTATGTGAATCCGTCCCTACTAAGGTATCCGGAAAAAGCCAATTGTCGCGTTCAATTACTCCTTTGGCAAGATATTCCAAATTGACCTGATGGCAGATACCCATACCCGGAGGAACAACGGTAAAATTTTTCAATCCTTTCTGTGCCCATTTAAGGAGTTCATAACGCTCGCGGTTGCGTTCATATTCCAACTCGACATTCTTGTCATACGAGTAGTCTGTGCCAAAGTAATCGACCTGAACGGAATGATCTATGACTAGATCCACAGGGATAGCGGGATTTATTTTTTGTCCATCCTTGCCATGACGGATAAATTCGGCACGTAGGGAAGCCATATCGACTACAGCAGGTACTCCGGTAAAATCCTGCATTAAAATTCTGGCCGGTTTGAAGGGTATATCTTTGTCAACAGGCTGTGGAGTCCAATGAATCAGGGTATTGACATGCTCGTCCGTGATGCTAAATCCATCATGGTTACGCAATACATTTTCCAGTAGTATCCGGATACTAAATGGTAGGTGCGTGATATTACCTTCGGGAAGATCTTTAATAGCACTATACTGGTAAACTTTTCCGTTAATTTCAATTTCTCGTATTGATTTCTCTTTGCTCATATTCATTTACTTATTTTCATACTATATAATACACATATCCCCGAATTTGTTTGTAATATCTTTTACACATATCTTTCGGCTTTTGTATTCCAAAACGGAATTTATGCCTATGTAAATAATGAATTAAAAAATTGGATAAAAAAAAGATTGCTTTTTCTGATTTAGAGACAATCAAATTAGGATGCAAACGTTATGTTAATGTTTATGCTTAGAAACAGTGTTGTATGAGAAAAAGAGTAAATTATAGTGTCCTTTTCTTGGTTAGTTTGTTGTTTTGCAGCCCATTTCCGGGTAAAGCAAGTACACTTTCTGTTGCCGAAGGGGAGGACAATGGCTGGACCGAAGGGTATGATCTTAGCTTTAGGGACAGTAAAAACAATGTGTTGACCCTAAATCAACTCAAGGGGAAAGTTGTGGTTATTAATTTATGGGCGACATGGTGTCCACCTTGTCTTGCTGAGATGCCTTCATTGGATCAACTCTATAAGGACTTTAAGGGCAACGACACTATTATTATTTTGTCTGTCGATATTGATGGAAATCTTAGCGCTTCGAGAAAATTTATGGCGAAAAGGAAATATAGTCTACCTGTCTATCAGTTAAATTCGGCGTTGCCGAATGGATTGAGTACCACAAGCATACCCACAACAATTATTTTGGACAAGGCTGGTAAGCTGGTCATTAAGCATGTAGGTGGAATGAATTTTGGCTCGCAGAAATTCAGAAAATCCCTATTGGATTTAAGTAAGGAATAGATTTTGGTGTTGGAGATTATAACAATATAATGGAAGATAATTTATGTTTCATTTAGCATTTATGGCATTTTCTTGCTAATTTTGCATGCTAATTGTATAAGGAGAAATTATCTATGCCGGTCAAACTTCCTAATAACCTTCCTGCCATTGAGCTGTTGAAAAAGGAGAATATATTTGTCATGAGTGATTTAAGAGCAAATGAGCAGGACATTAGACCGCTTCGCGTTTTAGTGCTGAACTTAATGCCGCTTAAAATTACGACAGAGACAGATTTTATTCGTTTGCTGTCAAATAATCCTTTGCAGGTAGAAATGGAATTTTTGCGACTTGAAACGCATGTTTCAAAGAACACTCCCGAAGAGCATTTGGAGATGTTTTATAAGAGCTTGACTGAGGTTAAGGAGAATTTCTACGACGGGATGATTATTACTGGAGCTCCAGTTGAAATGGTTGCTTTCGAAGAAGTGACCTACTGGGCAGAAATTCAGACCATCTTCGATTGGGCACGAACCCATGTAACATCAAGTTTGTATATCTGTTGGGCGTCTCAAGCTGCATTGTATCATTTCTATGGTGTAGAGAAGAAGCCATTAGCGGAAAAGCTTTTTGGTGTATTTAAGCATACTACGTTAAACAAAAGACATCCGCTATTCCGTGGATTTGATGATGAGTTCTTTATACCGCACAGTCGCCATACGACTATTGAGAGGGATGATATCCTGGCAAAACAGGGTATAGAAATTCTTTCTGAATCGCCGGAAGCAGGTATTGCTATTGTTTCTTCACGAGGTGGACGAGAGTTTTATTTGACGGGACATTCAGAATATGCTCCTTTTACACTGGATGAAGAGTATAAAAGAGACTTAGAAAAAGGGCAGGAGATTGCTATGCCAGCAAATTATTATGTCGATGACAATCCCGAAAACCGTCCTCTAGTACGCTGGACAAGCCATGCAAACCTCCTTTTCAATAATTGGTTGAATTACTTCGTGTATCAAGAAACTCCTTTTGATCTAAAAGATGTGGTTTACTTAGGCGAAATCAAACAAGGATAATTTAATTCATTTCAAACAAAAACGGCTAAAAAAGCATTCTATTCATGTTAAGTGATTAAATATGAAAAAGACTGCTTTACTAGTTTGTTCTGTTCTTTCATTTTTTTTATTGAAAGCACAGGTTACGCTAGAAGAAAATCAAAAACTCAAAGAAGCGAATGGTACTTTATGGTATGCTAATCCGTGGATCTGGATCGCAGGTATTGCCTTATTCTTACTGATTTTTATCCTTGTACTACGTAAATCAACCCGCAATAAAGCATAGACCTAGCTATGCTTCTTAATTTTGGTTGTCATTAGAACCATATTTGTTGCATCAACAATAGAAGAACTTTTCTTAAGTTTGTGTATAGCGATAAACAAACTAAATTTTTATATGAAGAAAAATCTACTTTTAGCTGCCTTGTTAGCCTGCGGCTCGTTAGCAGGTCATGCGCAAAACAATGCAATCAATGTGAGTTACATGGATAAAAGTGTTCGTCCTCAAGATGACTTTTATAATTTTGTGAACGGGCAATGGATGAAAACAGTTAAAATACCTTCCGATAAAGCACGGTGGGGTTCTTTCGACGAATTGCGTGAAAATACCGATATTGCTACTTTGAAGGTTTTGCAAGAATCATTATCTGGACAGTTCCAAAAGGGTACAGACAATCAGAAAATAGGTGATTTGTATAAATCATTTGTGGATATGAAAACACGTAATAAACTTGGTTTAGCGCCTGTTAAACCTTATCTCACTAAAATTGCTGCAATTAAGAATTTCGATGATTTATATAAATATCTTGTTGAGGTAGCACCCATTGGTGGAAATCCTTTTTTTAGTGGCTATGTATATGCGCATCTTAAAAATTCCGATGTCAATACGGTATACCTCGGCGGCGGAAGTCTAGGGTTGGGACGTTCTTATTATCAAGTAAAAGATAAGAAGAACGAAGAAACGTTAACTGACTATTCAAATTATATTTCTGCACTTTATGCTAAATCGGGCCAGGTTACGAAGGATTTAAAAGGTCCAAAAATTGTTGCCTTTGAAAAACAGATAGCGGCAAACCTTAAAACTGTTGAGCAATCACGTGATGCTAATGGTCGATATAATCCGATCGCTGTAGCTGATCTAAAAACGATGGTGAAAAACATCGATATTGCAAAGTACCTAAAGGATGTCGGTTTTAAGGCTGATACTGTTATTGTGCCGGAAATAAAGTATTATGAAAATTTGGATCGAGTTTTCAGTCCTGAAAACCTACCTGCAATCAAGGAGATATTGACATTTCATATCTTAAATAATGCAGCGTCATATACCACACAGGAGTTGAATGATCTGTATTTTGACTTCTGGGGTCGTAAGTTAAAAGGACAAAAGGAGCAGCGTGCTTTAGATAAGCGTGGTGTGGAATTTGTCAATTCGATCGCAGGAGAATTATTAGGGAAATTATATGTGAAAGAAAACTTCCCTCCGAAGGCCAAAGCTGAAGCTGAAGAACTTGTAAGCTATCTTGTTAAATCTTTCGGGCAGCATATCAAGGGATTAACTTGGATGTCGGATGAAACGAAAGTAAAGGCATTGGACAAACTGGCTAAGTTTAAAGTTAAAATTGGCTATCCGGATAAATGGAAAGATTATAGCAAACTTGATGTTGGTACATCGTTATATGAAAATGTATTGGCTTCGAGTAAATGGGCATTTTACCAAAATTTGGCGAAGCAAGATAAGCCAGTTGACAAATCTGAATGGGGGATGACTCCGCAGACTGTGAACGCTTATTATAGCCCATTGTTTAACGAGATCGTCTTTCCGGCAGCGATTCTTCAGCCGCCATTCTATGATTATAAGGCTGATGCTGCAGTTAATTTTGGTGGTATCGGTGCGGTAATTGGTCATGAACTTTCGCATGGATTTGACGACCAGGGTGCTAAATATGATGGAAATGGAAACCTGAACAACTGGTGGAGCGATGGTGATAAGGCGAAATTTGAAGCAGCGGCTGATGCTTTGGTACGTCAATTTGAATCCTATGAGCCTGTACCGGGCGTTTTTGTGAACGGTCGCTTTACATTAGGGGAGAATATTGGGGATTTGGGAGGCTCATCAGTTGCTTTTGATGCATTGCAACTTTATCTGAAAGATAAGGGAAATCCTGGATTAATAGATGGTTTTACGCAGGACCAGCGCTTTTTCCTTTCCTGGGCAACGATATGGAGAACGAAGACTACAGACGAGTTTGTGGTCAATCAAGTGAAAACTGACCCACATTCTCCGGCACAGTACCGCGCTTTTGCGCCGATCATTAACCTGGATGCTTTCCATAAAGCTTGGGATACAAAGAACGGCGACAAAATGTTTGTTCCGGTCGATAAACGTATCAAAATTTGGTAGGTTATCAATCATTTTACAAAAAGCGGGTGTATTTAATTTTAAATACACCCGCTTTTTGTTTATTTAGTTTATACTATTTCATCCATTTCAGAACCAAATAGAACCCGATTGCCGTTGCAGATAGGGTCAATGCAGTTGCCCACCATAGTGTTTTAAAACCAAAGGAGTCGACTATGCTTGTCCCTAAAAGTGGTGAAAATATATTTGCAGCTGAAAAAGCAAGGGAATTGAAGCCCATGTATGCTCCTTGTGTTTTGGGTGTCGAGCGGTTAACAGAAACCGTTGCCATAAAAGGTAATGTCAGCATTTCGCCGAGACCAAAAATAAAGAATGTGAAATATAACCAACCGAGCCCGCCAGTAAAATTTAGCATGGCATAAGAGCTGGCACATAAAAATGTTCCAAAGACGAGCGTGCTAATTAACGAAAATCTTTTTTCAGCGATATGGACGATAAACATCTCCAGCAATACAATAACGAAACCACTCCAACCGAGTAGAAATCCGATTTGGTGATCGTTCAAATGATGAACCTCACGGTAGAAAAGTGGTAAAGTCGTAATCAGCTGAAAGAAACAAAAAGAGAAAATACAACAAAAGATATTGAATAAGACAAAGGGCAGGTCTGTATAAGGATTTCGTCTTTTTTGAGGCAATTCGTTTTCAGGAATAATCTCTTTTTTTGATTTGATATCGCTTCTTTTTTCTCGTTTATGAAAAAAGACAAAGAAAATCACTGCAGCGCAAAGGACGGCAAAAGAATTTCCATAAAAGATCCAATTGAATGAGATGGTGGCCAAAAATCCAGCAACTGCTGGGCCGATTGAAAATCCCAAATTTATGGCTAAGCGATTCAATGAAAAAGCACGCGTGATATTTTCTGGTTTAGCGTAACTCGCCACTGACACCGAGTTTGCAGGTCTAAAGGCATCGAAGATTAAGCTTAAGGTAAAAATCATGATGGATAACGACTGCACCTCTTTGAAATGTGGAATCAGTAAGAATAAAGGAGCGGCTAATACGAGACTTCCGAACTGAACCTTGAAACTACCAATCCGGTCAGTCAGCCAGCCACCTATATAGGAACCACAAACGGAGCCGAATCCATAACTCATCAATACCACACCAACTTGTTTAATGTCAAAATGTAGAACCTGGGTCATGTAGAGTCCAAGAAAGGGAATCACCATACTTCCCATTCTATTAATAAGCATGACTATGGCAAGTAGCCATGCGGCTTGAGACAGTCCCTTGAAGGAGTCGAGGTATATCGATAAAATTCTTTTCATTAAATGATGAATCAGCTTGTATAGATCGTATAAGTTTTTTAATTCATACGTCTTCTTGTAGTATTGGTAAAAAAAATGCCAAATTGATTAGTCAACTTGGCATTTATTAAAATTAGATCATATTATGCCAATATGGACTCTGGAATTGTAGGATTGACCTGATAGGTACTTGCGACCATTTGTTTCTTCTCAGACCCCGGCTCCATAATAAAGTCAATACGTCCTAGATTAATCCCGGCAAAACCGACTTGATTCACAACGGTCTTTGTTCCTTTTAAATTTGTAACCAGTGTTGGTTCATTTAAGAAGGTATGGGTATGGCCGCCGATAATTAGGTCGATGTCCGAGGTTTTAGCGGCAAGGATCAGATCCGATACTTTATCGTTTTCATATTGATAACCTAAATGCGATAAACAGATGACCAAATCACATTTGTGTTTTTCCTTCAATATGCGGACCACCTTGTTGGATACTTCAATAGGATCCAAATATTTCATTCCCTTGAAGTTATTGGGGTCAACCAATCCTTCAATATCTACCCCTAGTCCAAACACACCTATTTTTATTCCACCTTTATGGAATATGGTATAATCCTGGGTTTTCCCCTCCAATACAGTCCCTTTGAAGTCGTAATTGGCTGTTAAGAATGGAAATTTAGCGTGATCCAGGTACTTTACAAGGCCGTTAAGACCATTGTCAAATTCATGATTTCCGAATGTTCCCGCATCATAACCCAGCTTTGTCATGAGATCAAGTTCAAGTTTTCCTCCAAAAAGATTAAAATAGGGCGTACCTTGAAACATATCGCCTGCATCTAGTAATAGAAGGTGTTCTTCTTCTTTGCGGATTTTATTGATAAGTGTACTTCTGCGCGCAACACCAGCCAATCCCTGATATTTACCGCCGTCCATTGGAAACGGTTCAATACGGCTATGAACATCGTTGGTATGTAAAATTGTAAGCTTTACCTTTTTGCTCTTCGCGTCGACTTGAAAAGGAAGTGATCCCAAAGCAACTGCAGCAGAAAATCCACCAACTTGCTTGATAAATGATCTTCGGTTAATTGATTTTAATTCTTCCATCTAATTCTGCATTTACTTTTTTGCCTTCTTTCGTTAATTCACTCACATATTCAATCAAACCTTCACGCATACGTTGCGGATAATCTGCCCGCGATACAGGTTGTGTCAACAGGGTGAGGTTGTCACCACCATTGGCAAGATAATCATAGGTCACTAGTTTATATAACTTATCGTCTTCAATAGCTTGACCTTTGATCATGATGTCCTGAACTTTGTTGCCTGTAATTGTCAAAGTCATTCCAGCAATAGGTTGACCATGTGTGGTTGCAATATAGTCAGCAAGCTGACGAATTTGACTACCTTTAAGTTCAAGGATGGTCAATGTATTCTCAAAGGGCATAACCTCGAAAATATGTCCTACGGTAATATCGCCTGCTTTAAGGTCGTTTCGAATCCCACCCTTTGTTGCGAACGCTAAATCCGCAAAGTTATGGGCGTTATGTTCACTCATCCACAACAAGGCTTCACAAAAAAAGTTGCCCATTAATGTTTCCGCTGTTTTCTCTTTTGTCAATGCCTTGTCCGCATGTCCTATCACACGGTTCATTTCCGCTTCCATTTTGTGTTTGAAGGGCTCGTAGATTGATACGACTGCAGGATCAGCTTGCATATCGCTATTGATATGATATTGTTGGAAATCTTTTTGCGTTGGATGGAGCTGTTTTGTACAACCTGTAACCATCAAAAGCGAAGCGACACCAAGGCTACCAATAAAGGCAATTTGCTTCGATATATTCATTCTTTTTAATTTAACCAAATACTTTGCAAAGTTAGCCAATTATATATGAACAAATCTTATCCAATGTTAGCTAATTTTTAAAAACAACAAAAGCTTAACATTGTTACACATTAAGCTTTGTCCATATAATTAGAAAAATAACAACCTAGTGAACTAATTCCGTGTCAGGAATAGTATTGGCATCCATTTGGCGATCTGCTGTTTTCAAGTTCTCTAGCTTATTACCTTGTTGGAGGATCTTTTTCCTTTTGCTGCGCGACGACAGTTTGGTGCGATACGCTTTCCAGTTCATCAACAAGACTGAAAATAGAATAACGGCTAAACCGACAATTTGCAAGGAGGTTACCACGTGCGAAGTGAAAAAATGACTTAAAATAAGTGCAATAATTGGGTTCACATACGCATAGGTACTTACTTCCATTGCTGGACGCACCTGCAATAACCAAATATAAGAGCTAAAAGCAAGAATTGAGCCAAATGTAATTAAATACCCCAAATTGAACCAATCTACAGGCGCCACACTACGCAGTGTAAATGACGCATATTCGCCGGTAAAAAGCGCCGTGATATTAAAGAGGACACCTGCGGTAACCATTTGCCACGCGGTCTTCACCATAACATGTAGATCCTCTTTTTCTTCTTTTTCAGATTTTTTAAAATACTTGGAAATCAATGAACCTACAGTCCAAGCGATAGAACCCAATACTAAAATCGATAAGGCAATCACCTTAAGGGTGCCATCTGTATTGTCATTGGTCGCCATGATCTGTTCAGCAAATAGCATCACAACACCACAGAAACCTAATGCTACGCCGGCAACTGTGCTAATGCTGCTAAAGTTTTCTTTCCATTTTGGTTTGTCCAATAATATAAACCAGATTGCAGCAGCAGCAGCAATAATAGCGGCAACACCACCAGATACATATTGCTCCGCCCAGATAACCCCTGCCATATCGACAAAGAGCAATAAAAAACCTACGATTGCGGCCTCCTGAATAGAGCGCTTGTTAAATAATTTAAATCCTTTTATGGCGCAATATGTCATTAGGATTGCACTGGCTGCAACAAATCGAAACGAACCCAAAATAAATGGGGGGAAACTATGTAATGCTTTTTCTATAAAGAAAAAGGTAGAGCCCCATACCACATAAATAATGAAATAAGCAACAACAACCATTACTGGACTAGCTGCCTTTTTTTGTCCTTGCAACATAATTAAACCTCCTTTCTATTACTCAGGTATCACAACCTGCTGATCTTCCTTGACTGTCTGAAGTACAATTGTTGTTCGCGTTGAAATAATACCTTCAACTTTACTTAATGTATTCCGCATGAGATCCACTAAACCTGTAGAATCTGCAGTTCTTACTTTAATAAGGTAACCATCATCACCTGCAATATCATGTACTTCTTGAACTTCAGGGATTTCGGCAAGTGCCAACCCTACACCCTGTTCGCCAATAATATCATTGGCTTTGATAAAAATAAACGATAAAAGTTTCTGATCGACCGCGGCAGGATTGATCTTGGCACTATATTTTAAAATCACATCTTTTTGCTCAAGCTTCTTTACGCGCTCGAGGATTGCTGATGGTGCCATACCTAATTCTCTTGCGATATCAGCATTGTTGATCCGTCCATTATCCTGCATTAAGCGCAAGATTTTATAGTCGACTTGGTCTAAATTATATTCTACTTTTGTCATTTCGACTGCAAAGGTAGGTAAAAAAGCATAATATTCAAAATTATTTATACAATTCTGAATATTATTCTGATAAAGCGGAACTATATGTGAATTTTATTCGAATTCATTGTAAAGAAATCTTAACCATCTGGGTTATGGTACTGAAAGTAAGTATATTGCTTTTTAGGTTGCCTAGCGATATAATTCAACAATTATACCTTTTTCTTAATTTCAGAATAATATTTCTTGTAGACAGGATGACCCCCAATCCAATCAGACAACCTAGACAGACACAGCCAAAGCGATCCAAGGCGGCGAAGTAGGAGCGGCTTTGCTGTTCATGAAGGTAGACGATAATTAGTGCGACCATAGATGTTCGCGCCACAGCCATGATGTTGAGTAGCTTACATGTAATCAACGACGCGACAATGCCGATAATCATGGCGTACAGTTGTGAAATAGGTACAAAATATAAACTAAGCCCAATTGCCGAACCTATAAAATTGGATTTAGCGCGATCGATAGCTATTTTTTTTGATTCATTCTCTTGTGGCGAAATGACCAGTATAATCGATATGAGTGTCCAAGAAACAGAATACTGGGGAAAGGATACAAAGAGTGGGTAACCTATAAGGAAGCCAATCAATACCCGAATGGTGTATATAATAAAATCAGAATGAAGCGTATAGCGAAGGAATAGATTACGCATATAAGGAAGATATCAATCGTTAACTAAATGATGTAGCGCCACAAAAATACACGCATTGTTTGAAGGAACGAAATAAAATTGACTTTTGTGGTAAATTACCCTGTTTTGCGTTTTTATGCGTTTTTTGTTTTTGATTTGTGCGTTTCTTGCATTCATCTCTTTTTCCGATGCATAAATTTGACTAAATTTGTTTCATACATTAAATGCAGATTAAGTGAAAGATCAAAATCAATTAGCCTTATTAGCGTCTCAACTCAAGGGGGAGCTCTTTTATACCAATGAAACCAAGGATCAAACAATGTTGCTTGCCTATTCGACCGATGCGTCTGTTTATCAGGAAAAGCCGTTGGCTGTAGCAATACCAGCTGATATTGATGACATTAAAAAATTAATTGATTTTGCGCAGCAGCATAGGATAACTATAATACCACGTACTGCTGGTACCTCTTTGGCGGGACAGGTTGTAGGCCATGGTATTATTATGGATATTTCTCGTCATTTTAACGGTATTATTGAACTTAATGTCGAAGAGCAGTGGGTTCGGGTGCAACCAGGCGTGATCCGTGACGACTTAAATAGTTATCTTAAACCATTCGGACTGATGTTTGGGCCTGAAACTTCGACGGCAAGCCGTGCCATGGTTGGCGGAATGATTGGTAATAACTCTTCGGGTTTGCATTCAATTGTCTGGGGAGATACACGGCACAATTTGATTTCGGCCAACGTACTTTTGGACGACTGTTCTGAAGTGACTTTTGAGGCGATTGATGAAGCAGCATATTTTAAGAAATTATTATTAGCTGGTCGTGAGGGCGATATCTATCGCAATATGAATGAATTATTGACAGATCCACAACATTTAAGTGCCATAGAAGCGGGCTACCCCAAACGATCCATCACAAGAAGAAATACCGGTTATGCATTGGATATTCTTGCTGATCGTTCGGCCCCTTTCAATATGTGTAATTTATTAGCGGGATCCGAGGGAACTTTGGCTATCGTTACAGAAGCGAAACTCAAACTGATGTCCTTACCACCTCAAGAACTAGGTTTACTCTGTGTTCACTTTGCAGATATGGTGGAGTGTATGCATGGCAACGTGATTGCCCTGGAGCATAAGCCAGAAGCATCTGAACTGGTAGACAAATACATCATGGATTTCACGGTTGGGCATCCAACCTATAAGTATAATCGTTTTTTTATTGAGGGTGATCCCCAGGCTTTATTGATTGTTGAGTTTAGGGGGCAGACAGCAGCTGAAACAGAATCGAAAGCGATGGCCTTGAAAGCGGATCTAATTGCCCGTGGCTTAGGATATGCCTATCCTTATATTACCGGTATTGAACAGACGAATTTAGTTTGGGATGTGCGCAAAGCAGGACTTGGTTTAATCCGTAATTTGCCTGGGGACAGTCAGCCTGTAAATTTGATTGAAGATTGTGCTGTTTCACCTGAGGACCTACCTGCTTACGTGAGTGATATTCAAAAGCTTTTGATAGAAGAGGGAGTACATGCATCTTATTATGCGCATGCAGGAGCTGGAGAGCTACATATCGAACCCTTTGTAAATCTGAAAACTGCAGCGGGGAAACGTACTTTTCGTTCAATCCTCGAAAAAGCGAGTGATCTTGTATTAAAATATAACGGTTCGCTAAGTGGAGAGCACGGTGATGGTCGCCTACGCGGAGAGTTTATTGGCAAAGTGCTTGGTGAAAAAGTTTACAAATTACTTGAAGATGTAAAATCCATCTTTGATCCACAGGGTGTTTTTAATGCAAATAAGATTGTCAACACACCGCCAATGGATTCTCATCTGCGTTATGACAACGATAGCAACCGAACAGCAATAAAGACCTACTTCGATTTTTCTAAAGATGAGTCTATCCTTCGGTTGGCGGAGAAATGTTCAGGTTCGGGAGATTGCCGCAAGACTGAAATTACCGGTGGAACAATGTGTCCGTCGTTTATGGCTACGCGCGATGAAAAAGATACAACACGGGCGCGGGCAAATATGCTGCGTCAGTTTTTAACAAATTCCACAAAGAAAAATCGTTTTGATCATGAAGAGATCAAGGAAGTCATGGACCTCTGTTTAAGCTGCAAAGGCTGTAAAACGGAGTGTCCTTCCAGTGTGGATGTAGCCAAAATGAAAGCCGAATTTTTGCAGCACTATTATGATGAGCATGGTGCGGGATTTAGAACAAAATTAATCGCTAATTTCACCCAGTCTCAGAAACTCGGATCGTGGGTTGCACCTCTTTATAATTTTGTGGTCAAAAATGATTTCTTGTCAGGAATGGTCAAAAAAACAGTAGGATTTGCGCCAAAGCGTTCCTTGCCAACAGTCAATGGAACGACCTTAACCCAATGGGTAAAAAAACAAGCGGCGGTAAGTGATGCCAAGCGTCGTGTTTACCTTTTTTCGGATGAGTTTACCGAATATAATGATGCAGAGATCGGTATTACAGCGTACAAATTATTGACGGCATTGGGGTATGAAGTAGTCATTCCAAAACATGTGCAAAGTGGGCGCACTTATCTTTCCAAAGGGTTTGTGAAAGAAGCAAAGAAGATTGCCAATCAAAATATCCATTTCTTAAAGGGATTAATTACGGATGATACGCCACTTTTAGGTGTTGAACCATCAGGGATAATTACATTTAGAGACGAGTATTTAAGTTTAGTAGACGATGATTTACGAGTTGACGCACAAAAAGTAGCCAAAAATGCGTTGATGATTGACGAATTTCTGTTGACTGAAATGAAGGCAGGACGTATTCATCCGGAACAGTTTACTGGAACAACAAAAAAGATAAAGCTGCATGGTCACTGTTACCAAAAGGCTTTTCACCTCGTGACTGTGACAGAACAGGTTCTATCATTTCCAACGAACTTTAGCGTAGAAACTATTCCTTCGGGCTGTTGTGGTATGGCAGGGTCATTTGGTTATGAGGCTGAACATTATGATGTTTCGATGAAAGTGGCCGAGCTGGTTTTGTTACCAACCATACGTAAAACATCATCCGATACTTTAATTGCTGCGGCGGGTACTTCCTGTAGGCATCAGATTAAAGATGGTGTAGGAAGAAAATCTTATCATCCTGTGGAAATTTTATACGATGCTTTATTGAAATAAAATAAAAACATTGATAATAGTTGTTTGTTATCAGTAATAATGGTAATATTATAAGAGCAATATTCATTAATAACTGATAACAAACAATTCAATATGTACAAGATTCAATCTATAGCATTTCTTGCAACCGCTACGGTGCTGATGGCTAGTTGCGGAAATTCCAATCAAAAGAAAACTGATGGAAGTGATACAACAACGGTTAACAAAATTGAAGGTGTAAAAATCGAACAATTTACTAATGGTACACCGGGTGCAGAAAAGAAGAACTTTTTTCTACGTATCACAGATGAGATCTTAACCGATTCAAGTCGGATCTATATCACAAAATCTCTTTACAAACAAGATACTGTAGGAGCGAAGTTTGAGGTTGTAGATTTTATACCCGCAGGTATAATAGATGGCAAGCCGAGTGATGACGTCGGTTTTACCAAAGGTAAAATTAGAATCTCGTCATCGGGTCAACAGTCCGACAATTTAATTAAGGCGTTAGGTGACTTATTTCAGACTCCTACAACGGATTCTTTTACAAAAGATGTAATTCTTCCGAATGTGTTTTCATCCAATAAGGTGAATGCTGACTTGTCCAAAAAAACAGCATATAGCTTTAAACTATTTTTGGACAATAAAAAAGCTGCTCCAGCGGAGCTCTTCTTTAATGTAGACACGTATAAGCATTCTATTGAGTTTTCTGAAAAAGATCCTTCATTCCGAGCTGGATTGTTATCAGCGTTAACGGGCAAATAAACGGGTTTTGACATAGGGTAAGCTATATATGCTTATGTCTTATGAATAGATTGATCTTAAAATAAAAAGGCTAGATGGATTCTAGCCTTTTTATTTTCGCAAAAAAAAGATAGATTTGTGCTAATATATTTAGTTTACAATGAAACGGTCCGGCACTGCAGATCTCCCATTACACTATGGAAAAGTACCAGCGTGGCTTTACGAACGTATGGCTTCCCTAGGTCGTTCAATAGTTGAAGTTATCCTAATGGATTATGGTAAAGATGAAGTTTTAAGAAGACTGGCGGATCCATTCTGGTTTCAGAGTTTTGGTGCCTGCTCGGGATGGATTGGCATTCTTCAGGGATCACAACAGCTGTTATGGGGGCATTAAAACGCGCTATTAATCCAGATGCGAAGTCGCTGGGGCTTTATATCTGTGGGGGGAAAGGCAAATTGTCTATGCAAACTCCACAGGAACTACTTCAGTTGTCAGATCGAATTGGGTTGGATGGCAACGGCTTGATTCGCAGCAGTAAGCTTGTCGCTAAAGTGGATAACACAGCCATTCAAGATGGTTACCAACTGTATTTACATAATTTTATCGTAACAGATCGTGGTAATTGGTCTGTTGTCCAGCAAGGTATGCATGAAAAGGATGGGACTGCTCGTCGCTACCATTGGCATTCTGAAAAGGTCAAATCGTTCGTTGAAGAACCTCATGCTGGTATCAGTGGGCCTTCGCAAGGTATAATCCTTAACTTGACAGCTGCAGAAGCGGCAGCCAATAGAGCAGGTATTATGACTATAGTGGGAGAGGATTCAACTAAAGTAATGCAAGATTTCGCTAAACTTATTATGCCATCTCATCACGATGTACGTGCTGCAGATGTTGACTTGAAGAGGTTGGGGGCGATGTTGTACGTCGCCCGAGAAAGTCAACCAAGCCATTTTGAAGACCTACTGCTTTTAAAAGGAGTTGGTCCCCGCACGTTACAGTCATTGGCCTTGGTTAGTGAGGTGATCCATGGAGCTCCTTCACGGTTCAACGACCCCGCACGATTTTCGTTTGCTCATGGCGGAAAAGATGGACATCCTTTTCCGGTTCCATTAACCATTTACGATGAGAGCATTCAGATTTTACAAAAAGGTGTTGAAAAATCTAAACTGGGTTATGGTGAAAAATTAAAATCAATCGCCAAGTTGCACCAGATCGTGCTGGATAGCGAAAAAGATTTTCAGCCTCAGTTTGATATTGAACAGATTATAGCGGAGGAACGAAGGGATTCTTGGAAGTATGGGGGCAGAACAGTCTTTGGAGATGCAGAACCTTTGAGAACAAAAGGAAGGGGTTTGCAATTATCACTTTTCTAGCGGAAATCAGCGGATTGTAATTGTTTTGTTAAAATGTGTTAAAGATCGTTAAAATTATTTGTACGCTAGTATATTTGCTCCGCAATGAAAGCGGTTATTACCATACTCCTTTTCCTATGCTTCTTATTTATCAGAAGCAGTAATAGCCATGCTGTGCTCATTGAATCCGATCGACCAGCTGTTAGTTTTATGTTTCAGCATAATCATGCTGATGTGCAGAAGTATATTGATGCATCGGTTGATCACATAGATCCGCTATTTTATGGTAATATACACAGTGATAATCCCGTTATAGAGGAGTTTGATGCCGAGAATTTTCAATTGACTAAGGATTTGCAGGTAACGTCTCAATTTGTTGCGCTGCTGCTTTTTGCAATTGTCCTTTTTGTTTTTGTTTTTCGATTTGCAAAGAAGATTCCTTTTTGCAATTTCATAGCCTATCTTTTCCCTCAAAGATATGTTCTTCAACAAAACTGGAGAATCTAAAACATACCCTTCGAAATTTCATATGCTTTGGTGGATATCTTAAGGGATGCTCCATTGAGTTGTAATCGATTTGTACAATCTATTAACAAGTCGGAAGGACCATAAGCCAAAGTAGAGGTTATTTCACCAACCAGCACAACAAACAATCAAACTTATTTTTTTAATTAGACGCTTACAAATGAAAAGAGTATTTATGCTCGCTAGTTTGGCTATTAGCTTATGCCAAATCGGGTGTACTTCCAAAAAGGAAGAAAAGGAAGAAAAAGAGAAATTTACAGCGACCTCTCCGGTACAAATGGATACAACTATCCGTAAGGATTTTGTCTCCCAGATTAGATCTTTCCGAAATATTGAGCTTCGGGCTCAAGAGAAGGGCTATCTTGAGCAGATTTTCGTGGATGAAGGACAATTTGTCCATAAAGGGCAACTACTTTTTCGGATTATGCCGAAGATGTATGAGGCCGAATACCGCAAATCTTCTGCAGAAGTTAATGTAGCGGAAATTGAAGTTCAAAATACAAAAACATTAGCTGATAAAAATGTTGTATCGCCCAACGAACTCGCTATGGCTAAAGCGAAGCTTGAGCAAGCCAAAGCTGAGGCAGCGATTGCAAAATTACATCTCTCCTTTACAGAAATCAGGGCACCTTTTGATGGAACGATTGATCGGATTCCATTGAAATTGGGAAGTTTGGTGGATGAAGGCGAATTATTGACAAGTCTGTCCGATAATAGTGAGATGTTGGTTTATTTCAATGTTTCCGAACCAGAATATTTAAGTTATCAAACTAACGTGAGTAAACGCGGGGATACCCATGTGGGCCTCTTACTTGCCAATAATGAGCTATTTGCTCAAAATGGTCTTGTAGAGACCATAGAAAGTGAATTTAACAGTGAAACAGGAAATATTGCTTTTAGAGCGAAATTTCCCAACCCAAACCGTCTATTAAAACATGGCGAGAGTGGCAAAGTGGTGATGAACTTTCCGTTGAAACAGGTTTTAATTATTCCACAGAAAGCGACATACGAAATGCAGGACCGTAAATATGTGTATGTAGTCGATAAGGATGGTAAATTAAAAGCTCGTCATATCACAATTGGTAACTCCCTACCAGATCTGTATGTGGTAACGAGCGGACTTCAAAAAGATGATAAATTTTTGTTGGATGGTATTCAGAAAGCGAAAGAGGATGATAAAATCAGCTACAGCTTTGTGCAACCTAAAGACGCCATTTCAAATTTGAAGTTAAAAACAGAATAGACCCCTTACACTTAAATTACTATGTTTAGTCGTTTTATAAATAGACCAGTACTTTCGATCGTTATATCACTGATCATTGTGTTTTTGGGTGTGCTTTCTATGGTACAGCTTCCTGTAACACAATTTCCATCTATATCGCCACCGAAGGTGAATATCACTGCCGAGTATCCTGGAGCAAATGGTGAGTTGATGATTAAATCAGTTATCATACCGCTAGAGCGGGCGATAAATGGGGTTCCGGGCATGAAATACATGGCTTCTGATGCCGGTAACGACGGGGAAGCAAGTATCCAGGTGGTATTCAACCTAGGAACAGATCCGAATCAGGCTTCGTTAAATGTGCAGAACCGTGTGGCTTCTGTGGTCAATAAGCTTCCTCCAATTGTGGTACGTGAGGGGGTGAAGATTACACGTGAAGAATCCAATATGCTCATGTACATCAATCTCTATAGCAAAGACAAAGAGCTTGATGGAAACTTTATGTATAACTATGCGGACATGAATATTGTATCCGAATTACGTCGTGTAGACGGTGTTGGGGTAGCTAATATTCTTGGAACGCGCGAATTAGCGATGCGTATTTGGTTGAAACCAGATCGTATGACAGCTTACAAGATTTCTGCAGAAGAGGTGATGAAAGCCTTATCAGAGCAGAGTTTGGAAGCTTCACCAGGTAAAGCCGGCGAGTCGTCTGGTATGACCTCCCAATCTTTCGAATATGTATTGAAATACCCGGGACGTTTTACGACAACTGAAGGTTATGGCAATATCGTATTACGTGCGGGTGAAAATGGTGAAATGTTACGCTTAAAAGATGTTGCGGACATCAAATTCGGTTCAGCGATGTATGATATCTATTCTACACTGAATGGAAAACCATCCGCAGCGATTGTCTTAAAACAATCCTATGGAAGTAATGCTTCTCAGGTAATCCAAGACGTTAAAAGCAAAATGAAGGAATTGAAGGCATCTTTTCCTAAAGGGCTGGATTACGAAATTAGCTATGACGTTTCAAAATTTTTGGATGCATCCATGGAAAAAGTAGTCCATACTTTATTGGAAGCATTTGTGCTTGTTGCTATTGTCGTTTTTCTATTCTTAGGAGATTGGCGCTCGACGTTGATTCCAACTATTGCAGTGCCGGTTTCATTGGTGGGATCGTTTTTGTTCATGCAGTTTTTTGGAATTACCATCAACTTGATCACCCTATTTGCATTGGTGCTTGCCATTGGTGTGGTTGTGGATGATGCGATTGTGGTTATTGAAGCTGTCCATGCCAAAATGGAAGAGCTTCATATTTCGGCTTATAAGGCGACCAAAAAAGCGATGCATGAAATCAGCGGTGCCATTGTTGCGATCACATTCCTTATGGCGGCGGTTTTTATCCCCGTTGCCTTTATGTCTGGTCCAGTAGGGATATTCTATCGGCAGTTTTCCATTACCATGGCAACATCAATCATCTTATCGGGTGTTGTGGCATTGACACTGACTCCAGCATTATGTGCGATCATGCTGAAGAATAATCATGGCGAGCCAAGAAAGAAATCCATTATCGATAAGTTTCTTGATTCTTTCAATAGATTGTTTGATAAGATGTCCAACAAATATGTTTACTTGTTGAAAGGGATAGTGGATAAACGGGTGTTTACATTTTTAGTATTGATAGGTTTTTGTATTGGAGCCTATTTTTTGAATAATGCTGTTCCTGCAGGTTTTATCCCCAATGAAGACCAGGGGATGATTTATGCTATTATTCAAACGCCGCCAGGGTCGACATTGGAAAGAACCAATCTAGCGGCCCAAACATTGCAAAAAGAAGCTGAAAACATTGATGGTGTACAATCGGTATCGTCGTTAGCTGGTTATGAAATCCTGACTGAAGGAACTGGAGCAAATACAGGTACTTGTTTGATCAACTTGAAAAGCTGGGAAGAACGTAAAGAATCCTCGCAAGAGATTATTGAGCAACTAGAGGCTGCTGCCAAAAATATCCCAGGGGCGTCTATCGAATTTTTCCAACCACCGGCCGTACCGGGCTATGGTGCCGCGGGTGGATTTGAGCTTCGTCTTCTGGACAAAGCCGGTTCTGGTGACTACAAGAAAATGGAAACGGTAAGTAGGGATTTTGTGCGTGAGTTGAATAAGAGACCTGAATTATCATCCGTATTTACCTTCTACAGTGCGAGTTTCCCACAGTATATGTTGCATATAGACAATGATCTGGCGCAACAGAAGGGGGTTACTATTGATAATGCACTGAATACGCTTTCGACTTTGGTTGGTAGTAATTACGAAACGAACTTCATTAAGTATGACCGCCAATATAAAGTTATGGTTCAGGCTTTGCCGCAATACAGGGCTTTGCCGGAAGATATCTTAAAGCTATACGTGAAGAATGAAAAAGATGAGATGGTTCCATTTTCAGCATTTATGCATATGGAAAAGGTTTACGGTCTTTCTGAGATCACCCGACACAATATGTATATGGCGTCCGAAATCTCAGGCTCTGCCGCACCGGGTTACAGTAGTGGTGAAGCAATTCAGGTGATTAATGAAGTCGCCGCTAAAACTTTGCCTCGGGGCTATGGTATTGATTGGGCTGGTATCTCCAAGGATCAGGTAGGGCGCGGAAATCAGGCGATTTATATCTTCTTAATTTGTCTTGGTTTCGTTTATTTGATACTTTCCGCACAATATGAAAGCTTTATTATGCCTTTTGCGGTGTTGCTTTCTTTACCAATCGGGATCTTCGGTGCCTTTCTACTATTGAAGTTATTGGGATTGGAAAACAACATTTATGCACAGGTCGCTTTGGTCATGCTCATAGGTCTACTTGGCAAAAATGCCGTGTTGATTGTTGAGTTTGCCGCTCAGCGGCATTCGCAAGGATTGAGTATCATCGAAGCTGCCTTGGACGGTGCAAAAGTGAGGTTTAGACCTATCTTGATGACATCTTTCGCCTTTATCGCCGGGTTGATTCCTTTAGTTATGGCATCTGGTCCTGGGGCGATAGGTAACCGTACGATCGGTACAGCAGCAGCGGGAGGTATGTTGTTTGGAACAGTGTTCGGTATTTTAGTGATACCAGGCTTGTACTATATCTTTGGAACTATTGCCTCTAGACGTAAGCTTATTAAACACGAGGATGAAAATCCATTAACTGAAGAACTTGATAATAATGACTAATCGCAGAAAAATACAATGGGTCATTGCATTTTCGCTTTCAGCAGCAGTGACGGGATGTAAGGTTCCGAAAGCGACACAAATACAGGAGAATAAATTTGTTCCGCAGCAATTTACAGACGTAGATAAATCTGACACAACGAATTCAGCATCGGTTAAGTGGCGTGAATTTTTTACTGATCCAAATCTAGTTGTATTAATAGATACAGCTTTGAAAAACAATCAGGAACTGAATGTTACTTTGCAGGAGTTGGCAATTGCAAAAAACGATATTCTTTTACGAAAAGGGGCGTTGAAACCTACCGTTGGTTTACGTGCCGGAGGAGGTGTTGAAAAAGTTGGACGATATACCAGTCAGGGGGCGGGTGATGCCAGTACAGAAATTGCTCCTGGAAAGGAAATGCCGGATCCACTGGGAGATTTGACAATTGGTGCGTATGCAAGTTGGGAAATCGACGTTTGGAAAAAACTTAAGGACTCCGAGCAAGCCGCACTCAACCGCTATCTTGCTACTGTAGAGGGGAAAAATTTTGTCTTGAGTAGCCTCATTGCCGAGGTTGCCCGTTCGTATTATGAATTATTGGCATTGGACAATCAGTTGACCATTATCAAACAGAATATCGAGCTACAGGACAATGCGCTTGCGGTAATCCGATTGCAGAAACAGGCTGCTCGTGTAACAGAACTGGCGGTTCAAAAGTTTGAGGCTGAAGTGTTGAAAACCAAAGGTATGGAATTTGAGACGAGGCAGCAGATCAAAGAAACTGAAAACCGTATTAATTTTCTGTTGGGGCGTTTTCCACAAGAGATCAAACGCGACAAAAGCAATTTTGTCGATTTGATCCCGGCGAAGGTTCAAACAGGTATACCGAGCCAATTACTGAGCAATAGACCTGATATTCGTGAGGCAGAGTATGAGCTCGCTGCCGCGAAGTTGGACGTACAGATCGCGCGGAAAGAGTTTTATCCTTCTTTGGAGATTTCGGCGGCTTTGGGTTTACAGGCATTCAAGCCTTCCTATCTATTTAAGATGCCTGAATCAGTTTTATATAATCTAATAGGGGAGCTTGCAGCGCCATTGATAAATAAAAATGGGCTTAAAGCGGAATTTAATACGGCCAACGCGAAACAAATACAGGCGGTATATAATTACGAGAAGACAATTCTGAATGCTTACTTAGAAGTCTCTACACAACTTTCTAATATTGAAAACCTAGGGCGCAGCTACGATTTCAAAACAAAAGAAGTTGAGGTTCTGAATAATTCCGTGTCTGTGTCCAATGATCTCTTTAAATCAGCGAGGGCAGACTATATGGAGGTTTTAATGACACAACGCGATGTGCTGGATTCGAAACTTGAATTGATAGAAACGAAGAAGCAGCAGCTCAATGCTGTTGTCAATATCTATAAAGATTTGGGAGGAGGCTGGAAATAAGTTGTTTGTTTGAATGGACCCCGCTAGGCGGGGTTCTTTTTTTATAAGCCTATGCAAACTTCTTTCTTGTGGAAATAGAATTAATGCTTATTTTTAATCGTTATTTAATCAATCGTATTTGTTTTATGGAATCACAAGAGTACGTTCTTATCAATGATGACGCTGAAAGGGGAGTGTTTTATAAAAAAACTTATCTTCATGTTGCGCTTTCGATTTTAGCATTTATCGTTTTGGAAACTTTGCTGATCAAATTGATCCCTTATGATTTTATCGTTTGGATGGTTAGCGGAAAATTTATTTGGTTGTTTTTATTGGGATGTTTTTGGTTAGGGTCCACACTTTCATCAAGATGGACACTTTCGCAAAGCCGTCAAACCCAGTATCTAGGACTAGCTTTCTATATTGTACTGGAAGCAATCATCTTCCTGCCGATGATTTTTATGGCGGTGTTTATGACCGAAGGAATTAGTGTCATTTATCAAGCAAGTATAATGACTTTGGCATTGTTTACTGGGCTTACTGTCGTTGCATTTGTATCCAATAAAGATTTTTCATTTCTCAGGAATATCCTGGTAATTGGGGGCTTCTTATCCTTGGGGGCAATTGTCGCTGGAGCTATTTTTGGTTTTGAACTTGGATTATGGTTCTCGGTTGCAATGATTGCACTTGCTTCCGGAAGCATACTCTATCAAACTCAAAATCTGAAGTATAGTTACGGCAACGAACAATACGTTGGGGCGGCCCTACAGCTATTTTCATCAATAATGTTGCTATTTTGGTACATTCTACGAATTTTAATGCGCAGAAGATAAATTTTGTTCATTTTAAAAATAAGAAACGGTGGTTAAAGTAAAGTTTATTTTAATCACCGTTTTTTACTTTGTATAGTCTCTATTTTAGTCTATTTTTTAGATTCTTCAACCCTTGATCGAAATCTTTGTTCATATTCATAAATAAATTCATAAAGTTCCATGGATAGGGCGATTTTCCTGAAATACCCCAAGTCACTGAGGTTTGATTAGGCGAGATCTCTTTTAGGATAAAATAACCTTTGGCTGGTTCGCCCATGCCGAAATCGAGGGACGTTTCGATCGTTTCGCCATCGACGATTTTTGTAATAGTCTGTGAACCTTTACCAACTTTCTTACCATCCCAGCTGGATTTATAGCCAACTTGACCATCTACACCCTGTTCAGTTTTTTTCATTTGGGGATCTGAGAGTTGCCATACACCAAAGTTATCTTGGTTCTTAAGCATTTTTACATAGTTGAACACTTCCTGCTTTGGCTTATCGATCGTGATCTCACTTTGGGCCGAGAAGTCTTTACTGACGAAGATCGCTGTAATTAAGGGTATAGCGATGATGATCGCTAAAACAATTAGGATTTTTTTTATAATTTTCATAATCATGTATTTATATAGGTTTTCCTAATAAAGATAAATGATAATTGTGATTTTAACAGGAAAATAAAAGGAAATTATTTGTAAATGAAAAAGCCTTTTCCAATATTGGAAAAGGCTTTTTTGCGAAAGCGCCTAAAACTACTTTAATAGTTCCAAATGCGTGCTGATGCCAATTCTATTCCACGCATTTATGGTAATAATTGCCATAATAATCTGTGCAATCTCCTTTTCTTCAAATATTTCTTTTGCTTTTTGAAAAGTGCTTTCTGTCAATCCCTTTTGATGTATCAATGTGATCTCTTCTGTCATCTCCAACAATATCTGTTCTTCCGTAGTGAATAGATCCGTTTCTCGCCAGGCATTTAATAAAAATATCCGTTGCGGAGTTTCACCATACTTCAACGCATCCTTTGTGTGCATATCTAAGCAAAAAGCACAGCCATTGATCTGTGAAGCACGTATTTTTATGAGTTCCTTTTGAATAGGATTTAAAAAAATATCGTTGAGATATGTTTCCAATCCCATCATCGCCTTATAGGCGGTTGCATCTACTTTTGCAATATTAAATCGTGTGGTCATTGTTTTAAATTTTGATAAGACAAAGTTGCATCAAACATTCAACACAAAAGTTAAACTGGTTTAAGAACGGATATTTTTTACTGATGAATACAATCCAACATGCGATTGACAAACAAATAGATCTGACTAGGCTGATACAATCAGGTAATAGTTATCGGGGTCACGTAGGATAAATTGATCCTTCAGAGAATTCTCATTGTAATGTATATCTTTCTCAATGACTGCATTTAGCAAAGTAGCGTTTTCGAAAATTTGCTGTAAATTGTCTACTCTAAAGAATAATATGAATCCATTCCCTGCATTTATTTGATCGAGCATAGTAGGGTGATCATGTTCACCCCATTTGTGTAAACAGAGAATAACAGTTCCGTTATCCGTGAGAATTTCAAATGTTTCTCCTCCATGTTGACCGGTACAGCCTAAAAGCTTTTGATAGAATTGTGAGCTTTTGGGAACGTTATCCACTGCGATGATTGGTTCTGTCCGTATCATGTTATAGTTGATTTTAATTTACTAAGGTTAATAAAAGAGACTTAGTGATTTCTCTTCCACCAAATCTAATATCATGCGATATGCAGCCACAGAGTTACCGTGTTGATCCAAGGCTGGACTATAGGCCCCTATACCCATTTTATTCGGTACACTTACTGCGATTCCGCCACCAACGCCCGATTTACTCGGAAGTCCCACAGTTCTGGCATATTCGCCACTAAATTCGTACATCCCTGCAATGAGCATTTGCGATTGAACTAACTGGGATAGACTTGGATTATTGTATTGCTTATTTCCATCATAGCGCACACAATGATTGGCAAAAAAGAAACCTATTTTAGCCAGATCCTCTGCGGTTATCTCAATTGAGCACTGTTTAAAATAATTATTTAGTTTATCTTCACCTTCACCATCAATGAGTCCATTGTTGCGCATCAGGTAGAACATACCTCTGTTTCGATTTCCAGTCTCCCGCTCCGAATTATATACGGATTTACTATAATCAATATTTTCATTATTTGTTATAAAACGAATCATATGGAGTATTTTAAGAAAAGGTTCCTCACCTGTTCCTTTAATGAGCGATGTTGTTAAAATGGCGCCGGCGTTCATCATCGGATTGAGCGGTTTGCCCGATGTTTCCAAATTCGCAAAATGATTGAAAGGTTTGTCTGTACCAAAGTACCCCATTTTATCAAAAATATTTTGTTCTCCGTTTTCCAATACAGCAACCATTAATGAAACAATTTTTGAAATACTCTGAATGGTAAATCTTTGTTGTACATCTCCGATACTAACGATTGTTCCATCACTATTTACAACCGAAAGAGCAATGGATGATGCGTTGGCTTTACCCAATTCCGGAATATAATCGGCCACTTTACCTTCTTTGAATGACTGTCTATTTTTATCCAATATTCTATCCAATAATGCCTTATCAATAATCGCGGTTTTAGGACCCTGCTGGTTTTGAATGCTATTTTGAGCAAAGGCTACAGGAATTGATCCGCAACATATCAAGCCAATAATACAGGCTGCCAACCTAAGATTTTTTCTCATTTTTTAATTATTTGTTCGTTCCAAAGATAGGAAACAGTGTATTAAAAAGAAAAGAGGTGCTAAATAAATAACGTTTTAGCACCTCTTCTTAGTAGGTCATCCTTTAGGCTGCATTTGGAGCTGGATCAACATTCCAACCGGAAAGTATTCCGCCATAGAAAAAGAAGGTGACGTAAAAATTCTTTTTGCTCACCTTATCAGTAACGAGGTACTTTTGAGTGACATCATATGCATCTATTTTTTTATATTTAGATAATGCTATCGGGCTGGCAGCAGGGTTTTCTGAGCGGACCAAATCTTGTATCTTTTGGTTGATTAATTTCATAATACCTTCTTTTTTAAAGGGATTATTTTCGATTTTCACGTGCGCCAAACGTGTTAAAGTTCCATTATTTTGAGCTTTTCTCGCTTTCGCAGCAGTTGTATAGGCTCTGAATTTTTCCCTGATCTGAGGATCTTTTAAGCTATGGATGGTAAAAATAGAAATTCCCTGCGCACCATTATTTAGTGCCTCATCCATATCGGCAAATATTTCCTCATTATTTTTAGCCATCAATCCACAATATAGGGTAGTATTTGCACCTTTGTCGCGCACATTTTCTAAGGTACAATCGCTAATAAAGCTTGGATCTTCTGTATAAAAATTGCTGTATACCATCGGAAAAACAACATCTAAATTCCACTTACCCCAATCTTGACGTACCATACGCGAAGCCATTTTGGGGGTCGGAAATGGGGATGCTGCCATTGTTTTGCCATGAGAATGAACAATTTCTGCAATCATATTGGCGATATCTGTTATCTGATCGCAACGAAATTGGCGCCATTTGAGATCTTTCGATGGATCTTTTTGTGCACGAGGGTCATAGCCATATTGTTTTTTAAATTTTTCTATAGCAATGGGATGGTATCCGTAATCCCAAGCGGGATACTCGCGATCTTGGACAATATTATATTTAGGCCAAAGGGTTGTGGGGAGGACAACATCCACATAACGATTGTAGTCAATAGAGATACCCGCCAATCCCTCAACTTCACAATAGGATTCAATTTTCTTTTTGATATATTCTTTTACTCCTGGTACTACAGGCGATAAAAATTTATAATAACCAACGTATGCAGTGGTATCTGCGAGACTTTTTCCGTTGCGATTGACACTGAACCAATCTGGATGCTCTTTAAGTATTTTATCTCTATCATGTTCCAGATTCATCGTCCAAAGCCACGCGATAACTTGGATGCCATATTTTTTTGCAATAGGAATTGCTACACGATACTCATCTGGACTAGCAGCATTTAACATCACGCCATCGATTCCTAGGTAGTTCATCTCACGGCAAATAGAATCAAAGTTTGTTTTGGCGTTGTAATCTAGCCAAGTCCAAAACATGGCAGGTTTTTCCTTGTCTGAGGCGTGAGCGCTTGATACTGAAAAGCTTTGGATCAAAAGAAGCGCAAGACCAATAAAGCATGTTCTGATTAGTTTTTCTTTCATAATATATTTATCGATTCTAAAATGTATTACATATTTAAATGACGAAGTTTTTTCATGAAGTGCAAAATTCATGAAAAGATCAATCTATAGGTTTTAAATTTAGATTGTATTGAAATTCGCCTGTGAAATTACATAAAAAGGTGGAATTTATACCTGATCTTTTTTTAATCAGTTTGATTTTTTTACAGTTATTAAATTTTATTAGAATAACAAAACATTTTTTAAAGCTATGTGTTGTACCTACAACATTAGATTTAGAACGACAAGATTATTAACAATGAGAAGTAAGCTGGGCTACTGGCTAAGAAAAAAATTGTTTAAGTATGAAGAAACGCTATATTCCAATTTCTATTGCATGTTTATTGAGCCATACCTTGGTCAAAGGGCAAGAACCAGGTACTGTACAAGAGAATAAAGTTGATTCTGTGCAACAAAAAAAAGACGACACGACGTATCCCAAGCTTCAGGTGAAAGGTTTGTTTCAGGCCCGTTACCTTGTTAGTGCTACAAAAGATGTTGATGTCAATGGGCTACATCACAGTGATGGTTCAGGTACGGATAACAATTTTATGGTGAAATATATGCGGGTACAGATGCGCGCTCAAATTAGCAAGCGTACTGAAGTTGCCGTATTAGCTAACCTCGCAGATTTCAAAAGCGATCCCAAAACAAAAGTGCTCGAAAATGCCTACTTGAAATATACATTTAGTCCCAAATTGGCAATCACAGTGGGCCAATTTCGTCCTTGGTTTGGCATCGAGGAAACTTACCCTATTGACATCATCAAATCTTTGGACTGGTCGAACCAGTATCTTGAATTCGGTAAATTAGGTTGGGCAAGTTTTCAAATCGGGGTTGCTGCGACAGGCGAGACTACACTAGGTGATATGCCCTTTAGTTATTCCTTATCTGTGGTAAACGGAAACGGGAAGAATCAAGTTGTTGATAACGATAATGGTAAGCAATATGCCACCCGTCTGGTCTTTGGGCTTTCAAAGAAGTATGGTGTTAATTTAGGGCTTAATGGTGGCGTAGGTGATGTGATGAAAAAACAAGTACATGCATTGGGGGTAGATCTAACTGGTAATGTTAGTTTTGGTAAACGATGGAATCTTGATATGCAACTGGAAGCAAAACAGGCGATCAATCATAACCTGTATTATTCTTTGGAAGAAAGTGCGCGAACATCCAAGTTGAGCGACTATTTGGTCCGCGGTATCTATTTTCTACCCAACTTAAGATATGAAGTAAATTATTTCAATCTAAGTGCTTTTGAGCTATCATGTCGGTATGAGTATATTGACCCAAATTACAAACTCAATGCAAATGCGCGTCAAACATATACGCCGATGTTTGGCTTGGAATTTTTAAAAAATTATGGTGCAAGGATACAATTGGGACTTCAATTGGACCGATATAAAAAGCAGACAGAGAATACCAGCGAATTCAACAAAAATTTATTTATTGTTCAAGTACAAAGTCGATTCTAATCTATTAAACTACGTTTATCATGAAAGAAATAAGTATTAAAAATGTTGCCATTACTTTCTTAGTAGCACTCATTTTATGGTTTATCCCAATACCGAAAGGCGTCAGTCCGGAAGCCTGGCATTTATTTGCAATTTTCGCCGCAACCATTCTTGGGATTATTTTAAAAGCGGCTCCTATGGGTACCATGTGTATGATGGCCATTGCGTTTACGGCCCTGACACAAGTATTGGCCCCTGGAGATGCGGGTAAGTCGATTACTAAAGCTTTGACGGGTTTCGGAGATAAGGTAATTTGGTTGATTGGTATCTCATTTTTTATTGCCCGGGGGTTTATTAAAACTGGACTGGGAAATCGAATTGCCTTTCTTTTTATTCGAGTTTTTGGAAAGAGTTCATTAGGGTTAGCTTATGGATTGGGGTTGGCAGATGTTTGTTTAGCTCCGGCGATTCCCAGTAATACAGCCCGAGGGGGAGGGATTATTTATCCCATCATGAAATCGATGGCAATTAGTTTTGATTCTGTTCCAGATAAGCCAGAGACACATCGAAAATTGGGATCCTATCTAACTTTAAATAGTTATTATATGAATCTAATTGCGTCTTCGATGTTTTTGACAGGAACGGCCAGTAATCCAATGTGTCAAAAATTTGCTGCGAACCTAGGAATTGATATTACCTGGATGTCCTGGGCTATTGCTGGATTTATACCTGGTATTGTCGCATTTTTTGTAGTACCGCTTGTTCTTTATAAGTTATATCCACCTGAATTGAAAAAAACAGGTGATGCACCTAAGATGGCGGCGCAGAAATTAAAAGAGATGGGACCAATTTCCAGGAATGAATGGTTAATGCTTTTGGCGTTCTTTATCTTGTTGGCATTATGGATTTTTGGTGGTTCTTTTTCAATTGATGCGACAACTACAGCCTTCATCGGTTTGACGCTACTTTTACTGACCTCTGTATTGACCTGGGAGGATGTTAAAGCCGAAAAAGGAGCATGGGATACGATTGTTTGGTTTGCTGTTTTGGTTATGATGGCCAGTTCTTTAAATGAGCTTGGCTTTATCGGTTGGTTTAGCGACCTGATCAAAGTACAGATTGGTGATTTAAGTTGGCAAATAGCCTTTCCGGTAATCATTCTTGTTTATTTCTTTAGTCACTACATTTTTGCGAGTGCTACCGCCCATGTTGCGGCTATGTATGCGGCCTTGTTGGGGGTTGGTGTTTCTTTGGGTATTCCGCCAATGCTGCTTGCAATGATGCTTGGATTCTTGGGCTCTATCTATGGTGTTTTGACACATTATGGCCATGGCCCTGCACCGGTATTTTTTGGAAGCGGATATGTCGATTTAAAATCATGGTGGCTGCGTGGACTGGAAATTGGTATCGTATTATTGGTGATTTATATGGGTGTCGGTGGATTGTGGATGAAGGTTATAGGCTATTATTAAAATTAAGATCTTATTATGTTATCTACATTATCAAAGAAGATGCTTATGTGTCTGACGGGTTTATTTTTAGCGTTCTTTTTACTGATTCACTTTCTAGGGAACTTACAGCTATTCTTACCGCAGGAACAAGCACATCTACAATTTAATGCCTACTCACATTTTTTGGCAGGCAATATCTTGATCAAAATTATTTCTTACGTACTTTATGCCAGCATTATTTTGCATGCTTTGGACGGATTGATCATTACCGTAAAGAATAAAAAGACCGGTGCCCACTATGTTTCAGATCATCGGGGAAGAGCAAGTAAGTGGTATTCGCGCAATATGGGGATTTTAGGGACCCTGATCCTCATTTTTTTAGTTATCCATTTCCAGAATTTTTGGTACGTGTACAAATTTGGCGCTCCTCCACTTGATGAACGTGGTAACAAGGATTTATATGTGCTTGTAATCGAGGTTTTTCAGCAATGGTGGTATGTTCTTATTTACGTTTTATCGATGGTTGCCCTGTGTTATCATCTTATTCATGGGATTCATAGTGCGATTCGAACTTTAGGCTTATTCCATCCCAAGTTTGTTAAATGGTTTAAGATTATTGGTATCAGCTATTCGGTCATCATCAGCATTGGTTTTGCTTTGATGCCCATTTATATATTTTTTACAGCTAAATAAGGGGGAGAAGTCATGACATTAAATTCAAAAATACCGGATGGACCATTGGATCAAAAATGGACTCGTTATAAAAAGACTGCCAAGCTTGTTAATCCTGCAAATCGTAAAAAACTAGATGTTATCGTTATCGGAACCGGATTGGCGGGTAGCTCCATTGCAGCTTCTCTTGGGGAGATGGGGTATCAGGTAAAATCCTTCTGCTTTCAAGATAGCCCGAGAAGAGCGCATTCTGTGGCTGCTCAAGGTGGTGTAAATGCCGCAAAAAATTATAAAAATGACGGGGACAGTGTTTATCGTATGTTTGTTGATACCCTAAAGGGTGGTGATTTTCGTGCCCGTGAGGCCAATGTATATCGTATGGCCGAATGTTCGCTCAATTTAATCGACCAGGCAGTTGCACAGGGTGTTCCTTTCGGTCGTGAATATGGAGGCTATCTGAACAATCGATCTTTCGGAGGTGTACAAGTAAGTCGTACCTTCTATGCGAGAGGTCAAACTGGACAGCAGCTTCTTTTGGGAGCGTATCAGGCACTTATGCGTCAGGTCGGCAAAGGTGCCGTACAGCTTTTCTCCAGACATGAAATGCTCGACATCGTTGTAATAGATGGAAAGGCCCGTGGCGTTATTGTTCGAAATCTCGATACAGGGGAGCTTGAACGACACGCTGCACATACCGTTATACTAGCAACCGGAGGGTATGGTAAAATTTATTATCTATCGACACTAGCAATGGGCTGTAATGGCTCTGCCATTTGGCGGGCACACAAGAAGGGGGCATTAATGGCCTCCCCGAGCTGGATTCAGATTCATCCGACTTCGTTGCCGCAGTCTGGCGATTATCAGTCTAAATTAACACTAATGTCAGAGTCGTTACGCAATGATGGAAGGATTTGGGTTCCGTTGAAAGAAGATGAGAAGCGGGAACCAAACGCTATTCCTGAGGAAGAGAGAGATTACTATTTAGAACGTCGTTATCCGGCATTTGGTAATCTTGCTCCAAGGGACATTTCATCTCGAGCGGCCAAAGAACGGATTGATGCTGGCTTTGGGATTGGTCCACTTAAAAATGCTGTTTACCTTGATTTTGCGAAAGCTATTAGAGAACAGGGGAAACAGAAAATACAAGAGAAATATGGCAATCTGTTCGATATGTATGAAAAGATTACGGGATATGATGCTTATAAAGAACCAATGATGATTTCACCTTCCGCGCATTTTTCAATGGGGGGATTATGGATAGATTATGAGCTGATGACAAGCCTACCGGGCTTATTTGCCTTAGGTGAGGCTAATTTTGCAGACCACGGTGCAAATAGATTGGGCGCCAATTCCTTACTCCAAGCCTCTGTGGATGGTTATTTTATTGCGCCCTATACGATTGCAAATTATTTGGCAAACGATATTCACACGGGAAAAATTTCTACAGACCATATTGAGTTTGAACGTGCAGAGGTAGGTGTCAGAGCGCAAATTGATCGATTTTTAAAGATTAAAGGCAGTAAAACCGTGGATTATTTTCATAAAACACTGGGTAAAATACTCTATGACTATTGTGGGCTCGCACGCAATGAAAAAGGGCTCCGTCATGCTATTGTAGAGATTAATAGACTGAAGCAAGAGTTTTATAAAAATGTTATTGTTAGTGGTGAAGCCAATACTTTAAATACGGAATTGGAAAAAGCTGGACGTGTAGCCGATTACTTTGAAATTGGAGAATTGATGTGTTATGATGCGTTGACGCGGAACGAATCCTGTGGTGCACATTTCCGGGAGGAATATCAGACTGCAGATGGCGAGGCATTACGGAATGACGCTGAATACCAGTTTATTTCCGCTTGGGCCTGGAAAGGAGAGGGACAAGAACCTGAGCTAATTCGGGAACCATTAATTTTTGAAGAGATACAACCAACTGTAAGGAGCTATAAATAAATAGAACGATTATGGATTTACACCTTAAAATATGGCGGCAAAAAGATCGCAACGCTACAGGAAAATTAGTTACTTACACCTTAACAGATCTCAATCCACATATGTCGTTTTTGGAGATGTTGGATACCCTGAATGAACAGCTTATTACGCATGGAGACGACCCTGTAGAGTTTGACCATGATTGTCGTGAAGGGATCTGTGGACAATGCGGTATGATGATCAATGGCATCGCACATGGACCTCTTAAGCATACAACCACCTGTCAGCTACATTTACGTTCATTCAAAGATAACGATACGATTCTTATTGAACCTTTTCGATCAGCAGCATTTCAGGTTAAAAAGGATTTGAAAGTGGACCGTTCGGCATTTGACCGAATTATTTCTTCTGGGGGATTTGTATCCATCAATACTGGTCAAGCCCCAGATGCTACAGTGATCCCTATTTCTCATGAATTAGCTGAGTCAGCATTTGACTCAGCAGCCTGTATTGGCTGTGGTGCTTGTGTTGCAACGTGTAAAAATGGTAGTGCTGCACTATTTACCTCTGCAAAGATTACCCATATGGCTTTGCTTCCACAGGGAAAAGAAGAGCGCAGTGAACGCGTTTTAAATATGGTGAAGCAAATGGATTTGGAGTCATTTGGTCACTGTACGAATACAGAAGCCTGCGAGGTGGAGTGCCCACAAGGTATATCAGTTTTGAATATAGCGCGCATGAATTTTGAATATAACAAAGCACTATTTTTTAAAAAGAAATAGAGACCAACTGTCGAAAAAAGTGGCACGATTGTTTCTTATATCGGATTTATAATAAAAACTGAAGCCATAAAAAGAGGTGTACGGGATTGTTGAAGGTTACTAACCTTATCCCTGAAAATAGGGATTTGTAAGATTTTATGGTTAATAAATAGGTTTTTGTAGTAATTTTGAAAAAAGAAATTCATTAAAGTTATAGCGATTGATATGAAGTGTAGTAGGTTGTTTGTGGTACTTTTCATTTGTAGTACAATGTTTAGTGTAACCGCATGTAAGGATTTTTCAAACAAAGTCTTGGGGAAAGGCGAGCTGAAGGACACACTTACGGAGAAATTGGTTGTCAAGGAAAAAATACCACATTTGTTGAATAGGTGGGATTCGCTTCAGAAAAATCAGATTCAATTTACAGTAGATAGTTTGCATCCTGTTCCGATCAAACAACAAAAACGTGAACTTAAGGATTCGCTGCGGAAAGCATTTAACACGTATCCAAAACATATCTACCTGACTTTCGATGACGGACCATTGATTGGTAGTGCCTTTATTGATTCTATTGCGAAAGAAAAAAACATTAAAGTGAGTGTATTCTTGATTGGTAAGCACGCTAATATGAGCAAAGGGAGGAAACGTGATCTTGCCCGTTATGAATCCAATCCGCTTATAGCCTGCTATAATCATAGCTATACGCACGCAAACAATCAGTATTCTCGATTTTATAATAATCCCCAAAATGCTTTTGCTGATTTTGAAAAGAATGAAAAAGATCTCAATCTAAAACATAAGATCGTTCGACTTCCGGGCAGGAATATTTGGATATATGATAATGTTCGTAAGATCGACCTTAAAAATGGATCTAGCACCGCCGATCTATTACATAAAAACGGATATACAATTTATGGTTGGGATGTCGAGTGGCGGCTTAATAGCATCACTGGTGCACCTATACAAAGCCAGGAGTCTACTTTGTCACACATTCGGAATTACATGAACAATAAAAGCTCAATGGTGCCTAATAATGTTGTTTTCTTGATGCATGATGATATGTTTCAAACGCAAAAGGGACAGCAGGAGTTGTCTTCTTTAATAGATGCATTGAAAAAAGATGGTTATCAGTTTGAATTTATGCAAGACTATCCGATTAAATATTAAATAGGATTGTTAATTAGCATCAAATCATAATGAAGAGTTTGGTTTATGAAATAACACCAAACTCTTCTGGATAATGGACAGTGCCCTGTATACCTTTTAAGGAATTGTCTGTTAGTTCTTTTATCATACAATTTTCATCAGGAACATCAAATGGAAATTTTATACCATAGACTGATGCAGGTACATATCCAAATTTAGGATAATAGTCTGCATGTCCGAGCACAACTACCGATCCAAAACCTAATTCTATTGCTATCTGATGGGCGCCAAGAATTAATTTACCGCCAATTCCCTTTCCTTGAAACTGAGGTAGCACAGCGACGGGAGCCAAGGCAAGAGAATCGAATGCTTTTTGATTCTCTTTATCAATAATCTGAATCTTTGTCAGGAGGATGTAGCCTGCTATTTCTCCTTCAACTTCTGCCACCATAGAGAGTTGTGGTATAAATTCTGCTGTCTTTCTCAGTTTTTCTACTAAAATGTGCTCTTGATGATCACTAAACTGTTCGTTTTCAAAAGCGAGTCGGATCAGTTCGAATACAATAGTTGGGTCACTTGATTTTTCTTGCATAATTTTAATGTTCATAGTTTTGTTTGTAGATATAAGTATTTCGTTGCTATTAATAAAGCCGTATTTGGCTCCATTGTTTGTACATACATAATTGTTTTTAAAAAATCAATTATAGATCTAATTATAAAGGATAAAGATGCATATTATTATTTTAAAAATTGATAATATACTTTCGATATACTAGAGTTTACTTTTCTTGCAAAAATTTCGTTTAAAGACGAGCTGTTAGCGATTTTTGTACCATGTATCATCCTCATAAGGCTGGATTATATCTGTTCGAAAAATAAGGCTAACCAGTTTGCTTTCTCAAACCGCTTACTTTCAATTGATTAATGTTAAAATGTTAAATAGTGTAAAATTAACACTTGCTTTGTATATTTATTTTCGTATTTTCATGTTAGATAAACAATTATAAACCACTTCTGATAAGACGCCTAAACCGACATGTCTTTAAGAGGTAAAAAAATAACTAATTAAACACAAAATTTAAACAATTAAACAGTTTTTATGATTAACTGCCATTATTTCTCAAATCAATGGAAGAGAGCGTTTTGGACTGGATCATTGTGCTCTTTAGTGGCCCTGAGTCCTCAAATCGTTGATGCTGCAACCCTCGCAAGCCATGGAATTCTCTTTCAACAGGAGCTAAGTGTTTCTGGAACGGTACATGATGAAACAGGAATGCCAATTCCTGGAGTAACAGTATCTGTAAATGGAACGAGCCTAGTAACAAAAACCGACAATCAAGGTAAGTACAAATTGGATAAGGTCCCTATGAATGCGATCATTAATTTTCGTATGGTGGGTAAACAGTCGATGGATGAATCTGTAAAAGGACGGCATGCGATAGATGTCACGCTTTTGAATTCGGAATCCAATCTCGAAGAAGTCGTTGTTGTTGGTTACGGGAAGCAACGTAAAGAGACTGTTACAGGTGCTGTAGCTACTGTCAAGGGAAGTGACCTTGCTCAATCTCCCGCGTTGAACGTTTCCAATGCATTAACAGGACGGGTACCGGGAGTTACAGCGACCAATGGGAGTGCTGAGCCTGGATACGATGGTTCCAATATCAAAATACGGGGTACGAATACATTAGGAAATAGCAGTCCTTTAGTCGTTATTGATGGGGTTCCTGCACGGGAAGGCGGAATCGACCGGATCAATCCCCGCGATATAGAAAATATCTCGGTTTTAAAGGATGCTTCTGCTGCCATTTATGGTGCCCGGGCAGCAAATGGGGTTATTCTTGTGACGACAAGAAGAGGGAAGACAGGAAAGCCTCAGTTTTCTTATACTTTTAATCAAGGGTATTCTCAGCCGACTGTAATACCTAAATTGACCAATGCAGCTCAATTTGCTGAGATCCGTAATGAACTTGAGATCTATAATCTTCCTGTTGAAGAATGGTCTGCGGCTTACACGGCTATCAGTGATAAAGGTAGTTACAATAAGCAAGGTGGCGGAGTATTAGATGCGCCATTTAAACCGGAAGATATCCAAAAGTTCAAGGATGGATCAGATCCTTGGGGACATCCGAATACGGACTGGTATAAGGCAACTTTAAAAGACTGGTCTCCTCAACAACGGCATAACTTGCAAATTAATGGGGGTACCGAGGATGTAAAGTATCTCATGTCTTTGGGGTATCAAAATCAAGATGCCTACTATAAAAATTCGGCTACAGGATATAAACAATATGATTTAAGGATTAATCTAGATGCTAATATCAGCCAGTATATCAAAACACAATTTGGTGTTTTAGGAAGACAGGAAAATCGGAATTTCCCTACTAAGAGTGCTGGTACTGTCTTTAGGATGTTGATGCGGGGAAATCCGACACAACCAGCAATATGGCCTAATGGAATGCCAGGACCAGATATCGAAAATGGCGAAAATCCGGTGGTAATCACCACTAATGCGACAGGCTACGATCACGATAAACGCTACTATTTTCAAACAAATGGGCAGGTTGAGATTACAAATCCATGGATAGATGGCCTTAAATTAACATTGAATGCCTCTGTTGACAAATATGTAAAAAATCAAAAAACATGGGTTACACCCTGGACATTATATTCTTGGCAAGGGGCTTATGAAGCGGATGGTAGTACACCACAACTGGTTCCGGGAAGACGCGGGCCTGCCGATCCAAATTTGAATCAAAGTAATGAAGATCAGTTAAATATCTTACTCGGAGGGATCTTGAGCTTTGACCGAAAATTTGGTGACCATCAAGTGAATGCTATTGCTGGTATTAACAGAGAAACAATCGATAATGATAAATTTAGTGCATATCGTCGCTATTTTCTTTCAAATGCCATCGATTATCTTTTCGCGGGTGGAGAACAGGAAAAAAATAATGACGGATCTGCATGGAAAAGAGCAAGGTTAAATTACTTTGGTCGATTCGGCTATAATTACAAAAGTAAATACATCGCGGAATTTCTGTGGCGTTATGACGGCTCGTATATGTTCCCTGAAAGTGAAAGATTTGGATTTTTCCCAGGTGCTATGGCGGGCTGGGTCGTATCGGAAGAAAATTTCTGGAAGGAAAATGTACCTGTAATTAATTATTTCAAGATACGTGCCTCCTATGGCCAGATGGGGAATGACAACATCTATTATGATGACAAGTTACAAGAATATCAATATTTTTCAACCTATTCTTTTGGAACCTATATCGTCAACGATAAACTAGCCAAGACTCTTTATGAAAGTCGCGTTCCTAACGAAATGATTACTTGGGAGGTCGCCAATAATTATAATCTTGGATTTGACTTTCAGTTTTTGCAAGGAAAGTTAAATTTCGAGTTTGACATCTTTAAAAATCGTCGTAATTCTATTCTATGGCGGAAAAATGCTTCCATACCGCAAAGTACAGGGATGACATTGCCAGCAGAAAATATTGGTAAAGTGGATAATAAGGGCTGGGAGTTTAATTTAGGTTACCGTGGTAAAGTGGGAGATTTGGGCTATACTGTAGGTGTCAATGGTGGTTATGCGAAAAACAAAATTATCTTCTGGGATGAAGCTCCTGGCGCGCCAGCATGGCAACAAAGCACAGGTAAACCTATCAAAACGGATATTTATTATGTTTATGATGGCGTATTTCGCGACATGGAAGACATTGCCAACAATAAGTTGGATTACAGTGCCATTACAAAAACTCTACGTCCAGGAGATATGAAGTATCAAGATTTCAATGGTGATGGAAAAATAACACCAGATGATAAAGTTAGACGCGACAAAAATAGTGATCCTACGTTCCAGGGCGGGTTCAATTTTAGCTTAACCTATAAAGACTTTGATCTATCGGTACTATTTCAGGGAGCTACAGGTGGAGAGATACGTGTAGGCACGGATGAATCGGGTTCTATCGGAAATTTTGTAGAAGAGTTCTACGATAAACGTTGGAGCATTAGTAACCCGAGCAGTGTATACCCCCGTTTGACAGATCGTGGTAATCAATATTATTCCTATAACAACACCTATTGGATGCGCAGTACAGATTATCTAAGGTTGAAAAACGTAGAATTGGGGTATAATTTAGCCTCAAGTATTTGTAGCAAAATTGGTATTGGTTCATTACGTCTCTATGCAAATGGGATGAACCTCATTACTTGGAGTAAGATAAAAATGTACGATCCAGAAGCTGTGAATGCGTTGGGCCAATATTATCCGCAGGCGAGATTGATTAATGTCGGTGCATTATTATCGTTCTAACCAGCTGTTATCGCAAGAACTTAACTAAGAAAAAAAATGAAAAAAATTAAGAATATATCCCTTATACTACTTGTACTTTCTGCTTCATTACAAGCTTGTAATGACGATTTTGTAAGCACAAAGCCACTCAGTGAAGTGCCACAGGAGATCGTTTGGTCGGATGCTGGGTTGTCTGAGGCTTTCGTGACAGAAATCTATAACGGTTTTGGAGTAGGAGGCTTTTATGAACAGGAAATGGCATCCATGACAGACGAGGCTTTATTTACACACCCTAACCGCGGAATAAATACTGTCACCGAATCTCGATCAAATCCAGCTGATCAAGGCTATATAATGGATACTTATGAATATGGACGTATGTATACGCGTATACGGGCAACAAATATCGCCATTGCTAATTTAAGCTCACCCAAGTTTGACAAAGCAAAGGCTGACAAGCTTTTAGGCGAGGCTTATTTCCTACGTGGGTATTATTATCAACAGCTGTTACGTTTTTATGGAGGTATACCAATTGATAATAAGATCTATACATTGAATGATAAAGACTATATGGTGCCAAGAAACAGCTATGAGGAGTGTGTCAATGCGATCGTGAAGGATCTCGATAGTGCAGCTCTTTTGCTAAAGGGTATTTCATCGGCAAAGGGACGTGCAAATGAAACCGCTGTATTGGCCTTAAAGTCAAGAGTGCTATTATATGCTGCCAGTGACCTCCATGATGGAAGTAAAGCAAAAGCAAAATCTACCTTATTAGCAGGATATAAAAATCCAGAGTATTTAATGTATACCAATGGTAGTCAAATGGAACGCTGGACTAAAGCAAAAACTGCAGCAAAAGCCGTATTGGATCATACAGAATTCGCCTATAAGTTAGACTTGACTCAACCAGCGTCACCTAGTGAGGGAACGGCCAACTATATGGCTGTATCATTAGGAGGGGGTAGTAAGACCGTTGATTTTACAGCTGGAAAAGATATAATTTTAGGTCGATTCTTTATTGATGAAAAAGATGAGCGAGGTGGTTGGGTAGGACGTGACAATGGGCCAAATGGTTATCACAACTGGGCAGGAAATACACCGATTCAGCTATTGGTAGACGACTATGAGACTAGTAATGGCCAAAAATTTGATTGGTCCAATCCTTCTATGGCCGCAAGCCCTTATCAAAACCGCGACCCACGTTTAAAGGCAACGATTTTATATGATGGTGCAGATTGGAAGCCTAGGACAGCAGATGTTGCTGAAAGAGATAAGGCAAATCAAATTCAAACTGGACAATACGAAGTAATTAATGCGAAAGGACAGAAGGTTATTCAATTTGGTCTCGATACAAGAAAGAGTCCAATTGAAGACTGGAATGGTTCGAGGACGGGGTATTATATTCGTAAATTTACAGATCCAGATCCTACAATGGAAGATCAAAATACACGACAACGTATTCCTTGGCCAATGTTTCGCTATACGGAAGCGATATTGAACTATGTAGAAGCATGTATTGAATTAGGGGAAGAGAATGAAGCGAAAATATGGTTAAATAAAATCCGATTCAGAGCAGGAATGCCAGCAATATCCACAAGCGAAACGGGTACAGCATTAAAAGCACGCTATAGAAACGAGCGCCGTATCGAATTGGCCTACGAAGAGCACCGCTTCTTTGACGCTAGACGTTGGATGATAGCTGCAGAAACTATAGGTCGTAAGGCAAATATTATAAATATCACGGGAACCCTTAAGGCTGGTAAAAATGTGACTCTTTACCAATATAATCCAGAGAATTACACTTATACCTATGCTGTTTCAAATATAGATCCAGGAATTGAAAATAGAAGTTGGGACGACAAGATGTATTTTACCTCTATAAACAGAGATGAGATAAACCGAAATACTAAACTAATTCAAAATCCAGGTTATTAATACTGAAAAGCCCTTCTTTAATAGTAAGAAGGGCTTTTTAAAGGATTAATTTTTCCTTTGAGTAATATTAGGCAATAAGCCTGTAACTATTCCAATTAGTGGAAGATAAGCACAGATGTTGAATACATATTCAATTGAAGTACGATCTGCGAGCCAGCCCAACACAGCTGATCCAATGCCCCCCATGCCAAAAGCAAAACCAAAAAATAAGCCTGCAATCATCCCAACCTTTCCGGGGATAAGCTCCGTTGCATAAACCAAGATAGCTGAAAATGCCGAGGAGATGATCAAACCGATTATAATAGCAAGGACAATGGTTAGTCCAAGACCTACATGAGGTAATAACAAAGTGAAAGGTGCTGCTCCAAGAATAGACACCCAAATAATTAGCTTACGACCATATCGGTCTCCCAAGGGACCACCCAATATGGTTCCGGCGGCAACAGAAGCAAGAAATATAAATAAGTAAATCTGAGATTCCTGGACCGAAACATGGAATTTATTGATCAAATAGAAGGTGAAGTAGCTGGTCATCGAAGCCATGTAAAAATACTTGGAAAAAATGAGTACCAATAAAATCACAAGTGCAAATATCACTTTTGATTTTGGCAGGTCAGCTTTTAAAGCACTAACAGAAGTTGTTTGTGTCTTAGGCTTGAGGTGTATTTGATACCAATTACCGACATAAGTAAGAATCATAACGGCTACAATGGCCAATACGCCAAACACACCGATGTATTGTTGCCCCAAAGGGATCACAATAAGCGCTACAAGAAGGGGACCTATTGCACCACCAGCATTACCGCCGACTTGAAAGATAGACTGTGCGAGCCCCTTTTTGCCTCCGGAAGCTAAATGGGCAACTCGAGATGCTTCTGGATGAAATATAGACGAACCCATCCCAATAAGGCTTACAGAAAGGAGAATGTAGATAAAGTTTGACGCAAATGAAATGCATATCAAACCGGCTAAAGAGAAAAACATCCCCACGGCAAGTGACCGAGGTGTAGGGTTTTTATCTGTATACAAACCAACGAAGGGCTGCAAAATAGAGGCGGTAAGTTGAAAAACCAATGTTATAATACCAATTTGCGTAAAACTAAGGGCATAATTTGATTTTAACATGGGATACACTGCTGGGATGACAGATTGAATCAAGTCATTAAGCAAGTGTGAAAGACTAATCGCAAATAAAATCGGATAGACGGTTTCGGAACTTTTCCAAGATCCACTCGGGTTTAGTGATTGTGTTTTCATAAAGGAAATATTCATCAGGTCATCTGATGTTTTAATTGATAAAAATAGAATATATTGATATTGATAATTTGCATATGCTACAGGAAAATTACAGTTGTTGGATAATTCGGTTGGCAATATCAACAGCTTTTTTCACTTCTTTATCTTTGATTGCCAACATCAGTTCCTCGTGTTGCTGTTGTGAAGCTAAGAAGGGGACTGTATCCTTATAAATAGTCATGAAGAACTTATTGACATGCTCAGATAAGGTTGTATATAGCGCGGTCAAAATACTGTTTCCACATGATTCAGCAATTGCACTGTGAAAGGATATATCAGCATTCACGCATGCTGTCAAATTTCCCATTTCGGCATATTTAGCTCTATTTTTAAGTGCTTGCGCCATATCTTTGAGGCCTTTCGAAGTACGATTTAAGGCTGCTTTTTCAATAATTCGCAACTCTAATACGTGTCTAACTTCAAAAATATCGTTAAAATTGGCTTTCTCAATTTTTGAATCAAGGGCATGATGACCCGTACTACTTTTGACAAAAGTACCAAGACCTTGTTGCACATTTAGATAGCCTGATTGACTTAAATATTTGACAGCTTCACGAATGCTGGATCTGCCCACAGCAAATTGTTTCATCAATTCTGGTTCGGTAGGAAGTTTAGATTCTACAGGAAATTCGCCCAATTTGATTTTTTCTTCTATTGCTGCGGCAACTTCCTCCGCCAAGGATCTTCGTACGATAGCTTCAGTCTTCATATAGTCATATCATCTGATGATTGCAAAGGTAGTAGAATTTTTTGAATTCTTATTTATTTTCAAAAATTTGATCAAACTAACCGAATATTGTTACGACCACATCAGATATTTATTACAGAGTTTACTGTATTAAATTTATTGGCAGTTTTAGGGTAATTAACAGAGAGGACGGTCCTCCAATGTATTTATCTAAAACTTAGAAACATGAAAAAATTAATGATGAGCGTCGTAGCCTTGGCTTTATTGTCATCTGCTACTTTTGCAAAAACAGGTCCAAAAGTGGTCGACAACAGTGTTGTTGAAAAATCAAAGATTTACAAATCACAAACTGAAAAAACTCATTTAAATATCGTGAGCGAAGTCAAAGAGATCAAGGTCGGAAAGTCTCGCACGCTATGTAGATTGACGATGAGTATCTATAATACAAGCGGTCAGTTGATCGAAACTCAGGTTCTCACATACAACAGCTATGGTGCCAATGATATGTATTATAGCAACTGTGGAGCATGGTTTAGCGCTACTATTCAGAATTATCAAAACTATTATGGTAACCCCAATCATTAGGGATCAATTAATCAAACGATGTGGCGGGAGCTAGTATGCCCCGCTCATATTTTTCTGTAATACAACCAAAAGGAAACTTTTATTTACGATCCTACTACGACAATGAAGATGGCTGCTGCATGCGAACATGCGATAAGGCAGACAGGTGATGATGTTAGAAAATCGAGGTACCACTTAGCTAATTAAATTGATCGTATTCGGACATTAAATGTCCGAATACGATCAATTTATATTAAAGTATTGCTATATTAAATTGTCTTATAGCTACTTATCTTTTTGGCAATAAAATTGACATTAGATTTCAATGAAGAATTACAAAGCTAAAGATTGATAGGAGAGACGCTTTGTATTAACATTTAAATGATCATAAATAAAATGAAAGCTTTACCAATTACTGGAATTTTTGCGATACTAGTGTCAACCGCATTTGCTCAAACGGCCCATCAAAAAATAAATGAGATTTCTCATGTCGAATCCAGTCTAATACCCCCTGTTCGTTTTGAGGGTGAGCCGACATGGAATATTATATCGCGTATGGAATTCTATCAGGTTCCAGGGGTAAGCATCGCTGTGATAAAAAACTCTGAAGTATTATGGAGCAAAACTTATGGTTTTGCGGATCTCGATTCGAAAACGCCTGTCAGGTCAAATACCTTATTTCAGGTAGCCTCCATGAGCAAGCCTGTAAGTGCATATGCCGCACTGAAGGAAGTGGAGCTTGGCAAGTTGGAATCCAATGCCGATGTGAATTTGTACCTGAAATCTTGGAAAATACCAGAAAATAATTGGACCAAAGTGAAAAAGGTTACACTCAAAAATATCATTAGCCATACTGCGGGACTTACTGTAAGTGGATTCCCGGGGTATCGGATAACAGACCCAATTCCTACAGCGGTTGAAGTACTGAGTGGTCTAAAGCCCGCTAATACACCTATGGTTTATGTTGATAAACTTCCTGGCTCAAATTTTCGATATTCAGGCGGTGGGTATACGGTACTTCAACAGATGCTCGTTGACATTGAAGGAAAAGATTATGGCAGTATTATGGAAGAAAAGGTACTTTCACCTTTAGGTATGAAAAATAGCACTTTTGCCCAGCCTCTTCCTGAATCGAAAAGACAATTTGCGGCGACGGCTTATACGATGGATGGCAAAAAAGTCGAAGGAAGATATCATGTCTACCCAGAACAGGCAGCTGCAGGCCTGTGGTCAACTGCAGAAGATTACGCTAGATTCGTAATCGATATTCAACGGACCTTAAATGGCAAAAGTAGTCTTGTTATCTCTAAGAAGATGGCAGAAGAATTCACAAGTTCCTATATTGAACCCATTATAGGATTAGGTGTATTCCTAGAAGATTATAACGGCTCATCTTATTTTTGCCATGGTGGATGGAACGAAGGCTTTAGCTCCTATTTTATTGGAAATAAAACAAGCGGTGATGGAGTAGTTATTCTTACGAACACAAACAAACCTGAATTTATCAACGAGCTTGTCCGAGCGGTCGCATTAACTTATCAATGGCCCAATTATCTAGCCCCAATAAATAAAATTTTGCCACTAAGTCCTCAAGAACTGCATGACAATAGTGGACGTTATAGATCTGGAAAATATGGTGTTATAAGGGTCTATAATCAAAATGGCAAGCTAATGTCAGCGCAAAATCTAGACAAGCCTGTAGAATTGGTTAAAGTTTCTGCAAATACATTTGCTATGCGAGATCGAAACGTAAACGTCATATTTTCAAAGGATACCGAAAGCGGTCAATATGAGCTTGTACAGATTTTGCGCGATAAAAAGATTTATTCCAGAAATCCGAAAGTCAATGCAAATGACTGGACTCCGCTAGAGCTTATTTTAGAAGGAAATTTCGAGGATGGATTAAAAGCTTATCAAAAAGCAAAAGAACAGGATAGTGCAGATGATTTGCTTTCAGAAGGTTTCCTGAATGGCGCAGGTTATGAACTGCTCAATCAGCATAAAATAAATCAAGCTATTGATATATTTAAGGTGAATACGATGCTACATACTAAAAGTGAAAATGTTTATGATAGTTTAGCGGAAGCCTACCTGAAATCAGGACAAATAGATAGCGCTAAGGAGAATTATCGAAAAGTTTTAGAAATTAATCCTAAAAATGAAAAAGTCAGTAAGATTTTAGAAACGTTATGACACAAATATAATGAGCTTTTTTTTTGCTAATTTGCGACCATGTCAAATCAAGCTAATAATTATCGATTGTTTTCCAAGGAAATTCTCTCACTTTGGAAAAGCCAGGATGTATCATATATTAAAGTAGAAGAATTATCCATTGTTGAAGGAATCACTTTTTTTGAACTTATACCAGATTCCGAACTGTTGGATGAAGGCGGGGTAGAAACACTCTATGCCATAGATTCTGAAGATGTAGAGGATATGTTGGTGTTTAGCAAAAATATTCGTTTTGTTGTCCACGACATTTATTTGGATGAAGATTAAGTAAATTAGCTATTTATGATCGACAATTCAAACGGTATTGTCGATCATAAATATACAGCAGTAGGCTGATCTAGGGGTAAACTAACTTCTCATATTCAATCTTTCTTCCTGAAGATCTAATAAACGAAGGTGTTTTCGGATGATCTCTTCGTCCAATAAAAGTTCCTCGCGGTTTTTATTGATCAGCCAAATGCGTTGGGTTTCGAGGATATCGATATAGATTTTACGGTATTCGGTGTAATTAATGATGATCTCGGAGCTCCGCAATTGATTTTCGTACTTCTGTAGTTGATCCTTCAAGGTAGGAAAACTTTCAACTTTGTCCGCGTAATCATTACGAATCTTGTCAACGGCGACTTGAGCCAGTCTGTTCTGAATTTCATAATCGATCTCCTTTTCACTTCTTACAAAATCTCTATCTATTAATTTGATTTTTCTTAATATAAAGGGGAGCGTCAAGCCTTGAACAAGTAAGGTTAACAGAATCACGACAAATGTGATGAAAAGAATGAGGTTTCGTTGAGGGAAAGGAGATCCATCGGCTAAAGTTAATGGGATGGATAGTGCTGCTGCCAAAGAAACGACGCCACGCATTCCCGTCCAGCCGATAATCATTGGCGTTTGCCAACCGGGCGATTGAGCATCTGCAACCGTTATAAAATTTCTCATGATCAAGGTGGTTATTACCGCAGCATACCCTGCAAAAACTCGTACAAGAATAAGGACTATTGTAACGGCTACGCCATAGCCAATAGCAGTAGAGATATTAGTATCACCCAATCCAGAAACAATTTCCGGTAAATCTAAGCCGATAAGCATAAAGACGATGCCATTCAACAGAAAGCAGAAGCTTTCCCATACGGTTACTGTCCGGATCCGGGATGCACTGCTCAAAAAATCGTGACTACGATAAGAAAGAAATAAGCCGCCACTGACAACCGCAAGAACCCCAGAAGCGTGGAGCTGTTCCGCTACCAAATACATCGAGAAAGGTGCAATAAAAGTTAGCAATATATCTGTATTGGAATCGGTTGGTAAAAGTTTGTGCATTTTCAGAAAAACATAGGCAATTGTAAGTCCGATTCCCACTCCACCAACACACATCCAAATAAAGCTTCCGGCGGCTTGGTACCATACATATTGGCCAGTAGCAGCAGCAATCATTGCAAAGCGAAAAATTATTAATGAGGAAGCATCATTCAACAAACTTTCGCCTTCCAGTATGGACGCCAGCCTTTTGGGTACCTTCACGAATTTTAAAATTGCACCGGCACTAACCGCATCAGGCGGGGAAACTATTCCACCCAATAGAAAACCGAGAGCTAAGGAGAATCCTGGAATAAAATAGTTGGCAAAAACGGCAACGGATAATGCTGTAAAAAAGACGACAACAAAGGCAAAGCTGAAGATAATCCGACGCCATCGCCAGAGTTCTTTCCAGGAAGTTGACCAAGCTGCCTCGTAGAGGAGTGGCGGTAAAAAAATAATGAATATCAATTCGGGTTCTATCTTTATAGGAGGAACTCCCGGGATAAAACTTATTACAAGTCCCGCTAATACAAGTAAAACAGGGTATGCAACCTGAATTTTCTTCGCCAGCATTATCAACATAGTGATTAGTAGGACTAAAAAAAGGTAAAACTCAAAATTCTCCAACATATGTAAATTTTAGGTACATAAATATAGATCAAATTTCTAGAAATATTTAAACTAGCTTGGCGGTATTCATGGTTGCCTACGAATTGCTACAAGAAAGTCATCTACCAACTGGACAATTGAAGAGAACATGTTTTAACTTAGATTCCTATGGTAAATGTTCCTAAATTAGGCGAAATTTATCTTTGACTTTACCCCAAGATTTAAAATATTGGATGGCGTCACTATAAACAAAGCTTCGTCTTTTAAGAGTTTTTACTTAAAATCTTCTTTAAATAGCTGCATAGGGCTATATTTTAAGAGTAACAACGCGAAATTGTTAGAATACAACGATAAGTAGCCTAATTACAACTGGAGGTATTGGTATAAAGTTGGCTGATGTAAAATTTACAGCGTCGGATCTCAGAAAAACCATTTTTGAATACTGTGAATTTAATGGTGTTAGCTTTAAGTCTTGTGATATGAGAGGTATAAACTTCGATGGGCAAGTTTTTGTCGATGTAAAATTCGATAATGCAGACCTTGCAAACAGTTCATTTAGCGGGGTGATTCTTAGAAATGTTTCCTTTCGGCCAACGTTTGCGCTTACCAATAAATACTATAAGAGTATTAAAACTATTGATTTTGACGGAGCATCAATGGACAAATTAACCTACGCAGCTCTAAAGGGGTGGGCGTATCGCTTGAGGATATTGTTCTCCTATAAACAACACTGCACATACAGACGGCATGGTTCTGCAGGTATGAACCATTGTCTAAGTATAATTGCTATACCAATGAAATCCATAATTTCGGGAGGCTAAATTAAGACAGTCATTGGTACAGAATCGGAAAGCTGAATCATTTGAAAGCCAAAATACGCTAGACTAAATTATCAGAGAAAGATTGGGAGACGAGTTGTATTCACGATTTCTTTCATCACAAAATAACTTTCCATATGTCTGATTCCCTTGATTGTTGCCAGTTTATTAAAATTGAATTCATGATAGTGATCAACATCCCTAACCATCACCTTTATTTGATAGTCAAATGCACCCGTTACATGAAAACACTCGACTACTTCTGGAAATTTTTGTATCTCTTCCATAAATAACAAGGCACTTTCATTGGAATGTTTTTCCATACTGATTGATACGAGCACCATTAGATTAAGATCAAGTTTTCTTCTGTCCAGCAGAAAGACTTTCTGTTTGAGAACGGAGGTTGCGATTAACTTCTTAATACGTTCGTATACGGGAGTCATGGATAAATTAACACGGTCAGATATTTCCTTGTTACTTATATTAGCATCCTGTTGCAACAGGTCCAGAAGCATGAGGTCCTTTTCATCCAATTTCATTATCGTAGTAAATTAAATCTAAAAAAAGTATATCTAAGACTATAGTTAGATCGTATACACTAGTAAATGATATCTAACCATATTGTTTTACTAAAATAGCTATAATTACAGATATATAACACTATCATTTAAACTATATGTAGTAAATTTAGGTTAGTTAATTACTATCAATTTACCAACCTAAATAAAATTATGAGTGAGCCTCAATTAAAAAAAGTCCTTGGTCCTGTTATGTTATGGGGATTAGGTGTAGGCTATGTTATCTCGGGAATGTATTTTGGATGGAATCTCGGTTTGGCGGAAGGCGGCACATTGGGATTGGCCATTGCTACAGTATTCGTTATTATCATGTACCTTACATTTACCTTCAGCTATACAGAGCTGGCTTGTGCGATCCCTCGGGCTGGCGGAGCCTTTGAATATGCAAATCGAGGACTGGGCAAGCATTTGGGATTTGTCGCCGGTATTGCACAAAATATCGAGTTTGTTTTTGCACCGCCTGCCATTGCCGCTGCTATAGGTGCTTATCTACATTTACTACATCCTTCGGTTGACTATCTTATTTTTGCGATTGGGGCCTATGTGATTTTCACTTCAATGAATATATTGGGGGTTAAGCTCGCTGCATCATTTGAATTGGTTGTAACTGTTCTTGCGGTTATTGAATTACTGATATTTGCAGGCGTTACATTTCCAGCTTTCGAATTTTCCAACCTTGAGCACAACGCATTGCCCAATGGGTTCTCGGGTATTTTTGCTGCTATTCCGTTTGCCATCTGGTTTTTTCTCGCTATTGAAGGTGTGGCCAATGTCGCTGAGGAAACTATCAATCCACAGAAAAATGTATTAATCGGCTTTGGATCGGCCATAGTGACTTTAATTGTGCTTTGTATCATTACATTTTTATCGGCGGTGGGTGTCGGGGGTTGGGAGGCTGTTGTGTATCCTGTCGGAAGCACTGAACCGTCAGATTCGCCGTTGCCACTTGCTATTGCACATGTCATTGATAATCGCCATATTCTTTATAAATTACTTATAGGTGTTGGTCTATTGGGTCTTATAGCCTCATTTCATGGTATCATTCTCGCTGGTGGCAGAGCTACCTTCGAGTTTGGGAGAGTGGGTTATGCACCGTCGATTCTTGGGAAAGTGCATCAACGATTTAAGACTCCGGCCAACGCACTCTTAATCAATATGGCTATTGGCATCATAGCATTACTGACCGGGAAGACCGCAGGCATTATTACCATCGCATGTTTTGGGGCAATCTGTCTTTACATTATATCCATGTGGTCATTTTTTGCCTTGCGAAAAAAGGAACCTGATCTGGAACGCCCATTCAAAGTTCCATTGTATCCGCTGTTTCCGGCGATTGCGTTGATTATTGCTATCGTGTGTCTCATTGCAATGATATATTATAACCCATTGACAGCTCTATTATTCTTTGGGCTTGTCATCTTATCATACCTCTATTTCCTAATCTTCCTTGACAAGGACAAAACCATCAAATTATGATAACTAAAAATGAAATAATTTCCAAACTAAAAGCTTGCACAAGTACTCACGTTAAAGTTGCCGTTGCAGATATAGACGGGGTCTTACGTGGAAAATTCATGCATCGCGATAAGTTTATCTCTGCACTGGACAATGAATTTGGATTTTGTTCGGTGGTGTTTGGATGGGATGTTAATGATCAGGTTTATGACAATGTGGAAATTACAGGCTGGCATACAGGATACGGCGATTTCCCGGCACGTATTGATGGAAATACATTTCGACAGATTCCCTGGCAGGAGGATATTCCCTTTTTTCTAGCTGATTTTGAATCTCCACTTTCTCAGGACCAAAATGTGTGTCCAAGAGCTCTCCTTAAAAACATAATTTCACAGTCGGAGACTGCTGGATTTAAACCAGTTTTTTCACAGGAATTTGAATGGTTTAATTTCGTGAAAACCAATGATACCTCTTCCCAAAATAGTTTTAGAGACATGACACCAATCACATCTGGTATGTTTGGCTATTCCATCTTACGGATGTCCGACAATTATGGTTTTTTTCAGGATCTTTTAGCTATGCTCGAAAGATTCGGCGTACCTCTTGAGGGGCTGCATACGGAGACTGGGCCGGGTGTACTGGAAGCTGCTATCCAATGTAGTGATGCTCTTGAAGCTGCAGATAGGGCTACTCTCTTTAAATCTGCCGTCAAAGAAATTGGGAAAAAACATAATATTACCGCGAGTTTTATGGCTAAACAAACAAAGGACTTACCAGGCTGCAGCGGCCATGTGCATCAAAGTCTTTGGGATCTCAACAAACAGAGCAACCTCTTTTATGATAAAGAAGATGAACTCGGAATGAGCCAGTTGATGAAGCATTTTCTTGCTGGGCAATTGTATTGTTTACCTGATATTCTACCGTTATTGGCACCTACTGTTAATAGTTATAAAAGGCTGACTGAAGGAGCATGGGCACCTACAACCCTGACCTGGGGCATAGATAATCGTACCACAGCACTCCGCGTCATTGAAGGTGGCCCTAAAGCCACGCGCATTGAACACCGTGTTGTCGGTTCAGATGTGAACCCTTACTTGGCCATAGCAGCATGTTTGGCTAGCGGGTTGTATGGCATCAAACATAAATTGCCATTGGACAATCGTCATACTATTGGTAATGGTTATGAAGATCTGCAACACGGCGTATTACCAAGAAATCTCTACGATGCGACCACTCGAATGGCGCAATCGCAAATAGCATCCGAGTTGTTTGGCCAAAAGTTTGTCGATCATTTTTGTAAATCAAGGTTATGGGAATGGCGACAATTTTCAGAGCAAGTAACAGATTGGGAAACAAAAAGATATTTTGAAATTATATAACTGAACGATGGATACAGCAAAAATTTATGGTTTTAATTTTCCTACACCGATCCGTTTTGGTGCTGGAGTGATCGACGAGCTCCCAGGCTATTTATTGGCCAATGGACTTAGCCGCCCTTTATTGGTAACGGATCCGACTATTGCCGAACTGCCATTTTTTAAGGAAGTTCAACAAAGGCTGACGAACAAAGGGATCGACGTTATTGTCTTTCATGAGTTGCACAAAAATCCTGTAAAATCTGATGTTCTCTTGGGAGGAGATGTCTTTAGAGGGCAAAATAGAGATTCAATTATTGGCGTTGGCGGTGGAGCAGCACTCGACGTAGCTCGGGCGATTGCCTTGCGCGCAAATCACCATCGTGATTTATTTGATTACGATGATCTGATCGGCGGCGATATCTATGTGACCAACGAGATACCACCATTGATTACTGTACCTACGACCGCCGGCACCGGGAGTGAGGTAGGCCGTAGTGCTATTATTTCAGAAGATGAAACCAAGAAAAAACGAATTCTGTTTAGTCCGAGATTGATGGCAAAAATTGTATTTGCCGATCCTTTACTTACAATGGACCTGCCACCGTTTATTACGGCGGCAACGGGAATGGACGCACTTACGCACAATATGGAAGCCTATCTGGCCAAAGGGTACCATCCAATGTGTGATGGTATTGCGCTTGAAGGAATGGCCATGGTGGCTACTTCGATTGAGTGCGCTACAAAAGAATCTGACTTGCCATCGCGCTCTAAAATGCTTTTGGCATCATTGATGGGAGCTGTTGCATTTCAGAAGGGATTAGGAGTCGTTCATAGTTTAGCGCATCCGCTTTCTTCGCTCCTCGATACTCATCATGGACTGGCCAACGCGGTGAATCTTCCTTATGGCATGCAGTTTAATTATGTCGGTTTTGAAGATCGTTTCGATAAGATGGCCATGGCTTTGGGGCTTGGCAACAATGCTGGAGACAAGGTTGTTGACTATCTGTTTGACCTCAATGTACGTTTGGGACTACCTACACAGTTATCCGCAATTGGCGTACAAAAGGAACATTTGCAACCTTTATCAGAACTTGCGCTTGCAGATTTCTGTCACCCATCGAACCCCAAGCCCGTTAGTAAAGCCGATTTTCTTGCAATTTATGAAACCGCATACGAAGGAAAATGATATGTTAAAAATCGGTATTAGTGCCTGTTTTTTTTATCCTGACCCAGACAGGACGGTCTTTGGTCACAAATCACTGAGTTATATGGAAAATGATATGGCTCGATGGATTAGTAAAAAAGGTGTGCTTCCTATATTATTGCCGGATCTTGAAGAATCATTATTAGCGGACATCTTACAACAGATGGATGGCATAGTTCTTCAAGGTGGAAGCGATATAGCTCCTCAACACTATGGAGAAGAACCTATCGGCCCCTGGAAAGGAGACCCTTATCGGGATCAATATGAGCTAAAGATATTGGATTATGCCATCAGAAATCATAAGCCTGTCTTAGGTATCTGTCGGGGATTTCAGTTGATGAACGTGTATTTTGGAGGTACAATGTATCAGGATATCGTTAGTCAGCTTCCTCATTCGGCTGTACATCGTTCAGCAAGTTTATATGATACAATCAATCATCCGGTGCATATAGAACCAGGAACACTTTTCGACAGACTATATGGCCATGTTGCCAATCCATTGGTCAACACGGTACATCATCAGGCTGTTAAAGATCTTGGCCGTGATCTCGAAGTCTATGCGCGCTCGGAAGATGGATTTATCGAGGCATTTGGTTATACCAAAGAAGCGACCGGGAAAGTTATGGGTGTCCAATGGCATCCCGAATTTTCCCAAACACAGAAGGGAATACTTTTAGATGAAAATTTGATTTTTAATGTTTTTATTGAACATGCAAGACAACATAGAAATTAGAAATCCTGCAACTGGCGCTGTAGCGGCAACGTTGCCTTCAACCACAACAGTTGAGTTGGAAAATACACTATCCTTACTAAAGCAAGGACAGCACACATGGGCAAAAGTTCCTTTAAAGGATCGTTTAGCGTGCATCATACAATTTGGGCAGCTGATCTTGGCAAATAAACAGGAGCTTGCAGAGATCCTTACCAAAGAAACGGGCAAACCCATAACACAATCGCTTAATGAAATTAACGGAGCACAGAACCGTATTGAGTATCTCCGAAAACACGCTGAAAGATGGCTTTCAGAAGAAGTTATTGTGAATGATGGAGCTACGCTAGAACATATTCTATATGAACCACTTGGTGTAATTGCCAATATTTCTGCATGGAATTTTCCTTATAATGTCGGCTTCAATGTTTTTCTCTATGCCTTGGTTGCGGGCAATGCTGTTCTCTATAAACCTTCTGAATTTGCCACGTTGACAGGCTTGCAGTTTGCAAAATATCTTTATCAGGCAGGCGTACCTGATAATGTATTTCATTGTGTTGTAGGAGATGGGCGGATTGGCCAGCATATCTTATCATTGCCATTGGACGGCTATTTTTTTACTGGATCCTATAAGACAGGAGTGCATATTGCCAAGACCGTAGCACATAAATTAGTTCCAGTCCAGCTTGAGTTAGGCGGGAAGGATCCGCTATATGTCACTGAAGATGTCAAAGATATAAAACAGGCGGCAGTGTCGGCAGCTGAGGGCGCTTTCTACAACAATGGGCAGAGCTGTTGTGCTGTTGAACGCATCTATGTTTCAGAACAGATATACGATCAGTTTATCGAGGCATTTATTGAGGAGGTAGCGTCCTATCGGGTGGGCGATCCATTCGCTGAAGATACATTTATTGGCCCTTTAACCAGAGCTGCTCAACTGGACGTTCTTGAAGAGCATGTGAAAGATGCCCTTAAAAAGGGAGCAATACTGCGGTTGGGCGGACACGCATTAGAAGGTGAGGGATATTATTATGCCCCAACTGTATTCGAACATTGTAATCACAATATGGCACTTATGCGTGAAGAGACTTTTGGTCCGCTGATAGGTATACAAAAGGTATTTTCAGACGAGGAGGCAATAACGCTGATGCAAGATACGACGTATGGCCTTACTGCAGCAGTGTTTTCTTCCGATCAGGACAGAGCAATGGATATCCTTGGCAAAATGGATACAGGAACAGTATATTGGAACTGCTGCGATAGGGTAAGCCCTAATGTACCTTGGTCCGGACGGAGGAATTCTGGTTTAGGTTCAACTTTGTCGGCTCAAGGTATTCGGGCATTTGTTCAGCCTAAAGCCTATCATTTAAGACCCGTATAATTCATATCTATTTTACGGATATAGCCCATTATGCCGATAGTTCATCGGATAATGGGCTTTCCATTTATACGATGTTATAAGCCTAGATCCATGAAAATATTGAAACCATATTATCCTCAAGAGCTATTCAAAATGAAAGATGAGTGTGTAGAGATTATTAGCTCGCCTCGTGGTAAAGCTGTCACCAACGCGATTTATGTCGATGAGATAGATACGCAAGTCGTCACTTAGGAGATATAAACTGAATGAATTCGCTAAAAATGCTTGAAGACTCTCACAACATTTTCTATTTTTGTTACAAACAGAAAAGAGATGAGCAATGAAGTGACAGGTTTGAAGCGCGTAGCCACACTATGTATATTAAGAAATAAAGATAAGTTTCTATTGCTAAAACGCCTTAAAGAACCCAACAAAGATATGTATGTTCCCGTTGGTGGAAAATTAGACCCATTTGAAAATCCGGATGATGCAGTGGTGCGTGAGGTCATGGAAGAAACAGGAATCCATATCACTTCAAAACAATTTTGTGGCATGTTAACCGAAACATCACCGGTCAATTACAATTGGATCAGCTATGTATATGTATCCGATATCGAATATGTAGAGGTTCCCTATTGTAATGAAGGTGACCTCGAATGGATCTCTGCAGACGAACTGGAATCTATTCCGACCCCTTTAACTGATCTTTATATCTATGATTATGTGGCTAAGGGAAAGCTGTTTGCTTTTAATGCCCTATATGATTCAGCCCTAAACTTGACGGGGCTATGGGAACAATATGATGGTACCAAGATCAAGTAAACTTCGTAAATTGAATTAAAATTAGAATGATTATCAATAAAAATGCCATTAAAGTCATTGCATTCGATGCAGATGATACATTATGGATAAACGAGCCATATTTTCAAAAAGCAGAACATGATTTTTGCGCACTATTGGAAAATTATCTTCCACAACATGCAGTTTCAAAAGAGTTATTTGAAACAGAAATGAATAACCTGTCCCTCTATGGGTATGGTGTGAAAGGCTTTATTCTTTGTATGATAGAGACAGCCAGTCGTATTTCTGCTGGACAGCTGTCGCTGAAGACAATAAACAAAATCATAGCGATTGGACAGGATTTACTAAGGATGCCGATTGAATTATTGGAAGGTGTCGAAGATACGCTGGTAAGGCTTAGTGCACATTATAAATTAATTGTAGCCACAAAAGGGGATCTTTTGGATCAAGAAAGAAAGCTAAAAAATTCGGGGCTCCAAAAGTATTTCCATCATGTGGAGATTATGAGCAACAAGAAAAATGAGGATTACATAAAATTATTGAACAAAATTGAATGCCCCGCCGAAAATTTTATCATGATCGGAAATTCAATCAACTCCGATGTTCTGCCAGTATTGGAATTGGGAGGGCAGGCAATACATGTCCCTTACCATGTGACGTGGACACATGAGCAAGCTAGTGATGAGGTTAAACCAATCAATTTTCTTCAGGTAGAAAGTCTGGATCAACTGCTACCGATTCTGCTTTAATCGAAAATGCGCATCTAGATGCGCATTTTTAGTAACATTTCAATGCCCACTATTTTTAATCTTTATCCTCCATACCGATCTGCAGTCGGTTCAGTGCATTCATCAAAATGATCCTCGCGGTTAGGTCGACGATCTGTTTATCACCGAACACAAAGCATTAACTGACTATTCCCCTGCAAAGAGTTGCGAAACAATTAACTGATTTCTTTTGTTATTCATTAGTACAGTTAACCTTTCACATGGCAATAATTACGAAATATCTATTTTTCTTTTTACCTCTTTTTATTTTAAGCTGTAAGAGCAATCAGCAAAAAGGGGATACTTTCTATTTTGGCGGAAATATTGTAACGATGGAAGATGATTTACCTCAAGTAGATGCTTTAGTATTAAAAGACGGGAAGATTCTTTTCGTTGGTAACCAGAAAGAAGCAGATCCCTATATAGGAGAAAACACCAAACAGATCGATTTAAAAGGAAAAACTTTATTGCCTGGCTTTATTGACGCCCATGGCCATATCACTTCAAGAGCAGGAATGGAACAGGCAATAGATTTATCTCCAAGTCCATACGGTACAGTTAATTCAATACCCGATCTTCAAAAGGCTCTATTAACAGTAATTAAGCAAACAAAACTGGGGGCGGCTGTTCCTGTATTAGGAAATGGCTATGATGACGCCATCATGCGTGAGCATCGTCATCCGACTCGTCAGGAATTGGATGCAGTCAGTACGACAAATCCCATTATTGTCATTCATGCTTCTGGTCATGCAAGCGTTGTCAATAGTGCGATGTTGAAGTTGTTAGGTATTGCCGAAAATGTGAAAGACCCCGAGGGAGGGCATTATGGCCGAAGCCCTGATAATCAACTAAACGGTAAGCTGGAAGAAAATGCCTCTTTCGCCGCGTTGGTGAAGTTAACGGATATGATTCCCAAGCCCAAACAGGCAAAAGATGAACTATCCCAATCCCTAAAAGATTTTGTCAAAGCGCAGGACGAATGGCTTAGTTATGGTCAGACAACAATCTGTGATGGACGTTCGATGGGAGTGAGTGTTGGCTTGTTAAAGGAAGCTGCTTCGAAAAATCTTTTAAAGGCTGACGTGGTTTATTTTCCGGATTTTGAAGCAAACAAAGCCGAATGGAAGTCCTTTAAACCCAATTACATGAAATACGAAAAGCACTTGAAATTTGGTGGATTTAAATTTTCGGACGATGGCTCACCTCAAGGGAAGACAGCCTGGTTGACAGAACCATACCTCGTTCCACCAGAAGGCCAATCGGCCGACTACAAAGGCTTTCCAATTTTTTCAGACGAGACCCTCTACAATGATTTAAAAACAGTGTTTTCAAATGATATTACAGCGCAATTACATGTTAACGGCGATGCGGCTATTGATCAAGCGCTTCGTGTGATCGGCAAATTGAAAACCGAAGGAATTTATAAGCCTGAGCTTAGGGCAACCTTGATACATGTGCAGAACAGCCGACCTGATCACATCGCCAAGATAAAAGAGATCGGTGTTATTCCTTCATATTTTTCGTCCCATGTTTATTTATGGGGGGATTGGCACTATCAAAGTGTTTTTGGCCCCAAACGTGCGGCGTTTATTAGTCCAGCTCAATCAGCAAAAAAAGCAGGAATATTGTTTACCATTCATCATGATAGTCCTGTAACACCTCCCGATCTAATGACTGGGGTGTATGCAGCGGTCAACCGGACGACACGTTCGGGTATGTTATTGGGTCCAGATGAACGAATTGATGTAAGGGACGCGCTCAAAGCAATTACGATCAATGCTGCCTATCAGTATCAGGAAGAAAAAGATAAAGGCTCTCTTAAAAAAGGAAAACTAGCTGATTTCGTTATTTTGGATCAGAATCCGTTAACAATTGACCCCAAAAAATTACGGGATATCAAAGTAGTTGAAACCATCAAAGAAGGGAAGACAGTCTTTAAGCGAAATTGATCAATCTGCAAATCCAATAAATAAATACATCATTGTAAACCACATTTTAATTCGCAATTGTTTGGGAAAAACCCGCTATCATTCTATGTTTTTGCCATTCTCTTGGGAGGATGACGCTAAGTAGAAGTCCTCGTTTTCAAGCGGATCAAATGTTGAAATAAAACAGGAGAGTTGCATAACGATACAGCAGCATCAAATTTTCTTCTTTTAAAAAAATATAGCGAATAATAAATCGCCGCATGCAAATATAAAATGGTCTTTAACTCTTGTGGCTTGTGGCCTATCTTTATAAGATAATCAGTTCAAAATTTCATTTTTAAATGAATTGATCTATTTTATCATGCGATGCAAGGAAGTTCATCTCAGATAGGATCCTTCTCTTACTAAAATCAAGAAATAAATATGAAATTGATGTTGATATTTCTTTTTTCGATAAACCTTGTTTACGGTCAATCTATACCAAATTTAACAGTAGGTTATGGAGACAGGTATGATAGCTTACCTAAATTAGTATTCAATACAGCTACATTAGAAGACTATCGTAAAGCATTTAGCTCCAATCACATTGTCAATAAAACTCCTGCTGTTGAAAGGAAAAATCTTGTGATCCCAACAGGCAAAGGCAAGCTAGAGTTCAAGAAATATAGTTTTTCAGCAGATCAGGGCGATGGATTTAGGGGCTGGGCCTATAAAGGCTATCTTCCCCAACTGAAAATGCATATTCTCGTAAGCAATCATGTTTCCGAATCATTAGGTTTTAGCGATCTGGTTTTACTCGATAGCACCAATGGTAGTCAACATACAATTGCTTCAATTGGCGATGGTGCAGTTGAAATACCAATTCCTTCTCCAAACGGATATTTTCTCACTTACTATTACAATCAGGTATATACTTCAAATAGTTGCTTTATTGGGATCCTTGCTGTCCGCAAAGGAAAAGCTCCTTTCCGGATCAAACTTTCCGAATACAACAGTTTTGAAACGGATAATTGGGCAGTGGAAGATATCAGATGGATCAATAATACGACAATTATCATAAAAGCTTATACGCTTAAGAAAATTGACAATGAAAACAGCAAGCAGTTTGCCTACTACATTGCCCGATTAAGACAAGAAAACAACAAGTAAGGTATAGTGACTTGCTGATCACTTGAGTAATAACGGATCAATTTATTTAATAAGGTAAAGTAGTATCTACTTTACCTCTTAAAAACTTTATGAAAACACGACATAATATCATCATTTTAACTGCTGCAATTTGCTCTTGTAACAACCCTAGCATCCCCCAACAAAAACAGGTTGTGAAGCAATCAGAACATCCTATTGACGGAGAAGTAGCAATCTCCCAGCAGCAGATAGATACTGCACCTAACTCACATACTGCGAATAACGTGAAGACTACAACAGCAATAAGGTTCAATGAATTTGTCGTTTCGATTCAAGGCATGGCCATTTTTGATCCAGAAAAGATGGATCAGCTACAAAGGGACACTGTAGAGATCGATGCAGAAGTCGGAGAAAGTATCGAGGGAAGTTATATTTCTATTTTAAATGATCAGATTAGTGATTTGAAGGTGGAACAACGCTATGAAACCAGCGTAACTATTATGAACGAAGGGCCTCATTGTGATCTTACTGATTGGAAACATTTTAACTCAGACTGGAAGTCTTTAAAACAAAATAGGAATGGACTATTTTTTAGTGAAGAATATACCGATCAGGACTATCGATCCTTTCCCAGCGTGTCTATGGACGAGTTGAGGCAAAAAGTAAAAGAGCACTGTGGTGAAGAATGGTTTAAACTTTTGGCTAAAGTAAAATCGCCAACTGAATACCCATCATCAGTCAGTATAAGCCGCTATTTCTTACGGATCACATGTCGTCGTAAAGACAACGGTAAAGAAGTTACCAAATTTATAATTATCAAAACTCCTATGGGATGTTAGTAGTTTAGTTGCTGAATCACAAAACTAGTGTTTTCCAAGTTATAAATCTATGCAAAGAAATTATGAAAAAGTAATGTACCTTCCGAAGTGTCAGCATTATTTTAACGATGGTTTTATTATTTTTGTTACGGACTGAACCAATAAAATACCAATTCAAGAACACAACGATGAAATTAAGCCTATTGACTAAAGCTATTTTTACTATAGTACTCTTATTTTTGACAGAGAATAACATTTTCGCTCAAACCAAATACCAAAAGGATTTTTATGAGTTTTGGTCTGATATCAATAAACATTATGCCTATTTAGAAAGGCAAAATATCGACTGGAATAAAGTCAAAGAGATTTATTCAGCACAAGCAGAAGAAGTTACAAACGACAACGAGTTTATTCAGTTACTTGAAAATACGTTGAATGAGTTGTACAATGGACATTCCTCATTAAGCATGAATCTTAATACATCAAACAGGCTAATTCCATCGTGGTCCGACATACGTATCGAAAAAGATCAGAACAAATATTTAATAAAAGACTTAAGAAAAGGTTTTGGTGCAGAATTAGCGGGGTTAAAAATTGGTATGCAAGTAACTCTTTTCAACGGAGTATCAATAGATGAACAGTTAAAAAGTTTCTTACCTCGATTTACAGATTATCACAGTCCAAAGATGTATCAGTATGCTTTAGATATGCTTTTTGCAGGAACTCACGATAAAAAGCGGGTGATTACCGTAGTTGAAAACGGAGAACGCAAAACATTTGAACCAGTGAGCTATGGCAATAGGAATGAATTGTTGTATTATAAAGTTATAAATGAAAACACGGGGTATGTCAAAATCAATAATTCATTGGGAAATAACAACTTGATTGGTGAATTTGATAAAGCTCTTGACAGTTTGATTTTCCATAAAAACCTTATTTTGGATTTGACTGAAACTCCTAGCGGCGGAAATTCAACTGTTGGGAGAGCCATTATGGGGCGGTTTGTTAATAAACTTCTACCTTATCAGATTCACGAATTTGATGAGAAGGATTATGACACAAAACGACATTGGGTGGAGTATGTAAGTCCACGTAAGAAAATCTACAAGGGTAATGTGTATGTCCTCGTGGGACACTGGACAGGAAGTATGGGAGAAGGGATAGCTATAGGGTTTGATGCACTAAACAGAGCGACAGTTATTGGCACACCTATGGCGGGACTATTAGGCGCAATTTCAAATTTTCGTCTCACAGAAACAAAAATTGGATTCCAATTCCCGACTGAGAGATTGTATCATATCAACGGAATACCAAGAGAGGATTTTATTCCCAAGATTTTATGTGAAAATATCGAAGAAACATTAGAAAAAGCTAAGGAGGTAGCTTTGTAGATTAAGTAGGAGATTACGACTCAGTTTGTCCTAAAACTTGTGGAGCAATGTTATGATCAATGTGAACAATAAAAAGTTTATGCTTAATAAAGTTAACGATACTTTTATCCTTCTTTTGTTTATGCTTCTTTCCAACTACTGCAAAGCACAAACGGAAAATAAGAGCTTAAATATACCTGTATCTGTTAAAGGATCTACCTTTTTTAACGCGGATAAAAAAAACTGCATAGCGCTTCCATTTGGCTATTCAAATATCTCAAAACAACTGCCTGTCGACTCCATAGTGTCTGCTATACAAGATCATCGTGGCTTAGAAAATCTTTATGCGCTCAAATTTGAGCAATTACTCAAAAACGATCTTGTGATGCTACCCGAAGCATATGACGTTTCTTTTCCATTTGAGCAAGGTATCGGCAAAGAATATAGTCATATTAAAATTGCCTCTAATTTTCTCAGTTATAGAGGTTATTCGCTGCATTTTCTGGCTGTATATAATGCCGCCCGCTATAGCGAGCCATTCGTAGAAAAAATATATCTAATTTCAGTAAAGAATGGGAAGCCAGTTGATATAAAAAGAATATATCTTCATCATGAGGGAGAAATGGGATTCACGGACTATACATTATTTTATATAGATAAAAACTCTATAATCTCATTGCGGGATTATGAATTTAATGAAAATCCCTTTAGACAAAAACCTGTTTATCAATTTCAGCTTTTACGTAACGGAACATTTGTCAGATACTATGATCAGAATGGTTTATATAAAACTGATGAAGAAGAGGGCTCAATAAAAAATCACCACAAAGAAGGAAATTGGATAGAATTTAAAGCAAATCGGTATGTGGATTTACAAGAATACCCATCATTTACAGATTCGTATACGTACTTGGAAGCAAGGTATAAAGGAGGTCTTCCTGATGGCAAATGGAACTGTTATAAATTATTGCAAGAATATAATGAAGAAACAGGTGAACCAATAATCAGCACAAGAAAAATGGGACCATTGATTTATACTGAACTATACAAAAATGGATTATTGGAAAAACGAGAGTTTCATGTTCTTGATAAGTAGGTAGTCTGTTATAACTGATAAAATATGTAACTTGTATTTGAAAAGGCAAAAAGGTTCTTAAGTTCCTTTCTACAAGAACTTAAAATATGAAAATAATACTATAGTTGCTATTCGTTTTGTAATTTGCAAATATTGGATATAGCCAACAAAAGGCAAAATAATAGACGTAGATTCTTAATTATGGAAATAATCATCAGACAAGCAAAAGAAAGCGAAATCAATGTATTAATCGAGTTTGAACAAGGAATTGTTGAAGCTGAACGACCTTTTGATAATACATTGAAGTTAGGCAAAATTCATTATTATGATCTACTAGAACTGATCAGGTCCAGGGAGGCTGAAGTTCTTGTTGCAATTGTTGACAATCAAGTTGTCGGATCAGGATATGCGAGATTATTGGATGCAAAACCTTATCAAAAATATGAAAAGTATGCTTACCTCGGATTTATGTTTGTTAAACCCGAATATCGAGGGCAGGGTATCAACAAAATGATTTTACATCGATTGATCAACTGGGCAAAAGAAAGAAATATTTCAGAAGTGAGACTTCAGGTTTATGAAGAAAATACGAGTGCAAAAAAAGCCTATGCAAAGGCAGGCTTTAGACCAAATCTTCTGGAAATGCGTATGGAAATCGATGATTGATAGTAATGAAATTCATTGGGATAATTTCTATAACAAATTAAAAAAAAGACAGCCTTTAGAAATTTAAAAGCTGTCTTTTTTTTGGCGTTATGCACTCATTCGAAACCGATTTATTCGTTATTATGCTCAATTTCGGCAATGATTTCTTTGGCAGATTTGATGACCTGATTATTCAGCTGAATAATCATATTTGCTTGAGATGCTGCATTGATAAGGATTCCTTTTACTTTTGGCGATGCATTAACTGCTTTATACATCATATCGGGATTTATATTTGCATTAGGAATGGATACTAATTCATCGGCGAGCTTAAAAACCAATGCGTTGTAGTAGGTTTGCCAATCGTCTTTTGATGGCACTACGGTTTGATAATACTCCAAAATTCCTGTTTTTAATTTTCGATCCTTGATGAGACCAATTTTCCCGCTAGATCGGAATCCTTCATAATTTCCTGTATTTCTGATCTTAAAAATCGGATTAAGGTTCATCTTAATACGGTCATTCGGGTTGACTTTCACCAAGCTATCAATTTTTTGTTGGTTTAGTTCTCCGTAAAATTTACAACCTTCAGCTGTATTTGTCAAGTAGGAATTTTGCTTTTCCAAGTCGTAGACATCTTTTTGGAGGTCGACTTTTAGATCTTCCAAAAATTCTTTTACTTCTTGTTGTTCATGCCGATGCTCGCTCCAGCCGTGAAGCCATATAGAAAGTGATACTGCAAAAACGATAATGAAGATCTCAATGGATATTTCTTTCAGTTTTTCAGAGAGGCTATGCTTTGGCTCTTTTGCGGTTTTATAAATTTTCTTCGTGTGCTTAATGATCTCGTCTTGCATTTTACAGCTTTAAGTTAATATAAAGGTGATTTTGTTAAATATTGGTATTAATACACAAAGATGCAAAAGTTTGGTAAAACACACAAATTAATAACTTGTCCATTACTTTTTTGAGGAAGAAAACAGGTGTCAAGTTGTTTTATTGGGGGATATGCCATGGATTAAAGAAAATAGTAACAAGCTCAGAACAGAGAAATTGCGTATATTTATGATAGTAAATTACCAGAAAATAGGCTATATTATGAAAATATGGACAGGATTGCTATTAATAGCGGTTTTTATACTTCCTTTCCTCGCTTGTGGACAAAATCCCTATCAGATAAATGGGGCGATACCTCAATTGAAGGACGGTTCCAAAGTATTTTTGATCTACGAAATAGAAGGTAAGTCTGTTGTTGATTCCACTTTTTCAAGAGGTGGAAATTTTTCATTTTCTGGGACGGTAGACTATCTTGTTTCATCGTCGCTATATCTCGATAAAAATCCTTATGTAAATAGACCCTCTCGCAATGAGCAAATGGATTTTTTTCGTTTTTACCTTGAGCCTGTCACTATGCAAATGCAAGCAAGCGACTCCTTGAAAAATATAACGATCAGTGGATCTCAAATTAATCTCGACCAAGATGCTTTTAAAAAGATGCGTAGCTCCATAGATGATAACTTTACAGCACTTAATAAAGAATTTTATGCACTTTCAGCCAATCAACAAAACGATCCTAAAGTACGTGAAGCTTATATTGATCGGGAAAAAGGATTAATGGATGACCTATATCGTGTTCATTTAGAATTTGCTCGTCAGCATCCATCGTCCTATCTTAGTTTAATCAGTTTATCCTTTGTTGCTGGACAGGAGAAGTTTATGGAAGAGGTTAAAAGGATATATGCCGATTTAGCTGAGAAGCTCAAAAGCTATCCTTTGGCCAAAGATATACCCATGCAGTTAGAATCGTCAATCAGGACCAAAGTTGGACAGGTTGCCCCCGATCTCGAACTTCAAACTCAAATGGGTACAAGTCTAAAATTATCTGAATTCCGAGGAAAGTATCTATTGGTAGACTTTTGGGCTAGTTGGTGTGGACCATGCCGCGAAGAAAATCCAAATCTAGTAGCGCTTTACAATAAATACAAAGATTTTGGATTCGAAATCTTAGGAATATCCCTGGATAAAGCGGCTCAACGCGAACAATGGGTCAAAGCAATTGCAGATGATAAGCTGAGCTGGCCACAAGTATCTGATTTAAAAGGTTGGGATAGCCAAGCAGCAAAACGTTATGGCATCAATTCCATACCAGCAAGCTTCTTGTTGGATCCTACAGGAAAAATTGTGTACCGCAACCTCAGGGGGAAAGATTTAGAAGAAAAAATACAGGCGATCTTTTCAGATAAAAGCGATCCTAAATAACCGGTTTAGTAGTATATACAATAAGCTCTATTAAGATTGGGATATTCTTGTTAGGGTCGCGAAACCTAAGGGTGAAACCGACTGAGGGGGGAGCTGGTAATAAAAATAGACTGATCAAATCGCTCATTAATCTAATCTATAAATAAATTCCTCAATTTCGATTTGGCGTGCATTAGCAAAACCGCGATCTGTACCAACCCTAACAAAACCACAATTTTCCAATACTTTTTGGGAACCGAGATTATCGAAAGCGACGCGCCCATAAATAGGACGGTTTGTTTCAATTGAAAGAAACGCTTTAAGTGCCTTTGTTGCAATTCCACGTCCCCAGAATTTTCGGTCAATCCAATAAGTGATCTCAGCATCACCTTCAATAATAAACTTCGCAATACTTCCTACAATTGTCCCATCAATCAGAATCGTTTGATTGTTTATGCTTGGCTCATTGAGAAATTTAGCATATTTCTCAAGGTAAGCTGTCTGATCTAAAGAAGTACTTGAGGTAAAAGCTGCGAGATAATTTGCTTCTTCATCAAGCTGAAACTGATAATGTGTTTCTAAATCCGCGTATACTGTCGGTCTAAGAGTAAATTGAAAGTTGAGGTCATCCATGCTTTTTTATGTTCGGTTTATTCCCAAATATAGTAATAAATACTTTTCCTTTAGTCTTCATCGAAGTCAACCCGACGACAACTTGAGGAAAAGCCGAACAGTGCTCGAACAAAGGTAGAATTTAAGCCGATGTGATGTTGCTTCATTGAGCCCATATGGGGAGATAGGTAGATACCTCGATTCCTGAAATATTATCCTGATATTTAAAAACAGTTTCAGGTACCATGTGGTTTTCGCTTATATCGACCCCCTTAACAGAAGAAAAGAGATTTAGATGCCTTTTCACAAGCGGCATGGTATGAATATATAAATGGGTTATTTTGTCAGTGCTAGAGTCGCAACCACTATTTTTCTTAGCTTTAGACCTCGCATGGCATATATACATATTATCGGTGTAAAAAAAGATCATTTCAATCTTATTTTCAGGGTACAACGCTTTAATATCGTGTAGCATTTGAAGATGCGTCTTATTAACCATATTGACCTCCACAGCAAAATCTTCGTCATTACTTAGCAGCATCAATAGCTGTTCCTCAAATCTCCTATATCCATCTTTTAAACCTAGTGCAGCATAGCTTTGAACAAAGAGATTAGGGTCAAGTATCTTGATCCCCTCGGGAATGAAATACTGTCCACAAGTACTTTTCCCAATATGAGGAGGGCCAGTTATCACATATATTGTCGCCATGATCAGATACTTTGAATTGTCCCATCGCTATGCTCTTCAACCATTTGCCCATCCTTGCTATAAACCAATGGCTGTTCACGAGAAAACAAATAGGAGCGAATACTCTTTTGCAATTCTTGCCTCCATTGTATCTTTTCATCCGCAGACATAGTGAATGGATCTTTTTTCATCTTTCCAGTTTTGACAAGTTGTTCTTCTTGAATAATCCTTTTCATTTAAAAATTAATTAACATTAGCTTGTACGATCAATTAAATATAAACATATATTAATATATTATAAAAAAATATTAACACAAAATGCGTGAGAAATTTGATAGACCGACTTTAAATTGGCAACAAAATCCATTATAAAATTAACAGGCGCTGTATATTCTTTTTATCAAGAAAGTATACAAAAGAATTATACAGTTGATTGTTTAAGTTATATACTGATTCGAATATCTCAGGGGCTCAAGGTAAAATTTAGACAACTAACAAAGTTTAGAGAGTTACTTTTCACTCGGGCAACTATTTCCTTTCCTGAAGATCATGAATATAGTTTATTCCATCTCGAACATAGAACTTTTTGAACTTACCAATTTGGCCTGGGCTCTCGTATTAATAAACAACTCTCCAGTCACCGGATTTGGCTCCAATAATGCGTGGAATTTTGAAAGACGAAGTTCTCGTAAAACGTTTCCTTCTTTGGTTTGGTTTTGGCGCTGTTTTTGGTGCTGGTACATCACCTAAAACAGAAAAACCGTTCTTAACAACGTTAAAAACGGTTTATTTTGCGGAAAGGGAGGGATTCGAACCCTCGATACAGTCATCCCGTATACAGTCTTTCCAGGACTGCTCATTCGACCACTCTGACACCTTTCCGTGTTTCAGTGCACAAATGTAGCAATTTTTTAATTTATTGCAACCTTATTCGTGTTATTTGCCATCAGATTTGTTATATTCTATTGAGACTAAGTGTATTGTTTTTATTTTTTAATGAATAAAACTTATTTCTTATTTTTCGGAATGACAAATAATTATTTCGACATAAAAGGGGAGATCCTCGACATAGCACTAAAACGTACTCAGGAACGTATCACAATGATAGAATCTGCTTTAGAAACAGCCAGAGATTCAAGTAATGACGATACCAAAAGTAGTGCTGGGGACAAATATGAAACTTCACGTGAAATGATTCAACAGGACATCAATCGCTACCAAAAGCAACTCCTGGAAGCCAATAAAGATCTACAGCAACTGATCAGTATAGAATCATTACAAAATGATGTAATGGATGTCGCCAGACTAGGAACGCTTGTTCAAACCAATGTTGGACTATATTTGATCGCCACAAGTATTGGAGCCGTAAAAATAGGGGCTAATAATATCTTCGTCATTTCGCCTGCATCTCCAATTGGACAACTACTTATCGAAAAAAAAATAGGTGATAGTTTTGTTTTTAACAACGTTAATCAAAAAGTTATTGCAATCTACTAAGTGATGAAAATACCGAAAAATTAAACAATATGCCGATGCATCTGTTCTTATTTAGTACAGAAACGAAGAATGACATGAAATTGAATAATTTACTTTTAATCTTCTTACTTGGTGCTTTACTGTTTATTCACTCTTGTAGATCGCCCGAATCCGACGAAAAACTAAGATCAAAAATCGAGGCAGCATTGGAAACTACTGCAGGCATCGAAGTAGATGTCGAGGAAGGGAATGTAACGTTGGATGGACAGATAGGTTCGGATTCGCTCAAGCAGGATATAGAAAACAAAACAAAATTAGCAGGGGGAGAGGATATCAAATCCATTCACAACAATATCATTGTAAATCTTCCTGAACCAGAAGATGCCCGTGAAAAATATCATGAAATTATGGGCGGCGCGATAGATTCTACCTTAACGAGAGATGTCAATCTTGTCCTGGAAGATTTTCCAACCATTACGGCCCAGGTGAAGGAAGGAATTATAATTGCGACAGGTAATCTTGAAAAATCAAAAATCGATACACTAAAGAAAAGATTAGAGCATATCAAGCCCAAAGGCATTGATATGAAAGGTGTCACCAGTCGTTAAACAAAGAAAAGAAGCTATCCATCGATTGACGGGTAGCTTCTTTCATTTGTTCATATGTTTATTTAATGCCTAAGTTAAGCATTTTCTATTAAATCTCGTATAGCAACAGAAGCTATTGCCCCACCAAAGGCTGCTGGTAGATATGACATGGTACCGTAGGCAGACTTTTTAAAGTTACTCCCATCAGTATATAATAATGAATCCTTGTTTGGAAGTTCAGTTGAAAATGCCACTTTTACCCCATCTCGAATACCATGTTTGCGCAATTTTTTACGGATATGATGCGCTAATTTACAATTATAAGATTTACCGATATCGTCAATTTTTATTTTCGTGGGGTCCACTTTCCCACCAGCACCCATTGAACTCACAAATGGTATATTGGCTTCCAATGCCCTCCGAATGAAAAATAGTTTCGGTGTAATACTATCAATGGCTTCAACACAATAATCCGGAGCTAAATCTAATAAAGCTGGTATTTTTTCTGGAATGATAAAGTCTTGTATTACGGTTAAATCCAACTCAGGATTAATAGCTAACAATCTTTCCCGCATAATTTCAGCTTTTGCTTCACCATGATTGGTTGCCAAGGCAGGCAATTGTCTATTACGGTTGGACGGGTCCACTGTGTCTCCATCGATAATGGTCATTTTCCCAACACCTGCCCGGCATATAAATTCTGCAGCAAATGAACCAACACCACCTAATCCCAAAACCATCACATGCGAATTAGCTAATTTTTCAACCGCCGTTCTACCGATCAATGCTTCGGTACGTGACAGCCAGCTTAAATCTTTCATCTATTTAAATTTGTTTTTATATTATGATGAATTCCCAAAATCTATCATTCAACGTGAATAATCAAATTATGATGGGTTCATTTATTAAATACTTTCTTATAATTTTGGAATAAAGCCCGTTTTAACTCTTCCAGTTCGATCGATCTGAGCCGAGCTACGTAGCGATAAAGTGTAGCAATTTCTACAGTCGTATCTGTATCTGTTTCTAAAAACAAATGGCAGAGTGAAATATTTTGTAAAAGTTCGTCTTGACTTCCGTTTAAACAATGTTTTCCTATGGAAAGATAATACCCTTGATCGATTAACTGTTGAGCCAAGGTCCAGTTCTTACGATATCCATGAAAAACAACAGCTTCGTTAAAATTCACTTTTTTTAGACAATCAACAATCTCCTGAAAAGCTCGAACACAATGAATTATCAAGGGCTTCCTATACGTTTTAGCCAAGCGAACCTGTTGATCAAACACAGGCTGTTGGTCGGAGAGGGAAGTGGCGATATTTTTGTCTATACCACATTCACCTATGGCTAAAACTTGACTCCGAGCTAATGCGTCTACCAGGAGTTCCAAATCGTGTTCAGTATTCTCATTGATATACCATGGGTGTAAACCTACTGAACAATCCGCTTCAGAAATTGTCTCCGAATGGTTCAACGTGATATTCTTAATAGAAAGAGTAACACGTTCTTTGACCGGATAATTCCGATGCGTATGTAGATCGATATAGGGAATCTGTGTAGCCAACGAGACAAAGGTCGAAAAAATACTTGAAGCAAAAAATATTCTCTACAAAATTAGTATAGTTTTATTCTCCCAAGCTAGCATCTAAAGCTTCAAGAATACCAGAAGCCTTCAAAAGACATTCTTGATACTCCTGATCGGCAGCTGCCTGATTGGTAACTGCTCCACCAGTATGAAAGGAAAGGTACCTTTTTTGTTTATTGTAAAGCAATGAACGGATAACGACGTTAAAATCAAATTCATCATGCACAGTGTCAAAGTAACCGATAGATCCAGCATAGATACCTCGCTTTCGAGCTTCAAGCTGATCGCAAATTTGCATAGCTGCAATTTTGGGAGCACCTGTCATCGAACCTGCCGGAAAGGTATTTCTAAATACATCCACATTGGCGACTTCTGGATCTTGCATGCAGGTAATAGTCGAAATCATTTGATGCACTTGTTCGAAGGATTGAATCTCAAAAAGGCGGGTGGCCTCAACCGTTCCGGGAAGAGCACTTCGTGTCAAATCATTACGAACCAAATCAACGATCATCACATTTTCGGCGATCTCTTTTTTTGACCTCAACATATCAGCTATAATCTGTTGGTCCTCTGTTGGATTTGCCCCCCTTTTGGCCGTTCCTTTAATCGGCTGAGAAATCAACTTTCCTTGTCTTTTCGCTAAAAATCGCTCCGGAGAAGCACTCATGATAAAATGATAACCTACCTTGAAAAATGAACTAAAGGGCGTAGGTGATATGGTATTCAACCGATGATAAACTTCCATAGGAGAGATATCAGCATCATCAGCAAAAAATTCCTGGCAAAGGTTCACTTCATAGATGTCTCCACGCTGAATATGTGCCTGTACATTTTCAAAAGCTTTGACATATTCACCCTTTGTCCAACGCGACTGCACCTGCACAGAAATTGGGGTTATCGCAGGAATCTGAGTATCGGAAATAGCCTGATAGATTTTAACAGGATCCTCGGCTTCTATATGCACTTGACCCGCCATCCATCGAAGTGTAATTGCCGGCACAAAGAAATAAGCTTCTGGAAATTCGAGCTGATCCTTTCCTGTTGTCTGTAATTCTTCTATCTCATTCTTAAGGTCGTAGGATAGAAATCCGGGGATAAACTGAGATTGATGTAATCTCAAAAAAGCGTCGAGCTGGTCAAATACATTTTCATTTGCACGGAAAGAGAATAATGCCTTGACAGCCAAGATCTGTTCAAATTTGCCCCATTGATCGGACATCCCATTACTATTAAAGAAAGAAATTTCATCAAATTGCCCCGACCAGTGCAGGGCTTTTTGATGAAATTTATCTTTAGAATCGAGAAGATCAAAACTTTCGATCCGCATAGTTTATTTTGATAAAGCTAATGTTTGTTTACGATCAGGACCTACCGATAGGATCGTGATAGGTACTTCAAGAGCTTTCTCTAAATAAGAAATATAATTTTTTAATGCTTCAGGTATTTCTTGTTCAGACGTTATACCGGTCAAATCTTGTTTCCACCCATCAATTTCTTCTAAGATAGGTTCTGCTTGATGCGTGATGATTTCATAAGGCATATAATCAATCACTTCACCATTATACTTATAATGTGTACATGCGTAGATTTTGTCGAAGGTATCCAAAACGTCAGCCTTCATCATAATCAAGTCTGTCACGCCATTCAACATAATGGCATATTTCAAAGCTGGAATATCGATCCATCCCGTACGACGAGCACGGCCTGTAGTCGCTCCAAATTCATGACCTAATTGACGTAATTTTTCGCCAGTTTCATCGTGAAGTTCAGTAGGGAAGGGACCGCCACCTACGCGAGTCGCATATGCTTTAAAGATACCATATACCTTGCCGATTTTATTTGGTGCGATACCTAAGCCTGTACAAGCTCCGGCCGTTGTGGTATTAGATGAAGTAACAAATGGATAAGAACCAAAATCAACATCCAAAAGCGTACCTTGAGCACCCTCAGCTAACACACGTTTGCCTTCTTTCAGATATTGATTCACCAAATGCTCTGAATCCACATGTGGGATAGATTTAATGAATTCGATTGCATCTAAAAATGCTTTCTCTTTTTCACTGAAATCAGGTATTTCACCGTAATGCGAAAGAATACTTAGGTGTTTTTCTTTCAACTTTTGGTAACGCTCTTGAAAATCTGGAAGTGTTGTATCACCGACACGTAAACCATTTCTACCGGTTTTATCCATGTAAGTTGGACCGATACCTTTCAGCGTGGATCCGATTTTTCCTGCACCCATTTTTGATTCTGAGGCAGCATCCAATAATTGGTGCGTCGGCAGAATAAGGTGTGCTTTACGCGCTAAAACCAAATTGCCTTTACCCACCGGATCAAAACCAGCTGTCTTCAGGTTGTCTAACTCTCTTTTTAAGATAATCGGATCGATAACGACGCCATTACCAATAAGATTTAGTGTACCTTCATTGAAGATACCAGATGGAATTGTGTTGAGTACGAATTTCTTGTTATCGAATTCCAACGTGTGTCCGGCGTTAGGGCCGCCTTGGAAACGAGCGATTAAATCGTATTTTGGACAAAATACGTCTACGATTTTACCTTTACCCTCGTCACCCCATTGTAAGCCCAAAAGCACATCAACTTGCATAGCTTTTAAAGTATAGTAATTAAAATGTTATTAATAAAAATAGACTCTATTCAAAAATAAAATGTTCAGGAATTTTCCCCCTGAACATTCCTGAACAAATGTACTATTATATTTAAGAAAATATAAGATTAATTTGAAATAGCTTCGTGAGCGACGGTCTCTTCTTTTTTGTTCTTAAGTTGACAGTCTTGACATACACCATACAAATTGAGAGAGTGGTGCTTAATGTCAAATTTTAAAAGATCCCCCATGAGACTCTGAATTTGATTGATACGTGGATCACAGAATTCAACGACCTTATTACATTCAATACAGATCACGTGATCGTGTTGTTTGAACCCATAAGACTTCTCAAATTGCGCCATGTTCCTTCCAAACTGGTGTTTTGTAACCAAGTCACAAGAGACCAAAAGTTCTAGGGTATTATAAACTGTAGCACGACTGACACGATATTTCTTGTTCTTCATATGGATATACAAAGACTCTACATCAAAGTGATCAGTACGTGAATAAATCTCTTCCAAAATCGCATAGCGCTCTGGTGTTTTTCTTAGATTTTTATTTTCTAAGTAGGCTTCAAAGATTTTTTTTACAGTTGCAAAATTTTCAGCTTGATTCATAGTAAAAATATTCTTGTACAAATTTACCAATTAAGATTGATATTTCCTCTATTAAAAATAGTGCTTAATAGTAGTCGCCTTAGCGTAATTTTCAATCCAACTCTTGGCTATTAATTTTCCGATTCATATCGATTGACACCTGTTATCCCTCTGACTTGCTTTAAATTTCTCATCAAACTTTCAAGCTGAGCAGTATCATTCACATAGACCATAATATTACCATCAAAAATACCTTCGTTACTTGAAATTGACAAGGACCGAATATTAACAGCAAATTCTTGCGAAATAACAGTTGTAAGCTTATTTACTAATCCAACATCATCTATGCCAACTATATGTAAACCTGTCAAAAATGCAGAATCTTTTGTAGAAGCCCAGCGTGCTTTTAAAATTCTATAGCCATAATTTGCCATCAGCTTGGAGGCATTTGGACAGCTCGTACGGTGAATTTTTATACCATCATTAACTGTCAAAAAGCCAAAGACATCGTCACCAGGGATAGGGTTACAACAGGGTGCTAACGTGTAATCGACTTTCTGCATGTCGTCACCAATTAAGATCGTGTCGAATTCCTTCTTATTTATCTTTTCAACTAGTCCACCTATATGGGTATTAAATTGATTTCCTGATGAAGAACTTACATTAATTTCAACTGCTTTTTCATGCGCGACATATTCTCTCAGTTGCCGAATATCAACAATGCCCTTAGCAACATTGTAGAAAAGATCCTGCGAACTAGGATATTTTAAAAAGTTGGCAATTTTATTAATATTATCCGTATTATAGGTAACTTTTAGCGATTTCAACTTACGTTCCAAAATCTCTTTCCCATCCTCCGCAACTCTTCTCTTTTCCTCTTTTAAAGAAGATCTGATTTTGGATTTGGCTTTTGCAGTCACAACAAAATTCAACCAATCCTCCTTAGGCGACTGCTTGCTCGATGTAATAATCTCTACCTGATCCCCATTTTGCAAAATATGACTCAAAGGAACAAGTTTGTGATTTACTTTGGCGCCAATACAACTTGCCCCAATATCAGAGTGGATCTCAAAGGCAAAATCTAAAGCAGTGGCATTGTTGGGTAGTTGAATCAGTGTTCCTTTGGGGGTGAATATAAAAATCTCATCGGAGAAAAGATTCATCTTAAAATCATCCACAAAATCCATCGCATTTTGATCCGGACTACTTAAGACATCGCGTACCTTTTTGATCCATTGATCCAAGCCAGAATCTGAATTTGATTCTTTATACTTCCAATGCGCTGCAAACCCTTTTTCGGCAATTTCATTCATCCGTTTGGTTCGAATCTGAACTTCTACCCACTGCCCTTTAGGTCCCATTACCGTAGTATGTAAAGACTCATAACCATTTCCTTTCGGAGAGGAAATCCAATCCCGAAGACGGTCGGGGTTAGGGCGATACAAATCTGTGACAATAGAATAGACTTTCCAACATTCGGTTTTTTCTTTTTCATCCACAGCATCTATTACAATACGTATGGCAAACAAATCATAAACCTCCTCAAAAGGAATCGATTTTTTTCGCATCTTATTCCAAATAGAATGGATTGATTTAGGTCGCCCAAATACGGACGCCTTAATACCCTGTTCCTCCAATATCTCTTTGATGGGACCAATAAAATCGCCTATAAATTTTTCGCGCTCGGCTTTCTTCTCATTCAGTTTTCGAGCTATAAATTTATAGGTGTCCGGATCGGTAAATTTCATCGAGAGATCTTCCAATTCGGATTTTATCGCATACAGCCCAAGACGATGTGCTAATGGTGCATAAAGATAACTTGTCTCCGAAGCAATCTTCAGCTGCTTATCCCTGGCCATAAATTCCATAGTACGCATATTGTGCAGCCTATCTGCCAATTTAATGAGAATTACACGAACATCGTCAGCCAGTGTGAGCAACATTTTTCTGAAATTCTCCGCTTGCATGGAACTGTTTGGATCAAAAATCCCTGAAATTTTGGTAAGCCCATCGATAATTCGGCGAACTTTCTTACCAAACATTTCTTCAATTTCATCCAATGTAACATTGGTATCTTCAACTACATCATGGAGCAAGGCGCATACTATAGATGTTGTTCCTAAGCCAATCTCTTCAGCAGCAATCTGGGCAACAGCTATTGGGTGATAAATATAAGGCTCTCCTGATTTGCGTCGCATCTCTTTATGACTATCCAATGCTAAATCAAATGCCTTTCGGATCTCCTGCTTGTCTCCACGCTGTAAAGTTGGCTTACAAGCGCGCAACAATGCACGGTAACGTTTCCTTATCTCTTTGTTTTCTGCTTCAATATCAATCACATAATCTTTCATAAACGTTGCAGGTAAATGATGTTTTTTGAGTAAATTTGTGTAATTTAGTTAATGTATTCTTGAATACTATTTTCAAGCTAACTTATTTTGTAATAAATCTACCAAAATATTATAGCATTGACAAATTAAAAAGCGTTATATAATTGCCCAAATGAAGACAATATTATTTTGTTTGCTTTTCCTCACAAGGACTTTGTCCGTATGGGCACAGTCTCAATCACTCACTCTTCCTTTGTATGGAGAGGGGGCGCAGGAGATCGTAAACAGCTATATGACAACAACCTTGACAAGCGGAGAGGTGCTACCTTGGTTTCCGATTCCAGAGGTCACTGTTGTAGCCAAAAGAACCTGGTCAAGTGAAGAAGCACGAAGAGAATATCTCCGCTTTAGAAGAAATGTCCTAAAGGTTCTTCCTTATGCTATATATGCGCAAAAAAGATATGATCAGCTAGACAGAGATCTCGCGCTAACTTCGGACAAAAAGGAACATAAAGCATTGGTTGAAAAATGTGAAAGTGACGTAAAACAGATGTTTGACCGAGAAATCAAAAATATGACTATTTCACAAGGCAAAATACTCATTAAATTGATCGATCGTTATACGGGACATACCGGTTATGAAATGGTAAAGGAAATGAAGGGTGGGATTTCCGCTTTTTTCTATCAGGGAGTCGCGAAAATATTCGGTCACAACCTAAAGTCAACTTATGACCCAAAAGAAGACTTTGCCATTGAAAATATCATTAGGGAATTCGAGAAGTCGAGACCTCAACCTGTTATGTGACCAATCAAACCAAAACCAGATGAAAACAGTATACGACTTTGACGCACTTCAGTTTAACGGTAAAAAAAAATCCCTCGCTGATTTTGAAGGTAAAGTTTTACTCATTGTCAATACTGCCAGCCAATGTCTCTTTACCAGACAATTTAAATCGCTCGAAAAACTTTACCAAAAATATAAAGACCAAGGTTTCGAAATTCTGGCATTTCCAGCAAATAATTTTCGTAACCAGGAACCGTTAACCGGTAGTACGCTAGAGACATTCTGCCGGATCAATCAACAGGTGAGTTTTCCTATTTTTAAGCGTAGCCATGTTATCGGCGAATACACAACACCTTTATACAGTTTTCTTTCGAGCAAAGATCAAAATGGACATATTAACAGTAAACCTTCCTGGAATTTCCACAAATATCTGGTAAACAAAAAAGGAGAGGTCATTGATTTCTATTATCCGACTACTTCGCCATTATCAAGTAAAATTTGTCGCAATATTGAGCGTCTTTTACAAGAGTAACCCATAAACTGCTTACATTTGCCGCAGTTCCCCACAGCACAGGCCGAGTCGTATATGGACTTGGGATCAATAACCACACGGGATTAGTAAAGGTTTTTCGCCAAAACTATCCATCGGTCAATTGGAATGATTTGTCATAAAAAGGGAAGCCAATTAAAAGAGAGAAATATTATATGTTAAAATTAGATCTACTTATCATTGCTGTACATCCAGATGACGCTGAGCTAGGCGCAGGAGGTGTGATGGCAAAATATGTTGCAGAAGGAAAAAAGGTAGGAATTGTTGATTTAACCCAAGGTGAGCTCGGCACGCGTGGCACAGCGGAGACTAGAGCACAAGAAGCAAAAGATGCTGCCGAAATATTAGGGCTGGCCGTTAGAGAAAATCTTGGCCTAAGAGATGGTTTCTTTGAAAATGCTGAAAAAGAAAAAATGGCTGTAATAAGGGCCGTCCGCAAATACCAACCGGATATTATCATTACAAATGCCATTACTGATCGCCACCCAGACCATGGAAGAGCGGGACAGATGGTCAACGAAGCCTGCTTTCTTGCTGGCTTGAGAAAAGTGGAAACTTTTGATCAGGACAATATTCCTCAGGAGGCCTACCGCCCTCGATTGGTACTGCAATTTGTACAAGACTATTATATCAAACCTGATGTTGTCATTGATATAACAGATTATTATCACATTAAAGAAAAATCTGTACTAGCTTACAAAACTCAATTCTATACCGGAGAAAATGTAAATCCGGATGAACCACAGACGTATATTTCTAATCCGGATTTCATGGAATCGACTGCTGCTAGAGCGCGAGAATTTGGACGGTACATTCAAGCGAAATATGCCGAAGGATTTACTTCCAAGAAGATACTTGGCGTTGATGATTTATTTCATCTGAAGTAGGAAGTAGAATCTATCTGATACTATGGTAAAATAAAATGCGGGATTATTCATATTTTAACTAGAATGGTCCCGCATAATTCCTTAAACGAGGTTTATAAACTGATTTTATGGAAACGATATCGGTGGCATGCTGATTTTACTGATGTTTATCCCAACAAAGCAATCGTCTTGACAATTATCGGGAACATAGCCCGCAGAAGAAATTAGACCATTGTTTTTGGCTTCAAAATAGATCTTTGAGTCTTTTCTTTTTATCAGCCAATCCTTCTTTGCTCTCTCATAAACTTGATCCAGCGTAGAAGCTTCATAGCCTTCGTCGTGCGTATTTAATTCAGTCTTGTTTTCGGTCCATTTAGCATAAGTCTGCACTTTGCCATCTTCGAGGTGTGTTTTGGCTTCATATGATCTATGTTCTACCTGACCGTTAAAAACTGTTATTGTGGTCGTACTATTACTTCCTGTCCAGGAAGAGCTGGTAACAGTATATTGATAAGAATTTGCATTCTCCTTTTTATATTTTTGATAAGCTTCATAACTCTTATCAAATTCAGAAGAATAAGCGACATCTTTACTACAGGAAATAAAAAAACTTGACAGGACCAATGGTATGGCAATAAAACAGCTACTTTTCATAATTAAGTTATTTAAATCTTAATTAGAACGATCCCGCCTGCACATTTGCTACACCTAGGAAATAAACCCTTTTACATATTGTTTTGTTATTTCATTTTGAGGATTTAACAGAACCTGCTCTGTTGGGCCAAACTCAAGGATCTCGCCCCCGTAAACAAAAAGGACATAATCAGACACGCGTCTTGCCTGTCGCAAGATGTGCGTCACCAATACAATGGTATAATCTTTCTTCAATTCAATTAATAATTCCTCAATTTTAGCAGTAGAAAGTGGATCTAATGCAGATGTCGATTCATCCCCAAGGATAATCTCAGGTTCTACAGCCAAACCTCTTGCAAGACAAAGCCTTTGTTGCTGACCAATGGACAATCCGCTAGCCGAATGTCCGAGGCGATCCTTGACTTCGTCCCATAGAGCCACATTTCGCAATTGTGTTTCCACAATTATGTCCAACTCCTTTTTGCTTCGAGTACCATGTATACGAGGACCATAAGCCACATTGTCATAGATCGACATTGGTAGCGGATAAGGTTTTTGGGACAAAAGTCCCATTTTCTTACGAATATGCGTTACTTCAGCATTTCTACCATAAATATCCTCACCATTAACGAGAACCGAACCCGTTATTTCAACACCTTTAGTATCGTCTACCAATCTATTAAGCGTCTTCAAAAGCGTTGTTTTCCCACAACCTGAAGGACCAATAATAGATGTGACACTATTGTTTGGTAGCGCGAGGTTGATATTTTTGAGTATATGTCGCCCGTCAATATAAACGTTAAGATCCTTGATTTCAATATGTGGATTGATCAAGGGATTTGTTATCGACGATTTTTTTGTTTCGATTGAAGGATATGAGTGCATACTACAATAATTAAAATAATGATTGTTAAAACTAAAGCTGAAGCATAAGCGCGCCCCTGAACTTCAGGAATAGGACTACTTAACTGAAAAAATATGGCCAATGGCAACGTTGCTGCCGGTTCATCAATATATTTTGGAAGATTATCACTAAAACCTGTTGTCAATAAAACGCCTGCAACATCACCAATAGCACGCCCAAAAGCCAACAAAATTGCAGTAAGAAGCCCTGTTCGGACACTCCTTAGCATGACCTTAGCCAATTCCCAGCGTGTTGTCCCTAGGGAAAGAGTAACATTCTTTAGGTCTTCAGGAATGGTTTTGATCAATTCGTCCACAGTACGAACCACAATTGGAATCGTTAGCAGTGTCACTGTAATGATACCCCCCAATAGCGATGCTCGAATACCTAAATAAACCATAATTCCAAAACCAACAGCCCCATAAACAATAGAAGGAACACCATACAATACATCAAACAACAATTTAGAAAGTTGAGTCACTTTTGATTTCGCTCCCAAATAAACATTAAGGTACAACGAAATCGGAATTCCTATAATTGCAGACAGGGCTGTTGCCACACCTGCTAAATAAAGAGAACCCAAAATCGCATTCAAAATCCCACCTTCCTTTCCAATATAAAATCCACCTTTTGGCAACTGACTAACCATCGCCCAACTGAGATAAGGAAGCCCCTTATACAAGATAGTTCCTACGATAAAAAATAGGGAAGCAGTGACAGTTATCCCAGAGAGATGCATAAAACCTTTGGCTACCTTTTCACTCAATAGCCGTCTTTTCGTATTATCCATGCTGAGCTCCTTCCAGTCGTCTCAATATAAGACGAGATATTAAATTAAAAACAAATATGATCACGAACAGCAGCAACGCTGAGAACATTAATGCAGATTCATAAAGCGGAATTGACATCATTTCCCCAAAATTATTGGCTATTAATGCTGGAATTGGATATCCCGCATCAAATACCGAAGTCGGCACCTTTGCAACATTGCCACAGACCATCAATACCGCTATTGTTTCACCAAAGGCTCTAGATGTTGACAAAACAATGGCAGCAACAATACCCGGCCTAGCTTTTTTCAGAATAACATGTTTGATGGTATCCCATTTTGTCGCACCTAAAGATAGCGAGGCCGCCTTTAAGTCATAGGGAATGGTCTGAAGTACCTCAACCATGATGGAGATCATGATGGGAAAGATCATCACCGCTAATACAATACCGCCAGCAAGCACAGAATATCCAGAGGTTACAACACCAAAGATCGGCGCTATATACAACTGAATCAAGGGTACAATAAACAAGACACCCCAGACTCCATAAAGTACAGGTGGTATTGCAGCCAAGATATTGACCAAAGGAAGCATCATATTCTTTAAAGCATCCGAAGCATATTCAGTTAAGTAAACAGCAGTCAGTATACAAAGTGGAATCGCAATAATAAGAGAAATCAAGGTAACGGCAAGCGTGCCTGCAATAAAAGGCAAAAAGCCAAACGACCCTTTCATTGGTGACCAAACCTTATCGGTTAACAGTTGAAAGATATTACTGTATTCAAATAACGGAATCGATTTTATGGTTAAACCAACCGCAATAATCACCACAACTGAAAGTGAAATCAGTAAGAGGAGCAAAGTGGATCGCTTGACCAATATATCTTTAACGAGACGAGTATTTAGCATGCTATAACTTATTAAGTTCTTCTTTTATCAGTGTTTCATTTAGTGGGACATAACCATTTTCAAGGAGCTGCGATTGCGCCTGTTTCTGGAGCACAAAAGAAATAAACTCCTTCAACAGAAGGGATTCGGTCTTATTACGCGTTACAAAGGTTAACTCTCTTGAAGGTGGAGCAGGGTATTTCCCTGTAGCAACGGCCTCTGTCAAATTAGATAGTGTACCATAAAACTGCTCATTATCTTCAACATGTCCATTTTTATTCAGATCCAAAGGAACAACAGCAATACGGTCAAAGACCTTGTTAGTTTTTAGATTATAAACGTAATTAATGTTATTGAATCCAATCCCATTGATATCATCCTTAATAGCTTGGGCAATCCCGGGATCACCAAAAATGCCAATACCTTGCAGATCTTCCTGCTTATGACCAAAAAATTTGGCCCATGTTTCAGCTGCTCCAGCAGCATCCGAACGCACATACACGTTGATAGGATCCGCCGTAAACTGAGAATCAATTTCTTTCCAGGTCTTAAACTTTCGATTCACAAAAATATTCAGCAATTCTTCGCGACTCAAACCACGCTTCAAAATAGTAGGATAATTAGGGTTGTCAGGATTGATCGTACAGATAACGGCGTCTTTTGCAACAATAATTGGAACAGCCCCTTTTTTTATTTCCTGCTCATGTAGATCTCTAGATACCATCCCAATATCAACCATCCCTGTAAGAACATCTGCAATTCCTTTTCCAGCACCTCCAGCTGAAATATTGAAGCGAACATTGGGGTGTATTTTTTTAAAATCTTCACTCCAAACCAGTGCCAAAGGATAAAGGGCAAATGCACCGGACAAAGAAATATTACCTTCAAAACCATGTTCCTTGCTGTAACCATTTTTAACTTTCGGCGCACAGGAAGTCATTTTAAATACGATTACATAGCTTAAAATCAGAACTATAAAACACTTTCTTATCATTACACCTAAAAGTCTACAGGTTTTGTATATTAAATTTTATAGGGCAAATATATATTAATTTGGTAGATATTATAGAATATTAAAAAAATATTTTTACATTTGACCCTGAGAAAAGAATACTAAATCAATAGATTTTATTTGTTATATGCAAAGCTTCCGCACAGAATTAGAAAACCCAATCGTGGAAAAGGAAATTATCGAACTTGAAAAAAAGATTCGATTGTTCCATGAGGGCAAAATTGCCGACGAGAAATTTAGATCGTTGCGTTTGGCTAGGGGGGTATATGGACAAAGACAACCTGGAGTTCAAATGGTTCGTATAAAACTTCCATTTGGAAAGGTTACGTTTAAGCAATTGAACAAAATTGCAGCGATATCAGACGAATACGCAAGCCGCAACCTGCACCTGACCACACGTCAAGATATACAGATTCATTACGTTAGCCTTGACCGTACACCGGAACTTTGGTCCAAATTGGCAGAAGACGATATTACATTACGTGAAGCTTGTGGGAATACAGTCCGTAATGTCACCGCTTCTCCAAGTTCAGGAATCGATCCAAAGGAACCTTTTGATGTTTCGCCATATGCTCAGGCTACCTTTGAATATTTTTTACGTAATCCAGTATGTGCGGAAATGGGACGAAAATTCAAAATGTCATTTTCCGCCAGTGATGAAGACACGGCGTTTTCCTATATTCATGACCTTGGTTTTATTCCAAAAATAAAAGTTGTCAATGGTGTGGAAACTAGGGGTTTTAAAGTGCTATTGGGTGGGGGATTGGGATCTCAGCCTTTCTTAGCATCAGTAACAAGCGAGTTTCTACCAGAGGATGAACTGATCCCCTATATAGAAGCTACACTTCGTGTCTTTGATCGTTATGGCGAAAGAAATAACCGCAATAAAGCTCGATTCAAATACCTTATTCAGAAATTAGGGTTAGAAGAAGTGCTAAATTTAATTGAAGCCGAAAAAATTGCGACGAAGGTGAAAAGCTATCCGATCGACCGAACCAAAATCGAACAGCCATTACCACCAGACGACAGCCAGTTATCAGCTATTGATCTAGATAGCGACCTAAACTATCAGGTCTGGAAGGGCACCAATACATTCGGACAAAAACAAGACGGATATTATGGTGTCTATGTACGGGTATCCACGGGTGATATTGGTACAGATAAAGCACGTGCGTTGGTTGCTGGTCTGAACAATTTGGTCGCTGACGATATCCGTATCACGCAAAACCAAAGCTTACTGCTAAAATACGCAACAGAAAAGTCACTGCCACATATTTATCAATTACTTAAATCTTTGGATCTAGCTCAGGTCGGTTTTGATAGTACAGCAGATGTAACAACTTGCCCTGGTACGGACACCTGTAATCTAGGCATCTCAAACAGTACCGAAATGGCCCGGGTTATTGAATCTTATATCGCTGAATTTCATCAAGATTTTGTCTTTAATCGTGATTTAAAAATCAAAATTTCGGGCTGTATGAATTCTTGCGGCCAACATGGTCTGGCACATATTGGCTTTCATGGTAGTTCAGTCAAAGCGGAAGGCAAAGTGGTTCCTGCAGCACAAGTTATGCTTGGCGGTGGAACAATTGGCAATGGTGAAGGGCGTGTTGCAGAGCGTATTATCAAAGTACCAACAAAAAGAGTCTTACATGTTGTAGAATGGGTGCTAAATGATTATAAAAAAAATGCGGAAGCAAATGAAAATTTCCATGCTTACTACGACAGACAAAGTAAGAATTACTTTTATAATCTTTTAAAACCGCTATCGGATCTGACCAATCTCGCTGAAGACGAATTTGTCGACTGGGGGCATGAAGGAACTTTCCAAACGGCAATCGGGGTTGGCGAGTGTGCGGGTGTCGTTATTGACTTGGTTGCCACATTGATCTATGAGGCGGAAGAAAAGTTGCAATGGGCAAATGAAACATTTCAAGAATCCAAATTCTCGGATGCAATTTATCATGCCTATAATGCCTTTGTACAAGCAGCAAAAGCCCTATTATTGGATAAGGGAGTTAGCGCAAGCACACAAAATATCGTAATAAACGAATTCCAAACACATTTCGTGGAAACAGGTGAATATAATTTTGACAAAACGTTTCCGGAATTAGTCTTACAGATTAGTAAAAATGAACCAACGGAGCATTTTGCAATCAACTACCTTCAGGAAGCAACGAAGTTTATCAATGGAGTCTATCAACGTAAAAATTTAAAACCAGTATTGGTATAGGAGGGAATAGGTATGTCAATAAAAGCAAAAGTAACATTAGTCGGAGCAGGTCCGGGTGACCCGGATCTGATCAGCCTAAAGGGCATCAAAGCAATAGAAAAAGCAGATGTCATTTTATACGATGCCTTGGTGAATGAAGAATTACTGGATTACGCACAGGCTGAATGCATCAAGATATACGTTGGAAAACGAGCAGAACAACTCTCTACTTCACAGGATGAAATTAATCGCCTTTTGGTGGATTATGCCTTAAACTATGGCCATGTTGTCCGTCTAAAAGGTGGTGATCCATTTGTTTTTGGCCGTGGTGGAGAAGAAATTGATTACGTACAACAATATGGTATTGAAACGGCAGTTGTGCCGGGTATTTCCTCCGCAATTGGGCTTACCGGACTACAACAACTTCCATTAACTTACCGGGGAATCAGTGAGAGCTTTTGGGTCATTACAGGTTCCAAATCGGACGGCTCACTGTCAACAGATCTTTATCTGGCGGCAGAATCCAAGGCCACTGTCGTTGTCTTGATGGGCTATGGAAAATTGGCAGAGATCGTGGAAATTTACCGTCAAAGAAATCTGCACAATTTACCAATAACCTTAATTCAAAATGGTTCATTGCCTAATGAAAAGGTTGTAATGGGTACTATCGATAATATTCTTGACGAATCAACAGAGAAAAGGGTCGGCGTACCGGCGATTATTGTAATCGGCGAGGTCGTTGCTAAGCATCGTTCATTCCAACACATTAAAGAAAAAGCTTTAGCTTTATAGATATGAACCAGCTATTTCCAATATTCGTCAAACTAAATCAAATTGACACCTTACTTGTTGGAGGCGGGAAAGTTGCATTGGAAAAATTTCAGGCTTTAATATCCAATGATGAAAGCTTAAAACTGACCATTGTGACTAGGGAAATCATCCCAGAATTTGAGGAACTATTGCAAAATTACGCACAAATTCAGCTCAACATTCGTCCTTTTGCACCAGATGACCTTACGGACAAACAACTTGTCATTGCGGCAACCAATAACATTGAGCTTAACGAGCAGTTGCGTAATTTAACAAGGCAAAATAACATACTATTTAATGCCGCGGACAAACCCGAATTATGCGACTTCTATCTCGGATCCATTGTAAAAAAAGGCAACCTGAAAATAGCCATTTCCACCAATGGTAAATCACCAACGATTGCCAAAAGGGTGAAGGAACTATTAAATGACCTGCTACCGGAGGAAATTGACGAAACACTGTCGCTCATGAGTACTTATCGAGAGCAGCTTAGAGGAGATTTCGAATACAAAGTAAAGCAGTTGAACGAGCATACCAAAAATATATTACGTTATGAACGTTAAGGAAATTAAAGAAATTATTGGCAAAAAAAAAGGAGTGGAGCTCTTACAAACAATAGCCTCCTTATTTCCTAATGAGGTAGTTTTTTCGACCTCTTTCGGTATTGAAGATCAAGTAATCACGGAATGGGTCGGTAAAAATAATATCAATATCGAAATATTCACGCTGGATACTGGACGACTGTTCAAAGAAACCTATTCCCTGTGGAACCGTACCTTGGAGCGCTATCATTTGCACATCAAAACCTATACTGCTGATACAACATTGTTGGAAGATTTTATCAGCAGAAAAGGCCCAAACTCCTTCTATGAGTCGGTTGAGAATCGAAAGGAATGTTGTAGGATAAGGAAAATTGAACCTTTACAACGTGCGATTAAAGGAAAAAAAATTTGGATAACGGGCATCCGATCAGATCAATCCATCAATCGCCACGATATGGACTTTATCGAATACGATGAAGCAAACCAAATCATCAAAATCCATCCTTTATTTGACTGGACTTTTGAGGAAGTAAAAAAATATTGTAAAGAACAATATATCCCTTACAATGTGCTGCACGACAAGGGTTTCCCAAGTATCGGTTGTCAACCTTGTACAAGAGCGGTACAAGAAGGAGAGGACTTCCGCGCTGGTAGATGGTGGTGGGAAGATCAAAGTAAAAAAGAATGTGGTTTGCACGGTGTTAAATCATAAAATAGCGAAGCAGAAACCCAAATTCATTAAATCAAATTTTATTATTTCAGAGAATGGACTATTTAGATCATTTAGAAGCGGAAGCAATATATATTTTAAGAGAGGTAGCCGGACAATTTGAAAAACCAGCGCTATTATTCTCTGGTGGTAAGGACTCGATTACACTTGTTCACTTGGCAAAAAAAGCATTTAGACCGGGTAAATTTCCTTTCCCATTAGTTCACATTGACACTGGTCACAATTTTCCCGAAACAATCACTTTCAGGGATTCTCTGATTGAAGATATAGGAGAAAAACTTATTGTTGGTTATGTTCAAGACAGCATTGATCAAGGGAAAGTTGTTGAACAAAAGGGAAAAAATGCAAGTCGAAATGCCTTGCAGACAGTTACCTTACTCGATACAATCTCAAAACATGGTTTTGACGCTTGTATCGGTGGCGCACGTAGGGACGAAGAAAAAGCCCGTGCCAAGGAAAGAATCTTCTCAGTGCGTGACGAATTTGGACAATGGGATCCCAAACGCCAAAGACCTGAGCTTTGGAGCATCTTTAATGGCAAAATAAATAAGGGTGAAAATGTCCGCGTGTTTCCCATTTCAAATTGGACCGAGCTCGATGTTTGGAATTATATTAAACGCGAACAGATCGCATTGCCATCTATCTATTTCAGCCATGAACGGGAGGTTATTACCCGCAATGGGCAATTGATGGCTGCCGCCTCATTCTTAAATATCGATGCAGAGGATAATATAGAACGTAAATCTGTACGTTTCAGAACTGTGGGTGACATGACTTGTACAGCAGCGGTAGATTCAACGGCAACTGAGCTAGATGATATTATCGCTGAAATCAAGGCCTCAACGGTAAGTGAACGTGGTGCCAGAATGGACGACAAAGTATCTGAAGCAGCTATGGAAGAACGTAAAAAACAAGGATACTTTTAATTCAAATCAAACACCTGATATTGACAACAATGAATATATTGAAATTTATAACGGCCGGTTCTGTAGATGATGGTAAAAGTACCTTGATTGGCCGATTACTATACGACACAAACTCCATTTTGGATGACCAATTGGAAGCTATACAACGTGCCAACCGGAAAAATGACGACGGGACAGTAGACTTGGCCATATTGACTGATGGACTTAAAGCTGAACGCGAACAAGGGATAACAATCGATGTAGCATATAAATATTTCCAGACTGAACAGCGAAAATATATTATAGCCGATGCTCCAGGACATATCCAATACACCAGAAACATGGTAACTGGCGCTTCCAATTCCGATCTTATAATCATTTTGGTTGACGCTAGAAAAGGCGTAATAGAGCAAACAAAACGCCATTCTTTCATTGCTAAATTATTGGCCATGAAACAAGTTTTGGTCTGCATTAACAAGATGGATATGGTCGATTATAGCGCTTCTGTTTTCGAACAGATCAAAGCCGATTATTTAACTTTAGCAACTAATCTCGGACTTAAGGATATTGATTTCATACCTGTTTCAGCCTTAAAAGGAGACAATATTGTCCATAAGTCCGAAAGAATGAGCTGGTATGCAGGCGAATCTTTATTGGATTACCTGGAAAATGTAGAAATTCACGAACAGGAAGCAGCCAGTTGGCGGTTTCCCGTCCAATGGGTTGTAAGACCACAAACAGAAGATTTGCACGATTATAGAGGTTATGCAGGCCGCGTACTAGGAGAGGGCTTAACGGTTGGTGACCAGGTCATTGTTTATCCAGCAGAAACATATAGCACAATTCAAGCGATTGAATTAAACGGACAACAACTTCAACGGGCTGAAAACGGACAATCTGTCATTGTACACCTCAGTGATGATGTTGATACTAGTCGTGGCGATACCATTGCGAGTGTAGAACATCCACCGAAGTTTGAGCGTAATATTCAAGCAAATTTATGTTGGTTCGACAATAAACCTTTGGATACAGAACAAGTTTATCTTGTCCAAAGCCACAGTAAATTAACCAAAGTTAAGATAGTAGATGTGTTGTATAAATTTGATATCAATACACAGGAAAAAATATATAGCGACCCGATCAAACTCAATGATATTGGTCGAATAGCCATTAAATCCGCTGAGAATCTAGTATTTGATTTGCAGCAGGAAAATGCTGCAAATTCTCAAGCCATTGTTATTGATCCACGGACAAATCTAACCGTTGGAGCTTTAATGATTCAAGCTGTCGATTAATATTTTTTAAACGTAAATATTCAACCTAAATATTTTTCAAGGAACTCAGACATTGTCTGAGTTCCTTTTTTTACGAAGTTTAACTAACAGGGCAGGTCCCGATTTAAGATATTTAACATAATATAAATTATAAACAAATAATGTACAAAGAGGGCGTAGGCATCCGGATTAAAACTAAGCTGAATATTTGCCAAATAATCAGTAAAAAGCATTAGATGTTAGATATTTTATAATTATAGACCTCATTTTAAAGTATTTTATCAAAATAGAATTATTTTCGTTTTTCAATAACAAAAATCGAACAAAATACAGTTAATACATCACTACACACACATTTCACCAACGAATCATCGATTTTAAACGAAAAATATAAAATATGAAATTTCATTAAAACAGATTAATATTTGTAAATAATTAACAAATATTGGTTTTTCATTAAAAAATACATAAATTAGTGCCAGCCAAAGGGAAATTTTACTAATTAAAACATGTCAAAAAATTTTAACGAGTTCATCTCAATCGTTGAGAAACGCAATCCAAATGAACCAGAATTCTTACAAGCTGTAAAAGAAGTTACCGAGGATTTATTTCCTTATATTACCGAAAACCATCCTGAATTTTTCAACCAAAAGATTCTTGAAAGACTGACTGAACCAGAGCGGATTATATCCTTCCGTGTAACTTGGTTGGATGATAACCACCAGGTACAGGTAAATCGTGGTTATCGAGTTCAAATGAACAGTTCAATCGGTCCATATAAAGGCGGTCTCCGCTTCGCTCCTTCTGTTAACCAAAGTATTTTAAAATTCCTCGCTTTTGAGCAAGTATTTAAAAACAGCTTAACAGGACTGCCAATTGGTGGTGGTAAAGGGGGCTCTGATTTTGATCCTAAAGGTAAAACAGATAATGAAATTATGCGTTTTTGTCAAAGCTTTATGACTGAACTTTATCGTCATATTGGCGCAGATACAGATGTTCCTGCGGGAGATATTGGCGTTGGTGGACGTGAAATTGGCTTCTTATTTGGTCAATTTAAACGACTTCAAAACAATTTTACAGGGGTTCTAACGGGTAAAGGTGAATTATGGGGTGGATCATATATTCGTCCTGAAGCTACTGGTTATGGGCTTCTATATTTTGTTGACTGTATATTCAAATATCAAGGAAAATCTTTACAAGGTAAAGTAGCGACAGTATCTGGTGCTGGCAACGTAGCCTTTTACGCTGTTGAAAAAGCCGTTCAACTTGGCGCCAAAGTAATTACAGTTTCAAATAGTTTGGGTACACTTTATGATCCTGATGGTTTTGATGCTGAAAAAATGGCATTTGGGGCTACTTTGGGAAGAAACCTCGATCAATATCCTGCACGTTATCCGAATGCCCAGTTCTTACCTGGTCAAAAGCCTTGGCAATTTAAATGTGATATCGCATTACCATGTGCAACACAAAATGAATTAGAAGAATCGGATGCTAAAGCGCTTGTAGCAAATGGTTGTATCTGCGTAGCTGAAGGTGCTAATATGCCTTCTACTGCAGAAGCTATTAAAGTTTTTCTAGACGCAAAAATCAGTTTTGCTCCTGGTAAAGCTGCGAATGCTGGTGGTGTTGCTGTCAGTGGCCTGGAAATGTCTCAAAACTCAATCCGTACACAATGGTGTACAGAAGAAGTTGACAACCGCTTAAAAACTATTATGGAAAGCATTCACGAAACTTGTTTGAAATATGGGCAAGACAGTGGATTCGTTAATTATTTGAAAGGTGCCAATATTGGTGGTTTTATAAAAGTCGCTAACGCGATGAAAGCACAAGGTATCGTATAACACGCCTTTTTCTAATCATATCATAATCCTGAGCGCTCAAATGCATTGCATTTGGGCGTTTTTTTATATTTTTATGCTAATTTTAAAAAACACGAAATTTACATGAGATTAATAGCTGAACTCCCCCATCCCGATTGCAAGATTTCAATTTTTGGTATGAATCAAAAATTCATTATTAAATTCGAGCAAGGAAACTTAGAACAATCCTATAAAATTGCAGAAATGGATATAATTGGCGGTGTAAATGGGGTCTTTGATTTACTCGACGAAGAATTTCTAAAAAGTGTGATCGATCAATTCGCATCGATGCGCCAATCTTTTAACAGTGCTTACAGTAGATACGAATAAAAAATCCATGCTGAACTATATCTATTTTGTGGCATTTTGGGCCTGCCAAATTATTTCATCTATCCTGTTTAAACTTGGCGGGATACATCCAAAGTATAAATGGACAACTTTAATTATTGGAAACATTATTCTTTTATCGGCAAGTTGGTTTCTTGTACAGTTATTTAAAAATGTCTCTCAACCTATCGTAATTGCCTTATGTTCTGGCGGTACATTTTTGACCGTCCAGTTAGCGATGGCGCTATATTTTAAAATTCCATTGAGCTGGCAGCAAGTATTGGGTATGTTTGTCATTATTTCAGGTATGGTTTTGATTACTTTTGGAGGTAAAGAAACGACCTAAGCTATGCTGAGATTAGTTATAGATCTGTTTATTTGTTATAGTAAAACTCATCTATAACTAATGAACCTGCCAATTGTTGGTTAAAACGATCTAGATCGTTCATTTTGCCAGAAATATCATACATTACCTCCAACTTACCATTGATCTTTTCAATAATACGCCTGGTAGCTTTAATCTTAAAATCCAATGCCAACTGTTCAAACTCATGTAAGTGATAAAACTCATTGGAACTAAATTTCACGTGTAGAGAACGGATTAGGTAATAACGAGCCAGAAGAATTTCGATCCGCTGAAAAAGTGCGAGTATTACCACCATAAAGACAGCAAAGGAAATGGCATAAACCAATTGCCCCAATCCGGCAAACATGCCAATACCAGCTGTCGCCCAAATAACGGCCGCTGTTGTGAGACCGCTAACAGATAGCTTACCTTTAAAGATCACACCTGCGCCAATAAAGCCTATACCAGTCACAATATTTGCAGCAACGCGATCCGTACTATTTCCAATAAACAAACAGGAGGCAATAGTAAACATCGCCGAACCGAAACAAATAAGCACTACCGTTCGAAATCCAGCAGATTTATTCCTATACTCACGTTCAAAACCAATTAAACTGCCACACAAAATTGAAGTGACAGCGTTTAACAGAGGCTCACTAGTCAAAAAGTTAATAATATTCTCCATACTAAACTTTGCAGAAAGATGAAACATGGAGCTGCGAATGTTCGGAGCTCCATGCAATTTAGGCTATAGATAAGCGTAAGTTATACCATCGCCCCCACGATCCTGATGCTCGTCCTCAAAACGGCTTACATGGCTATATTTACGAAGGTAGTCGCGAATAAATTTGCGCAAAATACCATCACCTTTACCATGAATAATTTTTAAGGATGGATAACCTATCATGACAGCCCGATCCAGAACACGTTCTAATTCATTCAGTGCGTCTTCTGTGCGCATGCCTCTTAAATCAAGTTCTGGTTTAAAATCAGCTACACTACCAGAAGATAGTGATTTTGATAGGCTTTTTGCAGACTTCTTCCCTTCCCGACCTTCGAGTTTAAGCACATTCTTTCGCTTTTGAACAGTACGCAATTCACCCATGGCAAGAATAAGATTGTTCTTTGCAATTTCGACAATCTGCGCTTCAGCACCATTATCTATAATCTGTACCCAATCCCCAATATTTAATACGGTGGATTCAGGCATTTTCTCTTTGACGATTTGCTTTGCTGGTTTTTGCTCTTTGGGGAGAACAGCTTGAAGTGCCTGATCCAAATTGCTGCGCAACTCACGTGTTTTCTCTTTGTCCGCTTTTGCAGATTTGATCTGTGCTACCGTATTTTCGATTAACTTATTCGAACTTTTAATAATCTGCTGTGCTTCCTCTTTCGCCTTCTTCAAAATCACGCGCTTATTTTCTTCCAAATAACTTTGCAATTCCAAATACTCCGATTTAATTGACTCCAGTTCCTTCTCGCGCTTATTAATAGCAACTTTTGTATCAAACACCTCTTTCTTTTCTCGTTCAAGATCGATCAATAGTGTATCTACCTTCTTCTGTTGAACACCAATTTTACTTTTAGCAGATTCCAAAATATCCTTACTTAATCCTATTTTCTGCGCGATTTCGAAAGCATAAGAGCTTCCTGGCTTGCCAATTTGAAGGATATACATCGGTTTCATTTCGCGATTGTCAAATAACATTGAAGCATTTTCCAAACCCGTCGTGTTACTAGCAAATACTTTAAGATTTGAATAGTGTGTTGTCACAACTCCCCTAATTTGTTTTTTGCTAAGTGATTCCAATACAGCCTCAGCAATAGGTCCGCCAAACAAAGGGTCAGTACCTGTTCCAAACTCATCGATCAGTACCAAAGTACGCCCGTTTGCAAATTCTGTAAAATATTTCATCTTGGACAGATGTGCACTGTAGGTACTTAAATCACTCTCAATGGATTGATCATCGCCTATATCTGCAAATATTTGCTTAAAAACACCGACTTTACTTGTCGGTTCCGCTGGTATTAATAAGCCCGATTGCACCATGATTTGCAACAGACCAACCGTTTTCATACATACAGATTTCCCTCCCGCATTTGGCCCTGAGACAACAATAATGCGTTGAATATTATCGATTTGAATATTCAACGGAACAACAGTATGATGCTGATTCAGCAATAGAAGCGGGTGTCGACCATTGACCAAATTAATCTCGGCCTCCTTCGATAACTCGGGCATCTCCGCCTCAATATCCAAGGCAAAAAGTGCTTTCGCGCGCACAAAATCTACTTTGGTCAATAGGCTATGATAGGAAAGCAATAGCGGAATATGTGGTCGGACCTTGTCCGTTAGCTCCACTAAAATACGGATGACCTCACGTCTACGTTCAAACTCTAAATCCCTAATCTTATTGTTTAACTGAAATACTTCTTCAGGTTCTATATAAGCTGTTTGTCCCGTAGCTGACTCATCATGAATCAAACCTTTGAGCTTTCTTTTATTTTCCGCAAGAATAGGAATACAGAGCCTTCCATCCCGTATCGTCAGATTCCCGTCCGCTGTCCAGCCACTGTCCTGTGCGCTCTTAAAGATACTATTGATACGTTTAAGTGCCTCCTGTTCTGCTCGTTGAATCTGTTGGGTTATTTCCAATAGTAATCGGGAAGCATTATTTTTAAGCTTTCCACGTTCATCAATGACCATTTCGATATCGCGAATAATCCCCTTTTCGATCGGTAAATGTTCAAACAATATTTCTAGATTGGGATAGAGTCCTTCCCGTTCATTAAAATAACGAATAATCGCGTAAACAGTCTTGAGGGATAATAACACCCGAAAGAATTCATCCTCGAATAAAAATGCTCCCTCAACCCGAGCCTTCTCAATAATGGATCTAAGCGGAAAGAAATTTTCAACTGGAAATGCGCCATCATTCATTAGAAGATCCTTAAACTCGCTGGTCTGTCTTAAAAATCGGTCGATTTGGTCAAACCGGGTTTGAGGTTGAATTTTTTCAACTAGCTCACGCCCCGACTCGCTTAAGCATTTTTGTTTTATTTTATCTTTTATCTCGGAAAATCCGAGTTTATCAATTGCATTTATTGGATATACCATAGAAATTATATTCTTTGATGGTTAAAGTTTCGTCGGCGGCTTGATATGTTGCGGCGGCGTAAGAATTGGTCTTTTTTCCAATTCATTTGTTGGTAATTGTGGCTCCACACGCTTTTGTGTCACAACAGTATCCTTGACTGAAGTACCAGGTGTTTTCAGTTTGGAAGCTGTATCTTTCTGTGGAGAAGGTGATTCAATTGGTAAATTTGAATTACCAACCGACAATTGGTTCATGAGATAGCCGTTCAAGCTTATACCAGTCTTTGTCTGAAAGCTTGTATTAAACAAGGAAGAAGCTTCTCTAAAGTTGAATTTCGTCTTATTTGGCAGATAATGGATAAGGGCTGCAATTCGTTCCTGATAAGCCTGCTGTGCACGCATAACGCGATTGGTGCTATCTTGAATACGCATATTCTGTATTGAATCGCGCGTTCGAATTGAATCTTGTTTTTTACGTTCTATATCTGCGTAAATCTTATTCTCCTTCGTTAAATTATCCTCCACTTTTTTATAAATCGCAGACATCACTTCAGCATCCTTACCATAATAGTCTAAATTCTTTCGAAAAGAAATCGAATCCAATCCATATTTATCAAAGGTCACTTGATACAATGGCAACATCACTTTACGTGCACTATCAATGGGTAAAATATTAAGATAAGAGTCTGTCAGCTGAATTTCTGTCAATGCATCCACAAACTTACTTTGAGAGATAATATCTTTCCCCCCAGTTCCGACACAAGAACCAAATAAAAAAATCACTGCAAGTAGATTCAGTATTAATCGTAGCATTTCGTAGTTTTGTACAAATTTACAAAAAGCACCGACATTTGGCACTTTTTACATCATCAAAACTATATCGGAAATGAGTATTGCTAATAATTTAGAAACGTTAAGATTGGAAACCGAGGCTGTTGGGGTACAACTTGTAGCAGTTTCAAAAACAAAATCCAATTCGGACATTATGGAAGCCTATGAGGCAGGACAACGTATCTTTGGTGAAAATCATGTTCAAGAATTAGTTGAAAAAGCAGAGCTTTTACCTAAAGATATTCAGTGGCATATGATTGGTCACCTTCAAACAAATAAGGTTAAATATATTACACCATTCATCAGCTTAATTGCGTCAGTTGATTCATTAAAATTATTAAAAGAGATTAACAAACATGCTCAGAAAGCGAAGCGTACAATCGACTGTTTGTTGCAGGTATATATTGCAGAAGAAGAAACAAAATTTGGTTTCGACCATGCTGAGCTAGTTGAGCTTCTTCGCGACGACGAGTTTCTAGAATTAAAAAATATTCGAATTTGTGGCTTAATGGGCATAGCATCCAATACGGATAAAGAAAAAGTCATTAAAGCTGAATTCTATGAGTTAAAAATGTTATTCGATGGGATTAAGGCAAGTTTTTATCGGAAGGAAGAGTATTTCAATATTCTCTCCATGGGGATGTCTTCAGACTATAAGCTGGCGATTGAAGAAGGTTCAACAATGGTACGCATCGGAAGCACAATATTTGGTAAAAGAGTAATCAAGCACTTCAAAAACAATGATTAAAGCAACCATACGAGAGGCAATTGACAATGATTGCCCACAAATGCTCGAGCTGATTAAAGAATTGGCTATTTTTGAAAAAGCACCAGACGAAGTCACAGTATCACTTGAAGAATTTAAAGATGCAGGCTTTGGAAAGAATCCCGTTTGGGGCGCATTTGTTGCTGAAGTGGATAGCGAAATTGTCGGAATTTCATTATATTATGTCCGATATTCGACGTGGAAAGGCAGAAGACTCTATTTGGAGGATCTGATTGTCACCGAAAGAATGCGAGGTCTGGGGATAGGAAAACTGCTTTTTGATAAAACTTTAGCTTACGGTAAACAATGTGGATTCCATGGCATGGTATGGCAAGTCCTCGATTGGAATGAGCCCGCTATAAAGTTTTATGAAAAATATAAAGCAAACTTTGATGCCGAATGGATCAATGTGTCAATCACTTATTAAATAACAGAGATAATCTATTCAATGCGATTTTACTTTTCTTTAATAGTATTAGTTATCAGCTGTTTGCTGTCCGCTTGCAATGACCACAAAAAGGCCGCTATAGCGACACAGCCCACAGACACACTCTCCTATAGTCAAAAAAGCATAGATGAGCATAGCAATTATTTTCTAAAAGAAGATGATCGACTGGATACAACGTATTTTCGCGCAAAATACCCTGTTTTTCAAGAAGATAATATTAATGAACTTATCACCACTATTGTTCATCTCGAAGGCGACACAAGTATGCAGGAGGCCGCCCGTCGTTTTATTAATTCTTACAATGAATATGTGGAGGATAATAACGGCAAATCCACTTCAACCTGGAACCGGGACCTACAGGTCGATGTGATTGCCAATACTCCTGTTTTTCTGGGACTAAGGACAAAGCAGGACGAATACACGGGCGGTGCACATGGTGACCACTTTACCCTTTATTCAAACTTCGATAGACAGTCAAACAAACAGATTATGATTGATGACATTATTCAGAAAGAGAATAAAGATAAATTTGTCAAAATCGCTGAGCAATATTTCCGCAAACAAGAAGGGTTAAGCACGGACGATTCTTTAAGTGGAAAGTATTTTTTTGAAGATGGTAGGTTTTCGCTCGCAGATAATTTTACGTTTGAAAAGGACGATATTCTATTTTATTATAACGTATATGAGATCAAATCCTATGCGGAGGGAAATACAGAATTACGTATTCCCTACACGACATTCAAACATTTGATTTCGGACAAAGGATTACATTATATAAATAGTATCAATTAGCAATCAACTAAACTAATAAATAAATGCAGGTTTTTAAATTTGGGGGCGCATCAGTAAAGGATGCAGAAAGTGTCAGAAATTCAGCGCGGATTATTTCAAAATACAAGGGCGAAGCCTTGTTAGTTGTCATATCAGCGATGGGAAAGACAACAAACCTTCTAGAAAAATTGACCAAAGAATATTTTAACAATACTGGCAACCAATTTCAGACATTGGAAGAGGCCAAAGAATTTCACTTTCATATCCTTCGAGAATTATTTCCTGAGGCTGAACACCCTATATTTGATGAAATTTCTAACTGCTTTGTGGAGATCGAGTGGATTTTAGAGGAGGAACCTCAAGATTCATATGACTATCTTTTCGATCAAATTGTATCGATGGGTGAACTTATCTCGACAAAGATCGTGGCAGCTTATGTTGCTTTTATCGGTGAAAAGGTAAAATGGCTCGATGCGCGTGATTATATATTCACAGACAATACGTATCGCGAAGCAGTTGTAGACTGGAATAAAACTGAAGAAAAAATTCGCACGGAGCTGCCTGCAATACTTGACGAATATATCGTGATTACGCAAGGTTTTTTGGGCTCTACCTCTGAAAATTTCACAACTACTTTGGGTCGTGAAGGCTCCGATTATTCGGCTGCGATCTTTGCTTCCTGCCTAAATGCCGAAAATGTAACGATTTGGAAAGACGTTCCGGGTGTACTTAATGCCGATCCAAAATGGTTTGAGAAAACCGAGCTAATTCCCGAGTTATCCTATACGGATGCCATCGAACTTACCTATTATGGTGCAACGGTCATTCACCCTAAAACCATCAAACCATTACAGAATAAGAAAATCGCATTGAACGTACGTTCCTTTGTCGACCCCGATTCTCCGGGTACTATGATAAAAAGTACGAATCAAACCTTACCTGTTCCTTCTTTCATATTCAAGGTAAATCAAATTTTTATTTCCATCTCTCCAAGGGACTTCTCTTTTATCGTGGAAGATAATTTAAGAGATATCTTCAATCTATTCTACGAGCATCGTATCAAAATCAATATGATGCACAACACAGCTATCAATTTCACCGTTGCAGTAGATGATACTGGAAAAAATCTGGTGGACTTAATCAATGAGCTGGAGCAAAGATTCAAAGTCAAATATGAATCCGGACTCGAGCTTATTACAATTCGTTATTACAATCAAGAAACAATTGATCGCGTTTTGGTTGATAAGCAAGTTATTAGTGAATTAAAGGATACATATACCTGTCAGCTTCTCGTAAAGAAAATATAAATGAATACATTGATCCTTCAAGAGGAGATTCAACAGTTTTTAGAAAAAAACGCACTTGAGTCCCCTACTAAAATTGCATTAAAAAAATCTCCTTTTGAAGGAATATCGTCTTCCGAGCTTGCCGCACAACTCGACGGAAGACAACGGGCTAGCACAAAAATTCCCTTATGGGCGGAAACGCCAGGAATCTATTTTCCTGCCAAGCTTAACTTGGAGCAATGTTCTTCGGAAACAACGGCAGTATTCAAAAGTTCACTGATTAAAAAAGGTACAAGCTTAATTGATGCCACCAGTGGCTTTGGCGTAGATAGCTTTTATTTCTCAAAACAGGCTGCACAGGTTACGTCTTGCGAGCTAAATCCTGATTTGGCAGCGATCACAAAGCATAATGCCGCTTTATTAAAAGCGGATAACCTTCAGATCATTGCCGCTAACGGTGTCGATTATATTCTCAATGATCCAATCAAACAATTTGATTACATCTATTTAGATCCTTCGAGAAGAGTTCAAAACAAAAAGGTCTTTTTATTGGATGAATGTGAACCTAATTTAGTGCAATTGCAGGATGACTTTTTTCAGCGCAGCAACACCATCATCAGCAAACTTGCACCACTATTGGATATCTCTTCTGCCATACAACAGCTGAGACATGTGAAAGATGTTTATGTTGTATCCTCACAAAATGACTGCAAAGAGCTTATTTTCGTGCAAGAAAAAGATCATGAAGGTGACGCCGTCATTCATGCCGTCAGATTATATCACGGACAGCAACAAGTTATCTCCTTCACCTATGAAAGTGAGCGCGCTCTCGTAAATGAATATAGCGAACCACTATCCTATTTATATGAACCAGATGTTGCTCTCTCCAAAGCTGGCGCCTTTAAAACGGTTGGCCAATTATTTGACATTAAAAAACTTCATAAAAACACGCATCTCTACACTTCCGATCAAAAGATCGAAAACTTTCCTGGTAAAACATTTATCGTAAAACAGGTAGAATCCTTTTCTGATTTCAAGAAAAACAAGAAATCATTGCAATCAGGGATCATTGCCAAAAATTTCCCGCTCAAAACAGAAGAGATTAAAAAGAAATTTAAAATCAAGGATGCTGGGGACTCCTTTTCTTTTTTTACGACAACCCTAAATGATCAATTTAGTGTCATACATACACAGCGAATACTAGAATAGACATTTTCATTACAATTGTCGAAAATCTTCTCCGTAATTTTAATGTATGGATAAAATAGCATTATCAGCATTGGATTTAGCTCCGATCAAAAAAGGGGAGCATACAGCGAGCGCGTTGGCTCGCACCGTAAAAATTGCCCGACATGTAGAAAAATTAGATTTTAAAAGAATATGGATGGCCGAACATCATAATATGGAATATATTGCCAGTTCAGCAACTTCACTCCTAATACAACATATCGCATCAAATACCAGTTCTATTCGCGTGGGTTCTGGTGGGATCATGTTGCCAAATCACGCTCCTTTAGTCATCGCAGAGCAATTTGGAACCTTAGAAACCTTATTTCCAGGGCGTATTGACCTAGGTTTAGGACGTGCACCAGGCACTGATCAATTGACCGCAATGGCTTTACGTAGAAACAACTTGAATACAGCCTTTCAATTTCCACAAGAGGTAAAAGACTTACAGCGCTACTTCAGTGCAGACAACTATGACGCAAAAGTACGTGCCTTTCCGGGAGAAGGACTGGATATTCCACTTTATATCCTCGGGTCAAGTACCGATAGTGCCTATTTAGCCGCTAGTCTAGGTCTTCCCTATGCTTTTGCAACGCATTTTGCTCCAGCTCAGTTTGCCTCAGCAAGCATGATCTATCATCAAAATTTTGTTCCTTCTAATGCATTGGAAAAGCCATATTTCATCTCTTGTGTCAATGTTATTGCTGCCGATAGTACCGAAGAAGCCAATTTTTTGGCAACCAGTTTCTATAATCTATTTGCTGGTATTGTGACAAATACCAGAAGGCCACTTTCAGAACCTACTCAAGAAGTTATCTATAAAGGCATTCCAGCTATAGAGCAAGCCGTGCAAAGTATGGCTTCCTGTGCATTTATTGGCGATGGCACTAAAATTCTTCCAGAAATAGAAAAATTCGTAAACGATCACAAAGTGGACGAGATCATGGCCACTTCCTATATCTTTGATAATGAAAAGTGTCTCCACTCGTTGTCATTGTTGAAAGAAATACTCACTTAAGGATCCAAGCTACTTTATATACGGTGAATTTTATATATTTAAACAAAATTCACCGTATATGAATGTTTTTTTCCCCCTCAGCCTAATATTGGGTTTGCTCTCCCTGCAGGCATGCACCAACCATACAACAAAACAACAGCAAGATCGACCTGATACAAAAAATGTATCAGACAGTCTAACGATATCGACTGTCGAAGACACAACATCTTCTATTTACCCAAAAGCAGATCCTTCAAAAGGTCAGATTTTCCTTGTTCGTAGTTACCGTATCTGGGAAAAGGAAGATCCAACGGCTGTCTTAAATAAAGATTGGTATGATATTTACGAAGAAAATGGCCAATACTATTTGGCAAAGGCGGATTATGTAATTAAAGATGGTTTTGATGATTGTGCTCAAGTGCCTTCTAAAAGTGTCGAATCACGAAGAAATTCTTTGTTATTCCTGAAATTTAGCGGCCTTAAGCCCGGTCTTATAGAACATGTTAAAATAAATCAGTCCGAGATTTGGCCAAAAGAATCCGTCCAGTATACTTTTAAGAACCAAAAAGTAAACCTTAAAGCACTAGGAGATATTAAATCCACTGAAGTGCAAACTGACGAAAATGGTCACGAGAAAGTATTTCATGAGGTTGCCAATTATAGACTCAACTATAGTGCAACTAATGGAAATAAAGAAAAGACACTTTTCCAGGTAGATCAATATGACCATGTGTTTATGAAGACATTATTTGTTGGAGATATTGACCGGGATGGCGCTCTCGATTTTATTTTTTCCAATCCAAGAAATTATGAGGAAGAGGCGCTATTGCTGTTGCTTTCAAATCATGGCAACCCACTGATTTTTGATGCAGAAGAACAGTTTGATTGTTAATAGAACGTGAAATGGGAAAAATAAACTATTACCTACATCGAATGCAATCCATTCATAGGGCACTGATTTCGGTCTGTATTTTTTTATTGATCTACTTCATCTCTCCCATTAAAACCATCCCCTTGCTCAATTTAATGTTGTGCTGGTTTGGTTTTTGTCTTTCCTACGTTTTTATATCTTGGTATATATTCTACACCACACCTATTTCTACAATTGCTCGAAAAGCACAGCAAGAAGATGGTAGTCGTCTCTTCGTATCCCTTTTTATTATTTTAGTGACCATAGGCTGTTTTATTTCAGTATTAATGATTATCATATCAAGTAAGGATAAACAGCTGAATGATGCTTACATTATCATTATTTGTATGCTAGCCATGTTGGCCTCATGGATATTGGTTCATACCATATATACCTTTCATTACGCACGCCTATACTACGAACATAATGCAGGTGGAACTGGACTGGAGTTTCCAGGAGATGATCAGCCAGATTATTTGGATTTTGCTTATTTTTCATTTGTAATGGGCTGTACCTTTCAAGTATCTGATGTGGGAGTCTCTTCAAAAAAAATAAGAAGAGTAGCATTATTTCACGGCCTCCTCTCCTTTGCTTTAAATACGTTTGTCGTTGCATTGACTATTAACATCATTTCTGGTTTGATCAATTGAGATTTTGGCCAAAAAAGCTTATTTTAGCACAAAAAATTACACACATGAAATTGTTCATCCCCTTAGCTGCGCTCAGTTTATCTATTATTCTAATCACCTCATGTGCAAAAAAAGATAACACAGGGGACGGATCTGCAGGGGCTTCCGGCAGTTTTATAGGCCGTGTTCAATATCAGGATAATTCATTGGATGTGGATCGGGATAATCGTTTGATACGTGTTTTACAAGTGAGCGGAAACACCTATAAAATTGAATTTTATACAGGCATTCCGAATATTACAGACTTTGTATTAAATAAAACAAATGATAGTACCTGGGTCTCTTCCGACACCACCGGCTTAAAAAACGTGACGATTGAGGGGAAAATGCTGACAATTAACTACCAGTCCAATAGTCAAAGCTGGAACGTTACGGATGCAGTACGTAAATAATAATCAATCTAAATTGTCATATTAACTTCATTTTCTGTTTGAAAATTATCGCTTTCTCCCTATATTTAGGTAAGCATAAAGGAAAAGAGAAATGAAAAAAATAAATAAATTAGGTGCAATTGCATCGGTGTTTGCTATCGCCCTTGCTTTGAGTGCATTTAGCTTCCAACAGGAAAAACCTAAAGAAGAACCAAAACCGACCAATCTAAAAGTTCTTCCCAAGAATATCTCCCACGATGAATTGATTTCTACGATGAAGGAATTTAATGTCGCTTTGGGCGTAAAATGTGGTTTCTGTCACGCACCATCGAAAGAGGATCCTAAAAAAATGGATTTTGCAAGTGACGATAACCACAAAAAAGAAATTGGACGAGCGATGATTAAGATGACCCAAAAGATAAACAAAAAGTATTTTAATCGTAGCTGGGATAGCTCGCCTGCCAAAGCTATTTCCTGTAAAACCTGTCATGGCGGAAAAGAAGAACCAGAGATGGTCTTGGCAAAAAACTAATCAAACCACATATTCATGTAACACCATAATACCCTGTATTATGGTGTTTTTTATTTCTAATACATTTTAATGGAGAAAGCTGAAAAGCAGAAGAATGAGGCCATTAGTTTTGGAAATGACCTTAAGCTAAGCATAAAAAGCAGTGAGCAAGTAAGTAAGAAGTAAGTAAATAAAAAAAGCTTCTCTATTGAGAAGCTTTAGTACCCGGAGCCGGAGTCGAACCGGCACGGTTTCCCACTGGTGTTTGAGACCAGCGCGTCTACCAATTCCGCCATCCGGGCATATCCGTTTGGGATGATGCAAAAGTAAGCAAAGTTTTTATTATTCCAAATCACCATAACGCGCATTTTTAAAACTCACTGAAAATGAATGAGAAAATTTTAAAAAAACTTTTCACTGCCCTATCAATTGATTGAAAATGGCCTTTTTTACGTAATTTTAATCAGGAAACAATCAAATGATCATGGAAAAAGTAAAACTCGGAAACAGTGAAATTGAATTCAAACCTCTTGTCTTTGGTGGAAATGTATTTGGCTGGACCGTCGATGAGAAACAGTCTTTCGCCCTGTTAGATGCTTTTATCGATATGGGATTCAGTCTTATTGATACATCCAACAACTATTCACATTGGGTCCCGGGGCACAGTGGGTCCGAATCAGAAACAATTATTGGCAAATGGATCAGCAAAAGAGATATTCGCGATAAAATTCAGATTGCAACAAAAGTCGGCGGACGTCGAATAGACAATAGTAAACCTAATCTTAAAAAAGAGTATATTATTAAATCTGTGGAAGATTCCCTCCTTCGGTTGAACGTAGACACAATCGATCTTTATCAATCTCATCACGATGATCTGACAACTGGAATCGATGAAACACTGGAGGCTTATCATCACCTGATCCAGACTGGAAAAATAAAATGGATCGGTGCTTCAAACCTAAGTCCAGAACGTATTTCAGAATCCCTCCAAATAGCCGAAGACCACAATTTACCATATTATATCGCTATCCAGCCTGAATATAACCTTTACGACCGTATGAAATACGAAGAGCAGTATGAACAATTGGCCGTTGATAATCATCTGGGCGTAATCAGTTACTATTCACTTGCCAGTGGCTTCCTGTCGGGCAAATACCGCTCTATTGATGACATCAAAGAGACTAAGCGTTACGATGCATTAAAAGACAGGTTTAACGCGCGCGGCCTGCGCATTTTAGATGTGTTGGCTGAGATAGCACACACACAACAAGCTAGTATGTCAGCTATTGCCTTAGCCTGGAATTTACACAGGCCCTCAGTTACGGCGCCTATTGTAAGTGCAACCAGTATCCAACAGCTCGAGGAGCTCAGCAGAGCTGTAGAAATTAAGCTGACACCGGAAGAGTGTTTTCTCTTGGACAAAGCAAGCTCTTACTAGACTAAAAACAAGGGAAAAACAATTTAACACACTGAAAATAATAGTATTAAAAACACTTCAATTGCATTACCAAATAATATTTGGCCACACAGCATACAAGAAAGTGAAATGACCTTAATTTAAGAAAACATATTAGTTAGATAACGAATATAAGTTCCTGTTTTTCAAATATAAAAAATGGCTAACAAAATAATATTCTGTTAGCCATTTTTGTTAATACCTCGTTGACTTTACTCAGGTGACTTATCTTATCTTTTCATTCAACAAAGATAGAATGGAAACAGGCACCATTGTACTGATATCTCCTCCATTAAACCATACGTCTCTAACAATGGATGAAGAAATATGAGCCTTTCCAGATCTACTCATTAAAAAATAGCTTTCAACATCATTATTGAGCAATAAATTATTTTGAGCAACAGCGTTTTCAAATTCAAAATCATTAGTATTTCGGAGCCCACGCAATATAAAACGCGCTTTAACTTGCTTACAGAAATCTACTGTAAGACCTTTATATTTATGCACCTCAACCCTACTTACGTCCTTAAAAACACGGCTAATTGAATCTACCCGCTCGTCGTGATCTAACATTCCTTTTTTATTGGCGTTATAGCCCACGGCAATAATAATTTTATCAAATAGCGGCATTGCTCTCTCAACAAGATCTTGATGAGCTAAAGTAAAGGGATCAAAAGAGCCCGGAAAAACAGCAATTTTCATATTAGATAGTCTTAGCGTAAAAGGAAAATGATGAATACCCGTATTTTCTAGTTTCTATAAAATTTGGATGATCTTCCATCTGTCTTGTTGACGGATGCTCAACAACAAGAAGCCCATGTTCATGTAACAATTCTTGTTCAAAAATTAATTTTGGCAATTGTGGCAATTTGGGAATATCATAAGGTGGGTCTGCAAAAATAAAATCATAAGTATTCTTACAGCTGGCAATAAACTTAAATACATCGGCTTTCCTTGCTTTAATTTGCTCCAGTTTCATCTTCCCGGCCGTATCATTAATATATTGCACGCATTTGAAATGAAGATCTATTGCATCTACTGATTCCACATCCCGTGATGCGAGCTCAAAACTAATATTCCCTGTTCCTGCAAAAAGATCCAGACACTTTAAACGATCAAAATCCAGTCGATTCTGTAAAATATTAAACAGCGCTTCCTTAGCGATATCCGTGGTTGGCCTCACAGGTAAATTGGTCGGTGGGTTCAGCCTTAAACCACCTAAACGACCTCCGATTATTCGCATAGTATAGAATCAAACAATACATTATATGGGGCCAAATTTGACTCGATCTCGCTATCTGCCAATACGACTTTTGTCTTCAAATCCAATATTTCGATATCACCCGCATAAGTAGAGATACGTTTATAATAGGATTCATTTGGAATTTCTCCTGAAAGGAGCACTTTATTGATGGAGTCCCCTAGATTGAATTGTGTTAAAATATTAAGCACATAGTAGCTGATATCATCTAGATTATGAATTTCAAAACTATTATAAAGCTGGAAAACACCATTTTTAAACAGATAAAAATCAACTGTATTGTCAGCTACAAAATGAAGCCCCAACACACTCCCCCTAATGGATACACGCTCCTGTGCACGGTCAAGTACAACCGCAAATTCTGGAAGTATAACAGCATCAGGAAACAACCGCTTCCATCTATTCAATAAAAGTCCATCAAACTGATATACAGCAACTAAATTAAGATTATCTAAAGAATAGCTAAATGTATTTTCAAGATCAGTTGTACCTAAAAACTGTAGGTAATCGCTGATGTTTTCGCTCAGAAAAAATTCTTTTGGAATAAATGTAAAAGTTTGATGTGGTATCACAACGCGGACAAACCGAAACGGAAGGCTCATAATTCGTGTGGCATCCAAAATTGGCTCCTCAGACGGATACTCGATCAAAATCGGTACGATCGACTTTTTATCAACCACCGCCAAGACATCCTTCTGAAAGCCAGCCTTGACCAAAAGATTGTATTCCGGTAAATAATGAATATTAAATTGTTTTGAAATATAATTCATTCGCTGAATTGTAAAAATTAAAACTTCTTAGAGCAAAAATAGCTTTTTCTAGAGGATAAGACAAACCTTTTAAATAACTTTGAGGGTGTTCATCAAAAATCTGTTAATACAGCAATTCCCTTGGCAAGCCACCGAACAGCAGTTGGAGGCTTTCGAATTATTGCAAGAATTTCTACTCGCTTTTGACAAGCAATCCTGCTTTGTACTTAAAGGATACGCGGGTACGGGAAAAACAACGTTAATTTCTGCGCTAGTTAAAGTGCTACCTGCATTGCGAAAAAAAGCTGTTCTGCTCGCGCCAACAGGAAGGGCTGCAAAAGTGATCACCTATTATTCGGGACGCAAGGCACTGACGATCCACAAGAAAATATACCGTAAAAAATCTGCTGTTTCATTCCAGCTGGATTTCACCTTGGCGGAGAACCTGCATGAAGACACTTTATTTATCATCGATGAAGCCTCAATGATCTCCAATGCGTCTGTGAATGCATTTTCGGCAAGCCTTTTGGACGACTTGATCCGTTATGTGCAATCAGGGAAGAACTGTACCCTATTATTTGTTGGAGATACGGCTCAATTACCTCCAGTGGGACTCTTGGATAGTCCTGCCTTAAACCCAAGCTATCTCGAAAGTGAATTCCATCTTTGCGTTTATCCTTTTGAGCTAACCACGGTTGTCCGCCAATCCAAAGACTCCGGTATATTGTATAATGCAACCAAAATACGCGAAGAGATAGCCTCGGCAGAGGAAGATCAAAATGACTTCCCCTTTCCAAAATTCATAACAAATGGATTTAAAGACCTTTACAGGATGACAGGTGAACGGTTAATCGAGGGAATAAACTATGCATATGACAAATATGGGCTCGAAAATACAATGATTATCTGCCGTTCTAATCGATCAGCAAATTTATACAATCAGAATATAAGGAACAGGATTTTGTTCCGGGACGAGGAGCTCACTGGCGGAGATTATATTATGGTTGTAAAAAACAACTACTTCTGGCTGCAGGAAAACAACATGGGCGATGGATTTATTGCAAATGGCGATATGGCGAAAGTCCGAAAAGTAAGTAATATCCACGGTCAGCATGGATTTCGATTTGCAGATGTCACACTTGAATTTGTAGACATTGATGAAATAGAACCCATCACCTGCCGCGTTATCCTAGACAGCCTTTATACAGACAGTCCCAATCTGCCCTATGAAACCCAAAAAGCACTCTACGAAGAGATTGCTTTGGATTATGCCGACATCATGGATAAGAAGGACAGACTCGAAGCAATTAAAAAAGATCCTTATTATAATGCGCTTCAGATTAAATTTGCATTTGCAATTACCTGCCATAAAGCACAAGGCGGCCAGTGGCCAATCGTATTTGTCGACCAGGGTTATATAAACGATGACATGTTGGATCTTGAATTTTTAAGATGGCTATACACTGGGGTTACCCGGGCAACAAAGGAACTTTTTCTGGTCAATTTCAATGAAAACTTCTATCCATCATAGGATTATTACACGAATCATTCGCAAAAGAACCTAATAATAGATATTTTTACGTTCGGAACCATTATTATACAATTATCTATATTATTAATGCATAAGTACTACTTAATCTTAGCGGCGAGCTTATTGCCCTATGTTAGCACTGCACAACAGGCGAAGGAAGCGCCTATAAAGCCCAATTATCAGTTGGCTGCAAAATTCTCCCCTGAAAAATTAAAGAAAATGATTTTTTCGACTAGCATCAAACCAAATTGGATCAATTTTTCCGATCGCTTTTGGTATGATTACGCAAGTCCACAGGGAAGAAACTGGTACATTGTAAACCCTGCGCTGAAAAAGAAAGAACTTCTTTTCAATAATGAAAACATCGCCGCTCAGATTACTAAAATCGTTAAAAATCCTGTAGATGCCCAGCATCTGGAATTACAGGGGCTTCGATTTACCAAAGATGAGAAAAAATTAAGGTTCCAGGTTCAGAGTACCAAAGATACGGTGAAATCCAAAGATGAAATACAAAAGCTCAAGAACAAGTCCGATACGACCAAAAAGAAACTATTTTATTTGGAATATGACTTAGCAGCACAGTCTGTCGTTGAAATCAGTGACTCAACAAAAGTAAAATCACCATTGGGGTGGGCGACATTCTCCCCTGACACCAATACAGTCTATTTTGCGAAAGATTACAACTTGTATTGGATGGATAAATCCAACTATATTAAAGCGGTAAAGAATGAAAAAGACAGCACCATTGTAGAGCACCAGATAACAAAAGACGGTGTACAATATTATGCTTGGGGCGGCGATGAATACAGCACTACTACAGGTGAGGACAAAGACAAAGACAACGATCAGAAACGTAAACGAGTATGGGTCAGCTGGTCGCCGGATGGACGTTATTTTACCTTGACCAGAAAGGACAACCGTTCTCTAAAACCCTTATGGGTAATCAATAATGTTGGCTCATCTAGACCAACACTTGAAACTTATAAATACCAAATGCCGGGCGAAGTCGATTCGACAGAAACTGAACTATATATCTTCGATGCAGCAGCAAAAACTCCACGCCGCATCAATATAGCCGCGTTTAAAAATCAGACCATCTCTACCTGGACAAAAACTCCGGATAAAAATTCTTATAAAGAGGATTATTTTATCAACTACTGGTTAGGCAATAACGACGAGTTCTATATTTCACGCGCTAGCCGTGACCTCAAACGGATTGATCTCCTAAAGGTCAATATAAATGGTACGGTAAACAATATTATCCAGGAGCGTTCCAATGTATATTTGGATGTTCAAAAACCATTCCTTATCGAAAACAAAAAGCAATTAGTCCATTGGTCAGAAAGAGATGGCTGGGGTCACTACTACCTTTACGACACGAATGGAAAATTGATTAATCAAATCACAAAAGGTGCCTTTCATACGGAGGAAATTACCGGTTTAGACCCTGCTTCAGGTACACTATACTTTACAGCATCGGGGCGTGAGAAAAACGAGGACCCCTATTATCTACATCAGTACAGTGTAAATACAAATGGCTCCGGAATTAAATTATTAAACTCAGGAAACTTTGATCACCAAGTGGAAATGAGCGAATCTTCCCGATACTTTGTCAATAATTCCTCTAGAGTAAACACGACTCCTGAATCTGTCTTATACAATAGCAATGGACAGAAAGTAATGACACTGGAAAAGGCAGATCTATCCTTACTATTTGCTGCGGGGTACAAATTCCCGGAACCTTTTAAAGTAAAAGCCGGAGATGGTACCACGGATCTTTATGGAGTCATGTATAAACCATTTGACTTTGACAGTACCAGAACTTACCCCATTGTGGAATATGTATATCCCGGACCCCAAACCGAGGCTGTCAATAAATCTTTTGGAAGAAGTATGGACAGAATCGACAGGCTAGCGCAGTTTGGCTTTATCGTCATCACAGTCGGCAACCGTGGCGGACATCCTTCACGTTCACAATGGTATCATACCTATGGTTATGGCAATTTGCGCGACTATGGTTTGGAAGATAAAAAAGTCGCTGCAGAACAGCTTGCAGATCGTTATAAATACATCGACATTAACCGCGTTGGTATAACTGGCCACTCCGGAGGTGGATTTATGTCTACAGCCGCAATGCTTGTTTACCCTGATTTCTTTAAAGTTGCGGTATCTGGTGCTGGAAACCATGAAAATCAGATTTACAACCGTTGGTGGAGTGAGCGCCATCATGGGGTAACAGAAAAAGTATCCGCTAAAGGCGATACAACATTCTCCTACCAAATCAATAAAAATACGGAGCTCGCAAAAAACCTAAAAGGTAGACTACTTATCGCTACCGGAGATATTGACAATAATGTACACCCGGCAAATTCCATTCGAATGGTAGACGCATTGATAAAGGCTAACAAAAGATTTGATTTCCTGCTATTACCTGGACAAAGACATGGCTTTGGCGATATGACTGAGTATTTCTTTTGGAAAATGGGCGATTACTTTAGCCAATATCTGTTGGGTGATTCCAAGATGAACGAAGTTGACATGACTGAAATGAATCGAGAAAAACCACAAAAATAACGGTTACATGACCTACGATGAAAAATTAGCATTTTTATCCGTTACCTTGAGATCTTTCGAGGTAACGGATTTTTCTTTGGATATTCTTCAAGGAATAACCCTGGCCGATCTGCTGAACATCTCCTTAGAGAAGGACAAAAAGATTGCCTTTCGCGCCGCTTGGGTATTTGAAACCATCGTTTTAAAGAATACAACGTTGCTAAAATCTGTTCTCCCACAGTTCTTGGACAATTTAAAAAAACAAAAGAACTGGAGCTGCCTTAGAAGCTACACTAAAATTTTGCTATTTTTGACGTCGAAAAAAAACAAAGAATATACGCTTCAAAATGAGATAGAAGAAGAAATTATCGAGCATTCCTTCCAATGGATGATTGAACCTACATGTCCTGTCGCTGTACTGGTCAACTGCCTGGACATCTTAAATAACTTGCGAAAGAAGCACCCTTGGGTATATGAGGAGTTGCAGGCCCAGATAAGCTATTTTCAACGGACAAAACCTAGTCCAGCCTTATTGAGCCGGACTAATAAAATTATTCAGCAGAAAAATTAAAATATACTTTTCACTCGCGCTTAAAACAGTGTATTTCCTTTCGAGAGGTTGACACGGCCCAAATGCTTATAAGCAGCCTCGGTACATTCGCGTCCCCTTGACGTCCGCATAATATATCCTTCTTGAATCAGAAAGGGTTCATAGACTTCCTCAATCGTACCTTCATCCTCCCCAACTGCTGTGGCTATGGTTTTTAATCCTACAGGACCACCTTTGAATTTGTCGATAATGGTCGTTAAGATTTTGTTGTCCATCTCGTCTAAACCATTTTCATCCACATTAAGCGCATGCAAAGCATACTTCGCTATTTCTTTATCGATGCTCCCATTGCCCTTTATCTGTGCAAAATCCCGTGTACGACGCAGTAAAGCATTGGCTATCCGGGGCGTCCCTCTGCTCCTTCGTGCAATCTCATAGGCGCCTTCATCAGAAATCGGTGTGTTTAAGATATGAGCCGAGCGCAGCACAATAGTTGTCAGCAGTTTTGCATCATAATATTGTAAGCGTGAATTAATTCCAAAACGTGCACGCAAGGGGGCTGTCAAAAGACCTGAGCGGGTTGTTGCCCCTATCAAGGTAAACGGGTTCAGGGAAATCTGAACAGACCGTGCGTTTGGCCCCGTTTCCAGCATAATGTCAATTTTGAAATCTTCCATTGCCGAATAGAGATATTCCTCTACTAAAGGGCTTAAACGGTGGATCTCATCGATAAACAGGACATCTCCTTCTTCAAGATTTGTCAATAATCCTGCTAAATCACCCGGTTTATCCAATACAGGTCCCGAAGTAATTTTGATACCAACCCCCATCTCATTAGCAATAATATGGGATAAGGTCGTCTTTCCTAAGCCTGGGGGGCCATGCAGCAAAACGTGATCCAGCGCCTCTCCTCTCAGCCTAGCTGCCTTCACAAAAATATTGAGGTTTTCTAATATTTTAGCCTGTCCCGTAAAATCTTCAAAAGCCTGAGGCCGCAAGGCCCGTTCAATATCACGATCTGTATTGCTCAGACGTTCTGGATTTGGATCTAAATTCTCGTTCATTGTGGCAATATTTAATTTCTCTTGTAGCGCTTTCCGATACTTCCTAATTTCAATTGGATAACTCCAAAAAAAGCTTCCTTAAAGATACTTGTGCTCATCTTTGATGTACCTTCGGTCCGGTCTGTGAATATAATGGGTACTTCAACCACATTAAAGCCATATTTTATGGCAGTGAATTTCATCTCAATCTGAAAAGCATAGCCTACAAACTTAATCTTTTCGAGTGGGATTGTCTTGAGGACTTCCCTGGAGAAACAAACAAATCCCGCAGTAGCATCCTGGATATTTATTCCAGTTATAAAACGAACATATACCGAAGCGAAATAGGACATCAGCACACGGCTCATCGGCCAATTGACAACATTCACGCCCTTGATATAACGCGAACCTATGCTCATGTCTGCGCCGTCCACACAAGCCTGCCGTAAGCGAAGCAGATCCTCTGGATTGTGGCTGAAATCAGCATCCATCTCGAAAATATATTGGTAATGTTCGCGGGATAGTGCCCATTTAAATCCATGGATATATGCCGTTCCTAACCCCAGCTTCCCGGTTCGCTCTTCGATAAACAAACGGCCAGTAAATTCATTAACCTGTAAATTCTTGATGATTGTAGCCGTCCCATCGGGAGAACCATCATCTACAATTAAAATATCAAATGCATGTGATAAGGAAAAAACTTTGCGAATGATTTTTTCAATATTTTCCTTTTCATTATATGTTGGAATGATAACTAAACTATCCGTCACTTTTTTATATTTAAGACCAGTAAAGGTAATCATTTACGTTAAATTCTAATACAGGAATTCGATGAAATCTACAGGATAATCAACAATACTCGGGAGAAAAGACAGTAAACCCTTCAAGCTCAAACCAACACACCGGCATCATAAATAAGCGGCATCAATAAGTTACACCCTATAAAAAGAGAAGCCCGCTACTTTGGGAGTAACGAGCTTTCATTAACCAATTATAAACTTAAATTATGAGACTGCAAATATGATGAAAATTGCTTTCATTTACAAATTTATTTGCGTTTTCATGCAACATTTTCAATACAATCTCTATTTTATTTTGCTAAATCGTTTATAAAACATGCATACTACCGCAATCTAACGATCCACCTCCCCCAAAACGATATCAATCGACCCAAGGATCGCTATCAAATCAGCGATCAGCACCCCTTTTCCGAGTTCTGAAATCACCGAAAGGTTATTAAAACTTGGCCCCCTTGATTTTACACGTAATGGAATATCTGATTTATCTTTTGTGACAAAGTAGAACCCTAATTCTCCTTTCGGATTTTCAGCACGGACGTAGTAGTCCTGCGCTTTCAAATTCACTTTCTTCGGAACCAAAGCTCGCGGATCAAATTCGGCTGTGCGTATAAAGTCTTTCTGTAATCGCTCAAGGCATTGCTCAACAATGCGAACAGATTCCTTGACCTCATCTACTCTAACTTTATAACGATCCCAGCAATCACCAAGTGTCCCCATTTCACCTTTTCCCACAGGTATCTCAAAATCAATTTCTGGGTAAACAGAATAGCCATCTATTCTTCTCAAATCCCATTTTATCCCCGAAGCACGCAGCATAGGCCCCGATACACCATAATTTATGGCAACATCAGCAGGAAGTACACCTATTTTAGCTGTACGGGAAATAAATATTTGATTCTGTGTCAATATCTCATCAAGTTCGACCAATTTAGGCTTGAAATAGGCAATAAATTCCGTACAACGCTCTTCAAAGCCAACGGGTAAATCATAAAATAAACCTCCTACCCAAATATAGTTGTACAACATCCGGGAACCTGAGGCCCATTCCAACATATTCATGATATGTTCACGATCCCTAAAACACCACAGAAATGGCGTTGTTGCGCCGATATCAATACCATATGTACCAATAGCTATAAGATGGGATGCTATCCGGTTGAGCTCACAGACCAAAACCCGAATGTACTCTATTCTCTTAGGTATTTTACTGTCGAGTCCAAGCATACGTTCAACCCCCATTACGAAAGCATGGCTATTGTTCATCGAGGCCAGATAGTCCAGGCGATCAGTAAATGGAATTGTTTTTGCATAATTCAACGATTCAGCATGCTTATCAAAACAACGATGCAGATAACCCAAGTGTGGAACAACCTCTTTCACGATCTCTCCGTCTGTAATCAGTTGTAACCGAAGTACACCATGCGTCGAAGGATGCTGAGGTCCCATATTCAACACCATTTCCTGGCTTGAGATCTCTGTGAGGTGTTTTTCATAGCGCATTAATGCCTCTTTATATTTTGGATTCGCCATTTTTATCAATTAATATGAATGCCATGATATTTTTCTGCTTCCTCATAATCCTTTCGTAAAGGATAGCCTTCCCAATCGTCAGGCAGCAAAATCCTTCTCAGGTCCGGATGTCCCTCAAAATATATCCCCATAAGGTCAAATGCTTCGCGCTCATGCCAGTCTGCAGTGCGCCACACCGAAGTAAGCGAAGGAATCTCAGGTAGTTCATTCAGCGAACGATTACCAGCCAACTCAACTTTTAAGACCAAACCGTGTTGATAAGGCAAGGAATTTAGATGGTAAACAATGGCAAAATGCATTTGATAATCCACTGCAGTTAGGTTGCTTAAAAAATCAAAGTACAAGCCTTCTGTATCCCTCAGAAATAAACAAACGGCTACAAGATCTGCTTTATCAATAAAAAGTGCTGGCTGCAGCCCATTCCGATCTTCTTTAAGAATAATTTGAGTTCCAAATTTGGAAACAAGCATCGATTTAATTTCGTCAAATGTCATATTTATGGAGCTATGCGCGTAATCTTCCAGGAATCTGACACTTTTTTATAGACCATACGATCATGTAGCCGACTTGCACGCCCTTGCCAAAACTCGAAATAAATCGGTTTCAATAGATAGCCACCCCAATGTGGTGGTCTCGGTACAGAATCGTTTCCAATATATTGGTTCTCGAGTTCCTCTACCCTGTTTTCCAAAAAACTGCGGTTAGGGATTTCGTGACTCTGCGGGGATGCTAACGCACCGATACGGCTTGCTTTTGGCCGCGATTGAAAATATTCATCCGAATCGGTCTCACTCACAAAATCAATAACACCTTCGATCCGGACCTGTCTTTGTAATTCAGGCCAAAAAAACAACAATGCAACATGCGGATTAGCTTTCATGTCTTCCCCTTTACGGCTTTCATAGTTTGTAAAAAAGACCAGTCCCTCTGCTATGATGTCCTTCAATAAAACAACTCGCGAGGACGGCAATTGATGGGAAGACACCGTTGAAAGTACCATGGCATTGGGCTCGATTACCTCGCTGTGAATAGCCTCGTCAAACCATTTTTTAAACTGGTGGACTGGATCATGATCCACATCCGATTCAGATAGGCTACCTAATACGTAATCCTGTCTGATTGCTGCAATATCTTTATGTTGAATGGACATAGAAACCTGTTTTTATATCCTACAAACTTACTAAAATCATTGCTTTTTCTCTATAAAGTTAGTAGAAATTGACAAAATCCTAATTTTGGCACAAATCTCGCATAGATTAAATAAAAAAGATTAAATTCAATAAATAATTAAAATTCGCGCTATATGTTTACCGAACTAGACCCACAAAAAGGAAGTTTATTGATTTCCGAACCTTTTATGCTAGACCCCAGATTCCTCAGATCTGTGATATTGTTATGTGAGTACAATACGGAAGGTTCACTCGGATTTGTTCTAAATAATCAAACCAATGTTCGCATAGGCCAATTATTGGAATCTATACCGGATTGCAATTTCCCGATCTACGTCGGCGGCCCTGTAGCTCAGGAAAGCCTTTTTTTTGTCCATAGCCGTTTTGATTTACTGTTGAGCGGCGAAGAAGTGGCTCCTGGAATCTATTTTGGAGGCGATGAAGAGAAGCTTATCGAAGCCATACAAACGGATAGCATAAAACCTGACGAATTAAAATTCTTTATCGGATATTCTGGATGGTCTGCCGGTCAATTAGACGGCGAAATAAAAGAAAACAGCTGGGCTGTACAAAACAAATACCACCATCAGCTCATTTTTGAAGGTAACGGTGAATTGTTGTGGAAGGATGCCATTATTGGACTTGGCCCCAAATATGCACATGTAGCCAATTTCCCACAGAGCCCAGGCCTAAATTAATGTTAGGGACTTGCGCTCGCTGGCAGTTTACTTGAAGAGCCCGTAAATTCAGCGAATGTGCCTATGACAAAATAGGCTGTTTACTGCCATCATGTCCTATAAAGCCGATTTGGAACACTGATTGTATGTTTTAAACAAATCATAAAATTAAAAATAGCGACATACAAATTATGAATCCAGAAAAAGGTAGTATTTCAATTCACACGGAGAACATATTTCCCGTAATCAAAAAGTTCTTATATTCTGATAATGAAATTTTCTTGCGTGAACTGGTATCTAATGCAGTTGATGCTTCTCAAAAAATCAAACGCCTGGCATCTTTGGGTCAATACCAAGGTGAAACAGGTGAATTGATTGTAGACGTAAAATTTGATGAAGCTGCCAAGACCATCACTATTTCTGACAATGGTATTGGTATGACTGCAGATGAGATAAAAAAATACATCAACCAGATCGCTTTCTCAGGAGCAACAGAGTTCATGGAAAAATTCAAAGAAGCAAATGATGCAAATGAAATCATTGGCCGCTTTGGTTTAGGCTTCTATTCCGCATTTATGGTAGCCGATACGGTAGAAATCCAATCCTTATCTTATCAGGATGGAGCAGAACCTGCTCATTGGACTTGCGATGGTAGTACATCTTACGAAATTTCTACAGGTACAAGAACCACCCGTGGAACAGATGTCATCTTGCATATTAACGAAGAATCAACTGAATTTTTAAGCCAGGCACGCTTACAGGATATTTTAGATAAGTATGCTAAATTTCTTCCTGTTTCAATTCGTTTTGGTACCAAAACAAATTCTGAACCAGATGGTGAAGACGAAGAAGGAAAACCAAAATACAAATCTGTAGAGGTAGATAATATCATCAACAATACCAATCCGGCCTGGACAAAATCGCCGTCTGAATTAAAAGACGAAGATTATCTAGCCTTCTACCGCGAACTCTATCCCTACTCTATGGATGAACCGTTGTTTTGGATTCACCTCAATGTAGATTACCCATTCAACCTAACAGGTATCCTCTACTTCCCTAAAGTTAAAAATGAACTGGAGATCCAACGCAATAAAATCAAGCTCTATTCTAGACAAGTGTTCATCACCGACGAGGTGAAAGATATTGTTCCTGAATTCTTGATGTTACTTCATGGGGTAATTGATTCGCCGGATATTCCATTAAACGTATCCCGTTCGTTTTTGCAGGCAGACAGTAACGTTAAAAAAATCAACAGTTATATCACCAAAAAGGTGGCCGACAAATTGAACGAAATATTTAAGACTGATCGTAAGGGATTTGAAGAGAAATGGACAGATATCGGTTTATTTATCAAATACGGTATGCTAAGCGATGAGAAATTTGCTGAAAAAGCAAATGACTTCTGTTTAGTAAAAAACACAGGCAACCAAAGTTTCACCATTAAGGAGTATTACGAAAAGGTCAAAGATATTCAGGTAGATAAAGATGGAAACATTGTTTACTTATACACACATGATGCTGCTCAACAAGATGGCTTTATCCAAACTGCATTAAATAAGGGGTATGATGTTTTGATGCTCGATGGACCACTGGATACGCACTTTGCAGCTTATTTGGAGCAAAAAGGCGGTGAAAAGGTACAGCTGAAGCGTGTAGATGCTGACGTTATCGATAAATTGATCCAAAAAGACGAAAAGGTCGAACTTGCCCTTTCGGAAGAAGAATCTAAAAAAGCGTTAGCGGTCTTTGAAAAAGCAATCTCCCGTCAGGATATGAAAGTTGAAGTTGATGCGTTAAATGAAGGCGATTTGCCTGTGTCGGTAACAATTGATGAATTTATGCGCCGAATGAAAGATATGGCCAAGACAGGCGGTGGTATGAATTTTTATGGTTCATTGCCCGATAATTATAAGGTAACTGTCAACGGCAACCATCCGCTGATCAAAAGAATCTTATCGTCATCGGACGAAGAAGGTTCAAAGCTAGCAAAACAGGCTTTTGATTTAGCGCTCTTATCCAGAGGTTTATTATCAGGAGCAGATCTAACATCTTTCGTGAAGAGAAGTGTAGAAATGATCTAATCATATTTCTTTTAACAAAAAATGCGGTTTCTATGGCAGGAACCGCATTTTTTGTTAAAGATCGGAAGCAAATGACAAATTTAGACAAGCGAAATGCATATCAACATCGAAACGTAACCGTATCGATGTTTTTTATTAAAATTTAATAAACTAATCTTCACCTAGTTGGCAATAAACGCTGTTTTTTTTCAATCAAATATTTGGAGGGAATAGGGTTTAATCGTACTTTTGTATCATCAAAATCACGGTAGGTATAGCTCAGTTGGTTAGAGCACTAGATTGTGGTTCTAGGGGTCGTCGGTTCGAACCCGATTACTTACCCAAAAGGCAGATCAAATGATCTGCCTTTTTTAATTTTACGTATTTAACCAATACAGTCTCCCTTCAAAACTGCTCCATCAATCCTTAATTAATATAAAATTCAGACTCAATACTGTTTTCATGCTCTACAAACAGACCTACAGCGATTAGGGTAAGGGGTCCATGACAGAAGGATCCCCTGGATCATAAATACCCACAGCAACTTTGGAGTCAGCGCAGCCATAATATAAAAACCATTTTTGTTTAAAAAAGACCAATCCCTCAATAAAAACCGTACCATCGATATATTGCCCACTTTTTTCGAAAGATTCCATGGGACGCAAAAACGGAACATCCATTCGAGCCAATACGCTTGTCGGATCTCGTGGATCAAATAAACCCTGCCCAGCGGAATAAGTATTTTTATTAAAACGCTTATCTCCTTTCTCAGCGTGATTCTTACCATTGTACAGCAATACAATTCCTTTATCAGTCAAAACCGCCGGGGGACCGCACTCCGTCAATGAACTATCAAAATAACCATCCCTCGGCGAAATAAAAGCGATCAATTCCCCCTTTTTATCTGTTACGGGCTCCCAATCAATCAAATTATCAGATGTGGCGCCATACACACCATGTTCCCCCCAGTACAACCAATATTTCCCATTGATTTTAGCTATGACCTGCCTGTTACCTTTCATTACTGTCACAATAGAAGCTGATTTATGCGGTTCATCAACAAGAGTGGGCCTGTTTTTCGATTTTTTAAAAATGGGGCCATACTTAGTCCAGTGTTTCAGATCAGTGGATATTGCTAAACCTAAGCGTGGCACCTTCCGATTCCATTGGGTATAAAATAGCACAAAACGCCCGTCCTCCGTCTGTGATAAGCGGGGATCTTCCGTCCCGCCGGGCCACTCGTTATCCTGCTGCTCATCAGAAGCTGGATAAAATACCGGTGTTTTCTGTCGTTCAAAATGAATACCGTCAGCACTAGCTGCTAATCCCAGTCGAGAAGTCCGGTGGCCAATAGCCTTTCCTGTCCGATCTTCTGCACGATAAATGACATAGACACTATCTCCCTTTACCACTGCAGCAGGATTAAAAGTATCGTTGTCCTCCCATCGAATCTCCTTCTTCAGAATTGGATCATAAAATACCGAACTCGTATCAGGCTCAATAATTGGATTGATACCTTTGGACCGCTCAAAGCCTCCTAATACCCATTGTTCTTTCTTAAGCTTTCCGCCAGGCTGCACGCTACAGCTACATAAAAAGACGAATACAATAGAACCTGCAATTTTAACGATAACATTCATGTTTTATTTGATCTCCCATGCTTAAGATGCAAACCTGTAAAGGCAAAAATTAGAATTGGTTACAACAGAAAGGTGAGTGAATCTACCCCCGATCATTCACAAATATAACGCTATTTGAAAGAAATAAATGCCATAAAAACAAGTTCATCAAAAATTGAATTGGAAGCCATCCCCAAAAAACTAATAAACAATTTATCGATAAACAACTTATCATATTGCAATATATTGCAACATAACAACAAATATAAGGTCAAATATTGCAACATATAGCACAAAACCATTATATTTATAGCATGATATCCAAAGAAGAACGCCACGATTTTATATTAGTGAAAATCAAAAAGGAAAGAAAATTAGCGATGACAGACTTAGCGGCCGAACTTGGTGTCTCTGAACATACCGTCCGACGTGATCTTAAAGAGTTATCCGACGCCGGCTTGCTTCGTGCTATTCGGGGTGGCGCCACGCTACGGTCAAACATGCCATTCGACATATACGACCGAAACAACCTTGATGTTATGGAGAAACAATCCATAGCAGAAAAATCGATCACACTATTGAAAAATCATCAAGTTGTCTTTTTCGATGGCGGCACAACAACACAGACAATTGCTGGAAATATTCCCGATAGCCTAATCCTTACTGTTGTCACACATAGCCTCCCAATAGCCAATATACTTGCCAACTTCCCAAACATCACCTTGATTTTTGCTGGTGGCACTTTCTGCAAATCATCACTTACTATGCAAGGACAGCAAACCATCGCTACATTTGAAAAAATATACGCGGATATCAGCTTCATAGGTGTATGTAGCCTGGATCTCTACCGCGGACTTACATCAAGAACACACGAAGAAGCAGATGTCAAAAGAGTACTATGTAAAAATTCAATGAACATCGTTGCTGCCACAACAAGCAATAAGCTGGATACCTTGGCTTCTTTCCTAACATGCCCCGTCTCTGATATCAGTTATTTAATTACAGAAAAGGATCCTTTTGACCGCATTTTACAGCCTTATGCCGCACAAGGTATTACAATCTTATAAGTTTACCGTTTATGAACAATCTCAAACAGGAAGCTGCCAAAGCTGCTCTTCAACTATTAGAACCCGATCAGCTCATTGGATTAGGTGTTGGATCAACAATAGCTTATTTCATCGAATTAATCGCCAGTAGTATCAGCTTTAGATCCCGCTTAAAATTTACATCGCCTTCTTTGGAAACCAAAATGCTGCTCCAAGAGAATGGACTTATTTGTGTTGATAACAGTATCCTAACAACCCTGGACTATTATTTTGACAGCTGTGATCAGGTGGACATTCATTTAAATGCATTCAAAAGTGGCGGCGGCGTACACACGGGTGAGAAGATTATGGCGAATATGGCACAGAAGTTTATTCTCTTGGTCGATGGCTCAAAGATGGTCGAAAAACTTAGCACAAAGTACCCACTATGTGTTGAAATTATACCCGAAGCTTGGCTATCGGTACTTAAAAAACTAAAATCAAGTTATTCTACAACGATATCCGACATTGTATTACGAAAATCTGGACAAAAATCGGGTCCTCTCCTTTCTGAGAGAGGTAATTTCCTGGCAGATATTTATTTTTCTAAACTGCCCGATATTTTTGATTTGAATAAACAAATCAAACTCATTACAGGGGTTGTAGAACATTCACTTTTTTATCAGCTGTGTTCGGTATGTCTTTTGGCAACAGAAGATGGCGTAACACATTTATATGCAAACCGCATTGGAGAATCAAACACGGAATAAGAATATCACGCAGTAGCATTAAAGTTTATATTGAAGTCTAACAACTAACAAGACAACGCTAAACTAATTTAAATCAACATGAAACACACTCAAATTAACTCAGGAATACTGAGTTTTGGCATGTCAGGACGTGTTTTTCACGCACCATTTATACATACCAATCCACATTTCAATCTCAGCGCTGTTGTAGAACGGTCGAAAAAAGCAGCACATGAGTTTTATCCGGCAATAAAAAGCTATAATAGCATCGCTGAATTACTAGCGGATGAAAGCATCGAACTGGTCATTGTGAATACACCAAACTATACACATTTCCAATATGCCAAAGAGGCTCTAGAAGCAGGAAAACATGTATTGATAGAAAAACCTGCCGTTGATGACGCTACGCAATTCGATACTCTTCTTGCCATCAGCCAAAAACAAGGTAAACAATTATTTTTCTATCAAAACAGAAGGTATGATGGTCACTTTTTAGACATTAAAAAGGTAATCGACAGCGGAGAATTAGGAAAGCTGATTGAAGTGCATTTCAGATTTGATCGCTATAAAATGGAATTGGGGCAAAAATACTTTAAGGAAGATACGCAATATATTTCCAATGGCATTACTTATGATCTAGGCCCTCACCTTATTGATCAGGCAATCTCACTTTTTGGAAAACCGGTTAAATTTACCAAAACAACATCCATTAACAGGCCGGATTCTAAAGTTGCAGATTATTTTCACTACCAGCTCTATTATCCAGCTGGACTGAACGTGTATTTAACGGGAAGTCTACTTGTTGCCTCTCCGCAGCCCGCCTTTATTTTACATGGTACAAAAGGGAGTTTTATCAAGAATATGACGGATGTGCAAGAACAGCAATTGCTAGATGGTATGTTACCTGACAATCCATCTTATGGCCTTGAGCCAGCCGGCCAAGAGGGGAAACTTGTTACGATAGACGCATCAAATCAAAAACATGAGTCTTTAGTAACGCCACATAAAGGAGATTACAATCAGCTGTTTGAAGCCATTTATGAAAGCTTAAGAAATAATGTCGATTACCCTATTAAAGCGGATCAGATTAAATGGCAGATCGAATTGCTTGAAGCTGAAAACACCTAAGGTTCTAAAAAATCAAATGGCGGCACGGTTCAAAGTAACATGTGCTGCCATTTCAATTTGCTTCCCAAAGACATTCGTTCGGTTCAATATGGATCATCACATGACCTAGATCAGGAATATGCGCAACCAAATGGTCTTTGAGTTTATGCGCCAGCTCATGCCCTTCCCTTACGGTAATTTCACTATCAACAATAGCGTGCAGATCGACATGATATTTAGCCCCCGATTTGCGGACAAAACATTTTTCTGTGGCTTTTATCCCATCTACCTTTAATGCTTCTTCCCGGATATTATCAATGACCTCATCGTATACATTTTCATCCATTATCTCGCCAAGCGCCGGTCTGAAAATATGATAACAGTTATACAGTATAAATCCAGCAGCAAATAATGCCGCATAGTCATCCGCATTTTCATATCCTTTTCCGAGCAACAATGCAATAGATATCCCAATGAATGCTGCAACTGACGTTATCGCATCGCTTCGATGGTGCCAAGCGTCTGCACGAAGTGAAGAACTATTTGTTTCTTTACTTTTCTTCATAACGATCCTATAAGAAATTTCTTTCCATACAATGATCCCGCCAAGAACAAATAGGGTCCAAGGCTTTGGCAGGTCATGTGGCGTTCCTATATTCTCAATACTTTCATAAGCAATTATGGTTGCAGAAACGATGAGAAAACCAACGACAATAAATGTAATGAGGGGTTCTACCCGACCATGACCATACGGGTGATTGTCGTCGGCAGGTCGTTGCGCATATTTTAAACCTAGAAGCACTAAAAATGAAGAGAATATGTCCGCTGTTGACTCAATTGCATCCGCAATCAAGGCATAGGAGTTTCCAAAGAAACCAGCTAGCCATTTTAACAATGCTAGTAATGCATTGCCTACAATACTAAAATAAGTCGTTCTGACTGCAGTCTGCTCTTGAAGTTCGGACATAGCTGTAAATTAACTTGACACCGCGAAAATACTGTTTTTTCTCTTCAAATTCTATTCTCCATCCATAGAAACTAGCGATTACAACGATGGATCTTTAACTGCCGCTCGCGATATCCTGCAATGCTTTTTTTATTTCAGGAGTTCCATAGTCACGGCTTCCTTCCAAACGCTCTACGATCTTTCCAGTTTTATCCAAGATCACCGTTGTCGGGATGGACTGCCCTAAGAATTCTGCAGGAATTTCACCCTCTGCTATATAAAGGGGCAGATCATACTTGTTTTCCGCCATGAATGCTGAAGACTTCTCCATGTCGCCATCAACATCCACCATGAGGAAAACGATATCCTTATTATCTTTAAGTGATTGCCTAAGCTGGTCAATAGAAGGTAGTTCATGAATACAAGGAGGACACCAGGTCGCCCAGAAATTGATAAACACGACCTTACCTTTTAAAGCACTTAATTGAAGAACCTTACCCTCTTTATCCTTAAAAGATAACTCCTGCGTTGTGGGTACAGTAGCTGCAGCAGGTTCCTCCACCTTTTCGGCCTTGATCTCTTTTTTAGTTCCTGTGTTTCCACAGCCAAAAAATAAACTGGTTGATAAAGCCGCAAGACCAAAAAAAATAACCCCGCTATTAAACCTAATATTCATCGTCTTTTGTTTCATTAAATTATTCTATTAAAAATAAATCCTGTTCACTAATCGTTCTCTTAAAGTAAGGGTTAAAAGATTAAATCCGAATTCGGAGATCTCGTCAATCCAATCCTCCTAGGAGAAATTTCTCAAAACATTAGCTAATTTAACCTTAATTATTCAAGACCACAAGTATCGCACACAACTCCACAACATAAACCATTGATCAATAATAAAATAAGTAATAATAAAATTAAAAAAATAACAAGAACTTTTCCGACATTTAAAAGCGTGAACATATCATTGATCAAAAGACAATTTATTGACTACATCATGAATCTCCCAGCAAATCATTTCAAAAAATACTTGTTAACATATTTCCTGTTATTCATCACCCCCCAGTTTAATTTCGGGCAATCCACCTCAACTAAATTCAACAAGCTATATCAGCTAATAGCATCAAAAGATTTCTTCACCGCCCGCGACCTGTTTAAGGTAAATAAAACTTTCTTAAACGCCCATGAGCAACTTTTTATTTTGGCAATACTCGATAATGCCTTTAACAGCCCCATCACTTCAAACAAAAAAATCGCATTGCTGAACACAGCAACAGAAGAATTGCCAGACACACTGCGACTAAAAATACGCCGTATTCAGGAAGATAATTTTGTCAAATTGAAGGATTACGCTAGGGCAAAACAGACAACGCAGAAAATCCTACTCGAATTCGATCCCTTGCTGTCAACAGATACAAGAGCGGATCTCCGAAACAATCTAAAAATCTGGTCGGCACTTGATCATGTAAGACCGCAGCGTATACAAATCAACGACGATACCCGTCTTAAAATGACGAAAGATAAAGCCGGCTTAAAGAATCTAAAAGTAGAGGTTAACGGCGATACAGCAAGTTTCATATTTGACACCGGAGCAAACCTATCGACAGTTTCGGAGTCCGTGGCCAAACGACTTCATATGGATATTATCCCTGCAGATATTGATGTAGACGCAATTACAGGTATTGCTATCAAAGCCGATTTAGCAGTCTGTAAACAATTAAAACTTGGTAACATCAACATATCGAATGCTATATTTCTGGTTTTCCCAGACAGTGCACTTTATATCCCACAAATTGGCTATCAGATCAATGGCATAATAGGCTTCCCAGTCATAGAAGCAATGCAAGAAGTACAGCTTACACAAGATGATGTTTTTATTGTACCCAAGAGACCTACAGTTGCAAAGAAGGCTTCAAATCTTGCAATAGATGGGTTATCACCGCTTATTGCCATTGATGGAAAGCACTATACCTTTGATACAGGAGCGGAAAAAACAATCCTTTATGCGCCATTTTACGAAACCTACAAACAGTATATCGAAAAATATGGTATACCGACCAAAGTCGCCATGGGTGGCGCAGGTGGTAACGTTGAATATGATGGCTTTGTCATACAACATACATTCCATATCGGCGATAAACCCATCGCTCTTAAAAAGATAAGCCTATTAAAATCTAAGATCAAGAATGAAACCGTGTATGGAAATATAGGACAAGATATTATCCGCCAATTTTCTAAAATGACACTTAATTTTAAAGATATGTTTATCCATTTTAATTAACAGGAATCTAAAATTAAAATGGATAAAAGGTAAACCCCAAATTTAATACTAATAAAACTGACCTCAGTTTCGTCTCATAATTATACTTCATAAAAACACCCTAAAGGTTTTGTCCAACTTTTAGGGTGTGAGGCTTCTATAGATTTATGGAACAATTATGCGGAGTAGGTCACTGCATTAAAACCCTTCTTTTTGATAATTTCAATTATTTCTTCCTCCGAAACACCTTCAGATTTTACAGTCAGAATTTTGTCTGCATTTGTGGTGTCAACATTCCATTCACAGATACCGTCCACACTATCCAAATCTGCACTTACTTTGGATACACATCCCCCGCAAGTAAGGTTTGTTTTGAATTGAAGTTCTTTGCTTTCCATGTTATTTAATTTTAATGTTATTAATCTATTTAATTATCTATACAAATATCCCTTTAATCAATCGGCTATACTTATAGTTTTTCTATTTTGTTTTACAATATTTACCGTTTAAAACGAGGTCTACAGCTTAACCATAGTTAGCTATTTTTTCCAACGAAGCCGCAAGCTATTACTGACGACACTTACACTGCTCAATGCCATTGCAGCTCCAGCTATCATCGGGTTTAAAAGGAAGCCATTGAATGGATACAGAATACCTGCAGCGAGGGGAATCCCAATTAAATTATAAATAAACGCCCAAAACAAGTTTTGCTTAATCGTTGCGACCGTTTGTTTCGAAAGTCGAATTGCCTGGGGTATCTTCGTCAAATCAGAAGAAATAATTGTCATTTTCGCTACATCCATTGCAATATCACTTCCTTTTCCCATTGCAATACTGACATCCGCTGTTGCTAAGGCTGTACTATCATTAATACCGTCCCCAACCATAGCGACCACCTGCCCCCTTTGCTGTAATTCCTTAACAAAATCGGCTTTGTGCTCTGGCAATACCTCAGCTTTGTAATGCTGAAGACCTGTTTCCGCAGCGATGGCCCTGGCTGTAGCCTCGTTGTCACCAGTCAGCATATATAGTTCAATTCCCATTGCTTGCATCTCCTTGATAGCGCGTACAGAAGTTTCCTTAATCCGGTCCGCAATGGCAATTACAGCTAATGCAGTATGACTATTGGCAAACCAGATCACTGTTTTCGATTGATTTCCCCATTGAGTAGCATGTTCCATCAATTCTGTCGAAATTGTAATTCTATTTTCATCCAACAACCTCCGATTCCCTACGTAGTAAGTTTCGATTCCTTCACTGCCCTTTACACCCTTCCCCGTAATACTTTCGATAAAGGATATTGGAGTAACTTTCACATCATTAAAATACCCTACAACAGCTTCTGCCAATGGATGTTCTGACTGTTTCTCCAAGCTCAACAGGATACCTTTCAAATTATCTTCATTATTTTTCCAATACACGTCAGTGACAACAGGTTTTCCTTCCGTAATAGTACCGGTTTTATCCAAAACAACTGCACTTACCTTTTTGGCCAGCTCCAGACTTTCCGCATCCTTAATTAAAATGCCCTGTTCAGCTCCCTTACCCACTCCAACCATGATCGCTGTAGGAGTTGCTAAACCTAGTGCACAAGGACAAGCAATAACTAAAACCGTTACTGCCGCCAATAAACCCTGTACCAGATGGTTTTCTCCACCTAAAGTAAACCACAGTAGAAAAGTTAAAATAGCAATACCAATGACAACAGGAACGAATACACCAGCAATTCGATCGACCAGTTTTTGAACAGGAGCCTTACTTCCCTGTGCATCCTGTACCATTTTAATGATCTGTGCAAGCATTGTTTCCCGACCAACTTTTGTAGCTTTGAATTGAAAACTGCCCTTCTGATTGATCGTCCCTGCAAATACCTGCTCATTTCCCGTTTTTAAAACCGGGACCGGCTCCCCGCTTAACATACTTTCGTCAACATAGGAATTTCCACTGATAACAACACCATCGACAGCGATCTTCTCTCCTGGTTTTACCAGAATGATATCGCCGGTATTAACGGCTTCTATAGGGACCTGACACTCTACCCCATCCGATTGAATGACCATAACCGTCTTGGGCTGCAACCCCATTAGCTTTTTAATGGCAGATGAGGTGTTGCCTTTGGCCTTTTCCTCCAGCAATTTACCCAATAAAATAAAAGCAATGACAACAGAGGCGGCCTCAAAATACACATGTGCATGCAAGCCACGTTGATGCCAAAATTCAGCAAAGAGCATATTAAATACACTAAATATGTAGGCTATTCCAGTGCTTAATGCAACGAGTGTATCCATATTGGCCGAACGGTGTTTCGCTTGTTTCCACGCATTGACAAAAAAGTCCTTGCCTAGCCAAAGAACTACAGGTGTAGAAAACAGCCACATAATAGGATTTGCGTACGGCATATCCATAAAGAACATACCAATCACGACTACGGGAAGCGATAGCAATACTGCCCATCGTGTTTTGATTTTAAGCTTGTGAAATTTAGCTGCGTGAATAGCCTCCAAAGTTTCCTGCTGTGTAGATTCATCTTCGATTAATAAATCATAGCCACCAGCCTGGACTGCTTTCTGGATTTTTAAATGATCCGTAATATTAGGCAAATACTCAACCGTAAGGTTTCCGGTTGCAAAATTTACAGACGCATTAACAACCCCTTGTTCATATTTCGCCATACTTTCGGCGCTACTGGCACATGAGGCACAAGTCATCCCAAGAACTGGAAATGTCTTGGTCAATGTAGAAACACCATAACCAAGATCTTTGATCGTCTTTACACTGCTAACGACCGCTTCGCTATCTTTAGGTACGATAACAGCTCTATGATTATTCAATTCCACCCGATAGCTCGCCAAGCCTTTGACCTGAGCTAGTCCTTTTTCGACAATTGAAGCACAATGTTCACTTTCAACATCTTCTAAAGGTAGATAAACCGTATCTTTATAAATATCTGTCGCCATAACTGATTGTTTTATTTTACACAACAAATTTGGCCACAAATAACATCGAAATCATTACACAATTAGGGAATTGATTTGTAATATTTATTCGATAATACGATACGACAGGTTTAACTCAATTCTTCTTTAGCTTTCAACTTCTTCAACAAAACCATAGATAATATAATCACCACGTTCTTCGAGTTTAATCGTTTCCATTCCACTCCAGCCGGATGCATTGGTATTTTCATCGATAAAATTTTGAATTCTGTCAAATGCGACACCAATCTTTGTTTTCCCATCTGCATAGATCTGATATTTCGCAGAGGTCTGCCAGCTTACTTTTTTTCTAAATAACCGTAAACCTTCTCTTTTCAAAAAACTGTGCATTTCATTAGATAAATTCATATTCTCAATTGTTTTACGCGCCCACACTACTCACCTTTTTATTTGGCAGATGCTTTTTTGGAAGGACTTACCTCAAGCCCTCTCATTAGTTTATCTATTTACGCTATATGGTTTTAATGGCTAAATAAATGGTTTTTCGCTGCTAAAATAGATAGGTCTAAAATAATGAACCAGATGGAATCATACAATGAAGTAGCTGCTATTTCATCGTACTCAAATGCTGTTTCGTCGAATTTTCCAACAGCATACGATGGACCTTCTTTCAATGCTAATTATAATCTGGCAGACTATTCGAACAGCGTCTAATACACTGCGAACAGAAATAGGAACAGGCGCTATTTTTTCGTCGAATAGATTCTTTAGTTCGTCCGATTCATTTTCAATTCTGTCGATATTTTTCGTTGTTCTTTTCCGTAGAAAGCACATTTGCTTACAATTTAAACGTAAACTATGGAAAACATTGAAAATTTTTTAGCGGAGGATTTTGTATTGGATGTACAAACTGTCTGCGTGGTCGAACCGATCTCATTTTTTGATTTTGATGACATGGAACTGGTAACTATTAAGACAGTTACATCTTCAAAAGTAATATAAAAGAGGATAATGCTGTGAAGGCGTTCTGGTAGGCGCCTTTACAGCAATCGTCTTTATTGCCTACTAAATAAAAAAAGAACCGAGTATATGATTTCACCCAAGCTTAAATGTATTCTCATTGAGGATGAACCCCTGGCGACAAAAAAGATAGTTGAATACATTCATATGTTTCCAGATCTTCAATTGATAAAGATGGTTGAAGACATTGAAAATCCAGCATTATTTAGTCATGATTTAAAATCTGCAGACATCTTATTCCTCGATCTCATTGTTAGCGGCGGCAATATTAATACACTTGCCGAATTGATCGCCGATATTCCTATCCTGATCATTACGTCCGCTGTGTCACGCTGGCATTATCCGGAATTTATCAAAAACAGAAAGCATTTTGCGCTGCAAAAACCAATTTCGCCCGAAATGTTTCAGTCTTGTATAAAAGAAGTCATGCAATACTAGTCCTACTAATTCATGTCATTATTCCACTTATCCGATTATTTTCTTCTGCGCACGCCGCTACTTCCAGCTGCATTTGCCGTTGATCTTTTAACGATAAAAGAGATAAATGAAATGGAAGAGAAACTTCGTCATTTGTTTCAAGATGAGCAATTAAAAGAAGCCTTATTTTTGGCGAGCCCTGCCTTCTCTGTAGAGGTTCAAAAATGGCTTGAATATAAGAAAGAGAGCAGCTCAAAAATGATCGCTTCACTACTCAAATATGCGATTAGGATGAGCACCAGAAGTACGCCTTTCGGGTTATTCGCAGGGGTATCTTTTGGGAACCTTACCGTCTCCGAAAAAAAGGTATCGTTAATTAGGGCTAATGCGAATAAAGCTGTATTAAAACTGGATGCCACCATTTTGACAGGAATTATTGAACAGCTTTCAAAAGACAAAAGAATTTACAGTCAACTCTATTATCGTATCAATCCGACCTTATACTTAGATGGTAAATATTACAAATATTATCAAAAAGTGGCAAATGGGAAGAAAGGACAGCATATCCTGAAACGCATAAGGCTTACTCCAGTTTTGGATCGAGTCATCCAATACTTTGAACGCAATAAGAGAACCAGCCACTATCAATCATTAATCGATCTGCTGCAAGGTCTTGGAGCATCAACAACGCATGCGAGCCTATTCGTCAATAACCTCATCAGCCTTGGAATCATATCGTCTGAATTACAGCCCAATGTAATTGGCCGAGGTTATCTGGACAGCCTGATAACCTCGCTTGAAAGAGTGGATAAGGCGGAAAATTATTTAAATCCTTTATTAACAGTAAAAAAATGGCTTCATAGTTCTCAATCTGTCATTGAGATCCGAAACGCCATCCTTAAATTATTGCAGCCTTTAGCTCCAGACCTTGATATGACCAATTCGTTACAGGGGGACCTCCTCATGGGGATGGACGAAAATAACTTATCAGATACCGCATTAAATCACATAAGAGATCAATTTCAGGATTTACTACCACTTTGCAGCCAGGCTAAGTTAACAGATTTTGACCAGTTTAGAGCTGCGTTCTCTGTTAAATATGAAGATAGAATGGTCCCGCTAACGACAGCTCTAGACCCCGATATTGGGATTGGTTACGGACGTCAAGAAGGTGTTTACAATATAACGGATGAAATACTCGGGGAAGTTAAAAACATCACTCCGACGGGCGAAAAAAAATATGGGGACCACCATTATCAAGATCTGGTCATTGAAAAATTTGTAGAAAGTGTAAAAAATCAATTCACCGAAATTCGGCTGACCGGCAAAGATCTAAATCATATCGCTAAACAGCGTAAACAAACAGTCCATACTATCCCTTCTTCATTCTATGCCATCGGCAATCTCCTTAGAAGTTCATGTCAGGAAAATTTATTCTTCAATCTAGGTACTATTGGTGGTTCGTCATCAGGAAACTTAATTTCCAGATTTGCACATTTGGATGAAGAATTGCATAACAAATTAAAAGAATCGGCCAACAAAGAGCAGCAGCATTTTCCCAATGCAATACTTGCCGAGATTTGTCATTACCCAGACAATAATGCTGGTAATATAATTTATAGACCTGCGCTGCGAAAGGCATCAATTTGCCTAAGCCCAACAATCGACGAAGAACAAGAGCAAATTGATGTCAATGACTTATACCTGTTCCTTAAAGAACAGCGTCTAATCTTGTGGTCCAAGAAATTCAATAAAATGGTTATCCCCCGTTTGACGACGGCCCACAATTTTGAACAGGGTATGAATATTTACAAGTTTCTCGCAGATTTTCAGTTCCAAAATAATAGGTTGGATCTTTCCTGGAATTGGGGGATTATGAAAGAGCAGCCGAGGCTCCCAAGAATAAGCTACAAAAATATTATCTTGTCTAGAGCCCAGTGGCGAATTCAAAAAATAGCGAAATACCCCAGTAATCCTCAGGCTTTCATAAAAAATATACAAGCGGAGTTAGCAATCCCTGCAATGGTCATCATCAGCAGCGGCGATAATGAACTGTTGATAGATTTAGACAATCCTTTTTGCATAGAAATCGTATTGGATCATATGTGCAAAAGAGAGACCATATTAACCGAATATATCCTGAATGACTATTCATCAGTAGCCAGGGATAAAGATGGACATATTTTTGCCAACGAAATCATTATTCCAATAGAATCACAACAGGAGACTTTCACAAATGAATCAGCTCCGCAAGACAATAACCTAAAAAGATGCTTCCCTTTGGGCAGTGAATGGCTTTACGCCAAGATCTATTGTGGTTTACATTTTGCAGACACCTTGTTAAAGGAAGTTTTCCCCATTATCGTAGCGACAATTAGTCAGCAAAATGTCCTAAAAAAATGGTTTTTTATACGGTACAACGATCCATCGCCCCACATTAGGTTTAGAGTTGAGCTTTCAGATCCAAGCCAGTATTATTCCGTTATATCCACGCTTAATACCCTATTAGAACAGTTTATTAAAGATGGTCAGATATCAACGCTATCCTTTGACACTTATACACGGGAGATTGAACGCTATACCCCATTTTGTATGGAACTTAGTGAGGAGCTATTCTATCAACAGAGCGAAACGGTACTGAAGGTTATTCAACAAAGTACTTCAAACAATGATCGATGGCGCCTGGCTTTCGAAAATATTGAGTCGCTATTAGAAGCTGCAAAATTTACGCTGATCGAAAAAAGAGATTTCTGCCTACAGATGAATACGCTTTATCAGCAAGAATTTGATAATAATAAAAACCTTTGGATTCATCTCAACAAGAAGTTCAAAGAGAAAAAAGACTGGTTCGACAAACCTTTAGACAACACGGAAAACTCCCAGAAGAAACTAAATGCACTTCAATACAACATATTTAACACCTTACGGAGCCATACCGATCTAGACGAATTCAAGTCGGCCCGAACATCGTTACTATCAAGCTACATTCATATGTTTATTAACCGATTGTTCATGTCCGATCAACGCTTACATGAACTTGCTGTTTACCACTTTATGCTTGGCTATTATAAAATGCAAATTGGAAAACAGAAAGAACGTATGAATCCGATAAATTATATAAGTCCCATCTTCGCGAAAAGTTGATTACGATATTGTAAACCGATACCGAGTTCTGTCCCATTTTTCAGAATGACTTTACTTGCCTCAACACCCTTGATCTGTTTGATATTGACAATATAGGACCGATGCATACGAGCAAACATATCCCAAGGTAGTTCTGCTTCCATATCTTTCATGGTAGACAGCAACGTTTGCATACCTTCTAACGTATAAATTTGAATGTAATCCCCCCAGGCTTTTAGATAGAAAATATCCGCCGGATCTATAAAAATAGTTTTGTTCCGATCCTTTATCTTAATCGCCTTTCTTTCACCTTGTGGGCCCCTTCTAGAAAACAAAATTGCCTTTTGAACTTTTTCAATTGCCTTGATCAAGCGCTCTTCCGTCAGGAGTGGCTTTAAGATATAATCGATCACATCCAGCTCAAATCCATCGACCGCATACTCATAATGCCCAGTTATAAAAACAACAAATGGTGGATGAGCAAGTCCTTTGAGAAAGGTAATTCCATCCATTTCAGGCATATCTATATCCGATAAAATGAGATCTACCTCGTGCTGTCTTAAAACGTCAATTGCTTGCAATGGGTTTTCGAATACACCCAATATTTCAATCAGGCCTAACTTGGAAACTAATTTCTCCAGGCGACCTCTCGCAATAGGCTCATCTTCAATAAGGATAGTTTTAATTCTATTCATAAGTACTTCGCAACCCGCTGCTTTGGTGCTACGGCTCTGTTTCCGAATGTAAAGTTACAACAAGATTAACACTAAATACACCCTCATGCGACTTTATTTCCAAATTGTGATTATAAGGATAATGAAGTTCCAGTCGTTTTTTTACATTTTCTATCCCTAATCCACCGATATAATTTTCTGGTTTTGAAAGTTCTCTATACGCATTAGCCACGTGCATATATACCTTATCATCCCTCACTTTAATGTCTATGGATATCCATCCCGCCGAAGAACTTAGCCGAGGGCCGTGTTTAAATGCATTTTCTACAAACGGAAAAAAGATCAAAGGAACCATCATGCTGTTTTCGTCTTCAGCCGCCAGATTTAATTTGATCTGCACGGTCTCGCTATAGCGTAACTTTTCCAATTCAACATAATCCTTTAGCAATTGAAATTCGCGGCTAATTTCTATCCTGGGTTGATTACTTTCATGCAGTAAATACACCATAATACTGCTTAAACGCATCATACTTTCGCCGCCTCTTTCATCATGATCGGATACCAGCACATAGATGCTATAAAGTGTGTTAAGTAAAAAATGTGGGTTAATCTGGTATTTTAGAAAGGCAAGTTCCAACTGGACATTGTTCAATTCCAGTGCTGAATTTTTCAATTCAAGTTTCATTTTTGAATTTCTGACAGACATAAATGCCTGTACAATTTTTACGGTCAATGGCAGCGCCACCAAAAAAATAAAATCCAACAAATAATCGCTAATGGAAGAAAGGCGAAAAGCACCAAAGATGCCTTGACTTAATATTATTTCAAGATAGCTTGACAGGCGAATATCTGGTGTTAGATATTTCAACGTTAATAGTGCAGCAAAGTAACTTAGAAACGACCACCAGGCGTAAATAAACAACAACCATAATATACATAACACAAACTTCCCTGGAATAAACCATCGCGGGATGATGATATATGCTGTCACATAAAATATTGTCAACAAAGAAAATACATCCTTTACAAACAAAATCCAGGAATTATCAATATCTATCCGCTGATAGGAAATGAATTGCATTCCCAAAACCAAAAACCAAAAACACAAGTGAAGGATAATACGTTTCCCCGTATTGTAATTTTGGAAAAACCTGTTCATAGATAGCATACTTTTCAATAATATCAGTCTAATATAATGATATCCTTTAGTTTGTGGTAGTCTGACTTGTCAAGTGATAACGCAAAAAGACATTTCTGCGACAAAAAACAAAAACCTATAATGCTAACAATCTGAATATATCCCAATTAAGAACTGAGCAAATTCAAAAAATAGAATTACGCACAAAATAATTAAATTGTAACAAATATATTGCTTTAAAATGACTATGATTTTTAGCGTGCACACAACAGCTAGTTCATCCAGCAAATAAAGTAATTTGCTAGGTTATCAATATAGAATAGCGTTATTCTATAATTTTAATTAATTAGGTAATTTTCATTTACTTCTATCTTCCGTATATTTAATTTTATAGAACCCACATAAACAACAATTAGATGTCAACTACTTTTATGCAGCTTTGGTTATATAATAACTGGGCCAATACAGCACTACTGGATAAACTGAAAAGTGAAGGCGAAAAAGTACCTCATTCTTGCATACGGCTCTTTAGCCATATTGTCAATGCGCAGATTATTTGGTTAAGTCGATTAACTGGTGAAAAACCACCTGTTGGTGTTTGGGATGAGCACAGTATCATCGATTGCCAAAGGTATCACGATTTAACTTCAGAAGGATTTGGGCAGCAGATTCAGCGCAGAAATGATATGGAGGATGAAATTATCAATTATACAAACACACAGCATCAGGCTTTTCATAATAAGGCCAACGACATTCTGTTACACGTCTTTAATCATGGCACCTATCACAGGGCGCAAATAGCAAGCGAAATGCGAAAAAATGGGATTGAGCCTATCAACACAGATTATATCACTTTTGTTCGCACATAACAGTACTGTAATCAGACACCACTGCAGTCTGATTACAAACGAAGTAGTTTTATCGAAATGCCAATTTGCTCCAAATGATAAATATAAAATTTTGATCTAGTCAATTCGACCTATCCTGCACATCTTGCAATTTGCGGACTAGACGTCCTATAATATTGGAGAATACCTTAAATTTGAAACAAAAATGAGTTACAAACATATCTTCAAAGCGTCCTTAACTTGGAAAAATCCTGAACAGCCTACTGCTGTGGGTTCAAAAATTTATACAAAGAGCCATCACATCGCGATCGAAGGGAAAGCTGACCTGCAAGTTTCCGCAGCAAAAGCATTCAAAGGTGACCCCGCATTGTACAATCCGGAAGATTTGCTGCTTAGCAGCCTGATTTCTTGCCACATGATGTCCTATTTGTACGTCTGCTCACAAAATAGCATCGAGGTTTTATCCTATACGGACAATGCTATCGCTACCCTCGAAACGGATGGAGATGGAAGTGGTCGTTTTACAGAAGTCACACTACACCCCGAGGTTCTCATCACAGATAAATCCCAGATAGAACTTGCTTTATCCTTACATGCCCAAGCAAATAAACTGTGTTTTATTGCGAATTCATGTAATTTTACTGTACGGCACCATCCAAAATGTCAAGCGATCTAATCAGACTTAGGCGTTCTATCGAAAGAAAAAAACTTCTTGTTTTTTGTTTGTTAACACTACCGAAAATATAACACGCAGCACAAATTAGTAATTAAATAACAAACAAGTTTTTAAGGATTTCATTACTTTTGAATCATGATGGAAAATTCCAAGAAAAAAGCAGCAATCGGATTCATATTTATTACACTACTAATCGATATTACGGGTTGGGGAATCATTATTCCAGTCGTTCCTAAACTTATCGAGGAATTGATTCATAGCGACATCAGTGAAGCGGCAAAATATGGCGGCTGGCTCGGCTTTGCCTACGCTTTCACACAATTCATCTGTTCTCCTGTCGTTGGTAACCTCAGTGATAAATATGGCAGAAGGCCAATTATTTTGATCTCACTTTTTGGGTTTGCTGTAGACTACATCTTTCTTGCCCTCGCGCCAACTATAGGTTGGCTATTTTTAGGACGTGTTATCGCTGGACTGACAGGCGCTAGTTTTACAACGGCAAGTGCTTATATCGCTGATATATCCACGGATGAAGATCGGGCAAAGAACTTTGGTCTAATAGGCGCTGCATTTGGTCTAGGCTTTATCATCGGCCCAGTTATCGGCGGTCTACTCGGTCACTATGGTGCCAGGGTTCCCTTTTATGCGGCCGCAGGACTGTGTATGCTAAACTTCCTGTATGGCTATTTTATCTTACCTGAGAGCTTAGATAAAGAAAAACGTAGAGCTTTTGAATGGAAACGCGCAAATCCAATTGGATCCTTTAAGTTTCTTGGAAAACATCCAGAAATATCCGGATTAATCGTTGCCTTAATTTTAATATATATCGCAGGTCATGCAGTTCAAAGTAACTGGAACTTCTTCACCATGTATAAATTCGACTGGACAGAAAGAATGGTAGGTATCTCATTAGGTGTTATTGGATTATTGATTGGATTGGTTCAGGGTGTTTTAATTCGATGGACTACACCCAAACTTGGTGAACAAAAAAGCATTTTCTATGGATTGACCCTGTATGCCATTGGACTACTGTTATTCTCATTTGCAAGCGAGGGATGGATGATGTTCGTCTTCCTTATCCCTTATTGCTTGGGTGGTATTTGTGGACCAGCTCTTCAGTCTGTTATTACCAAAAATGTTCCTTCAAACGAACAGGGTGAACTTCAAGGTGCACTAACGAGCTTAATGAGTGCAACATCGATTATTGGTCCACCGATGATGACAAACCTATTTTATTATTTCACCCATGACAAAGCACCATTTAAATTTTCTGGCGCGCCGTTTTTCTTAGCATTTATCCTGATGACGATTAGTGTGATCATTGTATATAATGCTTCTCGGAAAAAGAGAAATCAGCAAATAAATCTTTAAACCTGATTGATCAGTCTGCACTATTTTCATCTAAAATTCAACTGGCCTATGCATATAAGAACTGCATAGGCCAGTTGAATTTTAAACCTTTGACTTTAAGCGACACACGATCTCCTGTGAAATATTAAGATAAGAAGCAACTATTCTATTGGATAGCCTTCTGACAACCATTGGATTCTCATCCAACAATAAACGATATTTTTCAAGGGCATCTAGCATTAAAAATGGCATCCAGACGCCTCGCAATTGAAAACCATGACTTAAGTCAAAAAACAGAAACACAATATCTGGTCCAGTACACAATCATCTCACTTCTGGATCAATTTAGGTTAATCAAACTTCAATTCTTCAATTCATGGATCGAATTCTTCAATTCCTACATTACTGATCGCTGTAAATTTGCAGGCAAGGAGATAAAATTCAAAATGATACATACAACAGACATAACAAATCAAAACATAAAACTCCACGTAAACTCAAAACGGGATACACCTATACTGACGAAGCCTCTTTTATGGCTTATTACCTTGACAACTGGAGTAGTCGTCGGCAACAACTATTATAATCAACCGCTTTTGGGATTGATGGCGAAAGACTTTCACGTTAGTGAAGCTGCAATTAGTATGATTGCTATGCTCACCCAGATCGGTTTTGCAACAGGGCTACTCTTTATCGTTCCTTTGGGAGATATGATAAAAAGAAAGAAATTAATATTATCAATTTTTCTACTCATCATAGCCTCCTTATTGGCAATGGTCTTCGCTCCCACTCTTGGGCTGCTCTATATCGCAAGCTTTATGGTTGGATTTAGCTCAGTCGTTCCCCAAATGCTCGTCCCCCTTACGGCCGAACTTGCTACTCCCGAAAAACGCAATTCTTCAATCGGAATGGTCATGAGTGGCTTACTATTAGGTATTCTGCTCTCCCGCGTCGCAGCAGGATTTATTGGCGATATCTGGGGATGGCAGGCGATCTATTATATGGCGATTGCATTAATGGTTCTATTCATGTTATTATTAGCTTTCGCACTCCCCGATGTGAAACCGACATTTCAAGGAAGTTATCTACAATTAATGCACTCATTGATCCATCTGACAAAAACTCAACCGGTGTTACGGCTATCTGCACTCAGAGGTGCCCTAGGTTTTGCGGGATTCAGTGCTTTTTGGATTACATTGGTATTTCATTTACAGGAAGCTCCTTTCCACGCGGGGTCCGCTGTAGCTGGATCCTTCGGATTAATAGGGGCTGTTGGCGCTTTGGCAGCAGCATTGGTCGGCCGGATCGCAACGCGTGTTTCTACGTATACCGTTATTCTTGGTTCCATATGTATCCTGCTATTGAGCTGGATTGTATTCTACATCGGGGGGAATAGCTATATCGGATTAATAACTGGTGTAATCTTAATTGACCTGGGTTTACAATCAATGCATATCAGCAATCAATCTGCTTTCTTTGCCTTAAATATCGGGGCAACCAACCGACTAAATACAGTCTATATGTTTAGTTACTTTGCGGGTGGATCATTGGGTAGTTACCTGGCCCCTCTCGCTTGGAAATACTTTCAATGGAATGGCGTGGTGTCGACAGGCTTTTGTTGTACACTACTGGTTCTCATCATCCATATCTGCTACGACAGACGGCCAAAAAAATTTTCTTAGTCGTTGAACACCATAATCTAAAGAAAAGCTAATTAACAGAAAATCTTCTATATGATGATATCCATTAATGGCCTACATGTTATACATGTAGGCCATGGATGGAAACTTATATCACTTATTCGAGCACACCAAACTTGCCAGCTTGAAAATCTTCAAAGGCTTGGTAAATCTCTGCCTGTGTATTCATTACAAATGGGCCATAGCTCACGATAGGTTCATCGATGGGCTCACCGCTTAACACAAGTAAAACCGCATTTTTATGGGCCTTTATCGAGATCTCTTCACCATCATGACCAAATAAAACAAAACTATGTTCCTTCGCAAGTTCACCGTTGACCTCGACCTCCCCATTCACAACCAGCATCGCAGTATTATGATTTTGTGGAACTAAAAAATTCGTTTCATGTTGCTCCGCCAATTTGATATCAAATAGATTGACAGACGTATAGGTGCTCGCTGGCCCTACCGTATCCTTAAATTTTCCCGCGATGACATTAACTACCCCTGCTGCGTCAGGCAATAGTACCTTCCCCATCTGATTGGCTGTAATCGCCTGGTAATGTGCCTCCGTTGATTTATCTTTCGCTGGTAAATTAACCCAGAGCTGAACCATTTCAAACAATCCACCTTTTTTTGAAAATTCCTCTTCATGGTATTCTTTATGTAATATACCCGCACCGGCAGTCATCCATTGTACATCACCCGGACAAATAACTCCGCTGTTTCCCGAACTGTCGTGATGGGCTACACTACCTTTGTAGGCGATAGTAACGGTTTCAAATCCCTTATGCGGATGTACATCCACGCCTCTGATATGATCCGAAGGTCCAAAATCAAATGCTGCGTTGAAATCCAGTAAAAGAAATGGACTCATCCTCTTTTGGGAAATCCCATTCCCTGGTATCATATTAAATACACGAAATCCATCTCCTACCATACCCGGTTGAGCTGGACGTTGGAAAATTCTTTCAATTGATTTTTTCATGTTATGATCTCCTTTTTTATCGTTCTTGATGAATTTAAGTTGAAGCCCAAATTGATTCACTTCATTTTAAATTGCTATCTCAAAGGTACGACGAGAAGAAGCCTGCTTCCAACAACCTGGATTAAGGCATAAACTTAACCTAGATTAAGTTTATAAGAAAAGATACTGCTAAAACTAGGAATCCCACATTTTCTGGATGCCATAGAAATGTGTAACTTCAATAAAAATCATAGACCAAGTATCTTTATGCACTCAAACAATACCGTCACATTAACAAAATTCTACCGTCACCTTTGGTTACGTCCAATACTATTACTCTTGCTATTCATCTTTTTATACCCCGCAGTACATGCGCAATCCAACAGTAAATCTAAAGTGAAACCAAACTGGAATGAAATACTTGAAGAACAACTGTTTCCAGGTAAAAAGCTCCAAGATTCCACGTTCCGCTTTCAGGGCAAATTTGAAGAACAATTTATCACAACAGCAGATCATGTTAAACTCCATGGAATCTTGTTTAAGGCAGACAAGAGCAAAGGACTAATTTTCTATTTGCATGGCAGTAATGGGGCTGTAGATACCTGGGGTAAAATTGCCAATATCTATACTGATAACGGATATGATCTTTTTATGCTGGATTACCGAGGTTACGGAAAAAGTGAAGGTAAAGTAACCAATGAAGAACTACTTTATCGTGATCTGCAAACGGTCTATGATAAGCTGACACAACAGTATCCGGAAGATCACATTATCATAATCGGTCAATCTATGGGCACGGCACTTGCTTCAACTATTGCTTCGCATAATTCTCCAAAAATGCTTATTCTTCAGGCACCTTACTATAGTTTTCAAGATTGGACACAACATGTCGCTCCTGAACTCGATACAAGCGGGATCCCCTTTTATTTCGACAATGCTGCGGCATTGCAAAAAGTAAAATGTAGAACGATCATCTTCCACGGAGACCAGGATAATGCCGTCTATTTTGATTCTTCCATTAAACTGAGTAACTTTTTTAAAAAACAGGATAAATTGATACGTTTGGCAAAGGAAGGACATAATGATTTTTCTAAAAATAAAGACTATCTGCATGCGATTGCCGAGCTATTGCGATAGTCTCATTTTATACCAAAAATACACTATGCCCCTTCAGGAATTTTATACCTTAAATTCGGGATAAGGAAAACCCTTTCCTTTTTCACAGAAAAATTTTAAACTCCTGAAAAATAGTGCCCAATCAAAACTGCAGGAAGCAAATTCCGCACTATAATTTGCCCAGCCATCATGGTGAAACAGCAGCATACATCCCTTTTGCTGAGGTTCAAGTTCAAAGGTCAGTGTCGTTCCAATCCATTCCTCAAATGCCTTGACACAGCGCCACTCGACCCTGGAATAAGGCTTCAGCGAAATAACTTCCATATTTTTAAAATAGCTCGGACCAAATCCAAACCGCAGGATCGCACCAATCTCCGGCTTTGCCTTGGTATCTGGTGTCCACCAGCCTGCTAGTCCTTCCGCCGTTGTAAGCGCCTTGTAAACAGTCTCTACAGGAGTTTCAATTAACAGCCTATGGTAGATACTTTTTGTCCCAAGATCATGTGGTATGCGATTCTCTTCCATAGCCCCCAGCGCTATTTCCTCCTTTGGAGTAGGCTGTCCCAGCCCAGTTAAAATCAATTGTCTTAGGCTGTCCGCTATATAATACGTCCAGGCATCATGACATACCTGATAACATTCCATCTGGGAATTAAGCCCACGATGGGTGAAATGTAATGTAGTTGTACCCGCATCTTCCACAATATCGAAGATAATGGAACTATTAGTCCATTCCCGTTCATCCTGGGTGAATTTAAAATAGTTTTCGAGGACCCGCCAGACTACTTTACGATCTGTTTCCATCGTTTCTATTCGTATTCGACAACGATGTACATCCTGATAATGATATATAAACTCATCATGCAAAGCAGCAGTTGGCCCTTCAATATTTTGAGACCACCATCCGCGGACATTATTGATTGCTTCAAATACACGTTGAGCACCTGCTTCAACGGTAATGCTTATTTTAAAATCTTCCTTTTTCATCATTCATCGTATTTTATAACGTTAACTCATACTTCTTATATTCCTATACCTCAATCAAATATGTAAATCTAAACGAATAAGTCCCGGAAGCGTTTTTGCCAAGGGAATATGTGTCTCAAAATAGTGTTTGTCAAAAAACTCCCTATTCGTAGGAGTCTTGTATATTGCGATCATTCGTACCATCTTGTGGTATTAATTTAAATTTATAGATCAAATATAGCGGACTTCAAAACACAAAAAGGGGTGTAAAATAGACATTCTCAGCGGTTGATTTAGACAAGTCGTTTCGGTATATTTGGATAGTATCAAATAAGCGTATTATCGTTTATTCAATCTTATAAACTTTCAACATGAAACATCTAACGATCTTAGTTCCAGACAGTCAGACAGGCCCTAATACCATATCGTGCATTGTTGGAACATACCATGTATTCACAGAAGCGAACCGCTATTACGATAAACTGAACAGGGAACCTATATTTAATATAGAATTGGCAGGAGTTTCCAAACAGAGTAACTTTGTCAATGGATTATTAACGGTCATGACGCAGAAAGATATCACTACGATTCAAAAGACCGACCTCATTATTGTACCCGCTGTCATTTCTAATTTTAGTGCGATAGAAGCTGGTAATAGCATGCTCTCAGCATGGATATTAGACCATTATACCAAGGGAGCAAATGTTGCAAGCATGTGTACCGGCGCATATCTGCTCGCATCCACAGGGCTTTTGGATAACAAAAACTGCTCTATCCACTGGAAATCAGCGGCAAATTTTCATAAGCTCTTTCCAAAGGTTAACTTAAAAACAGAACAAATTATTACTGATGAGCAAGGAATCTATACCAATGGTGGCGGTTATTCGTTCCTTAATCTCCTCCTTTACCTGGTCGAAAAGTTCTACGACAGACAGACGGCTATTTATTGCTCCAAAATATTTCAAATTGATATTGCCAGACAAACACAGTCCGATTTTATGATCTTTAATGGTCAAAAATCACATGGAGATGAAATGGTCATGCGTGCACAGGACTATCTCGAGAATAACTTTTCAGAAAAAATTTCCATGGAGAAGTTATCTGAAAAATTCACTGTCGGACGTCGGAATTTCGACCGTAGATTTATTAAAGCGACAGGCAATACGCCCGTGGAATATCTTCAACGGATAAAAGTAGAATCGGCAAAAAAAGAATTGGAAAGCTCGAGGAAAACGGTAAATGAAGTGATGTACGCTATTGGATATACGGACATAAAGGCTTTTCGCGAGATATTCCGTCGGTTTACAGGACTCTCTCCCCTTGAATATAAAAACAAGTACAATAAAGCAGTAATAAAATAGATGTTAGATGAATTTTGAACCGATTCAGTTTTCTGATCTCTCCGTCATCACAGCATTAAGTCCAGAAGGATGGGGTAATGTGCCGATCAAAATACAGCATTATATAGAAAGCCCTTTTTGTTTCCCCATAAAACTCCTGGTCGATCAGAAAATTGTGGCCATAGGTACGACCATTATCCATAGCAACGTTGCCTGGCTCGGACATATTATCGTCGCTCCCGATGAAAGAGGAAAAGGCTATGGGAAACAAACCACCCAAGAACTTATTCGTATAGCAAACAACAAAAAATGCAACAGCATTCAACTCATTGCAACGGATATGGGCGCGCCTGTTTACACAAAGCTCGGCTTCAAGGAATCTTCTTCTTATCTTTTCTTTGATGATATACAAGCACCCCATCTTGAAGAAGCGGACAATAATATACAGCAATATCAATCCCGATACAAAAAGCAACTTCTGAGGCTCGACCTAACAACCGCAGCTGAAAATAGACGATGCGAAATAGAACCGCATTTCATTTCAGGTTTTCTATATGTGAAGAACCAAACGCTCCGCGGTTATTATTTTCCTTCTTTGGGAGAAGGCCTTATTGTTGCCAATGAACAAGCTGCAGGAATGGCATTGTTAAAAATGTATTTAATGCAAAATTCCAAAGTTGTGCTACCGAAAGAGAATACAACCGCAGTTTCCTTTCTATTGAACCAAGGTTATCCAATAAAACGTCAGGCCAAGCGCATGTACCTGGGTGAAAATATCGATGTTCAATTTCAGTCCATCTTCAATAGAATTGGTGGAAATCTAGGTTAACACCAATTCTATACGTTATTTTTTTAAAACCGATAGCAAATTTCAAGACAACATAATGGACTCTACGAAAGCTGACCTACCGCATCCTCAAGAACCTTTTTGGCAGCCACAGCCGGTTGCTTTTTGCTTCGTTGGATATAACATAGGGAAATTACGATTCCTAAAGCTGCCATAACCGCACCAACCAAAGCCGGAGAAGTATAACCATAGCCTTGATTAATGGGTACACCACCTAAAAAGGCACCCAATGCATTCGCAATATTAAAACAAGCAGGTCCTAAAGAAGCAACCAACATTTCAGCATCACTTTTTACCGAGTTAAGCAATAATAAGGTTAACGAAGGTACGAGCGCAAAAGTAGTGACTCCGGTTAAAAAAGTCATCACCAAGGATACCCAAACGTTGTCAGACAGCCCGTAAATAACCAACATACATAAAATCTGAACCACCAGTACGGCTACAACCACCTTTGTTGAAGAAAAAGCGTCCGTCAACTTCCCTCCGATCAAATTCCCCACAAACATACCTAATCCAGCCAAAACCATAATATAAGGCAGGTATTTATCAGCAACACCAGACACTTCAGTCATCAGCGGAGCTATATAACTTATCCAGGCAAACAGTGCCCCTGGAGCTATTGAAAATAATAAAACCATAAACCAGACATTCACATTGCGAAAAATGCCAAAGTCCTTCCAAGGATTATTTTTAGGTGCTGCTTTCATTTTAGGCATCCACAACTTTAAGGCTAACATGGTCAAAATACCGACGATAACAATCAATAGAAAAGTATAACGCCATGAAAAATGATGTCCAATATAGGTACCCAATGGAACCCCAAATAAATTGGCAACTGTCAATCCGGAAAACATCGTCGCTACAGCCTGCGCTTCTTTACCAGGATCGGCCAATCGACTGGCAATAACAGACCCTACCCCGAAGAAAGCACCATGTGGCAATCCCGAAATAAAACGCGATACCAACAAAAGACCATAGTCTGGAGCAACTACAGATAATCCATTAAATAGGGTAAACAATCCCATGAGGATAATCAAGGTCTTAAGTGGCGAGAATCGATTCATAACAACCACCAACAGTGGGGCACCGATAACTACACCTAAGGCATAAGCTGTAATGAGATAACCAGCTTCCGGAATTGAAACTTGCAGACTTTGGGCAACGTCCGGTAGCATCCCCATCATACTAAATTCGGTAATTCCTATCCCCAATCCCCCCAGTGCAAGTGCTAATAAACTCTTCTTCATATATAATTGAAATTATTAATAACACAAATTTCTATCAGAATAATTTAATAAACAAATCATTTAAATAGTACAACCTATCATTAAACTAATAGCACCGACATTGTCTCAATGAAAACACCTATATTAGCCTGAGGTAAAATCGATCAGCATAACACATTCAAACCTTAACCATGAAACTGCATCATTATATACTTACTTTCACCTTGTACACACTTGTACCTTCTTGGGCATTGGCACAAAAAGGCCATGCAAAAAAGCATCCAAATATTGTATATATCATGAGTGATGACCATGGTTATCAAGCGATCAGCGCTTATGGTTACGGATTGAACGAAACGCCCAATATTGACAGATTAGCAAAGGAAGGTGCCATTTTCACACGTGCGACCGTGACAAATTCATTATGTGCACCCAGTCGGGCTGTACTCCTAACTGGGAAGCACAGTTATATGAATGGGAAAATTGATAATGAGGCAAAATTCGATTGGAATCAGGACAACTTTGCCAAGATTCTCCAAAAAAATGGGTATCAAACGGCATTAATCGGTAAAATCCATATGGATGGCCTACCCCAGGGATTTAACCACTCAGCGGTCCTTATTGACCAAGGCGAATATTATAATCCAAACTTTATTATCAATGGTGTAAAACAACAAATACAAGGCTATGTATCGGATCTCACCACCGATATGACCCTAGATTGGATCGCTAAAAGAGATACCAGCAAACCTTTCTGTGTGCTCTATCATCAAAAAGCGCCACACCGAGAGTGGCTACCGGCTTTGCGACATCTTCAACAATATACATCAAAAACCTACAAAGAACCGAATAATCTATTCGACACCTACGAAGGAAGAGGAACTGCTGCTAAAACCGCTGAAATGAATATCCTTAAACACATGAACTGGGCTGGTGACAACAAGATACCTCCTGCGCTAATGGATGAATTGGGACTAAAAGAATATCTATCCTGGGATAAAGCTGCCTTCAATGGAAACCTAGGAAGAATGACTGCAGCGCAGCGCGCAACATGGGATTCAATCTACAACCCAATCATGGCAGATTTTAAGATGAAATATCACAACATGTCCAAAGAAGACCTGATGCGCTGGCGATATCAACGTTATATGCAGGATTATCTGGGTACCGTTGCTGCAGTGGACGACGGTGTTGGACGTCTATTGGAATTTTTGAAAGACAATGGACTCGACGAAAATACAATTGTCATTTATACCTCAGACCAAGGGTTCTATCTGGGTGAACATGGTTGGTTTGACAAACGTTTTATGTATGAAGAATCGCTCCGAACCCCCTTATTGATCCGCTATCCAGCAGAAATTAAAGCTGGCCAATCCTCAAAAGCACTTGTTCAGAATCTTGATTTTGCCCCCACAATCCTAGATTATGCAGGACTTACAATTCCGAAAGATATGCAGGGAAAATCTTTTCGTGGTCTACTCAATGGAAAAGAAAAACAATGGCGCGATGCAGTATATTACACCTACTATGAGTACCCTTCCATTCATATGGTAAAACGACATTATGGGATTCGTACCGAAAGGTACAAACTGATCCATTTCTATTATGACAAAGATGAGTGGGAATTATACGATCTAGAGAAAGATCCACAGGAAATGCAGAATGTATACAATGTACAAGCATACCAAAACGTACGTGAAGAAATGCATCATAAACTGGACGAAGCCCGAGCCTACTATAAAGATTCCGATGAGAACGACAAAAAGTTTTTACCGAAGGTAAAACAATAATTTACTGGCCTACTAAGCCATTAAATTATTGTTGTTAAAAATCTAAACAGGGTTGAGTTTGAAATAACGTCTCAAAATACGTCTAACATCTCTATTATCGGCTTTGAAGATGATGGCTTCTCGCTTTTTCTTTTCGCTATATACACGCTTATTACAGTAGCCAAATCCTTTATACCGACCATCCAACAAGTAAACAAGTCCCTTTTCTTTGGGATTACGCCCTAAAAACTCCAAAAATATTTCGCCCATCGGAAGCTCCGAAGAGGCTACAAATTCCTGCACTCTTCGATTATAGTCTTCTGGAAGCTCCTGCGCAATACATGCCCCTTTGCAGGTCTTCAACATATATTGAAAACAATGTTTCGTATACGTCTGTAATTTGTTTATTTTTTGGCAGAGCTGATACGCTTCCACAATATTGAATAATTGCTCGCGCCCCTCCTGGTAACTCGAAAAAGTCATGAACTCTTCTCGCTCGGGATCAAGCGCCTCAACTTGAAGAACTTGATAGCCCAATGGATTCACTGCTAGATAAAGGCCAAATCCGTAGTAGGTTCGACGCTGCGCCCGATTATAATAGGGTTGATATTTTTTGATCAGGTCAGATTCATGCAATAGCGCTAGTAGTTCATGGCCCGTCAGTTCAAATCCAACTCTGCGGGCTGCTCCTTGGATTTTGCGTTCCTTAAAATCTGTACTTCTAAAATGCTGCAATAACCTATTTCTAATATCGATACTCTTGCCGACATAAATTAGCGCATCATGCTTATCATAAATATAATATACGCCGACTGCAGAGGGTACCCCTTCAAGCAATCCGGCAATTTGCTCTTTCGTCATCACTTTAACAGCAGGTAATATCTTACAAAGGTAATTTAAAAAATAGGCTATTCACTTCGCGGATCAGATTTTAAGGGCATCTTGGCGCATCGTCTCACTTCGAGTGTGGGGCAACCATAGTCAACCACAATTTTCCCTTCGATCAAATAAATACCGTTTCCCCGAAGTGGAAATTCGACAAGTGTCTGCGGGAAATGAACGGTATCAAAAAAATGCCCTTCAGCATCCAAAAAGGTCCCAAATTTCATCTGCCCTCCATTGCGCATCCTGACAATTTTTTTACAGACGAAATCGCCGACCATCCGAATTGTTTCACCTTCATGCGCCGTCATGTCTTCTGCAAAAATATCACCTCTATAGCTGCTTTTTGCCAAATCAAACAATGTCCCCGTAACACAGAAACCAATCAATTCCAGTTCATCATAATAGTCTTCCAAGATGTTTTCTTCAAGCAAAGGAAGTAGCGGTTTTCTGGTCTCGATTTCAAAGAGAACATTTCCGCCACGGGTAGGTTTATATTTACTCATCATCAAATGGCCTTCCCACAATAATTGCTTTTTCCCTATGGCGGTAAAACGCAAGGCTCCCACACGGATTAAAATGATCAATTGCTCCAAGCTAATTTCCGTCCGGCCAATAAAATTTTCTAAACTGAGATAAGGTCCATTCAATTCCCGTTCATTAACAATCCGTAAAGCCAATTTTTCCTCCAGATGCTGCAGGCAATCAAAGCCCAGATAGATATCCTTTCCAAAAATACGTGCATTTAAACGAGACTGGTTGACACAGGGCCGGCAGATGGTAGCGCCCGCAACGCGCGCTTCATTGACGTAAACCTTACGATTATAAAAACCACCATAATTATTGAGTACCGCAACCATAAACTCCAATGGAAAATACGTTTTTAAGTATAAACTCTGATAACTCTCAACAGCATAGGAGGCTGAATGTGCCTTGTTAAATGAATAGCCCGCAAAGCTCTCCATCTGTCTCCAGATTTCCAAACTTCCCTGCTCCTCGTATCCTCGAGTTTTGCAATTGGCAAAAAAACGTCCTTTGATGGCCGCAAGATGATCTTTATCACGATACTTGCCCGACATCATTCGTCGCAGTACATCTGCATCTGCCATGTCAAGACCACCGTAGGCATTCGCAATTTTCATCACATCTTCCTGATAAACCATCACACCATAAGTTTCCTCCAACTGTTCTTTGAATACTGGATGCGGATAATTCGCAACAGACGGATCGTGGTGACGTCGGATATACTCGCTCATCATTCCTGAACTCGCTACACCAGGACGAATAATGGAAGATGCTGCCACTAATGTGTTATAGGTATTACATGACAATTTGGTCAGAAGTTGCCGCATCGCAGGACTTTCTATATAAAAACACCCAATAGTATGGGCTGACTGTAATTGCGTTGCTATGAGCGGATCATGAAAGAAAAGCTTGGGGTTGTCGGTATCGATCAGCTCGCCCAAATTCTCACGTACGATTGCTTTACAGTCTTTGATATGCCCTATTCCCCGTTGCGATAGGATGTCAAATTTTTCAAAACCAATATCTTCGGCAACATACATGTCAAATTGCATCGTGGGGAGTCCTTTAGGAGGGTAGTCCATAGCTCCATAGCATGTTAAGGGAGCCTCGGAAATGAGTACACCACTCGCATGAATTGAACGTTGATTAGGAAAATCCGCCATCCGATTATAGACACTCAAAATGGTATTCGTTACCTCATTTTTGTTAAGCATATGTTCAGGTTCGTTGATCAACCGATCTATTTCTCCTTTAGGAAGACCATATACCTTTCCGAGCTCACGCAAAATGCTCCGCGACCGAAACGTACTCATTGCGCCCATCAATGCAACGTGTCCACTTTTATACTTATTAAAAATATAACTATACATAGCGTCACGTTCATTCCAGCTAAAGTCAATATCAAAATCGGGGGCACTCTTCCGTTTCGGATTTAGAAAACGTTCAAATGGCAAATGCAGAGCGATGGGGTCAACATCGGTAATTCCCAAACAATAAGCAACGGCAGAGTTTGCTCCAGATCCACGCCCTACGTAATGAAAGTCGCTATGCCGTGCATAGCGACAGATATCATTCGTTATCAGAAAATAGCTTGAAAATTTAAGTTGTTCAATAATTTCCAATTCCCGCTGGATTCGTTCCATTGCAACGGAATCATTTTTTCCATAACGTCTTTCCAGTCCCGCTAATGCCTGACTAAAAAGCAATTGCTGATCTGCATAATGACTGTCTGTAAATGTGGTTTTATTTTTAACTGTCTCAAAGTCGAAGTAAAAAGAGCATTGGGCAAGCAGTTGCTCTGTATTGTTCATAAGCTCGGGCAGATCCGAAAACATTTCTGTTAAGGTCATTCTTGACAAAAGTACTTCATCTGAATGGGCCACCTGATCCGCTTCCAATTGTGATATCAACAGATTATTGTCAATGGCACGCAATTGCCTATGTAACACATAGTCATTTTGTTGGAAACTTACCGGTGCTAATATGACACAATTAGCCAAAATTTTCCGGTCCAGCAAACGTACTTTGGTGCGTTCCGAAGGCCTTATGCCAATATATTCATAGTCGCGCAAGCCATGGTGGCTGATTGCTGAAAAAGGATAAACAACAAATACCTCTTCAAAATCAGGAGCACGTTGCGGTACCGATCGTTGCTCCATATTGAGTTTGGTACGATAGGCATTAATCTCCTGAAAACCACGTTCGTTCTTCGCTATAGCGACAAAACAAAGCTTATCATCGGCTCGAAACTCCATTCCTGCGAGTAAATTCAGTCCCTTTTTCCGACCCAACCGAATAAAATCCAATGACCCGGAAGTATTATTAATATCGGTTAGTACGGCAGTATCGTAACCACCGGACTGAATACCTTCGATAAGGTCTTCCAGACTCAATGTGCCGTAACGCAAACTATAGAAACTACGAAGATTTAAGGGCATCTACCCCTCCTTTCTCCCCGGGCATGGGCACACAGATCCCTTTCATCAAAAACGCTGTACCGTAACGACTTTTAATACGATCCATCGCCTGCATCAGATTTACCTCTTCGGCATTATCCGCAAATAGATCGGTTTGGTAAGCTCCATAGATCAAACCAGAAAACTTAACCCCCACCAACCGAATTAACATGCGGCGACTATATAATTTTTTAAATAGGGATAGCACAACTTCAATCAATTTTCGATCGGAATTGGTATAACCGATCTGCAATTGTTGGGTATGGGTATCAAAATTACTATAGCGTATCTTCAACGTAACACAGCTGGTAAGCCGCTGTTCTTTACGCAATTCAAAGGCAAGATTATCAACCATACCGATGAGTGTCCGCCGCAATACATCCATATCAATCGTATCCTGCTGATAGGTCGTTTCTTTGGACATGGATTTCTGTTCACGAAAAGGGACCACAAGCGTATCATCCAGACCATTGGCCTTCCGCCAGATATTTACACCATTTTCTCCTAAGACCTGTTGTAACGTAAAAATCTCCATTTGTTGCAACGTTCCAATTTTAGAAATCCCCATATTACGCAACAAGGTATACGACTTATCGCCGACCATCGGTATTTTCCGAATAGAAAGCGGTGCCAGGAACTGCTTCTCTGTACCTCCATTTACTTGCAGCTCACCACATGGTTTCGCCTGGCCGGTCGCTATTTTAGACACCGTCTTATTGACGGAAAGGCCGAAACTGATCGGAAGCCCCGTTTCCCGAATAATACGCTGCCGCAATTCCTGTGTCCATTTCCAGCATCCAAAGAAACGGTCCATTCCAGAAACATCAAGATAATGTTCATCAATGCTTGCTTTCTCTACAACCGGTGTCTCAAGCGAAATAATTTCGGTCACCATATTGGAGTAATAACTGTAGAGATCATGATCGCCTTTGACGACAACAGCATCCGGACACATTCTTAATGCCAAGCGCATCGGCATCGCGGCATGCACCCCTGATTTTCTGGCTTCATAGGAACATGAAGCCACCACGCCCCGATCACTGCTACCGCCAATAAGTACCGGTACACCATTAAGTTTACTGTTTATCAGCCGCTCAACTGATACAAAAAATGTATCAAGATCACAATGTACGATGCTCCTTTCCATATCATTCATGTATTGACGTCTTATATCGCCTAAAAGCAATAAAAATCACGCTCAAATATACTAATATATTTAGTATTTATAAATGATAGCGAATAAAAATAGGAATACACCCGCCCTTCATTTCGTTCAATGAAAAGGACGGGTGTAAGTTAGCGCCAATTGTTAAAATTTCATTTTTTGAATTCTAATGGCATTCAATATCGCAATTAGCGATACGCCAACATCGGCAAATACAGCCTCCCACATTGTTGCCAAACCTCCAGCTCCAAGAATCAACACGATCCCTTTGACTATAAAAGCAAGGCCAATATTCTGATAAACAACTTTTTTCGTTTGTTTCCCAATGCGAATGGCCATTGGAATCTTCGAAGGTTTGTCATCCTGTATCACGACATCTGCCGTCTCGATCGTCGCATCACTGCCCAGTCCACCCATCGCTATTCCAACATCACTCAGTGCGACAACCGGAGCATCGTTAACGCCATCACCAACAAAAGCAACAGATTCATTTAGCCCCTTTATTTCCCTGACCTTATTCACTTTATCTTCCGGAAGCAGGTCACCATAGGCCTGATCTATTCCAAGTTCCTTGGCAACATAGGCGACTACCGTCGTCTTATCCCCGCTCAACATCGTCGCTTTTACACCGAGCTTATGCAGTAGCTGAATTGTAAGCGCGGCATCTGCTTTAATCCTATCAGCGATGGTCATGAATCCTACAAATTTACCGTCCAAAGCGATGGCAATGGTCGTATATACGATACTATTCGGATCGATATCATAGGCTACATTAAACTTGTCCAGCAATTTAAAGTTACCCACCAGCAACTCTTTGCCTTCAGTAATTCCCTTTAATCCATGTCCGGCGATTTCTTCTATATTATGGAGATTAATAGACTCGTCGATCGCACCTGCATATTCCCTAATCGCTGTTGCAACTGGATGGCTGCTGTGGCTTTCTATTTTATTGACGAGCTTTAAAATTCTTGCCTCGTTGTAACCAGCCTGTAACTTAATTTCCTGCACCTTAAAAACACCGGCAGTCATTGTTCCGGTTTTATCCATCACCACATGCCGGATATCTGCCATCGCATCCAAAAAATTACTGCCTTTAAAAAGTATACCATTTCTACTCGCGGCACCGATTCCACCAAAATACCCCAAAGGAATCGAGATGACAAGTGCACAGGGACAGGATATCACTAAAAATACGAGTGCTCTATACAACCAGTCGCTAAATACATATTGATCGACAAACAAGTAAGGTAGGAGGCAAATTCCAATAGCCAAAAACACGACAATTGGGGTATATATCTTAGCAAATTTACGGATAAACAGTTCAGTAGGCGCTTTTTGAGCTGTAGCGTTCTGTACAAGCTCAAGGATTTTACTCAGTTTGCTATCTTGATAAGCTGTTGTCACCCGAATTAGGCTCACCGTGTTCATATTAATCATTCCTGCCAGCACAACATCACCTTTCATTTTTGTATCTGGCTTGCTCTCGCCAGTCAGCGCAGCAGTATTAAATGCGCCTTGTTCAGACAGCAATTCACCATCGAGCCCGAGCTTTTCGCCAGGTTTCAGCTGAACAATTGCTCCGATACCTGCGTCTGCGGCTTTGATTACTTTGCTCTTTCCATTCTCCAAAATGGTCACTTCATCCGGACGCTGATCCAGTAGTGCCTTAATATTACTTTTAGCTCTACTCACCGCTAAGGTCTGAAATACCTCGCCTACGGCGTAAAATAACATCACCGCTACAGCTTCTGGGTATTCTTTGATCGCAAAAGCTCCTATCGTAGCGATACTCATTAAAAGAAACTCCGAAAAGATTTCCCCTTTAGCAATACTCTTTAGGGCATCTCTGATTACAGGATACCCAACAGGCAGATAAGATACGATATACCAGCCTGAACGAACCCAATCCTTAAACCATGCTTGCGCAATCCAATTATCCATGGCTATTGCTGCAATGAGCAAAATAAAGGAAATTAGCGCGGGTAAAAACAACTGCATCTGACTAGCCCCTGCCGTTGAGTGGTCGTGACCGTCTTCATCGTGGCTATGATCATGACCATGACTGGAAGCCGGAGCTTTCCCAATAAGGTCTTCTGCTCCCGCCTGACTATATATTTTTTGTGTCTGTGTACAACAAAGCTGTCTGCCTTGTGCATCATAACTATGTTGATGTTCCATAACTTGCTTTGATTATGTTAACAAATACTGTCAATTAATGTTCGTGCCCACCTGTATTGCTCATTTTAGCATTGATAAAAAAGGCACCCTTTACAACAATTTTCGTCCCGGCAGGAACTTCGGTAACCGGGATAATCGCCGTATATCCCAAAGCAGACACGCCTTTTTGAATCTCTATTTTTTCAAAATTGATGTTTTTAGCCTGTTCTTCACCATGCTGCCCAGCTTCTTGCTCATTTTTATGCGCATGTTTTGCTTCACCTTCATCGTGCGCATGCCCGTGATCGTCGTGCCCTTCTTCATGCTCCTCAGGTTTCTTGTCTGTCTCCACAAAAATATAATACTTACCGTCAGCCTCCACGATTGCGTCATTCGGAACAGCCGGAGTCCGTACATTATTGACACCGATCATACCCGTGATGTTCATCCCATCAATCAACCCCACTTTGCTGCCCACGACCGTACTGTGCACAGCGATGGTCTTGCTATCATTTTCAAAGGAAGATCCAATCGTAAAAACTTTGGCGGTATAGGTTTTATCCGGGTTGTTGGTCAGTTGAAAGTTGATGAGCTGTCCGACTTTAACCAAAGGTAGATCCTTTTCAAACACCTGCAGATCCAAATGCAGCAGACTATTGTCAACAATCTCGATCACTGGCGAAGAGACATCTACATAACTCCCAATTTTCGCAAAAACATTACTTACTGTTCCATTGATAGGGCTTGTTACGGCCAATGAGGTCCGCATATTAGAAAGATTCACGCTATTGGGATTTATGCCCATCAATTGGATCTGTTGTTGCAACGAGGCCTTTCGAGCCCGTAAACTGTTGAAGTCTGCTGTTGCTGCCTGCAGATTTTTCCGTGCGCCCGCATTACCTTCATTGAGTTCCTGTTGCCTTGCCATTTCTTGTTCCGCCAAGGTAATCTTACTTGCGAGGGATACATATTCCTCCTGCAACTGTACAAACTGGGGGTTGGTAATCGTAGCGATCACCTGCCCCTTGCGTACGTTATCCCCCAACTGCACGTTTAATGTCTTTACAACACCACCGTAAAGCGTCGTTGCATTCGCTTTATTGTTATTGGGTACACTCAAAAGTCCATTGGCCTTGATTGTAGCTGTTAGTTCCTTCTCTTCAATACCTCCAAAAACGATGCCCACAGCTTTTATTTGTGCCGCACTCAGTGCCGCTACGGTAACCGGTCCTTCCTCATGCCCCTCTTCGGATTTAGGCGCTTCCTTTCCCTCCGGTTGACCTTTACGCTCCGACTCATTAGAACCGCAACCGTAAAAAACAGTAACGGCTATACATACGATAAATATCTTTATGAAAACTTTCATTGTTGACTTATTTGTTATTGAAGTAATTATATTGAATTGCTGATTGATTATACTGATTGAGGACTTCTAAATAATTCTGGCGAATCCCAATGGCCTGACTTAAAAATTGACTTAATTCAGCAAAATTGATCTCCCCAGTTCTATACCCCAAACTAGCCGCTTTAATGATGGCATCAGCTTGTTTTAAACCCGAAGACTCGTAAAATTGTAGTAACGCACTATTCTTGTCAATTTCAGCAAGTGCATTCCCTTTATTTGTCTGGAATACCTGCGTATCATATTCCAACTTACGCTGTTGAACTTCCATTTCAGCGTTGGCAGCCTTCACTTTACTTTTATACGCGCCTAGGCTAAAGACCGGAAAAGATGCGGAGACCGAAAATCCCGATAAGGGATCCTTGGCTCCCCAAACACGTTGGGAGAAAAATCGACCCGAGAACTCAGGCTTATTTGTATTTTTCTGAACACTGATATTCGATGAAGCGATATTTACGTTTTGCTGCTGTAAAACAAGTAAAGGATGTACTGTTTCCTCAGATGGACTGGCGTTCACGACAATCTTCTCCAAGGACTGATCCAATGGGAGCATCCACTCGTTACGGTCCAACAAGAGCATAAGTTGCTGTTGCTGGATAACAATGTCCTTTTTGTTTTGAACAAGCTGCGCCTGCAGTTCCTTCAGTTTTGCCTCAGCTGCGATCTTATCCAGCGCAGCCACGTCACCCGTTCTAAAGCGAAGTTCAGTTGCTTTGAACATGGCTGTATAGATGCTATCCAACTCCATATACAGCTTTTGGCGATCCTGGAGATACCAAAGTTGAAAATAGGCTGTCCTTACGTCTTTGGTAATCGCAGTTTTCAATACATCCGTATTCAAATTCGCATATTTTAGTTGCTGTTTAAAATACTCCTTGCGCGCCGCATAGAGCCCGGGCCAGGCAATACTTTGCGTTATACCAATTTTCAATAAGCCGGCCTTATCCGTAGGACGGTAATCTTCATTTTCTGCAAAAATCCCGGTCTTGGGGATTTCGGTCGCCGTTTTAACATTGAAACCAGCGCCCACGATTTCAGCCTGGTTGATCTGAAACTGGCGATTGCTCTTCAGCGCAGTTTCCACAGCTTCTGTAACAGAAATGCGCTCTTGGCCAAACACCTGAGATCCCAAGGCCATAAATAAGAAAACAAGTACTGTAACAAAGGTCTTAGCACCCCTACTTCGTTTCATATTCAATTTAGAATTAAAAATTATATACAATAAGGGCAGCACAAACAACGTCAGGAAAGTTGCTGTTGTCAACCCGCCGATAACAACCGTTGCCAAAGGCTTCTGAACTTCAGCGCCGGCACTTGTACTGATTGCCATCGGTAAAAAGCCCAGTGAGGCCACTGTCGCTGTCATCAGTACAGGACGTAAACGAGTCAAAGTACCTTCTTTAACGCGTTGAAAAATATCATCGACGCCCTCTTTCTTCAACTGATTGAATGTCCCAATTAAAACGATACCATTGAGTACGGCCACGCCAAACAAGGCAATAAAACCGATACCGGCACTAATACTGAAAGGCATGCCGCGCAACATCAATGCAAATACACCCCCGATAGCACTCATTGGTATTGCGGTAAAAATTAGCGTCGCCTGCTTAAAGGAATGGAACGTGAAATACAACAGCATAAAAATAAGCAATAAGGACACTGGCACAGCAATCAGCAGGCGCGAACTCGCTTTTTGCAAATTCTCGAACTGACCTCCATAGGTGAAATAATAACCCGCAGGAAGTTTTACATTTGCAGTCAATTGTTGTTGGATATCTTTTACTACGGTTTGAACATCACGCCCTGCCACATTAAATCCAATCACAATTCTTCGTTTACCAGCTTCGCGACTGATTTGGGCCGGCCCCAATTTATAATCAATGGCAGCAACCTGAGAAAGAGGGATCTGTGTGCCCGTATCTGTAGGAATCATCAGATTACGCACATCATCAATACTATTTCTGTGCGTTGTATCTAACCTGACGACCAGATCAAAGCGACGTTCATTTTCATAGATCTGTCCCGTACTCCGACCGGCAAAGGCGGTACTCACCACATCATTGACGTCCTGAATTGTCAATCCATAATTCGCTATACGGGTGCGGTCATAAACGATATTAATTTGCGGGAGACCGGATACGCGCTCCACTTGTGGAGAAGTTGCTCCTTGAACGGATTGAATCTGAGCGGCAACCACATTGGCGTAAGCGGCCAGTGAATCGATGTTTTCACCGAAGATCTTTACAGCAACATCCTGACGGATACCCGTCATTAACTCATTGAAACGCATTTGAATAGGTTGATTTTTCTCAAAGAAGACACCCGGAATTACTTCTAGCTTCTCCAGAATAGCGCTCCCCAGTTCTTCATAAGAACGGCCCGACTTCCACTCTTTTTGAGGCTTCAATACCACCATAATATCTGTCGCTTCCGGTGGCATAGGGTCTGTCGGTACTTCCGCAGCTCCTGTTTTACCGACGACCATCTTCACTTCATCGAACTCCTTGATAATCCGGGAAGCCTGCATAGAGGTTTCAATACTTTGCGAAAGCGAGCTTCCCTGAGGAAGTATGCAATGGAATGCATAATCGCCTTCCTGCAATTGTGGAATAAACTCGCCCCCCATGTTCTTAAAAAAGAAGGCCGACAAAGCAAAAATGGCAACAGTTAAACTCACGATCAGGTATTTAAACCGAATTGCTTTTTGTAATAAAGGCTCATAAATACGTTGTAGTCCTGCAATCATCCGGTCACTCAACGTTTTCTTGTCGCTGTGTTTTTTCGGCAGAAACAGAGCACACATCATGGGGATATAGGTTAACGAGAGAATCAATGCTCCGAAAATGGCAAACCCAACTGTTTGTGCCATTGGACGAAACATTTTCCCTTCAACACCCACCAATGTTAAAATTGGAATATAGACAATAAGAATAATAATCTCACCAAAGGCTGCACTGGTACGAATCTTTGAAGCAGACTCAAATACCTCATGATCCATTTCGGCCTGGGTCAATTTCTCGGTTGACTTTCGTAAGCCTAAATGGTGTAGCGTCGCTTCCACCACAATGACGGCTCCGTCCACAATCAAACCGAAATCTATCGCACCCAAACTCATTAAATTGGCGCTTACACCGAACACGTTCATCAGTCCAAGTGCAAACAGCAGCGCCAGTGGAATCGCCGAAGCAACGATAAGGCCTGCCCGCAAGTTCCCAAGAAATAATACCAGGACAAAAATTACGATCAGGGCGCCTTCAATCAGATTTTTTTCAACGGTACTGATCGCACGCCCAACGAGGTCTGTCCGGTCTAAATAGGGCTCTATAACCACATCATCAGGCAAAGACTTTTGGATAGTCGGTAGTTTTTCTTTCACACGATTGACCACCTCATTGCTGTTTTCACCCTTTAGCATCATGACAACGCCACCCACAGCATCTACCTCACCATTGTATGTCAAGGCTCCATAACGCACAGCATGACCAAAACGTACATCTGCAACATCTTTTACATAAATCGGTATAGACCCTGATTTTCGGATAGCGATATTTCTGACATCTTCCAAAGAGGTCGCCAGTCCAATCCCCCGGATAAAGTATGCATTCGGTTTTTTATCAATATAGGCACCACCTGTATTTTGATTATTTTTCTCTAGGGCAGTAAATATCTCTGGAATCGTAATATTCATCGCCTTAAGTCTATTCGGATCAACAGCTACTTCATATTGCTTAAGCTCGCCACCGAAACTATTGACCTCGGCAATTCCAGGAGTTCCATAAAGCTGACGAGCAACAATCCAATCTTGCATGGTTCGCAAATCTTTTGCGTTGTATTTCTTTTCGCTTCCCTTTTTGGGATGGATAATATATTGATACACTTCTCCCAATCCGGTACTTACTGGAGCCAACTCAGGTTTGCCAATACCCTGTGGAATCTGATCCACCGCTTCTTTCAAACGCTCACCGATCAGCTGACGGGCAAAATAAATATCTACATCATCGTCAAAAACAACGGTAATGACAGAAAGTCCGAAGCGTGAAATACTCCTGATCTCCTCAATTTTAGGTACAGTTGCAATACTTTGTTCAATTGGAAAAGTCACCAATTGCTCTACTTCCTGTCCGGCAAGAGTTGGACAAGAGGTAAAAATCTGAACTTGATTATTGGTAATATCGGGAACGGCGTCTATGGGTAGTTTCGTCGCACTCCATGCCCCCCAAATGATAAGCAACAAGGTCATTAAACCGATAACGATCTTGTTCTTAATGCTAAATTTTATAATATGATCTAACACAATATACGTGATTAATGCTTAAATAATAGCTCGTTAGAATATCTTCATCGCTTGTCGTAATAAAATACAACAAACGGATTCCGAGCACAAAGCTGAATAAAGAACAGCATAGTGCGCTCCATCAGATTTGTTTCTAGAATTTTTACGAAAAATTAAGCATTAACCTTTGGCGGCTGCCAGATGCTTCCAAAATAACTGGAAACAATCGCTGTATTGAGGACAGGATTACGATTATCAAAATAAATTGACACCGGGACACCATCTATTTGTGGAAATAGATACGCATAAGCCGTTATATTTCCACTACAACAATTGCAATAGCAGAAAATAGAACAGGCATCAGATGCATCATCACTATGGTTATGAGTTTGGTTTAATTGTGTTTCCATAGCTGTCTGCTCACAGCGATTGCTAGAATCACTGCAGGGAACAAAAGAAAGTCCCATAATATATGCTATCAATATGAAAACAATTAACCTCATGAATACGCAAATTTAAAAAAAATAAATCATAATCTCCCCTTAACCCCGGAAATCTATTGGTTAGTATCAACTTCAGTACCTCCAATAAAATAAGGAGACAGTCGCTCTCAACTGAGCGTTTTTTTTCATCTCTTAAGCCTCATAAAACCGCACAATCCTACACAACATGATTGCTTGATGTTCTGATTAACTACAAGTAAATTATTATTCAAATAAAACGAATTGTAATTAACAGAAAAACACATAAAACATGTTCAAACAGCATTTTAAACACAAATGAACACTATTGTAGATGTTTCTCTACAAGAAATATAAGATAACATAAATACAGTAGATTAAGTAAAATGCTATTTATATAATTGCATCGATAAAAAATAACAGTAATAAAAACGCAATGGTATACCATATTTTAAATACAAATAGGCATACAACTGCAAGAGTTTTTGCAAAACAAATCAACAACGAAATCAAATAATCAAAAAATCAATAACAAAACAAAATGTCAATTAACATGAATCTAATCCCCCATCGCCGACTGACAAACCTGTTCATGCTAGGCTGCAGTGCTTTCGCACTTAGCCTCTACTCATGTAACAAAAGTGGAGAAAACACCGCATTAACAGGAGAAACTGTCGTTAAAATCAATCTATCGGGCGTAGAAGCTTACAATGAAACAGACAACAGTGCTGTTCAAAAGCAAGCATCTGCAAACGCTTCGCATTCATCAAGCAATGCACCTGATGTACAGGAAATGACTGTACCGTTAGAAAACGGAGGCTCAGTTGACGTTGTCCTAACAAACAATTCAGCGGTTACAAAAAGCCTCGTCGCTTCATCCAACCCCAAACTAGCGGCTGTCCAAACACAAGAGAAGCCATTGGACAAAAACGTCAAGTATAAAGTTGTTGTCTATGACAATCAAGGAGCTTACGTAACGGCAAAAGATTATAGCTACGGTGAGGAAGCTACTGCCGCGGGTATCGTTCTTGACGCCGGAAAATCATATACGTTCATTGCCTATTCGATCAATAGCACCACAGCATTACCGGCTATTAATAATCAAAACACGCTTTCTGCAGCGAACTTGAGCAATATTAGCGGTGATTTAATGTATTACACAGGTACATTAACGTTAAAAAGCGGTGTAAACAATTTAAATGTTGTATTAAAACACAGATTTAGCCAAATCACCACAACATTGACCATGGATCCAAGTATGACCGGAGCCATCACTCAAATCGGGACGGCAGTACTAAAACCTAGTCACAGTAGTGCTAATTTGAAATTCTCAGATGAAACATTAACATACAATGGCTTGAACAACGCCGGAGTCACCACACAATTCCCGGCTTTAGGAAATGGCTTACGTACTGTGATCAGTAACCCATCGTTATTGATCCACCCCACAACCAGCAACGGAACATTGATGCTCGGCAGTCTAACCCTTGATGATGAGACCAAAACAAACATCACCATTCCAAATGTTAAGATCAATCCTGGACAAAAATACGATCTGAAACTTAACTTCAGAACCTGTACACAAAATGTAACCAGCAGTGGTCTGGACTGGAGCTATCCAGCAACAACATCGGGTGGCAAAACCGGTATTATGAAAGACGGTAAATTCTATGCCAATGGAACAACAATTGATAGAAGCTTTACTGCTCCAGCCGCAGACTATGGTTTTGTTTTCGACATGACCGAATTGGACAATGCATTCAACATGGAAGTGAATGGTGTCAAATTAGCGAAACAGGAAATTCAATTTGAGGTAGGCGCTTCTTCTGCTCAAAACATCCAGTTTGTTGATGGAAGCAAATACGCTGGCAACAATATTGAAACCAACAAAAGAATCGATCAGGTTTACAACATGAAAGGTACAAGTACAAGTCCATTGATCAAACTTGTCATCAGCAGAACTGGCCAAGTAACCATGTTTGGTAGTAAAACATCCGGCGGTCCTTTATACGAACTTAAACTCGTGAATGGCAACAGCTTCAATACATTCCCTTGGAGTGCAACACAAAGCAACACTGTAAAAGTAACCCAACTTGTTGATGGACGTACTATTATCAAGGGTGTAGGTGCTGGAAAGAAGAAAATCCCTTGCCAATAATCAATAAATAGATCAATAATCAGAAAGACTAAAACTTGCTGAATATAACATAAAAAAAAGCAAGATAAAAATAGATATTATGGAAAAGAAATTAGCGTACATCGCCCCCAAAATTAATACAACGACAATCGAACTTGAGCAAGGTATTGCAGCTGGTTCGGCCTACGCCAGACCAGAAGATGCCAACAGCGGTAAAGTAAACGAACAATGGGAAGTAGGATCAACAGATAATAGAAATATCGACTGGTAAACTATTTTCAACAGTAAACAAAAGGAAGGGGCTATCAAAGTTTGGACTGCCCCTTTTTTATGCAATTTTATAATACACGATCGTGTCATCCATATTTATACTCAAACCTTTAGCGTACCCAAGTGCAGACTGTCTGTATTCCCTCCGCCATAACTCTCAATAAAAAAGATATACACCTCATAGGTCACTTCCTTTCTATGTTTTGGAATTTCAACAGTCTGTTTTCCGGACATTAAACTGCTTTTCAAATCGTTCATCACAAGTGGATATCCACCTCCGTTATCCGCTGCATTATACAGGATTAAGAACGAATCGTAAGATCCCGTGTCAAACTTTTCCTCCAGATAGGCATCATATTCCCAGGTGACCAGAAGCACTTGGTTTTCTTGATCGAAATCCATTATGTAGGAAGTAATGGGATTGGGGCTTCCTTTGGCAATCATAAATTTTGGCCAATCAACGACAAAACCGTCTTCTTCCCGGATAAGTGCTTCGTTCAAATTATAAGACATCGCGACATCGTATGCCCGTTTAGGATAGCTGTACGCTTTATAACCCATATTGATGATCGGTTTTAATTGGCCAATATGTGACCTCACAATTTTGAAGCGTTTTCTACTCAGCAATTGCTCAGGAGTCGGCTCCCGTTTTTTAACGCGAGGGAGAGATCGTACATAATTTCCCGTTTTAGTCGACACAAACACAACAGAACCTGCTTTCCCGGAAACAGTTCCATTTACACCATTTTTGATGATTGCCATAATTGATTGATTATGTTATAGATAATAAAGATAAACATTAATACGAAAACATACGCATACCAAATTATAACAAACAACAGTTTTCAATCGATACTTAGACAGTAATTAGTCACTGTTTATTCAGTCTTCACTGAGCAAGTACTGAACAATCACTGAACGAGCACTGAATAAGCACTGTTTAAAAATGGAATTTGGTTACCATCTGTTGCATCTAAGAACTAAAGGAGAAAAGGTAAAAGCCGACGGCCTTTCATGCGAACCTATAAAGCAAAAAAAATGTCTCCTACATTTGCTTAATACAAACATAAGAGACATCTTCTTCTTTTTATCGTAGGTCTAATTGCCACCCCAAAGCTGGATCGAAAACTCGACCTGCTACTGCAGTTATAGGACAGCCTGCAGACGTTTTGGAAAATCTTCGATCTTTGAAAGACTCAATTGCTTCATAACCTGAAACAAATGCGTCTTAAACATATTGATTGTATGTTCCCCACCTTCATTGCCCAATGCGCCAACGCCATACATAAATGGTCTTCCCATAAAATTGAAATCTGATCCAACTGCATGTGCCCGCGCAAGGTCAACCCCTGATCGAATACCACCATCTAACATGATTTTTATCTTCTTTTTATATTCTGGGTTGCTCGCCAAGTGGATCAATGAATTGATCGAAGATTCACTTGCATCGAGCTGTCGTCCACCATGATTTGACACAATGACTCCATCAACGCCCAATGCGATAGCAGCCTGCATATCTTCATCGATGGCAATCCCTTTAAGCACCAAGGGCCCTTTCCAAAGATCCCGAATAGCTTTAATTTTCTCAACATCAACTTTACCCGTAAATGTCCTGTTCATAAACTGTCCCAGCTGCGCTAAATCAAGTCCCTTTTCCATATAAGGCTTCAATGTTGCAAAAGAAGGAATTCCATGTCTTAATGTTTCTATACCCCAAGTCGGACAGGCAAAGGTTTGCAAGATATTGGCGATACTCATTTTAGGTGGCATAGACAATCCGCTTTTTATTTCACGATAACGAAGTCCAAAAGCAGGCACATCCACCAGAACTACCAATACCGGACATTCAACAGCCTCCAGACGTTTAATAATATCATCGCGCAACCTGTTTTCCGTAGGATGATAGAGCTGAAACCAGGCTTTCCCATCAGATACCTCGGCAATACGTTCAATACTACTTGTTGATACTGTACTCAAAATATAGGGAATATCATTTTTTGCCGCCGCTTTCGCAAGAATCTCCGGTGCATTCGGCCACATCAATCCCTGAAGTCCAATAGGTGAAACACCAAAAGGTGCACTATAACGACGACCGAATAATTCTACAGATAGGTCTATTTCTTCACTTGCAAGCAGATATTGCGGCTTCAACAGAATATTATCAAAATCATTCTCATTTCTGGCAAGGTTCAATTCTTCATTTGCACCTCCGGTCAGATAATCAAATGCAAATCGGGGAATCCTTTTCTTCGCTTTAATCTTTAGATCTTCAACAGAAGGATAACGTGTATTATATATAAATTTCTGGCTCATGATTGATGTATTATTTATAAACAGTCTATGACTGCGCGCCAAACTTAGATAAATTGCATTTCAAATGCAAGCTAATTGTAGCTAATATAAAAAAATCTGTCATACATTTCTGCGATACCCCAATTCAGCACCACCACTTACAGGTAGATTTACCCCTGTGATAAACCGTGCTTGGTTTGACAGCAGAAACACACAGGCGTCGGCAATGACATCGCCCTCAGGACAGTATCCCAGCAAATGAATATCCTTCAAAAAGTCAAAAACCTGTGTTGGATGCGCTTGCTCCAGGGTCCATTTGTTGAGCATGGGTGTCATAACAGCTGCAGGCATTACCGAATTGACACGAATACCGACAGGTGCATAATCTATGGCCATAGATTTTGTCAACGCGTTGATAGCACCCTTTGTGGCGGCATATGCCGCATGGTTCTCCTGGCCAATATCCCCCACTAAACTGCTCGTATTTAGAATACAACCAGCAGATTTCTTTAAATGAGGATAACCATACCGTGTAGTCAGAAGAACACTTTTCATGTTGGTTTCCAGCAACCTTGTCCATTCATCGTCCGTAGTTTCATGCAAAGGCTTTGACGGGCTTGCCAGACCAGCATTGTTATGGATTGCATCAAGCCGCCCAAAAACAGCAACAGTCTTTTGGATGGCCAAATCAACTTCTCGGGCTTGCGTAACATCCGCACAGATACCAATATGTGGCGCGCCGATCAGTTCGGCTGTTGCATCTACCGATACTTGATCGAGACCAATAAAGGCCACCTTTGCCCCTGCTTTGACATAGGCTTTTACACATTCCAAACCGATTCCAGCACTTCCTCCTGTAATCAATATTATTTTATCTTCTAAGATTTTCACGTTTTTATTATTCTTGTATTTAGCATCAAGTTCCAAAGAATCGGAACAAATTAAAAATTAGTTGAAAATTACATATAAAATCACGACAATAGCTAACAGCAATGCCGACAAAATACGGTAATTCCCGATACCCGGCCAGGCTTTACCCCGAAGTGGATCCATAGGGCTCTTCCAGTACAAATCCCGACTTTGTGCAGTATGCTGCACGGGATACTTATACGATAACAAAACCTGAAGTAACATACAGATCAAAAACAAATAGAAAGCCATCATCATAAATGGAGTCTGTCCTACCCACGAGTCAGGTAGCAGCTTATTCAGCAAAAATACGGCAACCCCCAAAACAGAACCTATCCACAAGGTAAGTTTTGCAGCTGTTGCCGATGCCCCTTTCCAAAACACACCTAAAAGAAATACGCAGGTTATTGGTGGTGCAATATGTGCAATCACATCATTTATGCCATAAAAAATACTCTCATAGCGATCCAATAGCGGTAAAAGAGCCAGGGAAAATCCCATGGCAATAACTGCGGCAATTTTCCCGATACGAATTAGCTGCCCATCAGAAGCAGCAGGGCGCCGCTGTTTAAAGATATCGTAACTCACCATGGTCGATATCGAATTTAGCGCACCCGATATCTGACTCATTAAACCCGATAAGAGCGCCGCTACCAAAACACCGATCAATCCCGAAGGCAAAAGTTGCGTAATCATGAGTGTATAGATACCTTTTGAATTGACCTGCCCTTGATGGTCTACGCCAAGACTGCTTAAATCCAATTGACCTGTTTTAAACAGGGTATACGCAAATAGCCCGGGAAGCACAAAAATAAATACTGGCAGAATTTTCAGAAAACCACAAAAAAGGGCGCCCACACGTCCATGGTTTTCGTCCTTAGCTCCTAAAACACGCTGAACAATCGTCTGATCGGCACACCAATACCAGATACCCAAAATCGGATAGCCAAACAATACGGCATACCAAGGCATTCCACTTCCATCGTTGCTACCACGGAGCATAGAAAGACGATCAAGGGCATTATCCTCTACCAGAACAGCTTTCATCGGCATCCAACCGCCCATCTTGTCAAAAGCTGCAAAACTGATAATAAAAGCCCCAGCAAGCAACACAATTGTCTGGATAGATTCCGTCACCACAACAGCGCGTAATCCGCCCAATATCGTATATATTCCAGTTATCACACAGATTACCGTAATACTCAAATACATATTAAATCCAAAAAGTGTTCGCAGCACAATCCCTCCGGCCAACATCGAAAAAGCGATATGAATAACAATGGCCGATAGTATGGAGATAAACGTGAGCCAATCTCTGCTGGCACGATCATAACGCCGTTCCAGAAAGTCGGGCAAGGTTGTAACACCCGATTTGAGGTAAAATGGCACAAAAAAAAGCGCCAATAAGATTAAAGTAAAGGCAGCCATCCATTCAAAGTTGCCGTTAAGCAAGCCTGTATCAAATCCGCTCTGTGCCAAACTAACCAGATGTACCGTTGAAATATTAGTTGCAAAAAGCGCCAACCCAATGGCCGGCCACCGGAGTGTCTTTCCAGCCAAAAAATACCCTTCAGCGCTTATTTCTTTTACTTTCTTAAATCGCCCTGAGCCAGCCAATATGCCGACAACCAAAATCAACACAATATAAAAGATGGCGATACCTAAATCTAAATTTCCTAACATAACGTCAACTTATAACAAATCACAACTGCTTCCCACATCCATTGGGGTACGGTACACGCCATTTGCTATAGACACAGGATGTACAAAATGAGACTTTAGGTGTGGAATATGCTCCAAAAACAAAGCCTCATGCCCAAGGCTTATATGGTTAAACAAAACAAGATGCTGATGAAGCTGCCCCATATCACCGACATGCGGCACAACGGGAATATTATATTTTCGACAAAGTAGACTCACTGAAATAAACTCGCTCACACCGCCGACTCGAACAGCATCCACCTGTACAAATCCCGCCGCACCCATTTGAAGGTAATTTTTAAACAAGATGCGGTTCGGCACATGCTCACCCATGGCAACTTTTATCGGCGCAATGTGCTCGGCTAAGCGTTTATGCCCAACAATGTCGTCGGGATGTGTCGGCTCCTCAACCCAAAAAGGGTTCATCTCCTTAAGCTCTTGACAGATGGATAGCGCCTGAGGTAGCGTCCATTGCTGATTCGCATCGAGCATTACTTTGGCTTCATCACCCGCAACCTCCCGTACAATATGCGCACGACGAATATCCCGTAATGGATCTTCACTGCCTACTTTGAGTTTCATTGCGGAGAAACCGTTGTCTAAAGCGCGTTTACAGTTCTCCCGTACTTTTTCATCAGAATAGTTAAACCAGCCTACTGATGTGTCGTAGCCCGCATAGCCCTTTTCAATAATGTCCATTCTTTTATGACCAGTTGAGATAGTCGACTCCAGCAGGCTGATGGCTTCAGCCTTTGTAAATTCATCTTCCAAATAGGAAAGATCCAACGTATTGACAATCTCCTCAGCGCTGAGGTCGGTTAACAGCTTCCAAAGTGGAACTCCTCTTGTTTTAGCCCAGAGGTCAAAACAGGCATTTGTTACCGAAGCTAGGGCCAAATGAACGATACCTTTATGGGGACCCAACCAACGAAATTGCTGTTCGTTGCTCAACTTATTAAACAATTGACCAAAATCTGCCATAAGATCTTCAATTGGAATCCCTTTCAATCGTTCGGCATAGAAAGCTGCAGCACGACAGACCAGCTCATTTCCTGCTCCCAGTGTAAAAGCCAAACCTGTCCCTACGCGCCCCTTATCATCTACCAATCGAGTCACAGCATAAGAATAGATCGGATCCTTGTGTATCGCATCACTGCCCGCACCTGTAGCCAAAGGAAATCTCCGATCCTGAATATCAAACGTCTTTATCATAAAATCTTAACGTACTTGTTTTTAGTATTTAGGTTAATCTATTTTGAATTACAACTTTAACTTATCCTTTAATTTGCGCAAAATGTCAACATCCGAATCCTTTATGCGTCCCATCCGATTGGGACCAACGTTTAAGATCAGGATATTGTCTTGTGCTGTTGCGGTCTGATAAATCCCCGCAAGCTCTTCCAAAGACTTATACTTCTTGTCCGTGGTATTATAAAACCAGCGTTCTCCAAGTACCACTGTTGTCTCAAAAGGCATATAATACGTATTCCCCTGGGCAATAAAAAGCTTAGGATCGGGATTGATCGGAAGATAAGGATCGCCTAGCCTAAAATCACTTGGAAAATAACGTATAGGGTAATAATTCTGCTGATCTTTCGGCAAAACTATGTGTTTGTCTGTATTCTCAGGTGATCCTATACTCCAGTTTATACCAATTTGACATCCGGTAACCTTTTTCTTGATCAAATTGTAAATCGCCTGCGTGGGCCATCGATAGTTCTCTTTTTCCCAGCCACCGTCCAGCCAAAGCTCAACGATATCTGTATACTTTTTGGTTATATCAACTAACTCATTAAGTTGGTTCAACATATATTGATTATATGCTGCATCTGCAGACATGTCTTTTACATTGGGATTCTGCTTTCGGTCCCATAAAGAATAATATAAACCAAGGCGCATCCCCTGTTTGGCGCATTCTTTAGCCAGCTCCTGCACAACATTTGTCGCGTTTGAAGAACTCGCCACATCGTAGTCCGTATACTTACTATCCCATAAACAAAAACCTTCATGATGTTTCGTAACCAAAATCATGTACTTCATCCCAGCTTCCTTTGCTGTCGAAACCCACTGTTTAACCTCAATAGCCGATGGTGCATACGAGCTAGCGGGTTTAGATCCGTCTGTCCACTCCTGGTCATGAAATGTATTCATGCCAAAATGAACGAACATACCATATTTTCGGTCAATTTGCTCCCGCTGATAAGCATTGGGATGTATTGATGGAACAGGTACAATAGTCTTTGTCTGAGCACAGAGATTTGTTCCCAATACAGCAAGTGCCAAACTAAATAATAATTTCTTTCTCATGGTTATATAATGTTGGTTATTACAGCATTCATTCTTTTTCTTTATTCCGTATGGAATACCTCCGCCATACCAGACCATATTTCCCCTTTCTCCTGCGCATCGGACAGGGGTTGCTGACAAGGATCCGTTTCTTTCCACCAACGCTGTGTCTCTGGATCGGACGCCATCTTCTGCATATCAAGCTTGAAATTTTGTCCTACATATTCGAAATAGCTGAAAAGAAAAAATTTACCATCTATTTCCTTCAAAAAAATAGAATAATTGCGGATATGACATGCGTCGATCTTTCGAAGTACTGTGGGCCAAACCTTGGCATGAAGTTTCTTATAATAAGCTACTTTCTCTGCTTTTAATCCTGTTATAGATGCGTAGCGAGTCACAGTACGACTTCTTTCTGCAGACCGAAAGGCTGTCGCACAAAGTACGACAAAGACGATCATGATGCTATAAGGATATAATTTAGGATTCATAAGTTCTGCACGTTATTTTATACTATTCGAAATTACGTGCTTAACAGTACCGTGACTACTGCTAGATTGCTCATTTCTCCCACTATATTAACATTTTTACCTCTGTTTACTTATTTTTAGGACAAAATAAGCTATCTTGCTTGTTCTTAATTAAAATAACCAAACGCATGAAACCTGTTTTTGCAAAAATTCTGGAAGGTGCAGCTATTACGACTTTTGCAACCAAAGATGTCCAGCGACCATTCTTCTCCACCGAATTTCACTTTCATAGCGCCTGTCAGATGACCTATATTGTGGAAAGTGAGGGAAAACGGATCATTGGAGATAATGTGAGTAACTTTGCTTCTGATGAACTCACTTTTGTAGGACCCGATCTGCCACATGTCTGGCACAATAACAATATAAATTGCCCAGGCTCTGCTATTGCGGAGACAAAGACATCCCGCTCTTTGGCCTTGTATATAGAACCAAAATTAATGATTAAACTTTTAGGGCATTTCTTTCAGACACACAAAATCGAAGCATTCTTTTCGGCCTCAAAACGTGGTCTCCTATTCCGTGGCGCAACAAAGGAACAATTGAAGGTAAAGCTAAAAAAGATTGTACAGCTGGATTATGGCTTTGAGAAAACCATTTTGTTATTGGAGATTATCGAATTGATGTTATCAACAGATGAATTTGATTACCTCTCCAGCGCGGGATACACCCACAACTATAGTCCTATTGACAATAGTAAAATTGACAGCATCTTTAAATTCGTATTTAACAACTATACTGGAGAAATTCAATTGGATCAAGTTGCGCAGCTATCTAATATGTCGAAACATTCCTTTTGCCGTTACTTCAAATCCCGTACGCAGAAAACCTTCGTCCAGTTTGTCAATGAGGTGCGCATTAGCGAATCCTGTAGATTGATCGCTGAAAATAAGCATCAAATCACGCACATTGCTTATGCCTGTGGTTTCAATAGCCTTTCAAACTTTAATAAAATTTTCAAGTCAATTAAAGGAGTCACACCTAGTCAGTACAAATCTCAAATACGGTAGTAGCAACAAAGCAGGTAGGTCATTCTTAGCTATGGAGCAGACAAACCTTTGAAAAACTGATCTTTTAAGGTAAAAGCTAATAAATGCAAACAAATTCGGTATCAGTGGGGTCTCTATAGAAACTTAAAGTTTAGTGATGAAAAAGAGAAAAAACTTATTTGAACGGTTCTCAAACTGGGCGACACACGCAACTGGTAGTTCAGCAGCATTTATTATTGCAACCTCTACAGTTATCATTTGGGCAGTAAGTGGCCCCATATTTAACTACTCTGAAACCTGGCAACTGGTCATCAATACAGGTACGACCATTGTTACTTTTCTAATGGTATTTCTTATTCAAAAATCGCAGAATAAGGATTCAAAGGCAATCCACCTCAAGCTCAATGAATTGATTGCCTCTCACGAAGGCACTAGCAATAGAATGGTTAATTTGGAAGATCTCAGTGAAGAAGAACTTGATCAGCTTGCGAAATTTTATGCCCACGTCGCTAAACTGGCGCTTCAGGAAAGTGATCTTACCTGCACACACTCAATTGATGCCGCAAAGGAAAATCACGCTTTTAAAATGAAGGCTCGAAAAGAAAGACACGACGCCTCAGACGATAATAGAACAGACAAGACGGATTAGCATTTCAAATTATGGATGGCAACCTTCCCGATCCTTTATGACTGTCCTCGCCATGATCAGGTCGAGGATCCATTTCACAAAAGAGTCCTGGCCAAGGTTGAGACTGGCTCTTAAACGGTGTTTTTGGGTATTCAATTTTACCAATAGCAGCCGTTCTTCCCATATTATCTGAATATTTCATAGCTCATTTTTTGTAAAAGGCCCAACGAAATTGAGCCTTTTACATTTTCTTTACGTAGTTGCTTTTATTAAAACACGCATTAATCATGTCCTTCGGCTTTCACAATCTTGTTATAGACAGCTACCTATTTAGCTTTCGAATTAAGATTTGTATCGGCCAGCGCGCTTAGATCTTCGTCGCATTTCTTTTCCTCACCCAGTGTTTCAAGTAGTAATTTCAATGCATCCTTGTGCTCTAACACTTTTGCAAAAGCCGCCAGCGTACCATAAGTAGCAATTTCATAATGTTCCACCTTTTGAGCCGCAGCAATAATAGCGGCATCCCGAACAGCCCCGACTTCTGTTTCTTTCATAAGGCTTTCTGCTTCTTCAACCAAGCCCGCCATCGCTTCGCATTTTTCAGCTTTTGCTTTCACTCCTATAAACTCAAAACATTGTTCGAGGCGATCCACATGTGTTTCTGTTTCCGCCAAATGTTTAGAAATAGCAGATTTCAATTGTTCTGAACTTGCATTTTTTTCCATCTTAGGAAGTGCCTTTGTCAGCGCTTTTTCAGCCCAGTAAATATCTTTCAGACCATCTTCAAATAATTCGGCTAAATCCTTTGCGGCACCTGCCTCGGCACGTAGCTTTCTTCCTTGCGAAGCAGATCCTGAAGTTGATGTGCTACCTGATTTTGTGCTTGTTTTGCTTTTGTCTGCTGTTGTTGCCATAATAATAAGTTTTATGCTCCGAAGAGCTGTTCGTCAAATAAACAGATCTCAAACTTTTTTCGTTCAGCCAGTCATGCTGATACTTTCAAATCAAGCATTTACCACATATCTCCAGTAAAAACACGTTTTTCCGAAACAAGACCCCAAAAGAACAACCACGCCACAATTAACGTACAAATCATGCTACATTGCGCACTAACACAATTAACGATCTGACAACAGCGGTGGTTCATCAACAAAATGATTATAAATTAAATGTAGCATGAATAAAAATTGTACAGTTCAGGATGCCCATCGAGGTATGGCCATCCAAAAACAACTGTTTCATAGCTGTCTGTTTTTTATTTTTAGTTTAGTTGAGAAATTGATTTTTGACTGTCCCCCAATTGACATAAAAGCTTTAATCATGGTGTAATACGAATTTGTACGATGTATTTACGTAAACAACACAGTTTTCGATTTAAATACGTAAAATATAACAGTTCCAAACCCTAACTTCTCGACCACTGTTCACTATTAAACACACACAAAAGAGTCTATGTTTATATCATCAGATCGTCTTTATCCTTTTTAGCATCCTCTATCATCCTTAGTTATGGACAAAAAGGAAATGATAACCGTAATAGCATACATCGTTAACAATTAAACAATAGCATTATGAAAACCATTTTAAAAACTTTGGGAACGCTGCTTGTGATTTTTGCCTGCATTTTAACAGTACAGGCGCAAGACAGCAACCCCGCTCAGCCACAGCCTGGAGACCTGGACTTTGCCAGCAAAGCCACGGCCAGCAACAATTTCGAACTGCAGGCAGCAAGCATTGCTCTTGCAAAATCACAAAACGCAAATATCAAACAATATGCACAGATGATCGCAGACGACCATACTGCTGCTGGAAATGAACTGTCGACCATTGTAAAGAATAAAAATTGGCAGCTGAGTACGAGTGACGATCAAAATTACAAAGTTATGATCGACCAACTCAATAATGCGGACACAGCAAATTTCGACCGCGTCTATACCGATCTGATGGTTAAGAGCCATCAGGATGCTATTTCACTTTTCAAAGATGCAAGTACAGGTACAGCAATTACAGATGCTGACCTTAAGAAATTCGCTACTGATAAAATCCCCACATTTGAAAAACATCTTGATCAAATTAAAAATATGCAGCCTTCAGATCCTCCGATAAGTGATATGCGCATTACACCCAATGCGCCATCTCCAGCTATCAAGAAAAAAGTACCCAAACCGACATTAAAATAAAATCATATTTCATTCATTCACTCCGGAGGACAAAGTCATTAAGGCTCTGTCCTTCGTTAATTCTCATAATACCATGGAACAAACATTCGACTACAAACATGAACTTCTTAATAGACAAATGGCGCTACGTGCTAAAATTGAAGAAAGCCCTATTGCGGGCGAAATTAAAATGAGTTATGGGCTGGATTTTTATCAGGAAGAAGTGCGGTCTATGGGTCTAGCGATGATTCGCGATGGCTGGGACATGGAGGGCGAACAACTGATTCTCCAATACGTACACGAACACTATCCGACACGATCGAGGGATGAACTTATTTGGATCAACAAAATGATGCATTACCTGGAGGTTATTACTGATACCTTTATCGATAATCTACATGCTGAGGGCTACCGCTGGTTACAAGGGAATGTGGATATGCCCAATGAGCACGCGATATTCTACCCAGTTCATGACTTAGATGCATTCGGAAAATTAGCCCAAGAACTAGGGTTGAATACACTTGTAGATCTGAAAATACCTAACCCATTGGAACAGTTGCCAGGTTGGATCTATTATCGTTCTGGAAGTAAATAATTTTGCGCCATTGTTCGAAAAGATACAACCAGGTCAATCCGTACTTTTATCGCGATCCAAATTGTCTAATGGCACCCCTTCTTTTGCGCTCCCATCCTCATTTTTTGTCGTATCTTTTCCACGGCTTCGGTGGATATTGTCCAAGGGTAGACCATTTTGGTTGACTACGGTGTCTATCTTAGTTTCCTCTCCTCCATTATTAGCGCTATTATCGCAAGATATTGCTGTTGCAGCAAATGCGATGGCCAAATACACGTATTTAATCATAATCTATATTTTTAATTTATTCTTCTTTAACCCTCTTCCCAGTTTAGCTATGCGGAGTGTCAACAGGCTTTAATTCAGTGATCCTTTTTGACGTAGAAGTTTAGTTTTACCAAGGAAAAGTTACCTGTTAAGTATTTATTTTCTTTCCTTGAGTGTAAAGCTTATTCGACCATTCGGTTCCATCAAAGCCATATCTACTTCATCGAGGTGCTTGCTGTTTGTTTCTAGCCGCAAGCTCGTCAGTAGATCTGTGCGACTTACACCCAGTCGATCCATCTGATCCCATTGGATTTTACCGTTCTTGTATAAAACAGCCGGCTTACCTTTTACCATATTACCCAAATAGGGAAGCCGGGCCGATACCTGGGCCAGGATTTTATTGACAATAATCATTACAAAGCCGGCAAACACCGTTGACAGGAACGGCGAGGCGCCAACTATTCCTCTAGCCAACACTGCCCCTAGTATAATAATGATTACGAAATCCACACCTGACTTTCGGCCGAGAATTCGAATTCCTCCTAATCGAACCAAAAAAAGCGCTATAATAAACATAATAAACGCGCGCGATCCCATCTGTAACATCGTGAGATCCTCACCAGAGCCAAAAAAACTGTCCATATTTATGCTGTTTTTATATCTTTGTTATACGCCCATCCATACTTCATCGGGCAATGAGCCTTTACTTTATTTCAGAACATTTTATTTCAGAACATCGATAAGAGCCCTCCGAGTTCCAACAATTTTTAAATTGAGTACTTTTACCTATTAAACAGGTGGATAATACGTTTTCATTGACTATCAACAAACTACTTCATTTATTTGACTGTCTTTAAGGAAAAGTAGACAATATGATTCATTTAGATAATCCACCTGAGGATTGCTTGGCTTTCTTTCAGGATACATTGAGGCTGCTGCAGGAGAACGGATGTCAATTTATGGTAGGTGGTGGTTTGGCCATGTTTCACTACACTGGGATCATACGGCCTACGAAGGATATGGATATTTTTTGCAAAAGCAGCGAATACCCAAAAATTCTCAAACATTTTGCCGCTAGCGGTTATAAAACAGAACTGACGGATGTGAGATGGCTGGCCAAGATTTACAAGCCCCCCTACTTTATTGATATTATTTTTGATAGTGTTAACCACAATTGTACTGTGGAACAAGATTGGTTTGACAGGGGGCCTGAAGGAGTGCTGTTTGATACAACAGTACGTTATATGCCCGCAGAGGAACTCGTTTGGTGTAAACTGTATGTGCAAAACAGAGAGCGGCACGACAGCGCCGATATAAACCATATTTGGCTAAAATATGGGAAGAAACTGGACTGGGATCGCTTATTGGCGCGGATGGATCAACATTGGCACCTCTTGTTGGCTCAAATGCTCATCTTTCAGTTTACCTATCCGCATGACTATCGCGATATTCTTCCAAAGGACTTATTTGATCAGCTTATTAAGCGGGCAGCAGATCAGTATGAACTACCTCCTTGCTTAGAGAAAGTTTGCCTGGGACCGCTCATCGACCAGACGCAATATGAGATCGATATTAAAGAATGGGCGTATAAATCATATACCATAAAAACTGTTTGAGATGAATAAAAAGACAACAATAGCCGCTTTGGGCGATATACATATGAATGCTAATCAGCATGGAAAATGGAAAACAAAATTTGAAGAGATTTCAGAAAAGGCAAAAGTCCTGCTATTGTGTGGTGATTTAACCGACACGGGTGATGAAGAAGAAGCTGAATTACTCGTTGCCGAACTTCAATCCATCAAAGTTCCGGTCGTCGCCGTATTAGGAAATCACGATTATGAAAAGGGACGGCAGAAACAGATTCGCCAAATTTTGACCGACAGTAAAATTACGGTTTTGGACGGCGAAGCAATCGTGATCGAAAATATTGGTTTTGCTGGGATAAAAGGATTTGGTGGAGGATTTGACCGTTATATGTTATCGATGTTCGGCGAAGATGCCATGAAAAGTTTTGTGCAGGAAGCTGTTAACGAATCATTGCTCCTGGACCGCGCTTTGGCAAGGTTAGAGCAAGAGCATGCAGCTATAAAAAAAGTCGCTTTGCTCCATTATGCACCTATCGCAGAAACAGTATTGGGTGAACCCGAACAGATTTATCCTTTCTTAGGCTCAACACATTTAATGGAGCCGCTCCAGCGGCGTAAAGTTACTGCCGCCTTTCATGGGCATGCGCATGCGGGAAAATTCAAAGCCCTATCCCCTGCCGGAATACCCATTTATAATGTGGCAGTACCTGTATTGAAAGCTCATCATGGCGACGATACCTGCTTTGCACTTATCGATATTTAATTAAATTTTATTCATTTGGTGTAGTTTTATCCGTTACTTTTTATTCAAAATCAACTTTAGCTTGACATTATGGCAACTGACAAACCCCAGCTCGAAGGTAATTTATTTCAAACCTTCGTAGGTTTAGATCCGTTCCTTTTAAGAACACAAAACATATAATACAAACAAACTTTAGATATGGAAAATTTAAAAAATAAGCGGATTGCCATATTGGTAGCCGATGGATTTGAAGAAATTGAATTGACCAGTCCCAAAGAAGCGCTGGAAAATGCAGGCGCCAAAACAGATATTTTATCACCGGCTAAAGGAAAAGTTCGCGCAAAAAATGGTGATGAATGGTCAAATGATTATCCTGTCGATGTTGCTCTTCAGGAGGCAGAAGAGGATCAGTACGATGGATTGCTGCTACCCGGCGGAGTCATAAGCCCCGATAAATTGAGAACCAATAAAACGGCTATTGCTTTGATCAATGCTTTTTGGGAACGCGATAAACCGATCGCGGCAATTTGTCACGGTCCACAATTACTTATTAATGCGGATTTGGTACGTGATAGAAAAATAACGTCTGTCGAAGCCATTCAAATGGACCTGATTAATGCAGGCGCATTATGGGAAGACAGTAACGTCGTCGTTGACGATAAACTTATTACGAGCCGCACGCCCGACGATTTACCCGCTTTTAATAAAGCCATTATCAAAGCATTTGCTATGGAAAAAAGAACAAAGCGTAATAGTACCATCCAATAACGTATTAAAACGACCAACCTTTTGCACCTGTAACATGTTCAGCATATAAGTAACAAATAAAACAGAACATTATGAATACAACAAAAAGTTCAAGCCATACGACTGCCAAAGGACAATCGCAGGGCAACAGCAGCAACAAAGAAAAAAAATCAGCTCCAGCAACTGCTAAAAGCGCTTCTGCGTCTAAGAGTTCACAAAATGGAAGTTCCGAAAAAACCAAAGCTGAGCTCTTGGAAATGGCAAAGAAAATGGATATCACAGGACGTCATGATATGACAAAAGATGAACTTATTAAAGCCATCGACAAACAGGGCAAAAAATAGACCCGTTTTTAACGGATAGGTTCGGCCACTATAAAAAAGACCCGCAGCAGATGCGGGTCTTTTTTATTTCTTTTTTCCATTTTGGTCCCGACAACGCGGTTTTCATTCTTTGTAGCCATATTCATCTATTGTTGTTGTTCAATTAATGTAAAAGCATATGATGAAAACCAAATCGGACAAGGCCCGCGGTATTTTTTGTATTGGTTTTCTCGATAAGTTTTTGTCGATGTCCTTCTACGGTACGTTTGCTTAAAAAAATACGGTCAGCAATCTCACCATTGGTATATCCCTCAGCGATTAGTTCCAAAACGTGCAATTCCCGTTCTGAAATATCATATTTTAACAAAATACGGTTTAGGTCCAGGGCCCTGCCCGCATAGTTTTTATACTCATTAAGACAGGAAGCACTTAAGGAACCACTGATATATTTTTCTCCTTTAGCAACTTGCCGAATGCCAAAAAGTACCTCATCACAACTACTATCCTTCACTAAATAGCCATCTGCTCCGGCACGTAATGCATTTGCCGCTATATGTTTGTCATTTTCCATCGTCAACGCAAGGATTTTTATATCGGGGTATTTCTGTTTGGCAAATTCAATGAGGGCTATCCCTCCCATCTCGCCCATATTAATATCAGTAAGGATCATATCCGGTCGATGATTGATTTTTAAAACATCCAAGGCTGCCTCAGCACTTTCAACATCAGCCAAAACAGCGATATCATCTTGCGTTTCTAAAATCAGCCGAAAACCACATCTTACCAAATGATGGTCGTCGACAAGCAATATCTGAATCATATCTGTCTGTTTAATGAACTTATGTACTCATAGGAACAGTACTCAATTGTAAAAAGTTTTTTACAATTTATCTAAAAACAAAGAATATAAGGTTGGATTTCTTTTTCTATTATAATAGCTAATTTAAAATCCGAAACCCTTTTGACCTGAGCTTTGTTCTTCGGCTGAGTGTATGCAGCGTCATGCCATCATTAAACAATAAATAATATGAAGAACCCAACAAAATTAATTGCCGTCGGTCTAATTTGCTTAGCAGCCTATGGATGTAATGGCGTTAAAACTGATGATCAAAAATCAAAGGAACTGATGCGGGACTCCGTTCCCAACGATACCACGACGATACAATATCGCGATACCACATCTGCAGAATCCCGTGGAGAAATCCCGCCAACACCACAGCCCGATACATCGACAAAAAAGTAAAATGAATATAACTTAGCTATTGTTCTTTGCTTGATAATAGCATAATTATGAAATCCTCCCATCGTGAGATGGCTGGAGATTAGATTTATTGTAGAGAGCTAGACAATGTTAACATTGCCTAGCTTTTTTTGAATTTATTCGAAAGTCAGGTTGATCTTCGAAAACCCCAATCCCTGTAAGAGCGGTTTAAACACGGTGGTTGCATTGGCCTTGGTTTGCTGCAGAATGTCTGATTTCTTAACATCATCAGCAACAGCTTTTTCCGCGGCTTTGTAAGCTTCATCCACAAGCTCTGCTTCGCGCAAGAAAGCCATTTTCGTATCATAGACTTTGGATGCTTCATGATCGATCTTGATGTAACAGATTTCTGGAGCAGGCAATTTGATGGAAACCGAATCCCCTACAACCTTGATATCTTCCGGACTAAGCTTTGTAAGATTCACACAGCCTACGGCATCTGCTTTGACTATTAACAATACACTAGCGTCGGGCAAAAACGTATTCACGTTTTTATGCTCCACCACATCGCTATAGCGGTATTTGACCAATTCCAGTTTTCCCATTGCTTCAATGCGATCCACCAACAACTGATGTTTGCTTTCCACTGTCGGTCCGCTGTTATATTTTTTATACACGAACCAAGCGCCCACTGCCAAAATGGCTACGATAATTAGAAATTTTAAAAATTTTCCCATAAACTATAGTATACAAATTAAAGACCAAGCTGCTTTTTTAGGCATTTAACCTGAAAATATTACCTAAATATTATTCTCTAGGGTCGCTAAACGGGCACGCTTGAAAATTATACCTTTTGATAGACAATTGTTTAGTCAAAAAGTTTAAAAAACATTTGGAACATATAAGCTATAATACTACTTTTGTGACATCAAAATCATGGTAGGTATAGCTCAGTTGGTTAGAGCACTAGATTGTGGTTCTAGGGGTCGTCGGTTCGAACCCGATTACTTACCCAAAAGGCAGATCAAATGATCTGCCTTTTTTGTTTTCTTGTAACTCCTTGTTAATCTAATCTATTCAAAAAAACTGAACTGACCTATACGGTTCGATGTAGTAGGTTTTTGTAAGTAGATCATTCAGGAAAAATAAAGGGCTACATTATTGGACATTAAATATTATCCTAAGATCATTAAACCAATCACGAAAGAGTCCGGTCATTGATCAATGCTGTTTCAGAAAATGATCTGACGAATTCAATTGCATTTATTAAACTGGCCAAGCTTTCATACTTTAGGCCACTACCTATGATCTGGCCATTAGTCCCTGTTAACTCAAAATAGAGTTTTCCACTGATGGCTCTACACTTAATTTTAGTATCATCTTTTGCATTTCTACGGATGGAAGCAATGCTATTTAAACAATTTTCTTTAGTTATATAACATTCACTATTTAAAATTACCTGTCCATTGTCTGCGATTAATTGAAACTGATATTCGCCATATTTCGTTAATGTAATCTCAAATATTCCCATACGTCAGTGCTATTTTACTCTTATTGTATCTTAAATTATTCCCCTTATCCAATTTGAAAAAAGTTATACTGTCCAAGGGAATTCATTATAAAACATAAAAAATCCCACTCATACAGATACGGTGGGATTTTTAGCAGTCTATTTGACGGATTCTTTGGGAACCGGAACTAGGCAAATTAAATGTTATAGCTAATAATTTTGCCATATCGTAATAAGAACAAAGCTAATTCATTAGTCCTTTCTTTCATTATCCTAATCATTCCATTTGTTTACAAATTTATTTATCAACTAGGCTAGTATTTTTTTTCATCTGATCAGTCTTCAAAAACAATAAAAAATGATTTGAATTCATTTTCTATTGTTTTTTATTCTAAGTCAACAAATAGTATAAGTAAAAATTTAAATCGCGCAAGGAATAAACCAAATTATCCAATCTATAAAATGATATACACTATACTTTTGACACTCATATATTAACAGCATACATATTACTTAAATCTTCTCTAAAAGGAAAGCTGAACTAAATTCCGAGGATCTACGTCGGAAAAATCGAAATGGAGCATTATATTGCGGCAAGATCATCCAACATTAACACAATAGAATCTGTCAATATCAAAAAGGATAGACTACAAATTAATTAAATATTGCAGTGCTAAAGGAATAAATGAACATATATTATTGGGTAAAGAAACTTACCCACTCCGGCGGAACTTGACGGATTCTTGGAGACCGAAGCGAGGTAAGTATATCTTTTGTAGATGTAGTTTTTGTTACATTACAAATGTAATCTATTGAAGCATAAAACATGTTGCCATAATCATTCCTTCCGTTTACAAATTCAACTATTTTATAATTTTTCAAGACTCGTTTACCCTTTATTACCCCGTGACGGTGGGAAAAATACGTTTTAAGCATCTTTTTCAGATAACAACAACACAATACACATGAAAGGTGCTATCTCTACAAACTATTAACGCCACATAAACCCGCCAATACGGAAAAAACGGAGCAACTTGTTGATCATGGTCAAAGCAGGTTTCTTAATCTTCCATTTTAATCCATCGAATCCTGTGGGAGCCGCATTGAAATCTTTCACTGTCGCCGCTCCTGTCTTCATATGTATCGGCGCTTCATCCCTTCGATGCTTCTCCACGACCAAGATGCTATCATAATAGTGTAGGGAACTTACCGAACGCGTAAATCCATTGACCTTCAGTCCACGTTGTTCGGAATGGTAAGCATTGATGTAATCAATAAAATTTTTACTGTATTCAATAAAAGTACCATTCCTTTTATGGCCACCACCATAAAATACCTGATAAGATGTATGTAAATCTTCGCAAAGGTAAACGCCATTATCTTTCACATGATCAAAAAGCTCCTCAAATGTCACAATCTGTTGTATCATCGTATGGCCGCCATCATCGATCAATATATCGATCGGCGGAATGGATTCTTTTACCTGGCGTAGGAACTTCCGGTCCGACTGTGAACCAATAAATATCTCTACATTCTCTTCTTCGAGTTCCTTACAGTGCGGATTGATGTCGATACCGTAAATTTTCGCACGATCACCAAAATAGTTCTTCCACATCTGAAGACTTCCGCCCTGAAAAACCCCAACTTCCAACACCACGATCTCTTTGCCTTTGAAACGACTAAAATGTCTGTCGTATACATCGAAATAATGCATCCATTTATTGATTAGCTTCGCATCATTATTTCGGAAATAAGTTTCTAACTCGTTCATGTCCTTCGGTCTATTTTAAGGGGTTCTGGTTTTTTATGCTTTGAATTTATTGAAATATAACGAAAAAAGCAACGATATATTTTTGTTTCAGCAGAATTTTAAAATTTAAATTTTACAACATTTAAATTATTTTCCTACATTTACATAACTGGTTATATAATTACTTATAATACAATGAAACTATTTGAAAAAACAGGAAAAATAGCATTAGGAAGCAGATTGCGCTACATGGCTTCAAATATCACAGAAGAGGCCGCCCGATTACATGAGCTTTATCAGATTGATTTTGCGCCCAAGTGGTTTCCCGTTTTCTTTATCTTGTCTGAGGGTGATTCAAAAACAATTACCGATATAGCAACAGAGATTGGCCACTCCCAGCCATCAGTCACTAAAATCGTTAAAGAAATGATCAACGCAGGTCTTGTAGAGGATAACCTTCGCTCTGTGGATAAACGGCGAAATATGGTTGGATTGACCGATAAAGGAAAAATGCTTTGGGAAAGAATGAAAATTCAATGCATCGATATCGATCGCGCCATAGATGGGATTATCCAGGAAGCCACGCACAATCTATGGGAAGCTTTAGCTGAATGGGAATTTCTCCTTGAACAAAAATCCTTGTTGAAACGCGTTCAGGAACAAAAGAAAATGCGTGAAAGTAAGGATGTCAACATTGTTCCATACAATTCAACATACCGCCTGGCATTTAAGTCTTTGAATGAGGAATGGATTTCTACCTATTTTGAAATGGAAGAAACTGACCATAAAGCACTTGACAATCCAGAGGAGTATATTTTGGCAAAAGGGGGTAAAATTATGGTTGCTCTTTATAACGATGAACCTGTAGGTGTATGCTCACTTATTAAAATGAATCATCCCGATTTTGACTATGAATTGGCAAAAATGGCGGTATCCCCAACAGTGCAAGGCAAAAGTATAGGCTACCTTTTGGGAAGAGCAATTATTGAAGAAGCAAAAACCTTAGGGGCATCAAAACTGTTTCTCGAGAGCAACACCATTTTGAAACCTGCAATCAATCTCTATTACAAGTTGGGTTTCCAAAAGATTAGCGGCTATCCAAGTCCTTATCAACGATGTAATATCCAGATGGAACTGGATTTAAAAAAATAGCCTTGAGCAGTAGAAACATAAACTGGAATAAGCTAAATCAGATAAGCGAATGAATGCTTCCCCAAAAAAGGGAAGCATTTTTGTTTAACTAATTTTTCAAATAAAAGGTGATACTTTTCGCTAAATTGGTACATGTCTATAAATGATATTGCTATGCAACAATTGATCAATTCAAATCGAACAATAGACCGACAGGTGCTCTTTATGAACTTGTATAAAAGTACATTTCCCATCGTGGCTAAGTATATCAGTCGCATGGGAGGTAATTTGGATGAAGCCAAAGATGTATTTCAGGACGCTTTGCTGGTGTATTATGAAAAGATTCTTTTAACAGCAGCACCACTAAACAACGATATTGGCTATTTGGTTGGAACAGCCAAAAATCTATGGTTAAAACGGTATGGTCAATCCAGTCCAAACCTTCCCCTGGATCAAGTGGATATTGCTTTGACAACCGAAGAGTCTCCTTCTAGCACAAGGCTGTTTCGTTTTTTGGAGACTGCTGGGCGTAAATGTTTAGAACTCTTGAAAAGCTTCTATTATGATCAAATGTCACTGCAGGAAATTGCAGATGAATATGGCTATTCGGGAACAAGGAGCGCCACTGTACAGAAATTTAAATGCCTAGAGAAAGTTAGAGAATCCGTTAAACAAAAATCCCTGGTTTATGATGACTTCATGGAATGAAACTCAGCAGATAGAAGCGTTTATCTTTGGAATAGCGGAGCCGGAAGATGCACTGCTTTTTGAAGCGAAATTGGTGTTGGACGAAGAGTTGGCACACAAGGTTATTGCGCAACAAAAAGCTTATGCAGCTATTCGGCAATTCGGGCGCAAACAAGTGAAAATGGAAATTGAAGCCATAACGCAGGCATTATTTACGCATCCTGAACATGTCTCTTTTAGAAAAAAAATAATAAAGCTATTTAGCAAATCCTAAATTCCTAATATCATGACGATTGACAAAAATGAATTCCGCAAATTTGCGGTAGGGCATTGTTATGTCCAAAAAGATCTGGTGGATCATTATATTTCAGGCATCGAGCAGTCGCGCATTCCGTTGGCCATGACGCCATATATCACCGAAGAACGCGAATTGCGCGTATCACAAATGGACGTATTTTCCAGATTGATGATTGACCGTATTATCTTTATGGGTGCTCCCGTAGAATCCAACATCGCCAATATCGTACAAGCCCAACTGTTATTCCTTCAATCTGTCGATCCAAAAAAAGATATACAACTGTATATCAACTCTCCCGGAGGCGAAGTGTATGCCGGATTAGGTATTTATGATACAATGCAATTGATCAGCCCGGATGTTGCAACGATCTGCACTGGTATGGCACTCTCCTTTGGTGCGATATTACTCTGCGGCGGTGCTGCCGGCAAACGTAGCGCACTGGAACACGCACGGGTGATGCTTCATCAGCCACTTGGCGGTGTTCAAGGCCAGGCTTCGGACATCGAAATTACAGCCAATCAAGTGCTGAAAATCAAGAAAGAGCTGTATGATATTATTGCCAAACACAGTGGACAGAGCTATCAACGCGTACATGATGTCAGCGACCGGGATCACTGGATGGTTGCTGCAGAAGCAAAAGAATTTGGAATTATTGACGACGTACTAATCTAGCAAGGATAAGTAAATTTATTGACAGTTTCAATCGGGCTATTGACAGACTATTGTCAATGGCCCTTTTAACTTTGTCATCAATAAATTTATATCAGCATGAAACTAACATCCATTCGACTGATTGCAAATGACATTCAGCAGTCCGTCAGATTCTATGAAGAAATACTGGGGCTCGCCGCTCAATGGTTTACACCAGATTTTGCCGAGCTTTCCACCAGTTCGATTACCATAGCTATAGGAAGTACTCGTACGATGCAAATGTTTAGCGACAGCCCCATTATCTTTGGTAACATGGCCCCTATTATTATTGAATTTTTAGTGGAAAATGTAGATCATGAATATATTCGGATCAAAAATAGTGCTTCAAAAATCATTCAGGAGCCGACAACAATGCCTTGGGGTAATCGCTCATTGCTTTTTTGTGATCCCGATGGTAACATGCTTAACTTTTTCACTCCGCTGAGCTCTGAGGCGATCAAAAAATTTGGCGTAGAAGCCACGAACTAATCCGCTCACATGACAAGATACTAAAGTCTAAAAATTAGTATCTTGTCTTCCTTAATCGATATTTAACAGCTATTTCTTCAACTCATGGCCCTAATTAAAGATATATATACACCGGAATTTTATCAGTTTATTGCCGATCAGTTCCACCGCGTTGACAACAGTTTTAACAGAGAACAGTTTATCAAACGCGTTTTTTCAGGCAGTTTTCATGAAATGGAATGGAAACAGCGTACAAAACATAGCACAGCGGCCTTACATGAATTTATGCCGGCATCCTTTCCCGAAGCAGCGGCCTTACTAACACAAGTGGTGGAACATCTCCTAGAAACGAAGCATCGGGGAGGCCTTGAATATGTTATTTTTCCGGACTATATCGAAACTTACGGCATCGGAGATTTTGAAACAGCTGTGCAGTCATTTGAAATCGTCACGAGATTCATAACCTGCGAATTTGCCGTCCGTCCATTTATTATCAACTATGGATCTCGTATGATCGCGGAAATGGAAAGATGGTCCAAAAGCCCACATCCTCAAGTTCGACGCCTCGCAAGTGAAGGATCTAGGCCCCGACTCCCCTGGGCGATGGCAATTCCAGCGTTGAAAAACGACCCTTCCCCTATCCTGCCTATCCTCCAAAACCTCCATAATGACCCATCCGAGAGCGTCAGAAGAAGTGTGGCCAACAATCTCAACGATATTGCCAAAGATCATCCCCATCTCGTTCTGACCATTGCCCAGCAGTGGAATGGCATCAGTAAAAATACAGATGCCATCATCAAACATGGCTGCCGTACCTTACTCAAACAAGGACATCCAGCGATTCTAAGCTTTTATGGACTGGATAGTAGTGATTTTCATATTAGGAATCTCAGTATCCATACACCGGCAGTTAAAATAGGTGAACACCTTATTTTTTCCTTTGAAATTGAGAATGGAAGCAGCAGCGCCAGATCACTACGTCTGGAGTATGGGTTGTATTATCAAAAGTCAAATGGTCAGCTATCTCGAAAGGTATTTAAAATTAGTGAACGAATCTATCAGGGAACTGAAATAAACCGTATCGAGCGAAAGCAATCTTTCAAATTGATTACTACCCGTAAATTCTATGCAGGGAAACATAAAATTTCAATTATCGTCAATGGGCAAGAAACAGTTCAACAGGAATTTGAGCTATTGCACATTTAACGGGAAATAAGAAACAAACGAAGGGCTTTCGTGTTCTACTAGAAACAACAGGATATACGCTGGACAGGTTTTTCCCAGCGTATATAAGGTAAGTTCTTATGTTAATATGAGGTGTCTGTTATGAAGAAAATTCTCTTAATCCTTTTTGTCTTACTTATCCTATTTATCATTGGGCTTTTAATTAGAACGCTGACTTACCCGTTTACGCGTGTCAAAAAATCTGCTGCAACGCCTGTGCAGCCAGCGGTCAATGATAGCCTTGTTGCCCGATTTGCCGGCGGCATCAAAATAGCCACAATCTCTATTGGCGACTCGACATTATTTAATCATGTTCCTTTTGAAGAACTTAATAGTTACATCAGGCACAATTTTCCACTGATCTATCGCTCTCTGGAAACCTATACGGTCAATGGCCACGCGCTGGTCATTCGACTCAAGGGAAGCGACAATAGCTTGCTTCCGCTAGTCTTTCTTTCGCATATGGATGTTGTTCCTCCCGGTTCAGCTGCTATAAAAAACAACGATTCAACGCTATTTCAGCCTAGAGACCAGGCAATACCGCCTGTTAGCGAAATAGCCGAAGAATGGGACTATGCACCTTTTTCGGGGGCAGTAGCCAACGGCCGCATTTATGGCCGCGGAAGCTTAGATATGAAAGGCATGCTCTTCTCCTTACTTGAAGCTACGGAACAGTTGGTTCGAGAACAGGTACAGCCCAAGCGGGATATCTACCTCGCTTTTGGTTTTGATGAAGAAGTTGGTGGCGTACGCGGCGCAGCTAAAATAGCAGACTACTTCAAAGAAAAAGGCCTTAAATTCGAAGCCGTTTATGACGAGGGTGGTCTCATTCTGGAAAAGGGCTCGGTCAAGGGAATCAGCTCCGATGTAGCATTGATCGGTTGTGCGGAGAAGGGATTTTTATCCCTGAAAATAAAGGTTAAAGGTCTTGGTGGGCACTCTTCGATGCCACCAACAACGAGTGCAATTGGTAAAGCGGCAGTCATCATGCAGCGCTTAGAAAATCACCAGATGAAAGCACAGATCGGCCCTATTATCCAAAACTTCTTTCAACAGGTTGGTGGTAGTATGCCTTTTGCCTCCCGCTTTGCGATCGCTAATCGCTGGATTATGGAACCTTTACTTCTGGCTCAACTAACGAAAAACCATTCGACTAATGCCCTCGTGCGAACAACTACGGCACTGACGATGATGAAGGGCAGCGATGCCCCCAATGTACTTTCACCTGAAGTTGAATTTGTCGTCAATTTTAGGCTATTGCCTGAAAACACCATACAGGAAGTTCGGGATCATGTCGAGCAGGCTACAAGCGGGTTTGATGTTGAGATCGAACAGGTCGACAATGCCCGAGAAGCATCCAAAGTCTCACCAACAGACGTTAAAGCGTATAAGATGATGGAAGCTTCTATCCGCAGACTATACCCTGATCTTATTGTTACGCCTTACCTGACCGTTGGCGGAACAGACGCTATCAAATACCAAAATCTCAGTGATCATATTTATCGCTTTATGCCCATTAAAATTAATCACGCTGAACAGCAGAGTATGCATAGTACCAATGAATACATCAGCATTGAAAACTACCTGAAGATGATAGACTATTTTTATTACATTATGCGTCACTACGACGATGAAACTAGTGCCAAAACGGACTAGCTTGCTAAAGGTTATATTGCTCCATTTCCATTTTTACAAAATGTACAAATGCCGAAGGTGGCATTCCGGTAACGGTTTTAAAGGAAGAAGAGAATTTACTTAATGATGCAAAGCCACACATATCTGCAAGATAGGATAATTTAAAATCCAGGAGCTCCGGAGAAGTACGGATCTTATCCACAATATAATCAATCCGCCTTGTCTGGAGATAATCGTAAAAGTCTTTGCCTTTGAACTTTTGGATGATATAGGTTACATAACGGCTGTTCGTTCCCATGCTGGCTGCAAGCTGGCTCAGTGTAACTCCCTTTTCCAGATAAAATAACTCGGCTTCTTTTTTGAGCAGGAACTGATATAATCGGTCTTCCGTTTCTTTAGACATATTAACCTCTTTCGCTTTGATATTGCCCGGATTTTCTACGCGCTCATTTAGCAGAAGTTCGGGCTTGATCTGCGGGCTGCCAATAACCATTTTTGCAGGTTGTTTTTCCATTAGATCAACATACTTTTTTCGATAATTCCGTTGTTTTTCATAAAAAAACAAGATCACGCCAGTCGCCAAAAGTAAGATCACAGTGATACCGCCCAATGCGAAGATTAACCTATTCCTATAAAAAAACTTTCTTTCATTGAGGTTTTCTATGAGATCATCGGAAATACTCTTCGCTACATTGTCTCTTTTCTCCTTGAGGTCAATAAAAAGGGAACGATATTGAAGTGACTTTTTTTCATCTATACTTTCCTTATAATATTTTGACAACGTTTCGTAGGTTAACATGCTTAGTTCCTCTACGCTACCATTTTCGAGATAAGGTTGTACCAAATCCAGGTATTTCTTTGCGTTTTTCAGATCATTGCGTGCAAGTGCCACTTCGGCCTGAGCACGATAGATATACGGTTTGAGATTACTTTCAACCGTTTTAATTTTATCGAAGGAAGAGTTCAAAAAAGAATCTGCAGCCGCCAAATCGCCTAAATTCAAGGCACAAATTCCCATAAGCTGATCATTTGTAGCTTTAATGAGCAATGCCTTTTTATCATCATTGGCATTGTGTTGAATATAGGATGAAGCCTTAACCACATATGCTTTGGCATCCAAATAATTACCCTGGGCAAAACTATGAAATGCTCTTTCATGTAAAATATTGATACGTGTAAGCATTTTCATGATCGGATCAGTTTGATTTTCATTGGAAACTTCAGCTTTTCTCAAAAAACTCTCGGATGCTTTCAGTAGGCCCAATTGACGGAACGAGGTTGCCAGTGAGCCCGAGGTCGTTGCCTGCCAGGAAAAGTTCATGGTTGCATTGGAGATTGTATCCGCGCGCATAGCACTTTGAATACTCTGTTTCATATCACCTTTATTTTCATAAAGCTTAGACCACAACATATAAACTTTAATTTTCTGTTCATCGGTATTAGCGACATGTCGCAAAGAGTCTGCAACGCGTTCCGCCTCCTTTATGTCAATGGCTACCAAAGATACAACAACATCCAGGTAACGTTTGTTGAACTGATCCTCCTTTAATTTCTGGCCGTAACTATGCTGTAGCAAAACGAGAAATAATAAAAAAACAAAAATAAATGGCTTCATCATAAACCTATACAGCAGTAAAATATTCGTAAAACTTATATTCTAATCCAAAACAAAAAACCACGACAGCAGTAGTGTCAATAGTCCTCCGAGTAACGCAGCCAAGAACACATCTTTGGTCTGCCATTGTCTTTTTTGCACTAACTTTTTTACATCTTTCCTCACGACATATTCATTGTAATCGTAGTATGCGCGTAGATTATTGGAATCAATAACAACTTCGATCGTACGCTCTATTTCCCGTTCCAAATGTATAAGGGCCAATTGTGAGGAAAGATAACCGATCTCATTGTCGGCGACTTCACGCAATTGCAAAAAATCCTCGAGTGCCTTATCCAGATCCTCTGATAATAGTAACTCATTATTTGGGCAATATTTTCCAAGTGCCGTGGCTAACCTTTTCTCCAATTCAATCAAGGCCACCAGCAATTCTTTCGGCTCGTATATTACAGTATCCATATATTAGATAAATAACCATATAGGCAAACCTATCATCGGCGCTAAATATCCTATTTTAAATTTGTGTTAAAAATGACAACTATCATCTCGAAAATGACTGACATCACTAACGTATTATAAACTAATAATTAACAGGAATTACATCTCCCAAGATATAGCCCAGAGCTATTTGTCATGAATGCTCTTATTAAAATCTTCATCCATAAAATATCCCTTATTATTTTCTGCACCGTCTACGAGGGTTTTCAATCCACCCTGCGCCCGGATCTCTTCACTATAGAGCTCTTCATAATCTTTCGTATACAGCGCATTTGGCACCACATTGATATCAAATATTATTTCGCGAATGGGTGATTTCTCAAAATTTCCGTATAACGTAATATAATGTTTGACGTAACCCACATTTTTTGCGCTATTGTAACTGAATGTCAATAAGCGTTCCTTACCTGGGGGGATGGAAAATGCCCCTAGCCCTTCTTCAACTTTCAGGCAGCCACAGGAAGTAATGATATCAGTGATCATCATCGGATTCTTACCTGTATTTTTCAAGTTGAAAGAAAGATCTTTTTCCTGGCCGGCTAGCAATGGATAATAGTGCCGCTCATTATCTTCAATTTCTATACTGGTCTTGCGGTTTGCGATATCCATACATGACCCCAATAGCAGCATAGCAGCTGCGAAAATTGCATTTTTAATATATCCGTATCTCATCACAGGCAATTACTGATTTTTTAATATCCTTACTCTTGTATATTCTTAGTTGAACCGTTCCATTTTTCTCCAGTTCGACCTCCCTTTCCAACACAGCAACTCCCGATTGTAATTCAAAATCATTTGCCGTATAAGTTGCTACTTTGCGGCCATTGTAAAAGAATTCAACATGATCTGGCACTAGCATTCGATGCTTGGCATGCACCAGGCAACGTAGTGTAAATCTCTTTTTCTGCTCGGACTCATTATGAAAGATACCGTCAACTACGATATCTTCACCCGCTAGGAACCAGCCCTGATTAAAATCACTGGCAAAACCGTCTAACCCATCACTTAATAAGTAACTATCTTCAAAACTTTGCTTCGATATCAACCCTGTTGCTTGTGCTTGCGCAAAGTCATTCCGCTTGAAGGAATTTTCCTCAAACGCTTTCCAGTCCTGGATATACCTATGAATTGCTCCATCCTCTTCCTTGTAGTTCTTCAGGTCAGCATAGGTTGTATAGGCAGACAGTCTATCCAGTGCCTCTTCTTTGTTATCGCTATTGGTTTCCAACTTTGGCGTCCTTTTCATATCGTCCTGCATTCTTCCTGCGCTGGCATACTGAATTTGAAGTTTGGTATAAGCCAATGCCGTTAATAATTTGTCGATTTTCTCCCGTTCATTACCCACGGTGAACTTATTCAATTGGATCAATTTCTCATAGAAATGAAAAAACTCTTCCTGGTCAATATACGTCCGTAAAGCCTCGCGAAAGGAGGAGTAAACATCCGTTGGGTGGTTTCTTTTAAGGGCGCTACGCTCCAGTCCAATTAAGTAATTTGACAGCAATTTTCCAGTATTTGGATAAAACCGTTGCAAGTAGTTTGTTATCAATTGCGGCACTTCCAACGATGGGTCGATCATTAAGGCGGCAAATACATAAGTTTTGACATCTTCGAACGAGCTATAATCATAGCCACTACCATTTAGAAATAGCCCATCAATTCCAAGGCTATTAAAAAAAGGTAGCTGTTTCTTTACACGCTCCATGACCGGAAATGGCGTGAGATAGTCGTCAAAATTTGAAACATAATCCCAACTGTACAGATCCCTCACCTTTGTTTTCCAATTGTTCGCTAGCATTGAAAAACTAGACACAGCAACCGAATTCAAATCGAGAAATGCAGTTTTTGGCAAATCGATCGTGCTAACAAATGCACCGATATTCTCCATTAACATTCTTTTCGGCGCTTCGGCAGTGGATCGATAAGCGAGGGTAAAAAAATGGTGTTTTGGAAATTCTTGTGCCAGCCGATTAAGCAGATCGCCAACTGCTGCAGTGGCACTGGTTTTCGTATTCCCCTTTTTTTGGCAGTCGTTACAAGTACAAACCAAGTCATTGTCATTTGGAGCTATCATAAAATGGGTTGGTGCCTTTGTTCCATCTCCATATTGATCTCTTATATATGAACTTATCGCATTGTAGGTTTCCTGTGCTGAAAAACAATACTGCTCATTTATTCTCTTTCCGTCTACGAATGCATAGGAATTGGTCGGTATGCTATTTCCAAAAACGCGTTTTAGATTATGCCCCCAAATTCCCCAGTCCCGATCTGTAGCTTTGGTCAACAGTATCCCGGCATAGTCCGCGTCCAGATTTGATGGTAAATGAGGCTCGCGGTATTGCATCGAAAAATGCCCTTTATGACTGTTAAAATTTAGGTAGTTGGGTGGCAGGTCAGCGACATCCAACTGATGGAAATTTGAGAAATGATCAATTAAAAGATAGGAAATCCAACATAGTGTAGCATACTCGCGTCCAAAGATAGAAAGCCGATCTTTTTCATTACGGATTTCATAATCGGAATCCAAATCCGAAACAAGCTCCAGGTACACCGTGTTTGCTCCCTGAAGATTGATCTGATCCGAACGTTTTACCTGAAAGGCCGTTCTATTTTGAATGCGTTTTTTTAGGTGATAGTATAAATAATCTGCCGCATTACGACTGCTTTTATCACCATTGGATGCTATGGTGAGCTGTGGCGACTCAAACTTGAATGTACTCGCCTCACCCGCACAGCTTAACAGCAAAATTTGTAAAATAAATAATATGGCGACCTTAAAAAGATACATTTAACTGAAGATATAGATTATATAAATTTCGGTAAGTACTGTTGTCCAACTCTTTTCCTGTTTGGAAATTATACCAGGTACCAATTGCGCTCACGCCAATATTACGGCTGATAGATCGTCCTAATCCTGCTCCTACCATCGCATTGAAGACATTAAAACTATTATAGAATTGATTGTCCAACAAGTCAATATCGGGGGAGTTACCAATACTTCCCATGGCTAATACATAGTTTTTGGGATTCATAAAGTACTGCGCTTTTCCCATTAGACTATAGAGATATCGCCCTTGACCAGCGCTATTCAGATAGAAATTACTCAACTTGGCATTAAGGCGAAAATCCTCGATTTCCTTGCTGATTCCGAGATTCAGATTAAACAGATTTTGCTTGGTATAGAAACTCCGAAAACCCAATCCCGCCTCGGCTTCCCAAGAGGGTTTCCAGGTATAAATTGCGGCTGCATTCAAGGCAATTTTAGCAAAATACTTATTGGCCCAAGCGACATCCATGCGACTAGACAAATCTGCTGTCCATGGTCTTGCCCATTCAAATTGTCCCTGAACTCCCTTGCCTTCAGCACGACCAGCGTAATTTATCCGCCCCGTGTAAGTGCTTCCGTCTGCATTTAGTCGGGTATAATCGACTGTAGAGATCGTTGAAATGACGTAGTCATCACCAAACCTAGCCCTTAAATGCGATACTGAAACCGTATTATGGAAAGATTTTTGCCCCAGATAATTGAGGTGACTTTTGAAATCATCCAATTCCAGCAGTGAGGGTTCATAAAATTTCTGATAATAGTATGCCGAATCGTAATTTCTTAGTCCCTCGTAAGCTAGGCCTTTCATATATTTCAGCACCTTGTTGTCTTTGTAGTGCAATGCAGTGTCGATGACCGTCAAGGCCATCTCATGCTCCTTTCCCTTTAGCAAGCGTCCGGCGTATTCCTCTGTCGTATTTGTGAAAGTATTTACCAAAGGTATGTGGAAGGGATTGAGTTTTACCTGGCTATGTAAAAGTGCCCAAGAGTCCGCAAGTTTCTCTACCTTATGAGTCATTGCTTCAGCGAGTTTTATCTTAAACGCGACATCATCGGCATATTGTCCTTCGGCAATCTGTGCATAACGCAACATGGCATCGTTGTCTTTCAGCTGATAACAGATATTGATCATATAAAGCAGTGCATATTGATTATATTGATCAACGGTGAGCCACCTGTCGACAGACTGTTGCGCTTCAGTGAGTTTATACGCTTCAAGTAGGTTTTTGACGCGTGGTATCATGATGTCACTATAGCCGCTCAACAAACGCTGACGCTCTTCCTCATTCGCTCTACCCAACACCTGTTCGTAAATCAAAAGCGCTTGATCGTAGCGTCCCTGCTTATTGTACAGATCCGATTTCTTTAACAGCAGTGTTGCATCGCCTGGCTCGTCAAGGAGAATATCGTCCAAAACAACAATCGCCTCCTGATACCGACCTTCTGTCACATAAGCATTGTACAATCCCTGTTGCGCTATCGCTATCGATGCATCATCCCCATAACGTATGACATCTTTCCAATCACTAATGGCTACCCCAATTTTTCCATCCTGAAAACTCGTTTTCGCCTGCTGTAAAGTGAGCGTGACATAGGATTCACGGAGATCGGTATCTCCGGGATATTTTGCAAAATAGGTTTTCGTCAAAGTTGATACTTTGGCTTGATTACCCATACGCTTGTACACCGTCAATTCTCTCACGTCTAACTCCTTACTCCCGCCTACACTACGACGATGTTTAGTTAAAGCAACAATAGCACCTTCATACTGCTCTTTTGCTATTAGGTCATTATACACATAATCAAAAGCCTCCTTATTTCCAGGTGCGCCATCAAATATTTTTCCGTATAAGCTCGCAGGGTCATTATTTTTAGCATTTCGTGCCGCTTCAAGCAAAAAATAATTGTATTGCGATCGCAAACTGCCACTACCACCATGTTTAAGTTGATCATCCAAAAATGTCAGGATTTCAGGATACCGTTGTTGATGCTCTAATATTGCAATCTTCTTCTGCACAAAAGCAGCATCTCGGGGAAACTGATTTAGTGCCCTTTCGGTGTAGACCAGTGCATTATTAAAATCGCCCGCCTTGATATAGTTATCGATAATCGAAAAGTAACTATCCTGTTTTCGAGGTTGATCTTCGATCAATTTTTTGCCCATTTCAATGGATTGATCAAGCTTGCCTGATTTTTTAATTTCTGCGCTACGTTTCTCCAGGAGATAATTCTGATCCGATTTAAGTTCGGTATCCTCTGGATAAATCTGGGCGATACGCTTCAATAAGCGATCTGCCTCGACCTGGTTGCCCATGGTCCGGTACAATTCAATTTTCTTGCGCCACAAGCCTTTCCAATAAGGATTAACCTCCAATAGTTCATTGATATAACAGATCGCGCTCGAATAGCGCTGTGTTTCGGTCTCCACAGCAACAAGCATATGCTTGGACTCCACATTTGCGGGAGCATATTCAAGTGATTTTACAAGCTCATATCGCGCTTTATCGTACTGTTGCCGATGAAGATAATATTTCCCGAGCAGCATCCGCATATCGGAATCTTTGGGATTTTTTTGAAGAAATTCATCGACTTTTTTCTTTCCTTCCTCCAACTTTCCCTGGCTATAGAGTTCATTAATTTCGTTGGCATCTTTATTTCGTTCAATTGTCGTTCCGGCCCTTTGGGCATAGCTGGGATTTGCCAGCAGTAAAGCGCCAGAAATTCCTATAAAAAGACTGGCGTATGTAAACTTCTTAAACATTGTTATTGGCAGCGTTAACATTTTTTGAAGGCGAAAACCCTTGACGGGTCATCTGTCCCCATTTGAAATTTCGTTTAGTTAAATATTGAATGTATCCTCTAAGGGTAAAAACCACGACCAAAGGATGGTATATAATAGCTTCAAATGCCGAAAACAGCACGAGCTTGAGGTATTCCCAAAAGTTTTTGTAAAGCTTATTCAATACCAGATCATACGATACGGTAATGATAGATACAGAGAGACCAATGAGGTATGCATAAAGCAACATCATCCAAAATGTATCAAAATTGACCTGATGCGTAAACAATAAAAACAACAGGAATAAAAATCCAGTAAACTCGATTATTGGAGCCAGAAATTCAAAAAAGACAATGTAAGGCATCACAAGCAATCCAAGCCGGCCATAGTCCTTGTTTAAGAAGAATTTCCGATGATCGATAATGAATTGCAGCATACCACGTCCCCATCGGGTACGCTGCCTATTCAGCACTTTTATATTTGGTGGTCCTTCTGTCCAACAGAGACTATATGGGCATTGTGCAATCTTGTATTTCTTTCGGTTTTCCCGCATATAGGCTACCATCCGCACCGTCATATCCATATCTTCGGCATGAGAAGCCGAATCAAAGCCGCCTGCAGAGGTCACCACTTGAGTATCAAAGAGACCAAACCCGCCGGATACGTTTGGAATAGCATTGAGCATCGACCAGCCCATTTTGGCTACCAGATAAGATCGGAGATATTCTGTTTCCTGAAAAAGAGGAATAAGGCCTTTTGGTGGTCTTACACGTGTAATTTGTCCTTTGTCTATCGAACAGCTATTCACCATACGCATGGTCGCTCCGACTGCAATCACATGCTGTTCACTATCCAATACAGGCAAAATAATTTTGCTCAGGGTATCCTTGGCAAGAATACAATCAACATCGGTATTGATAAAATAGGCGTATTGAGCCATATTAACACCTGCATTCATTGCATCCGCCTTTGTTCCACCATTCTCCTTATCGACCACAATGAGCTTACTAAAAGCCGGGTTTTTGGATCGTAATATGCGATGAACAGGCCTACAGTATACTTTATAGACATAATAATAAGGAACTTCTTCTAGTTCAAATTCGTCTATTAAAATCGCTAGGGTCTTGTCTTTACTACCATCGTTAACAATAATTACTTCAAAGGTTGGATAATCGAGATTTAAAAGAGAGTTGACACTATCAGAGATAATCACTTCTTCATTGAATGCTGGCGCAACAATAGATATTCCTGGCGCCTCTTTCGGAAAGTTTTTTAGATAATGTTCGTCTCTTTTTGTGTAAGAATAACGATAATGTATCGTTTTAAAATAGCTCATTACGAGCAATGCTATATAGAAAATAGCAAGTGTAGTTGCATAAAAGTAAATAAGATAAGTAAAGAAGTATACCATTTTTCTAAAAGTTTAGGCTGATACGAAAATATTTTCTGAAAACACCTGATCCAGCAGCAGGTGCTCTTTCTCCTTGGCGCCAAATCGGGCGTCTTCTTTTAGCTGATGAAGTTTCTGCTTTCCTTGTTCACCATGACATTTAATAGAACGCGCCACAAGCAATTTGATATTTACATCTGCTGTTGACTGATAGGTCTCTACAAGGAAAGCCAACGTGTGTTCATCACGCAGACCACCCAGCGCTTTAATGATAGCCTCTCTGACACTGCTATTCTCCAAGGCGAACCTATCGATTAACACAGGTGCACATTCAAAATAGTCGAGTTCTCCAAGCGTCATTACGATCTGTGCCCGCACATCCTTATTCTCTTGTTTATCAAGAAGTGTCAATAAAGTTGCTGAAGCCTCATATTGTTTGAAGAAACCAATCTCACGAAGCACAAAAATGATATAATTTGGATTTTTTGAATTATTAATCCAGCGAAGTAAATTGGGCAATTTACCTTCATTTGACTTTTTAATCAATGTGGCATGAAGACGTAATTTATCCAACTGAGTGAAAGCTTCATCAAAGTTTTCCTCCATAAATCGGAATGGGTTATAGGTGTCTTGACTGGTATACAGGTCACGTGCTGCCTTACGCAGTTGGATATCTTTATGAAATGTTGACTTGGAGAGCACCCCACTATTCACTCCATTATCTATTTCACCCACAATTTGTAAGACTTCACGCCGACGGTCAATGGCAGCAACGCGCATACGTTTTTCCCAAAAACGCGTCAATCCCAACGCTTCAAGGCAATTCTTATAATTAATAACATTAAGTGCACTTGCCTTCTCTACCGTATTTTTGACCGAAAGAACAAGATCGGTCACCAATTCCCATTTCCACTTTTTCACTTTACTTACATCATAGTCCAGAAGAGCCTGGATTTCCTCGACATCATAGTTCGCTTTGTTACGCATAACAAAATCCAGTTTCTCCTCAAAATGTTGTTTCGTTTTGTTCTTTCGCCGTTCTTCCCGATTTATTTTATACCCTATAAACAATAAGCGCAGTATGCCACATAGTGTAATTACTGCCAACAACATGACCATCACCAAGGTCATTCGAATAATTAAGGGATATCCATTGTAAAGAGAGCTCAGGTAGCTCAAATAATACAGATAAAAATCGTAATACATAATCTTCTTTTTTTGGGTTGATAAACAGTCCTCAGTTTTCTACCTTACATCCATTCAGATACGAATAGATTCATTGTCAAAGACATAAAAACTTATTGACAAAGATTATCAATCGATCGGAATAGCATGTCTCAAACAAAGGACATATCATCGCGGATAAATTTATCGCTCAGCGATAATACAAAAAGGAATAAACCGTAAACAATTAATAACAAGCTTCTTACAAAAGAAAATAAGCCTAATGTCCCTTAAGGCGGGACAACTGTTTTTACGATAAAAAGAAAACATTTCTTTTGTGAAAAAATAAAATTGCCCCCACAAATTGAGACAATTCAAATTTATCCACATACCATTGAAAGACAACCTAAGCGATATTGATGGGGAGAACAACCAAATTCAGTTTGGAAATTGCGATAAAAAGAAGCCCTAGAATTAAAACCACAAACAAAAGCCAGATCGCTGATGGTGTAGACGAGTTCCTGTGAGCGCAGCTGTTTGGCTGCATAGCTTAGTCGCAATTGATTGATAAATCCATTCAGCCCTTTATCATACTCATCTTTGAGAAAAGCCCCTACCTGATGTACAGGAATACCCACTTGCTGGCAGAAGCTTTCCTTATTGAGATCGCTATCCAAATATGCTAAGGTTTGTATAAAATAGTCAATGGCTTTTCTATATTCTAGCTGTTTTTCTGCACTCATTGGAGGAAGAGAAAGTTTGCCTTTCTGTTTTTCCAACTGCCGCACTATATCGAGCTTGAGTATCTGTTGTGGAATTACAGAAATTTTACTTGCATTAAAGGCTTCTGTTTGTATTAACTTTGCATCTGGAGGCACAACAAACTTGATTGCTGACAGGAAGATCACATATAAGCCTATACTGAATCCCCGATGAATATTAAAATTAACATCAAAATAGGCCATTCTAAAGATCAAAAAAGAGGACAAAAAAACAAAAACAATTATACTAGCAAAAAAGATTATTCTTTTAAGGTTAAATTTTAAAAAATCGTTTTTCCGCATTTCAAACCACAACCAAACCATGTACCCTAGTAGATGGATGTAAGATAAAAAATTAAGAAAGATGGAATAGTCGAGGTTATACTGGTATCGAAGGGTAAAATTGCTGCATAGCAATACAAAGATAAGCATGGCTCCAAAAAAAGGGAACATATGCTTCCACAAACCAAATACCGTAGATCCGGCAATGAGATCATGAACTAATAGTGCCAAAGCGGGTCCATACAATAATCCATTAGGAAAGATCAGCAAAAGATATAGCCACTCAGGAAACAAGTGGTTGCATAAAAATCCGAACAGAATCTGAAACAAACCCAATGAGAGAATAATCATAAGGTGTCTCTGAAATAATGTATTTTCTCGTCGAATACTGAGGAAAACAAGCGTAACATTCAATAAAAATACCAAAACAGCAACTACAGATAAAAGCATATTCTTTACGTTAATAACATCGATATCCAGCGAAGAAGATACACTAAGGTGTAGGTTTCGACGGAATAGGTATCATAAATGTAGTTCAAAAAAAAGTTAAACAATAAGTTAAAATCGATATTCAAAAAACCTGTAGCCGAAGCGCTACAAACAGCTCACTAAGAAAACCTTAGCCATTAAGTAAATAATTACAACTCTTCAAAAAATAGTTCCCAAAATTTCGACAGTAGAAAAATTGGCTTTAGGCGCACTCAATTTTTTTTTTAATTTTGACCATGGACAATCTTCGCAATTACATTCACGCACTGGTTGACTTTTCGACGGATAGCTGGCACTTGCTGCAGCCAGCATTGACATTGCGTAACTTCAAAAAAAATGATTTACTGCTGAAACAGGGTAAAGTTTGCAATTCGCTCTTTTTTATCGACAAAGGCTATTGTAGAAGTTATTATGTTATTGATGGAACTGTCAAAAACACAGGATTTTTCTTTGAAAACGACATCGCTACCAATATTCAAAGTTTTGGCAGTGGGCAAAAATCCGAATTTAACATCGTAGCCTGTGAGGACTTAAGGACCATTATTTTTGATAAGTCGACACTATTTGAACTTGCTGCACAGGCTATAGAAATAGAGCGGTTGGGACGGCATTGTATCAGGCAGTTTGCTTCACGCCAGGAAGAGTTTGCCAATCTATTTAAACTCTATTCGGCTGCTGAACGCCTGTCTTATCTAGAACGCAAATATCCTGAAATCCTACAACGTGTGCCACTTTCTCAATTGGCTTCCTTTTTGGGAGTAGCTCGAGAAACCTTAAGCAGAATTCGTAGGAGAAGGCTAAACTCTTGATATTATGTGACGATAGTCACGGGTTAGAATAATTTCATTTTGGGAACTTTGTATCAATTAAACAAAGATAAAAGATATGAAAACAGCTAATAATGCACTCTTGGATTTCGAAAAATTTATGGCTATCCGTTTAAAAGCCTCAACAGATTTTGTGGAGGGTCATTTTGATTCCCTAAAAGATATTTCTGTCTCAAATGAGCCTGCAACAATTTTTCCGCCCAATGGAATATACATTTCTGGGCTATTACAGGTCAATGATTTTAACCAAAAAGGAGCTTCCAATTTCCTTCCGGGTGCACAAAACAAATTTGAAGTGATCCATCAAGATGCAAGTGATACACTAGCCTATTGGACGGGTATACAACGTTCGTCCGTCAACATAAAAGGGCAAGATACCGTGGTGATTTTCAATCTCAGAATCACCGAAATCTTCAGAAAAGAGCAAGGTAGCTGGAAGCTTATGCATCGACATGCCGATACACTGTCCGAATAGTCTAAATGACCTAGGAAGCAGCAGTTTATTTATAGATCGCTATGGTTTGTGCCCTCTGCTCCTTATGGTCAGATACTCAAAATTGATCGGCTACGTGCAGCAATGGTCCACCAGCGATTTCCTACGATTTGAGTTCGGCATCGCTGGTTGATCCCTTGAATTTCTTATTCCAAAAGAGTAATAAAATAATAAACAGTATAAATAATAACAGGGTGACTAAATTTGTCTTCCCCAACAGTGCGTGTAAAGTAGCTGGAGCTATAATTGAATTGGTTCTTATGGTGGAGAAAGTCAATACAAACGAAAAGACAATACACAAAAGCACAAATCCGGCAAAGCCACCAAATTGGCTAAAATTATCAAAAATTAAAAGATGCCAAATCGCCCAAAATATTCCCGTAATCACACTTTTAATGGGCCATTTTATTTCTCCTAGACTATCATTCAAATAGCCCCGCCAAGTAAATTCCTCCATGATATCATACAGCAATGTAAACAGGCAGAACAACAATGCCCATACGTGCTCATCGACACCGTAATTATTTTTGAATCCATAAATACCATATCCTGCAAATAAAAGGAATGGAAACAAAAGTGACTTTATTTTATTAGGACCAAAAAGTGTAACGGTGGAAACGACTTTTGACAAAGCATAAAAAAATGCTGAGATAATCAGAATAATAAATCCGTGATTCATATTCCAAGGCAATGGAAAACTAAAAACATCTTTCATAGCCATCTGGAAAATATTAGGAAGCTTTCGTATGGCAAAAGTTCCCAATATCAGCAACCCGTAAAATAATGCGATACGCAACCAATTCGTCTTTTTTATGCTTTCAATAATATTCATACACTATTTATTAGTCTATTGTCCCTACAGCAACTGTTCATTGTTTAATAACGTCCACAAATTTGAAGTCGCGAACTTACAAAAAAACGACGAAAGCAGGTTTGCATTCATAAGTAAAATTGCTTAAGCACATATCTTGCTGCCGTCAACTCCTCGGTGGTCAACTGTCGACTTTTTAATTCTATCTCGGCAGCTTCAAGCACAGAAGGCTCATAGTGATCGGGATTGTCTACCACAGACAACAACTGATCCGTCGACCAAGTTTTATAAAGTTCAGCAAAATTATTTTCGGACATTGGCTTAATTTTTATAATTGGTCTCAGCCCATTTCTTTGAAACCAACCATTGGGGACGATTTAAACTATTGCGCATTGCAATGTTTACCTAACGACAGTTCATTAAATGGATAATGACTATTACTTAAAGTATCCCTTTTGTTACAAAAGCAATTCACACAAACGATTGCATCGCATAGTTTTCGTTTAATTTAATTGTATTTATAAAATTAGGGTGAACAATTAAATTTAAATTATGAGATATCCTAAAATTACGCTACTGCTCTGTACAGTATTGGCAAGCTTTCTTTCTTGCCAAAAAAGCGAGGTACAAACAAATTTAGAAGAGAAATTATCACTACGGGCCGCATCCCCTGGTCTAAGCGGATACGAAGTTCCCTTAGGTGGCAATGCTTTTGTTACTTCGGCACCTTCCGGTGCAGTAGAAGTCATCAATAGCAATGGATTGGCAAACTGGACCAATGCCAATAGCGTGATCAGTACCTATGCTAAGGTCCCCCAAGCGGGCGCTTTACGTGTTAAAATAAGGACTAAAGTGTTACCTTCAGGCGATAGTAGTACGGTGAAGTTAACAATCAACGGTGTAAGCAAGCAAATCAAACTTAAGGGTGGAACATTACAGGATTACACGGTCGGTACCTATTCGCTAAATACGGCGGGATATATAAAAATGGATCTTCAAGGTGTGACCAAGTCAGGCGGTTATTTTGCAGATGTATCACACTTGATTTTAGACAGTTCGGCAACAAATGGCACTGTAATTTATAGTGACAATAATGTAGATAATACTTACTATTGGTCGCGACGGGGCCCATCCTGCCATTTTAGTTATACCATTCCAACAAATCAGCAAGTATCCTATTATTATAGCGAGGTGAAAGTGCCTGCCGGAGAAGATAAGATAGGTTCTTACTTTATGGCAAACGGGTTCGGCCAAGGATATTTCGGTATGCAGGTCAATTCAGCGACAGAGCGCAGAATACTATTTTCTGTTTGGAGTCCATATAGCACCGATAACCCGTCCCAAATACCAGCAGAGGATCGCATCACATTAAATAGAAAAGGGACAAATACGACAACAGGTGAGTTTGGTGGCGAAGGTTCTGGTGGACAAAGCTACCTCAAGTATAATTGGACTGCCGCCACTACTTATAAATTTTTATTGAAGGGAGAACCTGATAACAATGGAAGTACTGATTTTACGGCATGGTTTAATGATCCTTCGACCAACAATTGGATACTCATTGCAAGCTGGAAACGTCCCAAAACAAACACCTATTTAACGGGATTTCATAGCTTCCTCGAAAATTTCAATGCCGACAACGGCTTCCTTGGCCGTTCTGCAGAATATAGTAATCAATGGGTTCGTACAGCTACTGGAACTTGGCTGAAAGTCGTGGAAAGTACCTTTACAGTTGATGCGACCTATTCAAACAACCAACGTATAGACGCTATTGGCGGAACAACCGGAAATAGCTTCTTCCTGAAAAATGGCGGTTTTTTCAATACCGTCGTAAATCCAGGAACGAAGTTCACACAACCGGGTTCTGGCACAGCACCTTCAATAAATTTAACAACTCTACCTTAACAAGCATATTTACAGCAAATTATTCTTAATTTACATCCATTAAAAGGGACAATACTTCATGAAGAAGTATCGTCCCTTTTAAACTCAACCTTGTCATATTTACAGTAACAATTCGTACCTTTCAATAACACTTTATTATAAATAGCTGACCATCTGACTTATAGCAAAGACGATGGATTTCAGTTTTTAATGCATAATCAATGACAAGCTTAATCTTCATCTTCGGCAGAAAAGAAGGAATAGAATTAAGTTATCATTAAAAAAATATGTATTTATCTTTAATTCAATAAAAAATAAAATTAAAATAATAGGAGTAATAATAAATTCTCCCAAAATATTATTAATTTTCGGAAACTAACCAATGTGGAAATCGGTGAATGTTTATTTTTTTAACTAAAGAAAGGAGGCAAACAAAACAACGACGATGAGAACCGCTTGGAAAACCAAGCACAATTAAATTAATGATTCATTCACAAATCTTAAAAACTAAGTTATGTTAAAATTAACCAGTCGCTGGAACAGACTTTATACTGTTTTGGCCGTAGTTTCCACATTTTCTATTTTTAGTTGCCAAAAAAATTCATTGACTCTTGAGAGTCCGGAGGCGCAACTTAACAAAAAAGCTGCAGTATCTGCGCAAGCAGGAGCTACAATTGCAACATTGAATTGGGATCAAACCTATCAAAAGATTGATGGATTTGGTGCATTCGGAGGTCGGATTGTTCCATTCTTTGAATCCGCAAAAAGAGATAGTATCCTGGATTATTTATGGGGAGGCAGTGGGTTGAAACTGAATATCCTTCGTGGTAAGGTACTTCATACCTACCCTTTTAACCAACAGACCAAGGTCGTTACCATTAAACCGGCAGGAGTTTCGATTGACTTGGATCCCAATAGTACGACTTATCAGAATTTGACAGCAGACGAAAAAGAACAGCTTGGGCAGGTCTGGATCATCAAGAAAGCGAAAGAACGCTATGAAGTTCCCTTCGTTATGGCAAGTACTTGGACTCCGCCATTATACATGAAGACCAATACGAGTAGTATTTCCGCGAAATGGTTTAATGGACTTAATTTTAATACTTCTTCAACAGCTTTTGCTCGCTATCTGACTGGATTTGTAAAATCGTTTCAGAACGAGGGAATTACAATCAATGCTATTTCTCCGTCAAATGAGCCTGAAAATGTCTTTTCTGACTGGGATGCTTCTTATTGGGACTCTTCACATCTGGGACAGTTTATTACCAACAACCTCCGTCCCGAATTAAACAGTGCGGGCCTTCAATCCACCAAGATCATATCTTCTGAGAATGCGGCCTGGGGAACAGCCGATAATTTCCTTTCAGGCATGGACAGAAGCAAAGTCGACATCCTCGCCGGGCATGGCTACGTAGAGATAAGCGGCATCATCACTGGTCAACGTGGATTTAACCAGAGTCCTTCCATGTGGAATTTTAGTATTGGAGGTAAACCGATGTGGGTAACAGAAGCTTCCGATGATGGCGGCAATTATGACAATGGCATTGAAGGTGGCCTGAAACTGGCGGTTAATATGCACAAGCTTCTTGCGGATTGTAACGCCAATGCGTATGTGTTTTGGCTAGGTATGCTAGCATTTCAAAATAATGAGGCGCTTATTTGTACAAAGAGTGATGGTTCCTTGGAATTTCCAAAAACGTATGATGTGATGGGACATTATTCCAGATTTATCAAAGCAGGTTATATGCGAATCAATGTAGCGGTTCAAAATGGAAATGGGTTATTGATTTCGGCTTACAAAGAGCCACAAACAGGTAAGTTTGTTTTAGTTGTCACTAACACGGGTACTGCAGCTGTTCCATTGGATATCAACCTTACAGGTTTTGCAAGCGGCGCATTGAACAATTACCAAACCACTTCAAGTAGTTCGGGTCATTGGGGTAACGTCGGCGCTGTGAATCCGAATAGTTCAGGCGTCTACTCTTTAACAATACCTGCTAAAAGTATAAGTACTTTAGAAGGCAACAAACTTTAATTTGTTAATTATACTGAGGGAGTACGCTCCCTCAGCATATAATTTAAAATCCGATATGCTTTAAATCCTACATGTTACTGATCGTCAAATTCCTTCTCAGCACCGCACCTATTCTTTCATTTTTGTAAACATAAGTTTTGCAGTTTCTGGATCTAATACGTCCATATCAATGAGCTTCAATAATTTCACCATATGGAGTGTAGTTGACTTATATTTTAAAAAGTGTGCTGTTTTCAAATGGGCAAGGTAGGCTTGCTTGTCCCGATAGATTTCCAAGATACGTATCTGTGTCGGATTATCTTTTTTGAACATTGGAAAGATCGCAACAACACCTTCTTCGAGCGCCATAGATGCAGCAGCCTCTTCTTTTAAAATGGTCTTGTATTCTTCGAGGTGTTCAACATAAACCTCAATTTCAGAAATACGTACCATAGACTCCTTATCTTGTCCACGAACAATATCCCCGCATAAGAAAAGTATGATTAGCGTTAAGGGCAAAGGCAATAATGATTTCATGTGATTAAGTTTAAAAGTTTTGGGCCTGATCATTTTTTGCAATCAAGGCCCTTCACAAATTTCGTTATACTAGATGATAACACCAATATATATATTACAGAAATATCTACCAGTTTTACGGATTTAGGTCAAAATATCGATGTCTTAGATTTCTCTGAAATCATATATTCCAATATCTTTGCTACCTGAATTTTGGAAAAACTACGATGAAATTGCACTACCTTGCGGTGCTTACACTTGGGATATGTACTATCTCTGGATTAAAAGCACAAGAAAAATCAAATCTTATCAAATTAAATCTTTGGCCTCTATCTGTTGGGAATATTGCAATGGAGTATGAAAGATCGCTCAATGAGCATCTATCGATCAATGGAACGATCAGTTATCGTCCAAATGCCAACTTACCCTTTAAATCCCTATGGGAATCTGCTTTTGACGATGATAATAATATTTTGGGTGAAGCTAAATTAGGGGCTTTTTCCATCACCCCAGAAGTACGTTTCTACATCAATAATAAAGAAGTGTTAAAGGGATTCTATATCGCACCCTTTGTCAAATACGTCAATTATAGTGTACACACAAAGATTACCGTTGATGAGTCAAATTATCACAAAGAAGTACCTATATCGGGTACCTTAAATGCTTTTACCGCCGGTGTGGCTGTCGGTAATCAATGGAGGCTTGGACAAAATATCTATTTAGATTGGCGCATTGTCGGTCCCAGTTATGGCTTCAACAATGGAAAGTTCGAAGGGAAAACCCCATTAAATGCGGACGAGCAACGCGAAGTAAAGAGACAACTGGATGAATTTGACAGTAATCTCATGAAGATCAAAAAAGAAGTAAATGCTGATGGTGTAACATTAAGCACTAGCGGACCCTTTGCCGGTATCCGCACCGCTTTATCCATAGGTTACCGGTTTTAATTACAAAATCCTACCCTCTTCATGTCATCCATTCCAATAAGCGCTTCCCCTTTTACATTCGCGCCCTATGGAACGAAAACATATACTATATATAGAGCGGCCTAAGGGAGCCGTCTTTCCAGATTTTAATAAAATGTCCCTAATTTCATCTTTAATATCATTTCTCCAAATACTCTTGCTACCTTTGTTCTTCAAATTAAATTAACATGCCAAAAGAGACAAGAACAGGGCTTTATCAGGGAATCATCGAAAAAGATGATAATGGGAACTACTTTTGTGGTCCCTACCTACTGGATTATCAGACCGTAGAAACTTACTATAAATTGGGCGATCGCGTTAGTATCAAAACCATTATCAAAAATACAAGCCGTAAGAGTATGGAGGCTTATCCGCAAAAATCAGTTAAATTTTCATTTGCGACAGAAGATCATGGAAATGATTAAAACTCACTTAGATTGAACAATATAAATAACAAGGCCTGTTCCACAGAATTGGCCTTGTTATTCAAGATTACGTTTGACCTGAGGCTAAAAACAAAGCCTCTGATTTTTGGTAAATCGAGAGGCTTTTGCATAATCAAATTGATCGATTACTTTATAAAATAGGTATATTTTTTTTCGGGATAAAGCATGCACTATTGGAACACTCATCTAAACGATGCATTTAAAATTCATTTTCCATAAAAATTATTCAAGCTTCACATGCTCTTTGAGCGACTCATCCGATCGTCGCTGCTGCCATTTATTGTAAGTTTCATTGCTGATTTACTCCTCAAATATAAATACTAGTTTAATAGCCTCCGAGCCGAAATGATTGTCTTGTCTCATTTTTCGTCGAAATAGCAATTCAGTACGATGAAAATTAAAGGGCGAAGTCGTTCGTTTTTTCTATAATAAATCTACGTTTGCACGAAACAATTAACCTAGCAATGAATAATAACTATCTTAATTACCATTGTGCAATTAACCGCGGCTAGTACCTAATCTTAAGGGCAATAGGTTGCAATTCCTCATTCGGTATCTGGGGAACATATACGGTTTGCCCTCCCCTTTCGTCGATCAATAGGGCCAATAGACTGCTAATATCGTCGATCGTGTCTAATCCGATAGGGTTGTCTACGATCGCTATATCCTGATCTGAAAGAATCTTTACGGCTTGATGGAAGCTCTCTTGAACGACTAGGATATCCCCACGGCCGTCTTGACATGCACGATAAATTTCTTGCAGATCAGTGATCACTAAACCCTTGCCCACAGCTGCTTCCAGCTCTTTAAAGTAGTCTTCATTTTTTCGTACCAACTCCTGTTTCATAAAATTCCAGGCACGGCTCTCCAACTGATGTGTTTCAATGTTATTGTAATCTATTGGTAAATATCCATAATAGATAGAAGGTCTATCCGCAACCTGTAAGAGCTTACTATAATTATCCTCCGTGCAAAACACGAGTGTTACGCTCTTTTTGTTCCCAATATAGCGCAGGAGAGCTTTGTCCACCCGATTAAGATATTCCCTTAAGAGGTCATCAAGATGTTTGGCATCGCTACTTTTATCGGGAAATGTATTGTAAAATTGATTTTCGGCAATAGGAAACTCTTCACTACTGATATCCTCAACAATGCGCCCATTCAAGGCACGAAAAAGATGAACACCGCTTTGCGAAAGCAACATCACAAGATAACTGGTTTGGCGGCCAATCTCCTTAACCAAAGGGCGTACAGCAAATGTATTACTAATATGGACACCTTCTTGGTTTGTCTCCCATGATGACTTGAAAACTTCTGCTATTGTATCTGAAACGAAGATATGCAGACTTTCAAGATTATAATTAATATCAAGTTCATGCGCTATCTGTTCCAATTGTTTGATGAGGCCAGCAACGACCCTCTTATCATACTTATCCGTTAGTCTATCAATCGCTTCTCCGATAAAATTTTTGATCTTTATTCGGTCGCTTAGGTTATCAGGATGTGTGCGATGGGTATTGATGGAAATGGTAATGCATAACTCATCCTGAACTCGGATAAGCATTTGTAGAAGTTGTTTTTCGGTCATAATAATAGACAAATAGTTAAAAAATTGAACACACTTTACTAATAGCAACAAATTAAATATGCTTCTTGTTTGTGTAAAATGAAAGTAAGTATTACTTCATTTAGGTGATTATCGAAACAAAAACAGCTTATTTATAGTTATTAATAGTTTAAAAAACAATGATGAAAAAGGTGTTTATTGAAGGAGCAACAGGCTGGGTCGGTAAAGAATTGAGTAAAAATATAATCGACGATACAAACTATAAATTGGTTGGCGGGCTTTCACGCTCTTATGCAGGAGAAAATCTCGCTGAGATTCTAAAGATAAAAACGTCTCCGGTTCCCCTATTTGATACAATAGAAAATGCAATGGGGGATATTGATTTTGATATTTTAATTGACTTTACCAGTCCACTTATTGCCAAGAAGAACATCCTGAATGCGATAGATAAAGGTAGGCATGTCCTTATTGGGACTTCAGGGCTCTCAAGTCAGGATTATGAAGAAATTGAAGAGCATGCGAAAGAAAGCACGGTATCCGTTCTAGCTGTCGGTAATTTTTCGATTACCGCTGTTTTGTTGAAGAAATTTGCGGAGACTGCTGCTCAATATATCGATCAATTTGAAATTATAGATTATGCATCCCAAAGAAAGGTGGACTCACCAAGCGGCACAGTCGCAGAATTAGCCTATAGTCTTTCCAAAATTAAAACGCCGAAGATTGAAGTTCCCATAAAGGATACCATCGGAAACAAAGAGACTCGTGGTGGTGATATCAATGGTATTCAAGTGCATGCGATAAGACTGCCGGGTTATGTACTAGGTGTCGAGACCATCTTTGGTATGGAAGATGAAAAATTAATCATCAAACATGAAGCTGGAACTGGTGTAGCACCCTATCTGAATGGCATTAAGATTGCCCTTGCCAAAATGGGTACCTTTAAAGGATTAAAACGTGGTTTGGATACCATAATGGATTTGTAAATTACATCATTATCTATCAACCTCTAAATTTAACACAGAATGTTGTACCCACGCTGAGCTCGCTTTCTACAGTAACTTTCGCATCAAGACGATCCGCTATACGTTTGACAATGGAAAGACCAATCCCCGATCCTTCAAAGCCCTGCGAATTCGGCAGACGTTTAAAGATATCAAATATATTACTGTCGTCCTGAATATCTATGCCGATACCATTGTCCTTGATATAGTAGCAAACTGAATCGCCGTGTTTTTCGCTATAAACTTCCACCCTTGGCTGATCTTTTTTACTGCTATATTTTACAGCGTTACCGATCAGATTTAAAAACAGCTGATATAATAGTGTTCTTTCCCCGAGAATGGGCCAGGTCTCCCCTAAGACAAATTCCAAACTTGTACTGTCAAACTGTTGCTTGCAACTTTCGAGAATATTAAGAATTTTGTTCCGTGGGTCGATCAGTTCCGTTTTGAAGGCTACATAATTAGACTGTGTGAGTTGATACACCTTATCCATCATCTCAGTGATCAGCACGGTAGCATCCATAATATTTAGTGCCATTTTGCGTAGTATATCCTTAGGAAGATCATCTTTCATCAACATCATCTGTGCAGCAAGCTTTATCGAAGAAAGAGGGTTTTTAAGATCGTGAGTCAATGTATAGCCAAATGTATCTAAGGCATTGTTCGATCTTACGAGCTCCTTATTGAGCTGAGCAATCTCCCCGCCCCGTTGCGCAATAGCTTGTTGGGTTATTTGTGCAACTTTTTCAATAAAAGAAAGCTCGGCATTTTTCCATTTGATGGACTTGCCTTTCATCGTTTCACGCCAAGCTTCAAAAGATGTCCTAGGTGACGGAAACTCTATTTCCCTTTCGGGATCATAATGATATATTTTTTCGGGTTTTCCGGCCCATACATCTTCGTATACATGCTCTTTACGGAACAAATAGATGTGCCATTTATTACTGGGAAGGATATTTATACGTAAAATACCGGGAAATATGAGCGATTGTTCTAAGTCAGCACCATCATAAACAAAATTTGATGTAAAAAATAAGTCATTCTCGCCCTGTTTTTCTATATAAAGATCAATCTGCCTTTGCTCTGATTCTGTCGGTACCTCACCCCAAGATTTGAAACCACGGTCATGTTTGATCATCAATCCATCTGCCCCTACTATTTCCAAGATTTGTGGTGCAAAGCGTTCAAGCACAATTCCAATATCGCTGTTTACCAATAACTCAGACTTCAGGTCACGCTCCATAACGCCCATAATAGTCTGTGCGACAAGATTTTCTTTTTGATATTCTGAAAGGTAATAATTTATGGCATACTGGGTTAAGAACGCGCATAAGTGGCGTTGGCCAAGGTCTACATTCAAAGGTAGACTATTCTGGCAGGCCACAAGTCCCCAGAGTCTTCCCTCGATAACGATAGAAAAACTGGCACTGGCACGTGCACCCGCATTCTTAAGATATTGTAAATGTACGGGAGACAATGCTCTGAGGCTACAGCGTGTCAAATCAACCTCTCGAGCCTCCAGGCCCTGTATAGCAATAGTCGGTGCCTCAATATCTGCTACATGGCGCGCAGGGAATTTAACATACAGCGCGCGTGCTTGTGCCGGAATATCAAATTCCGGATAACGGTACCCCATCAATGAGGTCATCCCGTCTGCAATGGACTCTGCAATTACCTGTCCGCTATTGTCCTCTTCGAAACGGTATACCATGACACGATCAAAACCAATAATCTGGCGGATCAGTACAGTCAATGATTGCCAAGCATTACCGTGACGCTCTTCAAGGTATTTCGCATAATAGAATAAACGGGTCGCTTTTAATTGATTCTCACTACAGATCTCGACTTCAAGATATGTTTTCTCATCATACCGGTAAATGCTTAGATAATAATCTACATTTTTGATACGGATACGTTCTACAAAACGTGTAAATATCTCCCCTGTGATCTGTCTTTCAATTTCTTTGAGATTCAACTCCGGTTCGGACGATATCAAAGGCAGTAGCTGCTCGATCGATCTCCCTAAGATTCCGTTTATAGGAATATTGAGTACTGCAGACAGGTTTTCACTTGCGGCAATACACCCACTCTCATCAAAAATACAAAGGAAACCGAAATATTGGATCTTACCGCATAGTTGGATTTCTTCTTCGTGGCACTCCAGTTGACGCATATTTTGCTAGTTTTTAATCTTTTAATTTACTAATAATAGGAAATTCTCAAAAGAGATAATTTGCCACGCATAATAAAATCTAGCACCCCTCTTCAAACATGTCATATCTAAGGCTAATATAGAAAAAAATAACTACGAAAAGCGGATCAAACGATTGTCCAATAATTATTCAGAATCTGAATGGCTGGCATTGAGGCTTATTAATTGGTTATTTCGGTGAAAAATAAAAAAGCTAGGTTGGAAAGGTGCCTAGCTTTAAAACTTTCTTCATGACCGGACAAGCAGTCTGTATTTAATCAACAATACTTTTGACCACTTTGTTTGGATTATCTTGGATATTACTCAATTAAAGTATAAATAACGTCATATAAAGAATTCGAAAGAATATATGCTATCAGCGAAATTTTTATACGGTTTTATATTATTGGCTAATAGATTGAGAAGTCCCCAACCAAAACGCCACAAATCTCATAATGAACTATTTATAGAAAAACAAGTATAAACCACATTTTCCGTAATATTTACGCAAAGATGGGATGGTAGTCTTTGGATAGTAAAACTATTCATCAGTAAATCTTGTCATTTAAACATTGTCACTAAATAAATAATATTATGATTTCAAACAAAACATTACTCGCTTCATTAGCGACTGCAGCAATTCTAGTTTCATGTAACAATCAAACACCACAAGAAAAAGCAACCGAGCACATGGAAAATGCGGAGGAAAAAGCAGCTGACGCTAATGAAGAGGCCATGAAAACCTCAGAAGATGCTGCAACAAAAGATGCGGAAGCAGTCGTTTATTCAGATAAAGCCGCGGCCAATGCAGCAATTGCTTCAGTGACTGCCCCAGTCCTCTCCAATGATAAAGCTAAAGAGCTTTATACAAAGCTAGGCAAAACCTGGGTAGACCGCATCAATGCAGAATCTGCAGAAAAAGCATTGGACAAAGAAAAATCGATATTGGATATAAAAAATGAGATTGAAAAAAATCTTGTTGAAGGAAAAATCTCCGCTTCGGATAAAGATAATATCATGAAATATCAGTCCGATTGCCTAGCCGCTATAAAAGCAGCACTGTAATATAGAACAGCAACAATAATCAGTAATTCATAAGATATCTTGCGATCCACTATCAGATCGCAAGATATTCTATTATTTTTGTTTCTATCATTACATGCCTTTTGATTAAAGAAAAATAAAAATTATGAAAACCCATTCGACAAATTACTTCAATACTTTAATTGAAGCTGCTACAGATACCAAAGTAGTTAAGGGTACTATTCCACCATCAAAACGCCATAAAACCGTAGCTGAAAGACAATATGAGTTAATCGCCGCAGCACCTTATCAGTATACATCTGACGATATTATTTTCCAAGTCTATGCGGAAAGAAGGGACCTAACGCCAGACGAATATCCCGAAGCAAGAACAGTTTTTTTCTCTAGAGGACAAGCATGCCTGCGCGCCTCCCCTCTTACAAAGACATATGGGTATGGGATTCATAGTAATAGTGAAGGCAAGGTCGCGTTATGCGGAATGGAAACAGCTATTTATCGGAAATTTGTAGCGGATGAAAATACAACAAAAGTTAAAGCAATGAAATCTGCTCGATAGCGTTTGCAGAATAAACTTGTGTTGAAATAAGCAATCATTTCCCATGAACAATAACTTGCTCCAGAAAAGAAATCTGTCGTTCGTTTATTTTCTTCCTGGCTTCCGTAAATGTAAACCAATCGCCACGATCTATTTCAGGATAAGTTTGCATTTTCCCTGATTTCGGCGGCCATTCCATTTCAAAGGTATTGCTTACAAGTCTAGCAGGATCTATATCTCCTTCAATTGCCCAGCACCTAACTATTTTGCCTCCTTTTTGTTGAATAGCATTTAGCGCAATAAAATTTCCAAGGGGAAGATAGCCTGTCTCTTCAATAAACTCTCTTTTGGCCGCATCAAGTTCATCTTCGTTCAAATCGATTTCCCCTTTAGGGATTGTCCACGAGCCTTCATCTTTTTTAGTAAAATAGGGTCCTCCAGGATGTACTAAGAAAAAATAAATTTCTAACGCCTGAAATTTATACAATAACAATCCCGCACTGGTATTTATCTTCTTAGCCATTCGTGCTGATATTTCGTAATCGAATCCATGTAGGCGCATGATCGCTACTCTTCTCCCATCCGCGCACATCGCGATCAATTCCGCCTTCAATTAAACGATCCTGAATTGAAAGGCTCAATAGGATATGGTCTATACGTAAACCAGCATTTCGACTGTAAGCCTGGCGAAAGTAATCCCAGAACGTATAAACCTGCTGATCTGGAAAAAGCTGACGAATAGAATCCTCCCAGCCCTCTTCAAGAAGTTGACTGAAAGCCTCCTTCACCTCCTTTCTAAACAATGCATCGTTGACATATTTTTCAGGTTTATACGTATCCATTTCTGTTGGAATAATGTTAAAATCCCCAATGAGTATCGCTGGAACATCCATACTAAGCAGCGTTTTGGCCCGCTTTGCTAAGCGCTCGATCCACTTCAACTTATAGTCAAATTTGGGCCCGGGAAATGGATTGCCATTGGGCAGATAAAGACAGCAAATCACGACTTGCTGGATCATAACCTCCAAATAACGGCTTTGTACATCTTCGGGATCGCCTGGAAGAGCTCTAGCTACTTCTTCGATCTCATATTTGGAAAGTACCGCAACTCCGTTCCAACTTTTCTGACCGTGCCAAACCGCATGATATCCGATGTCATTAATTTCTTGCAATGGAAAACGTTCTTGCGGAGATTTCAACTCCTGCAGACATACGACATCAGGCGATTCTTCTGCTAACCAACGTAACAACACGGGAAGACGTGCGTTGATGCCATTAATATTATAGGTGGCTATTTTCATGAAATTGTCCTTCTAACTAAAATAGACAACCAAAGAAGCTTTTCAATTGTTTGAGAACTGCTCAGAAAAATTTAATAGCATAATTTAACAAGTCCAGTCTGCAGGGGGGCCTTTATTCCACCTGCCTGCAGGCCAATGGCGCTATTCACGTTAAAATCATTCACAAATAGGTTAAATAACATTAAATTAATATTATATTTATGTAACCATATATATAAAGCATTAGATCATGGCAAAAACATCCTCTAAAAAAGTCTTTCGAAATGACATTGTCATTAACCTAAAAGATTCACTACCGTACCTAAAAGATTATTTAAGTGACAAAAAACTCAACTCTCGCATAGAAAAAGCAGCTAAATTATTAAGCAAGGGTATCAAAAAGAAGAAAATTAAGAAATTAAACCATCGAGAACTTAAAAAGACCGATAGTAAGACTAAGGCTTCCTCCAAGAAAGATCTTGATCAGCTGGCCGTTGATCCTACGCTAAATGATACTGCAGAAAAAATCACAGTACCCGCCAAAAGTACAGCAAATAGAAATGCTGATACAACAAAAAAGCCAGTTGCCAAACAAACGGATACAGACCACAACGATATCGAAAGTAAGTCTCCTAAGGTAAAAGATGTTCAAAGTAAAAGTTCCACCACTGCAGTTGGCGTAAAACCACCTGTCCCTCGAAGCAAAAAAGAGAAGGTCGAAAAATAAATCAGGTTCTTTAGCGCTATAAATACGTAATCGACCTGTTTTTTTCGGGACCATCTCACTTAAGCTACGTTATTTCCTTTCAAAAACTACGGTTAAAGCTTTTCAACGTCCTTTGGGTATAACTTTTGATCCAACTATAGCAAAAGAATTTAAACTCAAACAAAGTACTGAATATGGAAAATATCGATAAAAAAGCTGAAAAAATGGGTCTAGAGAAGGGCTATTATTTATTGTTAATGGCGATTCTAGATCTTCCAATTGAGGACGTACAAAATGCTGTAAAGGAGGATTAAGTCATATGAAAAAAATAGCAATCATTAGTACTTGCCCTCCACAAGAATGTGGGCTAGCAATATTTACCAAAGATCTCAAGCAGGGAATGGAGCTCGATCCGAATGTTCAAATCGATATCGTCGCTGTATCTAAACTCGGTTCGGAAGATTTTGACCAATCGATACGATTTGTCATATACCGGGATCGACTAGATAGTTATCATCAGGCAACCCGTATTATTAATGAAGAATATGATTATTGCATTATTCAGCATGAATTTGGAATATTTGGAGGAGCCGATGGCATTTTCATAACACAAATTGCCAACAACCTAAAGATTCCCCTGCTAACCGTGTTCCATACCATTCTTCAAACCCCATCATTGCAGCAGAAGGAAATCACCGAGCTGTTGTTGAAGAAATCTCAGGCAGTTGTTAGTTTGTCTCCCAAAGGCATCGAATTATTAGAGGAGCAATTCGACTCTACCCATACAGATAAGATTAAAGTGATACCACATGGCGTACCACATTTTGATTACAATCAGGGACTCGCCAAATACAGATTAAACCTTCAACACAATTTTGTAATGATGACTTTTGGTCTCATCGGAAGAAGTAAAGGACTGGAATATGCCATTCAATCCTTGTCGGAAGTTGAGCTCCCAGGGTTTAAATACCTGATCATCGGAAAAACACATCCGAATGTTCTGGCCCATGAAGGGGAATCTTACCGTTTTGAACTCCAAAATTTAGTCGATCAGCTTGGTTTACAGGACAAGGTTGTTTTTATCGATAAATTCTTAACGGATGAGGAGCTTAAGGAGTATTTAACAGCCTGTGATATTTATCTGTCTCCTTATCCACACGAACAGCAAATCAGCAGTGGGACCTTATCTTTTGCTGTAGGTGCAGGTGCAGCTGTTATTTCGACACCATATTGGCATGCAAAAGATTTATTGAAAGACGAACGTGGTATCCTAAGTCCATTCAACGATATCGCCGCAATGCGTGATAATATTAAAATGCTGTACCAATCACATCGATTACTAGCCTGGCATCGTTTCAAAGCGCGTAGTTATGGTGAACAAACAGTTTGGGGAAATGTGGCAAAAATGTATCTGGAGCTTCTACAAGGGCTAGCAACTCCAGTAAGATCTTTAATTGATTATGAACAATATATTGCAATGGATCTAAAGAGGGAAGCGTAAAATGATAGAAAAAGCATAAACATTTTATATGATATGCATGTTAAGTAAAAAGACGATCTTTGTACGCTAACATTAAGATAAAATCCATCATCACATGATATATTCGAAAATAGCGCTGTCAACAGTTCTTTTATTATTGATGGCGCTCACTTGTACGGGCCAGATTTTTGATCGCGAACTGAGGGATCAAAAGGAAAGGACGCAAAAAGAATTTTTGAAATTTATTACTGAAATCGGAAGCAAAATAACGGATTCTACCTTAACGAAAGAACAACAAAATGCACTATTTAACCCAATCGTTGCGTATGCTCATAAAGAGCATGCTGACTTAACACGATTGCGCAAAAAATATTTTAAAAAAATACAGGCTCCGCCATCAGTACTTAATACATTTATTTTTGATAGCGAGCCTCCTGCGGAACTATCAAAAATGTTGGGAACCCCACAATTCACGACAGTAACCCTGCTACAGTGTTATCGACCTCTTGAAATAGGCCGACTTATCAGTGGAATTATTCAACCTGTGATTTATCAGCAATCGAACACAGGAACAAACGAATCTACAATAGCTTATATCTTTGGAAATCAAGTATTCGCTAAACAATTAAAAGAGGATATTTGGCAAATTTGGTTAGTAAATAGGCTTTATATGCTTAGGTTTAACCTGGATCTACAAACTATGGTTATCCATAATTCGGAATATACGCTGCCCAATAAAGCGGAATATTTGCGACTTCAGTTCCCGTTCGTAATTCAGAAGACAGCCAATGAATTAGAGAAAATCTATCAAGAAATGGATGAAATACGCTGGAATAGCTATCTATCAACAGGTATAAAGCAAGTCAGTCCTCAAGACTGGCAAGATACTATTGATAAGCGATTATCGGCGTTTTACCTAAAAAATCAGCTCCGTTTTATAAAAGTTCAAAATGAAATACTCAAGGATATAGAAAAAGGCAACGATTTGGATGCGAACTGGCAGGAATTACATTTATCTTCCGATGAAAATATACAATTGACACAAACTTTAAAAAACAATATGCTGCAACCCGATGAAGCTGCACAGCAGCTATTTTCATTTTCAAATAGCATTATCCCCTTTAATCAAGATATTGAAGAAATTGGAAAAAATGCAATGTCGGGATTCTTGCACTATATAGTTGGCCATGAAAAAGACCAGGTGTGGAAAATTAGATCTGTAGGCTATTCCATTGCCTTCGAATATACCTGGGATCTAAAACAAGGTCGATTTTCTGAAATAAAAATCTTTAAGAGACAATCATAGTGTAAATTTCCATTGCGCCCATAATAATCTTTTTTGATTTAGGTATTGATAAAAAAATTACAGGAAACAACGTTGTCGTTACGTTATCATTTTATGCTTGGCGCCCCATTTTTCCAACTGACACCAAATAGGGATAAGTTCTGCCGCAATTTCAGTCAATTGATATTCCACTCGGGGGGGCACTTCTGCATAAGCAATCCTTTTAACAAGTCCTTGCTTTTCCAATTCTTTGAGCTGCAAGGTGAGCATGCGATCGGTAATCCCTGTAATCAATTGTTTAATTTCACCAAACCGCAACTTTCCATGCTGCAATTTAGCAAGTATCAGCAGCTTCCATCGGCCGCCGATTTTGCATACAGCATATGCTAAATCACATTCAATAATATACTGTTCATTAATCCTATTTGTCGAATTTTCTTTTCGTTTTCCCATGATTTAAAATTTCTTAATAGCGTACAATTCGTTGCAAATAGGGACAAATTTAAAACTTCTACCTTACATCTGTGACACCACATTCGTCAATAATATGACACAAAGCAATATTATGACACAAAGCAATATAAGGTTATAGGCTCCAAAGCGTAATAGTCTTTATCTATGAAAATAATTTAATACTGAAATTATGATTACGAAAAAAAACACCTATTTTAGGTTTTGTAATCCAATTATTTATTCCAAATATGCCTGATCCAAATTAGTTAGACTTCGAATATGCTCCAACAGTTTTATGCCTATCTAAAAATTTTAATGCTATTCATTTTTTTAGATCTTTTAATCTTCTTAAGAATTCGGACATTGTCAACTTGGAAATCTAACCCAAAGCTGCTAAACATAGTCTGGTGGTCTGTCAGTATACTTTCCTATCTGTGCATATTCCTTAATTTATTTTTTAAATGGACTAGTTTTGAATCTGCCTGTTTCGTGTTTTTTCCGCTTTCGTTGCTATTTGGTAAGATAATCTGTCTTTTCTTTATCGGTATTGATACTATTGTATATACGTTCAAAATAATCAACAAATGTTTTAAAAAAAATAAATCTTCGCCAAAACAGGCTGGAAATTTACCCCCTATAAAAAGATCAGATTTTATAGTCAAAAGCGGCCTCCTGCTAGCTAGTGTCCCTATCGTTGCACTTACACGTGGATTTGCCTTCAATTTATATAAGTACCAGGTCAACCACCTCGATTTAATCTTACCTAATTTACCGAAATCATTTGAAGGAATTACTATAGCGCAAATTTCCGATATACATGCAGGTAGTCTATTTAATTCAATTGCTGTAAAAAAAGGGATCGACCTCTTATTAGCACAGAAGCCTGACATCATCTTTTTTACAGGGGATCTAATCAATGATTTTGCGACCGAAATGGAGGATTATTTATCCATATTTGATAAAGTGAAGGCTCCATTAGGAACATTCTCTATACTTGGAAACCACGATTATGGAGATTATCATTTTAACAGATATCATTTCTTTGATCAAATGAACTTGACCAAGGAACAAAATCTTTCAAATCTCAAATCCATTCATCAACAACTAGGCTGGCAACTACTTCTCAATGAATCGAAAGAACTGATACTGAATAACGAAAAGATTACCATTATAGGCGTCGAAAATTGGGGGGCAAATAATCCCAAAAATTATGGGAATATCGATTTGGCCATGTCTAAAGTAGATAAATCTTCGCCCATCAACTTAATGCTTTCACACGATCCCTCCCATTGGCGCGCGGAGATAATACCCAAATATCCCACAATCGACGTCACTTTCAGTGGACACACACATGGGGGACAATTCGGTTATAACCACCCGAATTATCAGTGGAGTCCAGTGAAATATGCTTACCGTGAATGGGCCGGCCTGTACCGTGAAAAGCATCAGGCACTGTACGTAAATGTTGGATTCGGTTATCTGGATTATCCAAGCCGAGTTGGGATACTACCGGAAATCACCATATTTCATCTGAAGAGTAAAGGTTAAAGCATTAATACTGTTCCTGATGGATCCGTAATACAGTACATATTTTCGGGTAACTCATTAAATTCAATATAGGTTTCAACACGATTTCAAATCAAATTTTCTATCGACTGGTCTGAAATGCCAAGAAGTAGCAATTAGAATAATATATAATAGTGCCGGAGCCATTAAAGCGAAAGAATCTCCCGATGCAATATGTGAATACAAAGCACCAGTAGCTGTAAAGAAAATACCCGCATATGCCCATTCTTTCCAGAGAGGCCTTTTGGGCCAAAGCAAGGCAACCACGGCTAAAAGCTTCCAGATCCCAAGTAAAGGAAGTATATAACTAGGATATCCCAAATGAGTCATATTTTGTATCCCACCTGCTCCTTCCGTTTGAATTTTAAAAATCTGTATGATAGCAGTTGACAATAATCCTACAGCCAACCATACGGTTGCTATCCAATAAATTATCCTATTTCTTTTCATAATGCTATGATTTACTTATTATACTGTTAATTACTTCACGTTAATAGTCACCTCTCTTATCTTCAACACTTGGTCTTATTCTTATTTCCTAAAATAAGCTGGGTCTTTTACCGGCCGCTCCTTATTATGTAGTTATTTGACTATAAATATAAGCGTAGCTATTTAACTACACAATATTTTATTTCATTTTTTTTTATCTGAGACATTAACTTCAATAACTATCCCCCTAATACTCTGGTTAGACCTGCTATTTTATTTTTCATATCTTTGAATTAAGATTAATCTTATGTCACATAATACCGATAAAATAACCGTAGTAAAGGGCGATATAACAAAAATTACAGTCGATGTTATTGTAAATGCTGCCAACACATCGTTACTTGGAGGTGGAGGTGTTGATGGGGCTATTCATCGCGCCGGCGGACCGGAAATTCTGGAAGGTTGCCGTAACATTCTGGCTAAACAAGGAGGCTGCAAAGTAGGTGAAGCCGTAATCACAACTGCAGGCAAACTAGCCGCTAAATATGTAATTCATACAGTTGGCCCTGTGTGGAATGGAGGGAAAAATCACGAAATTGAAAAATTAGAAAGCTGCTATTATAATGCACTCAGATTAGCTGCAGAAAATGGTTGCCGTTCGATAGCCTTTCCCAATATCAGTACAGGGATTTACAGATTCCCGAAAGAACTAGCTGCTCAAATATCCATCCGCGTCATTACGCAGTTTCTGATGGCGGATACAACACTTACGCAAGTCAAAATAGTATGTTTTGACGATGATAACTTCCGGCTGGTCAATCAACTAGTAATGCAAGCCTAGGGGAAAATTATCCTAATCCGTTTCAAATTCCCATATACATTCATAGGAAGGAACAGACTTTTCGATGTTTGGAAATTGCAGTTTTTTGAGCTCCTTAATATTCTCAAAATCTTTATTTAAAAGCAAATATATACCCGTGTTCTTACTGATTTCTCCCAATATTTCTGGAGTGATCTCTCTTTCTCGACTGTTGGCAGATATGATCATTTTCACAATTTGCTTTCCTGATGAAGTTATATACTGATTCAGCTTATAGGGGCCCGGAATACCATCATTTTCATGCGATTGTCCTGCCAATACGTCATTGATATAGATAGCATAGTCTACATTTCTTATTTCATGATAGAGAAAATATGATTTTACGACCGAGGCTATTCCGTTTTGAGATACTTCAGCAACCTCATCATTTCCCCTATCTTCATCCCTATTGTTACACGACATAAACAATACAACACAGTAGACAGCAATGACGATAATTTTTTTCATTTCGTATTTTCTCCTTATTTTTAAACTGCAGCAATATTCCTTTGACAAAGTTTCGAAGCCAATATGACCAACAAGTTAATACCCCAATTTAAGGCCTTAAAACATGAGATTGCGGATGGCTATACAGTTTATTAAGATACAAATTAGTCAGAACAAAAAGGAAGTAAACAAACAGATATGGCCATCTTTTTAAAATTTCTTTATAAGTCATTAGAATTCACGATATTTAAAAAAATAAACACCCTACCAGTATATGTTTAAAACATTGGTTATCCAATATCTGGGTAACCTTTTTTTTGCAAGAAGCAATCATGAAGCTGTCTCCCCATTACGTCATATTGAACAATACCCAAACACAGCTTGAATATTGTTCGACGGTCATTTAAATACTATAACGCACAAACGATTGCAACAAAGCCACAAAAACGCACAAAACAGTAAAACAGTACCCGATTGGCTCACATAGATTAATACTTGGATTAATACTTGGCCGTCTGAAATCGGCTCGTTATGGCATCGTTTCAAAGAAAGCTTCCCCTGCCCGATCGATCTGCATAATAAGTTATAGTTTTGTTGCGAAATTGATTGAACAACTGTATTTTTACAGGGGTGAAAAGATTTTTTCTTTACATATTTCTATTTTTGGTCATTGGAGAATCAACGATGCTGTCCCAGCTGGCGAAACTGCCCAAGCTGTATCAGCATTTTACAATCCATAATGAGATAGGTCCGCCCATAACCTTTGTGGAATTTCTTTCCATGCATTATTGGGGCCAGGATCTTCCTGACAACGATGAGCAGGAAGACATGAAACTACCCTTCAAAAAATACGATCTAACAGCATTTTCATTTGTCTTTGTGTCCAACCATAAGATTCATTATGTTAGACCGCATCAAGTCGCAGTGGATAGTGCTTTTGGTTTGCCTAAACCGAATAATTATTCCCGATCGTATATTTCCGCATTATTCCGTCCGCCTCAAGTCTAATTTATATTAAATCAGCATGTTAAAACAACCTGATTTTTCAAGTTGCAGATCTTTTTTTGTCCCAAAATAAGGTTTGCACGATTTCTTATAATTTAGATTTTACTAAAATGCTTAATAGAATAATACAATTCTCAGTTCGAAACAAACTGGCAATTGGTCTTTTTATATTGGTATGGGTCGGCTATGGCATCTACCAATTGACCAAGTTGCCTATCGATGCCGTACCAGATATTACGAACAATCAAGTTCAAGTTATCACAACCGCGCCCTCCCTTGGAGCCGAAGACGTTGAGCGCCTTATCACCTTTCCCGTGGAATTGGCTGTCAGCAATGTTCCCGAAATCAAGGAAAGCCGAAGTATGTCGCGGTTCGGTCTATCGTTAATAACCATCGTATTTGAAGATGGCACCGATATCTACTGGGCGAGACAGCAAGTCACAGAGCGTCTCGCACAAATTGAAATAAACGAAAATGCAAGTGCTCCTACACTCGCTCCCGTCACTACAGGACTTGGTGAAATCTACCAATATGTCCTCAAACCTCAAAAAGGTTATGAACAGACCTATTCGCTAGCAGACTTGCGCACCATTCAGGACTGGACCGTACGCCGTCAACTTCTCGGAACTCCCGGAGTTGCAGATGTTGCTACATTTGGTGGAGAACTCAAACAATATGAGGTTGCAGTAAACCCATCCAAGCTGAAAGCCTTGAATATCAGCATCAGCGACATCTTTACGGCACTCGAAAACAACAACCAGAATACAGGCGGAGCCTATATCGAAAAAGGCCCCGCAGTATTATATATCCGAAGTGTTGGCTTGACAAAATCCATAGCCGACATCAATAAAATTGTGGTCAAAGATAATGGTGGCGTACCGATCCTCATCCATCACGTTGCCGAAGTCAGGTTGGGCTCAGCGATCCGTTATGGCGCACTAACTATGGCAGGACAAGGCGAGGTCTGCGGTGGTATTGTCATGATGCTCAAAGGTGGAAACTCTTCGGATGTGATCAAAATCGTCAAAGATAAAGTCGATCAAATTCAGAAAACACTTCCCAAAGGAGTCCTTATCGAGCCCTTCCTCGACCGCACGAAAATGGTAAACAACGCCATTGGAACCGTAGAACACAATCTCTTGGAAGGAGCTCTCATTGTCATACTGGTTCTTGTGCTGTTCCTAGGTAATCTGAGGGCAGGTTTAATTGTTGCTTCGGTCATCCCGCTATCCCTACTCTTTGCCATCAGCATGATGAACACATTTGGCGTCAGCGGCAACCTAATGAGCTTAGGAGCACTGGACTTTGGTTTAATTGTTGATGGTGCTGTTATCATTGTTGAAGCCATCTTACACCATATTCATTTTTCAAAAAAATATAAGGGCATCGACAGTTTATCCCAACAGGAAATGGACCAGGAAGTGACTTCTTCAGCCTCCAGAATGATGAATGCCGCAGTTTTTGGACAAATTATTATCTTGATTGTCTACTTGCCTATTCTTTCGCTTACTGGAATCGAAGGGAAAATGTTTAAACCGATGGCTCAAACGGTAGCATTCGCTATTTTAGGCGCTTTCATTCTATCTTTGACTTATGTCCCAATGATAAGCTCACTGGTGGTGAGCAAGAAGCTCAATCATAAACCCAATATTTCGGATCGGATTATGACCCGTCTCGAACGGGGTTATCAAAATGCACTCACTGGTGCACTTGCTATCCGTAAAATACTCGTTGCCATCACAATTGCACTTTTCGCTATTTCAATCGTTGTATTTTCAAAAATGGGGGGTGAATTTATACCCCAACTGGAGGAAGGTGACTTTGCTGTAGAGACAAGGCTGCTCGTTGGTACCAATCTCTCGACAACGATAAATGCAATTGATCGGGTTTCAGAAGCCTTAAAAAATCGTTATCCTGAAGTTGAAAAAATCGTGTCGCGGATCGGAAGCGCAGAAATACCAACAGATCCAATGCCTATTGAAGGTGGTGATATGATCATTGTCTTAAAACCAAAGTCGGAATGGAAAAATGCTAAATCATTTGTGGAGTTGGCAGGTAAAATGTCGGCAACAGCACAGGAAGTTATGCCTGGGATAACGACAGGCTTTCAATTTCCTGTACAAATGCGTTTTAATGAATTAATGACTGGAGCAAAACAAGATGTCGTGTGCAAGATTTATGGAGAAGATCTCGATAAACTGGCAAACTATGCGCAGCAATTGGGCGATATTGCAAAGACAGTAAAAGGAACTGCAGACTGGTACATCGAATCAGTCACAGGAATGCCCCAGATTGTCATAGACTACAACCGGGATGAGATAGCAAAATATGGTCTCGATATCGCTTCCATCAATCGTACTGTTAATTCGGCTTTTGCAGGAGCTTCCGCAGGCAAGATTTATGAAGGTGAAAAAAGCTTCGATCTTGTTGTGCGCGTAGGTAATGAAGGTCGCCGTAATATTGAAGATGTCAGGAATCTACAAGTAACGACCGCCAAAGGGATACAGATTCCACTTAGCCAGATTGCACATATTGATGAAGTAGAGGGCCCTAATCAGATCCAGCGGGAAAATGCGCGGCGCCGTATTATCGTGGGCTTCAATGTCAGGGGGCGTGATGTGCAAAGCATCGTGGAGGAACTGCAGCAAAAGGTTGCTGCGCAGCTTAAAATGGATACAGGCTACACATTGACTTATGGTGGTACATTTGAAAATCTGCAACAGGCCAAGGCCCGCTTGAGCATTGCTGTGCCCATTGCCCTGCTTTTAATCTTTGGTATGCTTTACTTTGCATTTTCGTCGTTAAAAGATGGCGCCTTGATCTACACTGCAATTCCCCTGTCGGCGATCGGAGGTGTTTTTGCCCTGGCACTTCGGGGGATGCCCTTTAGTATCTCGGCAGGCATTGGTTTCATTGCCCTATTTGGTGTTGCCGTTTTAAATGGCATTGTCTTGATCTCGGAGTTTAACCGTATAAAAAAGGAAGGAATTATTACCGACATGCAGGAACTGATTATGGTGGGCACTCGCAATCGTCTCCGACCGGTACTGATGACCGCCGCCGTAGCGTCCTTGGGATTTTTACCAATGGCATTGAGCAATGGTGCAGGTGCTGAAGTACAACGTCCACTGGCAACGGTTGTTATTGGCGGTTTAATCTCAGCAACATTCCTAACCCTCTTTGTTTTGCCCGCATTATATCTGTTGTTTAATAAAAAAAACAAAGCCCTTAGCAAACCAAATTCGGCTGTAACCAAAATAGTCCTTTTGGTTCTATTGTCTTGTTCCTTTTTTCAGGACGCTCAGATTTCGGCACAAACGATCAACAGCACACAGCATATATCTTTAGCGCAGGCCATACAGCGGGCAGAGCATAATAGTCCGCGTATCCAACAGCTCAGGATCAATGAACAAGCTAAGGAAAAATTGGCCAAAACCGGATTCGACCCTTCTAAATTAGCTATTTCAGGCGATTACGGTCATGTGAATAGTGCGTATACCGATAATCGCATCGGTATCAGCCAAACGGTTAGTTTTCCTGCTGTTTATAAAAAACAGACAGCAGTCTTACAAAACGAGCTCTCTTTGGCGCGTGAATCTACCAAGTTTAATCTCCTGGAGATTCGAACCGCCGTTAAGAGTCTGTATTTCGATTATCTGGCAATGGGCAAACGAAAGGAGCTCTTGTTACGCGCAGATAGTCTGTATCGTATTTTTGAAGCAAAGACAAGCAAACGCTTTGAAGTTGGCGCAGCAAATATCCTGGAGCAAACCGCAGCCCAAACACAGCGTCAAGAAATCAATAATCAATTAAAGCTGCTTCAAAAAGATATGAACATCATCCTGAACAGATTCAATTTCTTATTGCAGGACAGCATTCGTTACATCCCGGCCTCCGACACAATTAAATATCAAGAAGTTATGTCGATTCACCCGGACTTATCCAGTCAGGCTGAAGCACTTCCGGCCTATAAGATTGCGCAACTTCAGACACAGACAGCACATGCTCTATGGCAACTGGAGCGTTCAAAATTGCTTCCTGAAATTACAATAGGATATAATAGTCAAACGTTGCAGGGGGTACAAACCTTCCGTGGTCAGGAGGTATTGTACCGTTCGTCCGACCGTTTGAGCTACTTCAGCGCCGGCATCGGTGTACCCCTATTTTTTGGAGCGCAGTCCAATCGAATAAACGCGGCAAAACTCGCATGGAAAGGTCAGTTGAAAGAACTTGAATACGTAAAAAGTAAATTGAAGACAGAATCAAACAATGCCATCGAGCAGGTTGAGAAGTTTAAAGAAGTACTAAAATATTATGAAGATCGTGGATTAAAGCATGCAGATACAATTTTTGTAACAGCCGACAAACAATTCGTTAATGGCGAAATAGACTACCTACAATGGGTCATTCTTGTCAACCAAGCCATTGGCATACAAAGCGAATACATCAATACATTAAACAGTTACAATCAAGCAGCCATCCAATTAAGTAAGTTATACAATGAATAAATCGTTAAAAAACACAGTATACAGTTTGATCCTTTTTTCCTTCGTTGCCTGTGCTCAAGGAGAAAACACAGAAATTAACAAGCCAGCGCCCGTGGCAGATTCTACACCTGTAGCGCAAAGTGTTCAACTTGAACCCAAACAGATTGCAGCAGCAGGTATTGTCATCGGACCCCCTACAATCGAAAATGTCAGTGGCAAAATTACATTACAGGGCGATGTCGCTGTTGCGCCGGAAAGCACTGTGAGCCTAAGTTTTCCCATTGGTGGCTATATTAAATCGACGACTATGCTCCCTGGAAAACCAGTGCGAAAAGGTCAGGTATTGGCGACTATCGAAGATATGCAGTTTATCCAGCTCCAACAGGACTATTTGACTGCACAGACAAATTATGTGCTCGCCGAAATAGAATATAAAAGACAATACGAGCTCAATCAAAGCAAGGCAAGCAGCGACAAGGTGTTCCAGCAGGCAAAAGCAGATATGGACCGTGAACGTATACTAATTCACTCATTGGCGGAAAAACTGCGTCTTATCGGAATCGATCCGAAGAAACTGACGACGACAGGTATAAAAAAAGAAGTACCTATATTGTCTCCAACGAATGGTTTTATCACCAAAGTGAATGTCAGTGTTGGGAAATACACCGCTCCCACAGATATCCTATTTGAGATTGTTAATCCATCAGACATGTATCTTTCCCTACAGCTGTTCGAAAAAGATCTAGCTAAAGTCAAGATAGGAAATACCGTTTCTACGTATACCAATACGGAAGTCTCTCGAAAAATTCCGGCAACGGTCTTTCTTGTCAACCGCACTTTTGATGAAAACAGAATGGCCGAAGTGTTATGCCGTTTTCAAAAATCCGATGCTATTTTGACCCCTGGGATGTTCATGAATGCCGATCTTCATATCAATAATACCAAGGCAATGGTTGTACCCGAAGAGGCTATCGTACGTTGGCAAAATAAATATTTTGTATTTGTGCAACATAGCGCTGGTTCATTTCAAATGAATGAAGTAAAATTAGGTATCCAAGAGAACGGAAAACAGCAGATTCAGGCCGATAACATTCAACCGAACACACAATTAGCACTAAAAAATGCTTTCGCGTTACTAATGAAAGCACAGAATAAGGAAGAGTAAAATCATACGTATCGAATAAATCATTTCAAGTGATAGCCGCCATTTATGGTCCTTTTAAGAACAATGAATGGCGGCTTTTAATTTCGAATAAGCCGATCACCCATCTAAACTGCTTTAGTTAAAGTACGCAAACTCAGATTTATTGCCCTAAACTGAGGTCAAATGTCGCTCAAGCGGGCGATCATCATTTTTTGTTCGATAACTACCGGACATATTTATTTCAGGATAGTTCGAAGTGTTTTTCGAATGATGTATTGCGTTTCCTTGGTATCGCTTTCCTGTTCCCAGCGATTACAAAGTGCCCTAACAAAACCGGGTTGGCTTTTGCTTGCGTCATTCAGCCAATTTCCAACACTATCCTGAACATATTTTGAAGGGTCAGATTTTAGCGGTTCTAAAATAGACAAGGCTAGACTTGGCTCCTGCTTCAAGCGATCGATGTGCTTACACCATACGCCTCTCGGTCGGGTTGCCTCCGAAGCAAAACGTCTCAAATTTTCATCCTTCTCAATCGTCCATAGACTCAGACCGGCAATACTCCTTTCCAAGTCCAAAGCTATCCTATTACGTATCGCCATCCAGCTGATTTCTCGCACCCCAAAATGCCGATCTGCGGCAAAAGGACGCATTGACAACAGTAATTTCTCAATTTCAAGCTGCTTATCATCTCCGACCGTGTAGGTTGCCCAGCAACGCACGAGATCTGCAGCATGATCGGATAGTATTGTCAGGAAAGTATTATCACGATATTGTGTGATCAAATCGAGCAGCGCCCGCCCGATCGTTTCATTGATGGAATTTACCGTCGGTTTCTGTAACTGATCAAGCAGCACCAAGATTGGTTTCAAGTAATGAATGCGCCCATTTTGCTGAAGGATATGCTCGAGTAAAAACCGTTGGTCAACAGCGAGCCACTCCATAAGATTTGCAGTTTCAATTTCTCCGCGGTTCAGACTGGCCAGGCAATCTATCGAAATATCCGCTATCCGTCTTGCTCCTTTACGTTGTATTTTACTCATAGCTGTGCTATTAACTCTTCGATATTAAGCCTATTCATATAGTTGACATCCATAAATCGATAAGATATCGTATAATCAGGATCGATCACAAACACAGCAGGGACCGGCAGTCTGTTGCTGTCATTACCATTGTAGGCGGACAAATTGATTCCCAAGCGATCATAGCTTGAAATGGCATAATCCTGAAGTTCAAATGAGATGCCAACACTGATTGCCAAAGTATTATCTTCGTCAAACAACAACTCGAAATCCAAATTGTTGTCCTTCAGAAGTGCTTCGCTAAATTTAGGCACTTGTGGCGAAATTGCAAGAAGAGTGGCTTCAACAGCAGTAAAATGAGTCAAATTCTGTTGTAAAGCTCTTAACTCGAGATTACAGTAGGGACACCAGCTACCGCGGAAAAAGGCCACAATGACTTTTCCTTTGTTCAGAAGTTTTCCCAGCTCAATTTCTTCACGCTTCGAATTCACCAAACTAAAATCAAGGAACTTGTCCCCTATCTGCAGGCTCTTTTCGGTTAGATCCCCAGACTGTAGATCCTGAATCGATCTGCCAAATATTTCCTTTATTTCGAGAGGAAGAGTTGCTAAATTCGCATTTAATTTAGCAATTTCGTATTCTAAATTTTTCATGATGCTGTATGTTATTTCTGCAAAGTTTTAAAAGTAAATGCACAATCACAATACCGCATTTTATTATCCCTATGGGACAAAAAAGTCAATTTTATGCGTATAACAGAGAAAGCAATAAAACAAAAAATATGTCCATTGGAATTTGCCGTCAATGCGATTAGTGGGAAATGGAAAATTCCGATTGTATGGCGTATCAATGAAGGGGAAAAACGCCCAAGTGAAATGCTTCGTGGTATTGCAAAAGTTGATAGACGAGTGCTAAACCAACAATTGGGTGAAATGGTCAATGATGGCATTCTAACCAAACAATCTTTCCATGAACTTCCTCCAAGAGTGGAGTATTCATTGACCCCCTTAGGGGAAAGTTTAGTAGAAGTACTCTGGAAATTGAATGCTTGGGGAGAACTCTTATTGGAAAATTCCAATAAAAGTTAGCACAAACGGACAGATTCGATCGACACAGCGATGCTCAATTTACGAGAGAAGTATTCGATCCTGCTATAACAACTATTTGCGAAAACTGCAAAACACAAAACGCTGTTTCGTGTCGAAGGGTGTTATATGGTCAACATCTATACATTCAATTTTCCTAAAATATGTCTGGAACAAATCGCTTATCGATTGTGCTGAATATTGTTTAATGGTAATGCCACTGCATTTCGTTGGTCCCTGTTCAGAAAAGGTTCCAACAACCAAAATACCTCCCACTGCAATTGCTTGGTCTGCGATTTCGATGTAGCGTTCAATCTCCTGGCGAGCAGTCAAAAAATGAAATGTGGCCCTATCATGCCAAAAATCATATGGTGTATCGGGAACGAAGTCCAAGATATCCGAAACAATCCATTTGACTTTAGTCGCTTGATCCCCTAATCGCTTCTGCGCTCTTTCAATGGCAGCGCTGGAAATATCCAATACAGTAATATCTTCAAATCCTGCTTTTAATAAGAAATCAACCAGGAAACTGTCACCACCACCTATATCAATAATTTTAGCCATTTTTGGAAGACTAGATTGATTTATAAAATGTAGTGATACTTCTGGGGTAGGCCGATACCAGCTAACTGATTCCAGCGGCTTATTTTCGTATATCTCTTCCCAATGCTTTTTTCGATTGAAATTTTCCATCTGTCTATTGTCCTGATAAAATTTATTGACTGATAACGATCAACCTTGGTTTTAGGGCAAAATCTTTAGATCCTTAAAAATTTTCCGTGTAATCGCCTTGCGGCAGCTCGAGAAATCAGGGCTGTTGAACTTCCGGTCCTGAATAAGTCGCGTTGCAAAGAAATAAACATTTTCCTTTTGTTCAACATAGCCTATCCACCATCCGGTGTTGATCTGATTGGCCATTGTCCAGCCCGTTTTAGACCGAACCGTATAGTCCGCGTTTTGTTCCGAAATCATGACACCTTTAACAATATCCATATTTCTTTTTGAAAAAGGTAAATTTCCATCATAAAGCTTTTTTAAAAATTCAACCTGATTAATTGGTGAGATGCCCATTGGACCAAAATTCCAGAAGTCGGGACCTGATTCGGAAAGGTCCACATTCCCGTAGTTACAAGCTTTAAGATACTTCCGATAGACAGAACGATCAATTTTCTTTGCTAACTCGATAAATGCCCAACCTGCAGACACCGTAAATGCTTCTTTTACACTGATATTTTTATAAATATCTGGTCGGTAGCCATATTTTAAGGTATCTGTTGATCCGGGCCATTGAACAATGCTATTTTCATCTTTTATCGTCTTCGTTTCCAAGGCAATCAACATATTTATAATCTTAAAAGTTGACGCAGGTAATGTTGCAACTTGTGTGTCCGATGTATCGGACAAAATCCAAGCTCTTTTGTTATTGTCATAAAGTGCAACAGCACCCTTAACATGACACTCATCAAAATATTTTTGAAAGTCAGATCTAATGATCTTCTTCTCAGGATTTCGAGCTTGGGCCAACAAGTCAAACGAAATCACCGTCATTGTTATAAACAAAATCGATTTGAAAACCATCCGATAAATACTATTTAAAACCATACGTTGATACCATTAAAAAGCCATTATACAAATTGAAACTTGAAAACTATACTAGAGTCTTTATAAAGTTAAGACATAAATTTAACGAATTTCAAATATCCAATAAATGATATACATACAAGATGTGCTTTAGCTCGTTTAGAAGTCAGTCATCGATTATTGCAATAGTATTGAATAGGAGAAAATAGATCGGGACTATTGCTAAAGCAAGATAGCCCCGAAAGCTATGTGATCCGAACCTGTTATTCAGTCCTCGGACTTAGACTTACTATTCAGACCAAGGCGAATGAAGAATACAATCGCAAAAGTTCTTTCGCTCAAAATTAGGGATCATAAAAGCGCACACATCTGCCTTTATATTGCCAAATGTGGTTTCTGTCTTATGCTCAAAACCTTCAAAAAAAGTCGGAATAATTTTCTTTTTAAAATTATCCCTAGGAAAGGCTTGAACAATCTCTTCTCTATTTTTGGCACTTAAATGCGCATAGCCCTCACCCATCACATCAAGCCCAACGCCCGAGTACATCAGGGCAACTTCATTTTCTTTATGTTCGGCAATTCCTATGCTTGTATGGAGTGCTATGGTATCCCATACGAGCTGTAATTTCGTCGACTCTACACCATGGCTTTTTAGAAAGTCTCGGGCGGCGTTAGCGCCATCCACTTCAAAACGAAGATCTGCACTGCTGTAATGCGATACTAAGCCCAAATCATGAAATACGGAAGCTACATACAACAATTCACTGTCGTAGACCAAATTTTTGCGTTTTGCATTCAAAGATGAAAATAGGAAGACACGCAACGAATGGTTGTAGATAAATTCAGTACCATGTTCCAATAGTAATGCTGTCGCTTGCGTTGCGATTTTACTGTCCGGAATAACAATGCCGGCCACTTTTTTTAGATGATTTACTGCCATAACTTTAAGATATTTAGGACAAAGTTATGATGGCAACAGCCCCATAGGAATAGCAATAAGTACGTTTAAAATGTCAAAATTTACCGTGTGCAACTTTCAATCTGCATCAACAAATTGATTACGGTAGTTCAGGGGAGACAGTTTTGTATTCTTTTTAAAAAAATGACTAAATTGTTCTGCCGAATTAAAATTAAGTGAATAGGCGATTTCTTTCACTGTTATCGCACTAAACTGCAGCAATCGTTTCGCTTCTGCTATGAGCTGCCCATTAATGATCTCCTTCGCCTTAATCCCGCTACATCGTTTACAAAGTTCGCTTAATCTTCGTGCTGAAACATGAAGCATTTTGGCATAATCCGACACGGCATGATATTGATCAAACTGTGCACTGAGCATTTCCATAAATTTGCGATACAAGATGTAATCCTGACTATCGAAAGTTGCTTCCGCGGTCAGTTTAACGTTCGCAAGTTTAATCATAATAATTTTCAAAAACGCCGCAAGAGCATCCATCTGATTGATATACTGTGGACTACAATATTCCGACAACAGTGCATTGAATAGAAATAACAGCTCCACTACTTCGGTAGTATTAGGCTTCAGATATGGATTTGCACTGGTGTTATTGAACAATACAGCTTTACAGTTACTTGCGCTCGGAGGTGTCTTTTGCCAAAAACAATCTCCAAAGGAAATGGAAAAACCCATTACCGAAGTCTGATCTGAAAAAGCATAGATCTGTCCCTTGGATAAGAGAAAAATGCTATTGTCATGTAGCTCAAATACATTATTATCAATAGAAAGATAGCCGGTACCGGTTTCGACAAAAAAAATACGATGATAGGTCAGTCTATTAAATGTTTCATGATCGTTAAGGTGGTGATCTATCCGACTTATAGAAAAAGAATCATCTATTACAGGTTCAATTATAATCTTCTTAGCTGATTTCATACTGTAAAATCAATAAACCTTGACAATCTCTATTGCTCGCTATTTGAAAATATCCATATTCTCGTCATAGATAGGGCTCTTCATATCCAGAAATTTCAGCACACTATGAAATACATGATTTTGGGTCAAGGTTTTATTTGGTTTCAACTGTTTTGAATGATCAGACACCCATACAATAAAAGGAATCTCGTATTGCTCTTTTGGTGCAATGCTCATCGGCAGTCCGTGCATATACAGGTTATTTTCACCCAGTGATTCTCCATGATCCGAGACGAACAACATGGCACTGTTATATTCCTTCAATTGCTTTAGATCCTCAATCAGATTATGCAAAATATAATCTGTATAAACAACGGTGTTATCATAAGCATTTATCAATTCTTCTTTAGAACAGTTCCCTAACTCAACACTATTGCAGACCGGCTTAAACTGCTCGAATTGAGCGGGATATTTCTTGCTATATGTTGGTCCATGGCTTGTACTTGTGTGGAGCACAACAAAAATCTTATCTTTTTTACTGGATGATATCCGCTCCTTTAGACCTGTTAAAAGTACCTCATCGTAAGCACATCCTTCACCTTTACAGTTTGTAGCAAGTTGATCATTCGTTTCATATTCTTTAATATGTACAGGTGGTTCCCCCCAATTACTTGTTCGCCAGATCACATCTACATCATTTCTATAGAGGTAATTTGGCAGGATTTCGTACAAATCATCCGTATTTTTATGTTCCAAAATACATTTTACTCCAGCTGTCGTATAGGTAGAGCAAGAAGTTGCGTCAAAATGATAAAGATTGGGTGTCTTGGAAAGTAGAGGATTTGTATTCTTCTGATAGCCATACAACGAAAAATTATCCCTTCGAGCAGATTCACCTATAACAAGTACAACGACTGTCTTTTTGTGGTCCGTTATCGTCGCATCCGGCAATAAAATTTCTTTCTTATTTTTTTGATATTCGTGAATATAAAAACGTGAAATATTGACGGTATAAGACCAAGGCATGGCAAGTGCACCCAAAGTCTTCGAATTCTTATCGATCCACAACCAATTAGTCGCATTGGCAAATATTAAAATAACGATAAATAATAACGAAAGTGAGGAAGTGATAAAAAATTTCCTTGGTTTATCCTTTATTATTTTAGCTTTAATGATGAAGATACTGGGTATAATACCGAGAAACACGAGATAGACGATCAGTTTCAGGGAAAAGAAACCGCTGGACTCGGAATATCGGGTATTCAAGATATTACCGATCATTGTTTCATCCAAAATAACGCTATAGGTGTTAACAAAATAAACGGCGACTGAATTGATCAGAAAGAACAAAACAAGTATGGATTTCCCGAAGCGACGTGACGCCGAAAAAAATAGATAAAGTACAAAAGCATTCATCACCAGCATCAGAACCATTAAACTACCGATCAGAACAATACCCCCAAAGCTGCTGTAATCAACATTATTAAAAACAAAAGTATAAAATGGAAAATGGAAGAATATAAAATTCAACACACTCATGAAAAGGACAAAATGAATTAATTTTAAGCTATTTTTTAGCATAAACCGTAATGATTTTATAAAGTGCACTAATTAAGCAGATAAATGTAAAATAAAATATTAGCAAATTATCATTAATTATTCTATTGATCAATACAATACTGAAAACGAGGAACAATAATATGAAAATTGGATAATACCGTTTGTTGTTGACCCAATTCCATGTTTTAAATTCCCTGCTAAAAAAAATTCCGAACAGCCCCGAAAGATATCCAATAATACAGCCACAGACCACGTCTAATAGATAGTGTGCCCCCAATGCGACGCGAGATAAAGCAAGCATTAACCCAATAAATGTTAAACCTAAAAACCACATTATTTTATAACTCAATCGTTGCGGCATAAAAGCATACATGATAACGGTCAACGTTGTAAATATCGTGATGGAATGGCCAGAAGGCAAGCTATTGTTCCCCAGAAGCATCTTACCGGTAATCAAAAAACTAGTATGATTAAATACTGCTGCGGGTCGTGGCACAGCAAATAGTACTTTTAAAAGGATCGAAAAGAAGGCAGAAATTAGAGATGCTGATATTAACGCCTCCCATAATTTAGGACCATAGCGCAGAAAGACACTCAAAAGCGAGAGACTGATTAAACAATCTCCAAACTGTGTAAAATTGGACTCAAGATTTGGATATCGCCCCAGATAAGCATTTATCGCGAAAAAGCTACTCTTCTGAATGACGGTATAGCCATATACATTCAATGCATGATTAAAATAAAGAAATAGAATGAGCAGAACTAGCAGAATTATAGGTAGAAAGAACAACGATTTTCTAAGCCTAGCATAATTATGGATTATCGCCGAATTAATATTCATCTCGCACGCGTCTTTTTAAACGCGTAAAGAACGGAACGAATTCTGTAGAAATTTAGAATTTACAAATGCAGGGTAGGTTTTCTTATTCCGTGCCCATTATTGATTCACTTGCTCCTCAAAAAAAGCTTTATCATAAAAGGAAACCGATATTCAACGTATTTTGCTTCATCTCAGACCACAAGGCTGAAGATCGGTTTCCTTATCTTACAGTTTTCCCAGCAGCTGTGAAAAAGCGCTGATGACCAAAGTTGGCTCCTTAAGCATAATATTATGACCAGATGCGGTTGTTGCCAGGTGAACAAAGTCGCTTGCGCTCTCATTTATGCATAAGTTAAAACTTGTCTTGCTGAATCTGTTCGATTCCTTGCTCGTAAGAAGTAACCTCAAATTCAGGAAATCTATTTCTAAACTTTGAATCATCAAATAGATTATTGTGTTCGTATCGTGGAAGAAGTTCCAAAAACTCCTTTAACCGCTTATTGAACAGAGCCCCTATTTTAAAGATAAATTTGGGAACTACAGTATATTTGAATTCCCTACCGTAAATATCTGCTGCCATTCTGATAAACTCCCGGTAAGTGGGATGCGCTTTATCCACGGGCAAATGCCAGGTCTGTCCATATGCATCGGGTGTATTTCCGATAAGTGCAGTTGCTCGACTTGCGTCGGGAGTCCAAATCAAACTTCGTTTTTTATCGACCCGTAAAGGCACTTTCAGTTTTTTATCCGCTTTGATGTTATCAAAAATTAGGGTATTGGTAATGCTTTGTGTTTTGCCAGGACCATAAAATTCAGGCGCTCGACAAATAACGGCTTCAAGCTGGCCCGATGCTATCTCAGCAAGTACCATTTCTGCCATGTTCCGCCTCACTTTCCCCTTTCTTCCAACAGGAGCAAAGGTACTTTCCTCCGTCAAAACACGATCGTCTTGAGGATACATATATGTATTATCAAAAAAGACAAGCTTAGTACCATTGATCTTACAGGCATCAATCACATGACGAATAATAGCTGGAAACTGTTCCTCCCATAGATCCGAACTTATAGGAAGCCCTAAAGTGAAATAGGCAATATCACTCCCCTTCACCGCCTCGATTGCCTGTTCACGGATCGATAGATCCGCAGAAAAAACTTCGTCAGTATCATTTACTTTTTTTGCGTTTCGACTGACTATGCGGATAGCAGAAGTAAAATTTCGCTTTAGCTCGCGCGCCAGTTCTTCTCCAATTTGTCCATTGGCACCCAATATAGTCTGCATAATATTCCTTTTTCTATGTTGTGACCATCTGATACCAATATATTGATATTTGTTCAATTTACCGCACCGTTGCGGTTCAATACCGAATAACTCCCGACCTCAACTTTGCTCAGTGCCCATGACCTATGCTATTAAGGATGTTGCCATGGACTGCGATACGGTCTTTGCAGTAATTGAGTTGCTTCAGGATCATCGACACATATTTTTTGTATTGGATCATAAATCAAGGGGCGATTCAACTGCATCGACAAGTTCGCCAAAATGCAGCTTGCGGTGGATATATAGCCTTCTTCAATATCCGCTACAGGAAGATGATTATTTTCAATTGCCGATAAAAGGTCAAGCATATGTTGTCTCGTTGCAGGCGCTGTATGCAATTCGATTCGGTGCTCCGTCAAATCTTTGGGGAACTTCTCCTTTTCTAAGATAACATCCTGTCGAATTGGCTTGCCTTCTCCGATTGGAATAAATTCATATTTCATCACGCTTCCCTTTAAGGTACCCTTGTCACCATATATCACAAATGCCCAAGGGTATTCAGGGTCTGCTGCTGCCCCCCATGTCCTATGCTGCCAGACACAATTAAGATCTTCGTATTCAAATAAGGCTGTCTGCGTATCCGCGATCGTCGATTTCCCTCCTTTTTGCACATAAATGCCACCTTTCGCATGTACGCTTTTGGGCCATTTAAGCTGCAGAAGCCAACGCACAGTATCAAACATATGCATTCCCATATCCCCGGTTATTCCATTCCCATAGGCCATAAAAGTTCGCCACCAGCCACCATGAGGCAAACCATCATAAGCCCGCAAAGGTGCTGGACCCGTCCAAAGTTCGTAATCCAGGAAATCTGGAACCGGCTCGATCGGTGGATTGCCGTTTTTTCGCATATGATAATAGCAGCACATTTCCACATGCGAAATCTTACCAAGTAAGCCACTATCGATCACTCGCTTCTTGGCGTCAATGAGATGGGCTGTACTTCTCCGTTGTGTTCCCACTTGAACTTTCCGGTTATATTTTCTTGCCGCACGCCATATAGCATCCCCCTCAAGCACATCAACACTGATCGGTTTCTGCAAATAGAGATGAGCACCCGAACGCATCGCATCAATAGCCTGTCTGGCGTGCCAGTGATCTGGTGTTCCAATGAGAATGAGATCGAATTTATGACTGGCGAGCATTTCCCTATAATCTTTATACAGTTTTGGAACTTTTTTTGAAATTTGACGCTCACTAACCAGCCGCCCAGCTTCCTGCAGCTGATTGTCGTCGACGTCGCATATGGCGATGACATCGACATCCCGAACCTGAATTAAACGGAATAAATCACTTTTCCCATACCAACCTGCACCAATCAATCCGACCCGAAAATTTTTAATCGCATCACGAAATGAAAGCCCCTTAACTTCTAAGGCTGATAAAGTTAAAACTGCCCCCGCTCCTTGAATAAATTTTCTCCGATTTAGATTGACCATAGCCATAATTCATTGGTTTATTGCCTAATATAAGAAAAAACAAACGATAAATCAACCTGTTTTAAGAGGCAACATGCGTTGTAAACAAAAGAACCTACCTACAGGAACAAGACCTGCACTTTAAGATCAACAAGTAGCACAGCATTTTTTTTCATTTAAGCCAAAATAGCGTAAATTCATATCGAGCTAAACAATTAAGACATGAAAAGAGAAATGGTATTTTTGAAAGTAATATTATTTTACTTTGCCTCCCTCGTGGTGTTTGCTTTCGCTGCAGGCATAACCAAACAAACAATGTTCCCCGATTTACTTTCACTCAGCCTCGCGACATTCCTCAGCTTGGGTTTAGTTTACCTGTTTAAAGCTTGGGATAAAATTAGTTTTTCTCAAATTGGGTTAGGATTTAACAAAAAGAGTGTGCTCAATTTTAGCGCTGGCTTATGCTTAGGTATTGTTATGGTCGGCCTTATGGTTATAATACTAACAAATTTTGCCGAAGTATCTTTTAAGAAACAGGCATTTATCGACACTAAATTATTGGCAATACATATTCTTCTTTACTTTTTCGTCGCCTGTCGGGAAGAGTTGGTTTTTAGAACCTATTTCTTATGGCGCCTGAAAGATAAACTCGGCACTGTTGTAGCCTTTTCGATTATGGTACTTGTTTTTATTTTAGAACATTTATTTACCGGTTTTACACTAAAGGCGGCAGTACTGGGTTCAGGACTTGGAGCTGTACTTTTTGGTCTTGCTGTACTAAGAACCCGCAATATTGCACTATCTATTGGACTGCACTTCGGCTGGAACCTAACCCATTGGGCTTTGGGGTTTAAAAATAGTACAGGGTTATGGGTAGAAAGTGTTGCAAAGGGCAGTGAACATCAGTCTGAAAATATCGCGTTTATTGCCTATACCATCGTAATGCTTTTAGGTATTCTGATCGTCTATATGCTATCAAAAAAAACATCGTTTCAGGGGAACAATAGTAGCCCGATCGATTAATCCCAAAATCGATGCACAAACCATCGTTAAAAGCTTTTGCCAACATATAATTCCCTTTTTTATATCGACTATCCTGTAGACACGAAGCTACAACAATCAGACTCACTGCAAGTTCTAAAAATAAAGGCACGGCTTTTGTAAACTACTAAGTAAAAAAAAGTATTATGAGAAGAACGCCTTACACCACATCTGTTATTATATTGCTCGTCCTATGTGTGATTGTACTAATGACCACATGTTCAAAAATTGCCTAAATTACATCCAGTTTGGGCAAAATTGTAAAACCAGTCATGAACGTAATGACGAGTTCATCATTGAAAATAGAGTCTAAAAAAATAGATTCTTAGGCCTTCCCCATGGCTTTCATCAAGCAGATAAATTTCACTTTATTGATCAGGAAAGAACACAATCCGAACAGATTGTGCTAAACTTCGTTATTCCCACACGTATAATTACAAAAAAGCCCTAGAGCGGGGAACTCTAGGGTCTTAGCCATATATTAACCTATTTTATGAAAAGTATTTGTATCAATAACGTCTTAGTTTTCTATTTATTTTGTACAACATAGAAATTTCTTAAATTTTCTTTTTTTTCGCACAAAGGTTCGATTCAATCATTTACCTTATAGAGGTTGGGCTAAACCAATCAATAATCCCTCTACTCCTCTTAGATAACAAAGGCGATAAGCATTTTCGTATTGTACCACCTCCCCTACGAGGACAGCGCCATGATTGCCAATTAGCCTCCGCAGTACATCATCTAGATCTTCAACCGTAAACATTGCCCGCAAATAGCCCAAGGCATTGACCGGAGCATTTCTATGATCTGCAATTATCGCTGGATCAATAAATCTTGAAAGCTCCAATCGGCTATGTCCATCTGGTGTCACCATCATGGCGATCTCCACATGCTGCGCACCGAGACCAGTCACTCTACCTGCCCATTCACCTTCAATCTGTGCTCTCCCTTCCAGATATAAACCAAGTTCTGAAAAAAACGAAATCGCGTTGTCCAACGACTCCACCACGATACCCATATTATCCATTCGAAGTAACTTACTCTTTTCCATAATACATCATTATTTATAAGGAGTTATAATCTCTATTAAAGATACAAAGGAAAATTTTAAAGCTACCATCGCGCCCAGTCTTTAGAATTTATAACTCAGACCCGCTTTTACCATAAAAGGTGTTCCAGGAGTGAAATGCAATTCAGAAACGGACTGCTGTTCATTTCTTAATCGAGTCTCGGTCTCAAACTGCGCTTCATTCCACTTGGTGTCAAATAAGTTTTGGATCTGCACCAAAAAATTCCATTTTCCCAGGCCATAGTTTAGCAGGAGGTCATTGACAAAATAACCTTTAGCACGTACCGAATTATCTTCTATCGCTGGTTTTGTATTCATATAACGATAGCGCAAATTGGCCGAAATGCCAAGCGGTAACTTCACAGATACCCCTCCTGTACTTGTTAAAGAAGGCACCAGCGGGATATAGTTTTCGCCTTTAGGTTCGTCAATCGCCCGCGCGTAAGCATAATTTATGTCGCCGTCAAAATATAACCAAGGGGTAGCTTGATAGCGTAAACTCAAATCTGCCCCAGACGTTTCGTTTTCCCTGAAGGCTCTACGACAGCTTCATCCCCGACATACACAAATTCTTGCTGAAGGTACAACCCCCATAAAGCAGGCTGAATAAAGAGGTTATCGGTTGGCTTCCAAATCAAGCCAAGATCTGCACCATAGGAAATGGGCATAATATCTTTTCCATGTTGTTCCATCACCACGCGGATATCATTGGAATGAAATCCCATACCCGTTTTCAAATATAATTGTGCGCGATGACTGAACGTATATCCAAAATTAAGCTTTGGACTAATCCTTGTCGCGGAAGCCTCTTGTGCGGCGGGGTCACTTTTCAGCTTATCATGCAAGTTGAAAATCAAATGATCGACACGTATTGCAGGATTAATAGTCCATTTACCAATACGCCAATCCAGATTACTATAGGCATGCAGATTCATTTCTACGCCCGAAATGTGCGAAAGCCGATCCAATAATTCGTCGCGCTGATAGACGTGGTTCAGTTGAAGATCTTTGATATCATCCACTCGGAGTCCAAAACCCGATGTCCAAGAAAGCTGACTATGATCAAACTGAAATTGGCGATTGTATTTGTTTTCGATACCATACAGGTATCGATCATCAACCTGCTCTATTTCATCGCCATGAATGGGATCTTTCAGAAAAAAAGTGAAATCGGAAAACAACTGAAATTTATAGCGCGACAAGTAAACATTGCTTTCCCAGCTTTCCTGATCACTGATCAGCGCACGGTATTGCATCGCCAAATTCATGCGGGATGTATTTCCGCCTTCAGTAGAATCGATCGACCCCCAACGGCTAATCAGTCCCTGCCGAACGGCCCGCTCCGGAATCTGACCCGATGCATTCCAACCCGAACTGAATATGGACCCCTGGAGATTGATATAATGTTTCTCATCAATCCAATGATTATACTTCGCAAATAGATTAACACGACTAAAATTTTGCTTGATGTCAAAAGGACCGTTCGAATAATTGAACTCACCTGCAGCATAGGCATACTTATTCTGCTCATGGTTATTCACCAGATTAAGCATGGCTACCGTACGCCATGAGTCAAAAGAGCCCCCTTCAACCTTAAAAAGATTATGATCCAAATGATCCAGGGTTGTAAAATTAACATAACCCGATGTATTCAAATCACCTTTATCTGCATAATAGGCCCCCTTGCCAAAATCAATATCTTTAACCGTTTCTGGAATAATAAAATGAAGATCTGCGTATCCTTGACCGTGCGCATGAGAGACCATATTAACTGGGATACCATCTGCAGTAATGGCAATATCTGTACCGTGGTCATTATCAAATCCACGTAAAAATATCTGCTCAGCCTTTCCACCGCCGGCATGCTGTGCTATAAAGAGCCCAGGAACTTTCCGTAATAGATCTTGCGCCGAATTAACAGGAATCTTACTTAAATCAACTTTGCTCAATGTTTTACTGCTATTGAATGCATCCACCTGAATTTGACTCAACTGCACTTCATTTTTTTGCATCTCGATTTCAATAGGAGACTTTGCTTCTTTTAGGATGTACATCTGATCGAGATAGCCTATCCTGCTCAACAGTAAGGTGTCCGGAAATGTTCCCGGCTGTACGGAAAAAGCACCATTCGATGCAGTATGACTATGCTTTATTCCACGTTGGTAGCGTATATTGACTTCTTCTAATTGCTGTTTACTATCCTTATCTTTCACAGTTCCCTGAATCACATGTTGCTGTGCATAACTGTGGGTCGCAGCCAGTAGGCCTATAAAAAAGGTGATTTGACGTTTGTTCATATAATATTTAAAAAATTACCATCCCAGAAATAACATACCCGCACCGCAAATTGACAGGACAGCGCCACTAATGGCGTGTACATATCGATCAAGTTTTTCGGTATTGAGCAAGTTATAACCATAAATTCCCAACAAGACCATTCCGACCATGGTTACCACTGTCGTGATGGTAAAAGTGCTAATCAGGGTAATCACCTCCGCCATTGAGCGGTGTGCACCTGAAAAGAATAAAAGTGGAATCAATGGTTCCGATGGTCCCATGACGAAAATTGCAAATAATACCAAAGGCGTTACCTTCGTTTTTTGATGATGGTGATGCCCTGATGCGCTTTTCCCATGGGTATGTTCATGCACATAAACTTCATCGCCCAGCACATCAAAATGCTTATGGGAATGCTTCTTAGACATTTTCCAGATCCCGTAAATCAAATATCCAAGTCCAAAAATAAATAGTGCCCAACTCGAAACATTGCCACGCACGTCCTGTAACCAGCTGATTTTATTGAGCTGCCATCCAAGATAAACGCCAATAATCCCCAGGATGACCGAACTGAAAACATGCCCAAGTCCACATATAATTGTCCATAATATAGTTTTCCCCAACGACCATTTTTTCGATTTGGACAATACAATAAAGGGCAGATAATGGTCGGGGCCCGATGCAGTATGAAAAAAACTGATCGTAATAGCTGTAATAGCTAATGCGTAAAGTGTTGTGTTCATATAAATAATTTAATAGCAAAGCAGATGATTAAGCCGCTTTCTTCAAGCAACGATTTGTTACATAGGTTATATAGCCGTGTTTCGACTCAACCGATGATATTCACCAAAAGAAAAAGGGATTTAACCGAAAATTTTAAAGGAATGGTATAGGATACACTTGTCTGGTAGTCTGTTAGACAAATATTTATTTTGGAGTTCATAAAAACTATGCCACGACTTCTTATCCGTAAATAGCAAGAAAATAGGCATAATCAGTCCCAAAGCACAGAGCCGAACGGCATATGCTAAATGTTGATCATAACTCAATTCGAATGAGCATTCTTCGATCGACCCGACATAAAAATCGAAATGAGATAGTGATGAAGCTATTGACGGTTTTGACGCGTTTTTATAGGCAGCATGTGAAAAGACATCCTTGTTTACTTTACCTGTAATAAACATACAGGAAAAAACAATGGGCAATAACATTAAAAGATGTCTTATATACCTATACATAGCATGTCACATCCCTATGGGATTGATAGATCAAATTTATTATAAGTTTGACCTTATAGAGTAGCACAAATCTTGAATTTTATAGCCTTTTTATAACCTAGAAAAAGAAAAGACAGCTAAATAAACAAGACAAAAACTTCGCTTAAACCGATAATAAACCAATAAAATATAAAAAAACAAGGCTTTTACGAATAAACCAACAGACTCAAACTAGCACAAATCACGATTTCACATTCTAACCTATTATTCATTTATTTTGTGGCTATCGGCCATAAATAAACAAGGATAGTCCAGGTTATTTAAAGTATAATTTTAAAGGTTCTGTCTGTGGCCAACAGTAAAATACTGAGTATGCACATAAGCAATGAGTTGTAGAAATGATGATATTCCTGATGTGCCATATGCGCTGTAAATGCTGCTACTGCAAACGGGAACAATACCAGTACTGCCCCATTCTTAAATTGCGGGTTATACAAACCTATTAAGAGCAATACCACTCCTATAAGTTCACCTATTCCAATAATGACCGTCCAAGTCTTATTAAAACCCAGAGACTGCATGCTTTGCATCATGGAGCTTTTCTGAAACACTTTGAACAATGATGCATAACCAAATACATAAAGGTAGTACGCATAGCTCAACCAATGAGCGACTGATTTAATCATTTCCATTTTATACTTTTTGTTTTCCTACAAATTTCTTTATTAATTTGCATGAATAACAGTACATACAAGATTGTATGATACCAACAAAAAAGTTCGTATGAACACGCGAAAAGAGAATTCAACCAATCACATCAATGAGCTATACTGGAAAGATCGTTGTGGTATTGCATTTACCTTAGCCACCATAGGTGGCAGATGGAAAATCAACATTCTTTCCTATCTGCTAAACGAAGGTAAACTGCGCTATAGTGAGTTGCGAAAAAAGCTCGTAGGCATATCAGAGCGTATGCTGATTGCTAAATTAAAGGAGCTGGAACAGGACAACCTGATCACTCGAATAGTATATCAACAAGTTCCGCCAAAGGTAGAATATGAATTAACTGCGCTTGGCCGTTCACTCGAGGAAATATTAACACTAATGGATAAATGGGGAGAAGATAATCTCCCCGAATCAATGCTTTGATAGTGCATAGAGTGCAAATGTACCTAACCAATGTGCCCCCATATAATCATCCTTGGTGGTAATATTGGGCAAAGAGTACTTTAAATGTTTATTTGCCAACTTATGCAAGTAACTTAACTCAGGCAGCGCTTTTGCGATACCGTTTAAACAGTTTGCGCGACTAAAATTAAGTCCATCCAGATGGACCAAATGTCCGTCTGTTCGATCTTTCACGATACCTGGTTCTAAATTGAAATCGGGATTAAACAGATCTGGCATAAAATCCTTTAACCATTTACGGTAATCCTCCTGTTGCAACACTAAACTCATACAGAGGGCTTCTTCAAGACAAGGAGAAAGAAAGTCGCTTCCACTTGGCTCAAAAGAAATGTTGCAGTTCTTATCCTGACTATATAAACGAGAAGCATTCGTCATTAATGATTTTTCAAACGTCACATTTCCCGTACTTCTTGCATAGTCCAGGGACAGAGAAAGGCCAAATGCCGAATTATCATGATACCCTGTCCTGATCGGATAGACTAATTTGGGCAGATATTCTTGATAAGATTTTACAACGTGTTTCACCAACGGTTCAAGATTCGATGCCCAGCGTTTTGCATCTGTGTCTTCCCAAGTTAATAATTCCTTCTGCAGCTGCAACAACCAGGCCCAGCCATACGTGCGCTCAAAGTTCTTATTGTTCTTATCTTGAAAGAAATCTAATTCAACGGCCACATTTTCCGCCGTAATATTTCGGTTCAATTGGCGCCGAATTTCACCCGAACTGTCCAAATTTGGAAATTCCTTCAAAATATGCACAATTGACCAATATCCGTGTACAGAAGAATGCCAGTCAAAACAACCGTAAAAAATTGGATGTAATGTGCGCGGTGCTTTTAGATCACTATCCCTGCCGAGTACCTGCCCTAACTTATTGGGATATTCAACTTCGATGCAATGCAATGGCAAACTGAGCAAATGCTTGGCTTGGACACTATCCAAGGTCAAAGGCTGATCATTTGAACTCTTATTTACTTTGATTTCCGAATTATTTTGACATGCAACAAAAGCAATAGATAGGCAAATAATCCCTAATATTTTTTTCATAAACCTCTATTTTATATATTACTATACAATACTTAATAAAGTAATTGTTCTACCAACTTAGGAACAGCTATTGTCGCTGACTCCTCAAAACACTGTATATTACGTAAAGCCCTGTCACTAGGTATTTTTTTGTCAATTAAAAACGTTTGACAGTGACTAGGCGCAAACTCTTTAAGTCCTGCAGCAGGATAAACCTGTAGGGAGGTTCCAACAATAATCAAAATATCGGCATTCGAAACCAGGCTTATGGCCTCCTCAATGGCTGGCACAGCTTCTCCAAACCAGACTATATTTGGCCTCAGCTGACTACCTTTCTCGCAAAGATCGCCCATCTTGATCTCATCACCGACAACGGGATAAACCAAGCGATCATCGATAGACGACTTGGCCTGATCCAAGCGGCCATGCAAATGAACAATATGAGATGATCCCGCCTGTTCATGCAGCAGATCTACATTCTGCGTTACAATACTCACCCGGTACGCTGATTCTAATCTTGCCAGCGCATAATGAGCTGCATTTGCATGTGCCACCAAAGCCGCTTTCCGTCTCAGATTATAAAACTCCTGGACTAAGGCTGGGTTTTTGTGCCAACCTTCAATTGAAGCAACTTCCATGACGTCATGCCCTTCCCACAATCCATTGGCATCCCTAAATGTAGGTATACCGCTTTCAGCCGAAATACCAGCTCCCGTCAACACAACAATATTTTTCTTTTCCATCTTAAGTCTATTTGTTACACCATATTATAGTTAAGATTGACTTTTTATATGACTTTCATCATGTCTATAGATCTGATCTGGATCATTCATTTATCAACAAGGATGCATAGTTATCCGGCAGCTCAAGTCGGATAGAATCTTTACTCAATACAGCCTTTCGGTTCATATCATCAAAAGAACGTTGGTAATACACAAAAGCGCTATTTGGAATATGTAGTTCACTAGCTTTCTGCACATTGAACTCATAACGATTATTTTTCAGTCTGACATGCTGATAAATTCGGTAAGTAACAACTTGAATCTGTACTTTATCAAATTTTGGAATAACCTTTAAATCTGCCTGTTCATGAAAGTATTTATCGTTGAAATACATAAATTCATTGGACTCTGCTAATGTTGCTATATTTAACTTTCCATCGACAACTTCATTCACCAGCGAATCTGCCCGCAACCGCTCGGATTTACTTCCGTCACCGGAAGAACAGCAAATACAAAGAAAAACAATAATTGGGATCAAAACAGCTTTGATTAGATTCATAGGTCTAAGTTATAATAAAAAATGCTTCCGTGCCACAATTCAAGAGAAAATGCATCGAATACCCCCAAAATTGATCAGAATGGTTTACATCACCCATAAAAAAGCCCAGGATATTTTGTTATCCTAGGCTTCTTTTTAACGCTAAGCGCTATCCGACCTCTTAAAGATTATTTTCGATAGCCCCCACTTTCTCGCGATATAGTTGTATTGGCGCATCCAACAACACAGCGATAACAGTCATATTTTTATCCAAGCGCTCCGCTGGTGCCTGAATGTAGATAATACCAGGGATGCTACTCCAATAGAGCTTATTGAAAACCTCATGGTTTATCATGGAACCATCACCGACTACCCGGATTCTAGCGACTCCATTTTTAACACCTTTTAATGCAATTGGGCCTGTAGGTTTTCCCTCAACAAACAAATACAAGGTCTGGCGATCTTTGGAGAGTGCACTTAATCCTTCGTAATGTCCTTCAGGCAAGCCTTTTCCAGTCTCATAAAGTGCTTCGGCATGGTCCTTAATCCACTTCAATACCGTCGGATTAGTCGCGTTACTACTCGGCAATTTGGTATCTAAGCCATCTACGGTTAATCCGGAATTATCAAAAATATTTTTTCCTGCATGCAGTGTTGAAGCGATCTGACCTAAAGCACGATCTGTCAACTTATTATCCAGCACAGATTTCAACGTAACTTCAGTCTCCTGAGGCACAGCCCAACGGAGCGCTTCCGCAAAGTTCAGTGCAATCACGGTAACATCCTGATCAAAGTTTACTTTCGTCAAATCTACTTGAACGGTTCCATTTTCCGACTTAACACTTACTTTCGCGGATGCATCACCGACTACTGAAACGCCTTTAATGGACGTATTATTGACTAAACCTTTGAGTTGCAATTCGGATTTCTGTTCATACACATACAGATAAAGTGTTTTTCCGTCCTTTGATAAAGCAGATTTCCCGCCGTAGTTCACGAAAGGAATACCAGCCCTTGTACCGTAGATCGCAGCCGCATGCTTATGCGTCCATCGCCCAAGCTGTTTCAAAATATTTAATTGCTCCTCAGGGATCGTGCCATCTGCTTTTGGACCAATATCCAACAATAGGTTTCCACCCATGGAAATACAATCGACCAACGTTCGGATGATCATATTGGGTGATTTGTACTTTTTATCAAAGGGTTGATAACCCCAAGAATCATTCATGGTATAACAGAGTTCCCAAAATTTAGCATCAGGGCGCGTGACCGGAATCCCTTGCTCAGGTGTATCGTAATCTCCATGATGATTCAATCGCGAGTTTATAATAATATTCGGATTATATTTCCGCAAAAGATTTAAGGTCTCTTTCGCTTTCCACTCTTCGGCATTATGCTCCCAATCCCCATCAAACCAAAGTAATTCTGGCTTATACTGTTCAGATAGCTCGGTCAATTGCTTTTGGTAATATTTCACATAATTATCCCAACGCGTAGGCTCGGCTTTCAATTCATAACGCTTTCTATTGCGCGTAAAAACATCATAATATGGGTGGCTCCAATCGGGCAACGAATAATAAAGGCCAGTGTGCAAGCCCTCTTCTTGTATTGCTTTCACAAAAGGTGTGATTACATCCTGTTTTGCAGCCGCGTCTTGTAATGTAGTGATCGCTTTATCAGCCTTCGTATTCCACATTGAGATTCCGTCATGGTGTTTGGTCGTAATCACGGTGTATTTCGCACCCGCTTCTTTAATCAATTTGGCCCATTCCTTCGGTTTGTAATCCTTTGCTGTAAACCCATTAAGTTGTTTGATATAATTGTCGTGGTTAATATAATTATTGAAGAATGACCAAGATTCCGAGATTCCATCTACAGAATAAATCCCCCAGTGAATAAAAATACCCAATTTGGCATCTTCAAACCAATCCATTTTTTGCGTTGATACATTGTTCTGAGCTGAAACGTTTAAGCACGCAGACGCCAAAAGAACAAAAAGAGAAATCTTTCGAAACTTCATAAAGCTATTTTATCGATTACATAACGAGTTTAAGCCGGCAAAATACACATAAAATCAGCAAAATTCAATTGTGTAAGGGATATATTACGTATGCATCACATGAATAGCGCTAATTTCTTCCGAATAGGGCAAGTCTAATACCCTATCCGTAACAACTAAAGTAAATAGCGATATATAAATAATAAATACGAGGATAATCAAGGTTTTGGCTTATTCCTTATTTAATTGATGTCTATTAGTATTGGATATAAACGCAAATTTATCTAAGTTTGGAGGGTATGATCGAATTATATACAGATGGGGCTTCAAGTGGAAATCCGGGCCCTGGAGGTTACGGAACCATCTTAAGAACTATTTATACAGGCGATAATGAAGCCTTTAAAGGTAAACTTATCGAAAAAGAGTTTTCGGGCGGTTACCGCAAAACAACGAACAACAGGATGGAATTGATGGCTGTGATCGTTGGCCTTGAGGCACTGAAAAATCTACAGCAACAAGTTACCGTATATTCTGACTCCAAATATGTCATTGATGCCATTGATAAGAAATGGGTATATGGTTGGATACAAAAAGGTTTTGCGGGAAAGAAGAATAAAGATCTTTGGTTGCGTTTAATGAGCGCCTATAAGCTTCATACCGTACGCCTTGTGTGGGTAAAAGGTCACGCTGGGCATCCGTTAAACGAGCGTTGTGATCGCTTAGCTGTAGCGGCCTCCAAAGATAAGGCAAATTGGAAAATCGATAGTGTTTTTGAGATTGAAGAAGGGAAATAAAAACGGGGCATTGTACAATGCCCCGTTTTTTATGCCAATACGATTATTCGCCGCTTTCTTTAGCTGCCAAGTATCTTTCAGCTTCCAAGGCTGCCATACAACCTGTACCTGCAGCAGTGATTGCTTGACGGAAAATATTATCCTGAACATCACCACAAGCAAAAACACCCGATATATTTGTAGCAGTACTATCTGGTTTTGTGATTAAATAACCTGTTTCATCCATATCCAGTACACCTGTGAAAAGCTCGGTATTAGGCTTATGCCCAATAGCAACGAAGAAACCTGTTACTTCTAGATCTTTTTCAGACTGGTCTTTATTGTTAATAACACGTATTCCGGTCACCACTTGACCATCTCCTAAAACCTCTTTTGCCTCAGAATTGTAGTGAACTTCAATATTTGGCGTATTCATGACACGATGTACCATTGCTTTAGAAGCACGAAACTCGTCACGACGAACCAACATATGTACTTTTGAGCATAGTTTTGCAAGGTATGTCGCTTCTTCTGCAGCTGTATCCCCAGCACCTACAATAGCAACCTCCTGGTTTTTAAAGAAGAACCCATCACATACAGCACATGCTGAAACGCCAAAACCATTGTATTTTTGTTCAGATTCTAAGCCTAACCATTTTGCTGTAGCTCCTGTTGCAATAATGACAGTATCTGCGGTAACTTGTACCGTTCCGTCGATCTCAACACGGTGTACCTCACCAGTAAAATCTACTTTAGTCACATATCCAAAACGCACTGAAGTTCCGAAGCGTTCAGCTTGCTCACGCAAATCTTCCATCATCACCGGTCCGGTAATACCTTTTGGATAACCAGGGAAATTGTCCACTTCAGTTGTTTGAGTCAACTGTCCTCCTGGTACAATACCGGTATAAACGACCGGTTTCATATCCGCACGTGCAGCATAAATTGCTGCAGTATAACCTGCTGGCCCCGAACCAATAATCAAACACTGTACATGCTCCACTTCTTGTTTGAATTCCATAATCCTTTTTCTAAGCTATTAATTAAAGTTATTTTTTAAATTTATCTTGCAATCCTTTCAACATATCTAAAGAAATGTTCTGTGGCGCTTCTTCTTTTTGCTGATTGAATTCCTTTTTCGCAAGTTTTTTATCTTCTACAGAATGGGTGGCTGCTGCTGCTTTTGCTTTTTGCTCACTCTTTTCCTTTTTATACCGATTCCAGATATTCTCTAAGACCTTCTTGGTATACAATGGAAAATCACCATTCTGCATCCAAGCGTAGTAACTAGGCTCCTGCTCAAATACTTCGATAATAGGTTTTCCTTTATGTTTACCAAAATTGATCGTTTCCAATCCTTCCGCATTATATACGAGACGCCCGGCAAAATCTACCGGTTTGCTTAGGTTGGTAAACGCATGAAGTGCCTCGACGTCGTTCACTACTGGATAAGATACGACACCATGTTTATCTTCAAATGCTGCCCCTTCATATTTCGTCAACTGTGCTTTCAATACTTCATATGTTGCGCGAACATCAGCTTCAGCCGTATGTGCATTTTCAAGATTTTCATTGCAGTAAAACTTGTATGCCGCTTTCAACGTTCGTTGTTCCATTTGATGGAAAATGTTTTGAACATCTACAAATGCCCTTCCTTCCAATGAAAAATCAACGCCCGCCCGCAAAAACTCTTCCATAAGCATAGGGACATCGAATTTATTGGAATTATATCCCGCCAGATCTCCATTCTCAATAAAAGCCGCAAGCTCCACTGCAATTGCTTTAAAATTAGGAGCATCCTTCACATCTTCATCATAAATACCATGAAAAAAAGAGGATTCCGCGGGAATAGGCACTTCTGGATTGATCTTCTTTGTATAGACTGTTTCTTCACCATTGGGCATCACTTTCAAAAATGATACTTCGACAATACGATCGGTCGCCACATTAACACCTGTAGTTTCCAAATCGAAAAATACCAATGGTCTTTTTAATTTTAATTCCATGCTGGATAATACACTTTTTTATCAAAAACCAAAAATACAAAGTAGTATTCGATTTTTGTAGTCTAAGAAATTTAATTTACAACCGCCTGATGAACTGATTCTGCTTGACTGATTTTCCCAACAACAACTTTCACCATTGCATCAAAGTCCAGGTATTTATTGGCAAGGTCCCGCACCTTCTCTGGCGACATGTTTCGGATCTGTTCCATATAATAGGAATAATACGTTAATGTCATCCCATTTAACAAAACACTTTTAAACTTGTCTGCATGCGAAAAGATACTTTCCAATGAACCCAACATAGAACCTTCCATATAGGTTTTAACGAGATTCACCTCTTCCTCGGAGGCCAATGTTGTTTTCAACAAATTGATCTCCTTTTCTATTTCTGTCAAGGTTGCATGCGTTACATCTACCCCGACTTCGGTTACAATGGTCATAAAACCAGTATGCTTCAAGGTTGCGACAGCCGAACCAATACTATAGGTATACCCTTTTTCTTCACGGATATTCCGCATCAGACGGGAACCAAAAAAACCACCTAATAAAGTATTGACAAACTGTAGTGCAGGATAATCAGGATGTGTCCTTCCAATTGTCTGGCAACCTAAACGAATGGCTGACTGCAATGCATTTTCTTTTTCTTCGTAAACCAGATCATTAGATCCCTGAGCCAAAACAGGCCCATCCAAAGAAGAGTGAATAGCTGCTCCCTTCCAATCTACGCCAAAAATTTGTTCCAGCTCTTGCAATAGCTCATCCGAAACATTACCTGAAACAATTAAGGTACAGTTACTAGGAACAATTTCCTGTTGGTACAATTCGATCAACTGCGCACGTGTAATCGCATCATAATCTTCCAGTTTTGGAGTACGCCCGTAACGATTATTCTTACCAAAGATCAAGTTATAGAATTTACGTCGCGCCAGATAATCATTTTTCTGAATAGAAACTTGAAACTTTTGCTTGTTATTACGCAAATAGGTATCTAACTCCTGTTGCGGAATAGATGCCTCTGTCAGAATATCTTTTACAAGCGGCAAGAGGACCTGACTGTGCCTGTTCAATGTATAAAGCGACAAAGAAGTTACGTCAAAAGAGTATTCAGGAACAAGAAATGCACCATAGAAATCTACTTTATCTGCGATCTCTGCACTGGACATGGTATTTGTCCCCTCTTTAAATAAGGCGCTTAAGGCACTATTTAACAACGGGTTTTCAACCTGTCCATCAAGATAGGTATTCTCAAAGATCCATTCTATCCGCACCAGCTCTTGCTCGGGCGACTGGAAAACATAGACAGGCAATCCGTTTGCAAACTGCTTCTTGATTGGCTCTTTCAAACTTATATTTCCAATTTCACGGAACTCAGGTGCTTTTGTTCTATCCAACATGTACCGCCTCCTCTTCTTTTGATTTATACATTAATATAGAAGCATTCTCCGGTCTAAAAATAGCCTGAGCTTGCTGTTGAACTTCCTCCGCACTCACCGACAAATATTTTGAGACCTCCGTGTTAATGCCATCTGCATCACCCAGCAACTCATGGAAAGCCAAGTTCATGGCTTTATCCAAAATAGATAGTTCCGCAAAAACATTTGTCGATTCGATCTTATTCTTTACCTTATCTAATTCGGCTACTGGTACTAACTCGGATTTTATAACCTCCAATTCGGCCCAGACTGCACGTTCAGCTTCTTCTAGCGAGATGCCTTCCGATGGTTTTCCTTCAATGACAAAGAGGTTATTGTCAATACTTCCCATGACATAGGCGTTTATTTCACTAAATAACTGCCCCTCTTTTACCAATCGACGATACAAACGTGAGGAAGATCCTCTTGATAAAATATCCGACAAAAGGTCCATTGCGAAATACCCTTCTTCCAATCTTGCGGGGCCATGAAATGCCATGTAAAGTGCATCTAGAGGCACTTCTGCCCAAGTAGTCTCACGCCTTATCTCCTCTTGCGCCGGCTCTTTAGGCAATTGACGATTGTATTTTTCGCCAGCTTCAATATCGCCAAACCACTTTTGGGTCAAAGCCTTTACTTCTTCAAAATGTACATCTCCCGAAACAACCATAATTGCACTCTGTGGATTATAATGTAATTTGAAGAAAGCTTTTACATCTTCCATGGTAGCCTCCTCAATATGGCTTAACTCTTTTCCGATAGTCGCCCAGCGATAAGGGTGCACCTGATAAGCTAATGGCCGCAATTTTAGCCATGCATCGCCATAAGGTTGATTCAAATAACGCTGTTTAAACTCTTCGCTCACGACATTTCGTTGCACCTCAAGGCTCTGTGCTGAAAAAGCCAGACTTAACATCCGATCCGACTCAAGCCACAATGCTGTTTCGAGATTTGAGGAAGGCAAGGTAATGTAGTAATTTGTGATGTCGTTGCTTGTGAATGCATTATTTTCACCACCTACTTTTTGCAATTCGGTATCGAAGTTCGGAATATTGATACTTCCACCAAACATCAGGTGTTCAAATAAGTGTGCAAATCCGGTCTGTTCCGGAGACTCATCCCTTGCGCCCACATCATACAAGATATTGACACAAGCCATGGCCGTATTATGATCCTCGTGTACCAATACACGCAGGCCGTTTTCTAACGTAAATTTTTGATAAGAAACCATCTGATTTTTCTTCGATGTTTTTAAATCCAGTTTATACCTTTTCGTAGTAAAGCTAAGGTTTTGGCTTCTTCTGAGCCTTCTTCAGGACGATAATCGTACACCCAATTGGCCTGGGCAGGTAGACTCATCAGTATCGACTCAATTCGACCATTCGTTTCAAGTCCAAATTTAGTCCCCGAGTCCCATACCAAGTTAAATTCGACGTAGCGTCCGCGGCGGATTAATTGCCAATTTTTTTGTTGATCAGTAAAGTCTTTATGTCGATTTTTCTCGACCAAAGCGGTGTAGGTTGGTGCAAACGTACGGCCAAGATCACAAGAAAAAGCAAAAATATCTTCCATACTCATCCCTGTTTTTTCCGTATTCAACTTATCGTAAAATACACCTCCTATTCCCCGTGTTTCCTGGCGGTGTCTGATATAAAAATAATCATCCGCCCAATTTTTAAATTTTTCATAGAATGTAGCATCATGTCGATCACATACATCTTTCAGCTGCTGATGAAAATAGCTGGCATCTTCTTCATCGACATAATGGGGTGTTAAATCGATTCCACCACCAAACCAACGAATCTGATCGTTTAGCTCAAAATAGCGGATATTCATGTGTATAATAGGGACTAAGGGATTATTTGGATGAATGACGATGGATACTCCTGTCGCAAAAAAATCATCTTCTTCTACAGCAAATGATTTTTTAATCGCTTCGGGTAATTTGCCATAGACAGACGAAAAGTTAACACCTCCTTTTTCCAAAATTTGACCATTCTGAATGATCCTGGTACGACCTCCGCCGCCACCTTCACGTTCCCACAATTCTTCTTCAAAGCGCGCCGATCCATCTAATTTCTCCAACGCCTGACATATTTCGTCCTGAATTTCTTTATAAGCTAAAGCAATCGCTTCTTTTGTTATCATCTACTCTATTGCTACTTTATTATGTTAATTTTTCGCTCAATGCTTGAATAATTTTAGATGCAGGAAGGTGTTCATACAAAATTTGGTGCACGGCATCGCATATAGGTAATTCCACGGCATATTTCTTTGCATATTCCTGAATACATGCCGAAGCGTAATACCCTTCTGCCACCATATTCATTTCCAATTGGGCAGATTGTACGCTGTACCCCTTTCCAATCATATTTCCAAAGGTTCTATTTCGGCTGAATTGGGAATAGGCTGTTACCAAAAGATCCCCTAAGTAAGCCGAAGTATTCACATCCCTGGAAGTATCACCGTCCACTTTACCTACAAAACGACGCATTTCGCGAATTGCATTGGATACCAACACTGCTTGAAAATTATCACCGTAACCTAAGCCATGGCAAATACCACCAGCTAACGCATATATATTTTTCAATACTGCACCAAATTCTATCCCTAGGACATCTTCCGACAGAATCGTCTTAATGACCCTTGACGATAGAAATGAAGCGACCAATGCTGCACTATCCAGGTTTTTACAGCCGAAAGTTAAATAAGACAATTTGCCTAAGGCAACTTCCTCCGCATGACATGGGCCACCAACCACACAGATCTGTTCAATATCTACCTCATATCGTTGCTCCAAAAACTCACCGATGATCAAATTATCTTTGGGAATAATCCCCTTAATGGCCGAAACAACAATTTTATTTCTAAAATCTTCCTTCGTAACATTCGCCAGTGCATCCTTCAAATAAGCCGCAGGCGTATTTAAAATGACAATGTCCGAATTAGTAATTATATTTTTTGCATCGGTATCAATCGTCGTAATACTAAGATCAACCGAAACACTACTCAGGTAAGTCGGGTTGTGTTTGAATTTTTGAATATATTCTGCATCTTCTTCCTTTCTTACCCACCAAAAAATATGCTTGTCTTGGTCATTTTCACATAGCATCTTGATCATAGCGGTAGCCCAACTTCCGCTACCAATTATACCAATCTTTTTCCCCTGCATGTCTTTAATTTGTTTTCGATAGCAAATATACTTATTTACTCATTAGATATACGATTCACGCGGTGAGATATGATACTTTCGTTACTTTCTAAGCAAATAAACGTTGCCAAAACCCTATTTCCAGACCAACATAATAGTCTTTATCTTCGAATTTTACGGGGTAAATAGCAATAAAATCATGCTGTTCTGGATTGCCTCTTCCTGAAATTAGATCAAATTCATGGCGATGAAAAGGACAGATTACTTTTCCACGTTCACACCAGCCATTTTTCAGTGGTGCTCCAGCATGTGGGCATTTTCGGGAGAAAGCATAGAGTTTGTCTTCAAACCACGTTATACAAATAATTTTCCCACCGAATTTATGTTCGCTGATGCCCTGATTTTTCAGAAAATCGGCATGTTCAATTTTGTACCAATGAACCATTCGACAAGATAGCTAAAAATTACAGTGAATTTTCTATCTTTGTGCAATTTCAAAAATTTGCACTATATATGGCTTTACAATGCGGTATCGTAGGTTTACCAAACGTTGGTAAATCAACATTATTTAACTGTTTGTCGAACGCGAAAGCGCAAGCGGCTAACTTTCCATTTTGTACAATTGAACCAAATGTTGGGGTAATTACCGTACCGGATGCCCGTCTCAATAAATTAGCTGAATTAGTCAACCCGCAACGCGTTGTTCCAAATACAATCGAGATCGTCGACATCGCAGGTCTTGTAAAAGGAGCTTCGAAAGGTGAAGGCTTAGGCAACCAATTCTTAGGAAATATTCGTACAACCAATGCTATTATTCACGTTTTAAGATGTTTTGACGACGGAAACGTTATCCACGTTGATGGTTCGGTAGATCCGATCAGAGATAAAGAAATCATTGACACCGAATTACAGCTTAAGGATTTGGACACTGTTGTAAAACGTATCCAAAAGGTTGAAAAAATGGCTAAAACAGGCGGTGACAAAGAGGCAAAAAGAACATTTGACATCCTATCGATCGTTAAAGACCATCTTGAGGCTGGCAAATCTGCACGGACTGCAGCAATTGATGCCGAAGATTTTGAGTTTATTCAGGATTTAGCATTATTGACCGCCAAACCTGTACTTTATGTATGTAATGTAGATGAGGGCTCTGTCAACACCGGAAACGCTTATGTCGAACGTGTTAAGGAAGCTGTAAAGGACGAAAAAGCCGAAGTATTGATTATTTCTGCACAGATCGAGTCCGAAATTGCACAACTGGAAAGCTACGAAGAACGTAAAATGTTTTTAGATGACCTTGGCTTAGCGGAATCTGGCGTTCACAAGCTGATCCGCGCTGCGTATTCGCTTTTAAATCTGGCGACTTACTTTACCGCTGGCGTACAGGAAGTTCGTGCCTGGACGATTGAGAATGGATTTACAGCCCCTCAGGCTGCAGGTGTCATCCACACAGATTTCGAAAAAGGATTTATCCGCGCTGAAGTAATCAAGTATGACGATTTCGTCACGCTTGGCTCTGAAAATGCAGTAAAAGAAGCTGGAAAATTATCAGTGGAAGGAAAAACATATATTGTCCAAGATGGCGATATCATGCACTTCCGTTTTAACGTATAGGCATCACAGCTAGCCAAACAGGTGAACATAAAAAGAGGCGAACACTTCAAAAGTGTTCGCCATTTTTATGTTTTAATCATCTCCCTTTCTATTGTCAAAACTATGCCCCACCTAGCGGACGAGCTATTATCAAATTCGCCTTGTAAGCACAGTGAGTACACCTTTTTATTGTACAGTCACTGTGCTCTCACCTTAGTCGAACCCCGCTCACAGGGCGAAGTAAGTACCGCATTGTTGTCAAGTAGACCCCTAGAAGCCTCCACTAAAAACACTTTTACATTAAGCTAGGGATACAACGCTTACTATTTAACAAAATAGCGATGCTCAATCACCTCTACTTTTTTGATATCCTTATCTTCTAATACTTTCTTAACATCACAATGGCCGGTTACGCCACGATAGATCAAAGCTCCACCAAGGGTTAGTCCAGACAATCCAGTAAGTGGGGATTTAAACAGTTTTTTAACACCCAAGCCCAATATGAATCCGCCGGCAATCACCGACAGAACACGCTCAGAGGTGCCAATATTTTCTTCGATACAATCGTCTTCGATCTTTGTTTTTATCTTATCAAATGCAAAGTTTAGTAGGTTACTCATAATTATCTTTATTTTATTTATCGTACATGTTATAAACAAATGGTGCCCTAAAAAAGTTTAGGAATAGAATAATAGTTTTTTATGTTGTTTCTCCGACGACATCTCTTATATTCGTATTTAACAAATTAGAAATACATGCAAATCAAAAAATATTCTGGTGAATTAGTACCCTTTAATGGTGAATCGCTACGCCATTCGCTTTCTCGTTCCGGTGCCAATGCCGACCAGGTTAATCAGGTCTACGATAAGGTACTCAACGAAATATATGATGGCATTTCAACAAGAGAGCTCTATCAGCTGGCCTTTGATACTTTAAAAACAGTACGAAATTCCTTCGCCGCACGCTATAGCCTTAAGAAAGCCCTGCGTGAACTCGGCCCTGAAGGCTTCTACTTCGAAAAATACATTGCTCACCTATTGCGATCCATCGGTTATGAAAGCACCACGGGACAGACCGTACAGGGGCATGCTGTTTCGCATGAATTGGACGTTGTAGCCTATAAGGACGGCAAACTGATTACCGCGGAGTGCAAATTTCGAAACGATATCGACGCTAAAATATCCGTAACTACGCCGATGTATTATCTTTCAAGATTCAAAGATATCAGCAATATCAATTATCAGTTTTTTGGGAAGCAGCTGCAGTTTCAAGAAGGCTGGCTGATTACCAATGCTTACTTCACTTCCGACTCGATTGATTTTGCCAAATATTATAATATCAACCTGCTCTCTTGGGATTACCCTAAAGAAAATAGCATTAAAAAAAGAGTAGATAAAGCAGTTTTCTATCCAGTCACTTGTCTAACAACTCTTTCAGACCTTGAGGAACAACAACTGCTCAAAAATCAGCTTATTTTAGTGAAAGATATCGTCAGTAATCCCGAAAAATTGGATCTTCTAAACTTAACAAAAGAACGGAAAGAAAAGGTTTTAAATGAGGCTCGCGAACTCATAAACTATCAAGTGGAAGAAGAGTATTAATAACATACTAAAAAAAGCATTATGTATATCTGTCCAAACAGGTATACATAATGCTTTTTTAGTAACCGATAGTACTCTTACAGCTTGGTTGGATGATAGATCTTGCCATATTTTGCAAGCGCGCTTAAATCTATTTTTTCCCAAAATATGCCATAAATAGCCGCTCCGGAACCTGACATCGAAGCATATATCGCTCCTTTTTGATATAAAGTTTCTTTGATTTCTTTCAACAATGGGTAATTCTCGAAAATACCATCCTCAAAATCATTTCGAATATGAAACTTCCATTCTTGGATGGGCAAACGAATCGCTTCTTCCAAATTAACTTCGGGTACCTTAGGTTGTACACCAGCATAAGCTTCAGCCGTAGAAATATGAATATTGGGCATAATGACTGCAATATGGTAGCCATCCAAATTTAGAGTTAAGTTTTTAAAATCAGTCCCAATGCCGGTTGCAAAAACAGGATTATTTGCGATAAAAAAAGGACAATCGGCTCCTAGCTTTGCAGCATACCCCGCTAGTTGCTCTTCTGTAAGATTCAATTGAAAGAGCGTATTGAGCCCTTTCAAAACAAAAGACGCGTCGGCAGAACCGCCCCCTAAGCCTGCTCCGATCGGAATTTGTTTGATCAAATCAATTGAAACGGGCGGAATGCCATAATCTTTTTCCAACAATTCAAAAGCTCTTATACAAAGGTTATCACGGAGATTTCCTGGGATATGTTCTCCCTGAATATTTAGTGTTGTCTCTGCAGCAGTCGTATCCAATAATTCGATAATATCGTAAATTGGAAGTGGATAAAAAACACTGTTCAGCTCATGATAACCATCCGTACGCTTGGCAATTACTTGCAGTCCAATGTTTAGTTTAGCGTTTGCAAAAAGTATCATGTGAAATGCTCTAAATCGTATATTTTTAAATTAATAACTTACCAATGAAAAGATATTATCACTGAACCTGGATAATCTTCCTTTCGCCTTTAGGAAGTCTAAAGAGATGATAAAACTATAAGCGACGATCTCGCCACCAAGTCTTTCAATAAGTTTACTGGCAGCAACGACGGTACCCCCTGTTGCTAAAAGGTCGTCGTGTACCAATATGCGGCTTCCTTTTTCAAAAGCATCTTCATGGATTTCAATCGTTGCTTGGCCGTATTCCAGTGCATAAGATTCAGACACGGTCTTAAAAGGTAATTTACCTTGTTTTCGAATTGGAATAAAAGGCAAGCCCAGCCTATTGGCAAGTAAAAATCCAAATAGAAAACCCCGGCTCTCAATTCCAGCAATAGCATCTATCTCTATTCCTTGCAATTGATCAATAATCGCATCAACCATTTCGCTACACAATGCCGCATCTTTCAACAAAGGGGTAATATCTTTAAAGACAATACCAGGTTTAGGAAAATCCACAATATCCCGGATTTCCAGTTTCAATTTATCTTGAATCATTCTCAAATATTAAATAAGGCGCAATCTTCGCAATCGCAAGATCTGAAAGTGTTCCTATTTTTGTCAAATCTTCTATATTGACATAACTTCCATGTTGATCCCGATAATTGACGATTAGTTTCGCATCTTTAGGGCTAAGATACGGATGTTTAGCCAATGAATTTGCATCAACTTTATTAATATTGATTTTTTTGATTCCATCTAAATTAGCCACAACAATATAGTCTTTAATCAGATCATACGTTTCAGCGGTAACTCCATAAACCTCCTTTAACTGTTCTATACGATAGAAACCACCAAGAACATCTTTATATTTCAAAATGCGTTTGGATAGAATCGAACCTATCCCTTTAAGACTGATTAGTGCCGTGGTATCACAGGTATTAATATCGATAAGTTCAGCTTTATTTCTTTCAAATTTATCATAAAGCAAAGGCGCTCTGTCTTGTTGTTTTGTTCGTTCCGAATCGGGAATTGTTTTTATTTGGATGTAAGGTTCTAATCTCTTGTAAAGTCGCTCATTAATAGAGTAAATTTTCTTCAGATCGGTTTTTACCTTAAATCGCCCCCCTTTTTTTTCATAATTTTTCAGTACTGCAATCTGTTTATCAGAAAGTCCCAACTTATGCCAATCAGCGTGAGGTAAATTATTTGGATCAAAATAAAATAGCTTTTCATCATCTAAATCTGTAGTCGGCGAGATGGACACAACACTTTCGTTTTTATTCACATAGGGGCTATTAAACTCCTGTTTGTTGGGTGTACTGGAAATCTCTATAGAATCGTGAAAGGACTGTTCAAAAAGTTTGGCCTGATTTGGAATAGGATCTCTCGTATTACGTTTAATCAGCGTATAAATCGTCGCAAACAAAACGATAATCACCAAAATAATGAAAAATCCATTTTGTTCTGTTTTACTAAATTTAAAATAAGCCAATAGCCTTTTCATAAGCCGCTAACAATTGGGTTGTTTAAATTTAATAAATTATAAGGAAAATAAAAAGGGAATTATTAAAAAACAATTCCCTTTTTATTAATTATTATCTACAAAGAGATTTATAACTTTGACTTATCAACTTTTTCAACTTGACTACCGTCTTTTAAGGTTTTGGAAATCGCATCAAATGGTCTAGAAACGACCTCGTCCCCTTTTTTCAGTCCTGAGGTAACAATGATATTTTTATCATCCTGAATGCCTGTCTTCACCAAAACCTGCTTAACTATTTTATCTTTTAGGACAAATACATATTCATCAACTTTTTTATTTGTATTTGTAGAGTCTTTATCATCAGAGCGCACGGTTACCGATTGAATCGGTACAACCAGTCCTTTATCGTGTTTTGTAAATATCTGAACTGTTGCTGAAAGTCCCGGTTTAAATGGCGATGCCACATTCTCTTTCATCAAGTCTTGATACGATTCCGCGCTGATGCGAACTTTTACATTAAAATTTGTCACCTGATCTGTCGATGATGTCGCCGTAGTTGTCGTTGCGATGTTTTTAGACGAGCTAGCGATTTCGGTCACAACACCTTTAAACTTTCTGTCCTTAAAAGCATCGACTTCAATCTCAGCTTGATTCCCTACTCTTACATTGTTAATATCATTTTCATTTACATCGACATTAACCTCCATCGAACTCATATTGGCGATACGCATAATTTCTGTACCCGCCATCTGCGCTGTTCCAACCACACGCTCACCCTTTTCAATAGACAAGAGAGAAATGATGCCATCTGATGGCGCATAAATTGTCGTCCGATTTAAATTGTCCTGTGCTTCTTTTACTGAGGCTTGTGATTGGTCAATACCATATTTTGTAGAACGTACAGTCTCTCTTTGTGCTTGGATAGAAGCCTGTGCTGCATGATATTCTGCCGAACTTTTATCCATTTCTGAGGCAGAAATAACACGTTTTTCAAAAAGTTCCTGATTCCGTTTATAGGTAGCAGCCACATTTTTGAAGTTTTCTTCCTGTTGTTTTAATTGCTGTTGTGCAGCGGCTAAATTGGCCCGCTGTGAATTCATTGCTGCAACAGAGCGATCATAACCAGACTGCAAGATATCGGGTTTGATCCGACAGAGTACTTGTCCTTTTTTAACAAAATCACCTTCTTTAATGTTAAGCTCAACAACCTCTCCAGATACCTCCGAACTCAGTTTGACCTCCACCTCAGGCTGAATCTTCCCACTTGCAGAAACTAATTCATCAACATCAGTCTCTTTTACTACATCCACCGCGACTTTGGTAATCTCTCCTTTGCCAAACCAGCCTGCTTTAAAACCTATAAAACCAAGGACTACCAAGAGCACAACTATTATTAATATAATTTTTCCAATGCTACGTTTTTTCTTTGCCATTTCTTTTGTTAAATCAAATAGGTTAATTGTTATCGAATTGAATTGGATTTCCGAGGTAATAATCGATGATCTTTGATCTGAATATTACATTATATTTTGCTTGAATAAGGTCAAATTCGGCCTTATTTCGTTCCGTTTGAGCAGTAAACAGCTCCAATGAATTCGCCATACCAATATCGTAACGCTCTTTTGTCGCCTTAAATGCTGTTTCAGCACTTTCAAATGCTACGGTAGCCGAGCTATAGCGTTGTTTGGCCGCATTCACGTCCAATACAGCCTGATTAACGGCCTTGTTTAAGTTATTTTTTGCCAATTGCTCGGAGGCTTCAGCCTGTTTCAAACCGATCTTTGCCTTTGCTACATTTACTTTATTCTGATTTCTTGAAAAAATTGGAATAGCAAGAGATAAACCGGTAAAAAAAGACTTATTATCCGATATCTGCTGGCCAAAAGGCACTCTAAAAAGGGTCGCAGGATCCAATGGATCTGTTTGCCTTGTTGTTGCAGACGAGTAATTCGTTCCATAATTCACATTCAAATTGAGTGTGGGATAATAGCCCCCCTTTGCAATATCGATTTGTTTCAATGCGACCTCTTTATCCAATGCAGATTTGTGAATATCAGGCTGCAATGTGAGCGCTTTCTGGTAAACATCCACCGCATTTTTATCCACTGCATGAACCAATATAGATTCCAAGCTTGGGCGCTCCAAGGAAATAGGCGTTTCAGGAGGCATTTCCATCAACTGCTTCAAGGTCAACAAAGACATTTCGTATGAATTTTTCAAATTAACTTTGTTCAATTCATTTGTAGCAACCTGATTTTTTGATTTGGCAAGATCGGCAATCGTTTTATTACCAACCGCAAACTGAATAGAGTCCAATGAAAATTGCTGTTTCGACAAAGCGATCTGGTCTTCACTCGCAACCATCATCTCATGATTGGTAATAGCTTCCAAATAATTAACCAACACATTGAGCACAAGGTCATTCTTGATCTTATCCACCTGAGTCGCCGTAGACTCCAGTTGCAATTTATTCGCTTTGATCTGATTGATCTGTTGAAAGCCCTGAAATAAATTGACACTCGATCCCACCGAGCCACTGGTTCCTTTTGTCCAGGTGTTATTGACGATTCGTCCGGAAGTTAAATCGAAGCCAAAGCCATAACGAAAACTTTGATCCACGCTAGCACTCAGGTTTGGCAATAAATTACTTTTTGCCTGAAACAAGTCCTGCTCGGCAAGATCTTTGTTCAATGCAGCTTGCTTTATTTGTACGTTCCGTTCCAATGTTATACGAATGGCTTCTGCCACCCCCACAACCTGTTGGGCTTGAACCAAATCATTAGTTCCTAGAAATAACCCAGTAAATACTACTGCAGAATAATAAAATCTTTTCATGTCCATATGTAGAACCATACATTTTTTTTTAGATTTGAACTTCATTTATCGGTTATGTATTTTGTCAAATCTCCATTTTTCCTTAGATGGCTATATCCCAAATCAATATGGAATATGCCACGTCATGAAAAAAAAGTCTATCTTACTTTTGACGATGGTCCAATTCCTGAAATTACACCTTTTATACTCGATATCCTAAAAAAATATCAGGCAAAGGCAACATTTTTTTGTGTTGGTGAAAATATTAAAAAAAATCCACATTTGTTTCAACGAATTTTAGATGAAGGGCATCAGGTAGGCAACCATACTTACAACCACCTCAAAGGCTGGGAAACACATGATGAGCAGTATTTGGCAAATGTTGCGAAATGCCAGGAACTGACCCAAACCGATCTTTTTCGTCCGCCTTATGCCCGAGCAACAAAATCCCAACTCCGTCAAATTTATAAAAAATACCGAGTGATCATGTGGGATATTATGTCGGGTGATTTTGATCCGAATTTAAGTCCCGAGAAATGCCTGGAAAACGTTCTGCCCAACATTAAAAATGGCTCTGTTATTATTTTTCATGATAATATCAAAGCCATTCCTCGTGTCGAATATGTTCTACCTAAAACAATAGAGTTTTTATTAAAAAATCACTATCAGCTTTCGAGAATAGATTAAGGTTTACTTCTAGCAAACGTTACCTCAGATTCGTAATATTTGCCTACACTAGCACTGAAATACCCCAGTGCATTGTTGCTTAAATTTGAAATCGGATTAGATGGTGAAGCCGAACCGGGATTAATCATTTGAAAACTATTCCAGTAATTGTACGCCCCTACATCGATACATTGACGTAGGATACGCACGCGATCACCTACTTTCAAATCTCTATCGCGGTCGACAATATCATGCTGCACCTCTAAGCCATTGTTATACTTATCGTTAAAGACATCAATAAAACGTAGTTTACCCCCATTGACTGACATTTTATACTTATAATAGTTGCCTTTTTCCGGTGGATCGATAAATACGAGAGTCGGGTAGTAAATCGTGTCAGTAAAAATAATTCGCTCTGAAAGCCCTATAGAATCCACATCCACATAGCTGGGAACCGTTGATACTCCTTGGATCTCCCTTCCATCAGCGGTCTTTACCTGTAACTGGTAAGTGACCTTCTCCTGTAACCGTAATGTCTTATTGGTATACACCCCATCAGCCCCTGCTTGAAACGTATAAGTGCGATTATTTTGCATATTCTTAACGCTCACCTCCGCATCTGTTATCGGAGAAAATAGAGAGTCTTTAATGCTCACAACCTTCTGTATACTAATCTCATGTTGTTGATCCGAAACCATCAAATCTGCGGTAATAACCAATTGACCTGTATTTTCGGGCAGTTCCAAATCTATTTTGTCCTCGCAGCCCCCTAAAGTAAATAATGCAACAGCTATAACTCCTAATATCTTCTTCATTCTTTGCTAAAATTTAAAATTCCAAGTAATCGATGGTATCGTCCCAAATAATGCTATCCGATAAATCTCGGTGACGTTGGATTGTCCTTCTTTTTCTCTAAAGTCGATCAAATAAGCATTTTTTCGATTATAGGCATTATAGAGACCAAACGACAAGCTCGAGTAGCTATTCTTTGTCCGTTTAATATCATAAGTTGCTGCCAAATCCAGGCGGTGATAAGCAGGCATCCGCTGCCCATTTCTTTTATCGTAATAGAAGATCGTACGATCGTCAACAAAATATTTCCCCGCAGGCATCGTTACAGCGTCTCCTGTATAGTAAACGAAATTGGCACTTAAATTCCACTTCGGATTTAATTGATACTGCGCCACGATGGCTATATTATGCGTTTTATCCTGCCGTGCACTAAACCATGCGCCATCATTGATTTGTTCAAATTGGCGCTCACTTTTGGATAAGGTATAACTCAGCCAGCCGCTAAATCGTCCCAGTCTCTTTTTCAGAAACCATTCAATGCCGTACGCTCTACCTTTTCCAAACAGCAATTCTCCTTCCAGCAATTCATTGGCCTGTAGATCGGCGCCATTCCTATAGTCAATCTGGTTCTTTAAATCTCGATAATAACCTTCGACGGAAAATTCATATCTGTTGGATGCAAAATTTCGAAAGTAACCCAGCGAATACTGATTGGATAGCTGGGGCTTAATCGTATTATTGCTCAGCACATATTGATCTGTAGGAAGACTACTGGTTGTATTGCTCAATTGATGCAGGTACTGAACATTGGTATTAAAAGAGGCCTTTATCGTCGTTAAATCATTGATAGCGTAGTTTAAGGAAACGCGAGGTTCCAGATAGAAGTACTTTTTACCCAACTTGCCATTTCCCACATAGGTAGAATCTATGGCCTCACCTGCAGGATCGAAAGTATAAAATGTCCCTGGCCCTAATGTTGCGTAAGCAGATGCCCTCAATCCATAGTTTAATTTTAAACGATCATTAATAGACCAGTCATCGGTCAGATAAGCAGCAACATCAGCACCCTTGCGATGTTGGATTTGCAATGAATTCACCTTCGAATCTTCCCCCGCTTCGATACTTGCCGGTCGGATTTCCTGCAAGGCTGCCTGCAATCCAAATTTTAGATTGTGACGGTCCGAAAGATTGTATTGAAAATCTTGTTTAAAATTATAATTAAAGATGTCTGAACGGATTTTAAAGTTGTTATCATCCTCAATCTTAACCTGATAATTGAATTTGCTAAAAATAAGCGTAGTATTGCTAAACAACCTATTGCTCCACACATGGTTCCAGCGCATCGTTCCAGTCGCATTTCCCCAATTGAAATCAAACAAATCATGATAAGCCATCGCATCCTTGCCGAAATATCCAGACAAGTAAAGTGTATTCTTATCATTGATACGATAATTTAATTTTGCATTGAGGTCATAAAAAAAGAGCGCGCTCTTCTTAATATTCTCATCACTTGAAAGCTTTAAGAAAAGATCGGCATAGGTACGTCTACCGGAGATCATAAATGAGCTCTTGCCTTTTTGAATCGGCCCTTCCAATTTAAGACGCGAAGCAATAAGCCCTAAGCCGCCTTCTACATTGAAATGCTGGTTGTTTCCGTCCAAGGTGGTAATTTCCATCACCGATGATATTTTGCCACCATATTGGGCTGGAACACCTCCTTTGTAGAAATTCACGTCTTTGATCGCATCGGAATTAAAGGTCGAGAAAAAACCGAACAAATGGGAACTGTTATAGACAGGAGCCTCATCCAGCAAAATCAGATTTTGGTCGCCACCGCCGCCACGCACATAAAAATTGCTGCTTCCTTCCCCCCCGCTGGTTACTCCCGGAAATAGCTGAATGGTCTTGAGAATATCCTTTTCTCCAAATAGTACGGGGACTTTTTCGATTTCCTTAGGGCTAAATTGTGTCAACCCAGGGGTTAGATCCTTTATTGATTTGCGCCTATTTCCGGTTACGGTAACCTCAGCGAGCTGATTTTCCTCAGGTACCAACTGAATAATATAAGTGGAGTCCTTGTCAAGGTGGACAGAGAATGCTTTCGTTCGATAGCCTACAGATGATACTTCCATCCCTTTGCCGGCATCACGGACAGACAAACTAAAAAAACCATATTTATTTGAAGCAGTAGATTTTTTCTCTGTATCGTTTCGTATGACGGCGCCAATGATATTCTCACCGCTGATACTGTCCCTAACAAACCCAGAAATAGATTTAGACTGTTGACTATGCGCTTGCTGCGCGCAGAACAAAATGGAAGAAAAACAAAATACAACCTTTATAGGTTTAAACATAATCAAGTGAAGTCAAAAATTTTGCTGAAAATAATAAAAAAGCCTTACAATTTGTAAGGCTTAATAATAAGTTTATAATTTGTTAGTTAAGGTCTCTGTTTAACAAAAATAGCATTTTATTCATTTATGCCAAATATTTATCCATTTTTCTTTTCACTTTTCTTCGCTTGATCAAAATATCCTTTAAAAAAAACCATTTGATAAACAATTGACCGAGACCAGTATTCCCAATTGTGCCCACCTTCACTTGTAACAAAGGTATGATTTATATTATGGTACATTAGTTTATCGTGCAGTGCAACATTCACGGTGTAGAAAAAATCTTCCTTACCGCAATCGATGATTAGGCGAAGTTTATTATTGACTAATTTGGGAACCATATTAATAACAACACGATTATCCCATTCTTGCGGTACATCAGCATAATTCCCAATGCGATCTTTAATTTCCCAGTTTAAGGGAAAAGGTCTAAAATCTACCCCACCAGCTGTACTTCCTGCAGCGCCATAGCTATCCTGATGTTTTATGGCCAGCGACAGCGCACCATGCCCACCCATACTTAATCCCGTAATTGCCCTTCCGCTCCGATCTTTGATCGTCGAATAATGCTGATCTATATAATCAATCAGCTCTTTGGACACAAAAGTTTCATATTGGTAGTTTTTATCATTCGCGACATCCCAGTACCAGCTTCCAAAACCACCATCGGGGCAAACGACCATATAACCGTACTGATCCGCCAATGCGCTCACACTTGAATTTTTAACCCAATTGCTATAATTACCAGAATAACCATGCAACAGGTAAAGGACCGGATAACTGATTTTGTTCGAGTAATTTTGAGGAAGAATTACGACAGTTTTAATTGCTTTACCCATGGATGGGCTCTGAATGGACAGGGTATCCACTTTGGCAGCAAAGGCGTTCGTGAAAGTACATAAAAATAAAACGAAGGCAATTAACATAAGCCTAATACCTCTTGAACAAAATAGGCAGTTTTTGATAGGCTCGGTTTGATGAAAATTATGCACCGAATAACTGAAAATAGGTCTAGTGTTTATCATAAATTTATTGATTTCTTTCAAAAAAATAAAGATAGGATTTTAAACCAAATGGACGCTCGCTAATTGTATAAAATCCATTTCCCTTGCTATCGAAAGCTATCGCTTCCCCCTGCGGCTCCACCTGATAAGGCAGAATAGCTGGCTTTTGTTGGAATACCTGTTTCCAGGATTCACTTCGGTTTCTCTGCCAATAGAAAATATGGGTAATATTCTTTACAAGCAACTGTGTACCGGTCGGATCTATAGCGGCAGCAGTAGCAAAAGTAAATGGCAGCTCCGCTACGCTATTTAAGGTAAAATACTGCTGTTTAGAATTTGTAAATACCGCTGCGGAATAAACAGTCGATCGAAATTCACGTTTAGATATTACATACAACATTTTGTCTATTGGATCAATCATAATCGATTCGGCATCTAAACGTTGCTGGCCCGGAAATTTAAGAAAGATAGCCCGAATTGACTTCTTCGGAATAAGCCCAGGATCATCGGCCTGAGGCTCAGGAAATACATACAGGCATGTCCAGGTTCTTTTCCCGGTGTTGTTTCCGATGTCCGCAAGGACGAGAAAATAAGTGTTCCCAATTTTCACTCGATCGATATCCTCACAGTCGACGACCGATACACCCTCAAGTGAAAATTTTTTCAGTAGTTTGGCCTGATGATCGATTAAATAAATCGTTACACCATCACCACTATCATTATGCACCCAAAAATTGCCCTCCAGATAAGCCGGTGTAATGCCAGACACCTCTTTCAGTTGTGGATCCGTCAATTCCCCGAGGGCAATTTGCGTTTTAAAATAATCCTTCCTATTTTGGCCGTAAACCTGCAGACTTAACAGAGAAAATACAAGCAGCAGGCACAGGTTCACTCGTGCAATATTCATGTTTAAAGATACGTTTTTATTGATATTTACATTCTAATTATGAAGAAGCCTTCCACATACAGTTCATTACTCCTTTTTTTAACACTTTTATTCCCCTGTCACAGCTTGCTTGCCCAGAGCTCTTCATTTCGCGTAAAAGTAAAATCAGGTCTTCGGCAAACACCACCCTATCTTGTCAAGTACTACAACAGCAAAGATTGGGAGAAATTCTATGCTGAAATCTTGCAATTTGATTATGACCCCAAATTTGAATACGACATCAAGATTCTCAAACGTCAAAACGGTTCACGTTCGACATACAACTTAGCCAAAACGATTACAAAATCACTATCGGAAAATACAGCAGTGGCCACATGGGAAGTTGGAGAAAACTACGTGAATGCCCAGAGCCTTGGCAAACTGAAATGTCTGCAGGTAAAATCTGATAAAAGGAATAAATGGGAATACCTCACTTCAACAATTCAAGGTTTCGATTACCAGGAGGGTTACCGTTACCGCATTCGTGTAAAACAAACGAAACAAAAAGATACAGACTCCGTCAGTTATAGTTTAATTGAAGTCCTATCAAAAGAACGTGCAAACGAACTGCCCAGTGTGGCCGCATTTCTTGCTCGTTTTAAATGGAAGCTGCTTCAGTTAAATGGAAAGGATGTCAGCTCCAGCAAAGCAAGTATCGGGTTCGATGCCAGAAATGGCACGATTACCGGCACAACGGGATGCAACAATTTTTGGGGAAATTTCGCCGTTAAAGACGACAAAATCAGCTTTCTGCACTTGTCAAGCACCATGCGCGCCTGCAATGGCATAAATATCGAAAATGACTTTTTTCAAATTTTTGAACAAAAACAAATTCAATTTGACATAGCCGAACAAACCTTAAATTTATATAACGACAGAAAACTAGTGATGATTTTTGGGTTGGAGCGAGAATAAAAAAAACACCCAAAGTCTGGGAGACTTTGGGTATCTTAGCCATATTATTAACCTATTTTATGAAAAGTATTTATGCCATTTGGAAATGACATAAACAAATGTGTGAAATAAATCGGAAACAATCGAAAGCATAATATCATTTTAACAAAATTTTAACATTTCAAAAAACAATGAGACAAATGGGCATATAAATGATCCATTTAGACATATCCCAATCAAATCTATCCCGTACCTTACAAGTTTAAACCGACATAATGATTAAAACATTTTTAACATCAACAACCTTACTTTTAACCGCGACACTTTTTGCCCAGAAGAATCCTGTTATCACGGGAAACTACGCTGATCCTGAAGGTATTATCTATGGAAATAAATACTGGATATTCCCAACCTATTCAGCGCCTTATGAAGAGCAGATATTCTTTGACGCGTTTTCATCTTCCGATTTGGCCACCTGGACAAAACATAGCCGTATCTTGGAGAACAGCAACGTTAAATGGGCGAAAAAAGCCATGTGGGCACCTGCGGTGTTGGAAAACAAGGGGAAATATTATCTGTTTTTCGGAGCCAATGATGTGCATCAAGGAGAGATCGGAGGCATTGGGGTTGCTGTAGCCGACAAGCCAGAAGGTCCTTATACCGACCTATTGGGCAAACCCTTAATTAACGATATTATCAATGGTGCTCAGCCGATAGATCAGTTTGTTTTCAAAGATAAAGACGGCACTTTCTACATGTATTACGGCGGTTGGAAGCACTGCAATATGGTCAAACTCAAACCAGATTTCACAGGCTTGCTCCCTTTTGATGACGGTACCTTTTACAAGGAAATCACCCCTAAGGATTACGTCGAAGGACCATTTATGTTTATAAAAGATGGAAAATATTATTTCATGTGGTCGGAAGGCGGTTGGACAGGCCCCGACTACAAAGTCGCTTATGCCATCGCCGACTCGCCCTTTGGCCCTTTTGAACGCATCGGAACAATATTGGAACGAGATCCTGAAGTCGCTGTTGGCGCCGGGCATCATTCAGTCATCAAAGTCCCCAACAAGGACAAATATTTTATTGTCTATCACCGTAGACCGCTTGGCAAAGATGGAGCCAATGAGCGGGTAACCTGTATCGAAGAAATGAAATTTGACAAAAATGGACATATCATACCTGTTAAGATGACCTTTACAGGTGTCAAATATCCATTAAAATAGCAGAATTACTTCTTTTCGCAAACAACAAAAAAGCCCAGATCAATTGAACTGGGCTTCTTTTTATATGAAAACGATTACCGCTTAAATACTAGATATTACATTATTCAATGTTTCAGACGGACGCATTGCCTTAGCTGCCAATCCATCATTCGGGAAATAGTAACCACCGATGTTTTGCGCATGCCCCTGAGCCGCGATCAATTCTTCATTGATTTTCGCTTCATTTTCTGTTAACACATTTGCAACGGTCGCAAATTTCTCAGCTAATTCAGCATCTTTTGCTTGTGCTGCCAAAGCCTGCGCCCAATATAGTGTCAAGTAGAAATGCGATCCACGGTTATCAATCTGACCAACTCTACGTGCTGGAGATTTGTCGTTCGCCAAGAATTTCTCCGTTGCTTCATCCAATGTCTCCGCCAATACCAGCGCTTTTGGATTATTTTGTGTTTGAGACAAGTGTTCCAAAGAAGCACCAAGTGCCAAGAATTCACCTAATGAATCCCAACGCAAGTAACCTTCTTGAAGGAATTGTTCGACGTGTTTCGGAGCCGAACCACCAGCACCTGTTTCAAATAAACCACCACCATTCATCAATGGAACGATCGACAACATTTTAGCTGATGTACCCACTTCTAAGATCGGGAATAAATCCGTCAAATAATCACGCAATACGTTACCAGTCACTGAAATAGTATCTTCGCCCTTACGAATACGTTCCAAAGAGAATTTCGTCGCATCAATCGGAGATAAAATACGAATATCCAAACCAGTTGTATCAAAGTTTGGTAAGTATTTTTCTACTTTTTTGATGATTTCTCTATCATGTGCACGGTTTTCATCCAACCAGAATACAGCTGGTGTCTCAGATAAACGAGCACGATTTACAGCCAATTTCACCCAGTCTTGAATTGGAGCATCTTTCGTTTGACACATACGGAAGATATCTCCTGTCTCCACTTTTTGCTCCATGAAAACATTTCCTTCCGCATCCACCACGCGAATAACGCCGTTTCCTGCAGCTTGAAAAGTTTTATCATGGGATCCGTATTCCTCAGCTTTTTGCGCCATCAAACCTACATTTGGCACAGAACCCATTGTTTTTGGATCTAAGGCACCATGCTCCTTACAGTCTTCAATTGTCGCTTCGTAAACGCCAGCGTAACAACGATCAGGAACCATAGCAATCGTATCTTCTTCTTGACCGTCTTTATTCCACATCTTACCACCGATACGGATCATTGCTGGCATAGAAGCGTCAATAATTACATCAGAAGGTACGTGGAAATTTGTAATGCCTTTATCCGAATTTACCATCGCCAAAGCAGGACCATTTGCGATAGCAGCGTCGATAGCAGCTTTCACTTCAGCCTCTTTTGCATGACCTGCGATTTTAGCATAAACCTCGCCTAAACCGTTATTTTTATTGATACCCAGCTCTTTGAACAAATCGCCATATTGCGCAAAAACATCCGCAAAATAAGTTTCAACAACAGCACCAAATATAATCGGATCAGAAACTTTCATCATTGTTGCCTTTAAATGCGCAGACAACAATACTCCTGCGGCTTTCGCTTCAGCGATAGCATCAACTACAAAAGCTTTCAATGCAGTTAAGCTCAACGTTGAAGAATCGATAACTTCACCTGCTTTCAGCGCAGAAAGTCCTTTTAATTCTGTTACTGCACCTTGTGCATCAACAAACTCAATTTTAAATTGGCCTTCATTTTCAACGGTTACAGACTGCTCTGAACCGTAGAAATCACCTGAAGTCATGGATGACACCTTTGTTTTGGAATCTTTCGCCCAAGCACCCATTTTATGTGGATTTGCTTTTGCATAATTCTTAACCGCTTTAGGCGCACGGCGATCCGAGTTTCCTTCACGTAATACAGGATTTACAGCAGAACCCAATACCTTTGCATACTTAGCTTTGGCTGACTTTTCTTCATCTGTGGTCGCTTCATCAGGATAGTTCGGAACAGCGTATCCTGCTTGCTGTAATTCAGCGATAGCACCTTTTAACTGCGGAATTGATGCGGAGATATTCGGTAATTTAATGATGTTTGCTTCAGGAGTTGTTGCCAACTGACCCAACTCAGCCAATGCATCAGCAATTTTTTGATCTTCTTTTAAAAATTCTGGAAAGCTAGCAAGAATACGGCCTGCTAAAGAGATATCTCTCAATTCAACATCGATACCAGCTGTAGCTGTAATCGCTTGAACGATAGGCAAAAACGAATAAGTCGCTAATAAAGGAGCTTCATCTGTTTTTGTCCAAACAATTTTTGATTTGTTTGACATAGTAATCTATTAGAAATATGTTTAATTTTTAATGCTATGTGAAATAATTGAAAAATCTGAATTTCTCAAAAATTCGCCTAAAGATAAGAATTAATGCCATAATTAACGAGGAATTGCACCCCTTTTGACAATAAAATTGTGAAAATAAATATATTTTGGCAATACAGAATAAGTCGCTTCACCTCCGCCCAAAAGTATCCCTCTTGACATTTCAGTGACCGGATACTACAGGCGAAATCCTATTTTAGCTCAAATTAAAAAACACAACTGACAATGAAAACATTCAAATTGAACAATGGAGTTGAAATTCCGGCAATTGGATTTGGAACTTGGCAAATTCCAGAGGGCGAAGAAGCTTATCAGGCAGTTAAAGAAGCTCTTGCCGCTGGATACACACATATTGACACTGCGGCTATATATGGAAACGAAAAGAGTGTTGGAAAGGCTATAAAAGACAGTGGTATAGATCGTAATTCACTGTTTATTACAACAAAACTCTGGAATACCGAGCGTGGATACGATAAGACAATTGCTGCATTTGAACAATCACTCAGCGATCTACAATTGGATTATCTCGATCTTTACCTGATTCACTGGCCAGCCAATGAAACACAGTTTGCAAACTGGTCTGACATCAACGCCGATACCTGGCGAGCTTTTGAGCATCTGTATCAACAGGGGAAAATAAGAGCTATCGGTGTGAGTAATTTTCCAAAAGACTACCTCGCCAAATTATTGGAGTCAGCGACAATCGTACCTGCTGTGAACCAGATTGAATTTCATCCGGGTTATCTTCAGGAAGATACCGTGGCGCTCTGCCAATCCAATGACATCCTTGTTCAGGCTTGGTCACCACTGGGTTCGGGCAGAATATTGCAGGATGAAACACTCGTTGCACTGGCAAAAGAAAAGAATACAAGTGTTGGACAGATCTGTATCAAATTTGCTTTATCCCAGGGCATCTTGCCGCTGCCAAAATCAACCAATCCCGATAATATAAAAAGAAATTTAGCTATCGACGATTTTGAGCTGACAGCAAGCGATATCAAAACTATCCTCGAACTCCCTGAAATGGGTTTTTCTGGATCGGACCCTAAAAAAGTCGCCTTTTAAGAGCGATAATACAGAATTTATGGAGTCGGTCTAAGGCTGCTCCATAAATCCTATATTGTAGAGCTTCCAGCACAAAAGAAATTGATTGTCCCTTTTTGCTGAACAGCATAGAACAAATTTTTGCTACTATAGCGGTAAAGTTGCCTACGCTATTCCTTACTTTTTTATTGAAAAAATGAATGAAATAGAACTTATAGATCAATCGGAACTTCCTGCGCACGGAGAAGACTACCACTATCATCCCTTATGGACGACTTGTATCCTGCTGTATAGAGGCTCTATTCAGGTCAATAGCAATGGTACCCCCACCGATCTTCAAGCTGGCAACATCCTCTTTATCGGATACAATAAGTACTACAGCTTTACAGCAATTAGTAACGATGCTGTTTTTAAAATACTCCATTATGACCGGAATTTTTCCAACCGAATACGATTGTCGATCAGTCGATACGATGCGTATCGGTTAATCAATGCCAATCGCTCCACACCCTTTACTCCTGCCCCCAACGATTTTGAAGCTATCTGGACATTGTTATCCACTTTACATAGCAACCGTAAAAAACCGATCGATCCGAAGAAGGATTTTCTCCAAAAAGCCAATATCAATATTTTTATGGCGATTATTTACCTTTTGGCCGATGTGATCTATACTGCCGGCGAAAGCTCCGGAAAGACACACAACAAAAGAAAGGAAGAAATTACCGTGCATTTTTTACAGCTTATAGCCGATCACTACAAAGAACAGCGCGATCTAGCATTCTACGCCGACCGCCTCAATATTTCCATCAAGTACCTGTCGATCAGCGTCAAGGAGATTACAAAAGAATCGCCCTCTGAAATTATTAGCAACTGGCTAGTCACAGAAGCTAGAGCGCAGCTCACCATTTCTACCAAAACAATCAATCAGATCTCACAGGAATTTAATTTTTCAGATCAATATGCTTTTAGCAAGTTTTTCAAAAAACATGTCGGGATAACACCTAAGCTATTTCGTGAACAGCAAGCTAATCTTGTTACCAATTGAACATCATAAAGCAGGAATCAAACATTTCTTGTCACCCCAAGGCATGCTAACTTTGTATCACATATATAAACAAAGTTAAATACCATGAATACGAAGTCAAGAGCCCGAAAAATAGGTTTTTACTTGACGTTATGCTTCTTTACATTCTTTTGCAATCAAACATACGGTCAAGACAGCATAAACAGCCGGAAAATAACAATTGAAAAACTGTTCGAATTTGCTATCCATAACCACCCAAATCTTATCGTTTCGGCATCAGCTGTAAGTATCGCCCAACAAAAAACAGAAGTTGCAAAATTAAGAAGGCTTCCCGAAATCAGCGCTTCGGCATCTGCTTTTTACCTCGGCAATGCTGCGTTGATCGACAAAGACTTATCAGGATCGGAAAAGATACCTCTACCCCATTTCGGTAATAATTATGCTTTGGAGGCGAAAGAACTTATCTGGAAAGGAGGTGTGGTAAAAAATAGCATCAAAGCCTCTTCCTTGGGTGAGGAGCTGGCTGAATTAGATCATAAGAATGAAGAACAGAACATTAAAATTTTGGTTTTAGGGTACTACCTTGATCTATTTAAACTTAAAAATCAGGAAGCTGTCTATAATCAAAATATTGAGCTTGCCCACAAAAGGCTAGACCTGACGGAAAAATTATATAAACAGGGCATGATCACCAAAAATGATGTCATCCGAAACCAATTGCAAATATCTGAATTGGAGTTAGCGAAAGAGGTCATTCAAAACAATCGGAAAATCCTGAATGACGAGCTTATAGTCGCGTTAGGACTACAGGAGGGTACAGTAATTGAGCCGGATGATAAACTATTAGATAGCAGATTTCAGCTGGCAGACCTCGCGAGCTTGAAACAAGACGCTTATGTATCCAGCCCGGGCCTTCAGCTTGCGGCCAAAGAGACCGAGCTTTTGCTGACAGAAAAGGCTATTACAAAATCAGAACGATCCCCTGCCCTCAGCGTATTCGCGGGAAACAGCCTTGTGAAACCCATCACCAATGTGATGCCAGTGATCGACAAATACATGAATACCTGGAATACTGGTATCTCCCTGAGCTATACGATTTCATCAGTCTACACAACAGGAAAAAAGCTTAAGCTAAATGATCTACAAATTGAAAAAAACGAGAAATACGCAAGCGCTCTGAAACAAAAAACCAGCGTAGCTGTTAATACTGCATACATTAAATACAATGAGGCCTACTCACAACGCAAGACTTTGGAGTACAATAAAGCCCTTGCAGATGAGAACTATCGTATTATTGAGAAAAAGTATTTGAACCAATTGGCGTTGATCGTCGATATCATGGATGCATCAAACTCAAAACTTGAAGCGGAATTGAAATACACAAATGCTGAAATCAATATCGTGTATGCATATTACAAACTTTTAAAAGAGACTGGAAAGATCTAGTACATTTTTCTTTTGCCTAATTTAATCAGTTTTATATATGTAAGGCCTCGTTAAGAAATTAATGGGGCTTTTTTATCTGCAATATTTTAACTCATTATTATGGCAAATTCATTTTTTAAAACGATTCGGACATCCATCAAGCACTGGTATATCCCATTGATTATCGGAATTCTATTAATTCTTTTGGGTTTCTATACCATTTCCACACCTGTTGCTGCATTTCTCACATTAGCGATTCTATTTTCATGGTCATTTATTATTTCCGGTATTTTGGAAATCATTTTTGCTGTGCAGAATAAAGATGAAGTGGATGGTTGGGGCTGGTACCTCACCGGGGGCATCCTCTATACCCTATTCGGCATATTGCTCATTGCCAATCCGCTGTTGTCAGCAAACACCTTGGCATTTATCGTGGGTTTTTATGCACTTTTTAAATCCTTCCAACTGCTATCCTTTTCCTTTGATCTCAAAAATTACGGTAGTAAATCTTGGGGTTGGAATTTGTTATTTGCCATTTTAGGCATTATTTTCAGCTTTATCTTGCTTTGGAATCCACTATTTGCCGGTTTCTCACTGGTGATCTGGACAGGAATGGCTATCAGTACGGTTGGTTTCGCAGCCTGTGTATTTGCATTTCAGCTGAAAAGTCTCAAAGATATCCCGAAAAAGCTACCAGACGAGTGGAAAGAGCGTTATCAGAAGCTTAAAGAAGAATTTGATCAACATCGTAAATAGAAAAAGGGCAATTAAGCCCTTTTTTTATCAATATAAATTCGGTGGTCAAGGTTATTTACTTATTTCAACAATCTTAAAAGGCACTTTATGAAGTGGATAATCTTGCTTATCCGTTTTTACACGACTTATTTTCATGATCACATCAAAGCCTTCATAAATTTCACCAAAAACGGTAAAATCATGATCGAGTCTTGGCTGTCCTCCGCGAGCTAAGTACTCCTTACGTTGTGCTGCAGTATATTTTATGCCTTTCTTTAATTCCAGACTATCAAGTTCAGCTGCCGTGATTTTCTTTCCAACCACGAAATAGATCTGATTCAAAAAAGATGCTTTCGCCGGATTTCCATCCCGTCCTGCCCCCAGAGCACCCATTTTATGAAAAGCCCGGTCATCAAACTCTGCTGCCAATCGTGGTTTTTTATGAAGGGGATCTGCTGCCTCACGTTTTTCAATATCAATATCATGCTCTCCGCCCTGCACAACAAAATTTTCAATAATGCGATTAAACAATGCTCCCTGATACACAGTATCCCGAATGGATCGCAACATCAAATCGCGATGATTGGGCGTATAGTCATAAAGTACAACTTTAAAATCGCCAAAATCAGTCTTGAAAAGCAGATGTTTTGATTGTGCATAACAATTCCCCAATACAATAAAAAGAAAGCATAGGATGGTCAGAATTTTCCTCATAGTACGAATTAATCAGTTTCTTAGATTTCATATAAAAATACATTAAATTTCGATTTATAAAAGACATCACGCAGTAGTTTTCCAAATGCGCTTGAAGGACATCTGCATTGGATTCTTCGGAAAGTTGCCCTGCACTAAAAAATTACATACGTCGTGTAAAATTAAAACTTGCAAATAAGCATAAATTTATCTTAGTTTGGATTAAAACTATTCAAGACTATGCAGTATACAGCAAATCCAGACCGATATCAAGATATGATCTATAATCGTTGTGGTCAATCCGGTCTTCTATTGCCTGCCATCTCATTGGGAATGTGGCATAATTTCGGTGACGACACACCCCATCAAACCAAAGTTGATATTTGCACAACCGCGTTTGACTTGGGAATTACCCATTTCGACCTCGCAAACAATTACGGTCCACCTGCTGGGAGCGCCGAAAAGGCCTTCGGACAAATATTAAAAGAACAATTTTACGGCCTCCGCGATGAAATGATTATTTCATCAAAAGCAGGATATCACATGTGGAATGGGCCTTATGGAGAATGGGGAAGCCGTAAATATCTGATATCAAGCTGTGAGCAATCACTCAAGCGCCTGGGTATCGATTACGTCGATATTTTCTATTCACATCGTTTCGACCCCAATACCCCCTTGGAGGAGACCATGTTGGCGCTGGATCAGCTAGTCCGCAGCGGAAAAGCACTTTATGTCGGTATTTCATCCTATAACTCGCAACGCACAAAAGAGGCCTATGCGATCCTGAAATCATTGGGTACACCTTTTATTATTCACCAGCCCAGCTATTCCATGTTAAACAGATGGGTAGAAACCGATGGCTTGCTTGATACCTTGGATGAGATAGGCATCGGTTCTATCGTATTCTCTCCCCTGGCACAGGGCATGCTCACCGATAAATATTTACAGCATATCCCGGAGAATAGTCGCGCTTCGCAATCCAAATCACTTCAGACGAAATTTCTGAACGAAGAAAATCAAAAGAACATCCAGGCTTTACATGCAATTGCACAGCGTAGAGGACAGTCGCTCGCACAGATGGCGATTGCCTGGGTATTACGTAAGAAGCAGGTTACATCGGCGCTAATTGGCGCGTCAAGACCACAACAGGTCATTGATTGCGTTGGTGCACTGAAGAATCTGTCGTTTAGCCCGGAGGAAATTCACGAAATTGATCTTTATGCAAAAGATGGGCATATTAATATCTGGGCTAAATCGGCTGAGATCGATTAAGATTAATGCCACAGAAGTTTTCATCCGGGGAACCGCTTCGCGCCCAGTTGAATTCCATAAAACAAAAAAGAGCCCGGCACTATCGGGCTCTTTCCGTTGATTAACCCATTTTTTTCAATATCTTTTCAAAGGTGTTGATATTCCGGCTTGTCATCTTATCTTTAAGATTCTTTTTTCCTAACACCTTTCCAAAACTGGAATCCAAAGTATTTCCCTTGGGCACACGCCAATAAAAGACCGTATTGACAATTTCAGCCTTCTCCCCTGGCACCTGCGTCGAATTGCTGAATTCATCCATCAGTATTGTTTCGACACCTGCTGTCCCTACAAAAGCATATACATGGAAGTCCGTATGCATTTCAAACGGAATGTTTGCCTGCAGCAATTCCACCTCTTCCTGTGACCGGATGAATAAAAAAGCTTCATAAGAAAAATATGCCGACATGGACTCCTCCAATAGCCGCTTGAGCGGGTCGGCCGCTTTGTCCGACGAAAAAACAATATTTCCAGAAGCCAGTACCGAAGTGACATCAGTTACACCGGCGTCCTTAAAAACTTGACAGACATCTACCATCTTCATGTTGGTTCCCTTCACATTGACGCCGCGTAGAAAAGCACAGTATTTCATGTTATTAAATTAATCGATTAATTCGTCCATCGGATTCCAAAACAACTTTCTAAAATCCTTGATCCGTAAATTATTCACAACAAGCCCCTCAGCTTCAAGCCGTTCTTGAAATCCAGGCACCGCAAGTGTACCGCTACTTGATATAACACGATGGGCAGGAACATCTTTCGGGCATCCTCCCATCGCTTTCCCTACGTGCCTTGAGTGGTTAGGAAAACCTAAAGCTTTTGCTATCGCTCCATAAGTCGTTACTCGACCTTTGGGAATCAGCTTTGCAACCTCATATACTTGTTGTTTGAATTGCTCATCCATGTTAATTTATATTTTATTTGCGTTGTTTAGCATGTCAAAAAATTTTCATTCCCTATTTCCACAGCAAAAACGGAAAGTAAACTAAGTTACAAAAGCTACTATAAGTTATTACTGTCTTTAATTGATTCACTTGTCTAATTTTTTGTTTCCATATGATTGAGGGGGAAAAGATTCTTCCAATTGTCTATATACACGACTCCAGCTAGGGTTATCATCAGCATTCAGTTTTACATATTGCCCCTTTTTTGTTGTAATGCTTATTTTTATATCTATTCCATCGTATGGCTGACGCGATTCCTCCTCTTTAGCGGCAATAAATTTTTCCAAATCAATTTTATCCAATAGCGAGTTCCATTTGTCTTCCGTATTGCCGTATGATTTTATCGTACTCTGTGCTGTATCAATTGCAGAAAATAGACAATAAACACTATCTCGTGTTATCTTCATCGTATAACCTTTTGAAGGTGTTACTGTAAATCCGCCAACCGTAGAAATTGACACTGCAGTAATCTCATTTTTATTATTTTCTGCTGTCACCCGCTGTGAGTTATGCGTACAGCTTTGCCATAAGAATAGCTGTACGACCAAAAGCGAGAGCTGTAAAATCAATTTTCCGCCCATATTTTATGCCTTTAAACGCTAATAAGTAAATAATTAAACAAAAAAAAAGCGTTTTGTGTTGTTAACAGACAACGCTCTTTGCTGCTTACCTAATTTACATAAGTTATTGGGATTTCGTGCTCCCAATCTCTGCATTCGTTACATATCAAACCGATCAGTTGCCTTGGATCAGCTCGAAGGCTGTTCCTCGTAGTGCCATACTCACTCGTGACTGGAAATTTTATTCCCTAACAAAAAGTTGTTCATTCCGTTTCCTATCAAAACACATTGATACAGGACAAAAAAAACAAGTGTTTTTTTATAACTATAGGTTAATATTCACTTTCCTTTTAGTGCCTTTTCGAAGGAAAAAAACGGAAGCTTCACAGCCCCAGTAGGGATAAAGCACATGCTAAGCACAGATAAAGCACAGATAAAGCACAGATAAAGCACTGTTCATGTATAAAGCAAAATGCGCTTTAAAGGTACTACAAGCATGCGTGAAGGCTGCACAAAGCGACCAAAAATGAGGGCAAATAGAGCTAGATTTAGTTAATTAATAACTATTTAAATTCATTCGATGAATATACGTAAATGCTCGTTGTTTTATCATTTAATCACTTGAAAATAAAATAGAAATAGGTGTTAATATAAATAATAGGAGTCCACGATTTTGTTTATAATGGTTGTTTTTCATGAATAGATTAAATAAAAAAAGAACTAGTAAGGTGCTTGCTATTCTTTCTGATTTTTCAGAAAAAATTTGAGCGGAGCTAACACGCTATAGCTCCGCCCGCTTAGCATTCTTTTGAAATTCCATCTACCGTAATTCGAACATAGACAATGCGGATAGTTCGGCTTTTTCTCTTGGGCTCTTTAGAAAGAAGTTTAGCCCATAACTTTGTTCTAACATAATCAAACTTTTTAAGGGTTATAAATGTCGAACCAAAGATTTAAGTACTCAAATCGTTAACCTAAGCATATACTTAACATTAAGTACTTAATAATATTTTTTGTGGCACTTTTTAAAAATTTGAAAAGTGCCACGAATGTGCCACAAACTTTTTGAGTATTTTTACATATTTCACCAATATCCACAAACAAAAAAAATCCTGCAAATCATTGATTTGCAGGATTTTTACATTTTTCAGTGCTTTTTTAAAACTTTAAATTTGCACTTGGCGGAGAGTGAGGGATTCGAACCCCCGAACCTGTGACAGTTAACGGTTTTCAAGACCGCCGCATTCGACCACTCTGCCAACTCTCCGCGACAAAAGTACGAATTTCCACTCTCCTACCAAATTTTATTTTATATATTGTGCTTATTGAGCTTTTATAAACTGAATATCAGCACTAAATTTTACATCGTCGCTCACCATTACCCCTCCTGTTTCCAATGCCGCATTCCAATTAAGGCCAAATTCTGAACGTTTGATTTTGCCCTCTACAATAAAACCAGCTTTGGTATTTCCCCAAGGATCTTTTTGGATACCTGCAAATTCTAAGTCAAAAGACACCGGTCTAGAAACGTCACGGATTGTCAAATTTCCTTTAATTTCATTATTCTCCAAGCTTGTTGCTTCAAATGTAATTGCTGGATATTTCTCCACATCAAAGAAATCTGCACTTTTTAAGTGACCATCACGTTGCTCATTACGCGTATTGATGGACGCAGTGTCAATAACAACTTTCGCTAGGGCATTTTTAAAATCTTCACCATCGGCGTCAACATCTATTTTAAAACTGTCAAAGTTCCCTTTAACGTTCGTAATCATCATGTGTTTTACTTTGAATTCTATCTCGCTATGTGCAGCGTCTAGTTCCCATTTTCCTTGTGCCATAATTTTATGTTTTTTCTATTTGTTTAATAACACAAAGGTAACAGCAGTTTTATTCATTTTGTTTGACCTAGATCAATAAAATAATCTTGTTGAAAAGCAATCAGTTATTGAAAAACCACAAAAAAAAGTTGGCGATATTTTGGAAATATAACACAAATGTCTACTTTTGCATTACCGAAAGCGACGCGCCAATAGCTCAGCTGGATAGAGCATCGGTTTTCTAAACCGACGGTCTCAGGTTCGAATCCTGATTGGCGTACTTAAAAGCCCCTTTGTTCAACGCAAAGAGGCTTTTCTTTTTATACACTATATGGTTTCAAAAGTTAAGATTCATTAAAATCTCGTCGATATGGCAGTCGAGCTTGAAGATGAAAATAAGCTAAGGTTTCTCATTTTTAAATTGACCATATAATCAAACCTATTTCTTAACAAACTCGCGCACGCGCTCATCTTTAATTACACCCGACCAGTTCAAACCATAACCAAAATCGTAAGCATGTCCGGCTTGATCAACATATACCTCCATATCAAAGGGCACATCCTCTGCTTGCTTCTCTACTATAGCCATATTCGCTGGCATTTGAACCGGTAAAAGACCAGATGGTTCATACTTTCCAAACATAACATCCAATACAGCCTGTGTCGATACGCCAAAATTCAAAACAATACCAGAGACTTCCTTTTCAAACTCGGCAAATACCATCGGCTTGTTGGCAGTTACAGCAACCAGAACTGGTTTATCTTTCATCATATCCTTCGTATCCAATATCGTCTGAAGATCCATCACATTAGCAGCAGTCACCATTTTATTCTTATAAGACCTATTCTTAATCGATGGATCGATTACTGGATCACCTGCAGCAATACTCTCCGCTCTAGCGTTTGAGGCTGTATAACTGCCATACTGCAAGGAAATGGGAACATAGCCATTTCCACCATTCCTGCGATCCCTTTCGCTATACCCACCTTCGGCACTGATCGGGCTCTGTACAAACACGATTGCAAGATCAGCTTCATTGGGGTTATCGGTTACATCGGCATATTTTTGCAAGAGATCAATGTTGGCGGGGTATTCCAATCGCGCCTGTGTATAGTTTCCCCACCAATCTTTCATTGCTGCCCTATACATCTTCGGAACATAAACTTTCTTCCGTCCACGAATAGGCAATTGCTGATCACTATTCTTTAGTAAAACAACGGACTTTACCTGTGCGTCGTAGCCCTCCTTCATATAGAGGGGATTTCCGACAGTGGCACGACTTTCCTCGACATCCAAATATGGATTTTCAAAAAGCCCTACCCGGAAAATATTTAACAGAAGCCTTCTAGCGGAGGCCTCAAATCGTTGTCTCATAAATTTCTGTCCGTGCTCTTTCACACCCAGTTCATAGGCCGTCAAAACAGGAGCCTTATCGTTATTGCCTCCAAATTGATCTACACCTGCCATTAATGCTTTATAATGACGCTCTGCCACCGACAGCTGTTCTACCCCCCAGGGTTTACCTGCAAATCCATCTGGCTTAGGCGCTTCATCTCCCGTAATCAACCAGTCCGAACAGATCACACCATCATAACCGTAGGTGCCACGCAACAAGTCGGTAAGCAAATATTTGCTATAACCATTTCCCACATTTTCACCATTCTTCTTGTCCTGACCAAAAGAAATCGTATAATAGGGCATAACTGCGGCAGCTTTGCTCGTCTTTCCAGTCAACTGGAAAGCTCCATTGACAAATGGAATAATATGTTGCTTCAGATTATCACCTGGATATACCGCAAACTTTCCAATAGCCCAATGGCCGTCCCGACCACCTTCCTCAGGCCCTCCACTGGGCCAATGTTTCACCATAGCATTGACACTCTTATACCCCCAACCTAAGGCAATTTCGTCTTTCCCGCTCGATGTCTGGAAGCCATCGATATAAGCTCTAGCCATGGCTGTGGTCAACTCGGGGCTCTCTCCGAAAGTCATACCAATGCGGTACCAACGCGGCTCAGTACCCAAATCTATCTGTGGAGATAATGCCGTCGTGATGCCCAATGATCGATATTCCGAAGCCGCCACTTGCCCAAAACGTTTAACGATAGCCGGATCGAATGTCGCCGCCATCGCAAGTCCATCCGGCCACATCGAAATTTGTCCCCCTGCCCCTGCATTGAACTCCGCACTGACAACTGCATTATGACGTGGATCGGAACTATTATTCGCCGGGATACCCCATCCCAACCCTTCCACAAAACCCTGCAACTCATTATTCCAGCGGGCAGCGGTTTCCGGATCTTTTACTGCCGTTAACAGGACATGCCTAAGCCCATCCTTCTTCAGAAATTCGCGCTGCTGATCGGTTAGAGCCCAAGGTGAAACAAGACCTTCCTGGTAATTTTTTCCTTGATAGGTGCCAGCCATAAATCCAAGTGCCGGTGCTGGTAAAGCTTGATGTCTGCTGTACAACATAAGCCCAGCAATCTGATCAATAGATAATTTTGAGGCGAGATCTTTGGCACGTTCCTCTGGTGTCAAACGCCAGTCTTCATAACGATCTAATTTCCCATTTCGATTGAGATCCTTAAATTTATTTCCAGCAATGCTTAGGATCTTCACTCCCGAAGTTGTCGAATACCCCAATACAGGGCCGTATTTATTCTCAATCTTTTGGTAAACCTGGGCTTGTGCCGAAAACGTTAAAAATAGACTGAAAGATGAAGCGAATAGTAGTTTCCTTGCGTTCATATAATCTGTTATTTTAATAAATGAGTTCGTAGTCAAAACGTTCGCCTTATCGGCAATAAAAACATTTGGCTTGATACGTTATAATCAGTTACTTATATTGCTTCGTTATGAAGCAATACAATTGTACAACCTTTTTGTTCAATTACAAAATAAAATCAACGAAATAACACAAAAAGCTAACTATCAATATATTGTTTTAACAAAAAAGCCCCTAATGTAATTTTTGACACAAAGTATTGTTCGACTTTTATCGGCCAACTTGCCTCCCATTGAGATATTTTTTTGTAATATTAAGCCAAAGACAGAAAGTACATGGATTTCAGAACACAGATTATTAACGCATCGGCAGAGAGTTATGAAAAATTTCTACCTCACATTTCTGTAGACACCGTCGTCTTTGGCTTCGACCAAGGTTCTTTGAGAATCCTTTTATTAAAAATGAACTACAATAAAGAGTGGTTTCTTCCTGGAGGTTATGTAGGGAAAGAGGAGGATACTGACGAAGCGGTCAAACGTGTACTTTATGAACGCTCGGGTGTAGAGGATATCTTCTTGGAAGAATTTGCCGTATTTGGAAGCCCGCAGCGCAGCCAGCAATCCTTTGCGGATTACCCCGACACACTGTGGAACAAACAGCGTTTTATTTCAATTGGTTACTACGCGCTAGTAAATTACAAACATGTTGTTCCTCAACCTGATTCCTTAAGTGAGACCTGCCAGTGGATCGATTTTAAGGACATCACTGAACTTAATATCACCATGGACCACCGCAAAATCATCAGCAAGGCTCTTCGGACTCTTCGCGAGCGGCTTTCTTACAAACCAATAGGATACAATTTACTACCAGACAAGTTTACACTGCCCGACTTGCAAGGGCTCTACGAAACAGTACTCGGTAAAAAACTTAATCGAGGCAATTTTTATCGTAAAATGAAAAACATGGGTATCCTTCAAAAACTTGACGAACAGCGGAAAGGTGGAGCCCATAAAGCTCCCGACCTCTATAAGTTCAATGTGGAAACCTATAATAATATCTTACAGGAAGGCTTAAATACCTGGTAGTACAATCACCAATACTTTGATACCAAATTTATAATAGACTACAGCATAGTCACCACTGACACAGGCCAACATTCTACCATCGGCTAAACTATCCCGCAAGAAACTGAAAGTCGCAGTACTGAAGTCCAACCTTTACAATTGATCTATACAATATATTTATTGACAATATTTTCCAAATCTTCCAAATCAAAAGGTTTAGATAAAAAATCATCCGCTCCAGCACGATCTGCTAGGGATTGAATATCGTTGTTTGCCGAAACGTAAATTACAGGAATATGGCTAAAGCGCTTATCTGATTTAAGCAATCTAGTCGCTTCAACACCACCTATGTTTGGAATCCAGTTATCCATTAAGATAAGGTTGGGCTCTGCAGATTCCACCTTTTGGATAATATCATGTGAAGTTTCCGAAACTTCAACATGGAACCCTAAATCTGTCAAAACAACCGTTATAACCTCCAAAATAATGGTATCGTCCTCAAATATCAATACCGTTTTTGCTTTACTCATATAAAATAGTTTATGTATACCTTCATTGTTTTACATCAGACACAAAAGATTCACGCCTGCCTGCACCCCCTTATAAGGTATAAAGTTTTTTCCAAATTTTTTGATCCCCTACAGGTGTAAAGTTATGCTGAATACCTGAAAATCGTATGGTTTCTTTACTACCTAATGCCAAATATCCTAAATTTTCTAGACTCGCGTCAAATAATTTAAAGACACGCTCCTGCAAGTCTTTATTAAAATAGATCAAAACATTGCGGCAAAGGATTAATTGAAAGCTATTAAATGAAGTGTCTGATACCAGATTATGGGTAGATAAAATCATTTTTTGCTTTAGATCGGCATTGAATTTCGCCCATTCATAATTTGCTGTATAATATTTCGAAAAATCCTGTTTTCCTCCAGACTCTATATAATTTTCAGAAAAAGATTTTATCTGGCTCAATGGATATACACCATTCCGGGCAATATCAAGTACCCGTGGATTAATATCCGTTGCATATATCAATGACTTGTGATACAGATTCGCCTCTTTTAGCAAAATGGACATCGAGTAAGCTTCTTCTCCTGTGGAGCAGCCTGCAATCCACACACGGATCAACGGGTATGTACCCAATTGTGGTAGAATTTCCTCCCGTAGCTGACGAAAGAATAAAGGATCCCGAAACATCTCAGTTAAGTTAACGGTAATCTCTTCTACAAAGTGCTGCAAAAATGCAGGATTGTCCTTTAATACAAAGCGAAGTTCAGCAAAGCTTGCCAAACGGTCATTCGTCATGATCCGATTAATCCTCCTCTTCATCGAGGCACGGCTATACTGCAAAAAATCATACCCGTAGTCTCGATAGATATCTTCAAGCAAAATATCTATTTCATGGTCTTTTATGATACTATAGCCCAACATTTAGATTAACTGTTCAATTTCACCCATCAATTTATCGACATCAATCGGCTTCGAGACATACGACTGGGCTCCAGCTTCCAAGCATTTCTCCCGGTCTCCACTCATCGCTTGCGCTGTCACGGCAATAACCGGAATTTTACCCATCAAACTCGAATTACGAATTAGCTGAATCGCCTCATAGCCATCGATTTCAGGCATCATCATATCCATCAATATCAACGCCACACCTTTATTCGCCTCCAAGATCTCCATAGCCTCGCTCGCACTCGTGCTGCTCAACACCTGATATCCCTTAGCTTTCAACGTCAAACGCAATGCAAAAATATTGCGTTGATCGTCGTCCACAATTAATATTACCTTATTCTGATCCATATATCAGTTGTCCTCAATTTTCATATAACCACACACGCAATAAAGACAAGAGTTGGTCAATATCCACCGGCTTCGAGATATAATCCGAAGCTCCTGCCTGAATACACTTTTCACGATCCCCGATCATCGACTTTGCCGTAACGGCGATAATTGGTAATCTTGCATAGTCCACATGTTGTCTGATATTCTTAATCGCCTCATAACCATCCATCTCAGGCATCATCATATCCATCAATACAATATCTATAGGTTCTCCGGACATCAATACCTCCAACGCTTCTTTACCATCCATCGCGGGAATTACCTTCACTTGAAATTTCTCCAATGCTTTGGTCATCGAGAAGATATTCCTAACGTCATCATCAGCGACAAGAACCTTCTTGCCCTTCAATACGTCGGTCAAAGCTCCAAGCCCATTGTTCTTCCTCCTAGCGTCGTCTGAATTATTAACCTCAATCAAATGAAGAAACAGGCCTACCTCATCCAGAATCCGTTGATAAGAATGAGCCGTCTTTACAACAACTGAGTCTGCATATTTTTTAATTTTCAACTCTTCAGCCTTGGACAAATTCTTGCCTGTAAAGATAATGATCGGCAAGTTCTCCAGTCCTTCATGTTGTTTGATTGCTTCCAACGTATGGTAGCCCATTTCATCAGGTACTCCCATGTCCAAAATCACACAGTCCACATCCGCCGTGCGTAAAGCTGTAATGCTATCCTCTACATTATCTTTTACTTCAAGTGATATATTAAAACTACTTAAGAAATAAGACAATGCACTTGCATGCTTTGGATTTTCTTCAACAATAAGCACCTTCTTCGGTGAACGACTTAACGCCGATTCAATTCTTTGGAATACCGAAGTCATTTGTTCTAACGCAACAGGCTTATTAATAAAATCGATCGCTCCTTTTAACAAACTTTCTTTCTTCACCTCAAGCGAAGACATAATATGAACCGGAATATGGCGTGTAGCCTTATTGCCCTTCAATTGATCCATGACAGCCCATCCATCCATAATTGGCAATTGAATATCAAGCAAAATAGCAACTGGGTGATATTTCTGGGCTGCTGGAAGTGCATGGTCACCACGAACAACAACTACACCTTTATAGTTTTGCGTATGGGTATATTTCAAGAGTGCCTTGGCAAAATTAACATCATCCTCCACAATCAAAATTACCTTATCGCCTTCTACAACCGTATCCCGATCATCGGGAATCTCCTCCGGGATCCTAATCGTGACCGGATTATAGGTATCTTCTTTAACAATCTCAATGACCTCTTCTACTTCCGAAGATATCTCCTCAACCAATTGCTGCTCCTTGGTCAATAGCTCTTTGACTTCAACTTTAGACTTCGGAATAATAAACAAAAACGTACTGCCTTTGCCAACTTCGCTTTCCAACCGGATTTCTCCACCCAGTAAGCGCGCGATCTCGCGGCTAATGGAAAGCCCCAATCCAGTACCACCAAACTTCCTTCTGGTTGAGCCATCAGCTTGTTGAAAGGCTTCAAAAATAATTTTCTGCTTTTCAAGTGGTATACCAATACCCGAATCGACTACAGCGAACACCAATCGATCACTATCGCTTGGGTCTTCATAGATTTCCAGACGTACTTCGCCTTCTTTGGTAAATTTAATCGCATTTGAAATCAAATTACGGAGTACCTGATCTATGCGAAGCCTATCTCCCTGAAATCTCCGGTTGACCTTATCGCTGATATTCGTTTTTAGCATCAAGCCTTTTTCCTGTACAATCGGCAAAAACAAACTATTCAAATCCGACAAAATATCATTCAGATCCAACGACGCATAATCCAAGGTCATCTTACCCGATTCAATTTTGGAAAGATCCAGAATCTCATCGATCAACGTCAACAAACTCGTTCCCGAACTTTGAATGACTTTAGCCGATTCAATCTGATCTGAATTTAAGTTTTCCTCTACATTCTCCGATAGCAAGCGCGATAGAAGTAATATTGAATTGAGCGGTGTACGGAGTTCGTGGGACATATTAGCCAAAAACTCGGATTTATATTTAGTACTCAACGCCAACTCTTCGGCTTTCTGTTGAATTTCCTGATTCCGTTCGGCAATCATTAAATTTTTATCTTCAAGCAATCGCGAGCGTTCCTCTAATTCTTGATTCGACTGCATCAGTTCCTCGTGTTGCACTTTGAGCTCTTCCTCTGACGACTGCAAACGCAATGTCTGCGCTTCCAATTCCGTATTCAGGCTTTCAAGTTCGGCATGCTGCGTCAACAGCTCTTCAGACTGTACCTGGGTCTCTTCCAACAGGGCTTGAATCTTTGCCCTTCCCTTTGCTGAGACAAGGGCGATACCAATCTGTCGGGCACATTCCGTCAAAAATGTCTGCTCTAATACTGTAAAAGGCTCCATCTGGCCAATTTCCAATACGCCCAGCACCTGACCATCAACCAGCATCGGTAAAAAAAGGATATGCTGCACACCGATCTTTCCATTGGCAAAACTGACTACATAATCCTTTGCATTTAGATTATGTAGTGCCTTGGGCTCACGATCCAAAAATACCTGCCCGATATAACCTTCTCCTGGCAGAAAATACTTTTGAGTCTGTATATCCAAGCCATATACCCCTGATAGCTGCAGCTTCTCATCATTAAAAATATAAATTGCACCACTGACTGATTCCGTATAGCCGACAAGACTTTTAATGGAATCCGTAGCAATAATATCTTCACTCTTATTTCCCACCAATCCCGTATAGAGTTTAGCATAACCTGCATGAAGCCAGTCATTATCCGTTAGCTGATCAAATGATTTTTTCAACGCTTTTGACATCCTATTGACGGCGTTCGCAATTTCGCCAAGATCATCATCTCCGGCTCCCTCTACCTTAACATCATAATCCCCCAATGCGATACGATTGGTAATCCTCTGAACCAAATTTAGTCGTCTAGAAATACCTTCATCCTTCTCACGTAGTGATTTTTCAAGCGCTGAACGTTTCAAGAAGTCTGCACGTAATCTAAAATAAAAATAGGATGTAATAATAAGAGAAAGCAGCGCACTGATGATAATAAACAAAGTTGTGATAAACGAAGAATTGTCCAGATCAGCCGACTTTTTGTCAATATTATCGTCCTCATAATGAATAATAGCCTTGATAATCGCCCGACACTTATCCATAGCCATCTTACTTTCATCCAAATGTGCTAAACTGACAACTCCCCCCTTTCTTTTAATATCAACAGACTCCTTTAAAATAGCTAAACGCCATTGTGCAGCAGTCAATAGGCTATCAACCCGAACTTTTTGTACGGGATCCATCTTGGTCAGCGCTTCAACTTCCTGCAATTCTCGAGGAAGGCTTTTAAGTGCCATATTAAAGGGTTCCAGGTAACTTTCCTTGCCTGTCAGAAGAAAACCTCTATTACCCGTCTCTGCTCCTTGCAATGAGCTAAGCAGACTATTCGACGTACTGATAATTTTGCGTGTAATAGCAAGTTCCTGACGGTGTCTATTCTGTTCCTGAATACCTAGATAGGATGCCGTAGAACTGATTAGCAGAATAATCAAAGAAAAGCCTATTCCAATCGTTAAATTATTGATTGTCTTATTATTTGGCATCTACAGGTAAATTTAATGGTAAAGTAAAATAGAAGGTGGCCCCTTGCTCACCTGAACTTTCTACAGCAATCGTGCCCTGGTGACTACGGATAATTTCGGCACAGATATATAAACCTATGCCTAGTCCCTGAAAGTCAAATGACGTTTCCTCCACGCGGTAAAATTTCTCAAAAACATCGGCTTGCTTCTCCACAGGTATCCCTATGCCAAAATCAATCACACTGATTTTCACAGCATCCTCAACGAGGGTGCAATCAACGATGACCTTCTCGGTTCCCGCAGCATATTTATATGCATTTGTTAGAAAATTAACTAAAACCTGCTCGAGACGAATCTCATCGCCGTAAATCAGCAAATCGCCAATCTCTCCCTGGCGATAAAGGACCATATTGCTCTGATCGTGCGTTTGAATAATCGAATCAATGGCGCTCTTGATCATATGCTCGAGTGAAAACACCTTCTTGTTGATCAATAGCTTGCCGTTATCGATCTTTGATAGATCGAGGAGATCACTAATTAAACTATTGAGTTTATCAACCTGCCCCTGAACGCGGTTCACATACTTTGCTTCAGCACTCTCTTCCTCAAGCTTAAGCTTGCGGTCCAGCAATTGCATATAGGCCTTAATGCTCGTCAAAGGGGTTTTCAGTTCGTGACTGGCGATACTCAAAAATTCATCTTTCTCTTTTTCCGCCCGCTTCTGGGCGTCAATATCGGTAAAGGTCCCTACCCAGTTGCTTTCGCTATTTTCTAAGATTGGCCATACACGCAACAAGTGGTACGAATATTCACCACAAACGCTCTTTTTCAAGCGAACTTCCATCTCCAGTGGTTTGCCCGACTGAAGACTCGCATGGAGCTCGGCCGCAATAGATCGATCTCCCGGATAGGTTTGCGGAAAAATAGTAGCATCGTCCGAAAACTGAAACCAACGACCATTGACAAAATCAATGTTCCCCCTGTTATCACAGGTAAATGCAATTTGAGGCAAGGACTCTAAAAGAGTATGCAGATAATCCACTTTGGACCGGAGCTCTTTCTGTGCCTGCTTACGCCGCTCTACCTCAAGTTCCAACGTTTGCTGAACGTCTTTCAGGGCCTGGGTTTGCTCATATAAACGATAAAATGTCTTGACCTTCAACAGGAGAATATCTGGATCAACCGGTTTGGTCACATAATCCAATCCACCCGAATCATATCCCTTTGTGATAAAGCGCTTGTCGGTATTCACTGCCGACAAAAATATAATCGGTGTCTCCTTCGTTTTGCTAAATCCGGCAATATTTTCAGCAACTTCAAAGCCATCCATATCCGGCATCTGCACATCCAATATAATGAGTGCGTAATTATATTTTAAGATCTTTTTTAATGCTTCTTCGCCAGATTGAGCGGTATCAACTTTAAAATTTTTGGATTCCAGCAATTTTTGTAAAGAGTAAATATTATCCGGATTATCATCGACAATTAATATCATAGTGTATTAAAACTTAGCATCAAGGTTAACAAATCTAAAAAAATTAACTGAATACCCCCAATATAAATAAGCAATCGCAGCGCTAAATTGAAAACGCGACAAATAAGTAAAACTTTAGCGCACGAAAGCCTGTTTTAATGAGATATGATACGTTTTACATCAAAAGGTATTTATTGCGTTCCGGGCAAGTTTTATCTCGATCCATGGCAGCCTGTAGATCTGGCCGTTATCTCCCATGGACATGCAGATCATGCCCATGTAGGAATGAAGAAATACCTCTGCCATCATTTTACGGTCAATATCCTACGAAGCCGCATAGGTCCAGACATTCAGGTTCAGGGTCTAGCCTACAACGAAGCGATATCCATCAATGGCGTCCGGGTATCACTCCACCCCGCTGGGCATATTATTGGTTCTGCCCAGATACGCCTGGAGTATAAAGGTAAAGTTGTCGTTTTTACGGGCGATTACAAGATTCAGGACGATGGCTTGTCCACGCCCTTTGAACCCATAAAGTGCCATGAATTTATTACAGAAAGTACATTTGGCCTCCCAATTTACCGTTGGGAATCTGTCGCAGCGCAAAATGAACGCCTACAAACTTGGATTAAAACCAACCAAAGCAACAAAAAAACGTCCGTTTTTATCGGGTATTCACTTGGAAAATCCCAACGTATCCTCAACGCTGTTCATGAAATGGGCCCTGTTTATGTCCATTACAGCATTGCCAAATTAAATGAAGCCTACAGTTTGGCGGGAATAAAATTGCCGGATTATCACATCGCCGACTTAAAATCGGACCTCAAACAACTAGACAATCAGATTGTTCTGCTTCCACCAGCCTTGCTGGAAAGCCAACTGCTCCAAAAAATACCACATGTAGCTTATGCGATCTGCTCGGGTTGGATGCAGATCCGGGGGGCGCGACGGTGGCGTAGTGCCGACGCAGGCTTTGCGATCAGTGACCACGCGGACTGGACAGGCCTGCTACAGGCTGTCCGTGGCAGTGCCGCAGAAAAAGTCTATGTCACTCATGGACAAACGGCGACATTCGCCAAATACCTCAATGAAATCGGCGTTGAGGCCGAAGAAGTGACTACACACTATGGTGATGAAGAGGATCCGCAAACCCAGACAACTTAATAGCCTATGAAAGAATTTGCCACATTGATCAATGCGCTTGATAGCAGCAATAAGACCAATTTGAAAAAAGAGGCTATATTGGACTTTTTCAGAACGGCTACAGAAAAAGACAAAATCTGGTTCCTGGCCCTGATGACCGGTAAAAGGCCCAAACGCAGCATCGCAATAAAGGACCTCAAAACATGGACTTTAGAAATTACAGGGATCCCCGAGTGGCTATTTATCGAATCTTATGCCGCTGTCGGCGATCTCGCCGAGACCCTGTCCCTATTGCTACCACCGCCCGCAATGCTGATCGAAAAAAGTCTGGGTGAATGGATGGACGAGATCATCGCCCTCCAGGATGCCACCATAATGGAAAAGAAAGCTTTTGTGCTCAGTTCCTGGAATACATTAAACACTGTGGAGCGCTTTATTTTCAATAAGCTTCTCGGCGGCAGCTTCCGGCTCGGTGTTTCCGCCAAGGGACTAATCAACACAATCGCACATTATGCGAATACCGAAGCAAGCGCCGTGGCGCATAGTATTATGGGGCAATGGAATACACATGAGGTTGAATTCGACAAACTAGTCAAGGGTGCTTACAGCAACACCAACCGCTCCAAACCGTATCCCTTCTGCCTTGCTTATCCTTTAGAAAAAACACCCGAAGAACTTGGCCCGATAACGGAATGGCAAGCGGAATACAAATGGGACGGTATACGTGGCCAGATTATCAAGCGCGAAGATGAGATACATATTTGGTCTCGCGGCGAGGAACTCGTAACCGCACAGTTCCCCGAAATTACCGAAGCTCTCAATCAGTGGAAAGGAAATTTTGTGCTCGATGGTGAGATCCTCGCTGTCAAAGATGGCCGTGTGCTGAACTTCTCCGAGCTGCAAAAACGGATCAACCGAAAGACCATCCCCAAATCACTGCGTGAAGAAGTGCCTATTTCTGTCTATCTATATGATATCCTGGAACTGAACGGCATCGATCTGCGCAATGAGCCCCTTACCTATAGACGTGCGCTGCTGGAGCAATGCTATGAAGCAAACCCTCCAGGTACATTACAGCTGTCACCTTTGGTACATGCAGCAGACTGGTCCGCGCTTCAGCATAGCCAGGCAACATCCCGTGCGCTAAACAGCGAGGGACTGATGCTGAAAAAGAAAGACTCACCCTATTATACAGGACGCAAAAAGGGTGGCTGGTGGAAATGGAAAGTCAACCCCATGAGCATTGATGCCGTACTCATTTATGCACAGAAAGGAAGTGGCCGTCGCAGTGCACATTATACCGATTATACTTTTGCAGTACGGGACGGTGATCAGCTTGTAACAATTGCCAAAGCCTATTCGGGGCTTACAGATCAAGAAATTCTGGAGGTGAGCCGCTTTGTAAAACAAAATTCACTGGAAAAATTCGGCCCTGTAAGAACGGTCAAACCGGAACTTGTTTTTGAAATTGCCTTTGAAGGTATAGGATACAGCAAACGGCATAAATCGGGTATTGCACTGCGTTTTCCAAGGATATTGCGCTGGCGAAAAGACAAAACAGCAGCAGAGATCGACGATCTTGAAGAGGTTAAGAAATTGATACAATAAAGAATAGAAACAATAGATATTGAACACAACGTTAGCACATAGTGAAGGGTTTCGAATTGTCAACGGCTATTTCGAAACCCAAGGAAAGGTCCCCTTTAGCTTTCAGACCAAGGCCTGGGAAAAGTATAGCCAGGGATATAGCGGACTGGTTATTGCCCCTACGGGTTTCGGAAAAACCTTTTCCCTTTTTATGGCGGTACTGATGGACTTCCTCAATCATCCGGAACACTATCAAAGGGGTCTAAAGCTCCTCTGGATTACACCCCTACGCTCCCTGGCCAAAGATCTTGCCCGGGCCATGCAAACAGCAATAGACGAAATTGGACTCGACTGGATCGTACAGGTCCGTAATGGTGATACCGACCCCAAGATCAAAGCGCAGCAAACCCGCTCCATGCCCGACGTTCTGCTCGTTACTCCAGAAAGCCTGCACCTACTGCTTGCTCAAAAACAACGCGACAAATATTTTAAGAATCTGCGATGTGTGACGGTAGATGAGTGGCATGAACTTATGGGCAACAAACGGGGCGTGATGGTCGAGCTGGCACTTTCCTTCCTGAAATCGTATACGAAAAACCTGCGCGTCTGGGGTATCACAGCGACCATCGGTAACCTTGATGAAGCCATGGAAGTTTTACTTCCACAGGCCACCAAACGTATCCAGATCGTTGCTAAGGAGAAAAAGAAAATTGCTATCAAACCGATATTCCCCAGCACAGTGGAGCTCCTTCCTTGGGCAGGGCACCTCGGTGGAAACCTCGTCGATCAGGTCGTCCCGATTATCCTTGCTAGCAAAAGCACGATCCTCTTTACCAACACGCGTAGTCAAAGTGAAATGTGGTACCAATTGCTACTGGAGGCTCACCCCGATTTTGCCGGACAAATCGCCTTACACCACAGCTCCATTGACGCCCATATCCGCGAATGGATCGAAGACAATCTCAGCAGTGGCAAACTTAAAGCAGTTGTATCGACCTCTTCCTTGGACTTAGGAGTGGATTTCAAACCCGTTGATACAGTCATACAGGTTGGCTCGAGTAAAGGTGTAGCCCGGTTTATGCAACGCGCTGGAAGAAGCGGCCATAGCCCTTTCGAAACCTCTACGATTTATTTCGTCCCCACGCACTCCCTGGAGCTCATCGAAGTCGCCGCCCTTAAGGAGGCCGTAAAAACGCAGACGATCGAAAACAGGGATCCTATGGTTCAAACTTTCGATGTGCTTGTTCAATTCATGGTAACCATCGCCTTGGGCGGAGGATTTCGTTCGGAAGAACTGCATGCGATCGTCGCCAATACCCATGCCTTTCGCTACATGGATACGGAAGAATGGCAATGGTGCATGTATTTTATTACTGCAGGTGGAAAAATAGGCAAACGCTACGAAGAATTTCACAAGGTTATCCAAGATGAAGAAGGCAAATGGATCATCAAAAACCGTCGTCTTGCACTGCTCCACAGGCTCAATATCGGTGCTATTGTCGGTGATGCCATGATGCGCGTAAAGTTTCTCTCCGGTGGTTACATCGGCATGATCGAAGAATACTTTATCAGCAAACTTAAAAAAGGTGAACGCTTTATTCTTGCGGGGCGGATACTCGAACTTGTGATGGTCAAGGAAATGATCGTATTTGTAAGAAACTCATCGGGTAAAGCCATTACTCCAAGCTGGCTTGGTGGCAGACTTCCCTTATCGTCCAACTTGAGCCATTTCCTAAGAAAAAAATTGGCTGCGGCAACAGAAGCTCCTGCAAGTGAAAAAGAGCTTCATTTCCTGGCACCACTGATCGAAAAACAGGCCGAACTTTCGGCCGTGCCGAGCGAAGCGGAATTTCTCGTCGAACATATCAAAACCAGGGAAGGCCATCATTTGTTTTTCTACCCCTTGGAAGGCAGATTGATCCATGAGGTCATGGCAGCACTTATCGCCTACCGCATCAGCAAGTTGTATCCCATCAGCTTTTCCATGGCCATGAATGACTATGGCTTCGAACTCTATTCCGACAAAGAGATCCAGCTCAGCCAAACGCAGCTCGAACAGCTCTTGAGCCGGACTAATTTGATGGATGATGTGATCAGCAGTATAAACGCTGCAGAGATGGCCAGCCGCAAATTTAGGGATATCGCCGTCATTTCGGGACTGGTTGTCCAGAACTACCCAGGCACACAGCAAAACAACAAATCATTGCAGGCCTCCTCAGGGATTATTTTCCGTGTACTGATGGAACACGACCCCACCAACCTTTTGCTCAAACAAGCTTTTTCCGAAGTGTTCAACCAGCAACTGGAAGAACATCGATTAATAAAAGCATTTGAAAGGATCAATCATAGCAAAATACGCTATACCTTTGTTGAAGAGTATACGCCATTGAGCTTTCCGATAAAGGTGGATAGCCTCCGGCAATCCCTGTCGAGCGAAGCCTTGATTGAACGGATTCAACGCATGGAAAAGACCAATGCTCAAAAAAAGAAGCGCAGAAAATGAAAATCGGAGAACAAACAATTACCTTCAATAAACAGGAATTAACCCTTAACACACAGCGATCTATATACTGGAAAGACCAAAAAACATTGATCTTGTCCGACCTGCATCTGGGTAAAGCAGCGCATTTCAGGAAGCATGGCATTGCCATCCCCATGGATATAGCCATAACCGACCTCAATCGACTAGAATCCCTCATAGCATACTATCAAGCCAAACAAGTCATCGTTGTTGGCGATCTTATTCACGCAGGCATCAATCAGGAAGTACTTTTGTTGGAATCATTCAGACAACGACACCCGGAGCTCCAGCTTCACCTTGTGAAGGGCAATCACGACCGCTTATCACAACAAATGACCACCCGTTTCGGTATAGTGCATCACAAGGAAATTTTTGAAACGCAACAGATTCAATTTAAACACCATCCCGCTGATGCTGCAGATTCATCTTCTTTTCGGATTAGTGGGCATATCCATCCAGGTATCAGCCTGGTTATTCCACCGAAACGACAGGTTCGCCTACCTTGTTTTCTCGTATCTGATCATCAGATTATCCTTCCCGCTTTTAGTACTTTTACGGGATTGGACAGTAAAGACCTGTCTTCCCTATATCAAAGCTATGCTATTTCGGACGATCACATCTTCCCGATCAGAAAAAACTAATCCAAGGCCCAGCTTATATTACATCTTGAGCTCTCCAGGTGAGATACCGTAATACTTTTTAAAAGCACTGCTAAAATTATTTTGGTGGCCATAACCTGTCAACAGTGCCACCTCATAGACCGTCATTTTATCTTCGAGCAGATAACTTTTGGCTTTTTCCATACGCACCCGTGTGAGATAGTCGTGAATGGTCACTGAAAAATATTCCTTAAAGTCCTTACGCAGTTTACTTTCACTTGTCAGCACCTCTGCTGCAAGTTCTTTTTGCGTCGGCGGATTGGCAATACGCTGTTCAAGAATCTGCCTTGCCATCTCCAGTCGCTGCACATCCTCCTCATGAAAGAGCGAATCACTGCTTTCCGTTTTCTCATTGTATTGCTCAAACTGATACATCAATAGTTCAACAACACGTGACTCCGTATGTAATCGACGGATCTCCCCTTTCTTTTTGGATTCAATCAGCTCAGTTATGGTATGCTGCATCTCGTAGGTTGCCATCAGATCCTCCTCCGAAAACGACACATACTCTCCCTTTTCGATCTCATGCACAAATTGCTGATGCAATAACGAATCGCGTTTGATCAGATTGAGGTAATACTCTTTGGAAATAACAGCTATAAAATACGTGTATTCAATACCGGGTTCCACTTCATGAATGGATTTGACAGAAGGAATGTAGCGTATATTATGCCGGCTCATACCATACGGCAATTTGCTATCTGTCGGCTTAAAGAAAATAAACTGGCTGGTTATGGTCTCGCCCTCGATCTCCGTAAGCACCTGCACTGGCCGATCAAACTGCATTTTCGAATGCAGGATAAACAATCCTGAAGTCGATAGCTGAAAATTCTCCATATGGACAGGATCTTTGGATATGGATATCCTATTTTCCACCAAAGGTTTGTCGGGAACATAGCCATCCGGAATTTCTTCTTCAAAAAGCCAATCTGCCAACTCTACTATTTTACTTTTCACCAACATGATTACAAATCCTAAATAAGCCTGAAGCAGTTAAAATTAACGAAATAAGATGGTATTCTAAAATTATTTATAATCTTTCTAAATAACACGGTTAATCCAAGTCAATATCCATTTCCTCCAACTGAACATAGGGTTTCAATGTTCTTGGATTCATAATGACATTGGACTCGACCGAAAAGATGGTATAGATCTCCTTTTGGGCCAATACCTCCACCGGGGTACCATGAAAGAGCTTTCGGCCATTTTTGAGCATCAGAATACGATCGGCATACATGGCGGCAAAATTGACGTCGTGCACAATCAGCACCACCATAAATCCTTTTCGGGCAAGTGCTCGTGCAATGGCCAGTACTTTCTGCTGATAGTGCAGATCCAATGCCGAAATCGGTTCATCCAATAACAACAAGGCATCCGGATTATCCCATATCTGCGCTAAGATCCGTGCAAGATGAACACGCTGCTGTTCACCGCCAGAAAGACTCAAAAAATCCCGTTCAGCAAAAGCAGATACCCCACAAAGTTCCATGGTTTCGGCCACGATCTTATAGTCCTGTTGCTTCGGACTATTCTTATAATGCGGATACCGTCCCATCAGCACAATCTCTTCTACATTAAAACTCAATGTCATCTGCTGCTGTTGACTCAGTAAAGCCCTGCATTTGGCCAAAGCCGCGGGCTCGTATGCCGACAGTGCCTTGCCATTGAGATGAACAGCTCCCGAATCCGGCTTCTTTTCACCACAAAGCACCCCCATCAGCGTCGATTTACCAGCGCCATTGGCGCCTAGGATTGCCAGAATTTCTCCTTTGCGCACCTGAAAGGTAATATCCTTCAGGAGCTTTCGTCCGTTCACTTCGTAGTTGATCTTCTCTACACGTAGCATAATGCGATTATTTTTTAAGCCTCTGCCAAAAGACTATTTATCTTTTATTAAAATATACAAGAATACCGGTGTACCCAATAAAGCTGTAATCACGCCGATGGGCAATTCGATGGGTGCCACGGCGACCCGGGCAATCACGTCTGCCAATGTCAACACCAGTGCCCCTAATAGTAATGAACCAGGAAGCACAAATCGGTGATCTGCCCCACCCATCAGGCGAACTGTATGTGGAACAATCAATCCCACAAAACCAATAATACCCGACACCGCAACGGATGCTCCCACAGCAAGCGTGGATAAGACAACCACCCAGCGTTTGACGCGATCGGTACGCATACCCAAAAGGTCCGCCTGCAACTCCCCGAGTGAAAAAGCGTTCAATGACTTTCCAAAAAAAGGCAAGATCAGCACCGGGATCAAAATAAAGGGAGCCAAAGCCCTTAGGTTATCCCAAGTAGCCCCGCCAAGACTGCCCAACATCCAAAATGTGATGGTACGCAACTGTTGCTCCGTCGACATATAAGTCATCAAACCCGTCAGCGCACCAGCAAAGGCATTGATGGCAATACCCGCCAACAACATCGTCGTCACATTTGGACGGCCATTTTTACTGGCGATACGGTAAACCAAAAAAGCGGTTAAACCAGCGCCCACAAAAGCACCAAAAGCCAATATATAATATCCAATCCAGGCCGCTAAAGAGGTGAAAAGAAAAGTCTCAAAGGCAATAATCAGTACCGCAAAAAGGGAAGCTCCAGAAGAAATCCCGATCAATCCGGGCTCCGCCAATGGGTTTCGGAAGATACCCTGGATCGCAGCACCCGATATCCCAAGTGCTGCACCCACCAAAAGTCCGAGCAAAAGACGCGGCATACGAATCTCAAAAAGAACATCTCCTTGCATATTGTGCACAGCGTCGGCACTCCCCAAGTGCAATTTTTGTGTCAACATCGTTAAGATATCAGCGGACGGAATATGGTAGGCCCCCATCCCCAAGGCAACAATACTTACAACACCCAATACCAGGCCCAAAGCTAATAGGATAAATTTCTGTTTCTTTTGCACCGGCTTTATTTTGAATCCATCACTTTTCCAAATCCACGGTGCAATTCTAAGATTGCGTCTGGCAGCCGGTTACTGAAATTTACCAGTAGTGAGGCATTCATCACCAAGATACGGTCGTTTTTACCCGCATTCGTAATACGCATACCCGGCAGTTTGAGGATAGCATCCTCTCCGCCAAGGCTACTCGCGCCAAAATCAAATAGCAACACAATATCTGGATTGGCCTGCACCAGCGCTTCCGTCGTATAGGGTTTGAAATCCGAAAATTCCTGAACCGCATTTTTACCACCAGCCAGATTAATCATCGCATCCAAGCTACTGCCCTTACCTGCCACACTCATGGTACCCGTACCACGCGCATATAAAAACAATACTTTGGGCGCCGCTTTACCCTGATTTTCCTTCTTTACTAATTCCATGGTATGATCCAAGCTTACTTTCGTGCGGGAAACCAGATTTTTACCGGCAGCAGATTCACCGACGGCATCTGCGACCTCCTGGATGTAACGAAGTGCACCCGGAACAGAATAATTTGGTTTAATGGAGACAAACTTCACACCAGCCGCACGAATCTGCTGAATGACCGATTTGGATACGTCGCCTTCATTCGCAATAACAATGCTTGGTTTAAAAGATAACAGACCTTCGGCCGATACCGACCGATTTTTGCTTACCCTCGGCAAGGCTGCAGCCGCTTTGGGTGATATACTTGTCACATCGGTAGCGACCATGCGCTCGCCTACTCCCAGTCCGTAGATCGTTTCGGTCAACGAACTGTTTAAGGTAATGATTCTCTGCTGTGCCGTCGCCCATCCGCCGATTTGCATCACAAAACACAGTATAACAACATAAAATCTACTCATCGTAATTCTTTATCTCCATGATGGCGATAGCAGATTTCCAGGAATGGTTTTCGCATCTCGCCGTTCAACTTGAGTACAAAACAAATCAATAATCAGTCTAAATACAAATTATATCGAATCTTTTAGAATAGCACTCCACAACGTAAAATAAACTATAAAGCACTACTAAACAACAATATACCCCATAAAACAAACTACTTTTCAGTCCACAAAAAACGGATTAAATAGAATTTATGACATTTTGCATAGAGAAAAATTCAGACGGATTACCGTTTTTTGTAACATTATTTAGAATTAGTAAAAATAAAAATAGTGTTTAGAAGCATCTCATCTATTCGAACAAGCACCCTGATCGCCTTATGCGCCTGCCAGGTTTATACCCTGCAAGCCCAGGAAAAATGGAAAATCTCCGGTGTATTGAAAAACGAATCCAATAAAGGCGTAGCCAATGCGACCGTATATCTTTATCCGGACAAATATGCTTTTAAAACAGATACTGCGGGAAGATTTCAATTCAGTCAGCTCTATGCGGGGCGCTACGAATTACTGGTACAGGCCATGGGTTATCAGCAGTACGGCCAAGTTATCGATTTGGAAGACAAAAATCAGCAGCTGAACATTGTGTTAAAAGCTGAAGAACGGCAGATGGATGTAGTTGATGTACAGGGTAAAGCGCAGGCTGTAGACAATCTCGTTAAGGCCGAAAATGCAGCCATGCCCGTAAAAGTCATCACCAAACGTGAAATTGAGCTTATGGGCAGCCGCCGTCTGGATGAAGTTTTAAAAGAACAGACGGGTATCGCCATCGTTAACGATATTGCCGGGGGCTCCAGAGCCGTCGGTGTACAGATCCAGGGATTCAGCAGCAACTACGTGATGGTCCTTGTAGACGGGCAACCTATGCTGGGACGCAACAGTGGCAACTTTGACCTGTCCCGTATCTCGGTGACCAACATCGAACGTATCGAAATCATCAAGGGCGCATCCTCCTGCTTATACGGCAGTGACGCATTGGGTGGTGCGATCAATATCATTACACGCCATGGTGCAATCACACCACAGGCACAGGCATCGCTTCTTTACGGCAGTCTCAATACCGTTGATGCAACGCTGGAAGCAGAAACACCTTTTGCTAATCAACGCGGGAGCGCCGTCTTTTCGGGCAATTACTACCGCACGGATGGTTTTAATACCGACAAGCAGTATCTGGACCCCAAGAGTACCACTTTTCCTCCCTATACGAACTATAGTTTCCAGGGGCGGGTACGTTATCGTACAAGCAAAAATGGGACTTTGGGCGTTACAGGGCGTTATGCAGCCCGAGAATCTGAAATGATCAATGCATGGTCCGAATCGGCCACACTACAGGATAAACAAAAAGATCAGGACATCAACCTTTCGGCAAGTTACGACCATAATTTCGAGTCGGGACTGCGCAGTATGACGCGTTACTATTTCTCGCGTTTCCACTCCCAGATCGCCGCACAATGGTTGCAACAAGGTATTGTTGCCAGTGCCGAGCAATTCGGTCAGAATGTACACCGCATTGAACAGCAATTTGCGTATAGCCCCGCACAACAGGTCAAACTTACCGGTGGTATAGGCGGCAGTCTTGAACTGATGGACAACCAGGATCTGGATGCCAAACGCTCATTGAACAGCGCATTCGCCTATTTGCAGACCGAATGGAAACCTGTCGACCGCTTATTGACGACGCTGGGTCTACGCTACGATCAGACCAATGTCTACAACGGCCATCTGAGTCCAAGTTTAGGCCTGCAGTATCATCTCAGCCCTAAGCTTTTGATCAAAGGTGGTATCGGAGCCGGATTCAAGGCACCCGACTATAAGATGCGCTATCAGGTCTTTTTCAATCCAGCAGCCAACTATTTGGTCGTCGGTTCAGAACGCGTAGCCGATGTGATTGCAGCCATGGATCAAGCCGGAGAACTGAGTTATAAAAACAGCTATATGCTCAATTTGGTGGCGGGCAACCTCAAAGCCGAAACCAGCATTTCAAACAATATTGGACTTACCTGGAGTCCGTCCAATAGATTTCAGGCCGATTTCTCGGTCTTCTACCATCGGATCAACAATCAGATCAACACAGTTAGTGTGGGTAACGGGACCAAAGTAGCACAGATCTATAGCTACCGCAACCTGCCCAAAGCAATGAATAAAGGTTTTGAAGTTTCATTGACCTATCAGGCGACCAAAGATCTGCAATTGTCGATGGGCTATCAATATCTGATCGCCAAAGACCTGAGTGTATTGGATAGTATTGCCAAGGGAAGTTATCCCTATAACCAGATCAACGATCCCGCTACAGGCGAATATCGCCAGAGTAAAAAATCAGATTATTGGGGTATTGAAGACCGTTCGAGACACATGTTCAATGCAAAAGCCCAATACGAATATAAACCCTGGGGCGTCAATGTCAATGCGCGGGTCAATTTCAGAAGTGCCACACCTTTTCAGGAATATAACGGCAACCAGTTTATCGACAAATATGACATCTTTATCCCCTATCACACACTGGTGAATATGACTGTGGAAAAGAGTCTGATGAACCGCAGATTGACACTGCGTCTGATCGGTGACAATCTATTCAATTTTACAAGCCGTTATTTACTCGGGCAACCTGGACGCGTTATTATGGGCGGCGTGAGCTACCGTTGGATAAAAGAATAATAAGGACTAATGAACAAGAATTTAGCACACAAAGTACAAGATAAAAGATGAGAACGATTCGCATGATTATTGGAGAATGTAGCATCTGGCTTTCCTTTCACAAGATTGGCCGTTGTATTTTTTCAGCACTATTGTTATTGACAGTGGTATCCTGTGGGAAAGACAAAGACTATACGATCGGATTAGAAGATGGCAAAAGTACCTTGATCAAAGATCTTGCTGGCGATACCGATGCAGCCATGGGTGAAGGTACTGAAGGAAAAGAGCAAAGACCATTTTTTATGTTTCTTTTTCGTTTTAAAGACCAAAAGCAAATATGGGTTAAAACCAAAGCCGATTCTGCGCAGTGGCTTAAAACAAAAGATTGGGATATTGCCTTTACAGGTCCTTACAATTCGGAGATCTATGTGAACAATTCCCAGCATGAATACAATCCGGGATATGGCGGCCAGGCAAATAATACCGCTGTGGTTTTACTGCGACAAGCCTATCAGAGTGTAACTGTGGCCCCTTCGGATGAAGAGTTTAATAAAAGTGAAGTAAACAAAATTGGCTGGGCAGCAACAGATGGTTCGGATGGCTGGTTTCGCTATAGTTTGAGCACCCATATTATGCAGGCGCTTCCCAATCGTACCTATGCGATTCGCTTACCCGATGGCAAATATGCCAAGTTGCAACTGATCAATGCCTATAAGGGAAATCCAGCGGCGGTAACCAACCTCAATTGGCCTGCCCCATACTATACATTTAAATATTATGTACAGCAGGATGGCAGCAAATATTTAAATACAAACACATTATAATAAGGAAAAATTACACAATTAAATTAAAGATGAATAGATTATTTACAACAGCAGCACTACTATGTGCATTGAGTTTAGGTTTTACTTCTTGTAGCAAGGATGATGATAAGGTGGAGCAAGTCGAGCCGGAATACCAAGCTAAGGTTATGGTCAAAGACGGTGAAACTGTTGATTTAACAAAAGTTTCTAAAACCATCAATACACAAGGAACAATCAAGCGTACAGGCAATACCTATTCACTTCGTAACTTTAAACAATTTACAATCGGTGAAGATGGAAAAGCAACAACAACTGCTGCAGCAGATTATTATTTTGATTGCAAAGAAAATGATGCAACCAGTGATGCCGACAAAATGTTAAGTCTTTCAGGAACAGCAGCTGTAACTTTAAAAACAAATACCGAAAAGGGCTATACATTATCCTATATTGATAAAAGTTTTGATCAAGTCCAAGCTTCTGATCAATTAATCTCTATTGAGAATAACGCTAGTGAAATCTATAAAATGATTATTTCCCCAGCAATGCAAACGATTAGAACAGAATCGGGTTGGTGCAATTATAGTTTAGTCAATCATATAGTAACTGTAGTAGAAAATAGAACACTCGTAATATCAAAAGATAAAAAACCATTATTTAAAATACGAATGAATAGCATCTATTCAGATGGAAAACCAAATGCTGATGAAAAAGCAAGCAATATGGTTTTCTACTCTATCGATTATCAAGAATTTAAATAATATCAACATAGCAGCTGGTTAAAATTCCAGCTGCTTTTGTTAACCAAAAATCAAAAACCGAAAAAAATATATTAAATACCAATTTTCATACACACTTTATCAGCAAAAGATTTTATCTTTACTATTATTTAGAATCAATTTAAATAAAAATAACATACTAACAACCCTACTACATGTATAGAAAAGGGACAAGGTATCAACTAACACAAAAAAACTAGTAACAATGAAAATAAAGAAACGCAGCAACCTATTAAAATTCATACCGGTATTGGCATTTTTAATTGTGTTGGGGTCCTGTAGCAAAAGCGAGCCCACAGTAGTAGAGCCTGAACCAGATCCTGTTGCACCAGAAGCTATGTTCAACCGCTTGATTACTGTTAAGAATTTTGGCGAAGACTTACCTGCTGGAAGTGCACCAACCACGGCGCAATCACCAATATATTACAGCCTGGAACAGAACAAAGCTGTGACACCGGATTATAAACTAACCGCACGATGGGACATCTCTTGCTCAGAAATATACCGCAGTTTTATCAATTGCAACAATACAGCAAACGGATTTGGTAAAGGTGGTCCAGGGAAAGGCGGTATCCTAATTGTCAAGAAAAAGTTCGAAGATGTAATCGATATCCCTTCAGATGCTGAGTTCCGCAAAGGTGAAAAAGCATATGGCACGGATGATTCAGGAGCTTTTGGTGAAGGCTTGGGTTGGTATTTATATGATTTTGATGGCGTAATCAAAGGTGGTGGAGCGGAAAACAAAAAACACGTTTGCTATCCAATTGAAAGCAATACATTGATCGTCCGTACAGCCCAGGGAAACTATGCCAAGATCAAGATACAAAGTATCTATAAAGACCTCTTGGATCCAAAAGATTGGTTTAAAGATTCACCAACACCCTACTTTTCTTTCCAATATGTACTTGCCAAAGCTGGCAGTACCAAATTTGTGATTGCTAACTAAATAATATAAGCTAAGCATTCTGATTTAGACACTAAACTAACATGAAAAGAATATACAGCATTTTAAGCTTCCTTTTTTTAGGATTGCTGCTAACCCGCTGCACCAAAACGGAAGAATTAGCCTTACTTCCCACAGATAAGATACTCGAATATAAGGTCACCAACCTCCCTAATGATGAGGTTATCTATGGCGCTATAGACAATGAAAAAAATGTCATTACGGTATATCTCCCTTATTATTATGGGTTGCTCGTCATCGACCCGACTATTAAAGTCGCGAATGGTGCTAGTTTAACAAAAGAAATTTTGCCTGTTAAAACAGATGAAAAGAGCCAGACGTATACCGTAAAATCTGCTACAGGTACCACAAGAACCTATAGCTTAAAAATTGAATTACAAAGTACGCCATCTTTTGAAGCGACTTTTGCATCGACATCTTCTATTTCGCTTACAAAAGGTCCTGGCGCTGGTTTCCCGGCGATTAATGGAACCTTTATGCATACCAATCCTTCATTGGTGAGTATTGCACTGATTAATCAGGAGACCAAACAAAGGTATCAAATGGCTACGCCGAATAGCCTGAAAGTATCGGGGATTGGATACCAATTAAGCTATACGGGTACCGAACGGGAAAACCGCATTCCATCCGATATTAAAGCAGGTACCTATGATGTAGAGGTAACCAACATCAACCATACCATTACATTAGCCAATCCGCTCAAAATTACATATCGTCAACCTGACGTAATTGTTAGCTTATTGGGTCTAAATCTCGCAAAAAATAAAGATTGGACCATAAAAGCTGGCCTAGATAAGGTTATTCTAGATCCTACGGCCGTTATCATGACACTCAATGGAAAAGATTATCCATTGACTATTAAATCTTATAACCGTACCGAAATGACAGTTTCATTACCAGCGACTCTTCCAATCGGAACCTTTGATAATTTGCAGATCAAATTCCAATTTAAAGACTGGGCCGATGTTGTAAAGACACAGTTGTCTCCAAGTACAATAACGGAATCATAAACAAGCATCCACAGTATGCCATGGTGGCATCAAAATTAAATAAATTAAAACAAGAGGAGATCTCAACATGAACTCAAACATCAAAACTATCTTAAAATCAGCGATGGCCGTGACTGTGCTATCGGCAGCAGTATGGGCAGCAGCCCCAACAACAGAATCAGCAACAGCTCCTTTAGCGCTGAACCAAGCTAAAGCAAATAGTAACTACACTGTTGTAGGTCAATGGTGGAGCCCAGCAGCTGCAGCAACTTGGCCTGCAGTATATGTCGACCTTGCTACAGGTGCACAAAGCTTGAGTAGCTCTGGTCAAGTTGCATTCTTTAGCCATGTAAATGGTTCGATCAAGGCTAATGGATCTTATTCGATCAGAACGGTAGCAAAAGACATCGCTTCCGTTACAGCATCAGATTGGGCAACAGCGACTTCAGTATCATCACAGGGTAGTGGCGAATGGTATGAATATGATTTAGATAGCCATGCAAACCAAGCAATCCAACCTTTGACAGTGTTGGTCGGAAATTCTTCCGGAGCTTCGTATGCTGTTAAGTTAATTAATTTTACAAATGTTGGCCAACAAGTAGTGGCAGGTCAATTACAAGTAAAAGCAGATACCAATATCGAAGTTAAGGCATTATAGTCCTTCCTATTTAATGAATGAAAGATTCCGCAACCTGGTGGATGGGTTGCGGATCTTTTTAGCCTAATCAACATCCGCATAACGATTTTTTTAACCAAAAAAATTATGCAACACTCATTTTTGAAAAAACAAATACATATCCTTCAATTTCTAGCGATTTTTATGCTAGCACTAACATGCTGGTCCTGTAAAACGGAATACCCCAGCCTGCCCTACAATGACATTGAATCTTTTAGCATTCAGGATGCTGATGGCAAAATCTTGTCAGCCAGCATTGTGAATGACCAGATTATCTTATATTGGCCTCCATTGGTGGAGCAGCCCGAAAACATTACACCTACGATTAAAGTTTCGGAATTAGCGACTATTACGCCTGCATCGGGTACACCGATAAAACTCCAATCCGAAAAACCCATCACCTATACTGTTCGGGCACAGGACGGATCCAGCAAAAACTATACATTGACCTTCCAATACAATCAGCCCATAGTACAAGCTACATTTAACAGTTTATCGTCTGGTCAATACTATATCACTGATCCGAATACTTTCACTTTTATTGGAGAAAACATTATACCCAACGAGACACAAACTAAAGGCTATTTAATAGATAAAGATGGAAAAGAAACATTACTTTCGTTTAGCAAAAATATAGTACCCACTAATTTTGCTGTCACTTTTACGGCTCCAGATGACTTCAAAGCAGGTACTGGCTATAAGGTCAAATTGGTGTCAGGCCGTTATTCCATCGTAAGCGATTCATTTGAGGCTGTCTTACCTAGCATCCTCAATCTATTAATAAAGAGTAATCTCTTATATAGCGTTAAAAAAGGAGAAAACTTTGTGGCTCCTTTGCAAAGTAAAGTCCTTTACGAGCGTTATTTTAAAAGCGATTTTGACCATTTCATCGCGGTGGACAATCTGAATAAAGAATATACTATAAACAATGCGGTATTTGATGTGAACGCAATGACGGTTACCATCCCTATACCGTCCAATGTAGCGGGTAGTGGAATCAACAAGCTAAAAATGGTAGACAAATCAGGAAAAGTATTATTAGAGGATACTTATTATATCACGCTAAACTAATACGCTTTACCAACTCATTTTAATCGTGTTTGTCACTAATCAAACAAAACAGTTTATCGTGATCGCATTAGTAGCTATCATTGTATACAGCTGCAGCAAAAGTAAGTCTACGCCAGAAGAGCCGACGATTGTCCCTCAACCTGAAGAAACCTTACGTCAACAATATAGTAAATCGGTAACGCAATGGCCAGCTGCCACTTGGTACAACAATATCAAGATACGTGAACTGGCCGCTTTACCCGAAAACCCATCGAAAGATAAGGCCGAGCTAATAGCACTTGGCAAAGCCTTATTTTTCGACCCCCGCACCGGTAATGGCATGAAGACTTGCGCTTCATGTCATAATCCGGACACCTACTGGATCGACCAAAAAACAACGGCAGATGGTATCGCACTGCATCACCGCAATACACCTTCCATGGAAAATGTCTGGTACCTGGAAGGCAAACTCTTCCACGACGGCCGCGCAATGACTTATCGAGAGCAGATTGCCGAAGCCATCAACTCCCCCATCGAAATGGGCGGAAATACGACTGCTTTACCCGCTAAGCTGCAAGCTATACCAGGCTACCTCAGTTTATATGAGGCGGCTTATTCGAGCCAGACGAAGAGCGCCGAAGGATTGCTAGATGCCATAGCAGCGTATTCAAGATCAATTAGCAGTGGTGAAACCGCCTTTGACCGTTTTATCAAAGGAGATTACCAGGCATTAAACGATGCACAGCTCGAAGGTCTCCATCTGTTTCGCACAAAAGGGAAATGCATCAACTGCCATAATGGTGCCTTCTTTACAGATCTCGATTTTCATAATCTGGGTTATGCTGTTACCAGCAAAGGTGCCTTGGACAATGGTCGCTTTGAGGCAACAGGACTGGAAACAGACAAAGGTAAATTTCGCACGCCGGGTCTGCGCAATGTGATCCATACTGCACCCTACCTGCACAATGGTAGTATTTCGAGCTTAAGTGAACTGATCAACTTGCTGAGTCAGGGCATGCCCCAAAAGACAGGACAACAGATCAATGGCACCTTATCGCCGCATATTCAAAATGTCCGATTAAGCAGTAAAGAACAGGAAAATATCTTGGCTTTTTTGGAGAGTTTATCCAGTGTACCAAACAAAACAGAACGACCTGTATTACCCTAAAATAAAAAATCCCAAAGGGAATACCTTTGGGACATTTTGAGTACTCCACAGTAGCGGAGGCATCAAAAATTAAATAAATTGGCACAAAATTAGGCTTTTATATCAAATAAAAAAGTAAAAAAGTATTAAATTTCAGATAATTATCCATTTTGTAGCGAATCAACTACAAGGATAAGGAACAAAATGCGCATCAAATAATGAGTCGAATCCGCCAAATAGTTGGTCTATTAGTTACAATAACTGCTATAACAGCTTGTCAGAACGGCAGTAAAACAACAACTCTGCCCGATGAATTTATTAGTCCAAAAACAGGAACAAAAAAAGAATTGACTCTCGACTCAATCTACCTGTATGCCAAACAGCTATACCGCTGGCAGGAATCTCTCCCTTCATATACTACTTTTGATCCGCGGACGAAATATGCACAGATAGACCCCGAACAAACGGCTTATGAGCGGGCACTTTTTGCCCTCAGCCAATACGCTTTGCACAAGAAAGATAGACCTTACGAATTGTCGACCATCCCCAATAAACCCAAATATTCATATTTGGAGCGTCGTCGTAACGACAGGAAAAGTAGTGGTCACATGGCCAGCATAGAAACACCCTACAGGTATGCGACACACCTGTCCTACTGGTCTGTGGGAAACAAACGGATTGCTTATGTTTACATTCCCTCCTTTCCCCAGCTCCAGACAGTGAAGGCCGAACTGGATCAGCTTGCAGCCGAACTGGCTCAAAAGCAAGTTACTCATCTCATCCTAGATCTACGTCATAACGGTGGCGGTTATGTGGAGACCGCAGAATATTTAGCCAACCTCATTAGCCCAGCCAAACTGGATAAAAAAGTTATGTTCAGCGAGCAATTTCATCCGAATGTACAGCAAGGCAAGGCAAAACTACTCCTTCAACAACCTTATCTGGATGCAAATGGCAAAGTGGTCCAATACAAAGGACGCCCTGCCACCCTCGCCGATGTGGATTATAGTGAAAAAGCCAATACGCATTACTTTATCAAAAAGGGACATTTTAATTCACTACAGCAGCTGTCATGCATTGTATCTGAACGCACGGCTTCGGCAAGTGAATTACTGATCAGCAGCTTCAAACCTTATATTCCGATACGCCTCATCGGTCAGCAGACCTTTGGTAAACCCGTAGGTTTTTTTTCAGTCCACATTGGAGATTTCGATGTATACCTGGCTTCATTTCTCATCCGGAATGCCAATGGCTGGTGTGATTATTTTGATGGCATACCCGTCGACCTGGTCTTAGCTCCGGTAGAAACCTCCCGCCATCCCGGGGATCCAAAGGAAGCCTGGCTTGCAGCAGCATTAAAGGACATTACAAAAGACGAAAATCTCACAGCAATTTCATCGGTTACTTATTTTCCGTTGCCAGCAGACGAAAATTTGCTACTTAAAACAAACTTTAGGTTAAAGTAGTTAGGAGCAATCCGAGTTTAGATGTTAATATTAAAAATGTGATTATCAGTATGGAAAATCACATTCCGCATTACCGGCTCAAACCAAAAGGAGGACTTAATTTTTAAAATAAACAGAGTATAAAACTGACATTCCAGCAGATATGGAATGAGACTTAACTTCATTTAATCTAGTAAAACTTATATGGCCATCATTGTAATACAATTTATCTATTCCTTTGCCAATATTGTTATAGCTAGAAAAACCAGTAAAAACGCCAATCTTTAAAAAATTAGTGAGCCTATAATTAAGCCTAACTTCATTATCCCATTCCAAGATAGGTATATCATGCTCAAAACTTTTCGGATGAGCAAAATCACTTCTTAAATTCCAATTTGCATCCGCATTATATTGGCTCATTCTAGCTTGAAAGAGGACATTGAAGTCAAAAGAACCAGAAAATGGAAGAAAAAAAATTGCTCCGATACCAGCGCCTAAAATTCGGTTATTATAAGTACTAGATAATTTCTCCATTTTATCAATAAGGAAATAACTGTTTTTTTGTAGTTGCATAACAGCGTAAATATCTAGCTCTTTACGCTGCATGTGTACATTATGCCCTAGCTTTATATTAAAGGTCTCTCCATTTCCCATATCGCTATCATAGGTTTCATTACTAGTTATTCCTTTGCGATTATCTGCAGAGTAATCGATATCCGTAACTATTCCGGATCTAGTTTTTGCAAAACCATAAGTAATTTCAGCTGTAAATTTTCTTTTTAACTTAATCCCTAATTGCAAATCAGCGCCAACACGCATGTTATTTTTCCATAACAATTCTGACAAAATATTTGGCTTCTCACCTTGGGAATTGCCAGCAATATTCCACGAGAAATTTTCGCGAGAAACTTTAGGCCTTAATGAGTAATCTAAAACTACTTGTGAAAAAGAATCTTTCCAAGTTATATTCATTAGGAGAAAACAGAGTAATATTCTAACTATCATAACTTGGAAAGATGGACAATTTAAAGCTTAAAAAGATTTTCCTATTGTAGCAGTTCCTGTACTAGAAATCTGCTTTAAATATTGTTTACTAAATCCATATCGAGCGATGTCGGCATCCGCAATTGGATATAACTTTTCAATAAAATTTTGATAATCATTTGCATTAGCCTTAGTATACTGTCTCCAACGAACATAGTACTTATTAGTAGAAGTAACTTTTACGAGATCAATTCCCCAATCTTTTTGAGGGTAGATATTAGGTTTCCACTCATTCATTAATGCAGTCGTTCCACTGGAAAGCAATAACTCTTCCCATCTATCCCAAGCTAAATTTCTTTGTACATCATTAGTACTATATTCGTTTGTCAAGAAATCATATGGCACGAGGCCAATAAGCATCGGATCAAAATAATGGTTTTTCACATTTACATCTCCACATAACTCAAATTTGCTATAATATTGTTTGTTAATAGTATACTCTCCAAACGGAGCTTTAACAACTCTGACAGATGCCTCTCTATCACTTACTGCAACTAACCTAATTCCATCCGGGAAGTTCAACAGCAAAAAATATTTCCCATCAATCCAATTATTTTGGTATATAAAGTCTCCTACATTAAAATAATCTAAGCCTAGCTTTAATTTATTGATATTCTTCATAAAATATTCTTTTACCAACACGCCTTTATAACCTGGTACTAGCTCATATATTGGTATTAAACCATCCTGTGCTATATCAATTAAATGGGAGTTATCTAGGTCAACACTATTTTGCCAAGCCGTTAAATCTATTGTAGGAGTCGTAGTTCCCGGAGCTAAATTTACAGTACCAGCAATATTTATTGAAGGGTTTCCACCCACTGCAGAATAAGTTAAGGTTTGATTTTTATTTTCGGTCAATTCACTCTCATTAATATTTGTACCACCCCCGACGGACATTCCTAAGCCAAAAACTTTAAATACACCAGCTTTTACACCAATTTCTACTTTGTGCTTTTTGTCACTACTACTTATTTGGGATCTATAGGTCGCAGAAATTTTCCCCCCTAATGTAATATCACGCAATACATGTGTCCCATAATATTTAATAATATCTTGCGGGCTCATTGTCTCACAGTCACTCAAAAAATTGGCAGAGAGATAATTACTTTTTATTTCGTCAAGCCCCATAATAATAGCCAATTTCTTTGTAATTACTAACTTATCAACCGAAGCATAAGAATAAGTGGTTTCTGTAGAATCATAATCCGTAAATGTGCTTCTCAGCGTTGAGCTAAATAGTAAATATTTCGTATCTATATTTATTTTAGTTAATATATTCTTAATATATGTTCTTGAGTCTTCAGCCGAATTGACATTAAAATTTTGATAGCTTAATGTCCCTACTTCAATTCTATTCGCTTGTTCAGACCTGATTTTCTTTACATCAATTACCAATCCTTTTCCTTCCTGCTCATTAGCAAATCTACCTAAAGCATTATATCCATGCCCTAATAAATCAAGATCTTTATCCCCTGCAGACCGTTGGCTTGTTCCAATTACATCACTAGGAATGTCCTTTTTACAAGAACTAAAACATGATAGCATAAGCAATGCTACACCAAAAAATATCCTTTTCATTGTTTAAATAATTATATGTTAACTTGGTCAAATACACACTTATTTATAATTATTCCAATTAAAAATTAAATTAAAATAACATTAAATATCACACAAATTTAATAATACTAAAAGATACATATATATATCCTATTTTATTAAAAAAAATAGTTTATTAAAAATAAAAACTCTCTTATATTAATAACATCGAATATATAACAATAATATTTCCAATTTAAATTAAAAGCGTTTTTCATAGATGATAAAGCAGAAAACAGCATAAATTTGTGGAAATAAATACGAATCTTTGTATAGAATCGTTATAAATAAAAATAAGAACATGTTAAGTCAACATATCAAAGAGCAAACGCACGCAGCTCACCAAAACGTAGAAGGAACGATCGTGCGCCAATTGAAAAATATTCGTTCTGAAGCAGATTACGCAGAAGTATTGAAAGGCTTTTATGCTTATTTCCGCGCCGTAGAAGATAGCATCGCTCCTTTTGTAACCGCAGAAGTATTGCCCGATTTGGCCGAACGCCGCAACTCATCTTACATCAAAAGCGATATCGAAGCTTTGGGTGGTAACGTAGATAACTTGCCAGAAGCAAATGCTCCAGCTGTAGCAAATATACAAGAAGCACTTGCATCATTATATGTTTTGGAAGGTTCAATCATGGGTGGTCCGTATATCGTGCAGATGCTCAACAAATATGGCCTTACCAAAGGAACTTCTTTCTTCGAAGGTTATGGCGAAAATAGCCGTGAGATGTGGGCTGGATTTACAGCGGTATTAAACAAATATTCAGAAGATCCGGCGACTTATGATCGCGCAGTAGAAATTGCAAACCAAACTTTTTATAACTTTGGCGAAGTATTCACTCCTATTGCCAGTGCGAACTAAAATTGGAGTGTTCGTGTTTAATCCCATAAATGGAGCAAAAAGACAACAAATCTAAATGGCTTAAGCGTGCCGGAATTGGAGCATTTCTCTTCTTTCTGGCTAAAGGACTCGTATGGCTCGCTGTATTCTTTTTCGCAGCGAAGTCCTGCAGCATATCTATTTAACACAGAAAAAGAAGCATTCCTCTATCGCACAAAAAGTGCATCAGAGGAGTGCTTCTTTTTTAGCCCAGACTAGCTTGTGTTTTTTTTACCTCGAGCGCTAATGTCTTCGGGTTGTGTTCGTACTGTGTTCGGACCACCTTCGGAGCTCAACAATCTGGTGATCATTATTGACCAAATTCCGACCAGTTAATTCCTGTTCAGGGTCTGTACGATAGCTGTACAGCACCTGTACAATATCTGTATCGCATCCGAATAAGGTACGAAGCAGGTACGAAGCAAGTACGAATCTGCTCCATACCGCCTGCCCTCTTACCTTATACTTTTGTAACCACTGTCCGATAAAGCTCCATCCCCTCATGGCTGATAACCTGACAAGCTATTTCTTCGCTACTGATCGAGAAAGAGAAGAACCCGTATTGATCTTTCGCAAAACGACTATACGGCAGATCGGTTTTTACAGGCGTTACCTCTGATCCTGCTCCGGAGATAAACTGATGAAACTTCTTGCCTTCTACTTTTAAGTGCTGCAGCGAATGTTCATGTCCTGAAAGGTAGATATCTACTCCCCGTTTTTCAAAGATAGACTCCAAGACTTTTCGAACCGCCAGGGTGTCGTAATTCGTCGTACGCGGCCCCGCCGTATACAGGGGATGATGACCGACGACAATTTTCCAATGGGCATCCGAATTTTCCAGTAGCTGATCTAGCCAGGCCAGCTGTTTCTCGGGTTGCTGTCCCGCAACATGTGGCCCATACGCGCTGTTACTGTAAAATTCAGGAATCATCGGATTAGTATCGATAAAGGCCATCAGTACTTTTTTTCCATCCTTAAGTGCAATTGTCTTGCTGTAATAACGCGCAGGCATCTTCCAACGTCTGCTGATCGTACTATAACGTACCTGTGCATCGGGATCTGATTTATAATCGTGGTTTCCCAAAATGGGATACCAGTCCCATTGCAGCGAAAATGCGGTATAGATATTTTCAAACGAATAATGCCACAGGGGATCATGTTCACTGACCACTCCGGAAGGGTAAAAATTATCACCGGTAGAAATGATAAAGTCATTGGGATGCTGATCGGCCCATTGACCCATCTGCTCCGCTACAGCCAACTGATGGTCGGCACCATTGCGGCCCCAGTCGCCTACAGCCATAAAATTAAGATCATAGGCATCTCTGGGTTTCAAAAGCTGTTGTATATCTTCGCTTTCAAGTTGCGTAGGTTTTGTCAGACCGAAACTACTGAGCGTAATTCCGCCCAGGCCGGCTGTAATCGCCGTGCCCAGGGAATTTTTCATAAAAGTTCTACGTTTCATCAATAGATTTTAATAACCAGGATTCTGTTGCCAGTGGGTGTTTACGTTTAATACAGTTGTTGGTACAGGGAAAATACGACGGAACTTCTCGCTCATGCCGGCAGGATACAGCGATCGGAATCCCCAGTTATCTTCAAATTTTCCGTAACGGATCAGGTCATTTCTACGCCAGGACTCATCAGCAAACTCACGTGCCCGCTCATCCAACACATCCTGCAGACTTGGGGCAGCCGTGAGCACAGGTGCATTGACATAGGCTCGGATCTGATTAACCAAAGATTGTGCGGTCTGACCATTGGTCGCGGTAGCCCCACGGAGTATAGCCTCCGCTTTCATCAACAGGATATCGGCATAGCGAAATACAGGTACATCATTGCTCTGATTACGCTGATTGGCTGATGTAACGGCTACGTCCATATAAAACTTAATGGATCTGTACCCCATTGAGCGCCCCTTTTGGTCGTTACCCACATTCAGCGTGGCCGCACCATCCGAACGCAAAGTAATTTCTTTAGTGGTCTCCAGTTGCCAATCAAACTGCGCATCTGCATCCGCAGCATTATAATCCTGATCTATGCCGCGTTTGGAAGTTCTGATCAGAAAAGGACGAGTCTTATCTTCTGTATAATTTGACCAATAATATTGCTTACCACCGATGTATGAGGCATTCCTTTCGTCGCCTGCCAGATTAAATTTCTCCAAATAACTCGGTAATACACGAAAAGTCCCCCCAACACTTTGAGGCAATGTTGCAAACTGATTTTGGGCACTGCGATGTATCCAGAAGCGCGAATAAGTCATACCCTGCTGTTTTTCACGATCATAGGGTATGGCAAATATAAAATCCTTTATCTGATAACCATTATCGGGGCGAAACTTGGCCATAAACTTGTGGCTTGTCAGGTTAAACTGTCCTGAGGAAATAATCTGGTCGCACATCGCAACCACATCATTTAATTTTTCATTTTGTGCACTTGGATTGTAATTGGCCACATCCGCAGCCGTATAAACAGCCCAGTTGAGGTACAACTTAGCCAGTAACGCTTCGGCCATATATTTCGTTGCTTTTCCATAGGTTGCTATAGAAACTGTAGTAGGTAACAAATCCTTCACAGCAAGCAATTCGGCCTCAATAAAACGGCAAATTTCAGCACGGCTTGAACGTGCGGGGACAGCATCAACAGGCCCTGTGATTAACGGGGCACCGCCAAAATTATCCATCAGTATAAAATAATAATAAGCACGGATTGCGCGGGCAGGTGCCGTCAGCTTTTCTTTATCTTCCCCGAATAATGCAATGGCATTATTGGCTAAGGTGATTCCAGTGGAAGCATCGTTCCAGATACTTGGTAAGAGGCCGTTGTCTGCATTCCAATTGTGCAGATGGAATTCGCGGTATCGACCGCCATCAAACCAGTCTGTCCCCATGGAAACACTCACTGCCTCATCCGCCGAGAGTGTTTGGGCCATCCAATGATCGCGCCCCATTGCGCCACGATAAGCGGCATATACATCGGCAAGAATTGCCTCGGCTGCACGTTCCGAATCCGGAAATTCCGTCAGCTGTGATTTTATATCAACATCCAGATCGGTACAAGATCCCAGCGAAAAACTCAATGCTGATAAGGTTAATAAACGAATTATTAGTGTTGGTTTCATATAAATTATTTCTTGTTCTATAGGCCATGTGGCATGCTCCATTTATGTCAACAGGATTGTTTCGATAAGAAGTTTTCCATCCCACAGGTCTGTCTTATAAATTAAAGTTAAGGCCAAACATAAACGTTCGCGTCCGTGGGTAGGTCTGGCGGTTATCAATTCCCGGAGTTAGGCCTCCCAAGCCCACCTCGGGATCAATACCTTTATATTTCGTCAGCACAAATACGTTGTTCATCGTTGCATATACTCTTAGGTTTTTAATCGGTATATTTTTCATCGGTATCGTATAAGCCAACGTAACATAAGCCAAGCGCAGATAGCTTCCATTCTCCAGGTAACGATCGGATAGGTAATGTGCATTGATATCCGTCATGCGTTCGGTTTCCACAACGCTGGCAAGCACGTTTTTCTGCCCAGCATTACCAACAACATTCGAATGGCGCGCCCGGGTAGCGTTCATAATTTTCTGTCCAAAAGCACCTTGGAACATTCCGTTTAAAGAAAAATTCTTATACGAAAAGCTATTGTTCCAACCCAGTGTCAACTTGGGCTGTGGACTTCCCGTCACAGCCTGATCTTTCTTCTGTGGCGTTGTGGTTGTTTCGCCTGTACGTTCGCCTGTTTTCTCATCTCGGGTATAGAATACCGACACACCTTCATCGTTATAGCCTGCCCATTCCCAGGTATAGAACTGACCTATAGGTGCTCCCGGTGTCAGCCTCTGCTGAAAAACATTGGTCTGCCCTGCCCCACCCAGATCCGACAATTCGATATAGTCCTGCGTAAACTGCTCGTTGGCAATGCTCACCACCTTATTGGTGTTGTGTGATAGCACCAATCCGGTATTCCATTTGAAATCCTCTTTATCAATGGCCTTTGCATTCAGACTCAGTTCAATCCCCTTGTTCTCTATTTCACCAACATTGGCAGTCAGCGTTGGATAAATATATTTCGATTTGCTTACCTGATAATCATAAATCAGGTCACTCGTTTTCTTTTTATAGACCTCCAAAGACCCTGTCAGGCGATTTTTTAGAAATCCGAAATCCAGGCCTAGGTTAATCATACTGGTTGTTTCCCATTTGAGGTTCGGATTGCTATTGCGCAGCACCATCAAAGTACGTAATGGGCTTACCTGGCCATCGGCACTTACATAATCGAAAAACTTGGATGAGGCACCACGTACAGACTGCGCGGTAAATGCGTCAAAGCCCAATGAGTTGCCACTCACCCCGAAACCAGCACGCAGCTTTAAGTCATCAAAAATTCCGGTTTCACGGATGAATGATTCCTCCGAAAGGCGCCACGCTGCAGACACCGAAGGAAATGTCGCCCAACGATTGTTGGTTCCGAAAGCCGAGGAACCGTCGCGTCTTACCGTCGCCTGTAGGAGATACTTGCTATTATAGGCATAATTCACACGGCCATAAACAGATATCATACGCAAGGTGGAAAGATAATAGTTCCCAAAGCCCAACAAATCAACTACATTGGCCATACCCGGGTTATAATAACTCAAATCGTCACTGTAATAATCGGAAGTCGTCAATTGAAAGCCATCGTTATTGTTGTTCTCTTCCCATGAATAACCTGCCAGTGCAGCTACCTTATGTTTTCCGGCGAATGTCTTTTCATAACTCAGGTTCATTTCCATCACTTTCCGTTCATCTTCTACAGCTGCACGGATAGATTTGCCATTCTGACCACGTGCTGCCATCGAAAACATGGAATAGTACTGTGCATTGTTAAACTGCCTATTTTGCAGCGAAAGGTCAATATTATAGGTCAACCCGGGCAAGATCTCATAGCCCAGTTTTGCATGCGCCTGGAGCACCTTAGTTTTAGAAAAATTTGTATTCTCTTCAATTAAAGAAAGTGGATTGGCATATTGCGAACGGTCGGCTTTTTCAAACCAGGAACCATCGGTATTTCGGACCGGCGATACAGGCAGGTAATAATACATCGCATCATAAACGCTGAGTCCCTGATCCAAAGCAAGCACATCATTCTGCTTGGTGATACTTGCGTTGATATTGAAAGAAGCCGTCAGCCGATCATTCAGCGCCTTGGTCTGCAAAAACGCTCGAGCAATCTGCCGCCCCATATCAGTCCCTTTGATAACGCCATTGTTTTTGATGGTATTGAGACTGATGCTATACTGTGTTTTTTCTGCTCCTCCAAGAATGGATATATTATGGTTGTTCGATATCCCTGTCCGCTCAACAGCTCTTTGCCAATCGGTATCTGCCCCCAAGTCGTCCGTTGGCTCCATCGAAAATCCATTATCATTGACATAAGACCGGTATTGCGCCGCATTCATCATCTCATAATGCTTAGCCACTTTATCGATCGCCAGATAGCCGTTGTAATTGATATTGGTCTGCCCTGATTTTCCACGCTTCGTTGTAACGATAATAACGCCATTGGCCGCTTTTGAACCATAAATTGCGGTCGCTGAGGCATCGCGAAGCACGTCAATAGAGGCAATATCATCGGGCGCTACCAAAGCCAGCGAAGCGCCCGGGACCCCATCGATCACATAGTAGGGTTCCATCGCTTCACCACTACGTAACGTTGAAGCTCCCCGGAGGCTAACGGAAGGCGTCGCATTGGGATTACTGTTATTGCTCGAAATCGTCAGGCCGGCAACTTTCCCCTGCAGCATCTGTGCTGGTGAAGTAAATACACCGACGTTCGCATCTTCTGCTTTGATGGTACTGATGGAACTCGTCAAATCCTTTCTGGATACACGGCCGTAACCAATGACGACCTCATCCAGTTTAACGGCACTCTGCTGAAGCTTCACACTCAACGACAAAGGCTTTCTTGCTTCAACGACATAACCCGATAACGTATCGGACTGAAATCCTACCGCCGAAAACACAAATCGATACCCTGCATGTTCTACTAAATTCTGAAAATGGAATAGCCCCTGGCTATTCGTACTGGTGGTCACACTTGGACCTCCATTATCCTGAATGGCCTTAACGCTGACTCCAGGGAGAAACTCGCCCTTCTCATTTTGTACAGCCCCTTTTACTTGTTGCTGCTGCGCATGTACATGGGTAAGTCCAGCGGAAAGCAACGCAAAAATAAGCAGGTTCTTTTTTTGTGGATTTTTCTTGTTGAGCATATCTGTTAGTTGTTTAGATGTTCAGTAATTGTATTTTCCTGTTTGTATAGCGTATAACTTCCATCCGCATTGGCGACAAAGCGCAATTCATTGATCAAGCAGATTGTTGTCAAGATATCCTTCAATGAATCGTGATGTACATCAATCTCACCTGTATAATGGATGGCGGAAATACCCTTGTCACCCAAATGGATCTGTTTTTTAAATGCTGTTTCTAACGCCTTTAGCACATCAGGCATCGGTGTATTTTTCAGATTTAACAAATCTGGGGCAGCCAGACCTGGCGTGTTCAATGGCTGTTTTTTATTGACGGCTTCAATTCTTGTTGCACCTCGTGAATCAACCGTCAGCTTTTGGCCCGGGTCAGCTAAAAAAATCTGTTTGAAACCGTTTGTAAGGGAGGATACAAGCACCTTACCTGTATGTAATGCCACAGTCACAGCCTGACGCTTCAATTTGGTATTAATGGTAAAGGATGTACCAAGCGCCGTTGTTTTAGTCCCGCTGGCAAACACCGAAAATGGGCGTTTCGGATCCGATGCTACATCAAAGTAGGCTTTACCGCTAAGTTCAATATCACGGGCATTGGCAACAAAATTTTTCACATAGCGAATATGGCTTTGTGCGAACAACCGCACATGGGATCCATCGGGTAGATCCAGCGTTATACTATAGGGATTTTTATTTTCTATTGAAGTCCAGGCTGTATCTTGATGCGCTATAACAGGTTTAGCTGCAGACCGCTGAGCATCTGGCTGTACAACTGAATCTTTTGTCCACCAGGTAACAAAATGGAAGGAAAAGAAAAAGAGAACTGCAGCTGCGGCACTGTATCGCAGTAGCTTTACCAAACGATATCGATGTAATGCCTTTCGATCCTGCGCTTTTTCCTGATTTTGAATGGCAGTCTGTATAAGCGTTTTCATCGTTTCAGTAGGCACAGGCTCCTCCATTGCTGTGCTATCAAATTTATCCCAATCTTCGTCCTTGAAAAGTTCGTTCACGAGGAAGGGCATTTTCCAGATCTTCTTTTTGATCTGATGCTGCTTTTTATCATGCTTCATACTCCTATTACGCAGGCCAGCACGACATCCCTTAGTTCTTAACAATTATTTAATAAAGGTCGCCGATACTTAATATAAAGGACTTATAGCATAATGGAATAGAGATGTTGTTTGAGTTGAAGAAGTGCTTTACTGATATGCTGTTCCACGGTTTTTGTGGAAATTGAAAATTGAGCGGCAATCTCTTTATGGGAAAGACCTTCTTTACGGCTCAGTTCAAAGACCTTCCGACGCATCGTCGGCATATTCTGGATATCTTTTTCCATCATACGCAAAAGGTCTTTATTTTCAATTGCCCGGATCAGACTATCGGTAAAAGGTGTCACTGCTGTCTGCCCTTCATATTTGAAACGTGTAGCCTCCTTGCGCAGCAGATCGATCATGACTTGCCGCGCCATACCGAAAAGCTGCAACAGAATACTGACCTGCTCGTCGAGCTTCTCTCTTTGGTTCCAGAGTTTGATAAAGGTCAGCTGCGTTACCTCCTCTGCAATATAATCCGATTGCGTACGCTTGAGTACAAAACCGTAAATCTGTCGATGGTACTTTTCGTATACGAGATTGAAGCTTTTCTGATTGGAAGATTTGATAGGCTGAATGTGTTCCATTGCGCTGTCAAAAATAAAAGCACAAGGTTTCCTCAGTATTAAGTTAAGATCAATATTAAATTAAACAAATTGAATATATAACCTCTTCAATTAGCAGAATTCATTTCTAATTGTACAAATTTTATTATAAAACAAGCAGAAAACTCCCTATAATTGCAGTCGGGAATATTTCATTTCATAGTGAAATCCCCAACCAGACATGACCATAACAGGTAAAACGTTACGCTATCAGCAACATGTCATATCAATAATTATATGAAATAACGATACGATGAAAAGGAATATCTTTTTTATTTTAATATGCTTTGTATTAATGGCTAACCTGGCCATCTGCCAAGAAAAAGACGTCGATTTTAGCAAAGCCTATATTGCCCAAAACGACGGTAAGACAACTGTTGAAATTAATGAGGCACAGGAACTCATCTATATTATCTTTGCGATAACTGACTTTGGTAAGGAAAATCCAAACATGACCAAGCAGAATACGGCGTATTTTGAAGAGGTCAAAGCGCATTTCACCCCATTTTCCAATCTGCCTATCGTAAAGAAATTTGACCAGCAGCTGCGAGAGAATCTAACCAACTATTTCCTCTTAGCGGCCAATGTATATGGCTTTAAGTTCAAAAACGACCAATTAGTACCTACAAACATCTATATTTTTCCAGCAAGAGGAGTTGGAAATTATCAGGTGAAATCTAATCCTATACCCGCTTACAAAAACGACCTGGAAGAATTCGCCAGACAGAGCGGATACCGGGCATTCTACAAAGAGCATCAAGGCTATTACGACAGCCTTCGTACAGCATATCAGGAGTATGCTTCCATTGCCGAGCAAAAAGAATGGTTAGAAAAGAAATTCGATTATACAATCAATAGCTATCGTGTATTGACTTCCCCCCTGATTGCCGGGATGAATGCGACCCACACCTTCAAGTACAAAGGTTTCAAAGAAATTTTGCTTTTTTTACCCACCCTCCGCGAAGACGAATCCTGGAGCCCCAAATTCAAAAAAGCACTCAATACACGCATTATTTTTACGGAGATAGACCACAACTACGTAGGTCCATTGAGCGAAAAAAACAAAAAACAGATTGATACAATATTCAATAATAGGGACTTATGGGTCGATACAGAAAACAAAAGTACAGTTCATTATCCAAGTCCGGTAAAAGTATTTGATGAGTATTTAACCTGGGGACTTTTCATCTTATATTGTTACGATAAGTTTGGAGATGATCATGATCTTTTTGGCCAAATTGTTGAAAACGTCAACGATATGATGGTCAATAAAAAAGGATTTCCCAAAGCAGATGAATTTAACGCCGAATTGTTCCGCCTGTATAAAGACAATAACCCGAAAGATATTCAGAGCTTATACAAGCCACTGCTGGACTGGTGTGAGAAAGAAAATTAGTGCCATCCCGATAATATTTAGTAAATTAAAGCTGAGAAGGAAATAAGCCGCTAGAAATGTGAATGTATACGACCATAAGGAATTAGCATAGCACAAGGGGATGATCGTCGAAATATATTTAAACACAATACGTACGGAGAAAGAATTATGAACATTAGATTTATCGGTTCTGGCAGTTATATTCCACCCCATAAAATAACCAACGCAGACTTCGCCGACCATCTTTTTTTGGATGAAAATAGGCTGCCGTTCAAGGAGCCTGCTTCTGTCATTGAAAAATTTAAGGCAATCACTGGCATTGAGGAACGTCGCTACGCCGATCCTGACCAAGTGGCTTCAGACCTTGCTTTCCTAGCTGGTCAACTTGCCATTGAAGACGCAGGTATAGCTGCGGAAACATTGGACTATATTATTGTCGCACATAATTATGGCGATGTGCAAGCTGGCAAAATCCAATCGGATACTGTACCAAGTTTAGCAAGCAGGGTGAAGAAAAAACTCGGGATCAGCAATCCAAAATGTGTGGCTTATGATCTACTATTTGGTTGTCCGGGTTGGAACGAAGGCGTGTTGCACGCCAACGCTTTCATAAAATCAGGTATGGCAAAGCGCTGTATGGTCATTGGCGCAGAAACGCTTTCCCGTGTTATAGATCCTTTTGACAGAGATTCGATGATCTATGCGGATGGCGCTGGCGCTGTAATCATCGAAGCCACCACGTCAGAGCAAGGGCTCCTATCGCATGAAAGCGCAACTTATGCGCTTGAGGAAGCGAACTATATCAATTTCGGAAGCTCTTATCAACAAGAGCAGGACCCTGATATACGGTATATTAAAATGAAAGGACGCAAAATCTATGAGTTTGCACTCAGCAAAGTTCCTTTAGCCATGCAGGCTTGCCTTCAAAAAGCGGATATCGATATCACGGCAATCAAAAAAATACTGATCCACCAGGCCAACGAGAAAATGGACGAAGCCATTCTGATGAGATTCTATGCACTATACGGTACAGTACCCCCGCCCGATATTATGCCAATGACCATACATACATTAGGAAATAGCAGCGTGGCAACCATTCCTACCCTCTATGATCTCATTGCTCGTGGTCAGATAGACAATCAATCCCTACACGAAGGCGATATCATCCTATTTGCGTCTGTTGGCGCTGGCATGAATATCAATGCTTTTACCTATCGGGTCTAATGTAATTTTGCGACTATATCGTGCAGCTATTAAGCTAATACAGAGCCTAGATGGGATTTATTTTATAAAAAATAACAAAACACTGTATATATCAATATTTTATACTTAAATTTGTATTATAATCGGCTCCGCCTTTGCTTATCTGAAATCGTCAAGTTATACTTACAACTCAGTTTTCGCATTTTCAGAAGCTTTTTTGTTAGCAAAACGGAGGTAAAGACCTTTTTGGACTTGAGTCAATTCAAGATCATCAAAATCAGATCCTATTTCTTGCAAAAAATCGATTAGCTATTGTTGATATTCATTTGTCACAATAATGTAGTACAGATTACTTTAATATAATTTATAAAACAATGCAAGAAGGAACTATTAAATTCTTCAACCAAACAAAAGGTTTTGGTTTTATCACGCCTGCTGGTGGTGGAGACGACATTTTCGTACACGTATCTGGTTTAATCAACGAAGTACGCGAAAATGACAGTGTAACATTTGATGTAGAAAACGGTAAAAAAGGCGTTAATGCAGTTAACGTACGTATCGCATAATTAAGTAAACACACAAGAGGATAATTTATTTATCTTCTTGCGAAGTGTAACGGGCAGCCGTTACACTTTTTTTTATCCATTCCATACCGAAGTAACGCCAAAAACCAGACGATCTATCGGTCCGGCATATGGAAGACTTTTACAATCCAGCCAACATCACTTCTTCCTGTCGCAGAAAATATGGACTGCTATCTTTGAATCTCCCACGCTTCCTGGAATACTTTCTGATGATATCAGCAACAATATCATCGGTGAGTTCATGTCCCTCTAACGTCGGAAAACCCTCCCAGCGTACAATGCCATCCGGATCTACTAAAATACAGTGTGGGATTCCCTGTACTTCGAGCTGTTTCTTCAACTTCGCTTTCGTATCGATCGCTGAGAAATAATCTATTTTAATCTCCTTCGCCTTTTTAATGACCTCTGCTTTTTCATCCGAAAGGCCTATGATCACGAGTTTATCACCATACTTCTTATGCCATTCATTGAGTTCGGGAATTACTTTCCGGCAGGGTCCACACCAAGTAGCCCAAAAATCAATAAGGATAAACTTACCCTTTGTATCAGGCACATCTGTGAGCCACTGCTCAACCTCAAGTTTTGGCGCCTTTTGATTCAAAATTGATTTTGCCCACAATTTCTTATTGTTGTTGCTTTCCTGCGTATGACCGATTACATAGATCAGGCAAAGCGCAAATAATAAGAAAGCTTTTAGGATAACTTTTACATTCATAAAACAGCTTGTTTAGTTCCCCTAATTTATGGATTTTTTTCCACAATCATTTCATCCTTTCATCCCACACATCGACTTTTCAAAGACACCTTAGCGGCCTTTATAAGGCAAAACAAAACCTATACTTTTAATTGACATAAAACGCACAATACACTGTATATAAACACTTAGTATATTTATTAAAAACACAAAACCTCCAACTTACTTGTTGTACGGCTCATGATTTTCCGAATGGAGCCATACCGACATCCTTATAAAATAACAGCACACCATCGACATTTTTACCACGAAAACAATACCCTAATCCCTCCTAACAAAAGCTAAATTGGGGCGCTCAGCATACAAAAACAACAAAGTGGGCCTCACCTTTATCCTATTCGTCAAGATAATGCACAAGTTGACCGCATTCTCCTGTAGAAAAGTGTAGGATACCCCTATTTACAGATTCCGCTTTTTAGAATTACAATAACTTTGTAGGGCCTATTGAGCACCTAAGTATGCAGCTGACAAACTGACACATCATCAAAAACAACAAAACATAAATCTATATTAATAAGATATTTATATAATCTAATATAAACAGATAATTAAATATCATAATCTTTATAACACATCAACTTCACCCATCGGATACCATCCATCTGTAGTTCGCCCTGCGATGGCAATATGAACTTTTGCCTGGCACCCCCTCATCTTTCCACTTCTGCATAACCCAGCAGACCTCCAGACTTATTGGAGCCTTTCTCCAGGCGTCCTGTATACCGAAACCAACAATTCCCTGTGGATAATAGTCATACATATGGGACCAGTTATCGTCAAAACCGCCCAAATCACCCAAACAATCAATACACCAGCCCACAGGTCTTTTTGAAAGGGTATATTGTTGGGTTTTACGATCGGTCAGTAAGGTGATTAACGGGGTTTCCATAAAGTTGTCGGTGTATGCATCGACCAGGCTTTCGCGCGTAGCCTTGGATAGCTTATCTTCTTGTTCTCCGAAGTAAACTATTTTTAGTATTTCTATTTTTGATAAGTTAAGATGAATGCCCTTTATAATCAGATGGCGAAAAACCCGTGATGTTTTTAAAGAATGTAGAAAATGCCGATAAAGATTCAAACCCCAAATGAAATGCAATCTGCTTTATACTTTTATCTGAAAATTTTAAGAGCCCCTTGGCCTCTTGTATTATTCGCTGATAAATTACGTTGGAAGCAGTAATATGGAGGTGTTTTCTGCACAGAATATTCAGATAATTACTCGTTACATGTAATCTCTCCGCATACCAAGTCACTCGTTTATGGGCAGCGAAATTTACATTGACAAGATCCCAAAAAGAGTCAATAATTACATTTGAAGTTCCAAGAAGATTTTCCTTTAAATAATCTCCAGCTTCCTTTTTTATCAAAGAAACTAGAATATCGATTCTTAAGCGCACTATTTCGTTCCACTTTCCATCCGATTCTTGCGCCAAGAGATCGCGTTGGATATTTTTCATTTCATTGAATATGACCTCAAATAAAGCTGTACTGAGTTTAAAAACGGGGTGCAAATTGTGACGAATGAAATAAATCTCACTAAGACTGGAGAAAGTTTCGAATACTTTCTTTCCCACGACAATTTTCTGCGCATTCGTTTCCGGACCGGTAATCCAGTGGTGATGCTGCCCTGGAAATAAAAAATGAAGCTGGTTCCCCTTGATCGGATATTCCGCAGCGTCAATGTAATGCGTACCACTTCCCTCAGAAAATAACACCATCAAAAAGTAAGTGCATTTTGTTGTCTTATTATATTCCTCGGTACCAATTATTTCTTTGTAAAACACCCCCTCTTCCGTGAGCGTAATTGGCAGTTTTTCTGTTTTCATTAAAGGTAAAATTAAAGTAAGTCTAAGTGTTTGCAATCAGCTAAAACACCACTATTATGTAGTCTCACTAGACTATTTTAGGTAGTCTCACTAGGATTATTTCTGCAATTTAAATACCAATTATATTGCTCCTAGCGTACAGGTATCTCCTCTTTCTCCCGAAAAGCACCTAAAAATTCGCTATTATATCACTATTTTCTCATTCCACATTATAGTCACAACCAGTCATCTCAATAAACTGATCCTAACTAACTGAGTCAATATTTTGCACAGACTGTAAAATTGAAGGGATAAAAATAGGGGTAAATTCCAATTTTTCAAACGCGGAAATATTAGCAACAAAATCGTAATACCATTGATCAGTATTGAATTGATGGTTGGTTAAAGATAAAAGTTTCGATTTACAGTATAGAAACGACCTTTTTCAACACAAAAACTGTAACCAACTCATTTACTGAACAAAACAAAGGTTCACCATCCGATATTTTTTAGATCGTAAGACAAGACATTGGCTGCATAAAATAAATACTGAACCTAAGATGAAAGGCAAGATGTTCAATTTTAGGCGTTATTCAGTTATAATTTTATAAAGTGATTTAATAATTATATAAAACGTTTTTTACATCAAATCTGTATCAGGCTCTTAGGGTCATCCTATCATAGCCATAATTTCTTTCTATTCGGCATTTAGCGATAGAAAAGCAACATCGAAACCGATATTGCCATCATAAGTATTGACCTGGGATATTGTCCGCTTATTATAGTGGAGATTACATACAAAAGGCCAAGAAATTATCTTGGCCCGATGCAACATATTATTTGGGGTGTTTTCGTAGCCCTATATAGCAAAAATACTGCCGAAATTACAAAATCACGCCCATTAGCTTATTTTTTCTAAAGAGTTTATGCTGCAGAAAAATAAAAAACGGCTAAAATCACTTATTCCGCGGCAACTGGGCAAGTACAGCTTTCATTTCAGGAGAATTTATAGCTCCCTGGAATAACAGATTGTCCTTTATCCTAAAATCCAAGTTAGGTATTCCCTTCCAGCCTGTAGCCACAGGATCCACAAATAGAGGCGGATAAGGAAATACTTATTCGGTATGGTTTACAACAGCAAACCGAAGTGTTCCTTGAGCGCTGTACGTGCAGCATGATATCCGCACATGCCATGCACCCCACCACCCGGAGGAGTCGATGATGAACAGAGATAAATCGTGTCGACCGAGGTTCGGTACGGATTTAGGGCCAAAATGGGCCTACTGTACAGCTGCGAAATATCCATAATACCGCCATTGATATCACCACCGATGTAATTTGGGTTGTACTCTTCGAGCTCCATGGGAGAAAAGGTATGCTTGGCCAAAATGGTTTCTTTAAAACCCGGCGCAAAGCGCTCAATCTGATTTTCGATCGCTTCGGTATAATCGACCTTACTCCCATTAGGGACATGGCAGTACGCCCATCCTGTATGCTTGCCTTCGGGAGCACGACTGGGATCGAACGCACTCTGTTGCGCAAACAGCACAAAAGGCTTATCCACTTGCTTTCCGAGATGGCTCAACCGCTCGCTTTCGGCAATTTCGGCGTAGGTATTTCCCAAATGTACTGTAGCGGCCTGCTGACAGCGCAGATCTTTAAAAGGCGTCTTTTCTGATAATGCCCAATCGACTTTAAATACCCCCATTCCCTGCCTAAAGCCTTCGAGGCGTCTGCGGTAGCCGCTAGCAAGACCTATACCTTTGAGCTGCAACAACTGCCGGGGTGTGATATCACAGAGTAGGACTTTATGGGATGGTAGATCGCGAACATCCTCTACCCAAAAGCCCGTTTGGATCTCACCGCCCAACGATTGATAATAGCCTAACAGCGCATTGGCAATGGATTGCGAGCCGCCAATCGGTATCTGCCAGCCATATTTGTTGCCTACCGCCGCTAGCACAATGGCAATTGCAGAAGTTGTCCAGTTGTTTAGGGGCTGAATTCCATGGGCTGCCATCCCGGCCCATAAAGCCTGTGCCTGCACGGAAGTAAAGCGCTTTGCTGTCCAGCTTGCCGGCTGAAGTGCATCCAGCCCAAACGAGGCTAAAGACAAAGGATGCTTCGGAAAGGATAATGGCCCCATAATATCGGCCGCAAGGCCCTCCCAATGTGTCACGACCTTTTCAACCAGCTTACGATAACTTTCGCCATCCACCCCCAACCCCTCTACCGTTTCGGCAAGACTATGGTAGAGAATTCCCGTTTCCCCTTCGTCCAAAGGGTGTGCCGCCGCATACTCAGGCTTAACAAAAGATAGCCCAAATGCTTCCAAAGGTAAACTCCTGAAAAATGGCGATGCCATAGCCATGGGATGAATCGCCGAACAGACATCATGTTTGAAGCCCGGAATTGTAAGTTCCTTGGTTCGCATTCCCCCACCGATTGTATCGGCACCTTCAATCAGCAGCGTGCTCAGCCCCTGCTGCTGAAAGGTAATGGCTGCAGCCAGTCCATTTGGTCCCGAACCAATAATAATTGCATCAAATTTTCGCATAAGCTGGTTTTTAATCACTCCTAGTCGCAGCCTGTATTGGGTTGTTCCTTTTTTGAACGCTTTGACGAAGTAGAATCGGACAACGATTTGCTATTATCCTTTTTCTTACCTGCAGATCCGCAGGAGACTGTAAATGTCGTTAAAACAAACGCTAAAAGTCCAAGATTGATTATTTTTTTCATATGTTATCCATTTAATTTTCGATGATGTTGATGTCGTGTGGTCTTATATCGTGTGTTCATCCAAAAAATATGCGCGATACCGTTGCTTTAGCTCCTTTCGCTGTATACTATCAAGCTTGATTTTCGGATCGGTCTGTGAAACGACCGTAGAAACAACCTTATGCACGCCTTTACCTTTTTCAATAAATAATACCGTCGGCGAAGAAATCCGTTTAATGGAATCAATCCCCACAGCTGTATAAGGATTTAGGACATCGTGAAATTTTGCCAATATAGCTTCATACCCCGGGCTCCCGGCCTTGGTCGTGATCACTTTGTCGTCCTTATCTTTCTCCTTAAGATCCCGGATATCGTGAATATTGAGGTAATAAATAGCCGCCTTTTCTTCCTGGGCAAATTCCAGCAGCGGCGTTATGGCATTCCGAAACCAGGGACAGCTGGGCCATCCAAAAAGGACAATACCGTTTTCAAGCTCCAGCACATCCTGTTCGGTCGCATAGACGATCCGCGGATTGTCGGGAATTTGTACCGGCACTTTGTTCGTTTTATTCAGGCTTTCAAGTTCCTGTTTAAAGCGAACTCCTTCTTGCTTTTTAAACGAAACCTGACTATTTTTTACGGCTTCCTTCGTATCCTGCCTGGATTGGCAGTTAGTCACATTGAGCAACACCGCTACCGCTAATAACATGCTAGCCAATAATTTTAAATCTTTCATATCATTTATGCATTTAAGTGTAATCCTCTTGTTAATTGACCGATTGCTTGTAGCTTTTAATATGTTCACCGATATCCCAGACCTGCGCTTTTGGCACCCATTCACTGATGAGGCTGCTTGCAATGGCCGAGCGATAACCCGAAGCGCAGTGCACCACGATAGGTTTATCCACTGGTAGCTCGGCAATATGCGCCTTCAATTCGGCCAGCGGAATATTATGTGCCCCTTTGAATACAGGCTCAGTCTTAGCTTCCTCGACCGTACGTACATCCACTATAAAATATTGATCTTGCGCCCTATCAAAAGCGGTCTGGTCAAAAGCTGTCGAAGGCTGCCCCGCGAAATCCCCATACAACACGATACCTTTAACAAACTGCTCATAGCCAATTTTGGCCAGCTTTTCGAGCTGCACCTGCCCCTGTTCTTTGGTGTCTACGGCGAGATAAAAACCGTCTTTCGGTTCAATAAAAGTTCCTACCCAAGATTCTGACTTGCTACGTTCGGGAATATTAATGGCCTCCGGAAAATGTGACGTCCTAAATTCTGAAGCGGGGCGGGTATCGAGGACAGTGCTCAGTGTATGGGGCAGCGCTGCTGCCGAAACCACTGAAATACCCGACAAAGAAGCCAATAATGGCTTTGCTCCCCGACGATTCAATTCTACATTATAAGGGAAGTAGATCGGTACAGGCGGACGATCTGCTAGAATCTGCTTGACAAACTCTTCTTCCGATTTTTGCTGAAAGGCCAAGTTGTGGGTTCTTTCCGCGCCAATGGTACTTTGCTTAGCACCCTTTATTGCATTTCCGCAAAGTGATCCAGCGCCATGTGCCGGATACAAAAGCACCTGATTGCCTAACGTTGCATAGATATCATGAACGGTATGGTAGAGCTGCCGCGCCAGTTTTTCGCGCTGCGTAGCCTGTTCTCCCGAGTACTCGCGCAGATCGGGCCTTCCAACTCCACCAATCAATACCGCATCCCCCGAAAAGATCGCCACATCGCGACCATTTTCTTTTAACAAAACAGATATGCTATCTGGTGAATGTCCGGCTGTATTGATGGCATGCAACACAATTTGGTCCGAAATCTTTAAGGTATCGCCATCGTCAAAAGTATGGTGGGGATAGGTCGCACGGACAAGCTTGCTGACATAAACCGGAACTTTCAGATCCTGATGGATCTCCAGATGGGAACTCACAAAATCAGCATGCGGATGTGTTTCCACAACCGCGATAATTTTCGCTCCCTGCTCCTTTGCATAAGCGTAATAGGGCCTTGGATCACGGGCCGGGTCTATAAGCACAATTTTCTTGTCGGCCAAGATCGCATAGGAAAACTGTGCCAGGCCTTCATCTTCAAACTGCCTGATGCTGTAGCCATTCGCAAAATTATTGGTATTTCCAAAACAGGATACCCCCTGACCTGCCGAAGCAAGGGTAAAAAGGACAGCTGAACGGTGGATAAATGATCTTCTATTCATAACATTCTTTCTTTAAGACAATTAGTAGGCAAAGAGTGTATTTTTCATATACCATTCTTTACCGGTGAGATAGGATTCTTTGACGCGATTGAGGGTAATTTCGAGGTTATTGCCACTGGCATCCAGCCCTTTGAGTTTGATCTGTTCTGCTGTTGGTCGTTCGTAAGCCCATTTCAGCACATGCAGGCTGTCGCCCTGCGCTTTTCCATACAGGGCTTTCAGTCCCACATCTAGTTTTTTATCTAGTTTTTTACGTTGTTCCTTGCTGAATTTCTGATTTTTATCGATCAGATACAGTGCATGTTCTGTCGAGTCTATTTCATAGTAGAGGTAGTTCTTCCCTCCGGCCCGGCCTGTAAACTCGTAAGTTTTGAGCACATCATTTAAAGCTGGGGTACCATTGCCAAGATCGATCGAATTGGCTTTATTGACCTTGTAGACCAAGGTTGAGTATCGTTCGAAAAAGGCCTCATGCCAGCGTACCGAATCGGCAGGTGAATAAGCCTGAGACTTTCCATTCAGCAGAAAACTCGAAACTTCATAATGTCCTGCAGCTTTTGCCAGTCCAGGAAGCACAGGCTCCTTTAGACGCCCTTCATCGTAGAATCGCTCATAGCGATAAAAGCCGTAAACGAAAATAAACAGGACCACAATGGTCGCCTTTAGGCCAAAATAAAATGGCTTATTCCACTTCCCGACAAACTTGGGCACATAGTAATAGGTGCTTACTGGTTCGCGCAGGATAAAAAGCTTCCAGATCGCAGGCAGATACTGCAGCAATAGAAAAAGGGAAAGCAATACAAAATATGAACTGTATACATGAACTGCTCCATCGTAGGCAATATTGGCGTGGGCAATGTTAAAGAGGACTCCAGCATTGATAATGGCTCCTATTACGACCGTGGGCCGAAAGAAGAGCAGGCTTCCCGCCGCTATCTCCAAAAAGCCTAAAAAGATCTCATATTTATAGGATACACCGACGATTTGCCAATACAACTTAAAGGGGGCATATTCACCGATATCGGTATTCAGATTGGCAAGGGATGGAAATGGCATCTGCATGGGAAAGAACTTGATAAATCCGAAGGCAATAAGTCCCAGTGCAATGCGGTAGCGTACCAATACCCGCAACCAATAGTACAGCGCATCATAGCGTTGCACCTTACTATTTCGGGCCAATATCGTCCAGATGGAAGCACCCAGCACAGCAATCAGGCCATTGAGCCACCAAGACGTATACGATGCGAAACCCCATTTGCCACTTTCGCTGTCTATTTCTATCCAACCCGTACGCGCCCCACCGGCGATCGTTGCCATCCAATCATATAATGATTCGGGTTTAAATACTTTTTCGTACCATTCCCAATCCAGGGGTACCACCATCAGGATAAAGAAAATAAAGGTGAATCTAAATCCTACTTTCTCCCAGTACTTCCAGCCTTGCTCCTGCTGGCTGGTAGGAATGCTTTCCAAATATTGAATCGTTGCCATAAACTTAGTCTAAATTTGAATCGTTAATAAATACGGATCGGTTTTCTGCGGCCTTCCTGCAACAGATATTTCTTGTTCACTTTCTCCAGCCGCACATGCAATGAGTCGCCCAGCTGGTTGACTCCATCAAGTAAAACTGTCCGTTTGTCGGGTCTTTTGACAATAAAGGCAAAAGTGTGGCCTTTACTCACTTTTCCGGTAAGTTTGATTGTGGTTGTACTCTTATCAGTTCCCTGCTTGCTCGTATAGCCAAAGAATTCACGCCCACCATTGCCCAGGTATTCGTAGTTACGCTCGCGATTGAAGGCGATACGCGGTTTGAGGCTATCGACCTTTACAGAACGGTTTCCACGGATGCTGAGCGTATTCCATTTTTCAAAAACCACATCCTTCCATCGCAATGTATCGGTTAGCGAATATGGAATAGTATCTCCTTTCCAGACGAAGTCTTTTACATCGTATACGCCTGCTGCTCCTTCCAATCCCTTTTCATCGGGAAATGGGTAATCGGAATTCTTCCAGCTCAGGTAAGCCTGCACGCTAAATACGGCAATCAGCAGCAGAAACAAGGCCTGCAGATAAGGGCGAATCCCCGCAACTCTGCGGCCATAGACAGGCCAAAACCCGTCGGGAATAGTTGCTGCCTTTTTAATCAAAAGCTGATAAAAACGGGGCCAGTCGTACGAGAAGATAACGACCGCAAGCAATAGTAAAAACGAACTATAGACCTGTTCACCGATCTCGTATACATAATTAACGATCACGACATTGAGCAATACGGCAATAAGTAATCCCGAACCGATGATTGCTGTACGGCGGTTCAGTAAAAAGAGTCCACCCACAATCTCTAGCGTACCAATTACCGGTAAATATCCCGCGGTTGCAATGCCGTTGGTCAGGTAATAGAGCTTCCAGAGCAGGAAATCACCGTATTCGGTATGCAACTCGCTAATGGTCGGCTCGGGAAGTTGTATAGGGATAATTTTGACAAGACCTATAAAAGTAATGGCCAATGCTAAACGATAACGCAACAGCACGCGGAGCCAGTAAAATACACGATCGTCATCGGCCTGAAAATTCTGCCTGATTTTACGGCCAAAGGCCCAAAATAACAATAGCGCGAGGGCCAGGGCGATTGCCCAGTTGTAGTATCCGCGCACATCGCTACCGACGAAAGGGCTTTCGGCGATAAAAGAAGTGCGGTAAGTCGCCAATCCAAACCAGTTCTCCAATGAAAACAAGTCAGCAAATGAACTCCCCGTGAAAAGATTGGGGTCATACGGGATGCTGAGTATCAAAAAGAAGATCAGGCCGATGTATAAAATAGCTGAGCGATAGCGCTTAAAAAAATGAGAGTCTGCAAATGTTGTCATTTCAATCCGATTAAATAAAAAAACAAATGATTCATCCGATCAATCCAAACCTGGATTTTGTTGTAGATTCGGGTCTATCGAAACCTGAGCGTACGGTATCGGCAGCAGTAGCCTATTCACGGAGGAAATATTGAGTACCTGTTGCGCGCGTCCTGTCCGCAGCAGATCATACCAGCGATGGTTTTCCAGGGCAAATTCAACGCGATTTTCATCTTCCACGGCCTGCAGGAGCGCTGCCGCTCCGAGACTTTGCAAGGGTTTGATGTTGGCGCGTGAGCGTATGGCATTTAAGTCGGCCAAAGCAGCTGTCAGATCGCCAGAGCCATTCCGTTGCGCCAATGCTTCGGCGCGGATTAGGTAAAGCTCAGCCGTACGGATCAAAAAGACGGGGTCTGTTCGGTCTGTTCGGTAATACAGATTGCCGATCAGGATATTCGGATCTGTGGATGAAGAGGTCTTGGATACCAATGCCGTCCGATCCCCACCAACAGCTGGATCTACCAGCAGGTCATAGATGGCCTGAGAAGGTCTGATCCAAGCGGTCCCCCCATTATTGCCCGACAACCATTGACTGGCCTGACCACTAGTATTGTTGATATCAAAGACCAATTCGAAGACCGATTCTTTGGTATTGGAGGTATTGTTGGCATAAAACGAGCGATATGGGCTCACCAAACTATAATTGGTATTATCATCAATAATATACGAGGCATATTTTATGGCTTCAGACCAGTTTTTCTGATACAGGTAGAATCTTGCCAGCAGTGCACGTGCGGTCTTTTTGGTCGCACGGATACGGTTGGTTTCATTGGGAAGCAGCTGTTCGGCCTTTTGCAGATCCTGCAGCACCTGTGCGTAGGTGTCAGTCAGGGAGCTCCTTTGGACCTGGGGCAGACTGCTGGCCGAAGTCGTTGGCTGCAGCACGATCTGTACACCACCCCAGGTTCTGGCTAGATCAAAATAGGCCAATGCACGCACGAAATAGGCCTCCCCAACAAGCTGGTTGCGATAGGCTTCGGTAAAAGTGGTCGTCAGCGCCAGATTGGGTACTTTGGTAATCACATGGTTGGTCCTATTGATGGTGGCATAGACCTGGTTCCATGCCGTAGCAAGCACAGCGAGGTCAGATTTTACCGTATGATTGGTCAAGGTCTGATGGACAGTTTGGCTACCGCGATACACGATATTGTCTGCCGAAAAGAATCCCAGTAGCTGAAAGCTATAGCCATAATAATCGTTGGACCGAAGTGCTGAGTAAATACCGCGCACGGCTGTTGCGGCAGAACTCCCGTCAACGATAGTCACTTCATCAGACACTGAATTCTTGGGCTCGACCTCCAAAAAAGAGCTGCAGCTACTTAGCTGAAAGGCAAGAAGCGGAAAAAGGAAATATATAATTTTTTTCATGAGCTTTACGGATTAAGGTTAACGTTTATAGGGTGACATTGAGCCCAAGCTGAAACGTGCGCGGCTGTGGTGGAGTTCCGAAGGATCCTATCCCCTGTGCATTTGGGTTGCTGGTCACATTCGATTCAGGATCACCGGTGTATTTGCTCCACACAAAGAGATTAGACCCTACAAAATAGATACGTGCAGCAGTCAATTTTGCCCGCTCGACCAGCTCTTTCGGCAATTTATAACCAAAAGACAGCTGTCTGAGCTTTAAAAACGAGGCATCTTCCAGATAGCGGCTATTGGCATCGATGGTATAGTTGAGTCCTTCCGATGTCAGTCGAGGCACATCGGTGATATCACCGGGCTGTTGCCATCTGTTTAGCACATTTTGAAATACGCCACCGCTGCTCGGGTTACGCTCCCGAAAGTAGCGGTTGAGGTTAACGGCATAGTTGCCATATTGGAAACTAAAGTCTACACCCAGATCAAAGTTTTTATAGGTAAAGGTATTGCCTATACCTCCATAAAACTTGGGATAAGCATTCCGAAAAACTTTACGTGCCGAAGTAGGCAAAGAACCATCGCTCAGCTGTCCGTCAAACACGGCTTTTCCGGTCTGTGGATCGACCGACAGCTGTTCGTAAAGCCAGAATGAGTTGAGCGAATAACCTTCTTTCAGGATAACCCAATCGCGGGTATACTGGGTAATCTGCGTGGGCAGTTTCTCTATTTTATTCTTATTTCCAGAAATGTTGAAGCTTGTATTCCAAGCAAAGTCTTTTGTTTTCACGTTGAGTGAGTTGATCAACACTTCATAGCCTTTATTGCTGATCTCGCCCACATTGGCCCAGTATTTTGAAAAACCAGAACTGCCAACAATAGGTCGCTCGAGCAGAAGATCGGAGGTATATTTATGATAAAGATCTACGGTAATGGACAGGCGGTTTTTAAATAGCGCCACATCCAGCCCAAGGTCTGCCTGCGCTGTTTTCTCCCAGCGCAGATTTTCGTTGCCCAACTGGAAAGGACCTGTACTTGGCAACACCTTGCCATAGCTGTCGGCATATTTTTCATTGCCCGACCAAAGACCTCTAGCGGCAAAATTGCTGATTCCAGCCTGATTGCCCGTCAATCCATAGGAAGCCCTAATTTTCAGATCGTTTAACCAGGTTTGATCTGCCAGAAAGGCTTCTTGGCTAATCCGCCAGCCTGCCGAAAAAGCCGGGAAATAGCCCCATCGGTTGTTGGCACCGAACTTGGACGAGCCATCTGCCCGCAGGGTTGCCTCCGCAAAATAACGGTCTGCATAGCTATAGCCTACTCTTCCAAAAAAAGATGCAATCGTATATTTAGTCCAATTGTCGGATGCAATGATATTGGCTGCCGATGAGATCTGTTTAAAGGAATCATTGGCAAAACCATTCCCCTCCAGGTATTTGTAATCAAGTACGTTGCTCTGCAAGGTATTTCCCAAAATAGCATTCAGGCTATGCTTGCCGAAGGTATTTTGGTACGTCAGGGTTTGCTCGTTTATCCAGGTAGCATTTCTCGATATTCCCGAGGTCGCCTGATTGTTATTCGCAATGCCGATACTGGTTTTACTGTTCCAGTATTGTGATTCATCGTATAGGTTATAGTCGGCACTAAAACTGGATTTGAATTTCAGTCCTTTCACTAGATCGATTTCCGCAAAGGCACTTCCTACATAACGCAGACTTGTGGTGTTGACATCGTAGTTGTCCACCAGTGTATAGGTATTATCGGTACCATTGAGCGATCCATCGGTATTGAATATCGGGACATTCGTTGCCGAAGAAACTGCGGAATTGAAAAGACTTACCTGAGGGCCATCACCTGTACGCGCCTGATTGCGGTAGGTTCTGGAAAAATTATTTGTTAGGCCGATCTTGACACGATTACTGATCTGATGGTCGAAATTAAATTTGAGATTGGTACGGGAGAAATCAATGACCTTTATAAAAGCTTCCTGTCCTGTGTAGCCTGCGCCGATATAGAACCTCGATTTGTCACCGCCCCCCTGGATACCGATGTTATAATCCTGCAGCTTCCCATGGCGTAACAGGAAACCAAGGCGATCATAGGTAGGCTGATCTTCAGGATTTCCTTTCCCGCCTTCCGAAACTGGACGATAAGGCCTGTTGGCGAAAGTCTGTTTCAATGCCGGATTGTCCAATCCGGAGTTTATCCACCACTCGTTGGCGAGGGTTGCCGTTTCGGGACCTGTAGCCAATTTTGGCAACAAGGATTTATTGGCTTCGGCCCAGCCCCCCTGCAGGTTGAGGTCAATTTTGGTACGGCTACCATAACTTCCTTTTTTTGTGGTAATGATGATGACACCATTGGCACCACGGGAACCATAGATTGCGGTTGCCGAAGCATCCTTCAGCACTTCAATAGACTCGATATCTGCTGGGTTGATATCCGTGAGCGGTGAACTGGTCCGTCCACCAAGCCCGATATTTTGGAGCGAAGTATTATTTAAGAATACGCCATCAATAATATATAAGGGATCGCTACTGGAGTTGATCGATGTCGTTCCGCGAACCCGCAGGAAGATGCTTTCTCCGGGAACTCCTGAATTGGTGGAAACCTGCACACCGGAAAGCTTGCCCTGCAACTGGGCATCAAAACTTGCTACCGGAATTTTGTTGACTTCGGCTGCGTCGATCTTGGCAACTGCGCCCGTTAGATTTCTTCGCTTTTGTACACCGTAGCCTACGACGACCACTTCATCGAGATCAGAAACGCTAGGTTGAAGCAAGATCTGAATCTGCGCTTCCCGTGCGGTTATCTTTCGACCTTTGTATCCCAAAAATGAAGTTGAGAATGTCAACGGAAGTCGTTGCCCCGTGACAAACTGAAATCTTCCCGACGCATCGGTCTTTACTTGATGGGTAACACCTTCGAGCTTTATGGTAACGCCTTCAATAGGTCGATTGGTAATCGAATCCAATACAACACCTTTTAAGGTTGCGTTAATAAGTGGCTCAGATTGCTGCGAAAATGCAGGCAATAGCAAACCATGTGACAAAAAAATCGTCACGGCGTACTTCCATACGCTATTTTTCATAGGTAAAATTTTAACAGTGAATATTTACAAGTGCCAACGCCAATTGATTACTTGTCAGAAAAGCTGCTTTTATGGAAAGAAATACTTTCCCCTAGACTTAGCTACACATTCGCCTATTGAAATCAGAACAAAAGGATTTACAGTTGCGCAGATTTGCGCTCGATTGGGAAGGGTTAAAATAAAAGTTGTAGTTCATAAATAACATATTAAGTTAAAAATTATGATGATTACTCATGGAAGAGGTTGCCTTATTCAAGCTTGTCTCCTAGGTTGATGAAACAAATATAGTAAACATAAAATAAAATCTATAATATTAGTAGACTTTATTTTTAACTATGTTTTCTTCCATAAAAAAATCGCAAGTAAATCGGCCCAGAAAAGTTGGTGGAAATATGTACATTTGAGTGCAGTCAATTACCTTTAGATCATGCAGCTATTTCCTCCAGAAATTTTATCGCCCTACATCAAGCACTATCTTTTTTTGGAAAGTGGCGGTGATCAGCACAAAAAACTGCGGTTATTTTCCGATGGCAACACTGGAATGGTATTTCTTCTCAATGAAGGCCACCTGTCCATCAACAAAAGTCAGCAGCTTCCCGCTTCATTTTTGTATGGTCAGATCAGCCATTTCCAGGATCTCGCGCTGCTGACACAGACTTCATTTGTTATTATTGTCTTCCAACCCGATGGGCTCTATAAGTTACTCGGTATCGCTGCCCATACACTAAAAGATCAAATTATTGTTACGCAAGATGTATTTGGACAGTCCGTTATCAGACTATATGACAGCCTGATGCATGCGAAGTCCTCAACTGAAAAAGTACATGCATTAAATGCCTTCTTTTATGCATATGCAGTCCGACAGAAGTCTCCAAATCAGGGATCACTATCTGCAATTCTGCAACATATCACAGCGCAAAAGGGAATGGTTACTGTAAGACAAATCGTCCAATACAGCGGTTACACCGAACGGCATATGGAAAGAATATTTGCGGAACAGGTTGGAATGAGCCCCAAAAAATTTGGCAATATTGTTCAATTCCATTCCTTTTTGAAGTTACTTCGCAACAAAGCAGCTGAAACGAACTTAACGACAATCAGCCACGAAAGTGGGTATTTTGATCAGTCTCACCTCATCAGGGCATTTAAAAAATATACCGGTATCACACCTTCGGAATATTTAAATAATACAAATCGGCTAGCGATCAACTTTATGGAATTTAAAAGCAAATCGGACCGCATGTCGGGTTTATACAATTTCAGCTAAGGCCCCGCGTGTAGCTTTGTCTATAGATCAATCAAAGAAATATGGACAACTTAAAAATTTCTACGGCACAATTTGAGCACAAAAGTGCGAACAAGGCTTATAACCTAGCCATTATCGAACGACTTGCGCAAGAGGCCGCCGCACAGGGTGCTGAGGTAATTGCATTTCACGAATGCTCCATAACAGGGTATACCTTTGCCCGAAATTTAGATAAGCAGCAAATGCTTGCGATCGCCGAACTTGTTCCCGACGGCGAAAGTACACAAAAGCTGATTTCAATAGCCGCTAAGTACAACATCACTATCCTCGCGGGCCTGTTTGAAAAGGATGAGGACGACAACCTATACAAACCTTATATCTGTGTAGACAAAAATGGCCTAATTGCAAAGCATCACAAGCTTCACCCCTTTATAAACCCCCATTTGCAAGCAGGGCAAGGCTATACTATTTTTGAAATTAACGGTTGGAAATGTGGCATTTTAATCTGTTATGATAATAATGTCATCGAAAATGTACGCGCAACAAAATTATTGGGTGCCGACATCATCTTTATGCCCCATGTAACCATGTGTACCCCTTCTTCCCGACCTGGCGCAGGTTTTGTAGATCCGCAGCTTTGGCAAAATCGCGAAAACGATCCAACCAGCTTGCGCTTAGAATTTGACGGAATGAAAGGACGCAGCTGGCTGATGAAATGGCTGCCAGCCCGGGCCTATGACAATGCGCTCTATGTTGTTTTTTCAAACCCCATCGGCATGGATGACGATCAGTTAAAAAATGGATGTTCCATGATCCTAGATCCTTTCGGGGATATTCTGACTGAATGCCGTACATTTGAAGATAGTTTTACAATAGCCACCATTACGCCCGAAAAACTGATTCAAGCCGGTGGATATCGTTACATAAATGCTCGAAGGCCAGATCTCTATGGTGACATTATCGGCCAACAGCATGAGTCCCAACAAAAAGTGGTCTGGTTGCATACCGACAATCGTTAGTTCCGCTAAACCGAATGGCTACTTTAAGACCTTTTCACATGGTCTTAAAGTAGTTGCTCCAATAATGTTACCGATCAACCTCCAGATGTTTGCCCGACGACAGCACGTCCAACTACCTTAAGAAAAGTACTTGTCTTTTCTCATAATACAAACGCCAAAAAGCCATTAGAGACCGACAAAAAAAGACATAATGGGCTATAAAAATAGGTATCTCTTACTGCAAAAGAAGACTTTCTGTACTTCTTAAAGATGCCGACAAACTTCATATCGCCAATAAATCGGAGAAGGAAAATACCACTGATCATATACATTCCATAGCGGATATACTTTGCGTCTACCGGAACATCCAAAACTCCGATGGCACATAGATTTACAAACGCAAAAATCAATAATCCGATAGCAACCAGCAAAGTGCCTACCCGGGTGGGATTAAATATTCTTCTGCCATTCATATCGGTCGGAACGGCAACATTCATTCCCCAATGTCCACCGAGCAGCCAGAAAAAATGCAACAAAGCCAAAAAAATAAAAATAGTGGCGATAACGATTGAAAGTACAAACTCCATAAGGTAAATATAACGTATTTTAACTTGCCTGTGTCAGGGTTTCTCCTGAAACAGGCAAGTTATGCAACAGCAGGAATGCGAATTATTAAATAAACAATTCATAGCATATCTTGGAAAAAATAAGTAGGACAAAAAAAGTAAAAATAAAATAACCTCAGAGCGTATGACCTCTGAGGTTATTTCCTATTGTACTAAGCAAAAGTTTAAAAACAGGTTTCTCTATTTCACATAACTCCAGCTGAAATCTTTCCCATGGACATCCACTTCGAGATGCCCAGGCGCAGTCCCCTCAAAAGCTCCATGCCACCAATTGCCCGATACTGCTCCTGCTGTAATAAACTGTACCCCTTTCACTTTAATCTCTTCATACAAATGCATATGCCCCTGCAGGACCAGCTTTAGGCTGTGGTCTTTAAAAAGATCAAACACCTGCTTTTGGTTTGTAAAAGTATCTGCAGCTGTATAACGCCCCTCCAAAACCGGATAATAAACCGATAAAAAAGGGACATGGGAGATAATCACCAAAGGCTGATCTTTGCCTGTTTTTTCGACAAGATCTTTTAGCCAAGCCAGCTGCTTGTCACCAATAACATAGTGGTTATCTTTGGTTTCCACACTATTCAACACGATAAACCTCCAGCCTTTATGGTCAAAACTGTAATAGGTCTGACCAAATGCCTTTTCAAAGAGCGCAAAGTCATTAGTGCCGTCGCGCAAATCGCGCGGCAAACGATCGTGATTGCCTATAGCCATGTGGTAAGGCTTTTTAGTGCGGTCAAAAAGTCCCTTCAACGACTTGATTCGTTGCTCGCCAGCCGATAGATCAGCCGATTTCAAATTGTCAATATCCACATTATCGCCACCGCTTAGCAGCAGTTCCACCTGAGGTGACAGCGATTTTAACCGTAGCTCCACTTGCCCCAGTGTAGAATCGCTATGCACATGCAGATCGGTTAAAAATGCAAACTTAAATTCCTGTGCAAGGATCGTATCAAGGCTACATAATGTGAGCAACAGAAAACATAAAGCCCTTGTCATTGAATTTTTCATTACCATCCAAATATTTGTTTAAGATTATCATTTAAAAGTATTTCCCCTTGCGGTATGGGGCGATAGTAGAATTTAGGCACCTCAAAGGTTCCTGTATTTTCGATCGTTTCGACTGTACCATTATTCCCTTCCGATAGGAATACGCCTACATCCTGCCCAAAACGGCCAACGCGATAATACTGCAATTCTCTCCCCAGACTGTTTTTCTCTTTCACCGCCGGAATAGACGATGAGGAAGCTAACAGTACGATATCCGGAATACCATCGCCAGTCATATCATGCTGCCCCAATCCGGAGAAGTAAATGCCCTCACGTTTGTTCTTCAACAATTCACCTACATTCCAACGCATCAGATCCGTGAAACGGAATCCCTCAAAAGCCAGCTCAACGCGACGCTCGCGTCTGATCTCCAGCACGAGATTACGCTGGTTGCTTTCGACATTGGAGTAACGCGCCGCCATAACGGGATCGATACCTACGCTTACAACCATATCCGGCATACCCGCACGTCTACGCAACAAATTGATACTACGATCAAGATCGGCTTGCGTCAACTGTCCCAGCTCGGCCTTTGCTTCGGCAAAATTCAATAAAACCTCCGCATAGCGATATAAAGGAATATCGAGATTATTGCGCGCTTCCAGACTGAGCGTATTCTGAAATCCTTTAATCTGATGGTAGCCCGAGAAATTTTTGGCCAATTGCTGCACATACAGTCCCGCCCCTTGCGCATAGGTATGCGAATAAATCAACTGCCATCCCGGATAAGCATACGTTTGTGCCAGACGTGGATCGCGGTTTTCGAACTCTTTGACGAAGGTGTTTTTTTCATAACCTGGCTGGGCCGCATAAAATGAACCATCTTTCATCAGGTAGGCCTGCACAAGATCACGCAAAGGATAGTACTCATAATTACCAAACATACCCGGCCATGAATCCGCATTGAGTACATTGTTGGCATAAAAGCGTCCAAGTACGATCTCTTTGTTGTTTTCAAGATTTTCACTAAAAAATAAAGTGCCGTAGTCCTGATTGGGCTTACCGGTATTGTATATACTGAAACCACCCTCGCGCATCTGCTGATCACTCAACGCTTGTGCTTTGTTCAAAAATTCAGTCGCCGTGGTTTTCAATTCCAGTTCGTTGTGGTATTTCCGGTAAGTTCCTTCATACAGGGCAAAGCGGCCATATTCCTGCAGCACCACCCACTTGTTGACAGTACCCAATTTTATTCGGGGCTGTACGTTTTGTGCAGCAAACTCAAAATCTTCCATGATTTTCTGCACGACTGTCGCACGCGGATCGCGCTTGGCAAAAAGATAATCGGTATCCCCAACTTCCAAGGCCTTATCTACCCACGGCACATCTGAGAAACGCTGCACTTTCTCTACGTAAAACCGAGCGCGAAAATAACGGCCTAGCCCCTCATAATGTGCCTTTTCACTCTCACTGATCTTAGCCTTGCCCATATGCTGTAAAAAGAAATTTATTTTGCGGAGCTGATCCCAGTTCCAGCCTCCTGAGATCGTCGCCGCAGAGGCATTACCGGCCATAATGGTTTTGATCTCCGTATTGCCTGTTGTACTTGCATTGTCTGTAGTAGCATCCGATTGATAGATCCCTATTCCTGAAAAATTGTACAATCCATTGATATACAACTCCAGGTCGGTCGCTGTATTGAAGAAATTTTCGTTATTGATCGCAGTCTCTGGAACACGATCCAAGTAGTTGTCGTTACAGCTTCCAAGCAGAGAAAGACCTGAACATACAACGGCTAATTTTATATATTTATTTATCATGATAAGCAATTAAAAGGTGACTTGAATACCTGCAGAAAAACTTCTTTGAAATGGATAAGTAAGCCCATTACCTACACGGTCCGAACCTGCAGTTGGATTGGTATACGTATTTTCGTTCAGTGTCTCCGGATCAAAATAGCGCTTCACAGCAGACCATTCGATGATATTTTCACCACTTAGATAAACACGTAGGTTACTGATCTTGGCGCGTGAAGTAATAGATTTGGGTAAGGTATACCCTATCGTTAGGTTTTTCAGACGTAGATAGGCCGCATTCAGCAAATAATTGGTCTGTGGAATGGCCAGTCCTTGGGCCTGATCAATCCGGGTACCCAAGTTACGGTCGGCAAGCCATGACTGTAAGATCGGATAAGCCGCATTAAGGTTTTGATCGGCCAGTCCCAAATTCAAATAAGCTTGCGAATGTTTCGCACGGTCAATGTCCGAATCACTTCCCGGACGGTAGAAATCAAGCAAGTGCCCATAAAAGTTACCATAAGGCTGTTGGTATGTCCCCCAATACAGGTAGTCCAACGGATAATAATCGCGTTTACCAATGCCTTGAAAAAATGCCCTAAGATCGAAACCTTTCCAATCTGCAGACAGGTCTATACCAAATTGATAACGTGGCGTGGAGTTACCAATGATCTTGAGGTCTTTGGTATCGCCAAGTGTATATCCTTTTTCAATCTTACCATTACCATCCTGATCCACATAGGTAGGCCATCCCGGTACAATCGACAAAGCGCCCCAGGGAATGATCGAAGTCTGGTCCAGCTTGGCAATCTCTGCCTCGTCTTTGAAAAGTCCGTTGCTTTGCAAACCCCAGATCTCCCCCATTTGCATGCCTTCATAATATTGCAGAATGCTTTTATTGGGGTTGTCAAAACGTGTAATTTTGGACTGTGAGTCCGACAGCAATAATTTGGCATTGAAGCGTAATGGTGCGTTAGCCAACTCGAAACGATCCTGAAAATTGACAGTCAATTCCCATCCATTGGTCTTTAGATCGGCAGCATTCTCAAGTGGCTCACTTGCGCCCAAAATATTGGGAAGATCTCTGCCCAGTGTCAACATCCCCAAGGTACGTCTGGAGTAATAATCAAAACTTGCCGAAAGTTTATTTTTGAGTACCGCAACATCCAAACCAAAATTTACGGTATTGACCTTCTCCCAGGTATAATTGGGAGAAACCAAAGGTGGAACACCAATATAGATTCCCCGTTCACTTCCGAACAAGTAATCGGCATCCTTTTTTTCCATCGAAGGAAGATAACCGTAGTTCGACACCGACTGATTACCCAATTGACCATAAGATACCCTCAGCTTTAATAAATCCAGTCCAGCGACAGACGACATAAACTTTTCACGGTCTATACGCCAGGCAGCTGAGCCCGAAGGGAAAAAGCCAAAACGCTTACTTTTCGGAAATCGGGACGAGCCATCGTAGCGACCATTGAATTCAACAATATATTTATCATCATAAGTATAGTTCAACCGATAAAATGCACCACGTAAGGCATAAGTATCAATAGCTTCACCCATTTTCATTGTTCCTGTTGCAAACTGAATGGTTGGAAAGGATTCTGAAATAAGTCCGGCACGTTCTGCAGTGATCACTTCATACCGATAATCCTCCTGGTTAAAACCCAGTACTGCATTGACCTGATGTTTATTAAAAGATTGCAAATAAGTACCGTAAATATTATAAACGTTGTAATAGGAAAAACCCGCTTCACGATAAGCCCCTGTTGTCCCCTCTTTACGGACATCTTCCGGACCGTATCCGATCTCGTATTGCTTGGTATACCAATTGCGGTTCAACGAATTACGTTGGAAAGTATAATCTGCATTTACTTTGAATTTATTACCAAAAAAGCGGAGCTCAGTATTGAAGGTAGATTGTACATCCAGACGTTTACGATCGCTTTTACCGCCATCAACCATTTGTGCGGCAATGATACCTGCCGAAGAATTGGCCCATGTTCCATCCGGGTTCTTATCAAAAGAAGTTGGAAAAATATTGTAGATATCGGGCAAACTCATCTGAGAAGGCGTAAGCCTACGTGTACTTCCGATCACTGTATTGTTACCAAATGAAATAAAATCGGAAAGCCTATAGTTTACTTTCGAACGCAGGTTATAGCGGTCAAAATAATCCTCTGCTAGCTTAACAGGCGAATTTTGTCGGTTGTAGCTACCACTGATATAGTATTGTACTTTTTCATTTGAGCCCGAGATTGACAGGTCGTGGGTATTGGTTGCATTCCAGTCGGATAAGAAATAACGTGTCCAGTCCCTGTTGCCCATATATTCCCAGACCTTGGAATCTGAAGGATTGATACGCACACCGGCAATGGAAGGGTTGTCAGATCGCTCTTTTGCATATTGATAAAACTGGTCCGAATAGTTGACATTATCCCAGGGTGTATTATCGGTTGACGTCTCCAATAGCCTTGAAAACACATAAGGATCCGTTATTTTATCGGGCATTACTGTCGGGGTATTCCACGTAAAGTTATTTGAATAGCTAACTTTCACATCGCCTTTCCCTGTTTTTGTCGTGATGATCAGAACCCCAAAGGAGGCACGGGCCCCGTAGATCGCCGCAGCCGACGCATCTTTGATTACCGTAAATGATTCAATATCCTGCGGCGCAATCCGAATCAATTCGGCTGCCGAAATAGGCACATTATCTACCAAAATTAATGGATCGCCGCCATTGATCGATGTAATTCCACGGATATTGATTTTAGGTTCCGCTCCCGGTGCTCCGGAGTTGAACTGTATATTCAAATTGGGTGAGATCCCTTGAAGCCCCTGCGCAGCATTGGAAATAGGCCGGCTTTCGAGCACATCGCCACTAATCTGATCTACAGCACCAGACAGGTTGGTCTTTTTCTGTGTACCATACCCCACAACGACCACCTCGTCCATTTGATTTGAAGCTGCGTCTGTGAGTTGAAAGACCACGCTCGATCTTTTACCGGAGGTAACAATATACTGGCACTCCTCTTTTGGCAGTAGTCCTGTATAAGTCACCAAAATACAATAGTTGCTATCCACCGGCAAATTATTGAACATGGCTTTCCCCTGCTGATCGGCCTGACCGGATCGTTTCAGGTTGCTATTCTTGTTTTTTATGGTCACCGTTGCATTGGCCAAACCTTTTGACTTCGCATCCTGCACGATGACAACAAGTTCCCCGCTTTGTTGGGCAAAACCCTTTTGGCCAAAAGCAATTGCTAGTAGCAGTAATAAAGCCCCCTTGGCTGGCCTTTTACCTGTTGAAAATTGTTGCATAGTTTTCATTAATAATTGAGCATAGTTTTCCCAGGCCTCCCTAAAAAGGGAGGCTCAGTAGTGTTTTTTTATGGATTTTATTGACTGTTTTTTACGATCGTATAGGTATTTGTTTCGGTATTAAACTTGAGTTCGAGCTCATTTGCAATACAGATCGTTTGCAGAATCTGCGCGACCTCATTTTCTATTGTATATGTACCGTAGAATGATAGTCCTGACACATCATCCGGAGAAAAGAGAATCGTTGTACGGTAGAAAGACGCCAAGGCAGGAAGCACTTCCGCCAGAGGCTTGTGGTGAAATTCCAATGTCGTTGGTACGATCTCTTCCACTGGTTTTTCTAGTTTCAAAACAGGTTCTTTTTTGGGTTGTACAACTTTTTCCGCCCAAGTTTGCCCTGGAGTCAAATAGGCAAGAAGCTTATCTTCCCCATTTTCGCCACGCTCCTTAATGGAAACTCTTCCTGTGATCAGGCGCACACTAGGCTTCCTATTTTTGGCTTCCTGCACAACCCAAAAAGAAGTTCCTAAAGCCGTTGTCAGGATATTGCCCGATAGAACTATAAATGGGCGCGATTTATCGTGTGACACCTCAAAAAAAGCCTTTCCTTGCAATTGAATCGCGCGCTGCTTTTCTGGAAAGGGTTGCATCAAGGAGATTGAAGAATTTGCCAAAAGACGGACTTTACTGCCATCTTCCAATACAATCGTGCTATCCTGTACAACAGCATAGGTTATCATTTTGGACTTATCGACCGTTTTTTCTACCTTAACGGACTGCTTGTGTTTGGCATCCCCGCCACTATTCCGGTCGAGTAGATACCATCCAAATGAAAAACAAAAAAGAACAACTGCGGCAACCTTACCCCATAACAGCCAAGGTGGATGTGCGATTTTAGTAGGTGTTTCGGTGCTTAGCAGACGGAGGTCTATCTTTTCTTTCATCCGCGTTTGAACCCCTTCCATATCAGTTTTGTACCCTTCTAAGACATCAAGTTCCTGCAACCAACGCATTAAATGTGCCCGTTCCTCATCCTTTATCTGTCCTGATGAATACTTTTGGATCAATTCTTCCAATTCCCTTTTTCTGTCTTGCATACACCCTATAGTTGCTCAAATTGGGTGATCGTACCATCGAAAAACCGTTAAGTTTATGTAAAGTTTATATTAAAGAATTTAATTAAGAACACCTTGGGTAAGGATTAAAAGAAGAGTAGAAAAGATAAGGACACGAAGACTGTCGGATTTAGCTGTTGCTGCTGCATGTGCTGGCGCACAAGATTCAACGCTTTACTTAATTGGTTTTTTACAGTTTGAAGCGATATGCCAAGTTGTTCCGCAATTTCATGATTACTGAGACTACGTTGGTATTTCAAATTAAAAACAACGCGCATACGGTCGGGCATTTCTACCATAGACTGTTCAATCGCAATCAGTACGCCTGTGTAATTTTCTTCATAGTCCACGATAGGAAAAATATCATGCAGACCATCTTGTACCATTAAGCTATACTGTTCAATATGTTTTTCATGCACACCTTTCTTTCTGAAATACTGAAACAACTTATGGTATAAGGCCGAAATAAGATAGGCTCGCAATCCGCTATGAATATTGATCATGGCCCTTCTTTGCCACAGATCCACAAAGAGATCCTGAACAAGATCCATAGCCACATCCACATCGCCTAACTTCTTAACTGCAATACGGAAAAGTGTGCTCCAATGATGCTCATAAATCTCATCAAAAGCACTGTAATCTGCATTTACCAGACGTTCTAATAGGATAGCGTCTATCGTTTTCACAAGCATACTCTCTAGATCAATAATTCTTCGTCAGCTGTAAAGATCATGCTTTAATACAACTACAATATTAAGGACAGGTAAAGAATACATTAACAACAAAAGCCTGTTATTTATGCATCTCCCCGACTTGGAAAGCTCCACCGAGCTATTATATAGCTCATTAAAGTGAATATATTACATATAATGTTTAAAAATGACAGTTCGTGTAGGAACCAGGCCATCGCTTCGATATAACGTGAATGTGCAAAAAGTAAAGACTCAATAAATGCAGTTTAATGTACATTTATTGAGTCTTTACTTATAAATTAACAGTTAAACAACCTATTGAGCCGATCAGAACATATAAAAGATACTTAACTGCGCCACGCTATTCTTAAAATCAGATTTTAGTGTCGTAGAATTAAACTTACCTACATCCATAAAACCCTGGTAGTATCTCGCTCCCAGGCCCAAACCTTTAGCTGGACCTTTCGTAAATTCATAGCCCAAACCTGCAACAGCGCCCGCATCAATTTTATCCGCAAAATCTACAAAGCCTGTATTTTTCGCGTCTTTTATCAATAGATTGGCCTGCGCCCCAACTTCCGCATAAAGACCGATAGCCGATCGATATTTTACGAGGATCGGAACGGACATATAGGATAACCTCAGGTCCTTATGCGTTCCGAATACATTGTCTGTGATTTTTGCACCCTGCGTTGAATACAGAAATTCCTCTTGAACAGACCACTTGTCTGTAAGCTTAAAATTGACAAGAAGTCCCCCGTTGAATCCTGCGAGTCCTTCAGTATCGAAGTTCGCACCTGTAAAGTTACTGTAGTTTCCCCCAGCCTTTAAACCAAAAGAGAGCCTTTGAAAAATTCCGCCCAAACCTTGAGCAAAGGATACCTGTGCCATTGCCAAGACCAATCCAATTAATAATAGTTTTTTCATCACGAATAATTTCATTTAAAATTTATGTGACAAATGTAGATGCATTTAAAGAGGCTGGAAAGCTCTATAAGAAGGCTAAATTGTCCAAAAAGTCGTTTTTTCAATATAAAACAATACATTTGAATAACAATACTTGACTATTATGGAAATGACGTTGCCATTTACGCACAATAAAAACTTGAAACAGCATAACCATCATGAGGATTTCATTTTATTGGAGACACCCACGATTGAACGACTTAATTTTCCGGTGAAATTGGATGTCACCATAAGTATTATTTGCTTTGAAGGTCATTTGAAAGGGCATTCAAATATGCGCTACTTTGAAACGGGTGCCCCCTCTCTTATTGTACTCCTCGCGGGGCATACTGTAACCATAGAAAATGTGAGTGCCGATTTTTCTGCACTTTTTATAGTCATGTCAAAGACATTTACCTCAAGTCTTAATATCGAAGAGCATCTACCCGTTTTTCTTTCTTTGCATAATCAACCTTTTATTGCATTAAAAGATGCAGAACTAACGAGTTTGGCTGATTATTTTAAAACAGTGCAAAAAGTGCTGGAAACAGATAATCCTTATACCACAAAAATTCTTCAACACCTAACAAAAGCCTATTTTTACGGGTTTGGTTACAATGCCCATCACATCGAACGTCATACACAACAGGAAAAAAAGCCCCGATTGGAAGAACTGGTTGAAAACTTCCTAAATCAGGTACAGGACAATTTCAAACAAGAACGGGGCATAGAATTCTACGCAGATAAGCTATGTGTAACTCCAAAGTACTTATCCAAGGTGATCAAAGAACACAATGGTCTGTCTGCCAAGCAATGGATTGATGACTATGTTGTGTGGGAAGCTAAAGCACTGTTGAAGTCTACGCCTATGACTATACAGCAGATCAGTAATGAGCTTAACTTCCCTTCACAATCTTTTTTCGGCAGATACTTTAAGCGATCAGTCGGATTGTCTCCGCTCGCGTATAGAAAAATGTAGAAATTTTCGAAGGTAGTAAGCACACTTGTGCAAACCCATCAAAAATTGGCTAAAAGGAATGCGACAGACTCAAATTGAGACGAGTTCCATTGCCTTTCACATAATTCATATTATTTGACTGCCATTGCGAGATCACCGTATAATAATCCTTATTGAATATGTTTTCGATTCCCAGGCGTATTAGCGATCGTGTGTTGATCTGATATTTACTGGAGAAATTGAAGGTTGTGAATGATCGGATAGGTCCTGTTCCATAGCTGTACAATCCATTAACAGGTTCAAAACGATTTCGGCCCGAAGTAGCGATCATTTGCGTTGTAAGCGACCATTTTTTCATTGGATTTACGGTAATAGAGCCCGTTATCTTAGGCGGATTGATGCGATCCCCACCAAGATATACACGACTTCCGTCCGTTAATTCCCTTTTCCCTTCAGTATATGAATAGCTCGCACCAAAATCGAGGATCGGATGTACGCGATAGTTTGCGGACAGCTCAAAACCGTAAATTTTCTCCGGAGAACGCGCAATCTGCGGATTTCCATCGACAAAAACATAAGATGCCCCCAATGTCGAAGTACTATAGTACGTTGCCGCTTCATAGGAGAATCGCCCAATATCACCTGAAAATCCGAACTCATAATTATTGGCTTTAACAGCCTTAATGGACGTACTACTGACTGTATTTTCCTTTGCTGCACGCAATACAAGTCCCAGATCGGCGACACTGAAACTTTGAGAAAAACTCACAAATGGTTTAAAGAACTGTATTTTGGTGTAACGCAGTCCTGCATTGAGCATCAATGCCGTAAAGTTCAGGTTCCCACCGTTGACCGCTACTCCACCGCCTACGTAATTTCCATTGACCGCATTTAAAATTCCTATCGTTGTAAAGTTCGGCACCTCAATATGTACATTTTCCAATCGGCTACCGGCTTTCAAGATAAGATCTTTGCCGATGTTTGTCTTCAACTGAAAGTAAGGGGCTAGATTACGCATATCCATATTCGGGATAACCGTGCGCCCATCTGTAAGCGTTGTGTTGGTTTTATCGGACAATAAATCCAAGCCGTAGGTAATTTCACTGGATACCACATCAGACCACTTAAAAGGACTATTGAAATTTAGGCGTAAACCTAGCTTTTTACTCCTGGTACCGGGCTGACCGTCTCCTTCAAAAAAATTGCTATAGTTGATCAAGGTCTCATAATCCTGAAAATAAATATTCGCATCGAAATCTGTTCGCCCAATTAATTCCTGTGCCGTGTATTTTAAACTGGCATTATGGTTATATGGCGTACCTTCCGGCTCTCCCGGTCTTTTCCCCAGGATACCCGTTGTCGGCGAATTAAAATCGCCATATTTCCCAGCCTTGGCAATGTAATCAGTATACTGTGTGCTTTTAAAGAAGTTGTACATCAGTTCCAGACGATTTTTAGCATCGATACGATAACCTATCTTGGCAAAAGCATTCCAATTTTTAAGATCATTCATGCCATATTCGGGCGACAATACCACACCGTCAGCGTCCTTGTAAAGACCCGTTTGTTCGTACCTTCCGCCTACGACATAATCCCAATGCCCCTGACTTCCGTTAAAAAGCTGGCTAACATTAAAGCCTCCCGTTTGCCCCGGTTTCACCAAAGAAAAATTACTACCTATTTCGGTGGTTCCACCAAACCTTCGGTCTACATTTGCATGTTTAGTGATATAATTGATGAGTCCACCATCGGCACCATTACCGTAGATTGCCGTTGCGCCTTTGATTACCTCAACCCGCTCGATTACACTTGGATCGAGCGAACGGATATCGCGGGCTCCATCTCTCAGCGGTGTAGATTGGGGAATGCCGTCAATCATAATAAGCACGCGTCTACCCCGAAGTGTCTGTCCCAAATTTTGCGTACGATTGGTCGAAAAACCAAGCCCAGGTACGGTATTCGCCAAGATATCACTTAGATTATTGCTAATACTGCGTTGTGATTCCAGTTGCTTTTGCGAAAGCACTGTTACCGAAGACGGTACCTCATCCAAGGATTCAATACGCCTGGAAGCAGATACAATCACCTCATTGATCCGGTTATTCGACCGAAGTACAGGTGCAATATTGAGGCTATCATTAGGTTGAATAGTGAGTACTGTATCGAGCATCTGATAACCGATTGCAGTAAACTGAAATCGGTGTGTTCCCGCAGATAATGACGAAGAAAACTTACCGAATGAATCGGTCTGCAGTTTTTTTGTAAGATCTATTTTCACCGTTACATGTGAAATTGCTTCTCCCTCCGCAGTACGGACAGTTCCCGACAGATGACCGTCTTGCGCATACAAGGTAGTTGTCGATAATAAGATCAGTGCTAGCGAAGAAATTATTTTATTGTTATTTGAAGGAAGGCTATTCTTGCTATCGGTTAGATCGAATGAAATAGATTTTCGGTTGTTTTTCATGATGCACAAATATATTATTATTTATAACAATTCTAAATAATTAATATAAAAGTTCTACCACTATTTTACCGAAGCCAAATACTTCTTTTAAATCGTTATCAAGTCCCCATTTTGTCTCCCGTTGTATTCAACAGGAGACAACGATACTTCCTCAAAAAAGCTGTTTATAGCTGCGTAAGCCATTCTAAATAGCAATCCATATGCCTTATAAATATAAAAAGACGGCCAAAATCTACCGAGTGACATTCATTTACGTTTCAATAAACAAAGCCGTCTGAATTCGCTCAAACGGCTTTGTGCTGCACGATATTCAGCATGGAGAAAAAAGTCAACATAGCGCGGATTTCTCCTACCAGTCGATAGCCTCTCTCCTCAGTTAGGAATTATTTCGGATATGCACATCGCGCTGCGGAAATGGAATTTCAATCCCAGCCTTATCCAAAGCTTCCTTACAGTCAATGATCAGCTGTTCCTGCATGGTCCAAAAGTTTTCATTGGAGGTTGTGACGCGTACAGAAAGGTTGATCGCACTGTCGCCAAGTTCTGTCACCACCACCTGTGGCGCAGGCTCTTTAAAGGCAAATTCATTGTTTCTAACGATGTTGAGGAGTATTTCTTTTGCCTGTTTCAGATCAGCATCGTAGGCAACGCCAATGTCAAACCATGTGCGGCGTGTTCCAAGTTTTGTATAATTGGTGATGCTACTATTTGACAATACCCCATTTGGAACAACCACCTGCTGATTTTGCGGTGTATTTAACTTGGTATTGAAGATATCAATTTCTGTCACCGTACCCGCGATATTTGTAGTGGAGGTTATGTAATCGCCCACGCGGAAAGGCTTGAGGAGTAAAATCAGTATACCGCCGGCAAAATTGGACAAGGATCCCTGCAGGGCCAGACCTATGGCCAGACCTGCTGCACCGATAATGGCCACAAATGCAGAGGTCTGCACCCCCAATTGTGTAACGACAACGATAAATAATAAGATATTTAAAATCCAGCTGATGAGATTGCTTAAAAATCGCTGCAGGGAAACATCCATTTGTCGCCGCTCAAATGCCTTGTCTATCATCCGTTTGATTAAGCGGATAATCCAGGATCCGATCAGATAAATAAGTAAAGCAGAAATTACGGCAGTAATAACACGGGGCGCCCAGGCGATGGCAGAGGAAATAAAATTATTCCAATGTTGCTGGACATCGTTCAATTCTAAATTGTTCATAGCAGTATTTATTTTATTAAAAATGTAAGGTTTAGAAACAAAAAGGGTATTATGTTGCTTTTATTCTAATTTAAAGCACATTAAATTACATTTTCTCTAATTTAAACAACTAAACAGTAGAATTGTTCTTAGGAAAATCAAACAATATGGTCTTGTATCATTCCGTATATGGAATCTGTGACAAGAAAAATAAACAAGAAAGACGCCGCAGTTGGCTAGATAAAATCATAAATCCCATTTTTCCAGCCCAATATTTTGGTGGAATCCGCATCAAGCCAGTTTTTCAGCAGTGTTGCGTATACTTTTCGAAAATCTTCCGTATACTGGAGATCCCCTTCATTGAGCTGGGTTAGGTCAGGCAAAGCATTGAGCAGCCCCTGTTTTTTCAAGCCTCCGGATAGAAAGAAAAGTTGGTTGGCCGTACCATGGTCAGTGCCATTGCTGGCATTCTGGGCCACCCTGCGACCAAACTCCGAAAAGGTCATCAGCATGACATGCTGAAAAAGCCCATTTTTCTTGAGGTCGTCCACAAAAGCCTCCACGGCATCGTTGATGGTGTGGAATAAGCTCTCTTGCCGCTGCTGCTGATTGATATGCGTATCAAAACTACCAATCTGCAGATAATATACCTGTGTATTGATATCTGATTTAATCAACGAGGATATCGTCTTCAGATCCTTTCCAAGCACCGAATCGGGGTACGCTGCCGCGGTCTTCCTAGCTTTACTCTGTTCAAAAATATAGTCGGCATTGTTGATTGTATCACCCAGGGTCTGATACAGATAGGATACTGTTTCTTCTTCATGCTGATGCTTATGTTCCTGATAGAGTGTATTAAAGTACTCTTCACGGCTGGTCTGATAAAGCTTCTTGGGGTCTTTAAACGCAAACGCTTTTTTCTGTTTTCCCTTGAGAGCAAGGCTCAGCATATCATTCACTTCGAGAGCCTGCGTCGGATGACCGCAGTCGTAACAGGCCTGATCGAGGTAGCGGCCTATCCAGCCGCTCTCCAGGTACTCGTCGCTTCGGCTCGCACTATGCCATATATCCATGCTGCGAAAATGCGATTTATTGGGCTCGGGGTAACCGACGTTGTTGAGTACAGCCAGTTCGCCACGATCATAAAGTGTCTTGAAAAAAGGTAAGGCCGGATGAATGCCCGCTTCAGCTGTGAGGGTTAGTGCATTATCGACCGCAATCGTCTGCCGTTCCCGAAAATAGATATCATTGTGCATCGGAACAATAGTATTCAGCCCATCATTGCCACCACTAAGCTGCAAGATGACCAACACCTTATGTCCCCTTTCCAGCGCTTCGGGCAAGGACATGGCTTTTAAGAAATTGGGCAGCAGCAGGGATGCTGTTGCGAGTGAACCTGCTTTGAGAAATTGGCGTCTTTTGATGATCATGGCTTCCTATTTACGATTAACAGAGTTGATATTCGGGGATACTCATTACTTCAATAATAGTCCTACGGCGGCTTCCCCCAGCGTAGCTATCGCGCAGTGTCTTACCAAAGGAAGGTTGCTGCTGCAGCAAGAGCTCAAAGGGATCCCGATCTGCAAATGCAGCCTCAACCCCAGCCCAGTCAATGGATATTTTCGGATTTTTGTAGGCCTTAGCCAGGGCCCGCGACTGCTTCATCCCCATATCGAGGTCGTCGTCATTCTGCGCGTCAAGGTCCAGCGGCCGCAGGCCGGTCCATATCTGTGGTATCTGCATCCGGAGCAACAAGGTAGAGCTGTCGATCCAGGCTTTTCCAGATGGCCATCCCGCCACATTCGGCGGATACAAGAGCATCTGCCCCAGCAACTTTTGATAAACAATAAGGTTTTCGGGATTCGCGATCTCCATGGGCAGCATGCGCATGATACCGGCCATGAGTTCCACCGGTGACTTTATTTTGTTGCCCACATTTTTGGAGTCGTAAAACCAGGCGGCCGTAAATACACGGTCTAGCAACCGCCTGACATCATATCCTGAATCGAAGAAATCTTTACTCAGCGTGTCGACGATTTTCTGATCCACTTGTTCGTTGACCAGAAAACGGTAGAGTTTATCGGTGATAAATCGGGCCGTAGCGGGCTGCTCCAGGATAATGTCCAGGATAGCATTGCCGTCGAAATTTCCGGTTCTCCCCAAAAATGTTTTGCTGCCGGAGTCATGAAACTTTTTACGTTCCAGGAACTGGGCATCCTTGTCATACGACCAACCCGTAAATGCGCGCGCAGCCTCCCTAACATCCGATTCAGTATAGTTGCCACGTCCCATCGTGAAGAGCTCCATCACTTCCCGGGCAAAGTTTTCATTGGGATGGCCTTTCTTATTCTGCTGGTTGTTGAGGAAATTGAGCATAGCCGGAGCTTTGGAAACGGCGAACAGCAGATCCCGGAAATTTCCAAGCGCATTTTTCCTGATTTCGTTGAGGATATGAGCGCTAAAATTGGAATTGATAACCCGGCTTGCAAAATGTCCGTGCCAAAAAAAAGCCATCTTCTCCCTGAGCTGATCCTCGCTATGCACCATTTCATTCAGGAAATTAAGGTTGATTTCAATATTACGCTTTCGGTTGAGCTGCTGAACCTGCTTTTTGTCTGTGGCATTCAACTTGGAAAGCGCAGTATAGTCGATGTCGGTCTGCTCCGTATTGAAACTGATGGGATGAAATTCATGTTGCTGAGCATATTGCTTCCAGAGGACTGCGGTAGACTGCTGTTCAAAAGCCGGAATCTGCTGTAGGCTCATCCCAAATCCAGCGCGATTTGCCAGGTGCATATTTTTTTTAAAATCGGACATCATCAGTTTCCATTTATACCTAAATAACGAATTATTTATAAATGTTTGCCTAGGGTAGATTCGATTTAACAAACATTAAGCTAAATTAACAAAGTGACTACCAGCCCGATACTTTTCAAACTCCGATTTTTTTCATTAAATTTAATCATATATAGGCACGCAGAGCCCCTTGTTGACGTTGCATACCTGTTTCACAAGCTACAATCATCAGTTGATAAACCTTTAAAACGAAATATAAGATGGCAAAATTAATCTACGTTTGGATTTCAGTATTCATTCTGCTCGTTTTTGTGCAATGCCTAGGAATTCAAAATGAGCCATCCGAAAACTTCGACTGGTTATTGGGAAAATGGCAACGTACCAACGAAGCCAAAGATAAACGGACTTTTGAATATTGGCAGAAAATCAAAGACACTGAATATGCAGGTTTTGCTTTTACCCTGCAAAACCTAGATACCATCCATCAGGAAAAAATGCAATTATTAAAATCCGACGGCGACTGGAATTTATTGGTTAAAACTCCCGAGGAGAAAGATTTTATCGCATTTGAGATAACCATGCTAAAAGACGGCCTGTTCGAGTGTAATAATGATTCGCTGCCCTTTCCTAAAAAGATCACCTACTGGCGTGAAGGTGAAAAGCTGAAGGCTAATGTCGCTGGCGACAGTCTCCAGATTCCCTTCGAATTTACCAAGATTTCAAAATAACAGGAAAGCCTCCCTTTTCATGAACAAAGCCGCCTAGGACTATCCAGGCGGCTTTGCATTGTGTTGAACACAGTTGTGGATAGAAAATAATCCGATGTCATTTTACTCAATCAGGAAGCTGGCGCCGCTGCTTTCATCTTCTTTCGAACGACCAAAGCAACAACCCAAACGAGGAGTAATAGGCCCAAAATAGCACCACTTTTCCCATTTATAGCCGGAAAAAAATTGTTGAGCGAATGAAATGCACTAACTGCAATCAGCGAGCCAGTCGTATCAGCAACTTTACCTATTCCCCAACTTCCCAATATCAAAACCCCAAAAAAGAAGAATTGTACAGGTGTGAAATCAAAATTCAGATGCCATAAAAACCATAACAAAGACAGTAAGAGTATGCTGTAAAGTGGCTTCAATGCTTTAAATTCTTGGTAGAGAAAGCCACGCCAGCCGATTTCCTCCAGTAGACCATAGATGAGTACCGAGGAAACAGCTAAATAGGGAATTTTACCTTGTGTCAAATACGATACGGTATTTATTAGAACGACAGGAAATACCCAATAGAGGATAATTGGCAAAATCATACTTTTGTAGTTTCCCCTGAGTGACAGCGCAGGTTTTATTTTGAAAACCAAAAACACAAAGACTGCTCCTAAAGCCGGTCCAGCGCCTGTAAGAATAGATTTTAAATAGGGGTTTTCAAGCGTGCTTAGTAATTCCGTTTTGTTGGTTAAATACCGGCACACTATCGCGATGATATAATAAATGACGACTGCCCAATAATTGACTTTTCTTTTCATAATGTTGATATAGCTTTTTTGCAATGCCCAAAAATAGCTGCATTAAAACCAAAAATACTTGACGAAAGTTAAGAAATCTTTTTCCGTATTCTGCTGAGGCTCTCAGGTGCAATACCCAAATAAGATGCGATAATTTTCAAAGGTGTCCGCTGAAAAATCTTCGGCCGCTCTTTTAATAATTTAAGATATCTTTCGGTAGGTGATAATGTCAGTAGATTGATTTGTTCGGACTGCTTTGCCGTAAACATGATATCCGAAATCGCTTTGCCAATAAGCAGCGATCGGTCCGATTTTCCGTAAAGTCCCTGAAGATTCTGATAGCTTACTGACCAGAGTTCAGTGTATTCTATGCATTCGGTTTTGATGACCGTTGGTTTCTGTGACACAAAAGAAAGGTAATCGCTGAAAATCTGGTTTTCATAATACAGATTGATACATATATCTTTATGCTGATAGGGTACAAAATGACCTACAGAACCTGAAACCAGTATATTAATAAACCGCTCGGTCCGGTCATAATCTTTAACAACTTCATTTTTAGTAAAAGTACGGCATTCCACAACTTTTGAAAATTCAACCCAAAATTTAATATCAACAGGGTAATAGGCATCAAATATCTCCTTGATGTTTTCGGGACTTGGAATTTTCATATTCAATATCGGCGATCAGTCGGCTTATTGTGTTCAAACACCTAAGATAAGGATATAGCCAAACTAATCATAGTTTACCGCAGAAAAAAAGACGTAATCCCGGATTAGCTCATCGGTCGAGCCATTTCTTAAATTCCGCCACTTTGTTTTTGCTGATCAGGATAGGCGCTGTACTTTGCGGTTTTGTTTGAATACGAAGCTGATTGCGACCGTATATCCATATACTTTCAATAGCATTGACATTGATAATATACTGCCTGTTGGCCCTATAGAAGATCAGATTGTCCAACTCTTTTATTAAGTCGTCCAGGCTGCTGTTGACGGTATACTCCTTCCCTTCAAAGGTAAGCACTGTAACAATGTTTTCATTCAAAACAATATAGGCAATGTCCGCTGTATCAATCCTTATAATCTCGTCTTTCACGTAGGTTATCAGTCGTTTTCTGTTTTTTTCCTCTAAGGAAACTATAGGTACTTCAGGCTTTTGTCTTAGCTCCAGCTGTTTATTCAGTATGGTAAGGCTGTTAACCTCAGCATTTAGTCCTCCTATCTTCAAATCGATGGCAAGCTCATATTTACGGTAAAGCAATCGGATCAAAATGTAGCAGCCTGCGGTAATGAGCACGATCAACACGATTGCACCTGTCAAAAACTGGCGGTAAAGATTTTGCAGCTGTTTTTGCATCACGTCGATATTGGTATGGCTAGCCAACATCCAGTCCGTTCCTTTGACCGGATATACACTGACAATTTCGGAACTACGGTTCATCTTCTCGGGAAATGCACGTATACCCGAGCTTCGCTGCCCCGATTCCAATACCTGCTGAAAACGCTGTTCACGTGCAATATTCGAAAAAGTAGAATTCCCGGCATCAATTTTCTTACCGACAAATGCCGGATCGGGATGACATAATTCTATTCCCGCCCTGTTATACATGCATACAAATTCACTTTGCACATCGGTATTTAATATGCTCTGCTGCAAATTGGCGATCACTTTCTCCGGCGGCAGACCGACCTCAAGTTGCTGTTCCAACAGCATACCCAGTTCACGGATCTCGCGCTGTCCCGACTGAATTTTCTGCTCGTTAAGCGTTTCTTTAGCCTGCGTATAGAAATAATGCAGGGTGGCCATGGTTGCCAGCGAGCATAGCAGCGCAATCACCGCAAAAGTGAGGATATATAATTTCGTTTTATTCACCTTAAAAAATCAAAGCTTAAAAAATCAATACGACTAAAATAGTGCTTTTAGGGCATTCATTCAAGCTAGATTATTCCCTTTTACGGGCTATTTTTCCCCTCTCATCAACATGTCTATCATCTTATCGATTCACCAACGCTATGTTTGTGTAGATAAATCTTAATGGAACAATGAAAAAAATCAGATTCGTATTATTGTCTATCGCGGTCATTATAGCACTTATGCAACTCATCAGACCCAAACAGCCGAGCAATACCCCCAGCAGCGACCTGCCCGGCATTCCGCAGGAAGTAAATGCAATCCTCCGGAGCTCCTGCTTCGATTGCCATTCAAGCCAGACGAACCTACGCTGGTATGATCAACTGACACCGGTCAATTATCTTGTCAATGACCATATCATACGCGGCCGAAAGGCTCTGGATTTTTCAAACTGGGGCCAGCTCCCGCCAGCTGTACAAAATACCAAACTCTATTATTCACTCAATAAAATCCTATGGGGCCAGATGCCATTGCCCTCCTATTTACTGGTCCATCCACAGGCTGCACTGTCCGAAAAAGAGATCCGTACCCTTAAGGATTTTGTGCGCAGCCGTAGGGCAGCCATTGGGATAGATACGATCAAAACGGACAAAATCAAACAGCAGTTTGCCGATTTCGTACAGCAGAAAATGGGGCAATCCAATCAAACCATACTGCCCGCACCAAATGGCATTCGCTATATTTCCGACTACCGCAATTGGACTATCATTAGTATAACCGACCGTTTCGACAATGGCACGCTACGCATGATCTACGGCAATGACATCGCTATCAAGGCTATCCAGGAGCGGCAGACAAATCCCTGGCCCGATGGCACCATTCTCGCCAAGGCTGCTTGGAAGCAAATCGCAAATGCAGATGGAAGCCTGTCGACCGGCGATTTTGTACAGGTCGAGTTTATGATCAAGGATGCAAAGCAGTATACAGCGACATCCGGCTGGGGTTGGGCACGCTGGCGCGGTAACGATCTGAAGCCTTATGGTGGTACAGCCCTATTTACAGCAGAATGTATTGCCTGTCACCAACCTGTCAAAGGAAATGACCTGGTCTTTACCAGACCCTTGGATCTAAAAAAATTAACTGTTAGAAATCACTAAGTCATGAAAAACACAAGCTATATCGTAGTAGCCCTGCTACTGACATTACTGGTGGGCTGCGCGCAACAGAACCCGGCCACGGATACCGCATTGGGGCTCAATGAGAGCGCCGCCATCCACGAACTGGCCGATCTACCCGAAAATCCGCTATTGCTCCACGGCATTACGAGCCGCATTCAACCCAAAGATGGTACCCTGTCCACGCTCTATGGCAATACCATCGCGTACGACCATGCCCATACAAAGGGAGCCGGCAACTACCCTGCCGGAGCGGTACTGTATTACGTCACCTGGCAATCGGAAGCCGACAAACAATGGTTTGGTGCCAATGTCCCAGCGTTGATCAAAACTGTCGAGCAAGTTAAGTTTACCGATGAGAACAAGGTACAATATGCGCTATATAGGGACAATAAACGCGAATCCGAAATCTCATCAAGCGGAATGCGAATCAACCTGATCAGAAACATGAAAATCGCCACTTTCGTGGAATAAAAGAGACGCAGTACGCAGCGATAGCTACTCAAAATAACTTGTAAAAGAATCTTTTATAAAAAAAACCGCCTAGGTAGTCCCAGGCGGCTTTGTATGGTGTGAAACAGAATTATGGAAAAATAATCCAATATTCAAAATGACAGCAAATAATCCGATAGGTAAACGATAGGCCTATGCCCTATTTTTTCGAATAACCTTCCATGATGTTCTTTGTTTTCAGACTTTGGTATTTTACCGTTTCTGGAGCATCTGATTTTATTATTTGTTCACAGGCATCGTATATGGCGCGGCGCTGATACGAAAGTGGGAACCAGCTCAGCGCTTCGAGCGCTGTTACACGTATATCCGCCGAGTTACTTTTATCCAGAACGGTCTCAATCAGCACCGGCACCATGCGGTGATACCGGTACAGACGCATGGTACGGATATCATTGAGGCGCTCCTTTTCCTTTTCTTCCTTGTCCAAGATCTTTTTGGTCAAGGTTTGGGTTGTTTTCTCGCCAGAAAGAACGATCTGGTCCAGTTTGTCCGCCAAAAGCTTCGCATTGCTCAAGCCAGGATTTTGTCGAATCTGCCGATCGATTTCCTGTTTGACCAGCGCTGGCTCCATAAAACTAAGGGAGGTACGCAGACGGTAGCCCACCCGTTCGGAGTGTGGGTCACTCAGATACAGCTGGATCATATCTTTGACAAAATCATTTCCGCCAAATTCCGCCAGATCATACACTGCCGAACGGCGGATAAACTCATACGAATCGGACTTGGCAGCATGCAATACCTCAAAATAATCCGGATTTTCCAGTTGACGCAATTGTATAAAAGCCTGCGTACGTACGGTTTCAAATGCCGATTGAAAGTAATACTCTTTCAATAAAGGGCTTACTTCTTTTTCAAGCAATATACGCGAAAGATAGACCAGGGCCAGCGCCTGCAGATCGGCATCATTTTCCTTCAGCAGCGTGCGCCAGTAGCCTGCATTCCGATCGTGTGAACCGATCGCTGTATTGATTTTCAGCCGCTGATCAGCCTTACCTGCAAAATGAAAGGTTGGGTCACCCAGAATATGTGTTTCCAGATACGCCATATGTTTCATCCAATTTCCTACACGAACACCATGCTGCAGCAAACCCATAAGCTCACCCGGCCACAAATCCTGTAACACCCCTACCGAATTGGCCACCGCCGCGATATTGTCATTGTCTGAAAAAGGATAATAGCCCGCCAGATAATTGGGCAGATGAAAGGAGCCTGTCAGACAGGAGTTGAGGTAAACCAAAGGCGCTTTGATATGGGCGTCTTTGATATCGTGGATCTGCATATCCATATCGTCATTGAACAGGGAATCTGCCGCTATACTTTTGGGGTCAAAGGCATCGGGCATCCACTTCTCGTTTACACCAAGGGATTCCATAAACGATTTTTTGACCGCTTCCACATCCCTGCCATCCTCTTTTGCAGATCGAAGCTTGGAGCGGAGGTAACGAGCCACATTCTCCATGGAAGGCTGCGGATTAGAAGCTAATGGATAGCCATTGAGTAGCTGCAGCGTGGCTGTACCATGTCCGGTCATATATGCAAAATCCAAGCCCTCCCGCTTCAGTTCATTCAATATATTGAACTTAATGAAGTTGTCGGAGCGAAAATTGATAAACTTGACTGAATTTCCCGGAAGAAACAAAGCGGGCATCTGCGATCTGAGTGCCAGCGCATCGCCGATTGTCGCGTTGACCGAATTGGAATTATAGCCATGACCGGTTGAAGCGATCATATCATTTAAGGGGGTTGCTTGTGCTTTCTGCTGAACGACCTTTTTTAAATATGCCTTGATTTTCGCAATAGGATCTTCGCCATTTTCCACGGGCGGCTTGATCCGCGCCGAATAGATATCCATCTGTATATACTGCGGCGAAGCAGCACTTAGGCTATAATAAAAATAATTGGACCTCGACTTGGCCGTATCCTGTTTGATAAAGTCAAATTGCAGATCAAAATCATCGTAGTACCTGTCGGATGGCACCGATGACTTATCCCAGCGGATATTTTGCGACATCTTAAAGGCCGAAGTCAAAAACTGTGCATCCCGTAGCATAGGAATTGGAATATCACCGATCAGCACTGTACCCTCCAGGGGCTGCTTTTTTGCATACAGGCTCTTCAATAACGTCCGGATCTCGTCCGGTTTGGCCCATTGACTCGAAATAATATAAGTGCCCAATCCATCTTTTTCCACTGCGGCACGATAAGCATCGATCTCAGGCTTTGCCTGATCGTAGGTATGCTGATCCACAATGATCGCAAAGCTGGTTGGACTTTTTACAGTAGGTTCCTGTATGGATTGTGCATGGAGCTGCTTCACAGCCAATAGACTCAATGCGAGGGATAAACCGGTAAACGTAGTATGCTTCATATTAAGATGTATTAAAATACGCATAAAGATGCATGCAAATGTACATTAACTTTATTTAAAACGATTAAAAATAATATATTTTATGCTGAAATATATTATTTAACAGCGCATTAATCGGATTTAACTGAAATAATATTTTAAAATTCACTTATTTATAATAAATCTAAATACATATATTTGCAGCATGCTAGTATCAACAAGCAAAAACAATTAGTCATTAATCGCTAAACGAATATCTATGAAACATCTTATCATCACCCTTGCGCTATCGTGGGGTACCCTGGCTGTGTTTGGACAAAAACAAGAACGCAGTCCACTCGCAAAAGATCTACAGATAAAAATTGCATTACAGGCAGCCCCGGCAGACCAACGCGAAGGCGCCAAAGTATTGGGTTATAACGAAAAAGGCGAGTTTATCACCTTACAGGAAGGCACCGCCACCAATAACCTGACCTGTCTTGCACCGGACTACAAATCTTCCGTTTTATATGCCTATGCCTATCCAAAAAGTTTGGATCCTTTTATGGCCCGCGGGCGCGAACTGATCGCCGAAGGCAAACGCAAGCAACGCGATGAAATCCGTGAAGCCGAACACAAAGCAGGCAAATTACCCATCCCGCAGACACCAACCATACTGTACGGCTATTGGGGACCATTGGCCAAACTGAACAACACAACCGGAGAAATCGAAGGTGCACAGCGGCGTTATGTGATCTATGTTCCTTATGCAAAAGCAGCCGATATCGGCTTGTCGAGCAAACCGGGTTTACCTGGAATTCCCTGGTTAATGGACGAGGGATCTTACAAAGCACACATCATGATTAACCCCGAAAATATGGGACATAGCCATGGAAAATAACGAACCAGCGTTGATAGGGCAAAGATCCATCCTATTCTTTGCCCTATTGACCTTATCTGCATCAACAACTACGTTCGCCGCTCCAACCACCAACACAAAACCGTTGACTGAACGCTCTTTTCAGGACGGCGATATCCGTGGCATAATCACAGAGAAAAGCACCGGCAAGGCACTCAAAGGAGCTACTGTACAAATCAGGGAGCTGGGTCTGTACGCCAAAACCGATGAAAACGGTCACTTTACGTTCGACCGCACTCCGAGCGGACAATACACTCTTGTTGTCAGCTACCTTGGGATGCTGACAGTAGAGCAGACCGTGACTGCCAGCAAACAGCCTATTGCAATAGCATTGGCCGAAAACTCCATTGCCCTGGCAGACGTTGTGGTCGTTGGTCAGGAAAACCGAAAAGAAGGTGCTACCTCGACCATCATCAACCGCAAGGCCATTGAACATATGCAGGCGACCAACCTGGGTGAAGTCCTACAGTTGCTACCCGGTGGAATGACAACGAATCCGAGTTTCACCAACGTCAATAAAACCGGCATACGGAATGTGGGCAATAGCAACCAGACCAACCGTTCTTCGGATTATATGAGCTCCCTGGGTACTTCGCTTATCATTAACGGGGCACCCACGTCCAACAATGCCAATTTGCAGTCTTTGGGTTCTGCGGCAATATTAAACGGTACTTCAGGATCCAGCGGTTCAATCGGCAGTTTTTCCACTTCCCAAGGTTTGGGTGCCGATATGCGACAGTACACAGCCGATAATGTCGAATCCGTTGAAGTCATCCGCGGCATTGCCGGGGTCGAATATGGCGACATGACCTCGGGCGCCATTATCGTGCAGACAAAAGCCGGAAAAGAAGACCTGCAGATCAAAGGTCGGATAAACCCGAAGCTTACCCAATTCTGGGCTGGTCAGGGTTTTGATCTCGGAAAAAACAAGGGAACTTTATTTGTCGACCTTGACTACACCCGGGCCAATGACAAGCAGACATCGGCCTATGCCGCCTATAACCGCGTAAACGGTTCAGCGCAGTACAGCAAAACCTTTGGTCAGGAAAAACCATTGTATACCAATACCTATTTCTCCTTTGGCAGCAACCTGGATAACGTCAAAATTGATCCCGATGCCAATGCTGTTCCGCAGCTCAACAAGTCGCAGGAATACAGCTACCGCTTTTCGACCAATGGAAAGTGGAAGGTCAATAAGGCCCTGGCCCGACAGTTAAACTATACGGTGTCATTGAATTATTCGCTTCAGAAATCATACATGGAAAATGCTGGAACTGCTGGTATTTCAGCTGTGGGAAGCTCGTATACCGATGGTACATTTGAAGCCCCCTATCTACCTGCAAGCTATATCAATAAAGCCTGGGTAGAGGGAAAACCGATCAATTTATTTGCCAAGATATCGGATGAGTTTTATGCCAAAACAGGCCTTTTCACACACCGCATCCTTGTCGGTACAGATTACCGCATGGATGCCAACAGTGGAAACGGAAAGACCTTTGACCCCAACTTCCCCTACCGCACCAATAACCTGAACGGATACCGTGCGCGGGCCTACAAAGATATACCCGCACTGAATCAGCTCGGTGCCTATGCCGAGGACCGTATGACGGCCCGATTTGGAAAGCGCGAACTGGCCATACAGGCCGGTGTGCGTATGGATCAGCTACAGCCTTTCAGCAGCGACGGCAAAACCGCCGTGTCGCCACGAATCAATGTGAGCTACGACCTCCTGCCCGCCTTTACCCTACGCGGAGGCTATGGCATCGCCACCAAGGCACCTACCTTGAACATGCTGTATCCCGAAAATGCCTATTTCGATGTTTTCAGTTTAAACTATTACAAGCAAGATCCCAAGGAAGCGCTAGCGCTCCTGACCACACGCGTCTATGAAACAGGCAACGATCAGCTTAAGCTGGCCAAATCCTATAAAAAAGAATTGGGTATCGACTGGAAAGTCGGCAGAGGTCAGCGTTTGAGCATTACCGCTTATCACGATAAGATCGACAATGCCTACGATTATATGACCACCTTAAACAGCTTGCAGTATGCGCTTATTCCGACGTATACCGTGCAGCAGGAAGTAGCGGGCGGAAAACCGATTTTGAGTGATGTTGTGACCAATACCCCTTATGTATTTACCTATGCCACACCTACCAACGGCAGGCAGATCATCAACAAGGGGGCCGAATTTGATTTTGATATGGGGCGCTTCGACGCTATCCGCACTTCTTTTCAGTTGACGGGGGCCTATCAGTCGACCAAATCAACGACCACCATACCTTATATCCTTGCACAGGAGGTGCCCAACAAAACGATGACACGCGTCGGTGTATTTGCGCCACGCGGGACCGACAGCGAGCGACTCATGACCACTTTAAGGGCCATACACCATATTCCCGAACTACGGTTTATCCTGACCCTGACAGCACAGACCATCTGGATCGATAAGGAGCGTAATGTCGACTACTCCAGCCTGCCGATCGGTTATATCCCTGTAGGATCCGACAAACCCATGGACATCGTCTATTTTTCAGAGGCAGAGCGCCAGCAGATCACCTCGGCCGACCGCGATATTTACCTCAGTCTCAGCGACGCAACCTTCCGCACCGAAAGCTGGAAACCACTTTGGCTGTTCAACATGAAATTGACCAAGGAGTTTGCCAAAAATATGGGCTTCTCGTTCTATGCCAACAACTTCATCAACAACAGACCGTTGGTACGGAGTACACGCAATCCCGAACAGTTCACAAAACGAAATATTGATATCTTTTTTGGAACCGAACTGTCTATTAAATTCTAAAAAAATGAAGAAAATCAATTGTTATCTCTACCTGGTTGCGTTGCTCTGTTTATTGAGTGGCTGCCGCAAAGATTTTGCGACGGTCAATACGCTTTCCTATACCCTGGCTGTCCACTACCCCAGCAATTATATTGAATCTTTTGCCGCGAATGCTACGGTAACCCTTAAAAACACATTTACAGGTCAACAGTCCCAATTGACCACCAATGCAAAGGGCGAAGTCGATCTGCAGGATATTATACCTGGTATCTACACCGTAACGGTAAGCCGGGAGGTGACCGAAGAGGAAAGCATCAGCATCAGTGGACGCCTGGGCAAAGCATTTTTGAATGCCTCCATCCCCTCCCTGCGTATTCAGGAATCCGGAAAGACAGACATTCAGCTGAGCGGCGGTGCCATCGGTGGATTTGTCATCAAGGAATTTTACTATACCGGTAGCCGCACCCCAAATAATTCGTCTTATTTATACGATGGTTTTGTAGAAATCTACAACAACTCGACCGACACCCTATACGCCGGCGGAATCTCCTTCGGAGCGACAAAAGCGGGTTCAACGCTAGCCACCAAATTTATCGACGACCAGCAAAACGTATACCTTGCCTCCCTATGGACCATTCCGGGTACCGCAGGTGTAGATCACCCTGTAGCGCCGGGCAAATCCATTGTCATTGCTGTCGACGGAATTAATCATAAGACAGATCCAAAAGGCAATCCCAATGCACCCACAGATTTAGGGGCTGGAATAGCCGATTTTGAGACCTATTTTAATCCGCCCGGAAATTCCAACGATACAGACTCGCCAGATGTACCCAACGTAACGCTGATCTATAGTTCATCGTTGACTGTTTTTGACTGGTTACCTGGCGTCAACGGCTCTGGACTTGTTATCCTTTCGCCCGACGACTATGCCAGCTACGAAACTGTTACCGAACCCGGAGCAACTGCTTCAACACGTTATGTGAAAGTTGCCGCAGACAAAGTTATCGACGGCGTGGATTGCGTTGCCAACAGCACCATTACACTCGACAAAAAGCGTTTGCCGCTCACGATTGATGCTGGAGTAGCCTTTGTTGGCGGCGGAGCCGGCACCGGAAAATCGGTTATCCGGAAAGTAAGGGAAGAAATCAATGGCATCAAAGTACTGATGGACACCAACAATTCCTCCAGCGACTTTACGATAAACGATACCCCTAGTCCCAAAAGTTATTCCAAATAAGCAGGCGCATCATGAACATAAAATATATTTTTTCCCTGGCATTTACAGCCTCTTTCATGCAGCTGCAAGCACAGGAAAATCCGAATATCAGCTACTCCAAAGAAAAGGAAAGCCTGCTGAAAGTCAAAACCAGCGCTTTACTGGGGGAGCTTGACCTACCGGCTGTGGGAAACACCACCTTAGGCTACTTCTATGAAGGCGGAGATTTTAGACATCCATTTACAGGCAAATCGAAACAGGGACTCAATTTTTCGACAGAGAAATTTCAGCGTTCCGGCGACTGGACGCTCTATGGTCGCTTTGACTTTACCACATTGAAAGAGAAGGAGCTGGCCTATGCATCCCTTGTGAATCCATTTACTGACAATCCCTATCAGCTAGTCGACTCACTAAAGGGCGACTGGAATAAGCAGTTTTATACAATGGACCTCAAAGTAGCGAGCCCCAGCTTTGCCGGTGGCCGCATGCGTGCCGGTCTCGACCTCTCCTATCAGGTCGCTACGGGAGCGCGACAAATGGACCCACGTTCCCTGGATACAGAAAATAAAATCCAGCTAGCACCGAATATTTCCTACAAAATCAGCAAGCGGCATCAGCTTGGGCTCGCAGCCATTTATAATTATCAGAAAAATGATCTGAATCTGGTACGTGCCAACGGAAGTCAACAGTACAATGTCTATAAACTCCTAGGTCTGGCCGAATACCTCGGGGCATCACCTTTCATTATGACGGCAGATATGGACCGCAGCTATCTTGCGCATGCGTATGGCAGCGAACTCAGCTTTCGTTATACCGCCGATCAGTTCAGCTGGTTGCTGTCCGGAAGCTACCTTCGTCATGAGGAAAAGGCCACCGACGGCAGCACCTATCCGATGAAAGCTGGCAAACATCAATACGATCAGTACACGGTATTATCGGCCATTGATTTAAAACGTGGCGATTACAACCATCACTTCAATTTAAACCTGCTGTATTGTGATATTTCCAATACCGAATACCAGCAATTGCAGCGCACGGACGACCGCAGTTATGAAACTATTTTTGAAGGCAGCTTGAATACGGCACTACGCAGCCAGGCTTCTTTGGGGTATATATTGGCCAAAGAAACCAGCGCCTACCGCTCAGACTGGTTTGCCAAGGCCACTGTAAGTTATTCCGGCTGGGACAACCGCTATGCCCTACCGCAGGGAAAAGAAATCGTCGATCGCATGGATATTGGCATCCGCTTTAACAAAGCCCTGTCGCGCTGGGTCTTTGATGTGGCATCCAACTACAATTTTGGCGTAAAAAACGAATGGAGTTATACAGATAAAAACTATTCGAGCAATTTTGTTGCAAACAGCATTGCCTTGCCTATCTACCAGTATTTAACACGCGATCGGGTAGTCAATGCCCTGAGCATACAATACCGGCTTGCCAACTTCGGAAAGAAAAGCAATCAACTTTATCTGAAGGGATCGGGCAGCCTAGAAACAGCGCTGTCTACATCTGGTGGATATGGTGACAACGGAAAATCCCGTTACTCGGCTAGCTTATCCTTAGGCCTACTGACGTTCTAATGGAGATCTTCAGCAAGATTACCTAAAAAACCTTCTTATTGCGGAGCCCAAGTCTAGTGCTCCGCAATTTTAATGTATTCACCTAGACGATTGAAGAACTTAAATTATTTGAGCGGTCAATTGAAGGAATTAAATTATTCGGGACAGCAAATTGAATAAAAAAAAACATATTTATGTCAAAAATCCCTCTATTTATCTTAAAAAAACCTTCAATTTTCAATAAAAATTAGTAATATCGCTTAATAAAATTAATTAACACGGACCTCGTGTTGTTTTTATTAAGATAATCAGTTGAATTTCAAAAAAAAAGCAGAAATCTTCATAAAAATCCATCTACAGAGAATACATAATCTGGACATCAACATAATTAAAAGATATGCTGACCAGATAAACAAAGAAAAACAACATCATTATAAAATAATCCTGAGCATATAATACAATCAATTAAATTCCATACGGAATTCTGCAATTAATATGGGAAAAATCACAAATATGGCCTTAGCTGAATGGATGTCCATTCGGATCTTAGAAATTCTTGACAAGACTTCAATGACATTAGCCGGCTTGGCTAATTTTAGCGAGATCCCTGAAAGCCGACTTCAGAGCTACTGCAACAAAAATTCGACGATCTCTGTGGAAGCTGTAGCACAGCTCTGCGATTCGCTGTCAATTCCGATGGCCCATTTTTTTGATGAATCAATGCCATTAAGGATAGCTACGGGTGCCCACAGTAATTTCGGCCGATTTAGGATCAAATTCTTTCCCCTAGGCAAAAAGTTGTTTACAGACGAGGTCACGGACAAAAATCAACTCCAAACGACGCGAAAACTAGATCATCGTTATCAGCGGGAATCTGTCATGCGTCTGATTTTCGACTCGGATTATTTTCAGGATCCCCGCACCATTGAACAGATTATCACTGCTGTTGAAAAAGCCTATCAGATTACTTTTAAGACTGAACGCATTACTTCACTACTCCGCAAATATGTGGCAGAAGGTTATCTGGAGCGGAAAGTCCTACCCCGTGGCTTTAGCCGTTCACGACAGTATACCTACTGCAGAACTTCAAACAAACGACAGATTGCCGCGAAAGAGGAAATCGCTGTAATCGAACGAACACACGTTTTGATCAGATAATTTTAAGCCTCCCCAATATCCAGGGCCGCAGAAATTTGCTAAATCCCACATTAGGGACCTTCGGTCGCTGATAGAAAAGATGCCTTGAAACCTCTTATGGCCAAGAGATTAAGAACAACCCCTTCGTCACGTCGTAATGTCCGGATGGTAATGGTGCATAGTTTATCCTGAAGATCTGCCGAAATGTATTTCAGGTCAGCAATATGCCGGCTAAGGTAATTGATCAGTTCAGTGCGTTTGGTGAGCACCTGAGCCGAAACAGAAAAGGTCAGTAAGTAATATTTCATATTCCGTATAAGTTTTTTAATAATTGCGCATTCCGAAATTAAAGCTAGATTTTTCCTATTATCTGCCCTATGTTCGCTAAACTGTCGTAAATATAAAAACTTCTGACCATTATATAATAATAGTCAGAAGTTAAAAAGTGTTATTATCTCCATTAATGTCCACCCTGCAGTACCATACCGCTTAGTGAATGGGTATCTCCATCGAAGTAAATTAGGTTTCCAATCCTTTAGCAGTTTGGATTTTATGCATATTAAATTTACATTTGACACATCTACTGCAATAGAATACTAACAAATTTGAACAATTACCAGGCTATATCGGATATTGAACTGCTTCATCTTGCCGCAAAGGATGATCAGACCGCTTTCGCTGAATTGTTTAACCGCTACAAAGTTTCGATCTTCCAGCATGCCTTTTTATTTTATCAGGATTATGATAAAGTCGCCTTTTTGCGCATCTGCCCGTAGGCTCCGGTATGGACAGCCATGGTAAGCGAGACACCGATTACAGCCCAGAATAATTTGTTCTTTTTCATCATACGATTAAGTTGGAAAGTTTATAATTCACCTACTTAATAGACAGGTAAGTGAGCTCCGTGTCTCAGATTTTTTTTGTATAATGAATATTAATAATTTATTAATATTCATAAAACGCTCAGGTTTAATTGCCTATTTACATTTGGTCTTTGCTTAACTATAATGGCTAATTGTGAATTGAAAACGCTTTCGGATCAGGAACTGGTAGAATTGGTCCAAATGAAAGATAATAAAGCAGCATTTTCCGAACTTTATAACCGCTATTGGGAACCTTTGATCAATCATGCCGGTAAAAGGACGGGCTCCCTGGCTATTGCCGAGGAAATCGTGCAAGGTGTTTTTGTCGATTTTTATTTGCGGCGGAAGGAGATCACGTTCAGCCATTCCCTTGCGGCTTATTTAAAGACGGCGATTAAATTTCAGGTCTTTAAATTCTATCGGGCGCAACAAGTCCAGGATAAATATATCCAAACCGCGGCCCACATCGGGTATAACGCTCCGATTCAGCCCGACAATATACTTGAAGCCAAGCAAATCCACGCGGAGATTATCCAGATCACCGAAAAAATGCCCGCAACCTGCAAAGAGGTTTTTCTATTGAGCCGTTTCGAAAAACGTTCCAATCAGGATATCGCCGACCAGCTCAACATTTCAGTGGCTATGGTCCGCAAGCACATCACCAAATCCATGAAGATCATGCGCACGGAAATCAAAGAACATCAAATGGATATTTTCTACCTGGTACTGCTGCTGTATACGCACAAAAATTAGGGAAAATTATTTTTTTTCACATTTCCATTCCCGCTTTTGCAGACTTCGGGTACTCCTTAGTATAAAGCACAGGAAATGGACGATCAACAGCTACTTGATATACTCGCTAAATACGAAGCCGGAACAATAACGGAGGACGAGCTCCAGCTTCTTGAAGAATGGTACGCTTCCTTTGAAGCTAATCCAGATCTCATCGACAATTTAAGCGCCGAAGAGCGTGTATTCCACAAAAAGCAACTGCAGGAAAAGATCTTTGATCAGATCGACGCGGAGACATCCGCATCCGCCAACCTACCAAAGAAGCGATTTTTCCTCCTTCCAGGCCCTAGGCTATGGCAAGCAGCGGCATCCCTCGTATTCCTTTGTGCCGTCTCGTTTTACATCTTCAAGAAGCAGTCTGAGCAATTGCTGATCCCTGCCCCAAAGCAAAGCAACAGCATTCATCCCGCTACGGATAAAGCCATCTTAACCCTCGGAAACGGCGAAAAAATCATGTTGGATGAGTCAAAAAATGGCGAACTCAGTACCGAAGGAAACATTCATATCAACAAACTGAAATCCGGTAATCTGGTTTATACGGCTGGCAAGAACGTCGAGAAGGTCCATGTCAATACTCTTGTTACGCCACGGGGTGGCCGATACCAATTGACATTGGCCGACGGAACCCAGGTCTGGCTCAATGCACAATCGTCGATCAGCTACCCTTCAGCCTTCCGGGGTTCTTCGCGCGAGGTGACCATCAGCGGAGAGGTGTATTTTGAAGTAGCACACAATGCGGCCATGCCTTTCCGGGTACGCTCGGAAAATCAACTGATCGAAGTACTGGGAACTCATTTTAACGTCAATACCTACAAGGCCAAATCGAAGACCAAAACAACGCTCCTGAGCGGTTCCATCGCCTTGACCAATGCCCATCAGCGCATCATTCTCAAGCCCGGTGAACAGGGTATAGTGGCTGGAGAGTCCATGTCCATCAAAAATGTGGACCCCGCGGAAGTCATCGCCTGGAAAGAGGGCTACTTTGACTTTACAGATGCCGATATCGGTAGCGTTGTGGACGAACTGGGCCGCTGGTACAATGTGGACATCCACTATCAGGGTACCGCAACAAGCGAAACCTTTACAGGAAGGATCCCGCGGTCCTGGTCTTTTGAAAAAGTACTGAATTTATTAAAAACGTTTAAAAGCATCAACGTAGAGATGCAAGGAAGGAGGCTTATCGTAGAAACAAAATAACCTAGAACTGCCATAGGTGACTGTCCAAGGACAGACCTGCTATAAAATTATACCGCATGCCCAATTCCAAAAAAAGCCAATAGTGGTCGCAACACTACTGGCCAATAGCCGGAATAGGCAAATGAATTTCTCGATCCAATTAACACATATTTCAGCTTAACAAATGTATAAAAAAAATACAAAAATACTATTGAAAATGAAGCTAAGCACCTTCATGACACTTTTTGGCATGCTACAGATCAGCTTCGGAGCAATAGGACAAAACATCAGTCTCTCCGAGAAGAACAGCTCCCTGGCCAAAGTATTCAAAAAAATAAGTACACAGACGGGTTATGGATTTCTGGTCGAAGGCAGCCTGCTGCGCATGGCCCGCCCCGTTACCATTGAAACCAGCAATACCGACATCAGGCTTGTACTGGCAGAAATTTTCAAAAACCAACCGCTCAGCTTTGTGCTAAAGGACCAGTCTGTGATTGTTTCGGCAAAAAAAATCGCCGCTATCCCGGTTCCGCTATCCGGAAGCATGGGCAACAGCACCATCCAACAACAGGGAAATATCAGCGGACGAATCATCAATGAAAATGGTGAAGCCCTTGCTGATGCAAGCATTACACTGCTCCAAGGTAGCCAATCGTTAAAAAGTAAAGCCGATGGCAGTTACAGCCTGAACCTCGCCCCTGGAACCTATACCATCGAAGTGAGTTACATTTCCCATCAGACAAAACGGATCACCGACATCGTGGTGCAGTCCGGGAAGCAGACCAATCTCAACATCGTTTTAAAGAGCGTGGTTAAAAGCCTGGAGCAGGTGGTGGTGACGGGAAGCTATAAACAGGAAAGTGTGGCTTCCTTATATGCCAAACAGAAAAATGAAGCCACCATCTCCAACGGTATCAGCCGCGAACAAATATCCGTTTTACCGGATAAAAACGTTGGTGAGACCCTGAAACGCATCTCCGGTGTCAGTACCAACGACAACCGGCGGGTGGTGATCCGCGGTATTGCCGAGCGTTACAACCTGGCCATGATGGATGGTGCTACCCTCCCCAGTACAGACGTGCAGGTGCGGGACTTCGAATTTGATATTGTCCCCAGCAACCTCATCGACAATGTCATTATCCACAAAACCTCGTCGCCCGATCTGAGCTTTGGTTTTGGCGGTGGACTGGTACAGATCAATACCCTGGCCATTCCAGTGAAAAACTTCACCTCCTTTTCGGTGGGAAGCAAATACATCAATGGCTCAACTGGGAAAGATTTCCTGGGCTATGGCCGCGGTGGCTTAGATTACCTGGCCTTTGACGATGGCACGCGGGGCAATTTCCCACGGGATTTGACCGTTTTCAACGGAATCAATTACGACCCTGCCAACCCCTATAAACTCGTGCCTGAAGGCGTAACGCCTTTCACTCCGGAAATGATCGCTGCACAGAACAAACGGATCGGCGGACTGGAACGCCTCGGTACCCGAAAATATACGGCACTACCCGGACAAAACTACCAGTTCAGCCTGGGGCGGAGTTATACCAGCACAAAAGGTATCTTTGGATTTGTAGGCTCGCTCAGTTACCGCAATGAGCAGTCTATTGATCATATCTCCAATTTTGAACGCGGCAGCTGGCAAAAAACAGACGGGGCAACTTTCGATATCAGCACCGGCAAAGAAATCCATCCGACGACCTCAACACAGTATAACTTTAATTCAAGCTTAGGCGCTTTGATCAACCTGGGCTGGAACAGCAAAAACCACAAGATAACCTCGCGGAATTTCTATTCCCGGATGTTCAACAATCAGTTTTCGGTGATCGAAGGCTGGGGAAATGATATCGGCCACGATTCGAGGCCAGCTATCCGGGAGTATGACCGTCCCAAATTTATCGACATGCTGCAGAATAAGCTGGATGGCGAGCATCGGTTCGGCAGGTTCAAGTTCGAATGGAATATTGCCCGCAACCAGCTGAACAACCGCGAGAAAGATGCAACCGAAGCCTGGCTCGCTCCTATCGGCCTGCTAAATGACACCATTTATAATGTGGTCCCGTCACACTACGCCAATGCCGGTGACGGAACATTTACACGCTCCGAATACCATTATACAGAGACAAACAAAATTGCTGAAGGTGCATTGAGCTACCAGACGAATTGGCTCGGTCAAAAGCAGACCCTGAAGGCGGGATACCAATTTATGGATCGGCATGGCTTATTCGAATGGGTTTCACTGCCCATCGTTTCGGTTGGTGCCAATAATTTTACCCCCGTGAATACCTGGTCGAAATATCTTGAGTTTACAGATCCCTTACACGGCATGTTTTATTATCCGGCGGCATTCTCTGTTAGTGCCTATGAAGGGAAAAATATAAATCAGGCGGTTTATGGCATGCTCGACAACCGCTTCAACTCGTGGATCCGACTGGTCTGGGGCGTACGTGCCGAATACTTCAAATATAAAAGCCTGCAAAACGGCGATAATGACCTGCAGATGGACGCCAGAACCATTGCCATGCGCAAGCAACGGTTTGTTGATCCCAAAACAGGGAAACTGGTGGGCATGACGGCAGATCCCGAAACCGAGGAGAAAACCTGGCGCTACCTGCCATCGGCCAGTCTGACTTTGACCCCCATACAGGATTTCAATATCCGCATGGCCTATTCACAGTCCGTAGTCCGTCCGGCGTTGATTGAAAACTCCAAGATGGTGCGTCAGGACCCTGCATTGGGCGGTGCTTACCGTCGGAATGAAGGCGTGCTCTCGACCTTAATTGACCACTATGACATGCGTTTCGAATGGTACCCTTCCATTGCGGAAGTTATTTCAATTGGGTTTTTCTACAAATATTTTCAGAACCCGATCGAATTGTACCGGCAGATGATGGATTCGTCGCACCGCATCTACGTGACCACCAATAACTCGGAATGGGCCAAAGTAAAGGGACTGGAGTTTGATATCCGCAAAAACCTGGGCTTTATAGCTCCTGGTTCCCTGCTGGAGGATTTCAATTTCAGCGGAAACATGACACTTCAAAGCTCCGAAGTGCAGTCGGCTGAATTCATGGCAAAGGGCATGGGTACCGATAAATATGGAAATACCTTTGAATACCGTGAAAAGCAATTCCTGAAAAACAAGCGCCCGCTTTATGGACAGATACCCGTTGTCTATAATGCGGCCTTACAGTATGCCGGAGACCGCTTAGGGGCCAACATAGCGTTTAACCACATGGGTTATAAAACCTTTATGACAGCCATGAGCGAAGATTTGATCGAATACGAGCGCCCGCGCAATCAGCTGGACGCACAGCTGAGCTACAAATTGCTGAAAAACAAAAACCTGGATCTTAAACTGAACCTGAGCAACCTATTGAACAGTCCGTTCCGCTTTTATGTGAACAGACCCGAAACGTTCAAAGTACAGGATCGCTGGAAAGGCCTGTCGAACTCCGAATGGCCAACGCAGGAATGGAACGAGATCTACGAATGGAAGTTTGGTTTTTCCCAAAAATATGAGGAAGGTTATTACGAGACCTCCGAAGACGGAACCAAAAAGATGCGCATAGGCGACAAAGAAACTTTTAACCGGAAAGTGGGCAGTTCCTTTAGCCTTTCCGTCGGATATACCTTTTAAATCAACCGTTATGAAAACAAAAATAATCTTAACAGCCACGGCGATCTCCTTTTTTCTGCTATCCACCTTCCTTTCGTGCGATAAAGGTGGCGACGAACTGCTCTATCATTCCAATGTGCATATGATCAATTTAAGTGGTTATAATAACAGCAATGAGGAACTTATTTTGCAACTGGATACCTTTAGCGCTACGGTAACACCAGCCTTTAGCCGTATCTCGTTCGGTGCCAACTATAATTTCAATGACCCCGCCAAGCAGCGTTTAAAATTTACCATGAAGTCCAAAGCGACCGATAAAATTCTGCTGGAAAGGGAAATCAAAGCCAACGATACGGCGGCCGTGACTGATCTCAATGTTATTTACATGGACGGAAAAGTAGCCGATTTTCCAAAAGTACCGGCACCTGTGGAGGGCAAAGTACAGTTGATCTATATGCTCCAGTCCAATGTATTAAATTACCGGGAACCTGTGGATATTGTATTTGGAAAATACTATTTCACCCCCAAAGTGTTTGAAGAGGTCATACGGATCAAAAATCTAAAACCCAACACCTTCTCCCAACCGATCGTATTTGATCCCTTCCCCTTAGGCATCCAGGATTACAAGGGCGAAAAGACCTCGGTGCTATTTCGGGCCTATATCTATAAAGCTGGGACCGATATTCCCTATACCGAAGGATCTTCCTTTGAATTTAGCCAGCTTACCTCTGGTGCTCCTGTCCCTTCACCCACAAAAGCCATTTCCAAGTTGTTTATCATCAATGAAGCGCCCATTAATAATATGATGCGGTTTAATAAGGTTTTAGAATTATAATTTATGAAAAATTTGTCAACGAAGCTATATTCCCTAGCCACTGCGCTGCTGCTGATCGGCTTTCCCTTCCTTTTCAGTGCCTGCAATAAGGACGATATTGAGGTAGAACGCGCGATGCATATTCTGATCAATGGCTATAATGGTGGTGACCATCCTTTGCAGGTCGCGATTGATACCACCGTATTTGATCATAAAAATGGTGCTTTTATCATCCAGCCCCAGAGCAATATCCATTTTGCAACGGCGTTTAGCTACAAAATACCCAAAAAGAGATTGGTTACTTTGACCGATACCGAGACCAAGAAAGTGGTTTACAGTGCCGAATTGCCTGAAAACACCATCAGAGTCAATTTTAACTACGTTTATTTTGATGGAAAGGTGCAGGAAGTGAACCCACCCGCTGCTGACCCCAATGTCAATAAACTGGGCTTTTATATTTATGATAAAAGTATTGATTTCCCCATTGATATTTCATTGCAGAAGATCAATGCAACTACGGGTGATGTCCGTAAGGAGTATATCGCAAAAAATGTGCTTCCCGGAAGATGGGTGTATGTCGACTATCTACCACTCAAGGATTTTGACAAAAGCGCCGATCTGCGGAGCGCTACGGTTAATTTTACCAAGGCCAATACGGACAGTGAATGGGCTTTTGATAGCGATGAAACAAAAAGTAAACTGGGTGCTGAAGGTTTCTTTTTACCGAAATTGAACGATAAAGGAAAGGTTCAACCCTATTTTATTGCACCAAAAGTACCGAATCAAACATTCAGCAGACTTTTCTTCTATTTGGATTAGGGTCGTAAAAAAAGGAAGCAGGGTTGTCCTGCTTCCTTTCCCTTAACCCAATTTCCGCCAAAAATTGAGAAAACCGTCGCATGCCGTATACTCCAGATCAAAATTACAGGGAATCTCTTCCCAACCGCTCCAATAGGAAACCACACGGGTACCAATAGGCAATAGCGCAAGCCGATTCCTCAGACACTCGGTATACGCATGATAAAGTTCTGGATCAGGCAGTATCGAATAATCAATTGGACTTGATGTATCTATATTTTCATAAAAGGAGTTATAGAAATAGAACGCGTCATAGTCGGAAAAACAGATCTCGTCAATATTGGCATGAATAAACGCTACATTCTGCACCTGATGTTTCTCGGCCAATCCATTGGAAAGCTTCACCAGTGATTCGCGCTGTTCCACACCATAAAACATTCCATTGGTACACGAAGCTCCTACAAGACAGAATTTTCCTGCTCCGGCACCAATATCCAGCACTTTGTCCATCGGAGATTCAACCAGGTACTCTGCGGCCATTTTTGCGACATGAACAGGTGTCCAGTGACGTTCAGCCAATTTTTTTATTTTGGGCGGGTATATATCATTAAATAAACTGTCATCAACATCAATATTCGATCGAAGAGCTTTAAAAATCATTCGTTTTCACTTATTTAATCTTTCGTACTGCATGTACAAACCATTGAAAATAAAACCCCTAGATCATTGCCATCCGAACAACAATATGCGGGGCAAAAATAAGGTCTAGTAATGCGCTAAGGTAAGGGTTTAAAAATAGAAAGGCAAAAGAGTTGAGCATTAATCCAACGAGATAAACTTTCTAATGCTCATCATATAACCCAAATGCAGACCTTCATGAAAGTTATTCCATTCGAAAGCATCGTAAATGGAAGTGAGATGGAAGCCCGTTCCTGTTGTGCGTTCCTGATAGGTCACAAACTTTTTGTTGTTAAAATCACGGATGGTCGGTTCAATCTGATCGAGGAGCAATCTTTTCAGCAGATCTGCTTCCTGCTGCGATACCGCTGCTGAAGGCCTTGTCCCGGACTGGTAGCTATTGAAGATTTCATCAGGGATATGTCCCTTTACCTCAGATCCGATATAAATTAATTTATGCTGTGTGGCAATGATATGGCCGATATTCCAGATCAAGTTGTTACTGAAGCCATCAGGAATGCGATTGAGCTGTTCCAAAGAATAGTTTTCAAAGAACTTGAGGTAAGCCATCCGGCTCGTTTTCCATGCGCGAAAGAGTGATTCCATGTCTTATTAACTGTCTGTGTTTTGTACACAAAAATAAGCTGAATCTTTAAAACTGTCAAAGCTTATTTACGGCAATCGGATGCTATACACAAATTTCCCCCGAGGGGACCAGAAGTTGCTGATTCTTTTTTTGTTGAACTTTTTGATTTGAGTATTGTTCATTTTAAAAGGAAATGGTTCAATTCTTAAAGAAGAACGTATGAAAGCACAAATCGGACTCGTTATCACAGCAGTTGCCGGAGCAGCACTGCTCGTTTACAGACGCTGGAAACAGCGTTCTGTACAGGAATCAACAGAAAAAACAGATCGCAAAGAGACGGGCAATCTAACGAACCCACCTTCTTGGTACCGCCCGCTTAAAATGCCCGAAATCGACAGCATGGATATTGTATCATTGCAATATGCCCCCGTCAGGATATCGCCCGACAGAAATGATGCGGCGCAAGGAATCAACAAACACATTTCGTATTACCATAAAGGCAATAGACATCAATAAGGTAGTGATACGAAAACAGTTGCAAGTTGGCGATCTCTACAGTTGAAAAAGTGCCTAAGGATAGCATACTGCGCTGGAAAGCGATAGTAAACTATGCACTGTTCTCTGTGGTTCAGTCAGATCAAAAATACGCGCCCTGCTATCTTTTGCACTGATTATTTCCTCAGCAGGGATTTATACGGGTTTTTAATTTAGACATTCCAAAATTCGCTTCAATCTCAGAATTATAGATTATTTTGGGGACACCTTAATTAATATGGGAGTTTAAAATATATGAGAAAAAATGCTTCCGGCATCGACAATTCAAAGCAACGTATTGAAAACAAGAACAATGATCTAGATCTTTATCTAAAAGCATTGAATTCTGCCTATTCGGGTATTATAATTACAGACAATCTGCAGTATGATAATCCCATCATTTATTGCAATAAAGCTTTCGAAACCATCAGTGGTTATGCCCATGACGAAATTATTGGCCACAACTGCCGATTTTTACAGGCTCAGGACCGTTCGCAAGCCGAACGTAGTATGATCAAAGAATCTATTGAGCGCGGCGAAGAATGTAAGATTGAAATTCGAAATTATCGTAAGGATGGAACGCTTTTTTGGAACGAACTTTTTATTTCACCAGTGAAGAATGATGAAGGTCAGGTAACTCATTTTATTGGTGTTCAAAATGACATCAGTGATCGAAAAAAAGCGGAGCATGATCTTCGGGAAGAGAAGTCCCATGTGGAGCTCAAAATACAGCAAAGAACCAAAGAACTGCAAGATAAAGAAAGTTTTCTGTCCAGTATAATTGAAACAGTACGAGAAAGTCTCTTGGTGCTAGATTCCAATTACATCGTCCTGAGCGCCAATAGACATTTTTTAAACTCGTTTAAAGTCACCACAGAAGAAACGGTAGGAAATTTATTATTTGACCTCGGTAATCAGCAGTGGGATATTTCTTCTTTAAAAGAGATGCTCACTCGGATACTGCCCACCAATAACCCGGTTATCGATTATGAGGTAGATCATATCTTTCCTCATATTGGTCGAAAAGTCATGCTGCTAAATGCTTATCGTATTGAATTCGAGGGCCAGTACAAAGACCGGATCCTGATCGCCATTGAAGATATTACAGAAAAGAAGGAGCAGGATCGGCGTAAAGATGATTTCCTGTCCATTGCGAGCCACGAACTTAAGACTCCGCTCACAACAATCAAAGGTCTCTTCCAGATCTTGCAGCGATTGAGTGCCGAAAACATCGATCCGAAATATGTCTCAACTTTAGATAAAATCACAGCTTATATCGATCGCTTGAATCTGTTGATTTCAAAACTCTTAGATACGTCTAAGATTCAATCTGGCAATCTTGAATTGCACATGGACCCTTTTGAGATCGATAAGACCATTCAAGATGCCGTTGAAAGCATGCGATTGGCGGCACCAGATTCTGACATCCACCTTACAGGAAATACAGGTAGTATCGTCGAGGGCGACGAGTTACAGATTATCCAAGTGCTGAACAATCTGCTATCGAATGCTATTAAATATTCACCCGAGTCGAAAAAAGTTGAAGTTAGTATCCACAGGGTAGCCAACTTTGTTAAAATCTCCGTCCGTGATTATGGTATGGGCATAAACTATCAGGATAGACTAAAAATTTTCGAACGATTTTTTCGCGTCAGCCATATACAGAAAAAGTTTCCGGGTTTAGGCATTGGGCTCTATGTTTCGCATGAGATTATCTTACACCACAAAGGAACACTGTGGGTCGAAAGCGAGCCAGGAGAAGGATCCACATTTAATTTTACGTTACCCATTGTAATCAACAAATAAAAAATATGCAGCCTAAAAAGATAATGATCTGTGATGACGACCGAGGGATACTCGAAATGCTGGAGCTATTTTTAGAACTAGAAGGATATAATGTCATATGCGAAATAAATAGCACACACCTGACAAAGCAATTAATTTCGCATAAGCCGGACCTCTTGCTGCTAGACCTCTGGATGCCCATAATTTCTGGTGACCAGCTGATTAAAATTATCCGCAGTACACCCGAAATTAAAGAAATTCCTATCATTGTCCTATCAGCAAGCGTCGATGGGCCTGAAATAGCAGGGAACTTAGGCGCAAATGGCTTTATCGCCAAACCCTTTGATTTAACCGATATCACAGATAAAATTAATAGCATACTGAAAAACTAGTCGGCAAGTACACGCTCACTAGGCACACATAAAAGCACTTTTTAAAGAAAAAGTGCTTTTATACAGCTGATGTGATCATCCTTAGACAAACGCTTACGCTTGGCCCAATTTATCCACGAGAAGTAATAGATCGTCCAGTTCAAATGGTTTAGCCAAAAAAGCGTCAGCTCCGCATTCAGATGCAATCTGCTTTCCACGTGAACTTGCAGACATCATAATCACCGGAATATTTTGATGTTTTTCCGAACTTCGGAGTTCCAGAAGGATATCGTCTCCTGACAACCATGGCATTTCAATATCCAATAGTATAATATCAGGGTCAATTTCTTCGACAGATGCGATAAGTTCTCTGCTTTTTGACACTAAATAAACTTCACTAAATTCATTCTTTAGAGCCAGCTCCAAAACGTTAAGGATGGCGGCATCATCATCACAAACAACAATTTTCTTTTTCATTTTTTGATTGTTTAAAAACACTGCAATGATTGAAAAATATGGTCTTGTGGGAGATTTAAAATATAGACCTAAGCTGGGCAGATAGTTGGTTACCAAACCGTTTATATAATCTTTCTTTGAGATTTTACAAGATAGACAATTTATTGGATAAAAGTCTACGCTCCTTTCTTTAAGATACTAAATGCATACGATCGGGTTCTGGTACATCTTTGAAGACGACTGAAAATGAAGTACCGACATCTAATTCGCTTTCTACGTGAATAGCTGCGTTGAGCTTACTCGCAATTTGTTTAACAATGGAAAGGCCAACTCCCGAACCCTCAAAGCCTTCTGTATTGGACATTCGGCTAAAGATTTCAAAAATTTTGTCACCATCCTTCAAATCAATTCCGATTCCATTATCCTTGATATCATACCGAACCTTATTTCCTTGCCGCATGCTCTTAACGGACACTTGCGGGTTTTGCCTCTTGCTGCTGTATTTTATGGCATTGCCAACAAGGTTCAGAAATAATTGATAGATCAATGTTCTCTCGCCCAAAACAGGCAGTGTTTCGCCCATTATAAATTCTAAATGCGGGACCTTGTATTGCTGTTTGCAATTTTCAACGATATTGACAATCTTGGACTGTGGATTAATTGGTTCGAACACAAAGTCTACATGATTTACCTTTGACATTTGGTAGACTTTATCCATCATATCCCGCATCAGCTGCGTCCCCTCCAAGATATTTTTCATTGACTTTGCAAGCAGTTCGCCAGAGATGTCTTTTTTGTGGAGCAACATTTGTGCAGTGAGCTGTATTGTCGTCAGCGGATTTTTAAGATCATGGGTCAGCGTATAGCCAAACGTATCAAGCGCATTATTAGAGCGTACCAGTTTCTTGTTCAATTCATCAATCTCTCCCCCACGCTGTGCTACCGCTTGCTGAATAATCTGTGTAATATTTTCAATAAAAGCGAGTTCAGAAGATTGCCATTTTTCGGCTTTGCCTTTTGTAATTTTTTTCCATGCCTCGAAAGAAGAACGTGGCGAAGGAAAGGTAATCTTTCTATCTTCGTCAACCTGCATCACTTTTTCCGGCTTCCCTGCCCAGGTCTCTTCGATCAGGCGTTCTTTCCTAAAAACATATAAGTACCAGTTATTTGCTGGCAGAATACTGATGCGTAGCACACCGGGATACATTTCAACATCTTCGGAAGGACCATCGCACTTAAATCTATCTGTCGCAAAAAACTCTGCAGTAGCTATTTTTTTATCAATTTCTCGGAGCATTTTTTTATCAGGCACCTCACCCACCATCATGATCGCGCGATCACGTTTAATAATTAGCCCCTGCCCATTCATTACCTCCATAATACGCACGGCATACTTTTCCAACACGTCATACAAGTCGCGCTTGACCAACAAATCACTTTTTAGATCATGCTTCAGCTGCGATAGATTTTTCTGAACTTTTACCTGTTTCTTCTGAAAATCTGCCAGATAATTGTTTACAGCGTATTGTGTAAGAAAGGTACATAGATGGCGCTGTGAAAGATCTACATGCATTGGCTCCCGATTCTGACAGGCTACAAGCCCCCAGAGCTCATCGTCCACGATAATGCTAAAACTTGCACTCGCCTTTACGCCTGCATTTTTAAGGTATTCTAAATGCATGGGTGAAAGCGCCCGAAGGCTGCAGCGTGTAAGATCGAGATCATCGGCACTCCGCCCCATCAGCGGAATCGCTTCCGCACTAACATCCGCCGTATGGCGGGCATGAAAAATACGGTAAAGCTCGCGCGCCTGTGCCGGAATATCGAATTCCGGATAACGGTAATTCATCAACGATTCCAGATCAGCACTCTTGCTCTCTGCAATAACTTGTCCACTATTATCTTCCAAAAAGCGATACACCATCACTCGATCATAGTGAATAATGTCCTTAATCAATTCAGTCAATGCCTGCCAGCAAGAGTTGCCGCTGCTTCGGTCATCTAAATGCTTCGCATAATAATATAATTTGGTCGTTTTGACAGCGAGAGGATTGCAGGCCTCTATTTCAAGATAAATTTTGCCATCATACTTATAGAGACTTAAAAAATAATCGTTTTGAAGGATAGTCACCCGATCGGCATACCTGGCAAACATGCTGTCGGAAACAGCTTGGTTAATGTTCTCTCCACGAAGTTCAAATGAAGGAACTATCCGATGAAGAACATCATCTACAGTCATGCCAAGCATTGCGGAGTATTCTTCACCTGCAATAGCTGCACAGTTTTCGCTTACCCCGATACACTTATCGTCTTCGAAGATAAATAAATACCCAAAAGACTGTATATTTCCACACAGGTGAATTTTTTCCTCATGACAATTGATTTCACGCATAAAGCTACTGATATATTAAATAAAAATATGGTAAAATCAACAGTCCTGTCCTCCATCAACGCTATCATATGGTTACTAATTTACTAAAATAATCTGACCTATCGAAACTTGCGTCTTTCACTTTGAAATCTGAGTAAAAACGAACTGTATATTTCCTTAGCGCGTTCCGCTTACCATATTCAGCTGGCAATAGTCATTGCCTGTGATTTTCCACTTTAGCCCCCAGTGATGCAGGTCAAGGATAATCTTCAACAGTTCCCTACCTTTTTCTGTTGGGATATAGCGAATCTGAGGCGGTATTGTATTTTCAATATCTTCGGTAACGACAAGCGCTTCTTCTTTCAGCTCCTTTAAACGTTTGCTCAGTACCTGATCGGAAAGTGTTGGAAACATTTTTTTTAACGTACTGAATTGCGATACGTCCTCTGCAATACAATATAAAATCTGCATTTTCCAACGCAATGATATTTGCAGCAATACTTCATTCACATCGCATGCCTGTGCCAAAGTTTGCAGATTTTCCGTGTTGGTCGATTGTTCTTTTCGGGGTGTTGCCATTTTAAATCATCAATTTCTAGCCACTCACTTCAGGATGAGTTATTGTACCAACAAAAGCTTGCCTATACCTTTGTCAGGTATTAAAAAACAGTATAAAATTATAAAAAAATGAAACAACTGAGAACTTTATTTCTGCTACTCCTGCTATTAGGCGGTATGTTATCCGGTTACGCTCAAAACCAAGAGCGCCGTCCGACCTATGTGCTAGTGCATGGCGCCTGGCATGGCGGCTGGTGCTGGCAGGCCGTCGCACAGAGGCTAACTGATGCACACAACAAGGTCTACGCCCCTACGCTGACAGGACTTGGCGAGCGCAAACATCTGATCGATCCGTCGGTCGATATTGACACCCATATCCAGGACATTGTCAACCTGATCGAGATGGAAGATTTGCATGATGTGTATCTCGTGGGGCACAGCTATGCCGGTGCTGTGATTGCCGGAGTGGCCGATCGCATTCCGTCACGATTGCACAAATTGATTTTTCTCGACGCTATGATTATTGAAGATGGACAGAGCCCCATTTCGTTGCAACCCAAGACTGTGCAAGAAGTTCAGCTCAAAAACATTCAGCGGAAAGAAAATTTCGCTCCTTTTGATGTTGCTTTGTTTGGTGTTACAGCGCCTAGCATGGTCTCTTGGGTCAAGGATAGGCTCAGCCCCCAGCCCTTTGGCACATTCGCGCAACAGCTGCACCTAAAAAATCCCTATGGAAATGGATTACCCTTAGTCTATATCGCATGCACGAATCCGCAACTGCCCATTATGAAGGAGATGAGTGAGAAGGTGCGAAGCGACCACAAGCTCAACTGGCACTATCGAGAGATTGCTACAGGGCATGATGCCATGCTCACAGAACCGAAAAAATTGGCCGATATGCTTATGGCGCTCGTCGATTGAATTTTGATTGATTGCCAAGAAAATAGACTTGGCAATCAATCAAACTAAGCAAGCGCTGCGAAAGCCTTTTGGCCTTCAATATAAAAGGTTGGATGCTCCATCATCATCGTTAAGCATAAGGATCAGTGCCTATACCGCTCGAAGAATTCATAAGTGCGCAACAGCTGATCGAGGCGTTGGCCGACATCTCCAGAGCGCGTGATCTCATGATCTGCGTGCGGGTGTCGGACGTATTCCGTATCGCGGCCCAAATATTTGAGCTGCTTGTACAGAAAATCACTCTGCACAGGACCTGTACGATTGTCCTGCTCCCCATGAAAAATGAGTAATGGTGTTTTTATCTTCTCGGCATAAGTGGTAGGCGATTGCGCCAAAAGGATATCCCGCATCCCCTTTTCCCATGGAAATCCATCAAAATAGCGTTTCAACATGGGCCACACATTAGCACTACCAAAAAAGACATAGAGATCGTACACCCCTCGCTGACTGGATGCAGCACGGAACCTAGACTCATGCGCCAATATCCAAGTGGTTAGATATGCCCCATAAGATCCGCCGGTGATAAACAGCTGCGTGCTGTCGACGACACCGGTCGCGAGCGACAGATCCACGGCCTTAAGCACATCACGTGATGGCCCTGGCCCCCAGTCTTTAAAATTAGCTTTTAAAAAACTTTCTCCATAACCACTCGAACCGCGTGGATTCGAAAACAACACCGCATAGCCACGTGCGCGAAAGTACTGATACTCGTGCCACATACTGGCATCCGCAGGACCGAACATCGAAGCTGGCCCGCCATGGATCTCAACCAGAAGCGGATAACGTTTGTCCGCCTGGTAATTTGCGGGCTTCAAGAGCCAATAGTCGACCTCCAGCCCCTTTTCATTTCGGAAACTGCTTTTCTGTGCAATACCAATATTTTTTTCCGAGAGCCAAGCTGAATTGATTGCCGTAATGGCGGTCCCCACTTTAAAGTTGGGGTCTGCGCGGTACAGTTCTGATGGGTTTGCAAAGGTGGTTTTTGTGTAGAACGCTTTCTGCCCATTTACCCAATAATCGCCAATCCCCCCGTCCACCGAACTCAAGGTTTGTATAGTTCGGCTTTTTATATCCGCACGATTCAGGGTGCGCCCGCCTCTATCTGAGGCAATAAAGTAGACAGATTTTTCATCTGCCGCAAACTGTACATTGCTCAGGCTACGGTCCACGCCCAAGCTATTCCCTTTCCAGTTCTGGGTATCATAGATAAACAATTCACCTACCGTCAATGAATTTTGCCGGTTTCGATTCACGGCCACCCATCTTCCCGATGCAGATACCGCAGCCACCTGAAAACGATGTATGCTATCCCCCAAAATTACCTGTCTTTTGTTGTTGGACAGATCAAATAGAACAAGGTCAGTAGATGCTACACGATCCGGATGAAGACCATTTTCGGTCTCTATGCTTAAAAGAACCTTGTTGTTTCCAATAAATTCCGCTCCTGTATGACTTCGAAAGCCGCGGGTTAAAGGGACAGGCGGTGTTTTAGCGGCGAGATCCAAAACGTACCAATGCGTGAAGCGGATTTCGCCCGTCGTAGAATTTTCTGTCTGAAACTGCAATTTGTTGGTCACCTTGGCGATATCCTGCTTTTCATCATGTTTGAGGTAGGCAATTATTTGGGGTAGGCTACCATCGCGATCTTCTTGTGCAGGCTCGGCTAGTAAGGATGCATTACCCTTATCGGCAGGTTTCTCCAAAGACCATGGCGGCACTTGGCCTGCAGGATTGAAATCTTTACTTTTTACCAGGTCGCCAATCGTCAAACTACTTGATAAAAGCAACTTTGTACCGTCTGGACTGAATCGTACAGTGCCCAGCCCCTGCTCGAGCGTGGTTAACTGCTGCGGCTCTTGACCCGCTGATGGCCATAAAAAAAGCTGCGAACGTTTGTTACTCCCCTTGCCAACAGCCCATCGGCGTCCATCAGGGCTATAGAAGATTTGTGTAAATTGCGGGTCCAATTTCTGCGGATCAGCTTTCGCTGTCGATGCCGTCCTGTTTACATACCAGAGCGTTTCATAGCGAAAACCGGCATGCTTGGTCGTATCGGCAACAATGCCGCGCACGGCATAAGCCAGTTCACTTCCGTCCGGTTTCACCTGCAGGTCAACGATATTTTTTATCCGAACCAGATCACTCGCCACGATCAAACTGTCCGTAGCCGATGCCCCGGCAAAAGCTGGAGAAATACTCCCCAGCAGCAGTAGACAAATTAGGGGGTGCTTCCAGCGGTTGTATTGACTAGCTTTCATTGAGTTTTTCGATTAGTTTTTGTGCAGAAATACGGGCTTTGCGCTGAATAAAATCAGCGTCGGTGTTGTCGCCAATTTCGTAAACCAATGCTTCGGCATGATACGTTTTATACAAATAACTATACGCCGTGAAGGTCGGGCCGCCTAAATACAGGGGCTTCACCAGCGGTTCATACCCTGGAATAGCTTGTTTGACTGTGCTTATCCAATTGGATACAAAGCCCGGAAAACGACTGGGCAAAGCAGGATCTACCGTGTAATAGATATCACTTCCTGTCGAATGAAAATCGATGGCAAAATAAAGCTCGCGGCCCTGCTTTTCGATTTCTTGCTTAAAGTAATCACGTAACGCTATTGTCTCTGGCTGGTTAAATTCGGCCCAGTCACGGTTGAGATCAACCCCGTTCGCATTGGTACGCCAATGCCCTAGGTCCACTCCGTCGGGATTAACGATAGGGATCAGGTAAATACGATATTTCTCCCGAAAGCGCTTTGCATCTTCGCTGTTTCCCAAGAGGTATTCGACAAAGCTGGCATAAGCATAATGCCCTGTAATTTCGGGCGGATGCTGTCTCCCCAACACTGCTATTGTTTTTTTACTTTGCGGATTGCCCGCCACATATACGTTAACTGGCTTGCCAAGTGCCGTTTTTCCCACTTCCTTTTTTTCGAGTTGAACAGCAGGACTTACCTGTTCAATCCAGCTGTACACTGCGCTAGAAGGAATATTTGCCTGTGCCGAGATCCATGTTCTCTTACTGGAGATCGGCAGGTCAAAAGAAGCTCCGCTGAGCTTATTCCAGTTCGTCCCGTCTGTGCTCACTTTCGGATCATAGCGATGACGTACACCGGAAGGATAATCAAGCTGGATTTTTATCGTCGTATCGCGGGCGGACCAGACCTGAAAACCATACCAGGGACTAGGATTGATCGGCGTGCGTTCCGGTACGACCTGCAAGTGATACACGCCTTCACTGGATTTTGTGAGTCCATTCAGCCGGGCACCATCATAGTCATTGCTAAAAAAGACCCGTTGATCCACGGTAAAAGTGCCGCGTTCCTGTTGGCTGATCGCCTGGGATTGGGTCGATTCATAACTGATCGGATTCTGCCCTTTGAAATCCTTTTTCAGTCCACCGATCTCGGTTTTCCCTTGATTAAACAAACTGTCCAACACCTTCCCCAGTTCTTCACCACGGACATTCTTGGCAATGATTGTCCCCTTATCATCCACCAAAAAATTGGCCGGAATGGCACGAACAGCATAGGCAGCGGCAATTTCGCTATTCCAGTAGTTTAATTCAGAGACATGCTGCCAGGTCAGGTGATCGTCGGCAATACCTTTGAGCCAAGCTTCTTTTTTCTTGTCCAGTGAAATGGCATAGATTTTAAAACCCTGGGATTTATATTTTTGGTAATTGGCCACAATATTCGGATTCTCCTTTCGGCAAGGAGGACACCATGAAGCCCAAAAATCAATCAGTGTATATTTCCCCAAATGATCGTAGAGCGCCTGCGGATTACCATCAGGGTCATTGGCGACAATGGCCGGAGCTTTCTTGCCTATGGCGACCTGCCGTGCGACGGCAATAATTTTTCGGAGATCCTGTATATAACGTGATTGCTGTTGAGAACCGGAAAGCAGGGCGATATGCGCTTCCAGTTCTTCCGGAGACAGGCGATAGGACCATTCCCTGTAAAGCAGGTAGCTTGAAACGATATTATCCGGATATTTTTGGATGAAGGATCGTATATCGGGCTTGCGCTGCGCCCGATACTCATCAAAGAGTTCCTGGCTTTTTGACCCAGATAAGGATACCAACTGTCTGTTGTCATCTTTCGCATCGATCGTCACCTTAATATCCCCTACATCCAGGAAAACATAGCTCGGAACCCCATCCCGCTCTGTAGAAATGCCGTACAGATCAGGCAGCGGAAGTTGCTTTCGGAAAGCAAAGGCGCCCTTTTTCACCTGTGCAGAATCAATTACTGTAAATATTTTATTTTCAAAACGTTGCAGATAAACAACTGTAGCATTGCCATTCTTGACCGTTCCTTTGAGCGACAGGGTCTGCTGCTGTGCCTGTAAAGATCCTACACTGGCCAGCAGTAAAGGAATAAGGAGTTTACTTGTCTTAATCATGTTTGACTAGTTTAGTTAAAAAGTTTGTTGGCCGCCAATTCGGTGTTAGGCGCCGGAAAAATATAGTTCTGTGCTGTTGTAGGAACCGAAGGTGTCTGTATATTCGCATCACCTTTTGCGGGCAGCTCTTTCAATTGACGAAGCAAATCGTGCCCCCGCAAGCCCTCACCTAGCAATTCTATTCGTCGTTCTTTGGCAATGGCTTCCAAGATGGCCGTTTTGCTTACCAGAGCGGCCACAGGAAATTCAAAACTCGCATCAGACCGTTGGTGCACAGCCTTTAAGAGTGCGCCTGCAATCGTTAGCTGTTCGGCCTGCGCAGCAGCTTCTGCATAATTTAACAAGACCTCAGCATAGCGAATAACCGGAATATAGTCTACGTAAGGAGAAGCCTTAGCATACTTTTTCAGGTACTGTTTGTCCCCAGTGGCCTGCAGGAGGCTACGTCTTTTGTCTGCCTGACGCCACTGCATGTCGTTTAAAATGCCATTTGGATTAAGATAATATTCTTTATTGACAAGATAGATATATCCTATCGCAGACTGTCCCGAAAGCGCATCTGTGGTGCTCGCGGGCATACTGAGAATGGATTCTGTGCTGGTAAAACTACCCCCAAAAATCGTTGTAATATCCGGCTGCAACTCATGCGCGACGCCTTGCTGCGCCTTAAATGGAGCAGTTTGCTGTGGGACGATTTTTTTGGCTTCCTCCAGTACCTTGGCATAATTGTTTATCGTCAGGTACACCCTGGTTTTGAATGCCCGGGCGCTATTTTTATGCGCCCGCGTCGTATTGAGCAGTGCGGTTGCATAGTTTTCCGGCAGGTCTTTTTCAGCTTCATCAAGATCGCTCAAGATCTGTTTGTACACCTGAGCAACGGTGCTGCGCGCCAGATCGTTATTGTTTCCGTCCACTTCCGCCTGCAGGCGTAAAGGTAAGCCCGGCGATGCCCCCTGATCCTTGTTGTAGGGTTGCGCAAATACCGTCACCAAACTAAAATAAGATACCGCACGCAAGAACTTAGCTTCCGCAACATACGCTTTGGAAAGTTCAGCACTGATGACATCAGTGCCCGGACTAAGCGCGGCAATCAGGATATTTGCGCCGTTAATGGTTGTATAAGCCGCAGACCAGAGGTTGTTGATATCATTGGATCCCGAACTATAGGAATTATTCCAGCTTTCATAAGCTGTGTAGCTGTTGGCCGTGACATTGATAAAATCCTCACCCCGCACATCCTGGTAAAGAAGATAACGCCCACCATACAAGTTGGCGCCCTTTAAACTTTTATAAATGCCATTTACGACACCTTCAATGCGAGCAGGTGTGTCGAAGACATTTTTATCCGATATCGCGGTCGTCGGCACAGGAAATAATCCGTCATCCCTTTTGCAGGAATTCAGGGTTGACACCAGGAATAAAGCGCTGATCAAGTAGATATTTCTTTTTGTATTAATTTTCATGTTTTCAGATTTTTAAAATGATACATTTAAACCAGCTGTCCAGGTACGTCCCTGTCCGATCGAGTTCTTTTCCACACCGATGGAAGTATTGGAATTTCCATTGGAGGAAGACTCCGGATCCGTACCCGAATATCCCGTGATCAAGAAAAGATTCGATGCCTGACCATAGATGCGAATACTGGAAAGACCGATCTTATTAAACAGGTTACCACGTAAGGTGTAGCCCAGGGTGAGCTGTTGCAAACGTAAGAAATCAGCTTTCTCGGCATTCTGGTCGATGGAAAACCCAGAAGAACCGTTTGAGATCACATCGTTGTAGACCAGGCGTGGAATGTCTGTCTGTTGCCCTGGGCTCGTCCATCGATTGAGCACTTCGACTGAATTGTTGTAAAACCGCTGATCCAGCAGTGTACCTCGAGTACCATTCATGACTTTGTTGCCACCTGCAAAGGTGAAATTGACCGCAGCATCAAAAGCTTTATAACGGAATGCATTATTAAAGCCGCCATAATAAGTTGGCAATGCCGTCCCTAAGACCTGGTAGTCGGCTACTGTAATCGGATTCGCCGTGCGGCCATCCAGGTAGGTCCAATTGCTCTGACCAGAAGCTACCGCAGCACTGTATTGTACACGTTCGCCACTTTTATTGATAAATATGCGCTGCCCATTTTCAGGATTTACGCCATCGGTTACTGCACCGTATAAGCTGCCCACAGCATAGCCCACCCGTGTAATGTTGTTGGCTTCAGTCGTGGTATGCGTATAACCGATAATATCAGCATTGCCATCAGAAAGTGCTGTAACCTTATTTTTTACATGTGTCAAATTAAGCGATGCATTCCAGGTAAAATCTTTCTTTTTGACAACATCACCACTGATCGCAAATTCGATCCCGCGGTTATACATGCTGCCAACATTTTTAAGGATACTATTCCCGGGGATACCCTTGGATGGCGACTGCGGTACATCCAAAATAAGTCCATTCACATTGTTTCTAAAGTAATCGACATCCACATGCAAGCGCTTGTGGGCCAGGTCCAAGCTTAGGCCCAAATTGGTCTGTCCGGAAGTCTCCCAGCCCAGATTGGGATCGCCCGCTTGCGACATGCTCCAGGTAGGCACCGTGCCATAGAGCGAGGAACTATACAAGTTGAGCGATTCATAAGCCGATAGATTGCCATTGCCGACTTTACCCCAACTGCCACGGAAACGTAGATCGCCCAAGAGGTTTGCCAAGCGACTATTCTTATAGAAACCTTCTTCAAAAACAGACCAGCCCAGGGACACGCCACCAAAATCACCATATTTGCTGTTCGCTCCCAAAGCCGAATTACCATCCCTTCTAAAATTGGCCGTCAGGAAATAGCGCTTGTTGTAGTTGTATGTTGTACGCACAAAGGTAGAGCGGTAAAAGCGTTCCGTAACACTCCCGCCGGCTCCCGATAGTGTTGTCCAATTGCCTTGGAAATTTTCAAAAAACGGATCAGATGCATTGTTTTGCGATGCATTCCAGCTATCGTTGTCGTATTTTTGAATATCGTAACCGACTAAGAGCGTCAGCGCATGTTTTTCGGCAAACACCTGATCATAACTGAGGCTGTTGGTAAAATTCCAGTTGTTGCGCAGACTGCTCACATTGGTAACCGAGCCACCATTTGTGTAGCCCGATGAACCCAAGCTGGGGCTCAAATACGTCTTTGTCGTCGATAGGTTACGGTCTACCGCATAGGTCGTCGTAAATTTTAAGTTTTTCAACAGATTGAGCGAAGCATGCAGGTTCCCCAAAATATGATCGTTACCGGTGGTGTATTTGCTGTAGGCAAATAATGCTTCCGGATTGTATAATGTGTTCGTAAATAAGTTGGCTCCAGGTCCCAACAAACCTGTGCTGCTTAAATTGTAGCTCCCGTCATCCTTAAATGCTGAGACATTGGGTGGCAATACCAGCGCCAGTCGAGCGCCGCCGATCAACAGCAGCTGGCTGCTGGGCAAGGAACCCGAATTTTTAGCATCGTTGAAGGTATTGTTATACGTCAGGTTACTCCCCAGCGAGAACCAATCGTTCACTTTATGCTCGATATTAAAGCGGAGGCCTTTGCGATCGAAACTGTTTTTTGCAAAAAAACCTTCTTGATCCGAGTAATTTCCCGAAAAATAATACTGTGTATTGGCGTTGGCACCACTTACAGCAAGGCTATGGTTGTGGCTATAGCCGGTGTTATAGACATGATCGTGCCAGTTGGTTTCAACCAACTTACCATTGGCATCATACTGCGGAAAGAATAGCGCACTTGCCACCTTATCGTTGCTGGCATTTCCCGACAAGATCTTGTTGTTCAGGACAGCTTCATTTTTGATATCGATATACTGACTGGAATTCAGCAGCTTAGGCAAACGTGTCGCGGATACCGCAGAACCCCAGACATCGTAGGTGACTTTTGCACGGCCCTGCTTACCTTTTTTGGTTGTTACGATCAGTACACCGCCCGCTGCCCTTGAACCATAAATTGAAGTAGAAGCCGCATCTTTCAAGACATCAATCGATTCGATATCTGAGGGATTGATATCTGCGAGCGGATTATTGGCCACATTGGAAGAACCAATATTACCCGTATTGACGGGAATACCATCGATGACAATTAAAGGGTACGAACTGAGGGATATCGAATTTAAGCCCCGCACCCGGATGACAGGCGGATTGTTGAGCAAGCCATTGGGCAAAGATATGCTCACCCCCGAGGCTTTACCCGCCAGGGCCTGGTCAAAACTTTGTACCGGGATATCTTTGATCGCATCGGCCGAAATCGTGGCTGCCGCACCTGTGAAGTCTTTTCGTTTTTGCGTTCCATAACCCACGACGACGACTTCTTCCAGCGTGCGGTCTTCAGGCACCAAACGTACGGTGTCCCCCTGTTCATTGATAAGGGCAATCTGCTCCTTATAGCCGACGGATGATACGACAACGCGTGCCGGAAGCTTTTGTCCCGTGACAAAAGCAAAGTTGCCCTTATTGTCAGTCGTCACAGCATGAGTAACACCATAAAGTTTAACCGTAGCACCTTCAATGGGCTGGCCACTTTCGGCATCAATCACCTGTCCTCGGAAAGATGCATTTATAATTGTTTTTGGAGTTTCCTGTGCGTAAGTTAATAAAGGCTTTTCTGCCAGGCCTGCCAATAATAGATAGGCCGAATAGTGCAATATTCTTCTCTTATTCATCGGTAGAATCGTTTAGTTTAAAAAATAGATGTGCTGGCCATAAACAAGTTTATAGCAAAAGGATGGTGCGTAATTTGGAGAAAATTATTAGCTACACATTCGTGGCGCGGAGCAGGCCCGATCAGCTTTTGGAAAAGATAAAATACTTACTTTGAAAAGGTGGTTTAGATAATGTTGTTTCATTTTTTAGTTGTTTTAATAGTGATTAACTCGTAGCCAACGCCAATTGAAATACGGTTAAACAAATGTAAGCATTAAAACAAATAATGTATACCAGTTTAGTAGTTTTTTTTTAAATATTTATTGCTAAATCAGCTTTTTCGGTTCCTACCCTATTTTTTAGACCCTTCCACAATACCGCTGTCGCAGTTATTGAAAACTTTTTTTTGCTTTGAAACGGTCCATATACAATGAAATAAAAAAAAATCTACAAAAACGGTAGACTTTATTGCTTTCTATTTTTTATATTTGCTCAACGTTTCTCAATTGGCGTTGGTAACGTTTTTTTTAAATGTAGTTTTAACAATTTAAATTTCTATGAGCAAGTATTATTTTAGACAAGCGATCTCTCCCCAAAACAGTCCCCTATTGAAAACCTTCTTTTTCAAGAAAGAACGAATGTGCATGGCATGATGCCCCGCTAGCTGAAAAGCTTTCGTTTTTTTAGAATTCAAAATCAACCTAATCTACTGTTTTAATCATGAGTATAAACAATTGGAAACGATTGTCTGTGGCTCTATTTGCCTCATTTCAGGCAAGTGTAGTTGTTGCACAGCAGCCCGTTTCACCTATTATCAATGCAGATCTTATTGGTACACTACTTGATGCACGAACCAATAAACCCATCGCCGGGGCAACCGTGCAGCTAGACGCCGTCACACACAGCGTACAAACCGACACCTGGGGCCGTTTTTCTTTCCGAACTGGTCAAAAATTACCTTTTAAAATTATTGTGAGCCACCTGGGGTATGTCTCGGATACCCTCGTTGTGCAACGCTCGCCCGTAGAGATCAAATTGCAACCCAATGACCGTCAACTCGACGAAATTGTCGTCGTCGGCTACGGAACGACAAAAAAAGGCGATATTACAGGTGCCCTCTCCCAGATCAAGGGGCAGGATCTCAATGATCGACCCATAGCAAATATCGTTCAAGGGATACAGGGTAAAGCAAGCGGCGTGGACATTACATCAAATAACCGTCCCGGTGGCATAGGAACCATACGCATTCGCGGTAACCGCTCCATAAATGCCTCCAATGAACCCCTATATGTGGTCGACGGAATTCCGATATCCGCAAGTGAAGCAGCGATTATTAATCCCAAAGACATTGCCTCGATTGAAATTCTCAAAGACGCCTCTGCAACGGCAATATACGGTTCACGTGGTGCAAATGGCGTGATACTGGTTTCTCTTTTAGAAGGAAAAAAAGGACAGGTCGCTGTGCAGTACAATGGGTCAATATCTTTCGATCAGATCCATTCGACCACAGATTGGATGGATTCAAAGGCACTTTTGGACTGGCAACGGCAGAGCCACATCAACGGGGGGACCTATACGGGAAAATATGGCACAGCCCCCGATCCTGATTTTTATATTCAAAATTTTGGTGGTGGCGAAACTTATGGTATCGAGTCAATCCGAAATGCCTTCAGCTGGGGAACAGACGGCAAACCGCTACTCCGTGATGCAACAGCGGAGGAAATTGCCAAGGGATATGCCGCGCGAGTGCCTCTATATAACGGCGACAATCTCCTCAACCAGGGTTGGACAGATTTAGTGACACGCCTGGCAAAAACCAATAATCATAGCCTCTCCCTCTCTTCGGGCAATGAAAAATCGAGTCTTTATCTCTCGGCAGGACTGCTCGATCAGCAGGGTGCAATGATCGATCAGGATTATAAACGGTATACCACAACATTAAAAGGTGATGTTTCACCACGAACATGGTTGAATCTGGGCATATCCACAATAGGAAGCTACGCTGTTCAAAACTATGGAATGGCCGATAATTCCGCCAATTCGGGCGGAAAAGATTCCTACAGCCAAGCCCTTGCACTCCAACCCTACGCGCCGGCTTATGACGAAAATGGCCTTCTCTTAAACACCAATCGTACCGGTCTGTCAGCACATAATGTCTTGCTGAATATTGAAAACAGCAAAAATGAGTACACCCAGTATAGTGTACTTTCCAATGCCTTTGCGCAGCTCAATTTTACCCCCTGGCTAAAATATCAGCTTAAATTTGGGGTACAGTATACCGGGGTAGAAAATGGTTCCTTCTATGGCCCTGACTACACAAACCCATTTTCGGCCGTAGGTACCGCTCCGCTGATTGGCTATAATTCCCACAGCAAACGGCTATCCTGGGTGTTTGAGAATATGTTAACGTTCGATAAGAAATGGGCTGATCAATCGCTGAAAGTGGATGCCTTGCAGTCATCGCAGGAAAATCGATCCAATGGTATTAATATCCGGGCACAGGATATCACCTTTCCTTCCTCCCTCTGGTACAATTTGGGGGCAAATGATCTGGGCCGCCCCATGAGCTATGGTACATCCTATAGCAAATACACGCTGCTTTCGTATATGCTACGTGCCAATTATGCCCTGAAAAATAAGTACCTCCTTACAGCTACTGGCCGCTGGGATGGCGCATCGGTACTTGCACAAGGGCACAAGTTTGACTTTTTCCCCTCTTTGGCAGTCGCCTATAAACTGGAAGAAGAACCCTGGCTGAAACAGGTCAGTTGGATTAATCAGCTCAAATTCCGCTATGGAATCGGTGTAACGGGAAATTCTTCAGTATCTCCCTACACCACTTCGGGAACAATCGCAGGTGCAGCCTATGTTTTTGACGAAACCCAATATCCGGGCTATAAATCATCGTCTATGCCGAATGCCAATCTTGGCTGGGAAAAAACTGTGCAGCATAATGTGGGACTGGATTTTGGATTTCTGAACAACAGGATATCGGGTTCGATCGAATGGTATCGGGCGAATACAAAAGATCTCCTGCTCAATCGATCCATCCCCCCAGTATTAGGTTACAACAGCATATTGGGCAATATCGGAAAAACGAGTAACAGCGGGCTTGAAATCTCGTTATCAAGTAAAAATATCGACCGCCCAGATTTTTCCTGGAACACCACCTTGACCTGGAGTAGAAACCGCGAGAAGATCGTCGAATTGGTCGATGGCAAGGTAGACGATGTCGCCAATGGTTGGTTTATCGGGCAACCGATAGCGGTATTTAGGGACTATGTATACGACCGCTTGTGGCAGCAAACTCCCGAAGACCTCCGGCTGATTGAACTGTATCGGAAAATTGGCAATATCACGGCGCTACCGGGGCAAGTAAAGATTAAAGACCAGCAACTGGTGGAAGTGCAGCCCGGTACCGAGGGCGCAAAATCTGTCACACTCGCATCAGGCGAAACAGTGACTTATCTTGACAACGGATTTGGAACCATAAACGACAATGATAAAGAACTGCTGGGCAGCAACAGACCCAAATGGAGCGGCGGAATTGTCAACGCTTTCCGTTACAAAAACTGGGATCTTTCTTTCTTTGTCTATGCGCGCATCGGTAGCCGTTATTATGGTGCACTTCAGACGTACGGACGACGGATTGAAAACGATGTTTGGAGTCCTGAAAACACTGCGGCTTCTTTCCCACAGCAGACAACAGCAACGTTTACCAACTACAATGCCGCACGGAATTATACCAATGGCAGTTTGGTCTCTTTACGCTATATCTCACTAGGTTACACATTCAAACAGTCCCTGTTGGATAGGCTCAATATCGGAAGCCTGCAAGTATATGCACAGATCCTAAATCCCGTGATCTGGGGCGGCGAAGCTGTAAAAATAGGCCTCAATCCAGACGATGTGAATGGCTGGGATAATGCTGCTGCAGCCCAGCGTGGTGGTCAGACCGCCAATACCATCTTATTGCGCAGTGCCGTGCTCGGCTTGAGAATCGGTCTTTAAATCAATAGCATCAACAACACATGAGACTTGAAAAAAACACTATAAAAAAAGGTGCCCTTTGGGCCTTAACTATACTATCGACAGGAATAGGATTAAGTTCCTGCAAAGACTTTCTCAAAGAAGAAATGGTCTCTACGATTACTCAAAACTATTTTGAATCTGAAAAAGGACTTGACGAACTGGTCGTCGCAAACTACAACATCTTACGTTTTAAATATGGGTTTATGGAAGGCCCCTTTCTTTTTGAAACAGGCAACGATATCGTCGAACCACTTGATAATGCCTGGGCTACCTTCAGTCCCGCAGTGTGGTCGCCATCAGGAGCCGCAGGCGAATATGCCAATAACCTGATCGGCTATTATCAAACCCAACTATTGGGGGCCTACCCCATTATAAATGACTGCAACAAAGCCATCGAAATTATCACCGAAAGAGCACCAGGAAAGTATGCAAATGACGCGGCATATGCCAATCAAAAGCTTTCCGAACTCTATTTTCTACGGGCCTATGCCTATTACTTGCTGGTTACCCAACTGGGCGATGTTCCTTTTCCTCTGAAAAGCAACAACAGTCTTCCGGCCAATTTTTATCTGCCCAAAACAAATTCGGCGACCATTTATGCCAAATTAATTTCAGACCTGCGATTTGCCGAGCAGCATTTACCTATTGCCATACAGACGCAGCGCGGACGGATTACCCGCAATGCAGCCCAGCATTTCCTGGCGAAACTTTACCTGCAGCGCCATCAGGCCGCAGCCTTTAAATCCTACCGGAATGCGGACGGCACTGTAGACCCCACAAGTCCCAATGCCTACCAGGGGCTATTATATAAAGGGGAAGGAATAGCGGATTTGGATTCTACCATTTATTATTCCTCGCAGGTCATAAATTCCGGGATCAGCCTGGCCTCAAATTATTGGGACCTTTTTACCATTGAGAAAGGCAATTGGGCGAATGAAACAAATCCAGAGATCATCCTTCAGGCCTCCTATGGCAATAATTTGGACAATGGTCGATACGGTATGCGTACCAATGCAGCCTTTACCGCCGATTACCGCAATGCCGCCTGGAATATCCCGAGCTGGACCTGGTCCTATGGACTACTGAAAGGTCAGGGATTTTTACCCTCGGACTGGGGTTATGATGTATTTACGGATAAAATAAATGATTCCCGTTTTGAAAAATCATTCCAGCTCGAATATCAGAGTGCTTCTTTCGATAATGCGTCCCAATCGGACGGCCCCGGTCTTGCCTATACCGACGCTAAGAATGCTTCCCTGGCCTGGCAAGCTAATGAAGCCGATTTCTTTAATGCCAATATCAAGCCGAACTATACACGTCCATCCTGGAAAGGGCGGAATGCGCAGGCCGGACAGCGGAAAATTGGAACAGCCGACCTGGGACTTGTTTTCCTTGAAAACAGCAAAGAAACGGCCATTGATATCAATGAGGCCCTAGCACAGCCCTATGTACTCTATCCACGATGGATCAAGGACAATGGAAAGTATTATTACCGAAAGACAGGTGCAGACAGATACAGTGGAAACGCGGGACTTCTATTGAACCGGAAAGTCCGTCCATCCTCGCGAAAATTTATCGATCCGAATCGCAGTACGGTAGACAACCATTTTGGTACGCGTGATGTTGCCATTTTCCGACTCGCCGAAACGCTCCTGATCCGTGCAGAAGCGTATGGCCGAAAAGGAGACTATGCCAATGCCATTGCCGATATCAATAAATTAAGAAACCGAGCCGCCTACAAAGCCGGAGAAAACCGAGCCGAGGTATTGGCCCGCTTATACCCTGGAGCCGAATCATTGGGCGCCGAAGAACGCAGCTACCCTTACAGCTCCGCGACGGCCACCTTTGATAAAATCAGCGTCGACGCTTCCTATTGGGACGGAAGCTCCGCGAAATCCAAGGCCGAACAATATCCGTCTGAGGCGAATACCGAATTGAAACGTTTTGTCCATTTTATCTACAATGAATACTCGCGCGAGTTTAATACGGAGCAGGTCTTATACGAAGGGATACACCATGCAGGAATACAGCTGGAGCGTATGTTGCATCATGCCCAGCTTGCTTCGAGCCGAAATGCGGGATGGCCCAAATCGGATAATCCATCCGGAGTGAATGGTCAGGACGGCAACGGAAAGGGAACCTTTTCGGCAACCCATACTTTCAAACCTTTTCCGCAATCGTATATCAGTATGTTAACCGATAAAGATGGTGTGCTCCTGGATGAAACAGCCCGCCGTGCCTATCAGAATCCTGGATATTAACCCTTTTAACATGACATTGAACAGACGGAAATTTATAAAAAACACCGGCCTCTTCGGTTTGGGCATCGGACCGCTCGCCAGCCTCAACTTATATGGCGGTCCAAACCGGACTGCACATAAAAGCGGTGATGACCACTCAGAAGCTGCGTTGGCTGTTCCTTTGAACTGGATCGACCGGCAACAGGGAGCACCCTATTTGGGGACAACTTTCGGTGTCCCCTGGCCAAAAGGAAAGGTCAGGAAACAGCAGCAATTCGAGCTGCGCGATAACCATGGCCATACGGCCCCCATCCAAAGTTGGCCCTTGGCTTTCTGGCCAGATGGTTCCGTGAAATGGTCGGCATGCGCCGCGGCTGATTTAACTACACTGCTCCAGGATGAACTTTTTTTGACAACGAGTGAGCGCCTACAGTCAGGTATCCAAGTGCAGGAGCACGATGAGTCCATCACAGTCGATAATGGGCTTTTAAAAGTGACTTTCGGAAAGAAGGGAACTAAGCTGCTACAGGAAATCCGACAAAATGGCCGGCTCGTTGCTAGCGCTGTTATCTTGCAGATTTTGTTGCAGGATGCTCCTGACGCAGAACCTGGAGAAAATTTAAATAGGACTACATGGCAGTCCCATATTGAAAAAACTGTAGTCGAAAACAGTGGCAGCCAGCGTGTCCTCATTCGCGTGGCGGGAACACATCGGCATGGCGAGCAAAAAAAAATCCCGTTTATCGTCCGTTTTTATCTTTACGACAAGTCGCCCACGATAAAAGTAATACACACCTTTTTATATGACGGCGATGAACAGCGCGATTTTATCAAGGGAATAGGCCTATCTGTGGTAATGCCATTGCATGATACGCCGACCTACAATCGTTACATTCGTTTTGTCGGGGAAAACGGCGAAGTCTTTTCCGAAGCGGTGAAAGGGCTTACGGGACTTCGCCGTGATCCAGGCAGCGCGGTACGGAAGCAACAGCTGGAAGGAAAGGAAGTCAAATGGGAGAACATTACGGAGACTGCAAAAAAAGGACTGCCTTTTATTCCCGAATTTGGCGATTATACCTTGCTGCAGGCCCATCCCTCTGCGAGCAGCATCGAAAAACGAACCAAAGCCGGCCATGCTTGGATTCATAGCCAAGACGGTGGCCGCGCTATGGGAACCGCATACTTAGGGACACCTTCCGCTGGAGTCGCTTTGGGTATCCGTAACTTTTGGCAAAGTTATCCGGGCCAGCTTGATATCCGTGGTGCCGCATCCGATGCAGCTACCCTGACAGCCTGGTTGTGGGCTCCGAAGGCCGAAGCAATGGACCTGCGATTCTACCACGACGGCATGGGACAGGACAGCTATGAAAAACAATGGGAAGGCCTCGAGATCACCTACGAAGACTACGAGGCAGGATACGGAAGTCCAATCGGTGTCGCACGCAGCTCCGAATTATATTTGTCCATCTTCGACCAGAGCCCTTCGCCTGAAAAATTGGGGCAACTAGCGCAGGCATACCAGCAACCACCACTACTATCGGCCAGTCCATCCTATCTCTTCGAGCAGCAGGTGTTTGGCGCCAACTGGGGGCTTCCAGACCGCAGCTCGGCCCTGAAAGCGGCGCTGGAAGATAAATTGGATGCACTCGTTACCTTCTATCAGGGAGAGGTTGATCGTAGAGGTTGGTACGGATTCTGGAACTACGGCGACGTCATGCATAGTTATGATGCAGATCGACATGTGTGGAAATACGATGTGGGCGGTTTTGCCTGGGATAACTCCGAACTTGGCACCGATCTTTGGCTCTGGTACTATTACCTCCGTTCGGGCAATCGCAATTGCTTTCGTTTTGCCGAAGCCATGTGCAGACACACGGGAGAAGTAGATGTACATCATCTTGGGCGGTTTGCCCCTTTGGGAAGCCGCCACAATGTGATGCATTGGGGCTGCAGTGCCAAGCAGCTCCGTATCAGTACAGCGCTCAACAGACGGTTTTATTATTACCTCACCGCAGATGAACGTACAGGCGATTTGTTGCGTGAGCAGGTGGAAGCCGCTTATAGGCTTCAAGATATCGTGGCCCTTCGCAAGCGAGTGGATGAACCTGTTGTCACAGAAAAAGGCAAAGCGCTGGTAGGTTTTGGTACCGACTGGGGAGCGATTGCGGCAGCATGGTTTACAGAATGGGAACGAACCCTCGACCCTACGCTATTGGCCCGCCTCAAAGCCAGCATGCAAAGCATCGCCGACCAACCGCAAGGTTTTTTCACAGGGCTGAGCCTGCTGGATATTGCTACCGGAAAATTTGACCGCCAAAAAGATAAAACTGTGCGGGTATCACATCTGAATGCTGTGTTTGGACTTGTCGAAATCTGTCAGGAAATACTGCAGGTCATTCCCGACAAAAGATTTGAAACGGCCTGGTTGCAATACTGCCGTTTATACAACGCTTCCGATGAAGCGCGGATACGTGAACTAGGCACCAAAGAAGGCAAATTTAATCTACGGAGCAGCCATGCCAGGCTCACGGCTTATGCCGCATTCAAATTGGGTGATGACTTGCTGGGAGAACGGACATGGCAGGAACTACTTGGCACCAAGGCCGGATCCTTCGTGCAGGCGCCCACTATACCGCTCATAAAGCTGGCAAACAATCAGCAGGAATGGAAAGATCTATCAACAAACGAAGCGGCCCAATGGAGCCTAAGTACGATTCAGTGCCTACATTACGTCGGTAAGTTTCAAAAATAATACGTTATGCACAAATTTATTAAAAGGCGCTATTTCACATTATCTTGGCTGCTGTTGATTTATTTTATTAGTCCAGCGCAAGAAAAGTACACCTGGAAAGTGCCATTAAACGAAATAAACCGATGGATCATCGAACTGGAGTATCCCGACAAGTCGCATGTTGAAGCGAGCAACGAAGGATTAGTTATTGACTCCTATGGCGGAGCCACTTTATGGCTAGACACCTTGCTGACCGGCGATTACCTCATCCAATACGAAAGGGAAATAAGTATCGACAAAGGCGAGAACAAACGGCTTTCCGATCTGAACCAGTTCTGGCTCGCACAGGAGCCACACAACGAAATAAAATTGAAACCCAGGGATGGTCGCTTAGATAGCTATAATGACCTGATACTTTTCTATGTGGGTATTGGGGGCAACAACAACAGTACAACCCGGTTTCGCCGGTACGACGGATCTGGCGAAAGGATACTTTTGGCAGAGAAAAATGAAAAACCTTTTTTACTGGAACCAGGCCGCACCGACACCATCAGTACATGGGTCCGCGCATCAAAGAAGCAAACAGAAGTCTGGATGAACGGCAGGCGCCTATTTGTTGAAGAAGGGATCCAAAATACCAAAGGCTATTTTGGGCTGCGGCTTACCGCGAGCCGGCAGGTGATAAAATGGCTCACCTTAACCAAATTATAGAAAATCCACTCGATGACCAACAGCATACGGCTAACGAAAACAAATCAAAATGAAAATATCTCTTAACCTTACACTATGCTTTCTGCAGCTTGCCCTATGTCTACAGGGGCAAGCACAACACCAGAAAGCTGTAGATTCAGTTCCCAAAAAATACAATGTATTGTTTCTGATTGCGGACGACCTGCGAACAGATATGGGCATCTATGGCCATTCTTTGGCACATACCCCCCACCTCGATAAGCTCGCGGCAAAAGGCGTATGGTTTGAACATGCCTATTGTCAATACCCATTGTGCAACCCCTCCAGGTCATCGCTGTTAACAGGGAAACGCCCAACAACCAGTGGCCTGTACGGAAATAGAGAATGGTTTAATGCATCTTTTCCGGACTGGATCAGCCTGCCTAAATATTTTAAGCAAAACGGTTACACGACTATTCGGAGTGGCAAAGTCTTTCATGGCGGAATAGATGACACCGAGGCCTGGGATATTGGCGGCGAGAAACGACAATACGGCACCGTGATCAATGCTGCGGCTCCATCTGCGGTTGGCTCACAATCGTATTGGCAGGCATACAGCAATTCAGCTCCCCGTATAGAACCCTACGCAGCGACAGTAGCATCCGATAAATGGGCAGCCCTGACAGGAGAAGATGCAAGGCAAATAGGCGACACGAAAGTGGCGGACAGAGCCATTGAATATTTGGAAGACCTCAAACGTGCCAAAGAACCCTTCTTTTTGGCCTGCGGCTTTTCAAAACCGCATACACCATTTGTAGCCCCCAAGGAATTCTTTGACCTGTATGACCTGGACAGTATTGCGCTCCCGCCCGATTTTTCATCGATACCCGGCATACCGGTGGGATTTCCGGCCGGATCCATCCGCCGGAGAAATGCCGATTTCTTTGTCAACCGCACGGCATCGACACAAGAAGCCAAGGAATATATCAGAGCCTACCTTGCCTGCATAAGTTACATGGACTGGAATGTGGGCCGGGTACTACAGAAACTGGAAGAATCCGGATTGAAAGAAAACACCATTGTGGTTTTTTGGAGCGATCATGGCTATCAACTGGGTGAAAAAGGGAAATGGTCCAAAGCCGGTTCCTTGTGGGAACAAGGCACCCGAGTGCCCTTTATTATTTACGATCCACGGGCACAAGGTAACGGGCAGTCTTCCCCTCGTGTGGTGGAGCTGCTAGACATTTACCCAACTTTAGTCGACCTATGTGGACTACCCAGCTATAAGAACCTAGAAGGAAAAAGTTTAAAGCCATTGCTTTATGAACCTGATAAAACCTGGGAAAGACCTGCTTATACCGTTTGGAACGAAAATGGAAAAGGTGTTACAGGAATCACCGTACGAACTGAAAAATGGCGATATGCGGAATTTTTCGGACATGGTACCGGAAAATCGCTGACAGATGTGGTTCGCGATCCCCATCAATTGATTAATCTCGCCAACGATCAGCAGTATGCAGACATTGTTGATTATTTCCACCAGCTGGTTATGCAACAGGTTAAGGGCAAGGTTGAGCTCCCTCCTTCAAAATAAGATCTCGATTTTGCTAATAACAAAGGGTCTTCAATCATTAAACCCTTTGTTATTCACGTCTTTTTTAATGCCCGAACAGCTGCCATGGACGCATCCAACAAATTAGTGCTCCAGTTCTTTCAGGTATTCGATCATGGCATCGAGGCTCTGCAGTAGCTTTTCACCTTCAAATCCCACCTTTCGAAAACGGATGTTTCCTTTTTTGTCCAGGATCAATGTTGTCGGAATGGATGTGATATCCAGTTTACTACTGAGCTTTTTATCTTGATTGTAATAAAATGGAAAGTCAAATTCGGGATTGGCCTTTGCCCATTTGTAGGCATCGTCCCAGCTGTTTCCACTGCCCGAATTGAGTATCACGAACTTCACCTGCGGATCATCCGCATATTTTTTGTACACCTGATGCAAATAGGGAAATGAAGCGATGCATGGCTTACACCAGGTTGCCCAAAAATCAATGATGACAATCTTGTCCTGGAGATCCGCTTTAAGCAAAGGTTTCTTGTCCATATCAACTATGCTGATATCTTCTGGAAATGGCGTATTGCCGATGATCTTTTGAAACTCCTGGTAATACCCTTGTTTCCATTGCTTGTCAAGCTTGCTAAAATAAGCCTGCCGTTCGGCAGCATTGTCCATTCCGTTTTTAAGGATCGCTTTGTCGAGAAGCTGCCTGATCGCTGGATCAAAAGGAGCATACCGATAGGCAGCCTCCAATACAGGTATAGCGCTGGCCGGATCATTCCACTGCTGATACTGCATGGCCACTGTGCGGAGCAGTGCCGCCGATTGGAGTGTAGGGATACTTTTATCGAACCACTTCCGGGCCGCTTCAGGCTGGTTTAACTGAGCAGCGATAAGTCCCTGATTGGCCATAATTTCTGCTTTTACCGCAGCAAGCTTATCCGCCTTGGCCGGATCATGGGCCACCAGATAGCCCGTTTCGGGGAAATAGCGTATTAAACTCACGGGATAGGCTGCAACACTGTCAAGTAAATATAAATTGAGTTTGGACGCATCCTGCAGCATCAGCTTATGATCCAAGAGCAGCTGCACATACTGATTGTATGCGCGCCATTTGTAGGGATCCTGCTCCCAACGGGTAATCAGCGGCAGGTATTTCTTGGCCTGTACGCTATCACCATGCCGCACATAGTAGGTAAAAAGATAGTCATAGGCACTGCCATAGGCCGCCTCATTATCGGCCGTCTTGAGGGAAAGAAGCTGCCCTATCTTGGCGACCACGGCGGTGGAATCCTGCTCGCGGAACAACTTATTGAGCCGATAACTTATCCCGATCTTCTTGTTGGGAAACTCGTTGATCACCACCTGGCGGATCGAATCCACTTTTTGGTTCTGCCCGAGTATCAGATAACCCATGGTCACCTTATTGAGGTTCCCTTCAAAAAATGGATTGCTCCTGAATTTCTTTTCCACCACGGCCAAGCCCTTTTTCAAGAGCCGTTCCTGCTGGGCCGGACCAGCGGTTTTCATCTGGAGCACAATCAGCCGGAGCTGTGCCTCATAATTGTCGGGATACAGGCTCAGCTCTTTTTTGAGGTAATATTCCTGTGTAGCCAGGATATGATCCGAGGTTTTATCCTGGACCGGCACGCTGTATGATTTTCCCAGGTAATTGCCGGCAATCAGTTTCCCCTGTTTATAGACGTAGATCTCATACTGACTGCTATCGCTTGCCTGCTGTACAAATTTCTTGTCTTTGTCGGCGATCGTAAAGCAGGAAAAGTTGGCGTAGGCAGGCAGTTTAAAACGTACACGCCACAATTTACCTTCTTGCTGCATGGGCATGCGGCTCGGGAACTCGTAAAAATTTGAATAGTTGAAATCTACGAAAAATGGCCCTTCCTTATGGGTAGCTGCAGATTTAGACGGATCAAAGCTGATGGTCACGGTATCTCCGGCCGCTGCTTTTTGCGGCAAAATGCTCACTTGTGCCCGCAACAGCAGGTTTGCCTGTAGCAGGCACAGCAGCAATGCGTATTTGAATAGCTTAATCATTCTGTTGGAGATTAGCATTTGTGATTAGAATAGCACTTGCGATCGGTATTTTGATATCGCTTTCACTAAAGTCTGTTTTGACTTTTGAAAGTACAGGCAGGGCCCTATTTGTGCGCACCAGGTCAAACCAACGGTGGCCCCATTCACCGAGCAGCTCCAGCTGGCGTTCTTTCTCAAGCGCCAGGGCAATACCCGCCTTGTCCATCGTTTGTGGCAACGCAGCGAGGCCTGCACGTTCACGGATCTGATTGATATCTTGTAATGCCGCCTGCAACTTATTCTGGTTGAGCCGCGCTTCGGCACGGATCAGATACTGCTCGGCAAGGCGCAGAACGGTATTGTATTCGGTTACAGGTGTGCCCGTACGCAGCTTATATTTATATGGCATATAAAGCGTCTTATTACTTACCACATAAGGCTTTAACCACATTGCTTTACGTAAGTCATTCTCTTCATAGGCTGCTACCGAGGAATCATACACCTGATAATAACTCCGTGCTGTAGCTACTGTCGGAACGATGCTGAAACCTTCCCAGGTGTTGACCCCGGCAGTAGAAAGATTAACGGTCTGCAGCTGCCAGATGGCCTCTTTGCTCGTTTTCAAAAAAACGGTATTGAGGTCGCGCGACAGTTCGTACCGGTTATCCGCGATAACTTTGTCGGCCATTGCTTCGGCATTGGCCCAGTCGCCATGATACAGATAGACCCTGGCCAATAGCGCGTCAACCGCTTTTCTGTTGGGGCGGGTACGCTCATTGCCCTGATAGTCATCCGCAATATCGACAGCAGCTTTCTGCAGATCATCCACCATGAAAGCATAGAGCTCTTCCCTGGAGGCCGGACCTTTTCGGTTGTTGGCTTCCAGATCCTTGGTATCGGTGATGAGGGGCACTTTATTGAAGAGGTTGCTCAGGTAAAAGTAATTGAATACCCGCGTAAAACGGGCCTCGGCCGAAAGCTGTGCTTTTACCGTACTGCTGAGCGCCGAGGCTTCAACCCCCTCGATAATCTTATTGCTGTGGTTGATATAGCTATAAGGTTGCGACCAGAGCCGATCGAGATAAGAGGTTGCCGGACTTAGTTTATTGTATTTGTACTCATCATAGCTTGTAAAGGCTGAATTGTAATCGTCGGCCAGACTGGACAGTACAATGGTCATCAGTCCACTGGCAAACTGGTTATTGTAATTGTTCATACTGGTATAGAGTCCGCCCACGGTTGCTGTGGCTGTCTTTTCGTCACTGAAGGCCGACTCTGCTGCTACTTCTGTCTTGGGTGGGTCCACGGCCAGAAATTTATTGCAGGAGATGTTAAGCAGTGGTGTTGCAAAAAGGCTGTAGATAATATATTTGTTCATGGGATAAGTCTTTAGTTTTATGATCATTAAAAAGTGAGCTGAACCGCAAATGTATACGTGCGCATGGATGGTGTGGCACTGTTCCGTACCGAACCAAAGGGATTGACATCCGAAACATAAGTACGGTCAAAACCAGGCATCTCGGGATCCATACCTCTGAAGCTTGTCCAGGTAAAGAGGTTCTGTGCATTGAACTGTACCACAGCGCGGCTCATATTGATCTTCTGTGCCCATTTGGAGATATCGTAACTGAGCGATACATTTTTTAAGCGAATAAAAGAAGCATCGTCCCATACGGCCGTAGAATACCGGTAATAATTACGGTAAGCCAGGTTGGCTTCGTTGGCGCTGTTAGCCGTAGCGCGTGGCACATCGGTCACATCTCCGGGCTGCTGCCAACGGTTTAACACATATTCATCCAGATTGCCCAATCCGCCAATGGTCGTTGCCTGTGGACCATATCCAATGGATGGTCCCTCCTGTTTGACAAACTGAAATAGAAATCCAAGACTCACATTACCATAACTTAGATTATTGCCGATACCACCATAGTACTTGGGCAGCAGTGATCCCAAGGTTACATAATCATTGAAATCACTGATTTTCCCATCGCCATCCACATCCCGGAATTGGGCGACCCCGGTTTGTGGATCCACTCCCGTAAACTGAAATCCACGGACGATACGTGTGGACTCGCCAATGACGTACCGCCGCACATCACTGCTACTCGCCAGGCCGGGATATTCTAGCAGGGTATTGGACGGGAAAGTGATATTGAAATTTGTTTTCCAGCTGAACTTTTCCTTTTGGATATTCACACTGCTCAGCTCAAACTCCAAGCCTTTATTTTCGATCAGGGCCGGCATATTACCAAAATACGAACTGAAGCCCGTCTGCGGTGCTAGCACAATATTGATCAACTGATTATCCGATCTATTGTTGTAATAATTGGCCGTGAGGAAAATACGGTCCCTGAAAAAGCCAAGGTCGAGCCCCAGTTCTTTCTTTTTGATTTCTTCCCATCCAAAATTGGGATTAAACACCCGTGTCGGATAAAGCCCCGTGATGCCCTGGTAGGCAAAGCCTGTGCCCCAGGTATCCAGGTACTGGTAATCACCGATCTGGTCATTGCCCGTCACCCCCCAGCTGGCACGTAGCTTACCGAAGCTTAAGATAGACTGATCCTGGAGAAATTCTTCGCTGCTGAACACCCAGGCTGCACCGATCGACCCAAAATTACCGTACTTATTGTTGGGCCCAAAGCGGGAAGAGCCATCCCTTCGGTAGCTGAAATTCAACAGATATTTATCGGCATAGGCATAATTTAGACGACCAAATGCAGACTGGTAACGGTAATCTGCATACTGATTGTTGCGGTTCACAAGGATACCTGCAGCACCGATATTGTTTAGCTGCGAATCACTCGGGTAACTGCTGCCATCGAAGTATTTCCCTTCGCTGACCCTTTGCTGCCAGGTGCCGCCTAAAAGCAGTTTAAAATCATGTTTACCAATTGTTTTGCTGTAGTTTAATTGCGGTTCAATGATATAGGACTGATAATCCGAATTCCCGTAAGAGGCCATTGAACCCGTGCTCGTCAATGGATTAAATCCCGCATTGGGCAGCAAGCGCGTCTGGTCCATGCTTTTGAGGTTGTAGCCCACATTGACTTTTGCGACCAGTTCGGGTAAGATCGCGTATTCGGCAGAAAAGTTGGCCAGCAGGGATTTTGATTTCGAAACACTCGAGCGCTCCATATAGGCGGCGGGGTTCTGTAAGCTCTGCTGAAACCAATAATAGTCTCCCTTTTCATCATATAAAGGATAATTGGGCGCCAGGTTGTAAAACTGTGCTATATCTGTAGGCACGGTATTATTACGGTCCAGGTTGAGGTTGAAACTGCTGTTTAGTTTAAATCGCTGATCTTTGGACTGCGTAGACAAGTTCAACAGCGCACCACCGCGCTGATAATTCTTATTAGCGGGCAAGGGATCCCCCTGCCGATTGAAATTGGCACTGGCCAGGTATTGGGTATTTTCGTTTCCCCCGGAAAATGACAGCTGATAGGTGGAGAAAGGGGCCGATGCACCATAAAACTCCTTTTGCCAGTCGCTGTAGGCGGACTGATCCCAAGTGAGCAGATCCGGCGCATTGTCTGCTGTCGCCGTCCAGTTATCGTTTTTAAAGCCTTCCTTCCGGATGTCCAAATATTGTTCCGTATTGAGCATCTTCAAGTTGCGAATGGCCTTGCCAGAGCCCACATTGGCATTAAAGTCTATTTTAAGTCCGCCCTTATTTCCTTTTTTCGTTGTGATCAGGATCACACCATTCCCACCCCGGGAGCCATAGATGGCTGTCGCATCCGCATCTTTAAGTACATCGATTCGTTCAATATCCTTGGGATTGATCAGGCTGAGCGGGCTTTGGTTGCCATTGGCAGCGGTAAACTGATTCATGCTTTCGTCCGAAAATGGAATACCGTCGATAATGTACAGCGGGCTGCTGCCATTGCTCAAAGAATTGACACCACGCAGCTGCACCTGAAAGGAGCTGCCCGGCAAGCCCGAATTGGATGCGATATTGAGTCCCGCAACGCGCCCCTGCAATGCAGCCAGAGGATCTAGTACCGGTTGTGTTTCGATCTCCCTGCTGGTGACGCTGGATACCGAACCCGTATTTTTGCGTATCGAAGATGTCCCGTAACCGATAACCACCACTTCATCCAGGTTGCCCGGATCTAGCTCAAGGCTTATTTCCATAATGCCCTTGTCCGCCACCTTCACTTCCTTGCTGCGGTAGCCCACATAACTCAAAAGTAAGATATCATCCTGTTGCAGCCCATTTAAACTAAAGCGTCCACTGGCATCGGTGACCGTACTGGCTATCTTGTTTTTAACCCGAACACTAACCCCTTCAAGCGCTGCACCGGTAGCATTGCTGACACGGCCACTTAGGGTTACCTGCAGTGTTTTGGCAGCGGCTTTCCCCTGGAGCACGATGGTGTTTTTGACAATTTGATAGCGGATGCCCTTAGCCGAGAATGCCTGTTTAAGCAGCTCGGGGATACTGGCATTGTTTAAATTGACATCAATATTCAGATCGGGGTTAATTTCATGGGGATCATACACAAAGCGGTAATCGCTGCGCTGCTCAATGGCTTTGACGAGCTGTTTAAATTGAACATGGTCAGCTGCCTTGTCTGCCTGCTGGCTAAAGGCATAGCCATTGACATGCATCAGCATCAATAGCAGTGTTTTAACGGATTGTTTCATAGGGTATTTAGATTGAATATTCGTTTGTTTTGGGTTTGGTTAGGGCACAAGGACGAGTCGGTCCTTGTCGATGGTATAATTTATGCCGGCGAAACGCAATATCTTGAGCACTTCTTCAAAGGACTCTTTTTTGCTGATTTTCCCGCTAAGGACCTTGTTTTTATAGACCGGCGACAGGCTATAGGTAAAATTGTACCAACGGGAAAGATCGGCCAAAATCTCGGGAAGCGGTGTCTGGTCAAATTCAAAGTAACCGTCTTTCCAATTAGCAGCATCCTGTTGTGTATTTTGCTGCTTTCGCTGGAAGGCACCGTTCAGCACATTCAGTTCGATCGACTGTCCAGGTAGCAGAATCTCCTGAAGATCCGCATTGCTGACCCGTATTTTACCTTCGTCGAGCTGTGTGGTTAAGAGCTGGCTATCGTTTGCGTATAACTTCACGTTGAAAGCGGTTCCCAAGGCTTCAATGCTGGTGTTGCCGACATGAACAATAAAAGGTTTGGCTTTATTTTTTGCCACTTTAAAATAGGCTTCACCCGTCAGGAATACCGAGCGTTCGTTGACGTCGTATCCCGGTCCTATTTCCAGCTTGCTGTCTGCATTTAGCCACACCGTGGTCCCATCAGGAAGCTCCATCTTGAATTCTTGCCCCTTTTTGGTTTTGACCGCCAGGTTATCCCCCTTCCCCTGCGCCATGTAGGCCGGGTTAAACGGTTTCTTTTCGTCCAGGCTAACCACTTCATTGCCAATCAGCAGATCGGCCTGGAATTGACCGACACTAAAAGGCAGTGGCTGTGGCGACTGTTGGTGCTGAGAAAAGAAGTACAGCGCTGCACCTGCCATCATAAAGAATACAATACTGGCAGCCACCTTCAAATAGGCCCTGCGGTGGCGATTAGCCCTTAATTCGGGTCCAAAAATATGCTGTTGGAAATACCGGTCTTCGGCAGCCAGATCAAGTTCCGGGATATCCTTGTCGTTGTTTTTCTGACTGAGCTGATTGTACCAACTTTCGACAAGTGCAATTTCCTCGGCGCTGCACATCCCCTGCTGATACCTCTGCAGTAATTGTTTCGATAATCGTTGTTTCATAGGTTCTATCCTGTTTACCGTTTAGAAGACAGGATAGTACCCCTTTAGTGGTAGAAAAAAATGAAAATAGTTCGAATTTTTTTTCTCAAAAGCGTCAACGCATTGTAAATCTGCTTTTTGACAGTCTGTTCGGAGATCTCAAGTTCCGCGGCAATCTCCCGATAACTCCGCTGCTCGAAACGACTTTTTTTGAAGATCAAAGCCATTTTGCGGGGCAGCTTTTCAATCGCTTGATCGATCTGCTTGGCCAATTCTTTCTCGCGCAGCAACTCGTCGGGCATAATTTCAGGAGTTGATGCGGCATGCTCCAGGTAATGTTCATATTTCCGGCCCACATCCTGGCTGGCGATACGATTGATGACCAGATTACGGGCCGAACGAAAAAGATAAGCCTGATAAGAATGCTCAATTTCGAGCCGTTCCATGCGGTCCCAGAGATTGGTAAAAATTTCCTGTACAATATCACGGGCTTCGTCACGATCGTCTAACATCCGAAACACATGCACATACAACTTCACCCAATTTTCTTCGTAAAGTTGGGTAAACAATTGTCGGACATGTGTTACATTCATATTGATGGTTTGGTTGTTGTTGACCATTCAAAATTAGGCTTTATTTTTAGGAAAGTCAATTTATGATGGATTTCAAGTGAAACCTGTAGAATAATGCAACCAAGATGCTCTTGTATGTCAGTAAAATTTTGAGTTTATCAATAGGCTCAATATTCTTTACTCAATTGTCCGCATTCGAACAAAGATCGTTCGATTTCGAACATGCAGTTGATGACAAAAAACGCTTTAACTACTTATTTTCAACACTTTATTTTATTGGCAATGAATTAGCAAACGTTAATCCATAACAATTTCATATGCTTACGAATTATTTTCAAATTGCCTTTCGTCATTTAGCAAAAAATAAAGGTTTTACAGCGATAAACATTGTAGGATTAGCTTCTGGAATGACAGCTGCCATATTGATCATGCTATGGGTAAAAAGCGAATTTAGCTTTGACCGCTTTTATTCTAATACCAATCAGATCTATGCAGTAGGGATGAAAGATGTATGGGAAGGCGAAGCCGTCGAACATTTTTATACGCCTAAGCCAATGGCTGTGGCTTTAAAAACCGACTTTCCTGAGATAAATGCGATTACAAGAGTGGATAAGGGCACTGGATTTCTTTTAACCCATCAAGAAACAAAACTTGCGAAAGAACAAGGTGTTTTCGTAGACAGCACATTCTTAAAAATATTTGATTACAAAGTTATAGCTGGCAATCCCCTCGAGGCATTAAAAAATCCCAACCAGATCGTTCTCACGAAATCTTTGGCTGAAAGATTATTTGGGCATTCCGACCCGATCAACAAGACCATCCGATTAGACAGCTCCCAAATTTCAACTGTATCTGCGATTATTGAGGACCTGCCAGATAATTCGTTTATGAAAGGAAGCACTTATCTCGTACCCTGGACACTAATGGAGAAAATAGGCTATTCAGACGACTATTGGGGAAATAATTCCATTCAGACCTACATACAACTGCATAAAAGTGCGAATGTCGATCAATTTGAAACAAATATAAAATATTTCTTAAGAAAGCATACCGATACAAAAGTAGCCAATTTTATTAAACCTATCGGCGATAAATGGCTTTATAGCAACTTTACTGAGCAGGGAAAGCCAAGCTCGCAACGAATTGGCATGGTAGGTTCATTTATCGCCATTGCTTGTTTTATTCTTATTATTGCCTGCATTAATTTCATGAATCTAAGCACGGCACAGAGCGAAAAACGGGCGAAGGAAGTAGGTGTCAGAAAAGTCGTCGGTGCAAATAAAAAGCTGTTGGTCGGTCAGTTCCTGACTGAATCCATGGTGATTTCATGCATTTCTGGCCTATTATCCCTGTTGATTACACTGATAGCGCTCCCCTACTTTAATGATCTGGTCTCCAGAAAGCTATCTATCCAGTTTGACGATCTCCTTTTCTGGGCAATGTTTGCAGGATTTATTGTAGTGACCGGAATTCTTTCAGGGAGCTATCCTGCGTTTTATCTGTCTTCCTTCCTGCCGACGAAAGTACTGAAAGGCAAATATCTTCATGTTCAACAGAAATTTAACCATCGGAAAATCCTCGTCATTTCCCAATTTTGTATTGCTATCATACTGATCATAACAACATTATCCATTCAGCGCCAAATCAGATACGCTCAAAATAGAGAAATCGGATATAACAAGGAAAGGTTGGTTAGTATTATCGATCAGGGAGAAATCAGCAAAAATAGATTACTCATAAAAAATAAACTATTGTCCTCTGGTATTGCCACACAGATTTCAAGGACTTCGTCCCCCCTTACGGAGAACAGAAGCAGCAACTACATGGACTGGGCTGGGAAGCCCAAAGATAATAACACCATTTTTGCCAGAATTGGTGCCGATGAAAATTTGGTCAACACGGCAGAGCTGCAATTAGTTGCAGGGCGGGATTTTGATTTGGCTAAATTTCCAACTGATTCTGCCGCGATGATTATTAATGAATCCGCCGCCAAGGCATTTAATTTTGATGATCCGATCGGCAAAACGGTTGTCGATGGCAGGAATTGGCATATCGTCGGAGTCATCAAGGATTTTATTCAGGAATCGCCTTTCAGTCCCATTACTCCAATGGTCATTCAGGGTGCTTATGCAGGTACTCAGGTTACAAACATACGCATAAACGATCATATGAATACCTCAGAAGCACTTGCTGCAATGGAGAAGATTTTTAAAGAATATAATCCCGACTATCCTTTTGAATATTCCTTTGTAGACAGCAAGTACGCCGAAAAATTTAAAGATTTTCAACAATTGGGTACACTTTCGAGTCTTTTTGCACTATTGACAATTTTTATTTCATGCCTTGGCTTATATGGCCTGATAGCCTATATAGCCGAGAACCGGACTAAGGAAATCGGTATCCACAAAGTACTGGGAGCCTCTAATTTTAAGATCATAAGGATGCTGTCTCAAGATTTTGTGCTAATGGTCCTTTTCTCATGCCTAGTCGCATTTCCGATAGCCTATTATATCGCTGATGACATGCTCAGCGCATATACTTACCGTATTAAAATCACCTGGGATATCTTCATTGCTGCCGGTATGGGTACGCTAATAATAGCGTTGCTCACGATCAGCTATCATGCGATCAAAGCAGCCTTGATCAACCCGGCTGTCAGCCTGAGGGATGAGTAAGGAGAAGAAACTTTCTAATGTAAAAGAATGCCAGCCATAGATCGCCTTTTGTTACATTTAATTTATTTTGCGATCTGCTTCACGCTAGATATACCGATCGCTGAACATTCAAATTTTACGCCCGGATCCCATAAAGAAGGTATATTTTCGTTCAATTGTCAGGATGTTGACAAGGCCATCGGCTGAACGAAGCAGACCCTGTTTCGTATTTTTTTTTGTAAATTATCTCACTATGAAAATAGTAGACATCACAAAAGACACTTTAATCAGTGCTCAGAAAGAAGGATTTACCGTATTAATCACCAAATTTAGTTCAGATCCGTTAAACCCAACCTGGATTGTCGATAAGGTTGAAAACGACAAAATAGAAGCTAGCAAAAAAGCACTGAGCGAAAGCTACCAGCTATGCTATTCCATTAAAGAAGCTATACTGACGATTGATAATCGCCCTTTCATCGGAAAGTTACAGCTAAGCCATTAATTGCGTTTGATCAATCAATCATGCAATACGCAATCGGAAGACTGTGTTGTTTCGCTACCCCATTACGAGGATGCCCAATAAAGCAGAATTTCTGCAAAAACATGCGTAAGAATTACTAAAACCACAATTATAGCAAAGAGGACCAAACTATCGTTAAGTTTGGTCCTCTTACTATTTCTATTAATCCAAATCAAATACTTTGGATAAAAATTCCCCTTGACAATAATCAGTAGACTATACAGAATTTCATAATTGACAGTATTTTCAAAACTATACCTAAAGATAGTACGAATTCAATCACCTGGTAACCGGACGATCAATAGAGGCTAGCGCGAGCTACATGACTTTCTCTACTAACGGATATAAATCAACAAGGTCAAACGGCTTTGCTAGAAAGGCATCTGCTCCCCATCCGGAGGCAACTCTTTGCCCTTTACCACTTGCTGGCATCATGATAATGGGCAAGTGTCTATGTTGTTGCGCTGTTTTTAGCTCGCGCACAACCTCGTCACCTGTTAACCAGGGCATCTGTAGGTCAATTATTAGGAGATCGGGTTGAGTACTATTAATTAGGGGAATAAGTTCCGTACTTTTTGACGTGCTGATACCTAGTCAAGAGCCAGAAGTTCAAAATACGGATTTTTTGAAAAAATTTTATACTATTTCAAGGATTTATTATAATTGTAATTCGTATTCAAACGCATTTTAAAGATGCAATTCTAAATTTTAACGGATTATTATGTCATTCTTGGATCATGTGCTCCAACCGCCTTCTTATGGGTGGAAAGATTCAAATGGAGAACTTGTCAAACCAACACGTAGCGAAATACTACGTGAATTTTTTAAACGATTAAATGTTTTTAGAGACAGGAAAAACTGGCTACCCTTTTTTAGCTGGTTAAAAGTGCTATGCCTCATTCCCTTCTTTTTCATATTTATCACAAGCTACTTTACCTGGTGGACCTTACTGGCCACTTTCATCTATAGTATGATTATTATGGGTACCCATGGGACGATATGGCACCATCGGTACTGTACACATCGGGCTTATAAATTCAGAAATCCGCTCTGGCGCTTCCTTACGCAGAATCTTACCATTAATGTGATTCCTGAAGAGATCTATGTCATATCGCACCATGTGCACCACGCCAAATCGGATCAACCGGGCGACCCTTATAATGCGGAGGCTGGATTTCTTTATTGCTTTCTAGCAGATGTCAATCATCAACCGATATCAAAGACCTTGAGCGAAAGCGAGTATAATCGGGTGAAATTACTCATGCAGCATACCGGCGTGCCCGCCAATTCATATGCGCAGTACAAAGTCTGGGGATCCTATGTCAACCCTTTATATGCTGTAATCTCATGGGTTTTGAACTGGTCTTTTTGGTACTTATTATTCTACCTTATTGGCGGGCATGCACTCGCTTGCAGTCTTTTTGGTGCCGCCGGATTTTGGGCTATCGGTGTACGTACATTCAATTATGAAGGGCATGCCAAAGGAAAAGATAAACAACGACAGGGAATCGATTACAGTGTTAACGATAAGTCCATCAATCAGCTCTGGCCAGGAATAGTCGCGGGTGAATGGCACAATAATCACCACTTATTTCCAAAAAGCGCGCGCAGCGGATTTAAACCTCATCAGGTCGATCTTGCATGGTATTATATCAAGCTGATGCATATGCTAGGAGCGGTGACCGCCTATCGTGATGACAAGAAACGTTTTTATGAACAATACCATAATCCCTATCTTAAATCAGTTAGAAAATAGAAGTCTTCGGCAGAAGAAAATAAAAAACTTTGTTTTTCAATAATTTATAACTACATTTGAATAATAATCAGGCTTCTGCCATTACTTCTTCTGACACTTTTGAGTTTACTCTTTCTTCTCAGTCTTCGTTTTTCCAGCTGCTATTTTGTTATCAACATATGAAGTTAATTGCCTTTTTCAGATTGATAGTGTCAATACGAAAAATTACAAACTTCATTTTTTGTTGACAGATCGATTTATCCTTTACCAACGCGTAGGGTTAAAGGAAAGGTATGCAGCAAAAGCGTTCTAATAAATACATAATTTAATACATATATACAATGCAACAAGGAACAGTAAAATTCTTTAATGACACCAAAGGTTTTGGTTTTATTACACCAACAGATGGCGGTCAAGATGTTTTCGTACACTCGTCAGGTTTAATCAATCATGTACGTGAAAACGATACTGTAACATTCGATCTAGAGAACGGTAAAAAGGGCATTAACGCAGTTAATGTGCGAATAGCATAATTAAGTAGGAAGTTTAAAAACTTCTTTAAGTTAAGTTCAGCAGATAACATTTATGTTATCTGTTTTTTTTGTTAAAAAATTAGGCAAAAATGACGGCCTAAGCCCCCTACTAGCCTACATTGCTATCAGCTCACTGATAGCATTACTTTTGTTCTGTTTCTCCTAACTGAAAATTGCGCGTTCCCCTGTTTTTTGTATCCGCTTTTTTCCTATATTTACGCGATAAATTTCAATAGAAATGACGAAAAAGAAGGCTATAGTTATTCAAGATAATGAAGATATCTTGAATATCATGGATGAGGTCTTAGTTGATGAGGGTTTTGATGTGATCCCATCGCTTACAACTGAACCAATAGAAGAGCTTGCAGATATTGATCCCGACATTCTTATTGTGGATGACCATATTAAAGGAAGTAAAAAAGGATCCGAAGTGATCAAGGAACTCAAAGCTGATCCAGATACCGAAGAACTTCCATCTGTCCTGACATCGACAGCCAACGATATTGCAAAAGTTGCTGCGGACTGTAAAGCCGACGATTTTATTCAAAAACCCTTTGATTTAGATCATATGGTCGATGTGGTTAAAAAAAATAGTTAAAACAGCATAAAAATATACGTGACGTACGGAGCGCTTCAAAAGGAACTAAAATTGAAACGCAAGTTAAAAAGACGATGTTAATGATTCATGATTTTCTCAGCATGTCGGGGTTGAGCAGGCCATCAACACTTTATTGAGCAATTCAGTCAACTTCGTTAAGTCATCTTCCTTCAAGATTTTAGCAGCTTCTTTGGCCACTGTTTCCCTAAAATTCTCCGAATTATCGATGATGAATCTACCTTTTTCCGTTACACTTAAGTTGAAAATCCTGCGGTCGGCAGCGGACTGTTGCTGTTCGACGAGATCATTTGCTATTAAAAATTTGAGCTGCTTGGAAACAGCAGGCGGACTTACATTAAACGCCTGCGCAATCTCCTTTACGATACAATGATCGTGGCGGTAAATATATTCGATCATATTATAGTGCGTAGCCGTAACGCCATTGATGTCGCCCCTATTCATATTTGCCAAGATGAAGCATTGTAAATCGGTAAACACTTCATAAAATTTCTGTTCAGTTTTGTTCATCGCCAATAAAATAGTTAACTTAGTTAATAATTACCAAAGTTAATGATTATGGAACATATTCACATCATACATGCCCGGCAAAATAATCTCAAGAATATTTCTCTCCAGATCACCAAGAAAAAGATTACTGTTTTTACAGGAGTCTCCGGATCGGGCAAGTCGTCTTTGGTCTTTGAAACCATAGGTGCTGAAGCCCAAAGGCAGTTCAGCGAAACACAGGGCAGTTTTATCCGAAACCGGCTGCAGCACATCGGCGTTCCGGATGTGGACAAAATCGACAACTTGAATGTCCCTATTATTATCAATCAAAAAAGATTGGGCGGCAATGCACGCTCGACTGTAGGCACGGCCACCGATATCTATGCTTCTCTCCGCTTGCTTTTCTCGCGCATGGGGACACCCTTTGTAGGCTATTCAAATGCCTTTTCATTCAATAATCCTTTGGGCATGTGCAAGGCATGTGAAGGGCTGGGCATTGTGCAGACCATTGATGTAGATAGCCTTATTGACAAGCAAAAATCGTTGAACGAAGGGGCTATCCGATTTCCGACCTTTCAACCGGGCGGCTGGCGCCTGACACGCTACACCCAATCAGGCTATTTTGACAACGACAAAAAACTGAACGACTACACGCCGCGGGAATGGGAGCTCCTTTTGCATGCAGCCGAACACAAACCCAAACAGCCTGATCCGGAATGGGGCAAAACGGTACAGTATGAGGGTATTATCCCCCGCATTGAAAAAGCATTCCTCAAGAAGCAATCGAAGGAAATCTTGAGCCGAAAGGAGGCTTTAAATACAGTTATCATTACCAAAACTTGTCCTGTATGCGAGGGAAAACGGTTGAATGATACGATTCTGTCCTGTAAAATAGCGGGCAAAAACATTGCCGACTGTACGGCCCTTGCGATCGATGAGCTGCTGGAATTTGTTGCTTCTTTACATTCCAGCACTTTTGATGTCATTCTCACCGAACTGAAACATAAGCTTCAACATATCGTCAACATCGGCTTACAGTATTTGACCTTGGATAGACGTACAGACACCCTATCAGGCGGGGAAAGCCAACGCATCAAAATGGTCCGAAACCTGGGGAGCAGCCTCACGGATTTACTCTATATTTTTGACGAGCCGAGCATCGGACTTCATCCAATGGATTTACAAAATATCGCTGCAATTATTAAGCAGCTGCGTGATAAAGGCAATACCGTTTTACTCGTTGAGCACGACCCCGATTTGATCCGCATCGCCGACCGGGTAATCGATATGGGACCAGCGTCTGGAAAAAACGGCGGCGAAATTGTCTATAACGGCACGGTTGCGGAACTTAAAACATCAACAGGAAAAACAGGTCTGTATTTTGCCAAACGGCCTCGAATTAATAATAAACCACGATCAGCAAGCGAATACCTCGAAATCAGACATGCCAGTCTGCATAATCTGAAAGACATCCAGGTGAGCATTCCCCAAAAGGTGATGACCGTGGTTACCGGCGTGGCGGGCTCCGGTAAGAGCACACTGATCAACAAAGTGCTGCCCAAATTTTATCCCGAAGCCACCATTATCGACCAGTCGTTATTTTCAACAGGTGCACGCTCCAATCTGCTGACCTACCTGGGCTTATCTGATGCAATACGCACCCTGTTTTCAAGAGCAAATCAGGTATCCGATAAACTTTTTAGCCGAAATAGCCTCGGTGCCTGTGAAAACTGCAAAGGTATCGGTATCGAAAAAATTGATCTGGCCTTTATGGATGATATTGAACAGACCTGCGAGGTCTGCGGCGGATCTGGTTTTAAGCCTGCGGTCTTAACATATCATTACCATGATAAAAATATTGTTGCGGTGATGGATATGACTGTCGAAGAAGCCTATGATTTTTTCCCGGACAAACTATACCGTCAGTCGTTTGATATGTTACTCCAACTTGGCCTGGGCTATCTTACCTTAGGGCAACGGTCAGACAGTTTTTCGGGTGGCGAAAGACAACGGCTCAAACTGACCAAAGAACTCAAGAACTCCAACAAGATTATCGTCCTCGATGAACCAAGCACGGGCTTACATCCAAACGATACCGAGAAGTTATTAAACTTTATCAATAACTTGGTGGACAACAACAATACGTTGATCGTTATCGAGCATAACCTCGATGTTATTGCCCAAGCTGACTGGATTATCGATATTGGGCCCGGAGCCGGCAAGTATGGCGGAAATGTAGTCTTTACAGGTACCGTTGCCGATTTGCTCAAAGATACTGTCTCGCTAACGGCAGCCTGTTTACGGCAACATATCCATTCCGAAAAGTGATTTTATACGTAAAAGAAGCCGTAAGGTCCCGCCTGTAGGATTGGAATAAAGAAAAATTCCCAGGAAAATGCATGATTTTCCTGGGAATTTAAGCTGCAACATTGGAATCTCTCAGTTCAGCTGAGACTTTCTGAATTCCAGCGGTTTCATTCCCGTCTGCTTTTTGAAAAGCCGGGTAAAATACGATGGGTTTTCAAAGCCAAGTTCATAAGCAATTTCAGCAACACCTTTCTCCCCTAAGCGTAGTAAGTTCTTCGCTTCTGAAATCATAAAAATATGGATCAGCTCCATGGCCGTTTTGCCCGTTTCCTGCTTGAGCAGGTCACTGAGGTAGCGTGGCGACACAAAGAGCTGATCGGCCAGGAAGGCCACATTGGGCAGACCGCTTTTCGCCAGCAGGCCCTGATTTATATAACTCCGAAGCTGATCGTTAAACTTGGATGCTGTTTTGCCGATCACCTGCGTCCGATCGATAAACTGTCTTTTGTAATAGCGCTGCGCATATTTCAGGATGGAGGAAACATGGCTCAGCATAATTTCACGGCTGTATTCGTCCGGATTAGTATCGTATTCGTCCTGGATTTTTGCATAGAGCTCCAAAATTAGCTGCTCCTCTTTCGGGGAAAGATGCAATGCCTCGTTCACTTCATAATCGAAAAAACTGTATTTTTCAATTTCCTTGAAAAGTTCATGGCCATGCAGGTAGTCTTCGTGAATCATCAACATATAGCCCTTTTCTTCAAACTCCAGATTTTTCATCTCGATAATCTGCCGGGGTTTCGCAAAGAAGAGACATCCGTTATCGTGATCGTAGCGCGTACGGCCGTACATCAAATTGCCGGATTTAATCTTCTTAAACGCGATCACATAACAGTCGCTGGTAAATTCCCTATCCCCCAGTTTACAGTCCGAAAGACAGCCGACCAAGCTGAAGAGCGGATGCTGTGGCGCTTCCCAACGATTGCCCAGATGTAGTTCTGTAAGGGTTCTATAATGTTGCATCGGTTTTCATTTTATCAAAGTTAAAAAATATTCTAGCGGATTGGGCGTTTTTTAATGCCCATGCGCGGCTATGCTGACCTCTTTCCAGCCTTGGATATCTTCAAGCCTTTTCGTATAAACATCATTAATGACCTGATAGGCAATTTTACCGAACAAAATGCGTTTAGGCGGATTTTCACTATCGATGATGTTTAACACAGGTGCTACCGTAGCTTCGGGTTTGCCCCAGGTATCGGGGTTATCGCCAGTCGCCGCAAAGGCTGCACGCACGGGCTCGTAATCTGTAATATCCGAAGAAGTCTGAACCGCAGATGCTCCGGCCCAGTCTGTTGCAAAACCGTTGGGCTCAATCAAGGTCGTTTTGATGCCCAGGTGCGCCGTTTCCGAGCCGATTGTTTCGATGAGCCCTTCTACGGCAAATTTTGACGCATTATATAAACCCAGTAAAGGAATCGTAGTCAGGCCAAGAAAGCTGGAAACCTGAATAATATGGCCGCTCTTTTGCGCCCTCATAATCGGCAATACGGCCTGGGCCACCCACAATGATCCGAAAAAATTCGTTTCCATCTGATCACGGGCCTGTTGCTCGGATGTTTCTTCGGTGGTACCAAATAAGCCAAATCCGGCATTGTTGATCAGCACATCGATACGGCCAAAATGGTCTTTGATCTTGTTGACAGCGGAAAAAACATTTTCACGGCTGTTAACGTCCAATTCCACTGCTAAGAGATTATCGCCATAGGCAGCTTTCAGCTCTGCCAATGCAGCAATATTTCTTGCCGAGGCGGCAACTTTATCACCGCGTTTAAGTAAGGCCTCAGCCCATAATTTTCCAAATCCTTTGGAAGCTCCTGTTATAAAAACTATTTTGCTCATCTTTATTCTTTTTGTTTATCCAAAATTACCGCTATTGGTGCGGGTAGACTAACTCATTTGAGCTGAAGAATAGCACAGATTTACGGAGCTGTCATTTTGTAGCATTTGTACGCCTTTAGTTTGGTTATACGCCGCGCTCTGTTATGCACTTGAGCGGAGTTTAGCCCTCCTAGCTGGCAGATGCCTGTACCGGTTTTTTACCTGATACCAATAGCAGGATCAGGCCGACCATAAAGGTGCAGATTAGTAGCCCTATGGTTCCGTAATGATACGCCTGCTGCCAGCCATCTTTTGCGTAGTAAAAAAATACGCCACCAATAATACTCACGCCCAGTGCCGAAGCGGTCTGCTGGAAGGTCGAATAGATGCCGGCTGCAGCACCGGCATAGGCCACGGGAACATGCTGTAAAGCTATATTCAGCAGTGAAGGAAGCACAAGTCCGTTTCCGAAGCCCCAGATAGCCATCAGGCCTATCACCAACAGCGGATCGGAACCAGGTTTCCAGCATACCATCTGCAGGTAAAAAGCGGTCAGCAGCAGCACAACCCCCACAAGCAGCACCTTTTTTCCATACCTGATGATGAGACGCGATGCCAACACCGATGAAATAATAAAAAGAATACCTGGGATGATAAAATAGAGCCCGGCGTCAAGCGCAGAAACACTGAGTCCGTTCTGTAGATATACCGCACTAAGCAGCAAATAAGCCGTGTGCAGCATAAAGTGAAAAAGCACTGCCGCAAGCCCCATATTAAACTCTTTTATCTGGAAAAGCCTGACATCTATTAGCGGAACCCTACCCTTTGCCAGCTTTTTCTTCTGGTCATAAGTAAACCACAGGAACAGAACTGCTGAAAGTAGCAGTAGGCCGAAACTCCAAAGCGGCCAGCCCGATTCGCGCCCCTGGATGAGCGGATAAATCAACGCAAACAGTGCCAGGGTCAGGATTAAGATGCCCGTATAGTCAAATTTTGTATGCTCATGTCTTGGCGTTTCCGTTACATATCGGTGTGTTGCCCATAAGGTGACAGCTCCTATAGGGAGATTGATAAAAAACACCAGCCGCCAGCCTTCGATCATCCCGTGCAGATCCGAAAGGTATCCACCAAGCACCTGCCCGATCACGGCTGCAGTGCCCAGGGTTATTCCATACAGGCCAAATGCCTTGGCACGCTCCCTGGGATCCGTAAATAAGATCTGTATAAATGCAATCGTCTGGGGCACCATAAAGGAGGCGCTAAGCCCCTGAAAAAACCGGGTAAGGTTCAGTTGCAGAGCCGACTGTGACATTCCACAGAGGCAGGAAGCTATCGTAAATGCCGCCATGCCCCAAAAGAATACTTTCTTCCTCCCAAAATGATCCCCGGCCCTACCTCCTGTGATGAGGAAGGCTGCATAGCCCAACAGGTAACCCGCTATAACCAGCTGCATCTCCCCGTCAGTAGCATGCGTTCCTTTTTTAATGGTCGGAATCGCAATATTGATGATAAAGACATCGATCACGGAGAGTAGCGGTGCAGCGAGTACGATCAACAGTTCCAGCCATTTATTTTGTATTGTCTTCATGTTAGATCAGTTTTTCTATGATCCGTTTTGCCCCCTGTATCTCAGCCGAAGTCTTAAAAACCGACGCCGAAACAATAGATCCTTCCAGCATATAGTAGATGGTATCGACGAGTTCATCATCTGAAAGCAACTGCCGATGGCCCGATTGCTCAACCAATGTTCTGATAAAGCTCTTGCTCCGCTCTTTCACCCGCTGGATTTCCGAAGTGAAGCGCGGATCGTCCGTATAGGCTTCATCATTGGCTTTGATAAATGGGCAGCCCCCAAATAGCCTGTCCGCCTGCCGTTTTGTATGGTGATCAAAAAGAGCAAGCAATTTCCCTTTAGGATCGCTAACCTCGCCAACAGCAGCTTCCAACCGCTGCAACCACAGCTGATGTAGACGCTCGATATACGCTACCAGCAGATCCGTCTTGGTCTGAAAATGTTTATAAAGTGAGCCCTTTGCAACGTCGGCTTCCTCAATGATCTGATTAATCCCTGTATTGCTGTAGCCCTGTGCGTAAAATAACCGTTCTGCCGTGTCCAGAATCTTATCTATAACGACCTGCCCTCTTTGTTTCATGAAACAAAGATATAAATAAATAGACAGACTTGTCTATTTATTTATATCTTATTAACAAAATCACGGCATTACCTCTGCTGCTTCTGAACATCTTTCCGCTCTTTCCACTGTTAAAGTTTTTAGACATAAACTTTTTCTGTTTTGCTATATTCCAATTTGCCCAAGAATACCGTTTCCAAGATACCCAGGCCAAAAGTGCTATACCTGTTACTGCCCGGAGGATAAGGACCTAGGTTGACCTCTGCTTCGGACCAGGTTCGTACCTGCTTCGGACAAGCAACAGATATTGAACAGATGCTGTACAGTTGTTGACCAGACTCCAAACAGGAAATATCTGGTCAGCAACGATTCAATATTGGCTGCCCTAATGTGCATTTCCGAAGGTGGTCCGAACACAATACGAACACAACCCAAATACTACCCGAAAGCAGCATAGCGCTGCAGCCATCATCAAACATACACACGGTACGCTACTCGAGGCCGATATATCTACCTACTATCAGGAGATTATGCGCCTCACTTACCTGATGACTTTTTCAGTATTCTTATTTGGATGAAATTTGTTATCATAATTAGCCATGATATTTGTATCTGCTTGCGCAATTGCTTTCACATTGTCCAATATTTCTTGATAATCCCGCTCATTGAATTCGCGCAAGGGACCTATAAAATCATGCTGAATGATCGTTACTCCGCAATATTCCAAAATGCCTTGTTGTAACTGAACGAGTCCGCTGGATTTATAAACATCTTGGTACACTTCCAACGACATATCGCCAGCCGTAGTGATGATACGTCCTGTTTTTCCTTTGAGCAAACCTTCAGTTGGTTGACTTTTATCACTCCTAAAAGTAATTCCCGGAAGAAAAGCTCTATCAAAAAATCCTTTCATAATTGAAGGCATACCCAGCCACCAAATGGGATGAATCCACACCTGATGATCGCTCCAGTGAATATCTTCTAAAGCCTTCAGCAGATCGGGTTCAAGTTCCATTCTTTGCCGATAACCAAATTGTAAATTGGGATTAAAATTTAATGCTCCGATATGAATATATCGGACTTCGGCTCCTAAATCCAGCGTTGTTTTTATATACTTATCTGCAATGACTGTGTTGAAACTTTCTTTATCGGGATGTCCGTTTATAACGAGTATTTTCCTCATTTCAATGTATTTATGATGTTCTTAAACAAGGCTATCTGTTGTTTGTAAAAGTGATTGCACTATACGGACTATCCAAGATAGCTTGTCGGAACTCCTTATCTATGTTTTTTATAAAGTGACAACCACTTTCCCAACAGTTCGTCCCGTTTCTATTTGCAAATGTGCCTGCGCCATTTCATCAAAATCGAAAACATGCGAAACGTGTGGTTTTAATATACCTCGTTCCAAAAAAGAAGCTATAATAGCCATATCTTTTTTACTGGAATAAACCGCCATAAAATAGCAGGCATGAAGTTGCTTTTCCTTCGCTTTCTGTTCGTCCTCGCTTGTGTATCCTGAATTTAAGGCGACAATGGTTCCGAATGGCTTTAATACTTGTACGGATTTTTGAAAGTTAGCTCCTCCGATCGATTCAACTACAAAATCAAGATCGTGTAATACTTCTTCAAATGGCGTCATTCTGTAATCAAAACATTCATCAGCTCCTAAGCCCAAAACAAAATCCCTGTTTGGAGCAGATGCAGTGCCAATCACATAGGCGCCCAAATATTTGGCAATCTGTACAGCAAAGTGACCAACGCCACCTGAAGCGGCGTGAATTAATACGCGATCTGCTGATCTCAGTTTTCCATAACTATCAAAAGCTTGCCATGCCGTTAAGGCAGCCATCGTACTAGCCGCTGCTTCAATATGCGTGATGTTTTTGGGTTTCAGCGCTAAATGATCAGCTGGAGCTGCCACGTATTCGGCGTAAGCTTTTCCATGACCCACAAAATTGACCATACCAAATACTTCTTCCCCTATTATAAATTCGGTAACAGCTGTTCCTACCGCCACAACTTCTCCCGAAATATCCCAACCTAAAATTAAAGGATCAAAATGCGCTAAATCTTCTGCCAAAGGAGCTTGTCGATTTCTTACTTTATAATCTACTGGATTAATACTTATGGCTTTTACTTTAACCAAAACCTCATTAGCCCTAATTAAAGGCTTTTCAATCTCTTTATAAAGGAGATTACCTGTATCTCCAAATTCTTTTAAAACTATCGCTTTCATTTATACTTACGTTGAATTACACAAAATTAACCCTATATAACATCGATTAACAGGTACATATCAAGTACATTTGGGTATATTTGCATGTATGGCAAGAGAGAATATTTCTAAATCGCTGGAGGTATATTATGAAAAAGTAAATTGCTGTCCACTTCGGGATCGACAGTTTAATTTTTTTGAATTTGTATATGTACTATCTGGGAATGGCGTACATGGCATCAATGGGAATGAACTTCGTTTTGAGCCCGGTGATCTTTTTCTGATCACGCCAAAGGATTACCATTCTTTTGATCTTGACAGTATTTGTGAATTTATGGTTATCCGTTTCGGAGAATACTATGTGCGCGAATATCAATGGAAAAGTATTGATCATATCGAATGTCTGTTATACAATGCGTCGGATCTATCTGGATCTGTGTTGATCAACCAAGAAGATAAGAAAATGGTTGGCTCATTGGTTCAACACTTACACCAAACGCTCATCCAGGAATCTGTATATACGGAAGATCTAGTTCGGCATTTAGTCAATGCTTTAATTGTCATTGCTGCACGAAATATAGCCATTATCAAGCCCAAAAATATAAGTCCACATGCAGACAATCGTATCTTGCAGCTATTAGATTATATTCAAGAACATATTCGTTATCCAGCACGTTTGACAATCGCCGTCATAGCGGAAAGATTCGATCTCTCTCCAACTTATTTGGGTAGTTATTTTCGTAAACAGTGCAATGAATCCCTTCAGCACTATATCTCCTCGTATCGCATCAGGCTTATCGAACATCGCTTACGTTTTAGCGATAAAAGGGTGCACGAAATAGCGGATGAATTTGGTTTTGCAGACGAAAGTCATATCAATAAGTTTTTCAAGCGACACCAAGGAATGAGTTTAAAACAATACCGCGATTCAGCTACAAAAGTCACTGATTGATACTTGCCCCAATGGAACAGATCGTGCTCCCGAGGGAAGAGATGTCATACGCTTGACGATTAAACCAAATTCTTCAGAGCAATAACTTCAATCCAATGGAAATATTCCGTCCCGGAAGGGGGGCAAGATATTTGAGTATGGAATTTTGCGGACGTGCTTCTACATTCAATAGATTATTTCCTGAAATAAAATAGACAAACTCATATCTTTTTATATTTACCTTATAACCTAATTGTCCTGTTAACAAAGAATAAGCTGGCATCGGCGGCTCAATATTGATGTTTTTACCCAAATAGCGTTGTTTCAGATACCGATCAAAATTGGCGTTCCCAAAAAACTTTTTATATTGAAGTGCAGCCGACATTCCATACCTGCTGGTTGGTAAGTTGGGCATAAAGTCACCTTCTGCCCATTTGCGCATGTTGTCATCCGAAGTATTTATATTTTTGACGAGATCAGCGAAAACATTTAACGCTACATGACAATCTTTGGCCCATGCATAGGTATAGCCTCCTTCTAGCTCCCAGCCCTGAATTTCGGTATCTGAAGCACGCCATTCCTTGACCAAAAAACCTCCAGAACGAGAAATGCCTGTATGGGCCAAATACAGGTAATCTTTAAAAAAACTGCGGTAATGCGTCGCCGACCATTTGAATCCTCCATATTTTACCCCTGCAGATAACTCATAGGAATTTGAGCTTTCCTTGTTCAGTCGATCATCTCCATTTTCTTCTACCAGGATTGCAAAATGATCATTTCCGGCATAAAGTTCATTCACCCCTGGTGCGCGTTCTGCGTGTGAAAATGTGGCTTGTACATAGGCAATATCAAAAATTGAATACTTGATATCTCCCGAAAAATGGTTTAAGTTAAAATCTCGGGCTGAAAGATCACCTCCGGCCATCCCCCTGCTGCGCTGATAAGTGGGATCGCTCAATGTACGCCGCGCAACCCAGTCGTGCCGATAACCTACATGAAGGGCAACTGGATTAAGTTCTATTGTCTGCAAGGTAAAGATCCCTCCTTCCCGGCTCAGATTATTGGGGATATAACGCCGATCCCCCTCGCCCTTTAAGGCCACAACTGAAAAATCAACCCCACTCGTCCCAGACCAAAAAGGATTAAACTGTTGCGTTATCTCCGATCGAAGCGCATGACGCTCACTATCGAACTTATTGACACGGTACCTGCCCAGGAGCTCCCGGTCGTCTGATACTTCACCGCGGTAATTAAATTTAACCGCCGAGATCAACTCTGTTTTTGGCTTAAAAGCAGACTCTACCTGCCAGGCATATGAATAGGTACGCGTGTTAATCGGTTCATATATCGGGGTCCAAACTGTCGTGTGACTATGGACAGGCTTGTTGCGCTGCGCAAAACCGGGAATACCATAATAGCTTTCAAGCGCGTAAAGCCCCAGACCTAGCCGAAAGTTGTCTCTGATATAGCTGGCACCTGCATTGACAGCATTTCTCTCGGCATGGCTATTGGGCATCACGCCACGCTTGACCGGTGCGTAATCTGTAATCCCATGAACGACTTCAGTGTAAAGTGGCGTGTTGGGATCCTGCCCAGCGACATATTTGTCATTTTGAGGGTTTAGGACCTTTGATCCATTGATAAATGAATAATCTTCAAAGGTATACAGATCGGCTTCCGATAAGCCCCACTTTGGATCGCCCATATGCTCGATCACGAACTGGCTCAAATAGGGATATAGCGTCAGATTTCGAATCGTCTCCCGATCGACATTTACCTGTGCCATTGCGGCGGTCAAATGATCGATCTTTGGATCATAAGCAATGGCTGCTTTTGTATTGCCCGGGATCTTGAGATTTCCGTGCCTGAGCCTCATTGCGCCAATATGTCCCACCCAGTACTTTCCAATGTTTGCATTGAAAGCCAGCGATTGGCTATTGCCATTATTCGTTCCTAACTCCGCATTGGCCTGACCTGTAATCTGCTTGGGCAGACGATTCATCGGAATGGTGTTGTCTTTAACATTGACCGCTCCACCAATGGCCTTTCCTCCGAATAATACAGTCGCAGCACCCTTGTACAATTCTATTTCGCGCAGATTGTCCATATCGAAATTGGGGTTAAGGTTTGGACTTATTCCCGATAAATCATTGATCGAAAGCCCATTGGACAACACACTTACCCTGCTACCACTTAGACTCCGTATCATCGGCATACCAGAATTGGGGCCAAAAGAAGCATTTTGTATCCCAGGGATATGGCTCAATGTTTCACCAAGCGTTTGTGCCTGTATACGATCCAGCTGTTTTCGATCCAGCCTCGTCTTTTGCCCATGGCCCGGTACAAAGCCAGTGGTCTCCGCGGTCGGAAGCGTATAGCTTCGCAATGTATCCACTGCTGGTTTACTCTGTGATCGCACTGTTTGCGCGATAGATAATAGCATTAGAGATGCTAAAAAAACTTCTTTCTGATACCGTAACATCGTCTAGCCTATTCCTGTTTGAGCTGCAAAATTAAAAAAGAAAACTACAAATGCAATATAGTTGCATTAATAATTTACAATCACTACCTTCGTCAAAAATTTACAGCACATGAAATACATCAACACAAAAATCGTCCTTGCGGGGGCACTGATTCTGATGCTCGGAGCTGCATCATCCTGTAAAAAGGAAACAGCGCCTACACCCACTGAAATCTCGCTTTCATTACCATCGCAGATCAGTCTTCGCTACGGCGAAACACAGGAAATTAAGCTGCCGAAAGACCTATCTGCAAACGCAGGACTTACGTTCAGCTTTGACTTTTCCCAGATTGCAGACATCAATTTGGGCAACGGGATTAAACTCAGTGATAAATTGAACCAGGCCATCAAATTTGATAACGAAAAACAAAGCATACTGATTAACAGTTCCCTACTCTATCCAAACGGAGCTCAATCGAGCAGCGCACGGATTCCCGATGATTATAAAGTCACTGTCATAGCCAAAGAATCTCAGGACAAAGTGGTAGGAAAAGAAAGTTTTTCAATCAAGATAACGGCTGGATCTATTGCTATCAAAGGCCTAAAAAATGGTAACGAGTTACCTTATTCGTATGTACTGTATGGCGACCAATCTACTGATTTTGAAATAGATCCTCTCGGCCTACCAATTACTGGTGCTAGCTTTCATTTGGTTAAAAAGGATGGACAAGAAAACATTGCTTCAATAACAGGTACGCATATCAACTTAGCAAAGGATGCGGAAGATCCGGAAAAAAAAGCTGAAAAGTCATTCGAATTGACTCCCGAGCTTAGAAAAGATGGTTTTCCTGTCGCCGCCACGACTTTCAGGGTCATTCTGATTCCACAAATTAAATTTTTGTTTGGGCAATATTATCCCGATCTAAACTTGACCATAGACTTTAGTCTCATACATATCGGCCTCTCAAATGGTTATGTCTCTGCAGCGCCAACACTATATCCCGAAAAATATAAATCTGCATTCGAACTGGTTTCAATACAAAAAGATGGACTCGCATTTACAGATAGCGAAAAGCTGTTTAGTGTAAATGCCCAAACAGGCGTCGTTTCCGTGAAAAAGAGCGACAGTTTGAAAGCTGGCAACTATAAGGTGACCATAAAGGCCGTGACAACGACGGGGCTAGGATTTACGGCTAGTCTCACTTTAGCCATGTCTGAAGGATAATCGTACTATCCTGGTTTCATCCCCAAGCCATACGAATGATAAAAGCGCACTACAGGAGTGCGCTTTACTCAGTTAATGCCATCAAGTATCACTTTCGGTCCCTATTGTTCCAAAATCAACCCTTTTTTACACCTGCATTTTTGATTGATATAACAAACATAAAACACTTTAAATCAACAACAAATATATAAATCAAATTAAAAAGACAGCTGAACGAAAGGCATCGGAAAACTGACCGATTACAGACCTGATTTGATTTCACTTGAAGTTTTTTTTGACCACAAAATTGGCTACATTTGATTACTTAAATAAAAGCAGTATACCGCAGCAATTAACTGGGAATTTTATAACATTTCTTTATCTGGATCGATAAAAACACCCGGTTAAACCTCATTGATTATGGATCATAACATCAGCCTTGAAAACGATATTTTTAAGCATATTCCGCTAGAGCAGCACGTAGCGATTCAACAATACTTTATATACAAAACCTACAAAAAAGCCGCTTTTATTATTAAACCGAATGATCTGGTAAAAGATCTGTATTGGATACAATCCGGATTGGTCAAACTCTCCTACGAAGATGAAAATTGCAGGGAGCATATCTTATCATTTGCCTTCGAAGATTGGTGGGAAACGGACTTTTCGGCATTTTATCATCAAACCCGGTCAAAGCTTTATTTACAATGCTTAGAGCCAACAGCGCTGTATTCATTATCTTATGCGGATTACCAGCGTATTGTGCAGCAGTATAGTCTGTCGAACTACTTTTTACAAAAATCAATCAATGGGCATATCGCCAATCAGCATAGAATACTGTCCTTGTTGACAGACAGCCCAAAATCCCGTTATGAACTTTTTATAAGCTCTTATCCTGCTTTGGTACAGCGCATCTCTAAAACGGTTCTTGCGCAGTATTTGGGTGTTTCAAGAGAAACGCTCAGCCGAATTTACAAATAGTGATTTCAGTCACAGGTTTATTTCTCGGGATCTCTCGAACTTTGTAGGCATTAAAAAACAGTGACTATGCAAAAGAGAACAATCAATCCCTGGAAGTGGCAAGAGCAACGGAATTATGTACAAGCGGTAGAGGTAAAAGATGTAAGTGGAACCCTATATGTTTCAGGACAAACCGCAATTGACGAAAACGGCATCTCAAGTAATGCTGATATGCGTACGCAGCTATCACTCGCCATTGCTAATGTGGAGCGTGTCATTTTAGAAGCAGGATATGAAATTCGCCATATCGTACGCTTGAACATCTACACGACATCTTCTGCTGAATTATTTCAAAATTTTGATCTATTTCAAGCATGGGCTCAAAAGAACCAGCTTCAGCAAGCCTCCACTGTGATGGAAGTAAAACACCTTTTCGAAACACTTCTGGTTGAGCTAGAGGTTACTGCGGTCAAATAAAATCATTCACTCGACGCCTACAATTGGCTATTTGTTACGAGCAAATACCTGCCTTTGATCGTATTTTCATCGGGACCTGATGGGATTATCCCGATGAAATCCCGATGCCAAACCGATGAGATCTACTGGAAACGCAGGAGCTGATCAGGAGAAGGACCGAAGAAGATCGGGATTTGAGTAAAAAACGTCTCACCGTTAAGGGAGACGTCCCCAACAAGCTGGCTAAGGTTTCCTATGACCTGACTTTTTATTCATACGCCCTAAGAGTCTGCTGGTTGCGAAGCTAACAATCGTACCCAGCGCAGCCGTCAATACCGTCTGCAGCACATCGTCCAGCGAGATACTTGCCCAGATGGAACAAAGCGTTCCCCCTAGAGCAGAGATGCGGATATCATTGATTCTCATCAGCGTCACTCCTTTCCTTGGGCAACATGGGCGGCTCGGAATTATTTACAGCTGGCTGCTTTTCCTCTTCCATAACTGTTTCCAAGATGCCCAGGCCCACAGCGATATATTTCAAGATGCTACCCGCCTTTCCGGGCCATTTAACGGGAGCCGCAAGAACCACCTGCAGCACCTTTCCTATTTTGTTTAAGATTTTTTTCATGATATTTACTTATATAGGATGCTTCAAATCGTCCATCCTATCATTCCTCCTCTTTATTCGGGCAATACGGGAGGACAAATAATTGAAAGCCTAGCATTTCGACTGCCTATCGCTGACACAATATGACGATAGCATAAATCACTGTCCGAGCAAAGCGAGTTTGATTTATGCCGTCATATTGCTAAGAAGATGGCACAAAGGAATGCAGCGCAAATTCATGTCCTCCAAATTGCTATCGAATATTCAAATACACTTCATCCCCCATATCCCAAAGACTGTACACCAGCGCCTTGAGTTTTGCCAAGGCCTTACCGCTGTAATCCCCTGTACCTTCACCGGTTAAAGTCGTTACCGGGGCAATACAGCCCTGCAGCTCTTTTAAAGCATTGTTGGCCGCATGGATCAGAATTGCCTCCCGACCAAGCACCATCGGGATGCCGATCTGCTCGCCATGCTTGGCGTAACGACGCTTTTCCAGTTTATACTGCCCAATAGGGATACAGCTTATCCGTGGAATATTATTTCGATCGGGCAGTTCGATTGTATGGCAGATTTCTTCACCCTGATAGGTGATGGTTCCATTGGTTCCCTGTGCCCCATATTTCCGTTGGAGCAGCAGCATATGTTTTGTTTTCATTTTGTTGAATAACCCAGATATTTTGACCGTGAATACTTTGTACCCTTCCGGTCTGACAGCAAGAGATAAAGATGGAATCCATCCTCTCGGAATCCTTCTGGAATCGACACAATTACGCGCCCTTCCCGGCGTTGCCAGATCTGCTCGTTGACGTAGGCATAACCTTTATCCATTTGATAGGCACAAAGTATTAGCCGGTCATCCGAATCTAAAAATCTCGAATACCGTACCTCATGCGTCAGTTCGATAGAATCGGTATAACGATTTATGCTTATGCCATATAGACCGGGCAGAGAACCTTCACTGAGGCGTACCAATGCAGGATCTACCACAGGTCCACCCTCCTCATGCCTGATGGCCATCTTAAGTAAATATCCCAGGGCCAATCCCCCTGCGAGGCTATTTTTCCGTTTGGCCATCTCGGAATACCCCTTTTTGACCAATCCATTTAAGGGCCTCAAAAAAGCCACCCCCACTTTAAAGGCCGCACGCACCCGCTGCTGCCCGGGGCTGATTGTCTTTTTTGCCATAATAAAATGTTAAAAAGGAGCTGAGCCCGATCGGCCCAGCCCACAGTTAATTAGATAAGCTGTACCTCGCCCAGATACACACTTTTGGACACCCGTGTTTTGGACCGATTGGACAAAAACAGCCAGGTATGCACTGAACCGGAAGCCAGATGGTCGGGCACCAGAAAGGTCACCACACCCATCGATCGCGTACTCGGTGCCGGCGTTGAAATAAACTCATCTTTTTCGGGATGATAAGCCAGCACGTAGACCAAGTCATCCGCAAAGGTTTCGAACGTTTCGCTGGCACCTGTCGACCAGGTAAAGATAAGTTCACCCGAGTCAAAGGAGGCTGAGACTGTACCACCGCCGTATAAGCCACCATCCGAAATACTGATGTTGGAATAATCAAGCGAAAAATCGGGATAGACACCTGTGATCGCCCTTTTGAGGTTGAATTGAAATGCGGCATTCATCGGGGTCACTTTCTCGGTGTTTTTACCGCCAAATCCGATTTTCAGAAAGACATTGATCGGTAGCAGAAAACGCATCAGCGTCCTGAACTTTTCCTGCTGGATGAGCTGTGCCTCTGAGGCGGGCTTTGTTCTTTTTTTATAAAGCCCTTTGATGTAGTTGATGCTCTTCCAACTGCTTCCAATTATGGAGCCGGCTTTACCCTTAAAGCCACCATTTGCTCCGTTTACAATAGTTCCCATGTGTTAAAATCAACCCTTTTTTATACCGGTATTTCTGATTGACATAACAAACATAAAACACTTTAAATCAAGAACAAACACACAAAAAACATTAGACCGATAGCTGACCGAAAGGCATCGGAAAACTGACCGATCATAGGCCTGTCTCCATACATTATAGCATCAACGTAAACACTAAAAGAGGCATAAAATCGAAACTAAAAAGGCAGATGATAACGCCAATCAATTAACCTTTCGGCCCAAAAGCCGTAAGAGTTTAGCAGAAATTATACAGACTGTTTAAAAAAATCAAGGGATTTATCTACGACTTTGCCATTTTAGGATAATGGCATTATTTGGTTTGGCAGGTAGTTAATGTGTTATTAACTCCTGCCTTTTATTACTACCAGTTATTATTACTATTTAGATTTTCGCATCCATCAGTTTATTTTCTGAAATTGTTGGAGTATTTAGTTTTATTTTAATTACAAAAGCTCTTTTCGTTTTCAAATTTTCAGGGACAATGATATCGAAATATGTATTTGTATCTCTATCCAAACCGATATTTGCTTTTTTCAGCAGCAGATCACGCTCATGATCTAGTAAAGCTGCCGATGCGGGAACCAATTTGGCATTTCTAGGAAAAGTAAGTCTTAATATACCATCTACAGGTCTATTGATTACCGTTAAGAACAGCGAGGTCGGATCAGTTTTGCTCAAGGTGTAGTAACCATATTTACTTTCCAGCGGAAAGTTTTTCACATCATAGATGGCTTCAGCATTCGTTTTCGTCCATTTTCCCAGTGCTGTAATAAGTTCATTCTCGTGTTTACTCATATTTCCATTTTGGTCCGGACCGAAATTGAGGACAAAATTACCGTTCATAGCACGAGATTTCATCAATAAATCGATGATATCATTTGTTGTTTTCAAATACATCCCATCCGTATTCTTTATATATCCCCAGCCGTTGGGCGGTATTGTCATCACACAGTCCCAATCGTTTCCGCCAAGCAACTCCATATCTGCAGGCATCTTCCGCTCCCAGCCCTGTTCATAATCGCCCAATAAGACGCCGTTTGAATCAAAATGCCGGCTTTCATATTCATCATTTCGAAAACGCGAACCGATGATGAGGTTTGGATTGTTGTTTCTCAGCTCTTTCTCTAGGTTGTATGTAAACGCATAAGCATTTATCCAGGAAGGATCCCAGGTACCATCAAACCAAAAGCCTTTTATTTTGGGGTAGTTTGTCTGTAATTCCAGCAGCTGGTTTCTGGTATATTTCAAAAAGCGATCAAACCGAGCTATTTCATCAGGCGTTTTTGGAATGTTTTTGACATAGTCCTTGTTGTTCCATTCCTCTACAGAAAAATATAAGAACACATCGATACCTTGCTCCGTATATGCATCCACGACCTGCTTCACGATATCTTTTTTATAAGGGCTGTTCGCTATGGTATAATCCGAGTATTTAGAAGGCCATAAGCAAAATCCATCGTGGTGTTTCGTTGTAAAGATGACATATTTCGCGCCCATTTCTTTGGCGCGCCTGGCCCACTGTTTTGCATCAAAATTTTTTGGATTAAATTGTTTGTACAAGTTGTCGTATGTCTCTATCCAATTTGTAGGTACGGTAGATCCCTCCCATTTTCGGATCCACTCCGATGCCGGCGCCCCGCTCCGCGCACTTACACCATTCCATTCATTGCCCGGAATAGCATATAAACCCCAGTGGATAAATTGCCCGAGTCCATAATTTCGAAATGCGGCCATTGCCGGATCAGTCCTGTTTGGCTTGGTAATGGCGCCAAATTTCACTTCAATGGGGTGAGCAGGTTTTTCCCTTTTGCCTGTCCACTGAGCCTTTACGAGCCCCTGCTGGAATAATGCAATAGCCATCAAAATAAGTAAACGTTTGCTGGTTTTCATCTTGAAAAAAATGTATAGATTTTAAATTAAGTTATTTATCGCCCTCAGGTCAAACAGACCGAAATGAATGACGGCTGTAATATCCAGTTAAAAAACCAGATTCATCTTATGAGAACCAAACGCAATCGGTTGTGTGATTACCGAAAACGTTTTAGTGTAAAACGAACACCTAAACACTGTTAATCAACCAAATAGCCACAATAGCTCTTACCTGACAATCCTGGTCATATTTTGACTGTCGGGGAGTTAATCCCCGATTAACTCCCTGCTTTTATCGTATTTTCATCGAGATTTCATCGGGTGCTGATCGGATTTTCCCGATGAAATTCCGATGCCAATTCGATGAAAATTGCTGCAAAGGCAGGAGCTGGTCGGGAGAAAGGGAGAAGAAAGTTGGGCAATCGTGCAAATAATCTTAAATTTGAAACCCTTAAAAATAAAAAATGGAAATACGACACTATCAGCCCTCCGATCTGGCACAGATCAGTCAGTTATTTTATGATACGGTGCATACGGTCAATGCCGCAGATTACAGCCAGGAGCAATTGGATGTGTGGGCGACGGGTCAGCTTGACCTAAAGGCCTGGAACGAATCCTTTTTGGCACACCATACCTTCGTTGCAGTGGTGAGTAATCAGCTTGTAGGATTTGGCGATATCACAACAGCAGGCTACCTCGACCGCCTTTACGTGCACAAAGACTATCAAGGACAGGGTATTGCCACTGCACTGTGCCATAAACTGGAAAATGCTGCCGCATGCGATCTATTTACAACCCATGCTTCGATTACGGCAAAGCCCTTTTTTGAGCGCCGTGGATATCGGGTCATCCACGAGCAGCAAGTCAGCCGAAAGGGCGTGGAGCTCACAAACTACGTGATGCAAAAAAATAGATAAAAAAAAACGCCTCCCCATTTAGAGAGACGCCCGAAGAAAGTAATGCGTATACAGGTAAAAATCGATTGACCGAGCAGGTTATAGGCCGCGGTAGCTCTTGCGCGGGCGCTCTACATCCACATCACGGAAATAGCGTTTGTTGCGCTCGCGCTTCGCAATGCAGATATAGCCATCCCGCTGCAGCCGATATAGTGTTTCGGTAGAGATGCCGACATGCGATTTGACATATTCGGCATCACGCAGCAGCACATTTTCCACTTCCAGCTGCTCCCGCAGGTCGAGATAAGTTGCCAGTTGGCGCTTTACTCCCAGGAGTTCCAGCAAGATCAATTTTTGGGCAAAGGAATGCCCGGGACTTATAGAAAAGCCCCTGAGGTACTGATTTTTACGCATACATATTTATTTAGGGTTTATAAAAAGTTCATAAAAATAGGCCAATCAACAATATTGACGTAAGCGTATCAGCCCCATATCACTTACACTGATCTCCAGATCGGTACGGTCTGGGAGAGAAATCTTACGATCGACAACGGTAGTAGCGAAATTGACATTGACAATAAAACCGCGGTGTACCCGCACAAAAGTACTTTGAGGAAGCATGGCCTCCGCCTCATCCATCGTCAGTCGGTAATTAAAATCTTCTGCTGGCTGCCGCAAATGAAAGACCGCATAGTTTTTACAGGAAGATACCGCCACGATATCGGCAAACTTGACCAGCCTGTCCATATTTTTGAAACTAAACCATTTTCCGCTGGGCTCAATATTGAAATCCATCTTAATGTGGATACTTTTCTGGTCCAAGGCGCGCTTGAATGCCAGGTAAAGATCCGAGAAGCTTACCGGTTTTATCAGGTAGTCGGCCACGGCAATCTTGATCCCTTCGTACGCATATTGAGCAGACTTGGTATACAAAATGACCGGCGGGCGCTTCTCCCCGGGCAGCGTCTGGTACAAATCCAGTCCTGACATCTGCGGCATCTCCACATCCAATAGCAGCACATCTGGCGGATTATCAATAATATTATTAAAGCCGTCTATCGCTTTGGTAAAACTCCTGATATCTCCCACCTGGCTGATTTCCCTAAATGCACTTTCCGCCATACGGATATCGTATGCATTGTCGTCAATAATGACCACATCGTATTTTGCCATATTATTGGTTTTTGAAAGTCAGTTTCACTATAAAATATTCCTGATATGCCACCATATAGTCGAGCTCAATGAGCTGATTTTCCATCGATTCAAATAATCTGTTGACCAGTTCCAGGCCCTTGCCCGTTCCTTTTTTCACATCAGCTGCCGCAATACGGTTATGGATCTGCAGCTGCATACCTTCCGATACCTTAATCCATTTTACTTCGATCCATTCATGTGGATCATCGGGGCTATACTTCACCGCATTCTCGATCCAGGTCATGATGGTGAGCGTGGGGACAGATCTGTTCAAGAGCTTTTTATCCATAAGTTCCTCCCCTTCGATCTTAAAATTTCTGTTGCTGGAATAAGAGATCAATATTTTCGTGTATGCCCATTCCTCCCCAAGAGGTACCAATACCGTTGGGTTTACGATTTTATTGCTAACGTACTGGAAGAACACCAGGCTCCTGCTGCGGATGCGCTTGCTCCTGGGCTGCAACAGATCATAGACGTTGCCGAGAAAATGGCCTGACAGCAATTGCACATTCGATATATTTTTAATCTGCATTTCAGCCTGCCGAAATTTAAGGCCGGTGTAGTACTTTTCCCAGATGAGGTAGTCGATCAGGTATATTGCGACAAAAAACAACAGACCACCAATGATCTTACTAATCAGCACCGGTTTATGCTTGGGCAACCATGGCGCCGAAAAACCATCCATAAATTGTGGTACCAGAGCATAAAAGTAAAATTTAACGACGTGATAGACTGTTAGAACAGCAAGGATTATTAGCCCATAGCCGAGCCAGCGATGGCGCTGCTTCCCTAGAACAGTCCGATACCCCAAATAGTGCAGTAAAAAATAAATCAAATAAGGAAATAAGAACACACTGTAGCTTAATGGTGTAAAACGATGAATTTTTGTGGCATTAATCAGTGTTAGACCGATTATCATCAGCCCTGCGGCCATAGCCGATCGCATCCATAAACTATTATGAATCGCATTTAAAGTAGGGTTAGGTTTCATATATTAACATTTTATTCCCTCTAAATTAACAATTAACTTTAAAGAAATCAAGCTTTAATCTGAAAAAACTGTCTATTCCGAATGTCGAACAGATATTTTTGCTGTTGATATTCCAGGGGTAAAACCCAGCTTCCCGACGCTGTTATGCCCCGGCTAGTATTCGCTTTATCGCCATTGTACTGATGGATAAAAGCCCAATTCTCCCAATATATCCACCCCTGGTTCATCATCTGCTGAAAGCTGAGCTGAAGCCCTGAAAAAGCATGCATCATTTCCGCCGCAGTAGGTTGTTTCGTATCGGTCAAAATAGGCACAAATGGATGGACAGCCCAGGGTATCTCCTCTTCGCAGCGTTCCATATAGGTGCAGTATACCGGGATACGGAATCTTGTCGCGAGCTTTAAAATATTGGTCCGCCAGCAGAAATAGTGCGCAGCAAAAGGGACGGGCAATTTATTGCTATCGCTGTGATCGATACGCTGCCCTTCATTGGCATCCATAAAAACAAGTACAAGCCGTTTTTCCTTTACTGCCGACAAAATCTTTCTGAGCGAATAGGAGTTATTGGCATCAATACATTGCAGCATTTCGCTAGACAGCCCCGCATTACGGAGCTCGGCATCATAGTATTCAGCTTCGCGCTCCAGAATAGCTGCCGCGGCAAGCAGCGTAATCTGATAACCGCACTTGACCAGAAACTTAGGTAGTAATCTGTAAGGGCCATAATGAAAGGAAATGAGTATACTTCCCGCAGGTTGTATGTCCATTGGCAAAGGACCGAAATCAGGTAATTGATGAAGAGGATAGCGTTTATAAAGGCGTTGAAACTGATCTCTGTTTTTATGCCAGCTTGTATAATCTTTCCATAACTGTTCAGGTGCTTTATCCGGGAAAAACTGCTGTACATTGGCCAGCCATAGGAGACGGTGCAGGTTTTTGGTCTGTTGGGTATTCATAAGATTGATCTAAAGGAGTTAAAATAGAAGACTTTAAGATCAGGAAGGCCAGTAGGCCTTCCTGCTGCAGGATTAGCAGATCCACCTGCTTAAAATGATTCGGGCCAACATTTGTCATCGCCCAGATCAATCAGTGGCGGATCTTCGGAGAAGAATTCCATAATGGAGCTTCCGACAAAGACGATGGGTTCCGCAACTTCGGTTTCTATTTCCATTTTTATCCTTAGTTTGTCGACCTGTAACCATCCGGGTCAGGTCATTCCCGTTGCCCCGTTAAGAGCATTTCTTATTCCATTTGCCGGCCAGCGTGACAAAGATGAAAATTGCCTTTTAAACAAAAAATAAATGGGAAATAAAGTCTTTCTCTGGGATAAAAGGGATTTTGCACAGCAATTAACTGGTAAAAGCTAAATTTGTCCCTGCAATAGCAGCGTTCATCCCTAGTGGAACCCTTTATTTCCCAAAAATTGACTTCACCAGCTGAGTTTAATAAATTGTCGGCCTATTTTAAACGAACAATTATTGCCAAATACTTAATTATGAAGAAAAGTAAAGAATACCTGCTCGATCCCTTTTTTAGGGATCTCAACCCACAATGGCAGGCCGAGATCCCTGAGCTGTCAGCCGTATTTGAAGAAGAGCGCTTTATGCAGGGCGAACGGCTCATCAACGACTGGGGCGAGCTTTATCTGATCGTTGATGGCATCTTTGGGAAATATGAGAAGACCTGTCCCATACGCTATGCCCTAGCTGGTGAATCGTTGATGATCCCCAACCATAAACACCGCTATCAGTTTACCGCACTGAGTGACTGCCGCACCTATCGTACCTCACTCCGGCAACTGGAGGAAATTAATGCGCGCAACTCGAAAGTCTTTCACCTGTATGCCAATCTCAGAGACAAACAACAGACCTATCTGGACTATCGGCATAAGCTATTATCGTTAAACAATCAGGATAAGTACGATTTTGTATTTGACAAATACCCCGATCTCAGAAGCTATGTGAAGCATCATGAACTGGCCCGGTTTATGGGAATCAGCAGCGAATTGCTCCGCCGCCTTTTGCGGGACCATGATTGCTGATAGCCCAATTTTTTGGGCATCCCGTCAAAATATTTTGTCGGTTTAAACACAAAACTTAGTCTTCAAAATCCCAACATGGACAATAGATTGTACTTGAACTTTGTAATAGCAGCTCGGAGAAAGCAAAGCAATGCCATTCAGCTTAATCGAAGAAAGTAAAATGTACAGGTGAAGCTTGATCCGAAATGCCCCAATAAAAAACAAGGTTATGAAACAGTACAAAAGAAAATTTGCCCTATTCCCGCAATGTCGGTGAATGTAAATCCAAGCAGGAAATCCGGCAGTTATATGCTGTTGGCTCCGCAGCAAACAAAAGAAATTCAACACCCACATAAACAAGCTTATGGAAAAGCGCTTCAATAGCACAGTGGATCCACAGGATCAACCGGCAAGCTCCCCAAAACGCGGTAGTTTAATCCGCTCGGGTGCACGCTGGATCTATCGTCGCTTACCTGATCTGATCATTTATGGCTATGCTTTTCTATACATGTACACCGGATGGGCCAAGTTTATGAACCTATCTACGTTTATCAGAGGCAATAGTAAGATCCCCTATCTAGGTCAGTATGCGAAATTGATCGGCTATGGCATCCCCTCGCTGGAGATTGTGCTGGCTATCCTGCTCGTTATCCCTGTATACCGAATCAAGCGCTTTGCACTGTGGACTTCAACGCTTTTGATGGGGGTATTTACCATCTATCTCAGTCTGATGGTCAAGTTTGCAGAGAAAAAGCTTTGTCATTGTGGTGGAGTAATCGAATCCATGGGCTGGGAAGCGCATATCGTCTTTAACAGTATTTGGCTGATTGCGGGAATCTTTGCCCTGGTAAGAACAAAAGTTAAACATTCTAAAATTTAAACCCATGGTACGGATTAAAAAATATGGGAAATTGCTACTGGGTGTAGCAACAATAGGCGGCGCGATATTGACGCAGTCTTTTACACAACAAGCAGCCGCTAATAAGAAGTTGGCTGGAATTCATCGTTATTATAACACAACTGGAAGCCCTTCAACAAATCCAGCTGATTATGAATATCAAGATGAAGATAATTTGTTATGTCAACCAAATGATTCCAAGGTTTGTTCGTCCGAATGGAATCTGGGTACGGCAAATCCAGTTATAGGTCAAGCGCCGCCGTCAACAGCGACATTTGTGACCAATAGCGATCAAGAGGGGCAATATACTCCTCAATAGTAATTTTTTAAAAAGCCGGAGATCAGACTCCGGCTTCTTTTATCGTTTTAAGACCTGGTTAATAGACTCAATTAGCATTTCGATCTTCTTACCAGTTCTCCCTAATTTCACATTATCCGATGTTTCAATTAAGCCTGTTTTGCCCATCAGGATTGGAAAAGGATACGCCCTTATATTTAGGTATTCAATCAACGGGTGATGGTCTCGCAAGCCATTTGTGTAAAGCTTAATACTATGATCTGAATTATATTTTTTCGATTCAATGGACTTTTTCCATAGTTCTTTCTCTTTATCGATACTTACACTAACAAACAATACGTTTGGATTCTTACTAAAATGCTCTTCTACTTTAGATACCGTATTTTTAAAATAAATGGCACAGTTGTTACACCCTGTATAGTAGAAATCGAAAAAGACTACTTTTCCCAATAAGTCCTTTTTATGCCAAACCTTACCGTTTAAATCTGTTAATTCGAAATCGGGAAAAGGTTTGCCGACTGCCACTGCTTCCCTAATCTTTAGCTTTTCTAGTCGAATCGAAGACTTTGAATTTGCAATAAGCCAATCCAAGAAAACTTTTCTACTCTCCTCATCCATTCCGTAAAATGATCGCTTTATGGCAGCGTAGCCTATATTTTCCAATGACTGTCCCTTGAAATTATCTTCTAAAAGTTTGATTCTATAATTAATTTTGTTTTGACCAAACAGTGTATTTTTTAAATACCAATAAGCGAGATAAAAATCAATATAATTGCTTGACGACAATTTTCCCTTTTCGACAATAGTTCCTCCATAAAACGACTCAAATTTATTCAATATGCTCGCTATATCTTCGGTGCGCTTGGAATCATTTTTAATGAAGCTAACCGTTAGCGGCCTCAAAAGATAGGTATGATATATCTTGTAAAACATATTTTTCAACATCCATTCTTTTGCAAGAAAATCCAATTCTGATTTATTGACAAGTCTACCAGCTTCAATATTCATATCCACGGCCCGCTCCATATCTTTTGAATTAGCATATTCACCGCTAAAGTATCTACCTGACCTTGAATATCTTTTGTAGTTAACCCTATTTAATAGGATTCCATCCAGCATATACTGTAAACGGTATCGTTCGGCACCGAAGCCCGAAAAAGTAATCTTATCAAAATTTCTTACTGAATGATTATTGGTTACGACTATACTATCCGTCGCAGAAACATACCAATTGTCAATAAACTCATTTCTAGAGCCCTGTTTATACATATTGACTGTAAGTATAAAATGCTTCGGCAAATTTGCAAGCTCGATCTTACCTTTTCCGCCGATCACCGAAAAGACGTGACCATCCGTTAATTCTGTTTCAAGTTTTAATACGTCTGCATCTTCGTCAATACGCTGAATGGTCACTGCAGCGTTCTCATATTGATCAAAACCCGCTAACTGCATGACAAAATTTGATTTACTTTGTGCAGAGAGCATAAAAACGGTATTCAACAGGATAACTATACTTAAAGATATCTTCTTCATATTATCTTGGATTTTGGTTCATTGGATTTAACAATAATTCTTTTTGCGGGATAGGCAGTATGTACTTCGGATCATTTGGTGACAATACAATTTCATTACCGTTGAGCTTCCGTCGCATAGTTACTTCTTGATCTGTAGATTTATTCAATCGTTTAATATCAGTAAGCCGAAGGCAGCGAAAAAGCAAGCTTTTGCGCCGTTCTTCAAGAACAATCTTTAGTGCGGTAGCCTGATCGTTAAAGCTTACAGGAACATACTTACCTGTTTTCCAACGCGTAGCCATCAATTTATTAAACAGATTTTCGGCTTCTTCTAGCTGTCCAGTGCGCAGCAGACATTCCGAGGCATTTAGATACACCTCATCAGCGGCGAGTCCGACAAAGCAATTGGCGACGCCAAAATATCCGCCTTTGAAACGTGGAAGTCCAGCATTAATACGGAAAAAGAGCTGCCTGCGAAGATCATCCGCCCTATAGGAGTCGTATAATGTGCTATCAATGACATGGTTATTTTGTGATAAGATCGCAGGATTAGCAATGTAGACTGACAATATCACTTCTTTATTAAATCGATCAAAAGGGAAATTGGCCGACACATTTAAGCTATTATAATCCAGAAGCTGGTCATTGCTACTCAGGCACATTTGCGCATATTGTAACGCAGCAGTGTAGTTCGACATGGCAAGATAGATCCGGGATGACATTGCCCAAGCGGCCAAGCGTGAAGGCCTTAGTTTATTGGCGGGGGCTAATGGCAGTAATTTCGCGGCCGCATCTAAATCCGACAATACGTATTCATAGCTCTGTTTCAATGAACTACGCTGCATCTTATCATTCACATTTGCCGTACTCCTTAGTGGGATACCCAATGGATCGGCCTCATCATAGGCCCCACAGAATTCTGCTAAAAGTGCATAATGATAAAATGCTCTATAGAACAATGCGCTACCTTTTACATTGTCCCAGCCCGTTGGATCTGAGGCTCTTTCCACTTTATCGATGCCTTCAATAATCACATTTACCTGCAGGAGTTTATCGTAAGCGTCGCTCCAACTGGCACTTCCCTCACCTTCATAAAAATCGTCGTTCCCCTTTGCCCAAGTATACATATTGCGGGCTGCAGCAGAACTCAGTCCATTAAATGTTGCATCAGGTACATAGAGGTTGTCAGCGGAGACTTCCATATTACCGAATGAACTTGAATTATTGAACTTGGATGTGTTATCCACCCAGGCCTGATAGTCCACTACGCTTTTGGGTACGACTAAAGATTGATCCGGTTTTATATCCAGCCAAGAGCTGGAACAAGCTATCATCGTGCTTAGCCCAAGCACTGATAATATGAGCATGTATATTTTCATTTTTATTGAATTAATAGGTTAATGAAGCACCAAGCGTTACTTGAAATGGTATTGGATAAGTTGCTAATGGATTGGCATTTCCCGAAATATAATCCGGATCATACCCCCAATCATTTACCCTCCACAGCAACCCAAGATTTTCCAACTGCCCAGAAAACTTCAATACTGTATTTTTCTTTCCGATCTGTGGATGTAGCTTATAAGAAATAAAGACATCCTGAAGACGAATATGCGCTGCCTTCCCTACATTGACCGTGCTGTATTGATAAAGATTGTCGCGATTGGTATTTGCCGGATAGCTAAAACTTGGCACATCCGTATTCAGTTCATCCCCTTGATTCCGCCATCGGTTAGCAAATTCAGCATGCCCGACCAGTTTTCCTGCGCTGGCAAGCTGGCTATACGATAGGCTTGGCTTTCGAAATACATAACCCAATTTATATAGTATGCTTGCACCGAGCTCCCAATCCAGATAGCGAATCCGGTTGATCCAGCTACCAAAATATTTTGCTCGGGTCATGCCGTTATACACCAGATTATCCGCAGTGAGATTGTTAAGGACATTGTTATAATCGGCACTGGCCTTTCCATTCAGATCCAAAATACGAGGATCACCGTTTGTCGGATCAAGCCCTGCCCATTGGAAGCTGTATAAGCTGTGAACCGGAAAACCTACCCGCGGTATATTATCATTCGCCGTATACGACATGACAGGGACGATACCTTTGTCATAGGTCTTTACCTTATCATAGGTATAGCTAAATAGGAGGTCAGAGCGATAGCCAAATGTACCCCCCTTTAGCAAATTAGCCGTCAGCCTGATATCTACACCCTGCCCCGAAATAGAGCTGTAGTTTCCGCGCATAGAACTCACCCCGCTGCTCGGTGCAAAAGGCTTATCACCGATCATATCCTTTCCATTTCTAAGGTAGTATTCTACACTCCCTTCTAGCCATTTGTTGGCCAGCCGAAAGTCGACAGCGAAATTCGCCTGTCCGATACGCTCCCATCGGAGATCGGGATTGCCAATGTTGGCCAATGTAGCATAAGGTAAGCCTGTAAAACTTGCATTGCTACGGTATTGCAAGGTGGTCACTCCTGTCAGATTGGAAGCCAGATTACCACTATAGCCATACGTAGCGCGCAGATCAAGCTGGTCGAATAGCCCTCTTTTAAAGAAAGATTCTTTTGAAAGCCGCCATTTTACTCCTGTAGACCATAGCGGCACTATCTTTTGATTGGTATTGACACCGAAATAGTTAGAACCATCCATCCGAATACTAGAAGAAACTATATAGCGATCCCGAAATGCAAATGAACCATTGAAAAAAGTAGACACAAATCTAGTTACACCCTTTCCCTGACCGCTATAGTTTGGAATTGCAGCAGCTGTTCCATAAGGTGATAAGGTGAAATAGGAAATATAATCTACCGGCTGTGAGGTCAAAATATCCTTATCATAGCCGTACAATCTAAAATAATCCGAATTACGCTGCGTCTGCGAAAGTTCAGCTCCCAACAGCATATCCAGTCGCCACTCTTTCGATTCGCGCGTGTAGTTAAGCTGCCCCCTTAGGTTAGCAGACTGTGTACGGTTCTTAGACAGACTGGCAATGTCTCCTACCGGAATATTATATCCGACGACTTTTCCGTCCTGTAATTTCGCATACTGGTTAATTAGATTGCGGGTAGCAAAAGATTCCTGTGGAGCTATTAAGCTAATATCCATAAAGCTCTGTTGCGTCTGTGCACTGATATCGGCGGTAAGGCCCTTGACTAATTGTAGGTTTACTGAAGTATAGGCACGGATATCATGGCTATCGCTTCGATTTTCAGTACGGCCAAGTTCCTGCAGAGGCCAGTAGCTCCAGTCGATAAAACCTTTTTGAGACGCGAGCTGATCTACCCAGTTGCCATTGAATATTGGATAAAGAGCAGATTGGTTACCTTCGTCGTCCCACAGGCGTGAATAAGGATAAAGACCATTGCCGCCGAGCAGTTCAGCGAGCGTATTATCGACCGAGTTTCTTGCCTTTATGTAATTTAATCCAACGGTCCACTTAATCCGATCCGTAATGGATAAAGTGTTCGACAGATTAATGGAAAGGCGGTCTGACTGATTTTTCTTTAGACTCTGCAAATCCTTGTTGTACGCAATTGATGTGTAATATTGCCCTTTACCATAGCCACCACTGATATTGAAGTCATAATTTTGTAGGAGCCTATTGCGGTAAAAAGCTTTCGAAAGGTCATTCCGAACATCATACCTACCAAGCTGGCTAGCAAGTTCCTCTGCTTCCGAGATGTTTCCCAGATGGAGCAATTGTACATAAGGCGAAATAACCGGATAGTTTTGCGTATCGTCAAATAAGGTATTATATCGACCATTGTCAAAGAGCAACTTTTCTGCCGATAGATAAGTCTGTGCATCCATGTCGTTGGGTGCATATTTCAGATCTGGCCTTGCTGCAATTGAGAAACGAGAAGAAAAGAAAATAGTCAATGGCTGATTGGCCTGGCCTTTCTTTGTCGATATGACAACTACTCCATTTCCTGCCCTTGCCCCCCAGATACTTGCAGCTGCTGCATCTTTGAGCACATCTACCGAGGCAATATCTTCCGGATTGAGCATATCAATATCACCGCTATAGGGAAATCCGTCTACAACGATCAGCGGCTGATCATTGGCAAAAATGGTACTCTGCCCTCGTACGGAGATATCCTTATCCGAGTTGAAACGCAAGCCACTTACCAAACCTTTTAAACGAGAGATCACCGTTGTGGACGGTCGGCTATTAAAATAATTCATATCCGTTTGGGCAAAACTCCCCGTAGCCCGTTCCTTGGGAATCTTTTGGTATCCTGTAGAGACGACTTCCACCTCATCCAATTGATTCTCTATTGGTATCAATTTTACTTGCAATGATACCCCAGCAACATAAGGCAGTTCTAATCGCCTGAACCCCATGTGGGAGAATGCAACTGTGCCTTTTGGATTGGAGACTGTTAACGAAAAGGAACCATCATTTTTGGACGAAGCACTACCCTTTTCACCTTGCACTTGGATAGACACTCCTTGGATCGGTTTACCATCAATTGAAGATACGACAGTACCGCTGACAGATAACAACCCTTCCGCCCCGCTGTCCTTGCGGGGCGTCTGAGCTGATAAACTAAACATATGAAAACTGAACATCATAAGGAACAGGATTAGAATTGTCCTTATGGTAAACATTCCCTTTACGCTCTTTGGCATCGGCACAGGGGTACATGCCGATATTATTTGCCTCAAGCTATATACTATACAATTAAAGAGGTACTTTTTATCCCATGCATATTGCACTTTTTTTAAATTATTTTTTTCCGCACCTTTTATAGCTGCCGGATAGGCTACCTTATCCAATAAGGCAGACATCCAGTTTGACCTGTGTTTCATCTACTTATTGTTAAGGTTAGTCTGTAATTCGTCCAAAAAACTCATGGATCCTTTTCGTGATCGAGAGTTCTTGCCTACTGATCTGGGTGGTCTCCGCATCGGATATATCGATGTTATCGATTGCAACGGGATTGGTATGCGCCATAAAATAGGCGACTAATAAACGAAACAGGTCAGCTGAAAAAACCTTTTTATGGCTGACTACATAGATTTCGTTCATGTAGTTCGTATCCGTGTGATTTTTTAATAACAGATTGATTGTATTCTGAATACTTATGAGGTCATACTTTTCCCAGAAGTCGGTAATTTTTTGGATAGGATCATATCCCTTATCGTGTATTTCATAGAGTGCCAGTTCTAGGGCTAGCACATTTGAATATTTTTGGTTCATTTTATAGGTTCAATAAAGATGACTTGAGCCCTGCCGTAATTTTTGAAAAGAGCATAGCTTCCCCATTTGCGATTTTTTCGCATTAAAAAGGGTTGTCATTTGCAGTATTTTTTAAATACTGCTGTACAACAAGAAAAAATTAACAGTTCCGCAAAGCGCCTGCAAATTGGTTACAAGTCATCATTAGGGGTCGTTATGGCGCTTCCTCTCGGAAAGAAATAAAAACCCGATCTATTTAGTATAGAATAACAATACAAAATTATAGTATTTAATTTTGTTGTTTAGAAATAAAAGTGCTACATTTAAGGTGTTCGAAGTCTCGTAAGAGCAATTTAATTAATTACACAAAATTAAAGGGCATAGTGTATCTGATACAGATCGGGAAAACCTAGTCTAAGGGCCTTTCTAGTTTACACCTTTTCGGCACAAGCTATTAAGCGGATGCCGCTATCCCCTATTTTGGTTTTATATTTTTTAACTGATTATTCAGGTCCTCGAATAATCTTACTTATTAAAATTGAGTAGCGAAACCGAATGCTAACCTCCTTGAGGTGAGCGCAGGGTTCTTGGCGGTCTTTGAATCGTTTTATCATAATCATTTTTGGTTATAAAAACGATGACACTCGAAAAGTTTAAGGAAGCTCAGATTGATAGAAACCAATAGGGCGAACCTTGCTGCTTATATGGTTGAGGGAAACCGGCAGGAAACCCTTTGGCAGTATAATCTACAAGAGATTTTTCTGCTTCACCTCCAAAAAGACTGATGCAAAGCTCGCCCTATTGGCTATTAAATATCGGTAAAGATAAAAATAATCCAATAGAATGGCGAACTCGCAGTCTTCTCGCAGGTAAAATTTTGCCGGTTTTCTCAAACGAGAGACATCGTTAGTGTAGGACTGCTCCCACACTTGTTGTCGCATTTATTATAAAACAAATATAAACAATCATTTCCATTTTTCAAAGCAATATTTAAAAATGGAAGTCACTCTATTTAAACAATATGGATATACCTTTTATTTTCTTAAAAAATGTTGAAACTGCAAGAGAGCATTTAGGTCTTTCTGCGACCGATATCGACAACTTGCTTAAACAATTTGATATCAAATACTCTTCCTTAAAGAAAAAAGTGTCGTTAGAAGCTGCTTACTATATATCTAAAATATTTAACAGAGTTATTGAAGATTTTATTGATGACAATTTTAATCCATTTGAGCTAAATACAGTTAACATTAAAACGCAACAATATATACAACATAATACAAATGAAAAAGCCAATGTAATCTCCAGTTTTATAAATGCATACGTTATTATCATTATAAAAAATCTCCCAAAGGGTACTCGATTTGTCAATTCTGACATAATTCCTAAACTGCCGCCAGTTCTAAATTTAGAAACTTCTATCGATTGGACGAGTGGTTTATTAAAGGGATTAGTAAAGAACACTAATACTTTTAGGAAATCTGCAAATGATAAAGACCCAAGAAATCGCGGTGAGGCCATTTATGAGTTAAAGATGGAAGTACCTGAGCACACGATAAGGAAAGCAATTAAGAAAGTGGATACTTTATGGCTAAAAGATTTTGAAACTAAAAATTCCTTAACCAATAAACTATAAATTATGTTCTCATTCGGATTATTCATGTACCTCATATACGGAGGATTTATTGCAATCTGTCTCTACGGGCTGTACCTGGTTCTTTCAAATCTCCTTGATAGATACCTAATCGTCAAACGTGATCACACCGCAGCGTTACGCGAGCAAAATGAAATTTTAAAGGATATTGTTAAAGCTGTTAAACCTAGCGACGACAATTATCCCGCTCCTCCTGCTGTATAGTTAATTTAATATTAAATGAATTAAGTTGTGATAAAGCAACAGCTTAAAAGAATAGTCACATATTACTACTCAAAAAATGATTGAAAAAGAATTTAATGAACTTTGTTCCTTTAGGCAAAACAATCCGCCGATTAAAGGTGAAACGATATCAACAAATTCTGAACTCGTTAAGCCTGTGTTTGCGAATCTCTCTGCGTTTAGAAATAAGCTTGAAGATAGATTTAGAAATTACAAGGGTGTAGATCTAAAATTTGAATACTCAAAAGGAGCTTCCAACTTCCCAAACATTCTGCATGTCTCCATCTTGCCTCCCGAGCAGAAAGTTTCAAATGGCATCTATGTAGTGATATGTTTTGATAAGCTGGGAAGAGGTGCTGTTGCAGGTTGTGCCGAATCTAAAACGCATCCAAAAGGATTGGATGTTATTATTAGAAAAAAATCCAATAAGGACGAACTATTAATTGATGTTGACGGCGGCAAGGAGAATACGAAATACAATAACACATTCGCAAATCCTAAAGAGTTCCATTACGAACTTGTTGACGATAGCGATCTAATTAATCATCTTGAGATTTCATTAAACCTTGTACTTTATAAGCTCGGGTATGTTAGTAGCTCTGACCTTAGTGTAAATGAATTAGTTCTTACTAATACATTATTTACACAATTTGACCCTAAAAATATTCAAGATGCAAAGGAACGAATTACAAGAGAAATTACAGATAGGAAGGGACAGGGTAAATTTAGACTAAATCTCTTACACGCATACAATTTTCAATGCGCTATTTCGGGATCCACGGTCCAACAAATTTTAGAAGCTGCACATATAATTCCTTATAATGGGAAGGATACAAATCATGTTCAAAATGGGATACTGCTTCGAGCCGATTTACATACACTCTTTGATCTACAACTAATAACTATAGATTCTGAGACGTATACAATTGGTATTGATGACTCTCTAAAAAATTCTGAATATAAAATATACAATGGGAGAAAATTAAATCTCCCTAAAACCACTGAATTTCAACCTAGTAAAGAGGCTATTATTCTTCGAAATAAAAGTAAAATAAATTAAACGACATGACTATCATTAAAGTTGTTTGTGGAATTATATTCAAAGATGGTTTTGTCCTGATTTGTAGACGGAAACCAGAAAAATCTCTAGGTGGCTACTGGGAATTTCCGGGAGGCAAGGTTGAGGAAGCAGAGGCTCACGAGGATTCGTTAAAACGGGAATTAATGGAAGAACTTAATTTGGACGTGAATATTAAAAAGCACTTTTTTAATACAGTTCAACATTACGAAAATATCACTATTGAATTGATCTCTTTCATCTGCGAGACTGAAAATATAGCAACAGATTCTACCGATCACGATCAACTCGAGTGGGTGGAAGTTCGTGACTTATTAAATTGGAAGCTTGCTCCTGCTGATATTCCTATCGCGAAAGAATTGATTGAAGAATTTAATGATCCTTTTGACGGAGAAGAGTAAATAAATATATCATCGAATCAATATGGCAGCTATAGATCATCCTGAAAACGAATTGCACCTTTATATAAATGATAAGTCAGTTTATAAACGGAGGTTAGATACTGATGAGTTGGAAATTTTCGATAGCGCAATATATGAGAAGTATCGCCTTGCTAGTCAAGATGAGCTTCTAGCTGTAAATGGAATGTTTATCGTTAAAGCAAGGATAAGGTTAACATCTACTGAAAACGGAGTTCGTAAAACGGGTATTATCTCAGGATATCGACCAAATCATGTGTTTGAATACACTTCTGAAGCTAAAGTATATCAATTTTTTACAGGAGACATATATTTTGAAGGAGAGAAATTGATGCCAGGGGAAGAAACTATTGCTACAGTTCGCCTTCACCTGACAAAACAGGTGGAGAAATATTTGACAAAAGGCCGTAAATGGTGGCTGTACGAGGTCCCTAACCTTATTGGGGAGGCGGAGATTTTATAGCGTATTTCGTTAACTAAGAAAAACATGTCTACAAAGTTTCAGATAAACGACCCCAGTCTCGAATCGCAATGGCGAGCGATTATACTGTTTGGCAAAAATTCAGCGACATATAAATTTGCTTTTGCTAAGTCAATCATTGAGCTATTGCCTTCTGGCAAATCGTCGTTGTCGTTGGAAGATTTAGCTGCGCCCTTCTCCAAGAATATTGTTGATCATTTACGGAAAAGTGATAAGCAAGGTAATTCTACCTCGAGCAAATTCTTAAATACCTGTCGGGACTTTATTGCTGGTCGGATCAATGAAGATCAGTTGATCCAAACGACAATTAAATTCGGTTTTGTCAACGTTGTCGATGCCTTTCAAAATGTAAATGGCGACATTATCAAAGATCCTTTTTATCAAAAAAACTATGCTGACGGCAGAAAGGAGATCATTCTTACCGACGATATATTTAAATTAAGGGAGACGCTACAATTCATCAATTTGGAGCAAGAAGTTGATGCGAGATGGAATCTGGTCGAAACGGCTTGGAACCTCCAAATAAATCCCAATCTATTAGAAGTCAAACACGATTCTTTAAAACAGGAATTGTTTGTTGATTCATTTATGCGTCGTATTGATATTACTTCTGTCAGAGATGCATTAAACGGTTACCAAAAAGGCAAATGCTTCTACTCCTATCAAGATATATTTGTTAATAAAGGATCGGACAACATCTGTGAAGTAGATCATTTCCTACCGCACCTTAATAAAAAAGCGCATGCAGCTGAGGAAGCAAATATTAATGGCATCTGGAATTTGGTTCTAGCTGATCCTAAAATTAACGGTGATAAAAGTGCAAGGGTACCACATCGCCGGTACTTAGAAAGGCTTTATAACCGAAATGAGTTCTACATCGAAAGTAAACACCCACTTGCCGAAACGATTATAAATCAAATGGGCAAGACAAAAGAAAAAAGACGTATCTTTCTGCAAGCGCAGTATAATCTAGCTCTCTCCTATTCCATTCATGAATGGGAACCCTGGATTGAACTGCCAGGAAATTTTTAGAATAACAAAACGCCATGAGATCCTTTTTATTAATAGTAGTTGCCATCATTGTCAATTTTACATATAGTTATGCTCAGAAAGATCCTGAGCTTAAAATTGCGCTATCGAAAATGAGCGCGATCTCGACTCTTAACAATCCACTAGCCACCTTAAACCTAACCTCGCCAAGGCTAATTAAACCAATGGGCGGAAAAGAAAATGCCTTAAAGCTTTTTAAAAAAAGTGTGGCGGAGATACAAAAAGATAATGTCACAATAGATTCGGTAATCAACTATACCGATAGGGAAATTTCCAAAGTAAGAAATATTCAGTACTGTTTCTTTCCACAATTGATAGTCTTAGGTATACCAGACAGCACAAAAAAAATGATTAGGTATGCGACTTTGATGGCAGTCAAAGAACCAGGTGTCAAAGGTTGGACTTTCTTGGATTACAGTGGACTGAATGACGAAAAACTAAACTTTCTTTTCCCTGAACTTGCCGGTAAAATGGATTTTCCAAGAGGGGATATTAAACCTTTGGTTATTCCAAACGAAGAAGTAAATTCGTCTATCGATTATTTAATGAAAACAATTGACGAGTCGATGAAAAAGATGAAATCAGTTGCGGGAAAGTAGAACAGCAGTTTCTATCGCTTCACCGACACACTCCTACTCTATTTGATGATGAAAACTAATCTCTAGAGAAATTTAAGTTATGAGCAGTATCAAAAACTTTTTAGAACTACCAACAGATAAACAAATCGGAGAAACACAACATTTCTTCCTGATCCGTGATGGTTTTCCAGTTAGCCCAGGTCACACACTTATAATAAGCAAGGAACTTCGTACAGATTATTTTGAGCTCAGTCCTGAGGAAAAAGCTGACCTAGATAATGCGATTGGTCTAGCGCGGTGTTTAGTCGAGTCTGAGTTCACACCTGATGGCTACAACATCGGCATGAACTGTGGTGAATCTGCCGGACAGACAGTGTTCCATTTTCATTGTCATCTCATCCCCCGTTATGCTGGCGATATGGAGAATCCTAGAGGTGGTGTAAGGCATGTGATCCCGAGTAAGGGAAATTATTAGATGAACTGGTCGTATATATTTAAGCATTGGGGAACCACGATATTGATAGCTCCTATCATCCTTTCAATTTATGGAGGCTTTGAGAACCAAGAAGTATTCAATGATATGTGGCTTTTCCCGTGGATATTGATAGGCGGAATGGTATTGTCTCTTCCTACATTATTAGTATATATATTAATATTTTATCTATTGAATCATTATAAAATTAATTTAAAATGGGTAAAACCGATTCTAATATCACTTACTGTGATTGGTATTTGTTCCACATGCTATCTTTTATCGAAAACTATGAGTTTAGGACCTTTATTATCTTACAGCCTTATCGCTATAGCTTCCGGAATGTTATTTAGGCTTAAAAAAGGATAATTCAGATTGTTCCAAAAATTAATAGATGGTCTAAATCGTATAAAGATTCTAGTATTTTGATTTCACGTATACACCGCCGCTTCAAAATATCATAAAAGTCAAAGCAAATTTATTATGGCAGAATCATGGCAGTTATTTTACTGTTTTCAAAAACGTGCCCTCATACCATCTTAAAAAAGATAGTTCGAATATGCGTAGAGATCAATACCTGAAAGCTCTAACCCGAAATTGATAGAAAGGTAGTGTTAATTGCCCTTTTGACGAAAGACACTAAATATTAACTTATTGTTGTCCTTCCTGTTTTCTGTGTTTCTTCTTTTTCTTCATGCGGTTGGCAAATGCCTGTTCCTCATGGCCTTCGCCTGTGCATCCGGGAATACCCCCAAAATCCGTCTCTCCATAGGCTCTATTTAATCAACAATCTTCAGGACTTACGATACCCAAAGCTTTCCCATGCTTAACATATCAATTTATTTTGGCAGAAAATTCTAATTAATGAAATCATGAAGTAAATACAGAAGTACCCCATTAAATTTTTAAAAAAAAAGAAACCACCAATCGGTGGTTTCAAATTTCATATGTAGTATTTCCGGTATTGACGTTAGTTGCAATAATAGGTAAAAAAAAGCAATATTTATATGAATTCTATAATGACCAGATTTCCATCAATTTAAACTAATATTTTTAATAAAAAAGATGCCCTGCAATTCGTGATATGCACCTTGATTTTACTTTCGTTGGAAGCGGAAAAAATAAAAATATTATATTCTATATCCACCAGAAACTTCTATCCGTTGCGCATTAATCCATTTGGAATCATCCGAACAAAGGAATGCTACCACACTGCCAATATCATCCGGCAATCCTACCCTTCCCAGAGCTGCTTCGGAAGCTAAGTATTTATTTACGTCTGACATATCACGGACAACACCACCATCAAAATCAGTTTCAATTGCACCTGGAGCAAGTGCATTGACTCTTATTTTTCTACTTCCCAGTTCCAAAGCCTGGTATCTTGATAATGCATCGATCGCAGCCTTCATGGCGCCATAAGCAGAGTACCCTGGAGATGAAAATCTTGCCAAACCCGAAGAAATATTCACGATACTGCTTCCGTCATTTAATAAAGGTAATAGTTTCTGTGTTAAAAAATATGGACCTTTGAAATGGATATTGGTCATGAGATCGACGATTTCTTCCGTCATCGTTTCAAAGCTCTGGTTGATTCCTATGCCTGCGTTGTTTACAAGTGCATCCAGTTTTGCAGAAGAAAATTGCGTATCCAAAATATTTTTCACCTCCACTGTGAATTGATCGAAACCTGCCGTTGTTGAGATATCAAGAGATAATGCAAATGCTTTTTGTCCGATACTTTCAATTTCCGTTACCACCTCATCGGCAAATTCTTTTTTGGTTTGATATGTAAGGATAATATCAAACCCTTTTTTTGCCAGTTGCAAAACGGAATCCTTACCCAGTCCACGGCTTGCGCCTGTTACTAATGCTATCTTACTTGCCATTTTTATTGTTTTATTTGTTTTTATAAAGTTTAAAATAGGATGTTTACACTATGCAAAAGATCAATAACCTTCTGGTTATTTAGGCTATTAAATGTGCTTTCGAACTTATTGGTATATTCAATACTTTAGAAAATAAGCAATTTTTTTTAGCACCTTTTGTAATGATTTCGAATTCATCTGCACTAATGCCGGGCACTGCCCCAGAGATTGAAAGATGAATTCCTGCTATTGCAAGACCTTCCATGGTCAATGTAGCTTCGGTATCCAATGATGTTGGATTTAGTCCTTTTTCTGTTAATGCAAAACTAACCGCCATAGTAAAACATGCAGAATGTGCTGCTACCAATAATTCTTCAGGATTTGTTCCTTTTTTATCTTCTTCAAGACGGGTTTTGAAACTGTAATTTGTCTTGTTTAGAATTTCACTTTGGGTAGTCAACTCCCCTGTACCTTCTTTTATAGTACCAGACCAATGTGCTTTTGCTGTACGTTCCATACGTTGTGATGTTGTATTTATAAGTCAATTATTGGCCACTGCTATTGTTAGTTTAAGAAGCGTGCTCTGAATTGATTAGGGGTGACACCTACTTCTTTCTTAAAGAGACGGGAAAAATAAGTCGTGTTTTCAAAACCTAACAGGTACGAAATTTCAGAGATATTGAGTTCACCTTCAGTCAGTAAATTTTTGGCTTCGGCGATTAAAAACAGATGGATGAGCTCCAGGGCTGTCTTACCTGTTTCTTCTTTAAGTAAATCGGTTAAATAACGGGATGATATATGCAGCTTTTCTGCCATCTGCGCTACCGTAGGCAATCCAATGTCCTTTGTTTTTCTGTCATCAAAATTTGCAACAAGCAGCGCATTAAACTTCGTTACCGTTGATCCTGTTAATTGCTTTCGGTTGATAAACTGTCTTTTATAAAACCGTTGTGCATATTTTAGCATTGAATCAAGATGACTGATAATGATAGACTTACTTAGCTCGTCCGTATTGTTATTGTACTCTTTTTCGATATTGAAATACAAATTCCAGATGATATTTTCTTCCGCAGGTGAAAGGTGTAAAGCTTCGTTGACTTCATAATCGAAATAACTGTATTTTTTTATTTCGTTGTAAAGTGCTGTTCCGGCTAAAAAATCTTCGTGAATAATAATTAAAAAGCCTTTTTCCTCTAGCATTACGTTTTGGAATGCTACTTTCTGCTGTGGCTTTATGAACGACATGGAACCTAGGTCGTGGTCATATTTGGTTTTACCATACGACATACTCCCCGATTTCAATTTTTTGAATCCGATGATGTAAAATCCGGAAGAAAATTCAAGTTTATTATTCCCTTTGCACATATCTTGCTCGCCATAGACCACACTAAAAAGCGGGTTTTCAGGCGGCTTAATACCGAAAGCCTCGTGCAGGTCGCTAATTTTAGTAAAATGTTCCATATTTTTTTAAACGATATTAAAAGTAGATTCTGGAAAAGTCAGATCCCGCTCATTTTAAATTTCTGTTAACCGTGTGCTGCTACAGAGACATCCTGCCAAGATTCCCAGGTTTTAAGACGTTCGGCGTAAGTGTGTTGTGTCCAGGTGAATGCATTTTTACCTAACAGTAGTCTTAATGGTGGATTTTCAGCATCAACTAAACCCAGGATAGCTGTAGCCGTGGCATTTGGATTACCGGAATCCTGGTCTTCTGCGTGCTCATAAAAATCTTTTCTTATGGTGTCGTAAGCAGAAACTGTTGAACTGACCGCAAGAGAATTGTTTCCAAAGAAATCTGTAGCGAATCCGCCCGGTTCTACGATGGTTACTTTAATGCCAAAACCGCTTACTTCGCTGGCCAATGTTTCTGTAAGCCCTTCAACTGCAAATTTTGCGGCACTGTAAAGTCCCATTAACGGTACTGTATTTAATCCCAAAGCACTTGAAAGCTGAATGATCTGACCCGAATTTTGCTCACGCATAATGGGTAAAACCGCCTGAATCATCCATAATGAACCCAGTACATTCGTTTCAAATTGTGCTCTTACATCATCCTCGTTAAGTTCTTCTACAGCTCCAACGTGCCCAAAACCTGCATTGTTTATTAATACATCGATTCCTCCAAAATGGTTTTTTGCGGTTTCAATTGCTTCGAAACTTCCGATTCTGTCTGTAACATCAAGTTTAAGAACCAAAAGATTTGATGAAAATTCTTTTTTTAGCTCTGCTAAGGTTTCAGAATTACGAACAGTCGCAACTACATTATCGCCACGTTTTAGGAATGCTTCTGTCCAAATTCTTCCAAATCCGCGGGATGCTCCTGTTATAAAAATTGTTTTTGCCATTATTGAATTTTTTAGCTATTTGATATAGGCAAAATTATGCAGTTAATATGCATTATAATGATACAGAAGTAGGTAATAATGAAACGTTTTAACGAAAATTTACTAGCGGTCAAATTCAATATTTTAGTTGTCGTTATAGCTATTTTGTGATTAAAAACTGTTGGAAAGAGCGTTACTTTGAACATCAGCAGCATACCATTTCATTTTGATCAAAAATCTCTTGGCAAGATTTATTTTTTAAAGTTTGACAAAAAACAAAAACACCTCCTAAATAGTTAAGAGGAGTTATACAGATTAGCTTTTGCTTTTTACTTTGTCCTAGGATTTTTTTCAAACAATTCTCTATTGTATTCAACAACATCGGGATGAGACGGATAGCTTGACCTAGCTGAAAGTTCAGCAATAGCTTTATCTCTCAAAATAGGTGCATTTTCTTTCACGCCATCTACCAATGCCTGTTTTAATTCTGCTGCATCCAATTCAGTACAGTAAGCCGGTGTACCTGGCTGATGTCTCCATGATTCGGAAAGGTTACCGGAATCAACTACATCAAAACCGGCATCATTAACCAATCCCGCTATTACCTTTTTTGCCTCGGCATCATCACCGGCTACGGCCATTGCAATTCTGTCTTCAGCACCAGTTTTTTTTCCACCACTGGCAAGTGTTTCTGCCAATAGGGTATTGAAGGCTTTTATAACGGGTCTTCCCAATTGTTCAGATACCCAAACACTTTCTACTTTTCCGTTTTTGATCTCTTCAATATCTGCATCGCGGAATGGATAATAATTTGAAGTATCTACCACAATTACATTTTCCGGAACGTCCGCGAACAAATCTTTGGGTAAAGTTGGGATGGCTATAGTAGGCAAAGATAAAATGATCACATCTACATCCTTTACCACTTCTTTCTGATTTGCAGCTGTTACACCCAACTCTTCAGCACGGGCATTTAATTTTTCGACATCGTCCGAATTATTGATTTTCACACTGTGACCGGCCAATGCCATTTTTTTTGCAATTGTACCGCCTATTGCGCCAGTACCTATTATTCCTATTTTCATATTCTGATTATTTTAAGAATTATTCTTATTGTTTAAAATTCACTTTTTACTGTTTCTTGATAGTAAGCCATTTATTGAACGGTTTATATCTACTGCGTGATCCACAAAGTCATCCGGATATTTTCCCGACACCAGAATGTCGAAAAATTCCTGACCCAGATCTTTCATTGTTTCAAACGACAGGTTTTGTTGATCTACCAAGGTCTCCTTTACTGCGGATTCCCTTGCTTTAACAAGTTCGTCTAATTGCAGGTCTGTGCAATATGCGGGACCGCAAGCCTGCTGTCTCCAGGAATCTTCCAATGTTCCTGCATCGAGTGCATCAAATCCTACATCATCTACCAATCCCATTACCAGGTCTATTTCTTTTTGAACGTCTCCCGAAACTGCTATAGCAATTCTACCAGCACTGTTTTTCGGTTTTCCTTCCGCCAAAAGGCTGTACGCACTGATATTACTAAAGGCTTTTTACGACAGTTCGACCCAGCTGTTGCTGTACCCAAACACTGTTGACAGTGCCGTTTTCAATTTCTTCTATGCGTCCGTCACGATGTGGCCAGTAGTTCGTTGTTTCCACAACAACAACGTTATCATCTAACTTACCTTTTAAAGTCTGTGCCAGTTCCGGAATTCTCAGCAGAGGAATTGCTAAAATTAAAGCTTCCAGATCTCTGAAAACATCCCCTACATCAACCGCTTTTGCGCCAGCATCATTTGCGATATCCAGTATCTCGCTCACACCTTTTGCATCAGCTAATGAAACGGTATGCCCTGAATCACTTAATTTTTTTGCCAGTGTTTTGCCAATCAGACCGGCTCCAATAATTCCTATATTCATTCCTTTATCTTTATAAAATGATTATTTTGCAGTCATTCCTCCGTCTACCTTATATTCAGCAGCAGTAAGGTAAGATGCTTCATCAGAAGCCAGAAATAAGGAAACGTACGCCACCTCAATGGGTGCAGCTAATCTTCCCAACGGAGTAGGTTCTAAAATTTTTGGATCGTCAAATAATTTTGGATCTACAATTCCAGTTTTTACGCCACCTGGATGCACCGAATTAACTCTGATATTGCGGGTTGCATATTCTAAAGCTGCCATCTTTGTAAGCCCTGTGACTGCAAACTTACTTCCTACATAGGCGGCATTTGGGGATCCTGGGGCTACCTGCAATCCTGAAACGGAGGAAATATTGACAATAGATCCTTGACCTGCTTTTAGCATCGAAGGAATGACTGATTTCATCCCTAAAAATACACCATCACTATTTACAGCCATTACCTTTTTGTATTCATTGAAATCAAGATCGGCAACATTGGCAAATTTACCGGCGATACCGGCATTGTTGACCAGGACAGTAATGTTACCAAAATGCTTTTCAGCCGTTTCTACTATTATTTTCCATCCATCTTCGCTGGTAACATCGTGTTTTATAAAAATGGCGTTATCTCCCAGTGATTCTGCCAAGGCAGCACCTTCCTCTTCAAGCACATCAGTGATGATGACTTTCGCTCCGTGCTCAACAAATAACCTTGCGTGAGCTTCTCCCAATCCTCTTGCACCACCTGTTATGATGGCAACTTTATTTTCTAATCTTTTCATTTTTAAAAATTTTACTCTAGTTAATATTATTTCTACTGTCTGTCCGAGTTTTATTTTTACTACTCGTGAGCTTAGCAGAATTCTATACTCTTATGTCGTGCAAAGTTATAGATAATTCACTATCAATTGTATAGTCCTTTCCTAAAGGAAAGTCGATTTTTAATTTAGTATGAAAAAAAATATACTCTCTTATTCAATAGATTAATTTCACTTTCCTTTAGGAAACTACTATCTTTTAGTTAGTTATTTTGATGTAATTTTGTAAAGTGTAAAAATGGTTTGAATACTACTTCAGAAAAAATTGTACTCCATTAACACATTTAAATAAATCACCAAGTAATATGGGTACTAGAAAAAAATTAAAACTTGCCGCCATTATCGAAGGTACAGGTTGGAATCATACCGCTTGGCAACATCCAGATATGCCGGCAGACGCTAGTGAAAATATTGACTTTTACGTTCAACAGGCCAAACTTGCAGAAGATGCAAAATTTGAAAGTTTATTTTTGATTGATGTAAGCCACGTAGGACCAGGAAATATTCCGCATTATCTGAGTATGTTCGAAGGCGTTTCTATAATGTCTGCTTTAGCGATGAAGACCGAACGAATAGGACTTTCTATGACGGCTTCAAGTTCTTATACAGATCCTTATAATGTAGCGCGTCAGGTCCTGTCTTTAGATAAAATAAGCCGAGGAAGAGCGTCACTGAATGCCATAACTTCCAATCCGGGAGGGATGGTCAATTTCAGTCGGGGTCACTTGTCGAAAGCTGATCAGTATCCTATGCATCGCGAGTTTTTAGAAATTATAAGGAACTTATGGGACACCTATGAGGATGATGCATTTGTAAGAGATAAAGAAAATGGATTTTTTTTAAATCCACAAAAAATGCATCTTACGAACTACAGAGGGAAATATTTTTCCGTCGAAGGACCGTTGAATCTAAGCCGATCCGTTCAGGGAAGACCTGTATTATACACCGCAGGAAGTTCGCCAACATTTGTTGACATTGCAACGACTTACACAGACGGTGCATTCATAGGAGGGTTCTCGTTGGAAGAAATAAAATATACCGCAATGGCACTGAGAAAAAAATTGGATGAGAAGAATAGAAATCCTGACAATTTTATCATAGCAACTTCGCAAAATCCAATCGTGGGTCGAACGGATGCTGAAGCGCATCAAAAGTATATGGAGCTGGCTGCATTGAATCCCTATCAAAGAATTCCACCACCGCTGTTTTTGGGATCTACCGAAAGAGTTGCTGATGAAATTCAAAATTGGTACGAAATGGGAATTATGGATATGCTGATGATCAAACAGGATCATCCGTACGGTCTCAGAGACTTTATCGAATTGGTAGTTCCTATTTTACAGGAACGAGAAATTTTCCATACTGATTATGAAGAAAAAACACTTCGGGGAAACCTTGAGCTTCCAAAACCAGCATTCAGAACAAATTTTTAAACAAGAAATATATTCTTTCAACATTAAGTAATAGCAGAACTATCCACTATCTTTTTGTTAACTACTATCAATAATAAAGGTTCAATTTATAACTTTGCATTGATTTATGGGGTAATAGAAGAAGTATTATTATGAATGTTATTTAACAAATCAAAATTCCGAAAAATGAAAAAACATATCGCTTACTCCATTTTAGAACTAGCCGTCGTATCAGAAGGCAGCACATTCAGAGAGACAATACACCATTCACTGGAATTGGCCAAAGTGGCAGAAACAAAAAATTATAAACGCTATTGGTTTGCGGAACATCATAATTCGGCTTCGGTAGGCAGCAGTGCAACTACTGTATTAATAGGTTATGTAGCTGAAAATACCAGCAAAATAAGAGTAGGATCCGGTGGAATTATGCTGCCCAATCATTCGCCATTAATCATAGCAGAACAGTTTGGAACCCTCGCTCATCTTTATCCAAACCGAATTGATTTGGGTTTGGGAAGAGCTCCCGGTACAGATACATTGACGGCACAAGCAATCCGATCCGACTTTATGAAAGCTGCACAATCTTTCCCTTCAGAAATCGAAAAAATCGAAAATTATTTTTCAAAATCAAATAGCAAAGGAAAAGTAAGAGTACCCATAGCGGAAGATGCCAATGTTCCTATTTACATTTTGGGATCAAGTACCGACAGTGCACACTTAGCGGCTCAAAAGGGATTGCCGTATGCATTTGCAAGCCACTTTGCTACCAACCATTTGATGCACGGCTTAAAAATCTATCGTGAAGAATTTCAACCTTCCGAAATGATGGAAAAACCCTACACGATTGCCGGTGTTAATGTGATTGTTGCAGATACTGATGAAGAAGCACAAAGGTTGTTCACGTCACTGATCAGAATGTTTTTCGGTGTTTTGACTGGAAATTCCCAGCCTTTGCATCCACCTACAGAAATGACCGATGAACTGAAAGACATTTTCCATCATCCAAGTTTGCATCAGATGCTGAAATACTCCTTTGTGGGCACTAAGGAAACCGTAAAAGAACAGACAAAAGCGTTTCTGGAAGAGACTCAAGTTGATGAACTTATTATGGTATCAACGATTTATGATATCACTGATAGAATTAAGTCTGCCGAACTGTTTGCTGAAGTAATGGAAGAAATCAATACGGTAGAAATCTCCAGCTAAAATTGACGTAACATTAAATAAAAAAACTAAAATAATGGCACAAAAAAAAATACATTGCGACTGTCTGGATACCATAAAACCGGTAAGAGACACCTTAGACGTCATTAATGGAAAGTGGAAAGTCCCCATCATCATATCAGTAGGTGTTGGTAATGAACGTTTTACGGATATTCAGGAAAGTATTCCCGGAATTACACCGAAAGTATTAGCGAAAGAACTTAAGGATCTTGAACAGCATAAACTGCTGAAGAGAATTATTATTGATGAATATCCAATAAAAATATCGTATCAACTCGAACCTTACGCTGACACTCTGACCCCGATTATTTATGCACTTAAGGATTGGGGAATAAACCATAAGAAAAAGGTGATGGAGTAATTTTATTCAGGCAAGAATTTTAAACTACAAATCCATAAAGAATTTCAGAACCATTCTATACTCCGGATTGTTTCCTTATTTATTGGTAATGGCAGGATTTATATTTGGTGACAGAATCATGGCAGTAATTTGAAAATAATTAAAATAGAGGTTTTATACTAATTTGAAAGGACAGTTCGGATATATGTAGATATTGGAACCAAATACTTGATATGATATAGCTTTTGGTTAAGAAATGTAACTGATATTGTTAAAATTAAAGAAGAATTAACTATCTTCATCAAAACCAAAATAGCCATGTATTTATCAAGGATTATTATTTCTAATTACAAGGGAATAACAGATTTAGATGTAAGTTTTTCTTCCAAAATTAATATTATCATAGGAGAAAATGGTTCTTGCAAATCAGCTTTAGTTGATGCAATTAGACTTTTATACAATATTGGCGAACCGACCAGAGAAATTACTGTTTCAAAAGAAGATTTCCATGAGACGGTAATGCCACTAGAAGCAGGTGGGCTAACTATCGAAAGAAGTAAATTAATTCATATTGTTTACGAATTTAAAGAGCTAAGTATTGAACAAAAAGGCGCATTTTATGAATATATGGTCGTCGACCCTGAAAATCATGCGAATGACTTTGCAAGAATTGAGATCCAATATAAAGATGATGAGAAACGTTTTCCAGTATTTTCGTATTCAACAGGAAATGCTGATGGACAAAAGGCTGATATTAACACTTTTAATCTTTTTCAACACTATTACCTTAGTGCTATTCGTGACAGCACAAAAGATTTATTAACAATAAGAGGAAATATATTAGGTAAAGTTATTAAAAGGCTGGTCGACCGAAACGGAACTGAGGACAAAATTAAAGACATAATTAAAGTTGCGAATGATCAGTTACTTCAACAAAAAGAAGTGGTTGATACAAAAACTAATATCAATACCAACCTCTTTAATATCTATAAACATAGTGACAAAAGTGCAATAGGCCTACATATTGAACAATCAAAGATTGAATATATTGTTAATGTTATCAAACCTTATTTGCCACATGATTGGGAGAATAACTCAATTGAAGGATTTCAGTTATGGCAAAATAGCCTTGGATTTAATAACTTAATTTACATTGCTACAGTTTTAGGAGATATTAAAGAGCGTTTTTTTGATGACAAGATACCTCACTACATTTTATTAATTGAGGAGCCTGAGGCCCATATACACCCTCAACTTCAATTAAGCCTTTATAATTTTTTAAAAGAAGCTAATTCACAAGCTCAGAGCCAACTATTTATCACAACACATTCTCCAACTTTAACTTCAAAGGTCCCTTTCGAAAATTTGATTCTACTGGATAAAAATGCGTATACAATAGGAAACATATTCGAATGTAGAGCAGGTGAAAATCTCGTTCAAGATACAACAAATCACATTTCTTTAACACAGGCTGATTTCGATTCAAAAAGAAAACAATTACAACGCTATCTTGATATTACAAAATCTCAGCTTTTTTACGCGAAAAGCTGCCTGTTTGTAGAGGGGATATCTGAAGAATTGCTTATTACTGCGTTCTGTCAGGTTTGTAGCTTTCATCTTGAAGACTACAGAATAGAAATGGTTAATGTAGATGGTATTAGTTTTTATCCATTTATGTTTTTGTTTAATAGTACTGATCCGAAAAAGCGCTTGCCAAAAAAAATTGCAATACTCACTGATGACGACCGTTATCCGCTTGCCAAAAAAAAGGAATGCAGTCTTGAGAAATTGGTAGAAAATAATCATCATCTACTTAATGAGTTGCACACTAATATAACTACCACAACTGCTTGTAACCGGATAACAAATCTTAAATCCATTTCTAACGGACAGTCCTCTATTTTAGTATCCACAGCTATTCAAACTATGGAGTATGACCTTTGTAGAAGCAACATTTTAGAAACCAAAACTAAAACTACGCAAAACTTCTTAATGAAATATTTAAGTGCTAATCATCACACCGAAGTTGCTAAAGTTAATAAATATATGGAAACTTTACCAGAGGTCTTAAATGAAATTCAACAAGAAAAGATAGCTTTATTACTATGGAAATGTCTTCCGGGGAAAGCAGTCTTTGCACAAGATTTTTCTTATTACATCCTCGAAAATTTGGCTGATGCTAAGAGAAGCTTTATTGTACCAAAATATATAGAGACCGCATTCACACATTTAAAATCCTAAGATATGGTTTTTGAAAATTCAGAAGAAAGCGAAGCTTACTTAAATGCGCGTGGCAAGATTGTTCTAAACGCTTGTCCAGGCAGTGGCAAGACAACAAATATAATTCGCAAATTACCTCTGTTAGAAGCTGAATGTAAAAATAAGTACGGGAATCATGCAGGAATTGCATGCTTATCTTTTACGAATGTGGCCAAAGATGAGATCCTTCAAAAGTATAGAAAAGTTTATGGATATAATTTTAGATACCCGAACCTTGTCTCAACGATAGATAGTTTTATCAATCAATATATAACTTTGCCTTATTATAGCCTACTTGAAGGTAAATTTGATAGGCCTAATATTATTGATGAGGCAGACACTATTGATAAACTTATTGCTACCAAATTTGAATCAAAGGGGATAGTATATGAAACAATCGCCAGCCCTGCAAACCGTTATAAAAACAAATTAGGTAAGCCATTATATCGTTCTTATGAGCCAAGCACAATATGGATTGATGCGAGAGGTAATTTTTCGTTTAAGGGGAAAATACCTGATCCGAAAAACGTTGATTTAGATGAATTCAATAAATATGCTTTAGCTGTTTTTGAGTGGAAAATGAAAAATGGTTTTATTACGAGTCTCGACTCAGCCTACTTTGCATTACAGCTTCTCAATAACTATCCCCAGATTGGAGTCTGGTTGGTGACTAGGTTTCCATACATTATAATTGATGAGGCACAAGACAATTCTGAGATACAGCATGCTATATTTGATAAATTATTAGATCTTGGTTTGAGAAACTTAGAATTAATTGGTGACCCTTATCAAAGCCTATACGAATGGCGAGATGCGAAACCCCAATTGTTCGCAAATAAATTTACTAATGTTTCATGGACCGGGCTTTTATTAACTGATAATCGAAGATCTGTACAGCGAATAATAAATTTTTTTAGCCTTATTCGATGTCCTAATGATGCACGAATAAATTCTCTGCAAGTTGAAAATAAGGATCTTCCAATTTTCATCTACAAATATACCGAAGATAATGTAAAACTTATTGTTAGCGATTTTGAAAATAGATGTAGAGAATTCAACTTCTCAGAAAATCATATAGTTGTAAGAGGTAAAAAGTTGCTACGTAAAATTATTGGAGAAGGATCAGAAATAGCACCTTGGAAAGGCGATTTTCCATATAGCATCTTACTAATAAAACACTTATATGATGTTAATTCTATCAAAGAAGCAATAAATGAGCTTCGTAAGCTCTTTTTAAAAATTCTCCATCCTGAAATGAAATATGGGGAAATGCAACAATTAATAAGAATGGTAAAGGAGGATGTTTTAATAAATGCAAAATTATATGAATATCTCAGTAAGATTCCACCAACTAACCAATCTCTGATTACATGGTCGAATAAATGTATCCAAAGTCTTTATGACCACTTTGATATTGATGTAACCGAATTATTTATTTTCAAAAAGTTGATTAAAGGTTATAAGATGGCAGACTTGAAAAATGAATTGGTTGATACATTCTTCAATAAACCTGCGAGTTCTAGTAAAAATATTCCTGTAACTACTATTCACAAAATTAAAGGGGCTACCCTAGATGCCATCTTATATTTTTTAGATGAAACTGGTACGGGGGAAAGTGTTGGTCTAAATAGCTTCGTACGATCAACATCCTTTCCTAACGAAAAGCAGCGGATGATCTATGTAGCTTGCTCTAGGCCAAAGCAGCTCTTAGCAATCGGGGTTCCCCATAAAACAACTGAAAAGGAATTAAAAACTAAATTTGGGGGTGAAATTGAAATTATAACGCTATAATCATTATTCTACACAACGCATATTGCTATATTCGAAAATTAAATTTTTGGTTTGTCTCGTCCTGAAAAAACTTTACAGATGGTCTAATACGGTTCTTACTTTACAGTTTTGGTGGGTGAATTGATATTATGAATTTAATTGTTTTTTTGTAAACTTTTGTATTTTTTCCTACAGTTTTTCCAACGCTTGATTAATGGTACATCTGTTACATGTGCTACCGCAGGTGTTAGAAAATCACAACTCATGTGCGGACGCAAATGATTATACGATTCTATACTTTTAGTCACTTCCAACAGGGCTTCACTCCTTGAAGAAAATACCCTTTTGAGTTTAAATTCTGTTTTTAATATACCATTAATTCTTTCTGCAATAGGGTTTTCATAGGCCTCTCCGTTTTCTGTCATGCTGATTTTTACACCCGCTTTTTTCAACCTTAGTATATAGTCGAAGGAACAGTACTGCACACCTCGATCCGAATGATGAATCAGAGTATTGGGGACCGGTTTTTCCTTCAGTGCCATTTGCAGAGCTTTAATTGCCCCTTGAGCAGTCAGCTGGGGATGAAGGCAATAGCCCATAATTTTTCTTGAGTATGCATCAGTTATGAGAGAAAGATAATTGAAATCATAGCCTACTGAAATATATGTAATATCTGAAACCCATAATTCATTACTACGCGTAGGTGCTAACTCTTTGATTAGGTTAGGATATTTCAGATAGGAATGATTTGAATTCGTGGTTCCTGGCGTACGCTTCTTTTTCCTGTCTATCAATAATCTATGTTTTTTGAGCACCTTGTATAACTTGTCTCTACCAATATTTATTCCATTACTTCGGAAAGGAGTATATAGACATTTATAAAGCTTGTGACCACCTAACCCAGGTAGTTCACGGCGAACAAGGCGAACCATGTCTACAGCCAGATTTTCCTGATCAGTATGGTCGTGAAGATGCCATATATGATCGTAATAAGCTTGTCGGCTTTTACCAAACAATTTACAAAGTGGACCGACTCCCATCCTTGTCACATGCTTTTCTTTGATTAGCTTTATTGTTTGGTACCACGCTTTTTTCGGATCGCAATTTTGTTCTCCTTTTCAGCATGGTCAATCATAAAGTTAAGACCGTAAATTAGCACATTGGCTTTTTCTAAAGCTTTCTCCAGATCCTTGATCCGTTTTTTTAGAGCGGTAACGTCTTTTGTTCCTGGCTTTTCCATAGGTACTAAAGTTACGGCTCCCTTTTCTAATTTGCGTTTATAATTGTTAATCCAATTAATTAAGATCGTCGTATTGGGCAGTCCATACTTTCTTGCAGTTTGTTCTGCTGACACATTTTTATAAAGCACCAGCTCTACTAATTTCTCTTTAAATTCTTCTTCGAATTCAAATCGAGACAAAACTTGTTCATTCATGTTTCCTTTACGTTTTTAACCAAAACTGTAAAGCTATAGACGTATAAGACCAAATCAAAAGTCCTGATTACATGGACATGGCTCAAGATAACCTGGTTGATAAAAATTGAACAATTGTGTTATCGCTTCAAATGTCTCAGTAAATTTAAAATTAAGAAGCGTTCTAAATATCTCTATATGCTTATCAAACGTATCATCTGATTTCGTGTGAATCAGATTATCTCTAAGCTCCTTTAAGTTCTGTAAATGAGAATTTGCCTTCGTAGATTTAGAGTAAAAATTCTTTCCAAAAAATTGTGGTAAAACTAATTTCAATTTATCCATAAACGAGATATGAAGTTGGATTTGATCTCGGTCATATATTTCTGTTCGATTATTCCTCTTAGCAACATAATTTTTATCACTGGGCAACAAATGGTTTATAAACGATTCAATTGAAGTGAAAAGATTAATGATACAGGAAGTGGAAATACCAAAAAACTCGTAAAGCTCCTTACTTCGATCTTCCGTGATAGCATCCACTGTTGCTAACTTCTTTAACAAATCCTTTTTTATATCTTCTCTTTGTTTATTCAGACGATAAGCAAAGTCAAAATATACCAAGGTAAAGTCCGGCAATGCAATCGGTACATAAGTACCAGAATTGTTATGAATAAAAGCTAAATAAAGATCATTATCAGTCGTTTGAACAAATATGTGGCTTTTCCTAAAATTTTCTTTTAAGATTTTTTGGTCAATTAAATCTTTATCCAAGTCTATATGTGGTAGATTATTAGGCAAAACGAGGTTTTTTTGAAATAAATATTTCTTTTTAATGTGTTTCATAAAGGCTAATATTTAGTAAATAAATTTATTAAAAAGGAATTAAATAAGATTAATAATAAAATCTTAAAAACATCTTCAGCTTAATTCTAAAATTAATAAAATCACAAACCACTAAATTACTTAGACAGAACTTAGTCAAGTTAGAAAATCTATTTTCTTTGATTAATCAACGAATCATTTTCCAGGTTAAGTCTATTATTGACTTCTTTAAGATCTTTATTTTCTTTATTTGATGCAGAAAGCTCCTTTTGAATTTCTGTTTTATCAAATTCTGCTTTATAAGTTCCAAGAAAATATGAAAATCCAGCAACAATTGGCAATACAGTCCAAAACAAGCCAGATGAAAAAATATTCTGTTTTCTATCTGATTTTGGCTGATTTATTCTTTCTCTCATTTCGTTTTCAAGAATTTCAAACAAATTTAATAACTGTTCCCTTCCAGAGCTCCAAGCCTGATTATTTCTATAATGGATTGTATTATAAATCCCTTCTTTCGGAGTAAACTTAATATTAGCAAGCTGTGTGTAATATGTGCTATCATCTTCTAACTGGGCACTGAAAAAACCAACTATCTTCCTAATAACCTTATCTTTACGATCTGTAATTTTTCGTATTTCAGCTTCAACTTTATTCCGATCCTCATCACTATTAGAAGACAAATAGGCATTCAAGTTTTCTTCTGAAAGTAAAACGGAAGGAAGTTCTTCTATTTCACTTCGTAACTCAATTATTCTATTAATTATTATCTTGTTCAATATTTCTTAATTAACTATACCTGGTTTTTTCAAATATACAAAGGTTCTTAACTTTATTGCGAATAAAAGTATCAATAAAAAGAGATTTAAAAATATTTATTATTTATAAAACTTAATTAAATAAATGTGCTAACCTTATTATTTAAAGTCTTGAAGTCAAAAATCTAAGTATTTCAATCATGATATACTTCGAAGATCCGATACAATTTCTATAAGTTTTTATTTAGAGCCATAGGGTGCATTGATTTGTCTTCATAGTTATTTATTATATTTCCTGAATGCAGACACCAGTTGAAATACAAAGTACGCCACAATAATCCGACTTAAAAAATCAATCATATAAATTAATGTACTTATATTTTGTTGTGAGCTATCAAATAAATCTCCTATTCGATGAGCTGGGTTTAAAAGCACAAACCACTGTTTCAATTGATTGAAACTTAACACAGCGGACACATTATCCATAAGGTCTGAGCAGGAACTCATAAATCTAGATTGATCTAAGTTTGGCGATGTCAAAATAGCGATAGGTAAATAACATAAAAACGACATCGTTAATAATCCAATTACTGCTTTAATCCAATTTTGACCAAAATCATTACTATATTTATTTGACCAAAATATTAACCAATCTCCTATATTAACATTTCTCTCTAAGTCTAAAATCTCCTTATGTAAACACATTTCATTCCTTTGAAAATAAAGAGCTTTAGGATTATCCGATTGTTTTTGATAAATAATTTTTAATTGCCGAAAAATATCTTTTTTATTTTCTATAGCTCTTTGAAAATATCTTTTCTTGTGAAACGTTAATTTCTCATTATTCTCCTGCAGAGATTTTCTATAAAATTTTTCATGTTCATTTAAAGATGTTTTATTAAGAACGTCAATTGTAAACCATTCCATTAATGAGACCGAAATTTCGCTAATCAATGAACCAGACACAATAACTTCTCTAAAATTAGACAAGTTCATCCCGTGAAAATGAGCTTTACCTAGATTTGATTCGTAAATCTTAAACAGACTATCAATTTTTTTCACACTATCTTGTGGATCTAGCCATTCCGAATTGCTTTTATTAATATAAGATAATATCAATCCAGAAGAATTAGTTAATGTATTTATTTCAAACTGGTTAATGTCAATATTACGAAATACAATATTGCATCCTGTATTAACTCCCGACAATTTTATTTTTGCCACATCTAAATCTTGAAAGTTAATCTCTCCTTTCATTGATGTAGAAAGTTTTATATCAATCGAATCTATTATTGTTTTGTCTGATGTTAGCTCTTCATTTTTACCGGACACAAACATTCCATTTCCAAAAGAACATTCTCTAATATAAAAAGCACCAAGCTTCCAAGAATAAACCGTATTTAATTGATAATTAACCATTAATGATGTTTTAAATTGACTTGAAAATAAAGTAACGCCTTGTTTTCTAGTTCCACATGCATTAATTTCCCAATCCCCATTAAAAATTCCATCGTTGAATATTATACCGTTTTCAACTTGACACAATTCAATTCTACCTCGCTGAAAATCATTCGCACCTGTAAAATTAATAGAATTTGATTTGACAGATACTATTCTTACTATCAAACTAACTTTAGTGTTAGTAATTGATAACATAGAACTAAAATTACTTCGTTGGATATCAATTATATTATTAAAGATACAATCTTCTATATATAAGCTACCTTCCTTTACTAAAATATTTATCACTGTAATACGTTTATAAAACGTACATCCGCTTCTGAAAATCAAATCTCGAAGAATTGTCGTATTATGTGAAAATATAACCTCACCATAGAATTTACAGTCTTCAAAAATGATACTTTCATATGGTTCATGTAGAATGTTTCCGAAATCATCTATTTGCACTCCTTCAAACTTTAAATCTCCATAAAATGTGCATTTATGAAAATATATCCCACATTTTAAATCTGTGTTCTTAAAAGTTACATTGCCTTTAAAATCGCTAATATCTAACCTTAAAAACTTGAGTTTATAGTTATCATTAGTAAAAATTACATCATTGCTAATAAGCCTGTTCAACAGGTATTTTTCATCATTATTTAATAAATCCTCAAACATTTATGTCCAATTTTAAGCGGTTGGATTTTTCGGGAAATCTACAATAGAAGATAAATAAACTAAGCAGAAGTTTTTATAAAACTATTTAAATAATCCATTAAACATTCCGGCGTCACAGCATAACTCTTCAAGTGACTTAGGGCTATAACTTTATCAGTATGGAAATTTATATTTTGTTTAATAAATACCTTCTCTCTTTTAGAGTCGGCACACAAATATGAACAAAATTCGATTAAGAAATTTAACATAAACTTCCCACGGAGACTATTTGGTAATCCTTTGGACAACAATATCTGTTTTGAATTATTTATTTCTTCTTCAGAGACTTCAATAGCTGATTTATATTTCTCTTTTATCTTATCTAGAGTGTAAAATGATGTAATATTTCCTATTTTAAGATCCAAAAAATCGTTTGGAATTTTATCATCTAGACTAACATTAGTTGATTCCAATCCTTCCAAAATTTTCCTTTTTTTCAAACTATGATACCAGGAATTAAATAAAAGAATCTTGTTAGAGTAATCATCAAGCTCTCTCTTGAAAAGGTCCATTATAGGCTCATACTCATCATCTACTGTATTTATATAAAATTCATTTTTTAGAATTTTAGCAAGAGTGGCGCAGTTGCAATATAAATTTTCTATACTATAGGTTGGTGTTTCATATATATCTTGATTCGTATTTGGTTCATCAAAATCACGATCTATAAAAAATGCCAACAAATAATCACTCTTCTTTAAGTGAATTTTTTTATACATTTTTACAACATTCGCTTTATTTTTACAGAAAAAGTTTAAATATTTTTCTTTAAAAACCAATTCCACCCTATAAGAATAATACGATGCATCTTTTCCTTCAAAAAAACAAAATAGCTTATCTTTGTTTTCCTCCTTACAACATGCAGTAAACTTTTGGTATACCACTGCAATGCTGGCATCAACTGCTGCCTTAATATTTTCCTTTGTAATTGTTTTCATTAACTAATGTAATCTCTTAAAACATAAGTCTGGTCAAATAATTCGTTTTCATAAATAAAAGGAGAATGAGTAACTGCAAAGAGAAGATCACATTTTCCAGAATCAATTATATCTGAAAGTAAACGTTGCTGCCAAAATATAGAAAGAGATAGCTCTGGCTCATCGAAAAGAACAATAAATCGCTTATCTTCTTCAAGATAAATTTTAGAAAATAATGATACAATTTGCTTTTCACCAGAAGAGAGCTTATTCAAATCGATTATATTTGATAGGTTTTGTTCAAGATATTTCGGATTTTGATGCTGAATATTTAAAATAACTTCTCGATCATTATATACATACTTTTTCTCTGTTAAATAATTATTACATACATTAATGAATTTTTTTATTGAAATATCCTGATCTTCCAGATTATTATACAATTCAATTAATTGATCTATGAAAAAGATCAGACCTTTGTTATCAGTTTTTCCAACTTTAATAAAATCATTTATTTTTTGCCTATCTTCCGGACTAAGTGTCTGTCCGATACGATCCAGCATAATATTTAATTTATCGAAATCTTCCTTGACTCTCTTTTTCGATTTCAAATTAGGATAGTCTGTTAATAATTGATGTAACATCTGGGCTGTTATATCAGAAAAGCCGATCATAGACGCATGAGTTATTTGACTTGTTATGTTTTCAATACGTTCTTGTACATCTTGCATCCCAAATTGTATTACATCCTTTGATTCGTCACTATCCAAATAAGGTATATTTTTATTTCCATACCTTTTTAATCTTTCGATATCTTCTTTGTTGTAATATCCAATGTTTTTAATATCTTCTTCAATTCTTCTATAAGTAGGAAAGTATAAAATTTTAGCATCAACTACTTTTTCAATAACTTTAATAGTATCATAGAATTTATTTCCATCTAATTCATCAAAATATTTTTGTACCATATCAAAAATATACATTGTTGGCGCATTAATATTGATACCTATCTGTCTTAAAATATTCTTTAATTCAATTCTCTTATGCTGATCAGGTATATTTGCATCATATATAATATTTCTTAACTTTTTTGCATTTTCATTCGATAATTTTGACAAATATTCATGAAAATGACTACCTAAATTCTCCTTATCTAAGCTCAAATGCTTCAATAAAATTGATTTCGTAAAACTAATTTTATTCTTACTATCAAACACAACCTCAATTGATTCGAAGTTTATTTTACTCAGTCGAAGAAAATTTTTCGACAATGTATAATAAATTATATTTAATATTGTAGTCTTTCCCAGTCCATTTTCTCCTATTAATATTTTGACAGGGTTGTCAAAATTAATATTAATTGTTCTATATCCATATAGATTAATTATTTTAAAAGATTTTATTTTCATGAAAACAATTTAACTTATTTAAAAAACACAAATCCAAACTTTAGCATATTATTTATTACTCTTTAATCACAATAAAACTTTTTGTTATATAGGTTATATAAAAAATAGATATATTGAATAAATTCACCTTACCCGGTTAATAACATATCAAATATAGCGTATTATTTTTTCGAAATGAAATTTTAACTCATAAATTTACCAAGCAATTTAAGTAGGTAGCTCCCGTATAACATTTAATAAAAAAGTAGATAAAACTATATTTACAACGTCAGAATTAGAAAACTATGGTGAACGAAATAAATATTCAAAATACACAACAATTCATTGATCTAATCAATAATCATCCAAATGATCACCCATTAAAAACGATAGGATTGTTGTTTGCAGCTGCTATAAATGACTGGCCAACACAAAATCAAACTAACATCAATGAATTCGTACAAGAGTTGCAGAATTATTTTGGTACACCACTTACCAAAGAGTCTATACTAGCTAAAACCACTAGTTTTTCCGACGAAGATGCCTGGCGGAAAGAATCAGCCGCTTCCCTATTAGAATTGCTTGATCTCGCTGAAACACAATATCAAGAAAAAAATCTCGAACAACTCATTGAAGCAATTATCAAACACTACGAGGAACCTTCAAAAATCGCTGATTCGGTCAATCTTGTTGAAGAGTTTGGAGTATACGACGAAAAGTTGGATTTATCAGGCTACCAATATCCGAATTTAGATCTTTTCCCGCCCCAATTACACCCCCTAATTGAAAAAATTAATAAACAGGCTGCTCAATACAAACTTCCGCTATTATTAAGTGACGAAGAAAATCTCACCTTTCAGGAACTATACGAGCACCCAAATCTGCTATTAGCTGGTACGATTGCTTCTGGTAAAACGCAGTTTATCTACAATCAATTGGTAATGTGGTTGTATAAATTCCATCCAGCACAGTTGAAACTGGTCATATGTAAAAGCAAACCAATTGATTATACTGCTTTTGCCAAACTTGAAAAACATTTTATAGCTGCAGTACCTGGTGATCAATCTCCTATTATCGATTACAATAAGGCTCTTCCGACGATTAATGCATTACTCATTGAATGCGAGCAAAGACAAGAGTTATTTCAAAAAGCAGGTGTAAAATCAATTACAGATTATAATAATAAATTTGTCCATAGAACACTCGACCCATTACTAGGTCATCGTTATCTGCCTGACATCGTAATAATAATGGACGACCTGCAAACATTTTTAGATGATGATACAATAAGGTCTCTTATCGTATTGACGCAGAAAAACTTGTATACAGGAATCTATCTATTGGCTGTAACAAGCCAAATAATGGCTAGAAATATTTCGCCCCAGTTGCGCGCTAACTTTAGTTTCAGAATTGGAATGAAACTTATGTCCCAAAATGAATCTAAAAAGATATTGGATCGTATCGGTGCGGAAAAACTCACGTCCTCGGGACAGTTAGTCTACGAACGTGGTGAAAAACTAACTAAAGGCCATCAACCTTATTTTGATTACACATACCTATCATCAATCTGTGAGTACATTGGAAGCCAGCGCGGGTATCCCTCTCCTTACCTCCTACCTGAATATCGCTTTGCCGAAAATATACCGGTGCTATTTGATCCAAAAGATAAGGATCAGTTCTTTGAAGAAGCTGCTCGATTGATTGTCATGTACCAGCAAGGATCTAGATCATTAATACAACGTAAATTAAAGCTTGGATACAACCGTTCTGGTCGCATAATAGACCAGCTAGAAGCTGCAGGAATAATTGGTCCATTTGAAGGAAGTAAACCGAGAGAAGTTTTATTTCCAGACGAATATGCGCTGGAACAATATTTAGAAAAACTTGCAGCAAATAATAACCTAGAATATACTCCTCCAAATATATACAATAACTCAAAAAAGATTATAAATACACCTATCGAACCTGAATTGTCTATGAAAAAAATTGACGATTTAAAAAACGAGCCTATTTACGCTGAAAATAAACCAATTGTTTCTAAAAAAAATAAGGGTAAAGTATTCGTATTCCTCCTTATTGTAGTTGTTATACTTGCTTTTTTCTATTGGATGGGCAAACAGTAAACTCAATGCACTCTGATTTGACTGTTACGGTAAACCGTAAATATTACCAATTATAAGACGCTATTTTTGTTACAACAAATTATCTGTTAATAATGCGTAAACATTGCTTTTATAGAAAAACATTGATAAATTAGAAAATAGGATTATTGACCTTACCGACATAGTTTAAAAACCTCATTGTCAGTAAAATTGCAGACATTCAGTATAAAAGTTAATGGGAACCTTTTTTATAATTCTGATTTTTATTGTGATTGCTATAGCTGCTTCAAGTAAAAAAAATAAAAAGAAACATAAGCAGCAATATTATGCTCCGCCAAAGCCTCAAGAGCAGCCAACTGCAGCGGAAATGAAAAATGCTCATTTCTACTATGGCGAGGGTTGGCGTCAATATTTAATCACGCACCATGGTAAGTATGAATTGTGGCCACCAAACTTTTTTGAAATTGCTGCACTGGCGTTACGTAAGCTTTCTATCAAGGAAAACTACGATCTCAAAATCCATTTTAATCATAGAGATGGATCTCAACTGCTTTACAATCTTACTTTAAGGCTTTTAAGAAATCGTCAATACACTAGCGAGAATGTATGTAAAGCCTATAGAATAGTGATTGATACGATTCAAAAACTGCCTGTATCATCGCCAGCACCTCCCATTCCTAAATTTAGTGAAGAGAAGTCCACTACTGCAGTCTTACAAGATAACAAGAATATTGTTATGAATAACGTAATATCAACAATCCAACCATTAACTAAACCACAAGCAATAAAAAGCGACGAGGAAACCGCTGATGATAAACCTTCCAAAGTTGAAACTCCCATTCAAATAGAAGATAGTAAAGCTGAACAAGAGCAACACCGTGAAATTACGTCTATATTAGATTCTTTAAATGCAAACAATATATCGGACGAAACACCCAATGATATTATTGACGTTACGGGTCATCAGGAAGAAATTATACCGACTCAAGCCTATAATATAGATACTTCTACAAGTCCTTATTCCGAACCTTCATTAAATATCGAAGAAGTACTAGCAAAATTGGATAATTCTAATCTTTTTGCAGCTCCAGAGGAAAGGCCAAGCGTGCAACCAGTCCAATACAGCTATTCGGAAGGGTTTGAAAATAATTATAACTATGAAGACTATTTACTCGGCAAGCGTTATAAAGATAAAATGGGACTTTCAAAAGCTCAAGTGAGTCTAATTAATAAGCTATATGGAGTAAGTAATGTTTTCATCGATGTGGAAGGATGCTGTATGGAGACGATTACCCTCTTTCTCAGTTGTGAAAAAAAATTAAGAGCTAACCTCACAAAAAAAGATTCTAATCTGAAAAAGGAAATCGAAAACCTTGTTGAAAGTGCGCGCAAAATCTCAAGAGTAACGAAGGAAGGTGCTTGGATGTTTGATAGTTATTATAATCAAAAATATGTAAATGACATAATCTCGCAGCAAGTGTATTACACAATATTCAAAAGAGCTGAGATCTTAGTAAGGGAAAAATGGGGACATAAACGAAAAGTATCTGGCGAATTTGCTCAAACTTTTACTGGTCTAAGCGATATTTTCGAGGATCGAGTAGGGTCTGATGTCAATACGATTTTGGAAGGCCTAAAGTCCTCCATCAAAGATCCAGATCTAGCGACTGAGATCGAATTAAATAGGATGAATACAACGCGTTGGAAATCCAAATTTGATATTTTAAAGCATGATGTAAACCAAGAAAATATAGCCGAGTTTGGGCAGGAAATTCATACGCTTTTTGAGCAAAATCAACTAAACCCTTCTGCGGAAAACATTTACTATGAAGCGTGTAAAATAGCCTATACCATAGATAAAAATGAAGCTATAAAGCTTTACTTGCATTATCTGTACGCTGATCTCCAATCTGATAAAATTGACGACAAACAGCTCACAAAAACAATCCACAAGGCCCTTTTTAAAAATGATCACCACGAACAGGCATTTAACGATATTATACAACAATTAAAAGCGGATCGCGATCTTGCCTCGGCACTTGAAAAAGTTGATTCTATATATGCTCCAATTCGAAGAAAAATAGAATTAAATATCGAAGCGATCAAAACGGTTCAGGAGCAAGATAAAAATACCGTTCAACTCTTAAACAACTACCTTCAAGATGAGGAAGAGGTCGTAGAGGATGTACCAGTTGTAAATAGCAGCGAAGTTGAAAGCTCGAAGACGGAGGTAGAATCTACCGAGATTGAATCTGATCCTGACAACTTATTTGTTGACGAGATTGATCTGTCATTAGATCAACGTGAATTGATCGGTTTATTTACAGCAAATAGTTTTGAACTGACTCAAGAATACCTAGCGAATTTTTGTAAAACGAGAGGGTTAAGGTCTGGCCCCATGATCAACGATATTAACGAGATCTGTTATGAAATTTTAGATGATACGCTGATCGAAGAGCGTGACGAAGAATATTTGGACATGAATGAGGATTATTATAAAATGATTATTAAAGCATGAAACTAGCAGTAAAACCTAAAGAAGCCACCGCTATTATTAATTCATTACTTAGCGGTGTAGTGCCAAGAATCGGGGTACAACATATTACAGTAGGACGTTCGGATGAAGTCGATGCATTCATCAAAGCACTAGACGATGTAAAAAATGGCCATAGCATGGTTAAATTCTGGATAGGCGACTTTGGATCGGGAAAATCCTTTATGTTACATCTACTCAATACGGTAGCATTGAAACAGAAATTTGTGGTGTCAACAGCAGACTTCACACCGGATAATCGCCTATATTCAAATGATGGCAAAGCGCTCGTACTCTATACAGCTATCCTGGATAATATTGCCATACAGACAAAACCAGAAGGTGGCGCTTTAGCAACGCTACTGGAAAAATGGATTGAACAGGTGGTCGCTACTACGGCAGCGGAAAATAACCTTTCCCTTGTCGAAATACGGGAAGAACAGTATTTGAACCTCGTAAAAAACAAAATTATGCAGTCAATCAATGAACTAACAGATGTCGGCGGATTTGACTTTGCAAGTGTAATCATGAAGTATTACGAAGGATATATCAATGATGACGAGCTACTGAAAAGAAATGCATTAAGATGGTTAAAAGGCCAATATAAAACGAAGACTGAGGCTCGACAAGACCTTGGCGTCCGTGAGGTGATCAACGATTTGAACTTCTACGACATGCTCAAAAATTTCACAGCATTGTTTGTCAGTATGGGGTACAGTGGTTTTATGCTCAATCTCGATGAAGCCATCAATCTTTATAAGATCTCTACATCGACGATGCGTGAAAAGAACTATGAAAAAATCCTGACGATTTATAACGATTGTTTCCAAGGTAAAGTAAGTAACTTATTTATCAATATAGCAGGTACACGTGAGTTTTTAGAGAATGAACGTCGTGGTTTATTTAGCTACCAAGCATTGAAGTCAAGGTTAGAAACAAACAAATTTGAGACCCTTCAAATTCGTGATTTCGCACAGCCTGTGATCCGATTAATGCCGATTGATCATAACGAGATATTTGTATTGCTTAAAAAACTCAAAGAAGTTTTTGAATTTCATTATAAATTGGAAATTGATATTTCCGATAACGAGATCCAAAATTTTATGGAGGAAATATATAATAAGCCTGGTGCAAGTGAGTTTTTAACACCGAGGGAAGTAATACGTGATTTCCTGAATATCTTGAGCATTCTACGTCAAAATCCGGAATTGGATAAAGCAGCGCTGTTCAGCGATATCCAGATCAAAGATGAACGTCCAGTTGATATATTATTAGACAGTATAGAAGAACTATAGTATGGCATTTGAACTGCTCTCAGAACCAATTAGACGCTATGTAAAAGATAAGCGTTGGGAAAGTCTAAGACCAATACAAGCGGCTGCTATCGAAAAAATCATGAAAAGCGATAGCAATGTCATCTTGGCAAGCAGAACGGCTTCCGGTAAAACGGAAGCTGCCTTCCTCCCTATCCTATCCAAAATAAGTCCGCGTAGCGAGAGCGTTCAAGTCCTTTACATTTCTCCATTGATCGCATTGATCAACGATCAATTTGTGCGCGTAGAGGATCTGTGTAGTTATCTAGATATTAAAGTAACAAAATGGCACGGCGAAGCAAATAGAACGGCGAAAGAGCATCTGATTAAAGATCCGAACGGTGTCGTATTGATTACTCCAGAGTCTTTAGAAGCGATGTTAGTCAATAAACCTCAAAACGTTAGCATATTATTTAACGATCTGAAATATATTGTTATTGATGAGATTCATTCGTTTATAGGCACAGACAGAGGGATTCAGTTGAAATCGATATTGCACCGAATTCAAAAGTCCGCTAAGGTGACACCTTCCATCGTAGGTTTGTCAGCGACTTTAGGCGATTTCGAAGAAGCCAAACGCATGACCGGTCGGCCAGATGCTACGGTTGTACTACGGGACCGGACCGCTAAAAGCATGGTTACATCTTTCCGTTATTTTGAGAACGGGGCAAATCAACTTTCTTTGGAGTTGCTCAAAGATCTCTACAAAGAAACCTACAACAGTAAAGTTTTGGTATTTCCAAATAGCCGTGGACGTGCTGAAGAAGTTGCCGTCAAGCTAAAAAGGATTGCCGAAAAAGTAAATGGACATACCTCTTACTACTCACACCATTCATCTGTCGATCGGGAGTTAAGGGAATGGATTGAAAATTTTGCTAAAACAAATACCTATCATCCATTTGTGATATCATGTACGTCAACGCTAGAGCTTGGTATCGATATTGGTAGCGTGGAAAAAGTAGTTCAGATCGATGCTACGCATTCTATTGCATCCCTTATACAGCGAGTAGGTAGAAGTGGGCGGAAGGATGGACAAGCAAGTTCTTTGTTGTTATATGCAACTGGAAAATGGAGCCTGTTACAATCATTAGCCTGCTGGGAACTTTATAAACAGGAATTCATCGAACCGCCCTTTGTAGCTTTAAAGCCCTTTGATTTATTTGCACATCAACTATTGGCAGTAGCCAAACAATATAGCGGCTTACCCATATCGATTTTAAAAACCGAGCTCGAGCAAAACTTTGCATTTAAAGATATCACGTCCGAAGAGTTTGATGATATTTTAAGCCATCTGATCGAAACCGATATGCTCGAACAGTTAGGTAAAGAGCTCATCATCGGGCTAGAAGGCGAGCGAATTGTCAATTCGCGAGATTTTTATTCAGTATTTGCGACTGAAATACATTTTAAAGTTTTACATGATGGCAAATCTATTGGTGATCTTCCCTCCTCCTCGCCGATCATGATCGAAGACAACATTTTGTTGGCCGCAAAGATTTGGAAAGTGGTTGATATCGATTTTAGAAGTAGGAAAATATTTGTAAAACCTACGAATGACGGCAAGCCTCCCATTTTTGGCGGCGAGCCAGGCAATACACATCCATTAGTAAGGCAAAAAATGCTCGAATTGCTGATGACTTCATCCATACATCCTGAGCTTGATGAGCAATGCTGTGCGATATTGGATGATATGCGTCAGGTGTTTAAAGATATTCCCATTGAGAGTTTGGAAGATGATCGTCCGCTGTTTGTCGGAGAAAATTCCTATAAATTTTATACCTTCCAGGGGTCGAAGATATTTGATACCTTAAAATTTATTTTATCAGCTGCAGGCTTAGAATTCCGGCATCAAGACGCATCGGCATCTATAGAAATAGATAAAGAGCAAGGATTTGAATGGTCTGCACCAAAGCTGCTTGCCGTATTTCAGGATTTGGATCAACATTTAGCATTTCGGATTGATACCAATCCTGCTATATTAAATTTTGCAAAATGGGCTATACTACTTCCAAAAGATAAACAGATAGAGCTCTTAAAAAGTCGAAGATATGACTTCGATGGGGCATTGAAATTTATAAATTCTGTTCGATGGATGTATGCTAATACTGATGATGTCGATATCGCAAACTTTGCTTTAGACGCATAAATTAAAGCTTGACTGTTATGATTATTTCGCACCTTATTCTTGTAGAGATTGATACTGATAGCTCGACTATAGCTTTAAAAATCAAAGATCTTAAAAGTGTAAAGTTTGATTATTATTCTAACGCAAAGTATAATAAAAGTTTTGCTGTCTGCACAAACAGCAAACATTTAGCGTTAAGCATAAAATCTGGCATTGAGGCCTTGATTTTAGATGATATAATTGAGAATTTCAATGGCGCAAAATATAGTATATCTGCTTTAGACAAAGTAATTAGAGGATGTAATTTTTATAAGTCAGAAATTCCAAGTATCGAAATTGTAAGAAATATAAAGGTGTTAGAAAATGTTGAGATACCTCAAATTGATACATACAATGGTGCCCTAGACTTCTATAAAAATTGTGACTTGATAATGAAACAAATAGATGAATTGTTATATAATGGTGCCAAATTTTCTAAAAATAACCGAAAAAACGGCAAATCCATCATCCATAACCGAAATTTACCAATCTTGGATCAGCTGAATCTAGAATGGGTATATAATAAGGATAACGATATAGTCTTTGATAACATTGGTCTAGCAAAATGGAAACGTGAGGGCCAATTCAAGCATTATCGACGAGTTATAGAGATGAAATATTTTAGATAGAATTAATAACATTATGCCTCATCCTCTGGTTCGATAATTCCATTTGTCGGAATTCATATGTATGAAGCCAGGTAATTAAAATGAATAGACAGCTTCAAGGGATCAAATGCACTATTCATTTATTGCAGGTCCATTGTGCTTATAATACCAAACTGAGGTATTCAGCAGGGATAACTCGCATGCTCTGCCTAGGGAAATTGATAATCAGAATTGAGTCCCGTAACTTTTTCTTCTTCCAGCCGCCGAAGCTTATGCAGCTCCGATACGCCCAGGCGGCCACCTCACATTGCGTCAAGTATTGATTCCTATATGATGTAAAAGCCGCGGCAAGACGCACAGCTTTTACATCATATAGCCAGATTGCTCCACATCATGCACTGACGGTTCGCGTATTTCGCAGCCATCTCAGATCTTCGCCATTCATTTCCTACTATGCAATTGTATTTTTATTTTAATTTTCAATTTTGCAAGGGTCTTTTTCTATTATTTCATCACCCATGCATGAAAAGTCGGAGGAACGAGATTTGATTTCCTGGAGCTTATTGTCATCGCGTCTTATAGCTGCTAAATGGTTCGTCAGTTTATGGTATTTAAGGGCCTTTGTATATTCGGCAATTGAAAATTTCACATAGGCTTCTTTTTCAAAATGAATTTCTCCGTCGTCGCATATTCTGAGGAATTGCCCAAAGTGTGCGACTCCGTTACGTCCCGCACGAGGTACATAATCTTTATAGTTTACGATATCATAAACAATAGAGCCAAAGTTAAACTTCATCTGCTCCCGTAGGGAACAGGAAACAGCAAGTGGTGGGGCAAAGTGATAGGCTCCTTTGAAATTGTATCCCTCAAATCTCAAACACTCCATAAAGAGCTGAGACAGGGCTGCTCCAAGTGAGTGACCAGTAGTATAAATAGGGAATTGCGATCGTTTAAGTTCTGGATGCATCTTCTGGCTTAATAAATCTATTTCACTAAATAAATCCTCTTCCTGAATCAAATTTATTAATGACCTTCTAAACCCACCATGTCCCGCTGGCATTCCAGAGAGCGCATTATCCAACGAGGGATTATTTTCATAATTCCAAAATGAAGCATCTGTAATCCAATCAGCCACTATGTTTGGCTCTGTCCCTCGAAAGGCGATAATCATAAAATTCTTAGTGCAAAACAACAACGCTTGGGCATCCGATTTTTTGTTATTCAAAAATTTATAGGATATTTCCCAGTCGGGATATCGTTTTCGTAGGATCTGCATATAATTATCGATCAACAAGGAATCTTCATAGACCAAATCAGAAAGCTGACCCATAAATAGCGCTGTGTTCGGGTCATAGACCCGAAAATTAATGTTTAATCTATTTGGGTCAAGCTCACTGTCCATATATTTATTTTGGCTAAAAGATTTGAAGTGGACAATGCATAAAAACAGAATTACAAGTGTTCTTTTCATGGCAAAAAAAATGATTACATAGTCATTATTGATTTTATATTTGCTTATTAATTATCACCCTGTCCAGCCTCTTCCTGTTTATCCTTTTGGAACAATGCAAAACCTATACCTACTGCCAACCAGGGTTTGCTTTGATAAAGCCATTTCTTACTTAATGCCCCACCAGTAAAATCCATTCCGGTATAGATTCCAACCTGCATTCTTTCATATCCATAAACCACACCTAAGGAGGGGGTAAATGCAGCAGCAGTTATTGATTCCCTTTGTTTACCTTCAGTAGAAGCGCTATCTACTTGTACGGACGATATACCGACACCAAACAATAAATTAAGGTTTTGAGATTTCCTGCCTTTAAACGCCCATTGTATCCCTGCATTGGTACCTATATTGAAATTGCTGGAGAATTGAAATTCTCTGCCGCCACTATTTCCAAACCTCAATTTTACTGGTAATGTAGTAATGCCCCATACGAAACTTGTTGACTTACCATTATAGCTTTCTGCCTTTCCGTTAAGTACATCTGTTTTTACTACAAAATGCTTATCGTTTGCTGATTTGTCAATATAGAGTAATTGAGATCCTTTTTTTGCAAAATCCTTTTCAGGTTGAGATTGCGCATTGGTGTCATTAAAATGCCAAAATTTTATAATAATTTCAGAATTTTTTATTCCAATAATTGTAAATTTTGCACCGGCCTTAGCGATGTACCGATAGGGTAATGTATCTTCTTTAATATAATCAAATTGTTGGACGACCATATCTACTTTGGTCCGATAAAAATTCCCGATTAAGATTCCAGAAGAGTTTTGTTCTTGTGCTGATGCTATTAAAGCATAGCAGAGAAGTAGCACTGTGATTGCGTATTTCATATGACTTATAATTAGGTTTCTAAACTTGAAATACTAATAACACATACACTTTTACAAGTTATTAAGGGTAAGTTTTACCTCCGGCTTATAAAATCAATACACACTTATCAGGTTAATTAGCTGATATAAAAATAGAATAAAATTTATAAATTCAAATTATTTATAAATTTTATTCTATTGAGAAAATATTCTAAATTTAAAATGATACTTATTCAAAAAAAATAGCCCACCTCTTTTTAAGAAAGGTAGGCCCTTTTGTGGCATTCGCACCAAATGACTGTGATGAAAAATTTGAGAGAATAAGACCAAGAGAATTTTTGGATTTGGTTTCATCCCTGTTTTCGAACAAGTCAGGATGTGGCGGACTTAAATGATCTTTACAGGTTATGGATGACTCATGGTTATTATGAAATTTAATCCTTCAACTTTTCTTGGAAAAACTCTACCCGATTTAAAAAGGGAAAGATTTTTTTGTTAAAAAAGTAAACGCCTAGATTTTTGGTCTAGGCGTCTATTATTTAATTAATCGTTAGGATTTACACCAAAATAAAACGTATAATCCTGTTCTATAATATCACAGCCACTTACAGCTTTACATCTTAAAACAACAAAACCTACATTCCCTTTAGAGTGCACCTCAACAGATCTGCCATTCGAACTCCACCCAAAAGTATAATGTGTTGCTGTCTTCGACACTAAAGACCAGCTATAGGTCGTAGGAACACTCGTAGTTATATTTGTAACTTTTAGTACGCCTGTATACTTCATATTAGCATTTCCAGGCAGTACCTGAAATTGGAATCCATTACCAACTTGCTGTAATGAACTCATTTCGTCGATTACAATATTTGCACCACCACCAACTGTAATCTCTTTTTCAAATGTTTTGCCTGATGTCGTAGACTTTAATTTAACAGTTCCAGTTTGATAGCCAATCCTTGTTACCTTATATTGATTATTTCCTAAACTTGTCAGCGTTGCAATATTAGTTGCGTTTTCAAGTGAAACAGGCTCAGGACCTCCAAAGGTATATATTCCTTCAGTGCAAATTTGTGAAGGGCCACTTATAATTTTGGTTATTAAGGGTGCGTTTGCAGACTTAACTTCATTAATTGAAGTACCATTTCGAGTATAAAACTCTCCTACTATTTGGCCATCAGTTTGAATTGTTGGAGGTATTTCAATTAAAAATTCTTTATATGGACTTTGATTTAAACCATCGGGAACAAAGTAGAGTATTAGTTCATCCGCAATTACATAAGTGTTTCCATTGGTGACATATTTTAGTCTTAACCATGTTAATTCACCATATTGATCGCTTTTGCCTTTATCATTTCTTGAAATTCTGGCTAAAATTTTGAATTTATAATTATTATCCGTTGAAGAATTATAGAAAAGCTGAACACCGTTACTAGTAGTTACATTAGGTTCAGCAATAAAGTCAACATTTACACCATATTTATCAAAATTTCCCTGTGCAAAGGTTTTCAAAAATAGAATTTGTGAAAAAAGAATATAAATTAGATATCTCATTATTTTTTAAGTATGATATAATCAGAGGGTTCAACAAATAGTTTGTAATCAGCAATGTAGAATTGCTCTTTTTCTTGGTTGAAAATGAATCTTTCTTTTGTAAAGCCACTGTATTTTTCAAAAACACTCATGATGGAATCTTTTGGATAAACGTGCCCAGCAATTTTAATTGTTTCAACATTTTGATGTTCAGGCTCGACAACCCGATCTTTTTTACACGCACCAAAGCCTAGCCCCAGTAGCGCAATAAATACTAAATATCTTTTCATTCGTTAATATAATTATCTTGGAAGATAGGTAAAACACCCATGAAGAAACCTCCTTATTTTCAATTCTACACAAAAGTGTGTCAATAAAGATGTCAGCCTCCATACATCTTGTCATCTAGAAGATGGTGAGTTGCTTAAATCCTGTATATAGGAATGCGAAACGTTCCCTCTAACTAAGAGGGGAAACGTTTAGAAAATTAAACCGCCAAAACGCCGGCAGTTCTTAATTTTGTTTTAAGATCACGAAGCTCGCTCAAGATCGCGAGTATTTCTGATTGTGTGTAAACGGTACCTGGATCGGTTGCAGAGTTTACAGCTGCTGCCGCCTGTCGCATGGGAACCAAAGACACCCATCCAAGATTCCCAGAGCCACTGTCTTTCACAAAAATACTATCTAACGAAGACGCTCCTGCACTGTTAATGTATATACTCCCAACTCTTGCAGAAACAATTCCCTCTGGAGAGCCATTTCCCCCCATAATTTCACTGCCATTATTGGAGCCTAATACCAAAGGCCCCCGAAAATAGGACTTGCGCTGACTTTCAGAATATATATTCCAGTTTCCGACCGGAACTGTCCCACTCTGTGTATCAATCATTATATTGGCGTTGGCAGCGCTACCGATATTTGACTCAACAATGTAGTTTGCCGCAAATTTCTGAACAGTTGCAGAATTACCTTTAACCGCAACCCCTGTATAATTTGAGACCAATAGTGGATATGACTCGTTGTTATCCGAAACTATTGATTGCACAAAATGGTTAACATTCCGAGTAGAATCAGCTTTAGAAAAGGAAGCGATATTTTCTACGGAGGTTTTTATAGACTCAGGCAAGAAGCCTACAATTGATACTAATTTTCCAGCCTGTACAGTATTTCCATTGAACGCGAACTGTCCGTCTCTACACACGAGTGCGCTTTTTAAATCTCTGACCAGCACGCCTGTATTAATGCGTTTTGTCTGCCACAAATCTTCAGTACTTAGATTTGATAAATCCACCATACCCCCATTAAGAGAAATATTTACGGCGTATCCTGTGTTTCCTCCTATCGCTCTTGCATATCCTGCTATATTGACATTGTGCGATTGATGGATTGTTATACCATGAATTTCACCGTTAATCTCAGAGAAAAGGCTTGTTACATTTAATGTAATTCCCTGGCCTTTGGACAAAAAGATATTTCCAGATTTGTTCTCTTCACAACCACAAGAAAAAAGCGAGTGCCCCAATCCTTCTTGAATATAATAGCCATAACCAGTATTCGAATCTGATGCACAACCAACGAGCGAAATGTAGGCTCCGTTGATTATCCTCACTCCATCACCTCCATTTGAACTTGTGTAGCAGTTGTATAATGTTAACGATGTACTACTCGAAGATTTATTACCTATTGTCATTGGGATATAGATACCATGTCTCACGCATTTGGATATAAAAACGTTCTTCATTGATGAACCTACAAGCGCTACGGCAGTAATACCGTCATATGTTCCCTCAATGTAAATATTTTCAACCATTAACTTCATGCTGTAAACAGTAGTGGAACCGAAATCAAGCATAATAGCTGCGCCATTCGTAGCGGGGACAGACGTATCCTGCCATATCGATAAATCACTTATTTTGATTTCATCTTGTATATATCTACCCTCATCACTGTATTTTATTACTGAACCAGGTAAAAAAGACAGAAGTTGAGTAGATTCAAGAGATGCTCCTTTGATATTCAGTCCCCGTTTCAAAATAATGGTATCTGTTATCTTATAACGTCCTCTTGGTATCTGAATACTAAAACCGTTTGCGAAGCCTTTAGGACTTAATGCAACTGTATCTTCACTGTTTATGGGTGCGTAATCGATGGTCTTTTGTAGGGCAGATGTATCATCATGCAGTCCATCGCCTTTGGCTCCAAAATATCTGACATTAAGCTCTCCAATAAATTGATGTTCTAATTTAATATCTCCTGTTTGGATAATACTGCCACCATCATCATCTAGAAGCGTAGTACTCAAAAAATAGATAATTGGAGCAGGTGTATCCCCTTTCTCATAATAGCCTAACAACTCCACCCCTGCATAACAGCCGCTCTGTAATAGCGTAATTTCACAAGTAGATAGACTTCGCATATCTGCCATTGTGTTTTTAATTAAAAATTGATTTGTCATTTTCTTTTGTTTTTATGTGTATGACAAAAGTATGGTTGCTACGACGGCGATCTGAGGAAAACAAGGTGTATGTAAGCGGTACGCGGTAGATACCGAAAAGTCTGCTATAGGCTGATTTTTTCTTTAGCTGAGATGAGGCAACCGGTAAAAGACATTTTAGTTGGTAGCAGGACTCTTTCCTACCTGTAACGCATAAAAATCTAACATGATAACGGAGGAGCCGTTATTCTCTATTTTGAAATAAAGATAGAAGTTTCTGAAAAGGTGTAACCAATTCCTAAATTCCTTAATTTAGGAAAATAACTAAACAATGAAGATCTCCATTTAAATAAAGACCAATAAATAAAGACCAAAAGCTATGAAATACCTTATTTTACTTCCATTTCTATTAATTTTTAGCAATACTTTTTCACAGGAAAAGAACATCAAAAAAGAAAAATGGCATTGGAACAACAACAAAATGAAACAGGATACAACAGCGGGATATTGTCAGGTTTTAAAAGTTGATAACGTTCTTTATATATCGGGCGCCGTAACGACGGATCTTTCCCCTAAAGGAATTCAAGCAGTTTACAATGATTTAAAAGCATCTTTGGCTAGTTTTGGCGCAACATTTCAACATGTGGTAAAAGAGAATTTGTACACGACAGACATCGAAGCAATGAAGAAATATAATGATGTGAGGAAAAAGTTTTACAATAATGACTTTCCTGCCGCTACTTGGATACAAGTACAAAGATTGTACATGTCAGATGCTAAATTAGAAGTTGAGTTGATTGCACACTTACCTAAATGAATGTAACTCCCTTTCTGATCGTTTTGGACTTTTAATAGTAAATAATCTCGATACGGTCGAATCAAGTGTTAATTCCACTCATAGAGATGGCAAAGCAGGTACTAAATGCAACTAATTTTTAATTGAAAGAAGCTAATTAACAAACAAAATGAACATTGCTATGCTTAAAACTAAGTGCCTTATAATTTGGTTGGTCCTTATCTCCCTATTGTCCTTCAATAAAGGATTTAGTCACACCAAATATTTCCTTTTTGAAGAAGATAGCAAAGAGTTTACAGCCTCATCCTTTAGGTTAAACACCTATCCGCTATATAAGATTAAGCGTGAAGTGCATCTTTTTAATGTAATGAGTAAGGTACAAACGTTTATCGGTAATAAGGGTATATATAATGGACAACATGATTATAATATCACGCTATTTTCCATTCTACCTGATTTAGATGGTTCAGAAGATTGGTATGAAATCAACCCCGATACAGTACGTTCTTCAATGATTAACTTTAAAGATCTGGAAGAGCTTCATAAAAAAAATACGTTATCGTACTTCAACACTACTGTGAAGCAAACAACAAAGTATTTTAATGCGTATAAGCTAATTATAAAAAAAGGAGATACTTATTATGCACCAAAATATTGTTTGTTACAGTTTTATGCAGTCCGCAATCGTCCGCAAGCTTTTACGAATGTCTATGGGACTATCAATACCCAAGATTCGGCCTATAGTGTACTTCAATTCGAAAAAATATTTAAAGGCGCTTATCCTAGTTTACAATTCCCTTTATATCGGATAGGTGAAGACCCGCTTTCCTTTTTAGATTGGTCCCGGGACAGAAGAGAATATCTATCCAAAAAAATCACCTTAGCACAGCATGCAACGGGATATCAGTTTTGGACCTATGTAGATTGGACACAACATGAGTATAATTATGATTTTGAGCGAGGAATTGATCGATTTGTATATGCTCCGGATAAGGGAATCATCGGGGGCTCATTTGACTTCTATTTTTATTACCACAGAAAAAAGCTACCCATAAAATACACGGATTTTCTAAATAATATCAAGGAGGAAAAGGTGATGATCGCTGAATAATCTTAGGCCTGAAATAGACAGCTTAAACAAAAAGGCCTCCCTTACAACGTTAAGTGAGGCTTTTTGCCTAAACGTTCGCTTGAGCCAAATGTTAGCCGGCTTTGGGCCTCGATCTAAATCAAAGTCCGCAAGATTAGTTGAACTACATTTCTTTAAAAATTTTGTTCAAAAGTTGACGGCTATTTATAATTTTCTTTCCGGAACAGCATTTGTGGCATTCGCACCAAATGACTGTCATGAAAAATTTAAATGAAAAGTTCGCACACTTCAGGTATAAGGAACATTCTGGAGATTTATTCCGCGGTATCAGTTATGAGAGAAAGATAATTGATATCATAGCCTACTGAAATATATGTAATGTCTGAAACCCATAATTCATTACTACGCGTAGGTGCTAACTCTTTAATTAGGTTAGGATATTTCAGATAGTAATGATTTGAATTCATGGTTCCTGGTGCACGCTTCTTTTTCCTGTCTATCAATAATCTCTGTTTTTTAAGTACCCTGTATAACTTGTCTCTAATCGTACAATTCCTGGAAATTATTTTGGAATCCCTTTGATGGTGCTGTTTATCTCACTAACATTAGTCATTCAATGCGTCCTTTATTTTTTTCTTGACAAGAGATTTATACCGCAAAAAAGGCTGGAATAATCCAGCCCTGCTATATATATCTACCTAAAGAAAAGATGGTATATTTTAGTCGGTTAGTAATAGTTTTGATAAAATTCATATAGCAACTCTATATTTTCAGAACAAAGTATAGGAATAGCATCCGATAATTTTTTTTCATCCCAATCCCACCATTTGATTTCTAAAAGCATTTTGATATGTTCTTCACTGAATCGTGTTCTAATTACCCGCGCAGGATTTCCCCCGACAATAGTATAAGGGGCAACATCTTTGGTGATTAGTGCCCGACTACCAATTACAGCCCCATCGCCGATTTTCACTCCGGGCATAATCATAGCCTCGCTTCCTATCCAAACATCATTACCAACAAGTGTATCTCCAGCATTTTCAAATCCATCAATTGAACCACCAAAGCTTTCAACTTCTGGCATATAAAAGAAAGGAAAACTAGATATCCAATTATGTCGGTGCCCCTGATTGCCCGCCATAATGAAACTAACACCGCTTCCAATAGAACAGAAAGAGCCTATAATTAACTTATCAACGTCATTTCGATTTGACATCAAATAACGAGCGCAGTCTTCAAAAGAGTGTTCATGATAGTAGCCTGAATAATAGGAATATTTTCCAGCAATAATATTGGGGTTGGTATTATGGTCTTGAATTATTTTGCCTTTAAAAGGACTTTCAAAGAAATTAATCATTTTAGCATATTTTTGAAATTTAACATATAAAATCTCAAGGCATTCATTGATTGCCTCGAAAAAAACATTATTTGTTATATGCTAATCAGATTTCTTCATTCCGCTAATATAGTGAATAGTATCTTAATACAAGATATTTTAGTTTTCATAATTAGTTTGACTTAATTGGGCTATATTGTTGCGACATTAGCATGTGAATTGGCCGAACTTTGCACAGTAGGTTGCTGTACTTTAAGACGGTAAACCCGGTTACCAGCTGGAAAAGTATTATTATCGGAACCGAAAAATTCTTGTTGTAATTCATCATTCAGTCTTCTTTTGAAGCTCACACAGGATAAGTTAATAATATTTTTCTAAATCATTAACTTTGAACCGATATGCTGCAAGTAACTATTGATCTGTCAATGATCAGCAGTTATTGATGAATAAACATAAAATTTATAATTTATGGAGGTCATGAAATCGGCCGGAGACTGTATAAAGATCATATTGAGAGAAATGTCTGTAAAAGATTCTGAGTCATTTTACCGATTGTACTTTGAAGATGAATCAGCCATTCAGGACCAGACAACTAATGAGGAGGATATGAATCCGGTACAGTTTACAGAACATATTTTATCTCTTTGTGAGGAACTCTACAGTATACGGACTGTGGAAAATGAGCAGATAATTATTGGTGACTGCGCCTTACACCACTGGAATCAGGAAGAAAAGAAAATTGAGATTGGTGGTTTTCTGCTGCCCAAATATTGGGGAAAAGGAATAATGTCTGCAGCTTTTGAGTTGTTGATAGCATTGGCAAAAGAAAAATACCAGGTAAATGTTTTGGTAGCAAAGACTGAAATAACGAATCTTAAAGCACTGAAATTTGCTGAAAAATTGGGTTTTCAGAAGATGAGTAATGATGGAGATATCATTATTCTTGAAAAACGGGTTTTATAGTGTTTCTGTACATAGCAATAATAGCGGCTATCTGCGTACATCCCATGCATCAAATGGTTCAAGATTCTCTTTGACAAACGCTGCAGGATTTAAAAACGGTATATTCTCCTTTTTATGCCATTCAGGTTCGCTCGGAGTAGGAACGCTATTGTATAACCATATATCTCCAACTATTCTTTCCTCATTCAATAGGTATACGTAACAAACCTTATCGTCATCTTCGAGAAATACAGCGAACTCGGGGCGATCATTTGATACATATTTCGTTAAACTTCCCATTGGACACTGATTTAAAACAACGAAGTCTGCGCCGTATCACTTCCTAATGGTGGCAATCCTTCCCAGTCAAATTGCTCGTAACGATGCTTTCCATCCGGGCGGTTTGGATATCCTCTCAACGTATACACCGGATAGTGCTTCAGCTTATCATTGGGCATTTCAAACAGAAAAATTGGTGGCATATCGTCCTCCTGAATATCCTCGATCCATTGACGCTCGAGATCTTCCGGCAAGAATAAGGGCATCCGATGTTTATTAGGCCCATCATTATAGATATTGGCCATAACTTCATTGGCTGCTCTTGTAAGCATACCAAAGGAACCTACGCGTTCAACTACGCCATCCTCAACCACCGTCTCATGCCACTGGTACAAGCCGGGTAAATAGAATAGCTCTCTCCCCGCTTCACCGATAAAATAAGGCACTTTATTTTTCCAGCCTTTCACTACAAGGTGCTCAAAGGTTCCACTCACTGGGATAAAGCAACGCTGCTTGCGCAAGCGATACGAGTAGGATTTTTTACCCTCCAGGATACGCTCGCTACGTACATTGATCATATTGCGCAGGCGATCGGCCTGCACCTTCGGATCGTCAATATAGGTAGGCAATCCCCCCACTCCATTTCGGTCAGTGCCAACTGGCTTAAGTCTTGTCCTTATACAGGATCGGATATTTGGCAAAGGTAATGGCCTGGACGTTTTCCAGATAATCATTATTGTAATCCAATTGACGATGCTCATCCCGCAACTGCGGAAAAGGCTTTGAACGAAAAAATAATCGGCAAAGCGAAAAGGATTCACTTACTTGTAGAGGAAAATTTTACACACATGAATTAGAAAAAAATTAATTTTCCATATTGCGAATAATTCGCAGATTAATTTTTTGAAAAAACACTCTATAGCGACTACTAATCAGTTTGTATTCCGAAATATTATATTCTGTTAAAGCTTTATAAAGATCAATTGACGAGTTTTTACCTATTTTGTAGCGCTCATTTATTGCTTCGTAGTTAGTTTTATTCACTTCGTACGCTAATTGAAGAGCCTTTAACTCTTCTTCAGAATAACGATATTCTAATTCTGCCTGTGCATATTTTTGTTTTCGGTCAACAAATTGTTTTTCTTTTTCATAAAGCAGATTACGTTTGGTCAGTTTGGCAGAATTTAAGTTGTTCTTGGTTCGATTACCGTCGAATAGTGGAAGTGTAAGAGCAAGATTTCCATATAGCGTCCTATTTTGGTTAATCTGTCTCCAAAAGGCCATCGTTTCACCTGATAAACCATCCATACGTTGCGATGAATAATTAGTACCATAACTACTATTAAAGACCAAAGTTGGAAAGTAGGTAGATCGAGCCAACTTAATACTGATTTCCTGAAGGGCAAGTTGTTTATCGATCTTCTTAATATATACATCATTATGAATATTATATTCCCCCGTTACTAACAAAGTATCTTGGCTTATTGATTGCAGTTGAATCTCCTCAGAATCATTCAGATCTAGAATTTGCCGTAATTTTAAAATACTAATCTCATAAGCATTTTTTGCATTTACCGTATTTAAATTATCAGTTGCATGCTTAGCTTTGGCCTGTCCAACATCGATCAGTGTGCGTTTTCCACTTTTCATAAGCTCTTCTTCTTGTCTCAATTGTTCCTTGGACAATTCTTGTTGACTGCCCGCTGCTTGCCATAAATCTCTGTTAATAAGCGATTGCGTAAATAATTGAAGCAACTGCAATTCCAATTCCTGAAGCAACATTTCCGTATCAAGCTGCGCCAATTCAAGATTAATTTTTTCCGACTCTAGTACATTCTGTTTTTGTCCACCTTGAAAAATGACTAAACTACTACCCAAGCTCCCTGTGGCATAGTTAGACCATTGATTTCCAGTGATCAATCTACCTGACACAGGGTCAAATACTAATCCCATGGTGTGCTGATTATTAGCTGAAAAGCTAAGGCTTGGGTAGAGATTTCCGCGAGCTATATTTATATTGTTTTTTACAATTTTTTCCTTTAAAAAGCTCTGTTTCAAATTGATGTTATTGGTATATAGGATAGACTTCGCGATTTCCCAATTGATTTTCTTTTGCCCGATAACTACCTCTGGTAACAATAAATACAGTAAAAGAAAAACTCCTATTATTCTTTTCATTTAGTATACCCTATATATTTGAGGTTATCAAAAAAGCGTTCAATCAATCTTCGCTCTTTGGTGACGATTTCCACTAAGCCCTTTGCTTCAAATCTAAAAGCTAATGATGTACCATAGTTAGTTTTCAAACCATTAGGAAATATTAATGTCACCAAATAAGATTCAACTGAGGTACCATTTCCCGCTTTAACAATACTTGAAACTAACGCGATGTTTTGAACCTCGGCTTCGATATATCCGTACTCCATATAGGGGTAGTCAGCTAGTTTGATAATTGCTCTTTGACCAACTTTTACTTTACCAGCACCTTGAATCGGAAGCATTACCTTACCTATAGTCTTACCCTCCTTTGGGATAATGGAAAAGATTGGCTCTCCCTCTTGTATAAACTGGTTATCTGTCCAAAATTTTAAAAACTGTGCATGACCATAAATAGGTGATACGATAAGATACTTCTTTTCCCAAATATTGATTTTATCAATAAGATTATTGTAAGATGTCAATAAGTCAAGATCGAGCTGCAGTTCTTTTTCGGTCTTTGTGATTCGATTTTGCTGCATGGTATTTTCGGTATTACTTATTGCTTCCCGTACAGACCCTGAATTGCGTAAAGAACTTTTTACCTGATCTTCGGCAGTTAGATGCCCTGCCAGAGATTCTTCATACTCTGCTTCGCTGATTAACCTTTTGCTGAACAAAATGGAATCACGTTTTAAAAATTTATCCGAAAGTTTAAGGTTTTCTTTACTTAAGCGCTCTTTCTCTTGAAGCGTGTTAAGAGCTATATTCTGTTCATTAAGCACCTTCGATAACGAGAGATCTTGCTTGTCGTACAATTTGTGTTCTTGATAATCGGCCAATTGACGTAGACTCGATAAGAATGTAGAATAGGGAACTGTAAGATCACCCAATTTCAAATTTTTTGGGAGTAGATTGTAAATCTCACGAGCGTTAGTAAGCGGTAACTTTAAGGAATCTACATATCCCCTAATGTAAATAACCTGCTCTGGATCTACCGTATTTTCTACCCAAGCTAGAATATCTTTTGAATTAACCCTATCCTGCGATTTGAACGCGCGAAGACGCAGCCTTCCGCTTTGGGGAGAAACAATTTGTACGGGTGCGTTCTGAGCCGATACAGTCACCTCGCCGCTCACAATATCGGGATATTTAACAATATAACCGAAAATCAGAAGGAGCCCAACCATAAACAGTACCAGGTAGACTATTGTACGAGCGAATGCGGTAGGCATATGCGATATAATGTCGCGAACTTCTTCTGTCCGCTGATATTTGATTTCTTTTTCCTGTACATCCATTTTTAATTAGCTTACTAAAGTCCTCATTTCAGTTTGACTATTTACGAGTTGACTATATCGACCATTACGCTGTACTAACGAATCATGATTGCCTACTTCGACAACTTCTCCATCTTTCATGACAATAATCTGATCTGCTTTTCGGATAGTGCTCAGACGATGTGCAACGACAATAACTGTTTTTCCGTTGAAAATCTCATCTAAAGCTTGTGTAATTTTTTGTTCATTAATTGTGTCTAATGCATTGGTCGCTTCATCAAAAAATAAGATATCGGGATTTTTATATAATGCACGTGCAATCAATACACGTTGTTTCTGCCCGCCGCTGAGGCCCCGGCCATCTTCTCCCATTTTAGTCTGGTAACCCAGTGGTAGTTGTTCAATCTCATACCCGATATTGGCAGCTGTCACCGCTTTACGAAGAAGCTCATTGTCAATCTTTTCACTATCAAGTACAATATTATTTAAAATGGTATCATTAAAGATTTTTCCATCCTGCATAACGGCACCGCAACGATCCCTCCATTGACGCAAACCGATATTATTGATATTCATTCCTCCAACCAAAATTTCACCATAACTTGGCTTATAAAGACGCAGAAGCAGCTTTAGAAGTGTGGATTTACCCGAACCACTGTCACCGACAATTGCCGTCACTTTTCCAGCAGGAATCACGAGATATATCTTTTTAAGGATTATGGGCGAAACATTGGTATACTGGAAAGACACATTGTCAACGACAATATCTCTACCTGCTGTTAATGCTAGGTCATTGGTTCCTGTACCCTCATCTTCTTCTTTTAATACCTGAATCTCATTCAAGCGTAGAAAACTGATCTGTGCGAATTGAAAACTCACCATAAACATGATGAATTGTTGAACAGGCCCGTTCAGCATGCCAATAATAAATTGAGTGGAAATCATAACTCCGAAAGTAATATCACCAGCAATGACAGCTTTAGCACAAAAAAAAGTAATCAATAAATTCTTAACACTATCAATAAAACTTGCACCAAGATTCTGAATATTATTGATACTCAGCATTCTTAAATTGACTTTAAAGAGTCGGGCCTGGATTCCTTCCCATTTCCATCGCTTAGCCTGTTCGTAGTTATTTATTTTTATATCTTGAATGCCGCCAATTGTTTCTACCCAATAACTTTGATTTTTTGCAGTCAACTCAAAATAATCCCAGTCTAATTTTTTCCTCAGCCTCAAAAAAGCCATTATCCATAAAATATAAAGCAAACTCCCAATAATAAAAATATAGAATATTGTTGTATTATAAATCAGGAGAACAATACTAAAAATCAAAAATGTTAGAGTTGAAAAAATTAAATTTAACGAATTATTCATAATAAAACTTCGGATCCGCTCATGGTCATTGGCACGTTGAAGGATATCGCCAAGCATTTTATTCTCAAAAAAAGACACAGGTAATTTCATGAGCTTAATGAGATAATCCGAAATCAAAGCTATATTGATGCGTGAAGACATATGCTGCAGAATCCAGTCACGCGCTGCTGAACTTAAAGTTATACTGACAATAAGGGCCAAATTTGCTATCAGCACAATATTTATAAAGCTTACATCCTGAGTCTGTATACCGACGTCTATAACAGCTTTGGAAATAAAAGGAAGAATCGCCTGCATGCCCGTGATAAGTAACATGACCATAGCCAAATACAAAAAGCTTTTTTTATATGGTAAAAAATAGCCCGTAATATTTTCCAGATAACGGCCTCGTTCTGCTTTCTCTCCTGCCTGCCGCTGCTTGAAATCAGCCTGTGGCTCCAAGATTAACACGATTCCTGAATTTTTATTTTCATTCTGCTTAATCCACTTTTTCTCAAATTCACCTCTAGTATAGCATAGTTTTCCTTTTGCCGGATCCGCAATAAAAAAAAATGCATTTCTTTTATTTTCTTTAATAGCATAAAGTACAACAAAATGACTATTGTCCCAATGGATGATCACAGGCAATGGGATTTTTTGCACTAGCTCATCAACAGTACAGTTCGCCGCCAAGGTTCGTAGTCCAATGGCTTCTGCACCATAAGAAATTCCTGCGAGCGAAACCCCTTCTCTCGTATTTCCACAAAGATCTCTTAGATATTGTAATGAATAATACTTGCCATAATACTTGGCGATCATCTTTAACGAAGCCGGTCCACAATCCATTACGTCAAGTTGACGATCTATTGGAAATGATTTTAGGTTCATAATTAAGTCTATATATTATTACTAAAATATATTATACAAGTATTAAACACAACATTTAAATTAAAACAATCGATTGCGTAAAAAAAGTATTTTTTTAAACGCACATTCTAAATTATATTAGATAACAAATTATAAATCTTTTAACATTATGAAAACAAAAATTAAACTGGATTTCAAATCCTTAGAGAAAGAGCTCGACATTTTAACAAATCAAAAGTTAACCACCATATTAGGTGGAGTGATGAGTGCAGCGGAAAAAGTGTCATATGTTGGATTTTACGAAAGCATGCGTGACACGCAGGAATGGAGCATGCTTATGGAGTTTGATCTTAAATATCCAGGAAATATTAATGAAACGAAGGAAGAAAAGCTGGCCTATTTAAAGAAATACGAAGATCCTAATAGTAGTCTAGGTAGAACTTACAAAAGTTATGCTGTGTCTGTGGATCTTGTCTCAAGAGCAAAAAAATTTGTTGCACCGCAGCCAATGTCTAATTTAGAGCAAGATCAGGAGCAAAAGAAAATGCAAGAAGACGCTGGGAGCATGTTTAACGAAGTAAATATTGGAACCAATGGATCAACAGCTTTAGGCACAAAATACTTGATTGTTAAATCGGCAGAAGAGCTAAGAAACTATTTTCGCGCCAAAGGTATGCAAATTGATGTGCAGACTAATATGGTTGGGGCGCAGGAGGTTATTACTAACCTAATTCTTCCGACAAAAAAGCAGGGCAATCATGATCCAAATACGACTGATGGATTGCTTACTTCATTTTACAACGGATATGGTGTACAGGATGTGACAACTGATATTAGCGTGGATAAAGGAAGATATACAAATCAAAACGCTTCGGTAAAATTATACCAAGTCGATATCGTAGGCCTTTCTAATTTTCTAAATGCAAACGATTTTGATTCATTGTATAACGAACTTTATATGATCCCTGGATCAACAACTGATGGGACAACATCGGATGACATGTCTTCGGTTTCGGTACCCGTTACCAATCCTGGAACTACGTATTTTGGAAATCCGCACTAGCCGAATAATAAGTTAACAGTTATCTTTTCTTATCTAAAAAATATAACCTTAATAATGCTCGCTAATTATCTTAATAATTTCAAGTATATCCAAACAAAGCCGGAAAAAATCGAATTCGGCTTTGTTTTGCATAAATTCTATAATTGCAAATTAGGTGATTCAACGGTCGAAAAAATTGCATTTGAAACTTTTAAAATCATTAAAAATTCTAAATGCAATTTTGATGAATACAGCTTTACTCAAAATCGTGCCGACTTAATTCTTGCCTTAGAAATACTGGAAAAAAATGATTTTTTTGATGCTGATTTAGGGGAAGTTTTAACCGATTATGATAAAAAACTAATAGACTATCTCAGCAAAAGCAGATGGCATGAAATACAGGATTTACCTTTTTACCTGCAGTTGCTTATAAACCGTCAACGTCGCAGCGGCACCCCAGCTGATCCTACATTCAGTATCGCAATGTGCCAAACTGCCGAAAAGATAATCGCTTATTTAGCTCAAGACACTACGCGCCAACTAAATATTGCCAATCATCTTTATGCCTTAATACAATTGTACAATTTAGAGATTTATACTTTTCCCATTGAAATGACACTTTATAGAATTTTATCGGAAATGGAACTAATGATCAAACAACACCGCAATTTGTCTTCCGAGATAGCATTGGCGAATCTTTTGGCTTATCCCATTCTCTGTAAAGCGTTGTCAAAAAAAACAAAATTCAATATAACACCGCTTATCGTGGAGCATCTTTTAGGTTGGAAACGTACAATTAAGGATATAAATAGAGATTATTTTTATCTCATTAATACACTACTACACTGGAGCAGATTTACATCAGATCTAAAAATGAAGTGCCTTATCGAACAAGAATTAATTAATTCTACCAAAATACTTACACATAAGAATTACACATCCAATCATTTCCTACTTTCTTTGACAATAAATTCATTTTTAAATCAGGAATACAGTTCTTGGGATGAGATTCTCCTAACTCCTCGTTATTAATTTATGTTTTATATTTCCGCACAACCGGCTGAACAATATTTTTTGTGGCAGTTAGAGATACAATTGCAAAACTTTGAAGATATGGGTATCTTAGCTGAAAATATTCACGTCTTACTGGCGTACAATCCAAAAATTGGCATTCCCGATAACTTTAGAAATTTCGCCACAATAAATCATCAAGGTCAATTCTTCTTTTATCCGGACCATAGAAAGAAAAGAAATTATCTTTCTTCCATTCGGCCACATATATTAGTTCAACATTTTAGGGAACACCCAATTTTAACACAACAAGTCATCTGTTATCATGATAGTGATATTCTCTTTAGGGAGCGACTAAATGAATCGCTCCTGTCGAGTACGCCTTTTTGGTATTTCGGGGACACTAGAAATTATATTTCTTACGACTATCTAGCTCGCTATGGTAAGGAATTTTTACTTAATTTATGTGCAGCTGTGGATATAGATCCAGCGATAGTCGAGAAAAATAAAGATCATTCTGGTGGAGCACAGCACATTATGAAAGGTGTAGATGAAATATTCTGGTCAGAGGTAGAATACTATTCGGAAGTAATATTTGATTATATGGAAAATTTCAATAAATCTATCCGAAATAACACGAATAAAGTCCAAGCTTGGTGTGCTGATATGTGGGCAGTACTTTGGACAGCATGGAAGCATAATCGAGAAGTTAGATTACATAATGAGTTAAATTTCTCATGGCCAAAAGAGCATATTTCACAATACTATAAGAGTAAGATATTACACAATTCAGGTGTTTTTGACAGTGACAAAACCAACTACTTTTGCAAGTTATTGTTTAAAGTAACAGACCCCTACCACCTTGACTTTTCAAAGCTTAAAAAAGACAGGTGCTCAATGGTGTATGTTGAACAAATTAACCGCATTTCAACAAAAAAGCAAAAACCAGCCATTAATGATTGTGCTATTATTCTTCTTTTAAGATCTGCGGTAACTTCCCAGCAGCAGGATAAAATTGAAAACTATATAAATTATTTACATAAGCATCTGAACGTTGAGATTCATATAGTCGAGCGAGGTGACTGGCCCGTATTTAATCAAAATTTAGCGAATGGAAAGGCAAAGTATGCATTTATTAATAACGAAAAAATCGATCAATTTATTCTAAAAAGGATAAGAAAAGAGTTTTTTATATATGTCGATGTAAACATATTACTACCTATTGAAAATATATTATCAAGCTTCGAGATGCTCAAAAAAAATAGTAATAGAATAGTACTGCCTATGGATCAAGTAATCGAACTTTCAAACACACAATACGATCTTTTTAGAGATACACTAGCGAGGGGGCTGGATAGAAGAGACGATTCTCAAGAAAAAAAACGAATTGACTATATTGAAAGTTTCGCTATGAGTAAACAATCATTTTTTAAATGTGGCGGCAATAACATTCAATGGCATTTCTATCAGGAAGACGGATTCAATCTTGAAAGGCAGACCCGATGCCGACTTATGGGGATGTCAATAATCACGATACGAAAGCCAGCATTTAAACTGTTTTTTTGGGATTTCAATATTGAAATATATCGAAAAAACTCTTTGAACAGATATTTAAGAGCAACTAAAGCTACCATTGATGATGTAAAACGAAGTATAGCTCACGGAAGCAATAGTGTAACGCGTGGGTACGGCAGGAAATCCACGATAAAAAATTTATCTTTTGGAATATGCTCACTCAAGGAAAATGTTGACATCCTACATTCACTGGAGGAATTGTCAAGATCGGAACCCGTTTCAATAACACCTATAGAGGTAGATCATAGTAATGCATTTCATCTTGTTTTTAATCAAATTATAACGAAGAGTAAACGTTCTAAATTTGATTTTGTAATTCTAATAAATGAAAATTTAGATTTTAAAAAGTATAATATAGATATATTTTGGCGCACCGTAGAAGAAATGAGCCGTTATGGTCTGCAGATGCTATCGGCGATTAGTGATAGAAATTACGGAAAAGAAACAATTATCAATGCTAGGTTATTTCATGTTGAATATCTTCCGAATAGTCCATTTTTTTTGATACACAAATCGTTGTTCAGCAAAATACTATCCAAGAGCTTCAATAAAGACATGCGTTTGGAACAGTACTTAAATTCACTTTCAGAACACGTTGGCATGATGGTCCCATTTTTAGGCAAACTTAAAATGTTAAATTCAGAAAGCAGAGATTACCAAAATACAAAAGATCGAATGATCCATATGGAAAATCTTGAAGATGAATTAATGTGGAAGTTGAAAAATCAATAAAAATATAGCATTTAATTGGTCGTTAGGGATAAACTCCTATGAAGATAATCTCGCTGAGCTTTTAGAAATTCCTTTCCAAAAACTTTGTGAATATTTGGCGAATAGAGAATTTTATCTAACCAAGATAAAATTCGTTCTTTGGGAATAAGACTACTACTTGAATTAAAAAGCATAAAATGGAGCAGTAATTCGTCTTTATCAAAATCTATATTATAGTTATTTAAAATTGACGCATATAATTTCAAAACATTTGCACGTTGAATCCTCATAGACTCTGCTGTCTTACTTGAACTTTCATAAATTCTATATAGATGATGGATTGAACTCAGACATTTGATTTTATCAACTTTAGTAATCCTTGTCCAAAGTTCATAGTCTTCACAATACATAAATTCTTCGTCATAAGGATTCTCTTCGAGGACTTCTTTTCTTATAGTCATACTACCGTGGACAAACACATTACAAAATAATAACATAAAAATATTGAAACTGTCATCTTCAAATAATATCTTGTTGGAGAGGAATAATCCATTTTTGTCTATGAGCTGCATGGAGGAACATACAGCAACATAATCTGGGTTATTCTCTAAAAATAAGGTCTGTTCTGTCAGACGATTTCCAACCATAAGGTCGTCGGCATCCATTCTAGCTATATATTTTCCCCTACATTTTGAAATGCCATAATTAAGCGCATAAATAAGACCCTTTTTGCCAGGATTTCTGAAATAAAAAATATTGTCTGTAATCTTTTTTATTCCATCAATAACTTGCATAGTATTATCTGTGCTGTAATCATCAATGATTATTATCTCATATCTCTTATACTCTTGTCTTAAAATACTTCCTATACACTCCAAAAGTAGTGGTTCACAATTGTAACTGGGTATTAGAATCGAAGTCTGAATATTATTCATTAAAGTTAAGTTAAATGACATTTGTAAATATAAATAATGTATCTTATTATTTCGCGTATTGAAGTTGACCTCCTCCCCGTTGTTCAGACAGTCAAAAGTGGAGTTTCGGGCTTTGTTGACCTCTCCCCAAATTTAGGAGTATTCTAAAGTAGAAAATTCTGCTGTTTTGAAATGTTTTTTGATAAACATTTCAGGTGTCATATCCCCTAAACAGCTGTGGGGTCTGAAGGTGTTGTACTCTTCCCTCCAGATTTCAATTTTTTCCATCGCATCTTCCAGTTGCCGAAGCTTACGCAGCTCGGACACGCCCAGACCGCCATATTTCTTCTTCCAGTTGTAGAATGTAGCCTCGCTGATACCCATTTTTCTGCAGACCTCTTCCACGCGGGTACCGGTCTCGGACTGTTTGATCGCAAAGGCGATCTGCGATTCGGTAAACTTTGATTTTTTCATCGTTTTTCCTCCCTTTTAAAATTAGTAATTCATAACCGAAGTCCCTACTTTTAAATGCTCCAGTTTTTTGGGGAGAGGTCACTTTACGTTTTTAACCAAAACTGTAAAGCTATAGACGTATAAGACCTTTGGAAATCATCATAAACTCTAAGTCTCCATTTTCCATTCCTCAAATTATCAAATGCGAGTTTCTCATTACTCCCCTTTTGAAATACCAATTTTTCTACTCCTATATCTTCATAATCAGTTTCAACCCAAAGGCTATTGCCGGTAGCACCAAGTTGTTTTAATACTGGATCCGATAGAATTAAAGTTGCACCAGAATTTACCTCAATTTCAGAAAGTCCACCAATTACATAAGTACGAACAAGTGCACCATTTACAACGTTACGAACATATATGATTGAACCAATTGGCGCGTTAATATGTTTTGTTGTAAGCATGTTTTTCATACCATAATCTTCCCAATTTTTGTTATCTAAATACTTTATGGCATATTCTATGGAAGGCAAAGGGGTAAAGTTGTCTGGGTTTCCACTAAATCCACATGGTATACTTTCTGGAAGTCCCGCTAGTTTCGTTCCAGGACTAGAGAAATCAAACATCACATCCTGTATTGCACCCCGGACCGGAATGTCATTTAATTTTTCTCGAATTTCGCTAGGCAATTTATCGAAATCCACAATGTTTCCCCATTGATTATAGATAGTATTATTCCTAAAATAATAATCACCTCCCTGATTATCCGATAATTTTGTATCAGAACTTGTGAATTGATCCTTTTGATCCTTTTTTACTGCATGTTCACTCAGTTTCCTTTGATCCTGACTATTAGTCTCTGCAATTTTAGTAATTATTCCACCATCAGTTCCCAAGTAAGTAAATAGCATTGCGGGGTAAATGGTAAGTTGATTTCCAATATTATCACTTATTGCCCAACTCACAACAAACTTATCGTGAAATAGCCCCATTGCATTCATACCTGGGACTTTTGCAACAGTCCTCATTAAAGTTGACTGGTCAGATGCAGAGTACCATTTAATTCCTTTTTCCAAAATTATAGGTTTTCCATCTTTATCAAATTTTGTTCCCATTCCTACATGACTTGCATTACGGTCTAGCTTAGACGCATCAAATACCTGGTTGCCATCTGCATCCGTGTAATAAGCGTTTCTAAGTGTATTACACGTCGGGTCATTTAAAGAAATACAATAGGGATCTTTAGTAGCGGGTGAGGCATCTAAAGGATGACCCACATAATTCTGATATAAATCCTGAACTAATACCATACCTCCACCAAGAATAAAGCCTCTTTTAATATCTTCTTCCGAGCCACCACTTGCTGCAATAGCCAATCCACCGACGGTTCCAGCCAATACAGATTTCTGAACCATATCTTTTATTTCTATACCGTTCATTTCCCCGACGCCTTTAAGAGCCGAACTTGTTAATCCGGTTATAATCCCAGCTCTAAATGCCAGTTCCGCATTACCCCCAGAAACTTTGTAAGTTTGCCAAGCAGCATAGGCAGCAGCCCCCCCGGGACCTCCATAAACGCTGGCCGCGGTAGCGGCGGCTGTATTTAAATATTTACTTTGCTGTGTCGCCATAAAAGCAGCCTCTTCTTTAACCGTTAGAGGATCCAAAGCTGCATGAAATACAGCATCAAGAAACTTTCCTTCTCGGATCCTCTGTTCTGTTGATTTTGCTATTTCTAAAGTTCCATTAATATTTGTTGTCGTATATTTTTCAATCGCTTTGAATATATCTACTGTATTCGATCCAACCCGGCCTGTTTCTTCAACAATATTTTTACCTGCTCTACCTGATTCTCTCGAAGCATCCTGAAGCCCCTTTTCAATAGTTCTTCTTGCATCATCAGCGGCTTTTCCGGTTGCTTTACCTAAATCGTGGATTGCAATTCCTGATGTTTTATTAATGTCCTGAACACCTTTTTCCACACTTCTGCCAACATTTCTAACTGCTTTTTCACCCGATTTAAGTATTTTCCTTAGTGAAAATTGTGCTTGAGCAGTAATTGTTAAACATATTAGAAGTATGCATAATTGGACAATTTTTTTCATAAATATTTGTTTTTAAACGCGGCTGTCGGGTTTGCGTTCGTCGGTCTTAATTTTTTCTTTTTGAGTAGTAGTTAAAATACTCTTAAGGCATATTTCATTTCTTTTTCTTAAATACCCCTCCACCGTCATCGAATGTGTCTGCAATATGCCCCTCGATTCCCATTGAATTTAAAATTTCAGTACTGCGATATTATATGGACAGGAATTAATACCGAACTATCATATTTGTCATTGGGGAACGCGCTTTTTCAAAATTGTTGATGTATAAAGTTGCAACAGCGAATAAAGAATATGACTGAACCCCATTAGTTGGAATTAAATTTAAAGCATAATAAGGAATTACAAATGTTTTAGTTCCAGTTTGTGCAGGATCATTAAGAACCGGCAAAACAGGGCTTCCAACAGCAACGGAACCATGAATGTCACGAAACGTAGGCTCATAAATGTTTGCCTGAAGCGGTTTGCCATCTGGCATGAGGAACCTAATAACAATTTGTGCGGAGGAACCTCTGGCATTAATAATTGAGCCCGGCACTGAAATAGCCATTCCTGGATATTGAGCACCATTAATATTAACAGGGACATTGTGCGTTACATTCAATATATTTAGCGAGGCACTGATATTGGCTGAGGGAACTGGAGCTGGAATATCAATAACTGGATTGATAGAAGGATTTGGAGTAACAGGGGATACCGGATTTATTGTGGTAGGGTCATTAACTACAATGTCCTGAGCAGAATATGCTTCTCTTACCCGGTTTTTAAATGCTGTATAAGATATCCAACCAAACCCTCCATCTCCCCATTGGGTACCCCAGGAATTTATTACTTTAAATGCACCTTTATGATCATCATATCCTACCACCACCATCGCATGTCCTCCTTTTTCATTCCCAGAAGAGTAATGGTAAATATTCCCCCCTCTCAGTGCTTGAAAACCTTCATCAATCATCATTCCAATTACAACTGGAAATCCACTTGCAATATGGCTTTTTACATCTACTTGATTTTCCAAAGGGACAGTCCTCCATTCTGCAATCGCATAAGGTTTTGCATTATTTTTTTCGGAATTGGAAGGCATCCTTAAACAATTGAATTCGTCGTAGGGAAACTGATTATATGGAATAACACCTTCTTGCTTTATTAAATCAAGAGCCCGATCAATATACGAACCACTACCACAGCCACTTAACTTAATTTGATTATAAATGTAGGAAGGTGAAAATATTTGAGAATAATCTGTAGGTTTGCGCCTTTTCTCTACTGCCTCTTGATAAGATTTCAAAGCATAACAAACCGCCCAAGCAACACAAGAAGATTGTGCGCCTTGATCTCCAGGTTGCGGAAACCACTCAGATAGATCTTTACTTTCCGGGAGATTTCCCATCATGGCAGTTGAAGCCAACGGAATTTTTTTATACTCACTTTCGGACAAGAAAACTAACCCCTGCCCTACACTTTCGCCCGTATACAAAAGTAATGCAACAAAAAAGATAAATGTTATCGAGAATATTTTACTTCTTTGATTTTTTTTCATAATTAATAAAATGGTTAATGATCAATTGGGCTTGAACTACGTAAAAGTAATTAACAAAATTCTAAAATCATAATCCATTTATTGAATACTTTAACAAATGGATTATAACTATTAATTTTCGCTTACAATCATTATAAATAAAAACACTATAAAAATTTTATACCTTTAAATTTTGTACAAATTATTTTGGATCATTTTAAAATCGCAATATGATTTACAATTAGTTGGAATAAAACTGTAACCGTATAGGTGTAACTATCTTTATTTAGATCCTGATCATTATCTTGTCAAGAAGGAGGTCACTGATAGAGATCGATTATTTAGTTTTTGTTAATTAGCTCCGAAAACAATAATGAATAGCCAAACTGGGCCTGAAGGAATCCTTCCTTCTTATATGATCCATTCGTCGGATCAACGTAGTTCATTCGCAAAAACAAACGATTTGCCTTTTCTTTGGCTGGATTCCAAAATAGATCCACGCTATACCTCATAAAATTAATAAAGGACTTATTGATTTGATCGTTGTATCCAATTGTAGATGGACTAAAAAGTCGAATTGCCCGTATATTTGCATTTACCCCACTATTACTCGAAAACTTAAAGCTGACGCCTCCTTCAAAAAAAATATCGGTATTATCAATATATACTGAATCCGTTTCAGATCTTTTTAACCTTGTCTTACCGGCACTTACTCCAATATCAAAGTAATATTTATCAGCAGCTTTTGGTCCAATATATCCATTAAATGCATTCAAGGCTAGCTCAGCGTTAATAAATCTTTTTCTCAAAACATCTGTGTTTGAGAAGGAACTCAGCATAACATTTTCATCCTTTGAGTCAAATTTAGAGTAATTGAAATTAACTTTAAAATATTGCACAAAGAAAAGCGGTAGGTTGCGAATATTAGTGCGATGTATTGTTTGCCGGAATCTGATATCTGTCTGTGCCAACGCATTCTTTTCGTCGCCCAAGAGAGATAGCAAGTCTGAATACAACCGTACGTCAAATATCGTATTAATACCATTCTTTTTATATAAAACAAGTTCCTTTTTATTGGGATTTTCATCTGAACTTGACGGGATGTAAGTAAATAAATCTACATCTTCTGGTAAATAGGATTTCGGATGCTCTAATGCAATAAGGTCTTGAATTATTACAAAAATATTTGGTTCTTCGAGGTCAATTACATCATATTTTGCCCTATTTCTCTTAAATCTTTTTTCTGTAATCCCCATAATTAAAGTATTTGAAAAACTACCATTCTTACCAACAATTTTCACATTAAGATGGCGAATAAAGCCTTCGTATATGCTCAACTCGACTTTTTCAATAGCTGCCATTCCTATCTGTTCTCGTTCTCCTTTTCCTTTACATTTTTTATAAATAGGAATAGAACTCTGAAAAACCAGGCTACCCACGGACTCTTTTTCATCGTCTTCGACTTCCCCAAGTTTTTTTCTGATCTTTTCTAAATTATCCTTAGATTGACTTCTAACCTTGTCCAAATCACTGAGCGTTTTGTCAATTTCACTTTGCGCCCAACCACCAATGGCAAAAAAGATAAAAAATACCAATAGAATGAGTCTTTTCATAATTTTTAAAATTTTAGGTTAATACTAGTTGTAGACACGGCTAAATATCCCAGGCACTATAATGTTATTTAACGGAAAATCCGTTCTATTGTATTAAACAGATTTTGAAAATATGGATTTCATTTTAAAGGTACTCTTACGGTATCATCTCAACCTATTATCCGACATTTTGGACATATGGCATTTCTATACAGTTTTATGATCATAAATGTCCTCTATTGAGGTATTTTATATACCTTGGATTATGATCTGCATTATTTTTTCTAAAAAATATTTCATTTCCGTGTTTTGTCATTTTTATCCACATTGTATCGGCTACCGACACCATTTTTAATTCTTTATCCTCCAGTTTTGAAAAAACCCATTTAGGCTTTTCAATTTTTCTATAGATTTGAGAAAATTGTAAGTTATCAGAAATTGCCACGACGCTCTTGTCTGATAGACCTACCTTTTCAATTTTAATTTCTTTTTTTATTTGATTAGCACTTATTTCCCAAAAATCATCCTTTCCAAACTCAATAATCCCATTATCAAAAAGTTGTCCATGCTGGATTAAATTAAAATGTCGGGTATCTACAATATTATTATTCTCATAAATTATATCTGTAAAGTTGGAAAAATCGCTGTCTCTATCTTTAAAAAACCATAATCTGTATACCGAGTAATATTTAATAGAAGACAATAAGAATACACTTTTGGGAAAAGCTTTAACTGTATCAACGATCAGGTAGTTTATACCAATCCGTTCATTTAAGGGATTATTTAAATCTCTTTTATCGGTTCTTTCAAAGGTATTAAAATTAAAAAATTCATGTTTAGAATAGACATCAAAACCTGAAAGAGAAATCACCTGAAGCTCTCCCTTTCTCGGCAATTCAGATACGGGAGTAAAACTTTTTGTACAAGCTTGTATAAAGAAGCAAGTCACTATTAAAATTCCAATACAATCTTTAAATCTAGAAATATCCATAACTATTGTGTTATTTTTTGACCTTATTAGATAGAACACCAATTGTTCGTTGCACATCTACTCCCCAATGCTCCATTGTACTATTTATATGATAAGGAAAATCTTTACCGTAATGAATCAGATTTTGCGGATCTACGCGATCATTCGCATTATATTTTCTAAGAGATATTTCGGCGATATCGTTGAATTTGGCGCCAAAGCCAATGAAACTTAGATTGTAAGAATATTGTGCTGGATCCTTATAATCAACCGAATTATTTCTCAATCTATTGGCGACCTGATAGGCTCTCTTATATTCGCCTGTAAATTTGTTGAAGCTCAATGAAAGGGTATTCAGATTTCCCAAATTTCTATTATTAAAATGCTGGGATACCAAAAGACTACTTGTATAAAAACGATCCTGATTTTTTTCTATTAAAGTTTCGCCCAATAAATCAAAAGGAACAGCCCCATCATTTTGGTAATAAATTTGAGTTCTAAATATTTTAAGATCAAAAAAACCAACCCGTTGCACCATTGACCTTTTATCATCTCTGATAAAGATTTTCTGAGTACCTAGCGATAAACTACTATGAAAGGGATGCATGAGAGGTGATTGATTGAGATTTGCGTAGAAGTAATAGGGTTGGCCTACGTAATAGTCCTTTGACCAGGTAGACCTGCTGGACCATGGACCAAATCTAAAAGCCATTGCTCCTCCAAAAATATATTCGATTGAATGGTTAGCTTTATATCCGTTGCCATCTTTTCTACGTTCCTGCCTGGTAGATAATGTTTTCAAATTAAATGCTGCTCCAAAATGAACATTAGGGAACATACCGTTCAACTCATAACCGTAGCCACAATTTCCAAATAATTTTAGCATTTCTTTAGTTTCGGTTCTGAAACCGAATTGAATACCAATATTAGCCCCAAATTGGTGTCGTGAACCATAACTTTGGCTATACAGTACTTTAACACTACTTGATAAGATCAAGAGAATAAAAAAGAGACCCCTCATAATAAAATGGCTAAGAATAATGTAGTCTAAATAGAATACGGCAAAGTTATAAAAGAATTATCTGGTAATATGGCTGTAAATCAATCGAATAATTTGCTTCGCTTAATTTACCAAATATTTATTATTCTAAAAAATTATTTTTCCAACAAAAAACAAGCTTATCGTTAGATATTTTTTAATGATTTCTAAACTTGGATACCGACGTCTCATCGATCTAACAGCGAATTCTTTATTCTTAAACTTCCCCTCATCCATTTCCAAAAAAATTACCATTACCAATGCACTAACCTTGGGCGATTTTTGATTGGTAACATAAATTATGTGATTGTAAAACAATTAACCTTTCGAATTTAAATCAGCATTTACGGCCCATTGCTGATTATACCGAATATTTGTATCTTAGGATAAATACAAATATTATAATTATGTCATCCAAGATTTTCCTGCAATCATTACAAAATAAATTAAAAGGCGGTAACGCCCGATCTATTCATTTAAATGCATTGCCAGGACGGTTGGCCACACGGTTAGACCTGCAGCAGCTCGACCTAATTGAGGATGGTCTCGCCAAATCATTTTTGGATACTTTGTTGACCAAAGCAAATTTTGAATTTAAGATTTCATTTGATACGATAGACCTCAATGAAAAAGATGCGGAAACTCAAAAGAAACTGACCGTAATTTCTAAACGACTGAACTCTATCATCATTGAAAATGAAGATTATTTTAAAGAACATGGGATGAAGACCCTCGGATTCGGCTATCCTATACTTATAAAAAGATCTTCAAAAGACCCTTCGAAAATCATAAAAGCTCCATTATTTATTTGGCAACTAGAGGCCGTTAAATCTAAAAACAAAGTCAATGAATGGTCGTTTTTGCGCAATAAAGTGGTTCAAGCGAATGGAAAAATAGTGGATTCAGATATTCACCCGATTAGTATCAATGAGGTCCTCCTTTCTTTTATCAAAAGTGAAGATGACATTACACTCCCCAATCTGGCCAATGAAGCCTTAGATGACGCACTGATTGATAGCAGCGAACTAGTGAACGCTTGTGCAGAAGTACTGGAAGCACTCAATTCGAATAGTAAAGAGCAGATACTCGAGGTGCTAAGCAAAAACTTTGAAACAGCTATCAATGTATTACCCGAAGCATCCCAGATAGATGCTATCGCCAATAACAAAGCTTACATTCATTTTGGTGGTGTTTTTGGCTTGTTCAGAGCGCAAAAAGAAAGTATTATTACCGACATTTCCCGCTTATTGGATCGCTTCGATGCCTTTGAATTTGATGAGCTCAAAGTGGAAAATCTATCGACAACACCTTTCAGTGCCGTAGATACTGACCCAAGCCAACAGGCCATAATAAGTGCTCTGGGAAATGAACCGAATCAAATAATACAAGGCCCCCCAGGTACGGGAAAAAGCCAATCATTAACTGCACTGATCACAAACGCACTTGCCAATGGACTGAAGTGTCTTGTCGTCTGCGAAAAGAAAACAGCGCTTGATGTCATTAAAGCAAATATCGAACGTACGAATCCTCAGATCGGCGCTCTGGTAGGTGTAATTGATGATGTAAACGATGCGCGTGAAGCGATCGTAGATTCTGTCAGAGATCGTCAGATCGGAGTTCCGTTTCACATCTCAGTAAGGCAAGCCCAAAACCAATATGATACGATAAAGTCAAAACTCAGGGAATCAGCTGAACTTATTAACGCACAGCATGCTGCCTTAGCTCAAACGGTCTACTGCGATAAGAGTTGGTCGCAGATCGTCGGACGGTATTTGGCTTTATTAAAAAACTTTAATCAAGTACCGCTCAAGAATATTATACCGAAAGAAGATTTTAATTTTGCTCAGGATCACACAGAACTGGAAAGGACACTTGTTGTTTTAAAGCATAGCCATAATTTATTTAAGCAATCGCATCAGGCCCATTCCATATTTAGACCATTGACAGACGATCTATTTTTAGATCAACAGGTTGGGCCATCACGCGTAAGAATTGAAGATTTTATTGCGTACGCTCATAAACAGACACCAACTATTGAACAGGTTATTGCTGAACTTCAAGTGAGTGGAAAGCAGTGGGCTGCTGATTTTTTGAGCGGCATCCCCACCATAATGCAGCAAGACTTCACGCCCTATTTAGCATTTTGTATTGGAGATTCAGTTAAAGAAGAGCTATTACCATCCACTTTTCTTCAGGAACAGCGCATCAACGAAATTGTCTTAGCATTACAAACAGTTCGGATAAAAGCGCAACAATTTTTCAAGCAATATGAAGATGCGTTGCAACAGCATTATAGCAGCTATCATTCATCGCTAAGCAATGCAATATCAACTTATCTTGCCTACGCTGAATCAAGCATTGCTCAATATGGTAATAGCTTATTAAATAATAGTAGTGGTGCAAAATTTAAAACAAGTTTATTAAGTATATTCTCGGGAAAACATAAACAGATAAAACAAACGAGAATCGAATTAAAGAATCGCATCGCGCAGGTAAGATCAGCCCATGTTCAGAAAAATTATATTGAACATCAATATAACGATCACTTGGAAACGACTGATTTATCTATTTATCTAAACAATATTGAGGAATTCAGACAAAAGGCAGCCGCTTGGAAAGAGCAATACCCGCATACGATAAGTAACTATTTGTCTAATATTACTGATCATCATTTTCATGCTGAACTGAGTGAACTAAAAGGGCAAATAGCTCCCCTACTTCAAAAATTGGATAGTATAGAGCAAATGCTAATCGCTGATTACAATATCGTTCCAACGACAGCTGTTACTGATATCAACAGCTTGATTGAAGCAGTACCTTATCTAACTGAAAGAGTAACTTTTCAATTAAGGTATTTTAATAATTTTCGTGATTATTATGCTGGTCGTTCTGATGCCTATAAAAGTCTACAAAGCTCTTTTGACGATATTGAAAGCAACCAAGTAACGGGAAATATCACGAATGGGGTATTTTTATCGTATACAAGTCTTCAAGCTGCAAGGGACCTCTGTGATAGGATTAATCACACTATCGCAACATTCAACGAGCACATAAGTGATTTCCGTGTCTATCATGAGTGGAAATCATTTTTCCTTTCAGTGGACAAAGCGCAACAAAGGCTTATTACCAGAATCGCCATACATCTTAAAGATCATTGGGCTGAAGCATTTGAATGCTGGTATCTGTATTGGATACTCACGACAAATGAGCCACAGGAATTGCCAAAAAGCGATTACCAACTACAACAATATCAACAGCAAAAACAAGAGTTTAACCATGCGCAGCTGAATAGCATTATTGCCTTATGGACAGAAAAACAAGCGGAAGCCGTCGGACATTTTAAAGCCAGAGGACAAAATATAAATAGTTTGTTTAACAAAAAGGGAGCTAAGGGAATGCGTCGCAATTCACTCCGCACCATTGTGAACAGAGAATTTGAACTATTTACTGATTTTTTTCCAGTATTATTGGTCAATCCTTCGGTTTGCAGTTCTATCCTACCGCTACAGGAAGGAATTTTTGATGTGGTCATATTCGATGAGGCCAGTCAGCTGCGTCTCGAAGATACTTACGCGGCCCTGATCCGGGGAAAAGCAAAAATTGTTTCCGGTGATAAGCACCAGATGGCTCCCTCTTCTTACTTCGAGGGAAGTGGAGCGCTACTTGATCCGATTGATGATGAGACAGAAGATTACGAAGATGAATTTTCAGATCGGACTGCGCTACAAGCGGCTCAGCTTAATCTTGCGGATAGCGAATCGTTACTAGCTTATGCTGTAGACAAAGGGTTCGTCGAATCTTATTTAAAAGTCCATTACCGCTCGAAACACCCTTATCTTATCGACTTCTCCAATCATGCATTCTACGGAAATAGGTTGATGCCTGTCCCAGCGAAAGAGCATTACACGCCTATCGAATATTTACAGATTGATGGATTGTATGAAGGGCAAGTAAATAAACAAGAGGCATTGAAAGTGGTCGAATTGTTACAACAGATCATGAAGGATGCTAAAGATAGTATTCCAAGTGTGGGTGTTGCTACTTTCAATATTTATCAACGCAACTTGATCCTTGAGGAACTGAGTGCAGTTCGCCAGAACGATTCTGTATTCGACAGCTTAATGGCGCAGGCGGGAGATTCATTCTTTGTTAAAAATCTCGAAAACATTCAGGGCGACGAACGGGATATTATCATTCTCTCAACGACATTTGGGCGAAAAGCCGACGGCTCGTTTAGTCAAAACTTTGGTCCGATTATACAAGGTAAAGGACATCGTATGTTGAATGTAATCATCACTCGAGCACGGTCAAAGGTATATGTATGTACTTCTTTCCCGCAGGAGTATGTTGGTCAGTACCCAAATCTTATCCAACAGAAGGGCAATAAAGGCCGTGGTATTATGTACGCTTACTTTACCTATGCGAAAGCGGTAAGTGAGGGTAATGACGAATTGCGAAAGGGCATTTTACAGTTGTTGAGTCAGTATTGTACAGACAAACTGTATGAACCCGCGGAATTTAGCTTAGGGTCTGAGTCTCCATTTGAAGATGAAGTATTTGAACAACTTGCACAGCATATCGGTGCAGATCGCTTAGAACAGCAGCATTCCGTAGGCGGTTTCCGAATTGATATCGTTGTAAAATCAAAAATAAACCACAAACCACTCATCGCAATAGAGTGTGATGGCGCGAAATATCATAACAGTCCTGAAGCTTACGCCTGGGACAGCTTCCGCCAGGAGCAACTTGAAAGATATGGATTTATATTCCATAGGATATGGTCAATTAAATGGTGGGATGATGCCAATGGAGAATTGAGGCGACTACTTGATTTTATTCGTCAACAAGATGAGGAAGAGACAAATTTAGGGAACCATGCGCATGTGGCAACGAGAATCAATATAAGTGATAATTAGCAATGAATGGATGATCTAACTATACAAAAAAACAACGCATATTTGTGGACTCAAAATTTCATAGTGAACCGAAAGAAAGGTTTTAGTTAGCTATGTTATTGTTGATTAATTAAATATTATAGAGTTTATATCTAAATCAATAGGACTTACATGCTTTAAAAAGAGTGTCAAGTCCACTCAAAATTTCGTTTAAATAAAGTGTTTCACTACGGAATACTACTGAATTATCATATAAATTGTATCCTCTATGAGTATTTAAAGTGGGCATACCGAAATGTAGACTCCTTAAAGACGGATTCATAGCCAGGTCAATTTATGCTCCTTGTGAATTGCTTTCAAACCATTCTTCAATACGCTCATCATAATGTTATGATAACAAATCCACAAGATCTATATTACTTGATTAATATTGAATATTTTAATTTGGCATCAATGTCCTCTGGTTCTTTTTCAATGTATAACTTCAGATATTCAATCGCTTTTTGTTTTTGACCTGAAGCCCTGTAAGCTTCACTGATGTAATAATAACCATAGGTTGAGTTGGGGAAAAGATGAATATTTAATTTAAATAAATCTATTGCCTGATTGGTTTTTTTCTCGAACAAAAACTTATAGGCATATCTTTCAACAAGGTTTTCTCTTACAGCGTATTTCTTTGAATTTTGTTCGATTTCCTTAATACCAGCTTCATAGCCTTTGTCACATACAGTCTTAATCGCACCTTTAGTGTAGAAAAAATTGTCAATTGAGGGTGTTGAACCTACTAATTGTTTTTTTATTAGATTACTCGCTTCCCAATAATTTTCGACTTCTCCATTGGTCAGAATAACGACTGTATAGCCCAAATCCGGATATATCATTATTTCACTCGCAATACCATCGTGTCCACCTGTATGTCCAATAATGCGATGCCCGTTTATTATGCTTTCTTCAAATCCATATCCGTACATTCCTTCTCTATATTTCACTTTACCCGATGTGCAAAGCGTTATACTTTCTTTGCTCAGTAAAATATTCTTTTGCAACACGTTGGCAAAATTCAACAAATCGTCGACTGTTGAATAGCCGCCACCAGCAGGGGTTCCTTTTGTTGGATTTAAAAAAATATTGTTCTTCCATTGCCCTGGCTCTTCCAATGACATTGTATAACCAGTAGCTAAATTTGGAACAGCATTATCCAATTCGTAAGCATCCGTATTAGTCATTTTTGCAGGTTTATAGATATGTTCTTTTACGTAATCGAAATAATTTTGACCCGACAACTTTTCAATGATTAATCCTAAAACCATATATCCAGAATTACTGTACAGGAAATCAGAACCGGGAGCAAAAGCTAATTTTTTATCAACAAACAATGGAAGGTAATCAGAAACTGTTCTGAATTTTTCTTTTGCAAGCTTGTCATATTCTTCCCAAAAACTATGCATTCCTGAAGTGTGCGTTAACAATTGATGAATAGTTACAGAGTCGGCAACAGCTTTGTTCGGGTAATCAGTAAGATATTTGCCCACTTTATCCTGAAACGAGATTTTGCCGGATTCTACCAATTGCATAATAGCCATTGCGGTAAACATCTTGTTAATAGAAGCTAAATTGAACTTTGTGTTTGTTTTATTTTTGATACGGTCTGGTAAATTAGCAAACCCAAACGCTTTTTTATATATTGGTCTTCCATCCTTTGCAATGAGGATGACGCCACTCAAATAGTTTTCTTTTTCGAGTTCTTTTAACTGTTGTTTTATTTCATTAAGGTCTGGTTTTTGTGCCCAAACTGAGTGAGTACACATCGTACATAATATGAATACAGTAAACAGGAAGTTTATTTTAAAATGTTCCATTTTTCAACGCTTTTAGTATGACAAAACTATTTCTTAATGGCATAAAAACATTGTAAGAATGTAAACTATCATACGAAAAGCCACTGATTACTCTCCTTTGTGTCTACTTCTTTGAAAAATGAACTGGGATTAAAGCCTGTCAATACCTTAAAATCTTTATTAAAATGAGGTTGGTCAAAATACGAACCTTCAAATGAGAGGTCTATAAACTTTTTCTCTGATTTATGCTTTTTAATAATACTTTTAAAACGATGTGCTTTGCGGTAATCAGAAGGAGATTTCCCTATATTCTTAAAAAACATTTTATGAAAATATTGGCGTGAGATATTTAATTTATTGGCGATGTCATTGATTTTTGAACCGTTTTCAATCTCTGATAAAATATAATCCAGCATTTCAAAATCTTTATCATGGAACTTTGATAACCAATAATTCTCCAATGCAATGATTTGATTGTCTCTATTTGCAATTTTTAGAATCTTTCCCATTTCAGTCAAATAATCAGAATGAGGTTGAAAATCATCGATTGTGTCTTTGCCAATTTCAAATTGAATATCATCCAAAAAATGAAGAATACCTGTTGGTTTAAAATATACAGTCAGCTCATTTCTTGCTTTTTCATAAAAAATCTCAACAGGAATCGAAATATTATAAAAGCAATAAGAACCAAGTTGAGTTTCGATAGATGGTAGAATCGAAATTTTACTTCTTTCAGAAACAATATCAGCATCTTGGCAAATGGTCACAAGGCAAAAATTAGTAGGGAAGGTCCAATATCTATTGGACTTTAATACTTCATTTTCGGACATAAAATAATAGCCTTCAATATATTTTTGTAGAATCTCGTTTTTAGGCTTGAAGAATTGCACTTTCATTATTAATGTTTGTCTTTTTGAATCTACTGCAACAACCTTGTAACACCACTATTCTTTCGAAAATTCTTTACTTTTAGTGACTTTCGGGATATAGATAAGACAGTCATAGCCTTTGATAACTCTCGATAAGTAAACATCATCTACTTTCAGTTTGTTTTGCAAAATAGATTGCTTTAGAGGTCTTAGGTCAAAACAGTACCATTGATCGTCTTTTGCCACATTCAGAAAAGATTTAAAACTACTGTCATCATCTTTGTCTCCCTTTCCAACGATCATGAGATGTAACGATTTCCTAAAATTAGCCTCTTCAATATTAGAGATGAGGTTGCCAATATCATAGATGTCAGTTTTTGTTAATATCGTTTCGCCTTTTGGAAGATGGTTCGCACCAAATTTGAAAAGATTTTTTTTATTTTTCCAATCGGGAAGTTGGGTTAACAAGATGTTTTTAAGCAGCTGAATCCTTAAGAGATGATTTCTTTTAGTATAAATCTCTCTGCTTAGCTTAAGGTCCTCAATTTCCTTTCGCTCTTTGTCAGACAATTTCAACTTCAGCAACAAATCTATCTTTTGAAGGCAATCTTCAGATAACAGGTAGTATTTTTCAAGACCCTCTTTAGACGCTGCCAGTTTGGAGTTATGAAGCATTTGGTCATAGACCTCGATTGCTTTTTGATTTTTCGAAGCTTCCTTTAAACTGGAAATGATCATTTGGTCTGCAGAAACGCTGATTTGTTCTACACCATATATTTTGGTATTGCGTTTAGCTAAATCCTTAACCAAATCAAATTCCGGTTCGTGCTCCAAAAAAGAAAAGTTGCTACTATATTCTTTAACAAAAGAATTGAGCTTTTCAGCAGGTAGAGATTTAATTTTGGTTTCAATGATGCCTACGGAATAAGGGTCAACCTCAATGAAGTAATTGTCAAACTTAACCTCATTGATCATAGCATTGGTAAAATAAGGAACTTCGTTGGTAAAATGATTTTCTCCCAACAGAATGGAATTAGATTGTTTGATTTCGTTGAGCAAAACATCCCAGCCTTTTCCCTGAAATGAGATGTTTTCATCAATTTGGAAAGGAAAACCATTTTTTTGAACCAGGCTGTCAAGGACTCTGTTTTGAGCAAAGCTAAATTCGGTGATGAATATTGTAAGGCATAAGATTGTTAGTTTTTTCATTGGGGATTAGTTTATTTTAATAACCGTAGTTCAGTTTTCTGAGTCACGAAAATAACCATAATTTCTAATAGTAGCGCTAACAAATTAGTCTAACGATTATAATCTCAATAACAATGGATCTTATCACAGTTGTTTGCGGGATTATATTCAAAAATAATTTTGTTCTGATTTGTCGACGGAAACCTGAAAAGTCTTTAGGGGGCTATTGGGAGTTCCCTGGAGGTAAGGTTGAGGATGGTGAATCTGATGAAGAATCTCTGCGTCGGGAATTGATCTCTTTCATTTGTGAGACCGAGATATAGCTTCAGAGTCTACCGATCATGATCAACTCGAGTGGGTAAAGGTTAGTGATCTATTAAACTGGAAACTCGCTCCGGCAGATATACCTATTGCGAAGAAACTGATTGAAAAATTTAAAGGCTAGAGATTGAAAAGGATTTTAGAAATAATCCAAGACACTAAATATAAAAACGCCCAAAATGATATTTAAAGATTTTTCAGAAAATGAGCTCTACTTGTTCATGAATGGCAAACTTATCTACAAACGATGGTTGGATACGGGCGTATCAAAAGTATTCGACGTAATGGCATATGACAAATACACCCTTGCCAGCATTAAAGAGCTTACCAACCAATATGGATTATTGATAGTCAAGGCAAGAATAAAGCTAACACCTATTGAGCAAGGCGGCCGAAAAACAGGCATCATCTCAGGTTATAGCCCCAATCACGTGTTTGAATATACGTCAGAAGGTAAATTACAGCGGACTTATATAGGTGATATAAATTTTGAGGGCGAGGATCTAATGCCTGGAGAAGAAATAATTGCGACCATTCGCTTTCTCCTTGTAAAAGAGCTGGAGCAATATTTGACAAAAGGCCGTAAATGGTGGCTACATGAAGGACCTAGACTTATTGGTGAAGCAGAGATTTTATAGGAGAATTTTTGATTTTGGTTATACCCCTGTTTTCAAATAAATTAGGGGTATAACCAACCTCTATATTTTTAAAGAATATCCTTCAATTCGACTAAATTAAAATTCGGATCATTCTTAAAAAATTCTCTGAACATGGCAGCATGCCCTACACCCACTAAGATCACTGCTGTTTTAGTAGATTTTTTCAGTTGGCTTTGAATGTTTGCGAACATCAATAAATTACGTTTATACCAGTCTGAAACCAATATACTTCCGAAATAACCATTTGATACACCTACTTTATTTGCTAAAGAGATATAAAAACTTTTATTTTGAAAGTAAATATCCTCTTCATTGAGCCTTAAAAGTACATCGCGCATACTTTCTTTACCGATCCCTTCATTAAATCCCTTACTCAGTTCCCCTAACTTATTATCATACGCTGCTTTGAGCACTGGATTGGCATTTAGTTCTTTGCTCAAAAGATCGAATCTCATTTGTATCATCGTGTCTATGGGGAATACTTCCTTATTATTGGATTTTTTGCCAAGACGAAAAGCTAGTTGAAAAGTTTCGCCTTCAATATAAAGTTTTTGAAGTCTCTTATTTCCTATCGTATCTGTAAACTTATTAAAATCATTTGATAAGTATAGCTGGTAGATCTCATTTAACTTTTTTGCCTCTGCATGTGGACTTTCCACAAAAATTTGATCGGGTCTGCTCTTCTTGTTAATCGCATTGGTTAACTCCTCCAGCCCCATCTGATCTTTTTCACTTAGGATATTTCTAGCGGTAGTTTTTGCAGCGTCATTGCCCGGATTGTTAAAATGATAAGTGCCAATCAATATTATATCAACCTTGTCCTGGGAATACGAAAAAGAGATACTTGAAAGTAATAATAACAAAACAGCAGGCAACCTTTTTAAAATATTTATCATTGAAATACTCCTATTTAAATCCATTTAATAATTCGCCGAATATAGCTAAAAATGGAATTATCCAAAAATAAATTATATTGACTTTTTTCTTAAATTTATGCCATTAGTTGGCCTTTGCTTAACCTGTCGCTAAATTGAAACTTTTCGCTTCAATTTCCGCCACTGACGCCAAGCCCCGTAACTTAAGCCATAGCTACGCGGACAGCTTTAAAAGCAATATTAAATGGACACTCTTCAATAGATAAATAAACAAAATAAATGAGGAAAACGCTTTTTATCCTTTTTGCAGGTTTGGCAATTCAAGCAAACGCACAAAACTTATTCCCTGTAAAACTCGAAAATTGTAAGGCTGAAAAGTTTTGCCTTGACTGTGGAGATATAAAAGCAGGTTATGAACAAAATGAGTTCACAAAATTACAAGACAAACTGAACAAGGAATTGAACTTACAAGGAATAAAAGGTGCTGTAAAATTTCAGGTTCTTGTTGACGCAACAGGTCACGCTTGTGTATTAAGTCATACTGACCAATCAAACAATCCCATTTCATTGAAAATTATTGAAGAACTTAACAAATTCGACAAATGGACACCGGCAATAACAGGTGGAAAGGCTGTAGAAAAGTCGTCCATCAACTTAATTTTTGCAATAAACAACAACAAAATTTCGGGACAGATTGAGCGGATTGATATGAAGATTTTTAATAAGTCATTTGATACACCAAGTAGCCCAGAGATATACAATAAAACCTACGTGTACAAAAACGGAAGTTTAAAAAATTACAAAATGACAGTTTGGAACTCTAGTAACTCAAATCTTCCAAACAATATGAACGACCATATCACAATTGACAAAAATGGACTTATTTGGCTGACTGTTGATGAAGGATTGGTAACTTTTGACGGAAAAGAATTCAAAAATGCAGAACAAGATATTACTGACAAAGGGAAATTCTTTTCCTATTATGCATTAACAACAGATAATGAAAATGTGAAGTGGGTTTATGGCACTAAAAATATTTACAGTTTTGACAATGTAAAATGGACAAAGTATGACTCAACAGCTATTGGAATAGATGGAGCCTATGAAATTGTAAATAATCAAAAGACTGGAGAAGTGTTTTTCTGCTCCGACGAAGGCTTGACAATTTACAAAGATCGAAAATGGACGAATCTAAATAAAAGCAAACTCAAAGACCTGCCATCAAACAGAGTAAATTTCGCAAAGAGAGATTCAAAAAACAGAATTTGGATTGGAACCTATAGTGGTACAGCTATAATTGACGAAAATAATCAGGTAACTAACTTTGAAAATACAAACACCATTTTGAAAGGAAAATGTATTACTTCAATGGACGAAGACGAAAATGGTAATCTCTTTTTTACGCTTTTCGAGTTTGACAGAAAAGTGAAAGGAAAAGTAAACAATGATGAAGGAATTGCAATTAGATACCCAGACGGAACTTTCAAACAATTTACGACCGAAAATTCAGGAATGCCTTTTAACCATACAACTTGTGTTCTTTACGACAAAAATGAAAAGGTTCTTTGGATTTCGACTGACAGAGCCGGCTTAGTAAGATATGACTTAAAAGATGGCTGGGAAAATTATCACAATGAGAACTCTGACATTCCAACTTCATACATTTCAACAATGACTTTTGATATGAATGGGAACTTGTATCTAGCGACACGACAAGGATTAGTAAAAATTGAGAGAAAACAATAAATACTCCTGGTAATAAGGTGCCCCTAAACAGTATCTAAACATCACAATGCACATCCTTTACAAAAAGATAGTTTGAATCAAGTCATTAATAAAAAGAACAGACTTCTGGGAGAAATAAAAAATTTAAGATAGAAATTATGAAAAGAGTAACAATCCTTTTATTTCTAATTACCCTAAGTGGTATCACATTTGGTCAAGAAAAACTTTGGGTAAAACAAACCAAGGTAAATGATGCGATGAAATTCGAATCACAACTCAATCCAGACCCGAAATTTTTAAATCAAAATATTTTCATGTCATCTGATTACTATCCTTACCTGGAAAAGTATCCTCTCCAAACCCCAGTAGTCGTAGAACGATCAGCGGTAGATTATTTGGCATTGTCTGTTGAATATTTTTTTTCAGAAAAAGACTCATTACTCAGAATAGTTTCTTGCAACTGGGAAGTAAACAGGTATAATAAATCAATGCAGAAGCTTGCTAAGGGTTGGAAAGAGTAGAATAAAACACTTGACATCTACAATAAGGAATACGAGCGAATAAAAAAGAACATGATCCAAATATTTGGTCTAGCAAACTCTGATGATCAAGAACCCAAAAGTGTCAAATCACCATGGGATTCAAGCACTTATTTAACCCGCGAAACAGTTTGGGATAATATGGATCTACATGCTCAGCTGGATTTAATTTTCTCGGACAATACGCATCGAATCAGGTTGACTTACTACTGGAAAGATAAACAAAATTAGAAAGTCGAATCTAATGGAAACATTCAGAAATGAACTATCACAAACGAATATTCAAAGGTGTCAACAATTCAGATAATAGCGACGCCTCAAGTGAGACGGCTTTTCATTACAAACAATAGGAAAAGTTGGACTATTTCGCCGCTCGAACGTTTTCAAAGTGGACTGCCTGTCAGAATAGTCAGTTACTTGGATTTGTCATAGAATGATTGTAACTCATCTTTTGATTGCGTGAACTTAAAATATTTTGGTTCGTGTAAAATAGAATTGAAATAAATTTCCTGCATCCTTTTCTTGTCCTGTAATTCAGCAAATGCACTGAATTGTGCAATCAATGTACTGTAAAAACCACCAATATGCCATTCATTGTATGCTACTGTTTTATCGTATCCAATCCATTCAAAGTCTGCGTAGTCAAAGTTTTTAAAGTAAAAATATTCTTTGCCATTAAACTTTGGAAGTTTGTCGCAAAACTCAAGTATCTTTTTATTGTTTTTCATCATCTGTAGAACTTTGAAGCGTCCTCCAACCAAAGCATCCATCATATTTAAAAAGAAGATTGCCTTTTCAGTTTCGTCCTTAAACCCTAAACTGTCTATATTGAAATTGTACTTACTCAAATCAGCTTCGTTAAATAATGAAGTTATACCCCCATGGATACGATAGTAGTAGTTATCAAGCAACCATCGACTATCAATCTGCTTGGATAGAACTTCATTTGCGACTGCAGCAGCTGGTATTGCCGTGACTTTTTCGTTGGTCCTATTGTAATGAATTTCGCGGATAACATACCATAATACCAACTCTTCATCATTTGGTCTTGCAAGAAAGCGTGTTTCCAAAATTGTATGGTCACCTTTACCAACCGCAATTAAAGCATCAACAATAGAATTCAGCTTAGGTGTCCGTAATGAGTCAATTGATTTGGCAAATTGACCTCCTCTTGCATCTGTATTATAGGAATAGAGCTCAGCAATAGCTATTAAATTATGGAGGTCTTTTTGGTCAAGCTTTATTTGGGCTTTAGCAAAAGTCGTTGCTGCCAAAAGGACAAAACTTAGAAAGTATTTCATCATGCTTCGTCTATGTATTTGCATATTTGTTCTATCTGCTTCTAATTAGTTTCCTGAAAACGTTACATCTTCCGCGCCAAAGGCCCATCCTTAGTGACCAGACTAGACCAACCGGGACAAGAGCCCACGGTTAGTTTCGCGATCAATCTGGACGCTAGAAATATATTGGCCACTGTTTCTTCACCAAAATCCCAGGTTACTTCAACAGGCGAACTCGCCTCAAATGGTTCAAGATTCTCTTTGACAAACTCCGAAGGATTTAAAAACGGTAGATTTTCCTTTTTATGCCATTCAGATTCGCTCGGAGTAGGGGCATGATTATATAACCATATATCTCCAACTATTTTATCCTCTTTTTCCTCATTCAATAAGTATGCATAACAGACCTTATCGTCATCTTCGATAAGTACGGCGAACTCAGGGCGATCATTTGATACATATTTTGTTAAACTTCCCATTGGATACTGATTTAAAACAACGAAGTCTGTGCCGTATCACTCCCCAATGGCGGTAATCCTTCCCAATCAAATTGCTCATAACGATGCTTACCATCGGGGCGGTTTGGATATCCTCTCAATGTATACACTGGATAATGTTTCAACTTTTCATTGGGCATTTCAAATAAGAAAATCGGTGGCATATCTTCTTCGTTAATATCCTCGATCCATTGACGCTCGAGATCCTCAGGCAAGAATAAGGGCATACGGTGTTTATTGGGCCCATCATTATGGATATTGGCCATCACGTCATTGGCTGCACGCGTGAGCATACCAAAAGACCCTACACGTTCAACCACGCCATCTTCATCCACCGTCTCATGCCACTGATACAGACCTGGTAAATAGAATAGCTCTCTCCCCGCTTCACCGATGAAATAAGGGACTTTCTTTTTCCAGCCCTTTACCGCACGATGTTCAAAAGTACCACTCACAGGGATAAGGCAACGTTGCTTGCGCAAGCGATACCAATAGGATTTTTTATCCTCCAGGATACGTTCGCTACGCACATTGATCATATTGCGCCTACGATCGGCCTGCAGCTTGGGATCGTCAATATAGGTAGGCAATACCCCCCACTCCATCTCGGTCAAGGCCAGCTGGCTTGAGTCCTTGTCCTTATACAGGATCGGATATTTGGGAAAGGTAATGGCCTGCACGTTTTCCAGATAGTCATAATTGTAATCCAATTGACGGCGCTCGTCCCGCAATTGCGGAAAGGTATTTTTGATAATCTCAATATCGGTATGGAGGCTAATATCCCAGCACATAATGGAATCCTTTTTTGTTTGGCTTTGATACGAATATACGCAATTTGTGCTTTAAATATGGATTGCCCTACAACAAGAAAATGGCTGCTTTCTGGTTCGGACCGGATCTGATTTAGCGAAGGATCTCTATAGCAAATACTTTCTTTTGGGTCTGCCCATCGGTAATGGTAGCCACTACCCGACCATATTCTAGGGAGAATAGGATATCGATCGGATTTTTGCGCTGAAACCTGGTCTTGGTACGCAGGTAATTGACAATATTTTTCACGTACAGCTTAAGCATACGCTTATCCCAATTCTCCTCCTTGATGCGATTGAGGAAGATCCGATAGCCTGATCCTGTTTCCAACAAGCTTTCGATCTTATCGGTATCCTGCGGCAGCTGCAAAGCTCTTCCCTCCTTTGCCCCCAGTTGATGGGCATGCTGATCGGCGGCTTCCTTATCATCATTCGGCGTGAGCAGAAAGCCTGTCTTTTCCTTGACATCGGGCCACTCAAAGCGCTGCAGCACAAAGTCGGCATAGCCCGACTCGACGAGCGCGCGAAACGAACTTTTGGTGACTTGTTCAAAGGGATTGTACAGCATAGGACTAAGATAGGATTTAATCAGTAAACTCTTTCTTGTTCTTTCGGATGTAGTCAACCTGAATTTTTTGCAAGTTTTCAACGTCATTAAGTTTGTAAAACTCCTCGTCAAATTTGTTTAACGGATTGTTCTCATAAGATTTACTAAAACCTTCTACCGTACCATCCTGATCTTCGGTTATTTTCGATTTCTCCTTTTCAAATGTGCTGTTTGCTCGCTCGGTCAGATCAGCAAATTTAGTAGCGCCAACTAATTTCAACGCTTCTGGCAGCGCAGTAGCAAATTGACCGCTTGAATTAAAATAAAACTGGTTATAACCACCATTATTTACTTCTGCTTCTAATCGGCTGATCATATAAATTGCTTGTCTAGATTTGTTCCAAGACAAGACGATTTCATATTCTTTATCATATGCCGCCGATAACTTACGAAAGAGGTTATCATAGACGACTTCCAATAACATGTTATCCGATGTCGTATCAATAATTTGCTCGGTTAACGGAGTCTGAATTGATGGCTTATTATTATTTTGCTTCGTAGGTTCGGAACAGCCAAACAAATTTAAAATCATTATTATAATTCCAATGGTAATAATCGGTGTTCGCATTGATTTTATCATCTTTAGATTTTTTTATTACTCAAATATATACATTGATTTGCCATACTTTTGTGTTTTATGTATCTCGCCAAAGTATGGCTGCTACCGCGGCTATCTGAAGCAAAGATTAATCATCACCTACCCATTAGGACTCCTTTCTTTGCCACATTTGGTGTGCTCTTCATAATAGATTGATAAGAAGATGTAAATGCAGATAAACTCTTATACCCGACCAGATAACCTACTTCGGAAAGTGTATATTTTTTCTGATCGATCAACTCAATACTTTTTAAAATTCTTATAAGCTGATGATATTTTTGAACTGTGATACCTGTCTCCGATTTAAATATACGTTGAAGTGTTCTGGCCGACATAGCAACCTTATCTGCTAATAACTCGATATCTATACCGTATTTAAAATTACAATTAATCTCCTCACATATTGGGATCAATTTTTCATTGGATGGAATAGGTATTTGAAGATTCGTGTTTTCAGAACAAAAATTTGGCAAACTGTTTAATATGGCCTGCAAAAAATGGTATTGCTCTATATTATCTTGAAGATTTTTACTCCACTTGGCAGCATACAAAAGCATTTCCTTCAATACCACGGGTGCCGCAAAAACACGTACTGATTTAAAAAATTCGAATTCCCCATTCTACTTTCCGTCAGGCCACATTTGATGTTGTCGCTTTGCATATACTTATTGGCATATTCCATAAAAAAACAATAGATAATTTTGTATGCTCATTTAAAATTACAGTAAATATGAATAGAATATTTCTTGCATTCACATTTTTGTTACTACTTGTATTAACGGACAGATCTTTGGCAATGCAAAAACAAGCAAACATCCTTATACTAATTCATTCAGATGAAGGTGGTACCTACGAAATTGCAAAAGAGGTTGCGAAAGGAATTGAAAACAATGGTAACTCAAAAGCAATTATTAAAAGAGTCAAATTTATTGATAATCCAAAACTCAACCATATCCCGGTCGCAAACGTTTCGGAACTTTCGTCATATGATGGAATTGCATTTGGTTCTCCTGTATATTTTGGGAACATAAGTACGGCAATGAGTGAGTTTTTTGCTCAGACAACAACACTATGGTCCAAGCATGAATTAGAAGGGATGCCAGCCATGGTCTTTATGTCTGCAGGAAGTGGTGCAGGACGAGAGTTAGCTATGCAATCCTTTATGAATATGCTTGCGGTCCATGGAATGGTCCTGGTTCCAAATGGTATAAGGGGAAATGAAAAGCTTGACAAAAGTATTCCGCAAGGTAATACTGTTCTCGGCACGACGAGCCTTGCTTCATTAAAAAATGTAGCTCGTCCTTCGGATGACGAGCGACTCTTAGCTTCCGAACAAGGAAAATATTTTAGCAAAGTAGCACTTGCTTTGAAAGGTACATTTGGGAAAAAATCTGTCAAGACTCCTGAAGTGGCGACAAAGGACATTAACCAGATTTTGAAAGAAAAACATATAACTTTACCCAAAGTACCGGCTCCTGCTGGAAATTACCAGCCTTACGTAAGAAGCGGTAATCTGGTTTTTATTAATCAATATGCATTAAAAGACGGGAAATTGATTAATCCTGGAAAAATTGGCGTAGAAGTGACAGAGGAACAGGTAAAGGAAGCAACAAGAATAACAATGCTCAATATAATAGCGGTATTGAGTGACGCAGTAGATGGTGATTTAAATAAAGTCAAAAAATGCGTGCAATTAGTGGGAATTTTCAATGCCTCAGAACCGTTTTCAGACCACGCAAAGTTAATGAATGCAGCTTCTGATTTAACAGTTGAAATATTTGGAGAACAGGGAAAACATGCAAGAGCCACACTTGGAGCATCATCTATTCCTGGAAATTCTTCTGTAGAAATACAAGCAATATTTGAAATAGAATAAACATTAGGAATCCAATTAAAACAACGAAGTCTGCGCTGTATCACTCCCCAATCGTGACAATCCGTCCCGGTCAAATTGCTCGTAACGATGCTTTCCATTGGGGCGGTTTACTATTCCCCCAACTAGTGCATTATGGGGAGTAAATTATATTTTAACGTCGATATTCATTGGCTCGGACGCTTTTTTTGTATAAAACTAAACTATTTATTTTCTAAAGTAGTTCATAAATAAACCAAAACATACATATTATGGCACTTACAACAGGAAATGAAGACAAAGTAACGAAAGAAGTAGAACAGCAAACTTCTAAAATTCCCTCGATTTTATTCTTGGCGGCATCACTTGCAGCGATGGGAATTTCAGCTGCATTAAAATGCTGCAAAACAAAAGATGATAATACAGCTTTGTTCGTCGGTCAATGGGCGGCACCGTTTTTATTATTGGGAATTTACAATAAGATCGTTAAGACTGAAGGACACGATTAATAGGTTTTATTTTTTATGGTTGATTTTAGAGGCTGGTCTTAGGATCAGCCTTTTTTCATTTTTATCAAACCAAGCTCTTAAAAGAATTGTCCATCTATTGTCGATCGTTACGTATCAGTTTAGATTGATTGATTTAATTGTATGGTCAGGTTTTTAGGCCTGGCCATTTTAAACGTATTTTCCGGTCCTAAATGGATCTGTCTATAATTTAGTTAAGGGGCTAATCGAAAGATTAGTCCTTTTTTTGAAAAATAATGAACCATTCTATCAGAATTATGTTCTTCACCAGGTTAAGTTAGTTTGTTTTAGTAGTTATAAAGGTCGGGGATTCATGTCACCGGCCTTTTTTTATTTTTTGTAAACCATTATTCAAGTTTAGTTGTACTTACTTTGGATATTTAATGAATAGATTGCAGGCTTGATTGTATCGCATTTATCAGGCCTGCATTTTTGAAAATTCTTTCCCAACAAGGGATCAATATATATCGGCTGGATCGTTCCAGCCTTTTTTATAAGGTAGGTATTTCTCCGGACTCGATCATCGCCATAAAAATATCAGCTTGATCTCTGGTGAGCCAAGAGTTGTAATTGAAATGTACTCGCCAGCCTTCTGTAAAAGACTATTGCGTTAAAGTAGTTTTGAAACCCTAAGATAAATTTGAGAGGAAAAATCACTAAAATAGCTTTGCAAGTATACCTTCAAAGGTGACCAAAATATTTTCGCCATATTTCTGCTGTGCTTTTGCACCTAAGAAATTTTTACTCAATTCTGTTTTTTCGGAAACGATTATCTGCATTTTATAGGATATTGCAAAATATGCATACAACTTAAAATGTGACTCTTCCACTGGCGTTGCATAACCGGTAACACCTATACCAAAATCAGCATTAAACAAGTGTGATGCCTGTAGTGCCATATCTTCGGCGATCTGAGACGACACACAATCACATTCTCTGGCCTCATCCTTATCGATTCCCAATAAATTTACCTTCTCTTCAAGCGTGTAAGCTGTAATCCCACCTTTAAAATTAACTGCAGCATTTTCGATCTGGGACAGCATAAACTGAAGCTGTCCAGCTGTTACACTTTCGGCCGTTGCGACAGTCTTACGATCAAGTAGCTTGCCAATACGTTGAATTACGTCCTTATCGAGTTCCATCTTATACTTATTAATTTAAACCTATAGCCTTAGCAGACCTTTTATCTACTCGGAATAATAAATCTTAAATCCGTTATTGACCGTAAGCATTTATTGTAGTAGTTTATTTTGAAAGGCGAACCGCACTAGATCAGCTGTATTTTTTGTTTTTGTTTTATCAATTAGCTGCTGCCGGTGCCCCTCAACTGTACGTTTGCTCAGAAATATCTGATCTGCTATTTCAGCGTTTGTAAAACCACGTGAGATCAGTTCCAAAACCATTAATTCCCTTTCAGAAATATCGTAGCGATGATAGATAGCTTCTTTATCGATATAAATGGGTCTATTTAGCTGAAAATGATCGAGAAGTGATAGACCTATTTCCATTGAAATATATCTTTTACCCTGTAATATGTTGAATATACCTTGAACAAGTTCGTCATAATCCGAATTTTTCGATAAAAAGCCAACTGCTCCCGCCCTAAATGCATCAGCAACGGTATTATTATCCTCGATCATTGATAAAACAGCAACGTCAATTTCAGGATATTTGGCCTTCACTTTATGGATTAATGTAATGCCACTCATCTCTTCCATTTTGAGATCTGTAATTATAAGATCAGGTGTCTCGCCTTTACCTAAGAATTCTAGCGCCTCAACTCCATTTCCCACCTCCCCAACAATGGAGAGCTGCTTATGTGACTCCAATATTAGCCTAAAGCCGTTCCTTACCAATGTGTGATCGTCAACAAGTAATATTTTATACATCGTAGTAGAGAAAATCGTGTGTTATATGTATTTCAGAACAATTAGCCTGCCATTTTTACATAACCAGAAAGTTTTAAATCTATATTTTAAAATTTGTAATAATTACTTATAAGCCCAGGTATTATTACCTTCCATGAAATATATGCTACAATTTCTATCGTGTCAACATCCCCTTATAATTTTTATAAAAAGTTTCCATCGCACTTAAAATTGGATTATGAACTTTCGATCTATTTTTAACCTTATTGCTGAAACTTAATATTCGCAGTTAAAGTACTTCGTCAGACTATTACAGTGATTTCAAGTATTAAATGACTTATATTGCGTAGTTTATCAGTTAACGAAACCGATCCCAAGAAGGTTCACTTTATATATTTATTAAAAGATGAAAAAAAACCAAATTATGCAGGATCGGTATCAAGGTATACTTATCGTTGCATTCGCAATTGTTGCACAACAGGGCCCCGAGGATCTTCCGAACGATGTGCCAGACAATCCTGAAGAGGAATTATCAGAAAATGAACCCGATGAAACTCCAGAAATGCCCGATCAGGATGATTTAGGCATCGACGAAGAACTAGGAGACGAAGAAGAAAATGAATTTCCTAAACTTGACGAACAGGAAGAAGACGAAAGAGAGTTAGATAACAATGGAAGCATTTAAAATCAAACTGTCTTTTCATTTTATGAAATAACCAACGCGTTAAAGCTATATTTGACCGCATCAAAGCACCCTTTCAAATTGAACTCAGAGGCCCGAGCTGCATCAATATGTGCTCCCGTACTGGAACTTTTATTTTGGACATCTGCTCCATGATAATTTTTGAGATCTGCTGACAACTCATTTTACCCTGCGAGACTACCTTTTTTTCTTCAGCCATGACCGTTTGACGACATTGTCTGGGTGCTGTTTTTTTTTTACAAATATTTTTTAGGCGAAACAGCACGGGTTTCGATATTGTTATCTCTTAAAGATTTATAAAATGTGGAAAGTTTGACATTCGAAGCTTATCAATAGCACGAATTACAAACAATAAAAAATATTACTATGTCATTATTTTCAAACGATTTGAGCAAAGAGCCTGTATTTGACGGCATTGGTTACGAACCTTCTTTTTTTTCAAGAAAGACGATGGTTACGACCAAGACAAATTACAGTAAAAAAAAGTACAGTGATATCAACAAGGACACCCGAAAAAAGATTCTTGTGCTCTGCACAGAAGAACGGTATATGACCATGAAAAATGGAAAGAAGTTTTCAACGGGCAATCATCCGGTCGAAACACTGGTTCCCATTCTTCATTTCGAACAGGCTGGATTTGATGTTGACTTCTACACACCAACAGGTGCTCCTGTAAAATTTGAGATGTGGGCTATGCCGTACGAAGATGAAAACATCGGTAAAATCCTCGACAAGTATAATACTCAATTTTCAAACCCGCACAACCTGAGAGATTTTATAGCTGACACGAATAAAGGATATGTTGATTACGTTGCCGTTTTTATCCCAGGCGGGCATGGCGCAATGCTAGGACTACCTGAAAATAATGATGTCAAAGAACTTATCAAATGGGTAGTAGCGGAAGATAAATATCTATTGGCAATCTGCCATGGCCCCGCAGCGCTCTTAAGCGTAGCAGATTGCGGAGACGCTGAGTTTTCTTTTAAGGGATATAAGATTAATTCGTTTCCTGATGAAATGGATAAGATTTTGCCAGAAAGTGGATACCAGCCCGGTGAGATGCCCTGGTTTTATGGCGAAAAACTCAAACAGCTTGGAATCGAAATTCTGAATAAAAAAATTGCCGGCGATTGTCACGTTGACAGAAAATTAATTACTGCAGATAGTCCGTTAGCGGCTGATAAATTCGGGAAACTCTGCGCAGATGAACTTCTTGCCTATGAAAAATCAAAAGTGGAAAATGAATAGGTAGCGGAAGCCATATGGATCATTGCAAAGTCTTGCCAACGTTTTCAAAATTTGAACGATCATTTTTAAGAACTAATGAATATTTCAATCTATGTCAAAAACTAAAATATATAAAGACATACCGGTTATTTTAACAACGGAAACAGAACAGTTATTTGATTTTGAATTAGGTGAAAGTGGTCAGGTAGGCCAATATGCCAAAATATCGTCTGAAGGACACGAACTAATTATAGGAGTGGATCTCAGTTACCTAGACGGAGATATGCCCGAGAAATGGAGGCAACCTGCTGTTCAGAAACTACTTGCTTTAGTAAGGGATGATAACAAAACAATCGGTGATTTAAATTAATTCTTTTTCAAATACAAGCCTCCCTTATTAACCGATAAGGGAGGTTTTCTGACTATATATCCATTTAGTTACTGAACCACAGCCTAACATGGAGATGGTTAACCGTGTTGTCGGAATGGCAGACGAACTCAGAAGGCCTATGATGCTGATTGTGTGGGCACAAAAAAGGCCGGAATAAACCAGCCCTGATATATATAGTTATGATCCCAATAATGGGATAGTCGGTTTCAAAAAATGCTGGCCTAACAAGTGCAAATCAAGCCAGCAAAAGCAATCTTCTCATTTTTCGCATAAAGGACAACCGAAATATAATATTCGTTTGAAAAAAATAAAAAAACCTTGAGGAGGGGGATCTCAAGGTTTTTACTACCTGTTATTAACCTAATTTATGAAAAGTACCATTATAACAATGGCTAATTCGCTTTCATTTGATATTTTATAAAATAATCAAATAGGCCCTTTACTTTGCAGATGCGATGGCAACGGAATTATCCCACGACGGTTCAATGCTTAACCCTGGAATTCCTCTGGTTTGATTTAGATTACAATATTTTTGGAACCTTTGAATCGTTCGGAAAACTACCTTTTAAAATAAAGAATGGATTATCCTATTGCAAACTTAAAAACAGAGGCTCATAATATAAGATTCTGTTGCTGTTTTTAACACACAAAAAGAATTTAGCTAATCTATTTGTTATAAAAATCTTATCTTTATCTACCTACTAGTAGATAGATTATGACAACAAGAGAGAAAATAGTCAGCACAGCGGCAGAAATGCTATCTAACAATGGTTTCAATGCATTCAGTTTCCATGACATCGCAAGCGAAATAGGGATAAAAAATGCTTCAATACATTATTATTTCCCAACCAAATCAGACCTTATCATCGAGATAATACATTATTCTCAAAATATACAAGCTGCTTTATTTGAAACAATATCGCAACAGAAACCGGAGGAAAAGCTATCTCTACTGATCGACTTTTATGTGGATTTAGCTGATAAAGGACAGATGTGTCCCATTGTTTCCATTTCCTCGGATATGAACGATATAGACTCCAATATCAAATTGGAAGTAGGAAAATTTTATGATCTTCTTTCGGGTTGGCTTGCTTCGGTAATTGAAGAAGGAATAACCAAAAATGACTTTGTAACTACGCAAGAGCCGCAGGACAAATCGATTGAAATATTGAACATTCTGGCCATGTTACCTATTTTATCTCGTCTGGGTAAGGGACGTGAAAGTCTCACTAAACTTAAGCAATCTGTTATGGATAATCTGGTAAAAAAAGATCACTTAGATAATAAAATAAGTTTGCTTGCGCAAGAGATTGAACAACAAAAGGAAACCATTGCACATCAAGCAGCTATTATAGCAGCTCATAAAAAAGTTATCTCCCTCTATGAGGCCAATGACACTATACAACAATGGCTACCCCAAAAATAAGAATATTACCAAATTAAATTTATTCAATAGAAGAAGGAACTTTAAGATTAAAAATCTAAAAATAATAACACCTTCCTAAAACCTGACATTGTATAAGGTATTCTAGTAAGATTTGTTACCAAATGAACCCTCTGCAAATTCATTGGTCTAAATTATTTATAACTTCAGTACTGCAAGTAAATTCCAAAGGGACAGTAGCCAAGTGGTAAATGTTATTGCCTATTTCATTTCTGAACTCCCCATCGAATTATATCTTATCGTCAAAAAAGACATTTTGTAAAAAATATTTTTTTTATTGAACAGTGTTCAATAGATTTGCAGTATCATTAATTTAAATTTTTTGTAAAATGAAAAAAGCATTAGTAACCGGAGCCAGTGGCGGTATTGGTAAGGAGGTTGCAAAACGGCTGGCAGCAGAGGGATATCTTCTAACCTTGGTTGCACGCAACGAAGAAAAGCTAGGCTCGCTGCAAGAGTCTCTAGGACGGGACCACCATCACATCCTACCACTCGACCTAACCAATCAAGAGGATATAATTTATCTCAGTAATCATTTAGTCAGCAATAAGTACGACCTATTTATCAATAACGCAGGCAATGGTACTTATGGTAGATTTGTTGACATTCCATTGGAAAATCAGATCGAGACGATGACACTCAACATGGAAGCTCTCGTTGCTCTATCCTATGCATTTCTAAAGCATGCAAAATCTGGAGATGCACTGATCAATATAGCTTCGATCCTAGCACATTCCTCATTACCAGGAGGTGCCGTATATGCGGCAACAAAAAGTTTTGTCGCCAATTTTTCTGAATCTCTGTGGTACGAATTTAAAAATAAGGGTATATTTGTCGCGGGCTTTAACCCGGGTGCAGCCGACTCTGATTTCCATTCAAACGCAGGGAGCCAAACGAGTGCATTTCCTAAATTTGTTGTTTCCTCAGTCCAGCAAGTTACTGATGAACTGATAAATGCAATAAGCAAAAGAAGCAAACCAAGAATTGTTCAGGGGTTAAAAAATAGATTGATGCTATTTGGCTTTAGATTCTTAAGCCGAAAAGCAGCAGTTAAAATCATGGGTAAAATCAGTCCCGGAATGTCCCATTCCTAAAATGGAATGAACAATATTTTAACGATTCATAGTTATCATAAAATGAGTATAGCAGAAAGAAAACAGGAAGAAAAACAGGAAATGCGTAAACGTATTTTGGATGCTGCACGAAAGATATTTCTTGAAAAAGGCTATGAAAACACCAGCATGCGAAACATTGCGAGCGAAATCAATTACAGTCCTGGAACAATCTATTTCCATTTTAAAGACAAGAGTGAAATTTTTCATGAACTTCATAAAGAAGGCTTCAGGATAATGCTATCACAATTAAAAGTGCTAGACCATGTGGCTGATCCTTTTGAACGTCTTAAAGCCGTAGGAAGAGCCTTTATTCAATTTGCGCAGGATAATAAGGATTATTATAACCTGATGTTTATAGCCGACGAACCGGAGAAGTCATCTCAGAAGGGTGGTTTTCAAATTGCGCAGGAAGCGATCAATCACCTATTGGGGCTCGTAAAAGAATGTCAGGCACAGGGAAGGTTTAAAGGAATGGATGTTGAGTACTTTTCGTTTATGATACTTTCATCGATGCACGGCATATGTGCCTTATTTTGTAAGGATCGCACAACCATCTTTCAGAACAAGACCAACGAAGAGCTCATGAAATATGGATACGAATGCTTCGTTTCATTATTGGAAAAAGGATAGTCCTTTTTTTTACACCTATATTGAACACCGTTCAAATTAATTACAATGATCAAACTAATGGAAAATATTTTATTTTGGTGCAGCTTATCCTGCACCATTTTATCCGTACAAATTACAAGGGCACAAAATCTTCTGAAGGATTATATCCAACAAGGGCTCCAGTCAAACCAGATCATCCATCAGCAGGATTTCATGCTTGAAAAAAGCATATATGCTCTTGAGGAGGCAAAAAGTATGTTTAAGCCCAATGTCACTTTCTCGACTACCTATACAAAAGCAGATGGTGGTCGCACCATAGATATTCCAGTTGGTGACATGCTGAATAATGTTTACTCTACCTTAAATCAGCTCACTGGAACAAGCTCTTTTCCTCAGTTACAAAACCGAAATGAACAGCTTAATCCGGATAATTTTTACGATGCAAAATTCCGTGTTACCCAGCCGATCTTAAATGCGGAAATTAGCTATAACAAAAAGATCAAATCCAAGCAGATTGACCTTCAAAAAACGGAAGTCCAGCTCTATAAACGTGAGTTGGTCAAAGAAATCAAAACTTCATATTACAATTATCTGAAAGCCGTCAATGCCGAAAAGATCTACCTCTCCTACCGTAAACTTGTTGTTGAGGGAGAGCGTGTGAATAAGAAACTTTTTGACAACGGGAAGATCAACCGGACAGCAGTGATACGCAGTAAAAATGAAGTTTCTAAAATAGACGCTTCAATAATATCTGCTCAAAAAACAAAGGAATCTGCACAATTTTACTTTAATTTTCTGCTAAACAGACCCTTATCGGACAGCATTGCGGTTGATGAAATAACCACTTTGCCAGAGCAGGACCTATCCCTTATGGACAATGTTTCTGCTCGTGAGGAACTCTCAAAACTTAAAATAGCAAAAGGGATCAATGAAGACCTGACCGGACTGGCAAAATCATACCTCATCCCCAAAATTGGCGCAAGCATGGATCTGGGTTCGCAGGCTTTTGACTGGAAATTCAATAAGCAAAGCCGTTACTATTTAATGGGGGTGTCCTTACAATGGGATCTCTTTGCTTCAGGTAAAAATACCAATCGTATAAAACAGGCCATTGCAGAGCATCACGCTATTGAATCCCAGACGGGATATGTTGAGCAGCAACTATTGACCGAACTCAGAGTCCGTCAGGCCAATATGCTAAGCGCTATTGCGCAATATCAAGCCGCGCAAAGCCAGTTGACAACAAGCCAAACTTACTACAAAGATGTAGCACTGATGTACAAAGAAGGCATGGCCATCTATATCGAATTGCTGGATGCACAAAATCAATGGGTAGACTCCCAGCTTCAGGAAAATATCGCCCTTTTTGACACATGGATTTCTTATGCAGCAATTGAACGTGCCGCAGCTAGTTTTAACATTCAAAAATAAAAAAATGAAAAAATTTCAATTCATACTTCTTATTTCGGGCCTATTTATTCTATCCTGCAATGAGGAACCAAAACGTAAAAGTTCACTTAGTGAACCCGATATTATATCAGTCAAAATATCCCCTATCTCATCATTGAATACTTCCGGTACCATACAGGTGACTGGCTTAGTGAGTACAGAAGATGAGACCAATTATTCATTCAAGATAGGCGGAGTTATCAGCAGTATTCTAATGAATGAAGGACAATTTTTCAGAAAGGGACAACTTTTAGCGACCCTTAATACAACGGAGATCGCAGCCGGCGTTGCCCAATCCGTATTGGGCGTAGAAAAGGCTCAACGCGATTATGCCCGAGCGGCCAGTCTGTACAAGGATAGCGTCTTCACCCTTGAGCAATTACAAAACACAAAAACAGCTCTTGATATAGCAAAGAAATCTAAGGAAGCCGTTGCGTTTAATGAACGGTACGCAAAGATCTATGCTTCTTCAGATGGTTTTGTAGCTAAAAAGATTGCCAGTGAAGGTGAAGTTGTTGGTGGTGGTATGCCAGTGCTTTTAACCAATTCGGTTAAACAAAATACAAGCTATATATTAAAAGTTGGCGTAACGGACCTTGAATGGGCAGAAGTAAAAATAGGACAGCTTGCAAAAGTTAAACTGGATGGTTATCCTGATCGAGTTTTTCAAGCAAGTGTTTTAAGAAAGCTACAGTCTGCTGACCAACAAATCGGTTCTTTTCAGGTTGAACTAAAATTAAATCTAAAGGGTGTAATCCCAGCTGTTGGTATGTTCGGTAAGGCAGAAATTGCCACAGACCAACAGCAAACATCCATTGTTATCCCTTACAGTTCACTTGTCGAAGCCGATGGAAAAAAAGCCTTTGTATTTACGGCTATCAGCAACAACAAAGTTAAAAAAATACCGGTCAATATTGAAAAGTTTGACAATGATAAAGTTTATCTAACAGGACAGCTTGAGGGAGCCAATAATATTGTCGTTTCAAACAGTGCCTATCTGAACGAACAGTCCATCATTAAAATAATCAAGTAATCCTACATCCGATGAAAATAACAAATTTCGCTGTAAAGAATTATCAGTTTACGCTGATCATATTCGTTCTTTTCGCAGTTGTTGGGCTGTTGACACTGTTCACTATGCCGCGATCGGAAGATCCGACAACACATTCGCCACAATACATCATTACTGCGATATATCCGGGTACCAGTCCCAAAGATATGGAAGAACAGGTCGTAAAACCCATTGAAAATAAGATCTACGGACTCGATAACATTGAAAAAATCCTGACTTCGGTTGAAGATGGAGTCGCTGTAATCCAGCCAAAATTTAAGTATGGTGTTGATGTTGACAATAAATATCAGGAAATTTCCACGGAGATCAATGCACTTAAAAATAGTGAACTTCCCAAGGATATCCATCTCCTCAAGACCGAAAAAGTCGCTTCTTCCGATGTCAAAATTATCCAGGTAGCCTTGGTTTCCAATATAGCATCTGCCAAATTGCTGCGCGATCAGGCGGATATACTCAAAACCCGTCTGGAAAAGATAACCGACCTTAAGGAAGTCAAATATGCCGGAATTCCTGAACAGGAAATCCGGATTGACATTCAGCTGGATAAGCTGGCACAGCTAAAAATACCACTGGGTATGGTAATAGGAAGTCTCCAGAGTGAAGCGGCTGATATTCCGGGTGGAAGCATCAACCTCGACAGTAAAGTGTTCAATGTAAAGACAAGCGGTAAGTTCAAAAATGTGGATGATGTTGCCAGCACGGTTATATACAACGCCAATGGCAAAATTGTTTACCTACGGGATGTGGCTGAGGTCAGTTATAAAGACGGAATAGTAAATCACATTACCCGACTCAATGGACATCGCTGTATCCTAGTGACAGCAGCAATGAAGGACAATGTCAATATCAGCAAGGTAAAAGAAGAATACACGCCTGTATTGGACGCGTTCAACAAAGACCTTCCGGAAAACATCAAAATGGTCAAAAATTTTGATCAGGCGGACATGGTATCCAAACGATTGGGACATTTGGGTTTTGATTTTGGTCTTGCGATCCTATTGGTTGTTATCACCCTGCTCCCACTTGGGTTCCGTGCCTCATTGATCGTTATGATTTCCATTCCATTATCACTTGCACTGGGCTTGATCGCGATGAATCTGATGGGCTACTCGCTTAACCAGCTGAGTATCGTAGGACTTGTTGTGGCTTTGGGATTATTGGTTGATGACAGTATCGTTGTAGTAGAGAATATTGAACGATGGCTCAGGGAAGGTCATTCAAAAACAGATGCTATCTTAAAAGGAACCAAGCAGATTGGCATTGCTGTAGTTGGCTGTACGGCTACGCTGGTCATCGCCTTTCTTCCCCTTGCTTTCCTTCCCGATATTGCTGGTGAGTTTATCCGTAGCTTACCAATTGCGGTCATTACAAGTGTGCTTGCCTCAATGCTCGTAGCGCTTACCTTAGTCCCGTTTTTGGGTAGTAGGATGCTAAAAACGCATACACATGGTGCTGGAAACTTTTTCCTTCAAAAATTGCAGCAGTTTTTAAGTTTCTCTTATCGCAGGATGATGCCTTTAGCACTATCCTGGCCCAAGGTCACCGTAGGAATCTCACTAATTTTGAGTGTAGTTGCCTTTCTGCTATTTCCATTGGCAGGGTTCAAACTTTTTCCGACATCTGAAAAACCGATGTTCCTGATCAACATCAAATTACCTTTACAGGCCGATATTCCTGAAAGCGACCGAGTGACGAAACTTGTTGAAAAAGAATTAAAGCAGCATAAAGAAATTGTATATTTCACTTCCAATGTAGGGAAAGGTAATCCGCAGATCTATTACAATGTACATCAGCAGGATATCAAACCGGATTTCGCGCAGATATTCGTTCAGATGGAAAAAGAAGCCAACCCAAAGTCCAAACAGGAGCTGATAAAATCATTACGCAAAAAGTTTGCTGATTTTCCGCTCGCCAGAATTGAGGTGAAGGATTTTGAACAGGGAACTCCTATTGAAGCAAACATTGTTGTGCGTATATTCGGGGAAAATCAGAATATCCTAAGAGCGCTCTCTTTTAAAGCCGAAGAAATTTTACGGAAACATCCGGGAACATTCTTTGTAAACAATGAGCTCAATGCCTACAAATCCGATGTAAAAGTAACCGTTAGCAAAGAAAAGGCAAGGACCTTGGGCGTGCTGACCAGTGATGTTGACAAGGTGATCCGCATGGCGGTTGCAGGACTTAATGTGGGTGATTACATTGATAACAGAGGTGATTCACGTAATGTAGTAATCACACTTCCGCGTGAAAAGTTCGCTAACCTTGGTGCCCTAAAGGGACTTTATGTAAACAATCTCCAGGGAACACCGGTCCAAATTGACCAGATTGCCACTATTGGTTTCGAGACCTCTCCGACCGCCATAAATCATTTTAACAAATCGAGATTTGCCAAAGTCACTTCGCTTACCAAAGACGGCGTATATGCCAATGACATTCTAAAGGATATTGTTCCCCAGCTCGATAAAATGAAATTACCTCCGGGCTATTATTATAAATTGTCAGGTGAAGCAGAATCAGAAGGTGATGCATTGGGTGGAAATTTTCTTTCAGTGATCTTGCTCAGCGGTTTCCTATTTGTTGGTGTACTCCTACTGCAATTCAAGACATTCAAAGGAATTATTATCGTGTTATCGATTATACCGCTCGGGATACTTGGAGGTGTCGTTTTCTTGTTGTTGACAGGTAATCCCATGTCTTTGGTATCCATTATCGGTTTTATAGGACTTTCAGGAATTCAGGTAAAAAATTCACTTTTGTTGGTGGACTTTACAAACCAGCTTCGTTTAGAAGGACATAGTATTGATGACGCGGTGAATTTGGCTGGCGAAACACGTTTTCTACCGGTTGTTCTGACTTCGATAACCGCAATCTGTGGATTGCTTCCTATTGCGCTGAATCCTAACCCGCTTATCGCTCCGCTAGCAATAGTGCTGATTGGAGGACTGATCAGCTCAACTATTCTTTCAAGAATTGTTACACCAGTGATGTATAAATTAATTCCTCCACAGTTGGAAATGGAGGAAAAGGATTAACATTGATCGAGTCGATCTAAGGATTATAGATCCATTAAACGGCTACCAATAGGTAGCCGTTTAATGGATCTAAACAGATTAAAATAATATAGAACAAACTTATGGCCCATAATTGCGGATCATTATTTTTAGCGTATTGTTTACTGTAATCTCAGATGGAATGAACTTCTGGAATCATCTTATGGTATCTGCGATGATAGCATCCAGAATGCTTTTATTCATTGCTCAGGAATTTCAAGAGTCCTTTTACTTAGATTTCCCCTGTTGACCTAGTAAAAAGCTCAAAAAGGTCCTCAGCCGCGCCATTAAATTTTTTGCCATTCACATAAAACGATGGTGTCCCATTGACCCCACTAATCACTCCGCCCTGAAAATCGGCATCAATTTTATTCACCAGCTCCTCTTTTTGTATATCGGACTTAAACTTTTCCATATCTAATCCTATTTTTTCTGCTATTTTAAAAAGATACTGGTCGTCAAGCTTCCGCTGATTTTCGTAAATGGCATCGTGCATCTCCCAAAACTTATCCTGCAAAAAAGCAGCTTCTGCAGCGATCGCGGCCGGAAGCGCATATTCATGCATTTCTGAAAGCGGGAAGTTTCTAAATACAAATTTCACCTCTCCGCTAAATTTTTTCAAGAGCTTCTTTAGCACCGGATAAGCGGCTCCACAGTAAGGACATTGATAGTCACCATACTCTACGATAACTAAATCGGCATCTAGATTGCCTTGGGCGTGGTCAGTTATACTGACAGGTATTTTTAATGACATAACTATTTTATTTTAAGATTTTCAAGAGCTTCCAATATTCCATCTGCACCGGGATTTACCGCCGTCGGTGATTTGTAGCACCATTGGATGATACCTTCTTTATCGATTACAAAAAGAGCGCGGTTGCACTGACCTTCATGCTCATTATAGACATCGTATTTTTTTGCTACCTCACCCTTTGGCTCAAAGTCTGCAAGTAGCGGAAAGTGTAGGTTACGCGACTGCGAAAAAGCCAGATGGCACCATTTGCTGTCCACGGAAATTCCGAACAATTCTGCGTCATACTTTTTAAAGTACTTGAGCATTTCATTATACAGTGCCATCTGATCACTGCAGACTGGACTCCAATCGGCAGGATAGAATGCTAAAATCACGTTACGGCCCTTAAATTCGGATAATGTAACTTTCTGGTCTGGTGTTGCAAATAATGTAAAATTTGGTGCAACAGTATTTTGTTCTAACATAATTTTATTGTTTAATAATTGATATAGGCAATATGGATGCAGATGCAAGTAGAAAGAACGCTCGTAGAAAAACTTTCTTTTCAGGCAGCATAAGTTTTATTTTTCAGGTTGAATAAAAATCTTCTTAGATGGAAATTTTTCAATTTCACCATCTGCTAAGCCAAAGTTTGTCACCACGACATCTTTAGGGTTGCCTGAAAGCCATTCGCTCAGATCAATAGACTCATATTTCCCGTTGTTAAATCCGATAAGAACACGGCATACCGTATCACCTGTATTTTTAATGTAGTGTCCAGCTCCCATGGGTACATAGCCTACGTCACCTGCATTGAACTGTTCGGTGACTACAGTACCCTCGGCAAGAAAAACAGACATCTCCGCCTGGCCCGAAATATAATACTGCCACTCGTCGGCATTCGGATGCCAGTGCATTTCCCGAAGTGCCCCAGGCTGCAATTCAAGAATAGAACCGGCCATGGTCGTACTGATCGGAAATTCCTTACTTGTAACCAATCGCTGAAGACCACCCCCGGGAATGATTCTAGGCTGCTGGGCGTGAAGCGGATAACGATGTAAATTGGTAAGTTCTATGTCAGATTCTTCTGGTCTTGCAGCAGCATTAAACGACAATTCATCCGGGACAATACCTGCGGCGAAATAGGCTTCTTTTTTCGGCAGCGCAGCAACTTCTTCCAATGTCAACCCCAAATTCTGTGCGACAATTTCTGGAGGCATACTGGCGACGAAGTCAGTTACGCTAAACGTGTGGTCTTCGGAAAAATTACCGTTGTCGAATATCAGGATAAAGTGACACTCTTCAGTTCCTGTTGCCTGAATCGAATGTCCATAGCCTTTCGGAAAATACCACACATCACCCGATTCAAAATTGTCGATATAGCTATGACCGTCCGGATGAATAATGGTCGTACGAACGGTTCCTGAAATGACGTAGGCCCATTCAGCAGCATTTGCATGCCAATGGAGCTCTCGCATACTGCCCGGCTGTAATCGCATCGATACACCCGCAATTCCGATCGAAGCCGGGAAGTCGGTTACAGAAGCACCTCTGGTGGTACCACCATCATTTGTGCGTGGTTCTTTTTTTTCTAATTCATACTTGAAGCTTAATGATGTCGTTTTCATAATATTCTTTTTAACGATTGATATTCCTGTTTGTTACTAAAGTAAATTTACCGAAGAAAGGACTTCATTAATACCGACATTCGGTGAACAGGCAGATATGATCGTTGAACCAGCGCTATAGCAAGAGATTTTTAAAAGCTTATTATATTGAGTGGGAAATTCTTAATTGCTCCTTAACAAAAAAAGTGAGCTATGCAGCTCACTTTTTATATTTTTTGGTAAGGAAGTTTTAAGATTCAATAAAGGCTAAAATATCCTTATTGATCGTAGCAGCCTCTGTTGTAGGCATACCGTGCGGAAAGCCCGGGTAAGTAATCAAGGTTCCGTTCTTTAAGAGTTTAGCAGATTTAACGCCGGCATTTTCATAAGGAACAATCTGATCATCCTCACCGTGCAGCACCAGGACAGGAATATCAACTGCTTTCAAATCTTCTGTGAAATCTGTTTCAGAAAAAGCTTTGATACCCTCATAATGGGCAACAATTCCCCCCATCATACCCTGTCTCCACCAGTTTCTCCGAATTCCTTCCTTAATATCGGCTCCCGCTCTGTTATAACCGTAAAAAGGAAGTGTTAGATCGATATAAAATTGTTGTCTATTGTTCAAAGTCTGATCCCTGATATTATCGAATACCTCCATTGGCACACCATCGGGGTTACTTTCATTTTGTACCATGATCGGAGGAACAGCACTGATAAGTACAGCTTTCTTTGCTCTTCCATCAGCATATTTGTTCACGTAACGAATTACCTCACCTCCGCCTGTTGAGTGACCGATATGAATGACATCTTTGAGATCAAGAAATTCAACAAGTTCGGCAGCATCAGCAGCGTACTGCTCAATGGTGTGTCCATAAATATCCTGACTCGATCTGCCATGGCCCCTCCGATCATGAGTGACTACGCGATACCCTCTCTGTAGGAAGAAAATCACCTGTGCATCCCAGTCATCAGAAGATAATGGCCAGCCGTGGTGAAACATCAATACTGGACCCTGTCCTTGATCTTTGTAAAAAATTTCTGTTCCGTCTTTTAGTTTTAAAGTGCTCATAGCTATTTGGTTTAACTGTTAATATGTATTTTCTTTTTGCTACTATAAAACTACACGAACAATTAGCCAATTTCAAAAATCATTCGACGAATGGGCAAAATGAGTCGTTAAACAGACAACAAAAAAGATCATCAAGCATGACCTGATGATCTTTTCAATTACGTATTGTTCATGTAGAACTTAGTTCGTATAGCTTGCTAATAAACGTTGAGCTTCTTCGACGGCTGTGGTAAGGATCTGTACGACTTCGGTTAAAACACCTTCCGATAAGGTGTTCTGTTCGGTTGTCAGTTCAAGTATTCCCAGCTTATCATCAAGCACAGGAAGCAATCCCATAATGGCTACGCTGGTTTTAAAATCATGTGCCCTTAATTTAAATCTGGAGAAATCCTGACTTGCGTAAGCGGCCTTTAGCTCCTGAAGCTGGCCTGGAACTTTGTCGATAAACTGGCGGGTGACTGTCCGCTCGAAAGCGCTGTCTCCCCTACTTACCGAATGCATGTAAGCAAGGTCCAAATAGTTAAACTTCCCCTTATCCGCACTGTCTTCAAACTGCACTTTAGGCTGGAATCCGATGCCAAAATGTGAAATAAGCTTAAAGAGCTCTTCTTCATTGATGGGTTTGGAAATATATTCGTTCATTCCTCTGCTAAGGCATTTTTCTCGTTCACCTGCCAAAGCATGCGCAGTCATGGCAATGATCGGAATATCCAATTGCAACACTTCCCTGATGTGCTGCGTTGCAGCATAACCATCCATCTGGGGCATCTGTAAATCCATCAACACAAGGTCGGCGTGATTATTTTTTAGATACTCAACGGCCTCCTGTCCATTGGAAACAATGTCAAAATCTACATTCCATTGCCCCAGCATATGCTTCATCAGACTTTGGTTCATCGTATTATCATCAACGACTAAAATATGAAGTGGTAAATTTGAATAATCTTTGAAATAATCGGTATCGACCACCGAAGCGGCTAACAATTGCTCCTGTGCTATCCCATAAGGGATAAAAAAATTAAAAGTCGTCCCTCTTCCCTGCTCACTCTGAACCTCGATATCACCATGTTGCAGTAGAATCAGATTTTTTACAATAGACAATCCAAGTCCTGTTCCGCCATAATTGCGGGTAATGGAATCTTCGCCTTGATTAAAGCGTTCAAAAACTTCATTGAGTTTTTCCTTGTCAATTCCAATTCCGGTATCTGTGACGACAAATCCAACCACAACTTCCTTTTCGCTCCTGCTCTTTTGGTAAATTTCGATATGTATACTGCCCTGTTTGGTAAATTTAATGGCATTTCCAATCAAGTTTACCAAAATCTGGGTTAACCTGGTTGCATCCCCTGTCAGTGTATCGGGAATGGAGACATCGACCTTACTTGAAATCGAAAGCCCTTTTTCTTTTGCCCTTTCAGTGAAGAATGTTTCTACAGAATTTAACAACCCACTGATACTGAATGTACCGACAGTGATGCGCATCATACCAGCCTCGATTTTGGAAAGGTCCAAAATATCGTTGATGATCGTCATCAAATTCTCTCCTGATTGTTGAATGGATGATACAAACTCAGAAGAGGTCGCGTCCAGACTTCTTTTTTGCAGCAGGTTTGTAAATCCGAGAATTCCACTGAGCGGGGTTCTGATTTCGTGGCTCATATTGGCAAGAAAGTTCTCCTTGGTCTGCGCTGCAATGGAAGCTTTCTTTTCCGCAGCGTCCAGTTCCTCGATCAGCACACGTTGCCGGCGGAACTGGCGTAGGATATGGAAACCGACTACCGAACCGCTCAAAATCAATAAAACCAATAGGGAAATATCGTATAGCCGTGCTTTTCTGCCCATTTCCTCACTCTGCAAGCTGAGCTCACTCATGTGCAATTGCCTACTTCTATAGATCTTAGCTGTTATTCCCGTAATTTCGTTGGAAATGATTCGGGCTCTTGGATTGGCAATTGAGGTTTGATCATCCATGTTTCCAAGAGAATTATACCGTGCCAAAAGCTGATCACGGACTATTTTTTTGTCCATTGCAAGGACGCCCAGCCGTTGTATAAGCTTTTCTTCAACAGGATCGGAATTATCCCTGGACAAGGAATCCAGAAAGTTCTCGATCTGATTTATCTTTTTATCGATACCTTCCAGGTGGGTCGTATCGTTAGTGGCTATTGATGCTCTGATCCTACTTTCCACACCAAGGATATCGCGATCGATTTCCCGCAGATGATTGCTCGCACGCAACTCGTTCAGCAGTGTGTTATTGTTATGAATAAGTGCTTCTGTATTTCTGGCCGAATTGACCTGAACGGCAATCAGCAGTATTGTTCCCGCTATAAATGTCAGAATTATAAAGTAGCTAAACCGTTTACTGTTCATTATAGAATTACTTGTCATAAACAAAAGTTAAGAGGATTGGTTAAGTAATAGCTTAAGAAAAAAAACAGTAGGTGATTTAAAATACATTCATTCTTGTATTTAAAGCCTTGCGATACGCATCTGCTACCGGAATGAATGTACCGTTTATCACAATACCACCGTCCTGTAAAGTATCTATTTTACTGATTGATACAATAAAGGACCGATGCACCCTGATAAAATCATTCTTCGGTAAACGCTCTTCCGCAGTTTTCATCTTGCCATGAATGGCAAACATCTTTTCTTTTGTATAAAATTTTACATAATCTCCCATTGCCTCTGCGTAAAAGATATCTTCAAGCTTCAGGCGTCTTGTCACGTTAGCATCTCGGACAAACAAAAATTCATCGTTACTGATATGCACATGGTCTTTTCGGCTATCCAGGATTGCCTGGGCTTTCTCTACGGCCTGTAAAAACCGGACAGGAGAAATGGGCTTTAAAATATAATCCGCGATATTAAGCTCAAAAGCCTCGATTGCATATTCCTTTTTGGAGGAAGTGAAAATGATGATTGTATCTTTACCAGATAAACTTTTGGTAAGCTCAATACCTGTCATTTCAGGCATTTCAATATCTAGAAAGAGCAGGTCAACCTCGTTTTTCTGAATAAAATGGTAGGCCTCCATAGCGTTTGAAAATTCCTGCACGATGGTAAGATCCGGAACCTGCTTTGCCAAATGGGCCAAGGTCGTTCTTGCAATATCATTATCGTCAACAATCAGAGCTTTCATAGTAATAAGTATATATGTTATTATGACAAATATACTTATTACTTTCTTTTTTTATCGCTCACCAATAGCTCCTATCTAAAATAAGAACGGATCATCCATGCCATCTTCTCATGGCTTTCCATCAGTCCCGTAATGAAGTCGCTGGTTCCATAATCTTTATATTCCTCGGCAAAAGGTGTAATGTTTCCACGTAAAAATTCAATGATACTTTCGTGGTCTGCCAGCAGGTCTTTCATGTAGCCAAGACCATCATTTGTCCTGTCACTATACTCGGTAAGGTGAGTCAGTTCCAGGTAGCTCTTCAGGGTTGCTGGTGCATAATGCCCGATTTTTCGTAGGCGTTCTGCAACACTATCAATAAGTTCGTCCAACTGCTTGTACTGCTCCTCAAAGAAGATATGGTTTGCATGAAAATTGTCTCCGGTGACGTTCCAGTGTGCGTTTCGGGTCTTGATATAAAGTACAGTTTCATCGGCCAATAATTTTGCCAATTGTGCAGCAACAGCATCTGTGCTTGCTTCGTTTATTCCAATATTTGCTTTCATAATATGAATGTTTTTAGCGTTTTTTTTTAATTTAAATTACCAGCGTTATCTAACAAGAGTAATCTTACCGATATGTGTGCCCTTTTCTAACAGCTTATGTACCCGGGATACTTCACTAAAGGGAAATGTCTGAAAGATCACAGGTCGGAGCTTTTTTGATTCTAGAAGTGGCCAGACATGCAAATTCGGCATATCCACCACCAGCGAGCAATGCGCACACCCTATCCCCCACTTTAAAGTTTGTGACCTGCGGACCACATGCTACGATTATACCGGCTATCTCCAGACCAAGTATGTCTGCCGGTACACCCGCGGGAGCAGGATAATTGCCCTCCCGTTGAAAAATATCAGATCTATTGAGACCCGCTGCTTTTACTTCAATCAGGACTGTCTGCTATGGGTATTGGCGTTTCAAATTCTTTCAACTATAGCACCTCAGGACCACCGTAGTTTGTTATAACGACAGCTTTCATATGTTTCAACTTTTTGTTTTTAAATTTTCAGCTCTTTTCCATTTAAGTTTGTGCACAACTTCCTTCCCCTCTGCAAAAAAAGGTTTGCCACTTTCCAAAATCAGATATTCATTTTCAAAATGTATGACCCTATTCTGCGTTTGACCGGTCCAGTTTGGAAAAAGCGAAATAAACATCGTATGGCTCAATATCTGTTTTTCTTCATCCGCATAAAACGGGCCTGAATAAGCCAAATAGGTAGATACTTCCTGTATGTACTCTTCTGCATTAGCTCCTTTCCAATGTTCCTGATTAAAGTTCTCCCGTTCGGGATTCATAATCTGCGCTGACATATAGCCGTCAGGATTATATATGATCAAGCTTTTGGGTGATTTGCCCATGGGATAGGAAATATCTCCACTTTCAAGCGCGACTTCTGTCAGTTCCACCAATGTCCATGTACCGATCAATCGATTAAATAATGTCTCTTCCATTTTTAAAGAATTTTTAGAGCGGGTCTCCTGTAATTCACCCATTTTTTTAACTAGAATGGTTGATTGTACTTTCCTGTAAGCGCCTTATTTTCGATACTTTTAGCAAAGTTTGGTGTCTCCTCGTGGTTGTGCGCATCTGAAGCTGCCTGTCTTGCTGCTGCGGCGTCAGAAAGATTGATCCCATTTTCTTTGATATAGGCCAGCATCTCGGTAGTTGCAGTCGCATGGATCTCATTGGTGTATAGACAGGTAGTGTCGCCAATTTTGGTCGCCTTAAGCTCCCAAAGCACCTGAACTTTTGTACGGCCACCTTTGGTAATTGAATCCGAAATGGAAAGCATACGGCAGTAGTCAGGCTCGTGCACAACTGCTACATAATGCTGTACCATTAATGCATCTCCGATGGTTTCTACATTAAGTGACACTGGTTCTCCGTCAAATGTCGTCGAGATTGCAGCACCAATATGCTGAGTAGAGCATCTCTGGTATTCTGCGTCTGGGAGGTTCAATAACCAGTCTGCAATATTTACTTTTTCAATTGGTGCATTGATGATTGCAGTTACTGTTGAATGACTCAACGTGTTTTCGGGTGTTTGTATAATTTCCATAATATTTAATTTAAAGGTTTGTTTTGTTTCACTGATGTAAATCTATGTATTTTAATCGCCCGTAGATTTCGCTATCCATCGAATGGGCAGAAACTGTCGATAAAACCACCGATTGGATCGTTGAGCCATCTGTTGTTCTTTCATTTCTATTATTCCTCAAAAGAAAAACACCTTAAAGAATTGGATACAAATCAACAAGGTATACTTAATGCTTTCCTTACGATTGCAAATTCTTTAGAAGAATCTGGATAGATACATTAAAAAGAACACTTATTATCACTATTTTTCATATTTTTTCTTTAACTTCAATTTAAGCAAGAAATTATGACCAAGTTCCTATTCGTTCTCATTTTCACATTTTTGGCAATCAGCAATAATTATGGCCAAAACATTCGGTTAAAATTTAAAGTCTATGCAGACACCTTACCAGCATATAGTTACGTATTAATTAATAATGATGTCTTTAAAACGGAAGTTAAAAGTGGAACTGGCGAGTTTGTAATAAACAAGATTCTTGATAAAGGTCATTTCAATTTTGCGCAACTAGCCCTGTCAGACAGTGTATTCACAAACCGAGAGGATTTCTCCAGTTTTTTCCGTAGACACCAGATTTTCCCACCAAACTTCTTTTATTCTTTTATTATTGATTCCAATGATCTAACGATGGGCATAAATATAGACACACATCAATTAAAAGTATATGGAAGCGATTTGAACAAACAATTTTCTGAATTTGAAGCCACAGCAAAAACGCTCGATTTAACCAATATTCCAGCTTTAGAGGAACAGATTAGGGGTGATAACAATAGAATGACCGAATTCCTGAAAATTTTTACAAAATATTCGGCAAATAAGCTCAGCGAAGAGCATCTCACATTTCTATTGGAATACCCTAGCTTATCTTTTTACAATTCTAGTACTGTCTTCCAACATAAAGATTCGATTTATCAGCTCATTCAGCTGCTGAAGAAAGAAAACTCTCCATATTTTGACAGTGAACGGGTTTTAAAAAAATATCAGGATATGGTTACATTATATAAACCAAAAGAAAATGTACCTGTCCCCAATTTTACCATAATAAACTCGCGTGGAGAAAAAAAATATATCAGGGAACTTTACAATAGTACTGAATACCTAGTTATTGATTTTTGGGGTACATGGTGCGGCCCCTGTATAGCTCAGCACCCTGAGCTACAGCGCATCGTGAATGAGTATAAGGATAATGGAAAATTTAAATTTTTAGGCATAGCTGTTAATGACAAATTTACAACATGGAAGCAGTATTTGGAAAAACATCAATATACCTATGAAAACTACATTTTTGAGAACAGAGATTACCCCAACCTTCAAAAGGAATTGGGTATATATTCATTTCCACGCTATGTCATCGTTAATACAAAGGAAAACAGGGTTGTCCGATCCAATTTTAAAATTGATCAACTTAGTGACATATTAAATACGTTGTAACTATACTATGGTATCTGCCTGACGAACTATAGGTCAGTTGGTTTCTTGAAGTTGTGCACGTGAAGGTCTTTTATATTTTTGTGGTCTATTGATGATATTTGCTTTTATATCTTCATGCTTTTCTAAGTTTTCATTAACACAAATATCGATTGTGGTACTAAGATCTATTCCCTACAACTGATAAAATAAGACATTCTCTTTTTCCGCCACCCCACTGCGCGATGCTCGAAGGGTCTGCTCAAGAGAGTTCTTGCCGATTAAAGAGAATACAAATTAAAATGGCGCTGCTCTCGTCGATTTCCTTTTCGCTATACCAGCCTACTCTTTTCTCTACTAGTCAACTTCATTGATGTTTCTCACTTTTACAGCAGGCATCGTCTTGAAAATGTCCTGCATGTATTTTCTATGATTGGCCCCAGCTAGGACTACGACTCTTTTCGCCCCTACCACCTTAGCCCTGTTGACAACATTATGGCACATGCCCTCATTTCTCATAATCCACCAATGTATTTTTGACAACATTTCTTCTTTGGGAAATCCATTCATATTATATAGAACAGGCAAGTAAAAATCTCCCGAGGCGGAAATCTCCGCGGCCTCATCCGTGTTCAACCATTCCGTTACCCTATTTGAAGACTTTTCGATATGAGCATATTTTTCAAACCCCTTGTTAATAGCAATCAAAGCTGATTTTAACTGGTTTTTAGAGGAATCGGCCATATCTTTCCTGAACAAGACTAATTTCGCGTCAAATGCTCCCCACGATGCTTGCCAATTCAGATCATAGTCCTGGCAATCCATAGCCATCAGTTCCTCGATGCCTAGCTCCTGCATCATCGGGAAGGCGATATAGGCATACTCAGAAGTTTTTAGCCTTTTCATACTTCGTCCAGTGGTATCTACCCCAGGGCTAAGCAATTTTTCGATATAATGTTCTATTTCAGCATTAGGTTGATGCCGCAGGAAATTATAAACCTGCCAAAATTGATAATGCCCATTTGCCACATCCTGATCAAGATAATAGGCATGCGCTAAATCGGCTTTTACACGATAATCATTGGGTTGCTGATTGGATCGTTTCTTCAAGCTGTCAATAGTATGCTGCAGTAATACCTCTTTTATAGGTCGATTGCTCCTAAGTTTGTTTAGCCGGTTTATATTCGGTTGTTTGCACCAATAATCCATCAGCAACCGCTCGTCTTCGCTACTCAGGAACTCGCCAAAAAAGGCATCGGGCTTAAATTTTCTAATTTTATGATGGATGCTGGAAAAATCCTGGGTCGGATATTTACTATAATCATGGGAAACACCGATTAATAAAACCTCAATATCCTGTGCTTTTGCGTTGATCGAGATTAAGAAAAATAAATAAAAGATATACTTCATATTTTGTGCCTTCTTGTTTCGTTATTGGATGTTTCCTTATTCAGCTACACACTTGGCATTACGGTTTACAAATTAGCTTACAAGCACTTATACCATCTACAGGATTAAAAATACAAATAAATACGTATAGTTTAACCGCATCGGCCTATAATCCTTTTTTACCCGCTAACCAGTAGCCGTGTAAAAAAACATGGCCATTGGTTTTTTGGTTAGCTTCTTGCCAATCCGGGGTATTGACCATTAGTAGCTTGCTTATCCACTGGATTAATCGTGGTTTTTGCTACGAAATGGCAGAGCGATGTTTACCTCCGCTCGGTAAACATCGCTAGCAAATTATCAAGTCCGTCTTCAGCGTGCAATATTTCAGTGTTTTGCAACGTATCTTTTGTTACTGCTGCCGCCCTTGCCTGCATTTGTTTTTCGTAATTTGAAATTGCAGTCTGAATATCCGGAAAATGGTCGCATGTCAGATTCTCGGCCAATTCAAAAGCATCCTGCATCGCCTGGTTTACACCCTCACCGGCATATGGCGGCATACGATGAGCTGCATCACCAAGCATGGTCAAGTTTGATAATGTTGTCCAAGTCTGGTCTAACGGAAAGTGGTATTGTGGTCGCGGCATAAACCAAATTTCATTACTTGCAAAAAGTTCATGCCATTTTTCGCTCCAGGAGGAGAACGCGACTTTAAACCAATCAAAAACCTGTTGCTTGTTATTAAAGTCAATGCCGCTTTCCTGCACCCAATTTTCGGAAACTTTACAACCGGTATAAAACGATAAACTGCCCTCTCCTTTTGCACTTAAAATAATGGATTGTCCGTTTCCAAGCGCAAAGACTTTTCCGCCTTTTGTGATTTCCCAAAGTTTCGGCGTGTTTTTTTCGGCTTCGTAGATATTCCCTTCAACAATTGTAACGCCAGAATAAATCGGCTTAATATCGGTTAGGTAAGGGCGAATTTTTGAGTTTGCACCGTCGGCTGCAATGACAAGGTCAGCGTAAAAAGATTTTCCGTTTTTGAAATGCAGAAGCCAGCCATGATCCTGTTTTACCATTGAAATAAACTGACTGTCCCAAACAATTGTATCTTCATGCAATGCGTTTATTAAAATATCACGCAAAGGGGCACGATCAATTTCAGGGCGATCTTCCTGATCCTTATCTTGAAGCTCGTGCTCATCCATTTTGATGATGGCCTGCTCGTCCAACACCCTTAAACGTCCCGCGTCGGGTCGAAAGCTAGCTTTAAATTCGTTCATCAAATTTGCTCTTCGAAGAGCTTCCAAACCACTTTCTTCGTGCAGATCCAGTGTCGCTCCCTGCTGGCGAACTTCTTTATTGCTATCACGTTCATACACGGTTACATTTACTCCTTTTAATTGTAAGAGTTTGGCTAATGTGAGTCCGCCAGGACCACCGCCAACAATTGCAACTTTCTTGTCTTGTAATTTCATATCCAGTACAATTTAATTTTTTTGACTGAACAAAATTACGTGGGCCTGAGCGTTGAAAATTGTATAAAACGCTCATTTTGGTTCTTCAACAGTTCTTTTGGTGAAACACCAGCAAGTTTCTTGACTTCTTTAATAAAATGGGATTGATCGGCAAAGTTTTGTTGTGGAAACAATTTGCCTTCTTTGATATGCTGAAAGGAAGCACGGAAGCGGATAATATTGCAATATGCTTTTGCCGTAAGTCCGAACTGCTGATCGAAATAACGGTTGATCTGTTGCCGACTCCAAAACGATTGCGCGGCAAGTTCTTTAATTGTAATCGCCCCGTTTGATGCATAAATGAGGTCGAACAGTGTCCGTTTCCTGTTGTCAACTTCAAGCGGCAAAAGCGACTGTATTTTATTTGTCGCTTTCGCGCAGAACGAATCAAAGTTATTCAGGTCGTCGGCACTAAAGTTCCAAAAATTAGGAGGCAAGAGAGTTGCCCTGTCCACCAAGTTGGCGATGCTGGTCTGAAAAACAGATTGGACTGCAAGCGGGTTAAAACTGATGGCGTAAGTCTGTCGCAAAGGCGCAATGGTCGCCTGCCCCGGCTGAGTTTGGATACCCAAAAGCGTCACGTGGAAAGGCTCGGTTGCAGATTGCGTGAAAAATAGATCAACTCTTCCGTCTGGCAATACTACAACCTCTCTATTACAATCCGATTGGTTTTGTAAAAGCCAAAAGCTTTCAACAAAATCCGCTAACGACTTGTCAGGTTTTATTGCCTGGTATTTTAATTCATTTTCCATTGTTTTAGTCCGTTTATAAGCCATGACCTTCCCCTCAAAATTTACTACGGCACATCCGGTTAAAAGTCACACACCTCCATCAAAATTAAGGATTATTGTATAACCAAATATGAAATAGATCAAATACTAAGCCTATTCGGATGAGGGTGGCGGCGATCGCCGTTTTTCAATGACAAATGCTTTAAGCTCTGCCATTTTTCCATCTTCGAATCGCCAAATGTCGCAATAATCGAAATGATCATATTTTCCTTCCTTATTTCTCAACCTGATTTCTCCGGTCACCATAACAAAATCACCTTCCTCGATAGATTTTTCAACATTAAAAACTGGCGGTTCCTGATAGAACTCTTTCATATAAGCGCGAACTTCTTCTTTCCCATGGAGAATACGCTCCCCTACAAAAAACCATTTCGTCTCTGCAGTACAATAAGCTAAGAAGCTTTCATAATCTCCTTTTGCAATAAATTCATTGGCTGTGTGTAAAATCGTTATATTTTTCATTTTCAGCAATTTGTTTTGAATCATCAATTTTTGTCGGTCCACACGTTTTAAATGTTATAGTGGGTCAGTATGATACGCCGCTACGTTCATAAAACCACCCAGGGGAACAAGTTGTTTTAAACGATGAAATAAGATCTATTCAATGCTATGACGAACTACGGAGATCAGGATTTAAGTAACTACTTTTCTTTCCTAAAAACAAATATCGAGCAAATCGCTGCCAGTAAAAGGCACCCGCCGAATACCTGGAATGCGCTTTCCAGACCGATATTGACAATCAGGCTCAGTAAAAGGCTCCCAAGGCCATAACCCGAGAAAAGAAAGAATGCAAAAAGCCCTGTCGCCGCTCCTTTTTGTGCACTGAATGTGGTGACAATAGCAGCAAACAAAGGATGCGAGAGGTCAAATCCGAGTGAAAGTAAAGCCACTAAAACACAGGATGCTGCAAGATTTAGATTTTGGCTGAGCAGCAATACGGTAAGTGCTCCCAAAAATAAACCTAAAGGTATTATTCTCTGTCTTCCATAGTGGTCCACAAGCTTTCCGAGTAATGGACCTAGTAATAGGCCCGGAATACCATACCCCAACAAGGCTAGCCCAATCTGTAATTCGTCGAGGCCATAGTTTCTATAGAAAAAATAAGCCAGCCAGGCAAAAATACCACCATGGAACATCCCGTTAAACAAAACATAGAAATAGGTATGCCTAGCTCTTCCGCTCGACAGGATATTGCAGAAGACGAGGAAAATGTTCTCCTTAACTCCACGGACCGTCTCATTTGCTTTAAATATGTCCTTTTGATACATGACAATCAGCAGCAAAATAAGCAGCGCGATGCTCGCAACGCCAATAAAAAGCCATTGCCAACCGACTAGCGATGTGATCAAAGCGCCTGCGCTGGATCCGAAAGCTGTGCCACCTGCCATGTTACCAAAGAATATCCCAAGCGCGTGCCCCCGTTTTTCGTACGGGTACCGATCGCTGATCCAGCTAATGGTTGTGGGGGCAATACCGGCGGCACCGATGCCGGTCAGCAAACGAAGGAAAATCATCTGGTTGATTCCATGGGCGTAAGCGGTCAGTAATGTCAATACGGAAAAGATGATTAGGCACAGCGCAATTATCCGGAACCTGCCAAAGCGATCACTTAGAGGCGCATATACCAATGTAAACAATCCATAGCCGAGCAGGTAAGATGGTTCAATAAAACTCACATGCCGGGTAGTCGTACCAAACTGTTCGGATAGCAGTGGAAGCAATGGCGCGACCATGAATCCCTGAAAAAAAACAATGAAAGTTGCCAAAGAAAGAATATAAACCGGAAACATAGATACGTCTGTGGCCGTTCTGTCATTTGTAATTAATTTGTACATTTCTATTATTTGTTAAATGATACAAATTTCAAGAATGTTCGCCGCAGAAGACTTATACGGATTGAGGCAATAATTGGACTTTTTATCGATTTAAATCGTAAGTGGACTTTTCATAAGCTGCAAAGCGTCTTGACGGTATGCCGTAGGAGTTAGACCCGTCATCTTTTTAAAAAACCGATTAAAATAATTTGCTTCATTAAATTGTAATAGATCAGCTATTTCTGACACCTGCAGATCGGTGTGTGTTAAAAGACTTTTTGCTTCCAGCACTAGCTTTTCATTAATATGAAACAACGCCGTGTGCCCGGTATATTTTTTTACTAAAAAATTCAAATGGCTAGCTGTGAGATTCAGTTCATCTGCGATTTTTCGAACCGTTGGCCTTCCTTCTTTTCGTATATCGGGGGCGTCAATAGCATAAGCATCGAGCACTTTTCTAAACTTGACCATCAGGGAGGCCTGTTTTAACTGAAAAGGAGTTTTTACCTCCTTATCTTTATAATACAGACGACGGATTTGGATAAGCAATATCTTTAATAAAGTTTGCATCATTTCAAAATTATCCTCCTGTCCCGATTTCATTTCAAGAAGCAGCGTTTCGGCTGTGTGCGATACCTTTTCCATATCCTGCTGCGAAAGCCTCAGAAGTGAATTGGCTCCACGCATAAAAAATGGGTAATCTTTTTCAAATTTGGGTTTTAGAGGGTCTATTCCAGCAAATTCGGACGTAAAACAAATGAGATAGCCATAAATCGTTTCCTCACGCTGCCAGCTTTCCATTTTACCGGGATATGCGAAGTAAATACTGTTAGCTGACGTATAGATGGTTTCGTCAGGAAGCAGGAATCTGGGGCCCTGTGTCTTGCAGATTAAAATACGAAAAAAATTACCTCGGAAAAGCGGCATGAAAAGCAATTTGCCTTTTGCCTGGTCTTCAATCCGCATGACGTTAAATAAATCATTCACAGCTGTGCCAATCCTAAAAGTATCGAAAAATTGACTAATGGTATCGAGCCATGGAATTAAAGCCTGTGTCTTTTTGTTTTTCATGCATTAAAGAAATCTATCAAATTTAGCCAATAGCGCGCTATAAAATAAAGAAATTATCAACTTTGACTTAGCGACAAATTTAAACCTCGTTAACCCGACTAGCCATTATTAACTAAATCATATACAAGTCTTTCATACCTAGTTATTGCTGTCATTTATCAACCATTTTCTCAAAAGCTCCAGCAATGTTTCTTTAACAAAAGGCTTCACAGCAAAATCATCCATTCCACACGAAATGCACCTTTCCTTTTCGTCCTTAATATTACTGGCTGTCAATGCTATAATTGGCGTATGTATCCTCCCCTTTTCATTTCTTCTAATCAATCCAGTTAACTCATAGCCATTCATTTCAGGCATCTGTATATCCATGAAGACCAAATCAGGCCTATTCTCCTTGAACAATTCAAATCCCATTACCCCATCGACCGCCTCTATGATTTCCACATTGGGAAGAACATTCTGTACAATGGTTCTAGTAAGCAACATATTAAATTTGTTGTCTTCAATAATTAAAATCTTGTATTTTCTTTCCAAAAAGGCCGTTTCTTTTTCGGCATATTTGATCGTTTCATCATCCTGCTGTAATGCAGCAACTAATGTTGAATACAGTTGATCTACTTTAACTGGTTTATTAATACAATGAATAATATGGCTGCTTTCAGCAATACGGGCTGGGTTGGTCTCAAGGACGGATAACATTAAAACTACGGGCTGTCCAACTCCTTTGTAGAGTAACTTTTTCCTAATTTTTTTTATCGTATCGATACCGTTCATTATAGGTAGATCATTATCAATAATAATCGCATCATACCGCTCACCTTTGGCCAACATTTGAAGAACTTCAAATCCGTTATCGGCCAACGAGACATTAACTTTCTTCAAATGCAACATCAATGCAATATTAGCTCGATCGGCATCTTGTCGGGCAACTATCATAATCTTTAAGGATTCTAAAAGTTTCCATTCATACACATCCCCCTTTTGCGACCTTAATGTTATTTCAAAATAAAATTGGCTCCCTTTCCCATATTCGCTTTGCAATTTTAGTTTACTATCCATCATTTTTAGCAATTGATTTGAAATACTAAGTCCAAGCCCTGTTCCGCCAAATCTCTTGCTTATTGAAGCATCTTCTTGAGAAAATGCTTCAAATATTTTTTGCTGTTTATCTGGTTTAATACCTATTCCTCTGTCCGTTACACTGAAGCGCAGCGTGGTGGAGTTTTCGTCCGAGGTTAGTACATCGACATGTAGTGCAACACTTCCCTTGTCCGTAAATTTTATTGCATTACTTAGAAGATTCATGAGCACCTGTTTGAGTCGAAGTGAGTCAACCCAAACATAATGCGGTAGCGATTCTGATAAATTTACCCGAAAATCCAATTTTTTGGCCTTCCACTGAAAGTCAATCAAACTTGTAACCTGAGCAAACATCTCATACAAATCATTTTTTTCAATCGAAAGCTCCAATTTGCCAGCTTCAATTTTAGAAAAATCAAGTATATCGTTTATGATGCTCAAAAGAAGATTAGCAGACTGATCGACAATAGAAACATATTTTTTTTGCGTATCGTCTAGTTTTGTTCGACTCATCAAATCCGTAAAACCTATAATTCCGTTAAGAGGTGTACGAATTTCATGACTCATATTGGCGAGAAACTCTGACTTCGCCACGCTACCCTGGTCAGCAAGCTTTTTAGCTTTCTCTAATTCTTCTCTTTGAAGAACAATCTTCGTAATGTCTGTGGCAATGCCAAGATAACCTATAATCTGACCAGAAATATCGCGCATTGCAGTAACAGCAAGAGATACGTAAAGTCGCGTAAAATCTTTTTTTATATAAATCCATTCTCTTTGCTCGGATCCGTAGCGCTCCGCCATCTCGACAAACACCCTAAATTCACTAATCGGATACCCAAATTTACTTTCAAGTTCCTTCGCTCGATTTTTAACTTCCCTACTGCTATGAAATAATGTCGGCGTAATTTTACCGATCACTTCATCACCTTTATACCCTAATAAATTTTCTGCGCCCCGGTTGAAAAGTGTTATCAACCCTTCTGCGTCAGTTGCTATGATAGCGACTGCAGTAGTGGCATTCAACACATCTTCGAGCAATTTCTTAGAACGAATCGATTCCGCCTCAGAGCGTTTACGTTTATCGATATCCTGAAAAGTGCCATATAGTCGAACGCACTTCCCTTTTTCAAAAGTTGCTTTCCCTAGTGCTCTAACCCACAAGCTTGTACCCTGATAGGTATCAATTTCTAATTCAAGATCCCATGAAGCTCCTGTAGCGATTGCACTATTGATAGCCTGAACAATTTTAATCCTATGTTGAGGATCTTTGTAAAACTCAATTGCTGTTTTAATAGTTGGACGATAATCCTTTGGAACCCCATGAATAATCTTTGTCATTTCAGACCAATCGATATAATCATCAACTAAATCATACTCCCAGCTCCCCACTCTGGCCACCTGACTGGTCATGTCTAGTGTAGATTTCGCATATTCCAATTTACTAGTTAACTGGAGGTGCTGGTTTTTCTCTTGAAGTAAGCCAAGAACTTCTGTACACCATAATGAAAGAAGAGTCCGTTGATTATCAGAAAGCTTGTTTGAGCTACTATCCATAACGCTTAAAAAACCAACTATTTTTCCTTCGTGATTGATGAGTGGTGCTTCATAATAATACAGTATTCCAAAATTCCGGAAAATCACTGAATTGCGCTGCGAAGGAAGTTCATTGCTAAGGTCTGGAAATTCTAGCGTGCCGTTGTGATCAAACACATAGTCCAAAAATACTTTATTAATACTTATATTTCCATCGACATCATGAAAATAGGTCTGCACAAAATTTTGACTGTTGTCAAATAAAGTCAACACTGCCATTTCCGTATTACAAATCAATTTCGCTTTAAGGAGCACTCCAAAAAGATCTTTTTTAATCATGTCAGCGACTAACTTATAATCATTATCCATGATGAGAAGGTCACTGTTATCGTTTTTGGGGTACCTTAGATTATGCATAAAGTTGTAATATGCTATAGAAATTTAAAGTTTATAACAAAACAACAATTTTATTTGAATAGTTTTTTAATAAAAAAAGAATTAATTCAAATTAAAATATTTTTGAAAAACTAGGCATACGCGGAATCACAATAACAAAATAGGCAATTGTGACCATTGAGAAAACTATTCCTAAAAGTATATATTGCATTAATGCGGTCGTTTTAAAATTTCAATACAATCTCCATCGGAAGGAATAAATATTTTTTAACTCAAGGTAGATCCTAGGACTTCGATGCAGCGGGAAACAAGTTATACTGGCCCGGACACTTAGCACTTATCTTACAATACCGCTTGCCAATAACTTTGCGATCAATTTAGTTACTGAACCACAGCCTAACATGGAAATGATTAACATTGTCGCCGGGATGGCAGACGAACTCAGAAGGCCTATGATGCCGATAGTATCGGCACAAAAAAGGCCGGAATAAACCAGCCTTGATATATAGTTATGATCCCAATAATGGGATAGTCGGTTTCAAAAAATGCTGGCTTAACAAGTGCAAATCAAGCCAGCAAAAGCAATAGTCTCATTTTTCGTATAAAGGACAACCGAAATATAATACTCGTTTGAAAAAAATAAAAAAAACCTTGAGGAGGGGGATCTCAAGGTTTTTACTACCTGTTATTAACCTAATTTATGAAAAGTACCATTATAACAATGGTTAGTTCGCTTTCGTTTTATCTTTTAGAAAAAAGTTGAATTTTCTGAGGTTCAATTTTTTTACGACGTCGAATATAAGGATCACCATATTTCCACCACCTTCCTTACTTGCTACTTTTCACAAATATTTTTTAAGCGAAACAGCATGGGTTTTGATATTGTTATCTCTTAAAGATTTATAAAATGTGGAAAGTTTGATATTCGAAGTTTATCAATAGCATGAGTTACAAACAATAAAAAATATTACTATGTCATTATTTTCAAACGATTTTGAGCAAAGAGCCCGTGTTTGACGGCATTGGTTACGAACCTTCTTTTTTTTCAAGAAAGACGATGGTTACGACCAAGACAAATTACAGTAAAAAAAAGTACAGTGATATCAACAAGGACACCCGAAAAAAGATTCTTGTGCTCTGCACAGAAGAACGGTATATGACCATGAAAAATGGAAAGAAATTTTCAACGGGCAATCATCCGGTCGAAACACTGGTTCCCATTCTTCATTTCGAACAGGCTGGATTTGATGTTGACTTCTACACACCAACGGGTGCTCCTGTAAAATTTGAGATGTGGGCTATGCCGTACGAAGATGAAAACATCGGTAAAATCCTCGACAAGTATAATACTCAATTTTCAAACCCGCACAACCTGAGAGATTTTATAGCTGACACGAATAAGGGATATGTTGATTACGTTACCGTTTTTATCCCAGGCGGGCATGGCGCAATGCTCGGACTACCTGAAAATAATGATGTAAAAGAACTTATCAAATGGGTAGTAGCGGAAGATAAATATCTATTGGCAATCTGCCATGGTCCGGCAGCGCTCTTAAGCGTAGCAGATTGCGGAGCCACCGAGTTTCCCTTTAAGGGATATAAGATCAATTCGTTTCCTGATGAAATGGATAAGACTTTGCCAGAAAGTGGATACCAGCCGGGAGAGATGCCATGGTTTTATGGCGAAAAACTCAAACAGCTTGGGATTGAAATTTTAAATAAAAAAATTGTCGGCGATTGTCATGTTGACAGAAAACTGATTACTGCTGATAGCCCATTAGCGGCCGATAAATTCGGGAAACTCTGCGCAGATGAACTTCTTGCCTATGAAAAATCAAAAGTGGAAAATGAATAGGTAGCGGAAGCCATGCGGATCAAAAAAGGCTCCCTTATTAACCGATAAGGGAACCTTTTTGGCTAGATGTCTGCTTGAGCCAAATATTAACTACATTTGGGCTTTGCTCTAATTTAACGTTAGGTATATTTTTGAATTTCAGCTTATTCTTTCGTTAATAAAAGGGCTATCTCCTGTTTTGCAAGCACACGGCCTTTATGGACAATTTTACTCTTGACACAAATTACCTCTGATCCAGGCACTCGGTAATCATCTTCGAAACCTTTCAATTATTATAGTGAAGTGTATTTACTTACACTGCTTGAAGATGAAAATTTATACCTCAAAAGACGGCTTAGTATATCGTGATCGCATATAAAAAAAGCCTCCATTGGAGACTCTTTCATCTTATTATCTGGTTTTTATTTTACCAATTGTCATTCGACTTACTCGTATTTATACTATTTGTAATCGCTCTAATATAATTATTGATAAACTTTTCCAATTCCTGCTTCGCTGCTTCTCGTCTAACTTTACCATCGGTATTGAAAAGGGCTGTTTTTACCCAAAGATTACTTTTTTTGACTAATGGATATTCAATTCCATTGTAGTTTTCAAGGTATTTATAATTTGGAGCAAACCTCAGCCGTCCATCCTTAAAATCCATGGTAATCTTATAAAAAAAATCAAGAGCATTACCTCTACCCCAAGCCGTTGCTTTTTGTTCCATCGCATCAATAACAATCTGCTCATCTTCGATCTTGGTCGCAACTTTCTCTGGGTTATTGTAATGCGAGTTTACAAATTTCAGCACTGCTTTGTACAAATCACTTTGCGATTTTCCTGCAAAATTCAGAACGATATAATTCTTCGATTCGTCTGCAGCATCTACAAAGTCATTCGGAGTCAATTTCATCGATTGCGCATTTGCAAATGTTGTTGCAACCAAAAACAGTAAAACAACCGAAAGGCTCTTTATCATTATTAAGTGTGTTATCTAAATAGAACTTATTACATCAATATACGCTGCTAAGGCAACAGATATTGTGCCAAAATTATATATTCGAATATTTAAATAAGTAAATCCCCAACGCTTATTGGATTTTTATAAACTCAAAAGGAATTTTCCCCTCTCATTCTCGAGAATCTGAAACAGAATTATTTAACTAGCAACCACGGACTTGACTGAACAACTGGACACGATCTTTTTACCTAAATCAAACTCCGGAGGTCGTTATCTTCAATCAAACGTTTCTGATCTGCCAAAACAAGAAATCGGTTATAGATATTTTCAAAATGTTCAGCAGGGAAATCTATTTTCATACTTTTTAACCGATCTTTTAATGCTGCACGTCCACTCCTTGCGGATAAAAACAATTCAGGCAACTTTCCTCCTATGATTTGGGGATCAATAATTTCGTAGTTTCTACGGTCTTTCAGCACGCCATCTTGGTGGATGCCAGAAGAATGCGCAAAAGCATTTTTCCCAACAATGGCCTTATTGGCCTGTACAGGATTTGACATTGCCCGTTCTACCATACTACTTAGTTCTACAATATATTTTGGATCAATTCCAGTCGCAATCCCTAGATTTTCCTTTACAATAAGTGTCAAAATAATTTCTTCTAAGGCAGCATTTCCCGCACGTTCTCCCACACCATTAATCGTTCCTTCAACCTGAAGTGCACCCGCCATTAGCCCAGCTATGCTATTCGCTGTAGCCATACCTAAATCATTATGACAGTGGACAGAAAGGATTGCGTTCTCTTTTTCCCTTCTATTTTGATTCACATAGGCTATCTTTTCAAAGTACTCAAAGGGTGTACAAAAACCGTTGGTATCAGGAAGATTCACAACTTTCGCCCCCGCTTCGACCACCGTATTGGTCATTTGAACCAAGAAATCATTGTCTGCGCGGCCAGCATCTTCGGCAAAAAATTGTACTTCATCACATTTATCCGACGCATAAGCCACCATTTCATAAGCTTTCGCCAAGATTACCTCACGAGTGGTATTAAACTTATGTTTAATATGAATGTCCGATGTTCCAATTCCGAGCTGAATCCGTGCCACCTTTGCCTTAACCAAGGCCGAAGAGGCTTGTTCAATATCTTTCCTATTGGCCCTAGCTAATGCACAGACTGTTGCCTTTTTCACCAGTTTACAAACCTCTGTTACAGCTTTAAAATCTCCAGGAGAACTTATTGGAAACCCCGCCTCTATCACATCTACCCCCATTGCATCGAGTTTTTCAGCAATTTCTAATTTATAATTAAGTGTCAGCTGGCAGCCCGGTCCCTGTTCTCCATCACGTAAAGTAGTATCGAAAATCTTAACTTGTTTCATATTCAACTTATTTTTATAGTTCAAAAGTACTCGAACTACAGAATTTAATATATTTGAAAATAAAACAATTGTTATTCAATAATGCCAAAATCCAACATTCCCTTCGTTCAATGTGCCAAGAACTTCCGCGATGGCACAATTGAATTACGTAACTATGGACAGTTCAATACAGAAATGCACGCTCATGAACAAGTACAGGTACTTAGCCCAACAAATGGTACCCTCTTTATCTATACAGAAAAAGCCAGTTTCTGTATACCAAGTACTTTCTATGTATATATCCCAGCACATGTCCCACACAAACTCATTTCCCGTTCCCAGCAACTGTCACTAAAAACCATTTTTGTGGATATGAACAATATGCATGAAGAAGTTAAGGTGTATCCATCAAATGAATTGTTGAATCATTTTTTGATTTTTGGCCAGCAACATTGGAAGCTGAAAGACCACGACACGCTTACAACATCTACTTTGGAGGCCTTCAAGTCTATGCTCCCCATACTATTGGCTAAACCGATCCTATTGCAAATCACGCCGGCAAAAAGTGAATTGATGATCCAGGTATGCACGTATATCCTTCAACATCTCGACAATAAATTGTCAATCGCTGAGATTAGCGCTAATTTTTTTCTTTCGGAGCGAACACTTTTCAGACAGTTTAAGGAAGAAATGCAGATCACCATATTCCAGTTCATAAAACAGCATCGACTTCTAAAGGCGCTTCAATTATTGGAAAATAAGGATATGCATATCGCTGAAATTGTCTATCAAATTGGGTATGAAAGCGTACCTAACTTTTCCAATCTATTCAAAGAATATTTTGGACTGTCACCTCAGCAGTATAGAGCGAGACTATAATAATAAATACTATATAATTATTAACTCTATTCTCGTCAAGACCGAACTATTATGACCTGGAGATATGAATGAAGATAGATCCTACATTTTTCGATAGTTTTTAGTATTTTGTATCGTAATTTGTTAACCCTATCTAAATATGAAGAATCCTTTAGGCATCAAGGATATCGCCAAGATGCTCAAAATTTCGGTATCGACAGTTTCGCGGGCTTTTCGGGATACCCACGATGTCAATCCCGAAACCCGAAAAAAGGTGCTGGCACTGGCCAAGAAATTAAACTTTAAGCCTAATAAAAATGCTTCCGCCTTAGCTTCCGGTTCAACAAAAAATATAGGTGTGGTCATTCCCTTTATCACCAATTATTATTTTTCGATGGTGATTTCAGGTATTCAGGAAGAAGCTTATGAACGCGATTATAATGTGATTCTCTATGTCACCAACGATCATGTCGCACGGGAACAGAACCTATTGGAAAACCTATCAACGAGCAGTCTAGATGGACTTCTTATTTCGATCTCTTCCGATTCATCCACAAACGATCATTTTGAACAATTGATGGCCAAGGGAATGCCAATCGTATTCTTTGACCGTGTACCTAAAGATATAAATGCCTCCAAAGTTGTCCAAGATGATTTTGCGGGAGCCTTACAGGCGACCGAATACCTAATCCGACAAGGCTATACGCGCATTTCTCATATTGCCGGACCCGAAAATCTGCAATTCACACAGCAACGGCTAAATGGTTATCTGCAAGCACTGGAGCAGCACAATATGGCTATCGATCAGCGTCTTATTGTATATTCAGGTTTTTCACAGGCTCACGGCGCCACTGATGCGTTGAAGTTACTTGCCCTCCCTGATCGTCCAGATGCGATCTTCGCTGCGAATGACCGCAAAGCCGTTGGTGCCATTCAGACAATCAAGCAGCAGGGGCTCCGTGTAGGCCAGGACATTGGCGTCATCGGATTTACCAATGATCCTATTGCTACTGTGGTAGAACCCAATTTAAGTACGATTGAAGAACCTGCCATGGAGATCGGCAAAAGGAGTTGTGCGCTACTCATCCGTCATATAAAAAATCGGGATTTTGAAATTCAGGATATGATATTGCCGGGAAAATTAATCGAACGGGATTCTACCAAACGATCCTCTTAGTCGTCTTTATTTACTGTACCGTAATTCACCAGCAACAAAACTGTGATGAATGACCACATCATCATCAAAAAGCACAATATCTGCTTCCATTCCTGTAGCTATTGCTCCAATCTTATGATCCAACCCAAGTAGTCTTGCGGGGTTGATCGTCATCATCTGTACGGCTTCTACCAAACTGACGCCTCCCTTGTTGACCATGGTGCGGACAAGGCAATCTGCCGTAGCCACACTACCTGCAAAAGAAGAACGATCGGTCAGCTTGGCTACCCCTTCCTCAACGATTACTTCAGTTCCGTTACGCAAGCTTCCCAACACGCTTTTACCCTCGGGCATACCAGCTGCACGCATCGCGTCAGTAATAAGGATCATTTTATCCGCGCCTTTCACTTTATGAATTAGCCGCAGAAAAGGCTCGGGCAAATGGACACCATCTGCTATAATCTCCACATCGATCTGGTCCAATAGAAAACAGCTCTCAATAACTCCGGCATAACGATGCGCGTGAATGCGCTTCATACCCGACATACCAGAGTAGAAATGGGTTGCCAGGCGATATCCAACTTCGACCGCAGGTAATATTTCCTCATATACTGCATCGGTATGTGCCAGAGCCAATAAGATACCATGACTGCGCACAGCCCGTCCAAAGTCCAGTGCTCCGGGCAACTCAGGAGCCGCACTCCATCGACTGATGAGATGGTGATAACGTTCAAGTATAGGCATGTATTCTTTTGGATCCGGATTACGGATATACTTGGGATCCTGCGCCCCCCGTTGATTCATCGCAAAATAGGGGCCTTCGAGATGCAAACCCAAAAATCGGCTCCCTTCGACATTCTGCTCCCTGGCTACTTCATAGACGGAGAAAAGTTCCAATAGCTCCTCGCTTTCACTGGTCAAGGTGGTCGGCAGCATGGCAGTGGTACCATGGCGTAGATGCGTTTCGGCAACAGTTAAAAATGCAGACACACTGTTATCCATAAAATCAGCGCCGCCACCGCCATGGACATGTATATCAATAAAACCCGGTGCAAGATACAGCCCCTCGGCATCCATCCATTGGGCACCTGACCAACCTTCTTCGACAGCTTCTTTTGCCAAATAGCCTTCGCTAATATGCACAATTTTCCCCTCGGCAATCCATACTGTCCCATCCGCGATCACGCGGTAAGGTGTTATAATATTGGCATTTGTTATAATCCACATATCAATTCGTTGATTTTTTTGTTTGTCTTGTCCATGTCTGAATCCGATACCCTTTAAAGGCATAAAATAACAGGTATAAAAAACATGGAGTCAATATCCAATAGGCTGATTTAGGATCGATCGTATCGGCCAGTACCCCATAGAGGAGCGGAAGTAAAGCATTGCCACATAGTCCCATAATTAATAGTGCAGATCCTTGTTTGGCCAATGGACCGAGCCCTTCAAGCGCCAATGGCCATATGCCTGCCCAGATAAGTGCATTAGGAAACCCAATTAATACAATAAACCAGATAGAAATATCCAGATCCATATTAAACAGGGAAACATGTCCATGAGTCGACACGACTAAGATAGACAAAATCAGACCAACAACTGTACTGAAACGCAACATACTACGTTGACTGAACACTTTGGGAATCAAGACAATTCCCGACATGTAGCCTAGTATTGTTGCCGTTAGCGTATAGGAAGGTAGTGCTTTGGCTTCCAGTAGGGAAAGGCCCATCGCCCCTGCATAATTGATGATCGTATCTATCGCGATAACCTGTGTACCCACATGGAGGAATATTGCCACAGCCCCCAGAACGAGGTGTGGGTATTGAAAAATACTTTTCTTGATTTCCCCACTGTCATTCCCTACTCCATCTTGTTGTTGATCCAATTCGGGAAGAATAGAAAACTTAACAAACAGCCCAATCAATAGTAAGAGAATTCCGACCACCGTATACGGGCCAACCACGCGTAAGATCAATTCATCCAAAGCCAATGTACGAGCCGTTTCTGTCATCTGTGGAAGCTGCTTAAATAGCTCATTGTCCTGGGGACGCAAAATAATATAGGAAAATAGTAAGGGTGCCAGTATACCTGCTCCCTTATTGCAAATACCCATCATACTAATCCGTTGCGCTGCTCGTTCCTTTTCACCGATCAGGGTAATGTATAGATTGGCTACTGTCTGTAACAGGGCTAATCCACTTCCCAACGTAAATAGACCAATCAAAAAGATCGGATAGGCCCTATTATAGGCCGCAGGGACAAATAAAAATGCCCCCAATGCCATAATCCAAAAGCCTACCATAATTCCATTTTTATATCCTATTTTTTTGAGCAAATACGAGGAAGGCATTGACATCAGCAAATAAGAGATATAAAATGCAAAAGCAACAAGGTATGATTGAAAATTGCTCAGTTCACAGGCTATTTTAAAATATGGAATGAGAATGGCATTAATCCAGGATACAAATCCAAAGATAAAAAACATTGTTCCAATAATGCCTATCGATACCCAGGTAGTTTTCCTATCGCGTGCTGATGCTGTCATAAAATACCGTCATTTTAAAAGCGATGCAGATCCCGCGTCCAAGTAGCAGGTGCAGTCGTCATGCTGCTGCAGGATACTCGCTGGATTCAAATTGGAAACAGGTTGCGTGAGGCAATTTTTCACAGCAAGTGCTTTACGTTCATCCGGCACAGCACAGATTATTTTCCGAGCTGATAGAATCTGCTGTATGGACATACTGATAGCTTGCAACGGCACTTCGGCGAGTGAGCCAAACCACCCTTCTCCCAACTGCTGCCGACGACACTGTTCGTCCAGATTGACAATTAGATAAGCATCTTTTACTTCAAAATCAGCAGGAGGATCATTAAAAGCCAAATGACCGTTCTCTCCGATCCCCACAAAGGCAACATCGATGGGATGTGCTTTAATCTTGTGGTGCAGACGTTCACATTCTGCAGCTGGATCCGCTTCACCATTAATCAGTACAACTTCCTTCAGTGTCGCCACCTGGGTGATAAAACGCTCGGTTAAGTATTTCCGAAAGCTGGCTTTATGGCTAATTGGCATGCCAATATATTCATCGAGGTGGAACATGCGCACCTTGCTCCAGTCGATATTGCCAGTAGCCACCAGCGTTTCTAGTGTTTCGAACTGGCTCTGTCCGGTTGCTAAAATAATGTTGGCTTCTCCCCTCGCCGCAATGGCAGCATTAATAGCTTCAATTCCTGCAGCTCCTGCATGTTGTCCCAGCTCTAACCGGGTGTTAAAAGTTTTAATGTTCACGTCTATTGATTTAATTATAATATTCTCGTTCTGTTTGTTTATGATAATACAGTGCTCGTTTCACCTGTCAGCTCAATATCATGTACCTGATTATTTTTCCAATGACCAGCAGTAAAATCAGGCACCTCGATTGGCTGGGAACCATTGGCGACCGACCATTCACTTAAAGGGCCAATGACACTCCAACTGGCGGCATCATAGACATCCATGTCCATCGGCAAACCATTGCGCAGACAATCGATCAGGCGCCAGTCCATCATAAAATCCATGCCACCATGACCTCCTATCTGCTTAGCCAGTTCTCCGATCTTTTTTACAATACCCGGTGTATATTGCTGTTCCAGTTTGGTCATCTCTTCAGCAGACAGGAAATCGACATGGCCAATAGCGATCTTGCCGGGCAGAGGATATTTCTGCGCAAAGGCCTTGGTACCACTAATCAAATGGAGGCGTGAATAAGGCCTTGGCGAACTCACATCATGCTGTAACATTATCGTACTGCCGTTATTGGTGAGGATATTGGAAATATTCATATTGCCCCGGAAGGGTTTGTCTATATAAGACTCAAATTGCTTATCAGTCGCAGCCATTTCTTTGGCTTTCTGCCCGAGCATAAAATCTTTTGAAGACATCGAACTCATATACTCCATCTTATTACCGCGGTTGACCTTCAGAATCTGGCAGATCGGTCCCAGACCGTGAGTGGGATAAAGATTTCCGTTGCGCGTCGCATTTTCCTTTAAGCGCCAAAAATCAAAACGTTTTTCGGCATCAAAAAAACTCTCCAGAATGTCGTGGATATAAGCCCCTTCGCAGTGGACAATATCTCCAAAAAAACCTTGTCTAGCTAGGTTTAAGGTCAGCAGTTCAAAGTAATCGTAGCAACAATTTTCCAGCATGACACAATGTTTTTTGGTCTTCTCGGAGGTTTGTACCAGTCGCCAGCAGTCTTCCACCGTTATCGCTGCAGGAATCTCCAAAGCGACATGCTTCCCGTGTTCCATGGCATATATCGCCATCTCGGCATGCAACTTCCAATGGGTTGCAATATAGATCAGATCATAATCCTCCTGTTCACACATCTTTTTCCAGTGCTCGGCATTTTCTGTAAATAACTCCGCGCGGTGACCCGCTGATTTCATCCTTGCCTTTGCTTCAATCGCCTTTTCAGCCCGTACATCACAGATGCCGTTGATCGCAACTCCTTCAATCTGGCTCATACGTTCTACTGCAGCAGATCCCCTATTGCCGACACCGATAAAACCGACCCTTACGGTTGGTATTTTGGGGGCCGCGTAGCCCGACATATTAAATGTAGCTGTATATTTCTTTGACGCTTCCAGCCGGATATGATCCAGATTTGTCTTTGCTGAAGCCTTATTTTCCTGTCCACAGCCAGCCATCAATCCAATTCCGGCTAGCCCGGACAGTTTTAAAAATGATCTTCGATTTGTTCCCATAATATTTAATTGATAAGGAGTGTTCCTTGGTTCTTTAATTGCTTCTTATAGTGCTGCACTTTGTTTTTTAATTGCTCTTTGTTCGCTATTTCGCAAGGCTTACCGTCCAACTGGTAGAGTCCATCGATCATGACTCGCTGCTCATTAAGCGCAAGCAGCATTGGAATATCGCCCCAATGGAGAATACCGGGAATATGGATCGCCATATTGTACCTATCCAGCGCTCCCGTTGCGCCCGGCAGATAACTGATGGGGAGCTCGCGCAGCAGTAATTCCTGTTCTAAGGGATTCAGCACATTGCTGATCAATGCTGCTATGGCCGTCTCACGGTCCGCAACCAAGGTCCGCTTGCTGGACTTATATTCTTGCTGCAGATAAGCATTGATAAGCCCAATTTCAGACGCCCAAATCCCCATCATGCTACGACCCATCCAGAGCAGTGAGCGCGAAAGTGTATGAAAGCGCGGTAACGCTCCATCGATTTTATCAGCAGTAGTTGAAGAGCGCTCTCCGAGCCCAAAGAGATCTATGAGCACCACCCCCTCACCTTTGTTGCGAAGGGCCTCAATTTCCTGCATAGCGACCTGTTGCTTACCCATCGAGGGGAAATAGACATGTAGTGTATTTGAGTCGGTAAGAGGCGGGCTAATCAATAACGGAATCAGCTGTCGCCTCGATGTCTCCAACATAACCCGTTGCCAGCCCTGCTGCGACTCCAACGTCTGAACACGCAGCAAACTATCGGTACCGCCTGTATAAAGTAATGCCCGCAGTTGTTTTTTATAGTCCATTTTATCCAGTGTGGATGTCGCAATCCGTGATTCAGTCCGACTAAATTCACGGCTGATAAAATCCGGTATACTGAGGATCAGCTCTTGCTTAACCCCATGTTTCAGTACTGCAAGCTCATTTGTATCCAAGAGAAGCACATTGTCCAACTGCAACCCTTTCTCGCGCGTCGCTCCAAATGCCCCATCAAACCATTTTATCATACTTATATTCATTTCTGTGGTATAGCTATGTGGTTCATCAAAAAGCTCATAATCGATCCGTTCTGGTACCCCTTGCCGCGCAAAAGCTTCCTTGGCAATACGAAAAGACTTGAGCATCTGATGGGCGTTGAAAGCAGCGTTACCATCTTTAAGTGCCGAAATAATCTTAATAGCCTTAGGAGCCATTGTCTGTAACAGTTGTCCTTCTTCAAAATGCAGGAGCCCATTGGGATGGAGTTCGCAGACACAATTGCTGTTCATGATATACGCGCGGAAAGTTCCGACGCTGACTACAGGAACGGCCGCTTTGATCCGCGGATCCATAGCCGCGAGCCACATCGTCTGATTGCCACCACCACTGGCTCCGGTAGCCCCAATCCTTTCGGGATCTACCTCAGGTAAACTACAGAGCAGGTCAATGGCACGACTGTTTTCAAGTAGCTGTATACCCATCAGAGGTGTCCCCAGATCGAGCAGTGCCGACCCAAGATTAGCTCCATGATACTCATGCTCATGCTCACGTCCGCGCTCGCCCGACCCCATGGCATCAATACAAAGACATACATAGCCGTTGGATGCCAACATATGGGCCGTACGCTGAACAATTTCACTTCGCCGCCCCGGTGGCCAATGCCCGTGGCTATTGAGTATCGCCGGAAATGGTCCGTTGCCTTTTGGCACATATAAACTTGCAGGAACATATAGCCCAGGCAAGCTCTGAAAGATCAGGCTGTGAACGGTATAGTTGTCCTGCTCAATTGACGAAATTAGCTGCATGTCCAGCGGCGGAATAGCATATCCGTCCAGTTTCAGGTTTTTTCTGACCAACTTGTTCATATCTTGCGGATTTGCAGCTTTCTCGCAATCCAAAGCCCCGATAAGCTGTTCCGCTTGATCTTCCACCATAACCTTTATCGGGTCTATCTCAGCAGGTATGGCCAATACGCTGGGCAACGCCGCTCGTCGTTGTTGTTGTTGTTGTGCTTGAATGCTCGAATTTAATCCCATAAGTATACCGAAAGAAACTAAACAGATCTTGAAGTCTATCATTGTAATTTACCCAATTTAGTCCACATCCCACCAGAGTTTGGTTGCCGCATTGTCTGTACCGCCAAGCAGTGCACGTCCTTTGCTCAGTTCAACAAGATTGTCTGTCGCCTCGGTCAGTGGATAAGGCAATCTTTTAATAAATGTCCCAATAGGCAGGTCTGGGTTGTCGGAGTGGATCAATGAATACATTTTTGGGAATCCTGTACGCCTATATTCTGCCCAAGCCTCCATACCATTGGGATAGATCGCTAACCACTTCTGTACGCCGATCTGTTCACGCTGTTCGGCCACGGTTGTTGCCCATTTGACGGGGATACTGGCTACAGCTGGCGAATTATGATAATCGCCGGGAGCGACAGGCTCATGGTTTGATGCGATATAATTACTGATCTGCGTCGCATCTGTAACGCCCCATTGTTCCATACTCGTTTTGATGCCTTCCTCGTACAGCTGCTTAGCCTCACCACCCATATTCCAGCCATTCAATGCCCCTTCGGCTCGTAAGAAAAAAGATTCTGCAGCACACATCACATGGAAATTCTGGGTAAAATTTCCTTCAATAGCCACGCCATTGTAACGTACCCAATAGGTGCCCACATTGGAATTGGAGCCTGACTGATTACGTACGTTCCCTAGATCCGTGGCCGTAGCACCATTTCGCACGCTATTGAATGTTTTTCCAATATAACTGGGTTGAAAATAAATGCCTAAACGTGGATCGGCATAACCTTTTAGGTATGAAGCAATAGTGGAACTCATTGAAAATTCGTTCCATACGGCAACTTGTGCCAATCCATTGGTATCATTTCCAGAAAGGGATTTGAGCATACTGGCATTGTGCGTATTGCTAGACATCAGACCGGCAGCAACAGCTGCTTCTGCTTCGACTTTTGCTTGATTTGCATATACCTTAGCGATACGCAAGGCCAACCGCAAGCGGAGCGAATTAGCAAATCTGATCCAGTTTTCGGTGTTTCCATCGAAGATCAGGTCGTATCCCTGAAAGATTTTCGTTCCCGCTGGCAAGGCCTTCAGATTGGCTACCGCTGTAGTCAATTTTTCAAAGAAATCTGCATAGATCTTATCCATGGAGTCATAAGGAATAACATCGTTGGCCTCGGCAGCACCAAAATAAGGGATCGGTCCAAATTGATCTGTTAGCCGATGAAAGGCATATACCCACATGATATTGGCCAATGCGGCCTCACCTGATTTGGATTCTGTATTTTCGAGAATGCTTTTGAGCTGTGGTGCGGTATCAACATAAATAACTGTCCAAAACCGGCGCTGCCAATCTGGAGTAAGCAGATAACGGTCCGTACTAAAGGAATTCGTAGTAAGTGCAAAGTATTGGGCATATAGATCCGGCCCCAGGTTTTGCACTGTTTGATAAAAAGATCTATTCATTGCAGCCGAAGACTGTGCCTTGGCAAACATAAAGGGCAATTCACGCTGTGTGATCACCATGATATTGTTGGGATCGGTATTGATATCCTGAAAGTCCTTGGTACAGGACAACAAGCTTAGTACTAATAGCGAAGTAAATAGGGTACTTTTATTCATTGTTCAAGGATTTAAAAAGTTAACTTAACATTCAGTCCAAAGGAACGGACAGCAGGCGGCAACCCCACTTCAATTCCCTGAAAATTACCTGCTCCCAATGCCGCCTCAGGATCTATGGGGTTGTCTGTTTTGCCTATTCCCGGAATATCCAATTTGGATTTCCCTCGATAAAAGAAAAATAGGTTACGGCCTGTCAGCATAAGCTGTGCACTTTTGATCGCAGCGATATTTTTTAAGTTAAATTTATAACTGACAGATAGTTCACGTAAGCGGACATTGGTCATATCATAGGTAAAGAATTCTCCCCAAGCATCGCGTCCGTTCTGCGATACACGGGTCCAAAGCTGCTGAGCTGTGATAGCCTTGGTATTAGCTGCACCGCTCACGTCCACCGCATCCAGCACAAGCCCCCCTTCCCGGTAATCTGCGGTATAATCCGCTACTCCGAAAGCCGCTAGATAAGCTGAGGTACCCGATACGATCTCACCACCAATACGTGTATCAATCAAGGCATTGACCGTAAAATTCTTATAGCGGACCGAATTTGACCAACCCAATAAGGCCTTAGGGTTAAAATTTCCCAATTTTTGATTCGCTTCTACCACTGGCAACCCGCTGTCGTCAACCACATATTTCCCTGTCGCCGCATCCGTTTTCCATTTATAACCGTAAAGATCACCGTATTTCTCTCCTTCATTGACGACAACTGAGGCATATTTGGTATTTTCGGTAATCGTTGCTCGTTTTGTCCGCTCGTGCAGTTCAATCACTTTATTGGTATTGGCTGCAAAATTGAAAGTGGTCTGCCATTCTAGGTATTCTTTTTTTATAGGCGACGCAGTTAATTGGACCTCAATTCCCTTATTTGCTATATTTCCCGCATTGATGTATTGCCTGCTAAAACCGCTTGCCATTGGCAATCCAAGAAACAAAAGCTGATTAACTGTATTACTTTTGTACATCGTCAGATCAAAACCTAATCTGTTGGCAAAGAATTTCATATCCAGTCCCGCTTCATAGGATTTGGTCAGCTCAGGTTTCAATTCTGGGATTGCTTTTATTGGTGAACGAGAGATAAATCCTTTTCCCGCACCTAGCCCAAAAGAATACAATTGTTGAAGCAGATAGGGGTTCGCATCGTTACCGACCTGCGTATAGGAAGCCCTTAGTTTACCAAAACTGATCCAGCTTGGCAACTTGAGCCATTCATTGAAAATAGTAGATACACCGATTGAGGGATAGAAATAACTGTGTGGAGATTTTAAGGTTGAGGTCCAGTCGTTGCGTGCCGTCATATCGAGAAAGGTATGATCAAAAAAGGCCAGCTGTGCACTTCCATAGACCGAATTTAGACGTCGTTGGTAACCATTGATCAGTAGAAATTCTGGCGTGGTAGCCATCGTTAGGCTAAACTCATTCGGTACGGACAGGCCATTGGCCATATTCTGAAAGCTACTGTACTCCCGATTTAAGGAACTTGCACCAACATTATAGCTAATTTTGACCGCCTCGTTAAGTATATTATTTCCATTGAACAACAAATCAAAGTTGCGTTCCTGATAGCGCGCATGGGTTTCATAATATTTACCTCCAGGACGGACATCGCCAAGAGAAACAGTACCTGAGTAGAAGGCCCCTGTTGTCTTATCGATGTATTTATCATAACTGAACCTTCCCATTACATTTAGCCAATCCGTCAATTGATAGGTTGCCGAACCCAATGCGGTAATGCGATCGCGCACTTCATTGACCGAGGTGCGGTTGGTACTCCAATACGGATTGTCGTATACAGCAGAACCGGACCAGTACTTCCGCTGCGGCTCACCGGTAACCGGATCAATATCCTCAAAGTCTTTAAGTTCAGACTCATCCATATCCCGCGGCATCACGTACACTTCCACGGGGATTCCCATATCGCCTAAGCGCGGACGATTGTCGATCTGCTGGTTAACGTAATTGAGTTTTACATCTGTTTTTAGTTTTGGGATCAGTTCCGTATTTACGCGAAGATTCAAGTTACTACGTTTCAAGTCATTGCCAGGAATAATGCCTCCGATTTTATTGTTTGTATAAGAAACATAACCCTGCACTTTTTCCGTCCCTCCATAGGTGCTAATGCTATTGTTGAAGGAGGTCGCATTTTCAAAGAAATCGCGGACATTATTTTTATAGGTTTGCCCTTGTGGTCCCCAGCTCTCACCGACATTCGTACCACTGACACCTCCATTTCCCCGCCCATAGGTATTCTGGAATTTACTGAGCAAGTTGACCTGATCCAAGGATGCACTACCATTGTAATCAATATTATACCGACCAGCCTTACCTTGTTTAGTTGTAATCAATATGGCACCATTTGCGGCCCTGCTACCGTATAGCGCAGCAGCCGAAGGGCCTTTGAGCACATTGATAGATTCTATATCGTCCGGGTTGATATTCGCAGCGCCATCGCTCGTTCCATAATTGTAGGTTGTTCCGGTAGCTTGTTGTGCACTGGAATTATCATAAGGTATACCATCCACCACGATTAACGCATTGTTATTACCGGAGATGGACTTGTTGCCCCGCAAAACCACTTTGGCGGAGGCACCGGGTCCCGTAGCCGCTGTAGTCACGACAGCACCAGCGACTTTACCCGTCAGACTACTCATTACGTTGCCACTGTTGTCGCGGGCATCATTGACTGCACTTCCATCCAGCTGTTGTGTCGCATAGGTCAGCCCCCTGGTCTGACGTTTGATACCCAACGCGGTAACCACCACCTCATCAATCTGTTGACTTTCTTCCTTAAGAGCTATATGGAGATTACCTGTTGAGGGAACAGCAATTTCGAGTGTCTTAAAACCCAGCAACGAAACTTTGAGCCTATCCCCTGCATTCGCTCTGATATTAAAATTCCCCTGATTGTCTGTCCGTGCTGCAACAGGCATACTCAGATTAGTGATCGTTACACCTTCCAATGCGGCATGATCGGTAGCATTGGTGACACGTCCCTGTATTGTTGTAGTCTGTGCCGTAGCGAGACCTGTCCAAAGGAAAAGACAGCTCAGCATCGTGCCTACTGAAAATGTTGGATTACTGTGGATACGAACTATCATAATTTATCCATTTAGGGTTAAGATTTTTAGTTTATTCAATTGCGTTATAATCCAAAGAAAAACCTAAAAGCCTAAAAATCCAACACTTTCACCGGATAAAGTAGCGGTAACGTTATCGAAAATCACAGTCCCTGTAGCACCCAACATGGCACTTAATTAGGAACACATTTCCCATCAAAAAACTTACAATATAATTTTAGGAAGTTTGAAATTTCCGCTTAACGATCAACCAATTCCTTTACAGATTCTCCATTTTGGTCGGTAAATTTAGCCTCAATTTTAAACAACTGATACCATTTTCGAAACGTGCCTATAAAGACAAGCAGCATCAACAACATGGCCAAGATCGCTAAGAACGCTAATAGCAGCTGTCCTTTGGGCAAATAAATATCAATGACCTGTAGATAGCCCGCCCAAAAGGTAATTCCAGCCATAAATACGCCCGGAATTGCCGTAATTAAGGCATATTTCCCCCGATTCATCCGAATAAGCATCGTCGTACAAACAATAAGCCCACAGGCAGCTAACAGCTGGTTGCTGATTCCAAATAGCGGCCAGATACTGCTTACATTTCCCGTAAAAACAAGATAGCCCCATGAAAAAGTGAAAATAGCGCTACATAACCAAACGCCGGGTTTCCAATCCTTGTCTTTAAAAGCGGGAAAAACACCACCCAGCATTTCCTGCAAAAAGAATCGTCCAACTCGTGTACCAGCATCGATAGCTGTAAGGATAAACACGGCTTCAAACATTATGGCAAAATTATACCAATAAGCCATCACATTGTCCATAAAGGGAACCTTATCAAAAATATGGGCCATCCCGACAGCCAAGGACACGGCGCCCCCGGTACGGCCGTGGAGGTCTACTCCTATACGATCTGAAAAATGCTGCAAATCTACCGCTTTTAATTCGGGATGTTGTGCCAAAAATCCTGCGTAGTCACCGACTGGTGTGTTGATCGCAAAATAGTCGCCCGGCAGTAAGGTACAGGCAGCGATCAATGCCATTAAAGCGACAAATCCCTCCACCAGCATTGCACCATACCCTACAAAAAGAATCTCCCTTTCGGTGCCCAGCATCTTAGGCGTCGTTCCGGTCGCGATAATCGCATGGAAACCCGAAATTGCACCGCAAGCGATCACGATAAAGATAAATGGCAGCACAGGTCCGCCGATCACTGGCCCACCTCCATGGATAAAATCGGTCAGCGCTGGCATCTGTATGGTCGGATGCACAAAGACAATGCCTATGGCCAGCATCAGGATCGTACCGATCTTGAGATAGGTGGAAAGGTAATCACGTGGCACCAGAAGCAGCCATATGGGTAAGACTGATGCTAAAAATCCGTAAACAGCAATCGCGATTGAAATGGTCTTGACATCCCAGTCGAACAGGTTATGTACGCCCGGAATCTCCATCAAACGATGCCCTGCTATGATGCCAACAATCAATAAAATACCCCCCAATACACTTGCCAACGTTACAGATCCTGTTTTATACCGCATCAAGAGTCCCATAAATATCGCAATTGGCATGGTCAGAATAATAGTAAACAGGGACCATGGGGCTTCGTGCATGGCACTGATGCAGGCCAGTGACAGTCCGGCCAAGGTCAGGATTAGAATAAACAGAACGGCTATACCGGCTATCCCACCAACAACGCGGCCGATCTCCTTGGACGCAATGGTAGCAAGACTTTGCCCTTTGTGCCGTACAGAAGCAAACAGGACAACCATATCATGAACACCACCGCCCAAGACACAGCCGATCAAAATCCAGAGTGCCCCTGGAAGATAACCAAACTGTGCCGCCAGCACCGGGCCGACCAATGGTCCTGCCGCTGCTATTGCGGCAAAATGATGCCCAAACAAGACCTTACGATCCGTCTTAACGTAATCATGCCCATCAGCAAACTCGACCGCTGGAGTCGCTACCGCATCATTGAGCCGTAGCACTTTCTGCGCCATAAAAATTCCGTAAAAGCGGTATGCGAGCGCAAATATCAAAATCGACGCAAAAACCAGTGTGAGGGCATTCATATTAGCTAAATCCATCATATATCTAAGTCTAATGCTAGCACCATATATTATTTTTGCTCCAATACTTGTCCTACTTTCAACAGTTGCTTTTTTAATAGCCCGTAGTCGACATGCTGCACAACATGATCATTATCAATCGCTAGGACTGCAGCGGCACCAGCACTCTGCCCCAACACCATAAATACGGGTTCCATACGAATGGAACCAAAGGCAATATGTGAGCTGGATACGCAGACAGGGACTAGCAAATTTGTACATTCATCGCTCTTCGGGATGATTGATCCATAGGAAATGGCATAAGGCTTGGGTACCTGAACGCCAATATCGCCTTCATTTTGAACATACCCTTCTTTGGTCACATAGCGTTGTACATTGTGGGAGTCCAACGTATACGAACCCATGCCGATCGGATCTTCTACCCTGCACTTTCCTAGAATATTATGCTCAGTCGTCACATACTGCCCTATCATCCGCCTTGCTTCGCGGATATACAGCTGAAAAGGCCAGTTATCGTTATCCTTAAATTCGTCTTTTGCCACCCCCCATTCGGCCATCCTTGTCCTTATTGCGAAGGGAACAGTGGGATCATTTGCCATAAAGTAATATAGACCCTGCTGATAATGATGATGGGCCTCGATAATGGATTTTCGCTCGGCATAACTCGCTTCGGGATAGTTATAGTTCATCCCGATAAAATCGGTGCTGAACGGACCATGGTTGTTGGCATCGGTTTTATGGTTGGGCACCAGATCAAATTTTTGAAAGGCTTCGTCCCAACCGGCACGAAATAAACGTTGTAGTAAAACGTAATGTTGTGGATCGTAATCGCGAGGTTGGGCGAAGGGCTTCCGATTGCGGGCATCATTGGTCAGGCACATGCGGAAGCAATAGGCCTGCAGCTTCTGATCTGCTGTGCCATATTGCCCGGGATCTTCTGCAGAAACGCCGAATACCAGTCCACTGTTGGTGTCTCCCTCGCGTTTATAGGGGCTGATCTTCGCGATAAAGTGATGCCGGTGCTGAAAGACTCCGGTCTGCACACCGTTCCACCGCTCCCCATAAGTCTTATTGGCCTCCCGCCCGATCGTATAGCTTACTTTGGCCAGCGCCATCAGATCGCCTTCATAGGTGGCATCAATAAATATCTTCGCCTCGTACACTGTTCCGTCTAAGGTCTTAATCGATTTGATGGCTGTACCTTCTTTTTTAATGGCACTTTCCTGCCGATCTAAATAGGCCTCGCGCACCACATCAATCTGATAATCCCGCACCCATGTATCAAAAATACCCTCGGCGACATGGGGTTCGAAGATCCACATCGTCCCATGCTCACTATCCATTGCCACAGTGCCCTGCCCTCGATTGCCAAATGAAGCCCTCGATTGCCAATTCCAGCTCGATCCCTGCGAATAATGATCGTATACGTCCTGATAGAATTTTTTGGCAAAGCCACCGATAACGGCTTTATTGCCCGTGTCTGTAAAGCCGAGCCCTCCAGAACTCAGGCCTCCTAAATGTCGATCGGGCGATAAGACGACAACAGACTTGCCGGCCTGCTTTACCTCCAATGCAGCTGTAATCGCTGCCGGGGTACCGCCGTAAATCACGACATCTACCTTTTTGGCTACGTGCTGTGCTTCGACCTGCATAAAAGCGAAAACAAGTGCTAATTTTAAACCTATTTTTATCTTTTTCATACGTTTAATTTTGATCGGTGACCGGAACCCACAATAGCGCATTTGCCGCCATAACGCCTTTTCCGGATGACATAATCTCCACATAAGGTTTGTTACTTCCTTTCTCAAATTCGTATTCACCGAGCGCTACCCAGGTACTGGTTGTCTGTCCCAAAATATGGACTTCCTTGAAATTTATATCTTTTTCGATCCTTGTCTTTCCGGTATGGATAATGAACTTTCCAGATTCCGTGCTTTCGGCCGTTTTCGGAAAATAGCTGTAAAGCTTATATTTCCCCGCGGTAAAATCCTTTCCAGGAGCAAAACGTGCTACAGCAGAAAGATCATTATCCACTTCCTGATAACTCATACCATAACCCTTTTTTGACGATTTATGCCAAGCTCCCTTCAACATAACCTGATCCTTATCATCAACATGAATGATATAATCGGCCTTACGGCCATCCGCTTTCGGGTTGTCTCGCAGTATTTTCTCCACGCGTTTAATATCAACATCCTGAATAGCTATTTTGTTATCGATCGCTTCGCAGGCAGCCACCGCACCGGATTGCCCCAATACCATAAATACGGGCTCCATGCGAATGGAGCCAAAGGCAATGTGACTTGCCGACAGGCATACGGGAACAACAAGATTGTCGATTTCCTCTTTTTTGGGCACAATAGCCTTATAGGAAATCGGGAAGGGAGAAAATCCGCCAACCTCAACGTTCCCTTCATTTTTGACCATGCCATTGACGATCACACGGTCACAATTGTGCGAGTCCATGGTGTATGCAGCATAGCCTACGCCATCGGATACAAGCGCACGACCCTGACAGTGGTCTTGGGTCATAACGACATCTGCAATCATCCTGCGGGCCTCCCGAATATATAATTGTGGAGACCAATGGCTATTGTCGGGATATTCGTCTTTGGGGTATCCCCATTTTTTGAATTCGCTTCGTATCGCCTCCGGTACCGAAATATCGTTGGCAACAAAATATAAGAGACCCTTGGTGTAATCTTCGTGGGCCTTGATAATCTCCTTCCGCTCGAAATAATCGGCTTCGGGATAACGCCAGTTCATGCCGATCATATCTGTTGAAAATCCATTCCTATTATTGATATCGGTCTTTCCATTGGGCATAAGGCTCCAAATAAATACGTCCTGGATACTCTTCCAAGGCTGTATTTCTTTTTGGCGCTTTAAGAGTTCATAATTGGTTGCGTCGTAATTATCCGGTTTGGTGATTTCTATTCTGTTTTCAGGGACATTGGTCAATGTGATCCGATAATTATAAGCTTGAACCTTAGCATCTCCCGTTCCATTTTGTTTTAAAGGCTCCGTATTGATCCCCCATAAAATACCACTCTGAGGATCACCTTTTATCTTATAGGGATCTACACCCTCGGGAAACTGATGGCCATCAAGCAATTGAACACCATTAATCGTCTCTCCATAGGTACTGTTTGACTCTCGCCCAACGTGATAGGACACACCAGCTTTGGCCATGAGGTCACCCTCGTAGCTGCAGTCCATAAATATTTTGGCTGCTACAGTTATTTTTTTTCCATCCCCCTGCTCACTTGGAAGCAGTGAAATGGTTTTAATCGATCGATTGTCAGTCTTTACGGCTACCAAACGATGTCCCATTAACATTGGTGTGTTAGCATGTACCAGATAGTCCTTAAAAATAGATTCGGCTACCTTGGGTTCAAAAATCCATTGTTCAAAACTGCCATAGTGCTTGCCCATTTTGCGATAAAAATCAAGAGCGAGCCCTGTGACGACATATTTGTTTCCGATATCCGTTTGCCCTAATCCACCGGAGCTGAGCCCTCCTACCCGTGTACCAGGATCGATCAGTAAGACGGATTTTCCGGCCTGTGAAGCGGTGTAGGCGGCTATTACACCGGCTGAGGTTGCACCATAAATACATAGATCTACCTGTCTGTCTGTTTGCCCTTTGACTAAATGCCAAAACATCGTCAAAAGTCCAATGATCATTACGAGTGTCTTCTTCATCATCTTAGGATTTAATAGCCTGGATTTTGTTCCAGGTTTTTATTCGTTACAATTTCAATATTCGGGATCGGCCAAAGATAATTCTTGCTGGGATCGAACTTTCGGAGCTCGATAACCCGCATGTCTTTCTGATTAGCGACATTTTTATAATTCACGTAATTATCCCCATCGATCGTCGGCGCATTGGCCAGCAAACCTTTTGGAATACGGCCATAGAGCGTTGAATTCATAAATTTATCGGCCAGTTTCCACCGTCTCAAATCGACTAAGCGAAAGCCTTCATTGGCTAATTCGTAAAGTCTTTCTTTCCGTATGATCTCGCGCAGCTCAGCTTGCGTTTTATTACTCGCGATTGCCGGCATATCGACGGTAGGGCGCTGCCTGATGCTGTTGATTGCGTCATAGACGGTTTTGTCGATCGTATTGTTTTCGACCATCGCCTCGGCGTAAATCAACAACACTTCGGCATAGCGGCTCTGAATAATATTTAACTCCGATTCCATGGTAAAATCTTTGTCCTTTATATCGACATATTTTTTCCAACAATAACCAGAAAAGGTCGCATAAGCATTGATCGCATCCTGATTTTGGATACGTACTGCGGTAGATGTATTGTATGTATAGTTCCAACAGGTTATACTATCCTTATGGGTCTCAAACTGAAAACCAAAAAACGTGCTACCGGGAAGTGCAATGGTATATCCCAGACGCGGATCTCGATTGGAGAATGGTTTTTTAGGATCAAATCTGGAAGATTTGTCAATGGCAAATCCATCGGTGCAGAGATAGCTATCAACAATGGATTGCGATGGGATTTTGTTGGAAGTCCCTTGCGCGTTGCGCGACAGAAATCCGCGCGTAGCACTGTGGGTCTTTGTTTTTTGTAATCGCAGATATTGAAAAGCAAAAATAATCTCCTTGGAAGCCTGCCCATCGTACGTAAATAATTGGCCGAAATCGGCGTGTAAGGCATATACGTTTAGGTCCATGACTTCTTTGGCCGAATGGGCTGCTTCATCCCAAAGTCCGTTATTAAGTGCTGCCCGAGCACGTATGGCCAATGCTGCCCCTTTGGTCGCACGCCCAATATCTGCCGAACCATAGCTTACCGGTAAAATAGCGGCAGCTTCATCGAGTTCTTTGAGGATGAAGCTAGCAATTTCAGCCTTAGACGTCTTCGGAACATTGGCATCAGCAAGGCTTAGGCCGCTCGTAACCAAAGGTACTCCTCCAAAGTAATCGATCAGATATTGGTAAACATAAGCCCGGATAAACTGTGTCTCGCCTTTATAACGCTGTTGGAGTTTGGCATCCATCTTTCCATCCAACTTCTGGATATTGTCCAGGATGAAATTACATTTGCCAATGACCTTATAAGAATTGGTCCAGATATTCCGGATGTAGCCATTGTTGCTGTCGTGATCTCCCCTTCCCACAGCTTGTAAATCAGAGGTATTACGGTCCCACCCAATATCGGTGGCATCATCAAGGGTAAGGTTAATAGGCATGTCGTCCGTGGGATGAAATGCCAGGGCACTGTACAAACCATTGACAACCAATGTCAGCTCATCCTGATTTTTGAAATAATTTTCGTCCGAAGGGCCATCCAAGGGCGATCTGTCCAAGTATTTTTCGCATGCCCCCACCAAAAGGAGAACTGCAATCGATAGCATATATAACGCGAGTTTATTTAGAGTTTTCATACAAGCCAAGTTTATAATGTAATATCCAATCCAAAAGAATACACCTTTACCTGTGGGTAAAAGTTACCATAGCCTACTGGTGCTTCGACGTCATAACCGTCCCAAAATTTATCTACGCTGAATAAGTTTGAACCATTAACAAATACCCGAAGTTTATTCAGCCCGATGGACTTTAGTAGCTCAGCCTGAAAGGTATAGCCGAGCTGCAAATTTTTCAGGCGAAGATAGGCGGCATTTTTCATCCAAAATTGGGAAGACTGCTGGTTGTTATTCTGTCCGAAAGCCAATCGGGGATATTTCGCTGTAGTATTATCGGGTGTCCATCTATCTTTATTATCCTCACGAATTGTTCCACCAATTGCCCCGGTCGTCGTAAAGGGCTGAATACCGGCCCCGTATAGGTAGCCATCTGCTTTGCCTACACCTTGCAAAAGAAAACTGAGGTCGAACCCCTTGAAACTAAAATTGGAGTTGAGCGAATAGGTATATCGTGGAATGGTACTACCAATGATAACCTTATCGGACTCATTAATCACTCCGTCATCATTCTGATCACGGTATTTGAGATCACCTGGTGCTAAGGTACCAAACTGTGTGGCATGAGCTTTTACCTCCTCCACTGTTTGGAAATAGCCATCGGAAACATAGCCAAAGATCGAATTAATGGGATAGCCTTCCCGATTGACCGTTAGACCAGTCTGATTGATTCCGCGCATATCCAACACTTTGTTTTTGACATCAGAGAGGTTGAGTGTAAAATTATATTTAAAGTCTTTGGCCGGATCGCTTCGATAGCCCATGGAAAGCTCCCAACCTTTATTCTCGACGACGCCTGCATTTTGATAAGGCTTATTTAAACCAATGATGAGCGGGATATCCAGCTGTAATAATATATCACTGGTTCTTCTATTGTAAAAATCTGCTGTAATAATCCATCGTTTAAATAGGGTAAGATCAATACCGATATTTTTCTCCTCGGTAGACTCCCATGTAATATCAGGATTAGACATATCATTTAGCGCTGCCGTATTGACGATGCCATTGCCTAATGTGTACGAACCTAGGTTTAAAGATGCCACGGCTGGATAGGTCCCAATATTCTGATTTCCCAGTTTACCCCATGATGCCCTGATTTTCCCCTCAGTAAGCCATCCCTTGGATGCGGTTAGGAACCGCTCCTCGGAAAAACGCCATCCGGCGGATGCCGATGGAAAAAAACCATAGCGATTACCTTTGGCAAACCTGGACGAACCATCGTAGCGTGCATTGAGTTCTAAAAGATAACGATCTTTGAAAATATAATTGATCCGGGAAAATAAAGATTGTAATGCCCACTCTGAAGCACTTCCTGTCGCTGACTGATTTAATGCCGAACCCGCATTGAGCACTTCATAGTCAGGGAGAACGTAGGTGTCCCTAAACCCCTGGGAGTAATCAACCTTGTAGTCTTCCTGCGAACCACCAACCAATGCTTTCAACTGATGTGGACCAAAATCTTTGTTTAACGTAAGAGTCGCCCGCATATTATTAAAAAGTTCTTGGCTATTGTATTGAGTAAGTGCTGTACGCACAGGGACCGAGAAGCTCGGCGTACCATCTGGGAAATAGGACTGCACTGCTTTCCGGAAATTCTTATTTACCTGCGTCGCATATTTAGGTGCATAATTGACCTCAGCGGTCAACCATTCTTTGGGTCTATAGATCAATGATGCATTGATACTTCCAAATGGACTTTTGTTGGTAGAAACACCGCCATCAGCGGCGGCGGAGACAGGATTATTACCATTCCAGCCCAGTCCCCATGTACCATTGGAGTTTCTGAAGGATTGATTGGCAGGAATACTGCTCATCCACTGAAAAAGTTCTTCGATGCTCGCTGCTGGTGAGGTGACGATCGGATTGACGTATTGAAAGTCAAATTTAACGGCGAGCTGATCTGAGAATTTAACATCCACGTTGTTGCGGATGGTATAGCGCTTAAACGAGCTATTTAGTGTCAAGCCCTTCTGGTCGAAATAACCGACCGAGGTCAGCATTTTTACTTTGTTGGTGCCAGCATTGACCGTCAGAAAATGGCTTTGCTGAAATCCATTCCCCTGCAAGGACTCCTTTTGCCAATCGGTATTGGGATACTCGTCCGAACTGTCGTTGCCCTGATTACGATAGGCGGCAATGATATCTTCTGGATATAATGGACTCGCACCAACATTGGTATACGCTTCATTCGTCAGCAGCATATGATCCAGGGCATTGACGATTTTGGGCATATTAGTCGCAGACTGCCAGCCGAAATAATTATTGTAGGCAATAGCGACTTTATCAGAACTTCCTCTTTTGGTCGTGACTAAGATAACACCATTGGCAGCTCTCGAGCCATAGATCGATGCAGATGCGGCATCTTTTAATATTGAAATATTCTCTATTACATTGGGGTCGATATTATTGATAGAACCTTCGATCCCATCAATCAACACTAACGGCGCTGCGTTGCCAAGCGTACCGATACCGCGAATACGGATATCCGCACCGTCCGCTCCCGGCTTACCAGAACGCTGCGTCACGGTTACTCCAGAGGCCATGCCCTGAAGGGCCGACGAAGTTTGCCCAATGGGTCTATTGTTCAGATCTTCACCCGATACGGCGGAAACAGCACCCGTCAAATTGACCTTTTTCTGAACACCGTAACCGACGACAACAACTTCGTCTATTATTCCAGTGTGTGATTTCAGACGGATAAGCACTGTATTTTTGCTGGTAGCCGTTGCCACAAAATGCTTAACAGAATCTGTATCGTAGCCGAGATGGTGGGCATAGATCGTATAATTTTCGCCAGCAACAAGTGGAGTTAAAACAAATAATCCGTTGTTATCGGCCACAAAATGTTTTTTTTTACTGCTCTTCTCGTGGACAAGATCAATAGTTGCGCCGGGTAATGTATTACCTTCGTTGTCAACTATTTTACCATTTACTTTCAGGTTTGATTGCGCAAATCCTACAGAAAAGTATGGAAATAGCAATCCCACGAGCATTAATTTGATTAGAATATGCTTCATAATTGTTTACAGTTGGTTATTCTGATTTATATATTGGTTTATTTTTCTGCGTTGGGTTGATTCTCTCCTACTGTACGTCCTCCTTTCTTCCCGAATTACTGATGTTGACAATACCATTGTTCACTTGGAATGTACAACCGTTCAATTGACAGAAGCTGTTCAAAAAATTGGCTAGCGATTCTTTGCTATTTAAACTTCCTGTAAATGAACTGTTGAGCAAATCAGGATTATCACATATAATCGAAACATCATAAAGGCTTTCGATTACTCTTAAGAGTAGAACGTTTTTGGTTTGGTTAAATTTGACAGACTGATTGGTCCATTCGACATTGGCAGTTAGATGTGGAATGAGTTTTCTTAACTCCTTATCCACACGATCAGGCTGAGATTTTGTCAATTCAGGCTCCGAAAACTTAATCATCTGTTGCAGTTTTAAGTTGACCAATACTTCCTCTTTTGGTTTGAGGTATATTAAATCTCGACTTTCCGCTGTAACTGATCCGACCGAGATTTTGCCCTTCATTAGTTTTATCAGTACATGATCGGCATCCTTGGGATCTACGCTAAATATTGTCCCTAAGGCAGTGGTCAAATATCCTTTGTAATTGACTTGAAATGGTGCATTTTTGTTTTTGTGCACGTTATAAATAACTCGCCCTTGCACCTGATGTACATCGCGGTGGCCTCGGCCACTATATTCGAATCCAATTTTTGCATGTGGATAAAGGATAACGGTCGTGCTATCAGGAAGCTGAGCATTGATTGTATAAGCATTTTTATTTTCATACCAGGTAACCTGTTCTTTTGTTGAGGTCGAGAAATTTTTCAAAAAGAGAACCGACAGTACGCAAATTAGCACGGCGGCACAGGAAGCCCAGGCCCACGGGCTTATTCTCTGAATTAGCATAGGTTTGGGCGGATCTACGGCATAAATATGATCGAGTACTTTCCGATGAACCACGCTTAAATCTGGTAACGGAATTTGTTGTAATGCTTGTCCTTCATCCTGATCTAGCATCTCAGTGATCCATAACTCCAGAATTGCAGTATCCATCTCGGCCATTTCGTCAAAAAATGACTCATAATACTGCGCATCCAAGCGGTTGTGGATATACGCCAACAATTGATCTTTAAAGGATTGCTCTTTCAAAATTTACTATAATTAGTTCAATACATTGCTGTATTTGTTACTCTATACGTTTGACAAAGAGAATCACACTATTACTTTTTTTATTTTTTTTATAGCTTAAATAAAAAGGCCGCAAAAAGACTGATTATATACTCATCTCGGTAGTTTTCTTGAATATATTTTTTGATATCTTTGAGTGCACTCACCAATTGATTACTCACAGTAGATACTGAGATACCCAGTAAATCGGCTATTTCTTTATAACTTTTGTCTTCAAATTTATTGAGGATCAGAATCTCCTTTCGTTTGGGGCTTAAGGAGTCGATTGCATTGGTCAACATCTGTTGCTTATCTTTGAAAAACAGTTTTTCTTCGGTATGATAATACAATTCTATAGCTGAAGCCCATATTTCCAATTGAAGAGCCTTGTCTCTCTGTACTTTTCGAAAAAAATCCATGGCCAAATTATCCGCAATATGATTGAGAAATGAGACAAATCCCTTATTAGGGTCAATCTTTTCACGTTGGAGCCATATTTTGGTAAATACTTCTTGTAAGATTTCTTCTACAATAGTTTGATTTTTCACCAATTTGATCAATCTAACATAGATCTTTGGCGAATAATGGAAATAAATTTCATTAAACGAATTTAGGTCTCCATTTTTAAGTTTTTCCAGTGTAGCAGCTTCTTTAGGAGATTTCATTTGGCAAATTCTGATAATTGGTACGAACGACGAACTTAATATAGTGATAAATTTACTAAATCAAAATCATTGGTACCCCAAATAAAATTTTATATTTCATACGAATTGACCTCCCCACCGCAAAACATGACATTTTAAAAGGAGAGAATTCGGGCCATATCTTCCCTAGTTTCCTTAATTAAAAATTGATTTACCATATCTTTCGTTTTTATGAGTAAAGCAAAAATATGAATGTAGAACTCGCTATCTATGGAAAACAATATCTATCTAAGCGATATGAAGGAGATATCGAAAAGTCTGTTAAAGGATGATGTTTTCTTTAATTGAGATGAGGCAACCGGTAAAAGACATTTTTAGTTAGTAGCAGGATTCTTTCCCTACCTGTAACGCATAAAAATCGAACATTTTAAAGGAGGAGCTATTATACTCTATTTTGAAATAAAGATAGAAGTTTCTGAAAAGGTGTTACCAATTCCTAAATTTCTTAATTTAGGAAAATAACTAACAATGAAAATCTCCATTAAAATAAAGACCAAAAACGATGAAATACCTTATTTTACTTCCATTTCTATTAATTTTTAGCAATACTTTTTCACGGAAAAAAAATATCAAAAAAGAAAAATGGCATTGGAATAACAACAAAATGAAACAGGATACAACAGCAGGATATTGTCAAGTTTTAAAAGTTGATAACGTTCTTTATATATCTGGCGCCATAACGACGGATCTTTCTCCTAAAGGAATTCAAGCTGTTTACAATGATTTAAAAGCGTCTTTGGCCAGTTTTGGAGCAACATTTCAACATGTGGTAAAAGAGAATTTATACACGACAGACATTGAAGCAATGAAGAAATATAATGATGTAAGGAAACAGTTTTACAATAATGACTTTCCTGCCGCTACCTGGATACAAGTACAAAGATTGTATATGTCAGATGCTAAATTAGAAGTCGAATTGATTGCACACTTACCTAAATGAAAAATAGAGAAGCTGTAAATTTGCCTCTGACCTCTCCCCGAAAAACCGAAACATTTAAATATAGTTTTTGAATTTGGAAGGCTATGAAAAACAGTAAACTTTCAGAAGTTCAGATCATCAAGATTTTATCTGAACAAAATCAAGCCCTCAGCCCTCAACAAATCCCAAAATGTCTCAAGGCTGGCATTCCAATACTTTACAGATTGCTTCCAATATGCTAAGACCTTACGCCAATTGAAATGGTTCTTAAGCTATTTAATGCAGTAAATTACAGTGTTTATACCACGAATACCTTTATTGATGCTTAAAACTTTATACCTACTTATCTTTCCCCTAATATTGTACGAAATAAGAAATAAAACCACTCATACAGAATTAAACAAATGAAAAATTTATTGATCAAATCGGTTGCAATGATTGCCTTAGCCGCCACCTCTTGTTCTGCTCCATCTTACTTTGGGAAAAGTTATGCTCCAACCCAGCATGTGGATGTTTTTTTTGATGTAAATGACATTAAAAAAGGATACGAAGTAATGGGAACAACGGATATAGGCAAAGGTTTTGGCTCCATAGAGGCCGCGCAGCAAAAGGTAATAACACTCGGCCAATCTAAAGGTGCGGATGCTGTGGTCATGAAACTCACCGAGGAAGTGACGGGATCATCAAAATCAGACTTTGGAAATCTACAGAACGGCAAAAAGAATAATACTTATACAGGCGGTTCGATTACAAATAATATCAAGGTTAAAAAAATTGTAGCGACATTTGTCAAATATAAATAAATCGCATCCCTGTAATTTTATGCTCATCGTGCTAATACAGCTGTCAGGTCTTCAATTAATTTTATAGTTACTCAATTAATATCCGAGCGTGCAACAATTTAACAAATACATGATTTCCTAATGTATCAATTTCCGGTCCTTGTACTTGGGGCCGGAAACTATTATATTAATATCACCATTGAACGACATCTAGCCACCTGCCCGATATCGCTTGTCCGTTTTGATGTAACCAATAGTACCGTTCGTGCCTATAATCTTATTGTCAATAGATAAAACTTTCAATCATCATCCATTTCAACTAATTTTGTTTAAAAAAAGAACAGCAATAAGTTATTCGAGGTTTAAATGTCATTAGCATTCAGGATAAAGTGGAAGGAGTTTTTGGTTATTTTCCTGATTTATGGAATATGGAGTGTCGCCGTATTTCTCTTTCTGGTACAACTTCAGGGCTTTGATAAAACAGTTGATCAATTTGAAGGTGGAATTAATCTCTATGTAAGTTTTACTCATACAATCATAAAAGGCACGGTAGTTTTCTACGTGCTTATATATCATTTTGCTATACCCGCGATTATGGATCGACGCTGGGGAAAAGTATCAGTCCAGGTCATCGCCTTCTTCACCGTGCTAACTATTTATGAATATTACTGGACATTTTTCGTGCACAGAAGCGATCGAGAAAGCGCCGGAAACCTAAGTCCGGATTCATTTTTTATAACAACAACAATACTAAATATTGCCTCCACCGTTATATCCTATTTTGTGGCCGTTGCTATTTGTTCAAACGTGATTCGCAGGATTAAAGAACAGTTGGAGCGTGAAAAATTAAAAGCGGAATTGGCGGCAATAAAATATCAGATCAATCCTCACTTCCTTTTTAATTCATTGAGCTTAATTTACACAAAAACGTATAAGAGCAATCCTGAAGCGTCACAGGCAGTCCATCTGCTATCAGAAATAATGAGTTACGCATTGGAGGATTGGGGTGAACAGGGAATTGTACCGTTAGCTTTAGAAGCTGAGCAAATAAAAAAAGTTATTCAGATGAACCAAATCCGGTTCAATAACAACATAAAAATAAGCTACAGCGAAGATATTCAACTTAAGGACGCTAAAATCCCTACCTTAACTTTAGTCACGCTGGTTGAAAACGCATTTAAACATGGTGAACTTCATGATGCAAAAAATCAGGTCTCAATTGAAATTATGGCCCGAAACTCCAAAATAAACTTCTTGATAAGTAATAAAAAAAGAAATGGTCCAAAAGAATTATCAAAAGGTATCGGCGTAAATAATGTGCAACAACGCCTGAATCTGATGTATGGCAGCACACACACATTTACAATTAAGGAAGACGAAAATTATTACATAACCGAAATAGTTATAAATATCTAACATATGATAAATTGTATCGTAATTGACGACGAACCACACAATATCGAACTGCTGACACTACATATTGAACAGATTCCCTATTTAAATTTAGTGGGTACTGCAGCCGATCCAATAGCTGCATTACAGTTACTTAACAACACGGAGGTCAATCTGTTGTTTTTGGATATTCAAATGCCGGGAATAACTGGATTGGAATTTTTGAAGATGTTGAATGAAAGATATAAGGTAATTCTCACGACCGCATACAGAGAATATGCCCTTGAAGGATTTGACCTCAATGTTGTGGACTACCTATTAAAACCCATATTTTTTCCACGTTTTCTACTAGCGGTGGAAAGGGCGCAACAACAGCTTTCGATCGACGCTAAACAAGAGGAAGAATTTATATTTGTCAAAACAGAATATAAAGGGAAGCTGGTCAAAATTAAGCTTAACGAAATCGTATACATTGAAGCTAAAGCAAAATATGTCTGTTTTTACACCGCTGATGACAAAAGTATTATGGTCCAGCTCAACATAAGTGCTTTAAACAATATATTACTGCCTGATCGCTTTATGCGAATCCATAAGTCTTTTATCATTGCTACTCCATTTATTGTAATGATCAATGGGAATATGGTTCAATTAGAACATTATAAAAATGCCGTACCTATCGGACAGACCTATCGAGATTCGTTCATGAGCCGGATGACAAAAAAAGTTCTCAATAATATGGTAAAAGATCCGCTCAACTCAGCTATTTCAAAAGACTAGTGTGAACCTGATAAGAGCTGCAATACTTACACGATAGTTGTCCTTGTTCTGTCTGTCAGCAAGAATGTCTTCGTCAATGTGACTTAAATGTGAAATTAATCAATTCGACTTCTAATTTAGCATCTGACATATACAATCTTTGTAAAAAAGAATCCGATCAATATGAAGATAGAAATGCAAGCTTATATTAGTGTTCTGCTTGGCTCGAATATTGCAATTTTGCAGGAATAAAAACCTGAAATCTTACTTGTAAATTAGTTTTGATGGAAAAACACCAAATAATAGAGAAACTGAAGGAATTTTATCCGACTGATATTTCACTGGATGATATTGCTGCCTATGCTAATTCGGAACCTTATAAGAAAAAGAAGAGCTATATCGATAGCGCATGGTCCGACCGTAATCAATGGGATCTATTGAAGGCTTCCTTATCTGATCTATCAACTGAAATTTGGGACTACTCCTTTATGGGCGGAAGCCCCTGTTATCACTTTTCCTTTATCCAAGAAGAAAATAAAGAGATTTTGTACTCTTTATTTGTTAGTGTAATTTTACCATATTATGCAATCAGGATTATGAATATATCCAATCTTGATAAATCTTTTGATCCTATAAGTGCTATCGAATCTCGGGTATTTGAGAAACTGGAAAATAAAGTAAAAAATGTCTTCCCAAAACATCGGATTATAAGGGATAAAGCGTTGCTACAGACAAAGGTTGATATTTTCGAGGCTGATGGTGAATATCCGCCATCGATACAACATCTATTGTTCTCGACAATTGAAACGTAAGGATCTTCCTACTTCAGTCGGTGTCGGGGGCTATCTAGGACAAACAAGGTGTATGTAAGCGGTACGCGGGAGATACCGAAAAGTCTTCAAAGGTTAACAATAAACGTATTCAATAACTTAAAATAGCAGAATTAGTACTGAAGAACTAAAGATCACACAGCCCAATCATCGGATCGGGCTGTATAGATTACAAATTGAAAAAAAATTGATATAACAGTATTTAATCATCACTAAATTTTGAAATCAATTTTTCCTTGATATCGATAGAAAAATATAAGTGGTGTATTTTATAGCTGTTATTCTCATAATACTGCTTTTTAAACTCCTCATATTTATCATTTTTATAGATTACTATACTTTGATATCCGACTATGTTGACAGCTTTATCTTGACCCGAATATAGCACAAAATCAGAATTTGCATGTTGCTTGTCAATAACAATTGTTACCAAATTGTCATTGGTCGTTTCAATATATTTAGACGGCTTGAAAATTGAATAATGTTTATCAAGTGTGATGATGCATTTATTACCTAATCTTTTCCAAACGGTAATATAATGACTATCATCAAGCCTATATATAGACCTTGACTGATCAAATACTAGAAGTAAAAGAGCAATAAAACCAATGATTTTAATAATTGTTCTCATTTTTTATTTATCATACATAAAAGTTCTTTGTCTAAAAAGACTTATTCCTGGTTTGTGCCCAATAGATACCCTTTCTGCCTGCAATAAATCCCGCCGAGTAATTTCCAACATCTCTCGCACTAACAATATTCTCTAAAAAATCTATGCTGCGATAAAGATATGTAATTGTCATCTCCTAACTACCGCCGCCATATCGTTTAAAGTCATATTTTTCCCTCTTTTTGTCCCATTTACCATGGAAGAAAGGATGCTAGGAGCTTCATTCTTTATATATTGATCACACAATGCCCAAAGATCAAATCCGAGATGAGATAAAATCACTCAAACATCTTTTCAGCTTGAAAATAAAACCAGAATAGATACGTATTAATTATTACTTTTGACGACATTACTCCTACTGCACCATGATGAGCTATCTGCATAAAGTTAAACCAGTCGATCAAAGATTCCACGAATGGGTGGATAACATCAACAAAACTGAAAGGATTGATAAATCTATAATTGCGTTCAATTTCGGGCTTTTCGAATCAGAAGAAGGTTTCACCATGTATCTCACTGGCTCAAAAGTTTTCGATAAAGATGATGACGATTGGGCTACCAATAGGAACTTTGAGCCTAAACAGAAATATTTTTCATTCGGTAATGAGTTTTTAAAAGATAAAGACTGGCAGGATATTTTAAAATATGCTGAATGTCTAGTTCAAGCATATGTAAAATCCGAAGATTTCAAAACTTCAATTTTTGCCCAAGCGATAGCAATAACGGTGGGATTTGATGATGGCGAGTTAACGATAATAAAATCTCAATAACTATGGATCTTATCACAGTTGTTTGCGGGATTATATTCAAAGATGATCTTGTTCTGATTTGTCGACGGAAACCTGAAAAGTCTTTAGGGGGCTATTGGGAGTTCCCTGGAGGTAAGGTTGAGGATGGTGAATCTAATGAAGAATCGCTGCTTCGGGAATTGATCGAAGAGCTCAACTTGAAAGTCAAAATCAAACAGCACTTTTTCGATACTGTACATCAGTACGATAATGGCGCTATCAAATTGATCTCGTTCATTTGCGAGACCGAGAATATAGCTTCAGAATCTACCGATCATGATCAACTCGAGTGGGTAAAGGTTAGCGATCTATTAGACTGGAAACTCGCTCCGGCAGATATACCTATTGCGAAGAAACTGATTGAAGAATTTAAAGGCTAGAGATTGCAAAGAGTTTTAGAAATAATCCAAGACACTAAATATAAAAACGCCCAAAATGATATTTAAAGATTTTTCAGAAAATGAGCTCCACTTGTTCATGAATGGCAAACTTATCTACAAACGATGGTTGGATACGGGCGTGTCAAAAGTGTTCGACGTAATGGCATATGACAAATACACCCTTGCCAGCATTAAAGAGCTTACCAACCAATATGGATTATTGATAGTCAAGGCAAGAATAAAGCGAACACCTACTGAGCAAGGCGGTCGAAAAACAGGCATCATCTCAGGATATAGCCCCAATCACGTGTTTGAATATACGTCAGAAGGTAAATTACAGCGGACTTATATAGGTAATATAAATTTTGAGGGCGAAGATCTAATGCCTGGACAAGAAAGAATTGCGACTATTCGCTTTCTCCTTGTAAAAGAGCTGGAGCAATATTTGACAAAAGGTCGTAAATGGTGGCTACATGAAGGACCTAAACTTATTGGTGAAGCAGAGATTTTATAGAGGATAAGCTAATCACCTCAACAAACAATAATATGTCTAAAAATTTCAGATAAACGGATATAACCGAAATGAGTTCTACATCGAAAGTAAACTCCCTCTTGCCGAAAAGATTATAAATCAAACGGGCACGACAAAGGAAAAAAGACGTATCTTTCTACAAGCGCAGTATAATCTAGTACTATTCCATTCATGAATGGAAGCCGTTGGTTAAACTGCCAGGAAATTTTTAGTATAACAGAACGCCATGAGAGCCTTTTTATTAACAGTAATTGCCACCCTCGTCAATTTCACATATAGTTAAGCGCAGAAAGATCCTGAGGTTAGAATTGCATTATCAAAAATGAATGCTGCAACAGTCGCTTTGTTAACTGTTATTTTCAAATCGAATAGACCAATTGACTATATTTAAGTTTCCCTACTCATTCCTTGGGTACCACATTAAAGGCGTCTTGGCACGACGGATCGCCCGAGACATAGGATAAAAAAGATCCAATATTTCCATAAGGGGCTATAACTGTATTGACAAGAGTACTTAAGCACCCTTGTCAATCGTTAAGGGAGCCTTTTTGGCTAGAGTCCCCTCTAGTTAAATGATATTAAATTCCAGCTTCTTTATCGGTAAAAATCTGGACTCCTGCTTTCTTTTCAATTAACTGTAGTGGATATAGTTCAGGATTATATACACCATTAAGAACTTCATTCAAAGCGTTTCTCTTGGATTTACCAAAGGTAACAATCAGAATATTTTCAGCTTTATTGATAATAGGTTCAGTCAAAGTAATTCTGAACATTGCCTGTGGCTTTAGATAGTAGGCATCAACCCATTTTTCTTTTTCTTGTAAGATCTTTTCTCCTGGAAACAGAGAAGCTGTGTGGCCATCATCACCCATTCCTAAAAGAATGAAATCAAAAATACCGTCAGCTCCCAAAACATTTCTGATTTGGGCTTCGTATGCTTTAGCGTAATTTTCAGGCTCAATTCCCTCTTTATACATGGGGAAAATCTGATTTTTATTGACCGGAACCTTATTCAAAAGTACTTCCAAAGTCATCTTAAAATTACTTTTCTCGTCTTCAAGAGAAACCCATCTTTCATCTACCCCAAAAAAATGGATTTTGTTCCAAATTATTTTATCTGAATATTCGGGAGTAGCTAATAAACTAAAAATGGCTTTCGGTGAAGAGCCACCACTCAACGCGACCACAAATTTATCATGCTTCTGGATCGCTTTTTTCGAAAGCTCAACAAATGTATCTGCCGCTTCTTTATATAAAGCATCCAGATTATTAAATATCGTAATATTCATTCTCTTTTCATTAGATTTTAAACCCACTGATGTCCCTGCCGCTCGACCAGTGCATCACTGTCATCAGGTCCCCAGTTTCCTGAAGCATAATTTGGGAACGATGGGTCTTTGGTTTTTTCCCAGGTTTCCTGAATCGTTTTTATCACATCCCAAGCTTCTTCTACCTGATCAGAGCGCATAAACAGTGTAAGGTCTCCCACAAGTGCTTCCAATAAAAGAGTTTCATAAGCTTCGGGCGTATCGGTCTGACAGGCAAAATTATCGAAAATCATCTCCACAGGTTTAAGCTCTAAAGACAAGCCTGGTTTTTTAGACATAAACTGCAATCTGATGTCCATTTGTGGCTGGATATTAATAACCAATCGGTTTGCCGACAGAAGCGAGGTGCTTTCTGAAAACGTAGAATTTGGAAGTGGCTTAAAGTGAATCGTTATATAAGAATGCTTTTCTTTCATTTTCTTACCGGTACGAACATAAAAAGGAACATCCTCCCATCTTTCATTATCCAGATAAAACTTGATAGCGACAAATGTTTCCGTATTGGAATCATGAGCAATTCCCTCTTCCTGGCGATAGCCATTTACTTTTAGCCCGTTTACTTTGCCTCGTCCGTACTGTCCTCTTACGGCATAATGATCTACTTTTTCGGGAGAAATCCTACGGATGGATTTTAAAACATCAACTTTACGATCCCTGATCTCACCCGATTCAAGTGAAGCCGGAGGTTCCATAGCAACCATACAAAGAATTTGCAAAAGATGGTTCTGAATCATATCGCGCAAAGCTCCTGTCTGCTCATAAAAACTGGCTCTTGTTTCCACACCTACTTCTTCGGCAACCGTAATCTGTACCGATTCTATATGTCTGTGGTTCCAAAGCGGTTCAAAAATTGAATTTCCGAACCTGAACGCCAAAATATTCTGAACGGTTTCTTTACCTAAATAATGATCAATGCGATAAATCTGTTCTTCCTGGAAAGTTTGTGAAAGAAGATTATTTAGCTCAATGGCAGATTCTTTATTGTGACCAAAAGGTTTTTCGATAATAATTCGATCTGTTGCAGGATCAGATGCTATAGATGTATTTTTAAGATGATTTGAAATTACCGATACAAAGTTTGGTGCAATCGACAAATAGAAAAGTCTGTTGCCTCTCATTCCGTACACCTTATCAAAATTTTCCAGTTTCTGATATAAATTCCGATAAGAGCTTTCTTCATCAAGCTGATGTTGAAAATAGCTGATGTGCGCCTGAAAACCAGCCCAATCTTCCTTAATTACAGTTTTCCTGGAAAAACTCTCCAGATTTTCTTTAATATAAGCGCTGAATTTTTCATCCGTATTTTCGGCTCTTCCTAAAGCTAAAATATTAAACCCTTTTGGCATTCTGCCATCGATATATAAATTGTAGAAGGCAGGAAAAAGCTTTCTTTTCGCCAAATCCCCTGTTGCACCAAAAATAACGATCGTTGTTGGATGCAGGATTGTATTGTCACTCATTGTTAGATTCAGTTATTTGGGTTTTGCCATGAGGTATGAAAGACTCCTTCTCTGTCAGTTCTTTGGTAAGTGTGTGCACCAAAATAATCACGCTGAGCCTGAAGCAGGTTTACAGGTAAAGATGCTGTGGTATAAGCTTCGAAATACCCTAGAGCCGACTGAATTCCTAAGCTTGGAATTCCGTTTGATACAGCAAAAGCAGCTGTTTTTCTTAATGAAGAAATTTTATCTTTTACAATTTCTGAAATTTCCTGATCCAATAAAATATTAGATAAATTCTCGTATTTTGAATAAGCCAGATAAAATTTTTCCAATAAAACCGAACGGATGATACATCCACCCCTCCAGATTTTAACAACATCTTTTAACGGAATTTCAAACTGATATTCTTCAGAAGCTTTTACCAATAATGCCAATCCTTGCGCATAACTGATTAAAGTAGATAAATACAAAGCATCCCCCACCTCTTTGATGAACAATTCTGTATTTTCAGGAGTTTGTACTTCTTCTTTAGCATATAATTGCGAAGCTTTCACGCGCTCATCTTTGTAAGCGGATAAAATTCTTGATGTTACTGCAATATCGATGGTTGGAATAGACACTCCAACTTCCATAGCCTCCTGGGAGGTCCATTTTCCGGTTCCTTTTGCTCCTGCTTTATCTAAAATCTTGTCGACAAGAAAACCGTCTGTTACATCATCTTTTTGCTGGAAAATATCTCTTGTTATTTCAATAAGGAAAGAATTCATCTCGCCTTCATTCCATCTTTTGAAAACTTCATACAATTGGTTATTGGTAAGATTAGCTCCTTTTCTCAGTAAATCGTATGCTTCACTGATTAATTGCATGATGGCATATTCAATACCATTGTGAACCATTTTAACGTAATTCCCTGCAGCTCCTTTTCCCATATAAGCGGTGCAGGGCTCCCCTTTTACTTTTGCCGAAATAACTTCCAGCATAGGCTTCACCAAATTGAAAACTTCCAAATCTCCACCCGGCATAATACTCGGTCCTCTTCTTGCCCCCTGCTCTCCTCCAGAAACTCCCATTCCCATAAAATGAAGGTTTTTAGAAGCTAAATCGGCTATACGTCTCTCGGTATCTTTGAAATAAGAATTTCCCGCATCAACGACAACATCTTTTGGACTCAGAAGCGGTGTTATGCTTTCAAGAACAGCATCAACCGGTTTTCCTGCAGGAACCATCAAAATAACTTTTCGCGGACTGTCTAAACTCAACACAAATTCCTCTAGAAAAACAGTTCCAACAACCTTTGTACCTGAAGCAACTCCTTTACGAAGTTCGATTACCTTTTCTTCATCTAAATCGAATCCTACGACAGAAAAACCATTATCGGCAATATTGTAAAGCAGATTTCTTCCCATTACACCCAGACCAATGACCCCGTAATTATACTTTTCCATTCTTACTTAAAGTTTAGTTTATGCATCAAATTTACTGAAATGCATGCCAGCAAAAAAATTATCTAAAATTTTCTTTCAATTGTGACATTAGTTATCGTCGACTGGAAAATGTCATTGGTTATTTGGTTACGAGCTTCCAATATAAAAGGACAGTGCCTTAAACAATACTAGTCAATACAAGTCTTAACATATCCGAATTCAAAATTATTTTATCAGGTATCGTATCAAAGCCCACATTTTCATCAACTTCTGAGAATCCTATTTGATTAGGTTCAAATTGAAAAACGTAGAATTTTTTATTAAACCAAACATCAAGCATTATTGAACCAGATGAAAATTTCATATATTCATACTTCAAATTATTCTTTTTCAAGAACTCAATCGTATTGTTGAACATTATTAAGTAATCCTCCATTTCTATTTCCTTGTTAAAAAAATTCCCCTGAATTTCGAAGAAAAATACTGAATCCACCGACTGATTTGATTTCAATCCTATATCCTATTGTCAAAGCTGCAATGGAACAATTGGCATGATAAGTTACAAACTTATCATCTAAATACCCTACATTCTATCATTAGACCCCGATTCATAGTCCCATGCTGATCTCTAATCCGGTTTGGGGCACAAAGTGGGATGCTTATTTTTCTTTTATGCTGGATGTCCAGTTCAGTCATATGTAAAATCCGAAGATTTCAAAACTTCAATTTTTGCACAAGCAAAGGAAATAGCAGTGGGATTTGATGATGGCGAGTTAACGATAATAAAATCTCAATAACTATGGATCTTATCACAGTTGTTTATCGCGAAAGAATTGATTGAAAAAAGAAGGAAAAAATACCAGATAAAGAAGGGTAGATAAAACTCATGATCTATTAATAAAAACATCAAAAAGAACAAGCATGATAACGAATATTCCCAGAGCAATTGGTCGGGTATACCAATATGATGGCTGTCCGAACCTTTTCACAATAAGTCCAACAATAATGCTAAAAATGGCTAGAAACAAGCCCGATGCTTGATTATCATTCATACGCTAAAAATAAGTAAAAGAATTGACACGCTAGGTCCTAAATCAATTCCTAACTTTACTTGAAAAACGAGTCCCGTTATAAGGAACATAACTGGAATCCGTAGTTTTTATTTACACATTTAGTGGGACAGGTCCGAAAAAAATGAAAAAGTTTTTTACTTGGTTAATGTATGTCGCTGCTTTTTTTTCTGGAATTATTATATTGTTGTTTATTTATTTGTCTGTTGACCCATTTCGTAAACAAAAACAAAGAAAACTTTATTATAAAAGGATCGAAGAAATAAAAACACGTAGGAATCTTTACTGACAATCATATTTTAAAAGCTCTACATCTTCTGCGCCAAAGGCCCATCTTTAGTGACCAGACTAGACCAACCCGGAAAAGACCCTACGGTTAGCTTTGCGATCAATCTGGACGCTAGAAATATATTGACCACCGTTTCTTCCCCCAAATCCCAGGTTACCTCGACAGGTGAAATCGCATCAAATGCTTCAAGGTTTTCTTTGACAAACTCAGCAGGATTTAAAAACGGTAGATTCTCCCTTTTATGCCATTCAGATTCTCTCGGAGTAGGAACGCTATTGTATAACCAAATATCTCCAACTATTCTTTCCTCATTCAATAAGTATGCATAACAAACCTTATCGTCATCTTCGATAAGTACGGCGAATTCTGGACGATCGTTTGATACATATTTTGTTAAACTTCCCATAAAATAGCTAATTTAAAACAACGAAGTCTGTGCCGTATCACTCCACAGTGGAGTCAATCCCTCCCCTATCGAAAGCTTCATAACGGTGACTTGTTCAAAGAGATTGTTCAGCATAGCGCTAAGATAACATTTATATCAGAAAAAAGGCTGGATGGATCCAGCCCTGATAAAGATCTTATCCTATTTTAAACACTAAACCAAGCAATTGTGTTCCATGGAAAAACTATGCTTAAAATTATATCTTGGATTCATGCTATGGTTTTACAACTTCAATACGCTCTCCATCGGCCGGAATAAATGTCTTTTGCAGCAATCCCTCCTTCTCCAATCTTTGCTTTAACTCAAGGCGCGTGGTAGGACAATGATTGATGGCTTCCATGTGATTTGCCAATACTTTGCCTGGCGCATCACGGATAAACTTTACAATATCGTCCATTGTCATCAATAGTGGTCTGCCGAAATCGAATTGTGCCGAACCGCAAGCTAGCACAGATACGTCGGGCTTGTAGGTAGCCAACACCTTTTTTACGTCATCGGTATAAATGGTATCTGCACTTATATATACCGATTCTTCATCGGATGACTGCCATACGAATCCATACACATGCCCCATTGGTTTTCTTACCCAGCCATAGCCATGAACTGCAGGTGTCGCAGTAAGTTTGCCTTTCAGAAACGAGATTGTCTCCCAATAATCAATCGCTTGCAGGACATTTAACCCCCATTTTTTTAATTGGCGGGCGTGGTTTTCACCGCACAGGACGGGAATTTTACGGCTACGCAAAAACTCGATTCCTACCGCATCGATATGGTCGGGATGCAGGTGTGTAATCAAGCAATAATCGATTTTCTGCAACAGTTTTTCGCTTTCAATGGGTAAATCAACCAAAGGGTTGCGACGGGGTTTGAAACGGAAAAGGGTTAGCGGAACAAATGTCTTTGACTTTCCCAATAAAGGATCAACCAATATAAAGTTGTCTTCCGATTCGATAATAATAGTGGCATTACGTATTTGATGTATTGTCATAGTGATAACGTATTTAAATTCCTAACTTAGCTGGTAAATTTCGGTACAACCTTCGGCTAACGAAAGATATTTACCCAGAGGTTTCCCGGTTACAAAATTGTTACCTAATGAATTATAAGGAATTTGAAAACTGTTCCGTAAATCTTTTTTTCAGAATATTTTCCGGGAAGTGGAAGCCCTTGATCCTCCATCATTTTTTTTATACGGGTGATGAACGCTTCATTGAATTGTGGCGTAAAATGCCCAAGGTTTCCAAAAAAGTATTATTAGAACAACTAAAAGAAATGGAAAACGATGGAATTGTGGTTCGAAAACAAGTGAACACCTTTCCTCCGGAAGTATATTATGGGTTATCTGAAACGGGTAAAAGTCTAGAGCAATTGCTGCTTCATATTGAATCATGGATGGAAAATTACCAGGTTCAGCATACTACCGGGTTAGATCCTATGAAAGAAAAGCAAAAATAGGAAATGGTAAATGGTTTAATACAGGGGTCTGTGATACTGTCCCCTGATAAAAGGATGTATCTTAACCTATTAAAATTTATTGTCAGATTATGAAGCAGAACAAATATGACGACCAAACATTCTTCGATCAATATAAAAATATGGACAGATCTATTAAAGGTCTTGAAGGTGCCGGAGAATGGCATGCGTTAAAAAATATCCTTCCGAGCTTTGATGGCAAAAATGTATTGGACCTGGGCTGCGGTTTTGGCTGGCATTGTCGTTATGCTATTGAAAACGGGGCCAAAACAGTAACAGGTGTCGACCTTTCCGAAAGGATGCTCAATAAGGCGAAAGAAATCAATGACCTGCCTGGCATCACTTATATCAGAAGCGCATTGGAGGATATCACGTTTGAGGAGCAGGAGTTCGACTGCGTCATCAGTTCCCTTACATTCCATTACATCAAAGACTTTGATCCGCTCTGCATGCATATAAACCGTTGGCTAAAACCGGGCGGCAGTTTTGTGTTTTCTGTTGAGCATCCGATATTCACTGCAAGACCCGACCAAGACTGGGTTTACGATGCATCCGGAAACAAGTTATACTGGCCCGTGGACCATTACTTTGAAGAAGGAAAGAGGGAAACACATTTCTTACAAAACAATGTAATAAAATACCATAGGACACTTACCACTTATCTTACAATCCTGCTTGCCAATAACTTTGCCATCGATTTAGTTACTGAACCACAGCCAAACATGGAAATGATTAACAGTGTCGCCGGAATGGCAGACGAACTCAGAAGGCCTATGATGCTGATCGTGTCGGCACAAAAAAGGCCGGAATAATCCAGCCCTGATATATAGTTATGATCCCAATAAAGAGATAGTCGGTTTCAAAAAATAAAAAAACCTTGAGGAGGGGGATCTCAAGGTTTTTACTACCTGTTATTAACCTAATTTATGAAAGTATTGGTATAACAATGGTTAGTTCGCTTTCGTTTGATCTTTTTATAAAAAGGTTGAGTTCGTCTCTTCGGCCTTGTATTTATTTCTATTTAAATGAGAGCTTATTCAAAATGGTATTGGTTAAGAAACCAACTTAACCTATAAAAAGAAAAAGGCCGCTTAGACAGTATCCAAGTGGCCGTAAAACCTTATATGGTTATATACTCTATTTTCCTTTAGCTTTCTCTTCCTCGATCTGCTTTACAAACTCTACAGTGACGTCCGCTAATTCGGCTATCTCCGATATCGAAAACTTATTCGAAGACAAAAGATTTTTTATTACTTCCGCCTTTCCTTCGGCTTTTCCTATAACTTCTCCCTCTGCTTTTCCTTCTGCTTTTCCTTTAGCCTCTCCTTCGGCTCTTCCCTCAGCCATTGCTTTTTCGCGCGCTCGTTTCAATAGCTCCTCCTGACTACTTCGGATACTCTCGGCATCCCATTTATTCCTTAAACTTACGTTGTACATCTCTCGTTCCTCCGGTTTTAGTTTGCTATACTCTGCTAACTGAAATAACTTCTCAAAAATAGGCTTACGCAAATAAGTGGAAAGTCCATTTAGCGAAGACATATTTTTGAGTACATAAAGCCAACGATCTAAATCATTAACTAACTCTGCATCAGCTTTTACAAAGTTAACCAATTCCACATATATAAAGCCTAGATCGTCATAAAATATTTTACCATGATCTCGATAACATAAACAAATATCGTGCAGAAAATACTGCTCATCCCCCGCATCAGGCATTGCAAATCCATCCATCAGTACAATGATATAAACTTCACTAATTGCATAATTCCAAGCCCTTCGGTTGCCTTTGGGTGCCTGATCCGCTATCAATTTACTGCTGTAATAAAGCATGCGCTTTTTCAAATTATCCTGCGCCGTGCGCTGCACTTCAATAATAAAACGTTCGCCATTGTCTGCCGTACAGGTCAGATCAAAAATAACGGTACCGATATCCTCTGTATCCCCGACATGCTCATTTTTGTTATAATACAGGTCAGCAATAACCTTGCGCCCTCTAAAGAGTTCGTTTAAGAAAGCGATCAGAAGATCTTTATTGGTATCTGATCCGAAAGCTTTTTTAAAACCATAATCTGTTGTAATATCGATATATTTCGATTGTTTCAACTCACTCATAATACATTGTTTTTAAATTGGTTAACAATGCAAATATATGTAAATAAATATTATAATACTAATATTTTTAGCATTATAATACTATTCTGTATATGAATTAAAACAAGGTTCCCGATGAAGAAGATCATTCCCATCCTACCCACTCCTCGGATCGGGTTTTAGCGGCATCTTGCCACAGCGAATCACCTCAATGGAAGAGCAACCGTATTCTAGGACCTTTGCCTTCCAAAGGCGGAAGAATAGGCTTGCGACTCTCGGTCTCAAAGAGGGCCATACCTGCTGCGAAAGGCTTATGCTTGTGCATTGATAATGCTTAAAAATTAGATATTGGATCATTGTTTTGATTATCTATGTCCTAGTTTTTAAAGCTCGATTTAAGGGAGAAAAAATGATTTATGCTACTAATAAAAATCCTCTATTATTAATCAATAAGGGAGACAATTTTAGCTAGATGTCCGCTTGAGCTAAATGTTAACCGGCTTTGGCTTCGATCTAAGCGAAAGGTCGTAAGATTAGCTGGAATTACATCTGTTCATTTCCTTTGAAATATTGTTCAAAAGTTGACAAAGGGTTGTTAAAAAGTGATAGTTCCCTTTGGAATTTTAACGATACTTAATGACAATTGGACCAATTAATTATAATTTCACCTATAAACTCACACATATATAAGACATTTGTCATACATTTGTGCCAAATGAATAGAGAAAAGCTAATTTATAGTGCAGTAAAAGTTTTAAATGAAGACTTTCACGCTCCTTTAGAGCGAGTAGCCGAGGTTGCACAAATCAGTAAGCGAACTTTGTATCGGTATTTTAAGGATAGAGATGCACTTATAACTGCCTGCTATGTCGATATGCTTGAAACCTGGTATATCGCTATGGTTTCTGCATTTAACAGCGATACTGATCCGGTCAAACAATTGGAAGCAATGCTATACGCAGCTATCGACAGCGGTGTAAAATATATTTTCCTACACGCCCTTGAGGAGAGGCAGGTTGATGTCGCAGCGATGGACAAAGAAAAAGTTATTGCCTATGAACAAGCAAAAGAAAAGTGGTTTGCTATAGTTCCCCAGCTGCAGGCGAAACACATTATAGACAATCGTTTGTCCTCAGCCTGGATCAGACATCTCTTTGCCAGTGTGGCAAGAGCAAGTGTGAAGGCTTTAAATTCTGGTGACGTCGCTCCGAATGATCTTAAAAAATTTGCCTGGCTATCATTTAGCCGCAGTATAGGAATCGTGGAGTCTTAAATATATAATCAACTATGATACAATCTTTTTTGCTAATAGGGCAATCAAATATGGCCGGCCGCGGAATTCCGGATTCAGTGCCGCCTATCATCAACGAATCAATAAAGATGCTTCGCAATGGACGCTGGCAGATAATGGCCGAACCCATACACAATGACAGGCCTATGGCTGGTGTGGGGCTTGCATCATCATTTGCTGCCTCCTGGCATGCGGATCACATTGGCGAGGAGATCGGCCTTATCCCTTGTGCTGATGGCGGTACCAGCTTAAATGACTGGCAGGTTGGTGGCGCACTCTTTGACCACGCTATTTTTCAGGCTAAACTTGCTCAACGTAGCAGCCAGTTGACAGGAATATTGTGGCATCAGGGAGAAAATGATTCTTCCATCGAACTGGCCGCAAAATACGGTGAAAAGTTTGATAGTATAGTCAATGAGCTACGGAAGCAATTAGGGGCTCCTGAAGTTCCCCTGATTATCGGCGCGATAGGCGATTTTTTGCCTTATGGTCTATTTGGGGCGCATTTCAATGATTACCATTTGGTCAATAGCGCCTTACAAAAATACGCAGCATCGCACAACAATTGTAACTTCGTCTCGGCAAAAGGGTTAACTGCAAACGAAGACCAAATTCATTTCAACGCGTCGTCGCTTAGAAAATTCGGACTACGATACTATCAGGCATTTTTAAATGCAGCAGATGTGACCGAAGCTTTACCTGATGAAGATGGATTATTAGGGAAGATTTATGGACGTGAACTGTCCCCCAACGAAAAGAAGTTTATTTTAGATGTCAACTTTGCATCTGGGAAAATCTCATTAAGTGAATTCCAGCATCAACTGAAATTGATCGATAAATAATTCAAGATTCATGTTAATCCAAATGGCATAAAAAACAAAGTAAGAATATAAAAACCTTAACAATCAGTTATGGGTGGTATCTACCTTATTCAGCTACACACTTGGCATTACGGATTACAAAATATCGTTCAATCACCTATGCCATCTACAGGACTAAAAATACAAATAAATACGCACAGTTTAACCGCATCGATCTATAATCCTTTTTTACCCGCTAACCAGTAGCCGTGTAAAAAAACATTGCCATTGGTTTTTTCTTTAATGATTTTTCTAAGCAGCTGAGCCGATTTTGCGTTACCTGTCAACACGAAATTAGCTTCTTGCCAATCCGGGGTATTGATCATTGGTAGCTTGCTGACCCATTCCTCCATGCTGAACGAAAAGTTTTTGGGAAATATCAGGCAATTTTCCAAACCCAATAATTTTGGAACGTTTTTGTTCTCTTCATCCAATTCAAAAAGGAACACAAACTGATGGTTGTTTTTCTTTAACATTGGAAGAAAAGAACAAGCAAGTGCTAACGAGGTTTCATCGCCAAAAATTACAAACCTTTGAGTCGTTTTATCATAATACCTGCTTTCTCCTCTCGGCTTATACATCACGATGTTGTCGCCCACTTTTAAATCCGACATATAATGACTTCCGCAACCTTTACCATTCAAATAAACGATGAATTCAAACAAGCCCTTTTCAGTATCTGCATAAGAAACGGTATATCTCCGCGCCTCTGTAGCATTAATTCTAAAGTCGATGAACGAACCTACCGCGAATTGTACATTTTTTAAATCCCCTTTAAAACAAATCTTCTTGACAGATTTTGATAAAGAGACTGCTTCGACAACCTCGGTCAAAGGTAGCTTGGGCGTTAAGAAATCTAAGGTATCAAATAACCATTTTGGTGCACTTGGCATAGTATTATATTTTGTTCAAAGCAAAGTACAGCAGAATCAATCGTATAAAATAGAACGGAAAAGAGTAGGTATTGGATTAATCGTGGTTTTTGCTACGAAATGTCAAAGCGGTAATTCCTGCAACTTTTACAAATAGTCGTGAAAAATAGGGATAGTCATCGTAACCTAATTCGGCTGCAACCTCTTTTACCGATTTATCGGAATGATATAGCAGCCGCTTTGCCTCTAAAATAATACGTTGTTGTATATGATGTGAAACAGAAAAACCCGTTACGTTCTTTACACATTCATTTAGATAAGCAACGGAGATGTTTAATGCTGCGGCATAGTCCGCGGGGCGTTTCATGTGCACAAAATTTTGCTCGAGCAATTCTGAAAATGCCTTCTGAATTATTTCAAAACGCGACAATTTTTCTGCTGGTTTTGACTGCTTGAGGAACTGCGACATAAATAGGGCGACCAATGTATTGCAACTGTCTTTCAGCTGCAAATGATATAACTTGTCTTCTTTTCTGTCATACAGGTTTCTACATAAAAGAAAACACGCTTGGATAATCGCTAAATCTGTGCGTGAGCATAACGATAATGGCTCGATAGGCGTATTGCGCTGCAATAATTTTAGGTAATCCGCATTTAAGTTTTCATTGGATATTGTTAAAATAAATCCACTTATATTTTCGACTTTCAAAGCTCTGTGAACCTGATTTGGCGATTGATATAGTATAGTTGGCTTATCTATCAAATATTTTTTAAAGTCTATTTCGGTATACGAGATACCACTTTCCTGCAATACGAAAAGGTGATAGTCGTGTCGATGTGCATGATTAAACTCTTTACTCCCGGGAATTTCTGATGCTATACGAACAACAGCGATTCCATTAAAATTGCTGTCCCAGCTCCTGACAGGAATGGATGCCCTGTGTTTTTGCATAGATTTTAAACTATTGTTAAATACAAATGTAAAAAATAAATGCCCCATAAACGGTTCAACCGATCTATTTATTCAGAATAAAAAGCATTGCGATGGCAACTCAAAGGTGGTATTCATCTTGTTATATTGGCCAAATACTAAACGATATTATGATCCACAGGCATTTATTCCTAAAGTATTCACAGAGTTGGATGAAAAGTTAATGAGAAGTATAGGCTTGCAACAGTAAAAACAACCATAGTTGGTCCTATAATGATTTATTATTCGTGACTGTTCATTTATTATTCGTAGCAGATAAGTAATCCCTATTTATTAGTTTCGTGAATTATTTATTTTTAACACTATTATATGCAAAATTCTTATTTTACTAAAATTTTCACAGTCCTTTTCCTGATACTTTTTCAATTTTCAGTGCTATCGGCTCAGGAGAAAATAAAGGTTATTTTACTCGGAACCTATCACTTCAATAATCCAGGAAACGATATGATTAAAGTACAGGATAGAAATATCCTATCCCAAGAAAATCAAAAGGACCTGGATAATGTCGTAGAAAAAATCTATTCATCTGATTATAAACCTGAACAAATATTTGTTGAAAGCAACTTTAACGAAAAGAAACAGTTAGATGCACATTACAAGTTTTATTTAAAGAATCAATATAACGCGTTCACCGATACAATAAAAAGCGAACGGATGAGAAGATTTTTTAAGGAAGGTGAAACGGTTCAACTGGGATTTCGATTGGCAAAAAAATTGAAACATCAGGAATTATATCCAATTGATACACTGATCGAAATGAGATTCGATATTTTGATGAAAGAGGTTAATTCCAACCCTACCTTAAAAAAAGAACTTGATGAAATAAAATTGTCAATATCGGATAAGTGTCTGGAAGAAAAGAATTTGAGTCAAATCTTTTTATGCATGAATGAAAAATCGAAACTAGACAACAATATTGGCTTTTATTTTTCATTCGCAAACAAAATTATGATCGGGAAAGATTATTTTGGTGCTAGACTCGTTACTGATTGGTATAAAAGAAATTTAATTATGTATGCCAATATTCAAAATCAAATTAAGCCCGGTACAAAAACCATCTTTATTTTGGTTGGAACCGGACATGCTTCAATATTTAGAACATTTTTTGAGGTTGATAAAAAGTTTGAATTAGTGGATCTAACAAAAATCTTTAATTAATATTAGGAAATCAGAGTTTACAACTCTTACTCCATGGTGAAATTATCTTTCATTTTAATGTCACCATGGAATTATTGGAGATTTTTTTAAAGAGGTTTTATCCAGCATATTCGTATGAATCGATTCACAAATTAGGTCCATCGAAGACTACGTTTCATTAAACATTCGATATATTCTTTGAATTCAATCGGAGTACCGTCACAACATTTATGCTGCTTTTTTCAAATAAAAGGCACCCTTATTAACCGATAAGGGTGCCTTTTTGGCTAGATGTCCGCTTGGGCCAAATGTTAATCGGCTTTGGGCTTTGATCTAATTTAAAGTTAGGTATATTTTTGGATTTCAGCTTATTCTTTCGTTAATAAAAGGGCTATATCCTGTTTTGCAAGCACATGGCCTTTATGGACAATATTACTCTTGAGATAAAGGAAACATTGATTGCTATGATCGAGTCGGCCTACTGACACTTTTATAGACTTTATATCCAGTTCTCCCATTTCTGCAGGAACGACTTTATTCGGATCTGAAATTAATTTTCCATCTTTCTTAAATTCTTCGAGTTGCCAAGAGTAACCTGTCCAAGGTCCTGCGACCAATGTTGTCTGTTTGGCATCCAAAGTGATCTGTCCTTTATATTCCAAGCCCAGACTATCAACTCTGACCCTTTGGTCTTTTAAATCGATAACTAGATATTTTAAATAATCGCCGAAGTCTTTAGGCTCGAAATGGATACTATTGTCCTTGCGGATGATCTTGAGCTCCATAGCCCCTATTTTGTCTATTTTGATAGATTGGGAGAACTCCATAAAAGCAGCATACTCCTCTTCGCTAATACCTAGATTTTTGTGATATGGTATAGGCTCTCCGGGTTTTAACTCCTTCATGGTTTTGAAAAACCAATCTTCATTGGCTTTCATGGCTTGTTTCATCTTCCCAACAATTGCAAGCTGCGATGCATTCGGTCGGGGAATTCCCAACACCGCAGCCGTATAGTTGCCTTCAGGAAGTTGCCCGTCAATGAACTGAATTGCCAACGCATTGCTGTCCACCCCTGATTGCTTTTGTGCAGAAACATTGAAGGAAAATATGAATGCCACTAGCACCCCATAAAAACGAAAATATTGGTATAGAAATGTCATGTTCAATGTATTTGATCGATGAAATTACGGTTTAATCCTGACAATCCGCCATCTTCAGCGCCAAAGGGCCGTCTTTAGTGAAGATACTATACCAGCCTGGCAGGATCCCTCTCCAACTATTCTTCCTCCTTCAATAAGTATGCATAACAAACCTTATCGTCGTCTTCGTTATATCGTTATGATCCTCATAATGGAATGGTCGGTTCCTAAAAAAATAAAAAAACCTTGAGGAGAGGGATCTCAAGGTTTTTACTACCTGTTATTAACCTAATTTATGAAAAGTATTCTTATAACAATGGTTGATTCCTTTTCGTTTGATCTTTTATAAAAAACTCACCGACCCGATCACGGGTCTGTTGTCCAATTCGTTCCCTCGATCGCGGTGCCGGACGACTGAGTCGTTGTTGTCGCGATATAGCTTGAGCAATACGCTCAATTGTCGTAAAAATTCCATTGTTCTATTAGAGCCCAGTTGTGGTTGTTCCAAATTTTTCTTTAAACGAAGCATAAAAATGGGATAAGTTCTCAAACCCTAGATCCAGATAAAAATCGGATGGCTTTTGTTTTTTGTGCCTGATTAAATAATGGGCTTCGTCCAAACGCTTTGCCAATAACCATTTTTTTGGCGTTGTACCAAATGCTCTAGCAAAATCACGTTTAAAGCCGGAAAGACTTCTTCCGGTCAGTTTTGCAAAAGATGTTACTGATACATTGAACATAAAATTCTGGTTCATAAATTCTTCCAAATCTATTTTGTAGGGTTCGGAAAAATCGAACAGAATTTGTTTAAAATCAGGGTTGCACTGTAATAATAACTCGATGGCTTCCCTGATTTTTAAATCTGCCAATCGTGGCGTTGCTTCTTTTTTCTTATTGATATACGGAGCCAATGAAACGAAATAATTTTGCAGAAAATCATCCGGTTCAAAAAACAATTTCTGTTTGCCGGTGTATTTTTTGTCCACCACAATTTTATTTTCAAAAGCATACTGTTGCAATGTTTCCTTGTCCAACGTAATGGATACAAATTGGTATTTCCCCGATTTTGCAGGATATTTTATCGTTCTTATTAATTGATTTTTACGAACCAATACGACGACGTTTTCAGGAATTACGCTATTTCCATCAGCATGAAAAGCGTGTGTTTCTCCCGATAATTGAAATCCTAAGAAATGCTCGGGAATAAACTCTTCATTTCCTCTATGCTTTTCAAATACACAGGAATAGACCAACTTATCAAAAATAATTTCACGCTTTGCTTCCATACCACAAATATCTTAAATTTTAATTCAACCCGACAGCTCCTGCACCCGCGATTTCTTTATCCTGTTCTGGAGAGCCCCCCGAAGAAGCTATAGCCCCAATGATATTCCCGTTTTTATCCTTTATCACAACACCTCCAGCTATGGTCAATAGTCCATCATTTGAATTCAGCATTCCATATCCGTGAATATCTGCGCCGGAAACGATTGTGCCCATTATGTCACTATCTACACCGAACATTACGGCAGTTCTGGCTTTTTTTACGGCAAATTCTATTACACCAAAGACACTGTCTAATCTTGCAAAAGCAAGCAGATGTCCCCCAGCATCAACCACTGCAATGCTTACGGGAATGTTTAAAGCTTTCGCTTTTTCTATGGAAGCATTTAAGGCTTTCGTTGCTTCGTTATAAGTTATGTTCATTTTTCAATATTTTATGATCCGTGCTTTGTGGATTTCTATTTAGCTTTTAGCCGTCCAGGCTTCTGCCTGCAATTGTTTTACAAAATCTTCAGTTTCTTTTGGATGTACATTTCTAAAGTTCGAATTTTCATCCAGAGCCACATCAACGATGCACTCCGCCATCGATTGAGGATCTAACTGGTTGGCCAAAGCTTCGGCAGTACCATCGAATGCAGATGGAGGTGTAAAATTGTTATCGGGATTGTACCAACGGGAAATTGTATCAACACCTCGATCATTAAAACCGGTTCCAAAAATACCCGGATTACAGGTTGCAATCTTGATATTGAATGGTGCCAATTCTGTTTTCAACCCTTCAGCGATTGATCCCATTGCGTGCTTGGATGCACAATAAGCGGCCACATAAGGAACAGTCCATAATTCTCCCATAGAAGTTGTGAAAACAATTTTACCAGGTCTTTTTTCGTCAATAAATTTTTTGATAAAACCTTGTGCCAGTTGCAATCCACCAAAAACATTGACATCAAACATCGAACGGATTAGATCTATAGGCTGCTCCGCAATCGGACCACCTTCCATAATTCCGGCATTACTGATCAAAATATCGATATCGTATTTTTTAGTGATATAAGCGATATCTGTAGCATTGGTTACATCCAATTTATCCACAGTCAATTCTACGCCTTGCTCTTTGGCTTCTCTTATCAAGTCGCTCATTTGCGGATAAACTTGCGCTGTTGCAATCACCTTATGTCCTTTTTTTGCTAAATCAAAAGCGGCAATTTTTCCAAATCCACTTGCAGCTCCTGTGATTAAAATTCTCTTGCTCATATTTTCTGTATTTAAAAGTTATACAGCAAAATTGGACTAATTAGCGATGAAATTAATTCGTGAGAAGTTCAAAATTATATTGGCAGAAAGTCCAAGCAATTGTTGGTTGTTAGCATTGTAGTTTACTGTTTAATAATCGTTTCAAACGAAAAACCTGTTAGCTATTTATCATTTTTTGTTTCAGATAACCTATGGAGCAAGAAATGCAATAGCCTTCGTTAAAAAAGTCTCATAATTTTGATAAAATGCGGCGTGCCCCGAATCTGAAAACTCTAAAAGCATAGCGTTTTCTAAATTTTGTTTCATATTGTAGGCATTTTGAATGGAAATTGGAAGGTCCTGATCACCATGTACGATTAAAACAGGTTTTTTGATAGCCTTAATTTCATCCAGTGCTCCGGGGTCTGGCTGTGCCCAGGTTAGTACAGCTGTAAACTGAGCAGACGAACTAGCATCGCTAAGCACTGGATCTCTATCAATTATCCGTTGATGAACTCTAGCATAAGATGATTTTCCAGACGCAATACTTGACTGTGAATCGGTAAATCCGAATTTTAAGTAGGAATCTTCGGGACTAAGTCCTGCACTTCCAGCAATTATATTTGGAAGATTGGAAAGACCAATAGCTCCCTTGGGCCCACTATCAGCTAAAATTATTTTATTAATTAGTTCGGGATCCGTCAAAACAATTCTTTGAGCCACGAATCCGCCCATTGAAAATCCCATAATATTGACCTTCCCTAAATTCATTGCTTTGATAAAATCAATGGCATCGTTAGCCATTGCCTGAATAGTATTGGGGGTCGCTCCTTTCGAAGATGCCACTCCTTTATTATCAAATATGATCAATTTGTATTCTTTCGCGAGACCGTCGGTCACGACAGGATCCCAATCATCCATAGAACCACCTGTTCCAGGTAGTAATACTAGCGGAATTCCTCCATCTTTACCCCAACTTCGGTAAGCGAAATCTGTTCCTTTCACATTGATAAAGCTGGTCTTCGCATTTTTGTGATTTACAATGGTTGTCTCCTGCCCTATTGGTAAATCATTATCGTCGCTACACGAAATCGATACTGCGGAAAAAAGGCTTAAACATAGTGCGCCTGCGATAGTAAATTTTCTGATTGTCTTCATTTTATTATTGTTTTAATGATTATGAAGCAAACTTAAAACGATCGTCAAAGCACTACATACCCAAAACAGTTGAACCGGACAATTTTGTAAGTGAATTAGTCAATTCCGCGGCTCATATAGTTTCATAGAAAAGTACCTCTACGTTGATTACAGGACAATGCTTTCTATCAAAATCCTTCATAGCCGGTTCTTTTATCTACCGATATCTTACTTTCAATCCGATTTATAAAAATGGAACTTCCTGTTCGAGCTTTAAAACTCCCAGCTCACCTGTGAATATGTCCACTTGAACCTATTCTCCGTTTAACACCCACGCCGCCCCACATACATTTGTTGCAACAAAAGAAATCAGATCGTAAAATCTAAAACAAAAAAGAAATGAAAACAAAAATAACAACAATCCTTATGGTAGCGACATGCGCACTATGTATTCCTACAATTACAAATGCACAGCGCACCATAGCAAAAACGGAAAGCGTAAACTCAGAAACTGGTATCAGACCTTACAAGATCAATATTCCACAGGCTAAACTTGATGAACTGAAAAGACGTATTTCGGAGACCCGGTTTCCAGATAGCGAAACGGTAAACGATGAATCACAGGGCATACAACTAGCCCAGTTAAAAGAACTGATCAATTATTGGGGAAATGGCTATGACTGGCGTAAGCTTGAAAACAAACTGAACGCGCTGCCACAGTTTGTCACCAAGATTGATGGACTTGACATACAGTTTATCCACGTGCGTTCAAAGGAAAAAGGTGCCTTACCCCTTATCCTTACACATGGATGGCCAGGATCACCCTTGGAATTTATCGATGCTATAGGCCCACTTACAGATCCCGTCAAATACGGTGGTAAAGCTGAAGATGCCTTTGATGTTATCATTCCCGCAATTCCAGGATATGGATTTTCCGAAATCCCTAAAGAACTTGGCTGGAACCCTGACCGTGTTGCCAAAGCCTGGGATATTTTGGTAAAACGTATGGGCTACACAAAATATGTTTCTCAAGGTGGAGACCATGGATCTGTAATCTCCGACGCGCTTGCCAGACAGGCTCCTTCGGGGCTATTGGGTATCCACCTGACCATGCCGGCCACAATTCCTGCAGACCTGGTAAAACCAATCAACGCCGGTGATCCCGCTCCGACAAGCCTTTCTCCAGAAGAAACAAAGGCTTATAATTCAATGCGCACTTTCTTTGGCAGAAACGCAGCGTATGGCGGGATGATGGTGACTAGGCCACAAACTACAGGCTATTTGCTTTCTGATTCTCCAACTGCACTAGCAGCGTTTTTATACGAAAAGATCGCTGAGTGGTCAGAAAGTAACCTCCAGCCAGAAAAGGTAATTAGCCGCGATGCGATCCTTGACGATATAACTTTGTATTGGCTAACCAATACCGGAGCATCCTCGTCCCGCTTTTACTGGGAAAATAATAACAACAATTTCAGTTCCGAACATCAGCAAACAAAGCGCATAAAAATTCCTGTAGCTATTTCAGTATTTCCGCATGAAATCTATCAAGCACCAGAAAGCTGGTCGAGAGCGGCTTATCCTTCTTTATACTATTATCATATCGCACCAAAAGGTGGGCACTTTGCGGCATGGGAACAGCCGGAGCTCTTCACCCAGGAAATGAGGAACGCTTTTAAAACGCTGCGGGATCAACTGTGATTATTTTCCTTTATGATCCAAACTGTCCATTAAACTGTCCATTTAAGGGCTTAAAACGTCTACTTCAAGCAGTTTACAGTGGCAGCAGGAGCATAATTCCGGTCTATTTGTACAAAGAATTTAAGGTTTAACAATTAAAAACATAGAAATGAACAGATTAACAATTTTAGTACTGACAGTTCTAATGATGTTCTGCTCACATTCAAAAGGACAGACCTTATTCGGTCAGGTGACATGGGAATGCACGCTTAAAAGGAAATCCCCCGAAGAAGGAGAAATCCGGATGAAGGCCAGGATCGCCCCCGGATGGCATATGTATGCACTGGGCAACAGCCCCCTGAGCCCTATCAAGATGAATTTTAAATTCGAGCCTGACAGATCTTACCAATTGGTGGGAAATGTGAGCCAGCCCAGCCCACTGTTGAAGTCTGATAAACTTCTGGGCATGCCAGTTACCTATTTTGAAAATGAGGTCGAGTTCGGTCAGAAGATCAGATTAAAGGGCAAAAATGGAACAATCCGGGGAACCATTCAGTTTATGCAGTGCAGCGATCAGGTATGTGTTCCGCCACAGGATTTCGGCTTCTCCCTAAAAATCTTCAACTAACAACAAACTATAAACAGCTTAAAAATTTAGATCATGAAATCAATAAAAGAAATACTATACGTTTTGAGCCTGCCTTTGATCATTGCCCTGATCATGGCCTTCAAGGGTATCAATGATGATAAAAACCTGCAAAAGATCAAAAGCAGCAACTCCGACAAAAGCTTCGCCGTGGTCGAGCTCTTTACTTCAGAAGGTTGCTGGAGTTGCCCTCCCGCAGATGAGCTTATTGCAAAACTTGAGAAGGATAACCTGAATAAAAAACTTTATATCATGGCCTTTCATGTCGATTACTGGGATCATCAGGGATGGAAAGATCGCTTTAGCAAAAGCAGTTTTACCGAAAGACAGAAACAGTACGCCACATGGATGAATCTAAGTACCTTATATACCCCCCAAATGGTCATCAACGGCAAACAGGAAATGGTCGGATCGGAAACAGGCAAAGTCATCAGCGGCATCCAGTCCGCGATGCTGGAACAACATACTGAGACTCTTGCTTTAAAAGTATTGAAAGCCGAAGGCAAAAATATCCAGATCGCTTATGTATCATCCTCTAGCTCCAAAAACTCGGACATCCTGGTCGCTCTTGTCCAGAAACACGCTTCCTCTCAGGTATCTGCGGGAGAGAACGCCGGAAAAGCCCTCTCCCATGTGCAGGTTGTACGCGAGCTGAAGAGCATGGGCACTAAAGCCCAGGACAGTTTTTCTTTTAAACTTCCGGAAACCGGTCATGCATGGGAAATCATCGCTTTCGAGCAGAACAAGAAATCCGGAGAAATACTAGCTGCCACAAGCATAAACCTTTAGGAAATGGGTTGTCCATTTCGGGGATCCAAAGGAAGAATTCAACATGCAATATGTCCGGTCCAACTGTTTTGAGCTTCCCTAGGGTAGTACTTTACCTTAATTTTAACATAACAAAAGAGCAAAGATCATGAAACTCCTAAAGCGAATCCAACTGATACCCACCATATTCATCTGCATTGTGGTCGGTCTTATCGCCCTTCAATTTTTCAATAGAACCATTAAACAAAAAGCCGTAACCGGACATATCAGAAATGTGCCCAAACAGGTTCAGCTTATCCTAGAACGTTCCTGTTTCAACTGCCATTCCAATGAGCAGCGACTATCGTTCTTTGATAAAATTGCCCCGGTATCGTGGATCGTGAACAGGGATATTGACCGTGCACGGGAAGTGATGAATTTTTCCGAGTGGGATAAGCTCTCCGATGCGGAACAGAAAGGTAAATTTTATGCCATTTACAATATGGTAAACGCGGGTAAGATGCCCCTGCCTTCCTATGCGCTCACACATCCGGACTCAAAACTATCTGCTGTTGAAGTAGCGACCATAAAACAGTATACCCTTTCGCTATCCGCAAAAGATGGTTTGCTACCTGCACATCAGGGTATTGCGAACGTACTAGAAACAACAGCTGCCCTTGCCCCGGTATCACCGAACGGAATCCCGTACAATGCCGATTTTAAGAACTGGAAAGTGATCGGGATGAGCACGCTTATCGACAATACACTACGCGTGATTTACGGAAATGACATCGCAGTCCGCGCTATCGAAGAGGAAAACTTCCACCCCTGGCCCAATGGCAGTGCAGTGGCCAAGGCGGTTTTTAAACAGACCCGAAAAGCCAATGGAGATATCGTGCCCGGAGATTTCGTAAACATGCAGTACATGGTAAAAGACGGAAAAACATATAAGGAAACCGAAGGCTGGGGTTTTGCGAAATTCAATGGTCAAGATTTAAAACCCACCGGAAAGACCGCACTGTTTGCCCAACAGTCCTGTATCAGCTGTCATAGGCAGCTCGCAGAATCGACGGGTTACCTGTTCAATGTTCCGCCGAAAGTGAACTCCAAAAGAATGATCCAGCAATATCTAAAAACTGTCCAAAAATGAAAAAGATCCTATCCGTACTATTTCTAAGTAGTTTAATCTTCGGCTCATGCAGCAAGAACATATCAGATAAAGAGAATGGAAAAATACGGTTCATGTTTGAACCCGGCGAACTGAAATTTATCTCATCATCTTTTAATACGGACAGGCAGACGATGTCGGCATTATACGGGAATAAGGAAGCCCTGTCCCTCCTGGAAGGAGCCCGACATAGTCACGACCGCGTTTCACTCAAGCTTGTTACCTATAAAATGCTGGAAGATCCGCAATATTTTGGGAGTAAAGTAAACGGTGAACTCTTGCGTGTAGAGACGGTAAAAGCCGGCGGCGATGGCAAACTGGACTACACCACAGAATATGGTGAAATACCCTCCGGAGAATCCAGAGAGCAGCGTATTGCCGACATAATGGATACTGATCCCGTAAATTTTCCACAATGATAGCTTCAACTCAATAATTTAAAATCGACAAAAAACAGATCCAATGAATACAATAGCAAATTTTGGCAAAAAGGTGATTTTCACCCTCTCGTTATCCCTGCTTGCCACAGCAGGTGTATCATTAGTCCACGCCCAACAGCTTTCTCAGGATAAACATGTACAGGCTGACAACACCGTAGACTCCGCATTCCAGCATACAAAAAAAATAAGGGCAGGACTGCTTGATATAGGCTACGCAGAGGTCGGTCCAAAAACCGCGAAGCCCGTTATCCTGCTCCATGGATGGCCATACGATATTCATAGTTTTGAAAAATCCGCTGAATTGCTTGCAGCAAAAGGATACCGAGTACTTGTGCCCTATCTCCGGGGTTACGGAACAACAACCTTTATTTCGCCAAAGACTGTACGTAACGGACAGCAGTCAGCTGTGGCGCTCGATATCATCGCCTTCATGGATGCCTTGAAAATAGATAAAGCTGTTGTTGGGGGCTTTGACTGGGGCGCCAGGACTGCCGATATCATGGCTGCCCTCTGGCCGGAACGTGTTTCTGCGCTGGTGGCTGTAAGCGGGTATCTGATCGGGAGCCCCAAAACAAATGAGATCCCACTTCCACCGGCTGCTGAATTCTTGTGGTGGTACCAGTACTATTTCTCAACGGAGCGGGGTTACAAAGGTTACAAAGCACATACAGCGGCTTTTAACAAACTGATTTGGAAAACAGCCTCCCCGAAATGGTCTTTTGATGAAGAAACCTATCAGCGCTCGGCCAGATCGTTTGAAAATCCTGACCATGTTGCTATCGTGATCCATAATTACCGCTGGCGGCTGGGGCTTGCTCCCGGAGAGAAACAGTACGACGAACTTGAAGCAAAGCTCGCCAAATCACTGGATATCACCGTACCGACCGTGACCCTGGAAGGTGATGCCAACGGTGCGGCGTTTCCACTCCCTGAAAACTATGCTTCCAAATATAAAGGAAAGTACAAACACCATAACCTGACGGGTGGGATCGGACACAACCTGCCACAGGAAGCACCCAAAGAATTTGCAGATGCCATTATTGAGGCCGACTCGCTCTCTAAATAATAAAGAAATTAATCACAAAAAATATTATGAAAAATTCAACATACAAAAAGATTTATTTTACCGGAAGTATCCTGATATCAATATGGTTTGGGCTCAGCGGCTTTTTTGAACTGACACATAACCCTGCAGTATGGGACATCACACAAAAATTAGGCTATCCAGCGCATTTTATATACATTCTCGGCGTATTCAAAATTTTAGGTGTTACTATATTACTGATCCCGAATAGATTTAAAAGGCTTAAGGAATGGGTTTTCGTAGGTATGTATTTTGATATTATTTTTGCGTTCTTCTCAAAAATTGCTGTTCTTGAACCTTCTTCCGTAATCGATACATGCGTTGCCATTACTATACTTTCAGTGACCTATTTTTCATTTAATAGGATAAATCATGTTATTTATACAGCAAAAGATCTAAATACTTAAATTACAAGTATCAGGTATTTAGATATAAAACATTTTTCGCTAATTTGCTGGCATTTCAAACAGCCAGAAATACCAGCAAATTATATAAAACATTATCAGCTTAACAACGGTGAGCAAAGTATGAAGACACCTTTTTATATATCCCATAAACTAATCTGGATCAGTTCAATATCATTGGGTATACTAACATCTATCCCAAAGATTGTGGACCATAATTTTATTCTTTCTGAGGGTATTGCCGACTTTGGTGTAACCACGGGTTTTGCCCTTTTGATCTGGTACTACAATATCCATTCGATACCAGCCTATACAAAGAAAACGGGCAGCAAAAATGTGATATCACCTCAACTTTTCAGAGGTTTAGGAGTTGGTTTGGTATTGATGTTCGTACTTTCCTCAATACAGTATTACATCCTTTCACATCTCAATTTTGGACCTAAAATGCTGATGTATGAGGTCAGAGGTGTACTCATCAACCTGACTTTCTATATGTTTATACATCTCCTATACCAGACTTATCTCAACCAGCAGGTGGTACGGGAACTTGAGCGTTCGATGTCCGCAAACCTCGCAGCACAGTATGAGCTTTTAAAACAGCAGGTAAATCCGCATTTTCTGTTCAACAGTCTCAACACGTTAAAATACATGGTGGAAAGCAATGACACTCAGTCAGCGGAATTTATCATCAAGCTTGCTGATTTTTACAGGTTTACTTTGGGCAGCCTCAAACTGAACCTACTTCCACTCGGAGAGGAGCTACAGATCATGGACTCCTATATTTACCTATTAAAAGCACGTTTTGAGGAAGGTTTAGTTATTTCAATGAATCTAGGACGTGAAATTTATGGAAGTTTTATTCCTCCTTTTACATTGCAGCTCTTGGTAGAGAACTGCATTAAACATAATATAGTTTCACTTGAGAAACCCCTACATATATCCATTGGGCAGGAAGGTGATTACCTTATTGTCAGCAATAATATACAGCCCAGGAAAATATCGGAACCTTCTACCGGTTTAGGACTTGAAAATATCAACCAGCGTTATCTTCATCTATCCGAAAAGGAGATCAGTATCCTAATGGATACTGAAACATTTACTATAAAACTTCCCATTATATATGAACATACTAATAATTGAGGACGAGATTAAAGCTGCCCGTTCCCTCGAGAACCTGATATCGAAACTTCGTCCAGAGTCTAAGATTATGGCAAAGATCCAGAGCGTTGAAGGAGCCATAGATTACCTCTCTGACAGTGCCACGCCGGATCTTATCTTTATGGATATACAACTTTCTGACGGGATCAGTTTTGATATATTTAAGTCGGTAAAGGTTGTATGTCCTGTTATCTTTTGCACAGCATTTGGTGAATACGCAATGGAGGCTATAAAAGAGAACGGAATTGATTATCTGCTTAAACCCTTTTCAGAAACAGACCTAAAAAACGCTTTTGAAAAGGTAGATAATTTCAAGAATTTCTTTCAGAAAACCACCGAAAATAATCTTGTTGAACTGATCCAGAAGATCAGTGGCGAAGACAATAAAAAGAAGAGCTTTCTCGTGTTCAAAAACAATAAGTACATGACGGTGAAGACAGAAGATATTGCTTTTATCTATATTAACTACACCTCTCCGACCATGGTGACTTTTAAGGGTGAGCATTTTGATCTCAGTCAATCCCTGGATCAGCTGGCCTCCCAATTATCTGGCAAAGATTTTTTTCGGCTGAACAGACAGTATTTAATCAGTTTTTCGGCCGTTAAAGAGGTTGAACATTATTTTGCCAGGAAATTATATGTCAAATTGACTGTCCCCACAGACGATAAGCTGCTTATAGGCAAAGAAAAGACCGCCCAGTTCCTCAGTTGGCTAGAAGATCGTTAAGATACAAATGTCCGCTTTACGCTTGAATATGTCCAATTAAAAGTTAACCTGTTTTGGTCTTCGATCTAATTTAAAGTTCGTAAGATCATTTGGAATAACAGATTAGATCCTTGCATTAGGAATTAAAGCTTGATCTGATAAAGGTACTTACGCATGTCAACCAATTGCTGCCTTAGCTTATCCTGATCTGGCGCTACCGAAAGTAAACTGTGCAAGCAGAGTTCCTGCACTTCCTGAAAGAGCTTTTGCGACCAGACAAAAAGTTCATCATAGCTATAAGCACCATTTTTGATGCGCAGGAGCTCTTCCCTATTGAAACGTTGTACCTGTAGTTCACTTTTATACAAAATCTCTTTTGCCTGTTGCAATAGACGTATGGTATGCATCATATTTTTGGCATCATAGCCCTGCCCGTGATTCATTGTCCCTCGAAAGCGCGCTTCATTGCGTTCTGAAACCCAACTAAAATATTCATTATAGGACTTACAATACAAAGAGTAAGCTTCGTGATTAACAAAGAGGTACGCACAAAGTGTTTCTTCCTTACGAATAGAACTGCAGGAAACCTCAGTGCTCTCTGGTGTAGCAACGATGCCTTTGTAACCCAAAGTCTGCGTCTCATCATAATACAGGGCATACATCCCCTTTGCATGTTCGATCTTCGCTAAACCACAGTTTTCCTGTTTCCACAACTGCTTGCTTAACCAGGCTCTTAACGATAAACTACCATTACCAGCTATGATAAAGCAGAAATCCAGTAAACTTTTACGTTCTCGATCCATCGGATTGTTGATTTTCTTGTTCAATCCTTTTGCCTTCCGCACCTGTACCATGGCGTATTGCGCAAAGGTCATTGCGGCCTCTCGGGTGATAAAATCCTGCATTTTAAATTGATCAAACAGAGGATCTTTGTATAGTATGCAATCGGTAGGACTAGCCAAAAGCTCCAATAAAGTAGGATTACTCTTTGAAAGAAGCTCCACAAAGCGCCCAAGCTCATAGTAAACTTCATCATTGCTTGCATTTGCAACCTGCGCAATATATTGACCGCCCAAGTAATATTCCAGGGGCAGATAAAACACCCCCCTGATATCGGTATCGGAAGATGCTGTCGCCAATCCATATGCCCGGCTACCGACAACGGCCTCAAACAGGATCAGCCCGCTATCTCGAAGTTCGTCTATAGTCATCTTAATACGGTTTTAAAGTAATTCTCCAGTCCTTCCTTATCCGATACGGATACGGGAACCTGTTTTACTTGATGCTCTAAATCTATTAACCTTGTTTCAATATAATTCCTTATGGACGCTGAACAGTTGTATATAAACCCCTCATCTTCTTGACTCTTCAACAGCTGCAATTCCAACACTTCGATTTTTACAACATCAGGCAATAATACGGATAGTTCTGCTAATGTCATAGGCGCATAACTGCAATAGGTGATATTCCAGTCTGCTGCAAGTAAAGATCTTAGGATATAAAATAAGCTCTTGAGCTTCATCGTTTCTCGTTGGAGATCTTCAATTTTGCTACGGACAATCCCTAAATAATGATGGGCGTGCCTACGTGCGTCAAAATAATTTTCGACCATTGTCCTAAAACTTGTTTTGAATCCGTTAAACTCGTAATAGACGACTGGCGACTGTATCCATTCAAATGGACTCACATTACTCTTATACAATAATGTGAGTACTTTAAAGAGGTCCCAACCTACCATATCGAGGTCATCGATTATTGGAAATCGCATTTCGGTCGCCAGCGGAAACAAGCGGGAGTAGTCCTCCGCTTTTCGCACATAAAAAAAACGTACGTCGTAATCACTGTCGATTGATGGGAAACCCCAACCCCGACTTCCTGATTCACAGGCGAAAAGTATACGTATCCCTTCACTCGCTTCTATTTCCATTAGCTTTTTAATGATATGTGCTTTCATTTCTTCGTGTTTTTTAATTTTTCATTAACACAAAGATCGATTGCGATACTGAAGCCTTTTTGCGCATTAAAAAAAGAGCATAAAAACAACAGGAGATCACTCTATATCAGTCAGATAGTTTTCTTAAAAAAAATCGAGCCTTACATAGGAATATAAAAGTACGCAGATAGATTGCGTAGCACTTCCAGTTCTTCTGACCAAAACTCATATCAGTTTATCATTCCACTTCAATAATTTCTTGATGAATTATAGCCCCATAGTAATCTCTCTTGAGATATCTATATATTCCCTTTGGAAGCTCTATCTGTACCGAATCCTTTTGGGAAAGTGACAAGTAAACTGGGATCGCTGTTTTATCCAATTGATATTCCTTTTCATGATAGATGTAAATGGCAGATTTGCCTGATTTGGTCGAATCAGTACTTAATAGAAGATATCTTCGATTTAAATCATTGGATCCAATCACTATTTTATCGCTATTCAGATTATTTGATAAATACAAGTCATTACCATTCAACACCTTGTTATCCATAACGTATATTGAATCGTTAATTTCTTGCATAGCTAAAAATTTAACTTGATTAATCGTATAGGGATCAATTTTAGTCAGTTTCTTAAAATACTGAGCCATACTTTTATTTTCTCCAGTATCCCCCTCTTCAATATGTCCTCCTCCGGCTAATACAATAACTTTAACTTGATTTTTTGTAGCGATTTCACTTTTTTGAATAAGATTCTTAGCTTGTTGGAGATCTCTTTGACTTGCATTGCCAAAATCTTCATAGCCAATCACTTTTAAGCCATAAATTCTTGCCGTTCTAATGAGATTCGCCATATTAGGGTCCCTAGTGTAAAATCCACTCTCAACATTTGGGAATCCCAATCTATTAATCCGGTCTTCATCTTCGGATAGACTTTCTAAAGCCAGGACATTAAAACCTTCTTTGGAAAGTTTTGGTAGCAAAAGATTGATTAACAAACGGCAGCGTGGTTGTAAATGATTCTCGTTAAACATAAGCACTCGATGTGCCTTAATTTTTTCGACTATCTCGTCGATTGTAACAGCCGTTTTTTCGACTGCTTGTTGTTCTTGTTTAGTCGCGCTATCATATTGAACACTTTCACCAAGAAACGAACTATATGATTTAAATAATTCGTTCGCAAATTGGCTGTTTTCGTTTTGCAGAACAAGCTTTTCTAAGGTATCTCTTGGATATACATAGTTAACATATCCCCTATCTTTAAAAGCTGATTCAGCTATACTAAAATAATCGGGTTCTTCATCTGGTTTTTGCTCGACAAATTTTGCTCCGTAAGCCAAAGAATTGTATGAAGTTTTTATGCTGTTTAAAACATCCTTAGCACTTTCTTGCATATCGGTGATTTCCGTCCTAACCTCGCTAATCAAAAGAAATGAATCTTTTTTATATGGGATCGCTACACTACTTATTATATTATCTCTATTTTTCTGAATACTTCGATAATAAATACAATGATACATAGAAGTATCTGCAGTGAACTTTGAGACATCTAAAAAAGTTTCCAAACTACCCACAAAATACATCGGGTTTCTTGTCACATCATATGTACCCCACAAAACAATATTCTTTGATGGAAACTTTATTTTTCTCTTTCGAAAAACAGATCTGACATCTTTTAAATCTATATACTTAGATCCGAGGTTTGCGTTCCCATAGAAATCAATCTTTAGTCCTAATGAATCATTTGTCAATTGATTCATTCCCCCTTGAGTAAACTTATTTAATTTCGCAATTGGTCTATTTACAGGTGTACAACTAGAAAGAAAAAATATAAATACCAAAATCTTATAGTGTATATTTAGCTTGAGATGGATCATAATTACAAGATTTTGGTTTAGAATATTTATTAACTGGACTTTGAATATTTACTTGTTAATATATGTATATTGGACGAAATTCACAATGAGTTTATTAAATTAATTTAAAATATTAACCAATACTATGACGAATGAATTATTTGAATTCGAAATTTTAAAAGCCAGCAGAACCAGATTATTACAATTAATAGAAACAGTTGATAATAACATATTATTTAAGATTCCAGAAAGCTTTAACAATAATATCGTTTGGCAAATTGGTCACTGTATCACTTCCCAACAGCGACATATGTATATGCGTAGTGGACTTCCAATGCATATATCACAGGATTTTATGGAAACGTTCAAAATTGGAACTGCACCGCATACTTGGAAAAATACGCCAGACCTTGATGAAATAAAACATCTATTGCTTTATACAGTAAACCAACTTAGTAAAGATTTAGCATCGGGTATATTTGTTGAATACCAACCATTCAGCTTACCAATTGGCTTCTCGATTAATGATCACATCCAAGCACTTCAAGCGGCTAACTTTCACGAAGCCGAGCACAGCGGAATAATATTAACTTACTTAAAACTTCTTAGGCAATAAGATGTTCCCAGTTTTCATAAAAGTCCTGAATTTGAAAAATTCACTAGAGCATCGCAAGAAATAAGGAACTTCTTATTTTGTTTTTTACTTTCATACAGGGGCCGTGGTTCGCGAATTGAACAACGATACGCATTCCGCTACAAATTGCTCAAACTTTCGGTCCGTATTTCGCATCACCGGGCCATGACCGAAACATATGATGGAGGGATTCAGTCCTGCCAACTTCTGAAGCGATCTAATATTGTGCTGTTGATCCGACGTGAATATTTTTGGAGGGAGCCCTAGGCCAGTCACTGTTGTGAGCAGATTCATATTTGTAGCGGCATCCCCGATTATCAATACACCATCTCGCTCACGAAATAAAGAAATATGACCGCTTGAATGGCCTGGAGTTTCTATGACCCGAAAGTTTCCGATGCTATCATTTTCAACGAGTGTACCGTCGACTTTGTGGCCCTGTCCTGCCCAATATTTTTGTTGAAGTTTTGCAATCCAATGTTTGGGATTTGGATAATCATTGGTTACCATACCTGTTTCTGTCCTAGCCACTTCATTTCCATGGCAAAGTAAAGGTATTCCAAACTCATCACAGAGCTGATCACTACAGCCCTGATGGTCTGCATGCGCATGCGTAAGTACATGTTGGTGGACAGGTATTTTCTGAAGGGCATCCTTCAGCACATTGTATGAACTTCGTATCCCACAATCAACCAATACACCCTCTACGATATAGCAGTTGATACTGTTTCGTGGCATCAATGGAACATGGAACACTTCTTGGGCAATTTGATGTAACATAGCTTTTTTGTGCAAATCTATATCACTGAACAGAAATATATAAGGACATTTGTCCTATAATACTTTGGGGCTGTGTATTTGTCCCTTCGCCCGTGTAAGAGATCTCTGTGTAATGCCCAAATAGGATGCCAGGTCCTGTGTCGCTATGCGCTGAACGAGCTTGGGTTCATTCGAAAGAACATGGCGATATTTATCCAGAGCTGACTTATTATTGTAATTCAGGAGATATTGTTCCTTTTGGCTATATTCCCGTTCCATCACAGCTTGTATAACCTTGTGCCAAGAAGTCACTTGACCAAGCAGGTATTGATAATCAGTATAGCTTATCCTATGGATTATACTATTTTCCACCGCCCTGATGCTCCTTCTGGATTTTTCCTGAGCGACAAACTCAGGGAATGAGGTTACAAATTCATTTTCAAATTTAAAGCAGGTTATATTTTCTTTACCCTCCTTGTCAATAGCATATGCTTTTACCGCACCACAGGATATGAATCCAATATGACGACAGGGTTCGTCCATATGAATAAAAAAATCACCCTTCTTCAAACCAAGTGATTTGAAGAACTGAACAGAAAAATTTATTTCGTCAGCAGACAACATCCCTATCGAGAATAGATATTTTTCAAGCACATCCGTCATATCATCTTATTTTGTCCTCTATTGCCGATCTTAAAAAATTTGGGGCCTATACAAAATCTAGCATACAAAATTAATAATAATTGCATTAACAAGTTTAACTGCTAAAAAAGCGTCATTACGACAAATTATTTATAAAATTTGGGATCAGAAAATTTCCTTCAAACGAAATCGGTTGCGTAATCTTGTAGCCCATAGGCTCATGCGCCAAGTGTTCGATCCCGGCCTTGGAATTGCATAATACTTTGCTTTGATAATTTCTGAAATAACAAAATCTTTAATAGGGAACATTTCCTTTTCTTAATCTCAAAACAACATGTTGAATTTGAGGCAAGAGCAGCAGAATAATGAGGACAAAAATCAAACCTGTCAACATCAGATCATAATAGTCCCTGATAGCGCGAGCCAATATTTGCTGACCGATCATTTGATTAAAATAGCCGGAAGATACTGTTTTTGCCGTATACATATCACTGCCTGCATTTATGTACTGGTTTTGAATATCCAGTAAGGTAACAGGCAATTGAGGGCTGGTTTCGGTGAGCGATTCCCGCACCTTTTCCCTTACGGATGATTTTGCAAATAATTGAAGCTCGTTATTAAGTGCCAGACTAGCTGTAAAGCCTATGAACCTTGAAAATATACCAATCAGAGAGGCATTGACGGCGATTTTGGAAGGCGCTGACGATGCCGCAAATGAAACAATCGGGACAAACAATACACCTGTTGCCACACCATAAATAAACATGGGCAGAAGGAAGTCTGCTGTTTCGCCCTGTACAGAAACAAATAGTATCATATAGGCATAATATACTGCCATCAACCCAAAACCAACAATAATCATCCGGATCAGGTTATAGCCCATCAAGACAAATCGGGAAATGATAAACATACTCAAAACAGTTCCAACAATTACGGCAATCCATATCGGAATGGTACTCAGTGGATGGTTTCCTAAAATCGCTTCAAGATAACCATAGGCAAGCCCAGTACTTCCTTTAAAGATATAAAAGGTAAAAAGAAGCAAAAGCCCAATAACGAAATTCTTTGTTCTAAAGATCTGTAAATTGATTAATGGTCGCTTAAGTTTCAATTCTCTGCTAATAAAAAGAGAAAGAATAATTAAATTAACTAAACAAAGTGTGCTGATTAATGAACTATCAAACCATCCCAATTGTCGTCCGTACACAAGGATGTATCCAACTATCAAGATAAAAGACACATAAAATAAATAGCCTATCCAGTCCACCTGATACAGTGGTATTTTTCTAGTAAACCGGGCCTTACTGTTCATGGTAAGTAAAACAACACCTGTCAGCATAATGACTACAATAATAAATCCGTAGAATATCCAGTTGAAATCAAAGAAATGAATGACGACACTGATATAGATGGAGTAAAATGGTACAGCTATTTGTATACTGCCATAAAGGAGACTATAAGCAATCACACGGGCACGTACAGACTGTAACCGTGGAAAAATAAGCTGTAACACAATTCCCGACATCAATGCACAGGTAATACCCTGCAAAAACTGACAGAAAACAAATAATGCCCAATCTCTGAAATAAAAACAGACCACAGCACATAGTGCATTTACCGCAAGTGCCAGCAGTAGATATTCCCTTGGTGCAAAATATTTTACGATTCTAAAATCCAGAGCCAGAAAGGCTACGGTAGAACCATAAATAACGACCATACCATATTGTACATCGGTAGCTTGTATTCCGTAAAAGCCCATCGCAGCAACCGGACTTCCGTAAAAGGCAAAACTAAACAGACTGCTCATGAGAATAGCAAATATGACGGACCTTGCCATCCATTCTGATACCCAGGATTTAAAAATTGGTATTTTATGTGCTTGCATCGTTAGTTTTTTAAAACGTAAACATTCGCATTCATTCCGGCAGAAAGCTTAGTTAATTTTTCGGACATATCGGTCAGTTTAATCCGAACAGGAATACGTTGGATGATTTTAACAAAATTACCGGTAGCATTATCTGGCGGAAGCAACGAATAACGGGAGCCTGTGGTTGGCGAAAGGGATTCGATTGTACCGGTGAATTTTTCATTTGGAAAAGCATCGACTTCAACAGATACCGCTTGACCGATTTTGAATTTCCCAATCTGTGTTTCCTTAAAATTTGCCATTACCCACTTTTCCTCGGCTCTGTTCACCAAGAATGCCAAAGTCTGTCCGGGCTGTATCAGTTGTCCTGCCTGAATGGTCTTCTTCCCAATTTGTCCATCAAAAGGTGCTGTGATAACGGTATATCTAATGTCCAATTCTTGTCTTTCGAGAAGTGCTTCTTTTATCTTTATCTCTGCCTCTATGGCATTGCGCTGTACCCTGAAATCGTTTAGTTTAGATTCGGCGACCTGTAAAGAAGCTTTTGTCTGGTCATAATCTGATTGGGTGATGGATAAAGTAGCACTGATGTTGTCGAATTTTTGTTGTGTGGTCGATTCGTCCGCCAGTAGATTTTTATACCGGTCAAATTCTTTTTGCTGCTGATTCAATCGCGCTTTAGCACCTCCCAATTGGGCTTTGATGACTGCAATACTTTTAACCTGCGTTCCTTCGCTTGCCGCCAAGATCGGTAATTTTGCCTGTGAGCTCATGAGTTCTGCGGACGCAGCATCTCTTTTCAGCCCGTACTCATCCAATTCAATCACCACAAGTGTATCGCCCTTTTTAATCTGCTGATTGTCCTTATAATATATTTTACGGATATAGCCCCCTACTTTTGCGTTTATCGGGGAAAGATAGGCATCAATCTGAGCGTCGTTGGTCTGTTCATAGCGATATCCCTCGAAAAAATAAGCTGCTGCCCAAATAATGATTCCTACGAATAATGTGATACCAAACCATTTGGTTAAGCTTACAACAATTTTATCTGTTTTATTTTTGTTCATGATATTTGTATTAAAGAATTCCGATAATTGCCAATAGCCTGATATGCGCAAGTTTGACGTTTGTTTGTGCCGTTGTCAGATTAAACTTAGCTTCCAGTAAAGCATTTTCGGCTTCTAGAAGATCGGTAAGAAGTGATTCCTGGTTTATGTAGCTACTTCTGATAACACGAACAGTTTCGGCGGTTTTAATGATATTTTGCTCCGCTGTTTCCATACTCTCCAAAGCCTGTTGCCGCTGCAAATAAGCTTCTTTTACCTGAAGATAGATTTCATCTTTTTTAATGTTCGCTTTTTCTCTTGCCTCATTACTGACCACTTGGGCATGAGCGATGGAATGCTTGCTTTTGTATAGATTATCGATAGAAAACTGGACTTTAACCCCTGTCTGACCAAATCCCCATAAATCATTGGAATACGGATAGAATGAAATCTGCGGATAGGTGTAATTGTAAGTCGAATACAAGGAGACTTTAGGTAACAGCATCGCTTTTACCTGCTTGATGTTCATTTCGCTCAATTTGACAGCGCTATAGGCTATCTTGTATTCCGGCGATTTGTTAAAAGCGATGTCTACATAATCCTCATAGTCACCTTCAGTGATAGCGCTTAACTCGATTGTATCTTGGTATTTTATTGCCAGCTCAGCATCATTTTCACGCCCCATCAGAATATTGAGCCGTTGTTTAGCGATTTCAATCTTCTTCGTAACATCAGAAAGGCTGAGCTCCAGTTGCGCTAATTTTACGGAGGTTCTCAGTACATCGCTCTTTAGCACAGTGCCGTTTTTATGCAGGCTTTCTACGAGTGCCAGTTGTTTTTTTTCTGCATCAATTTCTGCATCAAGAAAATCATGGAAATGCAGAAACTTGTATAGATAAAAGTAAGCAGCTGCAACATTGTATTTTACACTGTGCTTTTGCAGATCAACTTCATATTGTATGCGTACCGCTTCTTCCTTTTTCATGGCAATGTTTCTTTTGTCTTTACCACCATTGTAAAGATTGACGTTCAGGTTGTAACCCACGCCGTAACCATAACCTTTTACAGGCACATCCTGTGGAGAAGAAAATAATCCATTGTCATAGATCAGGAATTTGGAATTGAGTTTTGCATCTCCACCAACCGAAAGCTCCGGCAACAAACGGTCTTTCGCTTCCAATATTTCTAAATTGCTCTCCTGGAGATGTAGGTCGGATAGTTTCAGTTGACGGTTATTTGTTTCGGCTACTTTCCAAATTTCTTCCAAACTTAATACCCGCGCATTTTCAATATGCTGGGCATAGAGTGATTGTACAAATAGGGCTAACAATATGCCCAAAATCCGGACTGTTCTATATTGTTTCATCGGTTTTCTTTATATATTTCTTTCCTTTTACTAGCCATGGTTTTACGATCTCTTTCAATTCATCGAAGGCAAAAGTTAAATCTACCATTGGCATAAAAGCATAGTTATACCCATAAGCAAACCAGAAGATATTTGCACTGTCGATTTCTTCATCTGAATGATGTGATTTATTATCAGACTTTTGAGCTTGTGTTTCAAGTTTAAAATCTTTGTGAGATGTTATGATTTTATGTTTCATAATGACTTTACTATTATTTACACTGCAAAATTATCTAGCATGGTGAAGTATGATTTCATATAATTAGCCTAATATTTATTAAATTTGGCCACATGGAAATTCTTAGTCAAATAATACATATTGTTGATCAAAACCCTGATTCAATCCTCGTGATGCGACAGCAAACGGAGCAGCGTTTGCCTGCTCACCAGCACAATAAAGCTCAGTTGTTATTAGTTTATGGCGGGATTGCTTACTTGCAGACTGACGAAAAGGACTTCTATATTCCCTCAAATCATTATATTTGGATACCAAAAAATTATCGGCACAACCTGATGTTCAATACGCAGGACCTGTTTATTATCAATATCTATTTTCCGGAAGAAAGTGCTGGTAATTTTTATGAGGAATTGGGTATTTATCCAGTGAGTAAGCTCCTGGCAGAAATGCTCTCATTTAGTGAGAAGTGGCAAGGTGATTATTACAAAGGTTCGTGGGAGTATGAATTTTTAAATACGCTGAAAGGCGTATTATCAAAAGAAAATCTCAAAAAATTCTCCATACAACTTCCTACAACAGACGATCAAAGGCTCAATACCATAATCGACAGTTTTAGAAATCGGTTAAATGAAAATCTAAGTTTAGCGATGATTGCTCAGCAATCTGGAATGAGTGTTCGCAGTCTCACCAGATTATTCCAGCATAAATTGCACATTACATTTGTTCAGTACTTAAAAATGCTACGAATTATTAAGGCAATGGAATTAATCAACGATACAGATTTCAATATGACTGAGATTGCCTACGAGATTGGCTATTCAAATATCGCGGCTTTTAGCAATAACTTTTATCTGCTCACCAATATGAGACCTACGGAATTTAAAACGAAATAGCCTCTTTCCATTATGCAAAGCAACAATTGGTTCAACAAGTTTAAAAACATCCAGCGAAAAAGATTTTTTTTGCTAATTACACTATTAACTATTTTTCACCATATAAGCTCTGCGCAAAGAGATCCGCAGCTTAGGGAAGCGCTTTCAACCATGACAAAAGCGTCTATTTCCGGAGATATCGAAGGTATTCTAAGTCAAACATCGCCACGTATAATTGAAAGCATGGGCGGCATTGAGCAAGCAACAAAGGTGACCAAAGAACTTTATTCTTCTCTTATAAAATACGGGGTTAAAATTGATTCCATGATTAACTATGTCGATATGGATATCTCGAAGATTGATGGAATAGCGTATTGCTTTATTCCCCAAGTACTGGTCATGTCCATGCCCGAAAAAGACAAAATGGCGATCACTTCAGCTAACTTATTAGCGCTAAAAGAAGACGAAACCAAAAAATGGACTTTTTTTAATTTCAATAAAATGAATCAGGAAATGATCAATATGTTTCTTCCTGAATTTAATGGCAAGATTTCCCTTCCTCCAGATCTAGAAAAAAAGACATTAGTTGTGCGGAAAGAAGAAGTAGCTAAAACTGTCAATCAGCTAATGAAACTTATAGATGAATCTGTCAAAAAGCATCATTAGTTTTTAAGTTATTTGATCTATCTGCTATACTTTTTATTTAATACCGTTTTCCGCGCGCCCTTACTCTTGGTGCAATAATCTCATTATCTGTCAAAATACTAAATTAAGTTTACCCCATTTTCCGCTATAACACAATAGCACGGTAAAAAGGTTCAAAATACAATAACTTATTAGTACAGCTCTATAGAATTTACCGCTGCATGCTATAAAGAATGAAGCTAATCTTCATGAATTGAATTAACGTTGCAAACGACAGAAATTTACCGATCAGCCTCAATCCATAGCATCTTTATCGATAAAGCATCTTTTATTTTAAACGAATGAAACTTAGTTTGGTTTATAAGACATTAGTTGCGGTTGCAGCTGGAACAGTGCTTTTTATTCAGAAGAAAGCGATTGCGCACCTTCGCTACAACCGCTTTCTGTGGCCTGTTCGATTAATTCTCGTAAATCACACCTTCGTAGCAAGCGTTATAAAGATCTTTTAAGTCCTGTAGGCTAGGCTTACGCGGGTTAAAGCCAGTACATGGATCTTGTAAAGCATTTTGAGCCATATAATCCAGATTTTTTTCCCAGTCTTCCTTGGAAATACCAAATGCCTTGAGGGAGCCAATATTGTTGACCGCAGTTCTTAGTTTTTCAATTTCCTGTGCCAATCCTTCGGCCGAATCTCTACCGACAAGTTTAGCCAAATCAGGATATCTTGTTGTAGCTGTCTGATTAAAACGGATCACATTAGGCAAGAATATCGCATTGGAAGCTCCGTGAGGGACGCCGTAGAGTGCACCTACCTGATGCGAGAGAGAGTGGACAATACCCAACCAGGCATTGTTGAAAGCCAGTCCGCCCATAAAAGATGCATCGTGCATATTTTGGCGTGCTTTAATGTTTGTCGGGTTATTGACCGCCTCTTCCAGATTTTCGAAAACAATTTCCAGTCCCCCTTTAGCCAAGGCATCGGCATAGTTATTTTCGATGTTGGACACATAGGCTTCCACACAGTGTGTAAGAGCATCTAGACCAGTATTGGAGGTAATATGTGCAGGCATCGTGGCACAAATTTCACCATCGACAATAGCGATATCCGGCGTCAATTCATACGACACGATTGGATACTTCACCCCTTTTTCCCGATCGGTGATCACAGCCAATCCTGTGGTTTCCGTACCTGTACCGCTTGTTGATGGAATGGCAATGAATTTAGCCTTTTGACGCAATGTTGGCACGTTAAAAGGTTGGGTCATCGCTTCAAAATTTGCATCGGGATATTCATAAAACACCCACATCATCTTTGCCGCATCAATTGCAGAGCAACCTCCTAGACCAATGATCCAATCAGGCTGAAAATCAGTTATCACTGCAGCACCTCGAAGGCTTGTCGCCGATGATGGATCTTCTTCGACACCGTCAAAAACAGCAGTTTCCAATCCTGCTTCGGTCAAATAACTTATGGCACGGTCCAAAGTTCCGCTTTTTTTCATGGATTGACCACCAGTTACGATGATGGCTTTTTTTCCAGTTAGATTTTTCAATTCCGACAATGTACCAGCCCCGTGGAATACTTCGCTGGCAACAAATAACTTGCTCATATATTTTACATTAAATTTCTGATGCAAAGTTACTGTGTCCGGGAAGGCAAATGTTATACTTTACTTACGATATGATATACATTTGATCCAACACAACCACAGGATAAAACCATATCAAATCACATAATAGACTTAAGTCTTATACATTTGCGCCAATTGCTGCTGCAGATTGGTTGGCGTTTCATCCAGTTTGGCGCGCACAAACTTGTTCAGTGCCGCAGGTGAATTGAATCCGAGTTCAAAGGCAATCTCCTTATGTGAGTAGTTGGATAACAGCAGCAGTTGTTTGATTTCATTCATAATCCGCGCATGAATGGTTTCTATAGAGGTCAGTCCTGCAATCTTGCGGGTAATTTCATTTAACTTTTTTGGAGACAGCTGTAATTTTTCTGCATACCAGCCCACGGTACGCTCCGTTTTATAATGCCTTTCCAACAATTCCAGAAATTTACCATAGATCTTTGCGTTTTCATTACTGAGCTGGCTGTTTCCCCATTTGGTATGGACAAATTCCACCAATTTGAGTAAGATGATTTTGATGTAGAAACGCGCTTGCTCCTTCTTGATCGATGTTAAATCCTGATATGATTTTTCGACCTGCTCCAGCAGCATCTCTATTTCTGAGGTTTCTGCCTCGGGCAATTCAATATGGTTGAGTTTTACGGAGATATTGTAGTTGTAAATACTCAATTCGTTTTTCAGGATATCCGAACAGAATAGTACTTCGTCAAACAGGATCAATTTGCCTTCAAAGTCGTCGCTTAGCAACTCTTTGGAGGAGAGCTGACCGGGAAAGATGACACATATATGAGGTGCATTGACGGTATAACGGCGGTCTTCCACCTGCAGATTGAGCCGACCTTTTTTAACAAACAAAAGGCAAAAATGGTCTTTTGTATGAGGTTCTCTATAAGCTGCGAGAGCTTCCCTGTCCAAATCAAAAATATGAAAAGGGGTGATCGCCCTTTCAGCTTTATATTGTATATCTTTTAGATGATAAACTATCATAGAGGCCATGATAAGCATTTATTCTGAATTCGTCAAATTTACTTTTTCGTCAAGCTAGCGTGAATAGAAAGCCTATTTTTCTCCTTTACATCAGAACATTCGAAGCTCTTCAATGAACGTTATCCAGTGAGAATTGTTCCTTAATTTTTAAAAAAAGGACTAATCTTTCGACTAGCCCCTTAACTAAATTATAAACGAATCCTTTATGGACCGGAGTATACTTTCTAAAAGCCCAGTCCCTAAACCTAAGCTTAAAAATGGCCAGGCATTAAACCTGACCATAAAATTAAATCAACCGAAACTAAACTTCCTAAATTGAATCGATCGTCAATAAATAGACAAATGCTTGAAGTGATTGGTTTGATAAAAATAAAAAAAGGTCGAGTTTAGCACTGTGATAATACAGCCGTTGAGATAATACAGCCGTTTATTTAGGTTGTTTTTGCACTAAATACAACGTTATATTTGAATTTCTTAACTTTGTTCTATGGAAACAAAAATAGTCCGAAGTGTCTCTGAATTCAATAGTGAACTGAGATTGCAGGGTTTTAAAGCATTTCAGATTGAGGATGACAGTAATGCTACACGTGTTTATAGTCGTAAAGATTTCTTTAAAATATGCCTTACAACTGGTAAAAGTAAGATTCATTACGCAGATAAAAGCTTTGAACAAGAAGGCACGATACTATTTTTTGGGAACCCGCATATCCCCTATTCCTGGGAAACCATTTCTACGACCTATGCTGGTTATACATGCTTGTTTTCGGAAGACTTTTTAAAACAGGCCGACCGCGCGGAAAGCTTGCAGCAATCGCCGTTCTTTAAAATCGGAGGTACGCCGGTCTTAAAAATCACTGAGGATCAACGCTTGTTCCTTAACACACTTTTCGAGAAGATGATCGAAGAGCAAAAAAGTGATTATACGTTTAAAGATGAACTCATACGCAATTATATCAACCTAATCATTCACGAAGCCCTTAAACTTCAACCGTCAGAAGTGTATACCCCTACCAAGAATGGTACAGCACGTATCGCATCGGTGTTTTTGGAACTATTAGAACGTCAATTTCCAATCGAAACACCTACAAGTCCGCTCAAAATGAGAACAGCGCAAGATTATGCGCAAAACCTCAACATCCATGTCAACTATCTGAATCGTGCTGTAAAAGAAATTACGGGCAAATCTACAACGACGCTGATTTCAGAAAGAATCTTGACAGAAGCAAAAGCCCTACTGCAACATACAGACTGGAATATTTCAGAGGTAGCCAGCGCACTGGGATTTGAATATCCTACTTATTTCAATAACTTCTTTAAAAAACTGACAGGAACAAACCCGAAATCGCTCCGGGAATCTGAGATTTGAAATTCTTAAGTTTTGGTTTGATAATCGTTAACACCTCCCCTTTATACTGATCTACCTTTGTATCTGTAATAATTAATGTAATACAGATATGAAAATAGCAGTAACATTATTGGTCTTGTCTTTCCTGTTTTCTGATAGGACTTCCGCGCAGCATGTACAATCAAACCAAAATTTAAAACCGATGAATAGTTCGTCAGATCATTATACTTTTCAATTAAGCGATAAGGTAACCCGCAAAAAAGTAAGTTTTAAAAACCGTTATGGCATCACACTTTCTGGCGATTTATACATCCCTAAAAACACAGACAACAAAGTGTTATCTGCACTTGCCATCAGTGGCCCTTTTGGTGCAGTGAAAGAGCAATCTTCTGGATTGTATGCCAACCAAATGGCGGAAAGAGGATTTATTGCCTTGGCGTTCGACCCTTCCTACACTGGTGAAAGCAGCGGTTCACCTCGTAACGTAGCATCGCCAGATATCAACACCGAAGATTTCAGCGCAGCTGTAGACTTTCTAGGGTTGCAGAAAAATATTGACAGGAGCAAAATCGGAATCATTGGCATCTGTGGATTTGCTGGCTTTGCATTAAATGCAACGGCAGTAGACAAACGTATAAAAGCAGTAGCAACGACCAGTATGTACGATATGACGCGCGTCATGTCAAAAGGCTATAACGATGTGATAACTGCTGCGCAACGTACACAAACATTGGAACAATTAGGCCTGCAGCGCTGGAAAGATGCCGAAAGTAGATCTTACGCATCTTCAACAAACAATTTACCGGAAAAATTGACTGGCAGTGAGCCTCAGTTTGTCAGGGAATATTTTGATTATTATAAAACAGCTCGTGGATTTCATCCTCGTTCTATCAATTCAAATGCTTCATGGACGGGAACTTCCCCCCTGTCGTTTATGAATATGCCGATTCTCTCTTATATCAAGGAAATTGCACCTCGCCCCATGCTAATCATTGCAGGTGAAAATGCTCATTCAAGATATTTCAGTGAAGACGCTTATAAAGCTGCTACCGAACCAAAGGAGCTAATGATTATCCCCAATGCAGTTCATGTTGACTTATATGATCAATTCGACAAAATTCCATTCGATAAACTGACAGCATTCTTTATTGCTAATTTAAAATAACGTACTTATTCCATTAAATTACATATAAAATTTAACTAGCTATTCCATGAAAACATCAGATAATACTTATCAGGAAGATATTTTTGAACGATTGAAAAAGAATAAAAATATTTCTTCCGATGATCCCCAGGGATACCGTTTACAGCAAGCTTCTTTTGCTACAAAAGCATTATTGGTGCCTATGAACAATTCAGCTGATCCCAAAGAGATAAGAAATCTATTAAGTCAGATTACCGGTTCAGCTATAGATGAAAGTACAACTGTATTTACACCATTATATATCAACTATGGCAAGAATACAACGATAGGAAAAAATGTCTTCATCAACTTCGACTGTATTTTTTTGGATTTAGGTGGTATAATTATAGAAGATGATGTATTAATAGCTCCCAAAGTGAGTTTATTAACAGAAGGCCATCCAATTGAGGCTGAAAACAGACAATCGTTAAATGTGGCTCCGATCCATATCAAAAAGAATGCTTGGATTGGGGCAAATGCAACAATCCTGCCCGGCGTTACGATTGGAGAAAATGCGGTGGTAGCAGCTGGTTCCGTAGTCAGCAAGGACGTACCGGATAATACAGTTGTTGGTGGAATTCCGGCAAAAATTATTAAAAACATATAATAAAGAATTCGGATCATCTTTATAAAGACCAAATTGCAAACTATATGAACGGGTTATTCGTTATCCCAATTATGGCGATAAGTTTATTCGCCTGCAACACTAAAACAGATCATACAATGAACACAGCAGAAATATTTCCCAAAGGGGAACCATTGCCTAAGGAATGGTTTACTGGAGATGCATTTTTAACCCCTTTGGTAGCAAAGGATAAAAACAATGATTTCTCGGCAGGTAGCGTAACTTTTGCACCTGGTGCGAGAACAAACTGGCATACACATCCTAAAGGTCAGGTTTTACTGGTAATCGAAGGAAATGGACTCTATCAGGAAAAAGGAAAACCGGCACAAGCAATCAAAAAAGGTGATGTTGTCAATATTCCTGAGAATATAGAACACTGGCACGGCGCAACTGCTACTACGAAAATGGTACATGTTGCCATCACTAATTTTAAAGAAAATGTTCAGGTTACTTGGCTAAATCCCGTAACAGAAGAAGAATTCAGTTTGGCCAATAAATAATAAAGCCTGTACTTGTTTTGAACAGCGCTTTATTGTCAGAACTCCGCCATAGCTCGATATCGGTAGGCTCATGGTTACCTACAGTCGACTTCTAATCCTTGAAAACTAATTGGGTGACTTTAGCTTAGCGAAATTCTTGATCCATGTCAATCTTTTTTTCCGAAAAATAAAAGAACTTTAGTTTATATATAAAAAGAAATAATATAAACAGATTTAAAAGGAATAGGATGAAAAAGATAGCAATTAATGGATTTGGTCGCATCGGACGTGCTGCCTTAAAAATAATATCAGAAACTGCCGATCTTGAGGTCGTTGGAATTAATGATCTAATGAGTATTGAAAACGCCGCATATCTGCTTAAATACGATAGTAACTATGGGAAATATGAAAAAGATGTGCGTATCGAGGGAGATACAATTGTGGTCGATGGAAAGGTGGTTAAATATACAAGTATCAGGGAGATTGAAAAGTTACCTTGGAAAGATATCCAAGCGGATATCGTTATAGAGAGTACGGGTATTTTCACGAACAAAGCGGACGCTGAAAAACATTTAACCTCCGGAGCAAAATTTGTCGTCATCTCGGGTCCTACCAAAGATACGCCGACAGTGGTCCATGGGGTAAATACCGAAGATGGAAGGGTTTCTGTCTTTTCGTGCGCAAGCTGTACGACAAACAATATAAGTCCAGTAATCGAAATATTGGGCAGGAGACTGGGAATAAAAAAAGCAATACTAAATACCACACACGGTTATACAGCTTCGCAGGCATTGGTCGATGCTCCATCAAAAAAAGAGCCGCGTATGGGAAGGGCTGCAGGTATTAACCTTGCCCCCGCGGCCACGGGTGCTGCAATAGCGACGACAAAAGCACTTCCACAATACGCCGGAAAGTTTGACGGTATAGCTGTGAGAGTTCCTGTTCCAGTAGGATCCATCTCCGATATTACGTTTATTGCAGAAAGGTCCACCACAATCGAAGAGATCAACCAAATCTTGATCGAAGAATCAAAAACTGATAGCTATAAAAAGGTGCTAACGGTAACCGACGAGCCCTTGGTATCTACCGATATTATCAAAAGTCCATTTGCAGCAACAGTAGATCTAGAAATGACTCGAGTTGTCGATGGCGACTTGGTGAAAGTGATGGCTTGGTATGACAATGAATGGGGATTTACCAACCAAATGGTCAGACAAATTCAATCGATTTAGCGCGATAGCAAACGAAAAGCTGAATATACAAGGGGCTATCTAAATTTGGACTGCCCCCAAAAGATTGGACAAATTTAGTTAATTAGATTTGTAATAATGAGCTCGATATTCTGTCGAGCTCATTCCATTTAAATTTAGTTTTATCCGTTGATTATTGTAATTGGAGATATAATTACTCGGCCTTATTAAAGTCTTTCAGCTCAAAGTAACAATCTTCACAAACAAGTTTGATCTTCGCAAATTCTTCTGAGTCTTCGTTCCAACCATTATATTTCATTCTGACCCTTTCACATTCATCGCACCAGGCCGCAAAATCATCTTCTTCATCAAGTTCCATCCCTTTATAGGTATCGAAACTTTCTTCAAAACCTTTAGGATTTTTCAGATCAAGATGCTGGCATATAAATGCTGGTCTCGACAAGCCATGGATTTTGCATGTTACTTTTGCCTGGTTGAAATGGACAACTTCCCGAGAATTTTCATCCAGAACAGCAGTGATCAGGAAATAACTTTGGAGCTTTTCTGTGCTTACCCTATAAAGCCCCATGCCGTTCAACATATCCAAAGAAATCGCCGCAAACTCCCAACAATCGAATTCATCTGCCGGGAAAGTTCCTTCTGTCAATTTGGTATAATTGTTTTTGATTCCAAATTCTTTAACAGCAAGTATACTCCCCTTGTTGGGTTCGACACTATGCTCATTGAACCAGCTCCACATCCATGTTTCTGATGTAAACGAAAAAGTACCTATCGGAATATATTTTAGATAAATCTGATCTTCATCGTTATTGTATAACCTCAGAAGCGCAAGTTCAGCGTCATAATACCATTGCTGATAGTTGCCTAGCTCAAACTGCGTTCTAAATCTTTCCTGAATCTGTATAAGTTCCTGACATTTTTTGCCAGCAAACTGTTCGTAATCTGTTTTTTTCAACCTTTTACATTTTAAATTTATAGCAGTTAAGAAAATATTTCTATCACATTATTTAGGAATCGATATAAAAATGATGAAAATAAATAAGCGCAGCAATACTTGTACGATGTATTTAAGATCGTTTTACCTTATTTTAAATGTTGTCACTACAAAACCGTGATCAGAAGGGTATAAAATTTCTTTACCGTTCAGTTTGATTGGCTCATTAAAGAATACCTTATAAGACTCAGATTTTAACGCTTTTAACTTCCGGCTTTTGTAAAATATATAATCTATCCGATGGTCATCATTTTCCCCTTTCGTATGCCATGTAATACCTGGATGTGTGATGGGATTGGGGTTCAAGGTTCTATAAGTATCCACCAGTCCGATATCGGCCAATACTTTTGTTGAATACCAGGGAACCACCAGATTATTATGTATTTTCTTTGTATCCTTGCCCCAATCCAAATGAGACGGCGTATTGAGGTCTCCACCAAGAATCATTGGAATTGAATCCGCTTGTGCAGCATATTTTTTTAGATAGGGCAATACCTTTTGTATCATTTCATATTTAGCTCCCGATCTTTCCCAAATAAGAAGTTCGGCAGCTGTTTTACCCAACTTTTCGGGCTCGTTTTCCCATGGCAAATAATGAAACCAATTCGAGAATAATCTGATTTTCTGCTTGTGGATGATAACTTCTCTTCCACCTAGATAAAATGGAAATTCAGTGTCAATCCGTTCACCAAAAGGGTACCTAGATATGATGGACAAATTAACACTCTTATCATTTAAGGCTGTTCCTTCGGGAGCAATTAAATGAAAATTGTATCCTAAGGAATCGGCTATTTCTTTACCCGAACCGTAAGTTTCCACCATCAATATGACGTCCGGATTTATTTCTCTTATAATCTGTACCGCATGGGCTTTGCCATCCTCACTATCATTTGCTCCGTGCAATATATTCCATGCCATCACCTTAAAGACTTCAGGTTGCTTTTGGGCTTCGCTGTTAAAGCAAAGAAATGTTAATGTTAAAAAGAAAATAGTAAACTTCATGTCGTGTCTTTATTAATTTATAGATTTCAAATTTAGAAGATTCGTCAATGTATTGCAGGGCCAATATTAGAAAATAAATATGTACAAACGGTACCGATATCTTATTGTATCCGGCCGCTTTCGCTTTCGAGAGCCGATTTGCGATTACGTTGATCCTTAGTCGCTCCACTGCTGAACCTATAGTTGAAACTCAGACGTACCTGTCTTGATTCGTAGTAGCCATAACTTGATGAAAGCAGTCCTGGTAAATTTTGCGTGTATTTAACTTGGTTACCTTTATAGATGTCGGTGATAGCCAGTCGTATTGTTGCTTTGTCTTTTAATACAGATTTTTGGAACGCGATGTCCGCTTGACTAACCGGTCTACTGATGGTATTGGCCCCTCCGAGTCGTTTTGAATTGTAGACCACCGAAACTTCTGCCCTCATCTGAAAGGGGAGTTTGAAGGTCTGAAGGAGACTGGCTCGTCCCGCAGTCTGCCTCAAGTTGAGATTTTGGTACTGGTCAAAGGAAACGTCATTATGGATATAATACAACAGGCCATTGAAAGTCATGTCCCACCAGGACCTAGGCGAATAAGTCTGCGTCAGGGACAGGGACCAATGTTGCTGTGTCCCCACATTTTTACTGATCATCATGATTTTATCCTGTTCCAGTGTATCTGTTACTTTTGCATTCAATTGGTCTGTATAGGCATAGTTTATGCCTATTATTGTCGAATTTTTCACGGAATAAAGTAACGAAAATCTTTGGGTCAATGAAGGTACCAGGAAGGGGTTCCCTTTCCAGAATGAAAGCTCGTCAAGCATATATACAAAAGGATTGAGATCCTGATATGCTGGTCTTTCTATACGTTTGGCATAAGACAAAGACAGTGTCTGTTTAGCAGTCAATTGTGTGGCAATAGAAAAAAAGGGGAAAAAGTTAGTAAACTTTCTATTGATATGTTCGTTGAGATCTGCCCCATACTCCTGATAAAGTAGGGTACCTTTGGAGCTAGCATATTCTAGTCGCAGCCCGCCCTGTAGGGACCAGGCACCAATGGACCGTTTGTAGTCAACATACGCACTGCTGATATGCTCATCGAAGTGAAAATCATTTGAACGTCTATTGTCTAGGCTATCTTCCGATTGTTTAACATGATAAAAGTTTGCGTTATTTTTTGAGCCTACTGCGGAGTATTTGGCACCTGTTTCCAACTTCCCACCCCATAACCGCGTCGCATAGTCTATTTTTAATCCTTTTAGATCAATATCGATATCATTAAGAGTACGGTAAAGATTTTCGTCAGTAACGACATACTGATTGTCACGGTAAATATTTGACTGCAAGTTTTTGTTCCATTTACCGAAGAGACCGTAATCGGCATCAATATTTAGACTATGCCCTATTGTATCTTCGTATTTGTAGTTCAGGTTAAAATTGTAGCGTTTCGTATTCTGCCCGTAATAATCGTTAATGGCATCCAGCGTTTCCTCAACCGTGGTGGAAGGCGGTGTCGTAATGGCTGTAGCGGTATTGGTGAGACCTCCTCCAAAGATAAAATTGCCATTTGCCAAAAAACCGACCGTATTCTTTTCGTCAATAAAATAGTCGACCCCGACTTGAGCCGCCATTTTCTGACGTTTGTCCACGTCGATCGTATGGCTGTCATACGACTTTCCATTTTGCTGGCGATCCGTACCATAGAGGTAATTGTAATACCCCAATGTATGATTGTAAGTTCCATAGACATTAATCCTATTAACCCGATAGTTAAATGCAAGGTTTTCCAATTGTTTGGGACTGACACCATAGGCAAAGGCCGTGGAAATGTTACCATTTAATCCTTTTGTCTGATTTTTTTTGGTTTTGATATTGATTATACCTGCAGCTCCAGTGGCATCATATTTGGCACTTGGATTATTGATAATTTCGATGGATTTGAGGTTATTTGATGACATCGATTTCAATAGATCACTAAGTTCTTTTCCTGAAAGAAAAGTTTGTTTTCCGTCCAGGAGGATCTGTACACCACTTTTCCCATTGAGTGTAATGTCTGTATCGTTTTCTATCTGCACACCAGGGGATCTCTTCAAAGCATCGAAAGCTGATATATCCTGTGAGCCTATGCTATTCTCTACATGATAGACGACTGTACCTCCATCTACAGAAAACAACTTCTTTTTACCTTCGACTTCTGCCGCTTCCAGTGTATTCTCCTGTCGGAGAAGATGTAGTGTCCCAACGTTGCCATTGGACGGATTAAACGAACTGCTCCTCAACTCTTTATAACCAAGGTGCTTAATCAACAAATAATAGTTGCCCGTTAGTCTATGCGCAATCCGAAAACAGCCCGTGCTATCTGTCATTGAACTAGCTATCAGTTTGCTATCAATACTATATAAGCTTATTGTAGCCAGGAAAACAGGTACGTGATCAGGATTGACGACCTTACCCTGCACGATATTTTCCGTAGTCTGCCCATAAAGGGCTCCGCTCCATAAGAAGAATATCACAATTAATAAGAATTTTGGTAAAGAAGTCATTCGGTTTATAATAAAATCGGTTTTTTCACTTGGGTTAACGAGATCATATCCTGTGACCTAAAATGGATGTTCATATTCTCAAACTAATATGCTTTAAAAAAGCTATTTTATTTCAAAATGCCAATTGTAATCAATTAATGTCTTTGAGCTATTTCAAATTTCCGGATTACAGTTTGTGGAGGTTTATCCAAAATCTCTGTCTTTAGTCTTCTCTAAGTTTATATTAGATTCAGTCTCTATCAAATTGAAGTATTCCATTCCCCTCGCGAATTGACTTATAAATACTATCCCGTAGTTTTGGATCCATGTTTTGTTGTTTAATATATTTTAAAAGACCTATAACAGTGTCATCCTCATGATATGTTTTTTCAGAATTACTCTTCTTCAAAAATAATCGGTGGGTACCAAGCAGGTCAATTTCAGTTAATTCAACAGTAGAGTGTATAGGTATTGGATCAGATAAAGTCACCTTGAAAGTTGGAACAGTTGATTTTAATAATACCTGATCCACCGTCCCTATTTTTTGATCGCCGAGATAAATATCATTGGGCATAAATGCTATTTTCTGTTCTTCTCTGAATTCCAGAAAATACTGTTTTTCCCTACCGAAATCACACCCGATCAAAAGCACAGCCACAATTAGTATTATTTTTGCAGATGAATATCTCATAATGCGTCTATAAATTAACAATAACAAAATCTATAATACTTAAGATTCATTAAAGTTGCCAATTCTAAAATCTATCCAATCTTCTGCTTTCGTATGTTCAATTACAGTTTGAAACCTCATCCTTTCTCTGGCAACTGGCTTAAGCGTGTCATCGGCACCTTCCTTTTCATCTTATTGGTCCATACGATTGGTCGGTTACTGCGATGTAGCAACAGGACTGGGCTTACGATCAAACATAACCGGTTTTTCACTATCGTCCAATAGAATTCCTATACCTTGAATCTGACCGTCCACATCGCTAAAGAAGTTAAAGAGAAGATTACTTGGTTCAGTATCTGCTACCCCATTTTTATCGACAGAACGTGGGTCAAAAACATCATAATGTCGGTGGATAAGAACAACCCTCTCATAACCGAGTTCACTGTATAACTTGTTATCCTTAAGCCCTACCTCAATAATTCCATATGCAGGGTTTTCAAAAGAACCAGTATACTGTTTTAAGGAATGGGAAGGTTTCGTCGCTGTAACGGGCAACTTTTCTTCTTCTTCTTTTTTAATATGGCGCAGTGAGTCGATTTCAGCCTTTTTTTCACCATTCCAGTCGATTGGATTCAAACCAAGAAGTATATCCGCTATAGAATTTCTGACCACCGTAGGAACTTTAGATACGTTTTGATTGGTTAATACGACAATTCCGAGTGTATCTGTTGGAAAAAATGCCACATTCGCAGAAAATCCGTTAATATTTCCACCATGTTCTACTTGATAATGTCCTCTATAGGAGCCAATCATCCAGCCTAAACCATAATTGGAAAGGAAGACATCTTTATGTTTGTCTGGTAAAGCTGCATCCATCACCATTTGGGAGCTCGCAGCCTCATTTATATAATTTGCAGGAAGTATTTCTTTCCCATTGAAATAACCTCGGTTGAGCCAAACCTTGACCCAATTAGACATGTCATTAGCACTGCTATTTATGCTTCCTGCTGGCCCCATACCACTAATATTATAATAATCAATCAGTTTTATCGTGTTATCTTTGGAAAGTGTATAGGGCAAAGAAGCATCGCTGTCCCGTTGAAATGCTAAAAGATCGGTATTAGAACGGGTCATTTGTAGGGGGGTAAAAAACTTTTCTTGTATATTTTGTTCCCATGTCTTACCACTCATTCGCTCCACAATCATTCCTTGAGCAAGGTACATGAAGTTATTATAGAACCATTTCATTCGCAGGCCTGAGCTGGGTTTCATAAATCTGACCCGTGAAATCAGACTATCTCTATTTTTGCTATTGAACAGAAACCAAGATAAATCATAGCGGGACAAGCCTGTCCTATGCGCCATTAGGTCTTTAACAACGATTTGATTATCCATCTCATCATTGTAAAACCGCAACGTTGGCAGTAAAGATACCGCTCTGTCCTCAAATGTTAGTTTGCCATCTGCTCTCAACAAACCTAACAATGAAGCAGTAAAAGCTTTGGAGCTTGAACCAATTGCAAAAAGCGTATTGGGTGTGACGGGTTTTTTATTCGCGAAATCACGATAACCAAATCCCTTATTATAAATTATTTTATTGCCTTTCACAACAGCAACGGCAAAACCCGCCACATGATGATCTTTTAAAACTTGGCCGAGAACAGAATCAATTACTTCAAATTGATCTTTCTGCCTGCCTACTTTTCCAACCTGAGAAAATAGTGAAAAAGAAAACCAGGAACAAAAAATAAAGGTTAAGAGGAATTTCATATCAAGTTGGAATTTATACGAAAATACTTATTCAACTTGATTCCCGCAAACTCCTGAAGACATTAGCTTTAGCTATTTTATCCCCGGATGCTACTAGTAAAAGAAAGAAGAATACTGGCGCTGCAGAAGATTAAACTTCGTTTATTCTAGCGCTCACTCTTATCCCGCGATCTTACCAGTCAAACAATTCAGAAGTTTTAAAATGATTTTAAACTTCTGCATGACGATTTTTGTTTATTGAAGGAATTATAAATGGTTAAGGTACCAAAGAGTAACTCTTCGGTTGATGATAAGATTGTTTAATAGTCAATTTCATACGGCCTGTTCTTTTTAGCGACTAAGCTTTCTACCTATTCTAAATTATAAAAGCATTGACTTCCAATCGCACCACCACCATATTCCAGCACAAGCCTGTCATTTACCATAATGTAAGTGCAGCCGTCATTGTAACGCGCTTTTAAGCTATCGGCAATTGGTTTATCAAACAAATTAAAGGAATACCTCCCCATCCCGCTTCGTTGAAAGCTTATGTTACAAGGTTGTCCGCTTGTAATACCGATACAATTTGCATTATCTAACTTCTCTTTGAGAGTCTTTAAAGTCCCTCTTGTCCAACCAAGTTTTTGCAATAAAGAGTCTGTTGTATTCGAACTAATTTTCACATCCCAGTTACTGTCAAACCTGCCACCCACTTTCAAATGGAAAATACCTAAAGTATTGTTTTTGCTAAATTCTATTTCAACAGATTTATCTGGTGGAATTATTTTGTTTATATAATTTTTGACTTCATAAATCTCGGCTCTTTTTTCCTCAAAGTTTTCTTTAAGTTCCGTTACGGAATAATCTTTGTCAAAACCACCAAAAGCAGCCTGAATCATAACGATAAAACCCACGAAAATTGCGATCCCAATCCCACATATAACTAAAAGTATTTTTAGAATAACTTTCATTTGTCTGTTGTCCAATATTAAATTAATACCTGGTTTTTCAAACAATTATACGATAATAAATGGTCTATCGGTCTACAAAATCTAATAACCTATTCTTTCGTGTAATTCGATTTTCCGTTTACATCAACCTGCTTACCTAAATACTTTGGTTTTCTATTTCTCATTACATCCAAAACGGCTTTCGCAACCGATAGTTTTTCTCTAAATGCATAATATTTATACCCCGGGTAAGCGCCTCGATCTGCACTATAGCCGAATGATTTTATACCCAATTTATCGCCCAGATAAACACATCTATTTAGATGATATTTCTGAGATACCAAGATTGCCGTATCAACATTAAATATATATTTTGCCCGGTACATGGTCGAGTAGCTATCGAACCCAGCATAGTCAATATAAATTTTTGCGGTATCGATGCCATTTTTCTGACAGTACAACTTCATTACGCTAAGCTCATCGTACTCGTCTCGTCCGTTGTCTCCCGACAACAATATTTTATCCACTTTGTGGTTTTTGTACAACGAAATCCCGGCATCGAGTCTATCTTTCAAATACCTGCTTGGCTGATCACCATTGATACCAGCGCCAAAAATGATGGCGACCTTGGTTCTTGGCACATCTTTAAGTTCCGTGAAAATCACCGAATCTGTTTTAGCCGTTACATTGCTATTGGTTATCACCACAACAACCAGGGCTACTACACATAGAGCGACGACCACTAAAATGAACCTTTTAATCTTTTTCATTAGCTTGATTTGTTCATGATAAACTTATCATTTTAAACACAAATTTAACAGTACAACCTATTAAAAATCGAACCAATTATAATTCGCTGAAGATAAATTATCATTCGTAGGCACTTACGGTCTTTTCGGTATATTTCATATGGCTATTAATGTACTAGAATTTAAACATAACCAACATCGCTTTATGATCGGTTGGCCACACGCCTTCGGGCAGCAGGAAGTTATCTTCACTATCTTTTTCCTGCTTCTGCCCATACTTTACGGTTTCCACAGGACCGACAATGTTAGCTTTTACTGGCTTCAACGGCTTTTTACTGCGGTAATAAACGTAATCGATCCGATCCCGATCATCCGCTGTGGGTGCCCATGCCAATTTCTCAATGGAAACATCCTTGTTAAAAGCAGGGTAAGTAAAACCAGGATGACTGACCGGATTGGGATATAATTGACGGAAGCTATCTATAAATCCGGCTTTTTCTAATAAAACCGAACAGTCCCAGGGAACCACTGCCCCACGATGGTCAAAAAGATCTTTTGTTGCCAATGTCCAATCCAAATGCGAAGGCTCATTAAAATCACCTGCAATAATAAACGATTGTGATTGATCCTCTTTTTCTACATCTCTCAGGATATCCTGGATAGCTTCATCACGTTTGCTTTTCCGATTAGCCTCAATAATGGTACCTACGTCTGAAACAGGACGATCTAACTTCTTCCAGGTCACACCATCATAACCACGTGGCAAATAGCAGGCATAATTCGTGTAGTCCAAGTGTAAAGAATAACATACAAAAGAACGCTTTCCAATCTTGATCTTACTTTTTAAAACACCGCCCATAGTACTGTCTTTTTCATAAAGCGCATGCTGTGATTCAATCGGATATTTGGAAATAAAACCGACATCCAGTTTTGCGTCACTGGACTGGCCAAAATATATAGCCCCCTTAGCTTTGAGTTCCGTTAGTATACGCTGAATAAAATCTGTTCCCTTGTAATTGCGGACTTCACTAAAGAGAACGACATCTGCATGTTTGGCAATAATTTCGTCTGCAATCGCAGGAAACCCATTCGGCACGACAGTCCCCTCCTGCCAGATATTGATTTGCAGTACCTTTACCTCATTTTTTGCCTGAGCGAAGAGCATATGCCCTAAAAGGGTTATCACCAAAAGCAATATAATTTCTCTTAATTTCATTGGAGTTGTCTATTTCTATGAACAAGCATTACCACAACGTTCTTATCGAAATGCGGTTTCTACCATTATCTTATAAGCGAGTTTCTTACTTATTTCTGTAATAACCAAATAATTTTATCCACATTATCAACTCCACCCCATTGTCGTAGACTTGCTTCATCAACTTTTTCGCGATTTGTATCGAATTCAGAAGTAGGATACATCCAACGCAAAGGCATTTCCGTATTTGTAACATTTTGATCAGCTTCAATTGAATAGCATTATATTTAGCAGCATTCCAAAATTTATTAAATAGCGAATTATTTAATATCTTAGCCATACAAAGTTTTAGCATAACGGATAGCGAGCCAAAAGTGGGTGGCATATTCATAAATGGTCGTCCGAATGATGAATGGAACTATTATGCCGGTCCCTGGATAAAGGCACAAAATACCGAAATAAATATTGAGACACCACTGGTCATTAACAATTAAAAAAGCATTAGCTCCGATATCGCCTTTTCACTTAAACGCCTTTAAGCAGTGTGTGAATATGCTGCTAAAATCAGATCAGCCTGAGTCGGGAAGCCTAACAATCAAATACGATGAGTTTGAAACAAACGTTTTATAAAGTACGAAGTTCTAAAATAGTTCAGGGCATTCTAATAGCCAACATTTTTGCATTTCTAATTATTGGTATGCAATCTTCATTGCTGCCCAAGGATGTGGGTGTACTTGTCTTTTCTGAGTTTGTGATTATTCCACTGTTGATGGGTATCATTATGGCTTGGTGTTGGAAAGATACCAGCATGAGAGGAACTCTAATAACGGCATGCTCTATCTTGGGCAGTCTCATGGCTATCTTACTAAGCTTTATATTCTTAGGTGAAGGCATTATTTGCCTCTTAATTGTTTCCCCTCTTATTTTTGGTTTTGTTATCGCAGGCGCCTTTATTGGAAGGTCAATGTTTAAAAAGAGCAATCAAAAATTGAATATAAGCATTGTTAGCCTGTTACTTGGAATTTTTATTGTTGACTCCCTGAGTGATCATCATCACGAAAATATGGTCTCCGATGAGATCTTAATTCATGCGAGTCCAGCACAAGTATGGCAACACGTGGTCGCCTTCGATCCGATATCTCAGAAAGAAAACTATTGGCTCTTTAATATAGGAATGCCGAGCCCAATGGCCACAACGGTAAGTGAGCATAAACTGGGCGCAAACCGAAAATGCATTTTCAGCAACGGATATATTTTCGATGAGAAGATTGTAAAATTTGACGTCAATGAAAACTTAGTTTTTGATATCATTGATCAACCCAAAGACCCTGAAATTATGGGACATATAGATATCAAAAGAGGTCAATTTATATTGAAAGACAATGGAAATGGAACCACTACCCTTATCGGGAACAGTTGGTATAATCTCCATGTCTTCCCTACTTGGTATTATGACCTTTGGGCAGAAAGTATCACTAGGAATGTCCATTTCCGAGTAATGGAGCATATTAAACTATTAAGTGAGCGATAACCTATGTTTTCTTTTGTGGTAAGAAGACTTGGCTTTTTAAAGGATATCCCTTTATTAGCCATTCTATTTGATAGTCTTATGAGACTTTGGATGTTCATTGCGAAGCCCGAACTGCTACATTGGATCGATGACCTGGAAGAAAATGTCGAACGTATGCCCGGGACGACGGTTGGGATCCATAAATATGGCGGGACTGCGTTCAATTATTCGGGAAAGGAATTCGCACATGTACATAGCAATGGTTTAGTGGACATTTTATTAAATAAAGAGCTAAAAAAATCATTAATGATGGACGGAAAAATCAAGGACCATCATCTATTTAAAAATTCAGGATGGATCAGTTTTTACCTTTACAATAAGCAAGATGTTGCCTATGCCTGTTACCTCTTGCAAAAGGCTTACGACCGTGCTAGAGAAAAACAGAATTCTGTATTCTGTTAGACAGGCTTTGATCTTCATGAATTGTTCAGTCGCTGCAATAATTAGCGAACCTAGTTAGACAGCAACTGATTTTTCCATCAACATGGTCATTCCGAAAACGCTTTGACCATATGTAGGACCTTTCCATAATTTAGAAAGTCTTTATCTTTTATAATTAATATCTTTGCCGTATGAATATTGAACAGATCAAACAACCTTTCCTCAAAAAATTCCCTGGAGATTTTTCCAATAATCCTACACAGCGAGGCACGCCAAAAGTGTTATTTGCTACGATCGAACCTGCTGGGTTTGAACAGCCTCAACTGATTGCTTTCAACGAGGCTCTTTCTGAGGAAATAGGGCTGGGTAAATTTGAAGAAAAGGATCTTAACTTTTTGGTAGGATCTCACCTACCTAACAATATTCAGACCTACGCTACAGCTTATGCGGGACATCAATTTGGTAACTGGGCCGGACAACTGGGCGATGGTAGGGCTATTCTTGCAGGCGAAATTACCAATGCCGAAGGTAAGAAGACCGAAATTCAATGGAAAGGAGCCGGAGCAACGCCCTATTCAAGACGTGCAGACGGAAGAGCAGTATTGCGGTCTTCTGTACGTGAATACCTGATGAGTGAAGCCATGTATCACTTGGGCATACCTACTACCAGGGCCTTAAGCCTGGCCTTTTCGGGAGAAGATGTTCTTCGGGATATCATGTACAACGGCAACCCACAATACGAAAAAGGAGCCGTGGTAATCAGAACCGCCGAAAGCTTCCTTCGCTTTGGACATTTTGAACTGATGTTTGCTCAGGGGGAGCACAGCTTATTACAGGATCTGCTTGATTTTACGATTGAAAATTACTTCCCTGAAATTGTTTCATCCGATCAGCAGAAATATAAAGATTTTTTTGAAAATGTATGTAACCGCACGGCAGACTTAATGGTAGAATGGTTTAGAGTAGGTTTTGTGCATGGGGTAATGAATACAGACAATATGTCGATCTTAGGCCTAACGATCGATTATGGTCCCTATTCAATGATGGATGAATATAATTTAAATTTCACGCCCAATACGACGGATCTACCAGGAAGGAGATATGCATTTGGAAAGCAGGCACAGATTGCAAACTGGAATTTATGGAAACTTGCGAATGCCCTCCAACCTATCATCAACGATGAAAAATTCCTTGAAAACACCCTAAATAATTTTGGCGTTTATTTTTGGGAAGCTCATGACAAAATGCTTTGCAAAAAATTCGGATTTGATGGGCTAAAAAAGGAAGATGAGGTGTTTTTTAACAACTGGCAAAGTTTAATGCAAGAACTCGCATTGGATCATACCTTATTCTTCAATCAATTGGAAAAAATAACTCCAGAAACTGATTTACATGAACATTTTAGCCCAGTAGCTTACGCTGTGTTAAATGAAGAAAAGCTTAGCCGGCTTAAAGACTTCATGGAACAGTATCAATCCCGCTTGCATTCAAATTCAATTTCAAAAGCTGAGTCCCTGGATTTAATGAAAAAAACAAACCCCAAATTTATACTGCGGAACTATCTGCTTTACCAATGCATTGAAGAAATTAATGCTGGAAAAACAGCAATGTTAATGAAACTAACGCAAGCATTAGAAAATCCATACCAAGAATTATTTCCGGAATTTTCCGTCAAACGTCCTTCTAGCTATGACAACACCGCAGGATGTTCTACACTCTCATGCAGTTCATAGTACGAGATCCCCCTCTCGTTAAGCATTCAGGGGGGGAATTAAAGTTTAGGATTTGTAGATTTTCTAAAAATAATAATACTTAGTAGCCAGCCAACAAGTAAGCCTACTAAGAGATAAGACTCTAGATGCATATCTTGAAACTGAACGCTGGGTATATCACCATCCGAAGTAAACTCGGCCCTTCTTAACAGGTCTCGTATCTGAGCAACTTTAAATTTTAAATAAACCAAGCGCACCCAACACAATATAAGTCCCGAAGTACTGATAATTAGAAGGGAAAGCCGTTGATTTCTTACCGAAGATACTTTACAATAATTTTTGACTGACAGATACAGAAAAGGGAGAATTCCAAAAGAGAAAATAAAAATCAGTGTTGGTAAAACCTGGCCAGGTAGACGCCAGCTATCCTTAAACAAGGGGCTTTCACCTATAATTTCGGTTGTAAAAAACATTAAAAACCGATCTCTAATAAAAAAGGCAATTAGACACAATACGGTTGACAATCCAATAGCAATTTTGTATTCTTTCATCTTTTTCATTTCAATGAGCTAGGAGTAGGTAAAGCCGGAAACATAGGTTATCGACTTAAACCATTTTGGATATTGCTTTTACATTGTTCGATTTGCTTTTTCATTACTTTAAGTTCCCTTATCTTAGCATCTATCTGTTCCAATTTAAGATCGAGCACTTCCATTTTACTTGTCTGAGTTAGCTCTTTTTGATACCATGCATCAATAACCTGCTTAATTTCAGCTAACGTAAAACCTACAGCTTTTGCCATCTTTATGAACCTCAGTTTTTCGGTTACTTCATCATCGTAATAAACGTAGTTATTGGAAGTTATATCCTTTTTTGTCTTGCCAGAAATGAGTCCACTCTTTTCATAAAAACGTATAGTTCCAATAGGAATGTTCGCTTCCCTCGCTAGTTGACTAATTAATTTCACTTGATAATCAATAGTTTAAAAAAATATCACAAGTATAAAGTATACTTCATACTTGTTGGTTGTAAAAATACAGTTTAAATTTGTCTATAGAAAATCAATGGTCGCTATAAATATCTTTTTATCATGAAAACAGCATATTCCGACAAAGAACTTATTAAACTTGTACCCGGCTTCACAAGCAATTTTATCGTAATAAATGACATTTCAATCCATTATGTTCACGGAGGCAAAGGAGACCCCATAATTCTTATTCCGGGTTATCCAGAAACATGGTGGGCGTATCATCATGTAATGCCTATATTAGCAGAAAGCAACCAAGTATTTGTAGTTGAAATTAGAGGAATGGGTAGCTCGGATAAACCGGAAAATGGTTACGACAAAAAGAACATCGCCAAGGATATCTACAAATTAGTAAAGCATTTAGGCTTGGACAGCGTTTTTATTGCAGGTCACGATATCGGTGCACATGTTGCTTTTAGTTTTGCTTGTAATTATCCTCAAGCAACTAGTAAATTGATACTGCTAGATACACCACATCCAGACCCAAGCATGTATCAGCTTCCTATGCTACCTGTTTTGGGGGGAACTTATCTATATCCATGGTGGCTAGCTTTTAATCAAGTAAAAGAATTACCAGAAAGGTTACTTGAGGGACGCATGTCAATCGTCATCTCTTGGTTATTTGACAACCTGCTGATTAATAAAGATAGCATAAGCCAATTTGATAAATCTGTTTATAGTGAAGCTTATGACAATAAAGATGCTATTCGTTGTTCCAATGCATGGTATCAAGCCTTTCCACAGGATATTAAAGATTACGCGAGCTACAGTAAATTAGAAATGCCAGTCCTGGCGATTGGTGCAAGTGGCTATGACCTACTGCTTCATTCTTTACCGGAAATCACCAGTAATCTAACACTTAAAAAAATTGAAAACTGTGGCCATTTTATTCTTGCGGAAAAACCTATTGAAACCGCCGAATTGATCAAAGCGTTTTTATTGACAATCTAATTTCGGATGAAATCAACTTGTAATAAAAAGCGACGGTTGCAGGCCTATCCTGAAAGAATTTTTCATCTTCGAGGATATGTTCTGTCCTGGTTTCAAGATAAAAACTTAAAAGCTATAATCTACCCCAAAACTGATATAACCCGGCAAAAGTTTATATTCGGTGCTGGTATTATAAAGGTCTGTCAATTCAGCATTTCTGAAAAAGCGAGTATTAAAAATATTTTTTGCTGTCATGGTAAATCTTGTCCTATGTTGCCGCAATTCATAAGATAAGGAGAAATCCGAAAAATAATAGGTCTTGGAATCCTGCCCAAGGAAACTGCCAAAGCGATAGGATTCATTCTTTAGATTACACTGTATATTTTTTCCCATATTCAAAAATACATTCAGAAATCCGCGGCTATTATTGAGTGTAGTTTTGCTATCTGAGCGATAAGTAACCGACTGCAGGGCATAACCTGTGTAAATATTCAACCTGGATTTCCATGCACTTCTAAACGATAGTCCATAATCATATGTCTCTGTATGAATTTGACGATTGCCCACGCCCACCACCAATGTTTCGTAATCTGCCGTGTTTGCACCTAAGTCCAGACGGAAATTTCCACCTACAACTTTCAGGTAATAATTAAGATCTGCCTTGTAATTGCTGCTCTTTTTGTTTTTAAGCAATACTTGTTGCACAAGGCTAAAATTGGGGTCTAAACTGCTTTCTGTACCCACATAATCAAACAAAATCTGATGTCCGGCCGAAAGGTTCGCAAAAAAACGATCTGTCATACTGCCATAGGTGTACATCAGCGTGCCACCAGAACTACTTAAGGTCGCTAGATTATCCGTTCCTCGAATAAAGTTTCGAACCCCTGTCGTATAATAATGGGGAATTAGCTCGGTGGGTGAGGTATTCTGTTGCTGAAAATAGAGATCTGTTTCAAGTCGCCCTTTTGGGTGGATAACCCATTTCCCCGATAGTCCTGGAGAAAGCAACAGGTTATTTTTATGTTTGGGTTTCCCAAAATCTGTCAACCTGTTCTGTACAAGACCTGCCTGCAAGCGGGGTGTCAATTCCCATTTATTTCGTTTAAAGGTATACTTGGAAATAAGGTTCGTCTGAAACACGTTTAAGTCCATCGCATTGGAAAATCCCGAAGGAGAGACTGCTGTCCCACCTGACTCGTCTGGATTTGATAACAACTTCAATTCAGTGTTGAGCTGTTGCTGCTGGTAGGCCATATTGAAGGCCAACTCAAAAAAATCACCATTTTTCTTTCGGCTTACATAGTGTGTAGTAGCCCCCAGATACTGCAGATTATTTTCGATATGTTGTTTTACCGCATGGATATCTTTACCTCCAAACAAATCTTCATAATAGTATTGATTGATACTGTAGTCCAATGGCGACTGTTGCTTTATCCAACGTAGTGAGCTGACCAGTACATCCCGCTCCGAAAATTTGTAGCTATAACTCAGATTATGGTTGGTCAAATATCCTTTACTTTTGGTCAGTTCCTCACTTTGAACACCATTAAACAGTAATGCACCCAAATCATTTTTTCTCAGAGAACCTAGTGTACCTGAATAGCTCAACAGTGTACGTTTATTGGGCTCCAACTGCAGTTCCAGTTTCGTGAAGTAGTTATCGATGTTTCTGGTAAACTGATAATCTTCGGTATTGGTAAATTGAATATCCTGCAAATGATAGTTCTGCACGGTATTTCGATAAAATGATTTTTTAGTAGGATTTGCAAAACCCAGCCATTTGATCTTTAACTGTGGGGTCGGATTTAAAATGGTATTCAAGGACAACAGCTTATCGTTATTGAAATTCGTTCTTTTATAATCAAAACCGGGCAAATTTGGCGTATTATCTATCAAAGTAGGTGTTGTTATTCCGACACCAATCTGACCTGGTTCATCAGGAGAACCAGACTGGATCAGGTGGTTAATACTGCTTACGGCATCGACTCCATTATTGTTAGCAGCACCTAATAGGTAATATTTGTTCTTTTTTCCAAAATTCATCAAGTTCGCATTGGCCTGATAATATTTTGGACCTATGGGAACCACCTGCGCATCCACCGAGCCAAGCCACTGTGCCCTGCTTTCCTCCTTAAGTTGCAGATTTAGTGCAATTTTGTCCGAATTTTCGATACCTTTCAGCTGTTTATTATTAGAATACCGCTGCAATATCTGAATTTTTTCCAAGGGACGAACGGACATACTTTGTGTCAGCAGGCGATAGCCCTTTTCAAAAAAATCGTCCCCTTCCACCATCACTTTTTCTACTTCTTTATTGCCTATTTTTATACTCCCATCGGTCCCCACCTGAATGCCGGGAATCTTTCGAAGAAGATCCTCTACCGTACGCTCATCACCCTGCAAAAAGGATTTCACAGCGAGCTCAATGGTATCTCTGCCCCGGCGGTAGGGGCCTTTGGAATGGACAATCACTTCCTGCAATTGCTCCACCCCTCCAGCTAATAACTGTACATCAATCAGCGTGTCGGCCTGCGTAGGCGTAATCGAAAGGGAAGCTGGCTTAAAGCTCAGCGCCTTGAATAGCAACGTAAATGGTCCACTTTGGGCCGTTTGCACATGATATTTGCCTTGGCCGTCGCTAAACGTATAAGCCAACATTTTGTTATCGCCATCACGCCGTAAATCAATACGTACCCCTCCTAACGCTTTTCCCTCAGTACTAACGCTTCCATGGATAGCAACCTGTCCATGTACGACCATAAACAACAGACAAAAGCTGAATAAGGCCGCTATCCGCTTATTGATGTTCCCATTCATACACTTGCTCTACACTGCCTCTAACTTTTTGTTTATCAACGCTTACACCTTCCATCATTGGCATTTTGCTGTACATAATACGCATTTGTTCTTCATTGATTTGGTCGTCTTTCTTGACAAATTCTTCCAGGCTCAATTTGGGTAAAGACTGGATATATTTATCATTTACGGGAATATTTCCCGCATAGGGATAATTTACCTCTTTCAGATACCAATAGTTCGGATTGGCACTTTCGTTATACAGCATCACAATAAGGCCCGGCAAGCCACCAAATTTCGATGGTCCCACAGGTACGGGAATATCATTGGTATAATAAGCGACCAAAGTAGTTCCACGATAAGAGGCCGTTGCTTTGTGGCATACATGTTTGCCTAACGTATCCACATCGGTGTAATCGGTATTCCAGACCAATGCCGGAAATTTGTCCGTCACCAAATAGTTAACACCTTGAATGGAACGGGTTTCTAGCTGTTGGTCAGCCTTATTTTGATGGATCACGACCCTGTTATACCTCTTGCCAGATCCGATTGTTATCGAAAATGAGGAAGCTACTTCATCATCGCCATCTTTGTTGAGCTCCTGCTTGCGTATTGGCATCGAATCACGAACAGCAATCTTCACTGTTCCATCATAATAGACATCTTCTTTAAAAGTAGCCATGGCTGATGGGATGTATTCATATGTCGCATGAAGCCGCTGTGCAGAAGATAATCTGGAAAGGAATAGAAATAAAAAGAATATATAATATTTACGCATGATAATTTAGTTTAGAAAGACGGGGTCAAAGCCCCGCTTTTGTTTTTGTGTAAGAATGAATAAAAGTTTAGTTGTTTGCAACCCAGTCATGCATTGCTGCAAAGAAATTAGCACAGCCGCCAGCTGAAGAAGCATAATCTGTGTAGACAGCGCTGCCTAATAAAACACCATCACAGCTATAAATACTTACTTTAAAATTACAGCGTACGAATGCCGCATTCGTTTCAGTGGTTGCCTCGGTAACCCTAACCGTATTGTTGGCCAGGCGCTGGGAAGTTGTTTTCACAGATACATTTCCGTTGACTGTTGTTGCGGCTGTCTTGGCCGAAGCAACAGATGATAGCATCACCATTGCTACCAAACTCATCATTAATCTTTTCATTGTCTTTAAATTTACTTGTTAAACCATGGTATGTTTTGACGGCATACCCTTGTATATGGCAGTAAAAATAAAGACACATTTAATTATTTAAATGATGATTAAATATCTGTAAATGGTCACTTAGAATTCGTAGCTTATTAATTACTATTCGCAATGGGCTTATCACTGAATAACTCGAATTATGGAGCAAATCGTTTTGAGGTAACGAAGTAAAAAGCTCTCCTAAATACCTGTTGAGGGAAGCTAAATAAAATTTTCTCGATAATGACCAATGCTTGGAGCATCTGTCGTTATAATATTCTCATTTTGGTCAAAAGCATATAGCGAGGAATTCCTGTCACTAAAATACTTGCCTTAAGGCAAGTATTTTAGGCCTTTTATGCTTTAGTTTTATAAGATATATGCTTTTTAATCATGCAGAATCTATTTATAGCTATTACAATAAGTTGTTTTGTATTATTTTCGTTCGCTGTACGCCACAAACTTTCTACGCGAGTTTATATCATTTGGTCTCTCTTCATATCATTTGCCGCTGTTGCAGGGTTCTTTATACAATTTCCCCCATCTTTCGCCTTAACGCTATTGGGTACAGTTATAACAATCGTCTGTTGTTCGATACTATTGGTTAATACAAAAATAAATATGTATTTGCTTTTGGCGATCCATATCTTGCGTATTCCAGTAGAATTTATTCTCTATGCTTTATTCAAAGCTAAAATGCTGCCGCGAGAAATGACTTTTATTGGCTGCAATTATGATATAGTTTTCGGAATTACTGCCTTAATATTTTTGATAACGGGCATATTCTTTCGTAAAATTTTCAATTTCCAGATTTTCAGATTATGGAACATATTCGGTATTTGCTCAGTTCTCATTGTTGTTCTTCTAGGAATACTGTCATCCCCAATTCCTATACAATTGATCGCTTATGATCAGCCAAATATTGCTATGTTACAGTTTCCATATGCTTTATTGCCCAACCTGGTGGTACCCTTGGTAATCTTATCCCATATCCTGCTTTTGAGGAATTCAGTTACATCAACATTTAGATAATACGTCTATGGAAGAGCTTCTTTGGATTTCTATCCCTAAAGACCGCCATCTTTAGGAAGATCAGGCAATTGCGCACTATTATGTCCATCAATCTTCTGTGCCGCTGCAATTGAAACAACCAAATCATTCAGCATAGAGCTTGCTGCTGTCGGCGAGTTAGGAAGCAAAACCAAATTACTTCTGCTATTGGCGCCGATAGCATTCAGTGTATCATAATGTTGCGTAACCACGATTAACGCAGACGCTTCCTGTGCATTGATATTGGCAGCATTCAGCATTTTTACAGATTCTTCCAGTCCCTTCGCAATCTCTCTTCGCTGATCTGCGATACCCTGTCCCTGTAGTTTTTTAGATTCTGCCTCAGCTTTTGCTACAGCAACAATTCGTATTCTCTGAGCCTCAGACTCATATTCTGCGGCTGTTTTTTCGCGTTCAGCAGCGTTGATTCTGTTCATGGCATGTTTGACCTGTTCATCAGGATCAATATCTGTCACTAATGCTTTAATAATATCGTAACCGTAGCTTTGCATCGCATCCTGCAATTCACTTTTTACGGCAATGGCAATATCATCTTTTCTTACGAAAACGTCATCTAATTTTGTTTTTGGAACTTCAGCACGCACAACATCAAAAACATACGATGTGATCTGATTTTCGGGATTCTCCAAACGATAATAAGCATCTTTTACGTTGTCTCTGATTACCTGATACTGGACAGAAACTTTCATCTTGATGAAAACATTATCCAGTGTTTTGGTATCAATTATGACATCCAATTGCTTTATTCTAAGATTCAGACGTTTAGATATTTGATCCAAAAACGGAATTTTTAAATGCAAACCAGCATGACTCACTTTTAAAAATTTACCCAGCCTTTCTATCACAGCAGCAGATTCTTGTTTTACCGTATAAAATGAAGCAAATAATGTAATAAGTCCAAAAAAGACCAGAATTCCTAAATATAGCATAACCTTAAATTTAATATTGGTGATATACAAACTTACATCTTTACATTGTCATTCTTATATCAATTCCTTCATTTTTCGGTAAATATCAATCGCTAAGTTATCATCTCCAAATATCACAATGGTTCATCTGATCGTAGTAGGCATAATCAACGCTTTACCTCTGCAATCCTGGCATAAAGCTACCTCCGCTGATACTCCCATTTATAAAACGAAAGCAGCTGCTATAACAAATACGTGAGAGTATCAAGACGATATAATTCCACAAAGGATATTTCATCAATTCGGGCTCCCGCATATGCATAACACCTTGATAGATGGACAGCACTCCACCCAAACAAAATATGAAAATAGAAACCACAAAAGACAAAAAACGGAGGAGTTATTATTTGGGGCAATCAAGCTGAACTTGATCTCCTGGGTTATCGTAAGGAAGAATATTTTGATTTCCACTTAACCAGCGTTTCAAGCCAAATAGGATATAAAACTATATAGAAGAAGAACTTATGCATATTATTAATGAAAATCATGCTGATTTTATTTAACTTAGTGTCTAGATAATATGAAACCTAGATTAAACCTAATTGAAATCAATAGCGATTGTATAGTACCATGGATGAAACGTCAGCCAAACTTCCTCTGGATAATGCTGTCTATTTTACTAATAACACTCAACCAATTCGCTCAAGGAGCAATTTCAACAAATAAAAATAAACTGCTTCATACTGTTAAGGTTGTTTATTTTTATCCTGCTGACACAAAACTATCTTCCGATTGGAAAAATCGTCTCGACCGAACACTGAAAGATATCTCCTCCTATTACAAAACTGAGCTTGGAAATTCGGGATTTAAGAGTGATGGTATCTCTTTTGAGACAGACGATTCGGGTTATCGGTACCACTTGGTTCAAGGGGCGAAATCCTCAAATGATTATACAATAAATTCAGGGCGTGAAATAGAAAATGAAATCTTCGAAAAACTGGCACCTGCTATCAATCCAAACACCGAACATATTCTTGTCATTAATGCTTTAAGCCATAAAGATGAAAATGGTACCTACATCTTTCATTCGCCATACTATGGCAGGGGTTCTGCTTCCTCGGGCTTGTGCATGGTTGCAGACTGCGACCTCCTAGATCCGGCACTACTCACGGACGCAAGCACCAAAATAACTTTTACTGAGATGTTTGCCACAAATAAAGCATGTACTGTAGGAGAGTTCAACAGTTGGTACCTAGGTGGGATAGCACATGAAATGGGCCACCTTTTTGGATTACCACACGATCATGGTTTTCCAAATGAGTTCAATTCAAAAACGATTTCCTTAATGGGAGAATATGGCAGCAGGCACTACAAAGACGAAAAATGGGGAGGTTTAAAATCAGCTAAATTTTCCAAAGCTTCAGTATTTCAATTAAGTAGTCATCCCATATTTACACAGCGACCAAAACCTATCCAACAAAAAAACGAATTCCTATTACAATCATTTAAGCTATTTCAAGCTGAAAATACGACAAAATTAAAGCTCCAGTACCGTGCAGGTACAGTACCATATGGCGTTGTAGCGTTGATCCACCCTTATAATACCTCCGAGTATTTGAGCAACAGCTTTACCGCTGTAGTCAACCAGAGCAATTCTGTAGAAATTGATATTGCTCCTTTTGAAGGCAATATACCCTATGAAATTAGAATGCTGTTTTTATTTGACAACGGATCAGTTAAAGAATACCGAAAAATGGTTAGCCATAGTAACGATGGAGATTTCCTTACCATTAACAATTTTGGTCAGGCTACCGTCAATGACCTGATTAGAGTAGTAGAAAATGACAGCCTGGATAATCAAAAACAGGCCAAGTTGAGTATCTTAAATCAATTGTTGCAGGACGACCAACCCATCAACCTTAAAACCATAAAAAAGGATAGTATTTTTCTTTCTGACGCAGCATGGGAAGAAGCTTACGTAGGTTGGGAAAGCCCAGCGAGAAATTATTACACAGCAGAATCTAACGCTTTATTTTTCCTAGAAAACAGCGCTAAGGTATATCGCAAAGGATTATATGCCCATGCACCATCCCTATATAAGTACAAGCTTGCAAAAAAGTGGCGGCAATTAAAAATCATCGCAGCTTTACGTGACGGCGCTCAAAAACCAGAGGGCATTCAATTTATCATCCGTGGTAATGGGAAAATCCTTTCTTCCCATAATGTCAAGCCCAATGAACAACATCTTTTTGATCTAGATATAACAGGTGTCGATGATCTTGAGCTCCTTACGCAAGATCAAAGTGGCAACAACTTTAATGCCTGGTCAATTTGGTGCAACCCATATCTTATAAAATAAAAAAACGACGCCCCCTATTCATCCAGTTCGTAAAGGTATTTCCAGGAGCTTACATATTCCAGAGCTGGCCTGGCAATTTGATCTCACTCCTATTTTCTTTGCGGTTCAGCAGCTCATCAAAATTTTTTGCCATCACAAAAAACCGAACCTTGGCTCGGTCAATCAGGTCAAGGTAATGTGTAAATACCTTTTGTATTTCTGCTTCCGTCGGCTCAGTGCTCAGCGCCACAATGTTGTCCTTATTTGCTGCGTGCCACGTTAAAGCAATATTGGTATGGATACCTGAAAAATCGCCGTCATCATATTTTTTTGGCAGACCATACGTATACATTGCTTACTATTTGCAGCCTATGCCACCTTCCCTATTGCCGCTGTTAGGCTTCACGAAAATTAAGATAAACAGGCTTTTTATCCGCGCTGTAATTTGAGTTTGAAAATCATTTGCTTAACTACTCTTCGTTAGCAATAAAATGATGATTTTCCCTATATTTAATCAACGTTAGACGATGGACATAATCGTTGACAATTTGATTCATAGATGATGATGGGTAAGGTTATTGATGTTGCCAGTTATGGCATGGTATTGCTTTCAGATTTGGATTGGCTAATCTTAGAGAACACATACGATGTAACCTAGGAGAGAAAGAACTGGGAAATAGGGATAAACAAAACTGTGCTTAGAGAAGGATTGAATGCCTCTACTGATACGAGTAACATACGAATGATAAATAAGTCAATTTTTTGTATAAAGGATGAGTAAACTGCCTAAATCTTATTATAACAATAACGATACTTTATTCCTGGCAGAAGATCTGTTAGGAAAGGTACTCTATACGCAAAAAGACGGCCTGCTAACAGGGGGTAGAATTGTCGAAACTGAAGCTTACTTTGGTGTTATGGATAAAGCATCTCATGCATTTAACGGAAAGAGAACCTCCAGGACTGAGCCGATGTATCGTGAAGGTGGTGTGGCCTATGTATACCTATGTTATGGGATTCACCATCTGTTGAATATTGTTACCTCTGGTTCAGCGGATCCTCAATGCGTTTTAATCAGGAGTATTGAACCGCTCGTTGGCATTGACGTGATGGCTTTACGGAGACACGTGCTGCCAGAAAAACCCTCATTTTCCAACGGACCGGGTTCTGCGGCCAAAGCTTTGGGAATTGACGCGTCATTTAATGATGCGCTATTGACCGACGACCGCATTTGGATTGAAGATCAGGGATTAAAATACAATCCAGCACAAATCGGAAAAGCAGCACGAATCGGTATCGCTTATGCTCAGGAACACGCGGCTCTACCCCTACGTTTTTTTGTAAAGGAAAGTAAATATGCCAGAAAGTAACCATTCATTCGTCAGCCCCCGCAATTGGGTTTCAATTCATGTTCGTAACTCAATTTCAATTACGTTCCATATTTTTAACTTTACTATACAGATGAAATACAAAACAATAAAACCAACATGATCAATCAAATAAAAAAATTTAAAGGCAATGCACTTGCGCTGGAATTAATAGGAACATTTACAGAAACTGATGCGCTTTTGATAGAACAGCTTTTCGAAGAAAAATTGAATGAAGGTTATGCGCATGTCAACATATTGATTAAGGTTAAAGACATGTCTGTGATGAAAGACATGAAATTAAAAGCATTTTTTGAAGGGGAATTATGGGGAATTAAACATTTCGGAAAAATCGGACGCTGTGCGGTTGTATCCCATTCTGATTTCATGAAGTCAATAGTCAATATTGAAAACAAGATGCTCCATTTATTTAACTCGGCTTTAGAAGAGCGATATTTTGATGAAAATCAGTTAGAGGAAGCATTAGAATTCATCGAGAACAGCAATAAAAAAATTTGATCTGCGAATTACGCATAAATCAAATGGCTTATCCTGAAAAAATTAATATAATTTAATGATAAAAAATAGTTTTTTATTCTTTGACTTTTCGCATATTAGTCCCTGTTAAATTAACCAATTTTGAACGAGTAACAAATTATCACCATGGAAAGACCTTATGATGGTATTGCAAATATTGACCAAACGTCAAATGGATACCAAATTACCATCCCAGCAAAAAAACATATGCCTGTCATAGCATTCCTTAGTTTGTGGCTGGTCGCTTGGTTTATTGGATTAAATTTTGTTGGAGGCTCGTTCGTAAAGGACTTTTTTAATAACGGAAATAGCGGATTAGAATTTGATCGGTTGTTTCAAGTAATCTGGTTGATTGGCTGGACTCTGGGGGGCTTATTTGTGATTAAAACATTATCGTGGTACTTAATTGGAAAAGAAATCATCGTGATAGATCGTGAGCAGATCAGCATCGCCAGAAAAAATGATATATTCTTCAGAAATAAGATATTTGATCTACGGGAAGTAAAGAATTTTCATATCGAAGAGGAGCCCTTTGAATTCGTTTTTTGGGGCCGCAGGAATGATTTGTCGTTGTTTAAAAATAGAGGGACTATTCGATTTGAATATGGTTTTAAAACAATAAAATTCGCGAATGATATGGATCAAGCTGAAGCGAATTACATCTTAGAAACATTAAGATCATCGGGGTATCTGAACTCAGCCAATTTTGATTAATTTGATTAAACAAATAGTCAGACAGACGACAATGATGCAGTTTTATTGCTTAACTTTCGGAGCAGCCTGCTGTTTTTCGATTATTTTTCTGAACAGGACAAATTCTAAGACGGTGCTGGCTAGATAAACAACAGAAAACAGGAGCAGCATTTTTAACGGGTCGAGAACCATATTATATTTATAAACTCCAACCAAAATATAAATAATCAGTAAGACCAGACAAACAGCAGGTATTCCCGAAAATGTCAGAAACGATAATACTTTATTTCGGCGAATTTTTTCGATGTGATTTAGAAAAAATAGTAAAGAACATAAAATCACTACGAAAAGATAAATTGTTGAAAAACCTAAATTGACAACAATGTCCAGTATAACTATAATCGTTTCCAGAAATCCTGTAGCAGCCGTATTCGTCTCTGCGATAACAAGTCGGTATAGGATAAATAGCGCGACACTTATCAGTACATTAACCAACCAAAATCTGAATATAATTTTTCCCATATTACCCGTATTTTTATAATTACTGTTGTCTATTCATCGATACCACTTTCAAGTACGCTTACAAAGATATCAAGTTATTTTCCGGGAGTGATGTACGAATATAAATTCTGTCTACGCGAATAATAATTGTTCCGCTGTCCAATAAGCCTAACGGAGGATGAAACGATGCCAAATCCAGCTCGCCCAGAATTAATCAAAAAATAACCAACTGCTAAAATTAATCGCTTGAAACTAGCCCGTTTTTGGAGGATGTACTGATCAAGCACTGATCAGGCACAAGGGACTAGTGCTTTGAAAATGCTTTAAACGTACTTAAGAGGCACCTCCGTGTTGGATAAAACGGCTATTTTTTTTCCTTCGGAAAGCACACTTAAAATTTAACTTAAAAGAAATATAATCTTAATGTACCGCTTATATTAGAGGTCAATAGAAGGAACTATACAAGTCTTCTACGGCAAATCGTATTTGCAACCAAAATTGGTATATTGCACTACAATATAGTGTAAATTTTAAATTATCCGGATCTATTGACTGAATACCCTAAAGCAATTAAATTCAAATATTCGTGGCGCAAGTACCAACTACGGGTACTTGAAGAATTACAAGAGCATCTTAAAGATGGTCATTTACATGTGGTGGCACCGCCTGGTTCAGGTAAGACGGTTTTGGGGCTTGAAGTCGCTATACGCATCAATAAACCAACACTAATTCTCGCACCGACACGTGCAATCCGTAACCAATGGATACAACGGTTCAGTGAACTTTTTCTTCAAACGGACACCGTGCCGGACTGGATCTCCAGGGATATCCGGAATCCGAAATTTTTCACCGTAGTAACCTATCAGGGGCTGCATGCTGCCTGCAATGATCAGGATGCACCGGAGCTCGGGTCAAACCTTGAGCTTATCCTAAAGGGATTGAAATCGCAAAAAATTGGCACGATTGTCGTCGACGAAGCACACCATCTTAAAAATGAATGGTGGCATACATTAACCCATATAAAGAAAAAGCTGAAGCCGACGGTTGTTGGTCTAACAGCAACTCCACCTTACGATGTCACTCCAACAGAATGGCAGCGCTACATGGATCTCAATGGCCCCATAGATGCAGAAATTTCGGTTCCCGAACTTGTCATTGAGGGTGATCTATGTCCGCATCAGGATTATATCTATTTCACCAATCCTAGCCAAAAGGAAAGACAGTTTATTGCCGATTATAGGGATAGCATGCTTAAACTGTTTAAGGAAGTAAGCAGCGACAAAATCGTACTTCAGGCGGTCCAAAATCATCCGATATGGTTAAACCCGATGGATGATCTCGATTGGGTCTATAATAACCTGAAATATTACTCAGCATGCTTAATTTTTCTCCATGCCAACCAAATTCCAATTCCCGAGCTCCATATGGAGATCATCGGTGGCAAAGATTTTAAAATACCTCGCCTGGATTATGAATGGCTCGAAATTCTACTTGAATTTTATCTGTACCAGGAAAAGGTACATTTCAATGCGTTTGAAGAACACCGCAACATGCTAGAAAATAGATTACAAAGGCATGGTGCCACGGAAAGAAAACGGGTGAACTTTTCCCAAAATAGCCGTGTCCGACAATATTTGACATCCAGTATCAGTAAAATGGACGCTATTACAGCGATTGTGGATTTTGAATATGAAAAATTGGGTAAAAACCTACGGTTGGTAGTCCTTTCGGATTTTATCCGAAAGGAATTCTATGTAAGCACCGACCACAATACGCTTGAATTGAACAAAATAGGTGTTATACCTATTTTCGAAAAATTGAGACGGGAAAATAAGAATAATAAGAAAATCGCTGTGCTTACAGGATCCTTGATCATTATTCCGGCTAGCACTTACGCTGCATTTCAAACCACTGCTGCTAAGTATGATATTTATGACAACGCTGCGAGCCCTGTTCCTTTTGATACAAATTACCTTTTAATAAACCAAACAGAGGGACTTAAACACGATATCGTTCACATCGTCACACAGCTATTCCAGACTGGAGAAATTGAAGTCCTACTGGGGACCAAGTCATTGTTAGGTGAAGGCTGGGACGCTCCGGCAATCAATGCCCTGATTTTAGCGAGCTTTGTCGGCTCATTTGTACTTTCCAATCAGATGCGGGGTCGGGCTATCAGAGCACAACAGGGCAATAAGGACAAAACGGCAAATATCTGGCATTTGGTATGTGCAGACTCCACTTCCGCAACGGGCGGTGATGACCTTAAATTATTAAAGCGACGGTTCAAAAGTTTTGTCGGCGTCTCGCTGCGACAAGAACCTGAAATTGAAAATGGTATAGGCCGTTTTGATCTACCCGAAAACATAAACAACGTTGGGGAAATTTCACGGAAAAATGCGGAAATGTTGCTATTTGCAGCCGACCGAGAGAACCTCAGACAGCGGTGGAATGACGCGCTTACAAAAGGAGTGAATCTCGTCGAGGAGATCAAGATACCTTTTACGGAAGAACAAGATTACCAACGTGTAAAATCATTGTATCTCAACAAAACAATTAGAAATGTACTCGCGACAGTGGGCGCTGGCTGGCTTAGTTTTGGACTTGACAATGTGCAGGGATTTTTTAGAACATTAAAAAATATGCAAAGCCTAAAAGATTTTTATATTTACATGGCCAGCTTGGGGGCAGTCGGAATGCTGCTTTTCGGGAGAAATACCGTCAGGTCACTCGGACTATATTTGAAATACCGAGATATTTCCAAAGATCTCAACCAAGTGAGTTATGCGCTCTTAAATGGCTTGCTAAAAGCTCATATCATTCGGACTGATCGAAACGAAGTACGCGTAGAAATGCAAGTTGACCGCTCGGGTTCCGTTTACTGCCATTTAGAAGGGGGTACAACATACGACAAATCAATATTCATCAATGCATTACAGGAGATTATAGCGCCGATCAATAATCCGCGTTATGTGATTGTCAGGAAAAACAAATTTGCTTTTTTTGTCAAGCAGGAAGATTATCATGCTGTTCCGGAACCGCTGGCACGCAAAAAAGAGTTCGCCGAATATTTTAGCAATCAGTGGGAAGCACACGTAGGGAATTGTGATTTAATCTTTACCCGAACAATTACTGGCAGAAAATTGATCTTAAAAGCACGGGCGAAATCATTAGCGGCACAACTGGATGAAAACGTACTGCAGGTAAGTAAGTGGCGGTAAAGAAATAAGTCAAAAAAAAATCAACAATAGGCAGGAAATTTTGAATCGTAATATGCGAATTTTTATAAAAACGTTATGCTAAATAATACCTTTGATCTGCAAATAGAAGGTACACCTTCTGAATTTGGGGATCAGTCAATTCTCGAGAATTTTAGATTCCCAAATGGAAAAGCTTTTCCTAAATCATACAAATCCTTTGTAAAAAACTATGGATACGGGTTAGCATTAGGTGAATTTCATATTTATATTCCGATGGGCAACTATGGAGATTCATTAACTGTTAGATCCGATGAAATTAGAAATACCTATATTGATGATGTTAAAAATGATGATATCTGGTTTGAAATAGGTCCTGACTGCTCGCTGCCAATCGTAAAGCGATTGTTTCCCTTCGCTTCCAGCGACAATGGCTACTATCTCTTTTGGGACTATGAAATTGATGCAGCAGGCGAACTGGATATTTATATAACAGATTTTAAGGGGACAGGATTTAGAAAAGCTGGCAAATCAATCGATGAACTCATTAGTAATTTGACTGGCGGTTCTATTAAAGAATTTCTCCCATTCTGCAGCCATCCACTACCGCGGACTTTCAAATGTTTAAAGAAAGTTGAATGAGCGCTATCTAACTACTCGAGCAACGCCACAATTGCAGGATCCTCGGGATCTATTTTTGGAAGAAAATGCTTCATAAGCCTGCCATTTTCATCGATTAGATATTTCTGAAAATTCCACAAGACAGCAGAACTTTCTACGCCGTTCAAGCTTTTGTTGGTCAACCACTGATAAATAGGCGCCTGCCGTTTTCCTTTAACATCAATCTTTGCTGCCATCGGAAAAGTTACGCCGTAATTCCGTTGACAAAAAGCAGCTATTTCGGCATCCTTACCAGGTTCTTGGTCTAAAAAATCATTTGAAGGAAAACCTATAATAACCAACTTATCACTGAATCTTTTATATAAGCGTTCAAGACCCTCGTACTGAGGTGTAAACCCACATTTAGAAGCGGTGTTTACAACGAGTATCTTTTTACCTTTAAATTGCGCGAAATCAATGGACGAGCCGTCCAACCCCTTAACTTTAAATCCATATAGCGTAGCTGATTTCAAAGCCATATCTACATTAACGTTACCATTGGTGAATAAATAATAGGCAACACCTGCGGCGACTACCGCAACAATGAATAAAATTATAAAGAGCATTTTTTTTATTTTTTTTTGAAACATGACAATCGATATAAGCACGAAACCATCCCAGAATCGTCTTTACTTAGGTCGATGAACACCCTTGGACTTGCGACCAAGGACGATACATAACAACCTTGCCGATCAACGTTGTACAAGGCAAAACGTATTCTGCAAAGTCTTATAAACGATGAGTTCAGCGTTTACAATGGATTAAAGTTACTAAAGAAAGTCTGAATTGGAAATGAAAAATGCTTTTCTGATCGGATAATAAACAGTATAAAAACCGAATCTTCATGACAAAGATTCGGCTACACTATTAAACTATATAAACCAATTGTGTACGTTAAAGTTGACTTATTGAGGGGATGTTGGTCTATTTGGGCTTAGCCCTATCTGTCCCTTTAGCATCTTCCCACCATCCATTGTAATCCGGAGATAATAATCTGAAGAACAAACAGTCCCATCTTCATCCATAGATTTAATCCCCAGCCCAACAGGAACATCCTGTTGAGTTGCAGCTGTCTTCGCTATCTGATTGGATTCGTTGTACTCATCAAACATGGACACATACATACTCTTGACACCAAGCGCGGTCAAATTATAGAATTGTCGCCACATAAAATCACCATGTTTTCGTTGCCCCTCCTGCAGTGACCCCGGCAATACACAGGGCTGATAGTCTATGTTATTTAAATTGCAAAACTGTAGATCAGCATTTTGGATATGCTGCGCATAATGATCCACGTCTGCAATGGTTCCGATGCGGCCTACCATCCAAGGTGACAACATATCAAATGATTTGTAGACATCGATATAGCCTTGTCTCGAATCTCCTCCTGTTTGTGCCAACCTCCAGTGTGTTGGCGTACCGCCCATGACATAGCAGCCTTGATCGCGAAACCACTGAATAACCTCCAGACAAACGGCTGCTGACCAGGGATGGTTGTTGTCATTAAAACCGAATCCCCAAATACCGACCACAGGCTTGCCGTTCTGTTTGGCATAGGCAGTAGACTGGGTATATTGTTTCATCAGATTTAGCCAATCATTTTTTATCTCAGCCTGCATATTAACCCAAGCCGACACATCATACATGATATAGAATTTGATACCATGTTGCTCGGCGGCAGTTTTAACTTTAGCCGTAATCGCATTACGAATGGGACCTTCTATCCCTGTCGGATTAAATCGCTGCAATGCCGCCGTGTGGATACCGTAATCCTTCATCCATTTAAATTGGACATTGACTGTCTGATCGTCAAATGAAGAAAACAGAGATGCAGGCGAACCATTGCCCAATGCCGGTAAATTGGTATTGTATTTTTTTTGGTATTCGCTGTTGTCAGGCCAAGAAGGAATATGGAAATTACCTTGGGTCGGGGTCTGTTGCCAAGCCTCAGTCCAGTGCCACCAATGTGTTCCCATGGGTGAATTGTCACCCGCACAGGAAAACCAGCCCTGGTATCCCACGGTAATCTGCCCAACGACATCGCCTGTCACGGAAAGCCCATTGTTGCCATTCGCTTTTTTGGCCTCCTCTTTCGGGATAGATTCTTCAATCTTCTTTTCGCTCTTTGAACAGGACATCATCAAAGCGATCAACAAGAAGATTATACATACTTTTTTTTGCTGTTTAATACTCATAATTAAGTGATTTTTTTATAAATGGTTGAAGACTGGTTTATACATATTGGTTTATTTCAATGCTGGTCCCCATACTGCCTCGCTGTTCCGGAAGGCTAAAGTTTTACTGAGGTTATTCTTGAAATCAAAGTTATTATGTACCATTAATAAACTATTAACAAGAAATTAATAGCTTCCATAAATCTGTATAAAATGAAAAATTATTTATAAATACGTTTAATGTGCGTACAGTAATTTTGCTGTATATTGAAAATAAATGCTGCACCAGTTTATTTATAAAGAAGTAATTGAGCTGAGCGATCCGATGAGGTTTTCTTTCGAAAAAAGAAAACAATACGATCTAAATTCTGTATATTAAATAAACTCAATGGTCGATTTTTTTTCTTGACTACAACTATTTCTTCTTTAGCGGAAGACCAAAGTTCCCTTGGGTAATCGTTATTTAATTCGAATAAATTAAACTAATATAAATCTCAATCCGATTTTCTATGAAAATTACGTTAACATTAACCCTTATCATGTTTGTACAAGTCCTATTTGGACAGAAGTCTTTAACGCCTCAATGGCAATCGGACACCACCCTAAGATCTCCAGAGTCCGTTTGGGTAGATGCCAAGAACAAAGTACTCTATGTTTCAAATACGATCGCCTTCGAACCTAATACTACAGCATTCATCAGTAAACTGGATATGGACGGAAAATTTATCAAAAGAGATTGGGTTACAGGACTCAATGCTGTTTTGGGTATAGGAATCCACAAAAACCGGCTCTACGCGGCTGAAGCATTCTCTAAATCCATTGCCGTCATCGATATAGATAAAGCAAGCATCGTAAAAAGAATTACCATCGATGGTGCTGAGCTGCTCAATGACATTACTGTTGACTCAAAGGGTATCGTTTATGTAAGTGACACGCGACTTGGAAAAATCTATCGCATTGAAAACGACTCTCCTATGCTGTATGCAGAAAACCTAAAAGGTGCAAATGGGTTGCTGGCTGTCGGCAAAGACTTGTATGTGCTATCGGATGGCGCGCTTGTTAAGATAGATCAGGATAAAAAAACTACCGTAATATCGAAAGGTATGGAAGGCGGATTGGACGGTGTCGTACAAATTAAACCCAACGAATTTGTAGTTTCTGGCTGGCAAGGACTGATCTACCATGTCAAACCTGACGGCTCCAATGCTGTATTACTTGACACACGTGACAAAAAGATAAACGCTGCCGATATCGGATACGACAAATCTTCAGGTATGCTGTATGTGCCTACCGTTAGGAGTAACAGCGTTCAGGCTTACAAACTGGACTAGATGATTTAATGGATATACAGGCAGATGAAGCTTTCCACGTTTACCCCTTATACCAAGTCATTTAGAAAGGCTTTTTTGATTATTCCTTTTTTCGTTGTGATCGATGTATTTTGCGAGATTGTACAACCCCGTCTGATGTCTATCATTGTCGACGACGGAATCTTGCATAAAGATATCAACTACATTTTGAAAATTGGATTGGCCATGATCGGATTAGCCATCGTTGCTATCGTTGCCAATTTATGCAACATCTATTACTCTGCACACGCGTCGGTGGGTTTTGCGACGAATCTCCGGACGGCCTTGTTTCGAAAAATACAATCCTTTGCTTTTGCGGATACCGATTATTTCAGTTCGGCCTCGCTTACAACACGGCTCACCAACGACACCAATATGATGCAGCAAGTCATGATGATGTGCTTGCGTATGCTTCTAAGAGCACCCCTTATGATGGTTTTTGCCATTATCTTTGCAGTTTCTATTAATAAGGATCTGTCCATCGTGATGGCCATTGCATTGCCTATATTGGCCTTAAGTATTTTTATTTTATTACGCAAAGGACTCCCCTTTTTTATCAAGATGCAGCAGGCGGTTGACCGTGTCAATAGTGTTGTGCAGGAAAATCTGCTCAATGTGCGGGTGGTAAAAGCTTTTGTACGACAGGATTTTGAGAAAAAGAAATTCGACAAAGTGAATTTCGATCTGATGGATGTTGCCACCAAAGCTTCGAGCATCGTTGTCCTTATCATGCCTGTCATGCAATTGGTGATGGGTTTGTCGCTTGTTGCCGTGACTTGGTTTGGCGGACAGAAAGTAATGACCGGAACGCTTGCGCTGGGTGGATTGATGTCATTTCTAAGTTATATCACGCAAATCCTTATTTCTTTGATGCTGCTTTCATTGACTTTCATGATGATTTCAAGGGCAATCGCTTCTGGCGATAGAATTGAAGAAGTTTTAGAGAAACAACCCTCCTTAACGGATACTGCGGAAGGCCTCCAAAATAGATACGCCATCACAACGGGACGGATCGCATTTAAGCAAGTCACTTTCCGTTACAACATACAAAGTGAAAAACCCAACCTTGACAATATTAGCTTCGAAGTAAAGCCTGCGACTACCCTAGCAATCATAGGTGGCACAGGTTCGGGAAAGAGCACTTTGGTACAATTAATTCCACGACTATATGATGTGTCTGAAGGTGCCGTTTTAGTAGATGGCATCGATGTCAGAAATTACCAACTACAGGAACTGCGCAGCCAGATTGCGATTGTGTTGCAGCAGAACCAACTTTTTTCAGGAACGATTTTAGAAAATCTCAAATGGGGAAATGAGCAGGCAACAGAAGAGGATATTTATGCCGCTGCTAGGATTGCCTGTGCAGACGATTTTATACGCTCCTTTCCCAGCGGCTATCAGACACTACTGGGACAAGGAGGCGTCAATGTTTCAGGAGGACAAAAACAACGCATATGTATTGCCAGGGCTTTATTGAAGAAACCTAAAATCTTGATTATGGACGACAGTACAAGTGCTGTGGACATCGATACCGATCGAAAAATACGTGAAGGTTTAAAAAATTATCTGCAGAACACCACACTATTGATTATCGCGCAGCGTATTTCGAGCGTCATGCATGCCGACCAAATATTGGTCATGGAAGAAGGCCGCATTGTCGGTTCTGGATCACACGATGTACTTCTGCAAACAAATACCAGCTATCAGGAAATTTATCAGTCACAACACCTGCAAAAAGAAGAAGCCTAATGAGTACCTCAAACAAATCCATTCCCGTGAGTTTACCTGGCCCCGGTAGTTCAAGACGCATTAAAAATGAAAAGCCTCAACAGGGATTTAAAGCTTTATGGCGATTGATGCGCTACCTTTCTTCGCAACGGCTGATGCTCCTGCTGATTTTAATTTCACTTTTGCTGGGAACTGCGGGGACACTGGCAGGCAACTACCTTTTAAGGCCTGCGATCAACAATTATGTCCTCAAAAAAGATATTGTTGGTCTAGGCCAAATTGCCCTGGTCATGATCGGAATTTATATCGCTACAGGAATTTTCAACATGTTGCAATACCGACTGACCATAAAAGTGGCTCAGAAAACGATTTCTAACCTCCGAAATGATCTGTTCGACCGCATGCAGTACCTCCCTTTGCAATTTTACGATACCCATCAGCATGGTGATCTGATGAGTCGCTTCACCAATGACATGGATACAGTAAGCGATGCCCTGAATAATAGTATCACACAGCTTTTAATCAGCTCAATTACTTTGTTGGGGACACTCGCCCTCATGCTGTATATCAGCCCTATCCTATCGATTATTGCATTGATCATGATTCCGCTGATGTTATATCTGGCGAAACTGATCATCAACAAGAGCAAGAGTTTTTTTGTCGCCAACCAAGCTGCGCTCGGCAATGCCAATGGCTATGTGGAGGAAATGATCAGCGGACAAAAGGTAGTTAAGGTTTTTGGCCACGAAAACGCCGCCATCGAACAATTTGAGCAGCTTAATCAGGTACTGCGGGAAAAAGCAACAAAGGCCCAGTTTTATTCTGGAATGATGATGCCTTTGATGGCGAATATGAGCACCATTAACTACGCGCTGACTACCATCGCAGGTGGTATTCTAGTGATCACACGTGGATTTGATTTAGGGGGGTTAACTGCATTTTTACAGTATGCACGGCAATTTGGACGGCCTGTAAACGAGATTTCCAGCCAATATAACAGCTTACAGGCAGCTCTTGCGGGCGCAGAACGTATTTTTGCCGTTATTGACACGGCTCCTGAAAGTGAAACGATAGATTCATTGCCAATGCCGGACCCGATTCAGGGCCAAGTGACACTATCGCATGTAAATTTTGGCTATGTACCCGAAAAACAGGTTTTATTTGATATTGACATCGACGTAAAACCAGGACAAAAGATCGCTTTCGTGGGTGAGACTGGCGCCGGCAAGTCGACAATTATCAATTTGCTACCTCGCTTTTACCCTTTGCTATCCGGGGATATTCTTTTAGACAAGACATCGATTTTTAAGTTGGATCGCAATGAACTGCGTAAAAAACTGTCTATTGTATTTCAGGACACACATTTGTTTACCGATACGGTCATGGAAAACATCCGTTATGGCAGGCTCACCGCAACGGATGATGAAGTGATAGCGGCAGCAAAGCTTGCTGCCGCAGATAGCTTTATCATGCAACTGCCACAAGGGTATAAAACCGAATTGACCAATGACGGGGCCAATCTGAGTCAGGGACAGCGGCAGTTAATTAACATCGCCCGGGCAACTGTGGCCAATACGCCAGTCTTAATATTGGATGAGGCGACCAGCTCAATCGATACACGCACTGAAATTGCTATTCAGGAAGGTATTGACCGGTTAATGCAAGACAAAACAAGCTTCGTCATTGCCCATAGACTCTCGACCATAAGGAATGCCGACGTAATCTGTCTGATCGAAAAAGGGAGAATCGCCGAGTTCGGTTCGCATGCAGAACTCTTAAAGCAAAAAGGTAAATATTATCGTTTGTATATGGGACAGTTTGACTGATCATTTCGAGGCTTTAATACGATACTCCTTTCATGAAAGAAGCCTTGTTTTGAAAAATACTGCAGCTTACGAAATACAAGTTCATCGATTTTCTGAAAGATGGCTACAACATTCTGACATTTGGATACATCTGCGGGCAACTTTACACAGAACTTTGTCTCAAGAAAAAAAAGATTATGAAAGTATTTATAACTGGAGCTTCGGGCTTCATAGGTTCAGCAGTCGTTCAAGAAATGATCGATGCGGGACATCAAGTAAATGGTTTAGCACGCTCAGAAAAATCAGCAGAGATAATCGCCAATTTGCGTGCTAAGGTAATCCGTGGCGATCTTCAACACTTGGATATATTAAAACAAGCCGCTTCAAACGCCGACGCCGTCATCCATACGGGGTTTTCCCACGATCTGATGTTTGCAAATGAATATGCAAAAGCTGCCGAAATTGATATCAATGCGATCAATGCCATGGGCGAAGTGCTACTCGGTACACAAAAACCGCTTGTCGTTACAGCTGGAACCTTGGGTCTACCACTTATCAACGGGTTCGTCACAGAGGAAAGTACACTCCTAAATTCACCGAGAGGTTCAGAACCTTCGGCAATGGCCCTGGCAGCAAAAGGTGTCCATGCTTCAGTGGTTCGCTTACCACCCTCTGTTCACGGCAGCAGTGATCTTGGCTTTATGGCAGGCTTCACATCAAGTCTGATCCAATTTGCACGCGATCATGGTGTTTCGACCTATCCCTTAAATGGGGACAATCGTTGGCCAGCAGTTCATCGTTTAGACGCTGCAAAAGTTTTCTGCAAGGCGGCCGAGAAAGCCGAAATTGGGGCATTGTACAACGCTATTGGCGAAACTGGCATTAAAATCAGTGCAATTGCTGAACTGATCGGCACGAAATTACATTTGCCTGTTACTTCATTACGGGGTGAAGATATTGTCAAACATTTCCAATGGCTGAGCCATTTCATCACCTTCGATAGCCCGGCGACAAGTTTTGAGACACAGCAGCAATTAGATTGGTCGCCTACGCATATCGGTTTATTGGAAGATGTTCATCAGAATTATTTATAAATTTGTTATATGCCACAAAGTCGAACACAGCGTATAAAAACGATCAGTGAATTTCATCAATTAAGAGGTTTACCACAGCCTGAGCATCCATTGCTCAGTGTTGTGGACTATTCAAAGATGAAACGTTCTCCTTTGGATGATGCTTCTGCCTTATTGTTTGATTTTTATGTCATTTCCAATAAAAGAGGCATCACAGGCAAAATGCGCTATGGGCAGCAGCTCTTTGATTTTGACAACGGTGTACTCGGCTTTATGTCGCCCAATCAATTGCTGAAACTGGAAGAAAATGACGCTGTTGCCAACGTAAACCGAAGCGGGTGGATGTTGCTTATTCATCCGGACTTTTTATGGAATACCACATTGGCGAAAACCATTAAAGAGCATGAATTCTTCGATTATTCGGCAAATGAAGCTTTATTTCTTTCAGAAAGTGAAGAGAAAACACTAAACGATATTATTGGAAATATCAAACGGGAATATCGAGCAAATATGGACAAATTCAGCAAGAACATTATTGTATCAAACCTCGAAACATTACTGAATTATTCGGAGCGTTTTTACAACCGACAATTCCTGACGCGAGAGAAAGCCAATCATCAGGTTTTAAATCGCCTGGAAGAACTGCTGAATGCTTATTTTTCTACAGATGGTTTGATCTCAAAGGGTCTTCCATCCGTTCAATACATTGCAGATAGCTTAAATATTTCCTCTAAGTATCTCAGCAGTTTGCTTAAAGTACTAACGGGACAAAGCACCCAACAGCATATTCACGAAAAACTGATTGAAAAAGCAAAGGAGAAATTGTCAACAACGGCACTTTCTGTTAGTCAAATCGCTTATGAATTAGGCTTTGAACATTCACAGTCATTCAGCAAATTGTTTAAAACAAAAACCAAACTTTCGCCCCTGGAATTTCGAACCGGATTTCACTAAGATACTGAAAGCTAACGAAAACCATCGGATGACCATTGGATATGGGAGAAATGATCCACCTGGGCATGGACATTATAATTTAAGAGGTGAAGATCAAAAAAGAAACAGCAGACCGCACAATGTCTATTGCCAGTTCTGCTGTTTGAATCAAAAATTATTTTTCTTTTTGATCTTTAACTGCATCCTTAATCGCTTTTGTCTCTTCGGCAGTCTTAGCACTTATTTGATCTTTATACTTATCAAATTCATCAGAGACCTTATCAACCACATGGCCTGCTGTCTCGCTAATTGAGGATGACACATGATCATACTCTTCTTTCACTTTATCGGCTACTTCTTCGTATTTATGTTTTGCCTGCTCTTTGAGATCCCTTGTTTTTTCCTTGATTTTCTTTCGCGTTTTTCTTCCACTATTTGGTGCCACCAATACACCTACCAATGTACCAAGTGCCGCTCCCGCCACCATTGCCAGAAGTAATCCGGTTGAATTATTTTTTCCGCCACACATCTTTAATTTCTTTAAACAATCGTAATTAAGCATATATTTCAAAATGATTATGTTGTTAAACTCTTACAAATTCTAACAATAAAAGCAAAAGATTAGTTTGTCATATTTTAAATAATGTACAACAAACTAGATTACAGCATCACATGAATCGAAAGGCGCTAAAGATGAGCGTTCGGGAACGGCTTGGATAAAATAGATCTACTGGACACGACTTTTTAGTTCTGATCCCAATCCAGTGTTGATTTTCTTTTGTTTGAAGTATTGAAAAACGGCTGCAATAATAAAAAGCACAACAAGGACAAGAAAGGTCTGTCCAATAATTGGATCATTTATATCCTTTGCCAAGGGGTGTCCGATTGGAACTCTGGTAAAGGTCTCATTAACGGTGGGCACCAGCGACAAGAAAAAACTGAATGACCATAGAAAATTCTCAAAATACCGAGCCTTCGTACTACTTTTCTTTGTTGCGTGCAGCCAATAAGCCACCGCTACAAGAACCAAGATAAAGAGTGAAAAAATATGTCCGGCATTGAAGCCGCCCTGTTTCGAAATTCCTAATGCTGTAAGAGAAGTGATGACTGTCGCATAAAAATATAACTTCCCCGATAATACTTTAAGATTGATCTTGCCATAGCTGATAAATCCTAATACAGCACCTAAAAGTGCTGTAAGACCAATAACTGTGTGGAAAACTCCTAAACCTGATAAATTCATTTTTTCTATTTTTAACGTTGATAATTTTCAAAAAAATGTTCCTGTAATGTAAGGTCGTTGTCACGCTTTCACTGCACAATCCATGGAATAACAACCCTTTAATAGAACACTACAAAGTTGCAATAGAATAAGAAAAATGGTTTTTTGATTTCGTTCAAAGATTTGATATTTTAGTTCAAATAACAGGACTACAATCTTATTGGAGAAAACTTGGTCCCCTCGATAAAAATGGAATACCATATACAAATGACCATTGGTTTTTAGTTGCTTTTAAGCTGTCGACGATAATTTGTTGGCGATATTTGGTATTTGTCACTAAAACTCTTTGTAAATGTTGCGAGGTCGTTAAATCCACAGTTAAAGGCAATTTCGGAAACACGCTGATTGGAAACCGAAAGGAGCTCTGCCGCCTTTTCGAGCTTCTTATTTTTGATGTAGCTGGCAGGTGTATCATGATATAATTTGGCAAACTCTCTTTTAAATGAAGAAACACTCAGATTATTCTGTTCCGCAAGCTGCTCAATGGTCAATTGGGAAAAGAGATTGGCTTCGATGATCTGTTTAAACGAATAGGTACTTGAAGAAAAAAGCTGTGATAATATCACCCGTATGACCGACGCGTTTCTCGTTTGGGACAGGAGCAATATAATTTCTTTTAATTTGAGCACCAGTATATCTTCATTGATCAATGAAGGATTTTCAAAATAGAACAGCAAGCCTTCCACATATTTCTGGATCAGGAAATCATTGTCAATTTTTTCTTTTGATTGGTTTGAAATGATATTTTCGGGTTCAAGCAGCAACGAGGGTAACTCTCTATCGTAAACTTTCTTCAAGGTATCTGGATAAAAAGTGACGATTAACAGCTGACAATCTTGCGTTGGATTCACATCGTGGATTCGCTTTCCAGAATTAATACAATTCAGCAATAAGGAATAATGCTTCACAATAGTTAGCTCTTCGTCATTTGCTTGGTATTGCATCTCCCCTTCCAGCACATAGAGGAAGCAAGCCTGTTCCGCTACTGGAAATTCAAATGTAAATGGTGCCTTCAAAGCAATTTTTTGCATCATCGGTCTTCCAAATAGCTCATATTTTTTGTAATCATTTACCATTGTGCCGCTCAATTTCGCAAATTTAACGATTGAGTTCCGTATAATTAAATGACGGTTGTGCAATAGAGTCTTATTTTCTAAATTTCCGTTAAAATAGATTCATCCAATCGATGTATTTTAAATTGGTTAAAAACCTGTTGCTATTAGTCTAAATTTACGTCTATTTTGACACCAAGATTCTTGCAGCTTGCCTTTAAAACATGATCTACCCAAATGCATAACATAGGCTGTTTTCCTGGTTTGTTTTGATCCCAGTCTTCTTTCCAGACAATGTCGATCGTTTTCCCATGATAGTCTAAGTTTCCGAGGTAAAAATAATCCATTTTGCCAGCAGGTATCAGCGGCTGAAGCTGAAAGCTGTTGTGATGGGTCGCCTTAAAGCCAATGAGATCTGCTATGATCATGTCAGGATAGGTTGAATGAAAATAATCATTCTGTCCACCAAATTGCTCGCCATCACTTGGTATATACCATTCACCGATATTTGGGTGGGTATAACCGTGAAGTCGGGTAAGCTTCATAATTTGTTCGTACAGGGTCTCTTTGTCCTGCGCAGTGATTTGATTTTTATAATTCCTTAAATAGTTGCTGTATGCCTTATAGACGACCGAGTTTTGAAAAGGCCATCCTCTACCATTCCAAGCATAAGCCTGCTCATTGTAATAGGGATGTTGTCTTTCGGCCGTGGTCATTCCTTTGTGGTTATTGAAACCTTTTTCGGAAGTAAACATCGCCCAGGCTACCTCATACTTTTTATTATCCTCAGGCGGTATCATATTGAAATACCAGGGGGTATAACCAACGGATTCCCGCACCCGAGCTTCGTAATCCCGAACACCATAGGCGTTGTCACCAGCTGTTAAGGTATTAAAAAATCCATCATCTGAATTCCAAAGCGTCTGGAGAAATTTTCGGCGTATTTCCTGACTTCTGACCTTATAGTAATCTGCTTTCGCCTTATTCGTAATCGAAGGATGTTGTTGCTGTTCCAGTCTATAGAGATTGTACAATGCGTTGTTATTTCCAAAGGAATAACTTCCAACGGATGGGCGCACCAAATAAAAATCAGGGTAACCTTTGGTAAAGGCTAATGGAAAGTCCTTCGCCGCAGTCGTATTTGCCACCTTGTCTGTCGTCCCCCAACCTAAATAAAGATCTCTCCATGTACTATCGGTATAAATAGCATAGGGCCCTTTACTTTCAATTAAGCCAAGTACCGCCGAAAGGCTGAACTCCATACCATCGTACAGATCCAGAATTTTGTACATGCCGTCTGTCTTCGCATTGGTATTTTTCACAGTGAATAGGCTATCCAAAAGGTGCTGGTGGGTCTCCATTGCGGGAAGCATCTTTTGCGTCCAGGCCTGATCGGGATGAATTTTTAAAAATGATTCAATACCATCGACCATCCAGCTGGAAAAATGAACATTTTCGGGCCGGCTCAAATGGGTCAAAAAATTATCGTTTTCCCGTTGATTTAATTTGGAAGCTGATCCAAGCATAAAATATTCGGCATAAGATTGAAGGTATTTTGGATCACGAAGCCAACGTACATCGTAAAACTGATGCGCTGTTGGGCAGGTAATCGCTCCACTCAAGGATCCCCAGGCGGGATACCCGAAAAATTCTGTTATAACCCAATATTTCTTTGAATCATGTGGATCGTAATAATCCCGAAGATGCTTGCTGATCATCCACCAACGATAATTATACACGCGACTTAGGGTATCGTTGGAACTCTCAAAATACGGAATGTTATTGACCAAGAATTCTTTGTTGTTGGATTCGTCAAAAGCACCGTCCGATTTTGGCCGGTGCTCGTAAGCATTGAACTCCTTTATATTGTCTGTTAGGTTATTTTTTGCCACTTCCTTTAAACGATCAAGTTCATGGCGATATATCGACTCCTGCTTACCCGAAAATCCTCGATTACTCGAACAGGAAAAAAGAACACCTAGAACCAAAAAGGCTGTGCTACTTAAAACAATAGATTTTAGAAAAACGGAGCGATGTTGTCTTTTCATGTGGTTATATGGAATAGAACGAGTTCATAATTGATTTGCTATAACTTAAAAAATTAGCATTAATGTCCATCCAAAGGAATCAACAGGAGATTGATCGGCTTTCATCGCCGTAATTTTCTACAGGGCAATTCTTGATGAAGTTAAACACAGGATCTAATCCAAGGCTATAACAAATAAACACCTAATCAACAGAATTTTTATGACAATTCAGCATGGTGGAACAAATCGGCGTAAAATTGATACAATGTATCATATTGTACCAATTTGAGCTCATACTTTATCTTTCAAACTAGGTAGCAATATGCTTTATTGCGAACTGAAGTTCATTGTTTTTGGTCATACTCAGATCTATTAATTTGACAATGTTAAGATTTTTCCTGGATAAATTTTTCGATACTCCGGGCTTGAGCCTAAAATATTATGAAAGAGGATGGTATTTTTTTTCTGCAAAAAACCAAATATTCCCATTTTCACATAAAAAAGTATCTTTTTCATATTCTTTCTACTGCTATTCTAAGTTACATTTGTCTCATAAGTAAACTTGACTCAAGAGAAGTAATTGTTGAAATGAATGGAGATGCCTATCTCATCATTTTAAATTTCTGAATTGATTCGATAAGAATACTGTAAAAAGAATCCTACAATACTACACTGAAAAACATTTTGTGGAACGATGCTGTCGTTCCACATTTTTAATCTATTAAACTGGTCTTCACCTAAGCTTCTACCGCTACCGCTTTAGCTTTATAAAATAGACAACATGCATTTTGACACCTGTAATCGCTTTGGCTTCATGGTCCTGTCAATGATAGCATCTACTTCCGAGCGACACCTCGCGGAATAAATAATCTTTTTTACGTGTTTTAACAAAAAAAAATCCTTGTGGATAAACATGCAAATAGACAATTTAATTATATTTATAGGTGTGTAACCTATTCTAATAACCAAAATAAATTATGAAAAAAATATATTTTTTGTTTACCATTCTCATCGGATTGCTGAGTTGTAACTCAACGGTAGAGTCCAGTATCCCGGATGATGCCAAGAAGGTTGATATCTTCGCTAAAGCATTTATTGAAAAAATTATTAATGGCCAAATTGATAGTGCAATCGCTAATCTAGATCCATCTGTAGCGACTAGCGATGCTTTTTTATGATAAGTATCGTTTAAAACGGGACATTTTCCAAGGGTAAAAGTCTTGAATCCGAGATAGCTGCAATCCGATGCCCTATAATCTTCATATAAGCTGGATTTTGTTCAAATGAAAAAAAATCGGACACACTTTTCTGTTTAATCAGCATACAGATATCCCACTGTTCCTGATCGGGCCCTATCAGAAACCGGTCACCATGCCCAACAAAAAGTAGCTCACCGCCGCTTTCTTCCACAAAAGGTTTGGCTAGCTCTATATAATTCATGAAAGCATCGTATCCAGAAATTTCTTTGATTGGCGCGATCTCCGTAAAATTAGTATAGTCCGCGATTTTCCTCAACTGAATTAAATTGAGATTTACAATAGGACCTTGGATATTTTTCAATGCCAGATTCCTTCCGGCTTCATAACCGGGATACAAATACGTCTTTCTTGTCATATCAATAGATACTTGTTGTTTCACTCACTTTACTTTTCAACTCAGTTGCGGCGTGAAGTACGACTTTTTTATAATCAATGATTTTGTCGTTTTCAAATGGAATAATAACTGCATTTTCAAACAGGAAATTTCCCTCACCCAATCGGTTCCAATCCGCCTGCAAGTTTTTGTTGTCAAATTGCCCCATGTTTAACATAAATCTGATTCTGTTAGAAAGAGCCGTTAAATTCATGCTATCAGCGATATGTATTTTATTTTCGGCCCTATTGTAAATTGTTAAAACTCCCATCAATGGTTTACTTTCCAAGAATTCGGCTTTCAATTGTTTTTTATCTATTTTGTTCATGTGTTTTTTAAATTAAAATTATAAATCTCCGCCCAATGATTTCAATTGCCCAGCAAAAATAAGGAGATCTGTTACGGCCATTCCGTCCAATAGCTTATTGGCGATATGCTCAGCCGTAACAGTCGCTTCTTTAAAAATTCGATCACCAGCCGCGGTAAGCTTCACATAGCTGACCCGGGCATCTCGATCATTGTGTGCTTTTACAACAAGCCCCATCTTTTCCATAGGTGAAATAATCCGTGTAATCCCTGAGGCCGTTAAACCGGTACTTTCAGCCAGATCAATTCGCCGTAACCGGTTCCCGGAAGCCTGACTTAAAATATGTAGGATCATAAAGTCTGTCAGACTTAGTCCATGCAAGCTCAACCCATCAAACTTTTTGGTGATGACAGATTGAACTTTTATAATGTTCAAAATCGTATTAATTGCGGTCATATTATTATTTGCAAAATACTTGACTACTCAAGTATTTTGCAAATATAATAGTTTTATTTAAGTGGTTGAACAAAATAAACAAAAGATTCTGCGAACGGGGTGGTTACGCTAAAGCCCATTAATTCTATTTTCTTCGCGGGAGAAGGAGGTTTGTATAAAACCACACTTAGGTGTAGCATTGATTGACATAATCTATAATATTTTTGGACAAATTCTAATCGATAAGGAGCAAAAGCCAACGATCTACATAACAGGATAAGGATAGAATCCTCGAATATTAACAAATTTATTACCTATAGCATAGTATAAACATGACAAATTGCAAAAACTGTGGGACTGATATAACACTGAATTTCTATCCGAAATGTGGGCAGCCAGCGGTCCTTAAAAGAATTGATGCGCATTATATCGTCCACGAAATTGAACATGTCCTTCATTTCGAGCGTGGAATCTTGTACACGATTCGTGAACTTATTACCACACCAGGAAAAAATGTAAAAAAATATATTGCCGAGAACCGAAGCCGCCTGGTAAAACCCATTATTTTTATCATCATCACCTCACTGATATACTCTATAGTAAGCCATTTTTTTCATGTAAACGACAAATATGTGAGTTATTACGAATCCCAACATTCTACCACGGGTTCGATATACTTCTGGATCCAGGACCACTATGGTTACGCCAATATCATGATAGGATTGTTTATCGCTTTCTGGGCTAAATTATTTTTTAAAAAATACGGTTTTAATCTTTTTGAAATTGTCATCCTGCTGTGTTTTATTTTAGGAATGACGATGTTGATCTATACTATTTTTGCATTAGTAGAAGGTGTAACACATACAAGCGTTATGGTGCAAGCTAGCATCGTCGCTATGTTATATAGCGTCTGGGCTATTGGACAATTTTTCGATCCCTACAAAATACCCAGTTATTTAAAAGCGCTCGCAGTTTATATTTTGGGGTATCTGTCATTCACTGTCGTCGTCGTTATTATTGGCCTATCGATAGACTTAATTTTAATGAAAAGATAGTTATCCACCCTTTTTCCTTGTGAGACCTAATTAAAAACCAGATGGGTAAGTTTACGCTGTACACTTACCCATCATGTTACTAGTTGCCTGTTACAGATTATTTCTCAGATATCCCTGAAAGTTATCTTGAAACTGAAGGCCAGTCCCCAACCTATATTTACTTAATTTATTGTTGAGCGTAAGTCCCCATAATACAAATTCGGTCAGAAAATGGAGATCTTCGGGCTTCGTTTCCGGCTGGTATTGCTGAATTAAAGCATGTATAGGCTTCACTTGATCCAAAACCTGCTGATAGGTTGAATCGTTGAGTTCATCAGATAATTCGATCCCCTCTGATTCTGAAAACCAACGAATAATATCGTCGTAGGGATAACGTTCGTTTTCTCTTTCCAGTTTCTCAATTTTTGGGAATAAAATCGGAAAAAGATTTTTAATCGCGTTTTCTATCAGCTGCAATGCGACGATACCCGCTCCTTCCTGTTCGCCTTCATAAACGAGCTCAACTTTACCGGTTATCGCAGGCACAATACCCATAAAATCACTCAGTCGTACTGCAGTTGCTTGCGCCCCACTTCTGAGCATGCGCAATTCAGCGGTGCTTAATAAGTTTTGAAATGCTGTAATGCTCATACGCGCACTCACGCCGCTCTTTTCATCAACATATTCACTATTTCGTGCTTCAAAGCTTATCTGCTCAATCAGTTCCCTAGCCAGCTCAGGAATGTATATCTGCTCCTTCTGGGCCGCTTCCAAATTCGCCTCCTGCGCTGTAATTGCCTTTGCTATCTCAACCGATGCAGGGTAATGTGTGAGTATCTGCGATCCTATGCGATCTTTCAGTGGCGTCACAATACTTCCTCTATTGGTATAATCCTCCGGATTTGCAGTAAATATAAATTGTACATCTAACGGTAAGCGTAACTTAAAACCACGGATCTGAATATCTCCCTCCTGCAATATATTGAAGAGGGCTACCTGGATTCTAGCTTGAAGATCAGGCAGCTCATTAATGACAAATATAGAACGGTTTGCCCGAGGAATCATACCAAAGTGAATCACGCGATCGTCTGCATAGCTCAGTTTTAAATTTGCGGCTTTGATGGGATCTACATCACCAATCAAATCAGCGACCGTCACATCTGGCGTAGCCAGTTTCTCCGCAAAACGATCACCTCTACCTAGCCAACTTATCGGTGTATCATCGCCTTTCTCCTGCAGAAGTTCTAGCGCATAACGCGATATAGGGTTAAACGGATCATCATTAATCTCTGAACCTTGAACCACAGGCACATATTCATCCAATAAGTTGACCATGAGCCTAGCTAGACGTGTTTTCGCCTGACCGCGAAGGCCCAAGAAATTAATGTTGTGTTTGGAAAGAATTGCTCTTTCAAGTTCTGGAATAACGGTATCTTCATAACCATGTACTCCATTAAATACGGTTTCACCCGCCTTTATTTTTGTAATCAGATTCTGACGCAATTCTTCTTTTATTGTTTTAGGTTTATAACCCGAAGTTTTTAATGCACCAAATGTTGTAATCTTCGTGTAATCCATATATTCTTATCGTATTCTTTTTTTTCGATTTTCTTCGTAATCCTCAAAAATCATTTCACCTAGATCCCCAAGTCCTGTGTAATAAGCCTTCCCTTGATTTGAAGCTGTAAACTCATCGACAAATTGCTGTAGATAAGGATCCGAAGCAATCATAAAGGTTGTAATTGGTATTCCCAGCTTTCGGGCTTGAGCAGCCATACTATAGCACTTGCTAGTGATAAAAGGATCCAAACCCATAGGATTTTTATAATAAGTACCGTCCGGCATATTTAAACAGCTCGGTTTTCCATCGGTTATCATAAATATTTGCTTATTCGCATGCCGTTTTCGCCTTAGCAAGTCCATCGCTAGCTTTAAGCCTGCGACCGTATTGGTATGAAATGGTCCAACTTGCAAATAAGGCAAGTCTTTTATTGCGATAGGCCATGCATCGTTTCCGAAAACAATGACGTCAAGTGAGTCTTTCGGATATCGGGTCAAAATAAGTTCTGATAAAGCCATCGCTACTTTTTTTGCAGGAGTGATCCGATCCTCGCCGTATAAAATCATACTGTGGCTGATATCGATCATCAACACTGTACTCATCTGCGACTTAAACTGTGTATCTTCTATGACGAGATCATTTTCTGATAAGGCAAACTCGCCTATCCCATGATTGATCTGCGCGTTTTTCAAGCTCTCTGTCAAAACTATTTTCTCCAAGCCATCTCCGTACTGATAGTTTCTGAAATCGCCCATATTTTCGTCACTCCGTCCCTGGTGATTGGTTTTATGATTGCCTGATTTCCCTTTCCTCATTTTCCCAAAAATCTGGTCCAAGGCATGCTGACGCAAGGCTTTCTCCAGCTTTGAGGTAATATCTACGCCGCCTTCACCACCAAACTCCACTTTTTCTCTGATATAACCTTTATCTTTCAGATCCGCAATGAAATCATCTATCGTATAGGCTGGAGTCGTCAGTTTGAACTCTTTATCCAATTGCCTAAGCCAGTCAATGGCTTCATCAAAATCACCAGAGGTATGGGTAATCAGTTCTTTGAAAATGTCAAATAATTTATCAAAAGGCGTTTGAAACGGCTCTTCATATTGTTTGAAGAGAAAACCTTTACTTCGTTTCGTGCTTTTCATGCATTCCTTTTATTAGTATGAGGAAGCTATCCAAATAGTGTATCGGATACTTCATAGTATGAATTTACGAAATAATAATTTTTGTGAGCACCGTATGTCCATTTAACTTTAAAAACTGGCTATAGTATGACGCACGAGCGACAACTTTCTATTAGGAATTAGTTTCAGATTTTTACGCTCTCCCAGTCAAAAGCCACAAAGAATTGGTATTCCTTGCGGCTTTTTAATCCAGTTATTCTAAATACAAGATAATTACCCTGAAATAAGTACCGGTTAATAAAGCAGTTCCAACGTTGGCTTATTGGCGGTTGCTTCCCTGCTACTAAAAGACATATCATTTGTAGAAGAAGCCGCAGCTGTATTTAAAAATAGAAAGGATACTTTACGATCAGTACCGGTAAGCAATCTGTTAATGGCCGAGGTGACGTCGATGGTCTGTAAACCTATCCCTGAAACAGAAATCTTACCGACAAGTACAGTATCCATTGGTGCATTGTTCCAATTAATGCTATTTTCCAACCAAGATGTCGTGGAGGTTGTATAAATATTAATAGTCCGTTGTGGTGCTGTATTCACTCCTGCAACATACATTTTTAATTTTGCCGAACTCACTTTAGGTTTAGTAATCATCGCAATATCAAATTTAGCGTATGCTTTACGTGCGTAAGATGTAGCGTCGGATTTGATGACAAGATCAGCTGTAGTTCCATAATTTGTACTCGCATAGGTACCGTTGCGGACATAGGCATCGGCAAGAGAACTTCCGGCATTGGCTACAACAGCATGCTGAAACGCTCCAACGTCTGGATTACCCAATGGCAGCGCATTTCCAGCGAAATCCTCGCCTCCATTGTTACTTATAAATACACCAGCATTAAGGGCAGCCGAACCGGAACCGACATCATAACCTTTTGCAGCGTCAAGGCCGTTTCCACCAATTGGATTGACAAATACCGGATCTTCATAGAAATTGTTGTTCCGCACGGTAGTTCCCCAGTTCAATGACGTAAATGTACTTGACGGAAATAAACAATTATTGTTAAACTTCAGTCCGTTATCGGCCTGAGTAGACAGACTACTAATGGTCGAGGTCGTGTAAAAAATATTATTTGAAAATGTTGCATAAGGCTTTCCTGAACTCACGCCATTCATGACGTTAAACAGGCTGGCGGTTGGATTTTTGATATAGAATACATTATTATAAATCTCACGAGAATCGTATGTTGTTTTTTCGATCAAAAAGAGCTTCTTTAACCTTGTTGTACCGATATCGTTGACAGAAACGTTGTAGCGGACTTTAATATTCTTAGACTGGTTCATAAAAAGCATAAATCCGCCGTTATTATCATGCGAATAATTGTATTCGAAGATATCTCCATCGGTTACTGAATTGGTATCATAACCATCGGCATCGAACGCGACTCCATCGTTGGCCCCTCCGCCTGTCATACCGTAAACCTCATTATAAGCCACCAGCGTATTCAAGCTGCCAATTGTCCAAATACCCGCATAATTTTCAGAGCCTGTGTTCATACATGCCTTATAGACGGTATTGTGTGTAATTTTACTCCCTCCCGTCACGCCAGACATAACGATGCCGTCGCCGTAGATATATTCAATCAAATTATTATCGATAATAATATCTTTTGATCTTGCTGCCATAGCCCTATCGCCAGTGGTCCTTATCCCTTCAACGGAACAGTTGGCGACATGACAATTTTGTACCAAAGCCCCGTATATTTTACCGTCTAAGATAATCCCGCCAGAGCTTTTGTTATAATTGGTCTGTCCATCGATAGCACCATTGACGTCATGGACATAACAATTTCTAATGGAGACATTGCTGATTGCTGTTCCTGCAGAACTGCCTCCAATCACGCGGATCCCCGTGGCAGCACAACTTGTCCCGCTTGGGATTGTATTCGTCAGTTCGAGGTTATTTACTTCAAAATAAGATACTTTATTAAGGTATAGCGCATTTGATCCATTTCTCTTTCCACCGCCGTTGATAATCGGACGAACATCACCGCCATATTTATCTATGATAATGGGCGCTTCAGCCGTTCCCGAATTTTTCATATGCAAAGTGTCATTCCATACGCCACCGCTCTTGAATAAGATACGGTCGCCGGGGCCAAAAACCGAGGCATTAATTTTGGCCAATGTTCTCCATGCTGTAGTTGTGCTCATTCCTGTACTATCATCGTTTCCGCTGGGATCTATGTAGTAAGTAATGCCCACACTTGCCAGATTCGCCTTCGCTTTTGTTTTTAGGGATGTCGGAGAATCTAGTTGAACAGACTTTTGGCAGCTCAGTAGCCCAATGACTCCAATAGAAATCACCATCATAAATTTTCTCATAATGTTGTTTTTAGTTTTATAATTTGTTATAATTTTTACAGACGTATTCTAATTCCGACGAATACGAATTTTATAATTTGATTAATAACATTAAATTATAAATAACTTATCAGCCACAAGGGGTAAAATCACAAATAAAGAGGGGTAAAATTTTAAATTAGAACCTGAAATAGAAATTCGACATATTCTTTATAAAAGAATATGCCGCATAGCAAAAAGCTAAGCAGCATATTCAATAAGTATTGAAACTGGATTGATTTTTAATACTTATTTCCAGTCTGGATTTTGAACCAAATTTGGATTCTTATCTATCTCCGTTTGTGGAATTGGGAACCAATAATTCTTTGCTGTAAATATGCGCTTTTGATAAACTGAGCGTTTGAAAAATGCTTTGGGATTAGATTCATTGTCATCCTTTTCTGTACCAGAAAAATTCATTCCATAGAAATTTCCATTTAACACAGCTTCTCCAATTTTCCAGCGTCGCACATCACGGTACCGGATGCCCTCGTTATTTAGTTCTACCCGACGCTCGTCTCGGATTACTTTGCGCAGCCCCTCCTGCGAAGATGGTGCAGGTAAAGCATCTTTTCCCGCGCCATATTGTGGTACACCTGCGCGTACCCTTATCAAATTGACATACTTTAATATATCAGGATGATTAGCGTCGGACTCATTTAGTGCTTCGGCGTAGTTCAGATACACTTCGCCAAGCCGATAAAGTATTCCCGGTCTATAGGGATTTGTTCCATTGCGGGGGTCGTGATCTGGATGGACTTTCTTACGTACAAGATACCCATTTTGCGGGGCGTCATGTGTAGGTCCCCCATCCCAGTTACCACTATAAAATTCGGTTCTCCGATTTTCTCTTCTATACCAAGCACCATTATACAAGACCGAAATATAAAATCGTGGTTCACGATGGGTATACATATTATAGGTACCTTCCAAAGACACCTTTCCATTTCCCTGAGATTCAGCCCAGCGTGTATTTCGCACTTCTGCGGTCTTTGAGAATCCTTTTTCCTGGTATCCAGATAACGGGTCATCAATCTTCCGGCCATTCTCCATGAAAAAAGCATCCACTAAGGATTGTGTAATTCCCAGTCCTCCGTTTCCTCCAGTACCTCTTGGTTGTGCGTGTCTATCATATTCCCAGATATTGCAATCAGGGCGAGCAAAAAGAATCTCATCATTCCCATCTTGAGGCCGTCTAAACAACATATTTTGATAAGAGAGAAACGGATCTATAGACCCATCAGCATTATACTCAATATATAATTTATGACCAGCTGATTCTGCTTTTTCCAATAGTAATTTTGAGGCCGCTGCTGCAGTTTTCCATTTATCTACACTATAGTTTCCATTGAATATGGTTTCTCCCTTATTATTTACAAAACCGGTGTATGCGGTGTTACCATTGACTAATGGGCTTGCAGCAAATAGTAGAAGACGAGCTCTGACTGCCAAGCACATAATAGACGTCGCGCGACCATATTTCTGAGCGGCACTATATTTAGCGGGTAAAATAGCAGACAAATCCAATAGCTCCTTTTCTGCCCATTGCACGACCTGATCAAATGGTGTCTGTCCAATCATCAATTCTTCGGCCGATGCATTCGGATCGGTCAATCCAAGATGGAACGGTATAGCACCATAGGTTTCTAGCAGAAGTGTGTAATAATAAGCGATCATAAAGCGAGCCTCAGCTTTCATGAGATTTACTTCCTCTTCGGTCACCAACTGCGCAGGATTTGGTTTTACATTGTCTAGAAAAATATAAGCTGAACGAATACGTTTGGGAAGTTCTACCCAATAATTAGGATCCCATGAAGTACTGGGATTCCAATTGCCGGTCTGCATCCCTATAACTGACCAACCAAATTGCTCCCAACCCGTAGACGGTGCCATATCATCCGAAAGTGGATCCCAGCCAAGTGTTCGCGTATTTCCCCAATATGGATCTGGTACATTGCTGTATATTCCTGCCAGCCAGTCCTCTGTTCTGGTTTTATCTTTAAAAATCATATCTAAAGTAAGCTGATCATCCGGGCTCTTGTCCAAATATTTCGAACAAGAGGTCGCTGTAAAACCCAGCGCTACAAATAGTAATATACGGGTAACATTATATTTTATAGTCTTCATTGTATAGGTTATTTCTATTTAAAATTCAATTCCAATCCCATAGAAACAGATTTCATGATCGGATAGCGCATACCATTATTAACCCCAAGCTCTGGATCCCAAAGCTTAAATTCACTCATTGTCAGCAAGTTATTACCACGCAGAAATATTCTAAAATTACGGATAGCGAGATGATCAAGAATTTTTGATGGTAAGCTATAGCCCACTTCAATATTACGTAGTCTTATAAAACTCATGTCCCTAAGCCACCAAGTGGAGGCCAAATTATTATTCGCGCTTTGATAGTCAGAAAGCCGTGGATAGAAAACGTCCTGTCTAGGATTATCCAAGGTCCATCGATCGGAAACATTGTCGAAAATATTTCCCATTGCTCCATTGGCACTTCCGGGAATAAAATTTGAACCACCAATGATCCTGTAGGTACGAGAGACACCCTGGAAAAAGAAACCGAAATCAACAGCTTTGTACCTTAGGTTGGATCCGAAGCCAAATACAATCTGTGGATCTTCCGTTCCACCGATAGCAGTCCTATCGAGGGCATCTACCACACCATCACCATTCAAATCCCGATATCTGATATCACCAGGACGCACCGGGCCAAAAGTATGTCTTGGTATATCTGATCGAAGAGTACCATTAGCAATATCTGAAAAATCTGCATCCGTAAATAGGCCTTCGTCAATAAAGCCAAACAGTTGGCCGATCGGCTTTCCGGTAGAAGATCTTGAGGTACCGATCACTGCGCTGGGTTCGTCCTGTTCTAAAATCTTGTTTAGGGCATAAGTAAATGTGCTACGGACAGAAAGGAATAGGTTTGGATTTAATTGCCGGTTCAATTCAAGCGACATATCGATGCCTTTATTGTTTACGCGTCCAAAATTTGCCCAGGGCGCATTGGTAAAACCACTCGAACCGGGTATAGAACGACGTTGCATAAATATATTTTTCCGCTCCTCATTAAACAGGTCAAGCTGAAATTCCAGCGTTTTCCATAAGCCTAGTTCGAAACCGATATTGGATTTAGCAACTGTTTCCCAAGTAAGTCCACTGTTACCTTGATCACCTTCCATACGACCACTACGTTTAAAATCGTTATTTAAGCCCCATGAATATCCACCGGTCTCATTAATGGTTGTGATATAGGCAAACCGACGACCATCTAACTTATCATTTCCCACCAATCCATAAGATCCGCGCAGTTTGATTTTGGAAAATGTACTTTTTAGATGTTCCATAAAAGGCTCTTCGGAAATATACCAGCCTAATGCAAAGGAAGGAAAGAACCCATAACGTTTTCCTGGAGCAAAGTTTTCGGATCCATTATAACCAAAATTAAATTCCCCAATATATCTGTTGCTATAATTGTATGAAAATCTACCTGCGATTCCTTGATTCCGATAAGGCAAAAGATCTCCATTATCGTAATTTCGCTGATTGTATAAAAACATTCCCTCTACGTTATGGCCACCAAAAGATTGAACATAATTAATAGCTCCTTCAAGATACATGCTTTTATCGCCCCAGTCTGAATTTTTTTCATAGCCTAAGAATTCCTGTCCATAACTATCAATGACTAACTTTAATTTCCCATTTTCGTCCCTTCCGATAGCTGGATTATAGTAATCGGGGCTTTTACTCCTAACGACCGACGTATTAGAGTATCTATCAAAGGAAAAAAGCCCCCGAGCCTTTAATCCCTTCAACCAAAACGATAAGTCCTGTTCTACCGCAAATAAAGATTCGATTTTACTCGCGCTAATACGTTCATATCCGCGTTGAGTCGCCAATGCCCAGGGGTTTGTCCGCTGGGGTGTCCTAGGTATTTCACCAGAGGAATAGATGGTAGGATGTACATAGGGAGGAATAGTGAAAGCCTCCTGAAATAGTTCATCAACACTTTGGGGAGCTCTTGTTCTATCCTGGAGATATCCGCCAATATTCAATCGGAAGAGAGTGGTTGGACTAACATTGATATCTACATTGGAACGCACATTATAACGGTTTAACCGTGAAGATGAATTCCAAGCCTGTTTTTCATCGCGTTCAATCAACCCACCTTCCCGATAATATGAAGTTACTAAGGAATAACGCAAAATATCAGATCCTCCATTGACACTAACATTCGCCCGTGAATTTCCAGCTTGGTCCCGAAGTACTGCATCTAACCAATTGACATCAGGATAAAGGTCTGGATCCGTATGATTACGGATGTTTTCGATCCGCTCTTTCGAATATAAGCCTTGCTCCCCACGTTCCTCCCGAATACTATTCATTACCTCCAAATAATCAGCTGCACCAACAAATTTAGGCAGCTGTACTGGTGATGTGATCCCCTGCTCAAAACGAGCAGAAACATTGGGCTTACCCACTTTTCCTCTCTTTGTATTGATCAAAATCACTCCATTTGCCCCCCTTACACCATAAACTGCACTCGCTGCCGCGTCCTTCAATATCGAAAACGACTCGATTTCTTCGGGATCCATATTATCCAAAGACCGCTCCACACCGTCCACAAGAATCAATGGGCTTCTGCTTCCACCGAAAGTACTGATACCACGTATCCAAAAGTTTGAATTATCGTACCCCGGTTCTCCAGATCGCTGTACGGCAATAATACCTGCAAGCTGTCCTGCAAGATTGTTACTCATAGAACGAGATGTTCCTATTTGCAAGCGTTTGGGTTCTATCGTCGTGATCGCACCTACTACAGAGGCACGCCTTTGGGTACCGAAACCGACAACAACGACCTCGTCCAGTGCGCTGATACTATCAGCTAATATCACCGTATATTCTCCGTTTGTTTTGAGTGGTACACGCTGACTTACATAGCCGACAAGACTAACCATGAAATAACTGTCCTGCGGGTCTAGCTTGAGTGTAAACTGGCCTTGTTCATCTGTCGATGTGCTATTCTTGCCAAGGCCTGTCGTGACAGTAGCATTTGCCAGGGCCGTCTGTCGCTTATTAAGAACCCGGCCTGCAATGACGCGGCCTTCTTGTATTGAAGCTTGTTGAAGGCCACGCTTCACAATAATTGTATTGTCATTTAACGTGTAAGAAATCTTTAAACTTGAAAAGATCTTATCTAGAACAGTCTTTATCGGCTGCTCTCTAAATGCCATGGATATACGCTTCGAGTCGTCAATGTCATTTGGGGAATAAATAAATTTTAAACCGGTTTTACTATTTAACTCTTTAAAGACCTGCTTAACCGGAATATTATTAAAATCGATTGTTATGTTTTTCTGTACATCAAAGATTGGCTTGGCCGAACTAAATAACCAGACAAGGCTGCCAAAAAAAAGGCACAAAAAATTGCGTGCAAACTTATTTTGTTTGCGGGATGTCATAAGTAATTTATACATTTGAAAATTGATTAATAATTGATCATTACCAAAAGCCGTTAAGGCGCGATTAGGAATGTAGCAGCATTCCTAATTTTTTATGGATTTGCTTCTGTTACATATATTGTTCCTTTCCTTTCTATATAGTTTATATTATTGGTCATCTTAATGATCGCCAAAACCTCGCTGATATTTTCATATCTGCTGATCATTCCTGTAATGGGAAGTCCTGCAATTTTTGAATCTATAACAATTGGAATTCCGTACCATTGTTCAAATTCGAGAGCAACTTCAGCGAGCTTCTCATTATCAAAATAAAACAAACCTTTACGCCAGGCATTTGCTTTTTCGATATTTTCAGATTGAATAAGTAAGATTTTAGGTTTATCTTTTTCCAAAAAAGCCTGCTGTCCCGGCTTAATAAGCACCTGTGTTCCATAGCGATTATGCGTAAGACGAATACTCCCTTCTGTAAGCAATACATTTTCTTCGGAATTGCCCGATGTATTTACATTGAATTTTGTTCCCAATACCTCAATGGTCTGCAAGGCAGAGTGGACTGAAAACGGAATCCTTTTACCTGCAGAATATTGTTTATGAACATCAAAATAAACCTCCCCAGTAATATGGACAGAACGGTTATTCTTATTAAAATCAGGTTCAAGTTCAATTGTTGCCAAGTAATTAAGCCACACTTGTGTGCTATCGTTCAGTAAAACAGAAAATACATTTCTCGAAGGATTTTCTATGCGCAGTTTCCCTAAATCTGTCCCATTGGCAACCGTACTTAATGCTAGTACTTTTTCATCGTTGATGGTTGTGTAATGAGCTCCTTGTGGCAAGGTATCTAACAAATCAAACCGTTTTTCTTTCCCGATTATTAACGACGGATTATGATTAGTGACATGAAGAACTTTTTCGCTTGTTTTTGAATTATCGATGAGCCTATAGGATATAAATATCCCAAAAAGGATCATAATGCTTGCTGCAGCATACCCTATTTTGGGTATATGAAAACTTAAAGTACGCTTTTTAATACGATGATGAACCTTTTCTTTAATCTCCTCTCCGATGCGGTCCATATCATTTTGCACCTCCCCCTCCCTGTCCATTGCATCGTACAGGTATTCAACAAATTGTCGTTCTTCAGGATTGGTATCTCCCGAAATATACCGATCGAGAAGATCTTTTAAAACTGTGCGAACATGACGTTTCCTTTCAGACATATAAGATGGTTTATATTGGTTCCTTTCTTATATGTCGTTGTGACTAATGATAATTCCCAAAAAAAAATTAAAAAAACATAAAAAGAATTTTTTGGATTAGAAGTTTAAGTGTATTTGTTGTATTAAGCAATTGATTTTGAACAGTTTTTGTCGACAGGCCCAATAATTTCGCAATTTCCTTAACAGTTTTATCCTCATTGTAGCGAAGCAAGAATATTTCTCTGCGTTTTTGTGGCATACGTGCAATCCAGTTATGCAGCATAGATTCTAATTCAGTTTGAATATAGTTGCCATCGGCGGTTGATCCATCGCTTAGCTCTTCAACCATTGTTTCTAATTCTTCAAAATACCTCTTTTCCTTTCGAAATCTGTCAATCACTTTAAAACGGACGGCTTGGCAAAGGTAATGATCGACATCTTGAATTGTTTTCCGATGCCGCTTCTCCCATAAATCAATGTAAAGATCCTGAATAACTTCTTTTGCTGTGTTTTCATGTTGTAGGCGTCTGAGAGCAATTTCAAACAATTTTTTCCAAGTTCGATGATAAAGTTCGTCAAATGCATCTTCATTCGACTCTTTCACCAAAAGAAAAAGATCCTCAAGACTACTATTGCACATAACTGAAGATTTATATTGTTGAGAAATTAAATGTTGGTTTAAAATTGATAGATGCAATATATAAAATCTAAACGGAACTTCCTATAAGTGTCATAGTACAACAATAAATCCGAATCGACACAAAATATGTTCACAACATGCTATTAGGGTAGCCAACAGAATTATTCCACCGGGAGAAAATCCTGAATAATTTCTTTTAAGCAATCCTTAGCCATAAGCCGTCTAATCTTTTTATGCCGGCCTACATCGATATAAAAGAAAATTTAATATTTTTAGCGAACAACTACAGCCTTTATGGACAATAAAAAATTAATGGAAATAGATCAATATATTGATACACTTTCAGACACTGAGCAACAAATAATTCGTCAATTTCGGAAAGCAATATCAGAAAATGACAACACCGTTTCCGAAAGCTTTGGAAAATTCATGTCAAACCCTAATGCAATCAGCTTTAATGAACAAGGCATATTTAAATACGGGTTAACAGTAGCGAAGAATTATATTTCATTCCATTCCTTGGTCATCTATACTAACCCCGAATTAATGGAAGAACTAAAATTAAAAATACCAAAGGCCAAGTTTCAAAAAGGCTGTATTAATTTCAAAATTTTGGATGAATTTCCCGCCTCAGTATTGGCAGAACATATTCAGGTTTCATCCAAAATAGATTTTAGCCCCATGATAAATCGTTATTTGAAAAAGAAATAAGTACCAGGTCGATTCCCAGAATTTTATTTATTCACTTTTACGCGCAACAATAGCATAGACCATCGGAATCTTATTTCCCAAATGGGCTATTCTGAATTTTTTAGGATCTAGCTCTGTCATGTTTTTAAAAATGGGATAAGGTGAATAGTCAAATTCGTTCAGGTCTTGAATGTTCAGCCCATTATGAAGTAAAGCACCAACGACCTCACTCATACTATGATTCCAGGTGACATAGGACTGCGAAATAGCGGCATCTTTATCGGCATAGGTTCCCTGCTCTGTTTCAACAATTGGAGCATTATTAAAATAATTATAACCAATTTTATCAAAATTGTCATCGAACATCCAAACAACTGGATGAAACTCGACAAAAATAAACTTCCCTTTCGGTTTCAAGAAACGTGAAATTATTTTCGCCCATTTATCTAAATCAGGTAACCAAGTAATCGTTCCGTAACTTGTAAAGACTAGATCAAATTGTTCATCAAGATGATTCTCAAGCTCATATAGATCACAACAGATAAACTGCACATCAGCATGCGTATCTTTCGCAATTTCGCGCGCACTTTCTATAGCCTTGTCAGATAGGTCAACACCAGTAACTTTTGCGCCAAGTCTACTCAAAGAAATTGTATCCTGTCCGAAATGACATTGTAAGTGTAATATTTTTTTCCCGCTGATATCACCCAATAATGCTGACTCAATTGAATTCAGCGAAGTCTCCCCTTTTAAAAATCCTGTTAGATTGTAAAAATCTGATTTTAAATGCGTATCCGTTCTGTTATTCCACGAGTGTTTGTTTATTGCGATGTAATTCTCTTCCGGGTTCAAATCGTTCATTTTGTTTTTTAATTAAACGGTTAATTAGCTACTAAATTACAATAAAAATTAATTTCTATCGGATTCATCGTTTCCTCAATCTAAAAATAAGTGTTTTAAGAAATAAAGCTTGGTGGAAATTATCATAAAGGTTGTCTATATTTAAATCGATTATCAAATACTTCCAAGTTTAAAAGGATGAGGCAAGAACAACGCCTATTTATATGAAGAAAAGAGATGACGATAAAAATATATAGACCAGAGAGCTTACTCCTAAAAAAATATATTGAATGCTTCTATATACTTGAGAAAACTGACGAAGAAAAAGCGACGGCATATTTTACATTTCCGAGTATTTACACCATTGTGACGATAAGTGAGCAGACCGAAACTATGGTAAGCCCAAATAAGGTCATTACAAAGCATTGTCCATCCAATTCGATAGAAACAAACCTTGTATGCAATTTTAATGAACCTGTTTTAGTGAGTTACGAGGGGAAAATAAATGAAATTACCACTTACTTCAAACCTCTTGGGATAAATGCTTTTATACCCAATGATTTAAGCTATTATAACAGCGGAACATTTCCCGATTTTAACCCGCATCTGGATTATAAAAATGCTATGAGATCCATCCTTTCCATAGATGACCAGGACGAGCGAATCAAGGCATTAGAACACTATTGGATATCAAAATTTTGGCCATTTGAAAATGTGTTGCTCGAAAACATAATTACCGAAATGCAGGATAAAAGCAACCTCAATCAATCGATATCAGAATTTTCGCTAAAAACAGGAAGATCGAGAACAACCATAAATAAGCAATTTGATCAACATATCTGTAAAACACCCTCCCAATTCAAAAAAATCATCAGATTTCGAGCTGCAATTCAAAGCCACCTCGAAGATAGAAACAAAATAGGTCTGTCTTATAACCTGGATTATTTCGATCAGTCCCACATGATTAGAGATTTTAAAAAATTAACAGGATTTACACCAAAAATTTTCTTTTCCAAAACAGCTAATCTTGAACGGAGCCAGATAAAATGGATTTTTATTTAGCGGGTTTACAAAAATACAATCACACTATGTTATTAAATAGTAACATTGCTCCATAATTATTTATACAATACATTATGAAGCTTCTAATCCTACTTATGCTTTGTCCAGTTTTTCTTGTGGCCCAAGAAAAAACATCAGCCAAACTTGCAGCCTACATGCAGGCACAAGCTGATGTGAATAATTTTAGTGGAACAGTTCTTGTCATGAAAAATGGCGCAATTTTATTAAAAAAAGCTTACGGTTTAGCAGATTATGAATGGAATATAAAAAACACGTTAGACACTAAATTCCAGTTGGCATCGGTCACAAAACAATTTACCGCAGCCGCTATTTTACAGCTCGTCGACAACGGGCGATTATCCCTAAATGATAAACTCAGTAAATTTTTCCCCGATTATCCAAAAGCCGATAGTATCAGCATCCACATGTTGCTGTCACACAGCTCCGGACTTGCTATGGGTTTTAAAGAAATCGCGTTAAGCAGTATAAATCGCGATTCCGCTTATGCCGCCATCAAGAAAATTCCTTTCGAATTCTCCCCCGGAACAAAGAGCGCCTATAGTAATATCGGTTATTATTTGTTAGCAAAGATTATTGAAAAGGTCTCTGGTGAGCATTACGCTACTTTTTTAAAGAAAAACATATTTGATAAAGCTGGGATGAGCAACACCGGAGTCAGTAACAATGAATCCATCGTGACGAAAAAAGCAAAAGTATATTATCATAATGAAGAAGGTTTTATCCATAACCCCTATATCAACTGGGAGATCAACCTAGGCCACGACGGTATTTATTCAACCGTGGAAGATCTAGCCATTTGGGACAAAACGCTCTATGGAACAACGATCCTATCGGCAGCGATGAAAGAAAAAATGTTTACACCATATAACTCCGAAAATTGGGGCTATGGATTCATCATCAATCCATTTTATAATCACGGACATTATTTGATTGCACATGACGGTGGATTCTTTGGGACAATGACTTCTTTTAATCGATTTACTGACGACAAACTCTTTGTCACTGTTCTTTCTAACAACGGCTCCCCCTCCCATATCATAGGTTACGGACTTTCAGCAATTGCCTTTGGTAAAGAAGTAGAAATGCCCTACAAACATCATCGCGCCAAAATAGATACGACCATATACAGTAACTATGTGGGTGAGTATGGAAAAATACGGATATTGAAAATTGGTGGCAAACTCTATTATAATGATGCGGATATTGAACTCATTCCCGAGTCTAAAACAAAATTTTTCAGAGCAGACGACAACGATAGAACGATCGAGTTTGTTGACGACAAAACAGATGGCTACAATTCCATTATTTTAACAAAAGGTGGAGTTAAGGAAGTTTTCCCAAGATCCAATAGAAATTAATGAAACGCTATGCATGCTGCTAGAATAACGATTTTAATCTATTATTTGAAACCTTAAAGAAAAAGTTTAAATTACACCTATATCGGTCCAGCGTAAGATCGGATATAGCCTATACTAAATTATAAAATATTGCAACAGATAGATCAGGAACCGAAGAAAGCCAAAAAGAAACTGTTATTGAAGTCTTTTATATTATGCCTAATCTTTATGGCGGCATATCTCATCAGTTTTTTCGTTTTTGATCTAAGCAGCAATGAAAAGTTGAGTTATATTATTTTTTCACCTCTTATTTGCGTACTGAGCTGGGTATTTTTCCATTTCTTTTTGCTGTTAAAGGATACACGCAATTTGAAGTACTACTTACTGGGATGTGCCCTGATTGCATGCGCTATTATTTATACAAATGGTATTTTTGATATCGATATTAGGCTTCAAAACTTCTTCCACTCTTCAAAACTGCCGAATGAATACAGCAAATATGCTGACATTAATAAGCTAAAAAACCAGTTTGGGAAACATGAAATCATACTATTCAAGGCAAGTGACCACCCTATAGATCAGTTTTTGACTAAAAACAATGAATTAATCATTCATTGTTTAACCGGTGCAACCAACACCGATAGCCCATCAACAGTTATTCATACATTCTATAAACTGGATAAAGATGGCGAGCAGATTGATGAATACTTCTTTAAACAGGACAAGGATGAGGATTCAGAAATTTTATTTGAGGGCTATTTGATCAACGTTTCCAAACATTACTTTCGCAGCTGGCCATTGAATGGAGATACTACAAAAAAAACAATTGAAGTATTCAATGCAAATCTCACTTGGTCCGCAGATCAACAAGGCCAAAAACTCAATGATATTGAAAGTAAGGCCAGCTATCTGCTGTCAGAGAAAATCTATCATTCCGATCAAAGCAATTCAAAAAGCTATACGGAACGAACTTATTTTATGGACGATAAATGGTATGTGTTAAGTGAAAACATATCGGATGATAATAATTTAGACCCACAAAGCTCATCTAAAGGCCGTACCGTAAATGATCTTTTCGGTCATTGGGATAAGAATGAATGGGTAGCGAATACAACTCCCCCTAATATTAGATCAGTTTATTATCAGAAAATCAAACGTGTTCGCAATAGACATGACGTCAAAACTGGGAAATATGAAAAAGGAGACCTTTGGCAAGGCTGCCTATTCTCACAGCTTATTGTCGAAAATGACACCTTAAGATTTAAAGACAGCTTATATCTGGACGAAAAATGGCATTGGTCTCAAGTCGATATCAACAATAAAAACATCGGCACACTAACCTTTGAGAATACCGACCAATTTAATGCATATGGCTTTTATGCAAATCCAGCTTTAAATTATCAACTTTTCACCAACCAACGCAACAAACTTTATTTAATCACAAAGAAGTGATTTGTAGCTTGGTCCTGCTAAATTTCAGCAAACATGAAGTGTTCAAAATACAAACTACTTTTCGCTGTCCAAAATAATGACTATATTACAACAAATCGCTTTTTTGTGAAAATATATCCAATTTAGTAGCCATTGGATCCTAGTTAAAAATTAAATTCAGGAATAGTAGGAAATAAATCATATGAACAAAAGGTATTTTTTCTATATTATCATCGTTATCAGCTTGCTCACTTCGTGTGGCCTTATCCATAATCTTCCCGATTCGGCTACCCCCAATACCGGTGTAGATCCTAACCTATGGTACTCATTTGTGGATCAAAATGGTAATTTCTACCCCGACAATTGGAAGAAAAACTATGGCATTCCTTCCAATAGAGCGGCTCGAGATCCTTATTCGCTTATGAAAATTGCCACCGACAGAGGTGACCGCGAACAATTACTCGCTTTTGAACGCGGTAACATGCTGCGTTTGTCTAAACGTATTGCCCCCAAAAAACGTGTGTTCATTTTAGTCCATGGCTTCAATGCTGATGAAGAATCAGTTGTAAAACAATATAAATATATTTCCGATCATATCGTTACAAACCCTAAAAACGATGAAATCATTCGATTTTATTGGGATGGTCTACGATCTACCTCCCCTTTTCGTTCCGCCAAAAACTGGTTTTCAGCGGCCTCTTTTAGCCAGATGGCCGGTGAATTTGGATTAAGACGTATACTGAACAATATGGCCGATAAGGATGTCTTCATCATATCACATAGTCGTGGAGCATCTGTGGTTATGAGCGCTATTTCAAATCCTGAATACAATAGCTCATTTTCAGCTCAAGCAAAAGACGTTCACAATGTTGATATCGAGCGGGCAAAGCCATTGTTAGAAAACAAAAATAGAATTACCTGCATTATGCTGGCTCCAGCGATAGGACTTTCCGAGTTTCAATATACGGATACGGCAAGTAACACAAAAAAATTTGTGAATCTCAGCTCACAAGTCAAGAAAATACACATCACTATCAACGGAACGGACAAGATGTTGAAGAAGTTTTTTGGATTCTTATCGAACAAACTTAATCCAACTGATCTTGGATACAAAGAGGAAAGTTATAACGCCCTTAAGAAAAATTATAGCATCTTTTCTATGACCGATTTCACAGGAATGTCAAGCCATGATTTTAGTCGTTATATACGAGATCCCAAATTCAAACAGATGCTTCGGGAAGAATCAATCCAAGTGCAATAAGGTGTTTGCTCGTCTGACTAAGTTGATAAGCTATACTTAGTTCTTGGAATTTTTCGTTCAGATCTACTCCAGCTAGCTATCTTATGAATTGAAAAGTAGCTGCTGTCATCAGGCTCTCCTAGTTATGCAATACAACTAGGGGGCAGAAGGAAAAAACTCAATCGTATAATGCGCATATTCCGGAAGTGAAATCTCTTTAGCATATTCAAGATTATAATCCTGTGTATATTTTTCCAAATAGGCCTGATTAATTTTTTGATGAATAGGATGATTATCCCCAAGCTTCCTTACCGTTACATCAATTATTTCCGCACCAAATTTTATCATTCCAACTTTATTAGCTAAAAATTCATTCATCCAGCCACTTGGGTTTTTATTCCAACTTCTGGCAAAAACCCTTTCATCTACGATAACCATCCAGATTTCTGTAAATTTGGTTCTATTTTCTCCACTTTTGATCTCTACTAAAGTATTTTCTTCTAAATATTTATAGAATCCTACAGGAAACTTTTTTTTACCATTCATACTTCTTTTTTTGATTAGACTTTTAATGCAAACTAAAAAAATGTGTTTGCCAAACTTGCAGTTTTAGCACAATTCAATTTAAGAAAAATCGCCTTTAACACCGCTATTTTAAAAAACATTAAACATATAAATTGGAATAGTACAACTATATACCGACATATAGTTACATATAACATAAAGGTTAACGATACTGACTTTTTCATGTAATCGCAACTATTCTTTCAAAACGGCCATGGTTACTTACAGAAACTGGTAAGTGTGTGCCGCTATCTTTCAGAATGATGCTTGGTATCCCCTGAGCATCTTTAACAATTTCACCTTTTTCGATTTCTACAATATTGCCTAAATGAACTAATTCGTCAACTGCGATGGTATGTATAAAATCAGGGCAAACAATGGTCTTAGTGTAATACCTCTTCCCTTCGCAAATGACTTCTCCCGTTGCGTTGCAAGAAGACCGTTCAATACCTGAACATAGCAATCCTTTAGGCATATATTTCCGAATTCCTGTCTGTCTATTCCATATTTTATAGGCAGCCTCTTTCATGCTCCATAAGAGCCAAACAACAATTTCGGGATCTGGACTGTTCCCAATCAACAGTTGTTCATGCTCATTAAATAGCTTTGAAACAAAGCCTCTACGTCTCCAATTACTATCTTTTCTGGACTGAACCAGGTCGACAATGTCATTACCAATCATTTTTCTTGTAACTTGCTTTCGATTATTTCGACTGCAGCTCCGACATTAAGCATACGCTCCATATCGGAATTTTCAATAACGATCCCAAATTGATCTTCGATATCCAGGACAATATCAACCAAATTGGCTGAATTGATTTGTAGATCACGCATAAAATCAGTCTTTTCAGTAAGCTTTCCAAATGCTTCTTCGTTTGTTGTGTAAGGTGCTATAATTGGTTTTAAAGCACCGATCAATTCTTCTCTGTTCATAGGTTTAGTTATCAAATTTTTTAAAGATTAAACAGGCATTTACATCCCCAAATCCGAAACTCGCTTTGGCTATAATATGAGGTTTGACATCAACTTGATGTAATGGTACTCTTGATGGATCTATCATTGCTGCAATCTCAGGATGTAAATCAGTACAATTACTGTTTCCAAATACAAATCCATGATATAACTGCAAAACTGTAGCCACGCATTCTATGCTACCTGCCGCGCTGAGACAATGCCCAGTCATTCCTTTTAGCGAGTTTATCAATGGAAAATCGTTCCCTTTACGCCCAAGAGCCTCAGTCCAGTTTTCTATTTCAAAAGCATCTTTGGCCGTCGCCGTTAAATGACCGTTTATAGCATCCACATCCCATCCGGAGACGCCCGAATTTTTTAGGGCTTCCGCAATGCATCGGCGTACAGCTTCAGCATTTGGAGCTGTCATACTGCCCGTTCCCCGTTGCCCTCCAGAATTTACTTGACCGCCCAATAACTCGCCATATATCATGGCCTTGCGTTCTAAGGCACTTTCCAAATCCTCCAATAGCAAGGCCCCAGCTCCACTACCCGGGACGAATCCTGAGGCTGTTGCACTCATTGGGCGAGAACCTTCCGCAGGGCGGTCATTATATTGCGAACTACAGACACGCAGTGCGTCAAAACCGCCCCAAATATAAGGTCCACTATCTCCAGTACTACCTGCTAGCATGCGCTTTGCTCTTCCGGACCTAATCCGGTCATATGCCATTAGAATTGCTTCTGTCCCAGTAGCACAGGCAGAGGAATTGGTGGTCACCTGATTTCCGAGCCCTAATTTCCCACCTAAATATGCACTGACACCACTGTTCATCGTTTGGGCGACGACTGTACTGCCTAGCCTACGTGTTTGCAGCTCATCAATTTTATAAATACTCTCCCGAAACTTATCGATACCTGAGGTACCTGAACCAAAGACCGTTCCGCTATCCCAATCGGGGACCGAATTTAAGGCAATAGGAAAACCTGCATTTGTCCAAGCCTCCATTCCAGCTATGACACCGTATAATATGCCTGTACTGTTAAAACCCCTGAGCTCAAGTTCCGTGAAATATTGCCTTTTGAGATCATCCGATACTTGTGGCATTCCAGCAATCTGACAGGAAAACTGCAATTTTTCCAACTGCACATCATGTCTAACACCGGAGACACCCTCCTTTAACGCTTGTGTAAAGGCCGGTACTCCCACTCCATTGGGTGCAACGACTCCTAATCCAGTAATAACAACTCTCTTCATAGCTCCTCAGTAATCATACCTGCCAATATTCCTTTACAAACCTCCTGACCAGCTTCATTTTTCATGGTAACCGCACACTTTAACTTTCCAAACCTAAAATATATTTTTTTTGAAATTACAGTAACTTTTTCCTTTGGATACACGGGTTTTAAAAATTGTATTTCAGTAGAAGTCAATGCAATAGAAGAGCAATGTATCAAGTCTTTATTGAGCAGAAAAATTCCCAAACAAGCTAAACCTATTTGGGCCATCGTTTCGATCAGAATAACTCCTGGAGTGATCGCTTTTTCATTAAAATGTCCTCTATAAAAATCCAGATTTTCATCAAAGGTATAGGTACCTGCAACACCTTCCTCATCGACATGGGTCAACGCATCGACAAATAAAAACGGAGCACTGTAAGGCAATTTCGCTAGTATAGAATTCAGATCCATCATTCAAATTTTGTAGATTACCACTGTAGTAAAACGCGCTGCGCTGAAAATCCAGGACCGAAACTCAGCATCAGCCCTAATTCACCGACCTGAGGAGTACGTTTCATAATACGTTCGAGGACATATAACACCGTAGCGCTCGACATATTACCATACTGTGCCAGCACAGCCTTAGTATCCTCAATATCTTTATCAAATTCAGCAAAAATATCTTCGATTGTAGCTACAATCTTTTTTCCACCTGGATGAAAAATCATGTAATCAATATCTTTAAATTTAAGCTGGTTCTTCTTCAAAAATGGATGTATAACGTCGTCAAAATGAGACGCGATCACATTCGGCACTTCAACATCCAGTATCATCTGCATACCGCTGTTTGTCAGCTTAAATCCCATAATATCTTCCGCATCGTAAAAATGGTACATCTCCTGATCGAGAATCACCGGACCATTGTCTGACTCGTCGGAGGAAAGCAGACAGCAAGCTGCACCATCTCCAAATATTGCGGCACTGACCATATTTGACATGGAGAAATCTTCCAGCTGAAAAGTTGCTGTTGGCGCTTCGACGGCAATGACCGCAGCACGTTTGCCTGGATTGGCCTGAAGAAAATTTTTAGCATAAATAATACCTGAAACACCGGCAACACAGCCCATTTCGGTAACTGGTAACCGCACAATATCCTGTCTGAGTTTCATCTTATTGATGAGATACGCGTCTAGGGAGGGGATCATAATTCCAGTACAACTTACTGTAATGATATAATCCAGAGACTGCGGATCCCATCCCGTCTGTTCAAGGGCCTTACGAAGTGCTTGCTCCCCTAGGACCGTTGCCTCCCGGCAGTACACATTATTTTTTTCTTCAAAAGACGTCGCTGTGAAGACCTCTTTCGGATCCATAATAGCATATCGTCTTTCCACGGCGGAGCCTTCGAAAAGTTTCTTGATCTTCTTAATAAAGCGAGGCTCTTGTCCATGGAGCCAGATATCCAATAGCGGAAGGATATCAACGGTAGCACAAGAGTATCTAGGGAGTTGCTTAGCAACAGTTATTATTTTAACATTCATATATTGGAAATTATCCACTGGTAACGAAAGGCCCATTTCCATTGGATGCTATAATTTTCTAATTTCAGTTTATTGGAGAATTGTGTAAGTTCCTCTTTTTTAAACCCACGCAGTATAGAAACAAGCCCGTCCACTTTTGTCATTCTATTTAACCTAAAAAGAACAGCAATGGTTTGAAAAAGCCGGTAAGCCATTTTACTCCTTTGTAAATCGTTAATGACGACCCCCAATTTTGATACGTTGACCAGACTGCCTAGCAAACTAAGAATCTCTTCATCGTCAAAATGATGTATGGTAAGCGTACACAGAACAATGTCATACTTGACATCTTCAAAATTCTCTTCAAAGATATCCGCACACAAATAGGATATATTGGTATAATCTTTAGACAAATCCCCCGCATAATTTATTGTATAGGGGTTGGCATCAATACCGAGCATTGAAAGCTTAATATGATGTCTATTGCCATAATCGCTCAACATGCGAAGCATGTCACCATTGCCACAACCGATATCCACAATCGTTATTGTTTCATTCTTGCAGCTGGTTGAAAGCAATTTTTTCACACCATTTAGCGTAATGTTATTTCCGCCTAAAAAACGATTAATCTTTGCTATCCTGTCCAATGTTGTCCGAAGTTCTTCTCCTTCGAGCAGAAAATCGTCCATGATCTCATGCTCCGATGTTCTCTGTTTTGTGTTTATTCCCATTTTATTGACCTTGCATTTCCATGAGTTTGTTTAATAATCCAGCTGAGCATTTTCGGAAAAAATGAGGCAGTCTTCATTAAAACTGCGGTCCCTATTTTATAGCTTAACAGCCGCGACAGAAGTCGACCGAATAAAAGGCGTCTTTTAAACGTTTGATTCCATTGCTTGACATAAGCCTTTTCCAATTGCTTTCGTGAATGAATATGGCCCCGGTAATATTCCAGGACAAGTTCAGAAGCTATTTTTGCACTGTGTATCGCCATCGCCATCCCATTTCCGCAGAATGGATGAATAAGACCGGCTGTATCACCAATCATAAGAATATGGTTTTCTACTGTTGATTTCTTATCAAATGAAAATTGACTGATCGTGAGCGGTTTTTCAAAAAGTAGCCTATTGTGCTCAAAAAAATACTTAAGATGTCTGTTTTTGGACAAAACATACTTCTGATAATCACCTATGTTTTTGTATCTCTTGAACGTTTTTACATCGGCCAGATAACATAAATTTATCCGGTCATCTTCGACCTTGGAAATCCCACAATAGCCTCCTTCAAAATGATGCAAGGCAATTAGGTCATTCGGAAAATCGCCCGAATAGTGTGCCTTAACAGCCATCCAAGGAGAGGTTTTCGTTATAAAATCACGGGATAAGAGCTGATCGATATTGCTGCGTTTTCCATACGCGCCCAGTACAATTTTTGATCTTAATACCTGATCTTGAAACGAAACAGCAAATGTATCAGCGCTAAAGGATATACCTGTTACAGTCGCAATAACAATTGTACAGCCATTACCTTTTGCTTGCTGATATAACAGATCATCCAACGCGTAACGACTGATACCAATCCCACCCAAGGGTAACCTGACCCTATTCATCTGCCCACCTTCTGTTGTGAACTCAAGTTCCTGAATATGTGTTGGATATAGCGATTCAACATCCACTTGCAGCCAATGCAGGTAGGCCAAAATTTCATTCGAAACATATTCGCCGCAAACCTTATGACGGGGAAAATCATGTTTTTCGATTAACGTCACGTTGAATCCTTGTTTAGACAGATGCAATGCACTAGTCAGTCCAGCCAAACCACCACCTATAATAATCACATCAGGATTTATTGTCATATATCCAAGTTTGCTCTATATGAGTATCATCTACAAAAATCAACGCCATAAATCGTACTTCAGTTTCCTAAATTGGTTGCCCCTCGCTATTCAACAAACGATTCTTGATAAATCTATCCATTGTCTAGCATCTCCCTGTACAGGACAATATCGTCCATCCGCTTTCATAAAAAGTCTATCTGATAACAGCCCTTGGCAATAAATAGTTTTTATTTGACCGTAAAATAAAAAAGTACTTTAATTTACCTGATAGATTAACGACTTAACCACTGCTGTAGGTTGAATAAAGAAGGCGTCTATCTGGATTTATATTCACGGTCGACAAACAATTTATCCAGAAAAAGATATCTATTCCGAAATTCTTCAGCAGATGCTTTTACCTCGATATTCAAATTCAGAATATTCATGCGCTTATCTAGTGCTGTTGTTTTCGGCCAGGTTGACAGCCCTTTTCCATTTGGATCGCCCGTCTTGATAAAATTAACAAAGTACTCCTGACCAAGTTTTGACACCTTGTAATCATCTTCAGTCCAGGCAAAAACATCATTGCTTTGCAGATTTCCCAATAAATATTCAATATCACTTGCATGGAAAGCACCCGGCAGGGGCTCTGGGCTTTTTTCCTTGGCTTCCTGTGCAGATTTCTTGCTAATTCCTCCGGCAAGCCCGGTTTGTGCATCGCGGTATGCCGGTTGCATGGACGGCCGCGGTTTCCCGAATATATAAACGAAGACTGGCTGACCGCTATTCCGTCGTTGCAGATCAAGCCATTTCCAGGTACTATAAACGATAAAATTATCGCTGGCCAGTGCCGTTGCAGATCGAATAACTTCCGCTTCGGTTTTTCCAGGATAAAGCTTGAGCACTTCGTCAGCCTTAAGGTCATATTGTGCTCTTACTAATTTTTCATAATTCTCCGGAGATGGATACAATTTACCCATGTAGGCAGTATATGGAGCTTCCGTAGACGTCCAGCCTGCAAGTAGCGGGACTTTAGACTGTTCCCCTGCCTCAAAAATAGCCAAAGGAGATTTCGGCAGAAAATAGCCGTCAACAATCAAACGGGTCGCAAAGGCCCCTGGCTCGCTGGCTTTATCAAGGAGTTCGGCCGCAGGAATTTCACGTAGCTTATCAAGCCCCTCGGCATTTATGCGCGTTGCAAATGCGGTCCCCTGTTGCTCTTGCTCCGTAATAGAGGCAGTGCCATACCGCAAGTTAAAAACACTTCCGCTCTGACCGATAGCACGTTTAAATAGTCCCTTAGATAGCGGACTAGTCATTTGCGCAGAAACGGACATACTCCCTGCCGACTCACCGCCGATGGTGACGGCATCGGGATCCCCACCAAATGCGGCTATATTTTTTTTGACCCAAACCAAAGCTGCATGCTGATCCAGCAGTCCATAATTTCCGGAAGCATGTTTCGCCGATTCCTCGGTTAATGCTGGATGCGCAAAAAAGCCAAAGATACCAAGGCGATAGTTGACAGTAACGACAATAAGACCTTCTTTGGCAAAACTTTCACCATCATAGCGATTTTCCGATCCATCACCAGCATTGAAACCTCCGCCGTAAAAATAAACTAAAACAGGAAGTTTGCCTGAACCAAGGGTCTTTGGACGCCATACATTCAGATAGAGACAGTCTTCATTGATCCCGGGTGATCGAAATCGCATGTCCCCATAGATCGGTTTCTGCATCGGAGAATAACCAAAATGATCTGCTTTACGGATGCCAGACCAATGTTCAGCAGCTTGCGGTTCTTTCCACCTTAGGTCGCCTACTGGCGGTTTTGCAAAAGGAATCCCTCGAAAGGACTCTACCCCGCTTGACAAAGTAATTCCTTCTAATATCCCCTCTTCAACCTTTACCTGAGGCATTTGTGCGAAAACAAATGATGCAACCAAAAGCTGAACAACAGTAAAAAAAATATTTTTCATCATAACATCCATTTAAAACTCTATGGTTTTTATTCTTACAGTTAAAATACAAAATAAAACTTATACCGTCATGATATTCTGTTATTTCAGCACTTGCTTGCTTGCTTGCTTGCTTGCTTGCTTGCTTGCTTGCAGTAATCAACACATTTAGTTGGTCAGCCACACAAAAAGTAGAATAAGCCATTGCACAAGAATACATAGCCAAAATGGTTTGCTACTTGGTTCTGTTAAGATTTCGAGTACCTTCATAAACTTTGATCTTATAATAGCATAGAAGCTAGTGTTATTGTCCAAATCCAAGGCATCAAACTTCACTTTGTTCAAACCAAAAATGACAATGCGTCGCACCCAAGGATTCTCGATTTTGGTATTTTTTACGTCATTGATCAATTTAAGTTTCGCAAAAGAATAATCAGCAACATTTTGTATTACATCGGGCTGATTCGATTGAAAAATTAATAATACTTTGTCAAATGCCGGAAGAATGAGATCATCCTGCCTTTCCTCCAAAACAAGACTTGCAATCTTTGAAAACACATATTTGTTGCTAAAAATAAAAAGTAGTACAGGTAGCAGGATCAATCCAATCAGCCAAATGAATTTAGCTGCGGCTTGCGCAGGACTGACCGTCGAAAAGAAAGCTTCATGACTAGCCTTAAACTGAAAACTGCCAACCACCAAATACAGTAAAGTTGAAACAATAGCCAGCAAATAATATTTGACTAAGGTTTTCGTCCCCAATACGCTCAATTTTTTTAAATACGATAACTGTGTTTTCATCATGTTATAATTAATTACGCTAATTTAGCATTATTCGCCAAGTATTAATCCGTAAGCTTAATTCCCGATCGCTTCCACTTTAAATTCGCCAGGGAAAAATTTTTATTCGTTGATCCACGTTAGCCCCACCCCATCTATTCCGTTATAAATAATTTATAAAAAATTTGCGTAGTCAAATAACTACACTTATATTAGTAATCAAATAGATCAATATGAACTTAAGACGAGATGTTTTCCAAGCTATAGCAGACCCAACCAGAAGAGCAATTTTACTTCTTCTAGCCTCACAAGCCATGACTGCTGGTGCAATTGCAGCCAATTTCAATACAGCAAGACCGACCGTTTCAAAACATTTGCAAATATTGACGGAATGTGAATTATTAAAGTTTCAACAAAATGGACGCGAGATATATTATCAACTCAACCCATCGAAGATGAAAGAAATTGCGGATTTTATTGAACCTTTCCGTCAAATGTGGGATGACAGATTCAATAAATTGGAAGCTATTATGCAAAACTACAAAGACAAATAATATGGAGCCAAAAACTAACGTCCAGGCGGAGGATAATAAACAGGAGATTGTCATTACAAGGGAATTCGATTTACCTGTTGAACTGCTCTTCAGAGCATACGAGGATCCCGAAATTTTCGAACAGTGGATGGGAACTAAAGTCCTGAAATTGGAAAATAAAAAGCATGGCTCCTATGCATTTGAAACTTCGCACAATGGCCAGGTCATGTTCAAAGCAAATGGAACGATACATGAATTCCTCCCCAATCAACGCATCACACGGACTTTTGAAATGGAAAACAGCGCCTTTCCCGTGCAGTTGGAATATTTAACATTTGAAAAAATAAGTGCAGAACGCAGTAGGCTTCACATCCATATAATATTTCAGTCGGTCGCATTTCGGAACCAGCTGTTACAGATGCCTTTTGCGCAAGGAATCAATATGGCGCACAACAGATTACAGGAAATTCTTGCTAAACTACCTAAAGCACTACATGATGAATCTAAAAATTGAACATTTTTTTGAAAATGCGACAAGATGGAATGAAGAATTCAATCTGTTGAGAGAAATTGTCCGTGGCAATAAAACACTGCGGGAGGATTATAAATGGATGCATCCTTGTTATACATTTGAAGGTAAAAATGTCGTATTGATACACGGGTTTAAAGAATACTGTGCGCTGCTATTTCATAAAGGTGCATTATTAAAAGATCCCAAAAATATACTGATCCAGCAAACAGAAAATGTTCAGTCGGCCAGACAGCTTAGATTCACCACTATTGAGCAGATAGAATCATTGCGGGAAGTGATATCGGCATATATTCAGGAGGCCATCGAAATTGAAAAATCAGGCAAGAAAGTTGACATGCGAAAAGCTGCCGATTACCCTGTACCGGAAGAATTTAAGCGTGCCTTACTTGAAGACCCTTTACTTCAAAAAGCTTTTCAATCACTTACACCAGGTCGACAAAAAGGGTATCTATTTTACTTTAACCAGGCAAAACAAGAGAAAACACGTGCGGCGAGAATCGAAAAATATTACCAGCATATTCTAGATGGAAAAGGTATCGATGACTAACATATTTATTACAGTTTATCCGTTATATATTTGTCTATAAAGAGTAGATTTGTCTACAATCAAATAGACAGAACCAGACCAAGACGAACGATTATAACTATTATTGCAATCCGATATAGTCAATTCGTCGACTAATATATAGCTGAATTCACATGAATAAAAAATTTGTATTGCTCATCTGCGGCCTATTGCCCATTTTTTCACAAGCACAGAAAAAGAACAACGCAACACAACGCCCCAATATCGTCTTTATCCTAACGGACGATTTCACAGCCCAAGCATGGGGCGTATATGGCGGTATTTTAAAAGATTTTGTCAAAAATCCGAATATTGAAAAATTAGCCAGTCAGGGGGCGGTACTCAATAATACATTCTGTACCAATTCAATTTGCACCCCTAGCCGTGCAACCATACTGACAGGACAGTACAGTAATAAAAACCAAGTCTACACACTGGAAGATGCGTTGGATCCCGATAAGGAAAATATCGCCAAGGATCTGCACAATGCGGGCTACCAAACTGCTGTGTTTGGGAAATGGCATCTGAAAAAAAGGCCAAGTGGATTTGACGATTTTAAAGTTCTTCCTGGGCACGGTGTTTATCATAACCCGACTTACCTCTCTAAAGACAACTGGAATGATAAGGAAGAGGCCGGTACACCTTACGAAGGCTATGTAGATGATATCACCACAACGATGAGTCTGGACTGGTTAAAATCACGCAACCCCGATAAACCCTTCTTCTTAATGTGTCATTACAAAGCGACGCATGAACCCTTTGATTTTGCCGAGCGATTCAAAGATTACTACAAAGATGTGGAGTTTCCTTATCCCCCGACATTTTTGGATTCAGGAGCAATCACAACTGGCCGCTCTTTTGAAGGGCAGCCCTTGGAGGAGCTTGGCCGCCGTTATGAGCAAGCTTCGGTAGGCCCCTTTTGGACATCTTATCCCGAGCTTCCGTTTTCAACAAAAGGAATGGGCCCTTTGGAAGCCCGCAAAAAGATCTACCAAAAGTTCCTCAAAGATTATCTGCGTTGCGTCGCTGGAATCGATGACAATCTGGGGAAAATTATGCGCTATCTTACAACGGCAAATTTGGACGAAAATACCGTTGTGATCCTGGCTTCCGACCAGGGATACTTCTTAGGAGAACACAATTTTATGGATAAACGTTTGATGTACGAAGAATCACTGCGCATGCCTTTTGTGATCAGCTACCCCAAAGAAATCAAAGCTGGTAGTCGATTAGATGACATGATTCTAAATATCGATTTCGCTGCACTATTTGCAGATTATGCCGGCATCAAAAAACCTGCCTACATCCAAGGCGAAAGCTTTCGGAATAACCTCAAAGGAAATACATCCAAAGCATGGCGGTCTGCCATGTATTACCGTTACTGGCAACATGCACCAATACGCCCGGCGCATCTTGGAGTCCGTGATGAACGCTACAAACTGATCTACTTCTATGGACAGCCATTAGAAATGACAGGCAGCGACTCTAAAACAACGGCTCCAGCTTGGGAATTCTATGACCTGCAGCAAGATCCCATGGAAACACACAATGCCATTCTAGACAAAAAATATGTCAAAGAAATTGCCAGGTTGAAGAAAAAATTGGCTAAACTTAAAGCTGAAGCGGGCGATGATGATGCAACAAGAGCAGCTTTTCAGCAGGTTCTCAAACAAGAAAACTTAACCGTTAAATAATTAAATGCAAACGATGGATTTGAAGTATATATTTTCTTTTATACCATTCTTATTTACCCTTGGAGCTTCTGCAGCTTCTATTACGGATGAGAATAAACCAGCTCCACCCCCAAACATCATTATTATTTTAATGGATGATATGGGCTATGCCGACCCAGTCTGCTATGGTGGTGGCCCCTACCAAACGCCAAATATCGATAAACTCGCAGCACAAGGTTTGCGTTTTACCGATTTTTATGCCGCGCAGCCAATCTGTACAGCTTCCCGAAGTGCCCTATTAACCGGCTGCTACCCTACGCGAATTGGCATTAGCGGTGCGATTGACCATAATGCCAAATTTGCACTTAACCCCGATGAACAAACTATCGCCGAACTATTGAAAAGCAAAGGATATAAAACCGGCATGGTCGGAAAATGGCATCTTGGACATAAAGAGCCTTACCTTCCCCTTCAAAATGGCTTTGACGAGTTCTATGGACTTCCCTACTCCAATGATATGTGGGCCTACGATTATGAAGGAAAAAAATGGCAAGATTCAACTTTTTGGCGGGCCCAATACCCCCCACTTCCTTTAATCGAAGGCAACAAAACAGTTAAAATTATCGATTCTTTTGATGGTCAGGATCAATTGACCACCGATTATACAAACCGAGCGGTCTCTTTTATCAAACGTAATAAAAACAACCCTTTCTTTCTCTATTTAGCCCATGCCATGGTTCATGTCCCACTTGGCGTTTCCGAAAAATTTAAAGGCAAAAGCGGTGCCGGTATGTTTGGGGATGTCATGGAAGAAGTAGACTGGTCCGTAGGCGAAGTGATGAAGACGTTGGAACAAAATCATCTGCTCGAAAACACTATTGTTATTTTCACGAGTGACAATGGTCCATGGCTCACGTTTGGAAACCACGCCGGTTCGACAGGAGGGCTCAGAGAGGGTAAAGCAACTATATTTGATGGTGGATTAAAAGTACCTTGCATTATAAGCTGGCCAGGTCATGTCAAACCGGCAACTGTAAGTAACCAGCTTTTGACCAATATGGACTTACTACCAACGATTGTCAATATTACCCAGGCAGCCAAGCCAATAAAGAAAATCGATGGGATTGATTTTACAGAGCTTCTATTGGGTAATACCCAAAGTACTCCACGAGATGAACTCGCTTATTATCATAATAAAAACAATTTGAAAGCAATCCGAAAAGGAAAATGGAAGCTTGTTTTTCCTGCTGAAACCGAAACATACGAAGTACCTGCAACCATAGGCGGCGATCGGTATCCAGGAAAATATGCTACAGTAAAAGTCCCGTTGGCATTATATAATCTTGCAATTGATCCCGGTGAAGATAGAGACCTAAAAGATCAATATCCCGAAATTGTCAAACAACTCCAACAGGTAGCAGATAAATATCGTCGCACGTTGGGTGACGGATTAAATAACATGGAAGGGACTGAAATACGTCCAGCAGCACAGTTATAGTGCAAAAAAAGGGATCCAACACGACACACTTGGATCCCTTTTTTTTCTTAAACTGATCTGTTAAACAGCAGTATAACCACCATCAACTAAGTAATACCCACCGGTCATAAAAGACGATTTATCCGAACTTAGAAAAAGAACCAGCTCAGCGACTTCCTCTGCCTTTCCCAAACGTCCAATAGGGTGTTTACTGATTAACGCATCGATATGCTCTTTATCCAACTTAGCCAATAACGGTGTATCAATATAACCAGGTCCAACCGCATTACAACGAATATTTTTTTGACCATATTCTGCGCCGATGTTCTTTGTCAGTCCCACTACAGCATGTTTGGCTGAAGTATAAGCACTTGACATAGGCGCAGCCACGGTACCATGAATGGAAGCCATATTGACAATAACACCGCCTCCATTCCTCTCCATGGCTTCTATTTGATATTTACATCCATAAAATACGCCATTGAAATTAATATCAATTACTTTTTTCCATCCATCGAGACTGTAATCTCCCGTTAGTGCAGCCTCTCCACCAATACCAGCATTATTGCATGCAATATCAAGCCGGCCAAATGTCTTGACAGCATACCCCACCAAGGCTTCATTGTCAGCGGGAGATGAGCTATCTGCTTTGAAAAACACAGCTTCTCCTCCTAGAGATTCAATTTGTTTTACGGTTTCATTCCCCGCTTGCTCGTTGATATCCGAGACAACGACCTTAGCACCTTCTTTACCATAAGCCAATGCAACTGCCAGTCCGATCCCCGAACCAGCACCCGTTACTAAAGCTACTTTATCTGCTAAAATTTTCATATGATATAAATTTTATGATACAGACAATTTACTAAAAGCAATGCGGAATCAAGTCAAAAAGGCCACTTACTTCAATTAAAACGAAACTAAAATGACATTTCTTGAAAAGTTAGCCCTGCAGCTGCGGATATTTTTTGTATAATCTATCCAAAAACAAACGCCCCATCAATTGAAGCCGCGCCTGTGTTTCAAACATACCCGAACCTGGAGAGATAATACCATGCGGCATACGCTGAACAGTGCCGTAATAAATAATATCGAGCCCATTTCCATTGACGTCAAGATGCATTTTCTTAGGCTTCAATCCCATAACAGAGCCCATGCGTGTTACTTTTTCGGAATTGCTAATCTGCGCAGTCTTGGCATCAAGTAAGGTTTCATGATCAAAAACCAAATGGTCTCTCGCCTCCCCCTCATCGAAAAACACGTAATGCAATTCGTTGTTGCTAAGCACCAGATAAGAAGCGTTATCCCGTTCATTATAACGAGCCTTTACACCTACAGCCGCCCAAGCAACAGTCTTGGCTGCTGTAGCTGCAGCGGAAGCAACTTTGTCCCCAACCGTTGCAATATACGCGCATTGCGTAAAGGCGTCGATCGGAGCGCCGTTCAACTGTTTTCTTAATTCACTAAATTCATCACTTAACAATTCATCCTTTACGCCCGGAGCTAGGGCAATCCCGGATTCACCTTCATACTTTTTGGCCGTCTCCTTTTGCTTTTTCATCATCATAAGAGAAATGAATACGCAAGCCACAACGATAACGGCAAAAATACCAATGTACAACATCATAAAATAAAATTTAGAATGGGTTTATAATTCAATAAAAAGTCCAAAAAGTGAACAACCTATTCAGGTTTCCTCTTTCTGGTACGATCGACTACAAAAATTTTGCCAGACTAAAGAATTTTATCCGGGTAGTGAATATTATTTAAAGCTGTCTGGTGCATATCAACCCAAATATCATTGTTTGATTGCTGTATAAGCCAATTTGGAGAGCTTCGCATGTCGGCATCCGCATCATTATTGTAAATGGATGGAAAATCAGACTCTTTGGCCCGAAGCAAAACAACGATCGTACCAGCCATGAGCAAAGGGATATCGCCCAAAACGAGATTATAAAAACCATCCTCAAGCAATCCTGGACTAAAACGCTGTAAACTGTCATAACTACGTTCTAATTTGCCAATCAATTTTTCCAGTTCATGTGGATAATGAACCTCAACATAAGACTCAAACAAAGCCGAGCCTTTATTGTAGAATCCCGCTTTCATGAGGTTTAATGCTTCATTTCTATAAACCTGCAACCATCGATCCGAAGCAAGATCATGATATTGCGTATCCGCCTCTTTACCATCGCGTTTCAAGGCCCAAAGCTTAAGCTGCTCAAGCCGCTCCGTTGTTTCCATTCCATTTTTTTCCATAAGGCTATCGCTCCCGCTCTTTAAGTTCCATTTGTAATAGAATATCCCGCTTCTTACCTTCAATTAAAGACAAATTGCCTGCAACAAAAACACCTTTCTGTCCCGAATTTTTGCTAATACCATACACCGACGATTCATCATCAGGATCCGATGCACCTTCATAGCGAAATAAGTAGTCAATTCTGTACTGATCTGCATGAGCCAACAAATCGTCAAATTCAATATTATAATCTATCGTGTAACCTAAGTTGTTTAACTTTTCCAAGGCAACACTTGCAGAGGAGTATCCATGCATTCTTTCCATAGTTGATTGTTCTAAATCCGATCTAAATTCTAATTTTTATTATAAAACGATTGACAAAAGAGTTTTGTTTTCCGCAATTTGAAATAGTTTATTCGAAATCATATTTCTACTTTTGTGCTACCAAACACGATGAAATATGGCAAATCTAGCAGCACCAGCGTATCAGCATACACCTCAACTAGCTTTTCAACGATTACTCGATGTCTTATATACCTTACGGATTGAATGTCCCTGGGATAAAAAACAGACCATGGAATCCCTTCGACATTTGACTATGGAGGAAATGTATGAATTAACCGACGCCATTTTGGAAAAAGATTATCCAGAAATCAAAAAAGAACTTGGTGACGTCTTGATGCATCTTGTATTCTATGCCCGCATTGCCGAAGAACACGGACATTTCAACATCGTAGACGTACTCAATGCAATCTGTGATAAATTGATTACGCGCCATCCCCATATCTACGGCGACACCAGTGCTGATACAGAAGATCAAGTCAAATCCAATTGGGAAACAATCAAGCTCAAAGAAGGCAATACATCTGTTCTTTCCGGCGTCCCGAAAGGCCTACCCGCTTTGGTAAAGGCCTATCGTATCCAAGATAAAGTTCGCGGTGTCGGCTTTGACTGGGAAGATAAGAAACAAGTATGGGAAAAAGTAGAGGAAGAGCTTGCCGAATTTAAAGCAGAATTTAATCTGGAGATAGCACTTCCAATGGATCAGGAAAAAGCAGAAGGGGAATTTGGCGACCTCTTATTCTCCTTGATAAATTATGCACGGCATATTGGTATCAACCCTGAAAATGCTCTTGAACGCACCAATAAAAAATTCATTGAACGGTTTACCTATTTAGAACAAAAAGCCGCTGAAAATAAGCAACAGCTGCAGGAAATGAGTTTAGAAGAAATGGACGTTTATTGGAATGAAGCTAAAAAATTAAAAAAATAAAGCAATTCCTAAAAAGGAGTCACCGACCGAATTTAATTCGACTTTGTCAAATTTATGCGTAAATTCGCAGGAATATGGAAACAGTTGTTAGCGGTATCAGAAGTACCGGAAAATTACATTTAGGAAATTACTACGGCGCATTGAGCAATTTTGTGAAAATGCAAAACGAATATAATTGCTTTTTTTTCATTGCGGATTTACATTCACTAACGACCCACCCCACTCCTCATGGACTTCAGGGAACGGTTCGCCAAGTTATTGTTGAATATTTAGCTGCAGGAATAGACCCCGAAAAATCGACTATTTACGTTCAATCAGATGTTCCAGAAGTTGCGGAACTCTATCTATACATGAATATGAACGCCTATCTCGGCGAGCTTGAACGCGCTACAGCATTTAAAGATAAAGTTAGAAGCAATCCCGACAATGTTAACGCAGGTTTATTGACCTATCCGGTCTTGATGGCCTGTGATATATTGATTCACCATGGCACAAAGGTTCCAGTAGGAAAAGATCAGGAACAACATTTGGAGATGACGCGGACTTTTGGCAATCGCTTCAATCGCTTATACAACGTAGATTATTTTAAAGAAGCATTTGCATTCTCCTATTCCGACAAATTGGTGAAAGTTCCCGGACTTGCAGGCCAGGGAAAAATGGGTAAATCCAATGGTGAGACAGATTGTATTTATCTATCGGATAGTGAAACCGTAATTCGTAAAAAGGTGATGCGTGCTGTATCCGATTCTGGCCCAACGGAGATGAACCAGCCAAAGCCTGAAGCTATCCAAAATCTTTTTGATTTAATGAAGGTCGTATCTACTGCAGATACGTTACAGCATTTTGATGAACTCTATAACAAATGTGAAATTCGTTATGGTGATTTCAAAAAACAATTGGCAGAAGATATGGTACTTGCAACCAACGATGTGCGCTCCCGTATTGATGAAATATCAAATGATGATGCATACATTGCTAAAGTTGCAAAAATGGGCGCTGAAAAAGCAAGCGAATCCGCGCACAAGACACTGAAAGAAGTTCGTGAGATTATTGGTATTAAAAGATTTTATTAAGCTAGAAATAATATGCACATAGCTATCGTTGGAAATATAGGTGCCGGCAAAACAACATTGACCGAAATGTTAGCCAGTCACTTTAAATTTGAACCTCAGTTTGAAGCTGTAGACAACAATCCTTATCTGGAAGATTTTTATTCGGACATGAAACGCTGGGCATTCAATCTTCAGATTTTTTTCCTCAACAGTCGCTTTAGACATATTGTAAAATTGCAGGAAACTGGCATTGATATGATTCAGGATCGTACCATTTATGAAGATGCTTATATCTTTGCCGAAAACTTGTATGATATGGGTTTAATGAGCGCACGTGATTTTGAAAACTATAGTAATATTTTTCAAAGCATTATCCACTATATCAAACCGCCAGATTTATTGATTTACCTCAAAGCCTCTGTCCCTACCCTGGTGAATAATATCCAAAAAAGGGGCCGTGACTATGAATCCGCAATTCGCTTGGATTATCTGTCGAAGCTGAACGATAAATACGATAAATGGATCAATAATTACAAAGAAGGTAAGGTCATGATTCTGGACAAGGACAATCTGGATTTCACCAAAAATCCAGAAGATCTCGGCGGTATCATCCAAAAGATTGAAGCCGAATTATTCGGATTATTTGAATAATCAGCACATTAAAAAGCCTGTAAAATCACGTTATTTTACAGGCTTTTTGATAAATTCCAGTTGCCCATCCATTGATAAAAAATAAAAGATGAAATTTTTAGGTATTATCCCTGCCCGATATGCGTCGAGCAGATTCCCTGGAAAACCCCTGATCGACATCGAAGGAAAAACGATGATCCAACGTGTCTACGAACAGGTCAAGAAATCAACAAAATTAAACGAAGTTGTTGTTGCTACTGACGACCAACGCATAGCACAAACTGTACTTTCCTTTGGTGGCAAGGTGGTAATGACAGCAGAGCACCACCAATCAGGAACAGATCGTTGCGCCGAAGTCATAACGAATATAGAAGGTTATGATGTTGCCATCAATATACAGGGAGACGAACCCTTTATCGACCCAGCGCAAATTGATCTTTTAGCAAACTGTTTTGAAGATACCACTACGCAGATAGCGACCCTAGTCAAGGAAATTACAGCGGAGGAAGAACTATTCAATGTAAACATCCCTAAAGTTGTCCGAAACAGCAAAGGAGAAGCAATCTACTTTAGTAGGCAGACCATTCCTTTTTTAAGAGGTGTGGAAAAAGACCAATGGTTACAAAAGCAAAAATTCTATAAACATATCGGAATATATGCTTACCAGGTAGATACATTAAAAGCCCTGACACAACTTCCCATTTCTATGCTAGAAGAAGCAGAGGCATTGGAACAGCTACGCTGGTTAGAAAACGGTTACGCCATTCAAACGGCAATTACAACGCATGAAACGGTCGCCGTGGATACAAAAGAAGACCTCACTAAAATATTAAGACTATTTTTCAATAAATAGTAAAGCTTACCGGTGTTCGGTATAGTATAACGACCGGACACCTTCCAATAGAACCTGCTTATCCGAATTACTTAATTTGATAATCTGCGCTTTTGCTCTGATCAATTCATCTAATTGCAATTTGGTACTCACACCAACGAGTGCTGTAGCAACAGCTGGGTTAGAAAGCACATAAGAAAGTGCAACAATCATATTGTCTTTTCCGATACGTTTGGAAAGATTTGCCAAGTTTCTCACGATATGGGCCACCTCTCCCGAACTATACTGAAGAAAAGGTTCTATAGGTTTGTTGATGAGAACACCTTTGGCTAATACACCGCGTACGACGATACTTACGCCCCGTTCTTCCAACAAGCCACTGATTTCTTCCTCTGGTCTTCTATCCAATAGACTATATTGCATCATTACTGAGGCAATGTCAGATTTGGACAAAAATGCCTTGATAACGTTTGGGCGAATTGATGAAAGGCCGTAAGCACGGATTTTCCCTTGTTTCTTCAACAACTCAAACGCTTCAACAATTTCCTCTATCGGATCTTCTATAGTACCACCATGTAACTGATAGAGGTCGATGTAATCCGTTTTTAAACGTGACAACGAACCTTCCACAGCCTTGATAATATAGTCCTTCGAAGCCTTCCAATCCCAGCCGGATCCATCTGCACGCCAAAGGTTACCAACTTTCGACGCCAGCACAATATGCTTACGAAAGCTTTGCACACTCTCCCCGACGATCATCTCGTTTAGGCCTTTATCGTAGAGATCAGCGGTATCAAAGAAAGTGATCCCGTTCTCGTAAGCTTTTTGGATAATATCTTTGGATTGTTTGGACTGATTGCCTTTTAACGACATACAGCCCAAACCTATTTCCGAAACGATTAAGCTTGTATTACCTAATTTACGTTGTTCCATCTGCACCAATATCAAGCAATTCTACCTCAAACACCAATGTGCTGTTTGCAGGAATTTCACCTGTTGCCCGTTCGCCATAGGCTAATCTGCTTGGTATAAAAAATTTATACTTTGCACCTTTCGACATTAACGGGATTCCAATCTGCCAACCTTTGATCACCTGACCCAAGGATAGTTTCAATGGCTCCTTACGGTCATATGAGCTATCAAATTGCTTTCCATTAAGTAAGGTACCTCTATAATGCACTGTTACCTCATCGTCACTTTTTGGCTTTGGACCTTCCGTCTGATTTAGAACAAGATATTGAATTCCTTCAGCTGTAGATTTCATTCCAGCGACCTTTGCATTTTCGGTAAAAAATTTATCTTCCTCAGCACGACTAGCAGCCTCTTTTTTAGCACGAACATCCATGATCGCCTGCTGGATAACAGCTCTTCCTTGGCCTTCTTCCAATAGCGATTTATCCCCTTTCAAGACATCCGAAATTGCTTTTGCAATAACATCTGACTTCAAGTAATCGATCTCAATAGATTTTAGTGAATTTCCGATATCGGCACCAAACGCATAAGACACAGAATCGGCCTTCGTTTTCAGTTGATTTGTTGTACTTGATTTAGTTGCGACGACCTTCTTCTTCGCCGTCGTGTTCGTTTTTTTTTGTTGGGCAAATCCTGTGACTGTTGTCAAGGATAATAGGGCTAATGCAATATACTTCATGTTTGTTTAACGGTGCTTCTGCACGATTTCATTTATAATTTCCTGCGTGATATTAGGGTAATCAACTTCAACCCTAGATTTACTGTTGAGCCAGGCTTCTATCGCCAGCATGTTTTTCTGTTTTAAGCTCGAAATTACAGGCACCCCCATCTCTTCCAATGACGCTGCATTCAAATGCTGCTCATATTGGTTCTTCATCGGGATAACTAACAGTTTCTTTTTCAAATATAACGCTTCTGCCGGTGTTTCAAAACCTGCCCCACATAAAACTCCAGAAGAAGATGCCATACTATCAATAAAAGATTGGTTATTGATCGGTCTTATCGTTACATTTTTCATGTCAAATGCCTTCGAATTATGTTTGCTAAAAACATCCCACTTCACATCCGGAAACTTCATCAAATGCTTTAAAAGATGCGCATCGTCATATGCCGGGAGGTAAACCGTGTAATGTCCCTGATCTGTGACATTCAATTCACGAACAGCATTACGGATAACCGGTTGGTAAATATTCTTGGCGTACCGCTTGAAATGGAAACCATAGGAATGGGTAGACGGAGCATAATTTTTCATAATAAATTTGCCCAGCATATCACTATCTTCTGGCTTAGGACTCGATGGATCTAAGGCAGCGATCTGATGGCTCAACCCAATGCATTCCAAATCTTTTGAATGACAAGCCCAAGCAGAAATCGGTTCAAAATCATTGATCACCAAATCATAGTTTTCTATGGGCAAGCTCTTAATTTCATTCGTAAATTTACGGATCGTCGAACTCATAAAAGTTTTCCAAAGATCTACTCCGCCGGATTTACCAAAGATAAAACTCAACCCGTGAAAACGGTATTTCACTTCGAAAGGTAATGATAGATCTGCTTGAATTCCACTAACCAAAACATCGACTTCCCCTAACTCCCTCAAACAAGGAACAATATCCATTGCCCGGCTCAGATGTCCATTTCCTGTCCCTTGTACGGCATACAATATCTTCATAACGACTGCATTTTGTGTCGGCAAATTAATCAATTTTAACGAGTATCAATATTATTTTATTGTTTAGTTATGTTAAGAAAATATAAATTAACATCAACAAAAAAATTCGTTAATCCATTTTTAATTTTCCTTTATGTATATTTAATATCAACAATTAATTAATAGCCAGTTTGATACCTTATGAAGTCTCTTTTTTATCGGATGCTTTGCATAGTCGCCATGCTAATTCTAACATCATGGGGATTTTTTGCTCATAAAAAAATTAATCATTATGCCGTCTTTGCGCTCCCCGCTCAGTTGGCTAAGTTCTATAAATCCAATATTGACCTTATTACCGAAAAAGCTGTTGATCCAGATAAACGCTGCTTCACAGACAGCGCTGAAGGCCCAAGACATTTTATAGATTTAGAGGACTATCGTAAGGAAGGTACAGTTGACTCTATACCGATACATTGGTCACAGGCCAAAGAGAAATTTCAAGAAAAGCAATTGTTAAAAAATGGCATTGTGCCCTGGCAAATCAATCTTACCTACCAAAAGCTTGTTAAGGCCTTTCAAACAAAAGATTATAAACGGATTATCAAACACTCTGCAGAACTCGGCCATTATATTGCTGATGCCCATGTTCCATTGCACACGACTAAAAATTATAATGGACAGCTAACGCATCAACAAGGTATACATGCATTCTGGGAGAGCCGCTTACCGGAAATGTTTTCAGAAAAATACAACCTTCGCGTTGGAAAAGCCAACTATATCAAAGATCCCTTAGCGGAAGCCTGGACTATCGTCCGTGAAAGCAATCGCCTTGTGGATTCTGTATTGAGCATTGAAGCCCGGCTCAATCGTCAATTTAAGGCGTCTCAAAAAAAATCTTTTATTGAGCGAAACAATCAATTGGTATGGACCTATTCCGACAGGTATGCTATAGCTTATCATGAAGCCATGAACGGTATGGTTGAAAGGAGAATGCAAAAAACCATCTTACGCGTTGCTTCCTATTGGTATTCAGCCTGGCTCGAATCCGGCCAACCCGACTTGACCAACATCGAAAAAATAAAAAGCACCGACAAGCAAGATCACATCGATATAACGGGAAAAAAGCGTATCGGTCGAGAAGAATGGATGTAAAAAGGCTACAAAACATCACCCGGACTACCAGTATTATTCACACCGGACTATTTATTTTTTAGTCAGCTAAGCTACTTTTGCAGCGTAAAATCTAGGAAAGCATGTTGAATAAGAATATTACGTTAACAAACCTTGCATTAGTGCTGAGTATTGGAGCTGCGACTGCTCAGATTAAAGACACAACCGCTTTGGGCGAAGTCATCATTAATCAAAATCGCTTACAGATCCCTTTTTCAAAACAAAGCAAGAATATCCAAATATTGACGCAGGAAGATATACAGAGACTCCCAAATCGATCAATCAACGAATTGCTTAGCAATATCCCAGGCGTTGATATTCGCCAACGTGGACCATTCGGTTCGCAGGCAGATATAAGTATCGACGGGGGGTCTTTTGAACAGACGGCGATCCTACTCAATGGTGTTAAAATCACCGATCCACAGAGTGCCCATCACAATATGAACCTTCCGGTTCCTCTGGAGGCCATCGAGCGTATTGAAATCATTCGGGGGCCAGCTTCACGGATTTTCGGTATTAATGCACTAACCGGTGCCATTAACATCGTAACAAAGAAAATTGAATCAAATCAAATAAGTGCCCAGGTATATAGTGGTTCTTCATTCAAAGATAATGAGCAGACAAGTGCAGGCAAGTATTATGGTAAAGGTGTTCAGCTTGGCTCACAGTTCTTAACCAAGCAAACAAGCCACGGTTTATATTTTGGCCACGAAGATTCGAATGGACAACGTTACAATACGGCCTCCAACAATAATAAACTTTATTATGACGGGACATATCAACCGAATACAGCCAATATGATAAAAGCCAATGTTGGCTATATCAACAATCAATTTGGAGCCAATGGCTACTATGCTGCACCGAGTGACAAGGAAGCTTATGAACAGGTTAAGACAGCTTTCGCTTCCCTGCAGTCCAAGCATCAATTAACACAGGCATTTTCCATCAGTCCACGCCTCAGTAATCGCTACAACGAAGATGAATATTGGTATTTAGGCCGAGAAACAACCAAAGGTAGATCCAAACATTACAGCAACGTCTTCGGAGCAGAAATCAATGCTACATTGGAGCAAAGTTATGGTACATTTGGCCTAGGACTGGAAAGTCGATTTGAACGCATCAATAGCACCAGTATTGGCGACCATAACCGGGAGAATTACGGCGGCTACCTTGAATTCAAAACAGAGGCGATCAAAAAACTGATGATCAACTCTGGTGCCTACATCAATTACAACTCAAAATTTGGCTGGCAGGTATTCCCGGGTCTAGATTTGGGATATGATATTACCGAACATTGGAAGATTGTAGTCAACGCAGGTTCTAGCCAGCGGATCCCTTCCTTTACGGATCTTTACACCAATCAGACAGCCAACGTCGGAAACCCCACACTGAGCTCTGAAAATGCCTATCAGATCGAAGGTGGTATAAAATACTTATCCAATCGGATTATTGCTCAAGCGGGCTATTTCCATCGAAGGATAAGCGATTTCATAGACTGGCAAAAAGAGGATGCCACTACAGGAAGCGGAACGGTCATTCCGTGGAAACCAATAAATATTGGAAAAAACAAAATTGATGGATTCAATGCTTCATTCCGATATAATATCAATGATCCCAGCGCCACGACACGATACTTTACAACGTTAAGTTATAATTATCTCAATCCAAGCATAACATTAGCAGACGGGATACTATCCAAATATGCTATTGAAAGCTTAAGGCATCAAGTTATTGCCAACTTTACCATAAACCACAAGAACTGGATGTTAACTTCTGCAAACCGCTTTAATGAGCGTATCAGTTACAAATCTTATTTCATCGCTGACGTAAGAGGATCGTACCAACTCCACGACTTAAACATCTTTGTCGATGTTCAGAATATATTTGACAAGAGCTATATAGAAGCTGCCGCCGTTCCAATGCCCGGTCGTTGGTTTAGTATCGGCGCAAAATATAAACTGAACTATTAAACCCGATCAAATGTCAAAATCGGTTCTCTTCCCTTTTCCCATCAATTATAAAAAAGTCCCAAATGGTCATTCCATTTGGGACTTTTCATTGTGTTATTGCACATAGAAGCATGTACCATGCCCTAGTTAAGAAAACGCCAACTATAAAATAAGTTACTTTTTCTTGGGAAGAACAGATAAAATTCCTCCAATTAAATGTTTTTGGAACTCAGGTTCGTCATAGGACTCATCGGTATGTCCAAGCCCGGTATAGAAGACTTTCCCTCCATCGTAGCTCTGGGTCCAGGAGATTGGATGTTGATCCCCCATTTTTCCACCTTGGTAGCTTTTTTCATCCAAATTCATCAACACATGCAATCCGTCCTTCACGTCTTTGAAATTATACCATTCATCCTTGTGCCACCAGATCGGATCGAGGTGCTTGGTGGCCGGATGTTTTCTGTCCAATACATCAATTTTGGCTTTTTGTACGGCAGGATGAGACGCAAAATATGCCCCTACAAGGCCGTTATACCATGGCCAATCAAACTCAGTATCCGTCGCGGCATGGATACCTACAAACCCTTTTCCTGATTGGATATACCGCACAAAAGCTTCCTGTTGCGCATTATCGAGAATATCGCCAGTTGTGCTCAGAAAGATAACAGCGTCATATTTTTTCAATCCCTGATCTGTAAACAGAGCAGCATCCTCCGAATGATCAGATTTTATCTTTTCTTTATCTAGCAATTGTTTAAGTACCTGTGCACCCTTTTCGATGCTTCCGTGTCTAAACCCTTTGGTCTTGCTAAAGATCAATACTTGCCTTTGTGCCTGAACAGCAGCTGACATCCCCAACAGGAGAAACAGAAAAATGAAGATTCTATTCATGATATAAATGGTTATTATGATGATTTAAGTTTAGGTTTACTATTTTCCGCAACGAAATTGCGATAAAAATAGCTGTAAAGAAAAGCCGTGCATTCTCCCGATACACGGCTTTTCTGTTTTATTATTGTGTGATTAGCTCACGGTAAAAATCAAGACTTTCAATAATATCTTCCTCAGAAACGTAGATATCATATTGACAACTGCCAATTTGGTCAAGCAATGCGAAACCGATCTGATTGGACAGGTTTTTCTTATCATTTCGCATCAGATCCAACAAGGCTGTATCAATGGAAGAATCAAATGTGTAGTCGTTGAAATATTTTCTAAAAGTTTGGATCAAATCGTTTAATTCATCCAAAGGCAAACCATTCAATTTATGCGATAGGTACCCCTCACAAATCATTCCTACTGCAATAGCTTCTCCATGTAATAAAGGTGAAGCATCGTTCAACAACGAGTAGCCCTCAATAGCATGACCAATTGTATGGCCAAAGTTTAAAATTTTACGCAGCCCCTTTTCTTTCGGATCCTCAAGGATAACACGGTTTTTGATCGAAACAGAATGTTTGACTAAAGAATTGTCGATTTGATCGATCTCCAACGTTTTCACTCGCTCATAATATGCCCGATCGAAGATCAGTCCATGTTTAATTACTTCAGCAAAACCTGAGATTAACTGACGTTGATCTAAGGTTTTCAAAAACTGGCTTGAAATAAATACAGCTTGGGGTTGTGCAAAAGTTCCAATAATATTTTTCACACTTCCCATATCAATACCGGTTTTACCTCCTACTGATGCATCTACCTGGGAAAGTAAAGTCGTCGGAATTTGAATAAAATCCATCCCTCTTTTGAAAGTCGACGCGGCAAATCCTCCCATATCAGTCACCACACCACCGCCAAGATTGATCATCAATGAATGTCTATCAGCTCCGAAATCGAGCATATTATGCCATACACCAATACAGAAATCAATATTTTTATTTTCCTCGCCCGGATCTACTTCTATCACATCATAATTCGCTAAATTGGGTAAAGCTTGCTGAAATAGCGGCAAACAATTATCCAAGGTATTGGTATCCACCAATACGATGATCTTTGAGTAATTGCGCTCGGCTAAAAACGCCTCTAAAGAGGCCAACGTATCATCAAAATATACCTGATAGCCCAAACTTTCTATGACTTCCATTCTAAGATTCTTTAAGGTTTATGTTTTCTATTTACCAATATTGTTTAATATTACACCAATTTTATTTGCATCCCATCAAATTCAACAACATCTCCTGGTCTTAATTTGAGTCTTTTACGGTAATCAACCTGTCCATTATACTTCACATACCCTTCCGCCACAACCCATTGAGCCATAGCACCATGCTCTACCCAATTTAAAGCTTTAAGTAACTGTATAAGCTGGATATATTCGCCCTCGATTTTAAATTCTTGCATTTCACAAAAATAGTGGTTTAACTGAGTAATACAAGAATTATCATCGTTTTAATGCTTACTAAATTGCTACATTTGCCTTATTGCAAATAAAGATTATGATTGAGAATTCTGAGCCCAAGACATTATCCTTTGATAATACAGAGATTGCTTTTAAAAGTAAAAGCGATAAGGATTTGGAAAGAGCGTATTGGTTATTCAAAATAATAGCGAATAACTTCTTGACAAAAGTAGGTCCGTCAATGACCAACTTTGCCCTGAACATAGGACTGCCTATCCAAGGCATCATCCGTAAAACAATCTTCAAACATTTTTGTGGTGGAGAAACCATCGCGGGTTGCGAAGCAGCAATCAACGAATTGGGAGAGAATGGTGTAGGGACAATATTGGATTATTCCGTTGAAGGAGAGGAAACAGAAAGTGCATTTGACGCCTGTTGCGAAGAGGTATTACGTACCGTAGTTGCGGCCAGTAAAAACAAGTACATTCCATTTTCAGTATTTAAACCAACTGGATTAGGACGTTTTGAGTTATTTGAAAAGGTCAACGCCAAAGAAACTTTAACAGCGGCAGAACAAGGAGAATACCAACGCATGTTGGATCGTACTGACCGTATCTGTAAAGCATGTCATGCCGCAGGTGTAAAAGTTTTGGTGGATGCTGAGCATTCATGGATTCAAGATGCGATCGATGATATTGCACGTGAAATGATGGAAAAATACAATATGGAGAAACCAATTGTATATAATACTTATCAATTGTACCGTAGTGATAAGTTGGCATCTTTGAAAGCCGACTTTGAATATGCAAAAGTTAGAGGCTTTCATATGGGTGCTAAAATCGTTCGTGGTGCCTACATGGAGATCGAACGTGCCCGTGCTGCACAGAAAGGTTATTCCGATCCCATCCAGCCAAATAAAGAAGCTTCCGATAGAGATTATAATGAAGCTATTGAATTTATCTTGGACCACCTGGACAACTTTGGGCTAATGGCGGGTACACACAATGAGGACAGTAGCATGTTATTGGCGAAGGAAATTGACAGACGTGGTATCGATAGATCCACCGATCGCATCTTCTTTGCGCAATTATTGGGTATGTCTGACAACCTGAGCTTTAACTTAGCGGCACATGGCTATAATGTTGCTAAATACATGCCTTATGGACCGGTTAAAGCGGTGATGCCATACCTTTTCCGTAGAGCACAAGAAAATACTTCCGTCGCAGGAGCGACAGGTCGGGAGCTCGGACTTTTGATCAAAGAAAAACAAAGAAGAAAAGCTAGTCGATAACGACTAGCTTTTTTTATAATTGGCGGGCATCAAGTCCATCTACTCAAGGAACTATGCTCAAATGGTTTCCAAGATACACCCTACTTTTGAAAAGCACAAAAGCACTTTACCTATCACTCGCCTCCCCTTCGTCCTTTTGAAACAAGCTAATTACAAAATCATTCCATATTCTTGAAACTATTATTTATGTTTGCAAACTTTTCCCTTAAAACAAAGTTCATACTGGAAGGGTGCTCCCCCGGAGCTTAAAAGAATACGATTTGAAATGGAAGAAAAACTTAGATTATTTGATCTTGCACGTCAACAGATGGGCAAATACCCCGATCTTGATATGTTTGCACACAAAGTGGACGGCAAGTGGAATTATATCAAAACAGCAGATTTTCTTGAACAAGTAGACAGCCTCTCCAAAGGGCTGATTGAACTTGGCGTGAAACCCAACGAAAAAGTTGGTCTCATTGCCGGCAGCAGTATGGAATGGCATTTGATTGACTTTGCAATCCAGCAAATTGGTGCAGTGGTGGTGGCCATCTATCCAAATATTACGGATACAGACTATCAATATATCTTTAATGATGCCGAAATCAGGGTTTGTATCGTCAGCAACAAAAGCCTGTACGATCGCCTAATGAATCTAACCGACTCAATCTATACGTTGAAGTATATTTTTTGTATCGCAGATCAGGAAGGAACACGTAGCTGGGAAGAACTTAATGATATAGGCTCCAATTGCTCCCTAGAAAAACTAGCAGCCCTACGTGACCAGGTTAAACCTGAAGATCTCGCTACCCTGATTTACACATCCGGTACAACGGGCAAACCAAAAGGCGTAATGCTTTCACACAATAATATTTTTTCCAATGTATTGGGCGCAGCAGAAATTACCCCTTGTAAAGCTTATGACCGAGGACTGACCTTCCTCCCTCCTTGTCACGCCTACGAGCGTATGGTTTTATATACCTATATGTATCTTGGCTTTACGATCTATATCGCAGAATCTTTTGACAAGATTGGTGATAATCTGAAGGAAGTAAAACCTCATATCATGACCGTTGTCCCACGTATTCTTGAAAAAGTCTATGAGAAAATTATGAAAACAGGTCATGATCTCAGTGGTTTCAAACGAAAAGTATTTGATTGGGCTGTTTCAGTTGCAGAAGAATATGATCCAAATCCTGAGAAAAGAAGTCTATCCTATAATCTCAAACTAAAGCTTGCCAAGAAACTTGTCCTTAACAAATGGTATGAAGCATTGGGTGGCGAATTACTTACTGTTGCCTCTGGATCAGCTTCTCTTCATGGTAAACTAACACGCGCTTTCTTAGCTGCAGGAATTCCATTATATGAGGGATACGGCATGACCGAAGCCTCCCCACTCATTTCGGTCAATCATTATATCAAAGGAATACGCATAGGCACTGTTGGCCTTCCTGTCCGTTTTGTTGAAATAAAACTTGCTGAAGACGGAGAAATATTAGTAAAAGGCCCTAATGTCATGATGGGATACTATAAGAACAAGGCCGAAACGGATAAAACCATCATTGATGGATGGCTGCATACCGGAGATATTGGAAAGTGGGAAGATGAAAAATTCTTGAAAATCATTGACCGAAAAAAAGAGATGTTCAAAATTTCGGGCGGGAAGTACGTCATACCACAACCTATCGAAACCAAGCTCGTTGAATCTAAATTTATTGAACAGGCAATGGTTATCGGTGACGGGATGAAGTTTGCTTCTGCCTTTATTGTACCAAACTATGCCCATTTGTTGGATTGGGCCAGAACAGATGCTCCTGAACTTGCAACCATGACAAAGGATGATTTTCTGACTGACCCTGCCATTGTAAAAAAAGTCAATCAGGAGGTTCGTCGGGCGAACCAACACTTTGGTAACTGGGAGCAGATTAAGAAACCAATTATTTTAACAGATGAATTTACTATTGAAAATGGAGAGTTAACCCCAACCTTGAAAATGAAACGAAAGGTAATTCTCGAACATCATCAAGAAGAGTTCAATAACCTCTATCAGATGGAGATGGATTAAGGATTAACAAATCAGAATTTTGACATAGCGCGCTATATTTATACGAGTAAAACATGAAATTATTAAAGGATAGAATCCTTCATGACGGTAAAAGTCTTGCAGGAGGCATACTTAAAGTAGACAACTTCATCAATCACCAGATGGACCCCGTATTGATGAAATCTATTGCGGTAGAATTTGTCCGTCGTTTTGCAGACCTCCCGATCAATAAAATCATTACAATTGAAGCAAGCGGAATAGCCCCAGCGATCATGCTTGGCTACCTTTTGGAATTACCGGTTGTATTTGTAAAAAAAGCAAAACCGACCACCATGGCTGATATGTATGTAAGCCAGGTGCATTCATTTACCAAGAACCGAACCTATGACATCTGTGTCAGCAAAGAGTTTCTTACGCCGAGCGACAATGTTCTTTTTATAGACGATTTTTTGGCCAATGGGAATGCCGCTTTTGGCATGCTCGATCTCGTTAAACAATCGGGGGCTTCAGTATTGGGCATGGGATTTATTATCGAAAAATCCTTCCAGGAAGGTGGCAAAAGATTAAGAGAATTGCCCGATTTAAGAATTGAATCGTTAGCGCGGATAAAGTCGCTTGAAGTGAATAAAGTCAGTTTCGAAGAAGACTAGCAAAAAGAAAAGCCTCATCTTCCTAAAGATTGAGGCTTTTTTATTCAAACAACAAGATAAATTCTTTCTAATCCCAACGGTAGTCGTTGTAAAAATCCTCAGGATGTCTGCTAATTGCAACATCTTTTACAATCCGGATATTGGCTGCTCCCAAGTTGACATTTAACATAAATGAAGGTACATTTGCTGAAAAATTCCAACGACCATTGCGCATATACACGTAACCTCCTCTGTAAGGATCGTAGAATGTTTTGTAATCTCTAAAGTATACATGGTGTCTACTATCGTAACGATGTGCACTTGCCCAGGCTGGTGCTCCATGACGGTATCCTTTTCGGTATGACTTAGCTACTTCTTTATGATACTTACGGTCTTCTTTTTCGCGTTTTTCTAAATATTTTCGATATTCCTTATCCCTTTTCTCTTCATATTTTCTACGCTCTTTGTCCTGTTTCCATTCACGTTCATGTCCACGATGTTGAGCCGAAGATTGTTGAGGAGCGATTAAAACCAGTCCTCCAATTGCCAACGCGAAGTATATCATCTTTCTCATAACAGTATAATTTAAATTTAAAAATCAATTCCACTCCGCCTGTGTTCCATTCTTTTTTACAAGCGTTTCTATGGGTATGACTTCAATGTTTGAACAAAGGTTTAATCGATCGCGACGAATTTAATTTGTGCCGCAATATATAGAATCCATTACTTCAATTTAACGTATCTTTGTACCATGTCAAATACAGGATATATCACTGAAGATACCATTGTTGCATTAGCGACATCTTCCGGAACAAACGGCGCTATTGCTGTCATACGCGTTTCGGGCCAAAATGCCATAAAAATTACGAACGAAATATTTAAAGGAAAGAACCTACTTCAACAAGCATCACATACCATCCATTTCGGAACCATACGCGATGGCGAAGAGATCATTGACGAAGTATTGGTCTCCTTATTTGTAGCCCCGAACTCCTATACGAGAGAAAATTCGGTGGAAATATCAACGCATAACTCCAAATATATTATTGAGCGCGTTGTAAATTTACTCATCAAAAAAGGAGCACGTGCTGCCCGTCCGGGAGAATTTACCTTACGTGCATTTCTCAATGGCGGAATGGATTTATCCCAAGCAGAAGCAGTTGCCGATTTAATTGCATCCAATTCTGCCGCCTCACATCAAGTGGCGATGCAGCAGATGCGTGGTGGCTTTTCCAATCAGCTTAAATCCCTTCGTGAAGATCTCATTCACTTTGCTTCACTGATTGAATTAGAGCTTGATTTTTCGGAAGAAGATGTGGAATTTGCCAACAGGGATCAGCTAAAAAATCTAATCAACAAAATACAGGTTATTGTTCAAAAATTAGTGCAATCTTTTGAACAGGGTAACGTCCTAAAAAATGGTGTTCCTGTTGTCATTGCCGGGAAACCTAATGTAGGAAAATCAACCCTATTGAACGCTTTCTTAAACGAAGAACGTGCCATTGTTTCTGATATTGCAGGAACAACGCGCGATACCATTGAAGATGAAATTAATATTCATGGCGTCACATTCCGATTTATTGACACAGCAGGTATACGTGAGACGGCAGATGTTATTGAAGCAAAAGGTGTTGAGCGTACCCGTGAAAAGATGAAACAGGCGCGATTGATCATTTACCTATTTGACCCTACACAGGACAAAGTCGAGGAAGTACAAGCGCAATTACCTGAAATCGAGCGCCTACAAATTCCATTTGTCACCATTATCAATAAATCAGATTTGCTTTCTGAGGCGCAAAAAGAGGTTTACAATGTCCTTAATCCGCTTTACATTTCAGCGAAAGAACAAATCGGTGTCGAGGAACTGAAAGACGAATTGATCAACCGTGTACAATTAGGAAATTTAAATACCGACGATGTCATGGTCACCAACATCCGTCACGTAGAAGCGCTACAAAAAACAGCAGATTCACTGGACCGCGTAATCTATGGTATTGACAATCCTGTCACTTCTGATTTTCTAGCGATGGATATACGCCAAGCCTTATATCATCTTGGTGAAATCACCGGAAGTGTTTCTACAGACGATTTATTGGATAATATCTTTTCCAAGTTTTGTATCGGAAAGTAAATAGATAAAATAAAACAAAGAAAAACAAACCAACAATCTAAAATTCAATCATTTACATTATTTTTAATTTTGTATGAATTTTAAGGTATTTGGTTTGTTTTGTTATAATTTACCCCTTATTTACCCCTCCAACTATTAATATTTTATTTTTTGTAATCCGGGAGAGATTATGTCACTTAAGGTACTTAAATGTATCTAATTGTACTTTAATGTACCTTATTGTACCTTAAATGATGTTTGACCTTTCACAAATAAAATATTATGAGTTCAAACATCAAACTTAAAGGAATCTGCCATCACTGTGGGCAGGAATTCATTGCAAGAACTACAGTAACAAAGTATTGTTGCCATAAATGTGCACAAAGAGCTTACAAAGCTAAAGTAAGGGAATTACGATTGCGAGGGAGTACAGCAGATCCAGATACCGCAATTAAACAACCAAAAGCTAAAGAAAATCCTGACTCCTATTTTGATATCAAGACCCTGGATTATTTAACAGTAAAAGAAGCAGCCACCTTACTAAAATGCGACCGTCGCACCGTTTACAGATTAATCAAATCAGGAAGACTGGCAGCAGGGAATTTATCTGTAAGAAGAATAAGGATTTTAAAAAAGGATATTGATGCTCTTTTCGTTATACAAAGAGAGCCAATCAAAAACAATGATATCTCAAATTCTGACCTTTCAAATATTCCATTGAAAGACTGCTTTAATATTGGGCAGATTCTTGAAGAATATAAGCTTTCTGAGACTTCCTTACGAAGCCTGATTCAGAGGCATAAAATTCCAAAATTTCAAAAAGGAAAATTCGTGTACATCCCTAAAAAATTAATAGAGCCAATCTTAATTAAGATCCTGCGAAACGAATATTGCGGGTAGGTTATCCATCTTGATTGGCGTCACTAAGCCAAATAATGCCTCTCAGGACTCGTAGTACTTGATGCTATTTCTCATTGTTTAATTTTCCAATAAAAACAACATTATGTCAAAGGTTACATTAAGAAAGAAGGCCATTTCCCAAGGTAGGCAATCATTGTATCTAGAGATTTATCCCCCTATTTATAACCCAAATACTGGAATTATGCAGCGAAGCTTGGCTTATCATAAATGGTCCCGGTTTTAATCCAATTGAAGTTGGAGAAAGACTTCAGCGCTTAAAAGAATTTTCAGATGAGAAGGCTTACCATTTATGGGCTGACTTCTGGTGTAATAGATATGGAGATATGGACAGTTTTATATTCATATAAAGATATGTGTACTCCATTAAAGATATGTGTACTCCATCTAGATAAAATCTACAAATGATATATATTTAAACTATCGTAAATATATTTATCGCTTCCATTCCTTTTGTATAATAAATTTCGTAATTTAAGAGGTAATTTTAAAATAGCCATTTTTTATTAACTAATAACCCTAAATTATGAAATTCAAAATTTTGCAAATTTTTCTTTGTCTTATTCTATTAATTGGATGTAATCGCAATGATAGTGATCTGGCAGTACAAGAAAACGGAATCGTCGAGTCTTTTAAAGTCCAGAGTTCATCCAGAGTTGATAAGGAGATAAATTATACTCCTGATTGGTCAGCTAAACAGGAATATAATGGCGAAATTTATGTTCCATTAAAAGCTGATAAAGAAATATTTCCGATTATAGACGGCAACAAGCAATTGTCGATCAACAACGATATCTGGTTAAAGGCAACTTACAAAGAAGATAATTGGAAGTTTACCATTCTTAAAGTTTTACCAAACGATGACTCTGACAAATTTAAGTCGGGTATTGTCGTATATGAAGATTATAAAAATGGTACACTTTCATAAGGAGAATATAAAGATCGGCAGTTCGTCATAAAGCAAGGAAGAAAAGACGCTCCGCTAACAAAAAAGGCTGATGGCTCAATAGATGAGCAGCCTCCATGTAAGACAGTGTATGTACAAATATGTGCTGGTGATGCTCCATATACATATTGTGAAACTAGGTTAATGGTTATCTGTCAAAACGATGACGATGGGCCAAATCCAAATAACCCTAATCCAAATAATCCCCCTTCAACACCACCACCATTTGGCGGAATTGGCGACCCAGCACCGGCAGTTAATCCGGAAGAGGTAGATAATTATTTATCAGATGAACAACAACAACAGTTATTGGCAAATAGGATTTGCTCAAAATCCTTTACTTTTACAGAAGTTGTTTCAGAAGGAGATAACCTTCCCGGCTGGAAAGAAGCTTCAATAAAAGGACTGACAGTCAGTACTATTTCGGATAGTTATTTTGAAAATATCTGGACTGTTGTAACCGGCCAATCAGCCATTGTTACATCAAACTTTAATCTTGAAATTGGTGTAAGTGGCAGTAGGCCATCAGCTCAAGCTGCAAATGTGGCCGCTGCTGCGGCAAATGATGCAATGCAGAACATACTGAAAAAATACTCCTATAGGGCAACAAAAAGGCAAATGCAGCTGGGAACATTCCCCGCGAAATTTTTGGCTGAATTTTTAAGCCAATTAAAAAAAACATATCCCGAAGCACGAGCTTCCTTAAATTTAAGTGGTAGAACAACACCGAAATTTCCTGTAACTGGCGTTTGTAATTAATTTTTAATAATGAATAGATTTGAAAAAATAATTGATGAGTATTTCGACTGGGATTTTTTTTGGATGCCCCAGTCATCGAAAACGGATAAGGTTGAGCAGAAAGGCAGGGATTTTCTGGCAAATTATCCTGATCTTTCCAAAAAAATTATCGTTGATTTGAAATCGAATTTTCCGGATATAAAATTTTCGATATTCAGCCCTTTTCCGGTGGAAGATAGATGCATATGTTTTGAGGTGAATTCCAGTGACCAGGGAATTTTTGTGATTTGCATCAGTGTTTTTGAGTACTTTTTAGTCTGGAAACTCTATGATGGCGATCCATATACAGCTGAAACCTATATTGAAAGCGGTGCATCAAAACTCATTGATAATATTTATCAGATCGCTATAAAACCAAATATAAATGCTGAATGGTTATCAAAAGATGAAGCATTTCTGGAAGTCAGGAAGCTCAATTATGCTGAAGGTCCATATAAGGAAGAGGAGGAAGACTTTGATACACCAATCTACTTAGCGAATCTCTTAACAAGGTTCCGGTAATCAAAATTATCGCCTGGATATTCTGGAAATATCCAGGCAATTTTTTATGATCATTCTTTTTTAACTTGAGATTTTGAGACTTGTATGATATTCATAACGTTTATATTTACTAAACGAGACATTGCCCCTATTCACTTCTCGGATCTGGTTTTAACGGCATTTTCCCACAACGGATCACTTCGATACTTGGGCAGCCATATTCAAGGATGACCTTGCCCTCGATCAGATAAAGACCAGCTCCACGTAAAGGGAACTTCGCCAATGGTAGACCTACCTGTTTTTCAGACAAATTAAAAATGTTAAATTAGTTTGTTATATATTATGAAAAAGAGCAAATTTTCAGAACATCAAATCTTCAATATTCTCAAGGAATATGAGTCAGGAAAGGCCACAAAGGATATCTGCAGAGAGCATGGGACCTCCGCTGCTACGTTCTACCAATGGAAGCAAAAATACGGAGGTATGGATGCTCAACACCTTAAAGAACTAAAAGTACTCCAAGAAGAAAATGCTCGTTTAAAACGGATAATACGCAATTAGGTTTTGAAACAGTTATTGCTTGCCATAACGCCTATCGACAAACTAAACATTTAAAATATTATTATCAAATTGGTGGAAATTTTGAAAAAGCTGAGGACACCAAAAATGAAACAATTGTTCAAGTTCGCGTTACTGAAATCGAAGGAGTTTATTCATTCTTTAGTTTCTATAATACATTCTATAGTTAGACAGTGTAATACTAAATATGGTTATATTTTTTACTAATACGAGCAAGATCTTACCATAGTAAGATCTTGCTCGTATTAGTAAAAAAACATACAAATCCGGCGCTGACCAGAGCCAAGAACTAATTGGCTTCAAGTTGAATATCACCCGAAATTAGTCCTTCACTTTTTGCCCTTACCCGTATTTTACCTTTGTTTTTGCTCCTGACAATCGCCAAGACTTTACCATGAAAAGCATTGCGTGAAGCTGATTGGAAGCTTGTCAGATCCGTTGTATTGCCATTGTCTGTCGCCACAATTTTTGCACCGTCTCCCTCCACCTCAAATTCGATTTTATCGTCTGCATCAGGAACAATCGTACCAAACTCGTCCACGATATAGGCATGCACAAAGGCAAGTTCTTTGTTTGCCGAATTGAAAGTCACGTTTTCTGAAGACAATTGTATACGATGCGCTTTCGCTGCCGTACGGATCGTTTTACTTAGCAGTTTCTTGCCACCTTGAAACGATATTACTTCAATCTCCCCTGGTTCAAATTCAACGGCCTTAAATACAAGGTCGTACCGGTCTGGGTCTTTGGACTGCTCCCCTATCTTTTTACGGTTCAGATAAAGCTCCACCCGGTCAGCCTGATTAAAATACACGACGATATCTACCCAATCACCTTGCTTCCAATTCCAATGAGGCAATACATATAAGACCGGCTTTTCTGTCCATACGCTTTGATACAGATAGTAGACATCTTTCGGAAATCCAGCTAGATCCACAATACCAAAGTACGAACTTCGTGCCGGCCAGGTGTACGGAGTGGGTTCGCCGAGATAATCAAATCCCGTCCATACATACATCCCAGCAATATGGTCATACCTTTCCATCAACCTCAAGCTTGTCTGATGATCTGATCCCCATGGTGTAAATACATTGTCGTAAGCCGATATGTTCCTGTCTTCATTCCCGCCAGAAAAAGGAATATCCCATCGTTCAGGCCACATGCGACTAGAATCATAAGGAACCAAATCATACGTTCCGCGGCTTTCCAACGCCGAGGTGCTTTCCGTTACGATAAACTTCTTTCCGGGATGGTCCTGTGGGAAGCTTGCCCATTTCTTATGGTTATAGTTGTAGCCAATCAGATCTACCGCCGAACTCATCAGCACCGGATTTGCTTTGGAAAGCTCATTATTGGCAATGGTGGTCGGACGTGTGCCATCCAGACTATCGACGATTGCTGCCAGCGCGATCGGAATGGCTGTACCATCAGCTTTGGAATGCCATTGCTCCTGCGCTTCATTGCCCAGGCACCAAATAAACAGCGACGGATGATTCCGGTCCCTTTTGACATGGTCAACAAAGTCCCGCTTGTACCATTCGTCCCAGTATAAATGATAGTCATAGGGATTTTTATGCCCTTTCCAGACATCGAAAGTTTCGCTCATCACGACAAAACCCAAGCTATCGCAAAGGTCCAAAAACGCTGGAGCCGCAGGGTTGTGTGATGTGCGTATCCCATTGACCCCCATTGCTTTCATGATGCGGAGCTGACGTAATGCTGCCGACGTATTGAATGCCATGCCCAAAGCGCCGAGATCACTATGTAAACAGACACCCCGGATTTTAAGCTGCCTCCCATTCAGTATAAAGCCCCGTTGCTGATCGAAACTAAAATTACGTAAGCCAAATTTCGTACGCTGTTCATCTACAACCCGACCATCAACAATAAGTTTAATTTTTGCAGTATATTGATAGGGATTTTCAATACCCCATAAGACGGGATTTTCGAGGACTATCTGCTGAGCGATGGAGTGCAGACCTGCTTTGACAGCGCTCAACGTGGTACGTTTGCTTGCGACAACAGCACCTTGAGCCGAAAGAACCTCTGTCAGTAGCGTAATCTTTTTTGATTCCTCAGGGCTATGCTCAATTTCCAGGGAGAGATCCACGACAGCACGTTTCTCACTGAGCTGCCCAGCTCTTATGAAGGTGCTGTTCGTTCCTATGCTGACTGAATTCCGGCTGATTAATTTGACATCCCGATAGATCCCCGACCCCGAATAGAAACGCGAGTTGGGCTGATTCTTATTGTTTACTTTTACTGAAAGCAGGTTGTCTCTACCATCCCAGTATAAATAAGGGGAAAGCTCATATTCAAATCCGATATAACCATTGGGTCTTTTTCCTAAGAAATGCCCATTGATCCAGACCTCACTGTTTTCGTATACACCTTCGAATGCAATAAATATCCGTTGCCCTTGCTCAGCCGGAGCCAGTTTAAACGTTTTTTGATACCATCCTACGCCACCATCGAGGTAAGCAGCCCCGCTACCTGCGGGGCTGTTTTCTCTAAATGGCATTTCGATACTCCAGTCATGTGGTAGATCGAGCTTACGCCAGCCCTCTCCTTTTCGTCCATTGCTATATTGCTGGCTGCTATCCAGTTTAAACCACCAGCCCCCATTAAAATCAATAACCTTTCTGGACTGTCCACTTAAGGAGCCCGCAGTCGCCAATAACAGGAAGAGCAGGATCATCATTCGGCTATATCCTGTGTGAAATAGTCGCTTCAACATAGGCTTATTTAGTCTTATTGGTATCCGAGGCATTTTCGGTCAAACTCTCCTTGTAGGCCTTGCTGATAAAATTAAAGGTCAGCATAGCTGCTCCGTCGTTCGAAAGTACGGGATCCCGCAATACAGCCAGTTGCATCGTATTCTCGGTCAGCGACATAATACGGACATCGCCCCAGTCGACAACGATCCCATCTTGTGGCTTTCCATGTAAAGGCGAAGCCCCGGTCATACGGATGGTTTTCTTTTCGGTATCGATATTAAAAGTCCCCTTCTGGACTTTGCCCAGCATAGCATGATTCACGTTGATGTTTGCACCGCCTTTCAGATCAAAAGTCATACTTCCATAATCGCCGGCAGGCATAAGCCAGCTATTGCCTTTCCAATCGGGTTCCCAACTCCAGCTATCGCTGTTTAAAGGCGCGGCTGTTTTATTGATGCTTCCCCACCAGTCACCGGTGCCGTAAAAATACATTGGACCTTTAAAGTAGCGGGAAATGCCCTCAGCATCCAGATCGAGGTACCAGGTTTTCTCTTCCCCTGCCCCGCCCGTCAATAAGGTCCAGGTCTCGTCACTGATAAACTCGGCATACATCTGATCGATTTTAAATGTCACTGGCTCGCCGTAGACGATGCCACCACGCGTCTCGACACCAAATTTAACGGTGTACTCACCGGGAAAAGGCATTTTCAGGGTTACCTTTTTCTCCTGACTCCGTCCTTGTGGATGTTCCCACAATGGGGTGTATTTTGAATCCATCAAGCTGGTTAAATACACAATATTGGGATTACTGGCATCATGTTCAACGGTAAAGGCCTTTCCCTTCTCCAACTGCGCCGAAGTGACATCGATGTCTCCCAGTGTATAATTCTCGGGAGAACAAGCTCCAAAGAATACCATCGCCGCAAAAAAGCAGATGGCATATGTGAATATCTTTTTCATGTTTGTCTAGTTATAATTCAACCAATAGTAAGTCCTAGTATACCTGTGTTTAGTTCCATCCAGCATTTTGTTTCAGTACACCATTGGATAAGGTAATCTGCTTGTTGGGTATTTGCATAAATCCTTTCGTTGTCAAAAAACGCTCTTTAGTCACAGTGACCTTCTCCGGTACAGATCCACTGAGCACATCTTCGGTTGTTTCCAGTGTAGCGGCGGCGTTATTCAGCCCCTGCCGCAATACATCCCAATAGCGGATACCTTCAAATGCAAATTCAAATTTTCTTTCCTTCAGAATATTGTTTTTTGAAACTGCTAGCGGCACAAAATTGGTCTTGTACGCTCTTTTCCTTACCTCGTCAAAGTATTTCTGTGCGTTTGCGGAACCGAGTTCTGCTGCCATAAGCAAGACATCAGCATAGCGGATGACAAAGTAATCCTGGTCTTGGGACAGTTGCATATCCTTATCCCCTCCAGTATTGGTGGTGCCGTCCGGCAATGCCGTGGGCGCGTATTTTTTGATGGTGTAACCTGTATACTCACGCTGGTCTTTCAGGTCAAATCCCGTAATATTCTCGCCATCGATATCAATAATTGAGGCAGTTTTGCGCGTATCCATGTTGTCAAACTCATTGAAGAACTTTTTGCTTACCGTACATGCCCCCCATCCTTGGCCATAAGGCGACCAATTTTTACCGCGCAAGCCCAGAAAGACGACCCAGCGGTTGCCATCAACATAACCGTTGTAGTTCGATGTATTATTGAATTTCTGTGCAAATACAACCTCAGCATTTCCCTTACCGGCATATTTGGATATATCTAGCGTATTATTGCTTGCATTGGGGATATAACTCGCTGCCGGCCACAGATTTTTAAAATCAGCCACCAGCGCAAACTGGCCACTGTTGATAACCTCTTCCAGTCCCGCCAGGGCTTCGGCTTTGGAGACACCGATATCTTCGCCGCCATAATAGCCTGCATAAAATAGATAAACACGGGCCAGTAGCGCTTTAGCAGCAAATGGAGTTGCCCGACCATCATTGGTTGCCGCAGCTGACTTGGGGTAAGCTGTTGCTGGGATATTGGCAGCCGCAAATTTAAGGTCTGAAACAATCAGTTGATAAATCGCTTTGGGGTCCGACTGTGGAATATTCTCATTGGCCGGGCTCGTTAGCAAAGGGATGTTTTCGAATAGACGGACGAGATCAAAGTACATGGTGGCCCGCAGGAATTTCGTTTCCCCTTCGATACGTGCCCGCGCTGTTGTGTTGCCTGAAAAATCAGTACCGTCCAATTTTCCCAAAAGTGTATTGCAGCGAAAAATTCCCGCGTAGTAATCAGACCAGGTACCATCAAAGATATTATTGTCCGATTGGGACTGCGCAATATCAAAACGGTCTATTGCCTGAAATGAGCGACCGTCTGTTGTACCTGTTCCGCCAAAACAATTGTCGGCGGCCACCTCTGCTGTCAGATAGAAAGACTGGCTCCCATTGGAGGTCGTCCGTTGATAACCATCATAACAACCGACCAGAGCCATGTCAGCATCGGCTACGGTTTTATAAAAATTGCTTTCCAAAACGCTTGTCATCGGTTCGACATCCAAAAAACTGGATGAACATGATCCTAAGATTAAGGAACCAAATAACATGGAATGATAGATATAGCTCGTTTTTTTCATGATTTCTTGTGTTTAGAATTTAACATTTAGGCCAAATAATACAGTCCTTGGTCTTGGATAGTAACCGAGGTCGATACCCGATACCCAACCATCTGTTCCATAACCGATCTCGGGATCCATCCCATCATATTTGGTGAACGTAAACAGGTTTTGACCCTGTACGTAGAAGCGGATCTGATTAGCATACTTCCATTTTATCAGCTTCGACAGATCATAACCTAAGGTCACATTGCTGATCCGAAGAAAGTCTCCATCCTGAATATAAAGGTCTGAAAACTGCCAATTGACATTAGTTTCCGTAACACGGGGGATCGTACTGGAAGTACCTTCTCCGGTCCATCGGTCTAATATTCGTGTGGTATAGTTTGCTTGTTTATTGGCATGATTGCGGTAAGACTGTACAATCTTGTTTCCAAGGGAACCATAGGCACTCACCGAGAAATCAAATCCTTTATAATCCAGTCCAATATTAAATCCATAGGTAAAATTAGGCATGCCAACACCTAGATTTGTCTTATCCGAGGCATTGATAATACCATCGTTATTCTGATCTACATATCTTACATCGCCCGGTTTTACATCCGCTTGAAGGATACCTTTCCCGGCTGTTTTCCAGGCGTCGATCTCGGCTTGGTTCTGGAATAGCCCGTCTGTTTTATACCCCCAGAAGTAGCCAATGGGTAGGCCGTTTGCGGCACGGTAAAATTCTTCCGAGTTATCGTATAACATGGCTGTCTGTCCGTGGATAATACCATCTTCAGTTGGTATCTGTCCAACCTTATTTTTGTTATAGGCACCATTTACCCCAAGACGATACTTGACTTCATTGATCTTATCCGCCCAATTTAGTCCCAGTTCCACCCCTGTATTCTTCACGTCGCCGCCATTGATAAAAGGGGGCAACGTTCCGGTTGTCGCCAAAACAGGCGCTGTAACCAGCCAGTTTTTCGTCTTTTTGACATAAAAGTCGGCAACAACATCCAGACGGCTGTTCGCAAATTTGGCATCAAATCCGATATTGGTCTGTTCGGAAGTTTCCCAGGTCAGATTCGGATTGGATAAGCGGCTCGGATAAGCCCCGGCAATATTATTGTTGCTCGTTCCAAAAACATAATGTGCGCCGGGGTTGGACGATGTAATGCCTGTTGAGGTACTGATGGGTGCCGCATATTGAAAATCAGCGATATCCTGATTACCCACTTGCCCCCATGAAGCACGGAGTTTAAAGAAGTTTACAGCCGCTAAATGTTCTTTAAAAAACTCTTCCGAAGAAATTACCCAGCCTGCCGATACCGAAGGGAAATATCCCCAGCGGTTGCTGCGCGAAAATTTAGAGGATCCATCTGCACGCAATGTAGCATTCAACAGGTACTTTTCCTTATAATTGTAGCCCAGCCGTCCAAAGTACGAGACCCTACGGGTGATGTTCTCAGGTTTTCCAGACACCGTACGCGTTTCGACGACGTTTCCTTTTTCATCCAGGTGCGCCTGGCCTGTGGTATTGTCTAGGTAAGCATGTGCAAAATCATTGAACTGCGAAAGCAGATTCCAATTGGACCCCGAAAGGTAAGTTCCCTGGTAACGTAGCGATTCCATACCGACCATGGCCGAAAAGCGATGATCCGTATTGATATCAAAGTCATAAGAAGCTGTATTTGTCCAGGTCAGCGTATGACCTTTGCTCATGTTCTGCGAGGTTGTTGTATGATCTTGGTTGTAGGTGTAGATGGAGAAGCGGTATAAGGGCGTAAAACTTCTGTATTCTGAAGCATAATAGTTAAATCCCAGCAATGACCGGACCTTTAGGCCTTTGATTGGTTCGATTTCCGCAAAGATATCGGCCAATAATTTTTGGCCATCATTGGCGTTGTTCGAATTGGTCATCATCACCCCATATGGATTGCTGTCCCCATTGTACCAAGGTGAATTGGAGGTATCATTGAAAGGACTTCCGTACAAGCCATTGTCCGAATACACCGGTGACAAAGGCGAAGTGGCAAAAGCACCGCGCAGCGTATTGCTGTACTGATTGCCCACACTGATGCCTCGATTTTTGATGTAGTTAAAGTTGAGGTGCTGACCTATTTTCACAAAGTTATCAAAGAGTTTATGTTCCGAATTCGTCCGGAAACCATAACGCTGATAGTTGGAAACGTCTTTACCACCGACAATCCCCTCCTGACCAATATAATTCATCGATAAGGCGTAGGTGGATTTTTCATTGCCCCCGGTCAGGGCAACATTGTAATTGTCCATTTTTGCATTATCCTTAAACATGTAATCCATCCAATTGGTATTGGCTAGACCGTCCATGCCGTTAAAATCAATCACCGCGGCCCCCGAATTCAGCGATTGCTCATTCATGATCAGCTTGTACTGATCTGCATCCAGCAATTTTGCTTTACGCGAAACGTTCTGAATGCCCGTATAGCCATCAAACGACAGCACATTTTTGCCCGCAGCCCCCATTTTGGTGGTGACCAGGATAACCCCATTGGCAGCCTGCGAACCATAGATGGCGGCCGAGGCTGCGTCTTTCAGTACGTCGATAGATTGGATATCGGCCGCATTCAAGACCGAAATATCCCCTCCCGGAACGCCGTCGATGACGTACAAGGGGCCCGAATTACCGATTGTTCCCAGCCCCCGGACGACGACCTTCATATCTGCTCCCGGCTGACCCGAAGTTGATGTAATGGATACACCAGGTGCTTGCCCCTGAAGCGACTGCAGCGGGTTCAATTGATTGCGTTTCTGCAGTTCTTCACCCTCCACCTTCAAATTGGCTCCTGTATTCAGTTTTTTCTTTTGTACACCGTAGCCAATGACCACCACCTCTTCGAGATCGGAAGCTTGCGGCTGTAGGCGGATCACCATATTGGGACCGGTAATTTTAACTTCCTCCGTTTTGTACCCTACGTAAGTAATGGTCAATACAGTCCCTGTGCTGGCTGCAATAGAAAACTTGCCCGATTCATCGCTGCTCGTTGAAATCTTCTGATTCTTTACGCTGATACTCGCGCCCCCGATCGGCAATCCTGAATCAACCGAAACAACCGATCCGGTGAAGGATTGTGCCCAGACCAAAGAGGTCACGCTGGTCATGACAACGACGGCCATGCCCCTGCTCAACAATTGTTTGCTTATCATATGTCTTGATTTATAAATTGGTTTTTTATTATTTTAATTTGACCTGCAAGGCTTTGCCTGTATAGGTTACCACTGTAGATTTTGCTGATGAAACATCCAGTCCGACGGCATTCCTGTCGCTGACAAAAATGATATTGAACTTTCTTTTGGTCAGCATGCCGTCGAAATCTCCCTGACGGCTGGCCAAAGACAGCGTCTGTGCAGAATTATCGTAGCTGAAATCAATGCGGCTATATTTCCCTTTTTCATAATTATAATTGCTCCCTTCGTCTTCATAGAGTGAAAACTGACCGTCTGCTCCGGCATAGATATAAAGATCCAGCACATCCGGCTTTTTCTCGTCCGTATACTGCATGACAGGTCCAATGGGCAATATTGCTCCGGCTCTGACATAAACAGGGATACGTTCGTATGGTGCTGCAATAAGCAGATCCTGCCCGCCTGCTACCATCTTGCCACTGTATAAATCATACCAGCTGGCTCCTTTTGGAAAGTGTATCTTGCGTGAGGTCGCTCCTTTTTCAGTGACTGGACTGATGAGCAAGGATGGTCCCCAAAGGTATTGGTCGTTGCTTTCGAATCCATCTTTGTCCTGCGGGAAATCCATGGCAAGTCCACGTATCATCGAATAGTCTTCAAAAAAAGTCTTCGCGGCAAGACTATAATTATAGGCCAGTAATTTATACCGTAGATTGATCGCATAGGTCATGCTTTTATAGGCCGGATGATCCACAGGAGCGATATTATACGGCTCGCGGTAGGGATATTGTCCATGCGCCCTGAACAAAGGCAAGAATGCCCCGTATTGGTACCAGCGGCTATTTAGCTCGCGCCACTCCTCCAAGTCCGCCGCATTAGGTTTGTGAAACCTATTTTCAACCAAAAAGCCACCCGCATCCATGGTCCAGTAAGGTGTCCCGGACATCGAGAAATTGATACCCCCGGCAATCTGATCTTTCATGTCATGCCATCTCGAAGCAATATCGCCGCTCCAGGCCGCCGCCGCATAGCGCTGCTGCCCTGCAAAAAAAGATCGCGTCAGAATAAATACCCGTTTGTTAGGATCTGTTTCACGCTGGCCCTCATAGATACCCTTGGCATTTTGCAAAGGGAACGCATTATAATAGCGAACAGATGACCCTATACTCGGCTGAAAAACCGATTTACGCTCATCCAGATCAATATTGGAGTGAATATCTGGTTCGCTGGCATCCATCCACCAGGCATCAATCCCAATTTTGAACAGGTTGTTGTCCAACAATTTCCAGAACCCGTCGCGTGCCGCTTTGTTGAAAGGATCATAAAATGTCGAGGTATAGCCCTTTCCGATCCAATCTTTTCTGCCATCATAAATATTTCGTGGATAGATCCATTTATTAGCCTTAAATTCTTGGTATACGGAAGACTCTTCATTGATTTTGGGCCAGGCCGAAATCATGATCTTAAAGTGCTGATCATGCAGCTTCTTCACCATGGCCTGAGGATCTGGGAAACGCTTTACATCAAATTTCTGGCTCCCCCAGTCATTTTCAGCCCAGTAAGACCAATCCTGCACAATATTGTCGATTGGAATCTTACGTTTGCGAAATTCAGCTGCGACCGCTTCAATTTCCGCTTGCGTCTTGTAGCGTTCTCTGCTCTGCCAAAATCCGAAGCTCCAAAGCGGCATAATCGGTGCCTTGCCGGACAAGTGGCGATAACCTGCAATGACCTCATCCATTGATGCGCCCTGAACAAAGTAATAATCAATGGCATCGCCGGCTTCCGAATTAAAGGAAAATACGTTTTTACGCGCTTCTGGGATTGGACTCTGCCAGTTTAAGGTAAAATAAGACTCCCCTCCATCTGGTATCCATTCCATTCGGATCTGGTGGATCTTATCTTTCTGGAGGTCTCTCTCAATCTCAAAGGTACCTGCATTCCAGGATTGCCGCCAGCGGTCGGCGACCTGCTCGCCATCAATCCAGACTTTCATATAACCCGAATATTTAAAATGCAGCACATGTTTGCCTATGTAGGGCGAAGAGAAACTTCCGGCATAGATGACTTTGCTTTCGGCCAGATTTACGCCCTTTGGAAACTTGTGCTGATCTGTTAGGTAGCCATAGTCAATGATCGATTCCGGCCGGGATAGATAAACCTCTTCGCCCTTGTTCCGATTTACATAGGTTGCTGTGAGCCACCCCGGTTCACCTTCTTTTGACTGTAGCTTAAAAGCATTTAAGGGCAATAATGGCCTCACGTCGCCCGCTTTTGTAATGGAGTAATTGTGCCATAAAATACCATAGTTATTGGTGGAAAGTAAAAAGGGAATTCCGATTTCTGTATTATATTGCAGCAGCGAAACCTGTTTTCCGCGGTTATAATTCATCACCGCATTCTGATGTTGGCCGAGTCCATAGATCCCTTCTTCCGCATTGACAATAAAGTCTTGGTTAATGTGATAAAATGCATCACCTTGATAACTATTGGCTAAGAAAGAACTGGAATTCCGCTTTGCTTCTTTAAAGATGGATTGCCCCTTAAGATCAAAAAATTCCACTTTACCATTCATCAAAGAAACCACTGCTTGCATATTGGCCGTCTGTACATTTACCGTCGAGTCGGTCGAGCTTACCGCGAGTGATTTTACTTGCCGGCGCAGTGAATCGACGATCACTAAGCTTGTTTGTCCCGGTAAGGCTGCGCCAGCCGGAACAGCTGTGACACGCACAATCTTGTCGGTCACGACATCCAAATAAATATCCTGATCAATGGAGGTCTCCGAATTTTTGAAGCTGACCTTAATACCAGAAGGCATTTTTTCATAATGAGCTTTATTGGCTTGGCTAAATCCCTGCTGCACGATTGCGAAGAGCATCAAACCACTTAAAGCGTACGTTAAGTTGCGCATTTAAATAAGATTTATTGGTTATTATATTCCCTTGGTTATTACGCGTCCTTTCCTATTGAAAGAACAGATCAAATATAGAATGCAACCGGTTGTATAAGGGGTATGTTTTGTTAACTTTTAGGGGTTATTTTGTTAACTTATGCGGGAATACTCGCGGGCAACACTATCGATAATCCACTTATTTACAAGCTTTTTCGATAAAAAGAAGGCAGGTTACCAAATGCAGATTTAAAATATTTGCTGAATTGTTTCGGATTTCCGAATCCAACTTCATAAGCGATTTCAGCCATCGATAATTTCGAGTTCTGAACCAGATGCATGGCACGCTTGAGCCGAATATGTCGGATGTATTCCATCGGTGAATAGCCTGTGATGGCAAGCACCTTTTTATAAAGCCCTACGCGGGTGAGGTTCATTCTTTTAGCTAGCAGTTCGACAGAAAGCGAAGAGTCACTGAGATCCTGTTCAATTTCCTTTACAAGCACACGGATAAACTGTTCATCAGCAGATACGATATCGGGCTGCGCCAGATTAACGTTGATCTGTTTTTTATACCGTTTTACCAACGTCTGCTGCTGATGGAGTATCTGTGCCAGTTTTGAACGCAGTAGACTGATATTAAAAGGTTTGTTGATATAATCTGTTGCACCTGCCTGTAAGGCCTCCAGTTCAATCTTCTGATTGACTACCGCAGTTACAATCAGCACAGGGATATGAACCAACTTAGCCTGGGCTTTTATAAAGCGGCAAAAATCCAGTCCGCTCTCTCCAGGCAGGCTGAGATCGGTGATGACAAGGTCGACCTGCTGCTTGCTTAGGATCAATTTTGCATCATTAATACCTTGTGCAGAGTGAATTAGGTAAACCGAACTCAGGGTTCGCTCCAAGTAATGAAGGAAGTCAATATCATCTTCCACCAATAAAATAGCGGGTTTATCCTGCTTACTGCTTTCGACGGGATCGGCACTCGCTACGGCCTTATTTATGGGCAACTGAACATTAAATGTCGTCCAGTGCGCATTGCTACTCAGCCTGATATTTCCACTCAAGAATTCGACATAGTCTTTGACAATAGAAAGCCCGATGCCTGTACCTTGATTCAGTTTTCCATTTGGCACATCCAGTTGTATGTAACGCTCAAAAACGCGGGCTTGTAAATTTTCGGGAATCGCTATACCCTGATTTTGAACTTCAATACACAGTATCTTTTCTGTTTCTTGTTCAGTGATTTCGGCATGGAATGCCACAATACCGGATACTGGGCTAAATTTGACCGCATTTGACATCAGATTGAAAATAATGCTTTCCAATTTGTTTTTGTCAAACCAGGACAGATATGTGTCTGGAGCGATATTGACCTGCAGCGAGATTTGATTGCTTTGAGCTATCCCGGCAAAGGCATCGAGCTGTTCGCGGATAAATCCCATGAGGTCCCCATATTCTTCGTTCAGTTCAAGTTCACTTTTCTCCAATTTTCTAAAGTCCAGCAGCTGGTTGACCAATTTAAGCAGACGGTCTGCATTCTTCTTGATCAAGTTTAGGTCGGCTTTTTTTTCTGGATGCTGTTCTTCATCCAGCAGCTGCTGTGCTGGAGTTAGAATCAAGCTGATCGGAGTCCTGAATTCATGGCTGATATTGGTAAAGAAACGTGTTTTCAACGCATCCAGCTCCTTTGCCTGTGCAGCTTGCTCTTGTGCGAGGTAAAGTTGATTACGCGTCCTGACACGCAGTTTTGTCAAATAAAAATAAGTCCATAGGACGACTAGTATCAAACCGGCATAAAAAAGAAAGGCCATTGTTGAGCGCCAAAACGGTGGCTGTATATCGATTGTCAAAAGTAGTACACCATCTGACCAGCTACTTGAATCGATAGCATGCCGAATATACAAGCTGTAGCTGCGGGTGTCCAGATTGGTAAAACTGGCCCGCATGGTTCCCGGTTCAAAATCAAACCATTCATCACTTAGACCAGCAAGCTGATATTGGTAGAGTCCATTATGTTGCTGTAGGTAGTCAAAGGTTGAGAACTCCAGCGAAATGGCATTGAGGTTGTACGGAAGCCTCAGTTCCTTAAGATTATTCAGGGCTTGATCGTAAATGACCCGGCCCGAAAATTCTTCACCTACGGCTACCCGCTTGTTGAATAAATAGAGATTGGACAAAAGCGGCAAGATCAGTTCACTTTCGCGGCTAATTTTCGCAGGATCAATAAAATTGAACCCCTTTGGCCCCCCAAAGACAAGTCTTCCGTCCCGCATTTTTAAAGCAGCGTTTTCATTGAATACATTCCCCTGAAGGCCCAATTCCTGCGTAAAATTGCGGATGATAAACTTCTCTGCCTGCCCTGTACCGACAATCGCCGACAGGCCTTTGTTTGTGGAAGCCCAAATATCACCTTGATCATCTACCAAGAGCGCCAGGATTGCATCGTCACTAAGCCCATCTTGCTGTGTAAGATAGCTTATTTTTGCACCATCAATTACATGCAGTCCCTCTTGTGTCGCTACCCAAATACGACCAGTTTTGTCCTCTTTGATATCATAAATTAAATCATTCATGAGTTTCATAGGCGAACTAGATGTATTGATATAAGTAATCTTGTCGTCGGGGGCCAACAATGCCAATCCTGTAGCTGTGCCGATCCAGAGACGTTTTTTTGAATCCTCAAATAAGACAGAGATATAATTGCTGTTGATGGTTTGGCCCTGCCGTGTATATGTTTTCGAAAACTGTTCTGTTTTTTTATCAAACAGGTACAGGCCGGTACTTAGTGTTCCTATCCAAAACCGATGTTGACTATCTTCATAGATCTCCCATACACTATCGTCGTTCAATTTCCCGGGAGCCGAGTCACGGTGGAAAACCTTAAAACTTTTGCCGTCAAATCGACACATACCACCTCGATAAGTTCCTATCCACAGCCTGTCTTCCGCATCCAGCAATAAGGAAACAATCACGTTACTGCTCAAACTATTCGGATCCTGAGGATCATGCAGGTATTGCGTAAAGGTTTTCTGACTGATATCATAATAGAGCAATCCCCCACCATTTGTCCCAATCCAGAGATTACCCTTTCGATCCTGTACAAACTTATTGACGTCGTCAAAGGGAAGTGATTTGGGAAGTCCAGGATAGTTCTTGACTAAGGAGAATAATAACAAGTTGGGATGATAATAACTGATGCCGCCTTTGTATGTTCCCGTCCAGATAATACCTGACTTATCCCGATATAAAGCCGTTATGCTATTATAAGGTAGGCTCCGTAAATCATATTTATCGTTACCGATGATTTGTACACTTTTTGTTTTTTTATCATAAACATTGATCCCACCATGGTCAGTTCCTAGCCAGAGGTGCCCTTTATCATCTTGCACGATATTGCCTACAAAAGGATTGGATAGTTCTTTTTGGAGATGTTGAATTGATCCATCTTTCGGGTCAAGCCAGTATACACCGATTGGAATATCCTTTGAGAAGATCCATATCGCCCCATCCTGATCGGCAAATAGATTATAATTTACCAGCTTATTGCTGATCGGCAATAAGCTAGTTTTGGTACTTCGCAGTGATTTCGTATCAATGTGACCCAGCAGGCCATTTTCGTAGATTACCCAGATCGTCTGCCCTTGCCCAGCTATCACATCGGCTATTCGGTTGTTTTTGGTCAACTGCGGTACAGTACGATAGGTTTTCTTTAGGCTATCGTACAAGATCAGCGAACGATCGCTATACAATAGTGCAAAGGTCTGCCCTTCCAGCTGTCTTATCGTATGTACGTCTTTAACGGGCAACTTTAAACGGGTGAGTATGGAATCAAGCTGCTGGACGATAATGCCTGAATGCTGATCATACACATTCATCCGGTTGCTGGTACGGATCCATATATTGCCTTCTGGTCCCTCAAAGATTGCGGAAATCGCATTTCCACTTAGGCCGGTACGTTTATTGGCGGAATAGCGAAAATTTGTAAATTGCGCCCCATCAAATCGGCTCAGGCCAGATTCGGTACCAAACCAGAGGTAATTGTACTTATCCCTGAGTGCGCAATTGACATGATTATGGACCAGACCCTGGTCAGAAGTTAAGGTTTTAAACGCATACGTATTGACCTGGCTCCAAACGGAAGATTGCCCTAAGAAAAGGAAAAGAAAGAGTTGGAGATACGCGTATAAAAAAGACTTAAGCTGCTGCATTGGTTATCATCTCCTCAATGATACAAAAATTGAGCAAATACAGCAAATCAAGTTGCTATTAATATAAGCTTTAACATGGTCTGTTGATCGTTTAATCATTCTACAGCACGCACTATCACCTCTTATCATATTCCCAATATAAAAAAAATGGCATTATTGAGACAGCTATTCTTTATCCGCTAACCAAGTTACCACATTGCGATCACGTTCGTAAGTTAAATCGGAATAATACCATTTTTACAGGGGATTAACAGGGGGTTAGCAAGGGTTTACCCCTGTTATACCCCTGTTAACCCCCTGTTATCCCCTTGTTAAACCCCTGCTAATAGTAGAACTGGTATAAATTAATTAATACGTTTTGTAGGAAAAATTGAAAATCAGTTTTACAATGAAGCGCTTACAAAAGATTGCTATTAAATAGCCATGAAAATAGCACTATTTAAACAGCCCTATCAGGCAATAGAATTGCTAAAACCAGATGTTTAGATCTGACTAAAAATTCTTTATTTACCACTCGAAATAGCAGTTCAAAATACTGGAAACTTACTGAAATTGCTTAGGCCTGTCTTTTTCAGCCGCCCTTGCCACGATCTCATCAATGCGTTTTTTGCGGGTATCTGGTCTTTTGGCGAGAACAATCCATTGCAACATCATTTTTTTGACGGATTTACTCAATCCAAGAAAATAATCTTTTGAACCAGTATAATGTTGAAATGCTTCATCCAAATCCTCGGGAATAATTAATTCTTCCACACTGTCCAAAATTGACCAAGAACCATTTTCTTGTGCAATTTTTATAACCTCATACCCCGCTGGAGTCATCAGATTCGCATCGATTAGTTTTTTAACTTTTTCTTTATTGATTTTAGACCAGGTACTATTTGGCTTTCTTCTACTAAATAGCTGCATAAATGAATAGGGATCAATCGGCCTCCTCGTGCTATCAATCCAGCCAAAACACAAAGCTTCATCCACAAGTTCTGTCCAGTTGACCACCGGTAAATTTGATTTTTTAGTATTACAGATCACCCAAATTGATTGTGCTATGTGATGATTGTTTTCAAGCCAAAATCGCCACTCTTCCTTTGTATTCAGGTAAATAGTGATTCTCTCCGCCGAATTCCGTTTGATCATTGATATAGTTTTTTAGTCCTTACTGGTATGGATAAAATTTGTCTATTGTGAAAATACGTTTTTTTTGAATACTAGTCATCCATGTTTTGCAGAACAACAACGACCAGCTTGTCCTATTGACAATATCAGCCGGCTGCTCTATTATCCATTTTTCCACACTTGCCAAATGATTATTTTTCGTAGGTGCCAAGTCGATAGCGTCGAATAGCGTAAAAAAAAACCATCAACAGCCAATAATGGTAATTTAAGTCAAGCTAATCCGGATTTTCTTTATCATACGTATTTATTTTTGCATTTCGTTTCAAATAATAAGTCCTTAAAAAAATTATGATCAACACAGAAGTTAATCCCGAGACCAGAAAAGACGAAAACTGGAAAATAGCTTCACCAAAAGCTTTACTGTCGCCAAAACACTGTACTGAGTTTCCCCATATATCAGTGCCCATAGCTCCCTCATAAATACATTTCCGACAAGCCCAATATTCGGGAAGTATAATTCCGAGATAAATTGGTAGCAAAATACCATAACAAGTAAGAAGAATAATTGTTATTGCACGAATCAATTTCATATTATCTATATACCTAAACCTTTTATTCGTTAAACACCACAATCGCCAATTTACAGTATTACAATAGCTAAAAAATCGATAGTTTATATGTGTTGGCAATTATTTATAATTCGTTAGCGATCCATCAATTTACACAAACGTTTGTCTATTCAATTTACTTGAATCTCTAATTTATTCTCAGTATACTCGTGATAACATTATAATCAATTACCCAGAACAGTGGTTCAAAAAATAGACTAAACAGACCGTAAAGCAACATTACCGGAATACGGACTAATATATTCTTATAGCAACATATTTTAAAACGCTAAAAAAATGAAACAGATTGGCTTAAAAATCAAACGGGAATGGAAGTTTCTTTCCATATTCGTCATCTGCTCTTTACCCAGCTTATTCAGCATGGCACAATCCAACACACCGGTTCTCCGTATCGGTATCATGGCCGATATGCAATACGCAGACAAAACAGACCACGGTAGCCGTTTCTACCACAATTCATTAATGAAGGTCGATACGGCTGTAGACTTCTTCAATCGCAATAAGGTCGATTTTTCATTGATTCTTGGCGATCTTGTCGACGAAGGTCCAAAAGATCTTCCAGTACTGTTAGAACATCTCTCCCCATTAAAAAAAACGACTTATTGTCTACTTGGAAACCACGACTATGTCAACGTATCCAAACCAGATCTTTTGCACACTACTTTTGGGATGCCAGCTAAATACTACGCATTTACAAAAGGAAAATGGCGATTTGTTTTCTTAAATACGAATGCGCTCAGTGAATATGCCACAACGCCCAATTCAGCAGACCAACGTGAATGGAAAACCTTGGTGGATAGCCTACAGGCAGGCGGAAGGAAAAATACGCAACCCTGGAATGGCGGAGTTGACCGTAAACAACTCGAATGGTTACAAAACGAACTTGCCCAAGCGCGGAAAAACAAAGAGCATGTGATCGTATTGACACATCATCCTTTATTGCCAGAAAACGGCTATGAAACACTCAATAACCGGGCGGTTCTTGATATACTATACCAATTCCCCGAAGTTAAGCTGGTACTTTCCGGTCATAATCATAAAGGCAATTATGTAATGGCAAATAATATTCCTTTTGTAACCATGGAAGGTATGATCGAAACAGCTACCAGCAACGCCTATGGACTTTTGGAACTCTATCCGAAAGAAATCAAAATCAAAGGCCAAGGTAGACTCAGTTCAAGAGTTTTTAAATTATCATCCAAATAGGGCTCAATCGGGTGATTAATAAACTCACCATAAATGAGATTTAAATAAAACACCCGCAACAGCTAAAGCCGTTGCGGGTGTTTTTTATTGAATGGGTTTAGACAAAAATACTATTCCATGGTTGGATTAAATGTTCCGCCCCAATCTTTATTCTGCTTGATATTTGGGTTCTTGTCAATGACCGACTGCGCGACGGGAAAGAAATAATAGGTATCGGGTACCAAATTCACTTTGTTTCCTGTGCTTGGCACCTGCAAGACGCTATATTTGAACTGATTTTCCTTCAATGTATATGTTTTGGCCAATGCATTGGCATCATCCAGATTCATCTCGGTTCCATTTGAATTTATTGCTATCGCTTCAACTCCATGTTTGGTTGTATTGTTCAGTATATTGAGCTTACGTAACCTTCTTAAATCCCAAAAACGATGTCCCTCAAAACAGAACTCAATATTACGCTCTGCCAAAATAGCTTCACGCATTTGTTCCTTCGTGGTCGCCGTTATGCCATATTTATTGTCTGCGCCCGGCTCGATTCCCGCTCTTTTCCTAATTTGCGTAACCAGGTCTAAGGCTGTCGCAAAATCTCCTGTTTCATTTGCCGTTTCAGCATAATTCAATAGGACCTCGGCATAGCGCATCAACACAAAGTCGACATCATACTGAGTTTCCACTTCGGTTTGCTTTAATGACAGTTTGGAATTTTTTAAGATAAAAAACCCGCTATATCGATCCAAATTGGACGATGGAGTTTTTGCCTTCGGGTTAATGCCAAAGTCATCTAAAGCCGGAGCAATACCGACAGAAGTGTATTGTCTTTTGCCGGTCTTGCCGGAAACTTCATAGATTTTGGCATTCCACACAATAGACTTGTCAAAACGCGGATCGCGGTTTTCCCAATAGGATTGTAAAAATTGATCTTCTGTCTTATGGTATTTACCCGCTTGATCGGAATATAACTTTCCATCTTTCATTGGAAAAGCTTTTACAAATTCCCAGGATGGAACGGAACCTGCCGGCCCCCTACTTTCGGATCCCGGACGTACACCATTATCCCAATTGGCAACTTTATTTGGATAGGTATTAATCACAGCAAAAACAACCTCTGGACCCTTTTCTACCAGCGCAATGTTGGAATAATCTGAAGTCAAACTATAGCCATCCGCCTTAAGCTGATCATAAGCTAATTTATTTGCGGTATTGGCCTCCTGCCAATAGGCATTTCCATAAGGATTGGAAGGGTTAAACTGTGGAGAAGCTTTATATAGCAATACCTTTGCTTTAAAAGCGGCTGCAAAATCACCATCAATTTTCCCATAATCTGCCGTTCCTTTGGCAATTGTTTTTGGCAATTGTGAAATAGCCTGATCCAGATCTTTAACGATCAGATCAAAACATTCTTTTGTCGAATTGCGGGGCACATTAAGATCATCATTTTTTAGGTCTTGCGGTACAGTAATATAAGGAACACCGCCGTGAATCCTGACCATGTTAAAATACATAAAGGCACGCATAAACAACGCTTGGCCAATCACCGTTTTTTTAAAATCATCTTTTAACGAACTACTTTCATTGACTTTCTGTATGGCTGTATTGATTTTCCGGATGGTTGTATAATCCCATGATTTGTAAGAACCATTGTTGACGGTAACCGCATCCAATGGAAAAGCGATCCCGATTAGTTGTTCCGAATTTCCGTCCGCACCAGAATTCCAGTTACCAAATAGTGGATATAAATTGGCAAGATAGCCGTTCACTAGATTTGGATCAGCCCATACCTTAGCTTCATCCAGCGAATTGAGGTCCTCAATGTCCAATACATTTTTACAGGAGGACATGCACAAGGCCAATGCAATTAAAGGATAATATATTTTTTTCATCTTTTTTTCATTTAAAATTTAACATCAAGTCCAAACGTAAAGGTTTTCATGACTGGATAAGAATCATACAGCTTTTGTTCGGGATCGTGAAACTCTTTCATTGGCGAAAAAACAAACAAATTGGTCCCGTTAAAAAACAGATTGACATCTTTCACACGCAGTTTCTCTGTCATGCTTTTCGGCAATCGATAAGAAACATTAATGTCACGTAAGCGCAAATAGGCTCCATTTCTTATCCAGAATGACGAAGGGGCTGCACCGGATTCGGCCCAGCCAGAGTATCCTGTTGGCCGCGGATATTTGGCGTCGGTATTATCCGGTGTCCAGACATCGGAAGCCCAAATTGGATAATATGGACGGAAAGTATCGCCGTGCTGGCGCATTCCGCCGCCTTCTTGATTACTGATCATGCGATCATAAGCAAGAACTCCCTGAAATAAGGCCGAGACATAAAAGCCCTTCCAGCTCGCATTGAATCCAAACCCATAATTGATGCGCGGAGAATTATTGTCCGACAATAACTGCAAATCGTTATCATCAATTTTCCCATCCGGACCACCGGAGTAGTTCGCTCCCTGAATATCTTTATATAAGATCATCCCAGGAAAAGGATCCCTTCCGTAGGTCTTAAATCCTTTTGCTTTCAACGCATCAGCTTCCGCCTGTGTCCTAACCAAACCAAGGGATTCTAAGCCGATAATTCTATTCTCAGGTCGTCCAATTCTGGAGCGAAAGTTCTGCGGTTGGCCCGATGCATAAGAAGGTTCTTCGTCAATGATGTCCCAACGGTCTTTGGCATACCCCAGATTGGCATTGAGACCATAAGCCACTTCACCAACCCTGTCATTCCAGTTAAAAGAAATCTCGCCGCCTTTATAACTTCTCGCCGCATAATTTTCGGGAGCAAGTGCACGACCGTAATTGTCAGGGACTTTCAACGATCTTGGACCAAGAATATTGGTTTCCTTGCGTGAAAACAGATCAAGGCTACCGGTCAGCTTATTATTAACAAATCCAAAATCTAAACCCAGGTTGACACTCTTAGAAGTTGTCCAGGTTAGATTTTGTGTTGGGGTTGCACCATACGCAATACCATTATAATAGCGGTCACCAAACATATAGCCGCCCGAGGTGGTATACTTTTCTAAATAACCAAATTGCCCGATTCGATTGGCATTGACATCCAAATCATTACCCGTTGTACCATAAGAAGCTCTGAACTTCAAATCCGATATTGTATTTTTTAAATCCGTAAAGAAGTTTTCGTCCGATACACGCCAGGCTGCTGATACTGAAGGAAAAAATCCCCACCGCTTATCCGTCGGAAATAATGGTGAACCATCGTAACGAAAAGAAAACTCCGCAATATATTTATCCGCATAATTGTAGTTGGCACGCCCGATGATACCACGTCTCGAATCGATCGTTTCATTGGCAGTTGTCGACCTAAAGTTGCGATCTGTAGGATAAATAAACATTTGATCTAGGGCTGTAATTGGATTTTCTGCCCTTGAAGTGACATAAGTCCCTCCTTTTTTGGACTGTTCATAAACCAATGTTCCGTCTACGGAATGTTTACCAAACTTGCGGTTATAGTTTAAAAACCAGTTTACCTGATATTCCCACAATCGCTGTGGGCTGTAATCCATGAAAGGCTGGCTCTGACTAAAAGTAAAAATATTAATATTAGCTTCTGATGGCGGAGCTGGTATAAAGCGGTTGTCATTCGGATTTAAAGAGGTAAAGGTATAGTTCTTTTGAAAACTCATATAACGCTTGCGCATATAGTCTTGAGCAATGTAACTTCCTACAACTTTTGTCGAAAGGCCCTGTACCAATTTATCCAGCTTCAAGTTTAGGGTCATAATAGGATTGACCTGCCGCACTTTACGGTCTATATAGCGATCCCCGATGACCTGATCGATCACATTCCACGCCTGCCAGCTTCCCATAGGCGTCTGTACAGGATAAGCCGTTGGTGTATTGCTCGGTGTTCCGTCTGCATTCAGGTAAAACGGATACATCTTTGGCCAGTTGAATGTAACGCGGTAGAAATCGGATACATCAAAATCATCATCATTCGAAGATGTGCTGAATGGCCAAAAAAAGCGCTTCGAATTCGTCTGGTTGGCTGAAATATTAAAATCCATGCTGAAATCTTCGGTAATCTGCGCGGAGATATTGCTCCTTAGATTAAATTTCTCATGATCCAAAGATTTATAAGATCCATTTTCTTTACGGTAGCTCAGCAAGCTATAATAAGTAATTTTGTCGCCACCCCCATTAACCGATATCGATTGTCGATGTGTAAACGGATTGCGCCAGATAACGTCATTGGCATTGTAATTTTTGTCCTTGAAATAATCAAACTCTTTTTGTCCATTTGGGATGGAAAGACCACGAAATTCGGCAACCCGGTTTTGATAGGTGAGTTCATCTTTCGCAGTCGTTAAATTAGCAAGGAGCTCCTGTGTTGGCGTATTGAAAGTATAATTACTTTGTACATTAAAAACAGGTGCTTGCGCTGTTCCTTTTTTTGTCGTAACCACCACTACACCATTACCGGCCCGGGTGCCATACACTGCGGCTGTGGCAGCATCTTTTAAGAAGGTCATTTGGTCAACCTCGTTCGCTTCAAGCACATCAAATGCAGCTTTATCGCGAACCACGCCATCAATTACATAGAGCGGTTCGGCAAAACTCCCCCGTATACGCAAGCTCGACGATGCTCCGGCCATCCCCGAAGTATTGGTGACATTGACACCCGCGGCTCTACCGGCAAGTGAATTGGAAAGATTTGAACTGGGGATGTTTTTTAACTGTTCTGCATTGACGGTAGCAACCGAACCGGTGATATTCCCTTTCCGCTGCTTACCATAGCCAATGATTACGACCTCTTCAAGTGCCTGATCACTCGAAACCATAACTACGTTCACGTTACCTTCGGAAATCGCTACTTCCTGTTTTGTAAACCCTTGGTAGTTCACGACCAAAACATCACCACGCTTTGCGCGAATAGAAAAAACACCTTGTTGATTGGAGGACGCTTGAACGGATGTTCCTTTGACAGTGATGGTAGCACCGGCTAATGCCTGACCTTTCTCATCTTTGATGATCCCTGTAACCTGATCTTGATCGACAATAGCATTGATCGGATCCAGATTCAGCGCGTAAGAATCAGGCTGACTAAACAGCAGGCAGAGCCCCAAAAGGCTAATGGGTCTCGCCTTTCCATGAAGAAAAAAATTTCTCATCATAATTACAAATTGGTTTAAAATAATAAAGAACCGTGGGGTTCAACTTTGGTTTATTGACTTTGCATGCCTCTCTTTTTATAAAAAACAGCAAAAGTGGATTAGATTGTCTATTAAATTTAAAAAACAAAATCTTATTAACGAAACTAATATGATTTTTTAATCTAAAATTCACAGAAACGTTACATGCTTAAAATAGGGAATGGAAATGCCTGACACAGCAGTCCCGATCTTCAGGTAGAACACCTAAAAACTGCAGTGAACACAGGGATTTAAAGTGGATTTATATCCCTGTAAGAATAATCTCTAGGAAATTTTGTTTTCAGGCGAGCCGCGTACGAGCAATGTAGAGGCTCCGAATGGGGCTTAAAAAAATAAGAGCCTAAAACTGTAAGCTGGCATTTAGACAAAATTGCCGCCCATTATAGGTTGGTAATACCACATAACTCTTTTTTGAATTCTGCAATCGACTGTCTACCAAAGGTAGCAACCAATAAGCGATTTTAGTACTTAAGATACCGACCCCAGCTCCCATAGCGATGTCTGAGAACCAGTGCTTGTCATTGTGCATCCGCAGATAACCGGTACCAGCAGCAACAGCATAACCCGCTATTCCGTACCAAATTGACTCCTGTCTGTATTCCTGCCAAAGAAGTTCAGCTCCAACAAATGCAGTGGCAGCATGCCCTGAAGGAAAGGAATTGTTCGCTGAACTGTCCGGCCGCCACACAGGAATCGTAGATTTCATAATTTTTACGGTCGAAGTCATGATAATATTGGAAACCGCTGTGGTAAACAGCCGTTGCTTAAGGTTATGTTTCGCAGGTACCCCGACCGCATCCAGAACAAAAACTCCGGCAGTTCCAGCAAAGCGGGTGAAATCGTCCAGTTTAATTTTTCCGCTCTTCCCTCTCGATACACCGTCTCTAATGTCTTCATCTATCCCTTTTAAAAAGGGATTCCCTTTGGCAACAATACCATAGGTGATCAATCCAACAGGAACAGCAAGTTCTTTGTAAGGAATTTTCTTAAAAAAATGAGATCCGCTGCTCGAATCCGAAGGTTGTTCCAACTGGATCTGCGCAAATGAGGTAACCGGCATTACAAAAAGTAAAACCAGTAGACAATAAAAAACAATCTGTTTCCTGTAATCGATCATTTTAGCCTTAAAAAATTTTATAATGCGCAAAGATAATATTTATAAACTACCTCTTTGACAGTATTACTCTATACAGCACGACAATATTGGGCATCAATCTCCATTTTATCATTAAAACAAAGGAAAAAGCAACGAAAGTCTGCTGTTTACACCATTTATATACACAGCAGACTTTAACTTCAAAATATATAAATTATCAAAATCCTATCGTAACCCCGTTGGCAATGATAGCATCTTTTTTCACAACAACGATGCCGTCACAGATCATATGCGTATCAAAATCGCCATCATTCAAGCCCGGTCCACCAATGATACGAACGTCATCTCCAATACGGCAGTTCTTATCCAAAATTGCATTTTCAATATAACAACGTTTACCCACGCCTACCGGTGGTGGCTTTTGTGTATTTCCCAATTCCAATACTTCTTCCAATTGCTCATAGTAATCTGTTCCCATCATGTAGGTCGATTTAATAACCGTCCCTTCACCAATACGGGAGCGTATCCCAATAACAGACCTTTCCAGTTTATCTCCATTTAAAATACATCCATCAGCAATTACCGTATTATTTAAAGTCGTTCCTGAAATTTTCGAAGGCGGAAGCATCCGCGCACGTGTATATACGGTCTCATTAAACAAGTTGAAATCCGGGATATCATCCGTTAATCCGATATTGGCATCAAAAAAAGATTTGATGGTCCCGATATCGGTCCAATACCCCTCAAATTGGTAGCTCAATACCCGAAGTGCTTCGATGGCATCGGGTATAATTTCTTTGCCAAAATCCATCCCCGGGTTGGCAATTAAAAGGTTACGCAATATATTTTTTGAGAAAACATAAATCCCCATGGATGCCAAATAATGCCTTCCCTTCTTATGTAAATCCTCCGAGACCTCTGAGGTCCAATTTAATACTTCGTCCTTATCGGGCTTTTCGACAAAAGCGGTAATTTCATTTGCTTCATTCGCTTTTAAAATACCAAATCCCGTAGCATCCTTACCATTGACTGGTATGGTCGCAATGGTAACATCACCCCCATTTTCAACATGGAAGTCAATAAGCTTCGAATAATCCATTTGGTATAACTGATCACCAGACAAGACAAGAATGTAGTCGTAATCGACATTCAGGAGATGTTTCTGCGTTCGCCTAACAGCATCGGCCGTACCCTCAAACCACCGATCGCCCTCATTGGTCTGTTCAGCAGCCAAGATGTCAACAAAGCCCTTACTGAAAATGCTGAAATTGTAAGAATTTTTGATGTGCGTGTTCAAAGAGGCTGAATTGAACTGCGTCAGTACGAAGATCTTATTATAGCCAGAATTCAAACAGTTCGAAATCGGAATATCGACCAAACGATATTTTCCAGCTATTGGAACCGCTGGTTTCGAACGTTGCTGTGTCAATGGGAAAAGGCGCGATCCTCGACCTCCTCCCAATACAAGGGAAACTACTTTGTGTATCATACCTCAATCCATTAATTGGTTATAAAATTGTTATCTTCAAGAACAAGGACCTGATCAGGTTTAGTCTCGAGATTCTTTAAATTCAGGTTTAAGAATCCTTATTAAATTAGCAATTTTCCGGATAAGAAGCAAACAACAATTTTGATCAATCATTCTTTTTACAAAAAAAATAATTTTCGAAAAACGAGCAGAAACATGTTTAATTTTAACCGATTAAAAGACGATGATGACAAGTCCGTGTCTCCCACAGGTTTAATATCCAAATAGACCAGTGAATAAAAAAAGGCAGTAGATATAGCCAACAAGCAATAGGTTAACACCTATTTGCGGATATTTCTTTTGGGTAAATAACCATAGGATCTCAATAAAGGCATAAATGGACAACGGTGCTGCAAGACTGACGGTCATAAAATAGAGTAAATATCCAGCCCCCAAACCATCATTTTGTTGTTTAAGAATCAAATATGGGACAAGAAGTAGCAGAAAGGCGATGCAGACTACAGAAAATCGAATAAAAAAATGTCGTTTTAGTTTTCTATCCCCTTTAAGAGGCTTATACATAAACAGTGTTGAGCCTGATATATATAGTGATAACAACAAATAACCGATATAGTGATGCACACTCTCCAAACCATTCCAATCTTGATTAGCGTAGGCAAGACCAACAATTAGAAATAAAACAATAAATAAAACTACTTTAATATAATTCATCTAAAAACATCAGGGATTATCCCTACTAGAGTAATTGAACGCTATAAATTTTAATATCGTATGGAACACACGTGAATTTCAAGATTTCTCTCCAATACGACATCTTGCCAATCGAACTTTGACCACGATAGCGCAAATCAATAGCACATCATTGATCCATCGATTTAGAAAATCTACTTAAATCTGAATACCAGCGACAAAAATAACTATTTAAATAGATAATTATAATTATATGTAATAATAATGGCATATATTAAATTGTTTGAATGGCTCAAAATTCAAAATTTCTACCAAATCCACCTGTAATTTGTCTTGTAATTCGACAACCCAACATGAATGGCGTTAATTTTAGCCACTATTGTTGTGGAGACATTTGTTTAATATAAGCTAAACATAAAGGTATGCGCTATTTTAAAGTAACTCTAGTTTATTCAATAGCCATGGTACTATTGCTATTTTTTAGTCTGGCGAATGCACAGACAAGCAGTAATTTGACATATTTTATCAAAAGTGCCCAGCTCAATAGTCCCCTATTGACAGACTACAACAATCAGATGCTTTCTACACGCATTGATAGCCTAAAATTAAGAGCGACCTATGGATTTATTGTCACCGCTGAAGGTAATGCCAGCTATGCGCCCAATAGCAAAGGCTGGGGCTATGACAATGCACTAACGAACGGCCAATCAATCTTTGCAGGCGTCCGTGTCTCGCGAGAATTTATCAGCCGGAACAATCTCTCGACAAGACTCAAGACTTACAAAAATAGTATCGCTCAAGTTCTCACACAAAAAGACCTTGCGATTCAAACACTTAATAGACAGATTACAGATCAATACATTGCGACATACACCAGCCAAAAACAGATGGACTTGAGCGCTGAAATTATTGCCTTATTGTCCAAAGAAGATCTGGTACTACAAAAACTAACACAAAAAGCAACGTTTAAACAAACAGACTACCTTTCTTTTAAGGTTACATTACAGCAAAATCAACTTGCATTACAGCAGCAGACTGCAGACTGGCAAAATAACTATGCCCTGCTCAATTACTTGTCGGGAATTATCGATACCAACTTTCATGCGCTTAGCCTTCCTGATCTAGGAGAAATATCATTTTTTCCTTCTTTTCAAGAAAGTATTTATACAAAATCATTTCAAGCTGACAGTACAAAGCTGGCGAATGAGGCAATGGTTATTGCATATGATTACAAACCAAAGGTAAATGCTTTTTCCGATGGTGGCTACCAATCATCGCTCACACATACCCCTTTTAAGAATTTTGGTATGAGTATCGGTCTTTCAGTCTCTTTACCATTTTATAACGGACATCAGAAACAACTCCTATTGCAGCAAAACAACCTTGCCTTACAAACCCGAAAGAAATACCTCGAACAAACGCAGAACCAGTATCAACAAGAAGTTTTCAATCTGCAGAATCAGATACGACATTATGATAACATGTTGGGAATGGCAAGTCAGCAAATTGAATATGCGAAGGCTTTAGTTGAGGCTAATGCAAAACAATTGCCCACTGGAGACGTAAAAATGGTCGATTTTATCCTGTCCATCAATAATCTCCTCAATCTAAAAGCAAATATTATCCAATATAACAATGCGTTATATACACTTAAAAATCAGATGAAATACCTCATCATCCAATAATTATGAAACATATTCTGGCCCTTTTCATATGTTCTTATTTGCTGTTTTCTTGTCATTCAGGGAAAAGTGAAAATGCGAACATAGCTGATCCGATCATAAAACCGGCAACCGAAGTGAGTATTGCATTTCCTTCGGATACAGCCAAGCTAGCCAATATGGTCACGCTCAATGCAACAGCATATTATCTATTAAAGTCCGATGTCAAGGCTAACACCAATGGTTATATTACAAAAATTACCATAAAAATGGCCGATCATGTCAATAAAGGAATGTTATTATTCGGTCTGGAGACAAAAGAGGCCCGGGCCCTGGGCAATACAATCAATAAACTGGATCCATCGTTTCATTTTAATGGTAATACCACTGTGGTAAGCCCAGCAACAGGATACGTCGCTATGCTTAATCATCAAATCGGCGATTACGTCCAGGATGGTGAAATCCTGGCTACGATAACCGACGCGAACAGTTTTGGTTTTGTAGTGGACGTTCCCTACGAATATCTTCAGGTCGTAAAAAGCAAAAAGATATTACCGATTACGTTGCCAGACGGCATTGTTTTGCAAGGCTCAATAGCGAAGGTCATGCCAACGGTGGATGCCGTCTCCCAAACAGTAAAAATTTTATTAAAAGTCGCTCCTAATGACATTCCCGAGAATCTTATTGGCACAATTAGTTTCTCAAAAAATCTCGATTATGGCCTTTCGGTTCCCAAGATGGCCGTATTGAGCGACGAAGGACAGACCTCTTTCTGGGTAATGAAACTCATGAATGATTCGACCGCAATAAAGACAACAATCGAAAAAGGTATCGAAACAGATAAATTTATTCAAGTGAAATCAGGCGATTTAACAACAAAAGACCGCGTGTTAATATCCGGAAATTTCGGCCTGGCAGACACCGCTGCAGTTCATATCAGAATAAATGGAAAACGATAAATAATAGGACCCTAGTATCCCTAAAAGCATTTTCTCATGAAAAAATCATTCTTCGTTACTTATAAAATCCCCCTGTTTGTTTCGATACTCCTGATCATTATGGGCGGTATATATGCGTATTCCAAGATTCACGCGGCATTATTCCCGCAGATTACTTTCCCCAAAATAAAGATTATAGCAGATGCTGGGCAACAACCTATTGACCAGATGACTGTAGGCGTAACTAAAATACTGGAAGATGCAATCAAAAAAGTACCTGATTTGCAATTACTCAAAAGTACGACCAGTAGAGGGAGCTGCGAAATATCGGCATTCATGTCCTGGGATATGAATATAGATTTGGCCAAGCAACAAATAGAGAGTAGTATCAACCAGATACGTAATCAATTGCCTAGCGATATTAATATCACTGTAGAGAAAATGAATCCTGCTATTTTACCCGTCATCGGCTATTCATTAAACTCAAATACACTTGATCCAATTGAACTAAAACAACTTGCCCTATACACCATTAAGCCATTTCTTTCCCAGGTGCCCGGGGTCAGTGAAGTGCGGATTATCAGCGGTCAGGACAAAGAATACCAGGTTCTCATGAATCAGCAGATGATGGCGCGATTGGGTATTACGTCCACTAAAATAGAACAAGCCATCAATAGTACAAACTTTATTAAATCCAATGGCTACTCTGCTGATTTCCATTTTTTATACTTGACCTTGACCGATGCACAAATCCGTAATGAAGCGCAATTGCAAAATTTGGTCATCAGCAACGATGGCAACCGTATTGTTAAGCTCGGAGATATTGCTCAAATTATGGTACACCAAGCCAAACAATACATAAAGGTAAATGCCAATGGGCAAGAGAGCATTCTGCTCGCCGTGATCCAACAACCCAACGCCAACGTTGTCGACGTGACAACAGCCATGGAAGCGAAAATCAGTGAGCTCCAAAAAACATTACCGAAAGACCTTACCTTAAAACCGTACTATGTTCAGGCAGATTTTGTAAAAGATTCAATAAAAAGCGTAACAGATGCTTTATGGATTGGACTATTATTGGCAATTATTGTAGCCGTTATTTTTCTGCGTTCCTGGAAAGCTAGCCTTGTTATCCTAATTACCATTCCGATAACACTGGCACTGACGATTTTATCGCTTTACGCCATGGGGCAAACGTTTAATATCATGACATTAGGAGCTATTGCAGCAGCTATCGGACTTATTATCGATGATGGCATTGTCGTTGTAGAACAAATACACCGTACACACGAAGAACATCCCGAAGAAACGGCCACAACACTTGTGCAAAAAGCTATAAATTACTTGCTAAAAGCCATGATCGGGTCGTCGCTTAGTACCATCGTGATATTTCTACCATTTATGTTGATGAGCGGCGTAGCTGGAGCCTACTTCAAGGTCATGACCGACACCATGATCTTGACGCTTATATGTTCATTTTTTGCAAGTTCAATTTTACTTCCTGTCATTTACCTCTTTTTTTCATCCGAGAAAAAAAGGCAGCACACGTCCCAGCATCATGATGTCAAAGAACGGAAATGGGTAGGATTTTTTCTGGCCCGCCCCTGGCTAAGTTATTCGTTCATCGTTATTTTAATACTGTGTGCAATGGTTATTTTGCCAAAGATCGACACCGGTTTTCTACCAGAAATGGATGAGGGCAGTATCGTTCTTGATTATAACTCACCTCCAGGAACCTCGCTGGAAGAAACAGACAGGGAGCTGAAACAGGTTGAAAAAATAATAACCTCTACACCGGAAGTAGAAGCTTATAGCCGGAGAACGGGCACACAAATGGGCTTTTTTATTACGGAACCGAATCGAGGCGATTATCTTATTCAGCTAAAAAAACAGCGTAATAAAACAACAAATGAAGTCACCGACGAGATACGAAATCGCATTGAAGCATCAGGGCTGCCTTTGACAGTTGACTTTGGACAGGTGATCGGCGATATGCTTGGCGATCTAATGAGCAGCGTCCAGCCAATAGAAATCAAAATCTTCGGAACTGACCAAAGAACAATACAGGCATACTCAAAAAAAATAGCCAGCATTGTACAAAAGGTTAACGGTACAGCTGATGTATTTGACGGTATTATCATCGCCGGTCCTTCGATAATCGTTAATCCCAAATTCCCTGTACTAGCACAATACAATATTTCTCTCGCCGATTTCCAAAGTCAATTACAGACCAACTTAGATGGTAATATTGTGGGCAACATCTTTGATAAGGTGCAATACACGCCAATACGTTTACTTTACAACTCGCGTACAAATCAATCACTCAGTGACATCAACAACAGCATGATCGCCCTCCCTAATGGTATACTGAAGCCACTAAGCGAATTTGCAAATGTTACTATTACTGCGGGATCGGCAGAGATCAATAGGGAAGATCTTCAATCATTAGGTATTGTGACTGCTCGATTAGACAATGGGGATCTTGGCGGAACTATCCAATCAATCCGGCAGCAAATCGACCAACAGATCAAATTGCCAACAGGTTATTCCATTATCTACGGTGGAGCCTATGCCGAACAGCAACAATCTTTTGGCGAGTTATTGACAATTTTGCTCATCTCCTGTTTATTGGTTTTTGCGATCATGCTATTTCTATTTCGGAATTTCTTGCTTGCGCTTACGATCTTATTTATCTCAACATTGGGTATTTCCGGAGGTATTATACTCCTCTACCTTACCAGCACACCCCTCAATGTTGGCAGCTATACGGGTCTTATTATGATGGTCGGGATAATTGGCGAAAATGCTATTTTCACCTATCTACAATTTCAGGAAACTTTAGCAACCAAGACAAAGGCACAGGCAATCATCTATGCCATTAGCACCCGATTACGCCCCAAACTAATGACTGCAATTGGCGCTATCATCGCCTTGATGCCGCTCGCCTTAGGCATCGGCACAGGGGCTCAGATGCATCAGCCTCTAGCAATCGCAGTTATTGGGGGATTTATCGTTGCTTTACCCCTGTTGCTCATTGTTTTTCCGACTTTACTCAATAAAATCAACTTCCGAGCGGGTAGCTAAAAGCAATTTTCAGCAAAGAGAAGCACCCTATTGACTTAATATTTATGTAAATTGCTAAAGCATATAGAACAAAACAGCTATGAATTCTTCACTATTGGATGGAAACTATTGGGATGAACGTTATAAGAACAAAGCAACAGGCTGGGATATTGGCTATGCCTCTCCTGCTATTATCAACTATGCAGCGGAGTCTATTGCCAAAGATGCATCTATTCTTATTCCCGGTTGTGGAAATGCCTATGAAGCAAAGGCTCTACTTGACATGGGGTTCCATCAAATTACCTTACTTGATATCGCTCCGACCCTCGTTGCGAAGGTAAGAAAGGAGTTTGCCAATAGCCCTCAGATCCAAATTGTATGTCAAGATTTCTTCCAGCACCAGGGCCAGTACGACTATATAATTGAGCAAACATTTTTTTGTGCACTGGATCCTTCATTACGCCCCAGCTATGTACAACAAATGCATACTTTGCTCAAGCCTCAGGGTATACTGATGGGTTTATTGTTCAAACGGGAATTTGCACAACAGGGACCACCTTTCGGTGGAGATCAAACGGAATATCAACAATTATTCGCATCGCAATTTGACATTTTAAAGCTGACAGATTCAACCAATAGTATTCCCCAAAGACAGGGAAATGAACTGTTTTTTGAGCTGCGCAAAAAATAGTCTACTTGCCCGGCATGACCCGATAGGTTGGATCTTCCATGATATTGACCTTCACAATGCCCGCAGCATTTTTTAACAAAGAGCGACAATCTTCACTGAGGTGCCACAATTCGATTTTTTTCCCTTGTGCAGCGTAGCGTTCGGTAATTTTGTTGAGTGCATCCACGGCGGACATATCCACCACACGACTTTCCTTAAAATCTAAAATCACACGCTCGGGATCTTCCAAAACATCAAATTTATCCAAAAAATTAGCTGTCGAACCAAAGAAAAGAGGTCCATAGATTTCATAATGCTTGATGCCCTCGGCATCCAAATATTTTCTTGCCCGAATGCGCTTTGCATTATCCCAGGCAAATACAAGTGCGGATACCACTACACCAATAAGCACCGCAAGTGCCAAATTATGTAAAACCACGGTAATTCCGGCGACAATAATCCCAACGAAAATATCTGATTTGGGAAATTTATTGACGATCCGTAAGCTCACCCATTGGAAGGTTCCAATGGCTACCATCATCATCACACCGACCAGCGCGGCCATGGGTATCTGCTCAATAAAAGGAGCACCTACCAAAATAATCACTAAGATGGTCATCGCTCCAATAAAAGAAGAAAGCCGCGTGCGTGCACCAGCATTTAAATTGACCAGTGTTTGAGCAACCATGGCACAGCCACCCATTCCCCCAAAAAATCCATTGATTGTATTGGCTATCCCCTGCGCCATGGATTCGCGGTTTGCATTTCCTTTACTCGCCGTTATTTCGTCCACCATGTTCAGTGTCAAAAGCGACTCCACCAACCCTACTCCAGCCATCACCAAAGAATACGGAAAAATCAGTTGCAATGTTTCCCAGCTCAGGGGTACATTAGGTAAATGTAGATGTGGTAATGTCCCACTAACAGAGGCAATATCTACTACTTTTTTGGTATCAATACCTAAAAGAGAAACCAGGCCAAATACAACCAAAATAGCAATTAAAGAAGCTGGAACAGCCTTCGTTATCCGAGGAAATCCAATCACAATCAACATCGTCAGCAGAGTCAATCCCCCCATGATGTATAAGGTACTTCCCGACATCCACTCCGCCCCCTGTCCGGTATTTACCTTAAATTGGACTACTTGAGCCATAAAAATGATAATGGCCAGTCCGTTCAAAAAACCGTACATAACGGGCTGCGGAATTAAGCGTACAAATTTCCCCCATTTAAAAAGCCCAACTAAAAATTGCAGGAGCCCCGCCAAGACGACAGCAGCAAACAGGTAATCAATCCCGTGACTTGCCGCCAGGGCCATCAAAACAACCACCGTTGCGCCAGCACCTCCAGATACCATCCCTGGCCTACCTCCCAAAACGGAAGTGATCAAACCCATTAAAAATGCTGCGTAAAGTCCCGTCAACGGTGGTAGCCCGGCTAAAATTGCAAATGAGAGTGATTCCGGAATCATTGTCATTGCGACCGTTAATCCTGCAAACAACTCATTCTTAAGATTAATCGATTTTATATTGAATATTTCAAAGGTATTGTTCATTTTTAAATTACTTGAACAGGATAATTGCCGCAAAGGTACTAATCACACAAACACTTTTCCCCTATATTTGTTATTCTTTACAAATTTTATCGCAAAACAGTATGTTCATTTCGATCAAACAACGCATTAACCAACGTCATTATAGTCTCTTTATATTTATCTTTTTGTTGCTTGTCCAGCTCGGGAGTATAGGGCCTAGTAAGGCTGCATTCCTACCAGCTAGAGATTCCTTAATGACTTCAGATAGCCTATTTCGAGCGAAACCTATCGAAAAATATCCCATGTACCACGATGAGCAACCACGACTTTGGAACAATCATCTTATCAACGTAAAACAAACAGACAGTCTATTCGACTACCAAAAAAAGAATTTCTTAAGGGCGGGAATTGAGTGGTTTTCCATCCAAGCTATTCCTGCTTCGGTTAATTACTTCATTCGAAAAGATCCTGTTTCCCATATTTCCTTTAAAAACTTCTTTAGCCATTTAAAACTGTCTGCCTGGACCTGGGACGACAATCTTTTTGCAACAAATCAAATAGCGCATCCTTATCACGGTCAGTTTTATTTTAATTCGTTCCGATCCAACAACTACAGTTTTCTACAATCGACAGCAGCAACCGTAGCTGGTAGCTATATCTGGGAAACTGCAGGTGAAACGGAACCACCATCCATCAATGATATCATCAACACAAGTTTTGGCGGTACTATTTTAGGTGAAATGACCCATAGACTATCGCATCATATTCTTTCGCGCCCAAGTCTGACCAAAGGACAACGTAATAAAAAAGAACTATTGGCCATGCTGATCAATCCAATAAACGGGCTCAACCGTCTGCTCGACGGGCGCTGGGGAGATAAGGTAAAAGGTGCGGTGGTCGACAGTTCTTTAGTGCACACCGAAGTTGAATTGGGACTAAGACGGTTTGATGCCAAGGAACATGACATCTTGAATAAAGGAAAGAACGACATCTATGCACGTATCAAACTGATTTACACCAACGATGATCTTGACAAAAAGAAACCCTTTGATGACTTCTTCCTCAATTTGGAACTTGGATCAGATGATAGTTCCATCGTCAATGCGGTCAATGTGTATGCCTCGTTATACGGTAACCGTATTTTATCCAATTTAACAGGACGTCATCGTGGTATCGTGTCTGCGCATTTCGACTTTCTACGCAATGAAGCTTTTTATTACGGATCACAGAGCATCAATTACAATGTCTTTTCAAACTTCAATATTGGTAGCCGTACCAAGCTCACAACCATCCTTGGTGGTGGTCCAGTGGTACTGGCCGCTGTACCCGATCCTTATCTCCATTTTGGTGAAAGCCGCACATACGATTATGGCCCCGGGGCCGATGTTAGGGCTTCAGCCACCTTGAGCACATTAAACCGCTTTAAATTTGGTGTAGATTATCGTGGCGGATATTTTGTCACAATCAGTGGCAACAAATCCCACCATTTTCTACACGCGGTATCCACAAGTGCTTCAATGCGTATCTGGAAGAACTTCGGTCTCAACCTTTACTCCGGTTACTTTAGATTGGAAGGTCATTATCAAGACCATAACAATGTCAACAAAGACTATCCTTTTGTCCGGATAGCGCTAGCCTACAACTCTGAATACTAGCTATAAAAAAAGGCTTAACTAAATGAGTTAAGCCTTTTTTGTTAATTTGTCCAATATTTCTTTAACGCTTCCTTCAAACGCGAATCATAACCATATATATCCGGGTAAGTAACGATTTTTCCTTCGTCATCCAACCAGGTTGTATAATAGGTGATATAAACTGGCATCTGCCGTTTTAGTGTTACCCAGCGAGACTTTGAAATTGAATCTGTCGTAATTTCCTTCGCTATTTTTTCGGCCTGTTTTTCATTATTGACAAGGTAAGATGCCAAATCAACGGGTTTTTCAACACGCACACAACCATGGCTCACGGCGCGATTGCTCTGCCCAAACATTTGTTTTGCAGGCGTATCATGCAGGTAAATGGAATAGGGGTTCTCAAACAAAAACTTCACATTCCCCAATGAATTATCCGAACCAGGATTTTGTTTAAAACGAAAATTCTCCACAGAATCCGAATTCCAGTTGACCGTTGCAGGATCCACTTGTTTACCTTTGTAATAAGCCACCATATTGCGCGATGCCAAATAGTTTGGATTGTTTCGAACGCTTGACAATAACTCTTTCTTGACAATACTGCTTGGAATATTCCATACAGGATTTACTTGCATGGCATCCAACACCCCTTGCATGACAGGCGTCTCGTGGTTCTCACCTTTTCGCGTATACGCCGGATTATCTGTTTCACCGACACACACATTCATCAGTTGACTTGTCTTCCCTTCTTCCATAATATGTAACCGTTGTTCAGGTATGTTCACAAATACATATTTCTCCGGAAAAGCATCTCCCATCCAGCGCAATTTTTCCAATACCATTAACACCTGGCTACGTTGTGCACTGTTTAGGTTCCCATTTTCCAATAAATCCTGAAACCTGGTGTAATACTGATTTTTAGGTTGGATATCGGTCAACACAGTTCCAATTTTTACACTATCCAGCATTTGTACAACTTTGCCATAGCTCATACGCTTTTGAGGAACGAAATATCGTCCATAAAGGCGTTTGGGATTGACCACACCATATTTTATGCTGCTGATATAAGCCACGAGCCCATCAGTACTCAATAAGTCAAGTTTGGCCAATAATGGATAAACTTCAGCAACATCTTTGCTTTTCAGTTTTCGAAGCGAAGATAATGTTTCCTTAATCGCAGTTGTATGGAAATAACTAGCTCGAATACCATGCGCATCACTTCGCTCAAAGTAAGTTAACATGGTGTCGATACTACCATCAAAAAGGTGTTCGGCAATTAAAGTCATCCCTTCAGTAGAATCCGATAATTCCTTCATCCAGCTCGGATTAACCAATTGAGATTTTTCCTTGCCATACACTTCATGGAAGGCCTTTACATAAGCTGCTGTGTCAAAATCCTTATAAGACTTATTCTCAAACCCCTTCGCTAAAACATCACCATAAGTTGGGGGATTCTCCTTACAAGAAAAAAATACTACTGAAACAAATGAAATAAAAACTAAAAATCGTAACATATTACAAATCGTGAAAAAGAAATGGCTTCGCAATAATGAAGCCATTTTCTGAGGACAAAGATAAATAATTCTTATTGTCTAAAGAATCTTACCTGTCATTGAATCACTACAGAATCAATCACTGTATTTTTTCAGGAAATCTTCCAGCAATTCCACCATATCGGTATTACCCAAAAAAGCTGCTGATCGCTGGTGCAAAGTTTTTGGCTCAATATCTAATATACGCTGAGATCCATTCGAAGCTTTACCCCCTGCCTGCTCAATGATGAAGGCAATTGGATTGCACTCATACATCAATCTTAGTTTACCATTAGGGTGCGCAGAAGTCGTTGGATAAAGAAAGATGCCCCCTTTGAGGAGATTGCGGTGAATATCGGCGACCATTGAGCCGATGTACCGTGATGCATAGGGGCGTTGCGTTGCACTGTCCTCCATTTGGCAATATTTGATATATTGCTTAACGCCGTTTGGAAATTTGGAATAATTTCCCTCGTTAATCGAATAAATTTGACCCGAAGCCGGAATTTTCATATCAGGATGGGATAAACAAAACTCGCCGATCGAAGGATCCAATGTGAATCCGTTTACGCCCTTTCCCGTTGTGTACACCAACATGGTTGAACTACCATAGATCACATAACCTGCAGCGACCTGTTTCGTTCCATGCTGTAAAATATCATTGCTATTACAAGAAACACCCGTATCAGAAATTCGTCGATAAATGGAAAAAATGGTCCCCACAGATACGTTAACATCGATATTGCTTGAGCCATCCAGTGGGTCAATACACACAATATATTTGGCATTTTTGGAAACCCCTGATTGGATATACACTGGATTTTCATGTTCCTCTGAGGCAACTACACAGCATTCTCCCCCACTTTGAAGCGCTTTGATAAACTGTTCATCGGCATAAACATCCAGTTTCTTTTGTCCCTCGCCCTGCACATTGACCTGTCCTGCATCGCCTAAAATATCAACCAATCCCGCTTTATTAACCTCTCTATTTACAATTTTTGCGGCGATTCCAATATCGCGCAGTAGCCTAGAAAGCTCCCCTTTAGCATACGGAAAATCGGCCTGTTTTTCAATGATAAATTGACCTAGTGTAGTTATACTACTCATAATGTTGTTTTATTGGATATTTGTTGCACAAAGCTAAAAAAGTTAAATAAACTTTAGCAAATACATCCTTCTCATATTTAGCATTTTAGCAGACTAAATACGCAATCGATTGCGCTAAGTTTTGAAAACTCTTCTTTGCTAAAACGATTATTAGCTATTAAAAAAATAATAAAAGGTTGAAAGCACTGGATAAATTTCAAATAGCAACGATTAGAAAAAAAACAATAAATGCTAAGTATTTGGTAATTTTGGCTAAATATTTTGATACAATGCAACAACTTATACAACTCATCGAAAAAGAAAAATTAGGCAATCGGCCGGCAACACAGCACACGTTGATCATCGACGATAAGCAAGTGATTCACGGAGCTCTTTTCCTGGTAAAAACCGCCCGAAAAACATTTAAATTGATGATCCCGGCTCCTTTTCACGAAGCAGTTCTGAAAGAACAAGTAACCATCAATACCTTGATCAAACATCCCCAAGTAATGTTACTGGCTTAATCAAAGGGAAATTCCCCTATCCCATACCTACCCCAGAGCAAACAAAACATCGCTCGGTTGTGTTTATCACAGCGTAATTTCGCTGTTTTTTTTACACCATATTCCATTTCCGGAAGACTATAACGCTGGTTCGACCTAGAAAATGAGAGCAAACCGGAAGCACATATTATCAACGGGAAATTTTACAAGAAAACCCGGTAAAAGTGTAAAAATCACCTCGATATAACGTTTAACTTTAGGCAACAAAGACAACGCTATGCAACACCACTATACACTTTCGGGAATGTCCTGTGATGGATGTAGAACCACAATCGAACATGCATTGAATGAGTTTCCTGGGCTTCATGCCGAGGTAACTTTAAACCCGCCAAGCATGACAGTAACATCCCAGAAACATATTCCGTTACAGCAATTACAGGAAATAATATCAAAATTAGGTCCTTACCAGGTCGACGAAATACATAAGCATAAGGGTGACGTACAATCCGATCAACACATTGTAGCACAAGCTTCAGACAGGTATGGTTGCCCTATGCATTGCGAAGGTGAAAAAACGTACAGCCAGCCAGGAAATTGTCCGATCTGTGGTATGCATTTGGTGAAGCTGGATGCAGACACAGCAATTAAAAATAAGCTACATACTGAGCATGCAGCGACCTCGCATGCCCATCACGAACAGCAACACAACCATTCCGCTCAGTCAAATGCTACGGTACATCAATCACAGACAATATCTTCAGCTGACAAAGCACATGGTCATACATCCGCTGATAAATACTATTGTCCGATGCATTGTGAGGGCGACAAACTTTATAACGAACCTGGAAACTGTCCGGTATGCGGCATGAATCTGGAAAAGGTCCCCATGTTAAAGACAGACCTTCAATATAGCTGTCCTATGCATCCTGAGATTGTACAAGATCATCCCGGAAATTGCCCTATATGTGGTATGGACCTTGTGCCTATAGCCAATGGTAATGATGAGGCCGACGATCATACCTATCGTGATCTACGCATGAAATTATGGGTCTCTATCCTATTTACGGTTCCGATCTTTATACTTTCCATGGGTGAAATGCTTCCTGGCAATCCAATAGGTAAAATCATTTCGCCCAGCTGGTCTGGATGGATACAACTGGTTTTATCCCTGCCGGTCGTTTTTTATACCTGTTGGTCTTTTTTTCAACGAGGCTGGGTATCTTTCAAAACTTGGCGCCTTAATATGTTTAGCCTGATTGCACTTGGTGCTGGAGCTGCATTTGTCTATAGTTTGGTTGGTCTATTTTTTCCGCAGGTCTTCCCTGCTGAATTAAAAAATCATCATGGCTACATTGCACTTTACTTCGAGTCTGTTACCGTCATATTGACTTTGGTATTATTAGGCCAGGTGATGGAGGCCAAAGCACATTCCAAAACCAATTCGGCGATCAAAGAGCTAATCAAGCTGAGTCCTTCCGAAGCTACGCGCGTAGAAAATGGAATAGATAAAAAAATCGGCATAGATCAAATTCAACTCGGAGATATACTGAAAGTAAAACCCGGGGACAAAATCCCCGTTGACGGACAGATTACGGATGGCAACAGTAACATTGATGAATCCATGCTGACGGGTGAACCTATTCCGGTAGAAAAACAAGCTGGAGATCATGTCAGTTCAGGAACAATCAATGGCGACCGTAGTTTCCTCATGAAAGCAGAGCGTATCGGTTCGGACACACTACTGGCTCAGATCATTCAACTCGTCAATGATGCGAGCAGAAGCAAGGCACCCATTCAACGATTAACGGATAAAGTATCCGAGGTATTTGTCCCGATTGTCATAATCATTGCAATTTTGACATTTCTTACCTGGTGGCTTTGGGTTCCTTCTGCTTCCCTAGCATTCGGCTTTGCCAATGCACTTGCCGTACTTATTGTCGCCTGCCCCTGTGCCTTGGGACTCGCTACACCAATGTCCGTCATGGTGGGTGTCGGCAAAGGGGCCAAACATGGGATCCTGATCAAAGATGCAAGTGCGCTGGAAAAAATGAACCAAGTGGATGTGGTACTAACAGACAAAACAGGTACCATTACCGAAGGAAAACCCACCGTTGATGATATTCAGCCAAACTCGTCCAGCAGCAAAGACGAGATATTGTCTTTGGCTGCCGCTTTAAACGCCAATAGCACACATCCTTTGGGCCATGCTATTATTGAAAGGGCAAAAAAGGAAAATAGTAAAACGGACCTTGCAGTTTCCGATTTTGAAAATGTTGCCGGGCAAGGAATCAAGGGAAACATAGCTGGACATAGCATAGCACTGGGCAATCAATTGTTGATGGAGTCTATCGGCATAGCAATCCCTCATGATATGAAGCAGATGGCCGAAACCGCCCAATCCCATGGAAAGACGGTATCCTTCCTGGCAAAAGACAGTAGCTTATTGGGGTATTTTAGTATTTCAGATCAAATAAAAGCCTCTTCGAAGCGTGCAATTCAATATCTTATACAGCATAAAGTCGATGTCGTTATGCTGACGGGAGATAATATCCATACGGCAAGGGCTGTGGCGGATCAAGTTGGCATCAAGCATTTCAAAGCCAATGCCTTGCCCAAAGATAAATTGCAGGAAATTCATGCGTTACAGCAAAAAGGACATGTGGTGGCTATGGCTGGTGATGGCATCAATGATGCCCCTGCCCTTGCTCAAGCCGATATCGGCATTGCCATGGGCACAGGTACCGATGTTGCCATACAAAGCGCTTCACTCACTTTGCTGAAAGGAGACCTTATCGGAATAGCCAAAGCAAAGGTACTGAGCCAAAAACTACTCCGTAATATTAAGGAGAACCTGGGTTTTGCTTTCGTCTATAATATACTCGGGATTCCATTGGCTGCCGGACTTCTATATCCTTCTTTCGGAATTCTCCTGTCCCCGATGATTGCTGCCGCTGCGATGAGTTTCAGCTCCGTTTCGGTTATCTTGAATTCTTTACGCTTAAATCGTGCAAAGATCGATATCGATTAAAAACAGATATTCCCTATATTCGCTGTTAGAATAACGACATATAGTTTACAGTAACATGCGTAATATCTTTTTAATCTTGATAACGGTTATCATCACAGTTGTGTGTGTCAAAAATCCGCAATCGGTGCAGCTCAATTTTCTCGGGGAATCACAGGTGACACTATGGAAGCTACTATTGGCCTTTTTTATTGCGGGAATTGTATTTGTATCTCTATTGAAAATCGGAAAAAAGAAACAGCGGGCGTATGAAGAGGAAGAAATAGACGAATCGGAAGAAGAAAACAGCGACAGAAAGTCCCAATTATCCGATGAAGACCGGGAATTTCTGTCCTAAATAAAAAAATAAATCACTAAAAATGAAGCCCTAAACAGCCGTAGCGCATTTTTATCGCACAAATACTTGCGTGGAATAGGGATTAACCCTATCTTTGCATCACTTCAAACAAGGAACGGTAGTTCAAAAACAAAGAAGTAAGATTCCGTAGCTCAGCTGGTAGAGCAATACACTTTTAATGTATGGGTCCTGGGTTCGAATCCCAGCGGGATCACTGAAAAAAGCTAATCGAAAGATTAGCTTTTCTTGTTTTAAGGCTATTAGGATTCGAAAGAAGGGTCGGCCGGGTTCGATCCAATGGAGGCTCAGGGCTGTGCTTGGGACATGAGGGGCTGAGCCAATCCCAGCGGGATCACTGAAAAAAGCTAATCGCAAGATTAGCTTTTCTTGTTTTAAGACTATTAGGATTCGAAAGAAAGGTCGGCCGGGTTCGGTCCAATGGAGGCTCAGCGCTGTGCTTCAAGGATAAAGTGTATAACAGCCTCCATACGTTGTACGGAGCAATCGGTTTCAATTTCCAATTCGTTGATTGCCGTTTCCAGTTTAGACAATGTCTGATTGTAAAATTTAGCTCTCATTACCTGCTGTTATTTTTCTTTCTTACCCTTTTCATTAGACTGTAATTACACGCTCTGTTTTCTGCATATTCAATTTTATGTTCAGCTAGAAGCTGTACAATTATTTCGTTTGTTTCATCTTCATTAAGTCCTATTTTTTCCCCGAGGTCAATTTCATTGAGTTGACCGTCATTTTCTATTAATGCTCTGTAATATTTTTCTTTATTTTCCATAATTATATTTTTTTTGCACAGCTATCATCATGTGTGGACTAAAGGGTAAAAGATAGCTGTCGTTTTCAGTAACTTGAATAAGTTCCATTAATGTTCTTCGTTTTTTGTTATTCAGCATATTGGCAAAGTATTCTTTATCCAACCATGCCATACCCTCAACCGCATAAGTATTTAGATAGGTTAAGCCTTGATTTATAAATTCATCTTTTAGCTGTTGTGGCTTATGATAAAATGCTTCTGCTAAAAGCCAAGGGAAATCATCGGGCGGATTGTGCATCCCCCTTATTAGTTCTTCTTTGCACATTTCAAAAAATGGCTTTTTGTGAATTAAGCCGTTTAAAAGACCAACCAATGTTGATGCCGTATAATTGATGGCAAAACCCAAAATAATCCCATCATTCTTTAAAATACGTTTAGCTTCGCAAATGGCTAAATCTCTATCCTCCTTTTTTTGAAGATGATAAAGAGGGCCGTGTAGTATTATTAGGTCTGCATAATTATCTGGAAATTCCAATTTTCGAGCTTCTCCTAAATGTACAAAAAACTTGTTCTTTAATCTATTCGCTCTGTTTTGGGCTATTTGTATATGTTTTGCAACTGGCTCTACCAAATGAACTTGATGTCCTTTTTTAGCAAGCCATTCCGAATACTTTCCCGTACCACCACCAATGTCTATTATTTTTGAAGATGAAGTTGGTATATATTTTTCTACGAGTGATTTAATTCTTTCAAATTCAAATACGCCCATTCCTTTGTCAAGTCGAGTTTCTTCGGATGCTCTATTGTAAAATAGCTCTATATCTCTACTTATTAACTGTTTACTATTCATTTTTATTCATCGTTTCACCACATTTTGAAATGTTGAATACACCGCAAAAGTGATAATGCAATCGATTTGATAATCGTTTGTTTTGTTTAAGATTAAGAAATAAGTCGATAGGATTATCTGTGCATTAAAAACCACAAGATTTCAATGCATTAATCACTCTGTTTTTAGAGTTGTCTTTCGAGTAAGACCAGATAATATGTTAGATATAGTATAACAGACCACAAAGATAGAAAATTTGGATTAATTTTTAACGGTGAATTGGCACTAATATTCCCCCGATTAAAAATCAGTATTTTCATTGATTTTTTAACAGATCTAATTTGATAGTTTTGTTATGCACATTAAATAGCACAACGGATGAAAAATTTTGTTTTACTTCTTCTAACCCTCTTAAGTATACCTACTCATGCCCAAGATAAATTAGCTTTAACGGATTTGGTGTATCCTGATTTAATTCCGACACTCATGCAGAACGGCTTATTTGGCTACTGTGACAAATCACTAAACGTTAAAATAAAGGTACTTTTTGAAAAAGCAGAACTATTCGAAGCTGATTACAATTTCCAACTTTTCCATGTAAATAATCCCGAGATCATTAAATATGGAACAGAAGACTATGCTTGGGTACTATTCAATGGCGAACGCTACCGTATCGATAAAAAGGGAACACGAGTATATAAATACAATGCTGCCGATTTTAAAACAGGTGAAACAACAATTTATCTGTACAAAAATTCAACTGTTTATTATAGCGACAGCATAGATCAAAACACACTCTTTCAACACATCAAAGACAACCAGAGTGGAAAACAAATATTTCCGGAAGAACAATCCATTCAGGAATTTCGCATAAAAAATAAGGCGTTGATTGAAGAAGGAGTTAAATTGATTTTCCGCCCCAAAAGAAAAGAAATACCTTACGTAGATTTTACCAGTGAGAACACTTTACTAAAGGGAATAAAAAATAGTGAGACTAATCAAATCATTGTAAAAGCAAAGTATGCGAATATTGAGGAGCTTTATAATAATCCATTACGTGAACAGCAGTATCCGCTGTTTATTGGCTATCGCGGCGACCTCGACAAGGAAATATATGTCGGTCTGAATGGAACCGAGTACTACATCCAAAAAGAATAGCAAGCATTTTTTTCGGATCCTTCAATCTCTTCAAAAGCAGTTGTAACAACGATAGCATCCGTAGGAGAAATGACACCTCACAGTAAAAATCTCAATGCCGGTACAAAGCCGGGTATAAATACGGCAGACACATTAGCAACACCTGTCACTATAAATCGCCCGGACGACTTTTTTATATGTATCTGCCGTAAGCCCCTTTTCCTCCTTGATGTTATATAAGAAATCTGCGTATTTTATTTAGCAATTTCTTTCGGTGGGAATATTCGCAATAACTCGCTTCCGTTTAGAAAGCTGCATTTTTTACTCTGATTAACTTACCATCAATTTCATCCGTAAGAATATATAATTTACCCATGGGGCTTTGTGTCACTTTTCGTATCCTTACTCTATCATCAGTAAATAATTCTTCAACACGTTGTACATACTCCCCTTCGATAACCATTCGCCATAAACTACCTTTCGATAATCCGCCCACAAGTAAGTTTCCCGACCAAGCTGCAAACTCGCTTCCCGAATAAAAATGTAACCCTGTCGGTGCAACAGTGTGTAACCAGTACCATACAGGGTCCGTATAGACATTATTGGGGATAGCTTTGGGTGCAAACTCCGCAAAACGATACTTCCCAGTCGTTTTCATTGGCCAACCGTAATTCGCTTTTGCATGGAGCACATTAATTTCGTCTCCCTGATGCGTACCGTGTTCGGTAAACCATATTTTGTTATGAGTTCTATCAAGCGTTATTCCTTGCGCCGCCCTAATTCCTATCGCATATAATCCAGGAGTCGCCTTACTTCCAAAATCCGGATTATCCTTTGGGATAGTTCCATCAGAATTAATTCGATAAATTTTCCCTCTTTTATCTTCGATATTTTGTGCAATAGGAATAATTGGTTCGTCCTGCTCAGAAAACAATCTTTCGCCAATGGTAAAATAGAGTTTACCATCGTTCCCAAACACCATTCCACCACCGTAGTGATACCGCTCTTTCGTATAAGGCTCAGCGACAAAAAGGACTTTAATTTGCTGTAAGGAGTCGTCTTTCAGCACTGCTCTTATAATTTTTGTCGTTCTGCTCGCTGACTTTTTGGCGACATACGATAAGTAAACATACTTATTTGTATTAAAATCGGGATCTAATAATATTTCAAATTTCCCGGTATTGTCCCCAAAACCAGCGATGCTATCCTCCAAATCGGTTGGATAACCTTGTATCTTAGTCTTTTCTTTGGTCAAAAGATTAATCTTCACAAGATGGCCTTCTTTCTCTGATATCAGCACTTCATTCTCTGACATAAAAGCAATACTCCACGGCCGTTTTAAACCTTCTATGATGGTTTCCTTTTTCGGTAGAATAGCGTTTACATCCACTATTTTATGGGGTGTTCGTGTCGAAACTTTATCGGCAATAAACCAGCCCTTGTTGGTTTTCATCAGATTAAAATAGTCTGTATACAAATCTCTCTCCGTGCTGATTTCAACTTTTGCGCTCCCCATATTGTTGGTAATATCCATCGCCACTATGCGCGTTTTTAAATTTTTGTTACGCTCATGAGGTTTGAATAAACTTAGGTATTGATCTCTGGTAAACTCCACAAATTTACCATTGTTATAGTTCTTTAAATGACAGGAAGAATGCATAGCCTGTCCTAATTTAGTACTATCTCCGGTTGCCCAACCATCGAAATAAAGCTCTATTGTCTTTTCTATTAGCTGTCTCTCTGTCGGCTGATTTTGAGAAAATGCGGAAGAAAAAAGAACGACAATTAATAGGAGAGTCAGAATTACATTTTTCATAAAAGTGTTTTGATAAGTAATAAAATTTTTATTTGATTCTCAAATTTGCACCTTACTTTTATGATTAGGGTCTTATAACCTAAATGCAGTACTACGATTTTATAAATCTGGAGTATTTAATTTCTGATAAACACTGGGAGTTGTACCCCGCATTTTTTTAAACGCGGCAAAGAAAGTTGATTTTGCATTGAACCCGACTTCATCCGCCACAGCTTCAACCGTGAGGTTTGGATTACTTAACAATAGTTTGCAGGCCTCATTTATTCTATACTCGTTCACAAAAAGGGTAAAATTCTTATCAATACTTTCATTTAGAATCTGTGAAAGTTGATGAGTGGAAATATTGATTGCTTTTGCCAACTCTGATATCTTCAAGTTTGGATTTTTAAAAAGCTCCTTTTCAGTCATTACCAGTGTTAACTTCCCTATTATTTGCTTTACCTCCTCAGTATCTATTTTTTTGTCTGCATATTTATGCAAAGAGAAAGAAGAGAGGTCGTTCGTTTTTTTTCGATAAAGCAACGTAAATATGACGAGATAAATAATCAAAGAGAAGAAAATAGCTGCATGGATATAGCTGCCCTTGGTAATATTAAAAAATGCCCAAACGTAGGATACAAAAAGTAGCAATACCCCACCACATATGGTCAATATCCATTTTTCAAAAACTTTTATTTCTTCTTTACCAAACGCCCTTTTTATTATTGGCATCAGTAAAAAGACTGAAAAAACAATATAAATCCCCCATTGAAAATAAATAAGAGGGATGATGTAATGCCACCATAAAGGCGCAAAATATTGGTAAGGGTAAATAACACCGATTACAACAATCAATATAAACCAGACGACAAGTTGCCATAACCACAGGCGAGGTAATCTTTTAATCTTTCTGATTTCAGATTTTATGAAGAAATACAAAAAAGGTCCGATAAAAAGACATGCGGTTAACCCGATTTGAAGAAATGTCCGTGGTAAATTGGCGTCAAAAAAATAAATAACCGATTTGCCAATCCGAATACTCAGTACCATCAACAATCCACCTAAAAGGTAATTAGGCAAATATTTCTTAGCTGTAAAGAAGATAAAATAAACGCCTAAAATGAACGCGTTAAATGCTCCCAACAAACTAATAAAGAAAAGAATTTTTTCAGCAAAGCTCATACTGCCCTCCCCTCTTTGAGATGCCTGCTATTGTGATAGCGATATAAATCTCGGGATAAACAGATGATCTGAAGACTTTGCCATCTTTTTGTTGAATAGTTATTTTAACAAGAAGATGCTGCTTAAATAAATTCGTTACTTTTTGCCCTGTTTTTAGCACAATTGCACCCCTATCCATTTTGGCTAAGGCTTGCAGTCTAGGTGAATGAACTAAAGCAGAGATACTCGCAATAGTATTCAGTATGGTTAGTGGAGAGAACATCGTTAATGGCATCACTATTTATATCACTCAAATATAAATATTTGAGTGATATAAATAGTGATTCAGGAATCAATTCCTAATTTGCAGATCTAATTCAAAGCGACAGCAATTTCTCTCGTTTTGATAATGAGCCGGCAAATTGTTTGTTTCAGTCAATTTAACCATTCCTAAGAAACTAAAACCTGCCGAAGTATAATGTTGAATCAATTTTGTGTTATTTCCCAAAGTGTCAAGGCGGACAAAACGTTTTCCAAGGTTCTTTGCATATTCTTTTGCCCAGTCTACGATTTCATCGATATATCTATTTCCCCTCAATTTTGGATTCGTACAGATACGGTGAATATAAATAGCATCGTTTTTATCTTTTTCGCCCCAAATCTCCTTATCTTCGAAGGTGATGGTCCAATTGCATGCTATTATATGGTCTATAACGATTTTCCATTGACGGCTCTCGTCTATTTCCTTTTTTAGATATGAATATTCAAAGAAAGGCCAAACGACCATTTTCCGCTGCATTTGCAAATCTCTGGCGGCATTATAAAGTGCCATTATATCTTCAATATCGCTTGTTAAACAATTTTTAACTTTCATAGCATAAAATATTTATAATACAAATATCTATATACTTAAAAATTTAAAAAATCCGAATCTTGCGTAATTCGACACTGCGGGGTTTAGCGGGTGTAGTCGGTAAAAATCCTTTACTCAACTACGTGCTGGGAAATATGCCAAGCACTATTATTTTATATGCAATGGAATATTAAGTCATTCTAAACTGGACGCTGATGGCAATACCATCTACAAAGTCTTTTTTGAAGAAAATAGCTTTTGTGCTTTCACCGCCGCCATCACCAAAAAAAAATCGAGCGCATTCAACATCATTGCACTCGACGATGTAGCGTTGATTCAGAATTCAGTCAAACCTTTCCCTGAGTGTAATGATGATCCGACACGATTTAGCACTCTTTCAGATTGTTTATCTCGAAAAGAACTGGGTAGTAAAAAAAACCGTCGGAATGAAATCCTAATAAGTTTTCATCTGTACCCCCAAAAAAGCATAAAATATGTATACATCAATGCCCTTCGTACTATTTTTTTCTTTAAGTTTGGACGAGCTGGAAAAGTATTGGCCCGTATGATCTGAAATTGAACATTTTGTACAATTTGGTCCACGGCGTCTATATTTTTTCCATTAATCACCAGCAGGTCGGTCAACTGCGAGACTTAATAACTAATCAATTATGAATTTTAAAGTATTATTTCTACTCCTATTTTTTAAAATAAATTTCAGCTTTGCGCAAAACAACTTTTTGTTTGATAAAACCCTAAAAAAAGACAGTATTACCGCCGAATTTACTACGCTATATAACTTGATGAATAGCATTCATCCTGGAGAGTTTATGTTTACCTCAAAGAAGGAATTTGACAAAACTTATTTTGATCTAAAAAACTCCATCAAGCATGATTTGTCAATCATAGAATACTATAAATTGACCGCTACATTAATGGCAAAGGTTAAAGATGGTCATACCGCAGTTGACAGAAATAAAATTTTAGCATTACTAAAAGAGAGATTGGTTTTCCCATTCAGTGTCTATAAAATTAAAGATCAATACTACTTTGATAAGTCTGTTGTAGAAAACAGCAACTATTCCGGCTTACAGATTCTGAAAATCAACGGAAAGAACATCCATTCGGTTGTTAAAGAAATTAAAAACTATATCCATCTGGAAGGAAATAATGAGACTGGATTAAACACAAGGTTTAAAAATTTCCCCTTCTATTATTTTATTTATAACCCATCTGAAACATTCGAAATTGAATATATGGAGGAAAATGGACATGTCAAGAAAGCGATTTTTCCTGGGATTACTTTTGATACGTTCACTAAAGCCAGTACCGAAAATATTCAACCACTAACGACAGACTTCAAATCAAATAATGCCGCCATACTCAGATTTCATTCTTTTGAAAATGGCTACAACGAAGCTGACAGAAAAATTGCACAAAGTCAACTAGATGCTTTTTTCGCAAAAGTTGACAGTTTAAAAATAAAAAACCTAGTTATTGACTTACGTGACAACGGTGGCGGCGCCGCAGAAATAGCCAATTACTTATTTTCGTATCTGGTCAATGTGCCCTATGATTATTTTAACTATGTTGGAGCCAAATACAACAGCGTAAAAGCTTGGAAACACTATGCACAGTTTCCTGATAATATCGAAGAAATAGACTTAGAAGAAACGAAGAATAAATACGGACTAAACTGCTACACATCGACCAATAGTCCTGATGATTATTGGTGGTTTAAAAAACAAGAAAATAAAACGAATTTTTATACCGGACGAATTAGTGTTTTGATAAATGGTGGATGTTTTTCAACCACAGGGCATTTATTATCCCTAATGCGGGAATATAAAATTGGAAAATTCTATGGTGAATATAGCCAGGGAAGTAGCTACAGTAATGCAGGTGGACAGGCTTTTGCCTTACCATATTCGAAAACATTAGTTTGGATACCTACTTTCCAGTATAAAATGAAGACGCCGAATTTTAGGAGTGATCCAAAAGGCATAAAACCAGATGTTGAAATAGCATTACAACCAAAAGACTTAAACACAAAATTTGATCGACAGCTAGATTTTATTCTCCAACAGGTCGTAAATACCTTGTAATGATTTTACTCCTGTTTTCAGACGAATAATGCTTATACATGGCATTGTCCAATTGCATAAATTCTTTTTTCCTTAGCTTTGCAATTCGGTATTACATGACTCGGTATTGATAAAAAAGAAAACATGGAGCAACGATGATAGAAAAACTCCTTTTCGAAATGAATACTTATGCTGCGCTTAGCCCAGCTACGACAGAAATTTTGAAAACTATCTTTCAGGTGAAGCAGTTCAAAAAAAATGAACATATTCTACGTGCTGGAGAATATGCTAAGTACTATTATTTTATATGCAAAGGATTATTAGGTTATTATAAATTAGATCCTGATGGTGATACCATCTACAAAATGTTTTTTGAAGAAAATAGCTTTTGCGCTTCCACCGCCGCCATCATTGAAGAAAAACCGAGCACCTTCAACATCATTGCACTCGAAGATGTGGAGCTAATTCAATATTCAGCCAAGGCTTTCCGTGAGCTTGTCCGCACAAAGCATGATTTGGCGCTCTTTCAGATAGCCTACCTTGAAAAGAATTGGGTGGTCAAAAAAGAACCACTTGAAATCGAGCTCAAGTGGGAATCTGCAAAGGAACGTTATCTTGAACTTGTTAAGAATCAGGTGCTTTTCAAACGCCTCAAGCAGCATCATATCGCCTCCTATCTTGGTGTAACTCCCACGCAATTAAGCCGTATCCGTAAGGAATTAAAAGAATAATTCCATCAACATGTGTACACGTTTTTAAAGATTATACTGTTGAATTTTGCCTTATAAAGACAAAATTTTAAGCTATGAAAACAGTATACACACTCCTATTTTCTGCCCTTAGCCTACCACTGGCGGCGCAAAAAGTCGTTAAGACAAAAATCCATAGTGCCAAAATGGACAAAAACATTGAAACCATTATAATTACACCCGACATGCAAGACGGGATCAATTATAAAACAGTTTATATTCTCCATGGTTATAGCGGCAACCCGACCCGTACAGTGCAAGAAGATATTCCGGACTTAATCCAAAAAGCAAAAACATTTCAGACTATCTATGTACTACCAGATGGAAATTTCAATTCTTGGTACGTAGATAGTCCCATCGATCCACATGCACAGTACACCACTTTTATCGGAAATGAGCTAGTAAGTTACATCGATCATCACTACCCGACGCAACAAAACCGAGATGCGCGCGGAATACTGGGCTGGAGCATGGGCGGCTACGGAGCATTGCACATCGGCATAGCCTATCCACAGACATTTTCGATCGTCGGAAGTTCATGCGGTGCTCTTGATTTCGACCGCTTCGGACAAGCCTACCAGCAATATCAGGTAGACAAGGTATTGGGCGATTATAAAAATCTGAACGATGTAGACCGCATCTACAGCAACGAAGATAAAATGAAACTAAATAAACAACGCTATATCCTCGATTGTGGGACCGAGGACCTACAAATGCTGGCAATGAACCGTACATTCCACAAGCATCTGACCGACAAAAATATCGAGCATCTTTACATCGAATCAAAAGGAGGACACGATACTGCTTATTGGAGCAAATCACTATCACAACAATTGGCTTTATTTCAAAACTACTTTCAACATGAAGGATTATAAATCGACACTCTATGTTGCTGCCGGAGCTTGCAGCTACGGACTGCTCGCAACAATTGTGAAATATGCAAACCATTTAGGGATACACACAAGTCTGTTGACCTTTCTGCAGTTTATGTTTGGTTTTCTTTTTTTGTTAGCCTTTAATCTGTTGTCAAAGCGTAATGCAGAAGAACATAAAGTCATCAAATTTTCATCAAAAATTAAACTGATGGTCTGGGGCATTTCCCTTGGTCTAACAACAACACTTTACTATCTCTCCATCCAATATATCCCCGTATCCGTTGGAATTATTTTACTGATGCAATCCATTTGGATAAGTTTGGTTGCAGAAGCAGTGTTGTTGAAAAAGTTTCCGTCAAAGGGCAAGATAACAGGAGTTATTATTGTTTTGTTAGGCACGACTTTAGCAACCAATCTCTTCCAAAACAATAATAACCTTGATTACAGAGGAATAATACTGGGTTTCGGAGCGGGAATAAGTTATGCGCTGGCAATTTGTGCATCAAGCACAGTGGAAAAAGAGCTGCCGAGTCCGATACGTAGCCAATTCTTGGTCTTAGGCGGACTGCTGCTCATCGTAGCATTTTGGAACATTGATATTATTCGGTATATGCAACCTAATGCATTACCTTGGGGATTTTTGATTGCCATTTTTGGAACTATTCTTCCACCCTTACTATTTACAAAAGGAATCCCAAAAACCGGCATAGCGATGGGAAATATTATTTCCAGTTTAGAAATTCCCGTTTCTACCTTATCTGCCATGTTGGTTCTACAGGAAGTTGTTTCAGGATTCCAATGGTTTGGCATACTCCTGATTTTAATGGCCGTCATTATAATTAATGTTGGTAAGTCGTAGTAGCCAGCCAATGATTAAATCTATTATATTGCCATAAGATCAGCCCCCATACCGGAACTATGGTTGCAGCCATGTGGAGCATTTCAAATAAGTTGGATGCTCCACCAGTTTGGATCAGAAAGGACGAAAACAATAGGCTAACTGCGGCGGGCAATAAAACAAAGGATAGTGCCCGTGCGAGCCTACTGCTTCTGAATTGCTTATTTAGATTTAGAAAAATAGACATCGTACCAATCGCAATACAGAGTGCCACGAATGAAAGCAGCAATTCAGTAAATAAGGGCATGTAGCAACGTGCTCTTTTTGCCGCCTCATTATTTGCCTGAAGTATAGCTGTAAGGACAAAGGTCGTCAATACACTAAACCCTATAACTCGCAAGAAAATAAAACTCAGCTTTCTTTTCATCAGCACAATATTTTAAAATAAATAAACAAAGCGGCGAATAGGCCTGAACTCCTCGTTCCCTCCTATTTCCCTTTAATAAATTTCGACCAGTTCCTGCGGGGAGCGGCAATCCCAAAACTGATTTCAACGCCGACCTTTTACAAGTTACAGCTGATAAATCCCTTTAACCATCAAGCTTTAAGTAAAAACAATAATCTTCTTTAAAGATGCGAATTAATCCGTTAAGATAAATGCCAAAGCAATATTGGACGTGGTATTGACGATATTGGTCGGTTGGAGCTTAATATTTGTCGACGTGCTACACCTAATTATTTTTTTACTTTTTTACTAAGGTTTATCCTCCCTGTTACGTATCTATCTAAAATTATATACCATGAGATTGACTGATGATATCAAACAACTAATCATAAAGTATATCGGCGACAACTTAACGTCCGATGAAAAGACCGATTTAAAGTTATGGTTGAATGAATCAGCAGAACACCGTATTTTTTTTGAAGACCTCCTGGATAACCATGATTTGATAAACGACTTGAATCAATGGAGCGAGCTTCAGGCTTCAGATACAATGGATTGGAACGAAAGGTTAAAAGCAAAGACCCTAGAAACTATTCGGACCTCTGCTGTTAAACCATCTCCTATCAGAAATATAAAACACCTGCTTCCCTATGCAGCAGCTTTAGTAAGCATAATCTTAGGAGGTTTGATGTATTTCATGGTTAGAAAACAACTTGCACCGGTCAGTAATCGAATCGTCTTAAATGATGTAGAAGCACAGAGCAACCAGGCAGAAATACGGCTTTCGAACGGCAAAGTGCTCCAGGTATCGAGTCAGAAAGGAGCCTTGGTTTCAGGAGAAAATTTAACCTACGAAGACGGTACTATCCTTCAAAACGCATCTTTAAAAGGAGATCTGATGGCCACGGTCAACACCCCTACTGGCACAATGCTGCAACTCCAACTGGAAGATGGATCGGAGATTACGCTCAATGCAAAAACAACACTTAAATACCCGCTTCATTTTGCAAAAAACAAACGTGTTGTTGAAGTGGACGGTGAAGCCTATTTTAAAATTGCAAAAAATAAAAAGGTGCCCTTCCATGTCCTTTCCAACGGGCAACAAATTGAAGTCACGGGCACTGAATTCAACGTAAACACCTATTCGAAATCCCAAAGTAGTACAACGCTTGTAGAGGGGAGTATCAATCTATCGGCGCAAGGGCAAACGTTACAGCTCAAGCCCAATCAGCAAGCGCTCTTAGCTTCGGGTCAACTATCGAAAAAAGTGGTCGATCCCGCTAATTACATCGCATGGCTCGACAATAAATTCTATTTTAATGAAACGGACCTTCATACTGCTCTACAACTGATCGGTCAATGGTATGACCTGCAAATCATCTACACGCAACCGATAAAAGAAACACTTTTATATGGCGAAATTAAACGCACGAAAAGTCTCGCGGCAGTCCTAAAGATCCTGGAGCGTAGCCATATTAAATTTGAATTGATCCAAGAAAATGGAGTTCGTAAACTCTTTGTTTCAAACTAACCAATTATCCATAAAATAACCCAAAAACAAAAATTATGAGAAAACCAACCTAACGAGACCAAACGAGATACTAAAAAAGCCGACCAATGCTACGAACATTAATCGGCCATAATAGCGATCTCCATTTTTGACCGATTTACCCAATCAGTTTAATAATAGATTATATCCCTAATTCAACAAATTTATGAATTTTAATTTTCTTGTTCATAGAAATCGAATTGCTGTGAACATACCCAAGCAATGGAAGACCAAAATGAAGCTTAGTGCCTTTTTTACCCTTGCATGTGTTGTTAAGCTGTCTGCAGCTAGCTACGCACAATCAATTACTATTAACGCCAAAAAAATGTCTTTGGTGCAGGTATTACGTACCATCCAAAAACAGAGTGGCGTCCCCTTTCTGTTGAATGGTAAAGAACTTGCCGACATTAAAATTGAGGCGCAGGTTCGTAATATGCCTTTAGAAAAAGCCATACAGGTTCTCTTAAAAGACCAACCTGTCGATTGGAGTTTTCAGGATAATATGCTTGTCGTAACGAAGTTAAAAACAAATTATCCGACTTATGAGCTTCCAAATAACTACACGTTAGTACAACAAACCCGCACATTCAAAGGAAATGTTCACGATAGCAAAGGAACAATGCTTCAAGGCGCGACGATTATAATAAAAGGTTCGACAAGGGCAACCACGACAGATGAAAGTGGTAACTTTCAGATCGAAGCAAATAATAATGCCGTACTCGTGATTAAAATGATCGGCTACCAAACCAAAGAAATCCCATTATCCAACCAGCTTTACCTGAATATTGAACTTAGCCAACATGTCGATGCTTTGGAAGAAGTCGTCGTCGTAGGCTACGGTACGACAAAAAAGAAAGAATTAATCGGTTCGGTTTCCCAAGTTGATGGGAAACAACTAGCAAAACGCTCGGTTCCCCAGCTTGCTCAGGCCCTTACAGGTCAAATGCCCGGTGTGACCGTTATACAACGATCTGGTCAGCCTGGAGCAGCAAACAATACCATACAGATCCGTGGGGTGGGTTCGTTCGGTGCAAGTACCGACGCACTTATTTTAGTCGACGGTATACCCACCAATTCCTTCAATGATATCGATCCAAATGATGTTGCATCGATCTCGGTACTGAAAGACGCCTCTTCGGCAGCCATATACGGAGCTAGAGCCGCAAACGGCGTTATTCTAGTTACAACAAAAACCGGGGCAACGGGTGGAAAATTAACGGTCAATTACAATGCCTATTACGGTATCCAGAAACCAACAGCTTTCCCCGAATTTGTCAACTCTTGGGAGTACGCTTCCTTGCTCAATGAAACGACAAGTGGCGGCGGCGGCTACACGGCAGAGGAGATCCAAAAATTTAAAGATGGCTCGGATCCCGATAACTATCCAAATAGTAACTACTTGACCAGTTCATTCAAGTCCCAAGCGGCGCAAACAGGCCACAACTTAAATATATCCAATACCACAGATAAAATACAATACACCTTATCTGCTGGCTTTCTCAATCAAAAAGGTATTGTCATCAAAAACAATTTTGACAAATACAATGTCCGCCTCAATCTCATATCAAACCTCAATGACAAGCTCAAATTAACGACGCGGGTAGCGGCAATTCAGACCGAAACAGACGAACCGGCAGCACCAGCAACGCTTGACTTCTCCAGCATGACGGATATCATTTCTCAGGTGATTCGCTATCCTGCCATATACCCGATCCGCCTGAGCAATGGCGACTGGGGCGCAGGGAATAACCTGAAGGGGACACCAGTATCTTTCCTGGAGAGCGAATCCTTCTACAAAGAAAAAGTGTCCAATATCTCAGGAAACGCAAGACTCGACTGGAAACCAATTTCAGATCTGACCTTATCCGCTATTGGGGGCTATACGCAGACGAATGGCCGCACAAAACTTTTTAGAGCCTCACAACGGATCAACAATTCCATTACGCTCGGACCTTCTAGCCTCAATCAAACTGCTCCTTATGAAACGTATAAAACTTTTCAGGCCTTAGCAGACTATAATAAAACGATCGGGGAACATTCCTTGAAAATATTGGGCGGTTATTCTTTCGAGAAAGGCTACAGCGAAGGTTTAAGCGCTTACCGCCAGAATTTCCCCAGCAATGATCTTACCGAGTTAAATGTAGGCTCACCAGATGGGCAACAAAACACAGGTACAGCTACTGAGTGGGCATTGGAATCTTTATTTGCACGCGTACAATATAACTATGCCAAGAAATACCTTGTCGAAGGTGTTGTTCGATACGATGGATCTTCCCGCTTTCCAACGAATAAAAAATATGCTACCTTCCCTTCGATTGCAGTAGGTTGGCTACTAAGCGAAGAATCGTTTATAAAAGACCATTATAGTTGGATAGACGAATTAAAAATCAAAGGATCTTATGGGATTCTCGGTAACCAAAATATTGTCAATAATGTCCAACAGCGCGTTGTCTCCAACTACCCATACCAGGATGTTTTAAATCCGGGTTATAATTACCCCTTTGGAAACACTATTTCTCCAGGGGTCGCTCGAACCACAATTGTTGATCCTATGCTACGCTGGGAATCGACCCGAACGGCAGATGCGGGCGTGGAAGTGGCTTTATTTAAAAATTTACTGACATTCAGCAGTACCTATTACAACCGATATACTTACGATATTTTGGTGAGCCCAGGTTCTAGTGTTTCCAAAATTTTGGGTTTTGAAGTAGGTGTACAAAATTCTGGAAAACTTCGAAATACAGGATGGGAATTTACACTAGGGCATCAAAAAAAATTAAATGATTTTTCTTACAACGTAAATCTGAACTTCTCTACGGTCAAAAATAGGGTCGTCGATTTGGGAGTCGGCAATATCAATCAACCGAATGGCTTAGTGGGAAATGGTTCCACCCTGTTTATCGGCTACCCGATTCAAGCCTACTACGGCTACCAAGCCGATGGCTTGTTTGTTGACGCAGCCGATATTGCAAGCTATGCCAATCAAACCAACATCAACCCCAAACCGCAACCTGGTGATATCCGATACAAGGACATCAGTGGCCCCGACGGTGTACCTGATGGAAAAGTAGACGCTACGTACGACCGAACTGTAATTGGATCACGTATCCCCAAATACACCTACGGGATGAATATCGGAATGAACTACAAAGGGTTTGACTTAGGAATACTTCTTCAAGGTGTAAGCGGTGTCAAAGGCTTATTGGACAATTATGCTGGATTTGCGTTGACACAAAACGGCAATATCCAACGCTGGCAAGCTGACGGCAGATGGACTGCAGCCAATCCCGATCGAAATGCCATATACCCAAGAATTGAACAATTGCCGAATACCGGCACACCAAATACCCTGCTATCAGACTACTGGTTACTGGATGCGAGCTACCTACGACTCAAGAACATCCAATTGGGCTATACCATACCTAAGCACATCCTTACCAAATGGAAATTGTCGGGTCTAAGGGTTTACGCAAATGCCGAAAACCTATTCACGAAAAGCAGCTATAGAAAAGGTTGGGATCCCGAAATCAATTCAAGCGGAGCCTACTACCCTATTATGCGCAATTTTACATTTGGGGTTAACCTTAGTTTCTAACCAATCGATAAAAAACCATGATACACATCTCATACAAACCTATAAAATTGGCCTTATGCATTCTTTTTGCATCAAGCCTAAGTACCAGTTGCAAAAAACAATTGGAAACCAATCCACTGGATAAATTTGCCAACGAAACCTTTTGGACAAACGAAACGAATGCTCGAGCAGCGCTGACAGGATTATACAAAGCGGAAATACAAATGAACTCCCTCGCCGAATTCAGCCCCACAGATTGGTGGTCCTATAACGGACTTCTTTACCTGGAGTTTGCTTCGGACAATGCCTACGATAGACGTGGTGATAATTCGGTTTTCAATAAACTATCCGATGGTACCTTGACAAGCAATAATAGCAACTTAGACAATTATTGGATGTATACCTACAAGAAAATCGCCCGTGTAAATTATTTTCTTGAAAACATAGATAAAACTCCTATTTCAGCAGATCTACTCGCACGATTTAAAGCAGAAGCTCGGTTTATTCGTGCTTGCCAATATTTCTACCTGTCCCAATACTGGGGTGATGCCCCTTTAGTTACCAAAACTTTAACACCCAGTGAAGCAAATCAGGTTTCCAAAGCGAAAAAACAGGAATTGGTTACATTTGTCGCGCGTGAATTGCAGGAAGCAGCAAACGACTTACCTAGTTATGGCAAATTGACTACCGCAGAACGGGGCCGCGCAAGTAAACAGGCAGCCCTCGCTTTCCTTGGACGCATCCAACTGGCAGAAAAATCTTACGCCGACGCTATCAAAAGCTATGAGCAGATCATCAATGCCAATGAAAATAGCATAGATCCTAACTATTCAGGCTTGTTTAATGGAACCAACGAAACGAGCAAAGAGATTATTTTTGCCACGCAGTACTTGGTTGATCTTGCCGGAAACGGTATGTTTCAGCACAATTTTCCGGCAATCGCAGGCGGCTGGCATCTTCACTGCCCGCTCGGTAGTCTTGTAGAAAGCTATGGTTTCACCGATGGAACGGCATTTTCGTACGATGATGCGCGGTATAATGCGCAAGACATCAGCAAAAACCGGGATCCGCGTTTAGCCTTCACGGTGATAACGAATGGTGACCGTTTCAAAAACCTTAAATATACGTCTCACCCCGACTCCACCCTATCTATCGACCAATTGACAACCACAAAACAGGCCACACGTACGGGCTACGGATTACGCAAGTTCAACGACGAAGGGTTTAGTGGAAACTTACAAAACTCTGGAGCCGACGTTCCTATTGTACGCTACGCCGAAGTTCTCCTGAGTTACCTTGAAGCCAAACTCGAAAATGGAGATCCTATTACCAGCGACCTACTGGACAAAACCATCAACGCTGTCAGAAAAAGAAGCAGCGTTAATATGCCAGCCATTAACGTCCAAAGTAGTACCTCCTTGCGTACGACGTTACGCAACGAAAGACGTATTGAACTCGCATTGGAAGGACTACGTTATTGGGATTTACTACGTTGGGGTATCGCAAAGGATGTACTGAAAGGTGACTTTTATGGCGCTCCATTTCCAAATGCGAAAAATCTTCGTATAAAATCCGGTGGAAGTAAAGACCCTTATAGCCGATGGTATGTGACCAGCAAGTCCTTCCGGGCTGGCCAAGATGAACATTGGCCAATTCCACAAAATGAAGTTAATATCAATCCAAATTTAAAATAGTATCTTGGGTATCGTCAATTGTCAAACGATACCCTTTAAACAAAACTTAACGTATATGAAGAAGCCACTATCACTAACGTTATTACTCTCCTCGAGCCTTTTCGCAGCGCTCCCCACGGTTAGTTTTGCCCAAAAGGCTAGTAAACCAAATGTGATCTATATTTATGCTGACGACCTTGGTTTTGGTGATTTAAGCAGCTATGGTGCCAAACAGATCGAAACCCCCAACCTGGATAAGCTCGCCCAAAGTGGCGTACGATTTACCAATGCTCATAGTACTTCGGCAACCTGTACCCCTTCCCGTTTTGCATTGATGACCGGAACGTATCCATGGCGTCAGGAAGGAACAGGCATTCTGCCCGGGGATGCCAAGCTAATCGTTCCTACTGATAAAATCACCTTACCCAAAGTATTTAAACATGCGGGCTACGCTACTGCCATTGTTGGCAAATGGCATATGGGACTCGGAAATCAGGTCCAAAAAGACTGGAATGCCCCCATCAAACCCGGACCTAATGATGTAGGTTTTGACTATTCATTCATTTTTCCTGCAACAGCAGATCGCGTCCCAACGGTGTTCCTTGAAAATGATCAGGTCGTGGCTGCAGAGGCCACTGATCCAATCCTGGTCGACTATGAAAAGAAAATAGGTAACGACCCCACAGGAAAAGAGCATCCCGAACTGCTCAAAATGCATTCTTCACCTGGCCAGGGACATAATCAAACTATTGTCAACGGTATCGGAAGAATCGGTTACATGAGCGGTGGAACACGTGCCAGATGGGTAGATGAAGAAGTTTCCACAACATTTCTTCACAAAGCCCAGGACTTTATTTCGCAACATCAAAACAAACCGTTCTTTCTCTACTTCTGCTTGACAGAACCACACGTCCCACGTATGCCTGCAACACAATTTAAAGGTAAAAGCAAACTCGGCTACCGCGGCGATGCAATTCTTCAATTGGATTGGACCGTCGGACAAATTCAACAGCAATTGCAACTTTTGGGACTTGACAAAAACACGATTATAATTTTCAGCAGCGACAACGGCCCCGTTCTCGACGACGGCTATATGGATGGCGCTGTGGCCCAGCAAAATGGCCATTTACCCGCAGGTCCACTACGCGGTGGCAAATATAGCATCTTCGAAGGCGGAACTCGGGTGCCCTTTATCGTAAGCGGCAAGGGCGTTGCACAGGGAAAAGTTTCCAATGCATTGATCAGCCAAATAGATCTCTTGGCAACAAGTGCCCAATTATTGGATGTTCCACTAAAAGCAGATGAAGCAAAAGACAGCGCGCCGCTCTTGAAAACCTTAACCGGTCAAGATAATAAGGGACGTAGCAGTATGGTTCAGCATGCACAGACACTTGCCATCGTAAAGGACGAATGGAAATATATTGCGCCAAGCAAAGGTTCCCCCTACATGAAATTAACCGATACAGAAACAGGAAGTCTTCCGGAAGATCAGTTATACGATCTTAAAAATGATATCGGCGAAAAGAATAATGTGGCTTCAAAATATCCAGAAAAGGTCGCTGAACTCAAGCAATTATTGGAAGGAGAACGTAAAAAATGAAACTAAAAGTTGGACTCTCCCTCATCCTCCTCGGATGGGGGACTCTTTTTGCACAACAAAAGAAAAAGCAGCATAAATTGCCCAATATTATATTTTTTTATGCGGACGATTTAGGTTATGCCGAAACTGAGCCCTATGGACAACGATTGATCAAAACACCACATATCCAACAGCTGGCACATGAAGGTTTACGCTTTATAAACCACTATACAAGTACTCCAGTATGCGCCCCAGCCCGTTGCATGTTATTAACAGGCAAGCATGGTGGCCAATCTTATATTCGTGGAAATTATGAATTGGGCGGTTTCGCAGATAGCCTCGAGGGTGGCCAGATGCCACTACCTGAAGGAACATATACCATGGCTCACCTATTTAAAAAAGCTGGTTATCAGACCGCTGCCATTGGAAAGTGGGGACTTGGGATGAATAATTCCACCGGAAGCCCCAATAAACAGGGATTTGACTATTTCTTTGGTTACCTGGACCAAAAACAGGCACACAATTACTACCCAACACATCTTTGGGAAAATGAAACAAAATATCCCCTTCAAAACAAGGAAAAATTTGTCCATTCTCCTTTGGATTCCAGTAAGGCCACGGCGGAGGAATTCAAACAGTTTGACGGTAAGGAATATGCACCTGAACTAATGACAGAGAAAGCACTGGCTTTTATCGACAAAAACCAACACAAACCTTTTTTCTTATACCTTCCTTATACATTGCCGCACTTATCACTACAAGTTCCCCAGGAATATGTAGATAAATATAAGGACCTCTTCCATGATAAACCTTATTACGGACAGGACGGCTATACGGCTACCCCCTATCCAAGAGCAACCTATGCCGGTATGATCACCTATCTGGATGACCAGGTCGGCACGATTATGAAGCATATCAAATCATTGGGAATAGATGACAATACCATTATTTTGTTCTCCAGTGACAACGGAACTGGTTTTAATGGGGGTATAGATTATCGTTTTTTTCGCAGTGTCGATTCACTTAGAGGATTGAAAATGGATGTTTTTGAAGGCGGTATCAAAGTTCCGTTAATTGTCAGGTGGCCCAACCGCATCAAAGCGAATTCCGAAACAGACTTGATTTCGGCCCAGTACGATCTCATGGCTACCTTCGCTCAGCTGGTTCAACAAAGCCCCGGCCACAGCAATGGGCTCTCCCTCCTTCCAACCTGGCTGGGTGAAAAGAACCAACAAAAACATCAATATCTTTATTTCGAATATCCAGAAAAGGGCGGCCAGATCGCCATACGCGAAGGACGCTGGAAGGCAGTCAAACTCGATCTGAAGAAAAACCCCAAAGCAAAATGGCAATTATATGATTTAACAACAGACCCTTGGGAAGAAAAAGATATCGCGGTACAGCACCCACAAATGCTGCAGCATTTCGATGAAATTGTCAATAATGAACACCAGCCTGCTCATATACAGGAATGGGAGATTGTAGCGAATAAGATGATTAAAAAATAAATCGATTTCTTTCTTAATTTTTTAATCTTAAAAAACTTGGGTTGTCCGGATTGAATCATGACAACCCAAGTTTTTTATGTAATTTAGCCAAGCAATCCATAGCGGGGCTCTTATGTGAATTTACCTATTGAATGACGTATTGACCACACAGGAATATAACATATTCCGACGGCCAACGTAAAACGATCAATAACCAAGTATGCGGCAAATAGAATCATACATCAATACACTGAAAGAAGGTGATGAAATGGCTTTATGCTTTTTTATGGATCATTTTGGTCATTCTTTACGCTATTTTGCCTTTTCCTACCTCCGTAACAAAACCGATGCCGAGGAAATTGTCTCAGATGTTTTTGTTAAACTCTGGAATAATAGACAAAAGGTAGAGAATTATGAAAGCCTTAAAGCCTTTCTTTTTATCGCTACTAAAAATGCCTGTATCGATATGCAAAGAACTACTCAATTCAAAATACGGAAAGAGGAGCTCGATATTCTTCAGCATATGTCGGTTCCAGATGAAGATGTACTCAAGAAGATATTCCGAACAGAACTCACCGAGTTGTTACTTGCTGAAATCAATTTGCTTCCCAAACAACAAGCTCAGATCTGCAAGCTCAGTTTTTTGGAAGGCTTGAATACAGATGAAATTTGCGAAACATTGAACACAACCGCATCAACCATCTATTATGCGAGATCCAAAGCATTACATGCCTTAAAAGAACGTTTCAAATCGAAAAAATTTGAATATCTCACCATACTAATGCTGACAGCATGGTATGCCTTCAAAAGTTAACGGCTACCACACAGCCCGCATCCCCATCCCAGAATTTTATAAAAGAAAGTAAACACCTCGCTATTAAGCGTTTATGGAAATAATAATCAAAAAAAAATGATCAAAAAAAAAAAGCTTAGCATTCGGTCGGGCGACCTGCTAAGCTTTTATAAATACCTCTTTGTAAGAGGCAATCAACCTAAACCTAGGACAAAGATAGTGGTTCAAATGATATAAACAAAAATTTTGTTATATTTTTTTTCAACTCCCATAAATTTGTTTTAGCACAGCAATCACAAAAGGAATAGTAAGTGTACAATGTACACTACAATCTTTTTGCATTTTTCAACAGGCTATTTTTTTGGTAGCTTCGCTCAGCTAGTCCCAACCACAGTATTTAACCATTGCATTATTTAAATTTACTATAGAATGATCTGTCACCTCATTGCATCATTTTATCAATTAATCTTTTCTTTATAGACTCAATTGGCTCAATAGACAGGCTCGAAATTAGGGGTTACCCTTTTTAAAGCTCCTTTTAGCGATCCAATTGGCTTGAATATCAAGTTTAGTTTCAATTTGCATAGGCATGATTTATCGCGACAGTATTTGTGCTATCTAAACAGCGATATTTCATTTAATTATTTAGTAACTTTGGAATAAATCAAAAAAAATATCATGTTTACTGGAATCATAGAAACCCTAGGAAAAATAGAAAATATCGAACAGGAAAAAAGCAATATCCATTTTTACGTCAGTTCTGCTATTTCCAATGAACTTAAAATAGACCAGAGTGTAAGCCATAATGGCGTTTGCCTTACCGTTGTGGGATTGAACAATGATCTACATAAAGTTACGGCAATTGATGAAACCCTACAGAAGACAAATCTCGCTCAATTAAAGGTGGGCGACCTGATCAATCTGGAACGTTGTACTTTGGCAGGCGGAAGATTTGATGGACATATCGTCCAGGGACATGTGGATCAGACTGCGCGTTGTATCCAAAAGAAAGATGAAAATGGTAGTTTTATTTTTACCTTTCAATATGATGTTTCCAAACAAAATATAACCGTAGAAAAAGGATCCATTACCGTAAATGGTATCAGCTTGACCGTAGTAGACTCTAAAGACGATCAGTTTTCCGTTGCTATCATTCCGTATACACTAGAGCATACCAATTTGCAACAAGTTGAAGTGGGTAGCACAGTCAACTTGGAATTTGATATTATCGGAAAATATGTCACAAAGATTATGGCTTTGCGTGCTTAAAAAATTTGCTGTGCTTCCTTGGGTTTAAAGCCAACCCAAGGAAGCCTATCCGAACACGCTTCATTTCGAGTTCTAACAATGTGTACTCGATTTATTCCAAATAATGCCCCTGACGTATCAGTAACGCGCGATATTTGTTGAATACACTCGATTTGGAAACAAAGCCCATATACTTATTTTCATCCCCTAAAACTGGAAGTATCCACGTGTCGTCCTTATTCATTTTAGCCATCACGATTTCCATGTTTTCATTGATTCCTACCGTATCATTTGGCTTCTGGGCTAATTTTTCAAAGGTCGTATCTCCCCCATCCACTTCGCCCAATAATACCGAAAATAGAAACTCGCTATAAAGAAGCCCCATAAATTTCCCTTCGTAATCCACCACCGGAAAGATATTGCGTTTACTATGGATGATGTCGGTTTGTCGACCTTTTGGTGTTTCGTCAGGGCGTAAGATCACAAAATTAGTTTCCAATACATATTTTATCCGCATCATACTTAACACGGATCGATCCTTGTCTTCATAAGAAATTAGATCACCAGACTCCGCCAATACCTTGGTGTAAATGGAATGCTTTAAAACCGACCGATTAATCAAATAGGAAATGGAACAAACCAGCATCAATGGAACCATCAAAGTATAACCTCCCGTCACTTCTGCAATCAAAAATATGCCCGTCAACGGCGCATGCATAATTCCACTCAACGCACCGGCCATCCCCGCTACCACAAAATTTGGTACATTTAACTCGGCAATTCCCGTCAAGTTTACACCATAAGAAAATGCAAAGCCCAACAGACCTCCCATCACTAAACTTGGCCCAAATACCCCACCATTTCCACCGCCATTTAAGGTAAATAATGCAGCAAGGGATTTTCCAAATAAAGTCAATATCGTATAGCCCAGGACGACTAATCCCATATCCTTGTAGTCTGAGAACAAGCTGTTCTTAACAATCGAGTTAAACTGACCATTGAGAATCTGCTGAATGGTAATATAGCCCTCACCATACAGCGCTGGGAATACAAAAATCATCAGACCTAAGGCAATACCACTGACCCACACTTTATTATAGGGATTCTTAATCTTAGAAAACCATTTCCCCACACTCCTGGAAACACGTGCAAAGTAAATCGTATAAAGCCCAATCAGCACAGCTAATAGCAAATAAAACAACAATGCCGAAACTTGCCAATCGGAATTGAACGTACTGAATAAGGGTTCATTATAAAGCACCCGAGAGACAACAGAAGCCAATGCCGATGAGATCAGCAAAGGAATGAACACTGGAATTGAAAATTCGGGAAGCAAGATCTCGATAGCAAAAATCATTCCTGCCAAAGGGCTGTTGAAGGCGCCTGAAATTCCTGCAGCTGCACCACAAGCCAATAACATGGTAACTTCCTTATACTGCAATCCAAAGAAACGGGCGATATTAGAACCGATAGAAGAACCACCCAAAGCAACAGGAGCTTCCAAACCACAGGACCCGCCAAAGCCAACGGTAATAGCCGATGTCACCACCTGAGAATAAATATTGCTGGGATCCAATCGGCTGCCTTTCCGACTGATGGCATAAATAATCGGGGTAATCCCGTGCTCCATCTTCTTCCCTTTCAAAAATTTGCGAACAAAAAACACGCTGAGCAGAATCCCGATCAATGGAAAAATCAAGTAAACCGAGTACTTTACTTTCCAATCGATATCATCCTGTATAGTCGTTGCAATAAAATGGGTTAATCTTTTTAGCACAGATGCCATAATACCACCAACAATTCCAACCAAAAACGCGAGTATAATGATAAAGTTCCGGTTAGAAACTTTCTTCATTCGCCATTGATTGATCTGGTCTATTTTTTTAAAAAAACGTCTTTTGAGGTTTCTCATATCGTTCTATTGAAAGCTCAACACTTCCTTTTTCTTTTTTGTTTTGAATTTATCGGGTACTACGGCCAATATTTCTTTTTCTAAGGCCTGAATTGCATGTCTCTTTACATAATTTTGCGTCGTCACCAATGATATCTCCCGTACTGGTTCCGGTGATTTGAAATAACGGATCCTATCCAATTGTTCATCGGAATAATCCCAAATCGACAACTCAGGCAATATCGTGATTCCGTCGTTGATATCTACCATACGTTTTAGGGTCTCTACGCTACCCGTATTATACTCAAATCGCCCTGTAAGATCTTGATTATGTTTGTGATGACAAATATTAAGCACCTGCCCGCGCATACAATGTCCTTCATTGAGCAACCAAAGTTTATCATCGGCAATATCATCACCACTCAGTATCATTTTTGGAAACAGTGGACTATTGGCTGAAATATAGGCAACAAAATTCTCATAAAATAAGGGTGATTCCAAAATCCCGGGATCATTTAAGGGAGTAGATAGCACACCACAGTCCAAAAGTCCGACCTTCAATTCATGCACAATCCGTTCTGTCGTATATTCCCATATCTGCAATTGTAGTTTCGGATATTTCTCCATAAATGTGGTCAGCACATTCGGAAGTAAATAAGGTGCGATTGTCGGGATAACACCGACCCTTAGTGTACCCTCAATTTCCCCTTTTTTATCTTGTACAATCTCATTGATCTTTCGGCTTTCCGTCAATACCAATCGAGCTTGAAGAATAATTTTCTCGCCGATTTCTGTAGGAACAACAGGCTGACGGCTCCGGTCGAAGATTTTTGCCCCTAAAGACTCTTCAAGTTTTTGTATTTGCATGCTCAACGTCGGTTGCGTGACAAAACATTTTTCTGCAGCTGCAACAAAACTTCGGTAGGTATCAACAGCTACAATATATTCCAGTTGGATTAAGGTCATCTTACTATCTTTAAAGCACAAAATTACGAATCCTGTCGTAAACCAATGTCAAATCCTTTATAATTAAAGTCAACAGGAGCATTTGGCCTGCCGATTATACAATAAATACCTTGCCAAAAAGATCCAGTATATCCACTATTGTTACATTAGTTCACATAAAAAATCGATTTCATCAAAATGCTTTTCTTAAATTTGGAGATTTACAACAGTTGATAGTTAAAATCCTATGAAGTTTATAAATCGTACGACAATTGCACTAGCTTTATTCTTAACCATGGCAAACAGTCCTTACAGCAAGGCAAATCCCGATGAGGGAATGTTTCCATTGAGCGAATTAAATAGAGCTGGATTGAAGAAAGCTGGGTTAAAGATCAGTGAGAAAGATATCTACAATCCCGGTCAGGTCGGACTGGTAGATGCCCTGGTTCAAGTCAGTGGATGTACAGGGTCGTTTGTCTCAAACCGTGGTCTGATCGTTACCAATCACCACTGTGCTTTTTCTGCCGTTCAACTTGCCAGTACTGCAATCAACAATTACTTAAAAAACGGTTTTGTCGCACAAAATCAAGAACAGGAAATTGAGGCAAAAGGATTAAAAATAAGAATTACCGATTCTTATGAGGATGTTTCCGCTAAAATATTAAATGCTGTCGCCAACATCAGTGACCCGGTAGAGCGTATCAATACGATTAAACGTAAACAACAAGAACTGGTTAAACAAGCGGAAAAAGAAGATCCCACGATTAAAGCTGAAGTATCGGAAATGTTTATCGGTAAAAGTTATGTCCTATTCCGTTATAAAACAATCGAAGACGTTCGTTTAGTTTATATTCCACGTCAAAACATCGGTGAATTTGGTGGAGAGACAGATAACTGGGTATGGCCACGCCACACCGGAGATTATTCTTTTCTGAGAGCTTATGTCGGCAAAAACGGAAAATCTGCACCTTATTCTAAAGACAACGTTCCTTACCAGCCCAAAAAACACCTTAAAGTCAATCCAAATGGTGTCCGGGAAAATGATTTCACCTTTATCCTTGGTTATCCCGGAAAAACATTCCGACACAGACCAGCACAATATATTCAATATCAACAGGAATACCTTTTGCCTTACGTATCCAACCTGTATGATTTCCAAAATAAACAGATGGAGGAAGCAGGAAAAGATAATACCGATATCGCCTTGTCCTTGGCAACACGCATAAAACGTAATGCGAATGTATTGAAAAACTATCGTGGTAAACTCAAGGGTTTACGAGGAATCGACTTGCTATCGACAAAAAAACAAGAAGACGAAGCACTGGCGGCTTTTATCTTAAGTAAACCCGAACTGAAAAACAAATATGGAAGTCTACTCACTGATATTGATGCCTATTATCAGCTGAGTGATCAAGATGCCCTGAAAGAACTTTGGATCAATAATATTTACAATAGTACGAGCTTATTGAAAGTAGCTCGCGACCTGAACGTTCTGAAAACCAACTTGGCAAAGGAAAAATCATCCCAAGCTACCAAGCAGCTTTTCGAGCTGAATATCGAAAAATTAAAAACCGCTGTTAAAGAAACCTACGAAAGCTACAATAAGCAGGCTGATCAGCGTATTTTCTCCAGAATGTTGGAAGATGCCATCGCATTCCAAGGTAAAAATCAATTGGCTTCCATTCAGAAATTGCAATTTAATACGGGTACCGCACAAGAATTTGCAACCGAGATTATTCAGAACAGTAAACTTGGCGATCAAAGTTACATACTAAATACTGTCTTGGCCAATGCCGATGCACTTCAGAAATTTGACGACAAATTATTGGATTTCCAGGGCAAGCTGAACAATGATATTGTCCAGTTCGCTGCTGAACAAAAAAGACGTGAAGGGGTACTGAACAAATTAATGGGCGATTATGTTGCCGTCAAGGAAATTTTTCAGGCCAAAAACTTTATTCCTGATGCAAACTCAACCTTACGCCTGACGTATGGGCACATCAAAGGCTACTCTCCTGCTGATGCAACTTATATGAAGCCATTCACAACAATCGAAGGAATCATTCAAAAAGGAAATCTTGGTTTAGCAGAATTTGACTACCCGCAAGAAATCAAGACAGCTTACCTCAATAAGAATTTTGGTCCTTATCTTCAAAAAGATCTGGGATCTGTGCCGGTCAATATCTTATATGATATGGATACTACAGGCGGAAATTCAGGATCTCCAATAATGAATGCCAATGGTGAATTAATTGGTGTAAATTTTGACCGTGCTTATGACGCAACAATTAATGATTTCGCTTGGAACGAGAGTTACAGCAGATCCATCGGAGTCGACATTCGTTATGTCCTCTGGGTTGCCGATAAAATTGACAACGCGCATTTCATTCTGAAAGAAATGGGTATTTAATAGGGTCTAAACAAACCTCAAAAAATCCGCTGCATCGAGAGATACAGCGGATTTTTTTGTTCATTACGCTATTTCCTTTTCGCTCGGCGGCATAATACTATGAACGAAGAACTCTCCGTAAATCGGAACCTATTCATCTACCAACGCAGCATCTATTCGTATACTATTTTGCTCCTTGCAGTAAAGAGGAGAAAACAGTCTTCAAACGCAACAAGCCTGTTGTCAAGACTTCCCTTGAACAAGCAATGTTGAGGCGAATAAAGGCGTCGCTTCCCTTGCCATACATCGCACCGACATTGACCTGTACATGTGCCTCGTCCAATAAGAACTGCCCCAATTTTCGACTTGAAATCCCCAAAGCGGCGCAATCTACCCATACCAGATAAGTACCCTCCAAAGGAAGCACATGCAAAGCAGGCAGGTATTCAGCCATAAAGCCTTTCAGATAAACATAATTCGCACGAATGTAGCTTAAAGCTTGATCCAACCATTCCCCACCCGACTCATACGCAGCGATCAGGCCTGTAATGGCAAAAGGGCTTATGCTACTTATCTCGTTGGCTAAGAAAGCCTGCTGCACTTTCCTTTTGAGTTCAGGATCGGCCACGAAGACCGTAGCGACCTGGAGTCCTGCCAAATTAAAGGTTTTACTCGGTGCTACACAGGTAATCAAATTCGCCAAAAAGGCTGCACTGATGCTCCCAAAAGGAATATGTGTATGGCCCTCAAATACCAGATCGCAATGAATTTCATCCGAAATGACTAAGACCTGGTGCCGCAAACAGATTTCACCGAGACGTTCAAGCTCAGCTCTAGTCCAAACACGGCCAGCGGGGTTATGTGGACTACATAAAATAAATAACTTGACTTTCGGATCACTAGCTTTATATTCAAAATCTTCAAAATCAATGGCATACTCACCATTGCGGTAAATCAAGTCATTGGAAACCACCTCAGCTTGATTGCGTTCTATTGAGGAAAAAAAACAATGATATACAGGCTCTTGAACCAAAACCTTGTCACCGGGTGAGGTAAATGCGCTAACCAAAGCCGAAAGCGCCGGTACGACACCGATCACAGGAAGTATCCATTCCGGCTGAAGTACAAATTTATGCCGCTGCGAAGACCAGCTCATAACCGCGCTGTAAAAAGCAGCTGGAATAGTAGCATACCCATATACAGCATGTTGAACCCGCTGCGCAAGCGCATCCACAACAGGTTGTGCTGCTGGAAAGTCCATATCCGCAACCCAGAGTGGAATCAAATCGTCATAATCATGTTGATTCCATTTGACCGAATCGGTACCACGACGAACAATCGTTTTATCAAAATTATAGATCATACAGCAATTTACTCAAAATTAGGCTGCATTTGTAATAAAAGCCCCATAAAGTAAAAAGGATGAACAAGAAAGCGGATCAGATGGATATGGCAAAGGAATAGCTCGGACTAAATACAATAAAAAATCCAGTATGCCAAGATAAGCAGAAAGCGCTATCTTTACAGAAAATAGTAGGACAACTATGGCCAAAAACAACTTTTCATTTCGTGCTAGATTAAAGAGTTTTCACTATGCGTTCAGTGGGCTAAAAACAGCCTGGCAGGAAGAACATAATTTCAGGGTGCATTGTATAGCGGCCATTATTGCCATTACCCTGTCATTTGTGCTTCACATAAGTACCCACGAATGGGTTGCTGTACTCTTTTCCATTGGTTTTGTATTTGTCTGTGAATTGTTAAATACCGCATTGGAAAATATAGCCGACTTTATCTGTCCTGAAGATAATCCAAACATAAAAAAAATTAAAGATGTTGCCGCAGCGGCAGTGATGATCAGCAGCATCACTGCACTATTGATCGGCCTCTTAATTTTTATTCCCAAGCTGATCTCATTGGCCCTTCGCTAAATTTTCTAACGCGAATTTCTCATCAAAAGCTATCTTTTTAGGATCGGCAAAAGTCATTTTTCCAGCCTTCTCTTCCATCGCACCATAACCTTCCAGTGCACGCTCTTTGGATAGTTTAAATATTACCTGGCGGACGGATTCCTGTCCCTCAGAAGAAAAAGTATAATCGGCAGTTAAAATATCCCCCTTCAATACACCATCAATATGTCCCTTATTACGATCTTTTTCCTTCCAGGCATAGCTTAGATCACCCTGAACCTTTTCTCCATCAACAGTGATTGATAATGAAATGGTATCGCCATTTTTAAGGTATTGATACGTACTCTTTCCTGTAAGAAAACTCCCGGTATCCAATGGTTGAGTACTTTGAACAGTGTCACCGAGTTTCGCCGAAGTATCCTGTTTTTTTTGTTCCTGATGGCAGGCAGCGCAACACAGCAACACTATAAATCCAAAATTTATTATTCTCATCGTGTTTTTTTGTTTGATAGTATAGATAGCAATTCAAAAGAAATTTTGTTTTAAATAACTAACATTTAAAAATTTAAAATTCAGAAAACAAAAAGCAAGCAAATATTGTTTATAAGTTAGATAGCACTCGACTATTTTAGCACGATATAAGCTATTAAAAATAAACAATTTAGTAACAATAAAATTATTGCGGGCTTATTGTAAAGCTAATTTTTATTAGTAAATTGTACTCTATAAAATTCAGGAATTCTTAACCAATATTAGTATGAAAGATGTAAGCTTTAAGAAATTTGATAGTGGATGTACATCACTCACAAAATTGTCCATTGAAACAGACTTGGCTATTATTGTTAAAGAGCAAGTTACCATTTCTTCCGAATCCAAAGTTGAAAAACTCAGACGCTGTAAAGAAGAATTACTTAAAAGTCTTTGGTTTGTTCAACGTCAATGTTGAGATAACATTTTCCTCCAAATTTCGACTATCCGCTGATCAGCATATTATGGTCTGACAGCCACACATTCAAGTCACTTTTAACACAAAACAAGCCCCTCAGCTGTTATGCTTCGAGGGGCTTTTAATATGTTTAACAATTCGAATATCACAAGTGATTAAAGCGATTTCAAATGTTTATAGTTCGACTTAATGGTATCCCATACTTCTTCGAAATTACCCGACAACATTAATTTTGCCATACTTTCTGTCATCCCTTTCATTTGACTGAAGGATATCTTGGGCGGCATAGCCAATGCATTGGGATTGGTAAATATATCGATCAGGACAGGCTCGTCCGTCATACCAAGAGCTTCAGTGATAACAGCATCCACTTCTTGGGGCTGAGTGACCGTAAATGCGCGTATTCCCATCGCTTGAGCGATCATCGCAAAATCTGGATTGACCATATTGGTTTCCTGATCTTTCAGACCTGATACCTGCATTTCCAATTTAACCATACCAAGTGCACGGTTGTTAAAGACGATGATTTTAATCGGTAAGTTATATTGTTTTATTGTTGCGAGATCCCCCAACAACATGGATAGTCCCCCATCACCACAAAAAGCAATAACCTGACGTTCAGGATGTGTCAATGCCGCTCCAATAGCCATTGGCATGGCATTAGCCATAGACCCATGGTTAAAAGACCCCAGCATGATACGATCCTTTCGCTGATTAATATAACGTGCTCCCCACACACAGCACATCCCGGTATCAAGCAGAAAAATCGCATCATCACTGGCTTTTTGATCAATGGTATGCGCAACAAATTCAGGCTGTATCGCGCATTCACTGCCCGAATCGTCTACATAAGTCATGAGATCTTCCTTGACCTTTGCATAAGAAGCAAGCTGCTTCTCCAGAAATTTTGTATCCGAACGCGCTTCCACAAAAGGCAATACCGCTTTTAAAGTATGCTCGATATCCCCCACAAGCCCATAGTCTACGATGGACCTGCGACCAAGCTTTTCACCTTCAATATCAATCTGGACAATGGTTTTGTTGGTCGGTATAAAATCCTTATAAGGAAAATCAGTCCCCAAAAGTAAAATAAGATCCGAATGGTGCATGCTTTGAAATGCCGACGCCATGCCCAAAAGTCCGGTCATGCCGATTTCATTGGGATTGTCGCGTTGAATATCCAACTTTGCTTTAAATGAATAACCCACCGGCGCATGGATCTTTTGTGATAACGCTACAATTTGCTCCTGTGCTTTCTTGGCTCCCACACCACAGAACAAGGTTATCTTTTCTGCTTGATTGATATATTGGGCTAATCGCCCAATTTCCATCTCCGAAGGTCTAATTTGCGGCTCGGTAAAAAACACCTTGGTTGAGGTATTCATTTGAACCGCTTCCATTTCTGATACATCACCAGGCAAACCGATAACCGCCACATCCCGTTTAGAGATAGCCTGTTGTAATGCATTTTGCACCATACGTTGCACCTGCTCTGGCCGAGTGATCATTTGATTGTAGCAAGAACAATCATCAAACAATTTGATTGGATTTGTTTCTTGAAAATAATCGGTTCCAAATTCGTATGTGGCACAGGTTGATGCGATCACAAGCATGGGTACCCGTGTCTTGTGTGCTTCATAAACCCCATTGATCAGATGCACATGTCCTGGTCCACTGCTTCCCGCACAACAGGCGATCCCGTGCAAATCAGCCTCTGCCGTTGCGGCAAATGCCCCCACTTCCTCATGTCTTACATGTATCCATTGCATCGTTCCATCTGCATGAACAGCTTCGTTGAAAAAATTTAAACTATCGCCCGTTACGGCATAAATACGCTGAATTCCCGCATCCTTTAAAAGACCCACAATCTGGTGTGCTACATTTTTCATACCTATACTATAATTTAAGATTTTGTGACAGCGACCTTATGCAAATTATGTTATCGCCACTTAATAACAACAATAATTTAGCGTAATGGTTTGGGATATTACCTGAACAATACTGTATTACCCAAGCGTATAAACCGATCGAATGTACAACGATAGCCTCAATGGGGAGCAAGGACACACTGCGCTGAAAATTTCAGCCAACAGTGCGCTGCACTTAAAATAGAAAAAGATTGTAATCAACAAAAAAGCTGTTTCAAATTGATTGAAACAGCTTTTTTAAAATTATAGACTTGATAAATCCTTAGTTGATTTGTCGCGACAATTCATCGACAAAACGCTTCGTATCATTGAGATCTTTATTCCAGTCCGCATAGCGTTTAGCGGTATTCAATTTTGCGATTTTCGCATTTAGCTTCGCTAGGTTAGCTTGATCTTTTGACTTCTCCAACTTTGCTTTAAGAATGCCGACTTTGGTATAATCTTGAATACCTTCCAACATACGCTCATAACGGATAGAGCTTCTTCCTTGTGGATAAACAATATAAGTGTCTCCCGCTGGCCATGTACGGAACCTTGAATCATGCAGCGGATCTTTGACCCAGGAGTTAAATGCCCAACGCAATGCTCCATCGAAGCCTGCCGCTAGCGCATACCAAGCCATATAGGTGGATTCTGCTGGATCCGAGAACGTGAATTGATTTGGGAATTCGTCCGAACAACAAACATAAAATGTCGTGATGTACCCTTTTTTACGTCGCTCAATGAGATCTTTCTGATCAAAAGGATCTCCAGCGGCAACGCTGATATCGGTACTTTTATGATAGCGTTGGTAGCTTTTATGATTATCTGCAAATGCAACACCAAATTCGGGCGCTACTTTTTCCAACAATGCTATTGCTGGATCCATTTCCTCCCGGCCTCTTTCATCCATCGCAATATTGGTAATCTTTAACCAGCCCTTTGCGGTAATGTGTTTACTAAAATCCTTTAAGAAAGGCGTCCATAGTTCCTCGAATATAGCTGTACCGGGCTTCGCAATAACATTGACCAGTTCATTTTTGCTCTCATCGAAATAATGTACCTCGTTATTCCATGGTAAAAGCGAATAGCAATTGATCTGTTTGTTGACCCCCAGATCCATCATAAAGTTTACCCACCGATCAAAAACAGTATAATCGTAGGTCCAGGAACCGTCTTTTGCCTTCTTCCAGGTGATCATATCCGCATAAGGATCATAGGTCTGTACGTTCCAGGCATCCTTATTTAAAGTCGCAGTAATCACTTTTTGCCCTGCAGCTGCAAGTTGTTTCATAGTAGGCTTCAACGCTTCAAAATGCTCATCGCTCCACATCTTCACATTATTGACGCGAGCCACAGCAGAAGGGTGTTGCCATTGATCCAAATGATAAGTCCACTGGGATGCAGGTGGCAGCACATGATTTTGCACATTGACCGTAAGTTGTAACTGTTCCTTTACCTGACCATTTTGCTTAACCGAAATTGTCGTTTTATATTGTCCAGCAGCAGCTTCTTTGGGAACCGTTACTGTAATCCATACAGGACGGACTTTCTTAGCTTCAAGGTCATAGCTTTTCAGATCATCCAACATATCTGCCGACAGAGAAGCTTTAAAATCTTCTGGTTTACGATGGCCACAACCACTTGCAAATTCATCAGTCATGACATAACGAACAAAACGTGCTTGTACCGCATCGCTACCGATCACCTTGCCTGTTGTAGACTTTAATTCACTTGCCGATACAGCAACATCTGCTGCGGCAGCACTGGTCCATAACAATACTTGCGCCGATACTTGCTCACCTTTCCAGGCATCCACAGTCGCCGTACGTTGTGTTGTCAGATTTGGATTAACAGATTTGGGATAACGTTTGTCTATCGATACAAACGAAGCATGTAGACCGGCTTTAACATTCGACCAGTTGGATAAAGTATCCTTTGTGGGATCGCCCATTTCAGTAAATGTTGTCCCTGTAGCAAAACGCTGCTGGGAAAATCCCGGATTACTGCCACAAAATAGCATACAAGCCAGGGCAATAGAAGAATAAATTGTAGTTTTAGGCATAACAGTTATAATTAACAAAACTTTAGCGAAGCGATGATCTTCTTTCTAGCCCAGGAGCAGGGTGCTCGCAGAAAAAAGGCAAACAACTTCTGTTTGCCTTAAAAATACTAAAATTTTATTTATCTATAACTAACTTTGTTCAAAAATTTCAGAAAGTGCTTTATAGAGCTCGGCATGATGGGTCTTGAATTTCGCGGGGTTCTCAAAGAAATATTCAGACGCAACCGCAAAAAACTCAGCTGGATTGGTCATGCCATATACATCAATATCAGATTTATTTTCCTTTATCTTGGTAATTTCTTCCCGTATCAGATTCATAAAAGGAATGACTGAAGCTTTATCCATCAAATGTGTGGGAATGCCATCCACTGTGCCATCGGTTTTATCGATCAAGTGCACAAATTCGTGTATCGCTGTATTCTGTCCATCTTTTGGATTCTTAAAGCCATACTCCAGTGCCGATTTAGACAATATCATTTGTCCGTTCATGGCTCCCTCACCCACCATACCCATAATATTACGGTCAGCATGGCCTTCAAATTCATATGCAGTATTGAATTGGGAAGGATAAACCATAATATTGGTCAAATTGGGATAAGTCCATTTCTTAAAGGCAAATATTGGAATAATTGCACTGGCGGCAATCATCATATAATCTTTCAGCTCAACCGCTACACCCACACCTTCAATCTTGACCGTATCCAAAAATTTTAAACAGCGGGTTTCAAATTCCGCTTTGTCCGCAGTGGACAGATTGCGGTAATAGGCAACTTCTTTTTCTAGAATTTCCTTGCCTTCGTCGCTTAATACACGTTTAATGGCTTTGCTATTTTTGGCCGTACGATTTAACAGGTAATAAACAACATAAATGGTTACTGGTATAAGCAGTATAATGAATAGTTTTCCTAGCATATTATTTGATCTGTATCCATTTGGGATCCCGAGCCTGCAAATTACGCAAAAAGCCTTTAAAATGTGAGGTTCCAAATAAGATTAAAATCTTTTGCTGTGGAGCGTCAGCAACTAACGAAGCCAGGTTCTCTTCCCTTTTTTTCATGACAAATTCTTTATCAAATTTGTTTTTTAATGCTGCTTTAATAGGTTTGCAGGAGTAAGGTTCCTGGAGCGGTGTTTTGTAATCACAATCATCCAGGTTGATCGTACCATACAGGTATTCAAACTCGTCAAGCAATTTGTTTTTGGGAATATCCGCATTCACCGCCGTTTCATAATTCACCAGAAAAAAAGAATAATCGGGCTGACTAATGATTCGCTGCCCCAGTTTACGGTACATGGGCGCCCGAAGAACCCGGGAGGTATCGCCCGGTATTTCAATACATTGCTGCAACCCTAGCCGATTACCAGTAAGCTTTCTAAATTTGCGGTCATACAGATCACGTTGTGCCGCACTATCCACCTGATAAGCGATGCTTTCATAAAAAACAACATAGCCCGAATGTTGAAGAGAATCTACAGCACGCTGGATTTGATCATAGTACACACGCGTACCCAGATGCCGCATTGGAATGTAAACGACTGTTCGATTGCCGTTATGAAGTTCAAATCTACGCGAGGCATCACGCAAGACACCACTACCTTGAACCATCAATGAGGTATCACAACCTACAAAGACAAACAGTATAAAAAAAAGGGAGATAACCTGTCTCAATTGCATACGATTTCACTATATTAAAATGCTCTTTGCTAGCAAAGACAGTACCATGAAACAATTATTGCTATCTGCCCATAAATTGAGCCTGTAGATTAGCCGTATTTCGCGATACTTCCATTAGAATAACTTGCAATGATAACAATATATTATCTCCCTTGTTCTATAAATTTTATAGGCTTGTCAATCCTATTGTTGTTCCGTTTGGAATAACTGCATTTTTTTTGATAACAACTATGCCGTCACAAATGGTATAAGTGGGATGATTGGCATTCAGCAAATGAGGTCCGCCATTGATCCGTACATCGTTACCGATACGACAATTTTTATCCAAAATAGCATTCTCAATATAACAGCGTTCTCCAACCCCAACCACAGGTATATTTTTCCGCTTTGCATCCTCCATATCGACGAGATCCTCATAATAGTCAGACCCCATCATATATGTACCGCGTACCACAGATCCTGTACCAATCCGCGAACGAACGCCCACGACGGAACGGTCTACTTTATCCGCTTGGATAATACAGCCATCCGAAATGACAGAATTGATTAATGTTGTACCCGAAATTTTAGAAGGCGGCAACATCCTTGGACGGGTGAAAACCGTATTTTTATCAAACAGATTAAAGGCCGGAATATTATCAGTCAAACCAATGTTGGCCTCATAGAAAGAACCTATGGTACCGATGTCTGTCCAATAGCCCTCAAATTGATAGCTAAGCACCCTATTCGTATCAATTGCATCGGGAATAATTTCTTTTCCAAAATCCATTCCGCGATTCTCTTCCAGCATACGTTTCAGGACGCCTTTTGAAAAAACATAAATACCCATAGAAGCCAGGTATTCCCTACCCTCACCCTTTAAATGATCACTCACTTCTGAACTCCAATCCACCAGCTGCTCGCTATTCGGCTTCTCAATAAAGGAGGTAATGTGATTCTTTTCATCTGATTTCAGTATTCCAAAACCAGTGGCATCTTTGGCGTTTACTGGAATAGTCGCAATGGTCAGGTCGCCTTCGTTTTCGACATGAAAGTCAACCAGGGCATCAAAATCCATTTGATACAGCTGATCCCCCGATAAAATCAATACATAGTCATAATCAATACTAGCCAGCTTCCGGAACGATCGCCGCACGGCATCTGCCGTACCCTCGAACCATTTATCGCCATCATTGGTCTGTTCAGCAGCCAGGATATCAACAAAGCCCTTACTAAAAATACTAAAGTTGTAGGTATTCTTAATGTGGGAGTTGAGTGACGAAGAATTGAATTGTGTCAACACAAAAATCTTGTTAAAACCCGAATTAAGACAATTCGAGATGGGAATGTCCACCAAGCGATATTTCCCGGCAATGGGAACCGCTGGCTTAGACCGTTGATCGGTCAATGGATACAGACGTGAGCCCCTTCCTCCGCCCAAGACGATAGCTACTACATTATGACGTGACATATCAAATTACATTATTTGGTTATATAGACTTATATACTTCGCTGCAGATTTATCCCAAGAAAAATCCAACTGCATCATTTTACGTTGATTCTCCTCAAACTGCTTTTTACTGTCGTAAAAATTTATAGCCCGAACAATCGCTGCACTAATTTCAGTGATTGTCAAACTATCAAAACCTATACCGTAACCATCATTTTTCAGATCGATTACCGTATCTTTTAATCCCCCCACCTGATGCACGATCGGCAATGTACCGTACTTCATCGCATAGAGCTGATTAAGCCCACAGGGCTCAACACGGGAAGGCATTAAAAGAAAATCCGCACTGGCATAAAGCCAATGGGCAAGATTTTCATCATAACCAAAGAACACATCAAAATTATCAATTCCATCATCGACGAGCGATTTCACACGCGACTGGATCGCTGGGTCTCCGGCACCCAGTATAAATATACTTAATCTATCGCGATATTTCTCCGTCAAATCCAAAATTATCTCCGGTAGTAAATCCGCTCCTTTTTCTGTTGCAAATCGGCCGATAAAAACAAGCAGTGGTCGATCTGGATTGATTTTATACTGCTTCGCCAAAGCCTCCTTATTTTTCAATTTGCCAGAAAAAGCTTGTACAACATCATAGTTTTCGAACAAGGTATAATCAATTTTGGGATCCCAGATTTCCCAGTCAATTCCATTGACAATACCGATGGATTTATTTCGCTCATCATAAAATAGATGCTGTAAGCCATTTGCTTCCACATAAAGCTCTTCCAGATAGCCTTCAGAGACCGTTGTGTAAGCATCGCAACATTTAATTAGGGCCGCAAGCGGGTTAATTAAACCATCCCACTCCAATAATCCCCATTTCCAGCTATCGAAAGCAGGCAACAGAATGGCTTTGCTCCAATGTGTCCAGCCCTGATATTGCCCATTGTGCACGGTGGCTACCGTTTTAACATCGGCAAGAAAATTATAGTCATTGCTATACTTCATCAAAAAAGGCATCAAACCGACATGATGGTCGTGGCAATGCACAATATCAGGTACTATAGCTTTATCCTTAAACCAAGCCAATACAGCATGTTGAAAGGCGATAAACTGTTCGCCTTCATCGGGATAACAATACACCTCCTGCCGATCGAGTTTCCCTGGAATCTTAATCAAGTAGAGCTCAAAACCGAGTACCTGATGATCTTCCTTATAAACGCCGTAGCTCAGCAATTCAGATCCTTGATAAAAAGTACCTTCATGAACTAGGCTAAAAGCATGATCCCTAACAAAAGGACGATCATACCAGGGCATGACAACCGCCGCCTCCCACCCCAGCTTGGTTTGGTATTTGGGCAGCGCTCCCACGACATCCGCGAGACCACCTACTTTGGCCACGGGATAACATTCTACACTCAAGTGAAATACTTTCATTCTTCTTTTACAGCATGAGATTTAATAACAAGATTTTATACAGGGATACGCTCGCCTTGTTTAATTGGATTGACTTCCTCTACCGCTCTCTTTCTTTTCAGAATATATCCGCCAAGCGGAGGCAAATGAAGTTGTGCAGACTGTACTTGGTTCATCCAATGCAGGTGCTCACTATGGATATGCAGATTATGTATTCCGGAACCGAAATAGGTCAAATCATCCGAATTCAGCAGCACTTCCCATTCACCGGCGTAAGGTAAACCAATACGGAAATGTTCCCGAACAACAGGCGTTAAGTTAAGTACAACAACCGTATCATCCCAGGAGTCAAATCCCTTTCGCCAATAGACCACAATCGAATTTTCACGATCACCTGCATCTATCCATTCGAAACCTGCAGCATCGAAAGCCTTTTGGTAAAGACTTGGTTGAGCTTTATAAACCGCGTTCAGATCGGCTACAAATTGTTTCATACCCTGATGGGGCGCAAACTCCAAAAGATGCCAATCAAGCGATTGGTTTACATTCCACTCCGAAGTTTGCCCAAATTCACCGCCCATAAACAGCAATTTTGTTCCCGAAAAAGTATACATAAAGAGGTACAATGCTCTCAAGTTGGCAAACTTTTGCCATTCATCGCCTGGCATTTTATAAATTAGGGACTGCTTTCCGTAAACCACCTCATCATGTGACAACGGCAGCATAAAATTCTCATGGAAAGCATATACTGTCGCAAAGGTGAGTCGATCATGATGATAACTGCGGTTAATCGGATCCTCTTTAAAGTAATCCAACGTATCATGCATCCAGCCCATCATCCATTTCATTCCGAATCCCAATCCACCAGCATACGTTGGGCGACTGACACTCGGCCAAGAAGTAGATTCTTCGGCGATTGTCTGCACATCTGGAAAATGTCCGTAAACGGCTTCATTCAGCTCTTTTAAAAATTGTACCGCTTCGAGATTCTCATTTCCTCCAAATTCATTGGGAATCCACTCGCCTGCATTTCGACTATAATCCAAATACAACATAGAAGCTACCGCATCTACCCGAAGTCCATCGATATGAAAACGATCCAACCAATAAAATGCATTACTGATCAAAAAAGAACGCACTTCATTTCGCCCATAGTTAAAAATATAGGATTGCCAATCGGGATGAAACCCTTTCCTGGGATCTTCATGCTCGTATAAGCTCGTGCCATCAAAACGATAAAGTCCATGTGCATCACCTGGAAAATGCGAAGGAACCCAATCCAACAATACACCTATCCCGGCAGCATGCAGCTCCTCAATCAGATACATGAGATCTTGTGCCGAACCATAACGCGAACTCGCCGCAAAATAACCTGTTATCTGATATCCCCAAGAAGGATAATAGGGATGCTCCATTAAAGGCATAAACTCCACATGGGTGAAATTCATCTCCTTCACGTAAGAAACGAGCTGCACGGCTATTTCCCGATAATTGAGCAAAGTATCCGGACTTTCGGGATCCCGTGACCAGGACCCTAAGTGTACCTCATAGACCGACCAGGGTTGATCCAGCCTATTTTTAACAGCACGCTCCTGCATCCATTGCTTATCCTGCCACTCGTACCAGGTCGAATGAACAACGGAAGCAGTCTTTGGGGCAATTTCCCACCGAAAGGCAAAAGGATCACCTTTCTCGAGTTGCTCACCAGTATAGGTCTGGATAACATACTTATATGTCTCTCCATTGCCAAGCCCCGGAATAAACCCTTCCCAGATTCCGCTACCATCCCAGCGCACAAAGAGCGCGTGATGCTCCTTATCCCAAAAATTGAAGTTGCCGGTTACGGAAACGGATTTTGCATTTGGAGCCCAAACCGCAAAATAAACGCCTTTTTCACCGTTGACTTCCAGTTCGTGCGAACCGAACTTTTCGTATAATTTGAAGTGCTTACCCGACTGGAATAAGGCGACATCAAATTCAGAAAAGAGACTATGCGGAATTACTTCATTGGCCATGTTTAACCTTCTATCAATATGTTATCAAATTCTCGTGCGACATTAATCCAATACCGCCCCTTTTCATCTACTTGTACTTTTGTATCAATACCATCGGTCTTCACCTTCTTCACTTGAAAAGGCAGGCCGATCAACTGTAGTTTATATTCCTCATATCGCTCCGTAAAAAGCCCATCTCTGGTTTGTTTGATCGACAAGGATTCTTTGAGCCCTGAAACCGTAAAACATTTTTCAAGATAGATATCTTGTTCATACGCAAAGGTGTCGCCATGATCTGAATACACATACGAACGGGTTACTCCTTCAGCGAAGTAAACATTGAGCTGTAGCTCCTCAATTTTCTTTTCACCAGTATATTGCATCACCGGATATTCAGGGATAACAGATCCCCCGCGAATGAAAATCGGCATTTCATCAATCGGCGTAGCGATGGTATGTTCCTTACCGCCCACGTAGATTTCATTATTGAAATAATAGAACCAAGTCCCCTCAGGTAGATAGACAATCTTGCTTTTTTGTCCTGGCTGCAATACTGGGGACACCAATATTTTATCCCCAAAACAGAATTCCTCCTCGCGTTGCCAATTGGTCGCTATATGCTGCTCGACCATGGAAATCGGACGTAATATTGGAAAACCATACTTGGTCTGCTCCCAAAAACAGGTATAGATATACGGCAACAACTTATACCGGAGTTCGATAAATTTCCGATTGATCTTTTCCCAATCCTCCCCAAAACTCCAGGGCTCGCGATCGCGGGTATCGCCGGCAGAATGCACACGCATAAAGGGCGAGAAAACGCCAAATTGCATCCATCGCGTAAATAACTCACCGTCGGGCTCGCCCGTAAATCCACCGATATCCGTTCCGCAAAAGGACATCCCCGAAGTCGATAGACGCTGTAATTGCAAGGTCCCCAACTTGAGGTGTTCCCAACTCGCCAGATTATCGCCGGTCCAAACTGAAGAATAGCGTTGTGTACCCGCATAAGCCGCTCGGGTAATGGTAAATGGGCGCTTATTTTTATACAATTTCTTTAAGCCATCATAGGTTGCCCGAACCATCTGCATGCCATAAACATTGTGTGCTTTGCGATGTGAACCCCGATGGCCGTCGTATTGGTGACGTACATCGTCGGGGAATGTTCCGCGGCCAAATACCGCCGGCTCATTCATATCGTTCCAGAAGCCAGCAACACCATCTTCCACAAGCCCCTGGTATAATGTGCCCCACCATTGGCGAACCTCCGGATTGGTAAAATCAGGAAATTGACAACGTCCGGGCCACACAAATCCTTCCATAAAATAATCGTCCCCTCGACGACAAAAATATTTATTTTCTTTCCCTTCCCTGAACACCCAGTAGTTCTCATCAACCTTAATACCCGGATCGATCATCACCACGGTTTTAAAACCATCATTGGCCAAATCGCTGATCATATTTTTAGGATTGGGGAAATACTGCTTATTCCAGGTAAAACAGCGGTACCCTTCCATGTAATCGATATCAAGATAAATAGCATCACATGGAATCTGTCGCTTCCGAAACTCCTCAGCAACCTTCCGGACATTCGCTTCGGGATAATAGCTCCAGCGACATTGGTGGTAACCAATTGCCCACAACGGCGGCAGGTAATGCGTACCTGTCAACGTATGATAACGACGGATAACATCGATAATATGTGGACCATGGATATAATAGTACTGCAGTTCCCCGCCTTCGGACCAAAAGCTTGTTTTTCCGGGATCTTCTGCCGCGAAATCAAAATACGTTTTAAAGGTATTGTCAAAGAAAATGCCGTAGGCCTCACCGTCTTTTAAACCGATATAAAATGGAATAGTTTTATAAAGTGGATCCTGATCATAAGCAAAAGCATAGGTATCTGAATTCCAGTTTTTAAGCCTTTTACCTCTCAGATTCAATTTAGTGGCCTTGTCCCCAAGTCCATAAAAAGCTTCGTTTTCAAAGGCCACTTTCGTGCTATAGACATAGTAACCTCCAAAATCGGGATTTTCCTCCCAGTGCATCGGTGCCAAATCAGCGTTAAACAGCTTACCTGAACGATCAGCAAAAGAAATCAAAAAGTCATTCTTATTGATCTTACAAGAAATTGTATTCGTATGAACCAGATAATGGTCAGCCTCTTCCTTGCATTGATGTATACTGACACGATGATCTTTCTTGGCCAAGGCATAAGAAAAATCCTCTAAAAAAGTCCCTTGTGGAGCCAGCCGTACCCTGACGATCTCATCCGTTACAATCTTAATTTCTACCTTGGCTTTGCCGTCAGAAAAATAATAGGACTTATCGTTTTGATTGTGGGCTACTATGGTTTCAAGGTATTTCTTTTCAATTTTAGGTAAATCCAATACCGGATTATTCACATGATGCATACTCTCCAAAGTACCATCATTTTCCTCCTCATTTAGTGTGGTTTGATTTAGGTTGTCGTCTTCAAGCATAGTTGTAATATGTTAAAAAGTTTCTGAAGGCTTAATTCCTCTTTAAGATAGAAAATTAATCCTGCGCTGACAACAAAACACAAAAAAAAATCCCGCCTATTGGGATAGACGGAATTTTTTTCAATACCTGTGGATAAACTTCTACAGCTTACTTAACGAAATGCGCACGAAGCATCCAAGCCATCTTCTCATGCTTTTCTAATAATCCGACCAAAAAGTCCTCCGTACCATTATCCGCTGTTCCTTCAACTACGGAAAGATCGGCACGAATTGACATCGCTATAGATTCATGGTCAGCCAACAATTCCTTATAATAGGACTGACTGTCGGTTTTTTCTGAAGTAGACTCCGTTAAACGAGTCAATTTCAAATATTTATCAAAGGTACCTACCGCATAATGCCCTAAAGTACGTACACGTTCTGCGACTTCATCGATCACTTCAGCTAGTTCATCGTATTGTGATTCCAAAAATAAGTGAGCAGCATGAAAATCCGCACCTTCCACATTCCAATGCGCGTTGCGCGTTTTCATGTAGATAATGTGTTCATCTGCCAACAGCACATTTAGCAACTTTGCAACTTTTTTCAAGTCCGCATCTTTAATTCCAATTGAAGTTTTCATATGTATATTCTTTTGTTAACTATATGTTTTAAATGCTTAGTTAAATTTACCCAAAAATGCGGTAAAAACCAAATAAAAAGCCACTCAAATTCACAACAATTACCTCAACCCACTGTACCCAACCTGAATTGCATTTCGTATAGCTACAAAGAGTTTGCTATACTGAAAAAATGAAAATACCGAAGCTGCAGTGACCTTGATCTTTGTTGACCGCACTAAAACCTAGACCATTCCTTATGCACGAAACATTTTAAACAAAAATCGATCAAGCTAGTATTTAAAGTACATAATGTTGTATTTTTGCGGACATCTTTATTTTGAGGGAGCGCTGCGGACAAAATGGACAACAATACATATTTTCATCAATTCAAACAGGATATTTCAGCTATTGAACTTCCGACACGATTTACTTTCCCATTTTGCTATGAACCGCACCCCCTTGCCGTCACCGCCGCACAAGAACTCCAACACTACATCGAAACCCAAGACGATTGGTCCCACAATTTTGGCCTAGACGCCGCCGCGGAGGGACTCGCTATTGGAAAAATGTTCGGTGTTCTGGTTGTCAAAAACCAATATAATGAGCTTGGCTACCTTGCCGCTGTTTCGGGAAAACTGGCCGGGAGCAACAAACACCGACATTTTGTACCCCCCATCTTCGATATGCTGGAAGAAAACAGTTTTTTTCTAAACGAAGAGGTGCATCTCAATGCACTGAACCGAAAAATAGAAAATCTTGAAACAAGTGAAGAGCTAGCAAATGCTCAACGTAATCTTGGTCTATTAAAAAACGGATGGGATAAATCACTCGATGAACTAAAATCGAAATTGAGAATTCAAAAGAAGGAACGAAAAGAAACCCGTACAAAATTGAAGGTCAGTTTATCGGATGCGGAGTATGAATTATTGATGGAAGACATGCGGAGCCAGAGTTTAAAAGACAAACAACAGCTTCAACGCTTTCAATATGAAATGCATTTGGCCCTGGAGACAGGAAGTAACCATTTACACCAATTGCTATCGACGATTACTGCGCTAAAAGAGGAACGCAAAATGCGCTCGGGAAATCTTCAAAAACAGCTTTTCGAACAATATAATTTTCGCAATGCGAAAGGGCAACACAAAAATGTAGTCGGCATATTCGATGAATTTGACCGCACAACACCGCCTGCCGGATCGGGGGAATGCGCAGCGCCAAAATTGCTGCAATATGCTTATGAAAACCAGTTAACACCCCTTGCTTTGGCCGAATTTTGGTGGGGCTGCTCACCTGCATCTGAAATACGCAGGCACAAAAACTATTACCCTGCCTGCCGCAAAAAATGTGAACCAATTTTAGGGTATATGCTCGAAGGCTTAGTCGTAGATCCCAATCCCATGCAACAGGAAACGACTTTGGATATAGCACTTCCTCAAATTTACGAAGATGAGGATATTATTATCATCAACAAACCGGCTGAATTTCTGTCTGTACCGGGAATATATGTAAAGGATTCGGTCTACAACCGTATTCTCCAACGCTACCCAAAGGCAGGACCGATTATTATCCACCGCCTGGACATGTCTACATCCGGCTTGTTGGTTGTTGCCAAAAACAAAGAGGCCCATAAATTTATTCAAGATCAATTTATACAACATACCATCAAAAAAACATACATTGCTTTACTGGATGGTATTATCGAAGCCTCATCAGGCTTGATCGACCTCCCACTTCGCGTAGATCTGGACGATCGACCCCGGCAAATGGTCTGCTACACCTATGGCAAACCAGCGCAGACAAAATGGGAAAAAATTGCGATAGCGAATAATCAAACGAGGGTCAGGTTTTACCCCTTGACTGGCCGCACCCACCAGTTGCGCATGCATGCCGTACATCCAAATGGCCTAAATACACCTATCGTTGGTGATGATCTCTATGGCAGAAAAGCCAATAGATTACACCTCCACGCGGCTTCAATTACCTTTATTCATCCTCGTTCCAAGCAAGAAATGACCTTCGAAATCGAGCCAGATTTTTGATAGCGCTGACTATATCGTTACAAAAGTCAGTAAATAAAGCAACGGAAAATCATCGCCAAGTCAAAATGTAATGTAAAATTTATTGACCCAAATCAATAATTTAACATAAACAACTAATAAACAGTTATTTATATGGAAATGTAATTCAATTACTTTCCTTTATTACATTACAATAAAATTTTAATTATTCTTAATTTTTTGTTTCCTTTGTTCACTGAATTTTTGATTTTAATACCTATAAAGTCAAAAATAAAGTAAAAACAGGAAAACAATTTTGAATTTTCAAGATTATAGCAATATAATGAGAGCTAAAATAAACGCAACAACCTTCATAACTAAACTCTTTTTTTCGATAACGCTCGTGCTAACGGTGTCCATGGCTTTTGCCCAAAACAAAACCGTAACCGGTACAGTTAGAGATGCAAAGACCAAGAATCCTATACCCTATGCTACCGTAGCCGTTGTTGGCGCCCCGGCTTCTGCTGGAACCACAACATCGACCAATGCAAATGGTGAATACAAACTTGTCTTTCCAACATCTTATGTGAAAATCAGAGCAAGCTACATTGGGTATGACAGCAAAGATGCTTTTGTTACCAATGATGCCACGCAAACAAAAGAAATTCTGATGGATCAACAGGACAACATGCTGGAAGAAGTTGTCGTCAAGGCCAAAAAGAAAAAATACAGCAACAAAGATAATCCTGCTGTCGCATTGATCCGAAAAGTCATCGAGAATAAGGAAAAAAATAGACTTTCAGGGCAACAATATGCTGAATTTGACCAATACGAGAAGATGTCTTTAGGACTAAGCAATCTTTCGGAGAAATTTGTCAATAAAAAAATATTCAAAAACTATCAATTTCTTTTTGAAACGGACGACTCGGCTAAAACAGCCAACAAATATGTTTTGCCAGCGTTCATTGAAGAAAAAATGTCTAAGGTATATTACCGTAAAGATCCAAGCAAAACCAAACAGTATATCATTGGTGACCAACGGGCACAATTTGACCCTAGATTTATTGACAACGATGGTTTGACAGCCTACTTCAATAAACTGTACGAACAAGTTGATATTTATGACAACAACATTTCATTGGTTACCAATCAGTTTTTAAGTCCGATTGCAAACTCCGCACCTACTTTTTATAAGTTTTATATTACGGATACCATTAAGACTGTACAACCTTGGTTGGTCGAATTAAGCTTCTTTCCACGCAACAAGGCAGACATGTTATTCAAAGGTCAACTGTACGTTACTTTAGACGGCAACTACGCTGTTCAAGGCGCCAGTATGACTGTTGCAGATGACATTAATCTAAACTTTGTACGTGACCTTCAGATACAGCTTAAATTTGAGAAAGACAGCAAAAGTCGTTTCTACCTAAAAACAAGCACTCTGGGTATTGATTTTTCTTTAACGGAAAAAGGCATGGGAATACGTGGAAGCCGAACAGTGGATTACAATAATTACAAAGTCGGCATCCAGCAACCTGATAGTACCTATGATGGTCCGTCTACGGTTATTGCCTATAACGTCGAAAATAAGAAAGCGACAAAATCCTTATTTGAAACACAACGTCCGCTTGCTCTTGCGCAAAACGAACTGAACATCTATCATAATATTGATACATTACAAAAGATCCCTTCATTCCGTTCGTTCATGGATATCGCTGCGTTATTGCTGTCAGGATACAAACAGGCTGGCCCAGTTGAAATCGGCCCAGTCAATACATTCTATAGCTTTAATCCCGTAGAAGGTTTCCGTTTACGTGTCGGCGGACGTACGACAGAATCGTTAAGCAAGCGTTTCTATGCTGAAACTTATGCTGCCTATGGTTTTAAAGATCAAAAGTGGAAATACTTTTTCAGCGGCACCTATGCGTTCAACAACAAATCAGTATACTCCTTCCCGATGCACTACATCAGGGCCTCTTATAAAAAGGATACGAAGATTCCGGGACAAAAACTGGAATTTATTCAGGAAGACAACTTCTTGTTATCTTTCAAACGCGGAGATAATGACCGTTACATCTATGAGACAAATTATGGCTTAGAGTATAAAAAGGAATTTTTAAATCACCTGGCTATTGGCGCTGCTTTCAATATCAACAGACAAACACCTGCTGGAAGTCTGACTTACCAGATGGTCGATGCCAACAATGAAAGTAGACTGTTCAATGAACTGAACTCGACCGAAGTGTCTGTAAATTTCAGATATGCTCCACATGAAGAGTTTTATCAAGGAAAGATTTACCGGACACCTATATTCAATCAATATCCGATCTTCACGTTCAATTATACCGCTGGAATCAAAGGATTAGCGAAAGGTGAATACAATTACCACAACTTTAATGTTGGTGCATTCAAGCGCTTTTATTTGAGTCAATTTGGCTATGCCGACGTGACCGCAGAAGGGAATTATATTGCAGGGAAAGAGATCCCATTCCCTTTCTTGACGATCCATCGTGCCAATCAGACCTATGCTTATCAATTAAATTCATACAACTTAATGAACTTCCTTGAATTTGTCAGTGATCATAATGCGTCAATAAATGTACAATACTACATGAACGGTTTTCTGTTGAATAAGATTCCGTTGATCAAAAAGCTTAAATTACGCGAAGTATTTAGTTTCAAGGGGGTATATGGTGGACTGCGTAAAGAAAACAATCCTGACGACCCGAATTATGGTTCAAAGGTATTCACTTGGCAGCACAACGCGGATGGCACACAAAGCTCCTATACCTTCGGTTCAGAACCTTATATGGAAGCCAGTATCGGTCTATCCAACATCTTTAAAATATTACGTGTAGACTACGTAAAACGTCTAAATTATCTTGATCACGTCGATGCACCAGCTTGGGGTATTCGCGCTCGGGTCAAATTTGACTTTTAATAGTTTCCATAAATTTATAGTATAATTTGAAGCCCTGTTCATACAAATGACAGGGCTTCTTTTTTTGCCTTATGCTTCCGCAACATCGGCACCACCACCACCACCACCACCACCACCACCGTCGCCATCGCCACCTGGAGGATAAATAGGTGGATAAGATGGTAGTGATGGGTATGAAGACCGCGAAGGTAGAAAACCTGGATTACTTGGTAGGGGCGGCACATTCACCTCAGATAAGGTTCGCGGTAAGATTCGGACCTGCTTCGGACGAGGTTCGTACCTGCTTCGGACAAGCAACAGATATTGAACAGGTGCTGTACAGTTGTTGAACAGACCCCGAACAGGAAATATCTGGTCAGGGTTTGGTCAATATATGTTGCAAGATTGTCCCCGTCCGAAGCTGGTACGAACACAATACGAAGACAATATGAAGAAAGCCCCTCTGCATTAGCCCTGCAGACACAAAAAGCGATGTCTTATCAACAAAAAAATCCCCCTTGCACATAACAAGAAGGATAAAATTAGAATATGACGATGGTTAGTTTTTATGTTTAAATGCATCCACACCACTTTGCAGGAATGCCTTGTACTCTTCTACATTGTAGTTGGCACCGCTCTGAGGCACCAGTTTTTTGCCCGTCGGATCAACAATTACATACAGCGGTTGTGAATTGCTATCGAATGTAGCAGCCTGAAAATCACTGTTTTTCTTACCGATAGTATTGATCTTTTTGCCACTATATTTGGAAACAAATTGTTCGTTGGCAGCCAGCTCGGTCTTATCATCCACAAAAAGTTCGGCCATAACAAACTCTTCTTTTAGTAATTTGGCCACAGCTTGGTCTGTCCAAACATTCGCTTCCATTTTACGACAATTGACACAATTCCAACCCGTAAAATCAATTAAAACAGGCTTGTTTAATTCTTTAGCTGTAGCCAATGCCTGTTCATAATCATAATAAGGATCGAATCCCTTTGGCGTGCCCCTTTCATGAAAAATTTCAGCATATTTTTTCACCTTTCCGTCTGAATGTGCAGCAGCACCAGCACTTACACCCGAAGAAAGATCAAAGTCTTGTGTTGCCGATGGTGGTAAAAAGGCAGAAATCGATTTTAAAGGCGCTCCCCATAAACCTGGCACCATATAGACCACAAAAGAAAAAACAACAATTGCCAAAATCGTTCTGGGAACAGATAGGAATTTCAGTTCACTGTCATGGGAGAACTTTATCTTGCCAATCAAGTATAGACCCATCAAAGCAAAAATAGCAATCCATAGCGACAGGAACACCTCTCTATCCAACCAATTCCAGTGGTAAGCTAAGTCGACATTGGATAAAAATTTCAAAGCTAAAGCAAGTTCCAAAAATCCCAACACTACTTTTACACTATTCAGCCAACCACCCGATTTCGGTAAGGATTTAAGCATGGAAGGAAACATAGCGAACAAACCAAAAGGAATGGCCAGGGCAATGGAGAATCCCAACATCCCAATTGCTGGACCTAATCTTTCGCCTTTCGAAGCTGCCTCAACCAATAATGTTCCAATAATCGGACCTGTACAAGAAAAGGAGACCAATGACAAGCTGAAGGCCATAAAGAACAAGCCCACTAAACCACCTTTATCCGATTTGGCATCCATTTTATTGACGAAGGAGCTTGGTAAAGTAATTTCAAATGCACCAAAAAATGAAGCCGCAAATCCAACCAACAACAAAAAGAAAATGAAGTTAAAGATGCCGTTAGTCGAAAGCGCATTGAGTGCATCAGATCCGAATGCAATCGTGATAATCATCCCCAAGGCTACATAAATCACAATAATAAATAATCCATATAACAGGGCTTTACTGATACCACTGGCACGACTCCCCGCCTGTTTGGTAAAATAACTCACAGTCAGGGGTAACATCGGAAAAATACAAGGCATCAATAATGCTGCAAAACCGCCTATAAGGCCTGCAATAAAGATACTCCACAATGATTTCTTTTCTGCACCAGCAGCTTTTTCACCTGTTGCTACTACCGCTACTGTGGTCTTGTTCGAGTCGACTTTTACGGCAGCGGTATCTGGAGACTCCTCAAAAGATAGTGAATCGGGACTTATTGTACCATCCGTAAACTCAAGCCCCTCCAACTTGTTTGTTGTTGTATCCGCTTGGGCAAACATGGCCACAGGCGCTATCAGCAACATGAGAAGGATAAATAATTTGAAATTGACTTTCATTTTGTGTTATTCTTAGGTATATATTGGTTTTTGAATAAATGAAACCCGAGGAGCTAGAGACTCCCCGAGTTAACTATAAACATATGAAACTAAATCTTTTTAGGCTCCAAATACGGGATTTGCCAATCTGCAAATAGGTTGAAAACCCGAAAAATCAACGTCTGTAGAAAGATATCCTTCTTTTACCGGCTCGTCTTTCACCAAATCAGTACTTAGGTATTTTTTGTTATCATCACAAAGTAGCGTCACCACGACAGCTTCATCACCCAGCTCCTGTTGTAATTTAATCGCTCCGATTACATTTGCTCCGGAAGAGATACCAACAGCCAATCCCAATTGACGTGACAGCTTCTGCGCCATGATAATGGAGTCGCCATCATTCGCACAAACGACAGTATCGAGTTCATCTAAATCCACAATAGCAGGAATAAATTCATCAGATATTCCCTGAATACGGTGTGAACCTACTTTATGTCCTGTAGTCAAGGTTGGACTTTCTGCCGGTTCCAGTGGATGTACACGGACATTTGGGTTTACCTTTCTTAAGCTTCTCCCCACACCCATTACCGTACCACCAGTTCCCACACCAGCAACAAAAGCATCAGCTACTAAGCCCTGTTCTTCCAGTTGCTTTACAATCTCGTAACCTGTAGTTTTCTCATGCGCTTCGGCATTATATTGATTCTCAAATTGCCGAGGAAGAAAAACACCGCCCTTTGCAGCAAGCTCCTCACTTAAACGAATACTTCCTAAAAATCCACCTTCTTCTTTGCTTATCAACTGAATATCGGCTCCCATACTTCGAATAATATCGGTACGCTCCTTGCTCAGCCAGTTGGGCATAATAATCTTTACTTGATGACCAAGCGCTTTACCGATTGCTGAAAAAGCAATCCCCGTGTTTCCACTTGTAGCTTCAATAACAACATCACTTGGGCGGATCTGACAATTCATATACGCTTTATATAAAATATAAAGAGCCATCCTATCCTTAATGCTACCGGTCAGATTGTAGTTCTCACATTTTACGAAAATTCGTCCGGGTTTACCTTTGTATGTATACTGTAGTTCCAACATCGGTGTATTTCCTACTAATCGCCACAGATGTTTAAATCTCTTGTCCAATGCAGGTGACAAACACGCACTTAATAATTCTTGTTCAGCCATTTCTTATAAATGATTATTCTGTTGCAAAATTGGCCATTGACAAGATAATATTCAACACATGACTATAATTTCAATAAAAATTAAATTAAAAGACATAAAAAACAATAAATAATTCAGAACAATAGCGTATTTTTACAGCTGTACCGAAAATATTCAAATTATGGAATTGGATGAAATAGATGTAAAATTATTGCGTCTCCTACAGCAAGATGCCTCAATGAGTAATAAAGCGCTATCCTTTGAACTCAACAAATCTATTGCAGCTGTTCATGAACGTGTTAGAAAGCTAAAGCGGTTGGGTTACATCAAAAAAACGGTGGCAATTTTGGACCGCCACAAAATAGGCATTGGGTTAATTTCATTTTCCCAGGTTTTTCTCAAGGCGCATACGTTTGAAGTGTTGAATGAATTCGAAAAAGAGGTAGCTAAATTTCCCGAGGTTATGGAATGCTACCAAATGGCAGGCTCTTACGACTTTATGTTACGTATAGCAACCAAAGATATGGATGCTTATCATATTTTTCTGCGGCATCGACTGGCTGTATTACCTCAAGTAAACACCGTACAGACCTACTTTGTATTATCGGAGACAAAAAGCGAGACGGCTTATCCCCTTTAATCTTTGTCTTAAAAACGAGAGAATATCTAAAACGAGAGAAGATTGCTGCCATGTGCGATAACACTATTGCACATGACAGCAATGAAAAAATAATTAATCGAATAACAAGGTACCCGTCACATTCCAGCTACTGAAACTTGTTCCTTCAGGCGCTCCCTGTGGGATCTGTACCTGCATCGTATGGTCTCCAGCTTTTAAATCCCCCAGATCAATATAGATCGGTGGTGTTACTGTACCCGGACACCAATTGGAGCGACTCAGATCGGATGAAGACAGCCCTGTAGCAAAATTGCCTGAAGCTGGGTTCGACAAACGATACGAACCGCAATCATTGCGCCAAGGGGTGTATTTAAAGAGCAATGAATCGTTTAGGAAAATGCGATTTTCTTTAGGCACAAACTCATCACCGTTACCCCAGCCTCCATGCCCTGTGGTAATGTAGCGTAATTGCACGTTTTTAGCATCCTGGTCCAAATGAAATGAAACAGTAAGGCCTTTCTCCTTATCAAACATAGATCCGTACTCCTGACCGCCCATTTCCATTACATTGGTCGTCGTAAACAAAGACATCGTCTTTTTCAGGCTGCCTTTTGACTCGGCATCGAAGCCCGGATGTATCGTCAGCTCAACACTAACCTCATGTCCATTTTTATCATAGTTGCCAATGAAGGCGCCCACATACACCTCCTGCTCGCTCAACATACCTGCCAATTCGGTTACGTCCTGACGGTACAGCACCGAGTCTTGCCAAACCTTATCCTTTAACTGAAGATAGTTAAACTGCTTAACACCAAATGGTGTAAAGAAACGCATCAATTCAACAATAGGCTCAAAGGATGTTGTTTTTACAACCCCTTGATAGGCTTTACCATTGCCATTTTCATACTTAGGAAGGGTACCCATACCATTTATCATACCATCCAAAAAGCTCTGTGCCTTGTTGGTTGGGATGATAAAAACTGATCCGGTGCGATCATAGGCATCACCTTTCGATTGTTCAACCAACTGCACAAATACATTGTCGCTTGTCTTTATTTTTGGGATTTTCACCTTTTTTACCAAAACTGTCCCATTAGCAAAACGCAAAATAGAATCCGACTTTACACCATCCGAAAAACGTATACTCTCCTTCCGAAAAACAGGTATTTGGATAAAACGGTTCTTCCAGATAAGATCTTTATAGGAAAGTTCATCGTAAGGTTTTTCAGTTCCTTTTAGCCTCAGTTGATCCGGTATAGTCTTTACCTTTTCTACTTTGGTGGCAAAGGTACGTGTATTCCCATTGCGGATTACCTCGAGCACCAGACCAAGGTCCTGACCAAGTTCCGAGGGCGCACCTTTGACCCCTAATTTATCGGTATACCAAACTTCTATTTTATTGGAATTGATGCTCGTCTCCACTTTTTTACAGGGATAGCCCAAGATTGTTTTAGTCTCGTTTGTGGCGTTAAATTTTTGCTTCGAAAGCGCGAGCGAATCTTTGGTTAGAATAATTGATCCGTCTTTGAGTTTAGCAATTTTAAGTAAGGCATTGCCTCCGGCACGCTCCACCACAACCCGTTCGTATGGCGGCGCCAACTGTCCGTTCATTTCTTTTGCCGAACTAACAAAAGTCTCCTTTTCATTGGCATAGACTAGAATGGCATTTTGATTGGCAGCTGTATTCCCATTGAAACTTTGATTATATTGAATGACATAATTCGACAGCTTTTGCGCCTGCGAAGACAATGACAAACATAAAATAGACGTGAAAAGAATACTTTTCTTCATAGCATGTGTATTGGTTTAGATGCAAAAATAAGAAAGGCTTTAGGAATTCCTAAAGCCTTTCTTATTTTATGCTAAAACGTTTATTTGATCAACCAGATATCCAAGAGGTAAAATACCGCAAAAATCACCGAGGCATAACCATTGGTTGTCATAAAGTCGCGATTGACCCGACTTAAATTAGTCGATGAAAACAGGGTATGCTGGTAAATCAGCAATGCCCCATAAAAGGCCACACCTAAATAATAAATCCAACCTACCGGCATCAAAAATGCTGGTATCAAAATAAATATAAAAGAAAACACATGCAGACATTCCGAAACGCGCATAGCTCCTTTCGTTCCTAACCACACGGGTATCGAATTAAGATGATTTGCCCGATCAAAGGCTTCGTCCTGCAAAGCGTAAATAATATCGAAGCCACTCACCCAGGTCAACACAGCGAAACCATAAAGTACCGGAACGGTCGCAAATTGTCCTGTAATAACCATATATGCGCCTATTGGAGCCAATCCCAGCCCTGCTCCCAATACAAGATGACATAAGGGCGTTATACGCTTTGTATAGGAGTAAAAAAGCACGACAAAAAGTGCTATGGGCGACAACATAAAGCAAAGAGAATTGATAAAATACGTCGCTGCAATAAAAATCAGGCAATTTACCAGCGTAAAAACCAATGCATTTTTAGCGGAAATTTTTCCAGCAGGAATATCACGCATGGCCGTTCTTGGATTAATGGCATCAATATCTCTATCCAGATAACGATTGAATGCCATGGCAGCATTACGGGCCGTCACCATACACACGAGCATCAAAACCAATAATTTCCACGAAAAGGCATAGTCCGTTGTGTGCAATGCCAAAAAGAAGCCAATAAAGGCAAATGGCAATGCAAATACACTATGAGCAAATAAAACTAAGGACAAGTATTTTTTCATCTGAACTTAAAATCTAGCTAAAACTGTTCGTTTCCGTCGAGTTCAGGGCGAACAAATCGGCCATTAACTTCATCGATAGCTTCTAAAATAGGCTCATGACCCATTTTCTTCTCCGCTGACGTTAGGAAAATCGGCGGCACCTCCTCAAACCATTGGAGCAATGATTTTTTAAATTTCGCAATATTCGCATCGGATTTAACAGTCGATTGCTTATCGGCTTTGGTGAAAACCAACATAAATGGTAAACCGCATTCGCCCAACCAACAGCAAAAATCAAGATCAATCTTTTGTGGTTCATGACGGCTATCCACCAACACAAAAACACATTGCAAATTGTCCCGATGGGTAAGATACCTACGGATGAACTTTTCCCATTCATTACGACTTGTTTTAGAGGCCTTAGCAAAACCATAACCTGGCAAATCCACCAAATACCATGTATCGTCGATGACAAAATGATTGATCAACTGAGTCTTACCAGGCTTTTGGGAGGTCTTGGCAAGTCCTTTCTTGTTGGTCATTGCATTGATCAACGATGATTTACCGACATTTGAACGTCCGATAAACGCATACTCCGGCAAATTGGGTGCAGGTAATTTGTCAACTCTCGTGTTACTACACACGAATTCGGCTTTTTTCACTTCCATGGAACAAAGGTACGTTAAATGAATCCCTTTGACAAGATTTGTACCCCTTCTATTCCATAAAAAAGCTTCACTTCCGATTTTATGGGCAGGATAATAAAATGTCCCTAATTATTTTTAACTTTCATTACAAACGATTAGTCAAACGACTAAGCGCATTCCGAAGCGAAAATATGCATAAAATTTTTCAGGGGTGCTGTAACAATTCAGCTGTACAAGATACTAATAACATAAATAAACGTCAGCCTTTGGAAAAAGAGGGAATGCTCTTAAAAAGCCAAAGAACGAATAAATTAAACCTTAAAATAGATGTTACTCGAAATCAATCATGTCACCAAAGATTACGCCAATCACCGTGCATTGGACGATGTATCCATTCAAATCCCAAAGGGTAAAATTTTTGGGCTATTGGGGCCAAACGGAGCTGGAAAAACATCCCTGATCCGTATTATCAACCAAATTACCGCTCCCGATTCCGGCGAAATTCTGTTTAATGGCGAAGCATTGGGCCCACAGCATATTGCTCAAATCGGCTATTTACCCGAGGAGCGGGGTTTGTACAAAAAAATGAAAATCGGTGATCAAATGTTGTATTTGGCACAACTTAAGGGACTTTCCAAGCGAGAAGCCTTAGCACGCATCCAAGATTGGTGCCAGCGCCTGGATATCACATCCTGGTTGGACAAAAAAATAGAAGATCTCAGTAAAGGGATGCAGCAAAAAGTACAATTTGTCGCCACAGTCATCCACCAACCAGAATTGATTATCTTAGATGAACCCTTTTCGGGATTTGATCCCGTAAATGCCAATATCATAAAAGAGCAGATTCTCCGCTTAAATCAAGAAGGTGCGACCATTATATTCTCCACACACCGCATGGAGACTGTGGAAGAGCTTTGCGATAATATTGCCCTCATCAACCGATCCAAAAAAATACTGGATGGCTCTGTACAAGAGATTAAAAAAGAATACCGAAATCAAACCTATCAATTGGAATATACAGCAAACGAAGATAATTTTCTTCTGTCCGACGACACCCTATTTGAGGTCATAACGTCAACAAAGCATGAAAAAACATACATCACTACAATTAAGCTAAATAACAACAATCATATCAATGATGTGTTAATGCGATATATACCCCAAATACAGCTCAATCAACTCATTGAAATCGTTCCCTCCATGGCGGATATTTTCATCCAAAAAGTCACACAAGTCTCACCCCTATCTCAAGATCATGCATAAAATATTACTTATTATTCAAAGGGAATACCTATCACGGGTCAAGAAAAAATCTTTTATTGTCATGACTTTCGCCGTGCCCCTGTTCTTTTTCGCACTGTATGCAGGTATGTTTTATCTGACAAAAAAGAGCTTTAAAGATTCGCACACCGAAGTCTTTATTTTAGATGAGCAAGGCGACTTTGCCAACAAACTCCAAAGCAATAAAAATGTAAGTTATACGGTATCCAAATTAGACCTCCAGGCCCAAAAAGCGCAGCTTACACAAAGCGAAGGAAAAAAGTCGATCCTATATATTCCAAAAGATATTTTAACAAGTGAAAGAGCCGAACTGATTACCGGCGGCAAGACAAGTTTTGTCACACAGGAGATCATTAGTGGACAGTTGGAAGAAATCATCCGTGAAAAGGAATATAAAGCCAAGGGAATCGACCTGCAGATTATCCAGTCCATTAAGCCCAAAGTCTCCATCGATGCAAAAGAAATAACAGCAGACGGTGAAGAAAAGAACAGCAATACAGCCATTGCAATGGGCCTTGGTGTCGCTTTGGCTATCTTAGTATACCTATCCCTGTTTCTCTATGGTGCCCAGGTAATGCGTGGTATTATCGAAGAAAAGAGCAACCGTATCATCGAAGTCATTATTTCCTCGGTCAAGCCCTTTCAGCTCATGATGGGTAAAATTGTTGGGATCGGTATGGTTGGACTGACGCAATTTGTCATGTGGCTAGTGCTTACAGGAGGCCTATTTATCACGGCAACGCTCCTATTTGTCAATCCTCAGGATATGCAGGAGGTTGCCGCAAGCCAACCTGGAGCGGGTAATATGAGTACCGTATCAAAAGCAATGGCCCAGAATGATTCTGCTTCTATCCTTACTTCGATCCAAAGCTTTAACTTCACGGAAGTCATCATTTTCTTCTTTCTGTTTTTTATTGCCGGATATCTGCTGTATAGTGCTATTTTCGCTGCTGCTGGTTCAGCTGTCGACAATGAAACAGAGGCCAATCAGTTTTCAATGCCCATTACCATGCCTTTGCTATTGACCTATATTCTTTCTTTTGGCGTCATTATCAATGATCCCAATGGACCGATTGCAACATGGTTAAGCTTTATTCCATTCACCTCGCCTATCGCTATGCTCGTTCGCATACCTTTTGGTGTACCCCTATGGCAGATTCTGACCTCATTGACCTTGCTCATACTGACCTTCTTATTTGTTACCTGGGTTGCTGCCCGCATCTATCGTGTCGGTATTTTGATCTATGGTAAAAAAGCAAGTCTCAAAGAAATCATCAAATGGTTCAATTACAAAAGCTAGCCGTATTCTGAACCAGCTGTGCATAACTACAGCAACATAAAAAGGGCCAAATTGCAAGCAATTTGGCCCTTTCCTTTTATATACAAGCATCCCGATTAGGCTACGATCATAAATAGTATGCTCAGCACCTAAAAACCACTCAGTTAATATCTTAAATTCAATTTTTTAAAGACAAAATGCCACAACCATATCGGTCCGACAAGTAAAAACTGTAGAAACTGCTGTCCTGTGATTTTCTTCTTTTCCTTTCCCTTACCGATAAACAGCGCGACAATAGCTAGCAATGCGATCCCCAAACACACCCAGATGACAGCCGGGCCACCATTCTTTTGTGCGTATTCCAATTGCACAATAAAGAAACTCATGCCCCCGATAGAGAATAATATCGCATAGGACAACGTTGCAGACAGCTTTAAATAATAATAAATGACAATAGCGATGAAGAAAGACCCCCAATTCAAAAAGGTATGCCAATTGAGTTTGACCAAGAACTCGAACTGTGGAAATGGGATCATCCAGATGCAGCCCATGATACCAAAAAACAATAATGGTAAAAAGATGGCTTGAATCAGACGGTTGGTCGGATCCTGAAAATTAGCATCCAGCTCCGCAAAATACTTATCTACGGGGCGTAAAGGTTCGACTTCTTGAACTTTCTTCTTTTGTTTCATTCCGCAAATTTAACAAATATTGGGCATGCCTTAGGCCTTAAAAATGATAATATTCCCTATTTTTTGGTCTGCTGCAGGTCATTATATGCTTTCAGAGTACACAAACTCGCTTACTCCTATTCTATTCCGTAATATTGCAGCATGAAGTCTTACAAACATATCTTATTCGATCTGGACGGAACCCTGACCGACCCCGCAGAAGGGATTACGAAATGTATTGCCTATGCCTTGGAATCCAAAGGCATCCATACAGCAGATCTGAATAGCCTCAAACCCTTGATCGGCCCACCCCTTAAAGATTCTTTCATACACACCTTTGGATTTGAGGAAAGCGAAGCAATTGCCTGTGTAGAAAAATATCGGGAACGCTTTTCAACCATAGGGCTGTATGAGAATATCCTGTTTGATCGCATACCTGAGCTTTTAGCATTGCTGAAAACAAAAGGGTACAACATCTACCTTGCGACCTCCAAACCCGAAATTTTCGCCCACAAAATATTACAGCACTTTGCAATAAATACCTATTTTGATTTTGCGGGCGGAAGCGCTTTGGACGATTCCAGACCGACCAAAACCAGTGTCATCCAATATGTCATGGAACAGGCCAAGCTAACAAGTCCACAAGACTGCCTCATGATCGGAGATCGCAAACATGATCTGATTGGTGCCCGAGAAACAGGCATGGATGCTGTTGGTGTATTGTATGGCTATGGTAGCCAAGCCGAACTCGAACAGGAAGATCCGACCTATCTATTGGCTACAGTGACAGATCTGATGGAATTTTTCCAATAATTACCGATAATAAAAAGGGTATCCAAAATTTGATTCAATTTAAGTCAAGTCGATTCGAGCACTTCAAGTCAAGCCGATTCAAGTCAAGTCAAGTCAAGTCAAGTCATTTGAGTCGATTCAATTTAAGTCAACCCTTTGGAGAATGGAATGGCTGAAATGATCCAGTCGTGGGAAACGTGTAGAATTGCATAAAAAAAGCTCCAAACATTTCGTTTGGAGCTTTTTTTATGATGGATCCTTAGGATCTATTTTGCGTAAGACACTGATCTTGTCTCACGAATTACAGTTACTTTAATTTGCCCTGGATAAGTCATTTCCGTTTGAATACGGTTAGAGATATCAGCAGCCAGTATTTCCGACTGTGCATCAGACACCTTCTCACTCTCAACGATGACACGTAGCTCACGGCCAGCTTGTATCGCGAAGGTCTTCTCAACCCCAGGATACGATAAAGCCAAATCTTCCAACTCTTTTAGGCGCTTGATATAACTTTCGACAACCTCGCGGCGTGCGCCCGGGCGTGCACCAGAGATCGCGTCACAAGCCTGAACAACCGGAGATATTAAGGCAGTCATTTCGATCTCATCATGGTGAGCACCAATTGCATTACATACATCAGGGTGTTCCTTGTATTTCTCTGCAAGTTGCATACCTAAAATAGCGTGTGGCAACTCCGGATTATCATCAGGCACTTTACCAATATCGTGTAGTAATCCAGCACGTTTCGCATGTTTAACATTCAGGCCCAGTTCTGCCGCCATTGTTGCTGCAAAATTAGCTACCTCACGCGAGTGTTGTAAAAGATTCTGTCCGTAAGACGAACGGTAACGCATACGTCCTACCATACGAATCAATTCGGGGTGCAAACCATGGATTCCCAAATCGATTGCGGTACGTTCACCAATTTCAACGATTTCATCCTCTATTTGCGTCCGCGTCTTAGCGACAACCTCTTCAATACGTGCCGGGTGGATACGACCATCTGTTACCAAACGGTGTAAAGCCAAACGCGCTATTTCGCGACGTACAGGATCGAAACCAGATAGGATAATTGCTTCAGGTGTATCGTCTACAATGATTTCTACGCCTGTTGCAGCTTCCAATGCACGAATATTACGACCTTCACGACCAATAATACGACCTTTGATTTCATCATTTTCGATATTGAAAATTGAGACGGTATTTTCGATCGCAGATTCCGTAGCAGTACGTTGGATAGTCTGAATAACAACCTTTTTCGCCTCTTTTGTTGCCGTCAATTTGGCCTCATCCACAATATCTTTGATTTGAATCATCGCTTGTGAGCGGGCTTCTTCGCGCAACGAGTCCACCAATTGATTTTTTGCTTCGTCAGCAGTTACGCCAGCGATACTTTCCAATTGCTTAATCTGTTGTAATTTGAGCGTTTCTACTTCTTCAGATTTCTTTTCATTCAGTTCAACCAATTTATCCAATTGCTTTTTCTTGGTATCCACATCTTGCTTATCGCGATTGATGTTTTCCAGCTTTTGGTTAATTGACTGTTCTTTTTGTCTTAACGTATTTTCCTTTTGGTTGATGGTATTGTTACGTTGATTGACTTCCTTTTCGTGTTCAGATTTTAATTGAAGGAACTTTTCTTTGGCCTCTAACAGGCGTTTCTTTTTAATGTGTTCCCCTTCCTGCTCTGCATCTTTCAGTATGCTATTTACCTTATCCTTGGCTTCCTGCTCTTGTTTTTTAAATAACAGAACCAATAGATAACGACCTATAACAACACCAACAATCAGAGAAATTATGCTATAAATTGCGATGTCCATGTATGTATAATTGTATTATTTATGTTTGTTTTTATTAATTATGTTCAAATTCCAGTAAAATCATCAATCAGCCCACTCCCTTACCTTTGGTATGCGCCAACTCTGTAGCGATCCCGATAAGCGCATCAAGGCTTCATGACAAAAAAAAACCGCAATTAAATTTAAACAGGTCTCATGTATTATTAAACTTCGTGATTACATAATTAGGCTTAGATTATGACCCAGATGGCTTTCGCAAAATGGCCTATATCTTTTTGCGCCTGTAATATTGAAGCGTTAAGTTTAAAATAGTGACAACCCGAATTTAATTGCGGCAAATTCGTCGTTTAAGCTCTAAATATAAAGAACGTAAATTTATTTTTTAAAGAAATCCGTCAACAACTGATCAAGTTCCTGTACTGAATTTTCCAAACCCACTTCGTGGTTTTGAGACTGCCGCTCTGCATTAAGCATACGCGTCGCAAATTGCAATACACACATGGATAACAAATCCTGCTTATCTCTCACAGTATAGTTTTCCTGCAATTCCTTTACTTTTTCATTTATCAATTTCGCAGCGTGTCGAATTACTTCTTCTTCCGCGCTTTCCACCCGAAGGGGATAAACACGATCTGCGATATTTATTTTTATGGAAATCTCTCCCATTTCTTTGAGCTTTTTAACGTTGTATTAGTTTGAATCCGATAACACTTCTCCCAACTATTTCAACAAACTAATACACTTGTCTATTTCCCGCACAAAATCGTTAATTTTTTGTTTTGTGTCAAGTATTTTTTCATTAATTGCTTCCTTATCCGTTTCAGAATCTAACGTACGGGCAACTGCCAGCGCTTTGACCCTCTCTTCCAATTGCTTGCTCTTATCGTTGCTCGCATCGAAAGCCACTTTTAAGGATTGTACCTCTAATTTAAGCAAATCATTTTCTTCTTGCAAGACTTCGCACAATTGAATTAAATTTTTCGTTTTCTCAACGATCAGATTCATTTGTGAAGACAATGTTGCCATAATAAAAATTGAATATTACCAATTAATGTTGTATCTCTAATTAACCACGCACTTCCGCGCCTAGTTCCTTCTCAAAATTAACAATTAATTTTTGAACTATCGCATCAATTTGCTTATCAGTAAGTGTTTTTTCTTCATCCTGCAAGATAAAGCTCAGAGCATAAGACTTTTTCCCTTCCGGAATTTTATCACCTTTATACACGTCAAACACATTTACCTCCTTTAAAAGCTTGCGTTCGGTCTTTTGAGCAACAAATTGTAGCTTATCGAAGCTCACATTTTCATCGATCAAGAGCGACAAATCTCTGCGTACAGCCGGGAATTTGGAAACTTCTTTATATTGAATGCTATTCTTACGAATGATTTTCATCAAAACATCCCAGTCAAAATCAGCAAAGAAAACCTGACCTTCAACATCTGCTTTTTTCAAATCTGCGTTTGCAATTGCACCAAATGAAACCAAACATTTCTGCCCTTTCATATAGTTCAAACCATAGGCAAAATGTGAACTTGCAGCATCTTGTATCTGAATCCCTTCAATTTTCAGCCTTTTGATAACAGTATCTACGGCTGCTTTAAGGTTATAGAAATTGACCGCATCTTTTTTGCTATTCCATTGCTCAGCTTCATTTTTACCCGCCATGGCAAAAACCAGGTGTTGCGTTTCTTTATAGCCTTCACCATCCAGCGCATAAGTCTTACCGAATTCAAAGAATTTCAGATCGAAGTTTCTTCGTTTTTGGTTATATTCAATCGCACTCAAAACAGAAAACACCATATTTTGACGCATCGTATCCAAATCCGAACTCAATGGATTATACAATTTAACTGCCGTTTCGCTATCATCCGCATAGTCCAGCTTTGTTAGGGAGTTGGACAGAATCTCACGAAATCCATTTGCGATCAATAGATCTGCCAATTGATTTAAGACAACTTCCTTATCTGGCTTTTCAACCGTATTTAAAGATGCCTTAATTTGTGACTTCAACTCAATATTGTTATAACCGTAAATACGCAACACCTCCTCCACAACGTCTACCTCACGTGTGACATCGACGCGATACGCCGGCACCAACACATCAAGGCCTGTTTCAGTTTCTGAAGTGACTTCAATGCCAAGAGCGACAATAATGGATTTAATTTCTTCATTTGGAATCGCCTGACCGATCAAACGAACCACATTCGCATAGCTCACATGAAATGAAAACGGTTTAATCACAACAGGATACTCATCCTTTAGGGTAGATGAAATCGTTCCACCTGCAATTTCTTGAATCAATAAAGCAGCGCGCTTCAATGCTTCAACCGTAATATTAGGATCGGTACCACGTTCGAAACGGAAAGAAGCATCTGTTTTTAAACCATGTCTTTTGGAGGTCTTCCGTACAGAAACAGCATTAAAATAAGCCGATTCCAAAAATACGTTGGTCGTTTCGGCTGACACACCAGAATATGCTCCACCAAAAACCCCCGCAATACACATCGGTTTTTCAGCATCGGCAATCACCAAGTCCTCTGCAGACAAGGTACGCTCCACACCATCCAGGGTAACAAATTTCTCGCCCTCAGTCGCAAGACGAACAAGGACTTTATTTCCCGCAATTTTATCAGCATCAAAAGCATGCAGTGGCTGACCTAAATCGTGTAATATATAATTTGTGACGTCGACAATATTATTGATCGGACGAACACCGATAACATTTAATTTCTCTTTCAACCAATCTGGAGATTCGCCAACGCGAACACCAGTAATATTGATACCACTATAACGTGGGCTCGCCTGTGCGTCCGCAACGACCACTGTCGTTCCCTCAGCCTCAGCAGCCTTGAATGCAGAAACATCTGCTTTTAACAATTGTGTACGAAAATGTGCCGCAATATCTCTTGCAACGCCTAAATGCGAAGCTGCATCTGCACGATTTGGTGTTAAACCAATTTCATAACGGTAATCATCCTGGATATTGAAATGATCTTTCACTAAGGTCCCCACAGCAACATCAGCTGGTAATTCAACAATACCGGCATGGGATGTACCTAAACCGATTTCATCTTCTCCACATAACATACCTTCGGAAACTTCACCACGAATTTTAGATTTGGTAATTTTAAAAGGCTCTCCTGTAAGCGGATGACATGTAGTGCCCACTGTAGCAACAATGACTTTCAATCCTGTACGACAGTTCGGTGCGCCACATACAATGTGCAATAACTCCGGTCCACCGACATCAACGGTAGTTACTCTTAATTTATCGGCATTAGGATGCTGTTCACAAGTTTTCACTTCACCAACAACCAAACCATCCAATCCACCTGGGATACTCTGCACGACGTCCAAAGCTTCTACTTCCAATCCTGTATTTGTCAAGATAAGCGATAGTTCCTCCGGTGTCGAATCTATATTAACGTGTTGTTTTAACCAATTATATGAAATATTCATCTCGAATTTGATTTGATGCACAAACTTAGATAAATTTGAGTTTATATCCAACGTCAATTTACCCTTCATCAACAGTTGGTCTGAATTTAATGCAGTAGGTAGGCTCCTCAAAAGACTTCATTAAGCTAGGCAGCAAGCGATTTTATCTTTTTTGGAAAGTTGATACGATAGAACCAAGTTAGGTATTTGGACCTTAGATTTATACCGAAGGAAGAGATCGTATGAAGGAGTTCATAAACCCCTTCCCAAGGATAATCATATTTATTCATAGGTGATGAATGCTGCGAATGTAGGGGCTTTCCCCGAACGAAACGAATGCAATTATTAATTATAACTTTTATTTACATGAATTAACACAACTTTACACATATTTACACAAAACAGCAATTTTGGCCTTTTCCAGTAAACGCAACCTGAGCCTATTTTTTAATGAAAATTCAAGCATTTCCATCAAAATAAATATGTAACTTTGTGCTTTAATTTGAAGAACGTTCAAAACAAACATTTATAATGATTCATTTCTTTGAGAACCCATCGAACACTGTATATGGTGTTCAAAGCGTAAACTCTTTATCACAAGAAGACATTACTAAACTCAACTGGCTATTCGGCAACGCCAAAAAACTAGACGACCAAAACCTTAACCATTACTTTGTAGGACCCCGCGCTGCGATGGTTACTCCCTGGAGTACCAATGCCGTAGAAATCACACAAAATATGGGCATTGCAGGAATTGTTCGTATAGAAGAATTTCAACCGGTACCAGCGGATTTCAATGACTTCGATCCAATGATTTCACAAAAGTTCAGTATGTTGACACAGGACATGTATACCGTCAACATCACACCTGAACCGATATTGGAAATTGAAGACATCGAGGCCTACAATAAATCTGAGGGCCTTGCGCTAAATCCAGAAGAAGTAGACTACCTCAATAATCTCTCGACCAAGTTGGGTCGTCTGCTTACAGACTCGGAAGTATTCGCTTTTTCACAAGCAAATTCTGAACACTGTAGACACAAGATTTTCAATGGTACCTTTATCATTGATGGCGAAGAGCAGCCCACTTCCCTATTTAAATTAATCAAAAAGACTTCTGAAACCAATCCGAACGAGATTGTTTCTGCTTATAAAGATAACGTTGCCTTTGTTAAAGGTCCACGTGTCACACAATTTGCACCTAAATCTGCCGACAAACCTGATTTTTACGAAGAGAAAGCATTTGATTCGGTTTTATCAGTAAAAGCGGAAACACACAATTTTCCAACTACTGTAGAACCATTTTCGGGGGCTGCTACTGGGTCAGGTGGTGAAATCCGCGACCGTATGGCCGGCGGCCAAGGAGCGATTCCATTGGCAGGTACAGCCGTATATATGACTGCTTATTCGCGATTGGAACAAAATAAATTGGACCTTCAGGCAGGAACAGTAACTGAGCCGGCAAAGGAACTCAACAAAACTCGCCCATGGGAAAATGCGATGCAAGAACGTCAATGGTTATACCAAACCCCAGTTGACATCCTGATCAAAGCTTCCAACGGTGCTTCTGACTTCGGTAATAAGTTTGGTCAGCCCCTCATTACAGGTTCTGTATTGACCTTTGAGCATGAAGAGGATGGCCGTAAACTTGGTTACGACAAAGTCATTATGCAAGCTGGTGGTGTTGGCTATGGAAAACTAGATCAAGCGAAAAAACATACGCCGAAAACTGGTGATAAAGTCGTTATCCTAGGTGGTGAAAATTACCGCATCGGAATGGGTGGAGCTGCTGTATCTTCTGCAGATACGGGAGCATTTGGTTCTGGAATTGAGCTTAATGCGATTCAACGTTCCAATCCCGAAATGCAAAAACGTGCAGCGAATGCTGTTCGTGGCTTAGTAGAGTCCGATCATAACCCAATTGTCTCGATCCATGATCATGGTGCAGGTGGCCACTTAAACTGTTTATCTGAACTTGTTGAAGAGACCGGAGGTTTAATTGACCTGGATGCACTTCCTGTAGGAGATCCTACACTATCGGCAAAAGAAATTATCGGTAATGAATCGCAAGAACGTATGGGACTTGTGATCGCTGAAGATGATATTGACACGTTAAAACGTGTTGCAGATCGCGAACGTGCACCAATGTACACTGTAGGTGATGTCACTGGCGACCACCGCTTTACTTTCGAATCGAAAAGTACAGGTGAAAAACCAATGGATTACGCCCTTGAAGATTTCTTTGGTTCATCGCCAAAAACTTTCATGCGCGATAAAACCGTGGTTCGCAATTATGCGGATCTTGCTTATGATGCAACCGACATTCCAAACTACTTAAACCAAGTATTACAACTGGAAGCTGTTGCTTCGAAAGATTGGTTAACCAATAAAGTAGACCGTTGTGTTGGTGGCCGTGTTGCCAAACAACAATGTGTAGGTCCATTGCAATTGGCGTTGAACAACGTCGGTGTTATGGCACTTGACTATAAAGGTAAAGAAGGTATTGCGACAACAATAGGTCACTCCCCTGTTGCTGCCTTGGTGGATCCGGCGGCGGCAAGTAGAACGGCTATTGCTGAATCGCTTTCCAACATCGTATTTGCGCCAATCAAAAATGGCCTCGCAGGAATCTCCCTATCGGCCAACTGGATGTGGGCGGCCAATAATGAGGGGGAAGATGCCCGCTTATACCAAGCTGTTAAAGCCTGCTCGGATTTTGCCATTGCATTGGGAATCAATATCCCAACGGGAAAAGATTCTTTGTCGATGAAGCAAAAATATCCAAACGGCGAAAACGTCATTGCCCCAGGCACATTGATCATTTCTGCCGCAGGAAATTGTACTGATATCACAAAAGTGGTAGAACCTGTGCTGAACAAAAAGGCCGGATCGATCTATTACATCAACTTATCAAAAGATCAGTTCAAATTAGGCGGTTCGTCATTTGCGCAGATCATCAATAAATTAGGTACTGAAGTACCGACCATTCAAGATGCTGCTTATTTCAAAACAGCATTCAATACCGTACAGCAATTAATTAACGAAGGACAGATCGAAGCTGGTCACGACGTCGGATCGGGGGGCTTGATTACTACCTTATTGGAAATGACCTTTGCCGATGTGAATCTAGGCGCCAACTATGACCTTTCAGCATTAAATGAATCTGATAGCGTAAAAGCCTTCTTTAATGAGAATATTGCACTTGTCCTGCAAGCGAAAGACGACGCTGCTTTTGAAGCAATTGTCAAGAAAGCTGATGTGGACGCGGTTAAAATTGGTCAGGTGATCGAAGGTAATACGGTAACGATTAAAAATCAAGAAGCGGTATTCAGCTTTGATGTCGCAGCAACACGTGATGTATGGTCTACAACGTCATTCCTTTTGGATTCAAAGCAATCTAAAAATGGAACAGCACAACAACGTTTCGATAATTATAAAAATCAACCCCTAGCCTTTACTTTCCCAAGTCAATTTGATGGTAAGAAACCAGTAATCGACGGAACTAAACCACGTCCGAAAGCTGCGATCCTTCGTGAGAAAGGTTCCAACTCCGAACGCGAAATGGCTAACGCCATGTTCTTGGCAGGTTTTGATGTAAAAGATGTTCACATGACCGATTTGATAGCTGGTCGCGAGACATTGGAAGACATCCAATTTATCGGTGCTGTAGGTGGTTTCTCGAACTCAGATGTATTGGGTTCGGCAAAAGGTTGGGCTGGAGCTTTCCTTTACAATGAAAAAGCGAAAAAAGCCTTAACCGATTTCTTTGCTCGTCCGGATACACTTTCGGTGGGCATCTGTAATGGCTGTCAGCTATTTATGGAACTTGAGATGATCAATCCTGAGCATGAAATCCACGGAAAAATGCTACACAATACTTCCGGAAAACACGAGTCAAACTTTGTATCTGTAAAAGTTCAGGAAAACAATTCCGTCATGTTATCGACACTAGCGGGAAGTACATTGGGTGTTTGGATCTCACATGGGGAGGGAAAATTCAACCTTCCATATGCTGAAGAGCAATACAATATCGTTGCAAAATATGCGTATGAGCAATATCCGCATAACCCAAATGGTTCGGACTATAATACAGCAATGGTTTGCGATAAGACTGGCCGCCATTTGGCTACTATGCCACATATTGAGCGCTCGGTGTTCCAATGGCATTGGGCAAATTATCCAAAAGGTCGTCAGGACGAAGTTTCTCCTTGGATTGAAGCATTCGTTAATGCCCGCCAATGGATTGACGAGCAAGGCAAATAAAAAAGAAAAGCTCCTTCATGTATGAAGGAGCTTTTCTTTTAGATATCCCTTTTGTATCCTGGTTTGTTCATCATTTGGTCTAGGGAGTATTTTCCAGAACCCATGACCATAAAAAAGATCAGCAAAAAGAATACGACTATAGAAAGCCACAATTCGGAATTCAAATAACTAAAGCCGTGGGTGATATTAACAAAAAATACAGCCCCTACCAGTACCGGAAATAGCAGTAGTGAGGCCAAACGGGTTTGAAAACCTAAAATTAGGAACAACCCTCCCACCAAATGGGTAAAAACCACATAGTGAACAGCACCCCATGATGATAAGTGGAAACTACTTTGTTCAATCATATGTTGAACAACATCCCTATCATTTACGAAACTTACACCTTTGGCAAAAATAACGACCCCTAAAGCAATTCTTAGGTAATCAATCCATTGTGGGTGATGAGCATCGCCCCAATGTTCAATTTTGTGTATCAGGTTCATAATATACCTCCTTTTTATAGATGGTTATAGCCTAATAACAGTTGAACAGCAAAAAAGTTGTTCGCATGAGATGATTCACTATCAAAATGTTACGAAGTGAATACATCCCCACGCCTACACAATACTTCAGATAAGACAAATCCCTGCCAAATCAGGCCTACGCTGTTTTCAAAATCAATCAATCAATCAATCAATCAATCAATCAATCAATCAATCAATCAATGCAACCGTAGGTTAGGAGAAAAAAAGTCGAATAACAAAATCCCAAAATGCAGTTGTTAGCAGCCCCACAACAATACTAAAACCGATAACCAGATTGACCAACTTGGTATTCAGATGGTATTGTTCGGCAATGATCCCCGAAGTGACCAAGGTTGGCATAGCTGCTTCAAATATACTGACCCGCGCAACAGCTCCCTTCACACCAAGTAGTAATGCAAATAGTAATACCAATGCTGGGGCAAGAATCAATTTATAACTCATCGCTGTACTGATCTGCGAAATCTGTTGTCGCCAACCATCAAACTTCAACTGTAAACCAATAGAAAATAAGGCCAATGGTCCAACCGTGGCCACCAACTTATCAAAAAAAGGCTCGGCAACTGAAAGGTCAACAAATTGAGACAGCATTAAGGCTGTTATACAACCGATCAGGGGTGGAAAGCTAATTAGCTTTCGAAGCATAAATTTGACATCGATGGTTTCGCCATCCTGGACATTCGCTTTTAGTGCATTGATGATTCCGGCTGTAGAAAGTAGAATAAATGTAGTTTGGTCGCAAATAATCGCAATCGGCAACTGGGCTTCACCAAAATAGGCGATGATCAATGGAAAGCCTATAAAGGACGTATTGCTGTAACCTGCGGCCAATTCCAAGCTACTGCGGGAGCGCTGCTTATAATTTTTACGCCGACAGTATACTTCCATAAATAACCAACTACCTGCCCAAACGAGGATTGCCGAAAACACGGGAAACAGTAATTGTGATGACCATACGATCTTCGGAATATATTTGAAAGACACCGCCGGCAGGGCAAAATAAAGGATCCAGGTATTGATCCCTTTATGTGCCTCGGAATGAATTAAATTTGTTCGCCTTAACAACATCCCCGCTGCGATGCAAAATGCAATCATTATAAAATTAATCATGTTTTCTTATCATTTTATACGACACAAAGGTGCGATAGTAGAGCAGGCAATAACATGTACAAATACATTATTTTTATGTACATTTAAAGATATATATCAGGAGAGCAATGCGCAAAAAACAGTTTGAACCTTTACGGATCAGTGAATTTATTGAGGATAGTTTTCATTTGCCTCCACACGAGCAAAATTATTATGAGCTTGTTTATATTCGTTCGGGCAAAGGAACCCATGTGATCAACAAATTTGAACTGAATTATGAACCTGGCGATGTGTTCTTAATTAGTCCGGAAGACAAGCATTATTTTAACATTGAAGAAAAGACCCATTTTTTGTTTATTTTATTTACAGACACCTACTTTCTGCAGAATAAACGTAATCTCAAGCGCTATGCCTGGATTATGGAGCTAATGAACGATAAAGGATTGAAGGAACGCAAACTGTATATGGACGAGCACCATCGCCTGATTTATTCACATATCCTGGAAGCTGTCCGACTGTATAGTAATGCCACTGTCAACGAGCGTTCTGATTGGCTATTTGACCAACTCGTTGCGATCTTTGGGCTCTACAAAGAAATATCAGAAACACAACGCTTACCCCAGCAGCATGAACTATATGTTGACCGATCGATTTCGGCTTATATTCATCGCTATATTTTTTCGCCCGAAAAACTTCAGGTCAGCCTGCTGGCTCAGAAATTTAATATTGCTCCATCCTATTTTGGAATCTACTTTAAGAAGAACTTCGGCACTAGTTTGAGAGCCTATATCAACAGCTACCGGATCGAACTCATCGAGAACAGACTTAAATCCAAAGATTATACCTTGAAACAAATTGCTGCAGAACTCGGATTTACCGACGAGAGCCATCTTTCCCATTTCTACAAACGCGCCAAGGGATTCAGCCCGTTATATTTCCGAACCCATCTGACTAAATAATAAGCCCTCCCGATAATCCATTATGCATACTCGTCAGAAAAAGTCAATTGATAAACTAATTTTTGGGTGGAATGACACTATAAAATTTCAGGCCCTCCGCTTCAAACTTTTTGTATAATACAAGCAGCACATCGTTTTTAAGCGACGAGGCATTGGCTGCGGCGTTTACCCAGCAGTAAACACTTAGATAGATCATCTCCGCACTGATATCCTGTATGCTGATCCCGCTATCTCTATCCTGTATATAATGTGGGCTGGACATCATCGCATCTTTAATCCATTCTTTCGCTTTTTCCAGATCGGCCTGTCGATCGATATGGAGCACAAAGCTTGTTTTGCTGTATTCCTGTGATAAAGTCCAATTGACGACTCTTCCAGAGAGTAAATCGCCATTTGGGATGATAACGTCGGCACCATCTGCAGTTTTGAGGACACTGGCACGTATACCGATTTCTTTGACCCGCCCTTTTTTGTCGGCAAGTTCAATTTGGTCGCCCACCCGAAATGGCTTGTCAAAAACTAAAATAATACCAGACACAAAATTATTGATGATATTCTGCATGCCCAGACCGATACCAACACTCAGCGCTCCGATGACAACGGTAAGTTTATCCAAACTCATTCCCAGGGCAGAGATTGCCATAAAAAAACCAATCAGAATAATCGCCAACCGAAAGAGCGGAAATAGGGTCATCTTCTGATTATAGACCTGGCTAAGCTGACCGTCTTCACCGCCGAGAACAATCAAACTGATATTTTTTTGAAACCAGTTGGCTACCAAAAGCAGTAAAACAGCCACAACAAGGTTGCCGAGTGTAAAAGATATGCTTCCAATGCTGCGCACTTTGCCAAAAAAGACTTCGCTCGCTGCCAATAGTGTTTCTATAAACTGTAAGTTGTTTGCCAACACAATAATGGCCAAAAGCACACATACGATCCGAAGAATTTCTGTGATGATAGCCAATGTACGCTGTTCGTTAAAACGCATCCAGAATCCTGCAGTCAGTCGATCTTTTTTAAACTGATTACGTACATCAGCCTTAATCATGTCTGCAAAATACTGCAACGTAAAGGATTGGACTAAACCAACAGCACAGGCAATACTAAAGCTCCGCGAGTGCTCAACATGGCCAATCACATTCAAGGTAATTGCCGTGATATTGAGGATAGCGAAAACGACATAAATAAAATTGCTGATATACCCCGGACTATCTGCATTTTTGATTCGTCGCTTTGTGTAGCTAACAAGTCCCAGTGCGATCAGATTAAAGGCGATACAGACGATCCTTAAAAAGAGGTCATCGCTTACGATCATATTGACAAATACGTCCAGGATGTAGAATACAATGAGGATAATGGCAATTTTACGCTGTAACCCGCTCATGCGATGCCTTAGCAAAAACATGAAGATTAACATAATGACCAATTGGGAAGCCTGCAGAATGAAACTTGGTGTAAAGAAGTTTACAAAAGGCAACAGTGTCAAGAGAAAAATAATTGTTTTTCCAACGATAGCGTCAATCGCAAGTTTATGTTCAGGATCATTCTGTCGAAGGATATAGGACACCCGCACAATCCAGTAGCAATAGCCCAATCCCAATACAATCAATAGGATACGGCTCGCCCAATCGGTCCGATTAACATATTTGTCTATCGCTGTATTGTTACTATAATTACTCCGTATATTGTTTAAAATTACATCCTTTGAAATCGCCGCCGTATTCGCTTTCCAGATCGAACTTTTGCTCGACGTAGAATCGACCTTTTTACTTACATTTTTCACTTCATGCACAGCATCCAGACGCAGCAAATGGCGTTGGTTCTTGGCGATAAGTTCATCTATCGTCCGGTTGATTGCCTCCAGAGAATCCATTTTTGACGACAGCTTGAGCTGAGCATTATCAAGGTATTGGTATGCTCGACTATGATTACTGGTACTAATATCATAACGGTTGACCAAATTCCTGATCTGATCCTGGGTAACATTAAGACTGTTTGAATAATTACTGATACTGCCCTTAATAGACTTCAGCTGCTTAATTTCTTCGTGAATACTATTTTTAATTGCGGCAATACTGTCTTTGGCCGATCCTGTATTGGTCGCAGTATACGTATTGGATTTCTCATTCAGTTGGGCAACGAAATCCGCCATTGAACCTGTTCGAATATTAGCAAGAAAAGTCAAATTGACCTTCTTCAGGTCATTACGTAAGGAGTCATTGCCAACACGTGTGGAATCCACAGCTGACCTTTTATTGAAGCCAACATGTGCCGCGGTTCGATCGTTACTCTGATTTTTTCTAACCTGAACTGAATCCTGTGCAGACACATGCAACTGAAAAGCCAAGAGACTTAAGACAAAAATAAAACGCTTAACAATGCCCAATTTCATACTTCTAATTTTGTTGATTTCCTTACCTGGCAATGTGTAGCCAAATGCAATGAACACTACATTTTGCAAAGAAAGGACCAAAGGTATTTCTTCGACAAAAATAACTTATCTCCTGTTAAAATCGAATAGCATCCGATAGTTTTAGTTCTTCCAAGCGTTTTATTTTATCGTCACGATAAAATAAATTCATCGTCTCAAAAGGAATTAATTTCAAGTCTTTGTTGACGATATGGACACATGATTTTTTGACTGCACGAACGTCAAAATCGTAGGCATCCATAAAATTCATAATGATAATTCGGAAAAGATTGTCGTAATCAAGATCAGGTGCGCAGACTTCGGGTAAACAGCAAAGCAACTGGTTTACTTTTGGCCTTACCTTATCCACAGAAATTCCCGTGCTAAATATATCCAGCAATTGCATCTGAACACCTTTATCCTGTTCATATACAATGGTGTTGCGCGATTGGCTATTTAACAAAATAGCAGGATCAATATGTCGGGTCAAAGGTATACGCTCCGCACCTATTTTCAGTATATAGCCCATCGCCAAAGCATCAGGATTACAAGGAACAGGAATAATATCATGTGGGTCCAATAGTGGATATTGATTCAGGATTTCCTGACGTACCTCCGTTAATGTCATTTTATGTTGCTGTGCATCGGCCGCATTTCGACCGGCAATTTCAACCGGTTGAAAGGTTACCCCCCGTACACATCGCTGTTGTAAGGCGTAATCCAATATTTCCCCTATTTCATCATCGTTGGTTCCTTTTTCCAGGACGACAACCAAGGTTGTACTTAGATTAAGTGCATTTAATTTGTCTATGGCCTTTTTACGGATATCTGTAAGATCTTTGCCCCGGAATTTCTCAAGCACCGATGGGCGAAAGGAATCGAACTGGAGATAGATTTCAAATTCAGGCGCATACGTCGCGAGTTGCTCAGCAAAACCAGGATCATTGGCAATTCTGATCCCATTCGTATTGAGCATGAGATGCTTAATAGGCTTTGTCTTCGCAATGTCTAAAATCTTAAAAAAATCAGGATGTATGGTTGGCTCTCCACCGCTGATCTGAACCACATCCGGTTCACCTTCACTTTCGACGATTTTGTCAAACATCCGTTCAATTTCTTCCAGCGAGCGATGTCGTCCATAATGGGGCGACGACATGGCATAACAGGTTGGACAGGTCAAATTACAGCGGTCGGTCACCTCGATGATAGAAAGGCAACTGTGCTGTTCATGATCGACGCATAAGCCACAATCATAGGGACAGCCATAATGTACTTCATTATCAAATTTCAAAGGTGTTTCTGAGGCTTTATTATAATTCCGAATGTTCTTATAATAGTCAACATCAGTTGCAATCAGTGTTTTAAAAAAGCCATGATCAGGACAGTTTTTTGTCATAAATACCTGTTCATCCTCGATAATAATCTTGGCACCAACACGCGAAAGGCATGTTGGACATAGGCTGATGGTGTAATCGTAGTATGTATAGTTTCTAACTGGCATAAAGCTGATCTCTAGTTCATAAAGGTAAGTCCACAGGCAAGTCCCCCTGCCAACATTGCTCCAATTCCGCCCAACAATACTTTAAGCCAGGGATTGACATTGAATTTTGATTCTTTATTTCCAGCTTTAATAATCGAGCCGATAATAATAACCAAAAGTGCAATACCGATCACAATAGCACCTATAGTAAGTAGAAAAAGTCCCAACATCGCGGTACTTTCCGATCCAAATGACCCCTCAAGCAAATACATAATTTCTATTTTTTGATTAAACGTTCATTTTTTAATAAATAAATATAATAAATTATCACCACGATGCACGTAATTTGTATGGTACTTAGCCCCAAAAGTATAATTGCCCGTGGCTTGATAAAGTCCAGCAGGAAACGAAAACTAAAATAACTAAGCATAAAAAGCTGAAACAACACGCCATTTCGATAATTGTATCGTCGTTTAAAAAGTTGGAGTCCTACAAATAAGAGCAGTAAAAATACGATTTCATACAGCGCTACCGGATGCCGTTTATAGGCATCCCCCAGATACATCCCCAATGGAGACGTTGTGGGTAAACCATAGGTCTGCTCGAATACACCTGTATAAAAACAACCTACCCTACCAATGGAAATTGCACTAATCAAGGGAAAGACCATCCGATCACCAGTACTTTCTTTTTTACCCATGATCTTTTTCATCCCTTCCACGGCAACCAAACCTCCTGCCAAACCACCGATTATCGTATTGTTCACCCAAATGTAAGCCCATTTGTGTGTCGCATTGAGCAATTCAGCCGGGCGCTCGAGGGAACCGATGACATGTGAGCCGATTAAAGCCCCTAGGCCGGCAGCAATAACAATAAGAAGGGAATTGGTATGCCCTAAACTTTCCTGATCCTTCCATTTGAGCAACTGATAATAACGCATACCAATAAACATCCCCAATCCTTCCATAAAAGGATGTAAGAGAAATGTTTTTCCAAACAAATCTATCGTAACCGGAAATTCAATCGCCATAAGCATAAACAAGTATACGAAAGACGATCAAAAAAATGATAAACAAAAGTTTCTGCATATAGGACAAAACTATTAAAACCAAAAAGCCAGTCTGAAGAACAGACTGGCTTTTAAATAAATATTTTAAAAACGGGAGCTTATAGCTGATTGCTATACACGAAGCGTATTTCCTCACGTAGGTTATAACGCGAGGCCATCACTTCGCCATAAGCACCTGCAGAACGAATGGCAATTAAGTCGCCACGTTTTGAAACCGGAAGTGGCACTTCCTTACCAAAGCAGTCGGACGATTCACAGATTGGCCCAACCACATCGTAGTTAATGGATTCGGCGCTGTCTGTCGCGCTGATATTTTCAATTTTATGATAGGCCTGATACAAGGCCGGGCGCATTAATTCAGTCATTCCAGCATCCAATACCAAGAAATTTTTCTTGACACCATTTTTAACATACAACACGCGGCTAACAAGGCTTCCGCATTGTGCGACCAAAGCCCGCCCCAATTCAAAGTGCACTTCTTGCTGTGCTGTACGCTCCAGGAAGCGGTCGAAAATATCAAAATAGGCTTCAAAATCAGGAATTGTATTTCCATCAGGATTTTTATAATCAATCCCCAATCCGCCACCGACATTCAATACACGGATTTGTGTACCGCGTTCTTCAAACCAGTTTTTCCATTCATTAACCTTCACGCACAGGCTTTTGAATACGGTCATATCCGTAATCTGTGAACCTACGTGAAAATGAAGACCAACCAATTCAATAGATTCACATTTTTTAAGCACGGCTGCACATTTTTCCAAATCGGCATTGGGCACACCAAATTTGTTTTCGTCAAGCCCTGTTGTAATATAATGATGGGTGTGTGCATCCACATTTGGGTTGATCCTTAAGGCCACATTTGCTTTTACACCTTTTTTTGAGGCAAGCTCATTGATGACCTCAAGCTCCTGAATGGATTCCACATTAAAAGCAAAAATATTTTGATCGAGCGCATAATTGATTTCCTTATCAGATTTACCAACTCCCGCAAAAGTGACTTTCTTGGAATCAAAGCCACATTCAATGGCTTTCTTTACCTCATTGCCACTCACACAATCCGCACCAAAGCCGATCTCTTGAATCGCCTTCAATAACTCGTCATTAAAATTGGCCTTTAATGCATAGTGAACATGAAATCCCCGTTTGTGGGACGCAGCATGCGCAGCCTCCAGGGTCTTGTTTAACACATTCAGATCATAATAATAAAACGGCGTTTCTTTCTCTGCAAACTTCGCCGCGATACCTGTATTTATCATATAAAAACCTACTTCTTAAAATAAACGATTGTGCAATGAACGTAATGCTTCTGTTTTATGATCTGAATTCAATAGAATCGACACGTTAAAGTCTGAACCACCGTAAGAAATCATACGAACTGGAAGGTGTTTTACAGCGTCAAGTACGCGAGCAGCATAACCGTGGCTATTCAAACCGAAATCGCCTACAACGCATACAATGGTCTGATCACCATCTACTGTTACAGAACCAAAATCCTCCACTTCTTTGATAATATCAGCCAAATTGGTTGTATCATCAATGGTCAACGATACCGCCACTTCCGAAGTTGTGATCATATCGATTGGTGTTTTATAACGCTCGAATATTTCAAAAACACGACGTAGGAAACCATAGGCAAGTAGCATACGCGATGAATGGATGTGAATTGCCGTGATACCGTCTTTCGCGGCAATGGCGCGAATACAACCTTTCTGAGCACCGTCCTTACTGATCAAAGTCCCTTTTGCATTGGGTTCCATCGTGTTCAATAACCGAACTGGAACGTTATATTTTTGCGCTGGGAATACCGATTGTGGATGTAAAATTTTAGCACCAAAATAAGCCAGCTCCGCAGCTTCATCGAAGCTTAGATGTGCAATCGGTGTCGTTCCTTTGACAACACGAGGATCATTATTGTGCATCCCATCGATGTCCGTCCAGATCTGAACTTCCTCGGCACGGATTGCTGCGCCGATCAATGAAGCCGTATAATCTGAACCGCCACGGCGCAAATTATCGATTTCACCAAATGAATTTCGGCAAATAAAACCTTGTGTGATAAATAACGTATTTTCTGGGCTCTGTGCCAAAATACGACTTAGTTTTTCGCCAATGTATTCCACCATAGGCTCATTATCTTCATCAATTTTCATAAAATCCAGGGCTGGTAACAACGCGGATTTTATACCGATTTCATTCAAATAGAAATGCCATAAAGCAGTAGACATCAATTCACCTTGCGCCAAAATAACTTTTTCTTCAATAGGTGTAAATAACTCATTGGCTAAGGTAGAAATCAGATTAAAATGGTAATCGATCAATTCTTTACCATTTTTATATCCTTGTTCAGTGCTGAAAAGTTCTTTAATGAGGTCTTCGTACTTATCCTTATGCTTCTTGACCAAATCTTTAGCTTCGTCCTTCTTACCTCCTGTGTAAGCTTGACCTATTTCAACCAAAGCATTTGTCGTTCCAGCAACCGCGGACAATACGACGATCTGACGTTCAGCAGGGTTTACAATATCCAACAACCCTTTGATACGTGCTGCACTCCCCACGGAAGTACCACCAAATTTTAAAACTTTCATACTGAAGTTACAATTATTAAATTTCTGTGTGCCAATATAGGCAATTCATGAATTTATATTAAAAAAAATGCGGCACAAAATCATGAAAGTTTTGTGCCGCATATCTTAGATGTTATGCGGAAGAATTACTTCTTCAAGTTTTCGATCAGTAGACCGGCCAATTCTTCGCCGATTCTTTCTTGAGCTTCATTGGTTGCCGCTCCAATATGTGGCGTCAACGAAATTTTTGGATGTTTTAAGATCTCCTCGCGTGGAGTAGGTTCATTATCGAATACATCTAAACCGGCGAATGCAACTTTACCCGAATCCAATGCTTTCACTAATTCCAATTCATCAATAACACCACCTCTCGAGGCATTAACTAAGCCAACACCATCTTTCAATAATGGGAACTCTGCAGCTCCGATAGCTGGTTTATCCAAAAATGGAACGTGTAAAGAGATAAAATCTGAAACTTTAAATAAGTTGTCCATCTCCACTTGTTGAATAGGTACCTCAACTTGTATACCACCTGAAAGTGTTATGGTTAATGTTTTTGGTCCTTCGAACAAATCCGTGTAAACCACATCCATCCCCAGACCAATGGCGATTTTGGCAACTTCGCGACCGATACGACCAAATCCAACGATACCGATAGTTTTACCACGAAGCTCAGTACCAGCTCCATAAGCTTTTTTAAGGGCGCCAAATTTTGTATTGCCCTCAACAGGCATTTTTCTATTTGAATCGTATAAGAAACGTACACCATTCAATAGGTGAGCAAAAACCAGCTCAGCAACTGATAAAGAAGATGCCGCAGGAGTATTGACAACAGCAATCCCTTTTGAACGGGCATAGTCTACATCAATATTATCCATGCCTACTCCACCACGGCCGATAACTTTCAAGTTAGGGCAGCCATCAATCAGGGCCTGACGTACTTTAGTTGCACTACGTACCGTGATTGCATCATAAGCAAGGAGTTTTTCTGGCAGCTCTTCTTGTGGAATATGAGTTGTATCTACACTATGACCTGCATCTTCCAGCATTTTCTTTCCTAGTGGATCGATACCGTCATTCGCTAATATTTTCATCTTTATAATTCGTTTTTAAAGGTATCAGTGCCGTTCAACTCATCGGAAGATCCAACCAGGTGAATACAATACGACCTCTATAATTCTTAATCTAACTAATTATCTGTTTGTCAACTACTAAATTTCAGCAACATGCACAGTCCCTTAGGCCGTATGCGTGTCCTCAAATTCTTTCATTGCATCAATCAACGCATTTACGCTGCTTAATGGTAAAGCATTGTAAATCGAAGCTCTAAATCCACCTACAGAACGGTGACCTTTGATTCCGATCAAATTACGCTCTTTTGCCAAAGCCAAAAATTCAGCTTCCAACTCTGGTGTATCCATTACAAAAGTAACATTCATGCGTGAACGATCTTCAACAGCTGCAGTACCTTTGAACAATGGGTTGCGGTCGATTTCATCGTATAAAGCACGTGCTTTGATGATATTCTCTTGCTCCAATACAGAAACACCGCCCTTTGCTTTTAACCAACGAAGGTTTAACATCGATACAAAGATCGAATATACCGGTGGAGTATTGTACATTGAACCACCATTGATATGCAATTGATAATCCAACATCGACGGAAGAACACGTCCTGATTTACCTAAGATGTCATCTTTAACAATCACGAGTGTAACACCTGCAGGGCCCATATTTTTTTGAGCACCAGCATAGATCAAATCATAGTCAGCAACATTGATCTCACGTGAGAAAATATCAGAAGACATATCAACAACTACTGGCAACGCCGTTTCAGGCTTATCAAAAACCTCAGTACCGTAAATGGTATTGTTAGCTGTATAATGAAAATATGCAGCATCTGTTGGGATGGCATATCCCTTAGGGATGTAGGAATAATTTTTATCAATCGACGAAGCTACAACATCTACTGTACCGAATTTTTTAGCTTCTTTTAATGCTTTTGTAGCCCAGACACCAGTATCCAAATAAGCAGCCTTACCTCCTTCAGGTAAAAGATTCAACGGCGCCATTGCAAATTGCAAACTAGCCCCTCCTTGAAGGAAAAGAATCGAATATCCCTGAGGTACTGACAATAACTCGCGTACTAATTGTGTGGCCTCATCTATCACTGCTTCAAACTCTTTGGAACGGTGAGAGATCTCTAAAATTGATAAACCGGTGTTGTTAAAATCAATTACAGCTTCTGAGGCTTGTTGAAATACTTCCTTTGGCAGAATACATGGACCTGCTCCAAAATTATGTTTCATTGATGTTATAGTTTGTTTGATTGCTATTCTTTAACCCTAGCTAAGCAATCCGTTGTTTAAAAACCAAAGGTAAAATAAAATTATATATTTTTCAACTAATCTGTTTTTTTATTGAAAATTTATAAAATTCTAAATGATTTCAATAAAAAGATCGCACAACAAACACCTAGTTCAATGCAAAAAACATCAAATAAGCAGCACTTTCCACGCCATATCTATCTGATTATCTTGTAAATACTCCTTAGCTTTAAGTTGAAGATGGGTATTACGGGCGGATTGATCGCCAATAAAGGCATTTAGCAATTCGTAAATTTCAGGGAGACTAGTTATATCATCTACCTCATGTGGAGTGGGTAAACGTTCGATCTGAGCCAACTTAATTTTCTCGTTTTCCGTAAAAATATTCGATTCCCTTATAAAAAGAGGAAGCTGATTGTAATCCATAAAAAAGCAGAAATTTTATTCAAATTTCTGCTTAATATCTCAGAAAATAAAATTCTTATATTTTTTCGATAATTCGATCGGCAAATTCACTTGTTTTGACTAATGTAGCATCATCCATCAAATTGTAAAAATCTACGGTCACGGTCTTGGCAATTATGGTTTCGCCCAAGGCCTTAACAATTGCCGCCGCAGCTTCCGTCCATCCAAGGTATTCGAGTAGCATAACACCGCTTAAAATAACCGACGAAGGATTCATGGTATTGGTATTTGCAAAACGAGGTGCTGTACCGTGAGTAGCTTCAAAAACAGCATGCCCTGTTTTAAAATTGATATTAGCTCCCGGTGCGATCCCTATACCGCCAACCATTGCGGCCAGCGCATCAGAAATATAATCACCGTTCAGATTTAAAGTTGCCACAACAGAAAAATCCCGTGGATTAAGTAAGATCTGCTGTAAAAAATTGTCGGCAATAATATCTTTAATCAAAATTTTACCTGAATCCAAGGCCGCCTTTTGTTCCTGGTTGGCAACCTCCGCACCTTTTTCTGCTTTCGTTCGCTCCCATTGTCCCCAGGTATACGTTTTGTCAGCAAATTCCGTTTCAGCAACCTCATACCCCCAAATCTTAAAAGCACCCTCCGTAAATTTCATGATATTTCCTTTGTGAACAATCGTCACTGAAGGTAAATTGTGATGAATAGCATGTTCTATTGCCGCACGGACCAGTCTTTTCGACCCTTCCTCAGAAACCAGCTTGACACCGACTCCTGTCGTGGCCGAGAAATTATAATCAATATTAAGCTCGTCATGCAAGAAATCCTGAAACCTGTTGGCTTCAACTGTTCCCGCCTGAAACTCTATTCCAGCATAAATATCCTCCGTATTTTCACGAAAAATCACCATATCCACATATTCCGGATGTTTGACTGGTGAAGGTACGCCCACAAACCATTTTGTCGGCCTTTGACATACATAGAGATCCAAATCCTTACGCAAAGCAACATTCAAAGAACGGATTCCGCCGCCTACTGGCGTGGTTAGTGGCCCTTTAATTCCAACAAGGTATTCTTTTAGTACATTTAGGGTATCTTTTGGTAGCCATTCGCCTGTTTCGTTAAAAGCTTTTTCACCTGCCAGCACCTCCTTCCATGTTATTTTCCGTTTTCCATCATACGCTTTCTCCACCGCTTGATCAAAAACACGCACTGCCGCATGCCAAAGATCAGGACCAATACCGTCGCCGATAATAAAAGGAATTGTTGGAAAATCTGGAACCTGTAAAGTTCCTTCACTTGACATTGTAATCTTATTTGACATAACCTTCAATTTTAACGGACAATTACTATCCCTTATTAAACATATTTCCGATCTCTTTGCTAATTTTTCTAAAGATTGGAGCTGCTTCGACATCTTCATACTCATCGATGTGTGCATTTTCCACTCTACTAGGAAACACTAAAACAAGATTTTCGTTTGCATAAATACGATCTAATTTCTTTGCTACCCCATCCAGAGAATCACGATAGGAAACTTCTCCATTTCTGGCCGAAACAAAAATAAACATCGCATCTTCTTCCTTAAACGCTTTAAGGCCCTGCAAATTGTCCCAGGCATCGTAATGTTCAAAGGTAACAGGAACAGAATTTTTCAGCTCAACAAGATGTTCTTTAATGGCGGCAGCAGAGCGTTCATCGACAACAAATGTTACTGGAACAGATAGCTCCTGCGCCAGTTTAACAACCTTCTCCAGCCAATACTCGAACCCAAATTCTGCCTCGCACATGGGTGGTGCAAAAACGACAATGGATTTATTAGAAATAAAAGGTTTTTTAAAATGACATAACATCACATTAGCCGAGGTTCTGTTTAAGATACTTTCCGTTTTTTCTCCAACAAACTTATCCATAAAATTGGCCGCACTCGGCCAGCCCAAAACAATACAATTGGCAGAAACTTCTTTTGCCGACCGTGCAACCCCGCTAGCAATGTTTAAATCTATTGTAGCACTGATATTAACATTTGTTTCACTACCCGAAGCATACCTGACCATGTTATCCAGGTTCTTCCGTGCTTTTGACATGTTTAATTGAGCCTGCTCATTATCCTTCACAACGGACACGATATTGACTGGATAGGAACATTTCTTACTTTTAATATAGGTTGAAAAATCCAAAATAGGCTCCATATTATCCATGTTAGCGATAGATATCAAGATGTTTTCATCTTTTTCCTTCACCACATCTGTATGTTCTTCGTCCTGTTCACCATCCATAACCACTTTACGCGAGGCATTTCCGGTAACCACTGTAGCGACAATACAGGTAACCAAAATCAACAGAATCGTACCATTAAGCACATTCTCATCGATAATACCGTTCTTATGTCCAACCATGATTACAGCTAGTGTTGCAGCAGCATGAGCACTACTTAAACCAAATATCAGATTGCGCTGACCACGGCTATATTTAAAAACGAGCTGCGTCAACCATGCGGCCACATATTTACCGACGATAGCCACAACGGTCAGTGTTCCAGCAATAATAAGTGCCTGCGGCCCCTTCAAAATCACGCTGACATCGACAATCATCCCCACAGATATCAAGAAGAAAGGAATAAAAATCGCATTGCCGATAAACTCAATTCGGTTCATCAAAGCGGAAGAGTGTGGTATCAGTTTGTTGAGGGCTAGACCGGCAACGAAAGCCCCAATAATAGGCTCAAGGCCGGCAATTTCCGCTAAAAATGCAGCAAAAAATACGACAGAGAGCACGAAGATATAATTGGACGTCTTCTCACTCCCCAAGCGTTCAAAAAACCATTTTGCAATCCTTGGAATAACACCAAACATGATAAACAGGAAAATAGCAAAGGAAATCGTCAGGGTAATCCAAAATTCATTGCCAATATTTCCCTGGGAAACGCCGGTAATCACCGCAAGAATAATCAGCACGGCCGTATCCGTCAGGATTGTTCCACCTATCGTGATCGCAACAGCCTCCATTTTAGAAATACCATAGCTATTTACGATGGGATAAGAAACCAACGTATGGGTAGCAAACATGCTTGATATCAACAAACTCGGTAAAACGCCGTAGCCCAGTAAAAAATGACAAACAGGATAGCCAATACTGATCGGAACAATAAATGTTAAAAAGCCAAAAAGTAAACTCTTATTCTTGGTCTTTTTAAACTCATTCATATCTAACTCCAAACCGGCAATAAACATGATATAGAGCAGGCCTATTGTTGAAAACAGTGTGATAGCCGAGTTTTTTTCCAACCAGTTGAGTCCATGTGGTCCAATAATAACACCAGATATAATCAATCCAATAATACCCGGAACCTTTATCGGTCGCAGTACGATCGGTGATAACAGGATAATAAAAAGTACCAGCGAAAATATAAGTACAGGATTTTGTAAAGGCGCTTCGAAAGCGTGGGAAATATGCTCAAAAGTTTTATTCATAAGTGCTTGTATACTAGCCGTAATATGTATATACTTATTTTTCTATACAGCTCGAAAAATAGTTAACAGCACTAAAAATACGATTTTTTCAAGAAAGCGAAGCCTAAAAGTAGTGTTACTTAAAAGAAATGGCTTTGATCGGACTAATCTTGGTAATTAGCATTGACGGAATAAATAATGAGATCATTCCGATAAACACGACAGCCAAATTGACCAAAATCACATCAGACCATTGAAGTTGAACGGCCACATAGGAGATATAGTAGGTCTTCTCATCCAATTTAAAGAAATGGGTAAAATCTTGAAAAAAGTAAAAACCTAAGCCAATAAGATTACCGATTAATAATCCCAGACCGATGAGGTACAGGGCACTGTACATGAAGACGCGGCGAATCCCGGCATTGTGATACCCCAACGCCTTTAAGATACCGATCATTGAAGTCCGCTCAAGAATGGTGATCAGCAAGGCGGAGATCATATTGATAATAGCAACGACCGTCATCAGTATGAAAATGATTTTGGTGTTCATGTCAAGCAATTCCAGCCACTGAAAAATATCAGGGACCTGATCCTTGATATTGATTGCCTGCATATCGATAGGCAACAGATCTTCAACCTTGTTCGTTGTCTGTTCGAGCTGACTAAAATCTTTAATCCGAATCTCATAGCCCCCTACTTCATGATCATCGAGGTTACTCAGTTTACGAATGACATTGAGAGACCCGATCACATAGACCTTATCTAATTCTTCGGAGCCTGTATTAAAAATGCCCTTAATGACAAATTTACGTTTACGTATAGGATCCTGCACGAAATACATAATAAAATCGTCACCGACTTTTAGGAGCAGTCGATCTGCGAGATACTTGGACACCAAAATCTGATTATCCGCATTATCCGATTTAAAGTCTATCATGCTCCCTTCCACCAGCATACGCTGAAAGGGCTGCTGATTATACAAGGAATCGATACCTTTGAGAACCACTCCTTCAACTTCATTGTTGACATTAATAATCCCGGCCTTGGTCGCAAAGGAACTGATTGAGTTGACTTGGGGAATCGCCAATATGGACTTACGAACCTCCGGTGTAAGTGTTATGGGTGAATTTTCGTAAGACTTATTCAGGTCGTAACGTAAAACCAATACATCGGCAAAAAAGCTCCGTTGCTTACTGATAATCTCTCCCTTAAATCCGCGCAATACCGCAATAGATATGATAATCGCTGCAATAGCAAGAGCAATTGCACCAATAGTCACCCGAACGATCAATTTTGAGAACGTTCTTTTTCCAGAAAATGCGATCCGATTTGCTAAAAAATAAGGAAAATTCAAGCTTTCAATATATTTATGTAACTTCGCAAAGTTATAAAAATTTGTTATTTACAAAACTGAAATGACAAATAATTAGGCGTTTTTCAGTAGGCTATTCAACGAGGAGGCCCCTGTACTGGTTTAAAGGGTTTTATAAAAATTACAAGTATTATGCGTATTATTTTCATGGGTACTCCCGATTTTGCTGTAGCTTCACTTGAAGCACTGATTCAGTCTGGCGAACAAGTTGTCGCTGTGGTTACGGTACCGGACAAACCCGCAGGACGTGGACAAAAAATACATGAATCTGCTGTGAAAATATTTGCTACGCAACATAACATCCCAGTTCTTCAACCAGTGAAACTCCGTGATGAGGCATTTTTAGATGAACTGAAAAGTTTTCAGGCGGACCTACAGGTTGTGGTAGCATTCCGCATGCTTCCTGAGATCGTCTGGAATATGCCTAAATTTGGAACAATCAATGTCCACGCCTCACTCCTTCCACAGTACCGGGGTGCAGCACCGATAAATCATGCAATCATCAATGGAGAGAAAGAATCGGGCGTAACGACATTTTTACTACAGCACGAAATCGATACAGGAAACATCTTATTGTCGAAAAAAGTTGCTATCAAAGAAACAGACAACGCCGGTGATCTTCACGATAACCTCATGGTGGCCGGAGCAGAAACTCTCCTGCAAACCATCCAGCAATTAAAGGATGGAACCTTGCAGCCCAAACCTCAGGAAGTCCTTCTCACAACGGAGCCGCTCAAACATGCTCCAAAAATTTTCAAAGAAGACTGTAAAATAAACTGGGATCAGCCCACTGCGCAAGTGTATAACTTCATTCGCGGTTTAAGCCCCTATCCAGCGGCATTTACCCTCTTAAATGATAAGGTCCTAAAAATCTATAGCACAGAAAAAGAACTTGTCAATACAGCTACAATACCGGGAACCATAGAAACTGACAAGAAAAGTTTCTTAAAAATTGCGGCGCAAGACGGCTATATTGTCATTTCTGACCTTCAACTCGAAGGGAAGAAAAGAATGAATGTAGTCGATTTTTTAAAAGGTTATCGATTTTAGCCTTTTTCATCACCACCATCATAATATTGCAGCAGATCACCAGGCTGACAGTCTAGCGCTTTGCATATCGCTTCAAGGGTGTCTAATCGCAATGCCTTCGCCTTTTGATTCTTGATGATTGAAAGATTGGAAAGGGTAATTCCGACATTGTCACTCAATTGGTTAAGCGACATTTTTTTCTCTTTCATTATTTTATCCAAGTGAATTAAGATTGGCATAATATAATTTTTATTCTTTTAAATTTATTTAATGTCACTAATAAAACAAAAGATCCATCTTTTTGTTTTATCATAAAATTATCATTTTAAAATAAATTTGAGGAATGCATATTGCATAATAAATCAGCTACTACCGAGTTAAATTGTCTAGAATAAGAAAAAAAATTTAAACCCTTTAGCACTTTAAATATCAAACAGTTGAATATTACAGCAACAGATAAGAAGAAAAAAAATATTAAAATGGAATAGTTTTTGATGATTAAAAATTGAAACTCAAAAAAACCTAACTCATTAAATATGAGTGGCTAGATAATCAATTTTCCATTAATAATTCAAAAATTTTTCGTATTTTCGCAAACATTTCTTAGAGAGGAGAATTAATAAAAATTAATGAGACAGCTCAAAATTACACAATCTATCACCAATCGTGAGTCACAGTCTTTGGACAAATACTTACACGAAATTGGTAAAGTAGACTTAATTACAGCAGAAGAAGAAGTAGAATTAGCACAGCGTATCCGCGAAGGCGATCAAGTTGCCTTGGAAAAATTGACTAAAACCAACCTTCGTTTCGTAGTATCAGTAGCAAAACAATATCAAAATCAAGGTTTAACCTTAGGTGATTTAATCAATGAAGGTAACCTGGGCTTAATTAAAGCAGCTAAACGTTTTGACGAGACAAAGGGGTTTAAATTCATTTCTTATGCCGTTTGGTGGATTCGCCAATCTATTCTTCAAGCAATTGCTGAACAATCGCGTATCGTACGTCTGCCATTGAACCAAGTCGGTTCATTGAGCAAAATCAGTAAGGCTTTCTCAAAACTAGAACAAGAATACGAACGGGAACCATCTCCAGAAGAATTGGCGGATATCCTTGAAACCACAGTAGACAAGGTTTCGGATACCCTAAGCAACTCTGGTCGTCACGTATCTATGGACGCTCCCTTTGTTCAAGGTGAAGAAAACACACTTTTGGACGTTTTGGAGAACCATGATCCAGACACAGACAGTTCTTTGATTGATGAATCTCTATCGGAAGAAATCAAACGATCTTTGGCAACATTGACAGAAAGAGAACGTGAAATTATCGTACTTTTCTTTGGCTTAGGTTCCAATCACCAATTGTCGTTAGAGGAAATCGGAGAGAAATTCAATTTGACACGTGAACGTGTTCGTCAGATCAAAGATAAAGCTCTTCAGCGTTTGAGACACACTTCAAGAAGCAAAATCTTAAAATCCTATTTGGGTTAACAAGAGATACTTATTAGACATTTTGGCAATCCCAATCAGAAATGGTTGGGATTTTTTTGTCCATAATTTTTTGTCCAATAGAAAAAGGGTTGCCTACTGGGCAGGCAACCCTTTTTCTATTTTCCAAGACTCCTGTTATTTAGAATCCGGCATCAAGATAAATTCAAAAAGTCGATCTCTTTTCAAATATTTCCCGGCAACGTCCTGCACCGACTTTGAAGTTACCTTCTTCAAATTGTCTATTCTTCGTGTATATCGCGTAAGATCAAGATCATTCTGATATGAACTTGATATGTAATTCAGCCAATAGCCATTTTCACGAAGATTTAACTCATTTTGTCGCTGTTGTTCTGCTAGGAACTTCTCAATATCTCCATTTTCGGGGCCCTGTTCCTGAATCTTTTTTACCTCATCCAATGCTGAAGCGATTAAAGCATCAGCCTTATCTACTGCGGAACCAAAACCAATGGAGAAAGCATAACGCGCTTTTGGCAGCTTACTAAAACTAGCCCGAGCACCCACTCCATAAACACCACCTTCTTTTTCACGGAGTCTTTCAAGCAATTTGATCGTCAAAACACTCTCCAAGGCTTCCATATTAACATTTTCAGTTTCATTATAGGTATAGTCCCCATAGTAGGCCAATTGCGTACTTGCCTTTTCTTCTTTTCCCTTATGAACAACCACGCGCTCTCCCTTGCTCGGCTCCAGAATATTTAAATCCTTATAGCTCTCCCCTCTTTTAAGGGCCGGCAATGAGGCAAGATAGGTTTCTAAATAAGGCTTGATCTGATTCTCGTCAAATGAACCCACAATTGTAAACACAAAATCCGAAGCATCCGCAAATCGTTCTTTGTAAATTGCCAAAGCACGCTCCCGATCAATTTTATTGATCGTTTCTACTGTTGGGTTTTGCCGACGGACATTGTTGCCATAAAGCACTTCTTTCACTTTATCCGAGAATACATTATTTGGATTGCTCAATCTATTTTCCAAAGATCCTTTTGCCCGGGTCATGGTACTCTGGAAAATATCCTCGTCCAATCGAGGTTCCGTAAAATAACCATAAATCAATTCAAAAGCATTCTTCAATCCTTCTTTATCTGTGCTACCTGAGATACCTTCGTAACGTTCAGAAATGTACGGAGAGATGGAAACATCTTTTCCCGAAAGATACTTCGTAAGCTCAACGTTGTTCATTTGTCCAACGCCGCTTGCATCAATTAAAGAGGATGCATTGGAGGCCGAAAAGTAATCTGCATCGTTATAGCCTGATGTTCCACCTGGACTATACGCCATAATCTGTATCTCATCATTTTTAAAGTCCGTAGGCTTTAAGATCACTTTAACGCCATTGCTTAAGGTCAATTCTTTCGCTTGAACGGCGTCAATATTTCTTGACGATACAACAGCGCCTTTCACCGGTTCTTTTGAAAGCAAGGGAAGATTGGAAACTTTATCTTCATAAGCTGTCACAGGAGTCTCTTCAACTGCTTTTACCCAGCTCATTACGGTAGACTCAGCCGGTAAACTGGCCTTATCCTTCTCTGGCCCCATAACCAGAACATCGCGGTTCAGATCAGTATAATATTTTTTTACCAAGCCATTTACTTCTGACAGCTTCAACGTTGGTAACAGCTGTTTAGTCAAACGATAAGCGTTTTCATTACTTAAAGCTGGTTCATCATCAATAAAATAATTTAGATAACGATTGACGTAACTATCCGATTTCTTTTTATCACGTTCGATAAAAGACATCTCGTTACCTTTTTTCATATCTGCGATGGCACGATCCAACTCCGTCTGTGTAAAACCGTATTTTTGAATGCGCTCAAATTCTGTTAGCATCGCTTTAAATCCGGATTCTAACTCGCCCGGTTTTGGGACCACCAGCAATGAAAAAGTATTGAGGTTAGCAACAAAATCGCTGATACTTCCACCTGCCTGCATAAAAGGAGGGTTCGGTTGCTGCATCAATTCAGAAAAACGACCTGCGATCATCTGATTGAAAACACTCTTCAACAGCTCGTTTCTGTAATCTCCTACGGTGGAAACTTTTTCTTTTTCACTTTTGATCAAAATCTGCGCGACGGTATAAGGCAGTTCCGGATCTGAAATTGCCAAGAACTGGTTCTTGTTTAACAAATCAACACGATATTTTTTACGCTCCAATGCTTTTTTGGGCATTTTCATATCGGAAAACAAAACTTTCACCCTTTCTTCCATTTCCTTAGGATCAATATCCCCAACGATGATTAGAGCCTGTAAATCTGGGCGATACCAGTCCTGGTGGAATTTGCGTATTTCTGTATAAGGAAATGTCTTCAGTATCTGTTCAGTTCCGATAGGCAAACGTTTGGAGTAAAGGGAGCCATTGAGCAACATCGGAAAGTATTGATCCTGTAAACGCTGCTGTACTCCTCTTCCACCACGTTTTTCTTCGAGGATAACGCCCCGCTCTTTATCAATTTCTTCGCCATCCAACAAAGCATCCTGAACCCAGTCGCGCATCACCTGCAAACCATTTTTTAAAAGTTCAGGATCGTCAGAAGGAATTGGTAGCTGATAAACTGTCTGATCGAAGCTGGTATAGGCATTGAGATCCGAGCCAAATCGAACGCCCGCTTTCTGGAGATAGTTAACCAATTCATTCTTTGGAAAATGCTTCAGGCCATTGAAGTTCATATGCTCTAAAAAATGTGCCAAACCAAGCTGTTTTTCATTTTCCAGAATAGAGCCGGCCTTCATGCCCAAATACATGGTAACACGACCTTTAGGCTCGCTATTTTTACGAATGAAGTATGTAAATCCATTTTTCAGCTTCCCCGTGATGACTTCGTTGTCCAAGGGTAATTTTTGATTCAGGGCCAAACTATCTTGGGATAGAATCGCTCGTGCTTCCGCGGTTAACGTGGTTGGCTTTTTTGCTTCTGCTATATAGAATGTAGCCGGTAACAGAAAAGCTAATGCGAGTGGTTTAATGAATTTCATACAAAAAAATATCTTTTTTTTAGTCAGTTATTTTTGCTAATTGTTTTATATTAGGGTAAACGGAACTGGAGATCAATTGTCCCGATAAATAGTAAAATACAGATCAATACTTTTTTCATTATCCAAGGAGGAATCGGGTACCTCCATTAGGGAACATCTCTTTGTGTTACTTATAATCTGTAAAATTTCACCTAAAAATACAGAATAACTTTCGAAAAGAACAACAGTTAATTGTAATTTTGTTGCAAATGGATTTTGAAAACTGGAGTGATATAAAAAAGGAATTCGAACAATTCTTAAAGTTCGAAAGAGGCTTGAGCATTAATTCAATTGATGCTTACTTAAATGATGTATCCAAATTTCAGATCTACTGTGAAGACAATCATTTGGTTTTAAATACCGTAACGAGAAAGAATATACAGGAGTTTTTGGCTTGGTTGCAGGAATTTAATATTTCGCCCTTCACACAATCCAGGTTGATATCTGGCCTTAAGACTTTCTTTAGCTTTTTGATGATCGAGCATGAATTCGTCAACAATCCGACCGATCTCCTTCAGGCGCCACGCTTGGCACGCAAGCTGCCCAGCGTTTTGAGTATACATGAAATCGATCAATTAATCTCGGCAATCGATCTTACTTCACCCGAAGGTGAACGTAATAAAACGATCATCGAAATCTTATACGGATGTGGCCTCCGTGTTTCCGAACTTGTCACCCTCAAAATATCAAACCTTTTTTTAGATGTAGAATTTATCAAAGTTGAGGGCAAGGGAAGCAAAGAACGCCTAATTCCAATTGGCCAACACGCCATTAAACACCTTCGCATCTACTTAGAAACGGTCAGACCACATATCAAAATTAAGGGCGGAAATGAAGATATTGTATTCCTCAACAGAAGAGGCGCCGCATTATCGCGGGTTATGATCTTCTTGATCATTAAGGAACTTGCCTCAAAAATCGGCTTACAAAAAACCATCAGCCCACATACCTTTAGACATAGCTTTGCATCACACCTGGTGGAAGGTGGTGCCGACTTAAGAGCTGTACAAGATATGCTCGGTCATGAAAGTATTACCACGACCGAAATATACACACACATCGATAGGGACTACCTTCATTCCATTATTACGCAATATCACCCCAGATCTTAACTATATCGATTTTTCCTGCTTGGACATTCGGATAAGATGCGCCAAATTTTTCACCACACGATCGTGTTTCAAAACGAATGGATTGTTTTTATCCCACACGTATCCCGCTAATATTGCACAAATGCTACGTTTCACCTCCGGGTTTTCGGGTTGATGATAAAATAACTCCTGCAGATTGCCTGTATACCATTCCTGTATATATGTTGTAAAAACTGCAATCCCATCTTTCATATAGTCTTCAAATTCTGACTGCCAATCCACTGTTTCACCCTCGATCTGCCTTAAAGCTAACTTCGCTGCCAAAATACCAGATTCTGTAGCGAAACACACACCGGAAGAAAAAACAGGGTCCAGGAATTCGGAACTATTACCGGTCAGGGCATACCCTGGCCCATACATTTTGCTCACCGCGGTAGAATAATTACTCAATTTACGGGGTTCAAAAACAAAAGGGACATTACCAAACCGCTTGACATAGTAATCGGACAGCTGAATAGCCCTATTTAGTGCTGTAGTGGTATCTTCGCCCAGGCTTTCGATGAACGAAGTTGGCCCCACAATTCCAACAGAAGTATTGCCATTGGAAAATGGAATTACCCACAACCAAACCTGCGTTTCCAATATATCAAAAGAAATCAGACTACCTTCTTGCCCTAGCGGTCGATTAACGTCATTGACATGGCTGAATATCGCCGAATGAGGGCTTAAACGTGAGGGTTGGTCCAAATTTAGCATGCGAGGCAAAACGCGACCATAACCTGAACAATCTATCAGAAAGTTTGCCTCTATTTTTGTTTCAACACCTTGGCTATCGCATACCGTAGTGATCGATTTTGCACCATCAAATTGTACGTCAGTTACTTCTGTACCGAAGGAAAGATCTACCCCTTTACGCATAAGCTCATTCGCCATTTCCTGATCAAAATCAGCTCTCGGAATCTGCCAGGTCCAATCCCAACCTTCGGAAAATTTATCTGAAAAATCGAAAATACAGACTTCTTTCCCGCGTATAAACCGCGCTCCAAATTTCTTTTCGAAACCTTGTGCATCCAACGCATCAAACAGCCCGGCTTCATCAAAATGATCCATCACGCGCGGTATCAGACTCTCTCCTACCACGATTCTCGGAAACTGGCTTTTTTCGACAACCTTTACCCTTGCACCCTGTTTTTGTAAATACCCAGCAGCAACCGAACCGGAAGGTCCCGCCCCGATGATCAAAATGTCAACCTGTTCAACGTTCATTATACGCTTTGATTAAAAGAAAAAAATATTAATTTCGTGCCTGATTAATAATTGCCAAATCTATTCACAAAAAATAAAATAAAAAAAACAATTTCGAGAGTTTTTCAAAATTGCTACCCCATAAATCATGAGCTTACTCACCAACCATTTAGATTTAAAACAGTTTATCCAAATAACCTACGGAAACGAAAAATTGGATATCGATGACGATATTTGGGGAAAAGTAGATGCTAGCCACAATTTTCTTCAGAAATTTGCTGAAAACAAAGTAATTTATGGTGTCAATACCGGTTTTGGCCCCATGGCTCAATATCGGATTAAAGACGAAGACCGCACTAAACTTCAATACAACCTAATTCGCAGCCACGCCTCAGGAACAGGACGACTTCTCGATCCGCTTCAGGTAAAAAGCACGATTTTAGCACGCTTAAATACATTAACTCTCGGTTATTCAGGAGTCCATAAATCCACCATTGCTTTGATGAGAGAATTGATCAACCGCGATATTTATCCAGTTATTTTTGCACACGGTGGTGTCGGTGCCAGTGGTGATCTCGTACAGCTCGCACATTTGGCCCTCGTATTAATTGGTGAGGGTGAAGTGATGTATAAAAACGAACGAATTCCAACCAAGCAGGCTTTTGATGCCGAAGGCCTGGCCCCTATTCAGATTGTTCTACGTGAAGGCTTGGCACTGATCAATGGGACTTCGGTCATGACAGGGATAGGGATACTAAACTGGAACCATGCGCAAAAGGCCTTATCTTGGTCCATCAAAGCAGCCTGTGCAATCAATGAAATCGTTCAAGCTTATGACGATCATTTTTCGGAAGCGTTAAATCAAAGCAAAAAGCATCCTGGACAACAAGCTATTGCCAAAAAGATGCGCAGTCACCTTGCAAGCAGTAAGTTGATTCGAAAACGCGAGGAGCACCTATATACCGGTGAAAATCAAGAGGATATTTTCAAAGACAAAGTACAGGAATATTATTCCGTCCGTTGTGTTCCGCAAATATTGGGTCCGGTTTCGGATACCATTAACAATGTGGGCACCGTGCTTGAGCATGAACTAAATTCAGCCAACGACAATCCCATCATTGATCTAAACGATCAACATGTGTATCATGGCGGCAATTTTCATGGCGACTATATTTCACTGGAAATGGATAAACTTAAATTGGTTATGACCAAGATGACAATGCTTGCGGAAAGACAATTGAATTATCTACTCAACAGCAAGATCAATGAGATTTTCCCGCCTTTCGTAAATTTAGGCACATTAGGGCTAAATTTTGGCATGCAGGGTGTCCAATTTACGGCAACTTCCACAACAGCGGAATCCCAAGCGCTAAGCACTTCGCTCTACATCCATAGCATTCCCAACAATAATGACAACCAAGATATTGTGAGCATGGGTACAAATGCAGCAATATCATGCAGTCAGGTCATCGAAAATTCCTTTGAAGTGCTGGCGATAGAATTTATTACTTTAGCACAGGCAATTGACCATTTAAGTTGTCAGGAAAAGTTAGCCAAAGAAACACTATCTTGGTATACGGACCTGCGTAATTTGTTTCCGGCCTTTGCCGAGGATCAAGTGATGTATCCGATTATTAAAAAAGTAAAAGAATACTTAATCAATAAAAATCATGATTAAAAGGCTCGCATTCGGCGGATTATTTATACTATCATGCAGCTTCGCATCTGCGCAACAATTGGCGCGGGTACAAGAAAAGGGACTTGTCGGATTTATCAATAAAGATGGATCGTTTCAGATTACACCTCAATTCAAAAATGCTCAAGATCAATCCGAAGGAAAGATTGCTGTTTATGATGGCAGCAGATGGGGATTTGTAGATAAAGATGCGAATTATATTATTCAACCTCAATACGTCAATGCCAAATCCTTCAGTCAAGGAATGGCGATGGTGAAATCTGCAAGCGGTTGGCTTTACATCGATTCTCTCGGGCAGGAATTGAAGTCGATCTCTAGCAAGCGGGTTTATGAATTCAATGATGGTGTTGCTTTTTATCGTGATGCGACCAATTTAGTCGGTCTCATCAACAACAAACAAGAGGTTGTGCTTCCACCAACTTATGATGTCATCCGCCCATTTAAGGATGGCTACGCTAAAGTCGCCAAAAATAAAAAATGGGGTGTCATTGACAACCAGGGAAAAGAGGTCGTCGCTCCAAATTATGATGATATCGGCGATTTTAATGTTGGATTGGTATGGGCAAAAAAACAGAACAACTGGTTTCTCGTATCTGGTCAAAAAGAAATTGCCCTCCCCGGTATTTCGAAAATCGAACATATCGAAAACTCGGACTTCATCCTTGTTCAGCAAGGAAATAAAGTCGGTTTTATGGCATCGGATGGCAAATGGGTGATACCCGCAACTTATGATGATGCGCGAAATTTTCAGGAAGGCCTAGCCCCCGTGAAATTAAACGGGAAATGGGGATATATTGATACTACAGGTAAAATGGTCATCCCTACTGCCTATCAGGATGCCCTTTCCTTTTCTCCCGAAGGTCTCGCTGCTGTAAAAGAAGGCAAATGGGGCTTTATCGATAGAGATGCCAAAGTTGTCATCCCCTTTCAGTATGAGATTACTGCGGCGCTTACGTTTAAGAAACAGGAGAAGGGATTTATCGATGGTTTAGCGCGAGTTAAACTCAATGGCAAATGGGGATTTATTGATACCAAAGGAAACCTTTTAGGAAACAAATGGTTTGATAATGCAGAATTATTTCAAAATTAATATACATATTGTAGGATGAAATGCGCTTTAGTTACAGGAGGATCAAGGGGAATTGGCAGGGCAATTTGTCTTAAACTGGCTCAAGAATTGGGCTATCATGTGTTGATCAACTTTCAGCATAATGAAACTGCAGCATTAGAAACACTTGCTGCTATAGAAGCAAACAGCGGTAGTGCTTCGCTCCTAAAATTCGACGTCGCAGATAAATCCGCAGTCGACAAGGCCTTATCTACCTGGGAATCGAGCCATCCCGAAGCTCAGCTTGAGGTTATCGTCAACAATGCCGGTATAGCCAAAGATGGCTTGTTTATGTGGATGCCAGCAGAAGATTGGTCCTCGGTAATCAACACAACTGTCAATGGATTCTATCATGTTACCCAATTTTTTATACAGAAACTGTTACGCCAGCGTTATGGCCGTATCATCAATATGATTTCAGTATCCGGTGTAAAAGGTACACCTGGTCAAACCAACTATTCGGCGGCCAAAGCGGCTTTGCTAGGTGCAACTAAAGCGCTGGCTCAGGAGGTTGCCAAACGGAATATCACGGTCAATGCTGTGGCACCTGGATTTATTCATAGTGACATGACTGCCGATATGGACGAAAAGGAACTAAAAAAACTGATTCCGGCCAATAGATTTGGAGAACCTGAGGAAGTCGCAGATCTCGTCACCTTTTTGGCTTCTTCAAAAGCAAGCTATATTACGGGGGAAGTAATCAATATAAATGGAGGAATTTATTCGTAAATCTATGGAGCAAAGAGTAGTGATCACGGGGATGGGAATATATTCCTGCTTGGGAACATCATTGGATGAAGTAAAAGATTCTCTGCAACAAGGGAAATCAGGGATTATCTTCGATGAAGAACGAAAAACTTTTGGATTTCGTTCCGCATTAACCGGTGCAGTTCCACAACCAAATTTAAAACATGAATTGAACCGCCGCCAGCGAATATCCATTGGCGAAGAAACGGAGTATGCATATTTGGCTACTATGGAGGCCTTAAAAAATGCAGCCATTGACGATACTTTTCTCGATGAACATGAAATTGGAATTCTCTATGGAAATGATTCGGTGTCCAAAGCCATTATTGAAGCTGTTGATATTGTACGCGAGAAAAAGGATACCAGCCTGATAGGTTCCGGAGCGATTTTTAAATCAATGAACTCCACGGTAACCATGAATCTCTCCACGATATTCCGTTTAAAAGGCATTAACATGACGATATCCGCCGCCTGTGCCTCCGGATCTCATTCATTGGGACTTGGATTCAACCTGATTAAAAGTGGCATGCAAGATATGATTATCTGTGGTGGCGCGCAAGAAATCAATAAATATGCCATGGCAAGTTTTGACGGTTTAGGTGTTTTTGGAAATGATACCCTGCCAGCTACAACAGTATCACGTCCCTTTGACAAAGATCGGTCCGGATTGGTACCTTCTGGCGGCGCCGCTACAATAATTATAGAAAGTTATGAATCCGCAGTACGTAGAGGAGCCCCTATCCTAGCGGAAATCGTAGGTTATGGATTTTCATCCAACGGGGGGCATATTTCTACACCAAATGTCGAAGGACCGGCCTTGGCCATGGAACGAGCGATTAAACAAGCTGGCGTTAAACCCTCCGATATTGCCTACATCAACGCACATGCCACATCCACCCCTGTAGGCGATACCAATGAAGCACAGGCTATTTTGCAGGTATTCGGTGAAAGCCAACCTTTTGTCAGCTCCACAAAATCTATGACAGGCCATGAATGTTGGATGGCAGGCGCCAGTGAGATCATCTATTCCAACATCATGATGTTAAATGGTTTTATGGCACCAAACATTAATTTTGAAAATCCGGACGAACATTCAGCCAAATTAAATATCGTTAAACAAACCGTATTTAAAGAATTTGACCTATATTTGTCCAATTCTTTTGGCTTTGGGGGAACTAACTCTGCATTAGTCATTAAAAAAATAAACGATTAACTTATAAAAATGATTTCTGAAAAGATTAACGAAATACTTGTTGATGAGTTTGAGGTGGATGTTGATTTAATCCAACCGAATCTAAATTTAAAAGATACATTAAATTTAGACAGTTTGGATTATGTCGATCTTGTCGTTATCATTGAGTCCAATTTTGGTGTCAAATTGGTCGAGGCCGATTTCACAAACATCCAAACCTTCCAAGACTTTTATGACCTCATCAAACGCAAGACAACTCATAACTAAGTCAATGTTTGCCAATGAGTCAGTGGAAAGGACAATCGAAGGGTAGTGTCTTAGGATATCGAATTTTTGTATTCTGTATTCAAAAGCTAGGAATCCGTACAGCTTATTTGCTGCTGGTATTTGTAGCTTTTTATTATTACCTGACTTCTTGGAGTAGCAACCGGTCTATCTATTTTTACCTAAGATATCGACTAAAATATTCACTTTCTTCAACGCTCATTGGATTTTACCGGAGTTACTTTACTTTCGGTCAAATCCTGATCGATAAAACAGCCATAGCTGCGGGGATGCGCAACAGATTCAGCTATGAATTTGACGGTATTGCGATTTTAAAATCCGCCTTGGAGAAAAAAAACGGTGGTATCCTGTTATCAGCACATATTGGTAACTTTGAAATCGCCTCTTATTTCCTGGAAGACATCAATATCGAGAATCAGATTAATCTGGTTATTTCGGACCGCGAACACCAAGCCATCAAATCATACTTGGCAAAAGTATCGCGTAAATCGACCGTAAAATTCATCGTTATCCAAGAAGACCTCTCCCACGTATTTGCCATCAATGAAGCACTTACAAACAATGAACTAATTGTCTTTACAGGTGATCGTTATCTAGAAGGCACAAAAACTCTTTCGGCAGATTTACTGGGCAAAAACACACAATTCCCAGCTGGTCCATTTTTAATCGCTTCCAGGCTCAGGGTTCCTGTTATTTTTGTCTATGTTATGAAAGAACCTAAGCTCCACTATCATCTCTATGCACGCGAAGTGGAAGTGAAACACCGTGACGCTCAAGGCTTGCTACAAACCTATTGTCAGTCGCTAACCTATATGATCAGAAAATATCCAATGCAGTGGTTTAACTTCTACGATTTCTGGAAGGACTATTCCCAATAAACATCCACAGTTCTGTTTACATTATTTATCTGAAGAAACAAAAAAACAACACAGCAGAGGCGCTGTACTAAAACCGATCAAAAGCAATTTTGCGCTACTTGAAACCTATGATTTCATTTTTTAATTAGTACCTTTGGAGGAACTTTTTTAGACAAATGACAGCTGCCCCATTTCCAATAGTCGATAACATATTTTTACAGGATTTATTACCTCATCGTGCTCCGATGGTTATGATTGACTGCCTGTACGATTTCACCGAAAAGACAGTGGCAGCAGGTTTAACTGTTCAAGAAGATAATATTTTTGTGGAAGATGGTGTATTATTGGAAGCGGGTATTATTGAGCACATGGCGCAATCCATTGCTTTACATACTGGCTATAGCTTTTATATTAAACAACAAACTGCACCTATAGGTTATCTCGGTACAATAAAAAGTATTTCAATAGATTCCTTCCCTCAGGTCGGAGAAAAATTGCTGACCAAAGCAACGATTCTACAAGAGTTTATGGGGGTTACACTCGTTTCCGTAGAAAGCTTTGTAGGAGATCGACAGATCGCTCAAGCTGAGATAAAAAGTGTAATAGCTTCTTCATGATTATGGCAAAAAATAAACGAACTGAACAAGTTAATCAGATTACTTGGACAAGCCCCTTACGTATACGTTTCAATGAAGTCGATTCGTTGGGGATAGTTTGGCATGGCCATTACATCAGTTATTTTGAAGATGGCCGAGAATCTTTCGGCATGGAACACGGAATGACCTATCTAGATATTCATGGCCATGGTTATACAACACCGATCGTGAAGAGTACCTGCGAACATAAACTCCCATTAAAATATGGTGACAATGCACGTATTGAAACATCCCTATTGGATACCAAAGCAGCAAAGATTATTTATCGTTACCGCATCCTAAATGACAACAATCAGGTTGTCTGCCTAGGTGAAACGATCCAGGTATTTTTAGATTCTTCAGGAAACTTACAATTGTATACGCCGGACTTTTTTCAGCAATGGAAAAATCGGCTTGATTTTGTCAGCAAATGAAAAAGGTGTATTTAGGCCCATACAATTGTGTATCACCCATAGGTAATAATCTGACAGACACCTGGAATGCCCTTGTTAGCGGCAAATCAGGAATCAAGTTGACCGACTTCGCTGAATTACATGGAGACATTTACGCCGCTATTGTTGAAGAAGAACAATTGGATCAGCATTTAAACAAGTTGCTGCGGAACACACAGCTCCCCTTCGATGCGGCATTCTCAAAACTAGAAAAGCTCATGATAGCCGCATTAGTACCTCTTGTCAAAGCAGTTGTTATTACACAAGAGACTGAATTAATCGTATCAACAACCAAGGGCAATATCGCGCAATGCGCAGGCGGAGCAAACGATATTGTTGCAGCAAGCCTACCGGTACTCGCTCAAAAAATAGCCGATTTTTTTGATTTCAAACGGCCTCCGATAATCATTAGCAATGCCTGTGTATCGGGTCTACAGGCCATCTCGACCGCTAAACGACTTATACAGATGGATTATTGTAAAGATGCCATTATCGTTGCTGGAGACCTGGTCAGTGAATTTGTCGTTTCAGGATTTAAGTCTTTTCAGGCCCTAAGTAACACAGTATGTAAACCCTATGACGAGTTTAGACAGGGCCTAAATCTCGGCGAAGCAGCGGCAGCAATTCATGTCACCGGCCAACAATTAACAGATCAAGAATTTTTTATCGCCGGCGAAGCCTCAATCAACGACGCAAATCACATTTCAGGACCATCGCGTACAGGCGAAGGACTGAGACTTAGCATCGCATCTGCATTGGCCGAAGCCAAATTAGAGCCAAAATCTGTTGATTTTATTTGTGCACATGGAACAGCTACAATTTACAACGATGAAATGGAAGCTATGGCCATACATCATTCCGGATTAGCCACTAAACCGATCAATAGCTTAAAAGGGTACTTCGGTCATACCTTGGGAACCGCTGGGCTCATCGAGAGTATTATTTCCTTGGAATGCTTACGAAATAATTTACTACTCCCCAGTTTAGGCTATCAAAAACAAGGCACTTCATTACCTCTAGCGGTTGTCACTGAACTATTGGAACAACCCCAACCTCTTATTCGCTGCTTAAAAACAGCATCGGGATTTGCTGGCACAAATACAGCCGTATTATTTGAAAGGGATTTACGATAAGCATGGAACAACACTATCAAATCAGCAGGCATTGCCGCATCGATACACAAGGCGTATATGTTAATGGTGAACAGATTTCAGCAGCAATATCCTCAGATTTTGCTACTTTTTCAAAAGCATTTTACTATTCACTAGAAACGACTTACCCGAAGTTTTTCAAGATGGATAACCTCAGCAAATTAGCTTGGCTAGGAGCTGAATTACTATTGAAAGAGGAAAAAACAAAGAATATCGGCATTGTCTTGTCGAATAGGCACAGTAGCCTTGATACCGACTTAAAGCACCTAAATACCATCGCAGACAAGGAGCAGTACTATCCCAGTCCTGCTATATTTGTATATACCCTGCCCAATGTCTGTATGGGTGAAATTGCGATTAGGCATAACCTGCAAACGGAAAATATCTTTTTTGTTTCAGCGCAATTCGACAGTCAACTTGCAGTAAATTACTGCAATTACCTCTTAAATTCCAGCAGAGTGGAAAAGGTACTATGCGGTTGGGTCGATTATATGGAAGGAAACTATAAATTGGTTTTGTATCTTGTGGAAAAAACAGGCATTGTAGCACATAATTTAAATGTCGTAAGACAACTAACACAATAAAGAATGGAAGAGTTGAAATCGGAATTAAAAACGAAAATCATTGAAGCCTTAAACTTAGAAGAAGTCACTGTAGATGAAATTGAAGATCAGGCGCCATTATTTGGAGATGGCCTAGGACTAGACTCTATTGATGCATTGGAGCTGACTGTTTTATTGGATAAGGATTATGGTATTAAAGTTACTGATCCAAAAATCGGAAAGACTATTTTTCAATCCATTGAAACATTGGCAACCTATATTTCAGAAAATAGAACGAAATAAAACATGAAAAATGCTATTGCTGTTACTGGAATGGGCATGATTACCGCCATTGGAAATGATGTCGCGCAAAACTATCATTCTTTGCTCCAGAAACAGCATGGTATCAAACCGCTTCAACATATCTCGGGAAAACATCAACATCACACGCTTGTTGGTGAAGTGTCGTTAACGAACGAAGCATTAATTGAAAAATTAGGTACTGAAGTACCCGACTATTGTTCCCGAACCAGCCTACTTGCCGCAATTGCTGCAAAAGAAGCCATGTCTCAGGCTGGTATTACAGCAGCAGCTGATATGCCAATTGTTCTGGGGACTTCCGTTGCAGGAATGGATATTTTTGAACAGCATTTCCCGCATTTACAACAGACCGGCACACTCATACAACGCCGGGATGTTGGGGATTCAAGTGCCATATTGGCCAAAATATTGGGCAGCAATGGTTATGTGACGGCTATTAGTACAGCATGTTCCTCGGCAGCTAATGCCATAGGCTTTGGGGCTCGACTTTTGCGCTCGGGACGCGCAGATCGGGTTTTAGTAGGCGGATCGGATGCGCTATCAAAATTTACAATCAATGGATTTGACAGTTTAATGCTTCTGTCCGACCAACTTAATCGCCCCTTTGACAGCAATAGAAAGGGGTTAAACTTAGGTGAAGGTGCAGGTTTCTTAGTACTTGAATCTACAAGATCCTTAAAAAACACAAAGAAACCCATATTAGGTTACCTGAACGCTTTCAGCAACGCTAATGATGCTTTTCATCAAACCTCAACTTCAGATAACGGTGAAGGTGCTTATCTCGCTATGCAAGAGGCTCTAAAAATGGCAGAGTTGATACCGAGCGAAATTGATTATATCAATGCGCACGGAACGGCGACCGAAAATAATGATCGAACAGAAGCAACAGCGATACAGCGATTATTTAACGATACGATACCGCCCTTTAGTTCAACCAAATCATATACTGGACATACATTGGGAGCTTCAGCCGGTATTGAGGCAATATATGCACTACTCGCCATTCAGCATCAACTGGCCTTTGCTAATTTAAGATTTGAAAATACCATGGAGCAGCCTGCGTTGCCGCCGCTCGCTGAACACCAGCGTATGGAAATCCGGCATGTACTCAGCAATTCCTTTGGATTTGGTGGCAATTGTTCAAGCTTAATTTTTTCGCATGCATAAAGTATATATTAATGCCGCAAGCATATGCGTTAACAACCTTAACCTACCAAATAGTCCAGAAAATTGGATCAAGGTTGATCTACCTAAAATAGACAGTAAGATCCTATCGCCCAACAGTGCAAGGCGAATGTCCAAAGCTGTAAAAATGGGAATTATATGTGCTATGGAAGCACTGCAACAGATTGATCACAGTGAGCTGGACGGTATCCTCGTTGGAAGTGGAAAAGGCTGTCTAATAGACTCCGATAAATTCTTACAGTCCATTGTTGTTCAACAAGAAGAGTTTTTATCACCGACTGCATTTATCCAGTCGACGCACAATACCGTTGCCGGTCAAATTGCCCTTTTGATCAAAAATACAGGTTATAATATGACCTATTCACAGGGCCGTGTATCATTTGAATCGACTGTATTTGATGCCTACCTACAACTTGTGCTGAACGAACGGAAAACTTTATTGGTCGGTGCCGTTGACGAACTTTCAGACATCAGTATCGACATCAGCGAGACCATAGCCAATACAACAGATCAACCGACAACAACAGGAATCCCGCAGACGGAAGGTGCCGGTTTCTTTATTTTCTCCAATCAAAAGAATCAACATACCCTTGGCGAATTGGTTGACATGGTAATTTATCATCCAACAGAAGAGCTACGGCCAGAAACTCAACTAGCTACATTTCTAAAAAAAAACAAGCTATCTACCGAGCAGCTTGACTTGGTCATTTATGGTTCGGCAAAGCCGGAAACCCCATCGGAAATGGAGGCTGAGGCCTTCAACGAGTTAGCTAAAATAAATTATCAATCGCAGGTAGGATACTTTGACACAGATATTGTATTTGCATTCGATTTGGCTTTAAAGCAATTGGATAATCAAACCTTTCGATCGATGGAGAGTCCAACTGAAAATAAGACCGGTGTTTTTCAACATGTACTGATTTGTAATTTTGGAGACCAAAACAGTCTAATGCTGTTATCGAGATGCTAAATTTTAAAAACACAACATACGTGAGTCTTGCCCTTTTTCTGATGACGGTATTCATCTGGAAAAACGATCAACTGTATTCTCCTTGGATTATTGTGCTGATTCTGTATGTTGGAATAGTTTCCTGGGGAGCATTTGATCTCCGCCTAAATTTCTTTATGCAATCGACAACAAGCGTAAGAAAAAATGTGCAGCAAGTTGCGATCACTTTTGATGACGGTCCTACGCCTTTTACCTTGGAAATATTAGACTTACTGGATCAATATCAAGCAAAAGCCAGCTTTTTTTGTATTGGCACACAGGTCGTCAAGTATCCCATGATAGCGAAGCAAATTATTGAAAGGGGCCATGTCATTGCCAATCATAGCATGAATCATCCCAATAAGATGGGGTTTCTACCAAGCGGACAAGTTGTTGCAGAGATAAATGAAGCTAATCATGCCATTGAAACAGCAACAGGAAAAAAAGTATTGCTTTACAGGCCTCCATTTGGCGTCAGCAATCCACATATTGCAAAAGCATTGCACGATTGCAAGTTGAAATCCATTGGTTGGAACATCCGCTCGTTGGATACTTTAAGTCTAACTGAAGATCAGATTTTTGCACGCATTGCAAAAAAACTAAGTCCCGGCAGTATCATTCTCTTACATGATACATCGGAGAAAACAGTACATATCGTTAAAAGTTTATTAATAGCATTAAAGGTTAACAAATTAGAAGCCGTAAATTTGGAAGATTTCTTAAATCAAAAAGTATATGAAAACTAAGCTCATTCTACTCCTTGTTTCTGTATTTCACATTACGCTGACCAAAGCACAAGAAACAGCTATGTCAAGCGCTGAAATAACTAGTTTTAAACAAACCGTTGTAGCGGAAGCACAAAAAATAAAAACCTTAAAAACAGATTTTGTCCAATATAAGCACTTGGATTTTCTTTCTAAAGAGATTACCTCCAGTGGATCCATGTTATTGAAAAACCCAAACAAGCTGCTTTGGAAATACAATACACCGATCCAATATGGTATTCTTTTTAAAGACAATAAAGTATTGGTAAATGATCAAGGTAAAAAAAATAAGGTCGACCTTGGCAACAATAAAAAGTTCGAGAAAATCAATAAAATGATTATTGGCAGCATTAGTGGAGATCTTTTTGCTGCCGACGACTTTACGATCACCTTTCACAAAAATCGAAATCAACGCATAGCGAAGCTTTCACCTAAAACAAAAGAGCTATCGGCTTATATTCAAACGATCGTATTGTATTTTAATGATCAACAATCTACAGTTTCGGAAGTCCAGTTGATAGAACCCTCTAAAGATTATACAAAAATAGTTTTCAAAAACAAGCAGATCAACCAACCAATCAGCGATGCGTTATTCAGTTTTTAGTCTGTTACTTTTAGTTCTTCTGACAGGATGTAAGGTTTACTACCCAAATGGTAAACAAAACTATGGTGCAATCGACACTCTTGTTCAAAACCCCTATTTTGCCAGGTTAAATGAAGAGCGCTTATATCGGGCTACAATTCGCTTTTATGGAAAAGAGATGACAGGAATGTTTGTCGCCAAAAGAATCAGTCAGGACGATCATCGTATTGTACTTACCTCTGATCTGGGAAATACCTTATTTGATATAACGATTTCCAAAGACCAACATCTGGTCAATTATGTCATGCAAGATCTCGACAGAAAGATAATCCTTCACACCTTAGTGAGGGATTTCAGAGCTTTAACACAAACAACTTATAGAGCTGATTATCAAAACTCAATAGCCAATCAATTTTTTTGTATCTATAACGGCAAACGATATTTTCTTAAGATAGATGACCAAGGCACCTTAACCAAAATCGAAATGGCATCCAAGTACAAAACAGCTTTTGAAATTCAATTCAAACCAGATTCTCTGGGGAAACTTGACAGCTTTAATATAAAACATCATGGTATCAAGCTAAAAATGGATTTTGTAAATATTCCATTTTAAGCGACATGATACATAAAACTATATATAAAAAATAAACAAAGCCGTATTTCCGCTATATTAAGTTCTTCAATTACTTTTATTATGCTATGCTATTATATTGCATATAAAAGGTAATTTATCTAAGTTTGAAACATGGTTTTAGCAGACTTTTATACGATACACAATAGTCAGGTACGTGAAGATGGGAAATATTTGATGGAGATAGGTATTCATCCCGATCATCCGATTTTTAACGGGCATTTTCCGGGGCGACCAGTAACACCAGGTGTATGTATGTTACAGATCATAAAAAATATAACCGAAGATTTACTGCAGGCAAAACTCCGAATGCGGTCTGCCAAAAACATTCGTTTTTATGCCATTATAGATCCTTCCGTTCATCCCATCCTGACATTGGAATTGGCGGTTCAAGAAACCGAAACCATACAGATCAAGGCCAATTGTTCTTTCGATGATACCCTTGCACTTAAAATGGAACTCAATTTTTGCCGCACTTATCCTGTTGTATAACCATGATCAATTCGCCAAGCTTCAGCCAATCTGTTATTCCTACAGCTGTATGTGTACTCATACCCACCTACAACAATGCTAAAACGCTAAAAAGAGTGTTAGATGGGGTTTTGGCCAATACCACACAGGTTATTGTAGTCAATGATGGTTCGACGGATGCAACAGCAGAGATTTTAGCAAATTACCCTTCCATTACAGTGCTGCACCTGGAAAAGAATTCAGGTAAGGGCAAAGCTTTACGAATAGGGTTTGATACGGCAAGAAAACAGGGATTTCAGTATGCAATCACCATCGATTCGGATGGGCAACATTTTCCCGATGACATTCCAACTTTTATAGACGCACTCAACCAAAGTGACGGAAATATTTTATTGATTGGTGAGCGCCAAATGGATCAAGCCGGCATACCCAAAAAAAGCAGTTTCGGTAATAAGTTTTCCAATTTTTGGTTTTGGTTTGAAACAGGGATAAAACTTGCTGACACGCAATCAGGATACAGACTTTACCCTCTTGACCGCATACCTAAAAAACTATATACCAACAAATTCGAGCTAGAAATTGAAGTAATTGTACGCTCAGCATGGAAAGACATTGCCGTGAAGAATGTACCGATCAAGATACTTTACGATCCGATAGAGCGAGTTTCGCATTTTAGACCATTTAAGGACTTCACACGAATTAGCACCCTTAACACCTTCTTAGTTTTGATTAGTCTACTCTATATATTTCCAAGAAACGCTTTTCGAAGTTTCAAAAAAAAAAGCTTTAAGGATTTTCTAAAAGAAGATATTCTAGGAACACACGATTCGGATTTTATTAAATCCATTTCGATTGCATTGGGTGTGTTTATTGGGATTGCCCCCTTATGGGGATTTCAGTCTTTTTTATCAATTTTTCTCGCCTCTGTCTTTAGGCTTAATAAAGGTCTTTGTTTTGCCTTTTCAAATGTCAGTATCCCCCCTATGATCCCATTGATTATTTGGGGATCGATACAAACAGGAAAGTTATTTATATCCAGTGCTAAACCTTTGTTGGATTATAGCCACATCGATTTTCAAGCTATATCCGAACATTTTTTACAATATGTACTGGGTAGTCTCGCTTTGGCTTTAGTGGCTGCAGTCCTGTTTGGACTTTCCTCTTTTACACTATTGCGGTTTAATCAACGACGTTAATATGCAGCATTATTTTTATCAGCTTTATCTATTTTTCAAGAAGAAACCTTATATCGCCTGGTTAGTTGCCCTGCTCTTTTTGGTCGCAACAGGATATTTCGCGCTAAAACTAAAATTTGAAGAAGATATTACACGGATTATACCTCAAAATGAACGGACAAATGAGGTTGCCAAAATATTGAACCAACTTAAATTTTCGGATAAAATAAGTGTCATTATTGAACGGGAAAAAGATGCTTCAATTGACGATATGGTTGAAATGGCTAATTCCTTTTCCGATAGCATCGTATCGCTTGCCCCCTACTATCATAGCATACAAGGGCAAATTAGTGATGCGGAAATGGAAAGTACCATGCTGTTTGTTTACCAGTATTTGCCGACATTATTGGACGAGAACGATTACAAAACCATAGCAAGCCACCTGCCAAGTGATAGCATAGCACAAGTAGTTGAAGCCAATTATGCTGCATTAATTTCGCCTACGAGTATCGTTGCAAAATCTTTTATACAACGAGATCCCCTAGGGATTGGCTTTATGGCGCTTAAAAAATTCCAAAAGCTCAGTATTGCCGGCGATTTTCAACTTTACAATGGCTACATTATTACAAAAGATTCAAGCAAGCTGTTATTGTTTATTAATCCCAAATATTCAGGCTCGGAAACAGCGCATAATGCGATTTTCGTCGACAGGCTTGACAAAATGAAAAGTGAGTTAAACGAGGTCTACTTAAAAAAAACAAAACTTAGCTACTTCGGATCATCTTTGGTTGCTGTCGCCAATGCAAAGCAAATCAAAACAGATATCCAAACGACCATCCTTATCTCGATGAGTTTATTGATGCTTATTTTGATTCTCTTTTACAAGAAAGTGCAAATTCCGGTCATCATCTTTATTCCCTCGCTTTTTGGGGCTTTACTAGCACTCGCATTTCTTTACTTTCTGCGGGGCACAATATCTGCTATTTCAATCTCCATTGCTGCAGTATTAATTGGCATTACCATTGACTATGCACTGCATATCATGACGCATTTCAAGCAAACTCAGGATATCAAACACCTCTATAAAGAAATCACTAAGCCAATCTTGATGAGTGCGGGCACTACAGCCGTTTCTTTTCTTTGCCTACTCTTTGTCAATTCGGAGGCCTTAAAAGATTTGGGAATATTTGCGTTCATTGCCATCCTATTCTCGGGAATATTCTCTTTGATTCTTATCCCTCATATCTATAAACCGAATATAAAAACCTCGGATGATAAAAACCATCTCATCGATCGGATTTCCGCATTTAGTTTTGAACGGAATAAACCCTTACAAATATTCAGCTACCTATTGTTAATAGTGAGCTTGTTTACCTTTTGGAAAGTCGGATTCAACAAAGATTTATCTGCACTAAATTTCTTCCCAAAAGAACTGCAAGAAGCCGAATACAAACTTGAAAATTCAGCACAACAGCAAAACAAGTCGCTATTTCTGATAAACTATGGTAACAATATCGACAAGGTTCTTTCAGCTAATTCTGTATTGTATAACAGATTACAACAAGATACAGGTATGATCGCTATCAATTCCATTGGTGAAATTGTCCTATCGAAAAAAGATCAGGAGGCGAAAATTGCCCAGTGGAATTCCTTTTGGACAGATGTCCGTAAAACGGAAATCCGGGAGAATCTTATCCGTTCGAGCGCTGCTTTTGGTTTCAAACCAACTGCTTATCAAGCTTTCTTCTCTCTTTTGGATCAAAAATTTTCGACAGTCACATGGGATGATTATCAGAAACTCAACAATGGAATATTAAGCGAGTATATCAGTTCCAAAGATGGCTTTTTCACCGCAAATACCATTGTAAAAACGGCAGAAGGAAACCGGGAAAAATTGATTAAGCAGTTCAATAATGGCAGCACCGTTGTCATTGATCGCAAAGAAATGAATGAAACCTTTTTGGGACAGCTGGTCAATGACTTCAACACCTTGGTCAATTATAGCTTTGTAGCCATATTTGTTATTCTTTGGTTGTCATTTCGCCGCATCGAGCTGACATTGATAAGCATGGTACCTATTGTGTTAACAGGCTTGGTTACGGGGGGCCTCATGGGCCTGTTTCACCTCGAATTTAATATTTTCAGTACCATTGTCTGCACACTGGTATTCAGTCACGGTGTAGACTTTGCCATATTTATGACCGCAGCCCTACAAAAAGAATACAGTACCGGCAAAGATGAAATGCCTACGTACCGCACGTCTATTCTGCTTGCCGTATTAACGACAATTTTAGCCATCGGTGCCTTAATTTTCGCTAAACACCCGGCATTAAGGTCCATTTCAGCAGTTTCCCTACTCGGTGTTACAGCAGCGGTTTTAAACACTTTTGTTCTTTACCCGCTCGTTTTTAGGTTTGTATTTCGCCGCAGGCCTTCCCAAGGCTTATCTCCGCTTAGTTTGCGTCTGCGCTTGATTTCAGCGTTTTCGTTCAGCTACTATATCATCGGAAGTATGCTTTCAGGCCTTCTCTTTAGTTTGATCTCTAATAGAGCTTGGATGACACGCGTAATGTCTCGTTTTGGAGACTCTGTATTGAAGTCCAACCCTTTTGTCAAGAAACAGCAATTCAACGCGCACGACGAAGACTTCAAAAAACCCGCGATTATTATAGCCAATCACAATTCGCTATTAGATACACTTCTTATTGGGCGTTTATTGCCAAAGTGCGTATTTGTTACGAACGAATGGGTCTACAAATCACCGGTCTTTGGTCGTGTGGTTAGGCGTGCAGGCTTTTTAATGCTCGACGACGATTTAGAAAAATCGAAAAACATCTTAAAGCAACGTATCGATGCAGGGTATTCGATTGCGATTTTTCCAGAAGGAACGCGATCGGCAACAAATGATGTACAACGATTTCACAAAGGCGCATTCTATATTGCCGAACAGCTGCAGTTGGATATACTCCCTATTTATATACACGGTGCTGCCGATGTTTGTCCAAAAGGAGATTTTGTTATTTATGATGGAACACTCAGTACGGTCATAGGCGAAAGAATTCGACCTACCGACCAACAGTTTGGGGACAATTATTCTGCACGCTGTAAAACGATCAGTCGCTTATTCAAACAACAGTTCGCTGATATCAGAAAGCAATTTGAGGGTCCGACTTACTTTAGAGAAAAAATAAGCTTAAACTATCGGTATAAAGAAACGGAAATCGAAAAATTAAGCCTAAATGATTTTGACCTTCATCAAGAGTCTTATACAACCTGGAATAATTTCATTGCAGCAAATGCAAAAATTTTGCATATTGGAAACGATTTTGGTCATATTGATTTTTTGTTGACCATGCAACAGGCGCAGCGACAGGTAGAGACTTATATCCGTGATCCCGAAAAACGTGCTATTGCGGCCAATACGTATCTAAAGCATAAACGTAAATTGACTTATCTAAATCAGCCGACCGAAACCACATTGCGTTTCGATGTACTGATCTGGGGCAGTAACGATGAAAAGGTTGAAATCAGCGATTCGATACATACTATTGTATGTTATGATTTCCTAGAAAAGCCGCATTACATTGGTTTTGAAGAAGTATTTAAAGATCAATACAGTTGCGTATTAAAAAGAAGAACGAATGGATAAAGTCTACGATAGCGTCATCATTGGTTCAGGGCTAGGAGGCCTTGTTACCGCAGTTCTCCTTGCTAAATTTGGACGCAAAGTATGTGTCATTGAAAAAAACAATCAATATGGTGGCAATCTGCAGACTTTTGTGCGAGACAAAGAAATCTTAGACACAGGGGTACATTACATTGGTGGTTTGGGTGAAGGTGAAAATCTGTATAAATATTTTGAGTATTTGGGGATTATGAAGGATCTATCGATCCAACGCATGGGAATCGATGAATATGATCGAATTTCATTTGATGGAAATCCGATCAATTATCCACATGCACAAGGATATGAAAATTTTGTGCAGCAATTGCTGCATTACTTTCCTGAAGAAAAGCAGGCCTTAACCGTATATTGTGAGAAAATACAGGACATCTGTAATTCATTTCCCATGTATAATCTCCGCAAAAGTTTTGGATTCAATGAGGCTGTACTCGGTATTTCATTGAAGTCTTTTTTAGACGATTTGACCGATAACGAACTCCTTAAGGCTGTACTCGTCGGTTCGAACTTCCTTTATGTTGCCAAAGCAGAAAGTACACCACTCTATGTACATGCGCTTACCATAAACTCCTATATTCAGTCCGCTTGGCGTTGTGTAAACGGCGGTAGCCAAATTGCCAAGTTATTGATCCGCCAATTGCGCAAATATGGTGGTGACATCATCAAAAATAAAGAAGTCATTGCTGTAGAAATGGACGATCAGCTGATCAAAGCAGTACGCACCGATGACCAGGAGCTGATTTATGCAAAGGAATTTGTTTCGAATATCAATCTCCGGCATACCTTTGCCATGCTGCCTGAAAGATTTCAAAAGCAAGCTTATGTCAAGCGTATACAAGGCTTACCGTTGAGCCCTTCGGTTTTTTCCGTTTACATTGTTTGTAAAGAAGGTTATATCCCCTATCAAAATTATAATATTTACCATTATAAAAACATCGCTTCCGTTTGGTATAATCAGGAGCAATCTCCCTTAGTCGTTTCCATGAGCTGTAACAGCGAAAATCAACGCTATTGTAGCACGATGACCGTGATGTGTTATATGACTGCGGACGAAGTGCAACAGTGGAATGAGACTTTCAATCGGTCCATTATCCAGCAGTTAAGTAGCCGTGGTGAAGAGTATGAAGCCTTTAAAGCTGCGAAGGCTGCAGAAATTATCGAAGAACTCCAACAATTGTTTCCGAATATTAAAGCTGCCGCTCGATCTGTTCACACGTCCAGTCCATTAAGCTACCGTGATTTTATCGGGGCCGAGGAAGGTAATATGTATGGCTATTTGAAAGAATACAAGCATCCGTTGAATAGCTTAATTTCCACGAAGACAAAAGTTAAGAACTTGTTTCTGACAGGCCAAAATGTCAAGATGCACGGTGTATTGGGGGTTACAATTACAGCCTTCTCCTGTTGCTTAATGATGCTTGGAAAAGAATTTGAAGATGATCTATTTAAAGAGAATGATGAAAAAGTATTGGTTGGCGATTTGGATAGCATCACTATTTAGCTCTTGTGCGCTAAATGGCGCCCTGAAAGAAAAAGCTAAATTCGAACAGCAGACGATTCCGACATTAAGGTTGACCGACTCTACGGACAATTATCTCAGCATAGGCAGTAACTTCCTATTTCATAACGCACAAGGTTTATGGGAACTCTACGTCAGCGGTAACCCGATTGAACTCGGATTAAAAACGGGTATACTGACACAATCGCTTTATGCCTACCAAGAAAAGGCTTTCTTTTCTAAAATTCAAGAGTTTATCCCCTCTCAGCGCAAGCAGAAATGGATGATGAAATTGACTAAAGTCTATAATCGAAACATCCATAAATATATCCCGATAGCGTATAGAAAAGAGATTTTTGGATTGTCACGGTATGCTTCTCCTCGCTACGACTCCCTTATGGATCCCTATCAGCGGAATCTTTTTCTTCATGGGGCCCATGACTTGGGTCATGCTTTCCAGGACCTCGCTTTGGTTGGCTGTTCTTCCTTAGCAGCATGGGGACCAAAGTCTGCAGATGGCGAGCTCATTATCGGGCGAAATTTTGACTTTTATGCGGGCGACGATTTTAGTCACAACAAATTAATCACTATTGTGAAACCCGATTCTGGTTATTCATTTCTCTCCGTGGGCTGGGCAGGCATGATTGGTGTCGTCTCCGGCATGAACAGTGCTGGCCTGACAGTTACACTCAATGCAGGAAAATCGTCTATTCCTTGGGCCGCAAAAACGCCTATATCTATTGTTGCCCGAGAAATACTCCAATATGCCCGAAATTTTAAGGAAGCCATCGCCATTGCAAAAAAACATCCTATTTTTATTTCAGAATCACTTATGATCGGTTCTGCAGATGAAGACCGTGCCATCTTAATTGAGATGTCGCCACATAAATTTGCTGTTTTTGAATCAGACAATGCAAATTACTTGCTATGCACAAATCATTTTCAGAGCAGTACCTATCAATCCGATAAGCGCAATCAAAAACAGATTGAAGAAAGCCACAGTGTTTATCGACACCAACTGCTGACAGAGCAGTTGCAACAGCAGGATAAGCTTACTGCCCCTAAAGTTGCGGCTATACTAAGAGATCGCAATGGACTAAAAAATAAGGAAATAGGCTATGGCAATGAAAAGGCCTTAAATCAGCTCTTGGCTCATCATGGCGTCATTTTCCAACCCAAAAAACGCCTTGTATGGATCTCAGCCAACCCCTATCAGCTTGGGGAATTTGTCTGTTATGACTTAAATAAAATCTTCGACAACAAGGCACATCAGCCTGCTTCTACATTGGCCAATACAGCATTGAATATTCCTCAAGATACGTTTTTAAATAGTAAAGCCTACCGCGATTATGAGGAATACCGTAAACGAGATCGAATAATAGACCACAAACTGAAGTCTGACCAAGAAATTACTGAATCGGAATGGCAGGAATATCAAAAGCTCAATCCCCTGTTTTGGGCAGTCTATTACAAGAGAGGAACGTATTATTTTGAGCAAAAGCGCTATGACGAAGCACTAAAGCAATTGCAACAGGCCGACTCCTGCGAAGTGACCACTTTGGTTGACCGCAAAAAAATTGCTTCATATATTCATAAAATTGAAAAGAAAGGAGATAATCGATGATCCCAACGATAGAACAAGCCAGTCTTGAAGAAATAACCCATTATCAAGATGAAAAGCTAAGATATGTTTTAAACTATTTGAATACACATTCAACTTACTACAAACGTCTTTTTCAACGTGAAGGAGTTGACTTACAACGTATCCACGGTGTTCAGGATCTCCCCCTTCTGCCGACGACTTCCAAAGAACAGCTGCAGCAGTTTAACTGGGATTTTCTGTGCGTCCCCGAAGAGGAGATTGTCGACTTCTCCACAACTTCCGGTACACTGGGGACACCTGTTGTATTTGGATTAACGGACGCAGACCTGGAGCGTCTCGCTTATAATGAGATGATCTCCTTCCAACGGGTAGGTATTAAAAAAGGTGACCGGGTACAAATTATGACGACCCTGGATCGTCGTTTTATGGCCGGATTAGCCTACTTTCTTGGACTACGTAAAATTGGAGCCGGAATACTCCGTATTGGGGCTGGCATACCACAAATGCAATGGGATTCAATCCAACAGTTTAAACCCAAATTTCTTGTTGTCGTACCCTCCTTCCTGCTCAAAATGATTGCTTATGCCGAAGAACATAACATAGACTACAACAGTAGCTCTGTAAAGGTCGCCATTTGTATCGGTGAAAATCTCAGAACTGCGGAACTGCAGGACAACCAACTGGCAAAACGAATTCAGGAAAAATGGAATATTGCCCTCTACTCCACTTATGCCTCCACCGAAATGAGCTCAGCATTCACAGAATGTGAAGCTTTTGCCGGTGGTCACCAACATCCAGCATTAATCATTACTGAAATATTGGACGATAATGACCATCCTGTACCCGATGGTCAACTGGGAGAATTAGTTGTCACAACCTTAGGAATAGAGGCTATGCCCCTTTTGCGCTATAAAACTGGCGATATGGTCAGACGACATGCTGGCCCTTGCACATGTGGTCGGAACTCCTATAGAATAGGCCCTGTTGAAGGCCGGAAACAGCAGATGATTAAGTACAAGGGTACAACACTGTTTCCCCCGGCTATGTTTGATGTATTGGCCAGCTACACCGCAATTGAACATTATCAGATCGAGATCTCCAGCACTGCGGTCGGTACAGACGACATTCGGATTTTAATATCCTCCAAACAACAAAACAGCGCATTATTAAAAGAAATTAAAGATAGTTTTCAGGCGAAACTGCGCGTAATTCCCAATGTGGAGTTCGAACGCGAAGAAATTTTGATCAGCCGGATTTATAATCCGCTCAGCAGAAAACCCATTTATCTGGTGGATAAAAGGGAATAGTAAGTAGCCCACAGTACTACCATCCGAATGCTAAGCATTCATATACAAATCATTAGCCCCAGTGTAAAAAAACAGAGAATTGACGAGTGTGAAACATAAAAATGCTGACGACAAAAGGCATTAAAAATAGTCTGCTAAAAGATTGAATTTTATCGCAAAGATTATTTGTAAGATCTAGAAAATAGTATATCTTTGCGACACGTCCCCGTAGTTCAATGGATAGAATTTCAGATTCCGGTTCTGACGATATGAGTTCGAATCTCGTCGGGGACACAAAAGGAGACACTTCATAGAAGTTGTCTCCTTTTTTATGCACATAAAAACACCATTAAAGCATATCCATTTAGTGTTCAAAATTTTCAATAAAATTATTTAGCCTTTTGGTTACCAATCACTTAAAAAAATCAGGTTTACAGCATCTCTTTCCCCCTTTGTAGAGTTCGATTTCTCTTTAGGGATTCGGTACTGGCTATATAGATTGACAATGTAATATCTGACCCACAATATAAAAGATTTGAGATATATTCTTTAATAGATTTCGCTTCTGAATTGATTCAGTGCCCTTTCATCAGCAAATCCTACCAATACATCAATAAGTTTCTCCGTCGTTGAGATCTTATTTTCGTGCACCATTCTCATAAATTTCAACATTTTTTCTTCTCCTATATTCTTCTCCAATTGATATAGGATATAAGGCCCTTTATAATAAGCAACCGAATGCCAGTTACTATCTCCTGTCTTTGTCTGAGAAATTTTGGTCGTTTTTTTATAGGCTTCTTCATATTTTCTCAATTGTTTTGCAAAGATCTCAGGTGAAAATGTCTTTTCTAACCATTTCAATGTAGAATATTCGGCAAAAGATTCATTAAGCCAGTCTTCCCATACCCCTGTTTTAGCATTCTGCCACCACAGATGTGCAATCTCATGAGCAAGTACTTTTTTATCAATCAGACCATATCCATCCAATAAGGACAAAGAAATGAATCCGCGCCTTGCATAAGACATATCGTGCTCAAAGGGATTTACGGTAATGACTAAGCTTTCCGTAAGACTGTTTCCGTAATTACTTTGATAGAAATTGTACATTGCAGAAGATGACTCTTTGATTTCTCTTATTTTTTCAGATGAAAGCTGTACCGAGAAAAATTTGATTTTCGTATTGTACGATTTGAAACGCTGGAATCTATTGGATAAGACAAGAGGTATGTCAAAGTGATTGTTGTTGTTAACGATTATCGTATTCTGGCTTTCTTCTTTGATGTCACCGTTACCAATAATTTCATAATTCTTCGGAACACTAAATTCCAGTCGATACGAATAGTTCTTATCTTCGATATTGACCGGAAACCAACCTGTGTAGAGGCTCAATTCGATCCAATTGGGATTATATGCAAATACCTTGTTCTCAATCCTGTCCAGCGGGTATGAGTAGGAAATATAGAGATCAAATTTCGAAGGAAAACCGTTTTGAATGGAAACCTTTTTTAAGTCTTCTATAACTTCTAATATCTCATATTTTATAGCTTTGTTTCCATAATCGAGGCTCCTTATCTCTGAATTTTTATTGATATAGAATTGAATATCATTGGTTCCGGTATTCAAATATTTAATCTTGAAAGATGCATTAATGATTTTCAGAGAATCTAAATATACACTTCCCTCATAATGTGTTATCTTTTGCCCATTTACTAAATTGCTAATTAGCATGCACATTATTGACATGACATTTTTTAATTTTAAAGTATTTGACATAAGTTTTGATTCATAATTATAATGAGTTAATACTTAAATATAAATAATCCGTTCTGCCTATAACGATAAATGAATCAGCTAACTGTTAAATCAAGATGTTTCCATTTATATAGATTCTCAGCATGCGAAAAATTATACCCGACCGAAACCTCTTGATTGTTCCTTTTTTCCGTTCAAAAAGCAGAAGGCAGACGTATAAAAGACAATTATGAAAGAGTATTCATTACATTAGATTTATACAGATATGTGATTTTTATAATGTTTCTCCTATCTTTAAGGATTAGACAAACAAAACAAACAGATAGAATTGCATAGGAAATCTCGTGTTACCTGCACTTCACTTTATAAACGAAAAAGACTATCCTAGGATAGTCTTTTTTGTTTATAAGCTCTTTTGCAATAACTTGTGTTGCGAAGCCGTAAAAATGTTCCGGAAGATTATATTGATTTCATGTTCGATGGCGGCCCCCGAAATTCCGGTATGTGGATAGAGTCTTATTGTATTTGTCAAGATAGATTCCACAAAATCTCGACTTTGTATCCCTATCTGTTCATAAATTGCTGCATTATCATTGCCATCATGAAGATTTACCCAAGAACGAGCGGCCAAATTCATTATTGCTTCCCTCCGATTAACATAATCTTGCTGAAAGTCATCGAGTACCCTAAACGCTTCTTTACTTTCAGTCTTCTCCCATTTGGATTGATTGCTTTTTAACACAAATAGTTTTTCGATTAAATCCAAAAAGCGCTTATACATTCCCGTAAAGTTGGCCAGTAAAGTCAATTCCGCAAAAGGCATAAATGGATATTGATACAACAGCTCGCTACGTGTACTTTTTGCCGCATCAATCTCAAAAGACTGCCTACCATCAACGAGTATGTCTTCCAGCGAAAAGGAATGCGAAGCCGTAGCCTCCAATCCAAATGTATCCCAGTCGTAATGCACCAGTACGTGGTCACGATCCACAAAAAATGATTTTATCAGTGGTTCACCCTTTTCGTCCAACACGGGTTTTCCTGCTTCCTGAATTGCAGCATTTAAGGTAAAATGGGTTAAATGAGGAGCTCCAGTAGCATATCTCCAAAAACCGCGGAGCCGATAATGTTCACCTTCACGTGTAGCTGTACCTGATGCCTGTCCACTGCCGCCAAAACAAACCCGATCCGTTTTGAAAATCTGATCTCCTAAAACCGGATCAATAAAACCGACAAAGAGATTTGCTCCTGAACATAACGTTACTGTCCAGGCTAGTCCCCCATCCCAATAAGCCAGGCCAGCCAATAAGTTGAGGCCTTCGGGTAGAGTCAGTCCCAATCCACCCAATGCACGGGGAACCCAAATCTTAAACCATTTCCGACGAAAAATGAGCTCGAGTTGTCCATCCGACAATGTTTTCTGATGGATTCCCTTAGCTTGATTATCTTTCAGAATAGCAATATCTTCGCTACTGAGTTGCATATCTTTCTTCACTTATTATTCTCCTCCAATTAAAATATCCACTAAATGCCATAACAAATAAAAACAAAGTCAAGCCCGAATAAAGAAATAACCCTTTATGGATCAGTAAAGGAATTGCTATCAGATTACTGATATTCAACAATATCCAATTTTCTATCTTCCGTTTTGCCAATAACCACATCCCTGCCCAAGCTGTACAGGAAACTGCAGAGTCCCAAAGTGGTACATCAGAATCCGTTAAATGTACCAATCCGAAATAAAACAACAGAAAACCGAGAGCGCAGATTCCCCCTACTATCCACCATTCTTTCGGCTCACAATGCGTTATGGGAGCTGCAACATCACTACTATATTTCCAATAGATCCAGCCATAGATGCTCATGATCAAATAATAAAGATGTAGTAATATTTCTGCATATAGTTTCGCATGGAATAATACGTAAACAGAAATTAAGATACCAATAATCCCAAAAATGTAATTGATCGATTTATTTTGCCGGGAAAACCAAACCTGTAAAACACCAAAGGATACCCCTAGCCACTCCGCGATGGTGGCCTGTTGGATCTGTTTTATAAAAGCTTCGAAAATTGTTTCAGAAGTCATCGCCTTGTTTATTATTTCGTGTAATTCATAATAAACCTATGGGAGAAAAACGGACGTTTTTATTGAAATTAAATCCCTACGCCAGCATTACCTGGATCAGGTATATAAAAGCGATTGTACAAGGAGGTACAATCGCTTTTATTGGGTATAATCTCAGCCGAGAATGACCATGGTCATTCCAAGCACCCCATAAGTATATTTTCTGTCGAATTGATTATTCTATATCAATCAATTTCAACGCTTTGTGCGTACGCGTACGCGTTTCTTTACATAGTTGCGCATCATCGTTCAATGATTTCCCGTGTGAAGGAATCATTTCACGTAGTTTTTTACGGTATTCATCTGATTTCGCACGTTCAGGGAAACATCTCTTCAACAGGCTGATCATGATAGCAACTGAGGTCGAAGCTCCAGGAGAAGCTCCTAATAGCGCTGCAATAGAACCATCTGCACTAGAAACGACCTCTGTACCAAATTCTAAAATTCCACCTTTCTTTTCATCTTTCTTGATGACCTGAACACGTTGTCCTGCTTTCTCGATAACCCAATCCTCCAATTTAGCTGTAGGCATAAATTGTTTTAAAGACTCTAGTTTATCTTTTGGTGACTTCATGACTTCAGTAATAAGATACTTCGTCAAAGGTAAGTTGTCAAGTCCGGCTGATAACATCGGACGGATATTGGACAGTTTGATAGAAGCGGGTAAATCGAAGTAAGAACCTTGTTTTAAGAATTTAGTTGAAAAACCTGCATAAGGTCCAAACAATAACGCTTGTTTGCCATCAATATAACGTGTATCTAAGTGCGGTACAGACATTGGAGGAGCTCCAACAGAAGCTTTTCCATATACCTTCGCATGATGTGTATTAATGATTTCTTCATTTACACAACGTAGCCATTGGCCCCCTACAGGAAATCCGCCATAGCCTTTCGCTTCCGGTATTCCAGATTTTTCCAACAATAACAACGAGTGGCCACCGGCCCCAATAAATACAAACTTTGCTTTGATTTCTCTCTTTGTTCCTGTCTTTAAATCTTTGACCTCCACTTCCCAACGGCCATCTTCTTCACGTTCGATGTCGATTACTTCATGGTTTAAGGAGATCGAAATATTTTCTTTATTTTCAAGATTAGCGATCAAATCACGTGTCAACGACCCAAAATTAACATCAGTACCCAGATCCATTTTTGTTGCAGCGATTTTTTCGTCGGCCTCGCGTCCTTCCATCATCAATGGAATCCACGATTTCAACAATGCCGTATCTTCGGTATACTCCATCCCTTTGAACAAGTTTTGGGTCGTCAATGTTTCCCATCTTGTCTTTAGGAATTTAGCATCTTTTTCACCAAAAACCGCACTCATGTGTGGAATACTACGGATAAAATTTTCAGGTTGGGCAATAATGCCTTTATCAACGAGGTAGGACCAAAATTGCTTAGACACTTCAAATTGCTCAGCAATTTTAACTGCTTTATCAATCTTTACAGAACCATCCTTCTGTTCGGGGGTATAATTTAACTCGCATAAGGCAGAGTGACCCGTGCCAGCATTATTCCAAGCGTCAGAACTTTCAGCAGCCACAACATCCAAACGCTCAAGAATTTCAATATTAACGTCTGGGCTTAATTCATTGATTAGAGTACCCAAAGTAGCACTCATAATACCGGCGCCGATCAGAACAACGTCAACTTCTTTATTTGATTTTTTGCTCATGTTTTTGTGATTGATGCAAATTTAATATAGTTTTTGGTAAACGTCCAAGTCTTTTGTCAAAAAACTGTACTTTTTAGAACCACTTATTCAAAAATACCATTGATTTATTAAAATAATCCTAAGTGAGCGATCGCTTACCGTAAAATTCTAAAATTGTTTCCTGAAAACACTCCCCCACTCCAAGATAAACACAAGGTCAGCACACAATGTTTTTCTATTTTAAACCGTTATTTATCGAAAGATTTTGTGTTATAATATAGTTTTAACATTTTTGCAGAACATCGAAAGGCAATAGTGTACACAATAGCTAAAAAACAAGATCATTTATTCGCTAATACGACGGCATCGAAAAAACACAAGCACTGTGGCATAACCAAGATAAACCAAATGGAAACGAGTTCATGTTTCGTATTGAATTCCAATAACAGACGGGCTGTGAGAGAAAGACAGCGCGTGGAAAATGGACATAAATGCCTAAGTGTGAATAATTGAAGAACAAATAACTTATACAGATGAAAATACTTGAAGGAAAAATTGCTTTAGTAACAGGAGCATCAAAAGGAATCGGAAGGAAAATTGCGGAAGTGTTTGCACAACATGGTGCTAACGTCGCTTTTACATATCTTTCTTCTGTCGAAAAAGGACAGGCGCTGGAACAGGAGCTTCAAGCTTTCGGCACCAAAGTGATTGGTTATCGCTCTGACGCTTCAAAATTCGAAGAAGCAGAACAATTAATCAATGCGATCGTTGCCGATTTTGGAGGATTAGATATCGTTGTAAATAATGCCGGTATCACAAAAGACGGCTTGTTAATGCGTATGACCGAAGAGAATTGGGATGATGTATTAAATGTCAACTTAAAATCTGTCTTTAACGTTACAAAAGCTGCTTCGAAAATTATGATGAAAAACCGTAAAGGTTCATTTATCAATATGTCTTCAGTTGTTGGAGTTCAAGGAAATGCCGGTCAGGCAAATTATGCCGCATCGAAAGCTGGTATTATTGGGTTCACAAAATCCATCGCTAAAGAATTAGGTTCTCGTAATATCCGTGCAAATGTAGTTGCTCCAGGTTTTATACGTACCGAAATGACAGATGTACTGGATCCTAAAGTTGTGGCTGGATGGGAAGCCGGAATTCCATTGAAACGTGCTGGCGAACCAGAAGACGTTGCCAATGCATGTCTTTATTTAGCATCTGATTTATCAGCATACGTAACCGGACAGGTTCTTCCTGTTGATGGTGGTATGTTATAAAATAAACAGGCTTAGGTTAAGTTTTCTTAACTTGACCTAAGCCTGTTCTCTAGTTATATTTCACGGCCTATCCTGATCTATTTCTACGAAACACCTATGCACGCCACAATTAACGGTGTTCTTTTCCAAATTTTAGTTAATTTTGTCTATCAAATTTTTAAATGCTATGACGAACTGGAAGGATTTTTTTGACATTAAAACAGAGGATGATTTTAATCAGCATTGTTTAGATACCTACCAATTCCAAAGCCAGCATTGCAAAGTTTATCGTGACTATATCAGGCTCCTTGGGCGAGAAAAAGACCTTATTCAGCACTATACGGATATTCCTTTCATGCCCATCGAATTTTTTAAGACTCAACAGGTTATTGCTGAAGGAATGGAGGCTGAAATTGTATTCTCGAGTTCGGGTACAACGGGTATGGTTACCTCAAAACATCTGGTCGCTGACCGGAGTATATATGAGCGAACTTTTCGGAAGATTTTTGAAAGTTTCTATGGTCCGCTCGGCAACATCGCCGTCCTTGCATTGCTCCCATCCTACCTAGAGCGAAGTGGTTCGTCGCTGATCTATATGATTGATGATCTCATGAAGCAAAGTGAACAACCTGAAAGCAATTATTTTCTCTATAACCACCAAGAGCTTTACGATACACTTATTAAGCTCAAAAATAAAGGCACAAAGACCATCCTCTTTGGCGTAACGTATGCCCTACTCGACTTCATTGAACAATATGCCTTTGAATTTCCTGAACTGATCATTATGGAAACCGGCGGAATGAAAGGTAAGCGTAAGGAAATGGTGAAACAGGAAATCCATAAACTCCTGGAAGAAGCCTTTTCTGTCCATGGTATCCATTCTGAATATGGCATGACAGAGTTACTCTCACAAGGCTACTCTTCAGGTCAGGGAATATTCTATCTTCCCAAATGGATGAAAATCTTGATTCGAGATACCAATGATCCTTTAAGCCTGATTCCTTTGAATAAAACTGGCGGTATCAATGTAATCGACCTCGCCAATCGCTACTCGTGTTCATTTATAGCCACACAAGATTTAGGCAAAGTATATCAGGATGGATCTTTTGAAATATTGGGACGTTTTGACCAAAGTGATATTCGTGGTTGTAATCTCTTGGTTCAGTAATGATCTAACATGATCAGCGCGGCATTTGCCAAACGGCTTGGTTCCCTCAAGGCAAATTGCCTATACCACAATAAAAAACACCTGGTCTTAATGCACGGCCAGGTGTTTTTTTATTCGAATTACGATCCTTATTTCAGACTCGGATCTTCAAAGGTGTTGCCCGATCGCATATCCCCTGAGTCATATCCTTTTTTAAACCATTCCATACGCTGGGCGGATGTACCATGTGTAAATGATTCAGGAACAGCATAGCCCTGTGCTTCCGTCTGTAATTTATCATCACCAACAGCAGCTGCAGCTTTCATCCCGTCCATTATATCATTATAATCAATTTTTACATCTGTTAATTCATTGATGTAATGCGCCCATACACCAGCATAAAAATCCGCTTGCAGCTCGGTCATAACGGAAATCCTGTTATTTTCACGCTCACTCAGTTTCCCTCGGGCTTGATTGGTCTTCGGCAATAATCCCACCAATTGTTGGATATGATGTCCAACTTCATGCGCAATTACATATGCCATAGCGAACTCTCCCTTTGCACCGAATTTATCCGACAGTTCTTTACTAAAGCTCAGATCCAGATAAATCTTTTGATCACCCGGACAATAAAAAGGTCCGTAAGAAGCCTGCCCCATACCACAACCATCCGTTTGTGTTCCCCCATCGTAAAATACGAGTGTTGTAGGGGTATAATTTTTCTGCATCTGCTCTTTAAACAGCTTTGCCCAAACATCCTCGGTACTCTGAAGTACAGTTAATGAAAATTCAGTTAGTCTTTTTTCCTCAGGATTTAACTCACGCGGCTGTCCCGACTGTTCAGTTTGCGCCCCCATATTTTGGGCTTGCTGTAAGAGTTGCATCGGATCTCCACCCATCAAAAATCCAATGACCAAAACAATAATTCCACCAATTCCTCCTAAAGCAATTTTTCCTCCCCCCGACATTCCACGACGGTCCTCAAAATTACCACTTTGCTTGCCTCCTTGCCATTTCATAGTATTCCTATATTACAGTTAATAATCTTTTCTAATGTTGGTTAAACACAAATTCGGTACCAATGTTCTACATGAAGTAAATTTATTTTAAGAAAAAATTTACTTCACTTTACCTCATAGCCCGCATCATATAAATAAATCTACCAGCAAACAAATGAAAGTCATAAGCAAAAACAATGCTTTATAAGAGTAAAAACAGGAATTATTTCCCTAAGTCGTGATATTCGTCATTGCACATCAAAGCAAATTTGGCTAAGTTTGGGCTTTCAAAAAAACTGACATGAAATTAGAAGAACAATTACAAGCGAGAGCTGGCGGGAAATGTGAGCTGACAGGCGAAGATGCTACTTTAATTGCCTACACATTACCACCGGAAATAACATCAAATTTGGACAATACTTTACTGATTTCAGAAACATTGGTCAATCAGCTCAACAAAACGGAGCAATTAAATCCAGACGACTGGAAATTCCTTCCAAATGCGATGTGGTCCGAAAACCCATCGGTGCAAATTGTATGCTGGCGTATGTTAAACCGATTAAAAAATGAAGGCTGGGCGTCTGAAGCACTGGATATCCTCTATCTCGACGATGAAACACTATTGGAAGCTAAGAAAACTGGAGATCATGAAAATGATGGCTATGTTTCTTTTCATGAAGATAGCATCGGGCAACGACTGTTGGAGGGCGATACCGTTGTTCTGACAAAAACGCTTGACGTGAAAGGTTCCTCCTTAAAAGCGACTTTAGGCACCGTGGTTAAGAATATTCGACTAGTAGCAGACAATATCGAACAAATTGAAGGAAAGATTGAAGGTCAAACAATCGTTATACTGACCAAATATCTCCGTAAACAAAATTAAAATAGACTTTTCGACTAAATAATTAAGGCTTAAACTGGTGTTCATTCCTGTTTAAGCCTTAACTATTTAGATAGATAGCTGTCACTATTGCGGATAATTCCGCACAAATTCAAAACGATAGTTTGGATGTTGTTTGAGACTATCGATCAAATCCGATAATAACCGCTGTCCTTTTTTCGTTTGATACATATTATCATGTGTCAATAGCACAACATTGTTTTTCGTATAAGAGGTACCTTTACGAAGTAAATTCTTCATTTGGGTATACAACTGATTCACCGATAGGTCTGGCTTCCCTGTAACACCATTAATCTTCCACTCACAGTCCCAACCAATTACTTTATAACCATTCTGGTGTAGTAACTCGGCCGTCGAAGCCCCACTTTTCAAATCAACCTTTTTACGGTCTCCGATATACCAGATATTTCGTCCCGGCAACCGCACTATTTTATGTGTTAAACCCAGTGATTGCTCAGCAAGTTCAAAATCTTCAAAAGCCGTCTGTGGATTCGAATAGAAAGTACTGTATTTATTGTGCGCATGCCAGTAACTGTGGTTGTAACAATCCACTAAAGGATTATTCTTATAACGTTCTGTAAAACTGTGTAATTTTTTACTCATTTTGTCATGATTGCCAATCAGAAAAGCATTAATTTTGATCCCTTTAGCAGTCGCAATGGAATCAAGGTGCTGGCTTCCATTCAGTGGACCATCGTCAAAAGTGAGATAAATATAACGTGGAGAAACTGTATCAGTCAACAATACTGTCGTATCTTTAGTCCCTTTGTAGTCCACATTTTCTTCCATTTTTGTAATGGTGTCTTTACGCAGCGAATCCACTTTACTTATAGAATCTTGCACAGCAAGCAAACTATCCTTTTTTGGCGGCATAGAGTCAACAGCTCCCACATTTTGCACCTTATTTGTCCCACTTTGATTGCAGGAGTAAAATCCAAAAATAGATATACTTAACCCTACCCATACAACACCCGAATTAACCACTTTTCTCATCACAAAAATTAACTTACACATTACAATTATTTCCCAAAAACTCAAAATCGCCTAAAATAGGCTGACCTCAGTCCCGTGTAGCGCAAAATTAATATATTTTTCATTAATCAAGCTGTTATGTTATTTAATTTATTGTGCATGTACACTAAAAGCTTCATGATTCCGCAAGCACCCAAAGCTACGAATGCAAACAGCGTGTTATTTCTGGCCAAAAAAAAGGAACCTATATTTATATAGATTCCTTTTTTATCATGTTATTCAACTACTCGATTAATCTCTATGTCTTCCTCCGTGACCGTTACCACGCCCATGTCCGTTTCCATGCCCTTGGTTATTGCCACGTCCATGTCCATTTCCTCTATCGTATCGACGGCTTTCTCCCCATGAATGTTCGCGCCTTACACTACGCTCGCTGGCAAATGAATACCCGCTACCACCGTGGTGGTTGTCACGGATAGATACTTGTCTTCCACGGTAACCGCCATAACGGCTTCTATACCGATCGTGGTGATGCCATGGTGTGCGATCGTTAATAACCACTTTATGAGCCCGATAAAAATCGTAATGTCTGTATCTCCTCGGTAAACTTGCTCTTCTTATCCAGCCGCCATTATCATAATAAACGTAACATCTCGCGGGTACATCGTAATACATATTGTATTCTGGAATATAATAATAACGAGCATAATCATAACCTACTGGCCCCCAGCTTGGCTGACTCCCAATATTGACACTAATACTGACTTGCGCTTGTGCAGCTCCCGCTGTAAAAAGGCCTGCAATAATCGCCGCCGCGTAAAACAATTTTTTCATAAGTAGCTCCTCCCTCTAGTTTGTAATTTCTTCTTTACAATACGACAACAAACAGTGTGCAAAAGATTAATGTTCAAATGTTAATTTTTGTTAACACAACAATAAGAGCTTCATTTTAAACAGGTTGAATATGATTATAGTTAGCAATAAAACCGCAAACTTTTTAGTAGGATCAGTTGTTCAGATCATACAGACTTTAATGAACTAATCACAATGAGTATATATAACGTAGGAATATTGGTTGGTAGCTTACGAAAGGAATCTTACAACAAAAAAATTGCGCAGTTTATTCTTGAACAAGAGGAATCTAAATTTGGCTATCGCATAATCGATATCAGCGAGCTTCCCCTATATAATCAGGATGTTGACGATGTAGGAAATCCTCCTCCGAGCTATGTGCGATTTCGGAAAGAGGTTGCGTCCCTGGATGCTGTACTTTTTATTACTGCAGAGTATAATCGTTCTATTCCTGCAGTTTTAAAAAATGCGATTGACGTGGGTTCAAGACCCTATGGAAAAAATAAATGGGATGGTAAACCTGGCGCAATAATTTCTTCATCAACGGGAGTTTACGGAGGCTTTGGCGCCAACCACCATTTACGTCAGTCACTAGTCTTCGTCAATATCTTAACGATGCAGCAACCCGAAGCTTATTTGGGCAGTATAACAACATGTATTGGTCCCAGTGGGACTATTGAATCACAAAAAACCAAAGATTTTCTACGCAGCTTTAAAAATGCCTTTGAGCAATGGGCTGAGCGAATTATACATACAAAAGGTCAGGATTAAATCCTGACCTTTTGTATGTATAATCAAATTATTCTAGTCCTGTTCATCACTGACGTCATAGTTCCAATGTTGTAATTTTTCCTGCAAAATCCGCGATATCTTATTGAAATAGCGCTTTTGCTTATAGCCCATTACCCATTGTACGCCCTGTACAGCATTGGTACAGAAAATCTCATCCGCCCGTTTCATGATTTCGGGGCTTATCTGTGCCTCAACAACCTCTATACCTTCATCCTGTGCCATGTCCATAACTACCCGGCGCATTACTCCTTCAATACATCCTTCGGATAACGCTGGTGTATAAAGTACCTTTTCATAATAGACAAAGATATTTGAAATCAAGGATTCACATAGATAACCTTCCTGATTTAGAATCAATACATCATCAAAAGCCATTTTCTTTTTATAGATGCCAGCCAACACATAAATCTGCGCATTTAAAGATTTAATCTTTGAAAGATCGCTATACGGTTTTTTGAATTCACTGTACAGCCCTACAATCAAACCGACCTTCTTATCGCGAAGATTAGGTTCTATGCGCTGCACCTGCAAAACAAAACCAGGTTTATTACTCGTTGGACTATACAATCCGCCTCCAGATCTAAACACGATCAATCGGATACGAACCTGCTGCCCCAACATGTTGTTTTTACGGATTAATTCTTCGGATCTCGAACGAATAAAAAATTCATCGAACAGGTTCGCATCATCCAAATGAATCAACTCCATTCCTTTCTGTAAACGCTCGACATGAAAATTTAGAAAGCGGATATCACCATCCTTATACAGCATCGTTTCGAATAATCCATCCCCATAACGGAAACCTCTATTCTCAATGCTAAATATTTCCTGATCTTCCGGCACTACACTGCCATTGAAATTGATATAGTTTGTTGGCATCTTAATTTTGTTCTAAATTTTAATCATTTTCTATAGCCATTGAATTTGCCGCATATCCGCGCCACTTTTCTAAAGCTAAACGAAAATCTTCCGGAAATGGTACCTCAAAATACATATTTTCTTTTGTAGAAGGATGGATAAATCCCAATACTTGCGCATGAAGGGCTTGTCGCGGCAGTAATGAAAAACAGTTATCCACAAACTGCTTGTACTTTGAAAACACGGTACCTTTTAAAATCTTATCTCCACCATACATTGCATCATTAAATAACGGATGACCAATAGATTGCATATGCGTACGAATTTGGTGTGTACGCCCTGTTTCTAACTGACATTCTATTAAAGTAACATAGCCCAGTCGCTCCAAAACTCTGTAATGTGTCACTGACCAACGCCCTTTGTCTTCACCATCATACATCGCCATGATGCGTCTGTCTTTTAGATGACGTCCAATATAACCTGTAATTGTTCCGTCCTCCTTTAAATCACCCCAAACTAATGCAATATACTTACGGGTAATGCTGTGATCGAAAAACTGTTTTGCCAAAAAGGCCATTGATTTTTCATTTTTAGCAATAACCAATAGTCCGGAAGTGTCTTTATCGATTCGATGCACCAACCCCGGGCGATCGGAGTTTCCTGGGAGCTGTGGCAGCTGCTGTATATGATAAGTTAATGCATTTACCAAGGTTCCCGTATAATTATTATATCCTGGATGCACGACCATTCCCGCCTCTTTATTCACAATCAGCACGTCGTCATCCTCGTATTTGATATCCAATGGAATGTTTTCAGGATAAACTTCGTTATCCCGTGGTGGATCAGGTAGCACCAATGTAATCACATCATCAGGTCTAACCTTATAGCTCGCCTTGATCTCCTTACCGTTAACCATGACAGAACCTGCTTCAATAGCATGCTGAATTTTGCTCCGCGTAGCATTTTCTACCCTGTTCATCAGGTATTTGTCAATGCGGAGTAATGCTTGTCCCTTATCCACCTCAATACGTAGATGCTCAAATAATTCTTGTTCTTCCTGATCTTGCGATCCTATTTGTTCTGTCATGCTACAAAAATAAACCAAATGAAACAATTTTCGTTAAATTTGTTTTCATTTAATGTTATGTTGCCCTTCAAAATCCATAGCCCCGAAACTGAATTGTGCCTCCCAGCCTGGGAGAAGAAGCATATTAAAGTAACACTTAAGCGCGATGACCTCATCCATCCTTTTATTTCAGGCAATAAATGGCGAAAATTAAAATATAATCTGGAAGAAGCCCTGCTGCTTCAGAAAAATCATCTTGTTACATTTGGTGGAGCATGGAGCAACCATCTTTTAGCTACCGCTTGCGCCGGAGCTACCTTCAAGTTTAAAACAACCGCTTTTGTTCGAGGTGAAGAAGGGGTTAACAACCCTGTTTTAGCGATGTGCCGCCTTTTTGGGATGCAGCTCATTTACGTCGACCGCGAATCTTACCGAGATAAAGAAAATTTATACAACACCTATTTTGGTCAGGATCCAACGACGTTCTATATACACGAGGGTGGTTACGGCATGCTAGGAGCAAAAGGTTGCTCCGAACTCGTTGATGAACTCCAACATGAATACCAGCATATTTTTACCGCCTGCGGCACAGGAACAACATTAGCTGGAATAGCCAATGCTATAGAAAAACGAGATCTATTTACCCGCGTACACGGCATACCTGTTTTAAAAAATGGGGGCTTTATTCAGGAGGAAGTCGATCAACTTTACCCCAACATCACCCCTCCTATTTTACATCTTGATTATCATTTTGGTGGTTATGCAAAATCCAATACCGACTTGCTCGCCTTTGTGCAGCATTTTATAGCTGCTACAGGAATCATGATCGAGCCCACCTATACCGGCAAATTACTTTATGCCGTAGATGATCTGATCAAAAAGGACTACTTTACCCCCGCAGATCAGGTACTCGTTATTCATACTGGCGGACTTACAGGCCTGCTTGGTATGTACGAACGTTTCAATTTTATTGATCTACATCAATAAATACGCTAGAACGCCGTACAGAGACATTTGATTGACATTTATTCAGCAATTATATCGTAAGTTTGACCAGATTTTAAAATAAAACATAGCGAAAACATGCGAAATTCATGATTTTCTAAAGGTAACAACTAGGTCAGTATAGGGTAGTTTTGCCCCTATTCAACACCTCATAAATTAATGATATAAAGATGAAAATATTAGCATTTGCAGGAACAAGCAACAAAAATTCAATCAACAAAACGTTCGTCACAAGTACTTCCAAATACTATAAAGAAGCAGACGATATCATCGAATTGCTAGACTTAAACCATTTTGAAATGCCTATCTATTCTTACGACAAAGAAGTTGAGTTGGGCATTCCACAATTGGCGCATGACTTTGCAGCTAAAATGGACGCAGCAGATTTCCTTTTGATTTCTTTGGCCGAACACAATGGGTCATATACTACAGCTTACAAAAATATTGTTGACTGGGTTTCGCGTATTCCTAACCGCAAATTATTCAATGGCAAGCCTGTTTTTTTATTGGCTACTGCCCCTGGTCCAATGGGAGGTGCCACGGTATTGAACACCGCAGTAAACCGAATCACTTGGGATGGCGCCGATATATTAGACTCCTTCTCCCTTCCTGAATTCCACAAAAACTTTGAAGAAGGTAAAGGTATTATCGATCCCACTTTAAGAAGTCAATTAGAAGCTAAAGTGCGTAAAACAAAACGTGCACTTGCCGAAAAATTAGCCGTGCAAGGTTAACAAAAGATTAACAAATAATCATTGTGAATACCTCTTTTAATATGTAAATTGAAAACCTATTAAAAGAGGTTTTTTGATATGGCAAAAAAAATATTACTACTTGTAGGTGACTTTGTAGAAGATTACGAAGCAATGGTTCCATTTCAAGCAATGGGTTCAATAGGATTAACGGTAGATGCAATTGCTCCGGACCGCAAAAGTGGAGATGTAGTTCCCACAGCAGTGCATGATTTCACTGGTGATCAGACTTATAAAGAACTGCGCGGGCATAATTTCGCAATCAATAAAGATTTCGACGCGGTAAATGTCGAAGATTATGACGGTCTATATATTGCTGGAGGGCGATCGGCAGAATATATTCGACTCAACAAACGTGTTTTGGAGATTACGAGACACTTCTTTGAGCACAATAAACCTGTGGCAGCAATATGTCATGGCATCCAAGTGTTGACAGCAGCAAAAGTACTCGCAGGTCGCACATTGACAGCTTATGTTGCTGTGGGTCCCGACATTGAACTAGCAGGCGGCACATGGAAAAACATCCCTGCGGATCAAGCGGTCGTAGACGGCAATTTGGTCACCTCTCCTGCTTGGCCAGGACACCAGGCAATTTTAAAAGAGTTTTACAAATTATTAGGTATAACAATTACAATTTAAGTATTTTTAATGAAGAAGAATAAAAGGCTATGGCTTTTGGTCATACCGATTTTAGTGCTGTTGGGTTTTATTTTAAAAGATAGCTTCAATCAGAAAAGTATTGAAGATCTACCTGGAGGTTTTAAGGAAGTCGCTTTCGTCAGAAATGAACAAAATAAAGGTGGTATCATACGCATTTATGCCGTTACTGTGGGCGACCTGTTGAATGCGGATTATTCTGCCTGTCTTGATTTAATGCCTGTTAATGATTACGGAAGTACAACAACAGTGTACTTCTTCGATCGAAGTGCTCCTTATCCGACAAGCTTGTCAATTGACACGCCACATTTTGACACGACGAAATACAAAGCTCTTCAAATTTCCAAAAAGTACGGAAAGAAGAAATAGACGAAACCAAACATAATGACATATCCCTCAAAGTCTGAATAGACCTTTGGGGGATTTTTTTTGCCATGCAGTGCAACACCTTGTAGCGGTCATTGCCAGGGAAGAAGAGCAGTGGTAAAAATGCACCTTTAAAATTCCGGTCTACACACATGAACAAAAAATAACTTAATAATTCTTTAACACAAAAAAGTTCGATTATCCCCTGTAGAGCTATAGTTTTGCTTTTTAAATTTACGTATATTTAGCTATGGCGAAAAAATTTATTCCTAGAGACGTTAGTTGGTTGAGCTTTAATGGCAGAGTACTTCAGGAAGCTGCGGACGAGACGGTCCCTTTACCCTTAAGAATCAAATTTTTAGGTATATTTTCCAATAACCTCGATGAATTTTTCCGTGTGCGTGTTGCAGGTCTAAAACGGGCTATAGACCTGAAAGACAAAAGTGCCAACCAATCCTTCTACGAAGATCCACAGCTCATATTAGAAGAGCTCAATATCCGGGTAATCAAGCAGCAAAAGAAATTTGACAGTACGTGGAATCGTATCCAAAAAGATATGGCCAAACAGAGTGTCTATATTAAGACCAGTGAGGAACTGAACCCCGAACAACAAAAGTTTGTGAGCGATTATTATCAGGATGAGGTGGAATCGAACGTCATTCCTTTGATATTGGACGATGTACGACCTATGCCCTATATTCGGGATAAGAGCCTTTACTTGGGTATTGCGATGGGAAAACAGGAATGGCAGTATGAAACCAAATTTGCGCTCATCGAAATCCCTACCAGTCAAAATGGACGCTTCGTACAATTACCTTCGCCAAAAGATGAAAAGCATATTATACTTTTGGAGGACGTTATCAAGTTTAATCTTCCATTAATATTTTCCTATTTCGGTTTTGATGTATTCAATGCACATGTCTTTAAAGTAACAAAAGACGCCGAATTTGACATTGACAATGATATCAACACGACGCTGGTTGAGAAGATAAGCAAAGGGGTAAAAAACAGAAGAAAAGGTAAACCTACCCGGTTTATTTTCGATCAAGAGATGGACCATAAATTGGTAGAATTCCTGATCAAGAAACTTAACCTTTCAAAAAAAGACAGCATCATTCCAGGGCAAAAAATACACAACTTCAAACACTTCATGGATTTTCCCAATGTGTTTAAATCCTACAATCAGCCCTTGGAACGAACGTCCTTTCCACATCCTTATTTCCAAAATTACGAACGTGTAACGGATACCATATTAAAAAAAGATGTGTTGCTCTCCTTTCCATATCATGAGTTTAGACCGATCATCGATTTACTTCGGGAAGCAGCAATGGATCCCGATGTAAAAACGATCCAGATTACGGCATACCGCTTAGCCTCGAGTTCAAAAATTGCAAATGCCTTGATTAACGCAGCCCGCAACGGAAAGGAAGTCACCGTGATGCTTGAACTTCGTGCAAGATTTGATGAAGAAAACAATTTGGACTGGAAAGAGAAACTTGAACTGGAAGGCATTAAAGTACTGACCGGTATTCCAAATAAAAAGATCCATGCAAAACTATGTGTGATAAAAAAACGTATTGGGATGAAAACGATCCAATATGGTTTTGTCAGCACAGGAAATATCAACGAAAAAACGGCGAAATTATACGGAGACTATTGCCTCTTAACGAGTAATAGGGATGTTATTGCCGATATAAATAAGGTTTTCAATTACCTGAGACGTCCCAAATCAAATCCGGCTGAAATTATCAAAAATTGCAAAAGTCTTTTGATATGCCCAACGGATATGCGTAGAGAACTTCTACACTATATCGACCAGGAAATTACCGAAGCAAAGGCTGGCCGAAAAGCATACATCATTGTCAAGGTAAATTCACTCAGCGATAAAGAAATGATTAAAAAGCTCTATGACGCAGCTACAGCTGGTGTCAAAATAGATCTTATTATCCGGGGAATCTACTGCGCAACAAATCAAAAAACGTTTAAATTGCAAATGAATGCCATTTCAATCGTGGATGAATATTTGGAGCATGCACGTGTGATGTATTTTTATAATGCTGGCCGAGAGCTGCTATTTATTTCCTCTGCGGACTGGATGACAAGAAACTTGGATCATCGTATTGAAGCAGCAGTAAAAATAACAAGCAAAAAAATCAAGGAGGATTTAAAAGAAATGCTTCAGATCCAGCTCAAAGATAATGTCAAAGCGCGGATACTCAATAATTCCCTGAGCAATCATTACGTCGAGAATAAAGAGGCCCCATGTCGTTCACAGATAGAAATATACAATTACCTGAAAAAAAAAATTAGCTGATCATTAGTGGCCTGTCTATCAATAGGAGCGCAAATTGATCAATAAACCGAACTGGGTTTTATACCTATTGATACAGACGAGAATCAACGTTTTTATTATATTAATTAAGACACAAGTTGTATCTTCATTCCATGAAATTCAACTTGTGTCTTACATTTGGCTTAAGCCTTTTCACACTTTGCCTCCGTGGGCAGGAAAAGATCATGCCTTCAGATTTTGTATACGTCAAGGACATTATCCCTACGATAAGCTTAGAAATGCGTTATTTCGGCAGTCACAACTTCACCGGAAGGCCGATTCAAGGTTATGAAAAACCAGTCGCTATTTTAACTAAACGCGCAGCGCTAGCACTGCAGCAGGTCGAGAACCATTTAAATAAAAAAGGTCTTGGCTTGAAAATATTCGACGCCTACCGCCCGCAACGTGCTGTTGACAACTTTAAAACATGGTCCTTAAACACCAATGATACGATCGCAAAAAAAGAATTCTACCCGCTTATCAATAAGAAGAATTTGTTCAATCTAGGCTTTATTGCGTCCAAATCGGGCCACAGCCGGGGCAGTACAGTAGATCTAACGCTCATTAGCTTAAAAGATCAAAAAGAGATTGACATGGGTGGACCTTTTGATTTTTTCGGGGCAGTCTCACATCACCAATACGCGAATCTGACAGCCCAACAGAAAGAGAACCGAAAGATCTTAAAAGAAGCGATGGCTAAATTTGGCTTTAAAGCTTATGATAAGGAATGGTGGCATTACACCTTGCAAGATGAACCCTATCGTAAAACCTATTTTGATTTTATCGTAAAATAAACATGTCTGTAATGGAAACTTCCATCGAACACAAGGGCTTTTATGTTTTTCATTTTAAAGGCAACAAATCAAAACCCGTCTTTAGTTCCGAGCAACAGCACATTTTATCAAAAGGTGAGCTCTATTCACTCTGTTTAATAAAAAAAGGTGAAACTTCCTTCATCATTAATAATGAACGGGTACAAGTTGCTCAAAATCACCTATTGTTAACCAATCCTTCTTCGCGAGTTAATGGCTCTTCGGTCGTCAAATCTTGGGATTGTGAGGTATATTTGATTTTCTTTACGCTGGATTTTAGCTTCAAACTGGATTTCCAGGAGGATTTCTTCGAGGTCACCAAGAAGTCTCTTGCCTTAAATGACAGCTACATCTGGTCGCTATCGAACCAAGATTCAACTAACTTATCCAACTTATTTAAACAGTTTATTCATTACGATCGACAAGGGTCTAGCTATCTTTTCAAGAATCAGATTATAAAGTCATTAACGGAAATATTATTTTGCGAAATAGCCCGTCTAGGAAGCCAAAATATGCGAAATACACCAGCTATTCCCTCTCGGAAAAGAGAGATACTTGCCAATTTCCATTTGCTCCTAAAAAAGTCGTTTCATAAAGAACACATGGTGCAATTTTATGCGATGGAACTTGGTATCACAGCAAAACACCTATCCGTAATTACGAAAGAACTAACCGGAAAATCAGCAATAGAACTTATTCAGAACGTCTTAGTGGAGGAAGCAAAATCGTTACTTTGCCAGGGGCTTTCCATCGGAGAAATTGCGGTGAAATTGCATTTCTCGGATCAATCCTTTTTTGGTAAATTCTTTAAGCGAAATGTTGGAATCTCGCCTAAAGAATTTCGTCAGAATCTTTATTTAAACAAAGTCGATTAAATCAAAGATACTTGTAAATTGTTGGTCTGCAGCTGAAGTATCTTGCAATTTATCCTCGCCCCAAGTCTGCCCTTTCAACCATAAGGTCTGGCAGCCAACGGCTTTGGCAGGTACCATATCTTTACTATAGGAATCACCCACAACCAATACATCTTGCGCAGGAAGACCTATTTTAGTCACACCTAAAGCATAGATTGCAGGATCAGGTTTGCGTACACCGACGACAGCAGACTCCACAACAGACTGAAAATATGGCAGGATACCAAAATCGTCAAGTACTGATTTTAAATTACCATAAAAATTGGACACCATGACAATTGGATATTTTGCATGAAGTGAATTTAACAGTGGTTTTACCTGCTCAACTGTATTCTTTGCCAGCGAATAACCGTCAAAGGCTATTTTATGAGCTAATGACCGATCTAGGTCGTACCCTGCAGCAATAAGATAATCAAATTGTACATTGAGCTTTGCTTCAAGCACTTCTAAAAAATTAAACTGCGGTTTAATGATAGGCTGTAAAGCCATCTGACGTTCCGCGTAGGTATAGGCCTCCTGAAAAGCGTTCAAATTTACAGGAACCTGATATTTTTCATAACCCGACCAGATAACAGCTCCCCAGTGGCCCCCGTTAGTGTCTAAGGTTCCACCATAATCAAAAATAATCCCTTTAATATTAAACTTATTCATGTTATTTCTTTTTTACTAAACTCATCCACCCCAAACCGATCATAATCCAGACAATTTCCCTAATTCGTGTCACAACACCCATAAAAATACCGACTTTCGCAGGCAATCCTATACTCATCACAGCCATTGCTAATCCACCTTCCCGCGTTCCCAATTGCATTGGAAAGAAAAAAACAAGATTGGCAAATAAGGAAGATCCGGAGCTAATGATCATAGCATCAATAAAATCAATATTAATATCTAAGGCTAAACCAATAAAATAAATCTCAAAACAGCCCACAACACGTGCTACAAATTCCCAAAAAAGGGCCGTATAGAAACGATCGCGACGATTTTGAAAGAGGTTTTTCACCTGCTGATCGACGTCATTCAACGTTTCATACTTCGTCTCCAGTAAATTACCGACTCTCTTGCCTACCAAAGGTAGTTTAGACAAAGCTTTCAATAGTGAAACTGTAATCCCCTTCTTATAAAATTTCGTAAATAGCCAAGTACAAATGATAGCCATCACAAAAATCACAGCACAGGCCACATCAACCATTGTACTTGCCGGAACAAACCAAAGAATTAGAAAAACAGAAGCGACCCAGAATAAAATATGCGACAAGATGTGCATGACACCGTATAACAGCACGGAAGAACCTGCCTTTGAACCACCGACATAGTTTTTAAGCTCCATAATACGATAAGGCTCACCACCTAACGCCACAAATGGCGTTATATAATTAATGGCATACCCCGATATAGTCAATTGTAAGACCTTCCAAAAGGGTACATCCGTCTGTGGCAATTCGGGTTCCTGAATAATTGCCTTAAATGCCATTGCGTTCATCCAGTAGAGTATTGCCCAGCTACCGAGTACAGGCAAAAACCACCAGCCAATTTTTTCGAGGTTGTTCCAAATCTCATCGATTCCCATTGCATGAATCATATAGGCCAGTGTACCTATACCGATTAGCATAAAGAGTACTTTATAGACCTTACTACCCATAGGTTGGATCATTTGTTAATTTATCAACAAAATAACCACTTACTTTTTCTTGTCGGTTACACATGTATATCAATATCGGATTTAGGACAAACATATCAAAGAAAAAGTAAATCCAAGGCTGACCGATAAACAACCAGACAAATAGGAAAATCACCCTTGTATTGAACTGTACAATATTTGTATACTTCATCAATGGTTTATTTTGAATTCTAAAGTCGACCATCAATTGTTTTGGCAATTCATCTTTATAACGACTCTTCACAATATGCAACAGCTTTTGCAGTTTTGGAGAAAGCTTTTCCTGGTTACGTGTATAGCCCATGTAGCCATTCAACACAAATTTGCTAAAAAAATTCTTGCGCCAAGACAAAGCATCATAGTCAACTTTCAAATCACGTGTATTGTCCAGCTCACTTCCAGCTTTACCTTTTATAAAATACAAATGTACATTACGATAATAATCAGCCATTGCCGACTGAAGCATATGCGATACACCTGCAAGTACACAGAATACCCATAGCCATTGTGGCCATCCTTCATTAATACTGCGTAAACAGATCGCAATATGAATAGAAGCAAACCAAAAATCTCCAGCAAAACCATCCAAAATACGACCAAAGCGACTTTTATTGTCTGTCATTCTTGCCAGCTGTCCATCAGCACTATCTAAAGAATTGGCAAAAACCAATAAAAGCATGCCAATCACATTAATCCATAATGCAGGATAATAGAATAAAATACCCGCCGCAACACCAAAGAAAATACTAATAATTGTCACAGCGTTGGGTGTAATACCGATTTTGGCACAGACTTGCGCGATGCGATAACCTATAGGTCGATAAAACCAAATATCAATTCGCTCTTCTGTATCATTAGATTTTAAAGATTGTTCGAATGCACTCAAATTATCTTCTTCGATTACATTAACTTGTTCTTTCTGCATTGTGGTTCTTTTCAGTAAATTTATGGTAAACCATTTGAGCAATGGCCTCAGCAGCCTCTGCCCGACATGGCGCAAAACTTGGCCAGTCATTTAAGTCAATAATATGGAAGTCTCCATTTGCATCAATAATCACATCGCCGCCGTAGATATGTACATCCAGGACTTCCGCAGCACGATTAGCAACTTCTTTTAGATTGTCGAGATCAAAAGGAAAATGTACTACCTCGTCATTAATTTGTTCATACAAATCATATTTGTGATGATTGTGTTCATATGGGTAGAAATAAAAGAAGAAATCCGTTCCCCGCACGGCATAAAACTTGAGTAAGTCTCCGGCAAGATGTTCAGAAATCACAGCCTCTTTAATCCCACGAAGTGCATATTCATTCAAGATATGTTGCGCTTCTTTCAGACTAGCAGCAAAGGTAACATCTTCCTTATGAATCGCATGAAAATCGCCACGCTTGATCCATACACCCTTTCCTTTCAATTTTTCGAAAATAGATTGAATATCTGCAACGGTAGAGATCACGATACTCTTCGGATAAGGAACTCCACCTTCCAAAAGCTTAAGGGTCATGTTTTTCCGAAAGCAATTTTCAATTCCAAATCCTGAATTCAAAACATTGATCCCATTATTTTGAAGAGATTGCAACTTTTTAACTAAAGTCTTTGTTCTCCCCATAGTCAGAATATTATCCTGCTTCACCGATGGTGAAGACAAAAATTCATCTTCATTACACACCTCCACCGAAGCACCTTTTTCAGTCAGTTTTAAAACTACTTCATTAAATATAGCGGCATCATTCCCCACATGATTGGGTGAAAAGCGATTTTTTCGAGTTACGCCTAAAATAGAAATCATATCGCTCATTTTACTAACTAACCTCCTCACTCAAAAATTGTTCTGCGACGACACGATCTTTTAAATGATCAATATCGACCACCTTGTCAAATACAAATGCTTCTACTTGTAAATCGTTTTCCAATAAAGCACGCTGAAAATTACGCATTCTGGAATTACCTGCTTCAACGGAGCTTAATGCACAATCCATAGCTGCTTTTCGGAAGCAATAAATTCCGCCAGAAACATACTTCGTTTCTGCGGTCGCTGTATCCAAAAAAGCTTCCACCCGAAGCTGTGAATTTGTGTTCACATAGAGCGGACTCTCATCGTCGACAAAAGGTGTGACTGCCATAAAAGCATCTGCATGTTGATGTTGCTGAAATGCTTCCAAATAGGCATGAAATTCATGTGGTCTAAAAACCGTATCTGTTGTTGTCAGACAACAGGACGACCAATCGGGGTTATTTTTAACAAGCAAGGCAAAACTATGCAATGAACTTGCAGTATCTTCCTCTATTAGCACAATAGGTAATTCAAACGTTGTTTTTTCCAAAAACAATTTCAGCTCCGGAGATTGTTTATTGATGATAACATGAACTCTTTGCGCCCCTTCTTTAACAAACACGCGAATCAATCGCTCAATTAATGGAACTCCATGTAATGGTAGCAAGGGTTTCGGTAAATTAAATCCCTCTTTTCGCAATCGAGAACCTTCTCCCGCCGCTATAATTGCAAATTCCATTTCTTTTAATTGCAAAATAAAATCATTTATAAAAAAGCAAAACCCCCGTCACTATCTCAGCGTTCGTAAGCGCAAAAGTCTACAGAGGGTTATATCACAAATCTTCAATATCGTAAAGATTTTGAAGAAAAAGGGGAAAAACTGTTTTTAAACAATTGTTTCCCCTCTCTTATTAAGGCAGTTTATTGAATACTATCTACTAGCTCCTGGTAATAATCCAATCCCAAATGTGTGATTAAATCTTCACCCATAATGTGGCGCAATGTATTTTGCAATTTCATCAATTGTTTGAAGATATCGTGTTCAGGAGGTAATCCCGGAGCTGTCTGAGGAGATTTCAAGTAAAATGATAACCACTCTTGAATACCTGACATACCCGCACGTTGAGCCAAATCAATAAACAAAGCCAAATCCAACGCAACCGGAGCTGCTAAAATTGAATCGCGACACAAGAAATTGATCTTAATCTGCATTTTGTAACCCAACCAACCGAAGATATCGATGTTATCCCAAGATTCTTTATTATCGCCGTGTGGAGGATAATAGTTGATACGTACTTTATGGTAAAGATCACCGTATAACTCAGGGTTCTTTTTCGCATCCAGAATTTCTTCCAATACCGATAATTTAGAGACCTCTTTTGTTTTGAAATTTTCAGGATCATCTAATACTAATCCATCCCGGTTACCTAAGATATTCGTCGAAAACCAACCTTCAACACCCAAAGCTCTCGCTTGAAGACCAGGTGCCACAATTGTTTTCATCAATGTTTGACCTGTTTTAAAATCTTTACCTGCAATTGCCACACCGTTTTGATGCGCCAACTCCACAATAGCTGGAACGTCACATGTTAAATTTGGTGCACCATTTACATACGGAGCTCCCTCTTTCAATGCCGCATAACAATAGATCATACTTGGTGGAATACGTTGATCATCATTGTCTAATGCTTCCTCTAATTTAGCTAAAGTTGAAAAAGCTTCGTTTGTTTCAATATAACGCTCAGTAGATCCACACCATACCAATACAACACGGTCTAATCCGTTTTTCTCTTTAAATTCACGAATATCACGTTGCACTGCATCTGCCAATTCACGGCGAGTTTTTTCAGATTTGATGTGCGTTCCGTCCAAATTTTTCACAAAATTACGGTCAAACACAGCTTTCATTGGTTGGATTGCCTCCAATTCGGCCTTAACAGCATCCAATTGACCTTTCTCCAATACCTCTGCTTTTGATGCAGCCTCGTATACGTTATCCTCATATACGTCCCATCCACCAAAAACAACATCTTCCAATTTTGCTAAAGGGACGAAATCTTTAATTAATGGATTTCTGTTCTCAGTGCGTTTACCCAGACGGATTCTGCTCAATTGAGAAACAGATCCGATTGGTTTTGAAAAACCTTTGTTTATAGATGCCACACCAGCGATTAATGTTGTAGCCACAGCACCTAATCCCGGAATAAGAATACCCAATTTTCCATTGGCATCTTTCACTTGTTGTCCCATATTAATTCTATATACTTAAATTGTTATTTAATTGATGTATTATGATAAAATAATTCTTAAAATTAGCTTAAAAAAACATATTTCATACCACCCCCCACTTAATTTATAAAATCGTGACAAATACCAATACAAACCCCATTCGAAACCTAAAGAAATAATCTGAAAATGAATTATTATTTAGTGCTCTACTAATCCATCTGATTGAAATTTAACGTTTTTAGCTAAAGTTGTTAACCCCAAAAATAATTCTCCTTAATTTTACTCAATATATTAAGATTCGAAAACTAATCCAAATTCCATCCAAAAAAAGTTTTTCTTTCTTAAAAATTGGTCAATTTTTCTTTTTCTATTCGCTATAAATATGACAATAAAATTGGAAAATGGTTTTAGTAGCACTAACTTTAGCCTTAAATCTAAATATAGGCAATGGATCTATCGTTCAATTTATAAACCAACAGCTGTTGATCCGCTCACTGTAGCTGGAGAAATAGTCTGCCAAACGATAACGCGATGACAAATTTAACTGTATCGCATAGAGCCCAAGGTGCATAAGAGTATCCATAGCATTGCAAAAAATGAAACCAAGTGTAAAATTATAATTTACACCAAAGAATGTACTGAACAAATAATTATCTGAATGAAAAATACAATTTCGTACCTAACTTTAGCGCTTTTAAGCGCAAGCCAGTTACATGCTCAAACAGCTGCCGACTCGGCTTATGTTAGAGATCATTATGAAAAGACCGAAGTAGCAATCCCCATGCGAGATGGGAAAAAATTATTTACTGCGATCTACAGTCCAAAAGACAAATCCAAGAAATATCCAGTTTTGCTCAATAGAACACCCTACACAGTTTCTCCTTATGGGCAGAACGAATACAAAAAAAGCTTGGGAAACTTCCCCCAAATGATGCATGAAGGCTATATTTTCGTTTACCAGGATGTCCGTGGCAAGTGGATGAGCGAAGGTGATTTTGAAGATATACGTCCGACCACGTACAGCAAAGATAAAAAAGCAATCGATGAAAGTACGGATACCTATGATGCGCTTGAATGGTTACAGAAAAATCTCAAAAACTATAATGGCAAAGCCGGGCTCTATGGGATTTCCTATCCAGGCTTCTATTCTACCGTCGGATTGGTCAAAACACACCCTAGCTTGAAGGCAGTCTCCCCACAGGCTCCCGTAACAGACTGGTATATCGGCGACGACTTCCACCATAATGGCGTATTGTTTCTTCAGGATGCGTTTACATTCATGTCAACCTTTGGTGTCCCTCGTCCAAAACCCATCACACCGGATCAATTTAAGGGCAAAATTCAGATCAAAGAAGCCGATAAATATAACTTTTTTGCAGAAGCAGGAACAGCGCGGGAACTCAAAGAAAAGTATTTTGGTGACTCCGTACAATTTTGGAATGACCTGTTTAAACATCCCGACTATGATGATTTTTGGAAATCGCGTGTGATCACCAATTCTTTACAGGAGGTAAGACCAGCTGTGATGGTGGTCGGTGGTTTCTTTGACGCGGAAGATGCATATGGAACATTTAAGACCTACCAATCGATTGAGGATAAAAGCAAAAAAAACAACTCGATTTTAGTCGCGGGACCTTGGTATCATGGCGGCTGGGTTCGTGCAGAAGGAAACTATCTAGGTGATATCCAATTTGAGAAAAAAACCAGTATTACTTATCAGGAACAATTTGAACAACCGTTTTTCAAATATTACCTAAAAGATGAAGGAAACTTCGCCCCTTCCGAAGCCAACATTTTTGTCTCAGGAAGCAACGAATGGAAACATTTCGAACAGTGGCCACCAAAAAATGTAGAGACAAAAAAACTATACTTCCAACCGCAGGGGAAACTTGGATTTGACAAAGTTCAACGTACAGATTCCTGGGATGAATATGTAACAGACCCTAATAAACCTGTTCCGCATCAAGGTGGGTTAATTCAAAACCGAACACGGGAATATATGGTAGATGATCAACGTTTCGCAGCTAGTCGCCCTGATGTCATGGTTTATCAAACAGAACCGTTGACGGAGGACTTAACTATTGTAGGCCCAATCAAAAACTTCCTCAAAGTCTCTTCAACAGGAACAGACGCGGACTATGTTGTCAAACTGATTGATGTTTACCCGAATGATGCCGCAAGTTATCAAGGAAAAACAATGGCTGGATATCAAATGATGGTACGTGGTGAGATCATGGCGGGGAAATACCGAAATGGTTTTGATAAAGCACAGGCCTTGACTCCAGGAATGGTCGAAAAGGTGAATTTTGAAATGCCAGACGTTGCGCATACCTTCAAAAAAGGACATCGCATTATGGTCCAGGTACAAAACTCGTGGTTTCCGCTGGCAGAACGAAATCCACAGGTGTTTTTAGCACCTTATACAGCTACGAAAGCTGATTTCCGCAAAGCTACCCAACGTATTTTTCACGATGTGAACAATGCCACATACATCGAATTTTCTGTCCTCAAAGATTAGCAGGTAAATTCGAAAGCTAGCGCTTAAGAGCTAGTTGAATAAGGCTACATCAGCTAAACACCTATGCCTGATGTAGCCTTATCTTTAATCTTCCGCTACATACTTATCTTCGCCGGCCTTCCATCCCGCAAACAATAAAAGTACGATACTCCCCGCCAAAAAGTAGAACGAGTAATTCCAGGTAGCATCTATTTCGTGCAGCCTACCAAAGACCGGCGGGCCAAAAGCCGCAATGAAATAACCGACAGACTGCGCCATGCCCGATATTTTGATCGCATTTGCCGTTGATCTAGCCCGCAGGGTAAAGAAGAGAATAGACAAACTGAAAGACAGTCCATTGGAAAGTCCCAACAATATGGCGGCAACATAAATTCCCTGAAGCTTGTAATGCCAGAATATAAATATACTTCCGAGCATGCCTATCGCAACAGCAGTTGCCATTAAACGTTGATCCTTCATCCGATGAGCCAAAATAGGTCCAATGAACATAATGGGAATCATGGCAATTTGGATCAAAAACAGCAACCAGCCCGTATCCTCCTTTGGCATACCATAATCCACCAATACTTTGGGCAACCAAGAAATCAAGCTGTAGTAAATTAGGGACTGAATACCCATGAATAGGCTGATATACCAGGCCAATCTTGACCTAAAGATATGCCCGATTCCACTTGTTGTTTGTCTATTTTCAGTAATACCTTGAGCCTTCTTTCGGCCTAAACCATCAAAAAAAACAACAATAAGTGATAACAAGGCTAAAATCACCCAAACACCCAGCGAGCCTTGCCACCCAAGACCAGTCCATTCACCCAATCGTAAACTAAAACCCGAAGCAAAAGCCGCAGTCAGATTCATTGCTACCGCAAAAATCCCTGTCATCAGCCCAATCTGCTTTGGAAAACTGGTTTTTATATAGCCAGGTGTAACGACATTGCCCACACAGATCCCAAGTCCAATTAAAAAAGATCCCACAAACAGCGTTGGCATATTGCCCCAGACCCGAAGCACAATCCCTACACTCAACAGCATTAAACCAAACAATAAAAAACGATGCATGCCCAGTTTATGCGAATATCGGCTTACTGCTACAGAACAGCTCGCAAACATAAAAAGGGGAATTGCCGTCAATAGGCTGCTTTGAAAACTATTTAATTGTAAATCTTCACTGATTTGCCCCAGTACAGGGCCAACGGCTGTAATTGGCGACCGCAGATTGGTTGAGACCATAACAACAACCAATATGGATAACCAGGTCCAAGAAACAGCTGTGGATACTTTTATATTTTCTTTCATAATAAAACCGCGCTATACATGTAATGATCGCCTGCAAAGATATACCTGAAATTTTAATTAAATTTGCCATTAATTTAATTTAAAACGACATGGATCAAACAAATCATACATTGACAATTGAACGCATCCAGAAATCAACCTTTGTCTGGTTTGAAGAAAACTGGATACACGACAACGAGTTGCACAATCATCGGAAAGGCCAGTTGATTTATGTCGAACAGGGTTTCCAATACCTTACCGTCGCAGGAAAAATGTATTTACTCCCCCAAAATCACGTTGCCTGGATTCCCTCTGGTGCATTACATAAGACCAACTCCCACTCTGAGCGCATCAAGCTTATGGTGCTTTTTTTTGATACTCCACAATTCGACAGCGCACAAGACCAGTTGTTTTTCAGTCAGGTGCAGCTATTTTCTGCCCCTAAAGTATTACGGGAAATGATTTTGTATTGTGAAAAATGGTCGAAATTGATTGAAGAAGATGAACATGAAAAAGTTTTCCTGGGTGCTTTACTGCATGAACTCCCCTATTTCGCCGCACAATTGCTCCAACTTGGGATCACCCTTCCTCAGGAGAATAGACTTCAAGCCGTCTTAAATCACCTACATGACCATTACACAGCAGCCTTCACATTAGACGAGATTGCCATGTTGTCCAATCTTTCGCTCCGAACTATTGAGCGTCTTTTTAAAAAGGAAACCGGAATGACACTTGCAAAATATCAGCAGTTACTCCGCATTATCAAGAGTTTGGAACTTCTTAGCACAAAACAATTCACCATCTCCCAAATTGCATATAAAGTCGGTTATAAAAGCGTGCAAGCGTTCACCAATAGCTTTTATGCTGTGATGAAATATAGACCTTCGAGCTTCATGATGGACTAGTTTCGGCACAGCTACAGGTAACCTGTAGCTGAACAGCTACAAAATTCAGAACGTTTTAAAAAAATAGTAATGAAATTTGCACAGGTGTAATATTTACACTATCTTTGTATCATCATAATTTAGGTTTATAATTGGTTATTTAAGGTTTTCATTCTCCCCGTTTGAAAACCTTTTTTTATTTTCACCGTCCCCCAAATCATTTCACTGCTCCGCAAACGTAATAATTCCCTCCCTACGCCCAAACAAAAGCAGCAGATAGCATGTTCTAAAAAAATAGCATTCAAATTAATTCTAAAAAATTCAAGAAATTCTTTAACAATACTGTATTTTTAAAGAATATATTCAGATCAGAAAGGTCACACGAATAGAAAAGAGTTCAAATATTGAAAAAAATAATCTAAACATATATGGCAGAACATGGGGATTTGCAAATCGCAATACTAATCGATGCGGATAATGTATCTTATCGAAAGATCGAAGAGATTTTGAATGAAGTCAAAAGATACGGGATTCCAACCATCAAACGCATCTACGGAGACTGGACCAACCCTTATGTTGAAAAATGGAAGGACAAACTTCTTACCCACGCGATTACCCCCATACAACAATACAGTTATACCCAAGGCAAAAATTCTACTGATTCCGCATTAATTATTGACGCCATGGATATTCTGCATTCGGACAGAGTGGACGGGTTTTGTATTGTATCGAGCGACAGCGACTTCACCCGCTTGGCCACGCGCCTCCGGGAATCAGGCAAGCTCGTAATCGGTATAGGTGAGAAAAAGACACCTAAGCCTTTTATCGCCTCCTGTGACAAGTTTATCTATGTGGAAATTTTTGAAAAAAATCAAAAGAAGGAAACAGTCACAAAGAAAAAACAGCAAAATCAACCCAAACCTGCCCCGGTTGACAACCCGGCAAGTATAGCGGTACTGGATGAAGAAACCCTGGAACTTTTAAAAGACACTGTCGATGATACAGCTGATGAAAATGGCTGGGCTTTCCTAGGCGAAATCGGAAGTCTTTTCAATAAAAGGAAACCTGATTTTGATGCGCGAAATTACGGATACGACAAGATGTCCCACCTTTTTAAAGCCTACAAGGAAGATTTTGAAATTGAAGAGCGGAACACCGACAAATCGCGTATAAAACACTACTACATCCGCAATATCATTAAACGGCCTTTAGCAATGACCAGCCCGGCTACAGCAGCGGAAACCGAGCACAAAACTCCTTCTACTCCTTCCGTACCTCCTACAGAAACTGCGGGAAAAACTGCAAATCAAAACAATAGAAAGAAAGGGCGCCAAGAGAAGCAACGTCAAGATAAAACAAGTTCTGAACCGATACAAAATGAGTCTCCAAAAGTTCAGGAAATTCAGGAGCAAAAAGCCGAGTCCCAAGCCTCCACAGTACAGACACTACCGACAAACATGCTTTTTCCTTCGGAGGGCAACAAGATTACTGCAGATGATGTTAAGAAATCCCAAATAAGGATTACAAAAGAATTTAAACCTTTATTTCCCACTAAATCCCAAAAATTAAGGATTATGATCAATGCCGGAGAATATGAATGCAATTTTACCTACCGAGGCAGAGGATTTCATGTACTTAAACTGGGGAAAGAAGCCGCTACGCAGCTTGGTCTTGCAGAAGGAATACAAATACAACTGATCAAACTGAATGAAGTTAGCTTTAGCCTTCAAAATAAATCCGTTTAGCACTTATTTAGGGTTATTCTTCTCGCTACGATAAGGTGATAGAACAATATACATATTGTCCTATCACCTTATTAAAGCATTAAGCTGAAGGTTTGTCGTATTGAAATAACGATTAGCGTCTGCCTGCAAATTCCATCGTAAAGTGGTAGTTCTCATCGATTGCCATTGGCTTGCGATCTACTTTACGAAAATCCCGAGCTTCTTCAGTCCATAGAAAAGGATAAAACGAAAAAACTTGATTACCAGTCAAGGATTTGACGTCTTCACTCCAGTCTTTCCATTTAAATGTTTCATAAAACTGTCTGATATCCCCTTTCAAAGCCCAAAAAACAAAGTCCGAATAGCCACATTCCAAACTTTCCCATTGTAAGGTATCTTGAGCAAAATAATAGACCTGTCCAATAGCATCTCCCAGAGCGCCGGCATTGATGGCAAAATAACCACCCAAAACATCATCAGCTATAAGTAGAAATCCTCCTTTTTCGCCTTCCTTGTCAAAGCTCTTACCCTTATTCCACTCCATAATTCCGCGATTCAGCTGCGGCGAACCGGAGCCTAAAATCCGTAACCAGCCACCATCGATCAGTATACCACCGCTTTGATAAATAATGGCCCCCATCGGAGATTTTGTCGTAATTTGTGCCCTTAAAAGTTCCTCATCAGCCCGCTTAGGGTTTTGAGGGAGCACTTCATATGAATTTGTCGCTTCCTTCAACCAGCCCTCAACCAGCTTCCACCCCGAATTACTTGTATCAATCAGTTCTTTTAGACTTTTCATTTCTTGTGCTTTTATATGCTAAGATCAATGATCCTCCACACAAACGGGAGGATCATTGATCTTAGCATTTTTGCCGAAATTAACACAATTCTTTATCGCATCCAAATTACAGCTTGCACAAGAACCTATCGAAAAAAAATATTCATCGAAAACATGAACATAAAGATTAGGAACCTTGCATCTATTTTAAGTAATTTTAGGTTATGCAACATGAATTAGAAAAACTCAGATACCCCATAGGTCGTTTCGCGATACCCGATGTAATTGACAGCTCCCTGTTGAATGACTGGATCAAGACAATTGCAGATTTTCCGGCTCGGTTAAAATCCGAAGTCGGCGACCTTACGGACAGTGCGCTAGAGAAGCGCTACCGTCCTGACGGCTGGACGATACGTCAGGTCGTTCACCATTGTGCCGACAGCCATATGAATAGCTTTATCCGGTTCAAATTGGCCCTAACCGAAGAAGATCCAACCATCAAATTATATGAAGAAAAATTGTGGGCCGAACTTCCCGACGCCAAAATAATTCCCATAGAAAGTTCGGTAAAATTGCTTGAAGGTCTACATGAACGTTGGGTCATACTGCTGAAAAGCCTTTCAGCCGAACAACTTGAAAGGGGTTTTATCCACCCCGTTACCAAAAGACTAATTTCTTTAAAGGTCAATATAGGCCTGTATGCATGGCATTGTAACCACCACCTCATGCATATTATCAACGCCAAAAACCATTGATGGAATTACATAGCACAATGATCTTTTGACTGGCAGTCAAAGGATCATTGTGCTAAATTCACTTTATTGCCTTCACTTTACGACAATGACATCGCCCACAAAAAGGCCAGCAATCCTGCAATCAGGAGTCCAATAAGGCCCGACAGAAAAAACGACAGAAAATAATACCCCGCGGTTCGTGTTTTTTTCTTTACGAAATGAACAATACCTACCGTTAATGTATAAATCGTTCCAAATCCAAAAAAAACAATCATGATCAAGTCGATCAGAATGCCACTAAAATCTATATTTGCTGATGATAACATGATTTACTTTTTCTTTTTAAATAGTTTACTAAAAAAGGAAGAACTTGCATGTGAATCTTCGGACTGATTATCCCATTGCAATAAATCCTGTTCGATATCCAGTTCATTGGTTTTTGCAAAACCTAACCAATGGACAAATTTTTCCTGATTTCTAAATGTAGGATCATTCTTGTAATAATCCAATAAGCGCGCTGTGGCGCTTTCGTAAACGCCATAATCATTGGCACGCTCAAAATAGTGGATCGCTTTTTTACTGTCCTTTTTAAATTTCAGTCCCTGATCATAGAGCAATCCATAATAAATATTGGAATAACTATTTTCCTTATCTCTTTTCAAGTAAACCAATAGACGATCGTAATCTTCCAAACTGTAATAGATAGAGGCTATATTGCTGTTGTTTTCAACTAATTTTAATTCCGCTTTCTGATAATAAGTGAGGGCTTTTTCCAGATCTTCTTCAACATAGGTCCCACTTGAATAAAAGTAACCTAAATTGGACAAAGCATAGCCATTCCCCAATTCGGCTCCTTTCATGTAAGCGTCAAATGACTTTTTCAAGTCTTTGTTATAGCCGATTCCATACTGAAAGAGGTAGCCAATTGCATTCCAGGCAGGGGCATATTCTTTTTGGGCGGCCTGTTCATAATATTGAATTCCCCTGTCCAAATCTAAAAAACGATTGTCTTCGCTATCGGTATCCGTAAAGATATTCCCAAGTTCATGCATGCTGCTTTCATTTCCCTGGTCGGCAGAAAAGGTAAAATAGCGCATCGCCTTTTCAACATCGCCCTGCCGGTAGCAGTCTAAGGCCATATGATACAAGGTATAACTATCATAGCTGGATTCAAAATTATCGCCCTTTGCAGTCTTCCATCGTTCAAAAAAACGACTACATACATCAAAATCTTCCCCTGACAATTGATCCAGCTTCTTCAGAAATTGCCCATATTGTTCTTCCTGAATTACTTCCACACCATCGTAGCCTTTTTTATACAAGAGGTCACCTTGCAATAACATCAGATCCTGATAGTGATTAATGCTTGCACAGACATAATCGTAGGCGGAGCTGAGGGCCCTTTGCACTGCGTCAAAATAGTAATATCTTCCCGCATAGTCTTTCAGAATAAAATAATCCATCACAGCAGCATATACAATTTTCACATAGTGCGTTGAGAGCGGGATCAGCCAGGCCTTTTCAGCAGCCTGATAGATCCCACTTCCGGCAGCTGTTTCGATGATATAGCAATCCCAGGCACCATTACCGAAATCAGTCCCCCCTTGAACGGATTGCATTACCAAGTCTTGCAGTACATAGGCCCGGGCTTCCAGATTATACAAACGAATGCTACCGGAATCGGCAAAGAATAATGCACCTCGACCGTTTCCAGCATTGAGTATATCAACATCTTTGACCAGGATAGTTCCATCGGGAGACAAAACAGATTTTTTCTTTTTGTTATTCAAATTGACCGCATAAAAATCAAACAGCAGTTCGCTCAGTGCACCACTGGCAAAAGCACCAAGTAAAATGCCTCTGTTGGAATAATAGTGACGCAGTTTATTTTCGGGAATATCTTGATAGATAAATCCATCATAATCTATGTCAAACGGCTTGTCTGCACCAACAACATTAAAGAACTGACCTTGGGCGTCGATAATGTAGTATTGCTGATCTTTCTTTCCCTGGTAATAACCGTAAGCAAAATCTTCGAGTTCATCATATTCAAGCGGTATGATTATTTCTCCGTTCCCGACGTTGATCAATCCGTATTTTTTAGCTAAGCTCACCTTACCAACGGTTGATCCAACTCCATATTGGGCTGGCGCTGCCGATGAATAAATACAGGGAATAGTTTCTTCGCCGCCCCTATTCAAATAACCGAACAGATCATTTTTCTTTATGACAGCGATCCCTTCATAGTCAAAATCACCAATTTCCTGATAGCTTGCTTCGACCTTCACCTCCCCCTTTGCATTGCGTATCCCCCAAAACCCCTGATCTTCAAAAAATTGATTATCCAGACTATCAATCGCTTCGCTATTCCACCAGCCCAAGCCATAGTTGCCCCATTCTAGCTCGAGCATCGCTAAAAAAGAAGTATAACCAGCGGGTGCCAAAATAGATTCGAGCTCAGCTAAGGACTGTTTTTCGATTGCTTTTTCATAGGGCAAATTCTTCTCATAGATTTCAAATGCAAAATCTTTTGCCTGTTGACTATGTTTAACATCGCTCATGTTAAATACATCACTCGCGTTCAGCTGGAAGTAATCAAAGGGCAAACCGTCCAAAAAATCGAACAGTTTCCCGATAGCTGCCATGGCCAACGCATCTGAATTTAACCTATATTCATGAATGAGCAAATCATAAAAAGCGCGAAGCTTACGGATTCCAGGCTCCTTTTCGGAATAAACTAAGGTACCTTTTGCCTTCGGATTAGCAGCAAATAAGGGTAAAAAAAGCGGCGGAATCACATAATTCCATTCCCCTAAATAATGCGGAAAGTAATCTTGATCCTTCTTATCTGTATTGTAAATATATATGCGATGAGCCATTTTCTATGCGATAATAATTCTCTTACTATTGATCAATTTCAACAGTATTCTCTTTAGCAAAATTTAACCAAAACTCGTATTTATCCGCGTTTGCTGCAGCTCCATGCGCAGCATACAGCTGCAGCAAACGATTGACAGCATAGGCGTACACGTTTTCTTCATTGGCTTGTTCATAGTAACGGATGGCTTTTGGCAAACTTTGTTTAACACCCAGTCCTTCCTCATACAAAATCCCATAATAGACAGCGGCAAATTGATTTGTGGTATCCCTTTTTAAATAACGTAATAAGTTCGCGTAATCTTGTTTTTGATAATAGATTTCTGCCATTTGCGCATCGTTGGGGATACCCGCTTTTTCAGCTTGTTTAAAGTAATCTAAAGCTAAGGCATAGTCCTGTTCCACATAGGCTCCTTCGTAATACCAATTCCCTAAGTTGCTCATGGCTTGCGCCTCTCCAAGCGCAACAGCTTGCTGATACCCTTTTAAGGCCTTCGAAATATCCAATTCAACACCATGCGCTGTCGCATATAGAAAGGCCCAGTTATTCCATGCCTGAGCATGGTTCTGCGCCATTGCCTGTTCATAGAAGAACATTCCCTTTGCGATATCCATTCCATCGTAGCCTGCATCTGTATATATATTTCCAAGGAAATATTGGCAGTCTGCACTGCCGCGATCGGCCGCGATCTTGAGCAGCCGAATGGCTTCGGAGACCTTCCCTTCAGCATCGAGTTTCTTCCCCCTTTCAAGCAGTGTGTCATTATCGAAATACTGTTCATATCCATCACCCGTGCGTTTCGTCCAGGCTTGATAAAATTGCACAAAATAGCTTTGATCGCGCCCCTGTAGCTGATAACGTTCTGTATATAAATGTCCGAATGCTGTTTCGGGTATCTCTATCACATTCCGGTTTAGGTCGAGATGAAAGATCTTCTCTCCCTTAAAAAGCAACAGGAGTTCGCCTGAGATTGCCTCAGGTGCTGGATAATGAAAAGGCGAACAAATATAATCGTAATGCTCACTGCAAAAGTTAAGCTTCGTATCGAAATAGCGCATTCCCGCAGGACAGTGTATGCGCATAAAATCCAAAAAGCAATGTTCGATTTTCTGATGGTCAATAGCAGGTTCAAGTAACCATTCCCCTCGATGAGCATCATAAATCCCCTGTCCTTGGGCACAGCCTACGACAAAAATATCTTTACGGTATTGCTGTATGCTATCTACAGCTACTTTATCTATCAGGCTATCCATCAGTCGAAATACCCCCTGCTCAAGCGAGTAAATCTGCCATCTTTTATTTTTGAGATAGGCAATACTTTGATAGCCATCCAAGACTATAATCCGATCAATTCCTTCATCCAAGATATTGCCATCGGGTTGAATGACGGCAATTTTTGGCTGTAGCTTATTGGGTTTAATCCAAAAATATCGATTGGCTAGCGGCTCCAGGCTACCTTCCAGAAAAGTCCCTAAATACTGACCGTCCATTCGGTAATATTTCCTTTTTATCGTTCCTTTTTGTTGGTTATAGAACAGCTTGTTATAGTCATACATAAACGGCTCGGGTGCAGGATCTGAAATAATCAATCTTCCTTCAGCCGAAAGGAGAATGTGGCTATCCCCTTGTCTTGCGTTTATAAAACCATAAGCGATCCAGTCGAGTTCATCATAGATTGCAGGTATACTCAGCTGTTTGGCATCCATATGCAGTACCCCACGTTTTCCTGCCACTTCTACTTCAGCGTAATTGTTCCCATTGATATGCCGGGCATCGAAAGCGTCGCTATATTGACAGGACAGCAGTTCAGCGCCGCTAGCATTGATATAGCCATATTGTCCATTTGATTGAACTACCGCAATCCCCTGGTCATTGAATTCAAATATCTCATCGTAAATCGCCTCAATCAAAATATCACCTTTGGCATTTTTTAATCCTTGTTTTCCTTCCGCTTCGAAAACCTCTGCTCCTTTCTCCTGCACAAGCCCTTCTGCCCATAAGCCCAAGCCATAATCAATCCAATCGGTTTGAAGAGCATCTAAAAAAGAAGTATAACCAGATTCTTTCACAAGCGGGTCCAGCGGATCTAAGGACTGTTCTTCGACCGCTTGTTCATACAAAGCGGTCTTCATTCTTATTTCCGCCACCCAATCTTTGGCCTGCTCCGCGTCATTTTCTTCATTCATGGTAAAAACATCGCGTCCATCGATCTGAAAGGCATCAAAAGGTAGCTCTTCCAAAAATTCAAACATCCGGTTGACAGGCTCAAAATATATTTTTTTATAATGCAATTGATACCTATCAGCCAACAACGCATAAAAATAGTGCAGTCGTGCGATCCCATCTTCCTTGTTTGCATAAAGCTGTGAGCCTTTGGAACGAATATGAGCAGAAAATAAAGGTAGCATCAGGATAGGAATTTCATAATTCCATTCGGCCAGATAAGAAGGATATGTTTCTTTGGTTTTGAGATTTACATTATAGATATAAATACGATGTGCCATGCGCTAATTTTTCTGTTTGTCGTTGTATCGCATTAATCCATCCCATACGACAAGAATCATGCGAATGCCGTAAAAATACCGTATTTATCGATTTTTTCATTTAGCGGAAAACAGGGATTTTTTTCTCAGCCTATTTTAGGCAACTTTGGTTTGGATTTTGTAACAGAAAGAACAATGAATCATTTCAAATACAGTTATTATATCGGCGCATTGATACTTCTTTCATTGCAAATTGCCTGTCAGGAAAAATCAAAGCCACAGGAAGCACACCTAGCACCCGCAAAAACGACGGAAAGGCCAGTCAAAGATACTGTCTTAAAAGACAGCGCATTGCCAAAACACGCCAAACTGGATAGTATTGACCATGCCAATGCGCAAAGTGTACTGGAATCTGATGAAGTCACCACAGCTTATGTAAACCTAACTTCTCGAGACAGCATCATACGCCTACATTCCAATATACGTTTAGACCATCGCTTCTTTGGCTATGAGCAGGCAGATATAGGCTCGAAAAAACTACTTTTATTTTCCATCTTTACCAACGATGTGGAACACAATCCATTTCAACTCAAACTGGGTGCATATTACGATACCTCTGGCTTAGACAGTAAAGGCTCAAAACTAAAATATGTGGACACAAAGGGTGATTTTGTGCAAGCTAAATTCATCGATTCGACCGATATACCGGTATGCACGATCTATTTCGAAAAAAAATGGGTCGAGATCGAATAAAAACAAGTATAACCAATTTCAAAAAAGTACAACTAACCTAAAATAACCATGAAGTTCACTATAAAAACTATTTTTCTACCCTGTATAGCATTGCTTTTTAGCTGCCAACAAAAGAATGAGGCTAAAAAAACAGCCATTGCAGTTAGTACCCCCGCCAGTATAGACACTTTACAGAAAAAGGAGGCGATGAAATCCACATCCAATGATGACTTGGCTCTTTTTAATCAGCTCTATCCGATTGATATTCTTCAGCCGGAGAGCAAAAATAGTTTCAAGAAATATGGTATCGAATTTTCAGGAATATGTTATGCCTGTGATCTTGCAGAAATCAAAATAAATAAAAAACAGCTGCTTTTGGTCAATGTCTGTGATTCCAATGAAATCTATCAGATTAAAGAATTTACCGCTATCAGCAACGACACAGGCCTAATCATAAAGACCCAGCACAATGAATTTATCTTCAAGCGAGTAGAGAAAGAGCCTATTTTCGAATTACAAATCAAAGGGGATTCGTTGTTGCTAAAGAATAAACGTATCGCAAAATACTACACCCAGAAATCTTTGATCGATCAATTTGAAGTACATGATTGTGGTGATTTTCAGGGTTAGCACCGGCTTAATTTCGTTGCTGTTCACGAATAGCAACAGATCAGGAGAATAAAACAATCCCGATTATTAATAAATGACCTTATACGAATTATTTCATTTCTGCCTGCTCCACCTGTTCTACTTATACTTCAAAATAAAACCCCGATTCAGTAAGTTCTTTATATTTTACCCTGTCAAAACTATAAATCTTCGCAGCCCTGGCACGCCGATCTTTCTGCTTATCGCTGTGGTCGATCAATAAACCCATGCTGAGGATTTTTTTTCGAAAATTCCCACGGTCAATTGACCGTTGCAAAACAGTTTCATACAAATTGTGTAAATCGGGCAAGGTAAACTGTTCGGGCAGAAGCTCAAAACCGATCGGCTGATAACGTATTTTCCCTTTGAGCCTTTCGATGGCGGTATTCAAGATCTGTTTATGGTCAAAAGCGAGGTCTTTGTTTTCATCAATGCCAAACCATTTTACAGCTTCAATATCCGCACCCGCTTCCAAGATATACGTTTCAGGCTTGACGAGCGCATAATAAGCAATGCTGATCACTCTTCCGCGCGGATCACGTGCTAAGTCTGAAAATGTATAAAGCTGTTCAAGGAAAATATCCTTTAGACCGGCCTCCTCCTGCAGTTTACGACGCGCACAGTCGTCGGCGGTTTCTTCTTCCTGAATAAAACCGCCAGGAAAAGCCCATTTTCCCAAGAAAGGTTCTATTGCCCGTTTGGTCAATAATACCTTAAGTTGGTTTTTATCAAAGCCGAAGATCACACAGTCAACCGTTACCGCAGGCCTCGGATATTCATATACATATTTTTTTACAGAGGCAGTCATGTGCTACAAATTTACTTCGGTTGACAATTTGATCTGTATCCCATATTTTTCTTTTAAAGCATCAAACTGCAGGAGGGTTTGCTCTTCAAATCCGGCAATTGGCGACATGCAGTCTATCAATAAGGTAATACGGGAGGTGATGGACCGATCATGTTCAAAATATTCCAAAATCTGCACCGCCGAAGCCAATACGCAATGGCTTGATGCCTCTCCCGCGATATAAATGGCATCGTGTGCCCGTATTGCTTCAAGTACAGCATGGTTTACGAATTTATTACCATCATATTCGGCTTTAATAATACCATACATTTCCGTATTCGGATCCTGTCCTTTGTAAACCAAGATCGGTTTTACCTGACGCACAGCACTATGAAAATAGAGCATATTCGTAAATTGACTCTCAAGCTGTGCGCCAGAGGTCCCCTCCAGACAGTGATATGGCCAGATACACAATTGTTTTTTTCCCTCGGCTTCCAAATGCTGAAGATAATCCAGCGCTAAGGCTGTATGGCCATTCACAGCACGCCAGATACCGTCGCTGACATCAGCATAGCGAATGATGGTAAATGGCTCCGGATGATTTCCTTCCGTATCCAGCCAGCAATCGGCATGGAAAATCTGCATCATCGAATGACAATCAAGACTGCACATCACTTGTGTCAGGGAGCCCAAATTACGGTACATCCATTGTGTTAGACGCTGAACATCTGCTTTGGAACCATTGACCGCAAGACTCCCAATAGATTCCATAAAATCGTTCTGAACATCTATTGCCAAAAGCAGCGTCCGTTTCAGGTCCAAAGCTGCAGGCCGGACCTGCTCCTTTTCTGCCAATGCCAGCATTGCCGGTATATTATCACTTTTGCCGCTGGCAATATGCCGCACATCGACAATCTGATCAAATGGTGTTATCATGCTATTCATTTTATTTAATCAATATCTATTTCAACGCCGCATTTATTACGCAAAACGATGAAGCCATTAAACTTTTCTTCCAGTTAAAAATCATCTTCATTAAAGCATAGTTTTTGTCTCTTGTTACCTGCTATGAAGTGCTTGCGTCGATTGCCATAACTAGCCGATTGCTTTAACTAGTTAAAATTAACCCTTGAACGTAGGCACTGCTGCAAACTTGTGCGCAGATTGTTGTATACGTTTACGAATAAGTTCATCTATAACCGGGTTGCCCGATGTACCTTTCAAAATAAACCCATCGATTTGCGCATAAGTCATTCCCAGTTCATCTTCATCTGTCTGTCCTTCCCAAAGGCCTGCAGACGGACTTTTATACTGAATAGATTCGGGTACGCCCAGGTATTTTGCCAAGGTATATACTTCCTGTTTGGTAACCGTTGCCAACGGATTCAGATCGTAGGCGCCGTCGCCCCATTTCGTAAAATAACCGACTGTAGCTTCGGCCATATTTCCCGTACCAATAACAAATCTGCTGCCCAGTTGCGCAAATTGATACAAATACGTCATGCGAACACGTGGGCGAATATTTGCAAGGCTCAAGGCGCGGTTAGCGGCTGTAGCTTCTGCGACAAATTGTTCTTGATGAATTGCCAACGCATCCACAGCAGACTGAATGTCAAACACATGAAACGGAAAATCAAACTTCTGAATAAGCTCCATCGCATGCTGATGACTTTTACTATTATTCATATCGCTGCCATAGGGCATCATGACCAAATGAACATCTACTTGTGCCAGACGGCATAAGCAGGCCACAACACTGCAGTCGATACCACCGCTCATTCCCAATACAAGTCCCTGACGGCCTGCAGATTTCACTTGCTGAGCAATCCAGGATGCCATCAATTGTGCATACTGTGCAACGTTTTCATCCTGGATGAAAAACGGTTTGTTTACGCTATTTTCCATATACTCGAATTGTTTCAGTTTTCAATCTATTCCTTATTTCTTCAAAACGCGTTGTGTGTGTAAATTCACCGTCCAAATAACAGGTTTGGAGTAGGTTTCTACTTTCCAGTTCAGCTATAGTTTGTGGATTCAGGTTATCTATTAAACGAAATTCATCATTTTCGAATACCACAGCCACCATACCCTTTTGTGACTTCTTAAAGTTTCCCGTATCTGTAGCCGGACGTTTCTGAATTGCTTTAAATTCTCCATTGACAATTTCGGCAGTTCCTTTTAACGCAAAACCAAAAGTATCGCGTGTAACATATTGATAGGTATAAGAGCCTATTCCCAATATGGTATTGGTGGAAGCAAAGCCCTTATCGAGCAGACCTTGACATATTTTGTCGGCTCTATCCACTGTAATGGAATCGCCATAAACCACTCCGATATGTGGATCCAGCTCCTTAAACCCCTTGCTGTTGGTCGTACCGCCAAAAAGTTCAAATAAACGTTCGACGATACCTTTCCGAACGGTACTGCGATCAGATGCCACATCACCACAGATAATTTTTACAGGATCGCCACTATCGGGGCGAATAACAACTTTACCTTCCCTAGCCATAATAAGATCTTTCAGTTTCGGCAATACGTTGTCAACTACATTCCAGAGGTCATATGTATCCGATACGATGGAAATATTTCCACTTGGGTATACCTTGGTGATCAGATGCCGAAATGCTTCCACTTCATCCTCACCGTAGGAACACATCACACTGTGCTCCGTAGACGGGGTGTACATCATCACATCACTTTTTGCATGATAGTAGGATTTCAGATATTCCCTAACAGAAAGCGTAGCTGAGACACCGAAGCTCAATAGATGCCCCCCAGCTGTACGATAAGCCGTTTCAGGAGAGCCCATGCCACGCATGGAAAAATCACCAGCTTGGGTAAAGACTTTATTGACGTCGCCCGTTTTCTCGGCAAAACCCGTCAATAATCTTTTATAGCGATCTGCAATTGTCGCTGCTGTCATCGGTGACCAGATATAGGCCGATAATTGTGTTTCCAGATAACCCGGAAGCCAGAAAAAATTGGGATGTGTATTTTCAATGGTAAACATTGGCACGCCAATAGGCACCAGGCTACCTTCCGGCAAAGCATTTACTTTAATTGGAAGGTACCCCAGCCGATGTAGGTCGCGAATATGTTTCGATTCATGCATCGATGCGAACTTCACGTTTGTATTTTCAAAAACAGCTGCTATTGCCTCTTCGTAAGCCGCCACGACCTCTTCTTCCGGTTGAGCAAAAAAGTTTGCATCAAATGAATTCGTGATTTCGGCCAAGGCCCCCTGTAATCCAAAAAATACAACATGACTAATGCCTTCTATGCGGGACATACGTGGCGTCCAAGTCTCATAAACCCATTGCGTATGTGCAGGGTATTGATCCTTATGGCACAATTTATAACCATCTGTCCAAAGTATTGGATTCATGCTCATTGATTTAAACATAGCTTTCAGTCGTTAAGTTGATATAATTTATTTTGGGGTGCTTGGTATCCATCATAGAATTGGTGGTAAAGACGTTGGTTATCGGTGAATCATCATCCAGCAGATTCCCTTTAAAAATTCGGGGTTCGCAATGTGTGACCAAAAGATAGACTGCACTGGCTCCCATTTCTTTCAATATTTTCCCGGCCCAAAGAAATGTTCCCCCTGCCGAACACAGGTCATCGACAATAATACATTTTGCGCCGAGCGGAATATCTCCGGCCTTAAGTTCCATCCCTTCGATCCGGCCTGTTTGTGGGTTCCGCTTTTTCTCAAAAACACAGCTATTTTCATAGCCACTGTTGATGTAACGTGCCGCGGCTCCCTTATCCGGGAAAACAATCCGATCTGATTCCGAAAAATCAAGTTTTTCCATTAATTGTGGCAACCAGTCCAATGCCGGATAAAGCCCACCACTGTTCGCCAGTAGCTCCAGCGTCACATTGGAATGTGGTTCGACAACAGATACCGTATCAAATTGCAAACTATTGATAAACTCCGACACATATTTCAATGTGAATAAATCACCTTCAATTTTGCGATCCATACGGCTATAAGGCATATAACGGATTAGTAACCGACAAGTTTCAGCTTCGGTTTCATCCAATCGCTTTTTGACAAAAAGCAAGCGGATTAAATCCCCATCCTCCTGATAAGTAAATTCAATGAGATTGTTCTTTAAGATCAACTGATCAAAATCTTTCACTTTTGTCTCCCCATTTGGAAATTGCTCTGTGACTATCTGATGCTTATTTAATACAATCATAGCTTTTAATTTTGCTTTCTACTATTGAGTACTTTTTACTCAACAAATATGAAGATTAAATTTAAGCTTGCAAAATATATTGAGTACTTTTTACTCATAAAATCAAAAAACAATACATAAAATACTGACTATAAGTTAAATAATTTAAATAAAACTGCGTGACGCAAAATTCATCCCCCATTTCTAAATAGTGAACATGAAACTGATTTCCTGATTAGCGTATAGCTAATCAAGATAAGTATTAGATCGAAACATACGCATACCAAGTTGTATCTAATAACAATTTTTAATCAATACTTAGACAGTGATCATTCATTGATTATACAGTATATACTGAGTCATCACTGAACAAGCACTGAACGATCACTGAACAAGCACTGAACAAACAATGTTAAAAGGTAAAATTTGATACCACTCGGATCCCTGTTTGCTAGTACAGCTTCCCGCTCTTTGTTTGATTAACGGGTAGAAAGAAAAACACGTCCTACAAGACAGAAAAATGTGATGGAAATGTTGACTGCACAGGCCTATAGGAAATGTTCAGGTGATAAAAAACCGCTGAGAGACAGTTTCAATAAAAATTAGCTGATTATAGGGATTGAAATTTTGCGATAAAACATGATCTTTGTCTATACCAAAGTCACAAAATTCTTTGTCAGCCCACAATGTGCTAACAAAGAATTTGAATTACTTAAGCATAAAGCATGGAATTAGCCAATCTTATCAAACAGGATATTGAGTCAATTTTACAGATTGAATCTCAAGACATCAGACAATTGGTCGAGGACTATCGCGAAGACTTAATGGATGCGGAGACCTATGACGCCATCGATGCGTACAATATGTTATATTCGAATATTTACGAAATGTCGGAGGAAGAATACCTGGATGCTTTTCGTACATTAGGAGAAGCTTATCCAAACTTTGGCAAGGCCGATGAAAATGACGTCCAAAAATCAATCGCTGAATTGGAACGATTAAAACATGCTTTTAATGAACTACAACTCCATACAACAGAAGGCAAACAGCTTCTAGCATTACAATTAGCGGTTTTGGAACTGGATATTCAGGTCTATCAAAAACAAATCTTATCGCCGACTACACTTGAGATACAAGCTGAGATCAACTTACTGGAAACCGAATCGTTTGGATTAACCAATCAGATCAATCAGTTTTTAGAACAATACCACGATTAGTCATGCTATCATTTTATCCAATGAATCGCTTAGGGTTAAAAACAGGTCTTTGCCTTCTTTACTTACTAGCCGGTCTTGCAACATCGTTGTTTGCATATCAAAACAAGATCTCTTTTCAGTCACAACAGCAGACAGGAAACAGACTACCCTTTTACATTACGGACCAAGGGACGCTTTGTTATAATTTGCCTGTCGACACGATGGGCGTATACGCTATACAGATCAATCTCAACAGACTTTTCCCGACCGCAACGGCAGAGCATCTTCGTTCAAAATATTATGAACTATCAGACAGCACAATAACAATAATCAACTATGCCGAACCGGCTACCGCCATCAACTATAGGGTTACTGATAACAACTTTGTCATATCCAAATCCTCCAATTGGCTCGCGGACTATCAACCTGAATTTCAATTCATCGCTTTGGACAGTCTCAGACACATGGAGAACTTATTCGACACGAACGATTTGGACGGCCTAATGCAGGTGGAAGCAACCAAGCTCCCTTTTGAAAATATACTTTTATTTTTTAGTCAGCTGCATGGATTTTCCACGGTAGAAGAATTTAGCAGCAATGCCATTCATCGGATTTTAGAAAAGGATCAGTATGCTATTGCCAAACAATTTCATCACTTATTTCTGACCAGAAACAGACAAGTCGATGATTTCGAAATACTGAAGGCGGCAATAGAAAAAAACGACATGGATTTTATCCGTAAAAGCTCTTTAAATAGTCTGAACCGTCTGGGTATAGATGAAGTTAAAGCGGATTATAGCTTCACACAATGTACACTACTAGGAAAAGCGATCTTAATGAAAAACAACATAGCCATAGAGTATCTTTTGCAGAAAGGTGCCGCCAAAGATAAAGTATATCAGTATGAATCCGACGTATTATCTGCTTTTCAACTCGCCGAAAGGAGCAAATCAAAGAAAATCATTAAACTATTTCAGTAAATCATAAATAAAACAATGAAAAAGACACTTATTTACCTGATATCTCTTGTTAGTTATCTTGTGATCACCGCAGCGCTGACATTGCCAGTTCATGCGCAAAAAAAGCCAGTGGTTCCCAAGCAATCGAATGCTAATTCAAAACTACCCCAGTTCAACGATGGCGATATGATCTTTCAGTCTTCTATTTCACCGCAATGCAAGGCCATCCAATTAGCAACGCGTTCTCCGTATTCCCATTGTGGGATTATTTTTTACGAGCAGGGCAAACCTTACGTACTGGAAGCCGTACAGCCCGTAACTGTAACTAAGTTAGAACACTGGATTCAGCGTGGCGAAAAGCAGCATTACGCGGTCAAGCGCCTCAAAAATGCTGACCAGGTACTGACCAATTCGAAACTAGCCAAAATGAAAGCAATCGGCAAAGATTTTCTCGGAAAAAATTACGACGCGACATTCGAATGGTCAGACGATAAGATCTACTGCTCGGAATTGATCTGGAAAATATACCAGCGTGGAGTAGGCATCGAAGTTGGGAAGCTTGAAAAACTGAAAGATTTTGATTTAAGCAGCCCCGAAGTGAAAACTAAGCTGAAAGAACGTTATGGTAACAATGTTCCGCTGAATGAAACGGTCATATCACCCGCCTCAATTTTTAATAGTCCATTGTTGATTACGGTGACGAGTAATTATTAAGCAGGCTCGCCCCCTATTTTTGAAGCTGAACAACATTTCCGCCATTTAATTTACTTTCTTCTGCTGCATCTATAAATGCGCATATTGCCAGGGTTTCCATTTCGTCAACCGGACTTACACCTGTTTCGAAAAACGGAAGGATCTTATCCAACAATGGGCCGTACCCCATAAATTGTCCCAAATGGACAATCTGATCTTTCAAAAAAACCGTTCCACCAAAATCATCCTTCCCCTCACGGATACCCCGAAGTGAGGCAATTCTTCCATCCGCCCACTCCCCAACATAAAATGAAGTACCCTGTTCCTGAATAGTTTTTACCGAGCGGCATCCCGGTCCCATCAATGCAAATAACATTTCGACCCCATGGATGCCATACCAATACAGATCCTTATGTGAAGGTTCCGTTACTGCCGGACAATAGACGTCTGCGCCTATTACCTTAGTCCTATCTAATTCCTGAAGACCAGCAATATAACGCAAGGAGCTTGAGGAAAAAACAGGGCAACCGTAGTTTTTTGCCGCTTGAAAAATTTGGAAAGCGTCCCTATAGGAATTCGCTATTGGTTTATCGATAAATAAAGGTTTTTTAGCTTTGATTACTTGAAGTGCCTGCTCCAGATGAAGATTTCCATCATTTGTCTCCAAAAACACATAGTCTACTTTTTTCAATAGCTCGGCAATACTTGATACAATCGAAACACCGAGCTGCTGCACTTCCGCTGTAATTTTCGGAATACGCTCAATACTTAAGGGGATTGTTTTGCTTCCGTAGGGATAAGCCGCAACAACCCTGTATTTTCCGTAGGGATGATTGCTAGCAGCCGTATTAATCGCTCTTGTAAAAGCAACAGCGTGTGTAATGTCTAGCCCAATGATCCCTATCTTTTTTACGTTATCATGCTCCGAGAACACCTTATTATTCGCATTAACGGCATAAGATAATCCAAATGCAAAGGAGGACATCAAGAATTTTTTTCTATTCATTTGATTCATTCAAAAGGGAAATAGCTGCATTGACTAAAACAGCGATTGATGTTTCGAAAGCCTTTTCATCCAGATTGAACTGTGGATTATGAAGACCATATTGTGTGGCAGAATCGTCATTATTTGTGCCGATCAACATAAACAAGGCGGGATAACGATAAGAATAATAAGCAAAATCCTCGGCTGCCATCCAGATTTCGAGATCTTGTGGCACACTATTCCCCATCGTCTCCGCAATAATTGTTTTGACTTTTTGTGTTAATGCGGGATCATTATAAAGCGCGGGATAACCATGCCGGACTTCAACTTCTACCTTTGCACCAAGCGATACGGGAAGCGTTGCCGCTATTTCAGCAACCGTTTCCAGCGCCTCCTTGCGCCACACCTCATCCATTGTACGAAATGTTCCGGCTAATTTAACTTCCTCGGGTATAACATTGGCAGCACCATCTCCAATAAAACGACCAAAGGTCAATACAGACGGTACATCAGGGTTGGCTTTCCGACTGACAACTTGCTGTAATGTGGTGAGTAATTGTGCGCCGATCATAATGGGATCAACAGCCCGATGTGGCTCCGCAGCATGGCCACCACGTCCCTTAATGGTGAAATAGAACTCGTCGCTCGAGGCCATAAATCGCCCGGAACGTAAACCGACTTTTCCTACAGAAACACGAGGACTTACATGTAAACCCAGCACAGCTTTAATCGTTCCACCAAAAGATTCCAGAATCCCGGATTCCAAAACCTGAATCGCTCCGCCAGGAATCTTTTCCTCAGCAGGCTGAAATAGCAAAACAATTTTACCGGAAAACTCCGTTTTATAATCATTTAATATAGACGCTGCCCCCAATAGATTAGCCGTATGAAAATCATGGCCACAAGCATGCATGACACCACTATTCTTCGATTTATATCCCACATCATTTTGCTCGTCTATCGGTAAAGCATCAATATCTGCCCGTAATACCACAATATCATCACTCGCCGATTTTTGACCGGTCAGTACAGCCACAACACCTGTTTGAGCGACAATCTCAAATGGTATACCCAACCCACTGAGTTGCTGCTGAATATAGGCGCTTGTCTCATATTCTTGAAAAGACAATTCAGGATGCTGATGGATATGTCGGCGTATTGCAACGATTTTCGGAAAAATGGTCTCTATCTTGGCATTTAATTCTTTCAGTATTGGGTCGATCATCTGGGTAAGTTTTAAAAGTATAACACTTCAACAAGTTAAGCTAAAAATAACGTACATAAAAATAGAGCACCAACACCGTTATAATTATCCACCATAAGGTCGGATTTCGAAATCCACGGTAAGCGGCTTTATCTTGATCCGGCACCTGAAAAGACTCGCCCGTCAACACAAGATTTTTTAACCTTGCTTCTGAGACCGCAGGTGTCAACAAACTGACCACTGCGCAAGCAATCATACAAGTCCAGAATACAATACCTGTTCTGTTAAAAAATGGCATTTCAGGTAAGGTGTATTCCAAAAGTAAAGAAAGGGGAATTGTTAGTAAACCTGCTGTCAAAGCACCCTGCGATGTGGTTCTTTTCCAAAACACCCCCATTAAAAACATCGTTGCAATACCTGGTGTAAAAAGACCGTATAGATTCATCAAATAAAGGAAAACTGGTTTATCCGAATAACTGATCAATACAACCGCACTCATGATTCCGAGCACGATAATAGCGACTCCGGCACGCTTACCAAAACGGACTGCTTCGTAGTCACTTGCATTTTTATTAATATACTGGCTATAGATATCGACGGTCAGAATCGTTGTACAGGAATTGATCGCTCCTGAAATATGGGACATGATGGCCGAAATTAACCCTGCCATCACCAAACCAACAAGACCTTTGGGCAATAAGGTTTCCACGAGTGTCGCAAACAGTAAATCGGGCTGATCGAGATGCGGCAGGAATTTTGGAGCCACCAATGCCGGAATAGTAATAATCAAAGGAACCAAAAATTTAAGATAGTCACCAAAGATGACACCCATGCGCCCATGCCATTCATTTTTTGCCGCCAATACGCGCTGCACAATAAATTGGTTCGTAGCACAATAAAACACGCTGATACACAACAGTCCGCCTAAATACATGGTCCAGGGAAAGTCAGGATCAGATGCAGGATAAAACATTTTCCAATCCTTGGAGGATTCTACCACAGACTGAAAACCTCCTGCCGCATCAATGGTAGCAAAAGTCAATACTATTCCGCCCAGCACCAAAATGACAAGCTGTACCATCTCCGTCCATATCACCGCTTTTAGGCCGCCTAAAACGGTATATAAACCGGTCAAAATTGCCATTCCAAAAATACTGTATAAAATAGGAATACCGAATAAAGCGTGCAGTGACAGACCGCCCAAATAAAGAACGGCCCCAATCTCCACAAAAACATAGGTAAACAAGATCAAAATAGCGTACAACACGCGGGTAGCGTTGCCGTATCTTTTTTCGAGGTATTCAGGAATCGTATAGAAACCGTTGCGGATATAAAAAGGGAGAAATATCCATAATAATGCATTAAAACCGATTAGAATCGCTCCCCATTCCAGGGTAATCGCGACAAAACCGCGACTATAAGCAGCCCCCATAGCGCCAACGAGATGATGGCTGCTGATATTTGCGGCGATGATACTTCCACCAATCATCCACCAGGGCAGCTTATCACCCGCAAGAAAATAATCCCGCTTCGAGGCGGAGTTTTTTTTCGAAGCGTATAAGCCCAATACCACTATACCAATAATATATACGGCAAAAATAACGACATCAATCCAATCGAGTTTCATCGGTCAATAATGTTTGAATTCCTAATTTAGTTTGTTCAATAAGTATTTCAAGACCGCCGCTGGCATAGGGGCTTTGCCACACAGCATAAATATCCTTATCATAAAGCTCCTTCGGTGCGAGATACCCCACATAGCCATTCGCGATATTGATAAAAACGATCGTATGATCTGGAAATTGGGCTCTCACTTCGATTTGATAACAGGAATAGGCTTCATTGGCCTGCGCCACCAACACAGCATCTCCCATTTTCCAGATCCACACCGGAATAATAGCTTCCTGTTGATCTCCAATGGATTTACGGGTATTATATTTCCGCCAAAGGCGATCTTTCATAACACGATCCGTACAGCGTTCGTATTCACTCAAAATTGCTTCGGGACTAGGCAGTTTTTTGTAAGGCACTTTAACAGATAATACCCTTTGCTTAAAATCGATTGAAGCGGCCTGTTCCCGAAATCCCCAACAGGCCAGTGGAGCCCCCGAAATCAAGGATTCCTTAAAAACCCAGTTTTTATAACTATGCTGTTCCTGGGCCAGCGTCGCGAGAACAGCATAACCCAACTGCTTTCCGTTGGCTTCGACCAGTGCTGGATCCTTTACATACTGTCTCCGCGGAGCTAAATCACCTGACGCGCCCTGTAAAAAAAGACAAGGCACGAATAACGAGCGCTCTACTGTATTTCGCATTTCGCCCACAAAATCGGGTGAGAGCAGATCATTCTCGTGAGCAAAGCTGGTTGGGTGGCAAGCATAATTACAAATAACCGCTTTTAAGCTTTCAGTTTCATTATACAGCCGTCCGACCAACAGGGTTGTATCTGCTTCTTTCAATGGATTGTAACCAATCAGATAATGAGAATCTACTTCCAGATCGCGGTTGCTGGCCAAATCGCATACACCATAGTTCCAGGTTAGACTTCCCTTAAATAGCCCATTTTGTGCCATTTCAACACAAGATATCGCCTGTTGTTTGAGGAATTCAAGGTAAGGCAAAATCAGTTCACCTCCAGGTTGCGCTGCATCTGTCGAACAGATACTAGGCCCCGCATGGGTATGCGATAGCGCAAAAATCAGCTGCGATTCAGCCAGATTAAAATGACTGAGCAGTGCTAATCGCAAATTTTGTTCATCAGCTGCATTTTTCCACCAGCCTAAATCAGCGGTTAGCAGAATTGCAGGCAAGCCATCGCAGGATTGCATATATAGACAATGCATCATCAAAGGCTGATGAACAGCCGTTGCCTGGTCAAATGCAGCTGCCCCCCAATTACGGGAATAGATGCCGATCGGTGGAGTAATATCACATTGGCTAAGTCCAAATCGTCCGTACAAACTACCCGTCGTTTCTTTCAAGAGGTCTTTCTGTTGCATACGTTAAGGTCTAATCAAAGACAGTCCACCATCCATCACGATTGCGGTACCAGTCATATGTTTACAATTGTCCGAACAGATCCATAGCACCTGTTTAGCAACCTCTTCGGCTTCTATAATCTGGCCAAGTGGCACCACAGCCTTTGCTTTCATTTGAAGTTCGGCGTTTGATGACCAGACCACTTTGCTCAGCCCGGCATTGACATAGCCTGGTGCAATTTCGTTGACACGAATTCCGTATGCTGCATATTCAAGAGCCATGGCCTGACAAAGCATACGCAGGCCCGCCTTAGAGACACTATAGGCCGGTAAATTTTGATGTACGGCGTGTGCAGCCCAGCTACCCATAAAAATGATCGAGCCCGCAAGCTCAGTCTCCACAAATGACTTCGCACAGGCATTCGCCAGGAAGAATGAACCGTCGAGATTAACGGCCATTTCATTCTTCCATTCCTCGTTGCTTAACGTGCTGAAATCTTTAATAGTGACACATGCAGCATTCGCGATACAGATGGATATTGCGCCCAACTCCTGCCTTATGCGTTTCACCCAGGCGTCCACCTGCCTGGCGTCTGCAACATCGACCTGATCATAAAACAAACGTGCTCCAGCGTCATCCAACAAGGACCATCGCTCTCTCGCCACATGTGGTTCAAACCGATCCGAGATGCATACAATTGCCTGCTGGGTCAAAAATGCTTCAGCCATAGCCCTTCCGATATCACCAAGTCCCCCACTGATCAATACGACTTTATTCTTATATTCCTCCATTATCGCTATTTTTAGACTACCAATCCCCTACACTACCGTCTTTATAGAAGGTTCGCTGCAATATTTCCTGTTGAAAAGGATGCTTCTTTACCTCTTCTTCATTGATTTCAATACCCAAACCAGCGCGCTTATTCGGCAGAACAATCCGCCCTTTCTCTTGAACTGTAAACCCTTCGGTAACCACGTCCTGGCGCCATTCAACGTCCTTATGCACACTTTCGCAAATAATGTAGGATGGTGTTGCAAATCCCAGCTCAATGGAGGCGGCCGTACTCACAGGTCCCTGAGGGTTATGTGGCGCCATAGATACACGGTAAGCATCAGCCAAAGCTGCGATCTTACGCGCTTCAGAGAGACCGCCACAATGGGTAATATCAGGTTGAATCACACTCACTGCCCGCTTCTCGAGCATATCCCGAAATGCATGCACTCCGATCAAACGTTCGCCTGAAGCAATAGGTGTCGTCACTGCCCGTTGAATCAAGGCAATATCTTCCATGGTCTCTGGCCAGCATGGCTCTTCAAAGAAATACAGGCCGTAAGGCTCCAATGCTTTCGCAAATTGCATCCCCATACGTGGGCTTGGCCGCGCATGGCAATCCACCATAATATCAATATCGTCGCCAACAGCGTCACGCATCGCCTTCACGCAAGCTTCAGCATATTTAATTGGACGAAGACCTTCCAAAGACATTGTCTCTGGGACAGCCATCGATTTAAAAGCGGTAAAACCCTCGTCAACAGCTTTCAGTGCAAGATCACCAAATCGTTTGGCATCATCCGGAGCAGTCTCATAAAAATCCTCCATGCGACCTCCACCTAAATGACAATACAAACGGATATAATCACGCACACGGCCTCCCCACAACTCGTGACAAGGGACATTGTGAATTTTACCTAGAATATCCCATAAGGCGATGTCGATACCACTGATGGCCGTGCCACGAACGATCCCGTTTCCATGCCAGAAGTGTTGTCTATACATCATCTGCCACAGGTATTCAATACGACGCGGATCTTCACCGATCAACAATTGAGAAATATCTTTGATTGCTCCGACCACACTTTGCGTATGCCATTCCAAGGTGGCTTCGCCCCAGCCCCAAAGTCCGGGCTGATCGGTAATAATTTTGACAAAAATCCAATTTCGCATGCGCGCATGGCACACAAAGGTTTCAATAGCGGTTATTTTCATAGTTAGGGTTTACAAACTTTTTATTACGCGTTCAGTTGCCTCCAACGTTCTGTCTATATCATCCTCCGTATGCGCAAAGGAGATACTTCCTTGTTTAATTGGTGCCGGGAAATTGAAAATCCCTTCTTTAATAAGCTTTTTACGATATTGGGTATCCAGTTCAAAGTTGTGGTTATCCAAAATATCATGAAAATTGACTGGCGCATGGTCCATAAAATATGTACAGAAGGCAGATCCTTGACGTGCGACATAAAATGGTACGCCTAATTTAGGAAATATTTCGTTATATCCCTGCTCCAAACGCGCACCAAGTGCTTCTACGTGCTCATAAACTCGATGCTCGGAGCTGCCTAATTTTTTCAATGTCGCAATTGCCGCCGCAGTCGTTAATGGAAAAGCATTAAAAGTACCGGCAATCATCACCCGCTTCGACTTATCAGGATCTACAAAGTAATCCATATATTTTTTCTTTCCTGCAATAACACCCAATGGGTAGCCGTTTGCAACCGCCTTTCCGAAAGTTGAAAGATCCGGCTGAATACCACAGATCGACTGATAGCCGCCCAGCGCATGTCTAAATCCAGTTTTCACTTCATCAAAGATCAACAGAAATCCATGCTCGTCCGCCATCTTGCGTAAGCCTTCCAGGTAACCTTCCTTTGGCTTTACAATACCGATATTCTGAAGAATAGGCTCCAACAAAATACAGGCAACATCATATTTTTGAACCACATACAGCACACTTTCCAAATCGTTGTAGTTGACAATGTGTACTAAATCGCTGTGATTTTTGGGAACGCCAGCACTTAATGAATCGAATGGATATTCCCCCGGACTTTGATATGAGCCAACATCTGCACGTTGACTGATCACATTGCAGGCCACATCGTTATGCCAGCCATTGTAGCCCCCCTGCATAACAATCACATGATCACGCCCTGTTACTGCACGGGCAATACGGATCGCATGGTAAGTCGCTTCCGACCCTGTAGTTGTAATCTGAACGCTCTCCACCGAAGGAACAGACTGACAAAAAAGCTCCGCAAACTCACCTTCCAGTAGCGTTGGCCCAGCCCCCATCAATACCTGCTGTTCCTGCAATGTCTGTAACACTGCGGCGTTCACGTCAGGATCATTATGCCCCAGAAAGGATGCTGCAAATCCAGCCTGATAATCTATGTAGCTGTTCCCATCAATATCTTCGACCAAACTACCATTCCCTTTGACGAAGCAGATATTCGGATCTGACTTCCGATTTAACGATACCACTCCACCAGGTATCCATCTTGCATTCTCCCGCAGTATCGCGGCTGATTTTTCATTTTCTTGCATGCCTATTAAAAGTTTTGCTATTTGTTATTGTTATAATTGGACGATCACCGCCACACATGTTGCAGTCATCAATAAATTGTATTTAAATACACCTTATTTTATGTATACCAAATTACAATATTTTTGTATACATTTAAAATAAATTTTAAAATTTTTAAAAATGAACATTCTCATTGAAGGACTTCTTTTTCCAGAAGGCCCCGCTTTCGACCGGGAGGGTGGCCTATGGCTTGTGGAGAAAGAAGCAGGAAATTTGATCTATTACAAAGACAATCAGTATAGCAGAATAGCTGTGAATGGACATCCCAACGGAATTGCAATCGATAAAAATGGCATGATATGGTTTTGCGACTCACAACAAAACAGCATCCGTTGCTATGATCCCTTCGACAAAACCACGACGACAATAGTCACGGAAATCGCAGGAAAGCCATTAAAAATGCCCAACGACTTATGTTTTGATACCGAAGGGAACCTACTATTCTCCTGCCCGGGAAATGACCTGGAAGATGGCACAGGCTACATCTGCTGTCTACATAAACATGGTGCGCTTACGAAGATCCACACAGGCCTTTTTTACCCAAACGGATTGGCCTTTGCAGCAGACAACTGCACACTTTTTGTCGCTGAAACAGGCACAAAATGGATCTGGAAAATGCACTGGAACAGCTTGACACAACAGGTGGAAAACATCGAAAAATTCATAGAAACAGGCGGTAGTATCGGCCCGGACGGCATAGCCCTCACGCACGACAATTATCTTTTTGCAGCGATTTATGGATCGCAACATATCCTATCCATTGATACCAAAAACAAGACGACCGAGAAAATACCTACACCGGGGAAGAATCCAACGAATTGTGCTTTAGACCCAAAAGGCATTCAGGGACTTATGATTACAGAAGCTGAAAAAGGGCAATTGTTGCAGTGGGACAGCACAAAAAAGGGTCTATTGTAAACAATAGACCCGCTATAAAAATCCAAAAAAACATTAAACCAGTTCCAACGCCTCTTGCTCGCCCCGATCCAAATGATGAACCAGGGTGGTATAAGCTTTATTCCAATCATCCGCTTTCAGCGCATCAACAATAGCGCGATGCTCCTTCTCCGTATCCAGGTAATCTTCCATCTGCCCCATAATAGCCCCGAGTTTCATATGGAATAAGGGGATGTTACTATTCTTGTAAATGGAAATCAACCTTGAATTGCAAGTTCCTTCAATAATCCGCTCATGAAAACGAACATCCGCCTCGCAAGCGCCACCATAATAGCCTTTACTGACCATGTCGGAAAAATCGTTGCAGATCAGTTCCAAATCTTCGATAAGCTCTTTACTTTTCTTTGAAAACAGAATCTTTAATGCGCCTATCTCCAACAGCTCACGCAGCTCACGAATATCCTTCACATCTTCGACCGTCATTTTCTTCACAAAGCAGCCACCTTTTTCACCAAACTCAACCAGACTCTCCCCTGCTAAACGCATAAAAGCCTCACGAACAGCCACTCTACTCACCGCCATCTTATCCGCCCAAGCACTCTCCACCAATCTTGCCCCGCCAGACAGCTGACTGGACAAAATTTTCTTACGTACTTCTAAATAAACTTTATAGGCAAGCGAATCCTCTTTCATATTGTATACAATTTTATGCAAAAATAAGAATACAAAATCATTAAAAAAATTTAAACAATGTATTCTTTAATTAATCTTTCCCTCTTGGGCTCCATACTGTCTTCCCGGCGACAAATAAATAGTTTCGGCTTTAGATTTCCAACTGGTTGTATGATTCCCTTTCAGGACATTTATATTAAAGCTACTATTTTTTAATGAACTTTTCATATTCCAGAAACCATCTTTCAAACCGACCACAACAACTTCATACTGTTGATCTCCCGGTACCACAAATTCAATGGGCTCATCAAGATATTGATTTGGTTTGGCCACCACCAGTAAACGATCAGCCACTCTTATGAGGTAATAATTCGCTTTTTCCTCCGAATACACCGGTAATTTTGAAGAGCCACTCTCCGTCATCTGAAAAACCGAAGCGTAACTAGCCTGATCACTTTCCTGCTTGGGTGAAATCATAATCCGTGTTCCCCTAGCCTCTGGCCATGGAGACTTGACCTGATAAAGATCACCAAAAACAAAAGCAGTCGAATCATCTGAATACAACTTCACCGCACACTCTTTTAACTGTGGCTTCAGCAAATCAACATAAGTAGAACCGGCTGCGTTTTTAAATTTACTGGTCAACACAAAACCTGTTTCACTTGGTACAGGCTTTTCAAGCGTATTGATCTGCCAATAGGGTTCGAATTTCTTATCATTGGTCTTAAGCTCATCCATTAAGACAATGACAGCAGGCACATCCTTTCTCTTTAAATTCAAAAACAGGAAACTTTTTGCATAGGATTTTACTTTAGCCGTATATGCCGCCGTTAGATCCATATTGAAATAGCTATAGCTCGGCTGAATGGGATCGTTACCAAATGCGGATGCCCTGATCTCTCCGGTATGGTACCAGGAATCATTTAACACCTCGTCAACCGTGCGCGGAAAACGCTGGCTAAACCGAGTCCCACCATCGTTTGTTTTCGTCCTGAATAAAAGCGGTTCCGCAGGATCACGCACCAACAGCATACTGTGTGCAACCGACCGTTTATTAAAGTTAAAATCATAAGGGGAACCATACGAAAGATACAGCCCAAGATCACCAACCTGAATACCATGATGATAAATCTGCAGTGCACCTGCATCGGCATGCTGATGATTGCCAAAATGATAACCGCCCCCCTTAATTTCTGCAACCACATCGGAACTTCCGTTCTCTTCGCTCCAGCCTGTCCGGGCAACCATAGACCCTAAAATAGGTCCAAAATCTTTCGTCAACGGCATTTTCTCACGGTCAAAATCAGGCTTCAATTTTGGATCATCCAAGAGGAGGAACAAGATTGGATTGTCAGGCAAACCGCCCTGTTTGACAAACTCAGCCTTAATTACCGGATTGCCTGAATAGGCGTAACAAAGCAGCATGGTCTGTGGATTTTTCCAATAAAAATCAGCACTGCTGTTGTACTTTACATTGAACATATCGCCGTCGCGTAACATTTTTCCGTCAGGCGTGCGCATATACAGCCAATAATAGGGCATATTCTTGATATTATCGTCAAAAACCGGATAACCGAGCATGCGATAATACAACCAGGCTCCATGCATTTCCCACCCAAAACGATAGCCACCGTAATCAACACCTTGATTATGGCGCGGAGACTGATACTCAAACTTGCGCATGGGTACCAATTCTTCCAAAATAGAATACGAAGTATACTTGTAAGGTACAGGATCCTCGTCATATAAAGCAATACTCATTGCCAGCAGATCGCGCGACACCTGTGCCTCATTCCCATGCCCATTGATAATACTTTCGATACCAAAAAAGGGAGGCCAGCCAATTTCCATATCTTGAGCCAGACGCATCATATTTTTATGCAGACTGGTCTTAACGTGTACATCCAATAATGCGTAGCACCAGTCATACACCAGTGCACCCGTGTAAATTGCACGTCCCAACTCGCGTGTAATATCACCATAGGAAACATTCCCGAACTCCAACATTGTCAAGTATTGATCTGCCAGCCTTACCGCCTCCCTGCCTATTTTTTCGTCACCGGACATGAGGTAATAAAACGCTTTTGATTCAATAGCACGCTCGAGCTTTTCATCGTAAAACATTTCCTTATTCGGATCAAAAATAAATTGAACAGGTTGTTGCGCAAGTGTTTTCACTTTCCCCCAAGCTTCCAGATGCTCCGCTTCTTCCAACCGCCCCTTAACGACGGGCAATGATTCTTTGTTAACCCATAGCCTCGGGTGACCTGCGGGAGGAACAATCTTTGGTTTATAATTTTCTGCTGCAGCTGGCGCAACCGGAGGCACAAAGGCATTGATCGAAACAGCTTTAATCTTAAAATAAGCTGGCAATTGCATACCGACCGTCTGCTTCCCTTTCTCAAAATAAAATTTACCAAGATCTTGCTTCGCACCTTTAAAGCTGTCAAATACGATCCGTTTGGTCGATCGTGCAGCGCGAACATCAATCATTGCATACAGCGTCATCATACCTGTTTTATCTGCCGCCTTAATTTTATCCAAATAGATAACCTCACCTTCAGAAACCAAGGTATAGACACCAGCCGTCGGAACATCCACCTGCACCTGCAGGCGCTGTCCATTTCCCTTTATCGAAGTAACCTTTGCCTGCTGCCCATAGGACGTTCCAAGGGTCGCCATAAAAGCGATCCCCAGAAAAGTACCTTTAACTTTTAGCCATATCCTTGCACCCATATCTTTATTTTACTTGCAACCTTTTTACACTGATCTTCATTTCTTTCGTGGTATTATTGACGCTATTGACAAATACATAAGCATTGTATTTACCATCAGCCGTTTGCAGCCATATTCCTGATTCAGCTTTTAAATTAATCGCAAAATCTGGCGCATCTACGAACGATTTATCTTTCAAATCCACATCGTCCACAAATACACTGTATTGCAATCGCGCCAACTGTTGATCGCGCACAGTCCAAGCCTTCACGATCTTCGTTTTATTTGTCAGTCCCACGGGCAAGGTGAAGCTCGGCAAATAACTGGCATCCGTCGTGGGAGCAACCAAAGAATGTGCATAAGTCACCGTTGGCAATGCCCGGTACAAATAGATCAAATCAATCTTATCCGGGTTTGCCGCCGCTTCGGTAGCAGTATACCATTTTAGGTCGGCCACAGAAAAAAAGCAGGCCGCGCCGTCTTTCCCGATCAAGTCCAAAGCCATATCCATATTACGAATCGCATAAGCTTCGGTCTTCAAGGCAATTTCCTGCCCATTACTGGACCTCGCCCTGAACGTAAAAGTGACCGATTTACCTTTTGCTGCTGCCGGTATTTTGTAGCTATAACGCAGCGTTGAAGCGGAGGTATCTTTTGTAAATTTCACCTCCATGCTATTCCCATTTACTGCAGCAGGGTCGCCAACAACAACACCTATATCTGCCCCTGTACTACTGGTGTAGTACGATTTGTTTTCAAGCACGGTACCCTCATCACCCGAAATACTGGCTTCTACAGAAATTGATGTAAGTTTCCCCTGATCTGGCAAAATCGCCGCAGCATAAGCAAAATCTATGGTAGCCCCAACCACATTAGGCCCTAAAGAGCGCTTAATAATATCGTTTTGCAAACCATCTTTTGCTGTTGGAATTTCATAAGCTTCTTCTTTACAAGAACCGAACAACAAGAGCCCAAATCCGATGGACAACAGCCCTATTTTTAAATAATTTGTTTTCATCAGCTTACTTATTTTTGTACTGTCAAATAAACTTTATACGTCTTACGAACCTTTCTATTTCCAGACACGACAGTCCATTCACGTGGCGTATCCAAATTGGAAAAATCCTGTTTTCCTAAAATCTTAGGATCTAACACCGCATCGGTGACCAATGAAAACTGTGGGTATAGATTTTTCAAATCCGTACCAAAGAGCACCTCCACTTTTATGGTTTGCTCAACGGTATCCACCAACGCAGCTTTTGTACGTACCGTCTGAAAATCGGCGCCCAACAGTTCAAAACTACTGACATAACATTCCGACCTGGTCGTGATCAACAAACCATCCTCATCCATTGGATAATCATCCTTACAACCGGACAAGCTAACGAACAGCATACCGATTAAAAATAATGTATATTTCATTTTATTACAGTCAAGTGTTACCATATTATTTCCAAGGTATATTTTGTGTTAAATTCGGATTCCGCGAACGTTCTGTTTCCGGAATTTGATAGATATAACACTTTTGATAAGTCAATTCAGACTCATTGAAAAAAAAGCGTTCCCAATTATTTCCAAAACTATCCTGGAACCATTTTCCATCACCATAAGGTTTGCCAAATACTGTTTCCAGTTTACGCCATCTCCTCAAGTCAAACGCACGCTGCCCTTCGCCAAACAACTCAACAATTCTTTCCTGCTCTATAGCATCAAAAAATGCATCACGAGAAGAGGTTTTAGCTCCAGCAAGCGCAGGTAGGTTACCACGACGCCTGACCTTATTAACCAAATCAATTGCATCCGCCTGTGGACCACCAATCTCATTGGTTGCTTCAGCATACATCAGGTATACGTCAGCAATGCGCATCAAAGGCCAATTGTAATTTCCATCACTACGCGCCACGCCACCATAATTGCGCACAAATTTACGCGATTGCAATCCCGAGAGATTTGTGGTATTATCGGTAAAGGAAGTTTTATAGGAGACGCCGTTAACCGTCACCGCAGCTCCCCAAGTTTTGTAGACAAAGGGAATATAACCTGTGGTCTCCGTAGGGCTCATACTCATAATCAATTCGTAATCCCACAACAAAGTCGCTTTCATGCGATAATCGCGATTACGGTACGACTCAGGGTTCACCGCTGAATTTGCCGTAGTACGTGCTGCAGGATTTTTAACCGGATCTAGCTGAACCATCTTTGGTAAGAAATCTCCCGTAACGGTAGATTGGTAACGGTCGGCCAATTCATAGCGCGGAATCGCTTGATTCTGTCCTAAAGATACCAATGGCCCCGTCCATACACGTTGGTACTCCTCACTTTGTTTTGTTCCCACACCGCCGTGGGTAAGCACCATGACCATTTCCTCATCTTGGCTCAAGTTGCCCGTAGAAGGTATAAACATATAGTAATAATTTGGGAGCACATCAGCCTTCCCCAATTCACCCCATTGACCTGGATCACCATTTCTAAACATTTTGATTCCAAAATCATTGATTACACGTTTAAAATCCGCAGCGGCCGCAGTATATGCCGTTTTAGCCTCTGCAGCAGATTGTACAAATCCATCCAATTCAGGCCATCCATTTTTCTTCCACGACCCCCAGTACAATTGAAACTTACCACGAAAGGCCAATGCAGCAGGCTTACCGGCACGACCAATTGCAGACCCCTTGTTGGGCAATTTGTCCACTGCATAGTTCAAATCGGCCATAATAGAATCTTTCAGCTGTCCAATAGGCATTCTCCGCACCGTATCAGCCTCTATGGGAGCTGGCGCCGATTTATAAAAATAAGGCACATCACCCCATAGGGAAATCAATCTAAAGTATGCAATGGCGCGCAACAACTTGGCCTCCGCCACAATAGTTTCCAGGGTTTGTTTTACAGCATCAGTTTTTGCTACGGGCAACAAACGCGCATTGGTATTTTCGATCACAAAGTTAGAACTGAATATAGATCCATACAATGCTCTGTACATTGCCGATGCACCAGAGCCATAATTCATCGGACTATTGACCGTTAATGAAATAGGCGCCGCACCAGTATTGTACATTTTAAGGTAATCTCCATGTCCATCAAAATGATAGTCGCGATCAAAACAAGGCCTAAATATAGAATAATTCGCCATTAACGCAGCAAGCGCGTCATTTTCGTCCACCCAGAACGTTTCGGAGCTTGGCGTTGTTGTTGGATTCTGATTCAACAAATCTTTGCGACACGCGGACAAACCAAGAAGCAGCAAAGAAGAAATAAACAATATGTTATATATCGATTTCATAAGTTCAAATATTATAAGTCTACATTCAGTCCAACCACAAAACTCTTCGTCATCGGATAGGCATCATTGGTATAGGTACTTTTCTCCGGATCTAAGCCTTTAAAGCTCGTCAATACCGCTAAATTATCTACCGAACCAAATACACGTAACTTCTGGATACCCAGCTTAATCAGTAATTCTTTCTTAAAAGTATAGCCAAGCTGCAGATTTTTCACCCTTAAATAAGACATGTTTTGCAGCCAAAATGTGCTCAAATACGCATTTGGACTCGTTGATCCTAATGTACTTGGAAGTAACTTAGGATAATCAGCATCGCGATTGTCCAGGCTCCACATATTATTCCACTGGTCCTCAGTAATAGCCTGATTTGCCGTTCCTAAAAAGTTCGAATTCGCTTTGTTCATCCAAAATTCCTTTCTTCCTGTGGCAGCCTGCAACAGGAAAGAAAAATCAAAACCTTTATAGTCCACCGAACCTCTGAATCCGTAATTCACCTTTGGTCTACCCAGTTGATAAGCTGGATATGCCACACGGTCATTCGCGTCCAATTTGCCATCACCATTGACATCTTTCAACAAAATATCTCCCGGAGAAGCGCCCTGAGGAACAGCATTATAGACATCCTGCCAAGACTGAGCAATGCCTAACGATTCGAAAGCATAGATAAAATTATAAGGCATATCAATAAATACCGAACCTCTTTGCAACTGCTCATTCCAGGACAGCAGCTTGTTCTTGTTATACCCAACATTAAAGTTCAGCATGTAACCCACATCCCCCTTTCGGTCATTCCAGGTAACATTTGCTTCCAGCCCTTTATTCATCATATCACCAATATTACGTCGGGGGGCAGTGAATAAACCCGTCAGATGCATAGATACATCCGAAGGCCTGTTCATACCGATCGTCTTTCTTTCGTAATAATCCAACTCCGCAGTCAGTTTATTTTTAAAGAATCCAAGATCCAAACCCAAATTAAACACACGTGTCTTTTCCCAGGTAAGGTCATAGTTGATCAGTTTCTTATTGATCAACCCTTTGACAACAGACCCTGTTCCTGTACTATTGTCAATCAAATAATAAGGACTAGAGACCAAAGATTGCTTCTGCTCATACAATCCGACACCACTATTATTTCCCAAAGAACCATAAGAAGCTCTAAATTTGGCCGAACTCATCCTAATCTTTTCCTTAAATGCCGACATAAATACCTCGTCTGAAATCCGCCACCCCACTGCCGCAGACGGAAAAAAACCATATTGATCACCGGGCAAGAAACGTGAAGAACCATCTACCCGGAAGTTCCCTTCAAACATATACTTTCCGAAGGCCGTATAATTTAATCGTCCAATATAAGAACGCAAACCTTCTGCCGATGATGATCCCGACACATTTTGCACGTCTTCAGAAGCGCCATCAATTTCATGTAGACTAGGGTGCAAACGATCTAAGCGACTACCTGCTAAAACACGATTATTCCAATATTCTTCTGAATACACGGCCAAAGCAGAGAAATCATGGTTAGCGCCAAACTTATGATCGTAACTCAATTTGAAGTTCAGCTGGGTTTTGTAATTGTTCCGGTCTGTATTATATATCCCATCATTTGTCGGTACAAGATCCCGGATAGACAGTCCTGTCCGGATATTATATAATTTTGTCGGCATATCTGCCTTCCATTGAAAACGCGTATCATAATTTAGGGCATAATCCACTTTAGCCTCAAATCCTTTAAATGGCTTCCAATTTAAATAACCATTCACCAAAGCCTGCTTTTGATTCATGTGGTTTTGGTTGCGCGTCATGTAATCTGCATAAATATTATTGGCCTGCGGACTTTCATTGTAAGACATTGCACCGCCATAAAAACCGGTAATAGGATCATAAGGCAATATACCTGCTGGTGAGGTAAACAGATCCATCCCACTTGTCGAGTTGGCAGTCATACCGTCTTCGTAGTTATAACGGTAATCGGACCAGTTTCCGGAGAACCGGACCCCAGCACCGATGGTATTGGTTACTTTTGTTTCGAAGTTAAATGCAGCGTTATAACGTTTAAAATCATTATTGATCTGTATCCCCTTCTCATCCAGCATACCGACAGACAAATAATAATTATTATTTTCAGTCCCTCCATTAATGGAAACATTATAATTCCCACTTTGACCATTGCGGAGAATAACATCCCACCAATCGGTACTTGGATATAATCTCGGGTCGATCATACTTAAAGCCAACCATTCGTCGATGGTTCCATTCTTAAAATTGAATGCAGATGCGGCCGTATTATAGGCCTGCGCCCTTTGAGTAGCCGTCATTGCTTTTGCATAATTATTGACAAAATCAAAAGAGCGGGTAGGTTTCACCAGCGATTTGTTGGCACTAAAGGAAATAGCCGTCCTACTGTTTCTTTTACCAGACTTTGTCGTAATCAATACAACCCCATTGGCCGCTCTGGAACCGTATACTGCAGCGGAAGAAGCATCTTTTAGTACGGTCACACTTTCAATATCATTCACATTCACACGGTTCATATTGACATCGGGCATTCCATCGACCACGATCAGCGGTCCAGCACTGTTGACCGTCCCCAATCCCCGGATCAAAAGATCCGCTGCATTATTTCCGGCCATTCCGGAGTTTTGACTTACGGCCAAACCAGGAATAACACCTTGCAATGCCTGCGAGGCATTGGAAAGACCCCGACTCGAGGTCGATTGATCAAAATTGACACTGGCCACAGCACCGGTCAAGTTGCCTTTTTTCTGCTTACCATACCCCACCACAACAACCTCATCCAGTGCATTTTCGATCGTATCAAGCACCAAAGCCTGCACATCTTTCCCCGACACCACTTTTGTATTAAAACCGATTAACCGAAATTGAATCTGATCTGAAACGGAACCCGTTAATTTAAAACGACCTTCTTGATCCGTAACGGTAACAGTTGCATTTTTAAGGTTACGCACTTCTACACCGGACAGTGGCTGCCCTTTGGCGTCCAGCACCTGCCCGACAAGCTGCTGCTGAAATTTAGCTAAACCCGACGAAGGGTTTAAAACATCCGAGATCGGAATCTTTCCATTGTTAAGGGAAGAAGGTACATTTGCCAATGCAGCCATCGAAATAAAAGGTAGCCCCACCAAAAGGCAACTCCTGTTTATTACATCCCGGATTTTAATCTGCTTTAGTATCATGAATACTCAGGTTAAAGTGGTTAAATAAATGATTTATAAGCTCTTTAGTTTATTGGTATTTTTTCAGGAAACATAACGCTCGACCCTAATATGGTCTAAATTGTATTTCCATCGCTATCATAGTGAATACAATAATATATATTTTTTGTATACAATTCAATATTTTTTTTACTTTTTTACAAAAATAGGCTGGCTAACAAGTTCGTGACAATTCCACAACACCGCTCTTTTAGCTGTGTAATTATAAACTAAATCGTATTTAGCCTAGGCTGATAAAATATTTTTGTATACAATTTTACTTATTTTTTGTATATTTATTTTTATTCAACTACATTTGACTAACCAAATAAATCAAAGGAATAACCGTAGATCCTATATGAAAAAACAAACCTATATTTGGCTTGTATCGCTGATCCCGCTACTATCCTCCTGTTCTTCCGAGACGGAAAGAGAAAGTAAGCCAATAAATAACATCCAACTGGAGCACAGCATACTATCGCTATCAAAAGAAGCTACAAAACTCCATGTGCCATGGGATTTACAATATGACCGGATCAACGATGCCATTCTGTTTTCTGAAATCGGAGGAAGTATACGAAGACTGGATACAAAAACAAAAGCTGTTACTTTGGTGGACAGCCTCACCGACGTTTACCACCAGCGCACGTTGGGACTATTGGGAATGGCGCTGTATCAACCCGAACAGCAACAGGCCTATCTTTACCTTTCTTACACCAGCAAAAAGGACAGTCTCATTTTCTCCAACTTATATCGTTACGATTATAATACGGCAGGAAAGTTGTCAAACCCAAAATTGCTTTTACAGATCCCTGGAAACACCGGACATAACGGTTCCAGAGTTATTGTTTCGACAGACAAAAAAGTGTATTGGGCTACAGGAGATGCAGCAAGTGATACCTTTGCGCAAGACAGCACCTCATTAAATGGCAAAATCTTACGCCTCAATCTCGATGGGAGCATCCCAAAAGACAATCCAATTGCAAACAGCTATGTCTATGCATGGGGATTTCGGAACATGCAGGGACTTACCCATGATGCAAAAGGCTTAATTTACACGTCCGAACATGGCGATGCAATCGAGGATGAAATTAACCTGATCCAACCCCTAAAAAATTATGGCTGGCCGCAGATCGAAGGTATGATTGACACGGAAAAGGAAAAAGCTATTGCCAAAAACTCCCCAAGACAGGAGCCCATTAAATCGTGGACTCCAGTCGTTGCACCATCCGGTATGGCGTATTACAGTTCCAATGTTATCCCTGAATGGCAACATAGTCTATTGCTCGCGACTTTAAAAAATCAGTCTTTACGTATCCTAAAATTATCCGCCAATGGTCAACAGATCGTCGATGAGAAGATCCTATTCAAAGATCAACTTGGCCGGCTAAGATCCGTATTGACCTTACCCAATGGAGACATTTATTTCTGTTCAAGCAACCGTGACTGGAATCCGCAAAAGGGGTTTCCAAAACCCGATGACGATGTGATCTATCGTCTCCGTATTACCGATAAAGCCTCTGCACCAATGATTAAACCCCTTGCAGCCAACACGGCCAACTCCCCTGCCAAAAGTGGTCAGGCATTATATGAAGCCTATTGCGCATCTTGTCATAAAGCAGATGGAAAGGGACTTACAAATACCTTTCCCCCATTAGCCAATTCATCTCTTGTCAAAGGCGACCCAGCACCTCTATTGCAGGTTATCCTCCATGGACTGAAAGACAAAACAATAAACAACGTCAAATACGAAAGTGCAATGCCATCTTTTTCATTCCTGAAAAATGAAGAGGTCATTGAAATCAGCAATTATATCCGCACACACTTTGGAAATTCTGCCCCTAAAATCAACCAACAGCATTTAACCTCATTACGATAAATCTCATGGAAAATAAACTCGAGCCAAAACCCTCTTTATTGAAAAGTTGGCTATCCATCTTGGGTCCCGGCATCATTACCGCCGCCCTGGTTTTCGGGCCCAGCAAAATGACCATCACATCAAAAATGGGTGCAGATTATGGCTTCTCTCTATTATGGGTTGTCGTCGTCGCGATCTTTTTTATGATGGTTTTCACCAATATGTCGGCACGTATCGGTATCGCGAGAGACGAATCGTTACTTGTTTTAATTCGCCAGAAATTTGGTAAAACAACGTCCATCATCATTGGCCTCGGAATCTTCCTCGTTGCAACCTGCTTTCAATCGGGAAATGCGACAGGTGTCTCCATTTCCGTTTCAGAAGCGACAGGCACAAACCCCAAAATATGGATCATCGTTTTTAATGTGATCGGCATCCTACTGTTGTTCTTCAAGTCTTTTTATGCGCTATTGGAAAAGCTTATGCTTGGACTTATCATCCTGATGTTATTTGCTTTTCTTTCCACAGCCATTATGATAAAGACACCTGCACAGGACTTTTTCTTAGGCTTTATTCCCAGCATCCCACCTTCATCAGTGGGCTTAATAATTGCTTTTACGGCTTCTTGCTTTTCAATTGTGGGTGCCTTTTATCAAAGTTATCTTGTTCAATCAAGAAGAAAATTATCGGCCAACAAACAGCGTACAGAACGACAGATAATCGGTAGCCGAATAGGCATTATTATTCTTGGCATCATGAGTGCAGCCGTTATGATCTGTGCCGCAAATACGCTCCACCCCCAAGGGATCAAGTTAAATTCTGCCGCTGAGATGGGCCGTGCACTGGAACCGCTTTTGGGAACCTATGCTTCACATCTCTTTTTTATCGGTCTCTTCGGTGCATCCTTTTCCTCCTTGATCGGCAATGCCGTATTAGGCGGTTCGTTACTGGGCGACACCTTTGGCTTCGGCAACGATCTCAATCACCCTAAAGTGAAACTGTTTATTTCTTTGGTCATGATTTTTGGATCTGCCATCGCGCTTATCTTCGGAAATCTTCCCTTGGAGCTTATTGTTTTTGCGCAAAGCATCACCATTTTTTTAGTTCCCTTTATTGGTATTATCCTCTTTCTGATCGCAAACGACAAAGAAATTATGGGCGCGCTCAGAAACAGCCCCTTAACGCGATTATGGGCTATACTCGGACTTATATTACTCGTTTTTCTTGCTTTTAGTAATCTCTATAATTTAATCAAATAATTCAGACATGGACCATAACAATTTAGCGGAATTGGAACAGCAGCTGCTTGCACCATCATTAGATCTAATTGAAGATATAAAAAAGATACAAGGTGATATCCTTTTCCTAGGTATTGGCGGAAAAATGGGGCCAAGCATGGCAAAACTAGCCATGCGGGCTATTCAAGCTGCAGGAATAGACAAAAAGGTCATTGGTGTTTCGCGTTTTTCAACCAAGGAACTTCAACAGGAACTGGAGGATCTAGGCATAAAGACAATCGCCTGTGACCTACTGAATGAGGAAGAACTCAAAAAGATCCCGCAGGTTCCGAATGTCATTTACCTCGCAGGACATAAATTCGGCACCACAGGAAATGAAGATTTTACCTGGGCGATGAATACCTATCTTCCCGGAATGGTGGCTTCTCATTTTCAAGATTCCAACATTGTTGCTTTTTCTTCGGGTAACGTACTTCCATTTGTACCGATAAGCAATGCCGGCGTTTCTGAGGAAAGAACTCCGGAGCCTGTCGGCGAATACGCGCAATCCTGTTTGGGGAGAGAGCGTATATTCGAGTATTTTTCGAAGAAAAACGGTACACCTACCCTGATCTACCGATTGAATTATGCGGTGGATTTTCGCTACGGTGTGCTAGTAGAAATTGCCAAATCGGTCAAAGGGCAGCTCCCGATAGATTTGACAACCGAAAACGTCAACGTCATCTGGCAGGGAGATGCCAACGAAATTGCCTTAAGATCATTACTGCACTGTCAGTCTCCAGCCAAAATACTGAATGTCACGGGACCGGAAATCCTTTCTACACGATGGATCGCAGAGCGTTTTGCTGAGCATTTCAACACAAGGCCGATATTTGTAAATGAACCCGCCGGAACCGCTTTGCTAAACAATGCGTCCGAATGCCATCGTTTATTTGGCTATCCGAAAACAACCATACGCGAAGCGATAGACATTACAGCCAAATGGTTGACCCAAGGCGGCGAACTATGGAATAAGGACACGCATTTTCAAGAACGAAAAGGAAAATTCTAATGAAAACTTTAGACAACAAATTACAACAGTTGCTTTGGGAAGGGACGGTAATTCCGGCACACCCCCTTGCCTTACATGAGGACCGCAGCATTGACGAGGCACATCAACGGCTCCTGACGCAATATTACATAGCTAGTGGAGCCGGTGGAATCGCCGTAGCTGTACATTCAACCCAATTCGAAATCCGTGACCCCGAGATCAACCTTTTTGAAACCGTATTGAGATGGGCTAGCGAAGAAGTCGAGAAAGCGGAACTCCAACGACCATTTATCAAAATTGCAGGCATCTGCGGTGCCACAGAACAAGCTGAACAGGAGGCAACGACTGCACTTAAATACGGTTATGATATCGGACTTTTGAGTATGGGCGGCCTGCAGAGCTGGACTGAAAATGCCATATTAGATCGAGTCAGAGCAATAGCAGCCATTATTCCTGTCTTTGGGTTCTATCTTCAACCCGCCGTTGGTGGCCGTATTTTCTCCTATTCCTTTTGGCAGCAGTTTGCCGAAATCGACAACGTCGTCGCTATCAAATGTGCGTCGTTCAACCGCTACCAGACATTAGACGTTATGCGTGCTATAGCCAACTCCAGCCGGCGAGATCAAATTGCTATGTACACGGGCAATGATGACAATATTGTCAACGATCTGATGAGCGTGTATAATTTCCCCGTAGCTGGAGAAAATGTCGCCATAGAATTTAAAGGCGGACTATTAGGCCACTGGGCTGTTTGGACGGCAAAAGCTGTTGAACTCCTTCAGGAAATAAAAACATACAAACAGGACCCCAACAACCTCCATGCGAGTCATCTCCTGAGCAAAGCGATTGCTGTAACAGACAGTAATGCAGCTTTTTTTGACCCAGCAAATGCATTCCATGGCTGTATACCAGGCTTACATGAGGTGCTCCGCAGACAAGGTCTGATGAAAGGCATCTGGTGTCTAAACCCCGACGAAAATCTATCCATCGGACAGCAAGAAGAAATTGATCGTGTATATAAAGACTACCCAGACTTAAACGACGATGAATTTGTCAAGGAATTTTTAAAATCGAGATCCTAATAGTCGCTTCCTTATAGTCGCTTCCTTTTATAAGGTCTCATCACCCGGGCTAGTCATAGCTAACGACGTGATGGGACCTTTCTTTTTGTTCCAATTCATATTTTACGAATCAATGACCGACTAAGAGAAACAGTATCCAACATGAAATGTTTGATTTTTATAACTTTGCATCATGACAACTTCCGAAAATATTATTGATTTCTATCAACGGGTATTTCGAGAATCCAATTACCCAATTGGCTCCTCGCCCGAACAAATTTCTCATTTTAACTTATTTTCACGTGAGCATTGTCCGTTAAAATCACCTTACAATAGAAAAGATTACTTCAAAATATCCCTCATGATCGGCCAGGGTCAATTGCACTATGGCGATCAATGGATCCCTATTGACCGTCCCGCACTTGTATTTTCAAGTCCACTCGTCCCCTACTCTTGGGAAACAGACAATCCTGATCAAAAGGGATGGTTCTGTCTTTTTACACAAAAATTCATTCAGGAAGACAAACATTATAACCATAACATTCTCGAAAGTCATTTTTTCAACCCAAGTGGTAGCCCAGTCTATTTCTTAACTAATGAGCAGGTCCATCTTTTCGATCACATTTTTCAGCGTATGAATACGGAACTACGATCTGATTTTTCGTTCAAATATGAAATTATCCGGAATCAGTTACAGTTGCTCGTTTTAGAAACGTTAAAACTAGCGCCAAATGAGGGTATATCACCTTACCAAAACGCAAATCAGCGTATTTCCCATCTTTTCCTAGAACTATTGGAACGCCAATTTCCGATTGACACCGAAAATTTACTTCGTTTTAAAAATGCAACGGATTACGCGCAACAGCTCAACATCCATGTCAATTCGCTAAACAGGGCTTTGAAACAAAATACAGGAAAAACCACGCAAGAACTCATCGCACTGCGTATCACACAGGAAGCAAAGGCACTCCTTCACCATAGCAGCTGGAATATCAATGAAATCGCTTATGCCTTAGGTTTTGAAGAACCGGCGAACTTCAGTAATTATTTCAAAAAACATGCTGGTGTACCCCCTTTAGCCTTTCGCAATAAGCCTGTTTGATTTTCATAATAATTTGTTTGAATTCTATATCTTTCAAAACAGGCAATGAAGCTACTTTTGTCGACATCATATTTACAGGGCCAAAGAGAAAAAAGTGGCTGGCAGCATGAACGTCCATAGAGACGGGAAATTTAAAAAATTACAGGATGGAAAAAAACACTAAACCACAGCAATCTTTTATCCCGACGATACTAGCATTTGCACTTGTTCCGATTACAGGACTTGCCACCGATATTTATCTTCCGTCGATGCCACAAATGGCCCAGGAGCTTGGCTTGAACGAAAGCAAAATCCAGTTAACACTTTCGCTTTTTCTAATCAGCTATGGTGTTGCTCAGTTCTTTACAGGAGCATTAGTTGACGCTTGGGGAAGATATCGCATCAACCTCATATCTCTTTTCCTTTTCATTGTCAGTTTCTGGATCACAGCAAGCACGCAAGATATTTGGGTTATTTACCTGATGCGTATACTTCAGGGAATTTTATCGGCATTTGTAGTCATATCAAAACGAGCCTATTTTGTGGATGTCTATGAAGGTGAGCAGCGCAAACACTACCTCAGCATTATGACCATCGTCTGGTCGATCGGGCCGATTGTCGCTCCTTTTATTGGCGGCTACCTCCAAACACAATTTGGTTGGCGTTCTAACTTTATGGTTCTGGCCGTTTACAGTGCCGTACTTTTCATCCTTGAACTGATCTTTTCTGGCGAAACAATCAAACAGAAAAAACCACTCCATATCAACTACCTGATCGGCGAATTTAAAATGATGCTTAAAAGCAATGATTTTACGTTCGGTATAATCATGTGTGGCATCTCCTACGGTCTCGTCATGTTCTACAATCTCAGCGGTCCTTTTTTTATTGAACATCAATTGGGATATAGTGCGATTACAACCGGTTACACCTCACTTATTATGGGCTTAGCTTGGATGTGTGGTGGTTTTATTGGTAAAGCCCTTATTAAAAGAGCCTTGGTTCCAAAGTTGAGAATCGCCAATTTTATTCAGATCAGCCTGATTATATGTATGCTGATCGTTTCACCTTACCTGTCAAACCTATATACATTAACATTTTTCGCATTTGCCGTACATTGTACTGCAGGGTTTATTTTTAACAATTATTTCAGCTACTGTTTGGGCAGGTTTCCATTGTCGGCAGGTATCGCCGGTGGATTAGTTGGCGGAATTACCTACCTCCTTACCTCTTCACTCAGTTACATCACCGTAAGCTTGGTAAATCCTTCTTCGCAGTTTCAGATTGGATTAGGTTATGGCATATTTGCGCTGTTGGGATTGACCATTTTATACGTTATTCGTAAGCTGGTCAAAAGCGTATAAGCTATGCTCCGGTTCTTCCAGCGACAGGGTAACAACAGCCTGTAGCTGACCAACTACAAAATAAAGCTTAAAAGGTGAATTATTTTTAAAATAGTATTAAAAACAACTATATTTGTTGCATCATAATTTAGGTTTATAATTGGTTATTGAAGGTTTTCATTCTCCCCGTTTGAAAACCTTTTTTTTTGCCTCCAAAAAAACCTTCCGGCTGCTTTTAGGGCTGCTGATGCTTACCAAATCGTGGAGACCTTCGCTTATTTTTCTTAATTGCTGCTTTCCTTGATACCGAATTTTTCAACATAGGTACGTGGACTCTCCTTATAGAATTTCTTAAATGTTTTGCTAAAATATTTTGGATCATTGAACCCAACCTGATAAGCCACCTCGCTGATACTCAAACCAGTATCGTTCACCAAAATATAGGCTGCTTTCTTAAGACGTACCATATTAATAAATTCAACCAAATTCAGTCCCGTTTGCTGCTTAATCTTGCGGTACAAAACAGAGCGGCTCACGCCGATGGCTTTTGTAAGATCCTGCACCCCAAAATCTTCACAGCCCAGATTTTCTTCGACAACCTTCAATACCTGATCCAAGAAACGAGTTCTTTCGGGCAGATCTGTTCCCTGTGCTCCAAGAAGATAATTCTGTACAAATTTTTCCTCCAATCGTTTCCGCGTCTGTATGATGTTTGAAATTTTCTGAATGAGATGTGGCATACTGAAGGGCTTGGTAATGTAATCATCTGTACCGATTTCAAACGCCTCTGTGATATAAGGATCGGCTGTACGGGCTGTCAAAAGAATCACAGGAATATGATTTGAACTACTATCATTTTTAATCTGCTGCAAAAGTGTGATTCCATCGCAGTTGGGCATCGTTACATCTGAAATGATAATATCGGGCTGTCTTGCTTGCACCAATTCCAGTGCCTCAATACCATCATTAGCTTCTAAAACAATATATTTTTTTCGTAAGTTTTCACATAGAAAACAGCGGAGCTCCACATTGTCCTCGGCAACAAGTATGATTGGCTTATCTTCATCCGCTGCAGAAGGCTCAATTTCTGTTTTTATAGCATCCACATGTGGCATATTGGCATCTGTTGCGTCTGAGCATACCGTCGCTGCAGTACCGTCTAAAACCATGAGTTCTTCGATACGGACATCCCCCTGGGGCAGGCTGATCCGAAATACTGTATTGAAGTCTGCCGGCTCCTGGGCCATATTACTTTCAACAGTGAGTTTTCCGCCGTGCAGATGTATGATCGAACGACAAAGTGCCAAACCTATTCCGCCACTGGTAGCCGACAGGCCTTTTGCATTGGCCTGATAAAATTGTTCAAATACGAAAGGTATATCTTTTGGTGGGATCCCACGCCCGGAATCCCAAACGGAAACAAGCAATTTCTCCAACTCGCCTTCCCCTTCTAGCTCAACCTGTATCTTTATTTTACCCCCCTTGTCCGTAAATTTAAACGCATTATAAATCAAATTGACAAGGACTTTTTCAAATTGCTCCGGATCTAGACCTGCAACATAATCAGGACTTACCTTATTATCCAGGAAAAACTGAATATTATTTTTCTCGGCAATAAAGTAAAAATTCTGGCGAATGTTTTCCAAATATGTAGCGACATGAACCTTTTGGCAAAACAATTTCATCTTTCCGCCTTCATGTTTTCTGAAATCAAGCAGCTGATTAACCAGATTCATCAAGCGATCCGCATTTCTTGTTGCATAACCGAGGTGCTCCTGTGCATATGCTGAAAGCGAGCGATCGTCTTTTAATTGATTTAACGGCCCAATAATTAATGACAATGGCGTACGGAATTCATGGGAGATATTGGTAAAGAAATTCAGTTTTGCTTCATGAAGCTCCTCCTGTTTTTCCGAATCTATTTGCCGAATCAAAAGGTCTTGTTTCAGTTTGTTTCTACCGTGGAAAAATCGGATAACCAAAAAACTGGCAGCAGCAAAAAGAAGAAAATAGCCGCAATAAGCCCACCATGTCCTCCATGGCGCTGGCAGCACTTTAATCTTCAAAACCGTTGCCTTTTCGTTCCATACCCCGTCGTTGTTGGCTCCCTTTACCCAAAGCTCGTAAGTGCCAGGGTCTAAATTGGTATAAGTAGCCACGGGATTGCTCACATAATTCCAGTCTTGGTCAAAGCCTTTTAGATAATAAGCATATTGATTTTTCTCCGGATGAACATAATTCAATACACTGAATTCCAAACTAAAAACATTTTGATTGTGATCAAGAATCAATTCATCCATCATGGATATATCTTTAGGAATAACACCATCGAGGCCCGGGAGAACTGTTTTATTGAATAATTTCAACTCCGTAAACTGAATGGGGGGAATGTAATTATTGACACTTAAACTATCCGGATTAAATAAGGTGAAGCCTGAGAAACTTCCAAAGGCAAGTTTTCCGTCCCGCAACATTGCTGCTGCATTTTGAATATATTCGTTACCGGGAAGACCATCGATCTTCGTATAGGTTCGTACATGACCAGATAGGGGATCGAAACAAGAAATCCCTGTATTTGTGCTCAACCACAATTTGTTTTTCAGATCACTTAGAATAGCAAAAACATTGTTGATCGGCAATCCGTTTCGCTCATTAAACCTTTTGAACGCTTTCTTCTCCGGAAGATAGCGATTCAGCCCGCCCATATAGGTGCCGATCCAAATCTGTCCTTTTCGATCTTCATGGATACTCACAATATCATTTCCGCTAATTGAAAGGAAATCTTTCTTGTCATTTAGAAAGGAAACAAATTTATCGGTCCCTGCTAATTTTAGATTTAAACCATTGGAAGTACCAATCCATAGATTACCTTTTGAATCCTCTAGTAAAGTGCGCACCATATTGGAACTCAACTGCTTTCTGGCAACATCAAATGTCTGGAAAGTTCCTGCTTTCTGGTTTTTACGAAGTACCTGTAGCCCTCCGCCGAACGTGCCAATCCAAATATCACCATTGCGATCCTCTAAGATCGCATACACGTTATTATTTGCCAGGCCATTACTTACATTGGGATCGAAACGAAAATGTTCATAGCCTTGCTGCCCCTTTCGCCTTAAATTCAACCCGCCATCATAAGTACCTACCCATAAATTCCCTTCCCTATCCAAACAGATAGACTTCACATTATTATGACTTAATCCATTCAGGTTATTTTTATCGTGACGTTCACTAAAAAACGAATTCGTATGCCGATTAAAATAATTCAGTCCTCCCCCCTCAGTTCCAATCATAAGTTCTCCCATAGCATTTTCAACAAATGCACTCACCACATTGTAACTTAAGCTATTGCGCTTAGATTGATGGGTGAAATTCTGAAAATTAGGAATATCCTTGTCATAGATATTGACCCCTCCAAAGTAGGTCCCAATCCAAATAGACCCCCGCTTATCTTGAAATATAGGGCGAATGGAATTATTGCTTAAGCTATTGGGATTTCCGTCGTCTGCCTGGATAAAAAGCAATTTTCCGTTTTGATAAACGTATAGGCCATTGAATGTTCCAATCCAAATCTTTCCATCATCTGTTTTTTTTAAGGACCGCACATCTTGACTGGCCAAACCTGAATGATTGCCCTCTTCGGTTAACGAGGATATTTCGCCTGTATTCTCATTGATAATCCGAATACCATTATATTTCGTACCTACCCAAAATATACCTGGACTAACTTCCAAAACCGCCTGAAACCGTTGATTAACCTTATTATCTGCCGATTTCTCTTTAAAGTAAGTCCGTAGCACCTTTAAGCTATTTCCATCTTTCGATGCGGCTTGCATGAGTACAATGGCATCATCAGTACAAAACCATAATCGCTTTCTGCGATCCTCATACATGGTTCGAAAATTACGATAGTACTCTTTTCCCTGGCTTCTTTCAACGGTAATCTCATTGAAGACCAACTCCGCTTCAGGATGCCGGCCCTCTTTAATCTTGTACAAGCCTATATTTGTCGCAATCCAAATCTTGCCGTTGGAATCCTGAAAAATCTGGTGAACGTTGACATCCATTTTCCCACTGCTACTCTCTACCGTAGGTAATGGTATACGGATAAAATTGTCTGATTCTCGATTGTATAAATTCAGACCTGTCATTGTCCCTATCCAAAGCCGCCTTTTGTTATCTTCCGTAATCGCTTGAATAAAGTTGTGCTCTAAAGAAAGGCTATCTTGCGGATTACTGCGATAAATCGTAAACTTTCGGGCGTCGTATTTATTTAAGCCATCACGGGTACCGATCCACATAAAACCCAAATGATCTTGGGCTATAGCGAAAACGCTGCCTTGAGACAAACCTTCGTTGACATCCAAGTGTAAAAAACGATAGTTTTTTTCCTGCGCACGCAAAACAGAAATTAAAGCTAACGCACAGCAAAAACAGCGCATAAAAACACGTAATGGCATCATAAGGTATATAATTGAAATGGATGATAAAAATAATCATTCCATTGAATAAATACGAACAAGAATCACTTTAATCGATCTTTTAATTGTTGCTCATAAAGTGAGCCGATCGACATTATTCTGTTTTGATTTTCCCAGTAACCAGCATTTCTATTTTTCAATCTTCCAGCAACTTTTTCTCCCTTTACTCCTATGGCAAAATTTTGTCCGGAAGCCCAGGGCTGTTGTACTGCAGCACTTTTGACCGTACAATTCCATAAGACTTGTGTCACCCCAGCCCAGCCGTGTCCACTTCCCCAGTTACCCCGGTCCTGAACATTAATTTCACCATCCGTTACGATTTGATCGTATAAGGTTCCAACAGCCCATCGATGATGTGGACCGATATCCGCATGTGTTCGCTCCGCGCTAGAAAGGCTAAAAACGTTTGGACCGAGGGTCCTAGCCCCTGTTACGTAATCATGGCGTCCTTCCGTGGTATAAAGTTCTTTAAATAAATTAAGCTGACCGTCATTATTGAATGAATACCTTCGGCCACCTGTAATTTGAGATTTTCCATCCAGACACCGCGACTTCATTACTGTAATCTGTTTGGCAAAAGCGCCAAGGCTCACCGCTGCATAACCAAAATAACGCGCGGTGATATTGCGCACCCAACCGTTCGCTATTTTATCCATATCAATTGCAATCCAACCGTGATTTTCGTCCTCATCACTTACAAAATCAGATTCGAAACGTATATTTTCGATTCCAACTTCACTTATACGTCCGTCAAAGGTGTAAGGAATGACAGCCACTTTTCCATACCTCGGATCAATCGCCATCACCAAGGGATTATCAAAAAATACAGAGTCACCTTTAATGGCCAAAATAGTACGTTCAAAATTTAGCTTATATTCCCGCGCTGTCCATTGTTTCGTCCCTTCTCTTTTTTCAATTTGGTTCATTCGAAGCGCTTCAATCCAGGCGTCGTTCATCTCATACGAGAGCAGTACCTGCTCGCCTACTTTCCTTTCCTTCGCATGATCGATTAGGACATATTTAGCCCCTACAGGTCCATATCCATCCTTGACAAACTGTTTTCTAGCCTGGTCCAAGGTATAGCTGCCTGTACCTGAAATCTTCAATAAGCTGCGTTGGTGCTGGCCTGTGGCTTTAAGCAAGGTTTGCCCTATTGCATCACCCTCCCCTCTCAACACGACACCGCTGGCATGAATTTCCAGGCTTCCAGGTATATTGTACAGACCTTTTTTTAACAAAACAGCACCTCTAAAACCGTTTTTATCAAGTGGTTTTGCAGATACAGCATCGATGGCTTGTTGTATAATTTGTTGATCATCGCCATTTACGCTGGGTTTTACAGTAATCACAACAGGAACATTGGGCAGCTTTTGATCACCTTGATGATAGCCCACATGGCTAAAGTCGGGGATTACGTTTCCCTGTTCATCTGGAAAATAGATCAGTTGTCCCGCTGGATTTTTCCGGACCAGATCCGATTGAACTTTTCCGGACTGTAGATCTTCTTGCCGATGCAGTGCTTCCAAAAAGTAATAATCGGCATAACTCAAGGGTTTATCCACTTCAGTATTGGAAGGTTTCGATCCTGTACTGTGTAATAATATAAAACCTTTACTTTTATTTGGCGGCGACATGTAATTATCTATCAGGTTCGCCAATATGGTCTGTGCTTTTGCACGATAATCTTTCCCTTGGTTGCTATACGTGCTTAATTCCAATAGCCCCGACGCTATGACTGTCGCTGCCGACACATCCCTTGGTTCATTTGGAATATTAGGCGCATCGAAATCCCAGTAAGGGATCAAGTCTTTCGGCATATTGGGATGTGCAAACAGCCACTGCGCAACTTTTTCGGCTTGCTGCAGATATTTCGGATCTCCTGTTTCTCTGTAACACATCGTATAACCATACAGTGCCCAGGCCTCTCCCCGCGACCATGTGGATTCATCACTTAAGCCCTGATGGGTGTTTTTATGCTGCACAGCTCCTGTTTTCGGATTATAGTCTATCACATGATAGGTGCTGTAATCTGGCCTAAAATGATTTTTTAGCGTTGTATTGGCGTGGCTCACCGCAATATGATAATAAGTAGAATCTCCCGTAAGTTTGGTTGCTTCAAACAGCAATTCTAGGTTGAGCATATTATCGATGATGACCGGAAAATCCCAGCGGTGGCTATTGTGATCCCACGAACGTATACAGCCGACTGTCGGATTGAAGCGGGTTGCCAGCGTTTTGGCTGCCTGAACAAGCACCTCCCGGTATTGTGGATTTGCGGTTAACCGATAACCGTTTCCTACACTACAGTAGATCTTAAAGCCCATATCATGGGTCTTTCCATTAAATTGCTCCGCTTCTATCGACCTTGTCGTTTCTGAAGCAAGATCTCTCCATTTTTGTTTTCCCGATTTTTCGTAGAGATACCACAGGACTCCAGGAAAAAAGCCACTGGTCCAGTCCCCCCTTTTCACGGCAACCAATTCGTTATCTGAGGAAAGCGTACGTGGCGATACCAAGGATGAATCACTTTTTTTCAAGAGCTGCAATTCTTTATAAAGTAGCTGAGCTTGTTGATCTGCAAGCCCCCAAGCTTTTTGCAGCTGCTTTGTACTCTGTGCCTCAACATGTTGAAAAGCGCACAAAATTCCAGTCAAAAATAGTACTTTGGCAATGGATGGCCTTTTTAAATTTCGAAAGCGCAAAAAGAGGGTATATCTTCGCAAAGACGTAGCATTAACATTCATGTTATCTGTAGGTTTTTAAGGTGAAACGGTTAAGTTATTTTATAAGGGGGCTAGGAAAATCAAAGCCATATAATTGGGTTGCGAATGGGTAAATTTCGAATAACCTCTTCTTGTTCGGGTGCATGATCAAGCTTTTCCCAAAGCTGCAGATAGTCTTTATTCTGGAAAGCCACTGCCGAAAAGACAAGTGCCGGATGTGCAATTGGCCATTGATCCCAATACATGACATCTTTCTGATAAGGCCATTTTTCTTTAGCTGCAATATAGGGGACCATAAAATCAATCCCCGTTTTTATGGTCCGCCCATCAGACAATGTATACTGCCAAAGGGGGGTATTGGTCTTGGACAAAATCTGGCAGATCATGGTCATCGCATCCAGATTAAACAAGGCGTATCCATAAGGTTTTGTCCGCTGTAATTCTCTCGGGAAGCTACCATTAGCCTCCATTTGATTCGGCAATAGCACATGCGCATAACGATATGCACATGTATTGAGTAATACAGTGTCTTGCACTAAACTCGAAAATGCGGCTACCTGCATCACCCAACATGTACCATGGTTGTTGGCGGCATTCATTTCATCGATTCCATATTGATGCGTTGTAAGCCAGCGTAAATAGGTCGCAAACCAGCGATGAATGGCATCCTTGGCTGCCTGTGGAAAATTGGGGTCGTTTTCAAATATCTTTACGCCCTGTGCAACTTCCATCAGATGAATGGTATCAATAATGCCTATTCCTCGCCCTGTAAAACGCCCTTGTATAGCCTGTGCATAAAGAAGATTCGGATTCATCATCGTTTCTGCATCAACGAACCAAGCCTTTAAATGACGAAGTGCCTGTTGTACATATTTTTTATCCGGATTCAAACGATATGCTGAGGCCAGTGCACCCACGATTCGGCTAAAGCGGATCATTGCTTTACGATGTTCAACGAAATTGGCCGGATTAGTCATCCCATCCCGTTGGATATAGGGCGCAGCTGGATCTTTGGGATCGGGCCACCAATAATCGCCTTCAGAATAAAAATCATGAATACCCCCGGCACTCCGGCCCGCGCTATATGCTGTCACAGTCAATGGTTTCTGCTTCATCGCCCATTTGGACTGCTTTAGGATAACAGGACGCAGCGTCTGGATGATCTCCTGCTCAAAAACACCTTCCTTAATTTTTGCCTTCAAAAATAAGGGGGAAATTGCGATCCCAAGAAGACAGCCCATGATGCGAACAATTGATTTAGATTTCATTTTTCCTGGATTTTGATTTATAGCGGAACAATACGGTACTGCTTCCCTTTTATGGTCTCAAATTGAACTTCGAATGTTTTCGTAGCTGCTAACGACGGCAATTTGGATGGATCAGCGATCGTATACGATAGTTGTTCCGGTTTATATAATAGCGTGTTGTCAGTGACAACTGCCTGATTTGATTCGATGCCGACAACTTTAACGGGTAAAGGTGTACGCAAACGACAAACACCTCCAATATTGGATACGATCATTGCTTCGGTCAATACGTTATTTTTCCAGGCAATGTCTACGGTAAAGTTTCCCCTGGCCTTAATTCCTTTAATCGTCCCAGCAGACCATTCATCAGGTAGAGCCGGCAATAAATGAACAGCTCCATCGTGACTTTGCAGCAACATTTCAGTCATTCCGGCCGTAGCACCAAAATTACCGTCAATTTGAAAAGGTGGGTGTGCGTCAAATAAATTCGGATAGGCTCCACCACCGCTCATCTGAGCACGATCCAATTTAGGATCGATAAAATTTAAGGCATCCTTGAGGATTTTATAGGCATGATTTCCATCCTGAAGCCTCGCCCACCAATTTGTCTTCCAGGCCATCGACCAGCCGGTACTGACATCGCCCCTTAAGAGCAATGAACGCTTAGCGGCCGCAGCCAAAGCCTTGTTTTCCGCAAGGCTGATCTGATTGCCTGGGTATAAACCAAATAAGTGGGAAATATGCCGATGCTGATCTTTTGGGTCATCCCAATCTTTAAACCACTCTTGCAATTGTCCGTATTGGCCAACCTGATAGGGATAAAGCTTTTCCTTCGCTCCTTCTAGAGCCGATTTAAATTCAGGATCAACACCCAATATCGTACATGAACGAATAACAGCTGTAAAAAGCTCACGAATGATCGCCATATCCATGGTAGAGGCCATGGTCAATTGATATTCTTTACCTGCTATTTTAATTGTATTTTCAGGTGAAGTGGAAGGATTGGTCACGAGATATTTATTTCCGGGATCTGCAATCAGCCATTGCAACATAAATTGGGCCGCCCCTTTCATCAATGGGTAAGCCTTCTCCTTCAAGAAAGTTTTGTCACCCGTAAAACGATAGTGTTCCCATAAATGTGTGCTCAACCAGGCACCTGACATAGGCCATGCCGACCAGCGTGGCATTCCTTTGGGATCCCAATCATATCCGCCCGGAGGGGAGGTTTTGGCCCATAGATCGGAGTTATGATGCACAACCCAGCCCTTATCGATATGATAATTTATCGATGCTGTTTTAGCCCCGTTGATCGCCAGCTCATCCATAAAATCAAACAAAGGCTGATGACATTCCGCAAGATTGGTATTTTCCGCAAGCCAATAATTCATTTCTGTATTGATATTGGTTGTGTAATTACTTCCCCAGGGTGGCTGCACATGATCATTCCAGATCCCCTGTAAATTTGCAGGCCTTCCTCCTTGTCTGGAACTGGCAATCAACAAGTAGCGTCCAAAATGATAATACAGCGTCAGAAGTCCCAAATCGGCCGGTCCTTTGGAAAACTGCATGACACGCTGGTCTGTAGGTAATTTATCGTGAGCAGAAGTACCGGTCAGCTTAAAGGCTACACGATTGAAGAGCGTTTGATAATCCCTTTGATGGTTTGCAAGTAAGGTGTGAAAATTCTTTTTGGAGACAGTATTCATCCGGTTTTTTGCGAGCAGTGTGGCATCTTTACCTTCCTGACTCGGAGACTTATCAAAACCGTTAAAGCTTGTCGCTTCTGTCAAAAATAAAATCACCTCATCAGCGCCTATAATTTTAAGTTTATCCTGTTCTTTTTTTACCACACCACCGGTAGTTTTTACACTGACCTGTATCGCAAAGGTCATCCCTTTTCCGCCAACACTATCGTACACCACCTGTTGGGGTTCATAATCCCTATTGGCGACAAAACTCGGCGCCTTTCCCTGAAGCGTCAGTTGATTATCCCCTTGGATCGAAATGCTATATCGGAGCTTACTGGTCAAGGAAAGATCCAAGGTAATTGATTTTTTCTTGTCCGCTTTCAATCGAACCACCAATGCTTTATCCGGAAAGCTGACAAAACTTTCCCTTTGGTATCGAACACCTTGATACGAATAGCTCACCTGATTGATCGCTCGTTCAAGATCCAGCTCCCGTTTATAATCTTTGACCTTTTTTTCGTCCTGATGAAAATCCAACCATAAATCGCCCATAGGTAGATACCGAGCAGAATAAGGTCCTTGCATTTTCTTCCAAAGAACTGCTGCGTCTTCATATTTTCCAGCAAAGATGGCTTGGCGCACCTGGGGTAAGACCTGCGGGCCGTTTGGATTATTGCCAGCATCGGGTTCACCCGACCACAGCGTATTATCGTTAATTTGAAACCGATCTTTACTTAGCCCTCCAAAGACCATCGCTCCTGTTGTGCCATTTCCAAGCGGCAGTGCTTCTTCCCACAGTGTAGCCGGCTGATTATACCAAAGCTTCAGCTGCGGCGAATTGCTTTGTGCACTGCATGGAGCAATCGCCCCCAGGAGGCCGAGCAGTAAAAAGAAGTTCAAATGATTCGTTGCTTTTAACATCTTGTGTTATTTTTCTATCGTTAACAAGGTACTCTTTGATCCTTCCATCCGGCCCGATACCACTGCTCTCCCCGAAGGCAGTCGAAGTTTAATCAATGCACGACCATTATAGGCCTGTACTTTTTTCGACCCCGTAGAAGTGCCTTGATCGACGATCAACTGACCATCGCCGGTTGAACCAAAATAGATCCAATCCTTTGCATCGAGACAGGGGGTATTGGTATCATCCACAATTTGGGCTTGCACAGTGATTACTTCGCCTTCCGCAGCAATCTGTTCGACAAGTAATTTGGCAGGTTTACCCCACTTTTTTGTCTGATATTGTTGTTCAATTTCATCCACTAGAATTTCCCGTCCGTTTTTCGCAACAGCTTTAATCTGATTGTTCCCTTCGTTCAGTTTTACCATCCAGCGCAAACCTGCCGCTGGAAAATCTTGGCTATTCCTTTTCTTTAATCCTTGACTTTCTCCATTGACAAAAAGCTCAACCTCACTGGCATTGGAATACACCTTTATCATTTTCGACTCCTCTTTTTCACCCCAACGAATCGGCCAAGTATGGCCATAAATATGCAGCATTGGCTTCGCGGTCCAATACGACTGGAATACGTAGTAAGATTCTTTTTTGGTAAAATCCCGTTCAACAACACCCTTCTGATTGACATAAGGAACAGGATTGTCTGGTCGTACCGGAGTTGAAAAATCTTTAAATGGCCAATAGGCTGTTCCCGTGAGCCAAGGCATTGTTTCTTGTTCCTTTAAGTGCCAATCGATGAGATTACAGATGTAGCTTTCACTCCAATCGCCATCCTTAGAAACCCGTGCTGCACCACCAATGAGCGACGCATCGCCTGCCCGTTCATCCGTTGTGCCATCACCTTTGATTTTAGCTAAAGCGCGATCAGGGTCTTCTGCATGTCGTCTTGCATGACTATCCCCGCCCCACTCCACATGAAGGAAATGTTTTACCTTTTTCATTTCTTCTTCGGACGCTGTTTTATAGTCGGTATAAACACCTCTATACCAACCCGCCCAAATGGAGGGTGAATAAACATCAACAATATCTTTACAGAAATCACAACGTCGTATCGCTGTTTTCCGGCTCGGGTCCAATTGATGGGCTAAACCATTGAGTTCACTCATATAAGCCCTTATCTTCGCCTGATCAAACTCCGTAAAATCACCAGGCCAATCATTTTCATTACCAAGCCCCCAGATAATAACCGATGGATGATTATAATGCTGTTCAATCATATTGGTTAACATCCGTTTTCCCTGAAGTTGATAGACCTCTCCACCTAATCCACCTCTGCACCATGGAATCTCTTCCCAAACCAAAATGCCCAGACTATCACAGGCCTCAAGCACTTTACGACTCTGCTGATAATGTCCCAAGCGTATAAAGTTTACCCCCATATCTTTCATCAGGGTCATCTCTTGCAGGATCTGATCGTCAGTCATTGCTGCAGCAACGCCGGCATGGTCTTCATGACGATGGGTACCGCGAAGCAAAAGCCTTTTCCCATTCAGCAGAAAAGGACCTTTTTCTTTAAACGCTACATGTCTAAAGCCAAAGACACTCTCTTCTTTAAATACTTGTCCATTGCTTTTGATTGTCGTAACTAAACGGTATAAAGCCGGTTGATCAGGACTCCAAAGCTGTGGCTTCTTGACTAGGAATTGTCCAAATTCAAGATTTAATGCTCCCTTATTAACCTGTGGTTGCTGGGTTTGCACGATTTTTCCAGCAGGGTCATAGAGCTGCGTTTCGACTTCAAAATTTGTCTGAGCCGAAAATGGCATCAACCGTCCGCGAACGTTGACCACTCCCTGCTTACCATCGCCCCCTACTGACGCCTCAACAAACACACGCTCCAAAGCTGTCTGCGGAACATATTTCAGGTTTAGATGTCTGTAAATACCTCCATAGACGTTAAAATCAGACAGATCAGAAGGGATCATTTCGAGATCACGCGAATTATCCACACGAATTGAAAGCGGTATTTTGCCCTTAAACTGTTTTTTAAAAGCAGCTGTTTCTTTAAACTTTTCAACCGCATCTGTAATGTCCACAGTCCATTCGTCGTATCCGCCAACGTGCTCCCCAACTTTAATCGTATGGATATAAACAGCTGTCTTTTGTCCGGCTCCTTCAAAATGAAGAAGGGTGTGACCATTTAAATAGGGATTATCGATCTCCAGCGATTTTCTATACCAGCTTGGCCCCTGATAATAATTTATAGCTGGATCAACAGCGTCCAGCGCATTATAACAGTGCGGCAGATTTATCTGCTCCCAAAGTGGAACAGACTCAGGATTACCGGTACCCACCGGTCTTACAGCTTCCCAGATTCCTCCCAGATCGCTCTTTAAGAAATCCCAGCCTTGATCAATCCGCTTAACTTCCTGAGCGTGGAGCTGAGCAACTCCAAAAGTCAACAACAACGCAACTATTCTATTCAATCTACTTTTCTTCATTATGCTATTTTAGTATCTGCTTTTCATCTTCGGCCTTACTCGTCCAAAGCTCCAGTTTTCATGTTCTTTGCTCCGGGCCCTTTTTCGCGCTTAAATTTTCCTGCTACTTCGATCTTAATCACCGTAGCAACAGGATCAATGGCCTGCTCAGGTACGCCAATCTGAATACCATTGGAATTCGATTTTACCTTTAACACTTGATTATTGGCTAAAAGACTAGCTTTTAAAACTTTATTTTCAATCGGAAGTTCGACTAGGCCATTTTTTGGCCAGTCAAATACAGAGACATACAAATAAGTCCGCTTTCCATCTTCCTTCATGGTACATCTCCCCCATTCAAATGGCTGTAAAGGACTACTCTTGGTCGTGTAGACTGCTTCACTATTGGCTTTCATCCATTTGCCAATTACAGCCAAACGTTCTATACTCTCCTGTGGAAAGGATCCATCGGGTTTTGGACCAACGTTCAACAGGTAATTTCCACCTTTGGAAGCAATATCAACGAGATTGCGGATCAAGGTTTCGGCGGATTTCCATTTATGATCGGATGTGCGGTAGCCCCAAGTGCCATTCATGGTCATACAAGTTTCCCAATGTTTACCTTCGAGTTCACTCCAATCTGGAATTTTTTGCTCCGGCGTTTTGGTATCGCCGGGAAAATTAGGCCGTTTCAATCGATCATTTGTGATAATATTGGGTTGTAATGCCAATTGCTCCTGAAGCATATTTGCGGCTTCGTCGGTCATATTGGTTGGTGTATCCCACCATAGCACAGCAATATCCCCATAGTTACTCAACAATTCTTTGACCTGAGGTACAGATACATTTTTGATATAGTCACTAAAACTCGCTGTTTCTTGTTTGGGATCCCAATGGCCATGATGTGCTAGTGTGTAGTCATCTATACGGGTTGAATCTGGATTAGGCCAGCCTTCTCGCATTAATTTACGAGCAGCCGATCCACCAGGGTTATTCCAATCCTGTGCCTGTGAGTAATAAAAGCCAAGTTTCAGGCCATATTTTCGGCAGGCTTCGGCCAAAGGTTTCAAAACATCTTTACCGTAGGGCGTCGCGTCCACCATATTCCACTTACTCGCTTTTGTTTCAAAGAGCGCAAAACCATCGTGGTGTTTGGCCGTGATAATCAAGTATTTCATCCCGGCATCTTTCGCCATGCGTACCCATTCGTCTGCATTATACTGCGTGGGGTTAAATTGCTTTGCCATCGCCTGATATTCATCAACTGGAATTTTAGAGCGGTTCATAATCCATTCTGCTCCACCACGTGCCTGTTCGTGCCCCTTATAAACGCCGCCAAACTGCGCATATACTCCCCAATGGATAAACATGCCAAACCGGGCTTCCTCCCACCATTTCATGCGCACACTATCGGGCAAGCGGTTTACTTGCGCATACAATAATCCCTTACTCATTCCCATGATGAGGATAAGTGCCAGCAACATTTTATATAGAGCTTTCATACCTTAATTTTTCACAGTTCTTAATTTAGAAACCTGGGGTTTGTTTAAAATTGTCATTACCTAAACTTTTGGCCATATCTACCTCAGATTGAGGCACAGGCCATAGGGTATCTCTTGCCATAAATAATCGTGGAGCTCCATCTGGATCCTTGGTTTTATCCATCACCTCTTTAATCATCCCCCAGCGTTTCAAGTCAAAATAACGTTGACCTTCCAAAGCCAATTCAATCCTCCGTTCATGACGGATAATATCGCGGAATTCATTTTTTGTCAAGGAACCGCTAAACTGTACGAGCGGCATTTTCACATCAGCCCTGGATCTTACCTTATTCAATGCGTCTACGGCTGTCTGATCAGGCCCTGCACTTTCATTTTTCGCTTCTGCGTACATCAATAAAATATCTGCATAGCGTAAGAATACCCAATCCTGATCGCTTTGTGTCGCGTAACTTGTTGGCCATTTCGATTCGTTGATATACTTTCGCGGTAAAAAACCACCCAAAACTCCCTCGGCAACCGGATCAAAAGCAGAAGATGCTGTGGTACCTCGCCATACACCGCGGTACATAATTGTCGACTTCAACCGTGGATCTCTATTTTCGTAAGGATTTTTAGCATCGTAAACCGTCGATTCCTTAATATCTTTTCCATCGATGGCATAATAAGAATCCACCAGATACCCCAACGGTTGTATTGTCTTCAGATAAGAATACATCATATCTGCTGGGCTATACATATTGGGGGGTAAAAATCGAGCGGAGAACATGATTTCGGGATTATTATTTTGTCCAGGTTTTCGGAACAGATCGCGATAACCACCCTGATAGATCGAAAACTTGTTTTCATCCATAACAATCTTCGCTGTTGCAGCTGCCTCGGCCCATTTTTTTGAAGTCAATAATACCTTTGTTTTGTAGCCTAATGCAGCTCCCCTCACAGCGTGTCCCTTATATCCTGTATTTGGCAGTTTTTCACTCGCGTAATCTAAATCTGCTAAAATCGCTTCGATAACGTTGGTTTTAGGTGTTCTACCCAGCCGAATACTCGCATCGTCCATACCCAGAGGCTCTAAAGTCAATGGCACATCACCGTACAGATTGGTCAACAAAAAGTAGTAATGGGCGCGGATAAAACGGGCCTCTGCTTTATATCGGTCACGGTCCTGCTGGCTCATGCTTGTAATGCGGTCAATATTGGCAATCAATTTATTACATGCCGCAATGGCCTGATACGAAATCTCATACCCCTCAGATTGCATTCCGCCGGTTGTCGAGGAGATTCCGGATCGCGAAATAATATTGAAGTTATTGGAGGTACTGGACACAAAGGCATCGTCTGAAAGCCCATCCCAAAACATACTTGCTCCCCCCCAACCACCGCGTGCATTGGATGAAGACGTCGAATTGTATCCTCGGCAAAGAAATTCATAACAGCCCGATAGTGCCAAATCAGCATCAGTCTGCGTTTTCCAGAAGGTTGATTCCGAAATTTTATCCGTTGGATTTTTATTTAAAAAATCTTTTGTACAACTGCCTAGTGAAGCTAGGGCAGCTAAGCTTAGGTATAGATATGTTTTTTTTACGCTATTTTTCATCTTTAATTTTTTTTAGTTACCACTAGATTAGAATGTGATGCTCGCTCCAAATGCGAATACTTTATTCTGAGGATGAGTCACATAACGCCCTGATGTTGCACCACCGCTTGATGAAACGCCGCGTTCGGGATCTAAACCGGGGAACTTGGAGAATGTGACCAGGTTATCCGCCGCAAAATAGATGCGAAGGCCAGAAATACCAGCTTTGGACAAGGTGCTCTGTGGAATAGAATAGCCTACCTGAATATTTTTAAGACGCAGGAACGATCCATCTTTTAAAAAGAAAGTCGATGTGGTCCGTACATTATTTGCAGCAGGGGTATTTTCAGCACCAACTATTGGAAGCGATGCATTGGGGTTTTCTGGAGTCCAAGCGTCCATCCAGTCGCGGGTGAATGTACCACCTTGCCTGAAAGGGACTATTCCCCACTCACTTACAAATATTTTTTGTCCCTGAGAACCGAAGAAAAAGGCTGTAAAATCAAAATTCTTCCATACAGCCGTCGCATTAAAGGAATAATCGAAATCTGGATAAGCGCCCGGCACGACAATACGATCATTATTGTCCACAACTTTATCGCCATTTACGTCGGCAAATTTCAGATAACCTGGTTGTGCTGGAATCTGTTGCACCGGAGAGGCTGCCACCTCTTCCTTCGAACGGAATATCCCCGTGTTCTCCAAAAGATAAAAACTACCATAAGGTAAACCTTCCCGGATAATGGTATTGCCCGAGATACGTTCGGCTCCATATTTCATCACCTTATTGCGATTGGCCTGAATATTTCCATTGAGGGTCAGCGATACCTCTCCAATTTTATCACGGTACTGAAGACCGAGCTCTATACCTCTGTTACGCAATTCACCATAATTTACGGTCGGTGCAGTCAGCCCAATATAAGAAGGGAAAGCCGTAGATGCAGATAAAATATCTGATGTTACTTTGTTATACCAATCGAAAGAAGCGGTCAATTTGTTGTTCCATAGCCCGAAGTCCACACCGAAATCCAGGACTTTGGTACTCTCCCATTTGATCCGGTCATTCGCCATGGCTACCTGGCGAGCCCCCTGTTGGAGTGTTTCATCAAAAGGATAAGCAAAAGAAGAATTGTAAACAATCTGATAAGGGTAGTTACCAATATTCTGATTACCCAGTGTTCCAATGGAGGCTCTTAATTTTAGTTCATTAACGACCGTCTTCAATTTCGGCCCATAAAAGGTCTCATCCGAAACTTTCCAACCTCCGGATATTGAAGGGAAAAATGCCCATTTTCTATTTTCAGGGAAACGTGAAGACGCATCATAACGTGCATTACCTTCGAGTAGATACTTGCCTTTGTAGTCGTAGTTTAATCGACCATAGTAAGACCTTAATGACCATTCATTGGTTACACCGTTATTAGACTGTTGACCGGCTCCGCCACCATCAAGCTCAAGCAAATCATTGTTGGGAAACTGCAACCTACTTCCGAACAATTTTTGTGTTTTATTATATTCTGCCTGGGTTCCTGCCAGCACTTTCATGTTATGATTTCCAAAAGACTTATCGTAAGTCAGTTGTGTATAGCCCACCGGGTACACATTGTTGTCGTCCGTTACTTCTAATCCTTGACCACCTACATCAAGCTGTCTGGCGGGTAGGTCATCGGGTTTGGCGAACCACATGTATTGATTAATCACAGGTTTGTTGGTATAGTTTTTTGTAAAGCCATACGTCAATCCGCCGCTAGTCTTCCAATCCAGCCCATCCAATATTTTCACATTTAAAAAAATATTGCCTTGCATAAAATAATTGTTCAGTCTTGTAAATGCATTTTCAGCAACTGCAACAGGGTTTTTATTTGGGGACTGAAAAGGATATGCCCTGGACGTATAACGACCACTACCATCTGGTAATACAGGTCCATAAAGTGGTGATTGACTAATGGTAGACAAAAACTGATCTTCACTACCATTTCTAGGGTATTTCCGATCGCCATAATTCAAGGTAATGCTTGAACCAAAACTTATCCGTTCATTGATTTTAGAGCCTAGGTTAAGCTGTAGATTATACTTTTTAAAAGAAGTCCCGATCATAATATCAGGCTGATTGACGTAGCCCAGTATGACGTTGTAATTTGTTCCTCCGGCACCACCGCTTAAGCTTAAATTGTGCGTCTGTACCGGGACTGTTCTAAAGACAGCATCCAACCAGTTAAAATCGGGATATAATTTTTTATCTGTTGCATTTTTGTAGGCATCAATCATCTCCTGGCTAAAAGAAGCATTTGGATTTGTGACACCGGAGTTTTTATTTGCCTGATTATATAGGTTCATGTAATCAACGGAATTATACACGAGGTCTGGAAGAGCTGAGGCTTTGGTAATTCCGACATTGTAATCGTAGCTCAGTTGTGTTTTTCCAGCTTTACCCTGTTTTGTCGTTACCAGAATAACACCATTTGCTGCTCTTGCCCCATAGATAGCGGCTGAGGCAGCATCTTTCAATAAGGTGATATTCTCGATTGCTTGAGGATTTAAATTTTCCAAACTCCCGGGGATACCATCTACGATAACCAATGGCGCAGAAGAAGCCCCATACGACCCCAATCCGCGAACCTGGAGATTCACATTTTCATTCCCTGCTTCTCCTGATCCTTGGGTAACACGAAGTCCGGGCATGCGACCTTGAAGTAATTGCGTTGGATTTGTAGCGATACGTTTGTTAAGCACCTTTCCATCGACAGCAGCAACAGCACCGGTTAAATTACTTTTTTTCTGGGTACCATAGCCTACAACAACCACTTCGTCAATCAGACTACTGGACTCCTGGAGAACGAGATTAATGTGATCTTTCTTATTGACCTGGACTTCGGCCTTCTCTTTGCCTACCAGCGAAAATATCAGGACATCAATATCTCGCGCAAGAATCTGATAATTGCCGGCCCCATCGGTTACAGTGCCGTTTTTCACCCCCTTTATCTGTACTGTAACCCCCACAAGAGGCTCGCCTGTTGAGGAGCTTACTTTTCCGGATATCTTTATTTGCGATTGGGCAAGCACCACCGGTGCAGACATGCTCATCAATGAAAATAAAAGTAACCCCTTCCCTACCGTTTTGGTTATCGGTGTTATCATAGTTGTTTTGGTTTATTTGGTTATTTAACGAAGTAAATGAACTCAAATATCAAAAATCGTTCACAGCAAAAGGAGTATTTTTTGTTCAAATAGGTGGAATAAATAGCTTCATTCCTGATTTTCAACACGATTAAATGGTTTTTTAAAAAAAATAAAAATAAAGCTCCTGGCTTCTTCTAATTTTTCTTCCATCAATCCGTCGGTTCAGCTCCAAAATAAGATGGAGATCTGCCGGAGCTACCAGCGCTCCGTACGACGAGGGAGATTATCAATTCTGCGATAAAATCGATATATTGTCCCCAAAATCAGTTTAAAGTGAGGGAGTCGATGACAACAAAAAAATATAGTAACGTCTATATCTTTTGGTTTTGCAGCATTTTATTTTTTTTAATGCACCCTGGCTATTGCCAGACAATCATACCTACAGGAACACCTTTTGTAAAACAATACAAAAAAGACCAATACAAGGCTGGAAATCAGAACTGGTCTTTGGCAGTCGATAAAGATGGTCGCATTTATAGTGCAAATACCGAGGGGCTGTTACAATTTGACGGACAATACTGGCGTATCTTTCCACTACCAAATCACTCAACAGTCCGAAGTGTTGCAATAGGTAAAGACGGAAAGATTTACACAGGTGGAAGAGGTGAATTTGGCTATTGGACTTCCAAACCTTTCGGAAACTTGACCTATCACAGTCTCTCTAAACTTGTGCAGGACAAGACCTATTTTCCAAACGAAGAAATCTGGAAAATCATTGTTGAGGACCAACGGGTATTTTTTCATACATTTTCCAAATCCTATATTTGGGAAAACAATCGTATACGGCAACTAACGGCTAAAGGTGAACCTTTTTTATTTCCACATCAGCTCAATAACATGCTATTTTTCGAACAGCTGCCAAGTGGTCTGCATGAATTTAAACAGGATAAATTAATCCCTGTAAAAGGAAAAGATGTATTGAAAAATAAAAATGTACTTGCTATCTTACCTTTCGACGCAACGACCTCGCTTATTGCCACCTCGCGGAATGGCCTTTACCTGATGAAAGCCGATGGTTCCATCCTACCCTGGTCTGTTCCGGCAAACCAGCTCTTGAGCCAATCACAGATAAACAATGGCTTATACCTCTATGACGGACAATATGCTTTTGGCACCATCCAAAACGGTGTTATTGTCATCAATAAAAATGGCCAGGTCATTCAGCATATCAATAAAAACAATGGTCTCCAAAACAATACTGTACTTAGTATTGTCAAGGACAATCAGAAGAATATCTGGGTGGGACTGGATAATGGTATAGACCGCATTGAAATCAATTCTCCATTATCATTTTACACAGATTTTGTCGGAAAAATTGGTACGGTTTATACATCAATTATCTATCAGGGGAAAATCTATCTTGGAACGAATAAGGGATTATTTTCAAGTGAATGGAAAGGATTGACCAATTACAATTCATTGAATTTCTCCCAGATTCCCAATTCAAACGGTCAGGTTTGGACATTAGCGCTATTTGGTGATGAGTTGATTTGTGGACATAATGATGGAACCTTCAAATTGGTTAATGGGCGACTCGAGAAGATTTCACAGATCACTGGCGGCTGGATATTCAAGCCTATTTTTGGAACAAAAAATATTCTTCAAGGCAACTATACGGGCCTATCGAAATTTAGCTTCGATGGTATACACCTTCAGTTCGTCCAGCAATTCGCGGGCGTTAAAGAACCAGTTCGATTTTTGGCGCAAAAAGATAACCATACCTTTTGGATTGGCGATTGGGGACAGATACAACTACTCGGATTTGATGCGAATTTCCAACAGGCAAATATTTTATTTTCCTCCAAACAGGACAGTATCGCTTCAAAGAGGCAATTTACGGGGATTTACACATTAGAAAATAATCTTGTATTTGCGACGGACAGCGGATTTCTCCAATTCGACAATATTGTAAAAAGATTCAGCTATGCCGATGAATTAAACACAGCATTAGGCACCTATAAAAATTCAAATAAGGTCATACCGATCAATACAAACAGCTACTGGTTTATTCAGAAGACAAAAATTGCTAAAGTAGATTTTGACAGTAAGGGCAAACTTCATATTGACTCCAATCTGCTCAGTCCCTTACAGGATCGAATGATGAATAACTATGAAAACATCCTCCCTATTGAAAACCAATACTATCTCATCGGTTTAGATGATGGATTTGCGATCTATCGTCATTCCGATAAATCACAAAAATATAGGTTGCCACTTCCACAAATAGCGCAACTCATCAACTTGACAACAGGACAGGCTATTATTCCAGATTCAGCGTTTAAACTATCATCATCTGACAATAATCTTAGAATTAGCTTTTCAAGTCCATTTTATTCGTCATCACCGATTCAATACCAATATTATCTCGAAGGTTACTCGGACAATTGGTCCGAATGGAGTGAAACTGCCTATCAAGATTTCACGAATCTACCTTATGGAAAATTTCAAATTAAAATAAGGGCGAAGGACAATATGGGCTTGGTTTCGGAAATTCAAGCTTTTTCCTTTACTATTCGGTATCCATGGTACCTTTCTTGGTGGGCAAAGGTATTTTATACACTAGTCCTGATAACGCTCATCTATTTAGCATATATATTTAGTCTTCAGCGGGAGCGTAAGCGTCAGTTTCAAATACGGCGAAAATGGTTAGAAGAGAAAAAGATTGCCTTGGAACGCGAAACCGAGCAAAAGGAAAAGGACTGGATCAAACTTAAAAACCAGCAATTAGAAGATCAGCTTCAATTAAAAAATAAAGAACTGGCCAATGCGGCACTCAATATCGTTTACAAAAATGAGATGTTGAACAATTTACACGACGAGCTCAAACAACTTAAAGATGCAGATGGCAACAAACTAAGTTCGGATGAATTGAAAAAAATAAACAAGCTCATCGATGATGCCCATAATGACGATCGTGACTGGCATATTTTTGAAAGAAGCTTTAACGAATCACATGAGAATTTTTTCAAGAAATTGAAACAAGAGTTTCCTGATCTAGTCCCCAATGATCTTAAACTATGCGCCTACTTAAGGCTCAATATGTCGAGTAAGGAAATTGCCTCATTACTTAACATTAGTACACGCGGTGTCGAGATTAGACGCTATCGATTACGCAAAAAGTTGGGCATTCCAACAGACAAAAACCTCTCTGAATTCCTGATGGAACGTTAAATTCTCATCACAGACACTACATCATTACCACACACGAGCTTTAGTGTATAAAACACACTAAAGCTCGTGTTATTTCGTTAAAAAAAACAAGCTAAAAAACTGACTATCAAAAATATAAAATAAAATAAAAGGTAGACTGAGCAAGCTGAAATTTCATGTAGTAGTGATGTGAAAATGTTAAACTTTGGCAAAGTTGTACTACATCAACATATTTGCCTCAGGGAAATAACCAACTGTATTTTAAACAAACACCAAAAATTAACGATATGAGGAATCTATCCGCATTATTTTTGACATCCATGGTCGTATCGGTTGCCTATGGACAAACTTCGGTACAAGGAGTGGTCAAAGATGGCACAAGCATGATCTCCATGCCTGGCGTCACCATTAGTATCAAAGGGAAAGCAGTATCTACAAAAACCGACGCAACGGGGAAATTTCAAATCAACGCCTCTCCTACCGACTCATTGGTCTTTAACTTTCTGGGTTATCGCACACAAACCGTATACATTGGTAATCAAACGCAACTCAATGTATTCCTAGAAAATCAAAATCAAGCATTGGAAGAGGTTGTGGTTATCGGTTATGGTACACAAAAGAAAGCGGATCTGACAGGATCGATCAGCTCCTTGAAATCATCCGATATCACAAAGCAACCTGCTATGTCGGCAATGCAATCCATCCAAGGTAAAGCTGCAGGTATCAATATTATTGCAAATGAAGCACCCGGTTCCTCACCAAATGTAATTATCAGGGGCTTAGGAACGGCATTATCAGGACGGAATCCACTCTATATTGTCGACGGAATTGCACAAACAGATATTAATAATATCAACCCATCAGATATTGAATCTATGGATGTTTTGAAGGATGCATCCTCTGCATCTATTTACGGTCTTCGGGCTGCAAATGGTGTTATTATCGTGACCACGAAGAAAGGTAAAACGGGGACGACAAACATCAATTATGAAAGCTTTGCAGGCATAAAAAATGTCCTCAATCGTGTGAAAATGGCAAATGCTGATCAGTTTAGAACATTTGCCAATGAATACCTAACCTCGACCAATGGATCGTACCGTTTAGCAGAGAATCAAAAATATAATACAGATTGGTATGACGAATTATTAAATACAGGTTCTGTATTTAATAATTCCGTTAATATTTCTGGCGGAACTGAGAAAGTTGATTACTTCGTATCAGCAAACAATTATACCGAAAATGGTATTCTTGATGGCTCCAAATTTGTAAGAAATACCATACGCAATAACAACGTATATAAATTTTTAAACAATCGCCTAAAGTTCAGCCAAAATTTAAATCTTACATTAACAAACGCAACCCCCAAGCCCTATAGTGCTTTCACCACGGCTTATCGTCAGTCACCGCTGGCTCCCGTGATGTTTGATAATGGCCGTTACGGTTTAGGTCGTGTAAATACAACAACTGGTGTTGCCGGTATTGAGGCAGCTCCTGGGCAAGCCATCGGAAACTTAAATTCAATTGGAAATCCAGTGTATGAGGTTTTACGTCAAAATGAAAGAACAAATACGCTCCGTCTACAGGGAAGTTTTGAGGGAGAATTCAAGATTACGGATTATCTGAAAATCAATTCGCGTATTGGCGGGAATAAATTTTATTCGAAACAACGGATTTTTAATAATGTAAAAGATCAATGGTTAAATGCAAATACGTTATTGAATGAATCTGATTTCATCAAATTAAAGGAAAACAATCCAAAAGCCCTTGACTATGTAGACAATAGTCTGAAATATGAAAATTTGGAACAATTCCGTTGGTCTATCGAGAATTTCTTGACCTTCAACAAGAATTTTGACAAGCATCATATTGAGGCGGTTGTGGGGATGTCACGTGAGAAATACGACATTAATAGCATGAATAGCCAAACTGGCTATAATGTGCCTGAACAAGAGCAGTATTGGAATATTAACTTAGCCAAGGGCACTAATGATTATGGTATTGTCTCTTTACAAACCTATTACACACCAAGGGCATTAGCGTCTTATTTTGGTCGACTACAATACAATTACGATAGCAAATACTACTTAACGGCTACCTTGCGCCGTGACGGATCAAGCGTATTCCGTAATACAGGAAAATATTGGGGTACTTTCCCTTCCGTTGGATTGGCCTGGACGGTAACCAACGAAAGCTTTATGAAAGATGCCAGCTGGATTAATTTATTGAAAGTGCGCGGAAACTGGGGTAAATTAGGTAACCAAGATATCCCGTTAAATGTATCCACAATTTTAACAAATCCAGAAAGTTCAAATTACAACTACGTTTTCGGTCCTGAACAGAATATGGTCTATGGTAGTGCTTATGGTACTCCTGCCGTGAATCTAACCTGGGAAGTAACCAGAGAAACAGGCGCTGGCGTAGACTTTGCGTTTCTAAACAATCAGCTTTCAGGATCCATTGACTACTATCATAAGCTAAATACCAATACTATTCTTGATGTAACGCCAACTTACACTTCTCCTTCAGAGAAAAATTTCTATGCGCATGGTGCCAAAGTGCTGAATCAAGGAGTTGAAGTAGCTTTAAATTGGAACAAAAGCATTAATCCTGAATTCAGTTATACCGTTGGCGTCAATTATGCCTATAACAAAAACAAAGTAACAGAAGTGGTTCCTGCCTATGACCGTGCTACTGGAGGTAGTTTAAATAATGGGGAGATTACCAAACAACTTCGTGTCGGACAACCGATCTATGGCTGGTGGATGTTTGAAGCAAATGGTGTCTTCCAAGACGCTGAAGATGTAAAAAATTACCCATCGTTTGGCGCTGCAAAACCTGGCTATCTGAAGTACAAGGATCAAAATGAAGATGGTGTCATCGATTCCCGCGACAAGGTTTTCTTTGGATCATTTTTACCGACTTCAACATATGGTATCAATGTTGGTGTTAATTACAAAGCTATTGATTTTAATGTCTCCGGATATGGTGTTGCAGGCAATAAGGTTTACAATGGTTTAAATAGTGTTCGTTCCAATGCGGGTGAGAATATCGCGTTGTCAACTTTTGAAAATCGCTGGACTGGCGCAGGTTCAACCAATGAGCATCCTGGTGCAGAAAGAGCATATTGGGCTTCCAGTTATTTCCTTGAATCGGGCGCTTATTTCCGTATCAATAATATCACCGTAGGATACACTTTCAACAACTTATATAGCTCGAGATCTAAACTAAGATTATATGTTACTGCACAGAATCCATTTATATTTACGAATTATAGTGGTTTCTCTCCTGAACTTTCAGGCGACGGTAGTCCAAATTTAACTTCTGGTATTGAGCTTTCAGCTTATCCAACGACACGTAATTTCTTATTTGGACTTAACATGCAATTTTAATCACCTTAGTTTTGAAGACAATGAAAATTAACAAACTTTATATAGCAATTCTTCTTAGTGGGGGCATTGCATTGCAAGGCTGTAAAGACAACAACTTCTTAGATGTACCTTCTAAAGAATATGTTGAAGCCGAAGACAGTGAAGAAATCTACACACCCGAGCAATTTGTCAATGGTGTATATGGAATGTTTACTGATTGGGATTATTCTTTCTCTTACATCGGTATCACGGACATGATTTCCGATAATGCGGATAAAGGTAGCTCAGCTACAGATGCCGGTGGTGATAAACTAAGTTTAGACGAGTTGACTTACACTTCAACAACAGGTTCCTTTCTTTCCATGTGGACACGTTGGTATAAATCTATTGGGCGGGCTACGCAAGCTATTGCATACACAGAAAAATTTGGATTGACAGACGAAGCTTATAAAAACAGATTGATTGCCGAAGCCCGTTTTCTACGTGCATTGAACTACTTCTATCTTGTGCGTGGATGGGGCGATGTTCCTATTCAAGAACGTGATTTAATAAAAAGAGAACCCGCAGCTGAAGTTTACGCTTATATTGAAGCTGATTTACAATTTGCTATCGACAATCTTCCACTCAAATCTGCTTATGCTGCAAAAGATTTAGGTAGAGCAACCAAAGGTGCTGCACAAGGATTAATGTCAAAAGTCTATTTGTATCAAAGCAAATGGCAACAAGCTGCTGATATGGCGAAAACTGTCATCACATCTGGAGGATACAGTCTCGAACCGGATTACGCAACAATTTGGCGTTTAGCGGGGGAAAATGGCCCCGAATCATTATTTGAATTTCAAGCAAGGGGTACCTCTATCGCACATGGTATCCAACAATATAGTCAAGTACAGGCACCTCGTGGAGGAGCGGTCAACTTAGGCTGGGGTTTTAATATCCCAAGTCAAAACTTATTGGATGCCTTCAATGCCGAAAAAGACAATATCCGTCGCGATGCAACGATTATTTTCAGGGGTGAAACCCTGTACGATGGCCGTCTTATTGACAATGGTGTAGAAAATCCCATGTACAATGAAAAAGCGTATTCGTCTGCAAATGGAGGAGCTGCAGATGGTGATAAGAACGTACGTTACCTCCGTCTGGGTGAAATTTATCTTATCCTGGCCGAAGCTGCTAATGAGGCTGGCAATAGCAACGAAGCGCTGAATGCATTGAATATGGTACGGACACGCGTAAAATTAGCCAATGTAACGACAACCGACCAAGCACAGCTCCGTCAGTTGATCTGGAAAGAAAGACGCCTTGAATTAGCTTTTGAGCACGACCGTTGGTTTGATTTAATTCGTACAAAACAGGGAAAAACTGCCATGGCAGCCAATGGAAAAACGTTCCAGGATAAAATGATGCTTTTTCCAATTCCGGAGAATCAACGTATCCAAACGCCAGAAATGCCTCAAAATACCGGTTGGTAATCATTTATACAAAATAACTCCGTTCAAACGACCTATGGTCGTTTGAACATTTTTTCAAGAATTAAACAACATATCCATGAGAAAACGAATAGCATATCCAGCACTTAGCGGTATAGCTTTGGCGCTTATTCTCAGCAGTTCATGCCAAAACGCTACTAATAGCAGTCCAGACAGTCCCTCAAAGATTGATTCAACCGATGGAAGCAAAATCAATGAAGATTCGCTATTAACAACTATTCAGCAACATACATTTCAATATTTTTGGGAAGGTGCCGAACCTACTTCCGGTCTCGCCAGGGAACGCATCCATATGGATGGTGTTTATCCGCAAAATGATCGCAATGTCGTGACCATAGGTGGTAGTGGCTTCGGGCTCATGGGTATGATTGTCGCCATGGAACGTGGGTTTATCAGTCAGGAACAAGGTGTTCAAAAGCTGGATCACATCATGGATTATCTAGGCAAAATCGAACGGTTTAAAGGAGCCTGGGCACATTGGTACGATGGAGAACTGGGTACAGCGAAACCCTTCAGTGAAAAAGATAATGGCGGCGACATTGTTGAAACTGCATTCTTAGCCCAAGGCCTAATCGCCATTCGGGAATATCTAAAAGATAAAGGTGATTCCGCCCATTTGGTTTCTCAAAAGGCAGATAAACTATGGAAAGAAATCAATTGGAATCATTACACAAATGGACAAAATGTTATTTATTGGCATTGGAGTCCAAAATTTAACTTCCAGCAAAATCATCCCGTCAGAGGATACGACGAATGTCTTATTACCTATATTTTAGCAGCCTCCTCTCCTACTTACCCTATTGCCCCCCAAGTGTATCATGAGGGCTGGGCAAGATCTGGGGCCATTAAAAGTTCCGCTAAAAAATACGATATTCCGCTCGTGCTGAAGCACAATGCCAAAGAAGGTGAAGTGGGCCCGCTATTCTGGGAACATTACTCCTATTTAGGATTGAGTCCCAAAGGATTAAAAGACCAATATGCAGATTATTGGGAAGCGACAAGCAACCATGCCAAGATAAATTTGGCCTATGCAGATCTGAACCCAAAAGGTTATAAAGGTTATGGTTCGGATAAAGGCTGGGGCTGGACGGCCAGCTATTCCATCAACGGCTACGATGCACATCACCCAGACAACGACCCTGGCGTGATCTCGCCGACAGCAGCTTTGTCATCCATGCCTTACACCCCACATGAAAGCATTCAGTTTGCACAATACCTAGACAAACAACTCGGCAATAAAGTCTGGGGTAAATATGGCTACTATGATGCCTACAGTGAAACGGCAAATTGGTATCCACAACGTTATCTAGCCATCGATCAGGGGCCTATTATTGTCATGATCGAAAACTATAGAACAGGTAAAATCTGGGAGCTATTTATGCAGGCCCCAGAAATTCAACAAGGGCTAAAGAAACTCGGTTTTACAAGTCCTTATTTAAAATAGTGGTCTGTGGAATCATTTTCAATCCGTCACACGTTGAGAATGGTTCCTTCCACGAAAACAACAGGACATCCCATCAAAGAGGTTCAAGAGTCATCTTGAGCGCTTTATATAAACTTACCATGTAGCGAGGGAAGCAAAATCCATGCGCACAAAAAAATAATACGATGAAAAAAGTAGTAAGTACTTTCCTTCTTGCATTGCTCGCCTGGCATACAAGTCCAGCGCAATCCAATCAGAAAATGGACACGTTCATTGATCAGCTTATGGCTAAGATGACTGTCGACGAAAAGATTGGTCAACTTAACTTGGTAACCGGTGGTGAAGCGACAACTGGAACCACAGTATCCACCGGTGTAGAAGCGAAAATTAAAAATGGTCAAATCGGTGGGATTTTCAGCATGAGTACACCTGCGAAAATCCGCAAAACACAGGAAATAGCGATCAAGCAATCCCGGTTAAAAATACCCATCATTTTTGGGATGGATGTTATTCACGGGTATCGTACGGTGTTCCCAATTCCTTTAGGTCTTGCCGCTACCTGGGACATGAACTTGATTCAACAATCTGCACGTATAGCAGCCGAAGAAGCGACCGCCGATGGAATTAATTGGGCATTTTCGCCCATGGTAGATATCTCGCGCGATCCACGCTGGGGCCGTATTTCCGAAGGTGCAGGTGAAGATACCTATCTAAGCTCTCGGGTTGCCGAAGCCATCGTCCATGGCTTCCAAGGGGATAACCTGGCAGCACACAACACCATGATAGCCTGTGTCAAACATTTCGCCTTATATGGTGCCGCTGAAGGTGGCCGTGACTACAACAGCACCGATATGAGCCTCCATCGCATGTACAATGAATATTTACCACCTTACAAAGCGGCTTTAGATGCTGGAGCGGGAAGTATTATGACTTCTTTTAACGATATCAATGGAGTCCCTGCCTCGGCAAACAAATGGTTAATGACTGATGTCTTACGCAAGCAATGGGGCTTTAAAGGATTGGTCGTAACCGATTACACTGCTGTAAACGAATTAACGGCACACGGTCTTGGTGATCTCCAGCAGGTCTCTGCTTTAAGCCTGAATGCTGGCGTTGATATGGATATGGTCGGTGAAGGATTTCTGACGACGCTAAAAAAATCTTTGGATGCTGGAAGAGTCAAAATTGCGGATATTGACAGGGCTTGCCGTTTTGTTTTGGAAGCCAAGTATAAATTAGGCTTATTTGACGACCCTTATCGCTATTGTGACGAAAAACGTGCAAAAACTGTGATCGGATCGGCTGCCAATCATGCCAAAGCCAGAGAAATTGCAGCAAAGTCATTTGTTTTGTTGAAAAACGAAAACCAAGTGCTTCCATTAAAAAAAACAGGAACAGTTGCTGTCATTGGCCCATTAGCCAATTCAGGTCCAAATATGCCCGGAACCTGGAGTGTCAGTGCTGAATTGGACAAAACAGCCTCTTTAGTGGAGGGAATGAAGGTCGTGTTAGGCAATAAAGTAAATATACTTACCCATCTCGGAAGTAATCTGTTGGAGGATCCGATTTACCAAAACCACGCAACCATGTTCGGCCGCACCATAGCACGCGATTCCCGAAAAGAAGAAGAGATCATTGCAGATGCCCTGAAAGTTGCCCAACAATCCGAAGTCGTTGTGGCCGCACTTGGTGAAGCGTCTGAAATGTCAGGTGAAAGCTCCAGTCGCTCAGAACTGGATATTCCGAAAAATCAACAAAATCTGTTAAAAGCACTATTAGCAACAGGAAAACCAGTTGTACTGGTATTGTTTACAGGTAGGCCGCTAACGCTCACCTGGGAAGACGCTCACGTGCCCGCGATATTAAACGTTTGGTTTGGTGGAACGGAAACAGGAAAAGCAGTAGCCGATGTTTTATTTGGGGACGTCGTTCCTTCAGGTAAGATTACGGCCACCTTCCCACGCAATGTTGGTCAGATTCCGATCTATTATGCACACAAAAATACCGGCAGGCCTTATGGAAACTCGGGCGATTTTGAAAAATTCAAATCTAATTATCTCGATGTAAGCAATTCCCCACTCTACCCTTTCGGTTATGGACTAAGTTATACAACTTTCACCTATGGTGACATCCGTCTTGACCGCAACACAATCGATGAAAAAGGTACTATTCAAGCAAGTGTCGACATCAGTAATACCGGAAATTATGATGCGGAAGAAACGGTGCAACTCTATATCCAGGACTTAGTTGGCTCTGTTACTCGTCCCGTAAAAGAATTAAAAGGGTTTCAAAAAATATTCCTCAAAAAAGGAGAACAAAAAACCGTAAACTTTAATATCAAAGTAGACGATCTTAAATTTTTCGACAACAACCTCAATTATGTTGCTGAACCAGGGAATTTCAAAGTCTATATTGGTCCGAACAGTCGCGATGTAAAAGAAAAAGAATTTGAATTGCTTTAAATCTATTGCATCCGTATAAAAAAACAAGGCGGCCCTTATTTCCTAAGGGCCGCCTTGTTTTTTTGTTAACCATTGTTAGTTCTACCTATTTCATATTCCCATCAAAGCTTTCAAACAATACGCGCAATTCCGCCGCTTTTTCTGGATAATCCTTTAAAATATTTGTTCTTTCACTCGGATCCCAGGCAATGTTATGTAATTCTTCAATAGCATCATAGGGTTTGCCCGAAATCTGATTGACTCCGCCTGCTACCCGCCGATACTTCCAGTCGCCTGACCGAACAGCCTCAACATGTCCATAATTCACCAAAAATATCGGTCTATGTGCTGTTTTTAAATCTTCCGATTTACCATTCAACAAAGAATCGATAGCTTGGCCATCAATGGATTTCTTCGGTAATGATGCACCAGTCCATTTGGCGATAGTAGGCAACACATCCAAGTTGCTAATTGCCTGCCGAATAACTTTTCCTTCTTGCGCATAGCCTTTGCCATAAACAATGAAAGGTACGCGGACACCACCTTCTGTTGTTTCGGCTTTCGAACCTTTGAAGACTCCAGCAGTACCCACATGCCAATTTTTTGTGGCATGATCGTCAGACATCCGCGATGGATAGGATATCCAGGGACCATTGTCACTTGAAAAAATCAAAATGGTATTATCGGCGAGGCCTTTTCGCTCAACCGCTTTCCAGAGCTCCGAAAAATTATGATCCAACTCCTGCATCACCGCACCAAGTGGGCCTGCATTTTGCTGATCTGCAAATCGGTTCTTTTTGTTGGCAAATGCCAAAGGAAGATGCGGGAAATTATGCGCATAGTATAAAAAGAATGGATGATCTTTATCTTGGTCTTCTATAAACTTCACCGTTTCTTTGTGATAAAGTGCGCTCAGGTCCGAATCATCGGGCGCAACGACTTCGGGTTTCCGATTCCTAAAGATCTTAATGACAGAGTCTGTTTTTACATAAGGATCGCGATAATCATGGCTATACAGCATGCCATAAAAAGAATCGAAGCCTTGTTGATTAGGATGATGGTAAGTCTGTTTATCCCCTAAATGCCACTTCCCAATTAACGCAGTTCTATAGCCTACCTTTTTTAATAATTCGGCAATCGTTTCCTCGTCATCAGGCAAGCCTAAATTGGAGCCTGGACCGATCGGCGCGGGAAGATTATAACGGGAAGCATATCTTCCGGTTAATAAAGAAGCTCTCGACGGTGTACACGAGGGCGTAGAAACCATAAAGTTTGTTGCTCTCACGCCTTTACTGGCGATCGAGTCCAAAAAAGGCGTTGAGATATTCGGACTTCCATAACAACCAATGTCGCTATAACCAAGATCATCGGTCAGAATCAAGATAATATTAGGCTTTTTTTGCTGGGCATTGGCAAAAGCCACCAGTAAAAATAAAGCCATAGAGGTCATAAGTTTAGTGTATCGCATCATATTTGTATGAGTTAATTGGAATCGTGTCACAAGATAACAATTTTTACCAATTTGGATTCTGTTTTAGATTCGGATTGAGGTTAATTTCCCGTTGTGGGATGGGCCAGAGATAATGCTTTTTCGCATCAAAAACACGGCTTTCGGAGGCTGCTTCAACGACAACTGCCTCTCCGTTATTATTTTGATACGTGATGCCATACACTTTACCAGGAACAACCTTTTCAGCAGTTTTCCATCGTCTTATATCCGCGAGATGCAATCCCTCAAATGCCAGTTCCACTGTACGCTCGCGACGAACCAACTGGCGAAGTTGTTCCTGATTTACTTGATTACTTATTATTGGAAGTTTTACATCTGTTCGTGAATTTCTAATTTGGTTAATGGCATCGTAAACACTGCCATCAATTTCGCCGAGCTCAATCTTTGCTTCCGCATAGGTCAATAATATCTCAGCATAACGCAATAGCATGATATTCAATCCACTTTTTGAGGGGTTTGCCAAATCTTTTTTATCGATATACTTCTTTATATTGAAACCTGTTGTGGAAGCAATATAAGTACTCCCCACAGCATCAGCAGTCCCACTATTGGGTGCCGGATGAAAAATAGCTCCATTGGGAAGCGGATCGCCATCCAAAAAAATTGAAAAAGCAAGCCGCGGGTCGCGATTTTTATTGGGATTTTTGGGATCATAACCACTATTGGCATCCGTAATTACCAACCCACTGGAAGTCTCGTAACTATCTGTCAAGGCTTTGGTAGGCACATAGGTACTCTGCCCATTTTGCTGGCTATAGGGGGCTAAGAGGTTAAAAACACTTTGCGTGTATATATTTTCCAGAAATTGCTTATCCAACAGCACCTCTTTGTTATTTTCAGCCGCATACGTAAACAGATTTGCATACAGGGGGTAAAGCTCAAATCGTTTGCTATCGATAATCGTTTTTGCGGCTTTTGCTGCTGCTGCAAATCGTCCTGCATATAAATCTGACCGTGCTTTCAGGCCCAATGCGGCCCAACGAGTTATGCGCCCGATATCGTTACTGGAATAGCTTTCAGGCAAACTTGCCGCAGCCAGTTCCAATTCGGTGTCAATAAAATTGTAAATTTCTTTAAGGTCAGCGCGTTGTACCGCCCTTCCCTCTTCCAAGGTCAGCGGGGCTTTTACCAAAGGTACCCCGCCAAATAAATAGGCCAATTTGATATATTGATAGGCTCTTAACACACGAGCTTCGCCGATAAATCTGGCGATTAGTGCTTCATCCCGGCTGCCCTCGATTTTACCAACATTCGCCAAAAAGTAATTGGCCGCACCGATTCCTTTATAGGCACTACTCCAGGTATTGTACAATCGGGAGCTTGAAGCGTCATAAGTACCAAGCTCGATATACGCATCCACAGCGAAAGGCTGATTGACATGCGCTATGTCCGTCAATGCATCTGAAAAGAAGATTTCCGCTCCATCAAGATCATTGTAGAGCGCATTTACAGCAAGCTCCGCATCGGCTTGGCTCTTCCAAAATATATTTTCTGACAGACGATCAGTTGGTACGGCATCCAACAGATTCTTATCACAGCCCATCAGCATAAGCGAAAACAGTCCGAAACTGAAAATCCAGTTTCCTTTTTGATATAGATATTTGTAAAAATTCATGAGTTTTCAATTAAATAGTATAGTAACAATCACACTACAGGGTCAAATTAACTCCCAGTGTATAAAGTCCAGTTTGCGGATAATATACTGCTCGACCAGATTCCGCTTCGGGATCCAAATTCCATTCGTTCAATTTTGAAATTGTCCATAAATTTGTCGCGGATAGGTATACCCGTAGTTTGTTGATTGCTGTCTTTCCGATTGCATTTAGGGGTATTGTATACCCAACCTGTATATTTTTCAAACGCAGATAAGAACCATTGACCACTAAACGGTCCGACGTTGCGACATTGCGCAAATCATATTTGACCACACGCGGAAAGCGTGCATCGGTATGTGTCGGTGTCCAATAATTGCCTGTAAATATTTCATGTGTAAACCCTTCCTGATTTCCCATCTCCGCCAAAGCACCTGACAATCGCGTATCGACTTTCGCCGCCCCTTGAAAAAGGAGATCAAGATCAAAATTTTTAAAACTGAAACTCCCATTAATTCCGAAGGTATATTTGGGAAAGGAGTTTCCGATGGCGGCCATGTCATTTGCATTGATTATACCGTCGCCATTCAAATCCACATATTTCACATCTCCGGGCTTCGTATTGGTGGCATACGTAGCACCATAAGCTTTAATTTCCTCCGCAGACTGAAAGATACCGTCTGTCTTATATCCCCAAAGGGCATTGATAGGGAGTCCTTTGGCAATGATATACCTTGGGTCAATATCCGACCCTGCGATATAGGGTCCTGTACCTTTTAGATCTGTTACTTCATTATGGTTGATACTAAAATTTGCATTCAGCTGGTACGCAAAAGCCCCAGGAGCATTGGGTCTTCGCTGATAATTTGCACTGAATTCCCAGCCGCGATTCAGTACCGTTCCAGCATTTTGGGGCGAAGGTTTTAATCCCAAAACGGCGGGAATATCCAGATTCAGTAAAATATCGTCGGTAACCTTGTTATAATAATCCAAGGTAAACGTCAAGCGATTGTTTAGGAAAGCGGCATCCAAACCCAAGTCATACTGTGTCGTAGACTCCCAACCCAATTGCTGATTGGCATAACTGTCCAGCCGATAACCCTGTACAGATTTACCCCCAAAATCATATCCTGCTGCAATTAAGGCCGAATAATAACTATACAAGTCGACAGATTGGTTTCCCGTCTTTCCCCAGGAAGCACGCAACTTGAATTCGTTGAACCAACTTCCTATGGGTTTCCAAAACTCTTCCTTGGATAGTAGCCATCCTGCTGATGCCGAAGGGAAAAAACCGTATTGTTTGTCTCCCGTAAAACGGGATGAACCATCATAGCGACCGTTCACTTCAAGCAGGTACTTGCCTTTCCAATCGTAGTTTACCCGACCAAAAAAAGAGCGCAAGCCATATTGCACATCATAGCCGCTATTATTCTTTGTAGCGTCGTCAGCCCCCTGTCCAATAGAGGTAATGTCATTGTTGTAGAATCGTTCGCGATAGGCGGTAAGATAATTTTGGTAATTGTGAATCTGTGAATACCCAGCTAATGCCTTGATATGATTTGGCCCAGTCGTCAACTGATAGGTCAACAGGTTGTTCCATGTATACTCGCTGCTATTATCACGAATTTCGGTTAACGAATTGATCGGAAAGCTCTTTACTATCCCCGTATTTCGGTCTTTATTGTCAAAAGCGTTCAAAAAGGTTTTGCTGTTATTGAAATTTACCCTAACACCAAATTGGGAGGTAAACAACAAATTTTTCGCTAATTGAATGTCCGTTTTAACATTGGAGCTTAGGTAGTTTTCATTTACCTTTTTAAAACCACTTTTTTCAATCAACATTAAAGGATTATTTCCTTGTGTACTTAATCCGTAGGTACCATCATCATATTTAGGCACCACCCACATCGAGCCATGGAGAAAGTTATTGATCGGATCACGTCCGGGCTCGGCGGCTTTGCTATATCGGTAGTTTATACTTCCCGTAAAATTAAGCCAAGAGGTTGCTTTGTAATCGTTATTTAGCCGGATATCCGCCAATTCAGCACCATAATGCTCAATAATACCATCCTGCTTGTTATAACGAACCGCCAATCTAGAGCGCAGGATCTCATTTCCACCAGCGAATGACAAGGCATGGTCTTGTTGAGGAGCTGTTTTCAACAGCGTGTCAAACCATGTATTCGGTAAAGGATATTTTTCACGATCAGTTGCCGTTTGGTAAGCCGTAATGGATTCGTCGCTAAATCGCGCTGGCACCGCCAATCCCGCATTACGGTAGGCGTCCTGTTGCAATTGGAGGTAGGATACGGCATCCATTTGCTTGGGCTTATTAATTGATTTCTGCAAAGCGTAATAGCCATTATAATCAATCACAACATGTCCAGATTTTGCACTTTTGGTGGTTACAATAATTACGCCGTTGGTCGCGCGTGATCCATATATCGCCGTGGAAGCCGCATCCTTCAGGACTGAAATTGAGGCGATATCATTGGGGTTTAACTTGGACCAGGGTTGTTCGATTCCATCCACGATGACCAAAGCATTATTCTTGCTGAGATCATATCCACTGGTGCTGCTCGAATTGGTATTAAATGTAGTCAGTCCTCTGATTCGAATATTGGCAGCTGATTGTCCTGGTTTTCCACCAAGGTCCTGCACAGTTACCCCCGGCAATAGGCCCTGTAAAGCTTGCTGGGTATTAGAAACCGGTCTTTTCGTCAGTTTATCGCCATCAATACTGGCGATTGAATTGGTCAACGAGATTTTTTTCTGTGTTCCATAGCCAACAACGACCACCTCATCAAGGTCCTGGGTAACTGGATCCAATTCAATTTTCGTGGGAGATTCGGAAACTAACACGGTCTTTTTCTTATAACCAATGCGCGAGAGTGTAATGGAAAAGGGTAATTTCTGTCCCGTTACAATTTGAAAAAAACCTTTTTGATCTGTTGTAACAACGTGAGTTACAGCTTCAAGTTGAATGGTTACGCCTTCAAGAGGTTGTTTAAGCTGGCTATCATATACATATCCCGATAAGGATGCGTTGATAATTGGTCTAACATCTGTTTGCGCGTATACCTGGTGCCCAACGCCAGATAATAGTAAACATAGCGACAAGGTAGAATACCGGAGTACCCTAAGATTTTTCATAGATAAAGTGTTAATGGTGAATACGAACAAGTGCCAACGCCAATCGAAAACTTGTTTTTATTTTGAAGACATGGGGGGAAGCGAGCGCTTCCCCTGCTGTCAGTTTGAGAAAAGATAAGGGAAATTATCCTATATGGCACATTCGCATCTTTCTTACATAAGGGGATTTAGCCTTCAAAGACTTTGCAGTAATACTTACGAAAAATGTGCTTTTACTAATATTGATATGTTCCATAATAATGTGTTAATTCGCCACGCTGAAAGTAATGCATGTTTTCAACCGCGACCTGTTATCTTCTCACAAATATAGAAGTAATTTTAATATAATCTACCAATTCTATAGATTTTATTAAAAGAAATAAATAGGATATGCAGCGAGGCTATAAATGCGAGCTGGTAGGCTTAAAAGATTATCGATTAGGGATAAGCAAGAAGCTTCTATTGTAGTGTTTTTAGATAGGTTTTAATCAGTATTATTCCTTCCTCATGAAGTACAGTAGTTCCCTTTTGAGGCATATGCATCTCTCCCAATGTAGACATCCGTCCAATAATCTTAGCTTGTTTCAACCAAATCCCAGTTTCATTCAACGGGCTTTCATACCTCAGATCCAGCATGGTCATATAAGCGGTTCCTTTAGGGTTGTGACAATGGGCGCAATTGATCTCCAGGTAAGCTCGGGCACGATTTGCAGTCGATTGACCAATATCTTCATAACTAGCTAAACTATTGGAAACTTTCAACGATTTCAGATCGAGCGCTTCCATCTGGGTCAACCGGACTAGTTGCTGGATGCTGTCACGATCGTGAACGATTATCCGGTTTAGATTTCTGATCTTCGGACCTATCGGGAGCAGATGATTTCCTTGTCGATGGCATGACATACAATCCTTTCGTGAAGGAATAATATAATTTGTTTGTCGCTCGACACCTTTGTTGTCCAAAAATGAGACATGCACGGAAGCACTGTCCATCAACAGAAAAGCTTCATCTTGGGTCGCATTCCATTGATAGGTAGCTGCGTTCCACTGTCCGTCTTTATGAATCAAAAGCCGCGTTTCAAGCAGCCGTTGTCTCGAATCGCCTACCGCATCTCTCGGGGGATAAAAAAAAGTTTTGGCAATGATGGTACCGTCGGGAAAACTGGGCAAACCATCGTCTGACGCGATCATTTTTCCTCCCTTAGGAAGAAAGATGACACGCTTTTTATCGGTATAGTCTGTAAATAAGGCTGAAGCTAATTCATAAGAAACACCTTGGTCATTTGGAACGAGATCAGCAATTTTGCCCTTGAATAAATTGTAATCAGATAATTTATCCCGAAACACAATATTATCTTTAGCGACTGTTCCCCGCCCTGTATTATTCAGTATAATAAAAAGTATGGGGATCAATAAAACACCCATCAAAATTAGCACTTTTTTCATTTCCCTAATGCTCTTCTACCCTTCCGTCATTATCTTAAATTCGGACGAAGATAAGATAAAAAAGAGATTACAGCGGTGGATGCCTTGTGTTGAGTTTCAGATTTTACACTTAAGACAGAAAACAATAAAAAACCAGTTATTTTATCAAAAAATAAAACAGTTTCATGGATATATACGCAAATAAAATGGCTATATTTAACTGTCTTTTAACCAAAACTTCGGCTACATGGAAGATATGATTCTCTATAATCGACTTCAGTTCGCATTTACAATTACATTCCATTATTTATTCCCTCAATTGACCATGGGTTTATCCTTAATGATCGTCTATTTCAAATGGAAATTTCTGCAAACAAAAAATGAAGACTACAACCATGCTTCCAAGTTTTGGATGAAAATCTTTGCGCTAAATTTCACCATGGGCGTTGTAACAGGCATTCCCATGGAATTTCAGTTTGGTACCAACTGGGCCAAATTTTCTGAACTTACCGGTGGTATTATCGGACAGACCTTAGCCATGGAAGGTATGTTTTCCTTTTTCCTGGAATCTTCATTTCTAGGGATGTTTCTTTTTGGAGAAAAGTTGCTGGGGCATAAGCTCCATTTTTTATCCGGACTCATGGTCTTTATTGGATCTTGGGCCAGTGGTTTCCTGATTATCGCCACGCATTCCTGGATGCAGCATCCTGTTGGGTATGAGATTCTTGAAAACGGCAAATTTGTACTGAACAATTTTAGTGCATTATTCAGTAATCCATGGTTATGGCCATCTTATCTACATAATCAAGCCGCTTCATTGGTGACCAGCTCGTTTTTCGTTGCTTCTATTGGAGCATTCTATCTGTTAAGTGACAAGCATAGTAAGTTTGGAAAGATATTCGTTAAAAGCGGCGTTATTTTTGGCGCTATTTCCTCCGTTATGCTGGCGTTTCCTACAGGAGACCTTGCAGCCAAAAACGTAGTCAAATATCAGCCCGCAGCCTTTGCTGGCATGGAGGGAATTTTCAAAACTGAGAAAGGCGGATCAGAGATTATTCTGATCGGTCAACCGGACATGGAAAACAAAAAACTGGACAATAAAATAGCCGTACCGAATGTATTGAGCTTCCTTACCTACCAGCGTTGGGATGCAGAAATTAAAGGATTAAATGAATTTGACCAGTCCTTACATCCAACCAACGTGCCCGGACTGTATTACAGTTATCACATCATGGTAGGTCTGGGTACCACATTCATTGGCATTATGGTCCTTGGAGCCCTACTGCTTTGGCGGAAAAGGTTGTATCAAACGAAATGGTTGTTGTGGATCATTATGTTTATGATTCCTTTCCCCTACATCGCGAATACTGCAGGCTGGTATACGGCGGAACTGGGACGACAACCTTGGCTAGTTTATAATCTCATGCGCATGGTAGACGGTGTATCCCCTACCGTATCTTCTGGAAATACATTATTTACCTTTCTCGGCTTCGTCGGTTTATACATTCTTTTGGGTTTGTTATTTCTGATGTTAGTCTTGAAGATCATTAGAAAAGGTCCTGAAACGACAGTTGCATTAACCTAATTAGCTATGGAAATATTCTGGTTTATCGTATTAACTTTCATGCTGGGAATTTATATCGTACTCGATGGGTACGATTTTGGGGCGGGAATTGTCCATCTATTCTTTGCTAAAACCGAACAGGAGAAAAAAGCTGTTACTAACGCGATTGGGCCGTTTTGGGATGCCAATGAAGTCTGGCTCATCGCTTCCGGCGGTGTCCTATTCTTTGCTTTCCCAACACTTTATGCCTCCTCTTTCAGTGGATTTTACTTGCCGCTCATGCTTGTATTATGGCTGCTTATTTTTAGAGCGATAAGTCTTGAACTCAGAGGTCAGGTTCACCATCGACTTTGGGAGGCTTTATGGGATAAAGCTTTCGGTCTAGCAAGCCTGTTGCTGGCACTTTTCTTTGGCGCTGCCCTAGGCAATGTCGTTCGCGGAGTAAACCTAGGTATGGTAGAAAATGGTGTATCGACCCAAGAGCCACATTATTTCTTTTTAGCACTTTGGAATCCGACATTTGACCCACTAGCCCAACATCAAGGCATTATAGACTGGTTCACCATCATATTAGGTTTAGTTGCCGTCGTTACATTAACAATCCACGGTGCAGGCTGGGTCATTCTGAAAACATCCAGCACACTAAATACTAGATTAAAGAATATTGTTTTTAAACTCAACTTTGTCTTGCTTATTCTCGTCATACTATCGGCCTATGTATGGCATTATGTGAAACCCATCTCCTTAAACAATCTTCAAAATCATTATTGGCTGTGGATATTCCCTTTGATTGCAGCCGTTGGATTACTTGGGCAATTTTGGATCAAGACCTTTAAGAAAGATGGTATTGGCTTCCTATTTTCATCCCTGTTTATACTGGGGAGCTTTGCCACCACCGTTGCTTCCATGTTCCCTATATTATTACCTTCAACGAATGACATAAATCCTTCCTTGACTGTTCAAAATGCCGCAGCGCACGAATATGGCCTTTCAGTAGGTTTAGGCTGGTTTATATTTGCAGCAATTCTGGTGGTTGCTTATTTTATTATCCAATTTAGGGTCTTCAAAGGTAAGCTTGATGACGTCGGTTACGGTGAACACTAAGAGCGGTCTCTATTCGAATCCCAACAACTTATGTTTCATCGCAAGCTGTACAAGTTCAATCATATTTTTAACTTTAAATTTAGTCAGGAGATTGCGCCGATGCGTTTCCACAGTAACTGGACTTAAAAATAACTGCTCGGCAATCTGGTTGGTGGTAAGTCCATTGGAGATCAAAGTCAAAATCTCTTTTTCACGCTGTGTAAGCCTGGGTAGATTGCCGATCGTAGAAATTGCACCACGATAAAGTTCGTTTGCCCGATCACAAATTGCTTCTTTGCCGTCCAGCCCGAGCTGTACACAGCCCAAGAATTCATCGTTGGTAACATCCTTTAAGATATAGCCATTTCCACCAGCCTGCATAAACTGAAAAATAAGGTTACCATCGGCCAAATTGCTCAATGCAACAATAGGAATCATAGGAAACAGTTTCCTCACCTGAGTACAGACATCTACTCCATTTGTCTGCAACAGTTGCATATCCATAAGTATGAGATCCGCTTTCGTGACCTTTAAAAATTCAATTAACGCAATCTCTTCCAAAAAGGGATATACGAGATACCCATCCTGATTATTAAGAAAAGAGGCAACACCTTCCAACAATAAAGGATGATCGTCTAACACTGCAATTATCTTCATGACTCAGCCTATTTAAACAGTTACACCAATTTCGATTTGAGTTCCGGATCCAAGCTTACTCTGAATATCAATTGATCCATTGATCCATTTAACCCTATTGACCATATTATTTAAACCCAATCCATAATTTAACACAGCGGAATCAAAGCCTTTGCCATTATCCTCAACGAGGATATGCAGTACTTCGTCCGATTTACTTACCTGAACGATAATTGCATCTGCGTTTGCATACTTTAATGCATTTGAAATAGCCTCTTGAACAATTCGATATATGGCCAATCCTTTTTGAAAATCCACATTCAATTCAGGTTCATAGTTTTCAAATTGGATCGAAACATGACTATTTTTCATTGTTATACACAATTGCTCCAATGCTGCTATTAATCCAAACTGACGCAACGATTCGGGCATTAGATTATGGGATATCCGTCTTACTTCGCCTAAGATGTCGTTCAACTTCTGCGGCACTTCATCAGTCAAGAGTGTACCACTTGCTACATCGCCGGCAATCTTAAATTTTAGACCTGTTAACATACCTCCTATGCTATCATGCAGATCTTGGGCTATACGCTGACGCTCCTGCTGCTCCCCCTTGAGCATAGATTCCGAAATTTGCAGCTGTTTTTCCTTTTCCAATTTGTCCAACACGATTTCGTGGTTGAGCTGAATCTGTGTATTGAGATTCCGTTGTTTTCGATAGAAAAAAGCAACAAAAAGCACAATACAAAAAAGCAAAACGGCAATACCCAAAACGAGAAAAATCCGAAATTGGTTACGGTCCTTTTCTGCGCGTAGATTCAAAATTTCTTTTTCTTTTTCAACGGTCTTATATTTCGTCTCCATCTCATTCATTTTTTCCAGCAATTGGACCTTCTGAATACTATCGGATAGTTTATTTGCCATATTGGACATCTTCAGCGCATCCTGATAATTACCCATCAGCTCATTCACACCCGCCAGTTGACTGTACACAATTTTACTGTTGTAGAGATCTCGCGTTAATAATCCATTTTTCACGATTTCCTCCAACTGCAGTTTAGCATCAGCATACTTTTTCTGCAAGAGATACACATTAAACTTTCTGAACCGCATCATCTGAAATAATTTCCAATTGTTCATTTTCACCGCCCAATCCAAACCGATATCCAACAGGCGAAGGGCTTCATCAGTTTGTTGCTTTGTGGTAAAATAAAGCGCTTCATTGTAATAGTAGTTGGGTAATTGAGAAGAATTCGGGTAATCGTTCAGGAGCTGTTTGACTTTGTCCAACAGTACTCTTGCTTCTTTGGATTTCACCTGATAACAATAATTACTGACTGTATTGAGATAAGCCACCACAAGTGCAGCACTCGGCGGTTGCTGCTCGAGCTGTTTTATGGCCAATTGATGGTATTCATCAGCTTTTGCAAGCTGATTGGACGACATAAACGTCATGCCGATCATCGTATTTATACTACCTTCCATGATGGGATCATGTGCTTTCGCATAAGGCAGACACTTCCCGTTAAGGATATCCAGAAAATCAGCAAATCCTTTTTTAGGAAATCGAATTAAGCCCAGATTATACCAAGCTTTGGCCAAAAGCCCCTGCTGAAAAGGCTTTTGTGCATTTCCAAGGAGGTCTACACATCGTTGCGCTTCAACTCCTGCATTTTTACTATCCAGAAATTGCCCATAATAAAAGCTTTTGTAAAGTGCCCCCATCGCCTGTAAGCTCCGGAACGGTTTGGCTAACCGCTCCCCCTGTTGCATATGATCCCAAAATTTGGTTGTATCTCTAAATCTATAGTAATCTGCCAAATAGAAATGCTGCATTGCTTTCACACTGTCCTCCGAACTCGACAGCAATAATTTTTCCGCGTCAGATCGATATTTATTTTCATCCAATGGCAAAAAACTCTGTGCAGCTACAGCATGTACAGTAAAGTATACTATAAAAAAGGCAATTATCTTCGTTAACTCTCTCAACTGAAACATCATTAATCCAATATCTTAATCATTTAAACAATTAAACTAAATGGGGCCTTTTCAGCCAATGGTTTCATAATATGTAATAAGAAAGTCTTATGGTGGTTAAAGACTTCTCTCTACCTCTAAATTTGCCGTCGATGAGGCTTCTTCAAAGTCGACAATAGAAAATATAGATCGGAAAACCGCGTAATCAAATGGCGGGTCCAAAAAACAAAGATATATCTCCGCGATGAATTGCTAAAGATATTCTTCTACTTTTTTGAAATTAATTTTCCATATAGGGTTTGGCTAATCTATTTAAATATAGGCTAAAACATCTCTCGTTGATAAAAAAGCCTCTCGAATTACCGAGAGGCCTTTTTATCAACGAGATTCACTACTCTTTTTCGTAGCTATATCGATCATCAAGTCCAGCTTACACTGGTAAGCCGAAGACAGCACATTTGGATTGTCGGACTCAAAAAGCGCAGATTTCATGATGGGCACACTAAAGGGCAATGTCCAGGCGCGGAGCGACTTCGCGATAGCATCCATTGCATTAATGCCCTGTAGTGCATGCACACCATCGGCCCAACAAACCAGTCCGATATGTTTATCCGTCAGGTAAGCCGGTTTATTTTTAGCGCTGACTTCAAGCCAATCCAAACAGTTTTTCATGACACCGGGAATACTTCCATGATAAAGTGGAGACAACCAAAAATGTATATCTGCCTCAAGAAATAAATTATTCATAATCTTGACAGCATTGGGCACCCGATTGAGGCTCAAATCAAATAAGGGTATTCCGCTATCAGCCAAATTAAAAATAGTACTTTCAACGCCCTTTTGGTTCAGTTGGTCGGAAAAATAGTGTGACAATTTTCCCGATGTAGATTCTTGCCTTCTTTCCAAGGCGCCATTGAATATTAATGCTTTCATTATACTTTCCCTTTTTTAAAAATAACTTTTGGCATACCAACCTCACCATACATCAACGTCTGGACAATAGGAATCAAACGTTCTGTCGCTAACATATAAAGTGACGCCGGAATATTAGGACGGGCCCGTATGACAACTTTTTGCTGCTGAAAATGCGACAAATCCATCGCTTGTAAAGCCTGCATCCATAGGTCTATTTCTAAATCCTCCATCGCCTTAAAATCGTAATACGCTGCAACAGGATGAAGTTTTTCCGCCAGGGCCATATAGACCCAAGGCGGGATAATTGCGTCCACAGAACAGCTAATGGCAACCGTCTTATTTCGAAAAGCAGACCAGTCTACCGCCGCCAAAGCTTCTCTGAATTCTTTTTCTTTAACGATTGCTTCCTGATACAACAATGTTTTGATGTCAAAACTTAGGATAGCAAGATCGGTTTTAAAATCAATTAGATCTAAAGCCAATATACCCGTGTTTTCAACTTTATTTATAAACATATCAAACCAAGCCTACAATCACAGCATCGTATTTTTGTTCAACAACAGACCAATCCAAAAGCGACCAAAATGCATCCAAATAATCGGCTCTTTTATTTTGATATTTCAAATAATACGCATGCTCCCAAACATCGACTCCCAAAATAGGGAAACCTCTGCCGATCGATTGTGTATCCATCAACGGATTATCCTGATTGGGAGTAGCTACGATATCTAAAGCGCCAGAATGTTTTACATAGAGCCAAGACCAGCCCGAACCAAATTGCCCAAGACCCGCATTTTTGATCTTGGCTTTGAGCTCTTCCAAAGAACCAAAAGCAGCGTTTATTTCATCGGCTAACTTCCCTGTGGGTACCGTTTTTGGATTGGGCGATAAAATTTCCCAAAATAGCGTATGGTTAAAGTGACCGCCGCCGTTATTGCGGACTGCTGGGCTATATTTACTTACGCTTGTTAATATATCCAATAGATCATCAGCTTCGCTTGCTGTTCCTTCCAATGCCTTATTTAGATTGTCAACATAAGCTTGATGATGCTTTTGATGATGAATCGTCATGGTCTCGCGATCAAAATATGGTTCAAGCGCCGAATAGGCATATTGTAACTGGGGTAATTGAAATTTGTACATAGTTTTATTGTTTTTATGATAAGTCAAAACTAGAGAATCAATCTTAATAAAACAACTAAATAGTTGTTTTATTAAAGTCATAAAACTAAATAAAAAAGAATATACCTGCGTTTGAACCACATTTTAGAACAAAAAATAAAAATACTATCTTTGCTGATAGTCTATAAAACAACTTTTTTATTGTCAAATGCAGAAGAATCCAGCTGATCGAATATTAATGTTATTAAAAATGCGCCGAGAAGCCACTGCTGCTTTGATTGCAACCGAGTTGGCTATAACAAAAGAAGGGGCCCGTAAACATTTATTGAACCTCGCGAATCAAAACCTGATCGTCTCCAATGCCAGGAGCGAAGGTATAGGCCGCCCCTCGACTTATTACAGTCTGTCACCACAGGGCATGGCAAGATTTCCAGATAGTCACGCCGACATTACAGTACAATTGTTGCAGTCGATTAAACAAGTTCTTGGCGAGAATGCTTTGGATCTACTTATCAGTGATCGGGAGTCTAAAGTATATCAAAAATATACTGACGCATTATCGGACATTGAATCCATCGAAAAAAAACTTGAAGTTATAGCCACAAAAAGAACGGAGGAAGGCTATATGGCAGAATGGAAAAAAGAGGCTGACGATTATCTTCTCATTGAAAATCATTGTCCCATATGTGCAGCAGCAACCGAATGTCAGGGATTTTGCCGTTCAGAACTGAATAATTTTCAGCAACTCATCGGTCCGGCATATCGTATCTGCAGAACAGAATACATCATCGAAAATGCCCCCCGCTGTACCTATCGTATTTCAAAGGCGAAATAAAACCAATTTCTAACGCATTCCTGCACAAATTATTAATATACCAAAAAGTATTTTTTATATTTGCATTAAAAGAACAGGAGTAACATGTCAAAAGCAGAACAGACACGACAATATATCATTGAAAAGACTGCGCCCATCTTTAATAAAAAAGGCTACTTTGCAACTTCACTCTCGGACATTACGACAGCGACAGGTTTAACAAAAGGAAGTATCTACGGTAATTTCAAGGACAAGGATGACCTAGCTACCCATGTCTATACCTATCAGAGTAGAAAAATTTCAGAAGCTGTTAATCAGCAGATTATACAGCAAAAAACATCGCTAAAGAAGCTTTTGTCTTTTCTAGATTTCTACAAGGACAATTTCAAAAATATCGCAGCTTCAGGAGGTTGTCCCATGATGAATGCGGCCGTGGAGGCCGATGATTCGCTATCTTTTTTAACCCCCAAAGTCAGACGTTCCTTTGACCTTTGGAGACAGCGGTTAATTCTAATTCTTGAAGAAGGAGTTGCCAGCGGTGAATTTAAACAGCATATTTCTGCTGAAAATTATGCCATCACCTTTATGGCGATGGTCGAAGGCGGAATCTTGCTTTCCAAGATTTCCGGCCGAGGAAAAGATCTTGCCATTGTATTGGATAAAATGAAGGAAATGGTGGATCGGGAGATTAAGGCTTAATTTTCTTACAAAAACAAATACCATTTGGTATATTTACAGGTTTATATTAAAATAAAAAGAGATGAAAAGAGTTGTAATAACTGGCATGGGAACAATTAACCCGCTGGGAGAAAACATAGATATATTCTGGGATAACATTTTGCGGGGCGAAAACCACACAACGCTCATTAGCCGTTTTGATGCTTCGTTGTTTCGAACACAGATTGCAAGTGAAATTAAACACTTTCAACCTGAAAAATATTTAGATAGAAATGAGATTAAACGGAGTGATCTCTTTACGCAATATGCTTTATACAGTGCAGCGCAGGCAATGGAAGATTCGGGACTAGATCTCGATGCCATGGATCCATTTGATATCGGTGTCATCTGGGGTGTTGGTCAGGGTGGAATGGAAACTTTCGAAAAAGAAGTAGAAGGATATGTGACAGGAGATTATAAACCACGATTCAGCCCTTTCTTTGTTCCTAGACTTATCGTCAATATGGCTTCAGGCATGATTTCAATGAAGTATGGCTTAAAAGGAATCAATTACACTACCGTATCGGCTTGCGCCACATCCAATACGGCCTTTATGGACGCTTTTAATTACATTAGGCTCGGCAAAGCCAAAGTCTTTATAAGCGGCGGTTCCGAAGCCCCCATTACCCCCGCTTCCGTTGGCGGTTTTTCTGCCATGAAAGCCATGTCAAGCCGGCATGATAGCCCACAGACTGCAAGCAGACCCTTTGATCGGGATCGTGATGGTTTTGTCATGGGTGAGGGAGCCGGAGCTCTCATCTTGGAAGAATACGAACATGCCAAGCAAAGAGGTGCAAAAATTTACGCAGAGCTTGTCGGAGCTTCGATGACCGCAGATGCTTATCATATGACCTCTCCCCATCCCGAAGGGATAGCGGCAGCAAAAGCCATGTCTCTGGCTTTGGAGGAGGCTAAAATTAATACCAGTGAGCTCGACTATTTAAATCTCCACGCGACTTCAACGCCAGTTGGAGATATTGCCGAACTTAAAGCCGTACAACGTGCCTTTGGAAACCAAAATAATCTATGGGTCAGTTCCACCAAATCAATGACAGGACATTTACTTGGGGCAGCCGGCGCTATCGAAGCAATCATTGCCATAAAATCCATCAATAATAATGTAATTCCGGCAACAATTAATATCGAAAATATCGATCCCGATATTCCCGAGGGAATTCATATTGTGATCAATCAGCCCCTAGAAAAAACTGTTCAGACTGCGATGAGCAATGCTTTTGGTTTCGGCGGGCACAATTCGAGCATCGTTTTCAAAAAGATTTAATTTTTTTTGAAATAATTCTTGACAAAGTGTAATAAACACACTATCTTTGTTGTATCATAATTTAGGTTTATAATTGGTTATTTAAGGTTTTCATTCTCCCCGTTTGAAAACCTTTTTTTTGCTTCCTTATTCCAATTGACGGAAACCTACATACCAATCCACTTATTCAATTTATCAGCATCCAAATCAGTTCCGGCACTTACGGAAACATCGCTTCTATTGATTCATTCCCATCCTACGCCCAATTGATCGTTCCAACGAGCTATTATTCAATTCGTTATTTTTAGGTGTAGTATACGTTGTGCAAAAGAAGTATTTGACCTTATGTTCGAGGCAGTGCTAATTAAACAGATTATTTCCCAAAAGTTAAATAAAACAAATCGTTCACCTTAGTTAAAGCCGGTCATTTTATACCGTTTTCAGAGACACATCAAGCTCGTTTAAAGCACTGTTATGCACCTACCCTTACTATAACTTTAGTGCTATATCCGTGCTTAATGTGTGCTTTATCTGTACTGGAGCTGTAAAGCAGCTCTAAGGAACAGCTTTAAGAGGGCACAATAGGGAAGCCGCTCTTAACTTTGAATTAAGAGCGCCCCCTTTGTTATATCGACCAAGCAGCCAGCATATTTACGGAAATCCTATGCTAAATAACAGAGTAGAGTGTCTGTTTATACTGCTGCACATATTCCTTTGGGTTGCAGCCTACGATTTGTTTAAAAACCCGATTAAAATTAGTGATGCTGTTGAATCCACAGTTATAGGCAATAAAAGAAACACTATCCAAGTGATCCTCATTTAACTGGTTGCAAACTTCTTTGACTCTTATTCTATTGAGGTAGGTGACAAAGGTAACCCCACAATGTTTTTTGAAATATCGGCAGAATGCCTGAGGCGTAAGATTAGCGTGATCAGCAACATCTTCCAGGGTAAGTTCGTCCCGATAATGCTCCCGGATATAGTTACAGATAATATTAATTCGATTTGAAGCATGAATTCCATCAAAAATCACTTCTACTCTTTCATTACAGAGTGCTTCTGTTTCCCGGGATATATTTGCCAAAGATCTCAATAGATAGAAAAAATGCATCAATTTGTCCATTTGGTCTGCAGATTTTAATAAACAAACCCGTTCTGCAATTTGGGAAAAATATGAATCGGGGACCTTAAACCCCCTTGCGTTGTTATAAATAAACTGATTCAGCGATTCAAATTCCTCCAGAGAAAATAGGGATTTAAGCTTTCCATTTGGGTCAAAAAAAATGGAAACAGAGCGAGATTCATTTGAAAACCCGTCCTGAGAGGCCGACTTAAATACATGCGGTTGATTCGCCCCTAAAAAGAAAATATCATTTTCTTTAAAAGGATGTAAGGTATCTTCCACAATCAAAACTCCCTTACCTTTTTTTATCCACATTAATTGAGCTTCTTGATGTCGATGAAAATGAGGATAAAAAGTTTCCAAAACATCTTCTTGTATTGTTAGACTTTGTCCTCGCATGGTCGGCACATTAAATTGGAGCGTTTTCATAGGTTTGTTTAGTTTATGTTACTGCTTAGTTAACATAAATATAACAACTCCAAAGCAACAACACTACTTGCAAACAAAACATAAAAATACTATACCAAAATATGTTTAGAATTCGACAATATTTAATAATCCCTAAGAAATATGCAAACCAAAACAAAGAATTTACAATAAAAATTCACCAGCAGTAAAAAAATGGGTTAAAATACAATTAGACTTTGATAAATTGTGCAAATTATTATTCAACAGAAAGGCTGAACTTTATTTAATTTCGTTGTTTGACCTTTTTAGAGACAAAATGGCGAGCATATTCATTTGTAACAACAGCAAACACCACACTATCAAAGATAGACCTTTAAATAAATGATTTTGACATGCATAAATTTTACGATATTCGTATTAGACAATAACCCGCTAGGTAGACAATTCTACTTCAAGCCGAAGCAGATTACAAACAATTCATGATTCTAGCACAACAAAAACAGTACTTCCTTTAATTTCCAAACTTATGTTCAAAAAAGAAATATATCTTAATCGCCGAAATAATCTGTTATCAAAGTTTACAACTGGCAAAATTCTTTTGTTAGGCAACATTGAAAATCCAATCAATTTTGAGCACAATACCTATCCCTTCCGTCAAGACAGTAGCTTTTTATATTATATCGGTGTCAAAAGTCCACGTTTGGCGGCTGTACTTGACACTGAGAAAAACGAGACCATCCTATTCGGCGATGAAATGACCATTGACGATATTGTGTGGATGGGCCAACAACAGACTTTAGCTGAAAAAGCAGATCTTTCTGGTATCAGCAAGGTCCTTCCTTTCAATCAACTCTTCGACTACCTTAGCAAAGGAAAACAGGAAGATATTCACTACCTTCCTCCTTATCAGTCGCATAATAAATTATTACTTGAGCAGCTAACCGGCCGTCCCGCAAATCAGCTTCAGCCCTCTGCGGCTTTGATTAAAGCTGTCGTTGCGCAACGGAACATCAAATCGGCCGAAGAAATTATCGAATTAGAGAAAGCCGTCGATATTGCTGTTGATATGCACCGCATTGCTATGCGAATGACAAAACCTGATCTTTACGAATATCAGATCAGCAATGCCATGCAACATTTTGCGCAAGATCAGGGAACGTCCTTCTCCTATCCTCCGATAGTCACAAAACGAGGTGAAATTCTGCACAATCATATGCAATTTCACCAACTTTATGAAGGTGATCTCCTGCTCAATGATTCGGGCGTAGAAACGGCCATGGGCTATGCTTCGGATCTGACCAGAACCTTTCCCGTAGGAAAACGTTTTACGGCTTTACAAGAGGAAATTTACCAGATTGTCTTACATGCGTTTAAATCTGCAGAGCAGCTGCTGACATCCGGAATACGTTTTAAAGAAATACATTTAAAAGCCTGTGAAGCGCTTGTAGATGGACTTATACAAACCGGCTTCATGAAAGGCAACGCACAAGATGCGGTCATGAATCACGCGCATGCGCTTTTCTTTCAATGTGGACTAGGCCATATGCTCGGTCTTGATGTGCATGATATGGAAGATCTTGGGGAACAATATGTAGGCTATACCGAAGCTGAGCCAAAAGATACCAAGACTTTTGGAATCAAATCGCTGCGGCTAGGTAAGAAATTGGAGGCTGGCAATGTGCTTACCGTTGAACCCGGCATCTATATTATCCCGGAATTAACGCAGCTTTGGGAACAGCAAAATTTACACAAGGACTTTATCAATTATGATTTCTTAAAAAAACATCTCGATTTCGGCGGGGTCCGTATTGAAGATAATTATCTTATTGAAACAGATGGATACCGTCGTTTAGGAAAATACCTTGAACGTGAAATCCAGGAGATCTATCAGCTAAAAGACAATCCAATTGATTGATTAATTAACGAACAACTAACATAATGATAAACCCAAAAAGTAAACTTAAATTCTTTTGGGGTCAACTCAAACAGATAAACAAATGAACAGCATTAAACAGTCGATCTTTATTATTCTAATACTGATTTTTCAGGTTCCAGCTTCCCTTTTTGCGCAGCGACTCTGGACAGATCATGGTGATCAATATTATGAATTTTCCGACAAAGGAATAGAAATGGTCAACCCCAAAAATGGGGTGCGCTCCATCTTCCTTTCACAGCAATCGCTTATTCCGAAAGGCGCAACAGCAGCCTTGAAAGTCGAAAATTTTTCCATTTCCAAAAACAAGGTGCTTATATTGATCTATACCAATAGTAAAAGAGTATGGCGCGAGAATACAAGAGGCGATTATTGGGTTTACAACAAGAAGACCAATCAGTTGCAACAACTAGGCCAAAAATTCCCGGCCTCACAACTGATGTTTGCGAAATTTAACCCACAAGCAGATAAAGTCGCCTACGTTAATAAAGCCGACCATAATGTTTACGTGGAAGATCTCGCTAATGGCAGCATCGTTTCCGTTACCAAAGATGGAACAGACCGTTTAATCAATGGTACTTTCGACTGGGTATACGAGGAAGAATTTGGCTGTAAAGATGGTTTCCGCTGGTCGCCGGACGGTGCTTCCATTGCTTATTGGAAGCTTGATGCCCGCAACATCCGTAATTTTCTGATGATCAACAATACGGATAGCCTCTACTCCTATACCATTCCCGTGGAGTATCCTAAAGTTGGACAATCGCCGAGTGTCTGTTCGATATGGACCTATGAAATCGCCACTGGAAAAAATACCATGCTGAATATCCCGGGAGATCCCAACCAGCACTATATTCCCCGCATGGAATGGTGTCTTGATAGCAAGCAGGTTATCCTAGAGCAGCTCAACAGAAAACAAAATGAGAGCAAAATCTATACCGTCGCTCTCTCCGATAATAAAGCGCAAAATATACATCAGGAGCAAAGCGACTCGTGGATTGATATCAAAGCACGATGGAACAATAACGATCCTTCGGGATGGGACTGGGTTCAAGGTGGCAAGGCCTTCATCTGGGTCTCGGAAAAGGACGGCTGGCGCAAAATCTATCAGATTGATTTATCGGGCAACGAGAAGCTGGTTATGAAAGCGGACTACGATATGATCAATCTTGATTTTTTCGATCCGAAAAATGAAACGATTTATTTTACCGCCTCTCCAAGCAATGCAACGCAGAAGTATCTGTATAGTGTATCGACAAAAGGCGGAATTCCAAAAAGACTGACCCCGGCCTCATACGAAGGCACCTGCGATTATGATATTTCAAAAGACGGTAAAATTGCCATCTTCAGCTTTAGCAACCGGGCAACATTAAAGCACAATGCCGTTATTGAGTTACCGACACACAAAGTACTCGTAGACTTTGATTTTAAGCGTGAAAAGAAAGTCAGCGATGGTATTGCCGAGTTTTTTAAAGTTAAAACAACCGACGGTATTGAGTTAGACGGCTGGATGGTAAAACCACTTGATTTCGATCCCAATAAAAAGTATCCTGTCGTCTTTATGGTCTACGGCGAACCAGCATCACAAACTGTATTAGACAATTTTGGTGCAGGTTATAACAGTTTATATAAAGGAAATATGGCGCAGGATGGCTACATTTATATTTCTTTGGATAATCGCGGAACCCCTGCTCCTAAAGGCAGCTTGTGGCGAAAAAGCATCTACCGCAATATCGGACAGCTCAATATTCGCGACCAGGCTTCAGCAACACAAGAAATCCTGAAATGGCCTTTTGTCGACAATTCACGTGTGGCCGTCTGGGGCTGGAGCGGTGGCGGATCAAGCACGCTTAACCTACTGGGACAATATCCTCAAATCTATAAAACGGGTATTGCTATTGCAGCTGTAGCAAATCAGTTACTTTACGACAACGTATACCAAGAACGCTACATGGGCCTCCCCCAAGAAAATCTTGCAGACTTTGAAAACGGCTCTCCGCTGAAATATGCAAAAAACATCAAAGGTAATTTACTCTATATCCATGGAACCGGAGACGACAATGTGCATTATCAAAATGCAGAAGTCCTGATCAATGAACTGATCAAAAATAACGTGCAGTTCCAGTTGATGTCTTACCCCAACCGCAGCCATTCGATCAGCGAGGGACAAGGTACACATGAGCATTTAAAAACATTATTTACAAACTATCTAAAATTACATTGCCCTCCGGGTGGAAGATAGACCGAATAGTTATCATTTACAGATGAAAAGAATACTATTTTATGCATTGGGAACCTGCGGTCTACTGACCGCAGGCATACAGCAATCAGCGGCGCAGCTGATGAAAGAAAAAAATGAATTCACAAGAGCGGATTCACTGCGCGGATACCTGTCATCGCTGCGAACCTGCTACGATATCCAATACTATCATTTGGATGTTAAGGTAGATATAGACAATAAGTTTATTTCGGGTTCAAACCTTTTCCGTTTCAAGGCCACAACTGATTTTAATCGCCTGCAATTTGACCTTTTTGCAAATCTCAAAGTAGACAAAGTCGTATATAAGGGGAAAGAACTTTCCTTTACCAGAGAACACAATGCTGTCTTTGTCGAATTTCCTGTGGCTATCAAGAAAGGAACACAGGAAGAGTTTACGGTGTATTACGAAGGCCATCCTACAGAAGCGGTCAAAGCTCCCTGGGACGGCGGCTTTGACTGGAAAAAAGATAGCAATGGAAAGCCATGGGTGGCCACGGCCTGCCAGGGTATGGGCGCGAGTGTCTGGTGGCCAAACAAAGACCATCAATCCGATGAAGTGGATAGTATGCTGATTTCCATCGCTGTCCCAAAAGAGGTGATGAATGTATCCAATGGACGTTTGGTCAAGGTAGAAAAGATGAAGGATGGTTACACCAAATACCACTGGAAAGTTGCCAATCCAATCAACAACTACAATGTCGCCATCAACATCGGCGACTACGTTCATTTTAAGGAAAAATACAAAGGTGAAAAAGGACCATTGGATATAGACTTTTATATTTTGCGCGAAAATGATACGGCAGAAAAAAAAGCCCATCTTCAAAAAAACGCCAACCAGACCTTAGAAGCCTTTGAACATTGGTTTGGTCCATATCCATTCTATGAAGATGGCTATAAACTTGTTGAAACCTACCATACCGGCATGGAACACCAGAGTGCCATCGCCTATGGTAACCATTACCAGAATGGCTATCGCGGCGGGGATGCGTCTGGAACCGGCTGGGGACATAAATGGGATTTTATTGTGGTCCACGAATCTGGTCATGAATGGTTTGGCAACAATATTACTTCAGCTGATCTGGCCGATATGTGGATTCACGAAAGCTTCACTAATTATTCCGAAGGCTTATTTATCAATTATTTCTATGGTAAGGAAGCCAGCCAGGCTTACGCCCATGGTATCCGGAGCGGGATCCAAAATGATAGCCCCATCCAGGGCCCCTACCACGTAAATAAAGAAGGATCTGGGGATATGTATCCCAAAGGCGGTGTTATGCTTAACATGATCCGTACGATGATCGACAATGATGAAAAGTGGCGGAATATTCTCCGGGGATTAAACAGCAAGTTTTATCACCAACAAGTCGATTATAATGATGTTGTCAACTACGTAAGCCAGCAGTCCGGTCTAGACCTGTTAAAAGTATTTGAACAGTATGTAAAGCATACTGCCATTCCTACACTGGAAATCAAACAAGATCCTTCAGGCAGAATATTGGGCCGCTGGATCAGCGAAGTCAAAGGCTTCCATATGCCCATACATATTGGCGTAAAAGGTCAAAAAAGAGAACTTATCCAGTTGGACCAACGTTTCAGACCGATTAAAGTGGCCGGTTTAACGAAAGAGAATATCGATATTGATACGTTTAACTATTATGTCGGCGTATTGGTCGAATAAAAACAGCTTCAACGTTACCAACATGAAATAAACACAGCGCCCCGAAAGCAATTTACTTTCCGGGGCGCTGTATTTCTGAGCCACTCTTATCGCTTCATACCTCTTCCAAATTCGAATAAAATCTTCATGACTTCGCAGACACCAACAGGAATAAAAAGCATACCGAAGGTCCTTTCTGGCCAATAAGATCAGACTCGTTCAGAAAAAACAGGAAATAGGTCTGCATTAGCGGATTATTGTCCTGATGAAAGATCAATACTGATTCCAGGCAGGCGGATCTACGCCAAGAAGATGTTTTACAAAATAGTCCCTTCTTTTCCGTTCACCATAATCTCCCCCGGAAGAATGCCCCATTCCAGGAACCATGATAAAATCATGATTCTTACGCGCTTTGATTAAAGCATCAACCAATTGGAAAGTGGATGAAGGATCCACATTATCATCAAGTTCTCCAACAATCAGTAGAAGATTTCCTTCCAGCTTAGCGGCATTTTCAATATTAGAGCTAGCCGCATATTCAGGACCTACAGGCCAGCCCATCCATTGCTCGTTCCACCATATTTTATCCATTCGGTTATCGTGACAGCCACAGGAGGAAACGCCAACTTTGTAAAACTCGGGATGGAATAACAACGCGCCGGTTGAACTTTGGCCCCCGGCAGATGTGCCATAGATCCCTACCCTGCCGATATCCATGTATTTATATTGTTTTGACGCGGCCTGCATCCAAGCAATTCGATCCGGAAAGCCTGCATCTTTCAGATTTTTCCAACAGACATCATGGAAAGCCTTGGAACGATTTGACGTCCCCATGCCGTCGATCTGTACCACAATAAAGCCCAATTCGGAGAGTTCGTACATCCCGCTCGGGTTGCTATAAAATGATTTGGGTACGAAAGAACTATGCGGTCCCGCATAAATGTATTCGATGACAGGGTAGCTTTTAGCAGGATCAAAATTCGTCGGCCGAATAATAATCCCCCAGATATCCGTTGCGCCATCACGTCCCTTGGCTTTAAAAACCTCCGGTGCACGCCACCCTGCAGTTTCTAACAGACTACTGTTTGTTTTCTCCAGCTCCATGATAAGACGGCCATTTTTGTCGCGCAATACTGAAATTGGCGGCTGATCGACCCGGGAATACGTATCCACAAATTGCGAATAGTCTTTATTGAAAAAAGCTTGATGATTTGCATTTTCTTCGGTCAGCAGTTTTAAGCCCTTTCCGTCTAAACCGATAGCGTAATAGTGGACCAAATAGGGATCTTCTGCGGCATTCATTCCGCTGCCTTCGAAAATAACCGTTCGTTTTTCAGTATCAACATGCACAACTTTCCGAACAACCCAGTTGCCTGTCGTTATCTGGTTCTTTATTTTCCCAGTAATTCCATCATAGAGATACAGGTGGTTCCAACCATCACGTTCAGAGGTCCATACAATCTCCTTTCCATCGGCCAGATCCTCCCGGTATTTCTTGCCGCTATAATCAATAAAGGTCTTATTCTGCTCCTGAATCAGAAAACTCGAGGTACCGCTATTTGCATCCATCTGCATAACGCCATAGACTTGATGCCCCCGTTTGTTATACTCGAAGGTAAATGCTCTGCTGTCATCGCGCCAGGAAAGATCCGAAAGGTAAAATTGATTTGGTATGAGCGCGGCATCAAACACCGACAGTCGATCTTTTTCAAGATCATATAAGATGGGTAGTTTTTGCGCCAACTCATCTCCGGGCTTCACGTAATCGCGTGTCTGAATTTTAGGCTGCAGCTGATCTTTCGGAGAAGATTCAATAAGCGTCAGTTGCCTGATCTCTATTTTTTGAGTTTTTACTGTAGCCAGCTTACGGCTATCTGGTGCCCATTGAATATCATTGCTATAATAATTTGCCGTGTTGCCATCAAAGGTAATTTGTCGCGCCTCGTTTGTGTTTCCTTTTTTTGCCAGGAATACATTATTATTGCGGATAAATGCCACATGTTTTTTATCTGGAGACTCAACTTCCCTATAGGCATTTCCCTGTTCACGCTGCCCCCAATATCGCGTATTTCGATCTTTGTTTCTACTTGCAGCGCCCTGGCTCAATTGCGAGGAACCGCGGTTCCAGATCCACAGGTAGCCCGCGATATCGAGCGACACTTGATCCTCGTCCAGCAATTTTATCTGATCATTGGAAATAACACGATTTTCGATTTTCTTTCCCAATTTTTCATCCACTAACGAAAATACTTTCGTCAGATCAAACAGCTGTTCTTTTGTTTTTGCCTGGGGATTGACCAAAATATACTCTTTTCCCTGCAACGTATTTCGATCATACCAAAAGAGATCCCCCTTATCATTCCAATAAAATTGGCCGGGCAGATTTTCAATTTTGTTGGTCAATTGTTTTTTTAGGTTTTGTGCACGTGTATAATCTGCCAAAGTTCCTTGACCAAACAGAAACTGTGCCGACAACAACAAAACCGCTGTACTAAGAAACTTCATACTTTCTTCGCTTAGGATTGATTAAATAATAGATCGGGATACCCAATAGTGCAATGATAATGCCTGGCCAGGTATAGTTGGGTTTAAAAATAACCATCAACCCAATAAAGGCAAGTCCCATCAGAATATAAAGAATGGGAAGAAAAGGATACCCAAATGCCTTATAGGGTCTGTTCAAATCTGGACGTGTGATACGGAGACGAATAATACCCGCAATCGCGAGTACATAAAATATAACGACCACACAGGTAATCATGTCCAATAAATCACCATATTTTCCGCTTAAACACCATATTGACGCAGCAACACATTGTATCCAGAGTGCCCAGGCAGGTACCGCATGCGCATTGAGCTTACCCGCCCTTTTAAAAAACAAACCATCTTTGGCCATAGAATAATACACCCTCGCTCCTGCCAGGATAATCCCATTATTACAACCAAAGGTGCTTATCATGATCATAATGGCTATAATAGTAATCCCAAAAGGACCAAAAACCTCTTGTGCGACACTCATGGCTACACGATCTTTTGGTGCATTGACCATAGCTTCTAAAGGCAATATGCCGGTGTACATCAAATTAGTCAGGAGATAGATTACGGTAACCAGTAAAGTCCCTAATGCAAGACTCAACCCGATATTACGTTGTGGATTTTTAATTTCGCCAGCTACAGCGGAAGATGAGTGCCAGGAATCGCTGCTGAAGAGCGCACCGACCATAGCCGCAGAGAAAGCGCCCATTGCTGAAAATCCGTCATAAGATGCATACGTTCCATCCGTATTTAAACGACGCATTGACCAAAGAGATATATTGTCCCAGTTCCAAGTCCAAACTTCATGTTTCAAAGCAAGGAAGCCAAAGAGTAACAAGAGCAACAGACTCCCGATCTTGATCAATGTGATGGATGTCTGTACGCGCTTTCCACTATTTACGCCTCTTGAATTAATATAGGTTAATACAATAATGACGGCAATTGCCAGCAGCTGCGCTGCAGATACCCGGTAATCTGACCATTCGAGCAAATAAACATCTTCATCCATAAAAGGGAAGAGATAGGCTGTAAATTTCGCAAAAGCTACCCCCACAGCAGCTATTGTCGCAGTTTGTATAACGGCAAAAAATGTCCAGCCAAATACAAAACTCAATACCGGCCCATAAGCCTCCCGAAGGTAGATGTATTGTCCTCCTGCCTTTGGAAACATCGCACTCAATTCACCATAACTCAACGCTGCAGTCAATGTCATAAAACCACAGATCAGCCATACCACCATCATCCAGCCTGCAGACCCCGTGTTGCGCGCAATATCCGCAGATACAATAAAAATCCCAGAACCGATCATACTTCCAACCACCAGCATAGTGGCATCCAGTAACCCGAGAGACTTTTGAAAATCTTGTTTCGACTCACTCATAAACACCTAGTTATTAAAATGATAAAACTTCCAGTTTGTCTCGTAATCGGGCTTTAACCTCTCGCCCTTGATAATCGCTCTCAACATTTCCATCGGTAGATAATTTTCTTTGATCACACGGTCGTGGAATGCAGCAAATGACATTTTCCCTTGATCTACGACCTCCTCTTTGATGCGCATCAATTGCAAGCCGCCTACGAGATAGGCCAGCTGATATAAAGGATCATAGGAACCTTCAAACGATCTCTTTACTTCACCGTGCGCATTAGCCGACTCAAATCCCACGCGGTTTACCAGATAATCGATGCATTGCTGCGGCGTCCACTCACCTAAATGAAATTTAATACTAAAGGTTATTCTTGCACAGCGATGCATGCGCCAAAATAACATCCCGATTCGCTCCTCCGGAGTTTTTGCAAATCCCTTGCTATACAGCAGCAATTCCCAGTACAATGTCCATCCTTCCGTCCAAAATGGCGTGTTAAATGCCTCTTCGCGGTAAGGCTTGTAACGCCTATTCATAAAATATTGCAGATGATGACCAGGAATCAATTCATGTTGGACTGTGCCACGGGAGAAATAAGGATTATTGCCACGCATACTCATCAATTTCGCCTGCTGATCCATCGTGTTTGTCGGATAAGATATGCTAATTTCCCGTCCGCCTGTAAAAAAGGGGTTGACTCGTTGCCGTTCAGGTGTCATCATGATCATGCCCCAAGTCTCATCTGCCAGCTCAGGAATAGTCATGAGTTTATTTTGTTCAATAAATTGCTGCGCATCGTTATACAATCTCATGATGAGCTCCGGCTGTTCTCCAATGGGTACGTAGGAGTTTTTAACCTTTTCCTGTGCAGCCCGCCAGTCATCGCCGAACCCCATTTCACGGCTCGCTTTCAATAACTCCGCTTCACACCATTTAAACTCTTGATCAGCCAATTTTAAAAGATCGGCAGCGGTATAGCTGATCATTTCTGCTTTGAGTCTTCGGTTTATCTCTTTTTCCCCGATAGGCCAACCAGCAATCTGACTACCGTCATCAAACACTTTCCAATCACTTTTTGCAGCCAATTTCTCCTTATAATCCGACAGCTTGCTTTTCACTTGCTGAAATATGGAGGGTACCCACCAGGTAAATTCAGGGTCATATCCATTATAGAAATCGAAGGTGCTGGTAAGCCTTAAGTCGAGCGAATTTAATAAGGCAACCAGAAAGTTAACATCTGAATAAGGAATATTGGTCTTTTCCTGCAGCGCAGCTATTGACCGATCGATTTCACCGGCAACCAGCGTCAGCTCTTTTGCGACATCTTCTCCTGCCAGACGCTTCCCCCTACGGCGTTCCTTTTCAAGTGCAAAAATTCGCTGTGCGAAAGGTAAATACACGGATAACCGGTTGTAATTCGACTCATCTTCTTTCAATGAAAGGAGATCACTTTTTAGTTTGCGCTTCAGTAAGATAAAATCTACCTGCCCCGATGTTTCGAGTTCTTCATAGGGGAACTTGTCCAGCTTGTTCAAATATTCGTTATCCAAACGTTGAAGACGTGCTAACTGTTCGGGCGAAGCGGCAGCCTGCTGGTTGCCCCAGCCTTTGGGCATAGGGCCATAAAAATAGTTGATCGCCTCAACATCATGCCCATATTGTACAATATAAGGCTCTATAGGTGTTGTATGGTCGTATAATTTCATCTTTTGTGCATGCATGGAGACCGGGAATAGAAAGAGCAGTCCATAAAACAATGTTTTGGGAGCTTTAAAAGAAAAAGAACGATTCATAATTCGGGTGTTGGTTTATATCATAATTTTATCAGTCGAAACGATCAGGCCTAAAACCAGCGATTTCATACTCTATTTTCTGTCCTGCCAATAAATCTGCAACAACTTTCCCATAGGCAGGGCCCAAGCTCAAGCCCATCATACCACCCCCGCCGGCAACTAGGACATTATCAAATTTTTTCAATCTTCCCAGATAGGGCAATCCGTCAGGCGAGCAGGGTCTGTAACCATACCATATTTTTTCGCTTGGGTAATCAACCTTCAATTCCGGATAATATTTAGGAATGGATTCCACAATTCCGCGGACACGATTTTCATAAATTTTGTCATTTGCTGGTCCCAATTCCATCGTACCGCTGAATCGGATCTGGCCATTCATGGGTGTTACAGCAACACGAGCCTCCAATAATAATGCCGCATGATTCAATGTATTCTCTTTCTCGGGCTGATACATAAAAGAATACCCTTTTCCTGGCATAAGCGGTGTATTTACGTGCAACTTTGATGTCAGCTGCGGCAAATAAGCGCCACCAGTCAAGACAAAAGCATCCGCCTGAAAACTTCCTTTGTTGCTGATCGCCTCTTTCACCTTACTTCCGACCGTTATAAATTTATTGACTTCAGTTTCTTCGAAAAAAGCTACGCCTGCGGCTTTCAAATATTGAATCAATTGCCGCATTAACTTTGGTGGATATAATTTTCCGTCACAGCGATAAAGTATAGCACCTAAAACATCTAGCTTCAGATTAGGCTCCAGTTCTTGAACGGCATTCCCCTCCAGAATATCGACATCAAGTCCAAGATCCTGGGCACGATGAGCCAATTCAATTTCTTCATGCTGCATTTCCTTGGATTTATACATCATCAGGATCCCGTTCTGCTTCAGTTCAAAATCAAACCCCTCCTCCTGCGCCAATTCATCATATAATCTGCTGCTGTAGAGATTCAAATCACGTATTGCAGTCGCATGCTGTTCTACGTGTGAGCGATTAGCATGTTTTAAAAACTTCAATCCCCAATTGATCATTCGTGGATTTAGCGAAGGCCGTACATAAAAAGGGCTTTTACTATTGAACATCCACTTTATCCCCTGCGCTACAATACCGGGGGCAGCCAAGGGCGTAAAATGACTGGGGACAATCATGCCTGCATTGCCATAAGAACAGTTATTGTCCAAGGTATTTTTTTCGAGGATTTTCACATCCCATCCGTCTCTTACAAGGTAATAGGCGGAAGCAAGTCCTGCAATTCCTGCACCAACGACGACAACCGTACCTCTAATATTTTCTTTCACGTTGCTCTTGTCTTATTAATTTTTTAAATCACCTGAACTATTAAATCACCTGAAAACCGCCAAAATAAGGATCCTCATCATCCAAAAAAATGGTATTATAGCCTGTTATCCGTGCCCAGCCTTCGATGGATGGGACAATGGCCGGTTTGCCATCCACGGTTGTTTCAGCTTCAATTTTACCAGTAAATTGTGAACCGATATAACTTTCATGTATAAACTCCATCCCTTTCTTAAGTTTCCCTTTAGCATACCATTGCGCCATACGGGCTGATGTACCTGTACCACATGGTGAACGGTCCAATGCATTGTCGCCAACCAGTACCGCATTGCGTCCCGACGAGTTGGGGAGTTTAGGATCCCCTGTCCATTGGATGTGAGTCAATCCATGTATATTAGCATCTTCGGGATGAACAAAAGAATATTTTTCGTTCAGCAGCTGACGGATTATTTTTCCGTAATGAATGAGCTGGCTGGCTGAATAGGAACTGATATCTTGAAAATTAGTCTGCGGATCAATAATGCCGTAGAAGTTTCCACCGTAAGCAACATCGACGCTGATGTTGCCTAGATCCGGGCAATCGACCGTTAAGGCTTCAGCATATAAAAAGGACTTGACGTTCGTAAGCTTTACACTTTTCACCTTAGGTCCCTCTTGAACATAATCGATATGTACAAGTCCAGCCGGAGTTTCCAGCCTTAATTTTCCGGGAACTTTAGGTTGAACGAGCCCCTCCTCAATGGCAATCGTCACCGTACCGATCGTTCCATGTCCACACATCGGCAGACAGCCGCTGGTTTCAATGTAAAGGACACCAATATCATTTTGCGGATCAAAGGGCGGATAAAGCATACTGCCGCTCATCATGTCGTGCCCTCTTGGTTCAAACATCAATCCCATACGGATCCAATCGTACTCACGTATAAAATGCAACCTGCGCTCCATCATGGAATTCCCCTGTAATAATGGGGCTCCTCCTGCCACCAATCGCACGGGACAACCACAGGTATGCGAATCAATACAAAAAAAAGTCTTCTTCATTTCTGATCACTTGTTTATATGGTCATTTGTTTCTATTATGCTTTAGTCCATTGCTGATTGACCAAGCGGTCAATTTGTAATGGGTTTCCGTCTTGTAGTTCTTTAGGCAAAAATTCATTTGGCCAATTTTGAAAACTAATGGGGCGAAGAAAGCGCTTTACCGCATCGGGCCCTACAGAAGTAAAACGCGCATCTGTGGTTGCCGGATAGGGTCCGCCATGATGCATAGCATACTGTACTTCAACCCCAGTTGGCATACCCTGAAACAAAAGCCTTCCGCATTTGTCCTGTGCAATTGAAAAGAGTGCCTGGCATTCGTGGATGTCCTGCGCCGATGCCGCAAAAGTGATGGTTATCTGTCCTTCGAGCTGCTCCATTACATTTTTCATTTCATTGAGGTCCGCACAGGATATAATTAGTCCAAAAGGTCCAAAAACCTCTTCCAATAACTTAGGATTAGCCAAAACTTGGCTTGCTTCCGCCTCAGCAAGCAGGGCCTGAGCAAAATCTTGCGCTGTATTATCCTGCCCTTCTTCCAATATACTGACACCATCGTATTGAACCATTTCCCCTTTTAAACGGTTGTAACTATCCAATATTCCTGCGTGCAGCATTTTGCCGGTAGCGGCAGCTTGAAGTTCCTTCTTCAACTCCGCTTTAAATCGATCTAGTTGTTCGCCGCCGACACTTACTAAAACACCTGGATTGGTACAAAATTGGCCAACACCTAAAAGCAGTGAGGCAATATACTGCTTAGCAAAAGGTTCCAGATTGTTCCCTAAGTAGTCCGGTAAAAGAAAAACCGGATTTACGCTCCCCATTTCGGCAAATACAGGAATAGGATCAGGTCTTGACTGGCCCAGGTCAAATAAAGCTTTCCCACCACGGAAAGAACCTGTAAATGCAACTGCTTTTACGAATCTGTGGCGGACCAATTCTTGTCCAGCAGCAAATGAATCCGACAGCACATGATTAAAAACGCCACTTGGGGCTCCTTGTTTTGAGATCGCCCGATCAATAGCGTCAGCCATTAATTGCGAAGTTTTAAGATGAGCGGGATGTGCTTTTACGATAACCGAACAGCCGGCACCAATGGCACTGGCTGTATCCCCACCTGCCGTTGAAAAAGCAAAAGGAAAGTTGCTTGCGCCAAAAACCACAACAGGACCAAGCCCTTTATTATACTTCCGTAAATCAAATTGACCATTTGGGTCACGATCTATCCGTGCTTCACTGTATAAACCAGTTCGCACAGCATCGGCATATCGACGCCATTGATTGACCGTTCTCGCTTTTTCACCTTGCAGTCTACCCAAAGGAAGGGCCGTTTCCAGATGGGCCGTTTCAATCAGGATGTCTCCCAATGCCTCAATTTCAGCGGCAATGGCATACATCAATTCCGCCCGTTCAATTACATCAGTTTTTTGAAGAAACTGAAATCCAGCCTCCGCCTGTTTTACGACGTAATCAATCTCATTTTCGTTTCTATCCATTCCTTTTGTTTTTATTGTAAGTATCTATCTTCAAAAATCAATAAAAACCTTCCTGATATCTTTATTCCTTGCGGCTTTAAATATAATAAGAAGGTCCTTTTCGCCTATTTTTACCCGGTCCTAAAAAGGAAATTTTCTGAACCTTCGTCCAGAAAGTTCAGAAGCATTCCTATAATTGTGGTCTAGTTGCGATTGAATCTGCAATAATTTTTTTAACACGTTGTTCTTCCTCGCCGATCAATGGCAATCTGGGAGCGCGTGTATAAGGTGTTGAAATTCCTTCTGCTGTCGCCGCCAATTTAATATATTGGACCAATTTAGGATGAATATCCAATTCCAATAAAGGCATAAACCAACGGTATATTTCTACAGCCTTGCTGTACTCGCCAGCCTTTACAAGATCGTACATGGCCACAGTTTCTCTTGGAAATGCGTCGACCAGTCCAGCAACTAAACCATCAGCCCCTAACATCAAAGACTCAAGCCCCAACGTATCTACGCCAGCCATAATCTTTAATCGATCACCAAAACGATTTTTCAAACGCGTGATATTTGTTAAATCTCGTGTAGACTCTTTCACTGCCTGAATATTTGGTTCCAATAAGAGTTCCTCAAACATATCAAGCGATACATAAGTACTATAGTCAACAGGGTTGTTATAGATTAAGATTGGCAATTTGGTGCTTTGTGCAACAGCACGAAAATAAGCGACCGCTTCTCTATCATCAGCTCTATAGCGCATCGGTGGCAATAACATCAAACCATCTGCGCCTAATTCTTCACTGGTCTGAGCTACTTTGATCGCTGCAGCAGTTGTATTTTCTGCAATATTCAACAACACCGGTACACGCCCAGCAACAACCTTCAACGCATATGTCAATAAATCATACTTTTCTTCCGTACTCAAAACACTTGCTTCACCCAATGATCCAGCGATAATCAAACCGTGAACGCCTCCATCCAATTGTGCTTCAATGTTTTTACCAAACATATCAAAATCCAAATTTCCATTTTCATCAAATGGTGATAACATTGCAGGATAAATTCCTTCCCATTTAAATTGTGCCATAGCGTATTATTTTAATATTTCTTTATCACAAATCTATTTGGAATAGCGAGGTCAATCTTCTTATGAATTAATCAACACTGACCTAATATTGACCTTTTCTAGTAAATACAACTCATGAAAAAGCGGAAGAATGGCTTTCTAATTTTAAATACAGATTTATAACTTATTTCAGCAAAACTTCAGATTAGTGCTTTGTAATTTGAAATTTGATTTCAACAACTTAAATGTAAGTTCAACATTTATAACAAGATTTACAAAAAATAGCATGTAAAAGATATATACATGTTTATCGGCGTAAAATTTTGACAGCTATTATGGAATGTATAGCTGCAGATTAGAAATAACAAAGGTTGCACTGTCTGACAGGCAACCTTTGTATCGTATATAATAATTAAAAATGGGTAACTAATCGCGGCTCTCCTTTTTATAAGAGAAGTAAAAAACGATTGGCAGTACGGAAAACGATAGAATCATACAAATAATCAATCCGCCGACAATCATAATAGCCAAGGGTTTTTGGATTTCAGATCCCATTCCGTTTGAAAGTGCAGCCGGCAATAACCCCATTGCCCCCATTAACGCAATCATTAGGATGGGTCTGATCCGGCTTTTTACAGCTTCATAAATAGCGGGTTTCAAGCTCATTTTATTCAACAGATTTTCTTTCATTATCCCTATTAAAACAATGCCGTCAATCGTGGCTACACCAAAGAGAATAATAAATCCGATACCCGCCGAAATTCCAAATGTCGTCCCAGTAACCCACAGCGATACAAAACCGCCTATAAAAGCAAATGCCAGTGTCAGCGAAGAGATCAACGTATCTTTGACGTTGCCAAAATTGGCATACAACAAGAGTAAAATCAAAATAAGAGAAATTGGCACAACATTCATCAGCTGTTTTGTAGCCCGTTCTTTGCTTTCGAATTCTCCTGCCCACACGACCTTATAAGATTTGGGCAATTTAACATCTTTTTCTATTTGTTTTTTTGCATCTGTAATTGTACTTCCCAAATCCCGCCCTTCAATGTTGAAGCCAACACCGATATAACGGGAATTGCCCTCTCTGTAAATAAATGCCGGACCGGTATGGTAATCTATTGTTGCGATCTCCCGAAGCGGTACTTTCTGATCATTCATCGTGGGAATGATGATATTTCCGATCTTCTCAGGATTGTCACGATACGATTTTTGGAAGCGGAGACGTACATCAAAGATGCGCTCGTTTTCATAGAAATGTGTCACAGATTGCCCGCCAATAGTCATTTCAATCACAGATTGCACATCCTTGGTCGAAACACCATATTTGGCCATTTTCGAATCATGCAGCTGAATCCTTAGTTCAGGCAAACCGATATTTTTGAAAACATTGATGTCCGTAATACCGTTCACCTTTTTAAGTGATTCGGCAAACTTATTGGCTTTATTTTCTAAATCTTGTAAATTCTCACCAAAAATTTTGATGACCAGCGGACTTTTTACTCCGGCTACATACTCCTCTACATTATCTTGGATAGGCTGGCTAAAACCAAAATTTATTCCCGGAAAAGTCTGAAGACTATCCCGCATCTGACCAATCAATTTCTCTTTTGACAGCTTTCTTTTCCACTCGCCTTCGGGTTTCAATTCAATATTGAATTCAATATTGAAAAAACCGGTTGGATCTGTACCATCATTGGGGCGGCCTGTTTGCGTCATGATAAAATCAATCTCGTCAAACTGCTTCATCAATTTTGCTTTCATGGTTTTGGTCAGCTTCACAGATTCTTCTAGGTTGACACTATTGGGTAAGGTTGCGCGGACATAAATTGCACCTTCATTCAGTTTCGGAAGAAACTCTGAACCATAATGGCTAAACCGAAAAATACAGACGAGCAAAGCAGCAATAAAAATCGACAATGTCCATTTTGGATGGTCGAAAGCTTTCCTAAAACCTTTAAAAATGGCATTGCGGCTGACCTTGGTGATCTTATTCTCATCTTCTTTGATATTCTTTTTCAATAAGTATTTACACATCGCGGGCACATAGGTCAAACTCAGGATCAAGGAACCCAACAAGGCATAACCGAGCGTAAAAGCCAACGGTGAGAACATCTTTCCTTCCACCTTTTGAAAAGAGAAAATCGGAGTCAATGCGACAATTAAGATCAATAGGGCAAAAAAGATATAGCCTGCTACAGAGCCGGCACTTTTCTTAATGATTCCTAGCTTGGAGATTTTATTAAAGCGTTCCGTCCCGAGCCGATGAGCCTCTTTTTCCAAAGAGACAAAAACAGTCTCCACGATGACCAGCGTTCCTTCGAGCAACAATCCAAAGTCCAATGCCCCCATGGAAATCAAATTTGCAGGGAGCCCCTGTATTTTCAAACAAATAATCGCAAATAGGAAGGCCAATGGGATCACCGATGCAACCATAAAGGTTGTCTTCCAATTGTTTAAAAAGATAAAGACAATAATCGAAACCAGAAGAACACCTTCTATCAGGTTTTTGGAAACCGTATGCACGGTATTATTTACCAGTTTTGTGCGATCTATAACGGGTTCAATCTTGACATTTGCAGGTAAAATACGTTGGTTCAGCTCTTCAATTTTTGCTTTTAGCTTGGTGACTACAGCCGAAGGATTTTCTCCCCTGAGCATAATGACGATTCCCTGGACAAGATCATCTTCCTGGTTGAGTCCCACCTGTCCAAGCCGTGGCTTTGCCCCCAGTTCGATTTCGGCTACATGCTTGACTAAAATCGGTGTATTGCCGACCACCTTGATCAAAATATTACCAATATCATCGATTTTATCCAATAGGCCTACACCACGCACAACATAAGCCTGATTTCCTTTTTGGATCACATCGCCGCCAACATTGATATTCGAACGCGATACGGCTTCATAAACATCCAGTGGCGACAAGTTATAATTGGCCAACTCTGTTGGATTGATCTTTATTTCATAGATCTTTTCCTCCCCCCCAAAGCTGACGACATCCGCCACGCCGGGCACACCGACAAGCTCCCTTTCAATCACCCAATCCTGAATAGCGGAGACTTCCTTGATCGGAAGATTACTTTTCACTACATAGCGAAAAATTTCTCCGGTAGCACCAGATGGTGGTTCGATGGAACTCTCGGCCCCTTCTGGTAAATCAATGGAACGCATCTTATTACCCGCATACTGTTGGGCATAAAAATCCGCTACCCCATCCTCAAATTGAATCGTTACAACAGATAACCCAAACAAGGAGATGGAACGAACATCCGTTTTCTTTGGAATGGTATTCATTTCTTTGGTAACAGGCAGTGTAACGAACTTTTCTATTTCTTCAGCACTGCGCCCGGGCCACTGTGTGATAATCCTAACCCGTGTGTTGGTCACGTCGGGGAAAGCCTCGATCGGTGTATGGAGGTAGGCATATATTCCGCCGAACAATAATGCCAGCGTAAAAAACAGGACGACCAAGGAATGTTTCAATGAGAATGAAACAATATTTTGTACAACTTTCTTCATCCTATCTATTTATCAGTTCATCAAATACGATCAGCTCATTTTCGGTCAGCACCTGATCTCCCTCGGCTACACCAGATTTGACAAAAGCGTATGTTTCATTCTCAGCGACAATATCAATAGCTTTAACCGACAGGTCGCAGTCATTTTTGTAGCGTACAACGAAATTCTGATTGTTATGGAGGATAATGGCATCTTTCGGAATTGCCAGCATACGCTCTCCCTGTCCCGAAACAGCCTTTTCGACCAGCACATCCACGCTCATGCCCGGCTTCAATCTCAGGTCTTTGTTCAACAACTTTACGCGCGCTTTGACCACACGTTCCTCCGGATCAAAGAAGTTGGCTACCTGATCAATATAACCGTCAAAAGTTTCACCTTTATAAGCCAGTGTAGTGATCTTGACAGGAGCCCCGTTTTTGACAAAAGGTAAATTATTTGCATAGATATTGACCGAAACCCACACCTCATTCAGTTTACTGACCGACAGCAAATCGGCGTCATCGCCAACAGTCATACCAGGACTCACCTTTTTATCTACGATATAGCCAGCTTTGGGTGCACGGATGTAAAACACACCATTTTCCGAGGAACCATTCAGCAAACTCATGTTCGCTTTCACATGGCGGATTCCAATCTGCACGGCTTTCAATTCACTTTCCATCTCTTCCAGCTCCCGCTGGGAAGCCATACCATCTTTCAGCAGGCTACGCAGGCTAAGCAATTTACTCTCCGTCAGCCGCTTGCTATTTTCCAGCTCCCGCAGCTCCTTTCCTAAGTCATTGACCGAGGTCCCTTTAAGCGATACCAGAATCTGTCCTTTTTCTACATAATCGCCCATCTTGACCGAAACAGACTGCACGATACCATGTATAGGGCTCTTTAGCGCAGCAAGTTCATCCTGATCGTATTGGATAACCCCATTTAAAGCGATCTGTTCAAATACCGTTCGCTTCTGTATCGAATCAATTTTAATTTGGTTTTTAAAGTCGGCGCTAAGACAAAAGCCTTTAGCAGCAGGAATAGGCTGCTCATCATTTTTCGCCGGCTGACAGCTCCACAATAAACAAATAGATAGCAGTGTCAATGACGTTAAAAAATTACTTTTCATGAGACAATATCCTTTCCGATCAAGTAAATCAGTTCCTCCCTATACTGAAGATATTTCGCCCTGCGTTCCAATATTGATTCTTTGTTTTCCATATAATTATTGATAAAATCTATAAATTCAACGATGGTCAGTCTCCGTTGTTGGAAATTGCGCACATAGCGTTCTAGCGCTACGTCCAATTTACCATCAAAGCCGATATCCGTTGTCTTCAAACTCGTTTCAAGGTTGCTGAGCCGCTCCGAAAGGAAGTCGATCTCCCGTTCGATGTCGATACGAAATTGCTCGATTTCCACTTTATTTTTCTCAAGCTCCAGTTTAGCGATTTTGATATTCCCCTGGTTCCGGTTAAATAGAGGAAGATCCATAGCAACCCCCAGCCCTATAAAATCGCGCATGATATTTCCGCCACGGTCGTAATTCATGGAGACCTGCAAATCTGGTATACGTTCGGCCTTTTCTATTTTCAGCTGAGCATCGCTTTTTTTCAATTCGTTATGGATGATCTTATAGTCGCTGCGATTGTCGAGGGCCATCGTTTTCCATTCTTGTTTTTTTCCCTGGAGAAAATGCGGCATGCCGATCGTATCTGATATAGTGAGTGCGGTCCCTTTCTCTCCGAGATAGCGCGCAACTTCATTCATTTTTGTGATTTTTTCCTGTTGGATTTCATTCAGTTTATTACCAAATGCGATAGACTCGCTTTGAATCCTGAGATAGTCCATCTCACTTACATTGCCTTCTTTCCACTGATTTTGGTATGATTTTGCCAACGTCTGAAAGATATCCACCTGACTATTATATAACTTCTCCTTTTCCTGCAGGATCTGCAATTCGAGACATTGGCTCCGGAGATCATATTTTAGGTTCCGCAGCAATTCCTCAAATTGGAGCTGGGCATTTTCTTTTTCGAGAAGCTGCAATTGCACCCTTTTTTTTCGTTTGCCAGCCATTTCGATGGTCTGTTCCAGTTCGACCGCTACCTGCTGGTACTTACCGTAATTTCCGATCAGAGCCGGAAAGGATTCGCTGGAAGGGTTTTTCCAAAGATTGACTTCAGAGATGGAAATCGTTGGATTGGGCCACAACTTTGCCTGAAGCACGGCAGCTTCGGCTTGCTGCATATGAAAACGCTGCGCCATTAAAGTCAGGTTATGGGCAAGGAATACCTGCTCGATCTCCGCCTTTCGCAAACGGTTTTCAACCGCCTCCTGCGAAAATAGCTTGCTATTCAGGCCAAGAAGTAAAAATAATGTAATACGTAGTTTTCTCACTTAATTTTGAATTTCCACAAAACTAACTGACAGGGATTACAGGCAACTTTAGGTTAAATTAAAGTTTGATTAGAAGGGATTAGAAAATGATTAGAATTGAGGGAATAATAGGGATACCGTTGTACCTAGATCATTTGAACGAATATCAAAGTCTACCCCTTGATCCTTAAATACAATCTGCGCAAAAGAGAGACCGATGCCGCTGCCCTTAACTTTACCAACATTTGATCCTCGATAAAAAGTCTGTTTCACAGACTCCAGTTCGGCTTGTGGGATACCAATACCATGGTCTATGATTTGCAAAGACAGCCTGCCATTTACACCTGTCATTCGGACAAGAACTTCCTGCCCATTTGCATATTTCAGTGCATTTTCGATTAAATTGGAAATAGACAGACTGACGAGCATCTTATTGCCCCGAAAATTAAAGTATCGCGGTTCATCGACCTGTATATCGACTTTCAAGGGCACGGCAAATGATCTCGAAAACTTAGGAACAAGATCCCATACGATCTCGTCTATGCGAAAGGTTTCCAGTGAACGTTTCAGCGCCTGATCGTCGGTCAGCAATAGAAAATTACCAATAAGCTGATTCAGAAAATTCACATGCTCAGTAATGGTTTCGGCCAATTCATGATATTCTTCTTCACTTCTGACCTTTGTACCGAAGACCTCCATTGAGCCCAGGATTCCCGCCAAAGGCGTTCGAAACTCGTGTGAAACATAACTGACAAAATTCTTTCTAATAATCATATTTTCGCTGATCCGACGTAGGAGCGCATTATAACTCTCAATAAGATCTTGTAGTTCATCCTTCGTTTTTATAGTCGTCAGGGGCTCCTGAATCGTGCTTAAATCCTTATGCTGAATTTCTTGGATCACTTTACGAATGGGGAGATAAGCATATTTACTCAGCCAAACCGACAACAAGGCAATACTGATCAATGCAACGAGAAAAACAAAGACAAGCGTAATGAGCAAACGATTCAATTGATGATCAAAATCTGCGCTCGACTCTTTGACAAACACAAAGAAGTCACCCTGATTATCTGGATAATACAAACCAAAATAAAAGCTATCTTCTGTTTTAAAATAAATCGTTTTGTCTGTTTTCAGCTGGCTCAGCAAATCCTTATTAATTTGACTATCAAAGCGCATACCGCCATAACTTACTTTTCCTTCGGCGTTATAAACTGCTACCATGGCACGTTTGACCAGGCTTTCATATTGATTTTTAGATTCCAAATGCTTTAGTGGGCTCTGCTCATCCGCCTCGAGGTAATAAATACCAGCTATTTTTGCATTTTTTTCGAGGGAACTGATCAGATGTCGTTCCGAGGAATTATAAAATATCCAGTAGATGACTAGCGTTGCAAGCCCAAAAATAATGGTGAATACCAGCGTAGAAAAGAGTGTAAGCCGAATTTTTAAATTCATTGTCAGTCCGTTGTAAGCATATAACCGACTCCTTTCACCGTTTTGATAATGGAGGTATCGCTCCCCTCATCAACCTTGCCTCTTAGATAAGAAACGTACACATCGACGACATTGGTGCTGTTATCAAAATCGATTCCCCAAACGGCCTGCAAGATTGCAGTACGTGAAAGCGTTTTATTCCGATTTTCGATCAGATACTTAAATAGTTTAAATTCTTTGGGAGAGAGATCGACATTTTTACCATTCTTATGAACTTCATAACGTTCAAGATCCACTTTTAAATCACGAATTTCTACGCTACTGTCCTTTGGCGCGTTTTTATAATTGTCCCGGCGTACCAGGGCTTTGATACGGCTCACCAATTCCTTAAAGGAAAAGGGCTTGACGAGATAGTCATCAGCACCACTTTCCAAGGCCTCGACCTTATCTTCAATCTCCCCTAAGGCGCTCAAAATCAATATCGGAATATGATTTTTTCGATACCTGACCATCTTCGTAAACTGGATACCATCAATTCCGGGCAGCATGATATCAAGTACAATAATATCCAAAGAATCTGTATTGATCCATTCACGTGCGGCTTCCGCAGATTCAACTAAAATGACCTGGTGCCCCATTTCTTCCAGACCTTTCACCACAAAGCTGCTAATCCTGCGATCGTCCTCTACTAAAAGTATCTGCATATTATACGCTGTTTATTTTTATGCGGGATTATAAAAATTGCGAATTCCTCCCGGAATTCTACAAGTATACGAATTTACAATTTAATCACTCAGTGCCCCATAGCGGTTTGGTTACGACATCACGACCAATGCCAACCCAATTCAGGTGTAAAATATTACACATCCTATAATTTGTTTATATTTAGCTTAACAATTCGGTAAGGAATCAATATGAACACAGTATTGCGCTCCAACAGGAAAAGAAGTCATGAGAGCAGCCTTGTTGACATATGAATTCACTGACTATAACTGCTCCAGAAAACTCAGATACTGCGAAACACTTTGCGCTATCCATTCTTTGGATGACTCTTTTTCTATTCCGTAAAAGACGAAAGGCTTTTTATAATTCGCTTTAACATAGTCAAAAGTAATTTCAAAAGGACTTGTTAATTGCTCCATGCTATATTTATACTTACCCGTAACCCCATACTCCTGCTCGTCTATCCCAGCCGAAATCGCTAATGCGATTTTCTTTCCTTCCAGTTTATACCCACTTTGTTTACCGTAAGCCCACCCGTAGGTAAGCACCTCATCCAACCACTGCTTAAAAAAAGGCGGGCAGTTAAACCAATAAAAGGGGAATTGAAATACAATTTTATCATATTTCTCCATCATCTGCTGTTCTGCCACGACATCAATTTTACCGTCAGCATAGACTTGATGCAACTGATGGATCTCATACAAATCGGGGTGGTTTTCCAAGGCCCTGACCCAACTTTTACTTACGAGAGAGGTCCCAAAATTAGGGTGAATAACGACTATTAATGTTTTCATATTTTTATTTATGTATCTATGTACAAGTCACCAGGTCTAGCCAATTCATTGCGGCAATTTTAATAAACGACATGACTGTGATTTAAAAATAGCGACATAATTCCTATTTTGGCCTATCTGTAACCCAATGTTAGGTACTATAAAAAATGTGCGTATGACTAAAATCAAGACGAGTTCCACTAACTTTTCAAATAAAAAGCAACTTGAGCATAATTGCCCCGAAGTCTTTGCCGCTAATGTGATTGGCGGTCAATGGGCGCTAGCCATTTGTTGTTATCTCATCAATGGCGCGCTACGTTATTCTGAAATCAAAAGATGTTTACCAGGTATCACTGAACGTATGCTCACCCTACGATTGCGAAAGCTGGAAGAGGATAACATTATAAAACGTACTGTATATGCAGAGGTACCGGCACGCGTACTCTATGAGCTAACTGCGCTGGGTTATGAACTCAAACCAATTATTCAAGAACTTGGGAAATGGGGAGAAAAGTTACAACAAGTTCAAAAATAATAGCCTCTAGCGGACAAAAATATAGTTGGTTTTTAATTGATACATCGTGCCGTTACCAGTAATTGGCCAACATGGCGCTGTGCATGCTCAGCAGCGTGGAACAACAAACCAATCAAGGTCGTAGGGATTCGTTTTCTACCCAAAAAACGCACTTCCGTCAAGGTTTTCGGATCAATTAACGCTAGTTTTTGCACAGATTGCTGAATCTGTCGGTGTAAGTTTTCTACAAGCGCTGTTACGCTCACATCGCTATTTTCTATACCTTCCTTATGGAGGTCGTCAAATTGCTCATCCGACAAGGATTTGTTTTCGGCATAAGTAAACATGCGATCGATTACCCCACGAATATGCTGAAGGTGAAAACCTATACTGGCATTACCCCCCGGTTTTGTCCAAAGTTGTGCTGAAGATAGTTGTGCAGTATACTTTAAAACATCTTCTTCAACCTGCAAGAGTGCATGAGCAACAGGTTGGAGAAGAGCAGGAACCCCTTCAATAGGTCCACGCATCCATACTTCTAAATTTTCCATGTTTCTAAAATAGCTAATTGTCTACAACTGATGCTTTTTAAAGTCCACGAAGCCAAAGCGTGCAAAAAGAATACAGCGAACAGTCCGTTTTCGTTAAAAAATACAGTTTACTCCTATAAAAATAGGTACTTCCAATAGCTTGTTTAAAGAAGATTAAATTATTTTTTAAAATAAATTTGCATAGTGTAGGAAATACACTTACCTTTGTATCATCATAATTTAGGTTTATAATTGGTTATTTAAGGTTTTCATTCTCCCCGTTTGAAAACCTTTTTTTTTAAAAAATGACCAAAAAAATATAGTCTTCCAGCACTATTTTTATCATCCTAACAAATTGACAAAAACAGTCTCTCCATTATCGCTATATCATAAAAGTCTTATTTAAACCATATACTGTCAAGCGCATAGAGGTCAGCAGATTCCAATACAACTTCACCATTAAAAGTGACGAGTTCATAAGTTAAATTATTCCGATCAAAATTATAATTTATGGGCATGTAAACTTCTCCATTTTGCGCAAAAAGCTCGAGTCCTGTCCGATCTACAAGCAACTTCAATGCGAGTTTTTTATTTCGCAGCGGTACTTGAGCCCTTACATTATCAACAAGGAGCTCTTCCGTCGAAACGTTATAATTAATTGCCAAGCCCCTCACATTGATCTGAATATTTTTGGCTTGTTGTGGATCGATGACCAAATCCAATTCAGCAAGCTCAGCCTTAAAATGCTGAAACAAACTTGAATCGTTCGAACTAATTTTCTTTCGGCTGATGCTGAGTTTTTCTTTTCTTAATTTTTGCAATTCTGTCACCGGCTCCCGAAAAAGGCGAATACCCTTTTCCGTACTTTTCAATTTGAGTTCCATTGGAATACTCATGGATTGATTAAAAGCGGAGTTCCCTTGATTTGTATGTGTGCGCCACCAGCCGATTTCAATGCGTCGCTTCTTCGGTTCATTGCTAAAAGTTTGCGCGGCATAATAATCACGACCATATTGACTAAACAGGCGTTCGATCTCAGGATGAAAAGATTTTCCATCAAACTCTCCGATCGCATATTGGCTATTAGCCCCCGTCAAAACCCATTTTTTATTGTTCGGGTTACCGTCTACCGCCAATTCAAAGAATTCGGGACACTCAAATAAATAACGGTCATTACCCCGCCCGCCTTTTATTTTGCTCGCAAATGTCCATATTTTTAAATCCTTTGAGGTAAAAATCTGCATCGTGTGTTGTTCCTGTTCCTCTTCAACATAAAGTACAAGAACCCATTGCTTTGAGGGAGCATGCCAAATTACTTTTGGATCTCGGTTTCCTGTTGTTATTTTATCCAAAATATGGTTTGGCATTTTCTCAAATTTCTGACCATCCAAGCTGTATGCCAATCCCTGTCCCCATGATTTCTCCGCAGCCGTATAAAACAGGATCATGAGGTTTGTTACCCCATTTCTCCCAAAACCAGCCGTATTGTTACTATCCACGACAGCTCCACCGCTAAACATGACGCCAGATTCGTCTGGATATAAAGCCTCTCCCAATTCCTTCCAATGCAACAGATCGGAGGACACGGCATGCCCCCAATGCATATTGCCCCAATTGGTTCCATAGGGATTATGTTGAAAAAACAGGTGATATTGTCCATTAAAAAAGACCAGACCATTCGGATCGTTCAACCAACCTCTCTTGGCCGAAAAATGAAATTGTCCCCTTCGATCTTCAGCATAGACCTTATCGTTATCATCGGTATCACTCTGTGCAATAGGATTAAACAAAGGAATTTCTTTGTCTGATGTATTTGCCACCACCTTAAGCTGCTGTCCCTTCCACTTCCCTATATCAAGATAGGCTATCCAATCATAGGTACTATCTGCCAGTTCGACATCAAACCACCTTACTTTATCGTTTCCCAGCCATACCTCAACATGACGTTTGGGAGCACCATTTTTAATTGGAATTTTAAGATACCGATGGGTTGCCTGAAAAGATTGCGTTGATAAATTTTGACCATTGGCATTAAGGACCAATGCTACAATGCCTATAAAGAGCAGGGATACTTTATACATGACGTTAAGGTTTAAAAATTGAATTGCTGCATCACAAATATACCTAAGGGAGGAGAATTACTTTCTACTAGGACTGATCAAAATAGCGCTGATTTGTCTCAATTTGCTTGGGATTATCAGCTTTTTTCGACTTTCCAGCTCTTTTATATAAAGAGCAAGCAAATCGTACATTTCAGGAAAGACTTTTCATTTCAAAAACAAAAAGGGCAATGTTCACATTGCCCTTTACTTTCTATGCCCAGTTACTGGTCCATTACATCTTATAATACTGCTCCCAGCCTCTGGCAGGTGGAGGTCCAGCTAAGAGTGCATTGGCAAACTTATCATTAGTCACTTCTTTTGTCTTTGTATTCAAGATCAACTTGCTGTTTAAGCGTTGTGCAATTACACCCAAACAAAATACTTGGCTCAGAGGACCTGCAATTTCAAAAGCCGAGCGGGTCTTTTCTTCGCCTTTACAACCTTTTAAGAAATTAGCAAAGTGATTTGACGGTGATGTTGGCACTTCCGGTAACCGAGACTCCATTTCCTTAGCTTTCGCTGCTGGAATAATCTGCAAGGTACTAGCATGAGAGCCACCTTTAAATATCAAATCCTTGCTATAGATAATTTTCCCAGGATTTAATTTGGCGGGTTCCAATTTCCCTGTACTTGGTGCAGGAATATTAGGATCCAGTCCGGATACACCGTAGCCTTCCGGTATAGGTGGCAAATTATCCAGTCCATCATACCAATTGATATCTAGTGCTGGCATCTTTTTCCTTTTTGGGAAATGAAATTTCAAGGTCGAAGACATGGGGAAAAAATAGGAATTATACCCATCGAGCTTCACAGCGGACACTTCTGTAGGCAGCCCCAAATCTAAAAATTCATGCGCTGTATCCAATATATGTGCACCCCAATCACCCAATGCCCCCATTCCAAAATCATACCAACAGCGCCATTGACCATTCACAAAATCCTTATTATAATTATGGCCTATGGTCTGCATTTGCCAAAGATCCCAATCTAATGTTTCGGGCACCATTTCAGCGGCAGGAAAACCCTTCATGTTCACATCCCAGCCATGCCATCTACGCGGCATATTCATGTGCGCATCGATGCGCGTCACATCCTTAATAATACCGGCATCTTTCCAGGCTTTAAATTGAAAGTAATTGGCTTCGGAGTGCCCCTGATTTCCCATTTGGGTAGCAAGTTTAGGATTTTTCCGAGCTTTATTTGCCATCAGTTCAACTTCTAGGAATGTTCTCGCCATTGGTTTTTCCACGTAAACATGTTTACCCAAGTCCAGTGCAAGCATTGTTATGGCAAAGTGCGAGAAATCGGGAGTTCCGACACTTACAGCATCGATCTGATTTCCCATTTTGTCAAACATCACTCTAAAATCCTTAAACTTAGGTGCATCAGGAAACAAGCCCAAAATTTCCTGTGTATGCTTCGCGCCAAGATCAACATCACAGAGCGCAACAATATTACAAAGTCCTGTTTTATAGAGCTCTTTAATGATATCGGCAGCCCTATTTCCCAAGCCTACACAGGCTAAGTTGACACGCTCATTTGGCTTGGCCAAATTGACATTTCCCAAGACGCTATTAGACAACATCACAGCTCCTGCAGCGATAACAGACTGTTTAACAAAGCTTCTGCGCGATAAATAATGATTCATAAGAGATAAGCTTAATTGGGTGTATTGATTTTGATACTACGAAATGAAACACGATCACCGTGGTCCTGGAGAAGAATAAAACCTTCCTTCGCTTCGCCAAAGTTTTCCCAATCTTTATATTTGCTGATCTGAACCAAGTCTTTAAACGCTTTGGAGCCCCGCTCATAAGACAACATCTTAATTCCATTTAAATAGTGTTCAACTTTGTTATCTGCTGTAACCACAACCCTACCTCTATTCCACTCGCCGATCGGTCTAAGTGCGCGATCATCACGATTGGACGTAATGAGATCATAAAGCGATGCCAAGGTACGATTTCCATCACGTCCCAACTTCGCGTCAGGATGTAAAGCATCATCCAGCACTTGATATTCCAAACCAATCGCAGATCCTTTTGATTTTTCTTTTAAAGTCACAAAATACTTAACACCACTATTTGCTCCCGGACTAAGCTTAAATTCAAATGAAAGGTCAAACACAGCGTATTTATCTTTTGTGACGATATCACCACCATTGGTTGATTCTCCACCGTCGGATTTCAGAACAGTCATTTGTCCATCCTTAACTTGCCAGCCACGTTCCGGAAATTTATCGCCATGTATACTCCGCCAGCCTTTATTGGTTTTACCATCAAACAAAAGCTTAACACCCTTCTTCTTTTCAGCATCAGCCAAGTCATTTGGCTTCAAGTTCACGATATAAAGATCTTTTGGAAAACCTTTTGATTTGAGGTCGGTTGTTTTTATTTTAATATTCTTAAAGTACACTTTCTTTCCGTCCAGTTTAGGTGGAATACCATGCACCTGCAAACCGATAAAACCAGACCTATCGATCGTATCAACGACATAAGCAACAGGAATATCATTGATCCAAGTGCGCAGCTCATCACCAATGGCTTCAATTCGAATATGATTGAATTCCTCTACTTTATAGGCTTTTTTAGCATTTTCATTTAAATCGAGTGGATAAATCCATCCACGACGCGCCTCATCATAGATTCCACCTGTCCATGCACGGGCAGAGGGGTCTATTTCTACTTGCCTTCCATATACACGTCCGCGCCCATCGTTAGCCTTTGGATCAAGATGGCTCCGTGTCTGAATACCTGAGTTTGTTTCGTTACCTTCAAGTTTAACATCAAGTTCCAATATGAAATCACCATATTCTTTTTCAGTGATCAAAAAAGAATTGGGCGTACCTTTTGTCATTCTGCCGACAATAGCATCACCTTCAATAGAATAGGGAGCTTTTCCTCCGACGGATTTCCAGCCATTCAGCGTTTTTCCATCAAAAAGGTTTGTCCAACCTTTCTCATTACTTTTATCTGTCTGGGCATACGATAATACAGCATTGCTAACGATCGCTGCCATCACAACAGATTTAAATAGTGTATTTCTTTTCATTGTAAAATTTGATCTTGAGTCTATCGACCCGGTTTATTTATTCATCATTGGTTTGTCAATCATAACAAGTTAGAGACCATACTAGCGAAAGCCAGGAGACGATACTACACTTCACTTTCAAGCCAAATAGGCCCCCATTTACTTATTGGCTATTGATTCAATTGACTTAATAAAACAAGATATTAATTAATATAAGTGAAATGAATCAAATGATGTGATTTATTTACGAAAACGTTTGAAAACACTTGTTACTTATCTTCAACCAATAACGGCGTTTTATTTTTCTCGGCTCCCGGATAACCTATATTTTGATTGATAACACCTTTGATATTTGTATTAATTGCATTGGCAGGCACAGGCCATAAGATATGGTGCACACTAATTTTATATTCGGCCCATTTATGTTTGACCCCTTTATTATAGAAATTACTTTTAGCAACCACTCTATCGTACCAGAAATTAACTCCAGCTTGTTTAATATTCGCATTCGTTCCTCCTGGACCACTAATCTGTTTTAAATCATAGACACGACCACCAAATATTTCACATGGTTTTCGGGTTCTTGCGTAAATATAGGCAATCCTTACGAGCTCAATATGTCTGTTTTCTTCATAATACAACTCACGTGCACGCTCATCTAATAGCTCACCGATATTGATTTCGTCTGCCGTCAGCTGTGATGCACCGGCGCGTTGACGGACTTCGTTAATGGCAATGGCAGCCTGGCCAAGATCATTTTTCCAATAATAACTTTCTGCCAACAATAAATAGACTTCAGCAGAACGAAAAATATACCATGGGGTTTCCCCGCCCTCCCATTGTGTTTGCAATGGATCCGGTACAAATAATTTATAATGCGGCCAAGAGAACCATAGACGAATTGAATCCTCAACACTCATCCCCGCCGGTTTAACTAGATTTTTTCCATACCAGGGATTGCCAGTCTTTTTTAAGTTGGGCTCATTATATTTCAAATCTTCCATCTTTCTCCAACTATCCCGATTAAAGATCCCCCGCAAATCATTATCTTCTTTCCCAGATCTCCAAATCTGATTTGTAAAATACCAAGTTGGACGCAATCGTCCTATACCACGACCATAGTTCTTATTTAAATCCAATGAAAGATCAGTTTCATCCGCTGCTAATGATAGCCCTGTCCCCGTTTTTCCGTCCGGTGTTTTTATACCGCCGTTGTTCCAGAAAGGAACGCCATTACGCATTGTTCTTATGCGTGCAGAGCCATCAACTCCAGGATAAGAAACTACATACATTAAACCTTCGGTATTGGCCCCATCTAATTTTGCCTCAACACTATGAAGATCAAACATCAGATTGGTATTTGGTTTACTTTTATTCACCGTAAATCTGCTTTTCATAAGTGGATGAATAGCGACAATTTCTTTTCCAATAGCGATTGCCCGATCAAAATCTGCCAAAGCCATGCATACCTTCATCAACAATATACCACAAGCAGATTTGGAGGTACGCCCACGATCTACTTTTTCGGGTACCCATTGGTAGGCAAACTCCAGATCTTTACGTAATTTTTCGAGAATGCTCCAACGATCGTAACTATAGAAATCATATTTCGGTTCATTTATTTCTTTATCAATAAAAGGAACATCGCCAAATTGATGCACCAATTTAAAATAACGATAGGCACGTTGAAAATAAGCTGCTCCTAAAATCGCGTTTTTTTCATTTTCGTCTTTAAAAGTTCCTGCATCTATTCTTGAAATAATAAGATTAGCGTATTTTATTCCCTTAAATCCCTCGTACCAATACCAACCGACTTTAGTTCTATCGTTGTTATTGAGATCTGCATCGGGGAGCAGTGCGATATCCATATCCATTTGTGGACCAGCTTTATCTGTCGTACCTTCTACGGCTACTTCAGATTGAATCATCTCGGTCAAAATTGGTGCAGCATCGTCAAAAAATTCATGCCGCATATTTCTTTCACAGGCCGTTAAAGCGGAGTACATACCTTGCGCATCGGCTAGTGCAACATCAGGTTCATAGAAAGACAAGGGTTTCGGTTTAAGCCAATCCTTACTACAAGAAAATGTGAAAAAAGCCATTGAACCAATACATAAACTAAATATTATATTTTTTTTCAATTTCATGATCTAAAAATTATAGGGTAAGGTTTAAACTAAGATTATACGTACGGGGAGTTGGATCACCTGAAGCTTCAGGATCACCGAATCTCCAATCTTTTGTCAAATAGGCTACATTTCTCACAGATGCCGACACACGTAACTGCTGGATTTTCAATGCCTGTAAAAGTGTTTTAGGAACGGAATATGATAATACAATATTTTCCAGTCTAATATAAGATTTGTTAATGTAGTTTGTCCCGTTATTTTTGGAACCAATTCGGGCATAATCATTGATCGGATTATCTGGCGTCCAGCGAGGTAGCGCATAATCCGTACTCCGATCTGCAAAATTACTATTGTTTGCGGCCCGATTGAATTCTGCAAAATGTCCCCAATTGGAGTACATAAAGAAAGAAAAGCTCAGCTCTTTATAACGTAATTCATTTCGAAATGACCACCTAAAACGCGGTGTTGTATACCCCTGAAACACGCGGTCAGCATCCGTTAATACCCCGTCTCCATTTTGATCTACATATTTAAAATCGCCAGGTTGGTTGCCGTATTTTGCAGCTGTTTCTTCTTCCCCTAGTTGCCAGATTCCATTTCGTTTGTAGGCCCATATCCTGTCGGGATCCTGTCCAATAAACCATCTATTTTTAACATCGTCCGCTTCCTTTTGGCCGACGATATTTCCCTCACTATCTTTTACATCCACCATATCGCCATACAACTTCACAATTTTTCTCCGATTCAACATAAAGATTGCCGTCGCATTCCAACTAAAATCCCCCCTCTTCATGATATTACTATTTAAGGTAATATCAAAACCTTTATTTGAGAGCTCACCGAGATTGGCGGCAACACTGTTAAATCCGATAATTTCTGGCAATGCACGATCTACCAATAAATCCTGAGTTTTTGCTGTATAAAAATCCAGTGCGCCACTCAGACGACCATGGAATATTGAAAAGTCCAAACCAGCGTTGTACGAACTTTTATTCTCCCATTTCAAGCCCAAATTGGCCATTCTATTCACGTATAGCTGAGATGAAAGATAGAGGTTTCCACTCGCATCAATATACGGATGTAACCCCGAGGTCATGTCGGAAAGAGCTTCATACATTCCAATATCGCGGTTTCCATTTCTTCCCCATGATAGACGAAGCTTACCATAATCCAACCAGGATTTGGTATTTTTCATAAAATCCTCCGCTGTAAAATCCCAGGCAAAAGCCAGGGCGGGAAAGGTTGCTCTTGGATTTTGAGCGCCAAAGGCTGAATACCCATCACGTCGTACAGAAGCTGTCAACATATAGCGATCTTTGAAGGAATAAAACAGACGCCCCATCAGTGCGTCGCCTGTACGATAAGTATCCTCACTCTCGTTCAAAGGAATTGTCCCAGCCTGCAGACGATGCCAGCCCAGAACATCAGAAGGAACAAACTGAGAAGCTGTGGCCTTGGTTCGCCAATACTGCCCTTTCTCTGCATTTTGAAGCAATGTGACTTCAAAATTATGTACATCAAAACGCCGCTTCCAACGCAATACATTATCTAACTGCCAATTATATGTTTTTTCAAATGAGCGTTCGCTACTTCCACCCTTTGCCTTCCACTCGGGATTTTTAGAAGAATCGTGGTTATAATACTCGTGCCAGATAAACGAAGGCGTAAAATTGGATTGTAATTCGATACCAAAAGGCAAAGTAATCACACCGTACAAACTGGAATTCAATGTATTGTAATGATCTTTTCGATCTCTAAATTGATTATCAAAAAAAGGATTTACCGGTGTAACATCTCCAGTAGGAAGTCTTTGATAAATACTTGTAGGATCATCGATATTATTTGATCCATAAGGAGATATCACCGCAGACTGCTTCCAATCCGCCTGTAAAAAACCTTCATTTCGAACCGCAAAATTAGTATTAGCACCAACTTTTAAATAGGGTGTAATCTTTGTTTCTAAATTTAATCTAGTACGAAAATTCCTAAATCTATTCCCCGATATAACACCCTCTCTATCAACATGATTAAAAGACAAATAATAATTTGACACCTCATTACTATTCGATACAGCCAAAGCATAATCTTGCTGGATCCCCTTTTGAAAAACCAAATCCTGCCAATCCGTAATCTTATTGTTCATGTAATTTTCAATTTCCGGAGTCTTTAGTTCCAATCGAGAAAGCCAAGACCTGATCAACTGATCCTCTGTTACATTTGTAACGGGGGTCTTTTGATCGTAATTATACCAATCCAATTGATTGATTCCATTGAGCAGTCTTGGGTCCACAAACATTTCGGGATGTGCTTTAAGATAATCTGCGGTTCTTCGGCCTACTTCAAAATCATAGCGATATTTCAAAAACTCATCAGCGGTCATTACACGTGGCATCCCCGCATTTTCTACCATTCCAAAATTACCATTGAACGTAATCGTTGGCTTTCCTTTTTTACCTTTTTTTGTCGTAATTAAGATAACGCCATTTGCCGCTTTTGCACCGTACACAGCAGTCGCACTCGCATCTTTCAAAATATCGATTGACTGAATATCATTGGGATTAAGATCAGCAAATGTCCCGTCAAAAATAACGCCATCCACGACATTTAGTGGACTGCTGCCAGCTTTCAATGTTCCCTTTCCCCTTACAAGCAAATCGGCATCACCCTTAGCGGAATTACCCTGTCCAATCACCAATCCGGCGGCATTCCCCCTTAATAGATCCTGAACAGACCGAGGCGCCTCCTTTTCGAGCTTTTCGGTCTGCACCGAAACAATTGCACCTGTCACATCCTTTCGTTTGGCAGTTCCGTATCCAATAACGACGACTTCATCTAGATTCTCAGTAGATTCAGAAAGGGTGATCTCTATTTCCCTACCCGCTTCTACTTCAAGTTCCTTAGACGAGTATCCCGTATGGGTAAAACTTAAAGTAATCTTAGCAGTACTTTGCTGCAATTTTAAACTAAAGCGACCGTAGCTATCTGTTACTGTCCCCGTTGAAGTTCCCTTCACCAAAACGGTAACTTTCTCCAAAAAACGCCCATCATTTGTTTTGACGATACCCTTTAGTTCTTTTCCAGTTCCTTGTGAATAAACAATTCCTGTAGACAGCAATAGCATACACAAAAAAGAAAAACTAACGAAAATCAAACGATTAAATTTTCTCATAGATTAAGATTTATTGGTTATTAATAAATAAAACTATAAAAAGCCCAAAAACAGAACCTCTTAGTCATTAATATCAATTGGTTATTATTTAATCAACACAAAACAATAGTATTAATTAAGAAAAAACAATCAAACCTTTTTAATCCATTTATTTACGAAAACGTTTGAATGGCTATAAAAAACAAATCGCTGGATTCCGACAAGAAAAAGAGAACAGGTGCTACTTAAGTCCAAAAACAACATTACGCGAATAAAAACAGCCCTAAATAGGTTTTAAAGCAAATAAAATTTAAAAATAAATTGAGACAAAAGAGCATAGTTTTGACACAAAATGACACCTTTTTTAATTATAATTTCACTATCTTTTAAATTAAAATAAATTTAAGAAAATTAAATTTAACGAAATAAAAAAAATACACACTTAACTAAACATAAGACCGAAATGACCGAGAAATCTTCCTCAACAAGAGAAGCAAAGATCGCATGCATTGTCTATGTCCAATCAAATGAAAAAATATGACTTGGGAACAAAACCATATTTCTGATGAGTTAGTCAAAACAGGTTTCCATCATTCGGCGTCAGAAGTAATTGGTTTATTGCTCTTGTCCTACATCGCCCTGCCCCAACCGTGTAAACAAGGTGGCTCCACATTGAAATCAGCTAAAAAAGTAGACTCAACCTGGGCCCAGACTACTTGCAGGAGGAGCTTGGTAACACGTGGTAATAAAGCGAGCTCGACAATAGGATTATATGTTCAATCCGTATTATTTTAGAAAAGCAAATAAAAACAATCAGTAAAAAATTTGGAGAATACGAAAATTATATACAACTTTAAAGCACAAACACCTGCTCTAAACAGGCTACAAGTTAACAAAGGAAATTTTTTATTTTAAAACGAGGATTTTATCTTAGAATCGCTCATAGATAAAAGTCTAAATTAGTTTTTTTGCAGAAAAACTTACTTTTACTTAATGTACAAACAGTAGCATACAAAATATGACAACCAACCCCATTAAGGTATATACAGTAGTTTCAAAAGAAGTAAAAGAAGATCCAGATTTATTCACCAATCTGGAAGGTGTCTTCTCAACATATGAAAAAGCACAGGAATATATTGATCACTTTTTTGGTAATGCTAAATATGGTTATCGATCTATTGTTACGACCTATTTAGATCCCTTTCAGGAAGAAATCCAAAATAACGATTCTTATTATAGCATTTCATCTCAATTAATGGGGCCGCATTTAGAAGTTGAGATCTGTAAAACTTCTTTTGCCGTTGTCCTCTCCGAAGTTGAACAATTGCGTATCGATCCTGCCACCTCAGAGAAACCTTTGGAATTAAACCTGCACTGTTTTGCTGCTTCTGAGGAAAAGGCAATGGAAAAATTCGAAAAATTAGTACAAGACTATGCAAAAGAACACAAGCTTCAATTTCAAATTAGCCCCTTTCGCATTGCAGATTCGGACCAATGCTACTAACCTTCAATTGCAATGAGATTATAGCAGCAGATTCAGGGAAGTATTTTTTTACGGATTTCACTTAAATATTCTGGAGTAAATCCCAGATATGAAGCAATTAAGTATTGCGGAACACGTTGTACAAACTGAGGATATTTACGGAGCATATCATGGTAGAATTCCTCTTTAGATTTAGAGAATAGATATTTAACCCGCATTTGCGCAGCTGCATAAGCCCTTTGATAAACAAAGCGAAAATAACGCTCCATGATTGGAAATGCAGCAACCAATTTTTCTTGATTTTCTTGACTGATATAAACTAAATCTGACGTCTCTACTGCCTGAATGTAAAATGACGTAACAAGCTTATGTTCGAAAGCCATATTGTCTGTAATCCACCAATTTTCTATTGCGAATTCAGTCGTTTGTTCGACTCCCTTTTCATTAACAAAGAATTTACGGAGAATACCTTTCAATACAAAAAAATGGTATCTGCACACTTGGCCCTCCTCCAGTATATTTTCTTTTTTCGCGACCGTTTTCGTCTTAAAGTAAAGCAATATTTCTTCTAATTCGACCGGATCGACATCGATAAATTTCTTTAAATGTTCTTTAAGTTTTTCCAACAGTCCATCACTTTATTATACAAACAAAGCTACTCATTCCTTTTATCAAAAAAAAGACACGCGGTCCCATTTCAAATAAGCTCAATACGGAAGGGATGGCAAGATAAATTCAAGTAATACGAATAATCATTCAACAAGCACGAATCATAAATCGGAATAGTTTCAATGGCTTTTACCCCCTATCTTTATAACAGGTGCTCCAATAATATGATTAACAGATTGGAGCTATGATGAAAATGGCAGGCTCCATTTTTTGCGGAGTTTGTACTTTTTGAAAAAAGAGAAAGCAATGATCAAAATTAATTTTAGCAAAGGAAAAATTATTATCAGCATGCTGCTATGTTTTCTTCCAGCAGTCATTGGGTTGTATGCTTGGTTATACTATGATCTTATTTTTAAACTAGCCTCCACGATATGGGTACTCGTAGCCGCAACGGTTTTTTATCTTCGACTACAACAGTTGAACCGCTATCGAAGAGGAGAGGCCGCACTCACGATAGATGAGCATACATTACTAAATAGCAGCGTATTGAAACCGCAGCAAATCCCTTGGACGGATATCGATTATTTTATTACTGGTTTATATCGGACAAATTCTATTTTTATAAAATTAAATGACCTTTCATCGTTAAAAAAAGAAAAAACAAGCCGTCTAATTCATTTATTAAGCTTTATTGACCGCAATCTATCAACAAAACCTGCATCTTTTTGGATCGACATGGATGTCATCGATATCAAGGAAAAGGAGCTTTTATCTATGTTGCTACAGCGATTGAAAAAGTAGCTAAAAATTGTATCTCTCTCCGAAAAAAAGGTATTACATAAAAAATCAGCCCCCTATCCAAATAAGTGGGCTGATTCGCAAAATCAATCAAAGATGCAGCACAGTCCTGCTTAAATACCCCCTACTTAAAAGCATCCGCTATGCCGTAATGTAGTGAACCTCATGCGCCTCAGTCAACTGCGGAACTTCCAAATTATGAAGCATTTTATCCAGGACAACTTCCGGCAGAGGGTACTCCCTATCGCCATTCTGCGCGCGCCAAATCTTATAGGGTTTTTCAACGTACAACAATTTCACATAAGCTTGATAGCTTACGAAGAGATCGATCAATTGTTTTCGCATTTGGGAAGTTATGTTGGTGGCATTCCAGATAAAATCCTGTCCACAGCGTAAGTATTTTTTTGCTTGCTCTTTTGCTTCTTGTACAACCCATCCGTTTCTCTTTTTATCAGTAGGATCAATGCGATATTTGCGTCTGATGTCATCCAAACTAATAACAGGAAGGTCGGTATTCATGGCTAAAATCTGATAATCTTTGCCCATTCCCGGCAAACCTGAAAGTACAGTCACCGTGGATTTGAATGTATCAAAAGGCACATAATCAACATAGCTATTGTTTCCATTAAAATATGTAAATCGTGCATTTTCGGACAAAAAAGAACGCGTGGCATCCCAGCAGCCAATCTCTTTACTATACAGTTCGAACATATCCAATGCGTAGAGCAAAGCATCCAAATCGGCACAGTACCTTCCTTTAGCATCTGCTTCGGCCAACAACTTAAGTTGGCCCATATTGACACTCAATGACGCCTCCAAGGCGCTCTTCATTGGATCGACTTTTTCCATCAACCACAATGGCAATCCATGATAGCGTACCAATGCGACAATTTCCTCCCGTAATTCAAAAGGGGTCTCCACATCACGAAATAAAATCTCCCGTGCGGTCTGTGCTCCTCTTTTGGCATGATTTGGAGAGCTGATACGACCATCTGCAGCAACAATTGTCGTCGATCTCTTCTCGACATCATGCAATAAAGCGGATGCCCAGAGAAGCTCCTGCTTTTGGTAATCCAGATTCCGGTATTCAGGGAATCCTTCCAGCTGCTGTAGTACCATTTGGGTATGAATCGCGACATTCCCTTCGGCATGATGCAAAGGATCTTGTTGTACCTGTTCCATATCCCTGACCCAAGAAAATTGCTCCTCTAAAGCCGACCAATTCTTATTTACTGCTATTGTCCATTCCATTAGAAATCCCTCCTTTCCCAAATCATTTTTGTTCTTCGCCATGATTTTGTCCAATGTTCGTCGGTCTGCACATGTCCTTTTCTAACATATTTAAAAACATTGTGCTGAAATTCACTGACAGTATATGCATCAGCATTTCTGCAGACTAACCCCTCCATCGTACATGCTTCTCCAGTTTTAGGGTCAACCGATCCAAATTTAGAAGACTGCATGGCCAAATTTTCGACTGAACCCCGAAGTTCCAACTCAGTCAAACCCTTTACAATTTCAAGTTTTAAAACAGGTACAGTAGGCAAATCAAATAAACTGGCATAAAAAGTAACTTCTTCCCATGAAAGCCACTGATCTTTAATTCGAGCAGCAAAAACATAATAATAGTGCTCAAGTTGCACATATTCGATAGAATGCACAGCATAAAGATTTTCACCAAAAAACTCTAAATCATCCAGATCGTTTTTTAATCTAGACCAATGCTCCCGAAGCTGAGCCGTCCATGGCGACGTGGTTGGAGCCGCATGGGATCGTGCAAATACTCCACGCCGTGAAAGGCAATTATTTTCACCATCTAATTTTTCTGTAAATAACAGTTTATGGAAAGATTGTATATCCTTCCAATAATGTTGATTAAAACGATCGTCGCTGCTTGTCCCTGGCGAAAATGGGAAATGATAGGTACGACCATATTTTGTTGATTCCATTTTTAAAATTTAAATCCATACTAAAAAATTGAAGACATAGGTATAAGGTAAACAAATCGGGTAAATCCCGTTGTTTACTTTCTTCCTAAATATCGACAATGCATTACATGACTTTAAATTTTAAAAATTGACAACACTAATGATCTATTGCTACAAAAGTATTAAATTTATCTTAAAAACATAAACACGCTCCCTTAACCTTTTGACAGCGCAGCCCCTTCCCTACTTTCTAATCAGCCCTGACTTATCAAAAAATGCGTATTCAGCATTAATATAATTTCAATTCAGTATACGTTGTTCCAATGGGAATAACCCGGTCTGCTACCCAAATTTGGGTTTTGTCGAACTTAATCATTTTACTTCGTGCGACGATAAAGGCTCTATGGCAACGAACAAATTCGTTCTTCGGGAGCAGTTCCAGCAGCTCGCTAATGGTAATTCTGGAGCTAACACATTTATCGCCCAAATGTATCTGGGTGTAATTACCTGATGCTTCAATATACAGGATACGATCAATTTCAACTTTAACATGTTCATAACCATCTTTGATGAACAGATAGTCTTTGTTATGCTGTAGCTTTTTTGCCCGAAGGCTATACAATTCGCTCGCCTTGTTGCAGGCTTTCAAAAACCTGCTCATAGAAAATGGTTTAAGCAAGTAATCGATGGCGTCGAGCTCGAAACTCAATAGCGCATGCTCAGAATAAGCCGTCGTAAAAATCACCATTGGCGAAGTATTCAAACTCCGCAGAAACTCTATGCCTGAAATATCGGGCATTTTTATATCTAAAAAGATAAGGTCCACCTGCTCCTTCTGGAGATAATCAATCGCCATAAACGCATCCGTAAATGTACTTTTTAATTCAATAAAAGGGACTTTAGCTATATGGTGTTCAATAACCTGCAGTGCCACAGGTTCATCATCTATCGCGATGGCTATCATAACAATTATTGATTTAAAATCTGATCTATTTGGTTATACAGTTGTTTTCCATTACTTGGTCGAAGAGCCTTTTCTACAACTAATTTTCCTGTTTTATCAAATATAAAATATTGTGGATAATATTCCGCTTTGTCTTTTGCATTTAGCAGTAATTCCTTCCAAAAGGGCTCAATCTGTTTCCTATTTTTACGTAAATGGATTCCGGTTAAATTGTTGACGCGTATAAAGTCTTTCCAGTCCTGATCGCGATGGTCTTCATCCATATCCAAATAAACGAAGGCAATATCTTTATCCATGTATCTTTTCTTCAGTTCAGGTGTATATTTCAATTCAAATTTACAAGGGCCACACCAGGTACCCCAAACATCCAAATAGACCACTTTTCCCTTCAATTCAGCAATCAGGTCGTAGATCGATGAAATAGGTCGATCATCCTCAATCAACCGGATCTGTTTGTTCTGTTTATTCGCTATCAAAAGAGAGTCAAGATCGGCAATATAGCGTTCAACGAGCGGCCTATGCTTATCCGTTGGAAATATCTTCCAATGCGCTCCTGCCAATGCTTTTAAATGTGGTAAGTCCCTGTCATGATATAGATTGACCAGTTGCTGAAAATTGTATTTTTCTACGATAGGCTTGGGAAAATTATTTAAAGCACCAATAAACCGCCAATAATCTTTACTATAGATGTTCATTAATCTATTTGCACTGTCTAGGCTTATCCCGAAATAAGGGATCGGCTCGCTTGAAGGGATCTTCTCCGACCGAATCTTAACAAATGCTTTCGTTTCCAAATAACGCAGGTAATTGTCAAGGAAAGAATAGAAAGAGGGGCCTCCAAAGTTATCCTGTAAATTAATCGATGCTTTTCCAAACAGTTCTAGCACTAAACTATCTGAGGTCGGCTTTGGCAATTCAGCTACACGGGCAAAATCGTTCAGATGGTTAATTCTTTGTGCGTAAAGCTCAGCACGGATATAGTCTTTTAGTTGGCTGGGCAATGAAGTAGTTTGGATCACTTCATTCATTTGATTGCAATCTGCTAAAAAGGGAATTAACAGCTGCTGTCTCAATTCAGCCAAAGAGCGTTTAGCAAGATTGTTTAAGGCTGGGGCTTTCATAAAAAACGGCACTTCATCCAGTTTTATTTGCTGAATAGTTCTATTTTCTGTTAAAGCACTACCGTATGTAAATACGATCGTACTATCAGTTAAATTCGCGATAAGATCCTTACCGGGGCTTAATAACAAGGTTTGAAATACACCGCTGTAAATTAGTGTCGCGGATTTTCGAGCTGTTACTGGCAGCGCGACCTCAAATGTACCATCGCCGGCAACGGTTATCCGTTGCGAATTTTCTTTATAAAAACCGAAAACAAGAGGAATATTGATTTCCAAGGTCTTGTTTGGATCATAATTCCAAACCTTACCGCTCAATTTAAACTGAGCATGACTGCTTAGACAAAACAAGGTCACAAGCAAAAAAACAAGTATTTTTTTCATTGCTGTTAATTAAGAAACCGATAAATCAGGTGAATAATGGATTGAAAAATAGTGGAACTATCTTGATCTAAAGATGTAATGTTAAATGGACAAAAAACTCATTGGCATTTTCATGTATCATCAATTCATGCCGATCTCGATACAGTAATGACAGGCGTTGTCTTACATTTTCCAAGCCTACGCCGCTTTTTAGTTTTTCGGGATCGTTATCACTTTTTGGATTAATGCTATTGCTCACATCGAAAAACAGGACTTGGTCCCGCACTTGCAAAGAGATTTTAATATAAGACGAGTTCTGAAGGCTTATACCATGCTTAAATGCATTCTCAACGAAAGGTATAAGCAACATAGGTGTAATGTGGTAATTTTCAAACTGTTCCTCTATTTCGGTTATAAGGGTAATCTTGTCTGACATTGAAGTCCGGAGCGTTTGTAAGGCGATGTAATTATTCAAATATTCAACTTCACGCATCAACGAAATTTTATCTTGTGTATTTTCATGTAGCATAAACCGCATCATATCACCCAAGCGTTGAATTCCCTCCCCCGTCCGTTCTGCATTTTCCTGCAATGCAGTGCCATACAATGTATTTAAGGCATTAAATAAAAAATGTGGATTTATTTGAGATTTTAGAAAGGTCAGATTCGCGTCCGACTGTCCGAGCTCTGTACGTAGGGAGGCTATTTCGTTTTGACGCATTAGACGTTTTTTAAAGAGAAACCAGGACAGCGGCGTGCTAACCAATAATTGCGTGGGTAAATGAAACATCGCAACGATAAAGATCACTTCGTTTGTCTGATTAAAGAAAAATAACGCGGGCACACTTAATGGCAGGACTGAAACCAAGCTAATAGCAAAGATAGTCCAGAAGAAATCACGGAATTTCTTCTGTTTTTCCTGTAATTTTGGCAACAAATAGTATAAGGAATAGATTACAATACCGACCGCAGACAATACGACCAAAGTCCATAATACCGAAAGTTGTAAATGGGATCGCGATGTAATCAAAAAAAACAATCCAATAAACCAGAAACCTATTCCAAAGGATAAATCCATTTTTAGCTGCTTTTGCAGGGTCAGATTTTCTGCCTTGCTTTTAAGCAAATAGCTGATCAGATATTGCGCGCAGGTGTATAAAGAAATTATAATTGTTAATAAAATAGCTTGCGCAAAAGCCTTAAAAAACATACTATTATAGCTTCTTTGAATACTGTCATAATCCTTCAATTCGTAGGCGTGGCTATAGGTCCGGCATACACCTAAAATCAGTCCGGATGTCAAGATCAGAGCAGCTAGTAATGAATAATTCAGCAGCTCCCGTTTTCTGTTGATGAGGGAAGGAATAAGGACAAAATTTAAAAGGAGAAACATCACATATAGAAGCAAATCAATGATAAAATTCGGCACAAAAAAGTTAAAGAAATAGGAGTAGCTTATTTTTTGGTGAAGGAAATAGTTATGCATACCGCTATCATCCCGATTGTTTGTATCAACAAGCAAAGCATAAACAACAGCAACAAATACGATAGTTGCCATCCAAAATTCTATTTTTCTTACGTCTTTCAGTTTCATGTTATTGGTTTTGATGAGGCAATATTAATTGAAATGAAAACATAAAACAGAAAAATGTGACGAATACCACCAAAAATGTGATGAATCAAATGTTTCTTCATCTTATAGCTGGGATTCTATTGTTGTTTCTATAAAATAGAATTTGATTTTACTATCTTTAAGCTGAAAAGTATCAAACCGGCTTTATTAACTTTATTCAAAAAAGACACTACATAATTAATCCATTATTTACACATTCACGTCCGATTTTGCGGTGTTAGGGCAAATAGCCAAGATTGCATACAACATTGGACTGTCAAATGATCATAAATACAGGAATTAAAAAATAATTGATCACATGGATACATATATCGTGTTAAAAAGGTTCTCTAGTTTAGAAGAAGCGCAAGAATGTCATAAACTACTTTCGGAAAAAGGTGTAACAACGCGGTTGGCAGATAATGTACCCCCTGTGGATATTACATTTTCCGGAAACACGGTTGGATATCAATATGAGGTTCAAATAGATCCTGCCAATTTCGCAAATGCAGAATCTATTTTAGAAGAGCAGGAAATGCAGTCTCTCCCTTTGGTTGAAGACGACCATTACCTGTATCAGTTTTCCGACGAAGAGCTCTTAGAAATTCTTCAAAAACCCGATGAATGGAACAAATTAGACTACGCACTGGCTAGAGAAATTTTATTAAAAAGAGGGAAAGAGATGGATCAGGAAAAGCTTGATCTTTTGAAACAGAAGCGGCTCATGCAACTACGGGAATCGGAACCGCAGCAGAAGTATTGGGTTATTTTCGGCTATATTTCAGCATTTATAGGTGGACTTTTAGGAATTGCAATCGGGTATATGCTGTTTAGTTCCAAAAAGAGCCTACCGAATGGCGAACGGATATTTTCCTATTCGGATCATGACAGAAAACATGGGACAAACATATTCTATATCGGATTATTCGTATTCACAATATCCGTTCTCATCAAAATGCTCTGGGGATTATAACATAAAATGAATACGATTTACATTTTTTAGCGGAACAGCTCAAGTGCAGCTTTGTGACTGTGGTATTCTGTATCCTATCGCAATCTAATTAGTGCTAACGTCAACTGTAAATTTTTAATACTAAAAAAAATACATATATTTAAGATGACATCTTTATTCTTTAATTATTTTTTGTAAACCTACAAACAAATTAACTTTATGAATAGTTTAAAGACCACAGCCACTCATTTCCGTTATAAAAAGCATCCGGGAGATCTATTCAGAAATACGTCTGTTCAATTATTACCTCATCCCTATAAAAATCAAGAAGACTTTTGGGTATGGTTTCATCCCTCCTATCACCGTAGTGAAGACATTTCAGATTTAGGCGACCTGTACAAACAGCTTCACGATACACCCTGCCAAGAAACGATAACAACATCAAAAAATGAGCTATGTTACGCTGCATTAGCGAAAGAACATCTCTTTGAAGAAATAAAATCATTGGAACAAAAGATCTATCAGGATTGTTTTGAAAACTTTTATTTGTTGATTATTGAAGGCCGCATTGAGCTGTTTGAAAGTCATCAGATTGAAAGTAAAGAATCTAGTTCCTAATGTCTATCTTTAAACCGTTATGCATTATTTGACTTGTGCGATTATAAGGAAGGATGATAAGGTACTCATTTGTCAGCGCCCGCCATCGGTGACACATGCCTTAAAGTGGGAATTTCCTGGTCGCATAACCGAGTCCCACCTGCCAACGAAAGCAAACCTGTCGCTCAAAATCAGGGAAGAGCTAAGTATAGATGTTCTTGTCGGAAGGCCCTTAGAGATGACGCAACAAGCCCATAAAAGTCCGGCACTTTGTCGCTATCCTGTTCTCTGCACCTTTTCTTCTGGCGAAGTTGACATGCTAGAATATGTCCAAGCAATATGGGTCTCCTCTGCAGAACTATCGTATTTTGATTGGACCGATACCGATCGACCAATTGTAGAAGAGTATACCAGATACTTTGAGAACTCAAATCCTCCGTCCCGTATAAAGGAAGCTTTTTTAGAAAGCCTAATTGGACTCATTGGTTTTACACTGGTCCATATGTTCTTCAATGTATATATAGGCTTATTGATAACTTTGATCTTAATCATTATTATTGGAATCTATAGTTATTACATCCGAAAAAATATAAGGAAAAGAATCTCATAAAACTTTCCTACATTTATAAAAACTAAATAGCCCCTAATTTCATTTTAGCCATACTGAAGACTTAATCAGATGAAAGATTTCCCACAATTAGAGACAGAACGACTTATTCTTAACGCAATAGACCCGACTGATATTCCACAGATTGTAGACTATCTGCAAGACAAGGTCTATTCAGACTTTACATCAAATATCCCCTATCCCTACCGAAAGGAGGATGCTGAATACTGGCTTAAATTAGCGGAAGAAGCATTTGCCAATCGTAAAGGATTCACTTTTGCTATTCGAAATAAAGATAAAAAACTGATCGGAGCTATTGGTCTGCATGATGAAGGCTCGGATAAGGCTGAGTTGGGATACTGGATAGGTATTCCTTACTGGAATAAAGGTTATGTCACTGAAGCTGCAAAAGCAATCATTGATTTTGGATTTAAAGAATTAAACTTTAACAAAATCTTTGCGACCTACTTCCCTCATAATCCAGCATCGGGAAAAGTCATGGAAAAAATAGGAATGAAAAAAGAGGCACTGTTAAAACAACATCTAAAGAAAGACGGCCGGTATTACGATATTCCATTATACGCTATTTTTAGAACGGAATTGGTTTAGTTTTTTAAGATCTATAGCTCCATTATTACAAAAATACGTTCTGAAATAAAAATTCAATCCTTTAACTCAATAATAAAAATGAAAAACAATATTGGATATATTAGCTTCGTTTTCTTCTTTTTCATTGGGCAAACCGTTTTTGGGCAAGAAAAAAATCGTGAAAAAGCTTCTTCAAAGGGAAAGGAAGCCATTCAACTCATGGACAGCGGAAAAGTGGATGAAAGTATCCTATTACTGAAGGAAGCCCAAAATCTCGATCCAGCCAATATCACATACCCTTATGAGCTTGGTTATGCCTATTATCTAAAAAAAGATTATAAAAGCACAATAAAGTTCCTGGAAAACATTAAAAATGAAAAGACTGTTAATGATAGGGTATATCAACTGCTGGGAAATGCCTATGATATGCTTGGCGAAAGTGATAGCGCAGTGGGCATCTACGAGAGTGGATTAAAATTGTTTCCTAAATCAGGTCACCTCTATTTGGAGATGGGGGCAATCCAAAGAGTAAAAGGAGATTTGGAAAAGGCATTAGACTTTTATGAAAAGGGTATTCAGGTGGATCCGGGATTTTCTTCCAATTACTATTGGGCATCAAAGTTATTCTGTATTTCGGATGAAAAAGTTTGGGGAATGATTTACGGTGAGATATTTATGAATTTAGAAAGAAATAGCAAAAGAACAGCCGAAATAAGTGAGCTTATTTATAATCAGTACAATAACCAGATTAAATTTAAAGGCGACACTGGAATTTCAGTCAGCTTCAGTAAAAATGCGTTTATCCACGAAGGGCCAGCAGCCGATCCCAACCAAATAAAGTTACCTTTTGGTATTGGAGTTTACGAGACGACATTAGCGTTGTCAATGATTGGTTTAAATTCAATAAATATCAATACGCTTGACACGATAAGGACCAACTTCATAAACAACTACTTCAAAAATAAACACGACAAGATATTTCCAAATGTTCTATTCAATTATCAAAAGAAAATCATCGATCTAGGTTATAGTGAAGCATACAATCATTGGATATTGATGAAAGGAGATGAAGACCGTTTCGAAAAATGGCTAGCAAATAATGAAGAAAAATGGACTGATTTTACAAATTGGTTTATGACAAATCCCTTAAAAGTAGACAGCGCAAATAGTTTTTTCCGCGAACAATACAATTGATACCTATCCCCCCTTTCTTTCTTGCAACTCGATGTGTTACCTCAGGATCGGAATGGAGTCGCGAAATTAAAATAATTGTGAGTGGTTTCTATTTCTTGAATTGGATTTTTCATTATAAAATTGACTAAATTTAAACAACCGATAATCATAAAGGATAAAACATGAAAATATTTGCATTCGCTGGGAGTAATTCTTCCACATCAATTAACAAACAATTGGTCAAATTTGTACTCAAAAGCTTCGAGGGGCACGAGATTAATTTGATCGACCTGAATGACTATAACATGCCTGTCTTTTCTGTAGACCTAGAAAAGAATGGATTCCCACAGGAAGCACAGCTTTTCCTAGATCATATAGCCTCCAGTGACATGATCATTTGCTCTCTCGCAGAGAACAATCGCTCCTATAGCGTAGCATTTAAAAATGTATTTGACTGGGCATCTAGAATAAATGTTAAAGTTTTCCAGGATAAACCCATGTTGCTTATGACAACTTCACCAGGAGGTTATGGTGGTGGAAATGTGATGGCCGAAGCGCAGAAATTTTTCCCGCAGTTTGGAGCAATCATTAAAGAAACATTTTCGCTTCCCAAATTTTACGAAAATTTTGATCAGGATAATGGCGTAATCAGTCCTGAACACCTCAATAGTCTAAAGGAAAAAATAGCGGACTTTAAGCAACAAATTTCCTCCTAGCGGCATTCCGCTAAAAATCTATTTCCCTTTTGTGGGTTTTGCACAACTAATGTTATGTACTAGGTACATTTTACTTTGCATATTATTGACTTTTTGCTTACCCTTTCTTTGTTTTGAAAGCAACGAAACACCAATAAAACACCAATAAAACGACAAAGAAATAGCAAAGAAGAAGCGAATCAGCCCCCTAGCAATCCCAAAGGAATAGCGAAGAAACAGCAGAGAAACACCAAAGAAATAGCAGAGAAATAGCAGAGAAATAGCAGAGAAATGGCGACTAAGCTGCAAGCCCTCACCTTAGTCCCCCAAAGAGCAGCGCTATAACAGAAAACTGCCCCCATAGCGATAGCATCTATCAAAGGTTCATAATTAAGGAGGGGCGATTTGCCCCTCCTTAAAATTTATTTAAGTAGCTCTTCGAGTTTCTCTATCAACTTTACTCCTTTTAAGTTGATTCCAACAATCTTACCTTCGGGAGAGATGAGGTAATTTTGCGGGATAGCCTGAATACCGTATAATTGAGCGGCTTGATTTTGCCAGCCATTCAGATCCGACACCTGGGGCCAGGTTAATCCATCTTGTTCAATCGCTTTCATCCAGTTATCTTTCTTCCCGGGTTTGTCTAGTGAAACACCCAGTATCTCAAATTTTGATCCCTTAAACTTTTGATAGGCTTTAACCAAATTAGGGTTCTCAGCACGGCAAGGACCACACCATGACGCCCAAAAATCCAATAGCAGGTATTTACCTTTAAAATCTGAGAGTTTTAATTCTTTACCTTCAGGAGTTACTTGTGCAAAATCTAAAGCTGGCTGTCCAATTCCTAGCTTTTTTGCCAGTTGAATATCTGCTTCTAATTTTTTCCCGATTGCAGTCTGCCTTAATCTTGATGACAAATTGAAAAACAAAGGTTCAGTGGTAACCACATTATCATCGTAGCCGGCAACTTCCTGCAAGGCCAATAAACTGAAGTAATTGTCTGGATTATTGACTATAAAATTTCGCTGCGCCTTCTTACGCTCTGTTTCGATCTTGTCTATTTCTAGCCCAATTTGGTTGAGTGCATTTTCATCACGATTTTTTGCTTGATACAGATCAGCTCTTTTAGATTGCTGAACCATGAGCTTCTTCTCATAGGTGCTTAGATAGTCTTGATACTGCTTATAGGCTACCTGCAGTTTCCCGCCTTGTACCTGTGAAGACTCGAAAGGACTTTGAACAGTGATTTGCGTATTGGGTTCCTGAGGGTCTACATAAAATGTGAGCCGCTCCATCGGTCCACCTTTGCGATTAAAGAAGGAAGCTCCATCTTTGGAATAAAATAACATGACTTGCGTTGGTTCCATGATTTCCCCTTTATAGATAACATCATTGGGACCAAAATTAATAGAGTCAATTGTCAATTTTCTGTCCACGATGTAGCGAACAAATGCTTTAGATTTTGCGGGAAATTGTTTCCCCTTTATTGTTAATTGAAAACGCTGTCCTTGAGCCAATACTGTCCCGAGACAACTTAAAACCAAGAATAACGATGTAGCTATTTTTTTCATGTTGATAATTACAGTGCTTTAGCACGCGCCACAAGAGCATCGGCCAGTTTAATAATTTTTGAAGTTTCCAGTTCAGCCAAGCCACGCGCAGCTTCTGCCGCTTGGACGGCTTCTTTCTTTTTATTTAATGCGATACAAATATCAGCCAATGTTCCTTGATTGGAATAACTTGATGGATTCAATACAACGGCCTGTTTAGCCAGCACATAGCATTGTTTTAGGATAACTGGATTTGCAACAGTTCCCTTCGCATTGGCATTGCGGCGGGCAATAAAACTCAACCGTTCATCTTCATTCTTGAGCAGGCCTTTTCTCAATGTATTCGTAAGGACAACAAACTCCTTATCGGTTCCATGTGCTGCGGTCCACTCTACTTTATACAATGCTGCTTCAATTTTTTGTTCTGGATCTTTTAACCCTTCAAAATAGGCTACGCCAGCATTAAATTCATCTACTTTATGCTCTCTAATATAGCCATACATGGCATAACGCAGCAGTTGCGCTTCTTTTTTCGCAAAATCTGCTGGTGCGGCTATGCTTTTAAAATAAGCTTTGTTCGACTCAAAAAATTTACCGTAGCGATCATCCAGGCTCTGTGCCATCATTTTTATGGTCTCCCATCCATTTGGGCTCTTCAAGAATTCATCGGTAGCCACACTGTCCAATGCCTTTTTTGCTGCATTTGCTGCTTGATTATCGGTTTGTTCCATCACTTTAATATACCGGATCAGGAAATTCGACTCCCGCATACCCAAATCATACGATTTACGCAAATTGGGGATCTGAAAATTAGAGTCATTAGCTTGCTGTGCCTGTTTCAGGAAAAGATCAGCTTCCATGCGAGACTGGGTTCTATAGATCAATGTCCCCTGTCCATCTAAAAATAAATAAGTAGGAAAACTTTTGATTTGGTATAATTTAGCAATATCTACACCTTCTCCTATCTCACAGTCAAATTTAGTATTGATAAACCTGCTGTTAAAATAACGAGCCACTTCAGGCTGTGAAAACACATTCCCTTCCATCCATTTACAAGGAGCACACCAGGAGGTAAATCCATCCAGAAAAATCAGCTTATTTTCCTGCTTGGCCAATTCCTTTGCCTGACCAAAAGTGATCTTCTGAAACTGTATATGTTCTTGCGCAAGCAATAGCATCGACTGCGAAAAAGCCAGTGCTGTCAATAGTATCTTTTTCATTTTTTTTTATTAAGATCCTAATCAATTTCTATGCTGATAGAAGTTGATTAGGATGAGCGGTCTACATCTAATTTTGTTATCGTTCGTATTGAGGAATTCCGGGATTCAACGAAAGTACCTTGGGCGGAACTGGAAGTATCATCCGGGCATCCGTTGATTCCATTTCGAAAATTTTCCCTGCCAATGGATGTTGGATTGACTTTTTAAAATTGTCTGCTATAGCGAGTCGTTTCAAATCAATCAGCCTATCGGATGCCATAAATGGCATTTCGCGACGTCTTTCGTCAAGTACCGTCTGTAAAATAACTTTTGGATCCGTTGAGGTTAACGCTTTGTTATTCTCTATTCGACTATTTCGTAATGTATTCAAGAAACTTAGTGCTTCTGTCGCATTACCTGTTCGAACAGCTGCTTCTGCAGTAATCAAAAACAATTCAGGCGTATTAAATCCAGTACTAAATTCGACGTATGGAGCAAAAAGAACCCGCCCTGGAAATTTTACAATAGTAGCGCCTAAAGAAGCCTGATCGCGACAGAAAAATAATTCATAACGTTTGTCCTTTGCACCTGCAGGCAAATCTTTGGCATAAGTGTCAATCAGCTCTTTAGAGGCATAAAACTCGGCATTGGGGCTACCTAAGGAACTTGTTCCCAATCGAGACCATACGGCCTCCATATTCGTTCTGGAGTCGGGAAATTGGACCGAATTATCTGTTTTTAAACAAACACGTCCCCAAGTTGTCTTATCCTTATTGGTATATAAACTATAATCGATGAGCGTTTTATTGACAGCAAGTGCTTGTTTTGCATTCTCAAGGGCCTCTTTGTATTTTCCCTGATAGAGGTAAACACGGCTTAGAAAAGAGAAGCCGACTGAACGCACTGCTTGAAATCTATTTGACTGCACTGTACTCAAATTTGGCAGCGCATCATTAAGATCGCTAATTACCTGATCATAGATCGCCTGAACAGACACGCGCTCATATTTTTGATTGATATCCTCTTTCAGCACCAAAGGTACCCCTAGATCTTTTGTTGCACTTGCAGGATTATAATGCGCGGCATAGATATTCACTAGACTAAGGTATTCAAATGCACGACCGACCTTAGCCTCAGCCCAAACCCTTTTCTTTTCTGCCTCGGAGCCCTCTGTTGCTGCCAATACATTATTAATCACAACATTGTAAGTGAATATATGGCTATAAGCCGATTCCCAGTATGGATCATACTGGCCATCTTCAAATATAGCACCGTGGGCAAAGCTATAGAGTTGTTTTTTCACATAGTCATAATAGTCATAGCTTGCTGCTGATTGTACATCCTGAGGGTCTCCGGACTGTAAGTTATCTACTAAATAGTTCGGATAAACAGCGGAAGCTCTTACTAAAGATTGATCGTTTAGCAGCAATTTGTAATCATTCAGATTCTCTGGAATTGTAAAACCTTTTGGCTTGATATCCAGATATTTACTACAGCTATTCAATGTCAATAAACCGAATAGCAATCCTATATATATTTTTCTCATGATATTTTCTTATTAAAATCCTACAGATACACCTAAATTGTAAATTATTGGTGCTTGTATACCTCTACTTGGACTCGTTACCGTACTATACCCAGCCCAAACCTCGGGATCGAGATTATCCTTGTTAGCGACCCAACGCCATGCATTCAATATCTGTCCTGTTAGACGCACATAAGAAAGTTTTGTCGGTGCAATCCATTTTGCAGGCAGGTTGTAGGATAATGAAATATCGCGCAATTTAATATAGTCAGCCTTCTGAACAAATTTATGTGCAGCATTGAAAATATCGGAAATATTGCCTGAAGCAGCAGAAACAAATGCAGGAGCAATATCAGGGTTACTTTCATCACCAGGGTTCTTCCAATAATTCAACCATAATTTGTCGAAGTTACTATTGTAGTTAAGCTCCGCGTATTTACTCAGGAACTCTGGATGAACTCCCCGCATCACATGACCACCATTGAAAATGAACATAAAGGAAAGCGTCAAATCTTTATATCGAAATCCATTTCTGAAAGAAACAGTGTAGGGAGGTACTGTTGTACCTTCATAGATTAAATCATCGACAGTCAATTTTTGCGTGGTCTCGACCAGACTACCATCAGCCTTTCGTGCCAAAGGTCGTCCCTTATCATTTAATCCCGCATAATCTATGCTATATAAACTACCCATTGGGATTCCAACACGATTTTGAGGAGCATAATAGTAGTAATACGGTGTATTCTGCTCAACGTAGAGGTCTGTGATCTTGTTTTTGTTGTAGCTAAAATTTATTGTGCTGTTCCAACTGAAGTTTTCACGTTGAATCACCTTACCATTCAGCCCCAACTCGATCCCTCTATTCTGCATATCCGCATAATTAAGCAACACCATATCCCATCCCAAGGTTGGATCCAACGGCGTATTCCCCAATAAATCAGAAGTTTTCTTATTGTAAATATCAAGGGTAGCTGTAAGTCTATCTTTAAATAGTGAGAAATCAAAGCCAACATTGAATACTTTTGTTCGCTCCCATCGCAACAATGGATTAGGCGGAGAATCAATGTAGGCTTGCATTTCACCGTTAAAGTAGTTCAGATTGTTATTCACCCTTGAAATCAAATATGGTCCATTATCCTTTGGCACATTTCCATTTACGCCATAAGTCGCACGCACCGACCAACGATCTAATGGTTCCCAATCAATTTTTGGCAGATGATATAAAGCGCCTATGGACCAAAGAGGTTTGTATTGATTTTTGATATTTGTGCCAAACAAATTAGATTGATCCATCCGGATGCTTCCACTCAAAGTCAACTTACGATCATAGGTATAAGATCCATTGGCATAGAAGGAAACAAATCTATCGACTAGATCCTTAAATCCAGTCTCTTTTTTCGAAATAGTATAGCTATTAAAAAGTGCCTGTGTATTTTGGATCTGAATACCAAAAAGCTCTTCATTAATCCCCTTATAGACTAAACTGCTTTCATCGTACCCGTATTTATAAATATTTGTATAACGATTGTTAATTTGCCTGCGCTCAGCACCTGCAATAGCTATAATTTCATGTTTATCCCGACTGTTATATTGATAATTGAATTGACCACGTAAGGTATAGCTGTTGACATCGTTACGTTGTTCGGCAAATTGTCCCCCCTGCGGAATATTGCGCTTGATTGACCCGTCCTTTCCAATTTGGGTCGCGTCATTGACCATACCTACAACGGACTGGGAATTTTTCCGATTTAAAGTTCCATTGTATCCTTCTGTTCTTTCACTTTGATAGGATAGATCGAAGTCCAACCCTTTAAGTAGCTTAAAGTTGGCAGCAAAATTTAAATTAAGGTATTTATTATAAAACTTTTCATGAATCGCTGCTACGTGCTTTAAAGGAATATAAGTTTCATCTTCCAGTCCCAAGGCATTCAAACGATCAATCTCAAATTGCGATTTTGAATTATACCATTGAGCCGGAGAACCGTCTTCATTTTCAAGAAGATAATAGGATGCCTTGCCTCCCATATAGTTATCGTAGAAATTGAAGCCGATATCGCCTTCTCTATTTTGATTTTTCCCTAATACGTTTGCGCGTAAACTAAACCAATCGGTAAACTTAAAATTATTTTTCAGACTGAATCCCAGTTCCTTATTTGTTGCACGGCCTTTATTATAATCTCCTGGTTGGGTATAATTGAGGGAATAATGATAGGTATAACGATCGGAGCCTCCCGAAACAGCGAGGTTATGTTGCTGATCGAATCGAGTAGTGTTCAGAAACTTATCCATTTGACTGAAGCGGTCACGATTTCGGTATACATCCAAACGTTTTTCCATCTCTTCTTCCGAAATCACGCCACCTTTACGATCGTACAAAATCCGATACACATCATTCATTGCTTTTCTAGGATCAATAACAGCATAATCGCCCGAACGATAATTAAACATTTCTTTTTGAAAGTTGACCAGTTCAGCACTGCTCATCTGATTAAGATAGCTACGGCTTGAAAGTCCCCTAAAAGAAAGTGTATTGCTATAGTCGATCTTTGTTTTACCTGCGGAGCCTATTTTTGTTGTGATCACAATGACACCATTGGAGGAACGTACGCCGTAGATAGAGGCTGCCGACGCATCTTTTAAAACGGTTATAGCAGCGATATCATTGGGATTGATTGCTGTTAAATCGCCTTCAAAAGGCATACCGTCAACGACGATCAGAGGCGCAGCCTGCGCATTGATTGTAGATCGTCCGCGAACCTCGATACCCAGATTATTTTTATTATTCTGCGGACTTGAGGTATTTCGCACCAAATTTAGTCCTGGCAACAATCCATCGATCCGGTCCAGCAAATTAGGCTGGAGCCGTCCTTCCATGTCTTTGGCAGTGACCTGCGCAATTGAACCTGCTGCTCTTTCTTTGCTTATTTTTTGGTATCCTGTATTGACCGTAATGTTCACTTCCTGCAATTGCTCATCCAGGGCCCTTAAGGTGATCGGACCCAAATCGGACTTAGCTGCAATCGTAAGCGGAGCAAATCCGACCATTGTAATGTCCAAAAAGCTATTTGAACTAACACCGTTAATTTCAAAATGTCCATTTTGATCTGTAACGGTCCCTTTTGGAACACCTTTAACACGAATGGTTGCACCTTGAAGCGGTCTGTTGTTATAATCGACAATAAAACCTTTGACCGTCATTAACTGATTAGCGATCGAACGTTGTGTTTGTTGAGATTTCTCATGTACGACAATAATCTTCCCCTTGATCTCAAAATCGAGATCCAAATCGTCCAATAACTTCCCAAGTGCATTTCCCAACGATTCTTTTTTAACAGTTAAGTTAACCTTTGTATCTGGATCAATAGTTGTGGCCGCCCATACATAAGAATAGCCAGTCTGCTTATTGATCTCTGAAAAAATCTTTCTCAACGACACTGATTTCTCATGTATCGATATGTCCTGTCCATACGTTTTAGCTCCAACATGAAGCAGACAACAAGACATTAGTATGGTTGTAAGCGATATGCGCATAATGTTTCCCCTCCATTGCGGCCTACCCCAAATATCTGGGCGATCGCTGTTTTTCATTTGTTGCGTTTGATCGTGTAGGGCACGACCAAGTTGTGCATAATTTTTATACATTTGTTTTAGGTTAAGAATTAAAATTCTGTTACAGTTAGAATTACTTGATCTGAAGCCCTAAATGTTGCAAGCGTTTAGGGTTTCTTCTTTTCATTTAGGTTGTTTTGTCTACATAAATGGTCTTTCCTTTAAATTTAAATTTAATTTTCCTTGTACTCTCCAGTACATTGATGATATCTTTCAGGCTGCTGTTACGCGACAACATCGCTTCAAATTTTTCCGATTTTATTTGGTTATCGAGATAGACGACATCCACGTTATACCAAGACGCCAACTCATCCATAATAACCCCTAAAGTCTCCGAATTGAACACAAAATATCCGTCTTTCAATGCATTACGCAGGTCGAGATCAATTATCCGTCGTTCGATCTGACCAAGTTTGATATAAGATTCTTCTCCTGGCAACAGTATAATTTGCCTGTCGCCTTGTCGAACCCGAACTTTACCTTCGTATAATGTCGCTCTAAAGTCTTCTAGATTCTTGGTTGATTTCACATAAAAATGAGTCCCCAATACGGAGATATTGATCTTCCCTGCTTGTACCACGAAAGGTTTCAGTTTTGGGACCTCACCTCCCCACGGCAAATGTTTCTTGGCAACTTCGAAGTAAGCCTCTCCCACTAAACGAACTTCTCGCATGCTATCTACTTCATAGTAATCTAACTGCGTTTTGGCATTCATCCATACTTTGGTTCCATCAGGTAATACCATGGTCATTTTTCCCCCTTTGGGTGTTGTCGCGAATAAGCTATCCGTCTGGCTGGATTTATTTTTCATGGGAGCAGCAAACGATAATAAAGTATCTCCGGGAACCATCGAAATTGAATGTCCATCTCCCAGACGAACTACCCCCGTCATTTGAGCGGGTTGAATATCTTTATCCGGAGTCTCCTGATATACCATATCCGAAAGATTATGGATAAAAAATAACACCAATAATCCAATCAGTACTGCTGCAATACCGTAAGACCACAAGCGTTTATAAAAAGGTTTAGTGTATGATGTATTGAGGTAATCTTGTTCAAAGAGGGCAAATGACTCCTCCCAATCATAACGGGCTATCCCATCTAAATCCGCTTGCATTTGATCTTTGTTGTCAATAAGATCACATAGCCCCTTATTTGCAGCCTTTTCGGACCTCCATAAGTCCAACTGCAATTTTTCGTCATCGCGCAATCCTTCCAGCTTGGATTTGCTCAGTAAATAAATGATATGTTGGGGTATTTGTTCCATATTGCTCTATATCCTTAAAACAATATTTTGATTTCGTTTCTCTAAAAAGATGGTAGATATTTTTACAAAAACCTATGTATCAGAAGTATAAATTTTCTAATAATAGAGTAAAAGCAAAAGTAGGCAAAAAAACTGGTCAGGCTTGAGTCTTAATCTCAAAAGTTCAATTCCCCTTTTCTTTTGATTGTAGATCGTACTAGTGGTTAGTCCTAAGGAGATTGCTGCTTCCTGTGGGCTTAGATCTTCAACAATCAACTTACGCATCACTTGCTTACACTGCTCAGGCAGCGTATCAATGGCATCATGGATCGTTCGAAGCGTTTCCATATAGATCATTTGATGGCTGATCGGTAAATCGACCAGATCAACTTGTGACGTATAAAAATTGGTTTTTTGTTGAATCCTATTCTCTTGTTGAATCCTGTTTAAAGCGGTGTTTCTACAACTTGTATAGAGAAAACCACGGATTGATTCAACATGATCAAAATCAATCCGGCGCTCCCAAAGCTTTAAAAATACATCCTGCACTATTTCTTCGATGGTACCTTTATCGAGGTTCATCTTTTCTAAAAAATAGCACATTGGACTATAGAAAGTTTTGTACAAAAACTGTAAACCATCCCTTCTGCCCTCTCGAAAAGATTTTAAAAAATCTTGCTTGCTAAATTCTTGGTTTACCTTGTTTTTCACAATTCAATATTACTTAAATTTTAAATAAATATGAAAATTTCATTTATTGTGATCAACAATCCCGCGCTGGCAAGCGATAGAAAACGTACAGGCCAAACCGGTTGACGCGATACTATTCCATTCGATAGCGATTGGCGTAAATACGAAGTAAGATCTATGTATTTAGATTGTAATTTCTACGCGATCAATTCAGTTGACACAGGCTCTTGATAGTAGGCTTCATTCCATTTTGCCAATTGGCACATAATAGGTATTAATGCCTTGCCTTTTTCTGTCAAAGAATACTCTACACGTGGCGGAAGCTCCCTGTACCCTTCTCTCAAAATTACACCATCCTCTTCCAATTCTTTTAATGAACTGGTAAGGACTTTCCGAGAAATGTTTTCGATAAGCGCATCCAATTGGCCAAATCGGGCTTTTCGATCGCGCAAAGTATAGATAATCACGGGCTTCCATCGGGTACCTAAAATTGCCATAGAACGCTGCATCGCGCAAGAACAACTTTTAAATTCAGTCCTTTTCATTTGAATATATTCAAAATAGTTACGCAAAGGTAACTAGTTTATACCAATAATAGTTACAAATATACACTATTTAAAATATCTTTGTGAAGATTCACGATTTAAAACAAGAAAAATGAGCATACAAACACTTTTTAATCCATTTGAGTATAAAAATTTAACACTCAAAAACCGCTTTGTAATGGCGCCCATGACGAGAGCATTTTCTAAGGATGGGATTCCCGACAGCGCTGTAGCGGGTTATTACGAGCGTCGTGCCGCGGGAGATGTTGGTTTAATTTTGACGGAAGGTACAGTTATTGAAAGACCTTCATCAAAGAATTTAAAGGATATTCCAAACTTTTACGGTGACCAAGCATTGGACGGCTGGAAAAATATCGTCGATGCTGTGCACGAAAAAGGCGGAAAAATAGCCCCTCAACTATGGCATGTTGGTTATACCCCAATGCAATGGACTCCGCCTGCTGCGTTTGAAAGCCCAGATACAATGACATTAGCGGATATAGAGGCCACAATACAGGCTTACGCTGACGCTGCAAAATCTGCAAAAGACCTCGGTTTTGATGCTTTTGAAATCCATGGGGCCCATGGTTATCTGATCGACCAATTTTTCTGGGAAGGGATGAACCACAGAACAGACGAATTTGGTGGAAAAACAATTAAGGAGCGTTCTAAATTCGCCGTTGAGGTCGTAAAAGCAATGCGAAAAGCGGTCGGACCTGATTTTGTGATTATTCTACGTTTATCACAATGGAAACAGCAGGACTATACAGCCAAGCTTGCCGCTACCCCTGCAGCGATGGAAGATTGGATCCTACCATTGACGGATGCCGGTGTCGACATTTTTCATGGAAGCCAACGTCGTTATTGGGAGCCGGAATTTGAAGGCAGTGACTTAAATTTTGCTGGATGGCTCAAAAAGATCTCAGGACAGCCCACAATCACGGTTGGATCTGTAGGTCTTGACAAAGACTTTGGTGAAGTATTTACAAATTCTGAGTTCAAGTCCTCTCCCGCTTCACTGGACGAACTTGTCCGTCGTTATGAACGTGGCGATTTTGACCTTGTAGCTGTAGGCAGGGCGATCTTGCAAGACCCGAATTGGGTGAAGAAAGTAAAGGCCGAAAAATACAACGAATTATCGACTTTTGAAGCTAAGAGCTTGGCGAGCTTATCTTAGTAAGCTCGCGCGATTAGGTGGATTAAAATTACGTTATTCAATAGTATAAAACAGGGGCAAAAAATTGATTTTCGAATCAATTTTTTGCCCCTGTTTTATAGCGATAATTCAGTAACTTGTCTCCACAAATGGATACAAACACTTGATTAAATGAAAATCACCGCAACCAAAATATATGTCATCAGCGGTTTGGGTGTAGATCAACGTGTATTCAGCAAGATAGACTTTGGCTCGCTTGATATAACCTATCTGGATTGGATTACACCAAGCTCCAATGAACCACTTTCTATTTATGCAAAAAGAATATCGACTAAAATTACCGCAAAGAACCCCGTCCTCATTGGGCTTTCTTTCGGAGGAATGCTTGCAATGGAAATTGCCAAAATTATAACTGTTCAACGAGTTATTCTGCTAGCTTCGGCCAAAGGACGGTATGAATTACCCGTACTGTATCGATTAGCGGGTAGACTCAAGCTGAACGTGTTTGTCCCTAATTCATTGCTCAAGACCCATAGCTTTCTGTCGGATTATTTTTTTGGTATACGCTGCAAAGAAGATTCCTTACTGCTAAAACAAATCCTAAAGGATACAGATCCAATCTTTATGGCCTGGGCAATACATCAAATTCTACAATGGAAAAACAATTCGGTTCCGGACAATTTAATTCATATACACGGTAGTAGCGATCGTATTATCCCCATCAAAAATGTAAAGCCCAACTTTATCATTAAGGGTGCGGGACATTTTATGACAGTTACACATGCACAGGAGATTGAAAAGCTCTTGCAAGAAATTTGTTCGTAAATCACCCCCTTTTTTAATCACCGAGACCAATCCCAACTTTTCTAGTCGCTCAGAAAATTAAATCCAAGTGGATTCGTATCGGCATTAGTCGTACGATATGCTGAGCAGTGTAAAAAAGTATTATTTGGAGAAAAGGACAAACAATAATTGAGAATAGAAGGTTCTTCTATGAGAGCGCGGTCTCTCTATGAAGCTAAAAATCCCCCTTTATTACTTAGTGGGAACAGTCAAAAGCAATATAGTTAGGTTAAATTATAACAAGAATATGCGAACACGGCTCATATTAAGTTTTTTATTCTGTCACATCTTTTTTCTCACTATGCTGGCACAAGTCAATAATACTACAGCCTCGAAACTGGAGGTCGCAGCAGCCTTAGGTCCGTACCGTCCGATCGGTGTGAGCGTTACCTCCAACAATCGATTATTTGTTTCCTTCCCAAAACAAGCGAAAAATTATCAGTATGCACTTACTGAAATCATCAATGGAAAACCTGTTCCTTATCCAAATGAAGAATGGAATTTAAAAGGAAAAGAGAATTCCCACTTTGTAAATGTTCAGGATATATTTGTCGATACCGAGGACAATCTCTGGGTATTGGATTCTAAACCATCTTCGGCCGGATCAATTTTTGGAAAAGATGAAAAATCAACTCAAGGCCAATTTAAATTGTTAAAAATCGATACAAAAAAAAATAAAATTGAGCATATTTATCGTTTCGACGACCTTGATAAAACCAAATCAGGTTTAAATGATATGCGCATTGACCACAAGCGAAATTTAGCCTATCTCTCCGATCCCGGCCAAGCGGCCATCATTATTTTAGACCTTAAAACTGGACAGACTAGAAAGGCTTTAACTGGAAGCCGTTTTACGCTGGCTGATCCTGATGTAATATTAAGCTATAATGGAATTGAAATGCGCAATGAAAATGGAAAGCCTTTTTCTTCCAACGTGAATAGCATAGCATTGAGTCACGACTTTAAATATTTATATTTCAAACCGATCAATCAAACCCATCTGTATTGTATTGCAACAGAATTTTTAGCAAACAAAAGGCTGACGGATCAAGAATTGGAGGCAAAAGTGAAAGACAAAGGAGAAGTCGGAATCACGCATGGCTTACTAGCAGACATTGATGGAAATATTTACCTAACATCGTCAATAGACTATAGTATTAAATATTTAAATCCTGATGGAAATGTGAATACCCTGGTACGGGACTCCCGAATACTATGGCCCGATTCTATGGGCATCAGCGGAGATGGATACCTTTATTTCTCTTGTGCACAGCTCTTTAAAGACCATCAATGGAATAAGGGAGTTGATAAGGTAGAGTTGCCATATTATGTCTTTAAGGTCAAATTACCGAAATTTTGAGAAGAATGTTACAACAAGTGAAGTTCTGAAGCATAAAACTCGCGCTAACGCATCTACTTTTTACCTAGGTATTATCCCCATGCGCAGCCTTAACAAAATTCCCTTCGAATAGTTCCCCTTTATATTTGTCTACCTTTTCTACCCACAAGATAAGATATTGAAATTCAATCCCATAAAAACAATAAAATCGAAGTAAAAGCACAAATCACTAAGACATGCCCCCAACTATAAAAAACAACGGCATCTTAGATAAAGTATAAAATTTTTAGCAAAAAATTTGCAATACTAATATTTTTAGTATATTTGAATATCAGTTTTAGACAACGCTTTTTATGGAACACAGCGCAGCATATGACAATAAGGATTTACATGTAGGTGACATCGTTCGCTTTCATACCCCCTATCCCGATGAAGATCCGAATACGATTTTCATTGTACTGTGGTCATATTACGATCCTGCTGGAAAATCCTCACGGGCTGAACTAGTTAAATTTGACCAAAGTTCCAAACAAACGCCTGTTATTCAGAAGTGGTTTATACGAGATTTAGAAAGAGTTCCCGAAGTAAGTCCAAAATTGCTGAAACAAATTGAGCTATTTATGAAAAGTAAACTTGGTAATGCTATTATCAGTAAGCTAGTCATCTAACAAATTTTAGATCTTCAAATTCGACGTAAAACATGGAAAACAAATTTAAAGAGAAGCGAGGTATAGTGTCAGGTCCGATCTGGTCTGACTGGCGCGAACAACTTCGGGAAAGTGAATTAGTCGGCTTACATCAGAGACTCGAGAAACTAGAAAGAGAAATACTCCTTGATTGGCTGCAATGGCATGATCCAAAAGGAAACTATACAGATCGCAAATGTATTGAAAATGGCGTGCAGCAGCTTTCCAAATTAAAGGCTGTCGCATATATACATAAAGAAATCCTGCGCATCCACATGAAAAGAAGCTATAATGACTTTTCGAATGCGCATGCACAACTCATCTTTAACAACTAAAATTTCAAATTATGGAATCTCTTATTAAACAGATCATAGCGCATCAGCTTCCAAAAATTCTAGCCATGGAATCGCATCGCAAGGATTGGCGTTATCAGCTTATGAGCTTAAAAGATAAGACGCTATTCGATAGATTAACGCTTATGAAGAGACAAGAATTACTTGCGTGGCTACAATGGTACGATAATGCCGGGACTTACGCTGATCACGACTGCATCCGGAGAGGTATTCCCTTATTTACGAAGGTTGGGGCATTGACCGCAGCTTATCAGCGGATTATGCGTGAACATGAAGGCTGGGACGGCTACATGGGAACTGAATATATCCGTGGCAGTGCACTTTAAAAAACAGACTTTTTAAGCAGGAAATATTTTGCTCGCTGTGATATACTTGGCTAATGTATTCAGATTAGACAGTGCCGCTCCGATTGTATTATTAAAATAAGTATAGACTTCTTTTCCCTCTGCAATCCAGTCGTTAATATAGGTGCTGTATTCAAACAATATGTCGTCCGTATAGCTTCCCTTATAGTCACCATTTGGGCCATGGAATCGCATATAGATTATGTTTGCATTTGCATCTGCGTATTGAAGACGCATACCTTGCATATTCTTATCATGAATAACCAGATTCATATTATAAGATTTTAAAAGTTCAGAAGTTTCTTCCCTATACCAAACGGGATCCCTAAATTCTACACAGATCGGCCACCCTTCACTTCTCTTGTCCTGAGCAATACAATCCAGCAATTCAGCAAGCAATCCAATAGAAGCAAATTTAAAAGATGGTGGTAATTGTATGAGCAAACACCCTTTCTTTTGGCCGACAGCGTCAATAACGGATAGAAATCTGGCGACATCCTCTGGATCAAATTTGAGTTCATTTTGATGTGTAATTCCTTTCCATAGTTTAAACGTAAAACGAAAATTATCGGTCGTTTCTTCGGACCATCTTCTGACGGTTTCTTCTCTGGGGATTTTATAAAAAGAACTGTTTACTTCCAATGAATTAAATAATAAGCTATATACAGCCAATCGACTTTTATCCTGAAACTCCTCAGGATAGTAGCTTTTATTCTTGTAAGGCAAAAGGATACCGCTCGTTCCAGTAAAATATAATCTTTCCATACCTTTATAACAATCGGCTAGCATGTAATTGTTCATTTTTTTCTTTCACAGACAAATTATCTTTTGTATTGATCAGCAATTGAATTGCATATAAAAAACAATTTATCTAAGTTTGAGAAACGAGTATTACAGCAACAGCTATTTATAATCAACTCGTTTTCTAGTTTATTAGCGGATAATTAATCAAGCACCCTCTATCAATGCACAAAAAATCTTACCTCATTTGTTTCGTTATTGGCACCATTTTGGGCAGTTGTACCGGAAATAAAAGTAACGATACAACTTCAAGCTCCCAGCCCGAATATGCCGATAAAAATCCGACATTTACCTTTGACAACATTAAACAGAGCTATACGCAGGGCGAGGATCTGATCTTAAAGATGGGTAGCGAAAAAACGTCCAAAATAGACTCTGTTATTTACGCTATAAACGATAAAAAGATTGGTCAAGTAATCGGAAAAGAACCTTTCAATTACTCATTAAAACAGGAGAAATTTGGCAAGCAAATTATTAAAGCTGTCGTATTTAGTGATGGAAAACGAGAAGAAAATTCAGTCAATATAGATCTATTCCCTTCCACCCCTCCACTTTTGCTAAGCTATAGCATTGTGAATATTTACCCCCATGATATTAAAGCTTTCACACAAGGATTGGAGTTTTACGGGGATAATTTGATCGAAAGTACCGGGAATGGGGTTGGTCCTAGCGGAAATAAGGGTAAATCGAGTGTTCGCATTGTTAATCCTAAAACGGGTCAGCCCACCAAAAAAATTGAATTGGATGATTCAATTTTTGGCGAAGGTGCCACCGTACTAAATGGAAAATTATATCAATTGACTTATAAAAACAATCTAGCCTACCTATACGATATAAACAGCCTTTCTGTTATTAAGACACTTCCTTACTTTCAGCCAATGGAAGGCTGGGGTTTAACTTCTGACGGTAAAAACTTATACATGTCCAATGGTTCTGATTATATCTATACGCTAAATCCAAATGACTTCTCAAAAATGGACTATATCCGTGCAGCAACGAACACAGCCATGGTGGATCAAATCAATGAAATGGAATGGGTAAAAGGAAAAATCTATGCAAATTTCTTTATGGAGGATGTCATTGGACGGATCGACCCTAAAACTGGTACAGTGGAAGCTTTAGTTGATCTATCTAAATTACGTGAACATGTAACACAACATGTGGATTTAGATGTATTAAATGGTATCGCCTACAATAAAAGATCAAACACTTTCTTTGTTACCGGTAAAAACTGGGATAAAATGTTCGAGATAAAGCTAACAGAATAGCTTTATCTCCATCAAAAAAACAACGTATTGTTCCGGAAACATCCAAATTGCGGTATCGCTAACTTTATGGTAATTCTTTCATTTTGTTAAAACCTTCGGTTACCATAGGGACAATTTGCGGTGTAAATAACTGTGGCAAATACATCCTTGCCTCCATATCTTTATTGACAATCCATTGCGCATATTTATCTACTAAAAATTGTAATCGCTGTGCTGAAGATAATCCTGGTAAGGTATAATAGATACTTTTTTCGCCTTCTTTCCCTTCCATCTGCACATACCTCCCTTTGGTCACATTCAGGTGACTGCGGTGTTCAAAATCACGTAGAAAGAGCTCATCTTTATCGACGTTATCCCATTTGGGGTCACGCGGGCAACAAACCGATCCGTAACTTTCTTTTCGATAAACGGTAAGCATGTCTTTTGGGGAAATTGGTTTAACAAAATCGAACCTCGCGTTATCTTCACCAGAAAGCCGGATGCTGTCGACTTTAACCCCGCCATCCTCTCTTTTTATGGAATAATAAAAATTGGTCGTCGCAGGTTCTATACACATTCCGTTTTTCGAGGCTTCTTTGGCAACCTCATCATAATACCTCCAATCGGGGACAATCAGTACAAAATGTTGAAGATCGGGATAGAATTCAGTTGACCTTTTTAGTAACTCCACTGGAATTCTAGTACTCAAAAAGAAAACGTAAGTGGAATCTGGAACGATCTGCAAAGGAAGATCTATTAAGTAACTGCCATTTTTCTGAGTCACAAAATCATTGTCGATCATCACAACCTGACCATAGTATTCGCGATACCAATCGGGTTTCACAGTATCAGCTAATGAATACGGGGGTATTGACTGATGTGCAGCTATTTTGCTCTTACAGGACAATGCCATCATGGGTAAAATGATAAGCAAGTACCACTTATTTTTTAGTGTTAACATTGTTATAAAATTAAAATATATTTCAACTACTTTCCTCTTTGACTATCGACTTTTATTCCAGCTTGATTCAAGAAGGCTATTTGATATCCTAAACATGACTCAGCTAAGGCGGCAATTTTCTCTTTTTCATCAGTAATCTCCCGCAACAGACTTTTTCGATCCCCCTTTTTCTGTTCATCAATATATTTAATTAATAAAACACCATATCCATCAACGATCTCGGTCATATAACCAACTGTAGCGATGTGAAAACTTTCGGCAGTTTTACTGTATTTCAATTGAGAGGCTTCGCATTTTATTCCCTTTATGTAGCTACTCAAAGCGCGTGCCTCATTCAATTTCATGTGATACGAATAGTCTGATTTATCGACATCATATTCGCCTTCCAGCAATTTTCCATAGCTCTCATCCATTTTTTCTCGACAGCTATGAAAGAGCTTAGCCATTTTCTCGTTGTACCCCGATTCCGAATTACCCCTACAGGAACACATGGTAAATATCATAAAGATTAAAGCTAGCATTCTCATTTCTTGATTTTTTTTACAAATAACAGCTTTTTAAAACAGTCTTTCCATCTCGTTTAATATTCGTGGTCTTTGTTTTAAGATTCGTTATTTTCCGCACAATCTACTTGTTCAAAACAAGACGCTTATACCTACTTACACAAACTGTTCGTTACCTGAAAGATGAAAAGGTTGCTCTTTTAAAAAACGAAATCCATAAAAATCACCTTATGCCGTGTTATTAAGAAAAAAGGTCCTTCGAAACCGACTATTTTTGCCATTTAATTAATCCTTTTTTAAAAAAAACAAGAAAAAGACTATATTTAACAAGATTCACACATCATTTAACGCAGAAAACTTTGTTTCTTAAAAAGAATTACGGAACTTAGAGACTATAAACCACCGAAATATGAATAATAGACCTTTAAACGGAATGACTGACGAAGAGCTTCAAACCAACAAAAAAACTGCTCTGGTAATTACTTGGATGCTCACAACCATGCTTTTTATCCTATTAGGCATGGGAATTTATACCTCAATTAGCAAAGGATTCAGTGCACTGATGGCCATTCCTTTCGCCTTATCTCCCATTGTTATTCTGAATTTTAAAAGAATAAAAGAAATCAATGAAGAACTCAAAATAAGAGGAGCTCAATAAAGTCATCATGAAACACCTCTCATTATTCGTATTCTTTATTTTACTCGCGGATATCGTATTTGGTCAAGAGATAAGTAAATCAACGACACAGACGATCACACAATCGGGTATTGGACTAGGTTCCGTAATTGCCGTTGTCACCTCATGGGATCGTAACAAATCTATACTTTGGGCTCTAATTCATGGAATACTAGGTTGGTTATACGTCATCTATTATGCCTTCACCCGCAACGAGTAACGATTCTTAAATATGATTCTCACCAGAAGAGCCAAGCCTATCGTTACCAGAATGTCTTTTCTTACATAACATCGCGATCAATTCCTTTTCTATATCTCGTCCTCAATCAAACACATGAGTTCCTCACCTATTTCCCATACAGATTTTGTCATTGAAGAAGTCAAAGAATCTAGCATTAACTTAATTTCTGAACTAGTAGAGCTGACTTTTAATATTGTCCAAGGAGGTGCCTCCGTAGGTTTTATGGAAGATCTAACAATTGAGCAGGCAAAAAGATTTTGGACTGAAGTACTGAACAAGGTCAAGCAGCAGAAAACAATATTGATTATTGCAAAAGATGCGTTTACGCATCGAATCGCTGGAACTGTTCAACTGCAAATCGACCTCCCATCAAATCAAACACATCGCGCAGATGTAGCCAAAATGTTAGTCCATACCGACTTTCGAAGAATGGGCATCGCACAAAATCTACTTCAACACATTGAAAATATAGCCATTGATCTAAATAAGACACTATTGGTACTAGATACAGTAACCGATAGCCCGGCTTATATCATGTATCAAAAATGTGGCTGGACGATAGTCGGAGATATCCCAAATTATGCCCTCTTCCCGAATGGAACATTGTGTAGCACGACTTACTTCTACAAAAGCTTGTCTATAAAAGCTTGATTCTGCCGACAAAATAAAAAGCCTCCAAAACGATTAAATATTCATTTGGAGGCTTCTCTTAATTATTTGGGAGTTTCACATAAGAAACTCCATTTACCTATAGACCTATCTATTTTTGTACCATACCGGTCCCGGTTTTTCGCCCATTTCTAGCACCAATGTCGCTCCAGACATAATTTGTTCATGTGTAATATAACTTGTTTCAAGAGGCTTACCATCGATCGTAATGGATTGTATATAAATATTAGATTTACTGACATGATTAGCTTTCACAGTAAATTTCTTTCCATTGGACAACTTCAATTCAACTTTTTCAAATAAAGGTGTACCGATTTCGTATTTTCCACTGATGGGATCTACAGGATAAAATCCCAATGAGCTGAACACATACCAAGCCGACATCTGCCCGCAGTCATCATTTCCACTTAATCCCGAAGGTGTATTCAAGTAAAGTTTGTTCATTACCTCTGCCGCATATTGCTGCGTTTTCCAGGGCTGTCCAACCGCATTAAATAAATAGAGTGCATGATGGCTCGGCTCGTTACCGTGTGCATATTGCCCAATCATTCCTGTACTAAAAATTGGCAGTTTGCTGGTGTCAGAAGGATGAAATGTAAACATGCTATCTAACTTCTGTCCAAAGCGCTCTTGTCCGCCAACAAGTTTAATCAATCCAAGGATATCATGTTGTACAGACCAAAAATATTGCCATGCATTACTTTCACAAATATGGGCACTATATTCCTCCGCATCAAATGGAGTAATAAATTTACCATGGCTATCTCGAGGTTGCATAAATGAAGTAGCCGGATTATACACATTTTTATAATTTTGAGCTCTTGCAAAAAATGTTCCCGCAATCTCTTTCTTTCCCATCTTATCGGCCATCATTGCGATGCAATGATCGTCATAGGCGTATTCAAGTGTTCTTGATAGGGACCAGTTTTCGGCATTGTATTCATCTTTGACATCATAAGGCACATAGCCTAGTTTTTTATACAGACCTATACCCCGATAGTTGTCAATATTAACTGTGGCAACACAGGCTTCCAATGCTTTTGATGCGTCAAAATCACCGATTCCTTTTAAATATGCATCTACAATGACAGGAATGGCATGATTTCCAATCATCATATCCGTTTCACTTCCATAAATATTCCATACGGGCAATCGACCGTGCTGTTCATAAAAGGCAATGAAGGACTTAATCATATCATTTACCCGACTAGGGTCGATATAGGTAAATAATGGATGCGAAGCCCTATAGGTATCCCAAAGTGAGAATGTACTATAATTGGTCCAACCTTCGGCCTGATGTACCTTCCGGTCAGCCCCCATGTAAGCACCATCAACATCACCGAAAATTGTCGGTGCCAGCATAGAATGATATAACGCTGTATAGAACTTAACTTGCTCCTCTTTGTCTTTGGTCTCGATTGCTAGCCTACCCAATTCGTGATTCCAATTTTGCTCTGCCTCCTTTAAATAATAATCAAAATCATCTTTTGGAACTTCTACTTTTAAGTTCTTGGAAGCGCCTTCCATACTTACACCCGAAAGGGCCGTACTTAAAGTCACTTGTTCTCCAGCTGCTGTCTTGAAATCAAAACGTGCTTTGAATGCAGTACCAATTCGTTTTGCACTTTTTGCCGTTGTATCAGCGCTGGATAATATTGCTGAACTATCGATATGAACGGCCATAAAAGGCTTAGAAAACCGAGTTTCAAAATAAACGCGTTGGCCTCTTGCCCAACCCTCCGAAAAACGATAACCACGAATAGTGACAGAATCAACCACTTCGATGTGTGAATCCGTGGTAGCATCCCAATTCATTGCTTTCTTTAAGTCTAAAAATACAGCAGACTCGGCTTTTGGAAACGTATAACGTTGAATACCGCAGCGTGCTGTTGCTGTCAGCTCTACATTTATATCATAATCAGTAAGTTTTACCTGATAGTATCCAGCGTGAGCCTTCTCGTCTTTATGCGAAAATTTGGAATGTATACCTAAGGGAGCCGCGGCTTCATGATAAGGTAAGGTAACCGGCATAAAAGATATGTCGTACAAGTCGCCAGCCCCGGTTCCACTTAAATGTGTATGGCTAAAACCAGAAATCGTACTGTCAGGATAAAAGTATCCGGAAATACGGTCCCAGCCAGGCAGCCCATTATCTGGGCTGAGCTGTACCATCCCAAAAGGTGATTGTGCTCCAGGATATGTATTGCCCGTAAAATCCGTTCCGATAAAAGGATTTACATACCCTGCATAAGAAGTCTCATCGGAATTTTTTAGTGAAGCGCAACCAATTAAGGACAAAAGGCCTGCACAGACCGCATAATTAATATATTTCATCGTGTAGATCAGTTTTTCAATTTAGTTTGCCTAATTATCTATTTCCAGTAACGATTAGAATATCCTTACTATTGACCAAAGTCTGATGGTTGATTTTAAATCCATTGAATAGTTTTCCATCGATAACGATCTTTTTGATATAATCACCAGCATCCTCTTTTTGACGTCTTATCGTCACTTTGTCCCCGTTTGGATAATATTTCTTATCGAGTTGGATGGTCACTTTGTCGAATACCGGTGTTACAACTGTATAATCAGGTCTACCTGGACAAAAAGGATAGATTCCAATCATGTTCATTAAAGCCCATGTAGACATTGTTCCCGTATCGTCATTTCCCGGTATACCCCCTGGGCTGTTCGTAAAATGCTTTTCTAAAATTTCTTTGACCAGCTTTTGGGTACGCCATTCTTCTCCTTTGATTTCTGAAAACACATGTGGATACAGCATATCTGGTTCGTTGGTAACATCAAAATACCCTTTATCAAACGTTGCCTGCAGTCTATCCACAAATTTTTGCTTTCCGCCCATCAATTTCACCAAACCAGGTATATCAAATGGTATGGCAAAACTATAGTTCCAAGCGTTACCTTCATGGAAACCATGATTAGGTTCAAAATTGGCGCCCATCAATGGGCTAAATGGACTTAAAAACTCGCCGTTAGGAAGAATAGGTCTGAAAGTCCCATACTCCGAAGAATAATAATGTTTATATCCCTGTGCTCGCTTAGCAAAAATCTGAGCGTCTTTGGTTTTCCCCAATGAACCGGCCAATTGGGCTATGTTCCAATCTGCAACATAATATTCAATGGCATGAGATACCGAATTATCGAATGAATCGCGCAGTGGAACATACCCAAACTTCACATAGTCCGCATTGTCTGGTCTAATTTTATTCGTGGAATCCGTAGTCGTTGCCGATTTCAGAAACGCTTCATAAGCTGTATTAACGTCAAAATCCCGAATGCCTTTCATCCATGCGTCAACGATCACTGGAACTGCCGGATCGCCATCCATGGTATAGCTTTCTCGGCTATACAACTCCCATTTGGGCATCCAACCACTTTCCTTATAAATATCGATCATGGAACGTATCATACCCACCTGCTTATCGGGATAAACCAGCGACATTAAAGGCTGAACATTTCGGTACGTATCCCATAGCGAAAACACGGTGTAACGATTGTGATCTGCAACAAGTGTCTTCCGACTTTCCATGGCAGGATACTCTCCGTTTACATCCTGCAAGATATTTGGATGAATCATAGCATGATATAATGCTGTATAGAACACTGTTTTTTGGTCCTCGGTACCGCCTTCTACCTGTATCTTTGACAATGCATTGTTCCAAAGCGAACCTGCGTGCTTTTGTGTTTTTTCAAAGCTAAAATCTGCTTGTTCAGCATTTAGATTTTTACGTGCGTTCTCAATGCTCACAAATGATACGGCAAGCTGTACTTCTAAGCTTTCATTTTCTTTGACATCAAAACTAAAATATGCGCCAAGATCATCGCCGGAAAGCTGATCGGTATAGTCCGTAAAAATTTTATATTTTCCGGCATCTTTATTCCAATCATTTTCCCACTTTTCTCCGGCACGCTGGAATTTCCAATACCCTCTTTTTGACGGTTTTTTATTGACCCGCATAACAAAGAAGATTGGGTAAACAGCCTGATTATTCGTGTAACAGAAAGAGCCCAACAACTTAGATCCTTCTATTTCGGTATCACTTACATAACGAACTGTTGCTCCCGTTTCATTTGTTAAACCTTCGCCCAAATTAAGCAGGATATTTGCCTGTCCTTTTGGAAAAGTAAATTTCGAAACACCTACACGGGTTGTTGCTGAAACTTCGGTCTTGATACCGTATTTCTTTAACACATTGCTATAATACCCGGGGTGGGCAACCTCCTGCGTATAGGTACTTCCGTATTGATGATAATCAACCTCTAATTTCCCTGAGGTTGGCATCAACAACAGACTTCCCATGTCTGGACATCCTACCCCACTTAAATTAACATGAGAAAAACCTGTAAAATAACTGTTGCTATGTTCATATGGAGTAGACCACCATCTTGCATCCTTATCAAATGCATTAAGTGATGATCCCATTACATTAAACGGAGAAACATTCATCAAGCCGTTGGGAACCTGAGCTCCCGGATTAGTTGTTCCATAATTGCTGGTACCGATAAACGGGTTGACATAGTCTGTAGGAAGCTTTTGGGCAGAAACGTTCTCCCAAAGAAATAATCCTAAAAGTAAAAAACGAATAGATTTGATCATATAATCTTGATAGACGACATTGTTAATTGCTTTCATTCAAGCAAACACCATAGGCCGCGCATTTTAGCGTGTACCTACAATACTACAGATAATCGCAAAGATTTACAAATCTTATAAGTGGTTATATCGATGATTTTACGTTTGTTAATAGGATTTAGCAAAACTAAAAATGTTAAGCAAAGAGATTTATGATAACCAATAACAACAAAAGCCTGAAGTGGGGAACTTCAGGCTTTTACTAACTAACCAATTATTAACCTAAATTATGAAACTACAGATATAACGCCGTCCGAAGGCAGTTTCTTATATCAGACCTCTTAGTTTAACCAAACTTTAACACATCCTTACTATACTTCAACTCGCCCTAAGTATGGTGCGGCAATAAAATATATCTTTTATTGGTACAATCCCCATTGCTTATTAGGGCTGGCTCCCATTTCTAAGACGAGCTCTCCTCCCTTTAGAAGTTCAGAAGCATCAAAGTAAAAGGTATTGAGGGGTTTTCCATTTAATGTTGCGCGTTGTACATACATATTTTTCTTATTTGCATTTTTCGCTTTGATAATAAACTGTTCACCTCTTCCATATTTACCATCCAATCTAATCTTAACCTCCTCAAAGAGTGGGCTTCCTATTTCATAAATTGGTTTGACCCTTGTTCCGCCATCTATCTGAAATAAACCAATAGCATTCATGATATACCAAGCACTCATTTGCCCCTGGTCTTCATCGCCGAGATAAGCATTCGAAACCCCTTGGCCATAATAGCGCTCACCTATGGAGCGGCTCCATTTTTGTGTCAACCAGGGCTTACTCAACCAATTAAAAATATAGGCAAAATGCATTGATTGCTGATTTCCCTGAACAACAGGATAATCCCAATATTGATCATTAGGGCCATTATAGCGCCATTTTTCACTTTCTGGAAATCCCCATTCCAATCGTTTTAAAAACACATCCTGGCCGATCATTTTAGCTAGTCCAGGAATATCCTGTGGCACAAAAAAAGTCAGTTGCCATGCATTTCCCTCGACATAATGATGGTTAGCTCCCGATTTAAAAGGGTCAAAATCTTTATACCATTCTCCTTTTGAATCCTTCATCCGAGCATATCCGCTACTGACATCTATCGCATTTTTCCACCAGTTTCCGCGATCATTGAAATAGCGATACTCCTGCTCTTTTCCTAGCGATTTTGCAAACTGCCCAACTGTCCAATCGTCAAAACTATATTCCATTGAATTTGAAAACCGCCCCACATCATAGGGAACGTACTTATATTTTAAATAGACATCCAAATCCCTATTACCCGCAAAACCACCTTCAAATTTCAATGGACTCGTTGTCTGCATTTTTTTAACAGCTTCAAATGCCTTTTCGGTATCGTAGTCTCTAATCCCCATCTGGTATGCCCCAACAATTAACGGTATTTCATGTTCAGCAACCATGACGGGTATATACTCCATTCCAGCCGGCCCTTTCGCCAGCCAGCCATTTGCGTCATACATCGCAAGTTGCGATCTAACCCATTTACTGGACCATTCCGGTGTAACCAGATTCCAAAACTGATTTAAATTCCAAAAGGTATTCCAGAAAGCATCACAGCCTAAGGCGAGATCCCCTTTATGGGTTAAAGTTCGTATCACTTCATCCGAAGACCTCCATTGACCATTCACATCACTAAATGTGTTTCGGCTTGCCAAAGTGCGATACATATTGGTATAGAATTTCTCTTTTTCAAAATAGTCTGAAGACTTTATCTCCAATCTACCTAAAAGTTCATCCCAAACTTTATGTTGATTTTCCACGACCCGATCAATGGACCATCCGAATGGCTCCGACAGTTCCGTTTTTAAATTCTCCTCTGCATTGGCTAAGCTCACATAGGAAATCCCCGTGCGCAGTTGTACAGCCTTATCTTTGTGCACATCAAATTCCACGTACATTCCCGCAAATTGAGCACTATCGGCGACCAAATCGGTCCGTTCTGTTATCTTATCATTATGCCATGTACCATAGTTTTTTATCGGTTTATCAAACTCCATCACAAAGTATACGACATAATCCTGTTTTGCATCCGTGGACCAAACGTTTTCAGATAATTGATTACTGTATCCCACAACCTTATAGTCAGAAACCTTTTTCAGCGAGAAATCTTTAATTTTATAATCATATTCTCCATTAACCTTAAGATCAATCATAATACGTCCTGTGTCCGACTTATGATAAGTATATTGTTGAAAGCTGGAACGTGTACCAGCCGTCAATTTTACATCGATATCGTGATCAAGGAGATGAACAGCATAATATCCCAATGGAGCCTTTTCGCTGGTTTTATCTATTGCTGATCGATATCCTGAATTTGTACTATACTGATCTCCGACCCGAGTTTTCAATTGACCTGCTGTCGGAAATGTTCCCAATCCAGCCATTGTCCATTCGTGAATATGGCTAAAAGTACCAATAGATTCGATAGAAGGCTCATAACCAGCCTGCCAGCCAATATTTTGGTTATCTGGACTTATCTTTACCATGCCAAAAGGCATCCACGGTCCCGGGGCTATCATCCATCTGGAATGTCCTGCACCCATCATCGTGTTCACATAATCTGAAACTCCACCTAGTCTTTTTGGGCCCCGCTTGATTGTTGATGACTGTATTAATTGCCCATTACTATAAATTTCATACTTACTCCATATATCCTTAGCGACATAAGGCATTGGTATTTCAAGTTTCGCTGTACCTTTTTCAAGTGTTTTCTCATAAATTTTCTTTCCATCTAAGACTACTTTCAACTGTTCATCATCTTTCAATTTCAAGAGATCAACCAGCATATTTTGGACGGGTTTCCCTGCACTTAGGATCTCAAAATCAGCTTGCTGTACATTTTTAACAATTACAGAGCGATTAGCTATTAACTTTACTTGCTGTGAACCCAGCAGTTTAAAGGAATCAAATTCAACCCAACCTCCCTTTATGACAGTCATGGTAATCTGATTTCCTCCTTTCTTAATGAGATTAGCTGGTAATGGTATATTTATCGTAGAATTTCCAGATTTTAAAGGATTCTCTAGCGGCTCACCATTTCCTGCTCCCCGCTCCACCTCAAAATTATAGGGCTTGCCATTGATTGCGATCTGTAGCGTAGGTCTATTTTTAGGGTCACTATTTGCTAATTTAACCTGGAGTGTGCACTGACCATTTTTTATACCATTGTTTAACACATAGTATAGATTTAAAAAATGTGTTCTCAGACCAGAGGTTCCTCCAGTCCCCCCCCATTCATTGGCCGGACCGGGCAATACATAGGGTAAATCCTTTGTTAAAGAAGATTGACCGATGATAAACGCATTGTCTTCATAACCAAAATCATGTTCCAAAAATTTCTTATATCCATTCGGAGACAAGGCAAATTCGCTGCTTGAACCGTCTGAATTTCCCAATTGCCAAATTGCGTGCTCCTGACCAACAACAGACTGCACACACATGAACAACAGACCGGTGGCAAAAGAAAGTGAGAAACGTAATTTCATAAGTATCAGATTTTATAATTTTTAATTACATCAGTTGCTTTCCTCGTAAACTATACGAAACAATTCACAAAACACATCACATTGTACATACATTAATAATCTACAAAAAACGTTTAAAAGCAAAACTTTAAGCACAATATTACTACAAAAAAAACAAATATCAAACGAATAAAATCAAAATGTATATACATATAAAAAGAAAAAAATAAACTGAATCTAATTGACACAAGCGTGGGAAAATGAAAAGTTTTGATTCTTAGATGGAAAAGAGCTGTATTTTGCAAAAAAGGGCAAAATATAGTCCAGTGAATAGCTACTCAGAGAAATAGTTTTATAGGAAATTAGCGGGAATTGTTATTATATTTGCTCCAAACTTTGTCAAATATCTTATTTATTTAAAAATTATTATTGGGAAATTGATTTCAATAGGTTATATTTATATAATTTAATTGCAATATTGGGCAAAGGTAAGCAGTAAAACTATTAGATTTATAATCTAATAAATATTCTACACATTTGTGTAGGACATTTATTATCAAGTAAAATAGAGACAAAAAGTGTTGAAATACGTCATTTTTTAGTTCTAGAAAAACATAAAACACGTATAAATACTTAACAAACGGCTATTTTAAATATTTTATTTGAATTTAAGTCATTATTTTTGCCTTACAAATTAGCGTAAAATTTACGCTAATTTATTATTTAGATACTAGAGTAAATCCTTTTTGTAGTTTACAATATGAAAGTTGAGATTGAAGATTTTTTTAAGCCGGTATATGTTAAAGATAATTTTACTAAGGATGACTACGAAATTGTAGATGCCTATATTAATTTTGCAAAGTCTCTCAGCAAATTAACTTACCAAAGCATATATTTAATTGATTATTCAAAAAAGAGCTTTCTGTTCGTGTCTGATAACCCTATATTTTTATGTGGAAATACTCCTTCTGAAGTTCAAAAAAAAGGATATCAGCATTATTTGGATAATGTACCTGAAGGAGACTTACTGCTGTTAAAGAAAATAAATGAAGTCGGATTCGAATTTTTCGAAAATCTTCCGACTGAAGACAAATTAACGCATTCAATATCCTATGATTTTCATTTGAAGCAAGCTAAAGGAAAACCTCTTCTTATAAACCATAAACTGAAGCCTATTCTTTTAGACAAATCTTCAAACCCCTGGATTGCACTATGTGTAGTTTCCATTTCTTCACATGCCAATGCGGGGAATATTAAGTTTAAATCTGACGATGCGGGCAAACAATTTGAATATAATTTAGATACTGATCTTTGGGTAGAATCTCCTCATGTCAAACTAAAACCACGCGAGAAAGATATTCTTCTTTTTTCAGCTCAGGGATTCACAATGGAACAAATTGCCGATAAATTATACGTTTCAATTGATACCATTAAGTTTCACAAAAAGCAAATATTCTCAAAATTAAAGGTGAAGAGTATTACTGAAGCAACAGCATTAGCTATTGAGCTATCTCTATTCTAATTAGATACTCTATTTTTGCCGCCATTATTATCATTAAAACCCATATGTTTTGCTTTAATAGCAAAGCTATCCGAATCATCACTATTAGCTAAACAATATTGAGCGACTTTATTTTTCTGAATGAAGTAATCGAGCCATTCAGTTCTAATATAAATAGGCAGGGTTTCTGAATATAAATAGATGATTGGACTGCCAAGCTCATACGAAGGTATGCCAAGTTTTAGCAGCGTATTAACCAATTTTTTGTCACACTCGGCGATGATTAAGCCGTTATCCAAAAAATGAGGTGGAAAAAATGCATCAAAGAGCATTTTTTTTAAAATGCTGATCCGTTGACCTTCAATCTTCTTCGAAATAATAAATCGTCCGATATGCCAATAGTGATTTACTTTTTGCGACAAAAGCTCTTCTTTTGATACGGAAAATAATTTTTGAATGGGTAATATTGTTTCTCTATCCCAATAGGTGATGCGAATTGATGCATGGATATTATGCATTTTTCGGTCACGCAGAACATAATAAATTGAAGTATCAAAAAAACTTAAATCTTCGCCTAATAAATTCTTATAATGATGAGTATATTCTTCATTAAGAGAATCATCCAAATTATAATATTCAGCTGTCGTCCTTAAATAAAAATGAATGAGTTCAAAAAGTTCTTCCTTTTTAAGTTTAGTGAAATAATAATTATCAGATGTCCAATTCATGTAGATGGTATTCAAGAGCAATAAAAATAAGCACTTTCCTCCTAAATTCCCGCAGCATTAAAATTACTACACAAAAGTGTAATAAAACAATCGATTCTTTATCTTATATTATAATCAGCGAATCATGGATAAATAATAGGAATCTGGAAACAATTTCACAGGTTTTGCTGTTGCCAAATTGAATACGACGTGACTTACCATGCCAGATAGGAGGTATAAACCTAGGGATAGCTGCGGCGGAGGTGACGTCAACGCAATCTTACCATATTCTTCCAAAAATTCCTCGAACCATTTCGTTTCTATACCTTTTGTTTTTAAACTATCCACAATGAATTTCCCGACATTTAATTCAAATGTCTTGTGGGCCTTTTCCAATGAATGTAGATTAAGACCCTCAGGTGGAAGAACTGTTAAAAATCCTGCCCAGCCCAAATTATAAGGATGTACTACCGGTATATTTCTTTTTGCCATATACTGGTCAAAAACAAAAGGAATATCAGAAGAAAAATCCAGCGCATTGATAGCAACCTTATGGTTAATACCGATATCAAATAGATTATCTTTGTCAATAAATTCTGGAAATACTGTTATTTTGGCTTCCGGATTAATTGTCTGTAAGCGATCCTGTAAAGCAATTACTTTCTTTACACCAATATCCTTGTTTGTATAGTTTTGTCTATTTAGATTTGACAACTCGACAATATCACCATCGGCAATTGTGAAATTTTCGAAACCCATACGCAATAAGCACTCTGCAATGTAACTTCCTATTCCGCAACCTCCTATCAGCACAGGAAAGTCTTTGATACGTTGTTGATCCTCTTCTTTAATATGTATGTTATTTCGAATATACCTCAAATCCATATATAATCTTTCAATAATTTTGTATCACATAAAAATAGAATTATAATTTATATTATTATTAAAGAAATTGCTAAGTAAATTCTATAGTTACGTAGCACCAATTAGCGATGTTTTTGCTTAATTTAGCCAACTATCCTTTGTTTTTATTTTCATTCAAAATGAATACCTTTAATAAAATCAATGTGTAAAAATGGATAATACAAGAATATATCGCATGTCATTTGCTGGTGTATACCCGCTTTATATACAAAAGGCCGAAAGAAAAGGACGCACAAAAGAAGAGGTTGACGAAATCATTTTCTGGCTTACCGGCTATAATCCGGTATCCCTACAGCAAACGATTGACGATAAAATCGACTTTGAACATTTCTTTAAACAAGCACCTTGCTTAAACCCGAATGTTTCAAAGATCTCTGGTGTAATCTGTGGCTATCGCATTGAGGATATTGAAGATCCGCTAGTTCAGAAAGTTCGTTATCTCGATAAGTTAATTGATGAACTGGCCAAAGGTAGATCCATGGAAAAAATATTGAGAAAGTAAGACCTGCTACGATTTGTAAATAGCGCGTACTTACTATTCCAATGCATAGATGGCACCATCAGCGGAACTAAAATAAAGCCGATTTCCATCAATCCATATTGTTGAAAAGATACTTCCCATCTGCAGGTAGTCTGCAAAGAGTCTTGTAATATTATCCTCATATTTTTGTTGCAGATCGGCGCGGAGCATATTTTCATCATTTATAAACAATTGCCTATTCTTTTTACTCGACTCCGTTTGAAAAATAGGCACAACTTCTCCGTTTTTTATATCCAATCTATAAATTACACCATCCAGCGTTCCAAAAAAAGCCTCATTACCAGCAATTGAGGCACTGCTAAATGTATTTAAAGGTACTTTAGGTTCAACTATTTTCACGCCGTCCATTCTATTTAAAACAAGTATACTATAGGAATCCGACATGGTTACAACAAGCTTATCGTCAAAAATACTAGGAACACTTGTCCAGCTTCCCGGTTGATGATATACCCAAAATCCACTTCCATTCGTGGCATTTAGCGCATATACATTAAAGTCACGAGCACCAAAATAGACTGTACTGTCGGCGACTGCTGCATGGAACTGAATCTCACCTTTTGGAAAATAACGTTCGCCAACCGTTTTAAACTTCCAATGAAGGGTACCATCTTTTTTCAAACAATAAAAATAACCATCAAAACTACCAATGAAAACACGCTCTTGTGTCAGCGTTGGGGCTGCATGCACAATACCTCCAGTTAGGAATTTCCAAACAAGTTTTCCCGATTTAGCATCTACGGCATAGACATGATGATCCCCAGACCCAAAATAGACTACACCATCTGCAACCGCAGGAGATGAGAGGAAATAGTCCCATACATCATAACTCTTTTCACCATCTGTTGAAAACTGCCATAATTTTCGACCTGTTTGGGCATCCAGGGCATACAAGTAGCCAGCAGTGCTTAAAAAATACACTGTTCCGGCATCAAGAGCAACAGTTGACCGAATTTCACCTGTAGTTTTATACTTCCAAAGTATATTACCGCTCGTTTTATTCAATGCGTAAAGATTACTGTCGCAAGACCCGACAAAAACGATGTCCTGCCAAACGACGGGCGAAGAAAACAGCATTCCCTTTGTTTTGAATTTCCATTTCAACGCGGGATTTAACCTAATGTTGGATTGTGCTGTATAATTTTGACGATCTAGGCCTCTAGCCAGGTGCTGCGCCCGTAATTGACAAAAACATCCCACTGCAATACATAGGATAATAATTGGGCGCCAATCATATTTTAGTCCAAACATCGATGTACTTTTATTCAGGTTATATTATTGATAGATAAGGTATTTTTCCCTAGTCTTTCTATAATTACTTAGGCCCGGCTCCCAGCTTTTTCGGATTTCTTCTTCCGAAACACCGGCTTCAATTTGCTTGCGAAATAAATCTACGCCCACGAGCTTTTCGATACTGCCAATCTGTTTCGAAAATGATTGATCAAAAAACTTGTCTTTTTCCGGAGAATTCCGATAAAGCGCTATCATCCAGGATAGGTTTATTTTTTTGCTATCTACAAGCTGCTGCAGATCATATTTACGCAGGTCTATTCCATAACATTCTTCATTCATAAACAGTGGCGATTCACTCATCCCTTTTTTACTGACGGGGACAAATGAGAAGTCATATATACCCTTATAGATTGGGCTACCAATTACAACAAAGGGATAATCGGTGCCTCTGCCATGATTCACTTTCACACCTTCAAAGAGGCAGGTACTGGGATATAATAGTATGCTTTGTTCCGTATTTAAATTGGGCGAAGGATTGACTGGTAACTTATAAAGCATACTATGATCATAATCTGCTACGGGAATAATCTTCAATTTACATTTCTTTTTAGTATCCATCCAACCTTCTCCATTGATCATCTGGGCGAATTCAGCTGTAGTCATCCCATGTGCAATAGGAACTGGGAATTGCCCGATACCCGACTTATGTTTTGTCTCCAAAATAGGACCATCAATTAGGTAGGCATTGGGATTGGGCCGGTCTAAGATCAAGAGCTCCTTATCATTTTCTGCGCAGGCTTCCATAATATCCCGAAGGGTATTAATGTTGGTATAAAATCTCACCCCCATATCCTGCACATCATAAATAAACAGATCGATATCTTTTAGATCCTTCGCTGTTGGCTTTTTCTTATTCCCATATAAAGAGACAATAGGAATTTTAGTTGTCGGATCGATTTCGTCTCCCACTTCAGTTCCATTACTTGCATTGCCTCGAAATCCGTGCTCAGGTCCAAAGATTCTCACAATCTGAACCCCGCGTGCAAGTAGACTATCAACAAGGTGTCTCCCTTTAATAACCGTAGATGGATTGCCCAATATTGCAATGCGTTTATTCATTAAATAAGGAAGATAACGCTCGGTCTGCTCGGCTCCAGTTTGTATACGATCATTACAATAATTCAACAAGATCTGTGCTGTTGCATTTCTGAACAGGAATAGAGTCAATATAAAAATGAGCACTGGTTTCATATTCATTTGGTTTATAATATTAAAATATAGCCCCTGAGCATCAGGCTATTTATCCGATTGCAAAAACTAAACTAAGGATAAAGCTTTATTTTAGCAAATCATTTGTTAAAATTGATAAACAAGTTTTATCCAGCTACCTTTGGAGTATTATTGTGAGCATGATTTACACATGAAACAATAGATGACATTCAGAAGCTGTGGCATACTAAATTTTTATAATAATAATTGATAATGGAAAAGCAGGTAAATGCGGGTGAGTTTGTAGATCGTTTTATGACAGGTAGTTTGGAGCATCTTCGCTACCAGCAATCGCCGATCAAGATATTTCAGCTCAGTGAAATCGCTCCTTACATTAAATTCCCTACCCCACCTATTTTCTTGGGCTATAACCTCCTCGTTCATATAACTGAAGGTTATTTTAAACATCAAATTGGAGCTAAGGAATACGTTGTAACAGCTCCGGCAATTCTTATCAGCAATTACGGCAATATCTCAACAATAAAGTCGGTCGATAAATCCGCGAAAGGACATTGCGTTTTGATCAACGACAATGCAATGACTTCCATATTCAGGGAACAGGAGATTTTGAATATCTTTAATATCTCGCCCTTACTGAACTTAACTGCGCGAGACAGCAGCGATCTTCAAGAGCTTTTTAGATTGCTTTATAATGAACTGCTTTCGGAATTACCTTATCGAGAACTATTTGAAAATTTATTAAAATCGGCAATTCTAAAAATCATCAAGCTATCTTCATCCAACCTAGCCCTCAATCGGAGACAGGAAATTGCTATGATGTTCAAACAGCTTGTGCACAAAAACTTCAAAAAGCAAAAAAATATTTCATTCTACGCGGATAAACTCGCGGTATCTACAAACTACCTTAATCGATGCGTATTTTCTGTATTCAAGAAATCGTCGAAGGAACTCATTCTTGAAGTGCTGATTATGCACAGTCAATTTCTATTGTTTGAATCCACTAAAAGCATTGCAGATATCTGTTATGAATTGGATTTTTCTGATCCTTCTTATTTCTCACGGCTTTTCAAAAAAATAGTTGGCGTTTCTCCTACTTCTTATCGAAACAGAGCAACTTAGGTTTTCAATATGCACGATTTGTCCTATCTTTTATACTGAAGTACACAAGAGAATCAAATTGATTGCAGTTATTTTTGTGTAAGTGATTGAAGCAAAAAGAGAATTTCAGTTCGGTAGTACACTTTATTCTCGATGTTTCAAATAAATTGTTCCATCATTTAATTACATATTTAAAGATGCTTAAGGTTTCAGAACACAACAATATAACCCAAGATTTCGATTTGTTTATTGCGGATTTTAAAACTAGGCTATCAAGCTTATTTAATAAAGAGTATGATTACAACTCGCTCAGTTTAACGCGAGGGCTACCGCCTGAGTTTTTAGCAGAGATCATGAAAATGCAACCCTTGTCGGTTGCTATTCCAGAACACCACGGTGGTCGGGGCCTTCATGTAAAAGAATGCTTGGGTGTACTGGCAGCAGCTTCTTATGAATCACTATCTTTATCGCTAATCTTCGGGATTAATATTGCGCTATTTTTGGAACCTTTTGCCAAATACGGCGACACCTTACTTCAAGAGAAGGTATTCCCTCAATTTTTGGAAAACCAAGCTATGGGGGGACTAATGATTACCGAACAAGCTTACGGCAGCGACGCACTCAATATGCGAACATCTTACGAACAAAAGGACGATAAGTACTATATAAAAGGTGAAAAACACTGGCAAGGTCTTACTGGAGCTGCAGACTTTTGGCTCGTGACAGCACGCAAGAAAAATGAAAGCGGAGAACTGGTGCGGGATATAGATTTCTTTGTCACAGAGAACGCCGTCGAAGAACAAAAGATTGTTGTTACAAAGAAATACAATAGCCTTGGTCTCTATGCGATTCCTTATGGTGTGAACGACATCGACATCAATGTTCCCACGGACCACAAACTAAATCCGGAAAGTACAGGAATTAAATTGATGTTAGACACCCTCCATCGCAGTAGATTACAATTCCCTGGAATGGGCATGGGTTTTATAAAACGTATGTTGGATGAGGCCATGAAGCATTGTTCCGAACGTCGTGTATCGGGTATTAGTTTAAATGAATTAGACGCTGTTAAATTTCAGTTGTCGCGCATACAGGCTGCATTTACATTATGTTCTGCAATGTGTTCATACAGTGTCTCGATCAGTTCTATCCATAATGACCTTTCAGCCTATGGTGTAGATGCCAATAGTGTGAAAGCATTTGTGACAGACTTAATGCATGAAGCCGCGCAAATATGTGTGCAATTATCCGGTGCAAATGGTTACAGGTTAGACCATGTTGCCGGTCGTGGCCTCATAGACAGTAGACCTTTTCAAATCTTTGAGGGGTCAAATGAAATGCTTTATTCTCAAGTTGCTGAAGCGATCGGTAAACTTATGCGCAAAACCAAAGAAAGCAACTTATTGTCTTTCTTAAAAAAATATAGCTCAACTGAATTTGCAGCACCATTTTTCTCATCAATCTTGAATTTTGACTTTCCGCTACAGCCGAAACAGCGCGAACTGGTTACACTTGGAAAGATAATCGCCCGCGTCATTTGTTTTCAGTATGTTTTACAAATTAACAACGCCGGGTTCAATGATAAGATGACAGAAATAACACGTCAACACGTGAGCATGGATATTTATATGTTGGTAGGCCAATTATCGAATAATAATAATGCCGAACCACTTATGAACTACGACGAAAACACAGATTGGATGAAATTCACTTCTTAATAAGGAGAGATTACAGGAATCAATCTAGTCAGTAAGTTTCAATAAAAGCAAGATGCCACTTCCTATGAAGTGGCATCTCGCGTTATATTGCTGAAATATCCCATTCCCACACACTATGATAGTGCCCTATCGACTCGGTATAGGCTATAAATTCTCGGTAAAACGGATGTGAACCTATTGTAGCACTATCTCCAATAACAAGCAGTTTCTTCTTAGCCCTCGTCATTGCCACATTCATCCGGCGAACATCAGACAAAAAACCAATCTGCTGTTCGGCGTTACTTCTTGTCAAACTGATATAAATAACATCCTTCTCCTGTCCTTGAAAACTGTCTATTGTCTGTATTTTAATCAAGTCATTAAAAGGTCGTAGCGCGTCTTCCCCATCCAATACCTCCTTCAATAAAGTGGCCTGCTTTCGATAAGGTGCGATCACCCCGATGCTCAGGCTTTCATTTAGGCTCAAGGAAGCTTTCCAAGCCCCAATATGGTCGTTCAGATGGGCTTTAATAAAATGAGCTTCTCCTAGATTGAAAATTGCGCCGTCACTTTCTGTTTCTTCAAACCCCGCTCCCGCTGTATCGATAAATAAGACCGGCTCGGTATCCACTGCTAAGCTCCACTGTGCCACTGTACTATCTGCTCTCAACAAACCATTATACAAGGCTGCGGACGGGTATTCCATAATTTGTTCATTCATGCGATACTGCACATCTAACAAAGAAACTAATTGCGGATTATGGTCCACCAATTTTTCGAATAATGTATGACTCAGACCATGGTTAGATACCCTACTAGATTTTACTGTTGGAGGTAATTGATTGTGATCACCGGCCAAAATAAGCCGATGTGCCTTTAATATCGGTATCCAGCAAGCAGGCTCCAATGCTTGTGCGGCCTCATCAATAATGACTGTTTCATAGCTGCGATTGCGAATAACCTCATGATTCGATCCAACCAAAGTTGCAGTGATTACCTGGGATTTATCCAAAACATCTGCACTGATAAAATCCTGAATCTTATCGACATCTTTTCTGATTCGATGGGCTTCATCAAACAATGCTTTTCTTTGCTCCCGCTCAGCCTTTCCAAAATTACGCTTATATTTTTGAGCCATCTCTGTATACGTCCGCACTTGCTTTTGAAGTGTTTTAATATCCTTATTTGCGGGATGTCGATCAATCTTTGCATCGAGTGTCAATTCTTGAAGATTTTCCGAAACCTTAACGGGGTTTCCTATTCTTGTTACTGCAACTCCAGCAGCGTCTAAACGTTCGGTTAACAGATCAACGGCCGTATTGCTCGGCGCAACAACCAATACTTGCTTGTTGTATTGTTTTAGCAATGCCCTCACGGCCTGAACCAATGTTGTTGTTTTCCCTGTCCCCGGCGGCCCATGCAAAAGAGCCACAGTACTTGCTTCCAATAGCTGTTGGATCGCTTTATTTTGCCCCGTATTTAAACTGGGATGCTCATAGAATTTTCCAATAGATTCAGTTGGAATCACCTCTTCACCGATTAATCTTCTCACAAAACTACCTTGCTTTGCATTACGGCTCAATTCCTTTCCTTTCTCCAATGCATTGAACATCTCCCGATAGGAATACTCATCAAATAACAAATCAACACCAAGCTTCCCTCTTCTGCTCCATTCTGGAAGTTCATCGACACGAAATGAAATTCGCATCCCGTCCCTATTGATCGCAGATATGATGCCCTCTATTCGATCTCGGTCGGGATCGTGATTTGAGAACAGGCAAACTGGCATACCAAAGCGAAACTTATGTTCGACCTCATAATGATTTGTTCGATTTAAATTAACGGACAAATAGTCTCCTCTTCCAAGCTCCGTATCTGTTATCTGAATCGGAAACCAGGTGACACCTTGCATTCTTCGTTCATTCAAACTACTTTTCAACAACAAATTTTCATGTTGTAATCGATCAAATTGCTGCTCTTCTTGTAATAAAGTAATAAGCTCGTCGAAATAATTCATCGTGTAATATACATATTGCTCAGGCACAAAATAACTGTTTTTTCACTTATTTGAGTCTTTTGGTTTTTAATTCGCCACATCTTTTATCAAATTTTGCAAAGCAAGTTGATATTCTACAAAAGAAGCAATGGATCTAGCCGTAAATTCATATTTATTTGCTATAATTGAAAAACAGAGCATTTTTCAATCGAAACATCCATAAATCAATAATTAGATGAGCGAAATATTCTTACACGACAGCGAGCAGCAATGGACAGACCTCGGCGAAGGCGTTATGCGAAAAATACTCGTTTTTAATGATGAACTCATGCTCATGAAAGTTCGTTTTAAAAAAGGAGCCATCGGTGCCCTTCATCAACACCCCCACACACAGATTTCTTATGTTAGTGCAGGAAAATTCCGATACCATATTAATGGTGTCGACAGCATCCTAACTGCAGGCGACTCTTGTATCATTGATTCACAATTGATTCATGGATGTGAATGTCTTGAAGAAGGAGAACTGATCGATTCGTTCACTCCTTATCGCGAAGACTTTGTTCAGTCTACCTAAAAAATGTATTAATAAGGTCTTGAAAAAATAATAATCATTTTGTTCTAACGTTAATGCTATAACATTCAAAAATATGATCTCACTTTTTTCACCCTATATTCGCACAAAACTCGTTGGTTTGTGCATGAGCATTGGTTTACTCGGTCTTTCTCCATCTCTACAAGCGCAAGAAAAACCTCTTTTAATAGAGAAGATAAATCCGCAACTGTATCTTTACACGACCTTTAATACATTTGGAGGCACCAAATATGCTGCTAATGCTGTATATCTAATTACGAAAAAAGGCATTATCCTTTTTGATACACCATGGGATTCCACACAATATCAACCCTTATTGGACAGTATCAAACAAAAACATAATTTACCCGTCATTGCCGTTTACGCGACACACTGGCACGAAGACCGGGCAGGTGGCTTTGCTTATTACAACCGCATTGGAATTCCAACCTATGCAACAAAAATGACGAACGACCTGCTAAAGGCAAATCACAAAGCCCAGGCCACTCATCTTGTTTCCACCAATAAAACCTACAGCGTCGGCGGACAGTCTTTTGTTTTGAACTTTTTTGGTGCCGGACACTCCATGGACAATGTTGTTGTCTGGTTTCCCGAATATAAGATCCTAGATGGTGGTTGTTTTATAAAAAGCTCCGAAGCCCAAGATCTAGGATTTACGGCAGATGGGGATATAAAATCCTGGAAGCCATCCCTAGCGAGGTTATTGGCAAAATATCCTAAAATTAACATGGTTATTCCTGGCCATGATGCCTGGAAAGATAAAGGTCAGATAAAGCGAACCGAAGCTCTTCTTACAGAAAAACAATAATACATCTGGATGAGCGTAAGTAGGTAGGTCTTAAGATATCTTCGTTAAACGTACTTGTTTTTCAATAGGATTGAAATATCTTGAAACAGACAAACATACAGATCCTTGATTCTAAAGTATTTACACCATAAAAAAAAGCGACTAAATAACATGCGTAGAAAAATATGTAGAAAAATAAAAAAGAGGCTTTGTTTATCCAAAAAAGTACTATCTTAGCGACACAAATAAAGCTGGGGCATTAGCTCATTTGGCTAGAGCGCTTCGCTGGCAGTGAAGAGGTGATCAGTTCGAATCTGATATGCTCCACAAAAAAAGGGTACTTACTCTATTCTAAGTACCCTTTTCTTATTTTTAATCGACCAGTTTTGACGGCAAATTCTTATTTATAAGAGTTTACAGATTTAGAAATTTTCCAGGTTCCGTTTTCTTTAACAAGTGTGATCAGATCTGTTTTCGCAAAACCATCAAATTGCATCGTAACTTTCGCTATTGCATAATCAGGTAATTCTTCAACGATCTGTGTTGTTGTTCTGCAGTTCATCTTGATTCCTTTTTGTTTTTTCAAAAATTCAATCATCTCATGACGGCTATGTTTCAAATCTTGTTTACCGCAAATTTTTTGGTCAAAATCAGCTGTAAAAAGCTTGTCCAAATTAGCTACTTGACCTTCGGTCATTGCACCAACGTATTCATCGATGGCTAAATCAGCAGTAATTAAATTGCGTTCTTCTGGCTTAACTGAAGCCATTGAGCAAGTAGAGATTGCAATCATTGCCGCTGCTACAAATGTTTTTACTAAAGTTTTCATATCTTTTTCAATTTTATAATGTATTAGTATATTTTCTTATTTTATTGTCGCTTACTATATAAATTTGTTGCGTACTTTTTTTATTTATTTTCTGATTCAAAGTTAAGACAACTCATATATTGATTTCATTACATTTAGATTAACATTACATTAAAATCGGTAAATGATATTTTTTTCTAGGCGAATGAAATTTCCAATCAATTCTCTTTATAGCCAAAACGTGACAGAATGAATAAATTATTGGTTTGAATATTGTTATTCTGTCTATTTCCTGCTAGATTGCATTCTTTCATGACACACTACGATAGCGCATACCTTTTTTATATTAAATGGTCTATTTTGATGGTTCTACTTGTACTTGCCGATACTGCATATGCACAACGTCCCGTCAATGAAATAGAAACCACCAAACATCTCGCTGATACAAGTAAACAACGGGACCTGATTGATATTGGAAAAGAAATATTAAATATCAAGCCACCCCAAACTGTCGATAGTACAGGAAAGAAAATCTATTTTTCCTTTTTACCCTTTTCGACAAATGTTCCTGGAGGAGGGCATGCTTTAATTACAAGTACAACCGCAGGATTTTATTTAGGAGATCGTTCCGATACCTATATGTCCAAAATGACATTTACTCCCTACACAAATTTTGGCAAACGATTTGGTCTGCCAATCCGTTCTTACATTTGGTTAAAAGAGAATGCATGGGTGATTGATGGCGATATCCGCCTACTAAAATACCCGCACGAAACTTGGGGAATTGGCAAAGAGCATCATGGCGACCAGCAGATTAATTTAGATTACACCTACTTTCGTTTATACCAACATGCATTAAAAAGAATTCATGGGGGCCTTTTTATGGGAATTGGTTATGACCTGGATTATAGAATGAATATTAAGTCTACGAGCAATACCAAGCTCGAAGACTACACTTCCTACCCTTATGGAACAGATTTAAAAGACAATACCATGTCTTCAGGAGTCAGCTTCAATTTAATTTACGATACACGCGCCAATTCGATCAATACTTGGTCGGGTAACTATGCCAATTTACAGTTCCGTGTAAATCCGACATTTTTAGGAAGTGATCAGAATTGGAAATCGCTATTTCTTGAAGTTAGACGATACCATAGGCTTACCCAAGACCGAAACCGCCAAAATATGATTGCCATAAGAAGTTTCTTCTGGACCGTATTTAATAGTAAAGCGCCCTATCTTGATCTTCCTAATTTAGGATGGGATCCATACAATAGTTCGGGAAGAGGCTTTCCAGTCAGCCGTTTTCGTGGCAAATCACTTTACTATTTAGAAACGGAATATCGTCGTGATATCACCCAAAATGGCTTATTTGGATTTGTTGCATTTATGAACTTTACGACATTAAACGGGCCAAAGAATTCCATGTTCGAAGACTGGAACGTCGGCACTGGTGCTGGTGCACGAATTAAGTTTAACAAAAACTCGGGCACCAACATTGGAATCGACTATGGTATCAGTAAGAATCACCGCGGCGTTAGACTCACCTTGGGTGAGGTCTTCTAATTTCTAACTCAAATGATAGCTCTGGTTTTTAAACTCCATTGAAGCATAGTACTGATATTTCCTATTGTCCAAGGGATAATCCCAACAGCCCATACGGTGGTAGATTTCACCACCAAATCCTGTTTTGAAACGATAAAGTCCATATAAAGGGTGTGAAGGATCTGCGTGTGGCGATACTCCAAAGAAATCATATTCTGTACAACCTTTTTCTTTCGCAAGCTGCATCGCACGCCATTGCAAAGCGTATGTCGCCATATAATTACGATTTTCGGAAGCAGAAGCTCCGTATAGATAAGTCCCCCGATTTGCCGCAATTACCAAAAACATAGCGGCCAAAGGCTTGCTATCCACTTCGGCTACTAAAAGATATACATCTGCGGGAGATAATGTATCACTTGCCCTTGCAGAAAGAACGATCTTAAAATAGCTTATATCATGTAAGAAAAAGTTGTTTCGAAGAGCTGTCTGCCGATAAAGCTCATACCAAATCTCCAAACTTTCAAGTCCCAGCGAATGCACACGTACTCCTTTTCGCTCTGCTAAATTAATATTATATCGAGTCTTAGATTTCATATTTCCAAGCAACATATCCTCACCCTTTCTAAGATCCATAAAAATAGTATTGGAAGGCAGTATATCTGTATTGGCTTTATGAAAGTTCCAGTTTTCTGTATTAAAATTAAAGCGCATTTCCTGAATACGTTTCTCCGGCACCCCTAGCCAATTGCCATGAAGGTCATAACAATCATCCTCTTTAGCCCAATGTGATTCCCAAGATAGATCATAGCGTATCATTATACAATTTGGTGGCAGATGGGAACGTAAACTCTCCGATAACTGTTCTAAAAAATAGCCCTGGTTTTCATCTGAAGGTTCAATCTCAGGTCCATAAGGTACATAGGCAATGCTATGTTCCTGATCTATGGCTTGTATGATAATTAATAGATCGCCGATAAAATAGGTATCGTCGTCGATCCCAACATACAGATCGGATTGTTTGGATTTAAAATTAAATGCCTTGGATTGTATACCTTGCATTTTTTTTACTGCAGACCAATAAGCAGTTTGTTGAATAATACCTGTTTTATAAAGCCCACTGATTTCTTTGTCACTAATGTCTGCTATCATGATATTTTACTATTTAATAGGGTTGTTTTTATAAGATATGCACAAAATAACCACAATTTTAACACCCAAAAACGGCAAACATAGCCAAAATGTTTGGTTAAGCGCATATGCATTTGTCACTTTGTTGTTAATTTCAAGAAATAGAGAAAAACAGGCATTTAAAGTAGCTTTTTTACATTATTTAACGCTATAATATCCGTATTTGAATTGTTATTTTGACCTAAAATTTAAGATATTTGTAGCTTAACAATTCAAATACGATGGACAATAAAGCGATCTCAAAAATTTTCAAATTATGTAGCCAATTGATGGAGCTTCACAACGAAAATCCTTTTCGAACAAAATCCATTGCAAGTGCCTCTTTTAAGTTGGACAAGCTACCTTTCCGTATTGACGAGGCTAGTCTTGAAGATTTGAGTGCACAGCCTGGAATAGGAAAAAGCACGGCTGAAAAAGCCAAAGAAGTCGCTGCTACAGGAACTTTCAAAGAGCTTGAGGAGCTTATTGAAAACACACCAGCCGGTATTATTGAAATGTTAAATATTAAGGGCCTTGGCCCTAAAAAGATTCAAATTATCTGGAAAGAACTCGAGATTGAAAGTGTCGGCGAATTACTTTACGCCTGTAATGAAAACCGTCTCGTAGAAGCAAAAGGGTTTGGTCTTAAAACGCAGGAAGACATCAAAAAATCCATTGAGTTTTCTATTTCCAACAAAGGATGGTTTTTATATGCGAAAGTGCTTCCGCTGGCAGAAAAATTTTTCAACGAATTGAAATTGCATTTCCCTTCTTCCCTGCTGTCATATACAGGAGATTTCAGAAGAAAATGCGAGGTTTTGAGCACCGTAGATCTTTTAATATCGGAAAGTATAGACAACGTCGAAAAATTCCTTGATGGACTTACTTTAGTGGAAAAAACAGAAAACTCCATAGAACTGACCGATGAATTGGGGTTTACTTTCAAAGTCTTCAGTAGCAATATCAATGATTTTTATCGCGACCTGATTCTTAGTACCGGATCCACTGCACATCTCGATCTCCTATTTAATATTCTACCAGATCTCCCTTCACTTTCCAGTGAAGAGGCCATTTACCGTAACTTGGGTTTAGATTATATTGAACCCGAATTACGAGAGGGGTTAGATGAAATAGTGCAGGCTCAAACGCATTCACTGCCAAAGCTGATTCAATACAAAGATCTCAGGGGAACACTCCACAATCACTCCACCTATAGTGACGGCGTACATAGCCTCGAGCAAATGGCATTACATTGTAAAGATGTCCTGGGGCTAGAATATTTGGGTATATGCGATCACTCGCGAACTGCAGTCTATGCCAACGGCCTCTCCATTGAGCGGTTGGAACAACAATGGAATGAGATTGCTACATTAAACGAAAAATTGGCTCCATTCAAAATTTTCAGGGGAATTGAATCCGATATTCTAGGTGACGGTTCATTAGACTATCCCGATGAGGTATTGGCTAAGTTTGACTTCGTTGTCGCCTCCGTCCACTCCAATCTGAAAATGGACGAAGACAAAGCCACAACAAGACTAATCAAAGCGATCGAAAATCCGTATACAACAATCTTAGGCCATCCAACAGGAAGACTATTATTAAGCAGAGCCGGATATCCGTTAGATTTTAAACGGGTAATCGATGCTTGTGCGGCAAATGGCGTTGTCATTGAGATAAATGCAAATCCTTTACGATTAGATCTGGATTGGAGATGGCACCGTTATGCAGTAGAGAAAGGAGTTTTACTTTCCATCAATCCCGATGCCCATCGTACAGAGGGATTGCACGATATGCAATATGGTGTATTGGTGGCTCAAAAGGGTGGTCTGCAAGCAAGCAACTGTTTGAATGCATACGCGCTAGATGCCATAACGACCTATTTTAATAAGAAAAAACAAGGCTAGGGTATGTCGAGTAAAACAAATGCTGTTCGGCTGTTGGACACGGCAAAAATAACGTATGAACTCAGAGCATATGAGGTAGACGAACAGGACGTCAGTGCTGAGCATGTCGCCCAAACCCTAGGTCTGTCACCCGAGAGACTTTATAAGACCTTGGTCTTAAAAGGCAACAAAGATCCTTATATTGTTGCCGTAGTTCCTGGAAATGCACAGCTCGACCTTAAAAAAATAGCGAAGGCCTCTGGGAATAAAAACTGTGAAATGCTCCCGATGAAAGACCTTTTAACGGTGACCGGCTATATTCGTGGTGGCTGTTCACCTATTGGCATGAAAAAACAGTTCCCAACCTTTATTGAAGAGGCCGCACAATTGGAGACAGCGATTTCGGTAAGCGCGGGAAAAAGGGGGCTTCAGATTATTTTAGCCCCAACAGACCTAGCGACGATTACAGCTGCCCATTGGTCCGATCTGATCGATATGTGAATTACCTTTTACGCCCATATAATAAAATGCGCTTGAAAGAATAGATCGCTGGAAATTTAGTAAAATGTTTTTTGATGCGTGTTTTAAATTCAGTTACAAACACAGACTTCTTATCTTCCTCCAATTGTTCCATGTAAGGAATCAAAGCAGACCCAGCAATAAAATTGTAAAGCATGTCTGCATCAGCAGCAATGAGTGGATATACACGAAGAGAAAGGTTTAATTGATCCAGGCCATTATCAAATAACAATTGCGCATAAGTATCCATATCCAATACCGAAGAAGGCCTATTCCAGCCCCTTAAATAGGATCGATAGGGTTCTTCCATCGCCAATTCAAATAAAATTTTATTTAGTATATTTTCGGGCTGATAAGGCATTTGTATCGCCAATTGCCCGCCAACATTAAGCTTAGAAATAAGCTGAGGAAAAAGAACCTGATGATCTTCCAGCCATTGTAAAGCAGCATTACTGAATATAAGATCCCAGGTTTTTGGCTCTGCAAGGAAGTTCTCAACGGAACTTTGCCTAAATTTTAGACGTTCCGTTTCCAACTTATGACTTTTAGAAAGCATTTCCGCAGAAGAATCTACCCCAAGAAAGGTCGCTTGAGAAAATTGTTCGCTTAAGATAGCTGTCTGTTCACCTGTACCGCAACCTAAATCGACTGCATGTTCCATTTTATCGGCAGTAATTAGTTCAGATAAATCATAAAACGGTTTAAAACGAATATCTTTAAATTGATTGTATATATCTGGATTCCAAGGCATATATTTATTAATTAACACCCATATCGGGCAATACTACATTTTCTATTTAAACAAGGTAAGAATTTCTGCGGGTTCAACTTTACCAAAATACGTCGTCAAATCAATTGATTTCAATAAGGTATCAATCTCTCCTACCTCATGCTTTTCACCAATCAATAAATTTTCAAGTTCATGAATTGATCGGGATGCAAAAAAATCACCGAAAATTTTAGCCCTTTCAATGTATCCTTTATGTACATCCAAATGCAACTCGATGAATCCCGCGGGGATCTTAATTGCTTTTTTAAAATTATAATTTGGCGAAAAACCGAAGTTCCAATCCCATGTTTCATACTTCTCTTCGACCAATTTTTCTATATTTTCAATATCCAAAGCGGTAAACTCAATCATTTTGGCCGCCGGATTCTCAAGTTTTATTTCTTCAATCAGCAATTCCTTAAAATCTTCAGTCGTAAAACCAGCAGGTAAATATTCAATTAAATTTGTGACACGTGCGCGATTCGATTTTACCGCCTTATCTACAAACTTCAATGGATTGACCTTTAAAGCATCACTTAATACCTGCATCTGCGAATCAATCAATATCGTACCATGTTGAATCATCTTCCCATTTTTTGCAAGCTTGGCATTTCCACTAAACTTCTTCCCATCTACTAGGAGGTCATTTCTTCCTTCTAATTTTGCAGGGATATCCAATTTGTTCAAAATATGTACAATCGGCTGGGTAAAGGTCGAAAAATCCATAAAATCATGATTTCCCAATAAGGTATGAAAAGAAAAATTTAAGTTTCCAGCATCATGATAAACAGCACCACCACCAGACATTCGTCGCACAACCTTAATCTGATGCTCGTTGACATAATCAAGATTGATTTCGGCCAAGGTATTCTGAAATTTACCCACGATAATTGAAGGGTCATTTACATAGAGTAAAAAAATATCCTCTTCCGGAAATTTACCCAATAAATACTCCTCTGAAGCGATGTTAAAATAGGCGTTGCGGGATGGAGAATCGATAATCAGCATATTTTTCTTTTTTCAAAAATAACAAGAATTTAATTCCTGTAATTCATTTCAAATTCATAATTACCGCAAATCATTAGCTTAGCAATCCCGCAGCGATTTCAACAACATCAATTTTCATCGATACAACTGTCATCAACCTCGTTTTCTGAAAGCAACTTTCTCCGCTAATTTTTCAATAATAAGCGCCGAAAAATCCTCTTTTACAATTTCTTCCGTCTGGCATAATGCACCCGGACTAAATACGTTGATTTCCATAATACGATCTCCTACCACATCCAAACCAACAAAATACATTCCGTCTTGAACTAATTTATTCCGGATCTTATCGACCATAAGCAATAACTCCGGTGAAATAATGGCTGCTTGGGTCTTTGCACCTTGATGCACATTGCTCCGAATCTCGTCCCCTTGTTGCACGCGATGAACAGCAGCATATTTACCATTAATCAAAATAGGCTCTCCATTTAGTAAAAAGAATCTGATATCACCGCGGGCAGCTTCCGGAAGATATTCCTGGCCAATCACATAACCATCTCGGGCAATAGCTTCTACAGTTTGCTTGAGGTTTTGCTGATTATCCTTATTGATTAAAAATACGTTTTTACCGCCGGACCCCTTCAAGGGTTTCAAAATAATAAGTTTATTCTGTTGTTCAAAAAATTCAATGACATCGGCATAGTTTCGGGTTACAATTGTTTTAGGTCGAATAGATTCATCAAATCCCTCGAGATACAACTTATTACTAGCCCGACTAAGGCTATCGGGATCATTGATAACCAATACACCTTTTTCTTTTAGGAGAGCGGCAAATTGTAGGGCTGAAGCGGCAGCCCAAGGTCGGCTAACCATATCCAGAACTGGATCAAATCGTAGCCAAACCACATCCATATCTTCCAAAATCATCTTAGTTTTTTCTGTTGCGCGCAATACTTCCATGAGGCTATTGGTAGAGGTAAGCATCTGATCAGGGAGTACTTTTCGCACATGGGCGGCAATATGGGCCGACTCATAGTAGAAATCGGCCAAGCCAATATAATAAATTTCATGTCCCATTTGATGGGCTTTCAATGCCAAAACAGTCGTCGTGAAACGAGCAGTTTCTTTATGGGTTTGGTTGATCACGAATGCTATCTTCATATAAAATATCTGATTACTGAATCATTTGAAATATTCCATTATTCTTTTTGAGGTTTAACAAGGCATCCTTATATGGATCCATTAGATACCTTGGTGTCAGGGTCGGAGCCTTCAATACGCCCTTTAACATGAGTTCTTCAACGATTGGTATATAATCTTCGCGGATTTTGCCCATCGTCAACAGAGATAGATCTCGTCCACTCTTGATATAATTGGTCAATTCGATTAAACCACTCAAGTATAATGCATCTTTGGTAAGCCCACCACTTCGATAGACCCGCATCGTCATTTGAAAAGCTGTTTCGGTCAAAAATTGGTATTTGTCTACCAAGACTGAAAATGTATCAATAAATGAACTGCCTTGCTGCATATGATGGACAGCGATAACTCTTCCAGCCAGAATACGTAGTCTATTATTTGTCAGGCCCCCTACCAAATACTCAGCAAGTACAGCGAGGCCTTCCTGAAGTTTTTCATAACCGGGAACGCCTAATCTAAAGAGGCTGAACGGCTGTTGCTTCCCATTATAGTAAGTAACAATATGTGTACCGACCTCATGTTGAATCAGTGCCTTTACCCTATTCCTTGGCAAACTATACTGCTTACTTATATTGAGTACGCCTTGATTTACCATCACGCCATAAATATCATCCCGTAGCCTCACTGTGGTGCCAAAGCTTGGATCTTGGTTTTTCAGATAATCCAATTCTTCCTGGGCGAGCTTAGCGAACTCTTCGGCATAGACAATATCCTCTTCTTTCGTTCTTACTTCTCGATCCGTTGTCGTAATTGTCAAAATTGCCTGTGCCTTTTCCAGCAATTTTTCATTGACAGTACCAAAAACCTGCATGCTGCCCAACAAAAACCCTTCTTTCCCCCGCTCACTCAACATGGTCATCATCTGATCTAGCTCCTTGCGTTTATCACGAAACAAATAAGCAATGGAAGGATCAAATAAATCTTCGATATGCAAGTTATAGAGGTTTCTCTTGATAATATCTGGATCAATGGGCATGGGCCTATATCGAAACACAGGAGTTTTTCGGTAATTTCCTTTTTTAAATTGCTGCCAGGCATCGTAAGAATTTGTTGGTGTAACCAATAATAAAAAATCAAATCGTTGGCTTTCCCGCGCTAATTTCTGATCAATCTCCCAAGCTAAAGGAAGCATCTTTTTAGGCTGGCTTATTTTAAATGCCGTAGGTTTAGATAAGGTATGTATGCGTATGAATTCAAAGAATGTTTTCGACAGACTCCTGGATATGGCTTCACGGAAATGACGCAGATCGATCGGTAAAATTTGCTGATCTACCCCTAAAAGGTATTTCGGTTTTATCTCCAGCCCCATGTAAAATATATTGGTGTTCAGATTATCCAACTGCACACTCGAAGGGGATAAACTTTGCGTTGCATTTGTTTTGGAATCTGTCAATATCTCCACTTTGGAAATCGATTCTTCTGTCGTCAGTTGCTTACCTAGATACTGAGCGATAGCCTGTACATTTTTCCGCGCAATATGTATTTGGATATCCTCCTCCTGTGCTGAATCCGCTGCCCAAGCTTCAATAATCAAACAAGCACCAAACTCTTCGACAAGTTGATTGAGGATTGGAGCGATCCATTCAGAAACATTCATCTGTGAATCTCTTACCCTAAAATAAGCTGGTTCTGATTTAACCAACTCTGCCAGCATAGGATCTTGACTAAAAAACTGCCTGTATAAAAACAGATAAGGAACAACTTGATTAAATACCAGTTTGTTTTTTGGCGGAATCTGTACGTGGAAAACCTCCTTATTTTTGATCATTTTTAAAATGCCAGCAAGTTGTTTCGCATTATCTTTCATAGGCAAAATAATTTTCCAGTGTTCCAATGCTGTGCAAGAGAAGTTGCTTATACTCCTGAAGCTTTTGCGGAAATACTTCCCCAGTCCATTCGTCCATAAAGTCTTTCCGAAATTCGATGGAAAAAATACAGCCTTTATCACCAAACTTATCATTCAAATACGCAGAAAGGAATCCGCCCTTAAACTTTACATTCTCACGGACGTCGTAAACTTGTCCATCTTTTCCAGTCTGTAATGCTTCCAAAACCTGATCAGTCAGCGTTCGCCATTTTTTGTGATTATGTTGTGTCCCAATATTGATCTGAGGGTCGGTTGCATTGTTCAAACTGGTTTCAGCCCCACCGCGACGCATATTATAACTATGAATATCATACATGATAAAATAGCCATAACGATCAATCGTGCGCTGAATCGCTTGGCTTATTTCATCATATATGCCATCATAGACTGCATACAGCTGATCTTTTAGTTCATTGGGTAGATCTGTTCGCCATACCCGCATCCCCCAAGATTGCTCTGGTGTAAGATAAATAGCATCTTCTCGTTTTCGATTAAGATCCAGTTGAAACCTGGAGGTTCCAGATACAAATCGATTACAAGGTAATTCGGCCAAAATAGCCGTATAAGGATCCTCTTCGCGTAATCGTTCCTCGTCTGCAATATTTATGTAGGGCATCAAATGCGCATCGACCTGATGTCCATCATGAATGGCAAAAGCCCAAAATGGGCTATCGTAATTTTCAAATTGATAGCGATATGTTAAAGACATGTACCTTTTTTTAAACAGTTTACGTCAAATAGACAGCATTGATTGCTATCTTTTTGTTTAGATAAACGCTTATGAGCAACAAAAGGTTTGAAAATTAACTGGATTGTCTTGAGAATTAGGGGCTCCCCTTCTTATCCGAAAAGAGGCTGTTAAAAATCGTTAAACAGCTAACGGGTTCAATACATTGGCATCCTTCTTGAATATTATTTCGTAGTTTCATAAATTTAGGTTAATAATTTAGTTAGTTTATAAAAAACCTGTTAGTCCCCGCTAACAGGTTTTTTATTTCCCCTAAAAAGAAAACAAAATAAATAGTAGTACATTTTATTGAAAATCAACAGCAAATAGTCAAAAAATGTTAAAAAGTAAAAAAAACTACAATCGGTTGAAACATTTTTTGAACTTACTACGTTATATAGGTACTTTTCATAAATTTAGGTTAATAATTGGTTAGGAAAACTCCTGTTGCTCCCCGCTTCGGGAGTTTTTGTTTATCAGCACTTTAAGGCAAATAAAAAACAAAAAATTTCATCAAGCGGACCAGTATTTGAAAACTATACAATGAAATTTGTTTTTAGTCTACCCCGTTTTGATCTTTCAACAAAACTTCAAAAAAAATCGAATTTCTGACAGAAATTTTAATAACAAAAAAAATGACAATATGTTCATGCTAAGAAAATAAGTTTTGGCATAGGTATTGCACTGTTTTAAGCATTCATAAATTTAGGTTAATAATTGGTTAGTTAAAACACTTGAAGTTCCCCGCTTCAAGTGTTTTTTTTATAGCGTTATAGCAAAAGCAAATTAGAATTTAGCCTCTTATTGTTCGTTATCGGTTTCCACCAACTGTTTCAATGCAAGCTCATATGCTCTCGATGATATATGCGTCCTTTTGGAAGAAACCGACCTAATTTTCTTTAATGCTTCAAAAATTACGCTGGAAACATCAGAAAAAATTGCATCATCACTAATTTCGATATTACGTTGCATTAAATAAGCAAATACTCTCGCCATACCACAATTGGCAATAAAGTCAGGTATAACCGCAACATGCTGATCTGCGAATTCCATAACAGGCCCATAAAATATTTCTTGATCTGCAAATGGTACATTGGCACCTGAAGCGATCACCTCAAGCCCATGATTTATCATGTGTTGGATCTGATCCTTTGACACTAAGCGGGAGGCCGCAGCAGGCACAAAAATATCCGTTTCCAGGCTCCATATTTCTTTCTGTATCTGATCAAAAGAAATCAAATCCGGAGAACAAAGCTCATTGCCTTTGCGCTCTAAAAACAAACGGGTAATATCTTCCTCTCCAAATCCTTCCGGATTGATCAGTCCGCCGACTCGATCAATTATACCAACTATTTTTACACCAAGTTTAGACAGATAAAATGCCGCAGCGGCAGCAACATTACCCCAACCTTGAATTACCGCTCGCTTCCCAAAGCAATTTTCGCCAAAAAGTTCATAATAATGACGAATTGACTCTGACACGCCATATCCCGTGATCATATCTGCCACTTTGTACTTGCGCTTCAGATCTGGGCTGTAGGAGCTATCTTCCAATACTTTGGAAACCCCATAACGCAATTGTCCAATTTGATGAATACGATTGCTTTCATTCACCTTAAAGTGACCATTCAAAATTCCTTCTTGTGGATGCCATAGTCCATATTCTTCCGTCAACGGGATTACATCATGAATTTCATCAATATTCAAATCTCCACCTGTCCCATAATAGTTTTTCAATAGCGGTGTGACAACCTTAAACCAACGTTCTAAAACTTCATTTTTCCTTGGGTCATGTGGGTCGAAATCAATTCCAGATTTTGCCCCCCCTATTGCAGGGCCAGATACCGTAAATTTGACCTCCATTGTTTTTGCCAAAGATTCTACCTCATGCCTATCCAATCCAGCCCGCATTCGGGTCCCCCCGCCAGCAGCACCTCCACGTAAGGAATTGATAACAATCCATCCCCTGGCATCAGTTTCACTATCTTTCCATTCGAAAACAATTTCCGGACTTTTATGCTCAAAAGCCCGCAATAATTCCTTCATCCCTTCCATACTTCTATAAGTTTCCTCGGCGTTCTTGTTCACGTTCTATTGCTTCAAAAAGAGCCTTAAAATTTCCTGCGCCAAAACTTTGTGCCCCCTTACGTTGGATGATTTCATAAAATAAAGTCGGTCTATCCTCTACCGGTTTTGTAAAAATTTGTAGCAAATAACCTTCTTCATCACGATCAACTAGAATACCCAGTTCTTGGATGATCCGTATCTCTTCATCAATTTTTCCAACTCGTTCGGGCAACATATCGTAATATGCTTCGGGAGGAGCACCCAAAAATTCTACCCCCCTTGCTTTAAGTTCCCGCACGGTGGCCACAATATCTTTGGTTGCTAGAGCCGCATGCTGTACACCTTCACCCTCATAAAATTCAAGGTATTCTTCTATCTGCGATTTTTTCTTTCCTTCGGCAGGCTCATTTATCGGAAACTTAACAAAACCATTTCCATTGCTCATCACTTTACTCATCAAAGCTGAATATTCTGTATTAATTTGCTTGTCATCAAAAGATAAAATATTGACAAACCCCATCACATCCTGATACCATTTTACGGTTTCATTCATCTTATTCCAGCCAACATTACCCACACAATGATCAACATAAAGCAGTCCAGTTTCCGTTGGATTGTAATCGCTTTCCCATTTTTCATATCCTGGCATAAACGGGCCAGAATAATTGCGGCGTTCAACAAACATGTGGACCGTTTCGCCATAGGTATAAATGCCTGCGGTCCAAACTTCTCCATTTTCATCCTTCAGAAGTTGTGGTTCCTGATAGACTTTCGCCCCTCTATTTGTTGTTTCTTCAAATGATTTTCGTGCATCATCTACCCAAAGCGCCAATATTTTGACACCATCACCATGTTTTTTAACATGTTCTGTTATAGGGTGGTCAGATTTCAACGCTGTGGTAAGCACTAAACGTATTTTATTTTGTTTTAACACGTAAGATACCCGGTCTCGAACGCCTGTCTCAGGTCCGGCATACGCATCCGACTGGAAACCAAAAGCTGTTTTGTAATAATGTGCGGCCTGTTTGGCATTGCCAACATAAAATTCAATATAATCTGTGCCATTAATAGGTAGAAAATCTTGCGCTTGGGCAATCTTTTCTGCAAATGTATTTGCCATAATTTATATAAAGGTTATTCTTTCATTTTTCCTAACTCATCCAAGATTTATAATAATCTGGATCTTCTATATCGAGTGCTTCTTGGGTCAACATCAATGGTCGAAAAGGATCGATCATCACGGCCAACTCCTCGGTTTTCACTTGCCCAATGCTTTTTTCCACCGTCCCAGGATGAGGTCCATGCGGTATACCACCTGGATGTAACGTTATCTGTCCCCTTTCCACGGATTTTCGACTCATAAAATCACCATCCACATAATATAGGACTTCATCTGAATCTACATTACTATGGTTATATGGAGCAGGAATCGAATGAGGATGGTAATCATACATACGAGGGCAAAAACTGCATAATACAAAATTATCTGTTTCAAAGGTCTGGTGAACGGGTGGCGGTTGATGCAATTTACCTGTTATCGGCATGAAATCATGAATCGAAAATGCCCATGGAAAATGATAGCCATCCCAACCAACAAAATCAAATGGATGGCTCCCATAAACATATGGATAAATCATCCCTTGCTTCTTGATCTTCACTTCAAAGTCACCCAGTTCATCGAAAGTTTCCAAATTTTGAGGTACCCGAATGTCCCGCTCAAAAAAGGGCGCATGTTCCATCAATTGACCAAATTCATTGCGATAACGTTTGGGCGTACGTACGGGAGAGAATGATTCAACAATAAACAATCGATTATCTTCCTGTTCAAATTCCATTTGATAAATCGTTCCTCGGGGTATTACCAAATAATCTCCATACTTGAAGGGGATACTCCCATATCCAGTCTTGAGTTTTCCCATCCCCTGATGGATGAAGACAATCTCATCTGCCTGGCTATTTTTATAAAAATAGTCATCCATCGACCGACGGGGAGCTGCTAAGGATATATGTAAGTCCTGATTAACCAACACTGGTGTCCTGCTTTCGAGATAGTCATCTTTTGCCTGTACCTGAAATCCCTTTAGACTGGTATGTTTAAGATGTTTGTCGCGGGCAATCCGGGGAGACACATCATAAGGCTCTCTTATTTGTTTAACGAGTGTGGGTGGATGACAATGGTACACTAAGGAATAAAGACTGGAAAAACCATGTGTGGATACTAATTCCTCGGCATAAAGCGTGTTATCGGGCTTTCTAAAAACAGTATGTCGCTGCATTGGAATTTGCCCTTGTTTAACATAAAATGGCATAATTCTACGATTTAAACGGTTATAAAATTAAATGAATATCCAAATTGCCAATAGAACTATCGGCAAGTAGTAAAAGAGAAGATTAGTATTGTGCAAAAACGATATCAGCTATGATTGCTTTATTAAAAGCAACATAGGGCATGGAGGACGCAAAGCGATGTACACCACGATTGATCATTTTTTATAGTTTATAATGCTTTAATAAAGGTAAGAATATTTTTCTATTTTCAAGAGAAGAAATATTTTTTTCAAATCTTATACAATATATTTGTGTCGAATGCTAACAACATTGAATAACCAAATAGAACACTTCATATATGAGAATTGTCACTAGCACTAAAAATGGTCAACAAGAATTGGGCATTGTTATAGACGACCGCTTTTATAGTTGCTCAGTCATCGATCAAAACCTTCCCACAACGATGTCGGACTTCCTCAAAGGTGGCGAAGATACCATGAATCAGCTACAAATCTTTGAAACAGCTTTGCGTCAAGGAGCTATGAACAGGCCCTATCGTCTACTAGACGATATCCAACTTATCGCCCCCGTACCACAGCCAACATCTTTTCGTGATGCTTACGCTTTTCGACAGCATGTCGCAACCTCAAGAAGAAACCGCGGATTAGATATGATCCCCGAATTTGATGAATTTCCTGTTTTCTATTTCTCCAACCATCAGTCCATACAGGGACCTGGTCCTGTTCAATGTATGCCCTTACATTTAAATCAACTGGATTTTGAACTAGAAATTGCAATAGTCATCAACAAACCAGGAATCAATATTCCTGCCGCTCAGGCGGATGAGTATATTGCTGGCTATATGATTATGAATGATTTTAGTGCCAGAAAACTTCAAATGGAGGAAATGAAATTGAGTTTGGGCCCTGCCAAGGGCAAAGATTTTGCAACAGCAATTGGACCTTACTTGGTGACAAAGGATGAATTGGAACCTTATAAGGTTCAACCTGCAGCAGGACATATTGGCGACTGTTATGAGCTCAATATGACTTGTAAAGTAAACGGCACGCAAGTCTCAGTGGGTAATTTTGCGAGTATGCACTGGACTTTTGCAGAAATTATTGAACGGGTTTCCTATGGTGTACAAATTTCCCCTGGTGATATAATCGGTTCTGGGACAGTCGGAACAGGCTGCTTTCTTGAGCTCAATGGCACGGCACGCATAGCGGATCCTAATCATAAAGACCAATGGCTCGACCTTGGCGATGAGATTGAACTAGAAATCACAGCGCTCGGAAAACTTTCCAATTCTATTGTATTATACCATTCATAAATCTACGGATATGACCGCTTCCTTTGAAACCATCACCTTTGAATCTGTTAAAGACAAAGCTATTATAGATAATTTAATTAAGTATGCTGTTGCACCGCGGCCAATTTGCTTTGCAAGCACGATCGATAGCAATGGAAACATAAATTTAAGCCCCTTCAGCTATTTTAACCTGATGTCCCATCAGCCGCCAATCTGTGTTTTCTCTCCATTGCGACGCATGCGTGATGGTAGTACCAAACATACATTGGATAATATACAGGAGGTTAATGAAGTTGTCATCAATATTGTTAACTACGATATGGTCCAGCAACAATCACTTGCCAGTACCGAATATGGCAAGGAAATAAATGAATTTGATAAGTCGGGTTTTACGCCCATCCCCTCTATTCGAGTTGCACCACCTCGTGTAGCCGAATCCCCAGTCCAGCTGGAATGTCGGGTCAGAGAGGTTGTCGCATTAAGCGATGAGCCAGGAGCTGGAAATCTCGTTATCGCCGAGATCCTCTATATGCATGTCCATAAACACTTGTTGGGCAAGAACAATACCATTCAACAAAAAGATTTGGATCTGGTAGCAAGGCTTGGTGGTGATTGGTATTGTCGTGTAACCGACGAAAACTTATTTATTGTACCGAAGCCCCTCCGTAGCCTGGGAATTGGCATAGACCAACTTCCAGAAAAAATTAGATTTTCCAATGTATTAACCGGAAATCACCTTGGGCTGCTGGCTAACGTAGAAACACGACCAACATTAAAAGACCCACAGCAAGAAGATAAGTACTTCAACTATCTGAAGCTAAACTTTGAAGACAGCCCATCAAAGTTCACACAAAAAGTTCACGAATATGCTGCCCAACTATTAGATGCGGGCAAACTTGATCAAGCCTGGCAAATACTTTTGCAGGCATAGCTTAAAATAGACAGTAAAAAAAGAGAGCTCTACATAGGTCTAATAGCTCTCTTTTTTAAATTTCAATGTTTTCTTCTACCGTTTAATGTTAGAAGTCCATCTCACGCAAACCACTTTTTAGTGGTTATTTAAATCTTCCTCCTTAGCAACACGTAATCCATCATCAATCAGTTTTTTCAAATTTGGATATAGGATAATAAATTCCAAGAGCCTTTGTTCGGCCTTAGTAGTTAATTCCGCTCCATCATTAGCCCGGGCAATTTCAAATAATTCAACCAAACCTAACCAATGATCTGCATTTTCCGGTCCCAATTGACTGAAAATCTCCAGCCAGACTTTCTGATCAAAACCGTTGTCCCGCAAATTCCGTATCGCAGCATGACAATTCACTAGTTTTACATCTTCCGTTTCGGTAGGTATTGAAGATAGATCCTGATCCAGCTGTTCTTCCAGCGCGTCATAGGCATCTTTATCCGCAGCGCCTGCAAATACAGATACTATTTCGGCTCCGACAGCCATATCGTATGTTCCCCATTCAGGTTTAAAATACACCTCTTCCCTATCGCTACGGTATACCTCACATCCTATAAATGAAATCAAAACAATCTTGCCAAATTGACGTACAATCTTTTGAACAATTCCCGATACAATAATCCCTGAAGCAAAGTTTAACGAACACTGCTGCCCTTCCACTATACCATATTGAATCAATGTTGCTTCATCAAAATCGGCTAAGTTACGATCTGCACCGCGCAAGTGTCCTACTGGAGAGCCAAACCCTTCGCTATGATAAATTATACCGTGGCCTTCAAGCTGTTTACCTGCTACCGCCAAAGCTGTAGGTCCTTGTGTTTGAATATAAGAGAGATTTTTATCCGCGTTGGCCAACTTAAAAACGCCCGACACCTGCAAACCAGAACTATATTCCACCGTGCAAACAGCTTTACAGTCTATTGCCTTGTCAAGGCTCTGTTTGCCCCCTACGCGAAAAGCCATGGTATCAGCAAATTTATCCAATACTAGCTTTAGGTGTTCAAAATCCGGTGTAACAAATAGCTGTGGTTGTGGTTTGGTAATATCATAAGGATATTCGATTGCATTTAAACCATACGCCAACTTAGGCACATCTTCCTTCATGCAGCTTGCGCTTTCTCCAATGGAAGACAGTAAACCAGCTCCATAAATTTTGGGGTTATGAAGATCTCCAATAAGTCCGTATTCCACAGTCCACCAATGCAACCTGCTCAACAATGCCATCTCCGAAGGCTCGCCCATATTATCTTGAATGATCTGCAAATTTTTCTCCGCTTCCGCCAACTCAGCCGCCGTTGTTGTAGCGTGTTCTTTTAAAATAGATAGGTGGCGAATAGCTTCGTAGAGTTCAAAATCTTTGCCCGAAGAAAGTGCTTTCGTACCAACCTCCCCAAAGTACTGCAAATATGTAGCATAATCTGGCTCACCGATTATAGGTGCATGTCCTGAAGATTCGTGAATAATATCTGGTGCCGGTGTATATTCGATATGTTCCAATTGACGTATGTCTGCAGCAATAACTAGTACGCGGTGCGCCTGAAATTCCATAAAAGCAGCCGGCGGAATAAATCCATCCACAGTCACAGCTCCCCAGCCAATTAATTTTAGACTATCGTTCATGTCCTGTAGGTTCGGGATGGTCGCGATGGATAATCCTGCTTTCTTCAATCCCGGAATATAAGGGTAATAGGCTACATCTTTCAAGAAAGAATAATTCTGACGCATGACATAACGCCACAATGCTTGATCCAGCGCGGTGTAACGTTCATATCGTTGGGCTACTACATAGCGTTTCAAATGTTTCGGCAACCGCTCCAAAACAATGTTATTATATGTTTCCATCTATAATTGGTATGAAAATAAAGTATGAGACTCCTATATGAAGGTAGAAATTATTTATGGCTTAAGAAAGAACCACGATATTATTTCACTATTTTCAGCAAAATATTAAAAAAGTATACCGTCACAAACCTTACTAGATAACTCTAAAATAAGCTCTTTTACCTAATTTAATTTTAAAACACGTATTCAAATCAAGCATCAGATCCGGATTCAGCTGTTTTATTGAATCGATCTGCACTGCACCGCCTATAATCAATCTTCGCATAGCTGACTTTGTTGCCCCCTTTAGGAAATGACATAGATCGACCAGTTTAATCTGTTCACCAAACTGTGCGCGCAATATTTGACCCGACACCTCCTCAAAAGCCTTTTCTTCTAATTTCTTGCTCTGAAATTGCTTAACAAAAAAATCAACCGCACGCATCGCAAACTCGTCGCCATGGTATTGGGCAACTAGATTATGTGCAATAAGTTTTTTAATTTCCATTGGATTTTCGCCCATTTCAATACGGGTCTTCATGCCAAGTTTGGTTTCCTGATTGAAGTCAGTTGTCAAGTCAATATATTCTGGAATTAAATGATCAGGAATAGACATGGTTTTACCAAACATTTCATTCGGTTCATCCAAAAGACCGATCGTATTGTTTAATGATTTGCTCATTTTTTCTTTTCCGTCCAGCCCGCGCAACAAGGGCATACACAGTACTATTTGTGGATCCTGTCCAAAAGATTCCTGTAGCTGCCGGCCCATCGCGCAATTAAACAGTTGGTCCGTTCCCCCCATTTCGATATCACTATTGACATGTACAGAGTCAAAGCCCTGCAATATCGGGTAAAGCAATTCATGCATGGCTATTGATTGGTTTTCGTTAAAACGCTTATTAAAATCATGCCGCTGCATCAATTGAGCGACGGTGACTTTCGATACCAGCTGGATAACTTCTGTAAAATTTAGTTGATCCAACCAGTCTCCATTAAAAACAACTTTCGCTTTTGAAACATCAATAATTTTAGACAGTTGCGCAATGTAGGTTGCCGCATTGTGCGCTATCGCATCCTGGCATAAAGGTTTACGGGCTTTATTTTTTCCTGTAGGATCGCCGATCCGAGCTGTAAAACTACCAACGAGGATCACGACTTCGTGCCCCAGCTGCTGAAACTGCCGTAGTTTCTTTAACACTACAGCGTGCCCTAAATGAAGATCCGGCGCTGTTGGATCAAAACCAAGTTTTATAATCAATGGTCGGTTCTTTTCTTCAGCCTCCTTCAACTTCGACGCAAGTCCCTCCTTCGGTAAAATAATTTCGATATTTTCTTCTAACTCTTTTAACATGGTGTTATATAAAATAAAAAAAGCCCGAACGTTATGTTCGGGCTTAGCTATAAATAATAATTTGAATTTCTTAATTTAATAGGCATAGGGGTCCCGAACGATTATCGGGCGATAATAATTAAAGAAAAATGGAAGACGTAATATGTTGTTCATTTTCTTCATTGCTTGACAAAGGTAGCGCTATATTTTTAAAATGCAAAAATATTAGCATCCATACTTGATTCGATATGCATTTTTAAATTATCCGCCGGTATTTTTGTTTATCAATTTTCCGGCTCCATTATAAACATACTTTTCTGTATTTCCTTTATCCTTTTTCTCCACGACCTTTTGCACTAACAATGAATTCTTAAAATACTCATGGTAAAAGCAGTTATCAAGGTTATATTTCCGCTCAACGAGATTATTATTCTGATACAGATCAGTGTAATCAATTTTAGCTTTCCGATAGGTATGTTTTAGTAATTGACCATTGGTATCAAATGACTTTGATTCCTGTATCTGCCCACCACAATTCAATTTGGCGCTGTACATTAAGGTATTGTCTAATCGATAGTCAGCTCGGGTATGGTCAAAATCATTTTCAACCGTATAGTAATTATCAAAGAAGACTTTTGTCACTTTTTTACCACTATTTGCAGCTCGGTAGAATACCGTTTTTTCCTGACTGATTTTCCCGTTCTTAAAATTACGCTGCACACTTGAACTATCCGTTATGGTGTATTGAAAGTCTGGTAACGCAGCAGATTTCACAGTCATTTGCTGCAATACACCATGTCTTACGATAACATCACCGGTACGCCCATCTTTTTCAATTTTAAAATCACCATCGACAATGCCATCCTGATTAATCGTAATAAATGCATTGGAAAGTCCCATAAATTGATTCTTTTGCAGAATATATTTACCCTGTTTCAACTTCGTTTCTTTACCTTTTTCAAGTACTCGGATTGTATCTTTTGGATATTCTGATAAATGCAATTGATAACTATCTTTGTCCAAGCGAACATACTCTTGCGCAACTCCCAACTGAACAGCTAAACACAAGCATAATGATATGATAAAACGTGATTTCGACATAATGTAATAAAATTGTTGCAATCATAATGATACAATTATTACACCAAAAATTAAAATCCGGTTGATTTTCCAAATAATTCCCCAATACGATAGATGCTGTAGTACCTCCATATTACAGAACAGACAAGCTTAATCGTGAAATGAAAAAAGGGGAGTTATTTATCAATAACTCCCCTTTTTTCAAAGCCAATTGGTACTGGTACCCATCATGCGAATAACATTCGAGAACTAAACAGACTCTAAATATTGTGCATAACAATACCCTTCTTCATTATCTTTGGTTCTGACCAACCACCATTGATCATTAGCCTTACTAATCAACGTGATGATTTCTCCTTTAGCTGCTTTTCCCACGATAGGCTGGTCTGTACCAGGGCCTTTTCTAATGTTCAAATTGCTATTTTCTGTTATAACTTTCACCTGGCTTCCGGGCACTTCCGTAGCCACATCCACATTTAAGACCACATCTCCGGTTTGGAAATTAGGATCTATATTACCATAGATTTCCCAGAGCTTATTTTTCACATCTGCTGCTGGTGCTGTACCACGAATTTGCAATACTCCATCCATTTCGGCGTAGTTCAGGTCATTTACACCTGAAGATTGTGCCGTATCTAAAAGAACCTTATATTTTTCTTGCAATGACATAATTTCACTATTTTATTTTTTGACAACAATACCGCTTAGATCCACTTTCTTGGGATTTAAGTTATCCAAACCTTGTTTTAAGGTAATTATCTTAGGTTGCTCCAAAGTACCTGTAACAGCGATCACACCATCCTTTACACTTGCCTGTACCGTAGGAAAATCCTTCATAAACGTATTCACTGCTGCTCCAAGCACCGCATCATTATTGGATACCTCAATAGGAGCTGGAGTCGACGACACTGGGGCGCTAACGATAATATTGTTTTGAATAGACTTGATGTCCTTATCGCCTGCTGTTTTAGCAATAGACTCCACTTGTTGCTTTTCTTCTTCGGAAGCAACCGTACCACTTAAGATAACTTCCCCTTTTTTAACGTCGACGTCCACGGTTTTACGACCGGTAAGTGCATTTTCGATCTTTTCTTCCAACTTCTCATCAGATAAACCTGATTTGCAAGCCGTAAAGGAAAGCACAACTGTAGTTGCCAATAGACAAAATGTTAATTTGCTAAATTTCATAAGACCAATTTTAATTTATAATTCAACAATAATCCTAACAAACTCCATACGCAATTGTTTGTCCAATTATTTTTAAACTTAAATTCCCTTGCCGGATTATAATTATATAATTAAATTTAGGAGCAGAGGTATTCATGATTATTTTATTCGGATCATTTTCTCCTCTGTGGTTATAAAAAACACTTTAAGAAACAGATACGCACTTTGATGATTCAATCAAACAGCTATTAATTATGGGATTTTTGAACAATATTTTTGGTAAAAAAGAAAATAAAAAGGACAGTATAGCGGATTTTTGGGATTGGTTTACAAAAAACGAACACGCATTTTTTCAAATCGTCAAGAATGGAGAACAAATTGATCAGAATTTTTTCAGCAAACTTTCGCCGAAGATCGACGCTCTTCGCAAGGAACTGTATTTCTTAACGGGAATGTACGATGATGACACTGCAGAACTTGTAGTCACGCCAGATGGTGCCATCAAAAACATTGCGTTTGTGGAACATCTGATCGCTTCTGCTCCAGCATTGGCGCATTGGAAATTTACTGCATTAAAACCCGCTATTGCGGATATGGAAAAATTCAAAATCACGATGTATGGATTCACTTTCGACATCAAGGATATGTTTTTTTATCCCATTCAACATAGATACCATCCGGATGAAGTCGATATTATTATTGTTCACCCCGATTTTACGGAAGAGAACAAAGCTAATATTTCCCATGGGATAGAAATATTTCTCGACAATTACATTGGTGAATTGAACTCGATCATAGCCATAGACAACTTGAATGTAACCTCAAAAGAACTCGCAACAGAAGAGCTGATTCCTCTACTTAAATTAAAAGACTATTTGATCTGGCGAGAAAAGGAATTTGTGGAAAAATATACCGACGTTAGACACCGGGCCGCAGATGACACATACACTGCTTTTGAAGGCATCCTGGAGAACGACTTACCTATCTTTGCTATCGTAAATACAACGTTATTAGACTGGGATGGAAAATCTTCTCACCCTTGGATAGTTACATTAAAGATTAGCTATGACGGAACAGCAACCAATGGCATGCCCGATCAGGAGAACTACGACTTAATGGATAAATTTGAAGAGGAATTAATGGATAGTCTTCCAAGTGATATTGGGTTTCTTAATATCGGCAGAGAAACTGCCGATAACCTAAGGGAAATTTACTTGGCTTGTACAGAATTCCGAAAAGCCTCACGAACGATTGATCGATTAATCGAAGAATACAGGGACAATCTTCAAATTGATTATAGCATCTACAAAGATAAATACTGGAAAACCTTCGAACGATTTTATAAACAAATAGAATAGATCTCTCGAACAGCAGACATAAGTTTCAATAAAACTATTTTATGAAATATGCTTTATTTATATGAATAAAATCATTCTTTTGGTTATTATCCTTGGGATTGGCCTTATCACATACAAAACCATTCAAAAAAACACGCTTTTAGCCGTTGTTGATAAGGAAGAAAATGCTCCTTCAGACGCTTTTCGCTATACGATGGCGATAAAGAAAGTAAAAAAATGCATCGTAAATAACAAAAAGTATAATAGTGACATATCCTTTCTCTTGGATATGAAAAGACCCTCGGGAAGAAATCGTTTTTTTGTCGTAGATCTAAAAACAGATCGGATTCTGGATCAGGGGCTAGTGGCGCATGGATCCGGCTCGGAAACCGGAAAAAAGAATCTTTTGCAATTTAGCAATACGGATAACTCTCATGCGACGTCGCTAGGCAGTTATGCTATCGGCAGCTCGTATAACGGTAAATTTGGAAAAGCATATAAATTATATGGCTTAGATAGCTCCAATAGCAATGCATATGCTAGAAACATCGTTCTACACAAATATGACCGCATGCCTTACGATGAACAAGTAGATCCAATATGTCTCAGTGAAGGCTGTCCTATGGTAAACGTCGAATTCTACAAAAGACTACAGAACCTGATTGACTCCTCAAAGAAACAAATCGTCTTACATATTTATTATTGATCACCTTTATTATTGATCACCGGCTATTTTCTTTGATCAAATTCAATAAAACCTGATACGGACTTTGAGATACACTAAGAGCTTTCAACCAAGCAATAAATCCCATAACAAATAAATCCTTATTTTCTTTGTCTTCCGCCATAGCCTGAACAGCTGCCCGAAAGGACTTCCCTTGAATAACTGCTGGATTTAAAAGATATTTCTCTATCAATTTGGCAAAATCAATCACTCTGTTTTCCTTGACATTCAGCAAGTATTTTTTATACCTACCGACAAAGCTTTTTAATTTCAAGGTTGCCAAATCGATGTGATCGAATTGAATATGGATCAGAATTTCGAGCAGACTCTTCCGAATCGTCCACAACATGCCCATTTTCTTCTCGTACCAAGCATCTGTTCGAATCAACTGTCGAAGCTCAATCAATGCTGTTTTATCTTCAAATTGCGTTAAAAACATTACCAAACATAACTGTAGATCTGCAAGATCAACCTCATTTGATTTTGGTGCGGCTTGTTTAATCCCCGCCCTCAACACGGAAAGACCTTTTATTCCATCGCCGAGGTAATGGAAATTCAATGCCATCAACAAATGGCACCGTAACTGAAACTGGGCTCGAAAAACCGCGTTTCCATGAGATAAAACTTCATTCAAGCGTTCTAAATACACGATGCTCTCGTTAAAGAATCCATTCCTCAAATTAAAATTGGCCAGATAATACAAAATATGAAGATAGTAAAATAGATGATGCGCCGATTGTTCATCATACTTCATCAAAAAATTGTCTGCTGTTTTTAAAAAAGAACGAACCAGTGTATAGTTTTGATGTATTGCGGCATACTCATTTGCAATATACAAAAGTTGATAGAGTGATTTAAATGATAAGAGATCATCCAAAGAAATACTGTATTTACTCAGTACACTCAAAATCAACTTATTGATATCAATTATTTTTGCTTTCAAATGAATATCCTGCAATGCTGAACGCAACAGCGCATAAGCAATCTGAAATTTTGCTTCTTGCTGCAACTTTTGCTGATTTTCGGTAAAACGATCGATAAGCAATTCTAAATTGACATTCAAATCTAAATGTGCATATTGTAGTCTGATTTGCAAGATTTCGTTCAGCAAACTAAACTGCTCCAGAACAAGAGCCTTGTCCTCAGCCCGTTGAAGGCATTTGAATCCAATCTTAATGAACTGACTTTCCAATAGAAAACGACCCACAACAAATAATCTCAACGCTTCGTGGGCTTCACTGTTTTCTCGTTCAAAAACCTTATTTGAAAGGAAAAACAAAAGACTATCATGAAGCCTTTTCCTCAATGCGTGATAAGCATCCCGGTTTTTACTGGGATCATATAACTTTTTTAGCTTATTTATATCATCAGTTTCTATAATCTCAAGTAACTTGATATTTTTCACATCATTTCGCTTATTCTTTTGTTTCAAAAAGGTTTTAAAATCCCTAATATCATCCTTATTCAATAATAATAGTAGATCCGATATCGCGTCCGCCATAGCTTAAATTTAGAATTAAACAAATATATTAAACAATATTATATCGTCAGTATTCTTATAAATTCAAGTTTTAAAATAATTAGTTCCTATCGATATTTGAATCATAAAACAACAACAAATTAAAACTAAAACAAGAAAATTATGGAACCGCTAAAAAACATGATTGAAGAAAAAAAGGCTGAAAGAAATTTAGACAAAAGAAATCCATTTAAACCAACAGGAGCATTTATCGGGGCCTCATGGACCGCATTATTGGTTGGTACCGTTGGCTATTGTGTAGGCTTATGGAATGCAACAATGGCATTAAACGAAAAAGGGTATTATTTTACAATTTTACTATTTGCGCTATTTGCGGTTATCTCCGTTCAAAAAAGTGTAAGAGATAAAGCAGAAGGACTAGCTGTTACGGAATTGTACTATGGTTTAAGCTGGTTTGCAACAATTGCTGCCGTCGTGCTATTAACTGTAGGCCTATGGAATGCGGATCTGCTCCTAAGTGAAAAAGGATTCTATGCAATGTCCTTCTCATTGAGTATTTTTTCAGCTATCGCAGTACAAAAAAATACACGTGATGCAAAACTTATCGATGACAATGAAATAAAACTTTAGCGGGTGCCGATCCTGCAGCCTCTGCGTAGCAAGCTGCAGGATCTTTCAATCCCTCGTAAAGGAAGAGCTTTTCATTAAGCTCTTCCTTTTTTTAAGTGGATTGTTTAAGCGGTGCAATAGGAAGGTAAACGAAAAATGTACTTCCAGTTCCAAAAACACTTTGCACATCAATCTCTCCCCCCATGCTTTCGATAAATTCCTTGCTTATGCTTAACCCCAAGCCTGTTCCTTCTTTTGTACCCCCTGGAACACGGAAATACCGATCAAAAATCTTCGCTAAATATTGTACCGGGATTCCTTGTCCCTGATCTTCAACACGCAAAAGCACCCTGGCGCCCATTCTTTTGACAGCAAGACAAATCGCCCCCCCTTCATCGGAATAACGAATTGCATTGGACAGTAGATTCGTCAATACCCATGCGGTCTTCTCGTTATCAATAAAAACCATTGGCAGTTCCTCTTCCAGTTCAACCTGTAGTTGAATTTTCTTTTGGTCAAGCATTGAACGATTGGCTAAAAGGGCATAATCTATAATCGGTCCGATTGTCGCCGGATTCAGCTTCATCTGAATGGTACCGCTCTCCACTTGTGCAATATCCAAAAGTTCCCCCGTAATTTTCAGAAGCCGCTCTGTATCATCAGCAATTCCTTCAAGCAAGTCTTTTTGTTCTTCATTCAACTCTCCAATCCGCTTATTCTCGAGCAATTGGATCCCCATACGTATTGATGCGATTGGTGTCTTCAGTTCATGAGATACCGTTCCAATAAAATTTGTTTTTGCGACATCACGTTCCTTAAAACTTGTCACATTCCTCAACAAAATAAATTGTCCAATAAACTGCGAACTCTCCTCTCCCGTTGGTACAACATTGATGTCAATGACCTCCAATTCAAAGTAGTTATCTTTTCCATAGGCAAAGATCTGAACCAAACCCAGATGCTCGGATTGCTGGTTTAAAGCGTTGATCCTATCGAGAAGCTTACGAATCAAATCATTGGAAGAAGCTATTTTTGCTAATTTTTGCCCCTCAAATTCTGCGTGTTTTAACCCCGAGAGCAAACAAGCGGGTTCATTTGCAAAAAGCACTCTTTTTTCCTCATCTATCCCTATAACGGCATCATGCATATTATCAATAAGCGCTTCAATTCTCTTTTTATGCTGCAAGATCTTACCCAATTTACTTTCCGTATATTCCTCGAGTTTTTGAGCCATTGTATTGAACGATTGCGCCACTTCTCCAAATTCATCCTTTCGCTTAAAATGAAGTCTCCTTTTATAGTTCCCAGCAGCAATCTGTTTGATACTATCGGTTAATTGTACAATGGGACCAGCAATGGCCAGGGGGAGATTGACAAGCAATACAAACGCAATCATAAAACAGATCGCACCTACAATGGAGATCGCCAAAATAGCTTTTTCAGCTGTTGCATTGGCGATATTATTTTTGTTTTCAATTGCCTGCATATTGAGATACATTAGCTGAAATATATCTTTGTGTAAGTCAGCAGCAATTGTAGAATCTTTCAGCTGTTTCGTTAAACTCAAAAAGTGATGATCTACACGTTCGGTCACCGCTCGTTCTCCAGGCTCAGTTACATTGCGCTTTTGGAGTCTTAAATTATGTTCAAATAGCGCAATGCTCTTCCCATTCGTATGAAGATCTTCCAAGGCCAACAGCATATTTCTGGAATAATGCAACGTATTATAATTGTCGACTAAAATATTATTGGTATCTTTTTTTAATCGATAAACATAATACCCACACACTATTGCAAGCAGTAAGATCATAAAAAATAAAAATCCTACCCCGAATGTCAGCTTTGCTTTAAGTTTCATTGGATTTTATATTCTTCAATTTTTCGATACAAGGTAGCTATGCCAATTTCTAACAATCGAGCAGCTTCAGCTTTATTTCCATTCGTATGTTTCAATACACGTTGTATATGTTGCCTCTCCATATTGGACATTGAAAAGTTTGATAAGACGCTTGCCCCTTCTCTATACTCACGTTCACCAAAAGGAAGGCCCTCAACACCTAATATGCCGCCCTCGCTCAAAATCACACTGCGCTCAATCACATTTTTCAGTTCACGGATATTTCCCCGCCATAGGTTATTTTCCAATGCCAGCACAAACTCAGGGGTCATCCGCAAGGGTTTCAAGTTGGATTTTAAAGCAAAGATATCAGCGTAGTATTGTGCCAAAGTTGCTATATCTTCAATGCGCTCACGCAGTGGTGGCAATTCAATCGTGAAAACGGACAACCTATAAAATAGATCACTCCTGAAATGGTCAGATGCAATTTCGGTTTCGAGATTTCTGTTGGTCGCGGCTATGATGCGTACGTCCACTTTCGTTGGTTTGGAGTCACCTACTTTTAAAAACTCGCCCGTTTCCAAAACACGGAGAATTTTGGCCTGAAGTTCCACAGCCATCTCCCCGACTTCATCCAGAAAAATAGTTCCCAAATGTGCTTCTTCAAATAAACCCCGCTGATCTTTAGTAGCACCGGTAAAGGCACCGGATTTATGCCCAAACAGCTCGTTTTCCAGCAGATCTTTTGTAAATGCGGCACAGTTAATGGCCACAAAACTACGCTCTCTCCTGGAACTCGCCTGATGGATTGCCTGTGCAAAAACCTCCTTACCGGTACCAGTCTCGCCTGTGAGCAAGACCGTTGTATTTGTAACGGCAACTTTTTGTGCCATGCCAATGGCAGCCTTTATTGCACTAGATTTTCCAATAATCTTATCGAAAGAAAGTCTATCTCCCAATCGCTTTTCTAACTGTTGTACCCTTCTTGCCAATGCAACCTTTTCACTGGCTTTATAAAGTAGGGGTATAATGCGATTATTGTCATCTCCTTTGGTAATATATTCAAAAGCACCATTTTTTATCGCCCGAACACCGTCCGGTATATTCCCGTATGCTGTCAATAGAATAATCTCTACAATTGGATACCGCTCTTTAATTAATTTGGCCGTTTCTACCCCATTACCGTCAGGTAGTTTGACATCACAAAGTACAACGTCCACATCACTGACTTCAAGCTTTTTCAACCCCGATTTAATATCAGCAGCTTCAATCACATCAAAACCTTCCAGGCTAATAATTTTGGCCATCAATTTCCGAAGTTTCTCTTCGTCATCTATAAGGAGAACTCTATTCACAATATTCGTTTTTTCAAAAGTACAATTTGTCCGAAGCAAATAGTAGAAAAATAAACAATTTGACTATTCCTCAAAAACTTTCCCGTCATCAAAATAAAAAGGCTATATTTGCTTCTCTCAACATCCTTAAAACTGCATGTAAGATTAAAATTCTTTAGAACGAAATAAATACCATCCATTGACAATACCTGTCCAAATGGTCTTTTCTAACATTTAAAGAATTTCAACATGCTTTCATTACAACAACTTTCTTATATACATCCGAATAAAGATTTATTGTTTGGGAACATAAATCTACACATCAATGCGCAAGAGAAAATAGCGCTCATCGGCCACAATGGTGTCGGCAAATCAACTTTATTGCGACTGATTGCCAAAGAACTATTACCTTCCAGTGGCAGCGTACAAGTCAGTACCAGTACCTATTATGTCCCTCAAGTTGTGGGACAATTTGAGGATAATACAGTCGCCGAAGCACTTGGCATTGCCAAAAAATTAAATGCACTCCACGCCATATTAGCTGGCGATGCGTCTGAAGAAAATTTCAATAGACTTCAAGATGATTGGACCTTGGAGGAACGATGCCAAGAAGCTTTCGAGCAATGGGATCTACACGATATCCAGTTGACACAGAAGATGTCGTCCCTTAGTGGTGGACAAAAAACAAAAGTCTTATTGGCCGGAATCCACATTCACCGATCCGAACTTATTCTTCTTGATGAACCCAGCAACCATTTGGATATGGATAGCAAAACGCTACTATACGATTGGATTCAATCAAGCAAAAACACAGTGATTATTGTCAGCCACGATAGAACCCTGCTTAATTTACTGGATGACATGGCCGAAATGACCCCAATGGGCATCAAGCGGTATGGGGGGAATTATGCCTTTTACGAAACTCAAAAAGAGACCGAGCGCCATGCGTTACAACAAGATATCCACCACAAGGAAAGGGCGATCAAAATTGCAAAGGAGAAAGAAAGAGAAACAATCGAACGCCAAAATAGATTAAACAACCGCGGTCAAAAAAAACAGGAAAAGGCAGGTGTAGCGCGCATCATGATGAATACACTGCGCAATAATGCTGAAAAGAGTACCGCCAAGATAAAAAATGTGCATCAGGACAAAATTGGAGATATCAAATCCGATCTACAGGAACTCCGAGGTTCACAATCTGCACTGGATGAGATTAAAATAGATTTAGGAAACAGTACCTTTCCAACCGGAAAGAGTATGGTCAAAGTCGAAAATGTCAATTTCAAGTATGACTCACAAGGACTCTGGCCAGCTAATATCAACTTTCAATTATTCAGTGGAGATCGTATCGCACTACAAGGACAGAATGGATCTGGTAAAACGACATTTGTCAGACTTCTACTCGGCCAATTGACACCTGTACAAGGAAAAATTGAACGCCAATCATTTCGTTCGATATATTTAGATCAAACATACTCCATTTTGTCTTCGCATCTAAGTATTTACGAGCAGGCCCAGCAATTCAATAGCGACACGCTACCTGAACATGAGATCAAAATTAGGCTCAATCGGTTCTTATTTGGAAAAGACGATTGGGATAAACCCTGCCAACTATTGAGTGGTGGTGAAAAAATGCGTCTGATATTATGTTGCCTCACCATTCAGCAACAGTCTCCAGATTTAATTATTCTTGATGAACCAACAAACAATTTAGATCTTCAAAATATCCGGATTCTAACCCGAGCGATTCAGCTTTATAAAGGTACGCTACTCGTCATTTCACATGATGCGGTCTTTCTACAGGAAATCCATATCAACAAAGTCATCAAACTAAAAGACCTGTAAATCACAACTGCGTTTGTTTCGTTGCAACGGAATAAACGCAGTTGTGAATGACTGCACTACCTAAAATTTCAATAAAACACGGTATCTTTTGTAACAATCCCATATTCTTTATTTAAAATCTGCTAAATCGATAAATTAAATTAAAAAAAACGAATTTTTATCGATATATTCACGATGATTTTAAACATGAAACAATAACCATTAAATTAATTGAACCTTCTCATTTACATATTAAGCCTTAGGGCAAATGTAGCGTACAGGCCTCTCAATTAATTACTTCATTTAATTATGTCAGATTATCAAATTAAAGAAAATCCCGAATTATTTGACGCCATCGTAGTTGGTTCCGGCGCAGGTGGTGGTATGGCAGGTTATATACTTGCACATGCGGGGCTTAAAGTATTGATGCTGGAAGCAGGTCCTTTTTATGACCCAGCAAAAGATTCGTTACAACTACGCTGGCCTTGGGAATCTCCAAGAAGAGGTGCCGGTACCACAAGACCATTCGGGGATTTTGACGCCGCCTTCGGTGGCTGGCAAATCGAAGGTGAGCCCTACAGCAAGGTAGCGGGAACTGAATTTGAATGGTTTAGAGCACGTATGCTGGGCGGCAGAACCAACCACTGGGGTCGAATTTCATTACGTATGGGACCTGACGATTTCAAACCAAAGGATGGAGTAACAGACGAATGGCCTATCACTTATGAAGAAGTTAAGCCATTTTATGACCGTGTAGATCGAATGATCGGAATATATGGCACGGCAGAAGGTATTCATAACGAACCCGATGGTATTTTTATGAAACCACCTAAGCCACGCTTAAACGAATTATATATTGCAAAAGGTGCCAAAAAAGCTGGAGTTCCAGTGATTCCCGGAAGAGGAGCCGTGCTAACCGAAGTATCAAAAGATATTAAAGATCGAGGTACCTGTTTCTACTGTGGCCAATGTGGTCGTGCATGTAAAGTTTATGGAGACTTTTCTTCTTCATCTTGTCTGGTTATTCCAGCGATGAAAACGGGTAATCTAAAGGTGATAGACAATGCAATGGTAAGAGAAGTCATTACAAATGATGAAGGAATTGCAGTTGGTGTTTCTTATGTAAACACCAAGGATTTGCAAGAATATACCGTTAAGGGAAAAACCGTTATTTTGGGTGCTAGCGCCTGTGAAAGCGCGCGGATCATGTTAAATTCCAAATCAAAATCGCATCCTGGGGGTGTTGGTAATAGCAGCGGTTTAGTCGGAAAATATCTCCACGATTCTACAGGGGCCAGTTTATCGGGCTTTTTACCACAACTGCTTGACCGGAAGCGTTATAATGAGGATGGTGTTGGGAGTGTCCATATTTATTCACCATGGTGGGAAGATAATGCCAAGTTGAATTTCCCAAGAGGTTACCACATCGAATATGGTGGCGGTTTACATATGCCCTCTTATGGATTTTTGAATTGGGTACCGAAAGTAAATGACCTTGCGAAAAATTCGGATGGGAAGTCAAAAGCCAAAGGCGGTTATGGTACTGCATTAAAAGAAGATTTCCGTAGCTATTATGGTGCAAATGTAGGTATGGCAGGCCGGGGAACGGCATTGGCAAGAAAAGACAATTACTGTGAAATTGACCCCGATAAAGTCGACAAATTCGGAATTCCTGTGCTACGTTTCAACTACAAATGGGCTAATGAAGAAATAGCACAAGCCAAACATATGCAAGAGACATTTCAGTCTATTATGCACGAAATGGGCGCTGTAATTACTTCTAAAATACCAGGAGCAGATACATTGTATGGCCTGGAAGCTCCCGGAAAAATTATTCATGAAGGTGGTACCACAAGAATGGGAAATGACCCTAAAACCTCCGTTTTGAACAAATGGGGACAAGCGCACGATTGTAAAAATCTCTACGTCGTGGATGCGGGACCATTTGTACAACAAGGTGACAAAAATCTGACCTGGACAATACTCGCTTTATCAATGCGGACAGCAGAATATATACTTCAAGAAAAGAAAAAATTAAACGGTTAAAAGCATGAATAGAAGAGAATCTTTAAGAGCATTAGGATTAATTGCAGCTGGATCTGGTCTTTTAACCGCAGCTTGCAATTCAAAAGATGCTAAAAATGCAGTAGCAGACAATAGCAAAAAATTACCTGGAGTCCAGGATTTTGAATACGAACGTACGGAACAATTATACGCCGAAAAGTTTTTTGACGAACATGAAATGGCTACAATCACTGTTTTGGCTGATATTATTATTCCTAAGGATAACATTTCAGGAAGCGCTTCGGAAGCGGGAGTACCCGATTTTATCGAATTTATCGTAAAAGATTTGCCTGATAATAAAATCCCTATGCGTGGCGGACTTCGTTGGCTCGACCTCCAATCCAAAAAGCGTTACGGAACAGTATTTATCAAATGTAGTGCAAAAGATCAACTTGCATTGGTGGATGATATCGCCTACCCTGATTTGGCAAAACCGGAAATGAAACAAGGTGCTGCCTTCTTTTCATTGATGCGCAACCTGACTTCCTCGGGATTTTACACGAGTGAAATAGGTGTAAAAGATATTGGCTATGCCGGAAATAAACCCGGCGTCTGGAATGGTGTACCAGATGATGTGTTGAAAGAGCACGGTTTTGACCCGACTAAATTCTTTGGATAATAAAAAAATCCTTTCCGAAAACGGAAAGGATTTTTTTATTTACCTCATTAAAATCTATTGTGCCGATGGTACCTCAGTAGCCTCCGGAGCCTTATCAATCAACTCCATAAATTGATCCAATTTAGGGGTGATAATAATCTGCGTTCTTCTATTCCGTTGCTTACCTAGCGCGGTCGTATTATCTGCAATTGGATTATATTCTCCCCTACCGCCTGCAGTTAAGCGTTTAGGATCCACACCATATTTATTTTGTAAAGCCTGTACCACAGAAGAGGCTCTCAGGGTACTTAAATCCCAGTTATTCCGAATATTAGATTTAGAAATTGGATCGGTATCGGTATTACCTTCGATCAATACTTCATAATCTCTATAATCCTGGATAATTTTCGCAATTTTACTTAATGTCTGATCAGCTCTATCATTAATTTCATAGCTACCGGATTTGTAAAGCATATTATCAGCAAGTGAGATATAAACTACCCCTTTTAATACCTGTACATCAACTTCCTGCAATTCCTCGCGGCTAAGCGATCTTGTCAAATTATTGGTCAATACCAGATTCAAGGAATCGGATTTGTTTTTCGTCTCAACAAGATGCTTAATATATTTATTTGAAGCGTTAATTTCATCAACCAACTTGGAAATATTAATATTTCCCTGTGAATTCTGATTAATACTGTTATCTAGCGATTTCTGCAAAGCAGCATAAGCCGATCGGAGATCCGTATTATTTTGCCGTTCGGAAGCCAACTGATCTTCTAAACTCTTGATCCGTGTCCGACCTTCAGCCAATTGAAGCTGTCCATCCTGATATTGCTTGGTCAATTGACTGTGCTCCGTTTGCAATTTACTATAGTCGGACTGTAAACCAGCATATTGCTTTTTGCTGACACCACATCCGATAACAAACAAACTGGCCGTTAATACAGTCATTGGAAAAACTAAATTCTTCATGATATACTCTTTTTGTAGATGTTGAATTAATTCATACAGCAAGATACGCAATATTCTAGCCAAAATACCCCACAGTCTTGTCAAATTAACAACCTTTAACGTCCTATTGGGCTAGCTCCTTCAGCTCTGTAGCGCTAAATACTTGCCCACCTTTAAGATAGGGATTTGCGCCTTTGAGATAATTATAAATAATTGATTTAGCCTCTTCATTGGGTAATTTATAAAGATTTTTAACAAGGAAATTTTTATCCTCAAGGATATTATTGTTATATCCCAAAAAAGAAGGCGCATGCACCTGTACGCTCCAACGTATAAACCGTGCTTCAATATGATTTGGATTTTCCTTAATCACTTCTTCCAAATGCTTTTTGCCCTCTTTGAACTGCCCAACTTTCTTAAAAGGATTGCCTATATGTTTCGCTAAAAGTATTTGATAAGCGGCCAGGTATACTTTCTCGGTCGGTGATTTGGCACCTTCCGTCAGCACCTCTAAATTATGTTCACACAGATCCTCATCCTTCACGGCCTCCGCATATTCTTTTCGAATTTTATCAATATTCACCTGTTGGCCAAGCCCAACTTTTGTTAAAGTAAATAGAGCAATTGTCAATACTATTCGTGTTATCATAATTATAAATCAGGCTATTTCAACAATTTCATTTTCCGACTTAAATTACTAAAAAAATCGAATTCAAATATTAATTTTCAATTATCATACCACAAAGCCAAAAATTCATGTCATCGTATCGCCACAGCTAGCTTTAAATAAGAGAAAAGTCTTCATTCAAGCATATTTTTAAAGCAATTTTGCGGCATGAAACTAATTTTAGCAACAAGCCCAGTATGGTTAAAAGTGATTTTGTCGATTCTATTTGGCGTTATATTAGGCTGCTTCTTAGGAGAGATTGTTTTCACCTTATTACAAGCCTAAGTTATTCATCATGATTGACATCCCGTCCTTTACCTGAGGATCTGGTGAATTTTATACCTACAGATAATCCGCTTATTACAGCTCCTTTGAGTAGGCCAATAAGTTTCATTATCCTTGCCAAAAATCAAATTATTTTTGCTATATTGGTTATACCAATATAAATTTAAAGCGAGCTATGGAGACAAAAGCAGAGTATCAGATTTGGGACACTATTGTGAATAGCGCAAAAACTAAATTCGATTATAAGCATATTCGTGCTATGTTCAAAAAGGAAGATGACGAAATAACCGATAAGTTTCTATTCCATATCATTGCAGGGTTTGCCTGTGGTGAAAATCATCAGACCATTTCAACCAATCTTTTCAATGAATTACAGAGCATCAATTTTGAATGTAATGAAGAACAGATCGATAGGTTTATTGCTGATAAGCACGTAAAATTCAGTCCGGAAATCTACGCCACCTATCTTGCATTCTCTATGCTGGAAGATGGTGAAGATATCGATAACATCACCGAAATTATTAATAATCTTTTGCAACTAGACAAATAATTATTCTGAAGTATCGTTTAATTTTGGCTAAAAACTTATATTCGTGAATTATTACACCTATAGTTATGCGCCAGTTTTTAACGCTATTTTTAATATTTTCTATTTATACAAATAGTATAGCCCAAACTTTTGACTTTGGTAAGGTTTCTATTTCGGATTTCTCGAAAACAGACCTGGATAGTAATGCCAATGCTATTGTGCTCAATGAGTTTGGACGGAGTTCTGTTTTTGTTGATGATTATGATAATCGTATAAAACTTCAACATGAATACCATGTACTTATCCGGATCAATAACAAAGAGGGGTTTAAAAAAGCTAATTTTGAAATTCCCTCGTATAAACGCGGAAGTTACATACGTGACTATTTTGACGAACTAAAGGCTGTTACATATAACTTAGAAAATGGCAGGATCGAGAAAACGGAGCTTGAAAATAAGAAAGTTTTCAGGGAAAATTACTCGCCCTATCTGGACCTTAATAAATTCACCCTTCCGAATATTAAAGAAGGATCTATTATTGAAGTGTCCTATCGGACGCTAGAGCAGGATTTATTTAATTTCAAGACATGGGAATTTCAAGATGATATTCCCAAAATACAAAGCCAATATATAGCTATTATTCCTGCTTCTTTCGCCTACAATGTAGTTTTACGTGGTCCTTACAAACTTGCCGATCAAAAAGCCGAAGCATTGAAAGAATATATTTTCCTGGATGGACTGCGAATGGATTGTTCAAAATTGACCTATACAATGAAGAACATTCCGGCATTTGTTGAAGAGGACTACATGACTTCGCCAACCAATTTCAAATCTGCTATCTATTATGAGCTTGAATCAATCTTTTATCCGAGTACAGGTAGCAAGAAGACATTTAGCAAAACCTGGAAAGACGTAGATACGGACCTAATGAATGAAAAGGCTTTTGGTGGTCAATTAAAAAAAACAGACTTATTCAAAGCCAGTTTAGCAACAATTGTTTCTCCTAATGACACCAAATTAGAAAAAGCAAAGAAGATATATAACTATATCAACAAACAAATAAAATGGAATAACTATTTAGGCAAATATGCAGAATCTGGCATTGAAAAAGCATTGGAAAAACGAACTGGCAATATTGGCGACATCAATTTAGCGCTAGTAACCGCGCTATTAACTGCAGATCTGGAGGCCTACCCTATTATTCTTTCAACGCGACGAAACGGAACTCCCAATGCCTTATTTCCCGTATTATCTGACTTCGACTATGTCATCGCCTGCGTAAATATAGATGGTGTAAAATATAAACTAGATGCCTCCAATTCATACTTACCTTTTGGAGAACTGCCTTTACAATGTTTAAATGAACGAGGAAGAATTATCTACTCCAAAAAGAACTCGGATTGGTTTCCGCTTACGGTAGAAGAATCTTCCGATGTGAGCTACGTATTGGAGGGAGCTTTAGATGAACAATCTAAAATTAAGGGAAAACTGACCATAAGTAGCAGGGGTAACAAAGCCTTCTTAAAGCGCCAACATATCGCCAAATTCAATTCTTTGGAGGAATACTGGGAAAAACTGGACGAAGAAATGCCCAACGTAACTTTAACAAAATCGAGTATCCAAAACCTTGAAGAAATTGATCAGCTATTGATAGAGGAATTTGATGTCATCGTAGATGTCTCCAAACAGATGGGACAAGACATATTATTGCTAGCGCCCAATGTTATTGACAGGATTTCCTACAATCCATTTAAAGCACAGGAAAGAACTTATCCAGTCGATATGGGTTTTAAATCCAAAACATTGTACTCCGTTAAATTGACCATTCCTGATCATTATGAAATTGCTGAGAAGCCTCAGAATGCATCATTAGCACTCCCGGAGTCAACTGCAAAATATAGATATGTAACGCAGGTCAATGGCAATCAACTTGAAATACTACAAAGCCTTGCGTTTAACAAACCTATATTTTCAGTCGATGAATATTTTTCGCTCAAAGAATTGTATTCACGTATTATTCAACAACAAAAGCTAGACATAAAATTAATCGGTAAAAAATGAAAATCGTATTCATCAACTTACTATACTTCCTGCTCCCGATCCTCGCAATTGGGCAAGATAACTACGACGTCGCCAATATTCCAAGTGCATTAAAGAGCAGAGCAGTAGCAACTGTACGCAATGATAAAACTGTGGTAGAAATGAAATCGCCCGAACAGGTCATCACAACCATAACCTGTGCTATCACAGTTTACAATAAAAATGGGGACCGTTATGCCGCACTCCCAGTATATTATAATAAATCCACTGAAATCAAGAGTCTTAAGGGGGCCATCTATAACGAAATGGGGATATTGCAAAAGAAAATTGCAACGAAAGATTTCAAAGATATTAGCGCTGTGGACAACAGTACGATGTTTGCCGATTCTCGGGTAAAATTATATGTACCTGACTATCACAGCTATCCCTATACCGTCGAATACCAATACGAAGTTAGAAGTAAACAAAACTTGATCATTCCATCTTGGACTCCTGAGGTCTCAAGTAATGTATCCGTAGAGAAAAGCAGCTTTCAATTTATTGCACCAATTGGCACTGAATGCCGAATTGAAACAACGAATTATAACGGAAGTATCAAAGAAGAGAAAAATGACAAGACTGAAAGTAAGACATGGAATACTGAACAGATCGCTGCAAAAAAGGATGAATCTTATAGCCCCAATCCTAACCTGAAAAGAATAAATGTACTCATCGTTCCCAAAAATTTTATTTATTATGGTAAGACTGGAAATTTCGGGGATTGGAAAGAATTTGGCCAATGGGTATCCAATAGCCTATTGAACAAAAAAGAAGATTTGACGGAAGCGTCTAAACAAAAATTTATAGCATTAACAAAAGATGCAAGCTCAGATAAAGACAAAGCAAAGATTCTATACAATTATTTACAAAAAAACACACGTTACATCAGTATTCAAATCGGCATTGGAGGCTTAGAACCATTTCCGGCTTCTGAGGTTGACCGCTTGGGCTACGGTGATTGTAAAGCACTGGCGAATTACATGCGAAGCATGTTGTCGGCGGTCAATATCCCTTCCTATTACTGTATTGTCGAAGCAGGCAGACGCAAAGAAAGTTTTCACAAAACCTTTGCAAATGCCCAGGACGGAAATCACGTCATTTTATGTATTCCATTCAAAAATGATACGACCTGGCTGGAATGTACGAGCCAAAACCTTCCATTTGGTTTTCTTAGCGACTTTACCGACGATAGAGATGTCGTTGCTTGCACCGAAAATGGCGGAGTTATCATGCATACGCCGAAATATATTAACTCAACCAATCTTCAACTGCGCTATGCCGACCTAAAACTTTCGGAAGACGGAAGCATCCAGGGCACCTTAAATACCAAGTTCTATGGAGCCCAATATGAGAACCATATGGACGTGCTTTTAGCCAGCAATAATGATAAGAATAAACTTCTAACGGAATATTATAATATAGACAATATCAATTTCAATCAGGTAAACTATATTGAACATAAGGAGGAAAATCCATTTATTGAGGAGAACCTGAATATTTTTATCAAAAACTACGCTGTGAAAAATGGTAATAAACTTTTGATCCAGCCTAATTTATTCAATACACATTCCAATATTGCAGAAAGTAGAAATAGAACGGAAGATATTTTCATTGAAAGGGGTTACGCTGATATCGATAGCATTAGCATCGCCCTCCCAGAAAATATGCTCAAAAATATAACTCCTGAAAAGAAAATTATTAATAAACCATTTGGAAAGTATGAATTTAGGTCAGAAATAAAGGACAATAAACTATTCACCTACAGAAAATTGGAACTTTTTGAAGGCAGCTATCCTGCCAATGATTATGAAGACTTTTTCCAATTTCATAATGACGTAAGTAATTGCGACAAAGGGCGCTTTAATCTCAGCTTTCTCTAGTCGGAAGAAAATATTTACCAGAATATGAATGAGTAAAATCGATCAAACAAGGCAATTATTGTATATTAGCTCAATGACAGAATACGCAGCGATATTTGACATGGACGGTGTCATAAGCCACACCAACCCTTTCCATGCGGAAGCTTTTAGAGCTTTTTTTAAAAACCACAATGTACAACAGGCTACAGAAGAGGAATTTGAACAGCACATGTATGGTAAGCATAACAGTTACATCATGCAGCATTTCTTTCAACGTCCGATATCCCCTGAGGAACTACGAACGCTTGAATTTGAAAAAGAGCAACTTTTTAGAGTTATCTATAAAGAACACGTTGCTCCTATTAAGGGCTTAATTGAGTTTCTAACGGAATTAAAAAATAACGGTTTTAAGCTTGCTGTGGCGACATCTGCTCCCCGAGAGAATATGGACTTAATTTTGGATGAATTGAATATACGTCAGCTATTCTCTTCCACACTAAGCAGCGAAGACGTAAAACTACATAAGCCACATCCTGAGGTTTACCTAAAATCTGCGGAAAATCTGCAAATTCCTGTTGACCGCTGTATTGTTTTTGAAGATTCTTTTTCTGGTATTACCGCGGCGAAAAATGCTGAAATGAAAGTTGTCGCCGTACTTTCAACCCATAAAAAAGAAGAATTACCTGCAAGTAATGATTATATAAATAATTATACAGAAATATCAGTTGCCAATATAAAAGCAATTTTAAAAACACAAGAAATATAACCCGGTTGAGGGGTTGACGACACTTAGTCCGATAAACTTCGGATGTCACCTCTCTACCGATAAAAAAAGAGATTCCATAAGGAATCTCTTTTTTTATCGCTTTGTCCGAGTGAACTGCAATTTTCGCTCACAGCTGCTAGACTGAAATTTCACTAAACTGTTAATCTCTTTTTAGACCAAACTTCTCTATTTTACTATACAGGTGACTACGTTGAATATCTAAATCATCGGCCGTCTTGGAGACATTCCAATTATTTTTTTCCAACTTATATTTTATAAATTCTTTCTCCGCATGATCTTTATAATCTTGAAACGAATCAAAGGAGTCCATATCTAATCCGTAATTCGTTGCACTTTTTTCATGAGCTATACCATTCACAGGTTCGCGGGACGGGTTAGCAAAGGCAACAACATCTTTATCGGTAATCGACCTGTCGCTCAAAATAATTAAACGTTCAATCATATTGCGCAATTCCCGAATATTACCTGTCCAAGGAAGATGACTCAATTCCCGCATTGCAGCAGTAGTAATCTCCTTTACAGGTATCCCGTATTCCATACAGATTTCTTCACAGAAGTTTGTGGACAATAGAGGAATGTCATCGACACGATCAGTTAACGCTGGCACATGGATCAATATGACAGATAGACGGTGATACAAGTCCATTCTGAAATTACCATCTTCTATCTCTTTCAATAAATCCTTATTGGTCGCAGCTACTACCCTGACATTGACGTCAATTTCTTTGTCGCCCCCAACTCGCGTGATTTTATGTTCCTGTAATGCCCTTAGCACTTTAGCTTGCGCGGATAGACTCATATCTCCGATCTCATCCAAGAACAATGTTCCACCGCTAGCTTGTTCAAACTTCCCGATACGTTGTTTAATAGCCGACGTGAAGGATCCTTTTTCATGCCCGAATAATTCTGATTCGATTAATTCAGAAGGTATTGCGGCACAGTTCACTTCGATCAATGGGCCTTGTCCACGATTTGACTTTTCATGTAACCAGCGTGCAACCAATTCCTTTCCCGAGCCATTCGCCCCGGTAATCAATACACGGGCTTCTGTTGGTGCAACCCGGTCAATTGTTTCCTTAATACGTTTGATGGCCCCCGATTCACCTAGTATATCTTTTGTTTTCGAGCTGCTAACTTTTCGTTTCAGGACCTTGGTTTCTGTGACTAGGGAACTTTTATCCAGTGCATTACGAACCGTGATCAATAGTCTGTTTAGGTCCAGCGGTTTTTCTAAAAAGTCAAATGCTCCTTTTTTCGCTGCTTCAACAGCTGTTTCAATCGTACCATGTCCAGAGATCATAATAAAAGGGATATCCGGGCTGCTTTGGTGTGCTTCCGTCAAAACTTCCATCCCATCCATCGTATTCATCTTGATATCACAAAGAACAAGATCTATTTTTTCCTTTTTTAAAATATCTAATCCATCCCGGCCATTGTCGACATCTAAAATCGTATAATCTTCATATTCCAAGATATCACGCAACGAACTTCTGATGGCGCGCTCATCATCAATGATTAAAATTGTACTCATAAATCGAGAGTTATGCTATTTTTTCAATTACGGGAATCAATATAAGGTTTTTTTAGCAATTAGCGAAAAAGAAGCAAACCTTGTAAGCCGGGTTCTGTAGACCACCGAAGTGGAATTTCTATCATTTATCTAGATTTGCCATCGCTGACAAACTCAATCAACCTACCCATTACGAATTCCAATAAATTGAAAGAAGACGAGCAGCCTTCGAATTTCGCAACCTATTTGGTCTTTCAACACACGAGGTTTACCGTAATATATGTCACCATACAAGACCGTAAGCTCTTACCTTACGTTTTCACCCTTACTCCGAAAAGCGGTATATTTTCTGTGGCACTTTCTGTCTACTATTTTCATAGCAGCCTTCCCGTTAGGAAGCGTGTTGCTCTATGTTGCCCGGACTTTCCTCTCCTCTCAAAAAAGAGCAGCGATAGAACCAGTTTGCTTCTGCGCAAAAGTAGCTATTTTACTCGGATAAACCCGAATTTCTTTTCAATTTCGAAAAGACCATTCATTTTGCTTCACAGGCACAAAAATCTACGCAATTACCTTGCGTAGATAAAGAAAGTTTTTGTATTTTCAATTTATCAAAAAAAACATGGCACTCAATAAACTAGCTCTTATACGTTATAAAACGATTGACCATTGTCTTCGTTTACGACATCGGAAATGGACCTTGGAAGATCTTATGGAAAAGGTTTCCGATGCACTCTATGAATTTGAAGGAATCAAAAATGGGATAAGTAAACGCACCATACAAGGAGATATTCAACTCATGCGTAGCAATAAGCTCGGCTACAATGCGCCTATTGTCGTCTTGCACCGCAAATTCTACACCTATGAAGATCCCAACTATAGCATTAGCAATTCACCGATTTCTGTCGGTGATATGCAAAAAATGAAGGAGGCTGTAGAGGTACTTAAGCATGTGAGCGGTTTCTCCAGTTTTGATGAAATGAGCGATATCGTCGCACGACTTGAAGATAGCATCCACACAAAAAAAGACAATTCACCTTCTATTATACAAATGGAAAGCAACAATCTGCTAAAAGGCCTTACTTTTATCAGTCCACTGCATCAAGCCATTCGTGAAAAAACACCACTCCTGATCAGCTACCAATCGTTCAAAGCAACACAACAGCAGGATCTTGTTTTCTCGCCCTATCTCTTAAAAGAATATCGTAATCGATGGTTTCTAATTGGTCAGCATAAAAAGAGTGAAGGATTGATGACACTAGCGCTTGATCGGATCAATGCCATTGAGGAAATGGGCAAAAATTCATACAAGGAATATACAGGCGTCGATTTCGAACGTTACTTTTCGGATACCATAGGCGTAACGAAGACACAAAAGGACCGCGGCCACCGGGTGATATTGGAAGTCAATGCAAAAAATGCACCTTATGTAGCAACAAAACCCTTACATTCTTCACAGCAGATTTTAGACAAAAAGGAGGATGGCTCAATCTTAATTCGTATTGATGTTGTACTTAACTTTGAACTGGAAAGAGAAATTTTAGGTTTTGGCGAATCCATTAAAGTACTCTCCCCAAGAAATTTACAAACGAGAATAAAACAGCGCTTGGCTGCTGCCACACAACTCTATGCTGAGAAATCTGTCGATAAAACGTCAAATTCACAAAATGAATAATATTTCTATCGAATAATATTTCTATCAATGATCTTGCTTAACCCATTTTTTCCGGAATAGATTGGCCCCTCTCACTCCCCCCCAAAATGCCTAAATATCTTGGGCGATGGCATAACCACTTGCCCAAGCCCATTGGAAATTATAACCGCCAAGCCATCCCGTAATATCAACAGTCTCCCCTCCAAAATAAAGGCCTTCAACTTTTTTAGACATTAAAGTCTTTGGGTGTAGCTCTTCCGTTGAAACTCCTCCACGCATGACCTCAGCTTTATCATACCCCTTATCTCCCGCAGGTTTTACCTTGAAGCGATGGATAGTATCAACAATCAATTTCGCATCAGCTTTACTAAGTGAGGCGATTTTGGTATCCAAGGCCAAAAATTTCCCAAGGGCATCGACCAATTTTCTGCTGAAATAATCGTTTAGCAATTGTGAAACAAGTCGTTTCCCTCCGTATTGTCGCTCTTGTTTAATCAGATTATCTAAATTAAAATTAGGCAGTAGATCAATCGTAATCTCCTGTCCAGGTATCCAATAACTTGATATTTGAAGAATTGCAGGTCCGCTTAGCCCCCAGTGCGTAAAGAGAATATTCTCTTCAAAAGACATTCCGGCAACAGAAACTTTCGAGAACACCGAATTTCCAGCCAAAGAACTATACCAATCAGCATCTTTCCCAGTTATTGTCAAAGGGACTAATGCAGGCGCTGTACCGACTACATTCAAACCAAATTGTTTGGCTAGGCGTATTCCAAAGTCCGAAGCCCCGAGTTTTTGGACCGGAAGCCCGCCAGAAGAAATAACAACTTTATGTGCATGATATCGGGACTCACCTTTTGCATTTTCGACCGTTACCACAAAGCCATTATCGTTTTTTTCTACAGATTTCACCAAGGTATTCAATGCAATATCCTGCCCTGTCTCGTATAAAATTTTTGAAAATACAGCAACGATATCTTTTGCTTTATTGGTCTCTGGAAACAACTGGCCCAGTGTTTTTTCCTGCCCTACAATACCATATTGTTCAAAAAATGTAATGGTATCGTCCACTGTCCATTGTTTGAATATACCATGTAAAAAATCTGGATTTTCAGAAATGAAATTAGCGGGACTATTACCGATATTTGTATAATTGCAGCGTCCACCTCCTGAAATCAAGATCTTCGCACCAATCTTATCGTTTCGTTCAAGCACCAAGGTCTTCTTTCCAATAAGCCCTGCTTGGGCTGCACACATCAAACCACAGGCTCCGCCCCCAATAATAATAGCATCGTATATTATACTCACAGCAACAATCTAATAAGCAATCAATGTATTTTCAACAGAAACAACTCTTCGTTCCAATTGACTCTGATATCCCAATTCAATAATTTTAATGACATCCCGTGCCTGCTCTGCCGATGCGATCAAGGTAGTTTTTCCCAATATACTATCTGCAACGTTCTGATAAAAATCAGGATAGGAACCTATTTCAGAAGGAATCATTTCTTCAATGTCATTCCCCTGTTCAACAATATTAAGCTTGCCGTATAGACTCGGATCTTCTTGTCCCCAGGTTGGATCCTCATCAGGAAATTTACCATCACGCAGTAAGGCTTCCTGTGGGTCGACACCATATTTTACAAAATTTCCGTTCATTCCAAAGACACGATAACGTGGCGTGGGTTCTTTTGCAAGCATAGAACCTTTCAGGGATACCCGTAAGTTATCATAGTACAATAGGCAGTCGAAATTGTCAATGGTCTTCGCATGATCCCGTTGGACAGCCAAATCTGCAAAGACAGCATACGGCTTTCCAAATAACTGCAAAGCCTGGTCGATGAGATGTGGTCCTAGGTCATAAAATATACCAGAACCCGGCAAATTTTCTTCTCGCCATGCATTAGGTCGCAAGTAATTACGAAAACGATCAAACCTAGATTCCAAATTTACAATCCGTCCCAGCCGCCCACTTTTGATCACTTTCTCCAAGGTCCGATAGTCTGAGTTGAACCTTAAATTATGGTAGGGTGCCAAGATCAGATTTTTCTCCTTAGCCAGAGCGATAAGCTCATCGGCCTGCTCAACGCTATTCGTAAAGGGCTTTTCTACAACAACGTGTTTCCCTGATTCCAAAGCACGTTTTGCAAAAGGATAATGCATTTCATTGGACGTTGCAACCACGACTAAATCAATGGTTGCATCATTAAAAATATCATCTGCAGATAAAGCAATTTCTGCCAGTGGATAGCGTTCCTTTAGCAAACTTTGCTGATCTGCTTTACGAGCGGTCACTTTAACAAGATCCAGTTCAGCTATCGAACGCATCACGGGAGCGTGAAAAACCTGACCTGAAATTCCAAAACCAATAAGTCCTACGCGAATTTTCTTCATAGCATTACATTCTTTCAGGTACACGAATACCCAATAAGTTCATCCCTTTGGCAATAACCTTTGCCGCAGAAGCCGAAAGGTGCAATCTAAAGTTTTTCACATCATGATCTTCCGCTTTCAAGATGGTTTCTTCATGATAGAATTTATTATAAAACTTAGCTACCTCATAGATATAATTTGCCAATTGTGCAGGACTGAACTCTTGCGCAGAAGCTTCAATGATCTCCGGAAATGCACCCAGCTGTTGAATTAAGTCACGTTCGTAAGAGGAAATCGTCGCCGGTACAGACACAGCACTATCAAAATCGAATTCAGCTTTACTCAAAACAGATTTGATACGGGCATGTGTGTATTGAATAAAGGGTCCTGTATGACCTTGAAAATCGACAGACTCATTTGGATCAAACAAGAGGCGTTTTTTAGGGTCCACTTTCAATAGAAAATATTTAAGTGCGCCCATTCCAATCGTATCGTAAAGAACGGCTTTTGATTCCTCGTCCAATCCTTCAGTCTTGCCAAGCTCCTCAGTACGTTCCTGTGCGGTTTTAAGCATTTCAGCCATTAAATCATCCGCATCAACAACTGTTCCCTCCCGTGATTTCATTTTTCCGGAAGGAAGATCGACCATCCCATACGATAAATGGAACAATCCGTCAGCCCAAGCTTTACCAAGTTTTTTTAAGATTAAGAACAATACCTTGAAATGGTAATCCTGTTCGTTACCGACAACATAAATAGAATCATTCATTTTGAATTCATCATATTTCAACTGTGCTGTCCCCAAATCTTGTGTAATATAGACAGAAGTACCGTCGCCACGAAGCACAAGCTTCTGATCCAGTCCCTCTGCAGTTAGATCAATCCATACGGAGTTATCCTCTTTTTTAAAGAAAACCCCATTATCTAAACCTTCCTGGATAATATCTTTACCCAACAAGTACGTATTGGATTCATAATAGTATTTATCGAAATCGACGCCTAATTGTTTATAGGTCTTTTCAAACCCAGCGTACACCCAGCTGTTCATGGTTTTCCAAAGTGAGATCACCTCTTCATTACCAGCTTCCCATTGTTGCAACATCGCCTGTGCTTCCTTCATCAAAGGTGCATTTTTCTTTGCCTCATCTTCGGTCTGCCCTTCAGCCTTCAATGCCTCGATTTCCTGTTTATATGCTTTGTCAAAGACAACGTAATATTTTCCGACAAGGTGGTCTCCTTTAAGTCCAGTAGACTCGGGTGTCTCACCGTTACCAAATTTTTGCCAAGCCAACATGGACTTACAAATATGGATACCACGATCGTTCACCAAATTTGCTTTGATTACATCATAACCATAAGCTTTTAGGATTTCCGCAACAGAATATCCTAATAAATTATTACGAATATGCCCTAAGTGCAGGGGTTTATTGGTATTTGGCGAAGAGTATTCAACCATCAGTTTCTTTCCATTCGCAGGAAATATACCAAAGTCCTTCGCCGTTATGGTCTGATTCAACAACGTGATCCAGTAAGCATCGGAAAGAACAATATTCAAAAAGCCTTTTATCACATTGAAATCCGATATTTCAGCGATATGCTGTTGCAAATATGCACCAATTTCCTTTCCGGTTTGTTCCGGAGAAGATTTCGAAAAGCGCGTTACGGGAAAAGTTACGATTGTAATTTGTCCTTCAAACTCCTTTCGGGTAGCTTGTAAAGCAATTTGATTTTCTAAAATATCTGCATTGTAAAGCTCTTTTACTGCCTGTACAGTGACTTCAACAAGTCGCTTTTGAATAGAATTTGCCATTTAATGATTTTGTAATTTTTACAACTTCCTGATAGTGAATCGGAAATAAATAACATTCCTTATTTAGGTATTCACCATTAAAGTATATCTTTGCAAAAATAATAAAAAATGCAGAGCTATCAGGAATTTCTTGACTTAAGTGTTGGTTTTCCGCAAGACGGATTCGAAATCATCGACGACGAATTGTATTTCCACGATTTGAATTTAATGGAAATGATAGAAACGTACGGTACACCGTTACGTTTTACCTATTTGCCTATCGTCAGCAAAAAAATTCAGCAAGCGAAAATCCTCTTTCAGACCGCAATTCTGAAACATAATTATCGTGGATCTTACAAATATTGTTATTGTACCAAATCATCCCATTTCAAGCACATCGTAGAGGAAGCCTTGAAAAATGATATCCACTTAGAAACTTCATCTGCATTTGACATGCCGATGATTGATTCATTGGAAAGACAGGGAACAGTAACAAAAGACATTACAGTCATCTGTAATGGATTCAAAACCTATCAGTACAAACAGTATATTATTGACATGATCCATGATGGATACACCAACATTATACCTGTATTGGATAACAAAGAGGAGTTTAACCTTTACGATGATGAAATCGAACTGGATGAGCCCTGTGCTTTAGGGATCCGAGTTGCTTCTGAAGAACAACCAGATTCTCAGTTCTATACATCTCGCCTGGGAATTCGCCAAGAAGACGTTGTTGAATTCTATAACAACAAGATCGCCGACAATCCAAACTTTAAAGTAAAGTTACTTCACTTTTTCATTAATTCAGGCATCTCTGACACCCCGTATTACTGGAACGAATTAGAGAAATACGTTACTTTATATTGTAAATTCAAGAAAGTAAACCCGGATTTAGATACCCTAGATATCGGTGGTGGGATGCCATTTAAGGACTCACTGGTACACGACTTTGATTACGAATATATGGTCAATGAGATTGTCAATCGGATCAAACAAATCTGTGCGCACCATGAGGTAATGGAACCAGATATTATTACCGAATTTGGCAAATATACTGTTGCTGAAGCATCAGGTATTCTCTATAAAGTTTTGGGACGCAAGCAACAAAACGATCGCGAACGTTGGTTTATGATTGACGGTTCATTTATTACAAATTTACCGGATGTATGGGCATTGAACCAAAAATATATTCTATTGCCGATCAATAACTGGGATTCAGAATATGAACGCGTCAATTTAGGTGGAATCACATGCGATGGACAGGATTACTACAATCAGGAGGCGCACATGAACTCGGTATTTATGCCGAAGACCCGTAAGGTGCAGTACTTGGGCTTCTTTCATACAGGAGCATATCAAGATGTATTAAGCGGATATGGAGGAATCCACCACTGCTTACTTCCTTCACCTAAACATGTGCTTGTACGCCGCAATAGAGATGAAACATTCAACTATGAGGTGTTTGGTGAGGAGCAAAACTCCAAACAAGTCATGAAATTATTAGGCTATCAATAAGATATCCCACCAAGAGCAAGGCCTCTTTTTAACTGCGGGATTAAAATATCCTTGTAGAAAAAGATTGGTTTTAAGCCCATATAAAAAGGTCTCGATCTTAGGAACGAGACCTTTTTATTTTCAGCCTATCCTAAACTGAAAATCTGGATTAAATCAAATTCGAAAACCAAAGTCACAGACACAACCCAACATCCATCACTGGAAACAACAAAGGTAAGCCTTGAATTAAATTTAAAAATAACACGGACTTTATCCGTACCTAATAGGGACTTCATAGGGACCTCATTCGGATGAATGCGTATAAAACACCTATTAATTCCGATTAAGCTTATGCGGAAATTCGCATAATTTAGTATGCTGATCACCAATCTTTCCCGACTTGCTGTACAAAGAAATGCTAAGTTTTACGGGAGTAAACCCTTATCCGATCCTCCAATTTATTACATCAAAACAAAAGCCCCTTAAAAGGGGCTTTTGTTTTATTTACGCACTACTGTTAATTTAGTGCAGAATAGCAATATGATAGTCGGTAATTTTTATTTTGCGACCCAAGCTTTAAAGAAATTAAGCACTTTTTCTTCATCATAGCCCTTCCCTTTTTCTAGGCTGCCACTCTCCTGTACATGCAATGTTTTTCCATTTCTATCCAAAACAATAAAAAATGGATAACCTAGTTTATTCCCTTCAGGAGCATACTTTTGAAACACAGCCTCATTTTTATTCTCTTTTGAATAATTGAGGTGATAATAGAGGAAATGACTCTTTAACAACTTGTCTACACTTGCCGTTTTATGGATATAATCATTAAACCTTAAACACCAGACACACCAATTCCCACCAGCCTGGATGATGATATTTTTCTTTTCTTTCTTTGCCTGAACCAATAGTTGATCAATATCACTCTGTGCATTAGCGTCTGGATTGTAAGGCTTTGAAACATCCTGAGCTGTAGCAATCTGCTGTGAGAACGCTTTGGACTGTACGAGTACCGTCCCAAAAAACACGATAGCTCCACACAGTAATAATCTTATATTTCTCATCATAAATAAATTAAATAGTGATCTAAAATTACAAAATCATTTTCCCAAACCAAAACATAAGCAGCACATAATGGTTAAACATTATATAGCTATTGACCATGAAAAAAAACAGCCAAGATCACAATGGACCATATTTCAGCGGATTTATAAAAACGCGATTAAGTCGTAAACACATCAGCTTAGGCGATCAGAATGCAGTCATTATTAAAGACAACTCCTTTGGGGAGAAGTAAAAAAACAACTGTTTATACGCCATATCCTGTCACTGGTAAAAACCAAAAAGACTTCCTTTTGCTGAAATAAAAACAAAACAAAACAAAAACAAACACCTTACCTTAACATAAATATTATTTAATTTCCTTTAAAATTCAACAAATATAGCATAACTTAGTATAAAAGAAGTTGAAATACCCATATAGAAGATTCACCACAACAGGCCAAAACGAAACAAAATGAAACACCAAGAATTCAAAAGGTCAAAACTGATAGAAAAAATAAGAGAGACGAGCGCATGGGATGTTATCGTCATAGGTGGCGGTGCCAGCGGATTAGGTGTTGCATTAGATGCCTTAAGCCGAGGATTCAAAACAATTTTGCTGGAGCAGGTTGATTTTGCAAAAGGCACTTCAAGCAAAGCAACGAAGCTTGTTCACGGTGGTGTACGCTACTTGGCTCAGGGCGACATCTCCCTGGTTAAAGAAGCACTTCACGAAAGAGGTCTACTTCAAAAAAACGCTCCCCATCTTGTCAAAAATCAATCCTTTATCATCCCCAACTACAGCTGGTTCGACGGCCCATTCTATACCATTGGAATGAAAATATATGACCTGCTGGCAGGTAAATTAAGTTTGGGAAAATCCATTCATATCAACAAAGAAGAAACCCTTAACCGCATAAGCACTGTGCGACCTAAAGGGTTATATGGTGGCGTGGTTTATCAAGACGGACAATTTGACGACTCAAGACTTGCGCTCAACGTTGCGCAAACCTGCATACAAATGGGCGGCGTCGCGCTAAATTACGTAAGAGTCAATAACCTCACCAAAGACAGCGATGGACGAATAAATGGTGTCATCGCTAATGATACCGAAACGGGTGAAGTTTTCACCATACAAGGGAAGGCTGTTATCAATGCTACAGGAATATTTGTCGATGACATCCTAAAAATGGACAGACCGGAAGCAAAACAAATGGTACGCCCCAGCCAAGGGGTTCACCTTGTATTTGACAAGTCCTTTCTCCCAGGCGACGATGCCATTATGATTCCAAAAACGGATGATGGACGGGTCCTTTTCCTGGTACCATGGCACAATCGAGTCATTGTGGGAACAACAGATACACCGATAGACGAACATAGCCTTGAACCGGTAGCTTTGGAGCAGGAGATCGATTTTATTCTAAAAACTGCGGGACGCTACTTGACAAAACAGCCAACAAGAGCAGATGCATTGGCAGTATTCGCCGGTCTCCGTCCACTGGCAGCTCCTACAGGTAACTCCAACAAAACCAAAGAGATTTCACGAAGCCACAAGGTTATCGTCAGCGACTCCAAATTACTTACTTTAACTGGCGGAAAGTGGACAACATTCCGTCGAATGGGCCAAGATACCATCGACAAAGCGATAAAAATTGGTTGTTTACCGCAAAAAGAAAGTCGGTCTGCCACTCAAAAGATTTATAGCGCCATTCCGACATCAGACAGAAGCAATCATATGTATATTTATGGCGCCGACCAAGAAGCTATCAACGCATTGGCTCAGGAAAATCCCGAATGGAACGAAAAATTAATAGCACATCTTGAATTCAAAAAGGCTGAAGTTGTTTGGGCAGCACGCAATGAACTTTCCAGGACTGTGGAAGATGTCCTATCCCGTCGGGTACGGATACTATTTCTTGATGCAAAAGCTGCAATTGAAGCTGCTCCTGAAGTCGCAAAAATACTCGCACAGGAGCTGGAAAAAGATCAAGACTGGCAAAATGATCAAATAGCGCATTTTCAAAAAGTTGCAAAAAATTATATCTTAAAGTAATACAAAAAATAACCAGCAATACTCAATTACTCAATTATGGAACAACAATACATCTTGGCAATGGATCAAGGCACCACCAGCTCCAGAGCTATAATTTTTGATAAGGACAGAAATATAGTCTCCATTGCCCAGAAGGAATTTACACAAATATTCCCACAGCCGGGATGGGTCGAACATGATCCACATGAAATCTGGTCAACGCAGGCAGGTGTCACAGCAGAAGCAACTACAAAGGCAGGATTAAACGGCAAAAATATTGCCGCCATTGGTATTACCAATCAACGCGAAACTGTGGTTGTTTGGGACAAAGAAACAGGAAAACCCATCTACAATGCCATTGTATGGCAAGATAAACGCACAGCAGATTATTGCGACGAGTTACGTAACTCCGGAAAACATGAGCTGATCCAGGAAAAAACAGGCCTGATATTAGATCCTTATTTTTCTGCAACCAAAATAAAATGGATTCTGGATAACGTGGCGGGTGCCCGGGAAAAAGCACAAAACGGGGAATTAATCTGTGGAACCATAGATACTTGGCTCGTCTGGAACCTCACTCGTGGCGACGCTCACATCACGGATGTAACAAACGCTTCCCGCACCCTACTCTTTAACATCCATAGCATGGAATGGGACAAAGAGCTATTAGAATTATTTGACATCCCCGCTGCCATGCTGCCCGAAGTAAAAGAAAGCAGTGCAGTATATGGGGAATCCCGGACAACCATTTTTGCACATAAAGTCAAGATAGCTGGAATTGCCGGCGACCAGCAGGCAGCACTTTTCGGACAGCAATGTATTGAAAAGGGAATGGTCAAAAACACGTACGGCACCGGATGTTTTATGTTAATGAACATCGGTGATAAACCAATCCGTTCAAAGAACAATCTTTTAACAACTGTTGCCTGGAAAATTAACGGGAAAACAGAATATGCCTTGGAGGGAAGCATCTTTATCGGTGGCGCATTGGTCCAATGGCTACGCGACAATCTCAACATCATCTACAAATCGGCGGACGTAGAGCAATTAGCTCTTACAGAAAAAGATAATGGCGGTGTCACATTCATCCCTACCTTTGCTGGACTGGGAGCGCCGTACTGGAATGCTCGTGCACAAGGGACGCTATTTGGCCTGACGCGTGCAACAACCAATGGGCATATAGCACGTGCCTCACTAGAGGCAATCTCCCTCCAGACACGTGATGTACTGCAAGCAATGGAAGCTGATAGTGGCATACCGATCAAAGAACTACGTGTAGACGGCGGTGCAACGGCAAATAATCTACTCATGCAGATTCAGGCCAATGTACTTAACAGCAAGGTTGTACGCCCTAAAATTACAGAAACTACAGCTTTGGGGGCAGCATACCTCGCAGGACTGGCCGTGGGATTCTGGAAAAATGAGGATGAGATATCAAAGTTTTGGGCACAGGATCGTATATTTGAACCTGAAGCAGAGCAAGAAGAGCAAACAAAAAAGATCATTAAGCTCTGGACCAAGGGGGTCAAAGCATTACAGTACTGGACCGAAAACTAACCAACAAGCATGAACCATTATTTAGCAGAATTTATCGGCACAACCCTTCTCCTTCTTTTAGGCAATGGGGTTGTGGCCAACGTTATCTTAAAAGGAACAAAGGGAGAAAATGGAGGATGGATTGTAATCACTACCGCATGGGCACTTGCAGTCTATGTCGGTGTTGTATTTGCTGGCCCCTATACCGGAGCCCATCTCAATCCTGCGGTAACCATTGCCGTCGCTCTTAATCATGGTCTTCCTTGGATGGAAGTGCCCGGCTATATTCTCGCACAGATCGCCGGTGGTTTCTGTGGCGCCATGTTAACCTACATCATGCACAAAGACCATTTCGATGCAACAGCAGACCCAACCACCAAACTTGGTGTATTCGCTACGATACCCAACATTCGAAATACGTCAACAAATCTGGCAAGTGAAATTATTGGAACCTTTGTTTTGATTTTTGTTATTTTCTTCATAACAGGTCAAGATGTTACCATCGACGGAAAAACAGCTCCTATTGGCATGGGCTCTCTTGGTGCTATCCCCGTTGCATTTCTAGTGTGGGCCATCGGCCTCTCGCTAGGTGGAACTACGGGATATGCCATCAATCCTGCCCGGGATTTTGGACCGCGCTTATTTCATGCCCTGTGGCCGATCAAAGGAAAAGGAAGCTCCGACTGGTCTTATGCCTGGATTCCAATCCTAGGACCTATCTTGGGCGCTATTTTAGCCTTTGCACTTTATACCTGTATAAAACCGGCCTAATCAAGGTCGCTGTACTCACAAAATAAAGGGGGATTCAATTTTTGAATCCCCCTTTTAGTTTATTATCCGCGTTTGGGTTTTCTGTGACCGTATTCACGATCCCGCTCAAACGTATTCATATGACGTTCCTTCTTCACCGGATACACATCATCGATTACAATTAAAATACCTTTTTCCTCCACTGTACCAAATTCATTATTACGCGCCGTACCAAAAGATTTCATGGTAGGCGACAGGTTCATATAGGTATTGATCAACGGCGGGATATTCTCTCCCAATGCCCTTACATGACTGTTTAGCACCTTATACCCTTCCTTATAATCCAATCCGTCAAAAATACCAATAAAACGATCGTAATCGTTCTTTATTTCTAACTCCGGAAGAGGAAGCACCAAGTTATCATGGTCCGGGAAATAATAATCCATAAAATAAAGCAGCATATCTCGGGCATCTTTATTGTAATGCGGATACATGGTCACCTTACCAAAGAGGTATCTAATTTCCGGATTAAGCATTACCAAGGCTCCTAAGCCATCCCATAGATTATCCAGTGAAAAAATTCCTTTTCGATTGTCTATTGCGGGTTGATACTTCGGTTGAACAAAAGAGCGCCCCAATTCTATGGTATAGGGTAAATATTCTTTTGAGAACAAATCGGAAAACTGAAAATAATGTGCTGTTGATAAATTGGGCACACCGTTCACCTCTCCAGCGTCAGCACATTTGATGACACGGTAGCCGGCAACCACTTCTTCATCTTCGGGATTCCATGCGATCAGCTGATCGTAACAATCTTCGCATGTATCATTTTCATCGATATCAATTGAAAGTCCTGTACCTCCGCCTGCTCCACGAAAAGTCAACTCCCGCAAACGCCCAATTTCCCGCATGACATTTGGCGAATTATGATAGTTGATTAAATATATCTCGTTATTTCCATTGTTGGTATATCTTAAAAAGACCTCTTTATTCAATTCGGTCTTCAATAATTCTCTATCAACTGGAGGTATAATTTCTTGCATAAATTCTATTTTTCTTGAGCCAATCCATAAACCCTTCTTTTCACTTCCTCAGCCCAAGTTTTTTCGTTTTTTGATTGATCAAACGCTGTATAAGGGATTCTTTTTCCTACTATAATATTGACGGTATGTCCGCGTTGGGCAAACATTTCATCAGGTAAATATAACATTTCAATGTTTACCTTAAGACCTAATTTCTGTCTAAGCCTTGCAAAATTATAAAAAAACTTAGAGTTTTTACCGTCTATCAAGACCGGAATGATATCTTTTTTATATTTTTTTGCTTTGCTAATAAAACTTTTCTTCCATTCTAGGTCTTCTATACGGCCATCGTTTTGTTTTCTGGAAACCAAACCTGCAGGAAATACCAGTAGCGCGTCATCGGCACCATAAGCCTCTTCAATAGCGGAAATAGCTTGCTTCCCCTGCCCGCCAAGCTTGTTTACTCCGACAAACAAAGGTCTCAAATTGCCTATATTGAGAAGAATATCGTTAACCAAAAATTTCACATCACGTCTGTACTTGCCAATAGCATGCATGAATGCGATACCATCCAATCCACCCAAAGGATGATTAGACGCAAAAATCACAGGATCAGATACCGGAATATTTTCTGCGCCATACAAATTGACTTTGACATCCAGATCATTGATCAAGGCATCGACAAAATCCAGTCCCTGAAGATCCGCAAAGCGCGTCATAATATCGTTTATCTCATCTTCATGAATTGTCCTTTTTAAATAATTTAGTAAAAAAGACGGAATCCATTTAGCAAGCCCCGCATTCTTTTTGTGAATAACTTCACGTATATCAATAAATTTCTTATTCTCGCTTGTGATCATCAATCCTATTTTTCCGATTAGAAATACTATATTTTTACCATGGGCCCTATTCAAGCCTTTCTCAATTCGCTGACAAAAATAATAACAGAATGGTAATAAAAGTACAATTTTAAACTTTAAAATTGTACTTATTTGCAATTATGTAATGTGTTCCTTATAGATCGTGTCTGAAGCGCTACAGTAGCTCAAAGAATTAGGTAGAAATCTGACCCCGTAAAATTTCTTTTCACATAGTTTTTTTATTAAGTTTGGATATGCTAATAGGTCAATTTCTTTCAAACGCAGATTTCAGCATCCAAAATGCTGATTCAATACAACAGGCGCTCGAAAAGCTTCAGGATATGCTTTGTAAAGAATTAGTCGTTTTAAATGGAGATGAGTATATTGGCCTGGTTAATGAAACCCTCTTATTGGATGCGGAAGATGAAGATGCTCCCCTTTCTTCCATAAAAATAAATACAGCCCCCATACAGCTGAAGTTCAATCAACACCCCTACGATGCATTGGTGATGATAACTGTGTATAATAGTACAATCATTCCTGTTTTAGATCAAGACAACAAATATATTGGTGTGTCAACACAATTAGATATATTAAAGGCAATAAGTTCAATTCAATCGCAAAATGAATCTGGGGCTATTATTGTTTTGGCAATTGGCCTACATGATTTTTCACTTTCACAGATTGCGCACCTTGTTGAAAGTGACAATTGCAGAATCCTCAATTGTGCGACCAAAATAAATTTGGAAAGTGACAACATTGAAGTTACCATTAAAGTTGACAAGTCAAACATCAATGCATTACTGAATTCATTCCTAAGACACAACTATTTAATTCTTGAAACCCATAATACCATAGCTGCATTTGACGACACTGCCGACCGTTATCAGCAGCTTATGAATTATATTAACATTTGATAAGGATTAGTTTTTTCTCATCTTTGCCCCATAAATTGAAAACAATATGAGAATCGCAATATATGGAAGAGAGTTTCAACCCTCTGTTATACCACATGTGAAACACTTATTTGAATATCTTGTCGATAAAAATATTGAGATCTGGGTCTATGATCCATTTCATGAATTTCTGATATCACAATTTGAATGCGCCTTTAACTTCTCAACATACAATACATATCAAGAAATCAAAGACCATATTGACATTATGTTAAGTCTGGGCGGAGATGGAACCATGTTATCTGCTGTTTCCCTGATTAAAGACTCTGGAATTCCAATTGCAGGGATAAACTTTGGACGCCTCGGTTTTTTAGCTTCCATCAATAAAAATGATTTTGAGGATGCCATCGACGATATACTGAACCAGCGTTTTACGATACAGAAGCGCGTATTGCTCTCTGTTGAATCTGAACAGGTTAATTTGTTTCAAGGCAATCACTATGCGCTCAATGATATTACCGTATTTCGGTATGACAGCTCGGCCATGATTACCGTCAATGCACGCATCAATGGCGAACTACTGAATTCATACTGGGCTGATGGACTAATTATCGCTACACCTACCGGATCCACAGCCTATTCATTGAGTTGCGGCGGACCTATTATTATGCCGGAAAGTGGCAATTTTGTCATTACCCCCATCTCCCCGCACAACCTCAATGTGAGACCCATTGTCATCTCGAATCAGTTTACCCTTGAATTGGAAATAGAGAGTCGAAGCAATCAATACATCCTTAGCTGTGATTCCAAAAACGAGTCCATTGATACATCTGTAAAATTAACTATTAAACAGGCTCCATTTACGATTAATCTCATTAGACTCCCCCATGAAAGCTTTTTCAGCACGCTGCGTGAAAAATTACTTTGGGGCATCGATGTCAGAAACTATTAGGCTATCAGTAGCTTCGCACAGCCTCGCTTTGCATGAAGAAAAGGAGATAATCTGCTAGATGAAGATGTTTCAAACAATCTTTCTACATATTGTACTTCTGAATTTCCAATTAAAAATCGATATTTGGAAGAAATAAAGGAAGACGGAATAAGAATATCCATAATAGAAATCCAGGTGCAATAATTAATCAATGAAAAGTACGTTAAACAAACAATAATCATTGATAGCAATACAGGAAACCAAAAATAGGTTTTAAAACGCCAAAATAGCATTTATGGCTAAGGTGTTAATTTTATTGAAAACAGCAAAAATGAGTTTTTTAGATCAGATAGATACTATTAAATTGCCACAGCATATAGCCATCATCATGGATGGCAATGGCCGTTGGGCAAAACAGAAGGGGAAACTTCGTGTATTTGGGCATCAAAATGGTGTAAAAGCAGTACGAGAAGCATTAGAAGGATGTGTAAAAGCCAATATTAAATTTCTGACACTTTATGCTTTTTCTGCAGAAAACTGGAATAGACCTAAACTTGAAGTGATGGCACTGATGGAACTATTGGTTAGTTCCCTTAAAAAAGAAATCAAAACTTTTCAGGAGAATGGCGTCCGCTTGAATGTCATTGGTGATATCACCAAATTACCCTCAAATGCACAAAGAAAGCTGCAGGAGACCATTGAAGCAACGAAAGAAAATACACACTGTACATTGACATTAGCTTTGAGCTACAGCTCCCGACAAGAAATTGTGGACGCCGCTCGAAATCTAGCCCAACAAGTAAAAGACGGAAAACTCAATGCAGACGAAATTAACGATGAGTTATTCGCTGCAAATCTTTATACACAAAACCTACCCGATCCTGACCTCCTGATACGTACCAGCGGAGAATTGAGAATAAGCAACTTCCTACTTTGGCAAATTGCCTATTCAGAATTATGCTTCCTAGATAAGATGTGGCCTGAGTTTACGAAAGAAGATTTATTTAAATCCATCGTCGATTATCAGCAACGCGAAAGAAGGTTTGGAAAAACAAGTGAACAGTTATAAAGATTTTATTAAATTTGACCACTGATTTGAAAAAAAGCAAGCTGGTTAAATTTTCTTAATTAACAAAAATTAACAAACGATTGGTGTACTTTAGCGCCAATAATTATAGATAAATGAAGCGTATACTACCCGTAATACTATTTTTTGGCCTCTCATCAATGCAGCTTGTCTACGGACAAGACAAAGGTGCGTTTAATTTAAATGACCCAGAAAAAATCAGCTATCTCAATCCTAAAAACTATGTAATTAGTGCTATTGATATAACTGGAACACAATTTTTAGATAAAAATGTATTAATTACGATCTCTAAATTGTCAGTAGGTCAATATTTGGAAGTTCCAAGTGAGGCGACTGCAAAAGTAGTGAAGGATATGATGGCTCAAGGCCTCTTTGATGATGTCGAATTATGGGCAGATAAAATTGAAGGTGAAAATATATTTTTGACCATCCGTGTAGTAGAACGTCCTCGTTTAACTCGTATTGATATCAATGGTCTAAGTAAAAGTCAGACCGAAGAAGTTCGCAAACGTTTAAATAGCAACACGGGTAAGATTGTCAACGAAAACTTGATGAACACCACACGTGCTACAATCCAACGGTTCTTAAAAGAAAAAGCTTTTTTATATCCGGAGATCACCCTAAAAACAGTAAAAGATTCGGCACAGGCTAATAATGAAATACTTATTGCCGATGTGGATAAGAAACATAAGGTAAGAGTCAAAAAAATGACTTTTACAGGGAATGAACATTTTTCTCAGCAAGAGTTGAGAAAAATGGCCAAGCCAATCAAGCAAAAAATGTGGTACCGTATTTTCGGTCCTGGAAAATTCAAGGAAGAAAAATACAAAGAAGGTAAAGAAAACCTAATCAAGAAAATGGCCGCCAAAGGCTATCGTGATGCGACGCTCCTGAAAGATACGGTTATTCGCGAGGGTGAAAAAAATGTGTTGGTTAACTTTGACATCTATGAAGGTCCTAAATATTATGTAGGTAATATTGTTTGGACAGGTAATGCCAAATATTCTGACACCTTGCTGAATAAAATTCTAGGTGTCAAACGTGGTGATGTTTTTTCGGAAGAAAAATTAACAGCAAAATTGATGGGTCCTACAAAAAATAGTGATGACATCTCTTCAATCTATATGAACGATGGTTATCTTACGTTCTCAGTAGACCCTGAACAAACGCGTATTTACAACGATACAATCGATTTGAATTTACGTGTGTATGAAGGTGCTCAATATACCATCAATAACGTTATTGTTAAAGGTAATGATGTAACCAACGACCGTGTTGTATTACGTTCTATTTATACAAAACCTGGTCAAAAATTCTCAAAAGAACAAATTATGCGCAGTGTGCGTGAAATTGCGCAGTTGGGAAATTTTGATGAACAAAAAACAAACCCAGTACCGACAAATTTAAATTATGCGGATGGTACAGTGGACATTGTTTATAATGTTACTGAAAAACCTTCGGATCAGGTCGAGCTTTCGGGTGGTTATGGTGCCGGTCAGATCATCGGAACCTTGGGTTTAACATTTAACAACTTCTCTACCAGCAATTTCTTTGACAAAAGTTCCTGGAAACCGCTACCACGTGGAGATGGACAGAAGTTGAGTGTCCGTGGTCAAACTTCGGGTAAACGTTATCAATCGTATAGTTTCTCTTTCTCCGAGCCTTGGTTGGGTGGTAAAAAACCAATTTATTTTGGTTTGAGCGCCTATACCTCGAGTTCATCATATGGTGGATTTAACTATTATACTGGCGAGCAAATTGTTAAGGATTCCGAGTTGAACCGTATTTGGATGACTGGTATTACCGCAACATTAGGTAAACGCTTACAATGGCCAGACAACTGGTTCCAGGCAAATACATCTTTGTCATTCCAACGTTATAAGCTTCAGAACTATGGAAATTACTTCCTATTTGATAATGGTACTGCCTATAACATCAACTTGACGCAAGAGTTTAGCCGTAATTCGATCGATGCTCCTATCTATCCTACTTCAGGTTCAAACATCAAATTCTCGGTGCAATTGACGCCTCCATATTCATTGTTCAACAACATTGATTATAAAAATGGTTCGGCTCAGGAACGTTACCGTTGGACAGAATACCACAAATGGAAATTTGACTCACAATGGTACGCAAAAATCGTTGGTAAACTTGTTTTCAAAGCACAAGCTCAATTTGGTTTCTTGGGTAAATACTCCAACAAAACTGAAATATCGACTTTCGAGCGTTTCAAAGTCGGTGGGGATGGTATGCAAGGGTTTGATTACCTACAAGGATCTGAAATTGTCGCATTACGTGGTTATGCAAATGGTGTAATTATTCCTGAAGGAACACAAAATGTGAATGTGGCACGAAATTCAGGTAGTCCAATCTATACGAAATATCAAATGGAATTACGTCACCCGGTGATGTTAAATGATCAGGCAACAGTGTACGTATTGGCTTTCGCTGAAGCGGCAAATACCTGGAACAAGTTCACCGAATACAATCCATTTAAAGTACGTCGTTCTGCAGGTGTTGGTGCCCGTATCTTCTTACCTATCTTCGGTATGCTAGGAATAGATTACGGCCATGCATTCGACCCTATCCCGGGCTTACCAAGCAGTACATGGAAACAAAACTTTACATTTAGTATCATGCAAAATATGGGTGGATTCTAATCTTTGTTGATCCAATCATATCGAAATAAAATAAAAAGCTATCGCAAGAAATTGTAGATAGCTTTTTTGTTTTAAGATTGTTTTCCAGTAAATCATGTATTTTCTTTCATTTCCACCTGATCTAATTCAATGCGAAATCACCCGAAATATCTTATAAATTTTCTTATATTGAGTGCGGCTATGATCATCGAAAAAAAGAGGCCAAAGGCAGCAATCAGGGAACTAGCATTGGAGCATTCGTCAACAAGTTAAATAGTGTTAAACCCGAGAAATATCTATTAGATTGCTTCTTTTTTCTTATTTTTGAGCCGTAAATTTACGTAGAGCGGTTTTCTCGAATTAAACTTTTGGGATTATCCGAAGTCATAAGGTAAATTAGTGTTAAATAATAAAAAGTATAGTCTATAAAAACTTACAGGAAATATGAAAAAAATATTGTTAGTTATAGCTTTTGTAGTCGTGAGTGCTACAGCGACATTTGCCCAACAACTTGCATATGCTGATTCAGAATATATCCTAAAACATATTCCTGAATATACGACTGCACAGAAACAGTTAGATGACCTATCTAAGCAATGGCAGGAAGAAGTGGATCAGAAATATGCTGAGATTGAAAAACTATATCAGGCTTATCAAAAGGACCAGGTTTTATTAAATGAAGATATGCGTCGTCGCCGTGAGGATGAAATCGTGACAAGAGAAAAAGAAGTAAAAGACTATCAGAAACAAAAGTTTGGATTTGAAGGTGACCTTTTTAAAAGACGTACTCAATTGATGAAGCCTATTCAAGATCGTGTAGCAAAAGCTATCCAAGATGTTGCTTCTGCGCAGGGAATTGATTTTATTATGGACAAGGGCAATGAGTCTACTTTTCTTTATGCCAATCCAAAATTGAATAAAAGTAATGATGTCATTACAAAATTAGGATATAAACCTAATCCGAGTCTTGCAAACTAAGCGGGAGTTTATTATCATTGTGGACACAAATAATAATAGTAGTAATTAATTAGAAAACTAAAAGATTGCCATAAAGATGGCTCATTAGATTAAAATGAAAAGCATGAAAAATTTATTAAAGGGTGCGGTTGCTTTAGTGGCAGTATTTTTCTCAACTCAATTCGCAAATGCGCAACAAAAGATTGGTCATATCAATTTTGCTGAAATTATTCAGTCTACATCTGAATTTAAAGCAGCTGAAGGGCAATTGAAGACATTGAGTGATGGTAAAACCAAAGAAATTCAAGATATGGTTACCATTTATCAAACAAAACAAAAAGAAGCAAACGATAAATTGCGTAACAGAAGTGAAGCAAATAAAGAAACTGTTGATCCAGAAATCAACAAAATAGGTCAAGAATTACAAGATATTCAGGCTCGTATTCAAACAGCACAACAAGCTGCTCAAGAAGACTTGAACAAAAAAGAAGAAGAATTAATTGCACCTATACATAGAAAAGTTGGCGATGCTGTCAATGTTGTATCTAAAGAAAAAGGTATGGCTTATGTATTTGATATTTCAAGCACAAATATTCCTTATTTCCAAGGTGGAGAAGATTTAACTGCTGCTGTAAAAACAAAATTAGGTATTTCAGCTACAGCTGCTCCTGCTACTGCTCCAGCAAGAAAATAAGCTAGCATACAAGGCAATAAAAAAGGGATTATCTATGTAGATAATCCCTTTTTTATTGCCTATCTATTTTCCCAAAGGTAAGTGAATCGCAATCAGCGTACACCGCCGATAGCACCAAATACGCTCCAGTTCTACAGCCAAAAGAATAAGGTAAACTCAAAAGCTTATCGAATCAGTCAAATTATAGTGTAAATAAAAATCTGCTGCTTGATTTTCTTGCATTTACCAGCTAAATTGTAGATATTGGTTCGGAAAACAAACATATCTACCCTAATGAAAACTTCATGGTCCCAAATTTGTTCATTAACTGACGAATGTAAGGTACTCAGGAAAGCTTCGTCGTTAAAATGATTTTATTCGCATGAAAAAGAAAGTAATTGAGGATAACCCTAAAAAAGAAAGAAAGGTAACTTCCGGTCCTATACGCGACAAGGAACGCACCAAGGCGCGAATGATCGCTGCTGTCGGAAAGGTAATTCAGAAAAAAGGATACCATGCATTGAATGGACCTAATATTGCTTTGGAATGTGGACTGAACAAAGCATTAATATGGAATTATTTTGGCGGTCTCGATCAACTGGTGGAAGCTTATCTGACACAAAAAGATTTTTGGCAAATCGGAGATAAGGGCGTATTGGAACAAATGATCACAAATCCCGGTTCCATCAGCGTTTCCTTGATAGAAGAATTGCTTAATTCTCAATTTAACACCTTTTTGAAGGATAAGACGAAGCAAAAAGTGATTCATTGGGGACTGGGCGAAAAGACAAAAGCGCTTAAAAATATAGCCGACAGAAGAGAATTGCTCGGCGAAGAACTATTTAAGCATGTCGATTCAAAATTCGAAAACTCCGAAAACGACCTTAGAGCGACATTGGCGATTTTAGTCAGTTCAATTTATTATTTGAGCCTTCAGGCAAAATCTACCGGAAGTACCTTTTGTGGTATTGATGTAAATACCGAAGCAGGAAAAGAACGAATTCAAAAAACAATGCGTAAAATATTAGAACAGACATTTTCTGATGTTGAGCTATAGTCTACTCAGATATAACTAGAGAAAACGTCCAAGAAGAATAATTTCTTCTTGGACGTTTTTCATTACAACCTATACTTACCATTAGAAATTTCAAATAAATTATCACCTTAGGTCTCTATTTTTGATTTATTTTTACTATGTTAGCATAACAAAATAATATAGTATATTTGTTTATAACCAAGATCCAGGCATATGATAGGTCAACTAATATTTGCGGTTTGTTTCGCTGTGGCATTGTTCCTTTTTAGCAAAAATGCACAACAGATTTATCGTAATATCAAGCTGGGTAGACCGGCAGATCGTTCGGATAGATCCCCAGAGCGTTGGAAAATGATGCTCCTCGTCGCCTTTGGACAAAAGAAAATGTTCAAGCGAATTTTCCCCGCAGTCCTACATTTATTTGTATACCTCGGATTTGTCATCATCAATATTGAGATGTTGGAGATTGTCATAGACGGTCTTTTTGGTACACATCGTATCTTTTCATTTTTAGGGAGTTTTTATAATTTCCTAATTGGGGCATTTGAATGGCTCGCGCTGGGTGTACTGGTATCCTGTGTCATCTTTTTAATTCGGAGAAATATCGCTAAAGTAGCTCGCTTAAATAGTGTAGAATTGAAACATTGGCCCAAGACGGATGCAAATATTATTTTAATCACAGAGATTCTTTTAATGTCGGCTTTCCTGCTGATGAACGCTTCTGATCTTAAATTGCAGCTCTATGGCTTCGCACATTTTAAATCGGTAGGTTCCTTTCCAGTAAGCCACCATCTTCTTCCATACCTTCCAACTTCGACGGAGGCCTTATTTTTAATAGAGCGGTCTTGTTGGTGGTTTCATATCCTAGGTGTACTTGCCTTCTTGAACTACCTCCCCTATTCTAAGCATCTTCATATTATTTTGGCTTTTCCGAACACCTATTTTTCTAATCTGAACGCAAAAGGCAAACTATCCAATATGCCAGCTGTGACCAATGAGGTTAAGGCAATGCTTGATCCGAGTTTCACCCCACCTCCAGCAGATGCAAATGCACGTTTTGGAGCCAAAGATGTTCAGGATTTAACCTGGAAGAGCCTATTGGATGCATACACCTGTACTGAATGTGGACGTTGTACATCTTCTTGCCCCGCAAATATAACGGGAAAGCTGCTGTCTCCACGAAAAATTATGATGGATACACGGGATCGCCTCACTGAAGTCGGTACGAATATCAAAACAAATGGAAGCTTTCAGGATGACGGAAAATCTTTAATTGACACGTATATCAGTCGAGAAGAGTTATGGGCCTGTACAAGCTGTAATGCATGTGTAGAACAATGCCCAGTCAATATTAATCCACTGGATATTATTATTGAACTTCGTCGCTTTGCTGTTATGGAAGAATCACAAGCTCCTGCGAGTATTAACAATATGTTTGGAAATATTGAGAACAATGGTGCCCCATGGAAATATGCGCAATTGGACCGCGCCAATTGGACTCAACAACAATAGTTTTATGATGGAAAATGAATTAAAAGTTCCCACAGTTGCTGAACTGTTGGCCAAAGGAGAAACTCCTGATATACTATTTTGGGTAGGTTGTGCAGGGAGTTTTGACGAACGTGCACAGAAAATTACGCGCGATATCTGCAGAATATTACAACATGTTGGTTTAAAATATGCCATCTTAGGTACAGAAGAGAGTTGTACGGGTGATCCTGCCAAAAGAAGTGGAAACGAATTTCTATTTCAAATGCAGGCCATGATGAACATCGAAGTACTCAATGGCTATGAAATCAAGAAAATAGTAACGGCTTGCCCACACTGTTTCAATACATTGAAAAATGAGTATCCATCCCTAGGTGGCAACTATGAGGTCATTCATCATACACAATTGATCCAAAACCTGATCGATGAAGGAAAATTAAAACCAGCGGATAACAACGTATTCAAAGGAAAGAAGATAACGTATCATGATCCCTGTTATCTTGGTCGTGCAAATGAGGTCTATGAGGCACCGAGAAAAGTATTGGAAAGCTTGGATGCCCAGCTGATCGAACTGAAACGTTGTAAGAGCAATGGACTTTGCTGCGGTGCTGGGGGCGGACAAATGTTCAAAGAACCAGAGCCTGGAGCAAAAGACATTAACATCGAACGTATCGAAGAAGTCATCGATGCAAAGCCACACGTTGTCGCTGCAGCATGTCCTTTCTGTATGACGATGTTAAAAGATGGCGTAAAAATAAAAGAAAAAGAATCAGAGATTGAGGTGTTGGACATTGCCGAAATAACTGCCCGAGCAAATCAATTGTAAATTACATTAATTACGAAATAAAAGAGGCCCGATCGTATGATCGGGCCTTTTGTGTAGGGAGAAGAATATCTCCTGTTCACGCTTAAATTAGGGGAATCCCAAAGCCGGTTAAAATATAGGGGATTCCCCCGAATCGAAGATCAGCGCCGTATTTATGCTGATCAAACAACTCTAACATCTAGCCATAACAAAGGTATCACCTCTAGTTCAATTCATTGTTGTTCATTTCTTCTAAAATGTTGTTCAAAAATTAACCATTGAAAAAAAATGATATTTATTTCCAGCCATTCAACTAAGTAACAAACCTAAAAGCACCTTTCTCGTCGCGTTAGATAGCACCTGCTTTATCTCATAAGTGGTCATTCGATCGCTCATTACAATAGATTTATAATTCTGTCTGCCTTTTCCTTGCCATAAAGTCTATAAGTTGTAAGAGCAATGAACTTTGCTGTGGTGCTGGGGGCGGACAAATGTTCAAAGAACCAGAGTCCGGAGCAAAAGACATTAACATCGAACGTATCGAGGAGCATCGATGCACAACCTCAAGTTGTCGTTGCAGCATGTCCTTTCTCTGTATGACGATGTTAAAAGATGGCGTGAAAACAAAAGAAAAAGAATCTGAGATTGAAGTGTGGACATTGCGGAAATCACTGCCCGAGCAAATCGATTGTAAATTACATTAATTACGAAATAAAAAGAGGCCCGATCGGATGATCGGGCCTTTTGTGTAGGGAGAAGAATATCTCCTATCCACGCTTAAATTAGGGGAATCCCAAAGCCGGTTAAAATATAAGGGATTCCCCCGAATCGAAGATCAGCGCTGTATTTATGCTGATCAAACAACTCTAACATCTAGCCATAACAAAGATATCACCTCTAGTCCAATTCATTGTTGTTCATTTCTTCTAAAATGTTGTTCAAAAATTAATCATTGAAAAAAATGATACTTAGGCCCTTTTCCCAATGGACGCATATCAACGCCATTACGCTGCGCGCTGATATAGCCGCCACGGGAATAGATATCTGGAGATATACCATTATGCAGTTCCTCCCGAAATGTACCACTGCTGTTTCGGGTAGCACTTTCATTGAGGTTGAGTACCACTTGATCCCTAAAAATCTCGCTGTTCACCACTTGAATATGCTGTGGTATATTTAACAATGAGGCTTCTAGCCGCAATGCTTCCGACAGTTGTTTCGGATTATATCTTTTGTAATACTTCGAACTAATTTCGACTTCGTCAATTCTGAACGATTTCATGGTATCCTGAGATACTGTTTGAGCAATAAGCCCAAACGGAGAAACGATGAAAATACAGGCTAAAAAACCCCGAGATTGTAACATATGGAGGAATAAGAAATTCTGTTACAAATCTCTAAATCGAAATTAAAAAGCGATAAGAATGCTATTAGTCAGAAATAAGAGCGGGATTAAGATGACATAAGAATTTATTGAAGTCCTAAATTTCATCCTTCTCAATCCATTTTGGAACCAGTGGTGCTTCATACTGTTGCATCTTCTCGATCAGCTCTTCAATCGTATCAGCGACCAATAACATTGCTCTATTTTCCTGCTTAAGAAGCCCCTCTTCGACCATGTGATCAATAAATTGAATTAGATGATTATAAAATCCATTGATATTTAATAAACCAACTGGCTTTTTATGTAAACCCAATTGAGCCCATGTAATCATTTCAAAAAGTTCTTCCAAGGTACCAAAACCGCCCGGCAGTGCGATTACCCCTTCGGCATAATCATTCATAATTCGTTTACGATCATGCATGGTATCAACAGTAATCAGTTTTGTTACGCCCGTGTGCTCTCTTTCTTTCGAATTCAAAAAATCGGGAATCACACCTATTACTTCACCTCCGTGCGCAAGAGCTCCATTCGCAACAGCCCCCATTAGGCCGACCCTTCCACCACCATAAACCAAACGGATACCATATTCAGCCAAAACCTTTCCCACATAGGAGGCTTGCTCTTCATACACGGCCGAATTCCCTAAACTGGAAGCACAAAAAATAACAATACTATTAACTTTCTTCATATACAAGTATAGTTAAAAATAAACGGATCAGCTTTTTTATTGCGATCTTACCAGCAGGCCAACATTTCACCTCCCTAAGTACAAAACAAACAAAACACTAATTATCAAGTAAATACAACTTAAAACTATCCATCCTTTTTCTCTCGTATAGATAAATGTAAAAAAAACACTTAAAATAAATAACACATTTAATATCTTTGATTTACCGGTCTTTTTTATACATAACGGCTAACCAGACAAGCTCATCAGATCTTGTTAATAACAAATGATAATTTCAGTCCATATGATCTTCAAAAACAAATTTTTGCACAGTGCTCTCTTAAGCTTATTTAGTCTGGCGCTATCTGCTCAAACAACTCCGCAATTAAATTATTTCGATTTAAGAGATGTAAGGTTGTTACCTGGAGTTTTTAAACATGCTGAAGACCTGGACATCACTTATTTATTGGAAATGGACCCGGATCGATTGTTGGCTCCATTTTTACGCGAAGCCAATTTACCGCTTAAAAAAGACTCTTATACCAATTGGGAAAATACAGGATTAGATGGCCATATCGGAGGTCATTATCTATCTGCGCTTGCTCATATGTATGCCGCTACAGGAGATCTTCGCATCAAGGAACGCCTGGATTACATGCTGGCCAACTTGAAACGTTGTCAGGAAGCAAATGGAAACGGATACATTGGCGGGGTACCTGGGGGTAAAATTAGTTGGACAGAGATTCAACAAGGCCGGATCAACGCCGGTAGCTTTAACTTGAATGGAAAATGGGTACCGCTATATAATATACACAAAACCTATGCTGGCCTGCGAGATGCCTACTTGTTGACAGGCAATGAATCTGCGAAAGACATGCTTATTCAGATGACTGATTGGGCGCTTAAGTTGGTTGGTCAACTTTCCGAAGCTCAAATACAGGAGATGTTACGAAGTGAACACGGTGGACTGAACGAAACCTTTGCTGATGTCGCTGCAATTACCCAAAATCAAACTTATCTCGAGCTGGCTCGTAAATTCAGTCATCAATCCATACTTGAGCCCTTATTAGCGCATAAAGATCATTTAACAGGATTGCACGCAAATACGCAAATTCCAAAAGTTCTCGGTTTTAAACGCATCGCTGACCTTTCCCACAACGAAAAATGGGCTGAGGCTGTTCGGTACTTTTGGGATAATGTTGTCGAACATCGCTCGATTGCTATTGGTGGAAATAGTGTGAGTGAGCATTTTAACCCAACGGACGATTTTTCAAAGATGTTATATAGCATTGAGGGACCTGAAACCTGCAATACGTACAATATGTTACGGCTCACAAAAATGCTCTACCAAACTGATCCGCAAGGAAAATACCTCGATTTTTATGAACGTGCTCTTTACAACCACATCTTATCGACACAACATCCCGAACATGGTGGATTAGTTTATTTCACACAAATCCGTCCGGGGCATTATCGCGTTTATTCACAAACACAGACAAGTATGTGGTGCTGCGTTGGATCGGGGATGGAAAACCACGCCAAATATGGTGAAATGATCTATGCACAACGCAACAATGACTTATTCGTCAATTTGTTTATTCCTTCACGCTTGGATTGGAAAGCGAAAAACACCGAAGTCATTCAAGAAACGAGCTTTCCGACAGAAGCCAACACAAGCATTCGAATCAACCCCAAAAAACCGACTTCATTCAGCTTGTTTATTCGTAAACCCAACTGGCTGACCGCAGCTCCGCATGTATTGATCAATGGAAAGCCCTACCACAATTTCAGTTCAACGAATGAGCATATCCAAATCAAACGTACATGGCGAAAGGGTGATATCGTCAGTCTTGAATTGCCTATGGGGATACATACTGAGCAGTTGCCTGATAAAAGCAATTATTATAGTATTTTATATGGACCTCTTGTTATGGGTGCCCGTACTGGACAGGAAGATCTTTTGGGACTTCAGGCCGATGACAGCCGAATGGGGCACATTGCATCGGGAAAACAAATCCCTTTACGTGATCTCCCAATTCTTAAAGCTGAACCGAACAATATTCCGACACTTGTAAAACCAATAGCATCAAAGCCCTTACACTTTACGCTCTCAGATCTTTATTTGGAAAAAAAAGGTATTCAAATGGAACTAGAACCCTTTTTCGGTATTCATGATTCCCGTTATATGATCTATTGGCCTCAAGCAACAGAAAAGGAACTAGAGGCGTTACAGGAGAAAATGAACAGTGATGAAATAGAAAGCTTAGCGCTAGCTGCCAAAACAGTCGATAAGGTCGTCGCTGGAGAGCAACAGCCGGAATCAGATCACTTTTTTCACGAGCAAAATAGCAATGCTGGGGCATTCGGCGATACACGCTGGCGCGATACAAAAGACTGGTTTAGTTATGTGATGAAAATAACGCCCGAGACCCAACTGATAGCAATCAAATTGCTGGCAGACAACTCATCAAGGGTAACTGAGGTTGTGGTCGATGGTAAAACTATCTGCACAATGGAAGACAAGGACGAGAAGCCAACCATTAAAACAATACGTATAAAGCTTCCCATTGATGGTACAGGTAAAACCAAAATAGAACTAAAAATTAAGGCCGGGGCAGGATCTACAAGCCACAAGATCCTAGAAATCCGAACTCTTCGTCCTGACTAATGGATCTGTGCGGTAGTTTCCATTAGTCAAGATTGATTCACTTAGCCTGGAGTAATTCAGTTTATCAAGAATGATTCAATTCGTCAGAAGAGCGCTGTTATTTATTTTCCGATTAAAACAATCGCGCCATCAGGTTGCAATGTCAATTTGATGGTCTTTGTTTTGGAAAGTCGAATTTGTTTCTGTTTTGATTCCCGGGCGATGTTATCGTCGATTAGCTGTACCGCATCCGTACTCAATATGGGCAAATTCACCGATACAATCTTTTCTTTGCCCTCGGCATTTATACCCGCTATATACCATGTATCACTCTTTCTCCGGGCAAGTATGACATATTTACCTGGATAACCATCAATAAAAATTGTTTCATCCCAGGTTGTAGGTACCTGTTTCATAAAATCAATCACATGGGTTGGCATTTCCTGTAGATTATTGGGTGTCAATCCAAAATTTTGCACTGGAGTCTGAAATAAAATCGCGGTTGCCAATTGAAATGTTTCTGTCGTTTTGCGAATAGTACCACCGTTATTCTCACGGTTATGACGTTTGTTCAGCAAAACCGGACCAAAATCCATTGCCGCCACGGCATTGCGAATAAATGGATGTAAAGTCGCATTAAATGCCTCCGTATCATTTGCATGTTGTGTGAAAATCAAGTTTTCGGAAGCCAATACAGCTTCACTACCCACGAAATTCGGATACATACGCTCCCAACCCCGCGGTAAAGTACATCCATGAAATATAACTGTTAACCCATAATCATTTGCATCTGAAAGAATATCTTCGTAAAGCTTAAGTGTTTCCTGTTTATCACCTCCAAAAAAATCAACTTTGATTCCTTTAATGCCCACACGCTGCATCCATTGCATCTCGGCTTTACGTGCGATCGAAGTATTCATTTTATTTTTTGGTGTTTGCGGTGCGTCGTTCCAGAATCCGTTCGAATTGTACCACAGGCAAATACCTACACCCCGCTCCTTTCCATAAGCCACCAATTGTTCAATTTTTTCATGACCGATCTTTGTATCCCACCAATTGTCGATCAATACAAATTCATAACCCATTGAAGCTGACAAATCAATAAACTTCTTTTGGTCTTCAAAATTAATACTACCATCCTGCCATTCCAGCCAACTCCACGTCGCCCGTCCGAATTCGTATTTCTTCGACGCCGGATATTGCGGCTCTACAACATCAAAAGGAATGGTCGTCTCCACAATGGGTTTTAGATTGCTCCCGATAGTCAGTGTGCGCCAAGGTGTATAACCGGGTAATGAAATTGTGGGAGCTGCACGTCCAATGCCATTGTTCTCCCCTTCTTCCGGGAAAGCAATACTATAAAGGCCATCCTTCGTACCTTCGCTTAACTTGGATGCACAATATGCGCTTGATACACCCGTTTCCGAAATGAGTACCCATCCACGATCCCCAACATGAAAGAGCGCAGGAAAAGTATATCCAACACCATACTTCGAAGGTACCCCTAAGGCCTGATCTACCTGATACTCCTCTTCATAACTTGGTTTTGTTTTCATCCAGCCTATCATCGGGGAAGCTTGGGCTGTTAAAAATGTTGTTGTAATGAGTGGAAATTTAAAACCACTCTCCTCCTTTATTAATGCAAAATTGGCCGGCTCGCCTACCTGAGGCACATAATATCGGAATGCTATATTGCTGTTGCTAACACGGAAAGTAACCTCAATCTGTTGCTTTGAAGCATTCTCCAACAAATAACGCAATTCATTCGCTTTATACGCTACCTGACTGCGTTTGATTTTTGACTCGTTATAATTGGTCGAAATTTCAGCTCTTTTTTCTGCTACTGGATGCAAATTATCACTTAAATTTATCGTCTTGCTTTGAAGCCCAAGCGGAGAAGCCTCCAACATCGTTTTCCCTTCCAGTTCAACCTCATAAAATAGATTGCCATTTTTCAGATCCAACTTAACGGTCAAAGTTCCATCAGGACTAGATACCGATGTCTGCTGCGCTACAGCAATTGTGCCCAATAAAGATACGATACATACCAAAACACAAGGTTTTAATGGTAAACGTCCAAAATAGCGCGTATAATTGTGATTTAACATAGATTAACTCAAATAGTAGGTTAGTTATTACGTTAAAGATAAGGTTTTATTTTAATAAATGTACAAAAAACACTTATTATACAATACGTCCCTTATCCAGCAATTGATGCCACTATCTAAGGAATTATTACCTTCTGATTAGGGAGCCGGCCTCCCCACCTTTTCTTGCCTTATGGAAAGATATAGAAAACAAAAATGTGTTATAATTGTAAAGAAGTAGTGACATTTATTTTTACGATTTTAATACGTATTAAACTATGAATCTAATTATGAACATGATAGCAATTGCAAGTATAGCAACTGCTTCCTTAGCTCCATTGTCAGCTAAATCACGATTATTGCTCGAGCAAAAGAACGAAAACATTGCGCTGATATTAAAAAAACAGAGCTTAAAACGTAATTATGTGGGAACCGACTCGCTATTACAATACTTTAATCAAACAACTGCGGAACTTGAAAAGCAGGTTGCGGGTTTAAGCGAAGCGCAGCTCCAATTTAAACCAGCGCCTGACAAATGGTCCATCAGTCAATGCCTTGAACATATCATTCGTTCAGAACGAATGATATTTGACATGGCAAAAAAAGGCCTGGATCAAGATCCACAACCTGAAAGGCGGAAAGAGATCAAGATGACCGACGACAATCTCAAGAATGCACTCACAGACAGGAGTCACAAATATCAGGCACCCAAGGAACTCCAACCGGAGGGGATTTATAAAAATGTGAAAACAGCACTCGCTGATTTCAATGCCGCGCGTCAGCCAGTACTTGATTATATCAAAAAAGCTGATGCGGAAGATCTTAGAAATCATGTCAGCGACTCCCCAACCGGTCCAATTGATGGTTACCAAGCCCTGATGTTTATTGCTGCACATTGTGCACGTCATACCAAACAGATCGCTGAAATAAAAGCCGATCCCAATTTTCCAAAACAATAGAAAGATGAAGAAATTGACCTATCAAATTAAGATTGATGCTCCTGTGTCGCGGGTTTTTAAAACAATGCTCGATAAAGAAACGTACAAACAATGGACCAGTGCGTTCAATCCGAGTTCTGATTTCGAAGGCGTTTGGGAAAAGGGACAAAGAATTCATTTTACCGGCGTCAATGAAAATGGTGAAAAAGGCGGAATGGTAGCAGAGATTGCTGAATATATTCCAAATTCATATGTATCTATTCGCCACCTTGGCATCTTAGATAAGGGCCAGGAAATTTTATCCGGACCAACTGTTGAAGATTGGGCAGGAGCGTTAGAAAACTATTCTTTTTCAGCCATCGAAGGACAAACATTATTGAAAGTGGATGTTGATACAAACGACGAATACATCGATTACTTTAATGAAGCTTGGCCAGATGCTTTGCAACGGCTAAAGGAAATCAGTGAAACGGAATAAGTAAAATACGCCTACGTATTGAATAGCTTTGCGATATCAATACACAGGTCAGCAGCTTGTCGTTTAAATACAAAAACGGCATCTAGATTTAGATGCCGTTTTTGTATTTAAACGATGCCTTTTTTTCGCTCGTTTACTTTTGTTTTTTAACCCTAATATCGAATATATTATAATACTTTAAGGTACTATAGTCTTTCAGACTCATGAAGTCATAAGTAAGTGGATAATTAAAGATATTTTCCGTCTGACTCACATAAAGGAGCATATCGCGGAGTGCTGTCCCAATAGCCTGGGCTCCTTTTGGATACTTAATAAAACTGTTCTTCCCGCCACCACGATAGTAGATCAGCAGACTACTACAATCCAGGACTTTGGTATCTATGTCATCCAGCGCTTTCTTTTCCAATATTTTGTCTATCGCTGTATTGAGCCTTACCCGTGTTGAATCAGTTTCTCCCATCAGAATCATATGAGTACCATAAGTCACCGAAGCAAGCACATAAGGAGAATAGCCGGCTTTGGTTAATGCCTCTACTTCCGATGTTGGATAAGCTTCATAATACTCCGTATAATCAATATATATTGTAAGCTTATTGACATTGCCTATCCGAAGTGTACTATTGGGTTTACTGATCGTCGTTGAATCTGCATGTCTCACAAGGGATAGGGCCTTTTTTACATCCTTCGAATTACCAAGAAATCCCTGTATTTCGGCGTAATCTTCAAAAGTACTGGAGGAGAAATTCATGCTGCTCGCCTGTTTCGATTTTTCGAACTTATTGGCATAAGCAAGGCCATTCGCATAGCTGGGTTCAAAGAACCCCATATCTACAGAGAAATCGTTATCAGACAAAAAATGGAATTTAACTTTTTTTGCTTTTGCTTCCAGGCTTTCTAACCGAGGCCCCTCCAGGGTATCTTTGAGGCTCCAAAGTCCACCCAGAAAAACCTTTTCATCAATATAGTCATCAGCGAACAGTTTATTCATCTGAAACTCTACTTTTCGAATTTCATACTTATCTGGCGGAACAGTGGGTTCATTTTTGGTGGTATCTGTAGGCACCACCTCTGGAGGCTCTACCTTTGGCTCGATGGGATCTTTTGTACAACTTAACCATATCAGTGAGCTAAGAAGAAGTAAAAAATTTCTAGTGTGCATATTGAAGTTCTTCGGTTTCAAATTCCGTTATCATTAATAAACAGGGATCACTCGCTCTTTTTTATCTGATAAATTAAATATAATAATCGAAGATAACATTTTTTTTCATCAGTCCAAAACAAAAAAGCGGGGTTTTCACCCCGCTTAGATTTAATCTTTTGTAACACCGTGAAAATGCAGACGCCTCTCAGCTGGTTGAAATCAAGAGCGATCGACTGCATTAAACACCCCAAAAAGCTCTACACGCTCTAAAGAACGATCCACAACCACCACTCGTATAGGTGTCTGAAGTATGTGTACCGACCAATTGTGCCGTATCATAGTCATAAAAACTCAATACAAAAACACAATGCGTTAATTGGCCTTTGCTTTCTTTGACCTCTTCGGTGACCTTCACGAGGGTGTTCGTTTTAGGAAGGCGGTAAGTCATTGTTTTGACATTGACATTTTCTTTCGGAGCCTTTTCTGTTGTCTTTGCAGAAGCCACTGTAGATAGCAGCACAACTGCCATCAAACTCATCATTAATTTTTTCATTGTTTCCATTTTTTTTGTTAAACCATAACATGCTTTTGAAGCAGGTCTTTATTTTATGGAAGTAAAAATAGAAACGCCTTTAACTAATTTTACGGTGATTTATTATTTGTTGTGGCCCATTCGTTATTCGTGGTTGTTAGTCTATTATTCGTAATACGACTGTTTGTACTGTATAGGTTAATCATGACAGCAAGTCTTATTTTTATACATTGTATGTCTCTAGCATTATTTGTATTTTTAGGGGTCTGATTCAAAATAAACTGTAGTTCAGCTGCCTAATTATTACAGCATCGGACAAATTCGTCAACAATGCCCAAATATACTAGCGCAAATGGGGTTAAAAATTAGAATAACCAAGCGTAAACATTACTATTTATAAGAAAATGGAAAATAATCGAGAAAGCAGAAAGTATTTACCTGTGGTGGTAATGGCGCTAATTGGTTTCCTGGAAAACCTATCTATACAAGATAAACACCACGAGCAAATTACAGAATAGCTTCTTATAAGACTTAGGTCATAAACTTAGAACCGGCCCCGGTGTAAATTTTTATCCAAATAAACCAATAAAGCTTTATTATTATCAAATTTATCATATGCCTTGGATGTGAGATATATTTTTGTTCATAAAAAAAGGAGACTACTATTGACTAGTGTCTCCTTAAGTGCCCAGGAGCAGATTCGAACTGCCACGCCCATGCGAGCGCCACCCCCTCAAGATGGTGCGTCTACCAATTTCGCCACCTGGGCTCATACTCACCTTTGGTATCACAAAAATAAAGATTTTTCGCTCTTTTACAAGTCGAAAATCGCTTTTTAAAGCATTATTTCACTAAATTCCTATTGATCAAGGTTCTAATTACACCGTCAACAAGTCCAACCCTTGGAACAATGATTTGTTTTAGACGGCCATACTTCATAATCGTCAGGAAAATTTCACTTGCAGGTATAATTACATCCGCACGATCTTCGTTTAAACCCAATAAAATAATGCGCTCTTTTAAAGAAAAGGAAGATAAATGCTCGTACACCGCTTTTAATTTGGCATAGGATAATGGTTTGTCCACTTTTTCATTAGAGAGGCGTGCAAGCTTATTAATATTACCGCCAGTACCGATCCCAACGACTTGCTTATACATATGCGTATTGCTACGTACCCATTCCCTCAATTCATCCCAGGTTTCTGCCTTATCCTGATTGTCCAAAATACGAATCGTACCCAAGTTGAAAGACTTAGAATTAACCAAAACACCATTGGCGAATAACGATAATTCAGTGCTACCGCCACCAACATCAATGTAAAGGTAAACTTTGTCCTTTTCCATCTTATTATCCCAATGGCTATTGTAAATAATCTCAGCCTCCTTTGCCCCTTCGATAATGTCGATGTTTATACCGTTTTTCTTGACCTCCGCAACAATGTCAGCCCCATTTCGCGCATCACGCATGGCCGACGTCGCACAGGCCATATAATCCTCCACGTGATAAACATCCATCAACTCCCGAAAAGCCTTCATCGTTTTGATCAAACTCTCGGCTTTCCTTGGTGAAATTTCCTGATGAATAAACGCGTCATCTCCCAAACGGAGCGGAACACGTAACAGTGTATTTTTCTTAAAATTATATTGGTCTTTCTGTCCTATAATGTCAGCTATCAAAAGACGGACTGCATTGGAGCCTATATCTATTGCGGCGTATCTCACTTTATATACGATTTCATTAAATTACGCTAAAATAAACACAGTTATTAAAAACTATGTTATACAAGTGTTAAGTTATCATTAATTTAACAAATAACAAACGATTATTACAAGGAATTCTTGCGTACACAACACCTGATATTGTCGTAAAACAACTAAAATTCCTGTTGATCAAAAATATGAACTCATTTCCCGACAAAATCATCTCGCTGACAATCAACTGACTCAGGATACAACTAGCGCATGCCATCGAAACGCAGTACCTAGCACAATTCCATACAGGAAATCCATTATTGCCAGCAAAAAACTCATAAAAAAAGGAATATTCATTTTAATGAATACTCCTTTCCTTCTATTTATCTTATTTCTTAGTGATGGTGTTCTTCAACTTTACCGCCAGCTAATTTGTAGATCTCTTCCACTTTTTTCAAAGACTCCTCCGAAAGGTGAATAACATCCTTGTTTGTATTGTGTTCTTCATGAGACAATCTTGTATTGATCTCACCTTGTTTTTTAACCACAAGTGCTAAAAATGCTTTATCGTTGAATGCCGCTGTGCTGTCCGAACCAACTGAAGCTGGAACTTGAAATGCAGGCACACCACGTTGCGCCTCGCCAACATGCAATTCTTTTGCTAAATTGTCCAATTCTGGTAAAACTGTTGCGTAAGCCTCTTTAATCTTTGCGGCTACATTTTTCACCTCTGTTGAGGTAGATTGTTTTGCAGCTACATCGGCAAGATTTACCAAGTAGTTTCCATTTTCGCCAACGAATTTAATCATTGCGAAGGCATCACCATCCGCTAAGGATGCATTAGAGTATTGACGCTGTCTATCTGCAGCTGTTTGACCACAAGATGCAAATAATGTACCCGCACAAGCCGCAACAATAAATAACTTATTAATCTTCATATCAATTTTGTTAACTATACAAAAGTAGATAAAATATATGTTCTCCGAAACCCTATCCGTGAAAAGAAAGAAAAATTACGCAACATTTCTTCCGGCATTCACCACGCCAAAGATTGTACGCGCTATTAACTTCGAATAATCTTCACGTTGCGCATCAGTCAGCTGATCCGAATTCAATGCACGAATCGCAAAATGCTGTATAACTAATAACGGTAATACAATCCCCTCGCGCGCTAAAATAGACTCACGATCCACAGGATAGTTCTCCATCAATTTTGAGGTTCCGCTCAGTTTTAACAAATATTCTTTTGTTATCTGATACTCGGCATACAAAGTTTTCCAAAAATCACCATAGATAGGATCATCTTTCATGTATGCTGTAATATCAAAGTTTGACTTTGTCATCGACATCATACAGTTGTCGATCAATGTCTGGAAAAATCCCGATGAAACATATAATTGCTGCACGTCTTTCCAGAGGTTATTTTTTTCAGCCCATTGCAATGCTGTTCCGACACCATAAAATCCAGGAATATTTTGTTTCAGCTGGCTCCATGAAGTTACAAAGCTAATCGCCCGCAGGTCTTCCAGTCGCAATTCACGGCCTGAGTTACGTTTTACAGGTCTACTTGAAATATTGATTGAGGATAACGCTTTCAATGGCGACATCGTCTCCAAATATGGTAAAAACAATTCATTCGTGCGTAGATCCATAAACTTATGATGACTCAACTCAGCTAGCTTATCAATGATCTCCTGTTGATGCTTGGTTAAAGTATCGCCCACACGTTGCTTTAAATCTGAAATAATGCCGGCATGCAAAAGTTGCTCAATATTAAACCGCGCTGTATCTAAAGATCCGTACTGGCTACTGATTGTCTGTCCCTGAATCGTCAATTGAATATGATCGTTGGCAATCTCCTTACCCATAGACGCGTAAAAACGTTGCGTTTTACCACCACCACGTGCTGGAGGCCCACCGCGGCCATCAAAGAATACCAAATCGACATCGTATTCGCGTGATATCGCCGTAAGTTCGATTTTCGCACGATAGATCGACCAGTTCGCCATCAGATATCCACCGTCTTTGGTACTATCTGAATAACCCAACATAATCGTCTGTTTGTTTCCTCTTCGTTTCAAATGTGCCTTGTACTCCTTATTACTATACAAGGTTTTCATCACTTCCGCTGCTCTCGTCAAGTCATCAACGGTCTCAAACAAGGGCACAAAATCGATCGTTAAAGCATCCTTCTTCCATCCGGACCACAAAAATAATTGACGCAGTCCCAAAATATCACTTGCTTGCTGGCAATTACTGATGATAAAGCGTTGTGCAGCTCGCTCAGAACCGGAACGTTGAATCTCCTTTAATAATTTTATCACGCCCGAAGTATCTTTCGTTAACGGATCCGCATCCTCTCCCACCGTTAAATCAAGTTCTTTGAATTTTAATGCTTTTTGCTTATCATTTTCACTAAGCTCCAGATAATCCAATGGCATTCCAGTCTTTTCCTGGTTGTGCTGAATCAGATAATTGGTAGCCTCACGTAATATGCGGCTGTCTTGTCTGATATCCAATGTGGTAAAGAAACAACCAAAAGTCATCACTTTACGGAGTAGATCATCAACGATCTCTACAAAAAGCCCATTGTGATATTCCTCCAAAACATTTTTGATTGCTTTTAGATTCGTGATAATATTATCGGTTTCGTCTGCAGGATGTTCGACCGGATTAAAACTATTTTCGTAGAACAATGTCTGCAGATTTTCCATATACTCCTCCACACCTCTAAATGTGATGCGTCGTCTAACGATACGGAAATCTCTATAGTAACATCTAAACAAGATAGTACGTAGCAAAGCGGCAACTTTCTTGGTGCTATCAACACTTACGTTAGGATTCCCGTCTCGGTCACCTCCCGGCCAAAAGCCAAGCTCAATCAATTGTTTTACCTCTTCGGTATCAACATCCAATTCATCATCAATGAAGGATTGAATCTCCGATGCCACTTTATAAAACACGTTTTCCAAAAACCAAGCTAAGCTCGCAGCCTCATCAACTGGAGTAGGTTTATTTTTATTGATGAAAGGTGTTTTACCCAATTGCTGTAACAGCAGGTGGATACTATGAATATCGTTGGTCTTGATTGCATCGATCAGGTCGTTGATAATACCCAATACCGGTCCCGGATAAAATTGAGTAGGATGTGCAGTCAATACAAGACGTACAGAAAAATCCTTCAATTTTGACACAATCTTACGGCGCATATCTTCGTTACCTTCGGCGTTTTTAATTAATGCCCCTAAGACATTTTCATCATCGCCACGACCCACCATCTGAAATGACGAATCTTCGATCGCATCAAATAAAACAACCTGACGCTCTATATATTGAACAAATCGAAATAACAAATCAATACGTTGCTCTTCCGAAGAAAATTCCTCATGCTGATCGAAGAAACTCTTTATGATCTCATCAGGAGTTAAATGCTGATCCACACCCTTTTCACATTGCTTTGCAAAAAATGGTAATAAAGTACCGGTATCTTTAACACGTTGAAATGGCAATGTTAAAAACAAACTTTTGAAAAGCTCAAAGCGTGTCAATACCTCGTCCTGAAAGACGGCTTCATTTTTACTTTGCTTCATATTTAAATCTTTGAAAGTGGTCAAGAGAGTTTAGGTGACTCTTGAAATTTTGTAATGTCTCTGAAATTACCCTATGGCCCCAAATATAACAATATTATATCTAAACAAATAAAAAAGTATAAATTAATCAAAAAAACAATTGAAATTTTATAAACATACTAACAAATTTTAGTAATTTTTCATTTTTAACACATTCACATAGTACAATATGGAAACGACCAGTGTCGATCCCCTACCTCATAAAGCCCGGCTACAAAATGAACCTTTCTTGATCAGACAGGAATCAACCAGCTATATCGCTATCATCAGTACAAAAAAGAGCAAACATAGCAGAACAATTGTTTTTAATATGAAAAGCAATTTATCTAAGTTTGTACTATACACATTATGAAACAGACACAAGAAATAAAAAGTTTTTTCTATAGCCAATATTTTGCAGATGGACTCCGAATTACCATCGGATGTATCGTGCCTGTCCTGATCTTTGCAACCATCGGGCAATTTACCAATGGAACCATAGTCTCTCTGGGAGCGCTCTTAGTAGGCTTATCGGATACCCCCGGTGCGCCTAGCCATAGAAGGAAAGGTATGATTGCCGGTGCGATATTGACTACTTTAACTTTTATTTTAACCAATATAGTTAATCAAAATGTATATCTATTGGCAATTTTTATCGGCGTAGCCTGCTTTATATTTGCCATGTTTGCGGTTTTCAATGGAAGAGCCGCCAACGTCGGTCTCATGTGCATCCTGATGATGTTGATCCATGTGCAGATTCACTACCCTCTTGCAGAGGCCATCAACTATTTAGGTTTCTATACTTTAGGTGGTTTATGGTATATCGCTATTAGTCTTTCCATCACCCAAGCACGCCCTTACAGGCTGGCCGAACAGGAACTATCAGAAACAATTCGCTATGTTGCTGATTACATCCGGCTAAAAGCTAATTTTTACGATGCTAAAATTGATAATGATAAAAACTACCTCAAACTAATCGACAAACAAGTTGAAGTCAATCAGCATCAGGAAAATCTACGGGATGTATTATTTCAAAGTAAACGATCGATTAAAGACACCACAAAGGTAGGACGTTATTTAACCCTCGTTTTCAACGATATTGTCGATCTCTTTGAACAAAGTATGGCGGCGCACTATGATTACAATACCATTAGCGAACGCTTTGGACCTACTGGCATTTTGGAAGACTTCAAAAATGTGATTTTAAAATATACCAATGAGCTTGACAATTTAGCCTACCAGCTTAATACAAATACACAGCCAAAACCATTGTACGATTTCGACTCGGACCTCAGTCGTCTTCACACTAAAATTGATCAACTAGATAAAAATCAACAATACAGCACATTTGCTTTACGCAAGGTGTTGATCAATTTACGTGATCTGGTTCGCCGGATCAAAAATATCTATGGTTACTCGCATCTACAACCTGACGATGTCAAACGAAAAGAAATTGACGACGCAAAACGCTTTGTTCAAAGCTCTGCAATTGATTTTAAAAAGTTTCGCGAAAATCTTACTCTAAAATCCACCATCTTTCGACATGCCTGCCGTATGGCAATTGTCATGTCGGTCACCTATTACGTGTTTGAGGTCACCAATATCACCAATAATGTATACTGGATCCTCCTAACCATCATGGTTATCCTAAAACCTGGCTTCGGACTCACAAAGGAGAGAAATATCCAGCGTCTCATCGGTACAACAATAGGTGGACTCATCGGAGCCCTCATCCTGTTAACCATACATGACCCAACTATACTATTTGTTCTCTTGGTATTCTTTTTTCTGACGGCATATAGTTTATTCCGCGTCAACTATGTTATTGCCGTACTTTTTATGACACCTTATGTATTAATAATGCTGAGCTTCGTCAGCGCCAATACCCTGGACGTCACGAAAGAACGAATATTGGACACCTTTATCGGGGGCATGATTGCATTCTTATCCAGTTATATTATTTTTCCAAATTGGGAAAGCATGCAAGTCAAGGAATCCATGCGAAAGCTACTCATTGCCAACTACAATTACATCTTTCAGGCATTGAAAGAAATTGCAGGCCAAGCGCCTTCCATCACCGATTACAAACTAACCCGCAAGGCAGTCTACGTTGAAACAGCCAATATGGGTTCGACGTTCCAGCGCATGCTTACCGAACCCAAGAAACGTCAAAAATATAGTAAGGAAGTCAATAAATTCGTCATATTCAACCATATTTTAGCTTCTTTTTCGGTGACATTAATGAACCATCTCGACGAAATGGACAATAATTATATCAATAAGGACCATGTCCGGACAATCCGAAAAATATTAAGCTCCTTGGAGCAGTCCATTCAGCTGCTACATTCTGACGATAGCGTCAATGCATTTATTCCTTTGGCGATCGAAATTCCCAATGACCAATTTGATAATGCAGATGTCAGTTCAGTTGATGGACAGCTATTGACCGAACAGCTGGACTTTCTCAATAAAATTTCACAGGACCTGCATAAAATAGTTCAGGACCTTCATGCTAAAAGCACAGCAGTGTCAGAAAATGAACTGTCTAAAGCTTTAAGCTGATTTATTCTTTAAAATTCTCGACATTTATGCCATGAGCGATACGATAACACGGTACGACCTGATTATAGTTGGCGGCGGGCCAATTGGCTTAGCTTGCGCCTTAGAAGCCAAAGAAGCAAATTTAAGCTATCTTATTCTTGAAAAAGGCTGTTTAGTCAACTCACTGTATAATTACCCCCAAAATATGACCTTCTTCTCTTCCTCCGAAAGATTAGAAATAGGTGACATTCCCTTTGTCACAACCAACCCCAAGCCAAAACGCATGGAGGCTTTGGAATATTACCGACGTATACAGCAAAAGTTCGCTCTGGATACCCATCTTTTTGAAGAAGTACTGGAAATTAAGAAAGAGGATACGGAGTTCCTGGTCAGTAGCAATAAAAGTATGTACCTGACCAAGAAAGTCATCATCGCCACAGGTTTTTATGACATACCGATGTTGCTCAATATCCCGGGCGAAGAACTTCCCAAAGTTAGGCATTACTACGATGACCCACATTATTATAGCAGCCAGAAGGTGATCGTTGTCGGCGCCAGTAATTCATCCATTGATGCAGCGCTTGAAACCTACCGAAAAGGAGCGCAAGTTTCTTTGGTAATCCGTGGTAGCGAAATCAGCCGTCGCGTAAAATATTGGGTAAAACCTGATATTGAAAATCGAATTGCTGCTGGTGAAATCGATGTGTATTATAATAGCCACTTAACAGAAGTTACTCCGACTACTGCACATATCCAAACACCAGACGGTATCGTCGAACTCGATAATGATTTTGTACTGGCTTTAACCGGCTATCGTCCAAATTTTGATTTTTTAAAAAAGATTGGAATTGATATTCCCCAAGAGGCACCTTGCATTCCTAGCCATAATGAAGAAACAATGGAAACAAATATAGCCGGGATTTATTTGGCAGGTGTCGTTTGCGGTGGCTTAAATACCCACCTTTGGTTTATTGAAAATTCACGAATTCATGCCAAACAGATTATCGGACATATTCGCTCAACACTTACTTAACGACTTGAAAACGTAAACCATTTAAGAAGATTTTCATCATTTTCTTCTGTAAACTGAGAATATGATCGAATTCTTCTTTTGTTGGGAACAACATGTTTTTCATGTCCTTTAAAATGCCCATACGCATACCGAATAGTGAATACAGAAGAATTCGCGCAGTTTCATTGATATCTTCAACCTGTATCTCGCCGGCATCGATACCAATATTGAGAATCTTTTCAATAATTTCTACTTCACGTAGATAAGATTCTTTGAACACCTGCTCCAACTCATCAGGAAGCTCTTTCACCATCTTCATGGTGTATTCAAATAAATTATAATATTGATTGATAATCTTGACCCGCATGTCAATAGAATACATCATGATCTCCTCAAAGTCACCCCCCTTAGCAATGACATCCTCGAGATCCTCGATCATTTTATCAATAACGTATTCGAAAACTGCAGAATATAAGCTATTCTTATCCGGAAAATAATAATACAGCAATGCTTTTGAGAAATTGAGATCTTTGGCTATTTCCGACATTGTTGTCTTAGCCATTCCAAAATGTGCAAAGCGCCTCGTCGCAGCTTCTAGAATTTTGATTCTTTTTACATCTGCATTACCCATTAAACTTATATTTTTTATCGTTAAATAAACGGTTTATACTATCTTTACCGATTATCATGCTAAAGATAGCTGATTTTTTTGAATTTCTGAAAACTAAAGTCAATATGAAGTTAAACATTCAATCGAATATATCTTTAAAAGCTTTCAATACGTTTGGAATTGAAGAAAAGACAAATTTTCTAATCGAAGTGAATGACAATGAAACATTGACCGAAATTTTTAAAAATGACATTTTTAAGGAGAACTTTTTTGTTCTTGGTGCCGGTAGCAATGTCCTTTTCACCAAAGCGTTCGAGGGCTACATTATTCGCATGACCAGCAAGGGCATACAGTCGAAAATTGATGGCGATGATGTTTATGTCACAGCACAAGCTGGAGAAATCTGGAATGACTTCGTTTGGTATTGCATCGAACACAATTACGCTGGCATTGAAAACATGGCCCTAATTCCCGGTACTGTCGGGGCTTCACCTGTACAAAACATCGGTGCCTATGGTACCGAGTTAATGTATGTCTTTCACGAATGTCAGGCTTTCGATACGCATACCGGCAACTTTGCCACATTTAAAAAAGAAGATTGCAATTTCTCCTACCGCGACAGCATCTTTAAAACAGCTCATAAAGGACGGTTTATCATTACCCAGGTAACCTATAAGCTTAGCCGAACAGCTCATATCAATACAACTTATGGTGCAATAGAAGCCGAACTCGCTAAAGAAAATATAACGAACCCAAGTATTGCCGATATCGCAACCATTGTCTCCAAAATCCGTGTAGAAAAGCTCCCTGACCCAAGTACAGTGGGAAATGCCGGAAGTTTCTTTAAGAACCCCGTAGTTACAGCATCGACTTTTGAGCCTCTTCAGAAAGAATACCCCACAATACCGCATTATCCAATGCCCAATAATGAAACAAAATTGGCTGCTGGATGGTTAATAGAACAATGCGGTTGGAAAGGAAAAGAATATGGACAAGCAGGTGTATGGAAAAATCAGGCACTTGTACTAATAAATAGACAAAACGCTACAGGGCAGGAAATTTATAATCTATCGGAACAAATCATAAGTGATGTAGCCAACAAATTTGGCATTAAGCTGGAGCGTGAAGTTAATTTACTGTAAAGATTTAAAAAAAGTAAAAATATTTTTTTAAAATCTGAAAGTAAAAGAAAAACAGGCTTCACCTTAGTAAAACATCACTCTGAGCTAATTTTATTTACTTAAAGTTAGTTCGCGCAAACGTTTGCTCTGCTTAAAATAATCTTAAAATTATATTAACAAATCTAATTTTGCCATTTTTGGCGCATTATTTGCCTCATACTTAATGAACCGCATTTTATAAACGTACTGTTTTGTAAAAAGAACAGTTATAATTCATTAAGCTATGACAAAGAATGAATTTGACACAATGGTTATTGAGCAATCGGACTCATTAAAACTCTACGCCAGAAATTTTACCAGTGATTACGAAGATGCCAACGATCTCGTTCAGGACACTATCCTGAAAGCTGTGACCTATTTTAAAAATTTCAAAGAAGGAACCAATTTGAAAGGATGGCTTTACACCATCATGAAAAACACGTTTATTAATAACTATAGACGTATTGTGAAAACCAATTCTTTCATTACGAAAGACGAGGATATTTCTAACTCTAACCTCCTATTATCCGCCTCCTCAAATCAGGGCGAAAGCAAATTTGTCATGGAAGACATCCATGAAGCTTTATCTAGTCTTTCCGAAGAATATTACATCCCATTTTCACTGTACTTTGAAGGGTTTAAATACCACGAGATATCTGAACATTTAAATATCCCTATCGGAACGGTAAAAACAAGAATACATGTCGCTAGAAAATTAATGAAAAGATCACTATCGGCATATAAAGTAGCCTAGTTTTTCTATCTTCGCCTTTTTACAATTACGAATGGCAGAGGAATTATCGGAATACAGCAAAAGCCAACTGGCTTTACGTAATGGTCAGGACAAACCACAGATCTGGGTTGCTTATCGCGGATTTATCTATGATGTCGGAGAAAGTAGACTGTGGAAAAACGGCATGCATTACGAACATTGGGCCGGACAAGATCTAACTGAGGAGCTCCAAGAAGCCCCTCATTCAGAATCTGTATTTTCAAAATTTCAGATCGTTGGAAAACTGAAAGATCAATGATTATAAATTAAACTGAGATAGGGCAACAAAAGCATTCAAGCGCTTTTGTATGTCCTCTTCGGTAAGATCGACCAAACGATCTGTTCCAAATTTCTCTACACAGAATGAAGCTAGCGCAGAACCAAAAATCAACGCATTTTTCATGTTTGTAAAGTTTATACTTTTTACTTTGGCAAGATAGCCAATAAAACCTCCTGCAAAGGAATCCCCCGCGCCAGTTGGATCAAACACATCTGCTAATGGTAGAGCTGGTGCAGAAAAAATCTGATTCTCTCCAAAAAGAAGCGCACCGTGTTCACCTTTTTTGATAATTAAATATTTAGGCCCCATTGCTAAAATGACTTTTGCAGCTTTAACCAGAGAATACTCTCCTGACAGCTGTCTCGCCTCTGCATCATTTATGGCTAACACATCAACCTTTAGAAGAACCTTTCTTAAGTCATCCATCGCAACATTCATCCAGTAGTTCATGGTGTCCAGAACAACCAGCTTAGGTTTGTGCACCAAGCGCTCCAACGTTGTTAATTGTATTTGAGGTGTAAGATTACCCAAGAGAAGATACTCACAATCCTGGTAACTTTCAGGAATAATTGGATCAAAATCAGCTAATACATTTAAGTCTGTCGCCAGGGTATCACGGCTATTCATATCGTTATGATACCTGCCTGACCAGGAAAAAGTTTGCCCACCAGTAATCACCTGAACACCCGTAACATCTATACCACGGTTCCTGATAAGATCGAGATTGTCATTTCCAAAATCCTCCCCAACAACACTGACCAATTTGATTTGATCACATAGATATGATGCCGCCAGACTAGCAAATGTACCGGCACCACCTAGAATTTTGTCAGTTTTACCGAACGGTGTTTCTATTGTATCGAAAGCCACCGTACCAATAATTACTAAACTCATAGTTTTTTAATAAGCATGGTAAACAAAAAAACCGGCGTAAAGCCGGTTTCAATATTGCTCCTGAAGCTGGGCTCGAACCAGCGACCCTCTGATTAACAGTCAGATGCTCTAACCTGCTGAGCTATTCAGGAATTTATTTTTCGAGAAATTCCTTTCTCATAGAGTGTACAAAAGTAGTACATTTTAATATCATTTGCAAATAAAATATTTGCATTGTTGCTCCTGAAGCTGGGCTCGAACCAGCGACCCTCTGATTAACAGTCAGATGCTCTAACCGGCTGAGCTATTCAGGAATGAAAAATTGAATATTTTAAAAACCCCGGTTATGTAAGTTATTAAATTGCTCCTGAAGCTGGGCTCGAACCAGCGACCCTCTGATTAACAGTCAGATGCTCTAACCTGCTGAGCTATTCAGGAGTGTTTTTCAATTTTTCCGGAGACCCTATCGCGTTTCCGTGATGCAAGTATCGGAAGATTATTAGAATACTACAAATTTTTTGAGCACATTTTTTACAACTTCCTAAATTCCAATTAGAATAATTTATTTTTATTTTTCAAACAGCTATACAAAATCCCCTTTTCAGCACTTAAACCAACATTATCCTTCTTTTACCTTCAATAGCAATTAGCTGATCAGTGGGCAATATTGTAAATTCAGCACGATTAAAGCAGTACACCTTTCAAAATAAGCGTCGCCACACTAAAATAAATCAGCAAACCTGTTACATCGACTAATGTCGATACAAAGGGCGCTGAAGAACTCGCAGGGTCGGCCCCAAGCCGTTTCATCACAAAAGGCAACATAGACCCCGTCAACGATCCCCAGAGAACGACACCGACCAAGGATAAAGAGATAACCAAAGCAACCAACACCCAATACTCACCATAGCTATGCGCAAAAGACTGCCATGCCATAATCCTTATAAAACCCAGCGCTCCTAAAATAAGTCCCAGCAGTAAACCCGACAGAATTTCTCTTCGCATCACACGCCACCAGTCACCCAAGGTAACTTCCCCCAAGGCCATCGCCTGAATAATTAATGTTGACGCTTGCGAACCGCTGTTCCCACCACTGGATATAATAACAGGCATCAGCGCAAACAACATAATCGCACTTGCCATTTGCTCCTCGAAGTGCTCAATAACTGTAGCGGTCAAAAGTTGTCCCAGAAAAAGCACAATAAGCCAACCTGCTCTCTTCTTGACCAAGTTCTTAATCGACACATCCAGGTAAGGCTCATCCAAAGCCTCCGTTCCCCCGATACGCTGCATATCTTCCGTGTACTCCTCGTTTGCTACCCAAAGAATATCATCGACAGTCACAATCCCCAACATAACCCCCTGTTCGTCGACAACAGGCAAGGCCACTCGATTATTCATCCGGAAGATGTTGATCGCTTCCTCCTGGGGATCGTAAGCATTTAGCGAAATCAGACGATGATCAATCAGTTCTCCAACGACTCTATCTGGCTCCGCCATCAGCACATCTTTAATCCGAATATCATCAACCAACTTCCCATTTCCATCAATCACATAGAGTACATCTATCGTCTCCGAATCTCTTCCATAACGTCTAATATGTCCCAATATCCGTTCAATACTCCAATGCTCTTTTACGGTAATATAATCAGGCGTCATTAGACGCCCAACGCTATCTTCTGGATAGCCCAACAAAGCCAATGCTTCAACACGATCTTTGGGTGGTAACAGTAAAATTAAATGCTTAATATCGTCCTTCATTTCTGAAAAAAAAGAAGTCCGATCATCGGGGGGTAACTCGTTAATTAGTGCGCTAATTTTCGCTTTAGAAAGCTTCTTAAAAATCCTATTTTGAGTAGGGAAATCCAGAATACGAAAAACGTTAACTGCGCGATTCAAATTTAATGATTCAATAAATAATGAACCATGCTCGGGCAACTCATCAATCAGCTCCTCTACTTCTGAAATATTTAATTCATTCAAAAATTCTTCCAGCCCAACAAGATCTCCACTTGCTATCAATTGCTCTATTTGATTCACCTGCATTTCCAGTTCTTCCATATCTCCTATCAATTTAAAAATCCTACATCTACACAAAATTTATATGTTACAAAAATCGCTTTTTTAAAGTAAATTCTGCATAAAAAAATAAATAATAAAAACCTGCTGTGTGTCGCAGTTATTGGGATAAATTCCCCACGCATCGTTCAATGCTTAAATTAAAAACAAGACATTTTGTCACCAATCAAAATTAAAGAGAAAAACGTTCTCACCAACAACTTCAACAGCTCTAGGCAAAAGTTAGACGATGAAATTTATCGTCTAATTACCGATCTATTTTTTTATTGAATAAAATAAATCAGACGACACCCATCTCACCAAGAGACACCCGAAAGCAACAACCCATAGTCATCAGATTTTTCCACAAAAAAAGCAAACAAATTTTCCCGGCACAGTCTTAGAATCGCCAATTATTTAAGTATATTCGTCGTATGCTTTAACCTGTTCAATTTAGCGCATTTTTTCAGAACAGCCCAATATTACCAGGTTATTTAAAAGAAAAAATAACAAAAAAAAAAGTAATATACAAAAAACATAAAAACCTATTATTCAAAGATAAAGCAATTTCAAAAAGAACTTAAAGTTCACATAAGTAACAATAATAAAACTAAAAAAAATAGCAAACACACGATATACAGAAATTAATGAGACATAAAAACATAATTATCAATACATTATCATTATTGTCATTAATAATATATTCACAAAAAAGTTCCGCTCAATTTTTTGAAGACAGCCAGGCCCCTTTAAGCCAAAAATGGTATAAGATTGAAACGAAGAATTTTCAACTTATTTTCCCCGAGGAAATGAAGAGCAAGGCTCCTACCCTAGCTGACCAGGTTAACCGATCGCTGCGTACAACTTCCAGAAATTACAAAATAACACCGCGGAAAATTCCATTCATTATCCATAACACGAATCTACAAACGAATGGTTTTGTACAACTGTCTCCACGTAAATCTGAACTGTACAGCACCGCCGGAGCAGAGCCAGACAATCAGACCTGGCTCCCCAATTTGATCCTGCATGAGTCAAGACACGTAAGTCAATTTGACAAATTGACAGGAAAACTACGCGCCCCATTTTTTGAACAATTAGCCCTAGCCTACTATGGACTGACCGTCCCTTCTTGGTATTTCGAAGGGGATGCGACGCTAACTGAAACGATATATTCGGAGGGAGGAAGAGGAAGATTACCCGCTTTTGAAATGCCAATCAAAGCAAACTTTCAATCGAATCACAACTATAGTTTTAATAAATATTTACTGGGATCCTATAAAGATATTGTCCCAAGTTACTATACAATCGGCTATCTGATGACCTCCACTTTAAAATCAGAATTACCCTCGAATTATGAAGCCGACCTCTTTTCAGAGCTTAACAAAAAACCGCTATACCCCTATAATATCAATCGCGTTTTAAAGAAAAAAATAGGTGGAAATAGTGCCTATTTATACAACAAAACAATAGCAAATTTAGATGCCATATGGAATAAAAAAACAAGCGATTATCAATACCAGAAGTACACAGAAATAAACAAAAAAAACAACAATTATTACAACAGTAATTTATTGCCGAAACACAAGAATGGTCTGATCTATTTTATTAGACAGAATCCACAAAAGACCAATGCAATTTACACCTATGATGCGGCAACAAACACAGAAAATAGGCTCGTCAAAACCGGCATACAGTTGACGCCACACTTTGACGTAAACAGCAATTACATCTTATGGGATGAGCTTCATAAAGATCCGCGTTTCAACAAGAGAACATACAGCGTCATCAATATCATGAATCTCAAAACAGGGAAAATTAACCAGCTCAGTAAACAGACGAGATATTATTCACCTATTTTTAGCCCACTAGACGAAACCATCGCCTGTGTTGAGGTAGATTTATCCAACGACAGCTATCTGACGCTTATAAGCCTTAAAAACAACAGTATCATCAAACGGATTAAAATAGGCAATGCCGAACAGCTCCAACACCCAGCTTTCAACTCCCAAGGAGATAAAATAATAGGTATACGATTGTCCCAATATGGAACCGCATTGTGTGAAATTGACCTGAATAATAACAAAATCACCAACTTAACACCATGGGGTAACCAACAATATGAAAGACCGCAATACCTTTCAGGTATGAAAATTATCACAAAAGCTAACTTCAATGGTATCGATAACATTTACAGCATCGACCTCTTATCTGGCAAAAAACAGCTTTTGACAAAGGCACAGTTTGGCGCGTTCAACCCTTTTTACGACAAGGATACAAGACAATTATTCTTCAACGACTACCAGTACAATGGCTACAAGATTGCCCAAACACCTATAGATACAGCATTTGATATCGCTCCAGAAACGGATTATTTTTCCCATTATTACGCCACGGCATTGACCAGAGACAGTGTAAAAAATATCGCTTCAGTCTCAGTAGATACTAGTCAGCACTACCAAATTGTTCCCTATCGTGGACTAGGTAGAACCTTCAATTTTCATAGTCTTTCGCTAAGTAGCAGCAATTTTGAAAGCTTCGACAATTTTAAGCCCGGAGTTTTCTGGTTATCAAACAACATCTTAAACACCACACAAATTGCACTGGGATATGAATATGACACCGACATTCGAAAAGGAGTATACTCGGCAGAACTGACCTATAACAAGTACCTCCCAAAATTCTCACTACGTTATGAAAACAGAGGGCAAATCGCAGCAGCAAGCATCCCTAATAAACCAGACAGTAGCATCCGTTTCGACTGGCGCGAGCATTATATATCCTCACAGATCTCTATCCCACTCTCCTTTTACAGAAGAGACTACGTCTATTCCACTGGATTCAACCTGGCAACAGCCTATCTAAGACGCTATGATCTTAGCCGAACAGATGTCAAAAACTTTAATTACGAGACTGCATTTCCATTAACATACCAGCTTTACCTTAATCGCAATGCGCGTATGGCCAACATGGATCTCTACCCAAGATGGGGGCAAAATTTTAGCATCACCTATCGGCATACTCCATTCGAAAACAATGCAAAAGGTGAAATTCTATCGGCAAGAACAGTATTTTATCTACCTGGATTCATGAGCAATCACGGCTTTCAAATCAGACTGAGCGCTCAAACAGGATCAGGAATTTATCAATATATCAACGATATCCCTTTAGTGAGTGGATTTAGCTACTACAAATATGAAAAAATAAAAAACACGGTATTGGTCAACTATCGTTTCCCCATAGCTTATCCCGACCTTGGATTAGGATCCTTAGCTTATATTAAACGTGTAAAAGGAGGAATATTTGCCGATTATCAAAACATTCACAAACACAGGGAGATTTCACCAAAAAGTTTTGGAGCCTATCTCTCGCTTGATTTCAATGCTTTCAGATACCCACTTCCAGATTTTGAATTCGTCGTTAAAGGCACCTATATCAATGACAACACAACAACGCAACGCATAGTTCCAACATTCAGTTTAAACTACACCTATTAAAGATGAATCGCCCAGTTAAAATTCAGTGCCAAAGCATAATGATCCGATAAGGGCAGCCCTTTAATATTGGTGAATAGGTTATTTTCTATATTATAATCCCGGGCAGTAAGACTTACGTGACTGCTGCTCCGATAAAGAATCTTATCGATAGATTCGCTCTGATTGCCGATAGACAACATATGTGGAGGCTTAAACTCATGTCGCACCTCTGGCACTAAGCCTCCATTTTCGAGCTCAACCCAGCTATCAACCAATGTTGTGGAATCCATAAAATCATGCAGGTTATCATCACAAAAACTATAATGTGCATTAAAATCGCCCATTACAATAAGAGGCCTATCACTCGAATGCTCTCCGATATAATCACGTAGCTGATTGAGATTATCCCGACGTGCACTTGAAGCTTTCCTGCTATTTTGCGCATTCGCATGAACGTTATAAACATCCAACCAGACTTCAGGAACGATTTCTATCTGAACTAGGGTAAAGCCTTTCGGTGTTAGAAAATCTGCTCCCGTACGTTTCTTCCAAGGCACGCGAACAACATCGGTCATTGGAAAATGAGACAAGGTATTGAGACCATCACCAAAGGGAACGCGCCCTTTTGTTCTTGTGCGATATGGATGTAAATTCCCGCCCCAATATAAACTTCTATTATAATTGAAATCCTCCTGTACATTAACAATATCAAAAGGATTGATCTTCTTTCCAATTTCAGCAATACTTCTACTTCTGCCTGTAATCGCAGAAGAAATAATCCCGGGCAACCCCGCTACATTATACGTCAGTACCGAAAAAAAACCAGAATTACCTTTTTCTTTACTCTTATTAGCATCCATCAATATCTGCATATATAACCCATGTCATGATAAATTTAGCAAATACAATAAAAACTCACCAGTACTACACAAACATTTAACAGATAATTGATTTAATCTGACATTACATCAATAGTTTAGTACACAATACAGATCTTTTTTAATAAAAAAGGGACAACCTATTGTTGTCCCTTTCTAAAAATTTGATTTATATTAATCTTCAAGTGCCTTCACACCTGGAAGAACTCTTCCTTCCATGTATTCCAAAAGTGCACCACCACCTGTACTGACGTAACTTACATCTTCAGTCATACCAAATTTACTTACCGCAGCAGCAGAATCACCACCCCCTATTAAAGAGAATGCGCCATTCTTCGTTGCTTCAACAACAGCATCAGCTACAGCTTTGGTACCCTTCGCAAAAGTATCAAATTCAAAAACACCCATCGGACCATTCCAAAGAACCGTTTTAGAATTTTTGATGATCGCAGCGAAATTTGCTGCAGACTCCTGACCGATATCAAGACCTTGCAAATCTGCCGGAATTTGATCATTTGGCCCATCATATACATTAGCATCGTTTGAAAATGCATCTGCAATCTGAGCATCCGTAGGAATAACCAGGTTTACACCTTTTTCCTTCGCTTTTTTCACCAACTCATTCGCTAAATCAAGTTTATCGATTTCAACCAATGACTTACCAATTTCGCCCCCTCTAGCTTTGATGAACGTATAAGCCATACCTCCACCGATCAAAAGATTATCAACTTTATCCAATAAGGCCTCAATCAACTGAATTTTATCAGAAACTTTTGCCCCCCCCATAATAGCAGTAAAAGGTCTAACCGGATTGTTTAATACTTTTTCTGCATTTCCAACTTCTGCTGCCATCAAGTAACCGCTATATTTAGCTCCTGGAAAAAATTGCGCAACAATTGCTGTCGAAGCATGAGCCCTGTGCGCTGTGCCGAAAGCATCGTTTACATACACATCACCTAATTTGGACAACTTTTCTGCAAATCCAACATCTCCTTTTTCTTCTTCTTTATAGAAACGAAGGTTTTCAAGCAATAAAACCTGACCAGCCTGTAGCGCTGCAGCCTTTTCTACGGCCTCTGTGCCGATACAATCATTGGCAAACTGAACATCAGTACCTAAAACCTGTGAAAGATGAGCAACAATATGTTTTAATGAATACTTATCAGTAGGACCATCTTTTGGTCTTCCTAAATGGGACATCAATATCACGCTTCCACCATCACTCAAAATCTTCTTTATTGTTGGAGCCGCTCCCTGGATACGATTATCATCCGTAATATTGAAATTTTCATCCAAAGGCACGTTGAAATCCACGCGTACCAAGGCTTTTTTACCTGCAAAATTTAAATCGTCTACTGTTTTCATTATGTAACTTTATTGATTTGGGATTAGGTCGTTTTGTCAAACGAACAGCTAAATATAAAAAAAAGCATTTGCTTTCATTAGAAATAATTATTTATTAACAGCAATTCTTACCTTGCATAAATCTTCTCATGACACAAAGTAAGAATTGCCTACATCGTTATAAACCATAATAACCTAGAGTCATACAACGATTGAATTTTCTTTACGAGGCGATTACTAATGAATCTCAACGCTATAAGGCAATCTCGCCTGCACACCCGTCTGTGCAGTAGCTTTTCTCATGACATCAAAATAACGATAATATTCACCCATTTGTTCTTTTGCTACCCAAACTTGAACTTTTTCTTTTGAATTATTCAATATTGAGGTAAAAGGATCTTCTTTCTCTGGATACTGGGACACTTTATATTTACTCAAGTTTGCCTTTTTAGCGGCAGCCTGAATAGCCGCATCCAAGTTCCCCAGACGATCAACCAATTTATTATTCACTCCTTGTGCACCAGTCCAAACTCTTCCTTGTCCAATACTATCAACATCAGCAATGGATAATTTACGGCCGTCTGCAACAACTTTCGTAAATGTACCATATACTTTATTAACTTCTCGCTGGATGATGTCTCTTTCTTCGGCTGTCAACGGTCGATCAAAAGAAGTCATCAAATCGGCAAACTTACCCGTTTTTACACCATCGTAATGTACTCCAATCTTATTGTTCATCAGATTCTGGAAATTAGGAATCACGCCAAATACGCCAATTGATCCCGTAATCGTGGTTGGCTCAGCAAATATCGAATCGGCTGCCGCCGAGATATAATACCCTCCTGATGCAGCTAAATCTCCCATAGAAACGATGACAGGTTTAACTTTCTTGGTCAAGATAACCTCCCGCCAAATAATATCTGACGCTAAAGCAGATCCACCGGGTGAATTGACACGCAAAACAACAGCTTTAACCGCATCATCTTCTCTTAATTTTCGTAGTTCGCGGGAGAATTTATCACCGCCAATTTGGCCAGGTCCAGTTCCTTCACCGTCAACAATTTCTCCAGCAGCATAAAGAACCGCGACTTCAGATCCACTCGCATCGTCTTTTACCTTTTTATTATAATCCAGTAGGGAAACAAACGATATTTCATCTTTTTCCGAAATTTTCAAACGCTTTCTCAGATCTGACAAAAGTTCGTCTTTATACAGCTTGGCATCCGCAAGCTTATATTTTACCGCATCGTCCGCATCCCGAACACGATAGTCATTCGCTATAGCCCGTAATGAATCGGCAGCAATATTTCTGCTCGCCGCTATTTCATTGATAAAAGTACCGTATATACTTCCCAAATATGATGTTACCTGTAAGCGATTGGGATCACTCATTTTATTCAAAAAGTAAGGTTCAACAGCACTTTTAAATGTACCCACCTTCACAATCTGCATCTCTACCCCAACCTTATCCAAGAGGTCCTTATAGAACATCGTAGAACTTGCCAAACCTCTAAAATCAATCGTCCCTTGTGGATTAACATACACCTTATCAGCGGTGCTCGCTACATAATAGGCCTTTTGGTCATACCCGGCATTATAAGCAACAACAAATTTCCCGGTTTTCTTAAAGGCCAAAAGTTCGTCCCTTACTTCCTTTAAGCTCGCAAAACCAACACCGATATGACTAGCATCTAAATAGATCCCTTTAATATTCCCATCCGTAGCTGCATACTTGATCCTCGCCAAAATATCGTCTAGCCCAATATTTTTGGTAGAATAGCCTGGAAGATTGAGACTACCCAAAGGATTAGCTTCACTTCTCTCTGTAATATCATAATCAAAAGATAGGTATAAAACCGAGTTGCTTTTAACAACAATCTCCTGATCAGAGGACGCCGAGCTGATGATCGCCCCAATAATTCCCATCAAAACAATAAACAACACAACAAAAGAGATCACAATCCCCGTAATTGTTGCCAGTACGTACTTAAAAAATGATTTCATATTTTGTAATTAAATCCGATCCATAACCTATCTTCCAGTGGAAAGACTTATTTTTCACTAAAGGTAACGCAATATTTTTTATTCACCCAGTCTTTTATTTCAACTACAACATATTTTTTTCCACGAAATTAGGGCTTCTGGCCGACGGAAATTCACTTTTTCACCTACAATTAATACCCGCATTTCTTCCCATTAAAATCAACAAAAGCTTAATTTAGCATTATGAATAAGATTTATATACTTTTGGGCACTAACCTTGGAGACCGTTTTCAACAGCTTAATCTAGCAAGAAAACAACTTGAAACACACGTTGGAGCAATTATTGAAGCATCGTCGATCTATGAAACAGCGGCTTGGGGAGTTGAAGACCAACCGGCCTTTTTGAATCAGGTCGTTTTAGTAACGTCCGAGTTACAGCCTTTGGCATGCTTAAATCTAACACAACATATCGAACAAGAATTAGGACGTATACGTTTCAAAAAATGGGGAGAAAGAGTAATTGACATCGACCTTCTCTACTTTAACCAGGAAATCATCGACTTGCCCTCACTGCAGATTCCACACCCTTACATCGCCGAACGGAGGTTCACGCTCGAACCATTAGTAGAAATAGCCCCTGGCTATATCCACCCCGTTTACAAAAAAAATAACGTATATTTATTGGATAAATGCACAGACGACTTACCTGTAAAGAAAATTAGCGACGATGAACCATATCGACATTGAACTGATCCGCCAAAACATGTTTGACAACCACGAATTAATCAAACAATTTGTATCCATGTATCTTATTCAAACACCTGTAGATCTCGACAAGCTCCGACAAGCGCTGGCTGAAGGTGATCTTCAAAAGATTGGTGATACAGCCCATCATATCAAACCGACAATGGACTATATCGGTGCCTTTCACTTAAAAGAAAAATTTGAGGAATTAGAGGCCAATGCAAAAAATGAGGAGTCTCTCGAGGGGCTTCAGGCCACCTTTGATATTATAGATATCGAAATGAAAGAGCTCCTTTTTGAATTGGAACAATATGAAAAAACGATCTAAACCAGATCGTTTTTTTTATTGAAATGCAATGCCGACAATAGGAAATATAAAACTAAAATAATCGGTAAAGCCATAAATTGACCAACAACAAACAAGATCAGCGTCAAGATCAAAAATATAAAGCGAAACTTATTCGTTTTCCAGTCCATCGAACTAAATTTCATCGAAAACAACCTAATTTCACTCACCAAAAGATAACTGGTTAGAAGAATACTAACGAGTAATACAATCGGATTTAAAACCAATTGCGGGTACTTGTCTGCTATATAAGGCAATGAAAGCACATAAAATGTATTCATTGGCGTATTCAAACCAATGAAATCAGAAGTTTGACGCTCATCCAGGTTGAACTTTGCTAAACGTAAGGCTGAGAAAACAGTAATGATATACCCTAAATAAGGCAACAGAGAGCCATCAGGAAATACCTTTGTCAATAAGGTAAACATGATTGTCCCAGGTAAAAAACCAAAACTGACCATATCGGCCAACGAATCAAGCTCCTTTCCGATTGGCGATTTAACATGAAGAAGCCGCGCCACCATTCCGTCAAAAAAATCGAATATCCCGGACGCAAAGACACAAATAGTAACCACTTGAATATTGCCTTGCAATGCCATCAATACAGCGATACAGCCACTAAATAAATTTAGGCAAGTCAGTAGATTTGGGATATGTTTTTTCATTTACAGGATCTATTTTATAAAAAAAGCCATCATTCGATTAAAAATGATGGCTAAAATATCAAAATTTGATGGGATTACCCATTCATACTGATCAAAAATTCTTCATTTGATTTAGTTCCACGCAATTGACCTTGTAAAAATTCCATGGCTTCTGTAGAATTCATATCAGATAAGTGGTTACGAAGTACCCAAATACGTTGTAATGTATCTTTGTCAGTCAATAGATCATCGCGACGTGTACTGGAAGCTGTGATATCGATCGCAGGGAAGATACGTTTGTTAGCCAACTTACGATCCAACTGTAATTCCATATTACCTGTACCTTTGAATTCTTCAAAGATAACTTCATCCATTTTAGAACCTGTATCTGTTAATGCTGTTGCTAAAATTGTCAATGAACCACCGTTTTCGATATTCCGGGCAGCACCAAAGAAACGTTTTGGCTTATGTAAAGCGTTAGCGTCCACACCACCTGACAAAATTTTACCTGACGCAGGCGCAACCGTGTTATATGCACGAGCCAATCTTGTGATTGAGTCTAACAAAATAACGACATCATGTCCACACTCTACCATACGTTTCGCTTTCTCAAGCACGATATTCGCGATTTTCACGTGGCGGTCAGCTGGCTCATCAAATGTCGAAGAAACAACTTCAGCGCGTACGCTTCTCGCCATATCAGTAACCTCCTCAGGACGCTCATCGATTAATAAGATAATCAAATAAACTTCTGGGTGATTCTTTGCAATAGCATTTGCAACCTCTTTTAACAAGTTTGTTTTACCCGTTTTCGGTTGAGCAACGATTAATCCACGTTGGCCTTTACCTATAGGCGTAAATAAATCCATGATGCGCGTAGAGTAATTTCCAACGCCCATATCCAAATTTAAACGCTCATCAGGGAACAATGGTGTCAAATAATCAAATGGCACACGGTCACGAACCTCAGCAGGATTTTGCCCATTGATAGCCTCAACCCGTACCAAAGGGAAGTATTTTTCACCCTCTTTAGGTGGACGGATACAACCACGTACCGTATCTCCCGTTTTCAAACCAAATAATTTGATCTGAGATTGTGATACATAAATATCATCAGGAGAAGTCAAATAGTTATAATCTGATGAACGTAAGAAGCCATAACCATCAGGCATGATCTCCAATACACCCTCATTAACGATCACATTATCGAAATCTGTACTTGAAGAAGTGTTTTCTGCTTTAGGAGTTTGTGTTGCTTTTTCAGGTTGGGGACCTTTATCTGCTGATGGTGCATCTTCGGTTACAACCGGAGTTTCGTCATGCTCAGAAACTTCACGTTTTCTTACCGTGACAGGTTCCGCTGTTTTTACAGTCCGGACACGTTTACGTGTACGTTCAGCATGTTCCTGATTATCTTCCTCTACTTTAGCTGCGTTTTCAGCTGGCGCTGGAGCTGCTTCCTCTTCCCCACCAGTATTGCTAATTCTTTCGATTAATTCTTGTTTACGCAATTTATCAGCATCTGCGATACCGATCAATTTAGCAATCTCGCGCAATTCCGATACGAGTTTAGCGTTTAATTCGTTAATATCCATTAATGTGTTGTGTATGATTTTTGGATTTTTTTTTGAGCTTTTTTCTGAATTCTGATTACACACTTAAACAAGTTTCCATGATTAAGTGTGATGAAGAACTTAATGATTTCTTTTAAACCCGAAGTGGATTAAATATTGAGAACCTAGACAAAGAAAAAAACAAATTTTGTTATTTCAAAATATTTCAAAAAAAATATTTACTATTGTAGCTAGTAAAACGATTTAACAACATTTTTAGATTGAATTTTATATTTTTTTTCATAAGTTCGTACCTTTCAAAATTTAAGTTTTTAGATCCCTTATATGGAACAGCAACAAACTAAAACCAATTACCCCGCACTCTACACATTGATTATTGTGTTTTTCTTTTGGGGGTTCATTGCGGCAGGGAACAGTGTTTTTATACCGTTCTGCAAAAATTACTTTCATTTAGACCAGTTTCAATCCCAGTTAATAGACTTTGCTTTTTATACAGCCTATTATATTGGTGCATTGTTACTATTTATTTTCAGTTCAATCGGAGGAAAGGACCTGGTTGGAAAATGGGGATATAAAAAGAGTATCGTTTACGGTTTACTTTTCTCGGCCTTGGGTGCAGCAGCCATGATTGTTGCTGTCGAAGTAAATTTGTATGTTGGTATGTTGTTGGGACTATTCGTTGTAGCCCTTGGTTTTTCATTACAACAAACTGCAGCAAATCCATTTGCCGTTTTATTGGGCGATCCAAAAACGGGTGCTTCCCGCGTGAACCTAGGCGGTGGTATCAACTCATTTGGTACAACAATAGGACCTCTTGTTATCGGATTTTCCTTATTCGGAACTTTTGAACCTATTTCTGACTCCGAGATCGCCAACCTTCCTCTAAACAAGGTTGTGTATCTTTACATAGGTGTTGGTCTATTGTTCCTGCTTGCTGCAGCATTATTTAATTTCAGTAAAAAAGTTCCTGCTGGCATTAGTGATGAACCGATGGAAAAGGCTAATAAAGCTTTACGTACATTGATCATTATGACCGTACTACTTTTTGGTATGTTCACACCAGTTTTTTTAAGCTACAAGAGTGACTTAGCCTTGCAGGTAGAGCAGTTACACAAACAGGTTTCAAGTTTAACGGATCAGGTTCAGATTGACCAACTCAAATTGCACATTAAAGAAGTTGCCAAACCACTCGAAATGCAACGTATGTTATGGTTGGCTGGAGCATTGGTCGTTGTCATCGGTGGTTTATTGTTCTCCAATAAGAGCGCGCAAAAAAATCCAGAAGGCTGGGGTGCGATGAAATATCCACAATTGGCTTTGGGTATGCTCGCCCTATTTATCTATGTCGGTATCGAAGTTGCTATCGGTAGTAACCTCGGCGAATTATTGACATTGAAGGAATTTGGTCACTTGCAATCATCGCAAATTACACCTTATGTATCCATGTATTGGGGGAGTATGATGATTGGTCGTTGGGCCGGTGCAATTACAGCCTTTAACTTGAGTAAATCGGCTAAAAATGGATTATTGATTATCGTTCCTCTGATTGCATTCTCCATTATCATCGGAGTCAATACGCTTGCAGGATTTGAAATGTCGCATCTCTATTATTACGTAGTATGTATTCTTCTTCAGATTGTAGCATTCTACCTAAGTAAAGAAAAACCTGCTCGTACATTGATTATTTTCGGATTATTTGGAATCATCGCGATGTTAATTGGCCTATTCTCATCGGGTACTATTGCAATCTATGCTTTCTTATCAGGCGGTCTTGCTTGTTCAATTATGTGGTCTTCGATTTTCAGTTTATCCATTGTAGGTTTAGGTAAATATACCGCTCAAGGTTCGGCATTTCTTGTCATGATGATTCTTGGTGGTGGTGTTCTTCCTCCGATTCAAGGAAAATTAGCGGATATTATCGGCATTCATAATTCGTATATTCTACCATTAATCGGATTCTGTTATGTTGTTTTCTTTGCGATATTTGTTAAGGGAATATTAACAAAACAAGGAATCAATATTGACGAAATAGAGGCTGAAGGGGGACATTAACACCCCTCACTAATTGTAAATAGTACACTATTTAAACAATTTTATTACACAGCTCAAAAACTGGCTTAACAATATCGTTAAGCCAGTTTTTTTATACGGTCACCAAAGTACAAAAATTTATTTTTTGAAAAATACGTGGATAAATTATGATATTTAAAATTAAAAAATGTATTTTCGGGGAATTGATTAATGAATTGATTACTCATTTTATAACGATAAACACAATTAAAACTACTCAATAATGATAATCATTGCTGACGGGGGATCAACAAAAACAAACTGGTGTTTGTTAGACGATTCGAATAAAAAAATCTACTTCAACACAGAAGGATATAACCCTTATTTTGTTGATAGTGAATACATTGTAAACTCCCTAAAAAAAGGACTACCGCAAGATTTACCTTTTGAAAAAATCTCAGAAGTAAACTATTATGGTGCAGGTGTTCATAACAAGGAAAAAGCACAAATTGTAGTTGATGCCTTAAAACAAGTATTTACGACAGCTGAAGTTGAAGTAGGACACGATCTTCTTGCAGCAGCAAGAGCATTATTAGGAACTCAAGCCGGATTCGCTGCGATCTTAGGAACAGGAACAAACTCTTGTCTCTACGACGGCAAAGAAATCACATTAAACATCGACTCAGGTGCTTACATTTTAGGTGATGAAGGTTCTGGTAGTTATATCGGTAAAAAATTACTGGCAGATTATGTTCGTAATTTGATGCCTAAAGATGTTAAAGAGGTATTCTACAACACGTATAAAATGACAAAAGATGAAATTATGGACGCGGTTTATACCAAACCTATGCCAAATCGTTTCTGTGCTAGCTTTAGCAAATTTGTCTATGACAACAATGTAAATATCGAATATACACGTAATATCGTTGATGAAGCTTTTGAAGCATTTTTCAGAAACCTTGTTAGCAAATACCCTAATTATCAAAGTTATACTTTCAACTGTATCGGTTCAGTAGGTTATAATTTCAGAAATGTATTAGCTGAAAAAGCTGAGCAATATGGAATGAAAGTAGGTAAGATCTTACGTTCCCCTATTGACGATTTAGTACAATTCCACATCGATAGAGCGGCAGCAACTGCCAAATAAAAAAGAAAAATAATCTTTAACATAATGAAAGGTGTTCAATAAAATTGGATACCTTTTTTTGTGGCCCTTACCCCACTCCATTGTCTTTCTGATCGTCTCCTCAACGAAAATTTCCTGCTAATATTAATTTCCAATAAACTAATTCATACCGTTTTACAAGATATTTTAATGATTTAATAACAGGAATTTCATCGGTACAAAATAAAAGTATCTTTTTTTTGTAAAAGAAGATAACAGATTTATTGAATGAAAAATCGTGGCATACAATAACACAAAAAACGGTAAAATAGATCGTTCATGATCGATTCATTTCAGACAAATCCGTCAAAGGTGAAAAATATAGTCCTCAACAGACGGACAGACAACAAAATCAACAAAGGTTGATAAATCTTTGTAGACATAGATGAATAAACAAATTTATTGCAAATGAAAAGAAGCCTTGATATACTTGTAATCTCAGATTTACACCTAGGTACCTACGGTAGTAGAGCTAAAGAGCTTTTACTTTACCTAGAGTCCGTATCTCCCAAAATACTGATACTCAATGGAGACATCGTAGACATTTGGCAATTTAAAAAAAGCTATTTCCCACAGGAACATCTCAAAGTCATCAAAAAGATTATTGACATGAGCTCTTCTGGTACAGAAGTGCATTACATCACGGGCAACCACGATGAAATGTTGCGCAAATTTACCGATCTAAAATTAGGTAATATCAAGCTGAGCAATAAACTACTTCTCTCACTCAATAATCAAAAAGTGTGGATCTTTCATGGGGATGTTTTCGACGCATCCATTCATCATTCTAAATGGTTGGCCAAACTGGGTGGATGGGGATATGACAAATTAATCCAGCTCAATAATATCATTAATTATTGCCTGGATAAAATGGGTAAGGAGAAATACTCTCTTTCTAAAAAGATCAAAAACTCTGTTAAAAAGGCCGTCAAGTATATATCGGATTTTGAACATACAGCTACTGAACTAGCGATTGAAAAAAATTACGATTTCGTTATCTGTGGACACATCCATCAACCTCAAATCAAAGAAGTTATTACCCGAAAAGGAACCTGCACCTATATGAACTCAGGGGACTGGATTGAAAATCTCAGTAGTTTAGAATATAAAAATGGGGAATGGAAGCTGTTCTACTTTGAAGAAAACAAAGAACAAATCCTGAAGAATAAAATCATCGATATCCCTCTTTTCAGCCTGGAAGATCTTAAAAAGATTGTCATATCTTAATGGACACAACGCAGATCTGCATAAAATCAGGAAAACAATAAAACAAAAAGCCGAGCTAGCTCGGCTTTTTGTTTTATTGTTTATAACTCAAATGTCGAACCGATTTCCGGCAATGACAATGAAATATCCTCATTTTGGAATTTATCCAAAGCTTGTTGTTTATCGATCATTATTGGCGGAAATGAATCGTAATGGATACCAACTACCCGAGCACAATTCACAAATTCAGCGGCTTTAATTGCATCATCCACGTCCATTGTATAATGCCCACCAATAGGCAAAAATGCCCAATCCAGCTTCATGTCTGCCAGCAATTTCATTTCCATGGTTAACGCAGTGTCTCCAGCAAAATAAATTCGCTTGCCTTTTACATTAAAGACAAAACCTACAGGAAACCCACCGTATTGACCATCAGGTGTACTATTGGTATGTGCGGCATATACCATCTTTACCGAACCAAAAGGCAGTTGAACTGTTCCGCCCAAGTTAAACTCGATAACTTTATCGTCAGGCACTCCCTGTCTTCTCACCCAGCCTGCAGTTTCAACAATCGCTAAAACAGTGGCACCGCTGTTTTTTTGAATCGTCGCCATATCTGCTACATGGTCCTGATGCCCGTGACTTAAAAAGATATAATCCGGTTTAATTGTATTTACATCGATTTCTTTTGCAAGTGGATTATAGCTTACAAATGGATCTAAAAGAACCTTCGTGCCGTCAAAATCAAACTCCATACAAGATTGTCCGTAATAAGTCGCTTTCATGGTAATATTGCTATTGATTAAATAATCCGCCTAGTCCTCCTAGTCCACCCAACATATCCTTGCTTGCTGCTTGCATTTCAGCCTGGCTGATATTCTCAGCTTGAGCAATTGCCTTATTCAGAGCAACCACAAGCAACTCCTCCAATTCTTCTTTATCTGCGTTTGATAAAAATATAGGATCGATGGTAACCTCTTTTATCTCTTTATTTGCTGTCGCTATCACACGGATTAAACCACCTTCCGCTTCACCAGACACAGAAATTGAATCCAATCTTTTTTTGATTTCCTCCGCCTTTTGCTGGGCTTGAAATAATTTGTCAAACATATTTATATCATTTATTTGATGCCAATTTACAAAAATCTGTGCATACCTACTATTGCTAATTTACTTTCGCTAATGCTTCCCTTTTATTTCTGAAAGTGTCTGATCTTATTGGCCAAAAAGAACCTTCAGTTCGCTTTCATTGCTCTTGGTGTCTGCGAAGTCAGGAAGGTTTTGTATTTTTGCAACATGCAAAGCAATCAAGAAAAACTAGTCGCCCATATTTTGGACCAGTTGGACCTAAATCCGGCAGCTATTCCAGCTGAAACCTACGACACATTGATTTCAGATCGCCCTCAACTTGTCGACATCGATGATATGGTCTCCTATATCAAACGTATCGGGACTGATCTCGATGCCATCGATAAAACAGTTGAACTGGTTGAAAAAATTGAAGACGAAACAAGTATTCTAATCCATAAGCTTAAGTTTATTTCGGCTACTGACAGGCCCAAGGTATTGGTACTGGACCAAATACAGCCCCTTGAAATAAACCGTTCTGCCTATCTGCAGGAAGCCATAAAAATTGCAGGTGGTATTCCAGTTACGACAGAAAATGAAGCCGATAAAATCATTGTCATCGGTCATGGGGAACAGACATTTATCCAAATCCCACAATTGTTGAATACGGCAGCTATCGCATCATCCAAAGCTATCGAGCTAGATCAAGTCTTTATTATGATCAGTGAACAATTTGCAAAGATTCCCGGATACAATTACTTGAGCGAACTCGAATCCTTAGCCGAAATTCTTCAGCCAAAGTATTTTGTATATGGTCATGAAGGGAACGATTGGCTACAATTTCAACTAAGCTAAAAAACCAAAAATATCGGCATAAAAAAACAGCTCCAGTAGAACAAGAGCTGTTTTTTTTATGTTTTATGATTTTAGTTATATCTTCTGCGCAGGACGTCGTATAATTTTTCAACGGTATGCGGCTTATCTGCCCATTTATTTTTAATAGCATAATTTGTCTGCAAAAATGCGTCCGCTTCTGCGTAGCTTGTAAACCTATTCAATAATTCGACAGCCTCACTATACGCTAAACTATACCCATTAAACAAATCCTTAATAAATAAGAGTTTGTCATTTAAGCTTATCCCTGCTTTAATATCCGTGAGTTTATCGGTATGTCCAGATTGATTCACCTGATAAACACGATTCTGCACGCCGGCTTGTTTCTGTTGAGAGATAATTTCATTTAAGGTCAATGGTCTCGCTGGAGCTTCCTCAATGACCGTATTGATTTCTTCCTGAATAAAAACTTCTTGCGGCTGTTCGATAACGACTTCTTTTGGTTCTTCGATTACTTCTGTAACGAAGACAGTCGGTTCTTCGACTTGCTCAGTGACGTCCTTTTCTGCCTGATAAGCTAATTCCTCCACTGGGGCAGCTGCAAAAACCGAGGGAATTGCAGCAACTGGAGGAATGACAGGTTCAACAATTTCAGGACTAGGTTCCTCCGATTTTGCAGGTTCACTTTCAGAAACAAATGGGACTTCTTTTTCCGCCACGATAGTTTCTTCATTTACCAGAATGCTTTCTTCATTTCCACGGCTGAAATCTTCAACTGGCTGAGCGTCTTGAACCTCTTTTTGAGGCTGTTCAGCAACAACTTGTTGCGCTGATGTTCTAATGGTAGAAGGTGGGGTAAAATAATCGTTGAAAGCAATCTTCTTACTGTCCAAGGCAGCAGTACTTAAAGCATGCTGCGATTGACCTTCCTGAAGAACAGCCTTGGTCTTTAGTAAAGTTATGTATGCTGCCACAGCCTGTGCTTTCGCTTCCAGTGTTACTAATTCGTTAATTTCGGACAAACTCCCCTGCTCTGACAAGCTTAGATACTGTCCATTTAAATCCTGTAATAAATCGCCTATCTTATTAAAAATTTCCTCTTTAGTACCCATAATTCTATTTGAAATCACCAATTAATCATTTATAATACTTATACCTTCAACCGACCGAAAAGTGGAAAACTCAATCCTTTGATTTAGAAATATTTGGATTTACGTTCACTTTTTTGCTACCCAAATTTAATATTTAATTCTGATATTAGCAGTGTCAAAAACAGAATATAATGGGAGGTCATTTTACAAAAATCACCTTATTTGCAGACCTTCCGACAAAATTAAATTAATCAAATGCTTTTTTCCGAACATAATTTGGCTTTGCGCCCCGCTCAATATGGTAGCATTGAAATTGTCTGTGGCTCGATGTTCTCAGGCAAGACAGAAGAATTGATTCGCAGGCTAAAACGAGCACAATATGCACGTCTGAATGTCGAAATCTTTAAACCATCTGTTGACAAACGATACGATGAAAAGTTGGTCGTTTCTCACGATAGTAATAGCATCCCGTCAACACCCGTTGATCATTCTTCAGCGATCCTACTCTTAAGCTCATCTACCCAAGTTGTCGGAATCGATGAAGCACAATTTTTTGATGACGGTTTGACAGAGGTGTGTGTCAAATTGGCAAACAGTGGTATTCGGGTAATTGTTGCCGGGCTCGATATGGATTTTCAAGGGCAACCATTTGGCCCAATTCCCAATCTAATGGCAGTAGCCGAACACGTTACGAAAGTACATGCGGTTTGCATGCAATGTGGCGCTCCAGCGAATTATTCCTATCGCCTGACCAAGGATACGGAAACCGTACTTTTAGGTGAAAAAGACGCTTATGAACCACGTTGTAGACCCTGTTATTTCCACTTGAATAAATAGCCTGATCAAAAAAGTCAACTAAAAATCTGCCAAAAGTGCTATAAACACTATTTGGCATAGGATTTGAAATATACTTTATAAATAAGAAGATTAGCGCTATTAATAGCGACAAAATACTTTTCATAATTTAGGTTTATAATTGGTTAGTTAGCACCTCCTTGCCCATCAAGGAGGTGTTTTTTTTAACAAAAAAAAGAACGCTGCTCTCTTTGACTGAGAACAGCGTTCTTTTTTTGATCAACTCCTATATACAAGGTTTAAGGCTGAACACCGTAGTTTATTACCTTACGGCCGATATTCCCTGTTTGATCCATTCCCTCGACGATTACCTTGTAATTTCCATTTCCGTCGGCATTATAAAACTGAATGGCAGCCTCCCCGGTCTCTGTGATCGAGACTTTCGGATTCCAGTAAATGGTCGTTCTCAAATCGTTTGCAGCCTTTCTTTCCGGCGTATCATATTTTGGAACATAGAATTTCCGCTCTTTAATATACCCCAATGGATACATATCGATTACATTTGATTTAGGCAATAAGCTTTCAATCTCACTCAATGACATCCGTGGTTTCTTCGCTTCCACTTTCTTCGTATAGATTGACACAACACCATTATTTTGATACATTCTGGAGACTGTACCCAATTCATCACGTAAGAAGATTTCGATACCTTCGATATCCGCGACATTGATGCTATTCAATCCGGGCTCATCAATAGCCATACCGTTCAGAAAGAATTGAACAGGTGTACGCCCACCCGCATTATAATCACGAGAAACATAATATTTCAATGTCTGTGGATCATAAGTAATGCCCGTCAATACCGTTTGAAGACACATGGTCAACACGTTACAACCCGTCAAACGTTCGGGTTCAATACGGTGTTCCGGCATGGACAGCCCCGAAATAGAAGGAAAATCTTTATTGGTGATTACTTTCTTCACTACCGCTGTCACTTCGACCTCATCCAAGAGAATCGATTTTCGATATTCTTTTCGGCTATTCGCCAAATAAGGAGCAAAAGCTTGGTCTATATTAGGTACAAAATAACTCTTATAACCATTATTCTTATCGATCTCGGGGTAAAAGCTCTGGTCCATATTAATAACCAAGCTTCGGTAATTGTCATTCGATCGGGCATTAACCGTTACTTTGGACGAATCCGGGAACACAAGATCTTTAAATGTGAATCGTCCATTTTGATCCGTATAAACGTCCTTCTTAATATTACGGGAAGGTACCGATAAAAGTAACCCACCATTTGGATAAGGACGTCCCGTATTCATCCGAAGTATACCTGACAATTCGATTCCTTGCTCAGGAAGGAAACTAATCTGCGGCAACTTCTCCGATATAAGCGTCGGGTAGTCAAATCGACGATAGCCCTGCGTCATTAATAAAGCATCCAAAGCTTTATCCCGGTTGGGATTTTTTTCATCAAAATATGAATTTGGGTTCTCTACATTTCCTTTGAGGTCCGAAGTCAACAAAAAGTTGCTCACAATCGATAGATCTGCCTGATCATTATAAGGAACTTTGGATTCGTCTATTACAGCTACTGAATAGCTTCCTGGGAACTTCTGTCCATTGTTGTCTACAGCAAGTTTAAGATTGACCAAGTCTTTGGCCTTATAACTTTGCTTATCGCTGGTAACCTGAATATTTAAAAGCTTTTCACTTTGAACAAATGCCAGACGCTCACTGAGAGGCTTTCCATCAGGACTCAATAAAGTTACCTGGACAATACCATTTGGTAAACGCTCTTTCGGAATATTGACCAATGCTGATGAAGATTTTAAATTCACTTGCGCGCCAAAACAGAGATGTCCATTCGACTGAACTAAAACATAATAGGATTGCCCCTGGTTTTTTGAAAAATTCTCTTCACTGGTTACCACGGCAAACTCAGCATTCGTGGCATCCTGTTTTACAAAAACAACATTTGCCTTGTCATTGACAACAGCCGGCAATTTGTATTTGCGTTCCTGTCCATTCTCAAACTTCACAACAGCTTGATAATTTTCTCCTGCGAGCGGCAGAAGAGAAAAATAGCCCATTCCAGTTCCGAAGTCCGCAAACTCCGCTACAGACTTGCCCTTTGAATCTAAAATACTTCCTTTTACCTTTAGACCTTTCCCATCGGATCCGAGAGCTTTAAATGCCACTTTTTTTGCCAATCCGGCGATAATATCTCCCCCTTCAGGAAAGAATTGCACGTCTGCATCCCACAAGGCATTTTTGAGCAAGAAAGAACTAGACAAAGGTTTTTCATTTTTATTCTCCTGAATGCTAATCTTCAGTTGTCCTTTCTCCAAATTTGCTTTTTCCTTTGCAGACAAATTTATCGTTACTTTCCCTAGACCATCCGTCTCACCTTTACCCTTGTCGAACGTTTCCCATCCCGAGACAAACTCCCAATTGATTTTTGAATTGATCATCGGTTTTCCCGTACGATCGCGGAACTGTATGACAGCTTGGGTTTTATTGCCACCAATGTTATTTTGAAATTCAATGTTCGTAATCAATTTCTTATTGATAACATCACCGATTGGCACCACTTTATTAAAGAAGTAGGCATTATCAAAGTTGGCCATCCATTTTGTGTAACCTCTAAATCGATAATTGTCCTGAGACATAAATTGAGGATCAAGTACAATCTGCCCATTTCCTACCCCTTTATCCAATGGAATTTTTAGTGTTTGAATCAGGGAATCACGACTGTTCAGTACTTCCACATAAGCTATTTTACTCGGCTCATATTCGGCCAAATTGCGGGATAAATAGGTCGAAAACCAGAGGGTATCCCCCACCGCATAATATGGTTTATCGAAATGTAAATGTACCTTTTCAACTGGGTAGACCTGAAAATATTTCTGAACTCGTTCTACGATCGTATTAATAGGCAACGTAGGTGTAGTCTGGGCATAAGTCGTCCCCATTCCTAACAGTCCTATCGATAAAGTCAATAGTTTTATGTGCTTCATTGAAAGTCTTAGAATAAAAAATGAATAGCTAAATATATTCAATTTTGAGCAAAGACCAACCCCATTGGGGTATTTTTAACATTTATTATACCTATCCATAGGGTCATTACCGACTCTTTAAAGATAATTTAAAGCAATGGAGCCAAAAGCCTACAGATGGAATCAACTCCTCTTTTCCAGCGACTTCGTTGCATCCATTTTCGGATTGTAATCAGATCTGAGACCTCAATATCAGACAAAAATTGCGCATTAAGACGGTCGCAAAGCGCTTTATCCGAGACAATTCCCGAGATTTCAAAATTGATGTAAAAACTTCTGATATCTAAGTTTGTCGTACCGATATAAGCAAGCTTCCCATCAATACAGATGGTTTTGGCATGCAGAAATCCCTTTGTATAAAGGTATACGTTGACTCCTCTTTCCAACAGTGGTTTTATAAACGAGAATGAGGCATGCTGTACAAAAAACGAATCAGACTGGGCCGGCAACATCAAGTCCACACGGACTCCTGAAGATACTGCGAGCATTAAAGCGGTCGTCAATTGATCGCTGGGAATAAAATATGGCGTACACAACTGTACATATTCTTTTGCTTCGTTGATACCGGCAATAATTGCTTCCATATTGAAAGGCGCTGGCGATCCAGGATCACTGGCTGTAAATCCTACTCCACTCGCATCTTCATCGGCAAGGGGAAATCGGTTTAAATAACCTCGACCCAATTCAAACGATTCCGCATCTGTCTGGTTCCAGCTGTTCCAAAACTGGATTTGCAACGTATTTACAGCCGCGCCGACAACCATCATAGCTGTATCCCGCCAATAAACCTCATTTTTTCCATTATTGATATATCGATCTGAAATATTGATTCCGCCGACAAAACCTATTTTCCCATCGATCACCGCTATCTTGCGGTGATTTCGGTAGTTGCTATTCGCCAAGGAACTAAAGGTTACTGGAAGAAAAGCTTGAAACACAAAATCGGGTTTATGCCTCCGTAAATATTTAATTACATCTGGAGCACCAAAACTATCCAATATCAGACGTACGGTGACCCCAGCTTTTGCTTTTTCTTCTAGAATATGTAAGATCTCCTGCCCTATTTCGTCCATTTCCCAGATATAATATTCCATGTGAATGGAATGCTGCGCAGCTTTAAGGCGATCAATAAGTACCGGAAACTTTTCTTCCCCATTGATAAACAGGGTTACATCGTTGTTGAGGGAGAATGTAGAGATCTTCTGATTTTTAAGGTAGCGGTACACCATGGCCAAACTACCGATCCGCTCATTTAACGTATCAATATGTTCCTCCATAATTTCGGATTCCTTACGCCAGGCATCCAGTAGCTTTTTGGACTGCTCGCGATACACGCGTTTCATTCTTTTGACCTTCTTAAACTTCTGACCAAAGAAATAGTAACTGAGCAAACCGACGACAGGTAAGAAAACAATGACCATAATCCAGGCAATGGTCTTGGAAGGATTACGGTTTTCGATCAAAATCGTCCCGATTACACCAATATAAAGGATGAGTAAGGGAATCCAATAATATTCTAATGCAATCTGTAAAATATGATGAAGTACCTCCATATTGTGTGCTAAGGGTTTTACCAAATATAATACTTAGCATCGACATATTGTTTGTCGTTAAACACAGTTTATTGCACCATCGACATGGATGAATGGACTTAAATAAGGAATGTCTAAATTGGCACCCCGGAGTATAAACCAAATTCCCAATAAGAAATAGAGAAAGGGAACCCATTTCGAAAATCCGATTTTGAAAGATCTGGAGAAATTTCCCAGAAAAGAAAACGCAAACAATAGCGGGATAGTTCCTAAGCCAAAACACAACATAAAAAAGAAACTTTGCTGTGGACTGTCTGCATTTATGGACGACATGAGTGCCATGTAGACCATACCACAGGGCAATAAGCCATTCAGTACGCCAGCAATAAAACTCCCGCCCGGTTTATACAGCCATTTCGACAATAAGCGTACAATTGGCTGCACAGCCTTCGTCTGCCAGCTAGCGATTTTTCTATTATGCTTACCAATAAGCTGGAATAAAGCAATTCCGATCAGAATAATACCTGTGGCCCAGCTCAAACTTCGCTGCCAACCTTGAATCTGCGCAAATGTTCCGATCGTACCGAGTAAAAGTCCTAAACATCCATAAGTCAGTACCCTGCCGGATTGATACAGTATTTTATTTAAAAAAACGTTCCAACCAAAACCCTGCCTTCCTTCAATAGCAAAGATTAAAGGACCACACATTACCGCACAATGTATGCTTCCAAACAATCCCATGAAAAATGCAAAATAGGTATAGCTCATTTCCTTAAACTAAAATAAAATATGCTCTTCAAACAAAAAATCTTTACCTACACTCTTCCAGTCAATATACAAATTCCACATTCCTTTATCGAACGTGGAAATGGGCAGTGTATATAAATTACTGGTTGTCTGAAATGGTAATTCTTTATCCAATCGGTTATCCGAAGGTTTTCGAAACAGCAATTTCCCTTTATTTACTTTGGAGACAAAATGAATATACAAGGTATCTTGCCTGATTTCTATTGTCGGTGATTCCTTCATAATCAATACATTTTGCTTTTTATCGTAAGCTTGATCATAATTCAGTCCCTGCTCGTAATAATCATCTTCTTCCAGACTATCCGAATCGTGACTCACCATGTATATTCCTGCTCCGACTATACACAACATAAATACCGCCAAGGTTAAAAAAATCTTTGTACCCCAATTCATTGTTTTTCATTTTAATTCATACCCGGAGGTGCAATAAAAGTGGTTTTTAAACTTTCCACTTTCTTATCTCCCGAATAGATAGCTAATTTTATATTACTTTTATAGGTCTCAACATCCTTATTCGCGATAATTAGAAAAAAGCTCAGTGTCGCATGCCCATCTTTACTCAATTTTTGAATAGGATTGACCAGTTGAATCTTTAAACGCGGATCATCACAGACCAATTTAAAAGGCATTTCTTTACCAGACTTATTAATCAATTCCAAAGAATACAGGTTGCTTATTGTCTTATCATCACGAAGCTGGTAGGTGCTTCCCTTTGCCCGAAGCAATCTTCCATCCACCTGAGAACGATTGAACAACAGAAAACAAAAGACCGACATTAATGCAACCAACACGATAGAATAGGCTATTGCTCTCGTATTGCTTTTTTTCTTCAGTGTTCCTTCAATCTCACCCATTGGATAAAAGCCAATTAACTTTTTAGGCTTTCCAATTTTGTCCATGACAGCATCACAAGCATCAATACAGGCCGTACAGCTTACACATTCTAATTGCAGACCATTTCGAATATCAATTCCTGTCGGGCATACATGTACACAGAGTTTGCAGTCTACACAATCTCCATGTGTCGTCGTTGCATCCTTTTGCTGTTTTCCTCTTGGCTCTCCACGTCTATGATCATATGCAACAGTAATACTTTGGTCATCGAGGAGTACGCCCTGCAATCTGCCATAAGGGCAAATTGCAATACATACAATCTCCCTGACGTACGCAAACACACCATAGAAAACCAATGTAAATATGATGATTGATATCAATCCACCGATATGTTGGTCCAATGGATCAGTGATGATCTTCATCAGCGCATCAACACCGATGATATAAGACAAAAAGATATTTGAAATGAAAAATGATATGATCAGGAATATACCATGTTTCAAAAACTTTTTCAATTGTTTTTGATCCGTATTGGGTCCAGCATCCAATTTCTTTTGTTGTTGCCAATCACCTTCTATCCAATATTCAATTCGTCTAAATATTAATTCCAAAAAAATGGTCTGGGGGCAAGTCCATCCGCACCATACCCGTCCAAAGACAACAGTAAACAAAACCACACATACCATCACGATTAACATGCCGAATACGAATATGTAGAGATCCTGTGGATAGAACAGATTTCCTAAGATGGAAAACTTTCGCTCAATAATGTTGAACATGAGAAACGGTTCACCATTTATTTTGATAAAAGGAACTACAAACAAGAACAGCAGTAGTGAATACCCAACCCACTGTCTCTTTTTGTAAAGCTCTCCCTGCGGTTTTTTGGCATAAATCCATTGTCTTTTTTTTGACTTAGATCCACCGTTATTGGCATTATTCACGACTACTGTATTCATTGCTATTTCAATTTATTACTCTGCTTTTTTTCTGTTTCAGCCTGATCTGCTTTGCTCTCATCCGCCGCCTTCTCTCCGCTTGCAGCCTGGCCACCGCCATAGATTACCTCTTCACCTTGCGGAGCTTTTGGATTAGCAGGGTGTGTATCCCTTAAGGTAATAATATAACTGGCAACCTGTGCGATTTGTGCAGGACTTAAAGTTTGTTCCCATGGCACCATTCCTTTATCAGGAACACCATACTTAATGGTTTTGAAGATATCTTTAATCTCGCCACCATGCAGCCAAAACTTATCGGTCAAGTTAGGTCCGATGCCTCCCTCGCCACTAACACCGTGACAAGCGACACAGTTTGCGGTAAAGATCGCTTTTCCATCAGCTGCCATTTCCGGCTGAAACTCCACGCTACTTTCGTCTACATTGCTCGCAGAAGCAGTAAGATAAGCCTGACGCTCTTTCTCGGCAACGACCATCTCATGTTCATACTCCTGGTCCTGGTTCATTCCGATACCCGACACCTGATAAACAAATAAGTAAACAAGGCCGAAAAAAATCGTTCCATAAAAAAGGAAATTAAACCAGATCGGAATCGGATTATCCAATTCGCGGATACCATCATACTCATGGTCTATGACAATATCCTTTTCTTCTGAAATCGGTCTGATACCCATGATCTTGTTCCACGACCTTTTCATCCAGCCCTTATTCGCCGCCTTTTTGAGTTTTTCCTCCTTGGCCAATTCAGGCATGGTAATCTTAATGATGGATTTCATCGCGCGATTGACCATCAATGCCGAAGCGAGAAGAGCCAGCATTACAACGATCAATACAACAATTAAGATATCTGTGTATAAATTATCTGTACCGAATCCTATCGTAGATTGAACAACTTCTGCGGTAGCTGGTGCAGTATCCAATAATAAACTCATATATTATAGACTTTCAGGTGAATGATTCAGTTCCTTTTCTGTTTCATCTTCTTCCAAAGGCAATTCCTTCATATAAGTAACATAGTCTTTTTTCATTCGAAACAACATTATTGCTACTGAAATGAAGAACACCAAGAAGATCCAAAGTGATGCAATTAGATAAAGCTCACTGCCGTTTAGATTTGTTATTTGCTTAAACATGGCTTTATTGATTTGCGTTAACATTATCAGCTACTTTTGGAGCTGCTTTTATATCTGTTCCTAATCGCTGTAAGTATGCAATTACAGCTACAATCTCACGGTCAGCTAGCACATTCACTTGATTTTGTTTTAGATCATCAGCAATTTTTTGTGCCTGTTTGGTGAGATCCTGCTCAGCATGTTCAATTTCCGCATCGGTATAGGGGATTCCCAATTTCCGTAATGCTTTCATTTTATCTTGCAGAATAGAATTATCCAGTTTCTGATCGATCAACCAAGGATATGTTGGCATGATACTTCCTGGCGAAGTAATCGTCGGATCCAACAGGTGATCAAAGTGCCATTTATTTGGGTATTTTCCACCGATGCGATGCAGATCCGGTCCCGTCCGCTTCGAACCCCATAAAAACGGTGTATCGTAAACAAACTCTCCCGCCTTGCTATACTCTCCGTAACGGGCGGTTTCGGATCTAAATGGACGAATAGTTTGCGTGTGACAGTTTACACAACCTTCTCTCACGTAGAGATCCCTTCCCTGCAGTTCCAATGCTGTATAAGGTTTTACACTCGAAATCGTTGGAACGTTTTTAGAAATTGTAAAAGTCGGCACCATCTCCACCATACCCCCGATGAGGATGGCAATAAGAGCCAGTACCATAAATAAAATTGGCTTACGTTCAAGGCGACGGTGTTGAGACTGTTCGTTTACTTGAACCGGCAATAATGCAGGAGCTTCTGCAGGCTCATTGGCCAAAAGCTTCCCTTTTTGCATAGTTTTGATCAAGTTGAACGTCATCAGGAACACGCCCGATAGATAAAGTGCACCACCTAGTGCACGCATCATGTGCATTGGCAAAATTTCCAATGTTGTCGCAAGGAAGTTTGGATATTTCAAAACCCCTTCCGGTGTAAATTCTTTCCACATCAAGCCTTGTACTACAGCTGCCCAATACATCGGGATCGCATAGAACAAAATACCCAAGGTACCTATCCAAAAGTGCGTTGATGCCAATTTTTTAGAATATAACTCCGTTTTATAAATACGTGGTATCAACCAGTACAGAATACCGAATGTCATAAAGCCGTTCCATCCCAATGCACCTACGTGTACGTGTGCTACGATCCAGTCGGTAAAGTGAGCAATTGCATTCACCTGCTTTAAAGATAGCATAGGGCCTTCGAAAGTCGCCATACCATAACAAGTAAGGGCCACGACCATGAATTTTAACATAGGCTCTGTCCGTACCTTATCCCAGGCACCACGTAAGGTCAACAAGCCATTGATCATACCGCCCCAACTCGGAGCAATCAACATAATGGAGAATACAACCCCTAAAGACTGTACCCAACCAGGTAGCGCCGTATAGAGCAAATGGTGAGGACCTGCCCAGATATAAATAAAGATTAAAGACCAAAAGTGAAGAATACTTAACTTGTAAGAGTAAACTGGACGGTTGGCCATCTTAGGAAGGAAATAATACATCATTCCCAAATAAGGAGTTGTCAAGAAAAAAGCAACTGCATTGTGACCATACCACCATTGTACCAGCGCATCCTGTACGCCTTTGTAGACATAATAGCTTTTCCAGCCAGCTACAGGTAATTGGATGGAGTTAACAATATGCAATACGGCTACTGTAACAAATGTGGCAATATAGAACCAAACAGCGACATACATGTGACGTTCGCGTCGTTTGATAATAGTACCGAACATATTGACTCCGAATACGACCCAAATGAGGGTAATTGCGATATCAATAGGCCATTCCATTTCGGCATACTCATGGCTTGAAGTAAGACCGAGTGGTAGTGTAATAGCCGAGGCAACAATAATTAATTGCCATCCCCAAAAATGGAGCTTACTCAAAGCATCACTGAACATTCTTGCTTTAAGCACCCGCTGTAAGGAGTAATAAACTCCCATAAAAATACCATTACCTACGAAAGCAAAAATCACCGCATTGGTGTGTACAGGACGTACACGGCCAAATGTTGTAAATTGCAATCCAAAGTTCATCTGGGGCCAAACAAGCTGCGTTGCCACAAGCAATCCTATGGTCATACCAACTATCCCCCAAATAATGGTAGCGATTCCGAAATTCCTGACAATCTTGTTGTCGTAATTAAATTGCTCTAACTGCATTACTTAAATTGTTGATTCTGATTCAAAAATAAGTAGCAATTTATGACAATCTAATGATAGACAATGCGTACAAAAGTGATGTACGTCACTTTTTTATTACCCGATTACAAGGCTTAGTTAGCAATTTCGACCATTGGTTGTAAATGACTTATGGAAAATAGAGATCTTGAAAGATACTTTTTACAATTAGATCAGACATTAAAAGTGACCGTAGTCACATTTCCTGCAGTTTAATACCTTGTTTTGATGGCAATATGGGTTAGAATCACTGTTACATATACACGAATTTATCCCAAAAACATCGGGACTATTGGCACGAAGTGAATTGTAGCTATAGTGCATCAAACCTCATCACAATAGCAAACCTTAATCTGGAGACTCATTGCACAATTCGCCTATAGCAAGTGAGCTAAAGACTCTTTGAAAAGAATCGGTAGTGGGATTAGCTTGAACTGGCCTCCGTATACTGTTATAACATAAGTTAGTTAACCGCTGTAGAAAAAGCTACTTAAAAGAAAATATAAGCTCAGCCTGAATTTAGCAATTCCCCTTAGCTACAAGGATGCACCATACCACCGGAGCACAGTGATGGCTGCATGACCGCCTGCTATGACTGTGTACCATTACCTGTATACTTCCCAACAGTCGGATAGCATATACAGTATTACAAGTAGCTACTGCAAGGCCAATTGATATGCAACTATAGGATACAGGTAAAAAGTAATAGGATTTGATACGGTCAGTGAAGGCTGCAGGGCTGCTACCGGTTGCGAAACAGCTGCCGATGGACAGGGCTCACCGACGGTCCTGTGCTGTGATAACCGATAGGCGGAGGATATGCAGTGATGGTCAGTGGCGGAAGTGTAATGGTCATGGAAGTATTTAAACGAAAGAAGCCCTTGACTGTTTCCAGCAAGGGCTTCCGTGTAAAAAAAGGCACCGACCTACTCTCCCACCTGTTACGGCAATACCATCGGCTCTGGCGGGCTTGACTGCTCTGTTCGGAATGGGAAGAGGTAGACACCGCCGATATAGGCACCTAAAAATCTTTATTGGCTGATCTATGATATTCATATCATCTTATTCATGCCAACTGACATATCTATTGAAAGAGGTTCGTTTCTGTTTGTTTCAAAAATTAAAGAGGAAGACAACAGTGTCTGTCTGCTTGAGAAAGCTTCGGGCTATTAGTACCACTTGGCTTTGGTCTCTCAACCTTTACACCTATGGCCTATCAACGTAGTCATCTTCTACGACCCTATAAGGAAGTCTCATCTCGTGGCTAGTTTCGCACTTAGATGCTTTCAGCGCTTATCTATTCCAGACGTAGCTACCCTGCCGTACACCTGGCGGCATAACAGGTTCACCAGAGGTCTGTCCAACCCGGTCCTCTCGTACTAAGGTCAGATCCACTCAAACTTCCAACGCCCACAACAGATAGGGACCGAACTGTCTCGCGACGTTCTGAACCCAGCTCGCGTGCCACTTTAATGGGCGAACAGCCCAACCCTTGGGACCTTCTCCAGCCCCAGGATGTGACGAGCCGACATCGAGGTGCCAAACCTCCCCGTCGATATGAGCTCTTGGGGGAGATCAGCCTGTTATCCCCAGCGTACCTTTTATCCTTTGAGCGATGGCCCTTCCATACAGAACCACCGGATCACTATGTCCGTCTTTCGACCCTGTTCGACTTGTCGGTCTCACAGTCAAGCAAGCTTATGCCATTGCACTCCACGTACGGTTACCAAGCGTACTGAGCTTACCTTTGAAAGCCTCCGTTACCTTTTTGGAGGCGACCACCCCAGTCAAACTACCCACCAAACAATGTCCTCGGCATGACCGAGTTAGAAACCGAATACAGAAAGGGCGGTATTTCAAGGTTGATTCCATGACTCCTGGCGAAGCCACTTCAACATCTCCCGCCTATCCTACACATCCTGTACCCAATCTCAATGTTAAGCTATAGTGAAGGTGCATGGGGTCTTTCCGTCCCGTTGCGGGTAATCGGCGTCTTCACCGATACCACAATTTCACCGAGCTCATGGCTGAGACAGCGCCCAGATCGTTACACCATTCGTGCAGGTCGGAACTTACCCGACAAGGAATTTCGCTACCTTAGGACCGTTATAGTTACGGCCGCCGTTTACTGGGGCTTCGATTCAATGCTTCTCTTGCGATGACATCCCCTCTTAACCTTCCAGCACCGGGCAGGTGTCAGGCCTTATACTTCATCTTGCGATTTTGCAAAGCCATATGTTTTTGTTAAACAGTCGCCTGGGCCTTTTCACTGCGGCTGCTCATCGCTGAGACAGCGCCCCTTCTCCCGAAGTTACAGGGCCATTTTGCCGAGTTCCTTAGCCATGACTCACTCGAGCACCTTAGGATTCTCTCCTCGACCACCTGTGTCGGTTTGCGGTACGGGTCTTCATAACCTGAAGCTTAGCGGGTTTTCTTGGAAGTCTGTTTACCTGCTCTATCAGCGCCACCGGAGCTTTGCTGTACTATTGGGTTTCAGCAGGGTCGGCGGATTTGCCTACCGTCCCTATACCTACGCCTTTCAACGAACTATTCCGTCAGTTCGCGGCAGTGTCACTACTCCGTCACCACATCGCAGTTATGAAGAGTACTGGAATATTAACCAGTTGTCCATCGGCTTGCCCCCTTCGGGTGCGCCTTAGGTCCCGACTGACCCTGATCCGATTAACGTTGATCAGGAAACCTTGGTCTTTCGGTGGGCGGGTTTCTCACCCGCCTTATCGTTACTTATGCCTACATTTGCTTTTCCATAACCTCCACAGTTCATTGCCAAACTGCTTCTCCGGCGATGGAATGCTCCCCTACCAGATGCACCTAAGTGCAAATCCATAGCTTCGGTACCGTTCTTGATGCCCGTTTATTATCCACGCCCGGCCGCTCGACTAGTGAGCTGTTACGCACTCTTTAAATGAATGGCTGCTTCCAAGCCAACATCCTAGCTGTCTGGGCAACCGGACCTCGTTAGTTCAACTTAGAACGAATTTGGGGACCTTAGCTGATGGTCTGGGTTCTTTCCCTCTCGGCCTTGGACCTTAGCACCCAAAGCCTCACTGCCGGCTATATTTGATAGCATTCGGAGTTCGTCTGGATTTGGTAGGATTTGACTCCCCCGCACCCAATCGGTAGCTCTACCTCTATCAAACTCTACGCCGACGCTGTTCCTAAAAACATTTCGGGGAGTACGAGCTATTTCCCAGTTTGATTGGCCTTTCACCCCTACCCTCAGGTCATCCGGAAACTTTTCAACGTTTATCGGTTCGGTCCTCCATTACATGTTACTGCAACTTCAACCTGCCCAAGGGTAGATCACAAGGTTTCGCGTCTACCTCATCTGACTATGCGCCCTATTAAGACTCGCTTTCGCTTCGGCTGCGTCCCTGAAGGACTTAACCTTGCCAGACAAGAGTAACTCGTAGGCTCATTATGCAAAAGGCACGCTGTCACAGAACTTGTCTGCTCCAACCGCTTGTAAGCACACGGTTTCAGGTTCTTTTCACTCCCCTGTTCGGGGTTCTTTTCACCTTTCCCTCACGGTACTGGTTCACTATCGGTCTCTCAGGAGTATTTAGCCTTACCAGATGGTGCTGGTGGATTCCCACAGGATTTCTCCGGTCCCGCGGTACTCAGGATACCACTATGTCAACATTCTTTACCTGTACGGGGCTCTCACCCTTGTCGCGCAGTTTCCCACCTGCTTCCAGTTCATAGCGCTGTACAATGTCGTGGTCCTACAACCCCGACCATGCCGTAACATGATCGGTTTGGGCTCTTTCCCGTTCGCTCGCCACTACTTGGGAAATCATTGTTATTTTCTTCTCCTACGCCTACTTAGATGTTTCAGTTCAGCGCGTTCGCGTTTTATACGACTATTCTTCAAATAGTCAGGTTGCCCCATTCGGAAATCTCTGGATCAAGTCGCATTTGCCAATCCCCAAAGCTTATCGCAGCTTATCACGTCCTTCTTCGCCTCTGAGAGCCTAGGCATCCCCCGTGTGCCCTTATTTACTTTCTTCACCGGCATAGCCTTTTGCTACTATGCGGCTGCTTTTGATATATATACACGTATGCTAGGTTCGGGATCGTTCGGCCTTGACCGAGGGTCTCTCCCTTACTTCAAACACATACACGTATTGTCTCTATACTGTTGTCTTCTCTTGTAATTTTTTTTCTCTTTCAATATGTCAAAGAACTCTTTTTCCGGTTTATTTTAGGAGCATCTGTCGATGCTCCTCCCGGAGATGTGGAGAATAACGGATTCGAACCGTTGACCCCCTGCGTGCAAGGCAGGTGCTCTAGCCAGCTGAGCTAATTCCCCTCTTTTTTTCGTAGTCCCGAGCAGATTTGAACTGCTGACCCCTACATTATCAGTGTAGTGCTCTAACCAACTGAGCTACGGGACTAGCTTATCTTGTTCATCTCTTTCTCTCGGTCCTGCTCCTTTCGGGGCGGGCACTTTCTTCTGATGTTTTCTCTTTTTGCAATCATATGTAACGTGACGAGTACCGATCCGCGATACTCTAGAAAGGAGGTATTCCAGCCGCACCTTCCGGTACGGCTACCTTGTTACGACTTAGCCCCAATTATCGGTTTTACCCTAACACGCTCCTCGCGGTAACATGCTTTAGGTACCCCCAACTTTCATGGCTTGACGGGCGGTGTGTACAAGGCCCGGGAACGTATTCACCGCGTCATTGCTGATACGCGATTACTAGCGAATCCAACTTCATGGGGTCGAGTTGCAGACCCCAATCCGAACTGTGAATGGCTTTTAGAGATTAGCATCATATTGCTATGTAGCTGCCCGCTGTACCATCCATTGTAGCACGTGTGTAGCCCCGGACGTAAGGGCCATGATGACTTGACGTCGTCCCCACCTTCCTCACTGTTTGCACAGGCAGTCTGTTTAGAGTCCCCACCATTACATGCTGGCAACTAAACATAGGGGTTGCGCTCGTTGCGGGACTTAACCCAACACCTCACGGCACGAGCTGACGACAGCCATGCAGCACCTAGTTTCGTGTCCCGAAGGACGAATGCGTCTCTGCATTCTTCACTAACTTTCAAGCCCGGGTAAGGTTCCTCGCGTATCATCGAATTAAACCACATGCTCCTCCGCTTGTGCGGGCCCCCGTCAATTCCTTTGAGTTTCACCCTTGCGGGCGTACTCCCCAGGTGGATAACTTAACGCTTTCGCTTGGACGCTGGCTGTCTATCGCCAACATCGAGTTATCATCGTTTAGGGCGTGGACTACCAGGGTATCTAATCCTGTTCGATCCCCACGCTTTCGTGCATCAGCGTCAATACCAGCTTAGTGAGCTGCCTTCGCAATCGGAGTTCTAAGACATATCTATGCATTTCACCGCTACTTGTCTTATTCCGCCCACTTCAAATGGATTCAAGCCCATCAGTATCAAAGGCACTGCGATGGTTGAGCCACCGTATTTCACCCCTGACTTAATAGGCCGCCTACGCACCCTTTAAACCCAATAAATCCGGATAACGCTCGGATCCTCCGTATTACCGCGGCTGCTGGCACGGAGTTAGCCGATCCTTATTCTTCCAGTACATTCAGCTTCCTACACGTAGAAAGGTTTATTCCTGGACAAAAGCAGTTTACAACCCATAGGGCAGTCATCCTGCACGCGGCATGGCTGGTTCAGGCTTCCGCCCATTGACCAATATTCCTTACTGCTGCCTCCCGTAGGAGTCTGGTCCGTGTCTCAGTACCAGTGTGGGGGATTCTCCTCTCAGAGCCCCTAGACATCGTCGCCTTGGTAAGCCGTTACCCTACCAACTAGCTAATGTCACGCGAGCCCATCTCTATCCTATAAATATTTAATAGCTAACCGATGCCGGTCAGATATGTTATGCGGTGTTAATCTCTCTTTCGAGAGGCTATCCCCCTGATAGAGGTAGGTTGCTCACGCGTTACGCACCCGTGCGCCACTCTCACCGTCTTCGAGCAAGCTCTCCGACGGATCCCGTCCGACTTGCATGTATTAGGCCTGCCGCTAGCGTTCATCCTGAGCCAGGATCAAACTCTCCATTGTAAAATGAAGTTTTTGATTCCAACTATTTACATAATCAGAATTCTTTTTTTTATATCTCTGATCTTGGATCGAATTGAACTAATTCTTGAATTTGTTCATGACTTTCGTTTGTCTACTCGTCACGCTTACATGATTGTGTTTTCTTAAAGAACTTTTCGCGCTTCAACTTCCGTATCCGCTATATTCCGATAGGCATTGCGCCCCTCTTTATCGTTTTGTTTTTCCCTTCGTTTCCGTTGGGACTGCAAAGGTAGAAATCTTTTTTGAACTTCCAAAAACTTTTTCAAGTTTTTTTTCTTTTTCTTTTTTTCGATTTCCGCGTTTAAAATAAACTGAGCGGGATCTTAAATCCTGTCAGGCTTCTCTTAAACCCTTCTTTTTTCATCGTTCCCTCTTTCGGGGTAACCGTTCCTCCCTTGCGGAGTGGTGCAAAGATAGGGAGTTTTAACAATCACTTCCAAGCCTTTTGTTCTTATTTATTTCGTTTTGTCCCTAACTGCCTGTAACGGTGCGAGATTCTTTTTGTAAAACAGGTGATCGGAGGGCCAGGATGGCTGATCCGGCAGCCAGATTGGGCCTTCGGAGAACCCCAGGTCATCATATATAGTATGGAGGCAGGCTTCGCATCGGATCTATTACCAATTTCGTTTAACTTTTGTCTATAATTAATAGGGGTATTACAGGGAGATAACAGGGGGTTAACAGGGGGTTAGCAGGGGTTGTACCCCTATTAACACCCTGTTAAAACGGTGTTATATTGGTATTAATTATAAATCAGTATACAATTCGAGTCTAAGCGGGGTAACAACAGGCCTCCCCTTTTGTCAAAACTGCCGCTGAAACAAGCAAAATATCAATATGAAAAGCCAAATAATAGCAGCATTGGTCCACTTATCAAGATAAAAAACCTATTTATCTATTTTTTTATGTAGATTTATCATCTTAAAATAACCACCAGAGCGATGAGCAGAACTACCCTGAAAGATATAGCGTTGGCACTCAATATTTCTGTTTCGACGGTTTCCAAAGCATTATCAGACAGCTACGAAATAAGTGAAGCGACTAAAAAGATGGTTCAGGAATATGCCAAAAAGCATAATTTCCACCCAAATAAGTTGGCACGGAGCTTAAAAATAGGAAAATCCAATACAATAGGGGTTATTGTATCCAATATTAGCAATACATTCGTTTCACAAATCCTCGATGGAATTCAAATAGCCTCTCAACAGACCGTCTATGACGTTATTTTCATGCAAAGCCGGGAAGATGAACGGATCGAAAAAAATTGTATTGACGTCTTACGCATGCGCGGTATTGATGGCTTAATGATATCTCCGGTTTCTTCCGATTCAAATATTGAAGAGCTAAAAGCATTGATAAAATCGCAGATCCCAGTCGTTATTTTTGATCGTATCAATCACCAGCTCGACACATTCAAGGTTGGTGTCAATAATTTCCAGGGTTCATATAATGCCACAAAGCATCTCATCGAACAAGGTAAAAAGAATATTTTACATATCACCGGAAAGAACTTAGGTGTGGCAGCCGAACGATTAAATGGCTTCAAATCTGCTTTATCAGATGCGGGGATTCCTTTTGATAATAGACATTATATCGAATGTAGTTTTAATAATACCACCGATATAGACGAAACAATTCGGGAGATTTTGCGCAAAGAATATCTTGAACATAAAAGTATAGATGCGATTTTCGGCGCTACGGATGTTATTACAACCCGAACACTAGGTATTTTGGCTGAGCTTCAGATTCAAGTCCCTTCCGAGGTCGCCGTTATTGGTTTTTCAAACACACAGATAGCAGCTTCCTTAAATCCGGCACTATCCACAGTTGTACAACCGGCAACAGAAATTGGGGAACTGGCGACAAATAAATTAATCGCCACCATTAACCAAACAAGACCAATACATGAATTTGAAACGATTGAGCTTCCAACACAGCTCATCATTCGCAAATCTTCCTTATAATTCTTTTGATTATAGTCTCATCGACATACTTAAAACAAAACAGTCGGGAAATAAGAAGTTAGCTCCCCTATTTCCCGACTGTCTTTATGCTAGACCTCTATTACAGGTCATAATCTCTAATCTTCGCCTGAATTATTGGTATCATTCACCAACAATACCATACTCTAGGCCCCGTAATTCCGCAAGCCCTCTCAATCTTCCAATGGCAGAATACCCTGGATTTGTTACTTTATTCAGATCATCCAGCATCTGATGGCCGTGATCTGGTCTGAATGGGATCGCTGTAGATCGCAATTGATTTTCAGCAACCAGGATTTTCATGATTTTATACATATTGACATCCCCATCCAAATGGTCTGCCTCATAAAAGCTTCCGATCGCATCTTTCCTCACATTCCGTAAGTGAACAAAGTTTACCCGCCCTTTAATATTTTCTAAGATAGCCGGCAGATCGTTTGTCTGACTGGCGCCCAAGGATCCTGTACAAAAGCAGACACCATTAAATCGTTGTGGAACCGCATTTAAAAAATAATCGAAATCCGCACCATTACTGGCGATGCGGGGCAAACCTAAAATAGGATACGGTGGATCATCGGGATGAATAGTCATACATATACCGTTATCCTCACAAGTTGCCGCAATTCCCCGAAGGAAATAAACCAAATTATCGCGTAAACCATCTTTCCCAATATGTTTATAGGTATCAATGCTCGCTTTTAACGCATCCAATTCCACATTTTTCTCTCCGGGGATCCCCATTAAGACAACATTTGCCAATTCTTCTTTTTGCTGTTCGGAAATTTCATCAAATCGTAAAGTCGCACGTTTAACAACATCCTCTGGATACGCTGTCTGTGCCTCATCACGTTTCAATATAAAAATATCAAAAAGTGCCAAATCAATCCAGTCAAAATACAATGCTTTTGAACCATCCGCCATGGTTAAATCCAATTGTGTACGTGTCCAGTCCAGCACCGGCATAAAATTATAACAAATTGTTTTGATGCCGCATTGTGCAAGATTGGTTAAAGTCTCATTATATTTCTGAAGGTATTCATCGACCCTAGCACCTTTTGTCTTAATCTCCTCATGTACTGTCACACTTTCCACAACAGACCAGGTAAGACCAGCATCTTCTATAATGCGTTTTCTTTCTTGAATATCGGCAAGTGGCCATACCTCACCGTGTGGAATATGATGTAATGCCGTAACAATACCAGTAGCTCCAGCCTGTTTGATATCTTGTAAAGATACCGGGTCATTGGGACCATACCAACGCCAGGTTTGTTCTAATTTTCTCATCTTAAAGTTTAATTAAACGCCACACCATGCATTAAAACCACCATCGACAAAAACCGTCTCCCCTGTCACAAAGGCCGATGCATCGCTCAATAGATAGATTAAAGTTCCTTTTAACTCACGAGGGTCGCCCAAACGGTTATAGGGAGTTCCGTTAAGAATACGTTTGGTACGGTCGCTATACGTACCGTCTGGATTGATCAATAAGTTTTTGTTTTGTTTGGTTAAGAATACACCGGGAGCGATTGCATTGACACGAACTTGATCGCCGTAACGCTGAGCGAGTTCGGTGGCCATCCATTTTGTATACCCATCGATACCGTGTTTTGCTACAGTATAGCCCAAAACACGTGTAAAAGGACGACTGGCTGTAAGAGAAGATATATTGATGATGACACCTTTTCCGCTTTCAGCAATCACACGACCAATAATATGCGTAGGAATCATTGTACCATACAAATTAAGCTCAATTGCTTTAATAGTATCCTGAATATTGCTCGCAAATAAATCTTGATCGGCACCAATTGTTGCACCTGGAATGTTGCCTCCAACGGCGTTTACTAAAGCGTCTATCCTACCCCACTTTTGCAAAACTTCATCTTTCGCCCGAGTGACATCCTGTTCGTTCATGATGTCAACTTCAACAAATATAGCTTCGCCACCAACAGACTCTACCTGCTGGACACGCTCCGCTCCGATTTGTCCATTACGTCCAAGTACTGCGACTTTGGCTTCTGCCTCGGCCAAAGCCTCAACAAATGCTTCGCCTAAAATCCCTGTACCTCCCGTAATTACAACTACCTTATCTTTTAATGAAAATGGATTATTATGCATGTATTTTTATTTCAAATTGGTATTTACCCCCAATTTTATTGATAATAACCTTAATTACAAAAAAAAGTAATTGATTTAATTACGATAACGTTTTAGTTACGTCACCTTCTTTATCTTCCCCTTCTGTCGTTTCATCATCAAACAGAATCCGTATAGAAGGTGTATAGGTATCATTATGCTGACCGGTTTTATTTGCCCAGAAAAAAGCACATAGGAAAACCAAAGCCAACAAAACACTACAACCGATCAAAATATACATTATTTCCATAACAACTAGAGTTTACGACGTTTGGCATACCACCTCGTCATGAGACTTGTAAAGGAGATGATCGTTACCGTACTTATTGGCATTAGAATCGCGGCAAATAACGGGGACATAATACCTTGCACGGCAAAGCTCAATCCAATTACATTATATAAAAGAGATATACCAAAGCTCATATGTATTACTTTCACCGCATCTTTGCTAAAAGCAAAGAAATCCGGCATTTTTGAAAATGACTCCCCATCCAGTATCGCATCACAGCCGGGAGAGAAGTTATTGATATCATCACTCACGGCGATACCCAGATCTGCTTTACGCAATGCCCCCGCATCATTAAGGCCATCACCAATCATGCAGACATGCTTTCCTGCTACCTGAAAATTTTGAATGGTTTCCAGTTTTTCCATTGGTGATTGATTAAAAAGCAGGCTTGCATTCGAGGGAAAAATTAACTGGAGTGCATCCAGACGTCTATCGTTATCCCCTGAGATTAAATGAAGGTCGTATTCGACTTTAAAATCTTCAATCAAAGCCGAAAGGCCATCCCGCCAGGATTGCTCCATGGTAAAATACCCTTTTAACTCTTCACCTATACGAATAAAAACCACAGAACCATCTGTTTTAATATTACCGATATTCAAAAAGTTAGCACTACCGATTTTAATTTCCTTGCCACCTACATTAGCCTGCATCCCCTTTCCCGGAAATTCCTTAAAATCCTGTATCGAAATAGCAGAAGAGACATTCAGCCACTTGACGATTTCACGGCTCAACGGATGGCTAGAGTTTCTACATACCGCATTCAGTAGTTTTTTGTCAATTGCCGAAAGGCTACCTTCAAAATAAATTGAGGTTGCTTTAGGCGACGATATCGTGCCAGTTTTATCGAACACCAGGGTATCAATCGTTGCCATCTGCTCAATAGCAGCCGTATTTTTCACATAGAACTTATTTCGATCAAAAATACTTAGCGCTGCAGAAAGGGTAAATGGAGAGCTCAACGCCAACGCACATGGACATGCAATAATCAATACCGCCGTAAAAGCTCCCCAAGCCCTGCTTGCACTCCCATCAACGGCCCAAAACAAGGCCGCCAATAGTGCAATAGCCAATAAAACAACAGTAAAATATTTACTTATAAAGTTGACAAAAGTCTGAAAATGTTTGTCATAATCTTTATAATTCTCATTATTCCATAATTTGGTCAAATAGGACTGTGAAATCGGTTTGACCACTTCAAGTTCTATCGCTTCCCCGGTCTGGCGCCCACCGGCATAGATAATTTCGCCTAAGGTCTTACTGACCGGACTTGATTCTCCCGTTACAAAGCTAAAATCTATCGCAGCATCACCTTTTAAAAGCATAGCATCGGCCGGTATAATTTCATTGTTCCGAACCAAGATACGGTCACCTATATGAACGTCAGCTAATTGTACAGGTTTATCCCCAGATTCGGTCAATACTGTTACAGCCACCGGAAAATAACTCCGGTAATCCCGTTCAAATGAGATATGATAATAGGTACGTTGTTGTACCCATTTTCCGATCAATATAAAAAACACAAGACTACAGAGCGTATCCGTAAAACCGGCACCTGTCTGTGTGATCACCTCAAACGCGGAACGCAAAAATAACACGAGGATTCCCAGAGCTAATGGCACATCCAGATTCAACCGCTTTTGTTTCAGACTCCAATAGGCCGATTTGAAATAATCCGATGCACAATACAATAAAACAGGGAGACCAAAGGCAAGGTTTATATAACCAAAGAAATTGGCATATTCCTTTTCAAAACTCCCCATTCCAAAATAATCAGGGAAACTGAATAACATAGAATTTCCAAAACAGAAACCGGCAACAGCAATTTTTGCGACCAAAGGATTCAGATTATTTCTATTCCCTTCCTTTACAACATCCTGCAAGGTGATTTTAGGGTCATAACCGATATTGACCAAAAGATAAACCAGGTCTTTCAATGGCAGCTCATTGTGATTGAATGTAATGCTCGCCTGTTTCTTCATAAAGTCCACGCGCGACTGCAGTACATTGGGATTGAGTTTATATAAATTTTCCAGCAACCAGATACAAGAGCTACAGTGAATAGCCGGAATATAAAAGGTGATGATGGTCATCTTATCATCTTTATAATCCACTAATTTACCGGCAATCTGTGGTTCATCCAGATAGGAAAAATCTTCTTGCTTGGATTTATTCGATTTACCCGGGTGCTGATTATAGCGATAATATTGCTGCATACCACTATCGTTCAGTACCTGGTAAACGGTCTGACACCCCAGACAGCAAAAATCGTGATGATCGAGCTGATAACCCGTTTCCTCAATTTTATCGCCGCAATGGAAACATTTTTCTGCAAGTTGTATTTCATCCCTTAGCTCTCCCATACCTTCGTTCTAAATTGCCTGACTAAATAATTGATTTTGTGCTTTTGAACGCAATAATCGCTGATCAAAGGCCATACAGATATTTCTTAAAAAAGAGCGTCCAATAGCAGTACATTGAATTAGTTCGCCGGTTATGGAGACTAAACCATCTGCAACAAGTTCAGACAATTCGTCGATAATCTGCTCATTCAACGGCGCACCTGTCGGCAACTGCACTTTACCTTTACACATCATATCGAGGATATAACGCCTTACAAGAAGATCCTCCTCGTTGAGTATATGTCCTTTTACAACGGGCAATACCCCTGTATCAATGAGTTTATGGTATTCTTCTACGGTCTTCACATTTTGAGCAAAAGCCCCCCAGGCATCGCTGATCGAAGAGACTCCGATACCGATTAACAAGGGACTAAATCGATCGGCATACCCCATAAAATTGCGATGTAATCTTTCTTGTTGAAAAGCCACAAATAACTCGTCCTCTCTTTTCGCAAAATGATCCATACCGACATCTTCATAGCCATGGGCCAAAATCATTTTTTTCCCAAGGTTATATAAGGCGAGTTTGGCTGCGCCATGAGGTAGATCTGCTTCAGTATAATGCCGTTGACCGGGTTTTATCCAAGGCACATGGGCATAGCTATAGAAAGAGATCCGGTCTGGACCGAGCAGCATCGCTTTTTGGATCGTATCTTCCACCGTAGCCAATGTTTGCTTAGGCAATCCATAGATCAAATCGAAGTTGATCGACTCAAATCCAATTTTCCGCGCATTCAGCATCACTTCTTTCACTTCCGCCGATGTTTGATGTCGGTTGATCACAAACTGCACAAGTGGATCAAAATCCTGTATTCCCAGGCTCAAGCGCCGAAACCCCAAGTCAAATAAGGTTTCTAAATGTGTGACGGTTGTATTAGCAGGGTGAGCTTCAAAGGAGAATGAACGATCAGGAGCCAGGTCTGCGTGTTTAAGGATCCCCTCAATCAGTACCTTCAAATTATCCGGATGGAAAAAGGTCGGAGTACCACCACCCAAATGTATTTCTGCCAATAACGGTCTTTCTCCCTTAAATAAAGCGACATACATTTCCCATTCTTTCAAAAGAGCGGCAATATAAGGTTCTTCAACGCGATGGTTTTTTGTAATGCGCGTATTGCAGCCACAATAAGTACAGAGGCTTTCACAAAAAGGAAGGTGTATATATAAGCTGATACCTTTTTCTTTCGACTGCTGGAAAGTTTGGTAGACTTGATTAGTCCAAGCCGCCCGAGAAAATGCTTCATTATCCCAAAAGGGAACAGTAGGATAGCTTGTATAGCGCGGTGCGGCAACATTATATTTTTGCACCAATTCTTCCATTGTAACCTGCGATGTAATCATTTTATTTTATTTTTTTAGCACAGTCGTTTAGACAACAACAGGCTTTACCAACACATTTTTCTAATCCCCATAAGTTGAGATTCCGGACGGTCTGCTCTGCCAGTCCTTTTGGACTCTGATCTTCAAATGGCGCATTGGCAATCTGAATATGCAGATCTCCAGCCTTTACCAGATCGATATGAGCAGTATCCTTACTGCGGGTCATAATCTTATTGATCCCTAACCCTTTTAAATTAAGTAGCATGCTCTCGTCCAAAATATCGCTCACGGAAATAACTACCGCATCTTTTCCACGCGCGTAATTCTGTGTCTCCGCATTTAATCCATTTGAAATCAAAGTCAAATCATGTTGTTTGGCATTTGCCAATGCCCAAAACTCTTTTTCAAATGACCTTACATTATATACTACTACTTTCATTCTGATTCTACAATCACCAATTAAGGTTTATCCTAAGAACAAAAGTAAATCATGCATATGGGCAAAAAGATGATATAGCACCACACCTTAAAATGATATTTATCACAATTCACAAAAACTTGCATGATTTCGCTAACATCAACAGCTTTAAAAGTCAACCGAAAGCTATTATCTAGCCAACAATCGCGTACAATACGTTCATTGAAACCAAACTAGTTCAATAAAACGGCATAGCGAACTCGCATTGATACTTTAATGAAAAGACACAAATCAGTAAACATAGGCTATCAGAAAAAAAGCGTGTTCAGAAAAACTGAACACGCCTTTTTTAGTAAATTGATTTTTAAATCTTAGCTGCTGATCCCTACTGCTTCACATCCCGCAGGTTCTTGATAGAATTGATGTATATTTTTCCTTTTTCTTTCGAAATCAGTTTTTCTTCTTTAAAGTCGGAGAGCATACGGGAAACAGTTTCATTGGCTGTACCTGCAATTGAAGCTAGGCCGTCTCGTGTCACATCAATTGAGCATGCATCAGCCTCATTGATATTGACTCCACTTTTTTCAGCAACGCTAATCAAAGCATTGGCGACACGCTTACGGACAGAATGATAGGCAAAACCCAGCAATTGCTCTTCTTTTTCACGTAAGTCGACAGAAAGGAGCTTAATAAATTTACTGGCTATTGCAGGTTTTTTCCATAACAGTTCCAAAAAACTATCCTTTGGAATCAACACAATTTCACTTTGTTCAACAGCTTCGGCGTAGTCTTCATAATTATCATTCAACAAAATCGAAGCATAACCAAAGTAATTGCCTTCAATAAAAATACCTGTAGACAGCTCACGTCCATCTTTATAGGACTTAAAGCTGCGTACCTGACCAGATTTCACAAAATAGACGTACGTTGGCGAATCATCTTTTTCATAAATAGACTGTTTTTTCTTCACTGTTTTCACACGTGAATTGGCAATTAGCTCTTTTAGCAACAATACCTGCTCTTCGGCGCTCAAACTCAAATCTTCTTCCCGAGGGATATCTGCTGCAAGCTGCTCATGTCTTTTGAGGCGAACATCTATTGCATTCATCAATTCGACATCATCAAAAGGTTTCGTCAAATAATCATCCGCCCCCATTTCCATCGCTTTGCGCATATCTGCGCGTTCCGCTTTGGCAGTCAGAAAAATGAACGGAATTTTGGCTGTACTTTCAATTTTGCTTAACATAAATAAGACTCCGTAACCATCCAATTCAGGCATCATGATATCACAGAGAATCAAATCAGGAATATGTCTTGTCGCCAGGTCGACGCCAACGCGCCCATTTTCGGCTGTAATGACATCATACCTTCCTGTCAACTCCAATATTTCGGTAGTCCCTTCTCGGATATCGATATTATCTTCAATAATTAGAATTGTCTTTTTATTTCTCATCTGCAATTATTTATTCAGTTATGCGAATCTGCAAGTTCACCTTTATTTAAAGCTTACTCTGAATGAAGTTCCTTTGTGTACTTCCGATTCAAATTCCATCTGCCCCGCCATCAATTCGATGTATCGTTTTACAATATTCAAACCTAATCCTGTACCAGGGATATTACCTGTATTATGTGCTCTAAAAAAAGGCTCAAACAAATGTACCTGATCTTCCTCGGGTATACCAATACCATTGTCTTTCACGGATATTAAGCAGCCTTCGTCGTCGATACAGGTTGTGAATTCGATCAAGGTATCTTCTCCGGAATATTTGATCGCGTTGGAGATTAAGTTGACCAAAGCATTTTTCAACAAATTTGGATCTAGGGTGAAATGCCCAATTTCTCCGGTATGTTGGTATACAATATGCTGATTTTTCTTACAGATCAATTGCATTTCTTCGGTGATCTCTTCTGCCAACTCAACGAGATTGATGTACTGCTTATTCATCACAACAATACCCGCTTCCAATTTTTCAAGTGACAGAAAGTCGTTCAGGATACTTGTGAGCAATTGAACTGCACTTTTAATTTTATTGGTATGTTTAAGGATATTAGCTTTATCATCCGGTCGTTCGGAATACTTTTCAATCAGAGAAGCCGAAAGCTGAACCGAGCTTAAAGGTGTCCGGAACTCATGCGAGGCCATGGACACAAACCGTGATTTCAGCTGGTTAAGTTCAATTTCTTTTTCCAAAGACTTTGAGACTTCTGCTTTAGCTTTTTCAAGTTCAGATACCAGAGAGATCAGGTCGCGTGTACGCTCACTGACTTTATGTTCAAGTTCGGCTGCATGTTGCTTGAGCATATCCTCGGCAGCCTTCTCACGCGATAAATCGTGAATAAAGCCGGTAAAGATATTCTTATCTTTTAACCAAACCTCACTGACTGCCAAGCGAAATGGAAATGTTTCTCCATTTTTCTTTAAGCCCATCACTTCACGGCCGATTCCGATGATTTTCTTGTGACCTGTGGTTTGGTAATTATGCAGATAACCATCGTGATTGCCACGATCAGGTTCAGGCATTAACATGGAGATATTGTGTCCGATCACTTCTTCAGCCTGATAACCGAACAATTCCAAGGCAGCAGGGTTAATGCTTTCCACATTCCCCCTGTTGTCTATGGTAATTATTCCATCAATAGCGTGATCTATTATAGCAGCTAAAAGCCTTCCACCGTCCATGATCGTTGCTTATTTTACCAGTTTCTTGTATTTAATACGGTGCGGTGTCACGTCACCAACGCGTTTTTTACGGTTTTCTTCATATTCAGTGTAGTTACCTTCAAAGAAATAAACCTGTGAATCCCCTTCAAAAGCAAGGATGTGTGTACAGATACGATCCAGGAACCATCTATCGTGGGAGATCACAACGGCACAACCACCGAAATTCTCCAAGCCTTCTTCCAGTGCCCGTAAGGTATTTACATCAATATCATTGGTCGGCTCATCGAGTAAGAGCACATTTGAGCCTTCTTTGAGTGTAATAGCCAAGTGAACACGGTTACGTTCTCCACCGGAAAGTACACCTACTTTCTTTTGTTGATCAGCACCGTTAAAATTAAATTTGGAAACGTAAGCTCTTGAGTTTACCGAGCGATTGCCCAGCATCATATTGTCGCTGCCACCCGTAATATTTTCCCAAACCGATTTTTCAGGATCGAGGTCGTGGTGCATTTGGTCTACGTAACCCAATTTTACCGTTTCTCCGACCTTAAACGAACCCGTGTCAGGTGTTTCCTGACCTGTAATTAGACGGAATAAGGTTGTTTTACCCGCACCGTTGGGTCCAATAATCCCTACGATACCCGCAGGCGGCAACATGAAACTCAAATTTTCAAACAAGATACGATCGCCATACGCTTTGGAAATATTAGTTGCCTCAATGACCGAATTACCTAAACGTGGTCCCGGTGGAATAAACAATTCCAATTTTTCTTCGCGTTCTTTCGTTTCCTCAGAAGCTAATTTTTCATAGTTATGCAAACGAGCTTTCGATTTGGCGTGGCGTGCTTTCGGTGCCATACGCACCCATTCCAGCTCACGTTCCAAGGTTTTTTGACGTTTGGTTTCCTGTTTTTCTTCCTGTGCCAAGCGTTTTGCTTTTTGATCTAACCAAGAAGAATAATTTCCTTTCCAAGGAATACCCTCACCGCGATCCAATTCAAGAATCCATCCGGCTACATTATCCAAGAAATAACGGTCGTGGGTAACGGCAATGACCGTTCCTTTATATTGTTTTAAATGTTGTTCTAACCAATCAATCGACTCGGCGTCCAAGTGGTTGGTCGGCTCATCTAGGAGTAATACATCAGGTTCCTGCAACAATAAGCGACATAATGCTACACGTCTGCGCTCACCACCTGACAAATTGACAATCTTCGCATCTGGTTCGGGGCAACGTAAAGCATCCATTGCTCTTTCCAATTTCGAATCGATTTCCCAAGCGTTAGTGGCATCAATGATATCCTGAAGTTCCCCTTGTCTTGCCAACAATTTGTCCATCTCATCGGCATTTTCATACACCTCTGGCAAGCCAAATTTTTCGTTGATTTCTTCGTATTCCTGTAAGATGGCTGTAATTTCAGCGACACCTTCCTGAACGACTTCAAGAACAGTCTTTTCAAGATCCAATTGAGGTTCTTGTGCTAAATAACCCACAGAGTAACCTGGGGAGAACACCACCTCGCCTTGGTAGGACTTATCCAATCCAGCGATAATTTTTAATAGGGAAGATTTACCTGATCCGTTTAAACCGATCACACCGATCTTCGCCCCATAGAAAAAAGATAAATAGATATTTTTTAAAACTTGTTTTTGAGGCGGATAGATTTTGTTGACACCCGCCATCGAAAAAATGATCTTCTCGTCTGACATAAAATTTAAAAAAATTCGAAAACTCTTATTATATTAACATACAAATGTAATCTTTTATACTGACATTTTGGACGTATAACGGTCATGGCTTAATTGTTGATGACATTATTTAAAATAATTTTAAGGTTTGAAATGCAGAATTTACTACATTTATATATCCTTAATATAAAACAGAAAGGTATTCAATGGAAGCAAAATTTTCACCGCGCGTAAAGGATGTCATATCGTACAGTAGAGAGGAAGCTTTGAGATTGCGTCACGATTATATAGGAACGGAGCATTTATTGCTCGGATTGATTCGTGAAGGCGATGGTATGGCGATAAAGATCCTTAAAAACATAGGCATTGACACGACAGCACTACGTCAATCTGTGGAGGACGCAGTGAAGGGGGCATCGGTTTCACGCGCTCCTATTGGCAATATGCCATTAACAAAACAGGCTGAAAAAGTTTTGAAGATCACTTATTTGGAAGCTAAAATATTCAAATCGGACATCATCGGAACGGAGCATCTATTATTGGCTATCTTACGAGATGAAGATAATATTGCTTCTCAGATTTTACAACAATACAATGTGACTTACGACATCTTCAAATCTGAAGTTGAGCAAAATAGAACGACCATCAAGGATGAGGCTCCAGGCTCTCCTACCGGCGACGATGATTTTGCTGAGGATGATCAATATATCCAACCTAAAAAAGTTTCGGATATCAAATCCAAAACTCCGGTATTGGACAACTTTGGCCGTGATTTGACCAAAGCTGCCGAAGAGGGTAAATTGGATCCTATTGTGGGTCGCGAGAAAGAAATTGAGCGTGTATCTCAAATTTTATCCCGACGCAAGAAGAACAATCCTTTGTTGATCGGTGAACCGGGAGTTGGTAAATCAGCTATTGCGGAGGGACTTGCTCTTCGTATTGTCCAACGCAAGGTCTCGCGTGTACTATTCAATAAGCGTGTAGTCACATTGGATCTGGCTTCATTGGTTGCCGGGACGAAATATCGCGGTCAATTTGAAGAACGTATGAAAGCGGTCATGAATGAGCTGGAGAAATCACCGGATGTCATCTTATTTATCGATGAGATTCACACCATCGTTGGTGCAGGTGGCGCTTCAGGATCGTTAGATGCTTCCAATATGTTCAAACCAGCCTTGGCAAGAGGAGAAATCCAATGTATTGGTGCAACCACATTGGACGAATATCGTCAATACATTGAAAAAGATGGTGCTTTGGACCGTCGTTTCCAACGGGTAACAATTGAGCCGGCAACACATGATGAAACGGTAGAGATATTGAATCGTATCAAGGAGAAATATGAGGATCACCACAATGTGACCTACACTCCCGAAGCGATCGAAGCCTGTGTGTCGTTAACAACACGTTATATTACAGACAGATTCTTACCAGATAAGGCTATTGATGCTTTGGATGAGGCAGGCTCTCGCGTGCACTTAAACAATATTCATGTACCGCAGTCCATTATTGACATTGAAAATAAAATTGAAGAGGTCAAATTGGAAAAGAACAAGGTCGTTCGTAGTCAAAAATACGAAGAGGCCGCCAAATTGCGTGATACGGAGAAAAAATTGATCGAAGAGCTCGAGAAAGAAAAAATCGCTTGGGAAGAAGAGACAAAATCTAAACGCTATACTGTTTCAGAAGAAAATGTTGCTGAAGTAGTGGCCATGATGACAGGTATTCCAGTACAACGTGTTAGTCAAACAGACAGTCAAAAACTGTTGAATATGGCTGAGTTGATGAAGGGAAGAATCATTGGTCAAGATGACGCTGTAGGTAAATTGGTGAAAGCTATTCAACGTACACGTGCGGGCTTGAAGGATCCTAAAAAACCAATCGGGTCATTTATCTTCTTAGGTCCTACTGGGGTTGGTAAAACAGAGTTGGCTAAAGAATTAGCGCGATTTATGTTTGATACAGAAGATGCACTGATCCAAATTGACATGAGCGAATACATGGAGAAATTTGCGGTATCTCGCCTTGTTGGAGCGCCTCCAGGATATGTTGGTTATGAAGAAGGTGGTCAATTGACTGAAAAAGTACGTCGTAAACCTTATGCGGTTGTCTTATTGGATGAGATTGAGAAAGCTCACCCGGATGTATTTAATCTCATGTTACAGGTGTTGGACGAAGGCCAATTGACAGATAGTTTGGGCCGTAAAGTAGATTTCAGAAATACCATAATCATTATGACTTCAAATATTGGGGCACGCCAATTGAAGGAATTTGGTCAGGGTGTTGGTTTCACCACTGCAGCAAAATCACAACAATCTGATGCGCATTCACGTGGAGTTATTGAAACCGCTTTGAAAAGAGCTTTCGCTCCTGAATTTTTGAACCGTATCGATGATGTGATTGTGTTCAACTCATTGACGAAAGAGAATATCTTCAAAATCATTGATATTGAATTAAGGTCATTGTTCAAACGTATCGCTGATTTGGGCTATACCATCAATTTAACCGATGAGGCAAAAGATTTCATCGCAGACAAAGGTTATGACAGTAATTTTGGTGCACGTCCATTAAAACGAGCAATCCAAAAATATCTTGAAGATCCGATTGCAGAAGAGATCCTCAAAGGAAATGTGCAAACAGGTTCAGTTTTGACCGTGAGCATTAATCCTGAAACCAAAGATATTGAGGTTTCTAGCTCAGATTCTAAGTCTTCAAAAGATACAGCTGAGAAGTAAGCTTCAGCTATCTTTAAAAATAATTTCAATAAAATGCACCTTTATGGTGCATTTTTTGTTGTATATAAATTTGGCGTTAAACTTTCGCACTATTTTATCGTCCTATAATAAAAAAATGTCACAAATAACACGAACAATATGAAAAGACTTTTATTAGCAGCATTAATTGGAACCGCAGCCTTGGTTTCATTTTCTTCTTGTAAGAAAGAATACGTTACAAACTATTTACCGGGAGTAACTTTTAATACGAAGGTGGTATCTTCTTCTTGGGGAGTTGATAATACTGGATATTCTTTCTCAAATGAATTGGACTTTCCCGAACTAGATGCAAAATATTTCGACTACGGACATGTGGGAGTAGCTGTATCATTTGATAATGATCCAAATTATTTCATTAACATTCCTTCAGCTATTGGCCCTTACAATTATCGTGTGGAGTATAAAATTGGTAAAGTATATCTCTATGCTGATTATGTGGGTAGCGACAATAAACCAGTCCGTCCGACCAATATGTTAGTAAAAGTAACATTAACGGATGCCGATAACGGTGGAAACTAATAAAAAAAGGTCTTAGAAAATCTCTAAGACCTTTTTTTATATTTAATAACTATCCTTTCAGTAACAACTCCGCATGTTCCAGTGCTGCATCTGTGGGATTGGTACCACTGAGCATCTGAGCAATTTCCTTGACTCTCCCCTCTTGATCTAATCGAACAATATTAGATATGGTTCGATTGGCTTTATCTTCCTTATATACTTTATAATGCGCAGCACCTTTAGCTGCAATTTGGGGCAAATGGGAAATAGCAATAACCTGCATATTCTCCGCTAGACTTTCCATTACCTCCCCCACACGCAACGCTACCTCTCCAGAGATTCCTGTATCGATCTCATCAAAAATAATAGTAGGTAATGCAGAAGTTTTAGCAACTAAGGATTTAATGGCCAACATCACGCGAGAAAGCTCTCCTCCGGATGCAACCTTATGAATGGATTGCAATGCCTGTCCTTTATTGGCCGAAAATAAAAACTGTATTGAATCCATCCCCGATTCCCGCATATCCCCCTCCTTTAATGGTTCAAGATTAATTTGAAGTCGTGCATTCGGCATACCTACATTTGACAAGGTCGCTTGCGCATCCTTTGCGATCATCTCCAGTACCTTTCTTCTGGCTGCTGATAGTTCCTTTGCGTTTTTCTGGGCAATGGCTAATTTAGCCACAACCTCTTTTTCCAATCGCTCCAATTGCTCATCCGAAGAATTTATAGCAAACAGTTTGGATTCAAGATCATCACGTAATTTGATCAGCTCATCAACGGAGTCCACATGATGTTTTTTCTGTAAGGAATACAATAAGCTCAAGCGCTCATTGATTTCCAATAAAGTTCCTTCGTCGATTTGGGTATCCTCCTCAAGTGAGCTCAGCTCTGCTGCGACATCCTTCAGCTCAATCCAAGTGCTCTTTAATCGCGTAGCCAAATCTGCAGCCTCAGGCAGAAATGAAGCAATGCCTTCCACCTGGCTCATCGTCTCTTTTAAACGGCTTAAAACTGCTGTATCTTCGTTTTCCAAAAGATGTGATGCCCCAGTTAGTGCACGCTTGATATCCTCTGCATTTTCCAATTGTCGCTGTTGTACTTCGAGTTGTCCCTGTTCATCTGCTACCAATCGGGCGGCGTCAAGTTCATCAAATTGAAACTGAAAATAATCTTGTTCTATTGCAGCTTTTTTTACCAGATCCTTAAATTCTTCGAGTTCTTTTTTTGCTTTCTTATAAGCGAAGAAGCTCTCTCGATAGCTTTGCTTCAGTCCAAAAGAGCCTGCTACACTATCCACTACCAAAAACTGAAAATCTTCTGTATTAATCTGCAATGTTGCATGTTGAGAATGCACATCAATCAACTGCTCGCCTAAAGCTTTAAGGATAGCCAGGGTGACGGGAGAATCATTAATAAATGCCCGGGATTTACCATCGGGAGATATTTCTCTTCGAATAATCGTGTGGTCCGCGTAATCGAGATCATTTTCCTCAAAAAAACGAAGTAGCTGGTAAGAACCAATTTTAAATTCCCCTTCAATCACACATTTCTTGGTTGGGTCGAAAAAATGCTTGCCCTCTGCTCTATTTCCTAAGATCAACGATAATGCTCCCATGATAATAGATTTACCGGCACCGGTTTCACCGGTAATCATATTCAAACCTTTATCAAATTGGATTTCCAATTCGTTGATGAGCGCATAATTTCTAATATGTAAGGTATCTAGCATATTCTTGAAGGTCTAATTACAGTTTAGAGGAAATACCGTTCCTCAATCGGATCCTATGTTTCATGAACCTTTCTGTAGGTAATTTACCTAAAACTCAGGCGATTTCAATATATTTTATTTAAAAAAAACAGCTACTCTGCTTTAATAACATGCCCACTTTTAATATTCTCAGGCACTAAATACTAAAAATAATATCATTTTTCCAAATTAAAAACTACTATTTTTAGTAAATAGATTTTATTTTTTACAAAAGAATGTTCTCATTTAGCACTATTGACATGAATAAATCCCTATTTTTATGGCATGCAAGATTATAGTGCTACGCTTAAAAAATACATGCCTGAAGAAGCTGCGCCGATTATATCCAACTGGATTAATCATACCCGCTGCTTATTTAAGATCTCTCGTTCAAGGAGTACCAAACTAGGAGATTACCGTGCACCGTTTAAAGGAAGCCCACACCGCATCTCAGTCAACCATGACTTAAATTCCTATTCATTTCTGATTACGACGATCCATGAATTTGCCCATTTACAAACCTGGAACAAACACCAACATCGTGTCAAGCCACATGGTACTGAGTGGAAAAATAATTTCAAGGAACTGATGGAGCCCTTCCTTAAATTGAATATTTTTCCAATCGATATTAGCAGTGCCATTCATCGCTACATGGAAAACCCCGCGGCTTCAAGCTGCACGGACCTTCACCTGTTTCGCACCTTAAAATCATACGATACCGTCAAAACCAGTGCCCTTACGGTGGAATCTTTGGAGGATGGCCATTTCTTTAAACTAAAAAATGGTCGTTCATTTCAACGCATTGAAAAGATAAGAAAACGCTATAAGTGCATGGAATTAAACAGCAAACGCATGTACCTATTCAATCCAATAGCGGAGGTATTTCTGCTAGAACAATGATTTTTGACAAATACATTCATTATATTTTTATCTTTGCTAACTTAGGAAACAATTAAAGAGAGCTTTTATGTTACACTTACACTCGACTATAGCAATTGTATTATTGCTAGCCCTGGTGATATCGATCGTGATCACCCTATCAAACTATTTAGGCAACAAACCGTACAACCGTAAAATTGCTTTATTGGGTTTTATCGCATCGCATATTCAATTATTGGTGGGATTGATCTTATTCTTTTATTTAAAGTATCCATCGATGATCTCTGGCGCCGTAATGAAAGATCCGACATTACGTTTTAAAATCATCGAACACCCATTAACCATGATCATTGCTATTGTATTGATCACAATTGGTTACTCTAAAGCTAAAAAGATTGAAAATGCAAAAAAAGCAAACCAAACGGTTGTTATTTTCTATATCATCGGTTTGATTTTAATCCTTGCTCGTATTCCTTGGTCTACTTGGTCACTTTTCGCGTAGTCTGCGATAATCATACAAGAAAAGGCCTCACGATCGTGAGGCCTTTTTTTGTACCTTGTAGATCATAGAAGCATAACGGGACGGGATCGTCCACGATGAACTGAGTTCGAAAAAAGGATTAAAATAAAAAAGCCCCAGTAAACTGGGGCTTTCAAATATCTTAGTTGACTTTTAATTAGTCACGGTTTTTTCCAAATCCCAAAATTCCGAAAACGGTTTTGAATGCGATAAGTGCACCTACGATCATGGAGATGTTAGCTATCGCGGAAAACAAAAAAGTTTGTTGACCCATTGCCGCACATACATCCGGTACAAAACGGATAAATGTACCTATTAAACCTAAAGCGATCGCTACTACCAATGTTTTGTAGTAATGAGTTTGGTTCGCATTATTATCAGTTGTCTTTGGACCTCTTGGTTGTACAGTTTCTGCCATTTCAATTTCGATTTTATTCGATACAAATGTACAAAATAATCTATGTTAGAAAAATAAAAATGAAAAAAGCGGAAACACAGGGCTTTCATCTCCCAATACTTATAAATTAACTCGGTTTAGCGCGTTTAAAATTCCCTTAAATGGCGCCATACAAACACTTGAAAGTTCTACTCAGCGTCACTTTTACCTACAAAACTATTCAACTCTTTATTCACCTCATCCAGCAACTGTTGCTCTGTCGGTAGATAAAGGTCGTATTGACTTGCAACAATCTGTTTTTGATCTTCAGGAAGCGTAAATTTGACGACCGCGTCGTTTTTACTCGCACATAGCAAGATACCAACCGTCGGATGTTCATGCGGAAGCTTTTCAATACGGTCATAGTAATTGACATACATCTGCAATTGACCAATGTCCTGATGCGTTAATTTATGGGTTTTAATTTCAATGATCACAAAACTTTGCAACAAACGGTTGTAAAAGACCAAATCGACAAAAAACTCATCGCCTTCGATATGAATACGTTTTTGTCTAGCGACAAATGAAAAGCCATTCCCTAATTCTAATAAGAACTCTTGAAGATGGGCAATAATGGCGCCCTCAAGATCTTTCTCATAGTAAGCGCTTTCCCGTTTCAAACCCAAAAATTCCAGCACCATCGGATCTTTGATAATCTCCTTCGCATCGGAAGGCATCTTTTCCTTTTTCGCTACAGCCAACACACTTTCCTTATCGTTGCTAAGCAACAGGCGTTCGTATAGATTCGTATTGATCTGCCGCTCAAGCTGCCGGACTGTCCAGTTATTCTTAATGGTCTCGGCGATATAAAACTCACGTTGTTCTTCGCTCCTAAGACTTAAAAGTAGCTTGTATTGGCTCCAGCTCAATTGCGTCCACAGTGTAGACACAATTGGAAATGTGCGATAAAACTGACGGTACCAATTTAACTGTCTAGATGAAAAACCACTTCCAAACTCAGGCTGTAACTCTGCTGAAAGATATTTAATGATGTATTTTCCATAATCAGCTCGATCCTTGCCTTCCTGTTCCTGCTCAAAAATACGTTTGCCTATGTGCCAGTACATTAATGTGCGCTGATGATCGACCGCACGAATCGCATTATCTTTGGACTGCGCAATAATTGCCTTTATATCGGATACTAAAGTTTGATCGGACAACATAATTGTTTATTTTCTTGGTATTACTTCTGTAAGTGAACAATACAAAGATAACTATAAATAATTTAAATACTAAATATTTTAGCAAACAATAATTCCCTATCACATCAGATTTAATTATCCTAGTCTTCAAGAATTATTGGCTAAAATGATTCTTTTCTATACTTTTAAATTTCAGTTCCTTTTTAAAATCAACAGAATAGGAGATACGCGAGAATTTACTTTTATTCTATCATAAAGTTTGGCTAACTTCACTGACAAGAAGAAAAGTAAATGAAAATAGCTGACAATTATTTATCTGGTTTAAAGAAAGCATACTATGACAATGGTAACGAAGAAACCTGGAATCATTTTGAAAAGATTAAACATGGTGCAAGCAAAACAGATATTAAGAAACTTCAAGAAGCTTTTCCAGCAATCCCCCAGGGACTGGTCGATTTGCTCGAATATGTCGATGGGACTTATTGGAGGACTTATGCCGATGAAGAAATTGCCTTTTTCTTTTTGGGGTCTGACTTAAATGAGTATCCTTATTATCTGCTATCATCTAAGGAGATGGTAGATAATCAACATATTGCGCACACCTATTATGCTGACTATATTGACCGAAAATACGATCATGTAGAGATCGACAACAAGATTACTGATAAATCAACGGACTTAAAATGGCTTCATTTTTCCGATTGTATGAATAACGGCGGAACTTCTCAATTATTTGTTGACTTCAGCCCCTCCGGAAAAGGTAAAAAAGGACAAATTGTACGTTTCGTGCATGACCCTGATGAGTTTCGTGTCATAGCGGATAGTTTCGATGCGTATCTCCAGCTACTGATCAATACTGGTTGCAATTTTATTGATGAAGAAAATATGTAATAGCATCGAAATAGTGGTTTTTCCCTAGTTTATAAATGCGATAAAGCTAATTTAAAAAATCTATTGGATGGATTAAAACGTATAAAAAAACCAATGAATGCCTTTAAATTAAGATATCCTATTATATTGATCCATGGTACCGCAGCTGGAGATAGTAGTTTGTTTTGGGGCAGGATTCCCAAGACTTTCAAAAAAAACAATATTTCATTTTTTTATGGTAAGACCGATGGATGGGGCACCGTTGCTAACAATGCACAGATGCTGAAAAGAAATCTGTCAGATCTTGCAGAAAAAACAGGTGTCACTAAATTTAATCTCATCGCGCATTCTAAAGGTGGGATCGACGCCCGCTATTTTATTTCAACGCTAAAAGGCCATCAAATGGTGGCCTCCTTAAGCACAATATCCACGCCACACTTAGGAACACCAATAGCAGATTATCTAATGGAAAAACATCTATCCGGGGTTTCTGTTACAAAAAAACTGATCCAACGTATTTCTTTCTTATTTGGAGGGCAATCTCCCGCCCCAATCGAATTAATCCGAGATCTCAGTGTAAAAAAAATGCGTGCTTTCAACCAGCTCAACCCCAATATGGACAATGTATTTTATCAGAGCTTTGCTTCGACAATGAATAAGCCACAGGATGATTTATTGTACGCATTGAGTTTTAAATACCTGACGGGACTGGCAGGTAAAAATGATGGGATGGTCCCATTAGAAAGTGCAGTGTGGGGAGCCAACTTTAAACATATACATGCTTCCCAGGGTATTTCGCATGCTGGTATTACCGATATCACCCGTAACAATATTGGGAATGTACATATACCACAAATCTACTTAGACATTATTAGTGGATTAGGAGCTTTAGGATTATAACGATTAACAAATGTATACGCTATACGCGCTAATTTTTTTGATATGGTTTGGCATCCCAGGCCTATTCATCTATTTAATGTACTCGATCCTAAAAAAATCTGGCCGTAAAAAGTTGGGAACTATCGTCTCGATTGTTTTAATATTGCCTTTTCTTATGCTCACGCTATACCTACTATTTGATGATCTATTATTCTCTAAATCTGATGCAAGACAACTACTCAGCGAACACCATATCACGCTAAACGATGATTTTAAAATTATTTCCAATCAAAGTGGTGGCTTAAGAGATTACACACATCAATTTGAACTATCTATTTCCGAAAAAGACAAACAATCTTTTATCGATCAACGAACTTGGAGTGACAAAATGGATGAAAGAATAGAAGTTCATAGCTCCGCGGTAGACAGATATGAAGGTGACACGCTACGCGCCAATTATCATGACAATGATTCCTATACTTATTCCATGTATCGTCCAAATGGCAAAGGCATCACTCCAACATTTATAAAAATCTGTGTATCCAATCATAAAAACACATTGACATACGAAGAGATCTTAGACTAGTTCAACACAGAACAGGTCAAACCTCCTATCGCTTTACTTTTAAATATGTGCCCCTATATTTTGTTACTTCATACTTCGCAGCAAGTAAAGTATGAAGCAACAAACAGGTTAGCCATTCAACATCTTGACGGCAAGTATATGTTTGCATAACCCTCTTTTTCCCTGATGATTGGTAAACCAATTGCAGGTACATTGATGCTTGTCGCCCTGTATAATGACGGTATGTTGCACACCTGATCCATCCACTCTAGCTTCAATATAATCCGTTGTATTCTTAACAAATTGTACACCTGCTGTCGCAACAAGTTTTTTAGCATTTTTTAGCCTTGGGTTCAATGCCAAGATACGTTCCATCTTAAACGGTAATCGTCTATAATAGTGCTGATGGCTATGCAAATCATAACCAAGCAACCCAATAGAAGACAATGATGCTGATAGCGTGTCCATCGTATCAAAGTCGACATCATGCTCAATTGAAAGCATTGTTGGATCAAATAACTCGTTGGATTTAAGTAATCCGTTGACCGCATGTATCCATTCATCCGGAACGGCCTTAATCATATTTTCCAATACATTACCTTCGCCCGAAAATCCGCGATAACTATCTGGTGACAACGCAAGAGTCAGTCTCATTTTACCAAAGTCGGCAACAAAAGCTGCACTTTCACCTCCTTTTTCCTGATAAACAAACAACTTATCTGCGTAAGTCAGCAATCCCTCCAATAAACGCAACCGCTGTAAACCACCAATACGCACCGCATCACCTGTACTTATAGGGGAAAACACAAACCGGTTAGCCCTTTTCGTCAGATAAAATTCCCCCTTCACATTCCCTTTCGGAATGCCCTGAAATAATTGGATAAGCTGAATTTTATTTAATTCAAACTGTAACTCCATACCTGCCAAATATAATTGGACCGAAGTCAGCCCTTTGATCCAACGCGGGGGCAAAGTCACTTTCTTTTCGGTCACTTTAGCCTTATCGGTACTAATGGCAACCTCATTGCTTCCTACTCCCAACACCATCTTTTCGGTTTTCTTGACAGCATTTAACGCATTGAGCATCGGCTCATTGAAATCCACATTGGTTGTACCACTCGTAATAAACTCCCCATCAATAGCATCTTCCAATAAATCCAGGCGTGCATAAACACCATTACAGGAAGAAAAGCCCTCAAAACGAATCTGATTGGTACCAGCAGAAACGATAGGATCCCGTAAACTCGGAGGTACGGGACCAAAACTTGACTGCACTACTTTCGACAAGGTCAACAAACATTTGGATGTCAGTAAAGGATCCGTCAAACTCCCCCAAAAGAAACAAGGTACGTTGGCGATTTCTGCCAATTCCGACTGATGTGCCAATACCAATTGCTGTATGCCCGATTGTTGGGTCAGTTGTGAATTTCTTGCATAGCTAATCGCTAAATCTTGCTCTGCCATATTGTTATTTTCTTATTTTTTTCAAAATGGATTGTAAACTCTTATATATTTCCAGCTTCTCAAAAACCTGTTGAAGATCATCCGGAAAATGATATTGTTCCTTGTTCATCAAATCGTAATAATATTCGACGATTTTCTTAAAATTGGTCGGCATTTTTTCAGCAATGATGTAATGCGCAAAAGCCGCATCCAATAGCTGCAACAAAGCATTGTTATGCTTCGAAGATATATCGCGACATTGCTCCAACACTTCAATACAACGGCCAATCGGACCATACCCATTGCTCAGCAACATTCCCAATTGTTCACCTAATACAGTGGTGTCCAATCTATTTTCGTTAACTGCAGCCAAGATGACTTCAACAGCCATCGCGCGCACCTCCTTCTCTTTATTGAAGAGCGAAGTTGCCAGATATAGATTGGACTGTTGATCAAAACGGAAAAAATCGTACAGCATCTCTTGCAGATAGGCTGCCGAAGACTTTCCACCGATATCGCTTTTGCTATTCAGCCCCATCGTTAAAAACATAGAAAGACTTTCTGTATTCTGTGGCATCAAACTATGCATATAAGGGACATCTGCCCTATATAAATAATAAGACAATAAAACATCGTTCCCACGGTTGAAAATATCTTTGTGATACAAAAAGGTATCCGTTCCTAGCTTGTATGGGGGGAAATGATAGGTGAGCTTATCTCCGTTATATACCTGCTCGGATTTTCTAGTCGTATAGTTATAACCGTTATAATAGGTCGGTTCTATTTTCAAGACCGGACGGAATGGCTGTCCAGCGAAAGGAATATCCGCCAAAGGCTCTTTGTTAAATTCTTCAAAATAGGTATCACGATGATGCGTGCGCGCCACTGTAGCCCATACACCAATCCAATTGAACTGATCGGAATCTTTGGAAGACAATAAATTTCTAACCCAAGATTGCTGCTGAACCTTCATCGGATTCAAACCTAGGGCATAGCTGATCACATCCTGTACCTGCTGTTCCTTTATTTGTTTTATCAGTACTTCAATTCCTTCCAGATCTTCACGGACAGTACGGCTCAGTGCTATAGACAAATCCAATAAATTGATTCTCACTCCTGCTTCCTGGTAAGCCAAAATACGCTTAACGAGAATCGTCGGCGCGATCCAAAATGGTCGATGTGTCGGCAGACTCAAAAGTGGCAGGCGGATACCATCAATCCGATAACGTTGCAATAGCTCCAATTGGCTGCCCATGAGACTGACCCATTTGGAGTAATTGTGATACCGATCCTTATCTTTATATACTACCGTGGGTTTATAATACATATTAATGAAGGTCCCTGAGAAATGATTGTACCAGGAAGATTCGCGATAAGCTCCTGTTAGCTGTTTTATATAAGGCTCCAGCTGGATCTGATAGTCTGAGGGAAAAACAGCTGTCTGTTGCACCCAGGCATTCATTAGGATCTCCACCTGAATGGGGTCGGAACCTCCGATTACCTCCCCTACCTTGAAAAATAACTCGTTCCAGGTCTGTGGATAGTCATAAGCTTCGTTCAGGTAACGAACTTCTGTTGGCTGATAAATATATTGCTCTGAAGATTGACCATTCAGCTCTGCTAGGATTTCGGCTTCAGAATATCCATCCTCTTGCAAAAGATGCTTCAGGTCAACAGCCACTGAACCCATCATTTGGGCTTTATATAACTGAAGCTTACCGGAAAGTTCTTCTGAAGGCTCTGTCTGATTTTTTAAGATGAATTTACTTGCTCTTTCCTGTAACTGTAGGTCCGAAATCATAAATAGATCCGCAGCCAGGGAAACAAATCGCTCCCGCCATTCCGGTTTTTGTTTCAATAGCTTATCAAATTGAATCAAAAGAGTTTTAAGACTTGTCTTAATATCACTCCGCATAAAGATAGGTTCGGCCCAATCTAAAAATTCCTGTAACTGGAAATCACGATGCGCTAAGAATGGTTTTAAATACTCAACCACAAAATTGACCACAGCACTATGCTCAGCATGCAATAAAGGGAAAAACTGTTGCTGATATTCAATAACTGTATTCTCGGAAAGCTTCATCCGCTCAATAAGCTTTCTGAAATAGCTTTTTAGATTATTATTCCAATTTTTGGTTTGAGCTTCGAGCGCTCCAGTGATGATGAGTACCGGATCAATTTTTCCGTTTTCCAACAACGTATCGAACACTCTATCCCATAACAGTTCATTGACTACATTCTGATAGTTATAGTCCCAATACCTACTATGAACGCCCGTTTCATATTCAAATACCAGAGGAATATCCCGCTGGATCGTCAATTCATCTGTTGTCAGCAGCTCAAAAAACTTTTTGGATTCATAATTATTAAACCCAGAAATTGAACTTGCATAAAGCTCCGGTTCAAAATCAACATGCCCCATTCTCTCCAAAAAACGGAGATTGTCGTAATTAATCTGCTGCCACTCATTTTTACGAACTAACTGTAATAAATATCCGCCCAACCAATTGGGCTTCGCATAGGCAAGGATCTGTATCACCTCCTTGCTCCGAGCCTGGTTCAAAAGTTCATAAAAAATATCCCAATTGCCGGCATCGGAGCCGGAAAATGTGGCGAGCGCCAGTAATTTTACTGTACGTTGTTGCTCCTTCGTACCCCGTGTCCCCCAGTTGTACTGCGTCTTATTTTTAAATTCAGGATCTTTGGAGAGATCACTGTAGTCGACCCAATATCGTTTGGCTACACGAATTTCTTTTTTTAAAATTTCCAGGTTGCCACTGGAATATTCTTCCAGAAAAGGGATGATATCTTCCGTCCTTGCCTCTTTAATAAGCAACTTCAGAGCTGCTACCGCTTCTTCTTTTCGCTGGCTGGCAGCCGTTGGCTGTCGAACAGCGGATCCTTTATCCTTGCTGTCTGCATCTACAGCACCATCTTCAGAATAGCCCTTTTTGGTCTTCTCTGCAATTAATTTATCTGCATCTTTAAGACAGGCTTCCTCGGAATCAAAGGTTTTACTTTTACTTTGTCCAGCGGTACCGTTCCGTCCATAGGTGACTGTATGAGTTGCTCCCGCTGTTTGTATTTCCCAAAATTTATCCGATGTACCGTCTATGTATTTTAAGTGCTTAAACATTATTTATAACTGTAATATCAATTATTTCGCTTACTGTTTAAATATAACGAAAGTAGAGAAAAAAACGTATATTGACATTAAATCACAGACAGATCATGCGTATATATTTCCTATTCAGTTTTTCACTACTATTAGTTACTTTAACGTCAGAAGCCAAAATTTCAACAGCGGAAGAGTATACCCGAATATGGTCCGATCCCCCTTCTAATAATATGAAAAAGTACATGATTAAAATGGCAATTTCAGATGGGCTAGATAAAAACTCCATAAAAATAGAAACCGATAGCTGGGGAGAAGTTGTTCTTTCAGACACATGGAGAAATACCATTAAATTTAGACGGGGTAGCCTGGGTGAATATACAACTGTCAATAAGAGTGGTATTAAACTGACCATAAAAGAAGATTTTTCAGGAAATATTGTTGTAAAAGATGAGAATGGAGATAAAACTACTACCAGAAAAAATAGCAGCGGCGATTTTGATATCCCCGATCTAGACAGAAGTTCATCTACAGTTTTAAAAAATATACACGGTAATTTAGAAATACATGATGAAAAAGGAAATGTAAAAACTGTATCAAAAAATATTTCTGGAGATCTCGACATCCGAGATAATCAAGGTAATAGCTCAACGATATCCAAAGATATTTTAGGAAATCTGGAAATTCGAGACAACAAAGGTAATTCAAGCCGGATAACAAAAGATATTCTTGATAATCTCACTATCGAAAATAGCAATGGTCAACGTACCACAGTGAGAACTGATATTCTAGGGGGTAAAACGATTGAAGACAATAGCGGAAATCGAGTTTCAGTTAGAAAGGATATTTTAGGAAATTATGATGCGAGTGACAATAAAGGAAATCGGGCTTCCGTCAAGAAAGATATCCTTGGAAAAATAACTATTGATGATCCAAAAGGTATTCTAAATGACGCAGTGAAATTGCAATTGATCCAAGAACTTTCAAAGAACTAAATTTTTCTGGAAATTAGCCTATTTTATAAGTGAATAATCCAACATTACGATGGACCAAAATATTATAGATGAACTAACAAAACACCCTGAAATCTCATACCGAAGACCAAACGCGAACGAACTTCAAATATTAGGCACTCCCACTCAGGGCTTTGATATTACATTATGTATTGACGTAAGAGAAAATATGCTCTTTTTTGACCACTTCCATTGGCATTCTGATAATACAGAAGAGGAAATAGATGAAATGTTAAATCAGATTACCTATGCCTTATTTGGGGTTATTAGGATAAAGGAATTTTCCAACAACAAACGACCTTATAAATGGGTACTACAAGTCCAAGATCAGAACGGTAACTGGTGCGATGATCAAACGATGGGAAAAATAAACAAGTTTTTGGGGGAGCCTGAAATTAGATATTTCCAAAATATGATCTTAACAAAAGACACAGATAAAAGCAATTCGTATGCTTTACCCAACGAGGATAATACTTAATTTACCCATAGAAGAAAATAAAAGGAGGGTTAACTGAAGCAGGAGATAATACCTTCTTCTGAGGAATAATGAAAAACCCTCGAGCCTATTTACAAAGGTTTCAACATTCGTATAGTTAAAGATTTTCAAAAGAAAATTAAAATCCCTAAAATTGCAGTCTCATTTCAAGGAAATCGGATTCAGCATATTAATGCTACTGATCTTCCAAACGATATTGACGCTACGGAAATAGGCCCTAAAAAGGGAAATAGCGAGTTGAATAAAAATAAAACGATGAAAAAGATTATATTTTTTCTATTACTGATACCTTTTTGGGCGGCTGCTCAAGAGCAAAATATCCAAAACTTTATCGTAAAAGAAAACCTTTCCAAAAATGGAAAATTAGCTGTAGTTGCATTGGATTCACTTGGAAACACCAATGAAAACATCCATGGCAATTACCTATTTACAATCAATGGTTTCTCGCAAGCACTACAATTTCATGAGGGTGTCGCTGTCCCTAATCAGAAAATTGAGTCATCAACATTTGTATTCTTTAGCCATAAGAATCAACAAACTTCCAAAGGTCGCTTATTTTATATCTATAAGAGCGATAGCGGACTCTCTCCTTTTGCCATTAGCGGATTGATGTTTTTGATTATTCCGGCCATTGTATTAGGAATAGCTTATATGTTTAAAAAAGTGATTATGACAGCGATCGCACTGGCTATAGTTTTCTTTTTATTCAACCATTCACAGGGTTTAGACTTGAGTAAAATTTTTGAATCTATATTTTCAAGTCTCAAAAATCTCATCGGTTGACAACACAATCTCTTGGGAAATCACATCAATTGATGTGATCAAAGTAAATCATAACAAAACGATTGTACATTAGAACGGCATACCGATTCCAAAATTGTATTGAATAAAATTGTATCTGTCGGGTCTATGGGTTTCATAATATTGTGCCTTAAATTCCTTGGAATCAAAGAAGTGCTTGATAACCCATTGATCAGCACCTGAGAATTGTGGATCTTTTAGTTTAAGCCCGGCATCTAAGCGAATCACAAAATAGTCCGAATCGAAACGAAGTCCGAAACCGGTACCGATGGCGACTTGCCCAAGGAATTTATTGAATTTAAACTCTCCACCCGGATTTAGTTCTTCATCCTTCTTCAGTCGCCAAACATTTCCCATATCCACAAATGTCGCTCCATTCATCTTTGCGCCCAGGAAGTTATTAAGTAATCTGAATCGATACTCCGCATTCGCTTCCAGCTTAATCTCCCCCAACTGATCCAAGTTACGCAGGTTTAAACGCAAATCCTCACTAAGACTCTGCCGGTTATAGGCACCTGGTCCCAGGGTACGTGCCTGCCAAGCGCGTATACCATTCATCCCCCCACTATAAAAGCTCTTTTCAAAAATCAACAGTTTAGAGTTATTACCATAAGGAATCGCTATCCCTGGATTAAAACGGAAGACAAACTGCCTATTTCCACCAAGATTTCGGTATAAACGATAATCAAATTCTGTCTTGGCGTATTGAAGAAAGGGCACACCAAATATTTTTTTCTCACCATCAGCATTCTTGGGCAATTTTGCCAAGGAGCTAATAAGGTCCAGCACGTTTCCACTCACGTCCAATGTTCCTCTGAAATATTGAAAATCCTCCTTGCTATTCAATTTCTTGCCATTCAGGATAAAGGTATATTGTGTTCCTAAACCAAAATACTGGCGATCGTTGCTACGTACATACAGCTGGTAGCCTTCCTGTACAAGCTTGTTCCGAAAATTGGAATCCAAGCGTCCATCCCGATACTCCAAAACGATAGGCGTAAAACTATGGTACTTATTTTCTGTTTCATACCAAGAGTAATTCAGCGATGTGATAAAATAGCGGTTTGAATAGGTTTTATCTTGATCGAACAACTGCAATGTCATCGAGTAGGTCGTTTTGGGCAAACCAAACTTCCCCCCTGGATTAATATGAAAGGGCACCATCAGACGAGGAATAACCAAATTTACGCCCGCTTGAAAATCGTTATTGAATATTTTACTGGAAAGCCCTCCTGCTAAACGCGGATCAAACAATACACCATAACGTAATTTCACTTCCAATTGCTCCGAACCACCAAAGATATTACGTTGTGAGAATGTATTTCCAATATTAAATCCGCTCATACCTGAACTAAAGGTATACTCCCCCTCTATCTGGTTTCCCATACGAGGTCTTGGAACGAAATCATAGTGCACATCTAGTTTATTGGAATCTTTTTTGACAAACTGCATTTTGACAGAACGAAAACCATTCATCTCGTACAATCGGTCATAGGATTTATTTTCCTCCCGCAAGGAATAGTACTGACCTGAGCGTAAATACATATAGCGTTCCAAAGGTTTCCACCTGAAACTATTCGTTTCATCAACAAATAAAAGACGTTTTGCAGAATCTAGGATACGACGTGGCTCCTTCTTCGACATTGTTCCATAATTCCTTATCGTCATATAAACACTGTCTATTTGATACTTTTTATGTATCGTAGAGTCAGATGGATTTTCGACATTAATTTTCAAGTCAATCAAAGCTCCATCGATAGTTGAATCGACCCCAGCACGCATATATTGCCTTACATAATCGTAATACCCATTGTTACGCATCGAAACATAAAGTTTCTCCCGCTCATCAAGCAACTTTGCGGCATCGTACTGAGTATTGGATTTTACGGAAGTTTTAGGAAGTACCTCCCGTTCAAATATTGCCTTTATATCTTCATCCTCAAATTTTCGATCTATATTTCTAACTTGATAAGGAACACCTTCATCCACTTTAAAATCGATATGTGCTCTCTTTTTGGAAACTGAAATCGTAGGTTCGACCTTAGCTTTAAAGTAACCTTTTGAAAATAGAAAACGCCGGATTTGATTGGCAGACAAATCCACCATTGCCGAATCCAGCAAATGAGGTGGTTCACCGACATTCCGAATTTTCTTGGTTTTATAGCGTCCGTTTTTAGTATTGAACGTATTGTAAATGAATAGATTTACCCTTGAATTAGGTCTTATTTGATTGGAAATATACGTTTCGGATGATTCTTTCAATGCAGGGGTGACACCAGAAATCTGTACTTTTGTAACCAGAGCTTGGTCATCGTCAAGATATTTTGAAGACCGGCATGATGCAAAAAATAACACTAAAAGCGTTATACTTGCAAATCCGATAAAACGAGTATACTTAATCATCAATAAAAATGTTGTCAAAAGCGCAAATCAGTCTAATAACGTCTCTACAAAATAAAAAGTATAGAAAACAACACGGCCTGTTTATCGTTGAGGGTATAAAATCCGTGATGGAATTTATTTCATCAAGTTATGAGGTTGAGTCTATTTTCTACACGGACGACGCCAACACAAAAGTGGGTAAAATCTCGCATAATATAAAATCCCATGAACTAACGGAAACTGAATTCCAAAAGATTAGCGCACTGAAATCGCCACAAGGTATACTCGCTTTGGTCAAACTTCCTTTACAGCAAAAAATTGTATCAAGTGATTTAAAAAATAAGTTTAGCCTCGTACTCGATGATGTGCAGGATCCAGGCAATCTAGGGACAATTATCCGCACGGCGGAGTGGTTTGGAATCGAACATATTATCTGTTCCATTGGCACTGTAGACGCTTACAATCCTAAAGTAGTGCAAGCAACTATGGGCTCATTGGCAAGACTGCAGATCCACTATACTGATTTAACTGATTTTATTCCGGCTACTGGATTGAAAGTGTATGGCGCCCTACTTGATGGTCAATCCATTTATCAGACTGTGTGGGCTGATGAGGGGCTAATTGTTATGGGTAACGAAGGAAATGGCATCAGCGACGAAATAATACCTTTGATCGATCAAGCTGTCACTATACCACGCCTAGGGCAAGCCGAATCATTGAATGTAGCCGTAGCAACAACGATCTTCTGTAGTGAGATTTCCAGACAAAAACTGACCTAAAACAGATTCAATTTGATACTTCGCTTATAGCTTTTGATGTAATCCAATCCTGTTTCCTTCCAAATCTTCAATCTCTGCGACGGCAAAGCCCAAGTCGGTATGAAAGGTGGCTGAATATAACTCTTTTCCCCCAAGCGCTAGCGCTTTCCCGATTGTATCGATCACATTTTCTACATGGAAATAAATGATTTCCATCAAATTCTTCCCGTTCAAAGGAAAAGTTAAATGTTTGGCTGTAAAACCGAACAGCTCTTTCCATATTCGTTACAGGAATTTCAAAATATACTCCTGAGATTTCTATACCCTTCCATATTTAAACACTGATCTTCATCAAAAATATCAATTTTAATAGAGAAAAAGCCCCGTCGCGACATTTTTCTATTCGTTTAAAAGATTCGATTAATTTTTGTCAAAAGAAAAAGCTTAATCGCTCCAAAAACTGTACATTTGAACAGTTCAATTGAAAGACGGATCGATACCGCTATCCATGTTCTTTTTTGAATATTCACACACGATAAAATTACACCATGCCCGCTGAACAGAAATCCATCTATACGTTACAATTTATTTTACTTTGCTTAAGCTCGCTCCTATTTTCTTCTAGTTTCAATATGATTATTCCGGAACTACCCAATTATCTGAGCAGTTTGGGGGGTGCGGAGTACAAAGGGCTAATCATAGCATTGTTTACTTTGACTGCTGGAATTTCGCGGCCTTTTAGTGGTAAATTGACCGATCGGTGGGGACGTGTACCGGTCATGGCAATTGGATCCATCGTCTGTTTCATCTGTGGTTTTCTTTATCCCATTTTAACATCAGTCGCGGGCTTCCTATTCTTACGATTGATACATGGTTTTTCCACCGGTTTTAAACCTACCTCAACTTCTGCGTATGTCGCCGATCTGGTTCCTCAAAAAAGATGGGGTGAGGCTCTTGGCATGCATGGACTGGCTTTTAGCGTCGGTACAGCTGTTGGCCCAGCAATTGGGAGTGCCATTTTCGAGGCCTTTGGTATCAATGTTATGTTTTATTGCTCTTCTTTCATGGCACTTCTCTCCATTCTTATCGTCATTAACATGAAAGAAACACTGGCGAAAAAAGAAAAATTCAATCTTTCCATGCTCAAAATAAACCGCAAGGATATTATTGAATGGCGTGCCCTTCCAGCTGGAATCGTCACGTTTTTATCTTATACCGCTTATGGAGTCATTTTAACTTTAATTCCCGATTGGAGTGAATATCTGGGACTTAAAAATAAAGGGCTATTTTTTCTGGCATTTACAATCGCATCGGTGCTGATACGTTTCGTATCCGGCAAAGTTTCGGACCGTTACGGGAGACCAAAAGTCATTGTTGTCGGAATAGTCATTATTGCTATTGCACTCGTTGCTATCGGTATGGGCAATAGTTTCATTGGAATGATGATCGGCGCAAGCATCTATGGCGTGGGCACAGGTATACTCTCCCCTGCCGTCAATGCTTGGACGATCGACCTTAGCCTACCTGAACATCGGGGCAAGGCAGTAGCAACCATGTATATCTCACTTGAAGCTGGAATAGGGCTTGGCGCACTGCTTGCTGGATTATACTATAGTGATGTTATCCTCCGGATTCCAGTCATTATGTATGCCAATGCGGTAGTTTTGCTACTGGCACTGACCTATATGCTGAGCTGGCAGAGAAAGCACAAAGCCCACTAGCCTTTATTGCTTTTGCAAACTCATGCAGGACCAAACCTCATTTCCTCTTTAAATGTGTTTCTCAATGGATAGCGGAGAAATCAGTAAACTGCGCAGTAATCCGAGTACCGAGAAGAACAGAGAAAATCGAATACTTGCTTTTATATGCCACGCAATTATATTGCATATAAAAGGTAATTTATCTAAGTTTGATTTATCATGTTAAGCAATTATTTAAAGCTTCAGTATACTTTACTGTCTCGGCATATTCGGGCTACAGGACTGCCTGTTTGGCTCGCCTTTCTCCTGTTGTTTGGATTATGTTATTTTGCTTATTATGCTTTGGTTCAATACCCGCTTTTTGGTTGTTATGCACTACTGCTTGGTAATTTTCAAGCACTGTTTCTGCTCACTGAAAAGAACAGAAATGACTTTCTCAAAAATACATACAGTAAGCGAGATTTTCACAAGATCAGAATAGTTGAGAATGGCCTATTAACGCTGCCGTCCTTCGTCATTCTTTTCCTCCACAGCCAATGGCACTATGCGTTGTTATTGGATACTTTGGCTGTTGTTTTTGCATTTTTGACATTTGGGGCTTTCGTAAAATCTATTCCGACACCTTTCGTAAAAAAACCTTTTGAATTTATCATCGGGTTCCGACGGAGCTACTTGCTTTTGCTTGTATTGTATCTATTGGCTGGAATCGGTTTTTATGTCGCCAATTCCAATCTTGTTTTATTTTGCGTCGTTTGCATTGCGCTCACCTGCGTTTTCTATTATCAATTGCCGGAGCCTATTTTTTACCTCTGGAATCACCATCATACACCAACAGTCTTTCTGATGCGAAAGTTTAAAAGGGGAATTTTACAGTGTCTGCTCTTGGTACTGCCCCTTCTTTTTCTGTATGTTGTAATCTTTCCATCGGATTTATTTAATGCCTGTATTGTATTGGGCGGAATATTACTTTTACTTCCTTTTGCAATCACATTGAAATACGTCGCTTACCCACGGGAGATCAATTTCCCCGAAGGTTTTGCTTTGGCACTTTGTTTTAGCTTTTACCCTTTGATTCTAGCGCTCTTACCTTTTTATTATATCAAAGCAATCAACAATCTAAAAAATTACTTATGATCGAGCTTGCGAATATCAATAAGTCCTTTGGACAGCATCAAGTACTCCACGAGGTTACTTACCTCTTTGATAGCGGAAAAGTATATGGTATCGTCGGTGAAAATGGTGCTGGAAAGACAACGCTATTTCGTTGTATTGCTGGACTAGAAACCGCCTCGGGAAGTTTAAAATCTGATTTAGAGCCGCTGAAAAACAATTTAGGTTACCTTACCTCGGATCCGTATTTTCTTTCAAAGCTCACCGGCGAAGAGTATATTTATCTGCTGACGGATGCACGCGGTAAACAGATCAAAAACCTCAGTGAGAGAAATATTTTCGAGTTGCCCTTAAAGGAGTATGCCAGCGCCTATTCCACGGGAATGAAAAAAAAACTAGCCCTGACAGCTACTTTACTTCAGGACAATAATTATTATATCCTTGACGAACCTTTTAATGGCATCGATCTACAAAGCAGCATTATTCTTACGGAGATTATTCTTCGCTTAAAAGCAATGAGTAAAACGATCCTGATTTCGTCCCATATCTTTTCTACGCTAAAAGATACCTGCGATGAAATCTTGGTACTCGAAAATGGCAGAATTAGTAAATCTGTAAAAAAAGAGCAGTTCGGCGATTTTGAAGAGGAAATGAAAGAAAAAATACTACAAAAAGATATCGACAAATTGTGGCTTTAGCATGCCGTAACACTTGAGATAAACAATATGGAAAAACACTTACCTATACTGGAAACTGAACGTTTAATTATCCGTCCAATACAGATGGATGATGCAGCTTATTTTTTCGCAATGGATTCACAGCCGGAGGTTCATACCTTTCTGAATAACGAACCTGTTCAATCTATTGAAGAAATGAAAAAAGCCATCGCACATATTCAGCAACAATATGAAAAATACGGTATAGGCCGTCTAGGGGTCATTGAGAAATCAAGCAATCAATGGATAGGCTGGACGGGATTTAAGTATATTGACGAATTGGAGAACGGACGTATTGGATTTTTAGACCTTGGTTATCGTTTCAGAACGGAATCTTGGGAAAAAGGCTATGCGACAGAAGCCGCACTAGCCTGCATGCAATATTACAGCGAACAGCTGACCCATTTTGAAGTACATGCCATCACACATACGGGAAATCTGGGATCAAGGCATGTCTTGGAAAAAGTAGGATTTCAAGTAACTGAAGAATTTCATTTCGATCTATGGAATATTCCCTGTTATTGGTATGATCTAGCCATTGACCAATCAACAAACTAATTATATTAGTTTTAAAAACTAATTTTTTTAACTTTTCATAGTTTCACTGGGATAAAACAAAATGGTTTTGTATTTTTACACGTTCGAATAAAATATTATTTCGAACATTTCTGTATTGTACAATTTAATCTATTGCTGAGTAAATGAGTGACGAAACGAACTTCCCAACGGAAGATAATCAAGAAGAGCTGGGATCAGGAAAAACAGAAAACGGAAGTCAGACGATACCTTTATCAGGACTATACGAAAACTGGTTTTTGGACTATGCATCCTATGTTATCTTGGACAGAGCCGTTCCACATATCAATGACGGTTTGAAACCCGTACAACGTCGTATCCTCCATTCCTTGAAGGAAATGGATGATGGACGATATAATAAAGCTGCCAACGTCATTGGTAACACGATGAAATATCACCCACATGGTGATGCTTCTATCGGTGATGCCATGGTACAATTGGGCCAAAAGGATCTCCTGATTGACTGTCAAGGTAACTGGGGCTTCCCAATTACGGGCGACTCTGCTGCTGCTCCACGGTACATCGAGGGAAGATTATCCAAATTTGCAAATGACGTTGTCTTCAATCCCGAAACAACTGAGTGGCAATTGAGTTATGATGGACGGAATCGCGAACCTGTCACACTTCCGGTAAAATTTCCATTATTATTGGCTCAAGGTGCCGAAGGTATTGCTGTTGGTTTAGCAACCAAGATTATGCCGCACAATTTCATTGAGTTAATTGATGGATCTATTCAGGTATTACACGGTGAACGTCCGAATATCTTCCCAGATTTCCCTACGGGTGGTATGGCCGACGTTTCAAATTATAATGAGGGTCAACGTGGCGGTAAAATCCGTGTACGTGCGAAAATTGAAGAACGCGACAAAAAGACGCTCGCAATTACAGAAATTCCATTTGGAACCACGACGGGCGGTCTGATTGAAAGTGTGGTCACAGCAAACGATAAGGGAAAAATTAAGATCAAAAAAATCGAGGACAATACAGCAGGAAATGTAGAGATCATTGTGCATTTGGCTCCTGGAATTTCTCCTGATGTAACGATTGATGCCTTATATGCCTTTACCGCCTGTGAAGTCTCTATCTCACCTAACACTTGTGTTATCAAAGATGAGAAACCTCACTTTATGAGTGTCAATGACATTCTAACGGAAAACACAATAAACACCAAAAATTTATTGAAACGAGAATTGGAGATTCGTTTAAACGATCTTCAAGAAAAAATCTTCTTCAGTAGTTTATTAAAAATATTTATTCAAGAGGGGATGTACAAACATCCGGATTATGAAAATGCAGGTGACTTTGAGGTCGTGGTGCAGGTTCTGAATCGCTTGTTTGAACCTTTCTTCGATCAATTTTATCGCGAGATACGACCAGAAGATTACAAAAAATTGATCGATAAACCAATGAGTAGTATTACACGTTTCGACGTTAAAAAAGCGGACGAAATGATGAAAACACTCGAAAATGAGATCAAGGAAGTCAAGCGTCATCTACGTCAATTGACAGAATATGCCATTGCATGGTTTGAGAAATTGCGTGAGAAATATAGTAAAGACCGCGAGCGTAAAACCGAACTGCGTATATTCGATAAAGTAGAAGCGACCCAAGTTGCCCTAGCAAATGCCAAGCTATATGTCAATCGTGAGGAAGGATTTATTGGCTCAGGCATGAAGAAAGATGAGTTTGTATGCGACTGCTCGGATATCGACGATATTATTGTATTCCGCGAGGATGGCAAGTATGTTGTCAGTAAAATCCAGGATAAAGTATTCGTTGGAAAAGGAATTATCCACGTTGCTGTTTTCAAAAAAGGTGATGAACGTACAATCTATAATGCCATCTATAAAGAAGGTGAAACTGGTACCAGTTACATCAAACGTTTCTCTGTGGTAGGTGTCACTCGGGATAAGGAATATGATGTATCCAAAGGATCCAAAGGATCTAAAATCCTATATTTCACAGCCAATCCAAACGGTGAAGCAGAGATCGTTAATATACAGCTTAAACCGCACACAAAATTGCGCAAGTTGAATTTTGACATGGACTTTGCCGAGATTGCAATCAAGGGCCGTGCTTCACAAGGAAACATTGTGTCAAAATATCCCGTCAAAAAAATCAGCTTTAAAAGCTCTGGTGTCTCCACACTGGCAGGACGAAAAATATGGTACGATACCATCATGAAACGTCTAAATGCAGATGAACGTGGCCAATACCTTGGCGAGTTTGACGGCGACGACAAGATATTAGTGGTTCTTTCGGACGGTAGTTACGAATTGTCAAACTTTGATCTAAGCAACCACTTTGACGAGAAAATGATCCGGATCGAAAAATACTACCCGGACCATATCTATACAGTTGTGCATCAGGACGGCAAGAGTGGAACGTACTTTGTCAAACGTTTTAAATTTGACGATCAACCTATTGGAAAACGTATTTCCTTTATTAATGAAGATGCGGGGTCTAAATTGGTATTGATGAGTAATGCGGCTGAACCGATGGTCAAATTGGATATTTTAAAAGGTAAATCCCAAACGGAAGAAACTCTTGATCAACCTTTGACTGAAATTATTGACGTAAAAGGAATAAAAGCACAAGGAAACCGCCTCTCTTTCCATACCGTAAAATCGGTTACGCTAACAACGGTGGATGAAGATTTAAGTCAAAAAGGTAAAGAAAAAGCAGCCGAAACGAGTACTGATACCACAGAAACAACGGTTGATAGCACCATAACGGCGGTGGACAGTTCCGTGAAGGAGAAGGAGGTAGAGTCAACCGATAAAAATGACGATATCAAATTGGAAATCACTAATCCAAATGACATCCAAATCGACGATAAAGGACAGATGGAAATGTTCTAATTCGTATTCCATACACAAAAAAGGCTCGAATAAATATTCGAGCCTTTTTTGTGTAGGATACAACACCTTAAGTATTGTCCTTTAAGCTTTAAATTCTTTTAGGAATTTTTGAAGTTTTGGAGCAATGACTACTGAACAAAATGGATTTTCAGGATGATCATTAAAATAATTATGATGATAATCTTCTGCTAACCAAAATGTCACGGCTGGTTCTACCGTTGTGACAATAGCGTCCTCATAAACATCCTCATTTTCCAATTCGTCGATAAAATTCTGCGCTAAGATCTCCTGTTCTTCATTATGATAAAAAACAACTGATCTATACTGCGTACCCACATCGTTACCTTGACGGTTTAATGTCGTCGGGTTATGTGTCTTAAAAAAGATTTTCAATAGGTCTTCATAGTTCACCAGCTCTTCGTCATATTCTAGCTCGACAACCTCAACATGATCAGTTGTACCCGTACAGACCTGCTCATAAGTTGGCTTATCTACATGCCCTCCCATATAACCAGGCAATACCGATGTTACCCCTTCAGTGTTTTGGAAAATAACTTCTGTACACCAAAAACATCCTCCTCCAAATGTTGCTTTCATACTTTTATAATCTTGCGTATTTTAATCTTACTTTTTCAAACACTATAGCCGATTTAGTAGCTACAGCGAAAAATGTTTAGACAAATATAATTATTAATCGGCAATGAGATACACTGCTATCATTGCGAAAAATGGCAGCTTACGTTCCATTTGCCACTTGAGAACGAAGCCCTCGTACCCATAGCCCCCTATTTTAATATTAATAGTAGTGTTTTCCCTTAATCAATAAATCTTGTTGTTTACTGTCACAAACCGCATAGGAAAAACCTTGTTGTAGCGCATAGGCACCATATTCGCCTTTTTTATTTATTGCTAAGAATCCAACTTGAATTTCCTTCGCAATTGCAGGTTTCTTCTTCACGATACGCATAACGGCTTCCTTACAGGCATCTTCCGGAGAATAACCCTGACGCATCAATTCGACAACCAAGAAACTACCTACATTCCGTATGACTTCTTCACCAACTCCGGTCGATGTAGCTCCGCCCACTTCATTATCGACATAAAGTCCGGCTCCAATAATAGGGCTATCTCCTACCCGGCCGTGCATCTTGAAAGCCATACCACTGGTTGTACAAGCTCCAGAAATATTCCCATTGGCATCCAAAGCCAACATACCGATCGTATCGTGGTTATACTGGTTCCCTGGCAGACGTTCCGCTGCAAAGGATTGATTTTCAATATTGGCTACAGGTTTGTATTTTTTCTCCTTTAACCATTCTTTCCAAGCCTTTTCACCTTCTGGCGTTAGAAGATTCTCTTCCTTAAAACCATTTTCTAACGCAAATTGCAATGCACCTTCGCCTACTAGCATCACGTGGGGTGTTTTTTCCATGACCATCCGCGCTACTGATATTGGATGTCCAATTTTTTCCATTCCAGCAACAGCACCACAGTTACCATCCGCATCCATGATACAAGCATCAAGTGTGACGTGACCATCGCGATCTGGATAACCACCTTTACCAACTGTCATATTTTTGAGATCAGCCTCGGGTACACGTACGCCTTGTTCAACGGCATCCAATGCCTTACCACCTTTCGACAATATTTCCCAAGCGGCTTTATTTGCTGCAATCCCAAAGTCCCAAGTTGAAATTACAATAGGATATTTTTTAACACTGCCCTTTGCTGCAATCGTCAATCCTTTCGCATCAAATGCTGTCAATGTCCCCATTGCCGTCGCAGCAATCAAACCTTGCCTAATAAAATCACGTCTTGAACTCATTTCCTTATTAATATTTTATAAAACTATCGCTATTGATTAATCCGGCAAAAAACAATCAAAAAAATTGCCTTCGGTCTACCGAATACAAAAAATTTCCATTATTGACTGCACAAAGGCATCGCTCTCTTTCTAGTGTATTGCACGACCTTACGTCACATCTGACCCCAATCTACTTCATCGATATACGCCGGAAAATGCTATTCTACATTTTTACAGCTTCGTGTTAAACTGAAGAAGGATATTGACTTTACAATCAATAAGCAATATTACAAAATGGTTTTAGCAATTAGATAATTTAATTAAAATTAAACCCAAACATTCGTTTTTTAGCAACATAACATCAAAATCACTTAAAAATCGACAATAAAAATTGACTTATATTATGAATTAATCCTATCTTTAGAAACAAACTAATTCGCATGAAAAACACTCTTAAATTCGCTATTTTAGCTTATGCAAGCCTAATAGGTGTTGAAAGCAGTCAGGCGCAGCAGCTAGATTCCACGACTTATTTCAAGATCAAAGAGTTGCAAGAAAACGTAAAACGTGAATTCGCTCCCGATAAAAGAACCAAGATCGTAGCAATCCAAAAAGCGGATATAGCACAGAACCAATATGTGCTTGAAACAACTGAAAAAGATGCTAAGTTCGTTTTGGAGCAAAAAGCAAAAGAAATATCAGCCAATATTCAGGTACAGCTCTTACCTGATGCAAGTGTAGGCGAAAAAACTACTGGAGTCATCAGGCTCTCCGTTGCAAATATGCGTACATTTCCAGATAATGCGGCGGAACTGACGAGCCAGGTGTTATTGGGAACACAAGTAGACCTTCTACAGAAAAAGAGTGGCGACTATCGCGTACGCACCCCCGACGGTTATATCGCATGGGTACCTACTTCGTCCATTGAAGCGATGGACAAAACCATGTTGGCCAATTGGCGACAAGCAGAAAAAGTTATCTATACAGCAGAATTTGGAAAATCATATTCCGAACCAAATGAAAAGAGCCAGCGTGTATCTGACCTCGTCTATGGCGACATTCTTCAGGTAAAAGGACAAAAAGCCAATTTTTATGAGATCGTCTATCCCGATGGACGTTTGGGGTATATTAAAAAATCAGAAAGTGTAACATTGAAAAACTGGCTTGAAACGCGCAACCCTACAGCAGAAAACATTATTGCCAGTGCGAAAACTATGTTAGGCCTGCCTTATTTATGGGGGGGAACATCGGTGAAAGGTGTAGACTGCAGCGGTTTTACCAAAACAAGTTTTTTTATGAACGGCTTCGTAATTCCGAGAGATGCATCGCAACAAGTACTCGCAGGTGAAAAAATCGACATTTTAGATCAAGAAGGACATTTCGACCCTGAGAAAGCACTCAAAAATCTAAAACCGGCAGACTTATTGTTCTTTGCGGCAGGCAAAAACAGCAACCCTAATGCGCGTGTAACACATGTTGCACTCTATATCGGCAATGGAACTTTTATTCACGCTGCCGGATTAGTCCGGATCAACAGTATGCTTAAGGACGCTGCAAACTACGATGATTTCCAAACCCGAACTGTGGTTGCTGCACGCCGTTACCTCGGGACCCACGATAGCGCAATACAGAAAGTCGTTGAAAGCAATTATTACAACAATAAATAAACATAACGATGAGCAATCAATCTGAATGGATCAGTAAAGATTTTGGGGCCTTTAAATTAAGGTTTAGACCTTACACTTTAACTTTGCGCCATGTCTTTACAGTAGCTTCCTTTAGCCGAAGCACAACACCGGTTGTATTGACCGAACTAGAGTATGATGGCATTATCGGTTATGGTGAAGCGAGTATGCCACCCTATCTAGGCGAATCTCAGGAAAGTGTCCTATCATTCCTCAATCAGATTGATCTGACAGGCTTCAACTCTCCTTTTCAAACCGAAGAGCTCCTGCATTATATTGATCAGCTTGCTTTGAAAAACACGGCTGCAAAAGCGTCCATTGATATTGCCCTACATGATATCCTTGGTAAAATTATGAATCAGCCCTATTATAAGATATGGGGATTGAATCCTAACCTTATCCCACCGACGTCCTACACCATCGGAATCGATACAGAAGAAATGATCCGCCAAAAAGTCGCCGAAGCTGATCAGTTTAAAATTTTAAAGGTGAAACTGGGTCTTGATACGGATAAAATGATCATAGACACCATCCGTCAGGTTACCGATCGTCCTTTGTGTGCCGACGTCAATCAAGGTTGGAAAACACGTGAAGAGGCTTTGGAAATGGCACACTGGCTTGCAGAAAGAAATGTTTCTTTCTTGGAACAGCCGATGCCCAAGGAGCAGATAGACGACAACGCCTGGCTTACTGAGCATAGTCCTATCCCTACTATTGCCGATGAAGGATGCCAACGCCTTGTAGATGTTCCGGCATTAAAGGGTGTATACTCGGGGATCAACATCAAATTGATGAAATGCACGGGCATGCGTGAAGCTAAACAAATGGCAGAACTTGCTCGTTCTTTGGAAATGAAAGTTATGATCGGCTGTATGACCGAAACTACCTGCGCGATCAGTGCAGCTGCACAACTTGCACCATTAACAGACTGGGCTGATTTAGATGGTGCTTTATTGATCGGAAATGATATATACGACGGCATGACCGTTGTCAATGGTAACTGCCTTCTTCCCGACCGTCCGGGGATTGGAATTTTAAGAAAATAACCCTATATTCAGTGCAATGTTTTTTTCTTAAAGAAAAGATTGCACTGAATTGCTATCACAAGTTTGACCAACATCGATAGCACCAAAATATTAACAACTAAATTAATCAATTCACACTTTTATGAAACAACATGTGCTCACAACGTTGTGTCTCATAGCCTGTAGTTCGATGCAGTCTTTATATGCACAACAGATCCAAATTGCAGGTAAAATCACAGACAGCAATGGAAAACCAATTAGCGGAGTTACAATAAATGTAAAAGGCGCTAGCCAAGGGACCTCAACAAACGAAAATGGCCTGTTTACCTTAAACACAAACGCCAATGCGACATTAACTATATCTGCCGTCGGCTATAGCCGACAAGAAATTCAGGTCAATGGCCGAAAAACCATTAGTATTTCACTCAACAGTGATGAACAGGCACTGGACGAAGTCATTGTCATTGCTTACGGAACGGCTAAAAAGAGCACCTATACAGGTTCGGCGGCACAAGTAAAATCAGATGCCATTGATAAACAACCTGTCACTTCTTTTGAAAAAGCACTTACTGGCCGTGTTGCAGGTCTGCAAGTGTCAAATGGATCTGGTCAGGCAGGTGCAACTTCAGCTATACGCATTCGAGGCATAGGCTCCATGAACGCGTCGAATGAACCACTCTATGTCATTGACGGAGTCCCGGTGATTTCAGGTAGTGTTGGACAAATGGGCGATTATATTGTCAATACAAATAATGTAATGAGCACATTAAATCCGAGCGATATCGAATCTATTTCTGTGTTAAAAGATGCCGCTGCCTCATCCCTTTATGGGTCCCGCGCGGCAAATGGTGTCATCATCATCACCACAAAAAAGGGAAAAAACGGAGATCCGAAGATCAATGTTAAGTCCTCTATTGGCATTAGTCCCTCATGGGCGACAAAAAATAATGAACCCGCTTCGGTACAGGATCAAATCAATATGCTTTATAGTGTATTATATGATTCTAGAATAGCAGCAGGTCAAACAGTCGAACAGGCGAATAAAAACACCTTATTCCGCTTAAATTCTTTGGACTGGAATCCAAATTCGGCAAATTACGGTAAACCAACTTCTTCTTATGGTTTTGGTATTCATGGCTATCAATTCAGCACGGATGGAACCTCACAATGGGAAAATGTACATATCTCAGGAAAAACAGATGGTGTAGAGAATCGAGATGGTAAGTATTATGACTGGAACAAAGCATTGTTTAGAACCGGGATATTCAACAGCAACGATATCTCGGTAAGCGGAGCAACAGAAAAAACCAATTACTATGCGTCTTTAGGATACACGCAAGACAAAAGCAGGATTATTGAGAATAACTTCGACAGAATCAATGGTCGGATTAATTTAACGCAAAAGATTGGGAAATATCTCGAATTTGGTTCAAACGTCAACTACGCTAAAAACAAGCTTATCGGGATGAATGACACCAGGAATACAGGAACAAATTACCTGTATCAAGCGAGTAATTTATTATGGCAGATGTATTGGCCAACTGATTATAAAACAGGTAACGAATATACAGCTCGTTATGGCAGTCTCGCTTATAATCCACTGTATTACAACAAGGAATGGGAAAACTCTTCGAAAACAAGCAAATTATCAGCTATAGAATCTTTATCATTAAAGCTATTGCCTGAACTTACATTGAAGACTATTTTCTCCTATGACCGGACCGAAGTCAAAGATCATATCTATTACAGTGCTAAACATTATAACGGTATGGCAGACAATGGCCGGGTCACAGAGGTGTCTACGTCCATTGAAAAATTGGTATCATCCACAACCGCCAATTACAACAAGAGTTTTGGCTTGCATAATATCGGGTTATTAGCTGGTTTCGAAGCTGAAAAAAACACGACTGATTTTATCCGTGCTACAGGTAAAGATTTACCATCCTCATCACTTCATACAGTCGCCACTGCAGGTATATTGGATGCGTCCGCCTATTCTTGGGGCAATAATATGATGTCTGTACTATCGCGGGCGGAATATAACTACGATGAACGCTATTTTGCCTCGGCATCTTTTAGAAGGGACGGTTCATCCCGCTTGGCACCAGGTCCTCGTTGGGGCAACTTTTGGTCTTTAGCTGCTTCCTGGAATTTGGCCAAGGAATCTTTTATTAAAGAGATTGAAGAAATCAATAACCTAAGAATTAGAGGTTCCTATGGGGTAAATGGAACATTACCTACGGATCTTTTTGCCTGGCGCAATTTAACAAGTTATTCCAACAAATATATGACGCAGCCAGGTGGTGGGCTTAATAATTTAGGCAATCCGGACGTCGCTTGGGAGAAAAATTACTCCACAAACATCGCATTGGAATTTGGTCTGTTCCACAATAAACTATTCGGTACAATTGAATATTTTAACAGAGACTCGAAGGATCTTTTACAGAATGTTCCGATCTCCACAATTACTGGTTTCGGCTCCATATTGCGAAATGTTGGCGAAATGAACAATAAAGGTATAGAGATTGAACTGGGCTCAGATATTGTTAAAAATGAAAATTGGAAATGGACATTAAGTGCAAATACCGCAATTATCAAATCCAAGATTACAAAACTATATGGTGGACGAGATATCGTCTGGTATGATCCCACAGGTGGAGACGATAGAGCTCGATTTATTTATCGCGAAGGAGAATCGTCTTTATCTTTCTTTGGGTTGGAATGGGCAGGTACCGATCAAACCAATGGCAAAAACGTCTGGTATACAAACGACGGCACGGATGGCGATTTTATCTTTAACGGAAAAGCTGCAAGTTATGATTACAAAAAAGCTAAACAAACCATCATCGGAAATGCTAATCCTAAACTATATGGCGGTATAAATTCTGACATCGATTATAAAAACTTTTCATTGGGATTGAACTTTGCTTATAAAATTGGCGGCAAACTTTATGATGCGACATCCAAAGATGTTGCCGATGACGGCTATTATTGGGAACGAATTCATGCCGCTTATTTTACAGAAAATAGCTGGTCACCTTCAAATACGGATGGAACTTACCCGATGGTTACCGGAAGAGATCTGGAAGATGTGAACCAGATCAGCAGTAGACAACTGTTTGACGCGTCATATCTTAGATTAAAGAACATTTCGTTGAGCTATAGATTACCAAATGAATTTTTAAAACGAGCTGGCATCTCCAATGCAAGGGTATTTTTCAATGGAAGCAATTTATTGACTGTTTCGAAATACAAGTATATGGATCCAGAAGTTAACCAATTTGGTACGCGGGGCTGGGAAACACCATTGGCAAAAACGTACACTTTCGGTGTTGAATTTAGTTTTTAACGAAAAGAAACAGTATTATGAAAAAGCTTTTTATTGCCTCGTGCATAACAATATCATTAGCAATCAGCTCTTGTAGCAATTTTTTGGATGTCACACCGACCAATATGGGGGACTCCAATACCTCCATCCAAACTGCTGCTGACGCAAAGGTTATTATGAATGGATTAATGAGTAAAATGGCAAATGTTGCCTACTATGGACGAAATTTCCCGCTCTATGCTGATGCCAAAGGGGGGGACTTTACGATTGCATCCCAAGGCCGCGGTTATGACTATCTTTATGTATTTAATCATTCGGCCTCTTCTAATCCCTATTCAGGCATCTGGACACAAGGGTTTCATACACTCGTGCAGATCAATAATCTTTTGACAAATATCGATAAACTAATCGCTGCCGGTTCGACAGAAAATTTTAATACGTATAAAGGACAAGCATTGACCGCAAGAGCCCTCATCAATTTTGATCTTGTCAGGTTGTACGGAAAACCCTACAACATGGAAAAATCTGCCCTTGGTATCCCTAATGTGACGAAAGTACTCGAATATAGCGCGCAGGAAAAACGTATCTCCGTTGAGGAAAACTACAAACAAATAGTACAGGATCTAAAGGATGCAGAAAGCTTATTGCCAAAATCCAAATCGGATGGATATTTCAATTTTTTCGCCAATAAAGCACTGCAAGCTCGTGTGTATCTCTATATGAATGATTATGATAACTCGTTAAAATCAGCGCAGGAGGTCATAGACTCCAAAGTCTACACATTGTATAGCAATGAAAACTGGGTGAAATCCTGGACAGGTATGTTTGGAACTGAATCTATTCTAGAATTGGGTGTCTATCCGAATGAAGCTGATGCGGGGACTAGTTCTCTGGGTGCGATGTTCCGCAGAAAAGGACATGGCAGTACAGCCATATTGGGAAACTTTATAGCCGCAGATCCATTCTTGGCCAAACTTAAGAAAGACGAGACAGATGTCAGATGGGGTGTTATGGCGTACGATGAAGTCGGCACCACCCATTTAGGAGCGGTCTATAAATATAGCGGTAGCACCACTCTTGCTGGTGATAAAAATTCAACAGCAAATAGTACCGCAGTCAATATCAAGGTCATCCGTTTGTCCGAAGTATATCTTATCGCTGCTGAAGCTGCTCTATTAAAATCATCTCCTGACAAGGCCCTTGCAGCAAATTACCTGAATGCAATACGCCAACGTTCTCCAAAATTAGATGTCGCGACCTCAGGCACGATTACTTTAGATATGATTGCCGATGAGAGAAGCAAAGAGCTCCTTGGAGAAGGTCATCGCTTCTTTGATATGATGCGCTGGAACAAATCGATAACTTTTGATGATGATTTAGGAAATATAAGCACAACAAATAGGCAAAAAACGATCGATAGAACTTTCTTTAAAACCATTCTTCCTATTTCACTGGATGAGATGAATGCAAACCCAGCTATAGCAAATCAACAGAATACCGGCTACTAGTAGTCTCAAAAAAGGAAAAAGGTCACAGCCTATGCTGTGACCTTTTTCCTTTTTTGAGCTATATTAGGCATTGCTAACTTATCTGATTTTTATACTGCTGTTGCTTTGGTTTTTTCAAATCGATCACCCAACCATTAACTACGGCGTAAATAATCTTTCCTTCTTTCCGAAGAAAGAAATCCGCCTGAGCTCCGAGAGCTAATTGTTGTGAAAATTCTATAGCTTTTTTAGTTAATACACGAATTGGAAGGTTATGCAAAAATTCTCCCGGGATCACATTTTCAATAATAACAGCGGCATAGCCTTTTTCAAGTAATCCCATCACGATGGTATCATCTAAATCGGTCAGGGAAGCAAATGGCTCCATATACATCTTGGCTGGGGCAAACTCCATTCCTGCAACATCAATATCTACATAACCATAAAAATCTTGCAGATCGCCAATATCCTCTACTATCCCCTCCAGATAATAGTCAGAGCCTATCGTCTTTTCATTTTGCCGGATGGCGACATCGACAAGTAATGGTTTTCCACTCCGCTCAATGGTCAAATTTCTCAGCAACACATCATGGAGCTTTTCATCATTGAAGGGAATTGCATCGTAATCGGTAACCGAATGCCGTTTAAAGGATTGATCAGCAATTTCCTCAAATGCTTTTAACAATGCTACGAAATTACATTTTCTGACCAGCATTTTTTCGGTATCACCAACATAAGCTCCTGATTCAATTAAAATCGTCCTAGCGCCCCATTTTTGAAAATTATCACCGAAACCGCGCGGTGTATGCTCATCGTCATACCTTGCAACTGCCTTTGGAACAAAGTCCTGAAGGATTTTATTTATTCCAACAATCACCCGCATCGCATCTCTCCGAGTTTCATTGATACTCCGCGCATAATCATAAGCAGGTGCCAATAAGGAAATTGTTACTGGCGTATTTGTTCCGGGAATATTGTAGTAATTGTTTTGGTTATGCAGGTTAAAGGCAAAATCAGGTTTTAGCAACATGGCTTGCGCCTTCAATAAGGCTCCTTCCACTGTTGCTGTTGCCCTTGCATCTCTGTTCATATCCACATCCATGGTTGTCCTACGCTGAAACCGTTCTGTTCCATCAGGATTTAGCATCGGAATAAAATATAAGGTCACTTTTGATGCTATGTCATCTCTAACCGCATCAAAACCATCATCTTTTCCGTTGAAAAAATTAAATAGATCAAACAAGGCCATTGTTGCTGTAGGTTCATCACCATGCATTTGCGACCATAAAAGTATCTTGATTGGCCCTTGTCCGTATTGTAGTCGAAAGATCGAACGATCTTCGGTAGACTTGCCAATTTCCGCTACAGCAAAACGTCCAGAGCTTCTGATATTTTCTAATAACGGCAAAATATCAGCATGTTTAAATCTTCTATGCATCAAAGCCTTTTCTTCATATAAAGAAAAGGCTTTGATGAAATCAACTTTTACTAATTTCATATTAATCTTTTAATGCAGGCTCCATTAAAGCAATCGTTCCTTGCGAAGCATCTACACGGACTTTTGCTCCTACGGGCAAAATAAACTGTTCGGCAATATGACCAACGACAGCCCCTGTATAAGCGGGTATTTTTAACGGTCTGATATAATCATTGAACAGTTGGTCAAGTGTTACGGATCCATAGCCACCAGATGGTTTACAATTGGTGCACTTGCCAAAAATAAAACCCTTAATCGCACCCAGTACACCAGCATTTTTCAATTGACAGAACATGCGGTCAACACGTTCCATATCTTCGTCGACCTCTTCAAGAAAAAGAATTTTATCTTTAAAATCTGGCAGATAAGGTGAACCACATAAGCCGGTCAACACGGTCATATTTCCACCCAGCAATACCCCATCTACTATACCAGGATGAATTGTGGCAATTCGGTCTTTGGTCTGCACAATGCTATCACCTTTAGACTTGGGGTTTTCAAATATTGCTGGCTGATTGGCTACAAACTGAGCATTGAAAGCCTCTGCAAGCTTCTTAGTCCAGGTACTGATCCCCACTGCACCATGAAACGTTATAAGTCCTGTCTTGGCATATAATGCCAAAATTAAGGCTGTTATATCTGAATATCCCAATAAAATTTTTGGGTTATTGGCGATCAGTCTGTAATCTAATCTATCTAAAAGACGTGATGTACCCGAACCTCCTCTGATGCAAACAATCGCTTTGACGGTCTTGTCTGCAAACATATCATGAATGTCTGCTATACGCTCCTGATCTGTACCGGCCAAATTACCGTAGCGGCTGCGTATATGTTTACCTTCTTTTACTTTAAAACCTAAGGTCTCAAATATCTCACGTGCAATACTAATTGATTCTTCATCATCCAATACACCAGCAGGCGTTATTAAACCTACGATATCCCCCAATTTTAACCTCGTTGCAAGCAAAGCAGCTTGACCGTACAATTCGGCTTTATCTCCGGTTGGCTTCCCCATTCCCAGTACAGGAATAGACAACACGCTTAAAGCAATCGATTTTAGAAAGGCTCTTTTTTCCATTGCTAAATACTATCGGTTGAACAACAGACGTTCACCAGCACCTTTCTCAATAAGTTGTCCATTGGAGAAAGCAAGTTTACCTGATACGAGAGTATGTTCAATCGTTGAACTAAATGTGTGCCCCTCAAATGGTGACCAGCCACATTTCGACAGGATATTCGCTTTCGATACCGTATAAGGTTTATTCAGATCGACCAACACAAGATCCGCCCAATATCCCTCACGAATGTACCCTCTATCTTCAATTTGGAACAATGTAGCTGTATTGTGTGCAGATTTTTGCACCAATTGTTCCAGGGTCATTTTTCCTGCTTTGACCATATCTAACAAGGCTTGCAACGCATGCTGTACAAGAGGTCCTCCGCTTGGTGCTGAAACATAGGGCTGAGATTTCTCCTCAATTGTATGCGGAGCGTGATCTGTCGCTATCACATCGATATGTCCATCCAGTACAGCTTTTAAAATCTGATCGCGGTCATTGGCTGTTTTTACAGCTGGATTCCATTTGATAAAATTACCTTTTGAGGCATAATCCTGATCAGAAAACCAAAGGTGATGAATACAGGCTTCAGCCGTTATTTTTTTATCCTTTAGTGGAATATCATTATTAAATAATGCAATTTCTTTGGCGGTTGAGATATGAAGGATATGCAAGCGTGTATTGTGCTTTTTTGCCAGCTCGACAGCTTTTGACGAAGACAAATAACAAGCTTCCTCAGAACGAATCAATGGATGCATCTCAATTTTTAATCCATCCTCGCCATATTTTTCCTTAAATAGGGCCAAATTCGCCTTTATCGTTGCCTCATCTTCACAGTGCGTAGCCACCAAGGTCGGAGCACTTGCAAAAATACCTTCCAACGCTTTTTCATTATCAACCAGCATATTGCCAGTAGAGGAGCCCATAAAAACTTTTATACCACAGACATTTCTTGGATTCGTTTTAAGTACCTCCTCAAGATTATCATTAGCTGCCCCCATAAAGAATGAATAATTGGCCAGCGCATTTTTTGCCGCAATATCATATTTATCTTGAAGCAATTGCTGGGTCAACGTATTAGGAACAGTATTAGGCATTTCCATGAAAGAGGTTGTCCCACCGGCAACTGCTGCGCGACTCTCATGCCATATATCCGCTTTATAAGTTAAACCGGGTTCTCTAAAGTGAACCTGGTCATCAATAAGTCCAGGTAGCAAGTGTAGCCCCTCAGCATTTATTTCCTGATCAGCAGGATGATTAATTTCCTGAGCAATCATTTCGATTCGACCATTGCTGATATATACGTCAGCAACCTCAACTTTACCTTCATTGACAAGTTGCGCAGATTTTATAAGAATAGATGACATGTTGAAATTTTTACTTTGCTTTAGGTCAAAAGTAAAGATTTGTTGTGGTGATATCAAGTTATCTCGATAAAGAGTTCCCTATAACGACGACAATTTCTTCCTTAAATTCTCGCCTTCCTCTTATGTCAAATTTGAAATATCCTACTCGTATTTGTCTAGATTTGGCGCAAAACAAATCGCATTAAATCTAAACTCCGGAAGTTAATCGCATAAAAAAAGAGGCTAAAGCCTCTTTTTTTATTCTTTATCGAATTTGTATCCTACTCCTTTTACAGTGGTTACATAATCGTCACCTATCTTTTCGCGCAGCTTGCGGATATGGACGTCAATTGTACGATTGGTTACCACAACAGAATCTTCCCAAATACTCTTTAAGATCTGTTCGCGTGTAAACACCTTGTTCGGTTTTGATGCCAATAAATACAATAGTTCAAACTCTTTCTTTGCTAGAACGATCTTTTGTTCCCCTTTATATACCAAGAAAGAATCTCGATCAATGACCAAGTCGGCAATTTCAATTTTATCCTGAACAGAGGCATCTGACTCTTCGGAAGCATTTCTTCTTAAGATAGCATTGATGCGGCTCATTAAAGCACGCGGCTTAATTGGCTTTGCTATATAGTCGTCTGCACCGACATGAAATCCTGCGATCTCCGAATACTCTTCGCTTCTAGCAGTCAAAAATACCATGAATGTACTTTTGAATTCAGGCATTGCGCGCATGATACGACAAGCTTCAATTCCATCCATCTTTGGCATCATCACATCCAAGATGATAAGATCAGGATTTACTTGTTTGGCAACGTTGATTGCCTCTTCCCCATTTTGCGCTGTAGAGACCTGATAACCTTCACGATTTAAGTTGAATGCAATTAAATCCAAGATATCCTTTTCGTCATCAACAATTAAAATCTTTTGTTTCGAAGAACTCATTTGTCTTATTTTTTTTGCTAAATTATAAACAAAATGATAACAATCAGTTAATCTAATGTTACCAAATTATTAAGTAATATAATATTTAACAATAACACATTGATTACTTAATTGTTTTCTTCAAAAATGCCTCTAACTCTTCTCCACGCAAGTTCTTTGCTATAATAATGCCGTTCGGATCGAGAACATATGAGGTAGGCAAGGCTTTCACACGGTAATCAATGACAACCGGTGAGCTCCAAGCCTTCAAATCTGACACATGTGTCCAAGTTAACTTGTCATCTTCAATAGCACGCATCCAGGAACCAGGATTATCATCAAATGAAACGGAGAGTATATCAAAGCCTTTACCATGATAGGTATTGTACAACCTAACGAGATTAGGGTTTTCCTGGCGACAGGGCATACACCATGAAGCCCAAAAATCCACCAAAGTATATTTCCCTTTAAAACTCGATAATTTAACTTCTTTATTTGATGGTGTAAAAGAAGTCAACTCAGGAGCAGGTTGCCCAATTGCCATTTTTTTCAGTTTTTGGGTCTCCTCTTTAAACTGTGTTACATATCTGTTCTCCGTAAATTCATTTTTTATTTTATCTGCATAGGTAATGATTTCATTTTCGGCTACTTCAGGATCTAAGGTCGAGATTGCATAAAAACCTGCAAGATCATTATGTTTATTCGAGAAATCGACTGCTTTTTTTGTATATGTACGCAATTCTTCTGCAAACTTTGCTTTATATTCAGCACGAATCTTTTCGATCTCAGCTGCTGTCGAATTGGCCGTTAGCTTTGAAAACACTGTCTGCAATGAGTCCTGTAGATAATCGCGATAATTTCGCTCTTTGGCAAAAGGCTGTATAGTCTTTGACAATTCAGAACCATCAACCTGGTAATCATTTACATCTTTATGCAAATCTGTCTTAAATGTAATCGTTTCTCCCGGAGAAGCAATTAAATCGTACCGATTTTTACCAACACGCAAGGACAACAATCTGGATTGGCTAGCAGGTCGTACGAACTGAAATTTGTTATTATCGCCAAAAAACATAGAATCCAGCTTGGTATCGCCTTCATACAATGAAATAACTTTGATATTGCCAGGATTTTCGACATTTCCAGCGATGGTAAACTGTTCTTTATTTTGGCAACCCATCATCAAACCAACGATCCCTACTGCTAAAAAAACTGCCTTTTTCATCCTTTTATTTTTATTTGTTAAGTACCTATTCCCAATTACGCAAATGGCTTTGCTCTGTTTGATTCACGCTACATGTCACAGCTTAAAGAATCGTAAAAACTATCAGATTTATTCGAATCCTCCAAGGAAGAACTCGAATAAATCTGATGGCTTCGTATTGTATATTTAGGAAATAAAATCATCTATTTACATCCTAGTTTAGCTAAGTAGCCTGTTCAACTACCCTAAAATTTATTTCAAGAAATCTATTGCTCGCTCAATTGCACCTTTTAATCCGGCAGGGTTCTTACCTCCAGCTGTTGCAAAGAATGGCTGACCACCGCCACCACCTTGGATATCCTTGGCTAGATCACGAACGATATTACTTGCATTCAATCCTTTTTCTTTAGCCAATTCATCTGATATGACGACTGTTAAACTTGGTTTACCATCAAATTCAGCACCGATAACCAAAAATAAGTTGTTAACGGCACCCTTCACGGCATAAGCCAAGGTTTTCACCGCCTCTGCACTCGGTAGATCGACGATTGTGGACAAGAAATTAATCTCGCCAACCTGCTGGATCTTTGCTTCCAGATCTGACTTTAACGCTAAGGATTTTTCTGTAATACTTTTCTCTACCTCTTTTTTCAAAGCGCCATTCTCATCGATGATTTTACCCAGTGCAGAAACAAAATCCTTCGGATTATTCATGAGCTCTTTCAGGTGGTGAACCAATTCGAAATGTTCACGGATAACAGCTGCAGAACGAGTTCCAGTAATCGCTTCTATACGACGTACACCAGCTGCTACAGCAGATTCCGAAACGATTTTGAAAAACCCTATTTGCCCTGTTGCTTTAACATGTGTACCACCGCACAATTCTTTAGAATATTGATCTTCGAAGGTGATTACACGAACAAAATCGCCATACTTCTCACCAAATAGTGCTGTTACACCCGAATCCAATGCTTGTTGATAAGGTACATTTCGTTCCTCCTTCAACGGAATATTTTCACGAATTTTGGCATTGACAATATCTTCCACCTGTTTGATCTCTTCTTCTGTCATTTTTGCAAAATGAGAGATATCAAAGCGCAAAATATCAGCGTTGACCAACGATCCCTTTTGATTCACATGACTTCCCAACACCTGCTTTAAGGCAGCGTGCAGCAAATGGGTTGCGGAGTGATTGTTCTCAGTATCGATTCTTTTGGTTTTATCGACCTGTGCAACAAATGTTCCTTTCAATTCCAGCGGCAATTTGTTTGTAAAATGTACAAATAGACCGTTTTCCTTTTTCGTATCTGTGATATAAATCTTTTCTCCAGTTTCTTCGGAAACCAATTCTCCAGAGTCGCCTACCTGGCCACCACCTTCGGCATAAAAAGGACTAACAGAAAGCACCAATTGGAATTGCTCTTTATTTTTCGCAACAACTTTACGGTATTTAATAACTTCAGTAACAGCAGTCAATGCATCATAGCCTACAAATTCAAATCCCTCTTCATCATTTACCACAACCCAATCACCCGTATCTATAGCAGTGGCAGCACGAGAACGATCTTTCTGAATTTGAAGTGCTTGGTTGAAACCTTCCATATCAACTGTTAAACCTTTTTCGCGCGCTAGCAATTCCGTCAAATCGATAGGAAATCCATACGTATCGTATAATTCAAAAGCAAAATCCCCGTTAATTACGGTGTGGTCCTCCACATAATTTTCAAAACGTTGGACGCCCGTAGACAACGTTCTTAAGAATGAAACCTCCTCTTCCAAGATTACTTTCTGCACAAAATCCTGCTGCTGGATCAATTCGTCAAATACTCCGGCGAACTGAGCTGCCAATACAGGTACAAGTTCATTGATAAAAGGAGCCTTAAAGCCTAAAAATGTATAAGCATAGCGTACTGCACGACGTAAAATACGACGGATCACGTAGCCAGCTTTATTGTTGGATGGCAGTTGACCATCGGAAATTGCAAAACTAACCGCACGAATATGATCAGACACTACCCGCATGGCAATATCAGACTTTTCATCTATACCATATTTTATACCTGATTTCTCAGCAATAAAATCAATGGTAGGCGTAAATACATCTGTATCATAATTGGAGGTCTTCCCCTGTATACATCGCACCAAACGCTCAAAGCCCATTCCCGTATCCACATGTTTAGCTGGTAACGACTGAAGTGAACCATCTTTCAACCGATTAAATTGAATGAAGACAAGGTTCCAGATCTCAATTACTTGAGGGTGGTCTGCGTTGACCAAACTCTGCCCTGAAGTCTGTATGCGCTCTTCCGGACTACGCATATCGAAATGGATTTCGGAACAAGGTCCACAAGGTCCTGTCTCGCCCATTTCCCAGAAATTATCTTTTTTGTTACCAAGGAGAATTCTATCTTCACCAATCCATTCTTTCCAGAAATCGAAAGCTTCCATATCACGTTCTAAGCCTTCTTTTGCATCCCCCTCAAAAATAGTCACATATAAACGATCTTTGTCTAATTTATATACTTCTGTCAACAGCTCCCAAGCCCAAGCAATAGCTTCTTTCTTAAAGTAATCACCAAAGCTCCAATTTCCCAACATCTCAAACAACGTATGGTGGTAGGTATCGATCCCTACTTCTTCCAAATCATTGTGCTTTCCGGAAACACGCAAACAACGTTGCGTATCGGCAACACGCGGAAATTTAATGGGTGCTTCACCAAGAAACAAATCTTTGAATTGATTCATCCCCGCATTGGTAAACATTAATGTCGGGTCATTTTTTACAACTACTGGTGCTGAAGGTACTATCTGATGCCCTTTACTTTTAAAAAAGTCCAGAAAGGCTTGACGAATTTCTCTACTTGTCATTTAATTATCTAAAAATATGTGCAAACTTACTCAAAATTGGTAGGTTATGCAATGTAGAATTCCATATATTGACCTTGAAACGACTGTTTTCTCTAAACGACCAAAACTTCAATATTGACTTTTCAAACAAAAAAATCAGGAGATAACATACAGACAATTAGGGTACACTTATTTTGGATGTGACAGAAATCACAAACTGATATTAAATACAACATTTTAAAAGTGTTATTAGTTATTCATTTTTGTCTAAAGCGCGTCAAATTCAACACGTAAAACAACAAAAACTATTTGACTTAAGGTCATTCACAATTACATTTGTTTTATTACATTTGATAGTAAAATAGGGAATCTAGTACACTTTCACGCACATTCCCTAAATGCAAAATAAATAAGATTAGATTTTGTAGATTAAATTCCTTCTAATGAAAAAAAACATTCTACTACCGGTAGATTTTTCGGCTCATTCTAATAATGCTGTAAATTACGCAGTGGACCTTGCTCTCGAAAAGGGGTATTCTATCCATCTTTACCACAATTATACTTCGGCTTCTGCTGTATTTGAGGACGAAAATGGCCGTAATGAGACTAATTCTCCAACATTCAAAGCTGATATTCTTATTAAAAATCTGGCAGAATCAATAAAATTAAAGCATCCTACGCTTGAAATAACCACCCAATGTGAGCGCGGTATGATTACTGAAACACTACCGGAGCTCGCCACCCCTAGTCGATTTGATTTTGTCATCATGGGGACTAAAGGCATCACCAATGACGATAGCCAACTTATTGGCAGCACGACCTATGTCATTAGCAAAAAAGCCAAAATACCTGTCTTGGCCATCCCCACTGAAGCGTCCTTTACACCTATTGACAAAGTTGGCTTACTGTCTAATTTTAAAGAAGAAGAGGTACAGACCGTACAAGATTTTGTCAACATCATCGGCAAAGACTTTGAACTAAAACTTATGCATGTTCACTACGATCATTCATCAGAAAACAGAATCGAAGACAAGCTTGAAGTATGGAAATATAAGATCAAAAAATATATTGGTGTGACCAATATTGCTATAGAAGTGGATTCAATACAAGGCGACATTGAGGACTTAGATACGGTTCCGGAAGTGATTAATGAGATGATCCATGAGGAAAAGATCAAAATATTATTGGTGACACGATCGAGGAAATCGTTCTTTGAACGTGTTTTTACGCGTTCCGTTGCAAAAGCATTATTTAGTCATCCCTTAGTTCCAATATTTTTTACTAAAGCATAACCTTATAGCCATGTCTAAACTATTAATACCAGTAGATTATTCCGAAAACGCACGAGTTGCCGCATTTTATGCAGCTCAAATCGCGACGACAACAAATGATGAGATTACACTCTTTCATTCGTTCACTTCGCATATCAACAAATTTGCAAATGCGAAGCATTTAGTAGACCCCACCGAGGGAGAAGCTCGCCGTCAGATGGAAAAACTTGTAGCCGAACTTCTACAGGAATATCCTTCGCTTAAAATTTCTACCTTATTTGCCAACGGTATTTTGGCTGAAACACTGGATAAACAAGAGATAAAAGAGGTCTATCAAACGGTGATTATGGGTACAAAAGGAGTGACCGGACTTGAATCTGTATTGATTGGAAGCAATACATATGATGTCATTAAAGAGTCGAAGATCCCTGTTCTAGCCATCCCAAAAAACGCGATAAAATTCAAAAATGACAACATCGCTCTATTGACAAATTTCAAACCCGGTGAACTTGAAGTGCTTAAACAAGCGATACCATTGTATGGGAAAAATTTCCATTTACAACTCATACATATCAATAAAAATGAACTAGAAATCAATATATTAGGAGAAAAACTTGAAAATTGGATTGAACAGATTATTGCTGAAACTGGGATCGAGGATATTTCCTATATCATCAAGTCGCCAAGTTATTTTGCAGGTTCACGAGAGAATATTGCTAACGGTATCCATACCATTATCCGGGATGAAGATATCGATGTTATTTTGATCACAAAAAGCAGAAAAACTTTTTTCCAAAACATTTTTACAGAAAATATTGTTAAGCATCTGGCTTTTGAAATTGAGGTGCCAAACTTTTTTGGGCGTGTAGAGTAACCAAATAATTTTTGGCAAATTTATTGCAAGAGTGTTCAGTGAGTTAATTTAACAACAGTATTATAGTAGATAATTTTACAAACACGCATTATGAAAATTAGCCTTAAAAAATCAGGATTACTTGTTGCGGCAGGAATTTTATCCACCGCATCCTTTGCGCAAAGCACAAAAGAAGCATCAATCGAAGGCACAACTCCATTAGGTTCGGCGACACAATATAGAACCTGGTCTATCGGTGTAGGGGCCGGTGTAACAAGCTTGCAGAATATCGCCAAGTTTAACAATGGTGGTTATGACAAACTAGACTGGAATTTAGGATATAGTGCTTATATCAAGAAACAAATCTCACCATCATTCGGATTGAAAGCAACTTATTTTGGCGGAAAGACAGCTGGTTATGATAACAGTGACAAGCAAACTGGATTCGAAACCAAAACTCCTTGGTCAGTTGCCTTATCTGGTGAGTTTTTAGCAGCCAACACGAATTGGAGATTTTTCAACAGTTTTATTAAACCTTATGCATCGATTGGTGTTGGGGTAATGAATGCTGAAACTGCTGCAATCGCTGGTGGTAACAAAGGTGAATATGGAGATTCCTATTCCAAAATCTTTGTACCTGCAGATTTTGGTTTGAAATTCGCTGTTGCCAAAGGCATCAATTTTGAATTGGGTTATCAATTGAATTGGGCGAACCAACGATTTGACAATCGTTACAATACAACTCCGCCACAACAATACAAAAATGACTTATTTACTTACGCACATGCCGGCTTAGAATTCGCCTTAGGCAGCAGCAGCAAACCTGCATTGAATAATTCGAATCCTGTCGCAACCCTTGTGAATGACTATACAGTAAAATACGATGATCTAAAAGCTCAAAATGATGCATTGAATGCTAAAAACCAAGCTTTGCAAGGTCAATTGGATGGTCTAAACAATGATCTAAAAGATGACGACGGTGACGGTGTTGCCAACAAATATGATAAATGTCCGGGCACACCTTCAGGTGTTCAGGTTGACGGATCAGGTTGTCCAATTGTCGTGAAAAACGAAACCAAAGTTGTTGAAAAAGTAGTGGTTACTGAAGCAGATCGAAAAGTTGTTGCTGAAGCGATCAAAAACTTAGAATTCGATTTAGGTAAAGCAACTATTCGCTCCACTTCGTATGCAACATTGAATAAAGTTGCTGCGTTATTGATCGAGAAGAATTTTAGTTTAAAACTCGCAGGTCACACCGACAATACAGGTTCACGTGAATTAAATATGCGTTTATCTAAAGAGCGTGCAGAGTCTGTAAAAGCATATTTAGTATCTCAGGGTGCTAATGCGTCGCGTATCGAAGCAACTGGATATGGTCCAGACCAACCAATTGCATCTAATAAAAATGCAGCGGGCCGCCAACAGAATCGCCGTGTTGAATTTACACTTTATTAATAACTAACAAATTACACTAATAAAAAGGTGTTTTAAACAGAAACACCTTTTTATTTACCAAACGTCATATTTCAACTACAAACCTATAGTTAATTTAATTTTTAACTTATTACTTTTGCAGCGGTTTATACAAACACAAATTATATGAAACTAAAATTACAATTAGTACTTGCTCTAGCATCAGCGGGCTTATTTGCCAATAATGCAATTGCTCAAAATGCAAAGGTATCATCCATTGAGGGAACAACTCCATTTGGACCAGCTACACAATACAGAACATGGTCTATTGGTGTCGGTGCCGGAGTGACAAACCAAACTAACATTGCTGGTTTTAATCGTGAAGGATACGATGACTTAGCATGGAACTTGGGGTATAGTGCTTATATTAAAAAGCAAATCTCTCCTTCTTTCGGCATTAAAGCGAGTTACTTTGGCGGTAAAACAGGTGGCGCATTTAAAGATGGATCACAATCTTTTGAGGCTAAAACACCATGGTCTGCTGCATTGTCAGGAGAATTCCAAGGGGCTAATACCAACTGGAGATTCTTCAACAGTTTTATCAAACCTTATGCATCTATCGGTGTTGGGGTGATGAACAGCAAAACTACGTTGACAACAGGATCAACTTCCCAAGAAGCGGATGGTATTTCTAAAATTTACGTACCATTGGACATGGGACTTAAATTTGCTGTTGCCAAAGGAATCAACTTCGAGTTGGGTTATCAGTTAAATTGGGTTAACCAAAACTTTGACGGTATTCAAGGTGGTCAATATAAGAATGACTTGTTTACTTACATCCATGGTGGTTTAGAATTTGCATTGGGTAATGGTAGCAAACCAGCTTTGAACAATTCAAATCCAGTAGCAACCTTAGTTAACGACTACACATTGAAATATGATGATCTTAAAGCACAAAATGATGCTTTAAATGCTAAAAACCAAGCACTAAAAAATCAATTGGATGGTCTAAACAGTGATCTGAAAGATGATGATGGTGATGGTGTAGCTAACAAATATGACAAATGCCCAGGCACACCTTCAGGTGTTCAGGTAGACGGTGCAGGATGTCCAATCGTTGTGAAAAACGAAACGAGAGTGGTTGAAAAGGTTGTTGTAACAGAAGCTGACCGAAAAGTTGTTGCTGACGCAATCAAAAACTTGGAATTCGATTTAGGAAAAGCAACCATACGTCCTACGTCATACGCGACATTAAATAAAGTAGCCGAACTGTTAATCGAGAAAAATTTTAGCTTAAAACTAGCTGGTCACACTGATAATACAGGTTCCCGTGAATTGAACATGCGTTTATCAAAAGAACGCGCTGAATCGGTAAAAGCCTATTTAGTATCTCAAGGTGCTAATGCATCACGTATTGAAGCGACAGGTTATGGCCCTGACCAACCGATCGCATCAAACAAAACCGCTGATGGTCGTCAACAAAACCGTCGCGTAGAGTTCACGCTTTATTAATCGATATTCTTTGATTTATACAAGCCAAAGGCATCACTTCACGGTGATGCCTTTTTTATTACTCCTTTTCTTATCGAAACCTTATTCTTTAGTAAGGTAAACGTAAAAAGCTCCCCCTATTTAAAGTAAATAAACATTTGAGCAACAAAAAGATAACTTCCAAACAAACAACATAACACGTATTTTTAATAAAGCAAAATTTAAAAAATGCGTAGACCCCATGCTCTTGTGTTGGCTTTCTTTTCGTTGATCTTTTCCTCTTGTGAAAAGGATCCACCGCTTCACGAACCCGGATCAAATGAAACCATCAACCAGTGGACATTAGACCAAATGAAACGCTACTACTACTGGAATGATAAAATTAGATCAACCCAAGGTTACCAACAAAGTCCAGATTTATTTTTCAAAAGCATCTTATTTCCAGATGACCATTATTCCAGCATATTACAGACACTTAACAGCGACACCTATGGCAATACGCTGACGAACACCTTTGGGTTAGATATGGTACAACTCCAAACAACCGGTAAAACCATCCAACTGATCACCCAGATTGTTCCCTTCAGCGAAGGAGATTTAATGGGACTCAAACGGGGAGACAGCATAAGCCACATCAACAACGAGCCCATCGACCACAGCAACCTGAAATCGCTACTAAGCAAATCCTTGCTTTTACCGGCAATGCATTTGACGCGAAACGATGGCAAAATATTTCATCTGCCTTCTTCCTATATTTCGCAGCCCGTCCTCTATACCGCTAAACTCATCTCCTCCTCCCCCACGGTAGGCTATATGTTTTTAAGTCAATTTGACTTTAGTGGGGCATATTCATTATTGGAAGCGGTCCAAAATTTCAAGTCCCAACAGGTACAAGAACTTATTGTCGATTTACGTTATAACCCCGGTGGACAGGTTGCTTTCGCCTCATTTTGCGCACTCTTATTGGCAGACATCAAGGAAAACGACATTTTTGCTAAATACCAAGGCAACAAAAATATCAAAAATAGAGAAGACAGCTTCGCAGCAGCACTGCAAGGTCAGCCCGATGGCTATTCATTTTCAGCAAAAGATGTTCTAAAACAAGGTTTACATTTAAAAAGAATTTATATGCTCACAGGGCCAAACACGGCATCCGCGTCCGAAATGTTAATTAATGGATTACATCCCTATGTACAGGTTGTACAGGTTGGCGATAAAACCTATGGAAAAGATATGGCATCGACCACGCTATCTACACCTGAGGAGATTCATGGCACTGAACGTGCTTGGCATTTGATTCCCATGATCTATAAAATATACAATAAAATGGGACAAGGAGATTATAGTAACGGAATTACTCCTTCTATCAAGATCGACGAATTTGCCTTTTTACCTTTGCCCCCAATAGGTGACACCAGAGATCCATTGATCCGGGAAGTATTACGAACAATTAGCGATAAAAACACCAGAGTCAGGGGCACTGTCAATACAACAGAAAAGACGAACATTTTATCCCCAAAATATAGAGGAAGTACTTATCAGGTAATACCTATCGAAGTAAGTAAAGAGGATAAGACCGAAAAATAATTTTATCAGTGTGCACAAGAATTTAATGAGGTGATGATCATACGTAGATCGGCTCCAATCTGTCCATTTTTGGCTAATTTGCGAAGAGAAGGAGACAAAATTTTTGAACGAATGGTTCGTTCCTTCGATTCATAGTCCTGCACGATGTCTTCCAGCCGCTGCAACAGTTCCAAATATTGCCGATAAAGTTCATTCAGCTCCGCCATTTCATTCCGTAAGGCTAACAGCGCAGCCGCATCAACGGATTGATCTACATCTCCCTGAATTTTCAGGGAGATAGCAAATAAATTGCGATGTTTTATAGCATTGATGCCTTTCATAGTGACTATTTTTTTGAATTAATGGCTTACCATTGATATAAGTGTTGACGGTTATCTGTGTTTGTTTTGTAATGAGTTTTATTTCTGTAGCCAGATATTATCCAAACCATAGCCTATCCCTCCAATTTCTGAGAATGCATCAACATCAAAATATGCATCGGATTCTTTTTGAGGAAGATATACAATACCGATATCTACCGAAAAATTAAAAAACAAAAAGACTTTTTGTCCATCTATAAGGATCGGTTTTAAATCCTTATCTAATACTTGCGCCTTTGGCACAAAAGTAGCGTCAATCGGTATTTTGATAAATTCTTCGGGAATTTTATCTGATATCAAGTCGGTAATCAGGATTGGATTTTCGTCATACTTGACCATATCCATTCCCCAACTTTCATCATAGACAGGCTTACCTTGATAAACCGCCAATCGAATTGGCTCACCATTAGGTGAAATTGTTTTATTATAATTTAAGATCTTTACTTGCCTCACACCCGGAATCGATTCGACATCATCTCCTAAGGGATTTGGCCCGACAACGAGTGACGGATCAATGGGACTTTTACTATGTACACCAAAGGTATTTAATCCTGATTTGAGCGGAAGCCGTTGCTCCAGGACGACCTGATCATTACTATTATATGCAACGACCGATGAAGAATCGGCATCTTTATTTCGTAGAAAAATAAAATTAGCATCGCTTGGATTAGCAACTTTTCCATCTATCGTTACTCTTTTTACATCCACCGACGCAGTGCTATAGGATCTAAAAGCAATCCGGGCTAGTTCTTCAGTTTCTACAATAGGTTCACCTTTTTGACAGGAAGACAATAGCGCCCCAACCCAAAGGGCTATAAAACAGAGAAATAAATTTTTAATCATCTATAAAGGATAAAGAAGTGAGCCATTGTATGGCTCACTCAATTAAATAATCAATATTAATAAGTTTTTGGAGCAAATTGAGTCCAGTTTGCAGTCCAAGGAGCAGTTGTCGGATGGAATGCACCTTTATAAGTTGTACTTCCATCACCATATGCAGGTGAAGTTGACAATGGTCTTAAAAAAGCAGGATTAAATGTAGATGTTGTTGGATAAAAAATATTTCCAGCTCCTGCTAAATTCAAATATGTCGTTGCATCTGTTGACACATTTGTTTGGTTTCCTGTTGGTGTAGCACCACTGAATGCCGCAGTATAAGCATGTACAACATTACCTGTAAAAGTACCTGTTGCACCATCCTGAAATGCTGCACCTGTTGCATAACCAGCGATAATCGAATTTTGAATATCATACTGTGAAGCTCTTCTCCAACGGTTACCAAATTTCAGTTTTGTACCAGCTACAGTAGCATCCTTAATTCCCAGGAATGTAAAATTTTTCAGTACTGGGCGAGTCTTAGGTGTCGCTGCATATGGCGCTGTACCTTCGTTATCCGATTCCAAACCGTTTGAATCCGAGCTACCACTTGATGTGCTATTTGTTGAATTAGGATCCTTTAATGATAAGGCATACTGAATTGTTCCGGTATATCCATGATCGAAATCAAAGTCATCATCGTCATTCGATAAGGCTACCAGGTATTTCGCATTTACAGTACCGCCAAAGAACTCAAAACCATCATCTTTACCCCAAGATACCTGAATATTTTCCAAGGTGGTACCAGTACCAACACCACCTAAAGTTAGTCCGTTGATCTCATTGTCAGCAGTTAAGTTGTAACCCGCAAATTCAATACGTACATATTTCAATGAGCCTGAATTATCTGCAGCGTTTGTACCTCCATAAGTAACATCTACACCCACAGGTTGAGGAATCCCTTCGATTCTCCGTGTGGCAGCTTGATTGGTAGTTGCGCTACCCAACAATACGACACCTCCGAAATCACCAGGGTTACGAGATCCTGCCGCATTTGGAGAAGTGAATACGATTGGTGCGGAAGCAGTACCGTTGGCGATTAATTTCGCTGTTTTAGGTACAACCAAAACGCCTTTGATATTTTGTGTTATTCCGCTGATTTGGTCATCGTATGCTTTAGTTACACCAGAAGTAATGTAAGTACCCGCTTGAATCGTCAATGTCGCGCCCGGTTTTACGAAAGCAACTCCATCAATTTTCCATACGGTATCTGCAGAGAGCGTAGTTTTAGTAATAATACCGGCAGCATCTGTTGGGATCGTTGCCTGAGGTTTGTTTGGCAAACCAGCATTCAAATCTGAATTAGGTCCTACGTTGTCTTTGTTACAAGAAGCCAATGCGATTGCGCATACGCTTGCTACTGTTAAGATTTTTTTCATTTTGTGTTAAATAATTACTAGTTTTGCCATCACAAGATCATTTTTTAGACTATGCATCCCTATGGGATAGCATTTCATAAGGTTGCATAGTTGTTTTCAATCACCCGTTTTCTGTATTTTTCTATTTTATTTCCCTGTTGTGCGACTTGGACAAACCCGGAACTTATGTACATTATTGAGGAGTGATATGAAACTGCCTCGCGCAGGTATTTTTTTTACTTTTAAATTCTTTTAATAAGTTTTTGGTGCGAATTGAGTCCAACCAACAGTCCACAGAGGTGTTGAAGGATGAAACGCATCTTTATATGTCGTACTACCGTCCCCATAGGCCGGCGAAGTTCATTTCTTTAATTGATTTAAAACTTATTTATTAAAAATTATAGGTAACTGAAAGATTAAATCTTCTTCCATCTTTTTTACGATAGGTTATTATATCCCCATCCGCTTTATTATATTTATTATCTCCTTTTACTTTTGTGGTAACATAGTCACCTGTCTGAGGATCATTGGCAGTCGTAAATCCTTCAGTATTTTCATAATAGCGTGTCCAATCATCAAGCAGATTAGCCAAATTAAGTTTGACTTCCATTTTTTTATTAAAAAAACGTGCATAAAATTGTGCATCCAACTGCTTTGGTGCCAATTCATATTCAACTGCTGAAAGGTTAAAATTCCCAATATTTGTCCGGTACCCCCTATGGTTATAACTTGTCGTAATTCCGAAATAATCGCCCCAATAACCAAATCCTAGGTTTAACAACCATGGCGATTGTCCCATCAAAGGTCTATCTTGCCCCGGATAACGCGACTGGCGACGTTTAGGTCCATCGGGCGTGGCGCCATCTATAGTTTCCCAATGGGATAACACATTGACTTTAGATTTCAAAAGCGTGCCATTAGCTGATATAAATAGATCTTTTAGCCATTCTTGATCACCTATAAATGCAAAGTTTTTTCGAATTTCTAATTCTAGCCCTAAATTCTTTGCAGATTCCATATTTGCAAAAGTATAATTCCGCTTATCGTCCCCTCGATGTACGAGCTCTATTGGTTTGTCTAAATACTTATAATAGCCCGTTAGGGATATTATTTCACCTGAAGACGGATACCATTCAAAACGCATATCCAGATTATCAATCACAGTACTCTGCACTTGTTCGCCCGATACATAACCATCTAATTCAAAATCATACATCGCAAACATACCTACCTCTCTAAAATCCGGACGAATTACCGTACGCGCATAACTTCCTCGAATATTGAATGTATTGGTTAAATTAAACGTGGCATTAATAGATGGTAAAAACCGCCAGTTATTTTCTTTTACACCAAGTTCATAGGCTTCAGCACCATTTGTATCTCCCTTTTGATACTTTCTTTTATACAGCTCCTCCTGTCTACTATTAAGATTAAAATATTCAGCCCTTACACCATACACCAACCGCAATTTTTGCCATAGCCTTTGATCAGCCATTAAAAAAAGTGCATGGGAGCTCATTTCTCCATTATAATACCTACCGCCAAGACCTTCGGCATAATAGTATGCTTGCCCATCTCCATTTCCAATATTTTCATTTGAAAACAATCTATCATAACTCGACTCAATTGGAGGAGCAGGGACACTAACATTGCCAACCAAGGTCGATCGTGTCATAGGTAAAAATTTAAACAAATCCAATGTTCTTTTTTTGACCCAAGCCTGATAACCTAATTTTACAAGAGTTGATACTCCTGTACCTCGTTGAAATTTCCGAGAAAATGCTGCGCTCCAATTATAATCGGTCTCATCTATACTAGTCCACATTCGCCAATCAGTTACCGCCCCTTTATTAGAAAATCCAGCAGTTGTCAATAAATTAGGTGTTTGAAAATAAGGTTGATCATCTATCGTGGTCGTTATTCTATAGGAGAGCTTTCGTTCATCTAAAATTTGCTGTTTAATCTTATTGATGGTAAACATTCCCTCCGCTTTTACCTGCCAGGGCATCTGATATTCTCCGATCAACTGATGTTGCTGCAACGACATCGCCTCAGGTAATTGATACGTAAGCCTATTTGCTTTTGGATCAGGGTCAGTGTATACTTTTCGAATACTTTCATTGTAATTATTTGCATACGTACGTGCATACATATTTCGTAAAGAAACTTTAAATCCATCCGCTTGATACCCCATATTTGCAACCAATCCAGCGTTACTGTTAAAGCGATAAGAGGTGCCGGCACCGTTGTCTCCGATACCGGTACTATCTATATAGTGCGCTCCAATTAATGCAGACCCCCTCGTATTATTAAACGCAACAATATTCTGCTCGTTTCTAAAGTTTACCGAAGCTGCAAAACCGAATCGATTTCCGTTATTTAACTGATACAAGCGACCAAGCGAAAAACGCATATTCTGATTAGGGTAAGCTTTATATTTATATTGCCTCATCGCGTCACTGTTAAAGCGTTTGGATTGTGCGATAGCGTCCAAATCGTTGTACTTCACGGCATCACCAAATTCAGTTGGATTTAAAGGGGTATTATTTAATTCCTCGTCTGTCAAAATATAACCCGGAGGCGCATCTAATAATAAAGACCTGCTATTCCATTGCCAGGTTTTTATTCCATCAGGCATTTTTGACGATTTGTCAAAGAAACCGAAATATTCACTTGTATGTCGTTTTCCAAGTCGGTAAAAATTTTTTCCCAAAGTTTGACTATTACTTCCTGATCCAATTTGTATTGTTGTAAAATTCTCTTCTGGAATATCTATCGTATTCACCGAAACCTGTCCGCCGGAAAATTCAGCGGATACATCCGGTGTTGCCGTTTTATTGACTACCACCGAGCTCACCATTTCTGTCGGTATAATATCAAAGGAAAAATCCCGTCTATTCTGCGAAGTACTCGGAATCACCACACCGTCCAACATGGCCTGATTGTAGCGGTCGGACATCCCCCGCACAATGACGTTCCGATTATTAACAGTGGTCAATCCGGTAACACGTTTTAAAACCTGCCCCATATCATTGTCCGGTGTACGGGCGATCTGTTCGGCGGATATTCCGTCCGTCACCGACGCTGCGTTTTTTTGCGCCGCATACAGACCGGCTACGGAAGCTTTTTTAAACGACACATTGACAACTGCCGTCTCTAGCGCATTTACCTGCGTCTTCATAGCAATGTTTAACCCTGTCCGGTCTCCGGCCTGTATTTTGACCCCTTCAATACGTTGGGTCTGGTAAGAGAGGTAACTGACTTCCAGTATGTAGGTTCCCGGTTCAGCATTCAAAAGATAGCTCCCATCAATACCGCTCTGTGTTGATTTATTGGTACCGATCAGTTTGATGCTGGCATTAGCCAAAGGCTGACCGCGATCATCAATAACTTTACCTGAAATATACCCATTCTGCTGTACAGGTTTTTCGACTAATGTAATATAGACACTGTTGTCATGAGCCATTAGGTCAGTCTCCCTGAGCAGATAACGCATGACATCGCGGACACTATTACTTTTAAAAATTTTGGCATTTACCTTTTTCTTTGCCAGATTATATTTCGCTGCATCGAAAGCGATATGTATATTTTGGGATTCCAAACGTTCGAAAGCCGCCGGAATATTAGATTCACTAAAAGAAACTGTAATCTTTTTATTGAGTAACTGCCCGTATGCGCCCGAAGCTAAGAGCATTTCGGCCGACACGATCGAAAGAAATAGACCTACCAACGATGTCCTTATCATAAACTTAATATCGTTTTGCGTAACGTATTGCTTAAATTTCATAAATTTGTATGCGTATATAATATCTCTTAAGTTGTTGTATATATTATTTATACCATCTCCAAATGGTACATGATGCAGAGTTGACGATGGCCGTCGTCAGCTCTCTTTTTTTATCCCCGAATTAGTAAATATGCACTATCCTGCCCTCCTTCCTTGATTTGTTGTGATGAATTGCTTTGATACTTTCCAGGGTTGCCGTCCAGGACAGCTGCTTTGATATCGGCATACTATACCGTTGTTGGGCAATCCGCTGATCGTCAGTTTTAATATCCACATCATAGATATTTTTGACCGCCAGTGCCAATTCTTCAAAACTGCTTTGCTTAAGATAGACTCTTCCCTCAATCCAGCTATTACGTGTCGTCAGATCAAAAGTCTCCTGATGGCTATTGTGGTTATTTTGGGTATAACGGATCTGTTCGCCGCGGGTCAGCACACCCAGCGGATTGCTATCGGCAGTAACCTGCACTTTACCTGTAAATACAGACACCGATATATCATCCAATTCCGCATAGTTTTTCACGGTAAAAGAGGTCCCCAGCACCCTTGTCTGTATTTGTCGGGCGTTCACCACAAAAGCTTTTGTGGAATCTTTCTTGACCTCAAAATAGGCCTCTCCAGCCATAAGCTCCACAACTCTATCACGCCTATTGTAAGAGACGGTATCCAATTTAATTTTGGAATATGCGTTCATTACAACGGTTGATCCGTCGGCCAAAAATATCCGCTTACGTTGTGAGGCCCCTGTTTCAAAAATCCGGTAACCGGGTTTTAAATTCGCTTCTCTTTGGGAGAAATTCAGATCATGCTGCTTTGTCCAAAATAAAACGCCAACACATAACAGTAGACTTGCCGCAACCGCTCCGCTCCAGTAGATTATGCTCCGACCCACTGATTTTTTAGACGCAGTACTTCCAATACGTTGCTGTATATTATTCCATAATCGAACCTCATCTACCTCCCCTGCAGAAAGTTCTTCCCGATCAAGCGTATCATACCAGCGATCAATCAGGGACCTCTCAGCCTTGTTCGCATTATTATGCTGGTATCTATAGATTAAGGATTCAAAAATTCTTCTTTTCACTTTTTATGCCTGCTGTTTATATACAAGTCCGCAAAAAAGCCCCAAAGTACTTCAAGAAATAGTTAATGTTGTATGAAAGAATTGTTAAAGGATCAAAGTTCAGAAAATAGGAATGTGGCAAGGTGGGTAAGCTACTTAGCGAGCTCGTCTATAATAAAGACCAAAAGAAGGCTAAAACTACCGTTTTGAACATGTTGATAGCCCAAAATAGCTTTCCGTAGTCGTTTGGATGCTTCCGTAAGGTTATTTTTGACCGTTTGCTCAGACAGCCCCATACGTGTAGCAATCTCTCGAATGGATAAATGTTCCCACTTCAATAAAAGTGCCTGTCTCATATTATGGGGCATAACCTCGAGTTCTTCCTCCAACAATTTCTCTAACGCTAGATATGTTTTGAGATCCTCTGGATGTTCCTGTACATAATCAAAAATATGCTTGCTCCAATGATCCAACAATTTATCTTTGGCTTTGGTGGAATTAAAAAAGTCTATAATTTTATATTTGAGCATTCCTTTCAAATAGGCTGGGAGATTCATTTGGATGTCGATTGTATGCCGCCTTTCCCAAAACTGGACAAACAGCTCCTGTAGAATATCCTCCACATCCTGTCGGTCTAGGATCCGACGGGCAGCGTGCTGATAAAGATCTTTCCAGCAATAGCGATACAATTCCTCATAAGCGGAAGTATCGTTAAACTCTTTAATAGCTTGTAGCCAACGCTGATGTACAACTGGTCCTTGATTCATGCTAATACCAAAATTAAGGTTGAAATATTAAGTTTCTATTAATAAATGAATAAAGAAACTGTAGGTATATAAAATAGTTTCACATTCGAAATAATACTTTTCAAAGTGAGCTAAATCTATATAACAGCGCTCAATTTATTATCACCTGGTATAAAAGAATCAGATCACCTTAAAAATCAATTATTTAAATTATTTGTTTATTCCAATATTATTCTTACCTTTGCAACGCCTTAGGCAATAGTGCCTATTGTATAAAATATTTCATGAACCCATTTTTAGAACTGGGAATCCGTGAGGAAGTTGTTAATGCCATCTCAGAATTAGGTTTCGAAAAACCTTCTGAAATTCAGGAAAAAGCCATTCCTGTTTTATTGACTGGTAACGACGATTTTGTCGGATTAGCCCAAACTGGCACAGGAAAGACCGCGGCATTTGGTCTTCCATTATTAGAGCAATTAGACTTTTCTCAAAAACACCCACAGGCATTAATTCTTTGCCCTACTCGGGAATTATGTTTACAAATCTCAAAAGATTTAGAAAAATTTGCTAAATACGTTGACAACGTACATGTTGTTGCTGTATATGGAGGTGCAAATATCTCAGACCAGCTACGTCAAATTAGACGTGGAGTGCAAATTGTAGTAGCGACCCCAGGTCGTATGTTGGATATCATCGGCAGAAATGCGATTGATTTTTCAAATGTAAAATATGTTGTATTGGATGAAGCGGATGAGATGCTCAATATGGGCTTCAAAGAAGACATCAACAACATTTTGTCAGAAACTCCTGACGAGAAAAAAACTTGGTTATTTTCGGCGACAATGCCTTCTGAGGTACGTCGTATCGCAAAGAATTATATGACCGATCCAGTTGAGCTTACTGTAGGAACAAAAAACACCGGTAACGCCAACATTGAACACCACTATTATTTGATCAAAGCAAAAGATAAATACGCTGCGTTCAAACGTATTGTGGATTCAAACCCTGATATCTTTGGTATCGTATTTTGTCGTACAAAAATCGAAACACAGGATATCGCTGAAGCGTTGATCAAAGATGGTTACAATGCGGATTCACTGCATGGTGATTTGTCCCAACAACAACGTGATAAAGTAATGAAACGTTACCGTGACCGTAGTTTACAATTGTTGATCGCAACAGACGTAGCCGCTCGTGGTATTGATGTAAGTGATGTAACTCACGTTATTAACTTCTCTTTACCTGATGAAACAGAAAACTATACACACCGTTCAGGCCGTACAGCCCGTGCAGGTAAAACTGGTATTTCACTTTCTTTGGTAAACGTAAAAGAACTAAGCAAAATCCGTCATCTTGAAAAGATCATCGGTAAGCCTTTTGAGAAAAAACAAGTACCTCAAGGTGCTGAAGTTTGCGAAAAACAATTATTTTCTATCGTTAAAAAGATTGAAAATGTTGAAGTAAACGACGAACAAATCAGCCCATTCTTGCCTGCAATTATGGAAAATTTGGAGTCACTTTCAAAAGAAGATATCATCAAAAGATTCGCTTCTCTTGAGTTCAACCGTTTCTTGGATTATTACAAAAATGCACCTGATTTAAATATCGAAGCGCGTGACGGTGGTCGTGAAGACCGCGGTGATAGACGTGATGGTCGTTCACGTGAAGGTTCAAAAGGCTACACGCGTTTATTTATGAACTTAGGTTCTGTAGATGAATTCTCTCGTGGAGATATGTTGGGCTTCATCTGTAACAATGCGAATATTTCAGGAAAATCAATCGGTAAAATTGATTTGAAAGGCGTGTTCACATTCTTCGAAGTTCAAGATGCAGAAGTAGAAAAAGTATTCCAAGGATTCCAAGGTGTAGATTACAACGGTCGTCAAGTACGTATCGAAGTATCTGGTGAAGCAAGAGGTGAAGGTCGTAGCGACCGTGGCGGAAGAAGCCGTGGTGGTGATCGTGGCGGAAGACGTGAAGGTGGATACCGTGGTGGTGATCGCGGTGGAAGACGTGAAGGTGGATATGGTGGCGGCGAACGCAGCGGAAGACGTGAAGGCGGATTCAGTGGTGAGCGTCGTGAGCGTGGTGAGCGTAGCAGCAATGGCGGTGGCTTCCGTGATTTCTCTGGAAAACGTAAAGAATCAAAAAGCAAATACTAATCATTAGTACTTAGCATAAGAGTGAAAGACTCTGGCATAAAAGCGATCAGCTTGAGATGCCAGAGTCTTTTCTTTTATATCCCTTCTAGCAGTACAGGTACTAATCTCGCCCGCCAATACAATAGTATCTATAAAAAAACGTAAATTAGCTGTATTACATGAACTGGATTTCCAACATGCCAACAGCAACAAGATTATTTGATTTAGCAAGCTTGCAATATGCTATTGCACCAGATTTCCCTATGTTTTCTTTCAAAAAAGACAACGAGTGGATAAAAGTAAGTAATACCGAATTTATTGAACGGGTCAATAAGACATCAAAAGGTTTGATCGCCCTAGGTGTTCAGCCGGGAGAGAAAGTAGCATTAATTAGTGAGAACCGTATCGAGTGGAATATCCTTGATTTTGCCATTCAACAAATTGGAGCTGTAGTAGTTGCCATTTACCCTAATATTTCGACCTTAGATTACACGTATATCTTCAATCATGCCGAAATCAGGAAGTGTATTGTTAGTTCAAAGACACTATACACAAAGATATTAACGATACAAGATGATTGTCCTCAACTAAATGCTATTTACAGTCTAGACAAAGAGGATGGTCTAAACCATTGGTATGACTTCGTCTCCAAGGGCGAGATCATTACAGATGAAACGCTAAACCAACTACGTGATGATATAAAAACCAATACATTGGCGTCCATCATTTACACCTCTGGCACAACAGGAAATCCCAAAGGTGTTATGTTGTCTCATAAAAATTTATTGGCAGATACGTTGAGTAGTGAATATTCCTTTCCTGTCGAACGAGGTGATCGTGCCCTCTCCTTTCTTCCAGTTTGTCATGCCTATGAACGCGTATTCCAATATGTATATATGTACAAAGGTTTGACAATCTTCTTTGCTCAATCGATGGATACGATAGGTGAAGATTTTAAATCCGTTAAACCGCATATTTTTTCCGCAGTACCTCGTGTATTGGAGAAAGTTTATGAAAAGATTATGGCTACAGGAGAGCAGCTAACAGGAGTCAAGCGTAAGCTATTCTTCTGGTCCTTGAGCGTCGGAGAACAATACAAACTGGAGGGACGTACATGGTGGTATGACTTTCAACTGAACATTGCCCGTAAATTAGTTTTTTCAAAATGGCGCGAAGCATTAGGTGGTGACATCAAAGGAATTGCCTCCGGGAGTGCTGCTTTACAGGAAAGATTAATCCGTCTGTATATGGCATCAGGAATTCCAATATATGAAGGTTATGGCCTCACTGAGGCGGGACCATGTATCGCTGTAAACTGCTATAAACGAGGTATGAAAATTGGTACTGTAGGCTTACCGTTAATTAATATCGAAATAAAGCTTGCTGACGATGGAGAAATATTGACTAAAGGCGAGAATAATATGATTGGCTATTATAAAAATCCAGAGGCAACAGCAGAAGCGATCAAAGATGGCTGGTTGTACACAGGAGATATTGGTGAATGGGTAGACGGTAAATTTCTCAAAATTATAGACCGAAAGAAAGAGATGTTCAAGACTTCTGGAGGAAAATATATCGTTCCGCAGCAGATCGAGTCTAAACTGGTCGAATCTTCATTTATCGAACAGGCTATGGTACTTGGAGAAGGCCGTAAGTTTCCTGCGGCGTTGATTGTTCCCAACTATAATAATCTTCTAGAATGGTCAAGAAGTGCTTTTCCCGCCCTTGCTAATCTTTCTAGACTAGATTTTCTAAATAGCCCAGAACTGAAACAGAAAATGGAATCGGAACTCAACCGTATTAATCAAAATTTTGGCAGCTGGGAACAGATCAAGAAGTTCACCATAGTCCCCGACGAAATGACCGTTGAAACCGGTGAATTGACACCGACGTTAAAAATGAAAAGAAAAGTTATCTTACAAAGATACGAACAAGAGATTGAAGAGATTTATCAAAACTAGTCTACAAAAAAAGCCTTTGTCAAAACAAAGGCTTTTTTTGTAATCAACTAAATTATATTCTTTATTTTTTAACAATCCGTTGGCGAATCGCTTCATAGATCACTACTGCGGCCGATACAGATACATTTAACGAACCTATTTCACCGTACATTGGTATCTTGGCCAGGTGGTCGGCAATGCGGATTAGGTCATTGGAAACACCAACATCCTCCGCACCCATAATCACACAGGTTGGAGCTGTATAATCCACATCGTAAATGCTCGACGTTGTTTTTTCTGTACTGGCAACTAACTGTACACCTGAATCAATCAAAAATTTACCAACTTTGGACAAGCTATCATGGCGACAGACAGGGATTTTATAGAGTGCTCCAGCAGATGTTTTAATCGCATCAGGGTTAACCTCAGCCGAGCCCTTTTTAGGGACAATGATGGCATGGACTCCAGAACATTCTGCTGTACGTGCAATAGCACCCAAATTGCGCACATCTGTCACTCCATCCAACATCAGAAGTAAAGGAGTTTCACCTTTTTCATAAATCTGAGGGAGAAGTTCTTCTATATCATGATAGGTAATTGGAGAAATAACCGCAATTACACCTTGATGATTTTTACGTGTTATCCGGTTTAATTTTTCAATTGGCACCTGTTGAGAAGCGATATTATGTTCCTTTAACAAGGCTTTCAATTCTAGAATCAAACTGCCGCTCAAGCCGCGTTGTATAAATAATGACTCGATCTCTTTACCACTATCGATTGCTTCGATGACAGCACGAATACCAAATACCATCTGATTCACTTCACGTCTTTCCCCGTGGTCGCGATCACGTCTCTGAAAATTTCCTTGCATAATAAATACTAAATATTTCCCTCTTCATGGAAGAGTTTGCAAATGTACAAAAATAAAAAACAACTAGCGTGTTTGAATTAGCTTAGCCCCAAGTTAAACTCTTTCCGCAAAGTATCTAAAAGCGGGTTTTTATTGACCATGGCTTGATACTTCTCCTGTGAGGTATAAGGTTTACGCGAAATAGTATGTTCCATCATCACGCCCTTTAGATCCAATGAAAAATTCTGGAGTTTCACACGTAGGTAGTTCAGTACATCAACCTTTGCACTTTGCAATACATCCATCTGAACACCATTTTCAACATCAATTTCAATCAATACACCATTTAATCGGGGTTGCATAGCCGTCATCATGGTGTACAGATTGATCTTGTTTTCTGTTTTAAGCTGTTCAGCATAACTGTTCCAAACAGTAATAAATTGGCCGAATGAAACATCACGCTGTTCGTTCCCACGTATCAATTCTGGTTCATCCCCTTCTTTGGCAACCGCATTGTTATCGTATATGGTATTCAAATCCGGCAAAGACGGAATAATTGCTGCAGTAGATGCTCCCCATCCGCCTTTTTTTACTTTAGGGGGCACGTTGGAAATAGGATCTTTTTTCACCTCTTCCTTAGTCTCGGAAGCCTGATAATTTACGGGGTTAGCTTGCGAACGCGGTGCCACATGGTTTTCAACGACAGGAGCATTCGCAGGAGAAGTTGCTTGCGGAGTGGAGACTACCGAAGTTTGTTGCGCTTGTCCAACTACTGGCTCAGGAAGTTTTTTTTTTACGCCCTCGGTTGCCGAAGGAATCTGTGCGGATCCAAGCTGGCTCAATTTAATCGCACTTGCGATATGACATGTCTTGAGGAGTGAAAGTTCAACTTGCAGGCGTTGATTTTTACTTGTCTTATAGTTGATCTCACATTGATTGGAAATATTCAATGCAGATAACAAAAATCCTGGAGAAGCTTTTTGGGACTGCTGCAGATACTTTTGACGAATACTATCACTGACTTCCAATAATTTTAGCGTAGTTGGCTCCTTAGCAACCAACAAATTTCTGAAATGCGCTGACAGACCTGCTATGAAATGACTGCCATCAAATCCGTGATTTAAAATCTCATTGAAAATCAATAAGGTTTGTGCCGCATCCTCAGTTAAAATAGCATCTGTTAGCTTAAAATAATAATCGTAATCCAAGATATTCAAATTATCGATTACAGCTTGATAGGTGACATTTTTATTGGAAAAACTGACGATCTGATCGAACATCGACAAGGCATCCCGAAGTCCACCATCGGCCTTTTGGGCAATGATATGTAATCCGTCCTGATCATAAGCAATACCTTCTCTGTCAGCGATACGGGCCAAATGACTTGCCATATCTTCCACTTTGATCCGATTAAAATCGAAAATCTGACAGCGCGAAAGAATAGTAGGTAAAATCTTATGTTTTTCTGTGGTCGCCAGAATAAAGATAGCATAGGAAGGTGGCTCCTCTAAAGTCTTCAAAAAAGCATTGAAAGCCGCTTGAGAAAGCATATGCACCTCATCTATGATATAGATTTTATATTTTCCAGCCTGAGGTGGTATACGTACTTGATCAATCAGGTTACGGATATCGTCTACGGAATTATTGGATGCCGCATCCAGTTCATGAATACTGAAAGAATTTCCATTTTGGAAAGACTTACAGCTATCACATGCGCCACAGGGTTCGGTACCTGCCAAGATGTTTTCACAATTTATTGTTTTAGCTAAAATCCGTGCACAGGTAGTTTTACCTACACCACGGGGACCACAAAACAAAAATGCTTGCGCCAACTGGTTGTTGTGAATTGCATTCTTTAAGGTACCAGTGATGTGTTGCTGACCTACAACCGAATCAAAGGTAATCGGGCGGTATTTACGTGCAGAAACAATAAAATTATCCATTGCACGAAGATACGGATTTTAAAAATGAAAAAGGAGAATCTAAAACCTAAAAATAGATTGTAATTTTTTAATAATAATTCCTTCAATGTACAAAAAAAGCAAATTTTATCGTTAATTTTATATTAATACAATGTTATTAAATTGTTAACAATTGAAATTAAGGGAAATCCATAGGCTGTTTTTGACCATTTTAATTTGGCTAACCTGTGCTTCACAACAGCTACAGGCGCAGCATCACGATTTCGATTTTTACGATGGCAAAGTATCTATTGATGTCCCCCCCTCCTTTAATATTCCATTCAAAGACAGCTTAACAATAGCCCACATACAAAAATTCTATCAAATAGCTGATCAGACGGATTACATACAGCTTATAAATAGCCTTCTCGAATACAAAGATGAACATCATTTAAATGATTGGGTATATTATCAGCTGATTCGCCGCACCGCACAACAGATTGCCCCGAAAGCCGAAAATTATACACGCTATACTTTATATAAATGGTTTTTAATGTGTAAATCCGGTTATGATGCCCGTTTGGCTGTGGGTAATAATCAGATCATATTTTTCATTCAGAACAAAGAAGATATCTCTGATATTCCCTTTTTTGAAATCGATGGTAAGAAATACACCTGTTTAAACTTCCATGACTATGGAAAGCTCTTTCAACGCGCAGACACCTATATTCCTGTTAAGATTAAAGTACCAGAAGCCATTGAAGATTTTAGTTATAAAATCACAAAATTACCTGATTTTGTACCAGCAAATTATAAGGAGAAGCAAATTGAGTTCAATTATGGACATAAAGCCTACCATTTTAATGTCAAGTTGAATGAAGATATCAGTGATCTTTTTAAAAACTATCCGGGTGTAGATTTCGAAACTTATTTCAATATTCCACTCAGCAAAGAGACTTATCAATCCCTGATTCCTGCCCTCAAGGAAAATTTAAAAGGAAAAAATCAGCAGGAAGGTGTCGATTATTTAATGCGATTTACGCGATATGCATTCTTATACGAAAATGACGAAGATAATTTCGGATCCGAAAAGCGCCTTTCTGCAGAACAAACACTATTGAATAAATACAGTGACTGTGATGACCGTGTTGCCCTGTTTTTTTATCTGGTAAAGGAAATCTACAATCTACCTATGATCACCCTGCTCTATCCCACGCATGTAACGATGGCCGTTCAATTTGAACATCCTATCGGTGATGCTATTTTGTACAATGGAAAATATTATTCTGTCTGTGAGCCTACTCCACAAGCGCAAACACTGGATATAGGTCAATTGTCTGAGGAGCTTAAAAATCAGTCTTATCAGATTGTTTATCATTACGAGCCGAGATAAGCCTTCTTTTGGCGTAAGCAAACTATAAGCAAAAAATAGCTTCATTAAATTAGATGCAAGTAAAGATCCACTTGCACCTAAATTTATCACTTCCACTTAGACAGCTATTTTTTGGGTAACATAGAAAAAATGAATAAATCAATGTTAATTTCCACAGAGTTAATCTTGGTAATAGTCAAACTTTTTTGTCATATCACTGATACTTGGATTTGCATCTGATATAATTTTAATTTGAATTTCATACTTATTAAAACCACCGACGAGACCATATTGCAATGCTGAATAATCAACGCTATAACTGCCTGTATTAGGAACATTTTTGCCGATAAAGCCTTTACTCACCCCATATTGATAAAGTTCAAGCGAAACTGTACTTGTGTTAACTAGATTTTTATTCCAGGTGATAGCTGGCGGAATGTCATTATTGTAAATAGCAAAATGGCCAATATCATTAATCCAATTATCATAGCTTGGAGGTTGAACAACCGGAGGAGGAATTTCATAGTCAAAAGATTTAACATGATAAGCTTCCTTAAACCACAATGATGATGGAACATTTGAAGGATGGTTTTCGATCACCAAATAGATCTTACCTCCTGCAGGAAGTTTTGAATGATCTATGTTAGCTGTATATTCCTTATCCAAAATAGAATTATATTGCCCAAAACTCGAATTGGTAATTTCTTTAGAACCATCCAACCAAACAAATTGTCCATTGATTTGTGTTCCAAGTCCAATTAGCATATTTGTTGGATACCAATTCCATGGACCACCTGAAGGATTAATAGCTCTCGTTAATGTCACATTATATTTCACTGTTGTACTAGAACCTGTTGCAGATAAGGCAATTTTTGTAGAACTCAGCAGGTTATTATTGTTAATTTTAAAATCACTTACATAAGTAGGTATTCCTTGTGCAAATGAAATTTGAGCCGCAATAAAGAAAAACAGTATTATTATATAATATTTTAGCTTACTCATTATCTTAATTTTTTAGAGTTATTAAACATTTCAATTAATTTTTCTCGACTTACCTGATCAACTCCCCATAATTTAAACTGTTGGGTTTTTGCATCATAGGTTACATCGCTTTTTTTAACATTTATGGAGTTAGCAAGATAATCAACTAATTCAGATACACTTACAGTAGCAAGTTCTGCCTGAGAGACTTCTGAAGGCGCGACTTCTTCTTTTTTGCAGCCGGTAAAAGCTGTTACACACAAGAATGCAACTATTGCTATCTTGAGAAAATTTTCATATATTCTTTTCATTACCTGAAGATAACATCACAACATTAAACAACAATAAATTAAATATTACATTATTTTAAACAACTGGAAATAAAATTAAATAAACACACTAAACAAAATAGCTATTTGTAAAAAAAATAAAAACTAGAAATATAACAGTGTATTTTAAAATACGGCCAAACTATCACAAATAACCATTCGTGATACTTTAATTCAACATAAGATAGTATTCAAACTACAATGACACGACATCAAATCACCTTATAAAAATATAACCTAGCTAGAGAATAAAGGGGCATCTTTCACTTCTACATCCAGGTTACAGCAACTCAAACGTGACGACCAAATAACTTGAATGGATAAGGTTATGTATTGGACAAATCAACTATTCATGAAAATGAGCTGCGATTGTTCATTGACCACCGTGAAAAATTGGTCAAAAAAAAATCCTGCCAAGGCAGGATTTTCCATCTATTTTACTAAACTATAATTATCTATTTCTTAGAAAGAAGCACCAGTAGCAGCTACTGATCCTGATTTCAAGATAAAGTTTGGCGCTGTTAAACTATATGGATTAACCAAAAGATTTTTAGCTGCCGCATCGTCCAAGAATGTATTATTATTTGTAGTCAAATACGTTTTCAATAAATCAACAGTAGCAAATGAAGGTACTGTACCATCGGCTATAACGTCTCTACCAGCCGTAAATGATTGGTAAATGTTGTTTTTGATCAAAGATGTTTTATCTGTCAAAGCATCACCAGTTTCTTTATCGCGTATATCGATACCATAACGCATGTTGATAAAGATAGAGTTAGCAAGGATCATCTTACTTCCTCTTCTCCACAAATTTGCATACTCATGTTTTGGATCAACCTCAGTATTACCAGGTCCAACCAATGTCATATTTGATATAACAGGACGTGTTCTTGGAGAAGAATCAAATACTTTTTCCGAATTATCAGATTCAATACCATTTGATTGACCAGCTTGATCCGCTAATTTCGGATCTCTAAGACCTACTAAGAATTGAAGTTTTCCTGAGTAACCATTATCGAAATCGAAAATATCATCGATGTTTGCAGTAGAGACAAGGTGCTTAGCATTTACTGTACCACCAAACCACTCAAAAGAATCATCACCAGAATAAGCAACTTGAACGTATTCAACAGTTGTTTTAGAACCAACTGATCCAAATGTAACACCGTTAATCTCGTTGTTTGTTGTATAAGCAATACCTGGGAACTCAACACGTACATATTTAAGAACTCCTGAGTTATCATCAGCAATGGTTCCACCATGATTTCCGTATGGAGCTGTTAAACCGCCTTCAATAAGACCTGTTCCACCTGGGATATTATTAGGTGCCTTACCTAAGATAATAATCCCGCCCCAATCACCTGGAGCTCTTGTACCAGCGGGTTGGTTTGAAGTGAATACAATTGGCTTAGCAGCAGTTCCTTCTGCATTGATTTTACCACCCATTGTGACAACCAATGTTGCTTTAGTATTTTTATCTCCTCTAATTACTGTTCCAGCTGGAATCGTTAATGTAACACCACTTTTAATGTAAACAAAACCTTTTAACAAGTATGTTTTTGATGCATCTAAAGTTTTATCTGCAGTTATTTCACCTGAAATCTCCTCTGTAGCAGCAGAATATGCTGTTTTATTTGGTTCATAATTAACCCATCCTGATGTCCAGTCAGTAGAACCAAATGCACCTTTATAAGCTACTTTCTCAAAGAAAGCATCAGCAAGCGATTCATTTGAATCACCCGGGGTAACAGGAGGTTCAATTACCGAAGGATCACTCTTACTACAGCTTGCAAATGCAGTTAAGCCTGCCGCTAAAACAGCTAAAAGATTTAAGTTTAAATTCGTTTTCATTTTCATGTTTTATTTGTACAAAAAGAATAATTTAATTTAACGATACAATTAACTCTATGTTAAGTATTTATGAATTAACAATAGACTACCAAAATTTATAAGAGAGCGTAAGGGACACAGTAGATCCATATTTCTCAGCTCTATTGATATTATCTGTGTTTTTATTGAATGCTGCGTTTGGATCAGAACCTTTTGGTTTTTGATAGAAATAAGCTTTATTATTTAAAATATCACTATAATTCAATTTTACTTCGGCTCTGGAGTTCGCAAATTTTTGCGCCAATTGTAAATCAAGAATATTTCTAGAATATTCGTAAATATCTGGATCTTCAGCATTACCAATTGCCCATATTCTTGGTCCCACTCTATTATACAAGAGTGTAATCGCTGTGGTATTTGGATTTTTGGTCGTATACGATAATCCAGCATTGATTAGATAAGGTGATTGTCCTTGCAGTTTTCTTTTACCTGTTGAGTTCACAGTAGTTGGAACAATAACTTTCGAATAAATGTATGATCCATTCGCGTTGATGACAAAATTATCCAATCGCTCATCAATGAATTTCAGATTCTTTCTTACTTCTGCTTCCACTCCAAACACATCCGCAGACTTTGAATTGGTATAATTAAATGAACGGCCTGAGTTTCCTAATTGTAAAGCTTGTTCGATCGGATTTTCAAAATATTTATAAAAAGCTCCCACCGATAAAACTTCACCAGCTGTTGGATAATACGCATATCCCAGATCAAAATTTGACGTTTTTGATTGTTTCAAATTGGGATTTCCACGAACGTTCATGTTTTTATTGAAGTCATAAAATGGGAAAGGTGCCATTTCTCTAAACTCCTGTCTTCCCACCGTTTGTGAGGCTGCAAAGCGAAAACTTTGCTTACTATCTAAATTATAGATTAAATTCAACGATGGTAGTAGTGAAATTGTCGTTGTGTCAACACCTACTGGATTGCCATTGTCTTCACTATTCAATTTCAAATTATATGACTCAAGACGTGCTCCAGCAATTACCCTCAATTTCTCCATCACAAATCCATCATACATCAAATAGCCTGCGTTCAAAAATGCTTTCGCATCATAATGATCACCACCGTTGGTTATTTCATTTAGTATAAAGCCGTTTGGACGAATATTGGCTTGATCAAAAATTTTGTCTTGCGGTAGTTTCAACAAACTTGCATCAAAGTTTCCATTTCGAATAAATCCAATCACCCTTGCATTAAAATTTCTATCACGCAATTGATTGAAATAACCTGCTTTTAATTTGTCATTTTCCGAGAATAAACGGATCGGTAATGTCAAATTTAAAGCCCCACCATACGAATTCTCAGTCATTGTCGAATTGAAATTACCTGCTCTGTCTGCTGTAGACGAACTGGTCGCAGAAATCGATGCAATACCATCTTTTGAATATTCCATCCGCTTATAACCGGGCTCATCTCTATCCGTACGACCATAATTCAAGGACCAATCCAATTTTAATTTACTGTTATCTGAAAGGATATGTTCACCAGATAATTGATTTGTTAAAATAGATCGTTGTAATAGATAATCTCCCGTGCGATAGAATTCACTCCCCGAATCATCTTTTCCTTCACGGAACGTAAATTGATTCTCTAAAATTCGATTATATAAGTTTTTGAAAGAGATTTTATTTGACTTCCAAGAGTACGCGAAGTTTGCAAGAGCTCCTAAATTTGTATTGTAACTATATTGATCGTCATGGAATACTTCTGGCAACGACTGGCCAACATATGCTTTTTGGTCTGCTTCGCGTTTCCTTTGGTCGTAACGATAAGTCAATGAAAAAATAGCTCCAAATTTAGAATCATCTTTAAAATTCTTAGTAGAACCGTAGTTCAGTTGAAAATTCGGCGTTAATGTTGACTTCTTCGTATCATAACCCCAATTGTTTTTAAACAATTTAGAATACTCAAAAATTTCATTTGAATTATTTTGTAAAGATTGAAAGTCCTTTGTGGAAGGAAAACCTTTAGGAATTTCGCGGTCACTTCCTGCAAAACCAAACACTTCACCACCAGCTCTTTTTGCTGAGGTAAAATCTTTAAATGTTGATTGTGTATTATAAGATGTACCTATGGATGCATCAAAGAAATTTTTCTCTGGAAAATCTTTAGTATTCACTTGAACTACACCTCCGGAAAAATCAGCAGGGATATCTGGGGTTGCAGTTTTATTAATTATGATTGATTCAATTAAATTTGAAGGAATAATATCAAAAGAAAAAGCACGTTTATCTACTTCTGTATTGGGTAAAATCGCATTATTCAACATAGCTGAATTGTAACGATCACTCAGCCCTCTTACAATAACATATTTATTATCTTGGATACTAGCGCCACTTACACGCTTAATTGCCTCTGACGTATTTCTATCTGGACTTCTCTTAATTTGTTCGGTCGAAATACCACTGGAAATTCTAGCACTATTTTTTTGCTGCGAGTACAAAGCACTTATCGACTCTTTTTTGAAAGTTCCCGTAACAACAACCTGATCCAATACAGTTTCCCCAGTATTATCGAGTACTACATCTAGCGTCGTAACATCCTTATCCTTTATCTCTACATCAGTAATTTGTTTAGTAGCAAAGCCTACATAACTAAATTCTAATGTATACTTCCCTGCAGGTACCGCAGGAATATTATAATTACCAGTCACATCCGAACTTCCCACTCTCGCCGTACCGAGTACCTTAACAGTCACACCTGTGATTGTTTCACCTGTTTTGACATTTGTTACTTTACCCGCCACCTTTCCACTGCCCTGTGCATAAACTGTTGTTGACGCAGCTACTGCTAGCGTTACGACTGCAGCGATTCTTTTAAGTTGTAATTGTGGTTCCAATTTATTTGTTTTTTGTTTCTGCAAAGCTATTAGCAGAATATTAGATTAACATTAACAACAAATTACCATTGCGTAAACCGGTTGTTAATTTAATGTTACTTATCTCCTATTTTTCTTGATTTTCAGCAAAAAATGGCTTTTTATCCAATTTATACGAATATTTGCCCCCCTTAATGGGACAGCATATTAAAGAAGTGTAATAAAATTATTAAGCACTTAATTTATTAACACAATAAGATTATTTTTCTAATTTATACCTTAATGAAGACCGTGTAACGGTTTTATATAGATAAGTGGTACTGCTAGTTGAGAGAGACCGATCATCTTCCATTGCCAACTGTTAACCCACTGCAGTAAATTGCTTTTTATATGCAATATAATTGCAATTATATTGCATATAAAAAGCAATTTATCTAAGTTTGAATATATTTTCAATTTCTGATCCTCATGAGCACTCCAATCGTATCGACAACACAGTTATCATTTCAGTATCCCAATTCAACGCCAATTGAATTTCCAGATATTCACATCGAGAAAGGTCAGCATACGCTGTTATTGGGGGATTCAGGTTCTGGAAAAACAACGTTACTTAATATATTAGGAGGTTTGTCACGACCGGAGACAGGTCTTGTCAAAATAAATAACCAAGACCTATCCTTATTATCAAACAGTAAATTGGATCAGTTTCGTGCGCAATATATCGGATTTATATTCCAAGAGGCTCACCTCCTAAGAAATTTAACACTTTTGGAAAACATCAAGTTGGCACAATCTTTAGCAGGGAAAAGAATAGACCTTAATGCAATACATTTCATATTGACGCAACTGCAATTAGATCAAAAAAGTGATGCCTACCCGAACGAATTGAGTCGCGGCCAATTACAACGTGCTGCTATTGCACGCAGCGTCATCAATAAACCAGCCCTACTTATTGCTGACGAACCGACTGCCGCTCTAGACGACAACAATACCTACAGAGTATTAGAACTACTGTTATCGATAGCTGACACTGCAGGATCGACTTTACTGATAACAACACACGACAAGAGAATAAAAGATCAGTTCTCCAAAATGTACCTTTTAAAATAATTGTTTTACTTTATTTACACGTCACCCTTTACTTTTTAAAATTTGTTATGAACACGATACAATTGGTTTGGAAAAATTTAAGTAGACAGTTTGGCTCGGTCTTTCTAAGCATTCTGTTAACGGCGTTTGGAATTTCCATCCTTGCCGTGCTTTCAATTACCGGAGAAACTTTTGAAAAGCAGCTTGACAATAACAGTAAAAATATTGATTTGGTTGTTGGTGCTAAAGGAAGTCCGCTTCAGTTGATTCTATCCAGTGTTTACCATATTGACAATCCGACCGGTAACATTCCATTGGATGAGCTGGAGCCATTACGTCAAAATCCCCTTGTTCAGCTAGCAGTTCCCTTATCTTTAGGCGACAATTTCAAGGGCCATCGCATCGTTGGAACCGATTCATCTTTCTTGTCTATTTACGAAACATCTGTAGCTGAAGGTCGTATCTGGCAAAGTAATTTTGAAGTAGTCATTGGTGATCAAGTTGCAAAAAAACAACAGCTCAAAATTGGCGATCAGATCCATAGTTCACATGGCTTGAGCAAAGATGGGCACCATCATGATGAACATCCTTTTACCATTGTTGGTATTCTAAAACATAACAATAACGTTACCGATAACTTAATTCTAACCAACTTAGAAAGTGTTTGGGATGTACATGGCATTGCACATAAACATGAGCATCAAGAAACAGCGGTAGAGAAAGAATTACGCGAACGTCAAGAAGACCGAGAAGAAACCCTCAAAGCGCACCTGCACCATCATGGTGAAGATATAGCAGAAAATTCATCTGCTCCAGCCAAAACGAACGAAAAAGGACGTCACGAACAGGAAGAACACACTGATCACGAAGAGGGAGCAGTATTTGTGAAATCTATTGGTTCGGATATGGTGAAGCAAAATGGGCTAGAAATAACAGCAATTCTACTAAAATATCAATCACCTGCTGCTATTGGAATTTTGCCAAAATTGATTGATCAGCAAACAGACATGCAGGCCGCATCTCCCGCCATGGAAAGCACTCGTCTATTCTCGCTATTAGGCGTAGGGATAGATTCTTTATCGATACTCGCTTATGTAATTATGTTTATTGCAGGTTTGAGCGTCTTTATTAATTTATATAACGCATTAAAGCAACGTAAATACGACCTTGCCATCATGCGTACGCTTGGAGCCTCCAAAGGAAAACTCTTTGCCATTGTGCTTCTTGAAGGACTAACCATTACGATTCTTGGTGGGTTAATTGGGCTTATAATGGCACATCTAGCGCTTTACTATATCAGTAATCAGACAAGTCAAAGCGCCGATTTTATAGAGGCCTTTACACTTCATCCGAAAGAACTGATTTTCTTGTTTGTTGCTTGTTTAATAGGTATCTTCGCAGCACTTATTCCGGCGATCAAGGCCTACAGGACAAGTATTTCTGGAACACTATCAAATAAATAAGTTTAACTAAGATCACACAACGACAAAAGATCGCAATAAGAAGAGTCGCTTATCCATTAGACAGGAAAATGGAAAATACAGACGAACAGCTTCTCGATACATAACAATAGCATAACACATGAAAAAAACACTGACAGTATTCTTATTTATATTATTCTGTACCATACAGTCCCAAGCCCAAATAGGCGGTAATCCGGATCTTCCCGATCATACACCTATGATGAACAAAACTTGGGAAGCAATTGATAAGATGGCTTATAAAGTAACTTATAATGGGGCAAAGAAAGTATATACTCCTTTCTATCCAAAAGAACTTAAAGCGCTTGAAAATAAAATTGTTGAATTACCTGGTTACATGGTTCCTCTTCATAGTGGCCGCAACCATAAAAACTTTATGATGTCTGTATTACCCGTAATGCAATGCCAATTCTGTGGATCCAACGGAATACCACCAATGGTTGAAGTAACATTAAAGGGCAATGCAATAAAATTCTCTGAAGATCCAATTAAATTAAAAGGGAAAATGATCTTTACTAAAGATCCGCTTAAGGGAAATGCTGAAATTCAGATTGTAGACGCAGAACCAATAAAATAAACTAGCGTCTATTATTAAACTATTAAATGGGCTTTGCAGATCTCTCACAGCCCATTTACTGGGCCAGGTTCGTCGCTTATTCCCCTATTATCTATTTTATCTATTCAACAGGGAAACTTCCATACAGGCCGCTAAAGCAGCCGTTTCGGTCCTTAAACGCGCTTCTCCCAGTGAGATTGGATGGAATCCCATCTGTAGTGCCAAATCAATTTCCTCTTCAGAGAAATCTCCTTCCGGACCAATTAGGATAATATAATGCTGGTCAGGCTCCAAAACCTGGTTTAAATACTTCTTTTCAGCGTCAACACAGTGTGCAATTGCCTTTTGAACACCTTCTTTTGGGATTTCTCTCAAAAACTGTTTAAACGATACTGCTGGATTTAGCTTGGGGAGATAGGCTTTCAACGATTGTTTCATCGCTGCAACAACCACCTTATTTAGACGATCTAATTTCACCTCTTTTCGCTCAGAATGCTCACAGATAACTGGAGTTATTTCTTGAATTCCAACCTCAGTCGCCTTTTCCAAAAACCATTCGATGCGATCAATATTCTTCGTTGGACCAACAGCAATATGCAAATGATATTTTGGCCGCTGAAAGTCTTCCGCAACATTTAAAATAGTGAGAACAGTACGTTTGGGGTGCGGATCAATAATTTGAGCTTCGTACAAACCACCGCGACCGTCTATGAGATGTAAACGATCGCCAGTATCCATACGAAGCACACGAATAGCATGTTTACTTTCTTCCTCACTAAGGATAAAATTTTCTAATGAAGGATTTAAATCCGGCGTAAAAAATAACTGCATGTGCTTTCGTTATTGTTTTATTCTTCTGTATCATCATCGGCCGATTCGACCAATTCCAATTTGACAAACTCTATGTTCTGCTGAGCCTTCCGGATAATAGTGAATACGTAGCCATATTCTTCTTTACGCTCACCGACTTCAGGAATCTTATCAAAGATTTCGCTCACCAGACCCGACATCGTATCGTAATCCTGACTCTCTGGTAATTCTATCGGGAGAAATTCATTCACATCATGAATACTAGCTCCTGCATCGACCATATATTCCGTTTCAGAGATACGTTCGACAACTGGAGTTTCCTCATCGTATTCATCTTGAATCTCACCAACAAGTTCCTCAACAATATCTTCAAGAGTAACCATACCCGCAGTCCCACCAAATTCATCCAATACAATCGCTAACTGTAGACGTTTTTGCTGGAACTCAGCCATTAGATCATTGATCTTCTTCGTTTCAGGAATGAAATAAGGCTTGCGCATGATATTTCTCATGACAACCTCTTTTCCTTTTGCTAATAGGGGTAAAATATCTTTCGTATGGACAACACCAACGATTTGATCGATATTATCCTCATAAATCGGCAGACGAGAGTACCCCTCTTCCGTCATGGTTTCTATCAGCTCAGAGGCATCAGCCGTGACCTCAACAGCCACAATTTTGGTACGAGGTACCATAATATTCTTAACGATACGTTCGTTAAAATCAAATACATTTTTGATTAACTCGTGCTCAGAAATATCCAGAGCACCAGACTCTTTACCTTTATCCAAAAGATATTGCAACTCCTCAGAAGAGTGAGCAGATTCCCCTTTGGTAACTTCAAATCCCAAAATCTTCAACAGAAAATTAGCGAAACCATTTAGAATCCAAATAAATGGTCTAAAGATAAAGTAGAAAAATTGCAGTGGAACCGCAATTTTCATTGTTGTTGCAACAGGTTTTTGAATCGCAATTGATTTAGGAGCGAGCTCTCCGAACACAATGTGTAACACAGTAATAATCGTAAAAGCCAATACATGTCCTGCATTGGTCGCGATAGTACCTGTCAATTCAACACCGAAAAAACCTAGTACCCCCTGCACAATTTGGGTCATCACAGCCTCTCCTACCCAACCTAAGGCAAGTGAAGAAAGTGTAATACCCAATTGTGTAGCGGCCAAATAACCATCCAAATGCTCCGTTATACTTTTGGCTATTGTAGCAACTTTGCTACCTGTTTTTGCCTGAACTTCAATTTGGGAGACTCGGACCTTTACAATAGCAAATTCTGCCGCGACAAAAAAGCCGTTGGCCAATACTAAAAACAATGTCCAAAATATATCGAGCGCCATGCTTGGGGTTATTTGTTAACAAATTCTTTTTTGTACAACTCGATAGCCTCGATCAAGATTCTTTGTGCTTCTTCACGTCCCTTTACACCTTCAACAATGACATGCTTCTTTTCAAGTGCTTTGTAACTCTCAAAGAATTGTACAATCTCTTTCATTGTATGCGGAGGTAACTGATCAATATCTTTAATGTAATTAAAAACCGGATCGTTTTTAGCTACCGCAATAATTTTATCATCTTGTTCTCCACCATCAACCATATTCATTACACCAATAACCTGTGCTTCAACCAATGTTAATGGTAAAATATCCACTGAACAAATGACCAAAATATCCAAAGGATCTTTGTCATCGCAATAAGTCTGTGGGATAAAACCATAATTGGCAGGATAAACGACAGATGAACTCATTACTCTGTCCAAAAGCAACAAACCAGTTTCTTTGTCTAATTCATACTTTCCTTTGGATCCGTTTGTAATCTCAATGATAGCATTTACGGCATTTGGAACATTCTCACCTGGAGAAACCATGTGCCAAGGGTTTTGTTTACTCATTTTTTAATTTACTGTATATTTTGTTTGTTTCTTTTATCTTTTATACGCTTTTTTAACAACGTTATTGCAATTGGTAAAAATGCAATAACAATCATACCAACGACAACATATTCTACATAATGTATAATCCAAGGGAACTCAATACCAAGGAAATATCCAGACAGGGTCAACACAAGTACCCAAATGGCAGCCCCAGCGACATTATACAGAACGAACTTCTTAAAATCTAATTTTACAACACCTGCGAAGATAGGTGCAAAAGTACGAACTATTGGAACAAATCTTCCTATAATTAAAGCTGTTCCTCCATATTTATGGTAAAATTCTTCGGCCATGACCACATATTTTCGCTTAAAGATGAAACTATCTTTTCGCTTAAACAGCATCGGCCCCGCTCGATAACCAAACCAATAGCCTGTAAAATTCCCTAATACTCCCGCAACAAACAACCCCAAACAAAGCGTGTAAATATTAACGTCAATTTTATTTAGCGCACAAAATAATCCTGCAAGAAATAATAAATAATCACCAGGTAGAAAAAATCCAAAAAATAGACCCGTCTCAGCAAATACAATTAAGATAACCAGATAAAACCCTCCTGAGCTCAATAGCTCCTCCGGGTTTAATAATTGTTGAAATGACAACAAAAGTTCATGCATAACCTTTAGTAAAAATCAATGTTGCGTTCCTTTTTTAGAACAAATCCTACGCTTATTCTTGTACAAATTTGAAACAACAAAGTACAAATATAGCATTCTTCTAAAAATCGAACGTAAATCAAGTGTAATATAATCTTTTCTAATTATTGATTTTGAGCAGTTATGCCGACGATAGACTCGCGAATAGTAGTCGCAATTTCATGAAGTTCGTCCTCTGCCAAGCTCAATTTAGGTCCAGCAAAATTTAAATCACTAATTTTATTAATAGGTACCAGATGTATATGTGCATGAGCCACCTCCAAGCCAACTACTGCTACACCGACTTTTACACAAGGAATCACCTTTTTAATACCTTGAGCAACAATCTTAGCAAAGACCCAAAGTGCCATATATTCATCATCCTCTATATCAAAAATGTAATCTGTTTCTTTCTTAGGGATCACCAGAACGTGCCCCTTAGCCAATGGACTGATATCCAAAAAAGCTAGAAAATCATTACTTTCTGCAACTTTGTAAGCTGGGATCTCCCCAGCAACGATTTTTGAAAAAATTGTCGACATATTATTCTAATCTTGGAATAAATCTTTTAAACAATAATCAGCAAACAACAGACTTTAAAATGCAAAGCCTTCGGTATGTTAGCAATTAAAAATTTAACTGCAAATTTTATCATACCCTGTTTTTCTACTGCCAACAAATATAAACAAAAAAGGTCGCGATTACTATATCACGACCTTCTTAATATAAAGTTAATTTGTGGATGTGCGGTTATGGCGTACCGCACATAACCGACATATATTATCTTGAAATCTCCACAATCTCGAATTCAATTTTACCAGCAGGAACTTCAATAACAGCTGTATCACCTTTCGATTTCCCCAACAAACCCTGGGCAATAGGAGACTTAACTGAAATCTTGCCCGACTTTAAATCTGCTTCTGACTCCGCCACCAATTGATAAGTCATTTCAGCACCATTCTTTTTGTTCTTGATCTTAACAATCGATAAGGCCAAAACTTTAGATGTATCTAATTTGGACTCATCAATTAAACGTGCTGTCGCCAATGTATTCTCCAAATTGGCAATTTTAGCCTCATGAAGACCCTGAGCTTCTTTAGCAGCATCATACTCTGCATTTTCTGACAAATCTCCTTTGTCTCTAGCCTCTGCAATAGCATTGGCAATTTTAGACCTTCCTTCCGTCTTCAGATAAGCCAATTCTTCTTTAAGCTTACGCAATCCTTCTTCCGTAAAATAAGTTACTTCTGCCATAATTTTATCTTTTTTCTTATTTTCTACTTTTTAAAAAAGAAACAAGACCATATTTCCCTCGTCAGGAAACATGGTCTTGCTTTGAATCTATACGAAGATAATAATTGTTTTCAACAAAACAAATTCTTACCCGTTAAATATAATTAAATCTCTTCCTCATCAACAAATTTATACCCCAGCCCCCGAACTGTTTGTAGATAATGTGGCTTATCTGGATTTGTTTCGATCTTTTTCCTCAAACGAACCACATGCATATCCAAAGTACGTGTGTTGACATTTGAGCTATAACCCCAGACAACCTCCATTAACTCCTCGCGTGTAATCTCCCGGCCTAAGTTCTGTAAAAAATGAAGCAAAATTCGGTTTTCCAAAATAGTCAACTCAACTTTCCTTCCATCACGTATTAGGGAATGAATATTTGGATGATGTTCCGTCTGACCAAATTTATACACCTCGGGACTGTTCTTAGGTAAGAAAAATTTCACCTTATTATCGATCATAGCAATAAGCACATCCATATTGAATGGCTTGCTAATGTAATCAGTCACACCAAAGCTATAGGCTTCAATTTTGTCCACATCTTGAGACTTCGCTGTCATCATGATAATGATATTCTCAAACCCGGCTTTACGGACATCTTCACAGATTTCGTTGCCTTCTTTTCCTGGAAGCATCCAATCCAACAAAACCACATCGGGTCTCTTTTCCAAGATCAAACTTTCCGCTTCATTCCCATTTCCACTTTGAATGACCTGATAGCCTTCGGATTCCAATCGATGTTTTACCAAGAACCGTAAGTTCTCATCATCTTCAATAACAGCAACAGTGATGTCTTTATTCATATTTAAATTTATTTTTTAAACCGGAAATACCAAGGTAAAGGTGGTCCCATGTCCCAATTGACTTTTTACTGTAATATCACCGCCTATAAATTCAGTAATCTCTTTACAGAAAGCCAAGCCCAAACCGATACTTCCTTGCTGATTATATTGACTTTTTATTCTATAAAACTTTTTGAAGATGTTGTTAAACTCTGCCTTCTCAATACCTATTCCTTCATCCTTAAAAGTGATAACAAAATTCTTCTTGTTTTGTTGTATCGCAATATCTAAGATTTTATGCCCCGCTTTCGAATATTTATAGGCATTATCGATCATATTTTGAAACACACTACTTAACAGTACCGGATCTGCAAGCATTGATGTCCTTACATCAATTTTTGTGCTAATCTTGAAATCCGCATATTTTATTCTTGACGAAGCTACTAGATTTTCGGTAAATTCCTCCAAATCAACTTCTTCTTTATTTAATTTTATGGTTTTATTTTCGATCTGACTAAAAGACAACAGCTTATTCATCAAGTTATTTAATCGGTCTGCCTCCTGATCTAATATATTTCCATACATTTTCCGTTCTTCATCAGAGAGTACCTGCGCACTCTTAATATTATTTCCAGCAATTTTAATAACACTCACAGGCGTCTTAAACTCGTGGGTAAGATTATTGATGAAATCGTACTGCAATTTAAAAAGTCTTCCGTTAATTTCTAAATTTCTATAAATTAAATATAATATTGCAATCAAAATAATATAAATCAGGGATACCCCTCCCAATACCGGCCAAAAACTGCGATTTATCTCTTTTGACAGAAAACTTTTACTCGACCTAAAAAGAAGTTTGTAGTCAGCTAAGGCTCCAGGTAACGGCATCTCCGTTGAAATCTCGTCATTTTCCGGCGTGATCGGAGCACCAACCAGTGGGACTATTTCTACTTTCTCATAAAGATTTGAATAACTATTTTTTACTTCCAGATACATTGGATCAATCTGAAAATTGAACATATCCTGTTCATATCCGACAGTATGATCCAAATTACCTTCCATAATGGACTTATAGACTATTAAGTCGTTGACCCTTGGAATATTCAGATAGGTAATCTGTCCAGGTCTTATGGTATAAAAAACCTTCAGTATATCCTTATCAGAAAGCTTGGCATTCGGTTGCAATTTATCGATATAAGTTGCCAGCTTCACACCAATATTATTAATCTCTTCGGAATGCAAGCCCATCTGCCCACGATCCCGAATCGTATTTTTGTTCAGGCCAGACCTGGAAACGGTAAAAAAAGTAATGGTTTTCGGTTGAATTCTAAGGTTATTAACAATAAAACCATAGTTCAAGTTATGATCATTATTAAATTGTAAATCAAAAAAACCAATTTCTCTAACGAATGGGTAGGAACTTAATATACTATATGCATATTTTCCCGCCTGGACTGAATCCAAAAAACCTTGATAAAAAGATACTTCAGGAATTCTATTCTGAAAAAAATCATTGAAAGGGACTAAGGTTTGATCAAATATCTCCGATTTTCGATTGGTAAATTCGTTCTTAATATGCGATTCTGTATAATTACGCGAAAGAAAAAGGGCAAATATATACAGACCACTAATCACGATGAAAAACATCAACAATAATCCGTAGTTTTTTCGATAGCTATATTTCTCTGCTTTCATAATCTCCCGCCCTTAGTCTACAAGATATTTCGCCAAAAACCGCTCCAACTCATTATAGTAACCAAAGACATTCTCGTCCCGTTTAAAAGTTCTATCCTCGTCCTCTTTTAGGATGTATTGTACGGGAATATTATTATTCTTTAATTTCTGTACAAATTGATTTGCATCTGTTACCGAACTAAACCTATCCTTTCCTCCCTGTACCAATAACACCGGTATCTTTACTTTATCCGAATGAAATACAGGTGAAATATTTTTAAATAGCTCAGCCTCCCGAATCGGATTCCCAACTACTTGATACATTTTCTGTACATACGATTTAAAATATGGTGGTATATCTCTAAAGTAAGTGAACAGATTGGTATAACCGGAATAAGACACGGCACATTTATAAAGATCAGAATTAAAACAAGCAGCGTGTAGCGCCGAATAGCCCCCAAAACCTTTCCCTACAATAGCGACACGTTCCCGATCAGCAATTCCTTCTTTAATCAACCATTTCACTCCATCGGTAATATCATCCTGAATCTTCCCTCCCCACTCTTTAAATCCAGCAGTCCAAAACTTCTTACCAAAACCAGTCGATCCCCTATAGTTCATCTGAAAAACCAAATAGCCCCTGTTTGCCAAAAACTGCGCTTCATTATCAAATCCCCAAACCTCCCGTCCGTTAGGTCCATCGTGGGGCAATACAACCATAGGCAGATTTTTGCGATTGGAATGAATGGGATAAGTTAAATAACCCGAAATCTGAATACCATCTCTCGCGGTATAAGTGATATACTCATTTGGCGAAAGTTCTTTGTCCTTTAGATCGGAATTATTATCTGTTAGCTTCGTTAATTTTTGTGTCGAAAAATCATAAAAATAAATCCCGCCCGGATTTACGTCCGTATAGGTTTTAACAATGACCTTATTCCCCGAAATATCAGTGTTCAATACCTGAAACTCAAAGCCATCAATCTGCTTCGACAATTGATCATATTTCTCTTTGGTAGCCTCATCAAAAAAATGTCTGTTCTGTCTTGATGTGCTATAATTGACAAATAACAGCTTATTCTGTTCAGTGAAATACCCCCCAGGGCTCACGTCAACATCTTTATGACTATATAGCTCGCCCAGCTCTTTTTGATTTACTAAATCATAACTTACCAAGGCTAGTTTATCCCGGTCTATATTAGATAAAGCATAAATAATGGCATTTGAACTATCCTTATAACCCAGTGGAGTAAAACTACTTTCAACATCACATCGTATAATCTCTTTAAATGGTTCTTTTTCTGAGCTTCTATAGAGCACAGATTGCTGTACAGAATCGTTGGCCACAGCCAATCGTACCTGCCCATCATTAGATACAACCCAGGAACTCATATTTCCGGGATTCTGTAAAACCAATTCCCGTGGCCTCCCGTCTAAATAGATACGATAAAGGTCAAAAAATGAGGAATCTCGGTCATTGATTCCCGCTATAAAACTATCCCCTCCGGTCGCCATAGCATGAATCCATCGAAACCGACCTCGTACCGGTTTAATCAATGGCCAAATCTTTTCTGTGTTGATGTCCACAGCATATAAACGTAAACTATCCTGCGAAGATTGTTCCGTCAAAAAGGAAATTTTTGAATCATTGTTCCAAGCGAAGGATTTTACATTAATATCATTTTGATAAGTAAGCTGTTTGGAACTATCCTTATTGATCAAATCTATTAAATAGATATTTTTACAATGATTATCCAAGCCAATGTAAGCTATAAATCGACCATTTGGAGAAATCTTAAAATTTGATTTTTCAGGTGTAGAAAAAAATTGATTTATTGGAATAAGATCAACACTATGTCGTCGACACCCCAACATGATCATGGCAGAAAAAAACAAACCTATCCAAAATTTCATCCTCATAATCCCAAATACATCCTTATCATTTATTCCAAATATTGCAATTAAATACGGAATTGCATGAAATGCAACCTTATTTTTACAAGATATAGTAATTAAATGTAATATTCAAACTTATCTCGGTTCTGTCCTTTAGAATCTTTTTTATAGCAAAAAAATAGCGTATTTTTGCATATGTTTTTATACAATGTCTCCGTTATAGCAGAAGAAACAATCCATCAAGAGGTCGTTTCATGGATTCAGGATCATATCGTGCAATCCCAAAAATTTCAAGTGCATTTTCTGGAAATGCTCCAGTCTCCACATGAAGGTATGACCTACTGCATTCAGGTTGTACTCCCTTCAGAAGACCATATAGCAGATTTTCAGCAAGTACATCTAATCCCATTACAACAACTCATTTCGGAAGTATATAAAGACAAGGTGTTCCTTTTCGACAGTACCATGAAGTATCTAAAAAAATAAAAGAGCTCTTTGGAGCTCTTTTATTTTTTTAGATCATTAATACCGTTGCTATCTTCTTCAAGGTTCTTATTATCCTTTTCACCTATCTCTGCCGCCAATTCATAGCGCGGATCATAACTGATTTTTGGCGTTAAAAAATGAAGTAAAATCAAACGGGCATATCTAAAATTAAAAGGTGCGAAGACCAAAATAGTTACAGCTAGACCAATCAGATAAGACCAAGGAGACTCGCTTCCGGTCAAAATTGCGATAGCAACAGATACAGTAACAATCTCAGCGACAGACAAAGCATAACTCACATACATGGCAGCATAGAAATACCCCGGCTCAACCTCGTACTTGACACCACAATAAGGGCAAGTATCATTCATATGCTGCTTGTGTAAACTGTATACCTTTCCTACAAATACATTACCAATATGACACTTCGGACATTTGGAATGTATCATTGCATGGAATTTGGATGTGGGCATGAAGAATCTATTTTATTTCGTTTAAAAATTTCTTTGTTACAGGGTTCTTCTTACGGTATTTTTTATACCATAAATAACCAAGGCCCGCCGCAGCTAGATAAGGTATTACCAATAGAAACAAAATACCGTCATTCAGACCTCTTCCTTGCATATTTCCTTCCTTCGTAGAATTCTCAGCGGTCAATGTACACATCGCACACTGTCCGTACGAAACAGACACAGCCGAGCAGCTTAAGGTAAATATTAGGAGTAAATATTTAAACCATTTCATAACACAAAGGTACTGAAATTTTAACGATTAGCGTGCCAAAGATTCAAATTTATCCCAAAAGCCATCTTTCGGCAAAGAAGCGGTCAATTCCATCTTATCCTTTTTTATTGGATGCGTAAAGGCCAATGAACGAGAATGTAAACAAATACTGCCCAAAGAACTACCTCTTGGATATCCATACTTATTATCACCAACAATAGGACATCCCATCGCTGCAAGTTGCGCACGAATCTGATGTGTACGACCTGTTAAAGGCTCTACGCGCAGCAAATAGAATCCATTCAACTCACCCACCAATGTATAATCCAACTCGGCATAACTTCCGCCTTTCACCTCGCGTGGAAAGGCCTTTGTTACCCTTGTTTGTCTATTCCGAACCAACCAATTGATAAGTTTCCCCTCAGTTTTTCGCGGACGCTGTCTGACTATTGCCAAATAGGTCTTTTTCACATGTCTATCCTGAAAAAATTTATTCATTCGCTCTAGAGCCTTGCTTGTTTTGGCGAACAAAATCATACCACTAACAGGTCTATCTAATCGATGAATAACACCAACAAATGCTTCATTTGGCTTATCATATTTCTTTTTCAAATATACTTTCACCATATCTTCTAAAGATAGGTCTCCTGTTTCATCCACCTGCACAATATCCCCGGCCTTCTTATTTATAGCTATGAGATGATTGTCTTCGTAAATGACGTCTTTATCGGTTATTTCGCTGTGATTCATTTCTTTCAAATCTAAAAGGGTTATCCAAATGCTATACAGTGCTAATACCTGTTGAGTTGGATCCCATAATGACGCTATTATTTATTAAAAAAGGCCCTACGCAAGCGTACAGCCTTTCCTTATGTTCTTTTTTAACACAACTTATTTTGCAGTGTCCGCTTTAAGCAACTCAGCTTTTTTCGCATCTTCCTTCATCTTCTTTTTAAAGAAACCACGCAACAAGAAATTATGTTGTAGCGCTTCCATATTCTCGTCCAGTTTGGATGTGCTCGAATTTAAATTATTGATTGCCGATTTAATTTGATTTGCCGATGCCGGGTCATTCAATAACACACCCACCGCATTATCTTTATCATTCAATCGACTTGAAGCATTATTCAAATTGTTTATCAACGCATTTGCTGTCTGAGAAACTCCTTGCAACTGCGCTGCAGACTGACGCAGGTTAGAGAATATAGCGGTATCAGTCGTTAAATCATGGATCAAGCCCTTATTGCTATTTAAAGAGTTTGTCAAGGTAACCAAATTAGCAGATGCTTTATTCGCATTATTCATTGCAGCACTGATTGACAATAACGTAGCACGCAATGTATTAACCATAGAAGTATCGGTCAACATCGCTCCAACCATTCCTTTTCCGTCCGCCAATCCACGTGATATTTCTACAAAGTCAGTAGTAATCTTTGCTAAGTTTTCATTATTTACCTGCAATGTTTCCATCATTGCTTCCATGTCCGCAGTCTTCGCCGAACGCAAGAAATCACCCGTCTCCACTGTTGGCGCATTTTGCGACCCCCCAGAAATCACTACAATCTTGTTACCAATCAAACCGTCCGAGCCCAATTTTGTTACAGCATCTTTACGAATATATTCAGCAGATTTCTCCTCGATTGTCAATACCACCTCAACATCCTGCACGCTTTTAAAATGTATATTCTTAATGATCCCTACCTTAACCCCAGAAAACCACACATTACTTCCCACTTTCAATCCAGCGACATCGGGAAATGAAGTCGTAATTTCGATATTTCTAGTAAATTTCTTTTGCTGGCTACCCAAAACAAAAATACCCGCTAAAAGAATCAATACGCCTAAAAAAACAAAAATACCGACAATGATTGCTCTTTTATTTTCTGCCTTACTCATGTATATTATAGAATAAAATTATAATTATAAAACGCTCTTACACGTGCGTCATCTGTATCAAAAATCTCTTCAAAAGACCCCTGTCTTTCAAACTTGCCATCCAACAACATCACAATACGGTCTCCCACTTCTTTCGCACAAGCTAAATCATGCGTAATAATAATTGATGCTGTTTTATACCTCTCCTGAACCTCATTAATCAATCCATTAATCTCCAAACAAGTGATCGGATCTAGTCCTGCTGTTGGTTCATCGTACATCATGATTTCAGGTCTAAGAATCAGTGTGCGCGCAATACCAATTCGTTTACGTTGTCCACCCGACAACTCCGATGGCATCTGATTGATAGCTTGCGAAAGCCCTACTCCATCCAAAACCTCTTCTACAGCGTGGTTGATCTCCGAACGTGTTAAGTTCCGTTTATTTCGAACCAATGGAAATTCCAAATTTTCGCGCACAGTCATACTGTCATAAAGTGCACTATTCTGAAAAGAAAACCCTATTTTCAAGCGTAATTCACGCAGTTCGCGATCATTTAATTCAAGAACTGACTCTCCCAAAACATTGATCGTCCCCTCATCAGGTCTTAATAAGCCCGAAATCAATTTGATCAACACTGATTTCCCTGTTCCAGAACGCCCAAGCACAACGAGATTTTCTTCTTTATATAAATCCAGGTTGACACCACGTAGGACGTGATTATCACCGAAAGATTTGCTAACATCCCTAATTTCAATGACCGGCTTCGAATGGTCGATGGTTGATTTAATCTTTTCCATAGCTCACTATCCAAAGAACGATAAAACTTGAACAATAATTATTTCCTCAATAAATACAAGGAACATCGAAGCGACAACGGCCGCATTGGCCGCCTTACCCACACCTTCAGTCCCCTTTGAAGAAAAATAACCGCAATAACAACTTACAGCTCCAATAGTAAAACCAAATATAACCGCACGCAAAACCATAGCACCTAAATCCTTAAATGCTATTGTCTCAAATACCTGCGTAAAAAAACTCAAAAAGCTTAAGTCGTCTTTACTCATCATACTTAGGTAACCACCTAAAAGACCTATACCCGCTACATAAAAACATAGTACAGGAATTCCAATAGTTGTAGCTAATATTCTACTTACAATAAGATATTTATATGGATTAGTTCCCGAAACTTCCATGGCATCGATTTGCTCCGTGACATTCATCGAACTTAGTTCCGCACCAATTTGCGAGCCCACTTTACCCGAAGCAATTAAAGCTGTTACCAGCGGTGCAAGAGCACGAACAATAGCAATCGAAATAAGCGAAGGCAACATCGAAGTCGCCCCGAATTCTTCCAAAGAAGGACGCGATTGTTTTGTAAAAACAAATCCAACAATAAATCCCGTTAAACTGATCAAAGGCAAAGATTTGTAGCCTATTTCATAGCACTGGCGGACAATTTCTTTAAATTCATATGGTGGAGTTACCAATTCGCGCCAAAACCGTAGCAAAAAACGGTGAATGTTTGCGAATTCTAGAAAAAAAGTCTGAAGTTTTTTAGCCATTTAAATGATGTCTATTTCAAATTAATGTGTCATAAAACACGTCTTATGCTGAACAAACACGTAGCAATTCGAGCGGTAAAGGTAAATAAAAAATATGTATCTAAAATTGTCGTTTATGTAAAAAGATCATCAATTTGACTTTTATATAAAAAAAATCAGATTTCCAGTGTACCGATTAAACCATTTTATACGTTATGCTGTCATAATAACAAAGACAATACAATAGAGTTTTGTCACACTTTTAAATATTACAGTCATGAAAAATTTAGGCAACATAAAATATTGGGTACTTGGTTTTATAGGTATCGCTTCTTTTTCAAGTTGCGCGACTTCAATGGCCCAACGGGGTGGATATAATGGTTATAACAATTATAACAATGCTGGAGTTTCGTTCCAGATGTTCTATGATCAACTCTCCCCTTACGGACAATGGGTTAATGACCCCAATTATGGCTATGTTTGGATTCCGGACGTTGGCCCGAACTTCCAGCCTTATGCCACCAATGGTTATTGGACAATGACCGACTATGGTAATACCTGGGTATCCAACTATGACTGGGGTTGGGCTCCATTTCACTATGGTCGTTGGAACTACAATGACCGTTATGGTTGGGGATGGGTTCCTGACTATGAATGGGGACCAGCATGGGTAAATTGGCGTCAAAGTAACGACTACTACGGTTGGGCACCAATGGGTCCGGGCATGAGTATCAATGTATCCGTTAATATTCCGATGAACTTCTGGACATTTGTGGGAGTCAATCACTTTATGAATAGGGACATGGATAGGTATTACGTTAATCGAAGAAATTACAATAATATCTATAACAGAACCACCATTATCAACAATACAACGATAATAAACAACAACTATTATGTTGGTGGACCGCGAAGATCTGACATCGAACGTTCGACAGGAAGAAGCGTAACGGTTAATAGAATAGCAAATGTCGATAGACCTGGGTCTGCCCGCAGTAGCAGCAATCGTAGTAATGAAATCAGTATGTACCGTCCAAATGTAGACCGTAATACAAGATCTTCTGCACGTCCTACAAATGTCGTAGATGCTTCTACCCGAACACGAAATAACAATAGTGAGATTTCAGATCGAACCAATCGTGTCATCGGCAATCGAGATAACATCGACTCAAGATCAGGAAGTCGTGAGTTATATATTGATAACAGTGGAAATGCTTCTGTAAGGTCTAGTAATGATGCCAACAGCGGTGGCTCGAGCCGTAGTTCAAATAATAATACGAGAACCAGCGACAATGGAACTGTAAATAGAAATACGAACGGTACACAACCTAATTCGAATAACTATGATTTTAGAACGCGATCAGGTCGCCAATCGGATGCTTCAAACAATAACAACCCTACATCTACCAGTAGAGATAGACAAAATGGCTCCGTTGATAATAATGGTGTTGTAAACGGCAGAAGTACAGACTACAATAGAAACACAGATTATAATTCTCGTTCGCGGTCAAATGCGAACAGCAATGATCAGACTGTGCCTCCACGAGTAGTTCAACCGACAACGACACCGCAACGAAATGGAAATTATGATGGCAGCAGAACACGTTCTAGCCAACCAGTATCGCAGCCTGTTCAAAATGGAAATAACGATGCTGGCAGCAGGACCCGCTCGAGCCAACCGGTATCGCAACCTGTAGCACAACCAACTCAAAATCGGAGCTACGAAAACACAAGAAGTAGATCAAATACAGACAATTCATCGTCCGTATCTCGATCAAGGTCTTCAGAAAGCTCAGGTGAACGTAGCTCTGGACGTTCTTCACAAGGATCAGAAAGATCTAGAACAAGATAATGACAGCCGAATAAAATAATAAGTCAAATGAGGCGGGTAAAATAAAAAATTTTACCCGCCTTTTATATACATGTCTTTTTATATTTATCATGAACAATCCATACATTTTCACGTTAATTAGTAAATTTACCGCTTCAAACAAAAAAACAGATCGATAAAGATGGCTTCATTTACCTCTATATTAGATAATGACTTTTACAAATTCACCATGCAGCATGCTGTGGTTAAGTTGTTTCCAAAGGCCAAGGCACGTTATCATTTTATTAACCGGGGACATCATAAATTTCCCGATGGTTTTGACGTACTCCTGAAGGAGGCCGTCAATGAAATGGCTAATTTGAAGTTAACAAAAGCAGAAAAGTCTTTTTTTGCCAGAACTTGTCCTTATATAGACCCCACCTATTTTGACTTTCTTCAAGGTTATCGCTACGATCCCGAAGAGATCAAAATATTCCAGGATGGCCCCGACCTTGAAGTCATTATCGAAGGGTACTGGTACCGTACTATTCTTTGGGAGGTTCCGTTGATGTCGCTCATCTGTGAACTTTTTTATGAATCCCAAGGTTTACAACGTGCCTCGGATGCAGAAGTAATCGCCACGGCCAAAGATAAAATCGAAAAATATAAAAAACTCAATATCACAATTGCTGATTTTGGCACCCGCAGGCGTCATTCTTATGAAGTCCATGATATGGTCGTTCGCACACTGAAGCAATATGGCGAAAAAACATTTATAGGGACCAGCAATGTACATTTAGCAATGAAATATGAGACGAAACCAATTGGCACACACGCCCATGAATGGTTTATGTTTCACGCCGCCAAATACGGTTATAAAATGGCCAATCTACTTGGCCTTGAACATTGGTCTGATGTCTACCGGGGTGACCTCGGAATAGCACTGTCGGACACCTATACTACAGAAGTTTTCTTTCAGCAATTTGATAAAAAGTTAACCAAATTATTTGATGGAGTCCGTCACGATAGCGGCGACCCACTTGAATTTACAGATAAGGTTATTGCACACTATAAGAAAAATGGAATCAATCCCCTCTCAAAGACAATCATATTCTCGGATGGCCTAGACTATGAGAAGGTCGAAAGAATCGCGAGCTACTGTGAGGGGAAAATCTTGCATTCCTTTGGCGTTGGTACCAATTTCACCAATGATGTGGGACTCAAACCCATGAATATCGTCATTAAGATGACTGATGCTTTGCCAGAAGATGATCAATGGACACCAGTTATCAAACTATCTGACGAACCAATGAAACATACAGGAGATGAGGACTCCATATATATTGCAAAAAAAGTATTAATGATTGATGATGACAATGCATAGAGATGTATACGGTGAGGCCTTAGATGATTACTTTGTACATCAAGAAGAAAAGTTCCCTTTAATACTCCATACAAGTTATGGCGACCAAGATGAAATGCCCGTCGAGATTTTCTTTCGGGAACCCGATGATTTTCCTGAACTGGAATTTATTGGTCTATCTTTATGTGATGGACGTGTACTTGATGTTGGAGCCGGAGTTGGCAGCCATAGCCTGTACCTACAAGAAAAAGGTTTTGAAGTAGATGCACTGGAACTCTCGCAAACCGCTTGTCATATTATGCAACAACGCGGGGTACAACATATTATCTGCGAAGATTTCTTTAAATTCGAAGGCCAAAAATATGATACGCTATTGCTTTTAATGAACGGAATAGGTCTTGCCGGCGATGTAGATGGTTTTCGAAAACTATTACAACATAGTAAAGAGTTACTGACTGAAAATGGCCAACTGATTTTTGACTCTTCAGACATCAGTTATTTGTACAAAGATTACAACATCAAAAAACCAGCGCATTATTTTGGGGAAATTCAATACCAGTATGAGTACAAAGGGACTCGAGGAAATCTTTTCAAATGGCTCTATTTAGACCAGGATTTATTGATCAAAATTTCACACGAACTGGGTTGGGTTGTCCAAATTTTATATGAAGATGAGAATGATCAATACCTCGTCCGCATGGAACTAAAAAAATAGCCTGTTGTTTATAACAAGCTATTTTTTTTATTATTTCTGTGTTCTTATATCTATTATTTCTGTGTTCTTATGTAGATATCTCCCATAGATGTTTTTAAAATAACATCCTGTCCACCACCATTCATTTTGCCTTTCACGGCGTTACCCATAGGAGTTGATTTGGCTTCCTCGGCAGGTTTTTCGAATTGAAATTCCTCCGCGGCATAGATATTCCCCATAGCAGATTTTACATCCACATTAGCTCCGAAATTCTTTGGGAAGGCAACATCTACGGCGCCCATAGCAGCGACTAAAGAAATCGGTCCTTTGACAGGTTGAACAAATTTGGCTGTAACATCTCCCTGTGAAACCTTTACATTGATCGGCCCGGTAACATTCAATAAATTCACGTCGCCTATCGTACTAGCAACTTCAACCTCAGCCCGTATATCTTTTAATTCGATAACTCCAGCATTAAACATGGCTCCACGCCCTCCTTTGATCGTCACAGGTAAATCCATTGGTATCTTGATACGAATAGAATCCTCTAAGGGCATCCCTACCATACTTATTTCCGTCACTCCACCTTCTGTCTTGATATTCATACCAAGTCCTGAATTATCCGATAATCCCGAGCCATTGATCACACGTAGGCCTTTTGCGCGGTCATTTTCTTCACTTTCCTCCACCTTGGCTGTAATCAGCACATCTTTCCCCTTATAACCTTCAATATAAACATTATCCAATTTTAGTAAAAGCTTATTTCCCAAGTTGGGCACTTTAATTTCTTTCCAGTTTTTCGGTCCCTTTTCACGGCCGAATCCGGCAGAACTGTATGTAAAATTATTACTATTACTAACAACAACTCCTGAAACCGCTCTAGCCTTTTTAGGAGGATTAGGAGGTTTTGGTGCAGCCACACTTTCTACAGTTTCATTTACCTGGGCCTGCAATGCGCTTGCAAAGATCAGTGCGACCCCAATCATCATTATCCTTATCTTTTTCATTTCGTTTTAGTTTGTCTTCATTATTTGTCAAATAATGCATTTTAAGCTTTTTCATAGATTAACCTACACAATCTGACTTCTACCTTAATATATCCTATTATTGATTTAATAATACCGCATATGCTTGCTCCTTCACAAATTTCAGGGTAAATGGATCTTCCACAATTTCATTTAACTTTTCTTTTGTTGTTGCTTTCATCGTCGGATCCTCCTGTTGGGCCATCATTTGCATCAGTTCCATTTGTAAAGTGGGATCATTTTGCTCCACAAATAAGTCCTGAACTTTCTGCTGACGTTCTTCTGGGCTAAGTCCACTTAATATGGTTTCGATTGCAGCCATGCGGACATTACTACTTTGATCTGACACAGCTGTCTTTTCCAAAGCTCCCACACTATTGCGATCTAACTTACCCCCATCTTTCATCGCCAAGACAGCACTTAAACGCGTGCTTGCGGAACTCGAATCCTGAAGCATCTGAACGTAATCCATTTTCTCTTCCATTTCACGATGAGCAGCTTCCAATACGCTTACTTTTGCCAATTGTTTTCCTTTGCTTTCGATACCGGCGATTGCCTTAACAGGAGCTAAAGTCTCTTGGCCTCCAGTATCAATTCCCATCACCTCAGCATCAACTGCTTTTGCATTGTCTTCTTTTTCCGGAACAGTAATAGGATGTACCGCAGCTACAGGCTTTTCTACTTCTATTTCTCGTTGTTGATTAAAAGCAATAAAAGTTGCTGTCCCCACTAAAAGGGCTGCTGCCGCAATACTAGCCCACTTCCATAAAGGCTTAATCTTTCTTTCCTGAACAGGGGGAACTACTTGTGGTCTTATTTTATTCCATAAGTCAGCCGAAGGTTCTCTCTGATCAAATGCCTCCCGATTAGCGTTTACAAAATCTTTTAAATTATCCCGCATAATTATACCTTTCCTTCAATTCTTCGTAAATTTTCTTTTTAGCACGGTGATATTGACTACGTACAGCAACCGCTGTCATCCCCAATGTTTCCGCAACTTCATCATGGCTCATGTTTTCAAACAGGTAAAGATTAACGACCATCTTAGGCACGCCTGTCAATTGATCGATCACATTCTCCAAATCTGTCAAACGACATTCACGCCATTCTTTTTCCAGCAATTCGTCTTCGCCATCATCCTTAATTTCCAAATCATCCACCGGCGTAAAATATTGCTTATTCTTCCGTAACAGTGAGATTGCCTTATTCACCCCCATCCTTCTCAACCAGGCTTCCACACTGAGAACTAAATGCCATTTATCTGATCTTGAAAAAAAGTCAACAAAGGTTTCCTGTAAAATATCTTCACTTTCTTCCTGATTGGACAAAATCCGATAAATAGAATTAAAAATCTTTTTTGCATACCGATGATAGAGCTGTGCAAACCCAGACTCATTGCCCGTTTGGCACATCGCTAATAAATCTTTATCGCTAAGCTGATTTTGCACGTTATAAAATTAATACTGTTAATTCTTATGTTTCTACTATGTAGTCGGGGCTCTGCTGAAAATGTTGCAATATAATTTTATTTTTTTTCTAAAATAATTCTAAAAATGCACAAAAGCCCATTAAAGGGTCCCTTTTCAACAAAAAACACTCAAGGATGAACTTGAGTGTCTGCATTAATAAAATAAACTTAATAAGGATTTTAAAACTCCAGGTATAAGATTATCGATTATTTAACTTTTAGATAGGTCTCCACAATGGTATGTTTAACTCCCAATTCAGGTAAGTTTTCCTCACCGGTCTGAACCAATGTATCTCCTTTTAAAGTAAGTTGAAAATCAAACTTATTACTTTCCCAATCGCGCATTGAACAATATTGTAATCTTTCTTGATAGTTGACACCATCAAAAGAATAGGTGCCCCCGCCTGCGACAAACAGCGGTTCTTTACCTTTACCTTTTTCCTTATCGTGGTTAAAAAAGGAAAAATGGTCATCATTGAACATTTTAAACATTTCGGTTTTGCTCGTGTCCGTAAAAGCAGTTACCGTATCTTTCCCTTTGATTGTTTTGCTTTCAATAAGCTTATAGGTACCGGTCAAGGACTTGGCTTTTACGGCATCCACATCCTTCTTTTCGGTAGTATTTTTACATGAAAAAACAAGACAGGAAATCGCAATCGCAAATAGCAGTTGATTTTTTAGGTTTATCATATTTTATAAAAGGTTTAAAGAGGCCAAACTACGAAAGTTCAGCCTCAATCAAAAACAAACCATTGTAATTATTTATCCCACCAAACTCGACCAGACAACTTATCTCCGCCAGGTACTGCGGCCGAAGCTGCTCTGTAGTTTTCGCCATTGATAGCCGCTTCAGTAGAAGGATAAGGGAATCTTCTTGGAATAGTCCCCGAAGTAGCATTTCCTGGATAATTCACCGGAGTTAACGCTGGATAGCCGCTTCTACGCCAGTTGCTCCAAGTTTCATAAAAATCCATCATTGTTATGGTATGTGCCCAGTATTGGGTATTGATCTGTTTTAAGGCATCAGCAGCATTAAATGGATTCGCAGCCAAATAAGTCTCAGCATCAGCATCACTTATTGCTAAGGAACCATCATACTGATTCAGATAGGTAATACTTGCCTTCACACCTTTTTTATAATGATCGCTTGCACTACCAGCTATTCCCCAACGTTGGGCTGCCTCAGCCAAAAGCAACTCGGATTCGCCATAGGTCAAAATAAATGTCGCACCAGTCCGCTTGATCATATTAGGATTGGGCGAAGAATATTCTGCAAAGGTCGTATAACTTGGGTCGCTACTGATGTTATACTGTGCATTTGATCCCAAATCTTTTCCATTCGGCATCCCCTTTTGCTTGGTTGGATCTGTGATAAAACTCCCGTTCTGTGTTTTGTCCTTTTCTGATAAATATAGCTTTGTAACAGCAACCTTTTGCAACCTCGGGTCATTGTTGCTTTTTAAATAGTCAATAAACGTTTTAGACCATTTTACATAATAATTCTCTTGGCCACCATCGCCCAATAAAACCTGGCTGTTTCTATTCTGAGTGACTCTAGATCCTGATTCATCATGTAAAATAAAAGCATTGTCGGCATTACTGTCCATTGTCTTACCCGCAGCCTTCTGCACATATTCCTTCGCTTTAGATTCGTCTACTTTAACCAAACGCATCGCTGTGCGTAAGAGCAGAGAATTGCCAAATTTACGCCATTTGGCAATATCACCTTTATAAATAACATCACCAGTGACTTTATCACCATCATCCTTTAATGCTGCAGTAGCCGTTTCAAGTTCCTTTAGCAAATCGTTATAGATGTCCTGCTGCTTATCATACTTCGGTTTATAAACTTTGGTATAAAAACCCAGTCCCGCCTCCAAATAGGGAACATCCCCATACAAATCAGTTAAGCGAGCAAAAATTAAAGCTTTCCAAATACGTGCGACATTATACAGATTTGCATATTTTGGTTTGTCTTTTGTAAACTCAACCACATCCACAATATTACGAACCTGCTCAATATAGGCCCCAACTGTACCCGTACCCCAATACGCCGCGGTATAGCTTTCATTCAGCATATATTTATCGCCGGCCCAATAACTCACTACAGTCGATAAACCCTGCATCATTGTCGACGAGTAAATTAGATTTCCACGCCATGTATCGTATGCAAAATCAAAACTTCCTGTGTAAAATAATTGTGCAGAGCTCAATGTATAATTTGGATCCCAATTTTCTTTACCATAAGCAACTGGATCTGTATTTATCTTATCAAAATCTTTTGTACAGCTACTTTCCATAAATAATGTCGCTGCCATTAAACTAATAACTACCGGTTTAATATATCTTTTCATGATTGTTTGCAATTAGAATTTAACACTTAAATTAACACCGTAAGTACGTACTGCTGGTACACCTCCAAGCTCTAAGCCGGGGAAAGTTGCATTATAGCTCGATTCTGGATCTATGTTATTTGTTTTCTTCATGATCGTCCAGAGATTGCGCGCTACAGCACTTACTGTAATCGACTTAACTTTGTTATTAAATAGATTGGATGGGAAAGTATAGCCCATAACGACCTGTCTCAATTTCACAAAATCAGCGCTGTTTACAAATATCTTAGATACATTATTTGCCGTATTGGTATAATAGGTAGAAGCTGTTCTGCCCAAGCTTTCACGATCAGCCACAGTTTCCTGATGTAATCCAAAAATATAACCGTAATAATCTGTTCCCGAGAAAAGCTTTCCACCCCATTTTCCATCAACCAAGAAAGAAAAATTGAACCTTTTGTAGCTAAACTCATTATTCCAGCCAGCAAACCATTTATTCATTGCCGAACCATAGGACTTTAACTCACCCCGGTCAGGAGAACCATCGGCCAATTTTACGATCTCACCATTACTATCGTATTTATAATCGAAAGCCATGATCTGGAAAGCAGGCATACCAACTTTATTCATTAAGTAACCTACACCCGAACGCGAAGTCGCTACCGTCTGTTCGTCCATTCCCTCAGCCAATGAAATCACTTTATTGTCGTTGTAAGAACCATTCAATGAGGATACCCATTTAAAATCTTCCGTTTTGACAACTGTGGCTGAAATCAATGCTTCAAATCCCTTATTTTGCATTTTACCGGCATTGAGTACGGCACCAGCATAACCGCTTGCGGAAGGCGTTGTGATAAAGGAAATTTCATCTTTCGACTTTTTGTTATACCATGTTAGATCCAAATTTACACGATCATTAAAAAGACGCAACTCCGTTCCGATTTCCAACTCTGTTGCTGTAGAAGCTTTTAAGGAAGAGTTCGGAATATTCACATTGTTAATAACCCCTAAAGGTTGTCCGTTGAGTACTTCACTTCTAAAATTATAGGTTAACAAGGTTTGATAAGGATCTGTTGCCTGTCCTACCTGAGCAAAACCTGCTCTCAACTTTCCAAAGCTCAACCATGATGGTTTTAGATATTCTGAAAAGATAAATGAACCTGAGATTGCGGGATAAACAGAGTTTAATTTATTATCTACTCCAGGTGTAGCTAAGGTAGAAAACCAATCAGAGCGTAAACTACCAGTCAAATAGGCTATATCTTTATAAGCAAATTCTAAGGTACCATAAGTAGACTGCGTCTCCGATTCACTTTCGAGATACGCTACCGACTTATTTTTTGCGTTCAAAATATTATACACACCAAATATCGCGAAGTCGGCACCTAAATTGGTCGTCTGTCTGATTTTAGTATTTCGGTAACTCGCACCAAGATTAGGTGTAAGGCTATAATCTCCGAAAGTGAATGACTTACCGACCAAAACATCGGCATTAATATCTGCAAATTTAGTTTCCTGCTCTGCAATTTTACCATTCTCATAATAGCCGGTTCCAGATGGAACAACATTCTTATAATGATCGGTATAACCATCTCTTCCTGCCCTACCCTGAACAAACAAACCATTACCCATGGTATACTTTGCTGTTACGGAAGCGATCGAACGATCCCGGTTCGTATTATTGATAAACTCATTTGCTGCAAACCAAGGGTTGGTTGCATACACATTACCCGAATTATAGAGGATCTCTTTTCCATTGTCATCTTTCCATGGCTTCAAATCGTTTATATTGATGCTCGTTGGCAAAAACATGACGTTGTAATTGGCATTTCCAGCACCGTCAGAAACCATTGGACGATTTTTGACCTGCTCCAGAATCATATTATAGCGTGCATCGATCGTCAATCCTTTAAGTGGCTCAAAAAGTCCGACCAAATTGAACGACTGTCTTTTCAGTCCCGAATTTGGAACAACTGACCTGTTATTGACATCTGTTCCTGACAGACGAATAGAGCCACCATCAAATGATTTATTTAACGCTAATGTATTAGTCCATGTCGAACCAGTGCGGTAAAACCGATCTAAATTTCCCTTTTGTAATGAATAAGGTCTTGAAGCTCCATCAAATTGTACGACTGGTGTTCCATCTAATTTAGCTCCCCAGCTTGAACCTCCCACTTGGGCTGCGCCTGCTTGGGTCGTTGGCTTCTCACCGTTTGCCCCCTGACCATAGACTGTTTGCCAATTCGTGTTGTCTATAATTTGCTCGGCAACAAGGTTACTATTAAAATCGATCGAATTGCCTTTTCCTGATTTTGTTGTAATAAGGATAACCCCTGCCTTGGCTCTTGAACCATATAATGCAGATGCGGCAGCACCTTTCAGTACTGAAATACTTTCAATATCGTCTGGGTTGATATTGCCAATTGCATCACCAAGATCGGGTGCATTATCCCATTGGCTTCCTGAGTTTCCTTTGGAATTGGCATTTCCGATACCTACCGGCTTACTTTCCATAGGAATACCATTAATTACGTATAATGGTTGATTTGTCTGGTTCAAACTCGATACCCCGCGGATGGTCACATTGGACGCAGCTCCGGCACCGCCAGAAGTAGAACTGATATCCAACCCGGCCACCTTTCCAACGAGTGAATTCATCACATTATTTTCACGGGCTGTGGTTAGCGATTCACCGGCAACCTGCGTAACAGAATACCCCAATGAGCGCTTCTCTTTCTTCATACCCAATGCCGTCACAACAACCTCATTGAGCATCCGATTATCTTCCAATAAAACAATTTTCAGATCACCCTCTTTGGTTACGGCTACTTCTTGCGAAGTGTAACCCGCAAAAGAAATAATTAAGGTGTTTCCTGTTGCCGCATCGATCATAAAGCGTCCATTGATATCTGTTGCACGTCCCACCGCGGTTCCCTTAACACGTACCGTAGCACCAGCTAAGGGATTGCCTTTATCGTCAGTGACGACACCTGCGACAGCCACCTGCTGCTGTTGACTGACAACCACAAGCCCCTCCTTAGAAACGGAATAAACCAATCCACTTTTATTAAAAAGCTTAGCCAACACATCCAATACCTTGGTATTATTTGCATTGACTGACACCTCTTTATTTAAATTTTCATTCGTCGAATTATAGACAAAGTAATAATCACTTTGCTCTTCGATCATTTTAAGTACCTTGCTCAGTTTTGTTTTTTGGACATCCAAGGATACTTTTTGTTGGGAAAATACATTTGCCGAAACATTCATAACAGCACACGTAGTCATAATTAAGGCTAGTTTCATCCGGATAATGAATCTAAAATGCACAATATATCCATTGCGCATTTGCAATAAGCAATTTTTAATCATATTTTAGTGTTGGTTAAAATTAATATTAAGCAGCACGCCCCAATGTTGCTGCTTTTGGTTAATCATTTTTTCAATGAAGGATGGTGTTGGTCCGCCATCCTTTTTACTTTTCTGATATAGTTATTTTTCTCCCATATACATTAAATTTAAAAGGTTCAACGCTCTGCAAAGCACTCAGTACCTGAGTAATACCCTCCTTACCAAAGGTTGCTGTAAAGCGATATTGTTTTAATTGATCATTTTGGATTTGGATATCCACATCATACCAGCGTTCCAACGTCCGGCGAAGCGATTCAAAATCTTGGTCCACGATTTCTAATCTATTTTCACGCCATGCAATATCTGGTATTTCAGCTGTATTGGATTCTACTGTAGGGATGTTCTCTATGGCAATCTCCTTAATCGGTAATTTGCTCGCTGTTGGTTTATTGGTTTTACGAGCGACTGCTATTTCTGCTTGATTCTTAAAGATCGTGATTTTTTGGTTCGGCTTGATGACAACAGAATTTTCACGCTGTCCTTTGCTCGTCATTTCAATCGAACCCTCTACAAGCAGTGCTTCTGCTGTAGGTTCATCGGAATAACTCTTCACATTAAATGTTGTTCCCAGGACCTTGATATCAAAATCAGATGCTTGTACCACAAAAGGTTTATCCTTATTCTTGGCCACCTGAAAATAACCTTCACCCGCAAGCCGCACCACACGCAATTCCTGATTGAAATCTGCCGATAACTCCAGTTTACTCGCAGAGTTTAACGTAACAGTACTTCCGTCACTTAATTCGAAGGTCTTTTTTTCACCATTTTTTGTTTGATACACCTGGCCAATTGCGCTTATTGGTAATGTCGTATCAACTTTGCCCGGTTGAGCATAATACCAAACACCACCCGATACCAAAGCGACAAACACAGCAGCAATGGCTGCCCATTTAGGCCAGTTAAACCGATAGGGCAAGCGATGTTCTACTGGAGCATTCTGCAGATCTGTCTTCAATTTTTCCAATTGCTCATTCACAGGTCTACGGTTGCCAACCAAGAGTTGAAATAGGCGTTTGGCTTTCAGAATCGTCTCCGCTTGTTCTGGATGGTTCAGACTATATTGTTGCCAGTAGAGAATACAGTTCTTATCTTCTCCCGAACAATACTTTTGAAAGGTATCGTCAATCAAAAAATCTTCTAACTGTTTATAATCTTTTTGGCTCATTCTTTTGGGTATTTACTCTATAGTGCCCAAAAGGAGTTATTTTGCCTAAAGAAAATTTAAAATATTTCACAAAAACCTGAAAATCAGATTATTATTTTTTTTAAAGAAAATACAAGGATGGCATTTTACAATAGATTTAAGCGCATTTCTATGCGATTATTGAATCTTCAAAGGGAGAACAACAAATTAAACTTAAATATCTTTCAATTCCTCCCTCAGAATCTTTAAAGCATCATAAAGCGTATTGTAGGCAGTTTTCACGGACATCTGCGTAGTTTCAGCTATTTTTTCATAGGAATAGCCCTCAAAAAACTTCAGATTCACCAGCTGTTTCTGACGAAAAGACAACTTCTCCAACGCTTCCTTTAAACGGATCTGTATAATTTCATTCGTCTGTACTTTGATAACAAACTCCTCATAAGGCATCTCAACCCAATCATCTTCCGCTTTTACATTTTGAAGGGCGGTATTTATCCTATGTTGTTTCTCTAGTAGACGTAGGATACGTCTTTTTAAAAAAGTAATGAGATAGGACTGTACATTTTCTACCCGATCTAGCTGTTCTCTTTTCTCCCAAATTTTAACAAATACCTGATCGGTTGCTTCACTTGCCAAGTCACTGTCGCCACAGGTGCGTATTCCAAAATTAACAAGCTCTTGATAGAGCGCCGCATAAAGATCAAAGAAAGCCGTCTCGTCTCCAGTACGAATACGCTCCCACAATAAGCGGTACCCCATTTTATTTCTCATAATAAAGCATATAATCCGAAAAAAGCTAATATAAGTCCTCAGTTCCAAAAGTATAAACTTAATCGGTAAAAGGAGAAAGAAACGAAAAATTACATTGAAGCGAAGAACAAAGTAAATCGTTTGAATTGAATATTGTAATTTAGTTCCTTCATTAAGAATATAAAAAGTAAAAACAAAGCAGCAGTATACAGCCGTTGACTAGATTTAAACTCACATGAAAACTATTTTTGCCATTGTAGGTAGTGCCCGTGCACATTCATCCAATCATCATATTGTAAGTCACCTCCAACAGGAGATTAATGCCGATATCCATTTCACCCTATTTGACCGCCTTAAAGAACTGCCTCATTTTGATCCTGAAGAGAGCCAGTCCCATCCACCTATTGAAATTATTGCACTCCGTCAGGTAATTCATGATGCTGACATCGTATTGATAAGCAGCCCCGAATATATTTTCAGTGTGCCCAGTGGATTAAAAAATCTACTCGAGTGGTGCGCAGCAACTACGGTTTTCACCGATAAGCCCGTTAGTATCATTACCGCAGCAGCGCAAGGCGAAACAGCACATGTTGAACTACAACGTATCCTGCAGGGACTAGGAGCTCAAATTGACGAAAAAAGAAATCTGCTCATACAAGGAGTCAAAGGAAAGCTGGATGCTACGGGAGCAATTTGGGACGAACAGCTCAATTTAGAACTAGAAAAGCTGGCAACACAACTTAATGAATATTAATACCCATTAAGTTCTGCTCCATTTTCATCCAAACCATAAAAATTAGCGCAATCCATAATTTGAAGATTATTATCTTTACGACATGCAAGAACAAATTAATAATCCATTACACGGAAAAAGGCTCGACACCATCATTGAATATTTAGTGGAGTATTATGGTTGGGAAGAGTTGGGACAACGCATATCCATCCGATGCTTCAATGACAATCCGAGTGTCAAATCTTCCCTAACTTTCTTAAGGAAAACACATTGGGCTAGAGAGAAGGTTGAACAGCTCTATGTAAAAACCTTGTTGAAGAAATAAGTTTTTTTCATATTTCATAACGAATAATCTGATTATTAAGCATATCTTTGCCGCCATGAAAAAAATTGCCGACTACCGGAAGTTACTTAACGTAGAGAAATCTGTGGATCTTAAAACCCTGAAATCTACCTACCGGACAATCATGAAAGAATGTCATCCAGATAAATTTGTCAATGATGAAGAAGGTCGTTTGGCTGCAGAGCAAAAAAGTGTGGAAATGATTGAAGCCTACCATTTCCTGGTAAGCATCTGTCCGGAAACATTAGAGCAACAGTTACCGATCTACACGGAGACAATTACCAATTCTGGTATTCAGGATATTGACTGGAAAGGACAAATATTGACAGTCACTTTTCACGACGGCAGTCAATATGAATATTTTGGTGTTCAGCGGAATGACTATATTAAATTTGTAAACGCAGATTCTTTAGGTCGATTTGCTCGCAGACACATCTTCCATTCTTATCCTTACCGTAATGTATTAAAGACTGCAACAGTCGCTTAAACACTGTTCTTTCATCCGCTATACAAAGATAAACGCCCTCTATCAGATTGATATAGGGCGTTTACGTAAAATGTTAAATGTTTAAAAGCTATCTATAGAACAGCGCTATTGCCAAATAGTTTTTAGTTTTATAATTTTAACATAAGACCTGCCATTCCACCTCCATAAAATGTATTTCGTGTACGGTCTCTCCGCCAAGCTCGCCATACCGTGCTACCACCAGAAATTGTATTTTCATCCCTCTCCGCATAGTTCAGGCTGGGAGCAACAAATATAGACATGCGCTCACTTAGTTTAAACGCCGGAATTACCCGCAGCGACGACTGATGATTATCCAGGCTTTTAAATTTCTCTGTCAGATAATTACGTGTAGCTATTTCCGTACGCAGGCTAAACTTGGTCCTATTGATCAATACTGCACCTAAACCTGCTTCAAAGGCATATTTATCCGGTCTGTTGCCATCGAGTGCCCTATTGATCGATAATATACTATAGAGTACCCGACCACCTGAACGAAATTGTAGTCCGAGATAGCTATCCTCATTGACCGCTACTGAAAGACTCTTCTCACCATTTTTAATAAAATTAAGCAGACCAATGGGATAATCACTACTATCAGCAATATTAACGATACCTGCCAATTGAAATCCTTTTACTTTTTTTGCTTTATTGGCGATGCCTGCTACTTGACTTCCAACAGTCGATTCGCTATTGTTAAGTATGCTAGCAAGCTGTGTCGTTCCTGGAGCCTCATTGGCTAAATTTACAACACCAGCGATTTGAACACCTCTAACCGTATCCGCTTTGTTAAAAACACCCGCTACTTGCAGACCTTTCACTTCCCCGGAAACATGGTTTCCCACACCGGCGATCTGTACCCCACTTACATTTCCTCCCACACCATTGAAGACGCCTGCCATTTGCAAACCTTTCATTTCTCCGAACACACGGTTTCCTACACCGGCAAGTTGTACGCCACGCACACTTCCCCCAACGGCATTGAAAACACCGCCCATTTGCAAGCCTTGCATATCATATTGATTAATATTAAATACGCCACCAAGCTCAATACCTTTTACCCCCGCAGTAGATCCACCAATAATGTTTATGGAAAATTTATTCACAATTTGCGATTGTATAAAACCATGTGTACTTAATCCCGGTGTCATCGAAATTTGGTATGGGCTATACAAAAACATCCCGCCTAAATTCATGCTTTGGATCTTTTGGGCAGGAGACAGAAATACCCGTCCCCAAAAAGATCGATAAAGACCATGATCTTCTTCATACCCTTCAAAATAGCCGTATTCACGCTTCTTCTTATCGCCAATTTGCGCTTCTATCGGAAAAATCACCATAACACTGGTGTCCCGAAAAGCCTCCTTACTAACGTTCACTGCAATGAGATTACTTTTTTTCTTTACGTCCAACTCAAAGTAGCCATTTTGGTCCGTCAACGTAGACAATAAAGCACTTCGATCAAAGATACTGGCATTGGAAATCGGATTATTAGTCCGAATATTTTTGATATACCCCGCTATAACAACTTTGTTTTTATTAGGTGTCTTCACTTCAAACTCCACGGACATCCGCTGAGGTGTATATTGAATAATAATATGCCTTCCAAGTTCTTTAAAACTATATTCCTTTCCCAAAATCCGATCCAGATAATCATACAAATTCCCTTTGAAGGCCTTAGTATGAATCACACTGTCTGTCTGTAGGATATTTCCATTAAAGGAGAACAATACATCCTGCTGCTCCTTCAACAAGCGAAAAACTTCGCCTACAGTAGTCTCTGGAAAGGCTGGTATTTGAATCGCTGCAGCGAGCTTTTGCTGTGCCCTTCCCAAATGGAACGAACACAGCATTAAAATTAAGAGATAAAGCTCTACCCTCTTTATAAAAAATAGTATCATGTTGTTTTCTATACAATTTTGTTCTGAAAATATATCTATCTGTTGGCTCACCTCGTCAGATGAATCTCTCTGTCTTTCACATTTACTTTTAATCCAAATGTGCTAGAAATGACTTTCAAAATTTCAGTTAAACTATTTTGTTCGAATTTTGCTGTCAATAATAATTTCTGATCAGCAGGATGGTCAATAATAATCTTATATGCATAAGCTTGATTTAGCAACTCAACAACACGCTGTAATGGGGTATTCTCAAAATCAAACACACGATCCACGTAATATTTATAAAATTGATCCTTGACAGGTTCCTTTCCTACTTTTATTGTATCACTATCCCGGATTGTAATCATTTGTTGTGGTCGCAAAAAGACTTCCTTATTTGCATAACCGACTTTAACCAATCCTGTAGCAACAATAACTTCCGTCGCATCTGATGTTCGGCGCACATTAAAACTGGTGCCCAATACCGTAATTTTGGTTTTACCTGTCTCAATGACAAAGGGATGTTTTTTATCCTTGTGAACCTGGAAAAACACTTCCCCTCTCTTCAATGCCACATTTCTATTTTTATTGGTCCATCTGCTTGAATAAGCCAGTTCCGTATTTTTATTTAAGGTAACTACCGAACCGTCAGGTAGGGAATCTTGTCGTACTTGCTCCATACTCGAAACAAACATTTCCTCACGATGAGATTGATCAAACACATAGAATCCTACTGCACAAAAGACCAAGATACTGGCTGCTAACCACCAGCTCCATTGAATTACAGAAGTCTTTTTTGGGGGGATTACCGCAGCTTCTGCCGCTCTTTTATCTCGCACAATTTTGAAGTCAGCCCAAGCCTTATCTATGTTCACATCAGGAACATCCAGGGGTTTAGGCAAACTATCCCACATTTTTTTCATTTTTATGTACTCCTCCTTATTGTTAGCGTCTTCTTCTAACCAACCTTGTATCATGATATTCTCTACTTCATTGGTCTCACCAATGATATATCTTTCTAACAGTTCCTTATTCATAGCGTATAGATAAGAAAGCAAATAATCAATGTTAAATAATCCATAAGTTCGATACGCAAATGCTTCAGTGCCTTGCTCATATGTCCCTCAACAGTTTTTATCGACAGATCCAGGGTTACTGCGATATCCTTATATTTCATTTCCTGAAAACGGCTTAACTCAAAGACCGTCCGGCTTTTTTCAGGTAATTCCGCCAATGCCACCTGTAGCTTTTCGTTCAAATCCCGCGTACTTTCATCAACCGCAGGTACAAAATCCTGTCTATGCTGTTCGTGGGATTGATATTTTAGCTTACGTTGCTCTTTTTTCAGCACATTCATACTTTCATTATAAATAGCCCGATATAAATACGCTTTTAATGAAGTATGTATCTGCTCCTCCCAATCGCGTTCCCAAAGCCGCAAAAACACCTGTTGCACAACCTCTTCCGCCACATCACTATCGCCTAGATACCGGTAGGCATAACGATGTAACTCTTTGTAGTGCGCCCGAAATAGCTGCTCAAAATTCTTCTCTTTATTTTCCGACATTGATCAATTCTATTGTTTAAATAATCCGCTCTATTAGTAAGACACCCCAATAGACTATTACCCTTACAAATTTTTCACTTTTTTTAATTTCAACTTCAATACATGCACCATATGATTTCAAATCCCTTATTTATCCCTATTCGTATTTCTTTTCATATAGATGCTATGGTGAGTACGGTACATCCTCCCATCTGTCAAATGATATTTGCCCAAGAAACTTTATAAAAAGGCGTCTGTGACGACTAAAGGTAAGCCATCTATTTTATAAAATATTTTTTTTTCTAAGGGTATACGGATTTTCCATTGTCATAAAGGAAAGAACAACATACAATTGATCACAAAAAATAATTTGACAATGAAAACAACATTCAAAGTAGCCCTGTTGGGATTGACATTATTAGGAATTGCAGGTACTACACAAGCGCAAGATATCACTTATGGTTTACAGGTCGGAAGCAATTATCATATGAGTTCCTTTGGTAACAAGTCTGTCAAAGATAATAATGGCAAAGTCGGCGTATCAGTAGCAGGATTTGCCCGTATAGGAGATCGCGTTTTCTTCCAGCCTGGAATCGGTGCCAGTCTGTTGCGTAAAGAATATACCTTCGAAAATGTGCAGAAAACACCTAAATTCTATCAAATAAATCTACCATTACAGGTCGGTTATAAATTTTTGGAAAATGGCGACTTCAACCTCCGTGGGCTATTGGGGCCGCAGTTAAACTATGATGTAAAAACAGTGAAGTCCAGCGCAAATACCGATTATAAGAAATTTTCATTCGATGGCAGAGTGGGGATCGGTGTAGATATCAGTCACCTTACATTAGATGCTTATTACAGCCATGGTTTTACGAGTATCGACAAAACCTTAGATGCAAAAAATAAAACTATCGGCATTATGGTCGGTTATAAGTTCTAATCAGCATCTATTAGCGAAGAAAAACGCCATTCTAAATCGAATGGCGTTTTTTTTTTTACATTTTATTTTTTGTCAATAATTATTATTTTAGCCCTACCAAAAAATTATTCCAGCTAATCGTCCTATTTAAATACGACTTTCGATCAAATTGGAATAAACGGGATGTAGCGTAGCCCGGTATCGCGCCAGCATGGGGTGCTGGAGGTCGTCGGTTCAAATCCGGCCATCCCGACTTTTTTCCTTTATGATTAACGTCTGTTTCATTCTCCCTTCTGTCATCAGAATAAACGTTGATCCTGTTCAAAATAGATTTTTCGGATCAATACCGGCCAATAACTTGCAAGGGTTCCTTCTTTAATCTGCTTGAGAAGATCATGATCCGAAGGAATCATTCCTTTTAAATCATCCTTCTTCGCGGCAGATCCTTCCCCTTTCGACAGCTTTAATTGTTCTTCTGCAAGTTCGCGAAGCATCAGTTCATACCTGTTTTTTGAAGGTTTACTATGGGCAATTTTTTTCAAAAGATCTGGATTTCCCCGATTATTCCCTTGCTGCAAATGCAGTTCAAGCCAGTCGGCCAATATTTCATTTTTTTCATCGGAATAAGGCTCACCAACGCCCAAATTCATGGGCCATAATCTCGATTCCGCAATTTTCAACTTTGCCTCTTTATATTTCTTTTCAAGGATAAATTGGTAGGCCAGCATTAATTTGGTCTGTACATAATACCGATGGCCTTCAGTTGCGCCTTCAAATGGAAGTATCGTCACCTCTTCCAATTCTTTCTCAGCCCGCATGTATTCTTTCCCCAATAACAATGCACGTACCTGTGCCAGGGTTAGTATATAATTCTTCGGAAATTTGCGATGATATGCTGTACTCACCTTAAGCGCTTCTTTATAAGACTGACTATTGTTTAGGAGCTCCACCAAATGTAGCCCATATCGCCATTCTTGTGGTTCCATCAAGGTTGCCTGCTGCATCATCTGTACCGCTAGATCTATGCGGCTCGTATCTTGCAAACTTGATTTCAGTGCATAATAGGCCGCAAAATCTTTTGGCTCCTGCGCTACTGCCGACAAAATTTCTCTTGCTTTTTGGGGTTGATTCCTGAAACGATACAATAGTGCAGTCAGATAATCGATAGTCCAACTTTTACTCTTCTCTTTTGCCCATTGGAATACCTGATTACTTTCTTCTCGAAATGGGAAGACAAAAGCGGGCTTACTTTGCGTTGCCTGATTTAACCATTCCTGACTGATCGACTTATTCGATCGTGTCAGCCAAGCTAGCCAAATTAAAGCTTCCGTATTCTTCTGTCCCGAGCGGAGTAGATCGGTGGCAGATTCAGATTCTCCAAGATCAGCATACCATATCGCCAGTTCCATCAGCTTTTCAGCGGCAAACTCTTGCCTGGATGAAAATGTCTTCTTTTCCTCAAATTGGAGAAAAGCATTAAACGGATCATATTGGAGAATTGTCTGATGGGAAAGACGATCTGTTACAGCTCCTTTTTTGTGCTGAACCAACACGTCCATCTGCAAGGCATCTATATTTAGCGGATTGGCAACCACAGCTTTTGCGATATAATCCCCTGCACGTTCATATTGTTTAATCCGATAGTAATATTTGGCCATTTGCACAAAGGAAGCACTTCGCCAAGTTGGATTTAATGAAGCGACTTCAAAACCATCTAAAGCATCGTTATCTTTTTTTAGCTTAATCGCTGCCAAACCATAGTAATAATTTGCCTGTGCATCATAAGTATCCATAGACAATGCTTGCCGGGCATAGGCATAACATTGCTCATATTCCATTTTAAACCAGGCCAGTTTGGCCATTTCAAGGTAGGTCTGCGAAGTAGCGCCATGCTGGATCAGTTCCTTTAATTTTACTTCCGCAAGCGTATATTGCCTAAAGCGAATGAGATCACGTATCTCCAATAATTTGGTCTGCCCCGTATCTAAGCTTACTTCCGCTGAAATTACAGTGGGTCTATTCAGTTTTGACCAAGATGTATCGGTTCTGAGATTAAAATAATCCTGTCCCAATTTCAGATAGCGAGGTCTTGAGTCGGTTGCTACAATCAAGGATAATCTGGTAGGCTCGCCCAATTGAGCTTCAATAAAACTTCGATTTAATACAGTACCTATGCTATCAAGCACATATATACTATCTTTTAAAGGTCGCTTTGGATCAAGATCCAATAATAGCTTATTGTCCTCACGTTTTATCTGAATTGCTGCTGAAAGTTGTATCTCCTTCGGTTTTCCTATCCCTGAAAATGGCATCCAGTATTCCGTCCAACTGTCACTTTGATAAGGAGCAAAACCAAGCTGTTTAAAGGGGGTCTGGCTGCTGGAAGGAACATTTTGATTGAACAGACGTCCACTTTGGATTTCCACATATTGCCCACTCTGATCAGTCAGTAAATTTTCCCAGATCTTGCCATCTCCAGCCTGCGACCAAAGAAATATCTTTTTCCCTAATTTATCTTCACGGAGGGCATAACGGGCCATTCCAAAATTATGATCTGTATAGTAAACCCCGAAAGCATTGCTATGCGCGCCCAATACATGATATGATTTAGAACTGCCAAAAGCATTCTCGCTATAGTTAGAAAGATCCCGTCCCTGGCTATCGATAGGCCAGGCATGCACATCCCCATCATGACCTATATATTGATTTCCGGGATACAAAAACTTCAGATCTTGTCCCGCAGCAACACCCAGATTCATCCAGGTATAATAAGGTTGTTCAACCGCATTGGCATTATACCAAAAGGAGCGTGTAGAAAAATAACCTTTGTCTTTTTCTAACCGGATCTCCAAGGTCCAGTTACTACGGCTCAGCATATCATAGGCATGGATAAAGCAACTTACGCTTCCATCCGCATTTTCCTGCGTAAGGTAATCGACCGGTGTAGAAGTATTGGGCGTGTGTCCAATAATACCATAATTAGCTTCGATACCACCACTCGTCCATGGTCCCCGCATGGCAATATCCCTAAATTTCACAACGCCATTGTTGTAAATATAGTCCCGCTTATTGACCTTATCATAGGCCGACCAAATTTTCCCACCGATCTCTGGCATCACCTGTACCCGAATATAATCGTTTTCCAGGATAACGGTTTTCCAATCCTTTTCAATAGCCGTATTTGTAAAACCGTCAAAGCGGAAATAAGGATACAACTTTTGAGCTGAAGCTATGGGATCCGGATCCGTAAAGGGATAGGTTACATAACGTTTCTTAAGCTCAGAAACCTTTGCCGGATGCTGTGCAAAAACTCCGAGCACACAGCTGCCCATTGCCCATAACATAATCCAATTTTTCATTGGCGTTTTAATTTAAAAATTTCACAATTTTAATGGCATTCCCCAAATCGTTGATTTGTCCGATGTGATTAAATCCGTCATGTAAGCCATTACTTCACCAAATTTCAACATAAATGAATCTATCATAGGTTATTTGCATCTTTGCATCAACAAAAAGCCTATGATAAATTACACCTTGTAGCGCTATCGTACTGCTATTCAATAATCAACAAAAGTCCTTTATTCTTTTCTACCGGAATCGCATCGCCCAATTTATACTGCGCTCCCTTTTGAAAATTAGGAATTAATGGTGCGGATAATTTTGCCTTTCCAGAATCAATCCCCAATTTTTCCCAGTCAATGGCCAATTTTACATCCACATCACCATCCGCCCAGCTAGCGATAGCTACCATCGCCTTGCCCGCACGGCTATAAACAGTTGTAAGAACCTTATCATGATCGGTTTTAACAGGAATATTCGGCGACCAATAACCTATCATTTTACTCCCTTTGATACCAAATTGATCCCACGCTCTCCATAGATCAGCAGGTGTCAATTTTTGGTAAGGCATCCTATTGGTCATGCCATAGAGCATACCCCGCCAAGGATTTCCACCATCCTGTAGCATTTCACCCATTAAACCAAACGGAATGCCGCTCACCTCGGTAAGGAAAAAATCGGGTTGGTTATTCTCGTAGTCAAAGTATTCACCAAACCATAATCTATTGATGTACGGAAAATGCTCCAGATACAGATTCGCGCTATTATTGAATCCATCACTTTTATTATATTGATTTGCCGAATGCAAATCGATCAGACCAGGTTTGCCATTTTTTGTCAGTACACGTTTTATTCTTTTCATGGTTACCCGATCAAAGGCAACATCATCCAAATAAATCCCATCGATACCGATATGATCTACCAGCCAGTTCATGCCTTCGACGTAATAATTGTGCCATCTATTCATTCCGCTATTGATAATAGCCGCGTCTTTAAATTGGGGAACATACCATGCAGCGATATAATTTTTACCCACATGCTCCTGCAACCAGGAATATCCGCCTCCTTTTCCAGGTGAAAACACCTCAGTGCCCAGGCTACGCAATGGATAGAGCTCATAAACCCGATTTGAAACCTCACGAACGGTATTGTAGATCTTGACCTTTAACCCCTTATCATGTGCCTGATCGATATATTGCTTCATTTCTTTTGTCGCAATAAACGGATAATTGATATATGGATTTATTTCATTTCCGTGATGGATATTGATGACATTAGATCCACTTGCAACAACAGAATCAACGGGTTTATAAGCATGGTAATACCGTTCATTCCATTGCGCTTCCGTATTGATCGGGTGAAAAGGGGTAATTAGCAGGTTAAAATTGTAATAAAGCACATCGCCTTTTTTGAGTTCACGGGCTCCGCTGTAACTATTGACCAAAACCGATTTTCCTTTCAGGCCAATATCAATTCCCCCTTTATTTTCGTTACCCCAGGACTGTGGCAGCACAAGCGGCTTTTGAAGATAAAAATTCGTGTTGAGCGGACGAGAATAATGCTCGTCACGGAGTGAAAACTGGAGTCCGGCATCTACAGCACCTATCCAACCACCATCCTGATTTTTATGGGCTACATCCCATTTCCAGGTAAGCTGTTCGGGCCTCTTTCCTCCCTTTTGCCCGAGTCCCATAAAATAATCCGTCTTATCGGGCATCATCGGGATATGCATCGTGGCATCTTTTAATGACAGGTCCTTCAGCGCCGTCAGCTTGACCACATAATGCATATAGCCATCAAATTCCAATTTACCCTCTACTTCCATTGTCAGATCGGAAGACTCATTTTTGGCCGTCCAACTATATTCACCGTCACTTTTGGTTTCAAATCGGATCCCGCTTGGTTTAAGTTGAATTTCCTTTCCGTCCGAAGCACTATAAAAATGAAAATGAAGCGGTTCAAATAAGAGGTTATTCGCCTTGGACGATATTTCAGTCAATTCGGGCGTAAAAAACGTGCTGATCTGTTTTGGAAAACCACTCGCATGGAGTTTCACCTCGCGGCCTAAAATATGTAAGGTAGAGTCCGCTTTTAATTCAATAGCTGTATAAGGCGCAACCACTGTATTTTTTTGGGCCAATGTCGAATTGAGCCATGGTAGTCGCGTCATTTTCCATGGTTGATCAACACCGGATATATCACCTGAAGCATCTGAAACCCTTATTTCCACATTGACCTGTTTCGCTACTGCATTTTTTGGCTTTACGGTAACCACGCCATGATAAGTTCCGCTTGCAGTGACCTCCGGAATCTGTATACCACACCACAGGGCCTGAACCTTATCTTTTGGTATATCAACCTGGAGTGCCATTGCTTTTCCGGTATAATCCGTACCTTGGGTATTGATACAATTCAGGCTATTCGCGGGAATAATAGCCCCATCACTTGCTTTAAAATCCGAGAATGAAATTTGGATTTCATGGAGGTCCTGCTTTGGAGACCATAACCCGAGTTGAAATGCATAAAATTCACCTTTCTGCCCTGTGCCCTGCAACTTAGTCATGGCTTTACCTTTCATAAGCCAGCGTTGCGGAAGATTGCTTTCCATTTTAATCGGAAACTCCCGCAATTCAGGAAAAAGATAATAAGCGGCATTCGCATTTCTGTTCACAAAGCCTCGCACTTCTTCGGCACTCGCGATCAGTTCCATCGGATCATTACTATTGTATTTATCTACGGCATCAAAGCGTGCAACAGTAACTCCTTTTGAGTTTCCTGCCCCATGTTGTACTACTTTCACTGGTGCTGAAACGGCATTTTTAAGATAAATTGCATCCGGATAATTGCGGCTGCGGCCACCCATCTGATACGGTAAATAATAGACATAGTAAACGCCCTTCCCGGAAATCGGCTTAAACCGTAGTCCACCAGATTCCGTATTCATCCAAAGATAAGAGCTGGGTGCGATTTGCCTATTGCTGGCACTGTCGACGATAATAACTTGCTGATTTGCCTCAACCCAGCGATTTCGCCACGGAATAGTAACCTGCACCTCCTTCTGATCCGTGTTTACCTGCAGCACTGCTCGATGATTACCCAGCTGGTCCGCATCCCACTTTTGTGTTTCCGGAGGATAGGTCAATTGCGCCCGGGCCGAGTTTGCGCATAAGGATACGGCAAGGATAATTGCCAGCTTATAAGAGGCTGTTCTTTTTTTCATGCGAATAGTATTTATTCAAAATATTTTTGTCTTTACCAAGCTTTTCCATAAGCCTGATACGATTTACAAGCTGCACTGCTTCCCCAACATGAGTCCGTAGTGCAGCTACTTTTATTGGTCAATAAGAGGACTAAAATTAAGTTTTATTCCTAACATCTTAACTTAGTTTTGCCTGTATTTATGCCAGGTTTCCTCAGGCACATAAATAGCGCGATAGGGAATAAAATAAGCGTTTAATTCCCAAAGAACTTTCCCCCTTTTATCCGTCACCAGTACACTACCTGTTTTCGAGCTAGTCTGCAGTAAATTACCATTATCCAGTTCATAGGCACTGCCCATTCTTGCTGTAAACTGCTTTTTCGGAATTGGGGCCGCATAAGCTACTGTTGCCGTTTTATTCTTTTGATCAAGCCTAAAAGCGATCGCCCGAGATTGCTTATTGGCTGTTGTACTGTCACGCGGAGAAAAATCACCATTGTCAAAAAGCAACAGCTCACCAGTTTTTGTGATATGCGGTGCATGCTGGAAATAAAATAGTTCCTGGTCCTTTAATTTATAATCGCCACCCTTTCCCAATTTCCAGAGAATATCACCGGTTTTAGCATCAATTTTCCAGACCTGATTTTCAATTGGCGAAGAAGTCAAATAATTGTTGTCACGATCGAAGGAGATCGTATTAAAATGAAATCGATCATGCTTCAGGCTGTCTAATTTTTTATCCTGCTGAATATCCCATTTTTCCCAGGGAGACCATTTCTTCAAGATATTACCTTTCATATCCATCGTCAAAATAGCATCACCCCAAAGGGTATCTTTCGGATGGTTGGGCCGATCGTCGATCCTAAAATCCCGCACGATACCGACAATATTATTGTTGTGATCCATCTGCACGTCATGGTGCATGATGATCCCTTTTTTATCCAAATCGATACGTGCTATTTCTTTACCCGTAAGATCAATTTCAACAAGTACCGTCCCACCGACAAATCCGATACGGCCGCTTCTTAAATAATAACTTGCATTGGTCGATTTCTTGCTTGGCTGATTGGGTTTGTTGAATTCATCTTTACTCGCTGGAGCCAATAAGGCAAGGATAGTACCCCTTGGAGTCAAAGAAGCAAGACGCACGCCCAGCTTTTCGTCCTGCCAATACCAACGAATCGTCCCCTTGCCGTCCACCATGGCCATGTAGCCCGGAAATCCGCGATAACATAATAATACCATACCATTACCTAGGGCCTTTTCATCATGAGGATGGTCGGCCTTGATCCAGTCGTGTACCATCCATGGCGATTGCGCTCTTGTTTTAAAAGATTGTTCGCTCGATTTTATGGGAATAATCCGGTCTATGATAACCCTAAATTTATAACTTGTATTTGGTTCAAGCGTCATTAACGGAATGTTATGCTGAACAGCAGCATTTGAAACAGTTGTTTTATAAGACTGTTTATCCCCCTCTTTCCAATACTCCACATACACGGCTTCTGCCTTATTTAGTTTCACCTGAATAGCAGCGTTGAGCGGCAAATTATTGGGTGAGCTCACCTCAATATTTTCAATGTCAACCTGATGTGCATAATAATAGTAAGCAGCAAATACCGCTATAGCTACCACAATCAGTGCAATAATTGCTTTAATTGGTTTCATCTGTAAATAATTTCAATTCCACTGGTCTATCAAACAAAGCGCATTACCGAATATAATGCGCTTTAGTTTGGGTTATTTAGGCAATCGCGATGGATTGGCTGTCGTCATTTCTTGATGCAAACGTGCTTCTTCCAATGGATAAGGGAAATAGCGCATGGCTTCAGTGACATTTTCTTTCAGTCCGCGGCCTTTCAAATAAGCATTGCTTACTTTTTCATAGCGGCCCAGGCGGATCAGATCCTGACGTCTTTTGTATTCAAAGACAAGCTCAAAACCACGTTCGTCAACAAGCGCATCGATCATAGCCTCCTTATTTGCAGGACTAGGAAAATCAGGATGCTTACCATATTCAGGTGCTCCAGCTCTCTTCCGGACTTCATTGATATAAGGCAATGCTGCCGCGGGCCCATTCAGTGCATTTTCAATCTCAGCCTTGCACAAAATAACATCCGCCAAACGGAGAACCTGAATCGTCCGCCCATCCAGATAGGAGTTATTGACCATATCATAAGAATACTTTTTCGTTGCAACATTTTGCAGGAATTTCACGGTATCACTTGGCGGAGTAGTCTGACCTTTAGCAGGCAACATGTAAAAAAATCCATACTTTGTATTTTTGTCCCGTGCAGCCTTTCCGGTGTAATTATAATAGAAAAACTTTTTACGCGGATCGAGATCACTATATTTTCGCCAAAAATCAAGGGAAACACCATAGTACTGCCATCTATCCGGTACTTCAGGGTTGTCGGTCGGACCAAAGTGATTGGTAATCTCGCCTCCATTTAATGTAGGCTCATGCAAGATGCCAAATATCAGCCCCATATCCATTTTATTATTGTCGGACCACTCCTTCTTAAAATCCGGATTCAGCGTGTATACACCTTTATCACGTAACGCTAAAACCTGATCGATATACGTTTTTGCTTTTTCATAATTGTGCGAACGCATATACATCTTTCCCATTAAGGTCAACGCGGCGCCTTTTGTAGCACGGCCAATGCCCAGTTCGTCCGACCATTTCTCCGGCAAGTTATCGATTGCATACTGACAATCTTCAGCAATCTGTGCATCAATTTTCTCTACAGCAACCAAAGGCTCATTGTAGCTTTCCGTCGGATTCTTGACTGTCGTTATCAGTGGTACCGGTCCCCAGGCATCTGTAAGATCCATATAAGATAATGACCGCAAGAACCTGGCCTGTGCGATAATTTTCTTCTTGCGATCGTCGGGAATAGTTACACTCTCAATACGATCAATCAACATATTGGCATTGCTAATCACCTGGTACATATTCTGATAATTAAATTTAAAATACCTATTATTATCATCATAGGTAAAGTTACTCATCCGTGTAGGATCACCTGCCGCTGTAGAAAAGCCTATATCCGTTGCGTAATCGGTGATCATCACCAAATAACCCGCATAGTATAAATAGGCATCCCCCGGATAAGGCGATAAACTCGTATAGACACCCGTCAGGGCAGCATTGATATCACTTTCTGTTGAGTAGGCATTTTTTGTCGTCAGATCACTGTATAATTTAGGGTCAAGCTTGGTACAGCTATTCAAGCTGAGGCCCAAAACAGCGGCCAGACCCGCCATACCCAAGATATATTTTATATTATTTTTAAACGTCTTCATGTCATTTCTGATTTAGATATTAGCTATTAAAATGTTGCACTTACACCAAAAGTAAACGAGCGCATCGAAGGATATGAATTAAAATCCAGACCTACCCCAGCATTGGCACTCTGATTATTTCCAGCTCTATTTTTAACCAGCGCATCATTTTCATATCCCTTGGTATCCACCTCAGGATCCCATCCAGAATAATTGCTAATCGTAAATAAGTTTTCCGCCATACCATATACCCGTATCGATTGAACCGCTTTTGTTTTCAATGGAATGGTATAACCCAGTGTCAGATTACGCAGCCGCAAAAAGGAAGCATTCTCAATAAAATGGTCATTGATATAGCCACCATAGTTCATGTAGTAAAATCCGTTTCTTGGAATCTCCGTATTGGTGTTTGTCGGAGTCCATCGATTTAAAGCTTCTGTGGTACGTTTCCACTCCAGATTCATACGTGTCATATTGAGGAGATCGTTTCCGACATTTCCATAAATGAAGGCCGTCAGATCAAAGTTTTTATACGCGAATGTATTGGTCATACCAAAATTGAACTTCGGATAACCACGACCGATGATCGTCCGGTCCGCAGAATTGATTGTACCATCGCCGTTCACATCCGCGAACTTCGGATCGCCGGGTTTAGAATTTGGCTGTGGCGCATAGTTTTCTCCTTGTTGAATAACCCCCAGGTATCTATAGCCAAATAAAGAGCCCAACGATTCCCCAACACGAATAACCGAATAAGCTTCTTCAGAAACATTACCCATTGGTTTTGACGAAGTCAACAATTGTTCAGGCTCTCCACCCAAGCTTGACACCTTATTGCGGTTCATCGTTAAATTCAATTTTGTCTCCCAGGTAAACGCTCCGGTCATATTCTTACTGGTTACCGAAAACTCCAACCCTTTGTTATTCATCGTACCTAGATTGCGCTGTCCGGAGGTATATCCTGTGTAATAAGGCAATATACTCTTAATCAAAAGATCATTGGTTTTCTTATAATAGGCATCTACGGTAAAGGCTAATCGATTCTTAAAAAATGAAAAATCAAGTCCGACGTTATATTGCGTCGTGGATTCCCATTTTAATTTATCGTTTTCAGGATAAGTTGGGTTTTGTTTAACGCCACCCGAATTGGTCACACCATCAAACGTATAGTGCCCATTATCCATCAATCCATAAGAAGCATAATCCGCAACGCGATCATTACCCGTCTGTCCGTAACCCAACCTAAATTTTAGATCCGAAAATAACTGCTGCTCTTTCATGAAATCCTCATTGTTGACCTTCCATGCAAAAGCTGCTGAAGGAAAGGTTCCCCAACGATGGTTGGGACTAAAGCGCGATGATCCATCACGACGTAAGGTTGCAGTCAACAGGTACTTATCAGCATAGGCGTAATTTACGCGCCCGAAAAAAGAGATGACCAAGTTCTCAGCTTTAGCAGAATTTACTCCCGTAATACTAGAGGCCATTCCTAAATTATTGTATTCCAGCAGATCCGTTGAAAAACCTTTTACATTGATCCCCTTATTGTTGCGCACATATTTCTCATACGAATAGCCCCCCATCACACTCAAATTGTGTTTCTCATTAAACACCTTTGCATAGGTAGCATAAAAATCAATCAGGTTATGGGTTTCATTATAATCGGCCTGACTTGCCACACCATCATCTATCCCACCCTGATAAGAGTCTCGAGTCAGATAACTGCCCAATTGATCATGTGTTATTTCCGTTCCTGCATCCATGCGCAAGGTCAGTTCCTTGATCGGATTTACCTCAAGAAAAATATTTCCATTCAACTTGTCCCTTTGCACATCATTGATCCGTGACATCAGGTTGGCCAAGGGATTGTCACCCTGCCCTCCTGGAGGTCTTCCAAAACTACCGTCTGCATTGTAAACAGGTACCGTCGGATCATAGGTCAATATGCTGTACAAAACATTTGAATTCAGGATATTTCCGTCATACACCTGCATATTCGATTTTTCCCGTTGCGCGGATAGGCTCGCCCCAGTGCGGATATAATCGTTTACCTTTTGATCCACGTTGATACGTCCCGAAATTCGATTAAAGTCTGTCGTCTTCAAAACACCCTTTTGATCAAAATAACCTATGCTCGTCAACACCTTGGTTTTCTCACCACCTCCGGAAAACTGTAAATTATGGTTTTGCAAAATGCCGTTCCGCATGGTCTCCTTTACCCAATCCGTATTGACATCAGACTCGAGCTGTGATTTGGTATAGACTGCATATTCCTGATTTTCTTGCCCCTGAATCTCCTTATAAAGTGCATTGGCAAGATTCATATATTGCTTACCGTCGAGAAAAGTGAACGGTATAATCGGTTTCTGTGTTCCCACATAGCCACTATAGGTAATGTTGTTTTTATCCGTAAGACCACGTTTTGTGGTAATGATAATAACACCATTGGCACCTCTGGAACCGTAGATAGCCGTTGCCGAAGCATCCTTTAAGATATCCATGGAAGCAATATCATCAGGATTGATGTTGATTCCATTATTTGTTGGGAATCCATCGATCACATAGAGTGGATCATTACTTCCACTAATCGAATTGGTTCCGCGAATCCGAATAGACGTGCTACCACCCGGCGCCTTTGAATTCTGGGTTACAACGACACCCGAAGCTTTACCTTGTAGGGCCTGCCCTACATTGCTCACCGCTCCTCCTTTCGTTAGTTCGTTGCTGGAAAGCGATGCAATGGCACCTGTCAGATCGCTTTTCTTTTGTTTACCGTATCCAATTACGACAACATCTTCTAGCTGATTCACCTGATCCTCCAAAATAATGGAAAGAGTGGTGGCTCCATCAGCGGAAACCTGCACATTTCGTTCTACATAGCTTTGATACCCGATGTATGAAAAAGTCAGTTCATACCCCTTTCCATTCGGTACATCAGCAAAACGAAAACTCCCATCACTCGCACTCGAGGCTGCTGTTGAAAAACTGCTGCCGGGATTTTTCAAAATTATACTTACCCCTGCCAGCCGTTGCCCCGACGAGTTTTTGATTACACCATTTATTGTTCCCGCTAGACATCGAAAAGATAACAGTGTCAAGACAAGAAAAACAAAAAATGGTTTCTTGGTTAAGTTGAAATTTACCATGATTCTATTTTTTAGGTTTGAGTATATATGTATTATGTTGTTTTTCAAGAATAAACGGATTCACCTCAACAATCAACTGCAGAATAGACGCCGCAAGATCCGTTTTGTCTTTCAGGTCCATTGTTGGATTCTTGCTAAACCGCCCCTTTATCCGATAGTTTTTAACGATTAATGAATCATAGGATATAGGTACATCAAGTTCATGATTGATATATTGAATAATATCGGATACAGCGGTTTCTTCCAATTGGAGCCAATTGGCGCTCTGGTGAATTGTTGCCGGATTGCGGTACGGTTTTTCCGTTGCGGAAAGCATAAGCTGGGCTGGTAGACTTTCCCTCGCGCTCATTTTTGGCGTACCTTTGAAATTTGAAACAAGCATCTTGTTCGCTCCGCCAAAATAAATCTGTTGGCCAGGTTTCAAAATGTTTGTCTCTACTACGGACGGTTCTATAGATTCAACGCGAACTTTCCCCTCAAATAATCGGATCAGAACATGTTCAACTGCCGCATTATAATCCACGATGAATTCTGTTCCCAGCGCTGTGGTCATCAACGTGCCGCTTTCGACAATGAAAGGTTTTGAAGGATCCTTTGCTACTTTAAAATTGACTCTTCCACTGAATAGTTTAACCCGCCGAAAATCAAGATCCGGTTTTATACCTAGCTGAATCAGTGCACCGGGTTCCAAGGTTAAAATCGAATTGTCTGCTGCAATAATTTCTTTAGGCTGAGCAGAAGGGTTGTAGTAAATTTCATGAATGAAGCTTGCTGTTTGTATAGGTTTATCGGTTGATGGGCTCAAAAGATTGGATAAAACGAACAGGAAACCAAACAGGACGAATACAGTAATAATTCTCAACAGGCTATCGCCACCACGTTTTGACTTATTTTCCTGATTGATATAGGATACCCAATCATCTTCCGAAATGAGATCGTCCAATAATGTCGGATCGTCATTCAGCCAGGTGAACACAAGTTTCGCTTCCTCAGCAGAACATTCATTCGCCAGGAATTTATTTAATAAGGATTTGCGATTCATAACAGTTTCTATCCTTTTAGCGGGATAGGTATATAACTGTTATACGAATAGTGATGGGCTTGTCCCCTAAGACAACTTAAAAAATTTTTTAATAAATTTCAGGCCAATGCTAACGTGATTTTCTACAGTCTTCGGGGAGATAGACAATTTGACGGCAATTTCTTTATAACTCAATTCTTCAATTTTATGAAGATAAAACACCTGTTGCCGCATAAAAGGCATTTGTGTAATCAGCTCTTTTACGTATTCTAACTCTCCTTTATAGGCAATTTGTCGTTCAAGATCTTCATATTGGGTCAGTACAAATGGTTTCTCAAACGCTACATATTTTCTATTCAATGCACGCCGGCGCAATTCATCAATCAATTTTGTGCGCGCAATTTGGAAGAGCTGGGTACTGAATTGGATTTGCTGATTCGCATTATTTTTGCGTTCCCAAACAATTAAAAAAGTCTGTTGGACGACATCTTCAGCAAGATTCGAACATTGGGTCTTCTGATACAGAAAATAGTATAATTTCCTGTACCAATAACGATAAGCTAAAAAAAACTCTTTTTCGTTAGTAGGTGCCCGCTGTAGGATTTTATTAATCATAATCTACATTTAGATAGTCTTGTTTCAATGCTGTTATCCTCTTTACAAAGAATATCGAAATTGGTATCTGACAGAATTTCAATTTGATCCATCAAAATGACCCATGCTTTTTGGTTAGTTATGCACCTCTAAAGTGATTATTTTTTATCAAAAAAACAAGATAATATTTTCAATAGAGCAATTGCTTCAATCCCCATTTTATGCACCTTTTTTCCTAAAAGCTTTTTAGTTTCACAAGAACCAACCGTCATGAAAGTAAACTGCTGGTTCTTTCTGGTCAAAAGAAACGAATTGTAAGAAACGACCTGTTTCAAAAAAGAAGGTATTTAGCTGATAAGAGTAAGTTCCTATCAGCTAAATACCTTTCAAAATAAAACGAACTTCGTGAAGTTGCTTGTTTTACTGATGCTTATATAGCAAATTAATAACCCGTATTTTGCTTCAAATTTGGATTGACGGCAATCTGTTGGCTCGGGATTGGATAAACCAATGTTTTGGGATCGGCATCCGCAGCCTTTTCTTGCCAGGCCAATAAAAATTTACCAAAACGAATCAAATCCTGTCTTCTCCAGCCTTCCCAATATAACTCGCGAGCACGCTCATCCAATAAATTATCGAGCGTCAATGCCGTCAAGTTATTAACACCACGGTTCGTCCGAATAGTATTGACCAAACCGAGTGCCTCTGTTGCTGTCCCTGTTCCACCTCTCAGAATAGCCTCTGCTTGCATCAGCAATACGTCGGCATAACGAAATACAACCCAGTCGTTGTTTCGTTGACCAGTGACGGCATAATCAAAAGCATACTTCATTGGACGGATACCAGCTGTTTCCAGGGTTGCACCCGAGGTACGGATGGTCACTTCACGCGTAAAGACCAAAGGTGCATTCGCTGGGTTCCGCGCCATTAAAGGTTTGTTTGTACTCCAATTGTATTGCTGTCCAGCAAAAAAACCAACATTTTGACGTTTGAATTCTTTTGTTCTGTTAGAAGTCGTATCAGCTGGATAATTATAATAAATTCCCCTTCTTTCATCGGTATCCGAAAATTTATCGTAATAATCTGATAAGGTACACCAGCCATTCCAACCCCCTGGATTCATATTATAGTGAGCAATGGTATTCCAGGTACGGTCCACATTTCCACCTCTATCTCCATTTTTATTGTATAAAGTGAAAATATTTTCGGTAGACTTCTCGTCGTTATCCGGCGCAAAATTATCAAAGTATTTGCCCTTCGCAGAAATAGTATAGGATCCCGAAACGGTAATTTCTTTGGCTAAGGTCACTACCTTATTCATATCCTCGGCAGCAAAAGAAGGAGCTTGTCTATTTAAAAAAGTTCCCTTATTCAAATAAATCTTCATCAATAATGCTTTCGCCGCATTTTTATTGGCTACATATGCCGCTCTCGGCCCGTTTGCAGGCAAACTCGCTATGATTTCGTTGAGATCCTTCACCATATAGTCAATAGCCGCCTGTGGCTGTAACACCTCTGGTGCGATTCTAAAATCTTCAAAAGAGGCTCCTTCCCGGACGGGTACTACGCCATAGAGATCCAACATATCAAACATGACCAACGCACGAATAAACTTCGCTTCAGCGCCTTGCTGCGCACTCGGATTATACCGCAACACATTGCCCGCATTATAGATGGCTGTACCCAAACTGACAAAAGTATTGTTCATGTAGCCATTATCTGCATTCCAGGTATGTAAATGGATCGCACGATGCATACCATTATCATCCCAGTCGCCACCCCGTGTAGGGGCCATGGCTGCGTCTGTTGATATTTCCTGCATCACCCAGCGCTGTTCCTGCTGATAAGGGGTATTCAATGAATTATAAGCTGTGATCAACAAGCTTCCAGGATCCACATTGGATGTCCCCTCCTCTAATTCTCCTTTAAATTCCTCCTTTAGTTTAGTACAAGAAAATGTACTTGTTACAATGGAGCCAATTATTCCGATATATAATAAAGTTCTTAATTTCATCTTTTTCATCCGTCTAAATTTGATTATTTATTCATCCATTTTGACTGTAAGGCATTCATACTGCCTTTGGTGTTTCATTCGTAATGGGGCGATCAGATTTATTCATTTTTATTCATTCACTAATACGTTTAAATCCATCTTGACGCTCTCCTCTTTTTATGATCTACAGTATACGCTTAAAGTGAGAAGTTAACCCCCAATAGGATATTTCTTGCCGGTGGATAGGGTAAATATTCGATACCCAACGAAGGAATACCATTTGTTGCACCATCTGTATTCACCTCAGGATCAAATCCTGTATACTTCGTGATGATGAAAAGATTCTGTCCAGTAAGGGATACATTTAAATTCTTAAGTGTTCTACCTACATTTCCAACACGATAGCTTAAAGTAAGATTGGCCATTTTTAGATAATCACCTTTTTCAAGGAATCGCGTCGAAGGCGCTGCTGAATTGGAAGTAGACTCTTTTACAGCCGTATTAAAGAATGCTGAACCGATATTACGTGATGACAGATTACTCAATCCCAAAGTCGTCGCTGCCGTATTATTGAATAGATAATGTCCAAAAGCACCATTCATATTGGCAGCCAAAGAAAACTGTTTGTAATTTACGTTGGTAGAAATACCCAATAAGGTCGTCGGATTTGGACTGTGCATATAGAATTTATTAATTGCAGGGTCGTTGGCCGTACTGATACTACCATCCTGTCCGCGATACATGCTCATGCCTGTCTGCGGATCAATACCTTGGTAATCGGCTAAGTACCATACATTCAATGGTTGTCCATTGGTCATACGTTGTCCCAATACACCTGAAAAACCTTGTCCACGCAATGCCCCTGTTTCGTAATAGCCAACTAGACCACTTACACTGTTTTTCAGGAAAGTTGCATTACCTGTCAAATCCCAAGTCCAATTGTCATTTTTAATAATTGTACCGGTCAACGCGATCTCAACCCCTTTATTTACAATCTCGCCATCCAAATTCACCCAGATACGCCCTGCTGGAGCTGGCTGTGCAAGAGTTTGCTCAAATAGTGCATCTGTGGTCTTTTTATTAAAATAATCAATGGATCCATACAGACGGTTACCCCAAATTCCAAAATCAATACCTGCATTGATCGTGGTCGAAGTCTCCCATTTCAAATCAGGATTACCATAGTTTGCCTGGCTTACACTTTGGTTACCAAAAACCAGCCTATTTAACGATGCCCCCGATGGAAATTCTTGGTTACCTGTTTTTCCCCAGCCTACCCTTACTTTCAACTGATCAAAAATACCGGTAGATTTCAAAAACTCTTCCTGATTCACATTCCAGGCAACGGCCAATGAAGGGAACATGGCGTATTTGTTGTTTGAACCAAATTTCGTCGAGCCATCCCTTCTTACTGTTGCAGTCAATAAGTAGCGATCCAAGTAATTGAATCCGCCACGCAAGAAAAGTGATTGCAATTGGTTGGTTGGACTTCTATACGACGATATTTCACGCGTGGAAACAGGTGTATATTGTAGATAGTCAAAATAATCTAGTCCCATGTAACGAAATCCACCGCCAAAGGAAATGTTGTTGTTGTAGTTATAATCCAAATACTCGTAACCTGCTACCGCATTAACACTCCAATCTGAATTGATTTGTTTATTGTAAGAGAGCATATGCGTCATTTGCAAGTTGGTTTCTCCATTATTGGAAATAAAGGCCTGCTCATTGTTCACAGCTGAAGGATCAATAAGTCCTGCGCGGTACATACCTTCACGGTTTCCAGTTTGTCGCATTGCACTATAGATAAAGCGATATTCCAAATCGTCTGTAATTTTATAGTATGGCGCCAAGTTGATTACCATGGTATTTGTTGTCGCCAAATCTTTAAAGGCGTCAATACTTGTCAATGGGTTTCGCGTAGTTGAACTGACAAAGGTTAAATTGCCTTGATCGTCCCGTAATGGTCGTGTCGGATTCCATTGTAAGGCTTGGGAAATCACATTTCCTTCCGAACCTACCATCGCATTGATCGGTGCGTATTTATTATCCATTTGCGTCAAAAAGACTGCAAAATCCAATCCCAATCGTTTGTTTTCCAGAAAACGGAAATTCCCGTTAAAATTGGCTGTGTATTTCTTCAGCTGTGATCCACGAATAATACCGTTTTGGTTTAAATATCCACCTGAAAGGCGATACTTACCATACTCGGTTCCGCCAGCTACATCAGCATAGTAATTTTGCGTGATCGCTTTTCTTGTGATCGCTTTAAAAGCATCCTCATTGCCACCGAAATCGGCATTTGCGACTTCAGATGGTGTATAATATTTCAACGCTTCTCTAAATCGAGCAGCATCTAATACATCAGGATATTCCCGCATGGTCGAAACTCCTGCTGAGGCTCCTACAGAAACCTCGGGCTGCCCTACTTTACCTCTTTTCGTCGAAATAATGACAACGCCATTTGCCCCACGTGAACCATAAATTGCCGTAGCCGATGCATCTTTAAGGATGTCCATACTAGCAATATCACCCGGATTCAAGTAAGTCAAAGGATTTCCTCTGTCGGAAGAAAAGCCTCCTCTTCCTTCGGGCAGAGGCGAATTACCCGACATAGGCACACCATCCAGCACAAATAATGGGTTGTTACTGGCCCGGATCGATGAGTTTCCACGGATACGTACTGTGGTTGATCCGCCAGGTTGCCCCGTATTATTAATCACCATAACCCCTGGTGTCTTTCCTTGTATTAATTGATCGGGACTCGTCATGATCCCCTTATTGAAGTTTTTCGCTCCAATAGTGACCATAGACCCCGTTAGATCTTTTTTACGGGCGGTACCATAACCGATCACAACGACCTCATCTAGGCCCTGACCGGCACTAGGTTCCAGCGCTACGGTGATATCGTTTCCCACAATGGGTACTTCTTTTAAAGTATATCCAATAAAGGATACTTCCAGCGTTTTCGCTTCACTGGGAATAGTAAATGTAAAGGAACCTTCCGTGTCTGTTGTTGTAGCCGCGGTTCCCCCTTTTACCTTAATTGTAGCTCCTGCCAATGGACCTTGAGTCTCATCTACAACCTTTCCCTTCAAGACTTTCGTCTGGGCAACTACAATAAAAGATACAAGCAAAAATGTAAGCGTCATTACGCATTGTGCAAGTAGTTTATTTTTCATACGCTTTTTGATTGGTGGTTTAATTGATTTTTATATCATGCATCTAGGATACACAAATGATACTAAGTGATTTTTAATGGTATTTTTTAGGCTCCAAAGCCCTTTTGAAATGCGTATAGTCTTCCCCAATAATGGCAAAGACGTAGCGCTCGGTATCAAGGCCTTTAAAGCCAAAATTCAAAACCAAAGTATCGTGAACATAATGTCTCACATGTAAAAACAAAAACCTAACAAACTGAAAAACAAGGATACAGGACTTACCTGTCATAATTCTAGGGCGAAACATACGTTTATATTTGGTTATTATTGTTTTATAAAAATGCATAAATCCTTGTAGCTAGTCCAATCAGAGCGTCTCAATTTTATATCAAAGCGTATCAGTAAAACTCTTTTTTATCTTTTAATTGACTATTTTTAGTTCAACGTAATCAGTTTTGAAAAGAATAACCACCATACTCCTTTTATATATCTTGCTAGCATGTATTAACGTGCAGGCACAATCGATCTATTTTAAAAATTATCAAACCCACGACGGTCTCTCCAATAGCACGGTCAAATGTATTACACAGGATGTTCAGGGTTTTCTATGGTTAGGGACAAGGAATGGTCTCAATCGCTTTGATGGCAATCAATTTAAGATATTTAGACACAATGCTTCAGACTCTACAAGTATCGGAAGTTCGTCCATTTTAAGTATTCTCACAGACAGTAAAGGAGTGCTATGGGTGGGAACCACACGCGGTACCTATTGTTACGATCCCATTAAAGAAAATTTTACAGCATTCAGGGGTGTACCAATCGGTGAAGTAAATGCCATACACGAATACGCCGGTTTTATCTGGTTACTTTCGAACGGAAAACTTTATCGCTATAATTCTTATACAACAGAAATAATTCCATTTGATCAGAACAAAAATACCATTGTAGCGATTACCAGCAGCAAAAAAGGCGGGTTGTGGACAACGGACAATAACAGTACCATACAACGGTATCAGGTAAATACGAGCAAATTTGTCGAAGTTGACCTTAAAAAGATCGATCGAAAAGCATTGGCAAATACAAAAACCGTTTACGCCATCAATGATTCCCTATTGATGGTCGGGACAATCAATTCGGCTTATTTGTTTGATTTCAAAAACGGCCGGTTAAAAAATCTATTTGCAAGTCATTACCCCAATAAAGTCATCCAGGCAAACTGTATTATTCAACAAACGGAGTCAGTATACTGGATCGGAACAGAAACTGGAATATATACCTATGATATTCACACGGGTCAGAGCCAGCACATCAAAAAAGATCTGCTCAATCCATTTGCTATATCTGACAATGCTGTCCTGAATTTCTATCGGGACCGTGAAGATAATATCTGGTTTGGAACATTTTTCGGCGGCTTTAACCAATACAGCAACCAATTCGACAATTTCAAAAAGTATCTATCCGGATTCGGAAAATCGGCCCTATCAGGCAATATTGTACACGATATCAAAAAAGATCGCTATGGAAATTTCTGGATAGGAACAGAAGATGGCGGCCTGAACAAAATTGATGCTCAAACACAACAGATTCAGCATTTCCTTGCCAATGGAAAAAAGGGAAGTATAGCGCATAACAATGTTCATGGCCTGGCAACAATCGGCGACGATCTTTGGGTAGGCTCTACAACACATGGACTAGACATTCTCGACGTAAAAACCGGAAAACTAAAAAAACACTATGATCGTATCGGCAAAGGCCCCTTACAAAGCAGCTTTGCCGTATGCCTCTATAAGTCTAAAGACAACAGCATGTTTGTCGGGACAGACCGCGCACTATACCGCTACAACAAAAATAGCGACAGTTTTGACCTCCTTCCAATTACCGCATGGATACAAGGCATTTATGAAGATGAATATGGTATACTTTGGATCAACACCTACGGTAGTGGGGTCTACCAATATAACCGCAGTTCGGGAGAAATTCAGCATCTGTTATCCGAACAAGGTAAACAAAATACACTCGTCAATAATTACGTCAACGGTCTATTTGAAGACAGCAAAAATAACTTGTGGTTTTGCACCGAAAGCGGCCTCTCAAAATACCGTCGTGATGGGCGCTTCACCAATTATCTGACCGAATCCGGCTTACCTTCTAATCAGGTATTCAAGGTCCTGGAAGATGACAACAGGAGCATCTGGATATCTACCGGTGGTGGACTGGTCAGACTGGACGAAGGTGTTCCGCGTAGGGTCATCTATACATCGAGAGACGGGCTTCCTGCAGATCAGTTTAATTATAATTCGGCTTACAAAGATAGCGACGGGACTTTATATTTCGGGACGATTAAAGGAATGGTTAGCTTCAACCCTACAAAATCCATTAAGAACAGCTTTATTCCACCTATATTCATCAGCGGCATTCAGATTAACAATGTGAGCGTACCGGTTCGTGAAAATGGCATACTGAAAGAATCCATCTCCCTATCAGAAGAGATCCAACTGACCTACGACAATTCCAATATTAGCTTCAATATCGCCGCCTTGAGCTTTGTTTCCCCAAAGAGCAATCCTTATCGTTATATCATGGAAGGTTACGATAAAGACTGGACCGATATTACAGGCAACCAAAAAATCTATTACAATAAACTTCCTCCGGGCACTTATACGTTTAAGTTTAGAGGTGCAAATAACAACAGCGTCTGGAATCCGGATGAAAAAAAACTGCTCATCATCGTTTCGCCCCCCTGGTGGCAGTCAGGTTGGGCATACTTACTTTATTTTTTGAGCTTCGGCACCATTGCATTGCTCGTATTACGGTATTACTTTCTCCTTATAAAGGCCAACAATGCCCAAAAGATGGATAGTTATGAACGAAAAAAAGAACAGGAAATATATAACCTCAAGCTGGAATTCTTCACCAACCTGGCCCACGAAATTCGTACGCCACTCACGCTGATCAAAATGCCCCTTGAGAAAATAATCAATAACCATAAATTTACCGATCGCGACACAGCCAAAGACCTTGCTCTGATTGAAAAAAACACGGCACGATTAATTCGCCTCACCAACCAATTACTGGATTTTAGAAAAGCAGAAACCAACAATATGAGCCTTATTTTTACTAAAACGGATATTAATGCCCTCCTATCCGAAGTATTTCACGATTTAAATTATCTCGCAAAAGATAAACAGCTGCACTATGACCTCAGTCTCCCGCGTATCAGTCTCACGGCTTATGTGGATGAGGAAGCCCTTCGAAAAATATTTACCAACCTGATTCACAACGCTATCAAATATGCGGATCAAGAAGTCTATGTCAAACTCCTCCCTTTTAATAGCGATGATATTATGTTCAATATCGAGTTTAAGAATGATGGTGAGCTCATTCCCTTTGAGAAAAGGGAAAAAATATTTGAACCATTTTATCGCTTAAATGAATCCGATAAAGATACGGGGACGGGCATTGGCCTTCCTTTATCTCGCTCCCTGGTCGAATTGCACCAAGGAAACTTATCCCTTGTACATCTAGAGGAAAACCGCAATATATTCCTGCTATCGATCCCAATTTTTCAAGAACAATCGCTCGACATCAAATCTTTTCAGGAAGATAACGACGATCATGTATTGAATGATAGATCCGATGAACAGGAGGAAGAAAAGCCGGTGATTCTGCTCGTCGAGGATAATAAAGAAATATTGGCCTACCTCAATAAAGAATTGAAAACCAGCTACACTGTTATACGGGCAGGGAACGGTGCCGAGGCCCTCGAAATATTAGACCAAGAGAATGTACAACTTGTACTAACAGATATTATGATGCCCATTATGGATGGTCTGGCGCTATGCAAACGCATCAAAACAGATATTCTGTATAGCCATATTCCCGTGATTTTTCTGACGGCAAAAAATGCGCTGGATTCAAAAATTCAGGGATTAAAAAATGGTGCCGATGCCTATATCGAAAAACCCTTTTCGCTTGAATTCCTCATGGTACAGATACGCAACATCCTCAAAAACCGTAAAATTATCAAGAATTACCTAACCAATTCTTCCAGCTCCAATTTAATGGATATTAACGTTTCAGCACCCGACAAAGATTTTATCAGTCAGCTGAATACGGTTATTTATGAGAATATTTCAACGATAGATCTCAATGTGGATGAACTGGCCAAATTGATGCATATGAGCCGTCCAACCCTTTACCGTAAAATCAAAGGACTATCCGACCTCACGCCCAATGAATTGATCAATATTTCACGATTGAAAAAGGCGGCAGAACTACTCACCCAAAAAGAATATAACATCACCCAGGTATCAACGATGGTCGGTTATACCGTACAATCCAATTTTTCAAGGGACTTTCATAAGCACTATGGCATGTCGCCAAGCAGCTATATTCTTGAAAACAGCAAGTGATGAACACCAGTTCTAGTACCAGGAAGAATATTATTCCAATGGCGTAAAAACTGTTCCCGAGATGCCGAAAGAATATAGGCACTTGATAAAGAAAGAAATAGCCCCTAGGTAAAGAAAGAATCGGGGACAAATACAAGGAACTCGAAAATCTTATTGAAAGACGCTAGTGAAGAAAAAAAAACGTAGACGTAGCGGGTTTAGCCTACGTCTACGATAATGGCATGAACTTAATTCTTACTCTTTGGAACAAAGAATGCCGCCAGCAACATAAATATGCCGGCCAACAACAAGCCATAAATGGATTGGCTATGAAAAAAATATTTGATGATCATTCCGCCAAAAAATCCACACACAATCTGAGGTAGGGTAATGAAAAAATTAAATAGCCCCATATAAACTCCCATTTTACCCGTAGGCAAATGATCGCTCAAAATTGCATAAGGCATTGCCAAAATGCTTCCCCAAGCGATACCAATACCGATCATAGGAAGAATCAGTAGATTGGCATCTTTGATCAGAAATAATGAAATTAACGAAAGCCCACCAATGGAAAGCCCAAAAGCATGTGTTTTTCCACGCCCAAAATGTTTAGCTATCCGCGGAATAAACAAGGCATACAAGGCCGAGACTCCATTGTAAATACCAAAAAGCACACCTACCCAATTGGCAGCCTCCATATAGAGATCCTGCCGATTTCCTTCCCGCAGGTAAAAAACCGAATCAGCAATAGCAGGAGTTGTATACACCCACATCATAAAAAGGGCAAACCAGGAGAAAAACTGGACCCAGCCCAATTTGCGCATGATCAATGGCATCTTACCGATATCACTAAAGATAGAACGCAAACCAAACTTTGGTGCCGCATCCTGTTCAATAGCAACCGCATCCGAAAAAGTCTGAAGCTCTGTTGGTGAGTACTCTTTTGTTTTGAACACAGACCATAACACCGTTAGAAGCAGGACAAAACCGCCTACATAAAAGGAGTAGATAACATTACTCGGTACTTGCCCGGCTTCAGAAGTCCCTGCTACATGAAAATACTTCGTCAACATAAAGGGAAGTAGCGAGCCAAGGACAGCGCCAATCCCGATTAAAAAGGTCTGTACCGAGAAGCCCAGACTCCGCTGACTGCTCGGCAGATTATCACCGATCAGCGCCCGAAAAGGCTCCATCGTCACATTGATGGAAGCATCCATAAACATCAATAAGCCTGCACCGATCCAAAGTGGCGCCAATAATGTTGTCAATAATGCCGCATTGGGCATTAAAAATAAAGTCAGGGTAGTCAACAGTGCCCCCACCAAAATATAAGGTCGCCGCCGGCCCAATCTATTCCAGGTTCGATCGCTATAATGGCCTATAATTGGCTGTACAATCATCCCTGTAATCGGAGCTGCAAGCCAAAAAAGTGAAAGATGCTCCACATCAGCACCAAATGTTTGGAGAATACGGGAGGCGTTGCCATTTTGCAGAGCAAAACCCATTTGTATCCCCAGAAATCCAAAACTCATATTGATGACCTGGCTAATGCTTAATTCAGGTTTATTTCCCATAATAGGCTATCAAAATTTAAGACAAAATACAATTTAATTACCATTTAACCCCTATTTTCAGCAGCATAAGATAGGTTCTTTCACTACTGAAAACTAGGGTTTATCTCAGCTGAAGCACCTGTTTTTTGCTTTGCCCAGGCAGCACGAAAGCTTCGGTTGCCGTCTGGATATGGACTGCAGTATCACTGACATTTTCGATCGTATAGCCATCGGCATCTACTGCAATCAGTAAAGTCGCTCCACGAAATAACACCCGGAATTTATATCCTTCCCATTCTTTGGGCAACATCGGATTTAAATACAATTGTCCGCCCTTAATCCGCATTCCTGCAAAGCCCTCTACGATTGTCATCCAGGTACCCGCCATAGACGTAATATGTAAACCGTCTTCGGTATCGTTATTGTAATCGTCCAGATCCAAACGTGAGGTGCGCAGATAGAATTCATACGCTTTTTCCGGCTTGTTCAATTTAGCGGCCAATATCGCATGTACGCAGGGAGAGAGCGAACTTTCATGCACCGTAAAAGGCTCATAGAATTCATAATGTCGACCTAGGGTCTCCAGGTCAAATTGATCCTCAAGGAAGTAAAAACCTTGCAATACATCGGCCTGTTTGATATAACAGGAACGCAGAATCCTATCCCAACTCCAATGCTGGTTAATAGGGCGATGCGATGGATCAAGTTCTGCCACAGGAATCAGCTCTTTGTCCAAAAAGCCATCTTGCTGCAAATACACATTCCGTTGCGCATCAAAAGGATAATACATGTTATCGACAATGTGCTGCCATTTTTGTTGTTCTCCCGATGCTACGGCCAACTTCGCTTTCAGTACGTCAGCATTCCCGTCGCTCAGCTGAGCCAGCTTTTTTAAACAGTCCAGTGTATATTGCAGACACCATGAAGCAATACGATTGGTGTACCAGTTATTGTTTACGTTGTTTTCATACTCGTTTGGTCCCGTCACGCCCAACATAACATATTGCTGGCGATCGGCACTCCAATTGACACGCTGTGCCCAGAAACGGCTTATCGCAACCAAAACCTCCAATCCATGTGACCAGATATAATCCTGATCTCCGGTGTAACGGACATAATTATAGATCGCAAATGCTATAGCTCCATTGCGATGAATTTCCTCAAATGTAATCTCCCATTCATTATGGCATTCCTCACCATTAATCGTAACCATGGGATAGAGTGCAGCGCCCCGGTTAAAGCCGAGTTTAGCGGCGTTTTCGATTGCCTTTTCCAATTGCTGATGACGATAAATCAACAAATTACGGGCAATCTTTGGTGACTGTGTTGCGAGATAAAATGGAATACAATATGCTTCGGTATCCCAATACGTAACACCACCATATTTTTCACCTGTAAAACCTTTAGGACCAATATTGAGGCGCTCATCTTCGCCGGTATACGTCTGGTTAAGCTGGAAAATATTATAGCGTATTGCCTGCTGCGCTGCGACATCACCACTAATTTCAATATCACTTTCTGCCCAGATCGCTTGCCAGGCTGCTGCCTGTTGAGCCTTTAACTGCTCATAACTCAGCCCATTCAATTGGTGTAGATTAACCGAAGCAGCCTCTTTTAGCTGAGCCGGCAGGTGATTCTGCGAGGTGACAATGGCAACGCGCTTCTCAACACGACAAATTTGAGATTCGGCAAGATCCGTCTGATAGATCTCTGTCATACAGCCCGGACTTGCAACGGTATCTTGCACTTCCACGACCGCTGTTGGACCAGTTACGCTCGTTGTAAGCATGGCATAGACTTCAAACCCCGTTTTCTTAGTGCGCGCTACCACAAAGGTATTTTCACCATCCCTACCCTGCGCTGTACTTTCCCAAAATTGCTCGTCATAGTTACTATCACGGTTAACGACTTCAGCATTTAACTGCGACCTGATCTCCAATGCAATTGGACCAGAAAGCGCCTGGATGTTGTACTGCAATGAAGCTGTTTCGGAAGCAAACAGATGATACATCCGGCTTGCTTCTACCTTAAGCTGTGCTCCGTCTGGCATTTCCACGATAAAACTGCGGTACAAAACGCCATGCTGCATATCCAGTCGGCGCTCAAAAGATTTGACCGTAACTTTGTTCAGATCCAGCACCTGCCCATTGACCAAAATATGCAGGCCTATCCAATCGATGGAATTGATGACCTTGGCGAAATATTCCGGATACCCATTTTTCCACCAGCCTACGCGTGTTTTGTCCGGATAATAAATACCGGCCAAATACGACCCTTGCAAGGATTTCCCGCTGAATTCTTCTTCAAAATTAGCCCTCTGCCCCATCCGACCATTACCAATAGCGAAGATACTTTCCGAAAATTCATTATGTTCGGGGCGAAATGTATCTTCGATAATTTGCCAAGGGTTATGTTTGATATATGTTTTCATCTTTTTATTTTTTTCACTGCATGCTCGGAATCGAAGGCAAATAAATGATTGCCCTATTTACCGATACCATCTACAGCATGCTTTCCGCTATTGAATTTCTCCTAAATTTTAAAATTTATCGACTAAGGTCCCTAAATCCGCTACGACCAAATCCGCTCCCTTTAGATGTTCCTCCAGGCCTACACCTATTACCTGCATACCGGCTGCCCGTGCTGCATCTATTCCAGCCTGCGCATCTTCCAGCACCAGGCAGTGGGCCGGCACAATCTCCAGAACCTTGGCCCCCTTAAGGAAAACTTCCGGGTTGGGTTTAGAAAGCTGCACTACATTCCCATCGATCAGCGCATCGAAATAGGGTATAATTCCGGTTTTTTCAAGGATACCCATTGCATTCTTGCTGGCCGAACCAAGTCCAATCTTAATTCCCTTTTCCTGTAGCTTTTTTAAAAGTTCCAAACTACCCGAAAGCAAGTGGTCAGGACTCAGCTGTTCAATCAACTCCAGGTACCATTGGTTTTTAAGCACCAGTAAATCCGCTTTTTCAGCTTCGGACTTTTCCACCCCGGCCCATTTTAAAATAAGCTCCAGGGATTCGATCCGGCTGACACCTTTCAGCTGCTCATTGTCAACAATGGAAAACGAATAGCCCAAGTCTTCGGCCAATCTATGCCAAGCTTGAAAATGGTAGATTGCCGTATCCACCAACACACCGTCCAAATCAAATATTACGGCTTTTACAGTAGTATAATTAATCATTGAAAAATGAATTCTATAGAATTTTAAATTGTATTAAAACTTAAGCTCCAACACTTTAGTCTCATAAGCTTCCAGTTTCAAGGTATTGTCAGCTGGAGTGGTTTCCTGTTTTTGGATAATATCAACATAGGATCTGACCCTGCTGTTTCTTTCCTTAAAACGATCCAGTTTGATCTCTTTCGTCGAATCATTGCAATTCATCACGACCATAACCGTCTGTTGCTCGTTGTAGCGGAAATACACATACACACCATCTTCGGGCACATACTGCATCGTTTTACCAGTTTGTAATACAGCATGTTGTTTACGATAATTGGCTAGCGTTTGAACAAAAGTCCACATATCCTGCTCTGCCTTAGTCCTTCCGACTGCGGTAAACTTGTTCAGTTTGTCACCCGCGAAACCACCCTGAAAGTCTTCCCGTAGCAAGCCATCTGGATTTGAGAAATTCTTCATCAGAATTTCCGCCCCATAGTACAATTGTGGGATGCCCCTTGTTGTCATAAGCCAAGCCATTGCCGATTTATATTTCTGCACATTTTCACCGACAACGGAGAAAAAACGATCTTTATCGTGGTTATCCAAAAAAAGCACATTTTGCTCGGGACGTGGGTACAGAAAGTCTGAAGCGAGCGTTGAATACAATTTATTGGCTCCGGCTGTCCATTCTGTCTTTTGGTTGAGTGCATCACCTATGGCATAATTAAGCTGAAAATCCGTGACACCCATCAGCTTGGAATCGACATCCTGGCCAACTCGTTTTCCACCCAGAAAATAGGCCTGGTTCCCCACACCATGTACCCATGTTTCACCAAAAAAGGTGAATTTTGGATACTCCTGCAGAATGCGATCTGTCCATTTGGCCATAAAATCAAGATCATTGTACGGATAGGTATCAATTCGGAATCCATCTATTGCCGCAGTCTCTATCCACCAGATATGGCTTTGGGTCAGATAATTTTGAACGTATGGGTTTTGTTCGTTCATATCGGGCATTGTGGGAACAAACCAGCCTTTGACCATTTTCTTTTTGTCATCTGCCGAGGCATAAGGATCAAAAACTGTCTGGTCTTTGTAAGATGTCTGCGTATAGGTAGGCCATTCATTGAGCCAGTCGGCCATCGGTTTGTCTTTTACCGTCCAATGATAACTTCCGATATGATTGGGCACCACATCAAAAATCAGTTTCATCTGACGTTTATGCAGCTGTTCACCCAATTGGACATAGGTATCGTTGCTACCAAAACGGGGATCAATATGATAGGTTTCGGTGTTGGCATAACCATGATATGAAGCCTGGGGCATGTCATTGGTCAACACAGGAGTCAACCACAATGATGTCACCCCAAGATCTTGTAGGTAATCCAGCTTTCCGATAATACCTTCCAGATCACCGCCATGACGCAGATACATCGAGTCTCGGTTTAAACTCATATCCAACATGCCTTTCACCTGATCATTTCCTTTGTTTCCATTGGCAAAACGATCGGGCATAATCAGGTAGATCAAATCAGCACTGTTCACACCCTGTGCTTTTACTTCTTGATCCCTTTGCTTCAACTCATAACGATAGGTTAGTTTTTTCTTTCCTTGGCTAAAGGTAAAAGTTGACCATCCTGGTTTGGCGGAAGCAGCCACCTTGACATCCAAAAACAGGTAGTTGGGATTTTCTACGCGATTGACTTTGACAAGTTCTATCCCTTTGTCCTCCACCTGTACCTCGCTTTTCCCTATCTGAGGTCCATACACAACAAGCTGCAAGGTCGGATTTTCCATTCCTACCCACCAGTTTAAAGGTTCTACGCGTTGGATGGATTGCCCCATTAGGGGGCTCCATCCAAGCACCGTTAGTGCCACGAATACTGTGGTAATCTTTTTATTTCGTTTAAACATCGTTTTTTATTTCTTCGTCAACGTATATGTATTTGCATTGAAATCCACGACGATATCATACGTACCGGCATTGGCAACCGCGATATTGGCCCCGCCGGCAATCAGACTGCCGTTAGCTCCGCCGAAATTCGTTCCCCAATCGTGGTTTTTACGGAATTTGATCTCGCCTGCAGTCAAGCTCACTGTGAGCTTCCATACCTGATTGGCATTGTCGAATTTCATATCCGTATCGGCATCCCAGCCCTTAGGCGTGGCACTACCAATAATGCCCCAATTGTGATCTTTAAATGAAATGGTATTTGCTGTCGTATTGACTTCTATTTCCAGATTTCCTGCACGGGGAGCCTTTATATTTCCACCGCCATTAAAAGCGAGTTTACCATCTGCAGCCTGTCCATAGGAATTTGCCCAATTGCGCTCTGTCGTTATCTTAAATTCCGAATTCGTTTCCGGAAAGGAGATAATGCCCGTATAGATGCCGTTGCTTGTTGGGGAGACTATCGATTCAGCAGTGGCCGGATCCCATCCCTGATAAGCTCCCGGAACATACAAATAGCTGGTCGAAGCAAAAGGGATTGCTTTAAGACTAGCTAACGCAGAAAACACCACCGTAATTTTAGTATTGATACTCGACTTGAGGCGTACATCAAAGTCCGAAGCCGTTCCCGTCGGAACACCAAGAGAAAGTAAATAGCTGTTCAATTCATAGCCTGTAAATCCAAGGCTTGTCCGACCGTTGGGAATGACAACTTCTTTTACTGTTTTAAAATTGTCTCCTTTAAGTGCAAACTGCAGGACGTTGGTTACTGCGGCCTGAAAACCAAAGTCAGGCTGAATCATATTGAGGTGCAGTACCGTATCCTTTGCGTTATCTTTTGACAAGGTTACATTCGTTTTATCGAGGCTTAAAGTTGCAGGCTTTATGCTCTCCCCGCTAGCCAATATAGCGCGCGTCTCGTCTTTTTTACAACTTTGGAACGCCACTATAAATAGCAGCATGATTCCGATATAGTGTCTAATTTTCATCTGTTTAATTTTTGTTTTCAATAGCTGATGAAAGCCCAGGTAACTGACCATTCGCCAATGCGTCGAACAATATGTATTGCCCGGTTTCATCTGTCAACAATTGTCTTATTACAGGTAAGGCTACATTGACCGGAAGAGACTCGCCGTTCTTCCTGTCCGATGCTGATTAATTATAGCCTGGATTCTGTACAAGATTGGAGTTCGCAATAATATCCGAAGCAGGAAGTGGGAACAGCGTCCTATACCCGGCAACTGCCTGACCTGCAAGCACACCACCTTTAAAAGGCCAGAGGTAATTATCACCCGTAAATTTGCCATAGCGGATTAAATCCGAACGTCTAAATCCTTCCCAGTATAATTCTTTCACACGCTCATTGAGAATATCATCCAAAGAAAGATTCGTTAAGTTCCCACTGTTGTTTCCATAGGCACGTACACGCAGTTTATTGACATAGTCCAGTGCTTTGGCCAAGCTGCCGCCAGAGCCGCCACGCAGGGTAGCCTCAGCATAGATCAAGTTCATCTCTGCCAAACGGATCAACGGGAAATCCACCGAAGCAACGAAACCTTCAGCTGCCGGAGGAGCAGTTTTTCCGTCCTTGTTCACATTGCGGAATTTGGTAACCGCCAGCCCTTGCTTATAGACAGCGATATCTTCAATTTTCACGCTTGTATTTAAGTGAAACATTGCCCTCTTGTCCGTTGCTCCAGTGTAGTCACCGAAAATCGTTGCGATATTGTCACGTGTCCGATTTCCGGCCCAACCGCCGCCGGGTACACCGAAAGAAGTGGGATCCATGGTTGCGTCAATAGCTGCATTGATCAGATAAGTTGTACCACCCTTGCTCTGTGTTTTGGTACCATCATAAGGCAGATAGAAAATAAATTCGGGGTTGTTCACATCATTATCCGCGTAGAAGAGCTCCCGATAATTTATCCCCAAACTATAGCCCGAGTTCAGTACTTTTTCTGCGTATGTAATCGCTTCGGTATATTTCTTATTACCAGCACCCAGGTAAACTTCTGCGTTGAGGTATAAACGAGCTAACAGCCCCCATGCCGCAACTTGATCTACACGACCATATACATTCTGTTTGGCACCTTTTAGCTGGCCTGCAACTTCCAACAGCTCTTTCTCTACATAAGCAAAAAGTTCAGGTCGTTTGATCTGGGGCGGCGATACTTTTCCGACAGGAGTTTCTTCGGTTACAAATGGTGGATTTCCAAACAAATCAAGCAGCACCCAATAATTATAAGCACGTAAGAATCTTGCTTCGGCACGATAATAAGCGATTTCTTTTTTATCGGCATCTGAAATACCGCGTTCGGCCAATTTAGCATCTGTACTTTCTCTTAAAAATTCATTGACAAGTGTGGCACTATAGACACAGCGGGTATAAAGACCGCGCAGCATGGGATTGCTATCGTCAAAATCGAGGTAATCCAGTCCGCTAATCCCCGAATCATTGAGCCAGGCACAGGCGGCCTCATCGGTCGTAAGTTCCTGTGCGTTCCAAAAGAGGCGTAAAAAATCCGATGTACCGGCATCCAATCCTCCCAGATCAGAGTTATTCGGCCCCGATGTACTGGTTAAGGTCAATGATCCATATAATCTTGCGAAAGATGAGGTATAGCCTTTAAAATCTTTATAGGCCACATCTGCAGTTACGTCGTTGGTCGGTTTTAGATCCAAATCCTTATGGCAGCTGCTCAGTGCTATAGCCAGCAAGCATACACCTATATATTTATTTAATTTTTTCATTGTTATATCGTTTAAAAACTCACATTTACACCCAATACATAAGTCCTTGGCCTCGGATAAAAGCGATCGTCTATACCGTTAGATATCTCGGGGTCAACACCTTTATAATTGGTGATCGTAAATACATTTTGTACAGTTGCAGAAATCGACATTGAAGCCTTACTATTCCGGATAAATTTTCCAAGGTTATAACTCAGGTTCACATTATCCATTTTCAAAAACGAAGCGTTCTTGATGTAGTAATCACTTCTTAGCTGTTTGAGCAGAAAATTGGTATTAAAAAAATCCACGGGTGCATTATTGATCACCAAAACAGCCTGATCGTTGATATTTGCCCCGCTTCCCAAATTAGAGGAAACATTGTCGTAGACATAATTATCCAGATTTGTGCGCAATACCGTTGTTGCCGACCATTTTTTGTAGCTGTATGCCGCTGTAAAACCCAAAAGATATTTCGGTAACGGTGATTTATACAGATAGCGATCGTTATCGCTGATAACGCCATCTCCATTACGGTCAACATAGACACCTTCGACAGGATGCCCCTGTTCATCATATACCTGTTGGAAAACATTGAAACTGTTTGGCATGAAATTAACCTTATGCGCCTGGATATTTCCGCCTGTACCACCACGGATACCACCTGTCTCTACAATAAAGTTTGGATCATCACTCTGTGTCAGATTGGTTACTTTACTCTTATTATAAGTTAGGTTAAAACCGATGTCCAAGGTCGAATTATCTGTTTTTAGTGGGACGAAGTGTACATTAAACTCCAGCCCCTGGTTTTCCATGTTACCCACGTTGGTCAATAGGAAATTGCTAAAGTTAGAGCCTACAGGAACGGGAATCGTGCTGAGCAGGTCTTTGGTCTTTTTCGAGTAATAATCCACGCTACCATAGACCCGATTGTTGCTAAAGCCAAAATCAACTCCGGCATTATAGGTTGTTGTATTTTCCCAACGAATGTCTTTATCGTAGGCCACAGGTGAATTTAAATAGTAGTATTCATCACCAAAGCGATACATCGACTCGTTGCCGCTGATGGTATAATTAGGCAGATAAGAATAGTTGGCGATGCCATCTTGCTGCCCGGTTTTTCCATAACTTAGACGGAGCTTCAGTTCGGATACTGCAGCTATATCTTTTAAAAAGCCTTCATTTTTGGCGCGCCAGGTAAATCCGACAGAAGGAAAATATCCCCAACGGTTATCAGGACTAAAACGTGAAGAACCATCCGACCGCAAGGTTCCCGACAGAACATACCGATTGTCATAGGTATAAATCAGACGCCCATAATAAGAGATCAACAGATTTTCGGGTTTATCAAAAGGTCGCGTTGGCTCATTTAGGATCTTATCACCTTCCGCATTTGTACGGTTAAAATTATAAACCTTACTGCTATTTTTATAGTAGCCATAGCCCAATGTCGCGTCTATCGTACTTTTGATTGTAGGTAATTCCTTATCATACTTTAAATAAAACTCCAGCGTTTTATTGTTGATATCGGTTTTATACTGGGTTCTTTCACCCCCTTCATTAAAATTACGTGCAGCTATCGCAGGTGTAAATGTGTTCCCTTTCGAACGCGCCAGATCGTATCCAACGTTTAAGTTGGCATGCAGCTCCGGCAGGAAATGAAAACTATAATCCACCTTTGCATTTCCGATACTTCTAAACACATCACCATTATCTTTGCGTAAATCCAACAAGGCTAAAGGATTTCGTGGTGCATTGGGATTAGGTTTCCCCCCCTGAATCCACTCATAATACCCGCCAAAACTATTTTTATCATCCACGTAGACAGGTTGAGTCGGGTCGAACTGAATGGCAGCTCCGATTGCGTCTTGCGTCGCAAATTTCGATTTTGACCAGGTACCACGGACATTTACATCCAATGAAAGATGATTGTCCAGAAATTTTGGCGTTAATGCCAATGCAGCAGTAGTTCGTTTTAAGTTATCATTTTTCAATACCCCATCCTGGTTCATATAGCCCGCAGAGATACGGTAAGGCATATTGCCCGCTTTGGAAGCGATGTTAACGTTATTATCCGTTGTAAATGCATTGCCATAAATCACATCCTGCCAGTCGGTATTTGCTGTTCCCAACAACTTTTTCATGGCATCACTACCATTTGTATTGACATAATCGCGGATTTGATCGGCGTTGAGCAACTTTACTTTATTGGCTACGGTAGCCAATGAATTCTGTGTAGAGAAGTTGATCTGTGTTCCTGAGCGGCTGCCTTTTTTTGTCGTGATCAAAATAACCCCATTCGACGCCCGCGAACCATAGATGGCTGTTGCATTGGCATCTTTCAAGATTGTAAATGTCTCGATATCATTTGGGTTAATCAAACTTAATGGGTTAGCTACCCCAGATACAGAACCACCTGCCAATGGAATTCCATCTACGACAATTAACGGATCGTTACTGGCGTTCAATGAAGCTCCGGTACGAATACGGATTGTGCTTCCTGCGCCCGGCTGCCCCCCACTTGTTGTAATCTGTACGCCTGGAACTTTGCCCATAATGAGTTGCTCTGGCGAGGAGATCTGTCCTTTTTGAAAATCTTTTGCAGATACTGTACTGATTGAACCCGTCAGGTCACTTTTCTTTTGTGTACCATAACCAATCACCACAACCTCTTCCAGTGCACTGGTATTGGATTTAAGGTAAAGGTTTAACGGATGCTGTCCATCGTTGACCTGGATCAAGGTATCCAGGGTCGCGTATCCGACCATACTTACTTTCAGACGTAATTTCCCTGTTTGTAGTCTATCCAAGCTAAAATCCCCATTCGCATTGGTAGACAGTGATTTTTGAATCTCCTCGAAGCGCAGTGTAGCACCGACCAAGGAACTCCCCTTCTGGTCCATTACTCGCCCTTTTAGCGTTGCCTGTTGCGCAAATGCCGAAGCACTTACACCGAGTAGCATGCTCAGAGCCCAAAATGGACGTGATAGCTGTTTGTTCATAAAATAACTGTTTATTTATTTAGTTTTGTTTTGCTTATCAATTGGTACTGCCCAGGGAGGAGACTCAATTTTGACTGGCCTGACCAATTGAGCTCTTTTCCCGTAAAATTATCGATCCACTGCCCCTGCAAAGCTGCCGGCAAGGCAAAGTCCACACTTTCTACCCCAAAATTGCCAAGTACCCCTACTTGTTGTCTCTCCTTTTCGAGAACAAAATATTTAACGGCATCTTTCATAGCCGATGTGATAATCGTCCCGTTTTGGAAAATGCTATTTTTGGTTTTGAAACGTGTAAGTTTGGCATAGGTCTCAAAGAGCTTTTTGCGATCATCTTGTTGTAGATAGCTCCACAACAATGGTTTTTCGCCTGTGCGCCCATTTTCATCGATAGACACATCATAGCCGTATTCGCCAAACTGCCAGATCATCTTAGGTCCAGGCGAAGCCAATAAAAACACGGCGGCCTGTTCCATACGTTTTAATGCCGTACTGAGGTTCTTGATGTTATAGCTACCTGATGAATTGCCGTAATTCAGGCATTTGAACAGCAACCGCTGTTCGTCATGGCTTTCCATATAAGACACAAACGAGGGTTGTGTCATGCCGTGGCTCGAAGGGAATAATCTGCCTAAATCCGAGCCGTTGTTGGCATTCCAGCCCATCGCCGCCTCATTGAAGACCGCATTCATGTTGTTCCATAGCAACATCCCCGATTGCGCAAGTTCGGCCTCTTCCTGATCTCCACCAAGATGTTCGAGAATAATATAACACGAGGGATCGATGCTGCGAATATACTGCTGGTATTGCTTCAAGATAGCCACACGTGACGCATCGTAAGCATTCCATGCACTTAAATCACTTTCTGAGGTACCCGAATTTTTCTGTGTAAACCCTTTAGACAAGTCAAATCGGAACCCATCAATCTTGTACTCCTGCATCCAATAGGTCAAAACATCCTTGACAAAAGTCTGTGTATAACTACTTTCATGGTTAAAGTCGAAGCCAACATTGAACGGATGCTTGGCAACCGTATTGAACCAAGGGCTATTGCCAGCTACGTTGCCCTGCTCAAAATAAAGCTGTACTAGCGGGGATTGACCAAAAGCATGATTAAAAACAACATCCAAAATCACGGCAATACCATTTTCATGACAAGCATCAACGTATGCTTTCAAGTCGTTTTTTAAGCCGTAATATTTATCCAAAGCGCGGTGGAAAGAAGGATTATAACCCCAGGTCGAATTCCCCTCCGATTCCTGTACAGGCATAAGCTCTACCGCATTTACACCCAGCCTTTTTAAATAAGACAAAGAGTCTTTCAATGTGGTATATTGATGTTGTTTGACAAAATCACGGACCAAGAGTTCGTAAATAACTAAATCACCTTGAGCGGGTTTATTAAATAGCGTGGTTTTCCATGAGTAGGATTTGGCTGGGAGATCCAATACGCCAACTACTCCCTGCGCAGCAGCGGGATAAGCGGGTACAGCCGCCGCGGTCAGTCCGAGTGCCGCGTCGTTTTGCGGATCAAGAATCAGCTCAGCATAGGGGTCGGCGATATTCAGCTGACCGTCCACCAAAAACTGATAAGTCTGTTTTTTAGAGAAATCCAGATTCGATACGGTAACCCACCAGGTTTTGCCATCCGGTGTCTGGCTCATCGCATAGGCTGGTAATGCTTTGTAGTTATTAAAATCGCCCAAGACATATACACTCGTTTTTAATGGCGCTGTGAGCGCAAAACTGACCTCTCCTTTTTCCCTGTTTATGGTTGTTCCGTTTGCATTGATGCCTATCGGGAGTGCAACGATGGTAGGTTTTGATTGCACAAATAACTGTGCTTTACTGAAATATATTTTGCCCCCAGCCTCAAGACGTGCTTCAAGCTCGTGCAGGCCATTGCTCTGTAGGCTGAGCGATTTTTCTAATGACAGCCCAGCAGAAGATTCAACAAACAATAAACCATTGTCCCAGATACTGATTTTTCCGGACTGCGTTGCCTGTACTTTTAGCTTCAGATTATCTCCAACGGTGTACATCTGCTCCAGGGTAATTGGATCTGTGGGCTGCAGCGTAGGCGAAACAAAACGAATGGCCTGTGTATTGCTCGTTACAAGAGGAAGAAATAGATCTGAATTATTTTTGTTTCGTTGGACCAGCGACCCATCACCATTGCGGACTAAAAGTGCCATCTGACCAAATTCTCCGCCATTAGTCAGGTTAAAAAATATGGAAGGGGTAAATGTGAATGAATATAAACCAGCAGAAACAAATTTAAGTTTATAAGCATTGTCATTCTTTGACCAATCTGTTGCTACATGTTGCCAGCTGCCCCCATTCACAGGAATCAATCCGGCGTGTAGGTAAAGGTCGGTAGTACTACCTTTTAAAGCCGCATTTCCTTTCGAAAGATCAAATTGCAACGTAATTTCCTGATCCCAATAGATAAATGGGGCGGAAAGATTGAGCAAACCAGATCCCTGCTGTTCAACAACAGGAGGTTGCTCGACATCCACGATATCTTTCTTATTTGCACATGATGATAATAGGACAATCACCCAGAGATACCCTATTAAACGAGAGATATGCTTCCCCATCGATAATTAGCTTTACTTGGAATCTGAAATTGGGAACGTTCCCGAAATCAAGGTAAAAAGAAATCGCTTGTGGCGATTTGCTGGATTTCCCTATCCAATATTTTATACAAATTGATTATTTAAATACTTTCGGGAATGTTCCCGAAAGTAACCAAAGCTAAATAATGGGATTACAAAAAACAAATATTTTTTTTCTTATTTCAGGCTAGATTTTTGAAAAATAAGCTGGGAATCAAGATAAACCGAATTAGCAAACTTAGTATTTTCGGGGTCTTCCATCTTATCCAATAGGTATTTTGTTACTAATTGCCCCATTTCATAGGCTGGTTGTTTCACTACGCTCAGTGCCGGGTCAATCAGATCGGCGATATCCAAACAAGAAAAACAAATGATTTTAAGATCTTCCGGAATACGAATTTCGAGCTGTTTGGCCACCCGTATACTCGAAATAGCAAGACGTTCTACCGAGGCAAATATGGCATCGGGTTTCTCCCGTTCGATCAGGTGGGCAATATCTTTCATATTCTGATCAGCATCATTGACCGTATCCAAAATAAGCTCCGGTCTGATCGGAATTCCCACTTCCTGCAAGCCCTTTTCGTAACCATCTTTACGTACCTTACCGATGGAGACATTCGGATTAATCGCGAGGTAAGCGATCCGTTTACAGGCATTATCGATCAGGTGTTTGGTTGCCAGGTAAGCCGAATCAAAGTCATTACCCGTAATATACCCCCCCTTCCAATCGTCGTATGCACGGTCAAAAAACATGACCGGAATGCCGCGCTCTGCCAAAAGTTGTAAATGCGAATGGTCTTTACCCTCACCCGAAGCCGAAATGATAACGCCATCCACCCGCCCATTAGCCAGTGAACGTACGATTGAGGCTTCATTTTGCACCTGATGATCCGTCACATAAATTAAGGTATGATAGCCCTTGGAACGCGCCACAGCCTCAATTCCTTTGATGGCTTGCGAGAAAAATTTATTACCAAATTCGGGAATAATAATCGCAATGGTCAGACTTTTATTTGCCTTTAGACTACTTGCATAAACATTCGGCGAAAAACCGATTTCTTCGGCCATAGCCAGAATCCGAGCTTTTGTCGCTGGATTAATGTCCACGTTATCCCGAAATGCACGGGAAACGGTCGATTTTGACAAGCCGAGCTTTTTGGCCAGATCTACTATTGTTAATTGCGACATATCTAGATTCCCTTTGCTGTTCGAATGTAATAATTGTTGGATACAAATAAAGCAATTATCTATCCAGAATAGCAAATTTTCTTTTTGTCCTCTTTGTTTTAAATCAGCGGGCCATGTTTTTTTTATCTCCCGATAAGAAAAGCGATCTAGTGATCAAATCGTGTAAATAACCACTTCAATACGCTTGCTTTCATCCGCTTTCCGTTAACAGAAAAACTTGTTTTATATGGCCTTTTGTGTCTACAGCGCTAATGCTGTCTTCGGGTTGTCTTCGTATTGTGTTCGTACCACCTTCGGATGTGGAGAGTCTTGCTACGGCTATTGATCGAAAGTTGAACAAATAATTCCTGTTCAGGGTCTGGTCAATATCTGTTCAGCACCTGTACAATATCTGTATCCCATCCGAATAAGGTACGAAGCAGGTACGAATCTTTCCCCACTATTTGATCAAAAAATTGTGAGACATGCTTAACAGGCTTAGCGTATTTTGCTAAGCCTGTTTACAATTAATCGCCCAATTTCTTTACTAGAACTTTCTAAAATCCCATTCCCCGCGATAAGGGCGACTGCGCATGAGATTAGCATAGTCATTGTCGAACTGTTCTTTTTGTGGATTCCATTTTAAATCCTTTTGAAGTTCATACGCAATATTGATGGCATTGCACACTGAGCTCGTCCGGTGACCTATTTCAACATCACAGATAGGCTTACTTCTTTTTTTAATCGCATCAACCCAGTCCTGATAGTGATTATCACTATAATACAAACGACGATCAGAAGATGTCAGTTTAAGATTCGCCAAATTTTCCGGGTTCGAGCGGATAAATTCGCGGCTTACTTCAATCTTACCTTTTTCACCAATAAATTGGATCGCATTATGTACTCCCCACTGTACATGGTTTACCCGAACGCCATTGGCATAGCTAAACGAGAGTCCGCTATTGCTATTGGCTTCCTTGGGTGGATTAAACTGAACAGGGCCCGATTCATCCATGCCCAAGGCCCATTGCACGATGTCAAACATATGTGCACCCCAATCGGTGATGTAACCGCCGCCAAAATCACGGTAACCACGCCACCAGGCCCAATTATCGTCCTCTAAAGGTGGGCTTAATATCGGATTATAACCCCGATATGGTGAAGGTCCTACCCACATATCCCAATCGAGATAATCGGGGGCTGGCATAGCGGGAAGGTCACATTGTTTGACCGGTTCGCCCACAGAAACATTGATTTCCTTGATTTTGCCGATATAGCCATTGAGAACCAGTTCTGCTGCCTGTCTAAAATTATAGGAAGAACGCTGCATGCTGCCCGTCTGAAATACACGTTTATATTTTCGGGTTGCATCGACCATTGCACGACCTTCGGCAATGGTCAATGCAAGGGGTTTCTCACAATAAATATCTTTGCCAGCTTTAGCCGCATCAACTGCAATCTGCGCATGCCAATGATCGGGTGTAGCAATGACAACAGCATCAATATCTTTCCGATCCAATAGTTCCCGATAATGATGATAGGCCTTGATCTCGGTCTGTGCTTTTGACAATTCCGTTTGTTTTTTCGCTGTCGCCGCAATAAATGCAGCCAACTTATTACGGTCTACATCACAGGCAGCCAGACTTGCAATTTCCTTGCAGCGATTGAGGCCATTCATCAAGGTATAGGATTGTTTTCCGACACCAATAAATCCAAGATTGATACGATCACTTGGCGCAAGAAATCCATTGCCTCCCAACACAACGCGCGGGACAATTGTAAAAGCCAAAGAGGATACAATTCCCTTGGCTATAAATTCTCTTCTTTTCATTCTTTATGAATAGTTTATTTTTCTGCTCGTCTTTATTGGTACTTCCTCAGTCCTTGACGGCAAAATGGTTTATGTATGGATTGTTCAGTTTTTCTTATAAAAAGTTTATTCTTGAATCGGCACCAAAGTAATCGAAGCAATCTCGGGCAAAGTATCGCCTTCGATGGCTGTAGCCTGCAAAATCACCTTCGTACTAGGCTCACCAATTACTTGCTGGGATACCTCAATGTTCCCCATAGCCACCTCCTTAAATTTAGCTTCTTTTTCAGCTACGAATGTCCACGGGAGCTGCTGTCCGAGCATCGAGAGCACAATCTTTCCGTGCTGCTTGCTATTCGCCAGATAATTGACGAGCACACGATACTTCCCTGGTTTTTGAATTTTGATATCCCAAAAGACTTTATCCGCAAGGTCTTTCCATTGACCAATGGCGTTCGGGCGGTTTGGATCATGGGTATGTGCACCAATAATTTTTAATCCCTTTCCTTCCTGTAATTTTGCATTATTTGCGTTCATCACGATACGTCCATCTGCCTGGGTTTGGGTCAGGCTTTCCTCAACAATTGGTTTTCCCTGGATTTCGACCACAATAACCTTCGGTCCCTTCTTACTGTCGAAGATATCGACAGGAATTGCTGGTCTTCCGTTTTCTAAAGTGGATTTTAACTTCATTTTAGGTGAAGCTAGGGCGTAGACAGCCGTCACTTTATTTTTGATGGGCAGATTTATTTTTCCATCGGCCGGACGATCAAAAACATGCAGGTACAGCTTCCCATTTTTTTGGGTACAATACCCCCAATCCAAGGCTTGGAAAGGGCTCGCGGTGGTACCGTAAATAGATTCGCCATTGATCTTCATCCATTCCCCGATTTGCTCCATAATCCGCACCGCAGGTTCAGGAATGGCTCCGTCACCATCGGGTCCGACATTTAATAGGAAATTTCCCCCTTTACTCACCGTTTCCACAAATAATTGCATGATCTTGGGAAAGCTTTTCCAATTTTGATCATGAGCACTGTAGCCATAACTTTCATTCATGGTATGGCTTACCTCCCAGTACATACCCGGCAAACCTGTTGGTGGAATATATTTTTCGGGAGTTCCGATATCTCCGTTCTTATTTTCGAGTCCGTTCCAAAATCGATTATTGATAATAATATTGGGCTGCCATTTGATCAGATCTGTCAAAATATGCTTTGTCCCCCAGGCTTCCCCCTCATGCTGTTTGCTGCTGAAATCGGGCCACAGCATGTCCAGCCGCCCGTAATTTTGTGCAAGTTCTTTAATTTGGCCATAGAGATAGGCTTTGTAACGTTCATGATCTGGCTGATGCTTATCCACATTCGGGTTCAGCTGAAAGGCCTCATAAGAATCGGGATGTTGCCAATCCAGGAGCGAATAATAAGCTCCTACTTTCATTCCCTCCTGACGGAAAGCATCCATAATTTCGCGGTAAAGATCTCTTCCTTTCGGCGATAAATTTGCCGTACCCGTAACATCATTTTTCAAGGCATAAGGCTGTTGGCTATTGAACAGGCTAAAGCCTTCGTGGTGTCGGGAGGTCAGCACCATATACTTCATTCCCGTTTTTTTTGCAAGGCGTGCCCAGGATTGTGGATCAAAAGAACCTAAAGTAAATTTTGGTTTCAGTACTTCAGCATAATGCTTACTGGGAATTTTCCCCCAGGTTTGTATCCATTCGGCATAATGCTGTGGATATTGTTTCCCTTCAAAAGAACCACCTGCTGCACTGTACAATCCCCAATGGATAAATAGTCCAAAACGGGCCTCTTTAAACCATTCCATGCGTTTATCTTGCGTCTCCTGCCAACCGGCAACACCTTCATAAGGTGCCGATTTGGTCTGTGAAATAGCAACATCGGTCATGCACAGCAACATTCCCACTGCTGCTGCACACTTCCACTTAAAAAAATTGATTTTCATCATGATATAGATTTATACATAAAAGTTCATTTATTCGGATTACAAGCTATCGTCGATCAGAAACCCAACGCTTGAATTTCATCTTGAATAGCAGCATATGCTTTGCTTGCATCTTCTATTGGAATTCCCTTGGATAGTCCAGGTCGTTTATGACCTGTATAGGTTAGCCATGCGTCTTTCATCATCGTCTGCCTTTTCAAAACAAGCGTATATAACTGGCGAAGTTTTGGCTGATTGCGCAAATTGTCATCCCATGTGCTTTCAATAGGGAAATCAGGCATCAGGTGCTGTACAATTTCCTTTGCCATTAGCCAATGCCCCAGCTCTCCGGGGTGCACCCCATCTGCAGCCAGCTTAAACTGAGCGTCTTTCTCGATCCCAGCTTCCAAATAGCGACGCATGGGAAAATGCAGGTCTATGATTTCCCAGGACTGCATTTTAGTATAGCCGATAAGCCATTCGGCATAACGATCCAATACTTTATTGTAGCCATTGAGCCGAAGCTGCGGATCATCATGAACTGGAGGTGTCATCCATAGGATGCGTTTGACGCCCTGATCGACCAAACGTTTGTGCAGACGGATAATTCCATTTTTATAGGCTTCAAAACGGATAGCATCAAAAGGGAGGTAAATGCCGTCATTCATGCCATAACAGACGAAAACCACCTCAGGTTTGATTTTATCAAGCACATTGTCCAGTCGATCAAATAGACAAGGGCGTGGAAATTTTCCATCGGCATGATTCGGTTCACTGAGTCCAGAAACGGTCTCACTTGGTAACCCCGAATTAATAAACTGAGGTTTCCTTTTCGGGTGACTGCTCAGGAATAGACTTTCGGTCATGGCGACATATTGCCCCGCATAAGTAATACTATTGCCTAAAAAAAGTACTTTTTGTCCATCACTCAAACTAAAGTCCTTAACATGACTTTGCCCCTTTACTTGCATAGACAAAAGGCCTAAGCACAATAGCAATACAAAAAAACGAAGTTCTTTTCTACGAAATGATAAATTTAACATTGTGTAATATTGGATCAGTTGGACAAGTACCAAACCTTACATATCTCATTGGTTTAGGTTGATACCAATATGCGCAAAAGACTTATTAGATAACTATTGAGCGCTGTCCATAATTGATTATTTTGGTCATTAAATTAATCAATAAGCACATGAATTCAAATTAAATTACTGAAAGACAGAAGATTGTTACATTTACATCTTCTATCAGTTATTCAAGAACACTTGTTGATAACAAAAGGGCTGTCCAAAAGGCAAAAAAAAAGCCTGTCCAACCAAGTCGGACAGGCTTATATTCTTAAGCAATTAAGTCTTATTGTGTATTAAATTTGGAGATACTCAGTTCTTTAAACTCCAGCTTTTTATCTCCCACGACACGCAGCTTGGTTATTGGCCTGTTCGGAAAAAATAAACTGGTCATTACCGTTAGCCCCTCGTCTGCAAAAAGTTCCACAGAGCTCACATCAACATACAAACTAAAAGAAAGTGCTCCCTTACTTTGCAGCCGTTTTGCCAAAGCTGTCTTTGGAAATTCTCCATTAAAAGACACTTCACCGGACTTAGAACGATCGATATAATAGGTATTTTGGTCTTCACGATAACCAATAACCAATTCGTCACCAGATTCATTCGATAAGATGACTTTAAAAGCCTGCCGCTTCAAATCTTTGAGGTCCAAACGGTACGCTTGTGGGAGATGTTGCTCGAACGAAACTTCCTTCGTTCCGCCGCCATGATATTTTTTTAGCGGACGAAATGCGGTATCAATTTCTTTGGGCACAGTACTCGCAACGTAGAACGACTGTCCAACTTTTCCTAAAGATAAAACACGAGGTATGGTTGAGGAGGAACGCCATTTTGTGGTAGGAACCACATTGGCATATTGCCAGTTGCTCATCCAGCCAATCATCAGGTGCCTATCCCCTAGGTTACTCCAGGTTACGCCGGCATAGTTATCGGGGCCCCAATCCAACCACTTTATTTTAGTATCCGCTGTTCGGAACTGATGCCCATCAAAATCACCCACAAAATATTGTGTCACCGAGCCGCCGTTGGGTCCACCTGGATTGATGCTCACCAGCAAAACCCATTTTGTAGCTCCTTTGTAATCCATGGGGATAAGATCAGGGCATTCCCAGACACCACCATGGGCACCCACCTCTTTGCCAAACTCACTTTCCTTCTGCCATGTTTTCAAATCTTTGGAAGAATAGAAAGTAATACAATCTTTTGTAGCCAAGGTCATAATCCAACGCTGGCTATGCACATGCCACATCACCTTTGGATCTCTGAAATCCCATATACCAGGGTTTGGCAATACCGGATTGCCTTTATACTTTGTCCAGGTAAGGCCCTTGTCCAAACTATAAGCCAAACTTTGATTTTGATGCAATCCTGTTTTTCGATCCTCTTCCTGATGATTGTGATGGGTAAAAATGGCGACCATAGCACCTTTTCCAAAACCTGCCGTGTTATCTTTATCGATTACAGCACTACCGGAGAAAATAGTCCCCAAACTATCGGGGTACAATGCGATCTTCTGCTCGTCCCAATGGATTAAATCTTTACTGATCGCATGGCCCCAATGCATAGGCCCCCAAACGGGTTTTTCGGGATTATGCTGAAAAAAAAGATGATAATTACCGTCCAGATAAACCAGTCCATTGGGGTCGTTCATCCAGCCCTGCTGTGGGGTAAAATGGTAAAGTGGGCGATACTTTTCTTCGGGATCCCCTTGTTTATGCTGTCCCGTCTGTGCCAGACTTGTACCAAAAACACTTAGCAGGAGCATCAAAACACCGTATTTCTTTAATCTTATCATTTTTCTTTTGTTTACATTTCTAATTAGGTTATTGTTCGCTTCAATAGGCAAATATAGTCTCAATTGTCAGGAAGATTTTTCTATTTTCAACCCATTCACTTGTACTGTTCCCTGATCCGCGAAAATAGTCCAAGGGTTTTGATCCATTTTATAGATCCGGTTGGTAAAAGCAACACGATCATTCACATATACGATACCAATCGATTTTTCAATAATAATTTTCACGTTAAAAATCCGGTTGGTCGGTACTGTAAGTGGCGTAAAATTGAGTTCTGTTTTGCTTCCGCCGCCATCGCGTGCCTCCTTGTTCATAAACAGTGCTGGCATGTTCCAACGATTGGATGAAGTCAGATCAAAAGCAATGCTATATACTTCGGTCGGATCATCACATGCGCCAAATGAAAAACCAAATTTGCTGGATTGGGAAGCATCAATGGTCATTGTCACTTTCACGGATGAAGTGTTCCGGTTAAATTGTGCATAACTTCTTCCGCCCGATTGCGCTGTCAAACTATAGGTTTTATTCGATTCGGAAACTTGACCAACATTGCTCAGCTTTTCAAAGGCGACTTCCTTATTGAATTTACTGTTTAGGGCTTCCGGAATTTTAGGATATAAACGTCCTGAAGCTCCCTGAACCAACTGGTGTGAAATTAAATTTCCAGCCCAGGGCAGTTCGTTGTTATTATTTACTGTTTGCCCGGTTGAACACCATCCCGAAAGATAACGTGTCGTACCGTCGCTAGCCGTTTTGCCCGCATAGAGATAGCGTCCGTCGAAGGTTTCATGATGTCCTTCGCTATCCCGACAGATCGTCCAAGGGCCATCCGGAGAATCCGCAACACGATAAAATGTCTTTCGATGTTCATCCCGGTTGATCCGCGAAAACAAGAGATACCATTTATTGCCCATTTTAAATAAATCCGGGCATTCCAATAGTTCTGCATCTGTTTCGATTCCATATTTCTCTACTGTCCCTGTGGTCGCAACGAGCGGTTCAATCATTGACCAACTGCTTAAATCTGTCGACTGATAACGTGCCAGCGTTCCTTTTCCGTCTTTTCGTGTCGTGACTAACATGACGTAGGCATTGCGGCCTTCATCCCAATAAACCTGTGGATCACGAAAATTATTTTGATCATAGCCCGCTGCAGCCTGCAGCGCCATTGCTGGTTGCTTGGTCCAATTCATTAAATCAGTTGACGTAGCCAACATAATCTTTTCCGCAGGCGTAAAAACATTGTTATGACCGGTATAGAAACAGTAATACAATGTTCCTTTTTTAATAAAACTTCCTGTTCCGATCCATTCATCCTGACTCCCCACAGCACCCGACGACAAGACTTCGGTATAGCCCTCAAATGTACCGTAATCACTTGTCCGCGTACTATAAATCGGATGCCTGTTGGCATTTTCATACAGATAAAACAAGTAGAACTTGTTATCGTTGACATTGTAGTAAGGCATGGGATCGCCCACAAACCCCTGCTGGGGTCTGTAGAACCTTTGATAAGGGCCCGCCTCCTGCCCCGAAATACATACCGTAGAACTATCCACAGGCAGTATTTCCATGGGCCTATCCAGCCCTGTCGAACTCTCGTCCCCATTCTTGCAACTTGTCAACAAACTTAGCAAGAATACTGTCGGAAGCAAATACGTCTTTGGTCTCATGATTTAAATCTTTCTATTAATCCCTGATTAGCTATCATTTTTGCTTTTATAATAACTTGTTTTGTTTGTATTCGATTACTCTTTAGGTAATGCCTTCAATTCGTCCCAGTACATCCGTTGGGTAGGAAATACCACGGGCTGTCCATTAGGATGCTCATGTGGCATTACCAATATATTGTTAATTATAGCTTTTCTTCCGGCAGGAATCTGAAAAACCAATTCTTGCCACTCACCGACATGATCTTTCGAATAATTGGCACGCAACCAATCTTTATTCTGTTCGCCATCCGATTGAATCTCCAATTGCACATCACCAGCAACATCTTTCAATACCATCATCGAGAAACTCCCGTATTCTGCCGGATTGATCGTCACTTTATTTGCATTCCAGAGCGCTCCACCGTGCCAGCCTTCACCAGTTTTATTGTCCCGTACAAAAGACGCACAGAAGGGTGTTGCATTAATTCCAGTGGTTTTCGGATTGGGATAAGGTGAATCTACCGTACTCACCCCTAACCCATCGAAATGTGGAACGCTGGTTTCGCCATTATAAATCATAAGGATTTGTTTGGGTTCTGTACCCAATAGGGCAGTTACCGTGTATTGGAAAGTCTGCCCCATATACGCAAGGCTGTATTTTATGGGGGAACTTAAATCTACGGGCCCACTCTGATTGGGCGTTATGCTTGCTCCGGCTGTAAATTCTATCACAGGTGATAGGTTCTTTAGGTCTGTCCCCAGGGGTAGGTAAATTTTAATGCTTTTATTTTTCTGATCAATGATCCCTGCTTTTTCTCCGATGCGGAATGCCGTTATTTCTGCTTTGATTTCTTTGACGGTTACTTGGTAGGTATTAAATAGATTACCATTAAACACACGGTAAGTAATCGGTGTTGTGCTAGAAAATGAAAAATTCTGGGCGATGCCTGAAGCTGGAGAAACCTTTGCATTGCTGGGCAATTCAATTGTCGGAGCCACCGCCGAAAGATCTGTACCTTCAGGAACCATGACAAGAATGGTACCTTTTGCCTGATCTACTTTCCCAATGGTATTGCCGACCTTGAAAGAAAGTACATCTACATCTGCACTCAAATTGAGTGTACTCTCAGCATCACGCTTGCAGGCCGCGAGAAGCCCGATAAACAGGATGGTAATCCCTACTTTTATATAATTGTTTAATGTGTTCATTGGAATAATTGGTTATGCTAATCGTTCAACAATAAATGCCTGTTTAATAGCCTGGATTTTGTTTGTACAGATACTTACTTAATCTGATCTGTGCTTCGGGAATCGGCAGATATTCATTCCTATCTGCTGTAAAATGTGCCGAGGAATAATAAGATCGACGTGACTTTTCTACATCATAATAGGCATTCATGGCCTGGTCTGCAATTCCCCAACGTACCAGATCAAAGAATCTTCCATTTTCCATCGCGAGCTCTAAGCGTCTTTCCCAACGTAACGCTTTCCGGGCATTTTCTTCGGTCCACACAATATTATCTCCATTTTTGTAGGTTTCGATCAGCGTTTTATCATTTGCATATCCCGTAAGTGAGGTACTATTTTTTGCGCGCGTACGCACTTGATTGATCAATGGCAATGCTTCAGCCGAACGATGCAGCTCGATAAGCGCCTCTGCCCGCATCAACAGCACATCGGCAAAGCGCAATACAATTCGATTCTTTGTATTCGCATAGAAGGGAACCATGGGGACGAAACAATCACAGTCGGGATCTACATTTTCTTTTAACGAGGCATAAACAGCATACTCCGCCGGATTACGATTCCAGCTTTCTTCGTATGTTCTTTTGCTACTATACTTGTACGGTAAGCCCGGGATTGCAACTGTATGGAATAACCTCGGGTCATACTTCTCGGAGGTATTAAAGCTATTCAACGCATTATAATTATCCAGTGGTAGACCTTTACCCGTTGTGCGAAACGCATTGACAAGGCTTTGACTCGGTTTATTGAAATCACAACAGCCCACCCCCATAGGTACAGATAGCACATCAGAAAAGTTAACACGCCCAAATTTTGTCCCGTCATCTTTTGAAAACTGAACTGAAAACAGCGCTTCTGTCCCATTTTCATACTTACCCGGCAAGAAGTTAAATGCAAAGTCGGTTTCCAGCGTATGGTTCGATGAAAGCACAATATCCGTATTTTGTACAACCTTTTCCAAATCTCCCGCATCGATACCCGTCACCATATTACGTTCGGCATTGTCCTGACGGTATCCCTTATACAGGTAAGCTTTGGCGAGATAAGCGGCAGCGGCGATACGATTGGCCCGACCGACCTCCGTTTGCACAGCAGGAAGATGATCTACCGCATACTGAAAATCCGCTACAATCTTTTGCCATAGTGCATCGTTGCTTAGTGCTCTATTCGATATGGTTTCATAGCTGTCTACTGGTACATTTTCATCGATATAAGGCACATATTTGAAAAGGATCTTGAGCATAAAGTAAAAATGCCCCCGCAGAAAACGTGCTTCACCCAGTTTTTCTTCCTTCCCGTCGAAATTGTCCATTTCCTGTATGGTCTTGATTGTTGTATTGGCACGCGAAATTGCAACGTACAATTGAAACCACAATTTATCCACCTCCGCGAAATTGGTTGTAATGTTATTTGAGACCTCAAGAAAATGAAAGGTCTGGATATCCTGTGGTCCCGATCCGCCTTTATAAGCATCGTCCGACCGAACCGTACCATAGGGCCATAAGCTAAAAGGGACATCATAATGATCATTGCCCAAAGCGGCATAGGTCGCTGTCAATAATCGTTCTGGCTCCTTAACCTGATCGGAGCTCAGCACACCATTGGGTGTTTGATCCAAAAATTTGGTACATCCTGGAAGTAGTCCAGCAAGAACCATAAGTATCGCTATTTTAGTGGTTATTTTTTTCATCCGTATAAATTATTTATAAGTGTATAGCCTTATTTCTCCCCTTTTTAAAATCCAATATTTACCCCGGCTGTCCAGGTCGTTGGAATTGGATAACCCCAACCTACATTTTCAGGATCTACACCTGTAAAATTCTTTGACTTAACGGTAAATAGGTTCTGACCGGTCACATAGATCCTTAGCCGGCTCATACGCAGGCGTGAGGCTGTTGCTGTTGGCAAGGTATAGCCCAGAGACAGATTCCGGAGTTTCATATAAGATCCATTCTCGATAAAGTAATTTGACAGGCGGCCCTCGTCATTGTTGTTTGTCGTTTGTAAGGCCGGAATTGTCGACGTTGGATTTTGTGGTGTCCATGCATTCAGCAACCGCAGGCCTTTATTGGAATTGACGTCATCCACACTCCAGAAGTCTGTTTGCTTTTTCAGCCAGTTTTCGACATCTATCCCCTGTACCCCCTGAAAGTATGCCGATAGGTCAAACCCTTTATATTTCAGCACAATATTGAGACTATAGGAAAAATCAGGATGTGGACTACCGATCCAAGTACGGTCCATATCCGTAATCTGCTTGTCCGCATCATAGACGTTGACGTAACGTAAACGTCCTATCCCCTTACCGGTCTGATTGACGTGCGCATCCACTTCGTCCTGATTCTGAAAAATACCGTCGGTGACATAGCCATAGAATGATCCCAGCGGCCGGCCGATAATATTATCTCCCTGACGACCTCCATAAGAGTTTTCTACCGCTTCGGGCAAATGTGTCACCTTGTTTTTATAGGTAGAGAACACAGCCATCACATCATAATCTAGTCCAAACGATGTTTTATTGCGATATCCGGCCGATAGGTCCAAACCTTTATTTTCCATGGAGGCACCATTCGCCCAACGGTAACCACCCTCTCCGACCACACCGATATAGGCTGGATTGATCAACATATCTTTGGTTGCTTTGACATACCAGTCAATCGAACCATATAGACTTTGATTAAACAATGAAAAGTCCAAACCGATATTCGTCTGCGTTGTGGTTTCCCATTTCAGGTCATTGTTTTCTGTTTGGATTTTGCGATATCCCGACGGTAATTTTCCCGTTCCAGCGCCCGAGAGATCGTAGGCTGTGCCATCCACGATGTTCCATGTGGGATCAGCAACACCATATTCGGGGACGAACAGTGCATAGGTAGCCAGATTGCCTATGCCCTGGTTACCTGTCTGCCCCCATCCAACACGCAGCTTGAGGTCCGAAATATAGTTTTTCGTACTTGCCATAAAACGCTCGGACGAAATCCGCCACCCCGCTGTTACCGCCGGGAAAGTTGCAAAGCGGTTATTTTTACCGAAGCGGGAAGAGCCATCGTGCCGCACGGTGAAGGAAGCCAGATAGCGGTCATCATAGGAATAATTGGCCTTTCCAAAATAGGATAACAGCGAGAATCCCGTAGAGCCACCACCTACTGCCGCTGTGCCCGTACTCACACCTGGCCACATATACTCAGGTGTCTCTATGGCAAAGGCGCCATCTCCGGCAGTATAGGCATTAAAATTGATATCATTCTGACGGTTCATTTCCATACCGGCAAGCACATCTAAGGTATGTTTATCAATCTCTTTCCGATAAGTCGCCGTATTGGACCAAGTCCACTTCATCCCATGGGACTGTTCCATATTAACCCCACTCCGGCTGCTGTTCATAAATCCCGAACGATAGGATACTTCCAAATTACGTTTGTAAAAATTACTATAATCCAAACCGTAACTGGTGCGGACATGCAAACCTTTTATGAGCTGTAGATCGGCATAGGCATTTCCAAACAACCGCCAATAGTTATATTTATTGTTCCGGTTGTCGTAAAGTACTCGCATGGGATTATGGCGGTCGTTCATCCCCAATGCTGGCCCACCCCATCCTATTCCATCTACTGTATGGACAGGAATAATGGGCAATGCTTTTAACGAAAGGTCAAGCACATCGCCAGGTACCTGCACTTCACCGGTATTGTTTACCGTAAAATTCTCGCCCACCACCAAACGTCCATCGAATAATTTATAATCGGCATTCATCCGGGCTGATATCCGCTGGAAATCCGTGTAACGGAGTGTCCCATTGTTGTGCAAATAACCTAAGGAGAAAAAGGAACTGGATTTTTCTGTACCGGAGCTTAATGTCGCATTGTAAGATTGTTGCAATCCCGGTTTTGAAACTTCCTTAAACCAATCGGTATCGGAAGCGTACATGGTATGTTCACGGTCGATATACTTGGAAACAAAAACAGTATTGAGCTGAGGTACGCCATTTGCGTCGTTATTCCATTCAAACTGATAACCAATATTATTTCCGTTAGGGTTTCCACCATTATTGATGGTGGCCTGCCACAATGCACGACCATATTGTTGGGCATCCAGCACTTTCATGCGATTATTAAAATGCGTACTGGTGGCATAGGCGTCTACTGTAAGTTTAGGGGCACCTATCTTTCCTTTTTTTGTCGTGATGACAATAACACCATTCGCTGCGCGCGAACCATAGATACTCGCCGAAGAAGCGTCCTTTAAAACCTGAATACTTTCGATATCATTCGAATTGAGTTCATGCATTCCCCCCTGTGTAGGGGTTCCATCAATGACATACAAGGGATCCTGACTACTGTTGATGGAACTGATTCCGCGCATACGCACTGTTGCCGCTCCACTTGGACTACCATCCGAAGTTACTGTCATACCAGCTACTCTTCCTTGCAGCGCTTTCATCGGGTTATTTTCCGGAGCCTTCATCATCTCAGCAACATTAACAACACTCACTGCACCCGTCAAATCCTTCTTCCGTTCTGTTTGATATCCCGTAACGACCACTTCATCGAGCCCCTTTTCGGTAGGCGCAAGCTGAATATCGAGGAACTTTCTTCCTGCTACAGCAATCGCCTGGGAGGCATAGCCGACATAGCTTATTTCCAATGTGCCCTGATTGCCCGAAGTCTGAAGGACAAATTCTCCCTTTTCATTTGTCTTGGTGGCTATTGTGGTTCCCTTCACCACTAAAGATGCCCCTACTATAGGTGCTGCTGTCCCACTATCCGTAATTCTTCCCCGGATTTCAGTCTGTTGCGCAAATGCGACAACAGAAAAAAGTGCCAAAGACGGGAGCAGCATTGCTTTCTGTCTTGTAAACATAATTGGTTATAAGTAAATGGTTAATGATTTAGATTGATTATTTGATTATGATAGCGGGTAGACTGCTTCGTAAAGAAGCAGTTTACCTACTGTTGCTTCTGAGCTCCATTGAAGATCGGATGCAACCATTGGAATCGATTGATGACCTCATCGTTATATTCAGGACAAGCCCCCCGGCTCTGTGTCACAAATCCACTTAAGGTGGCCGCAAATTCCAGTACTTCCTCCAGCTGAACACCTTCCTGCATCTGAAACCTTTTGGTCAGGAAAGCCGCCAAAAAAGAATCACCACTTCCGATGGTATCTTCTACCTGAACTTTCAAGGCTGGAAAATGATAACTGATATTGTCTTTTTTATAATGATATACCGCTCCATCTGCACCATAGGTTACAATTGCCTCCTGAACTGCAAAACGCTCCATGATCAAGTCTACACGCTGCTGATCGGTATAGGTATCCGTCGCGCCATTCCAGTTGGAAATAACATGCAGTTCCTCGGCATTCATTTTCACAAAATCAGCGTATCCCAACAGTTTATGTATTTTTTCCGGACCAAAATAAGGTGTACGCAGGTTGACATCCATCACCCGGAAGCGGGCTTTTTCAAGCAATAATAGCAAGCTTTGAAAACTTACTTCATCCCGACAGGCCAGACTGCCATACACCAAAAAACCCACCGCTGTAACTGCCTCAAGAACAACATTGTCCACCGCTATTCTATCCCAAGCTACAGGATAAACGATATCGTAATGCACGTCGCGTTTTGCATCGATCGAAACCTCTACTGTTGAAGTTGGTAACAAGTCATCGTACTGGAAGAAATCGGTCGGGATACCCAGATCTTCACATACGTTACGCAGCTCGTAACCATTATCGTCACGCCCTATGCGCGTTAGCATACGCGTCGTAACCCCCAATTTATTGAGGTGATAAGCCACATTCAAAGGCGCACCGCCTAATTTTTTACCTGTAGGAAGATTGTCCCAAAGAACCTCGCCAAAACAAATACCCTGTATTGATTTATCTCCGTTTTTCATATTTTCTCCTTTTTATACAAAGCTTCGGCCGAGCGCCAAAAACCAAGTAACAAATTGATTATTATATTTCCCTTTAAATTCAATGTTGACAATAGATACACACAACATGCTATCACATTGTCTTTGATTAAATAACTTTAGATAGGCGCCAGTCGCGTCATGGCTACTCCGACACCTATTAGTGTAGTCCAGCTAAAGACTAATGTAGATTGATGGTATGCCCAAGATCTTCCAATGATTTCCCTTTTGTCTCCGGCATAAACTTAAGCACATAAACAAGCTGCAGCACCATAAATAGGGCAAAGATCAAGAAGGTACCACCGCCGCCGAGCATTTCTGTCAAGGCTGGAAAACAAAAAGTGATAATCGCCGCCATCACCCAATGTGTCAAGCTACCAAATGTCTGCCCTTTGGCGCGTACATCATTCGGAAAAATTTCCGAAATAAACACCCAAATCACCGCACCTTGCGAGAATGCGAAAAAAGCAATGAAACTCATCAGATAGATTGTGATCGCAAAACCCGTCGTCTGGTTGGTATAAAAAGCATGGGAAACGAGTGCCAATGAAACAATCAGCCCGATTGAGCCCACCAACATTAATTTTCTTCTGCCCACCTTATCGATGAAATTGATCGCCAGCAACGTAAAAATAAAATTGACAACCCCTATACCAACTGTCGAAAGCAATGAACTCTGCGAGCCCAGGCCAGCCATTTCAAATACGCGGGGCGCATAATATATAATCGCGTTGATACCTGAAACTTGATTGAACAGCGCAAAACAAAAGGCCAATAAAATAGGTTTGGCATTTTCGCGAACGAAGAGTTTGCCTTCTCCTGCGGAATTGTTTTTGGACTCCTGAATTTTTGAAATCTCCAGCTCGTAACCATCCGAATTAATTTTTTTCATAATTCGTGTTGCCTCGGCCAAATTCCCCCTGTGCAGCAGCAACCATCTCGGACTTTCCGGAATGAGGAAGATCAAACAGAAGAATAACAACGACGGAAAGCACTGTACCCCCAGCATCCAGCGCCAGGACTCTTCGCCAACCTGACCGATAAAATAATTGGACAAATAGGCTATCAAAATACCTAATACAACGTTGAATTGAAAAAGCCCTACCAACTTACCCCGCGATGCTGCCGGGGAGATTTCCGATATATAGATTGGTGCCGTTACCGAAGAGACGCCAACTCCTATGCCACCCAAAAAGCGGAATAAAATAAATATCGTCCAGTCATTCGCCAGTGCACTACCAATAGCTGAAATAAAGTAAAGGGCTGCAACAGCAAATAAGGTATTTTTACGGCCTAATTTATCGGAAGGCAGTGCACCTAATGCTGCGCCGACAACTGTCCCTATCAAGGCGATGGCCATTGTCAGTCCATGCTGAAACTCACTCAAATGCCAATGCTCCTGAACGGCCTTTTCTGCTCCCGAAATAACCGCTGTATCAAATCCAAATAAAAATCCGCCTAAAGCCACTACAAAGGACCAAGCTAATACCGTGTTTTTGTTCATGTGATGATCTATAATTGATTAATCCAAATTTAACACGTGCTTCATCTTAACTTAAATTTGGACTTCGCAAAAACATTTATTTATGTAACATTTTTTCAAAAACACTAAAACACTAAAAATCTAACACTTACATTCAATTTACTTTTCAAAACTTTCACTTTTTAAACAGAAAATTTAGAAAATGATACATTTTTGAAGGTTCCTATTTTAGTGTAAAATATACACTAACACAACCACTGTTACCCAAAAAAATCTAAATAATGTATATTCGGATATTTAAGGGGAAAAATCATGGGAAAATATTTCATTTTTAGTGGCATATTGACCTTGCTTCTTTTTTGTGGATGTCAACCAATGGTCCGGAAGAAAAAGCAGGTCATCGCTTTTTCGCAGTGTATCGGAAACGATGCCTGGCGAAAAACGATGCTCGAGGAAATGAAAAGGGAACTTTCCTTCAATCCCGATATTGACTTTCTTTATCGCGACGCACATGGCGACAATAATGTACAGATCAATCAAATTCGCGAATTAGTCAAACAGGACATCGATCTTCTGATTGTATCCCCAAATGAGGCCGAGCCACTCACGCCAATTGTGGATTCTGTATTCCAACGCAATATACCTGTCATCGTAACAGACCGTAAGACGTCCTCCGGCCAATATAATGCTTATGTGGGCGCCGACAATCTCGCCATCGGGAAACTGGCCGGCCAATATAGCCGCACGATTTTGCAAGGAAAGGGTTCGGTCGGATTAGTCACAGGGCTATCGGGCACCTCGGCTTCAATAGAGCGTGAAAAAGGCTTTATGCAGCAAATTGGAGATGCCACAGCGGTTCGGGTGAGCGGCGTCATTCACGGCGGCTGGGAGAAAAATAAAGCCTATCTGGAAATGCGTAAGCATATAAACGTCATGAGCCAGAGTGATATCATCTTTACATTCAATGATCAGATGGCCATGGGGGTAAAAAAAGCATTGGACGAAGCCCAGATCAAAAAGGACATTAAGATAATTGGTGTTGATGCTCTTCCTGGTCCCGGAAATGGCCTTGAACAGATCATACAGGGCAAAATGTTTGCTTCCATACTCTATCCCACTGGCGGGGCCGAAGCCATTCGAACGGCTTTGGCTATCATCAACCACCAAAACTATCGCCGCGAGAATATACTCGCAACCTCTGTCATCGATAAAACCAACGCAGAGTTGCTTGCCCTGCAGTCGGATAAAATAAAACAACAGCAGCTCGATATCGACAAAAGACAGGAGTTCATTACGGAACAGAATAAGATTTACCAAAGCCAAAAGTCCGTTCTTAATGTATTGGTCGTTAGCTTGGTGCTAGCTGTTGTCTTTGGAGGAATTTCTATTATCGTGATCAGGAGCAACTGGGAAAAGAACAAACATCTGGAAATCCAGAATAGCGAGATTCTTGCGCAACAAAAACAGATCGTCGAAATGAACAGTCAAATTCAGCAAGCGGCAGAAATCAAAAATAATTTCTTCACCAATATCTCGCATGAATTTAAAACCCCGCTGACCCTTATCATCGCGCCTATCGAGGACCTTGAATTACGAAAAGATCTTAGCGAAGAGGTCAGAGAACAGTTGTCGCGCATCAAACGGAATGCAAAAAAACTACAACGTTTGGTCAGCGACCTCATTGATATCCATCGCATCAGTAAATCGAAGATTAAGCTACATGCTGCCATCGTTTACATTGACCCATTTATTCAGCAGGTAATAGGTAGTTTCAAACCCTTGTTTAAGAAAAACAGGATCTCCGTCAGTTATGTCAACAAAACAAGCTTGAAAGAGGTTTGGATGGACGAATACCTCATGGAACAGGTATTATCCAATTTATTGTCCAACGCGATCAAACATACGGCGGCAAGTGGCAGAATTGAAATTATATTGGAAGAAAACAATTTCAAAGACTATTTCTATCTACGTGTATTGGATAATGGTCTGGGGATTGCTCCAAGTGATATTGAGCATATTTTTGATCCTTTTTATCAGGGCGCCAGTAGTCGTAATGGCTCCGGAATCGGCCTCTCCTACACCAAACAGATCATCGAACTGCATCATGGCCAAATCACTGTGAGTAGCAAACCCGGCCATGGGTCGATATTCACCCTACGTATGCCAATTGGAAATAGTCACTACGAGCCTGCTGAACTGGCCGATTTCGACAAAGGAGAAAAACCGCTGTTTCAACAAGACGACCTATTGGACGCCACACGAAAGATGGTAGACAACAATCTTTCTTTTCGATCCAACAAATCAAAAAGTATTATGGTCGTCGAAGATAATGATGAAATCAGAGATTATCTCCGCTCCCTCTTAGAAAGGGATTACAATCTTTTCCTGGCAAAAGATGTGCAACAAGCCAATGGGATGTTGAAAACACATTTTCCAGATCTAGTCATTACGGATATTATGCTTCCCGATGGTAGCGGTCTGGATATTCTAAAGGACATCAAAGCATTTTATCAGACCGCACATATTCCTGTCATCTTACTGAGTGCGCTCGCCAATGAAGATACGATGCTCGAAGGAAGTAAATTAATGGCCGATGACTACATTACTAAACCTTTCAATGCCGAATTACTGCGGACACGGATTTCAAACATCCTACAGTCACGCCATCAGCTTAAAGAAAAATACAGCAGCAATGTGGAACAGTTTGATAGCGCTCAAGCTGAGCAGGTCAATGATAACGATAGACGTTTTCTGAACAATTTCTCAGCGATTGTCGAATCCAAATTATCAGACCCGCGATTGAGTGTCGACGGCATTGCCAACGAGCTTCATCTCTCCCGCGTGCAGCTCTACCGTAAAGTCAAACAGTTGCTTGACTGCAGCGTCAATGATTACATTATCGAGCGAAGATTAAAGAAAGCCAAAAGCCTTATGGCTGAAGGACTAAACATCAACGAAATATTTAGCAGTGTCGGTTTTTCCTCGGCATCCTATTTCGCTTCGGCCTTTAAAAAGAAATATGGCCAGTCCCCAAGTACTTATAAAAAAGAACTTGACAAAAAATAGCCGATCAGGTGTACCCACAAATTAAAACTGTCCTTTCCGCTTGAATAAGTAAAAACTGATCAATAGAAATATGACGAGCATCAGTAAGTTGCTGTAGTCTAGCCGTGCAAAGGAATCATTCTCGGATAAGATATTCATTACCGCATTATAGGCACCTGTATAAGGGATAAAATCCGAAAAACTTTTCTGTGCGACAAGCACGGAAAAGACCAACATAAACATGCCTACTCCAATTGGGTAGATAAAGCTTCTGAACAATAGGCTTAGGGCAAGCTGAATCATAGCGATAGCCGAGAGCGTAATAAAAAGTTTCAAAAACGTATAAAAGATTACGACCCTAAAATCATAATTCTGAAACCCCAGTACGGGGTAAATCAGGCTGAGCAGATAACCACTGATCAGAAATGCAGCGTAAGCAAAAAGTATTGAAAACAGTAAGGTCAGCAGGATAAAGACGGCTTTGGAAAAGAAAATATTCGATTTACTGATGGGTAGGGTAAAGAGTATTTTATAATTGTTATTCTTATACTCGACATCACAACAGGCATAGACGAATAAAGCGACAAGGATGGGATAGAGCAGGTAAAAAAACTGAAAAACATATCGGCCAAGCAGAAGTTTCCAAGGGTTAGGAACCGCCACTGCCCCTCCTGAATCTATAACATCATAAATAATATAACCGGCAATCGCAAAAACGAGCACCATAGGGACGATCAGTACCCCAAAAATCTCCCTATTGCGTAGGAGTTTGTACTTTTCCGACAAGAAAGCGGTATAGAATGTATTAGCCATTTACACGAGCGATTAGATTTATAAAAATTTGTTCAAGATCAGCACTACGGGATTCCAATCCATAAATATCAATCTGCTTTTCGACCAAAGATTTGATCATAAGACCAAATTGCAGATCATCGCCGATAGTGACGGTAACGCTTTCTCCATCGATTTTAACACCAGAAAACCCGCTATTTCGCAAAACCGAAGCCGTTGCTTCCGGGCTGGCTGTACGTAGGTACACCTCTCGGTCAACCTGTCCCAGCAACTCCTGTTTGGTTCCCTGGAAAATCATTTTCCCACCTTCAATGATACCAATGTGTGTCGCTATTTTTTCAAGCTCACTCAAAATATGACTCGAAAGAAAGATCGTTTTTCCCTGTTCGTTGAGATGACAAAACAAATTGCGCATTTCGACAATTCCCTGTGGATCGAGACCATTTAATGGTTCGTCCAGGATAAGCAATTGCGGATCATGAAAAATCGCCATCGCTATTCCCAGCCGCTGTTTCATCCCCATGGACAGGGCACTGGCTTTTTTCTTCTTTTCCCGATGAAGATCTACCATTTCCAATACTTCATCAATGCGTTTGTTGCCTTTTTTGTGAATGATATCCAAGTACTTTAAATTTTCAAAAACGGTCAATTTAGTATAATAGCATGGGGCCTCAATCAAGTTCCCAACATTGGCATAAACACCTGTGGGATGTGCCTTTAGACTATTTCCCTGAATAAAAATCGTATCTGCCTGATCCTCCAAAAGACCTAAAAGCAATTTGATTGTTGTGGATTTTCCCGCCCCATTTCGGCCGAGATATCCATAAATACTCCTGTCTGGGACTTGTAGGCTAATATTATCCAAGATTGTTTTTGCGCCTATTTTAAAGCTAAGTTGTTGTGTTAAGATACTTTCCATGCTGTTAGCGGTAAATTGGATCTTTATTGATATCGATATAGAAAATACCATCGATAAACTCGTGCCATTTTCTTTCTTCATCAATCCCCTGATTAATGACTGAACTAAAACGCTGTTTTAACATGCTATTGTTGGGCAATTGACGAAGATCCAAAAAGAAATAGGGTGATTTAGTGGTATGAAATACATTTTCCACGGCCAACTTACCCACTCTATCGACAACACGGCCAGTTTTATCGTATCGTCCATAGGAAGTAAAATCCAGGCTATACGCTTGAGCGCCATATTTACGCTTTAGATAAGTCCCGAGGGGCCGATAATCTTTATTGTATGGCGCAGAAAAGCTATGGATATTGGCACACCAGACGATAATCTTTTTGCCGGCGTAAAGCGAATCGATCTGATAGGTTAGATTTTCCGCCATCAATGAATCTCTAAAATGCATGCTCTGCATCGACCCAGTTTTATAGCGCCAAGATTTGTCAAAGTTGTTCTTCATATCAGACAGATATCGGCTATAGATCAGATGCTCCGAGTCTTTTACGCCGCTGCGGATCCTAAGGTTCAACTCATCCAGTTCTGCCAGGAACTGTTTTTTTTTGTTCGCATTGAGCCGTTTACTGGCAAAAGGTTCATAAGTTAGATACTCCAGCCTGTTGCTATTTTTTTTCAATAAAGGATATTTGGTCGAATCTATCCCGTTTTTAAGCAGGAAATCTTCCAATAATTTTACGCGTATATTTGATAAGCCCCTGCCTGAAAATTGGATATCAAATCCGCCGAGGATCATTGGACGCTCTGTTGATTTTGTTTTTTTATAATACGTTAAGAGGGGCTGATTTTCCTGATTTTGCCACCAGAAGTCAAATAGTCCAGTACCGCCGATCGTTTTTTCCTGCGACTTATCCATCAGGGTATCCATCTGTGCATTCATCATCCACATATCATACTGCCCTGCCTCATATAAAACAACATCATAATCCAGATGTTCGTGGAGGTAACGGATGATCCTGGCTTTCGCTTTAAAAGTTTCGCCATCATTGTGCATCATTTCGCCCAACATCAGGATTCTATTGTTTTTTAGCATAGTATCAAAAAAACTTAAATCCGAAAAATTACTATCGGTCATTAAGATACTTTTGACCTCTTGTTTATGACGATTTACTTCGGTTAATACTATCGTAGCGTTAGCTACGGGCATATCATCATAAACGAGTTTATTAAACGATAAGATTAGGATAATCGTTACCGCAAGTGCGCATAGAACACTTCTCATTTATCTTAGTTTATATAATTTATAATTGATCTATCTACTGCGTATCACGCTAAAGTAGGATATATTTTAATATAAGATGATCATTTTTTCTTTTTCCATAAAAAATTACACAAAAAAAATTAGAAATATAATATGACAATAAAAAGGCGGTTAAGTGAGTATATCACTTAACCGCCTTGCTTGCTTGCTTGCTTGCTTGCTTGCTTGCTTGCTTGCTTGCTTGCTTGCTTGCTTGCTTGCTTGCTTGCTTGCTTCGTAAAAAATATAGCAGGAGAAAATTAATACCCTACATTTTGCTTCAACGTTCCTTTACTATTATCAATGACAGCTTGTGGAATTGGCCACAATTCATTTTTTCCAGCTTTGAACGATCTATTTTCAGAGAAAAAACGATCAGTTAACGAAGTATAAGTAACCTTGCCTGTTTTAGGATCCACCGTACCTTTGGACAGCGCGCCATTTACAGGACCGTTCATTACGTCTTTGGCTATTCCCCAACGAATAATATCAAAGCGACGACGTCCTTCTCCGGCGAATTCTACACGCAGCTCACGACGTACCAATTCACGCAGTTTGCTCTGGCCACTGTATACGGATTTGTCTACTTTTGGCATCTTAGCGCGCTGGCGAACCAGATCGATATTATCATATACGGTATTATCGATAATCCCCAATTCAATCTTTGCTTCCGTATTTAACAAAAGCATTTCGGCATAACGCATCACAATAATGTTGGTACCTACGTTCCAAATGTTCGCATAACTGCCCGGATTTTGGATATATTTTTTATAGTTGTAAGCTGTGCTAGATGCATTATCTGGACCAGATGGATAATCTTCCGATTTCGGATTTAATGGATCGAAATATTTACCGTTGTACAGTGCTCCTGGGTAAACAATTGTTGCGCCCAGGCGTGGGTCTCTTTTTTCATATGGACTGGCAGGGTCATAAGATTTTGACTCGCCAATAGTCTGTCCATCGGCAGTTTCGTAAGCATCTACCAGACTCTGTGTTGGTACAATAGAACCCCATCCTCCCATTGAATTGGGCAGCATAATACCAAGTGAAGTATATCCTTGAATATTTACCAAATATTCGATATTCATCATGACCTCACTGTTATTTTCATTTGCCTCTTCAAATAAGGTCGCATAATCATCGAATAATTTATAATTAGCCGAAGAAATGATCTCCTGTGTTGTATTGATGACATCCTGGTATTTCTTTTCAAAAGCATAACAGCGTGCCAATAAACCAAGGGCACCACCTTTGGACATACGGCCGCCCCCCTTAGCAAACGACAAATCTGCAGCAGCTTCTTTCAATTCTTTTTCCACAAATTCCAATACTTCCTTTTGCGTATTTGCAGGCACAAACGAATTTTCTGTCGTCAAAGTTTTCGTAATGATAGGTACTCCCCCAAATAAGGTTGCCATATCAAAATACTTGTATGCTCGTATAACGCGTACCTCGGCGGTCAGCCGCTTCTTCTTTTCAGCATTAACCGGCGATTTTTCAATATTTTCAAGGATGTAATTGGCTCGACGGATATGCTCGTACGTATAGCGTGCCTCTGCATTTCCAGAGTTTGTCGGTGTTGCGGTGCCATTTCCTAAAGCCTGGAATCCTTCCCAAGGGAAATCACTATTGGAGTTATCCGACGTACAGTCCATGTAAAAGATCTGGGTACCGTCTTCCCAAGCAGATCCTTCGGCCAGCTTACCGTCACTTCCCCTTGTACCACTGTACAAACCTGTTACAGCAAAATCGGTTTCAGCTTCCGTTTTCCAAAAATTATCGGCATTATATGCATCCAACGGTTCCTGATCGAGTTTTTGACAAGAGAACAGTAAGGTGGCTACGCTCAATGCAATCGTTATATTTCTAAGTTTCATGATTTTCAATTAAAAGTTTACGTTAAGACCAAACACATTTGTTTTCACTTGTGGGTAATAATTACCTCTAGAATCCGCTGGAGCCTCCGGATCAAATCCTTTAGCAAAACCGGTAAAAGTCAAGAGATTTTGTCCACTATAGTATACTTTAGCCCCCTTAATACCGATTCTATCCGTAAACGTTTTTGGTAAGGTATAACCGAAGGTGATATTCTTCAAGCGGACATAACTTGCATTCTGGATCCAGAAATCGGAAGGTGTGCCTGAAGGACTATTTTGTGACCAACTGGTCAATGCCCTCGGCATAGATCCGTTTGGATTGGTCTCTGCATTGAAACGATCTGCAAAAATGGTTGTCGGTTTATCTGATCCCGAGATCCCGCCAATAGCTTCGCCCCAAAGATAGCCCTGTACTTTAGCCGCACCTTGGAAGAATAGGCTCAGATCAAAGTTTTTATAACTCATATTGGAGGTCAGACCAAAAATAAATTTTGGATCGGGCGAACCAAGATATACACGGTCATTTCCATCGATTTTCTTATCGCCATTCTGATCTTTATAGATAATATCACCAGCACCTACAGTTCCGTTAACGCCTTGAATGCCACTGTTTTTATATTCTTCGTCCGAACGATAGATTCCAGCAGTTTCGTAGCCATAAAACGAACGGATTGGTCGTCCCTGCTCATAGATATAGAAAGTTCCATTGACCTGAGGTTCGTCACTAGCCCATTTTTTGATCTGGTTGTTGATATAAGAACCGTTTGCGGCAATGCTATATTTGAAATCTCCGATACTATTTTGATAGTTTACTTGTAGCTCTACCCCATTATTTTGCACTTTCCCTGCATTTTGGTAAGGCGCTGGAAGACCATATAAGTTCGATACAGGCAGTTTTAACAACACCCCATCAGTTTTACGGTCAAAGTATTCAAATACAAAGCCCAGATTATTTTTGAAGTTCAGATCCAAACCAATGTTGGTACTTGTCGTTGACTCCCATTTTAATATTGGGTTTGCCGATTCTACGATGGCCCCACCGGAACTAATCTCACCACCAAAAGAATAGTTATAACCAGGAGTAATGGTAAATAAGCCTGGATAATAAGCGTCGGAAGAAGGATATGAATTGTCTGATGTTGCCGCTAATTGTTGGTTTCCTAGTTTACCCCAACCGCCTCTTAATTTCAATTCTGAGATTACATCGGACAAAGAAGATTCTTTAAAGAAATCTTCCTGAGAAATACGCCAGCCGGCTGAAAACGACGGGAATGTACTCCAACGATTGCTTCCCAAGAATCGCGATGTTCCATCACGTCTCACATTGGCTTCCAATAGGTACTTGTCCGCAAATGCATAATTGATACGACCGAAGAAAGAGCGTAATATTAGCTTTTTGGCTCCTCCATCGACTTTCATTCCGTCCTTGCTACCCAAATTCAGTTCCGAAAAATCATTATTTAAGAAACCTTGTGCATAAGCACTGGAGTAATCCGCACGGAATGTTTCATCCATAAAACCGCCTAAAACATTGATCTGATGGTTACCAATCTTTTTGTCATAGGTCATCAAGGTTTGAAAAGTCAATCGTTCGGATTGGAAGTTATAAACAGTCAAATTATTCACCCCTTGCTTAGGTCCCAAATCACCATTTGGCGCATAGTATTGGATGTCTTTGACAAATTTGGAAGACATATTGTCAATCGGTTGAAAGCCTACAACCTGTTTGATCTTCAGTCCATCCATAATCTGAAATTCGCCGGAGAAATTGACCTGTGTATGTTTATAGGTCATATTATCCTTGGCTTCGAGATCCATCCAAGCAATTGGGTTACCATCGCTACCACGACCATATACGCCATTGCTGTATTTATAAGGAATAAAACTAGGAATACGGTTTACCTGTCTAAAGATCTGCGCCATATCACCGGTATAGGGGTTTACGGGTTCGGTGATGCGTTGATAATTATACGCCAGTCCTAAATCAAATCGAAGTCTTGAAGATACTTTTGCACCAACATTTGTGCGTAAATTATAACGGTCAGAGCTCGCTACCTTGATAACGCCTTTTTGTCCTAAGTAGCCTCCCGAAGCCATATATTGCACATCTTCTGTTCCACCTGTGACCTGCAAATTATGTGATTGTTGAAAGCCCGATCCTTTGTAGAGCAGTCCTAACCAATCCGTATTGGGATGACCGTCCGGATCAGATCCATTTTTGAAAAGTTCAAGATCCTGCTGGGAAAAACGCTGTGTCTTCCCTTCATTTTTAAGGGCTTCATTTAAGATAACAGCATGGTCATAAGAGTTCATATACTCCGGTAGACGTGTTGGATCCTGAATACCGGCATAGCCTGTATAATTCAATTGCGGCTTGCCACTACCGCCCTTTTTGGTCGTAATCAAGATAACCCCGTTTGCAGCCTTAGAGCCATAAATTGCTGCACTAGGTCCGTCTTTCAATACCGAAACACTTTCAATATCGTTGGGGTTGATATTATTCATCGAGCTTTCTATTCCATCGACAATAACAAGCGGATTCGCATTATTGATGGTACCCAGCCCACGAATACGGATCGTACCGTTGTCTTTACCGGGCTGTCCTGAATTTTGGGTAATCGTTACACCCGAAAATTTACCCTGGATCGCAGAAGATACATTGGTAACCGGACGATCCTGTAGATCTTTTGACGTGATCGCCTGTACTGCACCGGTTAAATTTACCTTCTTTTGTTTAGCAAATCCCACAACGACCACTTCCTCCAAAGCCTCATTATTACTTTCCAGCTGAATGGATAGGGTCGTTCCTGTAACTGTCACTTCTTTGGTTTTGTAGCCAACGCTACTAACAAGCAAAATATCTCCAGCTTTAGCTCGAATAGCAAATGTTCCCTTTGCATCTGTAGATGTTGATACCGATGTCCCTTTGACCGAAACAGTCGCAGCCGCAAGAGGACCACCTTCTGCAGTTACTTTCCCGGTAACTTGGTTCTGCGTGGCCTCGTTTGCTGTATGTTTAAATGCAATCGGCATTTCTGCGGCCCACAAACTTTGCGAAGACGCAACAAGAAGAGCAATAGCAAGCAGGCTTACCTTTTGGTTACTTGTAAATTTTGAAATCATAATTAAATAGTTAGTAAAATTGAGTCTGTCAGTTTAGTATTAGATTGACTGGTTCAGCCCATTAAATTAGAGGGATATTTTATGGGAACAAAACAACGGTGTCACGAAATCGATTGCGCAAATAACGCAATCGATTGACTTTTATTTATTGAAATTCACTTTGTCACTTTTTTAGTATAAAAAACAATGCAACCGGCTGCATCCAAGCTGGAACGCTGTTGTTATATTAAAAACAAATACTTATATGTTCCATTAATACTTTATTAATGGACTATTAATTGGGTTAATCGATATTTAGTGGCATAACTTAATTATAAATCGATATGATAGCTAAAACGCTCAAATTCCATCTTCTTGGCATCTGTCTACTTTTTTCGGTAGGCTTACTATTCGCACAAAAACAATACGACTCGTATAGCGGCCTTGTTATGGCCGGCTACCAAGGCTGGTTCAATAGTCCTACGGATGGTGCAGACCGCGGATGGTACCATTACCGTGGAAAAAACGGATTCCAACCTGGTTCTACAAATATCGATTTTTGGCCAGACGTCAGCGCCTATCAAATAACCTATGACAGTCCTTTTATGACAAAAGATGGAAAGCCCGCTAAACTCTATAGCGCACATGACTATTCTTCCGTCAACCTTCATTTTAAATGGATGCAACAATACGGAATCGATGGCGTATTTATGCAACGATTCGTGGGTGAGATCGCTAACCCCAGTGGTCGCAACCACTTCAATACGGTCCTGACTTCGGCTATTCGTTCAGCCAATGAATTTGACCGCGCAATCTGCGTGATGTACGACCTTAGTGGCATTAAAGATGGTGACGACAAAATCTTAATGGACGATGTAGCCGCCCTTGAAAAAGAATGGAACCTCAAAAAGCGGGATCGCGCCAAAACCTATCTTTTTCATCATGGCAAACCACTGATTGCCGTTTGGGGTATCGGATTTAACGACGGTCGCAAATATAATCTCAAAACAGCCGAACGTATTGTCAATTACCTCAAACAAAACGGCTATAGCGTCCTTCTTGGCGTACCGACTTATTGGCGTGAATTACACCAGGATACTGAATCCGATCCATTTTTGCATGAACTCATCAAAAAATCAGATATCATTATGCCTTGGTTTGTTGGTCGATATAATCAGGCCGGATTCGATCAGTTCAAATCCCTGATCAAAGATGATATGGACTGGTGCAAACAACATCAAATCGATTATGCTCCACTTTGCTTCCCGGGATTCTCCTGGACTAACATGACTGGGAGTTCACGTGCGTTCGTCCCACGTGATTCCGGAAATTTCTTATGGAAACAATTACAGTATAACCTTTCAATTGGTGCCCAAATGCTCTACATCGCCATGTTTGATGAAGTCGATGAAGGTACCGCCATATTCAAGACACTGCATCAAAAAGATGTCCCACTTAATGGAACAGGTTCATTTGTCGGTATTGAAGATAATCTTCCAAATGATCATTATCTTTGGTTAACCGGACAGGCAAGCAAATACCTAAAAACCAAAACCTCAGTCCCCGTAAAACAACCAAAAAGAAACTAAAAGATGAAAATAAAAACGCTCCTATACTGCGCACTGCTACTGATGGGCAACACAACAATTAAGGCACAGCAGTCTACTAAAATAATAGATGCCCCAGCTAGTCAGCGGCAACATAAGATCACGCAATTCTGGACAGACCGCACACAGATTCAATCGGCTGCAAGTCTTTCCGCAGGCCCTTTAACGTTATCCTATGCACGCCCCGCAGGAGTTTGGGAGGAAGCTCTACCGCTAGGTAACGGTCAGCTCGGTGCTATGGTTTTTGGTGGTGTCGCCGATGAACGCGTCCAACTGAACGAAAGTACGCTTTGGGCCGGTCATCCGCAGGATCCCAATAATCCCAAGGGGAAAATGTATCTACCTCGCATACAACAACTTCTTTTTGAAGGTAAAAATAAAGAAGCAATCGACCTTGCAGACACAACTTTGATGGGCTTACCCAAAAACATCAAACCCTATCAGTCGCTTGGCGAACTATGGTTTGATATGCCCCATCTTAAAGCTGAACAGTATGCGCGCTCGCTTGATCTTGAGCGTGCATTGCAACAAACAAGCTACGTGTATAATGGTGTCAAGTTCTTTCGCGAGTCATTCATTTCAGCTCCTGCCAACGCGATGGTCATCCATTATACAGCAAACAAGAAACAGGCACTCGATCTAAACTTCACCTGGAAAAGAGCCCAGGATTTCAGTTGCACGGCTGATCCGACAGATCCCACACAATTGCTACTTCAGGGGCAGATTGGCCAATCTGCTCACGCCAATGAGCGCGGAACAAAGTTTGCCGCAATTGCAAAAGTAATCCTTAAAGGCGGTAAACTTATCAATGCCGACGGCCGCATAGCGATTACCGGAGCAGATGAGATTACCATCATCGTCACCGCTGCTACGGATTATCCCGGATTGAAGCATATCGCCTATCCACAAACCCCGGTGGATATTGATCCACTTGCAAGCTGCCGCAAGGTAATCAGTAGCCTGAACAAACAGCATTATCAACAGTTAAAACAGGCTCATATAGAAGATTACCAACAGTATTTTAATCGCGTCAAGTTGAATCTTCCAGATCCAGAACAAGATAAACTCGCAAAACTACCCACCGATTCACTCATTCGGTTGACAAAAGAATTGCAAAAGGTACCTAATACCTTAGTCAACAAATTCTTTCAGTTTGGTCGTTACCTTTTAATCAGCAGCTCCCGTCCAGGACATATGCCGGCAAATTTGCAGGGCTTATGGGCTTGGCAGATGGATCCACCTTGGAATGCTGATTTTCATACCAATATTAATTTGCAAATGAACTATTGGCCTGCCGAGGTAACCAATCTTTCTGAATTGCATAAGCCCCTATTTGACCTGACCAAGGCATTAATCCCTTTTGGTGAGCGTACCGCAAGCAAGCTCTATGGAGCCAAAGGCTGGGTGGTACATCATCTCACCGATGCCTGGGGCTACACAGCTCCAGCCGATGGCGTACAGGGCATTTGGCCCATGGGATCGGCCTGGATGGCGCAGCACCCCTGGGAACATTATAACTATACTGGCGACCGAGAATTTTTAAAAGTCCAGGCTTATCCTATTATGAAAGGAGCGGCTGAATTTATTTTGGATTTTATGGTCAAAATCCCCCAAGGTAAATCATTTGCCGGTTATTGGACCACCAACCCTTCACATTCCCCTGAGAATAGTTTTATCCTACCATCGGGTGAAGTTTCCAGTTTTACCTACGGTGCCACCATGGATACACAGATTATCCGCGACCTCCTGCAAAATTGTGTTGAAGCCACAAAGCTCTTAGATTGCGATCCTGATTTCAGACAACGCTGTCAAGCTGCCTTAACCAAACTTATTCCAACACAAATCAGCAAAGAAACAGGCCGCATTATGGAATGGATCGAAGATTATAAAGAGACTGAGGTAAATCACAGGCATACGTCACATTTATTTGGTTTGCATCCGAGCAACCAGATTTCAATCGTTAATACGCCCGAACTAGCCGAAGCTGCAAAAAAGACACTATTAAGTCGGGGCGATCATGGTACAGGTTGGAGTCTGGCCTGGAAAATCAATATGTGGAATAGATTGCATGACGGAGAACATGCCTACCGCTTATTGTATAACCTGATCAGTGATAAGACACTGCCCAATCTGTTCGATAATCACCCACCCTTCCAGATTGACGGGAACTTTGGCGCGACCGCAGCGATTGCCGAAATGCTGCTGCAAAGTCAGGTCAGGGACAAAAACAACAATTACCTCATCGAGCTGCTACCCGCTCTAAGTCACAACATGGATCAGGGAAGCGTAACCGGACTTAAAGCAAGAGGAAATCGTACGGTGAATATACAATGGGAAAACGGTAAGCTTAAGAAAGCCGAAATCCTACCCAGCAGTAGTGGTCCGGTCTGTATCAGCTATGCAGGTAAACAGATCGAACGGAATGGAACAAAAGGTACAGCAGTCTTGATTACCCCCGATATGTTTCAATAAGGGAGTGTTCATCCATATTTGAGCTGCTTATCAAAGTTTTGGTTATTCGATTTAAAGCAAGGCGAATATCCTACAGCGTATAGACAATAGGACAAAGCTATCCATAAACAAAAGCGCTGTTGATCGATGATCAACAGCGCTTTTTACTTTTTTTACTTTCTGACATACACATGCTGGTAAGCAAGCTTTGTTAGTTTCCCCAATTTCGATTTGCGCTATCCCCCATCACAAATTCCAATGTGCCACCTTTCAGCACATCGGCATGGGTCAGCTGTGGAACATTCAGCGGCTGCCCATTTAATTTCGCCGATTGAATGTATTTGTTTTTTGCAGATGCATTCTTGCCGATAATTACAAAAGACTTGCCATTAGGAAGCTGTATGCTCACTTTCTGAAAAAATGGAGATCCGATGCTGTAGGAAGTCAGACCAGGTGTTACAGGATAGAAGCCCATTTGGGAAAAGACCACAAAAGCAGACATCCCCCCACCGTCTTCATCGCCCGGTACCCCCATTAGATCGTTTCTAAACCACTCACCGATCAGTTTATGTATCCGTTTCTGCGTCATCCAAGGTTGTCCGGCGTAATTGTAGAGATAAGGAATATGCAAAGCCGGCTCGTTCGCCATAGAAAATTGTCCAACATTACCTGTATGATCGGGAAGCTGTGCATAAAAATCAAATTTCGACCGACCCAAAGGCTGCTGAAACATCTCATCGAGGTACTTGACAAACAATTCATTTCCCCCCATCAATTTGATCAGATCCGGAATATTGTGCTGTACATCCCAGCGATAGATCCAGGCATTGTTTTCACCATAATACTCCCGTGCTCCCTGTCCGCCAGAAAACACATAATCAAAAGGCATGATAAAATTTCCCTTGTCATCTTTGGGATGGAAAAATTTGGTCTGTTCGTTGAAAAGATTTCGATAATTGAAAGATTGCTTCATAAAGAGATCATAATCAGCCTGAATACCCAATTCTTGAGCAAGCTGTGCCAAGCACCATAAGTCATAAGAGGTACCCAAGGTTACAGCGACAGGTTGTCTCCGTTCAAAACCGTTCACTTCTGGTATCGTTTCTTTTTCACCTGGGTACAATGCTGGAATATAGCCTTTCTCCTTAAAAAATTCGTCTAATTTCCCCGCGGCTTTACCCGACCAAGGAGCCAGCGTCTTTTCTGTAATCGCACCTTTTGCTGCCAGATAGGCTTTCTTGATATCAAAATTACGCACGCCTTTGCGGTAAGCATCCAACAAGGTTGCTACACCATGATTGGAATTCATCCGTCTACTATCGCCGGTAATCTCAGGAAAAGTAGGCAACCAAGGCTGCTCCATTTGTTCAGACATCCGAACAAAAGAATTGAGGATCAAAGATTCTGTGCCAGGCTCTAACAGTACCCGCAATGGATGATGTGCACGGTAGGAGTCCCAGATCCAGTCATCGGTAAAAAAAGGTTTGCCCTCGTCCTGATGTACCTTACCGTCGAACGCACTATAATAACGTCCATCCTCAGAAATATTGACTGGCCGTTCGTAGGTGCGGTATAAGGAGGTATAAAACACATGTTTATTGGACTCATTGTCGCCTTCCACAGCAATTTTACCTAAAGCATCGTTCCATATTTTACGCCCTTTTTCAGCCAGCTTCTTTTGGTCAAAATCGCTGATTTCACGTTTCAAATTGGCTTTTGCTTGTGCGACATCGATAAATGAAACACCATATTTCATGCGCAAGCTAGTCCCTGCCTGATTAAACTCCAATACCATACACGAATTCTTACCTGCAGTTTCTGTTGCATTTTCCAGTTGTTGGCCTTGCAGTCGCTTCACCGCAACTGGCTTGGATTCGGGAATAGCATAAATATACACGTGCGTACCATTACCGATATCCTGTGTACCCGAAAGTCCCTGTCCGTCCCATTGAAGTTTCCCTTCCTGTGAGTTGAACTGAAGATATTTTGTCGAAGTTGTCGGAAACGTAAAGGTATACATCCCCGACTGATGCGACAGCGCATAGTCTACTTGAATATTCTCTTGATCCAATAGCACCGAATAGGCATACGGATGTATTTCCTCCTGATCGTAACTATACAGTTGTACCGGTTTCAAACTGCCCGGCAATTTCACCATGGGACTAAGATTGAAAGCCGATTTTCCACGATGGCTGGTAACGATAAGCGGCAGACCAAACAGACGGTCTGAAGTATAGTCTCCCCGCTCAGGATAAACGCGCAAAAGGCTGTTTGGCAAGTGAACCGTTGGGTAGGTTGGCACCAATAAATGGCTGATGTTTCCCATATAAGGATTGACATAGTCAACATAATCTTTCGTCATTTTAGCTTGGGAAAAACCTTTTAGCATACTGACCGAAAGAAGAGAACAGCAACATATTGTGCGTAACAATGTATTGGTTTTACGTTTGATATTCTTCGTTAGCATTTTAAACAATTAAGTGTTCGATGGTTTAAGGGCGAAACAGTTGTTCCGCCCCTAAAGTTAATTTTTTTTGGCAACATCTCGTCTTCGTGTCCATCGATTATTTGGGACCTGTCAATAAGCCAGTCTGCTTTACCTTCTTGATACTGCCGTCCTTATTGTACTCCAAGCGGTCTACGCAGATGGAACGAAGCCAATCGTTGAATTCGCCATTTTTTTGTGACAATTCACTGTTATGGTAAAAAGCGTACCATTTACCTTTAAACTTGACAATGGAGCCATGGTTTGTATAGCTATTCGTCGGATCCATATAGATGCCCATTGATTTCCATGGTCCCATTGGACTATCACTTACCGCATAGCGCATGCGGTTATCCCCTTTTACTCCATCTTTCCAGTTCTCATCGTGATTGTCAGAATAGGACAGATAATATTTTCCATTATACTTGTGTACCCATGAAGCTTCGTGAAAATCTTCCAAACCTTCCATCTTTTGCAATTCACCATCAATCTCCATCATATTGTCTTTGAGCTTACCCGCTTTACAGACACCACCGCCCCCCTGATAAAAATAGGCCTGTCCATTATCATCGATAAAGATGTGCGGATCAATAAGTGCTTCGGCACCCTTTACATAGCCCTGTACCACAAAATCTTTTGCTGGTGATTTACTCGTAGCTACACCAACTTTCCAGGTCTTATTCCACTCCGTACCACTTGGGTGTGGAAAATAAAAATAATAAGTACCATTTTTATAGACACAATCCGGAGCCCACATAAATCCACCTTCTTTTCTACCCCAAGGGACTTGTGAGGCGCGTAATATTTCACCATGATCGGTCCATGTTTTCATATCCGCCGTCGAAAACACATGATACTGATCCATCAGATCGCAACCTTGAGGCGGAGCAATATCATGTGAAGCATACACATACAGGCGGCCATCGGCCCATACCCGTGCCGAAGGGTCTGCGGTATACATATGTTTGATAAATGGATTATCTTGCGCCTGCAAGTGTGTGGCAAAAAATAATGTCATGCCCAATAGGCATCTGGAACCTGCTTTGATAAATTGTTTCATCCGAATAATTATTTAGTATTGAGTAGTAGTAGCGGGCACCAAGTCCCGCTCATTGTTTAGATTCTTTACTTAAGGTACTTTAATAACCTCCACTTCCGAATAATTGAATTTTTCGTAAGTGTCGCGCACCTTTGCACCCATCCGTACATAATAGGTGTACCCTGATTTCAATGGAATATCCTTGATCGTGTAAGTTTCCTTTCCTTCTCCGGTCTGCATATTGCCGATATTTTCCCAGTTTTGATTGATCAATGCGCGATATTCATCCTTATAATACGCATCAATACGGTTGCCAGCCCCACAGTATGGTGTCAGACTCAGGAATGGGCGGACCTCAATCACTTGCGGCAATCCACCCGTAATAGGTGCGGCAAGCGTACAGGAGATTTCCAGTTTATTTTCCGCTTTTAAGGTCCACTTCACATTTTTGATCTGTAGGTAGGGCGTCACCTCAAAGTTTTGCTCTGCATTAGCACCCAGTTGGTAACCTTCGATCTTCTGTGCTGGCCAAAATGCACCGCCATAGGGCTGGAGGGTATACGTTGCCTGAAAGAGCTTTGTATGACTATACGATCCGTCCTGCTTGACGGCAATATCCTGCGGTGCGGGATTGTCACTCCAACTGGTTTCTAGCAAACGGATGCTAAATTCGCCCTGTCCGGTCAGGAAGGGTTTATTCGTTACCTTATCAATGACCTGCCCTTTCATACTCGCATTCGGGCCATCGTAATTATCTGTTTTCGAACAGGCATTTAAAAATAACAAGCCTGTCAATGCTGTAAATAAATATATCGTTCTCATTTCCGCTCAGTTAGTAAATAGGGTTCTGTGGATATAGATTAGGGTTTTTGTTCAGTTCTCCACCCGGAATAGGTTCATAATACCATTTCTTTTCAAAGTTGAACGTCTTGTTCCAAGGTTCCTTTTCGCGAATAAAAATAAAGGAGTTGATCCGTTCACCGCCCGGAGCATATTTCAGTTCATCCAATACAAGGTAAGGCATCAGCGAATTGGGTACAAAGTTGTTGAGCTCCACATCTGCAATGCGCCATCTCCGCATATCCCACCAATGGTGATTTTCAAAGCAAAGTTCACGTTCGCGCTCCTCGCGTATAAATTGCAGATTTCCATCCAGGGGATAACCATATTTACCGGAGAGGTTTGCCGAAGCAGCTGTGTAGAGATAAGGCTTGGCACCAGCACGATTACGGATCTGCGCGATGTATTGAAATGCTTCCTGTTTAAGTGCTTCATCATTTTTGATCAGGCCAAGTTCATAAGCAGCTTCTGCCTTATTCAAAAGTATCTCTGCGAGCCTAAAGACCTTCCAGGGTTGTGTACTGTTGTATAACTTCACATCCTTGGTAGACATTTTATAGTTAATGTATTTACGGATGTAAAATCCAGTTCGGGTATTGTTGGCATGTCCATCTTTCCACATGCCATGCTCGCCTGTTATGTTGATCTTCGTACCATTGTAATCAAACAGGCTATTTTTGGGGCCAGCCAAGATTCGATTTGACTCGCTATTTATCGTCGCAGTACCCGCGCCCATCTGTGCATCAGCAGCCTTACCGGGAAAGGTCTTATAGAGTCCACGCTGAATATCAAAACTCCGTCTTTCGGCGCCTTCGCGTAATTCCATTCCCGAGAAGTAAAATGTGGCCCGCTGACGAGGTTCCAAATCGGCATACAGCTGTTTACGGTCCGTATAGCGTACTGGTTTTCCACCGGCATCAGTGATTGGAAGTTCACCGAATAACTCCACGACATTCAATACGGGGTATGCCGCAGACTCATTGTCACTCGAAAAGGTCGGATTGGGTAAGTGTGTGGCGTCGTAGCTATGTTTGAGACGGTTGTTGTGCGGTGCGGTCAGACTGTACTCCTTGATCAGAATATCCTCAGGGCTGTCTAAGTCCAAAAACAAATTTACGTAGTTGAGTTCCTTATCCTGTGCATTTTTATTGTACAGACTGTACGGTCCTGCCAGCACGGTTGTTGCAGCATCATAAGCCTGTTTGAAGAACCATTCCGCTTCTTCCTTTTTGATACCTACCAACTGCTTGTCTGTGGCATCGCCAGAGAGATTGCTATACGAACTGTATTTAGCAATACTACCGGCATACAACATGGCGCGGGAAAGTAGAGCTGCTGCCACATATTTGTTGGCGCGGCCACGTTCGCTGCTTCCAGACATCATTGAAATAGCCACCTGCAAGTCTTCATTGATAAAATGATAAACCTCAGATTCTTTATTTCTGCTAACCAAGAGCTGTTCTTTATCAGCTGTTGGATCCTGCACGTCTTTTATAATAGGTACCCCACCGTAGCGCTTAACCAAAGCAAAATAATAGAAAGCCCGTAGAAAATGGGCTTCCCCAAAGATCTGGTTGTACCCCTGCTCGGTATAATTGGTTTTGTATTTAGGCAGGCCTGCAATCAGGGTATTGACATTCCGGATGCGATCATATGGCCAGTAACCAAAGCCCTGTGCCCCAGCTACGCCCCAAAATTGTCCGGTCATCTCGCCGCTCATGGCCGCAAGCGTTTCCGAATTTTGCCAATAATTGTCCCATCTAAATCCTCTTTCAGGATGATATACAAAGTCTTCTATGGGTAGATAGCTGTACATTCCAGCAACATATTTACGTGCTCCAGCCTCATTTCCAAAAAGCGCATCTTCACCCAATACCCCTAGTGGATCCAGATCCATTTTTTTACAGGATTGCATGCCCGAGCACAGAAAAAGGCCAATGATTGCTATAGCGATTGATTTTTTCATGTTTTGTTCGTTTTGAGATTAAAATTTAATGGATGCTCCAATGTTGTAGGTTTTATTGATGGGATATTTGTACACATCAATATCACCCGATGAAGAACCTCCGGCAGATCCTGGGTGCTCGGGATCGGTATATTTAAGACCTGTCCATGTCAACAGGTTATAAGCACTCGCATAGATCCTTAGATTCTTTATTTTTAGTGTCTTCAACCATTGTTGCGGGAGAGAATAACCCAGTTCTAAGGTTTTCAGACGCAGATAGGAGGCATTTTGAACTGCCCGGGTTCCTTCGGCCATGGCAGAGCCAGTAGAAGGATAATATCCAGCAAGCCATTGTGTGCTTGGGTTAAATAGATCGGCACCGGCATCAGCTGGTCTCCAGCGATCCAAAAACTGCGTCAAAGCACCGCCGTCAAACTGCAATGGTCCTGCCAGTACCTCACTATACTGTACATACACTTTTGCTGCACCCTGAAAATTCATCGTCAGATCCAGACCGCGCCACGATCCACCTACTGTAAAACCATAGTTGATCAAAGGCATATTATACGTTGCAATAGGATGATTGTCGGCATCGTTGATCACCCCATCGCCGTTCCAGTCCTGATAGTAATAATCACCAGGCAATGTGCCGCTGCTTACCAATGTTGGGTGGTTATAAATCTGTTCATACGATCCAAACTGTCCGGCGTACTCCTTGCCCCACCAGATATCCTTATTACGATTAGAATAGCGGTTACGCCAGTTGTCGTACGAATTACCGGCTTTTGATTCTACGCGGTTTACAAATTGACTCTTGGTAGAAGAAACCTGTGCATTAATAAAATAATTGAAATCATTGATCTTATTGCGATGTGTCAAAGAGAGCTCATAGCCGAACGTGCGATCGCTTTCCAGATTTTCCTGCGGTAGGTTGGCACCAACAGTACCAGGGATCAAGTCAAGGCTTGTCGCTAGAAGGCCTGAGCGATTACGGTTAAAATAATCAAAAGTCAAGCCCAGCTTGCCGTTCCATAGATCCATGTCCAAACCCACGTCAGCAGTTTTGGAAGTATACCAGGTGAGATTAGGGTTGGGAATTGCCGTAGGCAAGGCCCCATTCACGAGGTTTCCACCAAAGATCCATCCCGTTTCATTGGGTTCCAGTGCATAACCAACGATGGTTGAAGGGTAATTACCTGCCGAACGGTCATCCCCGAGCTTACCATAGGATGCCCTTATTTTTAAGTTATTGATAAAATTGTAGTTGTTTTTAATAAACCCTTCTTCGCTGATACGCCAGCCCACCGAGGCTGCAGGGAAAAATCCCCAACGCGATTCTTTTGGAAATTTAGAGGAGCCATCATAGCGAAAACTAAATTCGGCAATGTATTTACCCAAATAATCGTAATTGAACTTACCGACCAAACCTCGCGCTGTACGTTCGCCAATACCTTCCATATTTGCCAATTGGTTCTTGTCCTCACCAGCAAATAGATATTCCGAATTGACCATGATCTCCCGCTGTGCATAGAAGCTGTCCCATTTGTTATATTCTTCGACGAAAAGCAACAAACCGGAGACCTGATGTTTTTCGGCAAAACGACGGTTATAATTCAACGAGAATTGCATCAGGGAATGTGTATCCGGATAGGAACTCCGCCTCACGGTCGTAGGAGCATTTTTCTCATGTGCATTATACTTTTCAGGGGTTATAATCTGGCCGTTACCATCATAGACAGGTGGTGTATAGCTATATAAAAAATAGGACTTTTTGAAATCCGTATTGTCACTGTACTTGAAGTCATAATTATAGGTTGCTTTCGCATTTAAGCCTTCCACAAAGGGTACTTTATAGTCTAAAGCGATAATACCGTTGAATTGCTTACGCAAAAATTTACGATAGCCAGTCTGTTTGGAGTCCGTTACCACGACCGGATTTTCGTTATCGATCATCTCAAAATTCGGATAAAGGGGATTGTCGTTGACATAGATCGGCACAATAGGTCTTTGTCTCCAGGCCTGTTTGTAGACGGCCCAGATATCCGTACGTGGTTGATTGGTCTCATCGGCATACCCGCCCACATCCAAAGATGCTTTCAGACGATCTGTGATCTGCGCATCGATGTTGGAGCGGAAATTCCAGCGATTATAGTTGAGGCTCTTGCTTTTGTAAGCACCCATCTGATCCATATGGCCCAGGTTGAAGAAATAATTAACTTTCTTGCCGCCACCGTTGATGGAAAGATTGTGCTGATATTGTGGTGATACTTTGTCAAATGCCGCATCGACATAATTGGATGTCTTTTTTGTGCCGTTCTGATACGCTTCAAAATCTGCCGGCCCAAAAATATTAGGCATCTTCGCCGGATAATTGCTATTAAAATCGCGACCTATCTGTTCATTTTTAAGCTGCATATAGGCAAGGGCATCCACCGTATTGGGAACATAAAGAAACTTTTGCCAGGCACGATTATAGGAATAGTTTATTTCAAAGTTTCCATCTTCATTGCTTCCCCGGCGTGTGGTCACCAAAAGAACACCATTCGCCGAGCGCACACCGTAAACAGCTGCTGAAGCATCCTTTAATACGGATACACTTTCGATTTCATTGGCATCCATGCGTGACAGATAATCTTTATCACGGGGAATTCCGTCAACCACAATCAGGGGCTCACCCATTCCGCGGATGTCGATATTTGATTCAAATGATCCCGGTTGGCTCGACTGTTGGCTGATACGCACACCGGGCATCTTACCGGCTAACATATTGACCACATTTTCATTTTTTGTTACTGTGATTTCTTTATTGTTCACCGATGATATCGCCCCTGTTAACGAAGCCTTTTTCTGCGTGCCATATCCCACAACCACGACCTCTTCCAAGCTTGTATTATCTTCGTTGAGCAATACATCCATGAGCCGTTGTTGCCCAACGATCATTTCAGTCTTGCGGTAACCGACAAAAGTGATCACGAGTTTATCTCCCGGCGATGCGCTAATCTTGAAGCGTCCCTGACCATCAGACGATGTTGTCTGCCCGGTACGGAGGTCTGTAATGGAAGCCCCAGCGATCGGCTTATCCTTTGAAGTCTGCACCTTACCTTCGATCTGCTGTTGCTGCGCGATGGTTGCCATTGGAGACAATAGCAGCAGCGAGGACAATGCCCACTGCCAAGGGTAACTACGGAGCTTGTTCCACGGCAGTGGCCTTTCATTAAAAATGAAGTTTGTTTTCATGTATTGTTTTAAATTGGTTATTGAATTATATATTAGGTTTATGTATTTAGGGAGGACCTGTTTGCTACAAACAGTCCATTACCACTATTCCCTAGGGAAGAGTTGAAGATAATTTTTCGCTTTCATTTGATTGGTTATTAAGTATGAAAACGAATATATTGGCGAGGGGTATAATAGAAGATTAACAGAAGATTAACAGGTATCCAAAAACACCATTAACAACTGTATATCAATACATTAAAATTTTAAATATTTTTTCTTAATCTAGACAGTCTTTAAAACTTTTGGGGTAAGCTTCACCATATAAACGAGCGTAGATCTGACAGAAATTCTCATAGCACTGTAAAGCCAAGCTGTGATAGCCCAGCTGTAACAAGGAACGACATTTATGAACCATCGCCTCCTCATTGATTTCATCAAAATAGAATATCTTATTGCAGATCTCAATAATCAGTTCAGCATTATCCTGCACATTCAGATTTTCAATAAAATTGCCCAACGTGGTGAGCACCAGAATAGACATTTCACTTTTAAAATTATCGAGCCACTCATAGTCCACTTCGAAAAGGAAGCCTCCTTTGTCAATTATATCGAGTAATTCTCTAATTTCAGTTTCTGTAAAATGTTTTTTATTGGATACCATCCTGCTGAAGCGGAGGTAATCGATATATACTGTATCCATTGGCTCAATGCACCAATAACCGCTTTTTTTGGTCACCCTAAAATCACCCAATTGCTCGAGTAAGCTATTGAGCTTAGCGATGTTCACTGATCGATTATTGCGTGCACTGGACTGGCTCTTATCGGACCAAAATAGCTCAGTCAGCTTCTCTGAGCTAATTCCCCGCTCCCATCGTACGGTATAGAGAATAAAAATCAGCAGCATTTCTTTAAGCAATGGCGAAAACTTCTTTGTGATTTCTTTTCCAGCAAGATCCACAATCTGTAAGTCGCCACCGAAAAGGTAGATTCCGGCGCCATGTCGGGTTTCAAATCCCTCGGCCACTTTCTTGGTTTGCGGAAGATCAACCAATTGCGCGCTCTTATCTTGTTCAGTCTCCTTCAAGGGAGCTGCATGTAGGTGCGGCTCTCCTATTTTATCGGTTTCCATGACAGAAATAGCCTGTTTTTTTTGCTTGCCTCTTTTTCGATACCACCAGATCAAGAGCGATAATCCCATTACAGCGAGGGCATAAAGGCTGTATTTAAGCAGCATAGGCTTAGCCAAAGGCATTATACCCTGTTCAGACGGTAAGGGGGGAGCCAGCAAGGTATAAATCGTTGCTTTAGTCAGATCGGTCTTGTCATCATAAAACAAGGTGACTGCAACGAAAGACTTAGATTTCGGTGCATAATAGAGATCGGCAAAAGAACGGATGTCATGAAAATCGAAGGGTATACTGCTCCCCAGAAACTGGTATTGTGTCCCTTTGAGGCTACCTGCCACCAGTTGTAAATGTGTTTTGAATTTATTGTTCGGGAAAATCAATCCATAAAACAGTCCACTACTATCTTCAACGACCAGACTATTGGCCCATACCATATCGGCGAATGCAGATGAAAATTCGTAAACTTTTAGAGACTTGCGGTTTTTAAAATCAAGCTTAAGAAAATCATTTGAAATGCGGGGATTCAACATTTGATCTCCTGTGGAACTGCCATAACCACCGGCCAGGTATACACCATCTTTTCCCTGCCCCATTCCCGCAAGATAATGCGGAAAAATTTCATCACCTGTAAAAGGAATGCTATCCCAAGATTGTGTGGGCAGATGATAACGCAATACGCCCGCTTTGTATTTAAAATGTCCATAGCCCCCGATCATATAGATACTCGTGTCGGACGAATTAAAATATTTGTTGAACAGCCAATAGTTTGTGCCTACAGCAGGAAAATCAAATTGTTTATTCCATGTTCGACTGGTGGAATCATAAGCAGCAACGATTTTTTGGTCGATGGAGATATTCAGGACGTTCTTTTTGATCGGATCAAAAAGCGATTGGCTGCCATTGACAAGCAAAAGCTTGCCATCCGCATATTCCTGCGAACGTAAGTCACTACCACCAATTTTACTGATCATTAAACGCTTATTTCCAACAAAAAACAGTGTTTCTTCATTTTTGTCAAAGGCCACACTAGCTTGTCCTTCCAGTGTAAAAGAAGACTGTGTTTTCCATTCACTACGTTGCCGTTTGATCCAGATCGGATTACCGATTTCCGCTGCACTCTTTTTTTGTTCGTCTAAACTCTTGGTCCCTGAAGACTCATCCAATGGCCAATAGTATTTAAGTTTGCTATTATCCGCAATTCGAATATCCTTTAAGCGCATGGGTGGAACATCCATCGTTTGGAAGTTTTTCATCATATTTGCGCCAAAAACGAGCTTAAACTGAGGCGCAAACTGTTTATTGAGCCGATAGGAATATCGGGCTGTTCCAACCTGAAAATAAAGCTCCTTTTTATCCATATCGAGCTCGAGGCGCATTGGCGTCCAGTTATAATACAACTGTAAGGCTGTGATATTGAAAGATACCGGGGTAAAGTCCTCCCCCACTACCAATTTAAAATGTTTGTCCTGATCAAGCCGCCGATCGTATATCAAATCGATATTGACACCATCATCCGTAATCAGTCGAAAGATATAACCAAAATAATCCTGTTGGAGTGGCAGAAAGGAAAGATCGAACGAAACAGACAGTTTATGTTGAAAAGAAATCGATTCCTTGGTACCGATCTGCAGGCTAGTCCGCTTATCGGCTTCCATGTTGTGACTGGCAAATTCTAACCCATATTGCGCCGATCCAATCTGACAGATCAGTACGAACCATAAAACCAGAAAAAGATATCTTGATTTTTTCTTCACAATTTAGATTAAGCCTGATCTCAAAAATATAAAATTTTAAATAGAAATCTAAAATTTCTGCAACTATTACCTCAGTGGGTGTAGCGATCTTTTGCTTAGCAGCAAATTTCTTCTTCATCGTGTATTTTGCTTCCATTTATGAGTAAAACCATGTTTTCACATGCGTAAAAAAAACGCTACGCTTCACGACTTAATTTGGATGTTGGGCGATTATCCCTATATTCGACAAGCCAAATCCCATAGGGAATTGTGCGATATAAACCAATTTATCAATAGCAGGACATCATGAACATCCTAAAACCTTATTTGCTTATCCTTCTCCTACCATTCATGTATTTTAACTGCCTTGCGCAGTCCGCAACAAAGATTATCGATCTTTCCACCTATGGTGTTGTTCCCAACACGGGCAACAATAGTACTGCATTGGTCAATAAAGCTATTCAATCCATCTTCAGCAAGATTGGCAAGAAAGAACCTATTATTTTAAAATTCAAAAAGGGACGTTATGACTTTCATCCAGAAGGGGCGCTAACCCGCGAATACTACATCTCCAATCACGATCAGGACAACCCCAAGACCGTAGGTATGGCATTTGAAAATTGCGACAACATCACAATTGATGGACAAGGATCAGACTTTATTTATCATGGACGCATGTTACCAATTGCATTGATAGAGAATAAAAACCTCACGTTGAAAAACATCCACATCGATTTTGAGCGTCCCCAGATCTGCCAGGTTAAGATTTTACAAAACGATACAATCAACGGTACAATTACTTATCAAACTGCACCTTGGGTAACCTATACGATCAAAGACAGTATATTTTACAATACCGGTGAAGGCTGGCAACTGAAACCGACATCGGGGATTGCCTTTGAAGAAAAGACCAAACGCATTGTCTATAATACAAGCGATATTCGCGTGGGCACAACCAAAGTGAAAGAGCTCTCCCCGGGTATTATTCAAGCGCAGCAATGGAAGAACAGCAAGCTTATACCGGGTACCGTCGTTGCCATGCGCGCTGGATTTCGTCCCAACCCGGGCGTATTTGTCCATAAAGGAAAAAATATACGGCTTGAAAATATTGCCGTCCATTACGCCGAAGGCATGGGTTTGTTAGCTCAATTAACGGACAACATCACATTGGAAGGTTTCCGAATTGCACTTCGCAGCGATCAGGATCCGCGTTATTTTACGGCTCAGGCTGACGCAACACATTTTTCGGGTTGCAAGGGTGTCATTGTATCGAAGAATGGACTTTATGAAAATATGATGGATGATGCCATCAATATCCATGGTACCTACCTGAAGATCACCAAACGACTAGATGACAAAACATTGATCGGTCGTTATATGCACGATCAATCCTACGGATTTGACTGGGGCTACCAGGGGGATACAGTCCAATTTATCCGATCCAGTACAATGGAACTCTGGGACCAGAAAAATAAGATCCAATCCATTAGCATTTTACGCGAGAAAGCCTCAGACCCAATCCGCGAATTCAAGATTACTTTAAGTAGTGCTTTGGACCCAGCTATTGACCCAACAAAAATGGATATTGGCATCGAAAACCTCACATGGACGCCAAGTGTACTATTTAGTGGTAATATCATACGCCACAATAGAGCACGAGGTGCTTTATTCAGTACGCCCAAAAAGACCCTGGTAGAAAACAACCTCTTTGATCATACTTCAGGTACAGCTATTCTCCTGTGTGGCGATGCCAATGGTTGGTATGAAACTGGCAGCTGCCACGATATTCGCATCCGGAACAATACTTTCATCAATGCCTTGACCAATATGTTCCAATTTACCAATGCGATTATATCGATCTATCCAGAAATTCCGGATTTAAAAAATCAGCAGAAATACTTCCATAGCCATATCGTCATCGAAGACAACCGCTTTGAAACCTTCGATAAGCCTATTCTTTATGCCAAATCAGTCAATGGATTGGTCTTTCGCAACAACCAAATCAAAACCAATAAGGAATATCCAGCATTTCATTGGAATAAAAAGCCCTTATTTTTTGAACGTGTCGCAAATAGCAGTATTTCAAACAATACGGTAAATGGCAAACAAAGTGATTTACAAAGTTTGGATCAATAACAAGTCCCGATATTTAAACTATAAACTGTCCCTATGTTATTTCGCAAAAACAATTCATCATTCACCCTTGCGGTGTTATTCATGGGTATATGTATAGGAGGCCATGCGCAAACTGTCAACCGAACTAAAGCTAAGCAGAAGCACCAATCGGTATCCACAACAGAACGCCCCAATATTGTCGTGTTTTTTGTGGACGACCTCGGTTGGCAGGACATGTCCGAACCATTTTACAAGGTCAAAACGCCGATCAACGAAAAGTTTCATACCCCCTATCTGGAAACATTGGCCAAAGAAGCCATTAAATTTACCAATGCGTATGCAACACCGGTGTGCACACCTTCCCGGGTGAGCTTTCTGACCGGTTTAAATGCTGCTCATCATCGTGTCACCAATTGGACCCATCCCAAGGCTGACACCCCGACCGATAGCAAAGATGAATTGTTGAATCCACCGGATTGGAATATCAACGGACTAAGCCCTGTGCCCAATATACCACATACGATATATGCTACTCCATTTCCAAGCATCCTTAAGGCCAATGGTTACTATACCATTCATGTGGGCAAAGCACATTGGGGATCTGCCGGAACACCTGGTGCCAGCCCTTTAAATTTGGGCTTTATGGTCAATATTGCAGGACACTCCGCTGGGCACCCACAAAACTACTATGGCGAGCAGAATTACGGTAACCTTCCTGGCAAAGCAGGTTATCAGGCAGTTCCCGACCTTATGGAATATCATGGCACATCCACATTTCTAACGGAAGCCTTAACCCGGGAGGCGCTGAAGGCACTGGAGGAGCCTATACACCGTAAGGAGCCTTTTTTTCTTAATTTTTCCAACTATGCGGTGCATGTCCCGATCCAACCCGATCCACGTTTTGTACAAAAATACCTCGACCGCGGCTTAGATTCCACTGAAGCAGCTTATGCGTCACTGGTCGAAGGTTATGACAAAAGTATGGGTGATATCGTTCAATTTCTCAAAGACAAAAACCTATACGATAATACCGTCATTATTTTCCTTAGCGACAATGGCGGACTTAGCCTCAGCCCAATGCGCTCCGGACCAAGCCATACACAGAACCTACCATTAAAAGCTGGGAAAGGGTCGGTTTACGAAGGTGGAATCCGGGTTCCTCTGTTGATCAAACAGGCCAAGCAGCACTCTGCAAGCACAGATGCCACCCCTGTTATGGTCGAAGATCTCTTTCCAACGATTCTCAGCTTAGCCAAAATAGATCACTATCAGCTCGTACAGGAAAAACCAGATGGAAAAAATCTTTTGCCCTTAATGGAAGGTAATAGGTCCGACAATTGGAACAGCCGGCCATTGGTATGGAATATCCCCAACAAGTGGACAGTGCCAGACGGCCCTGGAATCAACTTTTTCTCGGCAATAAGACAAGGTGATTATAAGTTGCTTTACGACATGAAAAATGGGAAGCTTGAACTTTATAACCTGCAGCAAGATATCGGTGAACTCAACAACCTTGCCCCAAAAATGAAAGGAAAAACCAATGAGCTCAGCAAATTACTTTCGGATCAGCTCCGGACCTGGAAGGCTCAGTTGCCGACCTACAAAGCTACGGGACAGCAGATCCCCTATCCTGATCAAATTAAGCCGATGGATTAAGGGGGCTGCTTGGATGACTTATACAACGAAGCCCCAACAGTACATATCGGGGCTTCGCTGGTTTATCCTCTCCTCCGAGGATACGATTTAGCAAAATATGTTGCTATCCATGACAACTATCCTTTTTTCTCTTTTTTTGCAGATTCAATCAGTTCACGCATTTCTAACTTAATGTAATCAACATTAGGGGTCGATCCTGTTAACATATAGCGAATATTACCGTCCTTATCTAAAATAAATTTGGAAGGAATACCGTTTATACCCAATTTGCCGGCCAACACTTTTCCTGTTTCCGGATCTTTCTGATCATCAAAAATCACCTCAAAAGGATATTGATTTTTGTCGATAAACTTCGCGACATTCTCCTTGTAGTTTTTGTCGCGTTCCCAGGTATTAACAAAAACAAACTGTACATCTTTATCATGTGCATAGAGCTCCTGCGCTGCTTTCATTCCTGGAAATGAACGTACACACGGCTGACACCAGGTTGCCCAAAAGTCGAGTACAACAACTTTCCCTTTCAGGCTAGCCAAACTGACTTTATCACCTTTCAAGTTTAACAATTCAAAATCAGGTGCCTTCTTGAAAACCTCATTTCCTTTGATGTGTTCACGAATATTTTTAACAAGCTCTTCCTTAAGAGTGGCATTATATTGCTCATAACCTGCTAAAGTACCATTAAGATCGCCATATAATTTCTTCAACTCGGGCTCGGTCTCAAATTGACCTTTGGCATAGAGCCTAGATAAAATATTGTAAGCTTCAAGCTTGCGGTTGACGCCTAATAGCGTCTTTGCATGCACTTTTGCTAACCCATCGGCTTGTTCGGGAGCTGCTACCAAAGCCTTATCAATATACTCGAGTGCCTCCCGATATTTTCCTTGTCCAACTAAAATATTGACATAAGCTGACATCGAGCTGGCATAGCCCATGGAGGCAAATCTGGCTTTATTGTCTTTCTGTTCTTCCGGCAAACTGATATAGTAATAAGCATCATCCATTGCCGTCCTAAAAATTGGCGCGGCAGCGGCCGTATCTCCTGCAGCTAATAATGCTTGTCCCGTTGGCAAATAGCCATTTCCTCGCCAGAAACGCTCTTTCATCTCACCTAAATAATACGTTGCTTTTTTAGCATTACCATCTTTTGCGAAAGAAGTTGCCAAAGATCCCAATACATAATCATAGGTTAGTTCATCACCAGGAAAATTAGCTACTGGCCATTTTTTTATCAACTCCAGATAAGCTTTTTCTTTAGCCGTGGTTTCCTCTGCTTTGTAGAACACGTTTGTCACAAATGCTTCCCGTGTAATTTTCCCTTTTGGGTATTTTTTAGTCGCAATTTTCTCCAAAGCAAGCTGTTTATCTTCCTTTTCCAGTGTTCGGAGGATATTGATTGCCGTACGGTATTCATCTTCTGAATTATATTTTTTTGATTCAGCGAATAAGGCATTTGCCAAGGAGTCTTTCCTTTCGGCATTTCCACCATTGGCAATCTGATAATAACGTTCCATTTTAGCACGGTCCACTTGTTGGGCGAGCACAGTTCCCGAGGCCAACAAAAGGCCTATCATCAATTTAAATTTCATGTTATGTCTGTTTTATAATTAGTATTTGTATGCTAAGTCAATAATCCTCCCAAAACCTGTGAAGGTTTTATCCAGTGACTGAATGGTGCCTGTGGGGCTCACTTTAAAATAATAGACTTTTCCTTCTGTTCCATTCCAAGTAGCCACAATCAACCGCGGCAAGCCCTGACCATAGCCATGTCGTTCAAATTTTATTTTACTGACAGTTTCATTTGTCGGCAGCTGATATTCCACAGTATAACTATTAGAGGTCACCTCATACCGATAAAGCTTCGCATCGGCTACATAAAAGATATGTGGAGATAAAGTAGAACAGCTTAGGTCGGCTGCTTTGGTCAATCCTGGCGCGTCCAAGTGTTGTTTGGCCACATTTATAGTTGGCTCAGCAGCGGTTCTCGTGGTTCGAAATTGCAGCAAATAGGCTTCAGAACCATCTGTAGTGCTCATAATCGCATTTCGGACAGTACTTACATTGGAGGAATCCAGTTTGATCAGATCCATACCCACATTATTCATGTCGAAGAGTGCCGTATTCTGTGAAGCTGCATCAAAAGCATTGAGGTTGCTGGAAGTAACTGCATAAAAACACCTATTCAGCCGATCAAATACAAAAACATTGTAGGTATCCGAATAATTAGCGCCCGATATATGTTGAGCCGCTAGATTATACGTGTATTCATGCGTTGAAGACTTCATTTCAGCTCCAAATTTTTTTGCTCCGGGAAACCCACCGACCATATTGGGATACAGTTTACCGTCGTTAATCAAAAGACCAAGATTGTTGCCCCCAGCTCCACCCCAAGCGATATACTCGGGTTTGATCGTTGCTGGAGCCTGAAAAAATAGATACGCATAGTCAAAACGTTTCTTCATTGTATTGCCATCCAATTCAATAGCATCACTGGCTCCAACGATGTAGAATTTCTTACCATCCTGTGCCACTCCGTCTGAGATGGATTGGGGCGATATGCTAAAGCTTTTGGGATTAGCAATAGGATAATTTGCATTCCTTCCACTGTAGATATCGTGGTACAATGTTCCATTACGCAAGATCATGGAAAGATCAGCTTTTCCATTGCGGTCTTCCAAAAAGATCCAGCCCTGCGTAAATAAGTCCTGAACGGCAAGCTGATAGAAACGAAATACAGCGAGTCCTGTTTTATTATTTGTTACCTTATAGGTCAATTTGTAATTTTCACCCAGTATAAAAATATCTGGAGAAACCGTATAGTTCAACGATTTTGTTTTAGCAATCAATGTACTGTCCTGTATATAACTTGCACTTGCCGAATTAAGGTAGACAAACCACTCATAGGAAAGGTCATTGGCATCTCCATTGTACACAACCTCCGGTGAAAGCGTCAAAGCCTTCCCCTGCTGGATAAAAATTGTCGTGTCACTCTTTTCTTCCGGAAAACTAACCTTATCCAGCACAGTGTAACTGTAGTTACCCTCATCTTTTGCACAGGAGAAATTTAATAGTGTTATCAGACACAGGTATAATAGCTGATATAATTTTGTTCTTTTCATAATATTTCAGTTAGGGAATAATAACCCTGTTACCATTTTCGTCGAACATCGGGCCGTTGGCCTTTTCATATTCGTAAATACCTAATCGTGCTTGAGCCAGCATCCGATTGCTATCCTGTGGAAACAGTCCACCTTGGTTCCAATTGGTATAATCGAGCAACTGTGTCAGAAACAGGATCTTTGTATTGGAATAGTCTCCAAACAGATTTTTCCAATAGGAATCCCAAATACTCGGTTTTTCCAGTTTATCGGTTAAGGTGAAACGCCAGGTCAATCGGTCGAGCACTGCAGACACGGCATTATCGTTATATCCAGGTTTAAAGTCAGCATTTGCTATAATTTTTAATTCAGCCATAACGACGCTATCCTTGAGCCCTGCACGTCTAAAAAATATGACGTCCACAATACCATCGGAGGCATTGGCCGGAATTACAGCGTGTTCGAGCTTAAAGTGATAGCCTTCTTTTGCTGTCGAACCTGTCGCCAGTGCAATGGCTACGGGGCGATCAGTATTTCGGGGCAAACCAATAATCCGAATTGGAATTTGAACGGTATCCGTAAGGATATCTTTCGATTGAAAGGCAAAGCTGTAGTTTACGCTATCCACCAGTGTCCCTGCATAACGCTTATCAATGTAAACTTTGGGATCACTGTCATCGAACATCAATTTATTGTCCTCCTTACATCCGAGTAAAGTGAACAGCAGAGCAGCACATGCTCCAATAAAGGTGAGTAATCTTTTCATCATGCTGTCTAGTTCAGGCCAAATTCAATTTCATTGTCCGGTAAGGGGAAAACATATTTGCTATTGTCCATTGTTCCCCCAACGGTATTTTGTAGTGTACTGTAGTTTTTGCGCTTATAGTAGTACCATAACTGGCCTTCAGCATAAAAGTCTTTGCGATATTCTTTAAATAATTCACCTTCTAGCAGTGTAGGCGTATTGATGGTACTCGCAGATAAGGCCGGAATCAAACGTGCTGTACGCACTTTATTGAGGTAGCTCAGGGCTTGCTCTAACGTTTCACTCGCCTCTGCAGCAATGTAATACATCTCCGAAAGCTTGATCACAGGAACCAGCTTTTGATTAACATTTGTCACATTGTTGCCGACATAATACTTCGTATTATAAACTGTTGTGGCATTAAATTGATTCCAACGGCTGTTTGAAGCTTGTGGCCCACGGATATCAATGGCATGTCCGGCAACAGCGATCTCATACCAGCTATTGAGGTTGGTTAATGTGGTAAATAAATCCTCATTTTCAGGAGCGCCCGCTTCTGTTTTGAAATAACGGTCCGATAGATCTTTTAGGTTGGATTTGTAAATCGAAAAGATATGCTCCGTGCTAAAAATCGCATTGGAAGTGGCACTTGTGGCATTCACGGTATTGGTATTGCCGTTCACAAATTCAAACTTCTGGCTATCGATTACTTCTTTGGCATATTTAAGCGCATTGACCTTATCGCCCCTATACAGATAGACCCTTGCCAGCAGGGCTTTAACGGCCCAAACATTCAGTCGGTTTTGACGAAACATGGTAAAGACCTCCAAAGAGGTATTTGCAGCATTATCTTTAATCTGGTCTATTGTCGGATATACGGCCAATAATGCTTCAGCCTCCTTCAGATCTTTCTCCAATAAGGCAAGTACTTCGGCTCGCGAGAGAACCTTGCCCGGGTTGACCGTAAATGCGGTCATATAAGGGATACTTAGACTTTCCTCCGTGGGACTTGCTACGGGTGACGCAGCAAAAAGACGCAGCAGATCAAAATGAAGTAGCGCCCGGGTCGCCAAAGCCTCACCTTTAACAAGCTGATAATTTACTCCGGTAAAAAGTTCTTTATCGGCATCAATATCTTTGAGGATATAATTGGCCTGAGCGATGGTACTGTATTGTGTCGTCCATAAGCTGCTCAACGTAGATTTAACTGTAGCATCAGTATAATTATATCTTGCCATTTGACCGTAAGTATCTGTATTGGCATTCGATTTACTCTGATAGAGCTGTGCCAGTACATCCAGGTATCCATAGCTAAGCTCTTTACCATAACTGTTTGCCTGCGCCATTTTCTGATAGATTCCGATCAAAGCATCCTTATATCCCTGTTCGGACGAAAACTGCTTTTCTTCGGTTGTTTGTGTACTGGGCTGTACATCCAGCCATTTGTTGCAGGACTGAGTTAAAATGCCCAGTCCTATCATAAGCAATACAATATAATTGTTGTTGTTGTAAATGATTTTCATCTGTGTTGCTTTTAAAAACTGGTGGATAATTGAAGTGTAAATGAGCGTGCAAAGGGATAGTCAAGACCACGTTCCCGGCGTATCGAAGACATGCGAAATACATCATTGGAATACAGCGATATTTTAGTATTGCTCATCCGCCAGCGTTTGGTCAATTGATCTTTGAAGCGATAGAAGACCGAAACACTTTCCAGGGAAAGTAAATTGTCATTTTGCACAAACCTGGAAGTTGCGTAGGTAGGCGTATTAATCGCATAGCCATCGGCATCGATCAGTCCTTTATAGAATACATGATCTCCTTGTTTCATCCATCGCTCCTCGGCAACTCTTCTATCCACATTGTAAAGACGTGCATTGACATTTTCTACCCGATCTGCGAGTGTTTGGTTATAAGCCTGTCCGCCCAGCCTAAATCGGAAAAATGCATTAAAACCAATTCCACGGTATTCGAAATTGGTTCCGAAGGTACCCTCTACATCGCTGCGCGAGTCTCCAACGATTACCTGATCCAGTGGATTGTACGTATTGGTCAATTTGCCATCCCTTGTTCTAAAAATCTCATAACCCGATGCGGGGTCTATCCCGAGCGACGGTACCGCCCAGATCGCCGTTTGTGACTGCCCTTCTGCATAGCGGGTAATCGGGAGTGAAGACAGCTCCTCATTCGCCAATTTATTCAGTGCAGCAATGGTATTGGAGACTTTGGTAATCTTGGTCTTGACCGAAAAGAGATTAACAAAAACAGACCAGTTATTCCTGTTGGTACTGTTTGCCAAAATATTATAACGGGTGTAAAGTTCCCAGCCTTTCGCCTCGAGATCGCCCATATTTTCTTTATATTGATCAAATCCAGTCGATGGCGCCGTCGATATGCTCGCGATAGAACCTTCAGTTTTTTCGATATAATAGTTGGCTGTGAGATCAAAACGCTTGAAAAGTGTCAAATCCAATCCTATATTATTCTTCTGTGTCTTTTGCCAAGCCAAAGCATTATTTCCAAATCCGAGTAAATAGGTTCCGATCATACCACGGTAGTCTGTGGAATTGAAATACTGGGAGGTTGTTTTACCATAGAAAGAATCAAAATTTTGTGATCCCGTATAACCGAAAGAATAACGAATTTTAAGTCGGTCTATCCCGTTGACCTTTGCCAGAAAATGTTCTTTATGCAGGTTCCATCCTGCCCCTGCAGACCAGAATGGTGCAAATCTATTGTCACTCCCAAATTGGGAAGATCCATCCAAACGGAACGAGAAATCCAATAAATAGCGGTTATCGTGCGAAAAGGAAAGGTTAGAAAATAAACCTGCCAAGCGCTTGATATTCTCCGTTCCTTCTGGTTTTGTACCAGTTGCAAACTGAAGTCCCTGGCTCATGTTGTCCATACTCGCATTTGGAAAACCAACCACTTTGAACGTTTCAGTATGATTGTTTTCCTGACTAATATTCGCTCCCAACGTTGCGAAAATCAAATTCTTGTCAAAGGTTTTATTGAAATTGGCAGAGAATATCCCCTCATAACGTTGATTTTTACCATAACCTTTTGTGTAAGATCCCTTTTCAAAGGTTGCCACATTGGTAAAGGAAGAATGTTGTGCAGGCAAGAAGCGATCTGATTCGTCGGCTTGATAGAGGTAAGCAAAAGTTCCCTTTAATTTTAACCAGCTATACGCCTGCCATTCCAAGGCAAAATTATTGATTATACTATGGTAATTTGTCTGATCAACTAGGTTCAATGCCGCGTCATATAGCGGATTTACCGGCCTGCCCACATAACCAGTGAGGTTGTCATAGCTATCAAAGTTCGTCAGCCGTTTTCCCGTTTCCTCATTAAGGATATCTTCGAGATATACCTTATAAGATCCATCAGCGTTGTATGGGGTCCAGTAGGGATTTAGCTGTGCATATTGTCGAAATGAACCATAAGGTGAATTGGTACCTTTATTAGACACTAAAGTCAGATCATTCTTGAAGATGATGTTTTTGTATCGGTAGGCCAAAAATGTGTTTCCAGTCATGGTTTGGCGACTAGATCCCTTCATTACACCGGCATTGTTATAATAGTTGAGGTTGATTCCGTACTGAACTTCCTCTCGTCCTCCCTCGAGATAAAGATTATGCTTTTGCCCTATACCAGTGCGTATTGGTTGTGCCATCCAATCGGTATTGACACCAGAACGTACCGCAGCCAATCGATTGTTATAGATAGTTTTTAATTGTTGATCGGTACCATTCCAACTGTAGTCATACACGCCGATCTGTCTTTCAAGCTCGAGTTTTTCGGCCGCATTGAGTACATCATAACCCTTTAGATCGGGTATTTCCAAGGTCATGTTACCTGTATAGGTGACCTGGAGTTTGCCTGATTTTGGACGAATCGTTTCGATCACAACGACACCATTTGCCGCGCGTGACCCATAAATAGATGTTGCTGTAGCGTCCTTAAGCAGATCGATGTTTTTGATACGCGTCAGATCGAGATCATTGATCCGGGATAACGATACTTCAAAACCGTCCAGAATAAACAAGGGAGTATTTGGGTTATTCGAATAATTAAAAGGATTGCTTCCGCTGCTGTTTGGATCGATAAGACTATTTCCTCCGCGCAAAGTGACCTCAGGTAAAGCATTGGGGTTAGAACCCAAGTTGAGATTCTCTGGCATTTGAAAAGATGGATCAAGTGATTTTATCGCCGATAGCACATTGTCGCTGCTCACATTCTGCAACTGCTCTTTGGTAAATGATCGTGCGGCACCCGTATACATTTCCTTTGGCCGCTCAAAAAGGCCCGTAACGACTACATCTTCAATCCTATTTTCAAGCGTTTTTAATACCACCTTAAATTCGGATCTGCCGGAGAGAGCAAGCTCCTGTGTTTCATAGCCGATCATCGAAAAGACTAGGGTAGACACCGGTCCGGTAATAGGCAATCCCCAATGTCCATTTTGATCCGTTGCAGTACTATTGCCCGACGGTGCCCCCTGCTCCTTCCCATTTTTGGTGAGGACAGTCACACCGGCGATAGGCTTACCCTTGTCATCCAAGACTATACCGCCGATACGACGAGGTTGCTCACGCTCATTTTTGACTTTACTTTGTTTATCGTGATCCTCAAAAAGAACGACACCCAAAGAAGTTTCCTTAAAACTCAGATTGGTTTGCAGAAGCATAAGCTGTAAAGTCTGGGCGACAGACCGCGATTGCTTATCCATTGTGGGTGCCATATATTGCTCCACCAGATCACTGGGGTAGAAAATAGTAATCCCCGATTTATTTTCAAGTTCCTGAAGAGCCTTTTTTAATGACAAAGAAGAAGACCCCATGTGAATCTTCACTGTGTTCATCCGTTGACCCAACGTTTCGGGCAGTGCCATCAATTGTAATGAACTGGATAGCAGCAATGCCCCGATCAAATTTACTTTCATGGTAGATAGAAAGATTTTTCGATGTTTAGGGTTAAAGTGGGCAAAATAATCCCCACTTGCAAAAAACAAGAATTTTTGCATTATTTGTATTGGGTTTAATTGTTTGACAATAATCGAATAAGCTCAGCTCCCTGTTTGCTTCCTACGGCCAGGGAGTTTTTACTATATCAGTTGTTGTTAAGTCTGTTTTTTCATTTTCATTAGGCGTTGATTTTTAAGTTAATGTATGTTAGTTTTTTCTTTCGCTCCATTTTTTATTGACAGCCCTCTCCTTGTATTTCATATTCACCATCAGCTGTCTGACGATAGATCGCATTGCGCGTAGCACAGATATTCAACAATACCTCTTCGATCGTTTCACTTCCGGTAAATTTCCCGCTGACGGGACAATTTTCTAGGGCCGGATTGATAAAATGTAGTTTCACTCCATACCGTTTTTCCAAATTTTTAGCGATGTCACCAAAAGCCAGAGCGTCAAAAGACATATCCTGTCTTTTCCAGCTTAATGCCGATGCGGTATTTATTTTCTCAACCTTAGCCTTCAACTGTGATTCTCTTAGGTCGATTTTCTGATCCGCCACAAGCTCGGCAAATACTTGCTTTTCATTTTCTACCCTTACTTTTCCACGTTCGACAAGGACTTCAATCTGCTTGCTGTCAGTCGGGTATTTTATTGTAAATGCCGTACCAAGGACAGTTGTTTTAATCTCACCCGTATGAATGATAAAAGGTTGATTATTCCGATGTTTAATATCGAAATATGCCTCCCCCTCCAAGCTAACCTCACGTGTTGCATCATCAAAGGTATTGGGATAGGATAGTTTACTCCCTGCCCGCAAAACAACACGTGAACTATCTGGCAATAGGATAAATCGATTCGCCGATCCTTCCGACTTGGAAAAGGTCACCTGCTGTTCATTCGAAGTAGACTTGTTCCACAGCAGAATAGTGAAGGAGACCAACAGTAGCGCCGCTGCTACGGCCGCATAGGGCCAATAAACACGTTTACGTACAGGTATATTATCCATTTGCGCCCAAATATTGGCTTTCATTCGTTCACCGACCTGTTGCTCTGTTTCTCCTGGCGCTAGTTCCCAAATGTTTTCCTCTTCCTGCTGCTGACGATACCACAGTAGTAAACGCTCTTTTTCTTCTACAGAAATTGTTCCCTGAAGGTATTTATCGATTAGTTGCTGTAAATTACTATTGTCCATGAAATCGTCCGTTATATGATAGTACCACATGACCATGGGTACCCCTATATTCAAATTGCTTTTTTTAAATAAAAAATAAAAAGATAAAGCCAACCTTGCGCAATTGCATACGGAGCACTTTCAGGGCACGCGTAATATTTGCTTCCACAGCCTTCTCAGAAATTTGGAGTTCCGCGGCTATTTCACGGTTGGAAAAATGTTCTTCGCGACTCAGCTGAAAGACCAGCTTACAACGATCAGGTAGTGTTTCAACAACTTCATGAAGATATTCTTGTAAAAAACGGGCATCGATTGTATTCTGATCCTGCTGGAACATAGGTTGAACGACAACAGTGTTCAGGATTTGCTCATGGCGCTTGGCACGTTGCAATGCTTTAAAAGAAGCAAATTTTACTGCTGTCGCTAAATATTGGGACAGCAAGTTTATTTGCACATCCTCACGTCTATTCCATAGTGAAACAAATACCTCTTGTACAATTTCCTCAGCTGTCTGTTTGTCTTTCGTTAGGTTAAAGGCAATGCCTAATAATCTTTTCCAGTAAAAATCATAAATATCCGCAAAAACATGTCTATCACCTTGTTGCAAAGAGACTAGCCAATGCTTTTCTAAATCTGCTACCTCCATATCCGCAGTATTTTTAAAGTTAGGTCATTGTGAAACTGGTCAAATATACAAATTGCCCTACTATAATCTACTAAATTAATAGATTTTATTTTCAGCGATTTGTATCTCTTCGTCTATTCTTACCTAAACATACGACAACTTTCAAGAAAAAAGAATTGGGCACTAAATTTCAAGAAATATTTCAGATAAAACAGTATTTTACCATAAAAATTACAATTAAAAACACAAATTAATATAATTATCATCCACTACAGGTTTTTCATAAAGCCTCTTCCGCCCCTATTAAATACCATTGAATGAGCCATACAGCACATAAATTTGAGCTATCAGCAAAAATAGATCTGTCTCAGCAGTCTTATCTTTGTTGTTATACAATATGCAGATGGCAACAAGAAACAACAGCAATAAGTGGCTTCGGTTTTTGAAAAGAACAATCTTAGGACTGGCAGTTCTCATCGCTCTTATCGGACTATATATGATGCATCCACAATTCGGCAAAAGACCCTCGGGTGAAAGACTTCAACGCATACAGCTATCGAAACAGTTTAAAGGCGGAAAATTCCAGAATAGCAGCCCTACACCACAGCTCACACAGCCCTGGACCGTAGCCCTATACGATTATTTTTTTAAGCGCTCCAACGAAACAAGTCCCAAACATACTATACCAACAGTGGATATCGACTGGGAAAAGTTATTAAGTCAGCCTCATGGGCTTGTTTGGTTTGGTCACTCCTCTTATTTCCTTCGTCTCGATGGTAAGAACATACTCGTCGATCCTGTCCTTAGTGGCAGTGCTTCCCCTATTCCAGGAAGTGTAAAAGCGTTTAAAGGAGCCGATGTCTCTACCGTATCTGCTCTACCGCCGATTGACTATCTATTTATATCACATGATCATTATGATCACATGGATTACAAGACGTTAAAGGCACTACAACCCCGGGTTGGAAAAGTCATTGTTGGTCTTGGTGTCGGCTCTCATCTTGAATATTGGGGATATCGTCCTGAACAGATCATCGAAAAAGATTGGTGGGACGAAATCAACTTGGGTGATGGTTTCAGTGTAACAGTTGCGCCCGCCAGACATTTTTCAGGCCGCAGTATATTTACTGCCAATACTTTATGGGCATCCTATGCGCTCCAGACACCTTCCATGCGGCTCTATTTAGGCGGGGACAGCGGCTACGATAACCACTTCAAAGAGATAGGTAATCAATTGGGTCCTTTTGATCTGGCTATATTGGAAAATGGTCAATACGACCTCAGCTGGAAACATATACACATGATGCCAGAGGAGGTTGTCCAAGCGGCACATGATCTCAAAGCTTCCTTACTGTTTCCAGTTCATTCGTCCAAGTTTGTATTGGCCAATCATGCCTGGAATGAACCTCTAGAACGTATTTCCAATGAAGCAATACGACAACAACAGCCCTTGCTTACCCCAATGATCGGCCAGGTCATCGACCTCGATCAGCCCCCTTTAACACCTAGTTATTGGTGGCGGAAATAGTCTTAAGCAACGGAATTGATGGTCGCTGGTGTTATGCCAAACTTCTCCTTGAAAGAAGCATAAAAATGAGAAAGGTTTTCAAAACCCAGATCAAGATAAAAATCAGCAGGTTTTTGCCGCTTATTTTCAATTAGATAATAAGCCTCAGAAAGACGTCTTTCTTGCAGCCATTTTCGGGGAGACGTCTGAAATATTTTCTCAAAATCACGTTTAAAGCTTGCTAAACTCCGCCCTGTTAGTTTCGCAAAGTTTTCTAAAGGTACATTGTACCGATAGTTTTTAACCATAAACTGCTCGAGATCAATTTTATGCGGCTCCGAAAAGTCAAAAAGCAGGTCTTTTAACTGTGGATAGCTTTCCAACAACAAAGTGATCAACTCGTAGATCTTGATATTTTCCATCTGCGGGCTCACTCGGTCGATGGCTTCCGCATAGGGCGTCAATGACTCAAAATAACTTTTTATAAACAGGTTACTTTCCAGTACAACATTGGACTCACCCTGATACTTTTTGTCCGAACTGAGGTGATGGTCCATCGCGTATTGCTTCAGCCGATCAGCCCCCAGCAATACTGAAACAGATTTATAAACATTATTTTTCGCGGGATATTTAAAAGCTTTGGCCAGTTGGTTTCTACGGGCAACTACAATCTGCCCTTCTGTCGCCACCAATTTTCCTTTCTGATGGTCCAGATGTGTTTCACCAGATAGCTGAAAAAAAACAACATGTTCGGGAATGAACTGTTCGTGCCCAAATGCTTTCTCGACATAACAGGAATACAAAAAGGCATTCCCAAAATCTTTCTCTTCCATGCTCAATACGATTTATTTTAAACGGCTCTGCGATTATGGGTACCGATAGCTAAAATCAGTCCCAGCCTAAAGGTAGCAAATATCTCATACCTTTTGCAAAGTCTAGTTGTCCGAAAGCTCAAAATACATTTGGTACACAGCTCAAATCAAATCGCAAAAAAAACTCAACGCATAAATACATTCACTTTTTGGAAAGCCTTCTTCTTTTTTCTAAATCGAATGGCCCATGTCATCACCTACGTGTTTCAACATGGAGCCATTCGAACTGCTTGTTATTTCTTTGCAGCAAGCCTCTTACGTATAATACTGACAAATTCGGGTGAAACCCCCAGGTAGGATGCAATATAGTATTGCGGTACCCTTTGGGAAATAGTCGGGTATAGTTCAATAAATTCGAGATAGCGATCGGCGGCTGGTTTGGCCATTGTATGGATCAGCCTATTTTGCAGAACAGCGAGCCGGCGTTGCACCAACATACGAAAGACCCGCTCAAACTTTGGAACAGTCTCTAATAATCTCTCCTTGGTCTCTGGTGTTAACATCAAAAACTCACTGTCTTCTAATGTTTCCATGTATAAACTAGATGGTGTATGATAATGAAATGAAGCAATATCACTAATCCACCAATCTTCGACAGCAAAAGCCAGCGTTACTTCAAAACCATTTTCATCCAGATAATAAATCCGGACACAACCTTTTTGAAGATATCCTTCAAACTGACATACCTCCCCTTCCTCCAATAGCATCGTTTTCTTGGGAACCTTCTTTGCTGTCAATAAACCAGTAAACTGTTCGGTTTCTTCCGCTGTCAAAGTAATGCACTTGGACACATTTTTAAGAATATTTTCGTATAACATAGTATTTCTTTAAATAGATCCGGTCGTTAAACACCTTCATTTTCGTGTAAAATATAACCCGCTCCATAGATACTTTCGATATGAAGTTTGCGATCCATCTGCAGCAATTTACGAAGTCGGGAGATAAAAACCTCTAGGCTTTTACCGTTAAAAAAATCCGTATTACCCCAAAACTGCAGCAGGAGATCTTTTTTATTGACCAATAGATTTTTATGAAGGACCAGATGTCGCAGCAATTCAGCTTCACGGACTGTGAGCTTTTGTATGCTTCCCATCCCATCACGCAGACTATAACGTTCCATGTTGAGCAACAGACAACCGATAGCGAGTTCGATTTCCGAATTCGTCGGCATTTCGGGCGCATTTGCCACGGTCAATAAATTGCGGATCTTGAGCAATATTTCGTCCATGTCAAAAGGTTTCGCAATGTAATCAACAGCACCCAAACTAAGTCCTCTGAGTCGCGATGTGCGTTCATGAAGTGCTGTCAAAAAGAAAATAGGTTGCCCAGGATTCAATTGTATCATTTGTTGTGCCAGGTCAAAACCATTGCCATCGGGCAACTGCACATCAATAATTAGTAATTTGACGGCACAGGACTGAAAAGCCGCCCAGCCTCCTTGCGCCGTGCTTTCCCAGCGTACCCTAAAGCCTTTGTATCGCAAATAACGTGAGAAAACTTCGCCCAAATCAGGTTCATCTTCAATCAAAAGGATGTCAATCTTATCTTTTGCCATTGAATGCCACATTACTCATGTAAATATAAAAAATTGTACCGGAACCAGACTTACCGCCTGTTACATGGATCGTCCAACCCAGCCTGTCCAAATAAGATTTGACATAGTAAAGCCCCAGTCCTAGTCCAGGTTTATTACCGGATAATTTCCCTCTATAAAATGCTGTAAATATCGCTTCCTGATCTGCAGCGGCGATCCCAACCCCATTATCCACTATTTTGAGGTTATAATGATGACCTTGCTGCTCCCAGCTAAACTGAATCGTCTTCTTACTATTATCGTTAAATTTTATCGCATTGGATACCAGGTTATCTAAGATTGAAAAATAATAATCTTCATCAAGACTCATCTCCACATCGGCAGCTAAAGGTTCATATTGAATTTCAATTTCACCTCGGTAGCGCAAATGAAGTTCTTTCAGTATTTGCTGTGTCAGCCGATCAATAGAAACGGATACAATTGTAGCCTCTTGTTCCTGTAATGCCACAGATCCCATGACCTGTTCAAAATAAGCTTTGAGTCGTTTGGCTTGCCTTTCCACGATGCGCCCAAGTTGTGCCACCTCCTTATCGTCTTTTCCTGTTTCACGATCGATCAAACTATGTGCACTGATCAAAATTGTCGTCAGCGGTGTATTAAATTCATGGCGCATATGATTTAGAAAACTCGTTTTCAGGTCTGACAATTTACGTTGGTTGATCCAATTACGATAGGTTCGATAACTCAATAATACGATCACAACAATACAAGCTAAGGAGAGTAAAAACACGGGCATCATCCGTTGGACAAGACGCCAGTCCCTATTTTCATAATCAACATACAGGCTATAAGTAAAACGATAAGGAATAGGATTCTTGTCACTAACAGACAGTTGGAATACCCTATTATTATTTGTTCCGCGCTTGAGTTTGCCACTAATTAGACCTGCACGATCATCGGCTGCTAACGCATAGAAAGTCGTCCAGGCACGGTCTCTTGCATTATATATTTCCAATTTATCAAAATGGAATAGGTAAACAAGTGTCGTATCGAGCCCTTGCTGATGTACGATCCGACGAAAAATGCTGTCTAACGACTGCTGCCTCCGCATCTGATCGAGAAAGCCATTCATACAATGGTTACCGTACTGGTCTGCGTCTGCGGACTTATTTATTTTTTTTTCATACCATTTCGGCAAACAGGGTACCAATGTTGTCTGGAATATGGCATCTCCCCCAGGGAATATCTTATCATCCATAATAACAGCTCCATAAGCATTCTGGATCCGGTTGAGCTGTCCAATCTGATAATTCTTGTCCTCAAGCTTATACGTATTGAAGATCAGAAAACCGATCAACCCCGTCAAGATCAAGAAGCTTGTTCCAAATGCCCAAGGATATATATTTTTGCCGGTACTCTTCATGGTTTAAAAATAACATCAATTTGTCGAATCAAGATATCTATTAGGCTTTTATTAGGCTTTCGTTAGGTTTCCATTAGGCTTAAATAACACAACCTTGACCTATCTTTACAACATAACAACTTAGCAAATTATGTCCAAAATTTCACAGCAACTACTTTACTGCCTATCTTTTCTTTTACTGGGCAACACGCTATTGGCACAATCCGGTTTTTCAAAGAAGATCCTCGAACAGAGCCAGCTCGACTTTGTTAATCTTGGATTCGGTATGTTCATCCATTATGGCATGCCAACTTTTATGGAACAAGACTGGTCAGATCCCAATGCCGCACTTGAACTGTTCAAATCTCCGAAGCTCAACGCAGATCAATGGGCTAAAGCTGCCAAATCGGCCAATATGAGCTATGGTTGCCTAACCACCAAGCACCATAGTGGCTTCCCGATCTGGAATACCAAAACAACAGATTATAACGTAATGAAGACGCCTTTACATCGTGATGTTGTTAAAGAATTTACAGATGCTTTCCGCAAAAATGGTTTGCGTGTTATGCTTTATTATTCCATTTTGGATATGCATCAGGGCATACGTCCACATACCATTACCAAAGCGCATATCCAATTGATCAAAGATCAGCTGACGGAATTGTTGACCCAATACGGAGAAATCGACGCCTTGGTCATTGATGGATGGGACGCCCCTTGGTCGCGTATTTCGTACGATGATGTTCCTTTCGATGACATCTATTATCTTGTCAAATCACTCCAACCGAAATGTTTATTGATGGACCTCAATTCGGCAAAATACCCAGGTGATGCGTTGTTTTACACCGATATCAAATCGTACGAACAAGGCGCGGGTCAATTTATCTCCAAGGAGCATAACAAATTGCCGGCAATGGCCTGTCTTCCCTTACAGCAAAATTGGTTTTGGAAAACATCGTTTCCGAACACCCCAGTTAAAAACGTCAATGAATTGGTCGAGAAATTTGTAATTCCGTACAACAACGCGTATTGCAACTTTATGCTCAATGTAGCACCAAATAGTGATGGTCTGATGGATCAAAATGCGCTTGATGCACTGAAGATAATCGGTACATTATACAAAAATAAACCCAGCTACAGTTCATTACCAAGTTACCAAGCACCAATAGTCGACCACAATATAGCCAAACAAGTACCTTCATACAGTAGCTGGAGCGAAGATATGAACATTATGGATTTTGCCAACGACGATAACTTTGGTAGTGCCTGGGTCTCCAATCCGACAGTCAAAGGTGAAGTATGGTATGAATTGGATTTTGAACGTAGTAAAGCTTTCAATAGTGTTGTTATTACCGAAGGAAAAGACAATCCTTCACAGTATAACTTATCCTATCTGAAAGATGGAAAATGGCATCCTATCGCGGTTACAGCGGTACAACAGGGCCGCATCAAGATCTTCCGCTTTGATGAAGTACTGGGACAAAAATTACGCTTCAGCATCAAACCTGAAAAAGGCCATGCGGTCGTAAACGAAATCGGCGTTTACCAAGAAAGACGCTAACACAAAACAAAGAATCAAAAACGTCTTTGCTATTCTTCTCCTATAAAAGTCTATATCCACCGACTTTTATAGGGGGAGATTTGTACCCATGGTCTGTTATCCTATTCTTTCAAAATCGCTCCATTTTTAGTGAATTTCACGCTAAAGCCATGCATCAGAACCCGCAAACGTTTGACCTTTCCTTCTCGTTTTCCAAAAGTTCCCAAAGCCGTCTCTTCCGGTGCGCCAAAATCAAAATCCACATCAATCAACAGGGGATATTTCTTTGTATTAACTAAACCCAAGCGATTGCTCGCTTTAATCCAACGGGTCACATCATCATCCCGGTCAACAAAATAGGTTCCGATTGTTAACCGATAAAATTCATCGTTTCTAGCCAAGTCCAAATAAACCCTTTCTTTATCATTATTTAGGCTGTACTTACTTAAATGTTGTTCCAGTATTCTCTCTACGGAATCTGGAAATACATACAAAATTTCCTGCCCAACAGCCATCAGCGTCATACAGTTTAAAAATAAAAAAAGTAGGCTGCTTCTTATGAGGTGATGTATTTTCATGATCTTTATCGTTTTTCTAAAATCATCGGAACAGCGTTCATTTCAAGGGAATTCGTTTCATCCAAATGGAAATGGGCACCTTTTGGCACTTCATCCTGCGCAAGTATCAAAAGTTGCTTGGCCAATGAGATAAGCCCCTGTTTGTTGGCTCGAATTACAATTTCGTTGGCAACAACTTGAACTGCAATTTCGAATCCAGGTTCCCATGACGCCTGTAGCCCCAACTCCTCGGTATAGGTGGGTAAATTAATTTCTAAGTTCATATATACTGGTTTTGCTCCACCTAAACTTAATTAAAATTACCTAGATCTAGCGTCCATATAATCTAAAGTCCCCATAAAAGAGGCTCCTCGCAATGCAAGGAGCCTCTTTTATGGGGACTAATAAGTTAAATTCCTATTTACTCCAACCTGGGTTTTGTGTCAGATTTCCGTTCAGCACAATCGCTGCAGACGGAATTGGGTAAAGGTATTGCTTGTTGTTGTCATCCCAAGTACGCTTCACAGCTTTAAACCATTCCAGGTGATTGTCCGAAGTCATTGTCTGGAAATTGGTACTTTTACCCCCTATAGCCACCTTGGCTACTCCTGCAGGAACAGTTATTGAAGGAGCTGATTTACTTCCATCATAGAACACGACATCTGGAGTTCCATTGTGGTCGATATCAATCAACTTATCTAAAGCAGGGATATAAATTCCCGTCCAAGGCAAATTTGCCATAAGCGGTCCAAGTTTCCATCGCTTCAAATCATTGAAACGGAAACCCTCCAGAGCTAATTCCACCTGTCTTTCACGACGTATTTCTAAAAGTGCAGGGCTGTTGACTTCGGGGAAGAATGTATTTTTCAAGTAGGTATCCACTTTGGTCGGCAGTGTATTCGTTCCACTTGTTATTCCTGCCCTTGAACGTAATGCTCCAATAGTTTTCGACCAATCCGCATCATTGAACGTACCTAGTTCCTGTTTCGCTTCAGCATAGTTTAATAATATTTCCGCATAACGCATTAAAGGAACTGCATTGGTATTGTAACCACCATTGTCATAATAGGAATCGTCTAAAGTATACTTGATTGGTTGATATCCCGTATAGGTAAAACTTGCAAAATTTGGGGGAGCAGGCTGTCCATTACGGGAATATCCTGGCGTCCGGATCAACTGCGCCAAGCGCAAGTCGCGATTTTGACATTCCTCATAGAATTCCTCAGTCTGAAAGTTCGGTCTATCCGTATAAGGAGTACCGTCAACATTCAAAAAACTATTGATAAAAGGCCTTACCAAACTTAAACGTGGACCGTAGGTCGCTGATGTCCACCACCAGTTGGCGTCGTTCAAAAGCGCAAGATCTTTACTGAAAGTTACGGCTAACATGACCTCTTTTGTCACTGGCATATTACTGGTAAACAACTGTCGCTGTGATGTTTTAGGATCTGCGGAGATATTAAGCCCATAAGGACCATTTTCCATTAAAATCTTGCCAGCGTCTACCGCCATCTGGAAGAATACTTCCGGCTGTGTAGCCAAATTGAGCTTTTGGTATTTACGAAATGTTCCTTCGAACAGCGCGATTCGGGTCTTCAAACCAAGTGCTGTCCATTTATTAATCGTACTACCGTCGCCCGCCGTATTTGTGATATTGGCGTAGGCAAAGTCCAGATCTTCCATGATGTGCTTCATGACCACTTCGCGCGAATCCCGTGGTGCTTTAAGGATATCCGTCTCATCAACAGCCAAAGGGTGATCTACCCAAGGCACATCGCCAAAACGAACTACTTTCTCATAATAGAACCAAGCTCTGAAAAAGCGGGCTAAGCCGATATAATTATTTTTGATGGCATCGCTCAATTTGGGACTATTACATTTAGCTATCAATTGGTTGATATTACGCAGGGTAGTCCAGGACCACCCCGAACTGATCTCAGCACTGTAAGCGCCGCCGACCATAAAATCATTGAGGCTATTTACGGCCGAATAGTCAGCCATAGCGTCACCTTTATAAGCGTCACTACCAGAAGTGATATTCCGATAGAATGAGTTGCTGTAATTTTTTAATCCACTTTCGCTCCCGAAGATATCCTCCTCGGTGGCACCTGCCTTCGGCAGCTCGTTTAGTTCACAGGAGGAGAACAAAAGCGCAACAATAGGTATATAAAATAATTTTTTCATGATAATAAAAAACTATAAGCCAATAGATAAATTAAAACTAACACTCTTCATGATCGGATAGTTAAATCCGTCGCCAGAACCCGTTCCGATCTCCGGATCAGATTTGCCCAGATTACCGACATCGAGATCCTTCGTTTTTTTGTAAAGAGGCGACCAGGTCCATAAGTTTTCGCCCGAAAGTCCAGCCCGAAGACTACTGATTTTTAACCTGTTGGTTACAGATTTAGGAAAACTGTATCCGATCTGTATATTTTTCATCCGTATATAGGCCACGTTCTGCAGATATCTTGTCTGTGGCGTTGTTTTGATAGATTCATTGTACCCAGCATAGCGAGGAAAATAACCGTTTGGATTGTCTTCAGTCCAATAATTGTTGAGGTGCCATTCCGGCAAGTTGTTGTAAGGTCGATTGTATTGTCCCCAAAAAATAGATTCATTGCTCGGGTACCAATTCTGCTTACCCACACCCTGGAAGAAAGACGATAAATAAATACCTTGCCAATCAAGATTAAGGTTAAAACTATAGATATATCGTGGATCGGCATTACCGATTACAGTTCTGTCACCATGGCTATAAATCGTATTATTTCCATAATCGATTACACCATCACCATTTAGATCCGCAAAACGCACGTCACCTGGATATATTGTACCATTGTTTGACGATTTGATCAATTTTTGTTTTGCAGCACCATCAATTTCCGCCTGATTCTGAAATAAACCCTGCGTTACATAGCCCCATATTTCACCGATTCGCTGACCTTCATAATACGATCCATCTTTGATTAAACCCTCTTTATTTTCGTAACGGTCTATATTGGATCTATAATCAGCCAAAGTACCTCTTACGGACCAATTGAAAGGACTACCGTTCAGATCGAATCTATCCTTATAAGTCAGGCTCACTTCAAAACCTTTTGTGGTCATGTCAGCATAGTTTCCTTTCGGCGACTCCGCACCAAAGATATCAGGCAAAGCTACACCTAAAGTATACATATTTAAGGTCTTGCGTTGATAGATATCGCCCGTAAAAGTCAGTTTTCCATTTAAAGACGATAGATCAAGACCTAAGTTTGCCGTGCGCGCTGTTTCCCACGTTAAGTTATCGGGGATCACCTTAGGCACCGAGGTATACGCCGGCTTCTGTCCGTTCAATACCCGATCCATAATCTTGATCTCGTAAATATCCAAATAGGAATATGGATCGACATTACCATTACCCAATGAGCCATACGACGCTCTTAGCTTCAGATCAGAAAGTGCTCTTTTGTCCACCTGGAAGAATGGCTCTTCAGAAATACGCCAGCCCAGGGATGCGGAAGGGAACAGTCCCCATCGTTGGTTTGTCGGAAATTTGGACGAACCATCGTAGCGGCCATTGAATTCAAAAAGGTAACGGTCCTTGAAAATATAATTGGCACGCATAAATACCCCGACATTACGGTACTTGTTATATCCCGCTGTCGCTGTGGTATTCTGCCCTACTGCAAGGTTGATATTTTCAACGTCATCATTGAGTAAACCTGTTTTGGTAATATAGGTTGAATTATACGTACGCTGTTCATAATTGTATCCGAGCAAACCTTTAAAATAATGATCGCCTATTGTGCGTTCATATTCACTGTATAGATTTCCAAACAAGTAACGGTAGCGTTGGTCTACTTGATAAATATTGTCGTTCATACTTGTTTCCAACCGCAACATTTTTCCCTCCTGTGTGCTATACGGAACAGGCACACGGACTCTTACCGAATTAAAATCGCGATTTCTAAAAGTCAGATCCCCTTTAATGCGGAACGTATTGTTGAAAAACTTAGTCTCGAAAGAAGTTGTGTTGCGGAGATCCTGATTTGCCGTATTCGTACCATTCTTACCATAGATAAAATCCCCTACTGTATAGGCTGCAGAGAAGCTCATTGATCCATCGGGGTTAAAGATCGGCGAAGAAGGGTGCCCCTCATCGGCAATATTGCGCCAGATATTTCCACCTTCACCAGCAGTCGATGGGTCTCTATATTTGGCATAATTAAAATCGATATTATTGCTTATCCGTAACCAGTCAGTGACCTGAAGTCCCGCTTTTGCACGTGTATTATAGGTCTTATATTTATCACTGTTGTAGCGGTACAGGCCATTGTAGTCGTAAGCACGTCCTGAAATATAGTAATCCATTTTTTCCGAATTACCACTGATAGAAAGGTTGTGATCCTGGACAAACGTATTATCCTTTATCAACGTACCGTAATAATCTTCATTACCGTAGTATACATAATTACCCTGATCGTCTACTGTGACCTGTTCGGTAATGCCCTGTTCTTTTCTTCTCTTAAATTCTTCCAGCCAATCTGTTGTAAAGATCTGTGTCTTGTTGAGCTTGCTCGGAATCGAAGAATAATTATTCCAGGCATTATAAGCTGTAAAGAAATGCGAAGCATATTCATAACCATCTGTCACGAATTTGGGCAACGTTACAGGTTTTTGAAAAGAGCCACTTCCTGAATAGTTGATCGAAGTTTTTCCGGACTTGGCACGTTTCGTAGTGACCAAAACTACCCCGAAGGTACCGCGGGAGCCGTAAATCGCAGATGAAGCAGCATCTTTGAGTGTAGTTACACTTTCTATATCATTGGGATTGATCGCCGAAAGATCACCCTCGACACCATCGATAAGCACAAGTGCACTTCCACCCTGACCAATGGAAGTTGTCCCACGGATATTGAAACTTGGTGCACGATTGGGCTTACCATCTGCTGGGGTTACATTCAAGTTGGGAATTACACCTTGGAGCATCTGGCTTGCATTACCCAGTACGCGTCCCTCAAAAGCTTCTGATCCCACTTGGTCTACTGCACCGGTAAAATTCACTTTTTTCTGCGTACCATAACCGACCACCACAACTTCCTCCAGTTCGGTATCTTTGGATTCCATGATGATATCGATCTGCCCTCCCGTCACGCTGACGATCTTTTCACTGTAACCTATCCCTGTCAATTTGAGTCTTTGCCCCATAGTGGCTTCGATCGTGAACTGACCCGCTACATTCGTTGAGGTTGTTTTTTGGCTGGTTAAATTGGTAATGGTAATTCCGGACAAGGTTGTTCCGTTTTTGTCTTTTACCACCCCTTTCACGGTAGATTGAACTGCAATACTGTGCACCTCTTGATTCAATTTGACATAATCACGCTCTACATTAGCCCAAGTGGGGTATGAGAGACCCAATGCCATACTGATTAGTAATGTTTTTTGCATTTTTAGTCTGGTTTAGAATTTTGCATCAAAGTTGATGCTTTGACTTGGTTTATAATTTACCGTAATGTTAACAAATATTTAATTAATATCAACAACATTACTACCTAAACAGGTTTAGCACACCATTAAATAATCAAAATTTATCTTTTAGATAACATAAATCATAAAAACAAGTCTTGATACGCCTAAAAGTTAATCTATTCAATTCAAAAACCTAAAGTCCCATTTTCAGAATCCAGAAATACGTTAATTGACCGCGAAGGGATTACGCAATAGCCATTGTTTAGTACATTTTTTCTTTCCCTGTTTTTCTTGAACTAGTTCAATGAACAGCAAAATTAACTCGCCTAAATTTGGATATACAAATATCAAACAACAAAAAATACATATTTATGAAACCATCACTAGAACTATTGTCACCAAGCAACCATGCATTGGTATTGATCGACTTCGAAGGCCAAATGGCATTTGCCACAAAAAGCATTACCATGGAAGAACTCCGCAATAATGTCGCCGTAATCTGCGGTGCTTCCAAGATTTTCAATGTGCCGACCATCGTAACCACAGTCGCGGAAGAAAGCTTTTCAGGTCCTGTTTTTCCGGAAATTGAGACATATTATCCACAAGCAAGTACAGATTATATCGACAGAACCAGTATGAATACCTGGGAAGATGAGGCCGCTTACCGAGCCATAACAGGCACAGGTAAGAAAAAACTGGTACTGGCAGGCCTATGGACAGGTGTATGTATCGTTGGACCAGCCTTATCTGCACTAGCGGAAGGATACGAAGTTTATGTCATTGCCGATGCCTGTGGTGATGTAAGTCAAGAGGCACATGAGCGTGCGATGCAACGCATGATTCATATGGGTGTAAAACCGATCACTGCGGTACAATACCTTCTGGAATTACAACGCGACTGGGCCCGTCAGGAAACCTATGTGGCTGTAACAGACCTCATGAAAAAGCATGGTGGCAGCTATGGCTTAGGGATTCATTACGCCCACAATATGCTAAAACACGGTTAATTCAATTGTAAAAAAATACTCATTCAAAATCGTACCTCGTGCAACAGCAACAGACCATATTCAATTACATCCGTCAAGCGGTGGTCGTATTGTCAATACTCAGCCTATTTCCGCATTTTTCCAAGGCTCAAACCTACAAATTAATGCGTTTTGAGGAAGATTACAGCGCCCTCGCAGACAGTACACGTCATGGTTATCAAAAGCTCAAATATAGCCATTTAACTGCTGACGGTAAATTATGGCTTTCGATGGGTGGCGAGGCACGGTTGGAATATGTCGATTTTAACAATGAGGACTGGGGACGTGTAAAACTTGGGCATAACAACTTTCTACTGCAACGTTATAGCCTGCACGCCGATTTACATTTCGGGACGCGTCTCCGTCTTTTCACTCAACTTCGCTCAGCCCTGCAGCATGGCCGCAAAAATGGATCACGCCAGATCGATGAAGACCAATTGAATGTACAGAACCTATTTATAGATGGAACGCTGTTCAAACAAAATGATAAATCAGTATTGATTCGCCTTGGCAGGCAGGAGCTTGACTATGGCTCCGGCCGCTTAATCTCCGTAGGTGAAGGCCCGAATGCCAGAAGATATTTCACTGGAGCAAAACTAGCTTACAACAGCAGTAAAGTGAATATCGAAGCATTTGCCATGATGGCAGATACCATTAGACCGGGCATATTTGACAACAAACCTTCCAAACAGGTGAACTTGTGGGGAGCATACGGTAAATTTATTGTTCCTCAACAGGCCAATCTCGACTTATATTACATCGGCATCTATCGCGACCGTTCGGCTTTTGAGGAGGGTATAGCACAGGAAACCCGCCATACTGTAGGAATCCGGATCTGGAAATATGGCGGTGGATTTATTTACAACCTTGAAGGGGCTTATCAATTTGGATCTTTTGGCCAAGGTAAGATATCAGCATGGACTGCTTCCGTCGATATCGGCTACCTCTTTGAAAATACGGTACTCAAACCATCCATCAATCTACGTAACGACTATATTTCAGGGGACAAAAAGGCTGGAGATGGCAATCTGCAAACTTTCAACCCCATTTATCCCAAAGGCGGATACTTCGGTTTTAGTCCACAGATCGGTCCCGTCAACTTGATTGACATTCATCCTTATGCCACGCTAGACCTTCTTTCCAAACTCAAGATGCAGGTTGACGTGGTTTTCAACTGGCGGCATACCTTACAAGACGGTTTATACAGGCCAAGCGGATCTTTTAACCTCCCTGGATCTGCTTCGCGTAAACGTTATATCGGCACGGCTTATCTAGCCAACTTTACCTACGCCGCCAGTAAGCAATTGTCGCTGGTAACAGGTATTCAATATTTCAAAACCGGCGCTTTCATTGAAGACATCATTAGCACACCAAAAAATGGAATTTTCTTCAATAGCAGGATCGCCTTTAAATTCTAAAATCATGAAAACAATAAAGAGACTCTTTCAAAAGAAAACATGTCAATGGGCACTGATCGCCTTGCTTGGCATCCTGGCGGTCACTCCGATACAATCCTATGCACAAGTAAAGACAGCAGCTCCTATTAAAACCACAGCAATAGGCACAAGTACCATCTGGGGAAATGTCGATGGACTTGCTATTGAAGGCCTCGTTCAAGGTCCTTCGGCAGCCGCAAGTGATCTGCAGGTAGCCTGTGTATTTGAATATACCGAGGGCGATATCTTTATCTCACCGCCGGCATTACCTGCCCCATTGAATGGTCTTGTACATTTAGATGAAGCTTTACATGGTACGTTAACTGAAATACGTAAAACAGGAAAATTTAAGGGGCATGCACTCGAAACCATTCTCTTAGCTCCAAGCCAAAAGGGTACACTCGCAAGTAAAAAACTGTTGTTGATTGGGCTTGGCAAACGGGAGGACTTCCATGCTGAACTGATGAAGGATGTAGCCCATGTTGCCATGCGCGAAGCGCTTAGATTAGGTGTCAAAGATTTTAGTTTTGCGAGTGATCTCAAAGATGCAGGTGTGGATTCGCCGACTGCTCTGGTCGCAGAGAATGTTGTTCTCGGTTGTATCGATGCCTTCAGAACCCAAAAATGGTTGAGCGAAAAAAATATGGATCAACAACCGGTATTAAACAAGATCACGTTACTAGCCGGACCGGCATTTTTTGAAACTGCTGGCGAAGGCATCAAAAACGCGATTTCTTCCTTAAACAATTAAACAAACCAGATTATGAAAGCAGACCTTATTCTATATAACGGAAAAATAACCCATTTCGGCCACAACCAGGAAGCTGTTACCGCGGTAGCGATCCAAGATGGTAAATTTGTTGCAATCGGTTCGGACAGCGATGTCCTTAAGCTTGCCAACACACAGACAAAATTGATTGATCTAGGCGGTAGACGTGTTGTACCGGGCATCAACGATTCGCATATCCACCTGATCCGTGGTGGACTCAATTATAATCTTGAATTGCGCTGGGATGGTGTTCCATCATTGGCCGATGCACTACGTATGCTCAAAGAGCAAGTTGACCGTACGCCACATCCCCAATGGGTTCGTGTAGTAGGCGGCTGGTCCGAGTTTCAATTTGCCGAACGTCGTATGCCAACTTTGGCTGAGATCAATGCCATTGCGCCCGATACCCCAATTTTTATCCTTCATCTCTATGACCGCGCACTTCTAAATGCTGCGGCACTGCGTGCCGTAGGTTACACCAAAGACACACCTGCTCCTCCAGGCGGAACCATTGAACGGGACAGCCATGGTAATCCCACTGGATTGCTGATTGCATCGCCCAATGCCATGATCCTATATTCAACCTTGGCAAAAGGACCTACGCTTCCCTACGAAGAGCAGGTTAATTCGACCCGACATTTCATGAAGGAACTCAATCGCTTTGGAATTACCAGCGTCATCGATGCTGGTGGCGGTTTTCAGAACTACCCCGACGACTACAAAGTCATCCGTGATTTACACAGCGAAGACCAACTTACGGTTCGTATCGCCTACAACCTCTTTACACAAAAGCCCAAGCACGAATACGAAGATTTCCAACAATGGATAGACAGCGTTCCTCTCTACCAAGGCGACGATATGTATCGCCACAACGGCGCTGGTGAAATGCTCGTGTTTTCGGCAGCAGATTTTGAGGATTTTCTACAACCTAGACCTGATCTCAGTGAAAATATGGAAGCCGAACTCGAAAAAGTTGTTCGCTTACTGGTGAGTAACCGATGGCCATTCAGATTACATGCCACATACAACGAAAGTATCGGCCGCTTTTTGGATGTATTTGAGAAAGTCAACCGCGACATTCCGTTTGACGGATTGGCCTGGATTTTCGACCATGCCGAAACAATAGACGAACGTAATATTGAACGAACCAAAGCGTTAGGTGGTGGTATTGCCATCCAAAGCCGCATGGCCTATCAAGGTGAATATTTTGCAGATCGATATGGCACTACTGTGGCCGAACAAACACCTCCTGTCAAAAAAATGCTAGCCATGGAAATTCCTGTAGGAGGTGGATCCGATGCAACCCGCGTGAGCAGCTACAATCCCTGGGTGTCCATGTACTGGCTTACCGCAGGAAAAACTGTTGGTGGACTCCAGATATACCAAGATAGCAAGCTTGACCGCATGACAGCGCTACAGATCTATACCAAAGGCAGTGCCTGGTTTTCACAAGAACAACAAAAAAAGGGGGACATTGCTGTGGGAATGCTAGCTGATTTAACGGTACTTAACAATGACTATTTTACGGTAGAAGATGAAGCTATTAAGGAAATCGAATCCGAGCTTACTGTCGTAGCGGGCAAAATTGTCTATGCGGAAGGTGATTTCAGTTCCTTCTCTCCCCCACCGATCCCCGTTCTACCCGATTGGTCACCTACAAAAAGCTACGGCGGTTATTATAGTGTTTCGAAAACAGATCAAAAAAGCATTACAACTGCATCAACAGCTCAAAGTAGCATTGTAAATTCCATACATCTGTGTAGCGGCAGCTGTCAGGTACATGCACACGATCACAATCAAGCCCGAATGAGTAACATCGCGATAAACAATTACACCGCATTCTGGGGAGCCCTAGGCTGTTCATGTTTTGCATTTTAAGACACTGGAAAGATGGAAATACTTCAAAAACTTTTTTACACCGATTTGGGCAATACGGCCAATAACATTGCCATACTGATCTTTCGAGTTCTATTTGCCTGGGAATTATTGACCGTGCACGGTCTCAAAAAAATTCAGAAAGGCCCACAAGCTGAACCTGAACATATCCCAAATCCTTTGCAGCTGCCAGAAAAACTAAACGCCGCGGTAGCCCAGTTTGCAGACACTATTGTTCCTTTTTTTATTGCACTTGGCCTACTTGGAAGGTTAGCGCTATTACCGACAATAGGAGTCACCGCAGTTGGTTATTTTGTCGTCCATCGCCACGATTCACGCGAAGTACGCGATATTCCATTTATGTACACACTTTGTTTGTTTTTACTTCTACTGACAGGACCGGGTACATATTCCCTGGATTACTATATTTTCCAACTTCTAAAGGCATATTAAATATTATGGAAACTCAATCCCAAAACCACACACATATAACCACCTTGGTTCTTACGCTGGTAGGCGGCTATTGTGACACCGTTACATTTGTTGCCGCCGACAAGATCTTTTCGGCTCACGTAACAGGTAACTTTATTGTTTTCGCTTATCAATTAATAAATGGGGGAGACATCACGGCCTGGATCAAACTGGCGACTTTTCCGGTTTTTGTTGCAGCCGTGATGCTTGGAGGCTGGCTTACGTCACGTTCTCACAAAAAAAATACAGTTCTTTTTGTCGAAGCCCTATTACTTGTCCTTGCTGGAGCATTAGCCATCATACTACCGGTGGAAGAATCAAAAACAGTGATGTACAGTCTGGTTATGCTTATTGTCTTTGCATTGGGTATGCAAAATGCATTTGGTAAATTATTCACTAAAGAAACCCACGGTCCTACAACCATGATGACGGGCAATGTTACCCAAGCCTCCTTAGATCTTTGTGTACTTATCGCCAATAAATTTAAAAACCCTACCACCAATGTCAGTTTTGCTAAGCAGCTGATTACACTTTCTGGATTTTTTATTGGCTGTCTGGCAGGAGCCTATTTAGGTAAAGAACTTGGCTTAAGCTCAGTTGCATTTGCCGGAATAGCAATGCTCATCTGTTACTTTCTTTCCAGCCAAAGCGACCAATAGAAATAGCTCTAAGATAGGATAACAAAAAGATGCTGCCCTGATAGTATATCAAGGCAGCATCTTTTTGTTATCGCTTTTTGTTGTATGCGCTTATTTTCCGCTAATAAAAGCCAAAATATCCTTATTGATGGTCTCCGCTTCTGTAGTAGGCATTCCATGTGGAAAACCGGGATAGGTAATTAAAGTACCATTTTGGACTAACTTAGCCGCTCTTCTACCCGTTATATCAATGGGTACAATTTGATCATCTTCACCATGCAATACTAAGACAGGGATTTCTAATTTTTTTAGTTCTTCTGTAAAATCAGTTTCAGAGAAAGCTTTGATACAATCATAATGTGCTTTTATCCCTCCCATCATTCCTTGCCGCCACCAGTTGTCCATCACGCCTTGTTGTACATTCGCTCCATCTCGGTTATAGCCATAAAAAGCGAGGGTAAAATCCTGAAAATACTGTTGTCTACGTGTTGCAGTATTCAATCTTATTTCGTCAAAAACCTCCATAGGTACACCATCGGGATTTGTAGCACTCTTGGCCATTGTGGGGGTAACCGCACTGATCAATACAGCTTTTGAAACCCGAGAAGTACCATGATTGGTTATGTAGCGAACGACCTCTCCACCACCTGTTGAGTGGCCAATATGGATGGCATCTTTTAAATCCAATGCTTCTACCAATTGTGCAATATCCGACGCATAGGTATCCATCTCATTTCCTGTCGCTGTCTGTGTCGAGCGACCATGCCCCCGGCGATCGTGTGCGATCACACGGTACCCTTTTTCGAGGAAGTACATCAACTGCGCGTCCCAATCGTCGCTGGATAGAGGCCAACCATGATGAAATACGATCGGTTGTCCTGTTCCCCAGTCTTTGTAATAAATTTCTGTTCCGTCTTGAACTTTGAATGTTGCCATGATGATTAGTTTAAGAATTTTATTATTTACATGATATGTTGATTGGATTGGAATTCATAATCCAATTAACACATACAGCTGTATTTAAGCATATTAAAAAAGCAAAAGTTAATTTAAAAACAACGATAATTCATTATTTATACAACAGATTTATCCGTTTTTTACGATAGGTCCTATTTTCCTGCAAAAGGCTTCTCGTCGAGTGCGCACCTGTGTTCAAATAGTAATCATATATTCAGTTTTCACCTAATATTTGAACCAGATCTTCCGCGCCACCGTCAAATTTCTGTCCGTTGACAAAAAATGTCGGTGTCCCATTAACGCCACTCAGCATACCACTTTCAAAATCACCATCCACACGGTCCTGTAAAACTTCTTTCTGAACATCAGATTTAAACTTTGGCATGTCCAAATCCAGTTGCTCGGCGATATCCAACAGCAATCTCGCACTCAGCAAGTTCTGATTTTCGAAAATGGCATCATGCATCTCCCAAAATTTCCCCTGCAATGCAGCTGCCTCCGCCGCCAAAGCTGCGGTTTTTGCATAAGGATGCATTTCCGAAAGCGGAAAATTGCGGAATACAAACCTGATTTGGCTTCCCAGTTCGGCCATCATTTCTTTTATTATGGGATGAGCTGCACCGCAATGTGGACACTGGTAATCTCCATATTCAACAATGGTCAGATCGGCCTGGCCATTTCCCAATATATGGTCAGCATTGCTGACCTTCGGTTTCAATGACATAATTATTTTAATTTAAGATTCTCCAATGCTTCGATAATACCGTCTGCACCTGGATTGACCGCCGTCGGGGACATATAACTCCAAGCAATAATCCCTTCCTTATCAATCACAAAGAGTGCGCGCTTGCACTCACCTTCTTCTTCATCGTAAACACCATATTTCTTTGCTACCTCACCTTTACCCTCAAAATCAGCTAAAAGCGGAAAATGCAGCTTGCGAGATTGCGCAAATGCCATATGGCACCATTTGCTGTCAACGGAAATACCCATAATCTCCGCATCATATTTCTTAAAATACTTGAGCATTTCATTATATAGTGCCATTTGATCGCTACATACCGGACTCCAATCTGCCGGGTAAAATGCCAAGATCACATTTTGTCCCTTGAATTCAGATAATTTAATTTTCTGATCTGGTGTCGCATACAAGGTAAAATCAGGGGCAACATCATTTTTTTGTAACATACTAATATCTTTAAAGTGTAAGCAATATTGGCATTCCAGTCCGCCTGTTTATACATTTACAAATAGATCTGTACCACCATAATATAAAGGTGTGAACAGTTAAATTTGTTTTATTTAGTTTCAGGTTTGATAAAGATCTGACTTTCCGGAAGTCCTTTAAGGAATGAGTTTCCGATCAAAAAATCATTTTGAGCTGTCTCTCTCATACATCATAAATTATTTAGATTCAGAATTCCTTGAAAAGGCAGAAATTATCGTTCAACACAGCCAACTTTAGACTATTTATTTAGCCATTTACGAATCAGCTTAGTATACTTTGGCATGACAACATAGACCATCAAAAACACAATCGTACCAGAAATCAAGAGTGCATCCGAAAAGTGATTGAAGGGAAAATTTAAAGCGCGCAATAAGGGCACGAGTAACATGGGTATACAAATGGATAATGGATAAATAGCAGACCAAGTGATAAGATATTGTTTCCAGCGAGGAGGGATTTTTGCACTATTCTCTGGGGCCTCAAAAAGAAAATCCAAACCCGACCGGATTTGATAGTGATCGTGGCGACGAAATAGTGGCTCAACCTTTTCAATCCAGCGCTTTCGCTGCGTCGATTCTAGCCACATTTTGAGATGGTCGACCGTGTCAAAACGAATAATGACCGTATATACAAAAGTCAATTGAGGAATAGGCCTTACGATCTGAAGATCAATAAAACCCTTTGCATGTCTAGTTAATGGCATAATCTCTTCAAGCCATTTTTCATATTCATAGATTTTATCATCCAGAATATGATGTGTGATTACAGCGGAAGCGCCTTGGTTTTCCATAGGATCAGATAAAATTAAAATGCACGTTGGTATTGCCAGGGTATTGCTATTTCCTCTCCGAGTATTTTTGCTGCATGTAAGGAAAAATAAGGATCCCGAAGGTGCTCACGAGCAATTAGAATAAGATCGGCCAAACCGTCGGTAATAATAGCATTGGCCTGCACAGGTTCATTGATCATTGTCGCTGATGATGATTTCAACTGCCATCCTCCTTCTGAAACAGCCAAAGGCAGCATCCGTTCTTTTGGATTACATTCAGCGAGTAGCAATCCTGCTCCACCAATCGCACGGCTGCCCAAGTGGACAAGATGCCAATCTCCTGGTATACCTTCAGTCGCACTATACTGTTGCATAGGCGATACCACAATTCTGTTCTTTAAGGTAAGATCTCGTAGTCTTATTGTTGAAAAAAAAATTCATACTATTAGTTTTTTGGGTTCTTTTGCTCATAACTGATCTACTATTTTTTTAAAATTATAGTTGTTGAGCAGGAAACTTTACCATTCATCAAGACGGTCGATTCTTTTTTCTGGGCAATCAGGCTATTGGTTTTCATAACATATTGATTTAATGAAAAAGCGCTATTAGTCTTCCTTCGTTTAAAATTACCCAACATTTTTTTTAAGCTGTATAAATTTCGTCGAACGGGCAAATTCAGTCGTTGAAAGGATGACAATCCACGATTTGACTACAAGATCCGTTGATCTGCCTACATCCAAACTCGATCGATTAGCCACCTTTGTAGCATCAATTTATTAAAAAAAAGAAATACATGAAATCACAAAAGGTATGGTTCGTTACTGGTGCCTCCAAAGGGCTAGGTCTCAACCTCGTTAAAGAGTTGCTCGCCCAAGATTATTCTGTGGTTGCCACAACAAGAACAAAACAGGCCCTAGAAGATGAAATCGGTGATCAGGAAAATTTTCTGCCGCTTGAGGTAGACATTACCGATGACAAAGACGTTGCCCGGGCAGTACTATCGGCCATTGATTATTTCGGAAGGATTGATGTACTGGTCAACAATGCCGGATATGGTCAGACAGGTACCCTAGAGGAGCTCAGTGACCGGGAAGCACGCCGCAACTTCGAAGTGAATGTCTTTGGATCCCTTAATGCCATTCGGCATATCGCTCCCCAAATGCGACGCCAACAATCGGGACATATTTTCAATATAGCATCTATCGGTGGACTCGCAGGAAATTACCCAGCCTTTGGTGTTTATTGCTCCACCAAATTTGCTGTTGCAGGCTTTACTGAAGCCCTTGCTGTCGAAATGGAGCCTTTTGGTGTACACACGACCTTGGTGTATCCCGGCTACTTCAGAACTGATTTTTTATCTGAAGGATCCTTACATACAGCAGCCAATCCGATCGCAGCTTATGTAACTGCCCGAGAAAACGAAGCCACCCATCTGCATCAGATCCACGGGAATCAGGCAAACGATCCACAGAAAGCAGCAACCTTATTAATCGAGCTGAGTACGCTGGAGCAGCCTCCAGTCCATTTTTTAATGGGCGAAGATGCGTATGAACTGGCCAAAAACAAGATCAACATGCTTCGGGCAGAAATCGAAAAATGGAAAAGTTATACCGTGTCAACAGGTTTCGAGCAATCTGTATAACAGCTTAGTTCAGCATAAGGAGCTTCCTAGGATATTTCACAATAATCAAATAAGAAATTCAGTAAATTTACAACATGGAGAATACATTTCGCTTTCATTCCCTTTCGGAATTCCACAGCTTTTGCGGACTACCTAAACCCGAACATCCATTGATCAGCCTGGTTGATTATAGTCAAGTACATTACCCTGTGAATGATAGCAAATTGAATTGGATACAACATTTTTATTCGATCGGTTTAAAGCGAAATGTAAATGCCAGGTTCAATTATGGACAGCAGCACTACGACTTCGACTCGGGCATACTCACCTTTGTCTCACCATTGCAATTTCTAAAAGTGGAGATCAATCAGGAAGTACAGGCGCAACCCAGCGGTTGGATTTTGTTGATCCATCCCGATTTTCTCTGGAACAGCGAATTGGCAAAACATATTCACTCCTACGATTTTTTCCAATATCAGGTCAATGAAGCGCTTTTTCTTTCAGACAAAGAAGAAGCCATCATTGTCGATATTCTGCAGAATATCGAAAAAGAGTATCAGTCTAATATCGATAAATTTAGTCGTGAACTCATTCTCAAACAGATTGAACGCTTGCTGATTTACGCCGAACGATTTTACGAACGTCAATTTATCACCCGCAAACGATCGACTCAAGAGCTGGTCACCAAGTTTGAGCAGTTACTGTCAACACAGTTTCAGCAACACATACTTGTGGAGCATGGTGTACCTACAGTCAGCTTTCTGGCGCAGCAGCTCAATTTATCACCAAACTACCTGGGCAGTTTGCTGCGTATCTACACACAACAAAACACCCAGCAGCATATTCAGCATAAAATGATCGAGTATGCCAAATTAAGATTAAGCACGAGCTCCCTCTCCATCAGCGAGATCGCATATGAGCTAGGCTTCGAGCATCCACAGTCGTTCAGTAAGGTCTTCAAAAAGAATACCCAACAAAGTCCCGTGGAATTTAGGCAACTGTTTCAGTAGGTTATTTATCTTTACTCCGCGTAATATCCCGCTACTCCAATGCCAATCGTCCAAAAGAACTTTGACTTTTTAAGGTCCTCCAGCAGCATATCCGCATTGTCTTCGTATTCGCCATCGGCTTTGATTTCCTCAATCTCCTCCTGAACATCCTCTTCAGTAATCTGTCTCCAGACACCAACAGAGCTATTTAAAAATGTATAGCAATATCCCGCTTCGGCATCATCAACCTCACCCGCGTTTTTATCACTCAGGATGCTTACAAGTTCGGTCGCTTCGACCTGAAACGGATTAACACCATAGATACTGATTTCAGTTTTTTCTGGATAGGGTCCATTGATGCTTTCTATAAATTCCAATGTTCCCTGATCATTAAAATCAAGTCTCAATTCGAGTTCATCATAATAATATTGGTCGTCCAGCGCATCTGAAGGAGCACCAAGTACACTTTGAACTTCAGCACGGCCCGCACCGAGATTAACCTGACCAATACCTTCAATTTGAATCCCAACAAGTGGGACTAGTTCGATCTTTTTCATCCGTATTCAGTAAATTATAAAAACGACAACTGCATAAATAACACTTGAACATCCGCTATCGTTTTATCCAAGGATGAACATAGCTACAGCTTTATGCTGACATAAATTTACACTAATTCCCATTAAATAATTATTAACATTTTTCACTTTTCTTACGATCCTTAGTGCACATGATAATTCGCATACTCAGGCAATTATGACTAACTTTATGGATGCATCAAAAATCGACGATTATGCAACAGACGCTAGCGACATTAGACAGTTATATCCAAAATCTAATAAATTTGGCTAGACAATCTGCAGGTCCATATTTCTAAAGGGATTCAATTCGGAATCATTTGAATCCAGGTCGGTGATCAATGCCGTAAGCGAATCTATTGGACACACCCTAAACAGTTCACCTTGGTAAAGCTTATTCTGGCTGGCTAAGGCTATCGTTTTCTTTGCACATTGAACCATCATCTTTTTGGTTTCGCCATCTGCAGCTGACGCTGCGGAAACGCCGAGCTCAGGATCTACAGCACAAGTTCCCATGATAAAGATATCGGCATTATACTTAGCCACCTCCATACAGGTTGTGATGCCTGAAGTTACAGCCAGATCGGGTTCAAAATTACCACCCAAAAAAATAAGTTCTACATTTTTGAACTTCTCGAGCAGCGGCACGATGGAAAAATTATTTGTAACCATCCGAATCCGGATATCCAATGGCATCGCATTCACTACGGCCCATGTCGTGGTGCCGCCATCCACAAAAATGGTCATACCATCCTTCAGAAACGGCTGTACTTTTAATGCAATAATGTCTTTTTCTTTGGTCAGAAACGATTGCCTATCCTGGAAAGTCAGCGGATCTTTTTCACGCAGTATAGCACCACCCCTGGTCTTGGAAAGCAAGCCGTTCCGATAGAGAAGGTCTATATCACGGCGGATAGTATCTTCCGATACCGCCAACAACACCGCCAGCTCTTCAAACTTCACCTTCCTCCGGACCGCTAATTCGCGGAGGATTATCTCAAAACGTTCTTCTTTTAACATGCTATTACTTTCTGATTTTATAGATAAGAGCTACCACTAGAAAAAGCAAAGCTATTGTTTCGAAAGCAATGATCAAAGAAAAATGCTGCGCAATGGCCCCCAAAAGCGCGGGGCCCGCTAGCTGACCGGCATAGCCCATTGTTGAAATAACCGGAATGGCTACCGTCGGCGAAAGTCCTTCAATCCGTCCACCCTCGCTAAAAAATACAGGAACAATATTGGCGGCTCCCAGTCCCAAAAGGACAAATCCAATGAGCGTTAGCGATAACCAAGGACTACACACTACGATCAAAATGCCCAATGAAGCCAATAAGCTACCACCTATCACCACAACTTTACTATTCAGTTTACTTACTAATTGGTCACCCTGCAATCTCATGACCGCCATCGCAACGGAGAAGGCCGCATATCCAATTCCCGTAAACTCAGGAGATACTCCTTTGTGATCCCGCAAGAAAATCGCACTCCAGTCCAACATCGCTCCCTCAGACAAAAATGCAATGAAACACATCAGCCCAAGTATCAGCACACTCCACCTAAGCCATTGAAATCCTTTTTTTGAAACCTGAGTTTCATCAATGTGGGAAAACTGGACAATGATTTCTTTTTCCTTTTGATAGCTCAGCAACTTTCGATATTGTACGATCAGTAGCAGTATTAAAAGAATGGCTATAGTAATGGCTGCATAAATAGGAACTAACCCCATCTTTATCAGAAAACCCAAGCCGATCGATCCAAATAGCCCGCCTACACTGAACAGTCCATGTAAAGATGACATTATCGGTTTACCCATTGCATTTTGAACCTGCACACCATGTGCATTCATGGCCACATCTATGCCACCTATACTGCAGCCAAATATAAAAAGAACACAGGCCATCAAATAGCTATTGGTTACCATTAACAGTACAGGGAGCACTACGGCAGCTATCAAACCTGAAATCAAAATCACTCGTCTGCTCCCAACTTTCCCGATGAAAAACCCAGTAAGCGGCATCGTTAATAGTGCACCACCACCCAAACATAACAGTAAAAGCCCCAGTTCTCCGTCATTCAGACCAAGACGGTCCTTGGCGAAAGGTACCATCGGTGCCCAGCTTGATAACGCGAGGCCACATACCAAAAACATAACCTGTGTCGCTACCTTAGCCTTTAATATTGATTCGTTCAACATATCTGATAAATTTTACATTGCAATATTATGCAAATTTGCATAATATTGCAATGTAATTAAACAAAAAGATTTGCCATGCGAATAGAACACCTCGCCCTATGGGTCGATGATCTTGAGAAAACACGTGCTTTTTACGCCAAATACTTTGGTACTGTAAACGGAGAAAAGTACCATAACCCGAAGAAAGGGTTTTCATCCTACTTTCTTAAATTCCGCGAATCCGGCGCGCGTTTGGAGATTATGAATCGTATTGATATTACTACTGCCGCGGCTGATAGAAGTCTCAACAAAGGCTATACCCATCTGGCCATTAGCGTCGGTGGAAAGGATATTGTCGATAATCTGACCGAGCAATTACGGTCGGATGGTTATATTGTCGAAAGCGAGCCCCGTACTACGGGGGATGGTTATTATGAAAGCGCCGTGCTTGATCCGGAGGGAAATCCGATAGAAATTGTAGCTTAAAAACAAACAAAAGTCCATAATCAGCCAAACTTGAAGATTGGCTGATTATGGACTTTCCGAGATATTATCCTGCTTATTTTTGACCGTCAAATCACGGTTCTATCTTGAAGGATACCTTACCCCTTTTTTGCTAACTCGATCTTGTTTGAAATTTCGTTAACGATCTTTTCGACATCCGAACCACTACCTGACGACTGAAAGCGAATAAAACCGTCTTTATCAATCACCACTTTCGTAGGGATGCCACTAACACCGTAGGCCGAAACTACAGACTTATCCTTCTCCTTCATCTCATCATATAGGACATGGAAACTGTATTTATTGTCGTTGATAAAGTTGTTGACGAGTTCCTTATAGTTTTCCTCCTTTTGCCAGGTATTGATAAACAAGAACACTACCTCTTGATCACCTTCATATTTGTTGACTGCAGCTTGCATGCCTGGGAATGACATTTTACATGGTCCACACCAGGTTGCCCAAAAGTCAAGTACAACCACCTTTCCTTTCAGGCCTGCCAAAGATACTTCCTTGCCCGAACGATCCACCAACGAAAATTGAGGTGCTTCCTTTTTGATCATTTCACCCTTCAGTTTTGTCACCAGCATTTCGTCAATACGTCCATTTAGCGCTTTGAGATAAGTCGTCGTATCCGACAGTCCGCTATTCAGTTTACTGTACAAAGGCAGCAGTACTTCCATCATTTTGGGCTCTTTCCCTTCTTTGACAACTTCCTTTTCAATAAGTTGAAAAGCATCCAGATCGCGCCCTTTTGCCTGCAGCGCCTTAGCATAGGCAATCGTTGCCGATTCGGACGGTAATTCTGAACGCACTTTGTCCAATACTTCAAGCGCCTTATCCACATCCTTGTTGCCCATTAAAGCGTCCGCATACTGCAGGCCGATAGCCCCCAGGTATTGACCACCCGCAGTTTTCTTACCTTCAGATTTCAGCTGATTTAGATTGACATAGACGGGTTCAAGCATCTTTTGTGAAAAAGTGTACTCTTTTTGCCGGTTTAATTCGCGTCCGATCGCAAAAACAGCGTTAGCATAATTGTCTTTGGGTTTCAATAGATCCAAATAATAACTGACCTTATCCAAGTTTTTTTCTTTTGCATACTGTTGTGCAATAGTCCCCATGCCGTAACCATAGATTCCTCTATTTTTTTCGGTATAGCTATTTTCCGGAAACTTTTTAACCAAGCTAATATACTGCTCTTCTAATTGTGCCGCAGTCTGATTATCCGCTTTAAACAGTTTACCGAAAGCTTCATTTCGTGCGGTAATTCCCTTTGGAAACTTTTTGGCGATACCCGCCTTTATCGCATCGGCCTTATCTGCTTTTTGCAAACCGGTATAGATCTGCCCTGCTAGCAATTGGTCTTCCTCTTTTTTTGATTTCGCTAGAAATTCAGCTTCCTTCAAAATTTCTGCCTTCGAATCATCTGTACCTTTCTGGAACAAGCCATTGAGATGCTTATATAGCTCCTCCTGAGTGATTCCTTTTTTTGCAGCTAACTGTCCAAAAGCAGCCTGGCTTCCCAATAGTAGTAGCGGAATGGCTAATTTTATTGATTTCAAATTCATATTTTAAGATTTATACATGTTTAAATGAATGATATTATGTTTTAAGAGCTAACAGTTTTTATTGCGTCAATATCCCTAAATGGAGGTCGACGATCTCGTCAACCACATGTGGAAAAGACTGTTCCAAGACCATGGTGTTTGCATTATAAATATAGATGGACCCAGGCTTACTGGCGGTCAGATCATTGGTTGCTATCATCAGCTTGCCATCCAGGATCTTAAATTTGACAATATCTCCAGTGGCATCTGCAGGCAGCTGCGCATATTTCTGAAATTCGACACCGAGGTAAGAGGCCATATAAATAGTCTTGCCAATAGCCATAAACCAACGGCTTGTAGGACCATCAAAATAGACATAACCAATTGAACCAGTTGTCGGCATTGGGCCGGAGCCCAGTAGACTGAACGATTTCGGTTTATAATCTGCAGCGTAATCCAAACGATAAGAATACAATTGATTATCCTGTTTAAAGAGGTAGATATGGTTGATCGAAGGGATATTGGCATAACTACAGGCCAAAAATACCTTTCCATTCATGAGCTCCTGCCCTAGGATATCTTTATAATCATTGATATAAACATACTCATTGGCCGTAATACCATTATCCCACACCCGCACCTTTTTATTCTTTTCATCGTAGACACTCATAAAGTATCTTCCGTTGCCCAGCGGGGCGGCCACACCATTCGGCGCAACCTGGTAATCCGTCGGATCATTGATAAAAGCAGGCAGCGCTATAGCGCCCTTCCGCAGTACATGAAACTTACCTTTATTAACCACATAGATCACGTCATTGTATCGATCGTTCATCACCTGGCTTGGACGAAGCTCAAAATTACCACCACCGACATAGCTGGAAGAATTGTACAGCAGCGTAGGCACAAACTCCCTAGAATCAATGACCACGACAGGATTTACAGCATCCTGAATCCCGATGGTCAACACGTTATAAAAGTCTGTTGACGAAGCGCCATACTTTTTGGTCCCACTGATCGACAGCGGATTCTGGCCCAGCTTACCTAACTTGGGCAATAAAACCTGATCAAAGGACGCTTTTTTGGTAATGCTCGATAGGCAGTACAGTGATGCCGCTTTCGATTTATCCTGTGTCAGTAAATAGTACCCCCATTTGTAAGGGTTCACAATATTCAAAAAACAATTGTAGCTGCTTGTTATTCCCGTAGACCTGTCCGTTACAGTAAACTCGGCCGAGATCTTACCATAACGCTTATTGGCCACATAAAATAGATTTTTCGATTTACTGACCGCAACAGAGTCCACCTTCCATTCAAAGGTCAATTGTGCCGTATCACTAGCCGAAAGCGTCCCCTTCACTGTTGGATTCAACCGAATCGTATCGTTAAAAGGAATTTCATAGATTCGCCCCGTCGGATGATTAGCTTCCAGCAGGCCCGTGATTGTTATCGTATTCACGTCCTTGTAATTATAGTTACCTAGATCCTTAGAACAGCCTCCTACAATCAGAAGAGCCAGGAACAGGATAAAAGATCGGTTTATAAATTTCATCTGCTTCATCGTTAAGGTAATAGAATACGTTCTTTTGTACTGTCGCCATCAGGATAGACCTGGTGATCGATAAAATACTGTTTGAGCACCTGAATATAATTGAAGGTGACAGGATACCAGCTTGCAATAGCCGAAGTAGGCATATTATTCCAATAATATATCGGGCCCGGTGCCCCTGTCGTCAGATCTGGTGAAGGGTCGGCGCCAAGGTGATAGACCTGCATCCATTGCTGGAACACCTCTTTTTGATAAGGGCCAAAATAATTTTTCCAGGTATTCCACCAAGCCGGTTCATTCAGTATATCGTCAACTACAATCCGTATTTTTTGATTGTATAGGTTTCCGGGCGCAAAAGCCTCATTTTGTTCCAGGTGCAGATACAAAACCGTGGGCTCAGCTTTCATCTTGGCTGTACGTTGAAATGTGATAAAAAGGGTATCCACATATCGGCTAGCGCCAATCATTGCTGCAGAAAATTTCACGGTAGCTTGATCATATTTGGACGAATCTTCCAACACATAAGTATAACCACGGTCCTTCGCAATCGCCCTCCCGCCGATACCGATCGGAATCGCAATTGTCTTTTCCTTGCGTTGCAAATCGGCATCCAGCGCAAATCCATAATAGACACTATCTGCGTATTTTTCTACGGATCTGGTATTGGCATTTGGATAAGCAAAATAGATGTAGCTCTGCGCCTCGTCAAATTGGAGCATATTGTCGTTTTTATTGCAGGCACCCAGTATAACGGCAGCACAAAAAAGCAAAATATATCTTTTCATTTCGGTTAGTTTTGAGGGTTATACAACAATTCATCATCTGGAATCGGCAGCCTGAATATTTCGTTTTTAGGCTGTACCAGTGTAGGTCGGTCAATGGCCCTATACAGACGTTTATATTCCGTAAACAGGTAACCTTCACCAATATTCTCTTTGCGCATCTCGTCAAAAATCAGATCCTTGAGCTGTTGGGTTGTCATAGCTGTGTTGAGTACAAGGTCGGTGCTGATGTTTCTGCTTTTGCGCACCAGGTTGAGATATTCCATTGCTTTGGTTGGATTAGCAGCAGCATTACTTTCGGCCGCAATCATATAGATGGTATGTAGTCCAATGATCTTGTTTTCATAAGCCGGGCGATAATTGACCTCTGAAGGCAATCGCTTGAGATCAAATAGGTACTTCGAAAGCTTCCAGGGATACGCCGTATTAGGTTGTATAAACCAATTGGCCAAACGAGCATCATTCAGCGAGCCATGCACCGAGCTGTTGTAAAGGTTCGTTCGCAACCACGAATAATTAGGAAATAAAAAGGGTGAGGTCGAGCTTGAAATAGTCGCATCTGGCTGCGCAAAAACCAAACTTACCATCACGCCCAGTTTACTGGAAAACAGTGCAAAGATATTTTCCATGGGCATACGCGCAAAAGCACCCGGAGCTATTTCTCCAGCGAGGGCCAACCGAACACTCTGCGTAGTCTTAAGCTCCGTAATCAGCTCTTCTGCATACTTTCCCGCACCAGTCAGATCACCCTTCCATTGTGCGACCATCGCTTGCAGTGCCACAATTGCATAATAGTTCATGCGGATACCACGGTAATCAATTAAGCTGTTGTAATGTTCGTACGCAAATTGGTTTAAATTAGCATCCCGTGCATTCGAACGGATCGGATCTTTTTCTAGCAAAGCACGAGCTTCCGCAAGATCCTTTTCCAAAAAGGCGATCACCTCGGCTGCTGTAGAAAACTTCGTCGCCGAATAAGTCACCGCATCCCGGTACGGGATCGCCTGTGCCGAAGCCCCTTCGTTCGAAATGGCGGGACCAAATAATTTCAGCAGCTGGAAATGGCAAAATGCCCGCAGACCGATGGCCTCCCCCTTGATCAGATCGTAGTTTTCATCCGTCTTGATACGGTCTACGTTTGCCAGAATAATATTGGTCTGATTGATGCATTGGTAAAATTTACCCCAAATGTTGGCAATCGTTTTTTTAGGTATATCAAAATTGTATTCATACCGAAATGACCGGTAGTAGTTGTGCCCCGAATTGGTCACATTATACGATCCGACCAGGCTTTCCATAAAACCATATTTCATTTCACGGCCATAGAGTGTATCCGTATTCATGGTTTCGTATACACCAGCCAATGCAGCACTAAAGCCCGATCGATCTGTGAGCAGATCCTCCTCATAAGCTTTATCAGTGGGATTGACATTTAAGAATTTTTCGCAGCCCGACAGTATGCAGAGCACAGCGATGGCGATTATTAACTTTTTCATGCTTTAAAATTGAACCATTACACCAAAATTAAATTCACGGGCATACGGATAATCTATCCCCCGTTCCATGCGTACCGTACTCCAGCGGAACATATCGTTCATTGAGAAGTTAAGCCGAAGGCGTTCCAGCTTATACCGCTTGAGGATAGCATTGCTAAACGAGTAGTTGACGTTGATCGTGGAAAGACGTAAAAAAGACTCCGTCTGCACAAAACGGCTCGAAGGCTGTGTTACCGACTGATCACCGATCGCCTTATATCGGCTGAGGTCTCCAGGTTGCTTCCAACGTTCTTCCAATACACGTCGGTCGGCATTCAGATAAGGGGAGTTATTTTCGATCTTATCCATTAACGTCTGATTATAGATATCTCCTCCAAGGGAGTAATTGCCGATGATCTGCACTGACAAGCCCTTGTAATTAACCGTTGTACCCACGTTTCCATACAATGTTGGCTCCGCATTACCCACCACCTCTTGATTATTGGCATCCCATTGATAGGTTACATTACCGTTTCTGTCGCGGTATAGTTCACGGCCATTGGCTGGGTCAATCCCTAGCGAAGGTACCGCCCGAATAACACTCAGCGACTGGCCTTCCTGATAGAACTGCGATGGACGGATCACATTTCCCTTGTTATCTTTCTTCACAAGCGACTCGTTGAGGTTACGCAGCTCATTGGATATCTCTTTCAATTTGCTCCTGTTTTGTACCGCCCCAACAGAGAGGTACCAACTAAAATCCTTTGCCGTGTTGTTCAACACGCGGAGATTGGCCATAACCTCAAACCCTTTATTCTGTACTTTTCCCAGATTTTGAAAGAACTTATCGTTGTAAAAACCAAACGATGGAGCGACGTTCACCGTAGAAATCATACGGTTGGTGATCCGATCATAATAGGAAACATCCAATTTCAGCAGATCGCCTTTAATCCCAAACTCTCCACCGATGCTTCGCTGCTGCTGTTCAGGCCAGCGTACGGCTGGGTTTCCTTGCCCGGTATAAATGGCCGCATACTGATTATAATAGTTTTGTCCCGTAAAAAAGTTGTAGGCGGTACTCACCATCCCCACATTAAATTCACTTACGGTACTTGATGTCCCCGCATTCAGGTACCATCGCAGTTTGGTCAAGAAGCTATTTTTGAACCATTCCTCATTGTGCATGTTGTACGAAAATCCGGCACTCCAGAATGTACCAAAACGATTTTGACTTCCATAGATCGAAGCGCCATCCGAACGCAGGGTACCACTTACATTGTATTTATTGTCGTAGGTGTAGAACAAGGAGCCAAGGAAGCCCACCGAACGGACCGGCAATGAAGTCGACTTCGGAAGTGATCCCACGGCATATTGCAAGGCCATTTGAGGCGTCATAAAACGATCGTCCACGTACCCCGTTACTGTATTCAGATTACCCACGGTATTCTGCTTTCTGATTTCGGCAATAGCATTGGCCACGAGCTGATGCTTACCAAATTTGTTGGAATACTGCATATCCACTTTACCTTCATACTTGGTAAAGTTTTGGTTGCCAAAAGTGTAGGCCCCACGCAAATTAGCATCGGTGACGGTTGTAAAATCTGTATGGAACGGCGATTTGTACCGGTCTAGATCTGTAACGGTACGTACGATTGTTCCCGAAGCTCTAACAATCAGCTTGGGCAATGCATACCACTCTATGGACATATTATTCTGTAGCGTCTGGCTTACTTGTTCATCACGAAAACCAAGTCCCGCATTATACAAAGGGTTATACAGTGTTGGCCCCCAGCTATACCATTGCCCGAGTTCACCGAAGCGGATATTATAATTACCTCGATCATCGTAGATCCGTTCATAAGGATTCAGTGCAGTATAGGTTTTAAAGTCGCCGTAGGGACTATTGTAGGCCTTGCTGTACAGATAAGTACCCACATTGCGAAATGTGATCACATTGGGAATACGATATATCAGTGTAAAACCGGCATTACCGCGAGTCCTTCCAGACTCTTTCATAACTCCCTTATTGTCAAAATAACCACCTTCGAGGCTATACCTGACTCCATTGCCACCACCTTCCATACGCAGACTATGGTTGATGGAAAGCGTATTTCGCACAGGCTGTTTCAACCAATACGTATTCACTCCGGCCGCTACATCCTGCTCCCGCTTGGCGAGTAGGTTGTTGTAGCTTTCCTGCTGGATTAGATCCCAGGAAGGGTCTCCGCTTCGGGAAGTATAGAGATCTGCCAATTTTTCATACTGCAGCTTCTCGGCAGCATTCATCAGGTTGTAATCGGAGAGGTCGACCATCGCTACCGAAGGTTTCACGTCGTAGGTTACGGTAAATTTACCGTCTTTGGGCAGACGGGTTTCAATGACCACCACCCCATTCCCCCCACGGGAACCATACAAACTCGTGGAACTGGCATCCTTTAAAATCGAAATCGATTCAATCCGATTGACATCAATATCGTACAAAGTGGTAAGGGGCACCTCAAAACCATCCATAATAATCAGGGGTGCATTTACAGCATACTCCCCCACACTCGATACCCCACGAATATTGATCTGTGGCATCACATTGGGATTGGAGCCTGCAGTGACACGTTCATCCACTTTAAATGACGGATCCAGCGCTTGCAATACCGTAAAAATATTGGTTGAATTGAATTTCTCCAGATCCTGCCGAGTCACCATTGTAGCTGCCCCCGTAAAGTTGTCCCGTCGTACTTTGGTATAACCCGTCACCACCGTTTCCTCGATTTTATTAGTTACCTGCTCGAGAGTTACCGTTAATGGCTCTGGCGAGGAAACTTCGACGCGCTTGCTCTCATAGCCCACCATGGAGAAAAGCAGCTCGGTCTTCTTCGACATCACAACGAAGAAAACACCGTTTTCTCCCGACAACACACCATTATTGGCGCTGCCCACCACTTTGATGGATACACCAACTAGGGGTTTCCCCGTATTGTCCTGAACGCGGCCTCTTACCCTGATATGTTGCTCTACCGAACTTTCAGCTCTCTGCCGCGGGCGTTGATCGCTGACCGGCCCTGTCGCGGCAGGCTGCTTTCGGCGTACCAAAATGGTGTTGTTTTGAAATAACAGGTCCACAGGCTGATTTTCGGAAATCTCTTTTAATACCTGAACGATATTTTTGTTATCCGCCTGGATACTGATGGGTTTGCTGTTCTTGAGGAGAGCCAAATCACCTATCAAATCAGCATTTGCCTGTTTACGGATCTTCTCCAGAACCTGATACATAGAACTTTTTTGCTCCTTCAGTGTAATATTCTGCGCATGTGACACCCCCATGGTCACCGACAAAAGTAGTCCACTAAGCACTAGTTTAGACAGGTACTTACCGACATCTTTGGGCAAATCGGTAGCCGCCACTTTTTTTTCAAAATGGTAAACATTCAATTTCATAAGGTTAGTTTTTGTTAGTCCGTCGTTTTTCTATTTGATGTATATGTAATTATTTTCCATCGTATATTTCATCGGATGCACCGTTGCGATGAGATCGAGTACTTCTTTGAGATTTTTGTCGCGTCGCACACGCCCGAATAGCTGCACCTGTGCCACACTGGCATCTACGCGAATCTCTACGCCATACCAGGCAGTCAACTTCCGGGAAAGCTGCTCTACATTCACCTCATTCAAATCAAAATACCCTTCCTTCCAGTCGATATAGCGCGTAATATCTTTTGCTTCGGTAATTTTTTTGCCATTGTAAACCTGATTTGGCCGAATCCGCACAGTGAATTTTTCTTCATGCGCTTGCGCTAGACTTGATCCGCGATCAGAAAAAGCCACTGCCCCCTCAAGCAAAGCTGTTTCATTGTTAGCCGTAAAATCAGCATTGAATTTCGTCCCCAGCACCTGAATGGTCTGTTGGTCACCACGCACAAAAAATGGTACCCGCTTATGATTCCGCTCCTGCTTGGCCACCTCAAAGTAACCTTCACCCCGGAGGGCAACCTCGCGAATATTGCCTTCAAAATAGATTGGATAACGCAGTTCACTATTGGTATTCAGCCAAACTTTCGTTCCATCGGCCAGCTGTACATGGGCCGTACCACCGGTCTTTGTACGAATGGTATTGTAGACCGCCTTTGAGGTATTGACTGCATCAGTTAGGTAGATAATCTGATCGTCAGCTGTCCGCACAATACGATAACCCAGGGCCTGTAAAGTATCATTACGCTTGAGCTTATCGAGGTCAAACTCTTCGTTGTTTTCCAATACGACGATGGCATTTGATTTCAATGGGGCTTTGACCTCCTCAATATTAGCAAATAAAACCCGTTCGGCTTGTTTCTGCCAATATAGATACAATGTCGTTGTCAATAAGGCCAGAATACTCGCCGCAGCGATCCACTGCCATGTAGCCTGTTTTTTAGGTTTCTTAATAAAAGGCATCTTTTCATCCAGACTTTCCAATATGCTTAACATCCGTGCATCTTCGGGCTCCGGAAATTTATCAAGCTGGTCCAGCCAACGTTCAACCACAGCCATCTCCTCTGGGGAGCATTGCCCAGCCTGATACCTTGCAAATAGTGAATCGTCAATTTTCATAGTCATAATTGTTAGTCCAGCCCTAATGGTGCTATACTAAGGTAAACGGCGCTACTGGACGATTGTCCCTTAAAAAAATAAAAAAAGCAAAAACGATGAAAAGTTAGACCTGATAATTTTTAAAGTAGATGAATATTGATTGCGCACGGTCTTCTCCGAAAGGCCCAATAAGGCCGCTATTTCAGGGTTGGAGTATCCCTGTAGCCGTAATTTTAAAATGGCCTGGTATTGTGGCCCATAGCGATGGAGCACAGCAAATATTGAATCGCTAAAAGATTGTGTACGGATAGATGCATCAGCCTCTTCAAAAGCAAATTCATTTCCATAAGATTTTAGATCCTCAAGATAGCCCTGTACATTCGTTTCTTTGGCAAAATAATCGATGATTCGCCGCCGGAGGGCTGTAAAAAGATAAGCTTTGAAATCGTTCTGATAATGGATGGTATACCTGTTGTTCCAGGTACGGATAAAGACATCCTGCACAAGATCCTCGCCGACATCTTCGCCGACCCTTTTGATCGCATAGATGAGCAGAGCAGCCTTATACCGTTCATACAACATATGAAATGCCCCATCCTGGTTATTAGAAACCAAAAGAAGCAGTTCCTCGTCACTCAAACTTTCCAACTTAGGCATGATGTATTGATTTGGACAAATATAGTTATTACTATAAATATCTTACGTAATTATTATTTTGCTAAAAACTCCAGATTTTCATCACATCATAATCCTAAAATGTGATTAATCCAGTGCAAAAATAATAAAATTCCAATAAAGACTACTAACTAAGTATACTTTTAACAACATTGCGTAATATCAAACAGTTCAAAAAAGTAAAGCATCCTGAACACGATCGAGATGCTTTATCTTATTCTGCATGAAAAGTAAGTCTAAAAGGCTTTTATAAAGGCTTCCCTTAGGATTTTCTTATGACAGGATCAATCCAGTAATAGTCATGGTTGGTATGAGCGAAAAACTCCATCGGCGTAACATGGCAATCAATGGTATCGCTGAGCCCGTCGTCGGTATAAGTGACTACATCTTCGGAGGGCATCACCATCCCACTCATAATGGATCCATAATCCAGGCAATGGAGATCCGACATCAGTACATTGACATGATTTGAGACGACCCATTGCTCCATTTCTTCCTTACTGACACGTTTTACACGATCGGCTAAAAAACGAGCTTCCTCCAGCTCTTTTTCAACGCTGTCCGGAAAAAATAACAGCAAAAATGCCTCATACTTTTCAAAGTCTTTATTTCGAATTGCTTCATTCCGTAGAAACAACTTCTCGCCCATCTGTCCATACTGGTCGGCATATTTTTTCAGTTCCATCTGCGCCAGTTCCTGGTCCGACCATTGTTGCAGTTCGGATAAAGTATACACCTCCGTGCCTTGTCCGTCACAGCGGTTGAGGTATTCCCAGATGTCGCCCTGTACGACTTTGGGCTTCATGTGCTCCAGCACATTGTAACCTTGCGCCACCCATGCTTCTATTTGTTCTCTTCTCATCTTAAGCTGTTTTTTTAAAATAAACAACAGCGCAGCTGCAATGGTTTTCTTTTTCTATTTGAGATTCCGGGCTTTCAGCTCCGCATCGACAGCCTTTTCATTTTTACCAAAATATTTATAGGCTATGACCGCCAGTATCAGGGGAAAAATTGTCGGCCAGGTTATGCCCGCTACGAATACACTGTATGCGGCTATCCCTAAACAAAAGCCAATGATCGATGCATTGATTATTTTCGTGGGTTTGGCTTTCTTCTTGAGAACCAACAACTCTTCGTTGCTCAGTTCATTTAATTTCTTTTCTTCCATCTGGTCTATACTTTTATAGGTTAGTTATTTTATATGTTTGATGCGAATATAATTATTTAAATGGGCAATAAAAAAACAGAAAAGGTTGGAAATTAGCAAAAGAATAGCGCAAAAAAATAAAAAAGGTCGGATGAAAATGGAACACCCGACCTTTTAACTAAGTTACTCCTTACATGGATACCTATAGGACAACAGCCGCAGGCAGATGGTTTGTTTTTTACAATTTTGTATCAACTTCTGTTCAACCAGTCTTCACCCAATCAGCTCTTGCATGTACTTTTCAAAGCCCATGCAACCAATATGGGCTGAAAAAATAAACGGGCAAGCCGCTTTCCATCCGTATCCAATCCAAAGCCGTCGCGATGGTCTTTATATTGAGCAATATTTCCGGGAAACACAGCTGCAAAAAACGCTGCTGCGATTTTTCCAGCGTTCGATCGCTGTTTAGCAGGTGCGAAAATCAGTGTAGCACCCAAAGCAATTTCCGCAAAACCTGAATATACAACAGTATCATCTTTGGAGATCGGAACCCAGTCCGGCACCTGAGCCTGAAATTCCTTTCGGGCAAAGGTCAGATGTCCAATACCGGCTACAACCAAAAAGGCTCCTAATCCAACCCGTGCAATCTTCTGCATATGTGATTTATCCATAGCTTTTTTATTCAAAGTACATTTTTCGACGTAAAATTGTTTGACCTATTACAACGCGTCCATATCATAGCCTATGATGAGAAAGAACAGCAACGTATTATAAATTTAGTCAACGAGGCTGGCGTTATGCTCAAGAGTGTTGATTTCATGTGCTATCCTACCGATGATTTTTTGGGTACGGGATAATACTCAAACGTTTTCGAAGAAATATAAGAACAGCTGCCTTTCTCAAATCCAAAACCTAAGCATATTTCCCTATATTTATACCGTGCTCCCAGAGCGCCTGTTATGTCAATTTCTTTATACATCATCAAACAAGGTGGAAAATTTGCAGATAGCTTTACCTTACGATATTGAATCTCTTTTTCAGCAATACTACCGACAGCTTTGTCTCTTTGCAAACAATATCCTACACGACGAAGCTTTGGCTGAAGATGTTGTTCAGAGCTTTTTCGCAGGGCTCTGCGAGGGACGCAATACCCTACCCGATGATGAAAATACACGCCGAGGTTATCTCTTCATTGCCATCCGAAACAATTGCCTCAAACACATCCGCAGTGAAAAAATAAAAAGTAAATACGTCGATCAGCTTGACAAAGATATGATCGAAGAGCAGACAGTCATGGATGCCATGATACAGGCCGAAGTCATAGACCAGCTCATGGAAGCCATTCATCAACTTCCTCAGGGCTGCAGACAGGTATTGCATATGGCCATCTTCGACAAACTCTCAAACGAAGAAATTGCGGGCAACCTGACCATCTCCATCAACACCGTCAAAAGTCAGAAAAAACGAGCGATACAGCTTCTCAGATCACGTTTAGATGCACGAGCACTCCTCCTCTTGTTATTTTTACTCACTGAATAACAATTATTTATAATTTTTATTTTTTTTCCTTCCATCCTTTTGCGCCCCCCGTGGCTCTTCTCTTTATACAGCCAATTGAACAACATGATGGATCACCAATTTATACTCGTAGATTTCTTAGTCAAGCACTTTAGCGGGACATTGAGTCAAGCAGATATGCAGGCTCTCCAAAAAATCTTTGAAGATGATCCGACCCTACGCGAACAATGGGAACGATATACCAGTCAGGGGCTCAGATCTAGCGATGCAGAGTTCTGGGATAGACTGGACCTGGATCAGGCTAGAGCGAAGATACTAAACTATACGTCGGCCAAACCAGCAAAACGACCATTACATACCCGCGGCATGCGCCGACTAAAGATCTATGCAGGTCTTGCTGCCAGCCTACTCATCTTTTTAGGTGTCGCATGGTTTCTAAACTCTGCTCCTCAGGACAAACAAATTGTCGCCGATCAAGTCTATCGGTATAACAACGATGTATTACCCGGCGGGCAGAAAGCCACGCTTACCCTCTCCAATGGTAAAACTATTGCGCTCTCTGACGAGCAGACGACTATAGAGGAAACGCATGGCGAACAGCTTCAGATCGTAGATGGCCAGCTGCACTACAAACCAAATAGCGGACAGGTCGAACTTGCAAGCCTAAAAAACACGTTGAAAGTACCCGAATCGGGCTTCTATCGCATGGTCCTGCCCGATGGCACCAAAGTGTGGATCAATTCAGCTTCTGAGCTGAGCTATCCTTTGGACTTTGGTAAATCGACCCGCAATGTGGAACTACGGGGCGAGGCCTACTTTGAAGTGGCCCACGAAAAAAATCGTCCCTTCATCGTCAGCACGACACACGGTGATATTAAAGTACTGGGGACCGCCTTTAATCTGACGGCCTACAGCAATACGGCCTCCAATGTCACATTAATCAATGGAAGTATCCAGCTGACCAATAAAAATAATACGACCAAACAAATCGTACCTGGACAGAAAGTCGAATTCGACGGCAGCGTCATGCGCGTCTCTCAGGCAAATATTGAAAAGGAAACCGCCTGGCAACATGGCTATTTCTATTTCGAACACGACCAGATTCAGGACATCATGGAACAGCTGGCACGCTGGTATGATATCCAGGTTATCTACAAAGGACCGATCAGTAAGAAAAAGTTTGGCGGGAGCATGAGCCGAAGTGTAAGCCTCGCCGAAGCCTTAGAACTCATTAAACGCGGGGCCGGCCTTGAATTTGAAATTGACAGAAAAACCGTTACCGTAAAGAACAAAAACTAAAAAGATAAACCAATTTTTAAAAACCAAAGGAGGACCAAAGATGATTTAAATATTTACCTACTCCAACAAACATTGCTATTACTCTATTCAGCAGTGCTTGAATAACATCTATATGTGAATTAAACAAAAAACCAACCCTATTACTGAAAATATGAATTACTTTATCAAATGCAAAGATTACCTATTCGGGAACCGAATGGCCGAACCTAGCTTTGCACCTCTCATTTCCAAAAAGGTGAAAGCCACCCTTTTCCTGGGTTTACTATTTACCTATGGTGTCTACGGTAAAACCGAAGCCCAACAGGTTACCCTGCATATCAATAAAGGAAATCTAAAATCGGTCTTTACAGAAATCAAAAAACAGACCGGATATCATTTCTTTTATGACGAAAGTCTCTTTAATGATCTCAAGCAGGTAAATGTAGACGTTTCCAACCAAAAACTGGAAAACGTTCTCAAAAAGCTTTCAGACGAGTTGCCCCTGCAGTTTGAAATGCACAAAAACCATATTATTGTATTGCCAAGTGCGCCAAAGAGTATGCCCCAAACGCTGCAACAGCAATCTACCATCAAAGGGCAATTGGTAGCAAAAAAAGATGGCAAGCCCATCGAAAACGCAACGATCAGCATCAACGGCGGCAACAGCAGGACCTCTTCCGATAGTAAAGGAAACTTTTCCCTGCAAACAGTTCAGGCGGAAGGTACGCTGACCATTTCGCACCTTTCCTTCAAACCACAGACTGTGCGGTTTAACAGTGCAACAGCCAGTGCTTTGACAATAGCATTGGAGGAGAATGACAGTGCATTGGAGGAAGTAGTTGTTGTCGGATTCGGCACACAAAAGAAAGTCAACTTAACAGGAGCCATTTCACATGTTGGCAAAGAGGCCTTTGAAAATCGACCGGTAGCCAATATCGGGCAGGCTTTACAGGGTCTTGTTCCCAATCTAAACATCACCTTCGGAAATGGTTCGCCAAACAGCACACCTGGGTTTAACTTACGGGGTGGTACCTCCATGAATTACAATGGCAATACAGGAGTATTCGAATCCGTAAACGGAGACCCTTTGGTGATTATAGACGGCGTGGAGAGTTCTACCGGTGCCTTGAATCAGCTCAACCCAAATGATATCATGGACATGTCTTTTATCAAAGATGCATCTGCTGCCGCAATTTATGGTACAAAAGCAGCCTATGGGGTAATACTGGTACGTACCAAACGGGGTGAATTCAATCAGAAAGGCAAGATCGCCTACAACTTCGACTCCAACTTTGATACGCCCTCTGGACTACCTGATATCCTTAACGCGTATGAGATCCAAAAATCAGGCATGGACAGGACATTATGGACCAACGGCAAACCAGGTACTTCCGATGAAAAAAAGCTGGAGATGATCCAAAAGTACATGGACAATCCCACTCCCGAAAATGCATGGTATCTGGAAGGGAACAGCATTATTTGGGTAGCTAACGTTAACCCATTTGAGGAAGCCGTCAAAAAATGGACGCCGATGCAAAAACATACGCTCAACCTCAGTGGTGGAGCCGAGTCCATTAACTATTATATTTCGGGTGGTATGCAGAATCAATCGGGTATGTACAAGATCAATACCGATAAACTGAAACGCTATAACGCCCTGATGAATATCAACGCCAAAGTGAATAACTGGTTCAGCGTTTTTGGAAAAATAGGTTTCGACCAAACAAATTTCAATAGCCCCTATATCGTTGGGGGCAAAGGCAGCATCTGGTCGGCTATGATGGGTGAGACGAACAAAAACATCAATATGCCTATCCAAACCGGTCCCAATGATCCGCTCCCCAATACCTATACAGACAATATTCTTGCCTGGCTGAGCTATGGTGCAAACAACCAGTCCATGGACAGAAGAGTATCCTTGTTGATTTCACCGGAATTTACCTTGATACCGAATGCGCTGAAATTAAAGGCAGACCTCAGTTATCAGCCCCAGTCTTATAGTTTGAGCCGATACAGCCCCAAATTCAACCAAGTCGTAGACTCTTGGCAGTATACCTCTCAACAGGCCGAAGCGGCTGAAAACAGGGCGTATTTTGACAATAATAACACCAACAAATATCTGGTCAACATCTATGCTGATTATAAGAAAACCTGGGCAGAGAAACATAATTTCGCTACTGTAGTCGGCTACAATCAGGAGCAGACAAAATATAATCAGATCACGAACACATTCAGAAAGTTGATCTCGCCAGATATACAAAACCCTGATGCCGCTGAGGACCCATCTCTGCATACGGTCTCCCGAAATGCTTACACACTTGCGGGACGAGCACTATTTGGGCGTGTCAGTTACAACTTTGCAGAAAAGTACTTTGTTGAGAGCAATCTCCGCTATGATGGAAGTGCAAAGTTTACGGAAAAAGACCGATTTGTCACTTTTCCATCCTTTTCTGCCGGCTGGCGCATATCGCAGGAAAATTTTATGGCCGGAACCAAGAGCTGGCTCAACGAACTCAAACTGCGTGGAAGCTGGGGGAAATTAGGAAATCAGCCTTCATCCATCTATCCCTATCAGGCAACCATGAATACCGGCAAAGCACCTTACTTAATCAACGGGCAGCAAATAGTCTATATCGATCCTCCGGGACTCGTATCCCCATACCTTACATTTGAGAAAGCAAGAACATGGAACGTCGGTTTTGATGGAACATTTCTCAAAAACAGGCTCGATGTAACATTTGAATATTACAATAGAAAGACCACCGATATCCTGACCGATGGCAGTGCCTCGTTTCCAACCACTTTGGGAACCGCTGCGCCACTGGAAAACTCAGGTATACTCGAAACCAAAGGATTTGAACTTTCTTTCCTTTGGAAGCAAACGATCAATGCGGACCTCCGCTACCGTGTAGGCCTCAACCTATCCGACTACCTCACCAAAGTACAGCATTACGCTGCCAACACCAGCATGATGATCACCAACTCTTCGGGCAGGGAGGTGATGTATGATGGTAAAACGATCGGCGAAATATGGGGTTACCGTACCGGTGGTATACTACAGGAAAGTGATTTCGCAGGTCGCAATCCAAGCAATGGCAACTGGATCTACAACGGAGCGTACCAGGGCACGTTATATCCAGGTTATATCTGGTACCAGGATCTTGGCGGACCGGAGGGAATTTCTGATGGAAAGATAGATGCCGGACTGAACACCTTGGCAAATCCAGGCGACCGGGTCATTATTGGAAACTCTACACCACGTTATCGATTTGGTATCACTGGAAATGTCCAATACAAACATTTCGATCTCGACTTTTTGTTCCAAGGTGTGCTGAAACGTGATATCTGGGCCGGACTATCTTCTTACTGGGGCGGTGGAGCAGGCTCAAAATGGATGTATGAGAGATCTTGGACACCAGACCGCACAGATGCTGAATTTCCGATGTACGGTTCTTCGGTCAATGTCCAGGACAGATACTTGATCAATGGCGCTTATCTGAGACTTAAACAGGCGGTATTGGGCTATACCCTACCGCAGGAGATGACCAAACGATTTGGTGTGGAGCGCCTGCGTTTCACGCTTGCCGGTTACAACATTTTTGAGCTCACAAAAATACCTACAATTTTTGACGTCGACCAGATATCTGCAGACTATCCACAAAAGAGATCAATTGCTTTTGGTGCCCAAATTGTTTTCTAACTAATACTACTATGAAAAAAAATATATCCAGATTAATCGTCATTGCCGCAGCATCCTCCTTATTGCTGACACAATCTTGTAACGATAAATTTTTACAGCTAAGTCCCGAGACCGATCTATCGAAGGACAACTCCTTACATACCGAAACGGAGTTGACATTATACCTCAATAATCTCTATAACCGCTATATTCTAGGACACGGTTCAGGCTGGGCCGATGCTAAAGTAAACCCCAATGTTGTCGGCGGCAGCCATTTGTTGGCATCCGACTTTATGACCGACAATATGGTCCGCTACGGCAATATCAGCAGTATGATGGACAACACCTTTATTCCACCAAATGCTGGTACGTCGGTCGACTGGACTTGGGAAAACCTACGCTCAGTCAATTATTTCCTCAAAAACTACAGCAATGCTTTGCCCACCGTCAACAATGACATCAGCAGACTGAACAAATATGTGGGCGAGGCCTATTTCTTTAAGTCGATGGATTACTACCGCAAGCTTATGCTTTTTGGAGATGTGCCCTGGTTTTCAAGCGACCTCAATATCGACAGCAAGGACCTTTACAAACCTCGGGATAAGCGAACAGTGGTTGCTGATTCTTTAATGAAGACAATCGATCTTGCTATTGCAGGTCTTGCAGGCATTACTGGCCGTCCAGACGGACGTATCAATCAGGATATGGCCTTGTTTTTAAAAGCGAGAATTGGCCTTTTCGAAGGCTCCTTTAGGACCTACCATAACGAGTTGTCTCTACAAAGCACAGCAAAACCTTTTTTGGAGGCAGCTGTGGATGCTTGCGAAAAAATCATCGCCTCAGGTCGCTATCAATTGTATGCTACGGGTGAAACTCCTTACTGGAAATTGTTTACATTCAAGAAAGATCCAAATTCCGACGGCAATAAAGAGGCTATCTTAGCACGCGTTTATGATGGCACTGTTGTCGGTCACGCAACGCAGCGTTATTGGGATCAGAACAACAGTATTTCGGGCGGAAGACCTGCTGGAGGTGCAACACGGGGCCTGATCGATGAATATCTGTGTATTGACGGTAAACCGATCTATACGTCAGGATCCGCTGGCAGCTATACGGCCAACCCACTTTTCAAAGGTTACGACGGCCTCTGGTCCGAACTCGAAAACCGGGATCCACGTCTGAAACAGACCATTAATTATCCCGGTGAAAATCGTTCCTTGTTTAATCGAACAGATGGGACGACCAGCCTCGAAAAAAATGGTATAACATATCCTCGGCTATCTTATAATGTCAGTGGTGGTACCACCGTAACCGGCTACTTACCTATTAAGCACTGGATGGGTGACCGTACCGAAAACGAAGCGACAACAAACGGACAACAAACGGCTATTGAATTCCGCTATGGAGAGGTATTGCTGATGTTAGCAGAAGCAAAAGCCATTTTAGGTACTTTGACGCAGAACGACCTAGATAGAACAATCAATCTATTGCGTCAACGCGCGGGATTTGACTTTGCAAAATATCCGAGCAGCAAACTCGAGCTTGGCAACCTCCCTGCCGATCCAAGGCTCGATGAGATTTATGCTGCAAAACTTGATTATTCCGTTAGCCCCATCATCCGTGAAATAAGAAGGGAACGTCGTATCGAGATGGTCCTGGAAGACCGTCGATATGAAGACTTGATGCGTTGGAAAGCCGGCAACCTGATGACAGTTCCGTTACGGGGTATGAAATTTACAGCAGAAAAAGGTAAACTCTACGACGGTACCCATACTGCCAAACCGGTTATTGCCCTAAAAGAAGAAGTCAATAAAGACATCTTTTTAGATAATAACGGATTTATCATCGCTTATCCGCGGAGTGCCAACATTGCTGATGGTGTCGCCTTATGGGCAGACTACCGCTACTATTGGCCGTTACCTTTATACGATCTCACTTTAGATGGTAATCAGCTCGTTCAAAATCCGGGATGGCTGGGTGCAAAATAATACGTATTAAAAAGAAATAACATTATGAAAATTAAAGCATATATCTACCTGTCGATTAGCCTCCTATATGTAACTATGGGGTTGAACGCATGCAAAAAGGACCTGGGGCCCATTAAAGACAACTTGACTGTTCGGGAAGCTGTACTTTCTGGAGGTTTCATGCAGATTCCTGTTAAAATCGGAACGCCGCTTCAGATCAATCTAGCCGTCAATCCGGGAAACCGCAGTGTCACTGAGGCGACCTATACCAGCAAACATCCAGAAATCGCAACATATAGCAATACAGGCTTGGTTACCGGTTTAACCGTCGGTAAGGATACCATCACCATACGATCTGGCGAACTCCATGTTTGGTATATTGTCAATGTAACCAAATAATAGCGGACATATAAACAAGTCAAAAGAATAATGGTAAGAGATGACCATTTGTTAGTTTAGTGTTTAGTTTAGACTATCAGACAAACCCGTCTGGTAGTCTTCTTCTGACCAAATAACATTTATTCGCTTTACCATTTTTCAATTTATAGAAACGGTTTACTTAATTGCAAACCCCTGTAAAACAAACCCTATTTCTTACTATAGGCTTGTATTTTGAGTAATTATAAGCCACCAATATACATTAACAATTATAAATTATTTACTTCAAAAATTATGACAAAACAAACAAAAAGATGGATGCAGATCATGAAAGGATTTGCATTGTCCACCGCGGTCCTATCACTTTTTTTCGCCTGTTCAAAGCCATTGGTAGAGCAAAATGCAGCAGAAACTCAACGTTTAAAAGCGTCATCGAATGGTGCCATAGACACCACACTTTCCAACCTTACCTTTGTGACTAATCCAGTAAATCTCAATATCATCATGTTTGTACCCACAGACAATCCAGCGTTGCCTAACTATAAAACACGGTTATCCCAGCTGTTTGTCCATTTCCAGGACTGGCTGCATAATGAGATGGGTCGCTATGGTTATAGCAGCTATCTGGGCCTGGCAAAAGATTCTGCAGGCCTAGTTAACATCATTGAAATCCCGGCCTCAGGAGCTCAAGCGGACTACCCCTACAGCTCGGCCGTATCCGCTGGTAAAATTATAAATGAGATCAATATCTACAGAGCTGCCCATCCAAGCCAATTTTCATCCAACAATCACTATCTAGTGCTGTTGCCTGCAAGAACAGATGGCGATAACAGCCAACCATTCTATGGCTATGGAAAATACTGCTTTGCAGTAGATAATTCCTCCATGTCTGTCAATGGAATTCCAAACCCTAGCTCAAACTATCTCGGCGGCATGCTACATGAATTGGGTCATGGACTAAATTTGCCCCATAACCGCGCTAAATATGTCAGTGAAGAACCTACATTGGGTACATCATTGATGGGAAGCGGCAATGTGAGTTTTAGCAAGGGACAGCCTACATTTCTAACCGGCTCTGATGCAGCAATTCTCAACAGAAATGAAGTTTTTCAACCTGCAGTGACGACAGCTAGCCCTTATCAGGCACCTACTTATTCGGTACAACCTCAATTTGCCATTGACAACAGCCAGCAAAAAATCTTTATTACTGGAAATTATACGTCCAATTTGCCTGTGAGTGAGATATTGGTTTATATGGATCCCAATGTAAACAACGAAGGCACAGGAGCCAACAAAGATTACAATGCAGTTACCTGGAAATTTGCCCCCGTTTCCTCTGGAGTCATCCAAGGAACTATAGATCTGAATGAGCTTTACTACAAAGGCAATACACCTTACGAACTTAAGGTAAAATTATTATTGCAAAATGGCTACACAACTTCTAATGTTTACGAATTTAACTATGTCAATGATCTCATGACAACCAATCAAGATTCGGTGTATACCTATTCCAATGCGTCCTATGCCGGTGTGAAAGGAAGCTTTGGCAAAGGGCAGTATACTACTTCAGATTTATTGGCAAAAGGCGTGACAGACAATAGCATCTCTTCCATTAAAGTTGGCGCCAATGTTAAAGTAACTTTATACAACGGCAATAATTTTACAGGCGATAGCCTTGTCGTCACCTCTTCATCGACCTATCTCTCGACTTTTAACGATAAGGTTTCGTCCATGAAAGTACAAAACCGTTAGAAAACTTGGGAAATACGATGCATAAATTATTTTTAACAAACACAAGTAGATTACTGGCTCTGGTACTATCCTTCATGGCATTAAAAGTGTCGGGCCAGCCCGCTCCTTGGTTTACCGACAGTAAATTCGGTCTGTTTTTGCACTGGGGGCTCTATTCCCAGACTGCGGGCGACTGGAATGGCCATCCCACCAAAGGCGGCGAGCATTTTATGCTCTACGAACGCATACCCGTCAAGACCTATGCAAAGATCGCCGATCAGTTTAATCCAACAGACTTTGATGCCGACCGTTGGGCTCAGATGGCCCACGATGCCGGCATGAAATACCTGGTGATCACAGCCAAACACCATGATGGATTTGCGATGTATAACTCAGCCGTCAGCGACTATAACATCGTCAAGCGCAGCCCTTGGGCAAAAGATCCGATGAAGGAGCTTGCTGCAGCCTGTAAGAAATATGGTCTCAAGCTCTGCTTCTATTATTCCCTTGGCCGCGACTGGGAGAACCCCGATGTACCCACCAACTGGCCTGTCAAAGCCGGGCGCAGCAATACCTGGGATTATCCCGACGAAGATGCCAAAGACCTCAACAAATACGTCGAAAACAAGGTCAAACCGCAGCTGCGCGAATTGCTGACACAATACGGTCCTATCGGTATTATCTGGTTTGATACTCCCGAGCTGATCACCAAAAAACAAAGTCAGGAAATCAAAGATCTGATCCATTCCATTCAGCCCGACTGTATCATCAACAGCCGGATAGGCAATGGGCTTGGCGATTATGCTGTTGTTGAGCAGTCGCTGGTTTCTACTGCACGGAAGAACTGGGAAGCCTGCATCACGATGAGTGAAAATTGGGGTTACAATAGACATGACATAAAATGGAAAAGCCCTGAGCTGCTGGTCCGCAACCTTATTGAAGTCGTGAGCAAGGGGGGCAACCTGCTGCTCAATGTAGGCCCCAAAGGCGATGGTACCTGGCCAGTCGAAAGCCAGGAAAACCTACATGCTATAGGAAGCTGGATGAAAACCAATGGTGAAGCGATTTACGGCACCACGGTCTGGAGCGGAGTCAAACAAGCGCTGCATACCGTGCCGTCGGACAATAAAGCAACCAAAAAGGATAAAGCCAGTATGAAAGATGCTGTGAATGATGCAACGTCAAAAGAAATCGTATCAGACTACCGCTTTACGCAGAAAGGGAAAAGTGTTTATCTTTTTGTGCGTAGTCCTTCAACGGCCACGATCGACATCCCGGAACTTGCAAAAAGCAGCCTCTACATCAAAAGTTTAACGCTTCTCGGCAGTTCCTCAAAGGTGAAATGGACACAAGGAAGAGATGGCCTACAGCTGTCGTTACCCACTGTCAAAGACCCAGAAATCCCGATTTACGTATACAAGATCGAAGCGAAATAGCCCAGCGCCTATTTCACAAATCGTCTTACTCCCTTTAACAATAAGCTCCCTGATCATTAAATTATCAGGGAGCTTTTACGATTCACAACGAAGCCCAAACCATTATTCATCCAGGTGCAACGAATCGTAAGCCAAAGCGATCGGATATAAATCCACAGAAAAGAGCAGTCTTAAAATGTGCATCTTTGTTTCAACGACAAAAGACAAAGCACACACATGAAAAAATATATTATCGTATTCAGTCTATCCTTACTTACGTTAAGCGTCTCGGCGCAAAAGAAAAAGAAAAAACAGGGCCCGCCACCAGTGGTGAAACCTATCCCCGAGCCACCAAAAGTGATCGAACAGGCAGGTACTTCGGAAAGCATGCCTGTTATGATATCCATGCCCATGCGGGCGGCAGATCAGGTGCGCATCAAAAAGACGGATGGGCAAGAACTCAATCTGGAGAAACTGGAGGAATTAGTAAGCACAGACCTTGCTCAGGTAAAAACCTTATCCCTGGGTTCTTCCATCTCCGGAAAGAAGCTCAGCAGCGAAATCCTGCAAAAGATTATGGACGAAGGCAATCAAATGGAGTCACTGGAAATTAGCAATCTAGACATCAGCACATTTCCTGAAATCACAGCCGCCCATCCTAAACTTAAAAAGATCGCGTTAAGCAGAAATAATCTCAGTGTACTTCCCGCAAGTATTTCCAATCTGACAGCGTTGGAAGAATTTGACTGCAATAATCCCTTGACGGGTTTGCCTTCAACCTTTGCACAACTCAAAAACTTAAAACAGCTCGGGCTTAACGGGAATCTGTTCAGCACTTTTCCAAAAGAAATTTTTAGTTTGAACAAGCTGTCTTTCCTATACCTTTCAGGCAATTACAAAGGTGAGACTAAGCTGACAGATCTGCCCGATCTATTTGAGCAGTTGCCCGAACTAAAAGAACTCGGCATAGAACATGCGGGGCTATCGACACTGCCAAAATCTATTGCTGCATTAAAAAAACTAGAAAAGGCCAATTTTTCTTTCAATCAATTTACAAGCTTCCCCGCCGCATTGTACAATAATCCCAAACTGGTGTTTATACCATTTACAAATAATCCCCTGCAATGGGAGCCGTTTTTGGCTTCTGTCAAAAAAATAAAATGGAGCGGTCTCTTCTTTTTGAACGATACAGGGCTTAGCAAAAAACAGTACGAACAGGTACAGCAGATCCTCAGCAAGACAGACGTCTATTATGATGAGATGAATGATTAAATCTTATAGTTAGCCCAAAAGATAATTTTTGGGCTAACATTCGAAATTATTCATTCTAAATTATACACTATATAATTATTAAGCATGAAATTTATCTCTAATCGACTTTGCTAAATTTGGAATATCAACAATAGCTTGATCAATCATTTTTCGATATAAATTTTCTCCATATTTTGCTATTAAATGCTCATTTAAATCACCGCTCGCTGGCCTTCCCTCACTATAAACATAAGTAGGCACAATTAAATAATTTGGCACATCATCAAAGGTTATCATTTCCCATGACAACAGCCCTTTAAAATCTTTTACAGCATCCCTGATTTTGCTATATATAACATCATTTTTATCTTTTTCCTTAAATCGGAATCTTAAAAAGGGAAATGACACATATGGATTATTTGAGGCTAGCATGCCCGCCCTACCTGTCGCGATAGGATAAATATCATTCAGGGTAAAAAACAAAATTATATTTACTTCTTCGAAATCCATATTACAGTCGTTTAATTTAATAGCAATGTTAGTCTGACAGTTTATTCGCCTTGAATTTTAAAAATCAAAAGTCATCAGACATTATTAATTCGGAGAAAGTGCGTTTTGAAAGATTAATTTCTAATTTCCCATAGGTACCTTCATATGTGGGCGAATCAAAAGAAATTATAGGATAGTACCTAAAAAAATCCTTAAGAGATTTATTATTCTTTAAGAAGATATTTACGTCAACAAGTACACTATCCGAATTACTATAAACTTTCAATTGTTTGTAAAATGCATTATTACCCTCTTTATTTTTCAAAATTGACGTTAGAACAGAATCAATAAAAATTAAATCTCTTTGATTCAGATTATAACTATTATCAAAAACAGAATCCTTTGGAGCATTGAAAATTGCATAATCATGAAACCTCTTTTGATCGAAATAATTTATACTATACGAGTTCCCTATTTGTAACCGTAGTCTCCTGAAGAAACTATCCCCAATATATAAATCCATAAAGCCATTTTTCAGTAAAGCCTTATCAACCTGTTTAAAACCAGGATTAAAGAAGAAAGTATTTCCATCTATTCTAGTTTTACCCGTAACAGTATTCTCCGCCAACAATAGCGAATTTTCTTTAGGATCTATTAATTCCAACGTAACAGAATCAAGACCTAGGGAATAATCAATTACCCGATATGAGGAGTCTTCTCGTATTTCAATAGCGTAATCCGAAGCACCAAACATATCACTATTGACTGTTACGGCCTCAACCAAAACATGATCTTTAGGGGTACTATTACAAGAAACTGTAAAAATTACGACGACCATGCAAATAAATGCGCTTCCTCTCATAAATCTCATTATTTTCCCAATTTTAATTGAACCGACATAACCCTCGGCTGATTTATTCGAGCCCAACTTCATACCCTCCTTCCTTCAGATACCATTATCTTCTCAAGCTTTTCATGATCAGACAAATCCCAATACCACCATTTGTGAGGATTGTCTTTTTCATCAATAAATCTTCTCTCATAAGCTACTTTAAATAAATTTAAAAGCAGCACAAATGCTTTTGTTAACTCATATTCCGGCAGATTTATAATTTTTTCTAAATTATGGTTTGCAACTCCTCTTTTAAGCAGCACGCAGGGAGTAAAAGTGGACTTTAAATCACTTTTTATAATCGCGGGTTCAATATCTCCTTCCTCCGGTTTAGACTGCATAATTAGAAAAAGAAGTTCGTTTAGAAATTTCTTTTTCGTCATCAATTCAAGTAATCTAAAACCTGGTGTTAATTGATCAATTGCAATCAAACCTTGTCCAAACCGATTAACTAAAATTTGGTCTTCTAATTTCATATTTACATAAGTACGGATAAATAGTCACATGAACTTGGTTCTCTTTTTAGCGACAACAACGATAGTATACATGTCGTTCTTTTCATATCTGGTCTATCAGCTAAGGCTCATTAACACCTACTAATTTTAAAAATAAAAAGACAAATACTTCCCCTAAATAGATTACTTTACTTAAGAATAAATAAGCTAGCCCGGGAACTACATTTTCTGTCTTCCTCTTTCCTGCAAACCATTTTGACAGCACAAAATCTAACTGTAATATTTTATTTATCATACCTTTGCTTCCTACAAGCAACTAAATTTATTTTTCCATTTAAATTTGCCACACTCCGATAATTCAATCACCGAATAGGTTTAATAACCAAAGCTCGTCTAGCAGCATTGGGCCTTGTTTCATTAGTTTCATTCAATGATTTGCACCTTTATCTCCGATACTACATCCGCAAAATCTTTCCACTTCCAATGCGAATAAATATCCTTGACCACACCTATCTTACTGAAAACTGAGTTAAAATAGCCCTCATTTAATATAGCTTGGAGAGCTGCATGAATCCCCTGATAAGAGAGCTCTTTTACAATAAGCATATCTGTAGACCAAAAATAAATTTCACGATTTTTCTCCATCAGTTTATCGATATTAGTCAACGTAAACAATGTTCCAAAATAAACCTCATCATTCTCTAAAATAATGTTGACATCAAGGTTATCATCATATACATCGATAACTTGATAAGGAGCTGGAAATCGAACTTTAAATTTCATAACCTTCTTACTTTTTATAAACTGTCAACCAAACTACATCTGTCTCGGCACCGAATCATAAAACCTAGCCCCATAATCATAGCTATATATTATCCTATAATTCGGAACCAAAGCAAAAACATCAAAATACTAAAAGTGAGCATTAGAATTAGGATTAGCTTATATACATTTAACTTTGCATTTAGATCGTTAAATCTAGGGATCAATAAAGTAAAAATCAAGGCTATTAAAGAAACGCATAAGATTTCTTTAAAAAGGACTGGATATGAGTATCTATGCAAATAAAGATCAGATCCAATAATTAACATATATATTGTCGTAAACGCAATTGAGGTATGATAAAAAAAACTCTTCTTCTTAATGATTAAGATCAGCATATTTATAGTAAATAATGTGATTAGACAGCATATTGACACTATACTGTGATATGGAACGGGGTAGCCGTAGGAACCTTTTGGAAGTCCTAAATATCCATCATAGTTTATCAAATCATTGCCTTTTTCGACCAAAAGTACGAGCTGGAGGAGGATGACTAGGCACGCTATAATTTTAAATAGGTTTTTCATAATTAGTTTTCTCGCCCTAATATTCATTGTGGGTTTTTTGGGTTATTTAGTAAGTTTGCACGCAAAACACTACAGCACCTACTTTATTTAATGAGCAATCGAAAGAGAAACAATACATATAAGAAACAGAAATTGACAGAAAAATTTGCTCTTCACTTTCTTTTGCCTTTTGTATATCTGATAGTCCTGTATTTTAGTGAAGCTCCGGTCATTATTTTTACGGGAATCCTGTCCCCACTCCTCTATATATTTATTTTTGACCGCAAAATTTTCAGTAAAAGATTTGTTATATTTTCTTTTCCTGTATTTTTGACCGGAGCATTGATCTACAGCTGCTTACCCAATTTTCAATATCAGAGCTTTCGTTTTTTTCACCCCAACTGGACAGAAACAGAGGGTAGAATTATCGATTATAAAATCGAATGGCTACCGACTGCCAAACGCACTGATAAAGCTTCTACAGCCACCATTCATTATGCATATAACGTCGACCTTCGCGAAGAACAGGTATATGCACCAAAAACAGTCATCCGATATTCGGGAGACGTCTGGAATACCGAAAACGATATTGCTACTTATAATCTAGCGCTGCAAAAACAAGTGCAGGAATATATCGGTGCCAAAAATTACAAGATACTGCTCAATGAACGAGCTGAACCAAAATTATTTATGCCCCTGGATATTTTTAACTTCAGAGGGTCAGTCTTACTTCAGTCCTTAGTCATCATTTTAAAAGTCTCCGTCGTACTGGCTATTTTTGTAACCTGGCCTTATCTGCCAGCGATCCGATCGAAATTTTTAAAGAAAAGTTAGTCAAAAAAAACAACTATTTTAATCCCCTCTTTTTTAACCCCATCTTTTGATAGAAAATCTGGCTCTCTTCTCGAGCTAATTTCGACATTTTGTGATCGACATTAACTTTTTCTGCCTTATATTTCTTTAAGTTACTAATCATAACTATGTAAGCCTGCAAAAGCTCATCAGGGCCCGTATTTTGATGATCTATTACACGTTTGATTACTGTACCGTTTCTAATAAATGATATGGAATAGTGTAAAGATGGGCCTGTGCCTCCGCCAATATATTCAGACTTTAAAGAGCCGACATCCAAACGATCATATGCATCAAATATGCGATCGACCATTTTCTGATTAAATCGATAAGCTGAAAGTTCATCCTCACTATTTTGATAATAGTAATTGCCGTGTCTATCAAAATAAAATGATTCATCAACACATGTGTACCCAACACCTACAAATACTTTAGAAAAAAATATTCCATCAAAACTATTATTTTTTGAACTCGAAGGTCTGCAATATGCGACATCATAGTTCATATTTTGATCAAATAATATCAGGCTGTCTTTTGTCAGATTTTTTATCAGGTAGATATGCCAGCTCTTTCGTTCAACATCCCAAATCCGTAAAGAATCTTTTTTAATATCAAAATTGGTACGGAATCCTGTCGTCATACCATCGCAAACATTCGACTCGCTTTTTCGATAAAATGCACAGCTCATATTACATGAATCCATACGAAATTCAAAACCACAATTATCACGGATTTTTGAAATCACTCTTCCCGAACCAATATCGGGCAGGGTTGCCGTATCGAAACCCCAGCTTCCCTGTATATTTTCTATTGATTGCTTTTCATTATTCCCGGTACAGGATAGGATCAACGTACCCATAAATACACTAAAAACAAGTAAAAAACGATTCATTATACTATACATGCTAAAATGAAATTTCAATTCGTTATGGAAGTCTACTGTATACGATGTTTATAGTCCTAAATCTCCATAATTATGTTAGGCCGTATTTGTTTCTCGCCTACGAGAGCTGTCATCTGTTCACTAGAAACATTAGAGAAAAGGTATTCATGTTAAAATCTATTTGCGTGCCAATACAGTATTCTTATATATATCATCAGTATCCATGCATCTGATTTTTTGATATTGATTAGATAGCGCTTTTTATATGCGCTCAGTATATGGAAAAAGCTTATCACTTATCATAAATATATAATTGGAGTTCAAAAGCCAATCAGCTTCACCAATCACCTGTTTTACAACTTGCTCTGCTTTTATCAGCGATTCCATATTTTCGATTTTGTCAATAAACAAAACCGTCATTCCCTTTTCATTCAACCCTTTTTCAATGATGTCAGGCACTTGATTTATCCTTTCGCAATTAACCAAGACATTTCCCCAAGCACCTATATACTGCTCTTCGAGTTCTTCTTCATGATCAAGGAGATCATGAAATATTTAACCGTCTTTTGCTTCGATTTCAACTAAAGCAAGCCAAATATTTTTGTACATTTTTATATCTCTTGTTGATCAATCATCAGATCGTATATTATTCCTTTGGGTCTATTTTTACCAACTTTAAACAAATGTCCCTAATATAATAATAACATGCTTTACAGTAGGTTATTCTAAAAAATCAGATTGAATTCATAAATTCACATCCTTAAGGATAACCTTTTCATTTAATTATTTTTGTTCAACGGAACAAAAAAACTATTCGGCTCATAATCATCTTCGTCAAGTGAAAAACCATTTAAATAAAATAGATAAGCAATAGAATATTTTGTATCAAGTGGACTTTGAAACTCACCTTTCAAACGCAAGATAACCGATCCACGGATATGGTACGTAAATCGTTCAATAGATTCTGAAATAGGTTGGTCAACGTATTTTAATACTGCTAAATCTTGATTAAAAATCCTATATTTATCAACTATTTCGGCTATAAAAGCTTCATCTTGCGGATTCGTTAAAAGATCATTAAGAAATTGCGAGAAACTTATCTCGGTATCCATATTTTCCTTAAAATAGTTTCTAAACCACAGTAAGCGCCCCATAAAAAGTCTATTCCCCTTTGTTTTTCCGTATACAAAAAGTAGATCATTTCGATCGTAAAAAAATTCACTACTATCGCTTAAAACAAACGTCCTAATGCTTGCGGATTTGTGCAATGTTTCTGCGTCTTCTCTAGAAAAGCTAACTTCATTAGGGCGAGGATCTATAGAAGCCGTTTTCTTGTCGTCAGGATGACAACTACAAAAAAAAGCTGATACACAAACTAGAAGTAACAATCGCAATCCCATACGTTCCTATTTATATTTTACATCGACTTCATAATAAGTTTTTGGTGGACTTGGTGGATTTTTTATCGCCTCATATTTATGTTTATCCAAAAATGCTGAATTTCCGGATAAATAGATCCGGTCGATCTTCTCAAAATAATTGTAATAGTCAATCAGCGATCTGATTTTATCTCCAAAATCCTTATCCCGAAACGTGATGATGCCATTTTTGCTCTTATAAAAAATATCGTTATCATTATTAATCAATAAGATATCGTCTTTAGAAGTAATCAGGTAAATTTTATAGTCTCCATAGGGATACATTTTATTGTCATCGCGATTAATGGTATCTCCCTGGGTTCGATATTTATTTACTATCGTTTTATACAACTTGTTCCATTCGGCACTATCTAATAGTTTATCATGGACCTTTGCAACAGCATCGTAATCAAATATATTTTGTTGAAAAGTTGAAAAGCTAAACTTGTCATCTTGGATAAGTCCATCTTCAAAGATAACTTTAATATAAGCACTGTCTGTCCTAGATGCGCTGTCTATCTTTTTATTTTCAACAACAGGTCCATTGCAGCTTGATATAAGCAGCAGGCAACTCATCATGCTGGCTAGCAACCAATGTAGAATCTGTTTCGTTTTTTTCATTTCAGATTGCCCATTTTTAAACATATTTTCATAATGCTATGTTACGGAAGTTTATTTCTTACGATGTTTATTGTCCTAACTTTCCATAATTATGCTTGGATTAATGCCTTTCCAAATTCCATCCAGTCGGTTTATCTTCCAGATCTGTGATGTCAAGCCCATTGATTAGTGTATAAAGTGGCTCTTCAGGAAAATTATTCATCCGCAATAGAATCAGCTTGTCGTATTCTTCGTTGTAATAGTAATACCCAATTTCTGGATGTTTTTTCCAAAGAATAGTTGACGAAATTAATTCTTCATTGTTCATAAGACCTTTATTTAGTAAACCTTGTTCATCGCGTTACCGGTATGTTTGTACTGCAATCCCAGATTATCCAATACCCTGTTTTTAAAGTTGTCTATAGCGATTTTTCTATCACGGATCTCCGCTTCATTTTCAGGTTTGTTATTAACATGTTTTCTTTCTCCCGATTGTTTATTTTCTACAGAAAGAAGCAATAATTCGGTTGGAGATTCCGTTGGAACCGGAATTAATACCCAGTAGATATCATTATTTTTCTCATCATTAACATAACCTTCGTAAAAATAAGGACTGTCCGTGCCGATTTTAAATAATGAATCCTGGAGAGTCATGTTATTATAAGCTGTTATCTTTTTAATAAGAGAATCCTGCGTTACATCAAATTCATACCGTTCGGCCATTAAATTACTTCCAGCAGCGATGAAGTCGCAAGAGGCAAAGAAACCGCTCAATAAAATTAGAATCACTATGGTTTGATAAAATTTGAACATGCTTAATCCTTTTAAAAATAATATGCTATCAAGTTATTCAGAACGATAAGAATTTATTTTGATCCAATTGCTTGACGTTATAATTCTTCCATTTCCCTTATTTTTTAGATATAGGTGCAATTTCACCTTCCTATCTGCGGTCGAAACTCTCAAATCGTCCTTTCCTACAGTAAATCGATATGAAATAATACTGTCCTTTTTCAATTCCAATTTGAATTCCTCTAAAAATGCGCAGTTTGGCAGTACAGTCGGTACTTGCTTTCCTTCTGGATAAAACTGTCTTGACAATAACCTAATTTGATCATCTGTATTTTCAATAATAATTTGGTTATGTTTTAATGCATCTGGATTCTTGGTTTTATAAAATACGGTCGGGTCTTCCCAATAATCAGGACAGCCAGTTGCAAACATTCGCTGATCTAATTTTAATATTGTATCCATTTTTGATTTGAACTCCAACCTTACAAGATAATCATTCCCCGTTTTTCTAATCGCTGTTTTTAAACATATTGAATCTTCGCATTTTTCAACGGATTGACATGAAGATAAAATACCTAATAAGGCAATATTTAAAAGTAGAATTATTTTCATAATGCTATGTTACGGAAGTTTATTTCTTACGATGTTTATTGTGCTGACTTTCCATAACTCCACCACTACCTATTTTTCAGCGTATTTCGTATATAAATCAATAATTCTAAGCATACATATACAATAAATATAAATATGAGGATGATTTGAGCCCAATCATTCAAAAAAGCTAGTTTATCCATCATATTTCGGTTTATTTTTAAGTTTAAAAATATTTTTCACAATCTTAACAAAGAAATAAATAATCAAAATTATATGGAGAAGCAGGCTGGCAGGGGTAAGTATACCGCCATCACCTGGCTCATACCTAACTACGGTATTCATTTGTGGATTATGCACCCCAATCCCACCGTAGGGTACAACTACTTTATGATTATATCCTTCCAGACGAATCAATGAATCATAATATTTGACATACTGCAATGAATCATAATTCACAGTTTCCTTTTTATCCATATTTAAAATTGACTTGGTCTAAAATAAATTGCGGCACTTTCTTATCCATGCTATTTCCATAAACCGTCCATCGTACTCATTACTATTTTTTGATAGTTCGGACAGATCCTATAAGGAAGTTCCTCTATAGGGCTTTAATAGAAAAGAATCCGACTTGTTTTCATTGATGACCTTACGCAGCAGTATGCGATAAAATGCCTTCATATTTTTTTTCTGAATTCATTCTTCCCAGCTAATGATACCTCTCAATAAAAAATGCAGTGGTTTTTATGGCCTTTTTTTTTCTAAAGCAAATTTATAACTTTATTTACTTGGAGACTTAAAAAAATGCAATCATTTAATGAAGATCTAGCGCAATGCAGCAACAAATAATGATATTCTCTAAATCGATTATTTAACATACCAGATAACGCATCAGCAGATTGGAATATTAATATAGCTAAATTAGAGATAAACACATGAAAAATTTCGAAAGAAACGGAAATGAATACAAAATGAAACCCCAGTTAGGAACCTATGTTCCTTTGGTTGGTATATTTTCCATTATGGCCCTAGTAGGTTTCATTAAAATGCCTGAATCCTCATTTAAATGGTGGATGCTGGGTATTGTCGTTATCTTGATGATTTCCCTGCTTAGAGCCTATTTCATCATTGATATGGACAATAGGGAGATCCGTACACGTAAGGGACTTTTGGGTAAAGAAGTGACCATTCCACTGGAGAGCCTACAGGGTTTTAGTATCCACAAGCTTAAACAATATGGCTTTATCACGATCAACGTCGCCCTGATCGCGCGTTATAAGGATGAAAATGGGAAAGAAAAAAAGGTACAGCTGGCCCAGAGCTATTTCACAAAACCAATTAATCGTATTATTAATGATATCGACGAAATCATAGCTGTTCATTTGGCTCAACAATGATATAAATCCCTATATAATCATCAAACTGCAGTATCTACTCAACTACGATTTAAGATCGATGTCATCACGTCCTCCCTTAAATTTCGGGCGATCGGAATTTTGTATTCCCCCACATGTAACTGATTCCCTTCTATGATTGCTATCCTATTCCTATTGACAAGATAGGATCGATGGCAGGCGATAAACTGGTGGACTGGCAGCGTACTCATCATCTGCTGTAGGCTGCAATAGGTCACTTCCTGCGAATCTATCGTCTGCACGATCACATAGTTACCCATACTCTGCACGAATAGGATATCGTGCAGAAAAATCTTCTTTAACTGTTTGTCCACCTTCAGAAAAATATGCGCATCTGGAGAAGTTGCCAACAGACCTGCAGATGGAGCAGCGCTGCTGAGCACATCAAATGCCCGATTCGCCGCCTTAAAGAAGCGTTCGAAGGGCACCGGTTTTAACAGATAATCGACAACGTCCAGCTCATACCCCCGCAATGCATATTTTTCGTACGCTGAGACGACGATTATCTTGGGCGGATTGCTCAGGCTCGCTATGTAATCCAAGCCCGATATCTCGGGCATCTCAATATCAAGAAAGATAAGATCAAGGGGATGCAAACGCAGATATTGGCTCAACTCGATCGCATCTTCGCATTCAGCAACAAGTTTTAAAAAATCTATTTTCTCGATGTAGGATGCGATTCCTTTGCGCGCAAACGGTTCATCGTCCACTATAGCACATCTGATCTCTCTCATAAACAATTATAAATCTAGTATTAACTCAGCAAAAAAATGCGTTGTATCGGCATGCGTATTCAAGGTATGCCGCTGCGGATAGCGCAATGCCAATCTCTTTTTCAGATTGGTAAGTCCAGCCCCCGACTCCGCTACCTCAGCCCGGGGAATTGCCGCCTCAACCGCCGCGGCCCCGGATAGACTATTGGAAATGCTGAAGCATATGTTGGTAGGCCGACGCTTGAGACAGATTACGATGTTGTACTGCCCGCGCACATATTTAAAGGCATTTTCTATTAAAGGCTGAAAAAGCAAAGGAAAGATGCTGATGTCTGTCCAATCCTCGTCAATGTCTGTGCGCACGGTCAATCTTGCTGTCAACCGCTGCTGCTGAAACGCAATATAAGATTTTAAATATGCAAGTTCCTGCTCCATGGATACCTTTTCATCCACCGTATAAATCTGATAACGTAACAGTTCCGAAAGCTGTTCGACACTTTTTTTTGCCAATGTATTTGATTCATCAATTTGAAAATAGACCGTATTAAGCGCATTAAAGAGAAAATGCGGATGATACTGACTTTTCAATAATTGCAATTCGGTATTTAGCTTGTCCGCTTTGATCTGCTCCACATAGATGCGATTGTCGGCCATATTCCTGTCGCTGCGCTCGTTCCGCAAAAACATGTAGTAAAGCAGAAACAAGGGAACATAAATCGCATTAACCAAGATGTAATCAATATAACCATCCCCCATATAGATCCAGCCCAGGCGTTGGGACACGAAGACCGTTGGATTCAATATCCCCATGATTTGTACAACAGCAACGATATACTCTACTGCGACATTTGGTTTAACGGTGGGCTTTGCAGCAAAGATTCTCACCAGTCTCCGGCGCCAAAGCAGTGTTATGACGTAACAAAAAACCACCGAGATAAGCAGTCCAACCGAATGGATCCTAATTCCGCCAGACCAAAATTCATCTTTCTTGGTTATATCTGTCACGACACGAAGAATATTGAAAGAAGCGATTCCCCAGAGTGCCGGACCTAGATAGTGTATGGGGTTTACGCTTAATTTTGCAATGTTCGCTCTCATGATATCAGTAATTAATCCGGCTATTTTCTTCCAATCGGTCATTGGTACGATCGCTTTTTAGGTTATCTTTCATTCCGCGATGTAATCGGTAGGAAAGGTTGATCCCAATAGCTCTACTGTCGTACAACTCCCTGTACTTCCCTTCCATAGCATCACTACTAAAAATTATTTTAGGCCTGTTGGTCCTGAAAAGGTCATTGGCATAAATATACAAAGTTAATTTATCTTGCAAGATGGTTTTGCGTACGGCAGTATTCATAGACCAGAGGGAAGCCATGGTGGCTTGCCCCTCGGCAGTAGCCCCATTCCAGAAGCCATTGAGCTCGAGACTGAGTTTAAAAGGCAGACTTACCGTATTTTGTACCTGCAAAGAAGGAACCAGCCGCCTGTTGCGATGCACATCAGTTACCGTCCGCCATTCAAAAGAGGTATAGTTCAGGTTCCCGTTCAGCTGTATGTTCCACTTTTTCAGGGGGGAAATACTGGCTGCATTAAACCGCAACCCCACATTGGATGCGTGCTCCAGATTCATCGGCATAACGACAGTCCGCCTTTGCTCATCCAGGTTGTAACTCTTGCTGATCGCATTTTGCCGCAGGTTATAGTGCAGCTGCAACGAATAGCTGTTTTTGAACAACCAGGTCAGTTCCATCGTATGGACAAACTCGGGCTTCAATGCTGAGTTTCCCTTCTCGTACAAATAGGGGTCGTTGACCTCCACAAAAGGACTCAGGTCTTTGAAATTGGGACGATTGACCCGCCTGTTGTAATTGAGCGAAAGCTTTTGTTCCGCATCCATTGCATAAGTAGCGGTCAGGTTCGGAAACAAATTTTTATAGGATCTCAGCATGGTAAAATCTGTATCCTTATCATTGGCGGTCCTGCTCTTAAATGTAGCATCCTCAAAACGTAGCCCCACATCGATTTGGAAGAGGTCCGAAGGGCTAAACCGCGTCTGCATAAATAGCGCTTTCAGCTGCTCCTCATGACCGAATGTATTGGTCAGGTCGGCGCGCTCCTGCCAGCTGTTGTCATGAGTTTGCTGATAAAATGAATTGGTGCGCATATTAACCTGCGTCAACTTTCCACCAAAAGAGGTCGTCATATTTGGACGGATGTCGAGCATATATTTCGATTGTACCGTCGTAATAGTAACCTTTCCTCCCGTCTCACCGCGGAGTTTTTGCTGCAGGGCTGTTACTGAACCATCAGCACCAAATTTGTCCAGCAGTTGATCTTGGGTTTCGGATTGGTTAAACTGTTGCCGATCAAGATAATTTTCCCATTTGGAGCCAGCGCCAAACTGAACCGTCAAATGGGCTCCGGTACTAAAGTTCCTAAAGGTATGCCCCAACACATTTCCTGTTGCTATGCTGGAGTCCACCTGTGAAGAGCTGTTAAAGAAATTAGAACGAACAGCTTCCTGTTTGGTCCGCTCATGATTGTTGATTAATACATAAGTCCCCATTTTCACGTGATCATTTGGTGCATAATCGAGCGTGCCGTTGTAATAATGATTGCGATAATTTCTCTTTCTAACGGCGTCCATATCCAATCGCAATGCATTGCCCCTCTTATCCCCCTCCTTGCTGATATACCTGGTCGAATTAACATCAATTAATTCCGTCCCTTCTCCATAAGAATAGGTATGCGACATCGCCAACTTAGCGGTGTTGGCGGCCACGGCGATATTTTGGAAGGTTCTGCTGTACTTCCCTTGTTCGGCATTGGTCGATAAAGAAACACTGAGGCCAGGGGCGGTCCTGTTGATCCGTTTCAGATTGATAAAGCGGGCATCACCATTGGCATCCATTGTAGCATCTGGTTGCGTAATAAGTTCGACAACATCGAGCGATGCGGCTGGCATGGAGGCCAAAAAATTGATCAGATTTTCGCCATCCATAAAATTTGTTTTGCCGTCGACCAGCAGTTGAATGCCCGCTTGCCCGTTTAAACTGATCTTACCATTTGCTAAAATGCTCACACCAGGCATTCTGCGCAGCAGCTCCAGGGCGCTACCCGAAGAACCGGCGCTGCCTTTAGCTACCTGATAAGTCAGCCTGCCGGGAGCAATTTTAAGGGGATTTACCCGTCCAGACACGTGTACCTCATTCAAGCGTATCGGTTTAATGGTGGTGGTATCCTGCAACGAACAGCCTGTCTCCCCATAAGCGGTACGGCAAGCAAACAGCATTGTGGCCAACTCTAGATAGATTAATTTTCGGATCATTATTCGTATTCTTTAATTCGATACGAATGTATAGGCCTAACAGCGGTTGCCTAAATAATTTATTCGAACGGTATGATTTTCGGGATGAATGACCACAGCTAAGCGCAGAGCCCAGAGGCATCGATACAATAGCAACAATACAAAAATCAAAAAAGCCACATCTCCCGACGTGGCTTAAACTAAACATAAACATATGAACCACCATCTCATCTTGTGGTTTTAACATACTCTTATTTGATATTCACATTAAATGTGAACGTCGCCTGCACGCTTTTCGTTCCTTCGTACGTATACAGCAGTGCCTGCTTGATGGTGTATTTCTTTCCAGTGGCCAAAGCGCCCGGATATTGACCGATGGAGAACGTTATCGTACTGGCGTTAAATTCCGAAAACAAGCCCGCACTGGCACCCCAGTTGGTGACAGCCCCAGCAGGCGTAAACCAATGCCCGTAACCTGTGGCCGTATTGTTGGGATTTAAACTTCCATTCGGCTCCACGGCATAGAACTTAATTTTCCCGCTGCTCATCAAACCCGCCAGGTCTGCCGAAGATATGGCCAAAGCCTCCCCTAGCTGAGCGGCATTGACGCTTACCTGCGCACCCGAATACCCTGTGGCATCTGCCGGGAAGCTCAGGTCATAATTCAACGCGATATCTTTGGGCTGACTGCTCACCTCATTGTATCCTGTAGCCGTTGTACCCTGAATTTTGATTTCGTAAGGCCATTGCTCATCATTGCTATCGTCATCATCCCAGGCATGTGGCTGGTAAACCGATGGGGCGCCTGTGACAACAAACCAGAGGTTGCTACAATTGGCCGGAACAGTAAACGCTACCGTATTCTCCGTGCCCTCCGTCCTGTCACCATATACCCGCGTGCCGTCTTTCAATAAAGCCACATAGCCATAGCGCCATCCGGCACGGCTGGCATCCACCGCGTTGAATCCGGCGGCATTTGGTAGTCCCTTAAAAGCTACTGAAACCGGGGTTCCCGCAGCCGGAACTTCGAGCGGAATCACATTATAACCCGTAGTACCCGGACAACGATCATAGGCAACGCGAAGACTACCGTTGGATTGCCGCGTAAATTTGGTCGTCAGCTTACCAATATAATTCTTTCCATAATCCCGGATGCTGTTCAGGTCCCAGGTCACAAAGTGGGTCGCCGCATCATAGATCTCATTGTTGAACTGCTTCACATCGATACCCGTTATACGCATATAGGCCTGCACCGGATCTTCGGGTTTTAACGCTTCGCGCCAGATGCGGCCAATCATATCGATCCCATGTTTACTTGTCCAATACCAATGGATGAAATAGCTGGCATAACGATATTTCTCGTGATGAATATGGCGAAAGTAATTCTCGGTATAGACGGGAAAATCGGAGCCCGAAAATGCCTGTGCGGGATAGGTTTGGTAGGCCTGCCATTGCGCTGTCTGCTCCCAGAACCCATTGCCGCTCGTTCCGCCAAAACCGTAGCGAAATCCATGTCCACCTTTTAAATCGGCAAATACCTGATATTGAAAACTATGCCCGATCTCGTGCGCAATCACTGCACCCACCGGTTTACAGGTCGCCGGATTGATCCACAATGCGCCGATTAGATCGTCGTAACCGCCACCATACGCCATCCATTCTGTCGTATAATGAACAAAAATCATCATTTTGTATTTATCCAGATTGGATCGGTTTACTTTACGTTCTGCAAACTTCAGCGTGCCGACGTTCAATGCGTAGAACTGTTCGGCCTTGGCCAAAAGATCATCAATATCGACACGGTATTCTTCAGGGACGGTGTCAGCATTGGGATCATTCTTCCCATAACTTGCACCCCAGAACACGATAAAATGCTCCGACTGACGGCTGCGCGAATAGGACCATTTACTCCCTTTATCGTTATAATCCATCCCTTCAAATTCCTTGGGCTTATAAATCTTCAAAGAATCTGTCCCCACTGTAACGGGCGGCGTGGTGACCTCTTCCTCTACAGGAAGTTCAACTTTTTTGCTGCATCCCTGCGAAAGGAATACAAGTGCTGAAACCAGTATCAGCAGGACTTTATGCAATACTATACTTTTCATCATTTGCGCTTTTAATAGGTAGAGATCAACTATGTGTGACGGTCAAAAAACGGAAGCGAACGATGTAGGTACCACTTCTATAGAATTTGATGGTCGATACCGGATTGAGGTTACGCCCCAGCGTAGTCGCTGTCCCCACAATACGGTAATAAGAAATGGGATCGCCAGACCAAAATTCCGTACCTACATAAGTACCGTTCATGATGGGGTATACCAGCCCCGAAACATCTGGATAGCGATACACCAAGCCCGTATCGGTAACTTCCTCCGGATAGTAAGGCGACCAATTTTTGAATGTCGGCCGGTCGCCACGCTTGATGATCTCGCCTTTTTTAGGATTGAAGGGCTTGCCGTTTTTATCTTCCCACTGATATACAATTTTGTTTTCCCCTTCAGCCTGATGTTCTACACTGATCTCGTAATCTGTATACGGTAGAAAATTGGATTCGGCACCGTAGTCCGAACTCGTGCACGACTTAAATAAAATATCTTCCTTCTTGGCACCGATAACATTAAAATCGAGGATGTTCTTAAATTTTTTCTGTCCGGCGATATTGCTCACCTCCACATCGATCGTGTATTGTCCCGGGGTCACGAATTGCGTCGCCTGTGTAAAACCCACGCGGCCACCGGTCGCATTGAGCATCATCGGCGGATATTTAGCCTTGCCAATCTTCGCTTTCAACAGATCCAGGGTGGTATCCCGCCAGGTGACTTCAGCAAGGTAGGTGGATATCTCATGTTCTTTTGAAAATTCTGTTGTGAGCTCGCCGGTTTCCTTGTTCCGTACCGCAACCAGATTGACGGTCAGCGGGGTTGTGCTTCCATTGGCAACAATGGCATCCGTGTACACCACCGTCCCCTGGTTGACTTGCAGATTCTCCACATTATAGCGTATATTTTCACTTAAATAACCTATTTGGTCACTCTTGCAGGAATCCAATAGCAATAGGGATAAACCTGCTAAGCCGATTATAAAACTTCGTTTTTTCATCTGTTTTATTTTTTCATTTGTGATGAAGCTATCCGGTTGATCCGGCACTGCCGCGGAATCAATCCAGTTAGTTTCAAAATTTATTTGATCTTAATGTTGAATACAAAAACAGCATTCAAATCACCCTTTGTTTTCGACTTGTATACGAGGGATTGGCGGACCGTATAGGTACTACCCACCGTTGTTTGCCCTGGATATTGCAGAATATTGAAGGTCATCGTTGAGGTTGCCAGCTCAGACACAATGCGTGCATCGGTGCCCCATGAACAGGTTTGCCCTTTCGTATCGAACCAGTGCCCGGGGGCGTTGGCAGTGCTGTTTGCATTTAGGCTGCCATCGGGCTGTACAGCATAATACGTAATATCCTTACCCACCAGCGCGGATATTGCGCCGCTCTCCACGCCATAAAAGCGCGCTAAACGTGGCAACAGCAGGTCCACTGTGGTACCTGTATAACCGGCTGCATCATATTTAATACTCAGGTCGTATGTAAAGGTCAGCGTAGAACCGGTTTCCACGATTTTAGGCCCCGTCAGGAGGCGTGGCACAAAATCGCCTATAAACGTATGTGTATTGGCCAATACATTCAGCATGGTTCCTGAAGCCGTTTTAATCCCGGTTGTCTGACAATATATACGCATGTCGGCCTGATCATCTTCTTTGACCGTAACAATACCGTCAGGGCTGATCTGATCCGCCTCGCCACGCACTTTGACGTAGTATAAATAATAAACGGGCTGCGAAGACCAGGCCGCTTTGGGCTGCTTTTGCCTATGATAGAAAAATCCACCCACATTGGACGCATTGCTGATCGTCGTATACGCTGTACTGGCCGTTTCCAAATTGTAAGGGGCATCGTTGTAGATGTATGCCCTGACCGAATCCACAGGGATTTCGTTGAGAAACTGATCAAAAGAATACTGTGCATTTTCGTCCACATACTTCACCGAGTCTGCCTTCTGCTTATAATAACGGTTGACCGAATAATCCGAAGGCGCCCAAAAGGTTTTCGCCTTGTTGATTTCGTCTTTGAGTTTAAAATGGTCAATCACCAGCAGCAGGGTATCAAACATCCCATTGGGATGAGCCGCCAGGTAGTCGTAAGTAGACAGATTGACTTCGGCTGTATGGAGGCCGTCATCCGTCAGATAAGCTGCTTTCTTGCAACCCACCACTGCCAGTCCAAAAGCCAGCAGCAACGCAAATCGATATAAGGTTTTCATTTTTTTCAGGTTTAGTGGTTTACATATTGACGGTTCCCCAGTATGGTGTCTGATTCAGCAGCGGATTGGTTGACAACAACGATGGGTCAAATGGCCAAAGGTATTTCTTCGCATTAAATTGCGACTGGTTCATTTTGCCTTCCGGAAATTTATAGACATTGAAGTGTTTATACAACCGCACGAGATCGTAATAGCGATGGCCTTCCAGAAAAAGCTCGCGCGCTCTTTCGCTAAAGATGGCCTCGATGAGCGGTTCCTCATTTGTGTAGGCAGGCAGTCCAGCTTGCGTCCGGATTTCATTTAAGATGGTTTCTGCGGAGCTATTTTTACCTGTTGCGGCCAATCCCTCTGCCATAAGCAGCTTAATATCAGAATAGCGAAAGATGATGATGTTATTTTTAAATATCGCATTGGCATTTGACGCATTACTCGAAAACTTAACATTCGCATATTTCGTACACAGCGCATAGTTACCGTTATAAACTATATCAAACACACTTTTAAATCGTTTATCGTTACTGTCTTTAAAGAGCGTTTTAATATAATCCTGACTGATTCTTAGAATCGGATCTGTTAAAGTCCGAAAATAAGGCCCGGCTAGCGAGAAGTACCCTATTCCCGAGTTTGTACCTTCGTTTTCCCCATTTTGGGAAATCTCAAAAATACCTTCATTGGATTTTCCCTGATAAATACTGCGGTAGTTCAGACTGTCCCTTCCCACAAAAGAATATTCGCCGCTTTCCAATACCGATTTAGCTGCCTCGATGCAGTCCGCATATTCGCCGCGCCATGCACTCAGGTGCGCCTGCAGGGCAAGCGCTGCTCCGGTATTTGCACGCAGGGCAAAATCATCTTGGTCAATATTGCTCCATTTCAGTAAAGTCAAAGCTTTAGTTAAATCGGCCTGGCTCTGATCCAGCACATCGCTTTCTTTACTTGCCGGGAGATTTACAGCATTGATGGGCACCACAGATTCTGTTATAATCGGCACTGTTCCCCATACCCTCGCCATATAGAAATAGGCAAATGCACGCACAAAGTAAGCTTCGCCGATATAGTAATCCCTGGTCGATACATTGTCAAAGGCATTTTCATCCATCTTAGGGAGCTTTTGGATCACGCGGTTGGCCTGGTCTATAGCCTGATAGAAGACATCATAGCGCCGCAGCTGATATGCGGGCCGCCAAGTTTCCGAAGCCGCTACAGCCGTATTGAGCTGCATATTGACAATCGGATTAAAGTCTGCGTTGGTCGAAGAAGTAATTTCGTCCGTTAGCAAATCGCCATAGGCATAGTAGGCCATCCCATTGCCTTGATTTAGGGCCTTGCGCAGCAGCGCATACATGGCGTTGGTTGCGCTATTGGCATCTTCCTGCGTTTTCCAGAAGTTCTCGTCGGTTGCCGAACTGACAGGCTCAATGTCCAGAAACTTGGAGCAGCCTGAAGCGAGATACATGAAAGCACTCAGCATTAAAAACAATATTTTTCTTTTCATCTCTAACTAATTTTAAGCCACCGTTATCCGATGGAACTGACATGATTAAAAGGTAACATCCAAGCCTATTGTCCATTTCTTCGGGATCGGATATCCGTTACCCGTTGAATAACCATTGGCTTCCACTGCTTCAGGGTCCGGCACAGAAGACCAGGACTTAACAGCCACATTATCCACGACCCCATAAATGCGGAGCATTTTCAACTTAAGTTTCTTAATCATGGCCTGCGGGAATGTGTAGCTCAGCTGAATATTTTTCAGTCGTACAAAACTGGCATTTTCCACAAAAGTGCTATTGGCGATGTGCCAATTGTCTACCGTATTGCGAAACAAAGTAGGGTATTTGGTCTGATCGCCGTCTTTCATCCAGAAGTCGCTGGGTTTAAAATCGCCTGCAATGGCCGAATTGGTACCCCAGGTCGAATAAAGGGCAGATGAACCGGCATCCTGTAATTTATCCGACAGGTAACCATTCCACAAAGAGCGTCCGAAAACAAAGCTCACGAGTGTGGATAGGCTAAAATTCTTGTAAGAAAATTGGTTGATAAAACCGCCCACAAAGTCGGGATTTGGATTTCCCATATCAATTTTATCATTGTAATCGATCAGGTAATCCCCATTGACATCCCTTCTGCGCGGATCGCCAGCCTGATAAAGGACCGATCGATTAAAGTGCGCTATTCTTCTTCCCGTCAAAGGATCGACAGGCACGTCAGCATTGGTCGCATATACGCCATCCACATCCCATACTTTGAATGGAAAAATAGGCTGGCCTACATTCAGGGCGCGTTGCATCCAGGGTGGTCCCACTTGTATTTCCTTTCCACCGTCAGGCAGGCTGGTGACATAATTTTTATTGTAAGCGATATTGAAATTGGTCGTCCACTGGAATGCCGACGAAGGGGCCATATTTCGGGAGATAATCGTCATTTCCACACCACTGTTTCTCACACTGATAAAATTATTGGAGACGGTGCTGTATCCCGAAGTAGCGGGCATCGTCAGATCGTATACCAACTCTTTGGAGTCGCGCACATAAAAATCAGCAGTTACCGTAACCCGGTCGTGCAGCAGGTTCATATCGAACCCGGCATTAAACTGCGGTGAACGCTCCCATCTGATTGTCGGTGATGTTGCCGCCGCCGCATAATTAGGAGATACTGTCGGCTTACCGTTATACGAGAGTACCGAACCAGCAATGCCATTTTCCAGCACCGCCCCTGGATAAGATGCGTCAAAAGTCAGTCCTGTGTAGCGCGCATAGTACGAGCCCGGATCACGACCCGTAATACCATAGCTACCCCTTATTTTGAAAAAGGATATCGCGTTTTTGACTCCCTGGAAAAACGGTTCTTCCGAAAGCACCCAGCCGGCAGATATGGATGGGAAAATACCCCAGCGGTTATCCTTGCTGTAGCGCGACGATGCGTCCATCCTGTAGCTTGCAGAAAGCAGGTATTTGTCCTTATAATCGTAGCCAAAACGACCGAATACCGATACGCGCGAGCGCTCATTGATGGAAGTCGTTGCATAGAGATCAGGCCCGGAAGGGATACCGGTTACGGTTTTCACATAATTTCCATTGTCGTTGTAGCCATACATATAATTTTCATTGGACGTATTGCGTTCAATACCAGTACCCAAAACGGCACTAAAATTATGGATGTTTCGAATGCTCTTGATGTAGTTAAAATAGGTTTCCCATTCCCAGCGCTTATTTTGGTTCACCCAATTCTGTGCAAAGTTTCTATAGCCCGTAAGCAGTTTGGGGCGAAAAAGATCGCGTGTATTATTATTGACATTAAACGAAAACTGCGAGCGCAGGGTCAGCCCATTGATCAGAAATTTCTTGAGTGTCCCCGCGAAGTTTCCATTCAGGCTGAAGGAGTTATCGCGATCCATCAAACCATCGTAGCGCCCCGTATAGATCTGCTGGTCGACATCCGTAAGCTGATAGAAAGAAGAAGGAAATCCCCAGGTGCTAAAGGGATATTTTGTATCGTCACCCGAACCATGTTTCGCTTTAGTAAAACCTGCGAACAAATTTGTTTCAAATTGGAAATTGTCCGTCGGGTTAGCCTGTAACATCAGGCGCGGGGTTAGGTTTTCATTTTCAAAGCCCATCATTACGCCCTGCTCATAATAACGCTGTGCCGAGAAACGGTATAAAAATTTCTCCATGGTGGCACCGATACTCACATTGACATTGTTGATGTTGGCCGACTGCAGAAAAAGCCCCTGCCAATCGGTATTGTTGTTAAAGGCTGGATTTAAACTATCTGTTAACATGGGGCTAATGGATCCATTATTGAACCAGTCGTACGATCCACCCTGATAGAGCAAGTTCATTTTCAGCCTGCGCTCGGCTGCACCAACAGTGATGGGCTTCATTGCCGGACGGCTAGAAACTCCGTTGTAAGCCGAGATCCGTATTTCGGGTTTACCCTGCGCCGGACGTTTGGTTTTGATGATAATGACCCCATTTGCAGCACGGGCACCATAAATGGCCGATGCCGAAGCATCTTTCAGGATGTCAACCGATTCGATGTCGTTGGGATTAATGGCCTGCAAAGGACTTGCATTACCATAAGCCGACCGGATATCACTCACGTCGTAAATAATATTGTCGATCACATATAAGGGCGCCTGCAGTTGGTTGTCTGCTAAGCCCAGGTTGCTCGTCCCGCGGATGTTGACAATGTTATTGGTACCGGGTTCGCCCGAAGTACTCAATACCGTCAGACCAGCCACGCGTCCCTGCAGCATGGCATCGAAGGTTGCATAGGGTGTATTTTCAAAATCTTTCCCTTTTACGGTAGCAATAGCTCCTGTCGTCTTCCGCCGCTGCACATCCTGATAGCCCATCACGACCACCTCATCAAGCCCCGTTCCATCTTCCTTCATCGTTATCTGAAGTGTATTTTCGCCGGCACGCAGCTGTTTCTCCTGCCGTACATAACCGACATAACTAAAAATCAAGGTCGGATTTGCCGATTTAAGCGGTAGGCTGAATTTTCCATCCGCATCCGTTTTGGTGGCATTGCGGATGCCTTTCTCTAAAATACTCAGATCAGACAAAGGTATGCCTTTTTCGTCTTTAACGATCCCCGTGACCGTTCTCTGTTGTTGCGCATATAGCTGTTGACAGACCAACAGCAGCAACATAAAAATACCCGTTAAGCATTTTTTTGGAAGATTTTCATACATAGTCATAATTTCGTTAAGCAGGTGTTCAGTTTAGCATACTGTCAATGACACATCTATCCCTGGGATAAATGGATTCCTTTTGCAAAAAAGGCTGTAACAGCATGTTAAAAAATTGATTAGTTCTTCTTTCTGTAACAAAATTAGTACTTCGGAGTAGCGGTTTTCGGTCAGATCTTACCCACTCATTCTAGCATTTTAACAAAAGAAAAAGAGGCCTATTGGCGAGCTGTAGGATTGCAGCATAGTGCATAAAACAGCAATTCCGTCTAACCATAACAGGAAAAATATTTCTGTTATGGTTAGACGGAATTGAATCAGAGCCGAAATCGCGCAGGAAATTGAGCGACCTTCTGCCAGATGGGATCAAATAGCCTAAAGTGATTAAAAAGTTTTTTAATCGTATAGATAATTTCGGTAGTTGCGCACATATATTTTGGGCGATATCCCCAATATACTTCGAAACACACGGTTGAAATTGGTGATGCTATTAAAGCCGGCATCATAGGCGATTAAAGAGATCGAGTCGTGCCTACCCAAACCCAATAATTTACAGGCTTCGCGGATACGCAGTTCATTTAAATAGGCGACAAAAGTTTTTCCGGTGCAATTCTTAAAATAGCGGCAAAAGGCATGCGGCGTAAGGTTTGCCTTTTCGGCTATTTCATCCAAACTGATATCCTCTTTAAAGTGCTCTTCCAAAAATTTACATAATTTTTCGATTCTGAAAGGTTTGGAGATTTCCCTTTTGGCCAGTTGAACACCAGAAAGCGGCTCCAATTCGGCGAATACTTTGCTGAGTGATTTTAAAAGATAAAAGAAATTGACGAGCTGATCCAGAAAGTCGGACTTTTGCAGGATTTCAATATAATAGCATACCTGTCCCTGATGTTTCGGCGGAACCTTAAATCCCCGCTGGCATTTATGCACAAAATCAAGCAGATTGCGAAGTTCGGGCATGGTGGCCATGGTAGACAGTGCTCCTTTCGGGCTAAAAAATAGTGAGACAGACCGCACAGATACTCCTGCGATGAAACTTTTAAACACATGGGCCTGGTTTGTTCCCAATAGAAAAATGTCGCCGGGCTGAAACTCATGTACATTATCGTCCACGAGTAGCTGGCCGATACCTTCTTTAATCCAGATTAATTGATATTCCTCATGACGATGCATATAAGGATAGAACTTATCCAGCACGTCTTCTTGAATATAGATAGATTTATCCTGAGGGGCAGGAACTTTAAATTGAACTGGCTTCATAACAATTTAGATTTAAATAAATGTCAACTTGACATTAAATATACAATAGCCAATTTAGGATTACAATGCTTAGCTAAAAAAGGTTAAAATAAGGTGATATTTGGTTATAATTTGCACATACGTGAATTAAAACCCAATAGATATCATTTTTTTACGTCATTATGAGCTTCGTACCCCTCCCATATCGATTTTAAAATTTACACCCCGAACAGGTATAAAAAGTATATAAAACACATAATTTATACCCGATGTAGTATAATTTAAGAACATTTACTATATTTATATCAGAAAGGGTATAATTATGGATTCAATACGAGTGTTTGTAAAACAGAAACGGAAAGAATTAAAGCTAACACAGGAAGACTTAGCTGCTAATGCTGGAGTCGGCTTACGGTTTGTGCGTGATCTCGAGCAAGGAAAAAAAACGTTACGTTTAGACAAAGTAAACGACATATTGGCGTTATTCGGCAAAGAAGTTGGTGTAATTGATCAAATTAGAGAGTGATGGCACGCGAAGCAAAAATATATTTTCATGATGATTTAGCTGGATATCTCCTTGAGACTGATCATGGCTATTCATTTAGTTATGACGAGAACTATCTAAAAAAAACTGATCCATTCAAATTTTTCAAGCTAAATTAAAACAGATCGAACTATAGAAAAGAATTTAGTGATCATGAATAAACTCCTATTTCCCATCCTCTTTATTATGGCTTCTACTTTCGGTGTTTCACAAACCTTGACTAAGGCAGCCACTGCTAGCTGTTAGCCAGCCCCCAGCTCTTCAGCCAGCTTTTGTAAGCCTTGATTAGCTTCTTCAAATCGTTTAAGTTCGACCGCATAAGATTCCGTAACCGTTTGGAGCAAGGCACCTTCCGCGGTAAAGTCAACATAGGCCATTACCGTATCACCACCCCACATCCAGTCAAAAATCAGGGCATAACCCTCCAAAACAAAGCCTTCCAGTTGTTTTAAGAGAGCCAGCATCGGCAATATTTCAAGATAGTTTTCACTGAAGTTCAGTACGGCGAATGTCCAGTGTTGCTTTTCCTCATCGTAATACTCCTTTGCACCATAAAATCGATCCTTGAGCAGATTATCGAAGACTTCACGAATGCGCGCCTGTGAATAACTTGGAATAATTTCCAAAGTTGTTTTGCTGTACATCTGCCGGCTCTCCCACCACTGCGACCAATTATCATCTTTGTTCGGGGAAATTGGTTTAGAAGCAAAAAACTCATTCAATCTCGATTTTTCTATTCGAATACTAATATAAAGGCTATCCAGTTCCATAAGATCGTTCTAAAAATATTCTTAACTTCTTTTTTAACGTTACCAGCTCGACAGTTTGATCTTACCATCGCTATCAAAATCCGTATTATCGGTCACCCTTTTGAGGTTCAGCTGCTTTAATGATAGGCCTTCTTTTAGGGGCAAATCGGCAGCTTTCATCCTAAATAATGGATAGGATAATGGTTTTTCGCTCCATTCCAGCACAAAATGATAGCCATCTACGATCTTTTGCTGGTCGTCGGTTTTGATGATCAAGATATTGTGGAAGGTTTGCTCCGGCTTGGCCGGATCGCTATCTGTTGAGATACCCCTTGCTTTATAGGTGGCGATAAACTTGTAATAATGGTACTTGCCATTTATGGGATTGAATACTAATTCACGGCTGTTGTTTTCCTTGATTAATGCTGAAAAAGACTGCTCAAAATCATCCAGTAACTTATAATTAAAATCGGTATTGATCTTATTGGCCACCAATACATAAGTCTTTTCATCTTTACCGGCACTATTTCCCTTTGCTTGGTTTTGTGCAGCGACCGAATAACAAGTAAACCAGCCTAACAATAGGACTATTAAATATCTCATCCTACTAATTTATTAAAATTCAAAGAATAATACCTTAGTTGGTCAGCAATCATTTCATTTTTCGATTTCTAGCTGACACAAGCGGAAAACTTTTGCGCTATCCCAATAAATTTTCCAATCGTGTATCATGTATTGGTCAATTGGGAGACATTATCCTCGCAAATGCCCAATCATTTGTGATCACAATGCAGCTTTTAAAGTCTAGGGGGAACTATTAACTTATATTTATTAAATTTGTAGCATTACGCATATTATTTCCGTTTGCAATAGTATAGTATCAAAATAAATTATGAAAAGGCCTATTTTGACGAAATGCACAGTTTTATTGATTTTCCTGTAAGACTTCTTACTGACCTATTTTACATTATTATGCTAAACATATTTCAAAAAGTGAATAAAGGACAATGGTTGCTCTTTATCCTACCATTCTTTCTATTTGGGTGCGAAAAAGATGAGCGCGATGGCACAAACTGTGCGCAGAATTGTATTGTACTATCGGGAGTTGTTGTGGATACTCCTGCGAACAAATTATTATCCGATGCAGAAGTAGGGATTTCTTTCCAATATTACAGTTCATTCCTTAAACCATCTATAAGTTTGGGGAAAACAAAGACAGATTCCAAAGGCAAATATAGTTTTCGATTTGATGCCAGCAAATACCTATCCCGGGAAGGCTTTTTTATAGTTAGTGTCAAAAAGAATGGTTATTATCTTAATACAAACCATCCAGATTCCTATCAAAGCGTAGCTTCTTATGACTTGGACGAGCTCAAGTATGATACGCCAACTGATGAACGAATAATGCTGTTTAAAAAGGGCGAAATGGAGTTGCATCTCAAAAATGTCAAAAAACTCGATTTGACGATGCTTGCCGTTAGCTATGGTCCGGAGAAATCCAATACTGGTTTTTCTATCGCTCCGGTCCCTCGTGATTTGGATACCATCGTTAGGATACCGATTCCTGCCGATATGGAATCGGTATTAAAATGGCAAGGCTATAATGGATCGAACCCCTTACAATTCGACAAAGCATCCACTGTTAATTCAGAAAAAGGAAGCTTTACACGCTATCAGTTAGATTTCTAGTGGGAACTAGCGCTAATTAAAAAGAGAAAACAATTATAAAATCTATAATCATACATTCATATGCTTAAAAAATTACTTTCCAGGATATTTCTTTCTGTTTTAACTTTATCAGGAACCGGCCTCTATGCCCAGCAAAGAAATGGCAGCGGTTATGACATCGAATTTTCTATAACTCCTCTCGCTGAGCGTACTATTGGACCGCGGAAGAGCCTTATGGGAGCCGGTAGCAACGCCAGTAAGAATTATATAGCTGGATTGCTCCGCATAGGCTATCACTATAATGAAACATGGTCGTTTGGTGCAGGTGTGGGCTATTCCCACCAGAATATAACGACAACATCGGCAATAGTCGATCCCTCGGTGGAGCGGATCCAATACTCCTCAGAACTTTCTATTTGGGAAATCCCTTTAGATGCCAGGGTAAAATTTTTAAAATATCTCTACGCAAATGCGGGGCCTATGTTACACTTCCAGCAGAACGCAAACAGTTATGTAGACAAGCAGCATGGTATAGGTTTCCATGTTGGACTAGGCGCAAAGGTTCCATTATCCCAACAGTTTGCTGTCTTGCTGTCGCCACACTACAAAATGTACTCACTCATCCCTTTCCAATCGGAGAGAAATTATGATCGTCTGCGGGTTTTGGGAATTGCGGCTGGATTAAATTATAGGTTTGCCAAGAATTAATATAAATCACAGTTCAAACAGCCTCTTTTTCCATTTTCTCTACTGAAGAAAATTTATATCTTTATAAACAGGAAAACCTAAAATTATACTATTATTTACCGCAGGTTGCATTTAAATGATCATGAATAAAATACTATTTACCATCCTCTTTGTTTTGGTTTCTACTTTCGGCTTTTCACAGACCTTGACTAAAGCAGACTATCTTGAAGACCTCGATTTTTTAAAAAGAACATTGCCCGCCAAACATACCAACCTATTTGCTAAAACCACAAAAGCTACCTTCGAGAAGCTCGTAGATGACATTGCCAGCAAAGCGGATTCGTTGAATTATGAGACCTTCACCGTAGCGCTCTTCAAGCTTATGGTAAGTATAAAAGATGAGCATACATTTGTTGAAGCAAAATTCAATCGGATACTTCCCATTCAGTTGGATATGTTTAATGATGAAGTATATATAACAGCTATAGATCCAGCTTTTGCATCGCTATTGGGGACCAAATTAGTAGCAATCAATAACCACAGCTTCAATCAGATTACTGCTTTGTTTAAGGAGGCTATCTTAAGTGAAAACCGTTCGTATTTTAATGATCACCTGCTCCGTTTCATCAACAATCCGGCTTTTTTAAAAGGCCTTGGCATCATCGATTCGGACAAAGAAGCTGCATTCACATTTGTTGACCGGAACAATAAAATCAGTAAGATAAAATTGACGTCATCGGAAGGTAATGACCTAAAAAAATTAAACTTAACAGCGGGTGCAGTCAATCTACTTTCAAAAAAGAAAAAAGGGAACTATTGGTACGATTATGACGCTGCTCACAAAATCCTTTATTTTAATTATACGACATGCCGGGAAGATCCGGCTCAGCCTTTCGATCAATTCAATCAGGAGTTGTTCACGTTGATCAATGCCGAACATCCCAATAAAATTGTGCTGGATCTAAGGTATAACAACGGTGGGAATTCCGGTATTTTAACACCATTTATTGAACAAATAAAAAACAGCTACCTCAATAAAAAAGACAGCTTTTTTGTATTGATAGGCAAGAATACCTTCTCCTCGGCTGTGATGAATGCTGTTGAACTGAAGAAAAATTCTAATGCAACCTTTATTGGTGAAGAAACCAGTGGCTCAATCAATCATTATGGAGAAGTCAGGGGATTCAGTTTACCAAAATCAGACATCGTAATTGCCTACTCGACGAAATACTGGGAAGTATGGAAAGGGAAAAAAGGACCGCTAAAACCTGATATCGATATCAAGTATACGATCGAAAATTATATGAAAGGAAAAGACGAGGCATTAATGAGCATATGGCCCCAAAGATCGCGTCCTAAAGGAAAGCCAATAAGCAGCACACTAATACTGCGATAAAAATCTACCTTCTATTAAATATCTCATCCCACTAATTTATTAAAATTCAAAGAATATTACTTTAGCTGGTCAGCAATCATTTCATTTTTCGATTTCTAGCTGACACAAGCAGAAAACTTTACGCTACTCCAATAGGTAGTTCCAATCGCTTATGCTGGACGAAACATCCCAGCTCAAGACCGTTTTTTTATAACGCTCAAAATTGTCCTTTTTCCATTTGGTAATATGGTATCCTTTACAGAGCCTGCAATAGTAGGCTCTACGGCAAGCCGGTTTTCCCATGCGGTGTTTGATGCGTTTACCATTGGTGACATTTTTTACGCGCGAACGTAATTTGAACCGGAACATCGCATATTGGGCGTCTAACCGGGACGGAAATGCCACCTTTCCTGTGGCCCGGCATTTCCAAGTGTTGCTTTTCATGCTTTCCATAATCGATCTGTTAAAGGTTATTATTTATTGTATTCTCTTTTTCAATAGGTACCTGGAGCATGACCCAGTCTTTTATCCTGCGGGAAATGGTCGACGAAACCACAAAACTGTCGATAGCACCAAACGGTACATGCAAAATGATCCGAAGCCGCCCGCCCTTCATTTGATAGCAGGCCTTGATCATGTCCAATGGAATCGCGTGATGTCGGTCTATTTTCTGTACAAAGCCGTGGGTATCGCGCACAATTTCGTTCAGGCTACGCTGTTCACAGCCTTTGCTATCTTCCATATCTTCTTTTAGGTATAGCTTAACGATAGGCGTATTATTGGTCTTCTCAAATAGAAATATCCCCAGCTCCGTGTACATAATCTTTTTTGTGAGGTATTTGTTGTTGATCACAAACTCCTCCTCTGCCGGATTTATCGATTTGAGCAGCGTCAGATCAATTTCCTCCACAGCATCTGTTTCCTTCCCGGTCTCATCGGCCGATGCCGGATCTATAGTATCATACAAATCAAAAGATTCTGCGTCAATTTGCGCATCCGCATTGACAGCTAAGTTATTCTGCCTTTGTAAAGTACGTTCCAAGCGGATCAGGTACCGTTCCCTTTTCCGATAAATACTCCAATAAAAAAAGGTGATATAGAGCATATTAAAAAGCAGTATACAGACAAAAATCACCAATAAAGGCAGCCATATCCATTCACTTTTAGGTGCTGCAACAGGCTTGAGGATACCAAATAGGGCTACGGTTGGCAGCAGTACACAGAAAAAGAACTGTGTGCCCAGCCGATCGCCCATGTGCAGCAGCCAGCTTTTCTTTTTGTCCAACAGCTTGATCCCCCATCTTATATAAAAGAGTGTCAATGCCGCGATAATTACATTAAATAGATAACTTACAATCAGTGGTCTGCTATCGAACCAGCCTGACAGCGCTGTTACCGCACCGATATACCAACAGATGCCGCCAAAAAGAAACGAAGCGATCCACACCCAGATGAAATCTGGATAATATACGTGCATCTCCGTATCTTTAGCATACTTGACCTGTTGGTTACTTTCCATAATGTACTGTTAATTTCAACGATTAACCTTGAACTGATCGATAGATAAATGCAGGCGAGGCTAATGCTTTCCAAAAATCTCCTATTAAAAAAATTTCTGTATACTAAATTTAGCCATTAATTCTTTTAAACAGTACCATCAGATCGATAAACCACCCTTTTGTGTCCTGCCAAATACGCAGAAACACACCTTTTTAGCTTATAAACACGTTCTTTATTGTATAAAATGAATGCTTCGTTACAGAAAAAGGGAGTTCGATGCGAAAAACATACGCTTATTGAAATAAAGATAATATTCAAACCAAATAGCATGCGTTATAGGTAATTTTAATTTGATATCAAACCATTGATTTAACAGCCCTGCGTATGAGACCTCCCATGCATTTTTTCAGACGGATCAGCCGCAATCACATCCTGATTTTTATCGCGATCGTGGTGACTGTATATGGATCCTTTTTAGCGTCGGCATTTTACCTAAAGGTTTATAGTATCGGTGTCCTTGTCCTACTGATCCCTTTTTTGGAAATTCGTAGCCATCATGTCATACTCCAGCTTTTTGCTCTATTTTTTATCTGCATTCAGATCTGCAGTATAGCGGTGTATGACCGCTTACCTTATGAGCTGTTGCTGAGTTCACAGCCACTTAAGCCAGCATTTAAACATGCCTTCCCCATCGCCCTTGGCAGCTGTGCGGTGGCCAATATTATTTTCGTCAAACGTGCCAATCTGGTTACGCTTTACGCCATCCAATTTCCACTGATGCTCCTTGCCTGTACCTGGTATATCCGGATGAACCTTATTATGAATAATTGCCAAAAGGTCGATAGCCCCAAAGCGGTCTATATCCAAGCCGAAGTGGTACAGAAATGCCCAGTCTGCTGCGACATACATGAATTATTGGTGTCATTTACGTATGAAGATGAGAAATACCAATTTCCGGTCGAGGTACATCCAAAGACTTTTGAGCAGGCAAAAGAGGGCGGCAAGCTGAACATGACGCTGCATCCGGGTGTATATGGCTGGCCATGGTATCACAAAGAAATGAAAAGGAGGTACAAATGATCACAAGCTTATATCCCCTGATGCTTTTAATAGAGACCTTTGCCCATATCAGCCCTTCCAGCCGAACCAAACAACTGGAAGCCATTGCTTCTGCCTGTACCGAACATTTGAACGATGCCCTGGCCCTCCATCGGCAATATACCCATGCCGATCAGGCGATCCGTGGCATACAGCTCTACCATACGCAGCTGCTTCGCCTGCATGAAGTATTATACACCTGCTGCGATCTGTCCATTTCCGAGGAACTCAACACGCTTCATCGGGTGGAGGAACTACTGGAAAGTGTAGAATTTTTATTTAAGAAAGATATCAATCCCCTGACACCGCTACCGCAGCATCATGAAAAACGCATCAGGCAATATATAGATCTTCACCTCGAAGACAGCTTAGAGAGGTTAAGGCTTAAACAGATTCCCCAAGCTTATCTGGATGAAGTGCATTCCGCCATTGAAAGCCTTTTCCAGCGGGGCAAAATACCCTACCTGCAATATCATCATCAGCACTACCTTGTTCAGCTGATTGATGCACTTAGGCAACTGGCTCAGGACGGGCGTCAGCATAAAAACTGGCCTTATCGCTTTTTGATCTTGATGATCAATTTTAATTTTAACCATATCGGCTTTTTAAATCGCTGGAAGGAGTTCTACGAAGCTGACCCGGCCGCTACCGACAATCTATTGCGGTATCCGCAGCATTTTTCCGCCATCCCAGGCTTTGCCTATGATCCCAACCGCAGCACGCTGCTCATGCTGATGTGCCAATATATTGAAATGGAAACGGAAGATGATAAGTCATCCAGTGCTGTTCCCTATCGGTTTATCCATAGCAATCTGAATGGGAAGGAGCTCAAACTCTGGTTACATTTATGTGTGAAGGCCAAAGTCATGCGCTCGTCCGAGAAAAAGGAAGTTGCGGAAGAATTTTCAAAACTCGTGAAAACCAAGGAAGGCATACTGCTTTCGATACACAGCCTCACAAAGATGGACAGAGGCAGCGAATTTCCCGCTGCTGTCCACCTACGCAAAGTATTGAAAACGATGCTGAATGAATTGCACGAAAAATTCCCCGAATTAAATGGATAAAAATCCATCCAAATTTTAAAAAGCAGGGGTATTCCCACGTTACCCCTGCAATCGCAGGGTTGACCAAGATTTAAATCTTGTTTAAAATCATTTCTGTCGGCTATTTTGCTCCGCCATGCTTATAGCAGTTATTTCGTCTCTAATTCTCCGCCGCCGTTCATACAGCTATTTAGAACGGTATTCGCTGGCTCAAATGCCCTATTTACTACCCCTGCGGTCGACTGATATCCGATCTATCTTTGTTTTGAAGCGTACGAAAGGTAGAAGTTGACGCTGAATCAGGCCGCTGTACCCGAGCAGGGCGCGCAGGTACGGCGCCCTGTTTTTGAAAGGAAAAAACAGTGGAGAAAAATAATAAGTAACGCTGTACAAATAATTAAAGCTATGGAAGCGAACAAAACCAATACAACAATTTACAAAATCCTCCGGGCGGCAATGATCCTCTTTTGGGTTTATGTGGGTATTGAAAAACTCTGGCAGCTCAGTGCATTTCATATTGCACTGCAGCAACAACCGGTCATTAGCATCCTTGCGCCAATACTTTTCTGGCTGCTTCCGCTGCAGGAAATTAGCATCGGAGCTTTGCTTGGGTTGCCTGCACGCCGTTTACAGCATTGGGGCTGGATAGCATCGACTATCATGATCACTTTGTTTTCGATTTATATTGCCCTTGGCGTCCTTGATGTGTATGACAAGAAACCCTGTATGTGTACCAGCTTTCTCAGTCATATCTCCTGGACAGCGCATCTGATCTTTAATCTCGTTATTCTTGGTCTATCGCTAGCAGGATTAGTACTCAATCGTAAGGTTTTTCTACACGATCAAAGCAATTTAAGCAACAAGACCGCTATCGGCCTCTTTCTCACGGTTATTCTAGCAACAGGAATTGTAAGCTATAAAAACGCAGCAATTAAACCAACATATGAAATCTGGTATATGCCAGACAGCATAGACCATGCTCCAGTATATGACAGCGTCAGTAGGCCTACAGTAGGCAGCCTGGCATACAGATACGATCGGTACACAGAACCGTACCGACAACAATTATTTACCAAAAGTTTGCAGGCCAACAACTTTACTCACCAATTATTGGCTTGTAATAAAGAAAGGAGGGTAGCGTTATGCTAACCAAATTTTTAAACAATTATGGCTACATGATATTAGGCGGAGCCATGATTATCGGATTCTCAGCATTTAAAGGTGCTGAGGCTTATACAGGAAAAAGTTTAGCTCCTGTGACTGTTTATTTCAAGGGAAATCCGCTATTAAGCGGAGAGGTTTCAAACGAGTCGAATTGGACAACGACACCAAATGGTCAATCCTGTTCAGGCGACAATAAAGCCTGTTCTATGCAAGTGGAGACCTCAGACCTAAATTCGGCAGGGGAACTAGATCCCGGTCAAATTGAGTTAACAGAAATCTCTACTGGTTCGGGTTTTATCCCTGAACGAAGTGGTGGAGATAGTGAAACTGAAATTAACATTCACAACAGAAGCTAATTTTTCGTATTGGCCAAAGATTAGTTTGAAGATTTTCGTTTCCAATTAATCTATTGACTGTCCTTCAACAAGAGACCAGTTTCAAATAATGCTGGTCTCTCGTTTAAGGTATATAATTCAAAAAAAGACTATTATAAAAATTTTTCTTAAATAGGATTTTGAAGCATTCCAGTCGCCATAATCACATCTTCAGGCAATGGTAGTGCATATTTATTATCTCTCGGTTTGAGCATATATTCTTTCCCGTTCACGTTTCTTTTGAGCTGAATTCCCCGCCCCTCTTCGTTTAAACGTTTCAGGTCCATCCATCTCAAACCTCTAAAGAGCAGCTCTTTCCGTCTTTCCCCAAGAACAAAATCAAGTGCTTCTTCCTGAAGCTCAAAATGAGCTGGCAAATAACTTCCTATTTTATAACGTCGGGATAATAGATAATCCATATCATCCATTCCTTCCCGAATGCTTCCTTTTCTTACAGCGCATTCCGCACGGATTAAAAACATTTCATCAACAGCAGGCCCACCAAATAAATTTGCACTACCCGCGTAACTGCCTTTAAACGAAACATAGCCATCTGCATTCATTTTGAAAAAGGCCTGCTTTCTTAGGTCATTAACATGATAAGACTGGTAAAGATTTGAATCAATATTAGCGTTATTAACTCCTATTTGTGCATTAATGGTCACAAGTTCAAAATATCCGAGTGTTTCTTTGTTAAATCTTGTAAAAGGATATGCAGCTAAGATTTTCACTTCAGCCGCGTTGTTATAATCCATCAGCTCTTTATTTACCGATAAGACCTTGTCCGAATAATAGTAAGCTGAATCGTATTTCGCCATCGAGTGGTAAGCTCTCGCCAATCCCGCATATGCTGTTATTTTTGATGGTCTCATGACGTGAATTGCTTTATCAGGCAATATGTCGGCGGCAGCTAAAAGATCATCCACTATAACACGATAAGTCTTTAAAACAGTTGCTCTTTCAGACTTTACATTAAAATCTGAGGTACTACGCAGCACAATACCCAAGTCCTTCGGAGATGTATCGTCCTGATATGCTTTACTATAAGTCCATACCAAACTAAGATACTGGCTGGCACGATAGTAAAGGGCACTGCCCTTTACATTATCCCAATCATTTTTATTTGCCTCCGCTCTTTTAATTTCTTTAATTTTATCTAACACTAAATTGCAGTTATAGACAGTGATATAGGCTTTTGCCCAATCGTTATTAAAATTATAAACGGGATTTTCCCAGGTATAAAATTTTCTGCCCACTTCATTCAGGCCATCAAATACCTTTTGCTTCAAAAAGTAATTGTCAGCCGAAACCTCACCTATGGAACAAAAATTAAAATTAATGTTTTGCGAGCCATCCAATATCTGCTGCAGATCTGTCAGATCCTCTGGTACTACCTGATTTTTGTTTGCTTGTATATCCAAATACTTGTTGCAGGATGTATGGAATGTTACGAATAATGCGAGATAGATCGTAAGAAAGCAAAAGTGTTTTTTCGTCTTTTTCATTTCAAGATTCATTTATGATCAATAATTTAACTGGCATCCAAAAGATAAAGTCGTTGGGGGCGAGATCCGATAAGGAAATTCAGGATCAATATTTTGCTTATTCGCAGTCCATAGTAAGCCCAGATTGCTTACATTTCCATAAAATTTCATACGTAAAGCGCGCTGTTGAAGCCTCAGGGTTTTATCCCATGAAATGTTTATATATTCTAACCTCAAATGATCAGCTTTCAATACATTTACCTCAGATTGCACATATAGCGCGTCCCTAAAATCTTCCAATGGATATTGCACCGAAGGCACTGAAGTCTTCAATTCATCCCCTGCTTGCTGCCAGCGCATCTCAAAATCAGGAAAAGCAGTCCCTCGGTTGAAAAGGTTATAATAGGAAGTTGCAGGTTTTCTAAAATAATAGTCTCCTTTATAGCTCACATTTAGCGAAAGCGTCCAAGATTTCCATCCGAAAGTATTTATAAGTGATCCATAAACCTGCGGCTTGGCAGAACCATAAAAAACGATGCTGCCGCCTTCCAGTCCGTCGTTAAATGCAGCGTTGTTGATACCGATATAATCTTTACTGACTTCACCACGGAGGATACCTTGTGGATTTCCCTCACTATCGAGCCCCATCCATTTAAAGGCTGAGAGTGCATTCAATGGCATCCCCGGTATTGGCGTGATGGTATTTCCATCGCCCAAAAAAGATGATACGCCACTGTTCAAAGCCCTATAATATGCCGTAGTCCTGTTCTTATTCAAATTCAAAAGCAGCCTTGAATTCCATTTCACCGCTTTATCCAGATTATTCGTTGAAAGTGTGATATCCCAGCCTTTTCCTCTCATGGATGCAACATTTTTGGTTACTGTATTGGATTTACCCCAAGCGGTATAATCAAAATCAGTAAGCCCATACAGATCTTTTCCTGTTTTAATGTAATGATCCACCGTACCATATAGACGACCTTTAAACAGAGAGAAATCCAGTCCAAGGTTGAAGGTGGACACTTTCTCCCATCTCAAAGATGGATCATTTAATTTTGAGATCGTCAGTGCAGGTAATCTTGTATAGGTACCTGCAGTTACACTGGCGATAGGCTGCGGCGTTTTACGCAGGTCAACATTCCCGCTATAACCATAGGTAGCCCTTAACTTTAATCGATCTACATCCTTATGGGTGATAAACGATTCCTTCCCGATATCCCAAGAGAGACCTGTAGACCATAGCGGAGACCATTTATCGTTGGTTTTTGCTCCGAATATATTGCCTCCATCTTTTCGAAAGCTTCCCGACCAGGCATATCGATCCTTAAAAATATAACTCCAATTTGAATAGAGCGATACAAACCTGTTCACGCGATCAGTGAAAGATGGACTTCCCGTAATACCCATTGGCACCATTGAAGGCGCTATAGTGAAATATGTCGTAAAGTCTACCGGAACTGCCTGTAAGGGCTTCTCTTTATAACCATATACCCAATAATTTTCACCCTTGCTTGCTGTTTCGCGAATTTCTCCACCAGCCATACCGATCAACCGGTGCAGACCCCATGACTTATTCATATTTAACTGCGTTCTTGCGGTATACGACCGTCCTGAGGAGAAGTCTTTGCTCTTGATCCCACCTCTGGGAATATGATACGTAATGCTACTTCCCCCATTTGAAACCTCCATAAATTGATTGATGTTCTTTCGGGCATAATAGCTTTCTTCATTATATAGTCCTTGCAGATCGGTCTGTTGGATTTGATACTGGAACCCGACACTTACATCTAGAAAAGGTAAAATTTTATATTTTCCACTTATGGTTGAATACCACTCATTCAATCTTGTCGTTGAAACAGCCTGCTTATAATCAGACAATGGATAATACCCCCAGTCTAAGTATGGTGTGCCATAATTTTCGGTCATATAAGTACCCCTAAATTCTGGATAAAAGGCGCGTTGAGAGCCATCATTATTGTAAAAATCCATGTAAGGCACCTGCTTACCGTTGTAGTGAAGTGATTCAAACTTTGGCTTTCCTGATTCAGAAATACTGTTTGTAAACAAAAGGTTGATCGCAATGTCCAGTTTTTCCGTAGGCTGAAAGCTATTGGTAAGCTGTAAATTCAACTTTCGAAACCGTCCTGCATACTCGTCTATTTCTCGGGTATAGCCTCCGGAAAAACCATAATTATACTGTCTGCTGCCGCCCGAAAGATTTAAGGAATACTGTTGCGAGAAGGGCGATTCGAGAAACAGGTCACGGTATGATTTTCTCCCATCTTTTGTCATAAGCTCATTGATCAGATCTGCTGAATCTGCAGGAGTCAGCAATCCACGTTTTGTCCTGTCAAATATGTCTATAGCCGGCGTGACCGAGATATACTGAAAACCATTCCCAAGCCAATCGTAAAATCCCTTATTGAACAACATGGACTCTGCATCGATAAAATCCTTATTGGACAATTGATACACCTGATCAAGGTTTGGCTTCGCTTTTGTAATCAATGTGCTGCTAAATGTGGTATTCATTATTTTGCCAGCACCCTGACCTCCTTTTTTAGAAGTGATGACCACAACCCCGTTTCCAGCCCTTGCACCCCATATCGAACTTGCCGCGGCATCTTTCAAAACGGTAACAGATTCGATGCTATTCGGATCTATATTAGCCACATTGCCCTCATAAATAAAACCATCCAATACTATCAATGGATCAAGATTACCATCTATGGTACTGAGACCCCGAACAGAAAAATTCAGCTTTTGTCTGTCACTGACAGTACTGGGCTGATTTTCAAATCTCAGCCCAGAGGCCACATTATTGAGCCTGTTTAAAATGTTTGCACCAGTTTGCTGGTTGAGCATATCATTGGAAATCACACTGGCAGAACCTGTTGTTTCATTGGGTTTTAAAATCTGATAGCCCGTATTGATCTGCACTTCTTCCAAGTAATTATCCTTTACAGCCATCAAAACCCTACCTTTAGCCAACACATCCTTTACCAATACCCGTAATTCCTGATAACCCATTGCCGAAAACCGAAGAGTATCCCGCGAATCTCCGCTTATTCCGAAACTTCCATCGGCTTCACTTTTTAAACGCATATTGGTAACCATATTTTGCACAGTGACGCCCTGCAATGGGCGCAAGTCTTCGCTTGATAGAATTACTCCCCGAACTATGTTTCTTTCTTTTACCTGACTATAGGACGTAAGCCAGCACATCCAAACACTTAGGATGCATAACATTCTCATATACATATCCTACCCTCCTATCTATCCGTTAATGAAAATGATGCACAGACAATAGTCTCCTGTACAGAATTAAGCTCTAAACCCATTGCTCGGAGAAATGCCTTTCGCGTATCCTCTTCCCAGCCTTCAAAATCTTTAGGAATGGTCATGTCTACAAGTACCTCTTTGGACGCTCCAATTACCAATGGACGATGAAAATATAGGCTGAGGTTATCCACCAGCAATTCTAGAGGAATATTGCGGAATTTCATTTCCGTCTCCGAATCTCCCAGGAAAACTTCTGGGATACCACCTTTGCTCCTGATCTTCTCGGCAGCTGAATTGAAACTGACGCGCCATACATCCGTTGGCTTGTTTTCTACTGATAGTTTTATCCCAAAGAACTTTTTAAAATCTTCCGTAAAAAATTGTTTCGCTCTGCTCTTAGGCAAAGAATCCAGCACCACCATTTCATAACAGAAGCTATTTTCATAACGATTTGGGGTCAGGAGCCGCTGTTTAGAGTCTACCCCGCTGCTTGTAGCAAACTGCCAATGTCTCCATGGTATTCCTTTCAATTCTTTTTGAAATGCTATGCCCAAGAGCTGAGAGAATCTGAGGTTCAATAGCTGATACCTGGTCCGTTTTCCGTCGAACGAATAATTTCCAGAACTAGCATCTAACCCTTCTTGATAAGTCTGAAAAACAGAACCTGCATAAAATCCGTTATTCAGCATTTCATTGGTTATCAGAGCCACTTCTTTATTGGTCCTCATTTTTTTTTGATGGAAATCTGCATTTCCAGTATGAAGCACTGCTGTTATATTTTCTTTTGACAATGCATTGGCATAAGTATTGGCAACCAGAATACCATCTTTATTTATCCAAACGACATGTGGAACCGCGTTATGAGGGAATAATTGCTGAAAAATAGTGTCGCCAAATAGATAAGGAAGGGAAGTCTGAAAGCCATATGCCGTTTTATATTTTTTCTTTAGATCTTGTACACGTTTTTGTGTATCCTTTGTCTGTGTGCTATTGACAAGCAGCACGGCAATCTCATTTTTATTAATCGCCAACACATCTTCTAGATGTGGAAATCCCTCAATACACGAGGGGCACCAAGTCGCCCAAAAATCCAGCAGGATCAGCTTTCCTTTCAGATCAGCGAACTTGATTGTTTTCTTTTTCCCATTAAAATAATTCAGTTCGAGCGACTGGTTCCATACCGCATCCGGGATCTTATCGCCCGGTTTTAGCGCAACGAGACTGGAGAGCCCATCGGCCCCGCTATCTTTGCGGGGCGTCTGAGCCGATAAACTAAACATAGAAACTAAACATAAAAACAAGCATGTCAATACCATGCGATAGGTACGCTTATAATCTGCAAAGAGTAAAAAGCATTTTAAGGCCCGCTGAGCAACCAAAATCACCAAAGCAAGCAAAGTATTTACCTGAAACACCAAAGCCTTACAGATCGACTTAAAACACGTTAAAACAGATCGTTCAGATTCTACTCCATACGTCAATCTAAAGTCTCCCACCTGCTGAAAAGCTTCAACCATCTTTTGAGCAATTCCTGACGAATTTTTACATTTCATCGGGTTTTCATCGAGTCCGCATCGGGTTTTGATCGGTGTGGCCCGATGAGATCCCGATGAAAATTCGATGCCAATTGCATGAAAGGCAGAAGTTGGGGCGAAGTTGATCAGGCAAAAGTCCGAAAAAGGTAATGCCTCTCCCCCTCTTCGGCTGACCTTTGGCTCGGCTTCGAGACTTCTTCGGGACCTGTTCGAGACAGGCTCGGCACTTCTTCGGCTCGGCTTCGAGTACGCTTCGAGTACGCTTCGACTCCTACCCCAAGCGCAGTCGAACAACAGTCGAAGCGTTTCCGAAGATGAGGCGACGCTGGTACGACGCAGTGTCGAACAGTCCTCAAACAAAACCCGAAGGCTGCCCGAAGAATCTGCTTTTTTTAGAAGGTTCTGAACGCTAATCTTACAGCGCTTTTTTAGCAGGATCGAAGTACCTTTAAAGTACATTTTTCCTTGTCTAATTTTCTTACGCAAATTTTGCGTAATTAGTACTATATCTGTGCTTAAGTAGTGCTTCACAGGTACTTGAAATATATAAGTTATATAGCCCATTAAAAAGGCTAAAAATTTAAGGGTTTTCATTATTTTTTTATTAGTGGTTTTGAGAAAGCTGATAAAAAAAATCGTAGATTTCCTTGCTACTTTCGAGTTCGCAGGCGATGAATCTATTGCTTCGGAGAAATGAAATTTCCACCTCTGTAATATTGATCTTTCTGTAGTGAATCAGAAAATAAGCCATTAGCATCCGAAATAATGCCACGGAGAAATTCTGTACATCCGTTGTACTGATAGTAGGATTAACTCCCCTTTCTCGATCTAAGTAAACAGTCAGCAATTCTACTAGATGATTGCGACAAGTGTCCATATCATATCTAGTCCAAAAATCTTTAATACAGGCTACTGGATCATACTCCAGATGATGGATTTCGTACATCGCCAGGTCGAAGGCGACGAGTTTTTTAAAAAGCTCTCTCATTTTTTTGGCTTTTGAGGGCGTGTATGTGCAAAGTTTCTTTGGAAAAAAAAGGATAAAACACCCCCCTATCGAGTCCAAAGTCCCAATACAGATACACTGTTAAAAAATTTATTAACTAAACCTCAGAATGCCGTTTTACTCTTAATTACTCGGTTATATATGGTTCGTCACGGACATCCACAATGATAGGAAGAACCGACCCTTTGTTGTGTTACGACAATATTTTGAATAGAAAGTTGCCAGCAATAAAAACTTTGCCTAAATTTATGCTGCAAAACAATTATTTAGTACAAGCCATCTTCATTGCCTTTTATTTCTCTATTTATATATTGATGTAATGGGTCGGTGGCAGACACGCTTAAGGGAAGTTTGGCTATTCTATTGAATAGGCATTGCCGAGCCATTTTTTTGACTCCTACCCTCTTACGTACTGTGTCTTATTATAACGTCTAATCCGGCGCTCGGATTAAATTTTTGAAATGCTGCTTGATGGAATACCGAGTATTTCGATCAATGATCTTGTACTGGTGAGTTAGAATTTTAAATGGTGTCGTTCTCATAATTCATATTTAGTTATGATGAACGATGAACTTTAGCTAAGAGATAAGTTGCCTCCTTACCTTAATCGGTAAGCAAGGAACGGCCTCACACTTTGAACCCCAGGAGAGCTAATCCTGTTGTCTTCTTACAATCTACAAGAGATTTTCAGAAAACTACCAAAGTGACGTGAAGCCGCTCGCATGCCACCTCATATGTCAAAAGTATAAAACTTTTATCGCATATCAGTGCACGGAGCGATCAACACGGTTCTCTCGGTAAAAATTTAGCTCTTTTTTGGGTTCGAGAAGAACATCGTTAGTCAAGGCAAAATGCCATGATTTTCAAATCGCTTAACAAATATAAGAATATAATTCCATTTAAACAAATAATTACAAATGGAAATATTGAGAATCTATTATGGAGGAAAATGAATTATTAGCAATTGAGGTAGATAATTTTGGAAACTACGTTTTATCGAGAAAAATTGCTCTAGGATTATCAAATGAGGCTTTTGCGAAATTGACTGATGTATCAGGAGGCGATATAAGCAAGATAATTAATAAAAAAAAGAAAAGTGTTTCCCTTTACTCTTTCTATAAAATTGCTATACTTTCTGGTGACACGATAGAAAATGTCCGTGACACGGTATATACAAAAAGAAATCTTGAATTAGTAACCGATTATAAGCTTGAAGAGAGAACCAACTTTGGCACATTCATGCGAGACGAAGTTGAAGGTGATAATACCTTTGATATTATTATGTGCAAAACGGGCATAGAAAAGCAGAGACTAATAGATATTTATTACAATACTGGCGCACCTGAACCGTTTGAACTCCTTCTAATAGAAAAAGCTACAGGAAGGAAAACAGGTGAGTTAATAGAAAAATATATAGCCAAGTATCCGATTAAGAAGAAGGGGGATTAATTTGGGAGAGATAAGAAAAAGATAAAATATTTCTTTTAAAAAAGAACTAGAAAACCTTAAGATCTTTTATTAATCAAAAAAGTGGGATAAAATAAAAGGAACTTTTTAAAAAATTTCCAATATATCGATATTTGAACTCCGGAAATGACATCTAAATTAATAGACTATATAATTTCAAAAACTGAATCAAAGAGAAAAGCACCATTTTGGAAATATAATTTTGATTCATTTTCCTATCTTAAAGATTTCAAAATATCACTTTTAAAAAAGCATCTAATATTTCTAGGATTGGTAATGCTTTTTAGCGATTATCTGGCTGACAACATTTTATGCAATTTCATAAAATTCGTATCAAATAATATTAACACAGGCATTAGTGTCAAAATTTTCTTCTTAGCTATACTATCGCCAGCTTTACTAGTATATTGCTTTAATCAATTAACAAAGGGATTCCTCCCCACAATAAATTCTATAATAAACAGTACAATTTACTCATTTATATATCTATTTATATTTCGGTCAAATAGTAGTCTAAATATTGTTGAATTCAAAATTGAATACCTCTATTTAGATATCTCATTCATTTGCTTAATCATTTTTTTTTCTCAATGGTCTTTGTATTTCAACAGAGTTAAGACAACTAAACGTAATTATCAATTTGTAATAGATGAAAAAGGTGCTAAAGATAAGTTCGGCTATGGAACATTAAGTAATGAACTCTCTGAATTTATTCATCATACTGATTCAGAGCATTCTTTTGCCATAGGTATACTTGGAAATTGGGGCGATGGAAAAACATTTATTGCTAATCAAATCATTCAATCATTGAAAGATAATAATGATGATTATATTATCTTAGAATTTAATCCTTGGCTTTATGATAAAAATCTTCTAATCGAATTTTTTCAAGAATTTTTGAATATTACATCTAGAATTGATAAATCGTTACAGAGAGATTTTATATCATACATGTCAAAAATTACTGTTGAATCAAACAATGAGAAAATAAGTATCGTTAATTTTATCCTTAAAATTTTTCATGACGACAGATCTATCGAATCCATAAAAAAGAATATAAGTCAAAAAATAAAACTTTCAAGAAAAAAAGTAATTGTATTTGTCGATGACACAGATCGTCTCGATCAAGAAGAAATTCACCATATCCTAAAAATTATAAGAAATAGTGCAGATTTTGCAAATACATTTTTCATTGCTGGAATCGACTATAACTATATTTGCAATCAGATTGATGAGCCGAAATACTTAGAAAAAATTTTCAATGTACTAGTTACATTGCCTAAAGTTAGTAGAACAGTAATAAATAATGAAATTTTCAAATTATTTGAAGAACAATTCCCTAATGATAATGATTTGTTAAGTGAGCTTAAAGAATTGCTAAATTATGAATGGTTTGCTTATTTCTTGAACAACTTACGCCAAATAAATAGATTAACAAACTCATTTAAAATATCATACAACAAACTGCAAGGAAATATTGATATTAAGGATTTATTAATTCTAGAGACTCTAAAAAATAGTGCAACTAAAGTATATATAGGAATATTTAACAATGAAATACTGCGATATGACGAAATGAAACAAATAGCTGGTGGATCTAGAGAGGAAGCTTGGTCTATCAATTATAGGAAGGATAACGAAAACGAAGATTCAACGTTAAATACCAATTTATATGAAGCACTTCAGTTTCTGGTAAAAAGAAAAGAATACAAGCATCTCAGAGCATTCTCAAATGGATACACCCTTATGTATTTTAATTTTGCTAATGAAAACATTGATATAATCGATTTTTATAATGTTATTGAAAAAGATAGTCAAATAGTAATAGATAATTTTAACATTTGGGCCGCGCAGGATCCAAAGAAATCGACAGAATTATTACAGCTTCTTTCCTTACATATAAAAGATAATATATTAGGAACATATGAAAAACTAATTCCAATTCTATTTAGGATAAATGACTCGTTATTTGCTACTAAAATTTTTGAAGGATGCTATATAAGCGATATTCAATCTGTAGATTATGAACTAACCAGATATCTGGATTATTTAGCTAATTTGCTAGATATTATTACAGAAAATATATCAGCAAATCCTATTCTTGCTCGTAATTGGACGTTTCAAATCATTAATAGTATTACATATTTAGATTATTCAAATTATGATCCTATTAAGACTTTTTTAAAAGAAAATAAAGATAGGATAGAGCACGTCTATATTAGGTCCTTAGAACTAAACCTGAATTTTGAATCTTCTCCTGAAGAAAAGGAAAGTGCTCTTCTAAAGTGTGTAATAAATAAAAGAGAGGGGCAAACTATTATAAGTTATAAATGTACAGACTTATTAAAAATAGATATTATAAATATTGATATCAAATCCATTCTATTAAAATTGATTCAAAACTATTTTGTTTTCGAGGCAATTTACACCCATACACAAAAAACAGGTGTTGAATTAGATAGTGACCAATTAAAAGTTTTCGACCATAAGATATCTTCGAGTTTAAACCCAATATTATCCTTGTGGCAGTTGAGTTATCAAGTTCTCAGACAATTAACGATAGCTAAGAATGAACCATTAAATAATATCATTTATGATAATTCAATTTTATTAATATCATATATATATTATATTTTAACATCTTTATGGGGAGATATACCTCTTATTCAATATCCAAGAAATCCAAGATTAAACTATGCACCACCTCGAGAATCTGTTAATAATATACTTGATGAAAATATATCATTACTAGAAGAACTTATAAAGAACGCGGATATTAATTCAAATATATATCGTAAAGCTATATCTCTGATTGCAAAATTCGAATTAGAAAAGAAAAACTATGATAAAGTCCTACAAATTACAGAAACATTAATTAATCATCCAAACTTCATACTATGCGACATAAATGAAATATTTGATACAGATAAAGAATCTATTATCAGTTATAATATGGAAAAATTTAAGAGCATTGAAACAGAAGAATATATTAAATTTTGTAAGAAAGGGAGTTTCATTCATCTTATCAGAAATACGGAGATTATTCTAATGGCCTCAGAAGTGAGCTTTCATACAGGAGATATTGCGAAAGCATTTAAGTATCTTAATATGTTAAGAAAAAGAGAAAGCAAATCTACAATCAATATTGATCAAGATAATTTCGTCAAAATCCTATTAAAAGAATGGAAAACAAACCTGAATTGTGAAGGTTCTTATTTAATAGCTCTCAAAAGAAATCAATTAGCGGCAGAAAAGTTAGGTCTAAAAAATTATAATAATCTACTTCCAATTCCTCAAAATGAGATTAATGTAAATTCTAGAATGGTTCAAAATCCCGGATATTAAAAATATGTCACTGTTTTATAATGGGTGTAAGCAACGGAATGGAGAACGTCATATTTTCGCTATGTACCACAAGCATGAATGTTTCGGATATAGAAAATATGAAACGCGATGTATATGGATTTTACCTTTCTGAATCGACAATTTCCCGGATTACCGATCATGTGGCGGATGATGTGATCACCTAGCAAAACCGTCCACTGGACAACGTATATCTAATTATCTGGATGTATGGCATCGTTTTCAAAGTCAGAGAGTGGATATTACGGTTTGATTTGTGCGAGTCATTTCGGTGGGATGGGTTCTTCATCAATTTTGGTGAATTAGGCTGATTTAGCAAGAACCATTTTTCTTAATAACTCAAAGCCTGCCTTCCCATACATTTTCCTTTTGATGTTTTTTATTCGGTTTACCTGGCCTTCAACTTGACCATTGCTTATGGATGTTATGACAGCATTATTAACTGCCTGATAGTCCTTTATGAGGTTTTTAGCAAAGTTTTTCAAACCACATTCTGATTTTATCGCCTCATCAATCCAATTTTTTAACAGACCGTCCTGTTTGCTCTGAAACAATCGCTTAAAACCCTTTACCTGCTGCTCCAATTGTTTTATCTGCGGAAATTTATCAAACAGTAATTTCAAAAATTCCTTGTCATCATTTCCCTTAATTTGCTCTAATTCCATATAGAGCATCAAGGAGAGCCTCGCCGGTGACCAGGTTTTTGCTACTATGGGAGTTACTGTTTTGGTTCTAGTGAATGGCTGCATTTGATAAACTTCGTTCATCTTGTGGCAGAACTGTGTGTATTTTCCGTTGAAACCCATCTCTACAATTGTTTCATGCAGTTCGCGGTATGTTTTACCTCGGTTCTCTTCCATCAAGAGAAAGTTAATAAAAGCGTCCAGGTTGGTTGAACTTCTGGATTGCCTTTTTGTAAGTGAGTCCATTAAAACGTATCTTCTAACAGTGCCACGCGCGAGCTTCGTAATTCTGGCAATCTGTCTTAGCGTAATACCGTTTCCGTGTAGCTCTTTAACTTTGTCAAAAAGATACTTTCTAGCGACACTATTATTAGCCGTCGAAATGTTCGGCTCTACGATTTCTAATACTCTTTTAGCTGGCTGCTCAGTCTCAGCTGATGTAGATCGTTCGCTTTTGGGATCATTGTAAAGCTTAAATATCTCCCTTAGTTCTTTTCCTTTTGATTGAAAAATCCTTTTGGTTGCTTCTCCAAGGTTCAACAGTAAGTGAAAGCGATCTGCAACCTGGTTGGCTTGAGGGGCGCCCGCTTTTATGCCCAAAGCATATGGTCCATATCGATCCCTGGAAACTGTTTTTATTTCCGGATGCTTTTTTAGCCATTCGGCGAGGGTGCCCGATTCACGATCGGGCAGCAGGTCGATAACTTCTTTTCTTTTTAAATCAACAATAACGGTTCCGTAGGTCCTTCCTTTTTTGAAAGCCCAGTCATCTACGCCAATTACACCAGATGTTAATGAATTAGGTTGTATATTGACTCTTTTGATCACCCGTAAAATAGTGGACGGGCTGACAGGTAGTCCAACATAACCGCTTATTGATGCGCCTTTATTTCCGCCCAGTTCAAGTGCCATTTTAAAAAGAAGATCATTAGAGCGCATAAGTCTTCTATAATAAGGCTTGATTTCACAGTGGAAGCGTTCAGTAAAAATCTTTCTTGGGCAGGCTATATTGTCACAGAAATACTTTCTAGCACGCAGCTTGACTTTCGTTATATGTCCGGAAATAGGAAGATCCAAAAGAGTCCTAAAATACCTACTGTGGATCCTAATACTCTTCTTTTTGCAAATAGGACAAACTGAATATTTTTGATAAGCACATGTATTAATACAAAGTTCTCCTGGAGAGGAATATATTGTGTGAGCTTTTAGCTGTAAATTAGAAGGAAGGATAAAATGTGGAATCATGACATAAAAGTATAATAATAAATTACACATTATTATCCATATATTTGTTTGTTTTCAAAAAGAAATATCGTGGGAAAATCAGTCTTAAAAATTCAAAGATCAGAGGCAGGAGAAATAAAAAAATTATTAAATACAAATGATGCTTACGTTGTCGGCGTAAGACTGTATTTGGTATATCTGGTTGCCTTGGGACATTCAAGCAGACGGCTATCGGAACTCCACAGTATCAGTTTCAAGCAGATAACAAATTGGGTGCACCGATTTGAAAAGGAAGGTATAGAAGGATTAAAAGATAAGAAAGGACGAGGGAGGCGTAGCGGGTTGTCGGAAGAACAGCTGGAAAGAATCAAAGAGCTGGTAATAAAAGAAACGCCATTGAATCATGGATATCAATCAGAAAAGTGGACCGGACCTCTTTTGATACAGTGGATTAAAAGAGAATATGGTTTAGTATATCAAAAGGCGCAAATTTATAACTTGCTAGCCAAGGTTGGAATTATCTTTGAAAAGAAACTTGGCCTAATATCTAAAGTGTAATTATTTATTGTACTTTCACCAAAATTGATGAAGAACCGTGGGATGGTGCCAACTATTACGGTTCAAATGATACCACTTTAGTGGTTTAATTTTCGCTCATCCATCTGCACTTTTCACGGTTTGAATTGTGCAACTTTAAAAAGATCAAGAAAAATTTAACTTTTCGCTTTAAATACAGTGATATGGCCAACAAACTTTATCCATGTAATTTATTAAAGTTCATTATACTTCTTGGCCGTTCCTTTAGCCTTTTCAACTGGGTATTTTTCATCGTTGAGTTTCATCTTTTCCTCCACGATCTGCTTCACATCGAGTCCATGTTTATCGGCAAGCAATAGTGCATACATTAGCACATCTGCGAGTTCGTTCTTCAGCTTATCAGGATTGGCATCCTCATTCCCTTTCCACAGGAAAAGCTCCAGTAGCTCGGAAGCTTCAATACTCAATGCCACTGCAAGATCTTTAGAATTATGAAACTGCTCCCAATCCCGGGCATCTCTGAATGCTCTGATCTGTGCTATTAATTCTTGGATATCCGACATAGTAATATATTTAAACGACAAACTTGCTTATGTCCAAATATCCGAAAAATATCATTAAGGATATTTTACATCCAGGAGATTTCTTCATAAACCAGCCTATTAGTTCTTTATTGTTTAGCTTCCAGCTGTTTTTTGAAAAATGCATTCGTCTCCGCATCAGTGCAATAGATATAGCACCCCTTCATACCCCGAGTCATAAGAGTACGATAGGTATTTTTTATGATTGCTTTAATCAGTTCCTTACCCTCGATAGGATTTTCCTTAAGTAATTTCTTATAGCCCAATATCGTTCTGTCATCTTTATCCCTTGCGGTAGGTTGAACGAGTACTTCGCCATCTCTCACCAACAGATCATTGCCGATAATCACACCGATATAATCAGCTTCAAGCCCCTGTGCCGTATGGATACATCCTATTTCAGTAACTGAATCGGGATCAATAATCCATGCCCCGCCATAAGCGGTCATATTCCACCGCATCTTAAAGTCATATTCATCAAAGATAATATCAAAGGCCTCACTCTTCTTTTTACTTGCCCAAGGCCAACAATAGCCTGCAACGATACGAGCTTTGTTATTAATTTTATTTTTCTCGTAAATCAGATCACGCAATTGATCTGGCGAATCCATCACACGGAAATCATAATCTAATCCGTCCAAAGTGGTGTTAGCCGTTTCCCGGATTTGCAAAGTATTATCTAGCCATGATAAGTAACCATCCGAACCGTTACACCTAAACTGGGATTCTAAAGCTAGTCGATGAACATTAATACCTTTTTTATTTGCAAACTCTTCGATCACGGCAATTTCACCATAGTCTTCAAGACTTACGCGCTGGTTTTCATCGATAAAAAAGATGGAGCAGTGAGCGGCATCCAGGATTTCTTCAACTTGATTATTTCCCATCCTATAGAAACCAGTTTTTTCGGTCAGCCGATGTGCTTCATCGACAATAAGGGTATTAAAACTATTAGCCGGAGTCTGCATAAAAGATCCTGAGCCGACAAACAGCTGTTTCAGTTCTATTTTCTTTTTATCGCGCGACAATTTTTCAAAATAAACGTCACGCGGTGCAGAAGTTTTAGTCACATATTGTGCAAATTGTCCAGTTTTGATCAGTTGTACCAATAAATTAATGGCTACAACCGATTTCCCTGTACCCGGCCCTCCTTCTACGATCAGGACATTCTTGTTGCTTCCGGAAGAATTCAGTGCCAGCTTTTTCGCTGTTTCAAAAACAACTTTCTGATCATCGATCATATAGAATTCCGTATTGCCCTTGATCATATTGGAAAGGGCATCAGCAAGAGATTTACTCGGTCGAATCTTACCGTTATCAATTCTGAAAAGGATATCCGAACGATCACCAGTCTTAATATATTTTTTGATGAACTCTCTTAGCTTTAAAGCATCATGTTTTAAAAAGAGCGGCGCTTTATCGATATAACCTTGGTAGAAGTCATTTCGGATGCAATTATCGTCAGCATAATTATGAAGATAGGCACAGGGGTGTAAATTTATATTCTCCTCAGCAATAGCTTCGTTAAATCCATTTAATAGTGCAGCATAAGACCAGGCTTGATAAGAGGGATGGGCAGTATCTTTCATCCCTTGCTTAAATCTGGTCCGCACAATACCATCTCTATCGGTGATTTCCGCAGTTTTCCATTGTTTAAGTTCAACAATAACAACATTATCTGTATTTCCGTCAGAACCACTGATTATAAAATCTACCCGCTTCGAAGTTTGTGGAATATGATACTCGATAGAAATACCACAGTCAGCAGGTATCTCACCATCATGAAGAACTTTGTCCATATAGCTGAGCGAGTTACGAAAGGAGTTAAGTTCTGCCTCGCCCACTCTTTTTCCTGTACGTTCTACAAGCGCATGCTGGATAATATTATCAATATCGTTGGTGAGAATATCGCAGGAGAACTTCTCTTTGGTACTATGGTAAATAATCATTCTAACTAACCGGCTTTGTTAGCCCGTAAATTAAATAATTATTTGTAGATATACATATTTTAGAGGAATCTAATATTAAAATGTTCACCTATCCAGATATTAGAAATCAAAGGAATACCGATCGGGGATATATTGGCTCAAATATTTACGTAAATTATCATTGCAAACGTATACATAGGTACCAAAGATACTTCTAAAAAGCATCGTACGGTAAATATTGAGAATATAGTTCTTTAGCGTATCAATATCTTCTACAGAGTTCTTTCCAATAAAATCCATATACCGGTCTTTATAAACTACAAAAGATTGAGTAATAAAATTATAATCAAGTTCAGGCCCAATAATTACCCCCGCATAGTTAAGATCACGCCCCTGTATATTTTCGATATGCCCAACTTCATTAATCGCATTGAGGGAGTTCATCCACTCAATATTACTATTCCACTTTAACTCAAAGCCACCGATTGAAATATCAGAGAGTGATTTATTACTTTTGGATTTCCATTCCCAAGCATACCCTGCTATCATACGACAAAGTCCGACTCTATCTTCTTTTTGTTTTATACGCTCATACATACTTTCCACACTATTAAACAACAAAAATTCATAACGCTTACTTTTAAAAAATTTTGGTTCCAAGTTCGTGTGATCAGAAAAAATTTCATGGATAAAATCCATATATGATATTCCTCCACGAACTCTAAACTGCGAACGCAATTCTTCCCTTCTTGTTGTATCCTTTTTTTCCAGCTCTAAAAAATCGCTAATGGCAACATCCGAAGGTTTGATAGACTGAAATCTATCGTAAAAAATGAGAGTTTTATCAGACCTTAGCTCTGCCCAATTCAACTCTGTACCTGTATCTCTGTCTAAACCTAAATCATCATTAAATGAATCAAAAACTTTGTAATAAATACCCAAATTTTTGCGTCTCTTCAGACGATGCCCCTCATCAACAATTAATATGTCATATTTTCTCTTCCCTATTTGAGATGGACTAATTACCATACTAGATGATAATCCCTCGATATCCTTAAACACTTTTGAAATAGTTTTCCTAAAAGATAGAATTGGAATCACCAATGCCATTTCCAGCTCACAATATTTTTCTTTAACTTTTTTAACTAATTCAAATAATTCTTCGTCACTTTCATCAAAAGCCAAGTAATTGAAATCTTTTAAATCTGTCTTTAGCAGCTTAAAAAGAAAAATGGCTATAATCGATTTTCCAGTGCCGGCCGCGCCGTGAATCAAGCTAAGTTTGGCTTTTTCATCGAGCAAACACCAGAGGATTGTTTTCAATCCTATGATCTGATCGTTGGACAAACTTTTATAGGGAGAATACTTGAATAGGTCCAAATTATCAATTTGGGCTAGCGTATATTTAACCATTCCCTTTTCCATCAACTCTGCCCAAATACGCTGAAACTGTTTCTGATAGATTTCTTTTTGTTGATAGAATTGGTGGTCTCGAATCCCAAGGTTACCATTTTGAAGTTTAAAACTCTTATCTGCTGCCAAATAGCGAATAAGATTGGACTCAATATCTAATGTAGCAGATTTATTAAAAAACTCACTCAAAATAAGAGAAACAGAAGTAAACGATTTTCCTTTCTCACTTTTCAGATGGTTCCTAAAGCGCGTCACCATGTCAGTCGTCTCTCCAACATAGACTTCTTTGGATTCATTATTTTGAAGTAAGTAAATTATAGGACGGCGCAAAAAGAAATCCTCATGGTCTAACAATAGGTTCTCTAATTTATGATTGAAGGGGTATTCTTTAATTTGAAATGACTTTGCCATTATATACTTTAATTTTAACGATTTTCTTCATCTTTTCTGCTCACTATGTTAGTAAATATCCTTCTAATTCAAGACAGATTCGCAGGGAATAAATTATCTAAGCACAAAATTTACCGTTGAATAATAATTGTTTTATAAATAAAACAATAGATTGAGACAACATTTAATTCCCATGATCTGGTGACAATAGGCGATGGTCTCCAACTCAAATGGCTAAATCTTAATTCGATGTTAGGGTAAATAGCTGAAAAACAAAACTCATAATAAAAAACAAAATAAAAAAGCTTTAATATTAAATTATTTACTATATTAAATTTAAAATTAACACTAACACAAAATAATGCAAAACAACATCATTACATTAAATCATGCTATCTTTAAATTAAAACATCTTATTATACCAATTCTAATAGCTGTTTTAATTCTTTCTTGTACTAAAGAGAAAAATCAGCTTTCCCCAAGTAGCGATAACATAGACGAAATTAAAAAGGAGTTTTACGCTCAAAATCCCCTCGCTGACAATGAAAATTTTTTCAACTCCAATTTCACAAGTTATATCAAATGGGATTCTGTTGTAGTGAAAGATGAGAGCAATGTATATATCAAAATAAACAGTGCGGAGCCGATTTATTATGGTGACTCCACGTTTTCAATAAATCTGGCCGACTATTTTTGGTTGAAAGCACAGAAAAAGGATAATAAATGGGGGTATTCATTTATTTCTTTCCTACCAAATTCAGAAGCTTCACGTGAACATTTCCAAGGGAAAATTGTAACGAAATTTCTCTCTTCTAACAAAATTATAATTAGGGAATACAAAGGTGATATCAATAGTAGTGGGTTAATTGCAGGATTCCCGCCAATGAGAGAACCTTGCGTTTATGCATATGTAGCTGGTGTATTGAATGCTGTTTATTGTTCGACAGGTGGAGATGAGGACTACGAACAGTGGCTTTCTGGGGGACCAAAAGACTATTCAAATATTCCCCCCTCGACAGGTAGCCCTGGCGGAGCTTCGAGCACTTCTCCAAGCACGGTCAAATATAAGTTTGAAAATTATGCTTGTATGGAGAGTTTTTTGAAGAATCTTGAAAATTTAAGTACTTTTAAAGACATGGTTAAACCTTTTACGTTGGATGGAAATGGAACTGGGAACCCCAATTTACAATGGAGCTTCAAAACAGATATGTCTTGGGATCCTAATAAAGGGTACAATTATGGACTTGCATCAGCTACAAATCCTACTGAAAGTACAAACCGTGATGTAGATATCTATTTCAACGCAAATGCATTAAACAATTCTTCAGACCTCGTAATTGCTGCTACAGCTCTTCACGAAGCAATTCACGCCTATTCAAATTATTTTTTAAAAACTAATAAGATGAACGCAGATGGTATTGTGGATGAAAAAATTCAGGAATTTTGGTTTACATCGGCATTGAAAACGCTTGAAATCCAGAAGAAAGCTGGCCTCAATGGAGATTATCGTGATCATCAAACAATGATGTCCGACAATGTATTTCCTGTTATGATTGGTTTTCTGAAAGCTTGGGGAGGTAACAGATATTCTTCAAATGAATATGTTATGGCCAGTATGCTAGGACTTGGACAAGCTGGACAAATGTTTGACCCTTCTGTCAATGCTCAAATGGCGCAAGATGTTTCATCGCTATTTGACAAATTAAAGAAGGACTATAAAATTACAGATGCAGCATTCAATGAATTTTTAAAAACACATAGTAATGTTGATCCCAATGGACCGTTAAGTAATAAAAAAATATCATGCGCAAAATAATAATCTTATTTACTTTCTTAGCCGTATCAGCCTTCCAACTTATTGGTAGCTGCTTTGCTCAAACCCAATATGTTGTATTTGATCAAGACAAACTAACCGATTCATTGGACGGGCATTTATTCTGCAAAAGAACATATGCAGAAATCAGATCCGATAGCACCAATTTCCCAGATTTAACCATTTATAACTTTCTGTTCAAAAAAAGCATAACTGATGATGATTCAAATCAAAAAGTATTTCAGAATTTTATAAGCTTTGAACGTGAAGGGAAAAGTTTACCCGTTGATATCTTAGTTACAATAACGCCGTTGACAAGGTCTAAATTTGAGCTAAAAAATATCTCGAAAGCCATTGTTAACAAGGATATAAACGTAATTTCTTTGGATAGCCTATTGCGAACCTCAGCAAAAGATATATTTTATGCGACTTATGCTCCTTTAGGTATTTTTTCAGAGACGCCATCACTCAACTTGAAAAGAACGGATTATAAAATCGTGATAAAGCGAAAAAATGAATATTTTTTAGTTGACAACGAGACCTTAACTGAATCCTATTTTATTGGTAATGGCTACATGGAGCCTTATAGAAACAATGCAGCTGGTATATATCCGCAAAGTAATAATTTTTCAAAACAAAATTATCTCTCCGCTGAAAAGTTAAATACGCTAAAAGGAGGAATAATAAAGGATACTACCATAAATTTAAATAATCAAGGCCGAACTATTGCGATAGATAGATTTTGGACAAATGAACCGCACATTCCTTTTACAAAAAGTGCAGGTTTAAATAAAGGTAGTGACTGGTATGCAGTAGAAGGTATTGGAGATTTTGAGTTCTTTTGGGACAATGGTATATTAAACGGTAATTTTTTGGACTATTTTAAAAAAGCTAAATTAAACTATATGCCCGACAAACAGCTTAATAGAAAACTGAACCTTTGGTATAAAACAAAGAAAATAAATGGAAAGCCATTCGAAGATTTTTTTAAAAACAAAGGTGTGAACAACTCAAATTTGAAATCGATATTATAGCTAGCAATACCAATGTTTCATTGACGTACACCTTGGAAATTCAATTGTCTTTTAAAACATTGGATGACGAAACAAAAAGAAGAACCGTTAGGAAACATAAAAATTACTGTACAAATAAACACTAACAGAAAGGGTCTGATGAGAATCAGGCCCTTTTGACGTAAAAAGCCACATCTCCCGGCGTGGCCTTAAATAAATATATGATTCACTAGTGGTTTGCCTCCTTTTACTAGCAAACCACCAGTTATTGGATATTATTTATACGAATTAATCGATTTGGATACTTTCCAGTCATTGCCCACACGCTCCAAGATAACTAGATCAGTCTTGGTGAAGTTTTCAAATTTCAAAGTCACTTTAGCGACCATATAGTCTGCCGATTCCTCGATGATATCTGTGCTTACTGTGCAGTTGAGCTTTTCGCCTTTTTGTTTTTTCAAGGATTTAACCACTTCGCTACGGCTATTACTTTGTGCATTAGTAGCTTGGATCTTTTGATTAAAACCTTCGGCGAATAACTGCTCTACTCCTGCTGATTCTCCCTCTGTGGTTACTGCAACATAGTGCTCTAAAGCGAAGTCTGCTGTGGAAAGGTTAACGTTTGTTTTTGTTGCTTTTGCTCCAGGTCCTTCAGCCGCTATAGCAAATGTTGATACTGCGATTAGCGCTGCTGCTGCGAATGTTTTTACTAGCGTTTTCATAATGTCTTTATTTTATAGTGTTAGTTTATCTGTTCTTATTTATTGACTCAAAACTACAACACAATAGGCTCCTAGCCTATGGGCTTTAGACTAATGGACTAGAAAACTCGGTGAATGACGGAAATGGGGAGGTGAAGCAAGTTGCATTTCAGGATAATTTTGTTCATCTTCATCCTCCCAACAATTCGGCCTCGAAGCTGAATGATTGGACTATTACGCACTTAAAAAAAAGAAAATGGTTACATATCTGGATTCTGGAAATATATTCAATTTACCTGATGTAAAAAATTATGCTCATGGTTGTAATTGTGCTGGAGCAATGGGGAAAGGAATCGCTTTACAATTCAAAGAAAAATATAATCAAATGTATTTGGAATATAAAAAGCGTTGTAAAGATGGTGATTTCTCTCTTGGGGATGTTTTTTCTTACGACTATGGTGAAGGCACTGTTTTCAATCTTGGCACTCAAAAGACCTGGAAAACCAAAGCAGAGCTTAAAGCAATTGAAGATTCTCTTCTCAAAATGCTTGTATATGCCCGCCAAAATGGCATCGAAAAAATAGCCCTGCCCAAAATTGGGGCCGGGTTGGGTAGTTTAGTTTGGGACGATGTAAAAGCTACTATTAACAGGGTTGCCAAAGATTATGATGATATTGATCTTATCGTAGTAGAAAATTATAGAAATATTTAAAAAAACAATTGACAATTAGCAGCAAGTGGACAAAACTAAAAAAGCCACATCTCCCGACGTGGCCTTAATAAACATATAATTCACTAGTGGTTTGTCTTTTATTACTGGCAAACCACCAGTTGTGAAATTCTATTTATACGAATTGATTGATTTGGATACTTTCCAGTCATTGCCTACACGCTCCAAAGTAACTAAATCTGTTTTGGTGAAGTTTTCAAATTTCAACGTTACTTTAGCGACCATATAGTCTGCTGATTCTTCTAAAATGTCGGTGCTTACTGTACAGTTTAGCTTTTCGCCTTTTTGTTTTTTCAAGGATTTAACCACTTCGCTACGGTTGTTATTTTGAGCATTGGAGGCTTGGATCTTTTGATTAAAATCTTCGGTAAATAACTGCTCTACTCCTCCTGATTCTCCTTCAGTCGTTACCGCAACATAATGCTCTAAGGCGAAATCTGCTGTAGAAAGAATAATGTTAGCTTTTGTTGCTTTTGCTTCAGGTCCTTCAGCTGCCATAGCGAAAGTAGATACTGTGATTAAAGCCGCTGCTGCGAATGTTTTTACTAGCGTTTTCATAATGTCTTTATTTTATAGTGTTAGTTCTGTTGTTCTTATTTGTTGACTCAAAACTACGACACAATAGGTCCCTAGCCTACGGGCTTTAGACTAATAGACCGGAAAACTCGGTGAATGGCGGAAATGGGGAGGTGAAAGGGCTTAGAATAAAGCACTGAATTTTCGATAATCAGACTATAACAGTTATCTTTAATAGCAAAAGCTTCTACAAGTTCAAATGATTGAAATTTCCCATCAACAATATAAAGTATTAATCTATACCGATCACCAATATACAGTTGAGTCCGCCGACAATCTCAGACGCTACAAACGGGTATATGTCGATGATTCTTGCGATCGATATAGCAACGTATCTAACGTTGCCATTTTAGTAAAAGATGGTCAAGATGAAGTGGCTAGTACTATTCTTTGTGATACTGGGGTTTTCACAGGATTGAGCGAATCCTCCTTTATAATAGAGGAGCGTGTGCTTTATATTTGCGCGGGGAATAAACTGTACTATTTAAATATACCAGACTTAACGCTCAAATGGACAGGACAAGTAGATTACGTAACGAATTTCAGTGTTCAGAAATTAGAAGATGATTTGCTCGTTCATGGTGAACTCGAAATCACAAGAATAACAAAGCTCGGAGAAATAAAATGGCGATTTGGAGGACACGATATCTGGTTAAATAATAATGGTTTCCCTGAGATAACTATACTGCATGACCGGATTAAACTGGTTGACTACCAATCGAATTTTTATGCTATCGGATTTGATGGAAATACTATTTTCTAAAAAAGCAGAGAATTATACAGCGCCAGTCATCTATTCATTTGATAAAATCATAGGGTCAGCAAAACTAGCGAATGAAAAAGGAAGGCAACTGATTTTGAAATAGCGGGCAACAATGGAATTTATACAAAAAAGCCACGTCTCACAACATGGCTCTACAACATATATATTTAATTGAGATGGCTCTTATTTGTACGAATTAATTGATTTGGATACTTTCCAATCATTACCTACACGCTCCAAGGTAACTAGATCCGTTTTGGTAAAATTCTCAAATTTCAAAGTCACTTTAGCGACCATATAGTCTGCCGATTCCTCGATGATATCTGTGCTTACGGTACAGTTTAGCTTCTCTCCTTTTTGCTTTTTCAAGGATTTAACCACTTCGCTACGGCTATTAGACTGCACATTGGTAGCTTGGATCTTTTGATTAAAATCAGCTGCAAATAACTGCTCAACTCCTGCTGATTCTCCTTCAATCGTTATCGCAACATAGTGCTCTAAAGCGAAATCTGCTGTGGAAAGGTTAATGTTTGCTTTTGTTGCTTTTGCTCCAGGTCCTTCAGCTGCCATAGCGAAAGTAGATAATGCTATTAAAGCTGCTGCTGCGAATGTTTTTACTAATGCTCTCATAATGTCTTTACTTTATAGTGTTAGTTCTGTTGTTCTTATTTGTTGACTCAAAACGACGACACAATAGGCCCCTAGCCTATAGGCTTTAGACCAAGGATCGGGAAAACTCGGTGAATGACAGGAAATGGGGATGTGAATGGAAACTTATGGCTAAGTTATGCCCTTTTTAAATTTTGCAACAAAGTATTTATTTGTAGATGAAATAATTATCGAAAAAAGTTACCAATTCAAAAGATCATGGAAACAATCTTATGAAAATAAATGTACTGTCTGATGCTTTGAATTGTATATTTTTAATGATATTAAAGTCTTTATTAAATGCTCGAACCACTACAGAAGGATAAAGCACAAGATAGAAAGCCTGAAAAATTATATAAAATACTTATTTAAGAATACCATTAAATTGATAATAGCATGTAAGAATATAGTATGCCAAAGACCAGTCCCCTTCTTCTTAAACTCCGTGATGAAAAAGAAAAAAACAAAAACTATTCCCATAAGGAAACTTAAAATAAAATAATATAAACTATACATATGAGTCAAAGCAAAAGTAAGGGCAGAAATTAAAGCCATCAATAATTTCCTTTGTTTAAAAAAAGTATATGTAGACAGGAGTTTTATAGGAATAAATTGGAATAATAATGTCTCAAAAAAAGGACCTAAAATTATTGCATATAGGAAAATTTTTAAAATCCCTTGGCCACGAACCACTTCGTTTGACACAGACGCTAACTTGAGCACGTCAATGAGAACTAAATTACACAAAACATCAATAATCACATAAGCAATTATCATCACAACATATAAATAAGTTACAGGTAACTTCAATAATCGATTTATATATTTCGGCATCTATAATATTTTTTTCATAAGGAGAACGGCGTCTCCTTATCTAATACTAGGGTCTAGCTCCTCCGTAGTGACCAAAAGATGTGGAATTCCAGCCCGGCTCAGGATTATTCATACTATATCCAATAGAGTCTACAATAAGATCTGCAACTTTAGTTTAAAAAAAAGTCGCCAATAAATCTTCCACCATCGATTGTCGACATTTCATTAACACTCAAGTCTTGAGCATCAAAACTTTTCAAATCTAATTTATTCATTTTTTTTAAACTTTGAATTTACTCCAATAAAACTATTTAGAAATGACTATTGTTCTTACAATACAAAACGGCTACAAGCTACCTTTTGAAAGAAAGGTTCAACATAAAATTGGCGTCGTACAGTGAAAATCCAATAGTCTTTAAAAACATTGGATGACGAAACAAAAAAGAGGAAACGATAAGAAACATAAAAATTACTGTACAAATAAACGCTAAGAGAAAGGGTCTGATGAGAATCAGGCCCTTTTGACGTAAAAAAGCCACATCTCACGACATGGCTTCACAACATATATATTTGTAAGGGATGGCTCCTATTTATAAAAATTGATCGATTTGGATACTTTCCAGTCATTGCCCGCACGCTCCAAAGTAACTAGATCTGTTTTGGTGAAGTTCTCAAATTTCAACGTGACTTTAGCTACCATATAGTCTGCCGATTCTTCTAAGATGTCTGTGCTTACTACACAATTCAGCTTTTCTCCGTTTTGTTTCTTCAAAGATTTAACCACTTCGCTACGGCTGTTAGACTGCACATTGGTTGCTTGGATCTTTTGATTAAAATCAGCCGCAAATAACTGCTCTACGCCTGCAGATTCACCTTCTGTCGTCACTGCAACATAATGCTCAAGGGCAAAGTCTGCTGTAGAAAGGTTAACGTTTGCTTTTGCTGATTTGGAACCTGGTCCTTCAGCAGCCATAGCGAAAGTTGATACGGCGATTAAAGCTGCTGCTACGAATGTTTTTACTAGAGTTTTCATAATGTCTTTTTTTATTGTGTTAGTCTTTAGTTCTTATTTGTTGACTCAAAACTACAACACAATAGGCCCCTAGCCTGTGGGCTTTAGACCAACGATCAAGAAAACTCGGTAAATGGCGGGAATGGGTAGGTGAAATATTTATCTATTTCTTATTCAGGTTATGGTTTCCCGTAGCATAGCAACTTAAATGCGCGGTAAATTTGTTCAGCCAAACACTTAAGGTACTCATGATTAAACAATTACTAATTCCGATTACATTCGTTAGCATGTTGGCAACGAGCCAGGCACAAGAAACAAAGAAAGAAGCTGAAAAAACAAAAATGGATCTTTTTGTCTCGAAAACGGGCACTATTACCAAGTTGGTAGAGACAAAACTTCCAAAACTAAAAACGACATACAATTCTTGTGAAACAAAAATTCGTAAGATAATAAGTGGCAGCGCCATAGGGTACTTTTATCAGATCGAAAAACAAGGACAATATGGTGACAAGGTGGCCTCCATTGAATACAGTGATCTAATTGAAATATTAAAAGCACTTACTGCATTAAAAGACCAGGTAGACAATGACATTGCTTCAAATCCAGATTATCTAGAGAATAAATTTATCACTGTCGACGGATTTCAAGTTGGCTACTTCGTAAGTAAAGGAAAAGCGACTTGGTATATTAAGCTTGAACAATATGGATCTGACGCTACATTATTCATTGACCAAAGTGAGACCATAGAAACAGCTTTTGCGAATGCAAAAAGTAAAATGGACGAGCTTAAAAAGTAAACCAGACTACTATAAAAATAACAGTTCATACAATTAAAATCTAATACTCATGGATAAAATAACGATTTCCCATTTGGTCGAGTTTAATAGAAAGAGCCCCAAAGGGCGCCGGACATTAGTAGAAAAACTAAAAAAGCCTAAGATAAAACCTGAAAAGTCTGAGAGTGGTGGCGACTATTGGACATCAGCTGTAAGCTGTATTAGCAGAGCATTTGCTGCAGGCAACAATACTGAAATAGTTGAAAAGATTGACAAACTACTAGAGAAAATTGAAAACAGCGATGCTAAAATAACCAAAAACATGTTTCAAAGAAACATTCATATCCTTCAAAAATTTGAAGAATTCGACTTTGCCTAGTTAAAGCCAAAAAAGTTTCAATTTCAAAAGCGATCAAAAAAACAATCTATTGTTGTGTTAAAAAAACTACCATTATACGCGAAACCAAATCACGTTTTTCTTTTTGAAGATAATGGCGTGAAAAAAATTGGCGCGATATGGTTTGTCGCTAAATTAGATGGTTTTACGCAAGATGAACTTTCAATGATTACAGACATACTGTACCGTTATCTAGAGCTAAACTATTCGGACAGTTTTGAAGTGGCTACCAATTTTTGTATAGCTTTTGACGTCACTACCATCAATATTTTATCCTATGCACAGTTAGGGAATAAAAGAATTAAATCTCCATTGATCGAGCTAGTCAATGAAATCAACCAATATATCTAAAAGATGACCACCGCTAATTTAAAAATGTTTCATACAGAGTTTCATATTATTAACTCTGTATGAAAAAAAACAATGACTAATTAACGTTGTTACCTAGCATTAGTAACCTTTCGTTAGATTGATCTAAAATATTTAAAATTGTCGCTGAATCCTCTTTAGTGAGCCAAATGTAAGACCGGTCATCATATTGATCTAACTGCAAATAGAATTTCCAATCTCCGGGCATAGAATAACATCCAGCCTTAAATCCAGTTCTACTGACAAAACCTACTTCAGTATAGTGTTCAGGAAATGAATTAAAAACGACCGTTCTCATAATATTAATGGATTTTATAAGTCCTTCTAGCTCATCCTTATCCAATGAACCAAGCTTGGTTTCCGTCTGATCTAAATAACTATCGTAGTATTCGTATTCAAAACGAATCGCCTGTTCCTTATTTTCATTAATTAAATCCTTGTACTGTACGACTTGGATCTTTACAGATTTGACTTCTCCAATGGGAAGAAACTGTTTACTCATTAGAGTTCCCGATTTCCTTGAGAAACTCTCGGCATTGCCGCGTTGCCTTTCTTGTTGCATGTTATTAGTTTTTTAAAGTTTAAATTTTCCTAGCATTGGACGAGTTGACTTACCGAACGCTGATATTCTGTAAAAGCATTTGCAAATGCCTCGGTTGCTTCATAATTACTGAACTCATATTCTTCATTAACCCCAGTGACAGTTCTTAATTTAATCTCGCCATAGCGTACTACTGGGATCTGATAATTACCGGTAAACCGTTTATCCCTGCTCCCATCCTTATTAACCTTAGCCCAGGTCATATCAATAGTCTTTGAATCTGCTGGCACCCCCTGCGTCTCCGTAAATCTTACCGCATGTTGTTGTAAGCTAATTTCGTCCAAACCGATAATAGCAAACTCTTTGGATCTGCTGTACATAACGATAAAACTTGGATAGATGTAGAGATCTGCACCATTCGCATTCTGGAAATACAATGCCTTTATATCGGATTTAAATTCAGGGATCGACTTCAATCCAAATCGAACATCGGTTCTGCTTACAACGGTGCTGGCCGACGATCGAGTAATGGCACGATCCTCATAATGAGCACTTGTCACATCCCATATTTTCTGACTTTTCGCTAAGTTGATAAAACTTGAGACCAAGAGGTCATATTTTTGTTTTAACTCAAGGTCAAAATCAACTTGTAAATCAACATAAGAGGCCTCTATTTGCTCGTTTGTCTGCTTGATAGCTTCTTCCTGCGCATTAAGATCTTCATTCATCCGCGCCGGTATTGATTTATTGATCAATCCATAAAGCAAAAGGTAGCTCATTAGCTTTTTGTTCTTTGTGGATTTGATCGCTGCATTAATTTCAATAAGATCTTTCTCCAATGATAGACGTTGCTCTCTCGCGAGTAAAATTGCCTCTTTTATGCCCGCCATATCCTGGCTCGTGATCTCATGGATGTCGGCGCTAAAAATATTACCTCGATTTTGTGGTTCCACCGGAGCTACATATGGCAGTGTCGCAGGCGGAGTATCAAGCACAACGGGAGAAGAAGGTGTGGGACCTCCACCATTTACTTTCTGCCTATTGTAAATTTTCAATGCCGGTATTCCTGTGTTTAAATAAGTACCATTGGTACCAAAGGTCATATTTACTCCTTTTACACCTATTGATGTAGAAATACCGCTCTTGCTAAAATTCAGATGTACCCCTGGCACAATCTTCATTCTTCTTCTAAAGTTCCAAGCCATTACCTTATGAAATTAAATTCTTATTGATCTATAACTTCGACAAAGTAAAGAGATGCAAAACATTGATTTTTACGGTTTTCCGTAATATATATACTTAACTATGTGAGTGTATGCAGGTTTGAGAAAATATATTCCAAGCATTCGTAGAAAAATTTTATTTAGATCTACTAGCATTGAATAATTAATTGAAAAGGGAACATTCCTATTTACAAAGCAAAAAGCCACATCTCTCGATGTGGCACTACAACATATATATTCATTTGAAATCGCTCCTATTTATATGAATTGATCGATTTGGATACTTTCCAGTCATTACCTACACGTTCCAAAGTAACCAGATCAGTCTTGGTGAAGTTTTCAAATTTCAAAGTCACTTTAGCCACCATATATTCTGCTGATTCCTCGATGATATCGGTTCTCACTGTACAGTTTAGCTTTTCGCCTTTTTGTTTTTTCAGGGATTTAACCACTTCGCTGCGGCTATTAGACTGTGCATTGGAAGCTTGGATCTTTTGATTAAAATCAGCTGCAAATAACTGCTCTACACCTGCTGATTCGCCCTCAGTCGTTACCGCAACATAATGATCCAAAGCCAAGTCTGCTGTGGAAAGGTTAACGTTTGCTTTTGTTGCTTTTGCTCCAGGTCCTTCAGCTGCCATAGCGAATGTAGATACTGCGATTAAAGCTGCTGCTGCAAATGTTTTTACTAGCGTTTTCATAATGTCTTTATTTTATATTGTTAGTTTTTTATCTGTTCTTATTTGTTGACTCAAAACTACAACACAATACGTCCCTATCCTACGGGCTTTAGACCAACGATCGGTAAAACTCGGTGAATGGTGGGAACAAGGAGGCGAAAGTTCTAATTGCCGTACCGCTATAACCCTATCTCTTCCTTTTAGAACCTATGATAACGTTTTCGAACGCCACATCAACTTTACGGTTTCCCTTTTTTATTCGCTTTATCGATGAGATATTTTTGAATAAAAAAACAGCAATATGATAAAGAGATTTTTTACGATAGCCATTGTACTAACCGCCTACAGCTGCAATGGCATTTCTCAAGATGAATATGAAAAACTCAAATCCGAAAATCAGAGTTTAAAATCAGAATTAAATGAATTTAAATTTGGTTCAGCGAACTTGTTATCCAATGCTAAAAGGATGATTACAGGAAAATCGTTTGAAAATGCAAAATCAGAACTAAATTCTTTATTAGAAAAACACCCCGATTCAAAGGAAGCCATAGAGGCGAAAGAATTATTAAAGGATGTTGAATTTAACATTAATAAAGAAAATGAACTTAAGGAAAAAGCAATCGTCCAGGCTGAAAGATCAAAAAATGAAGCAATAAAAAGCCTTAGACAAAAAACAGATGACATAAGAAATATCACCTGGTATTCCGACAAATCAACTCCTCAATACACTAATTCTAATAGCTTTCATTTATATTTTGGAACTAAAAAAGACACTAAACCCTGGTTACAGCTTGCTATCAATTATACTGCAGATGATTGGCTCTTTATTAAAAGATATATTATAAAAACTGATAATGATACTTATACTATTAACCCTAGCTATAGTGAAATAAATACAGATAACGGCGCTGGCGAAATATGGGAATGGTATGACGTACCGGTAGATCAGGAAAAATATAAAATGATAGAAGATATCATAAAATCTAAGAACGCAAAGATACGTCACGAAGGTAAGCAATACTATAAGGATAGAGCCATAACTCAAAAAGAAAAGCAAGCTCTTCAAAATATCTTAACAGCTTACAAAGCGCTAGGTGGTGAACAACCAAACGGCTAATATTATTGTCCTGCTCCTTAAAAGCATAAAATAAAGGCTACAAAATTGCAGCCTTTATTTCTTATCGAGCGCTATTCCCCAGGTTTTCTTACGACGAGTACCGAATCCATACCTGCATTGAAATAAAAAATATTATCTGAAAGCACTTTTGCTCCAAATGCATTGCTTGCTCTGTACCGATGGATCATTTGAAATCCCTGCCGATCCTTTAATATTTTACGTTGCCTTATCATAATTCTTTTTCTTTCCTCCATATCAGTACTTTTTGAAAATTCATTTTGCAGATTAAAATACTCAGCACCGGTCCCAATCATATCGATTGATTGCAATGAATCCAAAGATCCAAATTCAATAGCCTCATAACTTTTAGGATCATTTGCATACTTAAGTATATATTCTTTGATTAGAGCTTTAGCCTTTTCTTCATTAGAAGGCTTTACACACGCTACCAGTAACAAAAAAGGTGTTGCGAGAAAAATTAATCTTTTCATAATTTCTAGGCAATAAAATAACTTTTAAAATATATTCGGTTTCTAAAGGTTTCTGCGCATCATTATAAGGATAATCAGTAGTTAACGACTGTATCAACAATCTGCTCAGAGTATTTGTAAATATCATCCAGTGAGTCCAGATCATATTTAGCTTCCTTTTTATCTTTGTCAAACAAACCGATACGAAGTCTATTGGGCGTAAAATAAAAACGACAAATTGGTTTGCGATTGTTATCGTCCAGCAGGATACCACAATAGGATTGATTATCACGCATAAATACACGTCCCACTTCAATCTCCTTGCGTAAAATAGATTTAATGATCAAGTATCCTTCAATCTCTTCTTCAGTTGTGACAATCAGTGCCTCAGGTTCTACTGGTGTTATAGTAGTATTCTTTTCTTCGGCTTCGGTTTCTTTTTTAAGTGCGCTTTTTAGTCTTTCGGCGATCTGATCATTGATTATCTGTGTGAACACGCGCTTTACCAATGGCGTAAACTGTTCCAAAACCTTTGCTGTAACAACACTTGGATAGGCTTGCTTCGCAAAAAAACGAACGAAATCGTCGCTTGGGTTTTGCATCTCGCCCATCGCTAAAATAGTCAACTCGTTAAAGTACTTTAATTCGCTCGCAACGCTGGAAATGCTTTCGAGATCAAATTCTGTTTTGTGGAATTTGCGTAATTCGGATACTTCATTATCCTTGATGTCCATGATCTTGAACTCGAAAAATGGCTTTTCATCCATCTTATTTGGTGTCACGAGATCAGTATAAAAACGATACTCTACGCCATTGGTCAACAATCCAAATTTAGCTTCTGTGGTATGGAAGTAACGGAACAGTTGTGAATTGTGGGGGTCAAGTCCATCAGCATAATGTTTGCATTCAATTAATATAACAGGTTTTTCGTCACGTAATATCGCATAGTCAACCTTCTCCCCTTTCTTGATACCGATATCGGCAATAAACTCTGGTTGTACCTCAAACGGGTCAAATACATCGTATCCCAATATCTTCAAAAACGGCATCACTAAGGATGTCTTTGTGGCTTCCTCTGTTTTGATCTGTGGTAAAAGTCGGTCAACGCGCTTGGCAAATTGACGAATCTCATCTTTAAAATCCATGGTTTTTTATTTTTTATTAATGGCTTATTTGATTTTGCTAAAACAGCAATACATTTCTTTATTGTTGATAGTCAAAAGTAGGTACTCGGTAAGAGGACTATTTACGGGAAACCATAAATACCCGAAAATCTTAGTTTTAATTTTGAACCATGTTATTCATCCTATTCATTCACAATTAAACAGCTTAAACATGTATGATCAATGCGCATGGTGCAACAAAGAGATCCAACCTGGTAAAGGGAAAAAAAGTTATAAAGGCAAAGGCTTCACAATGAAAGTACTCACCCTAATGTTCGGCAAATCTTATTGTTGTGAAAGGTGCCGAAACTCAGCCGAAAGAAGAAAAGGGAAAAGAAAATAAAATAGTAAAATCATGAACAAAAACATTTTATATGTCTGTCTCTTTTCAACTCTTTTTCTCGCTTGTAAACCCAAAAAGGAAAAACAAACGCAGCCGTTCGCGGCCTTTACAAGTGGAACCCTGAGGAATGACAAGGGTATAACCGAAGGCGAATATCAGATCACCAAGGTTTCCGATGGAGACACTTTCTGGTGTGTAAACAGGGAAAGCAAAAAGATCAAGGTAAGATTGATCGGAATTGACGCTCCTGAACCCCGTAATTATTTTCATAAAAAGGAACAACCTTATGGAAAGGAGGCCTCGAAATATGTAGAAAAACTGCTTATGGACCAAACTGTACGCTTGGAATTTGATGTCAACCCATTAGATCAATATGGACGTACACTCGCTTACGCCTATTTGACTGATGGCACCTTTGTCAACGAAAAGATTATGAAGGATGGCTACGCCGTACTGATGACCATTCCGCCGAATGTTAAATATGAACAACGTCTGGTAGAGGCCCAAAAATATGCGCGAAATCACCTACTGGGACTTTGGAAAAACCGCTTATAATTATGATAAAAGCTATTACATTGATATTGACCGCAACATTAACTTCGCATTTTGCATCTGCACAGACCACAAAAAACACGTTTGCTTTTGCAGAACATGCAGTCGGCCGCTGCACAGGCTCGGCCAACTGCACTGCCTGTCGCAATTGCAGCAAATGTGCGCACTGCAACAGTGGCGGTACCTGCGGCGTATGTGATCTCGATATGCACAAAAAATCGGCTCCTAAGATTGAGAAAAAAAACAAGTCTGTAAAAACGCCGCCTAAACCCTCCGACAACGGCACATCGGGAAATCAGGATTATTACCTAAAAACTGTTGTATTGAACGTGGAAAAGATGGATTTACTTAAGGGACCGGCAGCTGATTTCCCCAAATTGACAACGATCTATAGAAATCAAAAATTGACATGTCTTTCCAATATCGGAAATTGGGCCAAAGTAAAAACAGACAAAGGCTTGATCGGATTTATTAAAAGTGATGCAATACGGTTAAGTAACAATTAGTCTATAAAAGGGTAATCTTCCAAACAGATTACCCTTTTATTTTTAATAGGTATAAAAAGCAGCGCTCGAGCCATAGGTTGTACCATAGGCATTTGTCGCATAAGCCCGTACGTAATAAGTCGTATACTTATTAAATCCTGTGACCGATTTACTAAAATATCCGACACTACTGCCCGATACGGTCGTCTTTGTTCCACTGGACAATGTTGGATTACTGGACGTGGAATATACAAAACCGCGCTCCGTTAATGTACTACCACCGTCTGTAGCGATATCTCCGCTAAAGGTAACATAAGTGCCCCCAGTATTACCGACTTGATAGGTTGTCACCCCGGTGGGTACCGTATATCTTGTTGTGGTAAAGCTTATGAGATTGCCATAGGCAGTTCCGGCTTCATTGGTCGCATATACCCTGGCGTAATAACTGGTACCTGCGGATAGCCCTGTCAATGTAGCTGCGATACTTCCGATACTACTCCCTAAAGTAACTGATGTACTATTCCCAATAGTGGGATTTGATGTACTGCTACTATAAACAATGCCACTCGCAGAAATGATCCCTCCACCAGCCGAGCCAATATAACCCGACACATAAGCTGAGCCTGGTGTGATACTGACAGCTCCATAAGTACTCAGGCTTGATGGTAGGCTTGGCAACAATGTTTTGAACGTGTACACATTTCCATAAGTCGTGCCGGCCTCATTCGTAGCGTAAGATCGGACGTAATAAGTTGTATTTTGCTGCAATCCGGAAAGTATAAGTGAAAAATTACCTGTTCCTGAACCACCAGATACCCTTGTACCATTGGTTAAAGAAGGTAATGAGTTGCTGCTGCTATAAACCACCCCTTTGGCAGAAATAGTTCCACCGCCAGCGGAGCCAATATATCCCCCGGTATATGCCGAAGTCATAGTCACATTATAAGGGGTAGCTGTTGAAACGTTACTTGGCAGGTCTGGCATCGAAGTTTTAAAACTGACCACAGGCCCATAAGCCGTACCTGCGCTATTGGTAGCAAAAGCGCGTACATAATAGCTTGTATTTACGACCAAGCCCGTCAATTGACCAGAGAAGCTACCGGTTCCGCTACCTATATTCAAAATTGTCCCACTACTGACACTTGGCGTAGTATTGGAATTGCTGTAGCATATACCCCGAGCTGTTACAATCGATCCATTATCATCCAAAACAGTACCACCAACAGAAGCTGAAGAGTAAGTAACTGAACTGACCGCCGCGGTCGATATTCCTGATGGGACAATTGGCGGAAGTGTCGTAAAACTTACCACCTGCCCATAGCCTGTTCCAACAGATGAAGTGGCATAAGCGCGCGCGTAATAGATTGTACCCGCCTTTAATTTGGTTAGATTAACTTTAAATGAAGTACTCTCTGTATCAACACTTACCTTGTCATTTGAAATCGTCGGGAACGATGATATATTGCTATAGCAAACCCCTTTGCTGATCACCGGGTATCCGCCATCATCGGAAATCTTTCCGCCTAGTTCGGCGGTAATACGCGTGATACTGCTTGCAGATTGTGTTTCCAATTTAGCAACATAACCACTCTGCGTAGTAAAACTCAACGGATCGCCATAGGCAGTACCATTTTTATTGGTTGCAAAAGCCCTAAAATAATAGGTTGTAGCCGGCTTTAAATTTTGAGCATATAGCGTAAACGCTCCTGTATCCAGATCGCCTGTCTTAAGCACTTTTTCATTGTTCACTGTTGGCTTTTGGTGGGTAGCATAGCAGATGCCAACCTGTGTCAATGTCTCTCCATTGTTGGTATTTACACGTCCGTTCAGCGTAGCATCATTTTTGGTTACACCGGTCATCTGTAAGGTCGTTACCGCAATTTTATTATGCTGATTAAAATCAAACTTGTCTTTATCATCGCAAGATGTCCATGGAAGTATCAGCATAAACAGGGAATAGAGATATCGTATATTGAAGTTTTTGGGATTCATTTTTATCGAATATTAAAAGTAATACCACCGGTAAATTCGGGCTGGGTAAATTTTTTAGAAGAGAACTGTTTGTCAATAGCCATCATGGAAGCACCACCTATGATATTTACGTACCGACTAAGTCGTAAAGTCACCCCGCCGTAACCGCCAATATAACCGGTTTTTCCATGGCCCTCTCGGTCTGCGTAATCATCACGAAATAAATGGGAATAAACTCCATAGCCTGCTCCGATGTTCAACAACAACCAATCGACTACCTTAAAATTTGGCCCTACGATAAGCTCTGTTTTATTGGGTTGGGACGACCGAGTGCTTAAGTAATAAGAATCGAGTTGGTTATCTGACTTCAGCCCATAACGCAACGTCGCAAAGAATCCAACAAATGCACCACCAGTTTCAAATCGTAGACCAATTGGTGCCAATTTTCCATACTCGTAGCCGATATTGGTAAATAGCTTTCTTCTAGCCCGACGCAGTGCCGCCAGCTCCTTCTTCTCCTCCCGTTTAACCATCACATCGTAAGCGTATTGCGAAGTCGGATAATTTTTATGCAGATCTCCTAAGGCAGCAGATACCTCAATTTTAGAGGTCAAATCTTCCTCATTAAACTTCGTTATATACCCTTCAAGAGCAGACTTTACCGTCAATAGATCCGAAAAACTGTAGTTTCCCTCTCGTTTAAACAGCTGGTAACGGCTCATAGCCTGAAAGTAGCTCACTTTTTGATTATCACGGGATCTGTCCGGAAAATCATTTGTAGCTGAAATGACTTTACCATACTCCTGTGCATTGTAGCTGTCCGATATCGCATCAAATTTACGTTGCATCGCTAAGGCATAGGCAGCAGTACGTTTATCCTCTTCTTTTTTTCTGAACTCGTCAAGCGATTTTGGTAATCCGGCAACAATATTTTTGATCTTTTCTACTTCGGCCGTACTTAACTTAGCCAGAGAATTATGGTCACTGCTTAAAATAGCATTTCCAAGTGCAACGATAGATTCTACTTCATGGTATGTCTGCGAGGGGCTATGATCATATAGCTTGTACTTGACCATAAAATTATAAAACTGAACAGGGCTCTCATCATATCCAGATTCTTTGGCAACCTTAATGGCGGCTAAACTCTGGGCATAATCTTGCACCTCATAAGATTTCCTGATTGCTGTAAGTAAAGTCTGTTGCCTTTCGGTCTTTTTCTCCTGTAAGATTCGATTCTTGGTATCGTCATAACTTTGCTGTGTCTTTGGATACTCGTCCATTTTTTCGAGTATCCTTTTGACATCACCTTGGTTGCGCGATTTTGAATAATTTTTCAAAAACAGAGCGGCTTGGCTACGTACCTTATTGATGAGCTCAAAAGATGGATAGTCTCCATTATCCAGTAATTTGAAATAATTTACGGTCTTAAAGTAGTCCACGAATTCTTTTGTTTTCGTCTTGCCGTGAATTTTATTTAGGGTATTTATGGACTCTTCATACAAGCCGTTATCCATTTGTGCTTTGGCCTGGGCCAATAATTCATCGTTGGTCGCCTGCGCAAAGCAAAAAGAGACCAGGCCCATTAAAAAAAGGGTTAACAAATATTTCATATCTATAGATTAATCTATGTAGGTTTTATTTGATACAGCCACTGTTTAGCGGAAGGATCAAATTTTATAAATTCATGTTCAAATTCCAGTTTTCGTAATTCCGATGAAATTGTTGCAGTTTGCTTACGCCAGTATTTCTAACGGCAAGAACAGATTTCTTTCTTTTGAGATTTGCATCTAGGTTTGGCATCCGCTCCAGTTCGTTCATTAAAGCCCTATACCCACTCTCATCAAATTCCGCGAAGCCTTGATTGATCAATGAGTTTACACGTTGTGGCAGGACTTCCGTATAATGATTCAAAGCTTTGACTTTATTTTTGATCGTTGAAACCTCGGCCGTAGGACCAAAAGTACTTTCAAGATGAGCGACCAGAATATTAAGTTCTGCCTGTTTAACAGGGTCCGAACGAAGCAATTTATTACTGCGGTCGATGGTCAGTTGAGTATATCTGTCATTGAGCTGCTGAAGCAGCATGTCCTGAATAGCTTTATTAAACAGATTCTGTGAAGCTGCATTATTGATCTCGATCAGCAAGTTGTTGTATTGTGCTGGACTTACATTGTCCTCGGAAAGCTCCTTGATCTTATTTTCCAATACTTTATGCCCACTTGCCATTGTGATAGCCGATTGCTTCCTAGCGCCATGCTGGGCTGGAGATGAACTCATCAGCTTCATCGAACCAACAATCAGTAAACCAACCCCTAGGGTAGCTCCCAAAAAATAAAGTCCCCTATACTTTTGATTCATGGCCTTTGGTCCCTCCTTTCGCTGGCTGGCTAGATTGTTTTTCAGGCTTCTCCGGCTGTACTTTATTATTTTTTTCGCTGGTGATCTCTCCGCTATCTATCGGTCTTGAATTGGTCGCGGCAGGCTTATCCTCCGGAATATCGCTTGGAATCTGTGCGGTAAGCTGATCACAAAAATTAAGAACACGATCCTCATCCTGAAAAATAGAGCGTAACGCGGCTTTGGTTAAAGTTTTCGTATTCTTCTCCTCTCCTTTTTTATACAACTTCCAGCCTTCAGCTTTTCCTTTGTAATTAAAAACGTAACCTTGCAAGGTGGAATCGCTAAATTCGAGGTACAGTGCCTTACTCTTGGCAGTATCGATTTTGAAGTTAAAATTCTCGGCGGGTATTTCCTCTTTTACAACAACAGTATCGGTAGCTTTTTGTCCCGTTCCAAAAAAATTCATAACGAGGCCAATTCCCCAATAACCGATGGCAATTCCAAGGATTGGGCCAATAATCCACGCCCATACCAATCCATTCGAACTTCGTTCAGGCTCTTGGTTTGAAGGTTTCGGCGGTCTGGGTTCCTCGGGGCGCACCTCCACTTCTCCTTCGAAAATATTGACGTCCTTATAACGTGAATCAAAAATAAGCTTGTATTGCACACGGTCTCCATCTTTGCAGATGATAAATTGATCCTTCGCCAAACTAATCTCTTGCTCGTTGATCTTTACACGCAATCCATTTGTAGTGGTATTATTAAATGTAATCTTACGAACCTTTCCAAATAAGTTTTGCGCCGACTGAAAACCGAACTGTTGAGCGACGCCCTCATTTTGTATTGACTGTTCGTCCAGGAAATAGACTTTGCTCGCATATACCAATTTGGGATTGTTGAAAGCATCACTCTGATCCAAAGTGAGATTCAAAAATTGATAATATATTGTTTTATCCAATTCAATCACCGGTGTAATGCAATTGACTCGTTTGATGTCTTTTGCAGCCTCTTCTAGAATAAGATCGTAGTTTTGATTATTTAAACTCCCGTCCTTCATATGATTTATAAACTGTGTAGTGATCTGCAATAGATATTGCATGACACGTGACAGCAGTTCATTGTGCTTAACAATCAAACGCACTGCAAAAAATCCATTACGCTTTGCATTATCCTTCATACTCGTATTGATAACCGAATAAATCAAATGCTGCGATGTCCGCTTGATAGAATAGCAATACCCCTCATTAAACTGACCGACTTGACTGGTTTCATCAAATGAAAGCTGTAACTTTTCTAATTCATTTTTATTCAGTCCGGCCGAGACATAATCATAATCCAGACCATTCAGAGTACGTTCAATAATAAGATGCACTCTATTTCTATAATGTGTACTTTCCATAAATATTTCTTAAAAAAATCTTTTCCAAAATGCGCCGCCTTTTACTACAAAACTATCTTCCAACATATTCTTCACCAGTTCTTGCGGATATTTATCTTCGATCGTAGTCACAATCTTTTCGTAAACAAGATCACCAATTGAAAAGGGCAGTATTTTGATCTTAAACTGGTTTCTGGAATTTTCCCGTGCAGTCTTGCAGTTTTCGATAAGGGATAAGAACTCCTGATTCATGTAATCGAGGGCCAATTCACTTTCTGCCCTATCGTCATCGCGATATCTGGTCTGTTTGATATAATCAAACTTATTGACCACAAAATATACCGCATCGGTATTCTCCAATACCCTAGAGTCCTTAAAAATGGAAATGATATTGGTATAAGCGATGCTTTGATCTAATGCCGAGAAGAACTTTTCATCTTCAAAACGCTTATCGTGAGATAATGCATCAATAATAAATACCAGGATTTTTTTGTTGTTACTTTTGACGTAATTGATAAATTGGGGGATCTCCGAATTGTCAAAGCCCTGATTAAAGATCTTCACATAATTTTCACCCGGAACCTCGACAATATTGAAGGGATGGGTCGTACCTTTTTGATCTTTAAATGAAGTTGCGATATAGTTGTAACTTGCACTATCAGTACGTATCGGCAATACACCGTAATCTAAATTTCTCTTCAGGGTTTCCAAATATTTATTCCCATCGGGATTATAGCTATCGTGCATTAATATCCCCTGCTTATTGGAATGTTTGATGAGACTTGCCAAGATCGTTGATTTACCTGAAAATGGCATACCCACCATATAAAGATCTGTCCGTCCACTTTCCATGGGTGGCAGGTCCTCAATTCGCTTAAAGATCGTAATAGCAGAGGCACTGCTATAGAATTTCAATGCCTGAACCACTCTCTTTTCGACACCAATACTTTCAAGATAGTCAAACGTCAGTTTCTTCTCCCCGATAAGCTTTTTGATATCGTCGGCAGAAATTTCATTGTTCTTGATTTGTTCCAGCAATGTTTCACTGGTCTGAATCGGAGCACTTGGACTGGTCATCGTAGGTAACGGAGGCATTCCTGGCATTGGCGGCATCAGCGGCAGCTCGACATCAATAGGTGGCAAACCTGGGATCGGAGGTGGCAAAACAATTTTGCCATTTCGACTATCATCCAAAAGCTGCAACTCTTTCAATTTGTCCCTGGTCAGACCATGCTGTTCCAATTCATCAAATGCGATAAATCCGCCCACTATAGCTTGATCTAAGGCAGGCAATGGAACCATATTGCAGTTCGATAAAATATTTTGTTTTTTATGCTTATCCATCTTTTAGGTATTAAAGTTCTATTGTTCCACCACGATTAATAATTTCTGCTTCAGCGTCCTTTAAGCGGGGACTGTTATACTTGCGCACCCGATACGTGAAGTAGGGGATCAAAATAAAGGCATGCATAATCAGTATAATAATCAGTGGGAGGAGATAATCGGGCGAATAGATCTTCGCCAATGCAATCGGGCTGTCCAAGGGCAAATTCCGTTCACTGATCGTAACTTTTATCGGTTCATTGTCAACGGGTAGCTCCTTGATTTTTTCATTCACAAGCGTTGCGCTACTTTTAACAAAATCGTTCAGGCCAACGTAGTTCGTTGCCAAACTAAGCCTATCCCATTGCTGAAAGATCTGATTATAACTATCTGCTTTTTTGAATACCAAACTGTCCAATAACTTATGGTTGTTGTTATATTTAACTTGATAAGCATTCAATATGGCATTGGTACTCGCCGACACGTCAATACTTGCTGACGGACTGTTCAATATGGCTTCGGGCAGGTTAAAAGGTGGATTTCCCAATTCATTGCGCAGTACATTTGTTCGTTGATTTTTATAGGCCTGTAACTTACCTTTAAACAGCGCCTCAAAAGTCTGCATCGATTCATTTGCACGTTTATCGTATTGTATGGCTAAATCTTTCACAAGCAAGACTTTTTCACCTGCTTCTTTCTGAATTGCCTTTCTGCTGTTTTTCTCAATATTGACCAAATGGATCATAAAGACATAGCTAATCAAACCAAAAACAACGAATACAATAAAAAACAAACTGGCGGTACTCTTCAGATACCCTTGATTGAGCATACGCTCTTTATTCCGTTTCAGCAGCTGCAACACAAAATAATAACAGACTACAATAATCAGGCTGACGGCTAGGCTCAGCAACATGTTACCCTCTGTCATATAGAGCATTCCAAAGAAATTACAGAGTAACAGGATGAGCAGAAAAATGGATGAAACCACATCCACAAACAAAAAATTCTCTTGTTTCATATAGGCTAAATTTTCTTTACTTTTAGATTCAAATATTAAAGATTAGGCTGGCCCACCGGCGGCGGATCTAAGTGCGCCATGGAGGTTGTCTGCACCATGGAAGCAGTAGTATGTCTATATCTTGTAGGCGTCGCCAGGACCTTGCCTCGTCTTACCGCGGTGCCAGCAGTAAGGCAAAAGATCCAAAAAAGTACGCTTAGCAATACAAAAAAGACCAGGACCAGGTAGTAATAAAAGGGGTATTTTGACTGTTTCATCGGTCTTTATTAAAGTGGACAATTAACAATGTACTCCCAAACGGTACGGGGTGTTGGTGCCGAAACTTCCACATAGCAATATTTGGGTTTGCCAGGAGCAACTTCATAAATCCATTCCAGCTGGCCGGCTCCAGAAACAGGTCCATCTGTATGAGCAATAGGTTTACCATCGTAATACACTTTGATCTCATCTGGAATTGTTTTCGTATCATACTGCAAAATGACGCGTCCCGATTGATCGCCCAGGATATGCTTGGTCTTGGTGACTCCCTGACCACCGGACTCTACCTTTGCATCACAGTTAACGATCGTATTTTCAACTTTTTTGTCGTCCCCTGGCAGCGCCCGATTTTTATCAAGTTCCCCTATTTGCAGCGAATCAATATTGCCAGGCAAGGTATTGTCGCCCCCATCAACCGGTCTTGTAGAAGAAGCGGCATGGCTATCCCTGCAATCGTTCAGTTCCTGTCTTAGCACCTCTATCGTATTCTCAGGATTCCATAGCAAGGCATACACAAGCAAACCGATAAGCAGAAACAATAGGGGATAAAATAGCCACCAGTTGTTGGCGAAAGATTTGTTTTTTACATGTTCCATTACGATCTGTGGATTAGAGATTTAAAAAAGAATACAAAACAGATCAATACCAATAGTACAATCAACACCCACCAGTAAGTCACCGCTATATATTTTAGAAAGGCTAAAAAACCTTCTTGTCTGCCTGATTCTACACGAACATTTTCTTCTTTGACATCAGCCATAAAATAATCCCCGGGGGCAACCGGCGATGAAATGGAGGGTTCAATTGCAGGTACAGGCTCCAGGTTTTGAGATTGTTTTGGTGCACTAATATCAGCGATTGGGGGATCCATATCCGGAATCTGTGGTGGCAATGGGGTATCCTCCGGACTAATTGACTCCTGAAAGCTATCACCAAGAAGGTGCGGTTTCCGATTTTGGTTATTCTCAAACTTCCAGCCCCAGATGATGCAGATATCCTGCCCATTGGTGAAAATAAGATTGTCCTCTGGATTAAAAACTGTCTGAAGAATTGCCCCCCAATACTGTACGTTGGCGTCTCTATTCCGCATAAGATCTTCGATACGTTTTTGAAGTTCCTCCATGACCAGCCAATATTGTTTGAGACCATATTCCCGATAAGACGAATGCTCTACCGGCTGAAGGCCCATATGTATGCTGTACCAATCAATATCATAGTTGTTTTTGACCGGTTTAGCCAAAAAATTCCGATACTTTTTATCCAAGTTAAAGACGAGGAAATTACTGATTCTATCATACTGATTAAACAGGTAAGCATTGTCAAACGATAAAGGAATGTACCTATCTGTTGCTATTGAATGAAATTTTTGCATTTTTAAACCAGTTGAAAAGGTGAATACTGTTCGACCAATAATTTTAATTCCTGATTGGCCTGCTCATCGTAATCGATATATCCTGCATTGACAAGGAGTGAAAGGCGTAAATATTCAATCCATTTGTTGTACTTCTGTAGTGCTATTGCGCGTACATCAATATTTTCGGCGTCGAATAAAGCAGATATTGCGCTGGCGGATGTATCAAGTTTTCGTTCAAAAAATCGATTGGGATTAGCTACCAAGATGTTTCTGGCTTCCTCTTTCTCTTCTTCCGTAAAGTAGCTCACGTCAAAATTAAAAATCAGTTCATTGATCACCAGGGAGAAGGTTTCGGTCAAAAATATTTCATAACCATGGTTAACATCTATCTCAGAAATGATATCATTTAACAATCTGACCATTTTGCTGGCGACATTTCGCTTTTTAAGCAGTTCCTTAAAGTAGCTCACAACGAAAATCAAACTGTTTCTATTCAGTCCATATGCGATGAAATCCCTGTACTGATCCAAGGTGTTGATCTTCGTTAACCAAGATTCGATAATCAATTGAACGTAATACTCAGATTTTGATGAATTGGTCTCTTCCTGCTGAAATAATTCAGCGATTTCGATACCACTGTCTTTTAAAAAGTCTTCAACAGCTTCATGCGATGAAAGCCAAAGATGCTTTTGCAGAATGGTCAGCATTTCTGCTTTCGACTTCGCCTGTTTTAGCTCCGGATATTGAACCAATAGAATGGACTCCTGTGTGGTTTCATCCAATATGCGACGACTTGTATCAACCACCATATGTTCATTCAGCAACTGAAAAATATCATTAGGGTTAATCGAAAGACAGTCTATAAAGGCGTTAAACAAGCCAAGATCTTTTACTAAGGCACTGTTAAATGCCAACTGAAACTGATTTACCTGACGCATCTGCGTTTCGCGCATCACAGTGACATCATCCTTATGAATAAAACGTTCGAGGTCCCGCTGTATCTTGGTCAGGATTGTGTTTAACTTTTGAAGGTTATGATTGATCTTGGTTTTATTCCCCGATACCTTCGCCAGGGATTCAATAATCAACGCAGACCCATCATGATTGATGGTAGCAACGTGTTGCCATGTTCTTTCAGCATCCTGGAAATGATTTTGGACAAAACCATAGCGTGTAAAGGACTGCTTCATGACTTTCAAAAAATTCTCCCTTTCGGGATGGACTGCGAGCTCTTCCCCTTCCTGTTCAAATCCGACAAACGTATCGTTTGAATACTTGTAATCGCGCAACAGATAGAAATTCTTGAACAGATTTTCTTGGCTTGTCCATTTTGTGTGCCAGTTACGCGACTGCGTAACGATCTCCTGTTCAAAGAAACGCTCAAAACGCGTGTGCCATTTGTAGTTTAATTTTTCAGCAGATTCCAGGTATTCACCGTCGTTTGTGGTGTCAAACTTGATCTGATTATTGAAAAAGGTAAAGATGACAAACAATGGCGGCAAGCTTGCTTCTTGAAGTGATTTTGATCGTTCTTCGACACTCCCGCCTACATTGTTCTCGATCCAGTTGTATAACAGCGATGAAATTTCGTTGACTTCCAGCTGCTTGTCATTGGTACAGAACAAGAGATTATTGATATTAAAATCAAGAGAGTATTTATTAAAAAGATAAGAGACCTTACCCCGCAATAACATGGCATCAATATTCTTTGTCGAGATATCCGATTGATCCAATGCCAAACGGCTACGGGCTCCCGGAAAGTCCAATAAATCATTGTATTTTAAAAACTCTTTGGATTCGACAAGTCTTTCGGGAATCGAAAAAACAAGTTCGGCAATCAGCGCTGACAATGCAGGGACCTCAATCTGAACCTCAGCACCATTCGTCAACTTGAAAATTGTGCTGCCCTTTCCAGAATCGGCACTGAGTTCGCCCAAGCGTTTGACATCAAGAATGGCTCCCCCCTCGCGCAGGACATTTTCAAACTTGATATACCCATGGCGTGCAAACTGTACCAATTTCAGCTTATTGATCAAGTTGATAAAAAGATCTGTCAATAGAATTTCCTTATTCCAGAGGATATCAAATATGCGCGACCAATCTGTAGCCTCATAATGATGGATAATGCGACCTATACGTTCGAAGAACCTTGTTTCATAAAGACCTTCAAACAAGATGGTATGCTGTGAAAGATTTTTTTCAAAGTACTCCTTAATCTCAAGCACATCGAATTCGGTTAAAAAATCCTGCTGAGTTCCTTTTTCCTCAAGCTCCAGCTTTTTAAGATGTGCTTCAAAATCCCCTTTTGAAGGAAAGGAAGTAATTTTCTTGAGATCCAGAAAAAAAGCATCAAGCAACACCAATAGTATATCTTTTGCTGCCAGCAAGTTCACCTTTATTGGAAAATCTGGGAACGAGGGATCTTGATCAATCGTAAATCGAGTGACCAAGCCCGTACTTTCGGCACCAGTTCCCGGCGGATTTATTTGCTTTAGGAAATCATATTGTTTACCGTCATTTTCAATCTCAAAGGGCCTGTTTGTATCGCTCAACAGGTTTTTGATCAGATAGGATTTTCCCACCTGACTTGCCCCAAAGACAGCGATGACCGGTTTATTACCGATATTGCCCTGAACCTTTTTTATGGTATTCAAGCTGTTCTTCAAGCTGAGTAGCGCTTTATTACGTTCTTCATACTTTAGATTTTTGTCAGCCCATTGAATCGATCCCTGTATAAGATCGATCTTACCGGAAATAAATTCCTCGATAAGCTTGATTTCTAATTCAGAATAATTATTCGACATTTCTTTTCTATAAAACGAATTCACAAGTATCTAACCAATATCCCTGAACACTATCCAAGGTCTGATAATGGAGCTGGAAGAAACGCCCCGGCTTCTCATTCCCTTCATTATCTTCGATATGTTCGATCTTCAATATTTCCTTACTTTCATCCCAATCTCGGGCGATGGTCACCTTCAACGGTAGATGTCGTAATATTTCACCCCGCTCTTTATCGACCTGTTCTTCATAAAATGACTCATCGCGACCGACAAAACGGTTCTTGATAACCTCTTCAATCTGCCTGTGATCAATACTTAATCTATAGAGACCTGAATAGGTGTAGTTTCGCGATAGATATTTCGCATAGCCAAACTCAAAAGGAAGTGATTTAAGCAGAAAAGTCTGTTCATGTTTTTGTGGAGTCAAAATGACTTCTTTTCTATTCTCCACTTTGGAAATAATATGATCGGCTGTTGAACTCAGGTTTTTGATCAGCTCCGTTGTATTTAAATTGAAGTCCTGTATCTTCTTCAATTTGGCTGCCATCAAAGCGATAATTGCCCCCACGGCAACAATCGTCTTGGGATCTTCAACATTCCCCAAATTGTCTGCAAACGGATACCATTTTCCGATCCAATAATTATTGAGATTGATCACATTGGTCGGCGAAACAAACAGAAATTTTTTGAACAGTTCCTCATAGCTAAGCAGGGATGCAGGCTTTCCGGACAGGACCACAAAATCACACTCAAACTGGTTAATCACCAGACACATTTGACGAACCAATCCCTCAAATACACTAGAAACGATCTCATTGACGACCTTAGCCGATATTGTCCATCGGATTTCCAAAAAATTAAATCCTATTATCCGCTCAAAATAGTTGACAAGTGCACTATTTTCAAATTTGTGCCCTATGATTTCTTCGAAAGACATTTCCAAAGATTCTTGCTGATTGGCCTGTTGTAGGTACTTAAGTACAATAGGCTGTGCTACCTGATGGACAAATGATTTGCGCATCATCTTTGCGAGATAGCCCATATTATTGGAGTTCTCCCCAAAAAATCCGTTGATCCGACTTTGGATGTCTATAATTCCCTTTGATCTCCCATAATTTTCTAATCCTTCAATGGCCGAATCATCCGTTTTTAGGGTACTGCGAATAATCAGCTTTTGGATCAACTCCTTCATCAGATCATCTCCTGCCAATTTAAAGCTATCCCAAAATAGCGGTTGGGGAATCAATTCCTGAATCTTATTTGAGGTCTTAAGCTGATATTGATTGATGATAATATCAGTTGTTCCCGCGCCGATATCAATGGAAGCAATCTTTAACGTATTCTTATTATTGAATAAAAAATGGTCAATCACATAATTGTTGCTCCGCAGTTTTTTCGAAAAGAGGCTGTAAACAAACACCAGCTGGCTACATGTTGCCTCATCATACATCCAATCTTTTTTATCTTCCAGCTGGCTGAGGGTCTTGGATATATCCTGAATAGATGGAATAATCTCCGGCTTTTTAAACCAGTTTGTATTTTCATCCTGATCAAAGTAGAATCGTTGGTATCCATCCAGTAATTCACACGCCTCTGCCGCCGCTTGTCTTAGGGCGATCTGCTCATGCTGGATCATACCAGTAGGGCATGATATCGTAATCCTTTTGATTGTCCTTGGCATGGTCATCTCGCCGTGTTCCTCCCTAAACTTAAAAGAATTGATCTGCACGTGCGCATGCATCAATACTTCCAGAAAAACAAACTTCATTAGAGAAGCCCTTGAAAACATCGATTTTGCACCAAATACCTCTCGCGAACTCTTTAAGCTACCGTCTAGGCTCAGTTGCTCTGATATGCCATTCAGATACACTTTCTTTACCCGATTAGTCTTAAGAGGTTGAAACTCCCATTCGCGGTCACTTATCTGATCATCCCATAAATAGCGTTTCGGGCTCGAGTTGTAAGTCTTTAGTTCGTAACCAAGATCTAGATTTGTACTTGCTGAATGGATCAATTTTTCTGCTTCAAAACCAATACGGGTCAAACTGGGAACAATAAATTTATTGTTGTGGTAATTATCTTTATCAATATTTCCAAAACTAGATTCGCTAAACATCATGTTCATCGGAAATGAGTTATTGTATTCCAGATGCGGATTGGTATAGTCTTGAATGATAAGTTTCTTAACGCTATCAAAGTCAAAGCTATCGTCGTCTTTATTCTCAAACAATAGCGCACAGGTAGCCGAATTGCCGATATCAATGACGAGATCTACTGTTTTCTTTCTGATATTATCCGTAAAGAGCTGAATTTCGGGTGACTCAGTTTGAGCAGCCAGCCACTTTATCAAAAGGACATATTTGGCGATGTATTTTTTTATCGGATGTGTGTACCTATCTTCTTCATTTCTATCGTAAAATAAGTCGGCCAAATACCGGTCAATCCATGCAACAGAGTTGTCCTGCGTAAATAAGAAATTACTCAGATTGATTTCATCAGACTGGAGTCTGAAAACATTCTCATCCGGATTATTGCTCAACTGAGGACCAGTTTTATCATTTTCACTTCTGGCTAAAGACGTATCTACGGCAATGACGATTTTTGCCAGTGAAAACTCTTCATCACAAGTAAAAAACACGCGGACCCAATCTGTAGGATACAGCAAGTCTCTATTAATGGCGTTCTCCTTAAAAAAAGGCAACGGAATCCATTTATTTTGGTACTGCTTAAGTGTCTGCTTCAGATTACTTTCTTCGTAGACTTCAGTAACGATACCTGTACAGGTACTCAAATCAGCTTCATCTTTGAGACGCTTATTGATAACAAATCCCTTATCGATCAGCTCCTGTAAACGATAATAATTCTCAGTACCTTCCTTCGTAACCTTAAATAAGGGATCGAGAATAAAATCGAAAAAATTGGTATCGAATGGTTGGTGGTAATAAAATCTATTTTCCTTGCCAAACTCAAGATCAATATTTACCTCATACTTGTAATATTGAATGCTCGAATTAGCAATCAAAGAAATCCTTTTCATCTATCTAATATGGTTTTGTTAAAATCTTGTTTGGAAATTATCGCCTTTGGGATTGGGTCCGTAGTCATTTACGAATCTGTCACTTTCGCCAAATGCCATCCAAAGACCGTAAAAAGGAATAATCTGGAACCACCCGGAGTTTCCACGATCGTGACATCGCTTGGCATTTTGGGCAATGAGGAACCAGTAAAAAGGCAGTATAAATAAAAAGAATGCACCGCCCCCACCCGATACTCGCTCGATCCTAGCCGTTACTGCGGCAAGAAGCAAAAAATAGATATAGGCGATTATATAACTCAGCCAGTATTCAGTCCTTCTGATTCTTCCTTTAAAACCAAATGGATTTGAGAACATAGCTTGCTTCGGATAAATCAATTGATGTTGCGCACTAGCGAATGGATCGTCAATACCATGATATTGATTCATGGAAGAGGTATACGCCTTCAGTTTACTCTCAACACTATTTTGATAAACTGCGGGTGCATTGTCTACTGCAATAACAGCATTTTCGGAAATGGCTTCTTGCGTGGAAACAGGTTCGTCTTGGATTAATGGCTCAATGATTTCGATTGAATCTAAAGAGTCTTCAACAATAGGTTTTGTTTCTTCCGGCGGAAAGGAAAGATATAAAAATTCCTCCAGCTCACCGGCAGGTTGCCAATTTTCCAATCCCTCGTACCAAACCAATGTCTCTTCAGAAATATCGGTGGCTTTAATTTCCTCAAAGGATAGCGGACCGATCCTTTTACCGTCAAGTATGTAAAAATATCTTTTCATTTGAACATCCAATTAATAATCGCTAACTCGTAATGGTTAATACAAAAGTAGCTGACAGAGTTCGCATGATTTTACGGGAAGCCGTAAAGCGATAATTAAGATAAGAGTGGACTGAAGAGAACTTGAACACTTCGTGTACAACAATGTCCGAACGATATAATTATGGAAATTTTAGATACCTTTAGAAAAATAAAAACCAGCAATTTATTAATCTATGAGTGCAAATGTTCCTATTGTAAGGTCAGTGTCCTGGCCAGCTGTTTTAATCCTTATTGTCTTCTGGATGGTCCTGGTGGTAGCTTCCTTATTCTTATTCCAACTTGAGGGCATGATGGTCGCCTCAGTTCTTTTTTTCATTTTAGTAACAGCATTGCAACAGCTCATTCCAAAGAGCCACAAAAAGGGAATGAAAGCAGTCAAACAAAATAATTTTAACGGTGCGATTGAATATTTTAAACAGAGTGTCGATTTCTTTACAAAAAAGGAATGGTTAGATAAATATCGGGCAGTTACCATGTTTAGCGCTTCAAAAATGAGCTATCGGGAAATGGCGCTCTGTAATATTGCATTCTGTTATTCGCAGACTGGGCAAGCCGAAAAAGCAAAAGTGCTTTATGAAGAAATTTTGGAAAAATATCCGGATAATGGAATCGCTTACTATGCGCTAAACTCAATCAATACCTTTTCAAATCAGGCTGATTAAATGATCGCGCATTTAGCTGGATCTCTCATAAGTCGGCTGTTACAAATGATCATAAAAACAAATAAGGGCTATCAGTGGATAGCCCTTTCTCATCATCTTATTGGTTAAAATATGGCACTAAATATCTTGAATGCATCAGATATCGTATTTTCGGCAAGTAACCCTACCTCGCTATTTACCTTGCTTTCACAAAAGTAGCACGATACCCTCAAGATTCTTTACGGAAAACCGTAATCCGATAGCAAAGATTATTTATATAAAACCTAATTCCTTGCAGTGTGCAACAAGCTGTTCATTTTTGGTAAAACCAAGTACATCTTTCATGAGGTTGAGCCGTTTCTCGATACTGCTCAGGCTCGACGGGCGGATATCACGCTGCTGGAGATATTCGGGCATTTCTTTTTGGGACACGCCTTCGTACAGGAGCTTAATGATATGTAGGTCAAACTGCGTAAAGTCATGCGAGTTCTGCTCCTGAATAAATTTTTTACTGTCGGGCGATTGGTACGTTCGGTTCTGATCAACCGCTTGCAATGCCTCGCGCAGATGTTGGCCATCGCGGCGTGCTTTGCGTACCAGGCCATCGATCTCGTTGTTTTTGAACATATCATTGATCAAGGACGAGCGGTCCTTGGCCGTCAGGACAATAACCTTAATGTCTGGTTGTACAATCTTGACAGCTTTGATCAGTGAAAGGCCATCCTTTATCTCCTGCGGACTATCATCATCTTCAAATTCGATATCCGTAATGAGTAGGTCATATGGTTCGCCATCGCGGATCGCATTTTTAATCCAGGTCAGTGCATGATCGCAATAATAAACGTATTTGGTATTGTGAATACCGAGGTCGTGCAAGGTTTTCTGCACGGAAATGTTGGCTATCTCGTGGTCTTCGGCAATGAGTACTTTCTTAAACATACATTATTGTCTTTTTATAATGGGATAACGGTCGTGATATTGAGCCCTTTTCCCGGTTCATTGACAAAGGTAATTCTACCACCAAGGCTTTCAATACGGGAAACCGTATTGGCTAAACCTTTTCCATTCGATTTTTCTTCAGGAATTCCAACACCATTATCCTTATAGAATATATTGAGTTTTTGCTCCGATTTTTCAAAACGTACGACGACTTGTTCGGCCTGACTATGCTTCTTCATATTAACCATTAGCTCCTGAAGCACATGCTTCACTTCATCCTTAATACGTTTGCTAATATCGTCCCACTGTTCGGCATCATTACCAGCGATTAATACCTTCCGATGGTCAGCGGCAAAGGATTTAAGTAGGCTTGCCAGTTGCTCGTTATAAGGTGTCTCTGTGATCGTTTCCTGTTCGACATCGTGGGAGATATCGCGTGACTGATGGTACATATTTTCCAGTTTATCGAGCACACCATCACGATCCACTTCATCGCCATGTTCAATTTCTGACATTACCCGATAGATGCCATTGGCCACGACATCGTGAATCTTTTTGGAAAGATGAAGCTGTGTTTCTTTGACCCGATTCTGTGCTTCGAGTTCAAGACGTTGCTTGCGCCGTTTGTACCAAAGCGTTCCTCCACCAACAGCTAATAGGAGTAAAAAGATACTTGCGCCGGTAATGGCTCGTTGTCTGACCAGTCGGTTCTGCTTTTCGACATTTTCTTTTTCCAGCCGCAGGTTATCGGCTTTATTTTTTTCGACTTCATACCGGATCAGGGCGAACTGGTTTTTGGCGGCGGCTCGGGCCTGTTGGATGCTGTCGGAAAGCTGCTTAAATTTTAAAAAATACAACCGGATATCATGAGGGTCTGATATTTCAATTAATTTATTTAATGCGTTGATTTGGTCCCCAGGGCTATTTATGGTTTTTGAAGTTGAATACCGTTTAATGGCATAAAATAAAGCCGAATCTTTATTTACAAGTTCATAGTATTCTGCGAGATGTGTATAACTTGAATTTACTCCCCATAAATCACCTTTGGACACACGAATTTTCATCGCTTTTAGAAAATCAATATTTGCAGGATATTCGTGATTTTTTAACCATCTTGTTTTTGCCAGATTTGTTAATATCCTAGGATATTCAGCGTCTTTAGGTTGAACTTGTTTAAAAATATGTTCAAAAATTGCCAATGCATCATCATAACGTTTTGCATATTGATAGCTTAGGGCAAGGTTATTTTCGTATATTCTGCGGTTTGCCGAATCTGTCGAAAAATTGATAGCCTGTTTGTAAAAGCTAATCGCTTGATCATAATCCTTCAAGTAATCGGTAACGGCTCCAAGATTGTTATAATTTATACTAAGATAAAAATGATGTTTAATATTTTTTTTGTCTAGATAATCTAAAGCTTGTAGAGAGGTTTCTTGCGATCCAAAATAGTCTCCTTCTTCTCCTTGAGTGATAGCCATATTTATGATCGATTTAGCTACAGACAAGCTATCATTAATTTCCAGATATATTTGTCTTGCTTTATTGAAATAAAGGTATGAACTATCAGATTGTCTTATATCTACAAATGCTTTCGCTTTATTGTAATATAAGTCGCCTTCTTTTTGCGAATTTTTAAGTTGATTATCCTTATCACTCTCTATTCGCGTACAAGAAAGAAATATAAAAAGTAAGGAAATATATAGGCTTAAGTATCTCAACTATATGATTATTTAAATCTAAAATAGTAAAAGTATTTTTGAAAACAAAGTTGATCTATTCTTTAAAAAAAAGAGGCGGTAAACCGCCTCTTTTGTATGGATTAATTATGGACGTACCGTACCTTTGTCCCCCCCTGTTCCTGTTTCAGGTCCAGGATCTGTTGGAGGCTGATCAGTATCTGCCGTTTGTACTGTTGGTGTTCCTGCGCTTGGCTGTGAATTAGACGGTTGACCGATTCCAAATAGAAAATATAATATTAAACTCCACATAACTCAAAAAATTAAAAGTCAAAAACTTGGTAGGTCCCGTGCCCCATGCACGGGATTGCTACAAATGTTTTCAGAAGGCCTTCTGAATTTTTTGGGAAGTAAGAGTGTCAATCGCGGGAGGCAGAAGCTGCTTCCCAAACCGGCTAAAGACTACCGCGAGATCTTCTCATTGTGAAATCAGATTAGTATCTTAGTTTATATTTTAATCGATCCATCATCTGACTTCGAGAACAAAGTTATAGCCGTTAAAACCCTTTTTATCAAACGCTTCCAATGCTTCACAACATTTCATGATGTTTCATGATGTTTCAAAAACTCTGGAAGGTCTTCCAAATTTTTCCAAACGGTCGAGATGATTTTTAGCGTTGCTAAGCTTACGGTTTCCCGTATTTTCCAATGCTGCATAAATATTAATTTTGGAATCATGTTTGAGAATTTTCAAAAAGCTGTAAGAGACAGCTACCTAGATTTAAAGAAAAACAGACAACTTGGTTTCTCCCGCGAATGGCCTTCAGCAGGAGATCTTAAGAATTGGTCTATACAATGTTTCGAGAAAGGGCTCTCTGAAGCGGATGAAATTGTATTTACTGATTATTTCAGAGAAAAAGATGAAAAGAAATTACAAAAGCAACTTGGTAAGTCACTCAGGGAAATAGTTAAAGATTCCGATACGGATAAATTCAGGGCTTTAAGAAATTTTATCATTGGAGATACAAAACGCAGCCCAGACAGAGATGTCGTAAAATTTCTCGCTGTGCTGATTAATTTTCAACCGCGGCCCTACGATTTTAATTATAGGAACGAAGTCCAAACAGATGGTGCAGCACCAATCGATGATGCCGATATTAACGATGATACTTATACCTGTCCAAGCAAAGACAACGGAGATGAATTAGTTTACGACAAAAGTTCGGACCACTTAGGAGTTGACATCAATGATATAAATGAGCTAGCCTCTGACATACCACCCGATCATCCGCAAGGATCTCTATTTCCTGAAGAAACTTGTAGCGTGAGTATTTTTGAATATAAACCCGATATCATTCCAACAAAATCGGAAGATCAAATCGAAGACATTATTGGTTCAAGTGATAGTAAAAATGAAAACAGTGAAAATTTAGAAACAGAAGAAATTCGACCTGTAAGTGATATAATTAATTCGGATGAGATAATTTTAGATAACAACAATAAAGGAAATGCGAGTCAACAAAATGATCCCCGATCATTTTTCACAAAAAACAAACTTGTATTGAGGTTTTCTGGTGTAGCACTTTTGGTATTGGCAATATTGACTACCGTACATTTTCTGACGCCTGAAGAGTGCATGTGCTGGAATGGAGAAAAATATATTGAGGTAGATTGTCAGAGTAAGACACAGCCCTATCAAGTGATAGGCTTGGATAAAAACAAACTCGAGGGATTTGTGAAAATAACGAGACCAGATACCCTAGGTCCCAAGGATGTAGGAAGAGTATGGTATTCAAAAATCAATCATGAGGTGGAATTTTTTACTGGACCGGGTTATCATCCCACAGAATTCGGACGTTCCCTAAAGGCGGCCACCATGCGGATTTTAGATAGCTACGCAGGAGCAAACGCCAAAAGCGATCAAAACAAGAAATATGGAATTATGCAAAAACAATAACCGTTATTTAATTCCAAATTTCCAAACGCAAAAAAGCCGCGACTTACGGCGCGGCCTTAAATAAACATATGATTCACTAGTGGTTTGTCTTTAATTGCTGGCAAACCACCAGTTATTGGATACTACTTATACGAATTGATCGATTTGGATACTTTCCAGTCATTGCCCACACGCTCCAAAGTAACTAAATCTGTTTTGGTGAAGTTTTCAAATTTCAAAGTTACTTTAGCGACCATATAGTCTGCCGACTCCGCGATGATATCTGTGCTTACTGTACAGTTTAGCTTTTCGCCTTTTTGTTTTTTCAGGGATTTAACCACTTCGCTGCGGCTGTTGCTTTGTGCATTGGATGCTTGGATCTTTTGATTAAAATCAGCTGCAAATAACTGCTCTACACCTGCTGATTCTCCCTCCGTAGTTACCGCAACATAGTGCTCTAAAGCGAAGTCCGCTGTGGAAAGGTTAATGTTAGCTTTTGTTGCTTTTGCTCCAGGTCCTTCAGCTGCCGTAGCGAATGTAGATACTGCGATTAAAGCTGCTGCTGTGAATGTTTTTACTAGCGTTTTCATAATGTCTTTATTTTATAGTGTTAGTTTATCTGTTCTTATTTGTTGACTCAAAACTACGACACAATACGCCCCTAGCCTATTGGCTTTAGACCAACGATCGGGAAAACTCGGTGAATGGCGGGAATAGGGAGGTGAATATTTTTTATTATATTGATATGAATCAACGATCAAATTATTTATGAATATACAGTCTAATACAGCTGCTAATCAAGCGAAAAATAAAATGTATGGAGCATTGTTTGGCATCGCGGTTGGTGATGCATTTGGTGTACCATTTGAATTCAGGTCGAAAGAAGAAATGCTAAAAAATCCAGCTACCGAAATGATCGGATTTGGCAGCCATAATCAACCTATGGGTACCTGGTCAGATGATACATCTTTAACCTTGTGTCTTGCAGACTCGCTGTTAGGTGGATATGATTTGGTAGATATCTCCAAAAAATTTATAGCTTGGAAGGAAGGTAAGCTGTGGACAGCAAGAGGAGAAGTCTTTGATATCGGTATCACCACGGCTAAATCGATCGGTGAGCTTAAAGATATTATCGGATCCGGGCAAATCGGAGAGCTACATTTGCTAAAATATAGGGCGAGAGAACAAGACAACGGCAATGGTTCGTTAATGAGAATATTACCCCTTTTATTTGAGATCAAAGGACTTAGCCCGTCGGAACAATTCGAGAAAATTTGGGAAATTTCCGCCCTAACGCATAAGCACATACGCGCTGCAATGGCATGTTTTATCTATCTTAAATTAGCCGAACTCATTTTGCTAGGTTTGGCCAAGGAGCAGGCTTATGCTGAAATGCGGAATCAAGTTTCAAAGTTCTGGACGGACATCAATTTCCCTGAGTCGGAAATAATTCATTTTAATAGCACCATTTTGCATGACATCCGATCTAAGACACATAATCAATTAAGGTCCAGCGGTTATGTGATCGATAGTCTAGAATCAAGCCTATGGGTTTTTATGGAAAAAGACAACTATAAAGACACTGTATTATCTATTGTAAGCCTTGGTGAAGATACAGACACCGGGGCTGCGATTGCGGGCGGATTAGCTGGTTTGTACTATGGGCTGGAAAGTATACCTGAAGATTGGCTTTTGAGCATCGCCCGCTATGATGATATCAAATTGCTAGTAGAAAAAATAGCGAAGAGATATTTGGATTAGAAATTCGATAATAATGTCTAACAAGTAAGAGCTTATTTCAAAAATGTCAATTTAAAAAATCGAAACATTTATTTTTAAAACTATTTTAAATCGACAGCTGTTCTTACTATACAAAGCGGCTACAAGCTGCCTTTCAAAAGAAAGGTTCAACATAAAAATTGGCGTCGTACAGTGAAAATCCAATTGTCTTTAAAAACATTGGATGACGAAACAAAAAAGAGGAAACGATAGGAAACATAAAAATTACTGTACAAGTAAACGCTAAGAGAAAGGGTCTGATGAGAATCAGGCCCTTTTGACGTAAAAAAGCCACATCTCTCGACGTGGCTCTAAAACACTTATATATTTTTATTACAGTTCGAATTCTGTCTGGAACATTCCGTTTGTCGACGCATATGCACCGCCAAAAGAAATAGGAACGCCATACACATCCGTAGTATAGACTCCACCATTTATAATGAAGTTCTGAAATTCATCAAACCCTTTAACCGTACGGACAGCATCTTGGCCACTTCCTCCTATGATACAGATCGTGATCTGAGCTTCGGATAGAATCTTTTTTGTATTCGCATCTAAGGATACAGAACCATTTACTATACCTGCTGTAAACGCCGCACGTACAGCTACAGATAACTCACTGTAGTTTACTGATGATTCTACTAGAATTATCCCTTTGCGCCCATAGTTAACTGAATTAACATACACCGGATTCTTCGCTAAAAATCCCTGTCTGGTTGGCTCATCTTTAAAAATATTCCCGTCATCTGGTATATCCATTGATACGTTAAAATAAGTCTGGCTAAAATCACAGACTAGCGCAGAGGTTTGCAGAATTTTGCCGCTGGCGACTGATGCACTCATTGAAAAAACAGAGGCGATATTTATATTAGCTCCAAAAGCAAGCTTAGCTTCTTTATAGTAATCTATCTGTTTCATTTTGTATGTAAAGACCTGTGATTGTCTTCCGCTGAAATCTTTATCTCCAATAGCATCAATAACAGCATTATTTAGACCTGAGCGAGTTGGAGAAATCTCCTTCGACCGTACTGGCAGTGAAAATGAAGCCGTAACCTTCGGCTTTAATAAACTGGTATAACCTACAGGTTCATACAAACCGCTATTTATTGATTGTGCACTAAGTACTGAGCCTAAAAATATGTAATTGGGGGCCAATGTTGCTATCTCATAAAATTGTTCGACATTAGCAGTATTTGCAGAAGCACGAAGTTTAGAATTTGCTGAAGGAGTTATATCAATTTCTTTTCCATCTTTAATGGTATAAACTTTATCCCATTGACCTTTGTCTTTTTTGGCAACCCCTTCTTGGGTTACATGAGCTGTATCAAGACGATTTACTCCTTCCTTATTACATGAATAAAGGAGAATAGGTACAGCATAAATTAATTTAAAAATCTGTTTCATAATTATATATTTAATTTAATAGATAGTAATAAAAAATGGACTCGACCTTAAGTTATAATTTAATTGATAATCTGTTGCTTCCCAATATCGTCTGGGTTCATCCGGCATGGGTTCGGGGCCATTACTTTCATAAGAGGAGAATTCGGTCCCCACAACCAGTCTGTTCGAAAGATTAATATTTCTTAGTTTTAAGAGGTCGGAGCTGCTCTGGCAATCCATCAAAATTTCAGGCCAATTGTTTTGATTGGGCGTATAGATACATTTATTCTCATATTTTTGCACCTCAAAATAGATGTCAGTATAGGGATAAGCAGGTTTAGTCTTTTCTCTATCCTTAAAGAAGTTTAAAACAATATTCGCCCTAGAACGATAATTGTTGCTTGATGCGTCCGGTTCATAGACACTATTCTCTCTGTTTACTTTTACATACAAGGGCTCCACAAATGACGTATTTACAAATTCTGTTTCAACCAATTGATGTGTATTTGCATCTGAAAATGAACACGCAATAGGAACACCAAAACTTGTTTCGGTAAACTTCGAGTTGTAAATCAAATTCAGAAAATAAGAATACCCTTTAAAAGTCTGTACCGTATAATCGCTATCCGCTCCCATAATAAGGACTTTAAACGATGTCTCGTCAAAAAATTTCCTTTCCTCTGTTGTTAAAGTTTCTGTTTTGTTATAGAAGATTCGGTCAAATTCTTTTCTTATACACGTTTCGGCAAACTGATACTCTTTATCTGTTTCGATAACAAGTATTCCCATTCTGCCATAAGTAACTGAGTTAACATAAACAGGTGGTTCACCAGAAGTACCTTGGATCGGCTGATCTGCTAGTGGTGCTATATCCATATTTACAGTAAAACTACCCTGAAAGAATTTCACATAAAGTCCGGTAGACTGCAATATTTTGTGAGATTCCGTACTGCTGTTCTCACTCTTCGAGGAGAACAATCTTTGTGTATTGACGTCGGTACCAAATGCCTCTTTGATCTCATCATAAAAAGTAAAACGCCTATATTGAAACATAAATTTTTCGTTCTGCTTAAAACTTCCACCAATAGCCATTTCTTTGACGTAATCATCCAGCTTAGAGTATGTTGGATTTGTAATGATGCGGCTTGTCGGCTTAGGGGTAGTGTGAGTCAAGCTCATTGAAACTGTTATCGGTTTTCTATTCGCAAGGAAAATAGGATTATAGACCTGTTTGGATATACTATTCCCTTCCAAAATCGCCCCTGGAAAAATAAAGTTTTTTCCCTGATACAACATCGCTTCAGTACTTTTTACCGTATGTCTTTTTGAGAAAAAAGCTTCGTCCTCAGGTGTCATCCCTGCTATAGACGCTTTCTTTACAAAAAGAGCGTTACTTTGGTTATTTTTAACATTTGATTCAGAACGGCTACTGTATTCCCGTGCCATGACTTTATATAAAGAATCACCTTGATAAGCATATGACGAGTCTATTTTGATTTGATATGGCTTGCGTACACTCGCATTCGGCACCTGACTATTCTCGGTATGAATGGATAGATTATCCTTGTTACATGATGCAATTATGAAAAATATAAGTGCACCACAAAAGGTCCTGAAAACTTTCATGATTAAAAAATAGGTTAAATAAGAAACAAAAAAATGGTTAATATGAATTATAAAAAATTTGGTGATTCTTTAAATAAGCGGCCTTATACGCAATAGGATCTCCGTAATTGTTTACATCCAACGTTGTATCAATATAATTTATTAGTTGTTGCAATAGTTGTCCGGCACTGAAATCTAAATCACTGTGACGCCCTCCAAGGAAAGCAACATGATAATTGCAGTTTGCGAGAACGGCTCTTTCTTTATCAGCAAGCTTGTTCCCTTTAAGCTGAGCGGATAACGCTTCTTTGACCAATGTACCAGCTAAGTCCGATTCGACGATAACAACGGCCTTTCTTCCGAAAGAAAGTGTATTGATATAAATGAGGTCATTTATATCGTATTTATTAAGAAGCTCTTTATTTGTGTTAAAAGTTCCTTCGGCAGGTAAGTCCATATCTACTGTAAAAGCAATCTTTTCCATATTGATAGCCAGTAATGTCCGTGGTTTCTTTGCCGTTTCGGTGATGGAGAACCAACTTGCCAGATCAATCTGCTGTCCAAAATAAAGAGAAACATCATTATAGCCATTCAATTCTTTTATATCAAATGAAAAGCGCCTGTTATCCGAGCGTTTCCCTTGTAGAGCCTCTTCAATTGCTTTGTAAAATGATGTCTTTTCGGTTTTTATGACTTTACTCTTAACATTTAAACCGCCAAAATTGACGACAATATTATCTAATATGACATTCAGAACCGGGGGGATCGGAGAATTGATTGTATGCTTTTCCAATACTGCTCCGACATATAATTCTTCAGGTGATTTAACCGTTATGAGGGTTGACTTCTGTTCTTGACTCACGGCAATCTTTGAAAATCCGGTTCCTAAAAAGAGAAGTAGTGTGATGTATTTAATCATTATTTGGTATTATTATATAGTAAGTCAATTTTCAGCCAAATAAAATCTGTATTCTCAGCATTTTTAGACAACAGGTGATCATAAGATTTTAGATTATATTCTTGCCCTATCAAAAAATTCTGTGATGACTGAGTAACACTTTTCTTTGAATAAAAGCTCATGCTGAGCACAAAATCTGTTTTGTTCTTTTTCGCGCCGATTAGCTTCCACGATGATTCGTCGCTATCCTGGAGATAAAGATCATCCTTCTCCCATTTTGACTTGTAGCGCTCTGTAATACCATATTGTTTAATGAGGATTGTGGAGTCCTTTTCAACGATAATTTCTTTAGGTATTGACAGATCAACACGATCCTCAAAGTACTTTTTTATTTCCGATTCCTCCAGAGAAGACGCTGCACTGGAGGAGGTGATCTTTTGAAAATCAAGCACCTTTTTTGAATCTAGCTTCAACTTCAAATCATTCGTTTCTATCGGTGGATCTACAGGTGGCTTCACAACGCCATTTTCCTTTTTACAGGCAGCAAGCAGAAGAAACACCATGGCATAAATACTAAAATACTTTATATTACTTTTCATATATATTATTCTATTTAAAAAAAATTACTACAAAATCATATTTAATTAAAAAAACCTACAACGAAAGCAAACATACTACATATTCGATAAAAAATAACATAAAGAGAAATCAACTACACAAAAGTGTTCAAAAAGAAGAAAATTAAAGATCAATAAACCAATAATTTCACAATAGTTATCTATTACATCAAATAACGACAAAAAAAAACATAATTAATAATAAACACCAAAGAAGTAAAAAACTACTTTACATACAAAAGTTGAGGTAAAGCATTCAATTAACGTCAAACCCTTTTGACGTAAAAAAGCCACATCTCACGACGTGGCCTTAATAAACATATGATTCACTAGTGGTTTGTCTTTTAATACTGGCAAACCACCAGTGGTAAAATTCTATTTATACGAATTGATTGATTTGGATACTTTCCAGTCATTGCCCACACGCTCCAAAGTAACTAAATCTGTTTTGGTGAAGTTTTCAAATTTCAAAGTCACTTTAGCGACCATATAGTCTGCCGATTCCTCGATGATATCTGTGCTTACTGTACAGTTTAGCTTTTCGCCTTTTTGCTTTTTCAAGGATTTAACCACTTCCCTACGGCTATTAGACTGCACATTGGTAGCTTGGATTTTTTGATTGAAATCATTAGCGAATAACTGCTGTACACCTGCCGATTCTCCCTCAGTCGTTACCGCAACATAGTGCTCTAAAGCGAAATCTGCAGTAGAAAGGTTAATATTAGCTTTTGTTGCTTTTGCTCCAGGCCCTTCAGCTGCCATAGCAAATGTAGATACTGCGATTAAAGCTGCTGCTGAGAATGTTTTTACTAGAGTTTTCATAATGTCTTTATTTTATAGTGTTAGTTCTGTTGTTCTTATTTGTTGACTCAAAACTACGACACAATAGGCTCTTAGCCTATCGGCTTTAGACTAACGATCGGGAAAACTCGGTGAATGGCGGAAATGGGGAGATGAAAGTTATCATTTGAATTAACGATTCAATGAAGCTATAGACTCCGAGATAGATAATTCACTTTAAAATTTCATTATCTTAGCGCATGTGGACACCGATATCAATTTACAAAATAGAACTTCTTATTTTGCAGGCAGAACTGACAATGGATTATAAAGCTTTAAACCTTTGGAATCTCATCAAAGTAACTCCTCATAAGTGGCAAGAAAAATCATTTGGAGATGAAAGTGGGGGCTTTTGGGTGGTTGCTTTATTTGGAAATCAAATAATTTACTACAATGACATCGAAGATGGCTTTAATATATCACTGTTTGAAATCTACGGCGTTATTGATCAATACTATTGTAACCAATCTGAATTGACCGTCCCCATTAATTATTTAGTTTCACAGTTAAGTCAAATCCCAGACAAGATTATTTAGGATAATAAACCGTACTAAATAAAAATAGATAAACCATAAAAAAGCCACATCTCTCGACGTGACCTTAATAAATAGATGATTTACGAGATCAGCCTTGGTAAGAACTTCAAATTTCAATATTACCTTGGATTCACGGCTATTACCCTTAAATTCTTTATTAGGGAAAAAAGTACAATACATATCCACCACTATCCATTCCTTTCGAATTAAGCTGATTATATCTTTGTATCATAACTTTTAAACAATTTAAACATTAAAAAAATGAAAACAATTATTGCAACAATCAGCTTAGTGATGACTTTATTGAGCACTTCTATTTTTGCTCAAGGGAAAAGAGTACCAGCTTCTGCCGGAAGAGCAGAATACATCGAAGTAGAAAAGGGAGTAAAGCTCCATGTAACCGACCTTGGCGAAGGTAAACCTATCGTATTGATTCACGGTTGGCCATTGAGCGATGAAATGTACGAATACCAATACCAATATCTATCCCGCAGAGGATTCAGAGTGATTGGAATTACACTTCGTGGTTTTGGAAAATCAGATAAACCTTACGGAAAATATGATTTTGATGTTTTTTCCGATGATATAAAAGTGGTTCTGGAAAAACTGGACATACAAAATGCTACGCTTGGAGGGTTTTCGCTCGGTGGCGCAGTGGTGCTGCATTATGTAACAAAATATAACTCCGCCCATATAAGCAAGCTAGCGCTGTTTGGGGCGGCAGCACCATCGTGGAAACAGCGGGAAGGTTTTCCTGACGGATTGCCGAATGAAGTGGTACAAGGATTGATAAACGCAACCAAAACACAAAGAGAGGATCTAATCGCAAGTTTCGGTGCAGGCTTCGTGGCGAAAGAGGGCAATATCTCTAAAAACGTAGAAAAATGGTTGGAGAATATCAACTTGCAGGCCTCTCCTTATGCCATGACAGAATCGATCACCGCACTCCGCGATTTGGACCTACGCCCCCAGCTTTCAAAAATCAATATTCCTGTAACCATCTTTCAGGGAGTGTATGATAAAAACTGTCCGCTTGTTTGGGCCGAACAATTACAGAAAGGCATAAAAAATGCAACGCTTATCCGCTTTGAAAACAGCGGTCATGCCTTATTTGTCGAAGAAATGGAAAAATTCAATACTGAGCTGGAGAAATTTGCAAAATCATGATGAATTGCAAAACAGGAGAGCAAGAATATTATGTTCTCCTGTTTCTATTTGAACTGAGATTTGTATTTTTAACCCCATTAGTTTACCAATATGGCAAGTGAAAAAGTATTTCGAAACGACCTAAAAACCATAGGACTTATATCGTTGCATGAAGAAAATGTCGATTCCATTAATGGCGCGGGTTATAAACAATACATAAAAGTACTGCTTCTTTCAATGGGAACTGAGTTACAGGTTGATCTTACTGAATATTCCGTAAAACAGCCCTCCCTGTTCTTTATAAGCCCCAATCAGCATCTGCATATAAAGAAGCTCGGACAAGAAGAGGGACACTTCATTTTTTACAACCGCAACTTTTATTGTATCCAGATACATGATGAGGAAGTAGCCTGTAACGGATTGCTGTTCAGCAACATTTACAATATGCCGATGGTGGAATTGGACAGTGGCGAAATTCCTTTCTTTAGCTATATTTTCGGACAGATGACGGATGAGTTCGGATTGAACGATACCTCGCTGGAAGAGATGCTTCGTACCTATCTCAAACAATTGTTCATCAAATCTGCACGATTGTGGAAAAAGCAAAATCTCGATAAAGAACTTACTGAACAGAACAGCGACCTGGAGTTTTTCAGGAAGTTTACCTTGTTGGTTGACGAACATTATAAAGAAAAGCACCATGTTGCCGATTATGCCGAGCTGCTGTTTATGGCTCCAAAAACGATTAGCCATAAATTTAAAAGGCTCAATCTGCCACAGCCTAATGATGTGATAAAGAACAGAATTCTGTTAGAAGCAAAACGGCTGCTGGTACATACCAATCTGACGGCAAAAGAGGTTGGCTATGAACTGGGATATGAAGATCCAGCATACTTCAGCAGGCTATTTGTGCAGAAATCAGGTGAAACGCCATCAGCATTCCGGGCAAAATTTCTTGCCATAAATTAAATTCAGTCTTTTTTGTAAATTCAGTCTTTTTTGCTCCAAAACAAAATTCAATATGATAAGCAGATTTTTTACTTACTTATTTTTTTCTCTTATTATCCCGATGGCTCTTCGCGCGCAAAGTTCAGAGAGCCGGTCCTTGTCAGCATTGGCAGAACGAATAAAACCGGCACCGGACGAAGTTTTCAACAAATTTCGCGAAGCAGGGATGCAGCCTGTGGATCATGTACTGACAGCCAAAGAAAAAGACAAGGTCGCAAAGGCCTTTAACATGCTGTCGCCGCTGCATAGTAAAATTCTGAAACAACATCTGCACAGTATAAGTTTCATGGATAATATGCCCAACACGGCACTTACATCCCCGGTTGAAACAGCCGATTCAACCCAAAAATTCAACATCACTTTTCGTGCAGAAATTATTAATGAAACTGTTTCCCAATGGGCCACATGGAAGGAGAATTCATACTACACATTTCCTGAAGACAGCGGACTGAAGGTAACGATAGATGCCGGCGAGCTGGACGCTATGGTGTACGTATTGCTTCACGAGGCAACGCATGTAGTGGATGCGGTGCTGGCTCTTACACCTCACTCCTTCGAAAGTGATACAGTTGCGGCACCTACAGCATTTACCCGGGGTATCTGGCATGCCGCGAATGTGCCCGAGAAAGCGTTCATTAGCCCTTTGCTGGCAACCGCACGCTTCCGGAGCGGAAAGCAGGTGTCAGTTTCTGATGCACCTAAAATTTACAAAGAGCTTCAAAAAACACCCTTCGCGTCACTTTACAGTACAGCTGCATGGTTTGAAGACCTCGCTGAGCTAGTGGCTATCTATCATTTGACAGCAAAGCTAAACCAGCCGTTTCGGGTATCCGTAAAACAGAACAGCAAAGAAATCATGAGTTTTGAACCGATGAAAAGTAAGCTGGTAAAAAAGAGGCTGGAGCAGCTGAAGGTATTTTATGATTAGCGGTCCTTCATGATTAATCCCGAGTTGTAAGCTCTGGTTGATAATCAAAGGATGTTTCAAATGTTTACTAGTACAACCTGTACTTCACTAAGAGCGTAAGCTTTTTGAATTAAAACTGCAGTTAGTAAAAAATTATAAAACTATTTTGAACTGGCTATTGTTCTTATAATACAAAACGGCTACAAGCTACCTTTCGAAAGAAAGGTTCAACATAAAAATTGGCGTCGTACAGTGAAAATCCAATAGTCTTTAAAAACATTGGATGACGAAACAAAAAAAGAGGAAACGATAGGAAACATAAAAATTACTGTACAAGTAAACGCTAAGAGAAAGGGTCTGATGAGAATCAGGCCCTTTTGACATAAAAAAGCCAGATCTCGCGACCTGGCCTTTAAACTAAACTTAAACATATGATTCACTAGTGCTCTACCTATAGCTTCGCAGAGCAATAGTTCTTGAGATTTATTTATATGAATTAATTGATTTGGATACTTTCCAGTCATTAGCCACACGCTCCAAGGTAACTAAGTCCGTTTTGGTGAAATTTTCAAATTTTAGAGTCACTTTAGCTACCATATAATCTGCAGATTCTTCGAGGACATCAATGCTTACTGTGCAGTCTAGTTTTTCGCCTTTTTGTTTTTTTAAGTATTTAACTACTTCGCTACGGCTGTTAGATTGCGTATTGGATGCTTGGATCTTTTGATTAAAATCAGCTGCAAATAACTGCTCTACACCTGCTGATTCGCCCTCAGTCGTTACCGCAACATAATGATCCAAAGCCAAGTCTGCTGTGGAAAGGTTAACGTTTGCTTTTGTTGCTTTTGCTCCAGGTCCTTCAGCTGCCATAGCGAATGTAGATACTGCGATTAAAGCTGCTGCTGCAAATGTTTTTACTAGCGTTCTCATAATGTCTTTATTTTATTGTGTTAGTTCTGTTGTTCTTATTTGTTGACTCAAAACTACAACACAATACGCTCCTAGCCTATCGGCTTTAGACCAACGCTCAGGAAAACTCGGTGAATGGCGGAAATAGAGAGGTGAGCCTGCTTCGTATCAGATTCGTACCACGTTCGGATCAACTACAGATATTGTACAGACACCCAACAGACCTTGTCCAGTCTCTGAACAGGGAAAAACTGGTCAGAGACTAGTCAACAATAGAACCCTCCCCGACCTAATCCGAATGCTGTACGAAGCAGGTACGAACAAGACCCCTATAAAAGTTATTTAAACCCATCCTCGAATAATAGATTTTCATAATTGCTAAAATCAGAATTTTATATTTTACAACATGGACAAACAGAACCCGCTAACCATAATAGTCCAGGCCGAACTATAGTGATCGATCGATGTTGAACGGATGAGCCCAGCATTCTCTTTACAAAAGTGCAGGTCTGAATAAAATTACTAATTATTGGGGAATCAATTTATAAGCTTTCGCCATAGCTGAGTTATAGAAAACTAGCCGTTTTCAATCATCCTGACTTTCAATCAAATCTCTAATGCTATTCGACTGGTCAATTATTTTTAGCCAATTTTCTTTTGCAAATTCCTCTTTCATGGTAAATATCCTGTTATAAAAAAAATCACTCCAATAAAACTATTTCAAATCGACAACTGTTCTTACTATACAAAACGGCTACAAGATACCTTTCGAAAGAAAGGTTCAACATAAAAATTGGCGTCGTACAGTGAAAATCCAATAGTCTTTAAAAACATTGGATGACGAAACAAAAAAGAGGAAACAATAGGAAACATAAAAATTACTGTACAGATAAACGCTAAGAGAAAGGGTCTGATGAGAATCAGGCCCTTTTGACGTAAAAAAGCCAGATTCATAAAATCTTAATATTTTTCACAAAAAATAATTCGTCATTTTTTTAGCATCGATTTTATTATCATGCAAATATTGGAAAAAGCAAAAGGGAAAACCATTGCCCAAAAATCTCTATTATTATGATACTTCTGAACAAATACAAACAGATCCCCGCCATTTATCTGCCAAAGCAGGAGCATTAAAAAGATATAGGCAATCAGAAAAGATAGTATATAGCTAACATATTCTTTCAGCGAGCGTACCAGCCTGTTAAATAAAAAGACAAACGATATCATGATAAAAAACGTAGCTCCCTGAAGAATAAAATATTGAAAAAAAGATTAACTTGATATGCTTTAACTAGATTTTGATGGTAATATAATTTATCCTATTTAATCCGATATCTTCCAATCAGCCTTTTCATAAAAAAAACCACAGGTATCATCCAAAACAATATTGATCTTATTTCCAACTTTGTTTATTTCTAGCTCATTTGAGACAGTCCCACCTGAATTGCTTAAAACTAATACTGTTCTAAAAAACTCATATTCTATACGATACTCTCCATTTCCCCAGTAAGGACTTCTATATTTATTTTCATCAAGCAAAGTAAGCATATCATCCCTATTCGGTAAATCCCCCATAGCAGTACATTCGTGATATTTAAAATAATATTTCCCTATAATCATCGAATGAGTAATTAACCGTGAATATACAATTGCCAAAACCACTAAAAATACAATAAATAAGAATGGCCAATTTTTAGTTTTTTTCACTCTTAAACCGACATTATACTGATGATCATTATTGAATTGCATAAATTAAAACATGTTAATATGGTCAATTATTGCTCACAGTACCTATAGGTTTTTTGATCAGAAAGCCTGTTTAGATATAATCTTCTTTCGCCATAATAGCTATCAATCCGGTTAATTACAGCGATTGGGGAGTCAATAACCAGCCTGCTATAGATGGTATCATTCCGTACGAAATTATACGTATCATTAAACACAAGGATATCCTGTAGGTCACTATTATCGCCACAATTTTTCCAAATGGAATTTGTTAAACTCTTGTTTTTACAAGAAAAAAGCAAAAAGCTTGGCCCCAAAATAACAAGGAGAAATTTTAGTCTCATCGTAAAACTACTTTGCATAATATGTACTCTAGCAATAATACATAATTTTCTAAAATATTTCAGCTTCCAATTTTGCAGAGAAGATTTCTGCTTTCTTCGGAATTGAAAATAACATAAAACAGAAAAAGCCACATCTCACGACATGGCTTCACAACTTATATATTTGTAAGGGATGGCTCCTATTTATACGAACTGATCGATTTGGAGACTTTCCAATCATTACCCACACGCTCCAAGGTAACGAGATCAGTCTTGGTAAAGTTTTCAAATTTCAACGTCACTTTAGCGACCATATAGTCTGCCGATTCCTCGATGATATCAGTATTTACTGTACAGTTTAGCTTTTCGCCTTTTTGTTTTTTCAAGGATTTAACCACTTCACTACGGCCGTTAGACTGCGTATTGGAAGCTTGGATCTTTTGATTAAAATCAGCTGCAAATAACTGCTCTACACCTGCTGATTCGCCCTCAGTCGTTACCGCAACATAATGCTCTAAAGCCAAGTCTGCTGTGGAAAGGTTAATGTTAGCTTTTGCTGCTTTGGCTCCAGGTCCTTCAGCTGCCATAGTGAATGTTGATATTGCTATTAAAGCTGCTGCTGCGAATGTTTTTACTAAAGTTTTCATAATGTCTTTATTTTATTGTGTTAGTTTTTTAGTTCTTATTTGTTGACTCAAAACTACGACACAATAGGCCCTTAGCCTACGGGCTTTAGACCAACGATTGGGAAAACTCGGTGAGTGGCGGGAATGCGGAGGAGAAAGTTAGCAGTAGGTTTTTATTTAAAAATAATATTAAATTTAGATCTTTACTGATAAAGCATTCAGTCTTAAATTCTTCTCAAAATATGGTTAATAAAAATGTTATTAGTAAACTATCAGATAGAGAACTCGAAAAATATATAGAACCAGATAGTCGATCTGTTTCAAATGCTGTAAAATATGCCTACGAGATTCTACAGGAACGTGGGCGAACTTTTACTCCTTCCGAAACAGCACGAATCGAAGCTTTAATTGCCAAAAAAAACGATAGTGAAAAAGTAGTGGACGAAGGATGGGACAAAGGGCTCACAGAGGACGTAAACGCTATTGAACTATATACAAATACACTTATTTGGATGCTTTCCGTAATATTTGGTGTCTTTTTTGGTGGTGTACTTCAAGTGCTAAATTTCATAAAAATAAAAAATATAAAAGGAGCTGTTATTACTGCTTTTTATAGTATTATCTATATAGGCATTCAACTAGTTATTATAAATTATATTCGAAATAATTATCCTGAAATGAGCCAGAATATATTTTATGTTAACTTTATCCTTTCGGGCATAGGTGCAACGGGTCTATTTTTTATCAGACAACAAATGTTTCCTAATAATCTACAGTACAGAGCCAAATCTTCCATTGTACCATTAATTGCATCATTAGGAATTTCTATTGCGCTATTCTACTTGCTTTAAAATAAGAAAAAAAGAAGCCACCTTTTTTCCGTTAAAAAAAATCATAGTCTTCAACTATTAAAACAAGTAGTAAAATACTAACAAGTGTATTAAGTTGATTTCATATAACATTGTAATAAGGCGATAAGAATCAAAATATTAGTAGCAATAAAACAATATGCAAGCCACTTAATTTTAAAGCCATAATAAAATAATCCCAGTATCCATGGGTTCGAAAAAAGATATATTCTAAAAATTTGAAAACCATCAAATTTATGCCCTAAGTGAAAAAAATCAGCCAATAACTGACTAAAACATCCTTTAATTTCCTGATGTTCTATTGCGATAAAATTCATCACAATTAAACAGACATAAGTCAGAACATAAATACCCGGAACAACTTTTTTATTAATTTCCACTTCTTAAATATTTATTAATTTGTACGTTATAAAACTTTAAAACACAGCCTATACATCACCTTACCAGAGTATATATGAATTAGCTAAGTTATTTTACTTAATATACTAGAAAACATTACGATATAATAACTGACAATTTATATAAAAATCGGTTCGATACATTCTCATTTATTACACAAAGCTATTTAAAATTTTCAAAAATTTATTCCTTTATCTGCTAAACGAACAATAATAACTTATTATAGATAAAATATCACTTTCGATGGTGAATATAAAAGGGGGGAATTCTTTCCCCCCTTTAGCGATATAATTATTTTTTAAAGACTTCCACCGCCTAAATATTTATTTGTTCTGATATCATAAAACTTAAAAATGGTATAACCAACTCCTCCATGTACTGGGATGTGAACTCGCGTTTCATTGATTCTGACCCCCATACCGGCTGAGTTTCCATTCATTTTGTCATAGTTATATTTAACGTCTCCAAGCATTTTTGAATAATTTTCAAACTCTTTCCCTGTCGCGTATATATGTGTCCCGACTAAAGTCTTAATATTGATAATCTTTTTAAAGGCAGACAATTTAAACTTAAATAAATCTTTGAAAAAGTCTCTTACCCCCACTGCATCTGTAGGAACTGTCCCAATAATACCAGCCGTTTGCTTTAAATATTCAGCATATTTATCTAATAAATCACGATTCTGCTTTACATACTCGTTAAATTCATTTTGCGACAATTTTTTACTTGATTGACTTGAATATTGATCCTGCTGCTCAGAACGTTGCCAGTCAATACTATGCATCGCATGATTAAGTCCCGAAACAATGCCCCCTATTAATACTCCCTGCCAGAAATTACCTCCAGTCAACTCGGCACCTACTCCACCTGATATTGCACCAAAACCTATCATTCCATAGGTACTTTGCGAAAATTGACCTAGTCCGATACCATTCATAGCCTTCCCCCATCCATAGGCTCCTAAACTACCAAATACACCGGAAGCTGCCGAACTCAAGAAATTCTGTCCCTGTACCAGCCCTAAAACCCCTTGTGACAGACCATGGGCACCAGCTTGCAATAATGCATTCCCAAAAGTACTTGCTGCAGCCTTAAAGATCGAACCAATACCGAAGGTAATTGCCCCAGAAACCGCTCCAAAGAGAGTAGCCTTCAGTGCTCCACCCAAATTCCACATACCAATATTTCCCGAAACTGCAAGGCCAACTGTATAAGCGGCAAGCCCTATCGCAGCTCCGATAAATATAGCTTTTATCAATGGTATAGCTAGGAGACCAAAGAAAAACTCACCACTCGGGTCATTGTACATCAGTGGATTATTTAATACATACCCATATTTATTGTAGTTCTGCGTATTAAACATATCTTGAATATGCTCGTCTGCATTTAAAAACCTTCTCAAAAAGGGATCATATAGACGACCATTCATATGGATAATTCCAACCATGGCAAAATGTTCATGTGATGTATATCCTCGGTCCAAAAGCTGCATATTACCTTGAGTCAAATTACCCCAGGCATCAAAATGCCGCTCTTCCAACAATGTTCCTCCTGAATCACTGATTGCCAAAATACTTCCCAAATAATCTTTGTGCAAAAATTTATAAGATGCAGCACTCTCTGAATAATCTTTCAGACAGACAATGTTACTTTCGTAAGGTGTATTGCCGATATAGATCAAATGTTTTTCCTGCCCCGTACTATTATTACGGATTACTTCAAAACTTCCATCGGCACTGTAGTATTTTGTATATTGACCTTCCCATTGTGAATTCGCCGCATTGTCAATCTCTGTTCCGGCAGCTTTTCCTCCATAGCTGACCATTTGTCGCATTTCACAAAGTCCATAACCAAACCGTACATCGCCCTGTTGACCGCTGATAAATATTGGATCGTTGTTTTCATTATACACCACCCGCTGAATCAAATCATTACTATAAAGCTGTTTTCCATCGGTACTCAGCTTGATACTCGAAGGGCGATAGATTTTTGCGGTATTGCCAAATTGAACAGTTCCAATATTATCGATCGTAGTAATACGCCCTTGATTGTCATATACGTTGGAAGAACGACTTCCGTTTTTTGGATTTGTCCAATCAATGAGACGGTTATTGCCATCATAGGTAAAGGTTTCTGTCAAATTAATAGTTCCTGTCCGTATCCTTTCATTCAATTCATTACGCGTAACATCGAAGGTATACTGCATATTCAGAATGTCTTGATGGGACTGTTGCTGCGTATTTTTAAGAAGATCCTGCTCATTGTAAGTATTTTTTATGTTAGTATACCCCAAGCGAGAACGTACAATTTTACCGCTGGCACTGTTTTCCTGCCTACGCCATAGCTCTTCCCCTGTTGTCTTATTGACAATCTTTTGCAGAAGACCACTCCACTCTTCATAGACATGCTGAATCACAGCAATTGTCTCGACCGTACCTGATTTCAAACTCTTCACATAAGAAATCACCCGCGATTTATCGTCATAGAGAATCTCCCGCTGCGCATAAATACGACCAAAGCTATCCTCCGTCTTGGTCAATAGTCGGCCATAAGTATCGTAAGTAGAAGTAATCTTAAATGTTTTACCTTTTGATGTACCTGATTGTGTCAGCAAAAGGCCTTTCGTATTGTAAGCATAATTGATCACCTTGTCTGTCACTCCTACAACAGTCGATTTTTCAATCTGCTGCGTCAGCTGTCCTTTTGTATTATAACGGTATTCTTTATACCCCTTTGGACTAATTTCTTTCGTCACCTGTCCTAGACCATTATAGGTATAGGAGTAAATACCATTGGAGGGGTCATCAAACTTGGACTTGCGTCCCCAGGCATCGTACTCTGTTTTTACAATATTCGTCCCATACTTGGCAGAAAGCTGTTGCCCTGCGGCATTAAAGGTAAAGCTAATGATGCCGCCCTTATCTTCTGAACTGACAACATTACCCAGCGGATCCATGGTTTTCTTACTTGTGCGCACATAACCATTGACTTCTTCCGTTATCGCAACCCGTCCGGACTGTTTAACACGCATCTGCTTTCCATGAAATGATGTCGCCGTGACTACGCTTGGAAATACACTGTCATTGTAACTAATGGTGTTCCACTTTGGATCAAATCCATCGCGATGCGGTTCGGACTCCTGAACTTTTCGACCTAATTCGTCATAAGCTGTCAGTACAGAGATACGCGTGTCGGTATCAGCTTCAACCCAATAATCAAAGCCACCAGCTTCTACTATGTATCCTTCGCTATTAAAACCTCTTTTTCTAACCTTGACCTCTTGTCCTAGTTTATTTATAAATGTTGCAATGGTCATTCCTATAGGTTGAAATTCACTGATTTTGGTACCCCCATCATCCATTTTTTCATAGGTGAAGGTAGTAGTCCCACCTAACGTGGTTTTAGCACTCAATGTTTTGCCCCAGCCATCGTAGGTATTTGTTATCTTGTCACCCAATGGATCTGTTTGAGTAAGTACCAATCCCCAATCATTGTAGGTAATGACAGTTGCCAATCCCAGATTATCAGTTTTTTTGACCACAAACCTTCCTTTGGGATCGTATTGTGCCTGTTCGGTTTCTGTTAGTGCATCAGTGCTATTGGAAAGAACCTTTTTAGTGACATTGCCAAAACCATCATAGGTATATTCTTCTTGTATCCAGGCTGTATTACTTTTATCGTATGTTTTCTTGGTAGAAAGCAAATTACCTAGATAAGTATATTCCTCTTTAATAGACCTAACATCTGCATAGGCATTGATCGTTTCTATTTTGCTCGCTGCCCGACCGATATAATACTCTTTTCCCACACCTGCTGGATTATGACTGTAGGCCAGTACAGTATTGACTGTCGAAAAATTAGTATTGATGACAGCAGTGGTCGTTGTAGGAAGCATATAATCCCCATAAGTAATACTGTTCTCTTCAACAATATTCTTAAGAAAATCTTTGCTCACTATTTTAATCGGCACTATTGCTGTTACACCTTTTGATGGGGTCGACCGCTTATATTCGATAGACTTAAACGATAATAATTTTGTATTGGACACCGAAACATCAACAGGAAAAATAAGATTATCATCATTCACGCTACGTACGCTCCATTCCTTTATAGGTAAGCCCTCATTCAGTGGATCCATCTCCGTTCCGTTCCATAATTTGGTCGTTTTGAGAAGGTCCGTATACCAAGTTGATCTCGCAGATTTTCTGAAACCGATCATGCCTTTACCAAGTACATTGGTTACAAAGCCACGGTATTTAAAATCTTGCTTTCTGTTTCCTTGTTTTAATTGCGAAACTACGAATGTCTTTGACATACGCTCTAATTCTACGTAAGGAAAGATCTCCTTTTTTGTTTGGGCATAAAATCCTGGATTTACTTTAGGATCAAGTTCAGCATATTTCACCTCCGTAACGACTCCGCCCTGATTAATAGAAGCAATGTAGCTTTCATCTGCAACGCTGTAATGGCTATATTTAACCAACCGACCCTGTCTAAAGACCAAAATATTTTCATTAAAATTATTGATCCTAAAATCGCCAACAATGGGAGAAAAATGTATCAGAGGAGCACTCCTGGGGGCGAAAAATGATGCATACCCTTTAACTTCTGTCCAATAATTATTGTATTCAGCAGGATACCAATCCATTTTATAACTACTCCGGCTTTTCAGTGTACTGCCGTCGATATTTGTGGGTACAAAGATCACATTCCCATTGGCATCCATCCCTTTATTCTCATGATATAAAATCATAAATTTGGTGGTGGTACCATCTTTATTGTCGGCAAGAATATGAGAATAAAATGCGACAAAATCGGCTTTTCCATCTTTGTTAAGATCTTGCACAAAATATTGTCTATTGATAAAGCGCGAATGCGTCTTTCCGTTGAATGTCAAATTCTCCTTATACAACTCAAAATTGGGCAGATTCTGTAGTTTAAATCCAGCACCTGTGGAAATATACAATTTCCATTGACGGCTATCGACGGCTTGCGGAACCAACAAATCGGTCTTCCCATCGCCGGTGAAATCGCCTACTACAGCACGGTGTCTTAACCCTTCAATAACGACATTTGCATATAGCGAAGTGCTTGTGATATAATTTCCTGCGGTATCTCTTTTGAAAACAGTCAGATTGGGCTTACCTAGGCTATCAAAAGTAATAAAATCTACACATCCGTCGCCATTAAAGTCGCCCTGCAGAACAGTACCTCTAAAAAAATTGGCTGTAGATGAGCCTACATTAAACATCGATATTAATTTGGTTGAGTCTGTTTCACTAGGCCTGACCATTAGATATCGATAGCTGATCTGCTGCTTAATTTCCATATAAGGCAAACCACCACCTGGAGCAGAATTTTCCTCCTCCCATTGCATATCATCATACAGGACGAAAATCAGTTCTGAAAGGCCATCACCGTCTACATCAATTTCTTTGACCTCCTCTATCGTGGTGTTGAGCCAGTAGCCTACTTCATTGGGATGTGCGTAATCCCTTAAAATAGTATTATCATATTGATCCGCAGGTATCGTTCGGATAAACTCCTCTTTCAGCTGCCGTTCATTAGTAACACTATCGACCTCAATAGAATATCCTTTAATCACGAGATCTTTACGCCCAGGTTCCAAGCTAGTTGTCGACGCTATAGTTTCGTAAATGAAAAAGCCCTGTTTGGTCAGCATTTCGCCTGCGCTATTTCTCAAATTGAATACCTTAGCCCTTTTCAATTGATCGCGGGTCAAAATTGAGCCGACAAGCACCTGTTTTGGCCTTTCATCATCAAATACGCTCCCAAAATGATAAATGCCTGCCGGATGGCTTACAGGTTGTGTACAGACAGACTCCCAATATCCCGCCTGAGAATCATTGTCACCAGAACTGCTCCCTCCAGGATGGTAAACCTCTTCGTATTTAAGACATTCCTGAAAAGCATCCACATACTTAATAATATCGATCTTTCCATCACCATCAAAATCGCCATAAAGTATATCCGGAGATGTATCGTTAGAAATCCAAGTTTGCTTCCACCCTCCTGCAACAGACTTTTTGTAATCGAAGATAACAGGAGTAGCAGCCTCTCCTTTGCTATTTAACTCAGTAATGGATTTCAGAAATTGATAATGATTTCCTTTGTTATCTTTTTCATACAACATATTGTATGTTTTGAAAACAACGCCATTGGCTTTAACCTGGATGCTGGTCAATAAATTGGTCTGTATAAAAAGTTTCCCTTTTACATAGGATGTTTCTCGGAGTGCCCTCGGCGCATAACTAAATGTAATACTGTTAAAGTGTGCAGTTCCAAGATCTTCATTTCCGCCCCATTCGATACGATCGATCACGGCCACATTATTCCCTTGTATATAGCTATACAAAATTGAATTTCCTTGGGGATCTATCCATTTTATAATATTGTATTCCATTTGGGTTCTGGCATCTGCATTCAGTCCATACCAAGCCTGGGAACCGTCTTCAAAAGTCACTTCAAAATGGGCCGGTCCATTTTTTTCTACATTTTGTCCAACAGACTTAATTTTTATATTTGAATATTTCTCAGTGACATATGTTGCGGCATCTTTACCATAGGAGCCAGACTTTAAAATCAGCCTTTGACCATTTAACATATAGTAATCAGCATAGTCAAATTGAATAGACCTTATATCATTATCTTTATCAATCGTACGCCCCATTCTGGATATACTTGTTATGCCAGAAACTGTCCATCCATAACCAGCGATTCCATTTCCTGATCCGCTACTATAGTTCAAATTGATTTGAGGGGCCACCGTTTTAATTCCGGGAGGAAGTGCAATGGGCAAGGTATATTGCAACTGCCCATTTGAATTCACCTCAATTGTACCCTTGGTATCTTGAAATGGCGCCGTGCTAACATTATCGCTTGGACCGGTAAAAGCCGCTTTTACCTGTATATCCGAACTAACCTTAGGCAACACGTTATTTGTTGATTGAATGGCAAATCCTTCTGATGCAATCTCATTTACCGATTGCGATGATTCATTTAAATTTTTCATGTTTTTATTTTTCTTTAAGCTATCTATTGGATTCGGTCAGTTTAAACGACTTTATTCCAATATCCTGGCTTATATTTTTTAGTTTACTTTAATTACTTCTCTGCGAATCTGGTTGCCCGAATCATCATACTGAAATACGAGATCAGAATCTGATGGAGCAGCTAATGCATTAATTTGCATATCTGGTTTTACGGATATTTGTTGTAAAAATTCAGTTTTACTTTCTATCGCTCCAATTTGCTCGTCATACTTTTTCATAAATTTTTCTAGTTGTTTATATTTTATTTATTCACAAACGCAAGTCCTTTTCTTGTCCCAAGAAGCTCGCTATACCTAAATTTGACAACAGTTTTTTCGGTTCCAACTCGTTTTATACACATCACAAGTGATGTAGCTCCTTTAGTGATTCCGAAAAATCAAGTGTTCCGAAACTCAGTTACCCTTTCTGTAACTAAACCTTTCTCTTACAGTTCTCACTAGTCCATATTACCTCCTATTCTTGTTTGATAATTAAGTATCATTTGTCCAGGAATAATTATCCCTTCAATCGTAATGCTAAATTAATTAGTAAAAAACAGAAGCTATGATAAAGAATACGTTATGTTTTCGGTATAAGAGAGAAACCGAAAACTCTGCATGATATGAGCTGCCAACTACTATGGAATCTAGTTTAAAGGGCCATAAACCGGTATGTAAACTCTTTCAAATCGGTCATTATTAGGAAGACAAAAACAGGAACAAGTTATCCTTCGAGAGAAGGTACCAACATAAAAATTGGTGTAATGCAGTGAAAAATCCAATTGTCGTTAAAACATTGGAGGATGAAACAAAAAAGAGGAAACGCAAAAAAGCCACATCTCACGACGTGGCCTTAATAAACATATGATTCACTAGTGGTTTGTCTTTTATTATTGGCAAACCACCAGTTGCGAAATTCTATTTATACGAATTGATCGATTTGGATACTTTCCAGTCATTGCCCACACGCTCCAAGGTAACCAGATCAGTCTTGGTGAAGTTTTCAAATTTCAAGGTTACTTTAGCGACCATATAGTCTGCCGACTCCTCGATGATATCAGTGCTTACTGTACAGTTTAGCTTCTCTCCTTTTTGTTTTTTCAAGGATTTAACCACTTCGCTACGGCTGTTAGACTGCGCATTGGAGGCTTGGATCTTTTGATTAAAATCTTCGGTAAATAACTGCTCTACTCCTGCTGATTCGCCCTCTGTTGTTACCGCAACATAATGCTCTAAAGCCAAGTCTGCTGTAGAAAGGTTAATGTTAGCTTTTGTTGCTTTTGCTCCAGGCCCTTCAGCTGCCATAGCAAATGTAGATACTGCGATTAAAGCTGCTGCTGCGAATGTTTTTACTAGCGTTTTCATAATGTCTTTATTTTATAGTGTTAGTTTATCTGTTCTTATTTGTTGACTCAAAACTACGACACAATAGGCCCCTAGCCTACTGGCTTTAGACTAACGCTCAGGAAAACTCGGTGAATAGCGGGAATGGAAAGGTGAATTTTAATTTTGTGATGTAGGTCACGGTAAATTACTATACAAAATCGAGAAATTTGTTCCAACAAAAAGAAAATCACAGCAATATGAAAGCAAAGCAACTCTTTAGGCAAATAGGAATATTTTCGGCTTTATTCATCCTAGTAGTAACGCATTGCTATGCAACAAGCCGAAAACCAAAAATTTTATTTGTAGTGACGAGTCACGATACAAAAGGCAATACAGGCGAAAAAACAGGTTATTATCTCGGTGAAGTCTCACATCCATGGGAGGTTTTAACAGCTGCTGGATATGAGATTGATTTCGTTAGCCCACAGGGTGGAAATCCACCTGTGGATGGATTTGACCTAAATGATCCCGTTAACAAAAAATTCTGGGAGGATAAATACTACCACAATAAAATCACCCATTCGCTCAAACCTTCTCAGATAAAACCTGAAGAATATAAGGCCATCTTCTACGCCGGAGGACATGGTGCGATGTGGGATCTGCCTCTCGACTCGTCAATCGCAAAGATTGCCAGCAAGATATACGAGGCAAATGGCGTTGTCGCAGCTGTATGTCATGGTCCTGCTGGCTTAATCAACATCAAACTGAGCACCGGTGAATATTTGATAAAAGGAAAAAAAGTCAATGGCTTTAGCAATGAAGAGGAAGACCTTGTAAAGCTCAGCAATGTCGTCCCCTTTTTACTGGAAGATAGACTAAAGGCAATAGGTGGGATTTATGAAAAGTCCGAACCTTGGCAGTCCCATGTCACCATTGACGGCAGATTGATCACTGGCCAAAATCCTCAATCAGCTAAGGCTGTAGGCACGGCCATCGTCAAGGCATTAGGTAAATAAGGTATCCAAAAAAAGCCACATCTCTCGACGTGGCTTCTAAACTAAACTTAAAACATATGAAAACTATAGTATTCTTCTACAGTCAAGCCTACCCTTTTACATAAGCTTGTACATCTAGCAAGAATAATTTGTATAATTACTGCGAAAAAAACTCGGTAAATTCATTGTGAACTGAAAAACCATAGTTATCCTCCGCTTTAATTCGGATCACTTTTATGCTATCACCATTTACGTTTTGCAACGGAAATTCCCAAAGATGACCAGAGGCCCGCTTTCGTAAAGGATTCGCTGTGCTACCTAAAGTGGGATAGATTTTTTGATTATTTTTTTCGATGATATCGGATACAAAGGGATCTACACTTTTACTTTTCCGCATCTGGCCCCATTCTCCATCATTTATCTGTACCATGACATTCGTACTATCTGCCGCTCCAAAAACATTGGCTAGCAATACGCCTGCTCTAACAGCGATATGCATTTGTTTTTTGGCATCCTGATCCACGGCTTTGAACTGAAACGAATAGTTATTCTTTTTAATATTAATCACAAAATACCCCCTTGGGCTACCGCACAGCATCCTGGCGTCCGGAACTCCTTTGGCATCCTTCTCACCACGCCACCAGTTACCACAGGTAGCACCAGCACCCAATTCCTGTATCGCTTTATTATTAAAAAAATAACGATCCACCTGATGAGTATGTCCAGATAAAATCAATACATTTTTATAATCGGCCAACAATTGAAGTACGTCCATTCTATTTCGTGTAAAAGCCATAGGAATATGCTGACTAAGCACTACTAAAGCATCTTTTGGAATATAGGAAAGATCATTTTTCAAAAATGTCAACTGCTCATCAGTTAATCTTCCTTCATAAGAATTTTTGCCTGTAGCAAACACATTGTTTAACACGATAAAATGTACGTTACCATAATTGAAAGCATAATTATCAGCTCCAAAAACTGCATTGAATCGGTCGTTCATATGGTCCGGATTGGCAACGTTCCGATCATGGTTGCCGACCATTGTGTAGGATGACATCGGCAGCGCATCGATCATTTTCCCCACTTCAGGCAGAATCTCCATATTATTGTTGACTAAATCTCCCAGAACAAGATTAAAATCAATATCCTTCCTTCCTATAAGTTCGGAAAATATACTTTTGGCAGCAAATCCCAATTCCTCCTGATCGCTCACCTGCACATCTCCAATGGCGGCAATATTGAATTCGAGAGGGATATTCTTCCTCTTTCTTAATGGTATATCAAACACCAAAGTATCGGGAATAGTATGATTAGGATTGAGGTAATATGCATTTGCATTTCCTATTTTCTTTTCCTTTGCCCATACATATTCAGATGGAGTGATAGAAAAAATGGATTGACCAATCTTAGCTTCAAAGCTATATGCTCCGGTTTTATCGGTGCTTATCACATCAATACCATTTGACACCCGTATTTTAGAAAGCCTTTTTTCTCCTTTATCCAAAAGGCCATTGTTATTTTTGTCTTCAAAAGCATGTCCCTCAATCAAGACTTTCTTAGCTACTGCTACTTGGGCTGTGACCTTTATTACAAAAAGTAATCCCAAGATCCAGATAATGCTTATTTTTTTAATCATATTGTTCATTGCTGATAGATAAGTCACGGTCAGATAATTTTATACATCCGACCGTGACCTGAACTATGTTATAATCCGGGAATATCGTATTTGAAAAGAGCAGCTTTGCTGTTTATCACTGTGATCAAATAAGGTATTCCTTGATCACTTATCTGCATCACAAATTTATTTCCATTTTCTGGTGAAACCTGCACTGCAGTATTCCAGTTTCCTGTAGCTTCATTGTAGGTGCAGACCTTTATTCCATTGATTGCGTCTCCGTATGCCAAGAAAATTCGACCATCGGGGTGTATACGGACCGCCACATTGTCGCGGTTTGCGGAGCTACTGGTCGTTTGGCTGATACCGTCACCCAACTGTTTCCAACTGCTACCATTCCAGTGCATAACAAATGTTTTATAAGCCGGTGAATTGGACTGGTAAACCATATAAATTTGACCGTCTTCTTTTACGTCAAGATCAATATTGATACCTCCGGAATTTGACTCTGCAGGTCCTACATTAACATTCCCGACCAAATTCCATGCACCATTTTCTAATCGATATACAGAAGGTTTACGGCTTGCTGTACCGCTTGTTAAATCCATTACGACATAATACAATTTATTATCCCGCCCTTTAAACATTTTTGAAAACCATCCTGTAGTTGACTGTGCAAAGGACTGCCCCGTCCACTTTCCATTACGTAACGATTCAGCATATGTACCACGGCTAGGGTAAGGAGAAGATGCACGTGAGAACACATATCCTAGATAAGGTACATCATTTTCATCCAACTTTAACGTTAAATAATTCACCCTGTTGAAAGACCCCTGCTGCTCAACTACAAATGACCAGGTATTATTCTCATACTTCATTAACGATGCATATTGTGCATTAGTTCCTGCCGTATAATCTCTAAATGCAACATATGGAATTCCTTGTTTCGAAAAATCTAACGAAATGTAATCGGCTCTTGTTGGCGTAAAGCCAGATTCATTCCCTAAAGTCTCCCATTGTTTGCTTTCACTATTGAACGCGGTAATAAGCCCCTTTCGTAAATCATCTGTACTGCCGGAAAATTGAACGGATACATACGGCTGATTATTTATTGGATTAATTTCAAGCCCTGCCTCCGCAACATTGTTGATTTGTAAAAAGTCTGGAAGCTGCATCGCTGTCCACACAGGTGCTGTCAGCCTGCCTACCTGAACAGCAAAATTTTCAGATGTCCCGCTTTCCAAATCCTGCAATGTCAGGGTTTGGGGATTGGAATAATCTAAAATGGTTTCCTTGCTTTTGAAATCTGCACCATTGGACTTCAGTACTGTGCCGTCGTTGACAGTATATCGGGCAACCAACTTGGTGATATCGGCATCTACAGGTAGGTCTACTTTGATATCAAGTTTGCTTATTGTAGCGGGATAATCGCGAAACAAATAATCTGGATTATCAGCTGCATAGAAACCAAAGGAAAGAATAGATCCCGACTTTTGTGCCGAAACGCTATATTCCGACATTCCGTTTGGTGTCACAAAACGGTAGACCGTTGCTTTGGAAAGATCGACGGCCGTAACCCCAGATTCCTGAATATTTTTCCCAACGTATGCAACCATTTTCTCCGACGTACCTTTAAAGGAAGGTACTGCTTTTGTAATATCGACAGAGTTGGGCACACGAATAGAAATATGCTGTCCTTCGATGGTACCATATACTGCATCTTTAAGGCCTGGATTGCTTGCTGGGTCAAAAGAAAAGGATTGCAACTGTACGTTATCTGCAAGTAATGCATCCTGTTTGCATCCGAGAAGAAACAGACTAAAGATCATTGTGATCAATATTAAACAATAGTGTTTTTTCATCCCTATATTTTTATGATGATGAAGCTTAGGTCTTATCGTTATCAGACTTGTCCGATATGTAGCTGACCATTTCATCTGTATGAATTATTTCTTTAAATTTTCCGGTAATAATACCGCCTTTACTTTGTAGGCTTTATTGAGCTTCTGTTTAGCATAATCGGCAATGTCTGCAGCTTTTATCTGATCAAGCATTTGCTTATAACTGATAAAAAATGACCAGGTTCCAAAACCATAATAAATATGGTTGCGCAGTTCTGCACTCCAAAAAGTATCTTTTCCAAATTGTTTGTCGTATACCTGATACATTTGTACTTTAGCATTATTAAGTTCTTCAATAAAGTAAGACGGATCTTTAATGATTTTATCAAGTTCAACCTGAACTTGTCCGATCAAAAACTCTGCTCTTGAAGGTTCGCAGGTAAAATTAATACGTGTGCGCATCAAATCGGTCGGTTCAGAAGTTGCACTGACACTAACGCCTACGCCATATACGCCTGACTGCTCTTCTCTCAAATTCTTTCGGAGTTTAACCTTGAGCACATTTTCCAAAAGTTCATTTTTTAGTATCTCAGGGTAATCATAATGTGTAGAAGTGGTCTGATAGAACAAGTTAACCGTGGCCTTTTCGGCCTGGCCTGCATATTGGACAATTTCTTGATCTTGGCGTTGTTTATAAGCTGGGATCCGCTGCCCACTGCGGTAATATCCTGTGGGAAGTGCCGCTATATACTGTTCTACAAATGCTTGAATACTATCTATATCAAAATCACCGACGAGCACAAAATCAAAATCTTTAGCTGAATGGAAACGTTCTTTGAATACTGGTACAATACGATCGATCTGCAGATCCTTTTCAATGCGTTCGACCGAAAGTGTATTTTCATCCAAATCGTCCGCCCCTATAGCTTTATTGATCGCTTGATTATAGGCATCCATCACATTGAATTTTTTATTCCTGGCGGCATCTAACCCTTGTTTTTTAATGCTTCCAAAAATTTTCTCATCGACACGAGGCTGAGTCCATTTGAGGTAAATCAGCTCAAACATAGACTTGATATCCTTTTGATTAGCTGAAGCCGACAGTCCCTCTCGATTTGGCGCTATCATAAACGTGGCCGACGCTGAGTTTCCATTTAAAAATTTTGTTAATGCCGCCCGCGTAAATGCCCCCGCACCACTGGCTCCAATTATATTTTTGGCATACACAGCGTTGACATAATCGGAGCTGTCCATAGCAATAAAACCGCCTTTTCTAAAGGCTGTTAGTTGAATATGATTTTTTCTACTATCATTTTTCTTCAGAAAAAATCTGGCGCCATTGGAAAGTTGCCATTCGGTCACACCGACCTCGTTGATCAGTTTCTTTTGTATCACTTTACCGGATATAGGCAGATCGCTCAGCAATTGCTGGGGTATTTCAATATGATCTGTCCATTTCTTCAAATCTGCCTCGGCGGACTCTGCGAACAACTGGCGCAAAACACTTTCTTTGGGCACCTCTGCCATTAGGCGTTCAGGGGCGGTTAGCATCACAGCTGTATTTCCCGGCTTAAAATAACCCTGGAGATGATGTAGGAGATTTAAAGAATCTAGTCGATCCAGATCACGCAATATCTGCTTATTACGGGCTTCCTTATCCATTAATATTTGGCCCGTAAAAAAGACATCTTTTAATTGGCTCAACATTATATTGGCATTCAGTTCTTTGTTCTCCGGCGCGCGTTGAAGCTGTCTTTTGTATTGCTCTCTATAATCAGACAGTTCTGAAGAGGTAAATCCATAGCGCAAAATACGTTCGCGTTCTCTCAAATATTTAGAAATTCCAGATTTGATCTGCCCCTCGTACAAGGTAGCTCCACCAACAGAAAGTCCATTGTTCAGTAAAAGATCAGAGACCGACATGGAAGCACTTTTGTAACTGTCATCCAACTGGGCAATTCGATCAAATCTTTTCTTTAAAAGTGCATTTACTGTACTACGTTTTAAATTTTCAAAAAAATCGGCTTCCGTCTTTACAGCTTTGCTAGCCGGCAAAATCCCAATATAACTAAAGTCAATACTATTGGCCTCTTTATCGGTATAAACATTAAAAAGTGTATCTGTATGATTTGCGAGGCTATATGAAACGCGCTTTGCCTCTGGTTTTCTGTTTTTAGCTTTTCCAAAAAGCTTTTTGATCATCTTTTCAACTGCTTTTGGATCTTGGTTTGTTACGACAGCCAATCCCATTAAGTTTGGTCTATACCATTTTTGATAAAAATCTACCAGTGTCGGTCGACGAAAATTACGCAATATATCCAGCGTACCAATCGGTTTACGAATGTCGTAACGGGAATGAGAAAAGATCAAAGGCAGGGTCTGGTCGCTCAGGCGGGCAGAAAGACCTTCCTTAGTCCGCCATTCTTCTATGATGATGCCGCGTTCCTTTTCGATTTCCAAAGAATCGAAACTAAGATTGAATGCCCAGTCGCTAACGATATCAAGAGCTTTCTCTAAGTTTTCCTTCGACTTGCTATCGATCGTAATTTTATAAACCGTTTCATCATAGGAGGTGTGTGCATTTAAGTCAGCTCCGAATTTTACACCCAAAGACTCCAAGTAGGTGATCACTTCATTTTTGGGGTAGTGCTTGCTTCCATTAAAAGCCATGTGTTCTACAAAATGCGCTAATCCCAACTGATTATCCTCTTCCTGTAGACTGCCGGCATTGACAAAAAGCTGTATAGCAGTCTGCTGATTATTCGTATTATTAGGATAAATAAAATACTGAAAGCCATTTTTTAATTTTCCGCGTATCAGTTTTGGATCCTGTTTAAGGTCCTGAGCTTTCACCTGTATGAATGAGACAAGAAGAACACTCAATATCCCTATTGTTTTTTTCAGAATATCCATATGTTCTATATTTTAGTGATTTTCAGACTAGATTGTTTATGATCAGGGCCGGGCAGGCCAAGCGTAATATTCTTATCATTTCTGAGCAGACGAATAGTCAATGTATTATCTTTACTTTCTTCTATCGGATGATTAATCCAGCGTATTTTTATAGGCATTTCGATGACACCTGGCTTAAACAAAAGAGAAGAACCGGTAGTGACAACTTCGTAATCTACACCAGCTTTAAGCCCATCGCCGGCCACCACCTCATAATCCAATTCAATAGCTTCAAACTGTGTTTTTGTACTGAAATAAACTTTATAATCAACTGACTCATTTCTGTTGGCCTGCACAGTTATTTCCGAAACGTTATTTTGGTGGATATAGAAAAAAGGATGATCATATGGAGTTTCTAATTCTTTATTACAAGCTAAAAATAGCAGGGAGATGAAACTCATTAAAAATAGGATATTTTTCATTTTTATTTATTTACAGTGGGATTGGGAGTGATGGATTTATTGGCATCTAATTCTGATTTTGGAATAGGAAGAATAAACAGATCATTGGGATAATTTATCTGACAGTTTGCCGAGTTACATCCGGCCCCACGATCCAGCGATTCTTTATAACGCATGATATCGTAGATACGCTGGCCTTCAAAAGCCAATTCCTTGCGTCTTTCCAATTTTATCAATTCCAACAATTCATTTGGTGAAGTATATTCGACAACAATCTCCGTGGTATTTTTACCTAATGCCCTCGCTCTAACGGTTTTTAAGTCTTCAATCGCCAAATTATATTGTTGAGTATGAAAATATGCTTCCGCTCTATTTAGATAGAGTTCGGCAGACCGGATCACTTTAAAGTTGACAGGCCAATTCAAATCAGTTGTTGTTGAATACTTCCCATTCTTAAGAGACATATATCTCTTCGAACTTGATTGTAGTTCAAACATTGATTTACGGATATCATCTGTGCCTAATAAATTTAAAAAATTGTCTGAAGGATAGGCTAAAAACGCAACTCTATCAGAATAGAAGCTTGACATAAAATTTGAAGACCTAATAGTCAGATTTAGCTGCCAGATCACTTCAGAATTAATGCTGTTAAAATCTGAAAACTGACTATCCGAAATAAACATATTTTTATAATCTTCGGCATTCACCAATTTGTACTTTCCATCGGTCAATACTACTGAAGAATAGTTAATTACATCTTCATAACGCCCCATGTATAGATATATCCTCGACAAAAGGGCTCTTGCGGCATCTGCTGAAGCATATATCTTAGTCCTTCCCGTTGAATTTCCCAAAAAGGTAATTCCCTGTTCTAGATCAGCTATGATTTGCGCATAGGTATCTTTCATACTTGCTCTGGGCACGCGCTCACTCGGTAATGGTGTTACTGTAGGAATAGGAATTCCCGGATGACTTCCATCCGCTGTATATGTATAATGCTGTGCATAGACATTTGCCAATGCAAAAAATAGTAGTCCACGCAAAACGTGGCTCTGTCCCATATAGCTATTAAAATCGTCAGACCTACCATTTAGTGATTTACGCACCGTTTCAGCAGAGTTAATAATATTATTGATATTATTAATGGCCTCATAGCCTGTTGACCATATGGCTAAAGTCCCACCAGTTCCATCTTCTTCATCAAAAGTATAGTTATAGTCCGTTAACATATAATTTTGCGTACCATTTGTGATGCGTTGTACATCATCGCCACGTAAATCGCCATATATCCCATACTGTGACTGAAAAAAACGTGAGGTCAGGTTGTAACTACCGACAAGTGCATCCCGCATACCATTCAAATCAGAAAATAGTTGCTCTTTGCCGAGTTGTCCTATGGGTTCAACTTCCAAAAATGATTTACCGCAACTTGCCAACGATAATGACACCGCGATTACTGTATATTTAAATAACTTCATGTTAAATTCTGATTAAAAACCGATATTGATACCTAATGAATAATTAAGCACGCGACTGGATTCTGAAAGCATATTTGCATAAGTATTGTCAACTACGCTTCCGTTTGTTACACCATACTGCTTAGCTAAAACTTCATAATTTTTTATTGATCCTTTTTTCGATGAATATGGAGTCCACATCGCGATATTACTCGCCATAGCGGTAACTGAAATATGATCTAACTTTAATCGGCGAATTAGACCGCTATTAAAAGTATATCCTACACTGATATTATCTAACTTAAGGTATGTTTTGTCCAATAAAAAGCGGGTGGAGTTCATAATAGATGAGGTACTTGTATTCGAAAGTCGTGGAGAAGTTGCCAGCTGCCCCGGAAAATACCAAGAATTCAGCATATCAATGGATTGATTGCCACTCAAAATATTAAGACCATCCAATCCATTATTTCTAGTTGCCTGATCAAAATAATAGCCTCCTTTTGAATATTTGAAGAAAATTGAAAAATTCCAGTTTTTATAATTAACATAATTCGTTAGTCCTCCATAATATTGCGGGGTTGAATTCCCAACAAGTACACGATTTTCTGTATTATATACTTTAGTTACATTGCCATCCAAATCATACCACATTGGATCTCCTGTAGAAGGATCCACACCTGCCCAACGCACAAGGTAGTAAGAGCGGGAATTATATCCTTTTCTCATGATCGTATTGCCCGAAACACGGTCAATATCTTCATTTAACTGCAACACTTTGTTTCTATTTGAAGATAAAATGAACGTTGCATTCCAATTAAAGTTTTCCTTTTGTAGTATTGCTCCATTGACACTCAGCTCTACACCTGCATTTTGCATTTTTCCGACGTTTTGATAAGTACGTCTAAAGCCTGTCACCATAGATACATAGGCATCGTCAATCATATCGTGGGTAACATTTCGATAGTATTCGGCCGCTACATTCCACCGACCTAACAATCTAAAATCTATCCCTGTATTGAGCATTTTTGTTGTTTCCCATTTCAGTCCGTCATTCACACCTCTCGACATCGTCGTTCCAGAACTCCCCCCGTAACTATAATTGGAATCGTATTTGTAAATACCACTGGCATAAGCTGAATTAAATCGAGAGTTACCATTATTTCCGTAGGATGCCTTAAATTTCAAGAAATCAACAATCTTATTTTTTGGCCAAAAAGCCTCATTGCTTATTGTCCAGGCCGCACCGACAGAACTAAAGGTTCCCCATTTTACATCTTTCCCAAAATTGGAACTGCCATCTTTTCGATAGGTATAGTTTATTGCATAACGTTTATCATATACGTAACCGGCACGCCCAAAATAGGAAAGTAACGTTTGTTTATCGCGGCTTGTTGTGCCAAGACGATTATCAGTGGATACAAAGCCGACTTCCCGGATATAGTCATTTGGAAAATTACTTCCCGTAGCGGAAACAGATCTACGTTCTTCTTTTCGTGCTTCGGTTCCCAGTACAACATCAAAATCACCTTTAAAAATAGTACGCTTAAATGCTAAGGTATTTGTACTGATTAAGTTTAAAACCTGTGACTGCCCTCGATAGGCCTCGCCGTTACTCGAAGAGCCCGTGTAATTATACATTGAAAAGTACTGATCTTCATTGGCGCTGGTAAAATCCGCACCATTAAGGTTTGTAAAGACTAATCCATCCCATAGTTGATAAGTAAATCCTAAGGTTCCCAAAACATGTGCGGTTGCTTGTTTTTGTTCATTTTGATCGATCAGACCAGGCATACCCTGCAAAAGCCCGCCATTTGGATCTCGCTCAATATACTCACCATTTGGACTAAATGGACTAATCAATGGGCTGTACTGAAAATAAGCATTGCCTGGATTGAACATGTCATCTTTAGAATAAGAAGCAGCAAGTGTACTGTTCAAAACCAAACGTTTGCCCACATTCCCACTTACGTTTGAACGCACATCATAACGTTTTGTAGAATTACCGATAATGGTCTGTTTTTCGTCATAGATATTGGCCGAGAGGAAATAATGAACAGCATCTGTTGAACCCGACAGTCCTAGGCTGTGGAGATTAGTAAAACCAGTACGATTATAAACATCTGCCCAACGCGTATCCTGGCTGGTATCAATTTTCCCCAACTGATCAACCATCCCCATGTCTTTGACCAGGTTTAAATATTGGCGACCATTCAGTTGGTTGAGATGACTTGATGGCCGTCTATTTATCCCAGTCCGAAATGAATAAGTAAGTTTTGGGGCTCCTTTTCCTCGTTTGGTTGTTATCAGGATAACACCATTGGATCCATTTGCGCCATAGATTGTCGTTGCACTGGCATCCTTAAGTACGGTGACACTTTCAATATCATTCGGATTTATATATGTCAATGGACTGATCGAATTTTGCATCCCAGGAATTGAATTAGTCGTTCCGCCAGTATACAAAGGCACACCATCTACGACCCATAATGGCTCATTTGATGTTGTACCGCCAACGGTAGAGGATTCTCCACGTATTCTAGTGCTATAGCGTGATCTTGCAGAACTATTTGTCCCCCCATCTTGTGAATTAAATTCGACCCCTGGAACGACACCTTCCAGTAAAGCATCCAACCGGAGTGCAGGCCTGTTATCGAGGTCCTTTCTTGTAATCGTAAAAGCCGATCCTGTTTGGTTCTCTCTCGCTTCTTTGGTACCATATGCTGTTACAATTACTTCGTCCAGATAATCCATACTTTTTTGGAGCACGATAGCTAGATTTTTTCTGATATCTTTAGCAGGAATTTCTCTGGATTTATAACCGATGTAACTGACCACAATAGTTGCCTCCATAGGAACTTCCAAACTAAATTCGCCGATATTGTTTGTACTGGTAACTTTATTAGTTCCTTTGATCGCGACACTGACACCAGCTTGATATGAAGGAGATTTACCATCCTGATCATCGATGGACACACGTCCTTTCAACAAGATTGTTCCCTCCTTTTCTTTGATCCGAGTTAATGTAATAGTTTTATTAACAATCTTATAGTCAACATGAAGCTCTTTAGCTAATTTCGACAATGCAGCTTGAATCCCATCTTCATCAAGCGAAATCTGAAACATAGCCGTGTTTTCTACAATACCTGCATCATAAACAAAAGAATAACCTGACTGCTCTTCAATCTGCTTTAATACTGTTTTAAGTGGCTTTTTGGTTGTATCGATATGAATTCGCTGTGCGAAACTTTGCTGTATGCTACAAGATAATAGCCCAATTGTCATTAAGGTGGTTAGTTTAACCGAAAGCAATTCCGGATTTAAAAAAGCCGGGCTTCGTTTAAAGAATTTTTCATTCATTGTATTAAGGTTAATTATTTGCGAAATTTACATAGAGGACGTTGCCTTTTATCTGAAAATTCCCATTCGTTAAGTTTTTCATAATCTCAAGCACATCGGAGGTTTTTGTGCCATTTACTATTTTACCAGAGATATGTTGGTTAGGAACAGCGGACTGATAAGAGAGCTCAAAACCATACCACTGGCTAAGTTGATGAAGTACAGTCTTAATAGATTCATTATCAAATTCAAAATCTAGTTTCCGCCATGCCTCTTTCTCTAGCTTCACCATCCGTTGAAGAGACAAAGCTCCATCTTTGTTGACAACTATATTATTGGGTTGCAATATGACATTTTGGTTTCCATTGCTTAGCTCAATTTTCCCCTCGTGTAGTGTGGTAACTGTTTTATCAAAACTAGGATAAGCGCTGACATTGAATTTTGTACCGAGAACTTTGATCTGCTGATCTGCTGTTTTTACGACAAAGCTACGTCCAGGTATTGTTACGACTTCAAAGTAAGCCTCTCCTTCCAATGAAATTGTCCTTTGTGCCGCCTTGGCGTAATCTGGAGACAAGACGATTTTCGATCCGGTATTTAGCGACACTTTAGTCCCATCTGGGAGAATAACTTTGGTAAACTCCCCTGCCGCTGTTGCCAAGGTTCTTAAATCATGATGTTCTTTAAGATCCACATAGCTCGTCGAATCTAGAAAATCGTTTAAGCTGCTACTAATTTCTTGAGTTTGGCCCGAAGCATCTGTAATCCACGCCGCTGATCTAAAAACTTCATTGCTATTTCCCTTTTGCTGAATTGACCAGATCCAAACTACAGCTGTAGAAAGCAGCAGCAGTGCAGCGGCAACTCCCCATGCCCATTGCAATCGCCGTACTTTAGTGGGTGCAATACGTCGGTGAATCTCCGCCCAGTTTTTATCTTTAAATTCGACAGCTGTGAGATTGCTATCGAGTATCGTTTCTTTATCATCAAAACTATTGTACCAAAGCTGGAATTGTACTATATCTTCTTCTGAAGCTGTTCCCTGGTTGATACGGGAAATAATTTCTTTAATATCTTGTTGCGTCTTCATATGATTAACAATTGTGGTCTATATAGAAGTACCACAAGTCTTAAGCAACGCACGCCAAAAAATTAAAAAAATAATAAAGATTTCAAATTATTTATAAAAATCCTTAAATGTTTGAGGCTTTTGCTGATTTGATTTTCAACAGTTCGGTGTGATATATTTAGTTTTTCAGCGATCTCTCGACTGTCCAAATGATCTATGCGGGAGTAATTAAAGATAATCTTTGCTTTCTCCGGCAAGCGTTCTACCTCTTGGAAAATAAGTTGCTGAAGCTCTTTAATGCATAATGCATCGTCCAGACCAAGCTCTTCCACGCGATCCAATAGTCCATAGGAATTAGGATCAACAAAATCGATTCTTGAAGATCTATTTAGATATTTGATTATAGAAAACTTGGCTGCCTGAGATAAATAAGCTTCAAGATTTTGAATCTCCTCGAGTTTGGGATTATTCCAAAGTGAAATGAAAATATCCTGTAAAAGATCTTCCGCAATATCTTTTTGTGGTATCCGGTTATTACAAATCACAAATATTTTGTCCCAATACCTTTCATAGATTATCCTAAATGCTTCTTGGTCTCCAGCCCGTATTAACTTTTGCAAAGTTAAATTTTCGAGTGAACTATAGTTGTTTTTCATTTTTCGCCTCGTTTTATCTCGTTACGGCAAAACAGTTCGATGTGAGGTACCAAAACTACAACAATAATTAAAAGAAAACAAGACAGTTAGCAAGACAAAAGAGGTCATTCTTATAAAACTATTTTGAAACGACTGTTATTCTTATGATATAAGAACGGCTACAAGATCCTTTTCAACAGAAAAGGTTCAATATAAAAATTGGCGTCTTACAGTGAAACTCCAATTGCCTTTAAAAGCATTGGATGATGGAATAAAAAGATGATTCACTAGTGGTTTGTCTATTATTACTGGCAAACTACCAGTTATTGGATACTACTTATACGAATTGATCGATTTGGATACTTTCCAATCATTATCCACCCGCTCCAAAGTAACTAAATCTGTTTTGGTGAAATCATCAAAACGAAAAAAGATCCTGATCATAGGTCTTTTAAGGAGAAGTTTTGAAAAATATAATCCCAATCGTTGGAACCATAAACGAATAGTTCCAAATTAAATAATTTAAAATTTTCAATATTTCCAATGAACCCAATCCCAATTTCCAATCCTTTTCTATGAAAACACGATATTTCTATGTGTAAAGTCTCATAATTATCAAGCCTGAAAACAATCAATTTGATATATATATTTATCAAATTCGAATTCAATGTCTACATATTTTTTTAGAATTTCAGATTCCGCTATATTAATATCATAAGGATTGTACATTAAAGGATCTTCAATCGGAGGTCTAAAAGTCTCCTTCAAAAAATCTAAAGGTATAAAGTCTATATTAAATTCACCAATAAGCCCCTCATCTCTTCTATCAAACCAGCTAATAATACGCTCTATTTTCATAAAAAATCAATTATTTCGCAATTTCAAAGTTCTTGTCCTTTCTCAAAATCTATAGTTTATTTTTCATTTTTCCAATACGATCTCTCTGGATTATCAATAAGGGGATTCCTAATTTTATGCCAACCCAATTTATAAAAAAAACAACTCCGATAAAACTATTTGGAAATGGCAACTGTTCTTACAATACAAAACGGCTACAAGCTACCTTTCAAATGGAAGGTTCAACATAAAAATTGGCGTCGTACAGTGAAAATCCAATAGTCTTTAAAAACATTGGATGACGAAACAAAAAAGAGGAAACGATAAGAAACATAAAGATTACTGTACAAATAAACGCTAAGAGAAAGGGTCTGATGAGAATCAGACCCTTTTGACGTAAAAAAGCCAGATTTCACGACCTGGCTTCTAAACTAAACTTAAATAGATGATTCACTAGTGGTTTGTCTTTTATTACTGGCAAACCACCAGTTGTAAAATTCCATTTATACGAAGTTAATAAAAATCCATCCAGGAATAAGGAGGAGGATAGGTCAGTTGATATATGGTTTGTTCCCTTTCAGACAGATGATCATAATAAGCACCGAATTTGCTCAAATATTCCTCACCCAATCCCATTCTCCAAAACATATCCTTACTGTCCTTATCGGAAAACTTCGACCAAGGCGGTTGCATAGCGTTTTGAAGTACTTGAAATTGCGCAAATTGACCTAGAAAATCTCGTACTTCCATCAATGCAAAGCCCAATAAATTTTGACCACGCCAACAATAGATGTTTTCAATATCGACGTCATCTTGTGCAAGTCCAATACCCCAGATGGCATCAACGGGGCTTGCCTCAACAAGAACTCTACTTTCTGTTTTTAACAGATATTCGGCCAGCGCCCAATGTTGATTAAACTTATGGATGTTTCCTTTCCTAACGATCTCAAATTTGCGTTCATTCCAAATCTGATCATCATAGCCTACAACTTGCCTTCCCAACTCTTTGGCCTCACCCGGTTTAATACAGTTGATGATTTTCTCAAAATTCTTCTTATCATCAAAAAGTAATGCTTTTTGGGCCATCATCCAATGCTCCGCAGTCCTATAGGTAATATTATCTACTGTAAACGGACTCTCATACCATTGACTGAAAACAAATTTTCCAACTTCCTGATTTTGCTTGGCTATATGCCCCCAAAAGAAGAGAAATTTGAAGCTATCTCCATTTTCAAATCTATCTGTTAGCCACTTGATAGTATATTGTACCATATGCTCAATTCAAAATTGATTACCTATTATCCATCGACATACAATGATACGCAAAAAATTGAAGCCACATCTCTCGACGTGGCTTCGCAACTTATCTATTTGTTAGGGATGGCTCTTATTTATACGAATTGATTGATTTGGATACTTTAAAAATAACCAAGCTCCTATTAAAAGAAAAAATAAACGCCAGTTTGCCTTTTCACAGCTTCTTCAAACAGGCAAATAATTTCCTCCAAAAGCATCTGAATACGATCATCTTTTAGCCTTAAATTTTTCAAATATTTTAACCCTTTCTCCAACTGTTACTTACTCGTGATAGCATCGTCTTCAAAATCATCTATTAAACAGCCTAGCATATTATTCAAATCTGAAAATACACCACAAGCATCTAATTGATAAAATTGCGACTCTGAGAGAACTAACTGGATCAAATCATGATCTCCGGCTTCATTAAAATCCAAGAACTCTTCTGCCCTTTTGTCTTTTGGTGTAACGATATAACGATTTTTCATATAACAGTAATCCTATGGTTGTTGATCAATCAAAGGTCACTTGAGAACCTTAAGTTAACAAATTCTTTGGGAGTTAAACACTAGATTTTAAATCGCATTGCAATCAGAAACTGTCTTGGTCTGAGTTCGAAATAACTCTGTATAAGCTCATAATCTGAGGAAAATTGCTACAGATAGTTTTTATTATTCAAGATATTGGTTGCTGTCAACTCTAAATCGGTACGCCAATGGCTTAGCCTGAACCGATAAGTTGCGTCCATAAAATACTGACTTTTTTGTGCATTGACATTATTTGCATATAATGAATTGGACAAGGTGATCAAATGTCGATCATGGGGCGAAATTACCAGATTAAAAAAATGATTGTTATACAACAGCTCATTGCGCTGTCCAGCAGCCAATCTATTGTGGGTCCGACCCATAGCAAGCCGGTAATCTCCGGAAATCAACGCTGAAGACGAATTGATCAAGTCAAGTGTGAACGACTGACTGCTTACATGTTGTTTGACCAACTGCTCATTGAGCAAATAATCTGAAGTACTCCAACTGAAATTACCATTTAACTTTGCTACAGTTTTGATACGGACAAATAGTTTGGAAAGTCCACCACTGATCCCATGCGACAGACTCTGCGCATTTTGATTAATAATACTGGTCGTGCTGCGTCCCATACTATCCAATACTGTACTGAACATATAGTCACGCCAACTTTTTCTAAAATTATAACCCAGATTGGCAAAGCTTGCCTTCAAGGTGTTTTTATACGCATAATGTATTCCTGTACGCAGCTCTTCATTCTTGAGTAAGCGTGCATCATACTTTTGAATACTGCGATACTGACTGATGATGTAACCATTGTAGAAATTGTCGAGCCCACCAAAATTTCGACCTCCACTCAGGTTTGTACTGATCGTATTTTCCCCGTTAAACAGATAGCTCATCGAAGCAGAGGGGCTCCAACTGCTCCGCAATTCATTTTTCAGACGCTGTATACCTTGTTGTTTGACATTATAGTAATATTGACTGAATGGCAGATTAAAACTGTATTTAAACTTGCGCACTTCTTTCCCAATTTGGAGCGCCATCCGCAGCTGCATCTGCGCGCTATTCATAGCATTGAAATAACCAGTATCCAGGACGCGAATATCATGCTGATCATGCAGCTCGATATAGCTGTTTAACGTACTGTTGTTGTAATTCAGGTTGATGCTAGGTGAAAAAGTCCATGTTTTGATCTTGCGCGATAAACTCAGGCCATTTTCAAAATTAAAGCTCTTAAAACGAACGATCTGTCCCATCTGATCATAGGGCATCCCGCCGTTGAGCAACGATTCAAACTGACCGGGATTGACCGTAAGACGTTGAGGTGTACTGTGCCACTCTAAAGTAGACGTGATATTGACCAACTGCTTGCCTATAAAACGGCCGAGTGAAAAGGAATTGAGAAAGGCTTCGTCTGAGAATTTTTTGTCCTGCTGTATAGGGATGTCTTCATTAAAAAGAATATTACCGGCACTGTTATTCCAATGTTTACGATAATTGGTACTGTTACTAAAAAAAACGTTTGACTCGTTCTTTTCGACCAGCATCCCAATATTCAACTCATCGATACCATAGCGATTGTCTACTACCTCCTGGTTGTGGATCACTTCGTTGTTTGTAAAATATTGTGTCGACGTTGTTCCTTGCAATTTTCGATTATCGTGGAAATAAGAAAAATTACCTTTGACTTCCAAACCGTTCTTTAACTTTTGAATCATATTGCTACTCATTAAAAAGATCTGGTTGTTCAACCATTTTTTCTGATCGAAACCCGGAGTGGCGACCTCCCGAATGGAGAGATAGGACGGTCCATCTGAAAAGCGAGATCGCGCTGTAAAATAACCAGTACCTGAATAGAATGGTTTTAACTGCTGTGACACGTCATCGCCAACATTGTTCGTCTGAAATGAATTGAGCATTTGAAAGGTCTTGGCAAATGTCATTGGTGTAATATTAGCATCCCAAAGCGCAGGAGCTGCTCCAAGACCTAGTTTACCGGTACCTGTTGTGGTAAATTTCTTAAGCTGTAAATTAAGGGTGGCGCGGTTTGAAAAGACCAACTTATCCAACATTTTGATGGGTTGATGATTTTCAAGGATCTGAACTTTCATAACCGCATCTGCTGGAAGATTTTGATTGATAAGCCCGTAACGTCCGCCCATCATGTCCAATCCATTGACCCGATACTGTTGAATAGGTTCGCCTTGATAAAAGATCTGACCGTTGCGCATCTCTACGCCTGGAAGCTTCTTGATGATATCACCTATTACACGATCTTGCGCTCCTGTAAAAGAAGCTACATTATAATTAATCGTATCTTTTCGGTTGTACACTGGCACATCCGACACCTTTACCTCTTGTATTTTCCGCACCTCACTTTTTAAAATATAAGCATAATTTGCAGTCGCATTGGCAACATGTACGCTACGTTTGGCATAGCTGAGGTGATTAAAATCCAACTGTACTGAATCTACGTCGCTAACTTTAACAGTAAGTTTGAAGGCTCCACTAGCGTCACTTTTTGAAAAGTTCAATAAGGCTGCAGAACCGATCTTTTTATAAGACACAGTGACATTGGCGATCGGTTTTTGATTTTCGTCGAGTAATTTGCCTGTAATAATGGTTTGCGCAAAGGAATGGCCACCTATCCAGATAAATATGATGGTGAAAAAGAGTTTAGCTAGCATAGCGTCTATTTGCACATCTCATTAATGCCGCTCGATAGGATTATTATCTGTTTTCATTTCTGCACGGATATTTATTTTGCTTTCGTCAGATAATATAGCTCCGGTCAACAGCGCATATTCAATCATATTATCCCTTAATTTTTGCCTTTCCTTATAAAAATTAGCTTTTGTTGTCTTTTGGATAATAAGGTCTGGTCGTAATTGATCGAAAGTGGCCGATACACTGTTTACTTTGCTTATGGAGACCATATCGAATATGAAATACTTATCCTGATCTGATATGGACAACACTAACCCCGGTAGTCCACAAAACTTATATGGACCATCTGAAATCGGTATATCCATGGTAAACCACGCGATCCATTTTCGCCCGCCCCAGTCCGTCGTTGCTTTCTGACAAACAAAATGATGTATATGCGCAGTGTCAGGGTGTATTTCCCATTGCATATCTGCCTTATTTTCCTCATAGTAGGACAGCTCATTATTTCCACTAAACCCCACCCCGTTCATGGGATCGTAAGTGGAAATGATATCTTCGCGTTTTATAATTAAAAAGTTATTGGGTGCTATACGACCATAACTGTAGAAAAGCATATTACTGCCATGTGCCAGTGCTAATGCTGAATCAGCTCTAAATTTTGATAGGGTCTGAAAATGACTTTCTTGCTCACCGATCGTCAATTGTGTAAAAATACTTTTTCGCGAGGCACTAGATGTACTATCGTTCTGATAAGTAAACTTATACATGATCTTCATATCGAATGCCACCGGTTTGACCTGAGCATGAACGGTAAATTGAAATAATAAAAAAAATAGTGGGTAAAATAGTATTTTCATAATTAAAACGGATTCACTTGAAGAGGATTATAGCAGTTTTGATAGGCTGTTCTTATTTGGTCCGATGTAGGGTTATCATTTAATTTCGCATGCGTCACCTTAATAGTATCTAGCAAAAATGCACAAGTATAATTTAGATCACTATTTTTACCTTTAAAAAGAGCAGATTTACCCATAAATTAAGCGTTTCGTTTGGTTAAAAAATTACAAATCGTGATAACTAGCGTTACCAGAATGCACATTTACACTTCAAGTTATATATACATTACCGAATATTAAAATATTAAATCAAATCAATCGATTGCGTTATTTTAAACGGAAAATAATTTACGCAAAACTCACATTTCTGGTAAGCTATTTTGGTGATCTTCTTTCTTTTCGATGTTGCAATAGTCTCCATATCTTGTACTATGCATTGTTTCGATATCACAAAAGAAAAAAAGCCACATTTCCCAAAGTGGCCTTAATAAATAGATGATTCATGAGTGGTTTGCCCATTTACGACGATACTTACTTTAACATCGGTGGCATTGTACAGTAATAATCTTTTTTATAACGATCTACATTCACTGATGCGAAACCCACGCTATATTCAAATAATGTGAAATCAAAACGAAAAGGAATATATTTAATTCTTGAATTGTGTACATACCCAGTGATGCTCTTGTTATGGTTGTCGGTATAATCAACAATTACCCAATCGCCGAACTTTTCATCAGGAAATGCATAAACAATTTCATCAGCAGCAATTTTTGAAACAACCACGCTATTCACTGTAGCTTGTTGCCTCACATTTACATAGCCGTCTTTGTCAATGATTTTTGCAAATTGGGCCGAGGCCAATTGGCATACAGTGAGAAACAGTAGTACTAAAAGATATCTGTAATTCATTTGGTATAAAGTTATTACTGATAATATTTTGCCCCCGACTAGTAAGATCTTGTACCATACGATCTTCCTTACGATGACTCATATTTACGAATTTAATTGAAAGATAACAATCTCGCTACCTTTATATCATTTGTTGATTAAAAATCTTTTAAAATATATGCTCGGACTAGCTATTTACGAATTTATATAATGAAAGTCCTTTTACCCGTTTTCTGCTGAAAACTCGCTAGGGTTAATGACTTTTTGTATATAAATTTCATCACTAAACAATTCCAAATGTTCTTGCATCAATCTTTATGTTGCTAGAAGTGGAAGCTGTTTTAATAACAGAACAGTATAACTTATTATTAACTCATTCCATGAGATTTGAAATCATATTCCTTCTCCGTAATGGATTATTAATGATTTCCTGAATGAATAATCCCCAATCCTGTTCCATATCATTTAGATAGTCAAATAGCGCTGGATAGTTGAATTTAGGAGCAAATGGAAAAGAAAATCTAACAATTAGGTCTTCTTTATGATAAATAAGAAGCTCCATCGTATTCTCCGTTAGTTGTATCAAATCTACTTTACATTGATCTCCCACATGGAACTTTGTTGTACCAAATAAAAAATAAAGTTCATTTTTTTCTACATAAAAAGCTGTCAAAACATCTTCAATCTGTCTGTACCATCCATAAATATTGGTGACTGGCTCCAAATTTTCAAACTCTTTGCCAGATTCTAAATCAAACAGTATATCGTGTAATTCAAAATTTCGTAGTAGTTTCATAGCTATCTATTTTTTAGAAAAATTGGTATTTTTGACTACTAAATCCCGAGATATTATTTCATTCAAACCAACGTGTCCCTGAATGGATCTAAATAATTTAATCCTCGTTCTTCAAATATTTCCTCAAGCTTTTCGGCACCATTTTCCTTTTTAAAAGCTACTTCCTCCTCGGTAATAGGCAGCAACCAATAGAAATGGACTGATTTATTGTTATCAAGGATAAGAATTTCGAGTTTGGGTCCATCGAGATAAGGCAGCGAAATAAGGCCATAAGAACAGGGAGAATCCATGCGCCATCCTCTTCCCCAGTTGATGGTATGCCAATGTCCCAAACTTGCGCCAAATCTATGATAATGTGCTACGACTATTAATGATTCAACTAATGTTTCATCTTGCTCACCAGAAAACATGTGCAGTTCGAGGGCAAATTCATCATGCAAGCCAGACATACCTATAGTAGCATAAGCCCACATGTTCCGTTCGGCTGTTGGGGGAAATTCCAGCACCCTAAAGTGATCGCCTAGATCCTTATAGGGACCTTTTGGCCAAGTCAAGACGTTATATTCCTGTCCCCAATTACAGGTATAGTGTTCTAAAAGCTTCTGATTATATAAGGCTGTATCCATTTTTTTCAATTTATCAAAAATAATCTACTCCAATAAAACTATTTCAATATAACCCTTGCTCTTACTATACAAAACGGCAACAAGCTTCATTTCGACAAGGAGATTCAACATAAAAATTGGCTTGGTACAGTGAAAATACAATAGTTTTTAAAAACATTGGATGACGAAACAATGGGAAACATAAAAATTACTGTACAAATAAACGCTAAAAGAAAGGGTCTGATGATAATCAGTTCTTTTGACTTAAAAAAGCCACATCTCTCGACATGGCTTTGAACTAAATTTAAACATATGATTCACTAGTGCTCTACATATTACATCATTTGACAGAGCACTAGCTATTGTAAACTATTTATACGAATTAATCGATTTGGATACTTTCCAGTCATTGTCTTCACGAACCAAAGTCACCAAATCAGTCTTGGTAAAATCTTCAAATTTCAACGTTACTTTAGCAACCATATAGTCTGCTGACTCTTCAAGGATATCCGTACTTACAGTACAGTTCAGCTTCTCGCCTTTTTGTTTTTTCAAGGATTTAACCACTCCGCTACGGCTCTTAGACTGCGCATTGGTAGCTTGCATTTTTTGGTTGAAATCATCAGCGAATAACTGCTCTCTCCTGCTGATTCTCCCTCTGTGTTTACCACAACATAGTGATCGAGTGCCAAATCTGCTGTGGAAAGGTTAACGTTTGTTTTTGCTGATTTTGCTTCAGCTGCCACAGCAAATGTGCATACTGCGATTAAGGCTGCTGTTGCGAATGTGTTTACTAGCGTTTTTATACAAATTACTTGCTTTTTTATTTGATGATAAAGCTATCATGAGTGTCTTTTTTATAGTGTTAGTTTTTTATTTTTTCTTGCGCAAAAATTTACCTTTGGTATCAAAATATAGTTTATTGTCATTCGTTAGTTCCAATTTATACCCTTTAGAAGATTTATCAATGCTCTCCACAGCAGTACCATTGTAATTTTCTTTCAAGTAAGATTGTATTGACTGCGGAAAAAAAACGGTCGGCAGTCCAATTCCATCTGGAGCTTTAACCTCAATCCAGTTACCCAACTTCCCAAAGTCAATTTCCGTACGATCAGCCAATATCACTTCGTGAAATGTTCCTGTGGCAGAAGGGGATTTCTTTACCTTTACTTCAAGTATCTGTATATTCGGAAAATATGCCTTAATAAATGCCAAAGCACTATCTGGTAGCGTTACATTCTCTAAAGGTTTAGATTTAAGTTGATTTTCTTTGCTGAAATTATAAGCCTTATTACTTTGCGCAGCATTTGAACATGCGCAAAAAATTAAACAAGTAGGTATTACCAAGAATAGCTTCCACATGATCGTTGTTTTTTTAAATAATAACTTTTAAAGAAGCAAAATGTTTTTAAGGAATTTACCCAAATTCTTAAGCTAATTGAATATTCAATTCTACATACGCATACAAATCTTCTTCAACACTCTTTTTTTTAAGAAAAAGAGCTGTACTAAAAATCACTTTCTTTATTTTATAAAATACATTCGTACAATTGGGGCCCTGTCTCTTGAAAATGGCCAGGACTGCTAGGTGAACTCAATCAGTGTAAGAAGATCTTTTCCCAATGACCTGCTCAACTTTCCTTCGTCATCCAAGATCGACAGTAAACCAATCTGCGCTATGTATTCTTTCCCATGGTAGGTATCGCAAAGCTCTTTCTTTTTCTGGGTATTGGCATGGGGATACAGCAACATTCCTCCTACAGCATTCCAATAATCCACATAAACGTAGATCTGTCGTAGATCTTGCGTGGATATCATATCATAGCTATAATTCTTCCATTTGGTATCAATGACAAACTGTTTTCCACTGATTCGATGCTTCAACAGAATATCTGGTCGAAGGGTCTTATCGCGCCAAAATTGCTTGCTCTCCTGTCCTCGTACTTCCCAATCTTTCGAACAGTTCGCCAGCTGCGCAAGCACATACTGCTCCCAGAGCTCATTCATATTGAAAAGCAGAGCCAGCATATTTTCAGTTCCCGCTTTGACATTGGGGGCATAGTTTAAAATAATCAATCGTGCTAATTCAATTGCTGTCCGATAAGGTTCCATTTTACGGCTATAAGATAGCCTATCAAATAATTGCTGGTCGGCCCAGATCTCTTTGACTTCTGGAAAATTCAATTGCACCGTCTTGCAACGTCCATAACGATAGCTCCCTCGCGACAGGCGAGCAACTATCTCCAAGCCTAGCTGGAGAATCTGATGCAGCACATGGTCACCGCCATATACTTGATGGGTATTGTAAAAATGCTCTTTATGAACGAGATTACGCTGAATATGCCCTGCAAACTCTAGTTTTCCTTTGAGCGCAACGGTATTTTTAGTTTCCTGATAATATTGTTTCACCAGTCCGTGATGCAGCAGTTCTTCTACCGCTGTTAAATACCAGTCAAAATAGATATCCAACAGATGGATCTGCTGTTTGTCAACAAAAGCCTCCCCAACTGCTGCAACCTTTAACCGCTCCGTTTCGAGAAGCATTTCGATCAATACGTCGCGCCAATTTACGGTAGATGCAGTCCGCTGGATCTTGGGAAGGATTTCAATGACAAGATCGTCCACCTGAACAATCCCGACATAGTTTTTAAATCGGATACCCTGATAGACAGGCGCAAAGTATTTACCCTGATGTAGGTCATTGTATTTGAGCAGCACATGGAAGTAAATCTCTACAAATCGCAGACTTTCTCCTGTCTGAGTCTTGTAGGACTGATTGAGATACAACGTATCATGCTCATAGACTTGAAGGACATGCTGCATATGATTATCCGATCAATTGATTCAAGGCATCAATAATATTTTCTTCTGGTACCTCGAGTACATTCAGCTTTGGTTTATACTGCGGCTTCCGTATTTTATCGAAATCCGGAAAGAGATCTACTGAAAAGCTGTCTTTTTCAATTTCAACAAAACCTGCTCCCAGCACCAAAGCAATTTTCTCCTCATCCCGATAAAAGTATTCTTTGAGTAAGGGTACGATGCAATTGTTAAAGGCATGTGTGAGATCGCGGCGTGACTGCACATTAATCAGATAAGAATGTCCAATTTGATGGTCTTTGTCCAAAAGCACCTTGATGCGATTGTTGATTCTACTGAGGACATGTTGCAGATTGATATTTTCGATGATGATATCGCCGAGCAGTTCGGCATTGGGCATCATCTCCACAAAGGCAAACCGACGGCGCAAAGCAGTATCCAAAGCTTCCACCGAGCGATCGGCTGTATTCATGGTACCGATGAGATACAGATTGGATGGTACAAAAAATTTCTGCTTGCTATAAGGAAGGATAACTTCAAGTGCTTCGTCCCGTCCGGCACGTTTGGATTCCTCAATCAACGTAATCAGCTCACCAAATATGGCGGATACGTTGCCCCGATTGATTTCGTCGATAATTAAAACCACAGGCTTTCCTTGAATATCCTGATTGGCCATCGCCTTTTGAAATACCCCGGAATTAAACTTACTGACCAGTTCGGCACTGGCAGGCCTCTCTTCACTCGAGTGCAGTTCGAGATAGGTATTGTATGCCGCATGGGCACAGGCAATCTTAAACAAACCGCTTTCTACTTCATAGATAAGCTGCTTGCTTCCATCGTCGGTTTCATGAAAACGTGGTTTGATTCCTTCCACAAAATCCTCATAGCTCATGCTCTGATGAAAAGTTGTAAAAAGGATCTGTCCGCTATCCACATACCGCTGGTAACGTGCTTTCAATGAAGTCCTATCCTCAAGGGATAGTTCCGTTTCGCTTTTTCCTTCGATGATGGAAAGAGCCAAGTTGATGCTGTTATATGTTTTTCCCGTACCAGGAGGACCATACAAAATTTGGTTGAGCTGCATAGGGATACTGTTTGCGAATGTTTCGGTATTGACAGATGTTTCCTCACCCCCTATTTCTTTAATGATAGCATGGTGTTTTTCGACACGTTGGTTCAGCTTATTGATCAGACTGACAAACTCCTGAGGTGTAACGCGGTGCGCTGTAAACCGTTGAATAGATTGCTTGACACTCAAGATACCCAGATCGACGATAGCGATAATATCGGCCAATTGGCCATCAATATCCTGGTACATCGCTTCCAAAGAGACATAGTTTTCTTTGAGGCCAGCGATTCGAATCGTATACATTTTTGCAGTTTCATTGATTTTCCGTGCCAGCTTATACTTTTCCACCAAGGGCTCTTTAATTGTCTTGATTAAGTTTAGCACCGCACGATTTTGATCATCTTTGGGATCTTGGGTTTGGGTAAATTCAAAATAGTACGTATAAGTAGACTCCCCCAACACAAATATTAGACTCATAGCATCGCCAGAAGAACCCGGGAAATTGACAGGAATAGACCAAAAGGTAGTTGCAAAATAGCCCGAACGCTGGGTTCCGATAAAGTAATCCGTTTCGGAATTCTTCGTGGCACTTTGTCTCACTGTAAACGTAAAATTGTTGTCTGTCTGATGTTTGGACATCAGCCAATCAAAAACACTCTTTTCGTATGCTTCGTAACTTAACATATATGGTACTGGCTTGCTATCTCGGTATTCCTACCGTGTTAAATAATATTCTTGAAAATCTAATTTGATCGCTGTAGACACAGCTCTTAAGGATTGGACAGCTGCCTGTCCTTGGAACAAAGATACGATTAATACGTCTGTTTTTGTTGATATACTTTTGGTTCATGCGCTGACAGCACATTGATTAAACCATCAGCATGCAAAAAGATAAAATGCTGAACATTTTCTTTACTAACAATATGATAACTATTTTTTACTATCCAATCAATCAAATCAGATTTTTCCACCGTAAATAAGGACCAGTTTCCAGTAATACCATAATCGTCAATTATTTTTAAAGAACTGTTTTCATTTTGATTTTGATAATAAAGTGCATGAAATCCAAAATCGAAGACAAGGTTAAGTTCAATATTCTCTATTTCAAAACTTATCTGCAGTCCATTCTCTTGATCATCTGATAAACTTATTAAATAAAGGTCTCCATTAATCATCTCAGCGGGATGCCATTTTTTTAATATGTTGCTCTTTTTCATATGCAAATTTAGTGGTGTTTAATGGCTCATAAAAATGGGTAAGCATTCCTTGAGCAAATCCGAACTTCGTCTTTTTACTCCATTTCAGAATTCTGCTTGCCAGACAACTTCGATTTCATCACCACTTATGATGTCGATAATATTATTTACATTACCAACTGAATAGTGTTTCAGATCCCAATCTGAAAACATTTCTTGACTTTCTCTACGAAACCAATCTAAATAGTTTGAATTATCAGATACCACTAAACCTCTATAACTTGGGTGCTCATAGAGGCTTCTTGATCTTGCACCTTCATCTGTCACTTGATAAGACATTGCACCTTTAAATTTTAAGATTAATATTCGGTCATCTTTCATTTCAGCCAGATGAATCTCTATGCTACCACCGTTGTCCGTTAAATTAACAAAATAAAGATCATTTGGTGGAGGAGATACAGGATCCCATTTTATAAAATTGTTCATAACTATTGATACCTGAATTTTGTTCCTTTTAATTTATTAACGGGTTAACTCACTAACGTTTTCACCTCTTCCTTACTTAACCAGCGAAATGTAGCAGGTTCATCCGAAAGTACCTCAATTGCATTTTCTAAATTATAAATAACGAAATGTTCAATATTTTTTCGTTCTAAAATATCATAGCTGCCCTCAATAACTGAATCCAAATAAGCGGAGCATGTAGATCTCGCAAATCCCCGAAAATCGTCGTTCTCGCTAACCATCTTCATTAGTGCCAAGTCGATCGTAACTTTATACGAAACAAAATACTCAAATTTTATTTCGAGAATTTGAGTGTGATCAACTAAGTTTTTTAAAAGAATAACTATTTCACTGTATTCCACATACATTTTATAAAAAAATAAATCTTGAGGAAGGGATAAATCAATAGCCCATTTTTCATATTTATCTTTCATCGTGTAGTATCTAAATTTTGTTTCTATTACTTTTTCGTCCCAATTCAATATGGGGCGCTGATATTAGTCCTACAGGGCCAACCTGACTACCTATCCAAATTTTCAATTTCTTTTTGGAAATTAGCTAATAGAGAACAAAATCGAGTTTTCAATAGCTCACTTTTTCTTTTATTATCTATAACAATTTCATTAAAATAGATCGCATCAACCCAAATATTTAAATTATTAGTATTTGTTTCGAGCATAAAATCATAGGCCTTTTCGATATCCGACAGTTCAAAACTTGAATATATATCCTCAGATTTGGATAATTGCATAGCTCTCAATAATAACTGACTTGACCTTGAATCCATTTTATAGCAATTATTCAATTTATCAAAATTTTCCAGGAACGACAGGTCGTTACCAACTTCACGCTGAAGTTGATCTAATGCTTGGGCTAAAGAATCTTCAAAACTTTTTAACGCCAATAGGTGCTTTTTAATATCCATTACTTATTCTTTTCTACGCACAATAATCTAAGTAACTAACCGCTCTATTTTTTCACAATATGATCAGCTGTAGTTACGACTCTTGAGATTCTAATCTTATTTTATTTCCGGTTTATACAATGGTCGACACTGAAGATTTTGGGAACAATATCGATACAATGATCAGTTCTTATACATAAGCCCAGTCCGATTAAAGTATACTTTTCTTCCATAATTACTATCATCTAGCGACCACACGCTATTTGCACGAAATCTCAGCACGAATGGTGAATACCTAAAGTTAAATTAAAAGTTCCAAACTTGTATATCAGAATAAAAGCCACATCTCCCGACATGGCTTCGAACTAAATTTAAATAGATGATTTCACTAGTGGCCTGTCCTCCACCCGATCTGGCAGATTACTAGCTATTAGATTTTATTTATACGAATTGATTGATTTCGAAACTTTCCAGCTGTTACCCTCGCGCTCTAAGGTAACCAGGTCAGTCTTGGTAAAATTTTCAAATTTCAAAGTTACTTTTGCGACCATATAGTCTGCTGACTCTTCAAGGATATCGGTGTTTACGGTGCAGTTCAGCTTCTCTCCTTTTTGCTTTTTCAAGAATTTAACGATTTCGCTACGGCCATGACTTTGCGCATTGGACGCTTGAAACTTTTGGTTAAAATCTTCAGCAAATAGCTGCTCTACACCTGCTGATTCTCCCGCAGTGGTTACCGCAAGATAGTGATCCAGTGCCAAGTCTGCTGTGGAAAGATTAACGTTTGCTTTCTCTGATTTCGAACCTGGTCCTGCAGCTGCCATAGCGAATGTTGATACGGCGATTAAAGCTGCTGCTGCGAATGTTTTTACTAGGGTTTTCATAATATCTTTTTTATAGTGTTAGTTCTGTTGTTCTTATTTGTTGACTCAAAACTACAACACAATAGGTCCCTGACCTATGGGCTTTAGACCAACGCTCGGGAAAACTCGGTGAACGGCCGGAATCGGGAGGTGAAGATATGTACGAATACCCAGTCTAATTTTTGAGCTGATTTCAGTTTACTGGGTAAACTAAATATCAACTAAGTAAGCGCGAATATTAGATCAACTCTCACGAATACAAATCGCTCCGCCCAGTCAAATTTCTTGTGATTACTTTTAGCATTAGATAATTAAAACATGCCCAAAAGGCATATATTATTTAACAAATAAAACTTAAAAACAATGAAAAAGTTATTGATGAGTTTGGTAGCCCTAGCTGCGCTATCGACAGCGGCTTTTGCAGGCACGGACACAAAAGCACCCAAAGAAAATGCAGAAGTAAAAACAAGTACTTCGGCAGCATCCGAAACCACCAACAAAGTTGAAGTTGCCGAATCAACAAAAGAAAGCAATGCAAAGTTTCTAAGAAAGTGTGTTTACACGCTAACAGTCTACAATAGTAGTGGCCAAGTTATTGACACTTTCACTTCGCAAACCTATGTTGAAAATTCCTGTTCAGGATTCTTCGACAACTGCAGAACGATTTACAGACATATGCTTGCCAATGGTGAATTAGGAATATAGTCTGCAAATTATATTTCATTCGAATTATAAGTGCTGAAAAATAAGCGGGGCTAAGGCCCCGCTTTGTATAATACCTAAATCATTTCCTACAAGTTAGCAGTTAACCCAACATGACTATGCTTAAGATTCCAGCCAATTACATTGTTTTACTTTGCTCCATTGAGTAATAAAATTCAACAAAACCACTTCAAATCTGCTGTTGTTCTTACTATACAAAACGGCTACTAGCTACATTTCAAAAAGAAAGAGTCAACATAAAAATTGGAATCGTACGGTGAAAATTCAATAGTATTTAAAAACATTGGATGACGAAACAAAAACGAGGAAACGATATGAAACATAAAAATTACTGTACAAGTATACGCTAAAACAAAGGGGCTAATTTGAACATCGGGCCCTTTTGAGGTAAAAAGCAACCAACGCTTAATTTTAGCTACTTAAAACACTATAAAATTACAGGTATATGATTACTGTACAAGTACACGCTAAAATAAAAGGCCTGATCAATATCAGGCCCTTTTGACTAAAAAACTTTCGCTAATTTTGGCTTTTAAAACTTATGCGAATGATCTCACTGTACCTGCACCTCCAATAGTTTTAACCATCCTGAATCAGTTATATCGCCATTTACGGCAAGCCTTATTCCCGGCTGATTTTCATTTGTTGTATCTACAATGGCGACGGCCCAGGTATAGTTTCCAGCAGCTACATCGACATTAGCTTTCAACTCGTATGCGACTGGATTATTCTTAAGCCAGGTGGAAGGTTCTCCTTTATCATCAACAAAAACTTTTTTCACCCTGTTTTCTTCGTCCAGGAGTGCAAAAGCTACTTTATATTTATAATTCCATTGAGGAATATTATTCGGGAAATACCCCCAGCCCATATTCCGCCAGCGGTGGTTAATTGTTGTTTCAGTACCCGAATTGACTTTCTCCGGTAAATAAATACGATCGGGATACAAACGATAGCCACCTTCAGAAATAAAACGCTGGCATAAGGTAAAAGATTTGGTGAACCAGCTTTCAATTTCACCGATACGGAAATCCATCATATTTACAGCAGCTTCCAAGGAGCTGTCAAATTCGCCCTGCCGAACATCTTCGGGATGGTCTTGCCTGTATTTACCGCTTGGATCAGTCCAGTAACGGTGTGTACCAGTCGTAATCCAACCACCTTCCATAATAATCGGGCGTTTAAAATTCCAGACCTTGGCAAAATTCTTCTCCCAGCTTTGATAATAATCGGTCATTCCAAAGGCATCCTGACGCAGGCTGTACCCTTTATTGATCATCTTATTCAACAGCTTCTCCGAATTAGGATTAGGAGCTCCATTGCCCGCAGGGTCGCCAACTAAGCGGTGATAATTGATCAGCAAAGGCACTTTTGTAAAGTTCTTGGAATACACATCTGAAATCCAATCAACAACTTCTTCTTTGATCACCTCAATATTTTGGCCGGAAGGATTATTAGGATCTTCGTAAATGACACTATGTCCCTCCCCCCACAAACCGAGTCCATAAGCATCGACAAAGGAGGTTTTATTTAAATCATTAAAATCCTTCGCCAACTCTTCGATCAGCTTGCTATAATATTTCCGAAAAACAGGATCTTGCAGCACGGGTGTTTTTCTATCCGGAAAAGAAGCATTGGCAACATAATACTTGGCGCCTGCATCGAAAACAAACTGCGGCGTATTTGCTCCTTGATCGCGACCGTCGACGACGATACGAAAGGCGATTGGCAATCCTTTATCTTGTGCCCCTTTGATCATTTTATAGATTGCCGTGCTGGGATCCCTCCAGGCATATACGCCATCTACAGGATTAAAAGTTCGCCAGCTGGTACGGATATAACAGGCAGATGCATAGTCAATTGCTTTGACCGTTTTACCTAAGTCAGGTACATAGAATTGGGTGTCCCAATAGGAAGGAGTCCCCGAAGCTGAAGCATACATGACCCAGCCGTTTAAAGGGTTACGAAACATGGCACTGCGGTTGTAGCTGGGTTTCACCAAGGTCCCTGCTATATCTTTTTCGTTATCAGCACTATCTTTCTTGCATGAAACCGCTAGAAAGCAAAGCATGATAGCAAATGCGCTGAGGCAGGCTTTTTTATAGTTTATATTGTTTTTCACTTTCAGAAATGTTAAAATTAATTTAAATGCTTTGATACAATTGCTTACCGTTTTAGCCCCAGAATTGTCATGTTCCTTAGATCAAAAATCAGCACATTGGTCGTGGCCGGAATGGTGAAATAAGAATTTCGGTTCGCGCCAACGGTACCTCCGCCCAATTCTGCGACTTTTCCTAAAGTAAGCGTCAGGGTCTGAGCCACACCTTCAGTCGTAGGCGGAGCACTAAAAGCATAAGCCAGGTTTTTGTTATTACTGTTGTCTCCTGTCACGATAAACTTGGTGGTCCCGACTTTACCCCCAGTATAGACCAAAACCTGCGGATCCGCCAAACTTACCTGACAATCCATTTTTACCGGAGTTCCCCAGCCATTGATACTTCCGTGCATCCACAAATCCGCCACCGTGGTCGTATAAGGCTGATCCCCTGTCCATGTCACTATTTTGGGAGCAAGTGCTTTCGCTGGAGAATAAATGGTTGCTGTCGCTTTTTGCATATTGACCACAACGCGATACTCGCCCGCAGTTGCTATTTTCCAGGAGAATACGTTTTCTCTCATTTTGATGCCAACGGCATTTCCATCGTTTAGTTCACCGCTTCCATCGGAGGTAACAACATAATTGGTTTCACCGTTAAATTCGACCGGAATTTCCAGTTCGCCAGGCTGCAAATTCAATACATAAGCATACTGATCCAGATTTTCCAATGTTTTTGGCATCTCCACTTTGCTCCCGCCAACGGCACTTCCGCTCAAGAACACTTTATCGGCATCAAAAACAACCGTCTTGATCGGGTTTACTGTAATTCTTACAGTACGTACTTCGGGTGCCTCAAAAGTTGCACCGCCCTCCCATTGGGCAACCACTCTAAACTCTAGTGTAAAGCTTTTATTTGCTGGTATGCCCCACTTTTCATTTGCCCAATTTTGTAATTGTTCGGAAGTAAAGCTTCTGCTCAATACGTTATCGTCTTCATAGTTGAATATGGCTGTACCGGTACCAAAATTGTTCCCCACCACATCTAACATCGTACTGTAGCTGACCAAATGATCATCTGATTGTACCCTAGCGGGTTTCCAGTTAAATGTGACGATATCTTTGGTCAAATTGACTTCGTCCAGCGTAATGTTTTCCGACGAAGGCTGAAGGTCCATCGTTTCATTGACTTTGGGTATATCCTGAATTTCCTGTTTGCAGGATAACTGGCAAAGTACCATGCTTAAGAAAAATAAGGTTTTGTATAAATAATTGATGATTTTCATTGATTTATAGTTTTGCTAACGTTTGGATAGAATCATGCGCTTGACTAGCGCAACTGCTTTTTTGTCATCAGATGGGAAAGCTGCCGAAAATACGATTAGGATTTGGACAGCCTCCCATAACCATTAATTATAACCCGGATTCTGCGGGAACGGTGCCCCTGTATTGGCATCCCTGATCACCTGTGGAATAGGCCATAAGATATTGTTGTCCGTAATTTTATCCTTGATCGCATTATTATATTTTTTGACCCGCTCCACCAAAGTATTGGTACGCACCAGGGTAAATCTTCTGCTTTCTTCACCAACTAATTCGCGGATACGCTCATCGAGCAGGAAATCCATATTCATCTGAGCGCCGGTAATTTCGGACGCTCCCGCTCTTTTCCGCACTTCATTGACGGCTTGGGCAGCTTTATCCGGCATATTTTGTCCCAAATAGGCTTCAGCAAGCAACAGATAGGTTTCAGCCAAGCGGAATTTCATACGGTCTTTATAACTACCGGTCAAACTTAAATTTTCAGTACGTCCGTAAAAGAATTTTGTAATCGCTGGAAATAAGCTTTTTGTCGTAAACCAGGTCTGTTCGGTAATATTGGCTTTTTTACCATATAGCGAGGCCTCATTCGCGTTGTTGTAATACCAGTTGCGTTTAATGTTATAACCTGAATTACGGATATCATTTGCTTCGAAAATACCAGCGACATTGCCTGTAGCATTGGTACCTGTGGTGCCTACCCACCACTTCATTGGTACTAATTGTGCAATACCACGGCCGCCCAATGTGTCAGCCAAAACAAATCCTGTAATCGTCGAGTAATTGGGTATCCAAGCCCTACGCGTCCAGTCATCCGAATTGGTACCACCACCGATCGTGTTAAACTGGAACTGCAATACCCAGATACTTTCTTTATTGCCACTTTTTCTATTTTGGTTATTTTCCAGAAATAAATCGCTAAATACATCGCCTGGTTTGCTGCCATTTACGCCATATCTGTTTTTCATAAGGTTATAATACCCACTATTGATGACCGCCAATGCGGCCTTTTCTGCTTCGGCATGATTGCCCTGCAATAGGTAGATTTCGCTCAGCAAATGACTTGCGGCCCATTTGGTCAGCTTTCCTTCTTTTACGTCGTCCGGATTTGTAGGCAGGTTATCCACCGCAAACTTCAGGTCGTCTACCATGTGGCCGATGACTTCGGCTTTTGGTGTACGGGTAAAATTAAGCTGAAAATCATACAGGATAGTTTCCACATAGGGTACATCGCCATAGAGATAAACCAAGGTACGGTAAGCATAAGCCCGAAAGAAGCGAGCTTCAGCCTGAAAACGTGCCTTATCCGCAGGCGTATCCCAATTGGTATTTTTTTCGGAATAAACCAGCATCAGGTTTGCCGATGAAATGAGGTTGTAAGCCCAATTCCAGTAAGTACCCACAAACCGTTCTGAGGCAGTAAGTGTAAGGTTTGCAAAAGCCGTCAGCGAGCCATCGCTATTAATGGCATCGGCGATATCTGTAGATACCTGTAAAGCTTCATATGGGCAGGCACCATTATGGATGAAGGCGCCACCTTCGCCATAGGTATTGTATTCTGAACGTGTGAGTGTATACAAACCAGCACTCCCCACCTCGAAACCGTAGGTGCTGGTATAGGTATTGGAGGGGGCCAGTTCAGTTTTCAGTTCTTCCTCCAGAAACTTCTTACAGCCTCCTAAGGTTAACAATACGATAAGCCCTAAACTTGTTGTGATAATATTTTTCATTTTCATGTCCATTCGATTAGAAGTTTACATTTAAGCCAAACATATACGAACGTGCCGTCGGATAGGAGGCCATCCAGGTGTTGTCGTAATTGAGTACCTCTCTGATATTAGAAATCGTATTCAGATTGTTCACGCTAGCGTTTATATCAATACCATTTACACCGACCTTTTTAGCAATTTTGTGTGGCAATTTATAACCAAAGGTGATGTTCTTCACCTGTACGTAGCTCACCTTTTTATAGTACCCGTGTCCTAATGGATTGAGATAACCGGGTGAAACAATCGTCGCATTGGGGTTCTCCGGTGTCCAATAATTGGCATCGTGTACATAGTTGGTAATCCCGAAAGTCCAGGCCCCAAGATTGGCCATGTGATCATCGCGCCATACATCAAAAACCCCGGTTACCAACGCAGATGCATAAAAATTTTTGTAAGAAAACCGATTGGCTAAAGAGGCTGTATAGCGTGGATTTTTAGATCCGATGACCACCCTGTCACTCGCTTCTATCTTGCCGTTACCATCGCGGTCGTACAGCTTGGCAGCTCCGGGTGCTGCCCCATCCACAGTAATGGTTTCTCCATTTTGCCATACACCGATCATTTTATAATCGTAGAATACTCGTAATGGCTTACCAATAAACCAGTTGTTGGCAATATCATCGATACCATCCCCTCTCAACTCGACAATTTTGTCTCGGTTTAAGGAAAACACAGCGGTCGTATTCCATTGAAAATTTTCCCCTTTCACGTTCGTGGAGTTTAAGGTGACTTCAATACCTTTATTTTGGGTGGCGCCGATATTGTCCCAAATCCGGTTATACCCGTTCATGATAGGTACAGTGCGGGTCATCAGTAAATCTTTCGTTTTAGAGAGATAGGCATCGATAGTTCCCCCCAATCTGTTATTAAATAACTGAAAGTCCAGTCCCAGGTTGGTCGAATAGGTGGTTTCCCATTTCAAATTAGGGTTCCCCACACCATCACCGGCCAAATAGGCTGTCGTAACGGCAGTACCATCATCGCCCCAGATATATTTTACATTGGAGTATAAGCGGTCTAACGTGCGGTATGGTGTAATCGCCTGGTTACCGTTGGCACCATAAGAAAGGCGGATTTTCAGCATGTCCAGCCATTTGGCGTTATCTTTCAGAAAACGTTCCTCCCCGATTTGCCACGCCGCCGCTGCGACAGGAAAAAATGCGTATTTATTGTTGACACCAAATACAGAGGCTCCATCTGTACGTCCTGTCAGGGTCAATAGATACTTGCCTTTGTAGGCATAATTTATTCTGCCCATGTATGACAGCATCGCAGATTCCGATAAGGAAGCGCTGTTGGAAACAAGACGGCTGGCCGAACCGATCATAAAGTATTCGGTATCATCGGTTACAAAACCTGCACCGCTTTGGGCTGTTGACCAGCTTTTCGTTTTTTGCATACTGAATAAACCCGTCACATCAAAACGATGATCGCCGATCTGCCGCTCGTATTTGAGCAGGTTCTCCCAGGTATAATCGTTATAATTGGAATTGTTAATGGAAGCACTGCCTCCAGCCTGCGTACCCTGATCCCTGCCTTCAAAAGTATTGCGCCCGTAATAGGTTCCGGTAAATCCGTTCCGATAATTATAACCAAAATTTGATCGTAAGGAAAGACCCTCTACCGGCAGCAAAATATTGGCATAGCCAGAAAGAAAGAAGTTGTTATTATACCTATCCTGAATCGCGTTAACGTTGCGCATCGGATTGACGATCAATGAATACTCCATGGGCTCGGGTACATACTTCCCCGATTCGTCTTTATAGCTCCCATAAGGACTTTGTTTTATGGCATGTTCCAAATTTGGCGTAATACCACCGTCGCTTTTCCGGGTATATTGCAGGCCAACACCAGTGGTTAACCATTTATTAAAAGTCTGATCCACATTTGTGGTAATATTTAAACGGGACAACTTAGAATTGTATACCACACCCTCTTGATCCAAAGCAGCAAGGGCAGCCATATATTTTGTATTTTCTGTTCCACCGGAAATGCTCAACTGATGATCCATGGTCATGGCTTTTCGAAAGACGTAATCCTGCCAATTGTTAGTAATGCCTTTCGCATAATTACCGCGCTCTGTTACGCTAATAATATCCCCGGCGATAGGATCTAATAGCGCTCCAGTATAGCCCTGCCTAATTCGGGCAATATCTTGTTGAAAGCGGATATATTCATTTGGTCCCATAACATTGATGCGTTGCATAGGCTCGGCCATGCCGATCAAACCTTTATAGTTTACCTGAGCTCTACCCAGCGCCCCCCTTTTGGTTTGTATCAGAATAACCCCATTGGCCGCACGCGAACCGTAGATGGCCGAAGCCGAGGCATCTTTTAAGATCGAAAGGTTTTCGACGTTGTTGGGATCGATATCTGCCAGGGATCCGCTGTAGGGAATACCATCTAAAATAATCAACGGACTATTGTTGGCCGATATCGAATTTTCACCGCGTATCAACAGGGTCTGTGATGCTCCCGGCGCAGCCTCGCCGGTCGTAATGGAAAAACCGGCAACCTGTCCCACCAAGCGATCCATCAGGTTTGAGGTAGATACCATGCTTAGCTGCTCTTTTCCGACCACAGCCAAACCTCCTGTTAAATCTTTCTTCTTGGCTGTACCATACCCTACGACCACAACCTGATCCAGGACATTATTTCCTGACATCTTCACATTGATGATTCCTGATGGATTGACCTTTAATTCCTGGTTATTAAAACCGATGTAGGTAAAAAGTAGCGTAGCCGTGCGTGGCGCCAGAATGGTATAACGGCCATTTGCATCTGTCTGAACACCGGTTTTCGCCCCTTTAATCATAACCGAAACACCCTTAAGTCCTTCTCCCGCATCATTGGTGACCTGACCTTTGACATTTATTTGATCTGTTGCTTGCGAATAAGCATAATTAGCCGCCACCACCGATAGGGTAGCACTCATTATCCAGCTCCTGAGCCAGATATGTATCTTTTGTATCATTGATTTATAATGGTTAGTTTAAAATTTACTTGCGTTCTTTACTTTCCCTTTCTCGTAAAGAATATGAGTTTAAAATAGGTCTGCTTCAATAGGCTTGGATTTTTAATTTAAATTTTGTGATACATACTATCTCATTGCTGCAAATGCATGCGCAATGCCGATGGCAAGACTTCGTTTTCGTTCTTATTGACGAAACCTAAAATTCCGTTGCGCCTTGCTATTGATTTTTGTAAAGTTCGGATTACCCTGCGTGAGCCTAATCACGTGGTCGGGAGGAATTTTCATACACATATTTTGCTTTTTTAAAATTGGTTAAGACAAAACTATAATCATCACCAATTCGTAGGGTTCGTTTTTGTACGAAAATGGTTTGATTTTGTACAAAAGGCAAAAACATGTGTTTTTCGCTGTAAAATGGAGGTTAGAAGCGCTTTATTATTCTTTTTTTATACACATTAGATGATCTAGGATAACGGTATCGCTTGGTTGCACATCGATAGCTTCACCCCGACCTTTATAAATGATATCGCGGAAACTGGCCTGCGAGATACCTTTGGCTTTTATAGGTTGATGACTGATTAAATTTCGTACAAATAAGCCCTGCACATGCTCGCCATACTCGACCACCAAACCTTGTTTTGCTAGCGGACTGATGACCATATTCTCGATAAAAACATGACTTATACGGAGCTTACCCACAGGCATAATCCGTATGGATCGGTGTGAAATTGAATAGAAGTCCTGCCAGTTCTGGAGATAAATAGTTGAAATGTTGTCGATTTCGCCCCTATAAATCGAACCACTTACCACATTTACATTTTCTTCACCTGCTCCCACTCCGGTATCTGTCAACCCTATATTAATAAAGTCGTCACCGCTTTTACCTTTGCAGTTCGCAATAATAATATTTTTACAGCCAAAACGTATGCCCATGCCGTCTTGGTTCAAAATCTGTTTGTCTACTCCATCAACAGTTACTGCCTGCCTTACGTTAAAAGTAATATCGCTTACCTTACCGTTTGTACAGTGTTCCAATACCAGTCCATGCCCATGATAATCCTTTAATGTAATGCCGCTAACCTCAAATACATCAGTGTGAGCCAATATGATGGCGTGGTTCCGCCATCCACCTTTTTGGTTCTCTCCGGGCTTACCTGCATCTGTACCATAAGATTCTCCAAATCCGCTGGGATTTAAGGACAAGATTTTATTATGGTCACCGGTAGCTCTGGGATGATCAGCTCCTTCTAAAAGAACATTTCCTTTTCCAATAATCCGGATATTCTTTGTGGGTGCTATATCTTTAATTGACAGCCCTGCATTTGCAGAACGGATAAAATTATCCCGGCATTTATCCGATAGCTTAATGGTACAGTTATTCAATTCAAGTTCAAAATCGCCCGGAAGCAAAATGGCCTGATCGATGAGCCAGACACTTTTTTTTGTTACCGCATCGTATTTAGGGATCACTACTTTCCCAGTCGACTTTTTTGCTTCATTTATGGCTTTTTGTATACGTTCTGACTGGGAACCACTCTTGTATTTATTGGGGCTGATCGAAGTCTCATCTACCTTTTGGGCGACAGCCGCTGTCAGATAAATTACGTTAAACAAGCAAAAGCAATATGTAAGCAGAAGCGTTTTTCTAAAAATTGTCATTTTCATGATCGTTAGGATTTCAAAAATATAGAATGGCCTTTCACCTATCTGAAAGGGTATATCGGTCAACTATTGGCTGTATTTTTATTTCTTTCCACTGGAAACCTTTTTCTTAAACTCTGAAGGGCTCAGTTCAAACTGTTTTTTGAAACAGACGCTAAAGTATTTGGCATTGTTAAACCCGGTTTGGTAAGCAACTTCCGCTATCGTCAAATCCGATTTTTCTAACAGATAAGCACTTCTTTTCAGCCGCATATTCAAAATAAATTCTTTGATGGACATTCCCACAATATCATGTATTTTTTGATAAAGAATGGTTCTGCCTACGTTCATATCAGCCACAAAATCTTCTACGGAATAACTGGCATTGTCAATATTTTCTTCAATTACCTGAATGGCCTTAATCAGCAGTTCCTCGTCCATGGAGGTAACGGTTACATTGGAGGGATCTACCTGAATGTGTTTGCTGTATTTTTCTTTTAGTTCCCGCTGATTTCTTAGAATGGTTTCCGTCTGTTGCAACAGGTAGTCGACATGAAACGGTTTATCAATAAACACATTAGCGCCATATTCCAATGCTTTTATTTTATGCTGGTTGTCATCTCCCGTACCCGAAATCATAATAATAGGAATATGGCTCGTCTTAAAATTTTGTCTAAGGCTACGGCATACTTCCAAGCCATTGCGATTTGGCATGATCAAATCGGTAATAATAAGTTGCGGATAAATTTTTTCGGCTTTAATTAAGCCCTCTTCCCCGTCACTCGCCGTGTACACATTATATTTTTCGGCCAGACGCTGCTCCAGATAGACACGCAGCTGTTGGTCATCTTCAATGAGCAGGATATTATCTGTCTTTTTTATAGGGATCGATCCTGTTTCTGGGGCTGCAGTATCCTGCGTGATAATATCGTCGATTTCAGAAACGGTGTAATCATACACGTTAGGCTGCATGTCCCCTGCCCCGGCCTGTTTCCTTAACGGTAGTGAAAGGGTAAATGAAATTTTATCGGTCTTATTGACCATCCATATTTTACCCTCCAGCACATCTACCAGTTCTTTCACAATAGCAAGTCCAAGTCCTGAACTTTCTTCAAAAGTTGGCCGATGAGAAGATAAGCGGTTGAAAGAAGTGTAAAGTGTCGCGATCTGTTCTTCAGAAAAACAATCACCGGTATTTATAACTTCAATGGAGATGTATTCGACTTCCGTTGGATTTAACGAAGGAAACCGTTCTTTTTCTTCTGCTGTTGCACTATAGATACGTACGCCCACATACCCATTATCTGGTGTATATTTTAGGGCATTGGAGAACAGATTAGTCAATATTTTTTCGATAACATCGTAATCAAAGGCAACATATAAATTGTCCTTGTACGCGGAAATATTGGTTTCAACACCTTTTTTATTGGCATAGAGCTCAAACAGGCTAAATATATCCCTTACAAAATTGATAAAATCACCGACCTGCGGATTGAGCGTAATTTTTTGGCTTTCTATTTCGCGAAAGCGCAGCAATTGGCTAATCATCCGCTGTATTCTGGATACATTTTTCTCTATTAAATCCATGTATACCAAAGCAGTATCGTTGGATACAATAGTATCTTTGAGTTGCTTAAGCGGCTGTAAAACCAAGGTTAGCGGTGTTTTCAAATCGTGTGAGATATTGGTAAAGAAGTCGGTACGCGCCTGGTTCAGCTCTTGCATATTCTGTTCTTTTAAACGCTCGAGTGCTAATCGCTCTTTAAACACTCTTTTATTGCTGTAATATCTCATTATGAAAAAGAGCAGAGCAGAAACAAGTGCTGCATAGCAGCAATAAGCCCACCAGGACAAGAAAAATGGTGGATCGACATGGATATATAATCGTGATATTTGATCGCCCCATAGCCCATCATTGTTGGAAGCCTTGATTTCAAAGATATAATCTCCGCCCGAAAGGTTGAGAAACTGTACAGATTTCTGGTTGGCATGACTGATTTGCCAGTCTTCACCAAGCCCCAACATCCGGTAAGCGAACTGGTTCTTCTCTGCGGATAGATAACTATTTGCCGAAAACTTAATTTCTACATTGGACTGGCTACTGGAGAGCCTTATCTTGTCTTCTTTTTGATTGGAAAGACTACCAATGTCTTTCGTTAAAACTGATGAGCCATCCGCTGGTTTCACGAGTTTATTGTTGACCAGAAATCCTGTAAAAAAAACTTTCGGTTTTTGCAGATTTTTATTGAGGTACGCCGGATCGAAAAGTAGAAATCCATTGGTACCACCAAACAGCATTTCACCCCTAGAAGTTTTGTAAGCGGCATGAATATAAAATGAACCAATGTTATTTTCCTGATAAAATCTGGCTTTCTCAAATTTACTGGATTTCCAATTGAAACAAAAAAGACCATCACTGGTACTTAACCAGATATTTTTCGTGGCAGCATCTTCTAATATGCCAAATACCATTTTCGCCGGGAATCCGTTACTTACACTATAGTTGACATATGTCCCATCTCTTTTGAGTACATTTACGCCTTTACCCAATGTCCCCAACCATACTTCGCCATTTGAAGTCACTGTATAACTACACAGGTAATTTGCTGAATAGGAAGCATCTTTGAGCGCGTAGTGTTTCAATACCTTTAACGTATGGGGATTTACAACAAAAAATCCTTGATGGCTAATTAAACAGAGCTGATCTTCGTTATTCACATATAATGCTTCGACTTCGAGTTTCATTTTTTTGCCCTGCGCATCAAGGACGCTCACCATCTCTATAGGACCTAGCGGCTTCTTTCGATATAAAAATGATTTATCGGGATCTGTCATCCACCAGATGCCTTCCTTATCGTTTACAAAATCATAAACGGTGAGTGGTTGCTGGCTCTCCGGAGAGCGGAAATTGAAACTGCTGAAATGCTGATTGTCCACATCATAACTACCAATACCGCCGTTATAGGCTGAAATCAACAGTTTTTTGCTCGTTCGGTCAAATTTCAGGCGTTTAATCATATGGGGACTCGACGAACTACCCTTCGATTTTTCTAGAGGGTTAAACTGATCCTTTTTTCTATTCCAGTAATTCAGGCTCCCCCCCTCGGTACCGATCCATATATTTCCCAGATGATCTTCCTGAAAACTACTGACTATGGGGTGATTGAGTCCCCCTGGGCTGGGCTTGAAGTAACGTACTCGGGAATCGTAAAGCGAGCAATAAGCTATTTTACCACCGTAAGTACCTATCCAGGCCCCTTGGTCCGGATCTGGATAAATTGTCCATATCGAGTTATTCGGTAATGAATAAGCATCGTTCAAGTTCATTTGCAAGGAGCTGCTGCTTTCATTGGATGGATCATAAAGATACAATCCAGCTTGCGTAGCCACCCAGATCACCCCGGTTTGGTCCAAATATAATTTTTTGGTTAACACGGCTGAATTTCCCATTATGCTTACTGGGATCTTCTGTTTTAAGTTACCTGTTAAATCTGTTACATGGATTCCCCCTCGTTGTGTTAAAAAGTAATATTCCCCCCCGTACGCGACCGCATCGTTCACCTGATTTGTCGTACTACCAAAATCCGCAAACTGGATTAGGCGTTTTTTCGCCATTTCAACTTGGTACACGACAGCGCCTTGGCTTAGAAACACCTGATCTTTAGCACTCAATATATTTTGGAAAGACTTGTTTTTGGGCAATAAAAAGCTTTCTGTCTGTTTATTTTGCGGATTATAGCATAGTATGCTATTGTCTGACAGCATGTAAACCTGACCATCGCTATGTACACAAAGCGAACGGATCATTCCGGGAACCACGACATGAAAAGAAAACCGTTCGTAATCGAATTTTAATAAGCCTTGCCCAGAAGCTAGAAACAGATTTCCCTTTTTATCCCGAATTAAAGAACCATAACCCCATTTTTGCGCTGGTTTGATCGCAGAGACGATATCATTTAACTGATAAAAACTATTGCCATCGTACATGAAGAGCGCATCGGGCCCCGTGTACCAAATACGTCCTAAACTATCTTTTGCGATGCTCTGTATACCGCCATAATAGGAAGTTTCGGGCATCAGATGAAACCTATACCTCGAAAGATCGATACCGAGAACACATTGTCCCCAAAAAACGACGAAACAAATTATCAGACTGTATTTATTCATTTACCGATGCTACTAAAGCTGTTTAAATTTCTATCCAAGATTTACGCGTGCCAGGTTCAATCAAAATACCCTGCTGCTAATTGTTGATCAGTGGTTCTATAAACTTCGATTATCATACTATTAGGCAATGAGCTTCGTCGAAATTCTGGCCTTAGCTCTTTTTCAGCTGTTCAGATCCATGCGAAGCCAACAGTACCAATTTACTTAAAAACAGGCGTTGGGGACAAACTTATCTTCTTTTGCTGATTATTTTTGAGTTCGAAGATTACAAGTTCATTTTTTCCGGGTTTTAAATCCGTAGAAGGAATTAATATCGACTGCTGTTTTTCTTCCTCCCAGTAAGATCCCAAATATTTTTGATTTAACCATACCTCGCCCATTCCCCATCCTGTCATATTAAGATACTTGTTTCCGGACAGATTGTGTTCGAACTGACCTTTGTAAAAACCGGGGCTGTCATTCGCTGATCTTTGTTCAAAAACCAAATCCTTCAGTGGATAATTACGCACCGTTAAGGGGATCATTTTCCAGTCTTGAAGGTCGTTTCCGTCTAAAGTAATGGTGCCAAATATCCCTTTTGAATTATCTGTAATTTCTGGTCCGTAAGTGATCCGGCCAATATTCTCGACATAAAATTGAAGTAAGTGTTTGCCTGGATGTGTTTTGATGGCTAGTTTTTTACTCTTATCTGTCAGGCTACCCTGTACCTTACCGTCGAGATAGACCACGGCATAATCGCGTACGTTTTCTAATTCCAGCTCTTCGCTTTCGGCATCAGTGTTTATCTCGGTCTGATAAAGTACATAGCCCGATTCGATGTCCAAATCATTCAAAGATAATGCATTTTCCGCCTCGACAGCCTTATTATAAACCTGGTTTACAGACGCTTTCTCTTCTAACCTAATTTCCTGTGCCATGAGGGGCTGACCCCAAAAAACAGTCATCACAGATAATATCATTGTTCTTACCATTGTGTAAATCTTTCTTATTTCTCTAAAAATGATTGAATAAAAGTTTCGTCCACGGCCACTTGCGGCGAGAATTTCTCACTTTTTACATAATTATCAATACTGTACAACAATTGTTGGGTAGCGGGACGGTTATCCATATCATTTTTGGTATCCAATGCCAGTACCAGCAATTTCCCGCCGTGCAGTTTGGCTTCGAAACCTATACCCAATTTCTGGTTGTTGTCGTAGCTGTCGATGACCTGTATAAATGGACGCAGTTGTTGTGGTGCATGTTGCATTTCGATTACTTTTGCATGGTTCAGGATATCCCACCACTGCCAATCGGTATGGTATGAAGTAAGAAAATCATTAAACATGGCCTGCTTATGATGAACCAGATTGCCGATGGTCATCGGTGCCCATGCAAACATAATGGGGTTCCAAAAATGATTGTGAAACAGTGACTTTCGACCTTTCACCTGGTCTGGAGAAGGATAAAGAACCACGGTTTTACCCTGGGCCAACTGCCTTTTTGCAACATCATCGTAGACATCGGTGTACAATACATTAGCTGTAGACTGCATCAGATGTTGATGCTTTGGATATACCCAAATGTCCCAGCTATTCTTAATGCTATCGTTCACCGCAAGATGAACCGTAACTTTTTGGGTGCTGATGTTTTTTAGGGAAATCTCAAATTCACCTACCGGCGATACATTTTCGTTGGCAATGGTTTGCTTTTTCAGTGTTCCCTTTTTCAATACGTTGCCAGCGGTATCGGTCAACCACCATTTAATTTTCGCATTTTCAAGTGCAGAATTGCTAAAGTTATATACCTCGGCTTTTCCCCTAAATGTTTCTGTGTTGAAAAAACTGCTTTTATCGTAGCGCAGTAGAGCGACCGTTGGCGCGCAAAACTCGCTGAATTTTTCTGCTGTAACCAATCCTTTCGAATCCCAGAAAGGATCGAAGATCCCCACGGGCGCGTACCCTTGTCCCGGAAAGTCATTCATCGACAAAAGCTGAAATCCGGCAGATTTACCTGATCGCAACAGAGCTTCGATCACGGCTTTGTACTCCAGCACGGTTAACGCACCAGATGCTCTGAAGAAATCCTTTGCTTGGTCCAACATGCCATTTTTTTGTAATAGATCGCTAAATACTTCAAAATTGCGGGCCTCTACGGGACTGTTGGCATATTTCTTTATTTCATCAAAATTTGGATAAATACAGCGTTGTCCTGACTCGTGTGAAATGACGGGCACATCTACATCAGATTCCAAATTCTTGTCCCAATCGGTACCGGGCAGACCTTCGTACACCTTCACCGGCCCTTTATTGGTTTGCTGGGAAACGTAATATTGATCTGATTTAACGCGTGTTCGTGCCGTGGAACCGCTGTAAAGATGACGGGGATCAGCTTTTCTGCCTTCGGCAGTCAACTCCTCGATAAAGTCGAAATTCCCGGTAATTTCATTTCCGTTGCAGTACAGAACAAAAGAAGGATGGTTGCCATATTCTTTTAAAATAGCTTTAATTTCCCTACGGAAGAAGTTATATCTAGACTCGTCGGGTTCGGCATCTTTGCCCCACATAGGCATTTCCACTTCAAAATATATTCCATGTTTGTCTGCCATGCGAAAGGCCGCCGCCGGCGGGCACCATGAATGGAATCGTAAATGGTTCATGCCATACGCCTTCATCAGCACCATGATTCGTTCCCAAGAGGCATCGTCGAGCGGAGCATGGCCTGTTTTTGGAAACACTGCATTTTCTACATTGCCTCTTAAATGGATGGGACGATTATTGAGCAGTACATGGTTTTTTCCTTGTTTTACTTCACGCATACCAAAGGTTGTCGCTTTTTCATGTCGGTAGCTGTTTTTGCCGTCGGAGGTATTCAGTTGACAATTTATACGATAGAGGTTTGGGTTAAACTCATCCCACAATTTGATATGCTTACCTAATGGAATAGTGGTCTCTACGAAGGTCACCGAATCGGTACTTACCAGTGCAACTTCATCCTTAAGACTGTAGTTTGTTCCCTCGATGACGAAAGACACTTTGCCCTTTATCTGTTTTTTGGTCGCATTATTTACCCGTAATTTTACTTTTATGGACTGATCGGCTATATTTGGATATACCTGAAGATCTTCCAGATAAACTGGGTCTATGGCCAGCAGTTTTATTTCTCCTAGAATACCGTTCCAGTTAATCTGCGTAAATTCAGTATGCGCATGGTTCCATTTGTGTGTATTATACTGAAACCGGTTATCGATACAAATGGTCATGCGATGCTTCTTTCCGGGCTTTACAAATGAGCTCAGATCGTGGTTGTGGGGCACACTTACATAATCGATACTGCTGACTTCCTTGGTATCTACAAAAACTGAACTCAACCAGTGGGTACGCTCAAAGTATAGGAATATTTTTTTCCCTTTCCATTCGGCAGGGATTTCAATATCACGTTGGTACCATGCCGGTCCCATGTATTCGTATTTTCGGGTCAGGCGATCGATATATTTATAGGGATTTTTATATCCTATCTGATAATCATCGGTAATACCGGGAAGCTTAATTGTTTCTTGCAAAAGATGATTATAGCGGGGGGACAGCGATCCTCTACGGAAATCCATCACGTCCGTCTGGAACCCCCAAGTTCCTGATAAATCGATAGCATCTTGAGCCTTTAACAAGGATGCCAGCAGGAAAAACCCCATTAGGCACATCATTTTAAAGTATTTATAGATGCTTGTCCTGTATTCATCCATTTTGTGTTTCGATAGTTTAGGTGCTTTCATTCTTTTCAGTATATTATTTTTGTAGGCATCGAAAAAATAGTGTCACTGTGATACTCCTCTTTAAGCTCGGTTTCGTAATTGAAGTCTTATTTATTATCATAATAATGCTTCATCAGAAACCAGGCTTTCTTTCGGTAGCCTTGGTCTGAGATCAATCCTTTGCGGTTCCAGCCATCTTGGTTGGTCGGATGAAAACGGAACGGCGAACGGAAATCAAATAGCACCCAAGGTGAAGTTCCGCGCAGGTTTGGAATATGCTTAAACATTTCGAGGTTGTTTTTGTACAAAGTCGCTTGGTAATCTTCACTCCATGAACTGACGACATCCTTTTCGCCCGTTTTGCCATACAGCGCCTCGCCTCCAAATTCAGAAATAATTAAGGGCTGGCCTTTTGCCACATCCCATACTGCTTTATCAGGAGAAACTGGCCAGGAATGGTACCAGCCTAAATATTTGTTGACAGCTACGACGTCCAATTCTTTCGTAAAAGGATCATCCATAACAAAGGTTTCCTTCTCCTTATTGAAACGAACAAGATCAAAAGCAGCGGTTATAAGCCTGGTCGTGTCAATGGCTCTGCATGTAGCAATCAAATGCCTGATAAAAGCATTTCTAGGCTCGGATGGTTGGGTTTCATTGGCTACGCCCCAAAAAGCGAGTGCGCAACGATTTTTGTCTCGAGCAACCATTTCCCGCATCATTTTACCGGCTTTCTCTTTGGTCGATTCATTTTCAAAATTGATGCCTTGCCAAATGGGAATTTCTTCCCACAACAAGAAACCCATTTTTTCGGCCATTCTCACGATATATTCATTTTGTGGATAATGTGCCAAACGAATCATATTACAGCCCAAAGCTTTCGCTTCTGAAAGCAGCATCACTGCATCTGCCTGTGAAAAAGCACGACCTCTGCGCTGAGGTATTTCCTCATGAAATGAAATGGACTTAAGAAAAATAGCTTCGCCATTCAGGAAGATATCTTCCCCTTTTACCCAAATATTGCGAAAACCTATTTCCTCTTCTATTTGATCGTCGCGCGTTGAAATCTTCACGTTATACAGTTTAGGTGAAGTGGGCGACCAACGTTTGATTTTTCTCGATAGGAATGAAGTTTTTACTTCCCCCTGAGCATCTGTTTTAAGCGTTTGTTTTAGTTGTAGTTCCGGTATTTCGATAGTTACCGAGGAATTGGCCATCGTTTCCGAAAGTTTGACCTTCGCATTGATTTTATCGGCTTTGGTTTTGTCCAATTGAACAAAATAATCGTCGATAAAAACTTTTGGCGTGCTTACCAAAAAGACATCTCGGGTGATACCGCCATAGTTCCACCAATCAAAGGCCATTGCCGGAATGGCATCAACCTGCCGGCTATTATTTACCTCAACTGCCAAAAAATTATCGTTTTCTTTAGCTGCATCTGTTATTTCAATCTGAAAGGGGGTAAAACCACCTTCATGTTGTGCAATCTCTTGTCCATTGAGATATATGCGACAACGGTAACTTACCGCAGCAAAATACAAGAACAACCTTTTGTTATTTTCTTTCACTACATCGAACTTACGCCCATACCAGATGGTACCTTCGTAATATTTAAGTTCAGGCATTTGACTGTTCCAATCTGAAGGCACATTTAAACGGAGACCATTCTCGAAAGCGTATTCATAAAAATCAGTCTTGCTTTCGGCTTTTTTATTCAGGTAGATTTGGTTTTTTCTTCCCTGGTCGTACAAGTCTACAATAGCGTCCCACTTTCCATTTAAGGATTGAGCTCGCCTACCATACACATTGGCCATATTTTGCTGTGCAACAAGGTTGGAGGTTATCAGGCTAAAAAAAAGGGACAATATCAAAGATAGATTGATCAGCTTTATCATAATAGGTGTTAGTTGTTAATAAAATTTTCTATTTTACCTGTAATGCCGAAAGCTTTGTCCAACCCTGAGCCGTCAAATCTCCATCAAGAGCAAGTTGAATTGCAGGCTTATTTTCCTTGGTCGTATCAACAATGGCGACTGCCCAGCTATATATCCCTGCAGGTAGATCTACTTTTGCATTTATTTTATAACTCGCAGCAGCACCTTTCAACCAAGCAGACGGTTCACTCTGACGATCTACAAAAATCTTTTTAACATTCCCTTTGGCATCTAACAGTGCAAAAGCAACTTTATATTTGTAGTTCCATTGTGGAATATTATTAGGTAAGTAGCCCCAGCCCATATTCTGCCAACGATGGGCGATTTGCGCTACTTTTCCCGTCTTGATATCTTGAGGGAGGTTGATTTGGTCTGGATATACACGGTACCCCCCTTCTGTAATAAACCGTTGAACCAAATCAAAGGACTTAAACCAGGATTCAGTTTCTCCCCCCGCTCTAAAGTCCATCATATTGACATGGGCTTCGGCCGACAGGTCCAACTCACCTTTCCTCACATCCTCATCATGACCTTCTCTATATTTTCCACTGGGGTCTGTCCAATAACGGTGCTTACCTGGAGCAATAATCCAGCCTCCTTCCATGATGATAGGACGCTTAAAATTCCATTTCTTGGCAAAATCCTTTTCCCAATTCTGGTAATAGCCAGTCATGCCAAAAGCATCTTGGCGAAGGCTATACCCCTTATCAATAGCTTTATCCAATAAGCGTTCACTATTCGGGTTGACTGCTCCCCAACTTTCGGGATGACCGACCAGACGATGGTAGTTGATAACCAAAGGAACTTTTGTAAATGTGTTAGCATATAAGCTGGTCACCCATTCAAGGGTTTCTTCCTTTATTTTTTCAGTACTTTCGGGTGTTGCCATTTTAGGATCTTCATAGACAACATAATGTGCTTCGCCCCATTTCCCCAAGCCATAGGCATCAATAAAAGAGGTCTTTTCAGGATCATTAAATTCCTTGGCCAAAGCTGTGATAAATTTGGTATAGTATTTTCTAAATACCGCATCCTGAGGATAAGGTGTTTGCCTATCGGGATGATTTTCATTTTCCAAATAATATTTGGCTCCGAGGTCGAACACAAATTTGGGTGTATTTTGACCTTGGTCGCGACCATCTACCACAATACGGAGCGCTATGGGCAACCCTCTCGTTTGTGCGCCTTTAAGGAGCTTTCCTATTTTAGAGTTTGGATCATCCCAGGCATAAACACCGTCACTGGGATTCAGCGAAGACCAGCTCGTGCGTACATAACATGCCGAAGCATAATCAATGACCTTTACCTTTTTACCCAATGCTGGTACAAAATATTCGATATCCCAATACGTATCATCGGCATTACGGGGAGCATACATTACCCAACCATTTAATGGGTTGCGCAAGACTGAATGACCATCGTATTTTGGCTTTAATAAAATATACCCGGTGTTGCCCGAACCGCTTTTCCCTTCATTTTTTTGAGAAAAACCAAGCAATCCAGAAGTGCACAATAAAAGCGTTAAAAAAAATTTTATTATCCAATTTGAGATTAGCTGTTTGTTTATCATTTCGTATTTGAACATATTTTCAAGTCTATTGGTTATTGTAGTCTATGCTATATTGGTCTTCTTTAAATCAAATTGATCAAATGGGACGACACAAAAATAGCCACAGCAGATTTCCGCTATGGTATTGATTTGTTCAAAAAAGGTTCGTTTTTGTACAAAAATTAGGATTTAATCCGCTACGAAGGACGATGTGAATAAAATCATTCACTTATGGAGACTAAGTGATAAAGAAACAGATCTTCCTTCTTGGATTTATACCGTTTAAATTATTAGGGAGGTTTCTTATCAGATTTATAGCAGTCTACTTAATGCAAAAAGCCCGATTGTTGTCGGGCTTTTTAGGTTCATGTTCCATACGATCCTCTTCATTCGAAAGAAATGAAAAACGCTATCACATCTGGCGTATGCCAAATTTTCAGAAGTATTACTTCAACTTCTGTAAGCGCTCTTTCGCCGCGGGCACGATATCATCGTTTTTATCATAATTGTCAATCACACTTTTCAAGGTACTCTTCGCCTGGAAAGCATTGCCTTTACGCGCATAGGCATCAGCAAGCAATAGGAAGCTCTTGGCAACCCAATATTCTTGTGCTTCCCTATTGTTGATTACATCAAAGGCTGTTTCCAGCGCTTTATCATATTCCTTGTTATCATACTGTAGCTGCCCCACACGATACCGCGCTTCTGCGCCGACTGCCGATTGGCTTTTCAGCGCGGCCAGGTTGAATTCTTTCATGGCAGACGCTACATTCTTTTCTTTTAGCAAGGCTTTTCCACTATACAGATGCGCTTTCGCTATTTCTTCCTCCGTTGCTCCGTTGTAATTCTTGACCAGGCTCACGTACTTAGCCATTTGCTCCATATCGCCGAGTTCGAAGTAACACACCATCAGGTTCGTTACCGCATAGCCATAGTTCTTTTTATATTCTTCGTTGAGCTCCAATTTTTTGAGGTGCACAATGGCTTCATTGTATTCTTTAAGATCCAGATATAGCGCAGCAACCGTCAGCAAGGTATTCTCTGAATATTTGCTCGTCCAGTCGTTCAATATGATATTCAGATCGTGTAGTGCTTCCTGTGGATGCCCAGTGCGGTACGAACTCACCCCACGGATGTAACGGGCAAATTTTTCTTGTCTGGGTTTTGGAAATTTATCAAAATAGGCATTGATCGCTTCTACAGCCGCTCCGTATTCTCCCCTGGCGAATAGCGACTGCGCAGCCTGGAAAGCCATGTTATCTAGCTCTGCAGGACTCAGATTACTGACATTGGTACCGACAGCATAACGGATATAGCTTGAAGCATCCCCCTGATCGAGGTAAATATTTTCGATGAAACGCATGGCCTGCTCGGCTTCAGCAGTTCGGGTATATTTCTCCACCACCTTCTGAAAAGTCGCTTTCGCCGCTTCGGGCTCATCGTTATTGTACTGCACGAGCCCTATGGTCATTAAAGCGCGCGGAATATAACTGCTACGGGGGTACTTTTCGACCATTGCTTGCAATCCTTCGATAGCACGACCATAATCACCCATCGTGAAATAAGTATAGGGAATTTCAAAGGCCGCATCATCCGCATAGTTCGAAGATGGAAATTGCTTCAAAACGGACCGCAGCGTACTGAGCTTGGTTTCGTTGTTACCTTGCAGACCAAATAAGATACCGCGCTGGAATAGGGCATAATCCTGATTGGGCGCTTTGCTGTCGATCAGCTGATCATAGTACTTATTTGCCCGGCCGTAATCGCGCAGACACAGATACGAATCGCCTAGGCGTGCAATGACATCATACCGTATATTTTGATCCACCGCATTTCCTCCAGCAGCCAAAAAACGTTCAAAATAATTGGCCGCCAGTTCAAAACGGTTGTTTCGGTAAGCCGCATACGCCAGTCCATAATTTGCATAATTATACAGGTCGCTATTCCGAGCGACGGGCAGGCTCAGAAACTGGGAGAAGTTTTCTACGGCTTCACCAAATTTGCGGACTTCATACATGGCCTCTGCTTTCCAATAGGTCGCAAGAGCGGCCATTTCAGCATTGACGGGAAACTTTTCAGATCGCATAAACATGGATATGCTATTTTCGAAAGCACGCTCGTTATAAAACTCCAGTCCGCGGTAGTAGGTGACCTTTTGATAGATCGCATTGACCTCCCGACCGCGCTCTTTTAGCGATTCCAGCATACTAACACCGGCATGGAAGTTGGTGGTCCCACGTAGAATTTCAGCGGATAGTGTTTCGGCACTTTCCTTTCTTTTTGAACCCGGATCGACAGGTTTCACTTCTTGGGCGATATATTTTTCGAGGACTTTTTGTGCCGCTTGGGTGGAGTCCATTGCAAACAAGATTTTAGCATAGTTAAATAGCGCATCGGCTTTCACTTGCTGGTCTAAATCCAGTTTTGTCGCTTTGACAAAAGCATTTCGTGCAGCTTGCTTGTCGCCAGTCTCCAGAGCGATATGGCCTAATGTCATGATCGCCCCCTGATAAAAGGCATCCGAAGGTTTTATGGCCTCCAGCATACCGCTCGCTCTTTTGTATTCGCCAGCGCCATAAGCCAGATAGCTGATGCGATAATTATCGATATTACTTTGCGAAGCGTCTGGGTGCCGTTTCATCAATTCGTGATAATAGGCCTGTTTATATTTTTGCTGCGCTAAATAGGTGGCTGTGGCAATCTGGCGTAGCTCTGTCTCGATAGCATCGCGGTTGATATGCGTCATATCCGGACTGCGGCGTACCTTGACCGCATCGGCCAGCATAGGCCGGTAGTCGCGTACGACATCAATGGAATCCATGGTTTGAACCTCTCCGCCGCCACCTTGCACACTATGTTGCTGTTGCTGTTGTTTCTCTTTCTTTTCTTTCTGTTGTTTCCCCACTTCCTGCGCATAACCTGTAACCAGCAAAGCCGAAAGCGTACCAGTAAACAGGTATTTCAGGTAATTGTGACCGATTCTTTCTTTCAATATCATTGTTCGTCCGTATTTCTGAATTGTTCCAAACGTTCCTTTGCCGAGGAGACATAGGGTTATCCCTAACTAGTGTATTCAAAACTAAAGAATTCCAAGCACATTCGGTAATTTACACCTCATAGTTGCTTCGTTTCAACGATTTAGAACAAAACACGCTATTCCATTGCTCTATCGGCAACTGAATTTATACAATAATGGAGCCAAGAAGAAAAAATAAAAGAGTGGTTCTTACTGATAGGAATGGACTGACTTGGATACCTGCCAACTGCCATTCTCATAAACTAAAGTCACTACGTCAGTCATGCTAAAGCTGTCAAATTTCAATACAATTTTTGCAATCATATAATCTGTGGATTTTTCGACAATCTTGATATGCGTTTTACAGTTCAGAATTTCTCCCTGCTGTTTTTTTAAAGATTTAATCAAAGCCTGGCGTCCGTAGTAGGTCTGTATAGTGGAAGCCTGGATCCTTTGGCTGAAATCTTCCGCAAATAATTGCTCTAAACCCACAGATTCTCCAGCCATCGTTACAGCAACATAATGCTGCAAAGCGAAGTCTGCTGTGGAAAGATTAATGCTAATTTTTTCTGGTTTTGATGCTGGCTTTTCAGTTGCCATGGCAACTGACGATAAGCAGATTAAAGCTGCTGCCGTGAATGTTTTTACGAATGCTTTCATACTATCTTTTTGTTCTATTGTGTTAGTCTATATACCCTTACTTGTTGATCCAAAACTAAAGTTCAATATATCGCTGGCCTATGGACTTTAGACCAACGGTATTTGAATATCGGTGAATGGCGGAAATGTAAAGGTGAATATAACAACCATCTTAGCTGCTGCATGCCAAATACTATACCAGTGGCTACAATAAAAACATTTGTGCCTCTCAGCACATTTAAAGGCATTTTCAAGAATCTTTACGAAAAAGAAAATGTGCGCATACGAACAGTTTCAAAATAGATTGTTCGCATGCGCACACCGCATAAAAAGCCTAGCAAAAGATTAATGATTACTGTCTGCTGACCAAGTTGATTTATTTCGTTTTCTTAATTGGTGTATCGGCTGATAGCGCAAAAAAATCGTCAGGAAGTTCCCTCGCTTCTATCTTTTGAGCTACCGATTCCATTTTAAATTGCCCGTTATCGACCACAATTTTCAATGGAACAGACTTGGCTTTTGATAAATAGTAGTTCCAGTTTCCATAGCTGTGCATCTGAAATTTGGTAACGTCAATAGGATACTTTGATGTGTAGAAATAGGTTGTCTGCCCACCTTGCGTCTTTAAAATCAAGGCATCACAATCTTCCCCCAATATTTTCTCTTTATTCTTAACGAGCTCATAACTTATAACTGCATCTGATTTCACATCGGCATCAAACCAATAAAGTGTGTCGGATCGGCTCGTCTTATTGTAAAGTCTATTGGTTTCACCAATATATAACTGCATTGTTATACCGACACCATTTGTGCACGATTTATAGTTCCCCGATTTAATAAAATATTCTTGCTTATCACCTAGAAGAACCTTCATTTGTTCACTAGTAACGCTTGAATTCTTACTTTGAAAGCTATTTTGATAAATAATTTCCCCTTCAAATGCCTCTTGAGCATAGCCTTTCAATGTGACGGATAGTAATAATAAAAATAACAATAATCTATTTGCGTTCATTTGATATTAATAAGCTTTTTATGCTGTAACTATTAAAGTGGGAACTTCAACCGAGTGTCTAAACTAAATTGAATCACTTTTTGAATATAATACAGGTTAATGCCGCAAACTTAAGAATATTAGTCGTATTTCATTGATTTCACTCAATTAACCGATACACCACTATTGATCAAGATTTAGTTAAAAAAGAGAATTTTTAATGAAATAGCTATGCTTATTCCTTGCTGATTCTTTGCCGTTTCTTTGGTGTTTCTTTGGTGTTTCTTTGCTCTTTGTTCGGGTCTTCTTTGGGATTGGCTTGGGCTTCGTCTGCTATTTCTTTGGTGTTTCTTTGGTGTTTCTTTGGTGTTTCTTCGGTAAAAAAGCAAAGAAACACCAAGAGAATACGTATCTATAAGATAACTTGGTTCCTGCCATAAGTGAGCATTTGTCCCGAAAGAAGCAAATGATGATTAGCAAATTCACGTATAACGATGCTGAATGTTAGCGCACGTTTCGTAAGTTAGAGTTAGAAAAACGAACTGTCCGCAATAACATAAAAAAGCCACATCTCCTGATGTGGCCCTACAACCTATATATTGAATTAAAATGACTCCTATTTATACGAATTGATCGATTTGGAAACTTTCCAGTCATTTCCTTCACGGACAAAAGTCACTAGATCTGTCTTGCTGAAATCCTCAAATTTCAAGGTCACCCTGGCCACCATATAATCTGCTGATTCTTCAAGTACATCTGTACTCACTGTACAGTTAAGCTTTTCGCCTTTTTGTTTTTTCAAGGACTTAACCACTTCACTACGGCTATTTGACTTCAGTTTTGCCGTTTGGACCTTTTGATTAAAATCCTCAGCAAACAATTGTTCTACACCAGCCGATTCACCTTCAGTCATTACAGCAACATAGTGCTCTAAAGCAAAGTCTGCTGTTGATAGGTTAACGTTTGTTTTTGCTGATTTTGATCCGGGACCTTCAGCTGCCATAGCACATGTTGAAATTGCGATTAAGGCTGCTGCTGCGATTGTTTTTACTAGCGTTTTCATAATATCTTTATTTTATCGTGTAAGTTTTTCATCTAAATAATTTGTTCTTCAATTGTGATGAAGCTATCATGAGCATTTCCATCGATGCTCATGATGGTTTTTGTTCTTATTTGTTGATTCAAAATTACTGCTCTAGATGCTTCTTGCTCACAGACTTTAGATCAACAACCGGTAAAACTCGGTGAATGACTGAAATGAAAAGGTGAACTTCAAAATGCATAAAGAACATAATATCAATTTTATTAGCTCCGTGCCAAATACTATACCAGTTGTCCTGTGAGTTCAATAACGGCTTCTATGGGCTTTTAAAGCATATTCCATATCTTTTTCAGAAAAAGTAGCTGTACGGAAGCGAACAGTTTATAGCGATATTGTTCACATGCGTACACCCTATTAAATGCCAGCTAAAAGATGAATTGAAGCCATAAGATGTGAGCTGGCTAACTATGTAATCATTCTCCGTTCGCAAGCGAACAGTATTGTTCACAATCGAACAATTTAATACGGTTAAAAAAACAAACAAAACACTGAATATCAAAAACTTAAAGTTTAGGCAAAACTATTGATGCGTTTAAAACCAATTGATCTCAAGCATGTTGTATGAGATAAAAATGACATGAAATGCAATGAATTTTTAAGATTAAAATTAGGAAATCATGTATAATTACTTAAAAGTCGGTTGGCGGAAATTGTTCAGAAACAAAATCTTCTCCTTAATCAATATACTAGGATTATCGTTGGGCCTAGCCGCATGTTGGATTATCCTCTTATTTGTGAATGATGAATTGAGTTATGATCGTTATTTTACGCAGGCAGACCGTATATATCGCGTTGTTTCTCACGGAAAATGGGATGGCGGTTCCTTTGATATAACAGGAACTGCAGGTCCCCTGGCAAATGTTATTAAAGATGAATTTCCCGGCGTAAAAGAAGCCACGCGATTCGATATTGAGGGCGGAGGCATAATTACCATTGATAATCAACAAACAAAAGTCAACGAAATCTTCCTCGCAGACAAGAATTTCTTCAATCTATTTGACTATAATTTTCTTGCTGGCAATCCTGCAACGGCATTGGCTAATCCCCAATCTATTGTACTGACAGAAGACTTAGCCGTACAATTGTTTGGATCCGTAGAAACAGCAGTCAATAAAACGCTTTATTTCAATAAATCTGAACCCAGTCTTGTCACGGCTGTTATACAAAATGTACCTCAAAATACACATTTCAGCTTCAGAGCTATCCGTTCCTTTTCAAAAGACTTTAATCCTGATTGGAATCAACTTTACCTTTATACTTACGTACTATTAAAAGATCAGTCATACTTGCCCCAACTTCAAAAAAAACTTCCTTACATCGTAAAAAAATATATTCATGGACGGGATCTCGATTTTGATTATAAAATCGAATTACAACCAATTACGGATATCCATCTGCATTCTAATCTAAGTTATGAGCTCGGCAATAATAGCAATATCAAATATGTTTACATCTTTTCCATTGTCGGTGCATTAGTACTCTTAATTGCGATCGTAAATTATATTAATATCACGACGGCGCAGGCTTCAATAAGGATAAGAGAAATTGCCGTCCGGAAAGTAATCGGATCCAGCACTTTAAATCTAACAAAGCAGCTTCTTGTTGAAACGTCTTTAATCATCTTTTGTGCAGCATTGTTAAGCATATTGCTGGCCTCAACTTTTCTTCCATGGCTAAACCAAATGATCGGTAAGCAATTGGATTTATGGCATTTTGGAATAGGGAAAACCTTACTGTTTGTACTTCCATTTATCGTATTTTTAGTATTCACTACCGGTATTTATCCAGCTTTAGTACTTGCAGGACTAAAGACTATTCCTTCGCTAAAAAATCAGATCGGAACACATGGCTTCCAACATCTACTGAGAAAATCACTTGTGGTTTTTCAATTTGTAATCGCAGTATTGCTTATTGTATCCACCATGGTGATTTTTCTACAATTGAACTTTATGACTACAAAAAACCTGGGTTTTGACAAAAATCAGGTCATGGTTTTCCATCTGGACAATGAATCCACGCGCAATAAAGGCGACGAGCTCAGGAATAGCTTACTTGAAGATAGCCATATTACAGAAGTAGCGTTCGCCAGCAATCCAATTGGGAAAAACGACATTGGCGTGGGGACTTTCAATGTTGAAAATAATGGAAAAATTGATCCCAACTTTACACTCGCCAATACCTTAAAAATTGACCCTAATTTTATCCCAGCAATGCATATTCAACTGGTTAAGGGAAGAAATTTCGACAGTACCATGCCAACAGATAGCGCCTCTGTCATTATAAACGCAGCATTTGCAAAAAAACAAGGCTGGACAAACGCGATAGGCAAAAGGATCGAATTTGGAAGAGACACAACTGGAAAATCCATCCTGAAATCTGTTATCGGGGTGGTCGGCGACTTTCATATTTATTCGCTTCAGCACAAAATAGAGCCTCTTATCCTAGAACTTCCAGCTAATAAAATGGAAATGGACAATATTTATATTCGCATGAAATCGACAAATGTAGAGCATACAATTTCGCATATAAACAAAGTTTACAGTAAATATGTACCCGATTATCCTTTAGAATACACATTTTTAGATAAGACCTTTGAACATCAATACAATTCGGAAATAAAACAGGGTCAAATTCTCTTAATTTTCGCCTTATTGTCTATCGTTATTGCCTGTTTAGGACTATTTGGTGTAATCACATTTGCTATTCAATTGCGAATAAAAGAAATTGGTATACGCAAAACATTAGGTGCAACATTAAGCAACCTCGTTTATCTTCTGTGCTCTGATATGGTTAAACTGGTCGGTATAGCCCTGTTGATTGCACTGCCGCTCGGATGGTTATTGATGAACCAGTGGCTGCAAGAGTTCGCTTATCGCATTTCGGTCAGCTGGTGGATACTTGTAGTTGCCGGGATCATCGCACTGTTAATTGCTATTCTAACCCTATGTACCAGAGCAATAGCCGCTGCAAAAGCTAATCCGGTCGACAGCTTAAAAGTGGAGTAAGAATTTGTATCCACTATACTTTCGAGCTATCCTCTTGCTCAATCACGCCATTCTACTACCCGTATTGCTGTCGCGGGAGCATCAGCGAGTCCCTCAGCATCCTTTTGCACTGTAGACTGCACAAATAAAGCAACTTTACGTTTCTTTTGCCACAACTGGGTATCATATGTAGGTTCCCAAGCCCCTACCGACTGCTCACAAAGATCAATAATGTCATTTGCCTCTTGATGCATGCCATTCAACCTTAGTATCGAAGGTCGGTAACCGCGCTCTTGATCCCGAAAGACCAGCGTCAACATTATTTTATTGTCTTTTCCGCGAACCAACACCTGGGGCCTGGCAATTGGAATATCCTTTGTTCCACCACCACTCAAACTAAAGGGTGTTTTTCTAAAATCAAAAGACCGGATCTTCCATTCACCCTCTTGTAAATAGATTACCTTATATTGTGGGATCTGTGTTCCTGCATCACGCCAATAACTAGCGATAAAAGGATTCCCTTTTTCATCCGCAGCGATAGAGGTTTGATTAATCAATTCGTGCTGCTGGGGGATATGGGCCGCATACTCGACCGTAGATTCTTTCATGGGCAAATCGTACCGCATTCCATTACTCTTTTGCCAGGTTAATCCGCCATCTTTTGAACATGCATAAGCCATATCATGATTGCTTTCCACGTTGGGACTCTCCCGCCAGACCCAAGAAAGATGTATCGTCCCCCGACGATCCACATAACTTTGCCAATAGGCATTTCTCCGTCCCTCGCCATCAATCAGATTGCTATGCATCCGCTTCCATTTTTGCTGATTACTATCGTACTTATTGACCACAAGATTACCATGACCGGATCCGCCGTCACGATATAAAAACAGTAACTCGCCACTGGGCAACTTTAAGAATTCGGGATAGGTTACCTTTGACTCATTTTGTCCCAGCATGGCTTGCTCATAACCCAGCACAAGACTATTGGGATGAAGGGTACGTGCATATCTCAACTTGCTGTCATGCTGATCCCAACAAACGTGGAGATATCCAGCCTTATCCACCATAATACTAATCACATTATGAGCATCCTTCACAAGCCCAGTATAGCCGGTACGTCGCAACTTCCAGACCTTTCCAGAAAGTAATCGCTGGCCTAAAACTACATATCCAGCTTCATCATAATAAGCGATATATTGGTATTTACCATTGCTGGTTAATGAATTTTTACGAAATACGGTTGTGTTGACCGTGTTCTTTGCCCAGCCATTTCCGACAAGCGTATTCTTAATTTTCTGCCCTTGTGCATTGTAAATAAACAAGAGACACGCGCAAGTGAGCATCCCCACTCTTACTAGTTGATTTAGATATTGCTTCATTGAATTTTTTATACACTTGTTGAGTCCACCAGATCCTTTTGAAAGGAGTCTTATTCCCGGAATTTGGGGTTATTGAATGGCTTTACCCTGATCTTTATGCCAGTCCTGTCCTGACCAGATACGCCGTGCACTCCAGTCGCTCGCTTCACTTGTCCAAAAAGAATCTCCGTCGGGTAATCCCAAAGGCAAAAAAATAACTGAACATAAATAGGGGCTACCCTGATTATTGTATGGATCACCCAAGCCCGGCTGATTACCATACATACCCAGTGTCAACCAGCCATTTTCATACGTATTTGGGTTTTCGGTCGATTTTTTCAGTACTGCAGACAAGGCAGCCTTCACCTGTCCTTCGCTGAGTTCCCTAGGGAGTCGCCTCTTGAACGCCATATCTGCAAGATGGTGGAAAGCTGCCGCGCGATAGATTACAGACCTTCCTGTCGGGGGAAAGCTGCCGTCGGCATTGATCAGCCGCTCCTGAATAATGGCATAGCGCTCATTTCGAAGCTTGATTTTTGCAAACATCCCATCATAGTTTTTAGTTTTCAACTGTATGAAATCCATAATTCCGGCCAAGAAGGGATGGATAACATAACTATTATAGTAATCAAATGCATAATGCGGACCATCCATATACATTCCATCTCCAACATACCACTGTTCCAATTGCTGCAGCGCATAATCAACACGCATCACATCCCAATCATCAGAATATTTCGCTAAAAAAACTTCATTCATTGCTGAAAAGAGTAACCAATTTGAATAAGCCGGCCGAAATTGGCGTGTAATTTTTATGGATGCTACCAAATTCTTTTTTGTCTGATTGTCGATATGATCCCACAGCCAAGGACTGCGCATAAATCCCAAAGCGATAAATGAGGCATCAACAAGCTGTTGACCACCGAGATCAAAACGCATAAAATCACGTGCGCTGCTGTCCAAAGCATTTTTAAGTGCTTGAATAGTCCATACTCTGTATTGATCGCGTAACTTTATCTCTTCAGCCGAACCGCCATCCAAGGAAAGCCAAGGTGCTATGCCTGACAATACCCTTCCCAAGACTTCAACATATTGTACTTTGATGCGTTGTTCCTTATTATCCACGTGTATAGAAGTCATTTGTGGCATAGTTAACCGCAGGCTATCATGGGCCAGACTGCGGAGGACGGGACGCAGCATATGATCCATTTCTTTAAGCCAAAAAGCTCTATCCGTCTCTTTTGTTGATGCAGGTTTCTTCTTCAAGCCCTGTCCAAAGACAGTATGGCCTGTCAGAAGAATGGCCAAGAACAATAAAATCTTATTTTTCATTTTCAAATCCAGGCTATTTTTTAGCTAAATAACGATACATTTCCGAGCCGGCTAATAAAAACGCACCTACACCAAAAGGAGCTGTAGAGTTGGTATCCACTACTTGTCCGGGGATAGCTTTTTCACCGATAGGTTGTACATACCCAATTCTGCCATCGGGTTGTAAAGCGATCTCACTAAGGTATTTCCAGCCTTTAACCGCAGCATCTTTAAATTTAAAATCGCTTAGCAATCCATTATTTATTCCCCAGAGCAACCCATAAGTAAAAAAAGCGGTTCCGCTTGTTTCCCGACCGGGTGCATGTTCGGGATCTAACATGCTTCGAGTCCAGAATCCCTCCTGCTGTTGGCAATTAATGATAGCGGCTGCCATATCCTTAAAGCGCTCCTGATAGTAGGTATAATGTTTATCCTCCTGAGGTAGATCTTGAAGAACCTTTGCAAATGCAGCGAACACCCAGCCATCGCCACGAGCCCAAAAATCCTTTTTGCCATGTAAGCTCTGGTGTTTGGGGAAGACATATTTTGCATCGCGGTAATACAATTTCTCTTCCCGATCAAACATGATACTATCGGCGTATTGCAAATAAGTATACATCTTATCCAGATAAAGTGAATTTCCTGTCAATTTGTACATTTTAGCCATCACGGGCATCACCATATACAAACCATCGGCCCACCACCAATAGTCCTGTTTATTGGAGTGGATCTGATAGTCCATGACTTCCTGAGCACGTGCAATCTTTTCAGGGCTTGGCGATATATGATAGAGATCGATATAGGTTTGGAAACAAATTTGCCAGTCACCAAAAAGAACGTGTTCGTCTGTTTCCCCATAGTTGTATTTCCAAAGTTCTGTATTGGTAGACTTGGCACCTTTCCAATCATTGTATCTCGCCCAATCCTCAGCATATTTTAAGTCGCCCGCTGATTTTGAAATCTTATAGAATTCCATATTTCCGGTATGATAAGCTGCCTGATCCCAAAAAGCCCAAACCTCCGGCTTATGATGAGACTGCCAGTATTGGTTTGCCTTACTTAGCTGAGCAAGTACGGCTTCTTTGTTCAGTTGCTGTCCAAATGAAAAATGTCCTACAAACAATAGACATAAGATTAAATTGATCCGCATATATTTAGATGTATAGTATTTTTTGATAAACCAGCGCAAAAGCTACTTTAAATTGGTTTGTACACTATTTAATGGAGACACTCATTACTTTCTTCCCGATTTTTTTGCTTTATAAAGCAAAAATGTTAGCTGTAATACAGGTGTCCTTAAATAAACGTACAATATACACTTATTTTAAAAAACAATCGTATCTTTAGCCATACAATCTTCAAATTGACTGTTTCCGATTGCAAAAAGTCGTTTTCAAGATAATAACCTATGATAATGATGAATCGATAATTTTACCTGATATCGGAAATACCATACGAACAAAACTGCTAACATGCCTAGTTTCAACAGACTCCTATATTCTCGTCAGGCCTTGATCCTGGTATTCGTTCTTATCCTTGTTCACTCAAGTATGCTGACCCTAGCACAATTTCCCAAGGAGATGAATAGAGGTTTGTCCAATAGTTCGGTGAAATCCATATTTCAGGATAGTCAGGGCTTTATGTGGTTCGGTACCTTCGACGGGCTTAACAGATTCGACGGTTACGATATAAAAACCTATAGAAACCAACTAAATAACGAAAATAGCATTCCGCATAATTATATCTATTGTATAGCAGAAGACCACAATAAAAAATTGTGGATAGGAACCGGTCAAGGGATTGGAATCTACGACCGAAATTTTGATACCTTCTCCCGTTTAAATTATAGAGACCAAAAATCGAAACGGTCATATCATCTCAACGCCGACACGAAATCCATTCAAATCGATAGTGACAATAATATTTATATAGGCACAAACGGCTGGGGGCTATTTTACAAAAGCCATAAAGAAGCATATGCCATGCAAATCGCTTTTAAAGATTATAAATCGAACCTATCCAGCTTATACTACCATGTATCCGCCACGCATATTGATACGGCAGGCCGAATATGGGTTTTTATAGAGGGAAGCGGTTTATATACTTTCGATAAAAAAACACAGCAGTTGCATCTTGTATCAAAGGTCATTACCAGTGCAACCTGTATGGCTAGTACAAACAGTGGTGAACTCTTTATTGGTAATTACGAGGGACTATTTGTTTTGAAAATCAAAGACGGCAAGCTTTCGACATTGTATCCGCAGGAGCTTAAATCGAGTCAGATCAATATGCTGACGCTGGAAGGACAAAACAAACTTTGGATAGCCACCCAAAACAATGGCATTTTTATACTTAACCTATCTCATGGAAAAGCAGAAAACAAAAATGATCTACAGCCCGTTCAATTTTCACTGAATAGCAAGACCATTTATACGGTTTACATAGACTCTCAGCATAAAATATGGATCGGCACCGGAAAAGGCGGCATTGAGACGATTGATAACAACGGCTATAAATTTAATTATTTACAGCAGAAACATTATACAGGCTTTAACTTAGCGCACAAATTTGTCCGTTCTTTTGTTGAATATGATAACAAGATCTGGATTGGTACCGAAGGCAATGGTCTTTACGTATGGGATAACAAGACCAATCAGGTTCAGTCTTTTCAAAAAGGGCCACAGCAATTGCCAGACAATACGGTAAACCATCTTTTGACTGGAACTAATGGAGGACTATGGATAGCAACCGAAAGGGGCATTGCGCGTTACACAAAGGGTTCGGGATTTAAATATTATGTTTGTAGAACCCCAAATGGGGTTCTAAATAACAGTGTACAGTTACTTTTTAAGGATCAGGATGAGAAGCTCTGGGCAGCGACATTTTCTGAGGGAAGAGTATATACATATAATCCGACAAGCGACCAATTTGAAGTATTCAGCGAAGACATCTATGATATCAATTGTATGATTGATGATCAGAAAGGTAATATCTGGATGGGGAATTACAATGAGATCATACAGTTAAACAAGCAGACGAAAAAAATCTCGAGATATTTAATCGGAAAACCTGTTCGTGCCATTCAGCTCGGAAAAAATAACAGACTTTGGCTGGGAACAGAAGGAAAGGGACTCTTGGCATTTGATATCAGTTTAAAAAAGATTGTCGAAAATTATTCCACAAATGAAGGATTGAGCAACAATGCCGTACTTAATATTTTGGAAGATAAAACCGGAAAATTGTGGTTAAGCACCTTTAATGGGCTTTCGAAGTTCGATCCTTCCACTAAAAAATTTGTACGGTACGAAGAAACTGACGGACTTCAAAGCAACGAATTTTCCTATGGGGCAGCTCTTAAGCTCAAAGAGGGCCATCTTCTTTTCGGAGGAAACAACGGTTTTAACATCTTTGACGCCGATAGCATTAAACTGAAAATTTATGAACCTGCCTTAGCTATCACTAGCCTTAAAATTAACAATAAAAAGATTGCAGACCAGAGCGACCGGGTCGATATTAGAACAGATCATAGCATTCACAAATTGACGCTCCCCTACAATCAATCCACTTTTTCGCTGGAGTTTGCAGCCCTGGAGTTTGATTCCCCACAAAAGATAAAATACAGGTATCTATTGGAAGGATTGGACAAGGGATGGAACGATGCAGGGTCTACCCGATCAATAAATTACAACGGTCTGCATGAAGGAACTTATATTCTGCATATTCAATCGACCGACTCGGAAGGCAATTGGACGAATAAACAGATTAAGCTCGAGATTCAAATTCTTCCGCCTTGGTATAGAAGCTGGTGGGCCTACCTGCTTTACACGCTGGTTATTGCCTATATCGGACTATGGTATCTGCGCTATCGGAGAAGGCAAATCGCTTTAAATTACGAAATACAGCTTTCAAAATTTACCATTCAGAAAGAAAGAGAACTCAATGATAAGAGGCACGCATTTTTCACGAATATATCGCATGAATTTAGAACACCACTGACCTTAATTATTAATCCGATTAAAGATCTGCTTAAGACCAAAAACGAGTCCAAGGACAACGCTTCCCTTCAGGTTGTACATAGAAATGCCAAAAGACTGTTGAGCTTGGTGGACCAGCTGCTTGTATTTAGAAAAACAGAGGACGGTGCCGAACAGCTCAAAACAAGTATTTTTGACTGCCAAAGCTTTATGAAAGAAATATTTCTATATTTCGCTGCTCAGGCAAAATTGCAAAAGATAGATTATCAGTTCCAGGAGAATTCCGATCCGATTTATGTCAATGCCGACAAAGAAAAAATTGAGATCATCTTATGCAATCTCATATCAAATGCCTTTAAATTTACGCCTTCAAATGGTGCAATTTATATTGCCTTATCGCAACAGGGTCGGGAATTAACCATTCAGATCAAAGATTCGGGAAAAGGTATCCCCGAACATCTTGGCGATAGGATATTTGACAAATATTTTTCGGATCCACTTAATGGTCCCAAAAAACAAACAGGATTCGGGATTGGGATGTACCTTGTCAAAACTTTTGTTGAAATGCACGCCGGAACAATAAGTTACACGAGTTCAGCAACAGCGGGAACAACATTCGACCTCGTTTTGCCTATCTTAGCACAACAAACCCCAGCCCAAGAACCATTGGCAGATGTTGCGCTCCACAATGAGTCGGGGATTCAAATGCTATACGATTCGCAAGTAGTGACGGAAACCGTTCCCTTATTCCCGACAGCTATATCAAGCAAAAAATTCAGTGTCTTATTGGTCGACGACGACGATGCTATCCGCAGCTATCTTAAGGACATTTTTAAGGTAGAATACACGGTCTATAATGCCCGTAATGGTGTTCAGGCACTCGATATGATCAAGGAAAAACAACCTGATCTGGTGATAAGTGATATTATCATGGAAGAGATGGATGGATTGTCACTTTGCAAAGCCGTAAAATCTAATGCTACGCTCAACCATATTCAAATCATCCTACTTACTTCAAGTACCTCTGAAAGCACTAAATTGGCCGGAATTCAATATGGTGCCGATGATTATATCCATAAGCCATTTGATTCGGAAATATTGTTGCTCCGGGTAAAAACATTACTACAGAACAAAAAGAACCTGCAGGACTTTTTCTTTAATGCGATTACGCTACAGTCCAATGAGCTAAAGATACCGATCACAGATAAGTTATTGATAGAACGGTGCATTGAGATTATTGAAGAGAACCTGTTAGAAGAACTGACTGTAATAAGTCTTGCCGAAAAAACAGGCATGAGTCATTCTTCACTCTATAAAAAAATTAAAACTATTTCAGGCAAATCGATCAATGAATTTATCAGGTCGGTACGACTCAAAAAAGCAGCAGAGATGCTCATATTGACGGATTCAAAAATTAATGAAGTAGCTAACTTAACAGGTTTCTACGACCAACGCTACTTTAGACAGCAGTTCAGCAAATTGTTTGGCCATACGCCATCCGACTATGTCAAAAAGTATCGAAAAGCGTTTCAGAATGAATTCCATGTCGATCGGCCTTAGTCTGAATTGTCAAAAATAAAATAAGCCCTGTATAACAATTACGCGTGTTTGTTGCTATACAGGGCGTTATATTTATTCGACTGGTTTTATGATAAAGGAGAATGTATAATCTTTGTAAGGCAATGTATATTCATTCAGCGGCCATGCTCCCCAACTATTGATTCCACCCACGCCCATTTGTCTGAGGTCAATATTAAGTTGCGTTTGCTTTCTTTTAACAAGGTCAGCTGCATGACGTTGTTGTCGCTTGAGACCATCGTCCAAATCTTTATCAAAGTAATGCAAAGCGCTCATACTAAATGTAGAGTCAGAAGTAAAGAACAATCCCCGACCTTGTTTATTTTTTATTTCCATCCATCTGATATCGGTCTTATTGCCGGTCTCCTGTGGCATTACATAGGGAAAATACTGTTGATCGACGGTCTGTTTATAAATTCCGACATGTGATGCAAAATTACGATCGATGTAGTTCTCCTGTGGTCCCCTACCGTAGTAATTAATCGCCTCAAAGCCAGATGGCATAATCCATTGCATACCGAAACGTGGCAGAACTGCAACCTTTTTTGTGGTGTCGGCAAAGAATGACTGAGAAACACGCATTTCACCCAATTGATTAATGCAGTATTTCATTTCTAATTGCCCATATACCTGAGGCATCTGGTAAGTCGCATATACATAGGCCAGGCTATCGATTAATTCGGATCTAATTTCAAGCAGTTCAATCGAATCTGTAACCAGTTTCCAAGATTTCAGTTTTTCCGGCGTATTGGCACCGAAATCGTTATCATTCGGCGCACGCCAGAAATTAGTCTTAAATAGCGCATGTTCATCCAAAAAATCCTGTCCTTTATAATGATATTTCGCCAACCATCCTGATTTAAGGTCAAACTCCATCAGCAGCTGTTTTGCCGAGACAATCAGATTTCCATCTTTTCGCTCTGTCTTGATTTTGCCCTGTGCCAAAATGGCTGTTTTAGGCTGAAAAGCCCCCCCCAGAGGCAACTGTTCAGTTGCAATAATATGCCCTATGGGAAGTAAGGCCTCGGCTTTTTTCAATCGATAAGTCAGATTCAGAAATTTTTCCCCCGGAATATCTGCTTTATAAGGAATCGACAGTACAGCAGATTGTTGAGGCAACACATTCAAATGCTTGATTAAACCAGATTGCGTTCTTTTTCCGTCAACAATAAGCGCCCATTGAAGTTCAACATTTTCAAGTCCAGTAAAAAAACGTTCATTGTAAACCTGTATCTTTTTCTCGTTCAATAGGCTACTATGGATATCTTGATATACTTTTTTCATTTCCCAAGCATGTGGATAGGGTGTTCTATTGGCATAAAAAATTCCTTTGGAAGCATAATTCCAGTCCGTTATGGCTTCTTTAGGTTCATAATCTCCGCCATAAGTATATACCGTATCGCCTTTAGCATTGGTTTTAACAAAACATTGGTCCACAAAATCCCAAATATATCCGCCTTGAAATATTCCTTTGTTTGCCCGAATGATGTCCCAATAATCCTTAAAGTTTCCCAATGAATTCCCCATGGCATGTGCATACTCACATTGAATAAAGGGTCTTTGAGGCTTTGGGTTACGCGCTGCATAATTTTTCATTGCAGATGGACTTGCATACATAGGTACAATCAGATCCGTATTCCAGTCAAATCTTAATTCCCCATAATTATTCACAGCCCTTTCGTATTGTACAGGGCGACTTTTATCGAGCTCTTTCATCCGGAGGTAGGCCCGATAGAAATTGTAGCCATTTCCGGCTTCGTTGCCCATACTCCAAATAATTACGCTAGGATGATTCCGATCGCGCTGAATAAGGCGTTCAACACGGGCAACATGTGCTTTCTCCCAGGTCGGCCTATTGGCCATCGTATAGGACAGGTCATAACCCATGCCATGTGATTCGATATTAGCCTCATCAATTACATACAAACCATATTGGTCACAGAGCTGCAACCAATATTCGGCATTGGGATAGTGGCTGTTACGAACAGCATTGATATTGAATTTTTTCATGAGCTGTACATCGCGCAACATACTTTCTTTCGAGATCACATGACCAGTAACGGGATCTGTTTCGTGCCTGTTTATTCCCTTGACAAGTATGGGCTGTCCATTAACGAGCAACTGACCTTCTTTGATCTCAACCCTACGGAAGCCCACTTGCAGGGGAACGATCTCGCTGAGTTTGCCCTCAGAGTCTGTAAGTTTAACAGTCACCTGATATAAATTGGGCATTTCGGCCGACCATAGTTCAGGATGGTCTATGGTCTGTTCAATATCCATTTCCTGTCCGTCGACTTTAACAGTTTCAATTGACACAAGCAGACCGTTTCTATGAAGTGTAACCTCTGCCATTAGATCCCCATGACTGGCCTGGTTAAAGATCAGCTTAGTATTTAACTGTCCTTTATCAAAGGCATCATTGAGGGTCGGCGACAATTGAATATCACGTAGATGCACTGGTTGCCGAACCAGCAGATAACAGTCTCGCGTGATTCCACTAAGGCGCCACATATCCTGATCCTCCAAATAATTTGCGACTCCCCATCGCATGACACGCATTGTAATTAGATTTTTTCCTTTTCTCAAATATGCTGTTATGTCAAACTCGGATGGTAATTTGCTATCCTCCCCATACCCGACATATTGACCGTTTACCCAAACAGATAGATTTGATTTGGCTGCCCCAATATGGAGAATTACGGGCTTTCCTTGCCAATCCTCGGGAATGACTACCTCACGGCGATACACAGCTGTAGGGTTGAAATCCATCGGCACAATTGGTGGATTTGGTTTCCCGATTAAATAGGTAAATTCAAAACCTGAGGTAGTATACATCGGGAAACCGTATCCATTGAGTTCCCAGTTTGCAGGCACCTGAAAATTATCCCAATGACGATCGTCATAAGTTAATGATTCAAAGTTAGCTGGTAGTTTTGAAGGGCTATTTACCCATTTAAATTTCCAGGAACCATTCAAACTTAAATACGCAGAGGATCCACGCCAATCGCTGTTGATGATCTGAGACTCCTGCGGAAAGGTCACAAAATCTGTATGCATGGGCAGCCGATTTTCTTCGGTAATCGTTTCATCCAACCAAGGGATCCCTTTTCGGACAACAGTATCTTGCTGTTGCATTTTATTCCGCTCAAAAGTCAAGGTAACACTGGATTGCGCATACCCGAAAGTGAAGACAAAACTATAGAACAGAATAAGCACTAATTTATTCAGAGATTGCATTTTTTATTATTTATCGATTAATAAATCATTTCAAAAAGATTGATTTGTTTAACTGAATCTAGGTTAAATACAGCCATACGATCGAATTAGTGAAATACACTTAAATCCCACTGATCCTTCCAATTTATCTGTACTTTTTCATTCTGGAGATCAACCGGAAGCCAGATGTATCTGCTATCCATAAGATCTTTGGGATTCCAGCGGTCGGCCATAAAGATAAAGGAATCCTTTTTTCCTGCGACAGGAAGGATAAATGTCGATTGACCACCATAAGTCAACGCCGAATTCGGTCCTTGCATTGGATCCCCAAGGGATTTCCAAGGGCCAAAAAGGTCTGTAGCAACATGAAGCTCTGCACGATTTGGATCCCAGCCAGTGCATCCGCTGGTGATCAGATAATACTTATCTTTGTACTTGAATAAAGCTGGGGCTTCCCTATGATTCCGGAAGAGTAAGGAATCTTTCGCCGTCACATGCAGGTAATCATCGGTTAATTGAACCAGGCGTAAGGCATAGTTTTCATCCGATGAATAGATTTGGTAAGCCTTGCCATCGGTGTCAACAAATAGGCCCATATCGCGTGACATATTGTTATTTGGCCGGAAGCTATGGACAAACTGAAAAGGCCCAAGCGGAGAGTCACTGGTAGCAACGGCGGCCCTGGCTGCTGCATAGCCTTGCCCTTTTAGCTCGAGATGGAACCACATCACATATTTCTTTAGCTGCTCGTGATAGATAACCTTTGGTCGCTCCATAATACAGCCCCAAGCAATATCGTTTGTAGAATCTGTGCTAGGTGTGAGAGCCAATCCTTCAAACTTCCAGTTATACAAATCATTGGATGAGTACACATTGACTCCCTGGGATGTAGTTCCGCCACGTTTCTCACCGTACCAATAATATTTTCCATTTTGATGAAGTACGCCGCCGCCGTGCGCATTGATCACATGACCGGACTGGTCTTTCCATATTTCCCCTGGCGTAAAACTATGCATCTCAGCATGCTCCATTTTTTGATAAACCCGTACATAATCAATTTCATATTTTGCAGGAAGTAATTTATCAGCTATCGTGCCGCCATTTATTCCGCCGAGGGCCAAATTTAACAGGAGATAATGCGGTTGGGTAAATGGATTGAATCCGGTACCATCCCGATTGACCAGTTGATCCATAGGAACGTGAAGCATTTCCATATTGTCCACATAAAGCGTAATAGCGTCTTCATCCCAAATCATTCGCCAGGTATGGAACTGATCTGCCCAAGCCTTTCCGCCAAGATCTTTGACTGCTTTCGTCTTACCAAACCAATGTGCTTTCCAGCGTTGGTCAGTACCGGTTGCAATATTGGCCAATATATTGCCTCGGTAATATTCCATGATATCTATTTCACCATTGGATGGCCATTCTTTAGTGGTGCCTAACGTCCAGAATGCAGGCCAAAGGCCCTCACCAACTGGGATACGTGCCCGGATTTCAAAAATCCCGTATTTCCAACTCTGCTTTCCCAAAGTATTTATCGAAGCCGAAGTATAGGTTATCTTTTTACGGCCGGCAATCCAATCATGACTGCCCTGAATAAAACCCGGATGATTACGTTGTTCTTTTTTTGCTTCAATAACCAACAGGCCATTACGACAGGAAACGTTTTCCTTTTGATACCACTGCTCTTCCCGGTTACGTTTGAAACCTTCTTCATAACTCCATTTAGTCGTGTCGGGTGCACCATTATAATTAAACTCATCCGACCATACCAATGTATACTGTGGTGGGACGGGCTGTTGACTATATGCAGTAAAACAACTTGACAGCAAACTAAGACAGACAGATAAAAGTTTTTTCATGATTTAGTTTAAGTTTCTTTGAGCTAACAGTTCTTGATGATCAGTAAACAAAAATATCCCCCTTTTTCTGCGTGATCAAGGGGGATATTGAGTCAAAAAGAGGGATATATTCGTATTTGTGTAATAATGAGATGACACATATCCATTTTCATATTTTCTACAGTCCGGTTGGGGCAGTTCCACTGATAAGTGACCATCCTGGATTTTGATAAATAACAGAATTTTCTGCTGTTCCATCATCCGAAGCCAACTGGAAATGTTCTATGGCAATGGGGGCGAGGTAATGTGCCATGGCAAATTTTACACCGGTATAAGACAGTGCATTGCTTCTGATCTCCAATGGTCTGAGGTATTCACTCCGTGCGGGATCCGAAACGACAGATTTATCATTGGTAGCACCATAAATCAGCTGTTCGGGTTTATACCAATCTTTCATCGGTCCCCAAAGTTTAAAACCTTCAAAATGGTCTGCTGTTGTAATCAGCTGATCCATCGCACGCCAGCGCTTGAGATCCATCCAACGTAGACCTTCCGCCATGAGTTCGTTTCTGCGTTCGCGACGTATATTGTACAATGTAGGTGACACAAACTGTCCTGCAGAATACGCACCCCAATCTTTCTTCTCTTTCTCCATTTGTGTTGCCGCAATGGTTGCATTGAAATCTTGGTCGACCTTAGCACGTGTACGCAATGAGCGCCAATAGGCCTGCGCCTTCGTATCTAAATTTTGATTCTTTTCATAACAAGCCTCCATATAATTGAGGTAAGCTTCGGTAGCTCGGAAGGTAATGCTACCCGTAAATCCCTGACCGTTGAGCGTTTGTAAACCGTCGTATGAAATGCCTTTACGAATTGTATAACCTGTTGTGTAACGTCGTTCCCAATCGGTATCGTATACCGTCGGGGTGGGCTCTATGAGCGTGTAGTGCGTACCTTGTCCAATATTGACCAATACATTCTTTTGGCCAGGCTCTTTTAAAAACAATTGTAAACGACCATCGCGATTCTTCCGAACATCTGCGATGTAATCATCGCCAGCATAACCGCTGCCCGAAGCGTAAATAGGCAGTCCATTGGACATCAGGAAGCTTTCAACAAGGCCGCGTGTCAAACCAACCGCATAATTGCCACGCTGTGCATATACCGGTACATTGTGTGTCACCAGGCTTTGATTATATTGTCGCCACAAAAGTACTTCGCCATAGCTGGACATATCCACGGCACCAAACATGCTGAAATATGGATTCTCGTTATTGGCAGATTCTATTATCCCGGTATTGCTCACCAGCGGCACATTGTCAGCAACCGCAGCTGCCGATTCCATGGCCTGCGTTAAAAAGTAGTCGATCTCTCCAGTAATACTTCCAGTCGGGAATGCGTAATTGCTATTGTATGATTTTGCAGCCCCCGGCCATCCTGGTCCTTTAGGGACGAATGCGGTTCCGCTGAAGTATTTGAGCCATGTACCTTCGTACAAAGCTACTCGGGACTTGAATAGTTGCGCGACATTTTTTGAGATCCGCTGTTTTTTACCATCAGGAGAACTTTGGTTCAGCAAGGTAATAGCCGAATCCAAGTCAGAAAGAATAAAACGAGCGACTTCATTTCTTGGCGAACGCTTACTTGCTTCTACCAAAATATTCTTGTCCTTATCCGACATCACATTGCGAATAATAGGAAAATCACCCAAGGCCTGCAATTTCCCAAAGTAAACGTAGGCCCGTAAAAAATAGGCTTCACCGATATAATGTGATATATTACTGGAATTTCCGAGAATACGATTTTCTTTCCATTTGGGAACCACCGTATTTATAAAATAATTCATTTGATAAATACTTGAAAAATCCCAGTCACCGCCATTCGATCCTACGCGCCATTGGCCCGGAATAAATTTGTTATCGAGTGTTGGAATAGCCATATTGTCTGTGTTTCCGTCGATGCCGAAAGTGCCAAATGACCAGTTGCCGTGCGAAGGAAATAGTCCAGCATATTGATTTACGGTATAGGCAGCAAGTTGTGATTCCTCATCCAGATAGGCTTCAGGTATAATGGACGAAGGGGGTGCAATATCCAAATATTTATTGCAGGAAGCTAGACCTACCAAAGCGACAAGGCCCAATTGCATCAATCTAAAAATAGTACTATTGAATTTCATAATGAATCGACTTAAAATGTAACACTTAAACCTGCAGACCAGACTTTAGTCAATGGGTAAACGGTTCCGTTGCTTCCGCCATCAATAGTTTCGGGATCAAACATTCCCGCTACACTTGAGCCGGTCCAGATATTTTCTCCAGAAACGTATACACGTAAACGCTCTACACCGAAACGTTTTGTTGTTTCTTTCGGCAAGGTATAGCCCAGCTGAATATTTTTTATGCGGATGTAGGCTGCGTTCTGCAAAAAGCGCGTCTGCGTCTGCTGGTTTTTAGCAGTACCAAAAACAGGGCGTGCGTAATATGCTTCAAGATTTTCACCCAGGGGATTATCTGCAGTACGGAAATAATCAAGATGATCGACCAAGCCCGTTGACCACCATTTTGAAGTTGCTCCCCAAAAATAGTAGCCCCCTTGCCAATAATCGCGTTTCATGACACCTTGCATGAAAATGCTAAAATCAAAATTTTTGTAGTCCGCATTCAGATTCAATCCAAAGGAGTAACGCGGTGTGCTGTTACCAATCACACGACGATCACCCGGATCGGCCTCTGTATTGCTTCCACCATCTATTTTTCCGTCTCCATTAAGATCAGCATACATGATATCTCCTGCCCCCCATTGTGTTCCTAATGCATTTTGTCTACCATTGGGCAAGCTCGCCAGATGCTGGCTCATTTGTTCTTCTGTTTTGGCAATACCAAGGGTTTGATACCCCCATATTTCACCCAGCTTTTGACCTTCACGATAGTTTGATAATGACCCTATTGCGTTAGGATAGCGTGTTACTGTTGTGGTATAATCGGACAAGAGGAACTTTGCTCCATATGCAAAACCACTGGCAGTACGGTCATTCCAGCCCAGGGTAGCTTCAAATCCTTTTGTTTTTAAATCGGTATTGTTTGTTTGAGGAACTGTTGTGCCTAATGTATTTGGCAACTGCGGAGCTGGGCCGACCATATTAAATGTTTTCCGTTCGAAGACCTCAAAAGATCCAGAAAGACGGCTATTTAAAAAGGCAAAATCGACACCTAAGTTTTTCGTATTGATAGATTCCCAGGTCAATAAAGCACTTACGAGGCCTGGAGCCGATGCAGAATTTGGTCGCGCATTATTGATCAGCCAAGCACCATTGGCTGTCCCCGTTGGTTGGGTGACATAAGTCGGATACCAGACATCGGTATTTTGATTGCCTAGCTCTCCGTAGGAAGCTCTTAATTTCAGCATATTAATAAATGGTGCCGACTCTACAAGGAAGTTTTCTTTGGCGATGTTCCATCCTGCGGAAACTGAAGGAAACCAGCCCCAGCGGCTATCGCTACGGAAACGTGATGAACCGTCATAGCGCAAATTAGCTTCCAATAGATATTTTTCAGCATAATTGTAATTCAATCGGCCGAAGAAACCCGCTGTTGCCCATTTTTGATATTCGCCAGAGACGGAAGGCACTACTGCTTTTCCATTGATATCTGTGCCGGAAGTCAGATTCAATACCGGTTGATCCGGGATAATGATTCCATCACGTTGCACACCGAGATTGCGATAGGCCGTGTGTTCAATCTGACCACCGACCATAACTTTAAAATGATGGTCGCCCCAGCTTTTATCGTAATCAGAAAAGATATTGATGTTATAATAGTTTTCCTTTAAACCAAATTCGTAGACGTTTGAAGAGTTTTTATACAAATAAGGATCACCATTTACGTCATGATTGTAAAGACGCTGCGAATCCCAGTGACGAAATTGAGTTGTGGTCCTATAGTTAAAATTACCGGTTGTACGCCATCCTTTAATTGGTTCAAGGATCAGTTGTAACTGTTGATAAATGTAATCCTTACTGGATTTATCCTGTCCGCCTTCTTTCATGGCAAGTGCAGGTGAAGGAGAACTGAACAAGTATCCATTCGGATCATAAAGTGGCAGCGTTGGCCAGCCCTGTCTTCCTAAATCATCATAGAAACTATTGGTCAATGCCGCAGGACGGTCGTAGTCTTCACGTACCAACCTAGCGTTGTAATTTACCTGAAAGATGTCAGATACTTTAGAATTGATTTTAGCCGCAACAGAGTAACGGTCGTAATGGTCTGTATTGAAGGCCATCAATCCTTGTTGCTTCATGAAATTGCCAGAAAGGTAATAGGTTGTTTTTTCGGTTCCACCATTGAGACTTAGGTTGTGTTCCTGGGCAAAAGCCTGATCCCGGTACATGACATCGAACCAATCGTTATTGTCGTTACCATAGGCATATCCTTCAGCCCAGTACAACTTATTATTCGGATCGACAATGGTCGAATTTTTCAGGCTTCCGTTTTGATAATCCAAGATGCGCTGCAGATGCTCCGCGGAGAAATGTGGTGAACCGCCTGCATTGACTTCGGCCTGATTGAAGTATTGAGCAAAAGTGTAAGAATCCATCATCTTAGGCATCAATGTCGGTGCGTTCATACGAAAGCTATTATTATAATTTACCGAAGTACGTCCAGCCTTTCCAGATTTTGTTGTGACCAAAATAACCCCAAAAGCGGCTCTAGAACCATAGATTGAAGCAGCACCGGCATCTTTCAATACAGACACACTTTCGATATCTTGTGGATTTAATGCCGCCAAAGATCCTTCAGAACCGTCAATTAGGACCAATGGTGCCGAAGAAGATGTTCCGATTGTACCTGTCCCCCGGATATTAATGGATGGATTGGTTTCCATCGTTCCCGAGTTTTGGGAAATATTTAGGCCGGGGGCCAGTCCTTGCAGTGCCTGGATAGCATTTCTTACAGGTCTATTTTCCAGCTGCTTGGCATCTACCACCGCAACAGAACCAGTCAGGTTTGTTTTTTTCTGCGAGCCAAAACCAACGACCACCACTTCATCCAAAACATCTCCTTCGGAAGCATCAAGCTGCACGTTAAGCTCGTAGTTTCCTTGGCTGATCTGTTTAAGCTGACTGAATTCAAAGCGCTGTTTCGCATAACCTAGAAAGGTAAATTCTAATGCCGTGACTGTCGCAGCACTGAGTGTATATTTTCCCTGTGTATCTGTTTGCGCCTGCATTGTGGAACCGATATTTTTAACGGTCACTCCAGCAAGTGGCCTGTTATTTTCGGTAACCTGGCCCCGTACAGTTATTGACTGTGCATAAGTCTGCTGTAAGCTTAAAAGTAAAAAGCAGATACAACAAAGCCAGCGCTGTGTTAATACTATTTTCCTTTTCATAAGTAAAACTGTTTAGTGATTAAATAATATTTTGATGAAGAGTAACATGGCAATATGAGGTAGCAATATTGCGTTCCATTAGGAATTCAAGGATCAAACAATCCACTTTTGATTGGTAAATTCATCATAATTAAACTTGGTTATTTAGCTGTTTTTGAGTTTTAGCCAACTTACTTTCCCCCCACCTATTTTTTATGTGATTTGGAGCGGGTATTCATCTAATCAGGCAAACACTCTTGGTTATTTAACATCGTCAATACAATAAAACGTCATATTGACACTTGCAATATTATCAAAAACGTTACAGAGGAAGGGGGGTAGAATCTTCTTATTTTAAGGGGTAAATTCGTCAATTTAGGCTTTTTGACCTTGTTAAAGGATATTCTGGTTAAGGCAGACAAAAAAAGCCACATCTCCCGACGTGGCTTCTAAACTAAATTTATAAACATGTTATTCACTAGGGATCAGCTTTTGGTATAACTGAACTGGCCCCAAAATTATGAGCTTCTATTTATAGGAATTGATCGATTTGGATACTCTCCAGTCTTTACCTTCACGCACTAAGGTAACAAGATCGGTTTTGGTGAAATTTTCAAATTTCAACGTAACCCTGGCCACCATATAATCTGTAGACTGTTCAACTACATCTGTGCTAACCGCACAATTCAGGTGGATATTTTTTTGCTTTTTCAAGGATTTAACCACTTCATAGCGGCTATATGACTTTAAGGTGCCCGTTTGTACCTTTAGATTAAAGTCTTCAGCAAACAACTGTTCTATTCCAGCCGACTCACCTTCAGTGATCACGGCGACATAGTGCTCTAGCGCAAAGTCTGCGGTTGATAGATTAATGCTGACTGGGTTTGATTTTGAACCCGGTCCTTCAGCTGCCATAGCAAATGTTGATACGGCCATTAAAGCTGCTACTGTGAATGTTTTTACGAGAGTTTTCATACTATCTTTTTTTTGTGTTTTTTTTACCTTGCTTATCTGTTGACTCAAAATTATCGCTCCAAATGCTTGTTGCCCATGGATTTTAGATCAATAACCAGCAAAAGTCGCTGAATGGCTAAAATGGAAAAGTGAACTTCAAAATGCATAAAGAACATACGATCAATTTTATTAGCTCCGTGCCAAAGACCATACCAGTTGGCCCCAAGGTTCATTTATGCCTTTTAAAGCCCATTATGGGCGATCTAAGCTCTTCTTCAAAAAACGAAATGTACGTATGCGAACAGTTATTAACCGAATTGTTCACATACGTACAGCACATTAAAATGTAATAGAAGTTTAATTTTCTGTGCATTTTGAAGTGAATGACGATATACAGTAAAAAAGAAACGTACTTATTTGCCTGATCAGAAAGATCAGGTGCCAATTTTTTTCGGGGGGTACAAACGGGCTAGTAACAGGGTACAAGCTCGCTAAAATAGGTTTAGTTGGTCGTCTGCGACGGAATATATCCGAATTACAAACTCATTCCCAAGGTAAACGCGACGCCTTTAGATTCCAGGTCCACATTTCCGTAGCCTATCCCTGTCAATGGCATTTTAACAAAAGGTTTTACACCGATGTTAATTTTATCATTGATTTTCTTCTCAATGGAGATCGAAAAATCGGCAACACCGAAGATATGCTGGTTCTCTCCATTCACTTCATAGACGGCACTTTTCTGAGATCCACCGTAGCTACCTCCGTTTTCATAATCAAAAGTGTATTTTTCCTTTAGCATAAAATAACTCGAAAGTCCTGCGCTAACATTAAACTTCACTTTTTTACTTTTCAATACCGTATAACTTGCTGTCAATGGTACATCAATAACATCACATACAGCACTCACATTGCTTGGCAATTGCGTCATTTCCGGCGGATTTGATGGCGCATAAAACTTATAAGCTGACTTATAATTCTTTTTAGCATAGGTGGCTCCCACAGACACACTTAATCCTTTTGTGAGGGGATAAGAATAAGCCAAACCGATATTCTCACTAAGTGAGGATTTGCCTGCTCCACGCACGCTTGTGAGATCTGGTCCCGCCAAGAAACTTACAACCGACCGTTCTCTTTCCTGTCCTTCGGATCCGATACCTTCTTTAGGCTGATAGATGGCTGCCAGACGCTCCCCTAGCCCATCGACCGATTCTTCTCTTAACTTGAAATGAGGCAATCTCGGATTGTTATACTCCATGCGTGGAATTGTAAATTCAGTATTCAGTTTTCCTTCTTGCACGCCTATCGGATATGCATCGGCTATCTTTCCCAAACGAATATCCTGCAGTACTATAGTTTCATTTGAAATCTGTAATGCACGATTCGTGCGTTTGATCGGCTGAAACGCAATCCAACTCTGATCCCCTTTGGCCTCGTCTACCGAATTTTCCTTAGGTTGAACAGTTTTGATCTCCCGAACCTCTTTTTTGGGCGAAATACCGGCCTCATTTATTTCACTTTGTGAATTATTCGATTTAAATAACGCGCTATTCCAAATAAAAAAGACCGTTAAAACCGCAGCGAGCGTGGCTGCAAGGGTCATTAAAACGATGATCTTTCGTTTCTTTACACGCCTTTCATTGTCTAACCGCGATTCTATATCTTGCCAATGTGATTCATCAAAGTCAAAGTTAGTATCACTTAGGCCATCCTTAAATAGCTCGTCAATCTTGTTCTTATCCTTTTCCATCATCTTTTCTCTTCCGTTTTACCAAATTTTACCCCTTGAACTTCCACCATTTCTGCCAGTCGGCCACGTGCCTTATGCAGATTAGATTTTGATGTTCCAATGGCAATACCCAACATGCCACTAATTTCTTCGTGTCCATAACCATCGATCGCATAGAGATTGAACACTGTCCTATAGGCAGGTGGAAGCTGCTGCACCATGGCCAATAAATCTTCATAGTTTAACTTTTGACTGATGCTATCATCTTCAACAATGGTATGCTCATACATGGAAACATCGACCAAGATGCCCTGTTTAATCTTTGCTCGATAAAAATCAATTGCAGTATTTGTCATGATTTTTTTGATCCATATAGAAAAAGGCTTCTGAAAATCATATTTACTGATATTTTTAAAAACCTTGAAAAAGCCTTCATTTAAAATACTTATGGCATCCTCTCTGTGATTAGCGTAACGCAGACATATCCCTAAAGACATAGCGTAGTAGATAGTATAAAGATCTTTCTGAGCCCTGCGGTCCTCATCAATACATCCTTTAATAATATGGATAGATTTTTCGTCAACTTCTGTTATCGCCACTCGCTATTGCTTCTTTCTTTTGATAAATATAGTATTAAGTCTATTACGAGTAGATAATCGAAAAGGTTGCCTGCAAAAAATATTTTTTTTCAGCGCGATTTCAAAGCAACCTTTACGCTGACCTGATCGTAATATCAAGACATTATTTTAAAACATACAATTATGAAATCAAACCAAAAACAAGTCAAATTAACCTTTATAGGTGGTCTATTGGCCTTAGCGATGTTTTCTGCATGTTCAAAAAGCGATGGTGAGCCTGGCAATGTCGAAAATAAAAACAAGGGCGTGCAAATGTCTGCCAATACACAGTTTGGCAATATTCTGACCGATGCCGACGGTAAAACACTCTATTTCTTTTCGAATGATACAAAGGGAACTTCGACCTGCAGCGGTAATTGTATAGCCACTTGGCCGGTTTATTACAGCAGCGAAACAAGTACAGACCTGAAAATTGACAAAAGCCTGCTCGGTGAAATAACACGTGAAGATGGTTCCAAACAAAGTACATATAAGGGCTGGCCTCTTTACTACTATGCAGGCGATAGTCAATCTGGTCAGGTGAAAGGAGATGCTGTCAATAAAATATGGTATGTGGCCAAACCAGATTATTTACTCATGGTGGCCAATGCACAACTTATTGGACACGATACTAAAAACTATTTAGGTGACTACACCGAAGGAACCGGAAAAACAATTTATCTGACAGATGATAAGGGCAGAACGCTGTATGCTTTTAAACCCGACAAATTCAACAAAAACAATTATACTGCTGCAGATTTCAGTAATGATGCGACCTGGCCTATCTTTCAAAAAGAGACGGGAGCTCTGCCTTCCCTTGTTCGTACAGCTGACATTGCTGTCATTACCGTCTATGGAAAGAAACAATTAACTTTCAAAGGATGGCCCTTATATTACTTCGGCCAGGATATACAACGCGGAGACAACAAAGGAATAAGTTTCCCACGCGTTGGTGTTTGGCCAATCGTAAATGACAACACAGCCGTTGCTCCTGCTAACTAAGTCAAGACTAACTATTCAAACTTATGGAACAAAATCTAAAAACGACAAATCCTTGCCTCAGCGCACATCGTTACTTTGTTATTTCACTCTTGACCTTAACGGTTCTCTCGTTCTCGGCCTGTACCAAAAAGCAAGCACAAGAACTTACGACCAATCCAGATAACGGAACTGAAACGGTGACAGTCCAGAATGTGTCCTATACGAATTTTTCTAAAGCACTCTTTGAAACGAAATGTAGTTCATGCCACGCAGCAGGACGTTCGGCTAGTGGACGATGGACGTTCAGTGGTTATACCTCTGTCAAAGACAATATTGCAAAGATCAACAATGCAGTACTGGTGACCAAATCCATGCCACTGGGCGGCTCACTCACAGCAAAAGAAATAGAACTGCTGGATGCATGGATTAAGAGAAATTCACCTGAAAATTAATGTTATACCTATGAACAAAATCAACATTTATATAGCGCTCTTCATGATGCTCATTAGTATGAAGACATTTGCGCAACAAAAGGCTTCCCTTGTTTCAAAAGAGACCAGCATCACCTTTTTCAGTAATGCACCATTGGAAGACATCGAAGCCAAAAGTATCTTAGGCGCTTCAGCGATGAACCTCCAAAGCGGAGATATCATCTTTCGGGTAAAAAATACATCTTTTCAATTTGACAAAAAGCTCATGCAAGAGCATTTCAATGAAAATTACATGGAAAGTGATCGATATCCCCTATCAGAATTTAAAGGTAAAGTCGAAAATGCAGACAAATTAACAAAGGACGGCAACTATACGCTGAACGTAACGGGCACACTTCAGATCCATGGGGTTACCAAACCTTACAGCACGAAGGCTGCGTTTATTGTTAAAGATGGGACATTAAAAGCTGTTACAAGTTTTCAGGTAAAACTCGCCGATCACAAAATTTCTATTCCTTCCATCGTCGGAAAAAAAATTGCTGAAGTAGTAAAAATCACCGTTGATGCGACCTACAGACCATAATTACTCGAATTCATTGCAAATGAGAAAAACGCTATTTATACTCCTGTGCTTTACTTCCACAAAGTTACTAGCTCAGGAAGACCTGGATAAATTAGTCCATATCGATGGGGATAAAAATGAAAGAGTCACTGCAACGTTTAAATCCGGTAACCTGATCAATCTCAAGACGACAGAAACAATTCACCGACATGAAATGGACTTTAGAGTAGATCACCGTTTTGGCGATATCGCAGGCAGTGCCGGTGGAGGGAAGAATTTCTTCGGCCTCGATAATTCGACCGACATCCGAATCGGTTTTGATTACGGTCTATTAGATAATCTAAACATTGGAATCGCCCGCGCGAAGGGGGCAACAGAAGTTAGACAACTCTTTGAGGGTAATGTGAAATACCGATTTATCGAACAAACGGTCGACAATAATGTACCTGTTTCCGTTGCTTTTTTTGGAAGTACAACCCTATCTGCAATGGAAGCCAGCCCGGATAAATCTTCGGCAGCAAGCTTTGAAGACTTCAATGACCGATTGAGTTATGTGACGCAGCTCATCATTGCCCGTAAATTTAGCTCAAATCTATCGCTCGTTGTGGTACCGACCTATCTTCACCGGAACTATACGGCTTATAACGATCAGAATGATGTATTTGCTGTTGGTATTGGCGGGCGGGCCAAGGTCAGCAATAGGATCGCATTAGTAGCAGACTATACATTACCTTTCCGAAAGTCGTCGAACAAAAAATACCGTGAAGATGTAAGCGGACAGCGTTATTATAATGCATTAGGTGTCGGTTTGGAAATGGATACCGGAGGACATATCTTCCATCTCAATTTTACCAATGCCACCGCAATACAAGAATCTCAGTTTATTAGCGAAACAAATAGCTCCTGGGGTAAGGGACAATTCCGCTGGGGATTTAGCATTGCACGCCGTTTCAATTTTAACAAAAAATAAAAAGTAAATTGCTCCATCGGGGACTTGGAAAGAAAAGAATCTATCCAAAGCAATAGGAATTCAAAATGCTCAAAATCCTCATGAGTGATATGGCCTTAAATAAAAAAAGCGGATAACAATGCTGTTACCCGCTTTTTTATCACACAATTCTAAACCTACAAGTCATTTAACCACTTATTTACCTCATCTTGTGTTTTACCGGTCTTCTTTTGAAGTTTACCTACCAACTCATCTTCTTTGCCCTCGGCATACAATAGATCATCATCAGTAAGATCTGCATATTGTTGTTTTACCTTACCTTTGATTTCGTTCCAACGGCCTTTCCATGTTAATTCGCTCATAATTATTTCCTTTCGTTGTTTACTAATAGAACAGTATCGTACAGCTAATCGTTTAAAAAATAATGTTATAAAATGTTAATTCTATAACATTCACCTGGTAAACAAGCACTTTCTATTCTTCATAATATTATTTCCGGTTACAATTGGCCGTCCATACCTTGCTGTCTTTTGTATAACCAATTGTCAATTTACCGGCATCAATACGGATAACTCCTGTACCTGCCGAACCAATGTTGACCAAGACGTTATCCTTTTTTTCAAAATCTACGCCGTTGAGATTTGGAATCCCATTTCCAAAAGCGAAATTATAGGTATCGCCAACTTTTGTTACGGTAACTGTTCCTTCTGCAGCGGTAACATCATTGTCATTGTTATTCATATCATCATACGAGATAGTGCCTTCATATTTACCAACAAAAAGATCGTTGTCGGCCGGATCATCGTCTTTGCTACATGATGTAAAGCCTACTAAAACCGTTAAAATAAGCATACCTAGTCCCAGTGTTTGAATTAATTTTTTCATACGTTGATGTGTTAATGTGAATACTCTATTTTATTACAGCTGGGTAAAATTCAAACTTTATGCCAGTCCAAATAGAGTCTTACAAACACCCGTATCAAATACACAAGAAGGAGTATAAATACCGACCTAGCGAATAAATACACAACGATCGTATGCAGATATCCGTTAAATACCCCATTTCTATTAATAAGTCATTATGATTTTTTTGTATTTTTAAGACCATAACTGGTTTTTCCCACCACATTGGAGTAATCTAACTCCAATGTAGTGGGAAAAACCTCCGGTATAATGCATGATTAGATCCCATATAAAAAAACAGACTTATTTATGAAATTATTTTCCGTCCTTCTATTTTTTATTGCCCTCCAGTCTTGCACCGTTCAGCGGATAGAAAAAAAAGAAAAAGGCTCTTTGTATATCAATACATCAATCCCCGCACATAGTTCCTTAGCCATCTCAACAGAAGATGCCAGTCCATTTTCCATTACAGCTAAAAAAACATCGACCGGTCGGCTAAAAATTTTGAATGAATCAGAGGAGATTGAGATGGAGAAGAACAAAACATACACACTGAATGTCAACCAGAAAGGGAACATCGTATTCCTAAATCAATCCAATCAAGGAACTAATATCCAATTGAGAGTCTATAACCATACATCGAAGATCATTCAGAAAACAAATCTCATCCACTAAGAAAAGAGGCAAAATATTTTTTAAAAAACTTGCAGCGAAAGCGCATTATCGCTAAATTCATTTATTCCAAGCCTACACTATGGAAATCAATTATGCGCTTATCGTTCGAAGATTCGAGGAATATTTTGACCTATGGAGTTCCAAAGTATATCAATATGCAGTCCATAAAACCAAATCTTCTTATCTAGCCGAAGAAACTGTACAGCGTGTATTTATCAAACTCTGGAAAAATATGAGTGACAAAAATATCGATGCCACCATAGAATCCCAAATTTTCTGTATCACCCGAACAGTGGTGATCGATCTGGTCAAGGCAGAGTATAACCGCAAGAAACTTCTGGATCACGATCAGACATTTGTCTTGCGCCATAGCCCCCAGGATGATTTTTATGCCAAACAACTTACATCCACACTCCATGAAATTGTCGATAAACTACCGGAGAAACGCAAGGAGATTTTTATGCTAAGCCGATTTTCTAATCTTTCGCATAAGGAAATTGCGGACAAGCTGGCCATATCGACAAAAACTGTGGAGAACCAATTGACACTAGCACTAAAAACCATTCGAAAGGCTTTACTGTTCAGTATGCTGGTGCAAATTATTTTTTAATTTCTTTTTGGGGGGTACCTCATTTTCAATCGTAATCTTTATACATGAAGATTACAAAAACACTCATCGACAAATACCTAAGCGGTAAAGCCAGTACGGAAGAAATTGCCGCAGTAGAAAATGCGCTGGCCAATAACGAGTTTTATTGGGAGGATTTTATGCCGGAAACGGAATGGCAAGCATATGAGATGGATTCGGATTTTAAAAACCAAAAGGAAATAAAAGCACGTATTTTCAAACAAATAGGACAAAAAAATAAAGATCGTTTCAGCTGGTTAAAATATGCGGCTATTATCTTCTTCATTGGAATCGGGGCTTGGCTGGGATTAAACCAGATCGATTCTCCTAAATATAACACCGCATACCGTAGCGCGAAGAAAGTCCAGCCCACACCGCAGGAGCAAACAAGTAATTTATATTATATCAATTCAGGTAATACCATTCAACAAATTGCCGTCCCAGACGGGTCTACTATCGACCTATACCCCAATTCTGAAGTAAAATTCAGTTCAGATTTCACAACTATTAGCGCGCGAGAAATCCAATTGAAAGGTAAAGCCAAATTTACGGTAGCAAAGGATAAGACAAAGCCTTTTCGCGTTCATACGGCAGATTTGACAACAACCGCACTTGGCACTGTTTTCAGTGTAGAAGAAGGTGGTAGCGCGATTACGAAAATAAAGCTCTATGAAGGCCGTATTGAAGTCAAAAGCAATCAGCGTCCTGAAAATAAACAGACCTTAAATCTACAGTTTCAACCCAACGAAGAAATCAGCATTGATCGCAAGCTACAACAGATCATTGCCGAAACCCGAGTCAATACTTCTCAATCCAGCAAAAGGGGGTCTTACTTAAAAACTAGCGGACAGCTGATCTTTAAAAACCTCCCATTACAAGATGTACTTCACATCATCAGTCATAATTATGGCCTTAAACTAAGCTTTGAACCTAAAGATATACAAGATAAATACTATAGTGGAACGTATAAAAATACAGCATTAGCATACGTCAACATGCTAGCTGATATCCAAGCACTCCATAAAATAACCATTCATGTACAAACCGAATAAAATTCACTCACATAACCCACAAATTATGCACAATTATTTACCTTCCAAGCATAGTATCCTGACTATGCTATTGTTGAGATCCAACATTCGAGCCGACGTAAACTGGGCACTGCGTCTTGGCCTCGTGGGGCTTTTGTCAACAAGCTATCTTCTTGCTAATGCCCAACAAAATGCGTCCATTAACGGAGTAATCAAAGATGAAACAGGAAAGCCCATCCCCTCGGCGACGGTTACCATACGTAATGCGACGAACGGAATGAAAAAAACAACAACCAGTAGGCCTGACGGAACTTTTTCATTCGACCAGATTCCCGCTGGACAGGGCTACCAGATCAGCGTATCGTCTATCGGTTTTAAAAGCAGAGAACTGTTGGATTACACCATTACAGACAGAGACAAGCTAGCGATCAATATCAGTTTGGAATCGAGTGCGCAAAACCTACAGGAGGTTGTCGTTACAGCACTCGGTATCAAACGCGAAAAAAAAGCGCTCGGTTATACGGTCGCTGAACTCAAAGGCGACGAGCTGACGCAGGGTAAGGAAACCAATGTGGCGAATGCCTTATCGGGTAAAGTTGCCGGCGTGCAGGTGAGCCGCGCCGCATCCGGTGCCGGAGGTTCATCCAAGGTCGTGATACGTGGTAACAACTCACTTATCGGTAATAGCCAGCCGCTCTATGTTGTTGATGGAGTACCGATTGATAATCAAAACATTTCCTCTCCAAACCAATCTGGGGGAACCGATTATGGCGACGGAATCGGAAACATCAATCCCGAAGACATCGAAACAATGTCGGTATTAAAAGGCCCGAATGCGGCCGCACTTTATGGACAAAGAGGAAGTAACGGAGTTATCTTGATCACAACTAAATCCGGTAAAGCTGGTAAGACCCGTTTTAGCTATGGTACAGATTTTTCATTGGGCAATGGACTGGTCTTACCGGATTTTCAAAATGTCTATGGACAAGGATTGAACGGAACATTTACACATTTCAGAAAAGATGACGGCACCATTGTTTCTATGAGCGAAGCGCTGAAAAATGGTTACAGTGGTATGCCTAAAATGAGTGCCGGACGTGACCGTACGACACGGGCAAGCTGGGGTGCAAAAATGGAAGGCCAGACTTATGAAGATGCTTATGGCAACATCTTACAGTTAACACCAAAACCAGATACCTACTCGTCGTTTTTTCAAACGGAGAAACAGTTTGTCAACAACCTTAGTATCGATGGCGGAACCGACAAAGTAAACTACCGTTTTTCATTTGCCAATACAGATGTAAAGGGTTATATCCCAACCAATACGCTGAAGAGAAACAATTTCGGTCTGCGCACCCAAGCAAAAATAACCGATAAATTTCACATCGACATCAAGGCGAACTATATCGCGCAAAAGGGGCAAAACCGGCCAACACTGGCCGATGCTGCAGACAATCCTGCCTACCTATTTATCAGCCAGCCGCGAAGCTTGGGCAACGACATCATGGCACAGTATAAATGGAACGCACAGGAGATCAGCAGACAGCTTGGATTTTCGGGATTGACGGAAGGATTGGAGAAAACATATGCCACCAATAGTTCCACAGCCAACCCCTTTTGGACCATTCATGAAAACCACAATGAAGATCGTCGGGACCGCATCATAGGGTTACTCCGTCTGAGTTACGACTTTGCTCCTTGGCTTAAGGTCACAGCGACCGGGGGTACGGACTTCTATACCGATCAACGGTTTCGTTACCGTCCAATAAACACCTACCAAAGCTTGAACCGAAAGGGTGATATTCGCGAAGAGGTCATCAGAGCCCGCGAAGACAATTTTGACGTCCTCGCTAGCTCCAACTTCAAATTGACTGATGACATTAAACTCAGTGCCAACTTAGGGGCCAGCCATCAAAGCCGGTATTTGCGTATGACAGGAAATTCAGGCAATCAATTTATTGTTCCGAATCTCTTTGTAATCAATAACACCACGACAAATAGTTACATATTTGACCTGATCGAGTCCAAGATTAATTCGGCTTATCTATCGGGCCAGTTCAGTTACAAAGACTATTGGTTTGTTGATTTGTCTGCCCGTAACGACTGGTCTTCGACCCTGTCAAAGGAAAACAATTCGTTTTTCTACCCGAGTGTAAGTTCCAGTTTAGTCTTATCGGATGCCTTCAAATGGCAATCTGACGCACTGTCTTTCGCCAAAATCAGAGCTTCATGGGCCCAGGCCGGTAGTTCAGGAAACCCATATCAGCTGACAGGGGCATATAGTCTCAACCAGTATACCCATGGTGGTGTACCAATGGCTTCTTATACAGAAATTATTCCTGATCCGAATTTGAAAAACGAATTGACCACGTCTATCGAAGCTGGGGCAGATCTGAGATTTCTAAAAAACAGACTTTCTTTCTCCTTCACCTACTATCAGGCCAAGACAAAGAATCAGATTTTGGACGTACCAATCGCCCCTTCCAGTCTCTATGTAAAAAACAGGATCAACGCTGGAGAAATTAGCAACAGAGGTATTGAATTTGTATTGGGAGCAACACCGATCAAAAGCGAATCGGGTTTCGAATGGAATACAACCTTCAATTACAACCGCAACAGAAATAAAGTTGAATCACTCTATCCCGGTGTAGAAAGCTTTTTACTCGCTACAGACCGCGGGATAAATGTGGTTGCGGAGGTCGGAAAACCATTTGGCCAGCTAATTGGGACACAGTTTGCTTGGATCAAAGATGATCAGGGAAATAGGTTGATCGACCCTACCACTGGACTCCCTTTGCGCACAGCTGGACGTGTAGAAACCGATCTTGGAAATGCACAACCCGACTGGCTGGGTGGTTTTGCCAATACCTTTAAATATAAAGGTTTCAACCTCTATGCACTTGTCGATATCCGTCAGGGCGGCGTGATCTTCTCCCAATCCAATCGTGAGCAGATCATTTATGGTACTTCTAAAAAGACCTTGGAAGGCCGTGATGGTACCTACATTGCCGAAGGGATAGTCGGACAAAAAGATGGATCAGGAAACTGGACAAGCACAGGAACAAAAAACAGCAAGCAGGTTGCCGCACAAGATTACTGGAACATGGTTGCGAGTGACAAAGAAGTCATGGTATCCGAAGAAATGATCAATGATATGAGTTATATTGCCATGCGCGAAATCAGTCTCTCCTATTCTTTCCCTAAAAAGCTGATGCCACATAAACTTGTTAACTCCCTAAAATTGGGCGTCTATGGACGTAACCTATTTTATTTTCAACGGAAAACTGATGGATTTTCACCAGAAGCTTCTGCTTTCAATGTAAACAATAGCTCGATTGGTATTGAATCAACTTCACTTCCAATGATGCGCACATTCGGTATTAATCTCACTGTTGGTCTGTAAACCCTTTATCATGAAAAAGAAACTATTTAAAAATACATTCATCGTCGGACTTATTTCTTTGGCAGGATTAGGTTCATGTACCAAAGATTTCGAACGGATCAATACGCCGCCGACATCTGTCACCACTGTAGACCCTTCCTTACTCATAGCTCGCATTTTACGTGATGGTACTTTTCAGGAATCTGGGGAACTACCCAACAACAAGTTTGGCTCTTGGATCCAACATTGGGCTGGTGGACCGGTAGTGCCTGTTTCTCGATATTTTGAAGGACCCGAAAATCTTATTTGGTCGCAGCACTACACCTTGCTCCGCAATATTGTTCAGATCAAACAGGAATTGAGCGGCAAGGAAGACAATGCAGAAGGGAGAAGTAAACTGGCTATCGCCGAACTTTATGAAGCATACCTCTATCAGCGCCTTACAGACTTGTTTGGTGACATCCCCTACTCTGAGATCACAAAATCCAATAAGGAAATTAACCGTACGCCCAAATTTGACAAACAAGAAGAGATCTATCCGGCACTGGTTCAAAAGGTCGATGCAGCTTTAGCGAGGCTTACGAGCGGAGACCTGTCTTACGGCTCTTCAGATTTCTTTTACAAAGGCAGTATCGATAAATGGAAAAAATTTGGCAATTCGCTCAAGCTAAAGCTCGGCATGCGCATGCGGTACGCCAATCCTTCTTTGGCCCAGAAAACGGTTACCGAAGCAATGACTTCTGCTATAGGTCTATTCTCCAGCAACAGTGATAATGCAGCAGTACCGACCTACAACGATGCTCAAGCAGAAAACCAGAACCCGATTTTACGTCAAATGACTACCGGAAGTGCCGATCTACGTTATTTGGCTAATACCCTGGTTGACAAACTCAAAGAATACAATGACCCAAGGCTTCCTTTACTTGCCGAACCAGTCATTAGCAATGGAGTCGCAACCTATCAAGGTATTGGGGTTTCGTTAACCGATAACCAGCTATCACAACTGATTCGCGCCAACTATTCAACAGCCAATAAGTCGACTTGGTTCAGCCTTTCATTTGCACCGATCCCAAGCTATGCGTTTACGTATTCGGATATCTGTTTTTACAAAGCCGAAGCTGCACTTCTTGGCTGGGGTGCTACAAGTGCAAATGCCCAAACGTTCTTTACAGACGGTGTTAAAGCGGCGCTGGCACTTCCGCCGTACAATATGACGGCAATCCCTTCTTCATACGAACCTGTGCTCAATCTAAGCGGCTTGACAGACGAACAGAAAATGGAGAAAATAGCGACACAAAAATGGATTCACCTATTTGGCCGGGACATGGAAGCCTTTGCCGAATGGCGACGTACAGGATATCCTCGATTAACCCCCGGTCCTAACCCAGGTTCCACCAACGGACAAATACCGCGTAGAGCTATTTATTCCAGTGAAGAGGCTGAGTTAAACGCAGCAAATTTAAAAGAGGCTGCAGCACGCTTGACAAATGGTGACTCTTTCCTATCCAAAGTTTGGTGGGACAAGAAGTAACTGCACTTTTTTAGCCGAGATTATAGACAGAAAAAGCTGTTCACAATCATTCAAAGATGTGCTAATAAGTAGGGCCCTGATATTAATATCAGGGCCCTACTTATTTCTTCTCATCTCCAATTCGCGTGGTTGTCAGGTCTTACCAATAAAATATAAGTCAAACGATACTATCGGATCCTCTTAAATATTTCCGTTTTATTGTGCTGTATAATTTTCAACTCATTACCGCTTATGGAAAATTTTCCGGAGTAATAAATTAAGCTATCTTTACCCAAGTCATCATTCCCCTTTGGAGGGTAAAACAACAGTGAGTCCGCTGAAACACGAAGGAAGATTTTAAGTACTTCAAAAATTAGTTCAATTCCAAATCGTCAAGGCTAATTTTCTCTTTCTTTAGTTCAGTAATTTCCTTTTCTAATTTTTTTAAGTTTTCATCAATCAATGCTATACTACCTTCAGGAAGAACTGTCTCCCGGTCATTCGATTTGATCGATTGCGTCGTCACAACTAATTCTAGATCATAATCTGTCAGATTGATTCCTTTGACGGGATAGCGAGGAAAGCTCCAGAGTTTAGGATAATCTTTTTTTTGCTGATTGAAGACTATCGTATTGACACGAGAATCACCTGGCTGGAGCACACTGTCAGATTCGCCAAAAACAGCCTGTTCATTACTGATAATAGTTTGTGAAGAACGTTTTTTCAGCACATACGAAAAGCCCTGACTTCCTTTTAGCGGCTTTTTACCCATATACTTCATAGTCACTATAATTCTGGGAACAGGTTCGCCAAAGAAATCTTCGAGTCCCAGTTCAATAGGTTCCAACTGAAAAACAGCCAGCTCTTTCTTTACCTGTTCAAATTCAGTTTTATGTTTTTGTAGACTATCGATCTCATTTTGAAGATGAGCTATTTTCCTTTCCTGTTGTTTTTGAAGGATGTCATCGGCCAGGTCCAATACTGCAGCATAAGATTTTCCATCGATCATACCCAACGAAATACGATTTATTGATTCCTCATTATATTTTTGAGGTTCGTTCATTTTGAGCCACATCGCTTCGGATAGTGTCACTCGCAAGGCCTTTTCCAAGTTCGCTTTTTCTTTGTCATTCAGCTTCGCTTCTACCTTTTTACGGGAACTGTCAAAGGACGATTCGTCCTTTCCACTTAGTCTTTCGCTACAAGAGCTTATAGATAATGTCAAGAATAGTCCGATCAGTGCGATTTTTATGCATTGTTTCATTTTAAATAGTTTTAGTATACAATATATCGGCTAAGCTTGCATAAAGCTAATGCTTAGGTAACGCTGTTCTTAAATCAATTGAACGTTCTCTTACTGCTTATTCGTTAATATCGTTCAAGCAGAACATAAGAACACAGAATTTAACATTCAGTTTTTTTATGAGCTGATAAAAATATACAAAAAACGTTATCTTAAAAATTAATTCAACACAAAAAGCTACATTTCACAAGGTAGCACCCAACTGACACTTTCCAACTGTCGCTATTGGTAACAGCCCGCTGACTCAGCGATAATTTGTACTAGGTATTTTGGTCTAACACCTTAGAACAATCGGAAAATAAATGAATTCGAAAGGTGAAATTTTATTTTCTCCTGAGTAAAAGATGCAATTTATCGTAATCTTCCCAATCACCGAAACCTGCGAAATTTGGTTTTTCGCTCCATGAAACCATAGCTTTACAATCAAAACAGATCTTAGCGATCCCAATGCATTGCTTATTTTTATAGAACACAAGGATATCTCGAAATTCATAAATACAAGAGGTGTCGACATGATCTGTTCTTGTTTTTAAGAAAAATAGTGAGTCGACAGCACTATAGAGAGATTGACCCAGTGAGCCTCTAACATATCCTATATTCTTCAAATGAGGTAAAAGGGAAAGATCCAACTTATCATCTTCCAATACTGATAACAAAAGACGCTCTTTCTCAGATTTATTCTTTTTGTCCTCCAATTCACCTATTTTAAATAAATCAATATCCACAAAATAATACTCCAGTGAATCAAAATTAGATGGTATCGGGACTGAGGGCTCTTTTCCCCGCTGTTCTATAGTATTTCCACTATTCATGCAACCTTGCAGATAAATAGCACTGAAAAGTAGACATCCAATGGTAAAACATATTATTCTTTTCATAGCTGATAATTTACAGATTTTTGAGTGGTTTAGCTATTTTCAAAATTATCAATTTCATATCATAATCTAGTCGAAGAGAAAACCACATTTCTTAAGTACCTCATTACATAGCTGAAAGGGAGCTGTTGCGAGCGCTACAGATGCTAAACTCAGTTGAACAAGCTATGGAAAAATTTATGTTCACTAGAAGTTTACACAGCATAAAATGTAGTAGTAAAACAACTACAGCTTTATGAAAATTAACCGCAACAAAACTTAACTATAAGATTTTTCGTTTACTTTTGTGATAGATATATAATATTATGAAACAGAAATTTTACCTGCCTCTTTTAGCATTCACCTTGACCGCAATTATTAGCTGTAACAAAAACAGTGATAACATTGATGATCCTAAAAATCAGTCTGTTGTTATTGACAATAATGCAAGTCAACTGAATGCACGTTTAGATCATCAAAATGCTGGTTTATTGCCGTTATCTAATCTTTTAGCATCCGGTAAGCGAGCAGCCAATGGTTCGACAGTCACTGCCACTCAAAACCCAGACTTCTCATTAGCTTTGGTCGCACAAGTCGCTCCTCCGGATTATGAAGGCAATAAGCTTCGGGCAACCCATGTTGCTGTTTCGGGCAACTACGCTTATGTAAGTTACAATACCGAAGGCGATCGATATCTTGGTGGTGTCGATGTCATCGACATTTCAGATATTAATAACCCACGTCTTATCGTAAATGCTAAATTGCCGAATATCGACATAAGCTCATTGGCAGTTGATGGCAATAGCCTACTCTTAGCTGGAGCAGCAGATGAAGGTGTATTGGCAAAAATGACCTCCCCTGCAGTTCTTATTGTTTTACCGCTTCAGAATGGCTTACCTACCGATGCTTATCGTTATACAGGTCTACCAAGCTATGTGGCAACAGATGTTACTTTTAACAACGAAAGCCAGTATGCTGTTTCAGGTAATGCGGGTGCTATTTCCAAAATCAATAAATCTTCGGGTGCTATCGAAAAATCGGTAACTATTGCGGATCTCCTATCTGTAAGAACATACCAAAATCAAATGTATGTGCTTTCAGGAACACAGGGGATAAAAGTTGTATCCAATAATCTTGATCCGGTTAAAACAATCAATGTGGGTCAAAATCCAAGTTCAGCAAAGCGTACTATCGATTTTTACAGCAATTATCTTTTAGCTTCTGAAGGCGCTCAGGGCTTGGGTATTTATAATATAAATACAGGAGCTTTGGATAAACGCATTAGTATTCCAGTAAGTCCTGATGACAGCAACATGGATCCAGAAGATATTGTGACCAATGCTGTATCCACAAACGACAAACGTGTATTTGTTGCCAACGGTGGTGCTGGTATCGCAGCCTATCAATTTGATACACAAAACAACTTTAACTATATCGGTAGTGCAAGTTTCAATGCGATTGACAACAGTTCAAGTAATTTTGTGATCAGTAGAGATAACTATGTTTTTGTAGCAACGGGAAAAGGTGGCTTAAAAATTCTTAAACTCATCGATCTGAAACCAACAACTCCAAGCTGTAATGGTACTTATCCAGCTTTCACAGGCAGTACACAAGGAGACCTGAATGTTAATAATGAAGCGAGCTACTCAGATACAAAAACATTTGCCTCAAATGTCAATATCAACCGGAATTTTAACTGGTGTGGCACACTTAATATCAATGGAAATTCTGTTAACATCAACAGCGGTGTATTCAATATGTATGGTTCAATCGCTTTGAAGCAAAACATTAACATCAATTCAACAATGAATTTGGTGGGCTCAGGTGTTATTGGTGGAACTTTTACCGTAAACGGAAGCGGTATCTTGAGTGTAACAGGTTCACTTTCTCAGGGAACTGTCGGATCAAAATCCACTTCATTTATCAATGGTAAGATGGTTATTGACGGTGAAGTTGTCGTATACGGTAACTTGACTATTAATGGTAGCGGAAAGGTAGAATTTGCCAACAGTAAGTCCAAATTAATTGTTTATGGAAGTCTTACAAATTGGGGAAGCGTTACTAACGGAACAATTACACAAGTCAAATAAGACATTGTATAGCCATTAAGCAGAACACAAAAAAGCCACATCATCTGATGTGGCTTTTATATTTACCGAGAATTACAAAAAGGTCATTATATTGTTGTTATGCTTAAAACCTCATAAATAATCTTATTGCAAAATAGTCCGTGGGGTCAGCGGAACCTTTTGCTTCCAGGTACCCTTCACTTGGAATTCGTGTCCGGATGTTTTATTCTTGATCGTGAAGATATAATTGCAAGTTCTTTCGAGGTATTTGAATTCACCTCTCGCGGTTATCTGGGCATTGGGCTTGAGCAGCAGTTCTTGTTTATCTCCAGATTTAATATAATTTTCAAAAGTTTTGCCTTTGCTGTAAGGAACTTTACCTTGCCAGCGAACTCCACCATTTACCATTAATTCATCCATGAAGATCGTAGAGTCTGTTTTATTGAGCCAGTCAAAAGCGCCGTAGCTGTCACTTATGAATTCGGAACTATACTTTACGTCCTTAAAAATGGCAGTGATATCGACTTTTCGCTCCCGATTTGAGCTATTTACCAGATTCATCGCAGTACACCCTTCGGTACTGACATAGATTTTCCGGCTTTCCTTCACTTCTTCGATTTCTTTTTTGACCAACTCATATCCATCAGCTCTAGTTTGAATAAAATTCACTTCATCCATTTTATCCGCTGATAATATGCCAATAGCAAAATTCCTAGGCTGATCACTAAAATTTTCCAATAAGGTCAATTTAAGCTCGTTATTAATTGTTTTTTCCAACTGTAGCCACCCGCCGTCAACCCCAATCGAGCCCGTACGCTCCAACTTGAGCTTTTTTCCAGTGGAATCTTTCAATATTTCTCCTGTAAGGGCATCTTTGACATAGGACACATACCATAAATCCGCTTTGATCGGAATTACATTTTCCTTGATTCCGGTTTGTAAGTTGACAGCTTTAAAACCGGGATCTATTAGACCTCCTTGTGAATTAAGTCCCTCTTTAGAACAGGATGTTAGTATAAGCAGACAAAAGGGCCATACCAGATAAGAAAAGGAAAACGTTAGCTTCAATGGATTTTTCATAAAATCGATTATTTGTACAACACAATTTACCAAACAAAATCTATCTTGTAAGTTAAAAAAAACAATAGACCTTTTCCCATCAATCCTGAAAAAAATACGCTTAAGCCAGAAATCTTGACAAACAAATAGAAATCTTGACAGACTAATCATCCCTATATTAACCTTCGTCACTACAAAAATGCCGTTCGTCAAACTCTTTTTGCCAAGGAATTGATCCTTTGTTCTTTTGAACAAATCAAAACAATATAAAATGAATAACAAAGCAATTTTATCATGCATCGTATTATTTGCCATGATGTTTAGCAAAAAACTGTTTGCTCAGGAGCAACCTTTCATTCAATTGGGTATTAAAGGGGGAAGTAGTCTCAACAAACTCAATACCGAATTAGCAGACTTAGATGACAAATATGCCATAGGGTTACACGTAGGGGGTATGGCAAGAGTTAATCTTGGAAGAGCCTATATCCAGGGTGAAGCTCTTTTCAATAAGCGTAAAGCAGCACTTAAACCGCAAGGGCAAACCGAAAGCAAACTCAAATGGAATGCGATTGATATCCCCGTCGTTGCAGGCTACAAAATCTACCAAAATCAGGACATCAATTTCCGGGTATTAGCTGGTGCAATTTACAGCTATACGCTAAACGACAACTTGCCGCCTCTAAAAGCAATACAACAGGGAATGAAACATTTTGATAAATCAAACTTACAAGTTACCGGCGGTCTGGGAGTCGATATTCAGCGATTTACACTCGATGTTCGTTATGAACGCGGTTTTTCTGACCTTAATAAATCTTTTAAATCCAAACCACAGGCATTTTCCATTGGATTGGGTTACTTTATCTTCTAAAACAATGAATAAGTTTTACCTTTGGAGCTACCTCGGGATCAGGCTCCAAAGGTATTTTTTTTAAATCGTCATATGTTCAAAAAAAACTATTTAAATAAACATCTTTTTCTCATTTCTTTTTGGTTCGTTCTTGGGTTTGCTGTATGGATTCAAATAAAAGGCGAGTTCGATTCGCTCCAGGCGTTACTGCACACCTCGCTAATCATGGCTTCTTCGATTATTGTATCGCAGTGGCTGAGTGACCGGGTTCTACCACGAGCGATCAAGGCTCAACAAATGAAACCTTTTGTACTAAAAGCAGTGCTTTTTGTAGTTATTTTAGCTATTTTAATTGGAAGTATAGATTTCTATTTCATTCTCACCAAAGAAGGAATAGCTAACCATGAAAGGACAGAGCTAATACTCACTCATTTCTATCAAGCAATTCCATCTTCCCTACTGATCAATGGTACGGCCTGCGGAATTAGATTTTATCAGGAACATGCAGATATTCAACGTATCCATAGTCAATTGCAGCAGAATTTTCTTGAAAGTCAGGTAAAATTTTTACAGGATCAGGTCAATCCTCATTTTATGTTTAATGTCTTGAACCATATTCATATCCTCATGAAAAAGAATGTGGAAATGGCCGATTATTTGCTTCTGAAATTTTCGGACATTCTGAGGTATCAGCTCTATGAGTGCAACCAACCGCTCGTACTTTTAACACGCGAACTGCAATATTTACAGGATTTTATAGCCATAGAAAAAATGCGGTGGGGTAACGAACTGGATGTAAGCTGTTCATGGAATCAATCTTCAAAGGATTTATATATTGCACCATTGATGCTCATCTGTTTTGTCGAAAACGCATTTAAACACGTAAACCGCCTTCCAAATCAAAAAGGAAGCATAGAGCTATCCTGTGTTGAGGAAGAAGGAAAACTTCAATTCAACATCAGTAATAGTTATCAGGACTATCCGCAATTAGCTTCGACAGGACACTCGGGCATAGGGCTGGAAAATGTAAAAAAAAGACTGGAACTGCAATATGAAAACAACTATTCGTTAACAATACATAAACTTGACAACAGTTTTACTATACAACTGACCATCGATCTTAACAGCTAACTATTGACAATGGAAGAAATTAAAATGAAATGTATCATCGTAGACGATGAACCTATGCTGCGGCAACATATTGCCGAAATGACCGAGCAGATCGATTTTTTGGATTTAGTGGAAACATTTCCTTCAGCACTAGCTGCAACTTCGAGGTTACAGCAGGGCGATATAGATCTTATTTTTTTAGATATTAATATGCCCTATCTCAATGGTATAGACTTTTTAGACTCCCTTGAAAACCCGCCTTTATGTATCTTCATCACGGCTTATTCAGAATATGCGTTGGAAGGATTCAGACTTCAAGCTGTTGATTACCTGCTCAAACCTATAATTTTCCAGCGTTTCTATCAGGCCAGCACCAAAGCTTATCAGCTTTTTGTACAGCGGAACAAACCCTTACAGGAAAGTAGTCCGAATGACAATATGTTATTTGTAAGACAGGGGGATGCTTTTGTTAAAATCTCCTGGACAGATATTCTGTACGCGGAAAGTATGCAAAATTATACAAAACTTCACTTTAAAGAACGTACAATTACAATCCATCAAACCATGTTAGCTTTGGAAGAGGCATTACCCGGCAACCATTTTTTTCGTATTCACAAATCCTACCTAGTCAATGTAAACCACATTGATATTATTACTGGGGGGAGAGTATATATACAGGAAAAAGAATTACCGATATCGCGTACAAAAAGAGAGGAGCTTCTCCAAAATGTTGTTTTTAAGAAGCTCCTCAGCAGATGATTAAGGCATATTCCATTTAAGTGCTATGGAAGTATAGAAGGTTGGAGAAAACCGGGGATCCGCCTGACTTTTGTTCTTGAATAAACTTTTCAGCGACCTATCATTCTCTACATACAATCTGGCAAGTGTGCTTCCGCCGGTCAGCTGAAGTTTAAGGCTCTTGCCCAAATTGAACTGAGGCTGAAGCCCAGCTGTCAATAACATAAAACCAGCCAAAGTAGATTTCCCATTCTTTTCTCGCTCTGCAGTCATACCATCTAGATTAACGACAGCACGAAGATCAACCAATTCATTGAGGTGATAGGATGCGGAAAGACCCTGTGGGAAATTCACATTGAACTTCACTTTTCCATTTGTTTTCCAGTCAAAATACAAGCCAGGTAAGATCATTGGCACGCCAAAACTATTGCTCAACACAGGGCCAAAACCAAAAGCTAAATTCGGTCTAAATTTTTTGATAAAAAGCACTCCCCCCTGCCCCAGTACATCCTTACCATTTACTTTAACGAGGTCTGAATAAATCCCAACGGAGGCGAAAGTCAATAGAGACCAATTTTTCCTTAATGAGGTCAGGTATTGAAGTCCCATTTCTGCATTGAGCATTTCAGTCGGGAATAAGGGCTCTTCGTACCCTCTATTTTCCATCTTTGCATAAGCTGCCCCTATCTTCCAGGACCAGCGTTTTATATTGCCAGAAGAATCTATTTTGGTAGATAATGGAACTTCCAGGTTAAACTGTATCCGCCTAAAATCGCTCTTTGAACCTGTCTTAACACTATCTTCAGGGCGAATATAATTTGATAGTGGGACATAATCCACAGCAACCTGTCCCGATACTGCATTTTGAGCATGTGCAGCCAGCGTAGTAAAACCGCTGAGTATAACTGCACATAATACTTGTTTCCTCATGTTTTTTCAACAAAGGAAGCTTTTGGACGGCTCAAGCACCAATCTTTTTGATATAGTGCATGTATACGTTGACCAAATGCAAATTTATCGCGATGTCAAAAAATTTATAACGGCAAGAAGTGCGGATCAAAAGCAATGTTATAGATTAAAATCACACATTGCCGGCATATTAATTTCCTTTACACAGCTTGCCGCCGAAGTAGAGATAATAAATCGTAATGCCTGGATTACATCTTGCAGGGGAATAAGATTACCTTGTGTTTGTACAATAACGTTTTCTATTGTTTCATTATGATCAAATTCTGTCGCTAAATAGCCCAAATTTAATATGGAAACACCTATTTTATCTTTTCTAAGGTTTTCTCGTAAGGAATGGACAACACCACGTAATGCAAACTTTGTCGCAGAGAATGCAACTTCTTTTCCACTATGGTTATCTAAACCCCAAGTAGAACCAATCAATATAATCTTAGCGTTGGACGATTGTCTTAAATTATCTATTACCGACTGTACATTTAAAATGCAAGACGTAATATTCGTATTGATTAAGTTTATTATTTCGGAGGCGCTGCTATCTGCAAAATTATACGCTTCCGTAAATGCATCTTTTTCCCATATCCCAACATTATAGATAAAATAATCAATCCGCTGATTTCCTATTATTGCCTTTATCGTCTCCGAAGATTCTTTCGGTTGGGATAGATCGGTAGCAATCCATCGGATGTCTGAATTGGCACTTAAATAATTTGGTTCATTCCTGGAAATACCAAATATTAGATCATTCTCATTTGGCAAATTCAACGCTATAGCTCTACCTAATCCCCTACTTATACCAAAAATCAAATATGTCTTGCCACCTGTTTTCAATATCTCTACTGTTTTGTTGTGCTCGGATGCCATTTTTTTCTTAGTTTTAAATATCCACTAAGATAAGATTTATTTTACGGCCTCTACTTTGAATCCTTTTTCTCGGAGTAAGGTAATCAGCCCCTGATCACCGGCCAAATGCCCTGCGCCAACGGCAATAAAACAGGATTCTTCATTGATCATAGGGGGTATCAGGTTACTCCAATTCAAATTTCTCCCGATTAACAATTTTTCCTTTTGTTCTTTCGTCATCCAGGCTGGATCTTGGAGCAATTTTGTCAACTCTTCCAAATTCTCTGATTTATAAGCTTGAACCATCTTAACGGTCAATGCAGGGTATTCCTCCAACTGAAAAACAGATTCCATGAACAATTTAGGTGTAATGAGATCCTTCAGCAAATTAAATTGAAAATCAGGTGTCTCCAACTCTCCTATTACCTTTCCTTGGCTGGTCGCAAGTGCTGACAGCTCAACCTCATAAGACTTCATCTTTGTAGGATCCGGGCAATTAAATCCTTTCATCGAGAACAAGGATATAACAGCAACAGGTGATACATAATCCAACAATTTGATTGAAAGCTGCTGTGCGATCAACACGCTGTCCATCTTTTTGATGTCGTCTTCAGAAAATGACTTTATAAAATTCGGATCCGAAACAGTAAATGCCTGTAGAGATTTTGCATTTTCTGGTTTGGAAAGATCAACTTCAAAAACTACCTTTTTACTAGCATTGAGCGCATCTAAATTCTTCTGTTTGATGACAAAGTCGTCTGGACACAACATATGGATCGTACCGAACAAATAAGAATCTTGTTTTAGACCATTACCGGAAATTTTCCATAACATCGAACTGCCTTGGGCAAAGCTATTAATGGTCATACAAATCAGCAGCGCCAATAGAAGTAATGTCTTTTTCATAAGATCGTATAAATTGATTTTTTATATAAAAAATATAATTTTTGGCTTTTCACCAAAATATTATCTACTGTTTATGGTATTAAATGCTAGTCCCCCAAAATTCTCGCTGCTGTTTTTCGCTTTTAATATCTTCGATATTTTTTTCAATCAACCAGGCTCTAAAATGCTCCGGATCTTGTGGTGTAAAATGGATTACTTCACCACATTTTAAAAGTAGGGAAAAGATTCCGCTAGCGGCAGCGAATTTTACGATTTCGTTAGAATGGTATCCAAGTTGGGAAAAATACTCCATTGTTCTTATTCAATTCTAGAAATAAATGCTTTCCACATCAATGCGGATCCATAGGTCCATTGATCTTTCAGAAAGCATATTAATTTTTATTTCCTCACAGTTTTATAATTCATTCAAATATCGTAAATTATTTCAATTATTTCATCAAACAGATTATTAATTTAATTGTTATTTTCATAAATTAATCAAACAATTAACAAAGCTTCTACAAGAAATTATAGCTATCATAGTTCCATTGTATTCAGATCCAATCAATTTTTCCACAGTGGAGAGGTTTATTTCGACCGTGTCATTCTACATGACATCAGGAGTAAATCTGAAGATGAGCTGGGATCCAATGGATATGTGATAGACAGCTTAGAATCAAGCCTATGTTACTTTTTTTGGGAAAGAAAAATTATAGGGGCACTCTGTTTTAGGGATTATTAATCTTCGAGGAGAGACAGATACTGGAGCCCCCCAAGGGCTGGCTCTCAGTTATATATTTTATTATGGTAAAAAATCCATTCCGGAAGCTTGGTTGCCACATCCAGCCCACTATGAAGATAGTAATACCTTAACAGAAGCTATATTTGCTAGCAAGGATCAATTCGAAAAAGGCTGTCCTTTACCTGTTTTAATATATGCTTCTAAACTTTTCACAAATTGTCGCCATCCATCTGTACAAATATCATAGCATTCGATTTCAGGGGATAAGCCAATATGTTCAAGTTGCAACACAATCCCGTTTTCTTTTTCAGTGATGTCCCAAACGATCGTTGTGCCAATCCATTCTTTTTGATTTTTCAATCCAGGAAGGGTTATCAATGAATCTTCGACATGCCAAACAACTTTTGCATTTTCATATAAGTCTTCCACTTGCATTACTTTGTAAATAAGATCGCCAAAGCGAATTGTAAATCTATCGCCCTTCTTATTGGAAGAGCCCTCAAACATGGTTGTCCACCAAAATGGTATTTCATCGGTTAGCGCTTTAAAAAGCCGATCCTTTGTTACACCCAACTGGATAGTTTGACTATAATTTTCCATTGTCAATTTTTATTTTTTGAATATTAAACACGGCCTGGATTTTCCGTTATTATTAACGAATTTATAGATAGATTTCCCAATCGACCTTAGCATAAGACAAGTTTTTCTTTAGTGTCAGGATAGTACATGACGCTTATATAAAATTTATTGCGGATAATAGCTATATTACTATTATACTCCAAGCAACACGTTACTAATCAAATATAAAACCATCTATGAAGACTATGCTTCAAAAATTAGGAATATTAGGATTTCTGATCGTACTAAATCTCTCCACTTTCGCTCAAAAACTAGAGGTAATTGACCTAAAGGTAGAACATCTGAGCAATCCATTGGCCGTTGAAACCGAGATTCCGAGATTGAGCTGGAAAATAAACTCTACGGAGAAAAACACGCAACAAGCCGAATATGAAATCCGAGTGGGAACAGACAAAGTTTTCTTAAATAAAGATAAAGATCTAGTTTGGAAACATCGTGCTTCCACAGATCAATCTGTGTTAATTGACTACGCGGGATCTCCCCTTCAGTCAAAGAAAAAATATTTTTGGCAAGTTCGGGTAAAAGACAATCATGGCAATACATCTGCCTGGTCCACAATTGGATTCTTTCAAATGGGAATCTCAGCCTCAGATTGGTCTGCACAATGGATCACTGCCTCAGGAAAGGACACTTCGTCCCGAAGTCCACTTTTCAGAAAAGAATTCAGCCTGAAAAAAAAGATAAAATCAGCGATGGCCTATATTACGGCAAAAGGCCTATACGAAGCCAAGCTTAATGGCGCCCGTATAAGTGACACATATTTTGCTCCGGGATGGACCAGCTACAAGAACCAGTTGCAATACCAAGTTTACGATGTTACAGCATTGCTTAGGATCGGTTCGAATGTGCTGGGCGCAAGTCTCGGCAATGGCTGGTATAAAGGCCGTATTGGATTTGGAAACCAGCATAATTTCTATGGCGATACACGGGGACTGCTTTTACAACTTGAGGTCGAATATACCGACGGCACAAAGGAAACAATAAATACGGATGAGAACTGGAAGTATACTTATGGGCCTATTATGGCGTCGGATATCTATGATGGAGAGATTTACGATGCTAGAATGGAGATTACTGGATGGGATAATACTGATTTTAAAGAAGATAGCAACTGGAAGAATGTAAATGTGATGAACAAAGGAACGGAAAAGCTTATCGCGATGAGCGGTCCTCCTGTTAGGAAACATGAGCAGTTTAAAGCCCTCAGCATTTTTAAAACCCCAAAAGGGGAAACTGTGGTAGATTTTGGGCAAAATTTGGTGGGATGGGTGATTTTGAAGGCACAGGGTCCTACTGGAACAAAGATTACACTAAGTCATGCTGAAGTACTTACTAAAGAAGGTAATTTTTATACAACAAATCTACGATCTGCCAAGGCTCAGGACAGCTATATTTTAAAAGGTGGGGCCGAACAAGTCTTTGAACCGCATTTTACTTTTCAGGGTTTTAGGTATGTAAAAGTTGAGGGCTATCCCGGAGAATTAAAATCCGATGATCTAACGGCCGTGGCTCTCTATTCTGATATGGCGACAACGGGTAAATTTACGACTTCCAATCCCCTAATCAACCAATTGCAGCACAATATTCAATGGGGACAAAAAGGAAATTTCCTAGACGTACCTACCGACTGTCCACAACGCGATGAACGCTTAGGTTGGACAGGCGATGCACAAGCTTTCGCGAATACCGCGGCTTACAACATGGATGTAGCAGGATTCTTTACGAAATGGTTAAAGGATGTCAAAGCTGACCAACAACCCAGCGGACTCATTCCTCATGTCGTACCAAATGTACTCGGGATCAATGATGGTGCGTCAGCTGGTTGGGCCGATGTAGCCACAATTATTCCTTGGGATATGTACCGCGCTTATGGAGATCGCAGAATATTAGAAACACAATACGAGAGTATGCAAAAATGGGTGGGTTATATTACTTCTGTTGCGAAAAATAATCTCTGGAATTCAGGTTTTCATTTTGGGGATTGGCTTTTTTACCGTCCGAATGATGATAATGATGGAAGAGCCGCTGTAACCGATAAATATCTAATCGCACAGACTTTTTATGCTCACTCGACGCAACTACTGATTAATGCAGCGGAGGTCTTAGGCAAAAAAGAAGACGTTGCCAAATACACGGCATTACTTTCTAACATCAAAGCAGCCTTTGCAAAGGAGTATATGACTCCAACAGGTCGCCTCGTATCCGGTACACAGACTGCTTACGTACTGGCACTGCAATTTGATATGTTGCCTGAAGGATTACGAGCCGCATGTGCTGATCGCCTTGTTGCCAACATCCGGGATTATGGCAACCACCTCACGACAGGTTTCTTGGGCACCCCTTATATATGCCATGTCTTAACTCGATTTGGACATAATGACGTTGCATACGATCTATTGATGCAAGAGAGTTATCCCTCGTGGCTCTACCCCGTGAAAATGGGCGCTACCACCATCTGGGAAAGATGGGATGGTATTAAACCTGATGGATCTTTTCAAACTCCAGACATGAATTCCTATAACCATTACGCCTATGGCGCCATTGGTGACTGGATGTATCGAACAATAGCTGGAATTAACTCGGCAGCAGATGCTCCGGGTTATAAATCTATCGTTATTGCCCCAAAACCGGGAGGTAAATTAACACAGGCATCTGCAGAACTTGAAACGGTGTACGGTACGGTAAAATCGGCCTGGGTCTTAGAGAATAATCTATTGAAACTAGATGTCACCGTCCCGGCAAATACACGGGCAAAAATTGTACTCGTTGATTCCAGCCATGATATAGGTTCGGGTACTTATCATTTTGAAAGTAGTGTCAAATAAACATAAAAGCCACGTCTCACGACGTGGCCTTAAACTAAACATATGAAACAATTGTATTTTCTGTATCAACAGCTGGAAGATTTTTTAACTCTTTACCTGAAATTTTTGATATCTCTACAATAGCTTTTGTGCAGAAGGTACTTTCATAAGTGATTGCCACACCCTCGTCAATAATACCGAGTGTTTCGACCAAGGTGAAGACTATTTTGCCACCTTTTAGTCTAGCAAGACTGTTACATTATGATTGATGGCTTTTTTACACATTTTTATATCTTTAAATTGAAAAAAATCATTTACGGAGGAACATCAATTATAGACCCAAGCACTAAAATGACGAAACTAAAATGCATCATCCTATTGTTGTTCTTCAATCGTTTTATGGCAGTTGGTCAGGATGCGATTAGAATAAATCACTTACCTTTCATTCAAGGTTTGACAGAGCAATCTGTTTCTATAATTTGGACAACAGACAAACCAGCTACCGGTTGGGTTTAGTTGGCCCTAGATGACTCCAGCCACTTTTACTTTAAGGAAAGACCAAAATATTATGCGGCTGCCTATGGCTTCAAAAAAGTAGGCACCTTACATCAAGTTACATTGACCAATTTAAAACCTGGAACACGCTATAGATATCGTGTGTATAGTCAGGAAGTTCTCAAACATGTTGGAGTCAATGTGCAATATGGAAAAGTAGTGGCCACTGATGTCTATCAAAAGGCACCCCTAGTTTTCCAAACCTTTGGCATGGCCAAATCTACCCATTTTATGGTAGTTAATGATATTCACGAACGCAATGAGGTTCTCGATAAGCTATTGGATATCGGCGGTCTAAAGACTAGTGACTTTGTGGTATTCAACGGTGATATGGTTAGTAACCTATTAAGTGAAACACAACTATATGAAGGATTTATGGATACCGCCATTAAAAAGTTCGCCAGCGAAAAACCAATGTTTTATTCAAGAGGCAATCATGAAACACGTGGACCTTTTGCCACTGAATATCCCCAATATTTCCCAACACCAACAGGTAAACTATATTACCAATTTAGGCATGGAAATGCTGGTTTTATCATTTTAGATTGTGGTGAAGATAAACCCGATACCGACATTGAATATAGTGGCATTGTAGATATGGATAACTATAGAAGCGAACAAGCGGCCTGGTTAGCTCAAGCTATTGAAGATCCGTCATTTAAAGATGCCAAATATAAGATCGTAATCTGTCATATGCCCCCTTTTGGTGGTTGGCATGGGGAACAAGAGATTTTAGAGAAATTTGTTCCTATCCTCAACAAAGCAGGAACACAGATCATGCTATCAGGACATTTACATAGACACATCATCAAAAATGCGACAAATACGATACAATTTCCGGTCATTGTAAATTCCAACAATAATGTGCTTCGCGTAGATTTAGACGATGAAAAAGGAATCTTCAAAATTCTCGATCAGCAGGGGAAAACGGTGGACCAAGTGATCATTAAGCCGTTAAAATAAAACAACAAATTTGCTCATGAATGAGGACTATACGGCCATAACCGTATGTTGTAAAACTACCATATAGATAGTTTAACTCTATTCTTTATAATTCAGCAAATTATGGTAAATTAATCTAAATGAATACAATATCGACTGAATATCTGATGACCTCAGAACTTGACAGGAACGAAAAAATTGCTATCATGGGATTATGGAATGAAGAATATCCCGCAGTTATGGCATATTCCAGCCTATCGACCTTTGAGAACTATCTGGAAAGCTTAGGCCAACCACAACACATCCTTGTCAAACAAAATCAACAAATTGTCGGTTGGTGTTCAAAATTTGATCGCGATACAAAACGCTGGTTTCTTATTATACTTTCAAGTCTTTTACACAAAAAAAGAATAGGTTCCAATCTACTTGACAGATTGAAATCTGAAGAAACGGAGCTTAACGGCTGGGTGATAGACCATCACATGGAGAAAAAAAATAATAATTGCCCGTATAATTCACCGCTAGGTTTCTATATGAAAAATGGTTTTGAAGTCGAACCGAATCAACGTCTTGAGACTTCCAACCTATCAGCAGTAAAAATAAAATGGTCAAGAAGATAGCGCAGGAAATTTACCTGCACTTTCATATGCAAATGCTAATAGCAAATCGTACTGCCGTCAATTTCTAACAAAAAAGCTTCGAAAGAGCCAAGAAAAACGCCCCATGTGCATCTATCAGGGGAACGAGCATTAGCTGAAGAGCCTTTGAACCTGAATAAATTTTGAAAATAATGAATGCAATATACCTTAAACCATGGTCAACTTAAAACCACTCTCTGTTGAAGATGTCTCACCATTTTATGAATGGCTCAATGACGATTTATCTATTAAATATTCCCTCTCTCTTTTTCAGTCACTCCGATCAAAGGATCATATAGACAATTGGTTTTTATCCGTTGTCAACGATTCTAAAAATTTTAATCGTGGAATTTTCCTAAACGATTCGAATAAACTGATTGGGTATGCGGGCATTTGTAATATTTCCAAGCTAAACAGATCCGGAGAGTATTTTATCTTTATAGGGGATCGCCAAGAATGGGGAAAAGGGATAGGCTCTTTAGTTACCAAATTAATCCTAGATATAGGGTTTGGAAATCTAGGGCTCAATAGAATTATGCTTACGGTATCTGAACCGAATTATGCAGCGATAAAAGCATATGAAAACGCAGGATTTCAATTGGAAGGAAGAATGCGTAAAGCCTGTTTTAGGGATAATCAATTTCACGACAAGCTATTGATGTCAATTCTGGAAGATGAATGGCACGATAGAATAAACCTAGGTATAAAATAAAATTAATCGCTACATATCTCCACACTATTTTGAATAAAATGTTTTTGGATACAACTTCTTAAAAGCGTTGTAGACCGCTTGATGTATTACAGTGGAATGCAATTCATCAGGCATGTAATCAAATACAAAATGAATTTTTTTATTGTTATTAAGTATATCAGATAACGCTATGGCCTCGTCATACATTCTCACATCTTCTTCTTTATTGGGCACACCAAGATAAACTTTTACATCTTTTTTCAAATTACCTTGTAGAAACTTCTCCGCTTTTTTAAATAATGACTCCTCGCCCCACCACAAACTTGGGCTTATAATGATATAGTCATCAAATAGTTCGGGTTGTTTTAATAGTATCTCTACGGAAAGAAGTCCCGCCAGTGATTCTCCTATTAAAGTCTGTTTTCCATTCGATTTATAATTGCCACTTATGTAAGGAATCAATTCATTTTTCATGAAGGTTCTATATTTATCGGAACCACCATACGAGGGAAAGCTAGCTTTTTGAAAACCTTCCTTTTCTATAAAATCTGTATTTTCAACAGGGAAGGTAAAATCTCTTCTACGTGTATTTCCACCTATTCCAACAACAATACTTTGAGGGAATCTATCGATCCAGGGTTGTGTACTGAAACGGACAATACCCGCAATATGAAAAAAATCTTCATCAACACCACCATCAAGAACATATACAATTGGATAGCGAACAGAATCATTGGGGTTATAATTGTCGGGAAGATAAATGTTGATCATTCTGTCTTCACCCAAAACTTTTGAATGCAAAATCTCTGACCTCCCCATCAATAAAGGAGTACCATTTTGTGCCAAACAATCTGTATTAAAAATAAAGAAAATTAAAAGAATGAGCATTCTATTACCAATCATATCCGATATATTGCGCTTACTAACAATGTTTTTTTGAATAATCCTATATTGAAATCCTTGACTATTCGACATAATATCCCTAAGACCTGCCAACAGTTTTGTTCAACAAATTACCAGCACAATTTACAATGAAAATTAATATAATTGTTAGTTTTTTATTTTTTGAGCATAATTAAATGATTCTTTCACAACGATAACCCCACTCAAACATCTTTCTAACAATGCTGTTGGTCTCAATTTCCAATTGTGAAGATTCAATTCTTAGAATACGTTCTTCATCGTCAAGATCGAAATTAATTTTATAAGAGGAAAACAGGCTGACAAGAGTTGCAACAATTCGCTGTGCATCCTTCATTCGATAAATATTGGTTTTAAATATTTCGACTCGTTTCATTAGATCTGATTAAGTTCAATTCAAGAAATACGGTGTTAATCCTATTCTATTTACTCATTCTAAACTACAATACAGCGCGTGCAACAGCTACAAAATTTAGATAAACACAGTAAAAAACTCGGTAAGTATGGTAAATTAAACGGTAAACACCAGGTTGCTATTTGATAACTGAATTATAACCGTTCATAAATCCCTGAATAAGTTCAGGCAGATTCAATAATAGAAATACGCAAATGACAATAGCAATAATGGCATAAAAAAACCACGACGAACTTTTCTTTTTCATAACAAGCTATTTAAGAATAATCAATTTAAAAAGATAGGCTTTCACAAAGATGGAAATTGCGCTAGAGCGCTGCAAAACAGAACAGACACCCTAACATACCCTCTTGATTTTCAATATAACTCAATATACGAAATTAATCTATATAACAATAAAGTAATTTAAAAATTATATTTTTCAAAAAATAAAACAGTCACTTCAAATAAGAAAGTCAATGTTACAAAATAGAATCTTTGTAATCCATGTATAGTCGAACCTTATCTTGTCGCATATTGTGTAGGATACTGGGCTTAATAGCGCGATTGATTGAAGATTTATACTCTATCATAGTGTCTCCAATATTGGCCTGGGAATCTTTGGTTTTCACGTTGGTAGAGATGGTTATCAATCCTACTATAGTTAAAATTACCAATGAATTAAAGAAGTGTATCATAAATAAAGATTGAATAGTTTATCAATCCAATTTCAAAAAATAAACTTAAAAAAATCATAAGTTTTCGGTGAAAGAACAATTTCCATCGGTAAACAACAGACTTTTACCTATAAACCGATCAGCTTTTGCTATAAACAATTACACAAGAGAATTTCATACTAAATTTTCTGTCATATATTATTTTTTTTTTGCAAACAGATTTTCAGAGGCTCTTGACCATATTAAAAAACAACGCGTTATAACCTACGCTAAGTTCGCGGTCCAATATTAAGTTTTCTTTAATTTTGAAGCTTCCTATTTAGTCTGACTACTCAATTTCGTAAATATGTCCCATGAAAAGAATAGGAACATTCATTTTGACAACGTGCATGTTTGCAACCTCGCAGCTCACGTTCAGTCAAAACAATATACAAAATAGGATTAGTCCAATTTTGGAAAGCAATAAAGTTGGACTACCAAATGGTTGGACACTAACCCCTGTTGGGAAACAAATAGAACTCGGAGATTTACCACTGAACTTAGTTATCAATCATCATAAAAAGCTTGCAGCTGTCAGCAACAATGGACAAAGTACACAAACAATAGATCTTATCGATCTAGCTTCACAACGAAAAATCGATAGTATTGCTATACCAAAATCTTGGTATGGATTGGCCTTTTCGAGCGATGATAATACACTGTATGCTTCTGGAGGACATGATAACATGATCAGGATCTATAAGATCAACGGTGAAAAAATTGCATTCAAAGATTCGATTGTTCTTGGCAAGCCATGGCCCAATAAAATAGGGATAGCTGGATTGGCTGTAGATGATAAAAACAAACAGCAATTATACACCGTCACCAGAGAAGATAAAAAACTATATGTGGTAGACTTAAAAACCAAAGCAACGAAAGCAACTTATGATTTGGGAGCTGAGGGTTATACCTGTCAGCTAACACCTGATGCAAAACAACTCTATATCAGTGTCTGGGGTGGAGAAAAGATTTTAGTATGGGATGTTACACAAAATAAGATAACCAAAGAAATCCCTGTAGGTAGCCACCCAAATGAAATTACGTTTAGTAAAAATGGTAAATGGCTTTTTGTCGCCAACGCAAACGACAACTCGGTATCCATAATCGATACCAAAACAGGCGCAGTGGTAGAAACATTGAATGCGGCATTGTATCCTAATGCTCCAAGTGGATCGACCAGCAATGGTGTTGCTTTGTCCACAGATGATAAAACCCTTTACATAGCCAATGCAGACAACAATTGTTTAGCAGTATTCGACGTAAGTAAGCCTGGCCGATCTATTTCGAAAGGATTTATTCCAGTGGGCTGGTATCCAACGAATGTAAAAGTAGTCGGTAAAACAATTCTGGTTACAAATGGTAAAGGCTTATCATCCAAAGCTAATCCACAAGGCCCTAATCCGACAGACCAAAAGGAAAAAGTCGATCGTCATGCGGGCGACCTCAACAAACCAAAAGAGATACAATATATTGCTGGTCTTTTTAGGGGAACGCTAAGCTTTATACACGATCCTAAACCAGAAGAACTCGCCCTATATTCTCGTGCGGTATACCGGAATACGCCCTATTCGAAAGAAAAGGAGCTGCAAACAGAGGGTGAAGTCGGCAACCCTATCCCAATGAAAGTTGGAGAACCCTCTCCGATCAAATACGTATTTTATGTCATCAAAGAAAATCGTACCTACGATCAAGTTCTAGGTGATGTTAAACAAGGAAATGGAGACACTTCACTTTGTTTATTCGGCGAAAAAATCACACCTAATCAACACAAAATTGTCAATGAATTTGCACTTCTAGACAATTTCTATGTCGATGCGGAAGTTAGTGCGGATGGGCACAATTGGAGTATGGGTGCTTATGCCACCGACTATCTCGAGAAAACCTGGCCATCAAGCTATGGCGGTCGCGGCGGTACTTATGGAGGAGAAGGGGAACGAGAAATAGCCAACAATAAAGGCGGATTTATTTGGGATAATGCCAAGCGACATCAGGTATCTTATCGCACCTATGGTGAATTCGCAGACAAAGGAAAACCTAACGTAAAATCTTTGGAAGGGCATGTTGCCACTGGATATACAAGTTATGACTTGAGTGTTGCCGACACCACACGTATAAGACAATGGAAAGCTGATTTTGATCAACTCATCCAAAAAGGAGAAATGCCCCAATTGACAACCATTCGAATCAGCAATGACCATACGGAAGGGATGCGTGCCGGCAAAAAGTCCCCTTATGCACATGTAGCGGACAATGACCTCGCTGTTGGGATGTTTGTCGATCATATCAGCAAGAGTCCAATATGGAAAGAATCTGCGATCTTTATACTGGAAGATGATGCCCAGAATGGTCCTGACCATGTGGATGCACACCGTAGTCCGGCCTATTTGATTAGTCCCTATGTAAAAAGAAGATCTGTAGATCACACCATGTATTCAACCTCAGGGATGATTAGAACAATAGAGCTGATTTTAGGAATGAAACCCATGACGCAATACGACGCCGCTGCAACACCCATGTGGCGATCGTTTAGCACTAGCCCCGACTATACTCCATTTGACCATATCGACGCAAATGTAGATCTCAACGAGCGCAATCCAAGTAAAGGGAAATTAGCTATATGGAGTGACAAATATGATTGGTCGAAAGAAGACGCTGTGCCTGATTTGGTATTCAATGAAATTCTATGGCAGGGACTTAAAGGTGAATCCGCTCCAGCTCCAAAAAGAGCCGCCTTCCTAAAGGTAAGCGAAAAAAAAGAGGATGATGACGATTAATGTATATTTATAAAACCACAATGGTCAGCAATAGTATCGGGATTACTGCTGGCCATTGATCAGTATCCTAACTACTTTCCCTTTTTGAGAATCCCTCGAGCAACTCCAGCATCGATCAATTTTTCTGCATATCCCCACAATACTGCTGAGCCATCCTTAATGACAGATTTTTTTGCATAAACCTTTTCATAATTTACACCAGGTTCATTCCAGGTTCCACCATTATTGGAACTATTCTGTAAAAGTGGCTCCAATCGATCCATCGCTCGCGCGAACTGTGCTTCTGGCGTTTGACCAGCTTCAAATTCTTCCCAGATCGCAATGAGTTCCTCCGCTTGCTCCCCAGGCAAAATTCCAAAAATCCGCTGAGCTGCCAAACGCTCCGCACCTGTATTGGTATGATTTTTTTCGGTATCATAGATAAAAGTATCACCAGCATCAATTTCGACGATATCGTGTATCAATACCATTTTGACTACCTTCAATAAATCCACTGATTGATTTGCGTGTTCTGAAAGTACAAGAGCCATGAGGGCAAGATGCCAACTATGTTCAGCGTCATTTTCGGGACGGTCACTATTGAAAAGTTTTGTCCTGCGCTGGATATATTTAATCTTATCGATCTCCTTAATAAACTCGATCTGTTGTAATAATTTGTCTGAAAGCATCATCCTGAATCACTTATACAATTGAATAATACATAAAATTACTCTTTTTGAGCCACAGCCTACTTTTCATTTGGCAAATTCATTCAAACCATATATTATTGACACCCATCGGACAATGTAAACTACCGAAATAATCGCAACATTTATTAAATTTGATTGACATCAAATCCCATTGTGATTTATGAAAAAAATAGGCTTTTTATCTTTTGGCCATTGGTCCAAGCATCCCGCATATAGTACGCAGACCGCAAGCGATACTTTATTGCAATCCATCGATCTAGCAGTAGCTGCTGAAGAAATAGGCATAGATGGTGCATATTTCCGTGTACACCATTTTGCGAATCAGCTAGCATCTCCTTTTCCTTTATTATCGGCCATTGGAGCCAAAACCTCAAAAATTGAGATCGGCACCGGTGTCATCGATATGCGCTATGAAAACCCCCTTTATATGGTGGAAGACGCGGGAGCTGCAGATCTAATCTCCGGGGGCAGATTGCAGCTCGGCATCAGCAGAGGATCGCCTGAACAAGTAATAGATGGTTGGCGTTACTTTGGTTACAATATCAACGAGGGCGAAACAGATGCTGATATGGGAAGGCAAAAAGCATTGGATTTTTTAGAAAAACTTAAAGGAATTGGTTTCGCTGAACCAAATCCCTATCCAATGTTTCCAAACCCGCCCGGTTTGCTGAGACTCGAACCCCATTCGGAAGGGTTACGTGATCGTATCTGGTGGGGAGCAGCATCGAATGCCACGGCTGTATGGGCTGCTCAAAACAAGATGCACCTGCAAAGTTCCACTTTGAAATATGATGAAAATGGCAAACCTTTTCATATTCAGCAGGCCGAACAAATACGTTTATACAAAGAGGCCTGGAAGGAAGCAGGGCACCCTGGTGAACCCCGCGTTTCGGTCAGTCGATCCATATTCGCTCTGGTCGATGATTTAGATCGTTATTACTTCGGGCAAGAGGCTGACAAAACAGATAAAATTGGGTTAATCGAATCGGACAAGCGGACGATTTTTGGGCGAAGTTATGCCGCAGAACCAGATCAACTCGTGAAAGAACTAGCGCAAGATGAAGCAATACAGGAAGCAGACACGCTATTATTGACAATTCCAAATACGCTAGGGGTCGACTACAATGTCCACATTCTTTCAGCCATTTTGGAACACGTAGCTCCCGAACTTGGTTGGCGTTAACTCCGCTCTCGTATGATAAAGAACATTCGCTACAAAACAAAAATTGCAGTCATTGGTGCGGGTCAGGCTGGACTTTCTGCTGCTTATCATTTGAAGAAGCTCGGACTTAAAATCGGGCCGGATTTTATCATCCTGGATGAAGCCTCTGCACCCGGAGGAGCCTGGCAATTTCGCTGGGACTCCCTTACCTTAAGTACAGTCAATAAAATACACGATTTGCCCGGCATGTCGTTTGAGGAGACTTTATCAACAAAAGGGGCGGAAGTTCAAGCCAACACCGCTGTTCCCCATTATTTTAAACTTTATGAAGAAAAATTTGAACTTCAAGTATATCGACCAGCTAAAGTAGAAAAAGTCTACATGTACCAAGATCGCTTTCATATCGATACGGCAGAAACTCTTTTCTCAGCACTCGGTATTATCAACGCCACTGGAACATGGGAAAACCCCTATATTCCTACCTATCCAGGTGCAGAATTATTTCGGGGCGAGCAACTTCACACAAAGGATTTTAAAACTGTAGAGTATTTTCGTGGCAAACATGTTATTGTTGTCGGAGCTGGTATTTCCGCCATTCAGCTATTGGACCAAATTTCCCAGGTTACAACGACAACCTGGGTAACACGACGACCGCCTTTATTCAGAGAGGGGCCATTTGATGACATGGCTGGCCATAATGCGGTTGCTATGGTAGAAGAACGTGTACGATTAGGGCTTTCACCTTTGTCTGTCGTTTCCGTTACGGGCCTCCCCTATTCTACAGAAATCCAGGAGATGGAAAAACGGGGTGTCCTTCAACGTTTTCCAATGTTTCAAGAAATAACCGAAAAGGGGATCAAATGGGCCGATGGAACAGAACAAAAAGCAGATGTTATACTTTGGAATACAGGTTTTAAAAGTTCATTGAGCCATCTAGACGCAGTGCTACCAAAAGAAAAACAGGGCGGCATTCAAATGGCAGGCAGACTAGCGACCATGGTCGCTAAAGAACCAAGAATTCACCTCGTGGGTTATGGTCCATCAGCATCAACAATCGGTGCAAACCGTGCAGGTAGCGCCGCAGCTAGAGAACTTCTAAAAACGCTTTCAGCAGCCGACCTGAACACAAGCTCGTATACAATAAGCTAACCTTAGGGATCAGGTCAACTTTAAACACAATCAAAAAATCGGTCTATATGATATAATAACAACCCGACCAATCTTAAACCCACTACAATCGCTGTTATCAGATAACGAAAACAGAAGCTTAATAAGTCATTCAATATAATACAACTACACCATTTAATTTACATAAGCTACCTCAAACAACAGCTTCGCATAAAAAGAATAAACTTACCCTGGAAATTGTTGCTGGGACTACTCGCCGTTGCATTCTTTAGTTGTAACTCGCACAACAAGCATGTGCAATTATCAGAAAATCAGCATTGCAACATTGGATAATTTCGACACTTATGATTATCCCTCGGTTGACAGTTGCGTGCAGGCTATTAAATGTTATACTCCTCCCTACAGGGGACGTTACAGCAAAATAAGCATTTGGAATGTTGGGACAGCAGTGGATTCGGTCATTTTAAAAAGTGACCTGAGTCATTACAACCCTTCATTGGATTCAAATTGGATTGCCAATTATTGGCAAAATAATTATGTTAAATTACTGGAACATGCACAATTATTTCAGGTGAGAAGAAAAAATCCCCTTTTTTATTTCAAATAAGTCGGCTTGCATGGGTAGAATTTAGATATACCATGATATTACAAATCCGCTAATGAAAATCTTAGGGCAACTCCACCTTATAATAGATTTTTCAGTATATTTAAACGTACAACAGGTCGTAATCAAAAACCAACAAAGTTAATTGATGAATTCTCAAATTATCAGCCCTGATACATCCATTACATTATTCGTAAAGGCGATCCTGGTATTTGAAAGTCAGAAAAATGATCGCGTAAACTTACCTTTTTATGCTGATGGTTACCCCGGTCTATTGTTTCAACGATGCTATGGTGATTTTACAATCAAGCCTCATGATAAAAAGATGCCGACGATTTTTCTCTATGGTCAGACAATAAAACCGATTTCAATAGATGTAACAGGACCTTTTCAGATTATCGTTTTTCAATTTTACCCATTTGTATTACGCCGATTTTGGGGTATCTCGCCCGAAAGCATAAACGACGGCTGCTATGATCTAGATGCTCCTTCAAATAGAGCCTTCCACCAACTAAGCAGTACATTATCCTCATCTTCAAACGCTGAAAACAGCATCCAACTATTAACACAATCGCTCCTCAGCTTTTTCGATAGCAAGAAATATAACATAGATTTTTCGATTCAGCGAGCAATTCTCGAAATCATCGAAAAAAAGGGCCAAATCATTATTAAGGAAATTGCAAAAAAAGAAGCATTGAACATCCGAACTTTTGAAAGAAGGTTTTTCAAGGAAACTGGGGTGTCAGCTAAACAATTCGCTAAAATGGTACAGTTTCAGGCCGCTTTGAAACAGCTTAATAGCAAAGATTTCCAAAAGCTAACGGAAGTTGTTTATAAAAATGGGTTCTCCGACCAATCGCACTTTATTCGTGTCTTTAAGACTTTCACAGGAACAACTCCAACATCATTTAACAAAAAGTAGGTTACTGTCGTTTTTATTCTATATTGACTCACTGTTTATCACAACTTTTGTATTGTCTAAGGGCGAGCTCAACGAAAGTGTGTAATTTCTTTAAGCCTCAACTTCTTCGAAATATTTGCTATAAGAAAACAATGCTTTGATAAATTAGAACATCTAGACAATTAAGTTCAGTAAAACATTGTACATCAAAAAAAATATAGACATGAAATCGCAAGACATTATTTTAGCGCTGGCAACAATATTTTCGGCTATCATATCAGGTTTGTTTTTTTCGTATACCTTTTCGGTCAATTTAGGTCTACATAAACTCAACGATAAAGCCTTTTTGATGGCCATGCAAAATATCAATAAAGAAATACTAAACTCAGCTTTTTACTGCTGTTTTCTAGGCACACCAATTTTGTTATTCATGGCTACCATATTATTTTTTGATCTGTATTCACCAAAATTTTATCTAATCCTAGCAGCATGCCTAAGCTATATTATTGGTGTAATTGTGGTTACAGGCACGCAAAATGTACCCTTAAATAATCAATTAGCCTCGATAGACCTATCGATATCTTCAGAAAAATCGTTAAGACTTGCACGTGACGCCTTTGAAAAACCCTGGGTATTTTGGAATAACATCCGAACTTGCTCTTCTTTACTTACACTCACTTGTTTAGTTATTAACTTGGTCTTTTTTAAATCAAAAAATTGATCATAACATTGGGCTAATAGTATAAGATCAAATCCATTACAACCTGTCTACAGACATTTCCGCCGAAATAAAACTTGAGTTTATCATTTACCTATCTCTTATAGACGAAAAAAAGCCCAAGGCATGCGAATTTAAATTCATTCCCCCCGAATTTAAATCAAGTGCTAAAACCTCTTCCTCAATACCTTACTTTTATAAAAATTGATCAACGGATGTTATTGAATGTGAGCTTAAATCATCATGAAGGCATGTATATTGATGATTCAAAGAAATCTTCAAGAAACTGCCAAAACATAAATGAGCAGAAGTTGTCTATCAATAAAAAGGGTCTTTACAATTAAAAAAGGGGCATAGCAGTATGAAGTATGTTATGCTCAAAATAATATACAATTAATGAAATTTTTCCCCATGAAAACAAAACACTTAATTTCAACATCATTGTTAGTATCTTCTGCCATAGCGTTGTTCACATCTTGCAATGGCAGTTCTGTCGATACGGTAAAAGCTATCGAATCAAACTATGACAATCAAAACAAAACCATTACGTTAACAGGTGAATTTGATGCACCATCCTTTACATTCTCATCAGGTAAATCAAAAACTATGGCCATGAATTTCGTAGTTAAATCCCATGCATTTAGTTCTGAAAAATTCACTGCATTCAGCGTTATATTACCTGTAGGGACAGAAAAAAACAATGTTTTATTTGAAATTCCCGCAGATCAGAAAAATTATACGCTTAAGAACTTTTATGTATTTGACGATAAGGGAGAAAAAATCAATCTAGATTCCCATACAACCTTCAAGATGAAGGGAACCGTTCACTACAGTGAAATGGAAAAACCTGAAAATGAACGGGAAAAAGATAATTTTTCCTATAAAATAACCGATGTAAGGTTTGTAAAAGACTAAAATTAACAACAATTGATAGCGTAAGAAATAAAAAAGCCAGATTTCAAAACCTGGCTTCAAAAATAAACATATGATGATTAGTAAATGGTAAGTCCATAGGTACAACTTAGTAAATAGTTCGATTTATTCAAAAATGCCTCAACCCCGCCCTGACAACCTACGCACATGTACCTATTATTTCAATTGAACGCCACGGACATGCCTGAATAATGAGCAACCAATATTCTCGTCACGTTATCAGCCTTCTTAACGTTAAATATATACTAGGAGCGCCAAGACAGCACGCAACAACATGTCCGCATACGTTCAATTTATAGTCAAATATAGAAATAAAAACTAATTATATTAGTTTTTATTTCTATATTTTTTAGCAAACACATAAAGACTTGATACGGAGAACTTTCAATTTAATAGCGGGCGATTGGATTAATTTATCGCACATATAGCCGAAACAAAAAGGTCCACCTATAAACGTTGATATGAAGAGACGAACCACCAAAACGATCATATTATGAGTTAGGCTGTTCCTAAAGCGAACGGCTAATATCTACAACATTAAAAATTTGGTCAACATCATCTAAACTTACTTCAAAATCCGGGTATCTTGTTTTATCAGCATTTAGCGAACGAAGGGTAAGAATTCCGTTATTGACATCATGATGAGCAATTTCTTTGATAATAACTCCTTCATATTTATGTACAACAACCCAATAACGATATTTGTGGGTATGAAATTTTGATTGCCATAACTCCCTTTTAATCAAACGTCCCGTCACAATATCGCCGTCCAATACACTTGCATCGGTTCCATCGGTCATACTATCACCACTAACTTCAAAAGAACGATAGGCACCTTTATGAAACTCATTGACCGTAATAAAATGTGCCGGTAAATCGTCCATATATTCAGCATCAGAAAAGCCAGACAAATACCCGGCTTTAGCTTTCTCTGTCACAAGTTTTGTCTGCATCAAATATCGTCCTGGGGAAACTTCAAAAAATATATTATTTTTATTTTCGTCAATAAACTTGACGTCCTCCGAAAAATACCCTATTGACTTACCGTTACCAATACTAAGCATTGCTATCGTGTCGGGGTGCATTAAAGGAGTTATCTCTACTCTTTCACCCTTTCCATATAACAACCAGTCATACTGAACCTGAGGAAAAGCTGCTTGAATACGTGTTTTCATCGTAAGTCCAATAGGATACTCTCCTTTTTTAATACGCGAGTACACCTGTTCGCGTACCCCCAATAAAGACGCGAATTCACGGTTGGTAACGCGCATCTCCAAGCGTAAAACTTCAAAGTTATTATTTGGATAAGTTTCCATAGTCGATCGGGTATTTAACAAATGTTACACAAATATATAACAATCTGACACTAAGTTACACAACTTATTAAACCTAAACAAACAGACAATCAAAATAAAACAATAAAAACCTAATTACCAACAAATTATAGTTAAACAAATAAGTTTATATTTTCATATAAAAAGTAAAAATAAGCTTCGAATAAACTTGCTTGATTAACAAATTTGTTTAACTTTGTTTAACATCAATAGACTATATTAAATTCATAGAATAGACGAACAGGGTAGTAAGTAAATTAGCTATTCACTGGATTTGCAATTAGCGAGACTAGAATCAGTTCATACTTAAAGATAAAAAGAAAATGGAACAGCTCATGACACAACACCCTAGACAGCACATTGTTTACGCAGTAGATTATCATCAACGACAAAAACACAACAGTAATTTAAGAAAAGAAGAAAGCAGTACAATAACCGACAAAAATAGCTCACAAGGTATGAACTCACTATATTATTCATTCATCATGAGTTTCTTGAAAGAAAATCATCCTGAAATACTAAAATCCATCGATAAGATATATGAATCTGACCTTTCCAAAATCAGTCAAGTAATTGACTGCTATTGTCAATTTGTGGGTATACCTTCTCAACAGATTATGGGTGAATATATCAATTATAAGGATATTCAGCATCGTTACAAAGCTATCGCCGTTGTTCTACGTATTTTTCAGCCGGAAAAATTAGATAATCTAAAAACAAAAGTAAAAAGTAGCATATATAAGGAACTTGGCCCTTATTTAAAAATAAATAATGACACATTACAGAAATCTATCATCTGTGCTTGCAATCAATTTGACCTCTATCGTGATTTCAAAAAGGAAATTAAACAGATTGCCAATTATTACCTTATTGACAGGCATTTCGATGGGGTTTAGTATTATTTGCACAATCACACCAGCTCTGCTAATTCGGCAATTCTGCCCGGTTCCAAAAATATAGTCCTTGAATTTTAAATACTCAAGGACTATTTTGTGCTTCTTATCTGAATTGCATTAAAAATAATAGTAACATTTTTTAATCGGAAACTACCAAGACTCAACAAACTTACGTTTCTTTATCCACCAAATAATCAAACCGACCAATACACCGCAACCCATTAAAAAATAAAGAAGGCTTGACACCGCTGGTTTTGAAACCTCTTTTGATTGTGCTTTGCGTAGCTCCATTTTCGTTTCAATTTGTTGACGACTTTCTACCTTCTGAGCTTTCCAATTGGTATCGAACCTACTCTCAAGCTGCAGCTTTTCAGAATAATGTTCCTTTTTCGTATAGACTTTTCCCTTACGTAGCTGAAAAGCACCATCCTGCATAATCTGGATCCCTTCACCTTCAATTTGCATCACATATTCATCTGTTACCAAAGCCTCTTTATCTGATCGAACAATTTGTATATGTTCCGTGTGCTGTGCTATAGTAGCATAATTGGTATTTTTCTCTTTGACACCAAACTCTTGTGATCCCTTGGTTTTCTCAACCTTTCTAAACAAACCGCAGCTGCTAACCAGTAGCAGCATTGCGATTACCTGTAGTGTATTCTTCATTTTTAACGCGCTTTAATTCAATCTGTAACCTATTATAAAGTTTCATGAGATCATCATATTTCACTTGCAAATCCGCTAAGGTCTTAGCGCAAGACGTACGTTCGTCATTTGCCAAACGTAACCCTTCATTAAGATCTTCAATGATCGTCCGTAATTGCTCAATATCTTTCTCTAATCTATTGGCATATCCTTCCCATTTTTCAATTACCTTTCCGGCATTCTCAACATTTGTTGCCTCCACTTCAGCTTGCTGCTTGGGCCTTCCAACAAAATACCCCCCTACAGCTGTCACTACAGGGATAATCAATTTCTCCAAAATCTCAAGTAATTCCATTATAACTTCCTTTTGTTAACGGTTTAAATTTTTCCCAGGGAAACTGTATCCCTGGATCCTCCTTTCTTCCAGGCGCAATATCCGAATGCCCCAAAATCTCCCGAATTGAATAAGTACGGACAATTGTTTTACACACAGCTATCGCCACATTAATCTGTTTTTCGGTGTAGCTCTCCGTACCCTTATTTTGCAATTCAATTCCAATGCTACAATTATTCAAATCTCTTTGACCAGCCCAGGTACTAAGGCCCGCATGCCAACATTTAATATTAAATGGGGCCAATTGCGTTATAACACCATCACGGCTGATATGAAGATGGGCGGAGACCTTGCTCCGGGAATCAGTCATCCAATCAATTGCACTCGTTGCATTGGATGCACCATCGTAGTGCATAATAATATAAACGGGTTTAATAATTCCACCTTTGTTTGGTGTATCTCTATAAGAAACACCGATCAATTTGTTTTCTTTAATTTCCATATCACGAACTTTTTTATGACTTAACCTGTTTCTACGCTAAAAAAATTGCCATTGTGTATTAAAAAAGGGAAACACACTTTATCAATCGTCATTTAGCTTCTATTTTTATACAAAGTTAAGTGTGATCCTCTGTCGCAGAACGGACTATTAGCTGGATGTAAGCGGTAGGTTACAGATACCGAATATTACACAGAATTTTCTTCGGTGTACGCGTTCACCAAAAGTGAGTTTAACAGGACTAACTCTTCATAGTCCCCTCAAAAGCAGACAATAACACAACAAAATATTACTGAAATTTATGAGGGAACATGTTACCAAGACCGTGATATCATTGTCAAGCCATATCACAACAGACCTCACATCATTGACGAGGCATCAAACATTTCCTGTACTGCTTTGTTATTTGTTTGTTATAGCATATAGGATGAGTTATACCGTGAAGGCTAGGAAGTTGGTTCGCCTAGCCTTTTTTGACGAATAAAAACAACATATCTGACTGATCCGCCCATCGCAATGACATAATCATTTTTTACAGAGGTTTCAATTTACACTATATTGCTTCCATGGCCCTGCAGACAATACCATCACAAATCTAGTTGACATAAATCCTACGATTTTTTATTAAATTCGTAGGAGAGAAATCTAAATTCAATAGATTATATGTTACATCCAAAAATGCGATTGATCGACATCGTCATTTAACTTTACATGCGTGAATCTTGATATATAATACAATGAACAAGGTTGCTTTATTAGTCGGAAACGACATTAATAATATTTCACCAGGAATAAGCTGGAGTGATTTGCTACACAAAATCAAAGAAAAGTATAAAGTGAGCTCATTAGAAAATGGACAAAAACCTTTTCCTATGTTGTATGAGGAAATATTCCTGAACGCAATTCGAGAAAAACATATTAATGAAAGAGAACTTAAAACCTATATATCGGATTGCGTCTCTCAAATCAATCAAAACGAAATACACCAATTAATTCGGGATCTTTCGATCGAAAACATAATCACCACTAACTATGAATTCAGTTTAGAAGGAGAAATCGCCACAGCAAATACCGGCTTAATCCGTGAAACGACCTACAGTGTATTTCGTAAACACCAAATCGGCAACACGAGCTATTGGCATATACACGGTGACTGCCTAAATCCATCTTCCATTAACCTAGGTTATGAACATTACTGTGGTCAATTGCAAAAAATGAGGGATTATGTGGTTAATGGGACAAATTATAATTCACAAACGGTCTACAAGGCTGCACTAATTAAAAGATTAAGCCGAAAAAAGGATACTAAACTCCAATCCTGGATTGATTTATTTTTCACACAGGATATCCACATTCTAGGTCTATCGCTTGATTTTGTAGAAATAGACCTTTGGTGGCTGCTAACCTATCGCGCCAGAAATAAGTATTATAGACGAAGCGCCTTTATTGAAAATCAACTCTTTTATTATACAACTAAAAAATGGTATGCACTCTCCAAAGATAAAATGCAATTACTTCAAGCAAACGATGTTGAAATTGTCGTTATTGACGAAACCAATAAAACTAAATACTACAAGAAAGTCCTCGCAGGCATAAAAAATAGATATAAGCTGCCCAGCAAAATTTTAAGTTGAACCACAGAGCAATTCATAGATTTTCAACTTGTTATCATGTCATTAATAGAAAAAGAATTTCGCGCTGTCAAACTCAACAAGTTTACATTAAGCATTGAAAACTTTCTGAATAGTCTATTCTTGAGGAAAACAAAGTTTATACTTACCAAACCCTTTTCAGCAATAAAATTGAAAAGTGAAATTAGCCATGTAGTTTATTTAAACTGGATGGTACCTCTCGCCAAAATTCAACAATTCGTCCCCTCAGGAATTGCCCTCGATCTTATCGGTGACCATGTTTTATTTTCAGTGCTAACTTACCGCCATGGCCATTTCGGCCCTGCAAAACTATATCATTTAAAATCCTTATATGGGTCACCTCTACAGAGTAATTGGAGACTTTACATCAGTCAAACCCAAAAGCAATTTAAAGTGCCTACAGTCCTATTTCTCGCAAATGTAATGAGTAGCCAGATCTATTGCATCGGTAGTCGTTTATTCAGTAGCATGATGTATACACATCAACCTTTGGCTTTCCAACATAACCATATCGGCGTTCAAACTCACACCAAAATAATCCCTGGAAGAAGCAATGCACCAGACTTGGAGGTTGTTTGCCACCCCTGTGATCACTGGAATATTCCAAGTCAATTTCTCCATCTGTCGAAAGATATCAATCAACTCCTGAATAAAATAATTATTCAGGACCAAGCCTTAACTCCACTGGACAATGGCCTATTCCGACAGGCGAATATTGCGTTAAAGTTCGATCCAAAAGACATAAGACCTTTAAAAATTGATTTTTTTAAAAGCGAAACATTAGCTGATATCGTTCAGCATGAAAAGTGTTTTGCTTTCGAAATACCGGCGGTCTCATTTTTTATGAATCACGAAAAAACAATAAAATTATGAACTTTATCGATTTTAGTATAGCTGTATTGCTCGCGAACGCGATGCCCCATTTTATTTTTGGAATAACAAAAGTTCGCTTCTTGGGGCTTTTTGGTTATACGGCAACGGCAAATATTTGTTATGCACTATGCCAATGTATAGTCGGAATCGGTCTGTTTCATCATAAATACGGGCTAGATAAACTTTTTAGCAATGGTTTTGCACTTGGCAGCACATTAGTTCTGATACTTTATTTTATTTTCGGTAGCTTACTGCTTGTGAAGTTCCAGAAAAAATAAATATTCTTTTTCTGGAAACTCCCTTTGTTGCTCCATACAGCTTTAGGCAATTTAAGGTTGTTAATCCCCCGATGGATGGGTAAAAAATTCCAGCATGACAGATAAAGCAGTAGCCGAATGCATGCGATCACTATTTTCCAATGTATCCTGTGTTGCTTCTGCCCCCCTTCTTATCATATCTTTTTCAAAATAAGATAATGCTTCCAGCAAAGATTCATGTTTCCTATTTGTCAGGCATTCAGCCAACTCGAAGGCATCCTGCATTGCTACATTCGCCCCCTCACCAGCAAATGGCGGCATGCGATGAGCTGCATCTCCGATCATTGTAAGGTTAGTCTGTGTTTCCCAGTGTTGATCAAGAGCAAAATAATATTGGGGACGGGGTATAAACTGTACATTGTCATTCACAAAAAACTCATCCCAAACCGTGGTCCATCCAGGGAAATGATCTTTAAACCATTGCGATACTTGCTTATTGTCCTTAAAATCAATTCTAGCCTTATTATAATCATCTTCTAGAATCTTTGTACTTGCAACAAACATCATTGAACCGTCACCTTTTGTACCATATCCGATAAATTGTTCCGCTCCAAAAGCCATCACTTTACCACCGTTAGCCAATTTAAAAAGATGAGGAGCATTCTTTTCAGCATCATAGATATTTCCCTCAACCAATGTAATTCCCGAATATATAGGCGTTAAATGACTTAAGTAAGGACGTACTCTTGAATTTGCCCCATCTGCTGCGATCACCAGATCGGCATATGCATCCACTGCATGTTTAAAATGCAACAACCAACCTTCACCATATCTTTCCATTCCAACGAATTGACTATCCCAAACAACGGTATGCGATTCCAAAGCATTCAATAAGATATCTCGCAAAGGGGCTCGGTCTATTTCCGGCCGATTTTCGGCGACTGACTGCTCTTCATCATGGTCATCAAATTTTACGATGAGATCCTGATCAACAATACGCAGCTTACTCGCAGTCGGTCGATGATATTTATAGAACTCTTCTATTAATCCTGCGCGTTTCATCGCTTCAAGTCCCGCCCCTTCATGAAGATCCAAAGTAGAGCCCTGTACACGAACTTCAGGATTTAAATCCCGCTCATAAACGGCTACATCAGCCCCCTTTAACTGTAATAATCGAGCTAACGTAAGGCCTCCAATTCCACCGCCAATTATGGCTATTTTTTTATTTTCTATTAACATCTTATTTGTTTTAAAATTCATAAAACAAAACTATTGAGATGTAAGCGATGATAATAGTATAAATCGGTCGTTTTTATTTTTTAACAGCTCTTTGGGAACTACTCCCGAAAATTTCTTAATCTCTTTAATAAAATGAGTCTGATCGAAAAAATGTTCCTCTGGAAAAAGTTTCCCTTTTGCAATGTGATTCAATGAGGACCTAAAACGTAAAATATTACAGTACGACTTTAAAGAAAGTCCAAATTGCTGATTAAAATAACGATTGATTTGCCTGCTGTTCCAAAAAATCTGTTCGGAGAGTTCGGCAACTGAAATCGCTCCCTTACGCTGATAGATCAGTTCAAATAACTTACGCTTTCGCTCATCAATCATAGAAGGAAGAAGTGACTTAATAATTTGTACAGATTTAACAACAAATAACTCAAAATCAACTAAATCCAATTCACAAAAACCCCAAAAATCAGTCGAAAGAAACTTACCCGTATTGATGATACCGGCAATACTTTCTTTTAAAATATACTCCGCCCCAAGCAATTTAAAGCTGATACAAAATAGTTGTCCGTCAATAGGAATAGTCGCTTCTTCATGGGGCATTGTTCCTAGACCAAGTAAAACGATCCGAAAGTTATCTACAGAAGATTTGAAAAGAAACAAATCAACACGTCCATCTGGCAAACCGATGGTTTCCTTTATAACGCCAGATTCATTACGCAAACACCAAAAGCTATCCACAAAACTTGCGATCGCTTCATCAGGTTTAACTATTGTATATTGTAGGCCATCTTCCATCATCAATTGTCCTTATCATTCGTATTTTGAGTATGCTAATTGATAAAACAACATAAAATTAACGATTAAATCTTAAGTTTACTTATTGTCTAAAACCTGAACAATAAGGTCTTGACTTCATCACCAACGAACTTATTTCCCCGACTAAGCCACAAGATGATGAAACAATGAATAACTTGCGCTACGCAACCGTTCTTTCGTACTGAAAACGATTGGCTGTTAAAGTCAATGAAATTACACGTTCAAATCTTTCCCAATTGATGGATTAAACAAGGGGTACAAGGACGGATTCCACATCATAAATACAAGTCAAAAAGACATTTATAAATCAGAAAACCAAATATTTACGACATATAAAATATTTTTTAAAATCGATTTTGAGAAATAAAAAAAATAGATCATTTTTGCTATCATTTAGCTAAGATTAACAGGGAAAGTAAGACCGTAAGGTACTATCATTTATTTTTTATTGATTCTATATGTCATTTAAGAGAATTGCCTATTTCTTTTTGGGATTTTTGTTATTTATTGGTTGTAAAAGAGATATTCATCCAGGAATTGTACCACCTGATCCCGAAGTCATTGAAAAAGATAAATTACCCATTCCTACAGGTTTCACAAGTGATCTAGGTTCAATAAAAATTAATACAATTGCCAATGCAAACCAACCCGGCGAAGAATTCCCAGGCTGGATACGCGATATCTCTGGCAATAGTGCGAGTTATTGCCACCCAGATGTTGAATATTTCCCTGCCGGTTTCAAAGGATACAAATATTGGATGGTATTTACGCCATATTTTGGCATAATCGGGTCAGACCGTACCGCCTCACTCTATGAAAATCCGACTGTGGTAGTTTCTAATGATGGAAAAGAATGGATTACTCCGGTAGGATTAATAAATCCTATTCAACGACGTCCGGCACTAGAAGATTCTTTCATCCAAAAGGACGGCAGCCCTAATCAAGGTTATTGGTCCGATGTAGACTGGAATTTCAACGGTGAGGAATTCGAACTATATTATAGAGGTTGCTTTTTCTCAAGCAAAATTTTAAAAAAATGGGGCGCCAAAAGCGCAAACAACAATAAAAAATTAAATGAAGAAGCTGAACGTGTTATTGTAAGACAAACATCAAAAAATGGGATTGACTGGACACCGCTGGAACTCGTGTATAATAGTAATGAACCTACATCTTTCCAAGATAACCATATCCTTTCACCAACATTTGTGAGAAATTCGAAAAACCTAACGACGAGTTACGAAGTGGATTTCATGCCAAGCTACAAAGCACCAATTATGACCAATATCCTATCGCGTATTTCTACAAATGGCTTAGATTTCACCGCTTATCGCGACAGTAAGAAAGTTGAATTTATGAATAAACCTTGGCTAGAATTCAGCAAGGGATATTCGACTTGGCATCTGCAAGGCTCCTATATTGATGGATACTATTTTCTATGTCTGGCAATTGGAAACGTCGATCGATTTACCTCAGATATGAATTATCTAGCCTATTCAAAGGATGGTCTACACTTTCGCGTCTTCGAAAAACCTTTAGCTGCGGCCAATGTATACCGCTCTTCTGTATTCCCAAAGACCTCTTCCTCAAAAAGCATTGAATTTGGTGCTGTAATTGGTTATAAGTCTGGAGCCTTTGGCTATCGTGAATTCACCATCAACAAACAGGTACTGGAAGATGGTTTAAAATAAAACACCTATATTTAGGTTCAAAATCATTTCGATGGAGTTATTTCCGACAATAGATATTCAAGAATTTAGAAAAGACCAGCTTGCAGGTAATCAAGGATATTTATACTCAGAATTACGTGGTGAACATCATATAGCGCGTCCACATCAACATCACTTTTTTTTATTGGTTCTTTTTGACCAAGCAGAAGGTGTCCATACGATTGATTTTAAAGATTATCACATTGATCGTCATCAAATCCATATCCTGTTTCCAAAACAAGTTCATAGCTGGAAATTAGGGGCCAATACAACTGGTTTCCAATTGATGGTTGATAGAGAATACTTCGAGAAATTTTCACCCAATTTCCGTTTTTCATTCGCTTACTATCAACGTAATCCTGTTATCTCACTCTCCAACGAAACATTTGCTCTACTTTATTATGAATTTAATGCGATAAGAAAAGAACTTGAGGACCACAATTGCGTTCCTGCTATTATCTATTCTCGCACAGCTGTGATCGCATCGATACTAAGCAAAGAGGTACAAAAGGTAGTCCAAAATGAACAAAATAATGAATCCAATCCACGTCTCTTAAAGTTACAGGAGTTAATTGATATCCATTTTCGGCATGAGAAGTCGGTATCTTTCTATGCGAAAGAACTTAATATATCCACCCCGCACCTTACTAAAATCTGCCGTCAAAAGCTCGAAGTATCTCCAAGCCAGCTCATTCAGCAACGAACTATCTTGGAAGCAAAACGATTGTTAAAAGCAACCGATCTATCTATCAAAGAAATTTCGTTCAAACTTGGTTTCGTCGACTCTCCTTACTTCTCCAATTTCTTCAAACAACATACAGGTCTGAATCCAAAGCAATTTAGAACGGACTGAGGTTCGCCAATACCTAGCATAAACTAAATTTTGCTCCAATACTTCTTCGTTAAAAATAAACAGCAAGTCCATTTGCGAAACAAAAACTTGTTATTTTTACATAAAAGCACCATTATCAATGATTTCTGAGCTTATTAACCTTGTAATGGACACAACTCTTTTCATCTTTGGCCAAGGCTCCAGTAACGAACGGCCAGAGAAAGAAAAAATAATTTCAAATTTGTGCCTCTCTTTGACGCTAGTTACTGCTTTGGTTGTTACGCTACTTCGCCACAGTCGGATTGCACCAATTGATTTCTTTTGGATTATACCTGTTAGTTTATCAATGGGTTTTATCCTACTTTTTATCCCGCTTCGACTACGCTGGGTAGCACCATGGAGAATCGCGACATACATCAAAGCTTCTCTTAGTTTTTCCTGCTTAGTTTGGATTGCAATTCTTATTTTTATATTTTGACTTTAACGCGCTAAAAATGGCAATAAAAGATATTAAAATTGTAAAAACTGAAATTCTATCAGACAACTGGTACACTTTAAAAAAAGTGACTTATCAATACAGCAAACCCGATGGCACGGTACAGCAACAAAGCCGAGAAGCTTATGATCGTGGCAATGGAGCTGTCATTTTACTCTATAATACCAGTACTCAAACAGTCATATTAACAAGACAATTTCGAATACCCACCTACATCAACGGAAATGAATCAGGCATGCTTATCGAAGCTTGTGCAGGTCTACTTGATCAAGATTCTCCCCACGACTGTATACGAAGGGAAACAGAAGAAGAAACAGGCTATCAGATCAAGGAAGCAAAAAAGATATTTGAAGCATATATGTCTCCAGGTTCTGTAACTGAAATTCTACATTTTTTTATAGCAGAATACACTAATAACATGAAAGTTGGCGATGGCGGTGGTTTAGAAGAAGAGGAAGAGCATATTGAAATTCTAGAAATCAATATCGAAGAAGCACTACATATGATTGATACAGGTGAAATCAAAGATGGAAAAACCATTATGCTACTACAATATATTCGTTTAAAAAATATACTGTAGACGCCTATTTTAGATGATTAGGGCTAGTGATTAACTTTCTCAAAGATAAACTTTGGGTCTTGGAAATTGACGGTTGAAGGTATATAATGTGGAATTCCCATATACACTTGCTCCGCTCCTGTACCTAAAATATACAGAGACCCTTTTTTTAATAAAACAAAGGGTCTTCTTTTTTTCTGTCCCCAGCCAAATGGCGTATAATAATAGTCCCCAAGCAATGTGTCTTTTTGGATATTGCCGCGAATATCTCCTGAATCAACCTCACCTCCAGGTCTATAAAAGAACAATTTACCATGAAAACGGCTCTCGAAAAGATTAAGATCCAAACGGGCACTATCCCGTTCACTATGCGCTATATAACTCAATACTTTAGTATCTCGCCTCCGCTCTTCACAGCTTATCAACAGCAGAGCCGAAAAAATAAAATAAACAGCAATCGAAAATAAACGCATTTTTCTTTTGATCTACGATAATTAACCCTGCCTCAAGATAAACACAAAATTCAACAATACACAAGGAAATTGACATAAGATGCTTTTTCCAAACTCGATTTACTTAGATGCTCTATATAAGAGAACTTAATGCGACCTACACTTCACCAAATCTCCTATTTTTTTCCTTCCATTCAACATAGTTCGCTTTTAAGCAGTGCCCACAAGGACGATATTGATGCTGTAGCGCTTCTTGCTTAGTGGCAAAAAAGACCCTGTTCTCCCGCTTCATCCTTTTTCCCGAAATACAACAAAGCAATCCATAAATTTTTAATTTTTCATTGCCTCCTAAGCGAATTTCTCCCGTTCGAATCTTGGCGTGCAATGAAGCATCTGATATATTTTTATGCCATTCCATTGTGCGGGTTTTATCTCTCGGCGTCGTGAAAAATAATACCCAACGCATGGCGTTCACCTGCCGTAACTTCACTCACCCCGTGTTTCATATTAACCCTAAAATATCCGATTCGTCCTTTCTCAGGCCTAAAATTTGTCGCAAATAGCACGAGATCTCCCTTTTGGGGTTTCAAAACAATAGCCTTTGACTGCGTTCTAGGTATTTGTTGCGTTAGGACAAATTCCCCCCCTGTAAAATCTATTTCTGGCTCGTTCAACATAAACACCGCTTGCATCGGAAAATAGATTTCTCCATATAAGTCCTGATGTAGGGTATTGAAACCTCCTTGACTATATTTCAAAATCAATACTGTTGCCTGTTGTTATCCTTTCAAGCGGCAATCAGTCAAAAGGTCTTCATGTTTCATCGAAAACGACTTATCGACTTTCAGCGCGCGAAACCAAGCATTAGCAATGACGGCCAGATGGGGATAAAGTTGGGATCGAATTGTTTGAATCAACTCTGGTAGTGGGTAGTCAAAATATTTGTACTCTCCTATTCCGAATCGATATCTCTCCATAACGACAGTTTTACGGTAGAGCGTCGAATCGCTATACCCTTTTTTTAATAGATCGCATTGTAAATCTGTCAATAGATTTGGAATGACCACATAACCCTGTTTATGCATTTCTTCTGTAATTGCAGGCCAATCTAGATTTTCTATGTTTTGAATGACATTTTCCATACCACGAATCTCCACATTATAGTCCTGTCAAAAAATCCGAAATATGCTAAAATGATGTATAATAAAAGGCACGTGAACATTTATAGCTCAAGACAATCCATATCAAAAAAAACTAGCTGTTTCCAACATTATTCACGATTTTTTCTGCCAAGGCTTTAAGCTGAACCATATCCGCATAGTCGAGCTTTAAGGCTTCAAAAATCTGCATGGGAACACAGCTCGCCTTTTCCTTTAATTGCAATCCTTGTACGGTAAGCCGTACTTTCACCACGCGTTCATCTTCTTTGCTTCGTGTCCGGGTAAGCAATGCTTTCGTCTCCAAACGTTTCAACAGTGGCGTAAGCGTTCCATTATCTAGAAATAGCTTAGCCCCTAATTGATTTACTGTTTGCTCATCATTCTCCCATAAAGCCATCATGGTGATATACTGGGGATAGGTCAAGTCAATCTCTTCAAGGATAGTTCGATATTGCTGCATAATTTCTCTATGTAGCACATAGACTGAAAAGCAAAGCTGCTTATCTAATTTTAATAAATCATCCATCTTACAAAGATATTGAGTTTTTAAGGGATTGAAAAACAGTAATCAACTATTTGTACTCAACAACAAAATCTTCCTTGGGTATTCGAACCTTCTTCATTGTTGAGATCCAATCCCGGGAACTGTCTGCGACACCAACATACATTAACGAGACACTTTTTAATCCATGTTTTTCCAATTGCAATACCGTATCCACCACATGGTTATCGAAGCCTTCTGCAGGGGTAGAATCGACACGAAGTTCAGCTGCCTGAGCCAAAGCCAAACCTAAGGCTATATAAGTCTGTCTTGCCGTGTGCGCAAAATTTCTTTCTGCAGCTTCATTCAGATAAATTGACTTTAACTTCTCTGTATAGGAACCAAAACGTCCACGAGGTAGTTCTCGTTCATCCGTTGTAAAATCATAAACTTTATCAATACGTTCTTCCGTATAGCGATCCCATGCAGCGAAAACAAGCACATGTGAACATTCACGCATACAGTCTGGATTTAGTGCTCCTTTTGCCAATTCTTCTTTCAATGCCTGATTTTCAACAATCAATATTTTAAATGGCTGTAAGCCCGAGGAAGTCGGTGCAAAGCGTGCTGCCTCAACGATTTTATCTACATTTTCCTGACTAACTTTTTTTGTCGGATCGTATGCTTTCACAGCATGACGCCATTGTAAATCTTCTATTAGTGACATATAATTATTTAATTATTTTAAGAAAATCATGGATAATATTGCTAACAATGCAGGAACTCCTTGTACAAAAAATATCTTTTTGCTCGCTGTGATTCCACCAAAAACCCCAGCCACAAGGACACAGCCTAGAAAAAACAGGCGTACATTTCCACTCCAGACCGGATCATTGATAAAAAAGGACCAAGCTAAACCCGCAACTAAAAAACCATTATATAAGCCTTGATTTGCGGCAAGTCCTTTGGTGGGTTTGAAAAGCTCAGCAGGGAGAGCCTTGCCAAAACTACGTTTTCCTGCAGTTTCCCAAGCAAACATTTCCATCCATACAATGTATACATGTTCTAAGAGTACGAGCGCTGTCAGCACATTAGCCAAGTTATTCATCTATTATTCGTTAGTTGATACAGTCAATTTAACATCTATATTACCCCTTGTTGCATTTGAGTAGGGACAAACCTGATGTGCTTTTTCAATCAATTGCTGGGCGACTTCCAAACTCACTCCCGGAATATTGGCATGTAATTCTGCTGCAAGCCCAAAGCCTCCATTTTCCAATTGCCCTATGCTCACACGAGCAGTGACAGAAGTTTCTCCAGTTTTTACCTTTTCTGATCTGATCACCAAATTCAAGGCACTATCAAAGCAGGCGGCATAACCGGCAGCGAAAAGCATCTCTGGGTTAGCATAATCGTCATTTGCTCCACCAAGACCTTTAGGCATGCGAACCGCTAAATCCAATACACCATTTTCACTTGTTACCTGACCGTTTCGTCCTCCTTTGGCTGTCGCGCCGATGTTATATAACGTTTTCATATCTTAATTTGTTTTGACTGCACAAATGTATAACAAGAAATTATATTGTGCAAAATATAATTTCGCAATTTACATTAAGATGAGAATAACGAAATCCAAAAATATCACCGCAAGTATTGAATTTAATATAAAACAATTACATTTGATTATTGCAAATAGATTTTAAATGAAAACGACTTCCATAGAACAGTTTTATCAGGAGATCAATGCCGGTATTCCAAAGGAAATAGCAAGAGAAATTGGTCATTTTAATGTATTCAGCTTTGAGGAGCTTGCAGCTAAATTAAAAGACAAACCGGTCATGCCCTACAATAAGCGCACCTACTACAAAATAAGCTTAATCACAGGGAAAAACATAGCCGAATATGCCGATAAAGTAATCGAAATCGATGAATCAGCACTTGTATTTGCCACACCGAAAGTTCCTTACCATTGGATACCAAAGGACGAAGATCAAAAAGGTTATTTTTGCGTTTTCACCGATGAATTTCTGGCAAGGAATAAAAGTGGTGTGATCATAGATGATCTGCCGATCTTTCAACCTGGAGGACTTCCTATTTTTCAAATATCACCTGAGCAACGAATTGAAGTAGAAGAAATTTTTCTAAAAATGAATAAAGAGCTATCTTCAGATTACGTGTTTAAATATGATCTACTGCGAAATTATGTACTGGAAATTATCCACTATGGGCAAAAACTCCAGCCAAAGAGTATGACGAATCCAACGTCTAATGCCTCAAATAGAATCACATCTCTATTTATAGAATTGCTAGAAAGGCAATTCCCCATTGAATCCCCAATGCAACGCCTACAACTACGAACAGCTAATGATTTTGCGGAACGGCTTGCCATACATGTCAACCACCTGAATAAAACCCTAAAAGAAAATACAGGTAAAACAACAAGCCATGTCATTGCCGCTAGGATCGTACAGGAAGCTAAAATATTGCTACGACAAACCGATTGGAACATTTCTGAAATCGCATTTTCACTTGGCTTTGAAGAGATAGCCCACTTTTCAAATTTTTTCAAAAAACAGACAGGTTTGGCACCAAACAATTTCCGCTCTCAAACGTTATAATTTGAATTTTACAAATATCCATTTGCTTATTGCAAAGGAGAATCCGTCTTTTTAAAGGACCTTTGTGTTGTTGAATCTTAAAACAAATCAAAAATGACTACAAATAAAATAGCTTTGGTAACAGGCGGAAGTCGTGGCTTAGGTAGAAACATGGCAATTAATCTCGCGAAAAAAGGAATCGATGTCATCTTAACCTATAACAGTAATCGAGAAGAAGCAGATCATGTGGTTTCACATATACAGTCTTTGGGACAAAAGGCTGCCGCATTCCAATTAGACGCAGGCAATGTGCAGTCTTTTGATCTCTTCATCGAACGAGTTACACAGCATATAAAACAAGAAACAGGACAACCAAACTTCGATTTCTTAATCAATAATGCCGGAACAGCATTATACGCCCCTTTCATGGAAACTACGGAAGAGCAATTCGATACAGCTTATAATATCCATTATAAAGGAGTATTTTTTCTCACGCAGAAAGTTCTTCCCTATTTGAACGATGGTGGACGTATTATCAATATTTCTTCTGGTCTCGCACGTTTTGCATTTCCGGGATCATCTGCCTATGGCTCGATGAAAGGAGCAATCGAGGTATTGACGAGGTATCTTGCCAAAGAACTTGGTCCCCGTGGTATTGCAGCAAACGTTGTCGCTCCCGGTGCAATCGAGACAGACTTTGGCGGCGGGCATGTGCGGGATAACAAAGAAACAAATGCGCATATTGCAGCTGTTACAGCTTTAGGACGTGCTGGTGTACCTGACGATATCGGCGGTGTGGTTGCCTTCCTTTGTACCGAAGACGCAAGATGGATCAACGGACAACGTATTGAGGTATCCGGCGGGATGAATCTTTAGTAACGTACCACCTAAATAAGCACATAGCTGAGGCTATTAGCTATGTGCTTATTTTAAAGTATTTCTTCACCAATTTCAACCAATTTCTCCCCTTTTAGCATAAAAATTATAATGCTATTATCATTTTCTTCCTTAGCTCATAAATTGTACGTTGACTGATTACCCGAATGATTATGTTTGTAGTATAAGAATATGATACAAATTGCCATAATAAGTGATATTCATGCCAATTTAATTGCATTGGATGCGGTATTAACAGATATCAAAAATAGAGGATTAACACAAATCTACTGCTTAGGTGATCTTGTTGATTTCGCACCTTGGGGTAATGAAGTCATTGACAGAATACAAGAAAAAAACATTCCATGTCTACTAGGAAACCATGACCAGAGAATTGCTTTTGACGAAGCCATTATCCCTTTACCACACCATGATGTAATAGAGACTTCAAATCGGGAAATCGCCATCAACATAAGTAAAAAAGAGATATCGGCCCCTCATAAAAAGTGGTTAGCAACATTACCCTACAACATTGAACTAACCTTCAAGCTTGGAACGAGCCTCAGGAAAATACTGCTTGTGCACGCGAGCCTTCAAAGCAACGACGAGTACATCCATGAATCAACTCCAAAGCATGCTCTATCGACTCAATTAAAGCAAAGAGCAATCGATATTCTGGTGATGGGGCATACACACCATTCTTATATTCAACAGGATGGAGACGTCTTGTTTATCAATGGTGGTTCAGTCGGGCGTAGTAAAGAAAAAGACAGAAAAGCGACCTACGCAATAATAACCTTATCTCATAAAGAAATTAATGCCGAGATCGTTAAAGTAGATTACCCAATAACAGCTGTCGCAAATGCAATTTACGAGAGCAATATCCCCGATTTCTACGGAGACTTCTTACTTGCGAATAATACACTTTAATCATTGTCTATTTGCCTCAATAGTTAAAGGTGTCCTTTCAATTTTAACATAAAAATCCCCGACACATACTCCGCATTATTTTCAAAGAGAGGATCTCCTAAAAAAACAATACGATTGCATCGGGGATTTATGTACAATTGTTATTTCAGAAACAGTTTCCGAATAGCTTTATTACCAACATCCAGAAGATAGATATTACCATCTTTATCTACTACCACATCTTTTATCAGACCAAACCGTGCTGTCGATAAAGTACCATCCACATATCCATTCGTTCCCTTTATCAAAGTAGTCACTTCTCGTGTCGACATATTGACCTCCCGAATAGCATAATTGTAGTTATCGGCAACAATCAATCTGTTATTTAATCCTGCTGTGATACCGCCTATTCCGTTGAAATATGTGTTCGTTCCAATCCCATCTTGATAGCCCGCATCCGAACCTCCAACCCAACGTTCCCCACGTGCATCACCCGGTCTTACAATTTCGATCCCGTTATTGCTGCTCGTATTCTGATCCGAATAATACAAAACTCCTTGACTATCCACAAAGGGCTTAGCCATTACCCAACTAGGTCCGGGTACCTTAGTATAATTTCCAGCCACGTTGACTTTGTTTATACCCTGCGCAAAACCAGCTACTGCGACATATAAATTCCCTGACAGATCTAAACACATTGAACCCGGAGAAAATCCTTTTGCATGTATAGTGCGTTTGCCCGCAGGTGTAATTTTAAAGATCTGATTTGTTCGCTGATCGCTGACATAAATATTGTTTTGTGGGTCAACAACTATTCCTGTAGGATAGTCGAATACAGCATTGGCACCATCTACCTGCAAAATAGATACACTTCCAGTCGGGGATACCTTTTTAACTTGTTTATTCTCTGGATCTGCGACATATAAATTTCCCTGCGCATCTATCGCCATTCCAGCTAGGTTATTGCCGAATACCGTACTTCCTGGCCCCCCTACGAATGTCATTACACCTGCGCGACGGAACGGTTGCGGTGCTAAAGCATCCTGACCGCCAACGATTACCTTTACCTCGCCTGTTGCAACACCCTGTGGTGCCTCCATAACCAATTTATCCTCACTAGCACTTGTCACAGGGGTCAAAACGCCATTAAAATAAACCCTATTTTCGGCAGCATTTGTACTAAATCCAGTTCCCAATAAGGTTACACTTGTTCCCGCCAAACCATTGTCTGGACTTATAGAACGAATACCAAGCGTCTGATCCTTAAACTGTGGTCCTTCCACGGATTGATCGTTGACTACAACCCTTACCTTTCCGGATCCAGTTCCTCCAGGGATGATCAACTTAAGCTGATTTTCACTACTTGAAGAAACAGCAACTTGCTTTCCATTTATAAAAACCTGATTTTCGTCAAGTTCTTTACTAAACAATAGCCCACTTATTGTCATTTCAGCCCCTTTTGGGCCACTCAAAGGAGAAACTGCGCCAATTTCAGGCTTGCCTACAACCGTAAATTTCGGACCTGAAATTTTCTGTTCATTGATATTCACGGATAGAAGTCCTGTACTGACGCCAGCTGGAGCCACTACGACAATTTTTTCAGGACTAGACTCCAATACGACCGCGATCTTTCCATTGAAATCAACGATATTCCCCGAACTGACTTTTTCGAAGCCTTCACCCGTTAGGGTAACTTTGGTTCCCGCCCCACCTGTTAATGGTTTAATACTGCGGACGACCTGATAAGTAAAATTCTGTCCTTGCGACTTTTTACCATCCACACGAACTTCTACAGCACCGTACCCCGCATCTTCGGGAATTTCTGCAACGATTATTTTATCTGTGACACTTACAACCAAAGCTTTTTTGCCATTAACATAGACTTCTGCAGGTTTATCTGTACTACCAAACCCCTCCCCATCAATCCGTAGCTGGGTGCCTCCTGTACCATTTGTCGGAAAAATTTTTGAGACTGAAAGATCTTGATAGGTATAAGTACCAACATCAAAACTATTACTTCCATACTTCAAGACAATTCCTCCACTTTTGTCACCTTTTGGCACACGTAAAACAACCGATGTTGGAGTAGCGCTAATCACTTCTGCCGAACTCCCTGCAACTGTTGCAGAAAATTCTGTAATTGCCCCGCTGAAGCCCTGTCCTTCAATCGTAACTAGTGTGCCAGCTTTACCAGAATTAGGGTAATAACTATCCACTTTAGCCGGAATTTTATCGACCAATTCTTCCTTTTTACTGCAACCGATCGTCGCAATAGCCATCCATATAGATATGATGACTAGATTAATTGTATTTTTCATTGGAATAAATTCTTGTAACTATATATCCGCTATCCTTTTAGGTTTTTCCCAAATGACCAAACTAGAATGTATATCGAACCCCACATTGTATTTGTGCTCTTGAGTTAAAATAATCGATGCTATAAGGCTGCCCAGGATCACTAAAGGTAAATACGGGCCAGCTATCAGCATTTTGCCTCGGCGGAAATAATGATGGGGTAAGGCCCACACTACTCGTCGAATTAAATGTATTGGGTGAAAAATATTGAATACCCCATTTCTTGGAGATTAGATTAGTCAAGTTCATAACATCCACCGAAAATGTTATAAATTGTTTCTTTGACTTCTGAAGAAAGAGATCATGTGCAATTCGAAGATCTGCCTGTACATTCCATGGTGTACGTCCCATATTACGCTCTGTAAAATCACCCCTACGAGAGCTCAGATAATCATTACCATCAATGAACCGATTAAAAGCATCTGCTTGCTGCTGAGCAGAAAGACCATTTGCAAGATCTTTAAAGTAATGAATTGCTTCCGTCGGTCTTGGAATATAAACCAAACTTACTTGCTGTGGCAAGCCTTGTATGCTGTTATTGACGATACCATAGGTAAATGGACTTCCAGATTGCGCACTGACATACAAGGTAAAATTCGTACGTCCTGCATTACGCCAAGTTTGTTCGTAATTTATACTCGAAACGATACGGTGACGGATATCGAAATTGCTGTAAGCTAACTTTGGATTATTAGGGACAAGTGACTGATTCAGTTGCCAGTTACTTTCCATAGAATTACGTACGCCATTACTTAAATCCTTTGATTCTCCATAGGTGTAGCTCAGTGTAGCATTCAATTTTTCTTTGATCGTTTTCCCAATGGTCCCTGTTATACTATAGCGGTACCCCTGATTGGTATTACTCAGAAGATATACATTCGAGAAACGATTATCCACAGTACCGCTATAAACAGGTTGTTGTTTATTGACGTCATACCCATACCATAATGGGTTATCCTTGTTGTTCAGCTGCTGAAATAGAACATCTTTAATATTCTTTGTATAAATGCCTTCAATCGTAAATTTCCAGCTTTCAACTTTGTAATCTATACCCAAGCTGGACCGCAGCACCTGCGGCAGCACAAAATTGTTATCGACCAGATCAACCTGTGTTTTTCCGGTGCTTGGATCATTAATGACAGCGCCATTCTGCGCTATAAACTCACCTATTCCATTCGGACTTGGCTTTATAGGGTCAGACCCAGGTGCAAATGGTTTCTGATCTGCTTTTTGATCGAAAGCACCGTAACTGTTACCCGTATTATAGTATGCATAAGCCAACCAAGCAAACGGTATACGCCCTGTAAACAAACCGGCGCCCCCCCGGACAGTCAGTTGTTTATTGTCCATTGCCTCCCATCGAAAGCCAATTCTCGGAGACAACTGTATCCTATTTAGAAACTCATTTCTTAACCGATTCGGTGGTGTATAAGTGTAGGTTGTACCAAAAGTAGGGTCAGACCACATGTCATTGACTTTATCACTTCGTGTCGGCATTGTTGGCAAAGCTGCCAAATCCGCACGGAGCCCAGGTATGATTTGGAAACGATCATTTATACGGATTTCATCCTGAATGTAGAGACTATACATATCAACAGAGAAGTTAGCCGCGGGATGATCCAAAATGTAAGAACGGGAATTATCCTTATAGTTGTAACTTCCTCTTACACGATACGGAACATTCGCGACGAAATCTGCAATACTATTGTAATCAACCCGACCATTCCAACTATTAACAAACCCATACCGAATGCGATAAAGCTCATTATGTGTTCCAAATAACAATTTATGCCTACCTTTTGTCCAATTTAGATTGGCCGTAATCTCCCAGGTACCTTGTCGCATGTTAAATATACTAGCTTCACGATCAGTTCCAAGATAAATTGTTGTGCCCGGTGTACGTCCTTGTATCTGTACCTGAGGTAAGGAAGGATCACTTAAGGGGTCACGTCGATCATTTACCTGTGTATATCCCAACACAATATTGGAAGAAAGATTATTACTAAATCTACTTTTCAATTCTGCAACGGTACTTGTTTGGTTGTTCTCTTGTTCAAAGGCCATACTACTGAACCGAAAATCCTGTTGATCCCGATCCATGTGAGTTGCCTTACTAAAGATTGTATTGTTACGGATTGCCAACTGATGTTTGGCATTTATATTCCAGTCTAAACGATTGAAAAACTTGGTTGACCGGGACCAATTTGTATAATTACCTGCGGTTCCAATATTAAAAATATCACCATAACGAGAACGAGCAGCTTCGGCTATTGCTTCTACATCACGCTGCTCTAGGATATGAGCTGTTTCGATAGTTCCAACACGCAACTGCGTAGGATCTTGACGCCTGGTAAACTCTTCATTACTGAAAAAGAATAATTTATCTTTTATTAAAGGAAATCCTATTCGGAAACCTGTTTGATAATCATAAAAATCTTTATTCATTTTCCCCAAAGTTCCCACACGGTCCTTACCCGTTAATGCGGCATTCCGTCCATAGGCGTAAACCGAACCTTCAACTTGGTTTGTACCACTTCGAGTGACAGCATTGACCGAACCACCTGTAAAATTTCCAATCTTGACATCGTAGGGAGCCAAATATACTTGCATATCCTGGATGGCATCTATTGATATGGGGTTTGTTCTTGTACTGCTCCCCGCCATTCCTGAGGTCCCCGTTTGTCCGCCAAGAGAGGGGCTAAAACCTATTGCATCATTATTGATGGCACCGTCTATCGTGACATTATTATACCTAAAGTTTGTACCACCGAAACTATTATCGCGACTTCCTTGAGGGGTAAGCCGAGTTACATCCGTAATCGAACGGTTGACTGTAGGCATATTCCTGACTTGCTCGCCACTGAAATGATTTCCGGTCCCTACTGTCCCTGCCCTTGTATCAGCTTTCCGGCCAGTCACAACTACCTCACTAAGTGTTTCATTACGCTGTTGCATAATAAAATCAGCTTGCAAGGATTCTCCCAAACGCACAAATATATTTTCTTTACGCTCTGTTTGTAATCCAATGCTGCTTACATCAACTGTATATGGACCTCCAATACGAATATTATTTAAAGTAAAACGTCCATCTTTATCGGTCGATTGCACATAACGGGTCCCCGTTGGTGTGTGTATCACAGTAACGGTCGCCTTCTCCACAAGAGTTCCACTGCTACTTTGCACCTTTCCGTTAATTGTACCCGAAGTTTCCTGCGCAAAAGAATTGAGCGCTTGCAAAAGAAACAAAAAGAGTAAAATTAGCTTTAGTATTGACATTATAGGATAGAAAGTCATGGTTGATCTTCCTATGCATATACTGTCATATTGATATCTATTCATTGCTATGTTTCATTAATTCGTTAGATAAATCTTCTTATTACTGTGTTAGCCGTAGACCCTGATCAACAATATGTAGTACCCCATCTCCGGTAAGGATATCCTGTTTCTGTAATAAGACATCATTTGTATTTCCCAAACCCCGAAGTGTTATACCGCTAAAAGAGCCCGGAGAGCTGGTATTTGGAACCAACTTAATGTCTACACTGTTACCATCTAGCATGGTTTGCTTAGACATATTTGTATTACCCGTACTCAAGATATAGTCGTACACAAAACGACGGTCATGGAGAATATGATAGCGGACTAATTTTTTCAGATCGTCTAAATTGGCCAGCTCCACATCCTGCACGGATTGAAATCCCAGCAGAGTCATTGCAGCATTATTTGGTGCAAAAACTGTATAGGCTCCCTGATTTGTTTTTTCGGATAAAATGCCGGTCCTTTTTATCGCACGAGCAAATATGCTGATACTCGCATCTGCGTTGATAGCATCCACAATCTTGTCATGTACATAAGGAGTCATAACGCGGTCGAGCACTTGAATTAGTCCATTAGATGCAGGCAAGTTTTGTGTCAATACACGTGCTCCATTCAGTGTCAGTACTGTATCAGCTCCTTTTACCCAATGTGTGGCATAGACCTTACCTCGACGTGTTTTCAATTCTTGATTGAACAGAAAAGGAAGCTTATTGAGCTCATATTTTCCATCCAGTATGTGATAATTAGCGATATTAGAAACTATCGCTGCGCGTTCAGACAACATGCTCACGACAGTTGGATAACCCGCCTTTCCAAAGGCATTGTCGGATGGAGCCAGCAAAGTATAGGGACCTTCGCCCTTTTGCAACTCCTTATCCATATTACTGACACGCAATGCAGCATTAAATACCGATAAATTAAAATTATCAGCAACAACTAAATTGACCTTATTATTATCAAAACTCGTCGCGTTTTCTTCCTTTTTACAAGCAAATAATAGATTAATCGCCAGCAAAAATAGGCTACACTTACTATAACTAAAATTATGTCGTCTCATCTTTTATTTAAGTTTAAATCCTTTTGGAAGCAGTAGGTTATCAACAACATGGATAGGTCCATTGACCGTATTGATATCTGTATCAATAATATTGATCGGCGCTTGCTCGGCTTCTTTGACCTTCATTTGGATCTGATTCGCATTTTTGGAAAAGGAAAGCGGCATTTTATAGGCATATTGAACTTGTCCTGGCCCTCCCACATTCACATAGTAATCATTTAACAATACAGGATCCAGGTCATTACTGTAAAAGACGGTATTATTAGATAGCGCAATGCCATATGCAGGGTCTTTAGTTGCAAACACTCTGCCCCAATTGCGATGAAAACTGAATAAAGTATCTGTCGGATATGCTCCACGTGGTTCAAAATAAATGTCGTCGTATCTTACATCTCCTCGTTTAGCATTAAAAGCTAAAATATCTGCCACGCTATTAAACCCTGCTTTTCGAAAGGCATCATCTGTTGGTGCAAAGGTGGCTGTCAGGGTAAGATTAGGTGCCTCATTGTAAGATGGCCCACTATCTACATCCCAGCCTCGTTGATAGGGAGCTCTGGCCTCTGGATAATAGCTCAAAAACTCCTCTTTACTCATACGATATCCCCATAGAGGTTCAATATCATCCAACATTTTTTTATAAAACATTTCCTCGGACAAACGTTGGGATTCCACAAAAAAAGTAAATCTTCCGTCGGCTATTAGCGCCTCCAATATGGTCATAGTCGGTTTTTCGATCACTTTTTCCAACATATAAACACCGCCATTTGTCGCAGGCTCATAGGCTAATTTTCCTTTAGACTTACCATTGACTAGCAAATCGCCATCTTTCACAGCGAGATAATGACGATAAGCATAGATATCGTAACGTCTTCCTACAGGCTCGGTATTATCATAAAAAGGTACTCGGTAATTTTTATTTTTTAACATCGAGCGAACCATGAGACTATATTTACCAAGTTTAATTTGATTAAGATCTCCTAAAAAACTGTAAAATTGAATGAAATCGGCAGCTTCCTCAGTAGTCATTTTTTGAATAGTCTCTAATGTTATTCCTACTTGCTTCAACGCATTATCGGTTGGGACCAATATGGTCACTTTTGTATTGACTCCAGCAGCCTTGATCAGTGCTACAATGTTACTTTTCTGCCAAGCCGCTAAAAAAACTTTTGCTTCACTATGCTTTGTCAATAGTTGCGTAACATCTTGTGAAGCTTCATTTTTATAAGGGACTTCCTCACCCACAAGCTCCGGCATGAACTCAGTTTTTTGGCAAGATAGCAGTACAAACACAGCAGTAGTACATAACAACAGTATATGCCAAACGGCATTTATTGATTTATTTTTCATCTTTTCCTTTTTTTATCGCTTGATCTGGGCTTACTAATCCTTGATCTAAATCATGAACCAAACCATTACTACACAAATAGTCCATTTTAGCGCCGACAGCATACGTTACATCAGCGAGTATAATCGAATAGAAAGTATCGTTGTCCCTGAGCCTCATATTATAACTTAGTTTCCAGGTCGGATAGGCTTCATTGGCAAAATATTCCATATAATGTATTTTGTCTTTCAAGTGGTATTTGTAATTACCATTCGAATTAATGACATTAAAAACTTGCGAATCCGATATAAAAAAATGTTTATCGTACATGATGTAAGCACCAAATAATACCTCAGCGATATAATTTTGAGGAACGGCACTATTCAAAAATTCCATCGTAATCCCTCTCTTTTCTAGGGCCTCATTTGTTGGTGCAAATACCGTAAAAGGTCCTTTTTCAGCTAACTGATCCCATAGCCCAAATTTCTTCAGTCCAGCTACAAAAACAGTATAGTCTTTCTTGTCACTGAGCCAATCCTGAATATTTTTCTCAAATTGTGGTTTCATTACCTTATCCAGCACATGCAACACCCCGTTGGATAAAACCACGTCTTTGCGGACCGCTTTCGCTCCGCTAAAAAACAGCATATTTGTTGGAGTAATAGCCCCAGGTGAGATAGAACCGATTGAGGCGTACAATTCGGAACCTTCCAGTGTTGCATACCTAAAATCCACCGAATTGCTCGGAATATCGCTCACATAAAGACGCCTTGTGAGAATATGATAAGAAATCAGTCGCCGCAAGCTATCCTTATTCATTCGATCAAGGTCAGCTGGACGAAACACACCGATCTCATTAAAGGCGAGATCGTTTGGCACAAGAACTGTAAATGGCCCATTACCATTTAGTTCGACATTCAGACCTGTTTTCTCCAGCGCCGCATCAAAGAGGCGCATTTCGTAATTGTTGTGAATAAAGTCGGCGGCCGGTCGTATATTTTCATTAGGTTGGGGCACCGTGAGATTATCATGTTTGCAGCCTTGTAGCAACAAAATAAATAAGCACGCAGAAAACCAGCCCATAGCATGAAGCAGTGAAACCTTCTGTTCTATTTTGCTATTATATTGAATCATTTCTGCTAATTTTAGTAAATAGGTGGAGCATATTTTCGTTGTATGGTAGTTAGGTAGACGCGACCATTGACAATTTCGATCGTATTGACCGTTGCGAAAGTGCGTGGATTATCCTTTCCCGAATGTACATTGACCAACAAATTTGGAAGCAGTGTTCCGTTTTCATTACTGGTCAATCCTACTTTTCCGTTCAGGAGACAATTAAGTACAGCCCAGTTGCTACCTGTATTTGTATCACTATCATAAAATGGATTCGTGACGGGATCCATTCCAAGTGTAAAAAAGTCAAATCGTTGCCAAATAGCTGTGCGGATACCGTTGGATTTACTACTCGCCCATAACGGAAAACTTGCATATGCATTCACTTCATTTGAACTTGTATTACGTTTAACGGTTGTCAAAAAACGCCCTTGGTAACCATTTACTTTCGCAGCATAATGGCTGAGCTCTTCCTGACTTTCATAAAGTGACAAAAACACATTCATTTCATCTTTGACGCCATTTTTGAAGCTTTTCAACCTATAATCATCATCTTTTAAGCTTGCATCAGCTTCCCAGAACCCTTTTGCACTCATATTGTAAAAGTTTACGTACACCAATGAATCTGATAAAGGGAGTTTATAGAAATTTTCATGTCTCAATAAGATTCCATGATCCTTCTTGATAAAATCCGTTTGCAAAAGATGGAGTGTATAAACTTCTTTGCTTTGAAGATTGATAACCGTGTCAATCAGAATGTCATTTTTCAAACGATCTTCCAATTCAAAGAAGGGTACCGTATTTTTTGGACGATACGCAAATACGACTCTTACCTCGCCTGAGGGTACCTGAGCCCAGCTACTTAAGTCAAATCCGTTTAAAATAGGGCCGACTAGGACATTTTCCTTTCCTGGATATTCGGGATTGCTTGGGTCTGTACTATTCCCGATGTGAGAAGGATATGGGGGAGCATAAGGATCTCTTTTATCCAAGAAATCACCTATAATTTCCGCTCCTGTAAATTTTCCATCAGATCCTATTTTCGGATTGATAAGCATGCAGAAATAGGGTACTTTATCATCCTTGCTACCCATAGTCTGTACGTAATTGACATTATTAAAAACACGTAGGTAAGCCGGCTCTGCGATCTGTGTATATTCAATCTTCGTACAGGATGCAAACAATAATATAAAAATGGCCAATAGCCAAATACGATTTGATATGTTTTGCTTTTTCATTATTTATTATGTTTGATAATGATCATTCGCGCTTTCTCTTTATCGGACAGCCCCGTTCCACTTTTTCCAATCAACGCCACAGTATAAATTCCTGGCTCAAATGCTGGTAGAGACCTTCCAATGTTTGTGTATAGTGATTTATTTGCTATAAACTCCGTCGATTTCAATACGTCAATATCATCAGCCCAGATACCTGGTATTACATCTGGTTTAGAACGATAAGCCATTATAGCGTAGGGATCCGTCATAACATTTACATTGGTATAAGGCATATTAATCGAAGGAATCCCAGGTTGCAGATTTACATTGCCATTGTTCCCGAAAGGCTGTCCGTTGGGCAGTGTAAAGGTGATATAAGGATTGCTTGCTGATAGATTTAAAAAGCGATTAAAGAAGAAGAATTTAAAAGCTAGTCGGCTGTATGTTCCATCGTCTTCAGCTGGTAAAGGGAGCGTACCACTCAGATCATTGGAAATGAGAAGCAACTGAGCTTTTCCATTTAGATCAGGATAGAGCCATAACGTATAATTTTGATTGCTACGCAATTCCTGCTTTATTGTAGCGAGTACGTTTCCAGTTGCATCTATAGCCTCTATATCATATTGCTTTTGGGTAAACACACTATAATCGCTTCCTTTTCCAAATCCGATACCGCTGGCAATAACCTTTCCATCGACCCGAAATCCTATCGATTGATCCTTATATGCATTTACACCTTGTATCCTCAAATAACTTTGATTAACCTGTCCTGAAATATCTGTGATAATCTGAAACGAATTTTGATAGGCCTCAGCTGTTTCGTTCATCTCATTTGAGAAATAACTAAATCGCTGCGGGGTGACTACGATCGTATAAACACCACCAGGTTGGAAATCCTGAATCGGAGCATAAGCAAAATTAGTGGACTTCGCATAATCTTTTGGAATGGTGGAAGTCGGTAGATCAATAAGCCCATACTCAAACCGCCCCGAGCCCAAAGAAGGAAGGGGTCTGCCATCTGCTAGCAATATTTTAAACTGATAGGTCCCATAGGGCAGTTCAATATAGTCTGAATTGCGACGTGCGACAGAAATATCATTCGTTTTTTGATCAACCAAAGTACCATCGGCATAAGCTAACGATATTGCACCAACGAGATTCTCCTGTGCACCGCCCATCCCATTGGAAGGGTTTTTGATCGCTCCAGCTAGGTTAACAATCCGAATCTTAAAATGGTCTGGCTTACTGGGACTGGTAATAGTCCGCGTTAATGCAACAACTTCAGGTTGACCATTCATAATTAAGGAAGGAAGCAAAAAATAATCCTTGGGTTGCTCATAACTATTGTCAACCTTGACTTTAAAATCATGGTTCAAACCAAAACCCTGATAAAAGCGAGCTGCAAACGTAAGATCTGTCTCTTCTTTCTGATCAAAAAGATCTTGTGGAACTGTCCATGTCTTTCCCAAACGTCCGTCTGTTGGGAAATATGACGTTCCAGGATATTTATGATTCCCCGGATTTAACGGATGCAACACAACAAAACTTGTCAAGCTGTCGCCATTAGCAATAACCTGATTAAAGTCAGATAGATTAACAATTCTGGTATTCGAATTTGGTCGGTTTTCAGTTACAGGACGATTGTCATTAATCACATCCAGCTTTTCTTTTTTACAAGAAACAAAGGATAAAAAACATAAAGCTGCAACACCAAAAAACCGACAACTCACACGCTTAAACATACTGATTTTCATTAGATTAAAATAAGTTATAGGTAAAACCGATCATAATTTCCGCACCGCGCTTATAACTTCTGTTGATATACTCATTTCCATACCACTTTCCTCCGGTTTGCGGATTTGCATAAACAGTTTTAATAGCAGGATTCATTATATTTTTGGCATACCCTTTAAACAAGATCCGTTTATTGAGCTTTTGGGAAAAAACAAAATCAAGGTAAGGTACTGGCTGTGTATACAGATCCGGTTCCCCTGTCAGATTAATTTGCACTAAGCGTTCCCCAACCATATTAAAGGTCACTGTGAGGTCGGTCCCTGATTTGTCGTTATCATAGTTTAACCAAGCATTAATCGAATAAGGAGCCTGCTCGAATAAAGGACTATTTTTGGGGGTATATCTATCCAGTGAACGATTTGCTTCATAACGCTCCTCAGATTTTTTAATTTCACTTTGTGCCAATAAAAGATTGGTACCCAAAAACAAGTTTTTTAAAGGATCATATAAGGTTCCTAAGTTCTTAACAACCTCAAATTCCAATCCCCATACCCTACCAGTATTACCGTCATTCTGAAATTGGATGGTTGGAAATTCCGGATAAGTAGCAGCTAACCCTTGGGTTTTTAGATTAAATACCTTAACCAATTGATTTTCTATACGCTTTCCAAAAGCCGACACGGCAATAACCTCTCCTTTAGCAGGAAACCATTCCCAACGAAAATCCGCATTTTGGGTATATTGATTTTTCAAATTGGGATTACCAACAACTAAGCCCATTTGAAAGGCATCAAATTCAAATACATTGGTAATCTCACGCAATTCAGGTCTTGCCAGGGTCGTGTTGAAGGCCCCACGAAAATTCATATTGTCATTCAGCGTGTAGGTTGCATTGACAGAATAGAATGGTTTATACTTCGTTTTATAGACAGAATTGGGATTAATCGGGTCTAGTGGAATACGTGTACCATCTGGAGATGTTGCGGTCAGTGCAGGGTCTAAAAATACATTAGCAGTATCCACTGCCGAACCAATATTTGTCATCTCAAACCGAACTCCTCCAGCCATGCGGAATCGTTCAGCAATCTTGAGATCCAACATACCATATAGTGCATTGGTTTCAAAATAACCTTTGTAGTTATTTGGCGATTTTTGGCTATTGTATAGAAATCCACCTACTGGCATCATACCTTCACCCTGCCCCGCTTTTGGTAATACAACACCTACAATTTCATTGCTTACCAAACGGTCTAAATTGCCTTGGACGTCATATAAAGGAATGGCCTTATTACCCGTAAAATTTGAACCTGGCAGAAACAGCTGGTTTTCTGTAAATTTACGATCCCTAAATAAATAATTGAACCCCGTTTTAAACAGCTGCTTTTCACCCAATAGCCTGAAAGGAAAACTCAGATCAGCTTTTGCATTAAAATTATCTTCGTTCAAATTTCTCCATCTCCGACCATTAGGTTCAGCTTGAATAATGCCATAATTTCCAAATCCGTTTACATAGCCCGATGTAAGTGCATAGAGATGTTCAGAATATACATAGTCATCAAAATGAGCCTGCTCACCTATAATGGGACGTCGATACCATCCCCCACCCCGAGGTTTGTAGTCTACAAGACTTGCAAATCTAAAATCCGGATCATTCTGTGTGGACTTTGACGTTGCAACATTATAACTCAAACGAGGCGACAACTCATTTTTCAAAAACTTATGTTCGCCCTGCAGGTTAAAGGTATTCAGATTACGGAAAGTCTGCTTAAGCGAGTGTATAGTACTTCTGACTTCGCCAGGCAAGCCCGAATACTCATAGCGCCCGTTTAAATTTGTTGCGATAGATTCTCCTCCCCAGCTTCCCAAATATTGCATACTGATCTCATGCTGCGGATTAAATCGGTAGGTGACCCCTACAAGTGTACCATAGTTTAGTGTTTCGGTTCCTGTATTTTCACTATAAGTTTGATACTTCCCCATAAAAAGACTATTCGGTGTAATATAATTAGGGATATTCCTAAAACTAAAAATATCAGGGTTACCGGTTACTACCCCTTGATAGATGCTATACTGGGTCAGTTCGCCCTGATAAATATCAGCGGTTCTTCTATAATAATTCCCTCCGACAACAAGTCCCAATTTATGCTTTCCAAAAACATCATAACTATTACCGAATGTTGCCGAGTAAAGTTGATTCATCGGCGCACGGCGGTATCGAGTTGTCATAACGGGATCAAACCCTTTCATAATCGTATTAACCCGATTTACCTCCTGGTATCCTGATGGGCTATAGTTGCTATTGGCAATCATATCTTGGATGGAACTTAATCCATTGGGATATTGCGTTGCAAGATTTAGAAAATCCGAGGAAAGGTCTTTTTTATTGATTCGTGTTCCCAATAATCCCATCTCACTGTTCCAAAAGCTGTTGTAATTTCCTCCCAAACCAATGTTCGAATTGAGCCCGGTTTGAGCGATAAGCTCAAATGTCATTTTCTCAGGTACAGATTTCGTTTTGAGCTCAACGATACCCGAAGCAGCATCGGCAGGTTTATCTGGTGTTACTGTTTTATAAACGGTAATATTATCCAATAAGGAAGCCGGAACAAGATCCAATGGGATGGCGCTACGGTCAGGATCAGAAGAAGCCAATCTTACGCCGTTCAACTGACCGATCACAGATCGATCACCTAGCCCTCTTATCGCAACATATTTATCATCAGTCACCGTAACACCAGTAACACGCTGTAATGCTTGTGTAGTCGTGATACTGGCCGTACGCTCAATCAATTCAGCCGAAATAGCATCCTGTACAATAGAAGCGCGTTTACGTTCTTCCAGCACGGCCGTTTCAGTGTTCATTTTACGCCTTGCCTGGACGGTGACCTCTTCCAATGCTGTAGCAAGAGGGCTCAACCCAATGACAAGGTTTTCCTTCACATCATTAATTTCAATTTCCTTGGTCTGATAGCCTAGATAGGAAAGAACGAGAACAGTAGGGATTTTAGAAATCGATAACGAAAAATTTCCATTTGCATCAGAATTCGTTCCTCCAGATGTTCCTTTAACACGGATTGAAACACTAGCCAATGTCCTTTTTGTCTGTTGATCAATGACTCGACCAGCCAAGCGCTGCTGCAATACATCAGCGGGCTTTTCCAGCGCAGTCCGAAGCGCCGTAACAACAACCAGTTTATTTTTCACAACATAACCGAACGGTTGTCCTGCAAAACATATATTCAATGCTTCTTCAACAGTTGCATTGTTTAGATTGACATTAACGGGTTTTGCTCGATTAAAGAGCCCATTATCGTAAAAAAAGTCATAACCGCTCTGCTGCCTTATTTCTTTTAATATAGCTGGGATATGACTATTTTGTTTGTTAAGTGTAATACGTTGACCGTAAGTAAACGCACTGACTTTCATCAACAAACAAGTTAAAAATACCATGGTGATTTTCATAACACGCATGCATTGATAAAAACTCATATATTTGTTGTTGTTAATATTATTTGATGATCATTGAATCGCAACATGATCGATAAGCTTAACACATTGACCAAAGGTGTTACCAGCACCTTTGGTTGTTTTTATCCGGCTTATCGTAAAAATTAGATAGGTCAATCTATCACAATAAGCCTCCTTCCATTTAGCGTTAATTTTACTTTTCCTGTTGTTTGCAACATATCAATAATGGTAGATAGCGGTTGAGAACGCGACACCATACCATCAAATTTCAACTTTTCAAGTCGTTGAGGACATTCTACATCCACGTTGTACCACCTTGAAACTTTACGCAGCAGACTTACCAACTCCTCTCCTTTAAAAACAAAGTCACCATTTATCCAAGCTACTTCCTGAGAAATATCCACATTTTCTACACGCAGGGCTTCATTTAACAAGGCCCGCTGCCCTGGTTTTAAGAGCACCGATTCATTTCTTTTTTTCGAACTAACGCGTACACTTCCCTCCAATAAAGTGGTTGTTGTATAAGGTTCGTCATCATATGCGTTGACATTGAAATGCGTACCAAGAACTTCTATTTTTTGATTTGCGGTCTCCACGTAAAAAGGAATTCGTTTTCCCCCTCCCATTCCCGTCTCAATTTTTGCAATTTCAAAGTAAACCTCTCCGGTCATATGCACATGCCGTTCGTTTTCACTAAATTTCAAAGGATATGTCAGGGTTGAATTTGCATTGAGAAAAGCTTTCGATCCATCTGGCAATATAATTTGATATTGATTTCCCCTATTCGTCGCAATTTTATTCATTGCTGTGCTGGCGATCCGTTCCTTTTCAACAGCTTTATACACCAATTCACCATCCTGGTTCTTTTGTATTTCTACCCCGCCCTGAAGTGCGACGACACTTCCATTCTTTATATCAGCTAAGGAAACAACGGAGCCATCTTTTAGTGTCAATAAGGCATCATCCTTTCCTGGAACGCCAATATGCTGTGCACGTTCTGTTTTCTCGCCCTCCACAAACTGTTGTTTAAATAGAAACAGTGAGATAGCGCCAACAGCGACCAGGAGCGCCGCAATTTTTAACCAGGCAGCCATGCCAATTTCTGTAAAGCTGTGCTGGTTAGCGCGCTTTTTTATTTGAGACTGCAAACGCTCATAGTTTGTTTGAACGGATAGTTCGCCCGCATAATGTCCCATTGCCACAATGGTTTCCTGCAACTCCGCTATGGACGCTTTATGTTCAGGATATTTTTGTAACCATTTTTCCCATTTTTCGATATCCTCTTTATTTGTTCCCTTACAATAGTTCACAAAAGATTCGTCCAATAATAACGCTTGCAAATTAAGTTCGTTCATACTACTCTAATCGTAATTTATACAATAGAGTGGACAGGGTCATTTTTTCACTACTCGTTTTTAAGAAAAAATCAACAAAAATGAAGAAAGTAGCCCTACGGCAACTTTAAGGAATATTTCTTGTTCACTAGAAAGATTGTTTTTTATTTTTTCTAGGGATTTATAGATGGTATTATAGATCGTATGGATCGAAACCTGATTGGCATCAGCGATTTCCTGATAAGAAAGATCCAAAAAAAATCGTTGGTAAATCACCAGTCGTTGTTTTGTCCCTAATTGCTCCATATGCTCCTCAACCAACTGTGTGACGGTATTTGTTGTTACCGCACGGATATGTTGTTCTTCAACAGATTGATGGATTGACGGATCATGGATTTCTTCCACAAAATCCAAATCTGTCAGCTGCAGTGTTTCCTTGCGAAAAAGTTTTTGAAAGAAAACCGTAATAATGTAATTATGATGATTACGTATCTGACAATTACTGGACTTTTTCTCCCATAGATGTAGAAACACATCATTCACGCTATCCTGAACACGCTGTACCGACATTTTCTTTTTTAGCCCCAAATAAGAAAGATAGTGGTAATAATGTTTATACAACGTATAAAATGATTCTTCACACTCCTCTTTCACAAATTGGTCCCAAACATTTCTTAGATCTTTTCCGGTTAGTGCAAACATGATATCTTGGTAACAATGACTTTATACAAAAAAAGGAAAGTCTTATTAACAAGAGATTAACCAAAGATGAAGAATAGGAAAATTGTATGTAAATTGGACTTAGAAAACCAATACCAATTCTTCCTATAGCTGTAACGTGTAAATAATGGCAAAGGGCAGAAAAAAACTAATCATTGGAAAATTTTAACACAAAATGGAAAGACGTATATTTCTTGCAGATAGACTTCGCGAAGTTTTTTTGAATGGACGTTGGATTGCCAATACCAACTATCAGGAACAACTATTGTATACGACCTGGGAACAGGCCATATTCAAAATAAGTAATCTGAATTCTATCGCTGCCCTAACCTATCATATCAATTATTACCTCGAGGGATTACTTATGGCATTTGAGCATGGAAAATTGGAAATCAGCGATAAATACAGCTTTGATATCCCGCCTATCCGATCCAAAGCCGATTGGAATGAGCTAGTAGATCGACTCCTAAAAAACGCAGCAACATTTGCCGACAGTATTGCCCAATTTGAAGAAAACCTATTCGATCAGCCATTTATTGATAAGAAGTATGGATCTTACCTTAGAAATATCGAAGGTGTAATCGAACATAGCTATTATCACCTTGGTCAGATTTCACTGATCAAAAAGTTTATTCTTCAATCGGAATAAATTGTTATTTCGCTAATGCAGTGAGTTCCTGTTTCACTTTCTCTCGGTATTCCAAACCCCAACTGACCAGAGATTCGGTGACGGGGAACACACTTTTACCATAGTCCGTAATTTTATAAAACACTTTTATGGGGTCTTCACTTGGCGGGCGGGCGACTAACAAGTTTAATTCAAGGTCTCGAAGTTCTTTCGTCAACACTTTTGCAGAAATTCCCTGAATCTCCCGTTCCATTTTTTTGAAATAGATTTCCTGCGACTCCCGATTAGCCAAATAACGTAATATCATCAATTTCCATTTTCCGCCCAATATATCTAGCGCGTCACGCATAGCGCGCAATTCTTCTGTACAACTCGCCTCCCGCATTTGATTTCCGTCCAAAACTTGTCCCATATTGATTTCTAACAACTAGTTACCACTTGTTAACTACCAACAAATATATAGCAAACGAAAGGTAGATTTGTCATAACAACTATATAAGATGTAAAATCGATGGATGCAGTGTAAATTATTTCCAATTTGATTTTTCATCCCTTAAAATAGATAGAACTATGAATGCCGTTATATTAGATCAAGACAATCAATTGATAAATGTCAACGTTGACCTTCCTGAAGTGAAGCCCAACGAGGTGAAAATTAAAATAATAGCTTCCGCAATTAATCCCATAGACTACCAGATGCGTGAAAATGAATTTGAACGACGTTATTTATATTCACCGATACTTGGTAGAGAAGGGGCAGGAATTATTACAGATAAAGGTTCAGATGTAAGTGAATATGCAATTGGAGATGAAGTGTTTTTTGCCTGTGGTAGCATGGGCAGCAACGGGACCTATGCAGCATACATTCAGTTACCAGCTGGCCTCGTTGCCCCTAAACCAAAAAATATTTCTTTTGAGCAAGCGGCAGCACTTCCTACCGCTGGTATCACCGCATTACAAGTGTTCGACAGAGCAACAATTAATCCGCAAGACCATATTTTCCTAACCGGCGCGTCCGGGGGCGTGGGTCTTTTTGTATTAAAATTACTCCTGGCTAACGGCATTAAGAATATCGTCGCAACTGCAGGAAGTATGAGCAGTATTGAAAAATTACACCAACTAGGACTGCAAAAAGACAGCATCATTAATTATCGAAAAGAGAATTTGACCGAAATAATCAAGCGTAGAAGTAATCAGCAGGGTATTGATGTCGCTATCGATGCGGTGGGTCAGCATCTCTCGGAAGTTGCCGCCGCAGTACTAAAACCCTATGGAACTTATATCGACATCACACATTTTACGACCACGGCAGCAAGAGACCAACTATTTAGTTCGGCCGCACAGATCATCAATATATCCAACTTTACCCACGCGCAAAGACTAAATTATCCCTATTTCAAAAATGGGCTGGATCGGATCAGACACAGTATTGAGCAAGAAATTATTCAACCCGCCCCTATTTATCTTATCGGTGACCTGAGCGCCGAAACAATAGAAAAAGGGCATCTAATGTTGAAAAACAACCAGACTCAAGGCAATAAATTAATTATACAAAATCAATGAGAACTATACCTAGACTAATCGTGACAGGCATACGTGCCGGCAAATCCTTTATCGAAGCGGATGCATTGGTCGATAATGTATCGGAGCACTATCCCAATCTCGTTATTTCCGATATCTGGCAAACCAGTCAAATGCCGGCCAAGTTTGAGAAAGAGCATCCCATAGAAAACACTGCTATACCCCAAGTCATCAAAAATGGCACGTACTTTCGCTATGTACAGATCCCACCCGATCGGGAACTTGGTATAGAAACAGCGATTGGCACCCCTCATCCCCTCATGCATCAAACGGCAAGTTTAGATTACATCGTTATTCTTTCAGGAGAGATTTACTTGATTACAGACACAGAAGAAACGCTTTTACAGGCCGGCGATATTGTGATCCAACGTGGCACCAATCATGCTTGGAGCAATCGCTCCGATCAAATGTGCCTGCAATTGGCAATTCTAATCGATGCGAATTAAAAATCCACCTATTGCTCATTCGGAAAACTAAACATAGCATCGATTGAATCACATCGAATTTATCTTGCATGAACACCACAATTTTTCTAAGTTTGGACTTCATGATAGCAGCATATTTTCGGTCTTTGCGTCTGTTTGAGGAAGAAGAGATCAATCAGATTGTTCAGCTTTTTGAATATAGAAAGCTGAACAAAAACGACTTTTTTGTTAAAGAGAATCAACCTTGTCATGAGGTTGCATTTATACAATCAGGGATCTTCCGTTCTTATTATAGCAGTACAAACAAGGAAGATATTACCTATTGTTTTCGCTTTCCCAATACCTGGATAGCGGCCTACTCCTCCTTTATTACAGGCGGGCCAAGTACCGAGACCATGCAGGCCATCACCCCTGCCGAACTATGGACGATCAAAAAAAACACCATTGATACACTCGCTACAAATAACCTAAAATGGACAAAGTACCTTAAAATGATTGCCGAGGAACAATATCTTGAGCTTGAAAAACGCGTCTTTCAATTGCAAAAAGAAACCGCATCACAACGTTATGCCAATTTACTCAAAGATCATCCTGAGTTTATCCAACAACTTCCTTTACAATATCTTGCATCCTATTTGGGCATTACACAACGTCATTTAAGTCGTATTCGCAGCGAAATTTCTTTTTAGACATTTGTCCTATAAAGACGGTGGTTCTATCGCTATTTTTGTGATGTAATACGACATCATGCAGAAAAAAATACTTATTATAAATGGCCATCCGAATCGGGAATCCTTCAATTTTGGCATTGCAAATGCTTATCAAGAAGCTGCGGCAGCGTCCGGAGCTACAGTACGAACAATCCATATTATTGACCTTGACTTCAATCCAAACCTTGAATTTGGTTATCGTAAACGGACAGAACTTGAGCAGGACCTACTTCTTGCCTGGGAAGACATCTTATGGGCCGATCATTTGGTCTGGATACATCCCGTTTGGTGGGGTGGCCTTCCTGCCTTGATGAAGGGCTTTATCGATAGACTATTTTTACCTGGACGGGCCTTTCAATACCGCGAAAATTCTCTTTTTTGGGACAAATTGCTAAAAGGAAAATCTGCTCGGATCATTACAACACTCGATCAACCAAGTTGGTATTACGCTTTAGTTTACGGCAGACCAAGTGTTAATCAACTAAAAAGATCAACCCTCCAATTTTGTGGAATATCGCCCGTTAAAGTCACCTATATCGGAATTATCAAAACTTCCGATCCTATTAAACGAAATAAATGGCTACAAAAAGTACGACAGTTGGGACACAAACAAGCTTAAGCGCAATTCAAATTCAGTAATGCTACTGGCCAAATGATAATGAGGAGCACTTTTTGCCAAATGGCAATTGCCCTCCGCTTTGCAAGCCCTAGCTTTGACCATAAATTCAAGACAAACGCAATATGGACATTCTAATTGGGCTCCAGTGGGGAGACGAGGGTAAAGGAAAATTCATTGATCTAATCGGAAGCGACTATGATATTATCGCCCGATTTAATGGCGGCGCGAATGCCGGACATAGTATCTATTATCAAGGTAACAAGGTTACACTAAAACTACTTCCATCGGGAATTTTTTCGTCGCATGTCAAAAACATTATTGGCACCGGTGTGGTGGTTGACCCATTAACATTCAAAGCGGAAATTGAAGAACTCGCGCATATTATGCCTACTCAGGATCTCTTCAATAGGATTTTGATATCCCAAAAAGCGCATCTCGTTTTACCGACCCATCGTTATTGGGATATCTATATGGAACAGTCTCCATTGTATCGCACGATAGGAACGACCAAAAATGGAATTGCGCCAAGCTATTCCAATAAAATACTAAGACAGAACCTTCGTGTTGGTGATATTCACTCGGATAGTTTTAATACGGACGTATATCAAATTTTACACCGTCAATACAACGAACTACAGCTTTTGGGACAAGAAATGCCTGCATTCGAAGAGCTTTACCACGATTTTATTCAAGGATGCACTTCGTTAAAACAAGTGCCAATTATAGATACTGAAATCTTTCTGAATAAAGCAATCCGAGATGGCAAGAAGGTATTGGCGGAAGGTGCGCAGGCAACCCTGCTTGACATCGACCATGGAAGTTATCCTTATGTGACCTCATCAAATACGATTGCCTCCGCAGCCTGTGTAAGCTTGGGTGTGTCGCCTAAACTGGTGGACAAAATTTATGGTGTTACAAAAGCCTATTGCACGCGTGTGGGTAATGGCATTTTCCCAACCGAGATCACAGGACAAGCTGCCAATGATTTACGGGAAAAAGGAGCTGAATTCGGTTCCAATACCAAGCGTCCCCGTCGTGTCGGCTGGCTGGATCTTCCAGCATTAAAATATGCCATCATGTTAAATGGAGTCACTCAGCTTGTTCTTACAAAAGCTGACATCTTGAACGAAATGGCTGACATCCCCGTCTGTACACATTATGAAATAGATGAACAAGAAATTTCCTTAGCATTTCCTCAATCCGCTGAACAAGAAATTAAACCGATCTGGAAATATTTAAAAGGTTGGAATACCGATTTCTCTAATATCAAGCACGCAAACTTACTTCCAGAAACCTTGGGTGCATTTATCTCCTTTTTAGAAGAAGAGTTACAAGTTCCCATAAATTATCTTTCAACAGGACCTCAACGTGAAGAATTGATTAACTTAGCTAAGTAATATAAAGGTAACATGGAGCAATTACTGGAATACATCCGAAAATTTGGACAGCTCGATTTGCGAGAAGAGAACCTAATTCGACAGGCATTCGAAAAAAAAAGTATTCCAAAGTCAAGCTATTTTGTCGCTTGCGGTAAAGTAAACAATAGCATTGCTTTTGTGGAATCGGGGATATTCCGTTCGCTCTATTACAACAGTAAAGGCGACGATTTTACGCGTTATTTCATCTATGAAGGTCGTTTTATTGGAGATCTTCAGAGCTTCTTGGATCGAACACCTTCCAGTGACTATATAGAATCCCTCACAGATACCGAGATATGGAGACTCGATTTTGACAATTTTACGCTCCTTGAAAGGGAAATTAAAGTTTGGCCATTGCTAATGGCCAAACTTTATGGTTTTGTGGTGGAAAGCAAGCTAAAAACGGCAAATACCATGATGAATCTCGATGCCAAAGAACGCTACCTCCTGTTCTTAAAGCTTTACCCTGGTTTGGCCAATCGTGTTCCATTAGCCATGTTAGCATCCTATTTAGGGATTACCGCATCATCACTGAGCCGTATTCGGAAAAATATCTAGTAACCTCGCAACATCTAAATCAAATCGAGCCCCACTAATGCATTAGTCACACGAATACGAATCCTTCCGATCAACTCCGATTATTGCGATAAAATCGTGGCCCTGAACCAATTTACCAACGATAAAGTAGTCTTGTTGTGAAGACATTATCTTTCAAATCGGCCGAAAAGTTTGGTAAACTTGTGGTTTCGTTTGTTACATGCTCATTATATACGGTCAATTTTATCCTATTGTTAATCTGATAGGCAAGACCATAGCCCAGCGTACTAAACTTAACATCTCCGTCGGCCGTAAAATTATCAGGCATGCCAATTGTCATGCCACTTGCTTTAGTATTTGGATCATAGACATCATACGCTAACAGCGCGGTTATACCGGTCTTAGCAATCTCTTGCGTAAACCAAAGATAATATCCGTTAAATTTACGCTGATAAAGGTCTGTTGTCGGTTGGGTCGTAAAACTTCTGCTTGCGTAAGGTCCTTTGATATCGGCACCACCCGCTACCCCTGGCTGATCACCGGCGACATATTCTGTTTTAAAGCTGGACTTTCCCAAACTACTATCAAATTCCAACTGTAAATTGGCGCCATAATAATTCCGACCGATCGCCCTGCCTTCATTCTCGTCGCTGGTATGTGCTGTATAACCATTGCTATTGGGCGTATAATAAGTTTTCGTATCATTACGAACCGAACCTTTATAGAATGAGCCACCAAATCCCAAATGAAGTTTTTTATCTGCTAGGCTATCAAATTTAAAAGCAAGATTACCGATGAGATCTTTTTTGGAATCATAATCTTTAGCCGAATGGCCACTCCCATTCACCAAGGCTAAATCTAAGTTCAAGAACTTGGCTTTACCGCCAGGGTGATAGCTTACCATCCCTCCAAGATCACGTTCGCGTGGCATCAACGTCTGGAATACACGTGCCCGTTCCGGAAAATCACGATAGCCGGATGAGTACACAATAGAGTATCCAAAAGGTCTATTGAAAAGACCCGCCGTTAAACTTAAGCCTTTTTGGCTTGGGTGACGCAATTGAATAAAGGCATCCATCAGTTGTACACCGTCTTGAGTAGCATCCAATTGAAAGACAATACTGGAGTACGTATCCACCCGGTCAATTTTAAGACGTCCCCTGCGGATCATAAATCTGTTATCCGAATTCTTTGAAAAATCCCCCCCCGAAAAGGAAGTAATTCCCGGAGATTGCGCTTTCTGAAACTGTGTCTGAAGGTACCCCGTAATCTTGATATCATGTGGATCATAGCTGGAGGGCGCATTATTATTTTGCGCAAGCGCTACGACAGGACCTATCAGGGCTAAGAGTAAAAGTGCTTTTTTCATGAGAATTTTAAATAAATTATCTTTTTCGCTTGTGATGATATGATACGAATAGAATCATTTTTCCATCTTCTATCCCATCATCTTTCAACGGCGTAAAAATAGATTCTCAATATTAAGTTAATATTAATAAATTGTTAGTCTATTAATTTATATACATAAAATTAACGATTTAGTAATATATCTCGAAAGAGATCGGTCAAGACAATGCGAACTCTCGCAATCTAGAAGTATCCTTAAAATAAAAAGGCCGATACAAATTGTATCGGCCTTTCAATCCTATTGATTTATACGTTGAATTATTCCAAACCCTTATTATAATCGCTTTCACGAAGAGGGATAGACCAAGTCCATTTATTTTTATCTTGAGGATTAATTGTAACAGCTAAAGATGTAAGGAAATTACCCCCGTTTGCGTTATTTCTTCTCACAATAGTATCTCCCCAACGTTTCATATCAAACCAATCGAATCCTTCGCCCCATAGTTCAACCGCGCGATAAAGTTTAATTTCATTAAGTAGATCTGTACCTGTTTTTGTACAAACATATTTCACATCTCTTCCTGAAGTTGCGTTTAATGCGTTAAGAACACCTTGAACTTCACTTGCTGCTTTATTTTGGAAAAATTTAGCTTCAGCTTCAATAAGATACATCTCGGAAGCCCTAAAGTGATTTAAATTTCCAACACCCGGTAGATCATTCGCTTTGAACTTAAAGTTCATGTAAGCGTAAGGCACTGCATTAGACTGTAAATCTGGAAATGTAGCAAAAGCCCTAGCCTTCATAGTCGCTCCGGCCAATCCTGTAGCTGTTGTGTACGCTTCGCCTTTTGGATCTAAGAAAAGATCTCTTCTAATATCTGTTGAAGGAATTTTATCGAACAATTCTCTACTGATACATTTAGGCGCTGTTCTAACAGCACTTGCCGACGAGTTATAAGCAATATACGATTGAAATGAATAGAAGTATAACGTTTCATCAGACGCACCGTAGCTACTCCAAATCCACTCTCTATTTGGATTTGCAAAGCCACTTTTATACTCCGTATTATTCATCAGTTCATAATTAGCCCGAGCCAAAACAGCATATTTCTCAGCATTGACATAATCCTGCTTGTTCAAAGCTGCACGAGCGTAAACCGCATAAGCAACATCTTTGTCCACTTCGTAATTTTTGCTTGCATTACGGACTAATTTTGAAGATTCATACAATGAAATGGCATCATTCAAATCCGTGTAGATCAAATCATAAGTCTGGCCCAAGGTAGATAAAGGCATGTCTCCTGTTGACACATCTTTTCTTAACACCAATCCACTTGTCTGTCCATTATTGGAATCACTCCATCTATTGCCATAGATCTGAGCTAGCATCATGTAACTGTAAGCACGGTAAGTCAATGCTTGCGCTTTTATAAATTGTTTGTCGGCTAAGTTTCCATCCGCAGCATCAATATTTTCGACAATTTGATTTGCGTTACCAATGATCTTGTAGTAATAAAACCAAGGATAATACAGGTAAATACTTGTTAAGTTTTGATTATAATTTGCATTAATAATGTCTGCCCAGCCACTTAAGTTGACAAAAAAATTGTTTCCAGGATAGTTCCCATAGTACATTTTGATTGTCCCCTCTCCATTAAAGCCTTGGCTACCTAAATACTGTTGGGTCATCATTTTTGCCAAACCGTTAACGGCTACTTCAGCATTTTTTGTCGTCTCAAATACTTTAGAAAGCTCAACGGAATCTGTAGGACTTGTATTTAGATAGTCTTTTTTGCAAGAAGAAACAAGAATCATTCCTGCTAACAATACTTTTATATATTTATTATTTTTCATTGTTTGATTTCTTATAATCCAATTTTTACACCAAAAGAAATTGTACGTGGAGTAACCCAAGCATTTGTGCTGGTACCATTCCATTGCTGTTGCGGGTTCATTCCTTTACGTTTTGTCATTGTAGACAAGTTTTCAATTCCAGCAACAACTCTCACGGAAGACAAATCTATTTTACTAATCAATGTTTTTGGCAAACTATAACCTACCGCAATATTCTTGATAACCAAATATGATCCATCAGTTAAGAAACGGTCACTAGTAGCATAATTATTCATACTACTTTGAGAAAAGTTGATAGAAGGGATACCATTTACATCCAACCTATCCGTCGAGGAGGCTGTCATTCCATCTGGAATACCGTTCCACGATTTCATGATATCCGTGTGCAGCGCACTTGGCGTACCGGACATGGCCATTAAACTAGCATAGGAAGAATCGTATACTTTACCACCGATAGCGTAAGTGAATAACGCTGAGAAGCTGAAGTTTTTATACTCAAAGCTAGTATTGAAACTTCCATTCATTTTAGGAATAACCGATCCGGACCAGCCCCTTAAACCATAGCTTGAAGCATTTGTTACATAGTATTTTCCATTAATTTCAACAAGTTCCGCTGTAGGGATCTCTGCTTTTCCTGGTGCAGAACCATTCACATTAAAACGCTCTGTATCTGCCAGGTAAAGTGAACGACCAGTCATCTGATCTACACCCGCATACTTAAACAACCAGAAGTCATAACGGCTTCCGCCTTCAACCCATTTGAAATTACCAGTTACAATTCCGTTCTCCCTATTTTCTTCAGGTAGTGATAATATTTTATTCGTCAACCAAGTTGCATTCGCACCAACATTCCATCTCCATCCATCACCTTTTAACACGTCTACATCAAAAGTTAACTCGAAGCCCCTATTTGACATTGAACCAATATTCCTTGTTACTGTTGAAACTGCACTTGAAGATGATGTTGCTCCAGCAGACAATGGAAGATTAAAATCAAAAATCAAGTTTTGAGACTGCTTGTTAAAGTATTCAAAGCTTAAATTTGCTCGTTTAAATAACCGGGCTTCTACTGCCGCAGAGAACGAACTAGAGGTTTCCCAAATTAAGTCAGGTGAAGGGTTTTGGTTTTTAAATACCGCCCCTGCATTCGCATTCTGGCTTAACTCATATAAGGATAAATAAGAATACTTACTTGCACTTTCATCATTACCTACCTCACCGTAAGATGCTCGAACCTTCAAATCATTAACAGTATTCAGCATATCTTTAAAGAAATCCTCTTTAGATACGCTCCAGCTACCGCCCAATGACCAAAAGTTACCCCAACGATTGTCTGGGCTGAATCGAGATGAGCCATCTCTTCTAAAAGATGCTTCCGCAAAATATTTACCCGCGTAATTATAACGAGCGCGAGACAAGAAACTTTCTACACGATAATCTTCTTGATAGTCATACAGCGACGTGATTTTGGTAAAATTTACCATATCCGTTTGGCCTTCAAAAATTTCATCTGTTTTATAGCCATATAGATAACTCCAGTTGTCAGAATAATTCTCATGTCCTGCCAATATATCCAGATGGTGTAAGCCAAAATCTTTGTTCCAAGTCAATAATTGTTGAACTGTATAGTTTTTGTAACGATAAATATTCCTAGCCGCTCTACCCTGACCGGCACCATCCCCTATTATTGCGTTATTATACGTACGACGTTCTGAATTGCGAAGATTTAAATCACCGTTTAAAGTCAGTGTAAAATCTTTCAGAAACTTGAATTCAAGAAAGCCTCTACCATTTACTGTATTACGAATCGTTTGGTCTCTGTTTAATTCATTTTCCCAAATGGTATGTCTTCCGACATATTGCAATCTTGTAGATTCACCGTTATCATACTGTATTTTTCCGGCCTCGTCCAATGCATAAGATCCGTCTGCGTTATGCAAATGAATTGGATAGATTGGTGCTATCGATCTTGCATAGTTATACGGATTAACAAATGAACCTGCATCGTCAGTAGAACCGCTAATTTGATTTGAGATTTGATGTGAACCTGCTAAGTTAAAGCCATATTTGAACCAATCTTTAGCTTGAAGTTCGGCATTTAATCGTCCAGTAAATCTTTTTAAACCCGAATTTTTAATGTATCCTTTCTCGTCTAGGTATCCTGTCGAATAAAAAACCTTTGCTTTATCTGTAGCGGTAGTTCCATCAATGTTATAATTTTGACGATGTCCAACGCGATCTACTTCTTTAAACCAGTCCAAATCGTCTGCATATCCACTTTTTATTTGGGCATCAGAGACAAGCTTTCCATTGGAATCAAATAGTTTATCATCAGCTTTATCATAGATGTTTAATTTCAAGTAATTGCTCACCAAAGATTTGGTTGCTTCATCATTTGCAGATTGAACTGTTGGATAGGATGTCGAATTGTTAGTTAGTAAACTATTTCTATATCCCTGCCACATGGCTTCCATAAATTGTCTATCATTCACGCGATCGTATTCGGCAATACCTCTCGAGTAGAAACCTTGGTCTGTTGAGATATTAACCTGAGAACGGCCAGCCTTACCCTTCTTGGTGGTAATAATAATTACCCCATTACTAGCCCGACTTCCATAAAGTGCAGATGATGAAGCATCTTTTAACACTGAAATACTTTCCACATCATTGGGGTTGATATCGGAGATATTACCACCAAAAGGTACACCGTCCACGACATAAAGCGGGTTGTTAGATCCATTCAATGATGAAAATCCACGTATCCGTATACTAGGTTCTGCGCCTGGCATACCAGAGGTATTGTTCAGTTGAATACCAGCAGCAGATCCCTCTAAAGCTGCAAATGCATTGGTAACTGGTCTCTTTTCGATATCTTTAGCAGAGACGGAGGTTACGGATCCAGTCACAGATTCTTTTTTGGCAGTACCATAAGCGACTACGACAACCTCATCTAATGCTGTATTCTGATCCTCTAGTGACACGTTGAATAATGACTGTCCATCTTTAACGATTATAGTCTTATCAGAATGACCGACATACCTGAAAACCATCACTTTACCAACAGGAACTGATAAAGAATATTTTCCATTTGCATCTGTTTGAGTAGCAATGTTTGATCCTTGAACAGCAATTGTCACACCGACTAATGGTTTACCATCAGCTCCAGTTACACGACCGCTTACTTTCTTCTCTTGCGCAAAAGCAACAGAAGAAAGGATCATACTCCCCACGAAAAAACTGAGTAGTTTGTGTTTCATATGTTTATGTTTGTTTAATAGTAAGTAGTTTATCTAACTAAAAAAGATAAAAGCGCCAAAAGGATCTTTTAATATATGTTTTTCTAAAAATGATGAGTCTATTAGACTAATACAGTTAGTGTGCAAAACCAAACATGAAATGTTAAGGTTTTGTTAAAAGCAAAGATAAAACAATCTTTTAAAGATGCAACAAGAAGTTAGAAATAGAATTAAAAAACTGGAAAACAAACGATATAAATCATAGTATTTCACATAAAAAATAACACACAAAAACACTAAATACCAAATAATTACACAAACAACACACCTTAATCTAAAAAAGTAACTATTTTTTTTATGAAGTAACAATAAATACTGTAATATTTTATATTTTTCATCATAAAACTATCCTTGCAATCGATAATAATAAAAAAAAACACATAACTGCTATCAAAAAGACAAAACAATAGTCCGAAACAATCAAAGGCAAAAAAAGATGAACTACAAAAGCTTAAATCCAATATTATATACAAAAAACTTAGACCAAACTATTCAGTTCTATACTGAAAAACTCGGATTTACATGTATTGAAAAAAATGAAGCATTGAACTGGGCTTTACTGCGAAGTGGAACCATCGAAATCATGTTTTCGCATCCTGTTGAAAGCATTACTTTTGAAACAGCACAATTTACAGGGTCCTTTTATTTTAACATAGATGAGGTTGATAATTTATGGGAAAGTTTGACAGGTAACGTCAAAATATGTTATGAAATAGAAACTTTCGAATGGGGGATGCGTGAGTTTGCTATTTATGATAATAATGGATATGTGCTTCAGTTTGGTAAAAAAATATAGAGGTAGCAAAATACTTGCTACCTCTATATTACATAAAAATTCCTTTTTTGATCTAATTAAATATGTGTTCTGAATTCTTTCAAATTCAATTTGAATGGAACAACAACAGAAGACTTTACAGCCTCCCCGTTTTGGGTTGCTGGTTTCCATTTACCTGCCCTGTTAAGGGCACGTTGCGCACTCGTTAACACGCCATAACCAGGATCATCTTTTAATTTAACACCAGTAATTTTCCCATCTTCTTTCACAATAAAATTTAACTCATAATCACCAGACAAGCCTGCTTTCAGTGCTTCAGGTGGATATTGGAAATTTTTATAGAATTTTTCAATGAAAGTAGACATGCCTTCAATTGGCTCTGCTTTTACTATTGCAGCTGAATTTGCAGACTCTTTAAAGCTCAACACTTTGTAAGGAAAACGTACCCAAGAAGCAATCGGTTTTCCATTTTTCGTAGCAGGTTCCCAATCCCCAGACATTTTAACAGCCTTTAACAAACGTATCCCCATCCCCTTTTCAATATCCTTCGCGATATCAGCTGAATCAATTTTTCCAAATTCATTTACACGGATGTCCAATATGATTTCCCCTGAAATATCTTTAGAGATCTCACTATCAGTTAATTTGAAAGAACGATTGACCTGTTTGACAAAACTGTCATATCCTATTTTTGGTAGGGCTGCATTTTCCTGTCCAAAGGAGAATACGCAGCTAAGCATTCCGATTAAGCTAAAAATTATTGGTTTCATAGAATTGGTTTTTTAATAAAGTAACTTTCTTTAAATTACCAAAAATTCTCAATAAAAACAAAAGAGACCTGTATTATGTCAGGTCTCTCTTATTTTATTTAAAAAATTAACGTGCTTTGCTGTATGTATAAACTTCTTTAAAGCTTAATCTTACAGCTCCCATTTGAGTCATAAAATAGCTAACTTCAATCTTTTGAACTTTTCCATCAGACCCGAAAGTAACCTTATTTACTCCAGTTGGATCTAATTGACCATCACGTCCTTGAGAGTTTTGCGAAGCAGTTCCATATGCATTTTTCACGCTCGTAATCTTACCGCTACTATCAAAAACGAAAATCGGACACCAGTTTCCATAATTCGTTGCACTTCCTGCTGCAGTTCTAAATATTGTACCATTTACACCGTAGGTATTATCAAAATACAATACACTACTAGCACCATTCGTTTGCAATGAAATATTTTTAGGATATAATCCAACATTGGTTGTTACGACATTGTCAGATGCTGTACCAGTAACTGTATAGACTCCATCGATCGCATTTTTAGCACCGATATTCACCACCATATTACCGAAATTACCTGAAATAACCCCTGAAGAAACAGTTTTTATTGTTAAACCTAAAGCGTAATCTTCGTCAAATTGAAACTGATCAGGTTTCAAATTAAGCGGTAAAATTGCCTCCCGCTCGCCTTTTTTAATGGTCACTTCGGTTGAAGTGAAACTATATACTGACGAAGATAACTCCGCATATTCAGTTTCATTTTCCTCGTTGTATTTTGCAATTAAAGAATTATCCACTGCTATAGTAACTTTAATATCGCTCTCGGCTTTCTTCGCGCCAACACATTTTAATTTTAAGTTTAAGACACCTGTAGGAGCTACATCAAAAGCCATAGTATATAAAGGGATTGAACTCGTTTCACTTGAAGCAGGCACTCCCAAGTCGCCAAACTCAATAACGTTTGCGACAGACCCATCAGCATCAGGTCCAATTAGTTCCTTATCTTTTAAACAAGAGGTAAAGACTAATGGAAGGACTAATGCTATGGATAGATATTTTACAATTTTTTTCATGTTATTCTAAATTTTATTTAGCCCAAAATATTTTTGTTGCATATTTGTCAACGTTCGGCACATTTGCCGCATTATAACTAAATTCTGTATTTGGATACAATATCCTAGTTGGCAATTTATCAGCTGACGTTGCACGAGATGCAATTGAAACAAATGTAGTTCTTGCATTTGCTGTTGTGTTTAAACCAGAAATAACCGGGTACCCTGTACGACGGTACTCATTCCAAGCTTCATGCCCAAATAAGAAATTCAGTGCAATATATTTTTGAGTGATGATTGCTTCCAATTTCTGTTCTTGACTTGTCGCCTTTTCAAAATTTACAAGGTAGCTATCCGGATTTTGTGTCTTATAAGTTTGCAAATAGGTCGCTGCCTCAGCTGCTGTTTTTGTTGCAGCATCAGCCTCATTTTTATATAAATAATTATATGAGGCTTTAATACCATTTTCAAAATACGTATCAGCAGTAACTCCTGAAATTAAACCCTTAACCACACCTTCTGCAGCTAAAAATTGTCCTTCAGCCGCCAGCATTAAAGGTTGGCCAGCTGCAGGACCTTTGATAACGCCCAAACCTCTATAGTTGGTGGCACTAATGGTACCTGAGACCGGACGCATTACCCAAGCTGACGGAGCTATGCCCGCAGGGGGATCATCCGTATTTCCTAATTGATTCTTATTTGTAGAAATTCCATTTGCAAATACCAATGATGCCCTTTCCCCATCTGTAATCTTAAAACCGTCATAAAAAGCCATTACATAATTTGTTGGAATAAATTGTGTACCCCAAGTACCGACAGCAGCATTATCAGCTCCATAAGCCCAAGTGTTCCACATTGGATTTTGCTTACCCGCAATTTTAGTAAACACGGGCTGTACGATAACGTCACTTTCTATTACACCAATATTATCTATTGTCTTATTAGTAAATGCAGCTTTACTTCCAGCTCTTAACACCAATCGCAATTTCAATGTATTTGCAAATTTCGCCCAAGAGGTTGTATTTCCTTTGAAAATGATATCTGCGCTCTTAAATGCATCGGTAGATGTAGCTGTCTTAAAGAATGCAGTTGCAGCATCCAATTTTTTTGCTAAATCCACATAAATGTCAGCAGCTTTATCATATTTTGGGGTTAATATTGCAGCTCCCTTTAATGCTTCTGAGTAAGGAATATCATTATAAGTATCGACAAGGTTTGCATAATTATACACTTTCAATATCTCAGCGACCTGTGCAAATAATGCCTTCTCTTCGCCTGCTTTGTCTACAACATATTGAAGATCTGTCAATGTATTATATGGAGTACTCCATAGGCCAGTCATAAACCCGGTTGAAAAATCGTAAGTAATCATATCACCCCAACCAGAAACACCGCCCGATGTAGCATAATAACCTACTAATCGTCCGCCATAAGTATTATATGTTGGAACAGAAAGAGCTGTCGCAACCATAGCCTGAGGTAAAACAAGCTCCGGAGTCGACTGAGTCGGTGAATTTGGATTATCATTGATATCCAATGCCTTTTTACAGGAAGAAGCGACCAGTAAAGTAGACATTGCTATGGATAAATATTTTATTTTATTGTTCATGAGATTCGATATTAAAAAGTTAAACTAACAGAAAAACCAACATAACGAGACGGTGGTGTTTGACTTAAACCTGTCAAACCAAGCGCATTTCCATTGGATGATCCGTTTCCATCAGAATATTCTGGATCGGTATAAACATTTGTCGCAGGCGTCCATAAAAATAGGTTACGACCCTGCACGCTAACTCTGGCTCTCTTAATTACATTTTGCCCAGCTAGGAATGATTTCGGAAGGTTATAGGATAATGACATCTCACGAATCTTCCAGAAAGCGGCTGAAGTCACATAAGTTTCGTCAATATTCCGTCTTCCTGTTGCCATTGTCCAATAGTCGGCTCCACCATCATAAACCGTAATATTCGTATTTTTAACATAAGATTTTGTTGCTTCATCCCAATAAGAAGAGTTTGGAATAACAAAACGCTCGCGATCGTAAGCGACGGTATTTATTCCTGATCCAGAAAAATCAAACAAATCTGCTCCATTATTAAAGATATAGTTACCTGTACGATACTCAGCACTTGTATAAAATGTTAAATCTTTATAAGATAATGACAAATTCAAACCTAGCGTATGCGTTGGAAGCGCTGCTCCCAACACCTTCAATGTACCATCTGTAGTTGGATATCCTGTAATACGATCCACAATAATACGTCCTTCTGGATCTCTGTTATAAGTCGATCCCATAATAACAGGGAATGACTCACCTTTTACTGCGTAAGAACCTGTACCACCTGTGTAAGTACCCAAAGCCAGCTGATCTAAACCTTCTGCAATTTCGACAACCTTATTCTGAATATAAGTAAAATTTCCGCCTAAAGTTAAGTTCCAATCTGCTGTACGAAGTGGTGTTACAGTCAATCTCGACTCAATACCTTTTCCAGTGGTTGTTCCCGCATTCAATAGATAAGAACTATATCCTGTAGCCCATGAAATACCTGTTGGAACCGTATTGTCCGTTGTTTTATTGTTAAAATAAGTTACATCAGCAGAAATTCTATTATTCCACCAAGCGGACTCAAATCCGAACTCTATCGACCGTGTCATCTCAGGTTTTAAGCCTGGCTGTACAATTTGATTTCCAACAGTATGACCACCGATTCCGTTGTACGGATAACCAGACCCTTGACCAAAGGTAGGAACTGTAGCATAAGCACCAAAGTTGGAAGAGCTACCCACGTTCACTTGCCCAACTTTAGATAAACTTCCTCTAAATTTCAAGAAGTTCAGCGGTTGAAAATCTTTCAATCCCTCTATTGCATCAGTTGCAACAAATGAAACGGTTGCACCTGGATAGAAGAATGAACGGTTCTCGGGGTCCAAAATTGATACCCAGTCATTACGTCCAGTTAATGTTAGAAACAAATAGTTTTTATAAGCTACATCAATTTTACCAGCCAATCCAAAAGTTCTCGCTAAATAGTCGGCCTGACCAGTAGAAGGAGGATTCAAACTATTTCCCTGATTGTAAATTCCATCTACGACCAAACCATTAACTGTAGCTGACAAATTCGAAGATTGATTCTGAACATATTGGAATAACGCCGTATAGTCGAATTTGAAATCTCCGTTTGTATGTGTCGCATGTGCATTAAAATCAGACACTATACTTGTCGCATAACTCGCGGCATCAGAGACGCTACCAGTAATATTAGTTCCTTTATATGCACCATGCAAACCCGCAGCATAAGGTGTAAAGGTGAATTTACCAGTCGTATATTTATAGGATTGATTAGAAGTAGTCATACCCACACGTCCCATAAAGTCTAACCAAGACAAAGGTTTAAAATTCAATTCCACATTACCCATGAAATAATCGTTCCTAATTTTTTGGCGATTATTTGCGGCAATAAAATAAGGGTTATTATAGTAAGCGTTATAATAACCATTTGGATTTGCAAAAGGATTATTTTGCCAATCTTTATAACTCGTTAGCGGGACCTGACCTGGAGATTGCAAAACCGCATCATAAATATTTGCGTTTGCAGAAGTTTGATCGTATCTATTTTGAGCGTAATATGAAGTATAGCTAATGTTTAAAATATCATTTAACTTCCTTGTTCCATTCACACGGGCAGAAGCTCTATTATATTTATCGAAAGGAACAGTACCTGTTGATTTTAAATATTGTCCTGAGAAACGGAAGGAACTATTTTCATGTTTGGATGCCACGGCCAAATTTGTCATGTTTGTCACTCCTGTTTCCCAAAATTTATCCTTTCCACCATTCCATGAATAAGGTCCTGTTTGTATTGATCCATCCTCTAGAGGATCACCAATTTGAACCGTTGAACCATCAAAAGCAGGTCCGTATTGTTGGTTTTCGTAAGGCACGTAAAAGATATTGTGTGCCGAATAACCGGAGCCAAATCGCTTCTGAACCTCGGGCAAGAAATTTACGTTTTCGAATGTTGTTGTATTATCAATTGTGACCTCCATTCCATTCGTTGCAGCTCCTTTTTTAGTTTTTATAATTAATGCACCATTGGATGCTTGAGAGCCATAGAGTGCTGCCGCAGAAGATCCATTTAATACGGTAATATCCTCAACATCGTCCGGATTTAGATTTCCCAACATCGACGACGGAGAAATTACATTATCAATAACGATCAGAGCTTGATTATTACCTGTCAATGAACGCATTCCCCTTAACATCACACGGTAATTGGGGTTCACACCCGATCCTACACCTTGTACAGTAAGGCCCGCAACTTTACCAGTTAAACCTGTCACGATATTGGTTGGCTTAGCTTGTTGCAAATCCTCTGCTTTAATCGTGGTCTGTGCAGCTCCGATTGAACGACGACTAGCAGTTAGACCCGCACCAGTCACAACAACTTCATCAAGAACAGATTCATTTCCACTAAGTTGTATGTTGTACAAACTTGAACCTTGTGCAACTGTGATTGTTTTGTCTGAATAGCCTACAGAGCGAAAGACTAAAATTTTTCCAGTAGGAACATTAATAGAATAGTTACCGTTTGCGTCGGTTTGTGTGGCTTGGTTAGTGCCTTGAATAACAATAGTAACGCCTGGCAACCCCTCGCCATTTGTACCTGTCACTCGTCCACTAACCTTCTTTTCTTGGGCGAATGCTACCGAAGTGAGGATAGCACCACCCAATAAAAAACTGAGTAGTTTGTGTTTCATATGTTTATGTTTAATTAAGTATGTTTATTTAAATTCTTGGCAATAAAGCACCTTGGCTAGCGAATTTTTTACTTCTCAATAATTATTATAAGCTATGTTAGTTAGTCATACATCTTTTAAGTCAGCAATGTCAGCTGTTAAAAAATGTTAAATACAAATTTATAACTTTTTTTAACTTTTGCAATGCAAGCATAACTTTGTGATAACATTTATTTCACAATAAATCACAAACAACTGATAAACAGTTTATTATTTTTAATACAATATTAATTAAAGTAACATTGTTTAAAAAAACATATTTATTTGTACTTCCCCTCGAACCATGTTATCCATTCACTTATCTTTCATCAAATTCTATTTATTTATAATAATATATTTTCCACTGACGGTAAATCCGACCTTAAAATGAATGATCTCAAACTCTCTATTCATCTGTTCACTTCAGACTTATAGATAAGGAAATTTTTATTTCATCGCTGTACGACTTTCCTTATGATCTTCAGGGCAAAAACTTATCATCCCTTTTTTCTCATACATTAACACCCCAGCGTCGCGTATCATAGCATAGACCTTTTCCCGATTGGTCCTGTAGCACACAGTCGTACTTATGAGCTTATTCGGTATGCAGTTCATATTTTTGACCGTAAATCCATGCCAGCGGCTCATCTGCCAGACAAACTCTGTCAGTGGGACATCTTTGTATTCACGTACAGCATTCGCCCATTGCGAAGCTTGTTCAAAATCCCCGTTCGTTAAATAAAATAAACTATCCCTTCGTATTTCTTCACCCTTCGGTAAATAGGATTTGATAACCGCAACTTCATCCAAACATTGAAGCACCTGTCTTTTGCTTGATCTGCGATCAGAAACTAAAACTTCTCCATATGATACCGTTGCTCGCGTAAACTGGGCATAAGAAGCTAATTCAAACCTCCCGTAATCACTCAAAATTTTCCCATTGCTAGTTTGTATTACCATCACGCCCCCAAACAGTTGTCCAGGAATATCTATAAGCGCCTCGCCCTCGATAAACAGATGTGTACTATCTCCTTGCGTCAACGGATAACGAAGAGTTGATTGGGCATTTAGCCGGACCCGCATACCGTACGGAAATTCTATAACACATTGCTGACGAGCAGCTGTTCTGATCACGATATCCGTCTCGTTGGCATTTATTTCCCGCCCACTGGATGATTTATCAAATTCCAATACCCCCTCGGCGGTCTTGGCGAGCGAAATACCGTTTAAATCAAGCAATACTCCGGTTGCATTCGTATCCAATCGAATGATAGATGAATCAGCAAGCATTATTGTACCTGCAGATTCAGACAATGGTATTTCCGTACCAGAGGACATACTAGCACATTCCAGACCGATTTCAGCCCTATAATTCCTGTGTTTTGAAATCAAAATTACACTCGACACTAAAACAAATAAAACCGCTGCTGCAGCACACCCCCACCATAATTGCCTTTTCTTTTTCCTAGCTAACCGATCTCCCGCAGCCCGGATCTGTTCAAAATCAGGCCGCCAATCGAATGACAGTTCGTTTGACCGATCATTAGACATTTCTTCGATCACCTCGGCAATCATTGCATCAAATTCCTCTTCACTAAAAATTTTCTCCGCTGCTTCTAATTGATCGGATTCTGTAAAACTGATACTCGCGTCCATACGCTTCCTAATCAGTTCTTTTACATATGTTCTGTTGTAAATCATTTCACCTTGTATTAAACAAATAAGCCCATAAGATCTTTCAACTTTTTTCGGATCACCTTCAGTGCCCTAGACAATTTATTTTTCACCGTCTGTTCTGCCATTCCATAGGTTGCCATTAATTCCTTGTTACTCCTACCCTCAAACTTCGATTTAATGACAAGCTCCCGATCCTGGGGAGGTAATTCCTCACAAGCCTCCAAGATCAGCATCTCAAGTTCGTTATAGGCAAATCTATCGTCTGCGCATTGACCACTAGCCATATCCAGACCGTTATCGAGCGAAATCTTATTGTATTTTGCCTCATCTCTAACGTAATAAAGAGCTTTATTTTTCGCTACGCGCTGCATCCAATATACAGGTGCTTCCAGCTTCGCGACCAATTGCCTTTTTTCCCAGATTACGATTAATGTCTCATTTAATACATCCTTGACTAGATCGTCATCATTATAGATAAAACAACGGATATACTTTTCCAGACTCCCGCCATAATGCGCAAAAATCTGCTCAAGCGCTGCATTAGGCTGTGAGTCTAATAATTGAAAAAAGTAACGATCGTAAGTATTTGTTTCTTTTGCCATTCGTCTACCCTCTCTAATATCATTTTGATAAATTATAAACTTAAAAATCAGCTACTTATAAAAAATACAGCGTATTAGCAGGTACGAACTAGCCTTTATTGCTAGTAGTATATAGAAGAATTAGAAGATTAGATTTTAAATCATTAATAAAACAAAGATAATAAAAGCTATATAACAAACCAAAAAAAATAACTCACAAAACACTGATTTACAAATAGTTGAATTAAAAATTCAACCCAATACTCTTATGCTTCTTTTATAGATTAGAAAAGACAGTAACAACCAAAAATGAACGCAAGAACAGCACATATCACAATGGAAAGCATCCGAATCGGATTTATGGTCTTTTGGATCTATGTGGCTATAGACAAGCTCATAGAACCCAGTGCATTCCAGGATGCTCTTCTCCGGCAACCGTTACCAAGCAGCTGGGCAAAACCTCTTTCTCTTGCACTTCCTACTTTTGAGTTCACTACCGGAATCCTTTTAGCCGGTCGGTATAAAAAAATAGGATTACTGCTATCTATAGCTTTATTATCCTCTTTCAGTGTCTATATTGCATTGGGACTACTCAATCTATATCCGCAGAAACCGTGTGGCTGCGCATCCGTATTTGAAAGTTTGTCGTGGGAATGGCATTTGGTGGTAAATATGGTCCTTTTTACGTTATCCATATTGGGATGGTACTTGACTGGCCCAACCAGCCCCATGGAAAGGCACGAGAAAAGGAACCTATCAATTGGCTTTACCTTTACACCGCACATTCATTTAGGTATTGTCATACTCTTTCATTATCACACTTCTCAAAAACGCTTTCCGCGAAAATTTGCACTATTCCCGGCTTAGCCGGTATAGAAATAAATTATGATACGTGATGGACAGCCCGTAAAAATCGATCCCGAGGTATAAAACAAACTGAAACACCTCGTTAAAGCAAGGTATCAGTCATCAATAAAAAATTTGAGTTTTTTGTGGAGGTAAACTTTTTTTGCTCTTATAAAAAAGGCCTCGGTATGAAAGCAATATCTTTCATCAAAAAGCATGCAACGGTGATGTTAGCCGGAGCTGCAATAATTGGATTCAGTTCTTTTAAAGTAATTAAACTAAATAACGAAAATAAAGATACTGACTTAATATTTACGTATGTTCCGCCAGCTGGTTCTCCAGCCCCCTATTCGGATACTAACGTAAAAAATACTGCAAATTGGCAGAGGAGTTCTACCAGCTGCTCAGATTCGGAAGACCAGGATGTCGCTTGTTCAATTGCCGTACCATCTACCAGCACGATGAATAGTGGAAATAATATCGATCCTTCCAAAGTAACGATCGAGACATTTCAGCACAGCACCAACAACTATGGTGTGTCTCCTTCTTCGGCGTCCACACCGGAGTACAATGATCCATTGAACAAACCTTTGGATCCATAAATCGAAAAGCCCATAGCCCCTAATTTCGGCTATGGGCTTTCAGCACAATGATACATTGGATTGATTCAGTTCTTATCTTAGAAAAGCATCTAAGTCTGTAGGAGTATTTAAAATTAGCTTTGATGAATTCGGACTAAGCTCCACCCGCTCTCCTTCTATCATACGAACCATTTTAATGGCTGTTCCTTCGAGGTTCAAGCGTTTAATATCTGATAAACGAATTCCCCTCATCAACAGTTCTTTTCGTCTTTCCAGCAATACAATCTCCAAAGCTTCGTTGCTATCCTGTGCTGCTTTTGGCACAAATACCTTCGTACGATCCCACCGATTTTTTAATAGGAGATTAACATCCTGCATGCTCGCTTTCAAAGCACCTTTTCGTGCATTGCTTTCCGCGCGTATCAGAAACATCTCTGCCGTTGTTAACCCCGAAAACATCCACTGTATGGAATGGGAATAAGTCCCTTTAAATTTAAAATACTTGCCCGAAGCACTAAAAAAAGCTATCCGTCTCAAGTCGGCGCTCTCATAGCTATTCATTAAAATAGAATCGATTAAAGCGCGCGTTGGGAGATAGTTCTGAAACTTTTGACCCATTTCAGAATAAAAGATCGTTTCCTTGGTAAACTTCGAAAAGGGCACCGAAGCGCTAATCTTTATTCCGTCTTCAGGCTGATTATAATCCATTAGCACATTGAACAGCTTCAACGATTCATCGGCGGCATTTCCTGCTTGTTCGTAAAGACCCATTGAGAGGTAAGCCCGAGCTAATAGTGCATATGCTCCTGCTTTTGAAGGCCGTGATTTCAGCAATGGTACATCATCTAAATTTTCTGCGGCCGTTTGAGCATCTTTCAATACTTGCTGATAGCATTCACCTACCGTAGAAAATTCACTCTTCACATTGAAATCAGATTTAAAACGCAAGACAATGCCTTTCTCCCCATTCTGTCCCTCCGGATCAAACGCTGGAGCGTAAGTCCATAATAACTGAAGTAAATAGTAAGCCCTGTAAAAATGGGCCGAGCCGTAGACATTTTTCCAGTCACTGTTGTTGACATCGGTCCTTTCAATTTTGTCCAATATTTCCAGGCAAAAGTTGGCATTATATATAGGTAGGTAGGCAGAAGACCAATCATTGGGATATGCATAATCGAAAACTTCCCATTTGTACAGCAACTTCATTTCCGGTAAAAGAGCCTTATAATTGTTGTCCATCAGAAAATAATCATCAGCTGCCGATTCAGCATATGAAGGTGTTCTCCGCTCATTCATATAGCCAAAATCATCCAGTATCTCCTGCAGGTCCCGTATCGATGCCGGAACCTGATAGGCATTGCTATTCTTTGGATCAAGGTAATGGCTGCAGGAAGTACATGCAACCAGACAGCATAAAATAAAATATATCGTCAATTTCATACAGCAAATGGTTAAAAGCTGGCACGAAGGCCAAGTGAATAATTTTTCTGCAAAGGAATCGCTTCGGGATTATCTGGATCAAGCCCGCGCCGGTTTGCACGCCAGATAATTCCTAGATTGGCCGCATTGGCAAATAATTGTATATTATTGATCCCACTGCTTATTTTGGGCAAATTATAGGTCAGGTTGATAAACTGGAGTCGGATATGGTCGCCCTTTTCAACAAGGATCTCACTAGCGCCATAAAACGCATCCCGCCCGGGCATAGTCAATGGAAATTCAAAAGATGGCACGTTGGTATGGTCTCCTTTTTGCTGCCAACGATCATAATAATCGGGATGAACCGTTCCATAATTGATAAGAGCACTTGAAGTGAACGAAGATCTCCGAAAGTAATAGCCCATGCGATAACTCAAATTGAAAGACAGACTCAGATTCTTATAGGAAAATGTATTCAACCAGCCACCATAATGAACAGGTATGGCAGAACCAATAAAATGGGCTGAACCACCCTCCCCCGCACTTCCTATTGAACCTTCACTAATTGCAGTATAGTCCGTCGATATTTCCCCATTCCATACTCCCTGCGGATTTCCCTTATCGTCAAGTCCTTTCCAGATAAATGCCGCAAGACCATACAGTGGATAGCCAATAACCGGATTGATCTGAGTGCCAGAAGTATTTACCATACGATAGAGCTGACTTTGGTCATTGGGGTAGTAATAAGCAGTTGTCTTGTTATTATTGTAATTATAGATCAGCGACGACTGCCATCCCAATACACCTGATTTTAGGTCATAATTTAGCTGTACATCCAATCCTTTTCCTTTCATTGCCGCTACATTCTGGATGATCGTTCCCCTAGCGCCCCAGCTCGTATAATCATAATTGGTCTCGCCATAGAGATCGGATCCATTTTTAATATAGTATTCTATCGAACCAGAAAGCGGGAAATCTTTTAGCGCGAACTCCAGTCCCGTATTCAGCTGCATCACTTCTTCCCAGCGCAAAGAAGGGTTGTTGATTGTTCCGATCCTTCCGTAAGGCAACGAACCATTGATGGCTGAATTTGTCGCCGAACCGCTAATCGGTAAGGCCGACCGGCTCAAATCAACATTTCCACTATAACCCAATGTTGCTTTAAGCTTTAGATAATTTAAAGGAAGTTTCTCAAAAAACGATTCTTTGGACAGCACATAGCCCGCGCCTAAAGACCAAAGCGGCATCCATTTGTCATTCGTCGCTACGCCATAAATATTCGAGCCATCTCTTCTTATATTTCCACTGAGCATATAACGATCTTTCCAGGTATAATGAAAATTTCCGTAAACACTTACAAATCTATTCAGTCTGGTTGGAGACAAATTTGGACTTCCCATTATTGTACCCGAACTTCCGAAAGGTTTCTTGAGATAACTCGTTGTAAAATCGACTGGAACCATTGATAGCGGATCTTCACGATAACCATAATAGACCATGCTATTGCCCCATGCCTTTGTTTGCCGCATCTCCAGTCCGGCCATCGCAATGAAAGCATGCTGGCCTACCTTTTTATTAAAATCAAATTGACTTCTAAAAGCATAAGATTCTTGGTTATTGCCTGTTTTCCATAAAATATCCCCATAAGGTACGATGTAAGTTACCTTTCCTGTGGTTTGATTGATCTGACTGAACGTATTCACCATATCGCGCACAAAATAACTTTCTTTCATATAATGATTATCGATCAGTCCGTCTTGACGCTGACGCTGGTAATTGGCTTTAAACATGCCACCGGAAAAAAGCTTAATACTGATACCAATATTTGCGATATATTCTTGGATCGTATTCGTTTCTGTATTGTATTTAAAATCCTCGACAGGATAGTAATTCCAGTCGAATAACCGTCCTTTTCCTACTGTATCCAGCACTGTTTTTCCATAGTTTTCATAAAATGCTGCCGGACTGCCGTCCTCATCAAACAAAGACAGATAGGGTACCACATACTGGTTGCCCACACTTGCCAATGCAGCATAAGAAGGAATATTGCTATTCCTATTTTTTTGATTAGAATAAGATGCTGACACATTGACGTTCAACCATTTGTTTAAGGTCATCGTATTGGCAAGCCTAATTGTTGTACGTGCAGCGGGCTGGCTATAATTATCTTTCTGCCAGTCCTGCCCCAACGCAAGAGTCCAGCTATTGGATGCGCCTCCTCCTGAGATATTTACTCCCAATTGCTGCGTCTGTGCAGGTTTATAAAAATAGCTGCTATACTGCTGCCTCAGATCAGACTTTAGGTAAAACGCTTTATGAGACTGATATACATCATCCGAGATTTCATTTTTACGCCTTTTATCCAACCAATAAACGATAGGCGAAACAGGTGGCCCATCCCAGCTGTTCAGTCGGCTATCAAACTGGCCAGCAGCAAACAACATTTCCTCTAGGCCAATATAATCCTTATTGCCCACTATAGCTAATGGAGAAAGATCAGGCTTTTCCTTAATACTTGTGTTGAAATTTAGATCAAGGCGTGTCTTTCCATCCATTTTTGACCTTTTTGTAGTCAGGACAATCACCCCATTTCCGCCCCGGGCACCATAGATCGACGTCGCCTCGGCATCTTTCAGGACTGTCACGGATTCAATATCGTTCGGATTGATATTATTGATATCTCCTTCATAGACAAATCCATCCAATACGATTAAGGGATCCAGTGGACCGTTTATGGTACCATATCCACGTACGGTGATCCCCAGTTTATTCTGCGGATTGAGATTGGTTTTTCCTTTCTGAAAAACAAGCCCATTTGTTACACCCTCTAAGCGGTCTAGGATATTCATTCCAACCTGCTTTTCCAGCAGATCTTTTTTAAGTACAGTTACAGAGCCATTGATCTGGTTGACCTTCAGTTTCTGATAGCCTGTACTTATCTCAACTTCCGCCAATTGATTTGTTAGCTCTTTTAGCACCACAACGAGGTTATCATCGTTTCCGCGAGCTATTATAGTTTCCGGCTGGTATCCGATCAGGGAAAAGCGTATCGAATCATTTAGTCCGGCCTTTACAGTAAATTTCCCGGCATTGTCCGAGCGCACAGAGCTACTTTTTGAAACCACATTTACATTTGCCAGCGATGTGCCACTGGAATTCAGAATCTTACCTTTCCATAATCTTTCGCGAGTCTGGCCTGCGGCAAAATGAAGGAGGATAAGAATATAACAAAAGACTTTTAGCATATATTTCATTTTCCACTCCTTTCTTTTAATGCTTTTGCGTTATTTTTATAAAAAGAGAGATCCAATATTTCTATCATCGCGTTAAATTCGCGAATAGAACCTAAAGACAAGACCCTGCCCTTTGGAGAAATCAGGACATAATGGGGAATGCTTCGATGTTGAAAATATTGATTCAAAATAGTGTCTTGATAAATCTGAGGCATATCCATTGCGTAGGAAAAACGACTATGATAGCCTTCAAAGAAAGCTGCAATACTTTCTTTGGTATCCCTATTGCCTTTTTGATTAACTAGGACAATGGCTATATTGTCTTTCAAGGCTCGATGCAAGCTGTCAATTTTTGGGAATCCCTTAACACAGACGGTACACCAGGTCGCCCAAAAATCAAGTAGGATAAATTTCCCTTTTGATTGATGAAAGTTAAATTCAGCAGTATTACCATCTTTAAGTCCGAGATACGAAGTAGACCAAAATTTATCCGGTAACCTATCACCAACCTGGAGCCCTTTTATTTTATCCAGCCCATCAGCCCCGCTGTTCTTGCAGGGCGTCTGAGCTGATAAACTAAACATAGAAACCATAAGAGCTAATACCATAAGAGCTCTGATGCTCTTCAATACCTTAAAAGAAAAATTAGATGATTGAAAAACTATCCTTAAGCATACGCACGACAAAACCATACGATACGCACTCTTAAAACTTGTCACTATTGAAAAACAATTTAAAGCCCGCTGAGCGACTTGTCGCACCAAAGCAAGCTGAGTACTGGCCCGTGTTACTTTAACCTCACAGATCAGATTAAAACACGTTAAAATCAATAGCTTCAATCTCCATCCATCTATCGATTCGAAATCTTTCGTACGCTTAAAAGCTCCATTTTTCTGCGTGTGGCTTGTGCAATGCTTTAGTCGTTCTTGTGTATAACAAGGGCTTAGGAAGGGTGAACCTAGGGTCACGCTATAGTCAAGCTTGTGTGTTTCTTGTGTCGACCTATAGTGGAGCATTATTTGACCAATACCCGTCAAATTTCTACATTTCATCGGATTTTCATCGGGTCGGCATCGGATTTTGATCGGTATGGCCCGATGAAATCCCGATGAAAACTCGATGCCAATAGCATGAAAGGCAGAAGCTGGGGCGAAGTTGGGCAGACAAAAGTCTAAAGAAAACAGCCTTAACATTCGCTTGATTAGTGCAGATTTTATGCTTAAGTAGTGCTTCGCACGTACTTGAAATATATAGGTTATATATAGCCTTACAAAGGCTAGTAATTTTAGGGTATTCATAATTTGTTTGTTAGTGGTTATTCCGATAACCTACCGAAAAAATCAACGATTTTTTTGCTCAATTCCAGCTCTTTTCCTATGCGGTCTTTTGCTTCTGCTGCCAGCTGAATTTCACTCAGGTCTATATGGCGATGGTTGGCGATGCAATAGGCGATCAATACGCGATTCAATGCAGTTGCAAATTCCTGCATTTCCTCATCCTTCAGGAGCCTATTTTCTACCGTGCCACCATCAAGATGCGTACTCAATAGCTGCAGCATATTAGCAGAAATAACCTCTAGCGCATAGTGATTCCAGAATGCTTCAATATCCTTAATAGGGTCATAGTCGTCCTTATGGACATCAAAGATTATCAAGTCAAAAGCAAGTTGTAGCGCTAAAATCCTGTTCATTTTTCAGTAAATCTTCGTAACCGAAAGTACATAGTATCCCCTCCCCGATCGAAATCAGCTTTTTATTGGGAGCCTGATGTTACTCATCAGTTCACATTTGTAATAATTAATTCATTCTTGGAACCAGAGCGCGTTTGATTGAGGGGTCACAAAGGTGTATAATATTGGCTTTACGCAGTCCATGGCAAGAGAAGCCAAATCTTATTTGGCCAAACCAGCCGAGCTACTCGGGGGCAGCGATGATGTTCTTTGATTGTTGTTTTTTGTTCATAACTCGTTTTATTGGTAACGAGTCTTGTTGCAGTGTTAGAAACCAACAATGGCGTGACATCCAACCTACTGTCAATGAGGCCCTGAGAAGCCCTGGAACGAGTAAGCGGACGCCACGCCATTGCTGACGGGCGTTTTGATCCACTTATCGCCTTGTTCCAAATTGAAATTTCTCAGGTTTCATTGACAAGACTCATAAGCGCATCCACCTATATGAGATGGAGCAAAAGTATTATATTTTATCTTATTTTACAATCCGACTTTTTGCTTTTTTTAGTATATTTGGTAATTAACTTTACAAAGATTTAAATTTCTGCACTACAATCAAATAGCAATCAGTTATAAAAACATAACTATGAGTTATAATTAGTTATAAAAATTAGTGATATGACAACAGGTACTAAAATACGATTATTGAGGGAGCAAAAAGGCTGGGGGCAAGACGTTCTAGCAGCGAAATTAAACATCTCTCAACCCGCTATATCAAAATTAGAGTCTGATCAGAATAAATTATCCTGGGATAATGCAGTCACTCTTGGCGAATTATTTGAGGTTGATCCAGAATATTTTTTCGATTCAAAAGTTAATAACTACATCTCTCATAACCAAAAGGTAAATCAGTTATTTAACTCCGATTATAATGATAACAACATAGAATTTATCAAGGGGTTATATGAAACTCAGATTAAATCAAAAGATGAGCTGCTTCAAGAAAGGTATGAAAGAATTGAGGATTTTAAAAGGCAAGTGGAGGAATTGAAGACTGAATTGGCCATTTTGAAGAAAGTTTAATTATTTTTACAATTAATATAAAGTGTAAATCATCAACTACCTATCGAATACAATTACTTAGATTCAATATTAAAAATAATTTATAATCAATTATTTAAAACAATTTCACTGGAGCAACTCCAGATGTTTGATTAACAGCTTTACGCTTACCATTGATAACGGAGTAGATGTTTTTTCCTAAACCAGCTATTTTATTCTAAAATAGGTTTTCGTTAATATAAAATAATATTTCGGGAGCTATATATACCTCATAGCTCCCTAATATTTTAAACTTTAAAAATTATTAACAAGATCAGCAGCAAACGTTTTAACAATTGTGGTTTTAGGCTTACCATTATTGGGTACAACGTCAAAAGAAATTCTTACAAAAGTACCAAGTTGCAGATTATTAACAACGATAGGACGATTAGATCTAGTCCAGAAACCGAAACTAAGACTTCCGACCCCTGTCACTACCTTTCTATCAATACCCATATACTCTTCAAACATCGGATACTCATCAAAATCATACGATGCCCGGCTTCTTAAATCATCTGTCACGACCTCTTGACGATAATTTTGAATTGAAGCTCCATTTAATGAAGTATTAATAATATCAGGATTTGTAACCATCTGAAAAGATTCCTTATCAATAAAGTATTCCGCCTGATAATATTTTAATCTGATATCATCAGGCGGTAAAACAACTGGAGTTACATCGCGTAAGACAACTTTTGGCTTTGCAGAAAGATTAAAAATCCCCAAGCGTCCATTGTAGTTTGGTATATTTCCAGGCGCTCCTGACAGCCCTTGTGTACCTGATATAAATAACGTTGTAGAGAAAAGTCCATTAGGATCATGGCTAATAGAACCGTTTAACTGCATTTTCGTATCCATAATCAAATTAACCTTTTGTTCCGAAAATCCCCCGCCACTTCCACCAGTAACTAATGAACTAACGGCATTAAATATACTAGATCCTCCTGTTTTCAAATTTTTATTTGCGGCTTCATCGATACCTTTTTTAACATTTTCAAGTTTGACAGGACCAAAACTTTTAGAAAAGAAGTTACCCAAAACTTTTGCACCAGTTGCATATAAACCTAGCCCACCTGATCCAACATTAATAGCCCCAGACACTAATTGCCCAAAAAGACTTGTGGTTGGCTTTGGAGTTTGAACTGTGCCATTAATTTCCCCCTTCTGAATACCATCCAAATTAACTTGATCAACACTTGCCGAAAACATATTCCATCGCAACTGGTTGCTTGTGTAACTTTTATTTATCAGACTTGGATCATAAGCCAATTGAAATTCTTCCGAGTACCACGAGCCACTTTGAAAAATTTTCTCTTGCTGAACTTTAGAAACTGTCGTTGGTAAATCCGCAAGATCTATGGCTTCTTGGTTATCGAAGCTCAATATATTCGATTTATTTTCCGTTCCCTTTAAATCGAGTTGAAAAGTAACCTGTGTAGTCTCAACACCGGATTTTGGTAAAAAATAATAATAAATCCTCATTGTACCTCTATACCTATTGTATAAGACAAAATAAGGCGCATCAACCTTAACACTAGAATTAAAAGTATTAAAATACATCTCCCAACCGTCCTCAAGCTTATAATCATTTAGATAATCTGTAGGGAAAGAACGCGATGCACCTCCCGCCCACGGTGCAGGCACAACATCATTTGGGCCGTTATTAAAAAAAGATGCATTACTCCAGTCCAAAGCTGGGGATGGTGTATTTGCTTTCAGTGAGACATTCTTCAAGGTTCCGTTTAATGTTTGGTCATTAACTAGTTCTTTATTACATGAACTAGTTAATGCGACAATTGCAAGAGCAAAATAAATTGATTTTTTCATTTAAATTTAAAGTATTAAATAATGTGATTTCGTAAGCACAATATACATACATAAATTAGTTTCAAAAACAACGATTTAGTAAAAAAAAATGTTGCATAACAGAAATTATTACACTAAACAAAGAAAAAAAAGCGGCAATTTCTTTCGAAATTGCCGCTTTTATAAGCATATAATCTAAAAGATTATTTAACGTCCCACCAAACCGGTACGGTAATCGCTTTCGTACCTGGATAGTTTAAGTTAGTTGTCAACTCAGTATTTGGATACAACAAACGTTGCGGCATTTCACCATTAGCCAAGATTGATGCTTTTGATTGAATCAAGAATGTAGGATAACCTGTTCTTCTATATTCGGTCCATGCTTCAAAGTTTTGAAAACCATTCATTGCATAGTATTTCTGCGTAATGATTGCTTCTAATTGTTTTGAAGCATCAGTTGGAAATTTACCCGCAGCAGCTAAATAAGAAGACAGTCCTTCCGTACCCAAATAGTCAAATGAAGCTGTAATACCTTCATTGTACAACGTTGAAACCGTCCCTGTTCCCCATCCTTTCAAAGCAGCTTCAGCTTGCAAGAATTTGCTTTCGGCAATAGAGAATAATTTTACAGGAGCGATTGCAGAAGCTGTATTTTTCGCATTTGCGCCAGTCGCTGGAGAAGGAGCAGAAACTTTCTTCATATTTTGTCCTCTAAAGTCGCCTTGTATTAAATAGGCTACTGTATCCTGTAGAGTAATGTTGTCAGCTTTGAACAATCTGTTGTACAATGCAAAAGATCTTTTATCCTTATTTGCTTCAAATGCTTTAACAGCAGTTCCGCTTGCAACCACGTTCTGAACGTAATCTAAACCTACCATTTCTGTATAGAATGGGTTCTGGTTACCACCAGTTGTCGTAAACGTGATGGAAACGTCTTTATTTAAAAATGTTGGATTTGTAGCATATAATGCTTTGATACCTGCTTGTGCAGTCGCCGCATCCACATTTGAAATACGTAAATAAGCCTTCAATTTCAAGGTATTTGCGAACGCAATCCAAGAAGCTTTATCACCGCCAAACAGCATATCTTGTTCACCAGGTGTGGTACCAAGATCGCCTTTCAATAACTCGACGCCTTTATCAATACTCTCGAAAATACTGTTGTATACCTCTTTCTGTGTTTGATATTTTGGACTTAAGTTCGTCGCTCCTTGCAAAGCTTCATCCAACGGAATATCTCCAAAAGCGTCAGTAGCTACTTGTAATGTATAAGCTTTCAACAAATACGCCATACCAATTGTATAGTTATTAGCACCTCTCTCTGAATTAATGATTATTTCAGCATTATTTAAAGCACTTCTATAGATTGTTGACCAAATACGATCCGAAGCCGTATTTTTAAGATTATACTGATCAATAGTTTGATACTGTGATGAGGATGGAGCCTGTGTCCAATATTGCGCCCATAAACCACCATACACTTGAAGTTGATTACCAACAATCTGACTTAAAGAGGCTTCAACTGTAGGTAGCAACAGGTTTGGTTCAACTTTTTCTGGATTATTTGGATTGTCGTTAACATCCAAATACTTATTACAACTTGTAAATGCTACGGATCCAACCAATGCAGCAAAAACAAACTTCTTTATATTCTTGTTCATTTTATTATTCTTTATAGTTTAGAAGGATACCTTCACATTGACACCATAGTTACGTAAAGACGGTTGAGCAGTATAGTCAAAACCTTGTGCATTTCCAGCACCAGCAGAGTTCACTTCTGGATCTGCATATTTATTTTCACTTGGAGTCCAGATAAATAGGTTATTACCGAACACACCAACAGTTACATCACCAAAAGGTGTATTTTTTAGCATATCTTTCTTGAATTTATAAGAGATAGCCAAGTTGCGCAACTTCACATAAGAAGCATCGACCACATTCATACCCGCCTCCAAATATGGGTAGTAATCCACTTTGTCATAAGTAGCTGTCGTATTTACAACAGAATTACCATTTGCATCTAAGTAAACAGAGTTCGGGAAGATTTGACCAAAACGCTCACCTCCTGTTTCAGCAGATGTACCTGTGAATGCCATGATATCTTTGGTACGTGAATAGAATACACCGCCGTGTTTCATATCAAACAACGCCGTCAGTGACCAGCTCTTGTAATTGACAGTCGTTCCTAATGATGCTTGGAATTTAGGATTGTAACTTCCTAAGTATTTTGCATCCGAAGTCGGCACAGGTAAACCTGTTTTTTGGTTTACAATCGTTCTACCTTCAGCATCGGTTGCATTCGTTACTGCATAAAATTCTCCATAAGGGCGACCTTTTGCCGCAACGATAGACATACCCGAAAAACCGCCTAGAGAAACTTGATCAATTCCATCCATCAATTCCACAACTTTATTGTTGTTTTTGGTGAAAGTACCCATCAATTCCCAGCTGAAGTTTTCTGTTTTCACCGGAGTTCCACGTAATGCAAGTTCGATTCCCGAGTTCTTGATTTTACCTGCATTGACAACATTGAATCCGTAGCCTGTAGAATTCGCAATAGGAATTGCTAAGATTTGATTTTTTGAGTTATTGTTGTAATAGCTAAAATCAACAGTCAAACGATTTCTAAAGAAACCTAATTCAGCACCTACTTCAGCTGATGTGGTAATTTCTGGTTTCAACTCTGCATTTCCTAATGTAGAACCAGACATGAATGCAGAAACATTACCAAATGGGAAGGTTGTAGTTCCGAATCCACCATTGATTTCACCTCTAGAGAATGTTGTCAACAATTGATATGGATCAGTATCCGACCCCACTTTTGCGTAGTTAGCACGCAATTTACCATAAGAAAGAATGTTCTTAACTTCCGTGCTCAACAACTCAGAAAATACAAATGACCCACTCACACTTGGATAAAAGAATGAGTTGTTTTTCTTAGGCAATGTAGATGACCAGTCATTACGTGCTGTAGCTTGTAAGTACAAGAAGTTTTTATATGACAAGTTCAAGTCTGCATATATACCAACCAAACGACGTTTTGACCATGAATCTTCGATCAAGTTCAATGGACCATTAGAATTAGCTAAGTTGTAATAGCCAGGCTGTACCAAACCTCCGCTTTCGTTGGTTGCTGTACTTAGATTAGAAACATTACGCTGACGAATGTTGTTACCCAACATTAATGATCCTTTAAAATCTTGATTAAATTCATGTGAAGCAGTCACCATGAAATCATGAATAACCTCTGTTACATTATATTGATCGATACGATACTCTCCATTGTTAATAAGATCATTAGCACTCGAATAATTTCCTGACGTCTTATCGATTGGTGTAAAACTATATTTAGGAGATTCTGAACGTCTGCGGTCTGTATAATGATCTACCCCTACACGTTCTTTGAAGTCCAACCACTCAAATGGCTTATAACCTACGTTAAAATTACCCATAATGCGATTTACATTATTGTAGTTGTTATAATTTGCCAATGTCCAATATGGATTCCTTGAATATGCCCCATAATAACCATACTCATTACTATGGTTTAGACCATTTGCGTCAACATAACCATACCCATTATATGGATTATTTAAATCTTTCAGATCAGCAACAGGAATATCACGGGGAGTTTGTAACAAGTTATTGTATACAGACGAATTTCCTTGTCCTCCACCTACGTTGTTCGAGTTAATCTGACTATAGTTAGCTGAAATTCCTGCATAAAATTTATTAGAGAATTCAGTTTGACCATTGAATCGAACACCATATTTATTGTAGTTATCTTTGCTCCCAGGATAAACACCGTTTGAGTTCAAAGAATTTAGACCCAAATAGAAAGATGATTTTTCACTACCGCCCGAGAAACCTAAATTATTATCTGTTGCAAATCCAGTATTAAAAAAATCTTTAATATTGTTTTTTACGGCCGAATATGGTTTTGTCTGTCTTACTCCATTAATAGCTTGGCCCCATTCTTGCATTTTTCCTGTAAAAGGCGCTCCCCATGACCAATTTTCCTTTGGATCATTGACAAAAACTAGATTTCCATCATCGTCATAGTCAGGATAACCTTGACCATATTCATTTTGAAACTCAGGCAATTTCAAAATGGAAGAAAAAGTATTTGTTGTATTAAAAGTAATATCTGTTTTACCCCCACCTTTTTTACCGGTCTTAGTTGTAATGATCAAGGCTCCATTAGATGCCCGCGATCCATACAATGCAGCTGCAGCAGGACCTTTCAATACGGTCATCGATGCGATATCATCAGGGTTAATATCATTACCACGGTTACCAAAATCAACACTAGACAGCGATGAGCCACCACCAATCACGCTGGAATTGTCAATAGGAACACCATCAACAACGATTAATGCTTGGTTGTTCCCTGAAATTGATGAACCACCACGTAATACTACACGAGATGAGCTACCTGGTGAATTCGATGTTGATGTAATATTCACACCAGCTACCTTACCAGCCAATGCATTAATAGCACTCGAATTTTGACCTGATCGTAATTCTTCATTATTCAATGTCGGCGCAGAGTAACCTAACGTTCTTTTTTCACGTTTAATTGCATTTGCAGTGACAACAACCTCTTCCAAGGCATTGTCATGATTTACTAAAGAGACATTAAATACCGCACTGTTGTTGTTAACAATAATGGTTTTATCATCAAAACCAACTGAACGGAATACCACAACTTTGCCTGCAGGCACATTCAATGAATAATTACCATCAGTATCAGTCTGAGTAGCCTGATTAGTACCTTGTACAACTACTGTCACCCCTGGTATTGCTTTACCGTCAGCAGATGTAACACGACCACTAATCTTTTTTTCTTGAGCGAATGCAACCGAAGTCAGAATCATACCGCCAACAAGAAAACTTAGTAATGTTTGTTTCATGTTTTAGTTAGTTAATTTTATTATTTTTTCTAATCCTATATAGTGATATAAATTATATCCGTTATCATAACCGTCCAAACATAAATTGCCTAGACAATAAACAGCAAAAAGCATAATTGCTATTGCAGTTTATTCAGTAACAGTTGAAAATATTTGTGGAAAAGCGGGCCCTAGGTAGATGCAGGGTCAGTTCTTAGATAAATATCCAGCTGTAAATTTGCTCTTTTCAGCATTTACAGTTAATAATAGTTAGTGCGATTTTTATTAGCGGTGTCAAATATAGAAAGCCAAAGTTGTTTTTACAAGTTTTTTAACATAATCTCCAGAAAACAGGAAATACCGCAATAATAAGTTCACAATTTTACAAATTGTTACAAAAGATTCAATTTAGAATAAAAACTCATCAAACTATTTACAAACAGAATTTTATACGGAATCAACTATATTTAACAAAACATTAACAATGCTATAAGAAATCGTTAACATATTAATTTATTAAATTTTTGTATCAAAAAGAAGATTAATTTATAATGATTCTAAACATTTAAAAATCGAATTATAACAAAAAAGACGCTCTACCTTCTCAGGCTGAGCGTCTTTCGTTTTTATATTAAACAAGCGCAAAAGCAACTTATTTATTGATATTTAATCGATATACTCAAATTTAGTATACGGCACCAAAACTGCAGGAATCTTAATTCCTTTTTCCGTTTGATTATTCTCCAATATCGCTGCGACAATACGTGGTAAAGCTAACGCCGAACCGTTCAAGGTATGTGCCAGTTGCATCTTGCCATCAGCATTTTTAAAACGGACTTTCAAACGATTCGCTTGATAAGTTTCAAAATTGGAAACGGAAGATACCTCTAACCAACGTTTCTGAGCAGAACTATACACTTCCATGTCATAGGTCAATGCAGAAGTAAAACTCATATCTCCACCGCAAAGGCGCAATACACGGTAAGGAAGCTCTAATTTCTGCAACAGCCCCTGTACGTATAAACTCATTTCCTCAAGCACTTCATAAGACTTTTCAGGATGTACAAGCTGCACCGTCTCCACTTTGTCAAATTGGTGCAGTCGGTTTAATCCACGCACATGTGCACCATAAGAACCTGCTTCACGACGGAAACAGGGCGTATAAGCACAATGTTTAATTGGAAACTGTGCTTCTTTTACAATCTCGTCTCTATAAATGTTGGTGACCGGAACTTCAGCTGTAGGGATCAAATACAGATTGTCGTTACCCACATAGTACATCTGTCCTTCTTTATCCGGTAATTGTCCCGTAGCAAATGCAGAATCTTCATTGACCAAAATGGGCACCTGTACTTCTTCGTATCCTTCTTCTGCTGCCTGATCCAAAAAGAAATTGATCAATGCGCGTTGCAATTTAGCGCCTTTACCTTTATAGATAGGAAAACCCGCACCGGCAACTTTTACGCCAAGCTCTAAATCAACAATATCATATTTGTTCAACAATTCCCAATGCGGCAATGCATCCTCCGACAAAGCCGGGATTTCGCCATGGCTCAAAACAACTTCGTTGTCCTCAGCACTTACACCTGCAGGAACGGATTGATGCGGTAAATTAGGTAATTGTACGATCTTCTCATTCAATTCGGCCTCAATTGTACCCAATTGATCCAAAAGTTGCTTAACTTGCTCCTTATATCCCGAGGATTTGGATTTAACGGTTTCAGCTTCTTCTTTTTTACCTTGGCGCATCAGATCTCCAATCTGTTTTGCTGCCGCATTAGCTTCTGCCGAAAGTGCGTCTGATTCCGATTGGATCTTACGGCGATCCTCATCTAAACTGATGATTTCGTCGACCAATCCAATTTCCTTGAAATGCTTGACAGCCAATCTTTCGATTACCGTATCCCTGTTCTCACGGATATAATTTAATTGCAACATAATATAAATGTGTTATTTAAAATAGTGAACAAACTTAGATAAATTTGCCTTTATTTACAAGCAATTTTATTCCTAAACCACCATCCAAAAGGCTTTTTAACTGCTTTACGGTCCTCTATTTTCATCGCACCGCACCAGTTAGCATCCACCAACTCATTGAATACTGATCTTCAAAGGGATCGGTATTTACAAACTATGATCCATAGAAAGAGCGTATCCATTAGACTGCTAATCGATACGCTCTATAATTCGATCTATACGCAAAGCCCTGTCGTGAGATTCAACCTGATGAACTCATGTGATGCGCATTTGCTAAACAATGCTTACCTCATCGCATAAATAAACATCCTGAATGGCATGTAATAGTGCGACGCCTTCATTCATTGGCTTTTGGAAAGCCTTACGGCCAGATATCAACCCTGTGCCACCTGCACGCTTGTTGATAACCGCAGTTTTTACAGCTTCCTGTATATCATTCTGTCCCGAAGCTCCACCAGAATTGATCAAGCCAGCCCGACCGGCAAAGCAATTAAGCACCTGGTAGCGGCATAAATCAATAGGATGATCGGAAGAAAGCTGCGTATACATGCGTTCATCCAGCTTTCCATAACTACTTTTCCCCATATTTAATGCTTTAAAGCCACCGTTCAATTCGGGTAGTTTTTGCTTAATAATATCCGCTTTGATCGTTACGCCCAAATGATTGGCCTGTCCGGTAAGATCCGCTGCTAAATGATAATCTTTATCACCTACTTTAAACGCCGAGTTGCGCAGATAACACCATAATACCGTCGCCATCCCCAAAGAATGTGCTTCTTCAAATGCTTTTGCAACTTCGATAATCTGACGGTCTGATTCCTCAGATCCAAAATATATGGTCGCCCCTACCGCAACTGCCCCCATATTCCATGCTTCGCGAATTGTTCCGTACAGGATCTGGTCGGCTCGATTGGGATAAGTCAATAGTTCATTATGATTGATTTTAACCAGAAACGGAATCTTGTGCGCATACTTTCGGGCAACGGCTCCTAAAACACCAAAGGTAGATGCCACGGCATTGCAATTTCCTTCCAAAGCTAGCTTGACAATATTTTCCGGATCAAAATACTGTGGATTTGGAGCAAAAGAAGCTCCTGCACTGTGTTCGATTCCCTGATCTACAGGCAATATCGAAAGATAGCCAGTATTGGCTAACCGACCCGTTCCAAAAAGCTGCCCCAAACTCCGCAAGACCTGCGGGCTACGGTCACTCGAACTATATACTTGGTCAATAAATCCTGCTTGTGGAAGATGAAGTATTGTTTTGGAAACTGCGGGTTGATCAAATTCTAATAAATAACTCGCTTCTGCACCCAGATGTGCCTGTATTTTTTCAATGTATTGCATAATTTATTTAAAATAAAGTGATGGAGTTTACCATTATCTTTAAAATAAAACTCCAAAAAGCACAGAATGTTTTAGCGCATATTATATAGTAAAAAAAACTTAACTTTGACCATGTTATATTTAGTTCCAACACCTATTGGCAATCTGGAGGACATGACGTTCCGTGCGATCAATGTCCTGAAAGAAGTGGACCTCATCTTAGCAGAGGATACAAGGACCAGCGCTCCGCTTTTGAAGCATTTTGGAATCGACAAAAAAGTATTTGCGCATCATCAGCACAATGAACATAAAGCGGTATCTGAAATCATTAAATTCCTGAAAGAAGGGCAAAACATTGCATTGATTTCAGACGCAGGCACACCGGCGATCTCAGATCCGGGATTTTTACTGGTACGTGAGGCCATCAAAGAAGGACTCGAAGTGCAGTGCTTACCAGGCGCAACAGCTTTCGTGCCAGCGCTTGTCAATTCGGGTCTTCCCAACGACCGTTTTTGCTTTGAAGGTTTTCTACCCGTCAAAAAAGGAAGGCAAACGCGCTTAAAAGCTTTGGCAGAGGAAAAAAGAACGATGATCTTCTACGAGTCGCCACATCGTATTCTCAAAACCATAGAAGAATTTATCACCGTTTTTGGCGCAGAAAGACAAGCTTCGATATCGCGTGAACTGAGCAAACTCTATGAAGAAAATGTTCGCGGAACATTAACTGATTTAAAATTACACTTTGAAAACAATCCGATTAAAGGAGAATTTGTATTTTGTGTAGCAGGATTGGAATAAATTTTGACAATCTTTAGGTATTAAAAAGTATTTGACATGAACATGGAACAATTTGCACAGGACGGGCAGGACATAAAAATCATTGAAAAATTGGTTACTAAAGTCCAAGATATGCTTACTCCAGGGGAAAAAATAGATTATATTGCAGTTCAAAAGAAACCTGCAGTTACTATTTTACCAGATAGTATCACCATCAGTAATAAGCGCATATTTATGTGCGAATTTACTAAACTGGGTCTGGCTACTGATTTTGAAATCTTCGGTTGGCAAGATATCAAGGATATTGCCTTTAAGGAAGAAATCTTCGGTTCAAAAGTTACGGTTATACCATTTACGGGCGAGAATTTAAGCATAGACTATATCCCTAAAGTTCAGGCTAGAAAATTGTATCAATATATTAAAGCCGCCCTTGAAAACTATAAAAAAGCGGAATTGGCGGCCGAAAAAGAAAAAATAGTCATTGCTCCAACAGTTGCTAAGGAAGTGATTATCGAACGACCAGAAAATAATATACCAGTTCAGCCAGCAGTTACAGCTCCGGCGGCACCTCAACCTGTTGTATCGGCACCAGTAACTCCGCCAGCGCCAACGGTATCAAACATCCCGCCCGCTCCACTCGTTAAAGAAGAGGAAGATGATGAAATTACCTTAAAGCTCAAAAAATTAAAAACACTCTTCGACAAACAATTGATTACCCAAGAGGAATACGAGAGTAAAAAGAGAGAAGTTTTATCCAGTTTATAATCATAAATGGGAGAAAATATATAGTGAAAAATAACTATTTACTGGCACTTTTAAGTGCCTTTTTATTGTGGTTGGGCTGGCCTCCAATCCCCTATTCCAGTCCATTGTTATTTATTGGGTTTGTGCCTTTGCTGATTGCAGTAGAAAATATTATCCGCAGTGAAACACTCCAAAGAAAAGGCCGTAAAGTATTTCTTACAGCGGGACTCACGGCTGTTGTTTGGAACACGGCTTCCATTTACTGGGTATACAACTCCATTTCGGCAGTTATGCCGCCTTTTGCAGCTGTTGTTATCAGTCTGATACCTTTTTGTCTTGGCGCCGCTTTAATGGCGTTGGCTTTCAGGTTATATGGGCAATTACGAGGCAAAACGAACATCCTGTTATCCCTTTTCGGATTAATGGGATTCTGGATAAGCTATGAATTTCTACACGAATCCTGGGATTTAGCCTTCCCGTGGATGACTTTAGGCAATGGTTTCGCAAGTTTCCACCAATTGATCCAATGGTACGACATCACAGGGGTCTATGGCGGAACAATATGGATCTGGCTGGTCAATATCTTGGTATTTACACTTTACCTCAATGGAAAAGGACTTTATCCCATCAAACGTAAGATTGTCCCGATTGCCTCTTTGGCGACTATATTGTTGGTTCCCAGCGCCTACTCGCTCCTACGTTATTTCAACTACGAAGAACATCAGAATCCTGCACAGATTGTTGTTGTTCAACCGAATATTGACCCTTATATTAAATTCAATTTAAGTCCCGAGGAACAATTAAACACCTTATTCGCCTTATCAAATTCAGTCGCCAAACCCAATACGGAGTTTTTCATCTGGCCTGAAACTGCACTTTCACAGAACGGCGATTTTGACGAGGAAAACTTTAGGGAAACCTATTCTTACCAGCGCATTTTAAAATTTTTAGATCAATATAAAAATGGTAATGTACTTTCAGGTATTGAAAGCTATCAGTTGTACAACTATGCAAAAACACCTACTGCGCGTGAAATAGCTCCTAATGTATACCAGGATAATTTCAATGCTGCGACATTGATCGATTATTCCTCCAAACTTCAGTTTTACCATAAGTCTAAACTCGTGCCGGGCGTAGAGCAAATGCCTTTTGGCGCAGCGATGAATTTCCTGAAACCTTTATTTAAAGCGTTCGGCGGTACGACAGGTGGCTACGGGAAACAGGCCGAACCTTCGGTATTCTATGCCCAAAGCGGTATTGGTGCCGCACCCGTAATCTGTTATGAATCCATTTGGGGCAATTATGTTTCCCAATATGTCAAAAAAGGCGCTCAGTTTATTGCGATCATCACCAACGATGGCTGGTGGGGCAATACTTCGGGTAAAGACCAGCATTTACAGTATGCAAAACTGCGTGCGATTGAAAACAGGCGCTGGGTTGCTCGATCCGCAAATACAGGGATTTCAGGCTTTATCAATCAACGAGGCGATATTGTACAACAGACTAAATGGTGGCAGCCTGCGGCCCTAAATCAGGAAATTAATTTAAATGAAGAAATTACTTTCTACACGCAAGCAGGTGATATTGCTGCCTATTTGGGCTTGGTGCTCGCAATGGGAGGACTTGTGATACTCATCGTGGTCCGACGAAAAAAAGAACTTATCTAAATTGAACAGTAGCGCCAAACTGAAATAGTAATTTGGCGCTATTTTTTCAGTATCAGAATGGGAAAGCACCAATCCTATACCTTCCTCGGCAAAAAGAACCTAATTCTGATGAGCCCCCGGCACGCCAACGCCTATCAGCTATAATTAGGAAAATAAAATGATAAAAATAAGTCATTTAATACCTTTAATTTACTTTGGAGATTTGTAATTTTGCAGCATGCAAGTATATTTTGATAATGCAGCGACTACAGCCTTAGATCCTGAAGTAATAAAAGTAATGGTGGATGTGATGAACAATAACTTTGGAAATCCATCTTCTATCCATAGTCACGGACGACAAGTAAAAACAATTGTAGAAAAAGCACGTAAAACGATTGCCAATCTACTTCATGTATCTCCAGCAGAGATATTCTTCACATCGGGTGGAACCGAGGCCGACAATATGGCCATCGTTAGGTCAATCGCCGACTTTGGGATAACCCATGCCATCACCTCACCGATAGAGCACCATGCCGTATTACATACGTTAGAAGAACTTGAAAAAGCCGGTAAGGTGCACCTCGACTTATTAGAAGTTGACGAAAAAGGTAATTTAAATCTCAACCAGCTGGAAGAACTTTTAAGTACCAATCCGCGTACTTTTGTTTCCATTATGCATGCCAATAATGAGATCGGAAATCTCAACGATATTCAACGTATCTCCGAGTTATGCCAAAAGTATAATGCGATATTCCATTCGGACACGGTACAGACCATGGGGCATTATCCACATGATCTTGGTAAACTTAAAATAGATTTTATAACAGGGGCTGCACATAAATTCCATGGCCCAAAAGGGGTGGGTTTTCTTTACATCAATGCGAATAACAAGATTAAACCGTTAATCTATGGTGGAGCACAAGAACGCAACATGCGTGGTGGAACAGAAAATGTCTATGGAATAGCGGGTCTTGCCAAAGCTTTAGAACTTGCCTATGAGCACATGGAAGAACACCACGCTTATATTCAAGGACTCAAATCTTATATGATCGACGAGTTGCAAAAAGCAATCCCTGAGATTGATTTTAATGGTGTAATCGAAGCTGATAAATCACTGTATACCGTACTAAATGTTTCTTTCCCATGTAGTGACCTTGCCGACATGCTTTTATTCAACCTGGATATTGGGGGTATATCTTGCTCTGGTGGCAGCGCTTGCAGTTCAGGAACAGATATAGGCTCACATGTATTGGGAGCAATAAAATCCAGTTCGGAACGACCTTCAGTTCGTTTTTCATTCTGCAAGCATAACACCAAAGAAGAAGTTGACTTCGTCGTAGCAACGTTAAAAGAACTTTGCACTAAAAACAACTAATATTTTAATAGTTGACAACAGACAACGAATAAGACCGCTCAATGTAGCGCTAATTAAAAATTCAAGCAAGAATTCTTAATTAGCGCTACATTGAGTTAGATAAGTTTAATCTTGCTCCAACGCGCTATCAGAGTCGCAAGCTGGAGTAAGAGGACTTCCTCATCCAACAGCATGTTACACGGCATATTTGTATTCGCTAAACCGTTCTGGATACGTACCCCCCCATTTTCGACAACTACCATAATTACCCGAACTTATACATCATCATATCAACTGAAGCCTAATAACAGTTTTCAATCAGTTTTTAGACAGTGATCAGTCACTCCTTATTCAGTTCATACTGAACAAGCACTGTTAAAAGATCCTATTTGATCCTAACTTGATGCGGTTAAAAATTAAAGAGAAGAAGGGAAGAAAACTTTCAGTATAATCCCAATTAAAGATTGTAATACTGGGGAAAGTGAATAATTTCAAAAAAATAAAAAAGCCGAAAATAGATTCGGCTTTTTTGTTCTTCATACATCTTTTATGCTAGATTCAATTTTTTGTCAAGACATAATATTTGGAAATATCTCCCGTAATGTCATTTCCGGAAAGATCCAACTGACTGAGTATCCGATTTCCTAATTTGAACTTATAGTCAACGCCGTCCAGTGTAATGATGTTACCATCCAATTTCCATTTTCCTTCACGCATAAACACATCATCACTTTTATTAAGGTATTTAGATGAATATTGGTAGGTGTTGTCAGCATGCAATGAAATAAGTGTTTCTATACCATCACAATCCGCACAAGGCATTACACCTTTGTATTCACCAATCACTACTTCCGCCTTATCCCTACCTTTTAGGTCCTGTAAATTATCTTTATAGACCGCAACACTTTGTTTGGGATTATCACATCCCACCATTCCAATTGTCAACAACAAACCCACAATCCAAATAAACCTTTTCATCTCATTCCAAATTCAAAAAAATCAGCATCTAACAGTTACACCAACAAATTCATAACAAATTAAATACCAAAAATTTAGAAAAGATTAAAAATCATCTTCATCGTCGTCTGTCAAGAATGACAACGCACCTTGTAACTCGCCCAAAGCATGGAAATTACGTGTCTTGCGGGCGATCTCAATTCCGGATCTATAGGTAGCAATCGCGGACTCCTGTTTATTTAATTTTTCGTACAATTTACCCAAATGATAATAAGTTCCTACATAATCTGGATTCGTATGTACTAAATTCTCGAATCTTAACATGGCCTCTTGTTCATCTTCCTGCTTGAGATATTCAGCTGCAATTGCATATTTTAAAAAAGGATCTTCGGGGCTCTCTTTCAAAAATTCATTCAGTTGATCCAATCGTGTCGACATATCTTTTTTATTTCAAACTTAGACAAATTGCATTTTATATGCAATTTAATTGTGTATCCCCCTCAAACAATTCCGCATCTCTCCATATCACACGAAAGCTTTTTATAAACAGGAACCCCGAATGAGCTGCGATGCTTTCTAAAATTACTATGCTAGCATATAAAATGACAATTTACTGACGCAATAAATCCATTATCAAGAACCGGCTATTTAAAATAAAAAATTACAAAAAAGACAACAAAACACCTAAATATCACATCATATCAAAAAAAATACACAAAAATAACTGGTAAAATTAAAAATTCATCAAAATCACAAGACGACTCTTTAACAGAATTTAAAACGCCTTAGCGCTTTTTAATTGAAAGAAAATATGGTAAGTTTGAGTAAAACCAATCGTATATGAAAATATTAGTTTGTATAAGTAATGTCCCTGACACTACATCCAAAATCACTTTTACAAATGACAACACTGCATTTAATACAGCTGGTGTACAATTCATTATAAACCCTTATGATGAAATTGCTTTATCCAAAGCAGTTGAGTTGGCTGAAGGTGGAAAAGGAACCGTAACTGTCATCAATGTGGGCGATGCATCGACAGATGCAACCATTCGAAAAGCATTGGCAATTGGCGCAGACAATGCTGTACGGATTAACGCCGCTCCACGCGATGCTTGGTTTGTTGCTAATCAGATAGCAAAGTATGCCAAAGACAATGCATTTGACTTAATTTTAACTGGCCGCGAATCCATCGACTATAACGGTGCTCAAGTGGGGGCAATCGTAGGAGAACTGCTGCATATCCCTTCTGTTTCCATTGCCAAAAAAGTTGATATTGCGGGCGACGCAGTCACAGTTGAGCGCGAGATTGAAGGTGGAAAAGAAGTATTGACAGCAAAGCTGCCAATCGTCATTGGTACAGCAGAAGGTGTTGCCGAGCCAAAAATACCTAATATGCGTGGTATTATGAGTGCGCGGACCAAACCATTGGATGTGCTGGAACCTTCGGCTATAGACGTTCTTGAACACATTGTCAGCTATGAGACACCAGCTCCGCGCGGTACGGTCAAACTTGTTGACGCTGCCGAGGTAGAAAAATTAGTTTCTCTTCTTCACGACGAAGCTAAAGTTATTTAATCTTATAAACGCTAAAACACCATGTCTATACTCGTATATGTAGAAAATACCGATGGAAAATTCAAGAAATCTGCTTTTGAAGTTGTTTCTTATGCAAAATCCATCGCCGATAACATACAGACTGATCTTGTTGCGATTTCAATTGGAAATGTCGCCGGAGACGAACTTGCTGGCTTAGGCAAGTACGGTGCTTCCAAAGTATTAAATGTCGACAATGAACGACTCGCTTCTTTTGTAAACCAAGCGTATGCAAGCATCATTGCTGAGGCCGTAAAAAGTACCGGTTCAAAAATACTTGTGCTGTCCAACTCATTCTCAGGTAAGGGACTCGCACCACGTATCGCAGCCAAATTAGAGGCTGGTCTGGCCGATGGCGCACTCGAATTGCCGAAAATCAATGGCGACAAACTGACTGTCAAAAAAACAGCGTTCTCCAATAAAGCGTTCGCTACGCTCGAACTATCTTCGGATATAAAGGTCATCGCATTAAGTCCAAATGCATATGAAACAAAAGAGACCGGTGGTAGCGCAACTGTCGAAACTTTTGCTCCGAATATTGACCAAACAGATTTCACAACGATGGTCAAAGAGATTGTCCGAGCAACAGACAAAGTTTCCTTACCGGAAGCTGAAATCGTCGTCTCCGCAGGCCGTGGTTTAAAAGGACCTGAAAACTGGGGTATGGTGGAAGAACTTGCAGAAGCCCTTGGTGCAGCTACAGCATGTTCAAAACCCGTATCTGATGCAGGCTGGCGCCCGCATTCGGAGCACGTAGGCCAGACAGGTATTGTTGTTAGCCCCAATCTCTACATTGCTATCGGTATCTCCGGAGCGATACAGCATTTGGCCGGAGTAAGCTCTTCTAAAACAATCGTTGTCATCAATAAAGATCCAGAAGCGCCCTTTTTCAAAGTGGCCGATTATGGAATTGTAGGCGATGCTTTCGAGGTCGTTCCGAAATTAACGCAGGCATTGAAGGCTTACAAAGGTATTTAAAGCTTTCATCCGATATATTCTCCCCATTTATCCAAAATGAATGGGGAGTTTTTATTTGTTATAATTGCATATAAAAGCAAATTTATCTAAGTTTGTAGACCGCTTTGGAATTAAAATGAAGAAAATCAGATTAGATATCGTTGGTTTATCCTATAGTCAAACGCAATCTGGGGCTTATGCTCTTGTATTGGGAGAAGTGGAGGGCAACAGAAGATTGCCCATCATTATCGGCAGCCACGAGGCTCAAGCTATTGCTATTCGGATAGAGAAAATGATTCCTAGTCGTCCGCTGACACACGACCTATTTCAATCTTTTGCAGATTCTTTTGGTATTAAACTCATTGAAGTACTGATCTATAATTTGATTGAAGGGATATTTTATGCTAAAATTATCTGTTCCGACGGCAACAAGATTGTCGAGATTGATGCCCGCACATCCGATGCCGTTGCACTGGCTGTACGGTTTGAAGCTCCGATCTATGCCTACGAATTTATTATGTCCTCTGCTGGAATTATCATTGAAGGACATGAGTTTGCATTTTTGGAAAACCTAGACAAATCCAATAAAGTTCAGGATCCAAGTGTTGTTGAGGTCGAAGAAAAAACACCTTCAAAATCCCCACAAAATCCTTTCTCCTCGTTGACAGATGAGCAACTGGAGCAAGCACTTAATCAGGCATTGACCGAAGAAAACTACGAGCAGGCTGCATTGATTAGGGATGAGATTTCCAAAAGAAAATAACTCCTTTCATTAAAGCGAAACAAAAATTTTAAATAACATCGATTTATGTCTATTAAATTAAGATTGACCATTATGAGCTTCTTTCAGTTTTTTGTCTGGGGAGCATGGTTGATTACAATAGCAAACTATTGGTTTGGCACAAAACAATGGGATGGTACACAATTTGGAGCTATTTTTGCAACCATGGGGATCGCTTCTTTATTTATGCCTACCCTGATGGGAATTATCGCCGATCGTTGGATAAATGCCGAAAGATTATATTTTATTCTTCACTTATGTTATGCGGGTGTTTTATTCTATTTACCGCAGGTAAATGATCCAAACACCTTTTTTTATGCAATGCTTGCGGCAATGTGTTTTTATATGCCGACTTTGGCCCTATCCAATTCCATTGCGTATACGGCATTGAATGAAAATAACTACGATTTGGTCAAGGCATTCCCGCCTATCCGAGTTTTCGGAACGATAGGCTTTATCGTTGCCATGTGGATCACCAATTTAACAGGCAACAAGGCTACAGCTTATCAATTTTATATCGCCGGAACCGCAGCTTTGGCTTTAAGTCTCTATGCTTTTACATTACCTAAATGTCCACCGAAGAAGTTACAACATGAAGATGCTTCCTGGACACAACTATTAGGCTTGGAAGCATTTAAACTTTTTGGAAATTATAAAATGGCTTTATTCTTTATTTTTTCCATGTTCTTAGGTGCCGCACTCCAATTGACCAATGCCTACGGTGATGTATTTTTGGATGAGTTTAAATTCTACCCTAAATTTGCAGAATCTTTCGTTGTGAAATATTCGACCATCATTATGTCGATTTCGCAGATATCCGAGACACTTTTTATTCTTGCTATTCCATTTTTCCTCAAAAGATTCGGTATAAAAAAGGTCATGCTGATTTCGATGTTTGCCTGGGTATTACGTTTTGGATTATTCTCATTTGGTGACCCTGCAGGCGGACTTTGGATGATTGTATTATCCTGCATCGTCTATGGTATGGCATTTGACTTCTTTAATATCTCAGGTTCTCTATTTGTCGAAACCTCGACAACATCACGTATACGCAGCTCAGCACAAGGCTTATTTATGATGATGACAAATGGTTTCGGTGCCGTTGTAGGCAGTTTTGCATCGGGTTGGATCATTGACCATTACTTTACCAAAAGTTTTCAAAACAGCAAAGATCTCGCACAATATCTGGATACAACAATCGATAATACCCATTTTCTACATTTTCTACAGGAAAAGAGTATTTCAATATTACCTGACGGTATGTTAAGTGGTAACCTCATGCTAAAAGACTGGCATGATATCTGGCTTGCATTTGCCATTTACACCTTGGTTATAGCAATCTTCTTTGCTGTATTCTTTAGACATAAACACGAGCGTGAACCGCTAAACTCAAAATAACCGAAAGCCGCTAATTGCGGCTTTTTGTATATTTGTAACATGCAAAGCACAGCAACGGAATTATTCAAAGATTCCCAATCCTACATCTATAACTGGACATTTCAATGGATTAAACAACTTGGTCTTGATAATCAGGGGAGCCATTTTGTTAACTCGATCCTTTTACTCTTACTGGTTATCCTGTTTTTGATCGTCATTGACTATTTCACCAAAAGAACGTTACTCCTGTTAACAATCAAAGCCATCAGGCGAAGCACAAATCGCTTTGACGATCTATTGATCCGCAATAAAACGCTGAAACTTACTGCTCATTTTGTTCCGATATTAGTGGCACAATATATCATGCCCATTATCTTCATGGGTTTTCCAACCTGGAAAGAAAACAGCAATAAAGTACTTGACATAGCAACGACCGTCGTCAGTTTACTGATTATTCACTCGCTTCTGAAAAGTTTACGGGACATGCTGCGCATGAAAAAATCTTTTGCCGACAAGCCCCTGGAAAGTTATTTACAGGTCTGCCAGATTATCCTATTATTTATCGGTGGAACGATCTGCTTTTCGATATTGACAGGAAAATCCCCTTGGTCCTTCTTATTATCCTTGGGTGCCGCGTCAGCAATCTTGATGTTGGTATTCAAAGACACTATACTGGGATTTGTTGCCAGTATACAAGTTTCGGCCAATGACTCCATCCGTGTAGGCGATTGGATAGAAATGCCTAAATATGGCGCCGATGGAACTGTCAAAGAGATTAACCTCAACAATGTGAAAGTGCAGAACTTTGATAAGACCATTACGACGATACCGACGCATACACTATTGTCGGATTCTTTCAAAAATTACAGGGGCATGCAGCAATCGGGCGGGAGGCGCTTAAAACGAGCCATAAACATCAAAATTTCCACGATCCGTTTTTTGGAAAATGAAGAAATTGAAAGGCTCAAAAATATACAGATTCTGCGCCCTTATATCGAGGAGCGTGCCAAGACAATTGACCAATTCAATACGGAACAGCAGATAGATCAATCAAGTCCCATAAACGGTCGCAAAATGACCAATTTAGGAATGTTCAGAGCTTATACACTCACCTATCTACGTCAAAATCCCAATATTCACAAGACCATGCCCTTGATGGTACGTCAGCTTGCTTCAACCGAACACGGTGTTCCGGTCGAACTTTATTTCTTTGTAAATGATATCCGCTGGGAATATTACGAAGGAATTGTTTCAGATGTATTCGACCACTTATTTGCTGCAACAAAATACTTCGACCTGGAGATCTTTGAAAATCCGGCATCAGATGATTTCCGGCAGGTTATCCAACAACAAAACCTTCATGACTTCGCAGACCAACGGCAGTAGGAGCGAACTGAAAGTTCTTTCCGACCAATAACATCAGTCACTTTCAGAAAAAAAGCCGCTACCGCACTAACATTCATATACCAGGTTAACGGCTTAACAAAGTTTGTAGCTGCAAACCGAATAAAGTGTAAAAATGGATCGTAGTAGAAGGACTTAAATTTTGGCAGCATAATTTAAAGTGAAAGGTCTAAAAACAGTGAAAGGTAATCTGGGGAGATTACCTTCACTTTAAAAACAAACTAAATTTTCAGACGTGTTTCACAACAGATCTACACATTAACCCTAACTCTTTATGAATCAAAAATTACTCTACACAAATATAGGATGGTAATGTTAAGTGCATCTTAAGCTATCTTTAAACTTAAAACAACTCTACAACCGGTTATTTATCTCACCTCAATAGTCTTCGTTGCCAGGTGTACTCTATTGAAAAGATCAACAGCCTGAACCTCAATCTGATATTTACCAGCTTTTAATTTGGGCAAATTAGCCGTCCACAGATGACTAGATTTTTCAGGGTTTGAAGGTCTACGCGTATTCTTTAATTCAGTTGCTGTATCGTACTTAGCCAAAGAATTTAGAAATGCTGGATCGTTTTCATTGACAAAATCCATTTCCTTCCATTCGCCCTGATTGATTCTATACGTTACCTTGTCACCTTCCTTTCCAATAAAAAAATTAGCGTATATCGGATATCTCTTTGTGTATTTTTCTGGAACGACCGAAGCTCCATATAAATCGATCTGATACGTTGCCGGCTTACCTACAACCTTATAATCAAAACTGTATTGGTTGCCCTCGATTTTTAAAATGGCATACCCTTTTGGTGTACCGTCCCGCATTGTAGAAACAGGAATTCCCTTTTCATTCAACTCGCCCGAATACCAGTCACCAGAGGTTGTACCTACATTATATTCGTGATGTGGCTTTTCTTGTTTCCATCCGTCCTTTTGTCCATAAAAATATTGGCGCTGAAAGTGTGTATGCGCAGACAAAGACAAGGTATGCTTAAATGGAGCCAAAATATCGAACAGACGTTGTCTATCTTCATTACGAAAGACATCCGAGTTTTGATGATATAAAGGAATATGAAATGCCAATACAATCAATTTATCTTTAGCTACGTTTTTTAAGTCATTTTCCACAAAATCAAGCTGATCTTTACGAAATCCACCTAAATAACCTTTACCTGTCCGCGGATTCGGGTAAATGATATTATCAAGAATGATAAAATGCGTGTTTCCATAATTGAACGCAAAGTTATTGGGGCCAAAAGTCTGCTCGAACGATTCATCGGAGAGGCTATCCACTTTAGCATCATAGTTCATATCGTGGTTTCCCATGACATTATACCACGGTAATCCCATCGTGGAAATCACCGATTTATACTTTGGCTGTAGTGAAAGATCATCTCCCACTAAGTCGCCTAAGCTTATTCCAAATTTCGCAATTGTCTTATCTGAAATTTCATTGATCACACCATTTTTGAAATAGGCTAGTTCTTCCTCCGTGTAGGCTTGTGGATCACCAAAAACAAAAGCTGAAAAGTTAGGATCTTCATCTTGTTGGTACAATGCAAAATTTACAGCAGCCGGGATTTTTCCTGTAGCAGCAACTGCAGGATATTTTGAAGCTGGACTACCGTTTAACTTATGGATATAATAGAATTTTGGATGGTTATTTTCATCCAAAGGCAAAGCGTAACCTGTCGGTTTAACCACGAAAATGATGTTGTCATTTCCAACAGGCAACTGATAATTGCCATCTTTATCGGTTGTCGTCACCTCGCGCCCGTTACTAACAGCAACGGAGGCAACGCCTCTTTCGTTTTTATCCAATTTTCCGTTTTTGTTTATGTCTAGATAAACTTTTCCTTTCGCAAAATCTTGGGCCTGCACCGCATTTACGAATGCCCAGGAAATTGCTAATGCCAAAAATGCTTTCATATGAAATTTTGTTTTGGCGCTAAAGTATTCGATTCAGGTTAAAGGAGTATAAAGAGAATATAAAGAATTTATCAAAAAACAAAGGTAACAATTTAAGACTTCCGTATTAATTAACGCATATTTAATAGTATCATTATAGGGACTTTATCCGTGTTTTATTCGTATTCATCCGAATGAGGTCCCTATCAGGTCCCTATTAGCTCCCTATAAAATCCCTATTAGAAATAATATTGTTAGCTACTTAAATCCTTCTCCCTTTGTTTTCAGACAGGTATTTGGCAAAAAAAAGAGAAACCAATTGCTTGATTTCTCTCTTACCCTTAGGGTTTATTTCTTAACTATCGGGCTTGCGCGGTTGCCAACATACGGTTGACTTCATCGATCATTGATTTTGCCGCGTCATGCATACGCGGGTTGCCTGCAAAATCTGCATCTAAAGTAATATGCTTGGACTTATCTTTATAGTTGTACTCTAAATAAAAACGTGGAACTTTAGAATGTGTTGAATCCTGCTGCCATTCAGGACCAGTCATATCGGTATCCAAGTTCCAAAAGCCGAGCTCCATTGCTTTGCGGTGCAGGTACAATAAATCGTCTTTTGTAAATTTTACAGTATCGGTAATTAAAGAATCTTTTTTGTCTAAATACTTATAGATGCGTGTTTTTGAATTGTATTCGTTGACCATGTGATTCGGCTCGCCGTATTTGAATTCAATGGATTCAAAATCAGCAAAACGAAAAGGGGCATTTTTGATCATATTACTATAGTAATAAACACAATACATCAAAAACGGCACAATAATACATAGGCCCAAAAAAATCTTCTTACTCTTGATTGTCATTTCTATAAAATTTTGACAAAAATAAGGATTTATATAGGGTATAAAAGTTTATATCAAGATATGACATAAAACCTACATGAAATTCACGCATTTAGATATTCGGAGAGCCCGCGTCAACAAAGGTCTTAGCATACCAGCTGTCAGAAAGATCAGAGATAATAACACCTTTCCGTGTCGAAACATGAACAAACTTATTATTATGCAGGTATACACCTACATGATCTATCCCATTTCGTCCGAAAGAAAAAAACACGAGATCTCCTTCTTCAAGTTTATCGACCTTTTTTCTCTTTACTATTCCTTCCATGTCACGCGAAGTCCGGGGCAAATTCCCTTTGTATACTTCAATATAGAGCAGATTAACAAACCCCGAGCAATCTACCCCAGATTTGGTCTGTCCACCCATACGATGCGGTATGCCCATCCAATCGTCAATAAATGAATAAAGATGTGGATTTAGTTTTTTTGTACTCACATTGAGTAAGTCTGCATAATTGTCAAGTCGGGATCCGGAAAAGGTTTTTCCGCGCGCTGAGCTCGCATCTGTTAAAACCCCGCCATTGGAAGAATGTGTATTGGAGCTAAGTACCTTTTTCTTCGTTGAACAACTGCTCAAAAATAGAACTGCACCTAAAAAGAAAATAAAATAAGATCTAACACTCATGCTGTTCGATTTACGTTCTTGCTTAACAAACTTACTTGCCTAACAAACTTAATTAAATTGCTGTTTATATCCAATAAATTTGCCCACTGCTAAAAAACAATTTACTCCTATGACCGCTGCTATAAAGCCGTCCCCGCAACATGTTACGACGAACAGCAATGTTTCCAGTCAATGAATTTCACCTGTTGGATGCATTTACTCCTTACTGTAAAGCTTGTCCCCGAAGATTGCTTTTCTTGATAAGAACGTCAGATAAGAAAAAGAATTGTTCAGAAATCGTAACTTTGACGCCTAATTTATTTGAGAATGGAAAAATTAAAAGGTGCATTAGCTGTCTTTTTAGGTGCGAGTAGTTTTGGGATACTATCAACGTTTGTTAAAAAAGCCTATGGTAAAGGGTTGACTTTAGGAGAGGTAACGGGAATTCAGGTATTGTTTGGCATGCTTATACTGTGGCTTATCTATATTGTCATCAAACTCTTTTCTGCAAAGTCATTTCACTCTTCAAGCAAGAAATCTTCATGGATCAAGATATTAATCAGTGGTACCTCTACAGGTTTGGTGAGTATCCTCTATTACAAATGTGTGCAGCTTGTTCCGGCTTCGTTGGCCATTGTACTGTTGATGCAGTATATCTGGATCGGTGTGCTGATTGAATTTATCTTTTTCAAGACAAAACCTTCAAAAAACAACCTGATTGGCATCGGCATTGTACTCATTGCAACATTATTAGCGACTGGACTTATTGAAAAAGGCTTACAACACCTCAACTTAACAGGTGTCTTATTTGGTCTTTTAGCGGCAACCGCCTATTCGGTCTTCATGATCGTGAATGGCCGTGTCGGCAATGACTATCACCCCATTCAAAAAAGCGCTATTATGGTAACGGGGGCCTGTATCATGGTCTTTACGTTATTTCCACCTGCTTATTTATTGAATGGTCAATTTGATGGTAACTTCCTCTATTTCGGCTTGATCCTTTCTCTATTTGGCACAGTCATCCCACCTTTATTATTTGCCTACGGCTTACCTAAAACGGGCTTCTCCTTAGGCGGAATATTGAGTTCGGCGGAGCTACCTGTAGCCACCTGTATGTCATTTTTTATACTTCATGAAAGTGTATCCACGATACAATGGCTCGGGGTACTTTTGATCTTGGGTACCGTCGTCTGGTTGAACGCAGCAAAGAGCAGTGCACATTAGGGGTGCAATCAATAGGGAAATTAGGAAATTCCCTTTAACGAAAAAAGGCAATCTTACTAGAGAAGATTGCCTTTTTATATGTTATAAATCTTAATATGATATCCCCCTTAAAAAGATTAATGTGTCAGTGTCTCCGGAATTTCTTCTACCTCCACTTCACAGGAATCCGTTACGTCCATAAATTTAACCGGCACAACCTCATTCACCAATAATGGATCGTACAAGGTCCTTACTTTGACATAGTTTTTAGAAAAACCATGCATATATCCATCTTTCTCATCAGCCTCAAACAAGACATCACCAGTCTCGCCAAGCTGTGACTCATAAAAAGCACGGCGCTTCTTCTCCGAAAGGATATGCAACATTTTGCTACGGTCACTACGTTGAGCTCCCGGTACAGCGCCGTCCATTTGAGCTGCAATCGTATTCTCTCTTTCTGAATAGGTAAAGACATGCAGATAAGAAATATCCAAATCATTCAAGAAATTGTACGTATCGATAAAGTCTTCACGTGTTTCTCCCGGAAATCCGACAATAACGTCAACACCAATACAGCAATTAGGCATCAATGACTTGATAAATGCGACGCGCTCTGTGTAAAGTTCTCTTTTGTACCTTCTGCGCATTAAACTCAGAATTTTATTGCTTCCAGACTGCAGTGGCATATGGAAATGTGGAACAAAACGTTTTGATTGTGCCACAAACTCAATAATATCGTTGGAAAGAAGATTAGGTTCTATCGAAGAAATCCGAATCCTGTCGATACCTTCGACTTCATCCAAAGCCTTTACCAAATCCAAGAATCGGTCTTCACGCTTACCATCCCGAATACCAAAATCACCAATATTAACTCCCGTTAACACAATTTCTTTTACGCCTGAAGCTGCAATTTCTTCCGCTTGACGCACAATATCTTCGATCTTACCCGAGCGGCTTCCGCCACGTGCCAAAGGAATCGTACAAAATGTACATGAATAATCGCACCCGTCCTGTACTTTTAGGAAGGTACGCGTACGATCGCCAATCGAATAAGCCGAGACAAATTGATTGGTCTCATCGATTGGACCATTATAAACGATCGTTTTTTCCTGTTTCGTCAAATCATTGATATGCTCAATAATATTAAACTTTTCAGCTGCACCTAAGACCATATCCACTCCGGGAATCTCTGCAATCTCTTTTGGTTTTAGCTGCGCATAACAGCCAACAATCGTAATATAGGCGTTGGGAGAGTGCTTTAATGCTTCCTTCACTACTTTTCTACACTTCTTGTCAGCATTATCCGTTACCGAGCATGTATTGATTACATAAACGTCTGCACGGCTATTGAACGCTGTGGTATCATAGCCCGCATCTTTAAATAAACGACCAATGGATGATGTCTCTGAATAATTCAGTTTACATCCAAGTGTATAAAAAGCTACTTTTTTATTCTCCATAATATTTTGCAAAATTACATTTTTTTTCAGTAACCGCTCTTATCATTTTAAGTTTTGACTTTCTCGTTATAAGGATTTTCCTTAGTTTTGACTATCTTGAAAGGCTGAATGCACCGGCGGCTTATTACAGGCAAACGAAATTAGTCCGGACATGATGTATTCAAATATTCCCCGATTGAGAATCAGACACATAAAACAGCGCTATTCGTCCCTATCCAGTTCGATTATAGCATTGATATTTAGTATTTAATAATTACTTTTTTACAGATGAAACAATATTTAGATTTACTCAGACATGTATATACGAATGGTGTTGTAAAGACAGATCGTACTGGCACGGGTACCAAAAGTGTCTTTGGATATCAGATGCGTTTCAACCTTCAGGAAGGTTTCCCTTTGGTAACGACGAAGAAATTACACTTGCGATCCATTATTCATGAGCTGATCTGGTTCCTTAAAGGTGAAACCAATATTCAGTATCTTAAAGAAAATGGCGTAAGCATTTGGGACGAGTGGGCTGACGAACAAGGGAATTTAGGCCCTGTATACGGATCACAATGGCGCTCCTGGCCAACACCTGATGGCCGCCATATCGACCAGATCACACAGGTGATCAACCAGCTAAAAAATTCACCGGATTCACGCCGCATTATTGTATCGGCATGGAATGTTGCCGAAATAGAGCATATGGCACTCCCTCCTTGCCATGCTTTTTTCCAATTTTATGTGGCGCCAGCACAGCCCGAAAAAGGCATCATGAAACCACAATTGTCCTGTCAACTGTATCAACGCAGTGCGGATATATTCCTTGGCGTACCTTTCAACATTGCCTCTTATGCTTTGTTGACGATGATGGTCGCACAGGTTTGCGACATGGAAGCCGCAGAGTTTATCCATACTCTGGGCGATGCACACATCTACAGTAATCACTTCGAGCAAACGGAGCTCCAATTGAGCCGCGAGCCAAAAGCGCTACCACAGATGAAAATAAACCCTGAAGTAAAAGATATCTTTGAGTTCAAGTTTGAAGATTTTGAATTGTTAAACTACGAATCACATCCACATATCAAAGCTCCGGTTGCCGTTTAACAATGAAGGCACCTAATTTTGTAACCACATTATTTTAGCGGACGAATAATCACATTATATCAAAAATGAGCAACCCAACGATCACATTAATCGTAGCTGCGTCGGAAAACAATGCCATCGGAATCGACAACCAGATGCCTTGGCATTTACCCAACGACTTTAAATATTTTAAGAGAAATACCATTGCGCATTCTGTCCTAATGGGCAGAAAGACTTTTGAGGCCATAGGCAAAGCTTTACCGGACAGAAGGAATATTGTCATCACGCGTAATGCGAATTTCCAGGGAGAAGATATTGATGTAGCCAATAGTATTCAAGAGGCACTTTTATATTGCCGGGATGAACGCGAAGTGTTTATCATTGGTGGCGCAAACATTTATCAGCAAGCGCTACCCTTGGCAAACAAAGTGCTTTTGACACGGGTACATACAACCCTAAAAGGAGATGCTTTTTTCCCTGAATTACCTTCCGAAGAATGGGAATTAATTTCTTCAGATTCGCATCAGGCAGATGAGAAACATGCATTTGCTTATACCTTTGAAGTTTATTCGAGAAAATAATTCCATGTTTACGAATATCAAAACGCAATATCATGGGGCAAAAAGCTCCATGATCCTATTGACATTAAATTTCGGAATTTTTCTACTGGGTACCTCGACCCAAGCTCTCGCACAATTTCGCCTGCCCACCACAATACGAACTCCTGGCGGGAACGTTACTTTACCGGGGTTGTATACCCCCCCGTTCTATTCTTTCAATAGCGAACCGATAAGCAGTAGGTATAAATTTTATATTGTTTTGAAAAATGACAGTACTGTTGTTGCAAAAACAAAAATAAAATTGAGAACTGCAACAGCACCCAGTGAAATATCCTGGCGGGAAAAAGGCAAGAAATATACAGTAACGCCCGATCAGACGAAAGAAATCTATCGGATAGATTATTGGAACAAGAAAATAAAAGGCATTCCACAGGACAGCTGCTGGTTATTTTTGGTCGACACTGTCAGTCATGAAAAGCGAATCCGCCGCTATAGCATGACCGCTGACATCAATCAGCCTGCCATATCGCATTTCAAGATGGAAAAGGCGAAGGAGATTTTACCACTGAAAAAAGAAACCTTGGAGCCTTATGTAGAGGGAAATGAAAAAGCAAAAAAACTCCTGTCAAAAAACAAATTGTTAAAAGCTATAGAAGAGCTTAATCTACAGTACTAAACAAGCGCAACACTTTGATCTAAGGCACATGCACAAATACTTCATCTTAATTTTCACCCTATTCATGTCAGACGCATACGCTCAGCAGATAGATACTGTTTACCTGGAAAAATTACTCCAAAGTCATCCTGATCTATTTCAAAACATATTAAGTCATCCGACGAAAAATGAGGTGCAGATTCTGTATACGCAAATTGATCGTGACAAATCCAATAGGCCACATTTCAGGTCCTATAGCTATCGCCTGAATCCGAACTGGTATTTTTATCCCGCAAGTACCGTGAAGTTGCCGACAGCAATTTTGGCCTTAGAAAAAATCAACGACCTCCATCTTGCCGATTTAACCAAAGACACTCCCCTCCGCATTGATTCTGCATTTGAAAAGCAGACTAAGGTTCTTGTGGACGAGTCGGCAGCCAATGGTCTTCCCTCTGTTGCACAATACGTAAAAAAAATACTATTGACCAGCGACAATGATGCACAAAATAGACTGTTTGAATTTATTGGCCGTGCCGAACTGAATGCGAAACTAAAAAAACACGGCACCAAATACAGCCGTATCGTCAACCGTCTTGCCATTGGCGACAAAGGAATATGGGCCAAACACACCAATCCCATTACCTTTTACAATGGAAAAGATGTCATCTACCAACAAGCGGCCCAATTCGACCCAAAAGACTACACGATGAAGCTGGCCAATACTCTTCAGGGGAAAGGTTACATGAACGATAAAGATGAACTTATTCATGAGCCCTGGAGTTTTGAGGGGCTTAATGTCTACGCACTCGAAGATCAACAGTTCATATTGAAGAAATTACTATTTCCGGAAGCATTTCAGCCTAAAGAACGATTTAATCTAAAAAAGGAGGATTATGACCTACTCTATGACTATATGTCGCGCTATCCCTTTGAATCGGATTTCCCGAAATATGATCCAACAGAATTTTGGCCAACGTATAGCAAGCTCCTTTTCTATGGCCGTGAAAAAAATGCGACCTTAAATCCCAACATCCGGATCTTCAACAAGTATGGAGATTCTTATGGCTATAATATTGATAATGCTTATATCGTCGACTTTGAACATGGGGTAGAATTTATGCTCGCCGTTGTTGTGCAGTCCAATGAAAATGGCATCTACAACGATGGACGCTATGAATACGACACAGTAACCTACCCCTTTTTAAAGAATATCGGGCAGGTAATTTATCAGGAGGAACTGAAAAGGGTTAAAAAGTTCAAACCCGATCTATCCAAATTTGATTTCAGAAAATAAAACACACAAAAACGGCTTTCAATGTATGAAAGCCGTTTTTGTGTGTCGCTATTGCGGCATATTTTTATCCACTTTGGGTAGAAGGCTGCTTGCTTCACGGTATTTTTGAAATAGAACTATTTCGATTGTAAGGCTGTTTCGATCAACTCGCCGTAAAAATCGCCCTCCTTCATTCCAAAAGCCCGTACCTGCTGCGGAATAAAACTTTGTGGAGTCTGCCCGGGAATGGTATTAATTTCGATAAAATAAAATTTATCGGTATCGTTTTCCAAAAAGAAGTCCACGCGAACCATACCTTTACAGTTCAATCTAACATAGATTTCTCTTAAAATACGCGCAGCACGCTCCTGCTGTTCGACCGTCAGGTCTGCCGGCGTAATCTCCTCGGTCAATCCAGGTACATACTTGGCTTCATAATCAAAAAATTCGCGTGTAGTCCGAACTTCTGTGGCAGGCAAAACAACAAGCTCACCTTTTGAATTCCGAAAAATTCCCTCGGAAAATTCTCGTCCAGTCACAAATTCTTCAACAATAACCTGTTTTCCTGTATTTTCCGCATCAAAAGCTTTGTCAATCGCTTCCTGCAGTTGTGCCGATTCCTTTACTTTGGTCATTCCGATACTACTTCCACCGGCATTAGGTTTCACAAAATAAGGGAGTGAAAGATTACTTTCAACGATTTTGAGTGCCTCCGGGCGTTGCGATTCAAACAGTAGGACCGATTTTGCCAAATGCAACTCGGGAATATCCGATAAGATCGCTTTTGTATACCCTTTATTCATAGTTAATGCGGACGTCAAAGCATCACATGAGGTATATGGAATATCTAATAAATCAAAATAGCTCTGAAGTCTTCCATCTTCTCCAGGCACACCATGCACCATAATAAAAGCTAAGTCAAAAGTCAAGATATCCCCATGCAATGGAAGTGTAAAATCAGCTTTTGAAATCGGATGACGCTTTCCGTCTAAATCTTCATAGTACCATGCTTCTTTGGTCACTGTAATCAAATATATATCGTATTTGTCGTGATCAAGTTGAGAATTGACGAAGGCAGAACTTTTAAAAGAAACTTCAGCTTCTCCTGTATAACCTCCAGTTATTAATGCTATTTTTGCTTTCATAAATTTTAGCGATTCGAATAGCAAATATAATTTGCTATACACGGAAAAACGAATAATTTTGTGAGGAATAATTTTATTTAATCATTCTGCAAACTTGGCTTTAATATTGCGGTTCTATGCAGAATTAATTTTTATCAAACAGAGAAATGTCCAAAGTCGTACAATATCTTCAGACCCCCACTTTTAGGAAAAATCTTATTGCCGCTCTTATTGCGATAGTATGTCTATTCCTTTTCGTTTATATTGGACTGAAAATATATACCAAACATGATGAATCTATCGCCGTTCCTAAAGTGAAAGGCCTTCATATCAGTGCTGCCATCCAAGCTTTGGAGGACGCCGGGCTGGAATATCAAATTGACTCCGTCTATCAGATGGATGCCAAACCTGGCATGGTCATAGAGCAGGATCCCGAACAAGGATTTCATGTAAAATCGGGTCGGACTATTTATTTGACCATTATCACACAGGTTGCACCTGAAGTTGCTTTTCCGAATATAAAAGATAAAACATTGATCGAAGCAACAGCCATCTTGAAAAACCATAACCTTCGAATCGGTGACACTTCTTATGTCGCAGACATCGCCAGGGATATCGTATTGGATGCTCAATTTGCGGGACAATCTATCCGCAACGGACGCATGATTCCTAAAGGTTCACGTATAGATCTAGTTTTGGGAAATGGACTGGGAGCAAATGAAGTGGAGATACCTAATTTAGTTGGGCTTCCATTAAACGAAGCAAAGTTCGCCTTGTCTGGAGCTGGCTTAGGTCTAGGTACTGTAACCTATGATCCAAGCGTAACGGATACAGCCACTGCAGTAATCAGTGTGCAATCACCAGGAATAGAAAAGGGCCTGACCAGTTTAGGCGCTAAAATTGACGTAACACTTTCACTCACAGCACCAACAACAACTACAGGAGCTCCAATTGGTGGTACGACAACACCTAAACCACAGGCAAACCAAACACAGGTTACTCCGCCTGCGGCAAAACCTCCGGTTCAGTCAAAGCCTGTTGCTCCAGCAAAAAGTAACACAACAAATAGCCCTGCAGCTAAAACGACAACGACAAATCCTGCAGCAGGGCAAAAAAAGGAAAAAGAAAATAAAGGGAATAGTCTAGGCTTTTAAGCCCACTGACTTAAAAATGAAGCTGCATTGAATGATCTCCATAATAATGGATTAGAGTTCTTGGCAGATTCATCAACCATTGACTGCTAAGGGCTATATAAACGCCATGAATAGCGAACAACAGATGAATAAAAAATTTTAGAATGGAAAATAAAAAAGGAATACCAAGTTGGTTAAAAATCATTGCGCTAATCGTTATCGTTGTTGGAGGTTATTTTGCCTGGACATTTTATAAAGCATTTTATGCTTCGAATGTATCGGGAGAGAAAAAGTACCTGTACATACACGAGGGTGAAAAATATGAAGATGTATTGAAATCAATCAAGGATTCAAATCTCGTGGATGATATCGCTTCCTTTGAGCGTGCTGCACAATATAAAAAATATGAGCAAAGTATAAAACCCGGACGTTATCTGTTAACCCCAGGGATGAACAATAGACGCTTAGTCGGCAATTTGATTGGCGGCTACCAAGAACCGGTAAAATTCAGGTTTTCCAATGTACGACTGAAAGAAAATATGGCCGCACTCCTTGGAAAAAGTTTTGAGGCAGATTCTGCTCAATTTATTGCTGTATTGAATGATGAGGCTACCGCACAAAAGTATGGATTTACGAAAGAAAATCTGATTTCTATGTTCATCCCCAATACCTACGAAATTTACTGGAACACCAATCCGGAAAAAGTAATTGCTCGTTTTGATGATGAATGGAAAAAGTTTTGGAATGCGGATCGCACGGCAAAAGCAAAAGCGCTTAATCTGACACCACAACAGGTGAGCACATTGGCATCGATTGTGAAAGGTGAAGCCTTACACCAGGATGAAATGCCCATGATAGTCGGCTTATATTTAAACCGCCTCAAAAAAGGTATGTTATTGCAAGCAGATCCTACGGTGATCTTTGCTAATAATGACTTTACCATTAGAAGGGTATTGAATAAGCACCTCAGAACAGACAATCCTTACAATACTTACATCTATAGAGGATTGCCTCCAGGCCCTATATCAATTCCAAGTATCGCTGCAATTGATGCAGTCTTAAACTTTAAGCAACATGATTATATCTACATGTGTGCCAAAGATGATTTTTCGGGTTACCATAATTTTGCAAAAACAGAAGCTGAGCATTTAATCAATGCACGTAAATTTCAACAGGCTCTGGACGCTAGAAATATTAAAAAATAATGTTTGTATTTGACCATCAGATTCGCGTCCGCTATGCAGAAACAGACCAAATGGGCTATGTCTATTATGGAAACTATGCTGCGTTTTATGAAATAGCGAGAACTGAAATGTTGCGGAGCACAGGGATATCCTACCGGGAACTGGAAGAAATGGGGGTCATGCTCCCCGTTGCGGAGATGAAAACGAAATATCTGAAACCAGGCAAATATGATGACTTGATCACAATACGTGTAACAATTCGTCAGAAACCCGCCGTTCGCATCATTTTCGAATATGAGCTTTTCAATGAGAGTGGGGAACTACTCAACCAGGGAGAAACAACATTGGTCTTTGTCAATATGGAGAAAAATAGGCCTTGTATGCCGCCACAGGTTTTCCTGGATAAGATGAGTAAATATTTTAATTGATATGGGGAAAATCCACCAATGGCTATTAAATTTTGAACCTTATTTTAGATTAATCGAATGGAGTAAACGCGTCGTACTACCTGGCTTTGGCTCACTACCACTTTACACTGTGGCCGTATTTTTTTTTCAGGAGCTTTCCAGAGATTCCATAGCCAGCAAGGCTTCTTCCCTCTCCTATAGCTTTCTATTGGCCATTTTTCCGGGAATCATTTTTCTATTTACATTAATCCCTTATATTCCGATTAATAATTTTCAGGAACAGTTGTTGGATTTCCTTGCCGTAGTTATTCCTAAAAATGCATTTCTCGTTGTTGAAACGACTTTGGAGGATATTATCAAGAATCAAAATGGCGGGTTACTATCCTTCGGTTTTGTGTTTGCGGCCTATTTCGCGACCAATGGTATGGCCTCCCTCATGAATGCGTTCAATAAGGCTTCATTGATGACGGAAAGAAGACCGTGGATCAGAAAGCGATTGCTTGCTTTAGCTTTGGCTATCCTGATTATTTTTGCGTTAACCGTGGGGATGACGATATTTACCATCGCTGGTATTACGATAGACTACCTCAAGGAAACGACAGGTATTAAATCCAGCTTCTGGGCTATTCTACTTAAAATCGCCCGATGGTTGATTATATTCGCTATTTACTTTTTCACGGTAAGCTGTATTTATAAATTTGGCCCTTCTACCTCCAATAAATGGAAACTCTTTAGTCCCGGAGCATCTATGGCTACCATTCTAGCGATATTGACGTTTTCAATATTTACATTTTATATCAATCATTTCGGCGCATATAACAAATTGTACGGATCCATCGGGACATTAATCGTTATCATGCTCTGGATTTACTTGAATACGCTTATTTTATTATTGGGTTATGAACTGAATGCGGCAATAGCGCTGTCTAAACAAACCATTGTTATTGCCAAGCCACGCATTTTCAACTCTTTTAAGAGAGAAGACTAGTCGTTTTAAGCCTCTTAAAATCTATTTTATCGGAAAAGGATTTCCACAAATAAAGTCGAGAATTAGCAATAGTACAATTCAAATACCATCCGTTGTAAGATTGGCATGTAAAAAGTCCCCTATAACTGAAAGTCTTTCAATAAAATAAGAAAAATAAAATTTTGCATTTAAAGTTTTTTTGTACCTTTGCAACTCCTACAAAGTAGGAAAAAGGAGAAAATTAATTAATGGCAAAAAAACAAGAAGCAGAAAAAGAATTAGCAGCGAAAAACGCAGAGCTACAAGGTGCTGACACTAAAGTAGTGAAAGACACTGAAAAAATTGAATCAGAAGCTGATTCAAACTTAATCGATGAAATCAAATCAAACACTTGGATCACACCAGAAGGTGAATTTGACTGGGATGCAAATGATAAAGGTTTCGGAAATTATAGCGAAGCTGAACGCGCTAAACTTGAAGCACAATACGCAGATACTTTCAACCAAGTTAACCAAGGTGAAATTATTGAAGGTACTGTAGTTTCTATCAACAACAAAGACGTAGTCTTAAATGTTGGTTTCAAATCTGACGGTTTAGTTTCTTTATCAGAATTCCGTGACTTACCAGAATTAAAAGTTGGTGACAAAGTTGACGTATTCGTTGAATCTCAAGAAGATGCTAACGGTCAATTAGTACTTTCTCGCAAACGTGCTAAAACTCAAAAATCTTGGGAAGCTATCAATGAGGCATTGGAAAATGATGCAATCATTACTGGTTTCGTTAAGAGCCGTACTAAAGGTGGTCTTATCGTTGATATCAAAGGTGTTGAAGCATTCTTACCTGGATCTCAAATCGATATCAAACCTATCCGTGACTACGATATATACGTAGGTAAAACAATGGAATTCAAAGTTGTGAAAATCAACCACGAATTCAAAAACGTTGTCGTATCACACAAAGTATTAATTGAAAACGACTTAGAAAACCAAAAATCTGAAATCGTTGCTAAATTAGAAAAAGGTCAAGTATTAGAAGGAACAGTTAAAAATATCACTGACTTCGGTGTGTTCATCGACTTAGGTGGTGTTGACGGTTTATTGCATATCACAGACATCTCTTGGGGTCGTATCGAGCATCCAAAAGAAGTTTTATCGCTAGATCAAACAATCAACGTTGTTGTATTAGACTTTGATGATGAGAAAAAACGTATCGCTTTAGGCTTGAAACAATTATCTGAGCATCCTTGGGAATCTTTAGATACTGCATTAGAAATTGGTTCTAAAGTTAAAGGTAAAATCGTAACAGTTGCTGATTACGGTGCTTTCTTAGAAATCATCCCTGGTGTTGAAGGTTTGATCCACGTTTCTGAAATGTCTTGGTCACAAAACTTACGTTCTCCACAAGAGTTCTTGAAAGTTGGTGATGAGATCGAAGCACAAATCTTAACGCTAGACCGCGATGAGCGTAAAATGAGCTTAGGTATCAAACAATTGACTCCAGATCCTTGGAAAAATATCACTGAGCGTTACCCTGTAGGTTCTAAACAAACAGCTGTTGTTAAAAACATGACTAACTTCGGTGTATTTGTTGAGTTAGAAGAAGGTATCGATGGTTTGATCCACATCTCTGATTTATCTTGGTCTAAAAAAATCAACCACCCTAACGAATTCACTAAAGTTGGTGAAACATTAGATGTAGTTGTTTTAGAATTAGATGAAGAAAACCGTAAATTATCTTTAGGTCACAAACAATTGGAAGAAAACCCTTGGGATACTTTCGAAACGATCTTTACTGAAGGTTCTATCCACGAAGGTACTGTGATCAAAGTTGGTGACAAAGGTGATATCGTAGCTTTACAATACGGTGTTGAAGGTTTCTGTCCTTCTAAACACTCTGTTAAAGAAGACGGTTCTTCATTGAAAGTTGATGAAGTTACTTCATTCAAAATCATCGAGTTCAACAAAGAGAACAAACGTTTGGTAATTTCTCACTCTCGTATCTGGGAAGAAGAGAAAGAAGAAGCTCGCAAAGAAGAGTCTAACAACCGTAAAAAAGACGCTAAAGCTGAATCTTCAGCTGTTAAAAAAGTAAAAGATTCTGTTGAAAAATCTACTTTAGGCGACTTAGACGTGTTAGCTCAATTGAAAGAGCAAATGGAAAATGATAAAAACGCTAAGTAATTAGCAATTTCAATCCATAAAAAGCGGCTGTTCCAAAAGGACAGCCGCTTTGTTTTTATAGGGATGCTTTTGTAATTTTGTATCAATAAACGTTATTGTTATGTCATTCAAATCAGCCTTAATTAACCCCACCGAACTTCAGGAATTATTGGGACAGCATACAGACATTGTCCTTCTCGATTGTACGATCGACAAAGTAGGCCAATCCATCAAGGATACCAAGCTCGAAATACTTCCCCATTCTCAATTTTTTGACATCGAAGGAAAGCTATCGGATCCAACTTCTAAATTACCGCATACCCTCGTGTCGGCAGAAGTATTCGAACACGAAATGCAAAGCCTGGGAATTAATCAGGATAGTACGGTCGTCTTATATGACAGATGGGGCGTTTATTCAAGCCCAAGGGCATGGTGGATGTTTAAGGTCATGGGATTTGAACAGGTCTTTATTCTAAATGGCGGTGTTCCCGCTTGGAAAAATAACAAACTGCCACTCGTAGACCAGTATACAACCACTGCAAGACCCAGTAACTTTAAAGCCCAATTTCAAGCAAACCTGTATGCCGATAAAGAGTATATCTTAACACATTATCGGGATGCTCAAGTGAATATTTTTGACGCCAGAAGTAAAGGTCGATTTAGTGGTTTAGTAGCTGAACCCCGGAAAGGCCTTCATGGTGGGCATATTCCCCACTCCAAAAATTTCCCTTTCGAAGAATTATTTGACGGAATCGTTTATAAACCCGTTGATGAATTGAAACAGCAATTTGATCATTTTAATGCGACCGGAAATGAATATGTATTCTCCTGTGGATCGGGTATCACGGCCTCAATCTTAGCATTTGCTTGTCATCTTGCTGGTCACGAGCAAATCCGTGTATACGATGGTTCTTGGTCGGAATGGGGCCGTGAGGAGCTCAATCTACCCATCGAAAAATAGTTTAAAACAAGGTATTCCAAGAATAGAGATTATCCTCCAAGCGAATTTTTTCGGCATCTAGGAGATCACGGATAATCTCTATTCTTTTCTTTTCTGTACCTATCGTCAAACTTGCCACCAAATCATGAATATTTTTTGCTCCAGCAAGCAAACTGTTTTTGATTTCTGCTTTTATATTTGCCCGCTGCTTTTCCTGATGATTGCGGATCAGACATAAATCGCATACTTCACAGAACCCCGCATTTTTCTCTCCAAAATATAACAACAGCGACTGACTACGGCAATTGCTATGTTCAATATAACCGATCATGCCATTGACTTCCTCTTCCTTCACCTGATGTCGATCACGAATAAAAATATGATCGATATGCAGGTGTTTGTAATCGACGCGGTTCTGCAAAAAGGTCAGTTGTGGCGCATCTGTAGAAGGCAGATAGCTCGCTATTTCCAATGTCTCCAACGATTTCAACAGCTCGACGACACGATCATAAGGCAGCCCTAACTTACGTGCAAATTCATATTCATTGATGAGGATATAGTTTTCAAATACACCTCCATAGCTGCGCAAAATAGCTTTAATGAGCTTATCATATTTTACATACTGCACCTGAACTTTATACAATTCGGCGCTATCAATTTCAAACTTAAAGCGTGAGGGTATTGTGACAGCTTCTGACAAAACCAACCAAGTGTCGCGCTCCAGAAACTTCAGCGCATTCATAACAGGAACCAATGGCAGTTGATATTTTTTGGCAAATGCAACAACATCAAAATCTACAGTCACTCCTTCTCCAGAACCATAGGGAATCTGAAAATGATTACAAAGGTAATGATAGGTCTGTTGAATAAATGGAATATCAGGAAAGCTAGCTTGCAAATTATCGACAAGCTTCTGCTCATCTGCCTTTTGATAAAGAATAACGGGATAGGCCTTCTTGCCATCTCTTCCTGCCCTACCGGCTTCTTGATAATAGGCCTCCAGCGAATCGGGCAAATCGAGATGAATCACAAACCGTACATCGGGTTTATCAATTCCCATCCCAAACGCATTTGTAGCTACAATAACGCGAACAACATTTGTCATCCATCCCTGCTGTTTCTGATCCCGTTCCTGCCCCGAAAGCCCAGCATGATAATAATCTGCTGAAATGCCGTTATTGACCAAAATACGGGCTATCTCCTGCGTTTCTCGCCGATTTCTGACATAGACAATACCGGATCCACCCAACTTATGTATAATCCGTACCATGCGCCCCATCTTATCCTCTTCTTCAATGGCCATATAAGCCAAATTGTCGCGGAGAAAGCTTTTGACAAATACATTTTCTTTCGGAAAATTCAGTTTCTGTTGTATATCGCTGATGACACGCTCAGTTGCGGTCGCTGTAAGAGCCAGAAAAGGAACCTTGGGATGCAGTTCCCGTAACTTAGCGAGTTCTAAATAGGGCGGTCTAAAATCATATCCCCATTGAGAAATACAATGCGCTTCGTCTATGGCAAACAGATTTACATTCATAAATCGTATGCGCTCCCTTACTATATCATTGTACAATCTTTCGGGAGAAAGATAGAGAAATTTTATTTGCCCATAGACGCAATTATCCAATGTAATATCCACCTCCCTCTTCCGCATTCCAGCATAAATTGCGACCGCTTGAATTCCATTTTTTTTCAAATGCTCAACCTGATCTTTCATCAATGCTATAAGCGGTGTAACGACAATACAAATCCCTTCTCGCATCAAGGCAGGTACTTGAAAACAAATCGACTTTCCACCGCCAGTCGGCAATAAAGCCAGTGTATCTTTACCTGAAATGACCGATTGAATAATTTCTTCCTGCAGGGGTCTAAATGAATCGAATCCCCAGTATTGCCTTAAGATTGATATACTATCTTGCGTCATAAGTTCTCCTTATCCCAAACATACGCAAAATTATCCTTCATGAGATAATTCTGTATCCCCAAACTATCTAACATACGTTGTATATGCCTGGATTTCTCCATCGAATTGGATCCATCCAGTATAACAAGTTTTGGTCTAATTTGCTTCAATAAATGGGGTAAACCATTTAGTAAATTTTTCCTGACAATAACGAGGTCAGCTTGTGGCATAGTTTCAACGGCATGGCACAGAATAGCGATATTACCCAAGGGGAGCGTAACAAGATAGTTTTTCCGCTCCCGACCATTCAAAGCTACAAACTGAACTTTTTCACTCGTCAATAATTGGATTTCTCTTCCACATGAATATTGCAAGCCTGAGGCTTGCAAAGAATCAAATGTACTGTAAACGATACCGCGCCCACCTTTGAAATACCCGATCGTCAACTCATGCTTCGTATTATAGACCCGAAACCGTTCTACATCTTTATTTTCTAAGCATTTTTGCGCAGTGATCAATAGTATTCCAATTGTACAGCATCCCCCTAACCAAACGTATTTTTTATCTTTCCATTGAAAAGCATATAAAAAAGAAAATAGTGCAAAATAGGTCAAAAATAGAAGCTCCAGCCCCATAGGTTCAACTTTTATTGTTGAAAAAGCCAAATGGTCAATAAATTTCAAACAGTATAAGATGAAAGCAATGAGATGCTCCAAAAGGAAACCCAATAAATCGTTAAGCCCCTGCATTGGATTGATTGTCATGATAAAACCAAGGTACATCACTAAGGTTGAAGGCAAATCGACTAATACATTGGCTATCAGAAAATAAGTTGGGAATTGACCAAAATAGTAAAGGCTCAGTGGCGTTGTCAGTATCTGCGCAGCAATAGAAACAGCCAATGCATCTCTCAAAAGTCGTAATATTGGTCTTTTGACCGGAAGGAATCCCTCGACAAGCGGCGAACATATCGTCATACCCAAAACGGCGAGAAAGGACAGCTGAAAACCCACATCAACAACAGCCCGGGGAACGACCAGCAAAATCAATAATGCGGCAATAATAAGCGAATTCAGTGTTGAAAAGCTTCGTTTAAAATGCTGTGCACACAGCACAAAACTAATCATAATAGCTGCCCGCGTAATGGGCGGATCAAGTCCTGCAATAAAAGCATATATCCAGATCATACTCCATAACAAAATTAGTGGCAGCCATCTGAGATAGGAAGGCCAGGCAATTCGCTTGAAAATAAGAGATAAAAAACCGAATAAAACAGCAACATGCATTCCCGATACACTTAACACATGTATCGTTCCTGTATTGGTGAACACCTGGATGCTTTCGGCACTGATATCGCTCCGAGAACCATATAATAAAGCTGACGCAATAGCAAAGTGCTCATCCCTTTTGATATGGGGACGAAGCTTAACCAAAAAATATCTCCTCGTTTGTAAAGCGAGCCCAGTTAATGAAAAAGCCGTTGTTTCTTTCCTGTTGATCAGCTTATACCGACCAAAGACTGCGAAAATTTCATGATAGATATGCTGTCTTTTCAAATACTGTCTGTAGTCAAATTCCATTGGATTGAATGGCGGAGCTATTTCCTTTACTTGACCTTTTAACCACAATAGATCACCAAACTGCAGTGAATTCTTCTGGCTAGATTTTAGCGATAACATTAGTCTACCTGTAGTTTCAACAAATTCACCTTTTTGGTAAGCTCCTACTACTTCTGCCGAAAAACGAATGATATCCCGCTTCATTTTTGGCTCTTCAATAATTTTGACTACATAACTATCCGTCATTATATGGGAAAAATGACTGATTGTAACCAAAGGGTCCTCGCGCCAAAATTGGAAAATTCCAAATAATACAACAGACACATAATACCCGTAGCTATAGCCATATCGGCGAATTCTTCCCTTTAATAAATAACAACAAAACGTTATCAAAACCAGCACAACCAATAACTGTTGAACGCATTGGAAAATATGGAGCGACATCGGCAATCCAGGTGCCAGAAGAAGCGTCACAAGATATGGAACAGCAAGCTTCAGCGTAGGAAGTCGCTCCAATCTTTGCAGAAAACTCAACTTTTTCATAACTGCCACCTCAACTGCACCTTAACCTCCGATTTTTTATTGCCCTCAATTTGATCCAGTCCAGTCCCAATACTCCCCCTTTCGGGATAGTAATAGATCGCATATTTGGCCCATACCTGAACATGGCGGCTTAACCGATACTGCAGATTTAAATACATTCTCCATCCCCTTGTATTGTACATTCCAAAACCAGATGCATATAATACATCCTGCTCATAAGCATAGATCCGATTATCATAACTTGCCGCATCGAAATACGCAACGCGTATATTCGACTGGAATTTTCCAGCGCTAGACTTCCAAAATATATCCTGATAACACATATATCCGAAACTATTTCCCTGATACTCTTTTTGGAATAAATTGGCTTCCACACGGGAGCGAATAGTCCATATTGAACTTAGGCGGTATTGAAATTCTACCCTGAACTGCTGTTTGCTGGTATTCACAAGCCCATTCTCGGTTTGTCCCTCTCCTTGGTAGTTAACTTGTTTCAATCGGTTGCGATAGCGCAACGAAAGTTGGCCTTTTTTGTACCACATGTAACTCAGCTGGCTAAAGAAATCAGCACCTGTAGATAGCGTATCAGCCTGATACTTTGCTCCCGGAAAACGAAATATATCGGCATAATTTGACCAGAGTAATTTTCTACCCAATTGATACGTTAGTCCCAAATAAGCCCCCTGCTCGTTGGAGGTGTTATCCGATTCACCAAATCCCTGTCCATAAAAAGTATGAAAATTCTTCTTATAGTCCCGAAGCAATATAACCGACGATAAACGTGGATGCAAACTTATGATAGATCCTGCTAACAGTGCTGAACCACCATCCATGCTGTTGGCATATTCGCCAAATAAATAAGCATTTCGAATTGTATAGTTTGCATATAGACTTATATTTCGTAAAAAATCACCTTCAAAGTCAGCTTCTTGCCGTATTGCCTTCCCTTTTATTTTGAAGACATTCAATTGCGTCTGATTGAAATGAACACCCATTTTGAACCGCTTATAGCGCCACAATAGATTCAATCCATAGGCCAGTTGAGATGCGGCATGACGGTATTGCTGTTCGGTTGCAGTTCGATGCAAGCCTGAGCTTGCAATCGTTGAAATCGTAGGCGGAGAAGTTGTACGGTCAACTTTTCCATCAATGGATTGGTAGGAGAAATAAGGTGTAATTTCAACCTGCCTAATCTGTAATGTTCCTGCAATGCCACGCATAAAATTAGCCTCATTTAATGACGTATATGACTTTACACCGATCCCTTGTCTTGCAGTATGCTGTACCAATCCCCCTTTTCCAAAATTCAAACCGTTCCACATACTGAGTCCCTGGCCAAATTGCAAAGCATAATCGCCGATCACGATATTCTTGAAACGGCCTAAAGACTTTATCGATATACTTAGGCTATAGAAATCAAATCCCATTTTTTGTCTGTCTCTAAAAAATGGTTCTCCGGCATCTTTCTCCATGTTAAGCGCGAGATGAATCGCATCATTCAATTGGGCTCGATATCTTATCGCATAGCGATTCGCATCGCCGAGATAATGGGATCTCGCCGTATCCATTATACGATAGCCTTTTGCTTTTTCGAGTGCCCGGGCGTATCGTATTATAAATTCCTGTTTAAAATTTCTCGATTTCAGAGTTTCAAGGGGAGACCCGGCGCCTACACTTACGAAAGGTAACAGCAAACTGATTATCGGTTCATTAAATCCTTCAATGGACTGTAATTCGAGTGCGTTGATAAAATCTCCTGAAATGGCCCTATGGTCCAGTAGGCGTCCGATCAATAAAGGATTTAAAAATTGTAATTCAGAGAGCTCTCTGCCATCAGTCTTATTGAGATCGATGGGGTGTTTGAGATAATAATACCACTTTTCAGTCAATTCGCTCAAATCAGCATCCTCAGGAAGTTCTTCCGATAAGCTTTCAAATAAATCTTGGAGATCGATTTTTTCATTTGTTTGCGCCATACAGGTTAGTCCAATAAAACAACCTATAAAGAGCAAAATTTTGCTACAATATTTCATAATAGGTTTTAATTAATATTGGCTAAATGCTAGGCGATGAACCTTTTTCCCGGCAGAAAGCGGTTCACTGGTATGAAATTAGGAAATATAAAAGAATAAAAAAAGCCTGATGAAAAATTTCATCAGGCTTTTTTATTCTTTTATGATCAGATCAATTAAATATCAATTTTAGCATAGCGTGCATTTTTCTCGATAAATTCACGACGCGGAGCAACTTCATCACCCATCAACATCGAGAAGATACGGTCACATTCCGCAGCGTTTTCAATCGTCACCTGTCTTAAAGTACGCGTTTCAGGGTTCATGGTTGTATCCCATAACTGTTCAGCATTCATCTCTCCAAGACCTTTATACCGTTGTACGTGTACGCTATCCTCTTTACCTGATCCTTTCAAACGTTGAATCGCATTGATACGTTGGTCTTCATTCCAAGCGTACTCATGCTCTTTTCCTTTTTTCACTAAGTATAGCGGCGGTGTAGCGATATATACATATCCTCTCTCGATCAGTTCCTTCATGTATCTGAAATAGAACGTCAAGATCAATGTTGTAATGTGGGACCCATCCACATCGGCATCGGTCATGATGATGATGCGGTGATAACGTAATTTTTCAATATTCAGTGCCTTAGCATCTTCGGCAGTACCTACACTCACCCCCAAAGCTGTAAACATATTTTTGATCTCCTCATTTTCGTAGATCTTATGTTCCATCGCTTTTTCGACGTTCAGAATCTTACCTCGTAAAGGCATGATTGCTTGATACTTTCTATCACGACCAGACTTGGCAGTACCACCCGCAGAATCCCCCTCGACAAAATAGATCTCACATTTCGTAGGATCGTTGTCTTGACAGTCGGCTAATTTACCTGGAAGTCCAGAGCCACCCATAACGGTTTTACGTTGGACCAAATCACGGGCTTTACGTGCAGCAGCACGTGCTTGAGCTGCAATGACAACCTTTTGAACAATAGATTTTGCTTCGCGTGGATTCTCTTCCAGATAAACACCTAAGATCTCACCAACAGCAACATCTACAGCCCCCATCACCTCAGAGTTACCTAATTTAGTTTTGGTTTGTCCCTCAAATTGAGGTTCTGCAACCTTCACCGAAATTACGGCTGTCAATCCTTCACGGAAGTCATCGCCAGTAATTTCCACTTTCAAGTTTTTAAGCAAACCAGACTTGTCCGCATACGCTTTCAAGGTACGTGTCAAACCACGACGGAATCCTGCAACGTGAGCGCCACCTTCAATCGTATTGATGTTATTCACATATGAATGGACATTCTCCGAATACGTATCGTTATATTGTAAAGCCAGTTCAACAGGGATACCTTGTTTTACGCCTTCAACATAGATAGGTTCAGGAATCAACGACTGACGGTTACCATCTAAAAATTTCACAAACTCTTTCAGACCACCTTCCGAATAGAATGTTTCTTTCTTTTCAGAACCGTCCTCATTTGTATCACGCTCATCATTCAAGGTCAAGTTTACACCTTTATTTAAAAATGCAAGCTCACGAAGACGATTTGCCAATGTATCGTAATTATAAACCGTAGTCTGCGTGAAAATCGTCGCATCTGGATGGAACGTTACAATAGTACCCGTCTTATCCGAAACACCAACTTCTTTCACATCATACAAGGGCTTACCAATTTGGTACTCCTGCTGATAGATCTTTCCATCACGATGAACCTCGGCCTTCAAAAGGGTAGACAGCGCATTCACACAGGAAACCCCAACACCATGCAGACCACCAGAAACCTTGTATGTATCTTTATCAAATTTACCTCCGGCGTGCAATACTGTCATTACAAGCTCTAAGGCTGATTTATTCTCTTTTTTGTTGATCCCTGTAGGAATACCCCGACCGTTATCGCGAACAGAAATAGAGTTATCTTTATGGATAGTAACAAAGATATCTGTACAATATCCCGCTACAGCTTCATCGATTGAATTATCAACAACCTCGTATACCAAATGGTGCAATCCTTTTACACCGGTGTCACCGATATACATGGATGGACGCTTACGAACCGCCTCTAAACCCTCTAATACCTGAATATTATCGGCCGAATAGGTGGATGCATTCTTATTTTCTTCGCTCATTGAAAACCTCTTAAATGTAATATTCAAAAATACGAAATTTTGGCCGATTTATCAAGTCCGTGAACAAGTATTGCACCTATATTCCGAATTATAATACACAGGATAATTTTACTTTTTTATTACTAAAAACTAGAATTTCGATTTTTTTATGTTAGGTTTGTTTTCAGTAATAATTTGCAAATAACAAAAAAATGAACACTATATTTTCAATTGTATCGAAAGTTTCCTTTGGCCTTTTATTGGTTGGAACTATTGCATCATGTAACCAAGGTGCAAAAACAACAAACGAACCTGCAAAAAATGATTCCAATACCGTAAGCAAGGAGAGCCAGGGAAGTAACAAAGATAAAATCGTCTATTTAAACTCGGATTCACTTTCTGAAAAATATCAATATTTTAAGGACATTAAATCGAAGCTTGAAAACAAAGTAAAGAAAGCACAAACGGATCTGCAATCTAAAAGTACTGCATTCCAACGTGAAGTTGCCGAATATCAAAAAAATGCAGCTACAATGTCTGCTCCTGATCGACAAGCTACTGAACAAAAACTAGCGCGTAAACAAGATGAGCTTGCACGTTTAGACCAAACAGCTTCTTCCTCTATTGCAAAAGACGAGTCTGAAGAGTTCAACAATGTTTATAATAAAATTACCGAATTCCTGAAAAAACATGCTGCAGAAAATGGCTACAAACTGGTGCTTACCTATTCAAAAAGCAACCCAACTGTATTGTATGCTGACCCATCTTTGGAAATCACTAATGAAGTAATCAAACAGTTAAACGAAGAATATAAATCTTCAAACAAATAGAAGATCATAATAATTTAGGAAAGCCATCGACTCCGTTGATGGCTTTTTTTATTTTCTTTCTTATCTTGTCCTTACTAAAATTAGATTTATGGTCAGAACGATTGTTGAAAAGGAAATCGCAAACTACGAATGGATAGATATAGCTGAGCCAACCTCAGAAGACTTCACCTTCATTAAAGAGCGCTTCAATTTGAATGAAGCTTCGATCAAGGATTCCAAAGAACCAGAACATCTACCGAAAATTGAAGAATTTGAGAATTATACCTTTGTTATTCTTCGTGTCATGTCGGACAATTTCAAGGAAAATTCAGACAGCATCGGAGAAATCACCGACCGCCTGACCATCTTCTACGGAAGCGATTTTGTGATTACTGTACACAAACGTCGTATTGAATTTTTAGAAAAACTTAAGAACATTGAATTTACGTCCATCAAGACAAAAAACAGCCGTAAACTGGCTGTATTTATCACGACTGCAGCTGTATTTACCTTTAGCCAAACGTTAGAGCAACTTTCAACACGCATCGATGCATACGAAGAATTGATTTTTCTGAAACGCATGAAGCAACAGCCAATACTGAAAAATCTCTATTTTATAAAAAGGCAGATTGATGTTGCACGAAAGGTCATCTTTCTCTACAAGGAGGTTGTTGAGCATTTTCATTCATCCTCCAAAAAGGATGTGTACACCCGGGATTTAAAAGATCTGCAGGTCCGGACATCAACCTTGTACGAAAACTTATCGGAAAATGTAGCACAGCTGCTTAATGTGTATTTCAACATCTCGTCTAATCACACCAATGAGATTATGCGTATCCTGACAATTTTCTCCGTATTTTTTATGCCAATCACTTTTGTGGCAGGAATTTATGGAATGAATTTCAAAAATATGCCCGAATTAGAATGGTACTATGGATATCCGGTAGCCATGGGGATCATGGTCGCCATATCCCTTGCGATTTATTTGTGGTTCAAAAGAAAAGGCTGGCTATAATAAGCCAACCTTTTTCTTTGCCGTGGTAACCACAAAATCTTTAAGATAGAATGGCTCGAAATAAGCGACATCCTCAAACTCTCTGCGCTGAAATTTATCAAAAGCCAACGTCGATAGAAAAGCCGCGGAAACATTAAATCCGCTCAGCACATCCACGTGATCCGTTGTGCTGAACAAATCTTCGAATTTATCGGCTCCCGAACCAAACAAATGGACACGATGGTAGTTCAGCAATAATTCATTGAAATAATCAACATCGATGATCTCTGCAGATGTTGCTCTCACCAACGTAGCATCATGATTATAAACTGCTGTATAGACTTCCATCCGACGGGCATCGAGCATAGGAAGATAAGCTTCATCTTCTGTTAAACCGAATTGCCCTTTATACCCTAAAAACAACGCTTCTAACGTATTAATAGCGATTAAAGGTATATCTAAGGCATAACAAAGACCTTTGGCCGTAGATACCCCTATACGCAAGCCAGTATACGAGCCAGGCCCCATACTCACCGCAACAGCGCTCAAATCCTGCATCTTTCGGCCTGTCTGTTTGAGAATTTCCTCAATCAAAATAGTCAATTTAGCCGCATGAGCATTCTGTTCATCGAGATCGATAACTTGCAACGTTTGACCATTTTCACTCAAGGCAACCGAACATACAGTGGTTGACGTATCAATTTGTAAAATTAAATTATTCATCGTCGTTATAGAAATCAAGGTACAGGATCATGCCCATGGCCACCCCAAGGGTTGCAACGCCCAATTCGTTTCAAAGCCATCCAGCCACCTTTAAAAGGACCATATTTCAGAATAGCTTCCTTACCATACTGAGAACAGGTAGGCGTATATCTACAATTGGCGCCTAAAAATGGTGAGATAAAAACTTGATAGAAACGAATAATAGCCAAGAAAATAAAACTAAACAAGGGTCTAATCCCCTTTTTCCAAATAAGCTTCAGCACATTCATTCTGCAATTTTTTCAGCATTTTATTCATTGCGGTGCTAAACACATCATACGCTAAGATCTGCTTGCCTACATATTGAATAGCTAAATACAAAGTTACATTATGTTTCAACAAAAACGGAATCAAATCATTCGATTTTTGTAAACGGTAACTTTCACGCATCATTCGCTTAATTGAATTGCGATCAACTGCTCTTTTGAACCTACGTTTGGATACGGAAATGATAGACTGACTGGAGGGAATATCGTCAGTCAAGTTGTTTTTCTCGAAGATAAAAACAACTCTAAACGGATACAAGACAAAAGAAGAACCGCTTTTAAAAAGCGCATCAATACGCCTTTTCGCACATAACCGTTCTTCTTTTGTAAATGTATTTCTCATACGATGACTTAATCTTATTAGAAAAAGTTCTTATAAGCGGCCACCGATCCTTGTCAAAGATTAACCTTTGTGACGGTATTCGTCAGACACTGTAAGACGTTTTCTACCTTTAGCTCTACGTGAAGCTAATACTCTTCTACCGTTTGCAGAGCTCATACGCTCTCTAAAACCGTGTTTGTTTCTTCTCTTTCTTTGCGATGGCTGAAATGTTCTTTTCATGACGCTATTATGCTAATTTGTTCTTACTTCAATTAATACAAAACTCCCCAAGAGGAATGCAAAAGTAAAGTTTATTTTAGACAAAAACAAACAATATTACGAACATTTAAAGTTAATGTGACGCGGACAAGCTAATTTATTCAGCTACAGCTTCAAAAAACATTTTTTCAATTACCACAAAATAAAAAAACAGCACAGTTCGACTGTGCTGTTTTTTATAAATAAAGTATATACCTTACACTATTTATTTTTCAGAATATCCCTGATCTCAGTCAAAAGCGTTTCTTCTTTGGTTGGTGCTGCAGGTGCCGCCGGAGCTGCCTCCTCTTTACGTTTCAATGAATTTAAAGCCTTAATAACACAAAAAATACAGAATGCTACAATTAAAAATTGAATAACCACATTAATAAAGTTTCCATAATTAATAGATACTTCAGCTTGTTTAGTAGCTTCATCAGCAGCCTTCAAGATCAATTTTTTGGAGGAAAAATCAACACCACCTGTTAAATAACCAATGGGTGGCATGATAATATCATCAACCAATGAGGTGACAATTTTACCAAAAGCTCCACCAATGACAACACCGACAGCTAGATCTACTACGCTACCGCGCATTGCAAACTCTTTAAACTCTTTTAAAAATCCCATATTTAATTTTTTTAGTCCATGAATTATGACAAAACTAATAATTGTCACATAAATCTAATTAAAATATGCTAATTTTTTATCGTTAAACTCATATTGTGCTATATTTTCTAGCATATATCCTATTTATATAAAAAAAACACGCAACTCGCCCCACCCCAATTTTTATTAACTTAATTTCTTATATTTGCGCGTTAACTAGTAAAATATCAAGATATATTGTATATTGTTAGTACTTTATTTCATACGGTAATTAAAGCCCAGCATCAGATAGCATATCTATGAAAAAGATTCTTATAGCAGACGACCACGGTATTGTACGGTTAGGAGCCTCCGTTATTATTAAAGAAACTCTTCAAAAGGCAGAAATATTCCAAGCTGAAACCTTTGACGAGGTTCTTGAAAAAATAAAGGTAGAGGATTTTGACCTATTATTGCTGGACATTAATATGCCGGGAGGAAATAATATACGCGTCGTTGAGGAGATCCTTCAAATTCGACCGAGCATCAAAATTTTGATTTTCTCGTCTTATGACGAATCACTATATGCGCTACGCTATATCGAAGCAGGAGCAGTAGGCTACCTCAACAAAACAACAGCTATGGCTGAACTTTCCAATGCTATTCTGGCTATTCAGGATAGAGGGAAGTACATGTCGAGCAATGTACAGGATCTATATATTCAGAAATTGACACAGAGCAAGTCTGAACTGACGAAACTAAATCCCTTGGCACGTTTGTCAAATAGAGAGGTGGACGTTGCTAAGCAATTGATAAAGGGACTGGGGATTATTGAAGTATCTAGCTTGTTGGAGTTAAGCCCTTCAACAGTGAGCACCTATAAAAGCAGAATCTTTGAAAAGCTCAATGTTTCTAATATTCCTGAACTTATTGAACTCTTCAGAATACACTCCAACAACTAGTCATTTTGTTGGAGTGCATTTTTATCCTACTAAATTAACTCATCAATAGTAACAACTGGAACATCTTTTACGTTCAGGTCTTTTAAAGGTTGAGATTTCTTATAAGAATACCCCACCTCTGCTTCTAAATCCCATAACATCGGCGCTAAAAAGTTGAGGCACGTCGTAAATCCCTGAACCGTTGCAGAAAAATCACCTGTATCTTTCGAATTCTTAGCTTCGTTTTCGATCTCAAAGGGACCACTGAAACCACGTTCTTGCAATAAGTCAACAAAGCCGCGCCAATCCATACTATCGGATCCACCAAAGCCCGGTAACATTGCTTCATAGTGATGTCTATCCCAGTCATGCCCAGGAATACTTACGTTGGCCTTTTTAGCCAATTCAGCATCAACATGCTGCATAGGGTACATTCCACCCCAATCAATACGTGCAGCGGTCTGTAAATTACGTGTAGTCTTCACATGTATACGCTGTAAGCGGCTGATGTCTGTATTACGAATAACCTCAATCGGATTTGTATTTTGCCAAACATCATGTGAAGGATCATAAATCTCACCATGAGCTTTACTCGGAATCATCGCATACATTAATTTACGAGCGGCCAGCACAGCGGGAAGATTGTTATAGGTAGAGCTATAACGTGATGAGCGCCATCCTTCCATTGGGCAGTTCTCATAGAGGATGGTTACGCCTAAACTCTCTGCATAATTAACAATGGGGGCAAATACACGCTTATATTCTTCAAGATTTTTTTGAAATCCATCAATTTGATTACCCAATTCGTGATTATACCCAACGAATGTTCCTACCTTGACGTTATTTGCATCACCACCAAGCAAATGTGCAATACGGATCAATTTCAATAAATGATTTTGATTCTTCACACGTTGCTCAGGATCACCACCAATCATATTTTCAAAAGCACCAAGCGAAAGTTTTAAATCAGCCTGATTGAACAGCTCAATGATTTCCCTTGCTTTTGCAGGAGTGAAATCATCATAATCCAAATGTGTTGCGGTATGATCTTCTCGGGTACCATCTTTTCTAAACACACAAAGGTCTATCCCCCCCGCTCCGATTCTTTTGGTTGTCTGAATCAACTCCGGTAAGGATAATTTATCAAATGCAGAACTCATTACCCATACAGGGTTATTTAATTTTGTCGTCATAGCTTGTATAATTGTCTTATTTCGGTATTTAAAGATACTAAAAAAGCCATCCGATTGGATGGCTTTTTGTTATTTTATGGTGAATCAACTAGTCTACATTATCATGTAGAAAAGAATTGTTCGGTCTGATTTCAGTATTTCCATCTTCAAAAGAAAGTGTAAAACGAGACACCTGAGATTGTGAAGAATGCGGTGTATCTTCCAATGACATTTGTTTTCTCTTATAAGCAGGCTCATTTTCCAACTCATGTAGACCATTAGAAGATTTTAGTTTCATGCTCAATTCTTTAAGACGCAAGATACGCTCTTTCGTACGAACCAGCTGATCTTCAAACGAAACCTGCTCTTCTTCCACCTGAGGAACTTCTACTTGCTCATTTGTTGTACTTGATGAAAAGGTAGGTTTCTCCTCATATCCCGATGCAGAAGGGGCTGCATAAGAATCAAAAACTGTTGGCATCTGGAATTGAAACACAGATGGTGAGGTTTTCAATTGAAAATCACTGTCTCCAAATGAAGTTTCCTCTTCATAACCACCATCAAAACCTAAATCATGACGTATAACTTGAGGTTCCTCAACAGCCACCTGTTGTTGCACAGCATTTCTTGGTGAAGTGAACAAATCAGATTGCAAATTATTCGGAGTTGGCGTATTTGAAGAAGGGACTGGTGTATCCACACGTTGAACCGGAGTTACGAAACTATTCGTAGCTGGAACTTCTCTTGGTGCTACCTGAGAAACAGGTTTAATAAAAGAATTAGCCGGTTCAGCTGTTAAGGGCATAGACACCTTTGTATTTTCACGTTCTTTATCGCGTTCTTCAGAAGTTTGAAAACCAGTTGCAATAATTGTTACTGACAGCTCATCCTCAAAGTTCTCGTCAATACAGTTACCCCAGATCAAATCTGCTGATAGACCAGCTTTTTCCTGAATGTAATCCGTAATGATCGCTACCTCATCCATGGTTACTTCTTTCGTTCCAGAAGTAATATTTAACAAGATATAACGAGCGCCTTCAATCTCATTGTCTTTCAACAATGGTGAAGCCAAGGCTCCCTCTACAGCACGTAATGCACGATCTTCACCTTCAGCTATTGCGTTACCCATAATAGCAACACCGCTATCATTCATAACGGTACGCACATCTTTAAAATCGACGTTTACATAACCAGGGATAGTAATAATTTCGGCAATACCTTTTGCAGCAGTAGTCAAAATATCATCTGCTTTTGCGAAAGCCGCGGTCATGGTTAAATTTCCGAAGATTTCACGCAAACGATCGTTAGAAATAACAAGATAAGAGTCTACATATTTACGTAATTCCGAAAGCCCTTCCTCCGCTTGAGAACGACGGCGTTTACCTTCGAATGTAAACGGTGTAGTTATGATTGCAACAGTAAGAATACCCAATTCCTTAGCGGCTTTAGCCAAAACGGGGCTCGCTCCAGTACCGGTACCACCCCCCATACCAGCGGTAATAAACAACATCTTCGTATTGGTACCCAACATGCGTTTGATATCTTCAATACTTTCGATCGCTGAATTTTCACCTACATCAGGATCTGCTCCTGCTCCCATACCTTCGGTTAGACTTATTCCCAATTGAACTTTATTTGGGATCGGGCTCAATTCCAATGCTTGCGCATCAGTATTACACACGATAAAATCTACCCCACTAATTCCTTGTTTATACATGTGGTTTACGGCATTGCCGCCACCACCACCAACCCCAATAACCTTGATTATTGAAGATTGTTCTTTTAACATTTCAAACTGTATTGACATAACTTATCCCTATTTAACTTACAATGAAGATGATATCAAAACGAATCAAACCCACTATATGTAATGTAATAATAATATAATTTCAACAAAAGTTTTCCACATTTGTTAAATTGTGGAAAACTTCAACTATTGTGGAAAACTTACTTCTTATCTAAAAAACTTGCGTCATCGATTTCGTTACCGTCTTTGATAAAACGTTTGAACCATGACAATAATCCTTGCTCTTTTTGTTGTTGTTCAGAAACCTCTTTTGTTGTCACCGTAGCAGCCTGCACTTTTTTCGATGGGGCGTGCATTTCTCTACGGCTATCTTCTTCTTCCTCATGGGATTGAATTCCCTTAATCAACAAGCCAATACTTGTTGCATACAAAGGACTTTTCAATTCTTCAAACAACGGTTTTGGTAAAACCTCATTCTTAGAAAGATATTCATTCGGAAATCCGATACGGCAATCTATTCCAGTAATATACTCAACAAGTTGTACCAAATGCTTTAATTGAGCACCACCACCGGTAATAACAATACCACCGATCAGTTTATTTTCATATCCTGAAGATTTGATTTCATAGTACACGTGCTCAATAATTTCTTCCATTCTAGCTTGAATAATATAAGCCAAATTTTTCACGGAAATTTCCTTTGGTTCACGACCTTTCAATCCTGGCACACAAATCACCTCATTTTCTTTATTTTCATCAGCTAGAGCCGATCCGAAACGAGTTTTCAACAATTCAGCCTGAGAACGCAAAACAGAACATCCCTGACGGATATCTTCCGTTACAATATTACCGCCTAAAGGAATCACAGCAGTGTGACGAATAATTCCTTCATGGAAGATGGCAACATCTGTGGTTCCACCACCGATATCCACTAATACAACGCCAGCATTTTTTTCGTCTTCATCCAATACAGCTTCAGAAGACGCTAAAGGTTCGAGAATCAATTCAGCAACTTCCAGATTGGAATTATCAATACATTTCTTGATATTTTTAATATCTGTTACACGTCCCGATATAATATGGAAGTTTGCTTCAATACGGCGACCAGCCATACCGATTGGTTCGCGAATACCGGGTTCGTTATCTACCGTAAACTCCTGTGGTAAAACATGTATAATTTCTTCTCCTGGAGGCAGTACCAGTTTATACATATCCGAAATCAGTCGTTCGATATCGCGTCGAATGATTTCATCATCACCATCAGTTTTGGTAAATATTCCACGGTGTTGAATACTTTTGATGTGTTGGCCAGCAATTCCCACATTCACCACTTTAATATCCACATTGGACTGTGCTTCGGCTATCTCAACAGCCTCTAAAATACTCCCCACAGTTTTCTGGATATTAGCAACCACCCCCCTGCTTACACCTGCAGAGTCAGCTTTGCCCACACCTAATAATTCAATTTTGTTTCCTGAGCTACGTCTCCCAACCGTAACACAAATTTTGGTAGTACCAATATCGAGTCCCACGATAATTGGGTTTTCTCTTTCAATTTCTGCTGCCTTTGAGTTCATAATTTCCTGTATTGTTGCTGTATTACTATAATGTATTATTTGCTACTTTTTTTGTTTGATCATCTGAAAAACTCCAGTTTCCCCTCTTTTCACAGATAATCTGACCTCCATATTTTACGTTGACAACACCGTAAGCATTTATACCCACTTTTGGCATGATCTGCGTATAAAAGGTCTTTAATAATTCAAATTTTTGTTCCAATGAATCTGCCGATCCAACAATCAACTGCTGTGTACCTATACGAGGCACAAGTTCAATATCCTTATCCCCGTTGACATAGATCTGCACAACTTGATTACTCCATAATTCATCGTTTTTGATAAACTCAATAACCTTCACCAAATCTTTAACCAAGGGCGTTGATATGGTATCCAGTGCTTCATTATATCCTTCTGCGATGTTACCCGTTGCAACCATGATATGCGGTATATACTTCAACGTTGTCGGTATCTTCAACCCATTGGGGTCCACATAAAATTCTTTTCCATTTTTGTTGATGACCCGCATGACAGCCTCGCGCTGACTAATATTAATTCTGATCGTACCATCCATATCGGCATGTATACTGGCATCGGAAACATAAGGTAATTTACGCAAGGTTTTTTCAACCTTTTGAAAGGGAATTCCATTGACTTTCTTTCCCGCAAAACTACCATAGTTTTGTTCTATCAGTTTGGAGATATCAGCCTGATCAATAAAAGCTTCCGTGCCTTCAATGACAATTTTGATATCTTTACAAACCTGCTGCTCATCACGTTTCCCCACAATAGTCATAATCACGACGACAACTATTACGCCGATAAAAAACAGCGTAAAGTAGAGTACACGATTCCATTGTATGTTACGTAATTTTTTAAGCATGCTCTAAAATTGTCTGTAACGGTTTAACCAATTTGTCAATATCACCTGCCCCAACTGTAACAATCAGTTCTGGCTTTTCATCGCGCGCGAATTCCAAGACTTCTTCTGCTGTTACAAGCTGTTTTTTCTCTGCCGTAATTTTATCCAATAACCAACTCGAATTGATCCCTTCAATAGGAAGCTCCCGTGCTGGATAAATTTCCATTAACAACAGATTGTCTGCCATGGACAATACCTCTGCGAAACCATCCACAAAATCCCGCGTACGGGTAAATAAATGCGGCTGAAAGACCACATTTAGTTTTTTTGTAGGATACAATTTGCGCATCGAAGTTAAAAATGCACGCAGTTCCTCTGGATGGTGCGCATAGTCATCAATATACACCGCTCCAGGTTTACGGACAATATATTCAAACCTTCTTTTCACTCCTTTGAATGTTGTCAATGCTTTCTTGATCGCTTCATTTTCAATCCCAAGTAAACGGGCTACTGCAATCGCAGCTACCGCATTTTCAACATTATGGGTACCAGGAATACCTAAATGGATATCGTCTATCCGTCCGTTGGTATCTTGGTAGTCAAAAAAGAACTCTCCGTCGCGTACATGCACATTGGAAGCATATGCATCAGCGATTTCATGGCCTGAATAACTTATTTGCCCCGCAAACTCGAGGCCTTTTTTTATAATACGTGTTCCCCCTTCAACTACTTTATCCAAGAACAATTGGAATGATTCGAGCAGATGGCTGCGATCTCCATAAATGTCCAAATGATCAGCATCCGAAGAAGTTACTATTGCAATATTGGGGTGAAGTGTCAGAAATGAACGATCAAATTCGTCAGCCTCCACCACAACTGTATTATTATTTCCATAAAGCACATTGGTACCGTAATTAGAACTGATTCCGCCCAAGAAGGCAGAGCAGTCGTAACCCGAATCTTTCAATACATGTGCAACCATTGTAGAAGTTGTCGTTTTACCATGTGTACCGGCAACAGCGACCGTAAATCTACTCTCACTAATGATCCCCAAAACCTGTGATCTCTTATATAGTATATGTCCTTGAGATTCCAAAAAAGCTTTAATCTTCGAATCTTTAGGAATGGCTGGTGTAAAAATGACTAATGTCTCCGCTGTAGGTACGTGAAAAATAGCATCAATCGTATTGATATCATCCTGATATGAGATCGCGATTCCTTCCTTGACTAAGGTTTTAGTCAGCTCAGTTTCTGTACGGTCATATCCATTCACCTCACAGCCCAAATGCTTAAAATAGCGCGCAAGACCACTCATGCCTATACCACCTATACCGATCAAGTAAACTTGTTTTATTGCATCTAGATTCATACTTCGTCTATTTTTTATTAACCAATTTATACACCTCCTCGGCAATCTGCACGTCCGCATTCAACTTACCGAGTTTTTTAATATTTTCACTTAATTGTGCGACATGAGCTGCGTCTTTTAATAAAGTTAAAGCAGCAGGCACCAGGTCTTTTTTTGCATCACTATCCTTAACCAATAACGCAGCCCCCTTATTGACCAATGCCATAGCATTTTTGGTCTGATGGTCTTCGGCCACATTAGGCGAAGGCACAAGAATAACAGGCTTCCCGACTACACAGAGCTCGGAAATTGTACCAGCTCCAGCTCGGCTAATAATTAAATCTGCCGCAGCATAAGCATAGTCCATACGCTGTAGAAAGGCCAACATCTTAATATTGTCGGGCAGCTGACCTGTTAACTCTTCCCGTAACTTTTCAACGTAGAAACTACCGCATTGCCAAATCACCTGCACTTCTTCCTTCAGCTCATTGAGGTAAGCAACGACACTTTCATTTAATGTTTTAGCCCCCAAACTACCTCCGAGCACCAAAATTGTCTTTTTATGTGTATCTAACTCAAAGAACGCTACGGCCTCCTCTCTTTTTCCCGCTATCGCAATGGACTCGCGTCTTATTGGATTGCCCGTGAGCAATACTTTCTCAGCAGGAAAAAATTGCTCCATCCCCTCATAAGCCACACATATTTTTGCTGCCTTAGCGCCAACTTTTTTGTTGGTTACACCCGCATAGGAATTTTGTTCCTGCACGACTGTAGGCACCCCTAGCTTATTGGCCATCATTAATAATGGACCAGAAGCAAAACCACCTACACCTACAGCCACATCTGGTCTAAAATCTTTAATTATGCTTTTTGCTTTATTTAAACTTTTCATAAGCTTAAACGGCAAAAAGATATTCTTCCACAGCTGCTTTCTATTTATTCCCTGAATATCAAGCCCAACAATCTTATATCCTGCAGCCGGCACTTTATCCATTTCCATCCGGCCATTGGCACCCACAAATAGAATTTCATTTGCAGGATCCATTGCCTTCAACGCATTTGCGATTGAAATCGCCGGAAAGATATGTCCTCCGGTCCCACCACCACTGATAATTACGCGAATTGCCATGCTTAATTTATTATTATGCAGGAATAGATCCTATAACCACTTTTTTCGGTTTAGGCTTTTCATCCAGCTCTTCTTTACCTTTTAATTCTTCAATATTTCTACTCACACTCAGGATAATTCCCAAGGCGACACTCGTAAATAAAATCGAGGTTCCTCCCATACTTACCAACGGTAGTGGAACGCCAGTAACTGGCCCTAATCCTACAGCAACAGCCATATTGGCCAAAGCCTGAATCGTCAAACTAAATCCCAAACCCGCAGCCAAAAAAGTACCGAAAGCTTTGGGACTCATCGTGACAATACGTATACATCGATACATAAATGCCAGATACAGAAATAGCAGAATTACACCACCGACTGTCCCATATTCTTCAATGATAATCGCGTAAATAAAATCGGAATAAGGGTGTGGCAATACGTTGCGTTGCACACTATTTCCGGGTCCTTTTCCAAAAAGCCCACCAGTTGCTATAGCAATTTTCGCATTGTTTGCCTGATAATTTTTATCATCCTGGAAGGATACCGGCGTCGCTTCATCTTTCTTCTCTACACCAAAAAAAGACTTCACACGACTATAATAGGTTGCACGCCGAGGCCCAATAGAAACGACTATAATTCCTAGCAAAACAACCCCAGCAGATACAATAGCAATCTGTTTAAAGGATATCCGACCGATCAAAAGCAATAAAACACTCACTCCAAATAGCATAATCGCGGTGGACATGTTGGCCCATGCAATTAATACGAAAACCCCACATACGGATCCCATGATGGGTAAAAATGACTTTTTCACATCTTTGATCTCCTCCTGTTTCCGGGATAACATCCGTGCAAGAAAAACAATCAATGACAGTTTTGCTAAATCTGACGTTTGGAAAGTCATCCCAATACCTGGAATAGTCAACCAACGACTGGCCTGGTTTACGCTACTTCCAAATGCTAAGGTGAATAGCAATAAAGGAATTGTAATTCCCATTAAGATTTTGGATATACCAGCATAATACCGATAATCCAATTTATGGGAAAGATACATGAGGATAAACCCAATGGCGATAATAGAAAAGTGCTTCAACAAATACATTTCTGTACCCTTTCCTTCTTTATACGCCAACGTACCCACCGAACTGTACACAGCCAAAAGTGACCATCCCGATAAGATAATCACAATGATCCATATCCATCGATCACCCTTCAATTTAGACATTATGTTCTGTAGCATATCCTTCCTCCTCTTATTGGGTTATATCATTTATAATTCCATTACAGCCGCTTTAAATTTATCGCCACGATCCTCATAGTTCTTGAACCAATCAAAACTGGCACATGCAGGGGACAACAATACGGTATCACCTTTTTGCGCCAAGTGCGAAGCCAATACCACTGCATCTTGCATAGAAGTGCTATTGACAATAATCTCCACATCTTGTTCAAATGCCGTATGAATCGCAGCCGTATCTTTTCCCAAACAAACAATAGCACGCACCTTGTCTTTAACCAAATCAGCAAGCATACTGTAATCATTTCCTTTATCGACACCACCTAATAACAATACGATTGGTGTAGAGAAACTTTCCAAAGCATACCATACCGAATTTACATTTGTCGCCTTTGAATCGTTAATGTAATTTACACCGCCGATACAGGCTACATGTTCCAGTCGATGTGGAATATTCACATACGACCCCATACTCTCTTTCATCACTTGATTTCTCAATTCCTGCACTTTCGCAATTAACCCAGAAGCCATGCTATTATAAATATTATGCTTCCCCTGCAATGACAATTCCTCAGCTCTCATAGTGAATGTATCGTTATTTGATGTATTAATAATTATTGTCTTATTGGCATTCAAATAAGCGCCCAATTCAACAAGTTGTTCTTGTGTAAAAGGCAAATAAGTCCCTTTACTATGATGTCTTTCTAATCCTTTGATAGTCTCGGGATCGTCCAGGCAATAAATAAAATAATCCTTCTCGGTTTGATTTTGTATCATCCTGAATTTTGAATTCACATAATTTTCCATTTTATGGTCGTATCGATCCAAATGATCAGGTGTAATATTCAGTATAACAGCAACATCGGCTCTAAAATGATACATATCATCCAACATAAAGCTTGATATTTCCAATACATAGCAGTCAAACTGTTCTTTGGCCACCTGCAGCGCAAAACTTTTTCCGATATTACCGGCCAACCCGACATTTAGGCCCCCATGCTTGAGCATCTCGTAGGTCAACATGGTTGTCGTAGACTTCCCATTTGATCCTGTAATACAGATCAACTTTGCATTTGTATATTGCGCCGCAAATTCAATTTCTGCAATCACGGGTATATTCTTTGCTTTCAATGCGACTACCAAAGGCACCGTCTCTGGAATGCCAGGGCTTTTCACGACCAAAGCGGCACTCAAAATTCGTTCTTCATCGTGATTACCTTCTTCAAAAGCTATTCCCTCGGCTTTCAATTGTTCCTTATAATGGTCCGCAATCAGTCCTTTATCTGATACAAATACATCAAATCCCTTTTCTTTCCCAAGGATCGCCGTTCCAACACCGCTTTCGCCGGCGCCCAAAACGACCAAACTTCCAGATTGAGGATAATATGTTGTTGCAATATTTGACATCATTATCTAATTTTCAATGTTACAATAGTAAGAATGGCCAATATGATTCCTACAATGACAAAACGAGTTACAATTTTTGCTTCGTGATACCCCTTCTTCTGAAAATGATGATGTAATGGCGACATCAAAAAGATCCGTCTACCCTCACCATATTTCTTTTTAGTGTATTTGAAATACGACACTTGAAGAATAACCGAAAGGTTTTCCAACAGAAATACACCACACAAAATCGGAATCAACAATTCTTTCCGAATCAGAATAGCAAAAGCAGCAATTATACCTCCTATTGCCAAACTACCCGTATCACCCATAAAAACTTGGGCAGGATATGTGTTATACCATAAGAAACCTACGCAAGCCCCCACAAATGCCCCGGCGAAAATCACGAGTTCTCCGGAATTGGGGATATACATAATATTGAGGTAATCTGAAAAGATTACGTTACCTGACACGTACGCTAAAATAGCTAAAGTAACACCAATAATAGCGGATGTACTCGTGGCTAAACCATCGATACCGTCCGTAATATTTGCGCCGTTTGAAACTGCCGTAACGATAAAAATAACGACAACTAAAAAGACGACAAAAGTTAGATAATCGCTCTGTAGTCCGAATATTTTAAACACCTTAGCATAATCAAACTCGTTATTTTTATAAAACGGAATATTTGTCTTAGATGATTTCACGTTTTCAGCATAGGTCTTCTCACCTGTACCTTCATTGATAACCACTTCAACGGGCTTGGTAGAGGTTGGTTTATCCACCCCTTTTCGAACAACGATATCTGGATGAAAGTACATCGTACAAGCAATTATGGCTCCCAAGCCAACTTGTCCAACAACTTTAAACTTACCAGCTAAGCCCTCTTTATTATGTCTAAAAACCTTTATATAATCATCTAAAAATCCAATTGCGCCCATCCAAAGTGTTGTCACAATCATGATAATCACATATATATTTGTCAATTTCGCAAATAACAAGGTAGGGATAAGGATACCTGCTATAATGATGATCCCACCCATTGTCGGCGTACCAGCTTTCTTTTTTTCACCTTCAAGCCCCAAATCACGAATTGTCTCTCCGACTTGCTTATTATGCAAGAATTGAATCAATTTTCCCCCAAAAACCGTGGTAATAATCAATGAAGCGATTACAGCCATAGATGTCCGAAAAGAGATGTATTGAAACAAACCTCCTCCAGGTATATGAATATATTCGCTAAGCCACGTAAAAAGATGGTACAACATATTTCTATTGTTCGTTAAATGTATTCTCTAAAACTTCTTTATCATCAAAATGATGCTTTACACCATTTACATCCTGATATTTTTCATGCCCTTTTCCTGCCACTAGGATAATATCCCCGGGATTAGCCAGCTGATATGCCGTCCGTATAGCTTCCTTACGATCAGCTATAGAAAGCGTCTTCGCCTTCTGGTCTGCTGCCACACCAGCCTCAATATCTCTAATAATCTGATAAGGATCTTCCGTACGCGGATTATCAGATGTAATTAAAAAACGATCACTATAACGCAGAGCCGCCTCTGCCATTTCAGGTCTCTTGGTCTTATCCCGATCGCCTCCGCATCCTAACACCGTGATGATTTTTTGCTCTGGACGTCGCAATGAACTTATGGTCTTCAACACATTTTCAACCGCATCAGGTGTATGCGCGTAGTCTACGATCCCAAAAACACCCGAAGCCGATTTCATCGTTTCAAATCGTCCCTCTGCCCCCTTCAAGTTACTGAGTGCGGTCAACACTTTCACCGTTTCCTGCTCAAGCAAGATAGCGGTAGCATAAACCGCCAAAAGGTTATATGCATTGAAATCGCCGATCAATTTCACCCATACTTCCTGTCCGTCAACACTCATCAACATACCATCGAAATGGCTTTCGATCACCTTTGCTTTAAAATCTGCACCGGAACGTAAGCCATAGCTTTTCCGGTGTGCCACTGTATTTTGAAGCATAACCTGACCATTTCTATCGTCAGCATTCGTCAAAGCAAAAGCATTCGCTTCTAAATCATCAAAAAACTTCTTTTTCGCTTTAATATAGTTATCAAAAGTTTTATGAAAATCCAGGTGATCATGCGTAATATTCGTGAATATTGCGCCCGCAAACACCAAGCCTGCAATACGTTCCTGAACGACAGCATGTGAACTAACCTCCATAAATGCATAGTCACAGCCATCATCAACCATATCCCGTAACAATTTATTCAATTGAATAGGGTCTGGTGTTGTGTGTGTGGCTGGTATAATCTTTGTCCCAATCTGGTTTTGCACCGTAGATAATAGGCCTACATGGTAGCCCAACTCAGTAAACAGCTGAAACAACAATGTAGCTACTGTCGTTTTACCATTTGTTCCAGTCACACCAACCAGTTTCAGCTGTTCCGAAGGGTTTCCGTAGAAATTAGCAGCAGCTACACCCAAAGCATAAGCAGAATCGGCCACTAAGATATAGGCGACAGAGTCTAATGTCTCTTTTGGCAACTCTTCTACAATAACGGCTCTTGCTCCGGAAGTAATTGCCTTGTCTACAAACAAGTGACCATCTGTTTGAACACCCCGCACTGCGATAAACAAACTTCCCAACTCCACTTTTCTGGAATCAAAGCACAAAGAGTGCACATCGACCTCTTCAAGGTTCCCTACAACCTGCTGTACAGGGATAGCATGCAATACTTTTTTTAAATCCATCATTACTTAAGTTCTAAATTTATCGCCGTTCCAAAAGCCAGTTTCTGTCCTGCAGCTAACGACTGTATTCCTACTCTTCCTTTTCCTGTCACGTGCGCTTTAAATCCTGCATTCTCCACAACATATAAAGCATCCATCAATCCCATTCCGACAACATTCGGAACAATTCCTTCTTTATATTTTAAATCTATGAATGGCACGCCTCGTGTCGAGGTATCCACCTCTCCCCGCGCAATCGTATCCCAATTCACGGTATTAATCCCCAACCTTTCGTAGACCTTTTTACTTGCTTCTTTCGATCCCTGTAAAGTCAATGGCATTCGCCCACCCACATTCACTGCTTTAAAGGTCTTTTTCCCCTCCATCTCCATATCATTAGCATAAACCATATCGGCAAGTTCTTTAAATACAGGTCCGGCAACAGATCCACCATAATATCCATTTCTCGGGTTACGAATCACCACAATAATGGAATATTTTGGATCTTCTGCCGGAAAATACCCGGCGAATGAAGATTGATATCGTCTAGCACCGTACCCTCTCGAGCCATCAGCCATCTGTGCTGTACCTGTTTTACCACCAGAACTATACAATGGACTGGCAACACTTCTACCTGTCCCTTCAGTCATAACACCTTCCATCATTCCCCGCACCTCTGCTAAAGCATGATCCGAGGCGATCTTTTCGTTAATGACTTTCGCTTGAAACGTTTGAATTGTATTTCCTAAATGCCGAATTTCTTTAACAAATAGCGGCGCTATCAACTTACCGTTATTTGCGACAGCATTATAAAATGTCAACGTTTGCAATGGCGTAATTTTCATTTCATAGCCGTAAGCCATCTGTACCAGCGACAACCCACTCCAGCTTTTACTTTTCGAAGATTTCACCAAGGGTATACCTTCCCCTGGAATCTGTAGATCGAGTGCCTTACCAAAACCAAAAGAATGCAGTTTTGATGTAAACTGATCTGGGTTATCTTTGTAGGCCTGATAAACAAACTTAGTAACACCCACATTCGACGATTCCTCAAAGGCCCTTTTCGCAGAAATTATAGACTTCTTAGGCGCATGTGAATCACGAATGGTATGCTTGTAAATTGGCCAATTACCATTACCAATATTCACTGTTGTACTCGAGTCTATTTTCTTATCATCAATCAAAGCCAAATAAGAAGCCAACTTAAACGTTGAACCTGGATCTGCACTTTGCGCAATCGCAAGATTGAACTTTTCACGATAGACCCCATCTTTATCACGCATAAAATTGGCCACCGCACGCACCTCTCCTGTTTTCACCTCCATCATCACAACACAGCCCTCATCCGCGTTACTCGTTATCATCTGCTTCTCCAGCGCCCTTTGCGCCATATCTTGCATATTCACATCAATGGTCGAGATAATATCAGACCCATCTACCGGAGCGACCTCGATATCTTTGTTAACGGGAATCCATACCCCGCCGGCAATACGCTGCATTAATCTTTTTCCGCTTTTCCCGTCGATAAACTCACCATAGGCTCCCTCCAGTCCAACATGAATATTTTCCTTCACATTTTTATAACCGATGGTTCGAGCAGCGAGATTGACAAAAGGTAAAATACGTTTGTTCTGCCTATCTGTGATCAAACAACTTGGAAAACGCTCCTTGTTGACACGGGCAGATTTAAGTAGGGGAAATTGTTTTATCCGTTTTAAATCCTGATGTGACACATTACGTTTCAGCAACAAGTAGCGCTGTTTTTTATTCCGCGCCTGTTTTAATAATGTCAAATACTGCCGAGATGATTTATCTTTAAAAAAATCAGCAAGTTTAATAGCCAAGGAGTCAACTTTCAAATTGAAATACTCTTCACCCTCTTCCGGAATAGCCATTGCATCAAAACGAAGCTCATATTCAGGTACTGAGGTAGCCAATAAGCTTCCGTCATTTGAATAAATATTACCACGAGCAGCCTCCACCTCCCGTTCCTGAATAGAAAGGCTATCCGCTAAAGCTTTCCAATGCTCTCCATCGACATACTGCAACTTTGTCATTTTTCCAAATACCAAAAACGCAAGTAGTACAATAAGCCCAAAAGCAAAGTAGACACGAACAAGAATCGTATTTCTGATACTCATAACTCTTCCTATTTATCTTCCTTATTCTCTATAACTTCAACCTTGATCGGTGGTTCTACACGCTCTTTCAATCCCAAAGAATCTACACGTTTGGCAATTTCTGTCTGTGTAGACATTTTCATCAGTTCAGCAGAGAGCGATTTATGATCCCAGCCCAATTCCTTCACCTCTTTACTCACTTTATCGATGCTCCGAATAGTTCGCTCTGCAAAATGACGATTGGAAATATACAACAACATCAGAAAGGCGATAAAAGCTCCAAAAGGCAAGTACTGCAATATTTTATTTAACGAAAGGTCTCCAACGGTAAAAAGCGTTTTAATAAACGCTTCTGTTTGTTCCGCCTTTTCTTCGACAGTTTCTTGTAGTTCCTCTTGAACTTCCTCACTCAACTCTTTCTGTCTTATCGTATTTCTGCTCATCCTCTCGCTCCATTTTTAAGACAAATCCAACTTTTCAGCAATACGCAGTTTCGCACTGCGCGATCTATTATTTACCGCCAACTCCTGCGCAGATGCCGTAATTGCTTTACGGCTCAACACATGAAATGGCTTAATTTCATTTCCAAAAAAATCCTTTTCAACTTCCCCTTTGAATTTTCCTTTGGCCATAAAATTTTTAACCAAACGATCCTCCAGAGAGTGATAGGACATCACCGCCAATCGACCTTCAACATGCAGCACATCAACTGTTTGCAACAAAAATTCCTGTAAAGCTTCCAGCTCACGATTCACTTCTATACGAAGCGCCTGAAACACCTGCGCATGATACTTATGTTCTTTACCTTTCGGAACCATCCGTTGAATCACCTCTTTCAATTCGGCAACAGTCTGAATCGGCTGTGCCAAACGCGCAGTAACAATTGTTTTTGCAAGCGACTTGGCATTCATGATTTCACCATACATCCCAAAAATGCGGTGAAGATCTTCCTCCGAATAAGTCGCCAAAAGCGACTTCGCATCCAAATCACCAACCTGATCCATACGCATATCAAGATCCGCGTCAAAGCGGATAGAAAACCCGCGATCAGCAGCATCAAATTGATGCGAAGAAACACCTAAATCCGCCAAAATACCGTCTACAGTACGCACCCCCTCCAAACGAAGGCTATTCTTTAAAAATCTAAAGTTTTGATGTATCAATGTAAAACGAGGATCGTCGATTGCATTCTCCAATGCATCCGGATCCTGATCAAAAGCAAACAACTTCCCTTTTGGCCCCAATCTCTTCAAAATCTCCCGAGAATGACCACCACCACCAAAAGTTACATCCACATAGACACCATCCGGCTTAATAGCCAAAGCATCCATACATTCTTGTAACATTACCGGAACATGATATACATTCTCCATACACTTATAGTCCAAAATTAATATCTCCCATTACCTCTGCCGCCAAAGATGATATATCTTCTACACCGCCTTCACCCATCAATTCCTCATACCCTTCTTTTGACCAAACCTCAATCTTGTTAAACTGACAAGCCAAAACCAGCTCAGTGCTTATACCTGCAAATTCCAACAAACTTTTTGGTAACAAAACACGACCCGCAGCATCCAATGTCAATTCCGTAGCACCGCGTGTAAAAGCACGAACAAACGCACGAACCTTGGGATCGAATTGATTCAATTTAGCCAGCTTGGCTGTCATCAAATCCCACTCTTCCCTTGGATAAAATACCAGATGTTTCTCAAAACCGCGATTCACTACAAGGCCATCCCGCTCTACATGAGGCATTTGCCTCTTGAGCGCAGCTGGCAACACCATCCTTCCTTTGGCGTCTAGCTTGCATTCGAATTCTCCGATCAACTGAGTCATATAGTCAATTATCCTATTCTAATTTAAATGTAAAAGTATACACTTTCTCCCACTTTCCCCCACTTTATCACATAAAAAAGTTTTCCACATCGACAAATAGCTACAACAAACAGAAGTTGACTTTAAAAAAAATACACATAAAACCTTATTTACAAGCAGTTAAACACCAATTTATCTGTAAAACAAGCTATTGCATGAGACGCGATTTTTCGCTCTTTTTTTTATCAAAATCAGAAATGAATTGTAAAAATTTCCTCTTTAGAAATTTAATTTTACCCAATTTTTCTACCAAAAGGGGGCAAAGTGGGAGGCACCAAAAACAGAAACAAAAAATGTGGAAGAAAGTGGGAGAATGCCACTCAAATAACCTGAATAGAATTCGTTATTGTCGAGTAAAACCAATAATTTTGCGTCAAATATAATTTTCATAACGATATGCACAGAACACACACTTGTGGAGAATTAACACTAGCTGACTTAGGGAAAACGGTTACCCTAAGTGGATGGGTTCAAAAATCGCGCGATTTGGGCGGTATGACTTTCATCGATGTTAGAGACCGATATGGTATCACACAATTAACGTTCAATGCAGATGATGATGCTTCCTTGCGCGCAAGTGCCCGTGAGCTCGGAAGAGAATATGTCATCAAGGTAACTGGAGAAGTTATCGAACGCTCTAATAAAAATGCTAAAATCTCCACTGGAGATATTGAAATCAAGGTTTCAAATCTTGAAATATTAAATGCCGCTAAATTACCCCCTTTTACAATAGAAGATGAAACAGATGGTGGTGATGACATCAGAATGAAGTTCAGATACCTCGATTTACGTCGTAACCCCGTACGTGAAAACCTTATTTTACGTCATAAGACCTCACAAGAGGTACGCCGTTATCTTGATTCCCAAAACTTCCTGGAAGTAGAAACCCCATATCTGATTAAATCAACTCCAGAGGGAGCACGCGACTTTGTCGTACCTTCCCGTATGAATCCTGGAGAATTTTATGCGTTACCACAATCCCCACAAACCTTCAAACAATTATTGATGGTTTCAGGTTTTGATCGCTATTTTCAAATTGTAAAATGTTTTCGTGATGAAGATTTGCGTGCAGACCGTCAACCAGAATTCACGCAAATAGACTGTGAAATGTCTTTTGTAGAACAGGAAGATGTTTTAAATATCTTTGAAGGGCTTGCAAAACATATCTTCAAAACAATCAAAGGTATCGACTTAGGTACTGTTCCGCGTATGACTTACGCAGATGCGATGCGCCTTTATGGATCAGACAAACCAGACATCCGTTTCGGAATGCAGTTTGTTGAACTAAACGATGTTGCCAAAGGAAAAGGTTTCCCTGTATTTGATGCAGCGGAATTAGTAGTTGGTATCAACGCGGAAAATTGTGCACATTATACCCGAAAACAACTGGATGCATTGACAGATTTTATCAAACGTCCACAGATCGGTGCAACAGGGTTGGTATATGCGCGCGTGAATGAAGATGGTTCAGTGAAGTCGTCCGTTGATAAATTTTTCACGCCAGAACAACTGTCGGCAATTGCAGTAGCGTTTCACGCGAAACCTGGCGACTTATTGTTAATTATGGCTGGTGGAACAGACAGAGTTCGCAAACAACTCAATGAATTACGCCTCGAAGTTGCGTCGCAACTTGGTTTCCGCAACAAAGAAACCTTTGCACCATTATGGGTCGTTGATTTCCCACTATTGGAATGGGACGAAGAAAATGGCCGTTTCCATGCAATGCACCACCCATTCACTTCACCAAAACCGGAAGATATCCCACTTTTAGATACCAATCCAGGAGAAGTAAGAGCAAATGCCTATGACTTTGTTTTAAACGGTGTAGAAGTAGGTGGTGGATCAATCCGTATCCATGACAGAGAGCTTCAATCGCTCATGTTCAAACATTTAGGATTCAGCCCTGAAGAAGCAAAAAAACAATTTGGGTTCCTTATGGAGGCCTTCACCTTCGGTGCTCCTCCACATGGCGGATTGGCTTTTGGTTTTGACCGACTAGTATCCTTATTGGCAGGTTTAGATTCCATCCGCGACGTCATTGCATTCCCAAAAAACAATTCGGGAAGAGATGTTATGATTGACGCACCGTCAACCATTCACCAAGAGCAGCTGGACGAGCTAAGCTTGAATATTGCAATAAAAGCATAAATTATTTAACTCGATTTTCGAGAAACAATTTATTAACAGTATATTTAAAAGTTGGTAATTTTTACCAACTTTTTTTGTGAAAAATTAGCAGATTAGATGGCAGAGAGTACCGCTAATACGTTTATTAAGGAAAGTGCGCAAAAAGCATTTGACACCAAACACCGCGATATTATCAATTACAATATCGACAAATACAGCATGGCTTTCGAAAAAGGCAAGAGCAAATTTGCGGACCTTGAAAATAGCAAGATAAAAGCGAACCTGATCAAATGGAAGGTCATGGAAAATCTCGATCGTTATTTGTTGCAATTTGAAGCAAACTTCACGGCTAGAGGCGGAAAAGTAATCTGGGCCAATGACGCTACGGAAGCCTTGGACGAAATCTATTCGATCATTGCGCGTAAAAAAGCAAAATCGGTAGTAAAGTCAAAATCGATGGCGACAGAAGAGATCGAGCTTAATCATTTTCTGGCCTCCAAAAATATTGAAGCCATAGAAACTGATCTTGGCGAGTATATCATTCAGCTTCTGGATCAAAAACCTTATCATTTTGTTACGCCGGCCATGCATTTGAGCCTGGAAGATATTGCCAAGCTTTTTCACGAGAAATTTGACACACCGCTAGATGCATCTGCGGAACAGCTTACAATGAAGGCCCGTGAATTACTTCGAGATCGCTACCTATCGGCAGAAGTTGGAATTACTGGAGCCAATTTCTTAATTGCTGAAACTGGAAGTATAGCAATTACCGAAAATGAAGGAAACGCCCGATTGACATCGACCTTCCCCAAAACACATATTGCCGTTGTTGGAATAGAAAAAATCATTCCCAACCTACAAGATTTAGAAGTCTTTTGGCCACTCCTATCCACACATGGCACGGGCCAAAATCTAACGGTATACAACACACTACTCACTGGGCCGAAACAGCCTTATGAATCAGATGGCCCCGAAGAAATGTATGTTATACTGCTTGACAATGGCCGCAGCAAGCTCTTAGCGCAAAAAGAACAACGTCAAGGTTTATACTGCATCCGTTGTGGCGCCTGTCTGAATGTATGTCCAATCTATCAGAACATCGGTGGACATACCTATGAAACGACATATCAAGGCCCAATTGGATCGCTCATATCGCCACATTTGAATGGCATGAAGGAATTTAAACACCTAAGCTACGCTTCCACACTCTGTGGAAAATGTACAGAGGTCTGCCCCGTTGGTATTGACATACAGCGCATGCTTCTCGTCAACAGAAAAGATTCAGTTGATCAAGGTCTGGCAACAAAAACAGAACAAAAAGTCTGGCAATGGTTCACCTACGGGATAATGCGCAGAAAACTGATCGATTTCTTTGGTGGGAAATTCAAAAATTTCTTTCTCAAAAAACTCTTTCAGAAAACCTGGGGAGATCAACGGGAACTACCCAAATTGGCTGACAAATCTTTCTCCAAACAATGGAAAGAACATCAAAAAAATAAAGAATAACAAAAAAGTGGCATTAGTCGATCAAACTAATGCCACTTTTTTTGTTAGCTTCGCTCCCAAACCTCATTACAAATGACTTCTGAAAATACAAAAACTTATCTTCCCTGGATTGATTTCTTACGTATTCTTGCCTGCTTCATGGTACTCATATCCCATAGCTGCGACGCCTTTGTCGGAACATTTGACAACAGCAGCACCTTCCACCAAGGTGTGTTCTGGGGAAGTATTGTTCGCGCCTGTGTCCCCTTATTTGCAATGATGTCAGGTATACTCCTATTTCCTGTCAAAACCGATCTGGCCACATTTTATAAAAAGAGAATCGGAAGAATAATTGTCCCACTGATCTTTTGGTCAATTGTATTGCCAATAGCTTTTTTTGTATACCTGAACTTTATTAAAAGTAGTCCCAGTGCTTTGATCGATATGAATAATTTTACGATGCAGGCAACAATTACAAAAATTTATACAGCAATATTTAATTTTAACTACGATACTACCCCCCTTTGGTATATGTACATGTTAATTGGTCTATACCTAATCATACCTATCATTGGCAGCTGGTTGAATCAGGCAACAAAAAAAGACATTCAATATTTTCTTGCGTTCTGGATGGTCACACTCCTCATTCCATACATAAAAATGATTGCTCCAACATTGGGATATGCTGGCAACTATGAGCAGATGGGAATCTGGGGTGTCTGTAACTGGAATGAATTTGGCACCTTCTATTATTTTTCAGGTTTTCTGGGCTATATTGTGCTAGCTTATTATTTGGTCAACTATCCTTTTCAATGGTCTATCACCAAGACCATAGCGATTGCCTTACCTTTATTTATCGTTGGATTTCTAGCCACATTTTTTGGCTTTTTGGTGACCCAGAAGTACTATCCTGGGAATTATGCCAATCTCGAGGTTATTTGGTATTTCTGTAATATCAACGTAGCGTTGATGACCATTTCTATTTTTCTTGTCGTTCAAAAACTGAAGATACCCGAATCTAAATGGATAAAACGCCTTTCATCAGCCACGTTTGGTATTTACTTAGCGCATTTTATCATTGTTCAAGCATTGACAGACATCTTCTTGACTATTCCTAATCTTCCAGCCACACTGAAAATCCTCTCCATAGCGCTCCTAGGTTTTAGCTTAAGTTTTCTGATCACCAAGCTGATGGATAGTAATTCAATAACAAGAAGGTTTATCAAATAAGCGTATCCTAATGGGAGTACCGAAGCATTTTGCAATCATGTAACCTTGAGCTAGACAAAACACTTCGAATAAATGACGAGCTTAGGTAATAAGGATGAGCTTACATAATAAGAAAGAGGGAACCAATGGTTCCCTCCTCTACTAACACTCACCAATATTTAATATGAAAACTATCCTTGTTTAATTTTTATGATGCTTTTACCTCTGCATCATTTGTTTTAGTTACTTCACCTTTTTTAAAGTCCTTTCTTTTTAGCTGTCTGTCTTTTTTCCAATGTTCTTTGTGCATTTTACGATTTTCAGCGTAGGAATCCTTTAACGTTTTTTGTTGCTCTGGAGTTAACATTCCCATCATTTTTTCATGTTCTGCCACACGTTGCTTTTTCATTTTTGATCGATGTTCCTGATGTTCGGCAGCCATTTTTTGATGGTCTTTTGCTTGCTTCAAATTAAAGGCATAGATATCTTTACGCTGTTTATCTGTAAATTTCAATTTTTGATCCATGCGATCAGTTTTCATCTTAGCAACTTCCTCTGGAGTTTTATTTTTAAAACCATCGTGCATTCTTCCCATTTTATGTTTATGCACGGAAGTTTGCATTTCTTTCATTTCTGGTTTAACATCTTTTTTTTCTTGAGCGAAACCGGCTAACATCAATCCAGATAACGCCAAACTTAACATCAACTTTTTCATTTCTTTATTTTTTATAAAACCAACAATCATTCTTTTTAATAAGTACCCTTTTTCAACTTATTTATCAGTAAGAGTCTTCTCGGCTATCGAAAGTTTAATTGATGATCTGTTAAATAAAGTTAAGAAGCATTTATTGTGAGACAGCACTTAAACGGATCGGTAATGTATACGCTACACGCACTTTAAGTCCATTTTGTACTCCAGGTTTCCATTTTTTCGCTTTCTTCAATAAGTTTATCGCAGCATCTCCCGTACCAAATTTCATATCACGTTTAACAGCAATATCTGTTAGTGACCCATCTTTTTCAACGACAAAAGAAACCTCTATAACACCAGATACCCCTTGATCCAAAGCCTGTTGTGGAAAGTTATAATTCTCGGCGATCCACTTCATAAACGCAGGTAGTCCCCCTACAGGTGTTGGCATAATTTCTACTGATGTAAATGTATTGTTAGAATTATCATCAGTTCCACCTCCGGATAATGAACCATCTTTAGAACCTGTAATATCACCATCCCTTTTTGAAGAACCAAATTCACCACGCGCAATATATGTACCCGATGGACTTGCCTTCAATGTGATCCTTGAGGTCATTGTATTGGGATTTTTCAACTCATCCTGACTCACAAGTTCTTCCGTAACTTGATTTGCTTTGGCCACTTTTATATCGGGCATTCTAACCAAATCAAATTTGGACACATCTTGGGCAACCTGCTGCGGGGCTTTCTCCTGCATCATGACAGGTTCTTCAGGAACCTCCTCTTTTTCCTCTACCTTCTTTTGAATTTCTTCCAGCATGTCGGGCCCAATATCTTGTACCGTATAAATCACGGCCGGAACAGTTTGCTTAAAATATTTATTATATGCATAGGATCCTGCGATCAGCAAAACTGCAAAAGAAACAACAATTCCCAAACCCACATTTGTTGCTTTATCAGAGAGATTTCGCAACTCATAAGCACCGTACATTTTGTTGCGACCCGCAAAAATAACGTCCAGCCATTCTTTGCGGTAGATATTCAATTTAGAGTTCATCATAACATTAAAGTTTAAATCTTTTCATTATGATGAGGGAAAGCCTTATATTTCACAAAAAAATTCAAAATACTTATGAAGTCACTTTTTTCAGCTATTTTTCTACTTACATTATATGCTTGTGGTAACAATCAAAATCAATCCAAGACTGCAATTAAGCATGAAAATAAGGAAGAGACAATTTCGCCATATTTTGGTTTTTTAAACCAGCAAAAGGACTCACTAATCGCTCTTCCTATGGATCAAGCAATGGAGGGTCCCGAAAAATATAATTATGTCATTGTGGAAAATCAGGTCAGTCCGCTTGAATTTGTTCAAAATAAAATGGATAATAAAGAGAGTAACGGAAGACAGACCGCTCAGAACTTCGCAAATAGCGAAGGTTCATTATTTAAAATTAGCGATGCGATTAAATCTGGCGAATTTGGTATGCTTGTCAATAAAGCTTTTATAGACCAGTATAAAATTGAGAAGTTTACAAAAATTCAAAAAGAAACTTCTCCAGAAATTAGGGAGCAGCTTGAGAAGAAATACAATAGGAAGATTAATAAAAGTACAACAGTTGCCATCCTCAGTGATCAGTCCGAGTTTAATCTTACTGTGTTTGAAAATCAACAAGACTCTGCTTTAGCTGTATTTTCCTACGCAAAGGATGAACAGCTGATCAATTTGGATTTCCCGGCTTTATACGATGATATCAGCACTTGGCGTGTTGATGATGGCGGTCAGTTTGACAACGAGGCTTTTCAGATACTAACAGTATTACGTTCTGAGCAAGGAATTAGTTTTATCAGTATCTTTTGGGGTGCTGAGGGTTATGAACTGAACTTTTACCAGCCAAAGAAAAACTTATTTACCTCTACGGCACAGGCCTATGGGTACAGTTCCCCCTTATAAAATAAACCATTTTAAGTTTCCCCAGTACAAAAGGATAGTGCCCGGGGAAACTCAAATACCCGTATTAACTACAGATGCATCCTAGCCATAGGAGCGACGTCCTGTCCTACGAAATCTTTCTTTAAAAATTTGTGATAACCTGCAATAGCAATCATCGCGGCATTGTCGGTGCAGTATTCAAATTTTGGAATAAACACCCTCCAATTGTATTTCTCACCCATTTCAATTAAGCTTTGTCTCAGGCCAGAATTAGCCGAAACGCCGCCTGCGATGGCAATATCCTTTACCCCTGTCTCCTTTGCCGCTTTCTTTAGTTTATTCAACAGGATGGATACAATACGCGATTGTACACTAGCACATAAGTCGGCCATATTGTGGGTCAGAAAATCCGGGTTCTGTTTCAATTGATCTTGAACCAAATATAATATCGCGGTTTTCAATCCTGAAAAGCTGAAATTTAAACCAGGGATCTGGGGTTCAGGAAGCCGATAAGCTGCCGGATTACCTTCTTTTGCAAATTTATCAATAAGCGGTCCACCAGGATAAGGAAGATTCAGGATTTTAGCTGTTTTATCAAAAGCCTCCCCTGCAGCGTCATCCAATGTTTCTCCCAAAAGTTCCATTTCAAAATAATCCTTTACCAACACAATTTGCGTATGACCACCAGAAACAGTAAGACATAAAAACGGAAAACTAGGCTTCGGATCCTCAATAAAATGAGCCAGAATATGCGCCTGCATATGGTTTATATCAATTAAAGGGATATTCTGTGCGAGTGCAAATGATTTGGCAAAAGATGTTCCCACCAAAAGTGCACCTAATAATCCAGGTCCCCGCGTAAAACTCACTGCATCTATTTGATTTTTGCTTACTTTTGCTTGGCGAATGGCTTCTTCCACCGTTGGAATAATATTTTGTTGATGAGCACGTGAAGCGAGCTCGGGAATCACTCCACCATATTTTGCGTGGATTGCCTGAGTTGCAATAACATTTGAACGTATTTCACCGTTAATACAGATAGAAGCGGAGGTTTCATCACAAGAGGATTCAATCCCTAAAATAATAGCCATAGCTTGAGGTAATAAATTTTAATACAAAAGTATCAAAAAAATAATTAAAATAGTGTCAATAGTCCTTGGTAGTATATTCATTATACTGCTTGCATTGGCGTTATCCCTACAGTTGAAACCGGTACAAAATTATGTTGCCCAAAAAGCTGTCGACTATTTATCCAACGAACTAAACACCAAAATAAGCCTCAAAAGTATCTATTTCAAACCTTTTAAATCTATTGTAGTAGAAGATTTTCAACTCTATAGTCCACAGGGAAAAGAAATATTAAAATCAGGAAGGTTAGAAGCCAACGTCAACCTTTCTCAGTTCATTGAACTGAACAAGATTGTGATCAACAAACTAACCATTGAGGGTACCCAAGCTACTTTTGAGCAATTTCAGGACAGCTCAAACATCTCATTTTTAATTCGTTATTTCAACCCACCTAAGAAAAAGAAAAAGAAAAGTTCAAAAAAAATCATCTTCGATTTAAAGGAACTTGTTATTAAGAACAATGCGTTTAACTATGTTAACCATAGACGTAAACATTACAATAAAGTCGTCGATTTTGGAGATTTAGGGATTTCCAAACTTAACGCCCATTTTGATAAGATAAAAATCGATTCTAATCAAATTTCAGCGAACATCAAGACATTCAATCTTCGCGAAAAGAAGGGTTTAGAGATCAAGGGCCTTCTTGCCCAAACGAAGGTAAGCAATACAAGTATCGAGCTCAGTGAGCTTATGCTAGCCACCAACCGTTCTACATTCAAAAATTACATCAAACTTAGCTACAACAACTTTGACGATTTTTCGGACTTCATCAATAAAGTTCATGTAAAACTTCTTGCACGGGACTCCCGTATTCACTCCGAGGATATTGCTTTCTTTTCCTCGCCTATGCACCAAGTCAAATTTGACGTCAATATCAAGCGGGCAAATCTAGAAGGAACTGTATCTTCCATCAACGCATCACAGGTCGATTTAACAATTGGAAAAAAAACTAGTTTAGCAGGCGACCTCCAGATTATCGGTCTACCAGATATCGACAAAACTAAATTTATTGTTCCCAGCATAGCAATTTCTTCTGAGCACAAAGACTTAAATGCAGTTATTACAGATCTCGGAAATCTAAAAAATTTCAAACTCCCTGAAATTTTCCAGATCTTCGACAAATTTTCATTCAAAGGCAGCCTAAATGGATTATACAATAAATTTAAGACAAAGGGAGTTTTCACGACTGCGATCGGTAATGTTGAGGCTGATGCCTTACTGGATATCCAGAAGGAAATAAAATATGCGGGCAATTTTCAATCTAAAAAATTCGATGTAGGTACGATAACAAAATTAAAAGATCTGGGAGCAACAGGCTTCAATTTACAGGTTGACGGAACAGGTACCGATCCTAAGAAAATGAGCCTAAAGATAAAAGGAGATCTTAGTAATTTCAATTACAAGAATTACAGTTATCAACGTATACAAATTGAAGGAAATACAGAGAAACAGTTAATTCTTGCTTCAGGGCAAATATATGATCCAAATTTAAAACTACAGTTTACCACAGATATCGATTGGTCTGTCAAACCCAACTATCACCTGGATGCTGATATCCAACAAGCCAATCTAAAAAAACTCAACTTCTTTCAAGGGGATTCCATCAACATTATTAACACGAAATTCCACACCAGTTTAATTGGGGACAACATCAATAATATTACCGGCGAATTTAAATCAGACAGTGTCAATTTCACTTCCTCTAAGGGCCAATTCGTCATCCGCAACATCAATTTCCTTGCCGAAGGAGATGAAAATGCACGCTCCCTAACCTTGCAGTCGGCTATCGGACACATTGATCTCAAAGGAAGAATAGACCTCAATACAATTGTTCCTTATTTTAAAGCTTTAGCCATGCGCTACGCTCCGGCAATCGGGTTTGAAAACAACATTTTTAATCGCCAGGACTTTGACCTGAATATTAATATAACTTCTTTTAAGCCGATCGCAACATTCTTTCGAAAGGACATTGCGTTAGACAGCGGTGCAACGCTCAATGCAAAATTTGAAAGTGAAAAACAAACGGCCAGTTTTAATTTTTACGCACCCGAATTCAAGTACAATGGCATTCGGCTAACTCACCTGATTGTCGATCAAAATGCCAACTTGAAGAATATGGAATTGCAGACCTCCATCGATCGCATAAATTTCACCGACAGTACCTATATTAAAAACGTCAATATTTCAAACACCTTGGCAAACGATAGTTTACAATTCAACATCAAAATGTCGGAACTTGAAGCAAGCAATAGTCTGGATCTTAATGGCGTCATACGCTTTGCCCATGCCAAACCTGCCTATATCAATTTCTATCCATCGAATATCTTAATCAATAGAGAGCGATGGCTTGTCAATAATGATGCACAATTGAAAATATCGAAAGGAAAATGGTACTTTGAAAAACTAACACTGAGTCACGACGAACAAAAAGTTCATATCGATGGCATCCTGTCCAACGAAGTCAGTGATCAGATCAATCTCAAATTTCAGGACTTTAATCTTACATCCTTAAATGGGATCACCAAACCCCATGGCATCAATCTCTCCGGAAATTTAAATGGAAATATTGAAGTTAATTCCGTATTCAAAGCACCCTTTATTGTCGCCAATATAAAAACATCTCCTATCCTGTATAACAATATTCCGATCGGCTCATTAGCACTGAATGCCAACTACGATCCCGAAAATCAATTGGTTAAACTAGACAGCAAGATAGAGGAAGGAAATAAATTAATTCAGTTACAAGGTTCCTATAACCACCTAAGCGAAAACAATAAGCTTAATCTGAAAGCTAAACTGGAAAATACAGATGTATTTGTTTTTCAGCCATTTTTACGAAGCTTAGTATCCAATATGCAGGGCAAGGTCACTGCAGATCTTGCTATTGAAGGAGACATCCTGAATCCCAAAATTACGGGTTCTGGAAAATTGGATAACGCTTCGATGGTCATCAATTACCTAAAAACGCCATACCGCCTTTCCGACGAAATTGCGGTTACCAATAACCGAATTTTTCTCACAGGGCTAAAAGTATACGATCCCAAAAACAATGTAGCAACCATTGATGGCGTTGTAGATCTCAACAAATTGAGTGATCCCGATATCGATGTAACTGCCGAAACCAAGAATTTCATGGTATTAAATACCACAATAAAGGACAATAATGTATATTATGGCACTGCTTACGCTTCAGGCACCTTTCAGTTTAAAGGACTAACTTCGGCCATGAACATCAATATCCGTGCTAAATCCGAAGAAAATACGATTATCAATATTCCCTTCAATAGTGCCAGTACAATCTCAGATACCGACTTTATCTACTTTATTGAGAAAGACTCGACCAAAACGAAGAAAAACACTAAAAAACGAGATTTCAACGGTCTGACGATGAATATGGACCTCTTGATCAACCCGAATGCAGAAATAAATCTATTCTCCAGTATGGGCGAATTATCAGGAAGGGGAAATAGCAATCTCAACATGCGGATATCTTCATTGGGGGATTTTGAAATGTTTGGGGATTTTATCATAAACAGTGGAAAATTCAATTTCACTGCCCAAGACTATATCAACAAGATTTTTGATCTCAAAGAGGGCGGAACAGTGCGATGGGCAGGAAACCCAACCGAAGCGAATATCAATATCAATGCCATCTATCAACAAAGAACAAGCTTAGCGCCTTTGTATAATGCAGCAGGCCGGGAAGAAAATCCCGAGCGTGTATTGGCACAGGCCGACATGATCCTAAAAGGGCAGTTAAGTCAGCCGGAAATCACGTTTGATATCAACTTTCCACAAAACCCCGGGGTTAAGGATGAACTGCAAGGATACTTTTCAGATGCCAACAATGTCAATCAACAAGCGCTTAGCCTAATCGTGAGACGAAGTTTTACACCTGGTACACAGACAGACTTCGGTAAAGAAGTAAATAACACCTTGCTATCCGCAGGCACAGAAATAGCATTCAACCAAATCAACAACATCATAGCCCAATCGCTAAACATCAATTTCTTTGATATTAATATCAAATCTTTAAATGATGCATCTGCCTCACTGCGTCTATTCAACGACAGGCTTGTTTTGACAGGAGGTATCTCCGACCGTAGAAGTCAGGCTCTAACGGATTTGAATGTATTTTCAGATCGGGTCTCAACCGATGCCGAGGCTATGTTTTATTTAAGAAAAGACGGACGTTTGGTCCTACGTGCTTCCAATCGCCTAAATACACGTAACTTTCTTCTTAGCCCCAATGACGGCGAATATATTAGTGCTTTCGGATTACTCTATCGGCAGGAATTCAACACCTTCTCGGAGTTCTTGAAAAGGCTATTCCCTTTTGGCAAGAAGACGACTACGACAGCTCCTGCTGAAACAAAGAAAAGCAAGGTCAATTGACCTTTCGGAATAGTCCCTTTGCTATTTCAACAGGCCTCTTCCAACTCCAGCAGACCTCTTTCAATTCTGGCAGCCCAACTCCTATTCCAACCGCATTGTCCCTATTCTGGGAGTCCGCTTCGATTCCACCAGCAGAGCTTTTTTTCAGCTCCATATAACGGCCGACACAGGCGATCTTTGGATGATATGAACAACAAAAAAAAGAATAGTGTAAAAGCTGCGACCACACTGCGCTGAAAATAAAAAAGTCCCTCCAAATAGATTGAAGGGACTTTCTTTTTATTTTAAAAATCGCTTATGCTAATTTCTCGAATTCTTTGTATTCAATGTCACTAGCATTCAATTTCACTAAACCTTTCAAGTGATCAAATACTTTTAAAGCTTTAGCTTCTTCGAACAAACGATTACCTTGTTCTCTATCTTGCAACAATTGAATTGCAAATTGGTTCAACTGCTCATCAGAAGGCTCTTCGTTGATGTTGTACATCTTAATTTGCGCGTAGATACGTTCTTTTGCTAAATTGATAACTTCATCATATTTAACTTCAAGACCATTTTCAGTAACAACGCGATTTTCGATAATTGTCCATTTCAAGTTATTCAAGAAATCAGCAAAACCTTCGTTCAATTCTTCTTCAGAAATGCTTGGGTTAGTTGCTTTCAACCATCTTTTCAAGAATTCTTCAGGGAAAGATACATCAACCTTCTCCATACCAAAAGTATACATATCATTACGTAATCTTTGATCTGAATTTTGTTTGAATAAATTCTCAACTTCTTCTTTCACTTTTTCTGTGAATTGAGCTTCTTCTGTTACTTCACCTTCCGCGAATAATTTATCGAAAAATTCTTGGTTAAGATCAGCTTCTTCTAAGCGGTTGATATTCTTAACAGTCAATTCAAATTTAGTGACGTCTAAAGCAGTTGCTTCTTCCTCAGTGATACCTAAGATACGTGCTAAATCTTCAGTTTTGAATGCTTTTTTAACATCAATCTTAACAACATCGTCTTTTTTAAGACCAACTAATGATTTTTTAATCTTAGCATCTTCTACGATATCTGTACGGATAGAAGTTGTTTTTTCTAGACCTTCCTCTTTATCTTGTTTCAATGTTGCATACAATACATCACCTTCTTCAGATACTTCTGGATTAGTCATTTTTCCATAGCTACGACGCAAGTTCTTGATACGATCTGCCAATGTCTCTTCATCAGCTTTGATTTCGTACGAAGTAAATTCAGTCTCAGCGGTAAAAGGTAATTCAAAAGCAGGAGCAAGACCAATTTCATATTTGAAGTTGAAATTGTCTTTATAATCCCAGCTGTATTGTGCATCATCTTCCAAAGGAAGTGGTTGACCTAAAACTTCTAATTTATTTTCAGCAATATAATTGGTGATTTTCTCATTCACTAATTTATTGATCTCATCAAATAAAATAGATTTACCATAAGTACGTCTGATATGTCCCACTGGAACTTGACCTGGACGGAACCCTGGTAATTTTGCTTTTTTAGCTTGCGCTTTAATCTCTTTGTCGACTTGAGGATTATAATCTTCAGGTGCTAATGCGACGTTGACTACCGCATTGATTGCATCTACATTCTCGTGTGAAATATTCATACTCTTTTTAGCTATATCGCATTCATAAAAAAATCCTCCCGAGGTTTTAAGTTCGGGAGGACATCAAGTGCGGAAGAAGGGACTCGAACCCCCACGCCTCGCGGCGCCAGATCCTAAGTCTGGTGCGGCTACCAATTACGCCACTTCCGCATTAGGATTTCTTTTGATGCCACAAAGATAGAAACCAAACCTATATCCTGCAAGTATTTTCTACTCTTTTTTTTATTTTTTTTCAATATTCTCCCAACCCCTTGCATAATTCATTATTATTCATTTACTTTGAATATCAAAGTACTTTTATGGAACAGAAAGATTTATTTAGAGAACTTGGGCAGATCAGATCATTAATGGAAAAATCGTCCAAATTTGTTTCAATAAGCGGATTATCAGGTGTACTCATGGGCTGTTATGCTTTGGTCGGAACGCTATTGGGATACTATATTATACATCAACCCGAAAGCATCGCTCTACTATTGGGCAAAAATCTGAATGAGCCCCTACTGTTTTTAATGATTGCGCTGATCGTCCTGTTATCATCCCTAGTGACCGGCTGGCTAATGGCACGTAAAAAGGCGAGAAAAAATAAGCAGTCGATTTGGAACATTACAAGCAAATCTCTTTTATTTGCAGTTTCAATCCCTTTACTAACAGGTGGCATGATATCCTTGTTGTTTTTTGTCCAAGGCTACTACCAGCTGATTGCTGCTATGCTGCTGATCTTTTATGGACTGGCACTGACTGCGGGTAGTATCTATACCTTTGCCGAAGCAAAAGGCTTGGGTATACTGGAAATCTGTCTGGGTTTGATTGGTATATGTTTCCCGGACAACGGATTACTATTGTGGGGATTGGGATTTGGTGTGCTACACATCATCTATGGTTTTATCGTTTACAAAAAGTACGAATCGTGAAATTAGATCTTTCCTTATATGACAAAATATTTGAAAACAGAGTTCGCCTCCAAATTATGAGTGTTCTCGCTGCCAATGAAGAATATGATTTTAATTCATTGAAAGAATTGTTGGATGTAACCGATGGTAACCTTGCTTCCAACCTAAAAACATTGGAAAAAGAGGAATACATTATTGTCGAAAAAAGCTTTGTTGACCGGAAGCCGAACACCAGATACAAAAGAACGACAAAAGGACTTAAAGCCTTTGAAAACCATCTTATTGCACTTGAAAATTTAATAAAACAGCAATACAAATAATTTTTTTATCTATTCACTTTGAAAACCAAAGTACTTTTAAAACATAATTAAATGAAAGGAATTAGACTGAAACTGATGCTGCACCTCTACAATTGGTCCTCCAAAGTGTATGCAAACATCTTTAAATGGAACAAAAAAGCCTGGGGAATCTCTAAAGCAGATTTCATGACCTACCCCATTGGAAGCATCGGCCATAATTTGGGGCTCTTTTATGAAAGTAAAGGTTTCGATGTCATGCCCAAACTGGAAAATCACGATGTCTTTCATATCCTGACTGAAACCGGAACAGAGATACAAGATGAAATTGCCATGCAATTCCTTTTGCTTGGTAATGGAAAGATAAGCCTGTATCTCATGGCAATGATTTTTATTGGCGGCACCTTATTTCCTGAATACTTCGGTTATTACAAAAAACATTTTCAAAAGGGGCGATCGCTCCAAAGTTTTCATCATTTAGAATTTAAAGAAATCCTTCACTGGCAATTAACGGAGCTTCAAATTGCCTTATACAGCAAAAACATTCAGCTAAACTTAAACCGCTAAAACCATGAACTACAACAATTTACCTCCGACAGAGCAATCCTCATTTTTTGAGAAAATCAGTAATTCTACTGTCCTAAAGCTATTTGTCATTTTCTTTCTTTCCCTCATACTACTTATTCCGCTAGCCTTAATCAGCGATTTGATTGAAGAGCGGAAAAACCGCGAACAGGAAGTATCCGATGGAATTACATTAAATTGGGGAAAGGATCAGGTTATTTCAAGCCCTGTTCTCGCCATCCCCTATCGCGAGACTATCCCACTGTCTACCGAAAAAGCCGAAAAATCTAACCTTAGAGAAGAGCTGAAATGGATATTTGTCTTACCCAAAACTTCCAATATCGCAACAGATGTAACACCACAACATCTCTCTAGAGGTATTTATAATGCGGTAGTTTACAACAGCAACATAACATTAGAAGGTTCTTTTGACAAAATATCCCTAGAAAAACTCGAGATCCCTCATGAGCAAATTGACTGGAAAGGCAGCAAGCTTATTTTCGGTATCCAGGATTTTAAAGGCTTAGGCAAGCGCCCATCCTTGAATTGGGATGGAAACGAGTTAACTTTCGATCCAGACTTTAATAATCTCAAATTATTTACTCAAAATTTAGTCTGTCCGGTATCTTTGGATCCGCAGAAAACGGACAATCGTTTCAAGATAAAACTAAATCTAAAAGGATCCAAATCATTGAATTTTCTCCCTCTTGGTGACCAGACAAACATCCAGGCTAAGGGTAACTGGGCTAATCCAAGTTTCACTGGTGCATTTTTACCGAGCAAACGTAATACCGAAACATCCAATTTTTCCGCTTCATGGGAAATCCCATCTTTCAGTCGGAAGTTACCACAACAATGGACTGGCGATGCTCGTTCAATCTATCAGTTCGATAACAACCTCGAAAATGGAAATGAGGGCAATGAGCACAAAGCGGCTCAAACCGCCACTACTACACTTGCCTCTGCAAATAACCTATTGGATAACACGGACATGATTACAATTAACTTCTTACCAGATATCAACAACTATCAAAAAACAACACGGGTTGCCAAATATGGTATTTTAGTCATTCTCCTGACCTTTACTTCGCTCCTATTCACCGAGGTGATCAAGAAAAAACGGATCCATATCATTCAATATATTCTAATTGGAGCAGCGATGGTTCTTTTTTACACATTGCTACTCGCGCTATCCGAGCATATTGGATTTAATCTAGCTTATTTAACCGCTTCCGTGGCGACAGTTATGCTGATTGGCAGTTTTATTAAATCTATTACCAAAGACCAGAAATCGGCGCTGTTGCTCAGTTCAATTCTGGCTTTATTTTATCTCTTTATCTATATCCTCATGCAACTTCGGGATTATTCCCTTGTCGCTGGAACAATTGGCATCTTTATCATTTTGGCGATTTTGATGCGCGTTTCAACAAAAATAAACTGGTATCAATTTGACAATAGCCATGTGGATCAATAGACAACATCTTCGACTTTATTGGGTATTGATTCAGATATTACTTAAAAAATAGGGATTTACAATTCTCATAAGCCATTTCTAAATGAAAGAGATGGCTATTTTTTTACTTGCCTTAGCATTTATGACCAAATTCTGTAACTTGCGAAGAAATTTTTCAGCGACATAGATATGTTTAAACAGATGAAAAAACTTACAATACTTACATTAGCGATTATGGCGTGCAACCTAAGCAATGCGCAAGAAAGCAAAGGTGGAAAAAGCAATTTTAAATTAGTGTCGGAATCGCCACAACCGATCAACCCAAGTACACTTTGGGATCTTGGTCGTGTTTCGGCCGAAGGACTTTCTGCAGATGGCAAAACATTGGTATATGGTGTTTCCAATTATAATTTGGAAAGCAATTCAAGTGAAAAAAATCTATATACGATTTCACTGGCCAATGGCACCAACCATCAGTTCACCGACCAAAAAGGCGGTGAAACAGTCGTTCAGATCGAACCCAACGGCGACGTAATTTATTTGTTAAAGGGGCAGTTATGGAAGAAGAACCTATCTAAGGGCGAAGCACTTCAATTGACAAATGGCGATATCGCCTTAGAAAATGTCAAATTTTCGCCCGATGGTAAGCAAATACTCTTCAGCCAGTCCGTTCTGGTAAAAAAATACCACAGTACAGATAAATACCCCGAATTGCCAAAGTCAGAAGCTTATATCTATGACAACTTAGATTATAGGCACTGGGATACCTTCAATGATGGTAAGTTCAGTCATCCTTTTGTGGCGAGTTTTATTGACGGTAAAGTTGGTGAGCCGGTAGACCTATTGAAGGACCAAGCCTTCTATAGCCCTCAGGCACCATTTGGTGGCGCCGAAGATTTTGCATGGTCTCCAGATAGCAAAGCAGTGCTGTATGTCTGTAAAAAGAAATTCGGAACAGACTATGCCGTCAGTACCAATACCGATATTTATCGCTATGATATCGCTACCGGAACGACTTCTAACCTGACAGAAGGCATGAATGGGTATGATACAACTCCAACCTACTCTCCCGATGGAAAAAGCCTAACCTGGCTCAGCATGAAGACCGATGGTTATGAATCGGACAAAAATGACATCATGCTATTTGACAAAAACAGCTCAATTCGTTTAAATCTAACAGCACATTGGGATGGTACGGTCAATAGTTTTATCTGGAGCAGTGACAATCGCAAAATCTATTTTACAGCTGCTACGAAAGGTACAGTTCAACTATTTGAACTGGAAGTACCGACCAATATCAAAGCTAAAAGTTTACCAAAAATACACCAAATTTCTGAAGGTGACTTTGACATCACCGGTATTGTAGGCCAAGTAGCGGACAAATTAATCGTTAGCTCGACAAAGTTTACCCGTGCAACAGAAATCTTCAGCTTTGATCTAAAAACCAAATCTTTAACTCCGGTCACCAAAGTCAACGATGCAAAATATGCGAGCATCAGCGAAAACAAAATTGAGAAGCGTATTACAAAGGCATCCGATGGAGCAGATCTTTTTTCATGGGTAATCTATCCGCCAAACTTTGACCCTGCAAAAAAATATCCAACCATACTTTACTGTGAAGGCGGCCCTCAATCCGCTCTGACACAATTTTACTCGTTCCGTTGGAATTTACAATTGATTGCATCACAAGGTTATATTGTCATCGCCCCAAACCGTAGAGGTATGCCTGGCTGGGGGGTAAAATGGAATGAAGCTATTTCCCAAGACTGGGGCGGTCAGCCAATCCGTGATTACTTAACAGCCATAGACGATATCTCCAAAGAATCTTATGTAGATACAACACGCCGCGCGGCGATTGGAGCTAGTTATGGTGGATACTCTGTTTATCAGCTAGCTGGCGTGCATCAAAACCGTTTCAAAACTTTCATCGCGCACAATGGTTTATTCGACATGAGAAGCTGGTATGGTACCACAGAAGAACTCTTTTTCGCCAACCACGAACTGGGCGGAGCGTACTGGGATAGCAAAAATGAGAAATCCTATACCGCATTCAACCCGATTGAAAAAGCAAATAATTGGCACACACCAATTTTGATCTTTCAGGGTGGAAAAGATTATCGTGTTCCAATCGGACAAGGACTGGCGGCATTCCAATTGGCCCAGCTCAAAAAAATTAAGAGCCGTTTGGTCTACCTACCGGATGAAAATCACTGGGTTCTGTCCGGACAAAACGCACAGGTTTGGCAAAGAGAATTCTTTACCTGGCTTAAAGAAACCTTATAGAAAGTAAGGTGAAATCGGATTGGAAGATCATCTACTTTCGCGACTAATAAAGTCGCTCGTAAAGTGCTGAATTTAGCAGATTAGAAACGCCACTCATGGAGTGGCGTTTCTATTTCAACTCATAATTGACCGTATCATGCTCCTATTAACCAACGATTAATATCAAGTTCTAGTTTTACTAGGGTTTTACTAGGGTTTTACAGGGGGTTAACAGGGGTATAACAGGGGGTCAACAGGGGTCTACCCCTATTAACCCCCTGTTATACCCTGTAAAAAGGCAGTTAAAACGCTGCTAATTTAGAACATCGTATAAACTTGGTTACAGGAAAGTACTGGTCGGTAAAGCATAGACCAAGGGAGCAAATTTAAGGTATTGGACCGCCGACAAATTCCAACGTCCAAAGGTTATCTTATGAAAACAAAAAAGCCTGCTATATGCAGGCTTTTTATGTATATCATTGGATCTGATTTCTAAAATCTATTTCTCGCCTTTTTTCCCAAAGATGGAAAGTTTGATATATTTCCCAGGTTTCTCTTTAACGTCCTTCATCAAATTATCCATTTCCTTTGAAGCATTATTGAGATTATTATATAAAGCTTCGTCATTGAGCAATAAACCGATAGATCCCTTACCACTATTAATTTTTCCTGTGATCTCCTGAAAATCATTGACTGCAGCATTTACTTTGTTCATGGTATGTTCAAAATCCAATCGAGCAGCCTTATCGGTAACATTATTCAGATTAGACATAATCGCATTGATTTTCTCACCATTTTGTGAAAAATTGGAAGTGATTGATTCCAGATTAGCCATGATTCTATTGAGCCTTCCTTTTTCATCCCCGACCAGACCTTCGACGTCTTTGGTAATGCCTTCCACATTTTTCAAAGAAGTGGAGATACTATGGATACTCTTTTTAAAGTCGTCCTGAAACTGTTTGTCTAAGACACTATTAACGACTGATAGCGTCGAGTCTAGTTTAATAGTAATGGTTTCGATCCTTTTTTGAATGGGTTCGACCTTATCCATAATATTCGGTTGAACACCTGAAGCTAAAAAATCACCATCCTTTGCCAATTCCTTACTATTGCCCATTTCGAAAACAATCGCTTTACCGCCCAATAAATCTGTACTAGAAATTCTCGCTACTGTATTTTTTGGTATATCGTAATGAGAATGGATCTTGAACTCGGTTTTGATCTTCCCATCTGCTTGTAAAATCATTTTTGAAACACGCCCAATCTGATAGCCGTTGACTAGGACAGGCTTGGAGGGAGTTAAACCATCTACAGCCGTATAGGTCGTATAAAAAGTATTATCGCTACTAAAAACATCATTTCCTTTTAGAAAGCTATATCCTATAAATAATAAAACTATTGCAACTGTTGCTAATATGCCGACTTTTGTCTCGTTTGAAATTTTCACAAATAATCTATTTAGTAATGATCATTAATTTAAGTTTAAAACAGCATAAAAGCAAATCTGTTTAGCGTTCTACAGAATTTTTATAAATTTTTAGAGCTGAAACCAAATTATCAACAATCTCCTGTTGTCCTTCATCGGACAATAGATAGCTCTCTTCTTCTCTATTACTAATAAAGCCAATTTCTGTCAATACAGCAGGCATACCTGCTTCTGCTAGTACAGCTAAACCTTTCTCCCAGAACCCTCTACTGTATCGACCTGCTTTCACATACTCGCCTTCGATCATCTGCGCCAGACGAATACTTTTTTCACGGAATCGGTTTTTCATCAAGGAGAAGATGATCGCACTTTCAGGATCTTTTGGATCAAATCCCTGGTAATTCTCTTTATAGTTTGATTCCAATAACAATGAAGCATTTTCACGAACTGCAGCATCCTGCTGTCCCAAACGATGCGAACCAGAAACCAGTGTTTCGGTACCATGTGCACTAGCGCCACTTGAATTACAGTGTATCGAAATAAATAAGTCTGCCTTATTGGCATTCGCTAAACGGATCCGTTTATAAAGCTCAACAAATTCATCGGTCGTTCTTGTGTAGATGATCTTGATACCTGGAATATCTTTCTGAATCTGCTTTCCCAATTTTAAAGCAACATCCAAGGCTACATTTTTTTCTAAAGATCGTCTTCCCTGTGCTCCGGTATCTTTACCACCGTGGCCAGCGTCAATTACAATTGTCCTTATTTGATAGTCTGGAGGCTCGGGCTGTCCATTGTTTAATTTGAAAGAATTCAATAAAAAAAATCCCAAAGTAGCAAACACAACGCTACACCATTTTCTAATTCTTAAATCTGATTTCATTGAATAATTATTTGCTCTACTATAAACGAATCAAAATGAGTCTATATTATTTCTTTAATAGATAACGATATTTAACATATTTTCTATTGCTTTTTTGACTAATTTTGTCTCTCAAAGTTTAACATTATTTCACAAAAATAACATTTGTCTTTAATTTTGAAGTCGTTAATCAACATTTTAACACTATTTATCATTCTTGCAATGAGCAATTCTAGCTTTGCTCAAAGTAATATTCCATTAAAACAGAACGGACTTCAAGGTAAAGATCCTATTTCGGCGACCAATAAATCGCAAGATACGAGTAAATCCAAAACTGTAGATACGACCAAATCTGTAAGCGATACGACCAAGAAAAAAGGAAGTGGCTTACAGGCCGAAGTGAGTATTATTGCGGTTGACTCGCAGAAATCTGAAGTTGCCAAGAATATCAGTCACCTTTATCGCGGAGCGAAGGTAAAGTATCAAGATTTTGAACTTTCTGCCGATTATATCCGTCTGGACCGAAACAAGAAAAAGATTTTTGCTTCGGGGATCTATGACAAAACGGGGAAGTATGTGGGGCGTCCGATCGTCATTATGGGAAATGGTGAATCACCGAAAACGGTAGACTCACTCTATTACGATTACGAGAAACAAGAGGGAAATACCTATGGTATTATGACCGAAGTTGATGGTGGATTTATCCAGGCCAATATTGTGCGAAAGAATATCTACGACGAAATGTCGATATACAAGGGATTATATAGTACCTGTAATCTACCCTATCCGCATACCCATTTTGGCATTCATATCACCAAAGGAATTGTTACTAAAAACCAGATTATTTCTGGTCCGGCTTATCTTGTGGTGATGGGTGTGCCTATGCCCGTGGCATTTCCATTTGCATTTTTCCCAAAACCAGATAAAAGAGCATCTGGATTTCTCTTCCCATCTTTTGGGGAAGATTATACCAGAGGATTTTCGATGCGGGATATAGGTTGGTATTTGGCCTTCAACGATTATTGGGATAGTGAGATTAGAGGTTCCTTGTATTCAAAAGGTTCATGGGAAGCTTCCATCAATACGCGCTATACCGTCAACTATAAATTTAACGGTGGTTTTAATATCCGTTACGCCAATACAAAAACGGGTATTGAAGGAACATCTAATTATGGCTCCAATAAGGATTTTAATGTCACTTGGAACCATACCCAGCGCCAGGAAGCCAATCCAGGAACATCTTTCTCAGCAAGTGTTAACTTTGGTACAAGTTCTTTCTTTCAAAATACCGGAACAGGAAGTACACAAAACACCTATGAAAATCTTGCACGTAACCGTATGGGATCGTCCATCAGTTATGGAAAAGTATTTGCCGATGGCAAGGTAAACCTCACGGCCAGCTTAACGCATAATCAGGATATGGCTACGCGCAGTATACAGATGAGTTTACCAAATATCAGCTTAAACGTATCCTCTTTCAATCCATTTGACAGCAAAGACCGTGTCGGTGAACAAAAATGGTATCAACGAATCAATGTCGGTTATAGTTTCCAAGCACAAAACTCGGTAAGCACCATTGATACATTGTTATTTAAACCAGGAGGGTTCAAGAAATTCCAAAATGGCTTCCAACACAATATTCCAATCAGTTTATCACTCAATGCTTTTAAATATTTTCAGTTCAACACCAGTGTAAACTATACCGAACGTTGGTATTTGCAAAGTACACGACAAAGCATCGACAATACTGCCGCAGGTTATAAACAACGTATCGATACCGTTCAGGGATTCAATCGTGCATACGATTATTCTGTTTCGACCGGACTTTCGACCAAGGTTTATGGTAATTATTATCCGAAAATCGGTAACCTTCAGCAGATCAGACACGTCGTCACACCGTCGATCAACCTGAACTATAGACCCGATTTTTCGGATCCAAGATATGGTTTCTATCAGCAATATAACGATCAATATGGAAACAGAAATGTATACTCAATCTTTAGTCAGGGTGTCTACGGATCTCCTTCTGCAGGAAAATCTGCAGGGATAGGTTTTTCCATTGACAATAACATCGAAGCAAAGGTCAAAAGTAAATCCGATACCACAGATGGTGGCTTAAAGAAAATCCCTATTCTTCAAGGTCTGACGTTCAGCGGAAATTACAACTTTGTTGCCGACTCGCTGAAGTTGTCCCCAATTACTTTCTCTGGCCGTACAGCTTTTTTCGACCAAAAGATGAATGTAAACTTCAACGGTACATTTGATCCCTATTCGGTCAATGAAAATGGTGTCCGCGTCAATCGCTATGCCATTAAAGACGGTAGCCTTGCTCGTCTGACAAACTTTGGTCTTTCCTTTGACTATAGTCTGAATCCTAAGGCTGCGAAATCACGTAATAACAATATCGATTCTTTAAGAAAAGAAATGTCTGGAGCAGGCATGACTCCTGAGCAAGCACAGGCCTTGGCTCGAATCAGCTCAGATCCAAACGCATTTGTGGACTTTAATATCCCATGGAACCTTGCGGCATCGTTCAGTTTCAATATGGCAAAATCGTTCAACTCCAGTACACGAAGAATGCAGAGCCAGATCACAAGCACATTGAATTTACATGGCGACTTCAGTGTTACACCAAAATGGAAAGTCACCTTTCAATCGGGATACGATTTCAAACAGAAGGAAGTGGTCATGACCTCTTTCAATATCTATCGAGATCTGCATTGTTGGGATATGTCATTTGGCTGGATGCCTTTTGGGCGGTTCCGAAGCTATAACGTCACCATTCGTGCAAAGGCATCGATCTTACAAGATCTTAAGCTTACAAAAAGAGCCAGTTCAGGAGGCAGTTATTTTTAAATAACTGCTTTTTTTTTGAAATGCTATACGCGTATTGGTCAGCAGAACCCTCAGTTTTTTTCAAAAAACTTCTTCCATCAAATACATTTTTACCATTTCGTTGAGCCGCAATTTTATGTAAGTTTATATCCTGAATCTTTTGGTATTGAATTTTCATTTTTTAGGCGCTAGCGCATGGATATTTTAACACCAAAAGATTAAGAAAATCCAACACTATCCTCCACAGATGCATTTTTCAAAGTAGGGAGGTGGTTGCATAATTATTTTAAAGATGAAAGCAGAGATTATTACCATAGGCGATGAGATCCTCATCGGGCAGATCATTGATACCAATTCAGGCTGGATTGCCAAGCAACTGCTCCAATTCGAAGTCGATATCGTTCAAATGACATCGATCCCAGATACCGAAGAGGCTATTTCAACGACATTGAAAGAGGCCTCAGCTCGAGCAGATCTTATTTTAATCACCGGAGGTCTGGGCCCGACGAAAGATGATGTGACAAAAAAAACTGCCGCAGCGTATTTTGGAACCACCTTGATACGGGATGAGCATGTACTTCGGCACGTGACCAACATATTTGAATCGCGCAATCTAAAAATGCTCGACATCAATCTGCAGCAGGCCGATGTTTTGGCAAATTGTGAAGTCCTATTTAACGACTATGGTACTGCACCTGGCATGTTGGTACGCCAGAACCAAAAGAAGTTTATTTTTATGCCTGGAGTGCCATTTGAGATGAAATTTCTGATGGAAAAACATGTGTTGCCTTTATTAGCCAAACAGGATCCTGACTTATTTATCTGTCATGAGACAATTTTGGTAGGCGGAATCGGAGAATCGTATTTGGCAGAAGAAATAAAGGATATTGAATCAGAACTTCCTTCAAGCATAAAATTGGCCTATCTACCAACCTTGGCCTTTATCCGATTGAGACTCTCTGGTAAAAGCAGGAATAAATCTGACATTACGCTCCAGGTTGCCCTATTTAAAACAAAGCTACTCCATCGTTTACAACAATATGTCATTGCAGATTATGATACCAGCATCGAACCTTATTTAATTAAAGAGCTTGGCCGCCGAGGTGCTACATTGACTACCGCAGAAAGCTGTACAGGTGGTAGCCTTGCCGCTTCAATAACCGCAGTAGCGGGAAGCAGCGCTATATTCCTTGGTGGTACTATCCCTTACTCCAACGCTTTAAAACAACAATTGTTGAACGTCAAAGAAGAAACACTGATCCAATATGGCGCAGTAAGTGAGCAGACTGCTATCGAAATGGCTTCCGGTTCAAAAAAGGCATTTTCGTCGGATTATGCTATTGCGACAACTGGGATAGCGGGGCCAGGTGGTGGAACAATTGAGAAACCAGTTGGCACTATCTGGGTGGCTGTTGCGGGAAAAAAAGAAGTTTTAACCAAGAAGTTTCAGTTTAATAACGAAAGACTGATCAACATCGAACGTACCCGTATGAATGCTTTATTACTTTTGTGGAAGTTGCTTGTAAAAGAACAAGAACAAGATACACAATAAAGTAAAATAATATTTCAAAAAACACGTTATTTAAGGAATAATATTTTAAATTGTTGAAAGTAAACCACAATTTATTTAACTTCGTTTTTCTATAACGAGATTGCTAAAAAATATGGCTTTATATAAACTCTTGCTCCCAAAAATGGGAGAAAGTGTATCCGAGGCAACAATCACAAAATGGTTAAAACAACCTGGTGACCTGATTGATGAAGATGACACTTTATTGGAAATCGCAACGGACAAAGTTGATTCAGAGGTACCTTCCCCTGTAAAAGGTGTTTTAAAAGAGCATTGCTATACCGTAGACCAGACTGTCCAAGTTGGTGAAGTCGTTGCAATTATAGAAATTGAGGGCGAAAATGAAGAACCTGCGATTCAAGCACAAGAAAATACAGCTCCTTCAGCGACAGCTCCCGAAGAGATCATAGAGTTAAATATCCCTGGTGTAGACCAGCTGACAAATGTAGCAGCTGAAATTTCGTCTTCTCCCTACGAAAATACCCTTCGTTTCTATTCACCTTTAGTAAAGAATATCGCACGGCACGAAGGATTGTCCCAAGATGAACTTGATCGTATCCAGGGCACTGGAGCAGAGGGAAGAGTGACTAAGGAGGATATTTTAACTTATGTAACACACCGAGATTCATCCTCAGCACCTACAAAGTCTATTCCGGTAGAGCACACGAACACGGCTACGGAATCTCCGAAAATAACCTCCACAGCTCCATCGCATGTTCATACTGTTGCCAATGGCAGTGATGAAATCATTGAAATGGACCGCATGCGAAGGTTGATTGCAGACCATATGGTCAAAAGTGTACAAACCTCTCCCCATGTATGTTCTTTTGTTGAGGCAGATGTAACCAATTTAGTTTTGTGGCGCAATAAAGTTAAAGATGCCTATAAAAAACGCGAAGGAGAAAACATTACGTTCACCCCTTTGTTTATCGAGGCTATTAGCAAGGCGCTCAAAGATTTTCCATTGGTCAATATCTCGATCGACGGTTACAATATCATCAAGAAGAAAAACATCAATATTGGTATGGCGGCAGCATTGCCTAATGGCAATCTCATCGTTCCTGTTATCAAAAATGCAGATCAATTAAGCTTAGTAGGCTTGAGTAAAAGTGTCAACGACCTCGCACAACGGTCTCGGGCAAATAAATTAAAGCCTGACGACACACAAGATGGCACATTTACATTCACCAATATCGGCGCTTTTGGCAATATTATGGGAACTCCTATCATTAACCAACCGCAAGCTGCAATCTTGGCTGTAGGTACAATTACGAAAAAACCAGCAGTCATAGAAACAGAGTATGGTGATATGATTGGTATTAGACATATGATGTATCTTTCACTTTCTTACGACCACCGTGCAATCGATGGTGCCCTCGGAGGTACCTTCTTAAAACGTGTGGCGGACTACCTGGAAAATTGGGATAGCAATAGAGTGATCTAACAATCAAAATCGATAAATAATAAAAATGCCCCAAATAAGTGTCTAACTTTTTGGGGCATTTTTATAACCGAGCCTTTTTTATTATTTAAAATATATTTTTTGTTACTTAAACATACTTTGTTCGAATTGTATTTTCTTCTTCTTGATCACCAATTGAAACCGCAGATAAAGTAAAAGTGAAGAGGTTAACAAGCCTAATGTCAGCCCATACCAAATCCCCTTGATACCCCAGTTAAATACCACTCCCATGAGGTAGCCGCTTGGTAGCCCTATAATCCAGTAAGCAATAAATGTGATAATGGTTGGAATATTCACATCCCCCATACCACGTAACACACCCAGACCGACAACTTGCGTACCATCAAACAATTGGAAAAGTCCCGCAATAATCAACAGCTGAGAAGCAATAATCACCACGGCATGATCTGAGGTAAAGATATAAGGTAAATAATTATTCAACAACGCGAACAAAGACGCTGTAATCACCATAAAGATCAACACCAATTGATACGAAGTGATGGCAAATCGTTCGAGGCGAAAAAGGTTTCTATTACCATAACTATTCCCCACCTTGATTGTTGCAGCAGCAGCAATACCACTCGCCATCATATACGTCATCGCGGCCAGCTGGATGGCTACTTGATGAGAAGCTTGTGCTGTAGCACTTATCGTACCGGCCAATAGGGAAGCCCCCGCAAAAGCCCCAATTTCAAATACATATTGCATAGCCACGGGTGCCCCGATCCGTATTATCTTAAGTAATCTTTGCCGATCTATCAATGTCACCTTAAAGTATTGAATATATTCTTTAAATTTCTGCGATCGCAATACATAAGTCATCATCACAGACATCATTAACACACGGTCGATCAATGTACTGTATCCGACACCCTTGACCCCCATAGGACTAATGCCAAACATCCCTTTGACAAAGATGATCGCCAAAATAATGTTCAGTACATTCCCCCAAATAGTTACATTCATGGCTTGCTTTGTAAACCCCAAGCCTTCGGCAAATTGCTTAAATGTGCTAAATACCATCAACGGAAGCATCGATAAACTCAGAATAAGTAAATAAGGCTTTGCCTCCTTCACCACAGCCGGATCTTGGTTGAGGTGATCGATAGCTAACATCGAACCAAAGTAAACTAAAGCGAACAACAAGAGTCCTGCGATAATATTTAACCAAAAGCTATTGGACAACAATATGGCACATTCTTTTTTATTATCACGGCCATTCTCCTGCGCAATCAACGGCGTGATACCATAAGCAATTCCCAACCCGATGACCATAACAACCATAAAAACAGCATGTACCAACGAAACTGCGGCCAATGGAATGGTTCCTGCAAAATGTCCAACAATCACACTATCTGCGGTATGCACCAGTGTATGTCCCAATTGTGAGATCACCACGGGCCCCGCCAATACCATCGTACTTTTGTAATACGGTTTAAATGTTTTAAAATTTCCCAACATAATCGATTTCCCTAAAAAAATAGCCACAAAAATACGAAGATATTACTACCCTATCGTCATATTAAAAAATATTTAGCAAAAATATAACAATTTACACCCATCAAATAACCGCACTTTGTTAAGTAATTTTTATGTTTCAAATACCTTAAAATTATCTTAAATTTACTTTTGGGTCTAAGAACTATAGAAATATAAATGTACCTTAGCATCTAGTTAGTAATCAAAAGAAGAGGAAAAAGAGTATGTACAATCCAGTAATAGCATTTCTAAACATCGGAACACAAGAGATGATCTTAATTGTGTTTGCAATCTTGTTACTTTTTGGAGGCAAAAAACTTCCTGAATTGGCGAGAGGTTTGGGAAGAGGAATACGTGAGTTCAAAGATGCATCAGAAGGTATCAAACGTGAAATTTCAGATCAAATCAATAATTTCGAGAAAGACATAAACGTTAAAACAGAAATAAAAGAAGAAGCTGTTCCTAATGATGTGCGTTTAGCTGAAGAGAAGGCTCAAGCAGCACACGAAGAAGAGGTTAAACCACAGGAAACCGTAGAAGGTTCAGAAACAGAGCAGCCCAAGAAAAAATATGAATTCACAACACCTGCCGGTGTCGTTGAACATAATCCACATAAACAACCCGATTACGGCGAAGAGCCATCTCACATCACGTACGGGTATAACGATCATTTTGCTGAAACTAAAAACAACGAGGTAGAAGATAAAAAAGTTCCTGAGCAGGACAATACCAATAAACCTGCTTAATTTTACTACTTTAGTTTATAATTAGATATACTTAGAGCTGTTGAATGGTGATTCAACAGCTCTACTTTTTAAGATTAAACCGACAATGAGCTTATCAACACACGAAATTACTATTGCTAACGAGCTTTCTATTAGCGAAAAACAGGTTCGCACGACTATAGCACTATTAGACGAAGGCGCTACCGTTCCGTTTATCTCACGCTACCGCAAGGAAATGACTGGTAGTTTGGACGAAGTTCAAATCACCAATATCAGAGATCGTTTCCAGCAGCTGCGCGATTTAGATAAACGTAAAGAAGCTGTTCTTAAATCTATCAACGATCAGGGAAAATTGACAGCGGAGCTTGAACAGCAGCTTTTGAATGCCGAAACCATGGCCAGTCTTGAAGATATCTATTTGCCTTACAAACCTAAGCGTAAAACTCGCGCCAGTGTGGCACGTGAAAAAGGTCTGCAACCTTTAGCGGATCTTATTTTGGCGCAAGAAACAGGCGATTTCCTCGCTCTTGCCGACAGTCTAATAGATGAAGAAAAAGGCGTAAAAAATACAGAGGAGGCACTAGCAGGTGCCCGCGATATCATTGCAGAGGTCATTGCCGAAGATGCGACAGTGAGAGCCAAATCGAGAGCGATATTCCTCGAAAAAAGCGCATTTGTTTCAAAAGTAGTTCCTGGAAAAGAAGAAGCCGCCCTAAAATATAAAGATTATTACGAATGGTCTGAATCTTTGAAGGATGCACCTTCCCATCGTGTGCTGGCCATGCGCCGTGGGGAAAAAGAAGAGTTGCTCTACTTAGATATAGCGATCAATGAAGAAGAAATTCTACCCCGTATCGAATCCATCTATGTTAAGGGGGCCAACGATGCCGCAGCTCAGGTAAAACTCGCCTTGGTCGATAGCTACAAGCGTCTATTAAAACCTTCCATGGAGACGGAAATTCGTGTATTGACACGTCAAAAAGCCGATGAAGAAGCCATCAAAGTTTTTGCCGACAATGTTCGCCAATTACTTCTAGCCGCTCCACTAGGGCAGAAAAGGCTACTTGCGATCGACCCAGGATTTCGTACAGGCTGTAAAACGGTTGTTCTGGATGAACAAGGACAGCTCAAAGAAAATACGGCTATCTTTCCGCATACGGGTGCCAATGGACTAGCAGAAGCAAAAAAAACAATTCAGTATTTAGTCTCGAAATACGATATCCAAGCCATCGCAATCGGCAATGGAACCGCTGGTCGCGAAACGGAAGAATTTGTACGGAAACTCGGATTAAATAACGTTACTATCGTTATGGTCAATGAAAGTGGAGCCTCTATTTATTCGGCTTCCGAAACTGCACGTGAAGAATTTCCAGATCAAGATGTTACGGTACGTGGTGCAGTATCTATTGGTAGACGATTAATGGATCCCTTGGCTGAGCTGGTTAAGATTGATCCAAAATCGATCGGTGTCGGACAGTATCAGCATGATGTTGATCAAAATAAACTCCAAACTTCTCTGGACGACACTGTTATCAGCTGTGTAAATGCTGTCGGTGTTGAACTGAATACTGCCTCCAAACAAATTTTAGCCTATGTATCTGGATTAGGTCCTTCCCTAGCACAACAGATTATAAAATATAGAAATGAAAACGGTCCTTTCGCCTCCAGACGCGAGCTAAAGAAAGTTCCCCGTCTTGGCGATAAAGCATTCGAACAGGCAGCAGGCTTTCTACGCATCCGACATGCTGCCAATCCACTCGATTCGTCGGCTGTGCATCCTGAGCGCTATACTTTAGTTGAGCAAATGGCTAAAGACCTCGGCAAAAAAGTAGAAGACCTACTAACTGACGCTGACCTGAGAAAATCTATTCCTTTGAAAAATTATATCTCAGAGGAAGTTGGATTACCGACATTGAATGATATTCTTCATGAATTAGCAAAACCTGGATTAGATCCAAGGGAAAAATTCGAAGCATTCTCATTCACGGATGGAGTCAACAGTATTGGCGACTTACGGGTTGGCATGAAACTGCCGGGAATCGTAACCAATATTACGAATTTCGGAGCCTTTGTTGATATTGGCGTACATCAAGATGGCTTGGTACACCTAAGCCAATTATCTAATCGCTATATATCCGATCCGCATGAAGTCGTCAAAGTACAGCAACACGTCATGGTAACGGTAACAGAAGTAGACGAAAAACGTAGTCGCATAGCATTGTCAATGAAAACAGATGAGAAGCCTGCGCTACCCAAAAACAAAAAAAATGATTTTAAAAAGCAGGCCGAACCACAAACGGATATGGCCAGCAAGCTCGCTGCATTGGCGAGTAAGTTCAAATAGATACATTTAGCTCCGAATCAAAAAAGCTGACCGTTCGCTGAACTGCCAAGAAAAGTGTCTAACTTTTTGGAGGCAAGGCATCGCTTGGTCAGCTTTTTTTGATTCGATTAAATCCAATGTTCGTCGTCCGTGTCGCTGTTTTATTTTGTATCTTTAAGGGAAACAAGTTTAGACCCGTTATGAAAAATTGTACCCTCCTATTCTTTCTGTTTTTTGGAATCTATTTTTCTAAAATCCAGGCACAGCAGCAACTTCACGACGGGGCCTACCTGTACCAGGATGGCATCAATAAACATTTAATGCTCGTTAAAGACCATTATATTTCATTTATAAGTTACGATGACGTCAGAAAACGTTTTCAGCATACCTGGGGCGGCGCACTTGATAAGAAGCATAATCTGATCACTATCGCTGTCGAGTATAACTCACAGGATTCGGCTGCCATTGGCAAAACAACCCAATTACCTTATCGGATTGATGCAGACTCCCTTCGACTAAAAACTGCCGATAGCTACCATCTCTATATCAAGCAGAAAAAAGTTCCACAAGACCTTGATGCACTTTGGCGGATCACTGGTCGCCAGCAAGAAGGCAAAATGCAAGATATTCCCAAAGCAGATCGTAAAACAATCAAAATATTGGTTGATGGATATTTTCAATGGGTAGCGATTAATCCTGCTCAAAAAGGTTTCTATGGTACAGGCGGAGGTGACTATCAGTACACTAATAATCGGTATACTGAAAAAATACAGTTCTTTTCGAGAGACAATAATAGAGTTGGGCAAGAACTGGCCTTTGATGGTGAAATCCTGAATGGCGCATGGCATCATAAAGGAAAAAGTTCGAAAGGAGACGATATTTATGAAATCTGGAGCAAAGAAATAACAGAATAAAATATGACAATAGAAGAATTTCAATCTCTTGAAGCTCCGCTTCAGCATTGGACAGCGGTACAAAAGTCACTTTGGTATGATCTAAAAGGAAATTGGAAAACCGCGCATGACCTGATCGATCAATTGGGCGGAACTGACGCAGCACATGTTCATGCTTATTTACATCGCAAAGAAGGCGATCAATGGAATGCAGAATATTGGTATCGTCGTGCCAAACAAAACGTATACAAAGGTAATTTGGATGATGAGTGGAAAGACCTCTTCAAATATTACGCTCCATAACTACAATTACCCTATTTTCGGACAGCCGCTGTTTTCTTTTATATACACAAAAGGACAATTTGGGTAATAAAGTAGTCAAAAATAGTATATAAAATTAACTCAGCACTTTTTAGGCTGTTGAATATCTTTAAAAACATAAAAATATTACCAAATAAGATATAACATCAACCAAATCCGGAGATAATACGTAACAAAAATAACACAAAGAAAAATATTATAAAACTAACAAATAGAATGGCACAGATATTGAACATAGTTTGTTATACTTGAGAAAGTATACTTTTCATAAATTTAGGTTAATAATTGGTTAGGTTAAACACTTGAAGTTCCCCACTTCAAGTGTTTTTTTTTTAGAAAAAACTCAATCAAAGTAACATCAAATCCACTTCCCCATCTTTTTTTAATTAGGATACTTTCCTTCACTAAAAGGTATATTAAAAATTTAAAACAATACATTGTATTACTATGTATTTTGTTATATATTTACTTCCATGAACAAAGAATTTATTGACAAATGGATTTCACAGCTAAAAAAAGGAAGTCTTTCTTTTGTTGTATTAGGTATTCTTGCCTATGATCAGGAATACTATGGCTACGATCTTATCCAGGAGGTCAAGAAGAAAACGGCCATTGATATTGCTGAAGGAACTTTATACCCCTTATTGATCCGTTTAAAAAACGAAGGATTGGTCGAATCGAACTGGGTACCTCAGGAAGCTGGGATTCCAAGAAAATATTACAAAATAACAAAGGAAGGCCAAAGTACTTTCTTAGAGATGAGAACGTATTGGACAAGCTTAAACCAACATTTAACCACTTTGACGCATGCATTATAACCAGATACCCTTTACAAATAGATCCTCAGCTCAGCTATATCATGACTACATGTCAACAGCAACGGCTCTTGTAAAAAAATTAGCCTTGGAGCAAAGACAGGATATATTATGTGAAATCAATAGCCACATATTTGAGGCATTGCAACAGCAGCTTCCCCCACAGTTAATCCATGACGCCATGCCTAGTCAGCTCCAAGAAATCTTAGATAAACTCGGGTTACCGGAGACTTTTATCAAGGAAATGATTTTGTCAACGTCCATTGCCCCGTCAATAGAATCTCCTCGTAAATCCGTATCCTTATTACGGGTACCTATCATGCTCACACAAGGGATCGTAAACATGATTTATTATATCATCTATACCCTTATGCTCATCGCCGTCTTTCTAGTCGTGGCCAAGTTTATTGATCCTCAGGGAGTCGGATTTTTCTATGCGCCCAACAAGTTTTTCATATTCGGCAAACTTATTTTACAGCACGAAGAAGCCCTGCGCTACGAACAATTGGGCAATTATTTCATTCCGGCCTTTCTATTTGTCATCAGTGGACTTTACTATTCCTCCACGTTAATTTTGAAACTCAAAAAATCTATTCCCCATAAATTATGAAAAGAACCACAGTGTTATTGTTCCTCTTAGGAACCCTATCAAGCCCTATTCTCAAAGCCCAGGAATTCACACCTGTTCGCATGGACAGCCTGATGGCCGTCATGGATAAAAATAATGTCTGGATGGGCAGTATTGCGATCAGCAAAGGCGATCAATTACTCTATCAAAAAGCAATTGGATATGCAGACCTGGCGCAGAAAAAGAAAGCGAACATAAATACGCGTTATGGAATAGGTTCAATCTCCAAAACTTTCACAGCAACACTTGTACTAAAAACAGTTGAGCTCGGAAAACTGAAGTTAGACGAACCAATATCTGCATTCTTTAAAGATATTCCAGACGCTGGAAAAATCACCGTTCACCAATTGTTAAATCATAGCAGCGGATTACACAATATCACGGATGACAACGATTATTTGACATGGAATACTAAACCACAGACAGAGAAAGAACTTGTTGAACGTATCGTCAAAGGCGGAGTCGACTTTGCTCCCAGCAGTAAACATGCATATAGTAATTCAAACTACATCCTACTTACCTATATCTTAGACAAAGTTTGGAAAAAAGACTATGCTTTTTTATTGAAAGAATACATCTGTAAGCCATTAAACTTGCAAGAGACAACCTTTGGCCGTCCACAAAATAACAGCTGGGATGTTAGCGAATCTTATCGATTCACTCACGAATGGACCCTTGAACCACACACGGACAATTCTGTTCCGCTTGGAGCCGGAGCAGTTTGGTCAACTCCGGCAGATCTAGGCAAATTTTTCAATGGTTTATTTAGCCATAAAATAATCAATGCTGCAAGCCTGGAAGAGATGAAAAAAATAGATCAGGGCTATGGACTGGGTTTATTCCAATTGCCATTCTATGAACATATAGGCTTTGGCCACACAGGTGGTATAGATGGATACTCCTCCGTAGCTGGTCATTTTGAGGATGGTAATTATAATGTCGCTATCATTAGCAATGCCAACAATTATAATAATAATGAAATATTAAAGTTCAGCCTTGGCGAACTTTATAAAAAACCTTTTCCACTTCCTGATCTTGCGGAAATACAATTGACAGAGGAAGAAATTTTAAGTCTCGTTGGCGAATATAAAAGCGAGCAGCCTCCTATCCAGATAAATATTACCAAAGAAGGCAACAAGGTGCTGGGGCAAGTTGTCGGTCAGCCGGCATTTCAACTGAAACCCAAGGATAGAAACACGCTCGTCCAACCGCAATTTGGCGTAAAAATAGTTTTCGAACGTAGCGAAAACAAAATGACACTCTACCAAAATGGACATACTCTTGTATTGAAGAAATAAGGGGATACTACGGTTAACTAATGTAAAGATTCATGGCCTTTATTTGGCATTATCTTACATTTTTCATTAGGTAGTTATGAACTTATATCGACATCCTCGCTGAGGACCGAAGCCCCGTCATCACGCAGTATGGCTAAAAGAGCAGCGGTTGAACTAAATCGCTGCTCTTTCAATTACGGTGTTTTACAATTTTTCCAAATAGAAATCATCACCATACACCGTACCGCTCAAGGGTTTATAGAAATAGACCGTAGCAGTAGTATTATTGGCTCCAGTTGTAAAAGTTACCGAATTATTGGAGTAGCTGGTCGTACCTATAGTCGCATTGACTGCAGTTCCCCCATAATTTTTGACACCGATACTGACCGACTGGCCAGCTGCAGACACTTTGGCGTAGCCACCGAACCGATAAGTCGTATTCGGCGTTAAACCAGTCAGGTATTGTTCAATGGATGTCTCTCCGCCTGTTTCGCGGATGCATTTGGTTCCTGTCCGGGCATCGGTAGAAACAACCGATGCTCCACCGCCCCATGTTGTCCATGGATAGATGACACCGTTTTCGAAATCGCCATTGCTAAATAAAGGCAGTTTATACACACGTACATAATCCACCTGCATACTAAAGGGTAAGTCAGCATTTGTGATCGCCCCTGGCCATCCCGCTCCACCGGCCTGATTTAGAATCAGATAAAAAGGAACATCAAATGGCCATTGCTGCGTCCCCCCACCGGAAACTCTTGCGTAGGTATACTGCAATACATTGTTGACGTAGAATCGAATGTCGTTTGGACTCCAGATCATCGTATATAGGTTGTAATCTGTCGTATTATAGGTAGCAGATTTCGATGCTGTGCTCCCACCATTTGCATTGGTAACTGAGCCATTATGGATCGTATGGTACATCACACTTTCGTTGTTGACATGCTCCATAATGTCAATTTCACCACAGCTAGGCCAGCCGCCGTACGCTGTAGCTGGTTCGGGCATCATCCAAATAGCAGGCCATGAACCTCTTCCCTGTGTAAATTTAGCCCTCACTTCAACTTTTCCATAAGTCATACTAAATTTTCCCATCGATTTAACTCCTCCCGCATGATAGGCAACAGGATCTCCGGCTACAACAGCATTATCCATACGCAATACGAGATTGCTCCCATCTTGGGAGGCATAAGCCGGCAAGGAGGTCATATACTTATTCCATGCGACAGTGCCCCTGTCAGCATAAGACCATTTTGTGGAATCAAATCCCCCACTACTATTAAACTCATCCGACCAAATCAATTCGTAGTCTGTTGTCGCTACGGTAGTCGCATTTAATAGCTTAGTCGAGGCCTTCGCCTTACTTTCTTCCGGAATCGGATTTTTTGTTGCTGTCGAGGCCTTTTTGCAGGCAAAAATAGACAGGCTGGTTGCGATTAGGCTCAGCACCAGCCAAAATTTGGTTTTTCTCATTTAGTTTTGGATTATTGGTTTTATTTAAGTTTATATCGTTATTTAACAGCTTGTGGAGCAAGCCGCATAATAATCGAGGATTCATTTTTTTCTTTCATTCCTTCCTGTTTTAACCAAAAGGAAGAAATGAAAGAAAATGCATATTATATCGATAACACAATGTGCCCGATTACTTAAAATTTACGGGCAAAAAGACAATTTTGCTGTAATTTTCTTTTTCAAATAAAACGCCGAGTTTATTTTTATTTAAAAGTACTAAATCGGAATAAGCGGCATAATCCCCTTTCACACCCTCCGGCGCTTTGGCAACTACCTGATTAAAATACCATGTTTTGCCCTGATCATTACTTAATCGAACGGTTAGATTGTCTCTTCTATTGGTTGATGCAGCATTACACACAGCCAATATATATTTTCCTTTCTTTTGCCAGGAAAGCACTGAACCCTGGTTGACCGGATCGGGCAGATTTTTATCATAATAGGTTGTATCCCAATTGACACCACCATCACTGGAATAGGATACAATCCTCGATTTTACATTACCTTGTTGATTACGGGAATTCATATACAGTCCTGTGTTAGAGATCTGCGCGGCCATTGTTTCATTTGATCCCTCAAATTTCACACTTGATCCTATCTTGAATGTCTTTCCATGATCGTCCGAGTAATACGAATGCGCAAAATAGTCCTTGCCATTTTCTTTCGGATTTCCTTCAGAATGGTTAGCAGGAATATAAATACGTCCTTTAAACTTACCAGAATCAAATTGTAAAGCATGTCCGGGCGTATTTGCGTAAGTCCGCCAGTCTTCCTTAAAAATATATTGTACATTTACGGATGGTTGATTGGGACGATGCGTCTCAAGCGTTATATTTTCTGGATTAGACCAGGTCTTACCACCGTCTGTCGAACTAATTGACCAACATTCTCGCAAACCATTTCCTTTGCGGACTTCTCCCTCATGATTATTACCCGTATTATAAAAAAGAAACAGGCGTCCTTTCGGATATGCCGGATCCAATAGGTCCACTACCGGAGCTGGATTTCCGACCTGCAAATTATCATTGTCAACAGCAACTTGCAATGGGCCCCATGTTTTTCCATTATCCTGACTGATTTTATAAACAATATCTACATTACCAAAATCGCCGGCATGATCCACCCTACCTTCTGCAAAAGCAATTAACTGTCCGCTTTTATCCTTTACAATAGCAGGTATGCGGTAGCTTTTATAGCCATCTTCGCCTGAAACAAATACATTCACTTCCTGAGCGTGACAAATTCCTGCCAACAGTGCAAATACCAACATTGTCCCTAATTTCTTCATATCTATATAAGTTTTATTGTTACTTCTATTTAAAAAATTCATCTGTGTTAATACAATGCGATCGGTTATTTATTACTCCTTTTCAATCGGTAGGCAGGTAAACATCCATTTTAGTGGATTTTGCCAATCTTTCCCATTTAATTTTCCCACAGGAAGTTTCACCACAACTGTATTCCAGCCTTTCTCCAGCAGAACAATGCTTGGACTTCGGTAGCTGTAACCTTCATCAACCAATGGGAGCTCCAAAATTCCTTTTTGGCCAGCATGTTGCCAATTCGGTGGAAGCACTTCACGCCCGTTTACCCAAATTTTGCTCATTCTATCGTCCCAGGTTCCCAAATTTGGTGAATCACTGGCATATGAACGGGAGAGGTCGTTAAAACCGATCCAGAAACTTTGGTTTCCCCCTTTTTCACTCCATACTTTGCTCACAGCATATACGGTGCTATTTTCAAGCGGCCGATCAATAGCCCCTTTTACCACATCAGCCCACCAATGGCGTAATACGATAGTTCCACCATAAAACTCACCGATCTTTTTTAAAGCGGTAAATTTTCCTGTCGCTTCATTTTTTAAGACCATGCTCAGATCACCTTTATTTTCCACAGGCCCATACAACATCCATTTTTGCCCACTTTGTGCGTAATACGGAAAAATAAGATCTTTAAAATACAATCTTTTATGTTGGAGCAAACGCTTTTCAAATTCAGCAAATTGCGTTAATCCCTTTACATCCGTTTTGATATTACTACGCCATTCAAAATCTCCTCCTCCTCGCCAGCTTCGTTCCGCAAAAGTTAACAAAGCCGGGTAAACTGCGTTCTGATGGAATACATCGCGCTCATGATGGACTGCACGATCGGGCCAGGAACATAACGTCGCACCCATTAACTTTTCATTTTCTGACGATTGACCGCCCAATTCCCTATAGAACAAGGTCGTCACTGTTTCCAAAGGATCCATGTGATTGATATACAAATGCTTTGAATCAATCACTTCAAAAGGTGAGTCATTGGTAATAGCCTGTGGCCCACCCATCCAAAGCTGGCGGATTGTGTGTGGCTGCAAATTACCACCAGGCTCCCAGCCGATGGTTTTTAAACCTAAGTCCTCCGTCCATTTTGTCATCATCGGCAAAAATGCTTGATTGTGAATCTTCACCTCGTCCCCCCCAATATGCAGATAAGGTAGCCCGGGATAGGTGGTCGCAAATTCCTTCAGCAGTTCTTTGATGATCGCTATGCCGCTATCGCTCTGCATATCCGTTTTAAAATAACGGCGAAATGCTGCGGAATGCCCTGGCATATCAATTTCGGGTACGAGCTGAATATGGCGATCACGACAATACCGGATCAGCTGCTGCATATCGTCGACTGTATAATACTTTCCCTTCCAACGCTCCATATTTGCCGAGTCGGTCAAACCGGGGTATTTTTTACTGATCAGTCGCCAAGCAATATCTTCGGTGAAATGAAAGTGAAAAATATTCAGTTTATACCGCGCCATCATATCAATCTGTTCCTTCAACACCTGTATAGACTGAAAATTTCTTCCCACGTCTACCAAGTAGCCACGCCAGCGAAAAGATGGATAATCTGTAATGTCGCAATACGGCAACTTACCATCGCTGCCTCCCAGTTGACGCAAAGTTTGCAGGGCATAGAAAACCCCTTTCCCCGCTCGGGCTTCAATGTTTACTCCCCTTTTATCTATAACGATGCGATAGCCTTCCAAAGAAGACGAGGGAAGTTTCATTTCTTTATTGCAACTAATCGTTATAGCTATATTTTCTTTGCTATCGAAGTCTATCCGCCTTACATCCCAATCGCTTAGCAGTGCTGTCAAAGTCTGTCTATCTGTAGTTGACACGTCTCCTTTGGTGCGTACGCAGATCACTTGTTTGACTTGGTAATACCCGGTTTTCCAGGTAACAGACTGCGGCATGGGAAGCAAAGGTCTGATTTTTTCGGACATACCATATAGCGGAGAGATCATCATGACAATCATCATCAGCCTTTGGAGGAACTTAGTTGTCGCTACAGTTTGTCGCATCATGTTATCCCTTAATCGTGTTAAATTCCTTTAGTATTTGCATACAATACCACTCTTGACGAGGGAGATGGAAAGGTCCTTTAAATAAATTACCTTTTGCCGTTTGCGCAATCTTCCCATCACGATGCAAATACCCATACCACTCACCATTGATTTTATCATGAAAATGATCATAGGCATACTGATTGATCTGCTGATGCCAACTTTTATATTTGTCATTTCCCGTCATTAGGTAAGCGAGTAATGTTGCTATAATCGTTTCATTCTGTGGCCACCAAAACTTCATATCTTGCCAATATTCTTGTACCGGCTTTCCATAGACATCTCGAAAATATAGTATACCACCATATTCTGTATCCCAGCCGCGCTCCCACATATAATCCAACATACGACAGCCCAGGTCAATCAGATGCGGATCGTTCGCCCGATATTTCGCTTCATGCAAGATAAACCAAGCTCCTTCGATGGCATGTCCGGGATTGAGTGTGCGCCCGTCAATATGATCAACAATTTCACCTTCAGGACCAACTTGTTCCATCACACAACGTATGTCATCTTTTACAAAATCACGTTCAATCTGCGCGATAAAATCACTGATAACGAAATCACAGCGTGGATCTCCAATTGTTTCGCGAATTTGCTGTGCGGTATTGATCATAATCATCGGCACACCGATCCCTTTCATTGGCCTGGTCTGTTGGTACTTTGGTTCCACCAATCTTTCTCCCTGTGCATAAGCCAGACAAATTCCAAACAGCTCACGTGCTTCCACAGCAATACCGGCATCTCCCGTCGCTTTTGCATAGGCTGCAAAGGCGATTGCCGCAAAAGTCTCCGAAAAGAAATAACGACGCATACGAATTGGGTTACCTATGCGGTCTACATGAAAATACATTTTGCCGTTTGCATCAAAACAATGTTTCTTCAAAAATTCATAGCCTATCCGGGCCCCTTCCAGCCATTCTTCTTTTTGCTCAACTGTATTGTAAAGTGTGGCCAGCAACCAGCATGCCCTTCCCTGTATCCACACGGCTTTATCTGTATCAATCAACGTCCCATCATGATCACGCATAAATAGGTAACCGCCACATTCATGGTCAATCGATCGTGGAAACCAAAAGGGAACTGTATCTTTTAGAAGCTGGTCACTATAAAAGGATTCCAGTTCTTTCAGGTAATCAGAGTCGACGCTCTTTGTTGTATCTTTTATACTTGTCTGTTTCATCTGTTCTAGTTTTTGTGTCAATTTATTTCTATTTAGTTGATCGTCTTATGTTTAGTTGATCGTCAAATCAAAAGTGGACACTGGCGTTCCAATTTCATTTTGAAGATTTGCCCTGCTAAAAGGTTCATATCCATACAGGATTCTGCTGATTCCGAAACTTGGTTTAACTATTTCGACGACATTGCCCGATAGGATATTTGCATTTACATCAGAAATTTCCCCCTTATTGTCCATTACCTGAAAACCTTTCACAGGCGCATTCCCCGGGGTTATTAATTTTATACAATGATCAAATGTCAATAACAACTTATCATCGCGAAGCGCATACCTGACCAGATCAGGATGATCTGCATTCAATTCAACACCATACACATGTTTACGCACTAAATTTGCCAACCGTCGACCTACCACAATCTTTTCACGGGGATGTACATCCAAAGAATCACCTACATCGATCGTTACGGCCATGTATGTACCAGCAATGGCTTTCTCCAATAAGCGTTGTGAGTTTCTAAAATCACCCCATGAAGGCCTATCTATACTTGTGAGCTGAACAAAGAAAAAAGGTAGATCTTGGTGAAAACTCTTCCGCCAGGAGGAAACCAATGTTTTAAAAAGACGTTCGTGAAGTTCTATATTATGCGCATTGCTCTCACCTTGATACCACAGTATACCTTTCAATCCTGTGCTCAACCATTTGCTGACACCCGCTTCAAAATTGTAAGCTGGTTGATACGGATGGCGTTGATTTTTCACTTTTGAAACTGCTAGATTTTGACTGGCGCGCTCACGGCAGAAATCCTGCAGGAAATCTGATTTTTGCCAGTTGTGAATATAAGAGACAAGCAGATCGTCGTATTCCAATGATTTTCGATCAATCCAAGATTCGGTATTAGACCCACCTACCGATAGATCAATAATGCCAATGGGAATATGCTGTTCGCTGGCGATCTGCTGGGCAAATGAATAAGCAACAGCTGAGAATTGTGCGGCCTCCGCCCCGGTAGCTTGCCGCCAGGCACCCCTGAAATAGTCCAAATCGTTTACTTTCCTTAAGGTCGCGGTATCCCATGCAACAGCATTGGTCTCCACAAGGTTGCGGCATTTAAAAAGGCGCACATTCTTTAAGTGCGGTGCATCGTTGATCAGCTCTTCGCCCTTTATGGCTCCACGAAGTTGAAAAGCCATATTTGATTGCCCCGAAGCAAGGTATACATCGCCAAAAAGAATATTTTTCAACACTATTTTCTGCTTGCTCGAACTCACTGTTATTTCATAAGGTCCTCCGGCTTCCATTTTAGGCAACTTTATTTCCCAGGAGCCTTCGGGATTGACTTGGATCTTATAGTTTTTCTTATTAAATGCAACAGTGATCACATCGGCGGCAGTACCTTTACCATAGATGCTATTTTCCCAATTACGCTGGAGCACCATATCCGAGCCGATGGTTTCGGCCACTTGCAAATCTTGGAGAACAGGGATCAATACATGCGCGACCTGTTCAGCAATCAATGCAGCTCCTTCCCTGTTCGGATGCAAGTAATCGTCAAAAAGATCAATCCGATACCGCAGTGGGCTGTTCAGATCGATCAGTCCCACTTGGTTATTTTTTGCTATCTGCGGTATAAGCGCCTGAATTTGATCGTACCAATCGCATGTCCCGGATAAGAAGCGCGGATGACCACTAAAAATAGGAGTCAATCGACAGATGTAAATTTGTACTTTGGGATTAACGGATCGTATGGAGTCAATCAGAGTCGCATAATCTGATGCAAAGGAGTTCTTATAATTTGGCCAGTTTCTCGGATCAGTATCATTGAGTCCCAGGTGTATAATGGCAACATCAGGTTTAAAATCCAAGGCTTTCCTGTATTCTTCCGTTTTATAATAAGGTCTATGCCCCTTACGTAAAAGTGTAGCCCCTGAATGGCCAAAATTCCTCACTTCAAACCGCTGGCCCAGCAACGCTTGAAGCTGGCTCGGATAAGAATCCTGAGCAGGATTGCCGAGCCCATAACCAAAGGTTACGGAATTACCTATACAAGCTACTTTTGTGCGGGGTTGTCCCACTGAAATGGAGATGGAGACAATCAAACCTAAAAGTAGGCCTCCTTTTTTTGAAATATAGGTATGCAGCGTGCTGATTAAGGATTTCATTTTCATCATCTATTTATTCAGGATATAAAAGCGATTACTTCTCCGTTGTTTTGGGTTTGAGAAACAGGAGTTGCAAGAGTAACGCCAATAGTACGGCGCCCCCCAATAATGCAAAGCCTAAACCAAAATGACCTTCATCCTTAAATTTCCCTAACCATTGCGTGATAACGGCTCCAGCAAACACGCCCACCATATTCATAAAACCATAAGCGGTTGCGCGCAATTTTTTAGGAACAACCTGACATAGGATAGGCATATTGTTGGCATCGAATATGCCAAAGCCAATTCCAAAACAGACTGCGGCTCCGACCACCGCGGGTAAAGTCTGGCCTAATCCCAAAAACAATAAAGCTGGTATGGTCAGTCCAAGCCCAATTGCACTGGTATAGATGCGGCCACGGATATTTTTTTTTACCCATTTGTCACTGAGTATTCCGCCGACGATAACCCCAATAAAGGATGAGATCGCGATTGTAATGGTAGACAATGGACCAGCTTTGGCCATTGGAATATTCAGGCTATCGGCAAACAATGTTGGCAACCAATTTTTGATGGCCCAGCCAGGTAAGCTTGGAGCCGCAAAATAAAATAATAGAATCCAAAACGCCACATTGGAAAATAGCAGCAGTAAACTTTTGGGAAGAGACAATCGCCCTTCCGAAGCAGGCTCCTCAAGGGATGGCTCATGTTTTTTTTCCACAAGCATTACTGCTAGCAGGAGCGCATAACATATTCCGATAATTCCAAACCAATGAAAAGCGGTATGCCATCCTTTTGAAGCGGCCAATGTGGCGCCAAAACCGCCCAAGGCCTGACCTGTATATAGCCCTGTCATATGTAGCCCAATGGCTAACGATCGATTTTTTCCGGTATGGTAATCGGCGATCAGCGAAAGAGCTGTTGGGATATACAATGCTTCACTAAATCCCATAATTGCCCGTAAAGCCAATAGCGTTGCGTAATCGTGTGCCATCCCCATGCCATACGTTACGGCCGACCAAACAAAAAGACTGCCTACAATCAGCCATTTTCTATTGCTGCGATCGGCAACGATACCGGCTATAGGACTCATGATACCATAGATGTAAAGAAAAACGGCCATCAATACACCAAAAGTCTCGGCACGCTGCAGCTGTGGAATATCGACCTGCATGGCTTCACGCATAGTTGATAGCATCTGTCGATCCATATAATTCAGCAGGGCTACCCCCCAAAGGAGGGCTACAACGAGCCATGGGTAAAAAGGTTTATATCGTAAAGAAGAGATCATTTCAAGTTTTATCAGGGTTATATTGAGTTTTTTATATCTTATTTTTTCAATCCTATTTATTAGAAAATGTTGCTACTAAAATCTCAGGAGTACGAACGCCCGCCTTAACTTCGCCACTGGGCAAAATGATCATGTCGCCCCAGACAACAGCTGTCGTGGTTACAGGTCCATTCGACGGCAGATCCCCCATCCGCTTCCATTCATCCGATTTCAGATCATAACGCCATACTGCCCTGCCGAAACCGGGATGATTGACTTGCAATTTATTCTTGGCATCAATCAATTTCTGTCGCTGCGATGGATTTGTTTCCTTTTTAGCATCAAAGATTAGCGCTTCCACCTGATGGAAGGTATTGCCCCGATCCGCACTCAGCAACCATATTCCTTGGTCGGGCAATAAACAAGCTGTTCCTGCCGCAGCAGGAAAAGGAATGTCCGCCCGTTTGGACCAAGTACTACCATCATCGGCTGAGCACCATAGTTCATGATATAACGTTGAAGGGCTCTCTGGATGAGCCTTTCTTCCACCAAGTAGATACAGGCCATTTTGACTATCAGACAACAATTGCAAATGGGAGACTGCATAGGGTAATTTTCCAACACAAACCCATCCTTTTCCAAGATGCGCTAGATCCAATTTCAACACTTGATCCGATACAGCATCAGGCATTTCACCACCGGCAATGAAAAGTTTATTTCCATGAACTACCGTTCCCATATTAGCCAACGGAAATGGGAGATTCGGAAAGTCTGACACCGTAATTTTTTTGGTAGAGCCATCATATTTAATCAGTCTACAAACGGCTGTCTTTCCATCAGGAGTCTCTCCACCGATAACCAGCAATCCATCAGGTAGACTCAGGCTGGCTGCATAAGCAACCGCCATAGGAAGACTATCCTGGGCTATTAAACTCAGTCGTCCCTCTTTTTTTCGGTAAATAAAAACATCTTTTTGGATCTCTTTCGCCCCACCTTTCCAAGGTGGTAAATGTGGAAAATTCGCTCCGCCGGCAACCAGGAAACAATTGCCTGTGACACCAGCTATTGGTCCTGCCATACCAATATGCGCCTTTCCATCTTGCATAGCTGGCAACGTAATGCCTTTATGCCATTCCAATCGACCAACCTGTGCATGAACAGCACCTGTAAACAGTATTCCCACGATAACTCCCATCCAATGTTGTTTTGTCATATCTATTTATTCTCGAACCTACAGTCTACCTTGTAATCTCCCTCTCAATGTAAGCACACATGATACTCATCTCGAGAGGGAGATCTATTTTACTGTGCACAAAACTTCTGAAAATTAAGTTTGTTCACATCACTCTTAAAGAGTTCAAATTGCTCTGCCGACATATTTTTCACGGGCAGTCTAAATGTTCCGCAGTCAAGGCCAATCAATTTCATATACGATTTCCCGACTGAAATACCACCATACTTCCCTAACAATGTGATCATATCGATAGATTGCTGCTGCAAAGCATTAGCTTTTTCAAGATCTCCCCGATCATAAGCCTCGATAAGCTCAAGATATAAAGGTGCAGCGTAGTTATAGGTACTGCCGACAGCTCCTTTGTTACCCAATACTAAAGCGGACAGCATATTCTCATCTCTTCCCCATAACATATCATACTTGCGATCTGCATAATTCAGGCAGCTTAGAAAATCCATAAAATCTTCGTGCGTATATTTGATTCCCTTAAAATTGGGTATTATGCCATCAATCTGCTTCAGCAGGTCGATCATCTGGAAATTTCCACCAGTCAATACCGGGATATGATAATAATAGAAAGCCGTATTCGGCGCAGCACTTGCAATTTCGACGCAACATTTTGCCAATTGATCCACATTGGCAGGTTTGAAATAAGATGGTGAAGTAAATGACACGACATCTACCCCTGCATGCTCGGCCAGCCTAGCCAATTGTTGGCATTCTTTGATATTCGTCCCGCCCAGAAGCATCATGAGTGTAAATGCATTATCCTCTTTTGTTAATCTGGCCCAAGCTGTCATCACCGCAACTTTTTCCTCAAAAGTCAACGACACCCCTTCTCCGGTAGAGCCACAAATAAAGGCACCCGTTACCCGGTTGCGCTTTAACATCGCATAGTATTGCGGAATCAGCTCAAGATTCAATTCTCCGTTTTCATCGAAAGGAGTAAATGGCGCTGCAATTAATCCTGAGATTTTTTGATTTAGCATATGGTATTTTATATAAATAGTTAACAATATCCTGCCTCAGACCCTCGAATAGCGTTGAGACAGGATATTCGTTTTTAGGTTCCCTTGTAACCCGGATTTTGCTGATCATTTAATTTAGGATCTGCAGTAAGTGTCCCCAAGTCTATTGGCCATAAGATTTTATGCTTCTGACCATCAATGTTGTTCAATACGCCGACTAAGTTTAAATCTTTACGAAATAACAAAGGCTTTCCAGTGACATCCTGCATGCGTCGCAAATCGAACCATCGCTTGCCCTCGGACACAAATTCTTTCGTACGTTCATAGAGGATCGCTAATTCGTTTGCCTCAAAACTGCCATTTATAAACAAAGGCGCTTTTCCAGCATAGGCGCGGTTACGCACAGCCATGATTTCAGCAGTTGGATCCTCGCCCAATTTATTCTTAATTTCCGCCAACAATAGATAAGCTTCGGATAAGCGATAAACAGGATAATCATCGGAATAGTTACGAACACCGTCTATCAAAGTTCCCAAGAATTTTCTAAATACTACTGCAGATGTATTTCCTTTATTAAAATTCAGAAATGTTGCATTTGCCCTTGTATCAGCTTTTTCATACAATCTATAGAGATCCATTTTATACTCATAACGGATCAAACCTGTAGACCCGGTCTGAAGAGGATCTTTTGGAATTGCCTGTCCATTATCATCTACATAACCAGTAATATCATCACTTGCTGCATAAATGAAATTACTGAAAAATGAAGTTGCTTCTCCATTTAGGTAACGAAGTACAAAGATCATCTCAGAATTACCTTTCATCGCTGGTACACTGGCAGATTTAAAGGCTTCTGCAAAATTGCTGACGAGCGTATATTTAGGAATTACTTCTTCTATTGCGGCTTTCGCGAGTTTTAATTCCGTAAGACTATTCTCTGGGGTCTTTCCATCCATATCAACTTTGGCCGACCATAAGTACACCTCTGTTTTCAACATTTTTGTTGCCGCCAAAGACCATTGTGCTTTTTGATTTTTAGTCTCATAATTTCCTGAAAACGATTTTTCCGATTTATCAACTTCCGATTTGATAAAGTCTAAGGTTTCTTTTTCCGTTTCGGTTCGCGCTTTGTATGCCTTTTCCGCTGAGGTCGGGGTATTAATTGCGGCTTGTGGTTCTGTCACCAAAGGCACCCGGCCATAGGTTCTAAACAGATAGAAATAATAAAAAGCACGTAGTCCGAAGGCTTGCCCCAAATAATAGCCCTTTTGCACATCTGTCAAATAATCAGCTTTCTCTACCTGATAAATAAAATTATTAACCTGAAAAATTGGCGCGTACAATCCAGCCCAGCCCGATATGCCAGGAGAACTTTCACGAATATCCTGTGTAATTATCCCTGCTGAGTTCAATGATGCTGTTCCTGTAAAACTGGTACCATCTCTTAAGGTTCCCCCACGCAGTTCACCCAAATTCCATAGGTTTTGCTGTTGTCCACGCAATTGAGTATGAAGCCCCAGCATGGCTCCAGCGACCTGCTCATTGCTTTTCCAGAAACTCCCACTGGCAAAGTAATCCTCGGGACTAAGGTCTAGGTCAATTTCTTTACAAGAAGAAAACAGAAAAACTACAAGACCTATATATATAAATATCTTTTTCATAATTTGGAATTAAAATGTTAATTGAAGCCCAAGTATAAATGTTTTAGGAAGAGGGTACCCACCGCCATTTTGTCCAACACTTCCACTTTCAGGGGAGAACAACGTATTTTTTGACCAATAGTGTAAATTTTGGCCTGTCGCGGAGATGCTTAAATCTTCCATTTTTAATCGGTTAGCAATGGATTTTGGCAATCGATAAAACACATTGATCTCTCTAAATGCCAGATAATTCCCCTTATTATAAAACATACTACTTTCCCGACTGGTGTTATTTTTAAATAATTGATCAGCCCAATAATAAGTCGGATATTTTGCATTTGGATTTTCAGGTGTCCATGTATCAAATACACTTGTTGTCGTATTGAATGTTCCCTGCATCATTCCAAGAAACCAAGCTCTCGGTCCATCATAAGCAACATATCCCAATGCATAATCAAAACGGGTACTCAAACTAATATTCTTCCAGCGTAAAGCAGCCCCAAAACCGCCCGTCCATCTCGGTACTGTATTTCCCATATACACCCTATCATAAGAATTGATTATACCATCCCCATTTACATCCTTCCACATAACATCGCCTAAAGCTAATGGATAGTATAAATTCTTCTCACTGCTGGACATCGCATTATAGACATCAGGATGTACCAATGTACGTGCACCGATCAGATCCTTCAATTGCAAGGCATAGCTATCCAACTGTTCTTTTGTCCGAATGATCCCGATGGCTTCATAAGCATAAGCAACATTCGGGTCTTGTCCCTCCTGATTACCCCCTACCCAAACGAGTTCTTTGGATTTTGGATCATAAACCTGTAAACCGCCTTGCCTGTTATTTTCAACACCATTAAATGGTAGTTTTAAGATTTTGTTTTTATTGTAGGCCGTATTCCAGTTAAAGCTCAAATCCCAGTCTTTTCTCCGTAGAATTTGATAATTCACCCCAATCTCGACTCCCTGATTCTGCATATCGCCATTGTTGGTCGTAATTGTGGTAAAACCGGCTGAAGCTGGTAATGATAGGCTTGCGATCTTATCTTTAGTTGTTCGATGATAATAGGCAAGACTCAAATCAATCTTATTTAAGATTCTGGATTCAAGTCCTACTTCTTTTGTAATCAGACTTTCCCATTTGAGGTTTGGAATTGAAAGCGTAGACATTGTGTACCCCACTTGCCCATCATACTTGTTTGTGCCATATGAACCTTGAAGTATATAAGATCCGATTCCACTGACATTACCATTTCCCCCATAACTAGCGCGTAATTTTAACGTATTTACAATTTTATCAGTCCCTAAATAATCCTTCAAGAAATCTTCATGATGTAGTGCCCAACCGATTGAAACTCCAGGAAAGGTTCCCCATCGATTATTTAGCAATGTCGAATAACCATCTCTACGTGCAGTCAATGTCAAAAGGTATTTTTCTTTATAGTCATAGTTTACGCGTCCAAAATAGGACATGATACGTTGTCGATCATGGTATGAATCGATACTTCTTTTATTGGCATCTGGACTCGTTAATCCAAGATCCATAAAGTCGTCTGTGGGAGCCCCACTTCCAGCCGCTGTAAATCCATTGTTATAAGTATCAAAAAATTCAGAACCCAACATAGCGTCGATATGATGCGAACTCGCGATTTCAGTTCTGTAATTTAAAACGGCATTATAGGTTTGATTATATATTTTATCATAGGAAGCCGAGGAATTTCTTGTGCGAACATAATTTCCTGGGCTGGCTAGATAGTCTCTATTAAAGGACTCCGAAGTAGATTGGTTGAAAAACCAGTTACCACTTACATGTAAGCTAAGGTTCTCTAAAAAATTAATTGTAAAAGCTTGGGTAAGCGTAAGCTTCTGATTTAGGTTTTTACGAATGAACTTATCGTCATTTACCACAGGATTCCCATCTTGATAATCACGACCAACGAGTAGATCACCATTGGCGTTCGTACCACGCATTGTTGGAGGAGCCCCCAATGCCCGCGTCATATAGTTTCCTTCTCCGTTAATAGCGTCACGCCATTTTGTATACGCGAAATTCACACCTGATAATGAATGTAGCCAAGGCTTAACTTTATATTCACCATTCAATACAAAAGTTGTACGATCATAAAAAGTATTGATTGGCATCCCTTTCTCATTATATTTCCCCACGCTTCCATAATATTTACCTTTATCGTTCCCACCTTGCAATGCGATATTGTAATCTTGCGTCAAACTAGCATCACGAAGTGCGTATTTAGCATAGTCAAAATCCTTAAAAATTAGTTCTTTTCCTGTTACAGGATCAATCATAGTCTGCCATCCCTGTTGCAACAATTCACGATTGGTATCATCAAGCAACATGGTACTCCACACTGCATTGCTCGTAAGATTGCCATCTAAGATATTTCCCTTATCATCCTTATATTTATTCCCCGTACCAAAGGGCCCCACACTCGTCAATTGATTCAACTGGGACGATTGATATTGCCCCGATACCTGAACACCTTTTCTACTCCAGTTTAAATAATCTCTGGCACTCAGGAAATCAAAAGGGTTGTTCAATTTATTGACACCAACTTTAGACGACAATGTAATATTGGAAACACCTTCTTTTCCCCTTTTTGTGGTAATCAATATCACACCGTTTGCAGCTCTAGCACCATAAATAGCTGTAGCAGAAGCATCCTTTAAGACATCTATCGATTCGATATCATTTTGATTAATGTCATTAAATCCATTTCTAATCAACCCATCAACAATGACCAATGGTGTACCACCGCCGCCATAAGTAGTTCCACCTCGAAGCACAACTGTGGGTACTGCTCCCGGTCTCCCTGAAGTTTGCTGGACTCGAATACCCGGTATCGTACCCGCCAAAGCAGAAGCTGGATTCGAACGAACTCCAGTTTCAAGCACTTTTTTATCCAAGCTACTTACAGATCCCGTTAAATTCGACTTTTTCATTTTTCCATATCCCACCACCACAACTTCATCCATTTGCTCAACCTTGGACTCGAGTTTGATATCCAGTTGATTTAATTGCCCAACTTTTACTTCATATGGTCTATACCCTGTAGACGTGATCACTAAAATAGTATTGGGATTAGTACTGATTGAGAAAGTCCCATCGGTATTTGCCTGCAAAGATTGGTTGGATCCTTTGATTTTTACAGTCACATTGCCTAGCAATTCCCCTGTCTTTGCATCGGTAATTTTTCCCCGCACCGCATGATTTTGCGCCTGCGCTAAGAGCATATTACCCATCAAAACGGATAGGGTGAGAAGGGTTCGTAATTTTAGGTTTGAATACATATTGGTTTGTATTAAGTATTACATATATACAAATATATAAATAACAAAATGTAAAAAACAAATTTTAATTAAATTATGTATAACATATTAATCGCTTTTATTAATTATCTTTGTCTTAATGCGCCTAATGCGTTATATGTAATATATATGGAACCGAATTCTTCGCTGATAGAACATCTTAATACAATTGATACCTCTTCACTAGTAGATCGTGCGGAAAAAGAAATCATCAATCTTTTTGTCAATCAAGGCTTAAAGGTTGGAGATGCTTTACCTAAGGAAATTGAATTGGCCGAAACCCTTGGTGTAAGTCGTACAGTAGTTCGCGAAGCCATGTTGCGGTTGCGTATGGTTGGATTGATCGAATCAAAAAAACATCGCGGAGCTGTTTTAACAAGTCCAGATCTTATAAAGCCCCTACGCAAATCACTTTATCCTACTATCATGGAAAACAAGACCTTACAGGATCTTTTTGAAATGCGTATGGTGCTTGAGGTGGGTATGGCGGATATCCTTTTTGAACATATACAGGAAAAAGACATTGAGGAGCTGGAAGCGATCGTTGCTAAGGAACCTATAGATGCAGATAATACAATTTTCGATATTGAAACTGAAATTGCCTTTCACGGTAAGCTCTATGAAATCACAGGAAATACAATTCTCAAAGATTTTCAGAACATGTTGTTACCAGTTTTTCAGTATGTGCATAGCAGCGGCTTACTAACTAGTCCCAGTTCATCGAAAAGCTTCATCTCACACCGAGGCCTAGTTGATATATTAAAGGTGGGCAATGCCGAGGTTTTTCGAAATGCCATGCGCAAGCATCTTGACAATCATTATCAGCGACTGTTTTTATATAAGAAATCTGTTGGATAATCCCTTTTACGAGATCGATTCACAACACTATAAAAAAGCCCAATCATATGATTGGGCTTTTTCTTTAAAGGGTCTCCACTTGATCCTTTTACTTGGTTATCGTACAATTTGACACTTTGTTATTCAGACAGCAACAGTACAATGATTCCATGCGGAGGAAGAATAAACTTTCTATTTTGGCCAAGTTTTCCCCCATCGCGATGAAGCCATAAATCTCTGAAACGACTTTTTGGGGACAAATTCAGCGCTTTAGTATCCAGTTTAAACATCGTTTCCTTGTCTGATCTATTAAGTATTGCAAGTGCTTTACGCTTTGGATCAGCTAGGTCTTTTTTCCATACTTCTACCTCACTCGCTTTAAACACAGCTTGTGCTTGCTTAAAAGCCTTACCCTGATTTAGCGCGATCATTTCTTTGTTCGTCAATATAGCGAGTGTCTCTTTTGAAATTTTACGCAGATCATTTCCGGCCATCAAAGGTGAATTTAACATACACCACATTGAAAAATGTGTTTTATCTTCTTCATGAGTCATTCCATTGCCCACTTGAAGCATATCCATATCGTTATAATGACCTGGAGAGCTATAAGGATAAAGATTACAATTGAGATCAATAATATGCAACACTGAAGCAAAATTTGGTTGTATATCTTGTGAAATACGCCAGGAATCCACTTGTTTAATTGCCCATTCCCCTGGAAATTGCCAGCGGCAAAGATTAAAACCTACATCTGGACGAACCTTCCTCACTGCTGTTATAATCTTTGTATATTGCTCGCGATCATCCAGTTTCATTTCCAATCCACCACACCAATCCACTTTGATGAAATCAAAATTCCACTCTTTAAAAAATAACTGCGCATCTTGGTCTTCATGACCATACATTCCTACCCCGATACCTTTTGGATCTTTGTCCCAGATAGAACCACAGGTATTTTTTCCACCTTCCGAATACAATCCAGCTTTTAAACCCTTGGAATGAATGTAATCAGCTAGCGCCCGCATTCCATTGGGAAATTTTGAACGGTCTTCGTAAAGTTTTCCCGCTTGGTCACGCCCCCCGAAATACCCGTCATCTACATTGATATAACTGTATCCCGCATCGTGCAAGCCAGTCGCGACCATGGCATCTGCCTGCTCCCGAATCAACTTTTCATTAATATGGATCCGAAAGCTATTCCAGCTGCTCCAACCCATTATTGGCGATTTTGCCTCTTGACACAACGCTTTTAGACTCCAAGCACCTACTAAAGCTCCTAAAAGTATACCCTTAAATAATAACTTAAATCCCATAATTGTAGTATAAAAAAAGATCTTATCTCTCTTTTATTTTCATTTTAATCCGCTTCAAAAATACATAGAGACAATGATATGAAAAAGTAAATTCAATCACTTAATTATTTTATGTAATACATAATAATCATTATCTTAGTCAGCGTTATCACCATCGTGAAATTTACACTATTTTCAATAGCATAGCTTAAAAAAGCTTGATACATTCAATTTAAACCAAAACACAATGAAACTCAGGATCTTTTTATTTGCCGTAATCGCAACACTTCTCTATAAAAATGCTTCTGCACAAAAAAAGCCTAATATCATCATCATTATTTCCGATGATCATGCCTATCAAGCAATTGGTGCCTATGGTTCGAAATATGGGAAAACACCACAAATAGACCGCATCGCTGCTCAGGGTGCGCTATTTAAAAATGCCTTCGTCAACAATTCCATCTGCGGGCCATCCAGAGCGACATTATTAACGGGTAAATACAGCCATAAAAATGGATTCAAAGACAATGAAACTTCTGAATTCGACTTTAGTCAGGATCTTTTTGTGAAACAGCTCCAAAACGTAGGTTACAATACCGCTTGGGTGGGTAAAATTCACTTAGGTGACAAACTGCAGGGTTTCAACTATTATGACATTCTTGTTGGGCAGGGAACCTATTTTAATCCAGATTTTATCAGCAAAGAGGGTCGCAAACGCACTGAAGGGTATGTATCTGATATCGTAACCGAAAAAGCTATTGATTGGCTCGATACGGTAGACGCTGATAAGCCATTTTGTCTAGTCATCGGTCATAAAGCCACACACCGTACCTGGATGCCAGATCCAAAGGACTTCGGCACCTACGATACTGTAAATTTCACCTTACCCGCTACTTTCTACGACAATTACCAAAGTAGGTCGGCAGCAGCATTGCAGGAAATGTCCATTGACAAGGACATGAAAATGGGCTACGATCTCAAAATGTTCAATTCGTTGGAAGACATGATGGCCGACGGTAACTTCAAGCGGATGGACCAAGCTCAAAAGGATAGCTATATCGCCTATTACCGGCCCATTTATGAACAACTAAAGCAAGGTAATTTGACGGGCAAGCAACTTGCAGAATGGAAGTTCAGACGTTATATGATTGATTATCTCAATACTGCCCAATCTATGGACCGCAATATAGGAAAAGTACTAGATTATCTGGATCAAAAATCACTCAGTGAAAATACAATTGTAATCTATCTTTCAGACCAAGGTTTTTATATGGGCGAGCATGGTTGGTTCGACAAACGTTGGATGTATGAGGAATCTTTTCGTACCCCAATGGTCATGCGGTACCCAGCCCTATTACGCGCAAACTCAACCATAAACGCTAAAATTGTTAACGCTGATATCGCTCCCACGTTATTGGAGTTAGCTGCTATCAAAAAACCGAAAGACATGCAAGGTGAATCTTTTGTACATGTCCTGAAAAATAACAAAGAGGAACATCGAAAAGATCTTTTCTATCATTATTTTGAAAATGGAGAACATGCCGTGAGCCCCCATTTTGGTGTTCGTGATGACCGTTATAAATTGATCCGCTATTATAAACGAATCGAAAATTGGGAACTCTTTGACCTTCAAAAGGACCCCAATGAACTCCATAATGTCTACAAAGATCCTGCCTATCAAAGTGTCGTCAAACTGATGAAAAAGAAACTGATCACACAAATGCGCCAATTTGATGACAAAGAAGCAGAAGCTATTTACAAAATCAACATCGACTAATTATGCCATCAGGGTATCCGATCTATTGGATGCCCTTTTTTATTGCTATACGTTTCTTCAAGATGTTTATTGAAATGCTGTCTATATAGTTAAGTCCAATAGGCTCATTGTAAATAGGTTGTTTTGCAGACACATAATCTTAAAAAATTGTAATAAATAGAATCCGCAATCGATTGTCTTATAAATAAATTTTCATTTATAGTATAATTTTCATTTCTTTAATATAGTATTAAAATGGTTTACATAAAATCATTTTAATCACCAATATAGCCAAGATATGCGTACTTAATTTTATGAAAATTTACTTATTTTTAATTTTATTACTCACCACAAATATAGTTCTAGGTCAATCGAAGGGCAAAGTTCTTGGGACTGTATTTTCTCAAAATGCGGAACCATTAGAAAAAGCAACTGTAACGATTCTCAATTCAAAAGACTCTTCCGTAGTTTCCTACCTCCTTACTGACACAAAAGGTAAATTTGAATTTGTTAAAATTCCCACAGGGACCGCATTAACGCTTTTTATTTCACATGTCAATGCAAATCCTTTTCGTAAGGAATTTACTATACCTAACGGAGAAAATTATGATTTCGCTCACTTAAAGCTCGACTCGAAAAGCCTCGATGAAGTAGTCGTCAATATTGTTCCCCCCGTACGGATGAATAAAGACACCTTAGAATATAATACTAATTTCTTTAAGACTCGCCCCAATGCCAACGTCGAGGAATTGCTCAAAGAACTACCTGGTCTGCAAGTCAATATGGATGGTTCTATTTACTATCAAGGAAAGGAAGTTTCAAAAGTAAAAGTAAACGACAAGGATTTCTTTTCGAGTGACGTACGTATTGCCACACGAAATTTGGATGCTTCTCTTATCAAAACAGTACAGGTGTACCGTGATAAGGGCGAAACAAAAAAAGGTAACGAAGACGACGATAAACTGCCGATTACGATTAACCTAAAATTTAAGAAAGATTTTCTCAAGGCCAGTTTTGGTAAACTTTATGGTAGTGCAGGTACAAGGAGCAGGTATGAGGCCGGTGGTTTATTCAATACATTTAAGGACACACTACAGCTGAGTTTCCTCGGTTTCGGAAATAACATTAACCGCCAAAGTTTTGATTACAATGAATTGAACCAAGAAGCTGGACTTGGACGTGCCGAAAATTATGGATTTGATAATTTTGGAGGTAGGAACTATTCGGGTAAGGCCAACGATATTGGCTTGGGCTTTAATCTCAACAATGACTGGGGAAAGAAGACCAAGTTGAACATCATGTACATGCTGAAATATAATAAATCCGAAAATCAAAATACCGGCAATCAAATCTCTTTATACGATCAGGAAAAACAATATTCAGCATCCGATTACCAGCAACAGGAGAAATCTGTAGGGCATAATCTCAAAACCCTCCTCCGACATCGCATGGATACAACAGCCTATTTTGAATTTACACCGAATTTGGGTATCAATTCAAAAAACAATTCAACCTTCGGAATGAACCGCTCCTATACGGATCTCAAAAAACTAAATGACGCAACAGGTACGGGCGGAAATAAGGAAAATACCCTGAACTATTCACATGGATTCTATATCGAAAAACAACTCAATAAAAATCATATCGTATCTTTTAGAAATACGATTTCCATCAATACAAATGAAAAGACCGATACCTCCTTCCAAAATACCAATATATATGACACAGCTAAGCCGCGGACTAGTTTATGGTATAAAAACCGAACACAAAATAATTCCAACAACCTATATTTCAGTGCAGCCTATTATAATAAAATAATTAAAAAACTAAACTTTGACTACTACTTCACCTATGTTACTAACCGCCAAGGACCACAGGAAAGTGTATATATCAACCGCGACAGCACTGGAGAAATGCATGCAGCTCCTTACGAAAATAGCTATCGTTACAAATACCAGGATTATATTACGGGTATTATATTTTACTGGAGACCGACCAAAGATTTTAACGTAAAATTTGGAACAGCCTATCAAGTAAAGGCAAATCATTTTGATTTACTTAAAATCAACTCTGTCGAGAAATCATCTTTAGGCTACTGGTTGCCCAACATTAATATCCGTTATAAAGATCTAAACCTCGGCTGGTATAAAGATCTCGAGTCCCCCGAGCTCTATGGAATTCAGCAGCTCGTCTTGGATTTAAATCCGTTATATACACGAAAGACATCCTTTATATTCAACAATATCGAAAAACAGAATGTCAGTATATCATACTATAAGTATACCTCGAAATTGCAGTTTAATGTAAATGGAAATATCAATTATGTCAATAACAGCATCGGGTCCCGTAGCTGGCGAAACAACAATACAGGAAAAATGACCACCCAGATGTTTCTCGCTGGCTCAAAATATAACTATAGTGCCTATACTTACCTGAGATACAACCTAAAAGCCAGTAAAAATTGGTCATTCTATCTATCGCAAAACAACAATATCTATACCTATGAAAATTATAGTTCCATCAATGATGTTGATAATAAAGGGACCAATATAGGGATCAATGCCAGCCAACAATTTTCCGCGACGTGGAAAAACCTAGTGACGATATCACCACAGTATACCTATTCTTGGAACAAGAACATAAATTCGGTAAAAGATAACCCCGACTTTATTGAATCGACCTATTCAATCCGTAAAATTGGTGCAGGATTGAATATTAATCCGATCCACGGATTTTCGCTGGAATCAACATACTCCTTAGATAACCGGGCCAGTGGATTAAGCGGCAGAAAAAACTACCATATCCTAAATGCGTCAGTCTATTATACCTTTAAAAATAATTCACAGCTAAAACTGACCGGTTTTGACATATTGAATTAGAATACCCAAAATTATTGGGGCAGTCAAGGAAACGTAACATATTTTGGGAATTCACTTACATTGAAACAATATTTTATGTTGGGCTACATCCATAAATTTAATATTATCAAAACAAAGAAATAGATCAGGTAAAGAGCTGAACCTTGTTTATAACAACAATAAAAATGATCATTACAATCTTTCAATATTCGATATCTTACTTTTCATTTCTTCAAGTTCAGCACGTGATAAACGTTGCTTTTCAGAATAGCTGTCTGCATGTTGCTCGCGCAATTTGCGTAGCCCCTTTCGGCTATCCGCTTCATAATCGTTTAGGTCAAAGGTAACAGAGTCGGTCGTTAAATTGGCGATACGGTAAAGCGTACGCATCGTTTTTCCATCTTTTGTATAGGAAACCTCATACACATCACCAACCTTTGGATCTTTCAGGTATTTTTCCTTCTTTTTTGCACCGTAAATTCCTGCTATAACAATAGCAGATACAAAAAGCCCAATCAGAACTAAGCCCGCAAAATATCCAAAAGGTGTTTTACGGATAGCTCCCGAAGATATGGCATGAAGTGTTTGTGGGTTGATTTCACGTTGGTAACTCAACTTTTTGCAATGCGTACAAATGGCAATAACCTCCGAGGCATATGGAAATATGGGTATCCAAAAAACATGGAAATATTTAATTTGCCTGTATGCAAAAAGGGATTGAACTGTGCCACAATAATCGCAGTTTCCGATTGCCGATTGCGATTTATTAGCTAAAACTTTTGTTCTTGTGCCAAAAATAATCATCGTGTTAACGTTTTAATTTACTATCATGGAGACACAAGAACATTGCCCTTTCTTATTCGAAAATACAAGGGTTTACAATCCGTGCGTTATCGTTTACGATTCGCACCTACCAATCAATATCCTGATAGGCAACATATTGCAAATAACACAAGAAGGTGTTCCGGAAAAAAAACTTGATAACTCAGCTACTCCTTTCCTATAACGATGGCATCTCATCATTCTGACTCAAAAATTACAAAAAACAAAAAAACAAAGTATAGTTATCAGGTAGATTTTATATATTTGCATTAACATTTTTTAACACATGAAACAACATACAGATAATATCCTTAAAAAACGAATGTCCTAAGGGGATGTTTTTACAGGTAAATTTCAAATATCTCCTATAACCCAACTCAAACAATAAACTCACTATTATAATTAGTATGGCAAAAAACAACATAAATTTTGTCGTAATGGCCGCGCTTTGTCTTAGTACTGGCGCACTATACGCACAAACCACTATAAAAGGAAAGGTAGTCGACAACAATAACAATCCTATTCAAGGGGCTACAGTTACCGAAACAAACAGTAAAAAACAGGTTCAAACAGATGCAAATGGACTATTTGAGTTCCCTTCGACCGGAAGCTCACTTAACATCAGCATTCAATATATTGGCTTTGAAACTAAGACTGTTCAAACCAATACCACAGGTTTCACCACGGTTCAACTTCTGCCAACGACTTCTCAACTGGACGAAGTTGTTGTGACGGCATTGAATATCTCGAAAGAAAAAAAGACATTGGGATATTCTATTCAGGAGCTGAAAGGAAAGGATCTTTCCGAAGCAAAAGAAAGTAATTTAGTCAACTCACTTGCTGGAAAGGTTGCAGGTGTTCAAGTCACAAATAGTCAAGGTAATATGGGGTCTTCCCGGATTATTATCCGTGGAGAAACATCAATTGCAGGAAATAATCAGCCACTATTTGTGATCGACGGAACCCCCGTTGATAATTCCCAGTTGGGTACGAGCGGTAATCGGGATTATGCCAATGCAATCTCAGACATCAACAGTGAAGATATTGAATCGATCAGTGTACTAAAGGGGCCCAATGCTGCTGCATTATATGGTTCAAGGGCTGCTGCTGGGGTAATTTTGATTACGACAAAATCTGGAAAAAAACGCAAAGGACTTGGAATAAACATCAATTCAAATAATACAATCGAACGACTCTCCGTTTTACCCGATTATCAAAATGTTTTTGGACAGGGTGCCGATGGAAAATTCAGCTATGTAGATGGCAAGGGCGGGGGTATCAATGATGGTGTGGACGAAAGCTGGGGCCCAAAGATGGACGGCAGACTGATTCCTCAGTTTTATTCCAATGGTGAAGCCGTGCCATTCGTAGCACACCCGGATAACGTCAGGAGTTTCTTTGGCACGGGAAGAACCTTAAATAATGGCATTTCAATTGCCGATGCGACTGAGAAGATTGATTACCGTTTCTCCTATAATAACAGCAATCAAACGGGGATTATTCCCAATTCTTCCATTGAAAAAAATAATTTCAATATCAATACCCGTTATAAAATCACAGATGATCTAACGCTTACTGCCAATGCAAACTATGTGCGTACGAATTCTGGTAATTTACCTGGTGTAGGTGGTTTCCGTTCTAATGGTTACATGTTACAATTTACGTGGTTTGGAAGACAAGTGGATGTTTCGCGTCTAAAAAATTATCGAGATGCTAACGGCAGTCTAGTCAATTGGAACAATAGTTATTATAGCAACCCTTATTTCATTGCGGAAGAGAATACGGTTCAGCAGCAACGCGACCGCATTTTTGGCAATATTGGTTTAAACTATAAAATCAATAAGTATTTGACGGCAAACTTCCGTACGGGTAACGATTATTATACGGATCGTCGCAAAATTAGGATCGCATATGGCACGAATGGTACGCCGTATGGATCTTACGAAGAGGACGCATACACAGTAAATGAAAATAACACAGAGTTTACGCTGAATTATAACCGTCCCCTTTCCAATGACTTCACATTGGATATCCTAGGGGGCGGAAACATACGAAGCCAGTCCCGACAAAGGAATAACCAGAAGGCACCGCGTTTGGCAGTGCCAGATGTATATACACTGGCAAACTCGAGAGATGCTTTGATTTCAACAGGTGAATATAGTCCGTTGAAAGCCTACAGCATTTTTTCTTCCGCGCAATTGGGTTATAAAAATTATGCCTTTTTGAATTTGACGGCACGTAATGATTGGTCTTCAACCCTACCAGTTGACAATCTATCTTATTTCTACCCATCAGCAAACGCAAGTATCGTACTGACAGATGCTTTCTCCATTCAAAGCAATGTACTCTCTTTTTGGAAATTACGTGGAGGATGGTCTAAAGTAGGTAAAGATACCGATCCGTTCAACTTGATCGATTCTTATCTTTTTAGTGCTCCTTACGGAAATAGTCCACAATTATCAGTCAATGACATCAAGAAAAATCCAGATTTAAAACCGGAAACAACAACCTCTACTGAATTAGGTACCGAGTTGGCATTCCTCAAAAGTCGGGTACGTTTGGATCTAAGTTTATATAATATCAATAGTATCAATCAAATCCTAAGCGTCGATGTGAGCCCTTCAACTGGTTACAAAAAACAACTTGTCAACGCCGGAAAAATCAACAATAAAGGGTTGGAAATTCAACTTGGAGTTACCCCGATAAAGAAACAGGATTTTCAATGGGACATCAATGTAAATTTTGCTACAAATAAAAGTAAAGTGGTAGAATTAGACGATGCTGGGTTACTACAAAGCTATACGATCGGTTCTTCGGGAACGGTGCAGGTTTTGGCTGCAGTTGGAAAACCTTATGGAACTCTCTACGGAACCGGATTTTTAAGAAATGAAGCTGGACGTATTATTGTCAATGCAGATGGGACACCTGCTACTGACCCTGTCAACCATTATTTTGGAAAATTTACACCGAACTGGTTAGGTGGAATTACCAATCAATTCCGTTACAAAGATTTTGATCTGAGCTTTTTGATCGACATCAAACATGGTGGAAAACTGTATTCTGGCACGAATGCCACAGGTACAGGCACAGGGGTATTAGCCTCTACCCTTCCTGGAAGAGATGCTGAACATGGTGGCTTAAGCTATACCGTGAACGGTATAACATACGATGACGGTATTATTGCAGATGGTGTTAATGCAGATGGCTCAGAAAACACAAAAGTTGTTTCGGCACAACAATATTATAAAACGTTATACAGAACCAATGAAGCAAATGTATTCGATGCGTCTTATGTCAAATTACGCGAAGTAAAATTAGGCTACCAATTACCTAATCGCTGGATTTCCAAAATTGGTTTTCAGGGAGCATCTTTCTCTTTAGTAGGTCGTAATTTGTGGATTATTCATAAGAATGCCCCCAATATTGATCCGGAAACAGCTTTTAATACAGGAAATGCCCAAGGTTTGGAAAGTTTGCAATTGCCCACTACGAGAAGCTTTGGTTTCAATTTGAACCTGAAGTTTTAAGAAAATGGAACAATCGAATTAAACATAGAACAAAACTTACGGATTTATACAAATAACTGGCAATCAACATCAACAAAGCAAATATGAGCACAAGCACAGTTGATAACAGATAATTGATAAACAAATAACGATTAGAAAATGAAAATAAATAGCAAACATATAGCAGGACTTTTTCTCTTACTAGGTCTAACGACGTCCTGTAAAGACGAGTTGGCAAAAGTAAACCAAAATCAGAATGAAGCGGAAACTCCTCAGGCTGCCTACCTGCTAACCAGTACAATTAAGACGACAACAGATAGCTATTGGGGTATAAGTAACAACCTCGCGTCTAGCCTTTTATTTGTTCAACATTGGGCGAGAATACAATATACTGATCCCGACCGTTACATCTTTACAAATAATGATTTTAACGAGGGTTGGTCCACTTGGTATTCGAAAAGCATAAGTCAATTGAAAATCATTCAAAAACTGGCGGAAAACACAGGAAATGACAACTATAAGGGGGTGGAAATCGTCCTACAATCTTGGGTATTTTCGTTACTCACAGACGCTTACGGTGAAATACCTTATACAGAAGCCGGAAACATTGACGTCTATCTTACACCGCATTACGATACGCAAGAGAAAGTATACACAGGCTTATTAAACGATCTGAAAAGTGCTCAGGCTTTATTAAATCCGAGTGGAAAAAATATTGAAGGAGACATTATTTATAATGGTAGCATCGCGCAATGGAAGCGTTTTACAAATGCACTTCGTCTACGCATTGCTTTACGTATCGCAGATCGATTACCAAATCTCTCCAAAACAACATTACAGGAGATTGCCGCAGAGGGAAGTGGATATTTGACCTCAAATGCAGACAATGCACAGCTTATCTACCGCGACGCACCCTATCGCAATCCGGTCAGTGCATCGTTTGAAGCACGGGAGGACTATAGAGTCAGTAAGACAATTGTCGACAAACTACGTTCACTCAACGATCCGCGTTTGGGTATTTATGCCGATACGACCACTACCTCAACGCCAGAAAAATATATCGGAGTACCAAATGGTTTAACGGCAAGTGACGCTAGTAACTTAGGCTTCGCTCGCACTTCAAGACCGGGTATCTATTTTAGAGATCCACATGCTCCAGCAGTAATCTTAAGCTTTTCGGAAACACTTTTTGGTTTGTCCGAAGCAGTCAGCAGAGGATTTATCACAGGTGATGCAGCAGATTATTACCAAAAGGCAATCCGTGCTTCTTTGGAACAATACAACATTAGCAATGACCAAATCGTTAGCTACCTCAGCCAGACAGCCATTAAGTTCGATTCCAACCGCTACAAAAAATCCATTGGGGAACAAAAGTGGATTGCCTTGTACGGACAGGGCTTAGAGGCCTTTGCAGAATGGCGTCGGTTAGATTATCCGCAATTAACACCTGCGAAGGCCGGGGCTTTAAACGGCAAAATTCCTTTGCGGTTTCTGTATCCCGGAACCGAACAATCACTCAACGGAACGAGCTATAAGGAAGCAATCGCACGTCAGGGCAGCAATACATTGTTAACCAAATTGTGGTTTGATGTAGAATAAATGTAGGTTAAAACAATTTTAAAAAAGCGGAAGAAGTTATTTTTCCGCTTTTTTCTGTAGATTTCTTATCTTCGTATAGCACTCTAAAGAATAAAATTTTATGGACGATCAAACATTAGACAGAATAGACCAACTTAGCGAGGAAGGAAACATCCAATGTGATGAAGGCAACTATCAGGCGGCGATCCGGGTGTGGACCGAAGCACTTGATCTAGTTCCTAGTCCACAACATGTTCATGCGGAAAGTCTTTGGCTCGAAGCTTCCATAGGAGATGCCTTTTTCTTACTGGACGATTTTGGCAATGCCCTCACCCATTTTGAAAAGGCAAAACAGAACATTATCGAAAATGCCTACGAAAACCCTTTTATCATGCTGCGCTTAGGACAGTGCTATTTGGAAGACAATAATAGCGAGTCTGCCCAGGAATATCTTCTCCGCGCCTATATGATGGAAGGAAGAGACATTTTCGAAGATGAATCGCCTAAGTATCTTAAATTTTTAGATGACAATATCGATTTGGATTGATAATAATCCGTCAAAACGAACCGATTACTTCACCAACTTCCATAGGGAGATCGGACTCAAGAATGGAGGCTCCTTCCGCAAATATGGCCCCATACTTTTCGGCGCGTTCTGCCTTTGTCTTCAGCTTATCGTAGGTAGACGCAGCTGAAATCATGCACATCACGCCTTTGTTGTTGAAGAATTGATACATCTTCAGATTGGAATCTCTCAGTTCTGGCCCAATATAGACTATCATACGGTCGTAGGGTAATCCAGAGGATTTAAATTTTTCCAATGCAGCCTGATCTTTGATATGCATGGACATATACTGTTCTGGATTCTGCGCCAAATAAAACGCTGCCTGTTCAGTATTATGTACCGTAACCCACACCCAACTGTAGGCATTGTATTTTTTGAGAACTGCTGCTGTAGCCGCCAAAGGCAAGTCTTTCTTATCTAAGTTCAGAATGGTTTTACCTTTTGCCCATTGAATGACTTCTTCAAGTGTGTTAATACCATACCGGGTAATATTTCCAGCCTGATCCTTTAATTTCAGCTTACGCAATTCATCCCAAGTATAGTCAGATACTTTTCCTTTTCCATTTGTTGTTCGCTCCAATATCGCATCGTGCATCAAAATAGCAACACTATCCTGGGTATAACGCGGATCTATTTCAAAAATGGCCGGTGTCTTTCGTAATACGGCTTCAAATGCCGCAATCGAATTTTCAGGAAGTCCAGCCTCCATCGTTCCCCGATGACCACTTACAATTTTTTTATCTTTAGCATAGGTAAAATAATCACGCATCGCCTTTGGAGAAGCAAACTCAAGTGAATGGATTTTTTGTCCGACGACTACTGAGTACGACGAAACAAAAAGAAAAAAAGCGAAAAATGTTCTACTCATTAATTTATAATTACGTTCAAATATATAAGCTTGAGCCACAAAAAATAACAGCCTAAATTAATCAACCAAGATCAATAAATCGTTAACAAAACATTCAATTCATATCAACCACCAATCCACGTATAAACATAAACTTAAGGAATCAAACTTTTACTGCAATATCAAATCCTCCTGAAAATCACTGTATACCACCTCTAAAAATCAAAAAAAAATATAATATAGCTGTTGGCACAACTATAAAATAAACTATATTTGCGCATTAATTTATATTTGATCTAAATAAATTACCATGAAAAACAGAACACGATATATGATGTTCAGCAGTGGAATTCTTTTGCTATTAAGTGCTCAGCTACATGCACAAGAATTATCCCTTATCGTAAAAGACAGAGACAATAAACCATTAAGCCAAGCGAATATCAAAGTTGACGGAAAAAGCGTCGGCTATTCTAATCAACTTGGACAATTCATTTTTGCCAAAAGACCTTCGAATAATCCGATTCAATTGCGGGTATCATACACAGGCTTTTCAACGGTTGAAAAAATGGTCAATTTAGATACCGTTCAACGTCCATTGTCAGTTCAGCTTAATTCTACCCAAGTGTTAGATGAGATTATCGTAACAGCAGGACGTAAGCCGGAAAGCATCTCCACTGTCCCTTCTTCAGTAACGATCTTGACCACAAAAGAAATTGAGGCCCAAAGCCAAATCAGCACCAATCTTTCAACAATTTTAGGGAATACCGTTCCCGGTCTTGGAACATCGACCAATAAAGCGACAAATTCCGGACAAACACTTCGTGGGAGATCTGTGCTTGTTTTGATCGACGGTATTCCACAATCAACGCCTTTGATGAATGGACAACGCGATCTTCGGACCATTGACCCGAGTGTCATCGAACGGGTTGAGGTTATCAAAGGTGCTACATCCATCTATGGAAATGGCTCAGCCGGCGGTATTATCAACTACATTACACGCAATCCATCGAAAGACGCAGCTCCGATACAAGGGATCACAAGTGTTAGAACTACATTCAATCCAGTTCGTAGCGCCGGCACAATGGGCTATCGCATAGGACAAACCTTATACGGACAAAAAAATAAATGGAATTATACCGTCAGTGGATCCGCCGATTATGTTGGTCTGCAACGAGATGGTGACGGTATCCCCCTTGGTCAGACTGATGGTCTTTCAAACACCTATCAATATAACGCATTCCTAAAAGCTGGCTACCGTATTGATAGTAGCTCCAATATCACAGCAGTGTACAACTTCTACCGAAGTAACCAACACAATAGATACATCAGCCAAACAGGTGTATATGGTCAAACGCCAACGATAGGCGTGAAAGGCGAAGATCCAGGTAAACCTGCTGGAACTCCATATAACCACAATGCCATGTTGACCTATACTAAAAGTAATCTATTCGCGTCGACATCTTTAACTGCTTCTGCATACTACAATACATTTCGATCCATGAACCGTTATGTCGAGAAAGCTTCTGCATGGTATGGCCCGGGACAAACACAGATCAATTCGGAGAAAAAAGGCTTACGTGTTAACTTAAACACACCTTTTCAGGTATTGGGTTCAAATGCAGATATCACCTATGGTGTAGATTTACTAAATGATGTAACAGATCAAAATCTGACCGACGGCAGGGTCTATATTCCCTATATGAACATGTTAAACGTTGCTCCATACGCCCAAGTAAAAATTGATTTCCTAGAAAATTTAATCTTTAAAGGCGGTGTGCGCTATGAAAATGCAACAGTCAAAATAAAGGATTTCAATACCATTGCTACAGGCCCCAACAACGAAGGAAGTATTGCCGTAAAAGGAGGCGATATCCCCTACAAAGGAGCGACCTTCAATGCAGGTTTGCGTTACAACAAATTCGCGATCTTTAATCCCTTCGTTAGTTTCTCACAAGGTTTCGCGATCAATGAACTCGGCCGTATTGTGCGTCGGGCAACAGATAACGATCTAGATAGCCTAAAAACTGATCCTATTATCACCAATAATTACGAAATCGGATTCTCAAGCAATTACAGCATTTTCCAGCTATCAGCATCTTATTACTACAGTACTTCCAAAATGGGCGTTGAACTGGTGGACATTGGCGGTTACCTGATGCCACAACGCCTTCCAGAAGATGTGTATGGGTACGAAATTGCATTAAGCGCTAATATTTCGCCTCAATTGACCATCGGTGGAACCTATGCTTATGTGGAAGGAAAATCAAAAAAAGACGATGGATCAAAATCCTACCTCAATGGTTCACGTATCTCGCCAGACAAAGCAACGGGATACATCTACTATACTCCGATCAAACCCTTAACCTTTCAGCTTTTTTGGGTGCATACCGGATCCCGGGATCGCTTTCTTCCAAACGATAAAGGCGTATACAAAAACAGCGAAGGCCACGTTAAGACCGTTGACCTATTTAACTTAAATGGAAACTACCAAGTAAACAAACAATGGTCTATCGGCATGGGAGTAGAAAACTTATTCAATAAAAACTATTACCCTGTTGTCAGTCAATATCGTGCCTTAAATGAGGAATACGTCAAAGGACAAGGTATGCTGGCCTCTTTTAACATCAACTACAAATTCTAATATGTTTAAAACTGTCATTCTTTGGTTGCATAAATGGCTCGGAATCATCACCGGATTTGTGGTATTCATCCTAAGCCTGACAGGCAGCATATACACCTTTCAGGATGAGCTCAAGCTCTGGGCTTATCCTGAAAAATATTTTATCTCCGACACAACCAACCACTCAAAAACTCCGCTACCTTTAAGCACACTTCTTTACAGCGCACAGAAAAGCCTCAAAAAAAATCAAAAAATCACGCGGGTTGATCTCTATCCTTCGAAGAATCGTACCTGGGTATTTCGTGCCATAAAAACGGATGAAAAAGCATTTGGTCATTGGAATTATTACCGCTATTACAAACGCGTTTTCATCAATCCATATACTGGTCAAGTACAGCAAGTAGAAAATTCAAAAACAGAATTCTTTCAACTGGTGCTTCAGCTTCACCTAAACCTCCTCTTGGGCAAGCAATATGGCCATCCTATCGTCGCCTGGTCAACGGCCATTTTTGTCCTTATCTTACTTAGTGGCATTGTTCTTTGGTGGCCAAAAAAATGGAAGGGCAAGAATCTCAAGCGCAGTTTTTGGTTAGATACCAAAGTAAAATGGAAACGACTGAACCACGACCTCCACAATGTCATCGGATTTTACAGTTTATTTATCGGATTGATTTTTGCCATTACGGGACTTGCTTTTGCTTTTCCGGATTTTAAAAAGACCTATATCGCAACATTCAATTTATTGCAGTCGCCAACAGCTTCTTCCACACGCAGCTCCCCTATACCCTTGCCCGCTGTGGAAAAGAAATTTCAGGACAATGCGCTGCGGTATGCCTTGACAAATTATCCGGATGCTGAAATGATGTCGATCCGACTAAAAAAAGAAACCGAAACAGCAATGGATATACAGGTGAGACATCATGAAAAACGAAGCGGTGTATTTGATTGGCTTTATTATAATAAAGAAGACAGCAGTCTTACGGCAGTCAAATCCAGCAACGAATTGCAGTATGGGGATAAGCTCGGTGCACTTAACTATGATATTCATACCGGTGGCATCGGTGGACTCACAACAAAAATTATCGCTTGCCTAGCTAGTCTCTTTTGTGCTTCCTTGCCCATCACAGGATATATCATCTGGATGAACAAAAGCAAAAAGAAGAAAAAGAAAGGTTATCAACATAATGTTAATAAGTACTGTTAATAACTGTATTTTTCTTTTAAACAGGTTTTCAACAGCGTTATTAACATAATGTGGAAAACTAGCCTTTCCCCTATTTACCGATACCATCTCTTGTGCAATTTATACGAATGCGATACACCATCTGAAAAAAACAACATACAAGACAAAAAGACGACAATCTTTAAAACGAGAAGATCCCAACGCCAAGCAGCGCAAACAGCGCAACACTAAAAAAAGGAAGCATTCTTCAACAGAAGGAAGCAAAGCACACAGCCAAAAAAGAAAGTCGCGCAAGAAAAAAAGAAAATCCGATACACAGAAGTGCACCGGATTTCTTCAATAACAAACCAACAACTAACATACTAAAGATTCGGATTTCGCACCGTCTCTTCGTATGGTATAGCAAACAAATAATAAGAACTGTTTTCTACAAAATTAGAACCATTAGGAAATTTAATAACCCGGTGCCCTTGACTATTAACCAGCTTAGGCTTACCGTCTGCACCCACAATTTCTACTTGAATAGGTTTTCCCTCAGCATCAAGATAGGATTTACGCACAACCTTTCCCTGAGTCCGAAGAATATCCGACAAAGCAAATCCTTCACCCCAAAGTTCCTTGCGTCTTTCAATAAGAATGGAAGCAATTAATTGTCCATTATCATTTCCTGAAAACAGCTTAGCGTTTCTAGCCGTCCGTAATTTATTCAGCGCTGCTACCGCTTTATCGTTTTCACCAGCTCTTGCATAACCTTCAGCCGCTATCAAAACCATTTCAGAAGCACGCATGTATACAATATCTCCAATTAAATTGGACTTAAACTTAAACTTCTTATACCGTAGGAAACCTTCCCGACCAGGTAAATTATCCCATTCAAATAAAGCGTAACGCACATCACTGGTATCGAATAAATCTTTAAAATAAGGATCGGCCATAAAACTATAGTAATAAGATCCAGCTGACGACACATCCAAATAATGAAATGTATAACTTGCCACATTTTGCTCGTTAGTCTGCTGATGTCCCCAAATCCACTCACTATTTCCAAGATCATTAAAACCGGCCTGATAATCTGACGGAGTCATTAAATTATACTTCTGAGCTGCTTTTTCAGCATATTCCGCAGCTAGCTTCCATTCGCCTACCTGCAAATAGGTTCTCGCAAGCAGACCATACACGACATCCGCATTGATTTCGTATTTATCCGCTCTGCCAGCAGAAGCCAACAAGCTTTCACTGTCTTTGAGATCTTTCAAGATAAGTTCATACACTTCTGCCTGTGTTGACCTTGATTTTCCTTCAGTCGACAATGTACTTGGTTCGGTATAGATCGGAACAGACTTGGCATTTTTATCTTTCAGATAACTGAACTGGTAAAAAGTCGCCAGGTTTAGATAAGAAAACGCGCGCAATGCTTTCGCTCTTCCTTTCAATACATTTTTGGTTTCGACAGATCCCTCAGCTCCATCCACTTTCGCGATCACATTATTCATATTATCGATCACTTTATACAGCATTATCCAAAAAGAATTAACGCGATTAGAACGATTGTTTGTTAATTCGGTAAATGCGTATGCATCGCGATAACCGTATTTGGTCGTCACCGCAACATCACTTCCCATTGCATCACTTGTACGCATTACCGCCGTATAACCTGGATTGGCATAAGTAAAATAGGTATCATTTAAATACTTCCAGGTACCGTTGATCACCGTAGCAACATTGTCGGTATTTTTAAACACCTCACCTTCCGGCACAGAAGTGGTCGGATCCAACTCAAGCGCATCCTTACATGATGCATTCACTAGGGAGAGCGCCAATATGATATATACAATTTTTAGTTTCATGATTTTCATTTAAATTCTCAGATTAACAATAAGGCATTAAAAAACAAGCTGAATACCACCAGAGATTGTTCGCATTGCCGGATAGCGAAAATAAGTCGCTCCATTCACCGTCTGCTCTGGATCCATTCCTTGATGACCATAAAATGTCAATAGATTTTCGGCAGTTGCAAAGACACGAAGTTTTTCTACACCTATCCTCTTCAATAAATCCGACGGTAATCTATAGCCCAAACTCACATTTTTAAGGCGTGCATAAGTGCCACTGTAAAGAAAACGTGTGGACGAAGAGGTCCAATTCAAATTATCAGTTGTCAATTTAGGCACATCGGTCTGCGTATGCTCAGGCGTCCAACGCTCGAGGATCTCCTTGGACCAAGCACGTCCCGGATTATTACCGCTATGCATAAGCTGAATATAATCGTTATCTAATATCTGTCCACCCAAACTAAAACTCAACAAAGCAGACAAATCAAAATTTTTGTAAGTGAAACTGTTTTGAACCCCACCGACAAGATCTGGCAATGAAGTCCCGGCAATAAAATTACCGGCCTTACTGTATTCCGAAGTTTTTTCACCTGTTTTATTACCGTCCTTATCAGCGGTATACCATTGTGGGAGACCGTTATCTGGATTTACTCCAGCCCATTCCGGCAGATAAAAATCATAGATACTTCCGCCTACACGCAAGAGTTTATTCCCTGTAATGATCGGTTTGTTATCTTTTGGCAAAGCTGTAATCTTGTTTTTGTAATGTGAAAGATTGACGTCTAAATTCCATTTAAAATTTTCATTTCGAACCGGGACAGTACGAATATCCACGTCGACACCTGTATTTTTCAGCGCTCCAATATTTGCATCATAGCCCGTATAGCCTGTTGAATAAGCCATCGGCATGGTAAACAGCAAATCCTTACTCCGACGGTTAAAGTACTCCACACTCAATGAAACCCGGTTTTCAAATGCAGATACATCGACACCTACGTTCAAATTGAGGTTCGACTCCCATTTTAGATCTGGCGTAGCCAACCTACCGGTATACGTTCCGCCTTTACCCAAACTATTTGCAATGGTATAAAGTCCTTTATAAGCATAATAGGTACCTAAATTATCGTTTCCTTGTCCACCATAACTTGCTCTTACCGTCAGCTGATTAATTGTTGTATTATCCTTCAAAAATTCTTCCTGTTTCAGCTTCCATGATCCACCCACAGACCAGAATGTTCCCCAACGTTTTGCTGGCGAAAAGCGCGACGAACCATCGGTACGTAACGAAGTCGATAAATAATACTTGTTATCATAGTTATACTCCGCTCTTCCCAAGAAACTCAATAGCCTATACCCAGCACTTGATCCCGTGAAGTTATTGAGTTGTGATGCAGCAGCAGGTTCATCAAAGTAAGGGAGCACAAATTGCTGTCTGCTACCGTTGATATTACTACTGTTAAAATCATAGTATTCCTGGCCGGCCAATACATTGAGGTAATGTAAGCCAAACTGCTTCTCATAAGTCAATAGATTGTTCCAGGTCTGTGCTACTGTACGCACATTTGAACGATAAACATACCCGCCCGTATTCACACCGTCTCCCAGCAAAGGATTGGTATAGTCGTGTGTATTCCCGTTGATATAATCAACATTATATGTCGACTTAAATTTTAAATTTTTGGAAAACAACACTTCTAGATAAGTCCGGGCAGATAGATTTTCCCGACGGATATCATTTCTGTCCAAAGGAAGAGAAGCAGCTAGATTATTACGCGGTATTGCACCACTTGGACGATATTCTCCAAAATCGTAAATCTTATTTCCGGCTCCATCAAGCACAAATGAACCATCTGCATTGCGCTCATAGTATGGATAAAAAGATGGCACCAGCCTCGTAAAATTTATAATGTTTGCCGTATTGCTGTCCTCAGACTGCGGATATTTTTGTTGTGTACTGCTACCACCTATATTGAGACCGACATTTAACCAGGATTTCACTTTGCTGTCAAGATTTGCACGTAGGTTGTACCGTTTAAATCCAGATTCAATCGCTATCCCCTGATCGTTCAGATAACCACCCGAAATATAATAGGTGCTTTTGGCACTACCACCGCTAAACCCTAGGTCTGCTTGTGTACGCACTCCCGTACGTTGCAATACGTCGGTCCATGGATCATCCCATAGTGTCTTCGCGCCGGCAACTAACTTACCGTCTACTCCGACCGGCTGCGGGTATTGACTGCCATACGGATTGATATTTAAATCTGTCAATACGGTCTTACTTGCGTTGGACGCCGCTTGCTCTGCTGTAAGGCCATTTGACAGGTTTTTGTTTCTCAAAGCTTCCCAATAGAGCTGAAAATATTCATCGGTCGATACCTGATCATAGTCACGAACTGCACGGGTTGAATAGCCCTGTGTAAAATTGAGATTAATCTTGGTGTTGTCGGAAGACACACCGGACTTAGTTGTAATAATAATCACACCATTCGCCCCTCTGGAGCCGTAAAGTGCACTTGATGCTGCATCTTTTAAAACAGAGATAGACTGAATGTCATTCGGATTGATGGAGTTAATATCCCCTGCATAAGGACTACCATCCAACACGATGAGAGGTGAACTGGAGGCATTAATGGAGCCGATACCCCTAATACGTATGGCTGCTTCAGTACCTGGCTGTCCCGAGGACGCTACAGACTGTAAGCCCGGTACCTGTCCCTCCAGGGCCTTTGTAATATTTGATACCTGTCTATTTTCAATAGCTTTACTGCTCACCGTACTGACCGATCCCGTTATGTTTGTACGTTTGGCAGTACCGTAAGCCACGACCACCACCTCTTCCAGATCTGTACTGGAGGGTTTCAAGGACAATGTTAAGTTTGTACTTGTTGCTTTTAGCTGTTGAGATTCATAACCTACAAAGGAAAATTCCAATACAGGTAATACGTCACCTGTGACATTGATTGTAAACTCTCCTTTTGAATTCGTTAAGGTTCCTTGATTTTGCCCCGAAACGCGAACATTTACTCCAGGAAGTAGGTGACCGGTATTGGCATCAACAACTTTTCCTTGTATAGCCCGCTGCTGAGCATACAACCTGTTCATATTGACACCTGATAATGCTATCGCAGCAATAGGAAAGTATTTAAGTTTTGCGTACATCGTAAGAATGCTTTACTAAATAAGTTAAGTGTGATTAAATACAAAAAACACAGTGGCTCCTTGCATTCCAATAAAATCTACCGAATAAGTAGTTTTTATTGGAATGCAAATATATAACAAAATCTATTAATTCAATAGATTTTGTTATATAAAAACACAAAACACTATAAATGAAATATTTAAAATTAAAAAATAAGCTTTTAAAAGTTATTTAGTAAGCTAACTCACTATTATTGATCAAGCCATTTTTGAAACTTCGGAGATCGTTCCTCACTAACAATGACTACAATTCCCGCTGGAGTTGAGGGTATTAACTCTAATTTGATTCTATTTCGACTAATTTTTAACATGGATTGAATCGCATCTATTCGGACAAGAAATTTACGATTGATCTGAAAAAAAACTGTTGGATCTACCTGTGTAACGAGATGAGTGATGGTATCTTCAATAATATATGCAATTCCAGATCCTTTTTCTACAGCATACAGCTCTTTGTCTTCTGCCATAAAATAAGCAATATCAGCAATGGCCAGCGACTTTAAAAAATTACCATATTTCACTAGAAAACGCTGTTTGAGCCGAGGCTCTACTTTGGGCAGTAGCGGTTCGATACGTTTCATGACCTCAGCCAACTCGTCGCTGTCGAAAGGTTTTAACAGATAGGCATACCCCTTATTTTGGAAGGCTTCCAATGCATATTGTTCGTAAGCAGTCGTAAAAATCAGCGGCACATCGATAGATACCTGCTTAAAAATTTCAAAGCTCAGCCCATCCATCAGGTGGATATCCATAAAAATCAGATCGAATTGATTTCTATTGATCGTCATCACCGCTTCCTGAACCTCTTTTGCATTGGTAAAGATCAGTTCGCTTTCTCCGTAGAGCGCAGTCAACATCTCCTTTAAACCTACAAAAGCCCAGTCTTCGTCTTCGACAATCAGTATTTTCCATCCCATGGGTTGAATGTAATAAAAAATCCATTTCCTAAAAAGAAAATGGATTAATATATATAGGATTTAAAAAAATCAATTATTTTAACAGATCGGGATTATTATTGATTGCTTCCTGTGGATAGCGAATCACATAACGTGGATCGTTCTGCTGCAGGGTTACCGTTCTGCCGAAACTACTGTGCGTGATCGCAGGGCGTGTCGTCCGTTTTAGATCATACCAGCGTAATCCCTCTAGCGCCAGTTCACGCTTGCGCTCCAGTAAAACCGCATCCAGTAACTGTGCTGTTGACAAACCTGCGTCAGCCTTAGTTTCTTTGGCATATGCATCTGCTGTGAATCTATTTTTCTTTAAAGCAGACAGATATTTTAATGCCTCTGCAGTATTTCCCAGACGAACATAACATTCGGCCAACGTCAAATAAAGATCAGCATTTCTAAAACTCACATTAAAACGGTTGTCCCCACCTTTGAGGGATACATAATTGCCTCCACTTTTTTGGAAGTAACGACCTTTTCTCAAATCGCCTGTTAAATAACTGTCTAACAAGGCCGGTGAAATAAAGGAACTTGTACGTACTCCAGGAACAGATACTTTTTCCAAAGCCATAATCATCTCTGCGGATTCAAAATCATTCGGAAGTAGGCTTCCAGCAGCATTGAGATCAACCAATTTGTCATTTATAACCAAAGCTTTTTTAGCGGCATCAATTGCTTCTTGCCACTCACCACCGTATAGGTGAACGCGTGAGGCCATTGCAAAAGCAGCGCGTTTGCTAAAGCGGTAATTAACACCTTTTGTCTGATCATCCACAGTCAGTAACGCTGTCCCTTTTTCCATATCAGCCAGGATCTGCACATAAGACTCTCCAATGGTCGCAGGTACAAAACGTTGTTCCAGGTCAATCTTTGTCGATAAAGGAACGCCCCGAAGCCCTGCATTACTCGCCGAATAGACCTCGCTGTAGAGATTTAATAACTCAAAATGAGCATAAGCACGCATTAGGTAAGCTTCTCCTTTGATTTGGTCCACTGCTGCATTGCTAGCCAACTTTTCATCGATTGTACTAATGACCTGATTGGTATAAAAAATACTACTATAAAATGTCAGATAGGGATAAGCAATTGTTGTCGGATCAGGATTTTGATCGTTCCAAAGATAAATATCTTTGGTTCTAGCGGCATCAGTCGAACTTTCATCCAACAATAGCTCATCTGTACGCAAGGACAAATAGGACTTATGTGCAGGAAAGTTTGCATAACTACTTGTCATTAAACCTCTAAAATCACTTTCCGAAGTAGGAATAACCGTCCCTACCGGTTTTATATCTAAATATTTATCGCAGGAAGTCAATGCACTTGCTGCCATGATCATTCCAAAATAAACTATCTTTTTCATGTTATAAATCAATTAAAAGAATTAAAAACTCGCTGACAGACCGAAGGCAAAAGACTTGCTGATCGGTTGTGCATAATAATTACCATAAGTTTCAGGATCAAAATATCCGTCATAATTTGCTCCAAAGACAAATAGGTTACGTCCTTCTACATTCACGCGTAAATTGCTTGTACCAATTTTTTTACTTAGTGCAGCAGGGAGTGTATAACCTAAACGAATGCTATTGATGCGGACATAGCTCATTTTCTTTGCCCAGATATCATAGAGATTGAATGATTTAATTGGATCATTGCTTTCCAACCAAGCATAGGCCATCCAGCGATCATTGAATTCAGAACTTATGCTTCCCAAAGCAGGCATATTACCACCCTCTTGCAGTGCCTTCAAAAGATCTGTTGTATAATTCTGACCACGGTCTACCAGAGCCGGATTATAAGTCGGTGTACGACTTACCCAACGCTCCAAATTAAACACAGCAGAAATCGCGAGATCAAAGTTAGCATAACGGAAACGGTTGGTCATTCCGCCGATAAACTTCGGATCTTTACTACCCTTGTATTTAAATTTAGAACGGTATTCTGCAGCGGTCATATCGGTTTGTGAAATATAACCTGGCAAAAACTCCGCCCATGGATCATATAATCCAAAAAACTGCTCAAAGCTCGAAACGGATCCATCCTGATTTCTGAACTGCATCACCCCATCTTTATCCAAACCAGCCGTTTCCAATACGTATAGGCCATTAATTGGACGCCCTTCCTGTGTTTCAAGCGCATAAGCTTTTGGATCAGCGAGTACTTTTAATAATTTATTACTATTGTGTGCAATATTAAAGTCCGTTGACCAGGAGAATTTATCCGTTTGGATCTGACGGCTTGATATCGTCAATTCCACGCCTTGGTTTCTTGCTGAGGCCCAATTAACTTTTACGTTTTGGAAACCGTTTTCCAAAGGTATTGAGCTATAATCGATTAAGTCGGTACTCTTTCTGTTATAATAATCAACCGTAATATTTAATCTGTTTTTCCATAGGCCTAAATCAATCCCAGCATTATAAGATTGGGTCTTTTCCCAACGAAGTTTATCATTAGCAGGCATATCAACAAATACAGTTCCTTCATTATTACCTGGCAACATTGTAATGTTATTATAAGAACCAACAATAAAAGGATAAGTATTGCGATCAATATTTCCTTGCGTACCGTAAGACGCGCGCACTCGGAGATCAGACAAAGCAGTTTTCCCTTTAATAAACTCTTCCTCTAGCACATTCCACGATCCCGAAACAGACCAAATCGGTAGAAAACGATATTTGGGATCAACACCAAACATATTAGAACCATCTTGTCGAATACTTGCATATACATTGTATTTCCGATCAAATGTATAGGTCGCATTCCCATAGAATGAGGCATATGAGCTTTCTACAAATCCTTTTTTATACTGTACAAACCTTGAATCATTTTGGTAGGTACTATTTGGAAAAACAATACTTTGCGTCGTCAATGTTGCCGGATTGTACCCGAAACCCTTCGTTGTTACGATTTCACTCTTGCTCCGTCTCAGTTCTGTTCCTCCCATCAATTCCAGCTCATGACGATCGTTCCAGGTTTTGTTGTACTTTAAATAAGTTTTCCAATTGTATTGGAAAACGCTATTATTGGAATTTTCTATTGTCCCACCAGTAGGCAAAAAATACTTATTTGTCTTGCTGGCGGCATCGTAGTAGCGGGTCGCAGCACGCAATTTTCGGGTGTTATAACTTTCCTGATCTGCAAATTTTTCAGTTTTATTTTCATCAAATTGCAAACCAAGCTCTGTTCTCAAGGATAACTGTGGTAAAATAGCGTATTCCAAATAACTGATTGCTTTCAGTGCTTTATTTGTTAACGTGTATTTGGTATTATCACGCTCTTCAATTGCGTTAAATGGGATATAAGTATCTCTTTCAAAGCCCTCGATATCTGGATCATAGTTAAATTTCCCAGATTGATCATAAACTGAAAGATATGGATTAACCGAACGCACATAATAACTTGGGTTCGTGAAAGCATCCCGATCCTGAATCGGATTTTGTCTATTCGAAACTGATCCTAATACATTAATACCAGCTTTAAACCGATCGTTGATTGTAAAATCGTTATTTAATGTCAATGAATAACGACGAAGATCTACCGCTTTTGTAGCACCTTTTTCATCGTACAAACCTGTTGACAAATAATAGCGATGCCCATCATTACCGCCTGAAATAGATGCGGAATACTGTTGATTGACCGCCTGACGGTATAATTCATTCCCCCAATTCGTTTGTTGCGTGCGCAATTGACTGATCGACTGCTGCACTTCTGGTGACAAAGCTGCTAAACCACCGGTGCGATAAGCATCCAATGCATTTGCTTTATTTAGGATCCGCATAACAGCGCCCTTATCCGTACGATAATTGAGATCCGTACGATTGGCCATCAATAACTCAAAATCCACTTTTTCATTGGCATCCATCAGATTGAGTTTACCGAAATCCGGACGTTGCGTCACAAAGGTATTTGCTGACACCTGCAATTTTGCGGGACCAGATTTACCTCTTTTTGTGGTAATCACAATGACCCCATTTGCGGCCCGGGCACCATAAATTGAAGTCGCCGCAGCATCTTTTAAAACGGTAATATCGGCGATATCATCGGGATTAATGCCTGCAATAGGAAGATTTGTCAAGCTATTAAGATCATCTTTCTCTATTCGGTTTGGCATTGCCGTACCTTCAATCGGCAGTCCGTCAATCACCCATAAGGGGTCTTGTGTGCCATTGAGTGATACAGTACCACGAATACGGATCTGTGGTGCACTGTTAGGTCCACCATTAAAATTACTCAGCTGCAAACCTGCTACCTGACCAGCAAGCATTTCATCGATCGATGCAACCCCCGTCTGTTTGATGTCTGCTACATTGATTTTATTGTAAGCCGTCGTATTCTTACGCTTTTTGATATCCGTATAACCTGTTACGATCACCTCATCCAAGGATTCACCACTTGGTTGCAGCAGGATTGTTTTATGATCCTGGAATACCGGCACCTGAATACGCTGGTACCCGACATAGCTAATCGTTACATATTTTAAATTACTAGGCACTTTTAAGCGAAATTCACCAGCCGCATCGGTCAATGAACCCAATGCCGACTGCTGCACCTGATTAGGTACACCGATATCTTCTGCTACTGCCGAACTTTCAACGACAACCGTCGCCCCCACGACCGGTTTTAACGTGACCGCATCCAAAACCTTTCCTTTCAGTTCCCTGGATTCCTGCGCATGCGCAACGTGCACACACATGAAGGTCAACGGTATTAAAAACTTATTCATTTTGGTAGATGTTAATATATTAGTTTAATTCTAAGGTATTTGCAATACGTAGTAAAAGATCCATGTAATGCGATTTTGTAGTCGCGTCACCTGTCCGCTGCTTTTGTTTCAACAACTGGTAAATCTCATATAGTTCAGCACGTTTATAGGTCAACATATCGGAAGTACGTATCATGCCAGTGACATGTACATTCCGAAGTCCCGTTTGTGAAGAGGATGCATGTTGCGGATGTAAACATAGATCAGGTTGTGTCGCTTCAACCAGTTGCTCAATGCCTGCCAGTTTCTTCGCATTTAATTTCTCCATGGATTTGTTTGTAGATACCATCAGAACATCCACATAGTTTTGTTGTAGCATCCGTGTTTTAAGATCCAACGATTGTCCACTGATGGTTTTAGCAAAGATCGTCTGACGTACAGAAGTTAGAAACTCAGGTGCACTCCATGCTTTTCTACTTCCAAAAAGATTTTCCATCTCAACCATACGCAGCAAACGTTCATCGTTGACCAGTTTATACAACATGGCATACTGAAATTCACGTTGTAAGTTATAAGGAGCATACTCAAATGGTCCTATTGGTGAATCTTTCAATGGAAAAGTTTTTGCCATCAGCTCTGGGACGAACAACCACTCAGGCATGTAAAAGACATTCTTCTTGAGGTATTCCAAAGCACGTACTTGTTTGTCTTTTGGTACTGGACTATAGGCATCTTTTTGATCGCCCAAAACAGCATTTTCCAGGTATATACCCCCAATATTATTTAAGACATGGTCAGCATACGCGTACCATTGTCCGACTACACCCATATATAATTTACCGGCACGGTAGTAATCATCACCTACATTAGTGGTCCAGTTGATAATATTAGGCATCATACGACGCAGATTCAGCATGCCATATTCACCAGCTTTCATCGCGTCGTCACCAAGATCTTCCGATTGAGCCCGCGGATCAACGATATTTTTAGAATCTTGCTGTTCACCGTAATGGTAAATAGGATCATGTACATGGCTGTCAATTTCCTTTCTCAACAAAGGAATTTCATCCCAAGGTTGCGTTTTGCCATACCAACGGTAAGCCCAGCCAATGGCATACTTGTCGTAAGCACCGATCACGGGAGTAATCTGTTCCACACCATCTTCGGGTTGTGCCACATAATTGAAACGAGCGTAATCCATAATTGAAGGAGCAGTCCCCCCCATTTTGGCGGTGAAGCTTTTGCTACGCAATGAATCAACAGGAAAACTTGCCGAGGAGCCCATGTTATGCATAAGACCCAAAGTATGGCCAATTTCATGGGAAGAAACAAAGCGAATGGCATGTGCCATTTTTTCATCCGAAAACACATTGGATCGTACCGATGTATCTACTATACCTGTTTGTATACGCATCCAGCTATTTAAAATCGTCATGACGTTGTGCCACCAGATCACATCGGCTTCAAGGATCTCCCCCGAGCGCGGATCGACCACTGAAGGTCCCATGGCATTAGCCTGAGCAGATGCGGCATAAACGATCGAGGATACATTGGCATCATCGGGATCAAATTTGACACTATCCGGCTGTTGTTTGGCCAGAATTGCATTTTTGAAACCAGCAGCTTCAAAGGCAACCTGCCAATCATGAACTCCATCGATGATCGCTTGTCGCCACTGTTTTGGTGTCGCCGGATCTAAATAAAAGACAATCGGTTTCTTTGGTTCGACCAACTCCCCTTTCAGATACCGCGCTTTATCTTCGTCACGCGGTTCTAAGCGCCAGCGATTGACCAGATTTTTCTTATCCAGTTCCTGTTGTTTATCATTAAAATACCAACGTGGTGAAGTAAAGAAACCTACTCTTGGATCTGCAAACCGCGCAACCATAGGATTTTCAGGCAATTCGTAAAGGTTACTTGTAATTTCTAAAGAAACCGGCACAGATTCATTACCTTCAGTCACCTTGGTAGAGAATACAGACTTCACAACGATATTATTCGCATAGGATTTAATGTCTTCAACGGTAGATATACTCGTTTTAGGTGAAGTTCCCAAACCCAAAGACGTAAACACATCCGTAAAGCTTTTTTCTGAACCGTCAAATACTTTATTGACTTTGATCACCACGGCACTTGAATCTTTTGAATAGCTTTCAATCTTAAAAGATTCGATATAAGAAGGACGGTAGTTATCATAAACTGAAGCCGCAATCGCATCACCCTTAGGTACTTCGACCTGCGGTTTAATCTCCGAAACCCACACTTCTTTTTTCTCCTTACGATGGGTAAAACGAATGACCTTATTTTCATAATTCATCCCTTTGTTTACCCCAGCCTCATTCAAGGCCAACGGTACAGAAGATAGTTTTTGGATCAACAATATATCTTGCCCCATCTTTTTCAATGGAATTTCAAAGTAGTAGTTGTTTTCTTTACGGATCACAGTAAACATTCCACTATCCACACGCGCATCTTTCAACAATTTGTCGTATGCAGCTGTAGAATCTTTCTTTGCCGTAGAATCTTTGGCAGAAGTAACCGTCTCTTTTTTTCTTAAACCTACTGTTTGCAATAATGAACAAGATTGCATTAGACCCGCCGAAAATAAAAGACCAATGGCTAGCTTAGTATAAGTGTTTTTCATCAAATAATTATTTTTGAGCTCGCTTTCAAAGGCATAAATGAGCTCGTGGCATTCTATTTGTTTTTCACTGGTGACGACGTAACATCAACCGAATATCCATTGTTGATCCTAAGCCTGTTTTAGCTTCGGATTTTGAATCAGAAAGTAATTGCATCTATTCCATGGAGGTCAATCATAAGTTGCACTTTATAAAGACCTTGGCATTTTATGGGATAAGATTAGGCTAATCACAAACTAAAACCGCTGGATTAAGAGCCAAATTTGTTAAAAATATTGTACAGAATAATACATAAAGGGATGAACACGCAATTCAGAGTGATGAACACGCACTATAAAAACATGAATACGTAGACACCTCCAATTTCATTATTCATATACAGCATTATGCGAGTGGTAATCGCACAATAAATTGCCCCGACGCTATCCCGAAATGAAAACCTGCCATGGCATAGTAACTATAGATGGATGACAAATAATTGAGCCCGTACCCCTCACCTTCAAGCTCTGCTCCCTGTCTAGGCTGCCAGTTGTTGCTAACCTCCAGCAGGTTGGTTTCGGGTATATAGATTAAACGAATAGTAAGCGGATTCTCTTTCGAAATGCGTGTATGCTTTATTGCATTCTCAATCAGCATTTGCAAACCCAAACGTGGAATTTTCTGTTCTAATAATTCTCTTGGAATATTTATATCCATATCCTGCAATGCCGCGCCGAACCGCACCTGCTGCAAAAAGAAATAGGCTTTGGCCAATTCCAGTTCCTCCCCTAGTGTAGACCATTCTGCCTCATCTGTACGCAACATTTTACGATAAACCTTGGTCATCTTTCCAATAAAAGACTTAGCCAGTTCATCGTCTTTTCCGATCAGGTACTGAAGCGACCCAAATGTATTGAAGAGAAAATGTGGATTGATCTGTTGTCGCAATTGTACAAGACGCATCTGCGTATATTCATTTTCCTGCTTCAGGGCCAGCAATTTCAATTGTTGAATCTTGCGTCGCTCCATAACATTAAAATAGATCAATACCATCGCCACCAACATCAACCCTACACCGAGCAAGATACTATAGGTCAACAATTCCTGAATTTCCTCTTCGATACTCAACAAGAGAACATACACCTTGATTTCGCCACCAACAAACAGAATGTTACAGGGATAGGAATTAACCATCACGTCCAGCTGCAGAAAATCTGACTGAACAATTTGCCCCTGTTTTGACACAGCGGCAGTATTTCTCTTTCCCCACTTTCGATTATCAGGAGAATACACACAGATGCCGCGGTCATCATAGATCTCAAAATAAGCCCGCCTTCCGAAATTGAGCTTCGCAAAATAAGCATTCAGCTTTTCGATATCCATATAGATATGATATAACCGATGATTTATTGTTCGTGTCCGTAACAATGTTAGCATCCTATGGCTCATATAATCAGGTTGACCAACCGGGATAATGACCAATAAGGAATCACCACTTTCCTTTGGATCAAAAGTGGGTTGTTCCAATATTTTTTTTTCAGAAAGGTACAGATCCTGCTGTAGCAATTCCAATTGCTTTTTGACAAGAAACATATTCTCATCGGCAAAATCGATCAAGATTCTTTTCTTAAGACGATCAACTTTATGATGGATAACACCGAGCAATCCCCCTCCTACCAGCAGCAACAACAACAAACAGACAATCAGGATAATACTATTTTTCTGTTCGGCATTTTTAAATCGAAATTTCACGGCGCAAAAATACATCAAAATTTCCAAAGCTTTAGCAAACAAGTTCATAAGAAAGGCTCTAACCCAGCCTTTTGTCAATGAAAAACGACATAATCCAAGCTCTTTTCAAAATAAATGCATCATATAACTGAGATTAATAATAATTTTCTGACTTTTGTAACCACAAAAAATTACAAAGTGTCAAAAGCTACATTTATAAAGGTTGTGAAACGTATCGCTATCGTTTTTGCAAGCATCATAGTCTTACTCGTTATCAGCATATTATCCATCCCTTATATATTCGAAAATGAAGTCAATAGCAAGGTCAAATCACTGGTAAACGAACATATCAAGGGCGAGTTAAACTACGATAAAGTGAGATTAACCTTCTTTGACCAGTTTCCACTGCTGACAGCGTCGATGGATGATGTCTTCTTAAAAGGTGCCGAACCTTTTAAGAACGATACACTACTTGCCGCAAAGAAAGTAAGTTTTGGTGTGGATTTGATGAGCCTGCTCAAATCCAAAATTGTCATCGATAAATTTATCGTGAACAGCGGAAAGATCAACATCCTGGTAGACTCCCTGGGTAATGCCAATTACAATATTTATAAATCTAGCCCCGCTGATTCCACAAAAACACAAGACAATTCCGAAAGCAGTGCTTTAGCCTTCCAACTGATTAAACTGGAAAAAACCAATCTACATTACGAAGACCGCTCTATTCCGCTTAAGATAGAAGCAAAGGATTTGGAATATGAAGGCAAAGGGGATCTCATGTCAAATATATTTGACTTAAATACACGGGCAAAAATTGCATCTTTCTCCTTCTCTTTTGACAACGAACTATATGTGGACCGAAAATCAATTGATGCCAATTTACTTACACGTATCAATACCAACAACTTGTCATTCGTATTTGAACGAAACGATATCAAGATTAACCAGCTACCGGTTCGATTCAGAGGGCTCCTGTCATTTATATCCCATGGATATCACCTTGATTTTAAATTAAAATCACAGGAAAGTACCCTGGCCGAATTACTTTCATTAGTCCCAAATAGCTATGCTTCTTGGATCAAGGACCTCTCCGTGAAAGGTACATCTGAGGTTTTTGTTAATCTAGAAGGTGATTATATTGTCGACAACAACAAAATGCCTAATCTTTCACTTGGGCTCATGGTCAACAATGGCTTTCTCGCGTATAAACAATCCACCAATCCGCTAACAGACTGGAACGCAAAATTACGGATAGACTTGCCGGCACTGAATCCGGACTCGCTACAAATTGATCTTAAACAATTTGACTTTAAAGTTGCTTCAGGCTATTTCAATGCACAGGGCAACATTGCGGGTTTACACCCTGTAACCGTGCATGCCAACATAAAAAGTGATCTTAATCTCGATAAACTCCATGCCTCGCTACAGTTTCCCGATTTTTCTTTCGGTGGGAAATGGAATCTTGACGCAAAAATCGACGGAACATACGCCAAAGCTATTCGTAAGGTAGGACTTCAAAAACGCGAACAGGAATACGTCGCATCCATTCCTACTTTTGATATCAAAAATACACTCGTAGATGGTAAATTCAAATTGGCTAACCTCCCACAAGGATTGGACAAAATTGCTTATCGTCTGGAAGCAAAGGATCCCGATGGCCAGTTAAAAAGTGCATCAATAGCAATCCATGACATTTCTGTTCAGGCACTTAACAACTATATAAAAGGATTTATTTCAATAACAGATTTTAATAAAATTGCAGTCAATTCGGATTTAAAGGCATCATTTAATTTAGCAGATATCAAAAATTTCTACCCAATTAAACAAGTCGAATTGGCAGGATTGGTGGATGTCAACCTCATAGCAAAAGGTTATGTGGATCTCAAACGAAACATTTTTCCCGAAACCAATACGTCCATCGTGATGAAGAATGGGTTAATCAAGTCAAATGATTATCCTATCCCGATGGAAAATATTCAGGTCGAAGCTTTTGTCAATAGCGAAAAAGGTTCACTTCGAGATCTGAATATCAAAATTCTACCGGTATCATTTACATTTGCGGGTGAACCTTTTTTCTTGAATGCAGACCTCAAGAACTTCAATAACATCAAATACAACATACAGTCCAAGGGTAAGCTCAATCTCGGCCCTATTTATAAACTCTTTGCATTGGATGGCACCAATGTCGATGGCTTTATCTATACAGATTTCAGTTTAAAAGGCTTACAGAGCGATGCCACCAATGGTCATTATAACCGACTCCAAAATAGCGGTCGGTTAAGTATTGGAAATATCCAAGTTCAGTCCGACATGCTTCCACAGCCTATTGCAATTAGAAGTGGGAACTTCAGTTTTAATCAGGAGAAAATGAATTTCGATAAATTCCTGGTTGCCTATGCTAAGAATAATATTTCCATCAAAGGATACCTCAACAATATTATTAATTATGCAACAAGTAGTCAAGCACCGTTAAAAGGTCAATTTACACTCAGCAGCAAGAAAATCAATGTGGATGATTTTATGGTTTTTGCCGCCCCTAGTTCGTCTACAACAACAAGCTCCTCCGAAAGCGGTGTGGTTCTTCTCCCCAAAAATTTGGACGTTCAGGTCTTAGGGCTTGTCAACGCCATATCATATAACAAAATGAATATCAAAGATTTCAAAGGGGACCTACAGGTAAAAGAAGGTAAGATGACACTGAATAAGACAAACTTTGAACTCGCGGGACTGAAAGTAGATATGAACGGAAGTTATCGTCCCATAAATCCACGTCGAGCAAGTTTTGATTATGCTGTGAAAGCCGACAGCTTTGATATTCAACGCGCTTACAAAGAGATACCGATGTTCAGAGAAATGGTTAGCTCTGCTAAAAATGCTTATGGCCTTGTTTCATTGGATTACAAATTGGGTGGCCTATTGAATGGCAATATGCAACCAGTAATGCCTTCTATCGTCGGCGAGGGATCCTTAACGCTAAATCAGATTAAGTTCAGAGGCTTCAAACTACTCAATGGAATTAGTCAATCTACCTCCAAGGAAAAATTGAAGGATGGCGAAGTAAAAAAAGTTGTTATTAAATCCCACATCAAAAATAATGTGATGACCATCGAACGCACGAAAATGAGAATGATGGGATTCAGGCCTCGCTTTGAAGGTCAAGTGACTTTAGACGGACGTATGAACCTAGGTTTTAGACTGGGCTTACCTCCTTTTGGAATCTTTGGGATACCTATGCGAATTACGGGCACTCCAGATAACTTTCACTTAAAAATGGGAAAATACAAAGAAGAGGATCTCGACATGGACATGGATGACGAGGACAGTAAAGTATATAAAGAATCTCAAAAGGTGCAAGAAACACAGGCTAAATAAACGCGCAATTAGTTTTAGTAAATTCATTCGACACAATAGTGCTGAATTAAAAACGTTATTAAGTTAACAGAAAGATTTGTTAACTTAATAACGTTTTTAATTGTTGAAAACTATGAGATACATACTAATTATACCCATTGCGGTTCTATCCATCTGCAGTTGGTCCAGTTTCAATACCGTTAACGATCAGAAAAATCCCTTATATGGGAAAGTATTCCGTGAGATCAATGAAATTGCTGAATTAAAATCTTATACCTACGCAACTGGCGCACTTATTGAAACCGACAAGAATGCACATGGGGACTATCGCTTTGCTGCCGGCTATTTTACAAATGCCAAAAATGGTGTTTGTATTTTAGAGGAATTGTTACCCGATGATAGCAAAGGTAAAGTCAAATACAAGATTTTGGATACCATCAATATCCAAAAACTGAAGTCCAACGAGCAGCTCAGCTTATGCAACTGCAAGCAAGGTGACAAACCAAACAGTGAAATTATAGCCATTAGCCGGGTCGATGAAAGCAAAGAATATTTCGACAAAATCGTCAAGGCATGGCGCATGGATACCAAAAGCCAGAAAATTATTCCTTTAAAAGACACAAAAGGTATAAGCTGTCTCAATGAAGGCTACGGAATCTAGTAGCGACAGGGTTTTTAAATCAATCCGTCAGCCTTCAACTTGTCAAACACATGCAAAACGCCAATGACCTGGATAGGTTCTTCCTGGTACTCTTGGTGTGAAAAATAACGAACGGCGCCAATCTCATTACTGGGTTCGATCTGCTCTGTTAATGGATACAGAAAACAATCTTGTTCCATGATAACCTCCGGCACAAGCCCGTATGCCGGGGCTGTAACATGGCAATAATAGGATATTTTATCCGGATCCAGATTGATATTTAGCTCCTCTAAAATCTCGCGACGAAGGGACTGCAGAGCTTCCTCCCCCGCATCAATCTTTCCACCCGGCAGATACCATGCCTTTCTATTGTTGCTATACGCTAATAATAATTTATCTTCCTTAATACTCACTAAACCCGCTGTAGGCAAACATTTTGTTGTTGTCATGAAATGTATTATAAGCTATTACTGATTAAATACGCTAGATGTGAAATTACTTCTTTTACGACATTTATCAAAGCGCGACAGCTAATTTGGAGAATCCTTCATTAAAACTTTGCACAAAATCAATAGAGAGGCTAATCAATATCCCGAAACATCATAGGCTAGTTTCTCTTTGAGCACAAGCTTCCGTAGGCTCTTCAAAAAAGTCTCCGCATGATTTATGGTAAAACACAGCGGCGGTAATAGACGGAGGGTATAGCGTCCTGCATATCCTGTAAAAATCTTTTCAGAAAACAGAAGTACATCCCGCAGATGTCGAATATCGTTTTCAAACTCTACGCCAATCATCAAACCTTGCCCCCTAACTTCACTCACGCCATGAATTTTTCTTAATTCTGTCAACAAAAATTCACCTACAGCTGCGGCATTATCAATCAATTGCTCCTTTTGAATTACATCAAGTACAGCCAGAGCTGCCGCGCAGATCACATGACTACCACCAAAAGTAGTACCCAATTGCCCTATGACCGGCTTTATCTTAGGCGAAATAATTGTTGCCCCCATCGGCAGCCCATTTGCAATCCCTTTGGCCACCGTAATTAGATCGGCTTCTATCCCAGCATGCTGATGTGCAAAGAAAAGTCCCGTGCGCCCATACCCGCATTGAATTTCATCCAAAATAAGCATGGTCCCAGTTTTCGTGCAAATTGCTCTTACTTCCTGTAAGAAACTAGTACTTGCCCGATGAATTCCCCCGACACCTTGAATAGGTTCAATAATGACCGCACAATATTCTTCCGTTTCCAATTGTTTTTTCAAACTGGAGATCTCATTGAAAGGTGTAAAGACAAATTGTTCACTTTCATTTAATGGTGCACGAATTGACTGGATATCCGTTGCCGCAACCGCAGCTGAGGTTCTCCCATGAAACGCATTGGACATCGCCAATACTTTCCTCCTTCCCGTATGGAACGAAGCTAACTTCAGTGCATTTTCATTTGCTTCAGCTCCCGAATTACTGTAAAAAATAGCATACGTCGGATAACCACAGGCACTGCCTAAGCGTTCGGCCAAACGATCCTGAAGATCGTTTGTAACTGCATTTGAATAAAATCCGATCTTGTTCATCTGTTGTATAGTTTGCTCAACAACATGCGGATGACTATGCCCAACAGAAATAACGGCATGACCACCATAGAGATCTAGATAGGCCTGCTGCTGTTTATCATAGACAAAGCAACCAAGGGCTCGTTCGATCGCAATATCAACTTTCTCAAAAACGGGAAATGGTTTCATGAATGACTTAGAATTAGTAAAACTCAAAAATCCACTTAAATCCCCTTTCATTCCTAGTCCAAGATGGTTATTTATTACTAGTCCAGCCGACACAGGCAATAAACAAAATAACTCATCTTAAATAGAATAGCGCAGCACTGCTCATGCGCCATCTATCGAATGTATTTTAATCCTGCAGAACAATTGTATATTTGAACAATTACCCGATACAACAGCCTCATGCTTAGACCTTGGAATTTAACGATAGATATTGACAGATCCTCTTCAAAAGCGATTTACATCCAAATAGCGGATAACATTGCTGCTGATATTCAATCTGGTAGATTGCCGAAGGGAACGGCCTTACCGAGTAGCAGATCTCTTGCAGCCCAACTAAAATTAAACCGAAACACGGTAATTGATGCCATACAGTTGCTGTTGAGTGAAGGCTGGCTGGTTAGTCAAGCACGTAGAGGTATATTTGTAGCGGCCCAATTACCTTATGGCTCGAACCTATATGTTGCACAAAAGATCGAATTATCTGATCATCAGCCTCCAACACGCATTATATTCGATGACGGTAATCCAGACAGTAAGATTGCCCCGGTAGAACAGCTCGGACGGGCCTATCGCCAAATTTTTAAACGTAGCGCACGTTGGAAAATGATGGGATATGCCGATCCCCGAGGTCATCTAGATTTTCGTGAAGAAATCGCCAATATGCTCAACATCGAACGCAACATGCACATCGATAAAAACAAGCTATGCATCAGTCGTGGAAGCCAAATGGCCATGTACTTGGTCGCCCAATGCCTATTACAGCACGATGATTATATCTTTGTAGAGTCCCCTGGATACCATTCAGCCTGGAAGATCTTTGAAAAAGCCGGCGCGAAATTGATTCCTATCCCTGTCGATACCGATGGTCTTATCGTTGAAGAACTACTGCCTCATTTATTGAAAAAGAGCAATATTAAGGCGCTGTACCTTACCCCACATCGACAGTATCCAACCACTGTCACATTAAGCAAAGAACGGAGATCACAATTAATAGCATTATCCAACCAATATAACTTCACGATCATCGAGGATGATTACGACTACGAATTTCATTTTGAACAAGTTCCCTATTACCCGCTCGCTTCACAGCAGGAACTGATCAATACAGTTTACATTGGTACGCTGAGCAAAGTTGTCGCACCAGCACTCCGTATCGGTTATCTTGCGACGAGAAACGAGCATTTGCTCCAGCAGATTACCGAACTTCGCTACATCATCGATATCCAAGGTGACAATATTATGGAGCAAGCTGTACTGGAACTCATTCAGGATGGAACAATTCGTAGACATATCCGAAAAGCAACACAGCTTTACAAAAGGAAACGTGATTTTATGATCGCCCAATTGGACAAACATCTGCAGGATCATGTGAACTATATTTCTCCACAAGGGGGATTGGCGGTTTGGCTATCTTTTAAACATCAAATCGACTGGGCATTTTTATTCCAAAAATTAAAGGAAAGATCAGTACATATACCGCATCCCGAAAACTACAGCAGAGAAAATGTTTTTGGCGGAATACGACTCGGCTACGGATCCTTATTAGAGGAATTGATCGAAGAAGGAATAGTCATTTTGGCTGAACTTTTGGAACAGGCAAAACTCTCCTCCTAATGGTTTGAAACACAAAAAGCAACTAGACTATTTTCCAATTCGGACGGACTTCATTAGATTAAAATTCTGAAAAAACAAGCACATTCAATATTTAATTCCGCCTCATAAAGACCGATTAAAAGATTAGTATAGGTAATACGTAAAAAACAGTTAAAAATGCTGATAAAACGTAATTATTTTGTCAAAAATCAATTTTTTCACTTATTAATCGCATAAATTAACCGTAGTTTTACGGCGCAAAAGACACACGAGTAATTCCTAATAGGATAGCTATATAATAAGAGAGAGAATAGAGTACATTAATTTATGACTGAGAGAATACCCAGCAGGCCATATGCAGCAATAACTGGTATTGGCGGATATATTCCACCGAATAAAAGATCGAATACAGATTTGGAGCAGTTTTGCGATACATCCGATGAGTGGATTATCAAACGCACAGGTATTAAGGAGCGGAGAATTTTAGAAGAAAATCTTGCCACATCAGACATGGCTGTAAAAGCTATACAAGATTTGGCAACACAATATCATAAAAATCTGAACGATGTAGATGCCCTAATTGTGGCGACTTCTACACCTGATATGCCTATGCCGGCAACAGCAAATATCATTTTAGAAAAATTAGGTCTTACCAATGTTTGGGCTTTTGATGTCAATGCTGCGTGCTCTGGATTTTTATATGCCTTAGATATGGCTTCTGCTCTCGTTGAGACTGGACGTTATAAAAATGTACTCGTAGTCGGAGCCGACAACATCAGTACTTATGTCGATTTAAGAGACCGATCAACCAATATTCTTTTCGGTGATGGCGCTGGTGTGATATGGCTTGAGCCATCTCTAGAAGGTGGAATTATGGATGCCTATCTATGTAGCAATGGAGCGGGAAAAGAATTTTTAAAAATTGAAGCCGGCGGTTCTTTGTATCCAATCGACAGCAATCTTCCTGTTAACGACAACAGATTCCTGAAACAAGATGGTAAAACTGTATTTAGACATGCTGTGCAGTCTATGAGCGATGCCTGTAATACGGTTTTGCAACGCAACAACCTACAGATTGAAGATATCAATTGGTTAATCCCACATCAGGCTAATCAGCGCATCATTGATGCCGTTGGGCGTAGTCTTAATATACCACAAGATAGAGCGTTAAGTAATATCGAATACCTAGGAAATACCATTGCTGCCACGATTCCACTATGTATCTGGCAAAATATTAAAAAATTAAATACCGGTGATTTAGTCATGTTAACCGCCTTTGGTGCCGGTTTCTCTTGGGGAGCCAGCATATTTAAATGGATGATTTAAGCGATCAAAAACTTTAGTCGTCATAAATTCACACTAAAATAAAACCCCAGGAATCAATGATTTCTGGGGTTTTTCTTTATTTCCCGCTACCAAAAACAGGATCGCCATTGCGCAAGAAGAATCGAACCTATCCTCTTTTTTACAGGCAGCACCGTGAAGAAGAAAGGAATAAATAATGGGGAGTTTATAGGGACCTTATACGGACCTTATAGGGACCTCATTCGGATAAAAGCGTCTAAAGTCCGATTTAATTCCCAATGATATACCAATAAAATCAGTATTATTTCAGAAGATGTCCTCCATTTATCCTCTCTTTTAATGGCAAAAGAAAAGGGGGCTTTGCATCGCAAAGCCCCCTTTAAAACTCCAATAAAATCTACGCTTTTAATAATTTAATGACAAACCCACACCAAAACCCATATCACTATCATAATGCGTTCTAAAAGCCATATTTTTGGTGATGACATAATTTAGTCCCGCCATATATTCAAGGTCCGAGTTAACCATAAAATCACCACGGATTCTTCTAGCGATCGGAATATCTTCTCGCATCAGCTGCAATCTGACAATACCATCGTGATACACCTCCGCCTGAAAATTGACCAACATGGGTAAAGTATACATAAAACCCAGACTTAAGGCTTTGCGACTATCTTTTTTATTGGCCTGTCCAAAAATATTTTTCTCATGTTCATCCTCTCCCATACGGCGATAACGATAATCAAAACCTACAAATGGCATAAACCATTGCATCTTCCCAAAGTATCTACCCAGGTGGGTTTCCACCTCATAGCCATGCATATCGTTATACCCTAATCGCCATTCGGAACCAAGCTGCCAACGCGCATTCTGAAACATGGCCTGACCGTCATTTCCATTGGTCGCAAAATCATTTTGCGCCATAAAATGGGTCATATTACTTTCCATTTGCAATTCCTTATAGGCTTTGGCTTTGTCTGGAAGATTGGGATTTTTATAATCGTCCACAGCAAACACGCGGTTCATCCCAGCCATCATATGATACAGGATGTGGCAATGAAAAAACCAGTCACCTTCTTCATTTGCTAAGAATTCGATCGTATCCGTCTCCATCGGCATGATATCAACCACATTTTTCAATGGCGCTTTTGATCCTTTTCCATTCAACAGTCTAAAGTCAAAGCCATGCAGATGTATTGGATGACGCATCATCGAATTATTATAGATGGTAATGCGCAATACCTCACCCTTTTTTACAGGTATCTTATCCGTTTCAGAGAGAATTTTATTGTCCATGCTCCATACATAACGACTCATATTTCCCGTAAGCGTAAATTTAAGATCTCGTATCGGCGCTTCTTTAGGCAGTTCCGTCGCCTGGGGAGATTCCAACATCGCATAGTTTAGCGTTACAATATCGCCCAATGCATTAGCATTATAACGATTTGGATCTTCTTCCATCTTCATTTGTCCATGATCCATACCGCTATGTTTACTGTGATCTTCCTTTTTCTTTCCATCACCTGTAATTTCGGGATACATCACCACATTCATATCCATCTGATTCAAGCTCATCTTCATGCCCATATCATTGAGATCCCCATTCATCTTCATCATATCGTTCATCATCTTCATGCCTTCAAAATATTTAAGGCGGGGAAGTGGAGAAATCAACTGTTTGATGCCATTTCCGACAAAATAACTCGCAGATTGCGTTCGATCTTCTGTTGTTGCCATGAATTCGTAAGCTGTACCTTCATTTGGGATTGTTACAACGACATCATAAGTCTCCGATACGGCAATCATTAATCGATCGACCTCCACCGGTACCACATCATTCCCATCATTGGCAACAACGGTAATTTTGCCACCTGCATAGCGCAGCCAAAAATAAGACGAAGCACCGCCATTGGAAATTCGTAAATGCACTTTATCTCCTGCTTTCAAAGCTTTACCATTCACCGATTTTAAATCCGTGGAATGAGCCCCGTTCATCAAGACCTTATCATAATACACATCACTGACATCCATTGCCAGCTGACGTTTCCATTCATTCGTAACTTTCGTCTTAAACTTCCCTTCTTTAAAAGCTTCAACGTACGATTGTGTAGCCCCTTTTTTTATCGCGGCCCAATCGTTGGCCGTGTGTAGCATCCGCTGAATGTTATTGGGGTTATAATTTGTCCACTCACTCAATATGACCGGAATCGTGGGTAAATCATCAATTCCTTTCCGGAAAGTCTTATCATCTGCACGCTTGTTGAGAATAAGACTACCATACATACCGATCTGTTCCTGCAGGCCGGAATGCGAATGATACCAGTGTGTACCGTGCTGGATTATCGGAAAGCGATAGGTATAAGTCGAATTCGGCTTTATAGGTTCCTGCGTCAGGTGTGGCACACCGTCTTCTTTGTTCGGCAGAAAAATACCATGCCAATGTAGCGACGTACTCTCCTTTAACTCATTGTGAACAACAATTTCCGCCGTATCTCCTTCAGTAAAAGTCAGGGTAGGCATCGGAATCTGTCCGTTTACAGCGATTGCCCGTTTTGATTTGCCGGCATAATTGACAATGGTATCCCGTACATAAAGGTCATGACGAACCACTTTCTGGGCCAGCACTGTCAGTTGTGTCATCAATAATAAAACAACCGTTAATATATTACTCTTTTTACGCATGTTCATTCATTTAATTGATTAGTATTCCATTTCCCATCGGTCCTACGCCATATTGGTAGACCAGTCTAGCCCCGTGATGCCCTGTGATAAATAGTGTCACCGATAAACTTATCAACAAAATCAATATCAAATAGTTTATCCAAGCACCTGTATCTTTCCGCAAACCAACAAAATGCAGGACTGTTGTACTACTTGCAAGCCAAAAGCTGATCCAGGCAAAACGTTGATGGATCTCAAAAACCGCAAAGGCTCCTTCATCGGCATCGCCTGAAATATGGGTTGCGGTATGAATTGCAGCAAGCGCTCCAAGTGTTCCCAATAACAACAATCCAAAAGTCAGTACAGTGAAAGGACGTCGATGTTTTTTTAACAATAAGGCACCAATATGACTGATCAACGCCATCAACAAAAGTACAATCGGAAAATGCACCAATAGCGGATGTAAACTAGGCAGTCCTTCGAATAAGCCTTTCATTGTTTTATTGTATTGTTTCTACGATAGATCCACAGGTGGGCATTGATTGACCTAGATAAGGATTTTCAATTTTCTTTTGTGTGCTCAACCAATTGGCTTCTTTTCCATCACGATATATAGGGCAGTGTTGATAATAGACCGTAATTTCAGGTTTGACAGATTTCATCAACACATACATATTTTTGGAAAGGGTCACAAAGTGCTCCCGCTGATGTTCATTTTCCTTAATTCCAGCGATATGTTCTGTATCGAAAGCCAATTTTCGTTGATATTCCTTCCAAAGCTTTCCTTGAACAGCATCCAATTGTTCGCTATTAACTTTTTCAATGGCAGCCTGGATTCCTTTCGCAGCTGCCTGTGCAGCCGCTCCATTATCCTTAACCAATGCATCTTTCAGTTCGAAATAGGCACTGTATAAGCCTGCAAAAGGATTACTTGCTGTTTTTAGATTAACTTTCTCAGTGGATGATTCTATTTTTGCAGCGGTATTACTTACGCCGGCCGCCTCTTCTTTAGTCAAAGCGGTATCGCCTTTGCCTTTGTCTACAGCTATCGTTGCGGTATCCTCAGCAACAGCGACCATATGATCTGCATGTGTATTTTTGGATGTTGAATTGTTGCATGCAACGAATATCAAAGCCGTCGCCACAATTAGCATAAACTTTTTCATAATTAAGTGTATTTATAGGTTTAGATTTTTAATGTAATTTCGATAGTTTGCTTCGTTTTCAAAATAGGAAACTTCACCCTGATCGCCGGTAATTGCGATGGAAGCCGTCGCCTTATCTACTTCTCTTTTTGAAAAAGGATCGATGGCTACACGTACCACAGCTTCTTGGGGTATGCGCTTTTTACACATTTCACAGCAGCCATAATAATCCTTACCCTCGTGTCTGACCAGCAATTGTTTTTTCCCCATAAAAGCATCATTCACCATGCAAACTTGTGCTGTAGGCACAAGATCGCCCACCTTGTATTGAACGGACTGTACAGGCAAATTGATAGCAGGATCAGTCGAAACTATTCGATCTTCAGCTTTGGTATTCGTTTGTGAACCACTACAGGCCGTTAAAGACAACACAACAACCGATAGGATAGCTAGGAAATAATTCATAACGCAGCCGATTAGTTTAACGTTTCTACTGTACTTCCACAACTGATCATTTGTGCACCAAAGAATGGGTTTTTCACGGCATTCTCCTTACTTAACCAATGCGCTCCCTTGCCTTCATTAAACATGGGGCAATGCTGATAATAAATAGGTCCATCCACTTTACTCACCTTCAGAAGCTCATACAACGTATTTGAAAGAGATGCAAAAGCCACACGTTGCTTAGCCACATCTTTATTTTTAGTTATACCTGCCGCATCGGTTGCCAGCTTATTCATAACCTTCATCCATACGGTATGTTCATCATGGCTAAGTTTATTCATATCGACAGCTTTGATTGCTGCTTGAAATGCCTCTGCCTGAGCTGCAGCCGCCACCGCATCTGTCTTCACCAAAGCATCCTTTAGCGCAAAATAAGGATTTGTCAACAGCGCAAACGCGGTCTTTTCATCGGCTGATTTTGTATTCGCCGAAGGTTGAATTGTTGTTTGTACGCCCTGGCCATGGTTCGTATGATCAACCTGATGTTCAGTACCATTTTTTAATGCGGGTTTTAAGATTCGTTCATATTGTTCAGCTTTTGCCAATTGAATATAAGCATCATCTGGAGCCAGAAATTTTTCATTGTCGAACCCCGCCAATGCAATACGCTTAAGGACCTCATCCGCGCTTGTTTTTGAAGAGTCGTAGGTAACAACTGCTAGCTTGGTTGTCTGATTCCAGTCAACTTTAGCAAATTGTCCGTCCTTGCCTTCTTTTTCAATGATCGTTTTAACAGCCGGAGTATTTCCAAAAATCTTTACAGTAGCTGTCTTTGCATTTTTAATTTGTGCATGTGTATGTTGGGTGGATAGTAATACAGGGATTACCAAACCAAGTAATGAAATTAATCTCATGATTATGATATGTAGTATATAAAAGAATACTGACGAAAAAACCCTTCTACAGCGATTTACTGTATTTGCGTATTGAATCCGATAGATTCAAAGGGATTTTCATAAGCTAAATAAACGGGGTTTTGGATAGAGAAACCGATCCAAACAGACATAGCATAGGCTATCAGTCTAACATTAAGCGATCTGAGGAGGTTGCCAAATGGAAAAATAGGCATCTGCGCAATAAGGTTGTTTATAACGCGCATAAGCGTTTAATGCATCAGCATGTAAGGGTAAAATAAGCTGAGCTTCGATCACTGAAACAATAGGATTACATTGCAGGGAGGTGCGGCATGATTTTTCGCCACAATGTTTACCACAGTCATCCCCATGGTGATCAGATTGTGGCGATTCAGCTCTTTCATCTTTACAACAATCTTCTGTTCCGACGTCTTTTATATGTTGTCTTTCATCAAGACAACAGGATTTTTCTTCCTGTTTTGGCTTTTCGGACGGTTCGTGGCAGGCAAATAACCTATTTGGTGCTAAAAAAAGCCCCAGCATACAGATTACAAATACGATATTGCGTTTTGCCCACATAACGGATTAAATTTGAAAAGTAGAGATGTGCTACTTTGGAGGTAAATTTCGGTAGAATTTACGAATGTACAATTGTAATATTTCTTATTTTGTTTATAATATTTTGATTTGATGTATTTCCGATTCTCGGCCTGACCACATAAAAACTATTTTTCGAGTCCTTTGATCCAGTTAAGCATCAATAGGCAACCGGGTGCATACACTCCTCCATGATCAAAACCCTGCAGTTGGTACAACGAGGTTTTGGTATGCCCAACCTGTTTTAAGATCGCTGCCAAATGCGCGTTTTCCTCAAACCGTGCGGCCATTTCCAATTGTTGATCGCCGGTGATCAGGAGAATTGGCGGTGCATCCTTCCGGGCAAAAGAAAGTGGTGCAAACTGGTCAATCTGGGGGATCACCATAGATTGACCACGTTCCTTTTTAATTGTATAATGCGTATTTGTTTGCCCACTAATCGGCGCCAGCCCTTTTATATTATTTGCATCAACACCAAATTTTTGAAGGTAATGTTTATCCAAACCAACCATTAAAGCCAGGTATCCGCCTGCAGAATGCCCCGACACATAAATTTTTGAGGGGTCTCCACCATAGCTGGCAATATGTGAAAATGTCCATGCAACAGCCTCAGCAGCATCTTCAATATAGCTCGGCGATTTCGCTTTGGGGCTTAGCCGATAATTTACCGCTACAACCGCTACACCTTTCTCTTTAAGTTCAAGTGGAATAAATTTATTTCCCTCCTCTAGTCCACCTCCATGAAACCATACGATGGTAGCAAAATTTTTACGATCAGTCGGGATATAGATATCCAATTTACAACGTTCTTTCTTATAAGAATCTGGTTCATCAGGTTTACAATAGGCAACGTCGGTTGTCGTTTTATATTGCTGCGCAAAAATCAAACTCGGTGAAAACAGAAAAAAGAAGATAACAAGCAATTTGGAGGACATATAAATCGTATTTAAGTGTTAAATAGCTTAAAGTTAACAAAACTCAATCAAAACTATTTGGTTGAGCTAAAATAAGTTTCAACTTTACACTTTTTATTTTATATTGATAATTATCTGGCGATAGATATAACAAAACCCAAATTTTCCTGTTATTAACTTAGAAAACATCATACATTATATGGAACAGATAAAGATTGAAACCCATATCAACGTACGCGTAGAAACGATCTGGAATGCGTATAACTCAGCCGAAGATATCATGCAATGGAACCATGCTTCAGATGATTGGCACTGTACAAGCTCAATCAATGATTTACGCATTGGCGGAAAGTTCAAAAACCGCATGGAGGCAAAAGATGGATCCATGGGCTTCGATTTTGAAGGCAGCTATACCGCGCTTGACCCCTTTAAAAAAATAGCCTATGTTATGCCTGATGGCCGTCATGTTGAAGTCAACTTCAATGCAAAAAAGTCTGCTACGGATATCACGATAATTTTTGATGCAGAAACGGAAAATCCAATTGATATGCAACGTAATGGATGGCAAGCCATACTCGAAAATTTTAGATCCTACGTTGAAAACACCTATGCAACGACACAACTCGGGTAATCGTATGAATGATGAACGAACTTAGCTTGTCTTTTCATGCAATCATCTTTTAAATAAAGGATATGCTTAGGATTCTTAAAAGTATAGTTATATTTAGCCACTAATTTATCTTCCCTTCTCCATTAAAAGCGGGGAACGATACCAACAAAATGCGATAAAAAGATTACATATGACAATAATTAACAATTATGAAGAGTATAAAGCCTTTGAAGGAAAATCATTAGGCGAATCCCAATGGCATGTTATTGATCAAAAACAAATTAATCAATTTGCGGATGCAACACTTGATCACCAATGGATTCATTTAGATAGCGAAAAGGCCAAAACGGATAGTCCTTTCAAATCAACTATTGCCCATGGCTATCTGACCTTGTCTCTCATTCCTTATTTATGGAAACAAATTGCTGAAGTAAGAAATGTCAAAATGGAAATCAATTATGGGATTGAAAACCTACGTTTTGCACAACCCGTTTTGGTTGACAATGCTGTACAGCTACATACACAAGTAAAATCGGTGGTCAATTTGAGAGGGGTTGTTAAAGTTACCATTGAAGCTACATTGAAAATCAAAGACAGTGCAAAACCGGCTTACGTGGGTGATGTTATCTTTTTATATCATTTCAATTAATTCCAACATTAGACTATAGGCCATTAGCGAATTCTTATACATGCGCAATAGCTTTCAAATAAAACTTATTACAAATCATAAGGATTATCCTTATGATTTGTTGCTTTTAGCAGACGAAACCATTCATGCAATCGACAAATACCTCTATGAATCGATGGTTTATGTTGTCTATGAAACGGAAAAACCTATCGCTGTTTTCTGTTTATATCCGATCAATACGGATACATTAGAAATTAAAAACATCGCCGTATCACCAGAGTTTCAAAGTATGGGGCTCGGAAGTCAACTGCTTGATTTTATCAAGGAGAACTACCAGCAATACCCGAACCTGATTGTAGGTACTGCAGATTGTGGTCTGGCTCAAATTCGTTTTTATGAACGAAATGGCTTTGTTAAATACGCCATCCGTAAAGATTTTTTCATCGAAAATTATGAGCTGCCTATTTATGAAAATGGTCAGCTGTTGAAAGATATGATTATGCTGAAGTATACGTTAAATGCTTAAAGACAAAAATAGATATAGACAAGTACCGGTATTGATAATCCCAACCACAGCACTACCCCCTGTAGTATTGCTTTAAAACCTACTGCCAACAAAACCTCCCTAGACAAGCTTGCTCCAATTAAAAACAAAGTTAAGGTAAGCCCCATCTTTGAAATATGGACGACATAGCCTCCTATATGCTGAAAAAAAGGGATATAACTTGTTAAGATAACCGCCAATACAAATAGACCAATAAAATAGGGTATTTTAATGCTCGTCCCTTTGGTCTTGAATGCTACAGCACTTAAACAGGCGATCGGAATAATCCATAAAGCTCTAGTTAATTTTACGGTTGTCGCGACCTGTAGTGCTTCATTACCATACTTACTCGCTGCACCAACGACAGAACTGGTATCCTGTATAGCAACAGCACACCATAAGCCAAATTGCGTCTGGCTGAGATCAAGCAAATGACCGACAACAGGAAATACAAATAAAGCAATGGCATTCAGTACAAATATGGTCCCTAGCGCCACACTGACTTGCTTCTCATTGGCTTTTATCGTCGGTGAAACCGCCGCAATGGCACTTCCACCACAAATGGCAGTGCCGACAGAAATCAAATAAGCGGTTACCTTTTCCAACTTGAGTAACCTACCCAATAGATAGCCCAATGATAATGTTCCGAGAATAGAAATAACTGTTAACACAAACCCTTGCTTACCCGTTTGGATAGCCGTATCGATATTCATTCCAAAGCCAAGTCCAACAACAGAAATTTGCAACAAAATCTGTGTCGCCCTGTGATTGACTGCCAGAAAAGGATGACCGATCCATTGTGCTACAATAATGCCCAAAAGTAAGGCAAGCGGAGCTGAAACGAATGGCGTAAGACACAATACAAATAAGAGCATAAAAATGATTTCCCGAACGGAAACTTTTCGATTGAGCAACTGTTTATAACGAATTGTCGTATTTATTTTTTTGTCCATGACAATGATACATTGATTTGGTACAAAATTGAATAACTCTCAATTATTATAAAAGACACAATTATAAATGAGTCATAACAATTGGTTATAAAAAACAACTACATTTTAGTCAAAATAGCTAAAGAATACGCTATAAAAACGAAATAATCCTTATGGTAGAACATTAAAATACTACGATAAATGATTATATTTCAAATAGGTTACTAAACAGATGGATTAAACTCGACTTAATAATTATATACCGATGAAACTGACAGCCATTCATCCCAAACTGCCCATGCGCAACAAAACCATCACAAAGGATTTTTATCTACATAAACTTGGATTTTCATTATGTGACACTGCCGACTATGAAGGGTATCTGATGTTGAAGAAAGATGATATTGAAATTCATTTTTTTGAATTCCAAGAACTTCCACCCGAAGAAAATTATGGTATGGTTTATATACGCACAGACGATATTGATTGTCTGTATGAATCTTTTAAAGAAAATAACGTTGAGATTCATCCCAATGGTAAACTTGAGATTAAGCCTTGGGGTCAGCGTGAGTTTTCGATTTTAGATCCCGACAGCAATCTACTAACCTTTGGCGCCGATGCTTAAACATTGAAAAGCCCACTAAAGATTGCTAAAAATAAGCGAAGATCCGTAGTGGGCTTGGTATTGTTCGTATGGGTTCTTAGCCGAAAAGGTCAGAACTCAAATAACGATCACCTCGGTCACAGGCAATAAAGACAATAAGGCCTGCTTCGATTTCATTTGCAATTTTAAGTGCTCCGGCAAAAGCTCCGCCGGTACTCATTCCGGCAAAAACACCTTCGCGCTTGACAAGCTCCCGCGCAAACTCGGTTGCTTCCTGTTGGGATATATCGATGACACGATCTACCCTGCTCGGATCAAAAATCTTGGGCAGATACGCTTCGGGCCAACGCCGTATACCTGGTATCGAGGATTCCGGAGTAGGCTGGCAACCTACAATCTGAATAGCTGCATTTTTCTCCTTCAGATAGATGGAGTTTCCCATAATTGTACCTGTAGTGCCCATAGCGCTTACAAAATGTGTAATCTTTCCTTCGGTATCACGCCAGATCTCAGGTCCCGTTGTCTTAATATGTGCTTCGTAATTATCCGGATTTGCAAATTGATTCAATATAAAATAACCTTCTTTTTCGGCCTTTTCTTCTGCATAATCGCGGCATATTTCCATGGATTCCAATAAGGTGACTTTAGCGCCATAAGCCTCCATCGTAAGTGTTCGCTCCCGTGTTGAAGAAGCCGGCATTACAAGCTCAAGGTTAAGTCCATATATACCTGCAATCATAGCCAATGCGATTCCGGTATTTCCACTCGTTGCCTCAATCAATTTGCTATCTTTTGTAATGTCACCGCGTTCCATCGCCGAGCGAATCATATTTAGTGCCGCACGATCTTTCACTGAACCAGCAGGATTATTCCCCTCCATTTTCGCAAATATCCGCACCTTGGGATTTGTATGAAATTGTGTTATCTCGACTAAAGGCGTATTTCCTATGGTATCTATGATATTTCCCATGGTATCTATATTATTGGTTTCGAATCTATAAATTTTGAGGTGGCCTGATGATATACGGTGGTGTAAGGCTCTACAGAACTTGTCAACCAAACATTCCCGCCAATGACCGAATGATGGCCGATGTGTGTTTCACCGCCGAGGATGGTGGCCCCTGAATAGATAATGACATGATCACCGATTGTCGGGTGGCGTTTTACATTGGAAAACACCTTATCAACACTCAGCGCGCCCAAGGTTACACCCTGATAAAGCTTCACGTAATTACCAATGGTGCAGGTTTCACCGATGACTAATCCGGTGCCATGATCAATATGCAGATGATGGCCTATCGTTGCTCCGGGATGGATATCAATACCTGTTTTGGAATGGGCATGTTCCGTCAATATACGCGGTATCAAAGGAACACCCAAGCGATGCAGTTCATTGGCCATCCGGAAGATACAGATGGCAAAGAAACCGGGATAAGTACGTACGACTTCTCTTTTATTCTGTGCTGCTGGATCCCCATCCATCAAGGCATCCGCATCCCAGCACATCAATTCATAAAGCTGTGGAATCCGTTCAAAAAATTTGTGCGCTACTTCCGAATGATTACAACTTTGACAAGCTTTGGATTTGCTCAAGAGCTGCTCGAGCTCCAATTCAAATTGTTCAAAAGCGAGCTTCACATCATCGACCGATTTCATCTCGCTAGAATTTCGTTCGGGGAAGAGCACATCCACAATTCGGATAGCCCAGCCGCAGATCTTCTTGTTAGAAGGCATTTCTAGAACAGCAAGTTGCTGTTCATAGATATGTTGATAAAAATCATGCATCTTCACTAGTTTATTAAAACAAATATACTATACAATATTGATAGATTAAGCCTTATTATCAAAACTTAGCCCCTTTGACCATCACGTATTGTCCCCTGATCAAGGGAGCACATCTTTTAATTTACAGAACCAGACGCTCAAACAGCTCCTTCAATGTTGCTTCGGGGTCCTCACATAATCCGGGATGTGATGCCGAACATTGAATCAGGGTACTCCGCTTTGCGGTCAGCCATCGAAAGCGTTCGGTGATATCCAGTGCAGCAAGTTTGCCGGCATCTTTTTCGCCGTGGCAGATTCGTTGGAAAGATGAAAGATGATTTTCGATCAATTCCAATTCGATATCCCGGCAAAGAGACCGTACCTTCTGTTCATTGACAAGATAAACCATCTTCGCAAAACGATACTTACGACAATAAAGAGCTACGCCTACATTGATAAATTCCTCTCGCTCCACCCGTGGTATCAAACGTACCACAGCATACTCATATACGGTCTTTTCTGGCATCTTCTATTTGTTTTACAAAAATGGATGAATTGGCTATACGCCGTTTCAGGAAAGAAACATACACTTCGCGCGCATCGGCAGCAGAGAGCTCACGTTCGGCATCTTCCAGCCATTCATCGGGTACCACCGCCAATATTCCGCGAAATACCGCCTCCGTAAAAACGGAACGGTATTCCTGATCTATTTTTTCCACCATACTTGCATTTTTGAGCAGTACGTGATCTTTAATCTGAACAAATGGTTTTAGGGATTGTTCTTCCCAATTATCCCAACTGTGATGAAAATATAAAGAAGCGCCGTGATCTATCAACCAAAGTTCTTTATGCCATATCAGCATATTTGTATTCCGCACAGTACGGTCTACATTCATCAAGAGTGAATCCAACCAAACAATTTTCGATGCTTCCTCCGCGCCGATAGCATCGACATTCGCGTCAAATGTGATGGCTCCACTCAGAAAATGAAGTCCCAGGTTTTTGCCCACACTAAATTTGAGCAGATCCTGAATTTCTTCATCGGGTTCTGTACGGCCAAAGGATTCGTCCAACTCCGCAAATACAATTTCGGGAACTCTTAATTTGAGCAATCTTGCTAGCTCTCCACCGATCAATTCCGCGACCAATGCTTTTCGTCCCTGACCTGCCCCTCTAAATTTTATAACATAACTAAAGCCGTCATCGGCATCGACTAATGCGGGTAAAGACCCTCCTTCCCGAAATGGCTGAACATATCGGATGATCTCTACTTCTCTAATAACAGGTTGTTGAAAATCCATGAATTTATATTTTTACTATCTTCAAAGTTGGCAATACACCTTGCAAACTGATCAAACTTATCTAAAGTTACCCATATTTAAACGTTTGGGGATATAGGAAACAAGAAATTCACGCCATGCACTTGCACGATGCTGTTGCCCCTAGCCCCTGCGAACTTTTAATTGTGGTAATATCCAAAATTATTGTTTATATTTTAGCAATAAAGCACAAATTGTACATTCATTTGACCGTTGGAAGTATTATTTTCTAATTATATTTGTAGTGTAATCACAACTTGTCTCATCAAGTTTCTTCAATCAACGATATGGATACCATTCAGGAATATAACAGTGTTATCAAACATTGTCAGGATTTATTTATTAAAAAAACAAAAGATTATGGAACGGCATGGCGGATTATGCGCCTATCTTCCATTACGGATCAGATTTACATTAAAGCACAACGTATACGCACGCTAGAAATCAAAAAGGTTTCCAAAGTAGGCGAAGGAATTGTTGACGAATATATCGGTATTATCAATTACTGTGTCATGGCCATGATTCAGATTGATTTGGGTGAAGATGGTGAAGAAAATTTGGATCCAACCTTTGTAAATCAGAAATATACAGAAAAGGTTACCGAGACCAGAGATCTCATGCTTGCCAAAAACCACGATTACGGTGAGGCATGGCGCGATATGCGTGTTTCTTCCATGACAGATCTGATCTTAATGAAAATACACCGCGTCAAACAAATTGAAGATAATGATGGGCAAACCCTGGTTTCTGAAGGCATCCATGCCAACTATCAAGATATGCTCAATTACGCAGTTTTCGCATTAATTAAATTAGGAATCGCACAACAATAATCGGATTATGACAGTTACACAGCAGCGTACCAAAACAAATTATCTTTTAGGATTTTGCCGGATTTTCACGGGACTTCTTTTCATATTCTCAGGTTTTATTAAAGCAAATGACCCGACAGGGTTTGGCTATAAGCTTCAGGAATACTTTGAGGTCTTTCATCTCACAGCTTTTAATGAATACGCTACTGCCATCGCTGTGGTAATCTGTGGTTTTGAAATTTTGTTAGGAGCACTGTTATTACTGGGTGTCTATGCGAATACCGTTGCCTGGGGCCTGCTACTACTGATTCTATTTTTCACTTTTCTAACCTTCTATTCGGCATTTTTTGAGGTCGTGACCTCTTGTGGCTGTTTTGGGGATGCCATTCCACTTACACCTTGGCAATCATTTTCTAAAGATCTAGTGCTCTTGGCGTTGATCCTTATTATATTTTTTAACCGAAAGCAATTACGATCAATTATCAAAGGATCAGGCAATCAATTCGTTGCTACTGTGATTACAGCGGTTATCTCTTTAGGTATTGGTGTCTATACCGTAAACTACCTCCCGTTTATTGATTTCTTACCCTACAAAGTTGGCAACAACTTACCTTCATTAATGGTGCTTCCTGAAGGCAAACAAGGCGATTTGTTTGAGCAAATCTATACCATGAAAAACAAAAAGACGGGTGAAACAAAAAAGGTCAATGACAAGGTCTATATGGCTGACAAGCTATGGGAAGATGAATCGTGGGAAATTATAGGTGAACCTGAGAGTAAATTGGTCAAAAAGGGATATGATATTCCTATTCCTGATCTCTTGATTACGGATGCCGACGGAGCAGACCATACGCAAGAAATCATCGCTAATCCGTATTACAATCTTGTTATCGTTGCAAAGGATCTTTCTTCGACCAATATTGATGCTATCCAAAAGATCAATCAGGCAGCCATCCAATTAACAAAAGATTATAATGGGCTTCGTATTGTTCTATTGACTGCTTCAGCATCCAAAGATGCCCAATATCTGAGTGATAAAATGCAATTAATTGCGGAGATATTCTATGCCGATCTCATTCCTCTGAAAAGCATGGTCAGAGCAAATCCTGGTGTATTGCTCCTAAAAGGAGGCAACGTCGTCGGAAAATGGCACTATAATAATTTTCCGGATGCCAAAACCATTGAAGATAAATTTCTAAGTAAAGACAAATAGTACCTATGCCTAAACCTATATTTTTGATTGGTTATATGGGAAGTGGAAAAACTACCCTGGGTAAGAAACTTGCCACTAAACTCGAACTCCCTTTTATCGACACAGATGAGGAGATCGTAAAACAAATTGGCATGAGCATTACCGAATATTTTAGTCAACATGGTGAAGACGCATTCCGGGCATTAGAACGCGAGCAATTGCGTAAATTTTCTGAGAATGCTGCCGTAATATCTACCGGTGGTGGTGCCCCCTGTTTCTTTGACAACATGGAATGGATCAGGGCGAATGGATATGCCGTCTATTTACAGATGTCACCTAAAGCACTTTTTGACCGTCTTTCTCAATCTAAACTACACAAAAGGCCCATTCTAATCGGAAAATCACCTGAGGAACTACGGCTATTTATTGAAGAGAAGTTGATCGAAAGAGAACCTTATTATACACAGGCCCATCTGACAGTCGACCAATTAAATACCAGTGTCGAGGCACTAGCCGATCTGATTAATCAGCACAATAGATAGACAATGAATATACGTATACGCCACTACCTCCTTTTATTGATCTGCTTTATCGTAAGCAGTTGCTTTCGTAACGGAGCCAATACGGATGGCTTGCCAGTGGGTAAACGTATACAGCTCCAAAATGTGGAGGAATTATATCAGTTTTTGACCTATGACGATAATCGTTATCCATTGGTCAGTTTGCATCGTGGTGGCCCCGCATCTGGATACCCCGAAAATGCAATCGAAACGTTTTCCTATAATGCGAGCTTGCAGCCAGTCCTTGTTGAATGTGATGTTCGCATCAGTAAAGATTCAGCGCTGATATTAATGCATGACAATACGCTAAGCCGAACAACCACCGGCAGAGGTCCTGTGAATGCCAGCAGTTTGGCTGAGCTCAAAAAGCTTCGTCTATTGGACAATAACAAAAAGATAACGCCATATAGGATCCCCACGCTGGAAGAAGCACTTTCTTGGGGAAAAGGAAAGGTAATCTTCACCTTAGACATTAAAAATGATGTCCCTTATGAAGCCGTTATCAATGCTATTCGCAAACAAAGGGCAGAATCTAGCGTAGTCATCATCACGTATAGTGCCAACCAGGCGGCCAAAGTGCACAGTCTGGCTAGCGACATCATGATTTCGGCCTCGGTCAATAACCTGGATGACCTTGCTCGTCTAAATGAAAAAGATATCCCCGATAATCGCTTGTTAGCCTTCGTCGGAACACGTGCAGCAGACCCAGCATTGACCAAAGTACTACATGACCATGGAATCATGTGCATATTGGGTACACTGGGAAATTTAGACAGACAGGCCGACAAAAAAGGCTTTCAAGTTTATGCCGGATTTATTGATCGCGGTGCAGATATATTAAGTACAGATCGACCTACAGAGGCAGGGCGAGCGCTGAATTTCTACATCAAGAAAAGAGGAATTACTTCGAAATTTATTCAGTAAGATTCCTAACTTGTTCTTAATTCTATTATTTTAATACTTGGATTATCTCTATATAACCCTTCAATCTTTTTTAGCACGTACAATTCTCCCGATCAATTTATAGACCTCAAACCATAACACGGATGCTGCAGCCACGGAGAGCGCTATCCCCAATTCATATCCGCTCAGGGCTGTTACAGCAAAAAATTGGGCGACCGGAGCAACGTATAATATCACGGCTAAAAATAGAAGCACAGCGATCGAAATACCCACGAGCAGCAAGTTTCGGTTTTTAAAACTTTCAAGGATACTATAGTGGAAAGATCGGTTAGCATAACTCAGCAAAATATTGGCAAAGATCAAAGTAGCGAAAACCATAGCCCTCGTTTTTTCCTCAGTTCCCCCCTGCTGAACAGTAAACTGATAAACAAATAGAATCCCTATAGTGATTATCAGGCCTTGAACAATGCTTATTCCGAGCTCATTTATACTTAAAAAAGTGTCGCCCATAGCTCTAGGAGGTCGCTTCATCGTATCCTTTTCAATAGGTTCATTTTCATATACAATCGAGCAGGTGGGCCCCATGACCAATTCGAGGAAGATCACATGCACAGGGCTAAAAATCTGCGGAAATACCCAGCCTAAAAACAAAGGTAGTGATACGGTCAAAATAATGGGGATATGAATAGAAATGATGTATTGAACCGCCTTCTTGATGTTTGCGTAAATCCTTCTTCCGGCTGCGATACCAATGATTAACTTTTGTAGATCGTCATTTGTGATAATCAACGCCGCGGCTGATTTTGCTATTTCAGTACCTTTATTGCCCATAGCAACGCCGATATGGGCTGCTTTTAATGCTGGGCCATCGTTTACCCCATCGCCAAGCATCGCCACAACCTCGCCTTTGTTTTTCAGGGCATTTACAATAGCCAATTTAGCATCCGGAAACATTCTGGTAAATAAAGTTGTTTGCTCCGCTATCGCCATAATTTCAGCCTCGGACCTATTGACTATTTCACTGCCATTTATCGGCGGAGACAAAATACGAATTCCGGCCTGAGCCGCTATTGCTTTAGTCGTATCGGCATTGTCGCCAGTAATTACTTTGACTTTAATCCCGGCTTCATAAATATCTTGGAACACTTCCTGGATACCTTTTTTGGGTGGATCATAAAATACGGTCAACCCTAAAAATTGGAACTCAAAATCCTGTTGCTTCGCGGGGAAATTATTGCCTTCGAATTTCGCTTTCCCCACACCCAATAGACGAAAGCCCTGCTCTCCATAGGATTTAACAATAGCCCTAATTTTATCTTTCTCACTATCGGGCAGCTTCGATACGCTAAGTATAGCCTCCGGTGCCCCTTTGGCAGCAATAATCCGATCTTTTCCTGTATTTTCGAAAAGATGGGTCATCATCGGCGGTTTACCATCTAAAGGATATTCATGAAATAATGCATACTCCTTTCTGAGATCCTGTTTTTGCGTTTTTTCATATATTTTATGCAACGTAATTTCCATGGGATCAAAAGGCACAGGCTCACTGCTCCACATCGCATAATCGATAAGCTCTCTTAAATCGGGTTCATCAAACCTTTCCTGATCATAAGATGAATCCGTAGCATAATTATAGAGGTATTTCAATTGCATGGAATTCTCTGTAATGGTCCCGGTCTTATCTGTGCAAATCACCGTTGTACTACCCAAAGTTTCAACAATACTGCTTCTTTTGATTATAATCCCCTCCCGCATAAGTTTCCATGCGCCAAGCGCCATAAAAGTCGTAAACGCAACAGGGATCTCTTCCGGGAATACAGACATGGCCAAAGTAAGTCCATTGAGCAAGCTCGCCACTAAATTACCACTGTCAATAAAACTGTATAGACATACGATTAAAAAAATTAGGATACCGACAATGGCCATTGCTTTTACAAACTTTTGGATTTGCACCTGCAATGGTGAAATTTCTTCCTTGATATTTTTTATCGATTCACCTATTTTCCCAACGCGGGTCTCTTTACCGATTTCAGTAACTTCAAACACGGCCAGGCCTGAGACCGTAACCGTCCCGCCGTAGACCAGGTTATCTTCGGATTTACTGTCCTTAAAGACGGAAAAACTCTCCCCCGTCAACGAAGATTCATTGACAGAAAAATCGTTACTATGTAGAATACGACCATCAGCGTTTATAATTCGACCTTCCTCTGTAATACAGAGATCCCCCACAACAATCTCATGTGTTGGAATTTCACTAACCTTCCCATTTCGAATCACGGTGCTTAATGGTTCATTCAGCTTTTCCAATTCCTCCAGAGCTTTTTTGCTACGATTATCCTGATAAAAAGAAATTGCCGTAACAGCAACAATAGCGACAAACATAAATACAGCCTCTCCGTAATTCCCCACAAAAAGATAAATCATCGAGATGATAATCAACAGAATCAGCATAGGCTCCTTCAAAATATCCACAAGCAGTTCAAACCATGTATTCTTGTGATTATCGCTCAATTGATTCCAACCATATTTAGCGCGAGAGGCATTAACCTCAGCTACGGAAAGACCTTTCAGATTATCGGGAATATTATATGACATATCGAATGAACTAGGTTACCTAAATATAATGAATAATTCTTGTATCCAGGAGTTAAATCATCTGTCGACGATCATCTCCTTCACATGTAACATCATGTTACAATCTTTTATTTGCAGCACTTACTTTTTGTAAAAAAGTAAGGCTACATAACTTACCAACAACATATTAGCATAAAATTTACCTTCTAATACTTTTCTTTTATTGCATATTTCTATTACAATGATATATTTGCGCAGAAATTCATTTGGGGACTTTGAATTTTATATTAGCCAAAAGCAATTTTACGATCATTTTTCCAATAATGCCAAGACAGCTTCTTGCTATTGAAGTCCTTCTTTGCTACCTATGTTTTCAGATCATGTAAAACACAAAGAGAAGCTGGAAACTAAACATATTGTTAAAATATTTCTGTACCTATCGTTAGATATGGAATAGCATCTAAACTTGTTGTGGCCTCCATAATAGTATATTAATAATAAAAACAAGATGGTCATCTTAATTGCAGAAGATAATGAGTTGATATTACGGACAGTTCAATACAAACTGATCAAGGCAGGTCACGAGGTTATCACTACCACCAATGGAAAAGATGCAATTGAAAAGCTCAATACAATGGATCTAGATCTGATCATTACCGACATTATGATGCCATTTGCTTCGGGGATAGAAGTACTTTCTTCCATAAAAAAGCTCGAGAAAAAAATCCCCGTTATTGTACTTTCCAACATGGGACAAGAGGAAGTCGTCATTGAAGCTTTTGACCTTGGCGCTTCAGATTTTATGGTGAAGCCGTTTAGCCCGGAAGAACTCCTGTTGCGGGTCAAACGACTGACGAGTAACAACATTTCAGCTAGAGCCATCCCAGATCACTTGTAACGAAGAACGGGCAGTTTTCTTTACTTGAGCGTGGTTTCAATTGACTAAATCCATCTTTTCAATAATTTAAAAACTTTGCTCTTTTTAGCATAGGGTGGATAAATCAACGTAGAAACTGAAAATTTAGATTGAAACATGACAGCCCTTTCGTGTGAAAATGCCTTAAAGCCAAACTGCCCATGACAACTGCCCATGCCACTGCCATTGACACCACCAAAAGGCAAATGAGGGTTGGAAACGTGAATCAAAACATCATTCACACAAGCCCCTCCTGAGGACACCTGTTTCAGGATATATTGAATATTAGACTTGTTATTGCTAAATATATATAAAGCTAAAGGCTTTTCAGCGCGATTAATGAGTGCTAGAGCCTCTTGTAGGTCTTCATAGGTTACTATGGGAAGTATAGGACCAAATATTTCTTCTTGCATAATACTGTTGTCGGCCTTCACATCGATCAACAATGCCGGACTTAATGTCAGATCATCGTCTAATTGTCCACCTTCGCACAGTTTTGCCCCACATACTGTTGCATTCGCGATTAATGAAACAAGACGATTAGCGTGCTTTTGGTTAATGATCTTTGCATAAACTGTTCGATCCAGCTGCCCATCTTCCGTAAAAAACATACTTTTAATCGCCTTTAGATAATAGTTTACAAATTCATCCCGCTTATCTTTAGGCAAAAGAACATAATCTGGCGCAATGCAGGTTTGCCCTGCATTGATTAATTTTCCCCAAGCAACTTTATGGGCAGTCATTTCCAAATCTGCAGTCTCATCTAATATAACGGGTGATTTTCCACCAAGCTCCAAGGTTACAGAACTGAGATTGCGGGAGGCAGCCTGCATAACAAGTTTACCTACTGCTGGACTCCCGGTGAAGAAAATATGATCAAAGGGAAGCTCCAATAGCGCTTCGGAAACAGGCTGTTCACCTTCAATACAGGCCACTTCCCGTTGGTCAAATCCTTTGGTCAAGATCTCCCCAATAACTGCAGACGTGAATGAACTATGTTCTGAGGGCTTTAAAATCACACAATTGCCCGCTGCAATAGCTGAAATCAAAGGACTCATTGTGAGCTGAAAAGGGTAGTTCCAAGGCGATATAATGAGCGCCGTACCCTTAGGTTGGTAGGTAATTGTACTTTTAGCAAAAAAATTGGTCATCGAGCGGCCAACCTGTTTAGGGTTCATCCATTTTCGTAAATGTCGTATTGCAAATGCTATTTCACCGTAAATAAACAATACTTCGCTTATGGCGGCTTCACTTCGTGACTTCCGTAAATCTTTTTCGAGCGCCGCATAGATTAAATCCTCATGACTTTCAATAAGCGCCCTTAGCTTATAGAGTTTCTTTATACGCTCCTGTGCACTGCTAGACCGTAATTCATATTTAAAAAGCTGCTGCTGTTCAAATATTAAACCTATCTGATCCGTTAACGTCTCTTTGTTCATACCAATTGAAGATCAATATTATTATTTTTTTGATGGCATATTATTGATCCATTGGCGAATCAGATCCACACCTTCTTTATGTATTATACTTCTGGCCAACTCCGGCATCGCTGTACCGGGTTCCACACTATTCATCCGATAAAGCAGGATAGAATGCTTGGCATCTCCGGGAACCACATCAAAATCCAAGCCACCTGCTCCACCTCCAGCTGAAACAGGAGCTTTACCAATACCAAGGTGGGAAGGAATTTTCACATCATAATCCAGGAAAAGCCCTGTATTATAAGCGTCTCCCCCTTTGGTATGGCAATGCGCACAATTCACATCTAAATAGGCTCTTGCCCGTTGTTCCAAACTGAATTTGTTTTCATCAGTCCATATAGGCAATTGCGGTACTTTCTTTAGATCGGGCATATTGGCCACCCGGCCAAGGGAAAGCCATTTGGCTAGTTGGTTGATCGAATCACCTAATCGCACAAAATTGAGGTTTCGGGCTTTTGGACCTATGGGCATCAGTTTGGAGCTATTGTTATGACAGCGCTTGCAATCGTTGGTGTTGGGTACCATATAGTTTGTCGTATGCTTATTGCCCGCATTATCTATCAATGTAATCGATAGTTTAGCACCGCGAATATGTTTAATAGCATCGGTCTGCCCATCATTCCACAGATAATTCATCACTTTCCAGGCATGATCAGCTGGATCCTTCACCAGTAAGCGCGTCTCTATCAACACTTTTTTCCTTTGTTCATTTATGTAGGAGAAATTCTTTATAATAATGGTTGAGTCGGGAAAATCTAACGGACCATGCGCTGTGTAGCCTATTTTCCCTCCTTTTGGCAAGACAATAAAGCGGTCTTTAACGGCATAATCAGAAAATAGAGGCGTGCTCAGATCGTAGCCCAAGATATCAGCTCTTGCCACTAATTGGTTTAGTTTTCCAGTAAAAAAGCCGTATTCGGACAGTCGTTCTCTAAATTCAAAAGAGACAGCCCTATGATCTGATGATTTCTTTTGCCCCTGCCGACAGCTCTGTTGCAGCAAAAGCAGGATCACACTCAATATTCCGATACAGACGAAGGCAAATTTTGTTGGTTTCACTGTTATTTGCATTGAAAAGGTTGTACATTACTTGAGGGTTTCCACTTCGCCGGTTGACCTGCGTGACTAAAATCTGCCGATACAAACATATTCTCACCCGGCTGATTGATACAGATGGAATCCGGGTTTTGCGTATGACCATTCGTGATCACATTACTGGTAATACCATCATACAATATGGCAGGAATCCGCTTATTTTTCCTATCCGGCTCAACGCTATTCAACTGGGCTTCAGTAGCAATAATCAATTGACCGATACGATGCTCATAAGCTGCTTGCGGGAATTTATCCCCCATCTTAATGGTATTTCTATAAATTTTAACATGTGTGGGTATTGGGGAATAATTTGCATTGATGCGTTCCGCAGCTTTTTCATCCACAGCAAAACCTGAAGCAATCGTAATCGCAGACGTGTTGTTTTGTTCGATAACATTATCGTAAATTTCAATATTTGATGTAGAAAGAATAATGATACCACTTCCCGGAGATGCATTCCCTACTCCCCAAAAAGTTCCGAAACTCCCACCTTTGGCAAAATTTTTAAAATTATTATCATAGATTTTGTTGTGATACGCCTTTACCCTTCCACCACGCTGTGAAAGTTCAGGCAGATCAAAAATCAGAAATCCGGCTGTATTTCCATAGAATTCATTGTCGTAAACTTCAGCATCTGTTGTATTTTCAATTTCACAACCTGCCACATTTTTCGCTGCTTTGCATTTCCGCACAATGACACCTTTTGTCTGTCCAACATAGATACCTGCATCTGAAGCCCCTTCGGCATAACAATTCTCAACAAGCACATTTTTACAGAGCACAGGATAAATCCCATATCCGCCACTTGTAGAATCGGCCAAGCTCCATATACTATGAAGATTTGAAATGACAACGTCTTGGCTATTGTTTATCTTCAATAGATCTCCTTTTGAATCACGAATGGTCATATTCCCAATCGCTAAACCTTTCACATCAGTAACCCGGATTCCCTCTCCTCCCTGTGTCTGACTGGAAAAATCAATAATTGTCTTATCATAGCCCTCGCCTTCAATCTTAATATGATTTACTTGCGCAATACTCAGATTATCGAAGGAGTATTTTCCAGCTTTTAGCACGATATTGGTGCTATCTTTAATGGAAAGGAAAGCTTCTTCAATAGCCTCTTCTTGTCCAGGAGTAAACGTAAGGACTTTGTAACTGTCTTTCGATTGGTCGGCACAGCTGTACAGGAAGGAAGCTGTGACCGCAATACCAATCAATTGTTTTAAATATCTTTTCATGTTCTGATTTATTTATTTTTTGATTAGAAAATATTATAAGCATAAGTGACATAATACACTGCCCCTATACGTGGATTAGCAATTCCTGTCGAATAATACTTGTTTGTGATATTGGTCCCCCCAATACGAATTCCGGATCGAGCCTTAACAAATTTATAGCTCACTTGCGCATCGATCACCGCTGAGCTTGGCACTTGACCTGCGGCAAGTCCTCCAGACACGACATAATAGTACCCCGGTTTATAACGTAAGGAAGTACTAAAAGACCAAACCTGTTTTTTCCCAAAGCCACTATTCGCGAATTCAAGATTAAAGTGATAATGTGGTGTATTGAAATTGTTAATTTGACTATTGTTCTTATTTTTTAGGTAGTCAGAATAATAATTGGCCTTGGTCACAAAATTCCGGCCTAGATCCAAACTAATACTCGCGGCATATCCATAGGTATTTACGGTCTCTCCGCCATTAAAAGCGATATTATACTGAACATAGGTCGCATGATCTTTAAAAGCATTGTAATCGTCGCTTCCAGGAGTATTGGCAACATTGGCATAGCCAATAAAATTCTTCCAAGTTGAAAAATACCCCAACACATCGATCATCACCCGCTTGCCCAACATAGCTGCATAGCCCAGTTCGAAAGCATTAACCGACTGCGGCTTAATATCATCAAATTTAAATTTCTGAAGTACGGTTGGATCGTTCGATTGCTGAAACTTCTGCACGCTTTCCAAGGTGTAAGGAGGATAGCGATCAAATTGATAATTATCGATCAACAACAGCGATGAACCGCCGGAGGAATAGCTATTATAACCGTTTAAGGTATTTTGCAAGGCTTGTATATTAGAGGGGAAACTATACGCATTCTGATAAGAAAGGCGTAAATAATTCTGATGAAACAAATCAAACACCAGTGATGCTCTTGAAGTTAACTTTGGCTGAGCAAACAACGTATTCTTATCGTAACGGAATGAAGTGGCAATATTAAGGCGATCATCCAATACTTTTTTGGCGAGTTGCAGGTAAGCACTGTACTCTTTTACATGAATCGGCTTATCCTTATCCGGGAATAGTGTATTTTTTGAATTTAGATTGTACAAACGCCAATTGACACCTGCAATCACCTGCATAAATTTTACGAGATCTGAGAAATTATATTGTGCTTCGGCATTGTATAATTTGCTGCGGTCCAAGAACAGCGTTCCACCCTGCGATATTGGTGTATTGCTGATACTATCTTTAAGTCTATTGAACAGCGGTGTTCCAAGTTCGGCACGTCCTTGATCGGCTAACGTGCGTGCCGCTAGATGAGCGTCTGTGAGCGAAGTACCTGAAGCAAGTGCATTTAAGAGACCGGCAGTATACTCAGGATACCAGCCACCTGTTCCTCCATCGTAACTTGTTTTCCAAGATTCATTGATATATTGTGCCGTCGGCCCTGCAACCAGTGTCCTCCCCGAATTTTCTTGGGTCGTATACGTTCTGAAAAACCATTTATCCCCACGAAGCTCCAGCCGATATTGCCCTACTTTAAATCCTTTCAGCTGATAACGCGTATCGTTGGTATACACAATATTACCTGTACCAAAAGTGGCTGAAGCGATGGCTTCAATAGTGGTGGAAACCTTGTAACGGAATTCACCATTGATTTTAAAGAGCTTGGCTCTATTATCGAGATAGCCATATTCGGGGTATCCAGTCCGGGCAACATAATTTGGATTTTTCAGTAGGGGCTCGATTAGGGGGGCCAATTCCGGATTTCCCTGAAGTGCACCTTCCAAAAAGGGATTAATATCTGTCGAAGTCGCTCCTCCATACAGGTTAACCCCATTATAGTTTGGATCTGTCAGCGCTGTCCCAGGACCGTTTTTGTTGGTTTCATCGTTGGCTACCCAATCTTTTGCCTGCGTATACTGACCATTGATCTTGAAAGCAATTTTATTCCCCATTTGTTTTGCATAGCGTATAGCCCAATCATAATAGGGTGACGTAGGCACAGGATCATTGTTCTTTTTATGATTGATATGGTTGACACCTTGAGTCACCAACACACTTAATCCTTGATATTTAAACGGATTTTTACCTGTGGCAACCATCGTACCATTCAATCCCCTTGACCCATACAAGGCTGAAGATGCTCCAGACAGCACCTCTATATTATCGACATCAAGTTGAGTTAGCCCGATGACCGATCCGAGCGGAAAATTCAGTCCTGGCGCCTGATTATCCATCCCGTCTACGATCTGAGTAAAGTTGGTGTTCCCACTGGTATTGAATCCACGCGTTGTAACACTGGTAAAACCAATACTGGATACGGTAACATCGACTCCTCTCAAGCCTTGAAGCATATCCATGTAATTTAATTGTGCAGCATTACGAATGTCTTTGCTGCTCATTTGCTCAATTGTTACTGGCGCGGATAGTTTACTTTGTACGGTTCTACTTGCAGAAACAACAACTTCCTGCCCCAAAATGGGCGATAAATTCAAAGAAATATGCAATGGAGATGACAGGTTATTCACCAAAACTTCTTTCGATTCATACCCGATAGCGGAAATATACAGCGTAATGGGTAGTGGTCTATTTGTTTTCAGCTGAAAACGCCCTCGATCATCCGTGAAAGTACCTTCTTTTCCGTTTTTTACGTGGATCGAAACTGCATAGGCCGGCTCGGATGTTGAGCTATTGCTGACCTGCCCATTGATGATCTGTTGTGCAGACAAACTAAATGGCACACAGATACAGAGAATCTGGATTAATAAGGCAATTTTTTTCATGTTTATATTGGTTAGCGTATTATTATCGCTTCAATGCTTCACCTTACCCGCCATGATTCTCCAAAATGGACAATCGAGAATTATATTCTGAGCCCTCTAAAAATTAGGCTGACTAGAAATTTGGTATCCCGAAGACTTTGTGCATAGTCAATTTCAACCTGCCGCTTCAGTATCGCCTGCTGCTCTGTACTATGTTTCAATGCATTAGCAAAATTTATAAGTACAGAAGCTATATTTTCAGGATCTGTTAGATCCAATTTTTCATGTGCAATAGCCTGCGTGAGAAGCTTAGTAAGAAAAGCTTTCTCTTGCACCATCATTGCATCATATAGTTCAAAAAAACGAGGTAAAATCTTATCAAGTGACTCGACAGACACCCTATTCATATTTAGCACATTGGTATAATAGTTCAATCTCGATTCTAAATAAAAAGAAATCTGATTCTCCACTCCCTTCTTTTTCAATGTACTTTTTTGTAATGTATCGATAAAAGATTGTCCTTCTCGTATTGCTACTTCAATAAAAATATCCTCTTTGTTCTTGTAATAATAATAAAGAGACGTTTTGTTCAATCCTACAGTTTTAGCAATGTCTTCCAAGGTTGTTTTTTCCAATCCATAACGCTCGAAACATTCCATGGCCGCCTGTCCAATTCTTTCTTTGACCTGTTCCTTTTTGTTCATCTAAAATAAAGTTAGTAATATATTTTTCAATTTTCAAACATTTAAATAAAATGTTTGAAAATTGAAAAATATATCAAGATGTAAACCTAACACTGTTAAAAGTCAAATAAATACAGACTTAACATGTTACGCCAAACATAGACAAATTGATTTTTAAATAAAAGAAGTATGCGATCTTATTCAGGTTTATTCGCGACAAAATTGTCTATACTGCACTTTTTTAAGGGGCTCCGTTTTCTTTTCATCAAAGTATCTTGACTCCATCTTCTCTATTTTGTTTCCTGTTAAAACAGTCCAGCTATAAAAAACAGACCAATCACAGGTTGTTTATTTGGAAAAGCAGGCTCCTCGCAAATAGAATATGACTATTATGTATATAGTTGGGGTTATTTTTAGATTATCTACAAAAAAAAAAGCACTAAAAGAGAAGTAGTTACAAATCATTTATTGTTTATCAAAACATTAAAAAAAATCTTTGGCAAACTATTTGTTTGAACAGCGAAAGCTTTCTAATCGGAAACACACAACTTATATTTTTTTAAATTATCATGAAAAAAGTAATTCTACCTTTTCTAACACTTTTTACGCTACTATTTGTCGCTCATCAGCAAGCAAACGCACAAACTCCCTATCGGACAGCCATTGGTCTTGGAATAGATGTCGGCGATGGTCAAACATTATTCGGTCCACAGATAAAACACAATTTTGGTGGAAATGATGCTGGAAATGCACAAGTATTATTTGGAGACAATATTACTGTTATCGGCGTGGATTATTCATACAACAAACGTATTCCTGGATCTCGAGGTCTTTCATGGTACATTGGTGTTGGTCCACAAGTATCATTTATTGATTATGGTAAATGGCACGACGACTGGTATGACGACTACCATTGGAAAGATGGAAAAACACATACTGATTTTGCGATCCGTCCAGCTTTGGGTCTAGAGTTCAAAATACCTTCTGCGCCATTGGCCATGCATTTCGACTGGAAACCTTGGTGGAATCTTTCTCATGGTTCTAATTTCGAGCCATCGCGTTTTTCTTTAGGATTTAAATTCGTTTTGAAATAGCATAACGCGAATACAAATAACAAAAATCCTGCTCATCATCGGTGTGGCAGGATTTTTTGTTTTCACCATTAAGGTGTTTTTATCTTTACACCGACAAAGTATGTCCTTGGCATGTTGGGGCCATAAATGTAATTGCTATCGCGATTTTTCCCGGTATCAAAATCAGTTTGATACGCATTAAAAATATTTTTTACCCCTGCATAAAGCTCAATGACATTTTTGTATTTAGGTAAGTTAAATGCATAAGCTACTTTACTATTGAGCTCCGAAAAGGCTCTTGTCCGTACCATTTGATCGTCAGGAAAATTATCTGCTCCCCCGACATGGGCAATACGCATATTTCCCGTATAAACATAGTTTAAATTGATTGTCCAGGGTTTACTTCCTGTAATATTGAGGTTGGCAAAACCATATTCGTTGGGTGTCCGCAAAAATGATCGAATTGGAGCTACTCCTTCCAAATACGACACCGGACTATCATACTTGCTTTGCTGCACTGTCAATCCAGTTTCCAACTGAATCTTCTTAGCATAATTTACACGTAATTCCAATGTTCCTCCGGCTACTGTTGCGTTGTTTCCATTTCGCTTTTCAAAAATCTTCCCAAAATTATCTGCACCGATTTCCTCAAGTACAAATGCATTATTCAGGTGCGTATAAAATCCTTCCAGGGTGAAGCCTGCTATCCACGTTTCAGTTGCTTTGTCGTAGTTTATCGAACCACTCAGGCTTTTTGAACGCTCCTCCCTTAAATCAGCAGATAACTGTACACGCGATACGCCGCCACCAGCAAATGCGATATGCAGGTCGGTGTCAAATGCCTGTGGCGCTCTAAAGCCGGTTCCATAGCTTAATCGAAATTGTGTTGTTGGGGCATATTTATAAAGGAGTGCTATTCGCGGACTGACAACAACTTTATGCAATAAATTATGTTTGTCAACCCGAACACCCGACAATACATTAAACTTAGTCGCCAAATCCCAATCACTTTGAAAGAAGCTTCCCCAATCTTTGGTATGCTGATCCACGAGATAATTATAACTCGGAATTTCGTCATAAACTTTGTCAGAAACATACTCCGATCCAATGGTCAATACATTACGACCACTAAAGAAATTGCGGATCTCATGATTCAATTGAAAACCTCCCTGAAGTGTTGTTGTTTTAGAATCCCCATAAGGTGGATGCTTAAGATGATTTTCAATCGCCTCAGGATCATCTGGAAATACGCCGGTATAATGTTTTCTATTGGTATTTTGAAAAGCAGTATAGACGATCAATGCCGATTTATCTTGATTGAAGTTAATCTGATAATCAGTGCTTCCCATCCAAATTTTATGATGCCGCTCTTCTGACTGCAGTGTTAAATACGCAGGTTTATCGGTCATTTCACCACCGAAACGATATTCATTCAGGTTGCTTAAGGAGACTTCTAATTTTTGATTATCCGAAAACTGATAGAATGAATTAATTCCTAAAGAGGTATTTTCAATTTTGGGCATTTCAGAAAAATTATCACCATTTGCATCATAGAAACCACGATCCCGCTTGTTGAAGAAGAATGAAGTTCCGGCATTCCCCTTCTCGTTGACTAATGTTGCATTGCCCCCGAGGTTAAAATCATTTGTCCCCCCACCTATACGCTGATAGAAAGAATTGATTTCATAGCTGTTTGCCCGTGGGAGCTTTGTAATCACATTCACCGTTCCGCCAATTGCGCTTGAACCATACAATGAGGAGCCGCCTCCGCGAACGACTTCAATTTTTTCAATCATATTGACCGGTAGTTGCTCCATGCCATAAAGTCCCATCAACGGACTGAAAATTGGCCGACCGTTAATCAGAATCTGTGAATAACCACCCTGAAGTCCATTCATCCGCAATTGCGTATAGTTACAGGTCTGACAGTCTGTTTCTACGCGCAATCCGGGTTGAAACTTCAAACCCTCCGAAAGGTTACACACTTGTAGATTGTCCAAAGTCTTGCTATCCAAAATATTTACCATTACAGGACTCTCTGTTTTCCTTTTAAATGTTTTGGTACCCGTTACCACAATTTCATCCAGTAAAAGTTCAGCCCCATCTAACTGAATATCTTTGGTCAATACCCCTGGACCGACTTTTACTGAATCACGGAATTCCTTAAATCCAATGTGTTTTACTTCCACTTCCCAGGTACCATGGGGGATACTTTCAACGATATACCTTCCCGAATTGTTCGACTTGGTACCTATCTGTAATTTTGGAATAACAACGGATGCTGCTCCTAACGGCACACCATTCTTATCGTAAACCTTACCAGTAATCTTACCTGTCTGTCCAAAGGAAATAAATCCTGTAAGCACCATGGCTATTGTCAAATGAGCACTGTACCCTTTCATCATGTTTTGCTTTTTTATATTTATAAATTTAGATTAGCAAATCTAACAAGTTAGATTAGGCTAACAAAATAATTATAACATAATTATTAGACACGGCTAATATTTAATAAATTTGTCTTATGATTTCACAGACCGAAGAGAATTACTTAAAAGCATTGTATAACCTCACTTACCTAAAGGGTGATGCGAATGTCAATGAAATAAGTAAAAGGCTCGACATCAAGATGCCCACAGTAAATAGTATGATGAAAAAACTAGCCGACAAAGGTTTCGTTCATTATGAAAGCTATAAACCATTGCGGTTAACTGAAGAAGGAAAGAAAGAAGCCGCCCTTATTATCCGGAAACATCGACTTACTGAAATGTATCTGGTTGATAAAATGGGGTTTGCCTGGGATGAAGTCCATCAGATTGCTGAACAGATTGAGCATATCCATTCGCCCGAATTTTTCAGTAAAATGGATGAGTTATTGGGTTATCCGACTGTGGATCCCCACGGGTCGCCAATTCCCGATTCTAATGGGGTTATGCCTTTGGAAAACTATGTGTTTCTAAATAGTTGTAAAGTAGGTGATATAGTTACATTAATGGCGGTTCAGCCATCTTCAAAGGAGCTTTTACAATATTTGACAGCGAAAAATCTCGAGCTCGGTACGACTTTAACAATCAAATCAATAGAACCGTTTGATGCTAGCATCACAGTGGAATACAAAGACAGGCCAACGGAAGTGCTAAGCAGCAAAGTCACCGCAACACTACTTGTACGCCCTATCGCCTAAACTAGGAGAGAATGAGATCCAAATGTTATTTTTTGAAATGAAATCTACTGTTATTTCTCTTTATTAAGAAAAAAAATATTAGAAACAACTAACAAAAATAAGTAAATATTTAAAATGCTAAACCCGGAGAATCTATAGAAATACGATAAATTATTAGTCTCTACAGTTCAACTATCAATTTGTAAAAATTGGGCGTTTATTCTTCAATTTGATACTTGATTGGTTGCCCGGTAGCAATCTCCCGTTCCAATATCTGCTCCGGAGAAAGATGTTCCAAAAACATAATCAGCGCCCTCAGGCTATTGCCGTGCGCAACAACGAGTACATTTTTACCTTCTTTCAGTTTGGGTGCTATAAAACGTTCATAATATGGAATAACACGTTCGTATGTATCTTTCAGGCTCTCACCTCCAGGCGGAGGCACATCAAAAGATCTGCGCCAAATATGCACTTGTTCAGAACCATATTTTTCGGCTGTTTCGGCCTTATTCAAGCCCTCAAGCTTTCCATAACCTCGTTCATTCAAAGCAGCGTCTATAACAATGGGGATGGGAGGATCGCCCATTTCATGCAAAATAATACTTAACGTATGCTGCGCTCTTATAAGTGTCGACGTATACGCTATATCAATTGGTTCATTTGCCAGAGCCAGTCCTGCCTGCCGAGCTTCCTGTTGTCCCAATTCAGTAATATCAACATCTTGCCATCCCGTAAAGCGATTTTCCAAATTCCATTGCGACTGTCCGTGCCGGACTAAAAAAAGTTTTGCCATTATTTATCCAAAGTTTTTCTAAACGGTCTCTCACTACGTACCCAACATCATATATAATAGCGATACATTCCATTTTGTTTTATTTATACCATTTAGTCCCGATCAAATCACCTAAACCTAGGATCGAAGTACTTCAAAATCCAACGACAGATCCTTTAGTTAAAACAATATACTGACATATTCAGTTCCCCTATTATTTGTATAAACTTATCGGTTATATCCGGGAACAGCAACTAATTTTAGGGTGAAAACTATCCTCATTACCAGAACTAAAAAAAATAAACACCTATAAATCAATCAAATAAAACAACATAAATTATTTAACATATTTTAATTCTACACAATGTAGAATATATTCTATATTTGTAGTATGAATAAATTATCAGCTACGGAAGAACAATTGATGGGCTACATCTGGGACATGAAAAAAGCTTTTATGAAAGATCTTATGGAAGCGTATTCTGAACCTAAACCAGCGCCAACAACTGTTGCTACATTATTGAAGAGAATGACTGAAAAGGGGGCGATATCTTATGTGCTTTATGGAAATTCGAGAGAGTATTATCCACTAATTGATAAAGACAACTATTACTTAGCACATGTAAATGATATCGTAGAAACCTACTTCGACAATTCAGCATTAAAATTTGCTTCTTTTTTCACTAAACAATCTCAGCTGAGCAAAGAGCAATTGGAGGAACTGAAAAATATAATTGATTCCGAAATTAAAAACAAAGAGACATGATGCTATATATTGGAAAACTGATAGCCTGTTCGGGTTTACTCTATCTTATTTATTGGTCAATACTACGCAACCAAAAACTACTGATATTCAACCGTTTTTATTTACTCGGGATTATCCCCCTATCTGTCGTCATTCCATTGGTGCAGATCGTTGTCCCATTTGATATTTTCAACTTACTGAACGACAGAAACAGTGATGTTACCCCTGCGGGGCCGATCATTAAACAGCCCGCAACAGATTCAGCACTCTTCAATAATTATCACGTCGATTGGTACGATGGCGCTCTGCTGATTTATGTAATTGTCACTATTGCATTACTTCTGAAACAGGTATGGTTATACCGCAAATTCCTTTATTATATCCGAAGTGCCACACCAACCGATGAACAGTCCATTTATTGCATACATGGCTTAAAAACACCATTTTCCTTTTTTCAAAAAATTTATGTTCCCAAAGAGGCCTACCAACAGCGCGGTATTGATCAGTCAATTATAACGCACGAACGGGCCCATTCCAATCAACGCCATTCGATGGATATACTTTTTATGCAGATTTTGGGTATATTTTTGTGGTTCAATCCCTTCATTTATCTCATTCAAAAATCGATCCGACAAACCCATGAATACCTTGCAGACGATGCCGTAGTCAAGATTCATGAAAAGTTAAGATACCAACATTTGATTATCGAGTGGAGCATGTCCACCCCTGATATAAACACATTACCGGCCAGTAATTTTAATTTTTTAACAACAAAAAAACGATTAATTATGTTACAAAAAAGAACAACCCGAAGTAAACTCTTGCTAATGCCCGGGCTTACTTTATTACTGACAGTAGCGATATCTACGTTGTTTTCAACACATGTGGAGGCACAGAAAACAACGCCGACCACGACAAAAAAAGCAGCAGCTGCCAACACCGCAATAACGCCGCCTGCATCAAAGCAACCGGACGCTCCTAAAACTAGTGGAAGATCTCCTAAATCACCGACAAAGGAAATGGCTCCGCCAATGATATCCCAGCGTAGGTCTTCTTCCCAACAGGAAGGTAATGTACGTTTCCCGGAACCTCGAAAAAAACCTGCCCCACCTCAAAAATCACCCAAAGTAATCGAGGAAGTAAGTGTTGAACAGGTCAAATTTGCGGAACCTCAAAAAAAATCTACTCCATCAAAAAAAACTTCGGCGATAATTGAAGAAGTGCAAGTAGCACCTAAAATTGAGGAAGTAAGGGTCGAAGATATTCAACTGCGTCAACCAAAGCGGATCAATCTTTCCGCCAATGTCAGTTCAAATCAAGATCAAAAAGATATTCAAGTTAAGGAGGAAACGCCCGCAAAGATCGTCCTAAAAATGAAACCCGAAGTAGAAGTAAAATCTGTAAATAAAAAATAAATAGCAGAATTCTTCGGAATACAATAAGAGGAATACAATTCCTCTTATTGCGTTATGTCTACTCCTCACGATTACTCACCTATAAACCAGAATGTTGTTTAGATTATCCAAAATTTAATGTACCAACTCTTCTTATAGATATTGATATAATCTAAAATCAAGTTAAAAATAAACATCAGCATTTTCCAGAATATAATTAAGGATTGAATTCGGGTTTAAAAAACGACAAATTCTACTATAGTTTATTTTTAAAGCAATCATGTCCAGCTAATGATCCTTAAAAACGGCGGAAAAAGTTACACCCATCTAGGTGAAATGAATGTCTACCGGATGCGCTCTTCTATCATTGACAAAGAAAAAGAAGCGGAAGATAACTATTGATCGTCATCGCAAAGATTGTTTTCTAATCATCACTGGTGCTCAAAAGAGCATGACGACGGAGGTAGAAATACCTCCGTTTTATTTTTTTCATCTTTATATCATCAATATTCGAACAAGCTCCAAAAGGGTACGACGTCAAATTCCCGCTATAGCATAAGCCTATTCGACGAGGCTATCCCCAGCAAAAAATAAAAAACTTTTTTATTACCTTAGATAAATAAATCGAACAAGAAAACAACTTGTTTTTCATTAACTATAGTTCACATATATGAAATTATATGCCTTTGTTTTGGGAGTAGGCTTACTTCCGGCCGTAGGATTATGTCAAAAGACCGTCACCCCTGGTAGCAGCGATATCAATACCAACTATATAAAACCGGAGAAATCACTGTATACGGTATATTATGTTAAAGATAATACCTGGGACAAACAAGGATCATTGACCTACGATATCGTAGCGGCCAACAATCAGCTGACCTTAACCAATACCTATGTTCCGAAAGACAATGCCTGGACTTCGATCCGCACGACGATTGCCGACGCAAAAACACTTCGGTCCATCAGCTACTCGAGCGATGGCAAGGAAACAAAAGTAAACCTCAACTTTGCAGAAACAATTACAGGTAATTATTATTCGAAGAAAACTAAAAAGGAAAAAAAGATCGACTTACAGCCAACTAGACCTTTTGTAGATTTTAACTGGACAGATCATCTGATTTCAACTCTACCTTTAGATCTAGGGTATAAAGCGCGCATCCCGCAATTTTATTACAATAGTGATTCCAACATTTTTGTCGAAGACTATACCATCAAGGAAGTAAAAAGCTACAGTTATGGTTCCCCAAAAACAGGTAAGCACGACAGTTGGCTGGTTACACTTTTAGAAGAAAGTACCGGAGCCATCTACAATTATGTCATCGATAAGAAAGATCGCCGATTATGGCAAAGGGAAATGTCCATGGGAAACGGAAAGTGGGAAATTACCGTAAACGAAGAACTGGACTATCAACCTATTAAAAATAGATTCAACAAAGAACAGGCTGCCCAGCAGGTTTCTCAGGGGAGCAGTGTTATTATCGGGACGGCTTACGCACGATCTAGCTCCGGAAAAAAACTTGGCGGGCTCGTGAATACTGCCAAAAAGCAATATGCTCCAAAAGGGACAGAAATTACGCTATTCGCCAACTCTGCTTATTACGAAGAATGGCTGGAAGTCAATAAAAAGATCCGAAAACAGAAAAAGGTCCAGGAAGTTCCATTAGACCCTGATTTTGGCTATGCTGTTAAAAAAGCAAAAGTGTATGATGATGAGGGGCGTTTCGAATTTGCAGATCTCATGCCAGGTGCATACGTGATTATGGCGAGCTTCGATTTCACCAATTCTTACAACTATTCCTATGTATCAGGCTACACCAATTATTATAACTATTGGGGTTATACAGGTTCCACGACAAATTACGGTACGGCAAGATCATCTTATGTCGACAAAGCCAATGTTGAGAAACACGTTACCATCGACAAAGACGGTGAAAAGAAAGAGGTAAACTTAAAGGAAATGTAATCCTAAAAATGCCCTTAAACAAACTCGTTTAACGGCATTTTTATATTTTTGAGATCTATTCCTAAAATGAGAAGATCATCTATCCATTTACTTTTTTCGAAGTTCAATATAGCGGTCTATGCTAATGGGAAAGTTATCGGCAGTACGCAGTAGAAAACAGGCAGCCGCTCCTACCCAGACTGAATAATCGAACGTCGATTTAATTCCTAACGAGAGGGTCATCACTATCGCAAAGCTGATCAGTAGAATCCCGGCAACAAATGCAGTAAAACGCAACTTATAGCCGATCAGCAGTAGGATTGCTAAAACAACCTCTAATAATGTTGCACCGATAGCAAGTATATTGCCGAAAGATTCGGGCACAAAAAAATTAAGGGTATTTGAATAGGCTACAAAATTGGCCCAATTTCCCCAGGAAACATGTGATGCCCCCGGTGCCCCCCACACCCCAAAACGATCTGCAACAGCAGACAAAAATGCTGTCGATACAGCTATACGTACAAAAAGTTGATTATACATGGTATAAATTATATAAATATGGTGTAAACGATATAAATCAAATTTAAGAGAACAAAAACAGTCCAAACTTAAACCAGTTTAAGAAACTTGTTTCAACCATCCCATACCGACAAAGCCCCTCCTCATTGTCATACCGCTGTTGTACCTTCACTTCCACGCTCATCGTTCGGCGATCACCTGTGGGTAAATCCATTGCACAGTTAAATCAATAAGGCTGCCAGCACGTGGGTGCTGTACAGCCTTATACATCAATTAATACGAATAAGAATTTAATATCATGTGTCTACTCCATTAAATGATAACACACTGTTATAATGACGACCAAGATGCTCAATAGTCCCAATGGAAATAAAAATTATAAACAAAAGCTAAGCATCGTCATAAGATGATCGATCTATCAAAACTGCATTGGTTTACTGTTAAATCCCCACAATAGTGATATCGCGTGTCAACAAGCCAAAGTACAATACTATATTTCAATCTGCCTATAGAAAATTTGCTACAGCTGCAGCGTTAATTCCTGCTGCTGTTGGTTTCTAAAAATTAACACCTTCGGCTGGTCTGCGTGTACATGCTTTTTAATCGCTTGTTGCAAGTCTATTAATTGATTTATTTTCTCGCCCTGGTAATTCAGTACAACATCACCGACACGCAAACCGCTTTTATAAAGATTGCCTTTTTCATCCAACTGGAGTAGCAGCACGCCGTTTATCGAGGGTAGGCCCGCAGCCGACTGCTCTCCCAAAGTCTCCACTGATTTAAATAAGCCCGACTTCCAGGCCCATCTGCTCCCCTGTTCCTTTGCTTCGGATTGGATCAACTGAGGTATTTCAGGACTAGCGGCAAGAGTTTTAAGTCTTTTACTCATAACCCCGAAATGCAGCATGTCAAAATTTTTAAAATCTTGATCGTTCCAGTTCTTCAATCGGAAATCACCATGTGCAGGATCCGTAAAGTTCAATTGAATAACACGACCATGTTTTTCTATGCCTTTCGCCCGATCTTTGTCTAGGTCATCCTGCCTCCCGTAGATATTATGGTCTACCTCTTCCCCCCAATACTTGACCTGTATATCCTGATGGGACTCCATCACAATATTATTACGGAATACATCGTGACTATTCTGAAACCAGACATGCGGATGAAAACCATTGTTGATCATCACGTTGTTATACACTTTGCGATAAAATCCTTCTCTTAGTTTTAGTCCCCCACTTAAACAAAGATTGTTGTAAATTTCATAGTTGGAAGATCCGTCGTCCAAATCAATATCCCAACCGTGATCACAGCGAAATCTATTATCATGAATTTTGGTTGTTTTGACTGCATCCAGCAATATTAAATTGGGATGTTTCTCCGTCAGTTCATCCATCTCCTTTCGATTAGGATGCCAAAATCGGTCGCGACCCCATGAGTTGAAGGCTCCATGATCGCTGGTTTCCAGGACTGTATTAAAAACATCATTGTAAGCTATCTCATGACCGCCCCAAGTACCATCACCTACATTAATACCTGCTCGAGGCACATCGTAAATGGTATTGTGCAAAATTCGTAAAGATTCAGCCATGGAGACCTGTACACCGGCGACTTGTTTTTCGATCAATCCAATGTTATGAATCAGATTGTCACTCGCCTCACAATCCATAGGATAATTATCGGTTTTTGGCCCTTTGATGGTATCCATTTGGGCAAACGGAACAAATTTTTCATATCGAAATTCCGGTGAGCGTACCGCCGCTGGATCTCCTACAAAATTAATCGCTCCTGCACCGATCTGTTCAATCCGGTTGCCTTCGATTTTGACCCCGCGATTGTAATTATTAACAAATATTGCATTGCCGCCCAAAGCGATAAAATCATTCGCGCGGAAAATACAGTTTTCCGCACCTTCAATCTTTACCGCTCCCTGTCGATCGATCGTCCAATCACTACGTAAGAGCGGTTCGCTTGTTTTCATAAAGGTAGGAGCAGTATACATGAAGCGAAGGCCACTAACCTCAATATCATGCACTGGGCTGGAAGATGAACCTGAAAGATGGATTAGATTTTCCAATTGTGGTGCTACAAACTTTAGCTGGTTGGGATCAACTCCTTTAGCAGGCATATAATATAATAGTGCTTTCTCCTCATCCAAATACCACTCCTGAAAGGTATCGAGTTCTTCAAAGATATTTTCTACAAAGCGATAGGTCTCGTGCATTTTGCTGGGACGATTATTTTGCTGTCCACCTTCAAGTGTAACTGTTGATAAGCCATCTTTTCCGGTAATCTTATAATGGAATCCTCCCCAGCGACCAGCATGCAAAGCATGTACAATTCCCCCCTTAGGGTTTTTCCAGGTTGCGACACGTTCGGGACTTAATGCATCTGCAGCATAGCCTTGAAATGGCAAGACAGTGGGATCGTAGTTTGGATAACGTGCCCGGACAAGATGCTTATCATTAGCATATAAACTTTGGACGTTTACTCCTCTTGGGACCTTAGCCTCCCAAATACCATGATCGCCCTGTTTCCATTTGAGGTTAAGCGATTTGGCACCACTCAGTGTAACTTGTGCTCCATCCTCGGCTTTAATCCGCAAGGGTTGCCTTCTTGTACCCGATATCCCAGCAGACAATTCAATCGGTTTATCCAGTTGATAGGTGCCTGCCATAAAGATGATTTCGATGCCCGGTGTATTTTTCCCTTGTTTCTGTTTTTCTACTGATCGCAGTGCGGCCTCAGCTGTGGCATAGGGACTTCCCTTAGTTCCTTGGTTTCTATCACTTCCTTTTGTACTGACATAAATACGTTTGACCGAGCCAGACTGTTGCCCACGCACGCTAAGCGAAGTGACACCGGTAAGGCCAATAAATAATAATTTTGGAAATAGCATACAAGATATCTTCATAATTTTAATCGTTCATATAGTTTTAGCTAGATTACATCGACTATAAACCCGCTATATAGTTAGGTCTATAAGACCATAAAAATAAAGTCGTTTGCTATGCACAAACGACTTTATCAGTTCGTGTTTCATTCGATCAGGTTAATATTTCACAAAACAATAGTATTTCGGCGAATTAACGAACGGTCTATTGAATCACTTCACTGATCTGTACCTCTGGCGTAATATTCGTATACTTTGGGAAATCTTCGGCAAACTTTTTCCCATTTTCTTTTAAAGGATCCTGATAGGCCGCAACAGAATCAAAATACAAATGGCAAATGGCCAAATAGATCGGACCTTCTGCTGAGCTACGTCCCGAAAACCCTTTATCAATGGTTACGCCTTTCAGTGCTTTACCGTAAACTTTTTTGACAAGCGCAATATGTTTAGGGAGATAATAATCCCAATCAAATGTCTTTCCAGGTCCATTGCGATAAAAGATCGATACCTTGATCATCCCCTTTTTATGAAAAGGTGGATCTGCCTTTGCATTGCACTGAAACCCCAACAGCATGGTTATCAAAACCATAACTAAAATGATCTTTGTTTTCATATTTGTTGATAAGTAAGATTAAATAACACTCTTTTTTCCAAAAACATTTACCATGATTCAATAAACAGCTAATATTGCTTAGATTAGTTCTTTTTGCGCTCTGCGGCTGCTTTCAACAAAATATCTTTACTAGCAACCGGCACATTTCCGTCAGCATCAGGTCCAATATTGAGCAACAAATTTCCACCTTTTTCATTTATCTCCCGTAGCTTAGTATTTACTTCTGTAGGAGATTTCCAATTATTATCTGATTTTTTATATCCCCAAGAATTGTTCAGGGTATAACAGGCTTCCCAATCGTAATCCAGTAACGCTCCAGGATGTTCTTGTTCAGGCGTTCCAAAATCTCGCTTAAATTGATCACGCTTTGCTACGCGGTTATTAATGATAAGAGAGGGCTTCAATTTGCGTAGATATTGATAAAGATCTTCTCCTGCGGCCATATCCCACCAATTCACCCAGTCCCCATCAAACCACAGGATGTCAGTATCATACTTAACAACCAATTCTTTCAATTGATTTTTCATGTATTGAATATAAGCGGCTTTCTGTTCTGGCTTAATGAGGATCTGGCCCCAATCTCCTTTACCATTGGGATCGACATATTGCGAATCGTGATGCCAATCGATAATACTGTAGTAGGTACCAAATCTAATCCCAGCTTTCCTACAAGCTGTGGACAGCTCCCGCACGAGATCTCTTCCTTTCATTGGCGTCGAAGCTATATCATAATCTGTATAGGGGGAATCCCACAGACAAAACCCCTCATGGTGTTTGGTCGTCAGGACAATATACTTCATTCCGGCATCCTTAGCCAATTGAACAATACGATCCGCATTGAAGTCCTTAGGGTTCCATGTGTTGATCAGTTCCGAATAGGCTGCCTTCGGAATATTCATTTCCGATTGTATCCACTCGGCATATCCTTTAGTTGAATTCCCTTTATACATCCCTCCAAGTTGACTATAAAGTCCAAAATGAATAAACATTCCATATTTTGCTTCCCTAAACCAATGCATTCGTTCATCAAAATCCTTTTTGGACTCCTGTAAATAATTAACTTGGGCGTTTCCCATGTTCATAAACAACATGGCTATTAGAGAAAGAATACAATGCGTTGCTTTTATCATATTTATATAATTGGTTAATCCAACAAGCTCAAGCGGCTGTCAAATATTCTATTGGTATCTCACGCGCATTCGGCAAATGCTAAACCATTCTGCTATTGCAAAATAAATATAAAAAATATGAACAACACTTTTTATTTATTTCAAATAAGTTACGCTTAGCGTACAGGTCTATACCTGTCACAATTTTATAAAAAATAAAAACTTCCAAAGCAGCTTATCAAACAGTCTATCTGCTATGAAATTTAATATAAATTCTTTCCAAAAAGGATTTATATTTAGTAAAAATATCATTAAAAACCATACTATAGATTGAAATTATGAGTTTAAAGACCTTAATCACAAAAAGCGCAGAGTATAACAACTGGGTCGTTAATAAATACATCAATTGGCTGGCTGATAAATCGGATGACCAACTTAACCAAGAGGTACCTTCAAGCTTCCCGACCATTTTGAAAACTTTAAACCACATCTTGCAGACACAGGAATATTGGTGGAGCCACATTGCAGAAAGCAATGATTTTGATTTTGAAAAAAAGCGAACCACAAAAGAAGAAATATTTGAAGCACTAAGAAGAAGTTCAGTTCAACTTGTGGATTATATACACAAGCTATCTGAGTTGGATCTTGAAAAAAATATCAAAGTGGAATCACCATGGTTTCAATGCGACTTCACGAAATATGAATACATACAACAGCTGATCCTTCACGGAACATATCACAGGGGACAGATCGTTACAATGGGCCGGGCTATTGGAATAACGGATGCCCCAATGACAGACTTTAATTATTGGAATATTTATAAAGATCAACAATAGGGATTGGAGCAACGCCATGGACCAAATTACCAGTAAAGTACAGATCCGAGAAATTGTCGCAGCGGCGAAACAGCAAGGGCAGCAATCCGGTATTGAATGCCTTATATTAAGCTTACAAGAGTGTTTACTGAAAAAGAAAGTACGATTTCCACTTCTGGAGTTCGCGGCCAGGGAAATTATGCTATTCGTGCCTGAGGCCGAGCAATTACACTTGACAGATCGTCTCATTGCCACAACAGAAATGGGAAGTTATGTTTTAACGGGAATAATTCTTCAGCAACGTCTCACCGAACACTTTGAAGAATCTATCCATAAAGCCTGCACCTATATAACCATGGGCAATCAATGGTACGTATGTGATATCATCGGCGAACGCGTACTTGGTCATGCGCTGTTGACTTCACCTAAAAAAGCAATACCATTATTAGAAGAATTAGCTCATCATCCTGATAAATGGATTGTCCGTACCATTGGTGTAGCTACGCACTATGCTGTAAAAAAGGGACTACCAGCCACATACGTAGACATTTTGTTGAAGCTGTTGGTTTCACTATCCAATAAGACAGATTTCCACGTGAAGAAAGGAATTGGCTGGGGGCCAAAACAATCGCAAAGTTTCACCCTAAGCTAGTTGCTTGCTACAGTAAAGTAATTGAATCGCCAGAAACTAAACAATGGTTTCGGACAAAAATTACCATTGGTCTCATTCGCCACAAATTGGGGGCTAAACAGATCCAGTAGGAAGCCACAATGGTTCATCATAACCAATGAAATGAATGCGTGATTTTCTTTGCGATAGTTATACATCAAGAAAGGCGAAGTCTACAATTAAACCGCGCCTTTCTTTATACCTTTAGTCCATATGTAACCGCGCCCTCGGTTATTGGTCTTTTTTCATTGTTCCTTTTTCACGAAGATTAATATGCCAGCTAAAAGCCTCTTCTAGCAAATGTGGTGTATGCCCTCCCCTTTCACAAGCGCGGTTATAATAGTCTGATAGCTGCTCCTTATAATCGGGATGTACGCAGTTCTCAATAATTACTTTCGCTCGCTCACGAGGCGCTAAACCACGCAAATCTGCCAAACCATAATCTGTTACCAAAATATCGACATCATGTTCGGTATGATCTACATGAGAAACCATAGGAACAATATGAGAAATTGCATCCCCTTTAGAGGCTGCCTGTGTAACAAAGATGCTCAAGTAAGCATTGCGTGCAAAGTCACCCGATCCACCGATACCGTTCATGATATTTGTTCCCGACGTATGGGTAGAATTTACGTTTCCATAAATATCAAACTCTATAGCTGTATTAATTGCTATAATCCCCAAACGTTTGATCAGTCCAGGTGTATTGGAAATGTTCTGTGGCCGCAATACAATTTTATCACGGTATCGATCCAAATGATCGAACACTCTTGAATAACACTCTTCCGAAACAGTAATTGAAGAAGCAGAAGCAAAATCCAGTTTTCCAGCATCGATAAGGTCAAAGGTACTATCTTGCAACACTTCAGAAAACATCGTTAGATTACGGAACTTACTATGTATAAATCCGGTCAGAACAGCGTTAGCTACTTTTCCAATACCCGCTTGGAGAGGCATCAAGCTTTCTGACAAATGACCTAACTCTACTTCATTTTCGAAAAACTGTAAAATATGCTTCGCTATCGCTGTAGTTTTGGTATCCGGTTCAGCAATATCGGCTGGGCTATCAAGCTCATTCGTAAACACAATTCCCACCACCTTGCTTGCGTCCAAAGGAATAGTTTTACGCCCAATTTTATTTTCTGGAGCTACAATTGGAATAACATTACGGCGAGGGTAATCTTCCGCTTGGTAAATATCATGTATCCCTTTAATAGTCATCGGTATCGCAGTATTTACCTCCAAAATAACCTGCTTAGCCAATGCAGCAAAAGTAGCCGAATTTCCCACAGAAGTCGTTGGAACAATACTTCCGTCTGATTCTATTGCTGCTACTTCCAAAACAGCAATATCCACCTGAGGCAAATTCTTATTGTGCAGCAATTCGGCTGTTTCGCTTAGATGCTGATCAATAAACAGCACATCTCCAGCATTAATTTTATTACGTAAAATACGGTCTACCTGAAAAGGCATCCGCTTAGATAGTGCTCCCGCTTCCGCCAATTTACCATCCGTTCCATGTCCCAACGAAGCCCCGGTAATCAAGGTTATTTTCAATGGATCCACTTTTGCACGTTCAGCCAAGGCAGGTAACACAACCTTACTGTCTCCAGCCTTAGTAAAACCACTCGACCCAACGACCATTCCGTTTTGAAATAGTTTAGCAGCTTCTTCCGCTGTAATCACTTTATTATGTAAGCTTTGAACTTTTATTCTTTCGTAAGCCATATTGTTATAGTTTGATTTTATTCCATTATTGTAAACTTAAGAAATTGAAACCTATATATTTCCCTTATTGGAAAAGTTCTTTGTTATATTTTCCAACCTCTTAACCAAACAATTTTAGCATTTTTTTCACCTGCATATTTATTACCATTCGACACAAAATTATCCAAACGAGACTAAAAAGTCACAACTCACTACAAATCAAAAATATACAACAAATCACAATAAAAAAATATTTTATATCACACTGATCGATAATATATATCACACTGATAACAAACAACTTACAATAATAAAGATAAAATCAAAGTAAGTAAAGACTAACTCTCCGGTCGATTAATTGCCATTTTAACGTAAGCATACACTCACTTTCAAGAAGTAAAGGTGGGGTATAGTAAAAAAGTCTTACCTTTGTGGTATAGTATTATAGGTTAAAATGAATACACAAGATATAACGACAGATGCTAAATATGTCAACCGCTATTATATGACGGAAGTAGACTCATTTGAAGATAGCATTTACTGTCACCACGCTATTATTGCAGAGAATCATATTTCCGAACACTGCCACGATAAGGACCAATTTTTATATACAGAAGGTGGTGTCGTATTTGTTAAAACAGAGGAAAAATCATATTTTCTACCTGCCCGTCATTATTTGTGGATTCCTGCTGGCATAAAACATAGTATTCATCCAAGTACCCCTGAGGTCGTTATGCGTAATCTGTACTTTCCCAAAGCCAATAATGATGCACCCTTCTACAGTAAAATGGGGATTTATCCAGTAAATGATCTTTTGATAGAGCTGATTATGTTTACCAACCGCTGGAATGGCAATATATTTCCGGTCGAAGAACCTAAATATAGTATCGCTACAGCATTTAAGCTTATCCTGCCGGAATTATCGCTACATGAGCTTCCATTGGCCTTGCCTTATCCTAATCATCAGAAATTAAAGGATATCGTCACTTACCTCGAAGAGAATATAGAGGAAAATGTCAGCTTTAAAAAACTTGCCGGATTATTTAACATTAGTGAACGTACATTAGCCAGACTATTTCAAAAAGAATTAAATATGTCTTTTATCCAGTACTACACGATCCTCAGAATGCTAACCGCTCTTAAGCTCCTTTTAGACGAAAAACTAAGTGTAAATGAAGTTGCACTCAAAGTTGGATACAATAGCCTCCCCACGTTTAGTAACACATTCAATAAGGTCGTCGGTATCCGTCCAAGCGAATATGTCAAACAAAAAGAATTGCTTATTTAAAAATGTTTACCTAATTTAGGTCAATAAACCTAATTCAGGATGAAATTCAAACATATCATTTATAGTGCTGGAATTTTATTGCTTAGCACTTCTTTATTTGCCAAATCTCAAGATAAGAAACCCAAACCCATTCAGTTATTCAATGGGAAAGATTTGAAGAACTGGACCCCAAAAATCAGAAACCACAAAGTTGGGGATAATTACAAAAATACATTTCGTGTAGAAGACGGTTTACTCAAGGTAAGATATGATGGTTATGATAATTTCAATTTTCAGTATGGCCATCTCTTCTACAATAAAGAATTCTCTGCTTATTTGTTGCGTGTCACTTACAGATTTGTCGGTGAACAGGTAAATGGTGGCGAAGGTTGGGCTTGGCGTAATAGCGGAGCCATGCTACATGGACAGAATCCTAATACTATGGGTGTGGATCAAGACTTTCCGATATCTATAGAAGGGCAACTGTTGGGTGGAAATGGCAAGGACGAACGGACCACAAGTAACCTTTGTACACCAGGCACAAACGTTGTGATCGACAATAAGCTATTCACACCGCATTGCATTAGCTCAACATCAAAAACCTATGCTGGAGATCAGTGGGTAACTGCTGATTTTTTGGTCTTGGGAGACTCTCTTGTGCAGCATATCCTTGAAAACAAGGTCGTATTACAGTATAATAAACCCCAAATTGGTGGCGGCAATGTAAGTGGTTTCGATCCTAAAGTGAAAAAAGATGGTCAGCTTTTAAATAAGGGAACTATTTCACTTCAGAGTGAGAGTCATCCCATTGATTTCAAAAAGGTGGAACTTTACGATTTAGAACCTTACATGAAAGATCCCAACAAATTGAAAAAGATCATCGCTGAGTTACTTCCAAATTTGCAGCAATAAATACAATGTAGGTCAGTTTTAAAATAAAAAAGCATCGATATCCGATGCTTTTTTATTTACCATTCGCTTGGAAAGAGAAATCCAAAGTATATAACATAAAGAAAAGGGATACAGCGAGCTGTACCCCTCTATATCTGTACGAAAAGCTTACGCTAAACCGTTAACAAATTTTGTTAACTTAGATTTGTTGTTAGAAGCTTTTTTCTTGTGGATCACATTTTTCTTTGCCAAACGATCAAGCATAGAAATTACGCGTGGTAACAATGTTTTTGCTTCTTCTGCAGAAGTAGTGTGACGTAATTTTTTGATTGCGTTACGTGTAGTTTTTGCTTGGTAACGGTTTCTTAAACGTTTAGTAGCGTTTGCTCTAATTCTTTTGATCGCTGATTTATGATTTGCCATTTTTTTTAGCTAATTTTTATTCAATTTTTTCTTGTAATTCGGACTGCAAAAATAACACCTTATTTTCAATATTCAAAATCTATTTTATTTTTTAGGTTTAGTATATTTGCGACATGCAAAAATTATCGATGGATGAACTTCAACGTACAGATGTTGAATCGTTTAAAAAACAAGAAAAAACTCCTATCACAATCGTTATGGACAATGTACGGAGCATGCATAATGTGGGCTCGGCCTTCCGTACTGCAGACGGATTTGCTATTGAAAAAATACACTTGTGTGGCATTACCGGCACACCTCCCCATCGCGAAATCGAAAAGACGGCCCTCGGGGCAACCCAATCGGTCGCTTGGGAATACCACAAAGATACCACAGCTGTTGTTGATCAGCTTCGGATAGAAGGGTATGTCATTATTGCCATCGAGCAAGCAGATGATAGTGTTATGTTACATCAGTTTGAACCAGAAAATGACAAAAAGTATGCGTTGATTTTTGGAAATGAGGTCAATGGAGTCGATGAGAATGTCATGGAAAAAATTGATACCTGCATCGAAATCCCCCAATACGGGACTAAACATTCCTTAAATGTATCTGTCGCAATTGGCATTATTCTTTGGGATTTTATCCAAAAACGCAATTTCAATTAAAAATTTATCAATAAAGGTCACATTCCTATTCACATTGCTTCCATTTTAGAAAGCAAAATAGTAGATTTGTGTGCAAAATTTAAAGAAGAAATGAGTGTATTAGTTAATAAAGATTCAAAAGTAATCGTTCAAGGTTTCACTGGAAACGAAGGTACTTACCATGCTACTCAAATGATTGAGTACGGAACAAATGTAGTTGGTGGTGTTACTCCTGGTAAAGGTGGTCAACAACACTTAGACCGTCCTGTATTCAATACTGTGCAAGATGCAGTTGACACTACAGGAGCTAATGTTTCTATTATTTTTGTACCTCCAGCATTTGCTGCAGATGCGATCATGGAAGCTGCCGCTGCTGGTATCGAAGTGATTGTTTGTATTACAGAAGGTATCCCAACAAAAGACATGATCCAAGTAAAATCTTACTTGAGCGACAAAAACTCTCGTTTGATCGGTCCTAACTGCCCAGGTATCATCACTGCAGACGAAGCTAAAATCGGTATCATGCCAGGATTTATCTTCAAAAAAGGTAATGTGGGTGTTGTTTCTAAATCAGGAACTTTAACTTACGAAGCCGTAGATCAAACTGTAAAAGCAGGATTAGGCATCACAACAGCAATTGGAATTGGTGGTGACCCTATCATTGGTACAACAACGAAAGAAGCTGTTGAATTATTAATGAATGACCCTGAAACTGAAGCGATCATCATGATCGGTGAAATTGGTGGCGGAATGGAAGCTGAAGCTGCTCGTTGGATCAAGGAACACGGTACTAAACCTGTTGTTGGATTTATCGCAGGTCAAACAGCGCCTCCAGGACGTCGTATGGGACACGCTGGTGCAATTGTAGGTGGTGCAGATGACACTGCTGCTGCAAAAATGAAAATCATGCGTGAGTGTGGTATTCGTGTTGTTGAATCTCCAGCTGAAATTGGAAAAGCAATCGCAGAAGAATTGGCTAAATAATTAGACCATCGAGCATATAAAAAAAGGGAATCAAATTTGATTCCCTTTTTTTATACCTAATAATTAGATGACAACATTAACTAGACATTGCTTCGTCTGCCGATGGTCCATATAAGCCCGGTACAGCAATATCCAATAATCGCAAATAAACAGTCAACTGACCACGATGATGAACAATATGATTATTGACAATAAAACGTATCGCTCCAGCTCGTGGCAAACGGGCAATCTCATGGTCCCCAGCTTTAAGCACCCATTCATTAAACCAATCCGATTCGGCGATATCCTCTAGTGTTGCCTTGTTCTCTTCCAGTCCAAGAGTGAGGATTGTTTTCAACTCTTCTACTGAGGATACCTTGAGAGGCTTATAATCTACTTTAAAATCAAAATACGTCCTTTGGTATTGCCTTGTGTACCCAGTTATATAACTCGACAACATGAGCGGCCAATTCGCCCAAACTCATCGATTTTTCGTGTGGGCGCCAATCCAATTTATCGTCCGGTATCCGTTCTAGAATACGTTTGGTATTTTTTGTTTCGTGATCCAATTCGATCAAATAGCTCCTTTTGATACTCATATAAATACTAATTCATTAATTGAAAATCTTTTAATACGGTAACAGTATAGGGGAATTCCACAGCCTTATGTGCTGCCGCTCGCGCAATCTCTCCCTCTACATAGGTTACCTTGAGCGGCAAAAATGTATTGTTCAGTACATTTTCATGGAATAATGCCTCATACCAGGTGCAGGCAGCAACGAAACGTCCGTAGTTCAGATTTAGGTGATAGCCATCACGCGTAAAATGATCCCCCACAAAACTCGAACGCGCATTTTGAACAGCTGTACCCGAAGGAATCAAAAGATCGAAATTACCCCAGTTAAACACCTCTTGCGAAGTATTGGCAATAGCCCTATACATACTATCTTGGCTACGGTTATAGCGAACAAAACCTTCATGCGATGAACCGTTCTGATATGCCCAAGTTTGATGCAATATATACTTAGTTTCAGGAAATAGAATATGTTTTGTCACATAATCATATAAAGGCGGTAGATCCTTCGCATACGAATCATAATCTCCTGATAGCGGACTTGCTTGCTGAAAGCTAATATAATCCCAAGCCTCATCGATAAGCGCTTCAGATAAGCGCTCATTCGCTTTCTCGGACATTTGCCCGTCAAGATTTATTTTGCGGTAGCGATAAGCCGGCTTATCTTCTTTTGCGTTACTTACATGTAAACTTAAAGGAGCTCCCCCAATATAGAGATTGCCGATCACTATCTTTTTCTTGCCGGCTTTCGCCAATTCATATAAATTCTGTTCGATAGCATCTTCCGAGAAACTATTACCGATGGCCAATATTCGTAGCACACCATCATCTAAAGATTTATTTTGCGCATTTAATCGATTATTCTTCAAAAAGAATACGATTAAAAAACCAAAAACCAATACCTGTTTTACTTTTATCATCATATAATGCAATAACAACTAAATTAGATAATATCTCGTAGAAATACGAATGATATACCTAGAAAGGGAGATTTCCTCCCATCTGTAAGCTATCGAGATAGCAGCTGGGACAGGGGTATTTGCCGATAAAGCTTAATAATAGTATAGAATAGCTGTATAGCATGTAATTCTGAGAGCTATATCTGTAACCACTACCTGTATACTTCCCAACAGTCGGATAGCATATACAACTGCTTATTACAAGTAGCTACTGCAAGGCCATTGATATACAGCAATACGATACAGATGAAAAACAATATAGCTTGATAAGGATAGTAGCAGAACAGGATATTCCCCCAATAATTACGAGTAGTCCTTGCTGTACTTACCGATATACGGCTATAGGACACTCGTGAAAAGCAATAAGGTTTGACACGGTCAGTGAAGGCTGTAGGATTGCTGTCCACTGGATTACAATTCCCCTTGGCTACAAGGATGCTCCATACCACTGAGGACAATGAGAGTTGCGCAACAGCTGCCGATGGACAATGCTCATCGACGACCGGGAAAAGTATCCAAACGAAAGAAGCCCTTGACTGTTTCCAGCAAGGGCTTCCGTGTAAAAAAAGGCACCGACCTACTCTCCCACCTGTTACGGCAATACCATCGGCTCTGGCGGGCTTGACTGCTCTGTTCGGAATGGGAAGAGGTAGACACCGCCGATATAGGCACCTAAAAATCTTTATTGGCTGATCTATGATATTCATATCATCTTATTCATGCCAACTGACATAGCTATTGAAAGAGGTTCGTTTCTTGTTTGTTTCAAAAATTAAAGAGGAAGACAACAGTGTCTGTCTGCTTGAGAAAGCTTCGGGCTATTAGTACCACTTGGCTTTGGTCTCTCAACCTTTACACCTATGGCCTATCAACGTAGTCATCTTCTACGACCCTATAAGGAAGTCTCATCTCGTGGCTAGTTTCGCACTTAGATGCTTTCAGCGCTTATCTATTCCAGACGTAGCTACCCTGCCGTACACCTGGCGGCATAACAGGTTCACCAGAGGTCTGTCCAACCCGGTCCTCTCGTACTAAGGTCAGATCCACTCAAACTTCCAACGCCCACAACAGATAGGGACCGAACTGTCTCGCGACGTTCTGAACCCAGCTCGCGTGCCACTTTAATGGGCGAACAGCCCAACCCTTGGGACCTTCTCCAGCCCCAGGATGTGACGAGCCGACATCGAGGTGCCAAACCTCCCCGTCGATATGAGCTCTTGGGGGAGATCAGCCTGTTATCCCCAGCGTACCTTTTATCCTTTGAGCGATGGCCCTTCCATACAGAACCACCGGATCACTATGTCCGTCTTTCGACCCTGTTCGACTTGTCGGTCTCACAGTCAAGCAAGCTTATGCCATTGCACTCCACGTACGGTTACCAAGCGTACTGAGCTTACCTTTGAAAGCCTCCGTTACCTTTTTGGAGGCGACCACCCCAGTCAAACTACCCACCAAACAATGTCCTCGGCATGACCGAGTTAGAAACCGAATACAGAAAGGGCGGTATTTCAAGGTTGATTCCATGACTCCTGGCGAAGCCACTTCAACATCTCCCGCCTATCCTACACATCCTGTACCCAATCTCAATGTTAAGCTATAGTGAAGGTGCATGGGGTCTTTCCGTCCCGTTGCGGGTAATCGGCGTCTTCACCGATACCACAATTTCACCGAGCTCATGGCTGAGACAGCGCCCAGATCGTTACACCATTCGTGCAGGTCGGAACTTACCCGACAAGGAATTTCGCTACCTTAGGACCGTTATAGTTACGGCCGCCGTTTACTGGGGCTTCGATTCAATGCTTCTCTTGCGATGACATCCCCTCTTAACCTTCCAGCACCGGGCAGGTGTCAGGCCTTATACTTCATCTTGCGATTTTGCAAAGCCATATGTTTTTGTTAAACAGTCGCCTGGGCCTTTTCACTGCGGCTGCTCATCGCTGAGACAGCGCCCCTTCTCCCGAAGTTACAGGGCCATTTTGCCGAGTTCCTTAGCCATGACTCACTCGAGCACCTTAGGATTCTCTCCTCGACCACCTGTGTCGGTTTGCGGTACGGGTCTTCATAACCTGAAGCTTAGCGGGTTTTCTTGGAAGTCTGTTTACCTGCTCTATCAGCGCCACCGGAGCTTTGCTGTACTATTGGGTTTCAGCAGGGTCGGCGGATTTGCCTACCGTCCCTATACCTACGCCTTTCAACGAACTATTCCGTCAGTTCGCGGCAGTGTCACTACTCCGTCACCACATCGCAGTTATGAAGAGTACTGGAATATTAACCAGTTGTCCATCGGCTTGCCCCCTTCGGGTGCGCCTTAGGTCCCGACTGACCCTGATCCGATTAACGTTGATCAGGAAACCTTGGTCTTTCGGTGGGCGGGTTTCTCACCCGCCTTATCGTTACTTATGCCTACATTTGCTTTTCCATAACCTCCACAGTTCATTGCCAAACTGCTTCTCCGGCGATGGAATGCTCCCCTACCAGATGCACCTAAGTGCAAATCCATAGCTTCGGTACCGTTCTTGATGCCCGTTTATTATCCACGCCCGGCCGCTCGACTAGTGAGCTGTTACGCACTCTTTAAATGAATGGCTGCTTCCAAGCCAACATCCTAGCTGTCTGGGCAACCGGACCTCGTTAGTTCAACTTAGAACGAATTTGGGGACCTTAGCTGATGGTCTGGGTTCTTTCCCTCTCGGCCTTGGACCTTAGCACCCAAAGCCTCACTGCCGGCTATATTTGATAGCATTCGGAGTTCGTCTGGATTTGGTAGGATTTGACTCCCCCGCACCCAATCGGTAGCTCTACCTCTATCAAACTCTACGCCGACGCTGTTCCTAAAAACATTTCGGGGAGTACGAGCTATTTCCCAGTTTGATTGGCCTTTCACCCCTACCCTCAGGTCATCCGGAAACTTTTCAACGTTTATCGGTTCGGTCCTCCATTACATGTTACTGCAACTTCAACCTGCCCAAGGGTAGATCACAAGGTTTCGCGTCTACCTCATCTGACTATGCGCCCTATTAAGACTCGCTTTCGCTTCGGCTGCGTCCCTGAAGGACTTAACCTTGCCAGACAAGAGTAACTCGTAGGCTCATTATGCAAAAGGCACGCTGTCACAGAACTTGTCTGCTCCAACCGCTTGTAAGCACACGGTTTCAGGTTCTTTTCACTCCCCTGTTCGGGGTTCTTTTCACCTTTCCCTCACGGTACTGGTTCACTATCGGTCTCTCAGGAGTATTTAGCCTTACCAGATGGTGCTGGTGGATTCCCACAGGATTTCTCCGGTCCCGCGGTACTCAGGATACCACTATGTCAACATTCTTTACCTGTACGGGGCTCTCACCCTTGTCGCGCAGTTTCCCACCTGCTTCCAGTTCATAGCGCTGTACAATGTCGTGGTCCTACAACCCCGACCATGCCGTAACATGATCGGTTTGGGCTCTTTCCCGTTCGCTCGCCACTACTTGGGAAATCATTGTTATTTTCTTCTCCTACGCCTACTTAGATGTTTCAGTTCAGCGCGTTCGCGTTTTATACGACTATTCTTCAAATAGTCAGGTTGCCCCATTCGGAAATCTCTGGATCAAGTCGCATTTGCCAATCCCCAAAGCTTATCGCAGCTTATCACGTCCTTCTTCGCCTCTGAGAGCCTAGGCATCCCCCGTGTGCCCTTATTTACTTTCTTCACCGGCATAGCCTTTTGCTACTATGCGGCTGCTTTTGATATATATACACGTATGCTAGGTTCGGGATCGTTCGGCCTTGACCGAGGGTCTCTCCCTTACTTCAAACACATACACGTATTGTCTCTATACTGTTGTCTTCTCTTGTAATTTTTTTTCTCTTTCAATATGTCAAAGAACTCTTTTTCCGGTTTATTTTAGGAGCATCTGTCGATGCTCCTCCCGGAGATGTGGAGAATAACGGATTCGAACCGTTGACCCCCTGCGTGCAAGGCAGGTGCTCTAGCCAGCTGAGCTAATTCCCCTCTTTTTTTCGTAGTCCCGAGCAGATTTGAACTGCTGACCCCTACATTATCAGTGTAGTGCTCTAACCAACTGAGCTACGGGACTAGCTTATCTTGTTCATCTCTTTCTCTCGGTCCTGCTCCTTTCGGGGCGGGCACTTTCTTCTGATGTTTTCTCTTTTTGCAATCATATGTAACGTGACGAGTACCGATCCGCGATACTCTAGAAAGGAGGTATTCCAGCCGCACCTTCCGGTACGGCTACCTTGTTACGACTTAGCCCCAATTATCGGTTTTACCCTAACACGCTCCTCGCGGTAACATGCTTTAGGTACCCCCAACTTTCATGGCTTGACGGGCGGTGTGTACAAGGCCCGGGAACGTATTCACCGCGTCATTGCTGATACGCGATTACTAGCGAATCCAACTTCATGGGGTCGAGTTGCAGACCCCAATCCGAACTGTGAATGGCTTTTAGAGATTAGCATCATATTGCTATGTAGCTGCCCGCTGTACCATCCATTGTAGCACGTGTGTAGCCCCGGACGTAAGGGCCATGATGACTTGACGTCGTCCCCACCTTCCTCACTGTTTGCACAGGCAGTCTGTTTAGAGTCCCCACCATTACATGCTGGCAACTAAACATAGGGGTTGCGCTCGTTGCGGGACTTAACCCAACACCTCACGGCACGAGCTGACGACAGCCATGCAGCACCTAGTTTCGTGTCCCGAAGGACGAATGCGTCTCTGCATTCTTCACTAACTTTCAAGCCCGGGTAAGGTTCCTCGCGTATCATCGAATTAAACCACATGCTCCTCCGCTTGTGCGGGCCCCCGTCAATTCCTTTGAGTTTCACCCTTGCGGGCGTACTCCCCAGGTGGATAACTTAACGCTTTCGCTTGGACGCTGGCTGTCTATCGCCAACATCGAGTTATCATCGTTTAGGGCGTGGACTACCAGGGTATCTAATCCTGTTCGATCCCCACGCTTTCGTGCATCAGCGTCAATACCAGCTTAGTGAGCTGCCTTCGCAATCGGAGTTCTAAGACATATCTATGCATTTCACCGCTACTTGTCTTATTCCGCCCACTTCAAATGGATTCAAGCCCATCAGTATCAAAGGCACTGCGATGGTTGAGCCACCGTATTTCACCCCTGACTTAATAGGCCGCCTACGCACCCTTTAAACCCAATAAATCCGGATAACGCTCGGATCCTCCGTATTACCGCGGCTGCTGGCACGGAGTTAGCCGATCCTTATTCTTCCAGTACATTCAGCTTCCTACACGTAGAAAGGTTTATTCCTGGACAAAAGCAGTTTACAACCCATAGGGCAGTCATCCTGCACGCGGCATGGCTGGTTCAGGCTTCCGCCCATTGACCAATATTCCTTACTGCTGCCTCCCGTAGGAGTCTGGTCCGTGTCTCAGTACCAGTGTGGGGGATTCTCCTCTCAGAGCCCCTAGACATCGTCGCCTTGGTAAGCCGTTACCCTACCAACTAGCTAATGTCACGCGAGCCCATCTCTATCCTATAAATATTTAATAGCTAACCGATGCCGGTCAGATATGTTATGCGGTGTTAATCTCTCTTTCGAGAGGCTATCCCCCTGATAGAGGTAGGTTGCTCACGCGTTACGCACCCGTGCGCCACTCTCACCGTCTTCGAGCAAGCTCTCCGACGGATCCCGTCCGACTTGCATGTATTAGGCCTGCCGCTAGCGTTCATCCTGAGCCAGGATCAAACTCTCCATTGTAAAATGAAGTTTTTGATTCCAACTATTTACATAATCAGAATTCTTTTTTTTATATCTCTGATCTTGGATCGAATTGAACTAATTCTTGAATTTGTTCATGACTTTCGTTTGTCTACTCGTCACGCTTACATGATTGTGTTTTCTTAAAGAACTTTTCGCGCTTCAACTTCCGTATCCGCTATATTCCGATAGGCATTGCGCCCCTCTTTATCGTTTTGTTTTTCCCTTCGTTTCCGTTGGGACTGCAAAGGTAGAAATCTTTTTTGAACTTCCAAAAACTTTTTCAAGTTTTTTTTCTTTTCCCTTTTTTCGATTTCCGCGTTTAAAATAAACTGAGCGGGATTTTAAATCCTGTCAGGCTTCTCTTAAACCCTTCTTTTTTCATCGTTCCCTCTTTCGGGGTAACCGTTCCTCCCTTGCGGAGTGGTGCAAAGATAGGGAGTTTACTAACAAACTTCCAAGCCTTTTGTTTATTATTTTTTAACATTAAGGTTAACTAACTGTAACATTGAACGATTCATTTAAGATAGATATGCATTAAGCCGTCCAATCAGGTAAAATTAACCAATTAAACGGCCAAGCTGCTTGCTATAAATTTCAGTTTGCCCCCCTCCCTTAACAAGCAATTTCACAACTAAAAGGGCAAGTTTAAATACATTTTACTACGTTCTTCTATATCATATAAGGTCGCTATAGAAACAAAAAAGGTCCAGACGAATGTCTGGACCTTTCTATATAAAATAATCTATGATAGATTAATCTTCTTCTTTCGAAGCCAACAATTGATCGTACTCTTCGCGAGAACCGACAATTAAGTTGCTGTATTGACGGATACCTGTACCTGAAGGGATCAAGTGACCAACGATTACGTTTTCTTTCAAACCTAATAAGTTATCACGTTTACCTGCGATAGCAGCCTCGTTCAACACTTTTGTAGTCTCTTGGAAAGAGGCTGCAGAGATGAACGATTTCGTACCCAATGAAGCTCTGGTAATACCTTGCAACAATGGACTTGAAGTCGCCGGAATTGCTTCACGAACTTCAACAAGTTTTAAGTCACGACGTTTCAGACTAGAGTTTTCTTCTCTCAACTTACGTAAAGAAACAATTTGTCCCGGACGTAAATTATTGGAGTCTCCCGCATCAACAACAACTTTCTTGTCAAACAAGGAATCATTTTCTTCCATGAAATCCCATTTGTTAACTGCTTCTTTTTCTAAGAAACGCGTATCTCCTGGATCTTCGATGTTAACTTTTTGCATCATTTGGTGAACGATCGTCTCGAAGTGTTTATCGTTGATCTTTACACCTTGCAGACGGTATACCTCTTGGATACCATTCACAATGTAATGTTGCACCGCTGATGGACCTTTGATCGACAAGATATCCGCAGGAGAGATCGAACCATCTGATAATGGCATACCAGCTTTCACGAAGTCATTATCCTGAACAAGGATATGTTTAGAAAGAGGTACCAAGTATTTCTTGATTTGACCATCACGAGATTCGATAGACATCTCACGGTTACCGCGTTTCACACCACCCAATGTTACCACACCGTCGATTTCTGTTACAACAGCAGGGTTAGAAGGGTTACGTGCTTCGAATAACTCCGTTACACGTGGTAGACCACCTGTGATATCTCGCGTTTTACCTGTAGAACGAGGGATTTTAACAAGGATACCACCTTCTTTCACTGTTACACCATTAGCAACTGCAACGTGGGCGCCTACTGGGATATTGTAGGTACGAATAACCTCTCCCGATTTATCAAGAATCTTGATGGATGGGTTTTTCGTTTTATCGCGTGTTTCAATAATTACTTTCTCTTTGTGACCAGTTTGCTCATCTGACTCTTCACGGAAGGTAACACCTTCGATGATTGCATCAAATTCAACTTTACCGGCAAATTCCGAAATAATTACTGCATTATATGGATCCCATTCGACCAATTTATCACCTTTAGCTACTGTACCGCCATCCTCAACGAACAACTGTGAACCATAAGGAATATTTTGTTGGAATACGATTTTATTATGTGCATCAATGATCTTAACCTCACCAGAACGTCCTAAGACTACCTGATGTGTGCCATTATCGTTTGTTTGCGAAACAGTACGTACGTTTTCAAATTCGATTTTACCATCGTATTTAGAAATGATACTTGAATCAGCAGCAATGTTCGATGCCGTACCACCCACGTGGAATGTACGAAGTGTCAACTGTGTACCTGGCTCACCAATTGATTGAGCGGCAATAACACCCACAGCTTCACCTAACTGAACACGCTTACCTGACGCCAAGTTACGTCCGTAACAACAAGCACAAACACCACGCTTAGACTCACAAGTTAACACCGTACGAATCTCAATTCCTTCGATACCTGCTTTTTCGATAGTTTCAGCAATTTCCTCAGTGATATCTTCATTTGCAGAAACGATCAATTCGTCAGTATCCGGATGAAGAACGTCATGCAATGGTGTACGACCCAAAATACGATCGAACAATGGCTCAACAACATCATCATTATCTTTCAATGCTGTTGTATAAATACCACGTAAACCACCACAATCTTGTTCCACAACGATCATATCTTGCGCTACGTCATGTAAACGACGAGTCAAGTAACCCGCATCCGCTGTTTTCAATGCCGTATCGGCAAGACCTTTACGCGCACCGTGGGTAGAGATAAAGTACTCCAATACGGACAAACCTTCTTTAAAGTTTGACAAGATCGGGTTTTCGATAATCTCACCACCAGAAGTACCTGATTTTTGAGGTTTCGCCATCAAACCACGCATACCACATAACTGACGAATCTGCTCTTTCGAACCACGCGCTCCAGAATCCAACATCATGTAAACTGAGTTGAAACCTTGGTTATCATTCGAAAGAATATCCATAACGTGTGCAGTCAATCTGTTGTTGATACGCGTCCAGATATCGATGATTTGGTTATAACGTTCGTTGTTTGTAATGAAACCCATGTTATAGTTATTCATTACTTCTTCAACCTCGTTAGTTGCTTGTTGAATCAATTCAGCTTTCGCAGCAGGAATGTTCAAATCTTCCAAGTTGAACGAAAGACCACCTTTGAAGGCTGTTTGATATCCCAATTCTTTCATATCATCCAAGAATTGTGCTGCACGAGCCATACCCGTAGTCTTCACAATTTCACCGATGATATTACGCAAAGATTTTTTCGTAAGCAATTCATTGACAAAACCCATTTCCTCAGGAACAACTTGATTGAAGATCACACGACCTACAGTTGTTTCTAACAAGGTATCAACAATGCTACCATCTTTTTGTCTAACTTTTGTTTTTACTTTAATCCAAGCGTGAAGATCAATTTGCTTCTCATTTAAAGCGATGATAACCTCTTCAGCCGAATAGAAAATCATATCTTGACCTCTTACGATTTGATCACCAGCAGTTTTACGGCCTTTAGTAATATAGTAAAGACCCAATACCATGTCTTGAGATGGTACTGTGATTGGAGAACCATTCGCAGGGTTTAAGATATTGTGCGCACCTAACATTAAGATTTGGGCTTCCAAAACTGCAGCATTACCAAGAGGTAAGTGGACTGCCATCTGGTCACCGTCAAAATCGGCGTTGAACGCTGTACACACTAATGGGTGTAATTGAATAGCTTTACCCTCTACTAATGTAGGTTGGAAAGCCTGAATACCCAAACGGTGAAGCGTAGGTGCACGGTTTAGCAATACAGGGTGACCTTTCAATACATTCTCAAGGATATCCCATACCACAGGATCTTTACGATCAACGATTTTCTTAGCTGATTTTACTGTTTTTACAATACCACGTTCGATCATCTTACGGATGATAAACGGTTTGTAAAGTTCAGCAGCCATATCTTTAGGAAGACCACACTCGTGTAATTTCAAGTGAGGACCTACAACAATTACCGAACGAGCTGAATAATCCACACGCTTACCTAACAAGTTTTGACGGAAACGACCTTGTTTACCTTTCAAAATATCAGATAAAGACTTCAATGCACGGTTACCTTCTGTCTTAACAGCGTTCACTTTACGTGAGTTGTCAAACAAAGAGTCTACCGCTTCTTGAAGCATACGTTTTTCGTTACGTAAGATTACTTCAGGAGCCTTGATTTCGATCAAACGTTTTAGACGGTTGTTACGGATAATCACACGACGGTATAAGTCATTCAAATCCGAAGTCGCAAAACGACCACCATCCAAAGGCACTAAAGGACGCAATTCAGGTGGAATGATTGGAACGATTTTCACAATCATCCATTCTGGACGATTCTCGATATTTTCACGTGAACTACGGAAAGCCTCAACTACATGAAGACGTTTTAACGCTTCATTTTTACGTTGTTGAGAAGTCTCATTAGCAGCTTGGTGACGTAAGTCGTACGACAATTGATCCAAATCAATACGTTTCAACAAATCTTCTAACGCCTCAGCACCCATCTTAGCAACGAATTTTTGAGGATCGTTATCGTCTAAATATTGATTTTCTTTTGGTAAGGTATCTAAAATATCTAAATATTCTTCTTCAGTCAAGAAGTCCATGAAGTTGATACCATCTTCTTCCTTAATACCAGCTTGGATAACCACATAACGTTCGTAGTAAATGATCATATCCAATTTCTTGGTAGGAAGTCCCAATAAATAACCAATTTTATTAGGAAGAGAACGGAAGTACCAAATGTGCGCAACAGGAACCACCAAGTTGATATGTCCCATACGCTCACGACGTACCTTTTTCTCTGTTACTTCAACACCACAACGGTCACATACAATACCTTTATAACGGATACGTTTGTATTTACCACAGTGACATTCGTAATCCTTTACAGGACCAAAAATGCGCTCACAGAATAAACCGTCACGTTCTGGTTTGTAGGTACGATAGTTAATCGTTTCCGGTTTTGTAACTTCACCACTTGAGCGTTCCAAAATAGTTTCTGGAGAAGCCAAGCTGATCGTAATCGAAGTGAAGTTGCTTTTAATTTTATTATCTTTTTTGTAAGACATACTTATTCAAAAGTTAAAGCTTTATAAAGAAGCTTTGAAGGACTGAGCCCTTCAAAGCCCTATTTGCTTAATTAATCCAATGTGATATCTAGACCCAATCCACGTAACTCGTGTACCAATACGTTGAACGATTCTGGTACCGATGGTGTCGGAAGGTTGTTACCTTTTACGATTGCCTCGTAAGTTTTGGCACGACCAACCACGTCATCCGATTTCACAGTCAAGATTTCTTGAAGGATGTTAGACGCACCAAATGCTTCCAATGCCCAAACCTCCATCTCACCGAAACGTTGACCACCGAATTGCGCTTTACCACCCAGAGGTTGTTGCGTGATCAATGAGTACGGACCGATTGAACGTGCGTGCATTTTATCATCAACCATGTGACCTAATTTCAACATGTAGATTACACCCACTGTCGTCGGTTGATCGAAACGGTCACCTGTCAATCCGTTGTACAAATATGTACGTCCAGATTTTGGTAAGCCAGCTTTCGCAACCCAATCTTGTACCTGGTCCATTTCAGCACCATCAAAGATAGGTGTAGCAAATTTCACACCCAATTTTTGACCTGCCCAACCCAATACGGTTTCGTAGATCTGTCCCAAGTTCATCCGTGAAGGTACCCCTAGTGGGTTCAACACGATATCAACTGGTGTTCCATCTTCTAAGAATGGCATATCCTCGTCACGTACGATACGTGCAACGATACCTTTGTTACCGTGACGACCGGCCATCTTATCCCCTACTTTCAACTTACGTTTTTTAGCAACGTAAACTTTAGCCATCTGCACAATTCCTGATGGAAGTTCATCACCGACAGATACTGCGAATTTATCACGTTTGAATGAACCTAGCTCTTCATTAATTTTGATATTGTAATTATGAAGGGCCATTTTGATCAACTCGTTTTTATCTTCGTCAGTTGTCCATCCCATTGGGTTGATGTTGTTGTAATCCAATTCAGCTAAGATTTTTTGTGTAAACTTAGCACCCTTAGCAACCAACAACTCTTTATATACATTGTAAACACCTTGGCTTGTTTTACCATTCACTACAGTGAATAATTTTTCAACCAAACGATCTTTCAATGATTTAACAGCTCTATCGTGAGCAACCTCTAGTTTCTCTAAAGTTTTACGCTCAACCTCTTTAGACATTTTCTTCGCACGCGAGAATAACTTCGTATCGATAACAACACCTTTTAATGATGGTGGAGTTTTCAATGAAGCATCTTTCACGTCGCCAGCTTTGTCACCAAAGATTGCACGTAACAATTTCTCTTCTGGAGAAGGATCAGACTCACCTTTAGGTGTGATTTTACCAATTAAGATATCACCACCACCAACTTCAGCACCGATACGGATAATACCGTTTTCGTCTAAGTCTTTTGTCGCTTCTTCAGATACGTTAGGAATATCAGCTGTTAACTCTTCTTCACCACGTTTTGTATCACGAACTTCAAGTTCGAATTCTTCAATGTGAAGAGAAGTAAACCAGTCTTCTTTCGCTACACGTTCGGAAATTACGATCGCATCCTCAAAGTTATATCCTTGCCAAGGCATGAACGCTACTTTCAAGTTACGACCTAATGCCAATTCACCATTTTCAGTCGCATAACCTTCACATAATACCTGTCCTGGTTCAACTCGCTGACCTTTCTTAACGATAGGCTTCAAGTTCATACATGTATTTTGGTTGGTTTTCTTGAATTTGATCAATTTATATGTTTTGACATCATCATCGAATGATACAAGACGATCATCGTCGTTTCTGTCATAACGGATCTTGATTTCATCAGCATCTACATATTCTACCACACCATGACCTTCCGCATTGATCAATGTGCGTGAATCTTTCGCAACACGACCTTCAAGACCAGTACCTACAATAGGAGCTTGTGGACGCAATACAGGCACGGCCTGACGTTGCATGTTCGATCCCATCAATGCACGGTTGGCATCATCGTGTTCCAAGAAAGGAATTAATGAAGCCGCAATAGATGTAATTTGGTTTGGAGCAACGTCCATATAATCAAGCATATTAGGCTCGATAATTGGGAAGTCACCCTCATATCTGGCTTTCACTTTCGCATCTTCGAAATTACCTTTGTCATCATACAAAGCATTCGCTTGTGCGATTGTTTTACCATCTTCATCCTCAGCAGATAAATATACGACTGGCTCGTCAACCACAACAATCCCATCTTTTACCTTACGGTAAGGAGTCTCGATAAATCCTAAGTGGTTAATTTTCGCATGTACAGCCAATGAGGAGATCAAACCGATGTTTGGACCCTCAGGAGTTTCAATTGTACAAAGACGACCGTAGTGTGTATAGTGAACGTCACGAACCTCGAAACCTGCACGCTCACGGGAAAGACCACCTGGACCTAAAGCTGACAAACGACGCTTGTGCGTAATTTCAGCAAGAGGGTTAGTCTGGTCCATGAACTGAGACAACTGGTTTGTACCGAAGAACGAATTGATTACCGACGAAAGTGTACGTGCGTTAATCAAATCGGTAGGTGTAAACACCTCATTATCACGAATGTTCATACGCTCACGGATTGTACGAGCCATACGAGATAGACCTACACCAAATTGAGCATATAATTGTTCACCTACAGTACGTACACGACGGTTTGACAAGTGGTCAATATCATCTACTTCAGCTTTAGAGTTGATCAAATTGATCAAATACTTCACAATCGCAATGATATCCTCACGGGTTAATACTTTCGTCTCATCCGGAGTTCCCAACTTCAACTTACGATTGATACGGTAACGACCTACATCACCTAAATCGTAACGTTTGTCAGAGAAGAATAAACGATCGATGATACCACGAGCAGTTTCCTCATCTGGTGGTTCAGCGTTACGCAATTGACGATAGATATGCTCCACCGCTTCTTTTTCTGAGTTGGACGTATCTTTTTGTAAAGTGTTATATATAATAGAATAGTCCGCATTGTTTGACTCATCATCTTTTGCTAAGATAATAGACTTAACGCCAGCTTCGATAATCAAATCAATGTGATCTTCTTCTAGAACAGTTTCACGCTCAAGGATAATTTCGTTACGGTCGATAGATACTACTTCACCTGTATCTTCATCCACGAAATCTTCTACCCATTTTTTCAATACCCTAGCCGCAAGACGACGACCAACATATTTTTTAAGACCAGATTTACTAACTTTTACTTCATCCGCTAAATCGAACAATTCTAAGATATCTTTATCCGAATCGTAACCGATAGCACGCAATAAGGTCGTAACTGGAAATTTCTTTTTACGGTCGATATAAGCATACATGACGTTGTTTACGTCAGTTGCAAATTCGATCCAAGATCCTTTGAAAGGAATTACCCTTGCAGAATAAAGTTTAGTACCATTTGTGTGTCTACTTTGACCAAAGAAAACGCCTGGTGAACGGTGTAATTGCGATACGATGACACGCTCTGCACCATTTACCACGAAAGTACCTTTAGGAGTCATATAAGGGATAGTCCCTAAATATACATCCTGAACAATGGTTTCGAAATCTTCGTGTTCTTCATCATTACAAGATAACTTTAACTTAGCCTTTAAAGGAACGCTATAAGTCAAGCCGCGCTCGATACACTCTTGGATATCATAACGTGGTGGATCAATGAAATAATCCAAAAACTCTAGCACAAAAATGTTTCTTGAATCAGAAATAGGGAAGTTTTCCGAGAATACCTTGAACAGCCCTTCCTGATGGCGGTTGTCAGAAGTAGTTTCTAATTGAAAAAACTCCTTGAAAGATTCCAATTGCACATCTAAGAAATCTGGATATTCCAATACTTTCTTACTTGTCGCAAAGTTTATTCTTTCTTGTTGAATATTATTGTTTGCCAAGGGAATATGAATTTTAGTTTTAAAAAAACTGCGCTTACACTTATGCTGTAAACCACCTTTCCACTGTGCCCAGCATATACACAGCATAGTGGCGTATTGATATAAATAGGAATAGACTCTGACGAAAAATCGTCAGAGTCTAAACCTTTTCGGGCTAATTAGTTGAGATTATTTAATCTCAACAACAGCACCAGCTTCTTCTAATTGTTTTTTCAAAGCTTCTGCTTCGTCTTTAGATACACCAGTTTTTAATTCTTTAGGTGCTCCGTCAACTAAATCTTTAGCTTCTTTCAAGCCTAATCCAGCTAAATCTTTAACCAATTTAACTACAGCTAATTTTTGACCACCAGCTTCTTTCAAGATAACGTCAAATGAAGTTTTCTCTTCAGCAGCAGCAGCACCACCTTCAGCTGGAGCAGCAGCTACAGCAACAGCAGCAGCAGCAGGCTCGATGCCATACTCGTCTTTTAAGATATCAGCTAATTCTTTAACTTCTTTTACTGTTAAGTTAACTAACTGTTCAGCAAGTTGTTTTAAATCTGCCATTTTATTTTGAATTTTTGAATGTACTTTATAAAAATTGTTAATTAAATTGTAACGAATGTTTCTGTTCTAGAGGATTCGTTAACCTCTTTCTTCTAAAGCTTTTACTAAACCTGCAACAGTATTTCCTCCTGATTGAAGAGCTGAAATAACATTTTTCGCAGGAGATTCCAAGGCTGCGATAACGTCCGCAATAAGTTCGTTTTTAGATTTAAGATTAACTAATGCAGTTAATTGATTATCTCCAACGAATGCAGTTGCTTCAATGAATGCCGCTTTTAACAACGGTTTTTCACCTGATTTACGCAATTCTTTGATTAATTTCGCAGGTGCGTTAGCGACTTCCGAAAACATCATTGTAGACGCTCCTTTAAGCGTTCCAAAGATTTCTTCTTCATCAACACCAGCTTCGATTAATGCTTTCTTGATTAAAGTGTTTTTTACAGCTTTAATCTCGATGCCTTGTTCAAAACATTTACGACGAATGTTATTCACTTTTTCAACGGACAACTCAGCAGTATCGGTAATATAGAAGTTACCGTAAGATTTAATCTGTTCGGCCAAAGCTAGAACAATTTCTTGTTTTTCTTCTTTTCTCATGATTAAATACCTGCTACTGATTTAGTCTCAATATGAATACCAGGACTCATAGTTGAGGAAATGTGAATACTTTTAAAGTAAGTTCCTTTAGCTGCAGATGGTTTCAAACGAGCTAGAGTTTGTAATACCTCTAGTGCGTTATCATATATCTTATCTGCATCGAACGACGCTTTACCAATAGAAGTATGGATGATACCGGTTTTGTCAACTTTGAAATCGATCTTACCACCTTTTACATCTGTTACAGCTTTACCAACTTCTGTTGTAACTGTACCAGTTTTAGGGTTAGGCATCAAGTTTCTCGGGCCTAAAATACGACCCAATTTACCAACTTTAGCCATAACACTAGGCATAGTAATAATGATATCAACGTCAGTCCAACCACCTTCAATTTTGCTGATGTAATCATCTAAACCTACGTAGTCTGCACCTGCCGCTTTAGCTTCTTCTTCCTTATCAGGAGTACATAAAACTAAAACACGAACAGTTTTACCAGTACCGTGAGGTAATGTTGCAATACCACGAACCATTTGATTTGCTTTACGAGGATCTACGCCCAAACGAACGTCGATATCCACAGAAGCATCAAATTTGGTCAATGAGATTTCTTTAACTAAAGCCGAAGCTTCTTTTAAAGAGTATGCTTTACCAGCTTCAATTTTGGATAGTGCCGCTTTTTGATTTTTTGTTAATCTAGCCACTTTTCTTAAATTGATTTCTTAATTAATTGTTCCAAGGAGCATTACCTGATACAGTAATACCCATACTACGTGCTGTACCAGCTACCATTCTCATAGCAGCCTCTACAGTAAATGCATTTAAATCAGGCATTTTATCTTTAGCGATTGTCTCAACTTGTTCCCAAGTGATAGCCGCAACTTTTTTACGGTTAGGCTCGCCAGATCCACTTTTTAATTTAGCAGCGTCTTTCAACTGAACAGCTACCGGTGGAGTCTTGATGATAAAATCAAATGATTTATCAGCGTAAACTGTAATGACAACAGGTAATACTTGACCTGGTTTGTCTTGCGTACGAGCGTTAAACTGCTTACAGAAATCCATGATATTCACACCTTTAGCACCTAATGCAGGTCCTACTGGAGGTGAAGGATTCGCAGCTCCGCCCTTAACTTGTAATTTTACTAACGCACTGACTTCTTTTGCCATTTTGTTTTGAATTTAATTTTGTTAAATGTCTGTTAGTAAGTTGGAAGCAAATAACGTAACATTCATCGGCCAGGACGTAACACCCCAACCGAGGTGCAAAGTTAATAAGAAGATTTGAATCCTGCAAGTATCTAACTTTTAATTTTTCAGGAATTTATGTTTTTTTACATCCTAGCCCAGATTGCCCATCCTTCTACAAAAAAAATCTTGACACTTTTCTAAATATTAACACTAGAATTATCGGTTTTAGCAAATTCACATCAGCTCTACTGTCCTTTAATAGACTTCAACACCTTATCCAATACCGGATCTTTACCCTTGATAACATCATCAACACTCCGTACGACAGGAACATCCGGCATTACACCCCGCCCCTCTTCTGACACTTGATAATAAGGTTTGACATCCATTAAGCCAAAACGCCAACGTAGATGGGAGTTCGGAAGTTTCAGCACAGGAAGAGATCCGGCAACTGTCCCATTGGCAGCCCCACCAGTTTCCTCCCCCACAAAAACAGCCCGCTTCCCAACTTTTAGATTTGTAGCAATTAAACTCGCTGCAGAAAAAGTCCCGCCATCAATCAGTACATATAAATTACCACGATAGCGACTACTTTTGGATTTTTCGACTTTACTCCCTGTAAGGTGGGTATAATTTATCCCATCTTTGGAAAAGCTTTTTGTCCAGGACACGACAGCACTTGGTATAATAAATGGTGATAAAACGGGATAAGACCAGCCCGGCAATCCTTTTATCTGATAAAACGGCAAGTTGAATTTTGAGGTGATAACTGCCGGCTGAACAAATTGGAATTTATCTGCTTCAACCAGATAGCTATATAATTCACGGACATCGGACAAACGTCCGCCCAAATTGCCACGAAGATCCAAGATCAGGTATTGTACTGAATTAAGCTCAAGGCGATCAAAAATTCTTCTATAGGCTTCTTTTGGACGCCCATACGAAAAGTCAACCACTTTCAATAAAGCAACACTACTATCGCCTTTGACAGGGAAAGAGAGCTGTTTACTCATTCTTTTTAGATTGGCATTATAACCGAATATTTTGCGCTGCTTTTTCGTGTCGGACTTCTTTTCGGAAGGCTTCTTATTCGTTTTTTCTGTCGCAGCATGGCTGGTTCCCACCTTTCCCTTCTGTTCAGCGGCTTCAAACCTTCTGACAACAGTCCGCTCATATGTACTATCGGCACGAGAAAACAAAACCGAGATAGAATCTTTATACCCCAGTTCCAATTGGTAATACCGTGGTAATAAACGCTCGAAAGCCTGATCTATAAATGTTGTATTATAGCCGTCCGACGTAAAGGTTGGACGATATTTTGTGTACAGATTTTGCGGTTGTATCCCCTCAATGGCAAGAATTTTAGAGCCTGGTACCAAACTTGAATCTAACGTCCCATTTTTTGAGAGATAGAGTGTATTTTCTTGCCAATGAAAGCCCAATTGCGAAAAGGGCCCCTTGCTTTTTTGATAGCGGACCTTATCTTTACCTTTCGGATCAAATTTGGAAATAAGCGGACTCAGGGTCATATGTCCCTGCCGAACTTGGGCCAGTACAGAAGCTAATGCCAGCTGAAACTGATTGGGCAATAATGGCTGGTGGATCGCCCTACGAAGGCTGTCGAACTTAACCTTTAACTGATCCTCCCCCACATACAGAAACAAGTCTGGATGCATTTTCCATAAGTTATGCTCAACATAGTTGATATCTTGCTGCATAGCTTCCACTGCCAGGGGAGTTTCAATAAACCGATTGTACTTCTCGACATTTGCACAGCTCAGCAATGTCAGCACATACACCAATACAAATAGATAAATAGTTGGCCTTTTCATTTGTAGTAAGATACAAAAAAAAGCCTTCCAATTTTCATGAAAAGCTTTTCTCTATCGTTAATTACTAATCTTACTCTTTTTCTACTTGCATGTAGTTTAGTTCAAGTGGAGTCTTACGACCGAAGACCTTCACCATCACGATTAATTTCTTTTTATCTTCGTGGACTTCTTCGATTTCTCCGGTAAATCCATTGAAAGGACCATCGTTTACTTTCACTGTTTCACCCACATAGTAAGGAACGTTAATGGTTTCACCTTGCTCGGCCATTTCATCCACTTTACCTAGGATACGATTTACTTCTGCTTGGCGCAAAGGGACCGCATTACCAGCTTTATCTCCCAAGAAACCAATTACGCTATTGATATTTTTGATGATATGCTCTAACTCACCGTCAAGAGCTGCTTCTAATAATACATAACCAGGATAGTAGTTACGCTCTTTAGCAACTTTCTTTCCATCACGCATCAAGTAGTATTTTTCCATTGGAATCAACACCTGAGGAATCAAGTGCTCAATACCTAAACGGCTAACTTCGGCATCAATATATTGCTTTACTTTCTTTTCTTTACCACTTACAGCACGAACTACGTACCACTTTAAACCTTGATCTGCCATAAATAAATACGATTGAAAAATTAAGAAGCAATACCGTACAAGAATTCTAACCCTACGCTTGAAGCTTTATCCATTACAAAGACAACCAATGCAATAAGAAGAGATGCAACAAGCACAATAACAGCTGAACTTTGTAACTGAGACCATGTAGGCCAAGTCACTTTCTCAGTGATCTCTACATAAGAGTCTTTAAAAAAATCAAGTACTTTTGCCATTTTAGTTTATCTGTTTTTATAAGCACGGGCACCAGGACTCGAACCCAGACCAAAGGTTTTGGAGACCTTCGTTCTACCTTTAAACTATGCCCGTGTATTTCTTATTTTGTGATGCAAATATAGTGTTTTAAACCACTTTCTGCAAATATTTTTTCACTTTTTTTTATTTTAATCCGATAAATCGCTTATCGAAAAAATAAGCTAATCAACCTCAGTCGATTAGCTTATTCTATGTGATTCTAAATCTTTATTAAAGACTAGATAATTTCAGTTACCTGACCAGCACCTACTGTACGACCACCCTCACGGATAGCGAAACGTAGACCTTTTTCCATTGCAATAGCAGAAATTAATTTCACGCTGATTGTAACGTTATCACCTGGCATAACCATTTCAGTACCTTCTGGTAAAGAGATTTCTCCAGTTACGTCAGTTGTACGGAAATAGAATTGAGGACGGTATTTGTTGAAGAATGGAGTGTGACGACCACCTTCAGCTTTTGACAATACGTAAACCTCAGCTTTGAAATGATCGTGAGGAGTTACTGAACCTGGTTTACAGATAACCATACCACGTTTGATATCAGTTTTCTCAATACCACGTAACAATAAACCTACGTTATCACCAGCCTCACCGTAATCTAAGATTTTACGGAACATCTCAACACCTGTTACTGTAGATTTCAAGTTCTCAGCACCCATACCTAAGATCTCAACTGGATCACCAGAGTTGATTACACCTCTTTCGATACGACCTGTAGCAACTGTACCACGACCTGTGATCGAGAATACATCTTCTACTGGCATCAAGAAAGGTAATTCAGTCAAACGTGGAGGAATTGGAATGTAGTTATCTACAGCATCCATTAATTCCATGATTTTCTCAACCCACTCAGGCTCACCGTTCAATGCACCTAAAGCAGAACCTTTGATTACAGGGATATCATCACCTGGGAATTCGTAGAATGATAATAACTCACGAACTTCCATTTCAACTAAGTCTAACAACTCAGCGTCGTCAACTAAGTCAGTTTTGTTCATGAATACTACTAACGCAGGAACACCTACTTGGCGAGCCAACAAGATGTGCTCACGAGTTTGAGGCATAGGACCATCAGTCGCAGCAACTACGATGATAGCACCGTCCATTTGAGCAGCACCAGTTACCATGTTCTTAACGTAGTCAGCGTGACCTGGACAGTCAACGTGTGCATAGTGACGGTTAGCTGTAGAATATTCTACGTGTGCAGTATTGATTGTGATACCACGCTCTTTTTCTTCAGGAGCAGAGTCAATTGAATCAAATGAACGAGCTTCTGACAAACCTTTATCAGCCAATACTTTAGTGATAGCAGCTGTAGTTGTAGTTTTACCGTGGTCAACGTGACCGATAGTACCAATGTTTAAGTGTGGTTTACTACGGTCAAATTTCTCTTTTGCCATGTTTATGCGAATTAGTAATTATAAATTATTTCTATTTGTTATATACTCTTGCTTAACTTTTACACAAGTACGAGCCAAAGATGGGATTTGAACCCACGACCTCTTCCTTACCAAGGAAGTGCTCTACCCCTGAGCTACTTCGGCTTACTAAAAAACCTTATTTACGTATTAATGCCCCCACCTTTAGATACATTATTATCAAAGAAGATAGAGACTAAATTTAATACTTGAAAAATTTGAGCGGAAGACGAGGTTCGAACTCGCGACCTATAGCTTGGAAGGCTATCGCTCTACCAACTGAGCTACTTCCGCTTAATAATTAGAAACTAGAATAAACCTAATACTCTAATTAAAATAAAGTGTGGAGGGAGAAGGATTCGAACCTTCGAAGCCGAAGCAACGGATTTACAGTCCGTCCCATTTGACCGCTCTGGAACCCCTCCAGACCTGTAACTTTCGTTACATTTAGAGCCTCTTATCGGAATCGAACCAATGACCTACTGATTACAAGTCAGTTGCTCTACCAGCTGAGCTAAAGAGGCTTCTAATATCTTTATTTAAACTTACATTCTATCAACGTCTGACTAAGCATTTCTATCTTTTCAGCGAGTGCAAATATCGAATTTACTTTTGATTTCTGCAAGTTTATTTTTTATTTTTTTTCATTTAAAGAACTAAGCAAACTTTCGTTGTTTTGAACCGTTGTTCCCTTGTTTGCTGATGCAAAGATAGACACAAAACTCACTTTACAAAAATATTTGTCAAAAAAAAAAGACAGTTTTTGGCAATTATACTGATATGCAGCACAATAATTTTTCATTGCATATTTACCTGTTTTGGTTATTTGGCTAATATACTATCTTTGGGCATGCAAATTTTACCGCAATCACTTTCAAAACTTACCCGATACTCCGTACTATTTACGGTACTTTTAATGGGATCGGCCGAATTGAAAGCTCAAAATATTATTCAAAAATTGAGTAAAAAATTTCTTTCCTCTGAAAGAGATTCTACACGTTCCGGTAGTTTTATGGTTTTACCGGCCGTTGGTTATGCGCAGGAAACAGGCGTCGAATATGGCCTGGCAAGCGCTTATAATTTTTATCTGGACAAATCTGATCCCAAAATCCGCACCTCCACTGTCATGGTCATGGGAACCTTTACATCCAATAGTCAGTCCAACTTCAAACTGCAGACCGATCTTTGGACTAAAAACAACGACTACCATCTGATTAGTGAAATACGCTACCGTAATTGGCCCTTTAACTATTATGGTGTCGGTATGGACACTTGGAAAGCCGATGAAGAACGCATTGATCAAAAATTATTTCGCGTCAAACTCGAAGCCGAGAAAAAAATCAGCAACAACCTGTATTCGGGTATCAACATTCAATACGATAACTTCACGATTCGTAGCGATAGTGCAGATCGCATTTTTAATCATTCCGATCTTATTGGAAAGCATGGCGGACAACAGCTACTCGTAGGTCTTTCGCAATTGTTTGACAATAGGGACAACGTTTCTTATACAACAAAGGGGTATTATGCTAAATTGCGGCTGGCCTATGCTCCAAAGTTATGGACAAGTACTGATTTTACGGGGGCAAACCTCGATCTGGATCTCCGTGGCTTTATTCCTCTGCACAACCAAGTCACGCTGGCCCTGCAAGGAATCTTTCGTTCCACATTTGGAAAAACAGTCCCATTTTACAACTACCGTGAACTCGGTGGAGACATGATGATGCGCGGTTATTACCTCGGGCGATATCGTGACAAGAATTACCTTGCCTCGCAGGCTGAACTACGTTATCGCTTTCATCCACGCTTTGGTATTGTTGGTTTTTCAGGGCTCGGGTCGACCTTTTCCAAGGAAAATAGCAGCCGATATGTCGCAAGTTATGGTGGTGGTTTACGCTACTTCTTTAGTCTCGAACACAATAGCAGCATACGCTTTGATTATTCTTTTGGTGAACAAAGACCCGGAGAAAAAAGACAGTCGGGTTTCTATCTGTCCCTAAGTGAAGCTTTTTAATAAACAAGAGCATCCATATATTTATGGATGCTCTTGTTTATTCTTGCCTAATGGCATCCACCTTTTCCTTTTTCCCCTCCTCTCCAATTCCCTCAACTTCAGATAAAATACTTGATGCCCAACGGAACGCGGTAGATGACTGACCATCGACAGTCAAAAAGAGGTCGGAACAGCAGCCTAAAATCGAATCAGAAAATTCTCTTTTCGCTGTTCTTTTCTAAAGTAAACCAACCCAATTCGGTATAGATCTATCGTAACTACACTATGATCATCCTCCTTCAGCTTATTCCAATAGGCTTCCCTTTTCGCTGATAAATGGGGCTCGTTTATAATTAATAAATCTCGATCGCCAACATTTTCCAAAAAATTCAGGTCGAGATCATCCAGATCAATATAATAAATATGTCGATACGCATAGCTTCCGCATTGGTCCTGTAAAAGTTTCTTATAACTTTCAAGCGGACGATCGGCCCAATAGCTAAAATTGTCGTAAGCAAATGTCCTTAATAATCGATCGATTAATGCATACTTTTTCTGTTCTACCTTGCTCTCGTTTTGAATAGTTTGCGGTAGTTCTGAAATACTTTCTTTGGATGTCTTTTGATAGATCACTTCGTCTACCAATTTATAAACAAAAGGAGAATGGGTCCCATGGCGACTATGGGATACAAAATAATGCCGCCAATACTTAAGCATGTAGTTCATTTCGCTGCAAACATCGCTAAATTTTATGATTTTTCACATGGAACATCGGGTTTTAGTTTGCAGGAATGACCCCTTAAAACTGGAGAACAAAAACACTCCCTTCTCCTTCCGTACTATTGAGGAAAATAGTTCCTTTGTGCAAAAGCATGATCTGTTTGCTTAGGGTCAGGCCGACCCCTGTACCCGTTTTCTTTGTTGTAAAAAATGGCGTAAAGATCTGTTCCTGAAGATCGGCAGGAATTCCTGCTCCGTTATCTTCAATCCGAATCTGCACCTTTCCGTCTACTTCAAGAGCAGATAAACTAATATAGGCTTCTTCCCTATTTTTAACCGCATCTATTGCATTCAACATTAAGTTAATAATAACCTGCTCGATCAAATTGACATCGGCAGATAAGATTAGCCGTGTATTTTTCAGAATAATATCGACATCAATATTTTTCTGGATCAAGGTTGGTTCAAGCAGCTGATAAATATGTTCAAATAACTGCGAAATTTGGATCGGCGCTAGCTGAGGCTGATCGACCTTATTGATCATACGATAACTCTTCGCAAAATGTAAAAGTCCTTCACTACGACGTTTGATGGTGGAAATACCTGTTTTTAGATCATCAATATCTTCAGCTCCTTTAAAATGGTCCAAACGACCGTTTAAGGTTTCAGCAAGTGAGCTGATCGGGGCAATGGAATTCATGATTTCATGCGTTAGTACACGTAATAACTTGTGCCATGCCTTCGTCTCAGTCTCATCAATTGCTTCGTTGATATTTTGGTACACAACAATGCGAAACAAGGCGTCCTGTGTCTCAAAGCTTGAGCTCTGAATCAATAATTTTATTTTTCCTTTACTTGATTGAATGGACTCCATCTGTTGCTGTCCGTTTTCAAGTAACATGGTTTTTTCGTAAAGATCATTGTTTTTTTTCTTCAGTCCCGTGATGTTTCCAAGGTGTGGCAAATGAAACAGCTGTTTGAAAGCCTCATTCACCCACATGACCTTACCACTATCCATCTCATAAAAGATAATCGCCGAATTCAGCATATTGATCACACGATCCAGGTATTGGTGCTGAATCTCCTGCTTAATGCTGATCTCCTTATATGTTTCGTTGATCTGATTAAAGGCCAGAAAAAGCTGCCCCTCTACTGACTTTGTATTTTTCACCAAGAAACGTCTGGTAAAGTCGCGGTATTTGACCGCTTCGGAAAATTCAATCAGTTGCCTGGTCAAAAAATTATACTGTGCATATAGGTTAAAACCTAGGTATAGCATCATACAAAAGATCAAAGCCGCCTGTACATATTCCCTTTTTAGTAGCAAATAAGCGCTCGCAAGTGCCGCTACCAGCAGTAATATAACCTTGATTGCATTTAAGATTTTTCCGTGCCTCATCGACTAAATATCATATTTCTCCAAACGTCTATAAAGCGCCGCCCTGGTAAGCCCTAATTCTTTTGCTGCTTTACTGATATTTCCGTTATACCGCTCAATCGCCGATTTGATTGCTTTACGTTCCAATTCTTCCAGATTTTGACTGCTGGGACTGGATTCGACAACGCTGTTATCCATTTGCTGTTCTATTGGCGAGAAAAAGAGATCATTTCCGGCAATACTGAGCTGATCAGCCATAATTACGGCACGTTCGATGCTGTATTGGAGTTCTCGGACGTTGCCCGGGAAATGATATGCACACATTTTTTTAACCGCATCCGGTTCAAAGCCTTCAATCCGCTTATTGTATTTCTTCGAATAGATATCGAGAAAATGATCAGCCAATAGCTTGATATCCTCTCCTCGCTCACGCAAAGGCGGCACCTGAATTTCCACGGTATTGATCCGATAAATTAAGTCTTTTCGAAAACGACTTTCATCTGCGAGCTGTTTCAACGGAACATTAGTTGCTGAGATTAAGCGTATATCCACCGAGATTGGTTGATAGGAACCCAACGGTGTCACTTGTCTATTCTGCAGTACGGTTAACAATTTAGCCTGTTGCTGCAAAGAGATATTGCCAATTTCATCGAGGAACAATGTCCCCCCGTTTGCTGCTTCGAATCGACCTTGGCGGTCTTCACGGGCATCTGTAAATGCGCCCTTCTTATAACCGAAAAGCTCGCTTTCAAATAATGTTTCTGTCAGCGCCCCGACATCAACCTTAACATAGGTCCGGTCTGAACGTAAGGATCTTCGCTGAATGGCTTGAGCAATCAGGTCTTTCCCGGTCCCATTTTCACCTAATATTAATATATTGGCATCTGTAGGTGCAATTTTCTCCAATTTATATTGCAGTTCGTCCATAACAATGGAATTACCAATCAAATCAGGACTATTCGCACTACTGAGCAAGGAACTTTTACTTTTCTTTTCTTTATTTTTTGATTCAGCAAGAGCGCTTTCGATCGTTGCCAATAATTGCTCATTTTCCCAAGGTTTCACGACAAAATCTGATGCTCCCTGTTTCAGCGATTTTACAGCGAGATCAACAGCTCCATAAGCCGTAATCATAATGACGTGTACCTGTGGAAACTTTTCTTTGATCCGAGACAACCAATATAATCCTTCATTACCGGTATTAATCGTACTTTTAAAATTCATATCTAAAAGCACCAGATCGTAAGGTGTCTTCTCCAGATGTGCTATTAGGTTCTCCGGATTGGGTTCAACTTGAATATGACTAACTTTAGGTTTAAGCAAGATTCTTGCCGCAGTTAATAAATCCTGGTCATCATCAACGACTAAAATAGATGCTTTTTTCATACTTCCTGACTTCATTGAAGATACTAAGATAACTATAAATTCAACGAGCCTGCGTAATAATCATTGATATATTTTTGCAGCAGCCATTCATACTGCTTGACGACCAATTGAATCTGGCTGTTGTCGAATTTCGTTTTTGCGGTCAAAAATATCACTGAATTACTATTTCCCAATTCGAATACTACTTTGGCAATACGAAAAGATTCCGCATAATTTTCATTCTGACTACGCAATTGTGTAATCATATTGCTTGCGTTCTGCAAGTTAAAAACCGCATTGGACGTCGCCGACCGTAAAACATTTTGTTGGATCTCTTTTTGAAATCTAGCCGTCTGCAAATCTAGTTTTGCCAAGCGGACGTTGTTATAAACCTGCAAATGATTAAAAATCGGAACAGAAAGATTGAGAGAAATATACTTTCCTACGTTATTACGCATTTGTGACCAATACGTTCCTTGAATCCCCAATTTAGAATAATTTGATCCTAAACCAGCGTTCAGGCTTAAGGACGGATAATAGTATGATTTCGCAATCTTAATATCCCGCTCCGCCACTTTGATCCGATAATCCAGCGCCTGTATATCCGGCAATTGATCAACAGCCATTTCATAGAGCTGTTTCGCATCCAGTCGCTGCCCGCTCTCTTTTATTCCGAGGTTATCCAATTCGCCCAATTGATTTTCATCCATATTTAATAAGGCAGCAAGTTTCACCCGGCTACTGTATAGTAACTGACGATTATTTTCAATCGTGTTAACATCATTTGCCAGTTGTCCTTTCAAATCAAAGTAATCCCCAGGATTAATTGCGCCTTCCTTATGCATGCTCTCCGCACGTCTGACCTGTTCTCGGGTAACCTCAGTCTGCATTTCTGATTGCCGCAATATGTCCTGAGCAGTCAAACTTTGGATATAAGCGGTAATAACGTCCAGTTTTAAAGCATTAATCTGTGTATCAAAAGTCAATTTACCGGCAGTCTTTGCATCAGCACGCATCCGGATATCGTGAAATAAACGGAACCCTCTAAATATTGGAAGGCTTGCGCCCAAAGAAAAATTCCCTGTTGAGTTGTTGGATGAAATATATTGAAGGGTCGAATTATCCTGAGATCTTCCTGATGTTAGGCTATGCTGTAAGCTTGCGTCAACATCGGGAAGTCTATTCGCTTTAGCCTGTGCTAAATTCACTTCCGCACGCCTCACATCGAGTTCATTCTGCAATAAGGCTGGATTGGCCTTTATTGCCAACTGAATACACTCAGCTAAGCTCCGCTTGGCAATTTGTTTATCGTCTACCGCTGCAATTGTTGCTGTCCCCGTTACTCTTTCCGTTAGTCGCTGCTCCGTCTGTTGCGCCCCTGCCTTGGCATAACTCAATAAAAAGCATAATGTACTATATATATAGACTCTCTTCATATCCATTTTTTATTTTGTTGCTGACCATCGCCATGCCAAACAACAAAAACACTAACTATCAAATAGATACAAAAAACATATTTTCAAAAATGTTCATTAATGAACAGTCGGTGTGCGTAGTTGGACAATAGCAAAGACAAACTGTATAAATAGAAGAATAATTCAAATCAAATTCGACATTTATTCTTCTATTCAATGGATATAAGTCGGAGCTTGTTCGGATTTTTTTCGGTTACAACCGAAGAAGCACCGAACAAGCTCCGACTAAGTACCGAACAAGCACCGAGTAAACAACGAAAGTAATATAGTTAAATCCTAAATTTTAACAGACCACTTTTACCAACCTTTTGGACCGATCGGTCAATATAGCTACCTACCTCTTACCTAATTTGCCCCAACAGAGTAGCCTTTGCCCCACCGGAACTAATGTGCTTCACGGCAGCCAGATTATATTTGCTAAAAGCGCTTCAGTTGACGCCCTAAACAGCAAAAAACTTCCAGTTGTACGCCTTCGTACAAGAAGTGTCCGCTATCGAACACCAAGCTTCAAACTAAACAAAATAAGAATCTATCAATCAATAAATTACATTCTTGGCACAGCTTTCATAGTTATATACAAAATTGATATTAAATTATGGACAGACCTTTAGAAAAGAAGAAGTGGAATAGCAAACGTATCATGACTATTGTGGGGGTTGCTGGCTTAGTTGGATTGATCAGCGCCAGTTTCTATTTTACCTCCGGCAAAAGCAAACTGAATGTTGAAGCTGACCGCATCTCTATCGTCGAAATAAAAAATGGAAACTTTCAGGAATTTATCCCTATAAATGGCACTGTGCTTCCTATTAGCAGCATATACCTCGATGCTTCTGTTGGTGGACGCGTAGAAGAAAAGTTTGTAGAAGATGGCACTATCTTAAAAAAAGGGGATGCAATCATGCGTCTTTCCAATACCGATCAGGAGCTTACCTTGGTACAACAAGAAACGCAAGTGCTGAATCTATTGACACAGTCCCAAATAGCGCAGACCAATGCACAACAAGCATCGATTAACAACCGCAACCAAATGGCTGATGTAGAACAAGCCTACCGAGAAGCTGAACGTATCTATACCTTAAATAGAAAATTACTCGCTGAAAAAGCCATTGGTACACAAGAGTTCGAAAAATCAAAGAACGATTATAACTATCAAAAAGAACGGGTCAACTTGACCAAGCAGATCCTAAAACAGGACGAAATCTCTAATGCGCAAAAAACTAATCAGGATAAGCAAACTTATCAACGTACACAGAGCGCATTGGAACTGATGAAAAGAAAAATTGGTGATCTGATCGTTAGAGCACCTGTTGACGGACAATTGACAGCCTTCGATGCAGAAATCGGACAAAACAAAAACGCCGGGGAACGGTTGGGACAAATCGACGTCTTGACAGGATTCAAAGTGCGTGCTGATATTGACGAACATTATATCAACCGTATTTTCCCAGATCTACAAGGTGAATTTTCTATCGGTGAAAAAACCTACAAACTCCGTATCAAGAAAGTCTATACACAGGTCACCAATGGTCGATTCCAGGTTGACATGGAATTTATCAATGATGTTCCAAAAGGGATTCGTCGTGGACAAACTTTACAGATACGTTTAGCGTTAAGTGACGAGACAAAAGCATTATTACTGGCAAAAGGAGGATTCTATCAACAGACCGGTGGTAACTGGATCTTCAAATTGGATAAAAATGGAAGCACAGCATATCGTGTCGATATCCAATTAGGGCGACAGAATCCGGAATATTATGAGGTTATCAAAGGTCTACAACCGGGGGATAAAGTTATCGTATCGAGCTATGAGACCTACGATAAGGTTCAAGAGTTGAATATTAAAAAGTAACATCATATAGCGGTTATCGAAGAGACTTGATTAAGTGCATCAAATCTTTTTGATAACCGCTATGATCCTATTCAAAGAACAATGATAAAGAACGCGATCAAAACTGGAATTCGTTCCTTGCTTACAAACAAGAAGTTTACACTTCTGAATATTGCCGGACTAAGTATTAGTCTAACAGTGGTTATTGTCATTGCACTTTGGATCACGGATGAATTGTCCTTTAATAAGGTCTTCAATAATGCGAATCGAGTATATGAACTGTCGACAAACTTCGATAAGGAAAATGACCAATTCGTTCATGCTGCACCACCGCCAATTGCGCTATATGGAAAATTAAAAATTCCCGCAATACAAGAGGCGTGTCGCATAAGTGCTGGGCAGGACATACAGTTCAATAAAGATGAACTGATGGCCAGCGAACATGGGGTGTATGTTGACAGTACCTTTAACAACGTATTCGATGCTAGTACAGAATCGTTGACTCCCGAAAAGTTATTCCAAGGAAAACAGTCAATCGTTATTACAGAAAAGATTGCCAATAAATATTTTAAAAATGAAAATCCATTAGGACAAACGCTCTATTTAGAAGTTGACCCTATTCTGAAAACTGGTAAACAGCCTTTTCTAATTACAGCAGTCATCAAAGACTTCCCTAGCAATAGTTCCATTAAGGCTGATTATCTATTACCATTTGAACTACTGGCCAGTCTATCCAAAGAGCCTCTGGATGAAAAATGGGGCAATTTTCAATATTACATTTATTTTTTGCTAAAGCCAGGTGCCAATCCGGATCAGGTGGCACAGCAGCTCACCGCCATCCAAAAAGACAATTTTCAAGGAAATACGCTGTATACTAAATTTGCATTCTTCCTACAGAAAATAACACAAACAAATCTATATACTCCTAAAGGTGGTGACAGCGGTATGCAGTCCGTTTATATATTTGCAGTCATTGCCTTTGTTATCTTACTAGTTGCCTGTATCAATTATGTCAATTTGGTTACGGCCCGAGTTACAAAAAGAATAAAGGAAATCAGTATTCGTAAAATTATTGGCGCTAAGAGAAGTCATCTTTTTCTTCAATATCTGACCGAGTCTGCGGTGCTGTTTTTGATTTCATTAGGTATTGCTACCCTACTCGCTTATCTAGCGATCCCATTTTTTAATGTGCTCGCTGAAAAAAACATTCAATTCAGCCTTCTTTCTTCCGAACTGTGGTTTATCTTTCTACTCACCTTTATAACAACTGTACTAATTGCAGGAATCTACCCTGCTGTACTTTTCTCAAGCAACAATGTGTTGAGCCAGCTAAAAAATAACAGCACACTATTTGGCAACAAAAATAATCTACGAAAAGGACTTGTTGTCCTACAATTCTGCTGCACAGTTATACTCATTATCACCACTTTTATTTTTGAGAAACAACTGCATTATATGCGTCACAAGGATTTAGGATACAATAAAGAAAATGTCTTTCTATTTGAACAGAAAAACTTTTTGCCCCATTATGAAGCAATCCGAAACGAACTACAGCATCAACAGGGTATTTTAGGAGTTACCGCCGCCAGCAACGACATCAGTAACATCGGATCTGAAACCGCCGACATTAATTGGGATGGAAAAGACCAACTGCAGTCTAATTTTTTCATTAGACGCGTTGCTATTGATCCAAACTTCACTTCTGTTTTAGATATCAAATTAGCCGAAGGAGCTGGTTTTACAAAAAATCCTTCCGATAGCAGTCATGCACTACTGAATGAAACTGCAATTAAACAAATGGGCTTAAAAAATCCCATTGGTAAAACCATTACTTTTCAGGGAAAAACACTGACTATTGTGGGCGTCATGAAGGATTTTAATTTTAATGACCTAAAAACAGCTATAAAACCCTGCATCTTTTTTTCCGGTATGGGCTATGCACTTGGCGGAATGTATATCAAGACCAGCCCAGGACATGAAGAACAGGCACTTGCTGCCGTCCAAAAGCTATGGAACAAATACAACCCCCAATCAACCTTCAATTATTCCTTTATGGATGAATCTTTTGATAAAATGTATAAAAAGGATATTATCCATGGAAAACTTGTTCAGTTATTTGCCGCTATAACCATTTTACTTTCATGTATCGGATTATCTGGGCTCGTATTGTTCAGCACAGAATCTAAACTGAAAGAAATTGGAATCCGTAAAACCCTAGGTGCATCGAAACGGGATATTGTTATGATGATCGGTAGAGATTATATGATCCCAGTGATCGTATCATTCCTTATTGCTTTTCCAATTTCCTGGCTGATTATTTCCAAGTGGCTTGACAATTATGTTTACCGCACATCAATAGATCCTTGGGTTTTCTTATTAGCGGCGATAACAACTATTTTATTGGTTGTTCTTACAGCCGGTTCAGTTTCGCTCAAAGCGGCAATGGTCAACCCTACAAAAATTTTAAGAGACGAATAGAGTAATAAAATAAATAATACAAGATATACGATGATTAAAAACTTTATTAAAACCGCACTTCGTAACCTTTGGAAAACCAAAGGGTACAGCTTTCTCAATATTTTTGGACTGGCGGTCGGGATTGCTGCGGCATCGTTGATTTTTTTATGGGTTGAAAATCAGTTGAGCTTCAACGATAATTTCGCCAACAAAAAGGATATCTACATTGTCAAATCAAAACAGACATACGATGGTGCCACCTATGTTTTCGAATCAACACCTGGACCATTTGCCCAGAGCGTAGAAAAAGAAATTCCTGGCATCAAGCATGCCGTTCGCATTAGCTGGAATTCGCCAATGCTGTTTTCCGTCGGAGACAATAATATATTTCAAAATGGTGTATATGCCGATGGAAGCATCGCCGATGTGCTATCCCTAGCATTTCTTGAAGGTGATCGAAAGACTGCTTTTGATCAAGTCAATAACATTGTATTATCAGAAACTGCAGCGAAGAAATTATTTGGCAACCGTCCTGCATTGGGAAAAACTGTCAAAACAAACAATAGTGAACCTTTCATCGTCACTGCCGTTATTAAGGATCTTCCGAAAAATAGCACATATGATTTTCAATGGCTCATCCCTTTCAAAAAATTTGAAGCTGGTCAGGATTTTCTAAAAAATTGGGGGAACAATAGTGTTCAAACGCTAGTTCAGGTCGAAGATAATGCCAACGTCGATCAGATTAACAAGCAGATGATGGATTTCGTCAAACACAAGACCAATGGTGAAGTCACTTTCTCACAGAATTTTCTCTATCCAATGGAACGTTGGATTACCTACAATCAGTTTGATAACAGTGGTATTGAAAAAGAAGGTGGCATTAAAAATATCCGTCTATTTACCTTGATTGCATGGGTTGTCTTACTGATCGCCTGTATCAATTTCATGAATCTTGCAACTGCAAGATCTGAAAAAAGAGCAAAAGAAGTTGGGATGCGCAAAGTGGTTGGTGCAAGTCGCAAATCGCTCATTATGCAATTCTTGGGAGAATCCCTTGTGTTGGCAATTATTTCCTCTCTTGTTGCCATATTACTAATCTATATCTTCATCAGGCCGTTCAACACCATGATAGGCCAGGATCTTCAGGTTAATCTTTTGGCTCCCTCACACCTGCTATTTTTAACGACAATAACATTAGCATGTGGATTATTTGCAGGTAGCTATCCCGCATTTTTCCTTTCTGCATTCAAGCCGCTTTCAACGATCAAAGGGGCGAAACAGAAGGCCGGTAGTGGAAGTCTTGTCCGTAAAGGGTTGGTCATCCTGCAATATACAGCCTCAGTTGTATTAATTATTTGTACCATTATTATCTACCAACAGATTCAGCACAACAAGAACAGGGATCTCGGATTTGATAAGAGTCAGGTGTTGACTACAGCGCTACAAGGCGATATGGCCAAACATCTGCCGCTCATTAAAAATCAATTATTGGCAACAGGAGTTGTTCAAGAAGTCGGTGTCAGTGACATGAGTATCCTCAATATCAACTCCAATACGTCCGGTTTTAGCTGGGATGGAAAAGACCCAAATGCCAGTATTTTGATTGGTATGTTACGTTCTGATGAGGGTCTTATTCCAGCTTTGGATTTAAAACTTTTTGACGGTAGAAACTTCCATCAAAATTTTGCAGGTGATAGCACCTCGGTTGTCATCAACGAAGCATTTGCAAAACTGATCAAAAAAGATGGCCTTGTGGCCGGTAGCATCATCAGTTACGGTGAGGAAAAGTTTACCATCGCCGGTGTCGTCAAGAACTTCGTTTATAACAATGTGTATGCCGATCCTGAGCCGATGCTGTTTCTACCAATGAATAGAGATAATGGGATCATGACCATTAAGACAAAGGCTGGAGTAGATTTACCAGATGCCATTCAACAAATCGAGAAGGTCATCGTCAAAAATAACCCAGGCTTCCCTTTTGACTACAAATTTTTGGATGATAGCTTCAACAATAAATTTAAAGCCGAGCTTTTCGTACAGCAACTATCCAGTGTATTTGCACTCATGTCCATCATTATCTCCTGCTTAGGTCTATTTGGTTTAGCCGCCTTTGCAACTGAGCAACGCGCAAAAGAGATCAGCATCCGTAAAGTCTTGGGCGCCTCTGTTTCGGGACTTATCCAAATGCTCAACCGTGAATTTGTCATTCTTGTAGCGATCTCATGTATCATTGCCTTTCCTATTGCGTGGATGATCATGAGCAAATGGCTAACTAATTATGCACATCATATCGATATTTCCTGGACCATTTTTGTCATCAGTGGTCTGACAGCTATTATCATTGCCCTATTGACAATCAGTTCACAGGCATTTAAAGCAGCGATAGCCAATCCGACAAAGACTTTAAGAGATCAATAAACAATAAAAAAGAATTTAATAACAGAAATAGTAACTGTCCAAAGCAATTTCGCCAAGGATACAAAACATAAAAACCATGAGCACAAAAAATATGATCAAAATCACAAATCTTCAAAAGTATTACCGCACAGAAGAAGTTGAAACCGTCGCATTAAACAACCTCAATATCCATGTCAAAGAGGGAGAGTTTGTTGCTGTAATGGGGCCTTCGGGCTGTGGGAAATCGACTTTACTCAATATCATTGGTCTATTGGATGATTTGGATGAAGGAAGCTATCTGTTCAACGAGATTGAAGTTGCCAAATTCAAAGAACGCGGTCGCTCAGATCTTCGCAAACATAACATTGGTTTTGTATTCCAGAGCTTCAATTTGATCGATGAACTGACAGTATTTGAAAACGTGGAACTTCCACTGGTTTATACCAATGTTCCAGCAGCAGAACGCAAAAAACGTGTAGAAGAGGTTTTGGAAAAAGTGCAGATCATGCACCGTCGCAATCACTTTCCACAACAGCTGTCCGGAGGTCAACAGCAACGTGTAGCTGTCGCTCGCGCCGTCGTGAATAATCCAAAACTGATCCTTGCCGATGAGCCTACAGGTAACCTCGATTCCAATAATGGTAACGAAGTTATGCAACTCCTGACTGAATTGAACGAGGCCGGCACAACCATCGTCATGGTAACACACAGTGAGCACGATGCAAAATTCTCTGACCGTGTAATCCGCATGCTAGACGGACAAGTGATTATGGAAACAACTTCGGTATAAGACAACTCATATATAACCAAGATATTACTCCTAATAACCTATAGATGATGAGCACGATTAAATTAATTTTCAGACAACTATGGCGCAACCGTCTTTTCACATTTTTAAATGTATTTGGGCTTGCCATCGGAATAAGTGCCTGTTGGCTAATTTTCCGCATCGTCAATTATGAATTTAGTTTTGACCAGCATCATCCGGAAAGTGAGCAGATTTACAAGGTCCATACCTCCTATGAAGAAAAGGATAAATTAGATCATTTCGATGGTGTTCCCGCACCATTACCGGCATATATCAAGGAAAACTTTGTCAATGTTGAACTGACAGTACCCATCTTTAAACAATACTTCGAGCGTGTCAGTAATAATCGCGGAGCGCAGAAAATAGAGTTTGAAGATCAGCCCGAAATCATCAGTACCACGGGAGACTATTTCAAAATGACACCTTATGTTTGGTTAGCTGGCGACCAAAGGAATATACTAAAAAATAGCCATGAAGTCATCCTGACAGAATCGCGGGCTAAATTGTATTTCCCAAACACGTCAATAGACCAAATCATAGGAAAGACCTTATCCTATGATAGTACATTGTATAATGTCACCGGTATTGTAAAAGATCTAGCGCATCCAAGCAGCTTTTTGGGTAAAGAATTTATACGGATTCCAGAACAGGAATGGAATAGTACAAACTGGAACAATTCAAATTCAAATTGGCAGCTCTTTATTAAGGTAAAATCATCGGCTTCCATTCCTAACCTCATAAAGACAGCCGACAAAAAGGCGTATGAGATGACACATGCCGAATTTGACAAGTTTGGATTTAAAATGCATGTAAATACAGTTCCTTTAAAAGACTTACATTTTACTTCTTACGCGCAAAATAACGTTGATCAGAAAATAATGTATGGTCTTATCGGCATAGGTATATTTTTGCTCTTACTCGCCTGTGTCAATTACATCAATCTCGCTACCGCCCAAATCCCACAACGCGCGAAGGAAATTGGTATCAGAAAGACATTGGGAGAAAGCCAGAAAAGAATTACAAAATCCTTTCTGCTAGAAACATTTTGCATTACGGCTTTTTCGGTGCTTTTATCTTGGCCCTTACTTATTCTCATTCAAACAGTTTTAGCAGCATATATTCCCGATCAGCTCAAGTTGTATCCAGATCCCTGGGGCGTATCGCTATTTTTAGCAACACTTACAATTACGATTACCTTAATTTCCGCTGGTTATCCGATCTTATTGACAAACAAAGTCAAGATTGTTGAAGTCATTAAAATCTCGAATGCGCAAAGTCTTAAATTTGGCAATCTTTCTTTTCGAAAAATGCTCATTGTTTTTCAATTTTTGATTGCTCAGCTATTTGTTATTTCAACTTGCATCATTGGTCTGCAGTTGAAACATGCACTACAGAATAACTCCGGCTTCGATAAGGATGCGATCATTACCCTACGTTTCCCGAGTAAAAGTTATCAGGACAGTAATGTTGATCCTTTTGTTTTCAAACAAGCGATTAAGCACATCACAGGTGTAGAGCAGGCTTCCTTGGGGCATCTGCCCATGAGTAACGACCATTGGGGAAATGCCTTGTTTGCGAAAAGTGATACGGGGCAGGTACAAGCCGATGTACAAATGAAATTTGTCGACCAAGATAACTTTAAGCTCTATAATTTTAAAATGCTTGCTGGCCGCCCGCTGCAATTGGCCGATACGAGCACAGGCATCGTGTTAAACTTAGCCAGCGTTCAAAAATTAGGTTTTAAATCTGCTGAAAATGCTGTAGGGAGCTTTGTTACGTATACAGACAAACAGCGGCAGATTGTGGGCGTAACTGACAATTTTCACACAAAAAATCTCCATGCAGCCATTCAACCTGTTGTCATGCTGAGTTCCATTAAAAAATGGGAATTAAACAGACTAAGTGTCAAACTCAACAATAATTCAACTACCTGGCCGGAAACTTTAAAACAGATTGGGAAAGAATGGAAAAAATATTATCCAAAAGCCCCATTCAAATATGATTTCTATGATCAGCAAATCAAAGAACTCTATAGCAGTGATCTAAAATTCTCGAAGATCATCAATCTATTTACATCAACGACGATTCTCATCAGCTGCTTGGGATTGATCGGTCTGGTTACCATTACCACAGTACAACGCACAAAAGAAATTGGTATTCGAAAAGTGTTGGGAAGCACGGTCCTGGGGATTATTGGATTATTATCAAAAGATTATATCAAACTTATACTCATTTCTATTTTGATCGCTACCCCAATTGCCTGGTGGGCGATGCACAAATGGCTAGATGATTTTGCTTATAAGATAGAACTATCCTGGTGGATGTTTATCATTCCAGCTGCCGCAACTCTACTTATTGCATTTTTTACGATGAGCTACCAATCCATAAAAGCGGCACGTGCAAACCCCGTAAATAGCTTAAGAGATGAATAAGATCATAAAGAAGCTCAATAGTGATCAATACAACAAACACCTGTCCCTATGATAAAGAACTATTTAATAACCGCAATTAGAGAATTAAGGAAAAGAAAATTCTATACTGCTATCAATATATTAGGTCTGTCGGTCAGCCTTACTGCCTCTATATTAATTATCTTCTGGGTACAGGATGAAAAGAGCTTTGATAAATTTCATCCAGACTTTGAACAGATTTACAAAGTCAATTCTCATTTGGATCCCGAGCACAACGGTTCGATATGGGGGACATCTCCCGGGCCGATAGGAAACTATGCACAAAATGTACCGGAGGTAGATTACGCAACGCGAGTTTCGCAGGATTACAGTACCACATTGGTCAATGACAAACTGAAACGTCCGGTAACTGATATGAACATCTATTATGTAGATGGTAATTTTTTCAAGATGTTTCATTTTCCATTGCAAGAGGGCTCTCTCTCAGGTTTTCAGGAAAATTATAAGCAGGCACTGATCACGGCTTCAACAGCCGAGAAACTTTTTAGTACGCAAAAAGCCATTGGAAAAACTTTCCGTTACCAAAAAGATCTCTTCACTGTAGCGGGTATCCTAAACGATATTCCACAAAACTCTTCGATGCAATTCGATGTAGTTATTCCACTGGGTTATCATGCACAGCGGTTTACAAACTGGGGCGGTAACGGTAAATGGAAAACTATAGATGAAGATATGGGTAACTATAGTTTTTCAACTTATATTAAAGTCAAACCTCATGCTTCTGCCGCACTTATTGGAAAATCGGTCACAGACACTTATACCAAAGCCCGCGACGGTGAAAACTCGACTATATTTGTTTTAGATCCACTCAAAACCATGCATTTAATAGCTCCTGACGGAAATAAATCGACGCTTCGCATGGTTCAGATTTTTGGGATCATTGCAATATTACTTCTGGTGATCGGTGCGGTAAATTATGTCAATCTGAGTACTGCAAGAGCGTTGGATCGGGCGAAAGATGTCGGTATCCGTAAAATAATCGGCGCCAACCGTCTCCATTTATTCCTACAATTTATCACAGAAACTGTTGTTGTATTTCTTTGTTCACTACTGATCGCTTTCATCCTTATAGTGATTCTTCATACCGGATATAATCAGATCGCACAAAAATCAATCAGCCTATCTTTCCATAATACGACGATATGGCTGTATATTGGGGCAGCAATTATAGGCACATTGGGACTGTCCAGTATATATCCTGCGATACAGCTTTCCTCATTCAATCCCATTCATTCGTTAAAAGGAAAATCAGTAAAAGGTATTTCCTCAAATACCATGCGTAAAATATTGGTGGTTTTCCAGTTTACGCTCTCCGTGACCCTTATTGTATGTACATTGGTGATCCGAAACCAATTGGCTTTTATCCAGAAGATCAACCTCGGCTATGACAGAGACCATGTGCTAACCCTAGGCCTTCCAGAGGAAGCCTACAAACATATGGACGCTATACGTGCCGAACTCAAAAGCAACAATGCCATACAGGCGGTCTCTCTATCCGGTGTTTACAACATGACGGATTTCGGAAATGCCACGGGCGATATAGATTGGCCCGGCAAGTCCAAAGACAACAAACTCATTGTTGCTCAAGCGACCATCGATAAGGATTTTATTCCCTTGATGAACATGCAATTCCTCGAAGGAAAAAACTTTAGCGGCATGCCGGTTGATTCGTCCGGCTATATCATCAACGAGACCTTGGCGAAACAAATGGGATTAAAACCGCCGTACGTAGGATCCAATATGAGTTTCCACGATTTCCCTGGGCAAATTATCGGTGTTGTGAAAGACTTTCACTTCAAATCCATCAAAGATAAAATAGGGCCAATGGTCTTCTGGACGCGCTGGGGATCAGGCACACTTTATGTTAAAACGAGTACGACAAAAGCCCCTGAGGCCATTAAAGCTTTAGAAAAGATCTATAACCGATATCCATCAGATGCTCCTTTTAACTACACCTTTATTGATCAGCAATTTGATAATCTATATAAATCCGAGCAGCGCACAGGTTTGTTGTTCAATATTTTCGCTGGCATCGCCATTTTTATATCTGCTTTAGGTCTGTTTGCGTTGGCAACTCACGAAGCGCAAATGCGTGTAAAGGAAATCGGCATCCGTAAAGTTCTTGGAGCTAGCACCTTTGGAGTCGTCCGGCTATTGGGGAAAAATTTCGTGATACTCGTCTCCATTTCCATTCTGATTGCCTGCCCTATTGCAGTTTACCTAATGAAACAATGGTTAAGCAATTTTGCTTATAAAACAGATCTAGAGATGCAAACATTTGTCTTCGGTGGTATCCTGGCCTTGCTGATCGCCATTATTACCGTCAGCTACCAGGCTGTTCGGGCAGCTTTATCCAATCCCGTAGATAGTTTAAGAGACGAATAAAAAGAAAAATACAGTAAAAGTGGATTAAACATATTGATACACTAAAACTAAAGAATAAAACAATGATCAAGAACTATATAAAAATAGCCTGGCGCAATATCTCTAAAAATAAAGGGTATTCAACCATAAACATAATTGGCTTGGCAATAGGATTAGCCTGTTGCCTATTGATAGCAATTTATGTACAAAATGAATTGTCTTACGACAAATATCATGTGAATAAAGATCGAATTTACCGCATCGTCCATGACTATAAAGATATAAGCAGCACAGAGCAGCATCAAATCTGGGGCAATGGTCCAATCGGTGAAGCCATCAAAGCAGATTTCCCTGAAATCGAGAAGGTCGTTCAATTTTCAGGACAAACGTCTATCCTGCTCAAACAAGGCGATAAAAGATTCCAGGAGGAAAATGTATTTTTCATGGACTCTACTGCATTTGATGTCTTCAGTTGGAAGGTTTTGGCCGGCGACCCTCATACAGCCTTAAAGAACGCCTATTCTGTCGTATTAACAGAAAGTACCGCTAAGAAATATTTCGGAGATCAAAATCCCATTGGCAAGACGCTTGAGGGAGGCTTAGCTGCGGGCCGTGCTGACGCAGGTCTATATACTGTAACAGCTGTAATGGCTGATGTACCTGCTAATTCACACTTTACGTTCGATGCACTGCTCTCGATGAGTACATTCCGAAACGCAAGACCCGATGTTTTTAATAAAGAAGGCTGGGATTATGTCGATTTTTACACCTACTTTCTCGCTTCAAAAGACTTTGATCCTGTAAAGTTCGACCAAAAAATACCGGAGTTTCTCAAACGGAATCTCCCAACAAATGAAAACCCAAACGCAAAATACAATTTCCATATCGAGCCACTTCTGCAAGCTTACATGCACTCGTCTGCGGATCGTCAACCCGGTACCAATGGAAGCTATCAGAATTTATACATATTCAGCATTATTGGCGGATTCATATTACTGATTGCCTGTGTGAACTTTATGAATCTGGCTACATCAAGGTCAATGGAAAGAGCAAAGGAAGTAGGCGTACGAAAAACCATAGGAGCAAGCAAAAGCAATCTGATCTTTCAGTTTATGTCTGAATCATTGGTTCTTGTATTCGTCAGTAGTATTTTGGCTATACTGCTCGTTATGGCCTTTCTTCCCTTTTTGGAAACATTCTCGGGCAAACACCTCAATTATTCGTCCCTGAAAGATGGAACGACCTGGGCAATATTCCTATTCACTACCATTTTTACAGGACTTCTTGCTGCCAGTTATCCCGCGTTGATTCTAGCTAATTTCAACCCCATTACAGTACTTAAAGGAAGTTATAGCAACAGCAAAGGGGGTATATTATTACGTCGCGTATTAGTCGTTTTCCAATTTTGCCTTTCTATTGCGCTCATTGCAGGTACAGTCGTCGTCTTTTCTCAACTAGATCAATTACAGCACCGAGATCTTGGATTTCAAAAAGATCAACGACTGGTCATTGATTATAATTTTGATGATAAAGTAAACAATAACCTTGAAGCGATAAAATCTACACTTGCAAAAGATAAAGATGTTTTGTCTGTCACGGCATCACGTACGGTACCGGGAACATTTTTTCCAAATGCAGGGACAGAAATCATGTCAGCAAATGGAACAATGAGTCAATTTGCTCCTTTCTTATATGAAGTCGATGTTGACTTTATTCCTAATATTGGTCTGCAAATGGCCGCAGGGCGTGCCTATTCCAGAGATTTCCCAGCAGATACGGTCCATTCACTTGTTATCAATGAATCTGCCGCAAAACAATGGGGCTATTCAAATCCACAAGATATTATTGGCAAACAATTTCGTCAATGGGGAAGAGAAGGAACGGTTATCGGTGTGGTGAAAGATTTCAACTACCTTTCTTTGCACCGTAAGATTGAGCCTTTAGCTTTGCGACTTGAACCAAGCAGCAGCCGATATTTAACCTTGAATATCCAACATGTAAACCAGCCTGAGACCGTTGCCAGAATCGGCAAGCTGTGGAATGAACTTGTACCAAACCGTCCATTTTTATATAGCTTTCTTGACGACAATTTCAATCGTCAATATGAAGCGGATTTTAATTTTAGAAGACTTTTCACAGCCTTCTCCGGACTGGCACTTTTTATTGCCTGTTTAGGTTTATTGGGACTTGTTACATATACAGCCCAACAGCGTACCAAAGAAATCGGCGTACGGAAAGTTCTCGGTGCATCCATTTATAATTTAATCCTCCTGCTCTCTTCCGACTTCATCAAGTTATTGGCTGTAGCGCTTCTCATCGCGACACCGCTATCTTGGATGGCGATGAAAAAATGGCTTGACAATTTTGCTTATCACATTGAACCACAATGGTGGATGTTTGTCTTTGCTGGTTTTGCTACAATCATTATCGCATTAGTAACTGTGAGTTTTCAAACACTCAAGGCTGCCAAGGCAAATCCTGTAGATAGTTTAAGAGACGAATAACAATATAATTTAATCCCATCACGATACTCCAGCTATGAGCAACCTTCTATTAAAATCGGCAATTCGACAACTTTGGAAGAATAAACTATTCTCCCTATTAAATATTATTGGACTAGCCATCGGCATTACGTCCTGTTGGGTCATATTTAAGATTGTCAATTATGAGTATAGTTTTGAAGCTGGAGTTCCTCAGCTTGATCGAACCTATCGGATCATTTCTCAGTTTAAAAATGATGGCAAGGATAATTACAATGGGGGATTGGCCAAGCCGTTTTATCAGGCCATCCGAAAAGAAATTCCGGGCGTGGAACTGGTCGCTCCAGCATTCAGAAATTATCAAATGGAATCCGTCACAATCAACAAGGGACAAAAAAATCAAAAACTTGTCGAGGACTTTGATGAGGCTGAAGGCAATGTGACGGAGACTACCAGCGACTACTTCAAGCTCGTTGGCTACAAATGGTTAGCAGGTTCACCTGAGAACGCATTTTCAACTGCCAACGACATTGTACTGACAAAAAAAAGGGCTGCCATTTATTTCCCAAACCAGGCTGCCCAGGGCTTGATCGGCAAAACCATCTTTTATAACGACAGCATACCCAAAACGGTTACTGGCATTGTTGATGACCTTGGCTTCAACACGGAGTTCAATGGTACAGAATTCATATTGCTTAAAGAAGAAGTCTACCCACTGAATGTCTGGACGAATACCAATGGTTCCGACAAACTTTATATCCGATTAAAAGATGGTGTAAAAGACCTTCCAATCCAGGCAGCTATCAATAAAATCGGACAAAAAAAATGGCAGGAATTCAGCCAGGAAAAAAAACCTAAGTTTGATTACAACCGTAAGGTCGTGGTCATGCCGCTAAAAGATTCCCATTTTGCAGTCCACATTAAAGAATGGTACGCCGAAAGAACAAGCAAAACCGTTATTTATGGGTTGATTGCCGTAGCTGCTTTTCTGATGCTTTTGGCCTGTATCAACTATATCAATCTTAGTACGGCACAAATCCCAGCACGGAGTAAAGATATCGGTGTCCGTAAAACATTGGGAAGTAGTCAGGGAAAATTGGTTAGCCAAATTATTTTTGAATCGCTTTTAACCATTGCCATTGCACTTGTTTGTTCGGTCTTTCTGACGAAATTGGCCTTTTTCTATTTTCAGGAAATGATTCCGGAGAAAGTTAAGGATTTTACCAGTTCGACGACATCAATGCTGTTTATCGCAATTTTACTGACCGTAACGACTTTAATTTCCTCGGCATATCCTTCTTGGTTAATTAAAAAGGTACAGCCTGTCAACTTATTTCGTGCCGGCAAGCAGTTCCAAATCGGAAAAACACAAATCAACCTTCGGAAAACGTTGATTGTATTCCAATTCTTTATTGCTCAATTTTTTACGGTTTCGGCCCTCATTATCGGGCAACAACTTTCCTATACCCTCAACAAAGATATGGGGTTTGACAAAGATGCTGTTGTTACCTTCGATCTACCTTCCAAGCTCATCAACAAATTTTATGAGGAAAAACTGGATCAAAGTAAGAAACAAACACTCCTACATGAGATCCAAAAAATAAAAGGTGTTTCGGCAGCGTCAATCGGTAGCAAGCCCTTATCAAATAATTATTCATCATCTTGGTTTCATCGACAAGACCCTACACTAAAAGAAAAAATTTCATCCGATATTTTCTTTAAAAATGCAGATCCGAATTATATAGCTGTATATGACATGAAGCTAATCGCGGGAAATAACCTACCACAATCCGATACTGTCAATGCCTATATTATCAATGAATCTGCTGTCAAGGCATTCGGTTTCAATTCCCCTCAAGATGCTATCGGGAAGTCAATTGGTCAAGAAGACAGTACCTTCCCGATCGTTGGCGTTATTAAAGATTTTCATGCCCAGGAATTCTATAAAGAAATTACACCTTTGGCTTTGCGCAGTTTTAGTCGCGGTGCATATACCTTTAACATGAAACTATCGGGAAACAGCAAGGAATGGAAAGGTAGTATCGAAGCGATCAATAAAATATATGCGCGGTTTTTCCCGGAATACCCAATCGAAGTAAAATTTTACGATGAAACGATTGCCTCTCTTTATCAAAAAGAGCAAAATCTGGCCAAATTAATCAACGTAAGTACAATTGTTGCTGTTTTAATCGGTTGTTTGGGTCTCTTTGGGCTGATTACCCTTGCGGCTTTCCAACGCAGCAAAGAGATCGGTATACGCAAAGTTTTGGGTGCAAGTATTCCTAGTATCTTTCATTTATTGGCAAAGAACTTCGTACAGCTCATTTTAATCAGTATCCTAATTGCCGCACCATTGACCTGGTGGACGTGTAGCAAGTGGCTGGAAGATTTTTACTACCGCATCGACCTTACGGCAACACCTTTTATCTTAGGCGCTGGACTTGCACTATTTGCGGCAGTACTGACCATTAGTTTTCAATCGATCAAGGCGGCTATCCAAAATCCTGTCAATAGCCTACGGGACGAATAGCGACACGAGTATATCAAATCAGAGGGTTAACAAAAAACGAAATAACAATGATTGTAAATTCACTTAAAACAGCCTATCGTTTTTTAAAAAAACATAAGTTGATCACGTTTATCAATATCACGAGTCTTGCGATTGGTATTACCGCGACGTTGGTTATTTTCCTGATGATCCAATACGACTACAGTTTTGATAAACATGTTCCCAATCAACAACAGGTCTATCGTGTTGTCAATAACGGAGAGTTCAAAAATGCCGGCGTCTACGTACCGTTGGTACGCACCATGCAAGCAGAGTTACCCAACTTGGAGGCCGTAGCCCCGATTTATCGAAGCCATGTCCAAAAGCTGAAAGTTTCTCTGGCAACAGACAAATTCCAGACTTTCCCGAAAGAACAGAAGATGGTATTCACGAACAGTCAATATTTTGATATTTTCCCTTCAAAATGGTTGGCTGGAAGTGCTAAGGCTTTGAATTCATCCGGAAATATTATCCTTACAGAGAAAACATTAGAAAAGTTTTATGGAAAAGAACTGCCTGCAAATGTGATTGGCAAAACCATCATCTATGCAGATAGTATCCCACTTCAGGTCGCTGGTGTAATTGAAAATCCGCAGCATAATTCGGATTTCAATTTTGAAAGCTTCATCGCTGAGTCGACGATCCCACAGGATAACAATTTAAAAAACATGTATACATGGGAAGCTTGGAATAGCATATCGGATTCACATCAAGTACTTATCAAAACAAAAGCACAAAGCAATCCGCATCTACTGGAACGAAATATTGCTAATCTCCTTAAAAAATATAAATACAAAGAAGGAGAGAAAATCAACGACAAACTTGAATTACAAGCATTGGCAGATGTACATTTTGATACAAGATTTAATTATGACGCTACCCATCCGGAAGCACTACGCAACCTTATTTTACTTGCAGTCTTCCTCTTAGCCCTGGGGGCCGTAAATTTTATCAATCTATCCACGGCTCAGTCTATTGAAAGAGCCAAAGAAGTGGGCATTCGTAAGACGTTGGGTAGTTCTAAAACTACATTGATCAAACAGTTTTTGATCGAAACTTTTCTGATCACTTTGACAGCAACACTACTTGCAGTCTTATTATTGCCATTGTTCTTACATGTCTTTGAAGGATTTATTCCGAAAAACCTAAGCATGGAAGGTCTGGACAAAAGCGTTATTGTTTTCTTTCTATTTGGACAATTGGTCTTAGTAACCTTACTAGCCGGATTTTACCCTGCCTGGGTACTGACAGGATATGCTCCGGTGCTAGCACTCAAAAATCAGCTCGGAAAGAACACGAATCTTTCCCGAAGCGCATGGATACGCAAAGCACTGACTATTTTCCAATTTGTATTAGCTCAGGCTTTTTTGATTTGTGTGCTCGTTGTTGTCCGGCAAATCAATTACGTCTCCCATCGAGACATGGGATTTCAAAAGGACGCTATTGTTAATGTCTATATTCCGGGAGCTTTTCAAAATTCGGCAAAAGGTGTAGTCCTTAAAAATGAGCTCAAAAAGCTAACAGATATTAAGGCAATCAGTTTCGGGAACATTGCTCCTGCGATGAACGGCTGGATGACTACCGCAATCTCTTACGATCAATCGCCGGACAAGGAATCCTTGACTTTTGATAGCCGCTCTGGTGATGAAAACTATTTAGATGTTTATCAGATTCCACTTTTAGCAGGAAGAAATATCCGTCTATTGGATTCAACCAGTGAAATGCTGATTAATAGAAAGGGCCTTGAGCTACTACATATCAAAAATCCGCAGGATGCCATTGGCAAAACCTTCGAAAATGGACAAAATATCATCGTTGGTGTAATGGAGGATTTTGATTTGGCTTCTGCTCGACAAGGGGTCAAACCGGTTCTTTATACCGGTAGCAAAGAAGGATACGTACTCCATATCGCTTTGGAGCAATCACATCCCGAAAACTGGAAAAATGCCATTGATAAAATAACGTCAAGCTACAAATCGGTTTTTCCTGATGATGAATTAGACCTGCGGTTTGTGGATGAGGTCATCCAAAACTTCTATACACAGGAGAAGCAGCTGTCTAAACTCTTATCCTGGGCGGTAGGGCTCTCTATGCTCATCGCCGGACTGGGTTTATTTGGATTAGCCATATTTACGGCAAATCAACGCACAAAAGAAATTGGAATCCGTAAAGTACTGGGGGCATCTGTTTTCCAGATCACATTTTTACTGCTTCGGAATTTGCTATCACTGGTTGCAATAGCCTGTCTAGTAGCTTTTCCAATTGCTTATTATTTTATGCATAGCTGGCTGAACGACTTTGTTTATCGAACTACGATAAGTCCCTGGATTTTTGGACTGTCTGCACTGGGGTTGATTGCATTTGCAAGTCTTGTACTATCAACCAAAAGTGTCTTTGCAGCAAAAGCAAACCCGATTAATAGTCTAAGGGATGAGTAAATAAGCGAGTAAAAGAGATAGGTTTATGTGTATTCATAACATGTATTAAGAACTTAAAACCCCATAACAATGATAAAGAACTTCATCAAAACCGCATGGCGAAGTATTTTTTCTAATAAATTCTACAGTGCCATTAATATTTTAGGATTAACAGCAGGAATGGTTGTGGGGATATTTCTATTGCTATGGATACAAGATGAGCTATCCTTTGACCGATTCCATAAACATCAGCGCTCCATTTACAAAATTGGAATAGAAGGGGGAACGGGGATATCAAAACGAATCTTTGGATCCATCATTGCTCCGGTTGGAAGTTCTGCCAAGAAGGAGATTCCCGAAGTTCAGGATGCTGTACGCATATTTAAAATCGGCGATGCCGCCATCAAGTATAAAGATAAAAGGTTTAATGAAAAGAACTTTGCGTTTGTGGATCCCAGCTATTTTAGTGTTTTTGACTTTTCCATATTGCAAGGCGACCCAAAGCGACCTTTCCCTGATAACAATTCAATTGTAATCACCCAGCGTACAGCACGCCGTTATTTTGGCGATGAAAATCCAATTGGAAAAACCGTCGTATTAGGAATAGAAGATCTATGTGTCGTCTCCGGCGTTATTGCCGATTACCCTGAAAATTCCACCTTTCAATATCAGGTGCTGATGCCCCTTTCTAGATTTAATGAGCAAGCCTATATCAAAAATAAAACTACCTACGACAATAAAACTTTTCTGTCGTCCATGGATGAGGATTGGTCTAGTTTTTCTTTTGAGACCTACCTACAATTGAGACCTGATGCTAACCCGACGGCAGTCGCACAAATACTACAATCCATACACGAGCGAAATAAACCCGAGGATGCCCCTGTACCCTACGTTGCTCAAGCGCTGGCGAAGGTCCATCTATACCAAATGGATGGTAGTGACGGCGGTATTGGAAATGTTCGAATTTTCACAGGTGTGGCGATTATGATTCTTGTAATTGCAAGTATTAATTATATCAATCTTTCTAGTGCACGCTCGTTGTCACGCGCCAAAGAAGTGGGTATACGTAAAGTTATCGGCGCAGGTAAAAAGGAACTTTTTTTCCAATTTATATTGGAAACAACTATGCTCTTTACCATTGCTTCAACCCTAGCATTAGCCATCGTTTTCAGCTGTCTCCCTTTGTTTAATAACTTCTCCGGAAAACATATTTCTCTGCAACTCTCCAACCCTATGCTATGGTCAAGTGTATTGGCCATGCTCCTGGGTACGTTGTTACTCACCAGTATATATCCCGCTCTGCTTTTATCGAAGTTTGATCCAATTAAGGTATTGAAGGGTCGGTTTGCATTAAAAAACTCCAGTGCACGAAAAATACTGGTTGTCCTACAGTTCACTGTTTCTATAATCCTTATCACTTTAACAATTGTTATCGGTCGTCAATTAGATTATATAAAACATCAAAATTTAGGCTACGAAAAAGATCACATTATTTCCGTTGCCATGGCACCGAAAATGTCCAAACATTTTGATGCAGTAAAGAGTGAACTTCTAAAAAATAAGGATATTGATGCCGTTATTCGCCTCGGTAGAGATATGGTCTATGGCGGTGGTTCTACTGGAGATAACGACTGGGACGGAAAACCCAGTAAATCAAACCTCTGGTTTAACATCACGTATTCCGATCAATCTGCGCTCAATTTTTTCAAGATAAAACTTACACAAGGTCGTAATTTTACGGGATCAACAGCAGATTCAACCCATTTCATTATCAATGAAACGGCCGTACGGGAAATGGGGCTAAAAGATCCCATTGGCACACGCTTACGTATTCGAACAGTTCCGGGAACTATTATTGGGGTTGTAAAAGATTTTAATTATGCAAGCGTGAGACAAAAAATTGAACCCATGGTATTCCAATATAGCCCCAAAGATTGCTGGCAGCTTTATATCAAAACAACGACTTCCGGGGCTGGTTCCGCGCTGAACTCACTGCAACAGATCTGGAAAAGCTATTATGATGATATGCCGATGAACTATAGTTTCCTTGATGAAAGTTACCAGAACCAATATATGAATGAACAGAAACAGGGTGCGCTATTCAATTTTTTCGCACTGGTCGCTATCCTGATATCCTGCCTGGGACTTTTGGGATTATGTACTTACACCGCACAGGTTAAAACCAAAGAAATTGGAATCAGAAAAGTTCTTGGCGCAACTGTATTTAACATTATACAATTACTAAACAGGGAATTTTTACTCTTAGTCATTTTAGCCAATGTCATCGCAGTACCAATCGCTGTATATTTCAGCATAAATTGGCTCGATGGTTTTGCCTTCAGAACGACTCTCCCATTTACCATATTTCTATATGCGGCGGGGATAACCATTGCTATTGCATTATTTACGGTGAGTTTCCAGTCCATCAAAGCGGTATACGCCAATCCTGTAAAAAGTTTGCACGATGAATAGTTTATATTTGAGAACCAAAACAACAGCATAAAATGATTCGATTATTCCTAAAAACAGCGCTGAGAAATTTGAAGCGCAGTCCCTTAAACACAACAATAAATATTTTGGGATTAGCACTGGGGTTTACTGTTGCCCTGATAAGTACATTATGGGTACTGAAACAATTTTCTTTTGATAAGCATTACAGCAATTATCAACATATTTATCAGGTCATGATGACTGGAACTTTCAATGATGAGAAATCTACTGATCGCTCCACCCCTATTCCCTTGGTCAAAACGATCGCGTCTGATTTCAAAAATGAAATGCAAGATGCAGCACTGATCACGAATATGGAAAGCAACAATCTTAAGGTAGGTGATAAGAAGCTTAATGCACCAGGGTTTTATGCTATGGGAAAATTTGCCGAATTATTTTCTCTCGAATCTGTACAAGGAAATAGTACCACACCGAGCAATCCATCGACCATCATAATTTCAGAATCCTTAGCAAAACGACTGTTTGATAAGGTAGATATCATCGGAAAAACACTTCAATTGAATGGTAAAGAACAGTATACTGTTCAAGGTGTTTATAAAGATATTCCTGAAAACAACACTTTTTATGGCTTAGATTATGTATTGCCGTTTGTCGATTATCTTGCTAAAGACCAAGGTATTGAAGAAAGCTGGTCCAGCTGCTATTTCAGCACTTTCGCCAAGATCGACAATGATGCCTTTGTTCCCGCTTTGGAAAATAAACTAACAAATATCATCAACAAAAAACTGACGGATATAAAACCTGAAATCCTGTTACATCCGATGTCCAAATGGCATTTATATGATTCGTTCAAGAATGGAAAGAACGTAGGCGGACAGATTCAATATGTATGGATGTTTGTTTGGATAAGCGTATTCATCATTTTATTGGCCAGTATCAATTTTATTAACCTGAGTACGGCTAGAAGCTTAAAAAGAGGAAAAGAAATCGGGGTTTTAAAATCTGTTGGCGTCAACCGCCGGCAGCTTATTGCAGGCTTTCTTGTTGAGTCAATCCTCGCTGTAGCCTGCGCATTTTTGTTAGCTGTTCTATTCGCTACATTGCTTTTGCCTTGGGTCAAAACGATTACACATACGACACTGCATATCCCTTTTACCGATATTCGTTTCTATGGCTACTCCCTAATAGGAATAGGCGTTATAGGTCTTTTAGCAGGTATGTACCCCGCGTTATTTCTATCGGCTTTTAATCCTATTCTTGCACTTAAAGGTAAAATTAACAGCCGAAAAGGCGGATCAAGAAGTAGAAAGGCAATGGTCATCGTGCAATTTGCTATTTCTATTTTCCTAATGATATCTACTTATCTGGTGATTCAGCAACTGCATTTCACCAAGGATCGTCCAATAGGTTATAAAAGTTCAAATTTGATAAACATTACTTCATCCAATTCAACTATCGTCAAAAACTTTGATGTACTTCGAAAAGAGTTGATCGGTCAGCGCCTTGTCGCTGATGCCGCCCTTTCTTCCAACTTTGTGAACCACCTATCCTTAACAGGTGGTGGTTTTAATTGGCAAGGTAATGATTCCAAAGACGGTGCGATCATGGGGATCTTCACCGTAGATGAAAACTTTGCTAATACTGTACAGTGGAATTTTATAAAAGGACGCAATTTTTCAAAAGATTTCAAAACAGATTCAACTGCTGTTATTCTGAACGAAGCGGCGGCCAAATTTATGGGAGTTACCGACCTAAACAGCAAACAGCTTTCACGTGCCGGTATCAATTACCACATCTTGGGTATTATTCAAAATACGCTTTCCGAATCTCCTTTCAAATCCATTACACCGACGGCTTATTTTCTAAAATTTTTACCAAAGAATAAGATAACGCTTCAACTGGATGAAAATCAAGATCTCAAACAAAACCTAAAAGCGATTTCCACAGCGTTCAATCGCATAGATCCTGATCTCATTTTTGATTATACATTTACGGATCAGGAATATGCCAAAGAGTTTCAACAGATGGAAATGATCAAGAGCTTAACCAGTTTATTTACAGGGTTGGCCATACTCATTTCATGTCTCGGTCTCTACGCACTGGTTTCCTTTCTTACGGAGCAACGAGAAAAAGAAATCGGCATTCGTAAAGTATTGGGTGCATCAGAACTTGGCTTGTGGCGACTACTTTCCACAGAATACATTTGGCTCACAGGCATTGGCTTTTTACTCGCAGCCCCTTTAGCCTATCTCCTCATGGAATCATGGCTCGAAGACTATGTCTACCGCATATCAATTACATGGACGGTCTTTGCTATCACAGGCTTAACCGCGCTAATCATCACCTTATTAACCGTTAGTTACCAAGCGATTAAAGCAACATTGGCAAATCCTGTAAAAACCTTAAGAAGCGAATAATACCAATTTGTTCGGGGACGGACACTATACTGTCCGTTTCCGAACATTTAAAACCGCCACAAAAACACACCAAAAACCTAAAAATCAATACATTATATTTATGGCAAACGAATTGAACTACTTGGCTTTGCTATTTTTCGAATAACGGAGCCTTCTACTAAAGCGAGCTAAGTGACAAGAATGTAGCCTAATTAACAGTCTAAATGCTCATAACCATGTTAAAGAACTATTTTAAAATTGCTTGGCGGAATATCAGAAAAAACAAAGGATTTTCTCTTTTAAACATGTTTGGCCTCAGTATCGGAATAACATGTTTTCTATTGTTGGCAGCGTACATATATCATGAATCCAGTTATGAGCGTTTCCTTCCCAATGCGGACCGTCTAGCTTATATTAGCCTCACCTATAAAGCACCCAATAGCACGGAAGAAGTAAATTCTGCAGTAACACCAACAGGCTTAGCTCCTGCTTTACAAGCTGAATTTCCGGATGTAGAACAGGCAACCAGATTCTACAGCTATTCCAAAGGCGGTAAAATAGAATCCAAAGAGGCACTAATAACTGAAAAAGGCCTACTTTATGCTGACCAAAATGTTTTTAAAACTTTAGGTTTTACCTTTCTCGAAGGTGATTCACGATCAGCCTTGGCGGAACCAAATCAGATTGTCTTAACAAAAAAACTCGCAGCGAAATATTTCCCCAATCAGTCGGCCATCGGTCAGACACTATCCATTGACAAAGTCAACTGGAAAATCACAGGTATCATCGCAGACTTGCCCACAAATACACAGTTGAACTTCTCTGCACTCCTTTCCAACAAAGGATTAGAACGCTACAAAGAAATGGCTTGGTCATCTGCAAATGATATAACCATAGCGCTCCTAAAAAACAAAGATCAGTTCGGTTCAATCCAACAGAAATTGGACCAAATGACAAAATCAAAATTCGCCGAAGCAACAAAACAAGGCTATCAATTTCGATTTGTCCTAGAAAAGCTGACCGATATCCATCTCCACTCCAAAGCAGCAGGCACAGGAAACATTACTTATATCTATATTTTAATGGCGTTAGGTGCTGCGCTTATTATTTTAACCTGCATCAATTTTACAAATTTGGTATTAGCACATGCGCTTGAACGCAAGAAAGAAATCGGTGTCAAGAAAGTTTTGGGTGCAGCAAAGAAAACGATATTCTTTCAGTTCTTTTTTGAATGTAGTCTCATGGTTTTTCTAGCTGTTGGTTTTAGCCTTCTGACTACGGTACTCTTGTTACCCGTATTCAGTTCATTTATGGGTACCGAAATGAGATTAACCGTATGGACAGACCCTCGGTTTTATACGATTTTACTTGTTTTCATAGCCTTGTTGACGCTGCTGTCAGGTGGCTGGCCTGCCTATTCAATCGCTAGCTCAAAACCTATTTCCATTTTTAAGCGAAAACTAACTGAAAAACGACATGGTATATCATTGAGCAAGGTACTCGTTACTTTTCAATTCAGTATCTCTATATTTTTTATTATCTGCACCTTATTTGCGAGTAGACAGATGGATTTTATCCAGTCTAAAAACACAGGATTGGATCGCTCTGATATGTTGGTCATTGATGGCCGAGGATGGCAAAATAAAGAAAGGCAGCTATTAAAAGAAAAGTTAATGCAGCTCAATAATGTCCAGGGCGTTACCGCTTCGTATGACAATCCCGTCAATATTCAAGGTGGCTACAGCGTCAGTGAAGTAGAAGGCCAACCCAATGATTTTGATATGGATGTCACTGCAATTCCGATTGAAAAAGATTTCGTATCCGTTTTTCATATTCCATCCGTTGCCGGCGCACCGCTGTCAGATGCGGACATTTTGCGCGCGCAAGACACTATTTCACCAGAATATGGGTTTGTAGTGAATACACTTGCTGCATCCGCCATGGGTTTTACTCCCGAACAGGCTATTGGAAAGAAAATCAACTTGAACGGACGTAAGGGCAGCATCAAACAAGTTGTTGCTAGTTTTAACTTTGCATCATTACACAACGAAGTCAAACCAATTGTACTTTTTCCTGAATATAATTATTTCGGCAATATTTTCATTCGGCTCAATCCGACATCGCCGGTAAAAGATGTTCTTGCGCAGATAAAAGCTGTTATAAAAGATATTGATTCAAAAAACAGTTTTGAATATCACTTTCTCAATGATGATTATAACAAGTTATATCTCAAAGATCAGCAAACAACACGGGTTATGCAGTTATTTTCCATCATTACAATTGCTATCGCCTGTATGGGACTATTTGCATTATCAGCTTATGCCGTGCAACAACGCTTCAAAGAGATCGGTATTCGTAAAGTATTAGGTGCTTCAACGATCAAGATTGTCAACATATTGAGTGTTGACTTTATGGCCCTGGTCCTGTGTGCCGTATTGATCAGTTTACCCTTGGGCTGGTATGCTATGCACCGCTGGGTAGAAAATTTTGCTTACCACATCACGCTAGACTGGTGGGTATTTATTGTGGCGGCGATAAGTGCATTATTGGTATCATTTATCACCATTAGTTTTCAAACCATAAAAGCTGCGATTCTGAACCCGGTTGATAGTTTAAGAGACGAGTAATTGTTTTAGTAGCTATTAAAAATAAAGACACCTGATAAATAACAAGCTGGACCTTTAAAATTCAAGTTTTTTCTATTTATCGATACCTAATACGACAGATATGCTTAAAAATTACATCAAAATAGCATGGCGGAACCTGATGAAAAACAAATCCTTCTCCTTGATTAACATCATCGGATTGGCGATCGGTATGGCCGGAGCATTACTTATAGCACTTTGGTTGCAGAACATGTTAACCATGGACCGCTTTCATGAGAAGGGTGATCGCCTGCACGTATTGAGTAATCGTGACGAATTTCAAGGCGAAAAATCAGCCTGGGCCTATACGCCTAAAATATTAGCGCCCTCATTGGCTGCAGATTTTCCAGATATCGAAGCTTTTACCAGATATAATGAGGGACCGCAATTTTTAACAACTTTCAATGAAAAGAAACTGATAGCAAATACTGTTTTCATCGATCCTGGTTTTTTCAAAATGTTTTCTTTGCCTTTTGTGAAAGGAGAACAGAATGTGAGATTTGATCATCCCAAAGGTCTTGTTCTCACGGAAAGTTACGCAAAAGCGCTGTTTGGAAATGAAGATCCCATTGGAAAATCAGTTCGGATAGACTCAGTTAATCAAGTCACCGTACAAGCTATACTTAAAGATCTTCCGAGTAATTCAAGTTTCAAATTTGACATCCTCCTCCCATTTGAATATGCAAAAATAATTGGTTACGTAGACGATAACTGGAGCAATAATTCAATAACTACCTATATCCTGTTAAAAGAAGGTGCTTCAGTCAACGCATTTAACGACAAAATCAGAACCTATCTGAGAGATCATATCAATACGAGTAATAAAGCTGCCGGTTATACTTCTGCAAGAAATACGGGTGAGATTTTTGCCTTCCCCTATCCAGATTCTTTCCTTTACAATAGCGGAAAAGGAGGAAATTATACTTCCGGACGTATCGATATCGTCAAGCTATTTGCTTGGATTGGTGTATTTATTTTATTGGTGGCAAGCATCAATTTTATGAATTTGAGTACGGCACGTTCCGAACGCCGCGCAAAAGAAGTCGGTGTCCGCAAAGTAATTGGAGCTAATAAGACAAGCCTAATGGCGCAGTTCCTGGTTGAAAGCATATTGATTAGCCTGATCGGCATGGTACTCGCGACTATACTTGTTTTTATTGTCCTGCCATTTTTTAACGAGCTTGTCGGAAAACAGCTTAGCTTATCGTTATTAAACTTACCAACCTGGCTTTTTTTAATTGGTTTTGCCTTATTTACGGGTGTGTTAGCGGGTACCTACCCGGCCTTTTTCCTTTCTTCATTTCAGCCTATCAAGACCTTGAAAGGGAAATTTGTTTCTAAAACAAGAGGCCTTAGTATTCGCTCGCTCTTAGTCGTCATTCAGTTTAGTCTCGCTATTATATTGATTATCGCAACAGTCATTGTCGCGAAACAAATCCAATATACCAAGCAGCGCGACCGGGGTTATAATGAAAATGGACTACTTTATAGCAGTATCCAAGGTGATCTTGAGAAGAATTACAAAATTCTTAGAAATGAATTGTTAGCCAGCAACGCAGTTGTTTCTGTTTCGAAAAACATGTCGCCGGTAACTGATTTCTATAGCAATGGCTGGGGATTTACCTCCGGGACACCAACGGAACAGGACAAACGCATTTCCTATAACCGTTTTAGTACCGATGCCGATGCTGTAAAGAACCTTGGTTTGACATTGATCCAAGGCCGCGACATCGATATCTATAAATTTGCAACGGACAGTACAGCCGTAATTTTAAATGAGTCTGCCGTTAAAAGTCTCCATCTAAAGAGCCCTATAAACAGCATTGTGGATGGCGATGGAACAAAATGGACCGTAGTTGGAGTGGTCAAAGATTTCATTATTGGATCGCCATTTGGAGACAATAAACCTATGGTGATATTAGGACCGCAAGCCTGGTTTACAACGATCCATTATCGTCTAAATCCAAACAATAATATCGCAGACAACTTAAAAACGATTGAATCAATCTTTAAAAAGTTCAACCCAGATTATCCTTTTGAATATCAATTCATTGACAAGACCTACGAAGAAAAATTTAAAGAGACAAAAGCTATAGGTACACTGGCCATGATCTTTGCAGGATTGACGATCTTTATTTCCTGTCTGGGTTTACTGGCATTAATCGCCTATATGGCTGAAACGCGCATGAAAGAAATTGCTGTCCGCAAAGTTCTTGGAGCAAGTGTCACCCAAGTAACCTCTTTACTATCAATCGATTTTATTAAGCTTGTTGTGGTCGCAATTTTTATCGCCACACCTATCGCTTGGTGGGCCATGGATAAATGGTTACAAGATTACAGTTATCGAATTGAGATACAGTGGTATTATTTTGTCATTGCTGGACTATTAGCTATTCTGATTAGTATGGCCACGATAAGCTATCAAGCAATTAAAGCTGCATTAGGTAATCCTGTTAACAGTTTACGCGATGAGTAGCCCAAAGTTTAACAACATTGTTTCCTATAGTTTTAGACCATAAAGAAAGGCATGAATTCATTCAAACTTACTTTTCGCATCCTCATTAGCAACCGACAATATACCTGGATCAATATCTTAGGGTTAAGTATTGGCTTTTCCTTGTGTCTTCTCGTATTCGCTCTTGTCATTGAAGAAAATTCATATGACAAAAGCTGGAAAAATGCGGATCATCTCTTTCGGATTGTCACTATAGATTCAACGGCTGGCCTTGAACGCCAAATGTCCCGAACATTCGTTAATTTAAGTACGGAACTCAAACAAGTATTTCCGGAGATTCAAAATGAGGCTCGGATAGAATCCAGAAAATATTATTTAAAACCGCATGCAGGCTCAGCACAGCCCATAGGCATACAGGTTTTGGAGTCGGAAATAAACATCTTGGATATGTTGAGCATCAAGGTTCTCGAAGGCAATCCCAAACAGCTGGTCCAAGGAAAAACAAACTTGCTCATCGGCAAAGAATTCAAAGAAAAGTACTTTAAGAACGAAAATGTCATCGGCAAAGTCATCCAAAGTGCCGACCCCTATACCGATCAGCCATCCGATTATATCATTACGGGTGTTATGGATAATCTTCCTTATAATTCAACGCTCAGAGCTTCCGCCATTGCTTTAGTCCCCAAAATATCGATGGAATTAAGCAAAGATGGCTCAGGCTACTACACCGAACAATTTGTACAGCTAAAACCCGGGACACCAAGAATAGATCTTGAGCAGAAACTAAATCATTGGTATAAAGGATACCTCAGTCCTAACACAAAACAGGTGACTTCCTTTCGCTTGCAGCCTATTCAGGATATATATATGGAGCCATTAGGCAGTGCTGATATCAGCGGCAACCAAAAAACAACAAACATATTTGTAGGTGTTGCCGTTTTGGTCTTTATTATTTCCTGTATCAATTTTATTAATATTTACGCCGTAAGAACAGTTAAAAAATTAAGAGCATTTCATATACATAAGGTATTGGGGGCCAGCCGAGCCCAAATGATCAGACGAATGCTATTGGAAACAATCCTACTGTTTTTTATTTCTGCATTATGTAGTTTGGTACTCTTTAGACTTGGATTGTCCCAACTGGAACACTTTATAGGCTATGATCTCGCTTATATTAAATCCATACAACTCCCGTTGCTATTGGCATTTATCACGACTGCAATTGCCCTCGGCCTGCTAATTGGTTTTTATCCAGCATGGCTGATCTCCGGTATTAAGAGTTCAGATGCCTTAAAAAATAAGCTATCAAAAATTCCCAATGCAGAAGTCTTTATCAAAAAAATGCTTATCACAACACAGTTTAGCATTGCCATTATCGTCATCATTGGCCTTATAACAATCAAGTCCCAACTCAGCTATATGCAAGCAGCTCCCTTGGGAATGGAAGTCAAAAATGTGCTTAACATCGATTATTTCAACAAGGGTACACAGAATACAAATATAAAAGATCGAATTGGTCAACTTACCGGGGTTGAATCGGTCAGCGTCGCTGCCTGGACGCCGACAATCGGGTCAGGCTACCTCGCCAAGACAATCGTTGACAAGGACGATCCAGGGAAAAATATCCAAGTCAGTTTCATCGGTGGCGATGTCGATTTGTCCAAGACTTTGGGAATCCAGTTGGTTAAGGGTCGATTATTGACTGCTGAAGATTATACGCATGTTGAAATGGATTTGGGAGAAGACGAAGGTATCAATAATGCCCTTGTGACCGAAAGTACGGCAAAAAAGCTTGGGATAGAAAAACTCGGTATCCTGTATAAAGACCTTCAAATTATCCCCGTCGGAATCATTAAAGATTTCCATAGTGAGTCTTTTCGTAGCAAAATAGTACCAACAGTGATTTTGGCAAAAGATTTTAACGGAAGCGGCAATATTCTGATAAAAGTAGGGAAAGGACAAGAACAACAAATCTTTCGATCGGTATCTCAAATTATACAAAATACCTATCCAGATAAACACGTTTCCTTCCATTGGATAGATGAATTGATTGCAAAACAATATGAAAAAGAGAGCAAGCAAGTGCAATTATTTATCCTATTCAGTGCATTGACATTGTTGATTTCTGCCTTAGGAATCACAGGATTGATTATGCAAAATCTCGAACAACGTACCAAAGAAATTGGCATACGCAAAGTCCTAGGCGCAACAGTGCTCGACATATCACGTCTCTTTTCAAAAGATTATCTCATCTTAACGACCTTGGCTATTTTTATTGCTAGTCCAATAGCGGGGTATTTTTCAAAAAAATGGCTCGAAGATTATGCGTACAATGTGAGCGTACAATGGTGGTTCTTTATCCTTGCCGCGCTTGCCATCTTTTTAATCAGCATCATTACTGTCAATTTCCAAACAATACGTGCCGCACTAAACAATCCAGTAGATAGCTTACGAAACGAGTAAATATTCATTTATAGTAATAAAGGGGCCTCAATATGATCAAGAATAATTTAAAAATAGCATGGAGAAATTTAACCCGCAATTTCTCCACTTCGTTTATCAACATCGTTGGATTGGCCATGGGAATTGCAACCTGCCTTTTGATCAGCTTATATGTGACCGATGAATTTAGTTTTGATCGTTACAACGAGCATGCAGACCGTATTGTACGTGTTGTTTTCAGAGGAACTGTCAAGGGCGGAACGATCAATGAGGCACATGTGATGCCACCTGTAGCTTCGACAATGAAGTCAGAGCTGCCCGAAGTTGAAGAAACTGCACGACTAAGAATCGGTGGATCCCCTCTATTTGTCGTCAATAATAAAGTGTTTCACGAAGAAAAAATGGCTTTCGTGGATGCTTCTTTCTTCAGAATTTTCACGCTCCCTTTTATCAAAGGGAATTTGTCTACAGCTATTTCTTCCCCAAATTCTGCAGTGATATCCGAATCCACCGCCTTAAAATACTTCGGCACAAACGATGTTGTCGGTCGAGACCTCATCATCAAAGATAGTCCAAATATCCTCAAAATCACTGGAGTAATCAAAGATGTCCCTAAAAACTCTCATTTTCATTTTGATGTATTTACCTCTTTGGATGCACTGGAAGATTCACGATCAGATTCGTGGATGACTTCCGAATATTATACTTATGCGCTGCTTTCGAAGAATGCTTCACGTGAAAAGCTCGAAAAAAACTTAGCCACTCTATTCGACAAACATGTTGCTACACAATTTATAGCAGGTTTTGGCATGAGTTACCAAGAATACAAGAAAACGGGAAATAAGATCGGTCTTTACCTACAGCCGCTCACAGATATCCATCTATATTCGAATTTCAACTACGACCTCAGCGCTCCGGGGGATATACGTTATGTTTATATTTTTAGTGCTATTGCACTCTTTATGCTATTGATTGCCACAATTAATTTCATGAATCTATCTACAGCCAGTGGGTTTAGACGGTGTAAAGAAGTAGGAGTACGAAAAGTATTGGGTGCCGACAAACAAAACCTGATGCGACAATTTATGCTGGAGGGCGTCCTCCTGACTTATATTTCCTTGGGAATAGCTTTGGGAATTGTTTTACTTGCCCTTCCTCTATTTAATCAGATTTCAGGCAAAGAGATTGAAATTCAAAAACTTGAAGCTTTTAAAATTATCCCCTTCCTACTGACTTTTGGTTTAGTCGTCGGTCTATTTTCCAGCAGCTATCCCGCGTTATATCTATCCTCATTTAATCCGCTCCGTGTATTAAAAGGGAAAATAAGTCGTTCGACTAAAGGCCTTAATTTACGCAGTGGGCTTGTTGTATTTCAATTCATCATTTCCGTCGGACTTATCTTTGGAACCGTGGTGGTTGTTCAGCAGCTGGATTATATGCGTCATATTAAACTTGGATATAACAAGGATAATGTCCTTATTATACAGAGCTGGCCTTTGGGGAAAAACGAAAAGACATATTATAATTTATTGATGCAAGATAGTAGAATCAAGCATGTCTCTCATTCGTCCTATCTCCCCGCCGGAGAAAGTAACAACAACAATTTTTTCATCTATCCAGATGGCAATACTGATCAATGGGTCAAAACGATTCGTTACGATATAGATGAAGAATATATTCCGGTTATGGGTATGCAGCTTAAAGAAGGACGAAATTTCGCAAAAACATTTGGTAATGACAGCCTTTCTGTCATCATCAATGAAACTGCAGCAAAAGATCTAGGTTGGAACGATCATAGCCTTGGCAAAATATTGACCAATAAAGACAACAAAAGCTATCGTGTTATTGGTGTCGTTAAGGATTTCCATTTTCGCTCTTTACATGAGCAGATCTCTCCGCTTGTGATGGTTCTTAGCGATCAAGCCGGGAGTTTGATTCTCAAAACCCAAACAGCCGATATGGAGAAGCTCATTCAAAAATTAGCGTCTCTCTATCGTTCCTTTCCAACAGACATTCCATTCAGCTATTCCTTTTTGGATGACCGATACGCACAAACCTACCAAGCAGAAGTGAAAACAGGTAAATTACTGAGCATCTTTGCGGGACTGACTATTTTTGTGGCCTGCCTTGGTTTATTCGGCTTGGCTATTTTCACCGCCAATCAACGCAGAAAAGAAATAGGGATCCGGAAAGTTGTTGGAGCTACAGTTCCCGACATCACACGCATGCTTTCCACTGAGTTCGTCAAACTCGTTCTAATTGCCATTATCGTTTCTTCTCCCCTAGCTTGGTGGATGATGCACAAATGGTTAGAGAATTTTGCGTACCGTATTGAGATGCAATGGTGGATGTTTGTGCTAGCAGGAGCGCTAGCCGTTTTTATTGCTTTAATTACTGTAAGTTCACAAGCGATACGAGCGGCTCTAACAAAGCCTGTTGACAGTCTACGTGATGAATAAAAATAAACTTGTCTGTTCAGCTGTGGACAAAGCACTGTCCGATATCGAACAGCAAGTAAAAGAATCAGGAAGGCAATACGTTAATGATCAACAGGATAATTACTTGGCTAAACATTTGTATTTTTAATTTTATAAGTGGAGCATACAAGCTATCAGCAGCTCCACGACCGGAATAAATTCTTAGTATAAGACAATGAACTTTACAAACTTCAAAATTGCTTGGCGAAATATCGGAAAGAAAAAAGTGCAAAATCTGATCAATCTAATTGGATTGACCTGCGGTATTACTTTTCTACTACTTGTAGGCGCCTATGTATGGGATGTACATCAAGTGAATAGCAATATCAAAAATATTGATCGGCAATTTTTGTTGCAAAGCAAGTATAAAAAAGAAGGATTTGGTATTAACTTAACCACACTAGGGTCGCTCCCCAAAGCCTTACATGAGGAGTATCCCAATCTGGTCTCTAATTATTATCGGATTGATGGATTAACAGGTATCGTAGCAAACGGTGCGACAATCCATGAGGAAGGGATGTCTCTCGGAGATCCTAGTCTATTGACAATGTTTGGATTCCATATTTTAGCGGGCAATGCAAATACGGCTTTGAATAATCCCTTTTCAGTTGTCATCAGTGACAAAGCCGCCATAAAATATTTCGGACATGTGGATGTACTTGGAAAATCGCTACAAATAAAAAATTTCAAGGGTGAAAAACACGATTTTGAAATTACAGCAATCATCAAATCCGATGTCCAAAATGCCATTATGGATCTCACAAAAAATATGCATGCCGACATATTTTTACCGATCATCAACGAGCAATTCTTTGGCCGATCTATCGACAATTGGAATAACCCTTATATTGCGGGTTATATTGAATTGAAACCAGGTGTAAGCTTGGAACGAGTAGATGCCGCCATCGAAACGCTGGTAAGAAAAAATACCGATAAAGAATTTTCCAGTCAATATAGCCCCAATCTAAAACCATTGAAAACTTATTATTTGGATGACAATCAAGGGGCTGTCCGTAAAATGATACAGACGTTGATTTGGACTGCCATTTTTATCTTGATCATGGCTATCATCAATTTCATCAATTTTAGTATCGCTCAGCACATTACCCGATTAAAGGAAATCGGTGTTCGCAAGATGATGGGATCATCTCGAGTGCAGCTTATTAGACAACTGATGACCGAATATATCCTGATCGTGGCCATAGCAACATTAATCAGTCTGCCAATCTATATCGTCACAAGTCCAATTTTCGAACATATCCTGATGCGCAAGCTGCCTACGTTGATGGAATTGCCGATTTATTTTTTTGGTCTATTGGGTATAATGACGTTATTAATTGGTTTACTGGCGGGTCTATATCCAGCAATTAAGCTTTCCAATATAGCGGTACTTCCTGCAGTTAAAAATCAGTTTTCGACGTTGGGAGGCAAACAGCTGGTACGAAAAATTCTTTTGTTTTTTCAATTTGGGGTAGCCTTGCTCCTGCTGGCCTGCACACTAATTATTTCCAAACAAGTGGACCTATTTCTCCATAGCAATCTAGGTTACAACAAGGACTACTTATTAACCGTTCAAGTACCTAGAGATTGGTCCGAAAATGGTGTTCGCAAAATGGAGACTTTACAACATGAACTCAGCCAGCAACCAGAAGTAAAATCTGTAAGCTTATCTTATGAAACACCTGGATTACTGGGATTCAATATGCAATCTGCATTCGGTACGATTGAAAACAAAGAAATCCAGGTACAACGGATTACAAGTGATAGTCACTTTTTGGGAACCTATGAGATACCGCTAATTGCCGGAACTTTTCTTCCTAAAAACTATGCTACTCATGCGGATAATAGACCAGTTGTCATCAACAGGAAAGCTATGGATGATTTTGGCTTTAAAAATGCCGAGCAGGCTATTGGTCAGCAAATAGCAATCAATGATCCTAGTTACAAAATGACTATTGTGGGCGTTGCTGAAAATTTTGTAGCCAACACACTTCATCAGGCATCCCCGCCTATTATCTGGATAGATGTACATGAGAGCCTTCAATACCGATACCTCAGTATTCGCTTACAAAAAGGCTCTCTTTCCAATGCAGTACAACAACTAGAAAAAAAATGGAAAACGTTGCTACCTGATGCACCGTTCGAGTATCAGTTTATGGATGAACGTATCAAAAGTTTATATGAAACTGAGTTGCAGCTGCATCGCGCTTCCCAGATTGCTACGGTTGTTTCACTACTGATCGTGGCATTGGGACTTACCGGATTAATATCGCTTTCCATCCATCTGCGCAATAAAGAAGTTGGCATTCGTAAAGTACTTGGGGCTTCACTAGCACATTTGATGTTGCTCTTTTCAAAAGAGTACTACGGAATCTTCCTATTTGCTGCATTTACGACAGTTCCACTGAGCTATCTATTGATGCAATACTGGCTACAAAATTACATTATCCGAGTAGAAATCAATGCATTTACCTACTTGTTACCATTGGGGACGTTGATTGGTTTGCTGAGTTTATTGGTTGGCATTATTGTATTTCGATCAACTCGGTTTAATCCAGTTGAAAAATTAAGAGATGAATAAGAAAAATAAGCCGTAGGGTGTGCGAAAATTATTATCAAGCTGAATTGGGTGTAGTAGTTTATAATTGGTTCCCTACGGCTCAGTATCTTTATACTCTTCCAGTAGCTATTCGTTGCGAACAGCTACTGGAAGAGTAACTCCTTATTCCTTTAACCACCATAGCTTTTCGATAGATAAACAAATCCATATTTTGATTCTTTCCGAATAAGTTTAAGCTCATCAGACCGATTGAGCAAATCTTCAAGTATCTTCATCAGGTTTTTAGGTTGGATATATTTGTCAAGCTTTTCACAACAGCGTTTATGTATTTCGGAAGGGCTTCTATCTACACTAAAATATCCTTCATTTATTTCCGCAGTTATCAAATTATTAATTTTTTCGACAGTTAACTTTGTAGCGTCTTCATAAGGATCAATATCATGACGAGCATCTATCAACTTGAACTCTATTATCCGTTGCCCCTCTTCAACATCCAGTCGGCTTAACAAATAAACAACACGATCATTGAGCGTTGTCACTTCGAGTTCGTAAGTATGTTTCTGTAAGTTTATGTCCATACCTGGCAGCATTATGGAATTCGTACTACTCACATTCAACACACGACAAAATATATAGTAATCAATAGCAAGAATCGTTTTAATTTTGAAAGACTCAATCTTGCTCATAAAATCCAATGGTTTCCCCATTAAAAAAGAAACTTCTTGTGGAGATAGACCGAGTGAGACACGCTGCAAAAGCATACTATAAAATATTAAGATTTCTATTTCATCACATTTTCTCTTACAAAGCTTAGTTAAGTGTTGGTTACTTTTCTTTTTCATAATATGCTCAATTTATTTGTATAGTTATTCAATACAAAAGAATAGAAAATATTCTAAAAATAAAAACATATGTATAAATAAAAATAACATTTTGTATATTTATCTATACAAAACAAGAGCATACTAAATCATAACTATGACAAAACTAGGTGAATTTTTAGAGAAGAAATCCGTTAATAAATCGCGAATTGCACGCAAAACAGGTTTAAGTAAGGCGAGAATCAATGAGTTAACGATGACCGAAACGGCTAAATTGCGTTTGGATGAAATGTACCTGATCGCATTGGCTATTGATACTGATCCAGCTAAAATGATGTTCGAACTATGTGATCATCTCCAGCTGAAAGATATTGAAGATTAAGCAATTCTCTATTTAACGCCAGCGCCTAGAACGTCTGTGCGATACTGAACGCCAAACTGTTCGATATCGTACAGACTGGCGTTTCAAATTTAAACCAACAAACTAGTTATCAACATATTAACAAAATGGCAACGCAATTGATTTCAGCTTAAACGTCTGTTTTGATTATAACTACCAGTCATTCAGGCGCTAAAAAAATTCTGCTATGATAGGAAATAATCTCAAAATAGCTTGGCGGAATATGGCAAAAAACAAGCTATATTCATTCATCAAGATTGGTGGCTTTGCCTTTAGTATTGCGATCTGTATTCTTATTGTTTTATATATAAAACATGAGACAAGCTATAATAAGTTTTATCCGGCTATGGATAGAATTTACCGCTTGGTTGTTCAGTTACCTATTGAGAATAAAACCGAGCGCTGGGTTTCACTTTCTGCACCGGTAGCGCCAACCCTAAAAGCAGAAATACCGTCCATTGAGCAAACGGGGCGCATCCTACCCAATCCGTTATTCGGTGCGGGCAGCAACCAATTGTCATTAAATAACAGCCCTGATAGCCATTACGATGATGGATTTATCTATGTCGACCAGTCCATTCTCGACATGTTTCCTATGCCAATGGTTTCGGGCCAGCTGTCCCATGCACTCGACAAGCCCAACACATTGGTTATCACCAGAAGCAAAGCCGAAAAATACTTTAAAAATGATCCAATTGGACAAACGATCTATCTCAACAACAATAAATCTAAGGCGTATACCATCACCGGGGTCATTGAAGATATGCCCAACAATTCGACCCTTGCCGGTTATAGTTTTTTTATGTCGCTCGCTGGAGAACCTTTTTATCAAGGCGAACAGACTGCTTGGCTCAATAACAATTATACCGTTTATGTCAAATTAAAACCCAACGTAAATGTTGCACTGGCAGAAAAAGAAATTTCAAAGAATTACTTAGAGATACATTATCTCCCTGAATATCTAAAATCAGGACGTAAACTTAATCCGCTTTTCAAGCAGGCAAAAATAACTTTACAGAATGCACTCGACATGCATTTAAAATCTGCGGATATAAGCGACGATAAAGTTAGTACATTGAACAGAGGGGATATTCGCATGGTTTGGACCTTCGCAACAATAGCTTTATTTATTTTGTTCATTGCCTGTATTAACTTCATCAACTTATCGACAGCAAATGCAGCAACGAGAGCAAAAGAAATTGGTATCCGTAAGACTATTGGCTCCTCCAGGAAGCTGCTTGTTGGACAATTTCTTGTTGAAGCAATTTGTTATAGTGTATTGTCACTGATTATTGGGCTCTTTCTTAGCTGGCTACTACTACCCGTATTCAACCATCTAGCCAACAAATCCTTAACCATTCCTTGGATAGCAGCGTACTTCTTTCCTTCTCTTTTGGTGGCTATATTGGTGATCGGTGGCCTTGCCGGGATCTATCCAGCACTGTATCTATCCAAATTTAAACCAATCACCGCACTGAAAAACAATGTCATTGGCGCTAAATCTTCGCTCTTTAGGAATAGTTTGGTTGTCTTTCAATTCGCAACCTCAATTATCCTTATCGTTGGAGCATTGGTGACCAATAAACAGATAAACTACATATTGGACAAAGATCTGGGATTTGACAAGGAACAAGTCGTTGTGCTTCGCGGTATTGGAACATTATCGAAACAGCTTCCAAGTTTAAAAAATGAACTAAAGAGCCTCCCCAATGTTGCTTCAGTTTCCATGGGTGATTTTCTTCCAGTCCCCATCGATGGTGCCAAACGAAATGGCAATCCGTTCTGGGTCGATGGCAGAAAAGATCTTGATATGGCTACACAGGGCCAATTTTGGGAAATCGATCAGGATTACCTGAGCACATTCGGTCTTCATTTAAATAAAGGACGAAATTTTGATCCTACCAGAGCCACCGATAGCAGTTCGGCTATTATCAATCAAAAATTGGCCGACGAACTTCACTTAAAGAATCCCATTGGAGCAAAAATCACCAATGGCAATACATGGACGGTCATTGGCGTAGTAGATGATTTTATTTTTGAGTCGCTAAAGGATAAGGGGTACGCAGGGCTTTGTATGACATTACAAGGCAATCCTTCCCTTCTCTCTATTAAGGTAAAACCGCAACATCTCAAAGAGACGCTCGCTGATATCACAGGAGTATGGGACAAATTTGCCCCAAATCAACAAATTAACTACAGCTTTTTGGACGAAGGTTTTGAGGCCCTTTATCAAGACGTGGAACGGACCAAGAATATATTCACTTGTTTTGCTCTTGTTGCCATTTTTGTTGCTGCACTCGGGCTTTTCGGTCTCGCAACTTATGTGACACAACAACGGACCAAAGAAATTGGCGTACGTAAGGTACTTGGAGCCAATGCGATTAGATTACTCCGATTATTGTCTGGAGATTTTATAAAATTGGTGTTTGTAGCCTTGGTCATTGCCACACCAGTTGCGTGGTGGGCAATGAACCAATGGCTTACAGATTTTAACTATCGAATCGAAATAAATTGGCTATACTTCATTCTTGCGGGAATGAGTGCCATTTTAATTGCTTTAGGCACAATCAGCTATCAGACATGGAAAGCCATTCGCACCAATCCTGTGGATAGCCTGCGTGATGAATAAATACAAAACCGTAAAAGACTTTTATTATGATAGGAAATAATTTAAAGATCGCTTGGCGAAATATGGTCAACAATAAGCTTTACTCGATCATCAAGATCGGCGGGTTCGCTTTTAGCATTGCCATTTGCATTCTTATTATGCTGTACATTCGACATGAAACGAGTTATGATAAAATGTATCCCAACATGGACCGTGTTTTCCGTCTTATCGTTTCAGCACCCGATGGAGATAAAGTAAGGCAAACCTTTTCCTTTCCTGCCCCAGCAGCTAAAACCTTGCAAGAGGAAATCCCAAGTGTTGAGTTAGCCGGTCGCATTTTACCCAATACCTTATTTGGTGCCGGAAGCAATTTGTTTACTGTAAATGGCCGTGCGGAGAACTACCTTGATAAAGGTTTTGTTTATATTGATCAGTCCATTTTGGAAATATTTCCGCTTCCGGTCGTACAAGGACAGTTATCACATGCGCTGGACAAACCCAATGCGATAGTCATTACCAAAAGTAGGGCTCAGAAATATTTCAAAGGAAATGCAGTAGGACAAACCATCTATTTGAACAATAATAAAAATGTTTTATACAACATAACGGCTGTGATCGATGATGTTCCAAACAATTCCAGTCTTTATGGTTATGATTATTTTATATCCCTAGCAGGGGAACCATTTTATCCGGGTGAACAAAACAATTGGGGCGCGACAAATTACATTACCTATGTAAAACTGAAGGAGAATACAGATATTGCCAACGCACAGCGTAGCATTTCAAAAAACTATATTCAGGACCATTATATTTTGCTCAACAAAAAAAATGGAATGAAAATATCACCCGAAATGATGCAATCAACCGTATTGATTCAAAACGCGCTTGATATGCACCTGCACTCGAAGAATATTTCGGAATATGGAATGGCGACACAATATCAAGGCGACATTAAGATGGTCTGGATATTTGCGGGCATTGCATTTTTTATATTATTGATTGCCTGTATAAACTTCATCAACCTATCAACGGCGAATGCAGCAACGCGAGCCAAAGAAATCGGGATTCGAAAAACCATTGGATCAAATCGACGGACACTGATTATCCAATTTATGACCGAAGCGATATGTTACAGTCTTATTTCACTCCTTATAGGGTTATTATTAGCCTTCCTGTTATTACCGCTATTTAACAATCTAGCCAACAAAGCGCTGTTTATACCGTGGACAGTGTGGTACTTTGTTCCTTCGCTGATTTTGAGCATATTGTTCATCGGTATCCTTGCTGGCTTATACCCAGCGTTCTATTTATCAGGATTTCAACCTATCAACGCATTAAAAAGTAAATCGGTTGCTAATCCTAAATCTTCGTTGCTACGTAATGGACTGGTTATTTTCCAGTTTGCAACATCTATTATACTGATCATCAGTGCACTCATTGCAAATCAGCAAATCAGTTTTATGCTTAATAAAGACATTGGCTTTGATAAAGATCAGGTCATTGTACTTCGTGGTGTAACAGGTATTGCCTCTCGGGCAAAAGAATTAAAAAATGAATTGAAAGCCATTCCAACAGTTCGTGATGTCTCCATCGGCGACTACTTACCGGTTCAATTGGATGGTGCAAAAAGAAATGGGAATCTTTTTTGGGCCAAAGGAAAAGAAGATCTTGAATTGGGAGAAGGTGGGCAATTCTGGAATATCGACGAAAGCTACCTCACTACATTTGGACTAAAACTTATAGCAGGCCGAAACTTTGATCCACATATCACTTCGGATAGTACTGGCGCTATTGTTAACAAAAGAATGCTTGCTGATCTAGGCATCAAGGGAAATCCGATTGGGGCACAAATTACTAATGGCATGACGTGGACCATTATCGGCGTCGTCGACGATTTTATCTTTGAATCGATGAAAGATGAGGGCTACTATCCCGTTTGTATGACACTAGCCAATAGTCCTTCCATGTTTTCGATCAAGACCAAGTCAACCGATATGGCTAAAACTTTGGATGAGATAAATATGGTATGGAATAAATTTGCGCCTGATCAAAAAATCAATTACAGCTTTTTGGATGAGGGCTTTGCTTCCCTTTATCAAGATGTCCAACGGACGAAAAATATCTTCAGCTGCTTTGCTTTTGTAGCCATCTTTGTTGCAGCTCTGGGACTTTTCGGACTGGCAACCTATGTGACCCAGCAACGTACCAAGGAAATCGGTGTCCGTAAGGTTCTCGGCGCGAGTTCCATCCGATTACTCCGACTACTTTCGGGAGACTTTATAAAATTGGTGTTTGTAGCCTTGGTCATTGCCACACCTGTTGCGTGGTGGGCAATGAATCAATGGTTGAGAGATTTCAACTATCGAATAGAAATCAATTGGTTCTACTTTATTCTAGCGGGTCTCAGTGCAATCCTGGTTGCATTTGGAACCATTAGTTATCAAACTTGGAAAGTCGTCCGTGCCAATCCAGTCGATAGTTTAAGGGATGAATAAAGTCAGAAGATCTTAAAAATTGGTGTTTGTTGCCTTGGTAATTGCCTTGCCTGTTGCGTGGTGGGCAATGAACCAATGGCTCAGGGGGCGTGGATGTTCGATTCTGGACGTAAACTGTTCGAAATCGAACATCCAAAAACAAAACAAAAACACGATAAGTGATTTATAATAAAACTATTACGACACTGGCAAGGGGATTGTAATTTTAATTGAGTGAATTGGTTCGCATTAGTTTAAACATAATATCCTCCAAAAAATGGCAAAAAATGATTTCAAACTAGCTTGGCGTAAACTCCTAAAAAATAAAGGTTTTACTTTCTTAAATATTGTTGGTCTGACCTTGGGTTTTACGGGTTTTATCCTTTCCTATCAATACATCAATCGGGAAACGAGTTACGATAAATGGAATCCACATTTTAAGGATATCTACCAAATTGGCCTTGAAGCAGAAGGTGCATTTACGGACGAAACTTCACCTTCTCTGGCTCCATTGCTAAAACAGAATTTACCTGATATTGTATATGCAGGTAGAAAAATAGTTTACAATTACGGAAGTTATCCCCTTTTTGGTGAAAAAACAGTCCTTATTAAAAATGCTGCACTGATTGACTCCTCAGCCGCACGAATCTTTCAAATCGAAAATGCGACCGGACCGCTCTACAAAAACAAGGACCAAAAGGATGCGACCATGGTCAAAAGCCATATTGCCGAACAACTATTCAAAAAAGAAGACTTAAATTTTGACAGTCCCCAGTCGATTCCAGCTCTAAGTCTACAAATTGGAATGAAGGAAACAATCTACGGCACCATCAAAAAGCAAGGTCTGTCCATGATTGATTACGATCTCCTTTTTATCCGTGAACCGCAGGATCTCTTTGCCGATAATAATCCCTTTTTGTATCAAACTTATATTCAGGTTCGGCCCGGTACGGATATCACAAAGTTGACCAATCGCATCAATGCGCTTTACCAGAAAGAAATTGCACCAAAAGATAAAATACGCTCATCCAGTTATGCCAAGGGAAAAATCTATCTAGATCCACTTGCCAACCTTCACCTTCGGCCAAAAACGGGAAATAACACGGCTTATATCATTACGTGGATTATTGGTATTCTTTCGGTCTTGATTCTTTTACTTGCTTCGGCCAATTTTGCCAACATGATTATGGCACAGGCGGATCAACGACTTAAAGAGCTTGCCCTAAAAAAAATATTGGGAAGCTCACGTTGGGCTATCGTCAGGCAATTGGTACTGGAAGTATTTATTCTGACTTTCAGTGCTGCAATCCTAAGTTTCGTTACTTTGGCCCTCACAGGAAATATCCTCCAAAAATGGTTCAATGATGATCTTAAGGGGTATATTTTGAGTTCGGAGACAATCGCCCAACTTGCTATTGCCGTACTATTGACAACAATTCTATCGGCAATATACCCAGCGATCGTACTCTCTGGCTTCAAATCCGTCAATCTGCTCAAAGGCGGATTATCCTCAATACTAAAGAAAGGAACATTCCGAAATGCCTTGCTAACTTTCCAGATCAGTATGGCTATCCTCTTTATCTCGGGCATGTTGGTTATTAGAGCACAGCTAAATTATATGCAACAGGCGGATAAAGGGTTTGAGCCTGCACAAGTTGTCAATTTCAAAGGTGTAGGTATGTATTACAATAAAGACACCTACAATCAATTAAAACGTCGATTAGAAAATGACCCGAGTATTGCAGCTACCGCATCGGCAACAAATATCCCAGGAGAGGGCGAACAGCCTCCTAAAATGGATTTTTCTTATGCACAAAAAACTGTTTCATTCGCACATGTCGGCATTGATCCTAAATACTTCAAGACGTTAAATATCCCCAGCATACAGGGGAACACCAATATTTCAATAGATCAACTGCTTCGCGATTCCTTGGCCAACTATGCTATTATCAACGAATCTGCAGCCAAAAATTTAGGACTTGAAAACCCTATGGGGGCTAAAATTAAAGGCTGTGATGTCAACTTCGAAATTGTCGGTCTGGTCAAAGACAGTAAAGCTTATGGTTTTGAAAATGTAGTTCAACCGACCATCTATTCATTTAAAAGTGAATGCGGAAGCATGCGCTTGCAAACAACCCTCATGGTCAAAACAAAACCAGGAATGGTCGATCGGGCAATTCAAACAGTCAAAGCAGAGTGGGAGAAAAATCCATCCACAAAAGATCTGCCCCTTGATTATTCCTTTATGGATGAGCAATATGCTTTACAGCACAAAAAACAGCAAGAATTGCAGACTGCTTTTAATAGTTTCACCAGCCTTTCTGTTATCATCGCGGCCTTAGGGCTGTTCAGTATGGCGGCATATCAGGCGGCATTACGAAAAAAGGAAATGAGCATCCGTAAAGTACTAGGAGCGTCGGTACAATTGCTCTTTATTCAATTGAACAAACCATTTTTCAAGCTCTTTCTGATCGGGATCGGCATAGCCCTTCCAATAGCATATCTGCTCATGAATAGGTGGCTTTCCAATTTCGCCTATCACATTCAGCTGTCCTGGTGGTCGTTTTTGATCCCAATATTTTGCATATTTATACTCATATTGGTTTCCATCAGTTTCCAATCTATCAAAGTCGCAAAAACAAATCCAATAGATAGCCTGCGCGATGAATAAAAGATAATATGAGCAGAGAGGGCCTTACCCCACAATCGAACAATAAATATGGTTACTAGTAAAAATATAAATACGAATATCTAAGATCTCAATACTAAAAAATGATACAATTAAAAAATTTATTCAAGTGGTATAACGTAGGTGGTACACGCTCATTCGTCCTTAAAGATGTAAGTCTCGATATCGCTGAAGGTGATTTTATCTCCATCATGGGACCTTCAGGGTCTGGAAAATCGACTTTATTAAATATTATCGGTATGCTCGATGAACCTGATGAAGGTGAATATATCTTTATGGGCGAGAATGTATTGGAAATGAAAGCGAAAAAAAGAACGCAACTATACCAATCTCACATCGGCTATGTATTTCAAGCTTACCATCTCCTGGATGAATTGACCGTATATGAAAATATTGAAACACCCTTGATCTATAAGGACATTTCGAGCAAAGAAAGAAAAGCTATTGTTGCCGATATGCTCGATCGCTTTGGTATTGTTGGTAAGAAGGATCTCTTCCCAGCCCAGCTATCCGGTGGCCAACAACAGATTGTAGGTATAGCGCGTGCATTAGCGGGATCACCCAAGTTATTGCTGGCCGATGAGCCTACGGGTAACTTAAATTCCAAACAAGGTGAAGAAATCATGGATCTATTCAAACAGCTCAACGATGATGGTGTTACAATTATACAAGTAACCCACTCTGAAAAGAATGCCGAATACGGCAAAAGAGTTGTCAATATGCTGGATGGTCAGCTCAAATAATTGTATGCCAATTTAACCTGGATAATCCCTACGCAGTACATCAATTACGCTAGGGATTTTTTTAGCTCATATTTCGAATCAATTCTTTAACTTCGTTATGATGAATGAGAGAGAGTTGAAATCGCTTATATCCCTGTTGGACGACACCGACCAACAGATTATTCAGGAAGTGGAACACCAGTTAAAAAGCCAAGGTCCTGAGGTTGTACCCTATTTGGAAAAATTTTGGGAATCAAGCTTCGATCCCAGAATACAGGGGCGGTTAGAGAATATCATTCATGAAATTCAATTTGATCAGACCAAAAACGAGTTACAGATCTGGAACCTGAGTAACTCATTCAATCTACTGGAAGGATTAATTATCCTCAATAATTATCAATATCCTTCTTATCAAGACCACAAGATTATTTTGGCGATAGAGGATCTCAAAACTGAGGTATGGCGCGGTTTGCATTACGACATGAGCCCACTGGAAAAAGTGAACCTGATGAATCATGTTCTTTTTGGCTCCTTCGGCTTAGCAGGAAATACAAAGGATTATCATCACCCACAGAATTCCTATATTGGTCAAGTGCTCGATACCAAACAGGGAAATCCCTTAACCCTATCCTGCATTTATAGTATCATTGCACAAAAATTGGACATTCCAATCTACGGTATTAATTTACCAAAGCATTTTGTTTTGGCGTATATGGATTCGGATGAAGAAGGGAATGAAAATGTGCTGTTTTACATCAATGCCTTTAATCGTGGGCAGGTTATGCAGAAAAGCGATGTAAATTCATTTTTGAAGCAACTGAACCTCAATCCGGATAGAGAATTTACCTATCCCTGCGACAATGTGACAATCATTAAACGAGCTTTACGAAACCTGATGTCTGCCTACGAAGAACATGAAAGTTCAAACAAGCAACAGGAAATCAAAGAGCTTTTCCAGTTGCTTGCTTAAACTGCATGTTAGAAAACATTAGCTTCACGAGCATCTAAAAAGATATAATTAGGTGTCATGGAGCCATAGGTTTTCGCCGCAATATCGGGTTTTACATTGCCTTCGCCTAAGCTAACTAATGGAAAACGCGAAATTGTACGATTCGTTAGATCAGAAACATAAAAGAATTTCCCTTGTTCTGTACGGTCATCAATGGCTATCCCCCAAGGTTTTACTAAGCCTGTATTAGCCCCACCGACAACATAGTCCGGCTCCACGTTCGTTTTATCCGTGGCGCCGCTAAATAAGGTTTTTGGATCTTTAAAAAATAGTACTTCACTACCGGAAGTTACCGCCAACAAGTTCTTTTTGGGAGCATATGACACCGAGCCTAATCCCGTTTTACCATTGATATATACTTTCATCATTGGCGTAAATCTAGTGGAAGCTACAATGGTATCGCGAGCACGGTCGATGAGTTCTTGTTTGAGTTGTGAATATACCGCAAAACCACTTTTATTTTCTGTTCCTTCATTATTAAAACCAATCAGCAACAATTTCTCATTACTATCACTCGTGATGCTGTTCAATAAGGTCAGTGAACTCGGAACAATGGTCCCAAGGTTAATCTGTTTGTCAATGATCGGTGCTCCACCTTTTGAACCTACTTTTCCACTTGGTGTACTTATAGCATATAACATGGAGTTACCTGCTCCACGATTTGTAACAGCCAAAAGAAATGGTGTTGTAACAGATCCAGAAGCACCATTTTGTTGGGCATAAGTATAGTAGCCCAACCCCCTTACATTGGTAAAACCGGTGTATCCAATAGCACCTGCATTACCAGGAATTCCATAGATCTCATTGGCAAATGGAATCACTTGAAGAAAGGTATCCTGTGCCGTAACACTCGCCTGAAAGATAGCCCGGGCAGCAGCATCAAAAAGAATTGGACCACCACCCTTTGCCGGAGAAAGATATTGATAGATATTATCCAAGTTGGTCGTATCAGCCGGATCGATAATCATCATGTTTTTAAGCGCAGAATTGTTCTGGTCGTAATCCAAGAAAGAAACATACAATCTGGAGATCAAAGTAGCCTCTGTTCGCTGAGGTTCATCATCCAGTTTCTTACAGGCTGTGAAACCTATTATACTGGCAAAGAATAGAATAACAAAGGATTGAAATGAAAATTTCATATATTTTTTATTAAAAATAGCGTATTGCGTTAAACATACAAATCTACTAATATATGCAGCATATAAACGAATTTATATAATTCTTTTAAGGACAAACTCGCATAAGTAAAACGGAAATATTTGTCAATTCGCTACTTTTTGATTAAAATTGTCCTTGTTTTTTGTTAGCACATACGATTATGGAAAATAAGGAATTTGTAAGGGAGACGTTGGCATTACCGGGAGAGGGCAAAAAATTACTTTTACACTCCTGCTGTGCTCCTTGTTCAGGAGAAGTGATGGAAGCGCTCATTGCTTCGGATATCGATTTTACAATCTATTTTTACAATCCCAATATTCATCCCCGCAAAGAATATGATTTACGCAAAGACGAGAACATACGATTTGCGGAAAAACATAATATCCCTTTTATTGATGCGGACTACGATGTTGATCATTGGTTTGATTTGGCCAAAGGGATGGAGCAAGAGCCTGAAAGAGGCATTCGCTGCACCATGTGTTTTGATATGCGTTTTGAAAAAACAGCTGAGTATGCGGCTGCGAATGGCTTTGATGTGATTTCAAGTTCGCTGGGTATCTCCCGCTGGAAAAACATGGAGCAGATCAATGATTGTGGTTTACGTGCTGCCTCCCGCCATGAAGGGATGGAGTATTGGACATTCAACTGGCGCAAGAAAGGTGGTTCTGCCCGTATGCTTGAAGTCTCCAAAAAGGAGAAGTTCTATATGCAGGAATATTGCGGCTGTGCTTATTCGCTACGTGACACCAACAAATGGCGTATGGCACATGGGCGCGAAAAGATAGAGTTAGGCAAAAATTATTATGAATAAGCCCTGTTACTGGTGTATATAAAGCTTTGCTTCGGAATATTTAAAAAAATATTTCTATCCTAATGATTTTATACATACCTTTGCAGGCTCAAATGCAAGATTGTGAAACATCTAAAACAATACAGAATTCCCTTTTCGGGGCTCAACGCTGGAAAGCACAATTTTGAGTTTGACATTAATAAAAAGTTCTTTGACTGCTACGAACATTCGATTGTAAAAGATGGCAACCTGAAAGCAGAAGTTGAATTGCAAAAACAAGAAAATCTATTGATTTTGCATTTTGATATCCAAGGCGAAATTCAATTGACTTGTGATACCTGCTTAAAAGAGTTTATGTCACCGATTTCAATTCAAGAACGAATATTAGTCAAATTCACGGATGAAGATTGGACAGATAATACCGAAGAGGTGTTGATCTTATCCAAAAGCGACCATGAGTTGGATATAGCTGAGTTATTATACGAATACATTAATTTAGCTGTTCCCTATTTCGTTAAATGTGAAGAGCAGGGACAAGGCATACAATGTGATCCTGAGATGCTCGCGTTATTTACAAGCGAGCCTGATTCAGAAGAACAAAAAGAAGAAGAAATTATCGACCCACGTTGGGAAGCATTGAGAAATATTAAAAATAACTAAAACAAAAATACGAGATGGCACATCCAAAACGTAAAACTTCTAAATCAAGAAGAGACAAAAGAAGAACACATTATAAAGCTGAAGCTCCAAGCTTGACAGTATGTAAAGAAACTGGCGCAGTTCATTTACCTCACCGTGCGTATACTGTAGACGGAAACTTGTACTACAACGGTAAATTGATCATTGAAAATACAGCTGTTGTCTAAGGTAAACCTTTCATAACACCAAAACATCCCAGACAAGCACTATTTTAGAAATTTGCTTTACTTTGGGATGTTTTTTGCGTATTATTGATTTACTAAATAATAACGGATGAAGATTGGTTTAGATATTTTAGGAGGAGATTATGCTCCTAAAGCAACGATAACAGGTGCTATTGAAGCACAAAAACAGCTTACTGGAGACCAAAGAATAGTCCTTTTTGGTAAAACTGAAGAGACTAAACAATTAATCAATCAAGCCGGAGGAAATTCATCTGACTTTGAATATGTAGAGGCTCCAGAAGTCATTGCAATGGGTGAACATCCAACCAAAGCGATAACTCAAAAACCCAACTCAAGTATTGCGAAGGGATTTGAATATTTAAAAACAAAAGAAATTGACTCATTCGCTTCTGCTGGTAATACTGGCGCCATGCTTGTGGGCTCAATGTTCAGCGTTAAAGCTATCCCAGGCGTATTACGTCCTGCAATAGCATCCATTGTTCCCAAATTAAAATCAGGCTTCGGAATCTTATTGGACGTCGGCGCTAATGCGGACTGTAAACCAGAGATGTTGAACCAATTTGCAATCTTGGGAAGCGTCTTTGCCGAACATGTGTTTAATGTATCCAACCCTAAAGTGGGATTATTGAATATCGGAGAAGAAGAAGAAAAAGGAAACATCCTAACAACCTCTACCTACCCCCTACTTAAAGCCAACGACAAGATTAACTTTATCGGAAATGCAGAAGGCCGTGACCTGTTCAGTGACCATGCCGACGTTTACGTCTGTGATGGATTTACAGGCAACGTCGTCTTGAAACTCGCAGAATCATTTTATGTAGTGACATTGAAAAAAGGTTTTAAAGATGATTTCTTCGACCGATTCAACTACGAGCAGTACGGCGGAAGCCCCATCTTGGGAGTTAATGCTCCTGTCATTATTGGCCATGGTATTTCGACGCCTGAGGCCATTAAAAATATGGTTTTATTTTCAAGAGATATGATCGAGTCTAAGTTCATTGACAGCATCAGATCTATTTTCAATTAGAATATTTATGTCAAAGATTCACGCCGCAATCACGGCTGTAAATGGTTACGTTCCGGATTATATCCTTACTAACAAAGAATTGGAAACAATGGTCGACACCAACGACGAATGGATTGTTTCCAGAACGGGAATCAAAGAGCGTCGCATCTTAAAAGGTGAAGGGCTTGCTACTTCAGATCTTGCTGTACCTGCGGTTCAAGGTTTATTGAAAAAAAGAGGTATAGCTGCTACAGATATTGACCTTATTATCTTTTGTACAAGCACACCAGATATGCTGTTCCCTGCGACTGCAAATATTCTGGCCGATAAAATCGGAGCAACAAATGCATGGGGATTTGATCTTCAGGCTGCTTGTTCAGGTTTCTTGTTCGGTCTGAATACGGGAACACAATTTATCACTGCTGGTACACATAAAAAAGTCCTTGTTATCGGTGCAGATAAAATGTCTTCGGTAATCAATTATCAAGACCGTAATACCTGTATCCTATTTGGTGATGGTTGTGGTTGTGTATTGTTGGAGCCAAATGAAGAAGGAATGGGTATACAAGATGCTATTTTAAAAACCGATGGTTCCGGAGGACAGTTTTTGAATATCAAAGGTGGGGGTTCACTGAATCCGGCGTCGCATGCAACTGTAGATGCAGGATTACATTATGCTTACCAAGAAGGTCGTACGGTCTTTAAATTTGCAGTAACCAATATGGCAGATGTTGCACATGAGGTTATGGTCAAAAATAACTTAAAGGCAGAAGATATTGCTTGGTTGGTACCTCATCAGGCCAACAAACGTATTATTGATGCAACTGCAGAACGTGTGGGTCTTCCAGAAGAAAAAGTGATGGTGAACATTCAAAAATATGGAAATACCACCAGTGGTACTATCCCTTTATGCCTATGGGAATGGGAATCTCAATTGAAAAAAGGAGATAATCTTATCCTTGCAGCTTTTGGCGGTGGTTTCACTTGGGGATCCATCTATTTAAAATGGGCGTATTAATTGTCCATTTTATGGTATAATTTATTACTTTTGACAGTTAGAATTTTTTAGAAACAAACAAAACCTAGAATACTATGGGTATGGATATCAAACAAATTCAGGACTTGATTAAATTCGTTTCAAAATCAGGTGTGAATGAAGTCTCAATTGAAGAGCAAGATTTTAAAATTACAATAAAAACAAATCAAGAGCCTACGTACGTAACAGCTACTGTTCCTGCTATTGCTCCAATTGCTGCTCCTCAAGTTGCACAAGCAGCGGCGCCAGCTCCAGTAGCTAGCCCTGCAGCACCTGCCGCAAGTGCTGAAGCAAACTTGATTACAGTCAAATCACCTATGATCGGTACATTTTACCGTTCGGCTGGACCTGGTAAACCATCTTTCGTCAATATTGGTGATGATATCAATACCGGTTCTGTATTATGCATCATTGAAGCAATGAAATTATTCAACGAAATTGAATCTGAAGTTTCAGGTAAAATCGTTAAGATTTTGGTAGAAGACGCTCAACCTGTTGAGTTCGACCAACCATTATTCTTAGTTGAGCCTAAGTAATTTACAATTACGTAAATGAATACATGTAGCCTCCAAAGGGCTACATTTTTTGCAAACTTCATAATTCAAGACAATGTTCAAAAAAATATTAATTGCAAATAGAGGCGAGATTGCCCTGCGCATTATCCGTACCTGTCGTGAAATGGGTATCAAGAGTGTCGCAGTATATTCCACTGCTGATCGAGATAGTTTACACGTAAGATTTGCGGATGAAGCCGTTTGTATTGGTCCTCCTCCAAGTAGAGATTCTTACTTAAACATTCCGAATATTATTTCTGCTGCTGAATTGACAAATGCAGATGCAATTCATCCAGGATATGGCTTCTTATCGGAAAACGCACGCTTTTCAGCAATCTGTGCAGAATATGGTATCAAATTTATTGGTGCTACTGCAGAACAGATCGAAAAAATGGGTGATAAATCCCGTGCTAAGGATACCATGAAAAAAGCTGGAGTTCCTACAGTTCCGGGATCTGAAGGTTTGATTTCAGGTGTAAAAGAAGGTATTACATTAGCGAATGAAATTGGCTACCCAGTCATCATCAAAGCAACTGCTGGAGGTGGTGGTCGTGGTATGCGAATCATTTGGAAAGACGAAGAGTTCGAACCAGCTTGGGATTCTGCGCGTGTTGAATCTGCTGCTGCTTTCGGTAACGATGGCATCTACCTTGAAAAATATGTAGAAGAACCGCGTCACATCGAATTCCAAATTGTGGGCGATCAATTTGGCACGGTATGTCACCTATCTGAACGTGACTGCTCGATACAACGTCGTCACCAAAAATTGATCGAAGAATCTCCATCACCTTTTATGACTCCTGAGTTGAGAGCTGAGATGGGTGAAGCTGCAGTCAAAGGTGCCAAAGCTGTAAACTATGAAGGTGCTGGTACAATCGAATTCTTGGTTGACAAACACCGTAATTTCTATTTCATGGAAATGAATACCCGTATCCAGGTCGAACACCCTGTAACGGAAGAAGTAATCAACTTTGATTTGATCAAAGAGCAGATAAAAGTGGCCGCAGGAATTCCGATCTCTGGTAAAAACTATGAACCAGGAATGCATGCGATTGAATGTCGTATCAATGCGGAGGACCCTTTCAACAATTTCCGTCCTTCACCAGGTAAAATCACCAACTTCCACTCACCAGGTGGACATGGTGTACGTGTAGATACACATGTTTACTCTGGTTATTCAATTCCGCCGAACTATGACTCGATGATCGCTAAATTGATCACTGTGGCACAAACACGTGAAGAGGCCATCTGTACTATGGAGCGTGCATTGAGCGAATTCGTCATTGAAGGGATCAAAACAACCATTCCTTTGCATTTGAGATTGATGCGTGACCCTAACTTTAGAGCCGGCAATTTCACAACAAAGTTTATGGAAACTTTCGACCTAACGGAATATCCAGCAGAAGATTAAATAAAATTATCTTTACATACATAAAAAATACCATTCTTTACAATAAGAATGGTATTTTTGTTTCCAAACAATTTTTATGAGTACACCTAATTCGAAAGATCTAATACAAGCTATTAAAGATAAAGGGAAGAATATAGAAGCAGAAATGTCTTTTTTTGACCACCTTGAGGTTTTGAGATGGCATTTGGTCCGTTCAGCAATTGCGATCTGTATCTTTGCAGGTATTGCCTTTACATTCTACGATTTCGTATTCAACGATATCATCATGGGGCCAAAGAATCTAAATTTTTGGACCTATCGCATGATGTGTAAAGCCGCAGATGCTTTCAATTTAGCGGACTTCTGTGTCAAGAAAATCCCCTTTAATATCATCAATACCGAACTAGCAGGTCAATTTATGCTTCAGATAAACTCCTGTTTATTGATGGCCTTGATGATGGGCTTCCCTTACCTTCTTTTTGAAATCTGGTTATTTGTAAAACCAGCATTGACCGATGTAGAAAGACGGTCTGCACGTGGTTTTGTCTTTTACGCTTCTTTATTGTTTATCTTAGGTGCACTCTTCGGATACTACATCGTTGTACCCTTATCCATCAACTTTTTAGCAAATGTATCCCTAAGTGATGAAATCGTCAACCAGATTACTATTGATAACTACCTTTCTACGATATCAACGTTAACATTGGGCTGTGGGATTGTTTTCCTACTTCCAATACTGGTATTTATCCTCTCGAAAATAGGCATTATGACCCCTGAATTTATGCGGGCCAGCCGTCGTTATGCAACTGTAATTATTTTAGTGATAGCCGCTATCATTACACCTTCTGCAGATGTGATCACCATGTTGACCGTTGCAGCACCAATGTTCTTATTATATGAGATCAGTATCATGGTTTCTGCGGATGTCAAAAGAAAAAAAATAGCACAAGAAAAATAAAATAACAATAAAAATGAGCAGCGTAAAGAAAATTGCGATTGGAAGTGACCACGCGGGTTTTGAATACAAAACAGCTTTGGTAAATTTTCTAAATGAACTGGGATATGAAGTAACAGACTTTGGAACAAATTCTCCAGATTCAGTTGATTATCCAGATTTCGCACACCCAGTTGCATCAGCGGTAGAAAACAAAGAAGCTGATGCTGGAGTCTTAATTTGTGGAAGTGCAAATGGTGTTGCTATCACAGCGAATAAACACCAAAATATCCGTGCTGCGATCTGTTGGTTGGAGGAAATTTCGGCCTTAGCCCGTCAGCATAATGATGCGAACGTCGTATGTATACCTGCACGTTTTATTGACCTTGACCTTGCTAAAAAGATCGTCAACACATTTATGAACACGGAATTCGAGGGTGGACGTCACGCTAACCGTGTAAACAAAATAGCTTGTAGCTGTTAATAAATTAACATTTTTTAAGAAGCGGATGAAAGGTAAACTACACTTTTCATCCGCTTTTTTTTATATATTGTGCAGATACTGACACCTGTTATACGAATTAAGCAGATGATGCTCGCTTAATCCGGTTAATTAGAATTACAAAAATAAAGCGTTGAAAGTCGCACTAGTAAAAAATAAACAATGAAAAAAATATACAACCTGCTTTGGATCGCATGCTCCCTGATGAGCTGTGCAAAAGCACAGGACGTAAACAGTAAATATGCGGATGAAATCACAGTAGAATCTACACAGAAGCATCTGCGCACATTAGCTTCTGTCGATTTTGAAGGCCGAGGGACCGGCCAAAAAGGGGGGCGCCTGGCAGCAGAATATATTGCCAATGAATTTAAAAAATATGGCCTTAGTGCGCCTGTCAATGGATCCTATTTCCAACCCCTGCAGCTAATTCGCAACAGCTTTAAGGTAAAGCAATTTAGTATTAACGATAGACCATTCCAGCATGGTAAGGACATTTTTGTCATTGGCAACAATGAGAACAAGTTCTTCGAAAGCAATGAAATTGTGTTTATTGGCTATGGCATAGATGATCCCAAGTATTCGGATATCTCAGGCATGGATCTCCACAATAAGATTGTTATGTTGATCAATGAAAATGAGCCAACAGATGAGAAAGGGAATTCATGGATTACCAGCAAAAAGACTGCTTCGGACTGGGCAACAACCCGAAATAAAAAAGTCAAAGAGATCCTTAAACACAGTCCCAAAATGGTACTAGCCATCAATAGTCAGCTGTCTCAACTTTTGGAGGATGCAGGAGACCGTGCTATTGAGGGCCGTTATAATTTGGCGGTGGACCAACCCGCGCCGGAAAAGTCGCCGATGATCCCTGTGGTCAATATTACAGACCATGCAGCAAATTATATTCTAAACCTAGCGAGAACCAATCTTGCTACTGTGGTTGCAAAGATTAATCGTACGGGACAACCGAATTCCTTTGCTATTTCAACAAATTTTAAAGCTGAGTTTGGCACCGATGCGGCTCCTTTAGCCGATCCTAATATTCTTGGCTACCTGGAAGGAACAGATAAAAAAGACGAAATCATTGTGATCGGGGGCCACTATGACCACGATGGAATAGATTCCAAAGGAAATATCTTCTTTGGGGCCGATGACAATGCCTCGGGCACAACAGCTGTCCTTGAGTTGGCACGTGCTTTTTCTAAAGCTAAATCAACCGGAAATGGCCCACGGCGCAGTATTTTGTTCATCACCTATGCGGCAGAAGAAAAAGGTTTACTGGGTTCCAAATTCTATACAGAAAATCCCATATTTCCATTGAAAAACACCGTTGCCTGCATTAATATTGATATGATCGGCCGTGTTGACGACAAACATCTCAAAGGTAATCACGATTATATCCATGCGATCGGTTCAGATAAATTGAGCTCGGAGTTATATCAGATCAATAAAAATGAGAATGAAAAAAATACGAAACTGGAGATTGACTATATGTATGACAATCCAAAGGATCCTATGCGCCTCTACTATCGCTCCGATCATTATAACTTTGCCAAGAAAGGTATACCATCTGTGTTTTACTTTTCGGGCTTGCATCCGGACTACCACACGCCTGCAGATACCTATGACAAGATCGACTTTCCATTGATGGTTAAACGTGAAAAGCTCGCATTTTACACCGCATGGCAAATAGCCAATCGAGAAAATCGCCTGGTGGTTGACAATAATAAAGAGTAAGGTCAAATTATCGGCTGTAATAAGGATTACTTTATACTATATAAAAAAGCAAGTAAATGATTGTTTACTTGCTTTTTTATGTATTAAAATGACCTTTAGCATAAACCTTTTATCCACAATTATTGTTATCTTTAATACAAAACAAGTATAATTTATGGCTTTTGTAGATTACTATAAAGTGCTTGGCATTGATAAAACAGCTTCAGCTGATGAGATCAAAAAAGCATATCGAAAACTAGCCCGTAAATACCACCCTGATGTCAACCCCAATGACAATGAGGCCAAACAACGATTTCAGGAGATTAATGAGGCAAATGAAGTATTATCCGATCCCGAAAAGCGCAAAAAATATGACCAATACGGTGAACATTGGCAACATGGAGAGGAGTATGAAAAAGCGCAGCAACAATACCGTCAGTCCCAATCCACCGGAGGAAATCCATTCGGAGCTGGGGGAAATCCATTTGGTAGCGGCGGTTCCCACGAGTACACTGGAAACTTTGATGATGGGCAATTCTCGGATTTCTTCGAACAGATGTTTGGCAGCAGACGCGGGGGAGGCCGCCAAAGTACATTTCGTGGGCAGGACTTTAATGCTGAACTCAGCTTAACCTTACAAGAAGCTTACACCACACATCAACAGACCTTCAATATCAATGGAAAAAGTATCCGCATCACGATTCATGCTGGAGTGGAAGATGGTCAAAAAATCAAACTGAAAGGGTATGGCAGTGAGGGCATCAACGGAGGGCCAAAGGGAGATCTCTATATTACAATTAATATCACACCAGATGCCCGTTTTAAACGCCAGGGGAATGACTTATACACTACACTTGATGTAGACCTTTATACAGCTATTCTAGGCGGCGAAGTGACCTTAGATACATTCGGCGGAAAAGTTAAACTGAAAATTAAAGCCGAAAGTCAAAATGGCGCAAAAATGCGACTTAAAGGAAAAGGATTCCCCTTATATCGCAAGGAAGGTGAATTTGGCGACCTGTATGTCACATTGAATATCCAAATGCCCAATAATCTGTCTGCCGAGGAAAAGGCATTGTTCCAACAGTTGAAGGATTTAAAACAATAATCTTATGGAAACGACACTCATTAAAGTCATTGACTTCTGCCAGTCAAGAAAGGTTGAAACAACCTTTCTGCAAAGCATGGAGGAATACGGACTCATACATATTGTCATTCAACAAGAAGAACAATATATTGATGAAGAGGAGCTCCAAAAATTGGAGCGTTTTTCAAATCTCTATTATGACCTTGAAGTAAACCCTGCAGGAATTCAGGTTGCTAGCCATCTATTGGAAAAAGTTGAGCAGCTCCAAAATGAAATTTTGCATTTAAAGAATAAATTGAAAGCCCTGGATTATTGATCCAAGGCTTTCAATTTATTCTTTAGAATTCGACATCCCGCTCTGTATTCACCTTAGTCTGCCAAACAATTTTGTCTTGCAATGTGGTATACAGAATTTCATAATCCCCTTTACAGGTCACAAAGGACCCATAAAAATCTCCGGGCTTCATCACGCGGTAAACAACCAGTTTTCGTTCTCCGCCAACTTCACCATAAGCTTTCATTAACATATAGCCTGTTTTATTCACCTTTTCTTCAGGGATTTTATAATCCAAATGTGAACGGCTACTACCATCATCGGGGCATAAAATCTCTGTGCGGCTCGGGGTAAATTTATAACGGTCGCGATACATAGCAACATTAGACATGACCACATCCTTCGCCCACGCGATATCGGTAAAATCCTCAGGGAAGAGAAAGATCAGCGACACCATTTTCTCTTGCCAAAGGCGTCCATTAAACGGAATTACAAAATGAAGCAGCTTTTGTCCCTTAAAAGTTGTAGTCGTATAAAAATATCGCCCTTCCTTATTTTGCTCCCGTTGAAAAGAACTTAAATCAAGTAGGTGATTTTTCTTCCCTTTTACATTTGGCGAGTTGTTCACTACAGCAAGCATGTCATACTGATATTTTCCTTCCAGATGTCCAGAAAACAAAACCTGATACGCGGTATCTGAATAGCGTAAATGGCGCAATACACGACGAAATCGATTGTCAACCTGCTTTGCATTAATTGGATTAGTCTTACCTTGCCAATTTTTCTCCTCCATAATATCATCCCCGAGGAATACGGTGAGCTCTTTGTTAATATTAACAAAATACTCATCTCCTTGTACAGCAAAACCGTTGGGAACCACTTTATAGGACTTACAGGACGAAAGCATGGCCAAAACCACAATAAAATAGAAAATTTGAATGAATCTGCTCTGCATATTTATGATCTAATCTTTACTTCTTTAAATTTAAACGAATCGGCAATGTGTAAGCAACTCGCACCGGTTTACCGTTAACTATCCCCGGCTTCCATTTTTTTGCACCTTTTAAGAGCTCCAATGCCGCCTCTTTGGTTCCATAACCAAGATCTTTTTTTACATCAAAATGGGATAAACTACCATCCTTTTCGACAATAAAAGCCACTTCAACAATACCGTTAACACTCCGTTTAATTGCTACTTCAGGAAAAACAAAATTATCGCCTACCCAGATCATAAAAGATCGCATTCCCCCAATAGGTGTTGGTTGCACCTCAACTTTATCAAAAGTTACTAAATCGGACTGAAAATCCAACGAAAGATTCCAGCGGTCGCGTTCATCTTCCGTCCTTATCGCTTTTACTTCCTTGAGTTGTTTTTCCGTCTCTTCACCAGATTCAGCGCCGGGGAATGAATGAGATGACATCCGAACCTTTCTGCCCAATGTGTCGGTTTCCTCCCAATAATAAGTTGTTTTTCCGCCAACGGTAACGGGTAAGGAAAGCAGCGATCGAACGACTTTCCCATTGACGATTGCAGGTTTCCATTTCCCACTTGCTTTTATACCATTTTCCACAGCTGATGCTAGGCCATAGCCCAAATCATTCTTAGCCTTTATATAGCTCAACTCACCATTTTTCTCCACGATGGCTGTGATGACAATTACCCCGATCACATTATTCTTGATAGCTTCATCACTCACTTGAATTCTACTGCTCAATCCCATGACATACTTTTTCATTCCTCCAACTGGAATGGCCAATACCTCTGGATCTTTGTAGACCTTCCTGTCTTCATTTACCTGTTCGTTTTTTAACTCCTCAGGTTGGTTCGATAATGTCTGCTCATCAGTCACAGTTAACCTATTGACGCTTTCTTCAACATCCGCTACCATATCCTTGGCCCTACTCGTATTAAAGACCAACGTAGACCCCGCTACCACCAATAGCATGGGCAACACAATCACATATAACAAGCGTTGCCTTTGTACAGATTTAACTTTAAATAACATCGTGATGCGCTGCTTTAAAAAAGAATGGTTGGAAAACTCATGTGAAAAAGCCAATTGATCTGTACGTAATGCATGAGCAACCAGCATTTCTGCATAAGCCACTTTATCGGTCGAGCAAATTTCATCAACAATATACTCGTGTTGAAACCTTATTTCCTTTTGAAAGAAATACACAACAGGATTGAACCAATTGAAAATTTTGAGCAGCTCAATCAACACCAAATCGTAGGAATGTCCCTGCGCAGTATGGACCTGCTCATGCCATGCAATATTCTCCTTGTTTTTAATCGATTTTCCAATCACGATCCTATTAAAAAAAGAAAAACTCAGGTATTCAGGAGAAGAGCGCAATACCCGAACAAGTTGCCTGATGCGTATCACCAGGAAAAAAAAGGCGACTCCCACTCCTATCCAATAAATCTTGGTAAGAATATCCAACAGAAAAAGAGGTTTTTCTTCGATCGGGCTCCCGATTTCGACATCCATATATGTTCCTAAATCGACCTGTGGAATATGATTGGAAATCATCTCTGTCTTGGGCAATTCAATAAAAATACCCACGGGAGCTAATAAAGAGAATGCAACCATTCCAATCAGATAGATCCGATTCCATTGAAAAAAAGTAAGTTTTCTAAAAATCAGTTTGTAGAGCACAAAACTGATAATCAATGAAACATTGACAATCAATAAGTAAATCATAATCAAAAGTTTATAAAAGAGTATTGGTTGTTATTTATTACGTTCGATGATGGACAAGATGTCATCAAGTTCTTTGATGTCCAACCTATTCTCCTCCAAAAAATAAGAGAGCATACTTTTGGGCGAATTATCAAAATAATTGGTTAATAACTTACCTGTAATACCTTTCTTATACTCCTCTTTTGAAATCTTTGGTAAATATTGATGACTTTTACCAAAAGATTCATGCGTTACAAAGCCCTTCGTTTCAAGAATACGAACGATGGTCGAGACCGTATTGTAGGCCGGTTTCGGTTCCGAAAGTCGATCAATAATCTCTTTGACAAAGCCACGGCCCATCTCCCAGAGCTCTTGCATAATCTGCTCCTCAGCTTTCGTTAACTCTTTAAAATCCTCCATAACTCCTCAAGAATAAAATAAATACCTGAATAATAAATCAATAGACAAGGTATAACTAAAAACATAGTTTTACAACTAATAAATTAGTTCAAACATAAACAAACTGACAATCAGCGTATTATTTTTTCTTTAATCTGTAATGTAGTCATTTTTATTCATCGAAATTCTTTTTCCTTGAAGCTTTCAATTGAGATTGTTGCTTCTTTCGATCCAGCCTTTTAAGAACACTCGAATACGGAGTTTTGGTTTTCTTACGAGGTTTTGCTGGCACAAGTGCGGCCGTCAATATACGCTTAAAGCGATCGATTGCGATTTCTTTATTACGGACCTGCGACCGATCGATATCGCATTCCAATTGCAGTATTCCTTCTTTATTTATACGATTTGCCAACGCGGTGAAAACCATTGCTTTTTCTTCAACAGAAACAGCTGTCGATAGCGCAGCATCCCACTGCAGCAATACTTTCGATGACACCTTGTTTACATGTTGTCCACCTGCTCCACCCGACCTGGAAAACTTAAACGTAAGTTCTCCTATTACTCCTTCTAAATTCATTTATTTTTAAATGCTTCTTCTATTTTTTCCATCTTTTTTAATAGAAAGCTCAATTTTTCCACTTGATCCCGTTGAACTTCGACAAGTTCTTGTTCTTTGCGGATAATGAGATGATCTATTTTTTCATGTAATTCCCTGATTTCGAGTTCAGCTTTTAAGTTGACCATATAGTCATTTCTTGCGCGTTCACGGTCCTTATCTTCCTGTCTGTTTTGACTCATCATAATAACTGGAGCTTGCAAGGCCGCTACACAGGACAAAATCAAGTTAAGTAAAATAAAGGGATAAGGATCAAAGCCTTTATTATTTAGCCAAAAGAAATTGGCTGCAATCCAAACAATCAAAAATAAGATAAAGGAAATAATAAAGGTCCAGCTTCCGCCAAACTCAGCCACTTTATCTGCAACCCGATCTCCTACGCTGACTGGCTCCTTATTATCTCCGTCTAAACTTGCACTGATTACTTTATTTTCCTTAAAGCTATTGATTACCTGTTGGTCCAATTGACTTAATTGCCCCGACTCATCCTTCAAAAATTCGGAGATATAAGTTTCCTTAAATCGTGTCAACTCGCTTGCGGCGATATACTTGTCCTTACTAAAACTTGGATATTCCTTTTTTATCAGCTTGAAAATAGGTTGTCGGATTGAAGCCCCCAAAATACGTTGCTCTGAAGGAAATTGCTGTCCTGAAATATCACTTATAAAGTTATCCATATACCGATTTAATGTCTATTTAAAGATAGTGCTTTTTAACCAATCAAAAAATTCACAAAACTATGGCAATTGGTTTTTGTTATTTTACGCATAAATAGTCGAAATTTGCAACACAAAATTCATGAATAAGCGTTATCAATTTTTCATGTTAGCATGAAATAATTTAAAAAGACAATTGTTAAGGTAAATAACTTGGTCGGCGCCTCATGAATAAAAATAGTTTATATGTGATAGACGTCACATGTCTTGGACGACAACACGCAGAATACTAACATTAGGTTCCTTGGAGCCTTTAAACACAAATTAAACAGCGCGTATAACGGGATGCCGTTAAAAATATACGCTCAGACATAATTACGCAGATGAAAATAGGAATTGTTTGTTATCCCACCTTTGGTGGAAGTGGTGTTGTTGCAACCGAACTAGGAAAGGCCTTGGCCGCTAATGGACATGAGATCCATTTTATCACCTACCGACAACCCGCACGTCTGGATTTCTTCTCTGAAAACCTATACTACCATGAGGTAGCTGTTTCGCAGTATCCACTTTTTGACTTTCTACCCTATGAATCTGCATTAGCCAGCAAACTGGTTGATGTTGTTCGTTTTGAAAAGTTGGATTTGATTCACGTCCACTATGCCATTCCACATGCATCGGCGGCATTTATGGCAAAACAGATCTTACTCACTACGTATGGCATTAATATTCCTGTAGTAACGACCTTACATGGTACAGATATTACACTGGTTGGTAAAGACAAGAGTTTTAGTCCTGTTGTTACATTCTCCATCAATCAATCCGATGGCGTAACTGCGGTATCACAGAATCTGAAAGATCAAACGCTCCAATACTTTGACATTACCCGAGACATCAAAGTGATCCCAAACTTTATTGATCTGGACAGATTCAGCAATAAAGATCGGTCACATTTCAAAAAAGCCATCGCACCGGGCAATGAACGTATATTGGTTCATACCTCCAATTTTAGGAAAGTTAAAAATACAGAAGATGTTATTCGTATTTTTAAGAAAGTACATGATGTAATCCCTTCCAAATTATTAATGGTAGGTGATGGTCCAGAGCGTCGAAATGCAGAGGAACTATCCAGAGAACTTGATGTATGCAAAGACGTACGTTTCTTGGGGAAACAGGATGCAGTAGAAGAAATATTGTCTGTATCGGACCTTTTCCTGATGCCTTCAAGCTCGGAAAGCTTCGGTCTAGCGGCCCTAGAAGCCATGGCCTGTCAAGTTCCAGTGATCTCTTCCAACACCGGTGGTTTACCTGAACTGAATGAAAACGGTATCACTGGATTTCTCAGTGCTGTAGGTGATGTTGATGATATGGCGAAGAATGCAATTTATATCCTTGAAGATGGGGAACGCTTAGAGAAGTTTAAAGAAGCAGCATTAAATCATGCAAAAAGATTCCAATTGTCTAATATTATGCCTTTGTATGAGCAGTATTACCAAGAAGTCATTAATCAAACAATAAAAGCACAATAAATATCACTTTAAGGCTTAAGGGATGAAAAAAATATTTTATCTTTGACCTTTGGAAAATTTCCAAAAAAACAATTATGAAATACAAACGTATCTTATTAAAACTTAGCGGTGAATCCTTAATGGGTGACCAAAGCTATGGTATCGATATTAACCGTGTATCACAATACGCTAATGATATCAAAGAAATTCACGATCAAGGTTTAGAAATTGCAATTGTTATCGGTGGCGGTAATATATACCGTGGTCTAAGCGCTGAAAAATCAGGCATGGACCGTGTTCAAGCAGACTATATGGGCATGCTTGCCACAGTCATCAACAGCATGGCTCTTCAAGATGCGCTTGAGAAGGTTGGGAAAAAGACACGTTTGCTTACTGCGATCAAAATGGAGCAAATCTGCGAACCATTTATTCGTAGAAGAGCCGTTCGCCACTTGGAAAAAGGCCGTATTGTTATTTTCGGAGCTGGTACTGGAAACCCATATTTCACGACAGATACTGCTGCATCTTTGCGTGCAATCGAAATCAATGCAGATGCTGTATTGAAAGGAACACGTGTAGATGGTATCTATACTGCCGATCCTGAAAAAGATCCTAGTGCAACAAAATTTGAAGAAATATCATTCACAGAGGTTTATGAGAAAGGATTAAATGTCATGGATATGACTGCCTTTACCCTTTGTCAAGAAAACAAATTACCGATCATTGTATTTGATATGAACAAACCTGGCAATTTATTAAAACTTGCCAATGGTGAACATGTCGGAACTGTGGTTAAATAATTTAAATCTGTAAAAAACGTAATCTTATATGAACGAACTAATTTCAATTGAATTGGACGATTGTAAAGACAAGATGTCCAAAGCAGTTGCTCACACCGAATCCGAATTAACTAAAATTCGTGCCGGTAAAGCTTCTCCATCTATGTTAGATGGAATTTCAGTAGACTATTATGGTAGCGCCACTCCGCTTTCACAAGTGGCCAACATCAATACAACTGATGCACGGACTATTGTCATTCAGCCTTGGGAAAAATCGCTTATCAACGCAATTGAAAAATCTATCACAGACGCCAACCTAGGAATCAATCCGCAGAATGACGGTATCGTTATTCGTCTAAATGTTCCTCCTTTGACAGAAGAAAGAAGACGTGACCTGGTTAAAAAAGTAAAAGAGGAAACTGAAAAAGGCCGTATTGGTGTTCGTAATATTCGTAAGGATGTCAACGAATCCATCAAAAAATTAAAAAATGACGGTGCTTCAGAAGATGAAATTAAAACTGCCGAAGGTGAGGTTCAAAAGTTAACGGATGCATTCATTGTAAAAGTTGATAAATTGGCTGAACTGAAAGAAAAAGATATCATGACTGTTTAAGTGTTCCTACTTGAATAGAAAAAAGGTCTGAAAAATATTCAGACCTTTTTTATTGGTATGAAGACCGCCCCACTTCTCACCTAAAACGGACTCTTACCGCCCCACAATACCTAATCTCTCCGAAGATTTTATAGTTTATAAAATCAACATACTCTTCAAAAATATTCCTTGTTGCACCATTGATTTCTGAACAAATAATTGTACATTGTACACTAACAAGTAATCAATTATATGATGAACAATTCTCGCCGTCAATTTTTAAAGCAAGCTGGAATAGGTCTTTCGGCAGCTTATCTAGTGCCCAACTTTATATCTTGTCAAAATAAAGCCGGTGCAATCAGCGACAATCCATTACAGAATATAGGCGTACAGCTTTATTCCATCCGCGATTTAATGGATAAAGATCCGAAAGGATCTTTGGAACAAATTGCCAAAATTGGGTATAAACATGTTGAGCTCTATGGTATAGACGCCACAGCCAAGCAGTTCTGGAAATTGCCCTACAAAGAGTTGAAGAAAATATTGGATGATAACGGTCTAAAAACACATTCAGGCCATTACGACATGTCCAAATACCTAAGTAAAGCCCACACCGACAAAGAAGACCTTGCAGTTTATTTTGATGCAGCAAAAGAGCTTGGTCAAGAATATGTAATTGCTCCTGTAACACCGATGTTTGATCTGAATGCATTGAAAAAAGACGATTATCTCTATGCTGCGGAACAATTAAATAAAGCTGGTGAGCAGGCTAAAAAGCTGGGCTTAAAAGTTGCTTATCACAACCATTTCTGGGAATTCAGGGATCTCGGAAATAATACAACTGGAGAAGAGGTAATGCTTGCATTTACTGAACCCGACCTGGTCGATTTTGAATTAGATCTTTTCTGGGCAGAGAAAGCGGGTAAAAATCCGATAGCACTCTTCGAAAAGTTTCCGAATCGTTTTAAACTTTGGCATGTCAAGGATATGGATAAAACAAAATCCAATCCTATTGAATGGCCCAAAGATGGGAAATTGCCGATTGAGCAAATCTTCAATGACATCAAGTATACCGAAGTGGGGACCGGAAGCATCAACTTCCCTGAAATCGTGAAAGAAAGGAATAAAGCCGGACTTAAATATGCTTTTGTTGAGCAAGACAATATCTATATGCCAAATAAGATGGAAAGTCTCAAAAAAAGCTACGACTATGTACAGGCAAATCTTACAAAATAAAAAAGGGAGCAATGCTTCCTTTTTTTATTTTGTAAGATTGTCAGCTTAAAATTCGGTATCTTCTACCTCTACTGCGGTCTCGATTACTTTTCTCGCCAACTCTTCTTTAAATTCGATGATATTCTTGCTGATTGTTTCATCATGTGTACCAAGAATCTGAGCAGCCAATATACCTGCATTCTTCGCTGCATTTAAAGCGACAGTTGCTACAGGAATACCATTGGGCATCTGAAGAATAGAAAGTACCGAGTCCCATCCATCAATGGAATTTGATGATTTTACAGGCACGCCTACCACAGGTAAATGTGTAATAGAAGCAACCATTCCAGGCAAATGCGCCGCACCACCCGCTCCAGCAATAATAACTTTCAAACCACGAAAAGCTGCATTTTTCGCATAATCAAACATACGTTGTGGTGTACGATGTGCTGAGACGATCGTTACCTCAAATTCCACCCCAAGGGCTTTGAGCACATCTATAGCATCCTGCATAACAGGAAGGTCTGATTTGCTTCCCATGATAATGCCTACCTGGGCCTTATTATTGACTGACATAGTATTGTTTAAGCTTTAACTTTTAATATTTCTTGTACTTTTCTTGCATTGGAGATCGCTTTCTCCCGATCATCATTGATGATACAAACATGGCCCATCTTGCGGAATGGCTTCGTATATTTCTTCCCATATAAATGGATATATACGCCTTCCATTGCCAACACCTCTTCTACTCCCTCATATTTGGCCAATCCTTCATAGCCAGGTTCACCTAACAGGTTAATCATAACGGCATTCGTTCTGCATCTGGTATCACCTAACGGTAGATTGAATATAGCCCTTAAATGCTGTGCAAATTGCGACACATAATTACCCTCTATTGTTTGGTGACCACTATTATGAGGGCGCGGCGCCAATTCGTTGACCAAAATATCACCATTTTTCGTTAGGAACATCTCTACAGCCAATATACCTACGACCTGCAAATCATCGGCAATCTTTTTTGCTATCGCCTCTGCGCGTTGTTGAATCTCTACACCATACAAAGACGGCGCAATCAAAAATTCCACCAAGTTAGCCTGAGGATTAAATTCCATCTCCACCATTGGAAATGTAGACACCTCCCCCTTATCATTCCGGGCAACAATGACCGCAATTTCCTTTTCAAAATCTACCCATTCTTCAATTAAGCTAGCTTCTTCGAACGCCTCTTGTATATCCTGTTGGGTAACAATCTTCTTCACCCCTTTTCCATCATATCCATCCTTACGCAATTTCTGGATGTACGGTAAGCTTAACGAGGCATTTACTAAATTATCCTTATTGGATATCAATTGAAACGCCGAAGTTGGTATATCGTTTTGTTTAAAAAATTGCTTTTGTAGACCTTTATCTTGAATCAGACGAATGATACGTGATTGTGGGTACACGATTACTCCCTCGCCTTCCAGTTTCTCCAAAGCATCTACATTCACCTTCTCGATCTCGATGGTGATCATGTCCAAATCCTTACCGAAATTATAGACCGTTTCAAAATCGCCCAATGAACCACATTCAAATTTATTGCACAACTTGCGACAAGGAGCATTCTTATCCGGGTCCAATACATGAACGTTTATATTGTAATTAATGGCTTCCTGGATGAGCATTCTTCCCAGTTGACCACCGCCAAGAATACCCAATTGCAATTCACCATAAAAATCTTTTGCCATAATTGATTTAAAATCTTATAAAATTTATCTTTTAAGCTTTTCCGCTGAACAATTGCTCACCTAACAAGCTTTCTTTGTCTATCTTTTTTTGCAACTCGATAAAAGCACCAATTAGTGCCTCGGGACGTGGCGGACATCCCTGGACATAAACATCCACAGGGATAACGCGATCTACCCCCTTGACCACATGATAACCATGCTGCCAATATGGACCACCACAGTTGGAGCAAGAGCCCATCGAAATAACATATTTAGGATCTGGCATCTGTTCATATAGTTTCTTGATACGATCGGCCATCTTAAAGGTAACCGTTCCAGCAATAATGATCACGTCGGATTGCCTTGGAGAAGGCCTTGGGAATACACCCATCCGATCTAAATCGTAAGTTGAAGCCATTGCCCCCATCATTTCAATGGCACAGCAAGCAATACCAAAGCTCATAGGCCACATCGAAGATAATCTTGCCCAATTCAGCAAATCATCTAATTTGGCAACAATAACACCATTATTCTGCAATTGACTATCTAAACTCATGCTTACTCAGGTTTTTTAAATCGAGGTTTAAAGGCTGGCTTCGGCGTCGACACCTGTTCATCTACCGTTATTTTGTGTGCGACAGTTTCATCTACAACCAGTGCATAATCACGCACCTGATAAGTCTTACTATTCAGGCTTGCATAGGCGCTATCCGGAATAGGTACAGGAACTTTAGGTAAGGACACATTCGGTTTAACCCATTCTAAATCACCCTTTTTCCAGACAAAAACCAATCCTAGAATTAAAATACCAATGAACATAGCCATTTCTATCATGGTAAACCACCCCCATCTTCCATCTGCCGCAATATATTCGGACTGTCCAAATACAGTGGCCCATGGAAAAATAAAAATAAGCTCCACATCAAAAAGTAAAAATACGAGGGCGATCACATAAAACCGTGGATTAAACTGAACCCAAGAAGAACCAATGGGATCCTCACCACATTCGTAGGTACCAGATTTGATGGGATTATTCTTTTTCGGAGAGATTAAACGTGCAAGAAAAATGGTCGCACAGACTAACAGCGCCCCTATCAGAAGAATGATAAGGATTTTGCCGTATTCCGATAATTGCGCGGGGTCATCCATAATAATTACAAATTTAACAAATATTTCGTTCACTCGGGTGAGGAACTTGAAATTACGAATTATTTCTTTAAAAACAGTTCGAATTTTACGAAATCAACCACCAGTATCCTGTCCGCAAGTAACCTAGATTCATCTTGCACAGCGCATAGTAGAAACGAAAAAATTAATAAAAAAGGCAATACAATGATCAAAACCTTCATGACTTCGCAGACACCAACAGCAATGAAAGCGGACTGAAGGTTCTTTCTGGCCAATAAGATCAGACACTTTCAGAAAAAAAAATAGGGCATCGTATAAAACGATGCCCTTCTTATGATGTAACTATTCTCTAAAAATTACATTTTTCCTGGCATTTTGGGCATATTACGCATCATTTTAGCTGCCATCGCTGGATTAGACATCTGCTTCATGACTTTACGCATATCACCAAATTGTTTCAATAACTTATTCACTTCATTAATATCAGTACCTGATCCTTTCGCAATACGTAAACGACGTTTTTGATCAATGACATCTGGATTTTCACGTTCAAAAGGTGTCATGGAATCGATAATCGCTTCAATGGGTTTGAAAGCATTGTCATCTACTTCAATATCTTTCATTGCTTTACCAACACCAGGGATCATTCCCATGAGGTCTTTCATATTACCCATTTTCTTGATTTGTTGAATCTGGGATTTAAAATCGTTGAAATCGAATTTATTCTTACGGATTTTCTTTTGGAGCTCTGCAGCTTGCTTCTCGTCAAACTGTTGCTGCGCACGTTCCACTAAGGATACGACGTCACCCATGCCCAAAATACGAGATGCCATACGATCAGGGTGGAATACATCCAATGCATCCATCTTTTCACCTGTACCAATAAACTTAATGGGTTTATTAACGACAGATTTAATCGATAATGCAGCACCACCGCGTGTATCACCATCCAACTTAGTCAATACTACACCTGTAAAGTCCAGACGGTCGTTGAACGTTTTAGCCGTATTCACAGCATCTTGACCAGTCATTGAATCCACAACAAATAGGATTTCGTCTGGTTTTGTCGCTTCTTTAACTGCAGTAATCTCAACCATTAAAGGCTCATCGATCGCCAATCGACCAGCTGTATCGATAATTACAACATTATTTCCATTACGTTTTGCTTCTTCCACACCCGCCTTGGCAATTGCAATAGGATCGTTAGATTCACGATTCACATACACTGGTACGCCCACTTGTTCCGCGAGTACTTCCAATTGATCAATCGCTGCAGGACGGTAAACGTCACCAGCCACCAACAATGGTTTTTTATTCTTTTTATCTTTAAGGTACAAGGCCAACTTACCTGAGAACGTTGTTTTACCAGCACCATTCAAACCCGCAATTAAAATGACTGTTGGATTTTTTCCAGTCTCAAGCTCTGTAACAGATCCGCCCATCAAAGCTGTCAACTCATCATTCATGATCTTCGTCAACAATTGGCCTGGGGAAATACTTGTCAGTACATTTTCGCCTAAAGCTTTTTGTTTAACATCGTCGGTAAAAGTTTTGGCAGTTTTATAATTCACATCGGCATCCAACAACGCTTTGCGAATTTCTTTCATCGTTTCTGCAACGTTGATCTCGGTAATACTACCTTGTCCTTTTAATACTTTAAAGGCCCTATCTAACTTATCTTGAAGATTTGAAAACATAAAATCTGAATCTTATTCTATATAAACAGCAAAGTTAAAAAAATTGTCTATAGTAACCTCATTAACACACCATAAAAAATGCGACTATAAAAAATAATCGCATTTTTGTAGGATAAAGTTACAATCCCCGTATTTAATCACTTCTACGGCCACCGAATAAAATCGATGCATAATATAAAAGTGTTACCAACGCACTTAACGCTGCTACAACATACGTCATCGCGGCCCATTTCAAAGCATCTTTTGCACCGTCATGCTCTTCACCATTATAGGTTACACCAGCATGGTTTAACCATTCCAGTGCGCGGTTCGACGCATCAAACTCGACGGGCAAGGTGATAAAAGAAAATAAGGTCGTAATAGCCAGCGCCCCAACTCCAACAGCTAAAAGCCATGGATTACCACCTTTAGAAAAAGCAAACAGCATAACGCCCAACATCAATACCCATGATGTCATTTTGGAAGCCGCATTGACCATCGGTACCATTGCCGAACGGAATCCTAACCATTTATAGGCTTTGGCGTGCTGCACAGCATGACCACATTCGTGCGCCGCTACCGCTGCAGCTGCAACACTGCGGCCACTGTAAACTTCAGGGCTTAAATTAACGGTTTTATCCGACGGATTATAGTGATCTCCCAAACGATCTGGGATAGACAATACCTTTACATCATATATACCGTTATCATTTAACATTTTTTGCGCAATCTCAGCTCCAGACATCCCGTTGCTCAAAGGCATTTCGGAGTATTTCTTAAATTTGTTTTTGAATCTTGTTTGGACAATTAGGCTTACCACCATTATTCCAATAAATAAAATCAAGTACATAGCTATTCAATCGTTTTATAGTTATAATATGACTATCAAACCTTATTCCAATCGTTGAAAAAAGGTATATGCATAAATTTCTAAGATAAAAAAAGTCTTTGACCTGACAAAAAGAACAGATTCTTCTGATCTCCACATGACATAACTGCCACATCATTTGGACAAATAACTCCGCTTTCAGCTTCGATGCAGCGAAACACTTACGCTGATTAACAAGAATTCAATACGTATACTCATCGGTCATTTCTGAAGGCGCGCAGTTATTTTAAGTTCAATCAGGAGCAGATTATTGAAGGAAATGGCTTTTGAAGACATGATGCGCAAAGGATTGTAGCATTGCCTTACTATAAACAAAGGATGGGAAAATACAAAAGCAGCGAAACTCCCCTTTGATCCCAATTAGAATGTAAATAAAAAGGGGCGTTTTGTAATGCCCCCTTTATTATAAATAGCCCATTTGCAGGGTAAGATCGGTACCTTCAATCATCTTCCGTAAATTGCTCAATGCGTAGCGCATCCTCCCCAAAGCAGTATTGATACTTACTTCGGTTATTTCCGCAATATCTTTAAAGCTCATATCACAAAAGTGTCGCATAATGAGCACTTCTTTTTGATCGTCCGGAAGTTTTTGGATCATTTTCTTAAGATCAACATCAACCTGCTGTTTGAGCATTTTTGACTCTGCGCTTTCATCACTAAATTCGAGCACCTCAAAAATATCAAATCCATCCGCATTCACAATATTTGGAGCACGTTTTGCTTTTCTAAAGAAGTCAACAATCATATTGTGCGCTATACGAATAGCCCAAGGTAAAAATTTACCCTCTTCATTATATTTACCGGATTTTAATGTGTTGATGATTTTAATGAAAGTCTCCTGGAAAATATCTTCAGCAAGATATTCATCTTTTACTTTCATATATATAGAAGTATATATTTTCGATTTATATCGATTCAACAATGCCTCTAGACCGGACTCTTGGCCACCGACATACATTTGGATCAACTCTTGATCGCTTTTACCTTTTAGAAGTCTCATACGTCACTTACTTTTTTAGCAGTTCGCAAATAAATTATCAGTTCTGTGTTAAAATGTAAATGTTTGCCGTATAAACTATCCTTTCTTATTGTAAAACAATCAATTAATCTAAAACCAAATTACCGCAAAATAAATGAGTAATCAAATTATTACAATTTATTTTAAGGTTTTTTAACATTTAAAAATAAGTTATCTGCCTCACATTTCCAAACCGAGCTCTTAAGGCAATTCCCCCAATCCCTCCGAAACAAGCTAGAACCAGCAGTTGTACATGAGAAGGACAACACGCCAATGCGGCATCATTTAATCCGAACTTTACAGGGAGTTAATAGGGACCTAATAGGGACCTCATTCGGATGAGCCCCTATTTGAACCGTATAAAATACGGTTCAGGTTATTATATAATTTCTTTGATAAGTTAAATTGGTACGGACTTATACCATACATGTTACGCTGAAAATAGCTGTAAGAAAATAAAAAAAAGCAGAACCACCGCATCGGTGATTCTGCTTTTTTTTATTCCTAGGGGAATTTCTTATTTATACAATGGGAACTCAGCCATCATTGCTCTTACTTTACCATGGATCAAATCCAGTTGAGCATCGTTAGATGCATTTTTCAATGCCTCATCGATCAATTCGCCGATTTGTATAATTTCATTCTCTTTAATACCACGTGTTGTAATTGCTGCAGTACCAAAACGTACACCTGAAGTCACAAAAGGAGAACGTGTATCGAAAGGAACCATATTTTTATTTGTTGTGATACCGGCTTTACCTAATACAGCTTCAGCTTCTTTACCAGAAATATCTTTGTTGCGAAGATCCACCAACATCAAGTGATTGTCTGTACCACCCGAGATGATCTTGTAATCTCTTTCTACAAAGAATTGTGCCAATGCAGCTGCATTTTTCTTTACCTGAACGATATATTCCATATACTCATCGGATAAAGCCTCACCGTAAGCGATCGCTTTCGCTGCGATTGTATGCTCCAAAGGACCACCTTGTGTACCTGGGAATACAGCTAAATCCAATAATTGCGTGATTGTACGGATTTCACCTTTAGGTGTTTTGATACCCCATGGATTTTCAAAATCTTTACCGACCATAATCATACCACCACGTGGACCACGAAGCGTTTTGTGTGTCGTTGTCGTAACGATATGGCAATGTGGAAGTGGATCATTCAATAAACCACGAGCGATTAAACCTGCAGGGTGAGAAATATCAGCCATTACGATAGCACCAATTTCGTCTGCAACTTTACGAATGCGCGCGTAATCCCAATCACGAGAATAAGCCGAAGCACCACAGATGATCATCTTTGGTTTTTCACGAAGCGCTGTTTCTTCCAATTGCTCGTAGTCAATTAGACCTGTATCTTCTTTTACACCATAAAATAATGGTTGATAGATCTTACCAGATAAGTTCGCTGGTGAACCGTGTGTCAAGTGACCACCGTGAGATAAATCAAGACCTAAAATTTTGTCGCCGGGTTTGATTGTCGCCAAAAAAACAGCCGCATTTGCTTGAGCACCAGAGTGAGGCTGAACATTTACCCATTCTGCGCCAAATAATTGTTTTGCACGATCAATTGCGATGGTTTCAATCTCATCCACAACTTCACAACCTCCATAGTAACGTTTTCCTGGGAGGCCTTCTGCATATTTATTTGTCAACACTGAACCAGCAGCTTCCATCACTTGTTTTGAAACAAAGTTTTCTGAAGCAATTAATTCAATACCTTCTTCTTGGCGTTTAAGCTCATCAGCTATTAAATTAAAAATGGCTTGATCTCTTTCCATTGTTTTTAAATGTTGTAAAGTAAATTTTGTAGTTTATTTTAATGCCTCAAAGATAGCATATTCCATAAAGAATATCGACAAAAAGCCATATTTTATTGAATGTTCTTAGAAAAATAGCCTTATTTATGCGAATTACCTAATTAGGTCAAGATCATTTTATGGTGCTATCTGACCGAATAAGCGTACGAAGAATTGAATGTTTCGAAAATGTCAAAAAATCCCGGTCAAGCAATTTGCCATTAAAAAAATGTATTTTTGTATTGGATTGGCTAAAACACTATTACAATGAGTACAGAACATACAGCAGTTGCTCCTGTTTCTTTAACAGAAGGGGCAATCAAGGAACTAAATAAATTAAAGGATCAACAAGAAATCTCTGATGATTTTGGTTTACGTGTCGGTGTTGAAGGCGGCGGTTGTTCCGGTATGAGTTATATCTTGGGCTTTGACCAGAAAAAGGACGGCGATAACGAATACGAAATTCAAGGAATTCGCATCTTTATGAACAAAGCACATGGCCTATATCTTGCCGGTATGGAAATCGACTTCAAATCAGGACTAGATGCAAGGGGCTTCACATTCAATAATCCCAATGCAACAAGTATCTGTGGATGTGGAAGCAGTTTTTCAGCATAACTGAATTTCAGCACGAATGAAATAACAAAGGGACTGCCATAGGTGGTCCCTTTGTCGTAGCAGATGCTTCCATCATTTTCGCCAGTTGATCGAGTGAAGATTTCAAAAAGTTCAACCTCGATTTAATGATATAAGCACAACAAAGCCCTCTTTCATTTTCCATCATAAATCACTAAATTAGCGACCTTTAGAAAAGAAGCATACAACAGTCTGATGTACAAAGAATATAAGCAGTTAAATTTACCCGAGATAGGTAAAGAGATTTTGACCCGTTGGGAACAGGAAAAAATATTCGAAAAAAGTATCAAGAATCGTCCTGAAAGCAAGACCTATACATTTTTTGAAGGTCCACCTTCTGCAAATGGAATGCCTGGAATTCACCACGTGATGGCACGTACGATTAAGGATATTTTCTGTCGTTACAAGACTTTGAAAGGTTACCAAGTGAAACGAAAAGGCGGCTGGGATACCCATGGTCTGCCCATTGAACTTGCTGTCGAAAAAGCTCTTGGAATCACAAAAGAGGATATCGGCAAAAAGATTACCGTAGAACAATATAACGACGCTTGTCGCAAGGAGGTAATGAAATATACCGATGTATGGAATGACCTAACCACCAAAATGGGCTATTGGGTTGACCTTGAACATCCTTATATTACTTACAAGAATGAATACATCGAAACCTTATGGTATTTATTGAAAGAACTTTACAAAAAAGGTCTTTTGTACAAGGGTTATACGATACAACCTTACTCTCCGGCAGCAGGTACAGGATTGAGTTCGCATGAACTTAACCAGCCCGGCACCTATAAAGATGTTAAAGATACCACCATCGTTGCAGAATTTAGACTTATCAAAAGTCAGCTTCATCCAGCTATAGAAAAATTAGTTGACGACGATGCGGAGGATGTAGCATTCATTGCCTGGACGACCACGCCATGGACTTTACCGTCCAACACAGCCTTGGTTGTAGGCAAGAAAATAAATTATGTTAAGATCCGAACTTTCAATAAATATACTGGTGCTCCTGTATCTGTCGTATTAGCGAAAGATTTGATCAGCAAACATTTTAAAGCGGAAGGAGAAAATGCATCCTTCCAAGACTATAAATTGGGCGACAAAGTAATTCCTTGGGAGCTTGCAGCAGAATTTGTAGGAGAAGAACTTGTTGGCTTGCGCTATGAGCAATTGTTGCCCTATATCACCAACGAGGACTTACAAGAAAATGCTTTCCGAGTTATTCCAGGCGACTTTGTTACGACTGAAGACGGTACCGGTATCGTCCACGCTGCTCCTACTTATGGTGCGGATGACTTTCGTGTAGCAAAAGAACATGGTGTACCGGGCATCTTGGTGAAAGATGAAAATGGAAAAGAAGTACCTACTGTTGACCGTACTGGACGTTTTGTAAGTGAAATCACAGATTTTGCCGGAAGATTTGTCAAAGAAGAATATTACAGTGCTGAGGAACGTTCAAAAGAAGACTTCAAACCTACAGACGTGTTGATCTCTATCAAACTGAAAGAGGACAACAAAGCTTTCGATGTCAAAAAATATGAGCATACCTATCCACATTGTTGGCGTACAGACAAACCTGTTCTATACTATCCATTAGATAGCTGGTTTATCCGCACAACAGCAGTGAAGGAAGATCTGGTTGCATTAAATAAAACCATCAACTGGAAACCTGAAGCAACCGGTACCGGCCGCTTCGGAAACTGGCTAGAAAACTTGGTAGACTGGAACCTTTCGCGTTCGCGTTACTGGGGAACTCCACTTCCTATCTGGCGTTCAGAAGACGAAAATGAAGAAGTTTGTATCGGCTCCTTACCTGAATTAAAGTCTTTATTGGAAGCTTCTTTGACCTCAGACGTTTTGTCTGACGATGAAAAAGCGAAGAATAAAGCTTACTTGGATAAATTCGACACCGAGCAACTGGATCTTCACCGTCCATATGTGGACGATATCGTTCTTGTTTCTGATGCCGGACAAAAGTTATTTCGCGAACCTGATCTGATAGACGTCTGGTTTGATTCGGGCGCAATGCCTTATGCACAATGGGGATTGGATCACGAAAAATTAGCCAAAGGCGAAGAGTTTCCTTTTAAAGCTGGATTCGATCACGCATACCCGGCAGACTTTATCGCTGAAGGGGTGGATCAAACACGGGGTTGGTTTTTCACCTTACATGCGATTTCTACAATGATGTACAAATCGGTTTCCTTCAAAAACGTGGTTTCCAATGGCTTGGTATTGGATAAAAATGGAAATAAGATGTCCAAACGCCTGGGCAATGGTGTTGATCCATTCTCGACGATCGATCAATACAGTGCTGATGCAACACGCTGGTACATGATCAGTAATGCCGCACCATGGGACAACCTTAAATTCAATATGGAAGGGTTGGATGAAGTCCGCCGTAAATTCTTTGGTACTTTATATAATACCTACGCTTTTTTTGCATTGTATGCCAATATCGATAAGTTCTCCTATTCAGAACCAGATATTGCTTTGGAAAAACGTCCTGAAATTGACCGTTGGATTATCTCCTTGTTAAATTCGTTGACCAAGGAAGTAGACGAATACTTGGCGGATTACGAGCCTACAAAAGCCGCGCGCGCTATTCAAAACTTTGTTGATGAACATCTCAGCAACTGGTATGTCCGTCTTTGCCGTCGTCGTTTCTGGAAAGGAGATTATTCAGAAGATAAAATTTCGGCCTATCAAACACTTTATACATGTCTTGAAACGATTGCGAAATTGATGTCGCCAATATCACCTTTCTTCTCGGATAGATTATTCCTGGATTTGAATTCAGCCACGAACAAGGAACAAGTTGAATCTGTTCACCTGGCGAATTTCCCGGTTTATAATGAAAGTCTAGTCGATAAAGATCTGGAAGAACGTATGGCTTTAGCGCAGGATATCTCATCGCTGACACTTTCTTTACGGAAGAAAACTTCCATCAATGTACGTCAACCATTAAATAAAATTTTGGTTCCGGTACTGGATAGTGCTTTCCAAGAAAAGGTAGAGAAAGTAAAAGATCTGGTACTTTCTGAGACCAATATCAAAGATATCGAGTTCATTACAGATACCACTGGTATTATTAAGAAAAAAATAAAACCAAATTTCAAAGCTCTTGGCGCGAAAGTTGGTAAGGATATGAAGTTAGTTTCTTCGTCTATCCAATCGTTGACTATAGATCAAATCAGCACGTTGGAATCAACAGGCGAATTGGCCCTAGCAGGCACGCCATATACGATTTTACTGAGCGATGTAGAAATTATAGCAGAAGACGTTGAAGGATGGCAAGTAGCGAATCTAGGTAAATTGACCGTAGCATTAGATGTACATATCACCGAAGAATTGAAAAAAGAAGGTTTGTCAAGAGAATTGATCAACCGCCTACAAAATCTAAGGAAGGATAAAGGATTAGAAGTCACTGATAGAATTAACGTAAAGTTAACAGCTGCTTCAGAAGTGGTTAATGCTGCCAACGAAAATTTATCGTATATTTGCACCGAAATTCTGGCCGATTCATTGGTATTTGAAGATTCACTAACTGAAGGAGAGACCATCGAGATCGATGGCAAAGAACTTAAGGCATTAATCCAAAAAAATTAAATTATGGCAAACAACAACGAGAAAACACGCTATAGCGATTCAGAATTACAAGAATTCAAAGATATTATCTTGGACAAGCTTAGAATAGCAAAAGAAGAGCTTTCCTCGTTGACCGCAACGCTTAATAACAGTAATGCTAATGGTACCGACGATACTGCTGGAACGTACAAGACATTGGAAGACGGTTCAGCTACTTTAGAAAAAGAGCAAACAAATCAATTGGCTGCTCGTCAAAAGAAATTTATCGACAACCTAGAAGCGGCGTTGGTGCGCATCGAGAACAAAACGTATGGTATCTGTAGAGAAACAGGAAAACTGATTCAAAAAGAACGTTTGAAAGCTGTTCCACATACAACGTTGAGCATCGAAGCGAAAAACAAACAATATTAATTTTAGGCATTAAATATATGGTCTTTGCTTAGGCAAGGACCATTTTTATAACACAATGAAGGGTTATACGAAACCGATCGCGCTCATCGTAGCGATACTTTTAATAGATCAATTGTCAAAAATATGGGTTAAGCTCACAATGACAATTGGACAAAGCCACCATGTATTGGGCAAATTTTTCCAGATTCATTTTATTGAAAACAATGGAATGGCCTATGGTATGGAATTTGGCGGTGATTATGGAAAATTATTTTTGACGGTATTTCGTATTTTAGCCGTAGCTGGTATTGGATACGGCCTACATTACATGATCAAAAATAAGTATAACCGTGGATTCATCTTAAATGTTGCCCTAATTCTTGCCGGTGCCTTAGGAAATATCATCGATTCTGCTTTTTACGGTGTCATCTTTAGTGAAAGTACCTGGTATGATAAAGCGAGTTTATTCCCAGCAGGTGGTGGTTATTCTTCCTTCCTGCACGGAAAAGTAGTCGATATGCTTTATTTCCCATTAATTCAAGGCAACTTCCCTTCTTGGGTGCCCTTTTGGGGCGGTGAAGAGTTCCTCTTCTTCCGACCTGTATTCAACATTGCCGACTCGGCAATTTCTGTTGGGGTGGTTTTGATCCTGTTATTTCAAAAACGGTATTTCAAAACAGAAAAAGAAGAGAAATCCAGCATCCACAGTGAAATCGTTGAAGATTAACGAAATATCCCTAAAAGCCTTGTTAATCCCAAGGCTTTTATTTTTTTGCACATATAACCCAATACAACTATCTAAACTCTACTATTAGCATGAAAAACATTAGCCTACTTCTGACATTTTGCTGCCTACTAGGAATCCAAATAGCACAGGCACAACAGATCGAAGTTTCTAACTTAAAGAAACATATCTATTACCTCGCCGACGACAAAATGCAGGGACGAGGAACGGGCAGTAAGGAAGTATTTAAAGCTGCAGATTATATTGAAAAGGAATTCAAAAAATACAAACTTGAGCCTAAAGGTGAAAAAGGATACCGCCAATCCTTCAAAGCCAAAGTCTGGAAAGTAAAAGTTGCAGACAGCATTCGCAATGCAGATAATATCATTGGATTTATTGACAATGGTGCAGACTTAACAGTTGTTATAGGTGCACATTACGATCACTTGGGAACAGGTCGTCAAGGAAGTTCAAAAGATTCCTTAGGAGTAGGCAAAATCCACAATGGAGCCGACGATAATGCCTCTGGTACGGCTGGTTTATTGGAGCTCGCACGTTACTTTAGCAGCAACAATGAAAAAGAACCCTACAACTTATTGTTTATTGCTTTCGGGGCGGAAGAATTGGGATTAGTTGGTTCCAAATATTTTACGGAACACCCTACTCTACCATTGGAGAAAATCACAGCCATGCTCAATATGGATATGATCGGCCGCTATAATCCCAGCAATGGCCTTGCTGTAATCGGCTATGGAACAAGTAGTCAATGGCCAGCTATATTCAAAGATGTTCAGGCACCTATAAAATTTAATCTTAGCAAGGATGGCAACGGCGGATCTGACCAAACTTCATTCTACAAAAAGAATATACCGGTGTTGTTTTTCCATACTGGTGGACACCCAGACTACCATATGCCGACCGATGATGCCGATAAAATTGATTATAACGCTTTAAAGTCCATTTTAGATCTAGAAAAAACAGTAGTTGAAAATATCATGAAACAATCCAGTAAAATGGATTTTATATGGACCAACTAAAACAAAAAAGGCGGATTTGTGTCTAACAAAATGTGATAATCTAGCTTTTTATATGCTAAAATGCTATAACAGAGATTAGTAAATTAGTTTGTAGACATATACGAATAAACTAAACAGCACACTTAAGACCCTGCAAACGAGTTTTTATAAACAGGTGCTTGGATATCATTTAATTATTGTTGATGAAAAAAATTCTAGTGACAGGGTCCAATGGATTCCTTGGCCAAAAAGTCGTTGATTTACTTGCTAAAAATGACCAATATGATGTTGTTGCCATTTCAAAGGGTCCAAATCGCAACCCGAATCAAGTGGATTATGCTTTCTTTCAAGTAGACCTATCGGATCGGGAAAAACTGACAGATTTTTTATCTGCACAAACTTTTGATGCAATTGTACATACAGCAGCCATGACAAGTGTGGAAGCTTGTGAAGCAGATCAAGCAGCATGTCAATCGCTTAACGTCGATCTCGTAGCCTATCTGGCTTCTTACTGTACTGCACATCAGACCCAACTGATCCACTTATCTACAGACTTTGTATTTGATGGCAAAAAAAATGCGCCTTATGATGAAACAGATCTCCCCAATCCGCAAAGTGAATATGGGAAGAGTAAATACGCTTCCGAACAAGTGCTTGTGCGGTCCAGCTGCAATTATGCTATCCTTCGCACGATATTAGTCTATGGGATCAATGCTGACCCCAATCGTTCGAATCTAGTATTATGGGCTAAAAGTAAGTTGTCGCAAAATGAACCCATAAAAGTAGTCAATGACCAATGGAGAATGCCTACCTTTGTGGATGATTTAGCTTATGCTTGCCAACTCGCTATTGACCGAAAAGCGCAGGGAATATTTCATATTTCAGGAGCAGAGTTAATGTCGATCAATGAGGCTGTCTACAAAATTGCAGACTACTGGCAACTAGATAAAGGATTGATTTCGGAGATCAGTGCTGCCAGCATTGGACAGGCGGAGAACAGGCCACGGCAGACAGGCTTTGATCTGACTAGATCTAACGCTGAATTGGGTTATGTGCCGACGTCATTTATGGATTCTTTGGCAATCATAGATAATCAATTCAAAACGTTTGGACGATAATGACAAATAATGATATGATAGAGAAATTTGCGCGAGAGTCATACACTGAGATGAACGAATTGGTATTACCCAACGACACAAATACTTTTGGGAATTTGATGGGTGGCCGTTTATTGTATTGGATGGATATCTGTTCAGCTATTGCTGCTCAAAAACACTGTAGCAATGTCGTCGTAACAGTATCAGTCGACAATGTATCTTTTAAGCGCTCCATTAAACTTGGTGAGGTCGTCACGATACAAGCTCAGGTAACGCGTGCGTTTAATAGTTCCTTGGAAGTACGCATGGAAATTTTCGCGTCTAATTTACCGGAAGGCACCCGTGTAAAAACCAACGAAGCTTATTATACCTTTGTTGCTGTTGATGCGGATAACAACCCTAAAGCTGTGCCTGTATTAATTCCGGAAACAGATATAGAACACAAAGCTTACGAAGATGCATTACAACGAAGAGAACTGCGCCTTATTCTCGCGGGGAAATTAAAGCCTGAAAATGCAAAAAAATTAAAAGCGCTGGTCAGTCTTTTTAGTCAAAAGAACTAATGTTTAATGTTCATGACTTACATACCGTGTAAATAATCAAAAAGGGAAAATGATCGTTTTCCCTTTTTGAGTTATATCCCCATATACTGGGTTGATTTATTCGCGATAGCTTACGCGTTACCAAGCGCTAAAATCCGATCAAATTCTTCTGGCTTCAAAGGCATTACAGACAAACGTCCTTGTCTGACCAAAGCGATATCCTGCAACTGCTCATCAGCCTTGATAGTTTCCAACGTAACGGATTTCTTCAGCGTCTCTACAGGTGCCAGATCCACAACGACCCAACGCTCATCATCTGTTGTCGGATCTTGATAAAATTCCTTGACGACTTTCGCCACCCCCACAACTTCTTTTCCTTCATTGCTATGGTAGAACAGGACCAGATCCCCTTCTTTCATAGCTTTGATATTATTCCTAGCTTGATAATTACGAACGCCATCCCAAAATGTACGGCCATCTTTATTAAATTGTTCCCAGCTATATTTAAATGGTTCAGATTTTACTAAGAAGTATTGCATGGTCAAATTTCTGTTAAGCGTTAAAAACTATTGTTGTGGCATTAAAACTTCCATTTTATCTGCAAAATGCGCACAGTAATCACGCAAGTCGCCAATAACTTTTTCTGCCATTGGATCACCGCCTGAAGAACGGATAAAAGAGTCGCCCAATGTTTGCAGCGTTTCATAGAAAAAACGTTTCATCTCATCGTAGGGCATATCTTTAGTCCAAAGGTCAATACGCATTGAATTTTTATAATGTGAATCCCATAGGGCTAAAAACATCGCTTTTGCAGGTAATTCCTCCGCATTATTTCCATCTGTAGAAGACCACATGATATTTTCAGGCACGTTGTTTTCATCTAACTCTACCTGTAATTTTATTTCAGCTTTTTTCATTTTAATATTATTGAGCTATTTATATTGAGCTATGTTTTTTGAAACAGGAACTATATTTGCCATCGATTCACAACCTAACTCGTCTTTATTTTTAATTTACCTCTTACCCAAAGGTTACTTTGACAATTAAACTGGTGACACAAACGACTACCAAAAATGCCAATTGTAATAACCACATTTTTTTATTTGGCTTTACAAAGACCCTAAATACAATATCAATAACGGTCAATATCAACAACAATAGGATAAATGCGCCCCAAGTAAATAAAGCCTTTTCATCATTGGGGTTTTCCATAACAAACCAGGCAACAAGGCATGCACTAGCGATATTTAGTGGTGTAAAGCGCACAATAAATTAACGTTTTTTAAAATTGCGATTTGTTCCTCCCGATTTTCCACCTGCAGACTTACTTTTACTTTTTGCTTTTGGTTTAAATCCGGAAGCTCGTTGTGCCTCCCGCACTTCTTTCTGTTTGATAACGTATTTCTTTTCGTGAAAAGCACCTTGGAAATCTGGATCATCTTTTCGTTTTTGATTATCAATCTCGCGCGCAATATCCTGTTTTTCATGATAGGGTGTTTTCTCTATAAAGACATCCTCTGGTAGTGCGTAGACAGGTATACTTTGCTTGATCAATTTTTCGATTTTGCGAACATAATATTTTTCGGCATCATTACAGAACGTGATAGCATCCCCCTCATTGAAAGCTCGCCCGGTACGTCCAATACGATGCACATAATCTTCTATAACAATAGGTACTTCAAAGTTGATCACATGGCTTACATTAGAAACGTCAAGTCCTCGCGCCGCCACATCCGTTGCGACCAAAATACGAATATTCCCTTCCTTAAACGCATTGATGGAGTTGATACGTGTATTCTGCCCCTTATTGGCATGAATAACACGAACCTCATCTTTACCATATTTACGTTCCAAAAAGTGGAAAACATTGTCTGCTACCTGCTTTGTCTTACAGAAAACAATCAATCGGCTAAACGCTTCATCATCTTGCAAGAGATGCTGAAGCAAATTCAATTTTGTCTTTTGGTTGGGTACAACATACAATGCCTGACTCACCGTTTTTGCGGGTGTAGCTTGTTCTGATACCTCAATAACGGTCGGAAATGCTAAGAAATCACCTGCAATTTTGCGAACAAGCTCACTCATTGTTGCTGAGAACAATAAGTTCTGACGTTTGCGTGGTACGATTTCAAGTACACGATGGATCTTACTAATAAAACCCATATCCATCATCTTATCGGCCTCGTCCAAGACCAAAAATTTGAGTGATTTGACAACAATGTGCCCTTCGAGGTACAAGTCTAAAAATCGACCTGGAGTTGCCACAATAATATCCACTCCTTTTTCGAGTATTTCTATCTGAGTTTTTGGTCCTAATCCACCATAAAGTACCACTGAACGCAAATCAAGGTAAGTAGAAAACAGCTTAATATTTTCTTCGATCTGCATGGCCAATTCTCTCGTTGGTGTCAAAATCAACGCACGCGCATCATTTCCCTGAGCATACTTTAACTTCATCAACATGGGCAACACGAATGCCGCGGTTTTTCCAGTTCCCGTCTGAGCGATTCCCATCACATCCTGCCCGGCCAATATTGGAGTAATTGCCTTTTCTTGGATCTCTGTCGGTTGTTGATACCCCGCCTCCGCTATCGCATTTAAGATCTGTTTATTGAATTTAAAATTTTCAAATGATTGCTGCATCTTGCAAAGATAAGGAAAAGAGTCCATTTGACTTTCCTTGACAACCAATACGGCACACATTTACTTTCAATTGACATAAAAATTGGTAAAAAGCATATTATAAAGTCTAATATTTTGGTTTTTAAGAGAATTAAAGCATTTTTGTACTGTATAAACAAACTTTTTATCAGGTTGATATGAAAAAATTATGGATGTGTTTGTTGTTCATCACAACAAGCTTTGCTGCATTTGCCGATGAGGGAATGTGGTTTTTAATGTATCTAAAGCGTCTGAATGAGTCAGATATGCAGAAAAAAGGGCTTCGCTTAAGTGCCGAAGAAATCTACAGCATTAACCACTCTAGCTTAAAAGATGCAATCGTACAATTCAATGGTGGCTGTACTGCTGAGATCGTTTCTGATCAAGGCTTGGTATTCACCAACCATCACTGTGGATATGGTGCTATTGCTGAACTTTCTACACCAGAAAATGATCATTTAACAAATGGTTTCTGGGCCAAATCCAAAAATGAAGAGTTAAAACCTAAATCTTTGTCGGTTCGCTTTTTTGTGCGCATGGATGATGTTTCAAAACGAATCTTAGGTTTGGTCAACAACAAAATGGCTGAAGATGAACGAAAAAAAATCATTGCCGCTGAAATTGCCAAAATTCAAAAAGAGAATAGCGAAAATGGTAAGTATGTGGTTGAAGTAAAATCGTTCTACCAAGGCAATGAGTATTATTATTTTGTATACCAAGATTACAATGATGTCCGTTTGGTGGGAACACCCCCAAATAGCATTGGAAAATTTGGCGGTGATACGGATAACTGGGAATGGCCACGTCATACGGGAGATTTCTCAATTTTCCGAGTTTACGCTGATAAAAATGGTAATCCAGCAGAGTATGCACAAGAAAATGTCCCTTTGAAACCTAAACATTTCCTACCTGTCAGCTTAAAAGGTGTTCAAGAAGGAGATTTCGCGATGATCTTAGGCTATCCAGGTCGTACCAATCGTTGGATGCCTGCTGGAGGAATCAATCAGAATGTTAAATTCGCTTATCCAGCTTGGGTAGAAGCTTCTAAAACAGGTATGGATGCCATGAAAAAATTCATGGATCAAGACCAAGCTGTAAAATTGAACTATGCTTCAAAATACTCTCAGGTAGCTAACTACTGGAAAAACCGTCAAGGAATGATTGATGCTTTGACATTACATAAAACTGCAGAATCTAAAGCAAAAGACGAAGCTAAATTTGACAAATGGGCAAATAAAGCTGCAAACAAAGCAGAATACGGTGATGTCATCAAAACAATCAACGAATTTTATGCTTCGACAAACGAGAAAGCTAGACATGACAACTATTTAATGGGTATGTTGCGTTCTAGTGCAATTGCAGCTTTACCGAACACAATTGGATCAGGTTTAGAAGTATATACTGCTGGAGATGAAGCAAGAAGAAATGCTATTCTTCCTCGTTTAAAATCTGCCATCGATGCAGGTTATGAAAAAATGTACATGCCGCTTGAAGAGCAAGTATTGATTGACGAATTGAATCTTTATGCTAAAAAAGCAGGAAATATTGCGCCATATATTGCAGAATTGGCTGCTAAAAATAACGGTGACTTTACGGCTTATGTCAAAGAATCTGTGAAGAACAGCATCTTCGCTTCTGCTGAACGTTTGAACAATTACCTGGAGACCCCTAACGCTGAAATTTTAGCCAATGACCCATTGTATAAACTTTCTTCGGCCTTACTTAACAGATACCGTCAAGTAGATCCTAGCTGGAAAACACAAGATGACAAATTTGAAGGTGCTTATCGTAAATATGTCGCTGGGGTATTGGCTTCGAATCCAAAAGGCAAATTCTATCCAGATGCGAACAGTACGTTACGTTTAAGTTACGGTTCGATCAAGGGCCTACCACAAGATCCCCGTAACGATGCAGACAAAAACTTTTACACAACGTTAAAAGGTACTATTGCGAAGTACAAAAAGGGCGACGAAGAGTTTGATTTACCACAACCTTTGATGGATCTGTACAATAATAAGGACTATGGTCGTTATGCAGACAAGAAAGGATATCTACCAGTGAACTTCCTAAGTGACAACGACATAACAGGCGGAAACTCAGGTTCACCCGTAATAAATGGCAACGGTGAATTAATTGGCCTAGCTTTTGATGGTAATATTGAAGCTATGGCTGGTGATGTGATCTTCGACCACAAGCTACAACGTACAATTTCAGTTGATATCCGATATGTGTTATTTATCATCGATAAATTTGCAGGAGCAACCAACATTATTGACGAACTTAAGATTGTTGAATAGTTTTTTTTAAGCTTTTTCGATAAAAAAAAACGAAATTTATTTTCTATTTGATTCGTTTTTGTATATTTAAGGAGTGTTTAGGAAAAACCATAAAAACTAAAATTATAATTATAAAAAAATGGAAAACTACGTAAAATTAAAAGAGTTAGTAGCTTCTATCGAAGCTGATGCAGACAAGTTCTTCAACAATGGTAATTCTGCAGCTGGTACACGTGTACGTAAAGGATTACAAGAAATCAAAACCTTAGCACAAGAACTTCGTAACGAAGTTACTTCTAAGAAAAACGACGGAAAATAGTTTTTTCGAAGTTAAACATAAAAAAGGCCTTTCAAATGAAAGGCCTTTTTTGTTGGTTTTTACAGAAATGTACAGGCTATCACCAAATTGTAAATCTTAATACCCAGGTAATCACCGAAAGAGGCCTTCAGTTTATCATAAACCTGCTGCCTTGTCAAGGGTCTATCTTTCTTCTTTAACAAGGTAGCCGATGAAGGGTTTACGGCTCCCAACTCCACCTTCGTTGCAAACATATTGTAATGCAGCTCTGGAACCGCCAAACCAAGAATCATCCCCGGTAGTCCATTAAAGGCCGAAGGACCTCCCGAAACAGGGATTTGATCCGTATAAAAAGCAACGGCATAGATGGAATCCAATACAAGTCCATTGGCCCTACGGCAGGGGTAACCTGCGATTTCACGGTATTCATTCGTGATTTTCCACTTGATCTTTAATGTCGAATCTGCCACGACAACCCGTTCCCCCCCTAACTCAAAGACAGAATTAAATGCTTTACTCTTCAAATTTTGGTAGCCACTTATCCCAGACTCAAAAATACCAGACCGCATCAGCCCGCTAACAACGTCCGAATACTCTTCAGCAATATGCTCATAGAGGACCTCATCATTGGAAAATGTCAGTTTCTTTTTCAACACCTGGTTTTCGGGAATCTGCCCGATCATTTCTTTGATGGAGTTACGTGTATCCTCGTCTTTTGCATATGTTGCATAGCGTTTGAGCAGGTTTTTAAGAAACACGGTTTTGTCATAGGTAATTGTTCCTTGCGTAGGAAAATAAGCATATTGTCCAAAAGCTGTGGCTCCCCAGAAAAAGAACAGCAATAGGACGAGTAAATTTTTGATATCTTTCATTTTATTTCGATTTTACGAGCATTTTATTTATTTCCCAAGTGAGCTTAACCATATAATATCTGCTGATTGTGTTGTATCGGCGTTCGGTCAGTAGTGTCCCGTTTTGACTTCTGTCAAAACCCACATTCTGTTTGAGGAGGTCATTAACCATAAAGGTCAATTCAAGCTTTTCATCTTTTCGGAATTTTTTTGATAATGCGGGACTCAGCACAAATCGTTCAAATTTTTTACTGTACACCGCTGTAGGAGCCTGATAATTGTAGCTAAAATCTGCCCGCACAATAAATTTAGCCGGAAGAAAGTACTTTAGGTTTCCCTCAGATGAAAACGTAAATCCCTTACTATCTTCCATTGCACCAATGGAATTGTCTTGTATAAGATAGCCTGGAGACAATTCAATACCAAAGTCCAAGCCTTTGGTTGTCGATCGCTGTAGACTATAATTCATCCCATAACGCTGCACTTTGGCATTCGCCAAAACAGTATTGACATAGTTATAATTGTTGCTGAAAGATACCGATGGACCGCCACCATGTCTCAATTGAATTTTTTTCCATAATTTGCCGTAATACATTGGCCTGATGCTAATTTGATTATTGCTATTATGATTCAAATTTCCCCAAACAAATGTCGTCTTACCCAATGAATCAATCGTTGTATTTTGCACTAAAGCATTGTTTGTACGTGATGCACTTAAAAAGATACCTATAAACTTATCTTCCAATACGGAATACGTTCTAAAGCTTAGATTCAAATTATTGGTGTAGGATGGTTTCAAATTTTCGTTACCTAGATATTCATTCAAAGGGTCCAAATTCGACCGGAGTGGCTGGATCTGATTTAAAGAGGGCAAACCATTGGTACCCTGATATTCTAGATTAATCGATTTATTTTTCTGTATTTCATAATTAACATCAACCACCGGATTATACACAAAAAATGATCGTGAGAGTCTCGAATTCTCCATGCGGTTTAATTGCGACAGATTACTGTTCTCGAACTTATTCGAGACATTGACCACCAACTTTTCCAGAGGCTTGTAATTAATAGCAAGATTATACGTGTTTTTTGTCGTTTTGTATAAGAAATCATTGCTATACAAACTATCTAGTCTATCAAAACTACCGGTATTCTGATTTTTATCGAAAGACCTAACTGCGTTGTTATTTCTGTTGAAATTCAATCCATATTCGAAAGAAAGGATAATCTTTTTTGAAATCGGTTCGGAATAAGCAAATTCACCCCCCGTGGAAAAAGAGCTATTTTTCACAAATTTCTTCTGGTCGAGAGTCGAATCTCTTTCAACATTCCCTAATTTGTAAAATCTAAGTTTAGAAAACAAATCTTGCTCACCATCCTGTTTATTGCCCGATGTAAAATAGTTGAATGATAACGAACGGCCTTTCTTTTTAAAACGTCTTACATAGAGTGCAGAGGCATTATACTGTTCGGATCTAGAATCGTTCTTAAACTTTCGCATGTTATCGTTGATCTTTTGATCAAATTGATTTACAGTAGTTGATTGTGTCTCTGAAGAACTATTATCATGTCTTTTATTTGCACCTGCCCAAACCGTTAAATCCGACATGGAATCGACCTTAAATTCATATTTCAAACCAATATTATGCTTTCTGTTTTCATTTGACGCCAATGTGCTGCTATTGCTAGTCAATATCGTGTCGCGTGCCGCATTGCGCGTGAACACGTTGCGATCCAAATCAACATCGGATCGGATATGCTTATAGTCGATCCGCCAAGCATGTTTTTTGTTAGCGGTTTTATCTGAATATAGAAATCCCGTATTCAAGGACTTAGGAATACCTTCACCATTAAAATTATCGCCTCTATCGTAATCACCCCCCATGCTTGATACCTCCTCATAACTGAGCCCGCTCTTGCCGGTATTACTTGCAATCAAATAAGCCGAAGCTTTAAACGATTGATTAAAATAGTTCAAAAAGCCCTGTCCAGCGTAGAACTTATCACTACCTCCACCGACATCTACTTTCCCGAATATTCCGCGTCTAGCTTCCTCTTTTAACTTCACGTTGATTGTCTGTGTACGTTCACCATCATCAATCCCTGTTTTCTCAGCCTTATCAGACTTCTTTTCATAGACCTGAATTTTATCAACCATATCAGAACGAATATTCCGGCTTACTAAAATGGGATCGTCACCAAAAAACTCCTCGCCGTCAACAAGCATTTTCTTCACTGTTTTTCCTTGGGCAGTAATTTTTCCAGAGGCATCGACGGTAATCCCAGGTAAGACTTTCAACAAATCTTCAACTTTGGCGTTTTTTTCCACTTTAAAACTTCCGGCATCATATTCCGTTGTATCGCCCTTGATACTAATGGGCACCCGTCCCATAACAATGACTTCCTCCAGCAAGGTTGCGCTGCTGGTCATTCCAATAGACATGTTACTGTAATGCTGCCCTGGCAGGATCTCCGCGTAATATTCACCGTATTTCGGATAGGTGACAATGATAAAATATTGTCCAGTATCAGGACGCTCAAGAGAGAACTTACCATTTTCATCCGAACGGGCAAAATTGGTCAAAATGGAATCTTTGGCTGTTAACAACATAATTGTTGCATTATGCAGCTTAAGCTGATCTTTTACATCACTGATTTTTCCTTCAATCCGGGATTGAGCATGAACTATTCCGCAGAAACAGAATAAAATAAGTAAAAGTAGTTGCCCCACTCTTTTCATAATATGGTTTGGATAGTATATAATTATATAAATAATAAAATTTGTGCACAAAACTAATATTTTGTTTCAGTTAATTTAAGTTTATCTCAAAAAAAATACACGTAATAAAAAGACATTAAAAAAACAAAACAAACAACTGGTTAACAATACAATACAAATTAAAAACCATAAAAAAAGCTCTTCTTTTGAAGAGCTTTTTTATCTAAACAGTTAGAAATACACAACATATTGTGTGAACAGCATGCTTTGATTTTTATAAATTGCCAAGTTCCATAATAAATTGAACAGTTTCTTTATTCATGTGTTGAGACAGCACACCTGTAATTTGATCTGTCATGGCCTTTCTTGTCATTCGTTTTACCTTTGTATTCTCAAATTTCTTTTTGTCCATCACAACTGTGTTGCTGAGTTCGACTTTTGTTGCAAAATAGGAAACGTGCTGACTAGGTACGACCAAGCCTAAAATCATTCCCGGAAGACCATTGATGGACTCTGGGCCACCACTAATAGGAATTTCATTGCAGTAGTATCCAATGACATAAATGGAGTCCGGTGTAATACCATTGGCTCTCCTGCAATTGTAGCCAGCGATCTCACGGTATTCATCTGTGATTTTCCATTTGATACGTTTCATGGAATCCTGAACGATAATTTTTTCACCTACAATATCATTGTATCTCAAAAAAGATCGGTTAGACATATTTGAAAGTGTTGCTGCATCAAAGTCTAGCGCAAGCATCATAATATACTGCTTAATCTCTGCATCCAGGCTCTCGTCTTTTACCGACTCGAACAAAGTCTCCGTGGTATTGAATTTCATTGACTTCTTTAACACGGCACTTTCTGGTAATCTCGGTATTATACGCTCAAAAAACTGTTTTGAGTTATCATCGGCCTTAGCGATGAATTTTTTACTTACGATATTCTTCATATACATCGTCTTATCGTAGGAAATAGTTCCCGATCGACCAAACAACGTATACTGTGCTTTAAGACCTAAGGCTGAACAACAGAAGAAGATAAAAAAGATATATTTTAACATTGTATTTCGCTTAATATTTTATAAAAACATTTTTGTAAAATCCCATGATAGTTTAAGCATATAATATCTGCGTATCGTATCATATCGACGTTGCGTAAAGACAGAAGTCGATGCCGAACGACTAAAGCCCTTGTTCTGGTTAAGAACATCGTTGATCATAAAATCCAACACCAACGATTCATTTTTCAGGAATTTCTTGCTTACACCCGGATGCAACAAAAACTGCTCAAACTTCTCATCAAAAGCTTTGGTGGCCGCCTCGTAGGAGTAGGTATAATTGGTATAAACCTTAAATGTTTTGTTGAAAAAATACTCCACACTTCCGTTGGAAGCGAATACAAAACCATTACTGTTGGTATTGCGTTCCAAACTTGATTTCATCAAACGATATTGTGGACTAAAGTTCAGGTCAAAATTTAAACCTGTCTTGGTATCTCTTTTGAAATTATACGTAAAATTAAAGTTCGTCGTATTTACTTTATTCAATTGGTGATTGAACATATTATAATTATCACTCATATTCACATAAAACTGTGGTGAGTTGGACAGGCCAAGTTTTTTGCTCAGCTTGAAATAAACTCCAGACCATACGTTCAGGGAAGTATTTGTCTTGCCATCAACATTATTCCAAGTATATGTATTAATTCCTTTTAGGGTATCAATATTCTGCGTAATCGGGTTCTTTTCGGTAGAAATATTACCGCCGACATAAACGTAATTCCCGGTCAAAACACGGAAAGAATTATAGTTCAGATTTAATGAGTTTCTAAACGATGGTTTTAAGTTTTCATTTCCCAAATAGCGATTAATCTGGTCTGAGTTATCCAAGATCGGTTGGATCTGGCTCAAAGAAGGCAATTGATTTTTGCCGGTATAGTTCATCCATAACCCCTTAGTTTTTGTAAAGGAATAGCCTGCACTTACATTTGGATTATACGTAAAGTAACTTCTTGTAATCCCCTCGCTTGTATAGTTATTGAACTGTTTCAATTTGTCATTATTGAAATTATTAGCCACAGTGAACTTAAATTTTTCAGTTGTATGAACTATGGCCAATTTGTACCTATTGCTGCTTCTATCAAAATCATAGTTATTACTGAAACGACGATCCAATTGAGTATAATTTCCCTCTCCATCAATATTGAAAGACTCCACAATGGAACTACTATTACTCTGCTCAATTCCTGTTCCCACAACAAGGTTCCAAATTTTGGATAAGGGTTCGGTATAGGAAATTGAAGCGCTTAGCACATCACTTGTATTGTTACGTACCTTACTTTGATCTGTAGTTGAATCTGTTTTTAAGCTATAATTTCGCAGGTCGGAATTCAAATGTCCAGTACCTTTCATCTCATTTCTTTTCCATTGACCATCAAATGTAAAAGAACGTCCCTTTTTCTTGAATTTATGCGTAAAATAAGTACTAAAATTGAACTCGTTGATGTTATTTTTCACCAATTCGCGTGTATTCTCAGCAATGGTTGTATCTGAATTTTGGCCAAATTGGTAAGCTTCACGCTTGTTATCTGACCAAAGATTCTTTCTTGATGCCCCCCCTCGTATGGTTAAGAGATTTAACGAATCTAATTTCAGATCATATTTCAGATTGGCACGATGCTGGTCATTTTCAGAATCTACATTCTTCACTGATTTGTTATTGATCAAACCGGTCATAATCGTTTCATCATTTCCATCACTGCTCAATCTTCCATATTTATAGTTAATGTTGACTGTATGTTTATCTTTATCAAATTTATCCGAGAAGTTAACGCCCGAATTTATAGCCTTAGGTACACCGATAACCCCTTGCCCAGAAAAAGGATCCGTAAAATTAGACCAGCTCATCGATCCGTCATCACCATAGGACACACCTGAATCACCACCATACTTTTGTGCATCCTGCCAGTTCATGCTCGTGGTACCATTATTACCGAAAAGCCCATAAACTGATATTTTCTGCGATCCCTTAAACTTGTTCAACATCAATTGCCCCATATAGTAGTCGTCGGTTCCACCGCCAAGAAGCGCTTTTCCGAACATGCCATTTTTAGAGCCTTCTTTTAGCTTTACATTGATCGTTTGCTCACGCTGACCGTCATCCACTCCTGTTCGCTCTGCCTGCTCGGATTTTTTCTCATAAACCTGAACTTTATCCACCATATCCGATCGGATATTTCGTGTCACCAGTGTCGGATCATCACCGAAAAATTCCTCACCGTCTACCAATACTTTTTTGACTGTTTTACCTTGTGCAGTAATCTTTCCAGATGCATCAACCGTGATGCCAGGCAAAGCTTTCAACAGGTCTTCAACCTTGGCATTCTTCTCAACTTTAAAACTGCCGGCATCATATTCTGTGGTATCACCTTTAATTGTGATTGGGATGCGTCCAGTAACGATGACTTCTTGTAATAATGTGGCTGTATTTGTTAGACCAATAGCCAATTTGGAGTAATCCACACCAGATTGAATCTCCGTATAAAAATCGCCATACTTGGGATAACTCACAATCAGCACGTAAGCTCCTGTATCGGGCTTGGCTAAGGAAAACAGACCATTTTCGTCAGATCTCGTAAAGCCTGTTAATATGGAATCTTTAGCGGTCAACAGCATAACTGTTGCGTCTGATAACTTTAGTTGGTCCTTTACATCACTTATTTTTCCAGCAATCTTGGATTGACCCGAAGCCAAACCAGGAATAGCAAAAATGAAAAATAAGAGAATTTGTAAAACTCTTTTCATAAAATTGTTGGATAGTAAATTAATATCAATATAACATTAGTAGATAAAGCCAATGTTTTGTTACAGTAAATTTAATTTTATTTCTTAAAAAACGGATTTTGGTTCATAATTCCTCATTCGAGCAAAATAAGAGGTCCTTTTTACAGAAGCTCAGATTCGATGTTTTCATACAAAAGATCTTCACTATGCTTGATAGTCCCTCTTCTGTTGCATATTGATCAAACGCCACAACTGAAGACAGAAAAAGCATATCAAAACAGCAAAAGATAACTGGCCACCAATCGCACTATAATTTTTAAGATCCGGGGCTATGTCTGCAACTTGAATTTTGGCCATCAGATAATTATTGAACATCATGCCACAAACAGTCCCAAGAAGAAAAAATGTAATCGCATACTTTTTATTTGAAAGGGCTTTCTCTTTATCTTTCTCGAGCGCAGCAATACCGTTCATGATACGTTGTTCAAAATCGTCAAATGGCATTTCTATTTTACTCATTTGCATAACTTTCTTGAATTTTTCCTGTTCCTTATCCATAATACTCCGCTTTTTTAATTAACTGACTTAAAATGATCTGCATATTTTTACGGGCCCGATGCAAGATCACCTTTGTATTCGCTAATGTCCAGCCCATAATTTCTTTAATTTCATCCATCGACTGTTCTTCGAGATAGAACAACCGTAATGCAACAGACTCGCGAGCGGGCAAAATAGTGAGTGCATCGTTGATCATTTCTTTTCTTTCGTGATCGATTATCTCATCCAATACGGAATCTTCATGCGACATGTCATGGTGGGATAGATCAAAATTGACCAACTCCAGTTTCTTATGACGAATGGCATTAAAAGCAACATGTACAACAATTCGGTAAAACCAGGTACTAAATTTCGATTTCCCTTTAAAGGAAGACAGCGATTGATAGCATTTTATAAATGCATCCTGAACGACATCTTCTGCCAAATGCTCTTCCTTTACAATAGAAAGAGCGACAGAAAATGCCATATCCCTATACGTTTTTATAAAATAACGATAGGATTCCACATCGCCTGATAGAACTTTTCGAATATAGATTTCATCCATTGGCGGGTTAAATATCGCGTTTTTTATCCAATCGGTTAGCAATTATCATTGCAACACCCGCAGAAATAATCAAAATTGAGACGGCAAGTGAATCTGGCAAATCAGTATTCATGTAGTTATCCAAAATTCCCACAATGAATAATCCTATTCCTATACCAAGCACCAAAATCCCAGGCTTTTGCCAATCTAGTGACTCTCTTTTCTTATTTTCACCCGGAATCTGTACAGCCATACTCCGATACCGCATAATAAAATAAACACACAAGGTGATACATGTAAATAGTCCGATTCCTAAAATGGCTCCTACTGATTGCTTTTCCATAATTATTTGAATTAGTTTTTACATTAGTCACAGCCATTCCTGAAAAGGTTACAACAAATTGAGTTAAATGTCTCGATTTGTGTAAATTTGTTTCAAACACAAACAATATGCAAAACATTAAAGAATATGTAGAAGCAAACAAGCAACGTTTTTTGGATGAGTTGTTTGATTTATTGCGTTTACCATCAGTAAGTGCCGATCTTAAATTTAAAGGAGATGTTGAAAAGACTGCTGAATTTGTTGCTCAGAAATTGCGTGAAGCCGGAGCCGACAATGTAGAAGTTTGTCCTACCGCTGGTAATCCAATCGTTTATGGAGAAAAAATTATCGATCCGGCACTTCCTACAGTGTTGACATATGGTCATTATGACGTACAACCTGCTGATCCATACGAATTGTGGGATACCCCTCCTTTCGAACCGACGGTCCGTGATGGCAAAATTTATGCACGTGGTTCTGCCGATGATAAAGGTCAGTTTTATATGCATGTAAAAGCCTTCGAATACATGATTAAAAATGATGCATTAGCATGCAACATCAAATTTATGATTGAAGGTGAAGAGGAAGTGGGCTCAGTCAATTTGGGTACATTTGTTAAAGAAAATACTGAAAGACTGAAAGCTGATGTTATTGTTATTTCTGACACATCGATGATCAGCATGGCTCAACCATCGTTAGAAACTGGCTTACGTGGACTTTCTTATGTTGAAGTTGAAGTTACGGGGCCTAATAGAGATTTACACTCCGGCGTATATGGTGGAGCAGTAGCCAATCCGGCGACGATATTAGCAAAACTGATTGCATCATTACATGACGAAAACAATCATATCGCTATCCCTGGATTTTATGATGATGTTGTCGAATTGACTGCTGAAGAACGTAAAGCATTAAATGAAGCACCTTTTGATATTGAAGAATACAAAACAGACCTGGGCATCCAAAATATCTGGGGGGAAAAAGGATTCACGACATTAGAACGCACCGGTATTCGCCCAACCTTGGAAGTAAATGGTATATGGGGTGGTTATATCGGTGAAGGCGCCAAAACGGTATTACCTTCAAAAGCGAATGCAAAAATTTCAATGCGTCTTGTACCGAACCAAAACTCTCACCGTATTACGGAGCTTTTCAAAAAACATTTTGAATCTATTGCACCAGATTATGTGAAAGTAGAAGTTAAACCTCATCATGGTGGTGAACCTGTCGTCACACCGACCGACAGTGTTGCTTACAAAGCAGCAGAAAAAGCCCTCCATGACACCTTTGGTGTTAAGCCTATCCCAACGCGTGGTGGTGGTTCAATCCCAATCGTCGCTCTTTTTGAAGAAGTATTGGGTTTAAAGACTGTACTTCTAGGCTTCGGTCTGGATAGTGACAACCTACACTCTCCAAATGAAAAGTATGGTATTGAGAATTACCTTATGGGAATATCAACAATTCCTTTATTTCATAAATATTACGCGGAACTAAGCAAATAATTTAGTTTTTCATTAGATAAAGGGTTATTTTTAAATTTTAGAAATAACCCTTTATCGTTTTATGGATTTTGATTTTCGTTTAATTGTATTTTACACTGCGGCTCAGCACCTTAATTTCACCAAAACGGCCTCGGCCCTTTTCATCTCACAACCAGCCGTAAGCAAAAACATCCAAGAACTAGAAAAGAAACTTGGCGTACCACTCTTCGAAAGAAAGGGCAACAATCTTAATTTAACTGATTCAGGTCAGATTCTCTATAAATATGCCCAACAGATTATCAATCTATATAATCAGGCGGGTCAAGAAATACAGGAATTGCAGGAAGGGCGAAAAGGAAATCTCGTTTTAGGAGCCAGTACAACCATCTCCCAATATGTTTTACCCGCTCTACTTGCCGATTTTCTATCCCAATATCCCAACAACCGTATCCAGTCTTTTCAATCCAATAGCCGCAGTATTGAGGAGCAGCTTGTCGACAAAACATTGGATTTAGGTATCACCGAGGGGTCTACCGACAACCGGGCGCTGAAATACATTCCTTTTATGAAGGATGAGTTAGTTTTGGTCACAAATAGCCAAAACCCACTATTAGCTCAATTAAAAAATCCAATACTATCCGATATCACGCGCTTACCTTTGGTACTACGTGAGCAGGGATCGGGTACACGAACAATTATTGAGAATGCACTAAAAGATAACAGCATTAATCTATCCGAAGTACAGATAGAAATGATCTTGCCTTCAACAGAGAGTATCAAAGGCTACCTTGCACGTCGCAACAGCTTTGCTTTTTTATCTATTCATACGGTGCAAAAAGAAGTGTTAAATAATCTATTGACCATTGTTGATATTCCACAATTGACAATAGAACGTTATTTCTATTTTACCCATTTATATGGAGGACTTGCCGGTACGCCCAACCAATTTCTGCAATTCTGTCTGCGGCAAAACTTCAAGTTATAACCAAATGTTATATCTCATAAACAAACTTCGTTTTAATTCCAGATTTGAGGCGGCTAGATTTGTACAAATGAATTAGCGTAATGGAATATAAAAAACTAACAGATTATTTAAAGGCACTCAGCTGGATCATTGTAGCATTGGTTATTACATGTACGACCTTATGTGTATTTCCACTAAAACATGAGGAAAACAAAAAGCAAACAGATTCTCTTGAAATGCGCAACGACTCACTTATTACGCACGTTTCCCAATTTAAGGAAATCTCATTCAAAGATAATCCCGAAGGTGAAATGGCCAGTTATGGTGAAAAGCTAATCAAAAATACATACGATTATTTCTATGATGGGGAGGTCAAAATCGGCAACAAGCTTGCCTGTAGCAGCTGCCATCTCAATGGAGGCACAAAGGCTTTTGCTGCCCCTTATGTCGGGCTCACCAATGTCTTTCCAACCTATATTGGACGAGAAAATAAGGTTGAATCACTTGAAGAGCGCATCAATGGTTGTTTTGAGAGAAGCATGAACGGCCGAGCCATTCCTGAAAATAGCAAGGAAATGAGAGCCATTATCACTTATATTAAAAACATCAGCGTAAATACAGTTAATAAAGGTCGGTTAGCAGGCCAAGGATTTATAAAAATGGATATTCCCAACCGTGCGGCGGACTTGAAACATGGTCAATTGGTCTTTGAGAACAAATGTACAAGTTGTCATGGAAAGGATGGTCAGGGGCTACTACAAACAGCGGGAAAAGGATATCAATATCCACCCTTATGGGGAAAAGACAGCTACAATGACGGCGCTGGAATGGCACGATTACTGACCGCCACACGTTTTATCAAAGCTAATATGCCTTTGGGCGCAACTTATGATGCACCTCAATTGAAAGACGACGAGGCCTATGATGTCGCAGCATATATCAATTCTTTCGATAGACCTCAAAAAACAAACAAGCAATTGGACTATCCTAATATAAGCAAAAAGCCCAAAGATAGCCCCTATCCACCTTATGCCGATAACGTTAGTATAGAACAACATAAACTCGGACCTTTTAATTTTTAAACATAAATACCCCATTAAATCAATAATAAATATGAAAAAACAATTTACAATCGCTTGCATTTTAGTAGCGATAACGACTATTCAAGCGAAAGCACAGGACAATAAATTGTTGCTCAATAACCATCAATACAGCGGTGCCGTTGCTAAGAAAAAAGCGTATAAAGCCATCTATCAGCTGGATAGCAATGATCCAAAAACAATTGAAAAAGCAATCCGTAATATTAACAATGTCTTGAAAGACCCACGGTTAAAAGGACACTTACAGGTTGAGTTGGTTGCATTTTCCGGTGGTACCGAAGCTTACCTAAAAAAGAACAGCCAATACGAGAAACCTTTGAAAGACCTCGTCGAGAAAGGCGTTATCGTAGCGCAATGCCTGAATACGTTGGAAGAGAAACATATTGCCAAAGAAGAACTATTTGATTTTATAGGCTATGTTCCTAGCGGAAATGGTGAATTAATCTTAAGAGCAAATGAAGGTTGGGTTATCGTTAAACCATAAGTATAATGAAGAATTTTCTACTGCTTGGTCTAACAATAGCATTATTGGGAGCCCAGGAAATTAAGGCACAAGAACATCGTTTTGACCCACCCTGGAATAATCCACCAGAATCGGCTCTAAATTTTACGGTACCCGGGATAGATAATATTCCAGATTTATATGGTGATATCGAGAATCCGCAGCTTACCGTTTTTTTCGCGGGCAATCAATTTATGGTTGTCGATGATCTACTTGCATCATTCAAAAAAGAATACCCACAATACGAACGTATTTTTGTTGAAACCCTGCCGCCAGGCATTTTAGCTAAACAGATTAAAGGCGGATCAATCACGATAGGCAATCTACGCATTACGCATAAGCCCGATATTTACACAGCGAGTAAACGAGCGATCAACGAGATGGCAGATTACTTCAGTCATACACAGGTTTATTGCTACAACAATATCTGTTTGATGATTCCAAAAGGAAATCCCAGTAATATCAGAACATTGAATGATCTGGGGAATGACAAAGTTCGTATCAGCATGCCTAATCCCCAATGGGAAGGAATTGGGGAGCAGATCAAAGCATCCTATAGAAAAGCCGGGGGCGAACAACTCGTCAAGAAAATCATGGATGATAAGGTCAAAGATGGCAGCACTTATCTGACCAAGATCCACCATAGGGAGAGCCCCATGCGTATATTGTATGGACAGGCAGACGCAGCTCCGGTTTGGGCTTCTGAAGTCGTTTACCAAAAACTAATTGGCCATCCAGTTGAAGGGATCACCATTCCTGATGCGCAAAATACAACTGCAACTTACGTTGCTGCAAAGCTTAAAAACGCACCCCATGCGCAGGCTGCAGATGACTTTTTAAAATTCATGGACTCGCCAACAGCCAAGAATATTTACAAGAAATATGGTTTCACAGTAGACTAAAAAAGAAAATGGATAATTAATTATCCATTTTCTTTCTTTACTTTAGGTCAAAATTAGTTGACTTGTATGATCCTATTGCTCAAAAAACTCCATCGGTATTGGTATTTTATCAGCGTTCTACTTGTTTTTCTTCTGTTTTTCCCTTATATCTATTTTTTAGCACGGCGTCCCGAAAAAAACTATGCTAGAATCGCCCGTATGCGACGCTGGGTATCAGTTGGTGGTTCGGCCCTAGCTGGTGTATTTTTTAAGGTGAGCTATGAATCAAAAATAGATTGGAACCGTTCCATGGTATTGTGTCCCAATCATACTTCGGTCTTGGATATAACAGCCCTCACCTATTTGTGCCCAGCTCCTTTTTCATTTATCGGAAAAGCTTCATTGCTTAAAAATCCGGTTACACGTATTTTTTTCAAAACAATAGATATCCCGGTCACAAGAAGAAGTAAAGTCTCTTCTTTCAAGGCCTTCCAACGTGCCAATGAACTCGTCCGAAATGGCAGAAGTGTCGTTATCTTTCCAGAAGGAAAAATCGATGATGGTTTCCCTCCACAGATTCACGCATTTAAATCCGGAGCCTTTCGAATCGCTATTCAGAATGACGTTCCCACAGTACCCATTATCATAGAAAATGCCTGGGATATCTTTTTCGATGACGGCTCGAAAAGAGGATCTCGGCCGGGAATAGTTAAAATACATGTATTCAACCCGATAGAGACTAAAGATTTTAACGATGATAATGCATCAGAACTAGAAAAAGTTGTATATGACAAAATGCATTCCTATTGGATTATGAAGAATAAATCGTATTTTCATAACCTAGAGAACCTCCAAAAAATATGTCAGGAAAGATCTTAATCGAAATCAAGGATATTGCTAGAGAATACCAAATTGGTGCGGAAACAATTCATGCCTTAAGCTCCGTTACACTCAACATCCATAAAGGAGAATTTGTTGCCTTAATGGGGCCTTCAGGATCAGGCAAATCCACGTTAATGAACATTCTCGGTTGCTTGGATACACCAAGCCGAGGAGAATACATCCTCAATGGGATTAATGTGAGTGACATGACTGACGATGAACTCGCCGAAGTAAGGAACAAAGAAATTGGGTTTGTCTTTCAAACTTTTAACCTATTACCAAAGAATACAGCACTTGAAAATGTTGCACTTCCCCTAATTTACGCGGGCTATAATAAAGTTAAACGTGAGGAAAAAGCCACTGCAGCATTGGAAAGTGTCGGCTTAGGGCATCGTATGGATCATAGACCTAACGAACTCTCGGGAGGACAACGACAACGTGTTGCTGTTGCAAGAGCATTGATCAACGATCCTTCCATTATACTTGCCGATGAGCCAACAGGAAACCTTGACACCAAAACGTCCATTGAAATTATGGGCCTACTGGAAGAAATTCATTCCAAGGGCAATACCATTATTCTAGTGACACATGAAGAGGATATCGCATTACATGCACACCGTATTGTACGCATGCGAGATGGCTTGATCGAAAATGATTATCCAAACCCTGACATCAAATCAGTGTCACCAAGACTTGATGCGTTAAACGAAAAGGGGAGTGATTTTGAGAATATCTAAAAATATTATAACTCTAAAAATCAATAACTTACATTAATACAGCAAAAATAACACGTGATTTACTTGCTTAAGTTAAATTAAATCATAGTTTTGCGAAAATAGAGAACTTAAATTGTTTTTATATGTATTGGACATTAGAATTAGCTTCGCATCTAGAAGATGCACCATGGCCAGCAACAAAAGATGAATTAATCGATTACGCTATTCGTTCGGGTGCACCTGTTGAGGTGATTGAAAACTTACAATCTCTTGAGGACGATGGTGAGCCATATGAAAATATCGAAGAAATTTGGCCCGACTATCCAACAAAAGACGATTTCTTCTTCAATGAAGATGAATACTAAAAAATAAAAAACGCCTTTATTCAAAGGCGTTTTTTATTGAAGGCATCGCCCTCTTTTCGGAGACAACTCGATACGGATTATACCGATTAGCTCCCGAAGGTTTTTATTCCCTAGTTTTAATCTATTTTGATGAAGCTAAGTCTTACAGATATGAAGATAAAATTAAAGCTATTGTTGTTTATGTTTATTGGCTGTATAGTCAGCCAAAGCCTATTTGCTCAGGAACAACAAACTTCCAATGAATATATTGTTGTTTTAAAAAGGTTTGTTCAACGTTTACATGATCCGAATCTAGCTACTGATATTATGCTAAGTCAAGATCTAATAACATCAAAAAAACTGGATGAAGATTTACAGGAATACCTATTGGCAAGCATCGATGAAATCAGGATAAATGTACAGAGCAAGGATATCAACCAACTGGAATATCTTAGCTTTGCTCAAGCAGGAAGAAAAGAAACAAGTGATATCGATCTCGAAGGTATTGATCCACAACAAGTCTACTTTGTCAAATACCTCAAGCGTTTTGTATTTGCGGCAGTCATTCGTGAGAGAAAAATTGCTTCTTTTACATTAGTCTCTAAAGGTAATAATAAGGCCCATTTTGTATTCTATTAGTTTTCATCGCCCCTATTTTATCAGACGCCGGCTCTTAGAATCCTTAAATATCACGCTTAGTCTTACATAAATGCACGCTCATCAGGTTTTATTTTACAGTATATTTGTGAGCAATATTAAGCCAATGATGCTTTCTTAAAAATTTTTCAATAAAAACACTTGCATTTTATAATTCTATCAACCATATTTGTATTAATAAAAATAACAATGATAACAACTGTATCAAATAAAGCTTGGTGGTGGCACAACGAATAACGTTGTGGCAAACTCCTATTGCATTATTTGATTGATACGTCAAGATATGATGGGCTTGCCTAAATAAGGTAAGCCCTTTTTTTATTTAAATTACCATGAAAGAAATTTTAGCGCATTTATTTGAATACAAGACATTTTCTCGGCAAGAGGCCTACGAGATTCTAACCAACATTGCCATGGGCAAATATGACAGTCACCAAATTGCGGCATTTATGACGGCTTATGGTATGCGCAGTATTCGCGTTGAAGAGCTTGGAGGGTTTAGAGATGCGATGTATGATTTATGCCTCAAGCTGGATTTTAACGGTTATGATTTAATTGACCTTTGCGGTACAGGTGGGGATGGTAAAAATACCTTCAATATCTCGACAATAGCATCTTTTATCACAGCTGGGGCTGGTTACCATGTCGCAAAACACGGTAATATCGGGGTATCTTCGAGCTGTGGTTCATCCAATGTCATGGAATATTTAGGCTATCAATTCAGCAACGATAAGTCTGAACTACAACGCCAGCTAGATGAAGCCAATATCTGTTTTCTACATGCACCATTGTTTCACCCTGCCATGAAAACCGTTGCTCCGATACGTCGTGCATTGGGTGTTAAGACTTTCTTTAACATGCTGGGACCATTGACAAATCCTTCCAATCCTAGATTCCAGTCTGTTGGTGTATTTAGTTTAGAATTAGCAAGACTGTATGGTTACCTATACCAAAATACCAACAAACAATATTCCATTATTCATGCCTTGGACGGTTACGATGAGATATCCATGACCGGTGATTTTAAGGTAATCAACAACCAAGGAGAGAATTACTACAACATGGAAGAGCTTGGTTTTACCCCAGTCTCAGCTCAGGAGTTAACGGGAGGTGAAACTATAGCAGATGCCGCCCAGACATTCTTATCTATATTGAACAATCAGGGTACAGATGTGCAGAACAATGTTGTTTTGACCAATGCCGCATTTGCAATTAAGACCTTTAATCCCGAAAAATCTTTTGGCGACTGTTTTTATGAAGCTGAAAGTTCATTGATGGGAGGTAAAGCTTTGCGCAGTTTCCAAAAACTAATCAAAAAATAAAATGGCGATCAAAGTAAAAGTTTGTGGCATGAAATATCCCGACAATATAACCGCTGTAGCCTCCTTGGGCATCGATTATATGGGATTTATATTTTATGATCAATCCAAACGTTATGTTGGTCAAAGCTCCTCCTCATACATTAAGGAGCTTGACAGCCTAAGTAAGGTCGGAGTTTTCGTCAATGCCAGCCTTTCAGAAATTCTAGACAAAATAACTGAATTCCAACTAAATGCAATTCAACTGCATGGAAATGAATCTGCAGAATTCTGTCTTGAATTGAAAGAAAAATCAGCAATTACCCTCGTGAAAGCCTTCGGAATCGATCAAAACTTTGACTGGATACAGCTGAATCCTTACGCTAAAATTGTGGACTACTTTTTATTTGATACCAAAAGTAGTTCCTATGGTGGTACAGGAGTACAATTTGACTGGTCCCTATTGGACCAATACAAACTTACTACCCCCTATTTTCTCAGCGGCGGTTTAGATCCCGAAAATATCAAAACAGCGCTAGAAAGAAATGATCCACGGCTATATGCACTGGATTTAAATTCAAAATTTGAAGTAGAACCCGGCTTAAAAGATATTGAGCTATTAAGCCACAGTATAAATACTATTAAAAAATGAGTATATATCAAGTCAATGAAAAAGGATATTATGGTCCCTTTGGAGGAGCCTATATCCCTGAGATGCTCTATCCAAATGTGAAAGAGCTACGTGAAGAATATCTCAAAATTATTGAAGAAGAGAGCTTTCAGGAGGAATTTAACCAACTGCTCAGCGATTATGTCGGACGCCCTTCTCCATTATATCATGCCAAGCGTCTTTCTGAAAAATATGGAACTACGATTTACTTAAAACGGGAGGATCTTAACCATACCGGAGCGCATAAAATCAACAATACCATTGGCCAAATTCTATTAGCGGAACGCTTAGGTAAAAAGCGCATCATTGCGGAGACAGGCGCAGGACAACATGGCGTTGCCACAGCTACCGTTTGTGCGCTGAAAGGTATACAATGTGCAGTGTACATGGGCGAAGTTGATATTCAACGTCAAGCTCCAAATGTAGCACGGATGAAAATGATGGGTGCCGAAGTTATTCCTGCAACATCAGGCTCCAAAACGCTAAAGGATGCTACCAATGAAGCTTTGCGAGATTGGATCAACAATCCTGTCGACACCCATTATATCATTGGGTCTGTTGTGGGACCACACCCTTATCCCGATATGGTTGCTCGCTTTCAGTCTATTATTTCTGAAGAAACGAAAAAACAGCTCTTGACAAAAACAGGAAGAGAAAATCCAGATATAGTATTGGCTTGTGTCGGTGGAGGCTCCAATGCGGCAGGTATGTTCTATCATTACCTCGATGAAGAATCGGTTCAATTATATGCAGTAGAGGCAGCTGGCCACGGTGTTGATTCAGGCGAATCCGCTGCTACAACAGCATTAGGAAAAGAGGGCGTTTTACATGGAAGCCGATCTATACTGATGCAAACAGCGGATGGCCAGGTCATAGAACCTTACTCCATATCCGCAGGACTCGATTACCCCGGTATTGGCCCTCAACACGCTTGGTTATTCAAATCCGGTAGAGGGAACTATGTCAGTGTGACTGACGACGAAGCGATGCATGCAGGTCTTGAGCTTACCCGACTAGAAGGTATCATACCGGCTATTGAGAGTTCTCATGCCCTGGCTTATTTGGAAAAAATACCTTTTAAAGGTGATGAGACTGTTGTTGTCTGTCTTTCTGGACGTGGTGACAAGGATCTAGATAATTATATGAAATACTTTGATTTTTAAGGCATGAATACAATTGAAAAAAAAGAAGGTACTCCCCTTTTATCGATATATTTTACAGCTGGGTATCCAACATTGGACAGCACAATAAGTATTGCCCAGAAATTGGAAGAAGCTGGCGCGGACTTTTTGGAAATCGGTTTTCCTTATTCCGACCCAGTGGCAGACGGACCTGTCATTCAGCACAGTTCAGAAGTCTCTTTGGCAAATGGCATGACCGTAAAAAAGTTGTTCGATCAATTGATTGACCTCCGTAAACATGTTAGCATTCCCGTATTTTTGATGGGCTACTTTAATCCTGTGCTCCAATTTGGTGTTGAAAGATTCTGTGAAGAATGTAAAAATGTAGGCGTGAACGGTGTCATTATACCTGACCTACCCATGGATGAATACGAAGAACTTTACAAAGAGACGTTCGAGAAAAATGAGATTGCAAATATATTCATTGTAACACCGCAGACTTCTGAAGAACGAATCAGAAAAATAGACAGCCTTTCTAGGAGCTTTATTTATTTACTTTCTTCCAATGCAACGACGGGTAAAACACTTGATGTTGGAGACGATACAGCTGCTTACTTCAAGCGGATACATGATCTCCAATTAAAAAACCCATTGATCGTTGGTTTCGGTATCTCCGATAAACCTACCTTTCAAAAAGCAAGTAAGCATACGGCGGGTGCCATTATAGGTACAGCATTTGTCAAACGGCTAAAAGAACCGGATTATCTTACACAGATTCCAGCATTTATCGCGTCTATCAAAGCCTAATATGTAGGCTAGAAATTAGCAAAGCGTTAATTTTTTAATAAGAGTTCGGTCTAAAGTCTTTTTTCTTGGATCGAACTCTTATTTTTAAGACAGTTTTCGAAAATGTGTTTTTTCGAAGAGAAAGAACTTTGCAGCCTTGATCAACCAAGCAATAGGCAGCCAATCAAATCAATACTGATATAACCATGGATACTCGAAGAGATTTTTTAAAGAAAGCGGCTATGCTTGCTGGGGGAGCTTCTATCTCCCATGTTATTCCATCCGCTATTGCGAAAGCGATGGCTATTAATCCAGCATTGGGCAGCACGTTTTATGATGCCGAACACGTTGTTTTATTAATGCAGGAAAACCGTTCATTTGATCATGCCTTTGGAACACTGCGTGGTGTAAGAGGCTTCAATGATCCTAGAGCTATCCGTCAACCCAATCGGAATAAAGTCTGGTTTCAGACACAAAAATCCGGCGAAACATTTGCTCCCTTCCGATTGGATATCAAAGATTCAAAAGTCACCTGGATGGGTTGTCTCCCGCACAACTGGACCGATCAAACAGATGCTCGCAATAAAGGCAAGATGAACAAATGGTTGGATGTAAAACATTCCGGATTTAAAGAATTTTCGAATCTACCGTTGACTATGGGACATTATAGTCGCGAAGATATTCCATTTTACTATTCTCTCGCGGACTCTTTCACAATCTGTGACCAACACTTTTGTTCGAGCATCACCGGCACAAATCCGAATAGGCTTTATTTTTGGACAGCCAATATCCGGGAAAATCTTACAGGAAAGGCCTTAGTTTGGAATGGAGACTCCGAGTTTAGCGGGAAAGCAACATGGACAACTTTCCCCGAACGCCTTTCGGAACTAGGCGTAGACTGGAAAATCTATCAAAATGAAATTTCTTCGAGTAGCGCTGGCTATAGTGGTGAGGCAAACAGCTGGCTCGCCAATTTTGGTTGTAATCCGATGGAGTACTTCCCCCAATATCAAGTCAAATATCATCCACGCTATCGTCAGCTCCTGACATTAAAAAAAGAAGATCTCGAGCGCAAAATTAGCGAAACAACAGCTGCCGAAGCACTTGAAAATTTAAAGAAAAATCTCAAGCATATTCAAGAAGAATTACAGCTATATACAGCCGAGAACTTTGAAAAGCTCGATGAGCGGACAAAAGATATTCATCGCCGTGCTTTTGTTAACAACAGTGCACAACCCGATTATATGGAATTAGAAACAATGCATTATCAAGAAGGGGGGCAACAGCGCGAGTTACAGATCCCTAAAGGAGATGTCCTGTATCAATTCCGAAAAGATGTCGAGGAAGGTAAACTTCCAACCGTATCATGGCTGGCTCCACCGCAGCTTTTTTCTGACCATCCTGATTCCCCTTGGTTTGGCGCATGGTATGTTAGCGAAATCATGGACATTCTTACCCAAAATCCAGAAGTTTGGAAAAAAACAATTTTTATCCTTACATATGACGAGAACGACGGGTATTTTGACCACTTTGCACCCTTTACAGCTCCAAATCCGGATGATACAGAAAGCGGAAAAGTATCAGCGGGAATCAACCCTGGGTTAGAATATGTACGCCGTGATGAGCAATATTATCCTGAAAGCGGAAGAGAAAGCAATATCGGTCTTGGCTATCGTGTACCGATGATCATTGCTTCACCATGGACCAGAGGCGGTTGGGTCAATTCGCAAGTGTTTGACCATACCTCCAGTTTACAATTCCTAGAGAAGTTTATTAACCACAAAATCAAGAAAGATATAAAAGAAACCAACATCAGCAGTTGGCGGCGTACAGTTTGTGGAGATTTAACTTCGGCATTTAGGCCTTACCATGGCGAAACCATGAACAAACCTATTGTACTAGAACGGGAGCCTTTTATCCAAGAGATTCACCAAGCCAAGTTCAAAGGCCTTCCCATGGGCTTCAAAGCGCTCAGCGCAATGGAGATCAAACAAATAGAGCAAGACCCCAGCAGTTCACCCTATTTCCCAAAACAAGAAAAAGGGCTCCGGGATTCATGTATCCTTCCCTATGAACTTTATGTGCATGGCGAATATCAATCCGAAGGGGATTACTTGGTCACATTTGAAGCTTCAAATAAAATTTTTGGCAAACACGCTTCGGGTTCACCTTTTACAGTCTACCATGCTGCTAGCTACAAAGGAGAAGTTGGAACCTCAAGAAATTATGCTATTTCTCCTGGAGATCGTGTAACGGACCAATGGTCGCTAGACGCCTTCGACAAAAAAATGTACCACCTCGAAATCTATGGCCCAAATGGATTTTATCGAGCGTTTAAAGGTGACACAAACAACCCAGAGTTAAAGATCCGCTGTACCTATGAAAAAAGTAAAAATGAATCAGCGTTTACTGGGCGTTTATCTTTTTCATGTACAAACAAGGGGAAAACAACTCAGCAACTTGTTTTTGAGGATATCAGTTATGGAAAAGAAAAAAAGAGTCTGCAACTTAAAGGTGGACAATCCATTAGGATACATTTTGATTTGGCTAAGCAAAATTTTTGGTATGATTTCCGCCTCACCTGCACTGGTTTTCTAAACTTTGAGGAACAATATGCGGGTCGTATCGAGATTGGAAATGCGGGAAAAAGTGACCCTCTATTAAGCCGATAAACAAAACGAATGGGAGCATTTAAAAAATGTTCCCATTCTTATAATGTCTTCCTTATAACATCTTCCTGGAATAGGTAAATTTCAGGAATTAAATTACATATGCTGTTATCCGATAAAGTCCTCCGAAAAAGATCGAACACACTGTACTATTCCTGTATACGACGAACCAGATGATAGAATCCCTTGTACAATAGAATTGCCCCAACAATTAAAAAGATAGCTAACAAATACGAGCTGACCGGATTGATAAATAATAAATACATAACTCTGGTAATTTTTGGTTTTTCATTTGTTACTACAAGTTATAACATTTATCCAAAATATTACAAAAAAAAATTACATATTTTCTTTATTTTTGCTTCGATGAAGAAAATTGCACTATTTATTGGCTTATTTTTCTATTTGCTCGCAGCAAGTGGTGCCTCACTGCATCTTCATTTTTGCCAAGGGGAAACAAAAAGTGTATCATTATCGGAAAGCCATAATATGGCCTGCCCTCTTTGTGCCAAGTCTGCAAAAAAACAGCAGAACCACTGTCATGAAACAGGAAGCTGTAAAGATGTTAAGATCGAAGCACAAAAGGTTGATCACTTCAGCCGAGTAACACAAAATCTTGATTTTAACACTTTTTCTCCCGCAATAGTTACGCTTCATTGGATACTTAATTATTATCATTTCTCTGGGGAGGAGGACGATTTTTCTAAACTAAAGTATACCGATTTTGCGAGCGACAATAGACAGAACCCGCCTGTTTTTATTCTCAATCAAAATTTTAGAATTTAATATCACCTCTTTTCACCGAACACAGTTCATTTTCTTGAATTGACCGAGGTCCAGTATAGTTTTTATATTTCGTGAGAACGGCAGACCGTTATTCCCAGCATTGATCTTTCCGTAGCTTGTCACGGAACAAAAAACAGTGGATTTTAAATCATTCAGCAAAAATAGTAGAACTGAAAAAATAAATCCGTACCCCTTGAATGTGGTTGCGCGGTATCATGAAGGTAAAAATTAAATGCTAGTTGAAGCGAATACTCTTAATTAAAATGATGAATCAAATTTTCAAAAAAATATATACGACAACCATTCTATGCTTATTTTTTCTGGCATTTGTACAGGCACAGACCGACAGTACGAGGACTCTTACCGTGGCTGGAAATTGTGCCATGTGTAAAAAACGTATTGAAACTGCCGCAAAAATGCATGGCGTAGAAACGGCTGTTTGGAATGCGGGAGACAATTTATTGCAAATCAAATATAACCCCAAAAAAGTTCAACTGGAGGCAATCAAGAAAAATATTGCTCAAGTTGGTCATGATGTAGACAACTTGGTTGCCACTGATGAATCCTATGCTAAACTCCATGAATGTTGTATGTATCCGCGATTGGAAAATGGCAAAATACCCGAAAAGAAAATTGTAACAACCGATAACCATGACCATCCACATACAGTTACCGGTGTTGTAGTTGAAGAAAACGAAAAGGGGGATCTTAAACCCATTATTGGTGCCAATTTACACTGGGCCAACCTTCCAACAAAAAACACAAGGACAAACGAAAATGGTGTTTTTAAATTGGACCATAAAGAAGGGTTCAACAAATTAGTTGTAAGTTATGTAGGAATGAAACCTGACACCATCACGGTCAAAGATCTTCATGAAGTCATCATGATTACAGCAAAGGGAAATGTGTTGATGGAAGTCGAGGTTAAAGGAACACGACGCTCAAATTACATCGACCGTATGACACCTGCACGACTGGAAGTTCTTACAGGAAAAGAGTTATTCAAAGCGGCATGCTGTGATTTAAGCGAGAGCTTTGAAACCAATGCCTCCGTCGATGTCGTCAGTGCTGATGCTGTAACAGGCAGCAAACAGATTCAAATGCTAGGCCTTAGTGGTATTTATACCCAATTAACCGTTGAAAATTTACCCGGACCTCGTGGGCTCGCTTCTCCTTTAGGGTTAAATTCTATTGCAGGAACATGGATTGAATCAATTCAAATCGCGAAAGGTATCGGTTCCGTAGCCAACGGTTTCGAAAACATGGCCGGGCAGATCAACGTCGAATTGAAAAAACCTCAAAATTCAGAAAGATTGTTTTTTAATGCCTATGCTAACAACATGGGACGCACAGATGTCAACTTAAATCTTTCACAAAAAATTGGCCAGCATTGGTCCACTGCTGTTCTGTTGCACGACAATTTCATGTACAACAAATCCATGAACTTTAGTCACAACGGGTTTAGAGATGTGCCTGTTGGCAATCTATTCTCTGGTGTCAACCGTTGGTTTTATGAAAATGGAAAAGGACTTATGGTACAATTTGGGGTAAAATATCTCAATGACGACCGTACAGGCGGGCAGATTGATTTTAACGAAAAGACAGATAAGGGTACAACGAATCGCTATGGTTTGGGGTTTGATATTGAACGTGTAGAAGGTTTCGCTAAAATTGGTTATGTGTTCCCCGAAAATAAGCACCGCAGCATAGGTCTCCAGCTTGCAGGATCAAATTACAATCAAAAAAGCTATTTTGGACTCAATAACTACAATTCGGACCAACAAAATGGGTATGCTAACCTCTTATTTCAAGATATTATCGGCACAGTCGCTCATAAGTATCGCGTTGGTGCCTCCATTAATTATGACAATTACAATGAGTGGTATTTAAAAGATCAAAACTTCAAAAGGAAAGAAGTGGTTTCGGGAGCATTTGCAGAATATACCTATAGTCCATCAGAAAAATTTGATGCCATTCTTGGTCTCCGTCAAGACTACAATTCCCTATATGGTTGGTTTACAACACCACGCATCCATTTACGTTATGCACCGATTGCGGGAACAACGGTTCGAGCTAGCTCAGGAAGAGGTCAACGTACAGCAAATATATTTGCAGAGAATACGGCCGTCTTGGCAAGCAGTAGAAAATTGGTTATTCAATCGCCTAATATATACGATAAAGCTTATGGCCTACAACCTGAAGTCTCCTGGAATAGCGGAATAGCGATAGACCAAAGTATGCGGATCTTTGGACGTGAGGCTTCGGCATCCGTTGAATTTTTCCACAACAGCTTCTCTAACCAGGTCGTGGTCGATTACGAAAATCCCCGAGAGATCAATTTTTACAATTTGAATGGGAAGTCTTTCTCCAATAGCTTGCAAACAGAATTTCGCTTTATGCCAGCACCACATTTTGAAACGAGATTGGCCTATCGCTTACTTGATGTCCAAACTGATTTTGAAAGTGGCAGAAAGACCAAACCGCTATTGGCCAAACACCGTGGTTTTGTCAACCTAGCTTATAATCACCATTCTGGCTGGAGTGTAGACTATACGTTGAATGTTGTTGGACAAAAACGCATTCCGTCAACAGCAGAGAACCCCGTTGAATATCAAATGCCTACAGCATCAAAAGCTTATGCGACCATGAATGCGCAGATTAGCAAAACTTTTGGGAAAGAGAAAAACTTCACTGTATATGTGGGCGGAGAAAATCTGTCTAATTATTTCCAAAATATGCCAATACTTGCAGCGGATCAACCCTTTGGAAACTATTTTGATACTTCAATGCTTTGGGGACCATTAACAGGACGCATGTTCTACACTGGGGTTCGTTATTTCATCAAATAACAGCTCAGCTAAAAAAATCAAGGAATAATAAAAAAGCGGCTTTTGCCGCTTTTTTTACATTAACTTTTTCAATTCTTGATAAAGCTTTGCCGTCGGCAATCCGACCACATTATTATATTCTCCCTCTATTTTTTTTACGGCGATTAAACCGATCCATTCCTGTATTCCATAAGAACCCGCTTTATCTAATGGTGAAAATTTAGTAACATAATGATCGATTTCATCCGCATCTAATTCGTAAAAATAAACAGTTGTCGTTTCGACGAAAGTACTAATCTTACCCTCCCATGAGATCGCTACAGCAGTCAACACCAAATGTTTCTTACCAGACAAGTTTGTTAGCGTTGCTCTGGCTTCCTGTTCATCTTTGGGTTTACCTAAAATTTCGCCCTTATCCGATACGACAATAGTATCAGCACAGATAACCAAACAATCGTCTTTATCCCCAAATGCCTCCGCTTTACAAATAGCGATTTGGCGAACGACCTCAGCAGCGGATAAATTCGGATCCACGTATTCTGCCGTTTCCCGAACGTCGACTTCAAATGTCAGCCCAAGCCCTGCTAACAGCTGTTTTCTCCGTGGAGATTGAGACCCTAATATAATTGTTCTATTTTTTAGATTTTTCAACATCCTTATATACTTTTTACTGTTTCATCCTCATACCAATTGCCTTGTACTTTCATGACCTTTTCGATCAATTCACGCACAACTCCCTTTCCGCCACAAAAACCAGACACATAATGTGAAATTTTCTTGATCTCTTCTACTGCATCTGCCGGAGAAACAGCTACTCCAACAGACTTCATACAGCTAAAATCAGGGATATCGTCACCGATGTACATCAACTGATTTAATTCAAGCTTGTAATCATAAGCAAGTTCTTTCATTTTAGACAGCTTGTCAGTAACTTTTGAATACACTTCTTTGATTCCCAAACCTTTCATCCGCTGCTCGACCCCCTTCGAACCTCCCCCTGTGATAATAAAAATAGGATAGCCTTTCTTGATCGCCAACTGCATAGCATAGCCATCTTTTATATTAAATGTACGTAACTGATGCCCTTCTTCATTAACTTGTACAGTACCATCAGTCAATACACCATCTACATCCAATACAAATGCTCTTATCGATTTAAATTCGGTCAATACCATAAAAATTTATTTTTGTAAAAGTAAGGCATTTCGAGTAATAATTCGCGTAGCGATACTGATCTAATTGACAGGGCCGTCAGATAATTATTCAGTTAAGCCAAAATATCATTTGTGTGTCACAACATAGTTGTATTAGCAACTTATCCTCAAAAATATTTGGATGCTACTGTATATTTACCGTATCTTTGTAGAAGATAATTAAAGGTTATCTCGCTATGAAACACTAACAGCAAGCAGTCAGAAGAGTTATTTACTTGAAGCTTGCATAAGATTTAAAAAAACAATCATTTTTAGTTTTCACGGCACAACACGGCAACTAATTTAGTTTAGAAGCCCTTAAAAAGTCTTTTCATAATTTAGGTTTATAATTGGTTAGTAACGAACCCTGGTGCCCATCATCAGGGTTTTGTTTTTATAAGCATTTTTTCTTCTTCTATTTAATAGACTTGACCGAACCATCTCCCTACCAACATATAGCTAAGAACAATTTTCAATCAATTTTTAGACAGTGATCAGTCACTGATTATTCAGTCTACACTGAGTTATCACTGAACAATCACTGAACAAACACTGAACAAGTACTGTTAAAAGGCCTAATTTGATCACTGCTTGATCCCTACTTGCTGCAACTCAGAATTAAAAGACAAAAAATGCTATGAGCTACGCTTACGTAACAAAAAATCGCTATTGCGCGGTAATCGATTATTTTAGGATGCCCCTTGACTGTTTATAGGTTTGTTTCTATTCTGACTTTTGATTATTTTAGGAATAGCAAGTTTTTTTGTTATTTTACATATATCTTTTTCCCCAGGTACCATCGAAACACAATACCTACAGAAAAGTAAACGATAAACTCATTCTAACATGGATCGAAAAAATTATAGAAAGCAAATTACCATAGGAGTGATAATTTCTTTTTCGCTTATCTTCCTTTCAGCCCTATATTTTTTCATATCGCTGCATCATAACTTAAATAACGAGCGAAGTATTGTTCGTGTTGCCGAAAATAGATTCAATATCATTAATGAAATTAAATCAAGTGTAGACGAGGTAAATGACATCAAACTTGATTACCTGAATAAGAAAGACGCTTCGCTATTTATTCCTTATAAAATGGAATTAAAAAAAATGGATGAACTGTTACGATCTTTAAGTCTGAAAGATGATTTTTACCATGTTCAACCAAATAGCACTGAAAACATCCGTAAAGATATTGTTGCATTTTATGACTTTGAGCAGGATATCGATCATACAAAGGAAACTCAATCCATATCCCATAATATTCACGAGCGAAAGGCCTCAATATTAAATCAGATCGATCTAATGTCGAGAGACCTATTAGACCAACGGGCAAAAAGGTTAGAACAGTCTCGAAATGAACTGCAACTTGCCCAGTACATTACTTACCTTTTCATCGCCATTGGCTTAAGTGGGTTCTTCTATATTCTCGCTAAAATTTCCTCAATCTCTAGATTTCTGAGGTCTACAGTGAAAAGTCAACAAGAATCCAATAACCGCCTCCAACTATTGCAAGACCAGACTAACAGTGATAACTGGATTTTGAATGCTATTAACGGTATCGACGAACAGTTACGCGGTGATTATACAGACAAGAAAATTGCTGAAATAAGCCTACATGCTATTGCTTCCACGACAAAAGCATTAGGTGGGACTATTTATATTTTCGATGATAACTATCAGGAATATCAGCTATGCCACAAAATTGGCATTTCCTCCACACAGTATATCAAACGAACGTTTAAGGAAAACGATGGTATTTTGGGCGAAGTCGCAAACAATCATAAAGTCGTTAAAATAAAAGATATTGACCACAAGCACCTTATCTTAGAGACCTCATTATCTGATCACTTAGAAGCTGAGATTTATATTGTACCCTTCTCTTATGAAAGCCATTGTGTCGGTGTTATGGAGATTTGTTGCCCCATTATCAATGAGAAGGACGAGCAACTGCGATTTAACTTCTTGGATAAAGCAAAAGATAACATTGCCGTTATCATCAAAGTAGCCCAAACTCATGGAAAGCTTGCCGATCTTTATGAGGAACTTCAACAACAAACGGAGGAATTAGAGACTCAACAGGAGGAATTGAGAACAACTAATGAAGAGTTAATCCATAAGACACATTTGTTGGAGGCTTCTGAGGAAGAGCTTCGAGTACAGCAGGAAGAACTTATCCAAACCAATAATGAGCTGGACGAGAAGGCAAAATTGCTCTTTGCACAAAATGAAGATCTGGAAAAAGCCCGTCAGGCCATAGCCCAAAAAATAGAGGAAGTAGAGCTTTCTAGCAAATATAAATCTGAATTTATGGCCAATATGAGCCATGAATTGCGGACACCACTTAATAGTATTCTCATTCTTGCCAAATTACTTCAGGATAACAAAAAGAAAAACCTCAGTGAGGACCAAATAAAATATGCTTCTGTTATTCATAGTGCCGGCTCAGATCTACTACATTTAATTAACGAATTGTTGGATCTGGCAAAAATTGAATCGGGCAAAGTCGACGTCCAAAAAGAACGTATCAACACGAACTATCTTGTCAATTATATTAAAGATTTTTTCAGTGATACCGCAGCGTCGAAAAATATTCACTTCTTACTCGATGTCGACGTAAATGCACCGCAGGAATTCATTGGTGATGAACATCGTATACAACAAGTCCTCAAGAATTTATTATCGAATGCGTTTAAATTTACGGGTGAAAAGGGCGAGGTCTCTTTAGCAATAAAAGCTGAAGCAGAAAATCTTCTTTTTACGGTTGAAGATAGCGGTATTGGCATTGCTCCTGAAAAACAAGAGCTAATCTTTGATGCTTTTAAACAGGAAGATGGTTCAACTAGCCGTAAATATGGTGGCACTGGTCTCGGCCTATCAATATGCCGTGAAATTGCTAGCTTATTAAAAGGGAAAATAACCTTATCCAGTAAGGTTGGTGAAGGTAGTATCTTCACCTTCAGTATCCCGCTAGAACAGGAGATTCAAATTTCAGTCCCGAAAGTAACATCTATCGAAAAAGAAAGTAATCCGCCAACGCAAATTCCGAAGGAAAATCCTATAGTCGAAAAAACGAAGTCGATCGACAACGATGGAAAACACAATAAACTTCTCATTATTGAGGATGATTTTATTTTTGCAGATATTCTAAAAGACTACGCCGAACAAAATGGCTACGATGTATACATCAGTTATGATGGGCAAGATGGTTTACAAAAAGCACAAAATTTACGACCTGCCGCAATTATCTTAGATATTATGTTGCCTAAAATGGATGGTTGGGAAGTTCTTCGTAACCTCAAAAAAATTGACAGCACCAAAGAGATCCCCGTGCACATGATGTCGGCAGGAACATTTTTACATGATGAACCTATTTCTGCAGGAGCCATCGGGTTTATGGCTAAACCTGTGTCAGAAGACTCTTTGGCTGAAACATTCTTAAAAATAAAAGCATCGACTAGTCATCCATTGAAAAAAATTCTGCTGGTGGAAGATCAGGAAATTCAAAGCGATTTTATCAAACAATCTTTAGAAGAACAACATATTCAGATATTTCAGGCTTTCAATGCGAGACAAGCCCTCGATTTATTAGATCAAGAGAAATTGTTTGACTGCATCATTATGGATCTGAATCTCCCTGACAAATCAGGCATTGAACTCCTGAATGAAATCAAATCGAACAATCAATTTAAGGATTTACCCATTATCATCAATACGGCAATGGAACTCACAACAGAGCAGACTTCCGAAATTTTGCATCACAGCCAAGCGATGGTCCTTAAGTCAGCTAAATCAAATAATCGTCTGATTGATGAAGTTAATTTATTCTTAAATAAAATTCGCGGCAATAAGCACGAATACACGATGTTCAATCACTCAGGATCCTCTGTAATTGCGGAAAACAATTTAGCTTTCAAAACAGTATTACTGGCAGATGACGATATGCGGAATATTTTTGCCCTTAGCACGGCGTTTGAAAGCTATGATATGAACATTGAAATTGCCAACAATGGTCAGGAAGCTTTAGATATTCTTGAACGGAATAAACAGATTGACCTTGTTTTAATGGATATCATGATGCCCGTTATGGATGGTTATGAGGCTATCGAAAAAATTAGGGCAAACAAGAAATTTGCAAACCTTCCTATTATTGCTGTGACAGCGAAAGCAATGAAAGGTGATAGAGAAAAAACAATTGCTGTTGGAGCAAACGATTATATTAGTAAACCGGTTGATGTTGACAAATTAATATCCCTAATGCGCGTATGGCTGAGTTAACCGATAAAATAGTAGCAATGATAAGTTTTGAAGAGTTGGAAGAAGTTATTGATATAGTAAAAAATCTCCACGGCTATGATGTGTCCGGCTATACAAGAGCTTCTTTAAAAAGACGTGTGACTAGAATAATGGAACTTAACAAGCTCAATCTACAGGAGCTAAAGTCCAATTTGATCAATCAGCCCGGATTCAGCACCTATTTCCTACAGGAAATTACAGTCAATGTGACTGAAATGTTTAGGGATCCCGATTTTTATAAAGCTGTAAAAACGGATGTATTTCCCTATCTCGCAACTTATCCACATATAAAACTCTGGAGTGCAGGCTGTTCTACTGGCGAAGAAGTTTATTCGCTGGCCATATTGTTAGAAGAAGCAAATCTTTACCAACGTGCGTTTATTTATGGTACCGACATTAACAGCAAAGTGTTAGAAAAGGCAAAACGCGGTATCTATTCTCTTGCAAAAGTTAAAGAATACTCGGAAAATTTTATTAAAACAGAACCAAAAAACTCATTGTCGGATTATTATACAGCGATGTACAACGCCGCTACCATTAATAATAGTCTGAAAAAAAATGTCCTTTTCTCCATGCATAGCTTGGTGTCCGATGGCGTTTTTAATGAATTTCAACTGATTACCTGCCGTAATGTATTGATCTATTTTGATACTGAACTGCAAAATAAAGTCCTGGATTTATTCTATCATTCTCTTTGCCATCTGGGCTTCTTATGTTTGGGAGCGAAAGAATCTTTAATCAACTATAAAGACGCTGCTAAATTTAAGATCGTAAACAAAAAACAGAATATTTACCAAAAAATTGGGTAGTAGGTGATGGAAAGAAAAATTCTTTTGTTAGCGGGGTCTGCAGGTGGGTTTAGTGTCATTCTAAATATATTAAAGTCATTGGAACGACCAATCCGCATACCCGTTATTGTCATTGTACATAGAAACCCTAAATATGCTTCTAGTATTGAGGACACGCTTTCCAAAGCGCTTGTTCAAAAAATAAAAACTGCAGATGATAAGGAAGCGATAGAAGATGGGACTATTTATTTTGCCCCTGCTGGCTATCATCTTTTAGTTGAACCAGACTATAGCTTTTCTTTGGATATCTCGGAACCTGTTCAATACTCAAGACCATCAATTGATGTGACTTTTGAATCCGTGGCCGAAATATATAAAGAAAATTGTACGGCTATCTTATTCTCTGGAGCGAATCAGGATGGTGCACAGGGATTATTAATGATAAAAAGATACGGCGGGACGACTTTTGTACAAGACCCTGCGACGGCTGAAGTTCCCATTATGCCTGAAGCAGCTATTCAACTCGATGCACAGGAACGCATTTTGAGCATTCAAGAAATTAAAGACTACATCAAGCAATTGACTTAAAATTGTATTTAGATTTGCTATAATGAAGAAGATAAATATATTGATTGTCGATGATAAAATTGAAAATATTATCAGTCTTACAGCACTGCTGGAGGATATCGAAAATATAAATATAGTGACGAGCACAGATCCCAACGAAGCTTTAAAAATCTGTTGGAAAGAGGATATTGACTTAGCGCTCGTTGACGTGCAGATGCCAGAAATCAATGGTTTTGAATTTGTTTCCTTCCTAAAGAAGAATCCAAAAACAAACCATATTATCCCCATTATGGTAACAGCGATTTCAAAAGAAGACAAATACCTCATTCAGGGACTTAATAGCGGAGCTGTGGATTATCTATATAAACCGCTTAACCCGGAAGCAACCATCGCGAAAGTAAAATCTTTTGTCCAACAATTATTGATACAGCAGGAAATTAAAGAGAAAAACATTGCTTTAGAAGAATCAAAACAGGCCATTCTCAAAGCTAAAGAAGAGGCCGATCTTGCCAGAAAGTCGAAAGAAACCTTTTTAGCCAATATGAGCCATGAGATTCGTACGCCTATTAATGGCATTATGGGCATTACACAGATGCTAAAAAACTCCCAGCTCACTTTTGAACAAGAAAACTGGATCAATAAACTGGATTCTGCCTCACAAAATCTGCTGACCATTATCAACGACATATTGGATCTCTCAAAAGTTGATTCGGGCATGATGAAGCTTAATATGGAGTCGACATCAGTGCACGATATTACAGATGATCTAAACAATCTCTTTATTGATAAAGCCAACTATAAAGGGCTCAATTTTTCAATTGATGTAGACGATCGGATCACAAGTTATTTTCTGACAGATCCATTACGGTTGAAACAGATATTGACCAACTTTATTTCCAATAGTTTTAAATTCACCTCCGAAGGTTCTGTTGTATTAAAAATTCAGCTCCTAACAGAAGATAACCATAACATCTGTTTACGGTTTCAGGTTATAGATACAGGGATCGGCATCGTAGAAGACGCCCTGGAAAAAATATTTATTGCGTTTGAACAGGGAGAAGATAGTATCACCAAAAAATTTGGCGGTACAGGATTAGGTCTTGCGATTGTAAAACGTATTGCTGCACTGCTCAACGGTCGGGTTTTTGCTTCAAGTGAATATGGTAAAGGAAGTATATTTTCCTTTGAATGTACTTTCGACAAAATCAAAGACAAACCGGTAGAGAAAGCAACGCAGGTACTCTATACAGAATTACCCAAGTTCAACTTTCCGATGATCCTGATTGCTGAAGACAATGAATTAAACAGTTTTATGCTGGCAAATATCCTGAAGAGCTGGAATTGCGAAATCACTTTGGCGACCAATGGCCTCATTGCATTAGAAGAAATCAATAAGAAAAAAATTGATCTGGTGTTTATGGATGCCCATATGCCACTCATGAGTGGTTTTGAAGCGATCAAGGAAATACGTCGAAACACTAATCCGTTAATCGCAAACATGCCGATTATTTCCATTTCAGCCTCTGTGCTCCAAGCCGAACAACAGGAAGCGCTCGATGCCGGAGCCAATGAAGTTGTCGGAAAGCCATTCGATCCTATCAAATTATATAAAACAATTGATACTTTATTGTCAAAATTGAAATGATAGTTTCAATTTATCAATGAAATCATTAATTTTAGAACATAAACAAGATGTTTTGATGTTATTTCTCATGAACGCGCATCCAGAAAGGAATTACGTTCGTCATAACTTCATCACTAAACCGCTAAAGGCTGCGGAAATGCCTACAATAAATAAAAGATAAACAAACAATCATTCAAATGAAAAAACTTTTTATGATACCAGCAGTTGCAGTTGCTTTATCAATTGCGTCTTGTGGTGGAAACAGTGACAAGTCTGAAAAATCAACTAGTACAGAAGCGACAACTTCAACCGAAAGCCAAGCAACAGAAACAGTGCCTGGTATTGAAAACGTAGCTATTTCCAACAGCTTATCTTTAGAAGGTAACGATCAAATGAAATATAATAAGGATTTATTCCGTGTAAAAGCGGGTGAGCCAGTAGAATTATCTTTCAAAAATGCAGGTACTATGCCAAAAGAGTCCATGGGACATAACGTAGTTATCCTAAAACCAGGTGTTGACCTTCCAACTTTTGGTGCTGAGGCTGCTGCAGCTGCTGCAGACGAATATATTCCAAAATCAGCTTTATCTTCAATTGTTTCCCACACAAAATTATTGGGACCTGGAGAAACTGATAAAATCACTTTTACACTTGAAAAAGGAGTTTATACGTTTATTTGTAGCTTCCCTGGTCACTATGGTGTCATGCAAGGAAAAATTGTTGCAGAATAACAAATAAGTAAAAAAGGATATTCAAAATATGAATATCCTTTTTTCGATTTATACCCCACTAGCACCGATTCATTGTTCCACAAGGTGCATAATTTCCATTCTTTTATCAAAAAAATGTAAAGTAAGGATCTTTGGTCACAAATCTTAAGTTTTGATTTCCTATCCCATTAATAATCATTAAATTTGTGGTACAAAAAAATAAAACGTAATCAATGCAATACGACGTAATTGTAATCGGAAGTGGTCCAGGCGGATATGTAGGAGCTATCCGTTGTGCCCAATTAGGATTAAAAACAGCTGTTATTGAAAAATATAGCACATTTGGTGGTACTTGTCTTAACGTTGGATGTATTCCTTCAAAAGCGCTTTTAGATTCTTCGGAGCATTACCACAATGCTGCGCACAATTTTGATGCATTCGGCATCAGCTTGAAAGACCTGAAAGTAGACATGGCAAAAATGATTGCTCGTAAAGACGATGTCATTGGCCAAAATACTGCTGGTATCACCTTCTTATTCAAGAAGAATAAAATTGACAGTTTTCAGGGTGTGGGTTCATTTGTGGACAAAAACACCATCAAAATAACGAAAGCAGATGGTTCTACAGAGCAGATCACTGGTAAAAATGTAATTATCGCAACGGGATCGAAACCGACTTCATTGCCTTTCTTACCTGTTGATAAAAAAAGAATCATTACCTCAACCGAAGCACTTAACCTAAAAGAGATACCTAAACACCTTATTGTCATTGGTGGCGGTGTTATTGGTTTGGAATTAGGCTCAGTTTATGCTCGTTTGGGTTCAAAAGTTTCAGTTGTTGAATTTGCAAAATCTATCATCGGTACAATGGATGGTGGCTTAGGAAAAGAACTACAACGTGTTTTGAAAAAATCGTTGGGCATGGAGTTCTATTTAGGTCATAAAGTGACTGGAGCTTCCGCGAAAGGTAAAGTTGTAAAAGTAACTGCTGAAGATCCAAAAGGACAAGAAGTAACTTTAGAAGGTGATTATTGTATCGTAGCCGTTGGTCGTACCGCATATTCTGAAGGCTTAGGATTAGAAAATATCGGCATCACAGTAGAAGAAAGAGGTAAGAAGATCCCAGTTAATGCCCATCTGGAAACAGCTGTACAAGGTGTATTTGCAATTGGTGATGTGATCACTGGAGCAATGTTGGCACACAAAGCTGAGGACGAAGGTGTATATGTTGCTGAATATATCGCAGGTCAAAAACCACATATTGATTATAATTTGATTCCAGGTGTTGTTTATACTTGGCCTGAAGTTGCTTCTGTTGGAAAGACTGAAGAGCAACTTAAAGAGGCAGGTGTAAAATACAAAGCTGGATCATTCTCTTTCAAAGCTTCTGGTCGTGCAAAAGCATCTGGTGACACCGATGGTTTTGTAAAAGTACTGGCAGACGCGACAACTGACGAAGTATTAGGTATACATATGATTGGTCCTCGTGCAGCAGATATGATTGGTGAGGCAACCGTAGCCATGGAATACCGTGCATCTGCAGAAGATATCGCACGTATTTGTCATGCACACCCAACCTATACTGAAGCAATCAAAGAGGCGGCACTAGCAGCTACAGCAAACAGAGCAATACACGCTTAGGCGATAAATATCGAATATTCAAGGGGGAAAAGGAAACTTTTCCCCCTTGTCATAAATACCTATATACGATGAATTTTTATACAAGAAAATGGGTCAAACCCGAAGACCTAAATCCCAATGGAACATTATTTGGAGGAACACTACTGCGATGGATTGATGAAGAAGCGGTCATTTATGCTATCGTTCAATTAGGAAATCCCAAAGTGGTTACGAAATTTATTTCAGAAATAAACTTTGTAAGCTCAGCCAAGCAAGGCGATATTCTCGAACTGGGTATTGAAGCGATTAATTTTGGAACAACATCGTTAACGATGCGCTGCGAGGTCCGCAATAAAATATCCAGGAAAACAATTCTATCGATCGATAAATTGGTCTTTGTAAACCTGGATGAGGATGGTAACTCCGCTCCTCACGGAAAAGATAGCATTACCTATGCTTATATGGGGATTGAGAAGACAGGTAGAGATGATTAAACATCTCCCCTGTCTTTATAAATTTAGTATATCCACTCATTAGCGACGGAAACACTTATTCGTCTTATATACTGGTATTCTTTTAATCTATCCTCTACCCAATTCCTTGCGGAAATTCAGCTATTAGAATTTTAGAGAAAAAGACTAAGATTTTTGTCTTTTTCCCTCGATCTCTTTTTTAAGATCTAATTCCACCCAAAAGCCAAAAATAGGGATCAAAGAAGCCAAGAAATATTTCACGGCCTTTAATATAGGCCACTTGTATTCTACAGTTGACATGATCAGCATGACGACGAAGATAACGACAAAGAAGCCATGAATGGAACCGGCTATTTTGACTGCTTCGGGGATTCCCGCAAAATACTTCAACGGCATAGCAATAAAAAACAAGCAAATGGTGGAGATTGCTTCCCACAGAGCGATCTGTCTGAATATTCTTAACATAATGATAAACTGTGTATTGTGAATTTCAAAAATAAGACTCTAAATACGGTTTATCTATTATTTTTCCCCCTTTTACCAAGATGTGACATTGACCTAGAAACAGCGACAGTGTTTTATCAGAAACCGCCAATTTTACAATAAATAGTTCATATTCATCAGAAAAAATGCGTACTTTTGAATGAATATATGCTTCACATATTTTGTCATTTGAAGCTATAACACTCAACTACAGAATATTTATTTATATGAATTACGACATCATTGTAATCGGTAGTGGTCCAGGCGGGTATGTTGCTGCCATTAGAGCCGCTCAGTTAGGGTTCAAAACAGCGATTATTGAACGCGAATCATTAGGCGGAATCTGTCTAAACTGGGGCTGTATCCCTACAAAAGCATTATTGAAAAGTGCTCAGGTATTTGAATATTTAAACCATGCCGCTGATTACGGCATCAATGTTCAAGGTGGTGAGGCTGATTTTGACGCTATTGTCAAAAGAAGTCGCGGGGTTGCTGAAGGAATGAGTAAAGGTATTCAGTTCTTGATGAAAAAGAATAAAATCGACGTCATCAATGGAACTGCAAAAATTAAAAAAGATGGTAAAATCGATGTGAAAGCAGCAGACGGTTCTACTAAAGAATATTCGGCAAAACATACCATCCTAGCGACTGGTGCACGTTCACGTGAATTGCCTAATTTACCTCAAGATGGTAAAAAAATTATCGGCTACCGTCAAGCAATGACACTTCCTAAACAACCAAAATCTCTAGTTGTTGTTGGTTCAGGTGCTATCGGTGTTGAATTTGCTTATTTCTATAATGCAATCGGAACAAAAGTAACTATCGTAGAATTTATGGATAGAATCGTTCCTGTTGAAGATGAAGAAATTTCAAAACAATTAGAGAAAAGCTTAAAGAAACAAGGTATCACCATCTTAACGAAGTCTGAAGTTCAATCCGTTGACACAACAGGTGAGTTGAGCAAAGTTTCTATCAAAACAGAAAAAGGCATTGAAGTTATCGAAGCAGAGATTGTATTATCGGCTGTTGGTATCGCTCCAAATATCGAAAATATCGGCTTGGAAGAGGTTGGTGTAAAAACTGATCGCGGCCGCGTTGTTGTAGATGATTTCTACAAAACAAACATCGAAGGTGTATATGCTATCGGTGACATCGTTAAAGGCCAAGCCTTGGCTCACGTTGCCTCAGCAGAAGGGATCACTTGTGTTGAAAAAATCAAAGGTCTACATGTTGAACCTATTGACTACAATAATATCCCTGGCTGTACATATTGCTCCCCAGAAATTGCTTCTGTAGGTTATACCGAAAAAGCGGCGAAAGAAGCCGGCTATGAAATTAAAGTTGGTAAATTCCCATTCTCAGCTTCAGGAAAAGCTTCAGCTGCTGGTGCGAAAGATGGCTTTGTTAAAGTTATCTTTGACGCTAAATATGGTGAGTTTCTAGGCGCACACCTTATCGGAGCCAATGTTACAGAAATGATTGCAGAAGTTGTTGTTGCCCGCAAACTGGAAACAACAGGTCATGAAATGATTAAAACGATCCATCCTCACCCAACAATGAGTGAAGCGATTATGGAAGCTTGTGCTGATGCTTACGGTGAAGTCATTCACTTGTAGTATTAAAACAAATAAAAGTAAAAAGGGGAAAATCTAACGATTTTCCCCTTTTTACTTTTATGACCGAATGGATAATAGCGATTACATAACCAATCGCGACTTAAAGACGATTTGTTGATCGACAATTTCGGTGTTGTCAATGCGTTCAAATAAAATTTCAGCCGCTTTACGCGCTTGCATTCCCGGAAATTGCTCTATGCGTCCCATTGGCGGATTTTCCATATATTGCCATAACGGATAGTTCGCATAACTAATAAAGAAAATATCTTGATTTAAGACAAGCCCCTTTTGTCTGGCCGCTTTCATCAAATCAAGTGTAACAAAGTCATTAAAAGATATAATTGCAGAAGGTCGCTCAGACATTGCGAATATACTATCCATAGCCTTTTCATTTCCTTCCGTACTCAGGTCTGTTTCGATGATATTCTTTTCTAGAATATCCATCCCATTCCTTTTCATGGCAGATAAATAAGCTACTTTTCGATCTTCACTAGCCGGCAAGGTTTTCGGCCCATTTACAAGTGCAATAACTTTATGTCCACGCGCTACGAAAGCATCCACAGCTTCGTTCATACCCGTAGAAAGATCGCTTTGTACTTTATTGATATTGGGTAAACTAGGCACACAGTCAAAGAAGACAATCGGGATACCAGACGCTTCCAATTTCTCAATGAATTCTAAATTGGTCGTCTTTTTACCTATAGACATCAAAATCCCATCGACACGATGGTTTTTAAATGTTTTTAAGATCTGCTCTTCACGCTCGGGGTCATCCAGTGATTGTCCCATCAGCACAGTATATCGATGTTCTGATGCAACATTTTCAATTTCACTAATGGCGAAAGAAAAAAACGGTTCAGACAGACTCGGTAAAATAACAGCAATCGTAAATGTTTTACGCTGCTTGAAGAATATAGCCGTTTGATTGGGTTCATAATTCAATTCTTCGGCCATTTTTTTTACGCGCATTGTTGTTACCAATCCAATACTAGGATGATCATTCAATGCTCTAGAAACCGTCGAAGGACTGATTTTCAGCTTCTTGGCAATTTCTTTAATCGTGGCAGGCTTGTTCACTTTATTCATAAATCCAAGGGCTTTATATAAAAATAGGGCTTTTATATCCCTAATCATAATTTTTTTTCAACAATATTGACGACGATTTTAATGACAATTATTGTTGGTAGATTAAACAAAGATACTTACTGTAAACTTAGTCTACAAATTGAATTGCGGTCGTTTCTACGGTAAACTCATGGGCAAGGAACTCCAGTGGTTCAATTCCCCTAAAAACGAGTTCATCCAGAAAGTAAACTTTTATCTCATCCCCATATTCACCCCAATCCACAAATTTAACTTTATTGAGTTGTTCTAGCGGATTTCCTTTCGTCAAAATACAAACATGTTTATCTGCGGCTTTTAACTGCCTAAACAGCGTATTAATATGATCAAACAAATGTAACCGTAGCGGCAAAATTGCATTGACATGAAGCCGCTCAAAATTCTCCTTATATTTTTGATCAAATCCAAAAGTTTGCTGCGCATGTTCGAACAATAAATTCTCACCCTGATGCTCAAGGTGATTTTTCATAAATTGAACCAAATGTGCTTGAGCCGGAACAGTCTCTGTAAATTCTATAAAATTAGCAAAAAGATAATATACTTGAAGTAAGTAATCCCTTTTAGGAAAAACAACATCATCTAATTCAAAAACATATACCTTTTTTTCTTCTGGGAACATCATGATATGTAAAAGCTTAAAATTAAGAGCTGTGTCGACATTGTTAAAACCTTAATGACACTGGCCACAAAAATAAGATTCTATTTGGATACACAGATTAACGCTAAATCCTCGCCTGAATCCGAAGCAACAAACAAGCCATCCAATGATCTTTCGAAAGTCGCCGAATCCAATAAACTGTTGCCCTTTGACAGGAGTCTATAAGGCAAATCAGCAGGCGGATTTTCCATAACAGGAATAGTTTCAAGCAGATCTTTATCGGGGACAAGAACTGAAATCTGATATTCCTCAAATAAAACTTTGGCTGTGGACAATGGTTCCAGCTCAAAACCACCTAAAGGCAGCACATAATCAACCTCTTGGTCTAAACTTAATTTGAGTATCTCATGTGCAAAAGTAGGAAGAAGACCTTTTGGAATTTTGGCATATTTCCCTGATGCTAAAAGCAATTCGGGAATATCTTCTGAACTTGCATATAATATTTCGAAATCAGCCCCAAGTCTTTTAGCGATACGCATCGCCAAAGGTCTGGTTCCGAAAGTTATTAGTATTTTCTTCATTAAAAATATAATTATAATCTGGATTACTGTTACACAACTAACCCATCGCGCATATGAATCGTTCGGTCCGAAATTCGGGCAAGCTCCTCATTATGGGTAACGATAATAAAGGTCTGCTGAAATTTATGTCTAAGATCAAAAAACAATTGATGTAAAGCCGCTGCATTCTCTGAGTCAAGATTACCCGAAGGTTCATCTGCCAAAATAATGGAAGGATCGTTGATCAAAGCACGAGCCACAGAAACACGTTGTTGTTCGCCGCCAGACATTTCAGCAGGCTTGTGGTCAATGCGATGAGAAACCCCCAATAATTCAAGCAATTCTTTTGCTTTAGCTTCCGCCTCGGACCTCCCCTTTCCCTGAATAAAAGCTGGAATACATACGTTTTCCAAGGCAGTAAATTCAGGCAGCAAATGGTGAAATTGAAAAACAAAACCAATATGTTCATTTCGGAAAGCACTGAGCTTTTTAGCATTCAATTTTTGAACATCAACACCATTGATGGAAACCGTTCCCTGATCTGGCTTATCCAAGGTACCAATGATGTGCAACAGTGTACTTTTACCAGCTCCTGAGGCACCAACAATACTGACGATTTCCCCTTTTTCAACAGCGATATCAACACCTTTCAAAATCGGTAATGACCCATAAGCTTTGTGAATTCCTTTGGCATGTAACATCATAGGACAAAGATAAATAAATTTACGATACCACGTGTTTGAATAAATAAGCTGTTATTTCTCTATTCCAGCCATTTTATTTTGTCTAAATGTCAAAAAATAGATAAAAGAGCAACTTATCCCTTGTCTTATCCCCCAAAAAATTATATTTTTACGCCAAATATTTTTGCAAATGAACATTCACGAATATCAAGGAAAGCAAATACTAAAGAGCTTTGGTGTGCGCGTACAGGAAGGTATCGTAGCAGATACTCCAGAGCAAGCTGTGGAAGCGGCCAAAAAAATGAAAGAAGACTACAATTCTGATTGGGTTGTTGTTAAAGCTCAAATTCACGCTGGTGGCCGTGGTAAAGGTGGTGGTGTCAAGTTAGCTAAGAACTTAGATGAAGTCAAACAAAGAGCAACTGACATCATTGGTATGCAATTAGTAACGCCTCAAACTGGACCTGAAGGTAAAAAAGTAAACAAAGTTTTGGTAGCTCAAGACGTTTATTATCCAGGCGAGAGCGAAACAAAAGAATTCTACATGTCTGTATTATTAGACCGTGCTAAAGGACGTAACATCGTTATGTACTCTACAGAAGGTGGTATGGACATCGAAGAAGTGGCAGAAAAAACACCACACTTGATTTTCAAAGAAGAAATCGATCCAAAAGTAGGCTTACAAGGATTCCAAGCACGTAAAATTGCTTTCAATCTTGGTCTTTCTGGTGCTGCACACAAAGAAATGGTAAAATTTGTTGCCGCTCTTTACAAAGCATACGATTCTACAGACTCTTCTATGTTTGAGATCAATCCGGTATTAAAAACTTCAGACGACAAGATCTTAGCAGTTGATGCGAAAGTAAATCTTGATGAGAACGCATTGTACCGTCACCCAGATTACGCTGCTATGCGTGATGTAACTGAGGAAGATCCAACGGAAGTTGAAGCTGGTGAATCAAACCTAAACTATGTTAAATTAGATGGTAACGTAGGTTGTATGGTAAATGGTGCTGGTTTAGCAATGGCTACAATGGATATTATCAAAATAGCTGGTGGTGAACCTGCAAATTTCTTGGACGTAGGTGGTACTGCAAATGCTGAAACTGTAAAAGCTGGTTTCAATATCATTTTAAAGGACCCTAACGTAAAAGCGATCTTAATTAATATCTTCGGTGGTATTGTTCGTTGTGACCGTGTTGCTCAAGGTGTAATTGATGCTTACAGCGAAATCGGTAACATCCCTGTTCCAATCATCGTTCGCCTTCAAGGTACGAATGCTGAAGAAGCGAAAAAATTAATTGATGAGTCCGGTTTACAAGTTTATTCTGCAATCTTATTGAAAGAAGCTGCTGAATTGGTAACGAAAGTATTAAAAGGTTAATTCCTTTAATCATCATAACAAAAAGCGCGGATTAGAAATAATCTGCGCTTTTTGTTTCTACTCCTCCTATCGTTCGCCACACAGACAAAAAGTTCTCTTCTTAGCAAACCTATATTCATCGCAAAACGAGCTGTGTGCCATTTCCCAATCTTTGAGTTTTCACCTGTCTTTATTTCAAAATATATCTCCTCTATGCGCTATAATGAACCATCATGAAGTGAATTAAATCAACATTTATAACCAATAAACCAACAGAATAGCTTATTTTTGTATTGCTTTTTTGACAAAGCATCTTTTACAAGTCAATCTCCAAAAATTAAGATGGAACACACAAGAATAAAGGAACTATTGAATGCCACAGAATTTGGCAAAGAGGTCGTTGTTAAAGGTTGGGTAAGAACTTTCCGCAACAATCAGTTTATAGCAATCAATGACGGTTCGTCAATCAATAATATTCAAGCAGTTGTCGATTTTGAAAATACACCTGAGGATATCTTAAAACGTATCACCACTGGAGCAGCAGTTCGCGTAAAAGGTCAGTTGATAGAATCACTGGGTAAAGGACAAAAAGTTGAGGTTAAAGCTACTGAAGTAAGTATTATTGGCGACTCTGACCCCGAAAAATATCCATTACAACCCAAAAAGCATAGCTTAGAATTTTTACGTGAAATTGCGCATTTGCGTTTCCGTACCGGAACATTCAATGCGGTATTCAAAGTGCGTAATGCTTTGGCATTTGCTGTACACAAGTTTTTTCAGGAAAACGACTTTGTCTATATGCATACGCCAATCATCACAGGTTCGGATGCGGAAGGTGCCGGAGAAATGTTTCAGGTTACAACCCTGGATTTAAAGAATCCTCCACGCAAAGAAAATGGAGATATCGATTTCAAAGAAGACTTCTTTGGAAAACCGACGAACCTTACTGTATCGGGCCAATTGGAAGGGGAACTTGGTGCCATGGCATTTGGAAACATCTATACGTTCGGTCCAACATTTAGAGCGGAAAACTCAAATACAACACGTCATTTGGCTGAATTCTGGATGATCGAACCCGAAATGGCTTTCTATGAATTGGAAGACAATATGGACTTGGCCGAAGCGTTGCTGAAATATGTGATTAAATACGCTTTGGAAACTTGTCCAGAAGAAATTGAGTTCTTAACAAATCGCTTGTTGGAAGAAGAGAAATCGAAACCAGCTGCGGAACGCTCAGAATTAAATCTGGTAGAGAAATTAAACTTTGTTTTAACAAACGATTTTGAACGCGTTACCTATACAGATGCCGTTGAAATATTAAAGCGTAGCAAACCAAACCAGAAGAAACAATTCAAATATTTAATTGATGATTGGGGAGCTGATTTACAATCGGAACACGAACGCTATTTGGTGGAAAAACACTTCAAAAAACCTGTTATCTTAACAGACTATCCACGCGAAATCAAGTCCTTCTATATGAAGCAAAATGAGCCGGATGCGCAAGGAAGAAACACCGTACGTGCCATGGATATTCTTTTCCCAGGTATTGGTGAGATGGTCGGTGGTTCACAGCGTGAAGAAAATCTTGATCGCTTACTCGATCGCATGGCTGAAGTTGGTATTCCTGCAGAAGAAATGGAGTGGTTCTTGGATACGCGCCGTTTTGGATCGGTACCACATTCGGGATTCGGCGTAGGTTTCGAACGCCTCGTTTTATTCACGACGGGAATGACTAATATCCGCGACGTCATTCCATTCCCACGTACGCCGAAAAACGCAGAGTTTTAATATAAAGAACAACAGCCAAAACAAAATATTTTGGCTGTTGTTCTTTATATATAGCGTATCTGAATGCAGATAATAACCATTGCCCCATTGACATCTACAATAGGGCCTGAGATTAGACCTAATTCAGGTACTTAACAAAAATAAAAATGCTCATTAAGATATATAACGACAACCCCAATCCCAGGGCAATAGAACAGGCGGTTGATATTCTTCGCCGTGGTGGTGTAATTATCTACCCTACCGATACTGTATATGGTATTGGCTGTGATATCACGCAACAAAAAGCCATAGAACGCGTATGTGAAATTAGAGGTCTAAAACCAGAAAAGGCTAATCTATCATTTATATGCTATGATTTAACAGATATTTCGCAATACACAAAATCCTTCGATACCTCCGTATTCCGTGTATTAAAAAAAGCCCTGCCTGGACCCTTTACTTTTATTTTTAACGCAACAACTAAAGTCCCTAAGCTGCTAAGTTCCAAAAAGAAGACTGTGGGTATCCGTGTGCCAGACAATAATATTGTTCGTGAAATTGTTAAACAATTAGGCAACCCTATTGTGACAACCTCCATTCACGATGAAGATGAAATTATTGAATATTCTACTGATCCCGAATTAATTCACGAAAAATACGAAGATCTAGTTGATGCTGTTATAGATGGCGGTTATGGCGATAATGTCGCATCTACCGTGGTTGATCTTACAGAAGGAACTTTTGATGTTATTCGTGAAGGAAAAGGTGATTTGGAGCAATTCCTATAAAAACCAACTTTCAATAGAAATTCCCCATATTAACCTATTTGCAAAATTCCCTCCAGCAGCATTGTTGGTAATTTGTGCATAAATTACTCCCACCAACATACTTATTAACAAAACAAGCCACTTATTAACACAATAAATGTTAATAAGTGACTTGTTGACATATGCATATTAGCATAAAATGTGTATAAGTAGCCACTTATCAACACCATATTGTTAATAACACAAAGCGAAAGGATTCAAAAAAATAACAAATTGTGCAAAACTAGGGGGTTATACACATAAAAATGTGTATAAGATAGCATTCATCGACAAATCCGTTAAATAGCATGTTTATAAAAAAACTATACTAACAGATCCCTGTGGAAAGTTAAGAACCATACTCCACCCGCCTTTTTATCGCCATGTTGAAAAGGTCAAATCCGCGCTTTGTTTCTATAAGGAGTTTTCCCAGAAAAGGAACCAACAATCCAGAAAACAATTCACCTTGGACAAATCTAACTTGTGTAGCGCCCACTTGCTCTAACCTAAAATAATGTTCGCCATCAAAAATACCGGGAAAGAATAAATTCCCTTTCCAGCGCAGCTCTCTATTCCGTTCAATAGATAGAAATTTTGGATTCATTTTGATCTTAAATCCGTTTGGCTGTTCTAAAAATACTTTGCAACGTTTTCCTACCACCGGTTGCTTTTCAAACTGTTTGATAGTTGGGCTCCATTGGGGATAAGCCTTAAATTCACTTAACACCTGCCATACCTCTTCTGCTGTCGCGTCAATGAGAATACTCGTTTCAATCTTTTTCATTTGTCTTCTTTTTATCGCTGAAACGACAAAATAGTACATACTCCTTCATCTACTTCAAATCCCAATAAGGCGTATGTGATGCTATTTCTAGTTTCGTCTTAATATCAATTATTACAACTGCAAACAAACTAGGCAAGCTTAATATGTCCCGCAACGACGTATAAATAACATCAAATTTTGGTTGTGTGCGCTATTAAGCAAGCTGTTCGCTAACAGCTATAGAACAAAACTAGAAAAAGACAGGGAGCTCACTCTTGACTTTTATCAAGAACTTATTTTTGCTCGAATACGACTCAAGGTTTCTGGGCTCATACCCAACACGGAGGCGATGTATTGAAGGGGCACTTGTTGGAATAATAATTTATGTTGTTCAAAATATTGGACATATCTTTCTTCAGCGGTTAGACAAATAAAATCCGAGATTCGCTGCTCCATGGTGCAAAAACATTTTGCTAAAAAAGCCTTCTCAAATTTATTCCATTCCACAATTTCGGATTCCATCCTTTGGTAATCGGACTTTGACAAACGGTATACCGCACAATCGCTAACGCATTGGAAATTCCATATGGAAGGTCTGTCAAAAATGAAAGAAGCAAGATCTGTCACAAAATGATTCCTTGTACCTATCCATTGTGTAAACTCTCCTTTTTTCGACCAAGCATATTGACGGATCAATCCGGATTCTATCACAAACAGATTGGAAGAATAATCGCCCGCCTTGATCAGATAATCACCTCGTTTTAATTCAATACGCTCAAAGTTTGAGAAAAGTTTTAAGGCACTAGCTTCAGAAATAGGAAAAAAATCTTGAAAGAGTTGCTCTAACATGAAAGGAGGTTTTATAAAATCACGACTTCTTCAATAATGACGTGACCTACATATTCATTTACTCTTCCTAGAATTTGTCTACGCATAAGCGCCAATTCATTCTTAATAACAGCAGACTCTACCCGTACGAACAGTTTTTTATCACGAACATATAGCTGCTGTGTGCGATTAGCAATAGCTTTACCAATTAATTGAGGCCAAACAGATGCGATCGAAGTTTCATCAAATTTCCTTCGTAGTTTATAAGCCTCCAAAAGACGCTCAACCCCCTCTTTAATCGTCATATCGTCGCTTGACCGAATGAATTCTAGGCTTTTTTTAGCTTGCTTCTTATACATTGACTTGTCCTCCTTCAATATCAAATATACGAACAGGGCGGCTGATTTCGTCAAAGATTCGCTGAATTCTCATGGAATCTGTATCCGTCAGGAAAATCTGTCCAAAATCATCTTCTGAAACCATCTGCATCAATTTATGTGTACGGCGATCATCAAGTTTATCAAAGATATCATCCAAAAGAAGTAAAGGTTTAAAACCCTTTTTCTGTTGTAAATAAGAATATTGTGCAAGCTTCAGTGCAATTAGAAAAGATTTTTGTTGGCCCTGAGAGCCAAACTTTTTTAACGGCATTCCACCGTGAATGGTAAAGATCAGATCATCTTTATGTATCCCCTGAGTTGTGCGTTCCATAATACGGTCACGTTCCAAATTCTTCTCCAAAATATTTAGAAAAGAATCAGCCATTAAAGGCGATTCATAGTGTAATTGAACAGACTCTGCATCCTCGGTAAGGAATTGATAGTGTCGATCAAACTCTGGCTGAAACTCCTCCATAAAAGACCTTCTTTTCTGGAAAATAATATTTCCTACTTCTTCAAGTTGAAAATTGAGAATTTCAATTAGGCCCAGATCCAATACACTGGTTTGACGCGCTTGTTTAAGGAGACTATTACGTTGGGCTAAAAACTTATTATAAATAATTAGGGTATCTAAATATTTATTATCTGTCTGGGAAATCACATTATCCACAAACTTTCTGCGCTCTTCACTTCCATCTGTTACGATGATGCTATCATTTGGGGATATCATGACCAAAGGAAATAAGCCGATATGGTCAGCTAGTCGGGGATAATCCTTTTTATTTTTTTTAAACTGCTTTTTCTGATTTTTCTTAAGGCTACAAGAAATGAAATCACTAATTGATTCTTTATCAAACTCCCCCTGTACCATAAACCAGTCATTACCTGATTTGATATGCTGCGAATCAATTGGATTGAAATAACTTTTACAGAGTGATAAATAGTGAATCGCATCTAAAAGATTGGTTTTACCAACACCATTATTCCCCGTAAACGCATTTACCTCGGGAAGAAATTCCAAAGATGATTCCGAGTAATTCTTGAAATTTAGAACAGAAAGTTGCTTCAGCCACATAGCACAAAGATACGCTATTTGGGTTGCTAAAAATTATTTTATTTCCTCAAAATCCACAAACTCACCAGCAGTTTCAGTCCCTTTGCGTTCAGGGCCATCCTTCGGTGGAATGTAATCGACATGTACCTTCCCTTCAGGCTGAGACCTTTTACTTTCCTGTTGTCCTTGACCATTAAATTCATAATAAAATGTACCGCCTGATCCTTGGCTACCGTATGCTCCACCCTGCTGCTGCGCTTTTTTCATCAACTTTTCAGCTGCCTTACGCATTGCAAATGGTAAAAATAATCTAAATAAGAATCTTACTACAAAGTAAACAGCGAATGTAATAAGTATAAATTTTAAAAATGCCATAGTTAATTCGTTGCTATTTTCTCAAATTTAACCAATAACTCGATAAACTGTTGTCTTTAAAATGTCAGATAAGAATTTATTAACAAATTTTAAGACTTTCCTAATCGCCCTTTTGTTTCCATAATCATTCGATAGAGCTCTTCCTGGCGCTGTGTTCCCAATACGTAGGTAAGACCATTTTTATCTGTTAAAAAAACAGCATTTTTGCCACCAGCAAAGAATTTAATCTTTCCTTTTGTATGCAGATTATAAACTGGATTATTGAAAAAGAATGTGCTATAAGGCGCCTTTTCTATTTTTGTAATAGAGGCAAGATCGATTTTGACGACACGAGTAGACCATAGTCCACTAATTAGTATATGGTCTTGAAATACTTCTGTACGGAATAACACCATATACATCATAACAATAGACGTGATGATAATACCTACTCCTACGATAAAGAACAATTGGCTCGATATCAAATGGTCTAAATTCAAATAAAATGCCGTAAAACAAAAAAGTACGAGCACTAAACGCACGCTGATCCAAACACGGTCACGACCTAAATATTGATTTTCCGAATAAAGTACACCTTCTTTCATTTACTTAAGATTTAGCTATTAATTTGGAGACTTCACACCCTTGTTTCCTAATAGCAGAGCTCCTCAATAACTTCGTTTTTACTTCTATAGATTTTGTCACCACCAGGGTCCATTGTTTGACTATCAACCATATGGCATTATTTCTCAAAACAGAGACCCTTGGCGCTGATTAACATCAGCAATTTTTGCTGCTAATCAGTTCTGCAAACTAAAGTAAGGACTTTTTTTGTATTGGCGGTAATTTTATAACGATTGTCCATGCGATAATTGGCTACCCATAGGATATCTCCATTTCCATTCACCACGATCGGAATATTTTCCTTTTCAAATAAGCTGATCTTCTTATTGATAAAAAAATCGCTCAATTTCTTCCGCCCTTCCATACCTAAAGGATAAAAGCTGTCGCCAACTTTCCATGATCGAATCGTGAGTGGGAAAACTAATACATCATAATCCAACTTTGCAACCTCACTCGCTTTGACAATAGCTAGATCCGAAGAAACATCGGCATGAAAACAATAGTGTTTCCACTCCACTGTCGAAGTTTCGGAGGTGATTAAAGCCTCGTCGGGAGAAATAAATTCCTTTTCACGAATAAAAAGCTCATTTCTATCCAAGAGCATATGGTAGGCATCGGATTGAAAAATACGCCCAGACTCTCTTGTCCAAGCCTGTTGAAGATCACTTAGTACCGCTTTTGAGAAATTAAATGCCGAAAACAACTCATAGAGTAAAGGCAAATTATCCATATAGGGTTCCAGGTCCTCTTTCCGAACTCCCCAGCCCTCATCTATAGGATAAAACAGTTTTCTCCGGATGGGCTCCACAAATTGCTGCAACAGCTGGTAAGATTCCTTAAAATGATTGATATTCTGCTCGAAGACTATCTCAAAATCTGGCTGAAGTTTTTTAAAATGTGGGATGATATCAATTCTTATTTTATTACGCGCATATTTTGTTGAAAAGTTGGATTGATCGTCTCGATAAGCAATCCCATACATATCAACAAAATGTTCAATTTCGCTTGCTTTCAGAAAAAGTAGAGGCCGAATGATGCGTTCCCGGATAGGGAAAATACCCTGGAGTCCTTGGAGACCAGTTCCACGTGAAAGGTTCAGGAGTACCGTTTCGATATGATCGTTCAAATGTTGAGCTACTGCAATTCGATCGAACTGCAGTTCATGTCGTAGCTTCTCAAACCAAGTATAACGGAGTTCCCGGGCCGCCATTTGAATCGAAATTTGATGATCCTTTGCGTAAGCTTTTGTATCAAAGTGCTTCACGTATATTGGAACATTATTTTCCGTTGCAAATTTCCGAACTAAAGCTTCATCCTCATCAGATTCTGTTCCCCTTAATTGAAAATTGCAATGTGCAATCGCAATAGTATACCCTGCTTTTGCAAATAAATGTGCCATTAACATCGAGTCCTTTCCCCCACTCACCGTAAGCAATATTTTATCATGAGGCATCAACAAATGCTCCTTTTCAATATAGCCCATTAGTCTTTCCAGCACATTCATAGAACAAAGTTACGGTATATTTTGTCCGAATAATAAATTCAACTCTTAAAATTTGTGAAATCCAGTGAAGTAGCAATTAAAATCCATATTTTTGCCCTTGTGAAACAATACATTTATACACTTATTGTATTTATTTTAACTGGCTTGTCGGTCCAAGCACAGAAACAGGATGAACTAAAGCTTCTTTCATCATCCCATATTATTACGGGGAAAGACGGCAATATTTTGTTTTACCGTCCAGTCTATGAACATGTGGGTTCAACGCTATCATCAGATAGTGGCTATTTACATAAAGACAACATTGGCCGACAATTTTTTGAAGCCTTTGGAAACGTGATCATTACTCAACCCGACGGTACACAGATATTTTCCAATAAATTACATTATGAAGCAGCAATGCAGCTCGCTACGCTTACAGGCGCTGTTCGGATGGTCAGTACTAGTGGATCTGTATTAACAACCGATCATCTTGTCTACAATATGCGAAGTAAAATCGGCAATTATTACAGCGGCGGGCGTATTCTATCAGGAAGCGATACAATTACAAGCCAGCGAGCTACTTATTTCGAAAATACAGGGGAATCTTATTTCAATCAAAAAGTTGTGGTTCGATCAACCAATGTAAAAGTCTACACAGACTCCATGAAATATAATGGTAATACACGCATTACTGATTTCTATGGCCCTACAAATATCAAGGGAAATAAAGGGGAAAACCTGTATACTGAAAAAGGCCGATACCATATGGCAACGGGGCAGGCTTATTTCTCTAAAAACAACCTCTACACAGAAGGGACAAAGTTTCTTAAAGGAGACAGCCTATTCTACGATAGACAAGTGGGAATCGGCAAAGCCGTAAAAAATGTCGTCTTTGTTGATACCTTAGACAAATTTTATGCCTATGGTGGATTTGGTTTGTACAACGGGAGGAACGAATCCATTACAATGACAGACAAACCCCTGATCATTTCGGTGGTCAAAAAAGATTCAACACAAAAAGATTCTGTATCTTCTTTGTCTCCTGTCCAACAAAAATCGGAGAAAGAGCTAAAAAATGAAGCTAAAGAATTGAAGAAGATTGAAAAAGAACAACACAAAGATGAACTCAAATCAAATAAAGCCACATCGCAAGTTGTTCTAGAAGAAAAGGAACATCCAGGTAAAAATATCAAAAGCGATAATAGTAAATCCCTTAAGGCTGATCCACAAGTCGATTCTGTTTTTATGACAGCCGACACCCTCTTCTCACAGATGATATTTCGCCGAGATTATATTGCAAAAGATTTTAAATTGAATCGTGAAGGTGGGGCTATTGAAGATGATAATGAGATCGATTATGGTGACCAGGATTCCAGCTCAACAACAGTTGATTCTACAGGTACATTAGATAACACAAGAGTTAACCTTCACAAGGGAATAGACAGTTTGTCTAAAAAAGACAGTGGCAAACCGGTTCTTGAAAAGAGCATTAAAAAAGTACAAGATACACTTACAAATAAAAAACCGATTGCATCAAAGAAAATACCAGCTATTGTCGGTGATCAAAACAAGATAGAAATTGAAAAAAACCTTAAGGCTGATAGTGTATTGCGTAAAAAAGCGATCATCCCCAAAGGCGGTGAATCCGATAAACTGATGGGAGCAGCTTTAAAAAATGCCCAAGAGAGTAAACGGGATTCTCTCGCCCAGGATACAGCTAAAACACGGATTATAAAAGCCTACTATAATGCACGATTATTTAAATCGGACTTGCAGGCTGTAGCAGATTCTATGTATTATGGCATGCAAGATTCCATGTTCAGACTGATGGGAAAACCAATGATGTGGGCCGAAAACTCACAAATCTCCGGAGATACCATATTTCTACAGGTAAAGAATCAGAAATTAGACAATTCCTTACTCGTCGGTAATGCTTTCATGGTAAACGCAACAAGCGACTCATTGAAATTCAATCAGATTAAAGGTCGGAAGATTACCAGCTTTTTCACCAATAACCGTATGGAACGTCTGTTTGTTGATGGCAATGCAGAAAATATCTTCTACAATATTGATGAAAAGACCAATGTAACCACTGAGCTTGTGCATGATCGAAGCAGTCGTTTCAAGATCTTGATGGAAGATAATAAGTTGAAGGAATATGTATCTATTCGAAAAGTGGATGGCAAAGTCTATCCTATTGCTGAAGTCACGGCCGACAAGGAGTTTCTTCCGAATTTCACCTGGCGCCCCGAAGATCGACCTAAATCAAAAGATGATTTATTAAATCGAAAAAGGGATCTTTCAAAAGCGTCATTTACAGTTCCGACTGCACCAGAAGGTGAAGAATCTGGCACAATGAAGTCTATTAAAAAAGGTGATAAAACAACTACCCCTCAAAAAGGTGCCGCCAAGAAAGTTGGTGCGAACGAAACGCTCGAGAATGAAAAAGAGGTAGAGGCTGCAAACAATAAATCGAATGCTGTAACCAAAACAGCGAAGCCATCTGAAACAACGGATAAAGCTAGCGCTACAAAAACAAATGTAAAGACCGCAACCGACAAAGTAGCTGCAAAGTCCGACTCAACAACTAATAAATCAGCGATAATACCTGCTAAAGACAGTATCCAAACAAAAGTAAAAGCTAAATAAATAGCAGAAGTAACAAAAAAGGAAGCGTAAAACAAATTGTTTTACGCTTCCTTTTTTGTTATTTCAAGGCCTCAGCCCATCAGATTATCCCTTCCCGTTAAATTGGAAGCTCCTTACTTCTAATCTAAATAAAAAAAATACTAACCTATTTTGTTTTTAGGTATTCAGCGAGTTTGCCTACAGCAATCGCCCGATGGCTAATGCTATTTTTTTCCGCCGCAGTCATTTCGGCAAACGTTCTATCATAGCCATTCGGAATAAAAATGGGATCATAACCAAAACCATCAATACCCTTACGTTCTTCAATAATTTCCCCCTCGATACTTCCTTCAAAAAAGTGCTGCTGCTCATTCAAATATAATGAAATAACTGTTTTGAATCTCGCTGTACGATTGGGGGTATTGCCTAATTTTTGGAGGACAAGATCAATATTCTTTTCCATATCCCTTGATCCAGAATAACGTGCTGAATAAACTCCCGGTTCGCCATTTAATGCATCAATTTCCAAACCCGAGTCATCACCAAAACAGTAAAGGCCATATTTATCAACCAAATAATCTGTTTTCTGCTTGGCATTTTCCTCAAAGGTCTCTCCTGTCTCAGGAATATCATCGTTACAGTCAATATCATTTAAACTCTTAATGATAAAAGCATTTCCCACGATCGCTTGGACTTCCTCCAATTTATGGGCATTATTGGTTGCAAATACAAGTTCTAGCATCTTCTTCAAATTTAGTTTTTGTTTGTTCTTTCTCTTTGTTGACGGTGCTCCTCACCTTGCAGTAGGTTACTATCTTTCCATGAAGTCACACCCCCAAAAATAAGCATTACGATATATATATTCTGTAATAAAACTTATATTTGGCAACTATTAACCCAATAAAAAATAATGAAAAAGTATTCTTTAGCAGTTCCCCTACTGCTTACTTTAATGATGGTGTCGCCACGTAGTTCATTTGCACAAAAAATGAAAGTTCTTTCTGGAAATTTTGACTTCCTAAAAGGACAACAGGAATTGAACGTTGTGTTTGATTATACCCCCATGACCTTTTATAACGAGAAGATGTCAGAAAATGATTATTTGGAAAAAAGAAACAAAGACATCAGTGCGAATAAAGGTACGAATGAAGCAGAAAATTGAAAAAATGACTGGGCTTATTCCAAATCTACCGCATTTCCAAACAAATTTTTTGCTTCGATGAACAAAAACTGTGCTATCGTGACCGGGAGTAAAGAATCGGCCCCTTACACATTAATCGTTCAAACAACATGGATTTATCCAGGATGGTTCGCCGGACTAATGAAACAACATGCAAAAGTTACCACATTATTAAAGTTTATCGAAACAGCTAATCCTGCTCATGTGCTACTCGAAATAAATAGTGAAAAAGCACCTGGAGATTTTGATTTCGTCGGGATACCCAATTCCAATGACAGAATAGCTGAGGGTTACGCTAAAACTGCAAAGTCCCTTGCCAAATTAATAACAAAGAAGATTAAATAATAGATGGGGTTTAAGAGCTTACATCCCCTCTTAAATCCCAATTTTTATTCATAACAAGTATCTGATAAAAATCAGGAAACAATAAAGGTCTTAAATTCGTTCCAGAACAGCTTCTTTTTATTCACATCGACAAACATTTCTTCAAAACTGAACGTATTAAAAACCGTTGCAATACGCCCTTTCATGTAGGAATTATGTTCAATAAATGGAAGTTTCAAAGATGCGGGTTCCACACCCAACAGTATAATCTTAGTCGGTTGAAAAAACTGCATAATGCGCTTAAAATCATTCGGGTTATGGGGATTTGCCAAATTGAGTACCGCAACGGTCTCTTTGGTCAATTTCAAGGCACCAATTGTTTTTTCAAAAGCGTCCAACGCTGCTGGAGAAAAGTAGGGATATTGCTCGTAGCGCAATATAAATAGTATGCCCTGATCCTTATTTCCTTGATATATAAATTCACCACCCAATACCTCCAGATTGTCAACAGTATCGCCGCCCCCGCCGGACTCAATAGCCATAGCGGCCTGCTCCGCACCTAACCCAACTGCCACATACGAGGTATCCTTCGTTGTCGATGATGAGGGGTCAGCATATTGCACATGAGTACTGTTCTCCTCCTGTAAAGGATGTACAGACAGATCGGCTTGAAAATCAAAACCATTTCCAAAAATTGTTTCATCCATTAAGGTCTGAAGTGCAACGGGATTATCTGTTGTAAGATTGCTCATGGGGAAAAGAAATATTAGACCGTAAAGATAAAGAAGAAAAAGGGAAAAGAAAAAGGAGCGAAGAATCGCTCCTTTCTGTATGTCAAAAAGATTAATGACCTAAGATATACGAGAAGATTAATGGCGCAACGATCGTCGCGTCAGATTCTACGATAAATTTAGGTGTATCAATATCTAATTTGCCCCAAGTGATTTTCTCGTTTGGAACAGCACCAGAGTAAGAACCATACGAAGTAGTTGAATCAGAAATCTGACAGAAATAAGCCCAAAAAGGTACTTCTTCCCATTCAAGGTCTTGATACATCATCGGAACTACACAGATTGGGAAGTCGCCAGAGATACCACCTGCGATTTGGAAAAATCCAACACCTTTACCTGCCGAGTTGTTACGGTACCATTCTGTCAAGTAAATCATGTACTCGATACCCGATTTTACTGTACTTGCTTTCAATTTACCTTTAATCACATTGGAAGCGAAGATATTACCTGTCGTTGAATCTTCCCATCCAGGACATACAATCGGTAAATTTTTCTCAGCTGCTGCAACAATCCAAGAATCTTTTGGGTCGATCTCATAATATTGTTCCAACACACCTGAGTTAACAACTTGATAAAGAAACTCATGCGGTAAGTAACGCTCGCCTTTAGCCTCAGCAGCATGCCAAACATCCTCAAGATGTTTTTGCAGACGACGAAAAGCTTCCTCCTCTGGAATACAAGTATCTGTAACACGATTATAGTGATTATCCAATAGCTCTCTTTCTTGCTCAGCTGTCAAATCTCTATAATTCGGGATTCTTTTGTAGTGTGAGTGTGCGACAAGGTTCATCACGTCCTCTTCTAAATTAGCACCAGTACAAGAAATAAAGTGTACTTTATCTTGACGGATCATTTCTGCTAAAGAAACACCCAATTCAGCAGTAGACATTGCACCTCCCAAAGAGATCAACATTTTTCCACCATCCAACAGATGCTCCTCGTAACCTTTTGCAGCGTCTACTAATGCAGCTGCGTTAAAGTGACGGTAATTATGCTCAATAAATTGAGAAATAGGTCCTTTTTGAGTACTCATGATATTTTCTAACTTTTATAAAATAATAAGTACCGCAAAGGTACTGAATATAATCTATTTTCGTCCAAATAGAGATTCAAAACGCGTATAGACCACATTTTTTTAACAAATGTAAAAAGAATGGTATTCCAATGCTACGATTATAAACGTGACACTTCTCCTTCAATTGAAGTCTGTTTGACCTTTTGCTTTTTATAAAGGCCAAATGTATAGTTAAAATTTAGGCCAATAATTCTTGAATCGACCACTGTTTTAGAATAAATATTGAATCCCTGTCCCAAAATCTCTCGTTTCAAAACACGGCTATGAAACAGATCCCGTACTGTCAACGCAAGACTTAACGCATTCGAAAATTGCTTATTGACCGCCAGATGCATTTCATATAAAGGTTTTATAACTGTCTGTGCATAAAGCACATTAGTTCGGTATGAGTTTGTCCAATTTACAGTCATTTGATAAGGCAAATTTAACTGCATCATAAGATTACTCTGAAAGGACCAAATCCCCCGATTGATCAGAAGATCATTCAACTCCGTTGGTATATTTTTATAATGTATATATTGAATCTGACCAAAACCATAGAGCATCAAATTTTTAACAATGGCTTTTCCCATATTCATCGAGATAGCAGCACTCTTAACACCGGCAATATTCTGATAGGTTTGCGTATAATTTTGCTCACTAAGCTGATGGACCATGGAGATATAATTTCGATGATTGATCAAAGAAAGTCCAATATTCCATTTTTGACCATGAACATATTTAAGATCCATATTATCTGACAATTGAGCAGAAAGCTGCGCATTACCCTGATAGGTTGTGCTTGGATCGAAAAAGAAAATGGAAGGGTTCAGATCTTGATAATTAGGCCGTGATATTCTTCGCCCATACGCGACCTGTACCGCTTGACCATTATTTTCAGCTATTCGATAAATACCAAACACGGTCGGGAATAGATTGAACATTTGCTTCCTCCCATTCGTGTTTCGATCTATGTAGTCAATTTTCGTCTGAAATTGTGCGTATTCAGCCCGTACACCTAATTTAATCTCCCATTGCGCAAGTTTTAGTTGAAAATCCGTATAAATCGCTTCCAGGTATTCGGTTTGTTTAAAAGTATTTTCTAGGCTATTATCTTCGGCCATTACATACTCTTTTTCCCCTTTTTGATAATGTCCATACGATTGACGTTGGGACCGACTCGCCTGAAAGCCTGCTTCCATAGAAAAGGACCCGCTAAGTTTCCGTTGAAAATCACCCCTGATACCAAAAAGATCAACAGAGAACGGGTTATTTGAGCGCAAAAATTGCTGCTGCTCTTGCTGGTCAGAAAAAAAAGGTACTGTCCTTGTCTTCAAGTCCTGTTTCCTAATACTGCTGTAACGCAAATAATCAAAATCGAACTGAAGCGCTTCATTCTTATTTTCCCCAGCAAAATCATAGTGAAGATTTATACTATTTCTATGCAGCGGATTTCTCAGGTTACTCGTTGAAGCAGTGGATTGCTTCAATGTTCCATCAGCTGAAAAATCATTTTGATAGACACCTATCTCTTTATAATTATTACGAAGATAATTCCAGCTCAGTTCAACAGACGACTGCTTGTCGATCCGATAATTCATACCCAAACGACCATTTAATTCCTGTGTGTTATTCGTTTCCTTATTCAGCTGTCCGATCACATAATGAACATTTTCACTATACGCAAGTTCACGCTTGCGGTCAACATCAAAATAATTCGAAGAGCGTGCAACGGAAAAACTGGAGTTTAAGGACCATCTCTTCATTCCATACTGAAGGCTCACGCCATTATTATACTTCCAAAGCCTACCCTTTGATGCACCTAAAAAAACATTTCCTTTTAGACCTTTCAGTACATCCTTTTTTAAACGAATATCAATTACCCACCAGCCCCCTCCGCACTCCATTTCGCAGGTGGTATAGTCATGAGATCAATGCTCTCTAAAGAGCTTGCCGGTATAGATTTTAAATAGCCGACCAAGGAAGTTCCGGTTAGATAGGTCTGCTTGCCATTGATGGTAATCAATACGCCCGTTTTTCCCTGTAACGACAAGTTCCCTAATTCGTCTACCTCTATACTCGGAATGGCATTTAAAACAGCGAAAGTATTTCCATTCAATAAAACGGGATTGCTGCCTGGTCGAATACGGACCCGATCCAAAAGCTGCTGCTCGAGAGGCCTTGCCCCCTCTACAAGCACTGTGTCTATCCGTCTTGAATCGGATCCATTATTCCGCAGCATCGTACTGTCAGTTAATTGTTGTTTAGTTTTGGGAACCATTTGCGCCAATAACAGACATGGCAATGCCATGGATAACCATAAGAGTATCCTAAACTTCATGATATAAACGAAAATTAGTGCTTAGTATTCGAAACTTTGATCTATAGCGTGGGCTAGTTTATTGACAAAGTCAGGTTTCACATTTTTATCAATAGCATTGATGTTATCCAGCTCAAGAAGAAGTGCAGGTATTTTAGCACCACGTAAAATCGCTAGCTTTGTATTTATCGCCGGAGCACTCGCAGCCAGTCCATTCTGTTGCAACCTTTGTCCCAAACTAAACGCAAATTTGCGGCTAAGCTCTTCTAGCATCGTATGATTAACCCCCGACTGATATAATATTCGAATAGGAAGAGATTCTTTGTCTTTTACATTGTCGAAATGGATCGATAGCAATAAATCCCCTTCAAAGTTCGATCGGTCTCTGAGTAATTTATATTCATCAGCAGCCCTTGACAACACTACTTTGTACCCCTTGCGCTCCAGCTCCTGTTTCAAAAGTAAACAGGTTTCCCAGGTCAATGATTTTTCTTCCAATCCGAAAGATGAAATCCCCCCCGTGTCTTTCCCTCCGTGTCCGGGGTCAAGGATGATCGTTTTAGACGGATTCTTTTTCCCATTTAAAGATGCTGAAAACCAAACGCTCTTCGGGGGATTAATAAAAGAGTAAAATAGCAGTAAAAGGCCTAATAAAGGAACGGTCAATACATATTGCCATCTATTCTTTTTAGAGGAAGGTTTTGCCATCATGGCCTGAACCCGTTCGACCAGCTCATGCCTATTGTTAAATAAACTGCTCTGCAATCCAGCAGGACAGGCCTGCTGTGTTAAAGTCAGTAGAAAACGGGCATAGCTGCTGTTACCATATCGATTGGCCAACACCTCATCAACCTGATATTCATGCACCAAATACAGCTGTCTACGCATCCAATAAACAAATGGATTTAGCCAAAAAAGGCAACGAAAAATTTCTATAAACAATTTATCCCAACGATGTTTAAAAACAATATGCTGGCTCTCATGTTCAAAAATTAATTTTCCATCTGCCGAATCAAGCTGATCTTCTTCCATAACAATTACATGCTGAACTGAACAATTCGCATAATGTCCAAAGGGAGCAACCATCGTAAACCCATCAAATTTATACTGACTCAGCTGTCTAATACGGCGGAATAAGTGGATATAGCGTAACGCAAATCGGCACAACAAAACAAAAGATACCAAAAGATATCCATAAGCAATGCCATATCCAATCGAAAAGGAATGCCAGAAAGAATCGACCATTTCTGTTTCAGATACGAGATCACCCGAAGTTTCTATCGAATGAGCAACTGTGTTCGATTGTTCAAAAGCGAGCACAGAACTTGTCGACGAAAGAAATAGTTCGCCCAAACGTACAGTTCCAAATGGCAGAAGCAGACTCAACAAACATAAACCCAGGATAAAATAACGGTTCCATTGAAAAAATGAAAGCTGTCTGAATACCAGAAAATAAAGAACTGCCCCGATTACCAGACTGCAGTTAACTTCAAATAAATAATAAAGTAAGCTATTCATGATCTTCGTGTTTTTTGATGAGTTGTTCTATTTTCTGAATATCCTCCGCCGAAAGCTTCTTTTCTTTTACCATAAAAGACAGTAAATTCTCAACCGAATCATCAAAATAATGATCGAGCACTCTTGAAAATGAAAACTTTCGGTATTGCATCTTCGAAATCAAAGGATAATATTGATAAGTTTTTCCGAAGGCTCTATAACCTACATACCCTTTTTTTTCCAATATTCTTACAATCGAGGAGATTGTATTATAGGGTATGGAACTACTTGGATCCAGATACTCAATAATATCTTTGACAAAGACCTCGTTGAGCTTCCAGATCACCTGCATGACTTCCTCTTCTTTTTTTGTTAATTCTTCCATAATTTGATACGTTGTTTATACTAACATAAAGTTATAACTTATTTTTCAGTTTTACAACTTAAAAACAAGTTATAAAACTGAAAAATAAGTTTATAGAAGATATTCAATCAAAAAAAGGCTATTAAAACCTACTTTTTCAACAACTTAGAGAAAAACAAATAGGCCGCCACCAAAAAGATAACGATAATAATCAGGACAATAATCTCTTGTGTCCCTATTCCCCAGTTCATACTATTCATAATTTTTTTTCCAATTTAAATGATCCATTTCTCGCATTGATCTAAAAAAGTTTGGTCTATATCTGCGCCGATTCCAATGTGGTCTGAGATATGTATTTTGTATCCGTCATATTGAATACCGCCGATAACAGGATCCTCCAGATGTCCAACCATACAAGTGTCCAGATCAAAAAACTTGACATTCGGGGCAGCATAAGCGAAATGTACTTTAGCAGCCAAAGCCAAGCGAGATTCCAGCATCCCTCCGATCATACAAGTAATGCCGTATTCAGCGGCAATATGATTAATTTTTAAGGCCTCTTGAATACCTCCTGATTTCGAAAATTTAATATTGATATAGTCGCAAGCATCAGCTTTACAAAGGCGCTCTGCGTCATGGTGAGAATAAACAGATTCATCCGCCATCACGGGAACAATAGTTTCTGTGCGCAATTGCGGTAAATATTCGTCATCCCAGGTACGCATTGGTTGCTCACAAAATTGTATCTTAAAAGGCTCCAGCCCCTGCAATGCTTCTATTGCCCCCTCATAAGACCAGCCTTGATTTGCATCCACGCGAATAGGCATTTCAAATCCAACAGCCTTACGTATTTCACGAATACGCACAATATCCGTTTTTGGTTCCTTCCCCAGTTTAACTTTCAACATGACCGCACCTTCGTCCTGTAAACGCTTTGCCTTCAGCGCCATCTCTTCCGGAGATGCAATTCCTAAAGTGATATCTGTCGTAATCTCTCGTTTCGTTCCCTTTAGAAACTGATAAAGCGGCAGACCAGCATGTTTGGCAGCCAGATCATGCAAGGCCATATCAAACGCCGATTTGATCGTTTTGTTACTGGCAATATACAAATCCAATTCAGCCAAACGCTCTTCAATGGCCAAAGGATCGCGCCCCTTCCAGATCTTTGCAAAATCTCTTGCCAGAACTAAGCAAGTATCTTGTGTTTCTCCAACGATCATCGGAAAGGCAGAACATTCGCCCACACCATATATATTGGCATCGGTATATATACGTATAAAAGTATTTTGCGCATAGTCCATCGTCCCTGTCGCAATGACAAAAGGTTCCATAGGAATGCTTAGTCGATAAATTTCAATTTCAGTTATTTTCATCTCATTCTCTTTAGTTAAGCCATGTCGATACAGCATAAAAGGATATGCAATACTTTGCCTAATTTATATATATTCTCGCAATCTTGGGATGCTTTTTCCATATCCGACAAAAAAATATTGCCAAATGTTGCATTATTCAGCTACGCATCAAACTGTATTAATAGCAATGAATTTTAAATACAATATCAGCAACAAAACACATCAAAATGAATGATAAAATCAAATTAAACACATTTTCATTGGAATATTTACAATATTTACGTTTTTTATTCCTATATTAGCAATGTATAATATTTGAAAAGGAAAGATGATTCAACAAAGACCGAAAACGGAGGGCCTCTACGACCCTAATTTTGAGCATGACGCCTGTGGGGTAGGCTTTGTCGCCCATATCAAAGGGAATAAATCACACGCACAAGTAAAAGATGCATTAACCATGCTGGAAAATATGGAGCACCGCGGTGCTTGTGGCTGTGACCCAGAAAGTGGTGACGGAGCAGGTATCATGATCCAGCTTCCCCATGAATTTTTATGGGAAGAATGTATCAACTTGGGTATACAACTGGAAGAGCCAGGTTATTATGGCACAGGTATGGTCTTTCTTCCTAAAGAAGAAGACATGAACAAAATATGTCGGGATTTGATTGAGGAAGCGGCAGCAGAAAGGGGTATGAAATTCCTTGGCTACCGTCCAGTACCAGTCAATCGTGAAGGTATTGGACCAACAGCGCTCAGTGCAGAACCTGAAATTGTCCAATTTTTTGTCAGCAGACCGGACGGCGTTTCAAACACTGAAGAATTTGAACGCAAACTTTTTGTACTACGTCGCCTGATCATTCAAAAAGTTAAACAACAACAAGAATACCCTCTCCCCCTTTACTTTGCATCGCTTTCTTGCAAAACAATTATTTACAAAGGTCAATTAACAACATACCAAGTCGGAACTTATTATCTTGACTTACGCGATCCTCGTGTGGTATCTGCTTTTGGCTTAGTTCACTCGCGCTTTTCCACCAATACCTTCCCTTCATGGTCCCTCGCTCAGCCGTTCCGTATGCTGGCGCACAATGGGGAGATCAATACGTTGACAGGTAACCTGAATTGGTTTTATGCAGGTATGCGCGCTTTATCATCACCCTATTTTACGGAAGAAGAGATGGAAATCTTACTTCCAATCGTTGACCGTGGTCAGTCCGATTCGGCCTGCCTCGACAATGTAGCGGAACTTCTTTTACACAGCGGCCGTAGTCTCACCCATGTCATGTTGATGTTGGTCCCTGAAGCTTGGGATGGCAATACGCAAATGGACCCTTTAAAACGTGCTTTCTACGAATACCACGCAACGTTGATGGAACCTTGGGATGGTCCTGCAGCACTCTGCTTCACCGATGGTAAGCATATTGGCGCTACATTAGACCGCAACGGCTTACGTCCACTACGTTATGCCGTAACCTCAGACGACCGCGTCGTTGTTGCTTCTGAAGCGGGAGCGCTTCCGATCGAAGAGTCTACCATCATCAAAAAAGGCCGTCAACAAGCAGGCAAGATTTTTCTTGTCGACATGGAACAGGGGCGTATCCTCACCGATAACGAAGTAAAAGATCAACTGATCAACCAGCAGCCCTACAGCGATTGGTTGGACAATTACAAAATCAAACTGGAAGAACTGGAAGAGCCTCGTGTAACCTACACCTATCTTTCCAAAGATTCCGTTTTCAAATATCAAAAGACATTTGGTTTCTCCCGCGAGGATCTGGAAACCATCCTGACCCCAATGGCATTGACAGGGTACGAACCGACAGGCTCAATGGGGTCCGATGTTCCGCTGGCCATTCTTTCCGATCAACCACAGCATATTTCAAGTTATTTTAAGCAATTTTTTGCCCAAGTAACCAATCCACCAATCGATCCGATTCGTGAACGCTTGGTCATGAGTTTAGCAACATTCATCGGTAATGCAGGCAATATCCTGATCGAAGACAAAAAATTCTGTCACTGTGTGACTTTGCCGCATCCGATCCTGACCTCCAAAGAACTGGAGAAATTGCGCTCGATCGATACAGGATTGTTCCAAGCAAAAACCATTCAGTCTTATTTCCGCTCAGATGGTAAACCTGGATCATTGGAAGCAGGTCTGGAACGCTTGTGCCGTTATGCGGATGATGCCGTACGTGATGGTTTTGAAGTCTTAATTCTTTCAGATCGTGCGATCGACTCCAAACATGCAGCTATACCTTCATTACTTGCTGTTTCAGCGGTCCATCACCACTTGATCAAAACAGGTAACCGTGGTGCTGTAGGTCTCGTGGTCGAAGCCGGTGATGCTTGGGAAGTGCACCATTTTGCCTGCCTATTGGCATTCGGTGCCACTGCGATCAACCCTTATATGGCATTGGCGAGCATCCGTACGATGAAGGAACAAAATACCTTGGATACAGAGCTCACTTGGCCAGAATTATCCAAAAACTACGTCAAGGCCGTCAATAATGGTTTGTTGAAAATTTTCTCCAAAATGGGGATCTCCACATTGCAATCCTACCACGGAGCACAGATCTTCGAGGTACTCGGCATTGACAAATCTGTCGTTGATAAATTTTTCTGCGGAGCAGTCTCACGTATCGGTGGCATGACATTAGATGATCTTGCCAAAGAAGCCCTCTCAAAACACTGGCGTGGATTTGAAAAAAGCCGTACACCGCAAAATCTATTGCCAGAAGGCGGTATTTACCAATGGAAACGCCGCGGTGAAGGCCACCTTTGGAATCCCGACACGATTCACCTATTGCAACAAGCCTGTCGCACAGGAGACTACGCAACCTATAAAAAATATGCGCAGAAAATCAATGAGCAGAAAGAACATATGTTTACTCTTCGTGGATTGTTGGACTTTGCAAAACATCGCAATTCTATTCCATTGGAGCAAGTAGAACCTGCTAGTGAAATTCTAAAACGTTTCGCAACCGGAGCGATGTCCTTTGGATCAATTTCCCACGAAGCGCATAGTACCCTTGCCATCGCCATGAACCGCATCGGTGCAAAATCGAACACTGGTGAAGGTGGAGAAGATGAATTGCGTTATCAACCGCTTCCAAATGGAGATTCGATGCGCTCGGCAATTAAACAGGTTGCCTCGGCTCGTTTTGGTGTCACGTCCAATTATCTGACACAAGCGGACGAACTACAAATCAAAATGGCCCAAGGTGCCAAACCGGGAGAAGGAGGTCAATTACCTGGTCCCAAAGTGGATGCCTGGATTGCAAAAACCAGACACTCTACACCGGGTGTCGGTCTGATTTCGCCACCACCCCACCACGATATTTACTCCATCGAAGATTTAGCCCAGCTGATCTTTGATCTAAAGAATGCTAACCGTCAAGCAAGAATCAACGTAAAGTTGGTCTCTAAAGCAGGTGTTGGTACCATTGCTGCCGGAGTTGCGAAAGCCCATGCCGATGTCATTCTTATTGCAGGTTTTGATGGCGGTACAGGTGCATCTCCAATCAGTTCAATCAAACATGCTGGACTGCCTTGGGAATTAGGCCTTGCAGAAGCGCATCAGACACTTGTTAAAAACAAATTGCGCAGTCGTGTCGTGTTACAAGCGGACGGCCAGGTAAAAACAGGTCGCGACATCATCATCGCTACACTATTGGGCGCTGAGGAATGGGGCGTATCTACAGCAGCATTGGTTGCCGGCGGCTGTATCATGATGCGTAAATGCCACCTGAATACATGTCCTGTAGGTGTTGCAACCCAAGATCCAGAACTGCGCAAATTATTCTCTGGAAAACCAGAAGATATTGTCAACTTATTTACCTTCCTCGCGGAGGAAGTCCGGGAAACAATGGCTTATCTAGGCTTCCGTACCATCAACGAAATGGTGGGAAGAGCTCAATTCTTGAAAAAACGCGAGAATATAAACCATTGGAAAGCTAAGAAAATTGATTTCACAGACATTCTATATGTGGAACGCAACGAGCCTGGACAATCGTTATACAATACCGAAGAGCAGGATCACGGTATGGCCATGATTTTGGATTGGGGCCTTCTAAAACAGTCAAAATTGGCTTTAGACAGCAAAACTCCTGTATTTGGCACCTTTAAGGTCAAAAATACAGACCGTACGATCGGAACAATGTTGTCCAATGAAATTTCAAAACTCTATGGTTCTGAAGGCCTACCTGACAATACCATCAATTTTAAATTTGAAGGTTCGGCCGGACAAAGTTTCGGTGCATTTTCAACAAAGGGTCTTTCATTTGAATTACAAGGTGAAGCCAATGATTATGTTGGAAAAGGACTATCAGGAGCTCAGTTAGCAATCTATCCAGTTGCAGAAAGTGCTCTTGTACCGGAAGATAATATCATTATCGGTAACGTTGCGCTATTTGGAGCAACATCCGGACATCTATTCGTCAACGGACAGGCCGGTGAACGCTTTGCCGTACGTAACTCAGGTGCAACAGCTGTAGTTGAAGGTGTTGGTGACCATGGCTGTGAGTACATGACTGGGGGCCGTGCGCTGATCTTAGGGGCAACGGGTCGTAACTTTGCGGCCGGAATGAGCGGTGGTATCGCATGGATCTACGACATTAACGAAGATTTCCGCGAAAACTGTAATCAGGAAATGGTCGACCTTGATCCATTGGAAAGTGAAGACGAAACCGCAATTATCGCCTTACTGAAACGTCATATCTTGCTCACCAATAGTCGTAGAGCAGATTTCATTCTACAAAACTGGTCAAGAGAAAAAAATAAATTCATTAAGGTATTCCCAAGAGAATACAAAAATGTCATTCGTCAAAAATTAGTTGAAGCATAATATAGGAAGCACAGATCATGGGAAAAATTACAGGTTTTAAAGAATTTGAGCGCGTGCTTCCAACAAAAGAAGCTGTGGAAGGTCGCGTACAGCACTTTAAGGAATTCAATAAAGGGTATTCGGAGAACGAGCTCAATAAGCAGGCCGCGCGCTGCATGGACTGCGGCATTCCATTTTGTCATTCAGGTTGTCCACTGGGCAATGTCATCCCCGAGTTTAACGATGCCGTATATGATGGAAAATGGGAAGAGGCCTATCAGATTTTGTCCTCCACCAATAACTTCCCTGAATTTACAGGTAGAATATGTCCGGCACCATGCGAATCAGCCTGTGTACTTGGCATACATAGTACTCCGATCACTATTGAGGAGATCGAAAAACATATTATTGAGATTGCTTTTAAAAAGGGTTATGTCAAAGCGCATAAAAGCTATTTAAAGACAGGCAAACGCGTCGCTGTAGTGGGCTCTGGTCCAGCAGGACTAGCGGCTGCCGCTCAGCTCAATAAGGCTGGTCACGATGTTATCGTCTTCGAACGTGATGACCAGGTTGGAGGTTTACTCCGCTATGGTATTCCGGATTTTAAATTAGAAAAATCAGTGATCGATCGCCGTGTTAATCTCATGAAAGAATCGGGAATAGAATTCAAGGTTAATACAGAAGTTGGCAGAGACATAAGCTTTTATGAATTAAAAGCTTATGATGCAGTTATATTGGCCACTGGCTCAACCGTTCCTTGGCACATGCAATTACCGGGACATGAAGCTAAAGGCATCCATTTTGCCATGGACTTTTTGACCCAACAGAATAAAGAAGTAAGTGGAATTGCGGTCGAACAAGACCGTATCTTGGCAACAGACAAACATGTTGTTGTCATCGGTGACGGTGATACCGGATCAGACTGTATTGGTACATCCAATCGTCATCGTGCAAAAAGTATCACACAGATTGCCCGCAAACCTACACCATCTAAACAACGTCTAAAGAACAATCCTTGGCCGATGGACAAGCTCACATTCGGAACCTCCTCTTCCCAAGAAGAAGGCTGTGAAAGACTTTGGGCTACGGAAACGCAAGAATTTATTAAAGATGAAGATGGCCATATCAAAGCTATAAAAATCAAAGAGGTTCAATACGAAGTTGATGAATTTGGAAAAAGAACCCGCTTAGGAGAATCCGAGATCCGTGAAATACCGGCAGACCTCGTATTATTGGCTATTGGTTATCAACATACTGAACATATGCTCTTAGAACAGTTAGGTGTTCGTGTAGATGAAAAAGGAAATATCCTTGCAAATGACAAAGACTACCAAACGACAATTGATAATATCTTCACTGCCGGAGACTGCCGCAAAGGCCAGTCGCTTGTTGTTTGGGCCATCTCCGAAGGACGCGAATGTGCTCGAAAAGTCGATGAATACCTAATGGGGTATTCAGAGCTTGAAAGTAAAGACTTCCTGACGACAATAAATGCATAAAAGTAGGTCGCACTCAACAGAGAGGTCGTACCAGTGATACGCCAAGCCACCGTTTAATCTTTAATAATAAGGAGAAAAGCTTGGACAGTATAAAATCATAAAAAGGGTCCGCTGAGAATTCAACGGACCTTTTTTATAGTCAGTAATTAGTCCCTATTTCAATGGGTCCTTAAGCTGAACAAAATAAATACTGTTTTTGTCTACAGTCTTTATGTAAGGCAATATTTTCGACTCATAAAAGCCTTTTCCAGTCACCCCAAAATCATCATCATTACATACCGCGATCATGAATGGATTAATGACAGCCAAGCCCTCTGCTTTGTCATGCGGATACAATTCCTTGATGTCAGTCATTAAATCGGCAACCAACGTCTTATTGACTGGCTTAATATTATATTTTGCCAATGTAGCTGCGTCTTTGAGTTCCTCGACAGTTTTACCGTCAAATAATTTTCCAGTTGCGGTATTATTCGCATCCGAGATATCTGTTGCGCCAGAAAGATCTATTTTATAAATTTTCTTAAATACAGTAGAGCGAGTTGCTTCTGTCGCGTATTCCCCATCACGTTCCAAGACAATAAATGTTGAATTGCTCACGGCAGCAATTTCACTTACAGCCTGCAAATCGGTACGCTCCATCATATAGACATATTGTTTCGTGGCGCCGCTCGCAATATCGAGCGTAACAATACGGATTGCCAACGAATTTTTAATCGCATCTTTAGATGGATTATACAGTGGAAATTGCATGATTCCGACCAATGTTTTACCGTCAGGCGTAAGCGTCAATCCTTCCATTCCGCGATTAGGACGACGTTTGGCAAATACCAAAGGCAACTTTTTACCCGTAGACCAAGGGTTAATCCGTTCGATTTCTTTTCCCGAAGCGTCAAAATGAACGATATGTGGTCCGTATTCGTCACTGACCCACCAAGAACCATCCGCCGCTCTCGCTAGCCCCTCTGAATCGATTCCATCCTCACTTTTCCCTAGATCTTTACCATCAACCCCCAATGCTTTTTCTCCAGAACCACCCTTCCCTTCAGGATTTGGCAGGCCATTCAATTTCACACCATCTTTATTTTTCAATTCGATAACAGATTCCAATATTAGCGTATTTTCCTTTAATCTGAATTTACCAATCTGTGGTGCAAATGCCGGAGTAGCAAATACTTTACTATCACTTTCTGTCCCATCAATATTTGGTCCCCTATCAGTTAAAAGATAAAATATAGATTTATCAGTAGGATCTTGGACCATCGAAGACCCATAGCCTCCATTATACACTTTTACACCATTAATATCACTTAATACTTTTGGGTCTGTTGCTATTGCCTTTTGCGGATAGGTCAGTTCTATCGGGTCAGTAATCTGCGACACATCATCTTTACTACATGAAGCACACAATAGGGCCATCCCCACTACACTGTATATTTTTTTCATCTGTACAAATTTTTCAAATAATGTTTACTGCTGTTCAGGTTTATTCGAATAGCCAAATTTTATTCCTGTCGCCTTGCATATCTGATAAAACAGTACGGTTAGTTTAAACAATCTATGCTTGGTTGGCTGTCCGAATACTGATGCAAACATAATTGCCAGATATTAGCCAATCATTAACATAAGTTTAAATAAACTGCATCTCTCGTAAAAAAACATCCTATAAAAATTAAATACCCTCGGTTATGGAATTTTGAATTTTCCTGCATCACTAGAAAAATAAATAGCTAATTGTGCAGCGAATCAACAGTACATTCTCTGCCCTCACCTACTAAATATAGAAAGATGAAAAAGATCATAGTTGCCCTTTGCATAATTTTGGTATTTTCTAATGTGGATACGAAATCTCAGATCAGAACTACACGCGAAATACCCAGCTTAAAAATTAAAAATGACGATGGCCAGCAAAACAAGGTGATGTTGGCAGACCTAAAAGTAGATGTCGTCATCTTCGGAAATATAGCCAAAACGACGATGACAATGGTCTTCGACAATAAGACCAATCGCGATCTCGAGGGCGAGTTGACATTCCCTATGCCCGAAGGTGTCTCCGTGAGCGGCTACGCCTTAGATATAAACGGCAAATTACGCCAAGCAGTTCCAGTCGATAAAAATAAAGGAACCGAAATATTTGAAAGTATAGAAACACGCCGGGTCGATCCGGGTCTATTGGAAAAAGTCGAAGGAAATAATTTCCGAACTCGAATTTACCCATTACCAGCGAATGGGAAGCGCACCGTTCAGATTAGCTATTCGGAAAATCTGACAACAGAATCCGATCAGGCTCGTTACTATCTTCTACCCTTAAACTATACGTCCCCCATTGAAAATTTCGCCTTGGATATCCATGTCTTTCAAGACACACATAAGCCAGATTTCACAGAAAAACCAGACGGTTCTTTGGCATTCTCACAACATAACAGCAATTACACAGCTTCTTTACATAAACAACAGTTTAAATCCCAACGAAATTTAGTTATTCAACTGCCGACAGACAACAGGGAAGCATCAGGCCTATTTCAAGCAAATGGCGATAAAACCTTCTACTTTCTTGCCAATGCAACGGTAAACTCTACAAAACCTGCTCAGAAAAAATGGGGACACAGCATTGGAATTATATGGGACCGTTCGCTCAGCAGTAAAAATAGAGATATAGAAAAGGAACTCGCACTATTAGATCTCTTTTTTAAAGAAAACCCCAATATGACTGTTGATCTGGGCTTATTGGACATCCGCTTTGTAAAAGGGCATACGTTTCAGGTAAGACAAGGTAATTGGAATGATCTCAAAAACTACATCAAAGGAATTGATTACGATGGTGGTACAGACTATAGCCAAATAAAGGCAGGTGTAATACAGGCCAGCAATTACCTGCTGTTTAGCGACGGCCTTTCTACATTTAGTCAAAGTAAAATGAGCCTTGACAATCCAGTCTATTGCATTACTTCATCCAGTGGATCGGACTATGGTGTTCTAAAACAAATTGCCCAAAAACATATTGGAAAGATGATCAATTTAGCCAATACCTCAATAACTGAAGCTTATCATAAGATAAATACGATAAACCTGATTTACCTGGGGATAAAAGAAAAAAATGATTTTGAGGAAGTTTATCCTCAAAAAGGCTCCGCAATACAAGCCAATTTTTCTATCGCAGGCTTAGGGAAACGCCCCGGATTGAAGCAGCTCACAGTACTTGTAGGAGATGGGCAACAAGCACCACAAGAGATTAGTATAGCTCTGCAGCCTGACCATGGTGAAATTGACCTACAGCAGATCTGGGCACAAAAGAAAATTGAAGCGCTGGATCTTCAATACGAAGACAATCGTGAAGAAATTGAAACCCTTGGTAAACAGTTCGGTATTGTTACCCGAAATACCAGCTTAATTGTACTGGAAACTGTAGAAGATTACATACGTTATGCAATAACTCCACCTGCCGAATTGCTTTCCGAATTCAATCGGCTCATAAAAGAAGAAAGCATAGCAAAGGAAGAACGTGTAGCAGACTTGTTGGATCAGGCTCAAGACATTACCAAACAGCTTCAGTCCTGGTGGAATACCGATTTTCAGCAAAAAAAGAAATACCCAAAACGGAATAAGTCGCTTCAATCTGCAGATTATATGGCTGTCGAAGAAGAACTCGCTCCAAATGTTGTTGTTCCACCCATTCCGTCGCGCCCCACAGCTAGTCCTGCAGCTCCCACGCTAGCCTTAGAATCGCGTTCATCTGACGGAACCTTAGCGAAAAGCATCTCGGCAACTAGCAATTCAAGCACTGCCCATGCAGCAACCAGCGAATTGGCGAGGGCGGCCGCATCTGAGGACGTTCTTCAGGAATTCGCTGTTGTTCAATCCTTAGAAGGACGTATAGCTGGCCTACAAACGGCAAGCAGCATTAACAACATACGTGGAAAAATCAGCATCCCCGAAATTAAAGAAGACCAGGCCTATTTACAGGACCTTATTCAATCCAAAGATCCTTACAAAAGCTATCTCCAACTTCGGAATCAGTATATGGGAACGCCAACTTTTTATTTTGATGTCGCAAACTTCTTTTTCAAAAGAGGAGATCGAGACAAAGCCTTACTCATTTTAAGTGCACTTGCAGACTTACAAATTGAAAATGCAGATCTCTACAAAACCATCTCTTATAAGTTACGGGAATGGGGAGATTACGACAATGCACTATTCATTACAGCTAAGGTATTAAAATGGCGTCCAATGGATCCACAAAGCCACCGCGATTATGCCCTTGTCTTACAAGACAAAGGTATGTTCAAGGAAGCACTAGAACAATTATATGGGATTTTGACCCAAAGCTACTCCCCGGAAGCCGCCGACCGCGATGACGGTATTGAAGAAACATTGGTTATGGAAATCAATAATCTCATTAAAGCAAACAAAGCTGCAAGCTCCACAGTTACCGTGAACAAAAAATTAATTGCGGATCTACCCGTTGACATTCGTGTTGTCATCAATTGGAATTCACAAAACACCGATATAGACCTTTGGGTAACTGATCCAAATCAAGAAAAATGCTTTTATAGTAATCCAGCCACAGCGATTGGGGGTCGACTCAGCAATGACTTTACTGGCGGCTATGGCCCTGAACAATTTTTATTGAAAAAAGCACTAAAAGGAAAATATAAAATTGAAGTTGATTTCTTTAACGATGGTTCCCTGACGCTAGCAGGTCCAGCGGCTGTTATGGCTGAAATCTATACCTACTATAGTAGTGGAAAGCAAGAACGAAAAATCGTTACAATCTATCTTGACCGCAATAAGGAGCGCAATATTGGGATTGGCGAATTTTCATTCCAGTAGATTACCAGAGACAGTGAAGTCAATAAATTGACTTCACTGTCTCAATTAATGCAATTTACGAATAACCAGATCCTTTTGTCTATTCTCTAATTTGGTTTTTACATAGGGGTAAGTAAATACTGCTCCTAAAACGATACAGGCTCCAAGATAAAATCCGCCGCTCATGGTCTCCTTTTGCCCAAATATCAACATCGCCAACAGAATACCATAAACAGGCTCCAGGTTGGTTGTCAGCGCAACAGTAAAAGCAGATAATTCCTTCATGACAGCAACCCCCATAACATAGGCCACCGCCGTGCAAACCACACCTAACAACAGCAGATAAATTAAATCTTGCTGCCCCAATTTCATTTCAGCATTGAAATCTCCTGTAAACAACATCAATATGCTGATCCAGAAGCATGCCCCCATCATTTCATAGAACGTAATCAGGGTTGGGCTCGATTTTTTAACCATGCGCGCATTAGCTATAGAAAATATACTCGCGCAAAACGCACAACCAAGCCCCGCCAATAGACCAACGAGGTAATGTGTTTCAAAAGAAAAGATCGTATAAATACCGATGATAATTACCAAACCAACTACAATATCCAACAGCGCAATGCGCTTTTTATTCACAATAGGCTCCAATATCGCAGTAAATAAAGTCACCGAGGATAGTGTAACCAATGTCACTGATACGGTAGATACTTTGATTGAATAAAAAAATAATACCCAATGCAGCCCAACAACGGCCCCCACCATAAAAAATTGGAGAAATTGTTTCCTCGAAACTACAATCGATTGTTTGGTTACCAAGAAATAGATCAGCAGCGTGATAGACGCTATTGCAACACGATACCACACTAAATGAAGGGCAGATACGGAAATTAGGCTACCCAAAATTCCGGTAAATCCCCAAATAAGTATTGTTAAATGCAGAATTAGAATATTCCGATTTAATTGAATTTTAGTCATATTCTCTAGAATACATTTGTATAGAAATGATGAGCACTACCTATTATTTCCCTTTATAAGGCAAGCTCACTGAAGTTATTGAAAACTGAACAAAAAATTATTTTGGCGCTTTTATCGCCAGGTATAATGCTACCAAAAAGAAGGTAACATTCGGAATTAATACGGCTATCAACGGTGGCAGTCCCCCTTTCAAAGAAAACATAGTTGCAAACTGTATAAAGACGATATACGTAAAACTTAACGCGATACCAATACCAAGACTCAATCCTATCCCCCCACGTACTTTCTTGGATGACAGTGCAACGCCCATCAAGGTCAGTACAAAAGCTGAAAATGGATACACATAACGCTTATATTTCTCAAGTAATAAGTCGTTCATAACTCCGGTTCCCCTGATCTCCTCCTTATGGATACGAATATTTAATTCGCGTGTATCCATGGCGGTAAACATATTATCACGCACCTCAAAATCCGAAGGTTTCATATCCAAGGTTGTGTCTTTAACGGCTCCTTTGTCCATGCGTTCATGCAGTCCGTTGATAATACGATTGGTATACCCTTCGATCTTCCATTTTGTTGCCACCGAGTCCCAAGTAATACGGTCAGCCATCATTTTTTCCTTGAGGGTATCCCCTTTAAAAATTTCAAGTACAAAGCCGTATCCTGTTTTGGTTGTATTATCAAAATTGTCTATATAAACATAGCTGTTTTTGTCCAATTGCATGTGGGTAGAAACCCTCGAGTTATCCTTGGGTGGCTTTACGTAGATATTTTCAAAATCAACCTTCATCTTATTGGTATTCGGAATAATAAAGATGTTGAATACCAAAGAAATGCCAAAGATTAGGGTTGCTGCTATCATGTAGGGACGAAGCAAACGGTTAAAGCTATACCCGGCGCTTAGAATCGGGACAATTTCAGTTTGATCCGCCATCTTGGATGTAAAGAAAATAACCGCAATAAAGTTGATCAGCGGACAAAGAAAGTTTAAGTAAAAGGGAATAAATCCAGCATAATACTCAAAAATAATCTTATCGAGGGGTGCATGATATTTTAAAAAATCATCCAATCGTTCGGACACGTCAAAAACCACCATGACAACAGTAAATATCGCCATAGTGAATAAAAAAGTACTTAGATACTTTTTGATAATGTAACGATCGATTAACGACAGCATTTTTTTACTTGAGCTATTTAGTTTTACAAACGTTGATCCAATATTTTCACCATTTTGTTTTTCCAATCGTAGAAAGTTCCATCAATGATTCGCTCCCTAGCCTGATTAACCAACCAAAGGTAAAAATGTAAATTATGTAAAGAAGCAATTTGTGCCCCAAGAATTTCTTGCGATTTAATCAAATGCCTTAGATAGGCTTTCGAATAAAATTGATCTGCATGCAGATCACTCTCCGCTTCTATTGGTGAAAAATCGTCTTTCCACTTTTCATTTTTGATATTGATAATACCATTTTGTGTGAAAAGCATACCATTTCTAGCATTACGGGTTGGCATAACGCAATCGAACATATCCACCCCTAAAGCAATATTTTCAAGAATATTTACCGGTGTTCCTACCCCCATAAGATAACGTGGTTTGTCATACGGTAAGATATCACAGACAACTTCGGTCATAGCATACATTTCTTCCGCAGGTTCGCCTACCGATAATCCACCTATCGCATTTCCTTCGCGGTTAAACGAAGCAATAGTCTCCGCAGATTTTATTCTTAAATCTTTGTAAACAGATCCTTGAACAATTGGAAACAAAGTCTGATCATACCCATAAAGCGGATCTGTGCTATCAAAACGATCTACACAGCGTTTCAGCCAACGATGGGTCATATCCAAAGAACGACGTGCATACCCATAATCACATGGATAAGGCGTACATTCGTCAAATGCCATAATGATATCCGCACCAATAATACGTTGCGTATCCATTACATTCTCTGGTGTAAATAGATGTTTCGACCCATCGATATGGGAACGAAAAGTAACTCCCTCTTCTTTGATCTTACGTACTTCTGTCAACGAATACACCTGATAACCACCAGAATCTGTTAAAATAGGTCGATCCCAACCATTGAATTTATGCAATCCGCCGGCTTTATTCAACACATTCAACCCTGGACGTAAATAGAGGTGGTACGTATTACCCAGAATAATCTGCGCTTCAATATCGTTCTTCAATTCATGTTGATGAATTGCTTTCACTGTACCTGCCGTACCAACAGGCATAAAAATAGGTGTTTGAATGGGACCATGTGCAGTTTCGACAACACCTGCACGTGCTTTTGATAACTTATCTTGTGCTTGTAGCGTAAATTTCATTAATATTTTTCCTCTGAGACTATTTCTATTTTAAAGGATGATTTGCCATGGACATGGCGATATCGGCATTTGGAGTAAAAAAAATTAAAAACTCATTTTCAACTAGTTGCAACTTAAAAAGTCGTTATAGCTTTCCTAATTTCCACCCAAGCTCGGATTCATCCCTAGAATACGTTGCAAAAATACTATAAAAAGATTTGCAAACAGGATGTTTCAAAAATAAATTATCATTTTTCCCCTATAAAAAAGTTGCGGAAAGCACTTATCTTTGTGAGCTATGCTTGACCTTCACGTATTTTTGGCCAATCTTCCATATATTGCTTTCGGAGTATTGGGTCTTTTCCTATTGATACAATTGTACTACATCTTATTTGTATATAGTAAATTGAGTAGTTATCAAATTGAACCTGTACAAGAAGGAACTGAATTCCCACCGCTATCCGTTATTATTTGTGCGCACAATGAACAGGATAATATTCCTGAATTCCTTCCGAGTATACTGAATCAAGACTATCCCAATTTTGAAGTAATTGTTGTCAATGACTTCTCGACAGACAATACGCCTTGGATATTGCATGATTTCGAAGCAAAATATCCCCATTTAAAAATTGTGGATATCAAAGAGCATATTCGCTTGAAACATGGTAAAAAGTTTGCCGTTAGTATGGGTATCAAAGCATCAAAGCACCAGACACTGGTGTTTACCGATGCGGATTGTGCGCCACAATCCGATCAATGGCTCAAAGAAATTGCAGCAGCTTTCAGACCAGAAACAGAAATTGTACTAGGCTATTCTCCTTATTTTAAGAAAAAGAGCTTGCTAAATCTATTGATTCGATTTGAAACCAGCCATACCGCCATGAGTTATTTCTCCTATGCACTAAAGGGAGATGCCTATATGGGAGTAGGGCGTAACATGGCTTACAAAAAAGACCTTTTCTTTCGTAACAAAGGATTTGCTGCCCATATGCATATTAAATCGGGTGATGATGATCTATTTGTCAACCAAAATGCAAATCCGACCAACGTTAACATTGCACTGGCAGCCGAATCCATTGTCTATTCGGAACCCAAAGCGACCTGGAGGAGCTATTACAAGCAAAAAGCAAGACACTCAGGAGCCTCTACTATTTACAAAAAGCGACATCAGCGCATGCTGGGCACCCAGCTGGTATCGGCAGTCTTCTTTTACATAGCACTTATCGCAACAGCGATTGCCTTTCCAATGTACTGGTATGTTCCTGTTACAGCCTACCTGCTAAGGCTGATTGCACAATGGATAATATTTGCCAACATCTATAAAAAACTAGAAGTAAAGGAACTGATTTGGTGGCTGCCTTTGGTAGACTTCATCTACTATTTCTATATTTGCATCAATGGCATCTTCAGCAGAAAAAAGAAAAAAATAAGCTGGAAATAATTCACTTTTAAAACATGAAGCTTTGAATCCAACAGTTGATATCATCTATAACTATTTTCCAAAATTAACGGATATTCAAAAAGAACAGTTTGCAAAACTTGCCGACCTCTATACATTTTGGAATAGCCAAATCAATGTCATTTCACGTAAAGACATTGATAGCCTCTACCTGCACCATGTGTTACACTCGCTAGGTATCGCTAAATTTGTCCAAGAGCTCACGCCAGGAACACAAATTTTGGATGTGGGGACCGGAGGAGGCTTTCCAGGTATCCCAATGGCCATTATGTTTCCTGAAGTCAAATTCCATTTGGTCGATTCTATCGGCAAAAAAATTAAAGTCGTACGCGAAGTTGCGGCTGGGCTCGGTCTCCAAAATGTCGAAGCAGATCATATTCGCGCAGAACAACTCGACGACAAATATGATTTTGTCATATCACGTGCGGTGACAAGACTTGGAGAATTTACGCCTTGGATACAGAATAAATTCGCAAAAAAAGATAAAAACGGTATCCCTAATGGAATTCTTTACTTAAAAGGCGGAGATCTCTCCGAAGAGATCAAAGAATCTAAGCTCAAAGCAGAATTACACCCGCTTTCGGGTTACTTTAAAGAAGATTTCTTTGATACAAAATACCTGGTATACGTACCTATGTAGTTAAAGTTTGGCATTACCCATAGGAAACTGAAGTCGCCTATGGATAATGTCTACAGAATCGAGGTAGTTCGTTAAACACTTATGGATATAAGCGATCTTCTCATAACGATCATTCTCACGAAGCCACTTTAAGGAAGGCTCATAGTATATCCTAAATTTGCGCAAAGAATCTCCCGACAGCTTACTGTATTCCCCTGTCAAAGGATACCATTCCTCGCGAATCAGATCCTGTTGGTATTCTTTTTCAAACTGACGTTGAAGCTTCCTCGAATTTCGTCCCTTTCGACTGAATTTATTGTAAAGCTTGTTCAGATTAACAGCAATTCCCCCCTGATGAGGCAAGGTCACCATATTTTTCGTATCACCCCAGAAAAAGATCGACTTATACTCCTCCTTTTTTTCTTCCCATTTATCCGCTGCTGATTTACGTTTGATCGAAACAGTATCCAAACGTAAAGTATCGTTTTGACTTCCTTTTTTCCCAATGGTATCCTGATGATAAAATTCCGCTGGATGGGCAAAAAGTCCCTGCCGATAAAATGAAAAGTAGACACAGAAAAACAATAAAGATAGAAATCCGATACGTACCATATTTATAATTGATAAACCAAAATAACCAACTATAAATAAAATTAAAAAGTATTTAACTATCTTTAACTTAAGGAACTAAAGACCTAATTCCTTTTTAATTTCTAGGCCAATTAGATTGACTTCTTCATCCATACCGAACATAGGAAGTTCCGTTTCTGGATTCAGTTTCAACCAGTTTGTATCATTGTCTTTAATAATCTTTACGTATTCCACACCATCCTTAAAAATAACATACGTATCTTCTTCCTCAGGGAAAACAGAATAAACTATATCCCCCAATTCGATATCAAAAGGTTCTTTCATTTCCATAGTTAAAATATCATTAATCGTTCAAAGTTACCAATTCCTCTTCTTTCTTTCCAAAATTGACCAATATTTCATCCCACGCGATCTCAAATAAGCTCGGGAAAATTGCATTCATTCCATAACAATCCGCGGGTATTCCAGCAAGCACGTGATCTCCTCCGATTAAGAACTTCGCAATTCTACTAAAAATACAAGAAGCCTGAGCAATTCTAACAAAAAGTACAACAGCTAGTTATATTTTTCATATATTTAGATAAACCCAATTATGAAACTAATTTATCCCATAGCTTTGACGAAAATCAAGGGGATTGGCCCTAGAACAGCGCGTCACATCATTGACCAAGGTCACGATTTAGCGGACTTATTTGCGTACTCAAAAAAAGATTTGATGCAAATTCTTGGGATACGTGAGCCAATCGCCGAAGCAATATACAATAAAAGCTATATGTCCGCCTGTGAAAAAGAACTCGCTTTTATCGAAAAACATCAGATACAAGCGTTATGGCTGGAAGACGAAAATTACCCCAAAAGGCTGCGGCAATGTGAAGACGCTCCGCTTGTTGTCTATTATAAAGGGAACCAACCACTCAACAGCGCAAAAGTTATTAGTATCGTTGGCACTAGACATGCGACCTATTATGGCCAGAAAATATGCGAAGATTTGCTAGAAGCCATGAATTGTACCAAAGACACCTTAATTGTTAGTGGTCTTGCTTATGGTATTGACGCTTTAGCACATCGCAACGCACTAAAAAATAATATTCCAACCGTTGCTGTATTAGGGCATGGTCTCGATCGAATTTACCCTGCATCTCATCGCGAACTTGCCACAAAAATGCTAGACCAAGGCGGTTTATTGACAGAATTTACATCCAACACATTACCTGAGCGCAGTAACTTTCCTATGCGCAATCGCATCATAGCCGGTATGGCAGATGTCACCATTGTCGTAGAAGCTGCAATTAAAGGGGGCGCATTAATTACCGCTGAAATTGCCAACAGCTACAATCGCGATGTATGCGCCTTTCCAGGAGCCGTTTATGAAAAAAGTTCTGAAGGCACAAACTACCTCATCAAAACCAACCGTGCTCATATGATTAGAGGTCTTCAGGATCTCGAATACCTCATGAATTGGGAAATCAGCACAAAAGCCGTTGACCAACAGCTTAGCCTTCCTTTGACACTGACAAAAGACCAACAGCTCCTTTTTACACTCATTCAGCAAAAGGGTCAATTAGAAATAGACCACATGATTGACCTCACAAAATGGCCACAAAGTAAATTGGCCTTAATTCTATTGGAACTTGAAATGCAGTCACTCATTCACGCCCTACCCGGAAAACGGTATAAAACTGCCGGACAGACGGAAATTCAAAAAAATCAGCTCATTTCATAGCATGCAACAGCGCCGAAATGCTATTCGGAGCGTAATAAAAATTCACAATTATACCCAACCAAAAACCAAGAATTAATGAACGAAAACAATACAAAAAGTATCTGGAAAGTCATCGGAGCCTCCTCCATGGGAACACTAATCGAATGGTATGACTTTTTCATTTTTGGCAGCCTATCCATTGTAATTTCCACCAAATTCTTTCCAGCTGAAAATCCAACAGCAGCTTTTCTTTCAACCCTAGCCACATTTGCCGCAGGGTTTGTTGTCCGACCATTTGGCGCCCTATTTTTTGGGCGACTAGGTGATATTATCGGTCGAAAATATACGTTTATGGTTACTTTAATGCTCATGGGCGGAGCAACATTTCTCATAGGTTGCATCCCCAGCTATGAAAGTATTGGTTTTTGGGCACCGCTGCTCGTGTTGATCCTTCGTCTCTTGCAAGGTCTTGCCCTAGGAGGAGAATATGGCGGTGCAGCAACTTACGTCGCAGAACATGCCCCATTGGGCCAGCGGGGCTATTGGACATCATGGATACAAACAACAGCTACTTTTGGCCTTTTCATATCACTCGTTGTCATCCTCCTTACTAAAGGCTTTCTCAGTGAATCACAATTTGATTCTTGGGGATGGCGGGTTCCTTTCCTCCTATCTTTAGTCATGGTATATGTTTCCTATCTTATTCGTAAGAAGATGAAGGAATCACCCGAATTTAGCAAGGCCAAAGCGGAAGGAAAAACAAGTACAAATCCGCTAAAAGAAAGCTTTGGCAACCGCTACAACCTCAAATTTGTGCTGCTCGCACTTTTTGGTGCAGCCATGGGACAGGGCGTTGTTTGGTACACCGGACAGTTTTACTCGATGAGTTTCATGAAAACGGTCATGCACCTTCAATCTGACCAGGCCGATACCATCCTCGGCATCGCATTACTCTTGGGAACTCCATTTTTTGTTGTATTTGGGTGGCTAAGTGACAAAATTGGACGAAAATGGATTATGCTCGGTGGGATGTTACTTGCCGTATTGACTTACCGCCCGATTTACGAATCCATGTATCAACTTTCCAATACAGAACAGAAAGTCAAGGTGAACGAAACAACGGAGGTCCCCCTTGGACCGCAAACAACAGAAATCATTTCGATCATCAAGACTCAATATGAGGACCAGACGGAAGTTACTAGAGCCAGCATGATACATCAGTCAGGAAAACTCAAAGGACAGCCAATGACCAAAACCACAGTCCATCTTGCAGGCAAGAACTATATGCTGCTCGTCTTTCTGATCTTTATACAAGTGATTTATATTACAATGGTGTACGGGCCCATCGCGGCATTTCTTGTTGAACTATTCCCTGTAAAGATCCGGTACACATCCATGTCCTTACCCTATCATGTTGGAAATGGAATATTCGGCGGGCTCCTTCCTGCGGTATCGACATACTTAACGACAAATGCTGAAGCATCCAATACCCCGCAATTCTATCTTGCAGGTTTGTGGTACCCTATTATCATTGCCATTGTATGTTTTATCATTGGTAGTATCTATATCAACAACAAATCAACTCCCGCAACACATGAATAATCTCAAAAAATTCCTCGGCATACTTTGGATCGTTTTAGCATTGTTTACTGCTTATTTCTCCATTTTTGAACTGGCCCTGCCAAAGATTTCAACGGGACATCAGGAAGATCTCGTATTTGGCATCATTATCCTGTGCATCTTAACTCCCATAATCTCCATTGGACTCGGCTTATTTGGCTATTATTCCCTATTGGGCGAATACAATCAAGAAAAAATGTAGTCCAAAAAATGAGATCGCCTTTGAATAAGGGAAATTAGACTATTAAGCCTATTCAAAGTCGATCTCATATACGCCAGATTATTCTACTTCCGACGTTTTCAAAAGAACAATTACAGCCAATGGACTTCGTCAAGCACTTATTTTACGCCATTTTTAGCTGGTTTACACAGATACCAACTATTTTTCACCATAAAATAGTACGATGAGCAACTACTAAATACAATTTATTACAATGATAATCAGTAGCATAAGATAAAATAGCATTTTTTCTTTCCTAAAACTGTTTTTTTTTCTACTTTTGTGGCGGGTAAGTCTTCTACGACCAGCTCCCATTGACTCCCCCAGGTTGGGAACAAAGCAAGGGTATTTGGTTGAGCGGTGCGATAGGAGTAGCTTACCCTTTTTTTATGCCCATTTTTTTTGACTAATCCTCCGGTCCAAAATTCAATTCTAACCTAATAATCAGCTAAATATCTTATATATCCCAATTGTTACCCGCATTTCCCCTATTTATAGAAGCCCTGTTACACAAGGAGTTTTAATCGCTTGGCATGTACATTCAACACAATTATAATTGTATATAAAAGCAAATTTATATAAGTTTGTAATCGAATAAGAACTATCGTATGAGTTGGTTTAAAAGAGAAAAAGCTGGTATTAGCACAGCTACCGCTAATAAAAAAGAAGCACCTGATGGTATGTGGAACAAATGTCCCACATGTAAAAAACCATTGTTGCATCTTGAACAAGTAGAAAACGACTATGTTTGTCAATATTGTGGGCACCACTTAAGAATTGGCTCCAAAGAATATTTTTCAATTTTATTTGACAATAACGAATTTACAGAACTATTTCCTAATCTAAATTCTGGTGATCCATTAGAATTTTTCGATTCAAAGCCATACCCTGAACGTTTAAAGGAAAGTCAAGCCAAAACAGGCCTGAAAGATGCTTTACGTTCTGGCCATGGAAAAATGAATGGTCAAGACATCGTTATTGCTTGTATGGACTTTAGTTTCATTGGCGGATCAATGGGATCTGTCGTTGGTGAAAAAATCGCGCGTTCGATAGATTACTGTATTGAGCATAAAATTCCATTTATGCTAATCTCCAAATCAGGAGGTGCACGTATGATGGAAGCCGCATTTTCATTGATGCAAATGGCTAAAACTTCGGCTAAATTAGCGTTATTGGCAAAGGCAGGACTTCCTTACGTTTGTTTATTGACAGACCCTACCACAGGAGGAGTTACAGCATCTTACGCGATGTTAGGTGATGTAAATATTGCAGAACCGGGAGCATTAATCGGATTTGCAGGACCACGTGTCATTAAAGAAACAATCAAAAAGGATCTTCCAAAAGGATTCCAGACTTCAGAATTTGTTCTTGAGCATGGATTTTTGGATTTCATTGTCGACCGTAGACAATTAAAAGACAAAGTAGCTACTTATCTTAAATTAGTAGGATAATCGCCTTCAAAATAGAAAAGAAAGCGGTGCCAAGAGTATTCTTGGCACCGCTTTCTTTTTTGAAAGTGTCTATTTTATCGGCTAGAAAGCATATTCAATTCATCTCATAATTGTTGTGCCTGCAACCTTATGACGGTTTTATAGCAGGGTTGAATAGGTCATCCTTTTAAAGATATCGCCAAAAAGCCCATATTTTTCTTTTTGACAAATAATCTGTTTCACCCTCCCTGTCATACGCTTCCCGCTCAAAAGAAATACGCCGGTAGGCTTTATCAAAATCTCTAAATTGAATAAAATGAACGGCAAATTCTATGAGATACCATACATAGAAAAAGAGAATACCTAATTCAAGCGCCTGTCGCAAATGTATACGCTCATGACGAATCAAGTCGTCCTGCTGTTTAAAAAAGGTAGTTTTCAGAAAGATAAAAGGATAAATAGTAATTGCATTGGCTTTTCCAAAAGAGAAGAAATTCGTCCAAAATTTACTAACTATAATCATATATGATGTCTAGACCGTTTTCAAACTAGTCAAACTTAGAAAAATTTACCTTTATACACAATTATTATTGGCCTCTCATGAATTGTACAATATCCCTCTCGTTCAATCCCTGATCAGATAAGAGATCGCAAAAATTTCTTTTTGAATTGGAATTTTTATTAAGTTTGCTATAGATTAATCGTGAAGATATGCCGTACAAAGAGCGTGAAATAAATAAATTGTATTATACAATGGGGGAAGTTACAGAAATGTTTGATGTAAATGCGTCCCAAATACGTTTTTATGAGCGTGAATTTGACATTCTACAACCTAAGAAAAATAAAAAGGGTAATCGCTTATTTACGCAAGAAGATATTGCCAATTTAAAGATCATCTTCAATTTGGTTAAAGATAAAGGTTATACACTACAGGGTGCACGTGATTACCTGCGTGACAACAAATCTGAGGCAAAAGAAAATCAACGTGTTGTAGATTCATTGGAGCGGTTGAAGAACTTTCTTCTTGAAGTTCGTGATTCACTATAGTACCTGAGAAACTTCTTTTCAAAACTCCCGCAATAGGAAACTTTCCATCGTTTTGACCAACTTCTTCCCGTCTATCCGAAGCAGAAATTCTTTCGAATTATAGAAGAAATAAGATAACGAGCTGACACACTTTACAGCTGAAAATCATATATTTATTTTAACATCAGTAATAGCGTTATTTTATAAATATAGCCATGAAAGCCCTCCATCACCTTACATACCCACGCCCTGATCTTACAGACCTATTTACAGGACCTTTATCAACAATATATTAGCAACAACAGATAATAGCACAACGACCATGCAGACAGCTTCTATTTTTCAAAACGTCACATTTCAGGACAAAAAACCCAAAATGGACCTCCTGCTAGAAACAAATGGCAGCAAAGAATATCGCTTGGCTTTTGCAGAAGGGCAATATCTAAAGGAGCATAAAACAGCTGCATCAATTATTGTAGAAATTGTCGAAGGCAATATTGATTTTGGCGTTAACGGAAGCAAAATCAGTCTAACAAAAGGCATGTTAGTGACATTAGAGCCGAATGTACCGCACGATCTCTTTGCCATTACCCAAAGTATCGTCCGGCTGTCTATTCATAAAAAAGACTAAAGAAGAGTCTAGGTGACTTAACGGTCTTTGAGTTCAATAACCTCCAGGTTCTCAATTTTATCTTTATTGATATCAAACCGCATTAATGTCCTTACTTTGTGCCAGCCCTGCTTACCTGCCGCCCCAGGGTTGAGATGGAGACAATGAATCTTGGGGTCGAAGATAACCTTTAGGATATGTGAATGTCCAGTAATAAATAATTTAGGTGGATTTTTAATCAATTCCCCTTTTATGCGTGCAGCATATTTCCCTGGATAACCACCAATATGTGTCATAAAGACGTCCACTTCCTCACACCTAAACCTCAAATCTTCTGGAAATTGTAAACGAATTTCTTGACCATCAATGTTTCCGTATACTCCGCGCAGTGGCTTAAAAGCTGCTAACCGATCCGCAACATCAGGATCACCAAAATCGCCCACATGCCATATCTCGTCGCAGGCTGCAAAATGAGTAAATACAGCTTCATCTAAAAAAGAATGTGTATCTGAGAGTAATCCGATCTTTGTCATCACTTAAAAAGTTAAAAAATAAGGTGCCAAGGCATTTCGATAAGCTTCTGAATAAATACCCTTGGCGGCATAAATAACAAACGCCCGTTGAGCGGGTAGTTCGACACGTAAGCGTTCAAATGTAACGATTTTCCGAATGGCCGATTCCCCTTCAAAGGAGCTTATTTGTACTTCACTGGAACAGTATAATCCCCTTTCCGCTGAAATTTTAGCCAACGTTTCCGCTAATGCCGTTGGAAGGATCAGCACTAATTTTCCCCGATCCGATAAGCGTAAAGCAGCGAAATCCAACAGTTCAGCAAAAAAATCCAGATCGGTATGACGCGCCAGCTTCTTGCGTTCATCCGGATTATGTAATGAATCTGTATAAAAGGGTGGATTTGATACGATCAGATCATAATGCCCTTGTACATCCATTTGTTGAAAGGAGGTAGCATGCAGCTCTAAACGTTCCTGGAAAATGGAGTTACGGAAGTTTCTGTCTGCCATCGCAGCAGCCAAAGGGTCAATTTCGACAGCCTCTACCCTACTGTCTACGAGCCGCTGAGCCAACATCAATGCAATGACTCCCGTACCTGTACCTACATCCAGTACCCGGTCCACAGGTTCTACTTCTAGCAAGGAAGCCAGCAGTACGCCATCTGTGTTAATTTTCATTGCACAGTCAGACTGATCAACCTCAAACTGTTTAAACCGAAATATCGACGCCATAGGCCAAAGATAAAACTTTTAGAACCTTTGGTACAAACAAACCAGTGTATCCTGCAATTTATTTGCTAATTTAGTCAGCAACAAATCTATATAAGCCATGAATATCCGTCAGCTTGCTCTTATGATATTGATCATCATTGGTGTGCTTCCTACAAAACTATTGCATGCACAAGAGAATTGTGACCGGCATACAGCTGAAATACTTCCCTTATTAACAAAAACATTGAACAACAATGACTTTGACAAAATTGATCCTTTACTCAATAGTATACAAGCTAGCTGTGGTACCAACGAGTTTGTACAGCGTTTACGTATTCTTATATACATCATTGAGAAAAAGAATACCACAACAGAGATCAAACATTATGTAGACAATCAATTCGATAAAAACTTTTTACAAAGACTGGATGCGGCAGACCAGGACGATTTTTCAACACAATACGAACAGCATAAGGAAAAATACAATTTCGTGCCATTAAGGCATCCCCTTGACGGCCTCATAAAAGTAAGAGCCAAAGCCCTGCTTGCTTCCGATAGTTATACGTTAACCGATCAGGAAAAAACTATTTTAGAGCTTTTTTCAGATACTGAAGTTGCCAATGCCGTACAAGACCAACAAGCTAACGAACAAGATAATCAACAGCGGTTTCCAGCCCCCAAAGTGTATAGAGATAGACAGAAAGCCAAACTGGGCTATGTTCCGTCAATCGGCGTAGTCACCCCACTTGGCGGAGCCAACAAAATTTTCGGAACCAACATAAACTTTGGATTTATGCTGATGAGCTCGCTGGAAAGAAAATTTATTTTCGAAGGTGGATTCAAGGTACGCATCAACTCAAACGACCACAATATTGATTACAATTACGAGGGCTCCAATGTTTCGGTCAATTCTTCAGCGACCGCATTTATGGGCGGTACTGTAGGTTACAAAGTTTTTGACAACGACAAATTTATACTGATTCCAAAAGGTATCCTTGGCATAGATATTACAGATACCGGCATTACAGAAAGCGCTTATTCTTCTGGTTATTATGATCCGGATGGTTATTATTATGATGGTGGATACACTGATCGTATGGTAACCATCAATAATGTGCACCTAGGACTTGGTCTCGCATCCCTATTTCGCATGAAAAACCAAAAGTACATTGGTTTCGAACTCGGCTATCATTACACGCCTTATGATGCAAGCAGTAAGGTATTGATCCCGATACAGGCAAATTACGGAAGCTTGGAGCTATTCTTCAGATTTTAAGCAAATAGCCCTCAAAAACCTGATGACTTCGCAGACACCAACAGTAATAAAAGCGAGCTGAAGGTTCTTTCTGACCAATAAGATCAGACACTTTCAGAAAAAAAATACGCCAGATGATGTCTGTATTAAAAAACATCATCTGGCGTATGTAAATCGAAAAAACAAATTCCGCTTGAGAGCAAGTGCCCAAGCCCAAGGGAAGATTTAATTCTTTAAAAGGCGTTGTATCTCATCCAATTTCATTAATGCTTCAACCGGAGTAAGCGAATTAACATCCAGGTTATTCAGCATATCCCTGATCTTATTCAAGACAGGATCATCAATAGAAAACATCTGCAATTGGTAGGCCTGCTTCTGGATTTTGCGCATGCTATCTTTAATCTGCTCTCCACCTGTGCGCTCCTGCTCCAGCCTTTTCAAAATTTGATTGGCCCGATTAAGCAACTTTTGCGGCATTCCAGCGAGCTTTGCCACATGGATTCCGAAACTATGCTCTGAGCCTCCTGGAACAAGTTTACGCAAGAAAATAACTTTGTTATTAACCTCCTTCACAGTTACATTATAGTTTTTTATACGATCCAGCGAAGTAGTCAGCTCGTTTAATTCATGGTAATGCGTGGCAAACAAGGTTTTTGCCTTAGCAGCAGGATGATTATGCAAAAACTCAGCAATAGCCCAGGCAATAGAAATACCGTCATAAGTGCTTGTACCACGACCGATTTCATCCAAAAGAATAAGACTGCGGTCCGATAGATTATTCATGATGCTCGCGGTTTCATTCATCTCCACCATAAACGTAGATTCCCCCGAAGAAAGATTGTCCGAAGCACCTACACGGGTGAAAATTTTGTCAACCAAGCCGATTTTAGCCTCTTTTGCTGGAACGAAGCAACCAATTTGCGCCATTAACACGATCAATCCAGTCTGACGGAGCAATGCAGATTTACCAGCCATGTTAGGGCCCGTAATAATAATAATCTGCTGTGTTTTCGGATCTAAAAAAGTATCATTGGTAATATAATCCTCACCTATTGGCAGGTTTCTTTCAATGACAGGGTGTCTTCCACCTTTAATATCCAAAATCTTGCTCTCGCTGACTTCGGGTTTTACATAATAGTTTTTCTCCGCTACAACAGCAAAGTTAAGCAGTACATCCAACTTAGCTATGAGCTGTGCGTTGAGTTGAATAGGTTTGATGTATTCAGCAATGGCAACCAATAGCCCAGCATATAATCTATTCTCAAGCGCTTGGATCTTCTCCTCAGCACCGAGAATCTGTTCTTCATATTCTTTAAGTTCCTCCGTAATGTAACGTTCAGCATTCACCAGTGTCTGTTTACGGATCCACGTCGTCGGAACCTTATCTTTGTGTGTATTTGTGACCTCCAGATAATAACCGAAAACATTATTGAACGCTATTTTTAAAGAAGGAATCCCAGTTAGCTCCGCTTCCCTTTTTTGGATCTCAAGCAGATAATCTTTACCACCAAAAGCGATCTTGCGCAATCGATCCAATTCAGGGTCCACCCCTTCCGCGATTACACTCCCCTTATTGATTGCGACAGGAGGTTCCGCCTGAACCTGTTGCTCGATTTTTTCACGTATAACAGCACATGCATCTAACTGATCTGAGATTGTCCGAAGAGCATCAGCATCTTTACGATCTGTAAGTTCCTTCAATTTCTCAATAGCATATAATGCGCGCTTCAATTGCACAATTTCCCGCGGATTCGCTTTTTGCAGTCCGATCTTGGAAATTAAACGTTCCAGATCTCCCACCTGCTTGATCTGAGCAATCAGTTCATCCCGTAAATCACGGTTAGTGAAAAAGAAATCGACCACATTCAATCGCTCCTGAATACTCTTTTTGTCTTTGAGCGGCATCACGATCCAGCGCTTGAGCAGACGCGCTCCCATTGGACTGGATGTATGATCCAATACATCGGATAACGTAACCGCATTTTCATTCAACGATCCGATTAATTCCAAATTGCGAATCGTAAAACGATCCAGCCACATAAAACGGTCCTCCTCAATACGGGAAAGCGTAGAAATGTGTTGCAGATTACGGTGCTCAGTTTCATTGAGGTAATGCAATGCTACACCAGCAGCAACAACTCCTGCTGTCATGCGGTCCACGCCAAATCCTTTCATCGAGGAGACTTCAAAATGCTTCAATAGCGTTTCAGTGGCATAATCACCCGTATAAGGCCACTCGTCAAGAAAATAGGTGTAATATTGTGATCCAAACTGCTCTGTAAACTCCTTGCTCTGTTTTTTGGACAGAATAATTTCTCTCGGTTTAAAGCCCTGAAGCAATTTATCTATATAGGCCACGCTACCTTGAGCAACCAGAAATTCGCCAGTTGAAATATCTAGGAAAGAAATACCGATCCGCTCCTTTTCGATAAAAATTGATGCTAAATAATTATTCGATTTCTGTTGAACAATATTGTCACTGTAGGAGACTCCGGGCGTCACTAGCTCGGTCACACCACGCTTAACGATTGTTTTTGTCGTCTTCGGGTCCTCCAACTGATCACAGATCGCCACCCGTTGTCCTGCACGCACCAGTTTCGGAAGATAGGTTTCCAATGAATGATGGGGAAAACCAGCCAATGCAGTTTCTGATTCCGAGCCATTGCCACGCTTCGTCAAAACGATGCCCAAAATCTGGGCAGCTTTGATCGCATCCTCACCAAATGTCTCGTAAAAATCGCCAACACGGAACAACAACAACGCTCCAGGATACTTAATCTTGATCGCATTGTACTGTTGCATCAACGGGGTCACTTTCTTTTCTTTTGCCAACTTCTAAAATCAATTTTTATGAAGCGTAAAAATAGGATAATATCGTCGCTTTGGCAAATTACAATATCGAACAAATTTTAACACTAATTAAGAATCTTCGATTAGTCAAATTAATATATTTAATTTCCATATAAACTATTTATTATGAAAGTCTTTTTCGCCACAATATTGCTTTCGCTAATGCTCCTCAACATTGCCTATGCGCAAATGAAATCAGATCCCATTTCGTTAACCGACGAATCGTATGATAAATCCGGCAAAAAACAGCTTGCTAAAGTGACAGGCCGTGTGCTAAATGCAAGTCCAGAGGAACTCTCAAATCTCAAAATTCAATATACCTTTGTTAACCTAATCGGACCTAGTCAAAGCAGCAATGAGATAAAGGCAAATGCCGATGGTACCTTTGAATTTACCCAAATACATATACTACCTTACCAACAGATATGGTTTAGCTTAGGTGACTATGCTTATACCTGTCTTTACCTTCAAGATGGATTGGAAATCACCTTCGATCTAAACAAGCTCAAGAAAAAAGAGATTTATATGATCGGTGATGGTATCTCGTTTGCAGGAAAAGATGCCGACGTAAATCGGCAAATGAATGAATATATTTTATTTGACAAGAAGCACAATCCTGATTTTTACAAGCCACTCCGGCAGCTCAAACCAAGCGACCCGAATTTTCAATATAAATTAGATTCCCTATTTAAGATTCAGCGGAATACAGATCAGGCTTTCTATCATACATACGGCACAACATGTAAAACACTGATTGACGCCGCTACTGATGCCCAGTATACGTACAGACAATTGGATTACTACCTAACAAATAAAATTAAAGTAGCTAATGATAGTATATTAGTTCCTATTTATTCGATATCTAACCATGTCAGCGACTATTTTAGATTTTTGCATTATTACGTGAAATATGTTCTTTACCCGGTCAATGAAACTCGCGGAGACTACGTGAAAGTAGCAGACTATGCTAATCAAACCTTCCCTAAAAATTACGCTGATATTATCAACCTCAGATTTGAAGACGACGATATTGCAACGCAAAATAAGATTTATAAGACAATACTGAACAAATTAAACAGCAAATGGGCGAAAGAGAATATTAGAATAGAAATAGATGGGCTAAATGTTAAACAAACAAAATTGGAACAGCTACTAGCATCGGCAAACGCAACACCAAAACAGACCTCACTAGGAAAAATTATCAAAGAATTTCTATTTGATGCCGAGCTCATCTCAAACCAAAGCAAAAACGGATCCGAACTTCTTAAAACCATCAAAGCAAAATACCCTAATAAACTTATCGTATTAGATATATGGGCAACCTGGTGTGCACCTTGTATTGGTCAGATGCCTTACAGCAAAAAACTACATCATAAGGCTAAGGGAGCAAAATCACCAATAGAATTCGTGTATCTATGTACTGATCAAGGATCAAATCAAGAGAAATGGATAAATAAGGTAGTCGAGCTCGAACAACCAGGCACACATATTTTTGTCGAAAATAATGTAATTAGCGAGCTATTGTCTTTATTTAACAGTGCCGGGTTTCCAACTTATGCCGTGATAAAACCCAATGGTGAAATTGATACCAAGGCAATATCCTGGATGAAAGACGTGACATTAGAAAAATTAGAAGAAATGACAAAATAGTATGTGGAATCTTTGCTTTATGATGCTTATGTTTGCACAAATTTTGTAATGATATGGCCATCAAAAGATCTGGTAAACAAAATACGTCCAGCAAACAACAAAATACCTTCAAAAAAACATCCTTCAACCCATTGAAGTCCATAAAATCTCCTATCCTGCGCATTGCGACACGGGTAGTCCTCTATTTTATTGGTATTTCACTCTTTTGGGTCATTAGCCTGCGGTTTATTAATCCTCCCATCACTTGGTTGATGATTCAACGTGGGTTTGAGCTAAAAGAACAGGGCAAGGGATTTAAACTGGAAAAAAACTGGCTGGATTACGATGAACTTTCGGACAACCTAAAGTTAGCAGCCATCGCAGGAGAAGATGCTCACTTTATGACACACTGGGGGTTCGACATGCAAGGAATTCAGAATGCCATTAAAAAAAATGCACAGGGAAAGAAATTACGCGGCGGAAGTACAATCAGTCAGCAGGTAGCCAAAAATGTCTTTTTATGGCCTGGCCGCTCCTGGTTAAGAAAAGGCTTCGAGACCTACTTTACCATTCTTATCGAAACATTCTGGAGCAAGAAACGCATCCTTGAAGTTTATCTCAATGTGATTGAAATGGGACAGGGAGTTTATGGTGCCGATGCGGCAGCTTCGTATTACTTTAGCAAAACAGGCAGCAATCTTTCCAAAAAACAAGCCGCATTGATCATAGCCATATTGCCAAACCCAAGAGAATGGGATGCGCGTAACCCTTCTGCTTATGTCAATAGACGTGCAAATGCGATAGCAAAATATATGCATCATTATACTATTCCCGAATAAGCGAAACTATCGCTGTTCGGCGGATCGATCAGAAGAGAAGCAATACAGATCTATAGATCAAAAAGAAAGGCCATATGTAACTATGGCCTTTCTTATATAACATGGTTTTACAACCTATCTAAAAAGTCGTTTATGCCAGCTTTGATGGAAGGGTATTACCCAAGCGTCTTCCATTTGATGCTCATGGGTAATGGTATTATCAAATACTAAGGTATTATCGTTGATGGTACCGTCTGCCAATAACTTCTCAAATCCGTCACGGTTAACTACGCCTATTCCCTGATCCGCTTTATAAGCAAATTGCATTCGATCAAATAGTTGAATACCGTACTTGGATTCAACTCCTTTTAAAAATCGAACCGAACTATCAATAGAACAACCTGATGCAGCCGCGACTTCCTCGTCCACCTTAAGGATGATAAAAAGATTATCCCGCAATTCTGCGGAAGCAGAAAGTGGCTTTCCATGTACTTTCCACTGTTCAGCAAAAGCTTCAAGCTCAGTACCAATTTCTTGTCCCTCTGCCGCCGTTAATAGACGATCTGCCTGATAAATCCAAATACGCTTCATATGTGAATGATTTTTTACAGATCCATCTAGCCGATACGAATCAACTGATTAATCCTATACTGTTTATACTCCCAGATACATGGAATATAGTCTCCATCGCATCCAATTTCATTTAAATATTAAACCAGATTCAACAAATCGAATCCGGCGTGCCATTGTACTTGATCACAATACCCTGCCCCTCAACTCTTATCACTAACCAATATAATACGGAGAGATCATCAAATAAACGATCACCCCAGTAACAGCCACATAAAGCCACATGGGATAAGTGATACGGGCAAGCTTTTTATGACGCTCATAAGAACCCGATATACCTCTAACAAATGTAAAGAGTACAAAAGGGATGATGATAATGGAAAGCAAAATATGCGTGATCAGGATAAAGAAATAGATCGGTCTCAAAATTCCCTCGCCGCCATATTTCGTTTCGATTGAAGTCATGTGATAAGCGACATACATCGCCAGAAAAGCTAAGGAACAAGCAATACACATTTTGATCAAACGCTCATGCAAGGGCTTATTGCCTTTTTTTATCGCAGCCACGGCCCAAAAAAGCAATACAGCTGTAATTCCATTGATAGCCGCGTAGATAGGAGGCAAAAATGTTAGCGGTTTTACATCATAACCCAGCTTTTGTAAATTCACCGTAAAAAGGATAGCAACCACTATCGGTATAACAATAGATAACAACCAAATCCATTTACTATACTTTTTTTCCTTGTTAAGACTCTCTTCCATGATATAATTACCTTTTTTGTTCTATTGTAGCTGGATGGTTTCGGATTTCCTCGACCAATAATAATTTAATTTCATCCTCAAGGCGGTCAACATCTGTTTTGACATTGATGTCATACATCCCTCTTATCCTTCCTTTTGTATCAAGTAAAAGATAATTAGACCCAATAATAAATGGTTTGCCGCCTTCATTGTTGACAAGTGCATCCTGCAGCAAACTTTCCTTGGCAAATTTAAAGATATCAACAGAAGGATCTGTCACAAAAAACCAAGATTTGGTCCAAGGTTTGTAAACTTTTGAGTATTTAGCTAACACTTCTGGTGTATCGTATGCCGTATCAACCGTAATTGAATACAAGCGAACCTTCTTATTCTGAATAAATCGATTAGCGATTTGATCTAAACGCTTAATCATTGTCCGCGATAATGAAGCATCTCTAGAGTACATCAGATGGACGACAGAAAGTGTTGTATCATTATCCAATAGATGCACTTTCTTGCCATCAAAATTCACAAAATCAACCGGGGGTACAGTATGGTAGATGGTATCGGGAATATCACGTCCCCATTTACGATGAGTGGTTCCCGGAACCTCTTTCTTCCCAAAAATTGGCAAAGAAGCGTAGCTATTCGAGCCACTTTTATTTAGTATAAAATATAAAAATCCTGGCAGTAAAAGAATTACAGCCAGGATCAATATAGTTTTAATACCTTTCTTTTGTCCAGTATTATTATCCATTCACTTTATCTATTTATTTGGAAATATTTGATGTTCTTGGAATGCAGAAGCTAAATGGCCTCCTTCAACTAGCATCAAAACAATAAAATAAATAATAAAAATAAAGACGATTCCTACAGTGACAATGAAGCTCGATTTCTCGAATTTCAAGTGCATAAAGAATGCAATGATATAATAAGCTTTAACTAAAGTAAGTATAATGTAAATTGAATTAACCAATACCCCTTTAGACAGAATTTGCCAGTGGTGAACGAAGCCTAATGCGATTAAGAACTCTAGGCAAGTAAGGGCCAAAAGTACTCCAAACACTCTCCATATAGCCTTTTTATCCAACCCACCTTCGTGAGCGTGCTCTCCGTGAGCGATATTATCTTGATATTGTGACATAGCTTTTGTAATTAAATTGTTTTACTAAACAAGGTAGAAAAGTGTAAACACGAATACCCACACTAAATCCACAAAGTGCCAATATAGACCTACTTTTTCAATCATTAAATATGACCCTCTTTTTTCAAAAGTATTATTTAAAGTCATGCACAAAATAATGATGTTCAAAATAATACCAACAGTTACGTGGAAACCGTGGAAACCAGTAATTGTAAAGAATAGGTTTGCAAACTGAAGTGCTGATGTATACGACACATCTCCCGTAAAGAAATGGCTCAATTTTTCAACAACATTTCCGCCTTCCATATGTGTAGCAATATCAGTAGCAGGATTACGTCCGAACCAAAAGCCTTCGTGGTGCAAATGCGTCCACTCTAATGCCTGACAACCAACGAAACAAAGACCACCTAAGATTGTCCATAACATCCATTTAACAACCTCATGCTTCGAATTACGATGTCCAGCTTCAACCGCCAACACCATAGTTACTGAAGACATAATCAAAATAAATGTCATCAAACCGACAAATACTAAGGGTTGTCCCCCGTCAGTAATTCCTGGAATAGATTGAAAAACCTTATCAGGATCCGGCCATACAGCGTGTGAAAATCGTTGTGCGCCATAATAAACCAAAAATGCAGAAAATGTGAAGGCATCCCCTACCAAGAAAAACCACATCATGATTTTTCCATACTCTAAGTTCCAAGGTGATTTTCCACCATTCCATGGACCAGTTTTTACCTTATCCAATTGCGATACTGTTGTACTCATTGTTTACTATTATTGATTCAAAAGTAAGAAAACATATATATAAATCCATAAAAGATCGAGAAAATGCCAAAAAATACTGGCAAGATCCATGCGGAAAAGATTGCCGTCTTTAGGAAGTTTGTTAATTCCTATAATCGCGCCAATCAAAACGATCAACCCCGCAATAATATGCGCCAAGTGCATCCAGATAAAAACGTAAATAAAAGATTGCGATGCATTGTTATTCACAAAATAAACACCCCTATCGATCAATACATTCCAAGCATGAACTTGCAAGGCAAAAAATACAACTCCCAAAATAAAAGTTGCTATCAAAAACAACCGCTGTTTGGAAGACTCGCCATTTTTAGCCGCTCTATGTGCTAAAAACATCGTTAGACTACTAACCACAATCACCAAGGTACTATATAAAAGTGCATTTGGCAATAGGGTCTTAATCCCTTTGTCCACGCCGCTCGCTGTATATACAATGAAACCACTGGATAACGCAGCAAACATCATGAACATACCCAACATACCCAACCACAGGTTGAACTTTTGGGCTTTTCTCTGTACTAACTTCTCGTCAGTTTGTGCTTGTATATCTAACATTATTTCAACGGAATAAAGTTAAGCAATAATACGAGTTGTGTCACAGGCAAATAGATAAATGAGGTAAACATCACTTTCTTCGCTGAAGGAATATCACAATTCTTAAACAGCAAATAACCGTAATAACCAAACATTATTCCACCGACCACGGATACAATCGTAAACCAAATCCCACCAAAGCCAAAATGATAAGGTATAAAACCTGCAGGTATCATAAACAAACCTGAAATGAATACCATAAAAGCAGATATCTTATCACGTTTTGTCGTCGGCAATAAGCGAAAACCCGCTAATTTATAGTCGTCATCCACAACCCAGGCAATTGCCCAGAAATGCGGAAACTGCCATAAAAACTGAATAGCAAACAACACAAAGGGAATAATAATAATTGCCGCTTCGTTATGTCCACTATAGTAGGCCAAATCATCTTGCGAAAAGGCTGCATAATATCCAATTAATGGCGGAAATGCACCCGGAAACGCCCCGACAAACACTGCTATTGGTGATTTTCTTTTTAATGGTGTATAGATAAATGCGTAAAGAAGGATACAGAAAACAGACAGCAGACCAGCGACAAAATTTAAACGAACAAGCACCAAGGTTCCTAAGATGCCCATAAAGACACTCAATACCAAAGCCTGTCCTGTTGTCATGCGGCCTGATGGCAACGGTCTGTCCTCCGTACGTTTCATCAGTTTATCCAAATCCTTTTCAATGATCTCATTAAAACCATTGGCAGAACCTGTCACCAGAAAACCACCTATAGTCAACAATAACCAATTGAACCAGAATATATCACCCTGTTGTTTTGATCCTATCAGAAAAGCAATTGACGCAGAAAATACGACCGTCAACGTAAGTCTCAACTTAACAAGCTTTTTGAAATCTGAAATAAATTCTTTCATAACTAAAAGAGACCTCCTACTATCAGTGTAATTAAACACGTACTTTTAAACATAAACATCCCGAATTCCAAGATTAGTGCCTTTGCTTGTTTAACAATAACAACAGGTAGAACTGTGCGCCAAATAGAAGCGTCGCTACCACCAAATGCGTTGTCTGTGCAAATGCAGGTATTGCAAATCGAGCTAAGATAATTCCTGATAGCATTTGGATACCCACTAGAATCAATGCGATTAAAGCAAATTTATATTGCTTAGAACCCGTATTAAAACTTGTGCGGACCAAAAAGAATAATACAATAACTAAAATCAAAGAACAATATGCCAACCAGCGATGTAACTCAAACTGTTGACCAATAGTTGTTATAAAATCAGTCCGGGCTATCGTTGAACCGGTTAATAAATCAACCTCCTCACGAACTCCCGTTCCGACAATTACCTGTGTTAGCATCAATAAAATTGAAGCAATAGCAAGTCCTTTTAATATACCCAAAGAACGATTGACCAGTAAGGTCTTATTTCGCAAAGTAACTGCTTTGAAATATGTATAAATACTAATACAAACAATTACAATGGCTAAGAGCATATGTACCGTAATAATCCAGGGCATCAAATTGGTCGATACAACGATCGATCCCAGCCAAGCCTGAACTACTACAACAAAAAGATTAATCACTGACCAAACAACGATCGAGCTTTTTGATTTTAAATAGGTGAAAGAATAAATAGCTGTAAATAACAAACAGAATCCGGAAACAACGCCTACCAACCGATTGATATATTCCGTCCAAGTTTTCGCAACATTAAACTCTTCATGCTGCAAAATACTCTTATCGGTACGGAGCTTGTAAGCCATTTCCTTATCCCCGAAAAATTCTACAATTTTCGCGAAACGTTCGTTCTTCTTTGCTCTTCCTTCAATATAATGCTGTTCATATCCTTGAGGTAATTGGGAGATATCTGTTGGAGGAATAATACGGTTAAAACATCTAGGCCAATCTGGACATCCCATTCCTGACCCTGTACTCCGAACAACTCCCCCAGCAATAATGACCAAAAACAATACAATTATCGTTATAAAATTGGTCTTTATAAATCGCTTCTCAGCTGCTGGAAACATAATACTACCCCTACCTCTTAAAATACAAACTTCTATAAAATAGAGTAGGAATCCCCACTCTATTTTATAAGATTTTATTAGTCTTTTCTACCATTTTGAGCATTCCATTCTGCCTGGATACGCTCAGCTTCCTCGTCTCCTTCGAAATCATGAGGCAAATTAGAGCTCATTGTTTCAGAGAAAGGAACACTTTGAGGAATAAAATCCTCACCATGACCTGGCTTACTGTAATCGTAAGGCCAACGGTGTACAGTTGGAATCTCTCCTGGCCAGTTACCATGGATATGCTCTACCGGAGTAGTCCATTCCAACGTGTTTGACTGCCAAGGGTTTTGTGGTGCTTTTTTACCGAAGAAAATCGATGTAAAGAAGTTCCACAAGAAAGCTATCTGACCTAAAGCGGCGATGATTGCAGCCCAAGTTACCAATTTGTTTACAGAAACCCATTTCGCCATGAAAGCAAACTCAGTAAATGCATAGTAACGGCGAGGCACACCATCGATACCCATAAAGTGCATTGGGAAGAATACCATGTAAGCACCAACGAAAGTCAACCAAAAGTGTAAATAACCCAATTTTGTGTTCATCATACGACCGAACATCTTAGGATACCAGTGGTAAACACCACAAAGCATACCGAAGATTGACGCCGATCCCATTACCAAGTGGAAGTGGGCAACAACAAAATAGGTATCGTGTAAGTTGATATCTAAAGCCGCATTACCTAAGAATAATCCTGTCAAACCACCAGAGATAAAGAATGATACCAAACCGATAGCAAACATCATCGCTGGAGTGAAACGGATATTACCTTTCCACAACGTTGCAAGATAGTTAAACGCTTTTACAGCAGAAGGAACCGCGATAATCAATGTTGTAATCATAAATACACCACCCAAGAACGGGTTCATACCTGTTACAAACATGTGGTGACCCCATACGATAAACGATAATACAGTGATACCGATCAACGAATAAACCATCGCATGGTAACCAAAGATTGGTTTACGTGAGTTGGTTGCAATAACCTCAGAAGTTAAACCTAAAGCAGGCATAACAACGATATATACCTCAGGGTGACCTAAGAACCAGAACAAGTGTTGGAACAAAATTGGTGAACCACCTTCGTTTGGTAAAATTTGTCCTTGAACAACAAGATCCGACAAATAGAATGACGTACCAGCAGCACGGTCAAAAATCAAAAGAACAACCGCCGAAACCAATACTGGGAATGACAACATACCCACGATAGCAGTTAAGAAGAACGCCCAGATTGTCAAAGGCATTTTCCATAAGTCCATTCCTTTTGTACGCATGTTCAAAATTGTACTTACATAGTTAATACCACCGATCAACTGTGAAGCTACAAATAGAACCATACTCACCAACCACAACGTCATACCTGTTGCAGATCCTGCGATTGCTGTAGGTACAGCCGATAATGGCGGGTAGATCGTCCAACCAGCAGAAGCAGGTCCACTTTCTACAAAGAACGATGCAACCATAATCACTGATGCTACAAAGAACAACCAGTAAGACAACATGTTCATAAAAGGAGATGCCATATCGCGTGCTCCGATTTGATATGGAATCAATAAGTTACTAAAAGTACCTGATAGACCAGCCGTTAACACGAAGAATACCATAACGGTACCGTGAATGGTTACCAGGGAAAGGAAAAACTCCGGTTTTATACGACCACCTTCAGCCCATTTACCCAAGAATACTTCTAATATAGGGAACTCTTTATCCGGCCATGCTAATTGGATACGGAATAATACTGATAAAAGCATCGCAAAAACTGCCATGATGATACCAGTGATCAAGAATTGCTTAGCAATCATCTTGTGGTCACCCGAGAAGATATACTTTCTGATGAACGACTCTTCGTGATGATGGCCGTGCGAATCGTGATGTTCAGCGCTATGCGATATTACTGTACTTGACATATTCGATTTTATATTCAAAAATTCTTAATTAGTTCAAAGATGCTGTAACTTGTACGCTATCCTTTTTCACGTTAGCTGTTTTACCGCTGAACTCTTTTTGCAAATCCTCAGTAAAATACTTGTTTTGTTTAGCTAACCATTCTTTATATTTTTCCTCAGTTACGACAACCACTTTCTTTTGCATATTGTAGTGACCAGATCCACAGATCTTGTTACACAACATCACAAAGTCATAATTATAATCACCCAAACGATCACGCATCTCTTCTGTTGTTACAGTAGGTGTGAATTGGAAATAGTTGGTCATCCCCGGTACCGCATTGATTTGAACACGGAAATCTGGAATAAAGAAAGAGTGAATAATATCTTTCGAAACGATATGGAAACGTACAGGTTTATTTACAGGCAACCAGATTTCAGATCCTTGAATATCATCCCAAGAATTTTTATCATTAAAGTCAATACCGTACGGGTTCGTTGGCGTAGTCATTTTATAATTACGTTTACCAATAATACCGTCCGAACCAGCATAACGTACATTCCATTGGAACTGCTCGCCCAATACTTCAATTTGTAATGCTGATTTTTGAAGATCCTCAGGAATATTTGTGATTGATCTCCATGTAAAGAAACCGAACAATACCAATACTGTCAAAACAACAGCAGGAACGATTGTCCACAATTTCTCGATCGCATTATTATGTGGGTAATAATAAGCTTGGCGTTTTGCACGCATGCGGTACAAGAATGTAAATGTCATCAACAAGATGTGTGTGATAACCAATACAAATGTTGTAATTGCTGTGGTAATGATAAACATTGTATCAATACGCTCACCGTGCTCAGTTACTGCCGATCTCCAATAAGCGGCTCCCCAGTGTACATATGACCAATATACACCGTAAAGGAATACAACCAAGAAAATGAATAACAATGCAGATTGAAACGTGTTATTCGCAAACGGATTGTATTTACCGTTCATCTTTCTTGTCAATTCATAGATCGAAAGTACTTTACCAATAACGGCAACAACTGTACATATAACCAAGAATAACAAGACATAATATGTGAAGTTTTTATAAACCTGAGGGTCTATTTGCTTCACTTCTTCAACAGCAGGAGCAGCAGCACTAGCTTCAGTAGAAGAACTAGCAGATGCAACAGCAGCAGTACCTGCTGCCGCTGTTGTATCTTTTGCAACCGAATCCGTTGCTGCAGGGGCAGCTACTGCTGTAGTCGCCGCTTTAGCAGAATCAGATGCTACTGTATCTTGTTGACTTGCAAGGATAGGAGTCGCAAAAAGCAATCCTAGTGCAAGCACAAAACCCGAGATGGATTTGAATCTATTATTTAATTTAAAGCTCATTTCTTTTATAACGTTTTTACGTAACCTTCCTTTAAAAGTGAAACTATATCTGGTGATGCAAACTCTCATCCAAGAAAGGATGATTTTTAGGCACCAATGCTTGTTTGCTCAATTTACTCATCACTAAAAAGATGAACAAACCTAAGAAACCAAGTGCAGTTCCGATTTCAATGATACCAAATCCTCTATGTTCAGCAACAGTACCAGGCATGATCATGATATAATAATCTAGCCAGTGACCAGCCAATAATAGAATCGCTACGAACAACATCACGTTTTGTTTACGTTTAGCATCGCGATCCACTAATAGTAACAATGGTGCCACAAAGTTAATGATAATACTCAACCAAAACCAAGGTTTGTATTCAGGTTCCCAACGTTTGTAGAAATAAACTGTTTCCTCTGGAATATTTGAATACCAAATCAACATGAATTGTGCAAACCAAACGTAAGTCCAAAAGATGGAGAAACCGAACATCAATTTACCCAAATCGTGTAAATGATTTTCGTTTACCCAGTTCATATAACCAGCTTTCTTCAATACAACAACGATGATCGTGATACATGAAATACCACTTACCCACATTGCTGCAAAGTTATACCAACCGAACATTGTCGAAAACCAGTGTGCCTCTAAAGACATTACTGTATCGAAAGACCAAATAGGTGTAGTAAAACCGAAGATAACTAAGAAGATTGCCGACAATTTGAATGACTTTTTATAAGAAGTCAATCCACCTTCTAAATCTTCTTTATAAGAAAGTTTCGCAAAAATAACAGCAAAAATGCTATATGTTCCCATAAATACCACCTGACGGATCAAGAAGAATGGAACATTTAAATAAGCAGATTTGCCTGCGATAATAGGGTCAAAATTTGTACTATGCGGATCAGTGATACCATCTGCATTCCAGTGGTGATATAAGTTATGTGTGGTTAAACCTAAACCTACAATAACCAATAAAATCAATGAAGCAATTGGTAAAACACTCGCCATAGCCTGAGGTATACGTACCAAACCTGCAGACCATGCAGATTGTGTTACATATTGCAAGGCAACAAAGAATGTTCCAGCTGCGCATACACATGTAAAGTAATAACCCATCAATAACAAGTTGGCATAAGTACGCTCTACAGTAACGTGATCGCCCGAAAGCAACCCGAAAGCTACAGCAGCTACGCCTAGTACAACAGCGACAATACTGAACATTTTAGCTTTGCCAGCAAACTCGTATCGCTCGTTGAAATTATAATCGTGATGATGACTGTGAGTTCCCATTTATATATCTGATGTTAGATTATTTCTTTTGTAATTCGTGAACATACATAACAACTTTCCATCTCTCCTCTGGAGACAATTGAGATGCATGTGATCCCATGGAGTTGTGTCCGTAATAAATTGTATGGTAAATTTTACCATCAGTCAAGTCAGCCATCAAACCACCTCTTGAAGAGCTCGCCGCATCTGTTCTATGATAAGATGGTGGCGGAGGAAAGTTCTCTAATTGACGAGTGCCTCTTGAATCAGTCACGCTACGATCTTTCGTGATAGGACCATCACCTTTACCTTCTACTCCATGGCATATAGAGCAATAAGTTGTGAACAAAGCTTTACCTTTTTCAAGATTCTCGGCATTTACGACCAAAGGACTTTTTGCTTCTCTTCCTGCGCGTTCATAATCCTCTAATGTATTGGCGTACTCAAAACGAGTGAAACCAATTGGATCTGTACCTTTAGGAGGTGCCTGTGCTGTTTTTCCATCAGCAAAATTCGCATTAGGTTGATCCGGATTGAAAGCAAGCGGATCGTACATGTTACGAGAAAACTCTAAACCTGTACTACGAGTTGTTTTGTCACCACAAGAAGAAACAAGTGCTGTCAATGCCACAGCTGCGCATAGCGTTCCAAGTAAATTCTTCTTATTCATAGCTAACATATTTTCTATCATTGTACTTAACTTCAACAGCGCCAGCTTCTTTCAATAAGCTATCGATCAAAGCGTGATCTGTATTTTCATTGGCATCTACTGCAAGGATGAAACGATCATCTGTTGCTCTCAAGTCCATTACACGAGGTGCACGTCCTGGAAATAAGTGGTTACGGAAGAAAAACGTAGCAACCATACCCAAGGCACACAATAAGATAGTAACCTCAAATGTAACCGGAACAAAGTTTGGCATACCAAATGATGGTTTACCACCGATATTCATCGGCCAATCGTATGCCATTGTATAATACAACAAACTAAAACCCAATGTCGTTCCTAATGCTCCAAAGCAAAATGCTGCGATAGGCAAGCGAGAAGGTTTCACACCTAACTTCGCTTCGATGCCGTGAATAGGCATCGGAGTAAAGCAGTCGTAAATACTTATATTATTTGCTTGCAATTTGTCGATCCCATGCATCATTTCATCGGGATCCGCAAAACTACCTATTATATATTTTGTATTGCTCATTGCTGATTATTTTCTAACTGATAATTCTTTAATCTCTTCTTCTGTCACTGAATCATATTTCTCTAATGACTCTTGGAAGTACTTAACTTGTTCCTCAGGGAATGCGCCTTCTTGAGCCAATTTAGTTTTATGTTGTAATGAAGATGATTTCAACAACAATTTCACTTCGGCGATAGCGATACCCGGTAAGAAACGTAAGAACAATAAGAATAACGTAAAGAATAATCCAATTGAACCTACAAAGATACCTACGTCTGTCCAAGTTGGGTAGAACATTGCCCAAGATGAAGGCAAGTAATCACGGTGCAATGAAGTCACGATAATTACAAAACGCTCAAACCACATACCGATGTTTACAACAATCGATAAGATCCATGAGATTGGAATACTTGTACGGATTTTTTTGAACCAGAATAACTGTGGAGAAATTACGTTACAAGTCATCATTGACCAGTAAGCCCAAGCGTACGGACCCAACATACGGTTCTCGAAAGCATACATTTCGTATTCTGAACGAGAGTACATTGCGATAAACAACTCAGTCAAATAAGCTACACCCACGATAGAACCTGTCGTCATGATAATGATATTCATCGACTCAATGTGGAACATCGTGATGTAGTTCTCAAAGTTCATTACTTTACGTAAGATCAACAATAAAGTCTGTACCATCGCGAAACCAGAGAAGATCGCACCCGCCACGAAATATGGAGGGAAGATCGTCGTATGCCATCCAGGAATAACCGAAGTTGCAAAGTCCATGGATACGATCGTGTGTACAGAAAGTACCAGCGGAGTAGAAATACCTGCCAAGATCAATGACACGATTTCAAAACGTTGCCAAGTCTTAACTGAACCATTCCATCCGAATGATAATACAGAATAGATTTTTTGTTTTAATCCAGTAGCACGGTCACGAATTGTCGCGATATCCGGCAACAAACCACAGTACCAGAATACCAAGGATACTGTAAAGTAAGTTGAGATCGCAAACGCATCCCATACCAAAGGAGAGTTGAAGTTTACCCAAAGTGATCCAAATTGATTTGGAAGTGGGAAAATCCAATAAGCCAACCAAGGACGACCCATGTGAGCTACAACGTATGTAGCCGCACAGATTACCGCAAAGATCGTCATCGCCTCTGCAGAACGGTTGATTGAATTACGCCAGTTCTGGCGGAAGATTAATAATACAGCTGAAATCAACGTACCCGCGTGACCGATACCTACCCACCATACGAAGTCGGTGATATCCCAAGCCCAGCCTACAGTTTTATTCAGACCCCAAGCGCCGATACCTGTCCAAAAGGTATAACTAACGCTAACTACCCATAATAAAGCACCTAATACAGCAACGGTAAAACCAATCCACCATGCTTTATTCGGTTTATTTTCAACCGGTAGTAAGATATCATCCGTAATTTTTGCATACGTAATGTCCTTACCGGTCATTAATGGTTCTCTTAATATTGATTCGTTATGCGATGACATAGTATTTTTATTTCAAATATTGTACAAGATTACGCCTCAAAAGTGTTTCTAACTTTTGTCATATAACCGATACCCGGTTGAACATTGATTTCCTCAAGTACGTAATAAACACGCTCGTTGCGTAATGCTTTAGATACTTCTGATTCTGGATCATTTGCATCTCCAAAGATGATCGCATTTGCAGAACATGCTTGTTGACAAGCCATTTGGATATCGCCATCTTTAACTTTGCGATTTTGAATCTTAGCTTGCAATTTACCTGCTTGAATACGTTGGATACACATTGAACATTTCTCCATTACCCCACGTGAACGAGTAACAACATCTGGATTCAATACCAATTGTGTGAACTCATTGTTCAAGTAGTTGTCAAAACGTGAATCATTCCAGTATGCAAACCAGTTGAAACGACGAACTTTGAAAGGACAGTTGTTCGCACAGTAACGTGTACCAAAACAACGGTTATATGCCATATGGTTCAAACCTTCTGAAGAGTGTACTGTTGCCAATACTGGACAAACCGTTTCACAAGGTGCGTGACCACAGTGTTGACACAACATCGGTTGGTGAACAACAGTGATATCTTCGAAATCTAAATCAGCCGAAGCTCTTGCAATTTCTTTCTCTTTTGTAAGATCTTGATCTTTTCCTTCGATCGTATAGTAACGGTCAATACGTAACCAGTGCATTTCACGACGACGGCGAACCTCATCACGACCTACAACAGGAATATTATTTTCAACGTTACAAGCAACGATACAAGCACCACAACCTGTACATGCGTTCAAGTCGATCGCCATCACCCATTTGTGACCAGGTTGCTCATATTTGTTCCACAAATCGTATGTTTTGTGATTATCTGAAAAACGTCCTGCCTCAGAGTTAGGATCTTTCAAATAATTCGCAAATGTCGTTTCACGGATAACGTTACGACCCTCGATCGTGTGGTGTGTTTGTGTCTGTGCCAATTGGTAAGTACCAGACGCTTTCGCTACAGTTGCTTTAGCAACACCTTGTACTGTACCATTGATGATAGAAGCAAAAGGGAATGCGTTTTTACCAACTTCATTACCTGCTTTACCAACTTTTGTACGGCCGTAACCTACAGCAACTGAAACTGTTCCTTGTGCTTGACCTGGTTGTTGTACAACTGGCAATTCCAATTCAACACCATTTGCTTTTACAGTTACTTTACCGTCTTCACCCAAACCTAATTTCTCAGCATCTTTCGGGTTAAGAGCAGCATAGTTATCCCAAGTTACTTTAGAAACCGGGTCAGGCAATTCCTGCAAGTAAGCATTGTTTCCATAACGACCATCGCGAAGTGCAGAAGGCTCGTAAAGTTTCAACTCAAACTCACCGGTAATTGCTTTGCTTGATGCTTCAATTGCCGAAGCTGCTGCTGCAGCATTTCCTGTAAATGCAGGAGCTGTTGCCGCTTTAGCACCTTTATATTCAAAACCAGTTTGCAATATAGCATCCCAGTTTTTCGTAGAACCCGCTAAGATTTGTGTAGACCACAAGTTCTTAACGAAGTTGTACATATCTGTATCATTTCCTGCCCAAGTCAACAAGCTTTGTTCAACTTGACGTGTTTTGAAAACAGGATTGATTGTTGGTTGAACGATAGAGAACAAACCTTCTTTTGGATTCGCATCACCCCAAGATTCCAAGAACGTACTTGCTGGAGCAATCGCTGTCAATTCAGAAGCTGTTTCATCCGCACGTTGCGAAAATGACAAGGTGAAAGGAACTTGTTTCAACGCTGCTTTTACATCATCTGCTTTGAAGTAGTCATACACCGGGTTGCTATTCAAGAAGAATGCAACACCAACTTGACCTGATTTCGCTGCTGCTAAGAAAGCTTGGAACGAAGAATCCGAACCTTGGTATTGTTTAGAATAGTTATCCAAATCGATGATTGTACCGTAAGCACCTAATGCAACGTTGATTGCATTAACTAATACCTGTACATTGACATCGTTAGATCCAGCAACAACAACTGCTGCGCCTTTGTTGTTCACCAATTCTTTCGCCGCTAGAGCGACACCTTTTTGTGCCTTTTTGTTTGCAGTAGCACCAGCCAAAGACTGACCAGTGATCGCATTATATAAAGCAACCAATGTAGCTCCTTCTTCCGAAGGTTTGATTGCAATACGTGCATCCGCATTTGTACCAGTCATGGAAAGACCAGACTCAAATTGCACGTGACGTGACATTTTTCCGTTTTTCAACGATTTATAATCACGGTTTTTAGCGTATTGTTGTGTATGCTCCTCACCTGCTAACCAAGTTCCTAAGAAATCAGCTGCAACTGAAACAATCACATTTGCTTTTTCAAAATTATATGAAGGTACAACAGCTTTACCAAATGAAGCTTTATTCGCCTCAATAATACCGCTGTAAGAAACAGCATCGTATTGTACATGGTTAACTGTTGGGAATTTCGTTGCAAAAGCAGCGATAGCCGCCAACGTCGAAGGACTGTTTACGGTGTTAGAAACGATCGTAATTTGTTTACCAGAAGATGCTGCTGCATTCAAAGCTTTAACAACTTCCCCATCCAATTTAGACCACTCAACATCTTGACCTTTCAATTGTGCCTGTTTCAATTTGGACTCATCATATAAATCCAATACAGAAGCAGCAGTTGTTGAATCCAAACCTTGGTTCAAACCAATTGCATTCGGGTTAGGCTCAACATTGATCGGACGACCTTCACGAGTTTTAACCAAGATACTTTGACCGTTGAACGTCGAAGCATAATAGTTAGGGATACCTGGAGTTACCTCTTCAGGTTTAATCAAATAAGGAACTGCCTTATGCACAGGAGTACGGTTACAAGCCGCTAAAGAAACAGCACCCAAACCAAATCCTAATGCTTTCAAGAAGTCACGGCGAGGAGTTTTAGTACTCAAGCCAGCTTCGTTTAATACATCTTCTACAGGAATAGATTCGGCAAACTCACCCTTGCTTCCTTCAACGAAAGCAGGAGTTTGATTTAACTCTTCCAAACCTTTCCAATATTTTTTATTGCTATCCATTTAAGCTGTATATAAGATTGCGTATTTCAAATAATTATTAATAGTGACACTTACCACACTCAAGACCACCGATCATGGCTGCAGTCATTTTCTCACCTTTCTTAATTCTTTCGTGTGCTTTAATCAAATCTTCATAGTATTTATTGTCCGATTTGATATCTGTCTTTTTGTGACAATCAACACACCATTTCATCGTCAATGGAGAGTATTGGTATACTTCTTCCATATTTTGGATTGGACCGTGACAAGTTTGACACTCAACACCAGCTACCACAACGTGTTGTGAGTGGTTGAAGTAAGCAAAGTCAGGTAAGTTGTGAATACGAACCCATTGAATTGGTTTCGGATTGTTACCGTAAGTACGCGTATCAGGATTCCAATCCAATGCACGATAGATTTTAGCAATTTCCGGAGAAATTTCACCATCATAATGCTCTGAAGCAGTGATTGTATTGTGACAGTTCATACATACGTTGGCCGATGGAATAGACGCATTTTTAGATTTAAATGCTCCACCGTGACAGTATTGACACTCAATTTTGTTAACACCAGCGTGGATTTGATGAGAGAACTTAATTGGTTGAACCGGCTGATAGCCTTGGTGAACACCAACGTTCCACATGGTTTTCCAACCACCTACAGCTAATAATGCAACCAACATCAAGACTGTAAAGCCAACCAACTTCTTGTTTTTAACGAATGCTTTCGCAAACTTCACAAAACGTTGGCTATCTTCTGGCTCTTGTTGCGCAGCAATAGCTTCTTGGTTTTTAGCAATAACATTTTCTAAGGTACGGATCACACGATTCAACACCACGATAACCACTACAGCCAAAACAACAACTGCGATCAAGCCCAAAATCATGAACATAGATGCGTTATCATCTTTAGCTCCAGCACCACCAGGAGTTTCAGTTTTCGGTTTCTCCTTAGAAGCATCTGTGATATACGCTAATACCGACTTGATCTGATCGTCAGATAAATCAGTAAAAGAAGTCATCACAAGCTTGTTGTTCTCTTCGAAGATTTTAACTGCATCAGCATCGCCAGACGCAATTAAAGCCTGAGAGTTCTTGACCCACTTGATTAACCAAGCTTCGTCTTTCGTCTCTGGAATCCCCTTTAAAGCAGGACCAACCACTTTTCTGTCAATGGCGTGACAGGATGTACACTTAGATTTGAAGATTTTTTCACCTTCCTTGACATCTTGCGCATGCAACGTCGTAACGGCAAATAATAGCATCAAACTCGTTGACACCACCCTCGCAAGGCTTCCCAAAACGGATGAGATAGTTCTCATATTTAGCACTTTATACTATTTATTTGTGAATGTAAAAAATTAACTCCCATGGTTAAAGGAGCCACTACCCCCCTAACAATGCCACAAAAGTATGATTTATTAACAAATCGCTGACAATTTTGTGACCTTTAATATCAATTTATAATCATTCTAAACAAATGGGTTTAAACTAGGATAAAACAACATTAAACTATTAAAGTGGTCCCATCGCTACAACTTTTCATTTGGATAGCTATTCAAATATAAGACAATTCCATGACAATTTAAAATACCTAAATTCGACTATCACTATGGACACAAAAAATTTTTTTTCGTCTTTATTTCCGTAACTTTATCAAGATGAATGGAGAACTTTATCAAGATGAATGGAGCCCCGTCCAGGATCGAGTCCCGGACCAAAAATTAAAGGGCCAAGACTAAACACACGACAATCATGGAAACAAACAAAGAATACAACCCATTAAGTAAAGAAGAGGAGTACATTATTATACATAAGGGAACTGAACGCCCTTTTACCGGTGAACTTTTGGACAATAAGCTCAAAGGAACTTATATCTGCCGTCGTTGTGACAGCCCACTATACCGTTCGGAGTCGAAATTTGAATCTGGCTGTGGCTGGCCAAGTTTTGATGATGAAATTCCCGGGGCAATTACAAGGATCACGGATGCCGATGGTCGCCGCACTGAAATCCTGTGTAGTAAATGTGGCGCGCATTTAGGCCATGTATTCCTGGGAGAAGGCTTTACGACAAAAAACACGCGTCACTGCGTTAATTCTATTTCAATGAAATTTGTAGCCGATACTACGAAGTAACTTTCACTTTAGTCGACTCACGAACTTTCAGTTCACAAGGCAACACCATTCTACGTGTTGCTTTTATTTTACCCTGAAGACGCAGCAACAAAATATTGATCAGATTCTCAGCAATATCCTTGATCGGCTGCGAAACAACCGTAATAGAAGGTTCAACCAGCTTAAAAACCGTATGGTCGTCAAAAGCAATCACCGCCGGCATCGTAAAATTAAATTTTTTGGAAGCCTTCAAACCCGAAATCGCCAGATAGTTCGTTGAGAACAAAACGGCATCCAGCCTATTTTCACAGATAAACTCCCGCAAAGATTCCATTGCTTCCTCATCCGAAGCATCCATCTGAATCTTTTGAATAAAACTTTGCTGCTTATTATTATCCATAGCCTTCATATAGCCATCTGAACGCTCCTTCATTTGAGTCTGATCCGAATAGAGCGATACAAATCCGATACGTCTATAGCCCTGTTGGCACAAATGGTTACTGGCATCAAAGGCCCCCTGAAAATTATCCGCACCAACATAGTCTGTTTCAAGATCCGGAAAATAACGGTCGAAGAGTACAACCGGAATATTATTCTGTTGCAACTGCTTTACTGTATCTTCCAAACCATCGGAAGGTGTAATAATAAAACCATCTACCTGCCGATCGTAAAACATCTGGATTAACTCCTTCGCTTTTTCCACATCATTGTTGGTACTACAATAAATAATACGATAGCCCTGCTCATAGACCTTACTTTCGATCAGACGCGCTATATTCCCAAAAAAAGGATTGGAAATATCTTCGATAATCAAACCCAAAATCTTCGTCTTCCCTGTGCGGAGACTTTTCGCCAATTCGTTGGGCTTATAGCCGACCTTTTTGACATAGTCCAAAACCCGCTTAGTCAAAGCCTCACTAATACGCTTTTCTTTTGCCTTATCATTCAAAATAAAGGACACAGTAGTTACAGAAATCCCCAACGCCTTTGCGATATCACTGATCAGAATACGTTTCTTCATGTAGTAGTAGTAGGTTTGTTAAGTTTTTTATTACGAAGATTACTAAAGTAAAAAATTTAACGACAATTTACTAAAATAATAATAAAATTGCGCTAAAAGGTTTTATTTACTAATTTTAAGCAGTTTTCAAATACCCGAACAAAACCTATGACAGGAAATAAACTACTCAAAACAGTGTTGGGCACAATAATTTTGCCATTTTGTGCGCAAGCCCAGCAAAATCTTACGCAATATGTCAACCCCTTTATTGGGTCAGCGGATCATGGTCACGTCTTTGTTGGTGCAAATGTACCTTTAGGTGCTGTACAATTGGGACCTACCCAAATTCCACAGATTTGGGACAAGTTCAACGGATGGGATTGGTGCAGTGGATACAATTACAAAAGCCAGGAAATTTTGGGTTTTACCCATACCCACCTGAGCGGAACAGGTATCGGTGACCTCAACGACCTCATGATTGTTCCAGCCAACGGAAAATTACAATTAACGCCAGCGGAATTCAATAAAATGAATACAGGCTATGGTTCTTCCTTCAAAAAGGAAAATGAGGTTGCCAAGCCCGGATTCTATAGCGCTTATTTAGATGACTATCAGGTACAGGCCAATTTGACGGCTACCGAACGTGTTGGCTATCATCAATATCGCTATGAAAAAACAGATAATGCACATATTTTAGTGGACTTAGGTTACCATATCAATTGGGATAAACCGACAGACACCTACATCAAACAGGTTAACGACTCGACCTTTGTTGGTTACCGCTTTTCAACAGGATGGGCAACTGACCAAAAATTGTATTTTGCGATCAGAACTTCCCAGCCGATACAAAAAGTAAGATTTTTCGACGGTAAAGAAGAAAAATTAGGCCAAACAACATTTAAAGGACAGGCGATCAAAGCAGCTTTATTCTTTGATGCTGTTAAAAACAAAACCATCGAACTCAAAGTTGGTATCTCTCCCGTAAGCTCGACCAATGCCCTGAATAATATCAATGCAGAGATTCCAAGCTGGAATTTTGAAAAAGTAAAGCAAGAAGCCGATCAACGTTGGAACAAAACCTTAAATAAGATTCAATTTGAAGCCGACAAAGATACGAAGACCATCTTCTATACCGCATTATACCATACCTACTTCGCTCCTACCATCTTTAACGATGCAAATGGCGATTATTTAGGAACTGACAAACAAGTATACGAAAAACAGGATTTTGTCAACCATACCGTATTTTCGCTTTGGGACACCTACCGTGGGCTTCACCCTTTGATGACCATCTTGGAGGACCGTAAAATCAACCAGGATTTTATCAAGACGATGTTGGCTATCTATCAACAACAAGGTAAATTGCCAATGTGGCACTTACAAGGCAATGAAACCAATACCATGGTGGGCCTGCCTGCGATTCCAGTGATTGCAGACGCTTTCTTAAAAGGAATTATTGACGAGAAAGATTATCCTTTGGTTTGGGAAGCTGTTAAGACCACAGCTATGGGCAATGATCACGGCTTGAAATATGCCCGTGAGCTGACTTACATTCCTATCGACAGCATGCCTAATGAGTCTGTAGCATGGGCATTAGAGTATGCGATTGCCGACTTTGGTGCTTATAAAATTGCTGAAAAGCTAGGTAAAACAGAAGACGCTGTCTATTTCAAAAAACGCTACAAACTATATGAGCAGTATTTTGACAAAGAAGTAGGTCATTTCGTCGGTAAAAAAGCCAATGGCGAGTTCCGCAGACCTTTCGACCCGCTAATGGCCAAACACCGCGAGAATGATTATTGCGAAGGAAATGCATGGCAATATACCTGGTTAGTACCTCAAGATGTCAAAGGTCTGATCAATCTTTTCGGTGGTGAGGAGAAATTTTTGAAAAAACTGGATTATTTTACGACCATGTCATCGGATCTTGGTGGTGAAGCTTCTCCAGATATTTCAGGACTAATCGGCCAATATGCGCAAGGTAACGAACCTAATCACCATATCCCTTATTTATATGCTTACGCTGGACAACCTTGGAAAGGTGCAGCCTTAGTACGTAAAGCGATGACGGAGTTTTACACAAACAGTCCAGCTGGTCTATGTGGCAATGATGACGTCGGACAAATGAGCGCATGGTATGTGTTCTCAGCAATGGGCTTCTATCCACTGAATGCAATGAGTGGTGTTTATGTCTTCGGCTCTCCAATGATGCAACATGCGAACATCAATTTACCAAATGGCAAAACTTTAGCTATCGATGTTAAAAATCAAGGTAAAGCAAATCAATACATTAAATCGATCAAATTGAATGGTAAACCTTATGCTAAATCGTTCATTACACACGCACAGCTTTTAGAAGGTGGACAGATGGAAATCGAGATGAGTGCTACGCCAAACAAAAACTTTGGTAAAAACAAAGCCGATTGGCCTTCAAGCATTGACAATAATTAACTGAAAAATTGTCAGTAAAACATTACTGGATTAATATTTGTTAATACCTTAATAACATATTTAAGGAGAAACAAAACATGGCAGATTACAAAAACATCAATATACAAGATATCCCCGATGGAGGTGATAATCCAAAAGACTTCTATGAAACTTTCAAAGAGCGCTTAGAAGACTTAGAAACATTTCCAAAGGACTATACGTATAAATTTATCTTACCAAAAGATCAGGACCACTTCAATCAAATCCAGAGCATATTTGATGAAACAGGTGCTCAGTTTGATTTTAAGGATTCCAAAACAGGTAAGTATACTTCAATTACGGTAAACTTGAACGTAAAAGACGCCGATCAGGTGATCTACTTCTACAAAGAAGTAGCGAAGATAAAAGGTGTTATCATGTTATAAAACCACAAAATCAGGCTGTCAATTCGACAGCCTGATTTGTTTTCTGATCTACATATTAGCCTTACTACTCCCCTATTTCATCATAACGACATCAAGCCAATAATCGCCGCTAAATCTCTTACTAGCATAGTGCAACTTGAATAGATTAACAGCAGTCTCCTCATTTAAAAAATCAAAAATTCGTTTGACATCCCGTCGGGCAGCAAACTGTTTCCAGCTATTTTTCCGATCATAAAAGAAAGACATTTGTCCATTCAAGCTATTCCAAGTCCCGCCCAGCGCATATAACTTCGTTTCACTAAACAGTATATTAAAATAGTCTTTATATACTGAGCAATCGAGCGTAATCTCTTTATTTTTATTAGCCATCCAGTCAAATCGATACGAACAATACATTGGATTCCCATAGTAAATACCAGGTTTATGGGGAATCTTGGCCTCCTCAAAAAATTGCTTGAGCAATTTCACTACTTCTGGCTCGCCATCGTATGCTAAGGGCACAGCACTAAGCTCACGATCCATATATAAGGTAAAAGAAGACAGATTGAGGCCCCAGCGTCCTTGATGATCCAATAAAAACTTGGACAAACGCTCCAAGAGCGGTGACATCCCACCTCTGAATGAGCCCTGCACGGAAAGTGCTTCAAATGGTCTCGCCTCGTTAAATTTATAAGGGCTTTCATACACATCCACCACAAAGCGGTTATATTCCCGATCAAAATTAATGTAAAGCTCATCTGTCATTGAATCTCTGATAGCTTTATCCTTTAAGATTAACCTATTAAGAGGCCAAAATAAATCCTGTTTATAGGACCACAAAATGGCACGATCCAGTTTATAAAACTCATAACGCCCCTTGGGCAAGATCATATTATTTTTATCTGCATAATGCTGTACAGTGGCAGACAGCTCCTGGAATTTATCCCCGTAAGACCGCTGACCATACACTGACACATGCATGAGGACAAACACCAAAATCTGACCAGGTTTAAACAGAAACAAACGAAGTATACTTTTCATAGGATAAAGATGCAGGTAAGCCTTATTTTCCATAAAAAAAGCCCGCTTAAAGCGGGCTTTTCTTATCATTTGAAAAGATAAACTTATTCTTGGCCAGCACCAGCTACAGGAGCTTCGCCAGCAGGTTTATCCTGCTTTGGTTTGTCTTCTTTCGGAGGACGAGGTAATAACGCTTTACGAGAAAGCTTCATTTTACCTTGTTTGTCGATATCCAACAATTTAACCGTTACTTTATCACCTTCTTTAAAGATACCGTCCATTGTTTCAAGACGTTTCCAGTCGATTTCAGAGATGTGCAATAAACCATCTTTACCAGGCATGATTTCAACGAAAGCACCGAATGGCATAATTGATTTCACTTTACCTTCGTAAGTTTCACCAATCTCTGGTTTAGAAGCGATTGCTTTAATACGACCTACTGCATCATCGATAGCCGCTTTATTATCTGCGAATACTTGAACAACACCTTTGTTATCAACTTCTTCGATCGAAATTGTAGCACCGGTCTCACGTTGCATCTCTTGGATAATTTTACCACCCGGTCCGATTACAGCACCAATAAATTCTTTATCGATCAACAGTTGAACGATACGAGGTGCATGTGGTTTGTAGTCTTCACGTGGAGCAGAAATTGTTTTCTTCATCTCACCTAAGATGTGTAAACGCGCTTCTTTTGCTTGATCCAAAGCTTGCGTCAACACTTCCCATTTCAAACCATTGATTTTTAAGTCCATTTGACAAGCAACGATACCATTTTCTGTACCAGTTACTTTAAAGTCCATATCACCTAAATGATCTTCATCACCTAAGATATCCGATAAGATCGCATATTTACCAGTTTTCTCATCAGAAATCAATCCCATGGCAATACCTGAAACTGGCGCTTTCAATTTTACACCGGCATCCAAAAGTGCTAATGTACCAGCACATACAGTTGCCATAGAAGAAGAACCATTTGATTCCAGGATATCAGAAACAACACGGATAGTATATGGATTCTCACTGTCTGCAGGAAGTACCTGTTTCAATGAACGCATTGCTAAGTTACCGTGACCAACTTCACGACGGCCTGGACCTCTATTAGGTCTTACCTCACCTGTAGAGAATGCAGGGAAGTTGTAGTGAAGAATAAATTTGTTATAACCGTTGATAAAAGCACCATCGATCATTTGCTCATCGTCTTTAGCACCTAAAGTAACCGAAGTCAATGCTTGTGTTTCACCACGCGTAAATACAGCCGAACCGTGTGCAGCAGGCAAGTAATCCACTTCAGACCAGATCGGACGTACAGTACGTACATCACGTCCATCTAAACGCATACCTTCATCCAAAACTAGGTTACGGACAGCATCATACTGAACATCGTGGAAATATTTTTTAAATAAGAATGCCGTGTCATCATCCAATTCCTCTGGCATTGTTGCTCTGTACTCTTCTGCGATTTTTGCGAAGTTCTCAGAACGGTCATGTTTTGCAGAAGCAGATTTTGCAATAGCGTAAACCTTATCGTAAGTAGCTGCAAAAATAGCATCTCTCAATTCAAGGTTTTCAGGCTCATGGTTATACTCACGCTTCACAGTTTTACCAACTAAGTTAGCCAATTCTACTTGAGCAGCAACTTGTTTTTTGATAGCTTCATGAGCAAAAGCAATCGCTTCTACCATCTCAGCTTCAGAAATTTCTTTCGCTTCACCTTCAACCATACCGATATCTTGTGCAGAACCAGCAACAATAAATTCTAAAGTTGCTTTTTCAAGTTCAGATAATTTTGGATTGATCACCAGTTGACCATCAATCTTTGCTACGCGAACTTCAGAAATTGGTCCATTGAAAGGAATATCAGAAACAGCAATAGCTGCAGAAGCAGCCAAACCTGCTAAAGCGTCAGGCATAATATCTTTATCTGCAGAGATCAAGCTGATTGCCACTTGTGTATCTGCGTGATAGTTTTCAGGGAACAAAGGACGTAATGCGCGGTCTACCAAACGCGAGATCAATACCTCATAATCCGATAGTCTAGCTTCACGACGTAAGAAACCTCCTGGAATACGGCCTGTTGCCGCATATTTTTCTTGATAATCTACCGAAAGAGGTAAAAAATCAACGCCAGATTTAGCTTCTTTAGCTGAAACGACTGTTGCAAGCAACATCGTATCACCTTGTTTTAATACTACAGCACCATCAGCCTGTTTTGCTAATTTCCCTGTAGACAATTCGATCTGGGTGCCATTACCCATATCGATGGTCGTTTTAATTTCGTTGTAATTCATTTAATCTTGTTTGCGACATGCTTTTCATCTTGTTGGCAGCATGCCAATATTTTAAATACATTAGATTTCAGCACAAAGGTAAATTAAAATATTAAGATTAATGCAATTAACAGCAGGCTAAATCATCAAACCATCGGAATACGGCAGCAACTGCCTTAATCTGTCAAGCAATGAATCGATTGAAGTTCCCTCAAGTTCTCTTATCTCTCGAAAAAGACTTACAAAGACCTATCAGTTGTAACGGTGGATTTAACCTATTGCGCAGTATAAGACAATAAAAACAAGTATAAGACATAGTTATCATTTTCGGAGATTCCTCGGTGCTTCTTCGGTACTTGTTCGGAGCTTCTTCGGTACTTCTTCGGTTGGTAACGAAGAAATAGCGAACAAGCTCCGAGGAAAAAGCGATTAAATAACGACTAAATAGTGAAACTGAAGTAAGGGACAACTAGCCCAATCTCGTCCGCTAACCTAAGGAAGTCCTGAACTACGACAAAAGCCATGACGAACAGAAAACGACCATGCTGATGCGAAAAGTCCTATAACAATTCGGGCACGATAAGCACAATAAAAAAAGCCATCCAAAAATTGGATGGCTTTCTTAACACCTTTGTATTAAAGCTTATTTGATAATATCACGTAAACCTAGACCTTTAATGATCGCACGGTAACGGTTGATATCTTTTTTGTAAAGATAAGCTAATAATGAACGACGTTTACCTACTAACATTTGTAGGGCACGTTGTGTACCGAAATCTTTTCTGTTTTTTTTCAAGTGCTCAGTTAAGTGAGCAATTCTCTTAGTGAATAAAGCAACTTGACCTTCAGTAGATCCTGTGTTTGTAGCTGATCCAGCAAATTCTGCGAAGATTCCAGCTTTGTACTCTTTACTTAAATACATTTCCTGAATAATATTAAAGCGTTAAAAATTTTATTAATTGGCTGCAAAGATAGTAAAAATCTTTGAGTGCCAAAATAATTTAACAAGCAAAGATCCAGCTGATGCTACACCTTTACATAAATTTTCTTTTTATCCAACCAATAGCAGATTACCCACATCAACGTCAGGAAACATAAGGAATATACAAAAGAGCCTACTTCCGGTATCCCGGGGGCTTTCGCACAAACGTATTTATAGAACCAGGCAAAAGCGTCGAGGTATTTTTGCGTGCCATCCTCTTTTACACCATCGGGAATACGGAACAATCCCAAAAAGCGTGGCAAAATCCCGCTCAATACAAAGATGAATAACGGATTTTTACCAAAAACATCAAAAAACTGTGTCAATTTATTTTTGACACCCTGTACCTCAATAAACCAGATCATACCACCTAGTGTCATAGTTGCCAAACCTGTTGTATAGAGCACATAGGAACTTGTCCATATTTTTTTGTTGATCGGAAAACCCAAAGCCCATATCCAAGCCAATACGACCAAAATAAATCCGGTCACAAACATCCCCGCCAGCAATTTAAAATGGGGCTCATGCGAGGCCGGCACTTTGGACCAAAGCCAATCCACCTGACCTTGCTTTTTTATAAATACACCAACTAAATAGCCAAAGACGACCTGAACAATTGTCGGTAATGTGCTCATCAGCCCTTCTGGATCAAATGGCACCCCTTCCCCTTTGTAAACATGCGGTAAACCTAGGATTGCTATATCATACTTTGTACCGAACCAGCCTTCTAAGCTATAGGGATCTGCTCCTCCGGCTATTGCACAGATTGCCCAATATAACAACAGTATGATTGCCGAGATCCAAATAATCGTTTTTTCTTTAAAATAATAAGCTAAAATCGAAGCAAAACAGTATGCAACTGCGATGCGTTGGAGTACACCGAAAATCCGAATTCCCCGGCTCGGATCAATGCCATCAACCCATTGTTTAAAAATAAGCTCCGCACCATCCCATTTCACAAAAGGCCACCAATTGATGAAAAGTCCAATCGCAAAAATCAAGATCGTCCGTTTAATTACTTTTTGCCAAAATACTGTAGGCCCCGCCTCCTGTAAACGAGGTATAACAAAAGACATGGCATTACCCACTGCGAAAAGAAAGAAAGGAAAAACCAGGTCTGTAGGTGAACATCCATGCCATTCTGCATGTTTTAGCGGTGCAAACATATGAGCCCATGTCCCTGGATTATTTACCATAATCATCAGTGCCACAGTAGCCCCACGAAAGACATCCAAGGAGTAATAGCGTTGTTTCATAATCAGATACTATAATTAAGAGGTAAATATAAGGTATTTAACCTTCATTTTTATGCCTAATCCACAATTTAATGGCATAAACAGGAAGGTTAAACGATAAGATTGTTACAATAACAAACGTTTGCATAGATTTAATGGCTAAGAATCAAATACTTTTTAAATATTTTTAAAAAGTATTTGAAACTTAACGGTAAATAACTAATTTTAGCCAACAACTTTTATACTAACCATATTTTGTTGTTTAAACGAAACAGTCAGAAATAACCGTCTGGCCATAAAAAATTATTAACGAAAGTACCTTAGATTAACAGTAAACATCAGGTGTAATCCCATGGATTTGCCCATCATAAAACAACTTTACTAACCTTAAATAATAGAAAATGAATTTATTACGCAAAAAAAACAAGCGAAAAAGCAAGTGAAGCCGCTTAGTACAATTTCCAAGCAAGCACAACGAACTTTATTAATTCAGCGAGAGAGGCAAGCACGCTATTCAATCTCTCGGCTTCCTGAAATGACGTAAATCCTATTTTAAGTTGCCCACAAAGTGCAAAAAAAATTATTTAAACAATCTTAAACTGTAAAGAAAAGCCTTAACAATTATCAAATCAATCTGATAGTCAATATCTTTTCGATGAACACCCGAATGAATTTGGATCAGGCTATAAAGTAAATCATATGCCGTTAGCCTAGGGCTGAATGGAGAAAATAAAAGCCTTAAAATTAGCGGTAAATTATTTTAGTAGCCATCCATATCAACCGTTAGCAGTAACGGTAACGAATGAGAGACCATATAACAAACTTAAACAACGTTAGAAGTTGTAAATAAAAACTAATCATTATTAATACTAAATATTATAAGCATGAGTCTATTTTACAAAAGATCCGCAGGATTGGCGATATGTACTCTTTTTAGTGCATCGGCTCTCTATGCGCAGCAGACTATTACCGGAACGGTAAAGGATGCCAATGGACCAATTTCTGGGGTAACAGTTGCTGTAAAAGGCACTACTAGGGCCACACAAACCACCGTAAATGGATCCTTCAATATCCAAGCGGCACAGGGCGAAACGATTCGTATAACACGAGTTGGTTACACTCCACAAGAAATCTTAGTCGGTACCAATACAAAAATTAGTATCACATTATCACAAAATGCATCCGCTTTAGATGAAGTTGTTGTAACTGGCTTAGGTGAATCCAGAGAGCGTCGACAACTGGGATACGCAATGACACAAATCAGTGGAGAAGACATTGCAAAAACAAATGCTATTAACCCAATTGCAGCTTTGCAAGGAATGGTCCCCGGCATGCAAGTTAACGTTGGTACCGGTGGCCCTCAATCGACTCCGCGTTTTCTTATTCGGGGGGCAAGCTCGCTCGATCCTTTCGGCAATACCCCTTTAATTGTCGTAGACGGTATCATTATGGATGATGACGTCGTCATACCAAATCGCGGTGGAGAACAAGATTTCGGTAACATTCTTAAAAATTTCAACTTAGATGATATCGAATCTATCTCTGTTTTAAATGGAGGGTCCGTTACCGCTCTTTATGGCAGTAGAGCAAGTAATGGGGTAATTTTAATTACGACCAAAAAAGGTTATTCTCAACGTGGACTGGGAGTTTCTTTTACCCACACACAAGGAATCGACGATCCTTATGCAACAGTAGACTTTCAAGATAAATACGGCACCGGAATATTACCGAACTACGTTTATCCCAAAGGTAATGATGGCTTAGAACAGATTCCCGCCACTTATTTTGGCTATAGTTTTGGACCAGCCTTTGACGGACGCACGCTGAAAGATCCTGCCGGGCACGAAATAAAATTTCAGCCAAACAACAGCATCCTTGATCTCTACCAGACAGGCCAATACAGAAACTCTAATTTAGCGCTTTCTGGAGGAAACGAACAAACGACATTTCGTATCTCCTATTCAAATTCGTATGCAAAAGGAGTAGTTCCACAAAATAAATTTGATAGAAATAGTATTGCATTAAGAGCTACTCATCGCATTAGAAAAGCTGTCGTAATAGATGCGGGGGCAACATATGTTGGGAGCAACAGTTTCAACCCAAATCGTTCTTCTGGAGGAAACAATTTAATGTATGGTCTCACATGGGGAATGCCTAGAGAGTATGACCTAATGTATTGGAAAGATCAATATCTAAACCCTATCAATGGCGGTGTTAGTGATCAAGATCCGACTTCATCACAAGGCGTATTTTTCACGTTGTACGAACAAAAACAACTTCAAAAAGAAGAAAACTTCCGTGGTAATATCAATGCAAAGATTAACTTCACGGATTGGCTACAAATGGAAAATATCTTCAGCGTAAATCTATTCAATGCCAATAACGAACAGAGAAACAGGGGACAAGAATCTAATTTTAACGGAGGTAGCTACCGCACAAATCAGTATCGAGTAATCCAAACAAGATATCATAGTAATATTAACTATAGAAAAACTTTCAATGACTTTGAAGTCACTGCATTAGGAGGAGCTGAAGTAAATCGCTCCGAACGTAAGGGGTTAGAAGCGTGGACCAATGGCATGCGTATCCCAGACATATTCCGTCTTTCCAATTCAACAAACGCTATAGGCTATTCTGAAAGCAAACCTTATATTAGTCAAAGTTTTTCCTTGTTATTTCAAGGTGCAGTCACCTATAAAAAATGGCTTACATTAAATCTCTACGGACGTAATGACTGGGATTCATCTCTTCTATACCCTGACCAGACTGGTACATACTCCTATTTTTACCCAGGAATGGATCTAGCGTGGACATTCCATGACGCTTTGAAATTACCTTCCACTATATTCAGCTTCTCCAAATTAAGATTTTCTTACAATATCGTAGGAAAGGGAACTGATGCATACAGAGCGATGACTGGATATTATCTTCCTACTAGTAATTATATTAGTGCAGAAAACGGCGAAATAACGCGTTATTATTTCGACTCAAATAATTTAGGAAACAGGCATCTTGTCCCAGAAAAAAGCTCTACCTGGGAAACAGGTACTGATTTAAGATTTTTAAATAATCGTTTGGGAATTGATTTTACATATTACCAAAAAAACACTAAAAATCAGATTATCAACCTACCAGTTTCACAAGAATCAGGCGTAAGCAATGCGCTTATCAACAGTGGTCATATCCGAAACCAAGGAATCGAAGCTAAGATATATGGTACTCCCATTAAAAAAGAAAATTTTTCTTGGGACGTAGCTTTTAATTATACGCGTAATAGAAGCAAAATTATTGCATTGGCACCAGGTGTAACAGTCTCATCACTAGAAGGCGATGACGGTATTAGGGCTATCGCTGAAGTAGGAGGAGAATACGGCGTTATGGTTGCCTCTTATGGTCTAGCTCGTTTCCAGGCAAGAGATGGTTCAGGAAATCCAATAGATCATCCGAGCAATGGAAAATACGTTATGTCACCTACAACAACGGGAGCATCGTACGTACGTTCGCAAAACTATGCGCAAGGATTAGAGAAAGAAGTTAAAATTGGGTCCACACAACCCAAATTCCTCGGAAGCATTATTAACACCGTGAACTACAAAGCCCTATCATTAAGTGTAATGCTCGATTCTAAATTTGGCGGATATGTATATTCTCCAACATACAATTATGGCTCTCAAACTGGACAAATAGCGAGTACATTATACGGTCGAAAAGGAGAAGCTGGAGGGATACAATTTAAGGATGCAAATGGAAATGAGGCTTGGGGACTTATTCCCGATGGCGTTTTTGCCCAAGGAACAATGTTAGGCGGTAAAGATGTTGGAGGTATGAGCTATCAGGAAGCAGTAGATCAGGGATTAAAAAATCCTATGCTCACCTATGCATACTACAATAACACATTCGGTTGGGGTGCTGGTATCCGCGAAAAATCTGCGTTCGAATCCTCATGGGTAATGGTAAGAGACGTCTCTGTAAGCTACGACTTGCCTCGTACAACAGCATCAAGATTCAAACTTAACAATTTGCGCATGACACTATCTGGCAGGAATTTAGGATATCTTTACAATAGTTTACCAGACAATATCAATCCAGAAGATTATCGTAGTACTGGATCTGCATCTGCATTTTTAGGTGGAGGAACGCCACTAATAAGAAGCTTCTCTGTCACGTTAAACACCAATTTTTAAGTTAAAAAGTTTGATCATGAAAATATTATCAAGACACTTAAATAGAATTACTATTCTATCTATATTTATCGCTACACTAAGTGCGTGTAGCAAAAAAGATTTCGCAGAATATAACACGGATCCTGATGCGGTTATTAATATCTCTTTACCACCACTATTCGCGCAAGCAATCACTTCAGCCCACAACAATGATTTCGAAGCGTTTTATGATAATTACAATTTCATTTCAAGATGGTCTCGTGCTTTTCTGTCACGAACAGGAAATGGTATAACGGTTTCAGAAAATGCGGCCAATACAAATAATCGCTATGGAAGATTTTATATTGGTGTTGGGAATGTCCTTGTTGATATCCAAAAAACTGTCGATAAAATGAGTGAAGACGAAAAGGCCAGATATGTCTATATGCGCACCATTCCAACAATACTAAAAGTATATAACGCCTGGTATGTTTCTGACGTTAACGGCAGTTTAGCTTATACCGAGGCATTTGGGGCGAGATACGGCGGTACCTTAACCCCTAAATACGAAACACAAAGCGAATTATATGCGACCTTTGATCAAGAATTAAAGGCAGCAGTAGAAGTTCTAAAAAAAGAACAACCCGTTGAACAATTTAGCTATGGTAACAGTGATCTTTATTTCAAAGGTGATGTGTCTCGATGGATTAAGGCAGCTAATTCGCTTCGTTTAAAAATTGCATTACGCTTGTCAAAACGCGACCCGCAACGCATGGCAACGATTGTTAAAGAAGTACTTGCCAATAGTAGTAATGTAATTAACAGTGCAGATGAAGAATGGGTATTTTATCCAGGAGCTCAGTTTACTGGCGGTGGCAATTGGAACATTACAGGCAACGGAAGGGCTTTTGTAGGAGACCACGATGTGATTGATTATATGTGGAATAATCAAGATCCGCGCTTACGTTTCTTCTTTGTGAAAAATATGTGGAGCGAAGATAATTTCGCTTTAGCTAAAGCACAAGGCAAAATACCGTCCTCATCCATTTTTGATACAAGGCGTTATTATGGTCAGTACTCTAGCCCTTCGTCTCCAAACGATCCAAAAAAATCAAGATTCTTTACGCCAATTCAGATAGCAAATGGCCAAAGTACGATTACATTAGATACAGTTTCCAGAATACAAGATAGATTATTCCAACCCGAAAATAACGGTGGCACGGGATTAGGTACAATGCCATTGATAACTTATGCTGATGTATGCTTTATGCGTGCTGAACTAGCCCAACGTGGAACAACTAGCGAAAGTGCTGAAGAATGGTACTATAAAGGTGTTGAAGCCTCTTTAAAGTTTTATGATAAAGCAGCAAAAAAAGCGCTTATCTATGACTACTCTCCTTTGACAGATACTGAAATAGCAACGTTTAAACAACAGCCGGACATTAAATTCAAAGCAAGCAAAGGATTAGAACAAATTGTATTGCAAGCTTATTTAAATTTCTTCAAAAATTATAATGAAGCGTGGGCAATAGTAAAAAGAACAAATATGCCAAATAATAACACGGCAATTGCTTTTGAACCTTGGTTCGTTGAAGGTCAAGCAATAAAAATGCCACGGAGATTCGTAATAAACTATCCATTAGCAGGCGATTACAATTATCAAAATCGTTTCGATGCAATCGAAGAAATGAGAAAAGATCCTGATTTCGGAGAGCCAACAAGCATATTGGGACGTGTATGGTGGGACAAAAGTGAATAATACAACACAATGCAACTTACCTGACCCTTTATTGGATCAGGTAAGTTCTTTTACTTTAATAAACTGGAAAATGTTATGCCCATAATAAATATCCAAAGATTACTTGGAAAAGGACTCATGATGAGCCTTCTATTGATGTTATTCTTTCCTTCGAAAGCATTCTTACAAACCATAAATAAAGAAATATTTAGGTTGACAGACATCAATAAAAATTCAGACACTTCATTTGTGCCTTCTGAATTGGCTACAGTCTATATCTTTTTATCGCCCGAATGCCCATTGTGTCAAAACTATACAAAAGACATAAATGCCTTGGCAAAGCAGTATGGTGATAAAATATCATTTATTGGTATTTTTCCTGGAGAATTATACGAGTCCTCCGAAATTCAGGCTTTTGCAACGAAATACAAACTTAACATACCATTATTCCGAGACAGCAATTTAAATCTAACCAATTTTCTTCATGTTAAAATCACTCCCACAGTTACGTTCGTCGAAAAAGGAAAAGTAATTTATTTTGGAGCTATTGATAATTGGGCAATTGATTTGGGCAAAAAAAGAACAGTGACAACAGCACACTATTTAGCAGATGCTTTACGACAACACCTGTCAAAACAAGCGATTACTATAAAAAAGACAGAACCTATCGGGTGTATCATTAACTGATATTGACTCGCTCATTTAATATTGCCATGAACAAAACAGCTATTTATAAAGTTATATCAAGTGTATTAAAAACAATATTTATAGTAGTGGGCTTTATAGATACAAATTCTTATGCTCAATCCTATTATCAAGATGTCGAACCTATTATTTTATCAAAATGTGCACCCTGTCATCGACCCGGTGAAGCAGCTCCTTTTCCACTTTTGACCTACAACGACATTTCTAAACGAAGTAATTTCATAAAAAAAGTAATCACTTCAGGATACATGCCTCCTTGGACTGCGGATAATAATTATGTCCATTTTTCTAACGATAGGTCACTGACTAAAAAAGAAATCGAAACAGTCGTCAACTGGATCGATAACGGAGTAAAAAAAGGCAAAAAATCAACTACTGAAATAAGTGAACTGTATAGTATCACTGGATATGGACGAACTCCAGATTTGACACTGACAGCTTTAGATACATTTACCGTCAAAGGAAATAACAAAGAACGTTTCGTAGAATTCAAGATACCTTTTGAATTGGATCAAGAACAAGCTATAGAAGGAGTAGAATTCTTTAGCAACAATAAACGCTTAATCCACCATGCTAACTATTCAGTACAGGTTATTTCAGATCCAGCAATAGATATTCATCAACAACCAAAATTTGCCAATCATACCGACGGCAATACTATTTATACAGATCCATACAGAATTTTCAAGCGTGATATGGCATACTATGGAGGATGGATCCCAGGCTCGTCACCTGAATCTTATCCCGAAGGAATAGGATGGACAATGCCTAAACGTGGTATAATATTGCTATCTATCCATTTTTCTCCTACACCTATTGATGAGCAGTCCGTTAATGGTATACATTTATTTTTTACCAAAAAACCGATAAAAAGAAAAGTTACTGTTGTAAGCTTCGGCTCTGGCGGTTTAGGAGAAAAGGATATTAGACCTTCCTTTTTTATGATCCCAGCTAATCAAGTAAAGGATTATACATTGAAATTTACAAATCCCACCGAAGATCTTTCTTTACTTTATATATGGCCACACATGCATTATATCGGGAAATCGTTCAAGGCATACTACACCAATAATCTGGGAGATACTATTCCACTCGTAAATATTCCAAAATGGGATTATAGATGGCAAGAGATGTATCGCTATAAAAAATTTATGAAGATACCCCGCGGCTCTACTATACATATGGAATGTACGTATGATAATACCGAAAAAAACCCATTCAATCCGTTCAATCCACCACAAAATATATATTCTTACTCCAATATGCAATCCGACCAAGAGATGATGACAATGCTACTTATTTATGTACCATACAAGGAAGATGACGAAAAGCTCAGCACTTCGCCTGACTAACAATATTTGTTATTAAACTCGATAATAATTAACAACTTTTAGAAGAATCAAAATGATGACACAAAAAATCTTCTCCTGCGCAGTTAGTAAATTAATTATAATACCTTTCGCTTTTTTACATTTTGGCTTACTTGCCCAAAACAAATATCGTTTTGAAAAAGGACTATACTTACAAATTACGCATTCCTATGGCAGAGAAGCAGTCTATTCAGACGAGTTTCTTTGGAACTATTACAATGGAACCTTTATTGAGCCAAAAGAAGGGAAAAGCATAAATGGAAAGCAGGTTGATCAAGCAAAGTGGACTTTTATCCAGACTGACACCTCTGGTTTTTTTAGACCGTCGCCCGGTATGGGGGGAAACCTACGAAATCCCAATAACCCTGCAGGCCCGGGAAGAATCGAAAAGATAGCTAATTCTACCAGTACACAACAAAACGCTAACCCACGACGTGGATTAGGTCCTACCTATTTGTATCTGACTTATAACGCAAAGAAAGCGCAAGCTGCTATTCTTAATATCAAAGGCAACAGTGCTGTTTTGATCAACGGCGAACTCCATTCCGGTGACCCCTATCGCATGGGCTGGTTAAACATTCCTGTACAACTAAAGAAAGGATTGAATGAATTTTATGTACGTGGTATATTGGTACAGGCTGAGCTATCTTTTCCTACTCAGCCAGCGATATTGGACATTAACGACGCTACACTTCCTGATATCGTTTTGGGTAAAAATAACAGTAAATTACTGGCGGGTGTTGTTGTGATCAATAATACATCCAAGAACATGTATGACCTTAATATAGAGAATACTATTGAAGGATCCACAAGTACAACACCTGTTCCAGTTATCCCGGCATATAGTACGAGAAAAATTAGCGTGCAGATAGATGCGTCAAAAATTGTAGCCATCGGTTCGCCCACAGTAAAGCTCGGTTTGTTCAAAAAAGGAAAACTGATCGATCAGAAAAATATCAACCTGCGTAGCGTATCTGCAAGCACTCCCTACCGCCATACTTTTACCAGTGAAATCGACGGTAGTCTACAGTATTTTGCGGTGAATCCCGCGACCGGCGGTGAAAAATCAGGCGATGCTTTATTCTTCTCCGTACACGGTGCGGGCGTGGAAGCATTAGGGCAGGCCCAGGCCTATCACGCAAAAGACTGGGGAACATTAGTAGCTCCAACAAACCGTAGGCCTCGTGGATTCAACTGGGAGGATTGGGGACGCTTAGATGCATTAGAAGTACTTGCTTTAGCAAAACAGACATTAAAACCAGACACACAGCGTGTATATTTAACCGGACATTCTATGGGCGGGCATGGAACTTGGTTCTTAGGCGCTACTTATCCAGATAAATGGGCTGCAATTGCTCCTTGCGCCGGCTACCCGACACTTAAAGGCTACGGCTCGGCAGACGGATTAATTCCCGAAAAAGGCCGCAATGAAATGGAAAATATTTTACTCCGTTCGAGTAACCAAAGTGACGTCATCGCCTACACATCAAACTACAAGCCACTGGGAATTTACGTCTTGCACGGCGATGCCGATCGCACCGTACCGATAAGCTATGCACGTCAAATGCGCAACATTCTTGGTGAATTCCATCCTGATTTCAGTTATTACGAATATCCCGGTGGATCGCACTGGTATAGTAATGAAAGTGTAGATTGGAAACCCATGTTTGATTATTTCAAATGGCATAAACGTAAAGTCGATAAGGACGTCAATAAGATTGATTTTAAAACAGCAAATCCAGGCATATCGGCTTCTTACTATTGGGCCACCATTTATCAACAGGAAGAAGCACTATCCTATTCACACATCCAGCTCACTCGTGACCTAGAAAACAATACGATCCAAGGCCGAACAGACAATTTAAAAACCCTGGCCTTAAATCTGGACGCCTTTCCTGAAGGTCAACATATTAATATCATGTTGGATTCGCTATCACAGATCAGCTACCAAAGATCAGCAAAAGATGCGATGATCTATTTAAGGAAGGCGAAACAGGGATGGCAGATCATCGAAAAGCCTTCGCCTGCCGAAAAGGGACCACACCGAAACGGAATGTTCAAAGAGGCCTTCAACCACAACATGGTATACGTTTATGGTACGAAAGGTACACCCGAGGAAAATAAATGGGCAATTGAAAAAGCGAAATACGATGCTGAGTCATGGTATTACCGCGGTAATGGCTCATTTGACATCATCGCCGACACTGAATTTGACACCACAGCATATGCCAATAGAAATATTATTCTTATCGGCAACAGCCAGACCAACTGCGCTTGGAACGTACTCTTGACAGACTGTCCTATTTCCGTAACATCTTCAGCAATAAAATTGGGAGTGCATAAATATGAAGGTAATGATCTAGGTGGTTACTTTATCTGGAAAAAGCAGGGAAGTAATATCCAAACGATCGGCATTATTACCGGCACTGGAATCAAAGGTATGAAAGCCGCTACTGCAAACCAATACTTTGCTGGTGCAAGTGGTTTCCCGGATTATATGTTTTTCAAGTTGGATATGTTGAAATATGGTCCAAGTTCACTTATTGATGCGGGCTTTTATACAAATGATTGGCTTGTCGAATAAGCAACGCGCTAAAATGAAGGAACTGTCGAATTGCAGTGGAAAAAAACATGTTTTTTTCCACTGCAATTCATACTCACTAAGAAATCTCTCCGATCAAGCGACGTCATAGGAATGATCAAGAATAACCATATTTGGAAAATAGCTTTTTTATTAAAAAAAGATTCTGACAAGCGTACATTTAAAATTCCAACAGATATATAGATTATAACTTCAACCTTGCGATCAGCAACTTTATTACAACAATGCAACCTAGTGTTTTGAACAATCACAACTTTTTAAATACTTTTAAGAAGTATTTTGAACTTACGATAAAAACACTTTATCTTTATTATAGAATTATAACCATTATTTCACAAGCCAATTACACTAATGATGAAAGCTGACATATTACGATTATTATATTATAATGAAATGCAATCCATTGCGGAAATCTCAAAATATCTTTCTAAAAGTACACCAATTGTCACAAAAACGATTAATGAGCTTGTTAAATCAGGTATACTCCTCGACACTGGACTTGAAGAATCTACAGGTGGAAGACGTGCATCCCAATATGGATTAAACAAACAGCTGCCGCATCTAATAGCAAGTATCGCTATTGATCAATACTACAGTTCTTTCACAATATCCGATTTAGCCCATAATATCATTGCTCAACAAAAAGATGTTGGCATAGATCTTAAAGATCAAAACGCTGGAGAAATGATATTACAGCATTTAGAACGTATTATAGCAACAAGTGAAATAGATAAAAAACATATAATTGGAGTCGGCATCAGTATGCCAGGTTTTGTTAATCCCGAAGAGAAGATTAACGATTCTTATCCTAAAAATTCATCTCTTCATCATCTCTATAAGCAAATCGAAGATAAGTTAAACCTCAATACAGTTATCGATAACGATTCGCGATGTATTGCTTGGGCAGAGAAAGAATTTGGACACGGAGTTGACATTGCGCACACACTTGTCATCAATCTAAATTGGGGAGTCGGCTTGGGAATCATCATTAATGGAGAAATATTCAAAGGTGCTACCGGATTTGCGGGAGAATTCAGTCACATCCCTTTGTCTGACAAAAACACCTTGTGCTCTTGTGGTAAACGAGGTTGCCTAGAAGTTGAAGCATCTCTTAATGCAGCTATACAAAACACAGAATCTGATATCGAAAATGGCGAATATTCTATCTACTCCACGTTCGTAAAAGCAAGCAGCAATAAATCCGATGCATTAATCGAAGCTGCCAAACTCGGAGACCAGATTGCAATTAATAACCTCGGAAAAATAGGTTACATGTTAGGCAAAGGGATTTCAACATTGCTACATATCCTCAATCCAAACAAAATAATTATCAGTGGACGCGGTGCTGAAGTGGGAAATATTATAGCACCACAAATACAAGTTGCCATTAATGAATTCAGTATACCGAAAATAGCGAAGATGACAACCATTGAAATATCTTCACTTCATAAAAATGCACAACTGATGGGGACTGCAGCACTTGTTGCAGACCATCTAATAGAAAACATCATAAACTAAGCAGATTTAGGTAGCAATACCGCTGCAAATTTAGATCAAAAAATCATACGAATACGCAACTAAGCTAATGAAATTATAGTTACCCTCAATTACAACCGATAAAATACACTCTTAGCGTCAAAAGGAGAAATCAACAGTACCGAATGGCAAAAAAAGCAAAGTGTGGTGAAATATTAATTAAGTCCTAAAGTTTCTTAATACACGAGCGCTCCAATACTGGAGCGCTCTTTTTTGTGATCATACCAATCTATTTAAAAGACGCTCATCAAAAAATAAAACTTTTTAAAATTTTTAAAAAGTTATTTTATCTTAACATAAAAATAATATATCTTTAGCGCACGCTAAAAGGGATACACTAACGAAACACTTATTATTACATGGAATTAAAGGAGAAAATCCTTACCTATCTATATTATTTAAAGGAGCAGTCTATTGCAGGGCTTTCAAAAAGCCTTTCAAAAAGCACACCGATTGTTACAAAAGCAATTAATGAATTGCTCGAACAAAGAATCATTGTCGACAAAGGACTAGCTGCATCTACCGGAGGCCGAAGAGCAGCGTTGTATTCTTTAAATGAAAACCTCGACAATTTAATCGTTAGTATATCAATTGACCAATTTTACACTTCTATACATCTCAGTAATTTACAACAAGAAATTTTAGGAGAGGAAATTGACATCAAATTAGATCTCACAGATCCAACTGCCGGTGTTGCTATCCTTACGCACCTTAGAATCTTCATTGAAAACAACCATATCGACACTAAAAAAGTAATTGGTGTCGGAATAAGTATGCCAGGATTTGTCAACTCAACCACAGGTATTAACAACTCATACACAGAGGATAACCCACTGTACAATCTCAAAAAAATCGTTGAGACAGAATTTAACATACCGACCGTCATTGACAATGACTCTCGCTGTGTTGCGTGGGCTGAAAAAGAATTTGGCAGCGGAATCAACAGTACACATTCTCTGGTTATTAATCTGAATTGGGGAGTAGGATTGGGAATTATCATCAATGGTGAAATATTCACGGGAGCAACAGGATTTGCGGGCGAATTTAGCCATATCCCATTATCCAACACAAATAGCTTGTGTTCATGTGGCAAAAGGGGCTGTCTTGAGGTCGAAGCCTCTTTAAAATCGGCTATTGATCAAACCGAAATATCAATCCAACAAGGTGAATATTCAATATATAGCACATTGATAAAAACGATGAGCAACAAGAGCAATGCACTGATTGAAGCTGCCAAAATTGGCGATCAGTTGGTCATTTATCAAATCGGAAAAATTGGTTTTATGATTGGGAAAGGAATATCTACGCTGCTCCATATTCTCAATCCAAACAAGATTATCATTAGCGGTAGGGGGGCTGAAATTGGAAATATACTGGCTCCTCAAATTCAAAATGCAATGAATGAATTTAGTATCCCCCGGATTGCTAGGATGACCGAAATAGAAATCTCGAATTTACATAAAACGGCGCAACAAAAAGGGACAACAGCTTTAGTTGTCGAACATTATATCAATCACATTTTAACGAATTAAAAAAGCTTACTTAATTACCTAAAAAATGAGTCTATTTTACAAAAAGACAACGGGGTTGGCGCTATGCACGTTATTCAGCGCATCAGCCCTATATGCACAACAATCGATTACTGGCAAAGTGTCCGACGACAAAGGACCTATTTCAGGAGCCACTGTAACTGTTAAAGGAACTACAAAAGCTACCCAGACTAATGCAAGCGGATCATTTCATATTGATGCAGCTCCAGGCGAAACTATTCGCGTAACCATCGTAGGCTATAAATCACAAGAAATTCTTGTTGGCTCGACTAAAACGATTAACATCACACTAACAGCAGATGCATCGGCGCTGGAAGAAGTCGTTGTGACAGCAATGGGTATAAAAAGAGAGAAGAAAACACTGGGTTATTCTTTTCAAGAAGTTAAATCTGAACAGCTTACCGATGCAAAAGAAACAAACGTTGCCAATGCTTTAGTCGGTAAAGTTTCTGGTCTTCAGGTTATCAAAGGATCAGCAGGGCCTGCCTCTTCGACAAAAATCACACTCCGAGGAAACAATTCGTTAACTGGTGACAACCAGCCGTTAATCATTGTTGATGGCGTACCAATGAATAATTTCCTTGGTGGTATGAAAGGAAATGGTGATAAAAATAACGACATGTGGAACCCAGCAACAGATATGGGAGGTGGTCTAGGTGATATCAACCCTGACGACATAGAAAGTATGTCTGTGCTGAAAGGAGGCGCAGCTTCGGCCCTATACGGTTCAAGAGCTGGAAATGGCGCTATTGTTATTACCACAAAATCAGGTAAAGCTCAAAAAGGAGCTGGTATTACGTATTCCTCTACATTAGGTATTGAAACCATCTTCATGACACCTAAACTCCAGAATAGTTTTGGTCAAGGTAAAGATGGGGTCTACAATCCAATAAGCACGACGAGTTGGGGTGATAAAGCGACGAAGGTTTACGACAACATCGGCGCTTATTTTAACACAGGGGTCAACCATACGCAAAACCTTGCTTTCCAACAACAACTTGGCGAAACAAATATTTACTCCTCCGCGACTTATTTAAATGACCAAAGTAAGATCCCGGGTTCTTCATTAGAAAGGATCAATTTGATGACGAAGGTCACTTCATCATTTGGCCCAGACAAACGTTGGACAACCGATGTCAAAGTGCAGTATATGAACATGAATGCCAAAAATAGACCAATTTCAGGGCAAAACAATTCGAATGTATACAGCACTTTATTTACCATGCCTCGCTCCATGAACATTTTGGATTTCAAAAATCCATTGAATTCTGTTGGTGATATGGCTTGGTACGGAACGAGTGAAAACAAAACAATGAACCCTTACTGGCTTGAAAAATACCGCTTAAACAATGATATCCGTGACCGTTTTATTATGAACGGCAATATCAAATATAAGTTCAATGACTGGTTAAATGCTGAAGCTAGGTTCGGTCGAGATCAGTATACAACCAACTACGAAAACAAAACTTATGGTGGAAGTCCATTAATTACAGGCGGAAGCTATGGTGTCGGTAAAAATACATTCTTTGAAAATAATTTTACGTTGGCAGTAAACGCCCGCAAAGATAATTTGGTTGGAAAATGGGGTGGATCTGCCTCTTTATTTGGACAGATCATGAAGACGAGATCTACAGGAATCGACGCTAGTACAGGAGAATTACAAGTACCAAATCTATTCTACATCAATAATAGTAAGTCTTTCCCTACCATCGAACAGAGCTTACTACAGAAACAGATAAACTCACTTTATGCAACAGCGGAGATCAACTACGACAACTACTTGTTCTTTAATGTGACCGGAAGAAACGATTGGTCGTCTGCCTTGGGATTAGATAACAGATCATTCTTCTACCCTTCCATCAGCGGATCATGGGTTATCTCAGATATGGTTAGTAAAAATGGTGGTTCATTGCCAAGCTGGTTAACATTCGCTAAATTACGAGGATCTTATGCCGAAGTTGGTAATGACCTTCCCTCTTTTCAATTGTACAATGTGTTTAATATCGGGAAAGATCCAAATGGAAACACAACCGCAGGAATGGGCAACACGAAGTTTAGTCCGGATATTCTTAGTGAACTCATTAAAACGATCGAGTTTGGTTTTGACACAAGATTATTCAACGGCAGACTCGGTTTGGATTTCGCATGGTATAAAACCAACGCAACTAATCAGTTAATTGATCTTCCAATGAATCCGTTTAGCGGTTATGAGTACGAAAAAATTAATGCGGGTAATATCCAAAACTCGGGTTTCGAGATCGTATTAGACGGAAGAATCTTAACCAACAAGGAAGGTTTAATCTGGAATTCTAGCTTGAACTTTTCAAGAAATAGAAATAAAATTATCAGTTTGGCTGATGGTGTAGATATGTATCCGTTAGGTTCATATGACAATGTATCGATTAGAGCATTAGAAGGTGGATTGTATGGTGATATCTATGGAACCAAATATTTACGTGTTGAAGATTCTAACAGTGAATTCAATGGTCAATTAATCCTAAATGGCAGTGGATTGCCTCAAGCAGCGAGCGGACTACATAAACTTGGAAACCAAGCGCCTAAAGCATTAGTAGGCTGGAGCAATAATTTTGCATACAAAAACTTTGGCTTAAGCTTTCAGGTAGATGGAAGATTTGGCGGCGAATTCTTCTCCGGAACGAATCTTAATTTACAGGCAAATGGTAATGCTGCTGTTACGGCTCCAAATGGAGAACGTAATCCATTTGTGGTTGATGGAGTAATTACATCCAACGGATCTTATACAAAAAATACTGTCCAAACAACACAACAGTTATACTGGACTCAAGTAACATCTACCTCAGGAAACTACGGTATTACAGAACAGAACGTATATGATGCTACCAATATCCGTTTAAGAAATGTGACATTAAGTTACAATTTTCCAAAGAGTATTCTTGGCAACAGTATCGTACAGCGTGCTAAAGTTAGTTTGACCGCAAATAATGTCTGGATGATTAAGAGTTATGCAAACGGTATAGATCCAGAATCTGTATTTGCGATCAACTCGAATGCAACTGGTTTTGAAAACTTTTCAACACCAACATCCAGATCATTCTTCCTTAATGTCACGTTAGGATTCTAATCAAATAAAAACGATAAATAATGAAGCCATCACGACAAATTCCGTTTCACATAGAAATAAACAAATCTGACGGCTTCATCACAATTGAAACCGCGGAAGGCGGCATGAATGCCTTAAAGAGAAAATAGGCTCATGAATAAACACATTTAAATAGATGAAAAATATCATATCAAAAATAAGTTTTGCTTTACTCCTAGGGGGAGTTATCAGCTCATGTTCCAAATTTGATGAGATGAACAATAATCCCTATAAAGCCTCAGACGATCAGGTCAAAATTGAATTCTTTTTTAACAATTCCCTTACTGGAGCACAACAAGATCCTAATATTGCGGAGCGTATCTTTGTTTTGGACTGGAAAACTACAGGTCGCCAACATATGACCAATGGTCTTACAACAGGAACTGTAAACGACGATTGGTCAAAAGAGTATTACAGATATTCAGCTGAATGGATCAAAAATGCAACAAAGGGGATCGAAATTGCCACCAACGAGATCAATGCAGGATCGGCAAAAGAATATACCAACAATCTGCTCCAGATTACCCGTATCTGGAGAGCATATCTGATCAGCGAAGCAGCAGACAACTTTGGTCCTATGCCAATTGAATTTGCGCAAGGTGTTAATCCCAAATACAGCTCTGTTAAAGATGTTTACTATTATCTTTTTGAGGAGCTGAAAGATGCTACATCCAAAATGAAGTCAGGAGTCAAAGTACCCGACGATGTGATGAAGTTTGACCGAGCTTATGCTTTCAATGATGAAAAATGGATCAAATATGCTAATTCCATGCGTATGCGTCTTGCAATGCGCCTTTCTGAAGTAGATGCTACGAAAGCGAAATCTGAGTTTGAAGCAGCAGTAGCATCCAATAAGTTTATCATCAATACAGTGGATAATTTTACGGTGGCCGAAAAAGATGGCTGGGACCCATTAACAGGAGTTATGAGCCGGAGCTGGAACTACCAAGCACTTTCTGCTACATTAAATAATCTATACCTTGGGCTAGGTGGTATTCCAACGGAACAACAAGTTGCAGAGCCATTAAAATCTTCTGTGAAAGCCGATAATTACATTGGGAAACGCTATAGTAACCATTTCACCACAATGACAAATGACCCTTCTGCGGGATACTGGTTAGATGGTCTACCAAATAAAATTGACCCACGTGCTTTAAAAGCATTTTTCATTCCGGGTGATTTCAGTAATCAGAATTTCTTTATGAATGGCGACGATTCAGAAACAACCGTTGATACCCTGGTTAACGGCAGTACTAAAATTGCTGTTAACACCAAATATACATGGAATGCATTTTCATTAGGTGACTGGGCTGCAAAAGGGACAAATAATAGATTAAGAAGTACACTTGTAGGGAAAGTTCCAGCGATTGGTGTACAATTCAGAAGAAGTGCAAATAGTCGTATTTTCTTCGCTAACTGGGAAACTTATTTTCTTCTGGCAGAAGCTTCATTAAAAGGCTGGACTACTGGAACTTCAGCACAAGCTGCATATGAAAATGGGATTAAAGCCAATTTCGATTACTGGGGTGTAGGTCAATTTGCGACGGAATATATTAATTCGATGGATTACAATCGTGTTGGTACATCTGTTAGCTTTACGCATGTAGCCGAACCAGGGGATTCCCATACTATGAATTATATTGATGGTTATACAAATGTTGCAGGAACCGCAACTATCAAGTATCCCGTAAATACACTTTATAAAAATGGAACAGTGCGCAATGACTTGTTAACAAAAATTATTACCCAAAAATTCATTGCTAATTTACCATGGTTACCATTAGAATCTTGGAATGACCAAAGAAGATTGGGACTACCATTCTTTGAGAATCCAGCTATTGAAAATGCATTGCCAAACTTGCCCGATCTTACATCTGCAAATTACATGACAAGCAGCATTAAATTCTTCCCTCAACGGTTAGCATTCCCGTCATCATTTAGGGATACCGATCCAGCAGGATACCAGGAAGCTGTAAGCTTATTGGGCGGCACTGACAAAGTATTAACACCACTTTGGTGGGCTAAGCAGAAATAGCTTTCCTTAAAAACAAAAAAGCCAGCTTAAAGCTGGCTTTTTTGTTTTTAAGGCAGTATGTCCACATATATTTGTTACAATAACATTTAATAAAGGGTCAAAAAAAGGGCAATTTTAGTCAAAATAAAGGATCTTTTGAATTCTTTTTAAAAAATTTAAAAAGAATTTGGAACTTAAAATAAACTATATATATCTTTAGATTATAAACTAAAAACAAGCATAAACAAAACTCATCTGCCTCGAATCTAAATTAAACAAATCAGATGGGTGAAAACCAACTACCTATGATATTACAAAACGATAATATCATATTTTAAAAGATATTATAAATCAAAAAATTACGCATTAACAATGTTTAACTAGAGATGGTCGTAGAGATTTTAAGAAAACTGTATTATCGGCCAATGCAACCGATTGCAGATATTGCGCATTCACTTTCACTAAGTATCCCTTCTGTCACTAAAAAGATCAACGAGCTCCTCCTTAAAAATATCGTCGTGGAGAAAGGCTACGCTGCGTCAACGGGTGGAAGAAAGGCTATGCAATATATGCTAAGTGAAGATCTAAACTATACGATCATTAGCATAACGATCGACCAGTTCTACATTGCAATTGCTTTTTCAAATCTTAAAGGAGAGATCGTCTCATCATTAGAAAATCTTCCGATTGATCTTAAAGATGCTGATGCAGCAAATGTACTATTGAAAACCGCAGATCGTTTTGTTTCTACAAATAACATTGATTTAAAACAAGTTATCGGCATAGGAATTAGTATGCCAGGCTTTGTCAATTCCGAAACAGGGCTAAATGAATCGTACAATAGTGATTCTCCTTTATATAACGTAAAGGAACTCATCGAACAAAAATTTAACGTGCCAGCGGTAATTGATAACGATTCACGCTGTGTTGCCTGGGCTGAAAAGAAGTTTGGTAATGCACAAGATTCCTCCCACTCCCTTGTCATTAACCTTAATTGGGGAGTAGGTTTGGGTATTCTTATTAATGACGACATCTTTAAAGGAACTTCTGGTTTTGCTGGTGAGTTCAGTCACATCCCTCTTTCCGACGAATTAACACTATGCTCTTGCGGTAAGAGAGGGTGCTTGGAAGTGGAAGCCTCTGTTAGCGCTGCAATCCGTAATATTGAAAAGGATATAAAGAACGGCGAATACTCTATATATGAAAAACTTGTAGAAGAATATGACAACAAAGCTGAAGCTCTTATTGAATCCGTTCACATCGGTGATCAGATAGCCATCAATAATATCGGAAAAATTGGGTATTTACTAGGTAAAGGAATATCAACGTTGATACATATTCTCAATCCGAACAAAATTATCATCAGTGGTCGTGGAGCGGAAATCGGTTATATCCTTGCGCCTCATATTCAAGTTGCAGTAAATGAATATAGCATTCCTAAAATATCGAAGAAAACAAGCATCGAGATGTCCGACCTCCACAAAAGAGCGCAACAACTCGGCACATCAGCATTAGTCATAGAAAAATACATCACAAACATTATTAACTAACGTTTTACACAAATACCTAAAACATGAGTCTATTTTACAAAAAAACTGCAGGATTAGCGTTATGTACACTTTTCAGTGCTACATCGCTCTATGCGCAGCAAAGCATTTCTGGAATAGTTTCAGATGCTAATGGACCTGTCTCTGGCGCAACAGTTTCTGTTAAGGGAACAACCAGGGGTACTCAAACAGGCGCCAATGGGTCTTTTACAATTCAAGCTTCACAAGGTGAGGTCTTACGTGTATCTATTGTCGGATACAAGTCCCAAGAAATAGTGGTTGGTACCTCAAAAACAATAAACATAAAATTAACAGAAGATGCTTCTGCTTTGGAAGAGGTTGTCGTAACAGCAATGGGTATCAAGCGTGCCCCAAAAGAGCTGGGTTACGCAATGAGTACCGTTGACTCAAAAGAATTAACAAAGACCGGATCTCCCAACTTTGCTGGAGCATTATATGGAAAAGCACCAGGAGTCCGCATTTCTGCAGCACCGGGGGGAGCAACTTCAGGTATTAACATCAACATTCGTGGTACAAACTCCATTACTGGAAACTCCCAACCTTTGGTCATTATTGACGGAGTTCCGATGCGACAAACGTCTTTCAACAATTCAGATTATTGGGGTGACCAACGTGCTAGAGGAAATGGTCTAGAAGACCTCAACCCTGAGGATATCGAAAACATTAGTATTTTAAAAGGTGCTTCCGCAGCAGCTTTATATGGCTCTGAAGCGATGAATGGGGTTGTCTTGGTAACGACCAAATCTGGAAAAGCTGGAAAGGGATTTACAATTGATTTCAATGCGACCTACACGCATGATCAAATAGCTTATTTACCTAATTTCCAAGATGTAAGAGGCCCAGGATATTCAAAGGCTTACCAAGATGACAAGCAATCCGACGATATGTTTCAATATTATGGAAATAATCTTGCTGTAAATGGTGTCAATAGAGGTGTAATGAATTCAACGGTCAACTTCGGACCTTTATTCGATGGTAAAGATATTATCTCTTGGGATGGTAAAGTTCGTCCATATTCTGCTCAAAACTCGTATAATAAATTTTTCAACAATCCCAATAATAGCATTTTCAATTTAGCAATTGGCAATACATCAGAAAACTCAAATATTAGGTTCTCTTTGACTCGTCAAGACAACCAAATGACCGCGTTAGAATCTTATAATAAGAAAAACATCGCCAATTTAAATGCAAGTTTCACCTTGTGGAAAAATTTCAAAAATGATGTTGTCGTAAATTTCATTAATCAGCATACGCATAATAGACCATTTTTGACCGACCGTCTAATTAACAACTTTGGTGGGATGATTTCCACATTTGACAATCCAGAGTGGTACTTCGGTAAATATCAGACTAGCTTAGGATATAAATATGTAATTGATGCAGCAGATGCTCAAAGCCTAACTCCAGCGGAAAATATACGTTATAATGGATACCGTGGCGATGTTTTGGAATATGTCTGGAATTCTAAAGCAAAACAATATGATGAATACTCAAATCGCTTAATTGGATCATATACTGCAACTTGGAATGTCACCAATGATCTATCATTACGAGCACGTGTTTCAGCAGACGTCACCTCCTTAAAGACCGAAGATAAGCAGCCTAACGAAAAACCGCTATTATTTGGCAACTCTGGATTCTTCTCATTAGGAAATCAAAATGCAAATATCTATTATACCGATTTATTAGCTACTTATAACAAAAAGATAAATAAAGACATCAAAATCGGTGTCGTTGGTGGTTATACAGCTACAAGGTCAGAAGATGTCTATGTTCAAAATCAAACAGAAGGTGGATTGACGGTGAGAAATTGGTATGATGTCAATGCAACTTTAAATTTAGCAACGAGAAACGACAAGTACAATTATAGAAATCGCATGCTAAGAGATGCATTATTTGGAACTGTCAATTTCAATCTTAAAGAATTTTGGAATGTGGAAGGAACAATACGTAGAGAGCGAATTTCAACTATGCGCCCAGATAATAATGTGCTCTATTATCCGTCAGTAAATTCAAGTTTTATTCTTTCTGACGCCTTCCATTTACCAGAGTTTTTCAACTATGCAAAGCTTCGTGGTTCTTGGGGGATTGTAGGTAACTATCCGGATATCTATAAGAGCGCATTGTCTTACACACAAAAGACTTTGGGATCACAAGTTGACGGTGGCGCATCTGTTATCTACACAACAGTGCCGACAACAGAATTTGGAAATGAAAACATCAAACCAGAAACTAAAAATGAGGTAGAATTTGGTTTGGAAACTAGAATGTTGAATGGACGATTAGGATTTGACATAACCTATTATAATGGGTTGATCAAAGATCAAATTTTGAATTATACATTACCAATCAGCACAGGCTCTAACTCAATCCTTGCCAATGTGGGTACATTAAGAAATACAGGTTGGGAGTTTGCAATCAATGGAACTCCGATTCAAAAAGAGAATTTCAAATGGTCTACTACGTTGAATTTCTCTATGAATAAAAATGTCGTCAAAGAATTGCCTGGCAATACAGGAACATTATTATTGAGAGATTATGATGGTAATGCTGCTCAGCTTGTAGCCAACGTAGGACAGTCGATGGGTGATATTATGGTTCGTCCTATTAAAACAGATGAAAACGGCAACAAAATTGTATCTGCTAATGGTATGTACGAAATCGATGGAGACCGTTGGATAAAGGCTGGAAATGCTATGCCAAAAGCAGTAGGAGGATTCATAAATAACTTCAGCTATAAAAATTTCAATTTAGATGTTTTGATGGATTTTAGACTTGGAGGTAGTGTCATGCCTACTGGTATAAACTGGATGACAAGTAGAGGTCTAACAGAAGAAAGTTTAAATTACATGGATGCTGCACATGGTGGGCTAAGCTACTATCAGACAAAAGATGCAAGTGGCAATATCATCGGGGTAGCTACGAGTGGCAATACTGGACCTAATGGTGAAACTGTTTACCACGATGGTATGTTGATGGACGGAAAACTCGCTGATGGAACAAACAACAGCAATATTATCTCTCAAGCAACCTACTATAATGGCACTTACAACTGGGGAGGTCCTCAATACTCTCAATCGAGATACGAACTTTATGTCAAAAAAAATAATTACATAAAAATGCGTGAGATTTCGCTAGGCTATCGTCTACCTGCCTCTGTAGCTTCCAAATTAAAAGCAAAAAATATACAGCTCTCAGCATTTGGACGGAATCTATTCTTCATTTATAGATCGATCAAAGATATAGATCCTGAACAAATGACAGGTGGTTCTAACTGGATCAATAACGTTTCTAATGCAGGTACATCGCCAGCAACTAGAACCTATGGTTTAATGCTACGCGCTAGCTTCTAAATTTTACGACAATGAAAAAACAACTTTTTATTTGTGGCCTATTGGCAGCATCCATATCGACAATAACATCTTGCAAAAAAGATTCATTTGGAGAATATTATGAAAATCCGGGAAAAGTTTCTGAGTCTACGCCAGAAAAGCAATTTACAGGAATGATCTATGACTTTAGAGCATTAATCATTCCAACATATGGAAATTATTTTATCACATTACGCCCTACAATTAATTTATATATACAGAATCTAGGATCCATAAATCAAGCGAATCAATTAGTTCCGGGCTCTGCAGCAATCGAAGAACGTTGGAATAAATATTACGCAGGCTTAGCACAATATAAAGAATTTGTTCGCCTATATGAGGCATTGAGTGATGAAGACAAAACTCAAAAACGTTCAATGGCGTTGGCAGCAAAGATTCTATTTTACGACCAAACACAACAAATGGTAGATTTGGTCGGTGATATTCCGTGGACGGAAGCTGGTAAATTGATGGGCAATGGGGGAGATTATACAATTTCCTATCCAAAATATGATAAAGCAGAGGATATCTACACAACGATGTTGGATGACTTAAAAGCGATTAGTACAGAACTTAATTCCATAACTGTTCCACAAACTTTTGCATCGACCTTTAAAACGCAGGATCTAATTAATAATGGTAATCTTACGTTATGGAAAAAATACTGTAATTCACTTCGTTTGAGGATGTTGACGCGCGTATCTGAAAATTCTCAATTTTCTGCTAGAGCGGCAACGGAACTAGCTCAAATCGTAGAAAACCAAACAACTTTTCCACTTATTCTAACAAATAGTGAAAATGCACAATTGGATATTTTCAATACAAGTTCAGATATTAAGTCCGAGGATATTAAAGGTGCTTTTGAAACTGATGGTTGGTATTCGAACATAGCAAGTAAATATATGATCGATGAAATGAATAAAATCAGCGATCCAAGACGTCAGCTATTATTTGAAACAGGATCAACAGCGAATGGTGTATACATCGGTCTTGATCAAAGTGCCCCCTCTGCAGAACAAAATATTTTAGTTAGAGGAACAACTTTAAGCTTCTTACATCGTAACACTATTTCACGTAACAGATTTCTTCCCGGTCTGTTGGTCACTGCATCGGAAGTTAATTTTCTCTTAGCAGAATACTATAGCAGACACAATAACAATGCTGCAGCTAAAACTGTATTCGAAACAGCACTCAAAGAATCTGTCGATCTGTATACAAAAATTAGTCAGAAAAGTGATGATGCCACTATCGCTAAGGCTGCGGTACCTACTGCAACACAAATTACTGATTTCGTAACCGCTGTAAATTGGGATAATACTACGAATAAAATCCAATTGATCGCTACGCAAAAATGGCTACATTTCAACCTTTTTCAGGCTGTACAAAACTGGTCAGAGCAACGTCGTTTGGACTATCCGAAGTTTACAATCCCTACATTTACTACCGATAGACAGAAAACTGTTCCTGTTAGGTTGACTTTGCCACAAACAGAAGCAACATACAATGCAAAAAATTATGAGGAAGTAAAAAGTAAAGATACGCCAGACACCAAACTTTTCTGGGACGTTAATTAACGTATAAACTACATCTATCTATAAGAAGGCCACCTAAGGTGGCCTTCTTTTTATCATTTTCACTATCTTTATCCATGCAAAAACTAAAAACCATTATATCCACTGCGCTGATTGCTTCAAGCGCAACACTAGCGTTTGGCCAGGCACACAACGTATCTAATGGCTATCAAAAACCGACTGATCCCTTAGTAATTGAAAATCTCGAACAATGGCAAGATATGAAGTTTGGTCTTTTCATGCATTGGGGTACCTATAGTCAATGGGGAATCGTTGAAAGCTGGAGTATCTGTCCTGAAGATGAAGGCTGGACCCAACGCAAACCCGAACATGGTAAAACTTATTTTGAATACCTAAAGAACTACGAAAATCTACAGACCACCTTTAATCCTACGGATTTCAATCCACAAAAATGGGCCGATGCCGCGAAAGCTGCCGGCATGAAATATGTCGTCTTTACAACAAAACATCACGATGGATTTGCCATGTTCGATACCAAAGAATCGGATTATAAAATTACATCCTCCAAAACGCCATTTTCCACAAATCCAAAGGCAAATGTGACCAAAGAAATCTTCAATACCTTCCGCAATGACGGTTTTAAAATTGGGGCCTATTTCTCCAAACCGGACTGGCACTCCGATTACTACTGGTGGTCATACTTTCCGCCAAAAGACAGAAATGTAAATTATGACCCTAAAAAATATCCGGATCGTTGGCAAAAATTCAAAGACTTTACCTACAATCAAATCAACGAGCTGACCTCAGAATATGGCAAAGTCGATATCCTCTGGTTGGATGGTGGCCAGGTGCGCCCCTTAGAAACCGTTGACAAATCTGTTGACTGGCAGCAAACAATCAAAATGGATCAGAATATTGACATGGACCGCATTGGTGGCATGGCAAGGAAAAATCAACCCGGCATTATCGTTGTCGACCGTACAGTACCTGGAAACTGGGAAAATTATGTTACACCTGAACAAGCGATCCCTGAACATCCCTTGGATATTCCATGGGAAAGTTGTATCACCATGGGTAATTCGTTCAGCTATGTGCCCAACGACCAATACAAGCCGACAAAAAAGATTGTTGAAACATTGGTAAAAATTATTTCCCGCGGTGGAAACTACCTATTGAACATAGCCCCTGGCCCAACAGGAGATTATGACCAGGCAGCATACGATCGCTTGAACGAACTGGCAGCCTGGATGAAAATCAATCAAACGGCAGTGTTTGCAACACGTACGATTGCTCCATATCACCAAGGTGACTATTACTACACAAGAAGCAAAGACAGTAAAGTGGTCAATGTATTCCATCTTTCTGAAGGTGATACTTACCAACAACCCAATGAATACGTCTTTCAAGTACCTGATAATTTTAGCGTAAAGAAAATCGCTATTTTGGGTCATAAAGGTAAATTGGACTGGTCTCAACGTGGTAACCAAATTACCTTAAGAAGCCCCAGTACACGATTTAGTTATGCTACTGCAATTCAATTGCAAAGCAAATAATATAAAATTCCGTTGGATTATATCCAACGGAATTTTATCATTTAACAAGGTCATTATTTACCGATCACCGCCTGAATATCTCAATATTCCCAAAGCCTCTGCTCAGGAATAAGAAAATAAGTCATCAACAAACTATGGGGTTTTTAGAACCTTAAATTCCAATGAAAAAAATCAACCTATTTCCACTATTTATCCTTCTTTTTCTATCCTCATGTACAACGTATAAACCTCAGATCCTGGTGTCAGAGCAAATTTTTAAAACAGGCCAGGTTCCATTCCAACAATGCCATGCTTCCACGATTCAAGTCATCGGAAAAGACAGTTTATTGGCAGCCTGGTTTGGTGGTACACATGAATCTAACGCCGATGTTGTCATATGGAGTTCACTGTATAGCCAGGGACAATGGCAGCGTCCTGTACAGATTGCAGATGGAATCCTTGCTGACAACCGCTTTCCAACATGGAATCCTGTCTTCTATCAATACCCGCACAGTGATACACTCTCTTTGTATTATAAAATAGGGCCCAACCCCAGAGAATGGAAAGGCTATGTCAAACATTCGCTGGATAAAGGAACGACCTGGTCTGCACCGCAGCAATTGCCTGAAGGTATATTGGGGCCAATCAAGAATAAACCACTCACCTTGACAAACGGACTTCTTCTCTCCCCTTCCAGCACGGAGTCCAAGGAAGAAATCTGGAAAGCACACCTGGAAATCAGCCGCGATCATGGCCGCTCCTGGTCCGTCAGCGCAATACGCCCAGATACCAGTATCCAGGTTATTCAGCCAAGTGTGATCCAACATGCGGATGGTCGCATTCAGGTGCTCTGTCGAAGTAAAGAAAATAAAGTGATGGCAGCATTCTCAGCAGATGAAGGCCTTACCTGGGGCCCCTGGCAAGCCACAAACCTGCTCAATCCCAATTCTGCCACAGACGCCATCCGTTTAAATAATGGTTTATTTATGATCGTCTTCAATCCGGCTATCGCTGGTAACGACTGGTGGGAAGGGCGCACAAAACTGCATGTCGCCATATCAAAGGATGGCTTACAGTGGAAAGATGTCCTAACCCTTGAAGATGGGGTAAAGAACGATGAGTATTCTTATCCGACAATTATTCAGGACACAAACGGTCTTATCCACATCACCTATACCTGGAATAGGAAAAGTATCAAGCATATTGTGCTCAGGTAACTTTCTTGAACAGAAACAGCGCCAGTAGATCCGACTAAGACACCATGCTATCGGTACAGTAAAAAAGAGATTGTCTGGCATTTAATATAAATCGCTGTGGGCCCAATATTCAAAATAATACAGCAGTTTGAAATGGTACAATAGGTGGTTTCAACTCGCAAGATAAAAAATGGGGCGGTCCAAAAAAATTGGACCGCCCCATTTCATATTTTTGTCTAGGATTAATAATCTTTTGTTAAAACCGTTTCTCCCTTCAACCGGATATCATCGGAAGATGCGCCGACCAAAAGTTTAAACCTGCCTTTTTCCGTCTTCCATTCGTTTCCTGCATTCCAAAGTTTGAGGTCCTCCTTGGTCAATTGAAAAGAATAACGTTCTTTCTTTCCTGCGGCAATGTTTTTACGCTCAAACCGCTTCAACTGCATAACAGGTGTCACGACCGAACTTACTTCATCCACAACATACAACTGAGCGACCTCATCGCCCGCCAATTTGCCGTTATTAGCCACGTCGAACGACACCATACATACAAAATCATTGCCATTCTCCTTCAGAGAGACCTGTAAATTGGAGTAATCAAAACTGCTGTAGCTCAACCCATAACCAAAAGCATACAATGGTTTGGCCGACATTTCCACATAATCGTGATGTTTAGGTTTTGTATGGTTGTAATGTACCGGAAGCTGGCCGACCGAACGAGGTACCGAAATCGGTAATCTTCCAGCCGGATTATAGTCACCGAACAATACATCGGCAATAGCCAAGCCGCCTTCTTGTCCCGGATACCAGGCATTGACGATCGCAGGCACATGTTCAGCTGCCCAATTTAAGTTCAATGGTCTCCCCATAATCGTAACAAGTACAACTGGTTTTCCCGTTGCCTGTATCGCTTTCAGCAACTTGATCTGATCGCCCATCATATCCAGAGAAACGCGATCAAATCCTTCTCCGCTCTCCATATCACTTACCGTATTGGGATCAACATTGGCTGCTCCAGTTGCTTGATACGACGTTTTAAAATCACGTGCACTCGAACCACCTAGGACTAAAACCACCGCATCGGCCTGCTTTGCAGCTGCGACGGCGGCAGCAATATCGGAATTGCTTGTATCACGGATCGCACAACCTTTCACATAATCAACCTTCGTACTGTTACCAACTGCCGCCCTTATTCCGGTCAATAGGGTCTGAACTTTCCCTTCAGCCTGTGGAGCAGTATAATCGCCCAGCTGATTATAGGCATTGTCGGCATTCGGTCCTATAACGGCTATTCGTTTCAACGATTTACTTAAGGGTAAGATATGCTGATCGTTTTTAAGCAAAACAATCGACTCGCGGGCCACCTGTCTTGCCACCGTTTTATTTTGTGCCGTAGCGACTTTTTGGGCTACCAACTTTTCATCCGCATAAGGATGATCAAAAAGCCCCAGATTGAACTTCATTCGCAGTACACGGGCCACTGCTGTATCAAGAACAGCAGGTTCAACGAGACCCTGTTGGACAGCCTTAAGCAGATTTGAACCGTAACCAGTCCCGCTTAGATCGACATCCAATCCGGCATGTATACTTTGTGAAGCCGCTTCTTCTGCGGTCGCTGCTGTTGCATGCCCTCCATTGAGCCCTGATATACTCAATAGATCAGATACAACAAAACCCGTAAACCCCCAGTCTTTACGTAGAATGTCTTTTAGCAACCAGGGGTTCGCTGAACAAGGAATACCATCAATGCTATTATATGCTGTCATAACCGACCCAGCTCCTGATTTTACAGCACGCTCAAAAGGCGGCAGAAAATACTGTCTCAGGCTTCGTTCTCCAAACGATACGGACTCACCATTGTGACCGCCATCTGGAGCAGCATAGGCAACAAAATGCTTTAAAGTTCCTATTATTTTATCGCGCTCACCTAACTTCTCACCCTGAAAACCACGGATCATCGCAGTTCCCATCTGACCGATCAGATAGGGATCCTCCCCATAGGTCTCTTCAGTGCGCGACCAACGTGGATCTCGTGCTAAATCTAATACAGGACCGTAGCCGTTTTTACCACCCACGGCATAAGTCTCCATGGCAATTGTTGATGCCATATCCTGAATCAACATTGGGTTCCATGTACTCGCCTGTCCGATCGCGGTAGGAAACACTGTTGCACCAATCGCCATATGTCCATGTGGCGCCTCCTCAGACAACAACAATGGAATCCCTAATCGAGTACTATCCACCATATAACGTTGGATCGCATTTGTAGCGCGTGCAGCTTCTACAGGGCTCAGGCCATTCAGCAAGGTTTTCTGTGTCCAAGGATCAGCACGTAAGGTTGCCCATAATAATCCGATATGCTGTTCTTTTACGGCCTTTCGCAATTTATTGCTGATTGTAACCTGCTTTCCGTTTTTGCTATACATTTCCCAGCCCAGCAATTTGCTCAATTGCCCGACTTTCTCTTCCACAGTCATTCTTCCCAATAGATCACTTACCCGTTTTTCAATTGGTAATGTACTATTCTTATAGGGCAATTGCTGGGCTTGAAGTTGTGGGCAGAGCAATGTCGTCATTGCCGCCATAAGTAATATACGGACTTTCATAAGTGGATTATTATTTATCTAGTTTTCTTCATTGATCGGATCCGGTTTAATTATTTCACATCATCTATGCAACCGGTTTCCAAGTCACTAAATTAACGATTTAGCCCAAATAATCAAGTTAAATTTTGATTCCTAATTCTTTTAACAATCTATAGGGCGGCAGCATTGGTTTGAACAGCGTTCATCTAAGCAATCTAACATAGGGTGTACTTTATGTACTGAAGTAGAGGAGAGCAAATGGCAAACATCCACGAAATTGATTCTTGCACGTTGGGCAACAACAAAACAGGTAGACAAAGAAAAAATTAATGTGAAATATTCAATTGCAACTTCATCAAAACAGAATTTAACAAAAAAAGAAAGAAGGCAAGCCGTCTTTCTTTTGAGTGTTAAAGGAAATATACTACTTATTTTATTTTGTTGCAGCCGTTCGCTTACCTTGAAAATAGTATTCAATTGGTAGTACGTATGCTAAAGGATTATTATTGCGCGAAATTAATATGAGCTGATCAGCATCAAGCTGTACCTCATAACTTTGGTAAGGATCACTGTCAGCAAACTTGATACTTTTCTTCCCTTTATCATAGGTAAATCCGCGATGCTGTTGTTCAGAAAAAATCAAACTTTCAAATGTTAGCTTATCATCCCCACATAGTTCTTTACCACGATTGACAGTGAACTTATTCGCTGATTCAGCAAATGTAAACGTATACACATTATCCTTTTCACAATCTTTCGGTTTATGCTTCAATTGCTCGTTTGCCGTCCCTTTCGCAGACACGATAGGGCTCCATTCAAAACTTTCCAGCTGTTTTTGAACATCCATAGGTACAGTCACTTCATTTTCCTTACTACAGCTCGTCAGTAAAAAGAGAATAGCAAAACTCCCAGTAAATAATTTATTCATTGTGGTTTCCATTAGTTATATCTTGATGACGATCATTTTACCAATATCGCTACAATAAAATCAAGAATTTTTAACTAAACAGATAAAAATAGACTAAGAGCCGGAGAGCACTTCGCGCCACAAACTAGGATGATCTGTTTGAATAAGACGTACAAAAGGATATTTCTCCAAAAAAGATCGATAAGCCTCCCTTCCCTCCTGTTTTGCTTTTTCGTCATATTCCCCCAAACTATTCATCCAAAAATAAATGCCCTGTTGGCGCAATGCATTAAGTTTTTCGGTATCAGTAAATGATTCATCAAGATGGACAATTGAGGTTAATTTCATCTTCAGTATGGCCGTTAGATCCTTCATACTGCGTGCCCTCGGAAAAAGCGTGATCGTTGGATTGAGTTTGTAAATCTTGGGCATGTCTTTGTAATCGTAAAGAAAAAACAGTACCTGGTCTTCCATCCCCTCCTGTTCAACAAGCGCATAGGTTTTCTTAATAAACTCTTTGCGTTCTTCTTTAAAATCGAGATCAACAAGGATTTTTCCCTTTGCAACGCGCAAAGCTTCCGATAGGGTTGGTATAACATGATCCGAGGCTTCACCATTTGCCTTTTTGCGTAAGTGGAGCAGTTGAAGCTCGGCATAGGTCTGTTTGGCGACCTCTCCTTGCCCGGTTGTCGTCCGATTGACTGTTTTATCGTGCATCAGCACAAGTACACCATCTTTGGTGGCCCGCACATCTACCTCTACCACGGAAGCCCCCTGCCGAATAGCCTCTTCGATAGCAGCAATTGAATTTTCAGGTTGCTCCAGATGAGCTCCCCGGTGTGCGGCAACGTGTAAACTTTTTTGATCTAATTTTTTTATTAAATCGTTCGACTGAGCATATAAGTGGGTTGTAGAACTTACTATCATACTCAACAAGATAGTAGAAAATAAAATCTTTTTCATTGCTGTATAGCTATTTTTTTGCAATCTCTTTTTGTTATACTTTAGAAACCGGCGATCTCGCCGCAGTTACATCTTAATCGCGTCATGGATTGAATCCCGCACCTATATTGACGGAAAGTAATCCGGTTTGAATGGATCACCTTCCGTCTATGTCGTTCTACTTTTTCGACAATTCGAATGAATCAAACAACTGCCCATTCAGCTTGTAGCTTGAAAAATATAGTTTATTATCGGTCAGCTTGATCACTTGATACAATTGCGTCTGTGACGTTGCAACTTCCATCCAGCGTTCAGAATCAGATTCGTACATCTTAGGCCCCGCTACAGACAGGAGATAGACAGGTCGCTTTTTACCCAGCCTGCCACGAGCGTAGGTATGATCGTGGCCCTGAAGGACCAAATCGACACCATATTTCTCGAAAATAGGTTTGAAACGTTCTCTCAAGATGGTATTGTCACGATTTTTTGCCGTAGAGTATACGGGATGGTGCATGACAACAATATTCCATTTTTTTTGTGATGAAGACAACACTTTCTCCAACCACTTTTCCTGTATCGCTGCTGCAGTAGAGTCGAGCATAATCAATTGAGAATTTAGGGAAATCATACGTAGATCCTGATAATCGAGGTAGTAAACAGCATCTTGCATACCCTCAGGGCCATTCCTTGGCAAGTTGAACTGTACTTTCCAATGCGGGTCAAGTACAAGCTTCCCAAGCGAGTCGCGACGGTACTCGTGATTACCCGGTGTTGGAACAGCAGGAATCATCTGATGAATAAATCCTGCGGCCTCATGCCATTCTGCCCACTCCTCGTCTGCATTCGAACGATTGATCAGATCGCCCGCGTGAACAATAAAGCGTGCATTCGCTTCCTGCTGGAAAGCACGCCGAATGGCACGTGCCCAGCGTGAACGTAAGTCGTTCTGTGCATCACCCAAATAGATAAATGAAAACGCGCCTGAACGCTCCGCAGTCCTAAATTGGTTCCAGGCACTCCAATTGCTGCCATCTCCAACGCGATAGGCATAAACTGTACCTGGTTTCAGGTCACGGAAGGTTACCTGTCCATAAGCATCCTCTTGCTGTCCTCGCTCGAGCGGTAGTGCTGTTCCATTTATTGTGATCGCGTTTTTTTCAAGTTCTGGATTGCTCTGTTCTTCAGCAATCTGACCAATTATTTTGGTCCTATCCGCATTGATCCGCCAAGAAACAGACTGCGTACTGCTGGGCTCATCGGACCAGGTCAACGTAATACGATCAGGTTGTTTGTCTTTATTATCCGTCTGGCTTTTCCCTTCCAATAAAGCACAGCACAGTACTACAGCAAGAAGAATATGTTTGATTTTCATTGTGATATTGATTTTATAAGCGATTTGATTACTCTATTTAATAACTTTTAATTACTAATTACCAGGGCTTGTTTGTTCCTTGCAATAACCAAGGTTTTGACCAGGCACTATTTTCATTGTCTGCCTGTGAATAAGCTGTCTTTTCAATACGTTTCAATGCCTCCTCGGCATTTTTTTGATTCACACTCATTTCGGTTTGCATATAAGGTACACGAACAGGAAGCTGTGTACGAATGGCTGCGGGGCCGGCCTTTAAAGCGGGGTACCCTGTGCGACGATAATCAAACCAGGACTGTGCGGCAGTTGACCAACTAGCGATCCATTTTTGTTCAATGATCTGCACTTGCGTATTTTCAAACGCCACACCTTTCTGGCGGATATAGTTGGAATAGTCTGCGCCCTTTCCCCAGCTTGCCAAAGATTCCTGTATAGCACGCTCATAATAGGTCTTGGCTGACTCAGGCAGCCCCCATCCTTTCCAGGCTGCTTCAGCCAAAATAAAATTAACTTCGGCAGCAGAAAGCAAGCGTGCTTTTAACAAACTTCCCTTCGCCGAACGATAGCTATCATTCAGGTAAGAAACATGCGGATTGATCGAGGTTTGCCCCGGTGTTGGATTGAGGTTGTAGGCCGAAGGGTTTTTAGATACACTTGGCGGCAGTCCAACATACTCCTTATCGGTATCCACCGGAACGCCTTTGACGACATCTGGCGATACAATCCGAACACCATTAACGATCTTATCTGTACCTGCGGGCTCGTTGCTGCGGATCTCAATGGGTATGTCTACCTTTCTGGCCCAAACCGCCAAACGGGGGTCGCCAAGTTCCTGTAGTCGGTCGACCAATGTTGCACACATTTTCATTCGTCTAAAATTACTTCCACTGGCATCATACACCGTATTTGACGGCCAGGAGTCATTTGCATTATTTCCAACAAAATCCATCAATACATCATCAGTGGTACTCGTAATAATTGGAAATTTATCGGGATTGGCAACAATACTTTCAATCCCCTGTCTGGCAAAGTCAGCAGACTTTCCTGAAATACGCATATAATACCGTAATGCCAAAGAATTGGCAAAACGACGCCATTTGGAAGCCTTTCCGCCAAAGTAAACATCCGCATTCGCCAGCACCTCATAAGAACCATCGGGGCGGGATAGAAGTTCATTGGCTTGATTCAACTCGTCGATAATTCCCTTATAGATTATTTCCTGACTATCGTATTTCGGAAAATTATATACAGCATCTCCCAGTTCCGCTTTTAAGGCATCGGTATAAGGAGCGTCTCCCCAGAGATCAGTCACCAATCCGAATAAGTAAGCGCGCATCACCAGCGAAACTCCTTTATGAAAATCCAACCCTAATTTCTCCGCGCGTTTACGCATAAGCTCATTGTCACGTAAAAAGCCATAATAAGCATCCCAACTCAGAATCCCTCCTGTCCATTCGTAGTCATTATGTGAATTGAACCATGCATCAAATTGGGTGTGCTGCATAACTCCGCCAAGATCTGAGAAACTCAATTCGTTGTATTTTTTCGCTGTTCCTGTCAATATCGTCGGCAATAACAGATTGGGATTGGCGTCTTCCTCACTTACACCGTTCGGATTGATATTAAGTTCAGTCAGATCTTTACAAGCTGAAATATTCCATACCATCCCAAGGCCTACTACAGCCATGGTGAATCTCTTCAACTGATTTTTCATTTATGTCGTATATTAAAATGTCACATTTACTTTAAATCCAATAGGCATTGACCAAGGGGTAACGTTGTAGCGCTCAATCCCCTGTTTAAATCCAACACCAGTTTCTGGCTGAAAGGCCATTTCCGGATCTATACCTACTTTCGCTTTGGTCCATAAGATCAGGTTACGGGTATAGACTCCCACGCTACCATTCTCTATTCCAAGACGTTTCAGCCATTTTCCTGATAAATCGTAGCTAAAGGACAGTTCCCGAAGCTTGATAAAAGAAGCATCAAATGTCGCCGCATTCATAAAATCCCAAGGGTAATTGTCTGAATAAGCGATATATTTTGTTCCTTCACCACCAAGATTCTCTGTATAACCTGTGATATTACCTTTATCATCATATTGTGCGATAACACCTGGATTAAACACCCCGAAATTGCCAACAAGACCACCCACACTGATCGGATAACCACCATACTCTTCGCCTGGTCCTCCAACAATGGGATACCTATTGCCCTGCACGCGAACAAGATTGTTATCGACCAAATAATTGCGTAGCGTTTCACCTGTCATCCCATTGGGGTTGATCATTTGGTCAAGAAAACGTTGCGTGGTTAGATTCGATTCGAAATAGCGATAGGTCTGCGACATAAATTTCCCTCCAAAACGCATATCTGCGGCAATATTCATTGTCCATTTTTTATAGCGAAGACTTGACTGTAGGCCCATCGTGAAATCGGGATTAAAATTTCCGATTTTGTTTCGGCTATTATTGATCCGTACAGCCTGCCAAGAACCATTTTTATTGAGAATAGGAAAACCATAGTACGGCGACGATTGATCCTCCACGGTCACTAACTTGGAATCGTACAGATCCCCGATCTCTTCCCCGACATAGGTACGTGCCCCACCCCGACCGTCGGTCCAAAAGGTATAGAATTCTACACCATCAGAAAGCTCATCGATACGAGTACGATTGCGATGCCAGTTGACACCAACGTCCCAGGACCAATTTTCCTTGGCAATAGGTCGCCCGGAAACAGCAAGTTCAATACCGCGGCTGCTTAACAGTCCGGCGTTGATATTTTTCGAATTGAAACCACTTGATCCGGGAAGTGTTGTTGAAATAATTTGGTTTTTGTTCTCCAGCTTATAGTAGGTTCCTTCAAACTTCAGTCGATTATTCCACATGCCCAGATCCAAGCCAAATTCGTAAGATGTGGCAATTTCGGGCTTCAGATTAGGAACCAAGAGTGACCCCGAACGTGTTAGTCGCAATACATCACCCCAGCTACCGGGATTACTCAGTACATTGGAGAGATTATAGGGATAAGTATCATTTCCCACGCGCGCAATACCCGCTCTCAGTTTTGCCAAATTGATCGTTTTAGGCAGAGAAAACACCTGGTTAGCCAACACACTTAGGGATGCCGAAGGATAGAAATAGGATCGATTGTTCACAGGTAAGGTGCTGGACCAGTCGTTGCGCCCAGTCACATCCAAATAAACCATATCCCGGTAGCTTAGATTGATCAGTCCGTAAACACTGTTTATGGCTCTTTCAGAAATTGTACTGTAGAAATCCAAATTTAATGGACTGATATTGGCCAATGTGTAGAGTCCCGGCGTGATTAATCCTGCGCCATTCTTTGAGGTATTTTGCACGGATTTACCACGATTATACCGCAAATTTCCACCCAATGACCCTGTGATCTGAAAGTCGCTCATCTTCTTTGTATATGCTGTCAGAAAATCGATATTCTGTTCCATATTCATCAGATTAACAATCCCATAAGCACCTCTGGGTTCGTTCGTATAACTGTAAGGGATTTTTGTTTCCCTATTTTCCCAATAAATATCTGTTGCGTACCGTATCATGGCCGTCCAATCTTTTTTGATGGTCCAATCTAACCGTAAGTTTCCAAAGACGCGGTCTCTTGTAAAAGCATTATTTACTCCATAAGCAAGGAAATACGGATTATTGTGGTTGCCAATAGACTGTGAACGCTGTTGGATCTGCTCCTGCCCTGGCAGCCAATAATCCTGTAAGTCCAGAATATTGATGTGAGGTGCAACTTCATAAGCCGCTTGCATCGGATTGGTTCCCCGATTTCCCGCAGGTCTATTGTTGGAGTTATTTCTGCTGGCATCTAGCGAGAGCCCCAATGTCAAACTATTGCGAAGGCGCATGGTCGAATTGATATTCAAGGTGTTTCTGAACAGATCCGAATTGGGGATAATACCCTTATTGGCCATATTGGAATACGAGAAACGATAGTCCAATTTTTCGCTTCTGTTGCTGAGGGAAATCCCATTGGTACTTGTGACCCCAGTCTGGACAAAGTTTTTAATGTTATTTGGGTACGCTTTTAGTTCCGTAGGAATGGGCTTGCCGTTCTCGTCAAGTGGACTATTCCATTGGACAGCTTTATACCCCTTATCCAGTGCAGGGCCTACCATAACACTAGACTCCTCCTCAATAACTAAATTGCCGGGCAGGTCGCCTGGTCGCCATGGCAAGGTACCGCTTGCAAATTTGTTATGCAATTCAATAAATTTATACGGGATATCAAATACTGTGTTACTAGTCACAGCAATGGTCATCTTCTCCGCATTCTTACCACTTTTGGTTGTGATCAGCACCACACCATTACCTGCACGTGAGCCGTAAAGCGCAGCTGCACTTGGCCCCTTCAAGATGGAAATATTGTCAATATCTTCGGGATTGATATTGGCAATTGCATTACCATAATCCACTTTGTTGTCGTCACCGATCTGACCAACATTATTTAAACTATTCATCAAGGGCACTCCATCTACGACAAATAGCGGCTGGTTGTCTGTACTTAGCGATGATGCCCCCCGAATCACCATATTCACGCTGGAACCGGTGGGTCCTGTAGAACTAATCGAAACCCCGGGTATTCTACCTGCCATACCAACCAGAAAGTTATCATTATTGACCCGATTGATATCCTCGCCCTTAATTTTACCGACAGCATAACCAAGGGAACGATCCTGTCGTTTGATGCCCAATGCAGTCACGACCACTTCATCCAATTCGTTGTCATCTTCGTTTAAGACCACCTGACGTATACCTGCTGTGTTGGCATCGAGCTTGAGATCGTTCAACTCTTTTTTTTCATAGCCAACATGGCTTATCAGTACATCATATACGCCGGCAGCTAATCGAATGGTCACTTCACCTTTGGCATTCGACAAGGCGCTCTGTCCAGTCAGTGGAATATGTACAGAAGCTCCTCCAATAGGTCGTTTTGTGCGATCGACAAGCTGCAATTTCAAATCATAAGACTCTTGTTTACCCGTATTTTTTACAAGGACAATACCCCCTGACACTCTTTTTGACTTAATGTTGGTCCCGTTCAGGATATAGGCAAGGACTTCCTCGAAGCTCGCATTCTGGAATTTTTTTTCGGCAATTAAAATCCGATCTAATTGGAGCATACTCCGATCGTAGCCGATCGCTTGACCTGTTTGTTTTGACAACTGCAGTACCGCCTGCGCGGCGTTACCACTAGACAAATGAATATTGATATTATCCCAGTAAGCGTGATTGATCTTTTCCAATCCCTCAGCATGGCTATTGGTTACAGCACAAGAGACCATAGCGCAGATGGCAAGCTTTGTCGCAAGGCCGGTAAGCTTAATTATTTTATACATATATTTGTATGAATGTTTTAAACATGAATATTCAGGTGCTCACTGGTCGATTTAGCGGTTTGCCAGATGAGCACTTTTCTTGGGCAGATAAATTATGCTGTTCTACCCCCTACAGCTTATTTGTATAAGATTATTTCATTTTTCTCCCTCCTAAATTTGATTTGATGAATATTGCAAACGATATTCAGCACCTGGTCTAATGACTGTACATGCGGTATCATAAGCGAATAATTGAAAGTATCTGTATTCAGATTTTCGGTAAGCAACACAACACCGAAGCGGTTATAGATTATTTCTTTCAGTTCCTTGAAGCTGATGTTATTCAATTGCATACCGCCTTGTGTCCAAAGACTGATGTAAGCTGCATCGCTATCGAAAGTTTCAAAATCATTTTTATCTACGCTATACCGGACGGCCTTACCTGCTGTAAGAATATGGTTTGCTCCATTTTTTGCATTTAGAACACTCACCCGCCCAGTTTTAACTTCGACGGTGACATGTTTAGTAGACATCGAATTGTTGACGTTGAATGATGTTCCTAGGACTGCAACAGAGACGCTGCCTGTTTCTATCTTAAATGGATGTAAAGTATCCCGTCTGACCCGAAAGAATGCCTCCCCCCGATCTAAAAAGAATCTTCTATTTGATGCAAAATTCTTACGATCGTAGCGGATACGTGTATTTCCGTTTAAAAAAATGGATGTGCCATCAGGTAACTGAATTTCTTTCAATTCGCCCGCATTCGTAACCGTTTCCGTCAGTAATGCGACCGTTTCTGTACGCTTCCGAGAAAGCGACATCGGGTTGTGCTGTAAAAATAGCAGACTGATGCCTCCTAGGACCAAAATAGCCGCCGCTGCAGAAAGCCAGGAGAATTTTCTGATCGGTATGTTGGGCACCTTCTTTGCCCTGGCAGGTTCTTCAGCTATTCCTACACGAATAAATAATTCTTGTTTGATTTTTTCCCGATGATTTGCATCTATAAAAGGTGGAATGTCGTCGTTTGAAATAGACTCGTACCAGTCGTCAACATGACCTTTTTCCCCTTCAGTCAATTTCCCCTCGAGATAATCTGTTATGATAAGTTTAAAGCGTTCTAAATTCACCTGCATTAATTTTTATACTAATACAGATCAAAACGGGCAAAGTACTTTAATTAAATATGTTCTTTATATTAAATAATCATAAAGGAGATAGCTACCCGCAAGCAATAAAAATACAGAATCGTGGTTGGCAAATCTTCTTGTCAATTCGTACCGCATGATCTTTTTGGCCTCTGACAGGTAATTTTTAACGGTCTGTTCCGCCAGATTGAGTTCCTTGGCAATTTGTGTTATTGAATAATTGTCAGAACGCATTAGATAGACTGCTTTCATCAATTTAGGCAATTTGTCTATCGAATCATCCACAATAGCCTCCAGCGCCCTATACCTGGCAAAGGCCTGGCTATCCAAATTGGAAAAAGCTTCCATGCGTTCCATTGATTTCTCCAGGACCTGTTTTCGTACACGCTCCGAGGCGTAGTAATTCAGTATTTTGTTTTTGAGGGCTTTGTGAAAATAGAATTTTATATCGGAGTATTCAGTACTCACGAGCGATCGTTTTTCCCAGATATGGATGAATACTTCCTGCACAAGATCCTTAGCCTGATCCTCTTCCCGAAGATGACGAAAAGCGACGGTGTATAGATCCTCCCAATACCGCTCAAAGAAATAAGCAAAGGCAATGGGGTCACCTTCTTTAAAACGCAACACATAGTGGTTATCTACATTGGCTTCGGTAGTTTTCACCTAACAAAGATAGGTTCGTCAGATTATCAAAATGTTAATTTTTCGGGAAGCTTTTATTTGAATGAACTGCGCCATTTGAATGCACTCCACCATTTGAATGCACTCCGCCTGGCATTTGTAAAAAAACGTCCCAAAAATTGTTAATAAACATGTTAACTTTCTAGTATAGAGCAGATCTTTTGTTAAAAACGTAGCGGACTTCCTATTTTTTTACAATTAGGCATTTAGGGCAAAAACAGTTCAGACAAAATGTTAACAACAATGTTAATTAACTTGTAATCAACAACCTTTATGTTAATAACTACTTATCAGTAAAACCTATAAATTTCATGTAATGACATGTTAACAAAAGTTGAATCATGCATATTCGTGGGGTGAAAAACAAAAAATTCGGTAAAAGCTAAGGGTAAATTGAAAGTCGGCTGTCATAAAGATAAAAACTAATCTTTTATGAAACTATCGCCAATCTTACTCATTGGATTATCGCTTCAAGCAGGGTTTACATTCGCCCAGCAACCAGCATCGCCAAAGCAAAAAAATCAGGTTGTGACCGAAACTGTCAAAGGAACCGTGATAGATAAAAATACCAGACTACCGCTTACAGGTGCCACAATTGTCATTTCATCCAGTGATGGGACAAAGTCTGTAAGTACAGACGCACAGGGCATATTTCGGCTGCAGCAAGTTCCGGTTGGGCGTCAACAGCTTCAAGTTCGCATGGCTGGATATAAACCAGAAGAATTTACGGAATTACTGATCACCAGTGGACGGGAGAATATGGTCAATGTGGAAATGGAGCCGCAAATAAATGCATTAAATGAAGCTGTCGTCTATGCCAATGCCGGAAAACAACCGCTCAACCAGATGGCAATGACGAGTGGACGCTCTTTTTCGCCGGAAGAGACCAACCGCTATGCTGGCGCCTTTTTTGATCCCGCCCGTATGGCACAGAGTTTTCCAGGTGTTGCTGCCGGCGGCGATGACAATGAAATTATTGTTCGCGGAAATTCCCCCAAAAGCTTGCAATGGCGGCTTGAAGGTATCGAAATTGTAAATCCCAATCATTTTGGAGCCGAAGGCGCTGCAGGCGGCGGAATCAGTATGCTCAATACCATGGTATTGGGAAAATCTGATTTCTATACCGGTGGACTTGCCGCGGAATACAGCAATGCAACAGCAGGTGTTTTTGATCTTAGGTTCCGTAAAGGAAATACCGACAAACGCGAATACACATTCAACGTCGGAGTCCTGGGCGTAGGAGCAACGTTAGAGGGGCCTTTCAAAAAAGGAAGTGACGCATCTTATTTGATTAGTTACCGCTATTCTTCATTGAGTCTACTGGAAAAAGTAGGTGTAAAAGTTTCAGACACTGGCGTCCCAAAATATCAGGACCTTTCTTTTAATTTTGTATTTCCCACAAAAAAAGCCGGAACCTTTTCCTTATTCGGTATAGGTGGCTTGGGGAAACTTCAACAAACTGCCGAGCGTAATTACGAAAAATGGGAGGAACGAACAGATGCCCAGGATCTAAATTTAAAGTTCAACGCGGGGAGTGCTGGACTAAAACATCAATACATTGCAAACGACAGATTATATTTCACCGATATTGTTTCCATGTCCCTTAGCCGTAATTCCAATAGCACCGATACATTAACACGGGACTATATTTCCAGCCTCTATCACAAGGACAAATTTACGAATACGGCTCTTCGCTATGCGGGTACGCTTAACTATCGCGCCAACAGTAAAAACACGATTAGAGCGGGCTTAAATGCAAGTTTATTACACTATGACCTCTATGCGCTGTCCTACGACACCGAGCTAGCGGCATTGAAAGAGCGGATTAATGAAACTGGGAATACAAGTACTTATGATGCTTTTGCACAGTTAAAAACAGTTTTGAACGACAAAATAACGCTAAATACAGGAATACATGCAAATTACTTCGCCTTGAGCAAGAGCTGGTCTATCGAGCCAAGGCTTGGCCTAAACTGGCGTATTACCACAGATCAAACGATCTCCTTTGGGACTGGTCTATATAACCGACTGGAGCCCTTGGTCTACTATTTTGCCAAAAGTAGCGATCAAACAAGTCTTGAGCCAAACAAGCCTCTTTCGCCAACGAAATCTGCCCAGGCTGTTATTGGCTACGAAAAGAACCTAAGCAGAACACTCCGGTTTAAGACAGAAATCTATTATCAGCATCTTTATGATGTCCCAGTATCTACCGATTCCGACATCAACTTCTCCTTACTCAATGTATCGGATATTGCAGCCATTGGCACATCAAACTATCATCAGCTTATCAATAAAGGAACCGGCAAAAATTACGGCATTGAGCTAACGCTTGAGAAATCATTGAGTAAGGGTTATTACTTCATGGTAACGACCTCCTTCTTTGATTCCAAATTCAAAGCACGCAATGGCAAAGAATATAATACCACATTTAATACACGTTATGTAGGAAATATACTGATGGGGAAAGAATGGACCGTGGGAAAGAGTAAAAATAATCTGTTCGGTCTTAATGCAAAATTAATTTATGCCGGGGGAAGAAAGTACTCTCCTGTTCTGGAAGAAGAATCGCTTCGTTTAGACGAAGAAGTTATTGACCAAGATCGCATCAATACACTGACTGCCGCCCCCTACGTACGTGTTGATTTCTCATCGAGCTATCGGGTTAACCGCAAAAAAGTAAGCCATCTGTTTATTTTGGATATTCAGAATCTACTTAATAGAGAGAACACTGTGGGTATGCACTACAATTTCAGCAAACGCATCATTGAACCCCAAAAATGGACTGGTATTATTCCAACCATTAACTACCGGATTGAATTCTAATACGCAATAATAGCAAGTACAACGAAAAGGTTTATTTCCAATCGTTTGTCTCCAGACACTAGCCGCTGAAGACAAACGATTGGATTAATGAGACGAGCTCATGCTTCCAACAACGCTCTTAATTATTCGCTGTTTTTAAGTTACTAAAACCGATAGCCAACTGAAATACCTAAGGCGGTTACGTATAGCATCCACATTTGAAAAGGCAACTCCGGCTTTTACATTCCATTTTGTCTGTGCATAGCCTGCATATGCTCCAAGTGACAGATACAACAATAACGCGGTTTTTTTGATATTCATCATTTGATATTCACCATTTGATATTCATCATACGAAAAGAAATAGGCTTACATAATTTCCTTATTAAACGACAATCGCTTACAGACGCTACACTGACCTTTGAATTATTGATCCAAATACTCCCAGCAGGCATACCTTTATAAACAGATATTAACCAAAAATCTTTCGGTTTTTAGGCGGGTTGTTACGAAAACGATTGCGAGAAAACGTCCTTATTGTTCTTTATCAATACTGTAAATTCACTTCACAGAAAATTCATTTTTCAGACCAATTAAATCTAAAAGCCTATGATCAAGATCAAGAACACATCCGTTTCGAAGAATCGTTGGATGTATCCGGCAATACCATTATCCTGCTTGTTGGTCGTATCTAGCCTGACAACACAAGCGACTCCATTTGCACCTGTTAAAACAAACAGCAAGCTTTCACTGGCCATGCAGCAGACAACCATTCGGGGTAAGGTTGTAGACAAAGATGGCAAAGGCATCGCCAATGTCACCGTTCAGATTAAAGGAACGAATCTAGCAACATCGACCAATGCAAGTGGTTCATTCGAAATCAAGAGTCAGCAGAACGACGCAACATTGATTTTCACGAGCATCGGTTATAAAAGTATCGAAACGAAGGCGCAAGCTGGCAGCCCGCTTACGATCACCTTGGAGAATGAGTCCAAGGGACTCGACGAGGTTGTTGTTGTCGGTTTTGGTACACAGAAAAAAGAGAATGTAACCGGTTCGGTCTCTTCCATCCAGATGTCCGAGGTTGTGGAAAGCAGACCTGTAACCTCCTTGTCAGCTGGTCTAGCTGGACAGGCGCCGGGATTATATGTTAATCAGGGCTCAGGCAGACCGGGCAGTGATGGGGGAACACTACGTGTTCGTGGACAGGGAACACTCAATAATGCCAATCCTCTTGTCGTGATCGACGGTGTTATTGGCGACATGAACCTGATCAACCCGCAAGATGTTGAAAGCATATCTGTTTTAAAAGATGCAGCTTCGGCATCAATTTATGGTTCAAGAGCCGCAAATGGCGTTATCCTCATTACAACCAAAAAGGGTAAATCGGAGCAATTTAAAGTTATTTACAACAATTATTTCTCGAGTCAAAAACCATCCAATACCATTGGAATGGTTTCCAACTATGCCAACTATATGGAGCTGATCAATGAAGGCTATCGCAATGGCGATCCAAATGCTAAGCCCATATTTTCGCAGGAAAAAATTGACCTTTGGCGCCAGGACGCTGGACAGGATCCATTGAAATATCCCAATACGGACTGGGTTTCGGATCTTTTCCAGAACAAAATCAGCCAAAACCACAACCTTTCCTTTACCGGAGGTAGTGACAAAATCAAATTCTTTGGTTCCTATGGTCTCCTCAACAACCCTGGGATCATCGAACAGGCAACCTATAAACGTCATACCGGACGTATCAATCTAGAAGCTGATGTAAAACCCTGGTTAACGTTGGGAGCCAACATCAATGGTGTCGTTTCCAAAACAGATATTGGTACCAACATCATCGATGATGTATTTACTTTTGCTGCAGCAAGTACTCCGGGAATGGTACTGCGTGCTCCAGATGGAAGATTTGGTTCGCCAAACAATCCGGAAGATGATCCGCAGTCCAACAACGTACTTCACCGCCTTTATGCGCAGAAAGGTAACATCAACAAAAACCGCTTCGTGTCGCGCTTCTACGGAAAACTGAAACCCATTGAGGGACTTTCCATCGAAGGATCATACACCTATACCTATGATGATGATTTCGTCTATTCCCAACCCGTGTTCAATGACCGGTGGAACTTTTTGACAAATACAATTGCCTCAGCGGGTACAGGCCGTTCGTCGGTAACTAACGAATCAATCAAATCCTACCGCTATTACATGGATGGAATTGCCAAATATAAAAACAAGCTCTTTGAGAAACTGAACTATGAAGTCATGGTCGGTGCCAGCCAGGAGTATTTTAAAGATGGCTGGTTTGCTGCATCCAAACTCGATCTTGTAGATCCGTCGCTGACCGTTCTGAATGCGGCGACTATGGATGCCTCAGCATCCGGCAATATCACCGATTGGGCTATGCGTTCGTTTTTTGGTCGGATCAACCTATCCTGGGATGACAAATATTTGTTGGAAGCCAATCTACGGACAGACGGTTCATCGCGTTTTATGAGCGGAAAAAGTCGATGGGGAACTTTTCCTTCAGCTTCTTTTGGCTGGAAAGTTTCTTCAGAGGATTTCTATGACATCAAATGGATGCCCACTTTGAAATTCCGCGCATCATATGGCGCCTTGGGTAACAATGGAACCTCCGATGAGTCTTTCCGCAAAAACGCCAACATCAACAATTATGAATATCAAGCGCTTTATAATCCAACAAACTATGTGTTAAACAACCAGCTCTATGTAGGTTTTGCACAGACCGTATTGAGTAATGCGCTTCTGACTTGGGAAAACACTTATATCCTGAATGCTGGTTTAGATTTTGACCTTTTCAATTACAAACTAGGAGGCTCGATCGATGTCTTCAACAAAGTAACAGACAACATCTTAATCAACCTACCCGCTCCGCTTGTTGTCGGAAATGCAACAATACCACGCACCAATGCAGCGAAAGTACGCAATAATGGTGTCGAGCTGAATTTGACTTACCGCGATAAAATTGGCGATAATTTTAAATTCAACATTGGAGGTAACTTTACTTTCATTGACAATAAAGTAGTCAAGTTTAAAGGCAATGACAAGTCTATTAGCGGTTCCAATTTGCTTCAGGAAGGTTATGCCATCAATACCCAATATATTCTGTTGACAGACCGCATTTTACAGACAGATGCTGATATGCAGCTCGTGCAACAGATGATCGATAATGCGCCAATCGACCCAAACACCAATCAAAAAGTCAATCCATTCGCATCCTATGGTACACCTAAAAAAGGTGATCTCTTGTATAAAGACACCAATGGCGACGGCGTCATCAACGACAATGACCGGGTCCCGGTAGGTCATGGTACAGCGCCACGGATGACCTATGGTTTTAACATGGGATTCGATTATAAAGGATTTGATTTCTCAGTCTTCTTGCAAGGTAACGCAGGCAACAAAGTCGTGTGGACAGACGGTTATTACACACCTACTGTTCGCTGGGGCTATCAAATCAATCAGGAAATTGCTGATGGCCGATGGACTGAAGGTGCAACAGATGCAAAATTTCCGCGATTGTTGCCTTATACAGATACAAGAAATACCAAAAACAGTGATTTCTGGTTACAGAACAAGGCATTTATCCGCGTAAAAAATATCCAGCTGGGCTATACAATTCCGAACGATATCACCAAGCGGATACAGGTACAAAACCTACGCGTCTTTGCTTCGCTGGAAAATTTCTGGACCATTACCAAATATAAAGGTTTCGATCCGGAGATCAGCGGTACCAACTATCCAACAATGAAACAGGCCGTTTTTGGAGTTAGCTTATCCTTTTAAGAAGAAAGGTGTGCGACAGGGGATATGTTCCCTACCTGTAACAGATAAATTATGAACAAAAGTTGAATAGGGCTTTTAATTAATTAAACCTCATGAAAAAGATTTCACTACTCATAGCCGGATGCATTGCTTTATCATCTTGTTATAAGCTTGATACCAACCCCTACAGTCAGGTAAGTGCTAGCACATTCTGGCAGAATGAAGACCAGGCCTTAGCTGGCGTACTGGGCTGTTATAACGACTTAAAAAAAGAAGCCACCTTTGGCTTGCAATTTTCTTACGATGGACTTACCGATATTGGTCTGGGCTATGATCCTCCGGGTTTGGGCGAAGTAATCAGCGGTACTTTTACGGACCGTTCGTCAATTATTGTGGATAGATGGCAAGCGGGTTACGATCTTATCCAACGTTGTAATCATGCAATCGCGCATATCCAGCCCATGACCATAGACAAGGCCAAACAGGAGGGCTTTATTGCAGAAGCGAAGTTCTTACGTGCGCTCATGTATTTCCAGCTCACCAATCTATATGGCGCCTTGCCGATATACGATGAAACTGTCGACTTGAACAAAGATTTCGCTGATCTTAAAAACAGTCGGTCTTCGGTAGAAGATGTCAATAAGTTTATCCTCAATGATCTGAACTATGCAATTGAAAAATTGCCGGTAAGCTATGATGCAAAGTATTATGGCCGGGTCACCAAAGGAGCTGCGTATGCTTTGAGAGGGAAAGTAGCCCTTTACAATAAAGATTGGGCGGGAGCAATCCGGGATTTTGAAGAGATTGTTTACAACAAGACCAACACCTATGGCTATAGTTTAAGCACAAGCTACTCGACCTTATTCACCATGGATGGTGATCAATCGCCGGAGATGATTTTTGCCATTCAGAATATGGGTGGTACGGGCTTCCCTTATGGTATGCCCATGGCCTTCTATATGGGAACGCGTTCAACCTTTGGTAGCGACTGGAACAACTGTATGCCGAGCACACGTCTTGCTGATCGCTACGAAAACCGCGATGGTAGTCCATTCAACTGGAATGATTATTTCCCCAACTATACAACCGATAATGCGGTCAAAAAACAGGCGATGGAGTCTACGCAATCTGGAGGCACGCTTACCAAAGTACCAGATACAGCAAAACTGCGTCAGATCTATGCCAATCGCGATCCTCGGATGAATCAAACCTTGATCGTACCTTATTCGCATTACTTAGGATGGAATGCCAACAAAGAAAGAGATATGCAGCTGATATTGGCAACCGGTGTAAACGAAAACTTTGGTCAGATCCGCAACAATCGGGGTTGGTACACCTATCTATGGCGGAAATTTGTTCCTGAAGGGAACCTAAAAGGCGCCATTACCGATCGTGCACATACACCGATCAATTTCCCTATTATACGTTTGGGCGATGTACTTTTGATGCTTTCCGAAGCGTACAACGAGTCCAATCAATTGGACAAAGCGATTACTGAGCTTAATAAAGTACGTACACGCTCTAAAATGCCAGCACTAAATAGTGGCAGCTCATTTTTGGTTGTCGGCAGCAAAGCAGATATGAGCAAACGTATTCAGCATGAACGCGCTGTAGAACTAGCAGGTGAAGGATGGCGTTATTTTGATCTTAAGCGCTGGAACCTTTTAGAAAGCCTCTCCAAAGACTACATTGAAAAAAGTATTACCGGAGACAATCTCGTTACGCGTGGTTACCAAAGCCGTCATAAGCTTTGGCCAATACCAGGGCAAGAGATTGAAATGAACCCGGCATTACTACCACAAAATCAAGATTGGTAATTATGAGAATTTACTTAATCCTACTATTTTTCCTTAGCAGTTTTTCTTTCCAAAGACTGCTAGGGAAAGATCTGAACCTGCTAACAGGAGCTTTTAAACAGGAGAACCTGAAAGCCAGCCTAGGCGATGACAAATCTTGGGTTCCCTACCCTGCTTATTCCGACCGTTTAGCCTGGGATAAGCTGATGGCTCCCTTTAAAGAGCGTATTATAAAAAAGGGAAACGAGGCCCTGAACTACCAATGGCAGGTCGTCAAAGCAACCGACTACCTTGAATATGAGCGTTCAGGCAACCGCAGCATAATGGAAAAGCCAATGAATGAAAATTGTACCGCGCTGACCAACCTACTGTTGGCGGAGCTTGCAGAAGGACAGGGGCGCTTTGTTGACCAAATCCTAAACGGCAGTTGGCAATTGACGGAAATGGCAACATGGTCTCTCTCGGCACACCTTGGGGCCTTTCAGTCCAGTAAGCGATCATTGCCGCAAGAGCGCACAAAAGTAGTCGATCTGATGGCCGGTGATGTAGGCTCGCTCCTCTCCTGGGTTCATTATTTCTTCCGCGATACATTCAATACAATAAACCCCGAAATCAGTACCCGTCTAAAACAACAGATCCAACAACGCATTATACAGCCCTATCTGGATCGTAACGACATGTGGTGGCAGGCATTTGAACTCAAGGAAACACAGGTGGTCAATAACTGGAATCCATGGTGTAACTTTAATGTTCTTACGGCCTTGCTTTTGGTTGAGGACGATCCCGATATACAACTGGCGGGAATTTATAAGACAATGTCTTCTGTGGATCGCTTTATCAATTATGTCAAAACAGACGGTGCCTGCGAAGAGGGTCCCTCCTATTGGGGCCATGCTGCGGGCAAACTGTACGATTATTTAAAAATACTTTCGCTGGCCACCAAGGGCAAGATCAATATTTTTGATAAACCTGTAATTCGCGATATGGGCGAGTACATTGCACAATCCTATATTGGCGGAGATAAATGGGTAGTTAATTTTGCCGACGCTTCGGCAAAAGGGGGCGGCGACCCACTATTGATCTACCGTTATGGACAGGATGTCAATAGTAGCGAGATGATGCAATTTGCCCGATATATGGAAAATACCGGCGACAAAACTGCAAATTTCAAACCTTCAAGGGATATTTTTCGCGCCTTCGAAGACCTGAGATGCTATCCACAACTAGAGCGTGTTACCGCTGCGCTCCCTCAAAATAATGCGAAGTGGTATCCGGAAACACAATTTATATATCTCAAAAAGGGTCCGTTTTTCTTTGCCGCCAAAGGTGGTTTCAATAATGAAAGTCACAACCATAACGATGTCGGGAGTTTTATCTTATACGAAGATCAACAACCACTGTTCATTGATGCCGGCGTCGGCACCTATACCAAAAAGACCTTTAGCGATGACAGATACAGTATCTGGACGATGCAGAGTGCTTACCATAATGTTCCGATGATCAATGGAGCCGACCAATCTTTTGGAAAGGAATATAAAGCTGAAAATGTAGCATTTCTGCCTGCACAAAATAGATTCCAACTTGATATTGGAAAAGCATATCCGAAGTCGGCGAATGTTGAACACTGGAATAGAAGTTACACCCTCGTACAAAACGGGCTGGACATTCAGGATGAGTTTAAAATCACAGGTCCTAAGCAGGCCAATATTATCCATTTTCTGGTTGCTCAGGAACCAAAAATTGGCAAAGGGGAAATCCGCCTCAATAATGGGCACGCAACCCTACACTTTGATGCCGGACAGTTCACAGCGAGCTACGAAGTCATTCCTCAAGATGACTCCCGTTTGAGTCAGGTATGGGGTAAGGAACTCTATCGTATCAAACTCACCGCTAAAAGCATCAAATCCGCTGGAAAATACACCTTTACGATTCGCCAAGAGGCTATAAAATAAAAAGAATCGAGATTATTATGTAACTTACTAAGAATATAAGCCGTTATGAAAAAAAGAAAACCTGGTCTAAAAGCACTTTTTGTGATCACATCCAGTCTGATTGCACTGAGTTTTACAGATCAAAAACCAAGCTTTATTGACACAAGTTTTAAAGCTGCAGAAAAACAATATCAATTTTTAGAACAAGCTGCAGAAAAGCAGCACAAATTTCCACGCACATTGAGTCCTGCAGGAAAACTGGTAGGGACAGACGAATGGGATTGGACCGGCGGTTTCTTCCCAGGGTCACTGTGGTATATCTACAACCATACCCATAACAAAGAGACCGAAGCTGCGGCGATCAAATGGACAGAGGCGCTTGAAAAAGCCAAAGACCTTGATCAACATCATGATATTGGTTTTGTGATGTATTGTTCCTATGGCAATGCCATTAAATACCTCAAAGATCCCAAAAAGGTTGCCGCTTATAAGGATATCCTCATCCACTCGGCAAATACTGCGCTTAAACGTTATAATCCACAGGTGGGCGTCATCAAATCATGGAACGAGAAGAAGTCCTGGGACGGCAAGACCCTATGGAAATATCCAGTTATTATCGACAACATGATGAACCTGGAAATGCTGTGTTATGTGTCCGACTTGACTGGAGATACCAAATATAAGGATGTGGCCATCAGCCACGCCACCCAAACCATGAAAAACCATTTTCGTAAAGACTACAGTACTTACCATGTTGTCGATTACGATGGTAATGGCCATGCTATCCACCAACAAACGAACCAAGGATATGCCGACAATTCAACCTGGGCACGCGGTCAAGCCTGGGCTATTTATGGATTTACCATGATGTACCGGGAGACCAAAAAACCAGAATTTCTTAAAACGGCAAAAGCGGCGGCGAAGTTTTACATGACCCATCCGAATCTTCCAAAAGATAAAATTCCGTATTGGGATTTTAATGCCGGAAAGCCGGGTTATAAATCGGATGCTGATTTTTCTTCCTTGAAATTAAATTTTGTACCGCGCGATGCCTCAGCTGCGGCCATTGTTGCGTCTGCACTGATTGAACTCTCAACATTGACCACTGGCACCGAAAGCAAATCCTATTTGACATTTGCTCAGGAAAGCCTGCAAACACTATCAGGAGCCACCTATTTTGCTAAATATGCAAGCAATGGCGGTTTCTTACTGCAGCATAGTGTGGGTAGCTTACCCCATCATTCGGAAATCGATGTTCCGCTGACCTATGCAGATTATTATTATCTGGAAGGTTTGACACGGTTGGAGCAGCTCAAAAAATAAAAATACAAAGGGGAGATATTTAATATCTCCCCTTTGTATTTTTATAAGCTTTCCAATTGAATCTGGATTATTTCTTCCCGATCGCGATTTGGTTACTTACAGTACTCCCGGCGTATTCGCCCTGTGGAAGCGAAACCTCCAACGATTGATTTACACGAAGCTGTTTATTGACGAGCAGAACCTTCACTGTTTTGGCTCTTTGGAGTGGATCTGCCACATCAAGCTGCATGCTAGTTGCTTCTCGTAGGTTCAATTGCATGATAGCAGGTTGATCGAGCTTTATAGACCAATCGCCAACTTGGTACGTTCCTGCTTGATAACAAACAATTTGTAGAATCCGGCTCCCTTTATGCTCCACGGCCTGTAAATCCGATGTATTCTGCCAAATTTTTAGCTGCTGCATTACTTTTGTATCAACAGTTTTGGTACCAGGCACAACAATATAAGCATAGCTCGCATTGTTTGGAGCAACAGCATGATCAAACCAAAGCTTGAAGACCTTTCCATGTACAACATCTTTGGAACGGGAACGGTTGATCCGGTACCAGGAACCAACCTGATCTTTGGTTGTCAATCCAACATTCATAGCTGCTGGAAAATAATACAGAACATTGTTATGGGTTATAAAATCGCCTGCTTTGACAGGTCTCTGTACTGAATCGAGTGCAGACATTTCCTTTCCATTCCAGACAACGGGTCCATTCAGCCAAGTTTGGTTTAAGGTTGTTACCACAGCTTCTGGCGCAGCACAATGAATCCCAGCACCCAAACAAACAATTTCCCGATCGAAAAAGAACCAGGCTTTTTGAGCCCTGACCCCGTCGTACTGGACCGACATAGCTGAAGCCCCTGTCTTATCGTTGCTTACGCCGCCCGCAAAGTTATTTGCAGCAAGTGCTCCCCATTGTTCTTTCAATTCCAGGTCGCCTGGATAATCGCGTGTTGTCGTTCCAGGAATTTTATCCCACTCCCATACGGGCATAATATTATAATATTCGGGTCCAAATACCTGAATATTGGTCACACCATCAGACATATTGCGACCAAGAACGTTTTCTCCATTTCCAGACTCCGATTTATTGGTACGGCTACTGGCCAACCGAACATTAAAATGGAATTGCTTACGCAGATGAGTCGTGTAGTCTCCTTTCCAGTAATGGCGGTGAGCCTCGATATTCTCAGCGTCAAAAGGCTGGACGCTATCTAGTTTCGCTAGCGCTTTATTCCAAATGGTATTTTTGGCGGGATCAATCAACTTCATTTGTTGTAATATGGCGGTTTCCTGTGTTTTTTCCAAGATATTGGGGCGTGAGATCCCGCGACCATGTACATTAAAATCGATATAGCGCGAACGAATAATTGGCAGGTAGGTTTCTGTAAGAAAATGTTCAAAAAGGCCGAGTCTCTTCATGTCTACAGCATAAGGTGTCTCGCGCACATAGGCCATAACTTTTGAGATCCCCTTCAGAAATTCCTCCCCATAGCCTGCAATGTATAATTGAGGGCCATGTTGTAAGTAAGAGAAATCGTATTGCAGTCCTTCCTTGCCATTCACGAGCTGTATCGGAAAAAGCAGCTGCTCCATAGCAGCAGCTAAAAGATTTTCATCTTCCAAGATCAATGCACGATAAAAATAGTGCATGGCAATATCACTTTTATTCGCCCCTGTTTTTGTGTAAGGATCACCACGCTTCATCAGCTCAACAAGTGGAGTCTCTAGTGTAGTAGGAATTTTTTCCTTTCCAAATTTCATCAGGATAAGACAGACACCGATGGCTTTTGGCGAAGCGATCTCGTTATGCCACCAATTTGAAGACTCAAAACGATTATTTGCCCAATATTGTGCGGCAAGCAGGATTTTATCGTAAAGTGATTTTTGCTGATAAGATGCACTTTGTGGAGACACATAGGCGACAATAAGTGTCCTTAACCGATCCAAGTGTTCTCCCGGAGGCCAAAGCGATATTGACTTACTGCTGTAATCGATATCTGCCCAAGTACCATCAGTACGCAGTTGATTACATAGGCTTAACGTTTTATCTGCATTTGGCAATGGGCCACTTAACTCATCATCGTATACATGCTTTTTAATACGCACAAACGTATCGCTGTTCTGCGCCTTTGCCATAACCAAGGCAAAGGACAATAAAAATAGGATTAGTCCTTTCATCTGTTTTTAGTATTCATTACTTAAGGATATTGTCGTTCTGCGGCTCGTCCGACGACATCCATCCGGTGTTTCATCAGTTGATTTTGATCATTGTCCAATACGGAGCTCAGCCATTTGGGATTCTCCAGTCCCTTTTCCCATTCCGTCAGTTTATGCAGCATCTCCTTTACATGCTCAGGGTATTTAGCGGCCAGATTATGCTGTTCCCGAAGGTCATCCCTAAGATTGAACAATAATATCGGATCATCTTTAACCACAATCAGTTTCCACTCTTTGTGTCGCACAGCACGTGCAATCCCTCGACGCCAGAATAAATAGTCGTGTCCATTTTTCACATCCTTATAGGAAGAGAGTAAACTGATGCCATCGATTTGCTGACCCTGGATTTTCTTCCCTTTTATTGCGTCGATGCTGGTGGGTAAAATATCCATTCCCGATACCATGGCATTTGATGTTATCCCTTTCGGTAGCTTGGCTGGCCATTGCATGATAAGGGGAACCCGAATTCCACCTTCCCATTTCGATCCTTTTAAACCACGCAATTGCCCATTGTCTGCGCCATTATTTGTTGCCGCACCATTATCATTCATAAAAATAATTAAGGTGTTTTCATAAAGTCCTTCTTGCTTTAAATGTTCGATCAGACGTCCAATATTTTCATCCATATTGTCCAACATAGCCAAGTAAGCACGTCGCAAAGGATCCGCTACATCTTTATACTTATCAATGGTCTTCAAGGGCGCTTCGACGGGTGTATGCACAGCATTGAAAGCTAAATACATAAAAAAAGGCTGGCTTCGATACTGTTGAATATACGCAATTGCTTTATTGGTCAATGTTTCAGTCAAATAATGAATTGAGTCTTCGGGGACTATACGTCGATCGTCATAAAGCAGCTGCGTTGGCTTCACGGCTCCATGGATTGGGAAGTAAGGCCGGTCACCACCAATAAAACCATAAAAATGTTCAAACCCACGTTTCAATGGATTAAATTGTGGACCATCCCCCTGATGCCATTTGCCAATCGCTACAGTTTTATAGCCGTTATACTTCATGAAGTCAGCAATGGTGGCTACCTGCGGATCCATTCCGATATCTTCCGGTGCGACACCCGCAGTCGGGCGTTTCGAAATATTATGTTCAAAACCAAAGCGCTGCTGGTAGCGGCCAGAAAGTAAGCCCGCCCGAGAAGGAGCGCATACTGAAGCTGAGGCATAGGCCGACTGAAAACGCACGCCATTTTTCGCAAGTGCATCAATATTTGGAGTGTAGACCTCCTTACCGCCGTAACAACCAAAATCATCGTAACCTCCATCGTCGCTCAGGATGACAATAACGTTAGGATGTTGCTGTCCGAATACAGGAATCCCAAACCTAAAGAGTATATTCACAAGAGTTAATATACTATAGCAAGTAAATCGGTAGATCATAACATTAGATTTATCCTTAAATGTATCGTTAAATGTATAGGATTTTTTGTTAAAAAACCGCAAACGATTTCGTTAGGCTATTTTTAGACGATTAAAAATAAAGGTCAGAGATGAAAACAGATGAAAAAAAATTGGTCGGTACACTTGCTCATTTTTTGGTCAGTGATTCGGATGGCACTGCATTAAGGTCATTTTTGTGTTCATTGACCTATCCGCCCAGTACCATTAGAACCGAACTCGTTCAATTGTTGAACAAATGGCAAAACAAAGCTGCTGGAACAGTTTTTCTTGGGGAGGATCTCTGGACGGATTTTAAGCAACTTGTGGGGAGCAATCCCGATCTCGGCGTGGCTGTGATTGATTGCTGTAACATCAACGATATTGCAAGTTTTTACGAAGAAATCAATGCCGTCTACATGTCCAGCGAAAGCTGGAAGATAGGAAGCCTAGACGGCTTTGACGACCTGCTTTACGGTGGATTTGGGACCTTCAAAGACGCAGCTTCACATTGCATTGTTTGGAAGGATATTGCACACAGCAGGACGTCATTGGGCGTTGAAACAACTTTGGCGTATTATCAAGGTAAACTTGGAGCAGAATCACCGTTCAATCAAACGCATTTTCAAAAGAAACTCGATGAGCTAAAAGCTGGTCGTGGAGAAACCTATTTTGACATTGTGGCCGACATCATCCAATCGCACCGCAAAGTAACCTGGATTTACAACGGGTATCCTCAGCACAAATCGGTATATTTATAATAACTAAACTTAACATATGAAGCATCTTATCCGCCTAGTTTTCCTGCTCCTATTCTTCCAACAAATTGCACAGGCCAGTGAACGGCTTAAGGTTGCTGTTGCAGGGCTCAACCATGACCACGTATTCTTGCTTTTAAATTTATATAAGGATAAAAAAGTCGATATTATCGGTATTGCCGAACCGAATCAAACCTTATCAAACAAAATACGAACGCAGTATAATTTACCTGACGCAATCTTCTATCATGACTTACCCAGCTTATTGAAACATGTCAAACCGGATGCGGTACTTGCCTACAATCCAACCGATGAGCATATCCGCGTCGCAGAGACCTGTCTCCCGCTTAAGATCCCTGTAATGGTAGAGAAGCCCCTTGCTACGACTCTTTCTGACGCAAAACGTATTGCATTTTTGTCAAAACAGTTCGAAACACCCTTTTTGGTAAATTACGAAACGACCTGGTATAAAAGTAATCAACAGTTGAAGCAGCTGGTCGACAAGGGTGAAATTGGAAAAATCACACGCATACTTGTAAAAGACGGGCACGAAGGACCTAAAGAAATTGGCTGTAGCAATTACTTCCTCGACTGGCTTACTGATCCGAAAAAAAATGGTGGCGGTGCCGTGATGGATTTTGGTTGTTATGGTGCCAATCTGATGACCTGGCTCAAAAATGGAGAAAGGCCAATTTCAGTGACAGCCTTTACACAACAGCTCAAGCCAGATGTTTATCCAAAGGTAGACGACAATGCCACCATCATACTAAGCTACCGTGACGGCAGCACAGGTATTATTCAAGCTTCTTGGGCTTGGCCATACAGTGTTAAAGATCTGCAGGTTTTTGGCACAAAAGCTCAGCTCTACGCTAAAAACGATAAAGAGCTTCTAAAATACAAACAGCAGAATGATCCACCTACAAATATAACGACTACGGTCCCCTATTTTGAGAACCATATTGCCTATCTGGAACAGGTTCTGAAAGATGCCATGCCACCAGAAAATGATCTCGGATCGATCAATAATAATGTCACTGTGGTCGAAATCCTGGAAGCGGCAAAACGCTCGGCTAAAGAAGGAAAATCCATTGTTTTAAAATAAAAAAGGTCCGTAGCTTGCACCGCTACGGACCTTTTTCATGCCTTCCCATAAGCCATATACAACCCCGATCTGCTCAGTTAATAGATTAGCAATCGGCCTAGTTAGTCGACTAGGGGTCTAAGGGTTCATCAGGATCGATTGTATAGGCCTCTTCTTTTGCCTTGAACTCGATGATCACATCTGAAATTCGTTTACCCAATGTATAGGGAATATACCCCAATTCACGCATACAACGATCGCCCATCTTTTCCACCGCATCAATGTGCACTTTACTACTGTTAACGATGGCGTATTTATCTTTCGGAAAACCATAATTCAACAGAATACGTGCAGTATTACGCAAATTTGTGGTCGTATGCCTTGCATGTGGATCAATCAATATTGCCGCTTCAGGTACTCCCATAACCTCGATCAGATACTTTTTCATTTCTATTGCCTCAATAAAGCGAGTCTTATAGGGATGTACTTTACCGCCAGACAACACAATAAAAGGGGCTAGTTTTTCAAAGTAGCTTCGGGCTGCCATTCGCGCACGTAACATTCCACCAGGACTAATAGGCTGTCCATACACCTCGGGGCCTGCACCTAAGGTCAGCAACAGACTATAGGGATAGCTTGCGAAGTCGGTATTTTTGACCGCTTCGTAAGCTTTCTTGTTTTCGAGTTCAATCAGCGGCTCCAGTTGTGCCGCGTCCCATCGCTCATTAATTTCCAACAAGCGTACAGCAGTCATCATGGTCAAAAAAAATGCCGTTTTATGTGTTGGAATATCTTTGCGGATGTCTTGGCGAACATCGTCCAAAAGATGAAGGTAGGCCGCACGTCTTACATCGAAAGAGATCGAATCTATCTTGGGGTAATTGGGACTTTTGCCTCCTCCATAGACGTCCACCACATAATTCATTGCTTTTAAATCCTGTTTCAAGGCTTTCATAAAATAGGCCTTTGCCGTTTCATGATGCAACACACCATAGGTCATTGATGGAATAAGATTAGCCTGAACAAGCTGGTCCAATTTCTTGTTATGACCAATTTGCTCCGCCAACTGCTCTGCCAACAGGTCAATTTCGTTATCCTGCCATTTGAAGGCATTCAAATAGCACATGAGATCAGGACAACTGGCGCTGTTGTTAAAACGTTCGAACCGTTTTTCCAACACCTGTGCTACCGGCTTGGAGCCCACGAGCTCCTGTATAAAGGCAGGATCTTTTAAGAGCAAATAGGATGCATAATAATTCTTTTTGATCAGCCAATCCTGTGGACCAACAGGCATATTGTTTACTTGACCTTTGGAAATATGCAGGCAGCATATTCCCAAGGTAAGTAACAAGATCTTTCTGATATTTTTTATCATATCTATTCAATTGCAGATTAATAACCGGGGTTTTGATACATACGTGCCGGATCCAGCTTGTATTCATCAAAAGGAATTGGATAGTATCTATCTTTTGTCGAGATATTGGAGATTTTAGCATTTCCATAATCAGCCTGGCTCTTCGTTTTGAAATAAGTCACCAGTTCTTGTGCATTATAATTACGGATCAAATCAAACCAACGTTGGTTTTCAAATGCCAGTTCTACACGGCGTTCATGCAATATGGCCTCCTTTAAGGTTGGATATTTACTACGATAAGCCGTATTCAACATGGAAGTAGCATACGAAGGCAATCCTGCACGTTCACGTACTTGATCCAAAAGCGCGATAGCTTCCGCATCTTTACCCAAGTGATATTTTGCTTCTGCCAACAACAGCATCACATCGGCGTAACGGATCAAGATCCAGTCGTTTCCGCCCCAACCATTGGTACCGGCAGCGTCACTATTATCTCTAAATTTGGTTACAAACCAATCGTTAACCTGTGTATTCGCTGCAAACTTTACCGAGAAGCCTTTTCGGATATCGTCTTGCTCATAATCTTTAATCAGATCTAGTTTTGCTACCTCACCAGCACCTGTTGAATTGTAGCGTGAGTTGATGGTCTCTCCTCTCGCCTGGTAATTACGGGCAATACTCGAGCTATAGTTTTGGTCACCTTGTTTGTACTGAATCTGAAAAACAAGTTCTTTACAGCTATTCTTCTTAGTCACATCGAAAACATCCGCATAGGGGATTTCGTTCAGTTTGCCAAAAGTTCGCATTTGGTAGGCCGCATTGAGGTACTGTTCTGCCTTCGCAAAATTTTCTGCACTCCCCGACGTCTGCGTTGCTCCCAACGTTAAGTATACTTGACCCAAAATTGCATTAATGGCCGATTTAGATGCTCTGCCAATGACGTAATCTTTCTGTATATTGGGAAGATTGCTGGACAATGCCTCCGTCAAATCCTTAATGATCTGTTCGTACACAACCGACTCTTTTTGCCGAAAAGCCAATTCATTTGCTTGCTCTTTACTGGTCACCTGTACCGTAGATAATGGAATATCTCCGAATTTACGCACCATATGGAAATATAATAATGCACGAACGAATTTCGCTTCCGCAATATAACGTCCTTTTAATTCTGCACTTGTAAAGGTTACATCGTCGACATGTGATAGAACCACATTACAGCGGCTGATTGCCGCATACATAGCCGACCAATGAGTCTTTAGATAGGTATTACTTGGCAGCAACGAAAAGTCATTGAATTGGAATGGCTCCCCAGCGTTGGATTGGTTATCATTACGTCCACTATTATCCGAACGTTCCTCGTTATACAATGTACTGGATTCACCGATCGTACTTCCCGAACGAAGGGACTGGTAAAGACCGTTAACCGCCAAGAGCACATCATTTTCTGACTTAAAGTAATCATCGATCGTAACGGCGTTGGGATTTTTCTGATTTAAAAAATCTTTGGTACATGAAGACAATGCCAACAAAACAAAGGGTAATATATATCTTTTTTTCATCCTGTTATTTTTTTATTTTTCATCAGCCCACGGAACGGCAAAGAGCAGTCTGTAGGACTATTTTTACAATACTGGAGCTATTAACACGGGGTTTTCCTTGATATTCCTATGCACAATAGCTCCTCGATCCTGCTATTAGAACGTTACTTTCACACCAAGGTTATATGATCTCACCAATGGATAAAGCCCATAATCCACACCTGGAGTCAGGTTGCCGCGTTGATTATAATCCGGTTCCGGATTGTAGCCTTTGTATTTAGAAATCGTAAATGGATTGTCCACTGTCGCGTAGACTCTTACCCCAGAAAGTGTTAGTTTTTCTGCTAGGCTTTTGGGAAGATTATAACCCAAAGCAATATTTGTCATACGCAAGAATGAACCGTCCTGCAGATAAAAATCGGAAAGACGTGTACTGTTACTTTGCGTACCGCCACGCGAGGCACGGTAGACTTTACCATTTCCCGGATTTTGAGCCGAACGGTAGCGTTGTGCGACATCCGCATACTGATTGCCGGAACCTTCCATATTGTAGAGGTAATAATCATAGCCATCCAGCACTTTATTCCCTTGGGAGCCATTAAATGATGCGCGTAGATCAAATGCCTTATAGCGTGCGTTGACGGCAAAGCCATAGGTAAAATTAGGATGCGGATTGCCGATCACACGTTTATCGGCGTCATTGACGATACCATTGCCATCTACATCTTCAAAATAAAGATCTCCAGGTTGTAGCGGAGTTGTTGAAGCCGCTGAAGGTGCGACAGTTTTATAGTTTTCCTCTGTTGCAACCCCCAGAACTTTAAAACCATAGAACATACCAATTGGACTTCCTTCTTGTGTAATATGCGTTAAGTAGGAGCGTTCAGCACCATTCGTCAAGATGGTAGAAGCCCCACCAAGATCGAGCACTTTATTTCTGTTGACATTGATATTTCCACTGAATCCTAATTCAAATTCATTTTTGCGAATCAGTGTTGCATCAATCTGTAGATCAAAACCTTTATTCTGCACCTTCGAATTTGGCAGATTGGTCAAGATCGTTGTTGATCCAGATACAGCGGAGAGTGGCTGGTTGAATAATAAATTGAAGGAACGGCTCAGGTAGAAGTTGGTCATAATGTTGAGGCGGCCTTTCAACAAACCGAGATCAAGACCGGCGTTGTATTGCGAAGTTGTTTCCCAGCTCAATTTTGGATCGAGTAGATTGCCTGCCGTATAAGAGGTCTCTACTTTATCCCCAAGGATCACACCCGCTGGTGAGTTGATCACGGATATCGCATTGTAATCACCAATATTATTATTTCCACTACGACCCCAGCTCGCTCTTAGTTTGACTGTCGATTGTTGCCCTAACCAATCCGTATAAAACTCCTCTTTGGAGAGGGTCCACCCGGCTGAAACCGATGGGAAAGTTCCCCATTTACTGTTCGGTCCAAAGCGCGACGAACCGTCTGTACGAATGGATGCCGAAAGGAAATATTTCGAATCAAAGCTGTAATTTACGCGGCTGAAATAAGACTGGAGCGTTGTTATACGTTTGAACGTATCGTCTTTTAGCAATTGGAAATTAGAAGGATCGGCTCCCTTATCTGTAATTTCCCCAATTGCATTATTATTAAAACCGTTGGCTCTCACACCTTGATAATCGTAATCTGTTCGTTGAGCCGAATAGCCCAATAAAGCGGATACCTGATGTTTACCACCAAAGGTCTTGTTATAGTTTAGCGTTGTTTCCAGCAATTTGTCCAATTCATTTTTTGTCTTGGCATCTGCATAGGCAGCAGAAATTGCCTGCGGTGAAAACGGTTTGTTGTTTCCATCGGATATACTTGTCGGACGGAAATAATCATACTTCTCGTCATAAGTAGACAGTCCACCGTTTACTTTTAGATTTAGGCCGTCAATAATGGAAAAATCAGCAAAGGCGTTGTATAGCCCCCTCTTTCCACGACGGTTGTTTTTAATCTCAGTAACATAAGCCAATGGGTTTTCAGGGTTCTGGATACCGTAATTATTCGCCGAAAGATCGGCCATCAGGTATTTGGCATAGGTTCCATCTTCATTATAAACCGGCAGTGTCGGCAGATAGATTAAAGCTGCCATAGACGGACTTCTGTCGTAACGGCCTGTCGTCACCTCGTTATTGTCGTTATATGTAAACGAAACATTTGCGCCGACGGTCAACCTCTTGCTTACTTTGCTATCGATATTGGCACGAAAATTAAAGACTTTTTGATCCGTCCCAAGCATGATCCCTTGTTGATTCTGATAAGATCCACTTAGGAAATAGCGATTTTTTTCGTTACCGCCATACGTAGAGAGATTATGACGTTGGAAAGGAGCATTACGGTATAAGGCATCCTGCCAATCCGTATCATATTTCGCTTTTTTTGCTGTACCGGACGCAAAGTCATAGTAGTCTTCAGGAATACTTACTGAACCGGCATTTCCGACATTGGCGATACGCGTTTTATTATCATCAAAGCGTCTACTATCACTCCAAGCAATCCCTTTCGTAGCCAGAAGGTCTTTATAGGAATTGTTACGACCATCAATCAAAAGATCAATAAACTGTTCCGAATTTAAAACATCGATTTTCTTGGAAAGTTGACCAAAGCCCCCCAATACTTCGTAGTCCACATTACTTTTACCTTCCTTGCCACGCTTGGTCGTAATCAATACAACACCACCAGCGCCACGAGATCCATAGATCGCTGCAGAAGCGGCATCCTTTAAAACATCGATAGACTCAATATCATTGGGGTTGATATTTAGATTGTTCCCTGCTGGATAACCATCAATAACGTACAATGGATCCGAACCAGCATTGATCGATCCCATTCCGCGAACACGCATTTTGGTCCCATCGTATGGAGCACCACTTGTTTGCATCACCTGTACGCCCGCTACTTTACCAACCAATGCCTGGGATAATTTTGGTGCGCTCAAATTAAGTTCCTCGGCCTTAACGCTAGCGATCGCGCCAGTGACGTCCGACTTTCTGATCCGCTGATATCCGATAGAGATGGTCACCTCTTCCAGTGTGTTTTCATCGGTCTGTAGAGAAAATATCTGCCCATTGGATTGGGTAACAGCTTGCACAAGTCTGCTATACCCAATAAAAGAAATACCCAGGTTATCACCCATTTCGGCTTCGATCTGAAAATTTCCTTTTTCGTCAGACTGAACAGATTTTTTACTTTTCAAATTTTGAACGGTTGCTCCTGCGACAGCATTTCCTTGGGCGTCAACGACACGGCCTTTAACGATCCCCTGTGCATACGTAAATTGTGACGTGGTTAGTGTGAGCGATTTGGCTTGAACAGCGGGTGAGCTCGCTGCAATGGCACATAACAACCAAAAGACATTGTTGGCTTTAAATTTCATAAGTAGCGCATTTGATTTATGGGTACAAGATTACAAATGCTATATGAAGGTAGGGTCAATAAAACATTAACAGTTTTTAACTAAACCGAGTTAGCAAGCTACGGAAGCTTAACAAAAAGGTAATACGAAAAAGGCGACTGTGTACTCAGCCGCCCTGCAAAATAGCTATAAATATATTAAAAAAGTGCTGCGGAAACCTCGTATCAACTAACGCGTTTTTTTGAACGTATAAATCTCCGTAAATTTCCCCCGCCGCCCGGAAGGCTGGACAAGATAATACGTCACATGTATGGTCTTAGTTGCTGGATCATAATAGTTATTTGCCGTATTGTCGATCTCGCCATACCGTCCACTACTATTGGTACCCTGTCCATAATAGTTTGCCACCCCTGTGACCTTATTCGTTGCATTGTCAAACGTGAATATCGGGCTCCAATTGCCGAAATATGAATTTGATCCCCCTGCGTTAAAGTAATAGGAATGCGGAGAACTACCGTTATTGAAGGTTGTATAATTAATTTCACTGGTATTACCTGTGAGCGTAACCAGATTTGCGGTCTGTGGATAGATTCCCGTGAATGCAGCATTAACATAGTCCTGATAGGTTCCTGTGACCTCATAAATACCATCGTATTTATTTTTTATCGACACCGCATAAACCCCTTCGGCATAATTTCCGCTGATCTTTCCTCCTGTCGCAGACTGGATCTGAACGCCAAGCGCATAGGATTTGGTAAAATCGATGGCAGTAAAACGTGGAGGATAAATTTTAATATTCAAGATAGCTTCTTTTGCCCCTTTGGGGATGATAACATCATAAGTGTCCACAGCATATAAACGAGTAGGCAATGCTTCATATTTAGATTGCCAGGCCAGGTTGTATTTTTCAACAGAGCCGTCGTTTATTTTCAAGGTTAGCTTCAGCTCTTCTGTGGCACCCTGTGCACCTGTCAACTGAACTTTTACAGGCAGCGTCACAACGTCCAGGGCTTCAAAAACAGTCGTCACAGCACGGGCAATTGCCGTACTGCTTGTCCGTGCTGGAAGTACAAGCTGCACGATACCTGAACTTCCACCATCTTCAAAGACACCTTTTTCTTTCACGCAGCCCCAGAGCGTCATACTCAAGGCGACAGCTGCCACGCCTAATAGTGATTTTTTATTTATTTTCATTGATTTTCAAGCTTTAGTTGATGATGTTGATCAATTGATATCCCAAAAGATTGGATCCGAAAATCCATTCGTCAATTTGGGAACGTTCGCATTTAAATTTATTTCAGTCTGTGGATAAAGATTGCGTATTGGAAGTTTATCTGTACGGGGCGAACCCGATTGGACCGATGCAAATGTTTCCGTGGCAACTTGCGAACCATTGACAATTTTTGGATATCCTGTACGGCGAAATTCGTTCCAGGCCTCATGACCATGGAAAAAATTCAAAGCAATATATTTCTGCGTGATGATAGCCTCCAACCGTTGTGCGGTTGTGGTAGCCAATGCGTAATTGACAAGATAATTTGTACTATTTTCTGTTTTATAATTCGCAGCATCGTTAGCAGGTACCTGTCCTGTTGCTAACGCGTTAGTCGCATTCTTTTCCAGATAAGTAAATGAAGCTAAAATGCCTTTTTCGAAGTTGGCTGATGCCGAGCCACTAAGCTCGTGCCCATATAGAGCTGCCTCGGCCAATAAGAAATATGTTTCCGAAGCAAGAAATATAGGTAAACCTGCGGTACGTCCTTTCAATACACCTAGGGCATCTGCACTTCCTGTTCCAACATACCAGACATAGTCATCAGAATTGGGATTATTAACTTCATCGCCGAGCTGACCGATGGATGTATTGGGGAAATTTCGGAACGTAAGCTTGCCCCGTTTTTCATCGGTTATTTTACGACCGTCATAGAAGGTAAACAGATATTTAGAAGGCACATAATAATTGGCTGCCGTCGAAATTGAACCAGCAGTTGAGCTATGAAAAGTTGCAAATAGGGGGTTCTGTGTTGCCGTGGCCTGATATCCGGGATCTACGAGTACATCATCGATCAGAAATCCATCCGTCGAGAATTTACTAAAAGCCGATTGGACAAAGCTGTCAATAGAAGTGCCTCTTGCCCGCACCAAAAGACGCAATTTAAGGTTGTTAGCAAACTTAATCCAGTTATCGAGATTACCAGCAAACACCGGATCGGTCTTTTTCGATAAACTCCGGTAATTTAGATCACCTTTATACTGCTTAATATCCGCGATAATTGCATCGAGCTCGGTAACCAAAGCTTGGTAAACGACTGCATCATCGTCAAACTTAGGAGCCAAGTTGTTATCTCCTTGGAGCGCTTCCGTGTAAGGAACATCTCCGTAGGCATCGACAAGCAACTGATAATTGAATACTTTAAAAATGCGCGCTATATCACCAAAAAATTTATACTCGGGACTTTTTTGTGCATAATTGATAATAAACTGATAATCGCGAAGATTGTTGAACACATTGTTCCACAATCCAACGTTGGTATTGGATGTAATGTTATAGGTATATGTATCTCCATAACCGCCAATTCCGCCACCTGGAAGCTGATATCCAACCAAAAATGCGCCATAAGAATGATAGCTAACAATATTGGAAGCTGTGCTCGCGATCGCCTGCGTCAACACCAGGTCGGGTGTTATGGTCGCTTCGGTTGCCGCATTGGGATTTTCATTGATATCCAATTGCGAGCAAGAAGATAGTGCAATGATTATTCCAAGAGACAATATATTTTTCAAATGTAATTTTTTCATTGAGAATAAGTGTATGATAGTTCACTAGTTAAAAAGTAAGTGACAGTGTAGCCCCAAAATAGCGTGTAGGTGGAGTCTGCCCTGTCGTCGAGACCCCTATGGCATTGTTATCATTGGCACTGTAATCGGGGTCGGTATACTCGTTGGATTTAGGGGTAAATAGCAAAAGATTACGTCCTTGGATGCTGACCGAAGCAGCTTTAACACCTTTTAGGCGAGAAAGGATACGCTGTGGTAAGCGGTAGGAAAGCGAGGCCTCGCGCCATTTCCAATAATTACCAGAAATCACATAATTGCTGTACACACCTCTATTGTATGTGCCCGAAGTCCAAAATCCAGCTCCACCGTCTGAAACTGTAATATGATCATTAGTTACATATTGACCACTGGTAGCATCTAAATAAGAGGAGTTTGGAAAGACAAACGCCTCCCGGTTGTAGTAGGCACTTCGAGCCGATGACCCGCCAAAATCAAGCGTGCTACCGAGGTCTATAGCGGCAAATTTGTACCCACCACGATATTCAAAAAGGGTGCTGAAAGAGAAATCCTTCCAGCGTAAAGAAAGGTCAAGGCCCAGACGGTGCCGTGGTGTGGTATTGCCAAGTATCTTACTTTCAGAAGCCACGGAAGGGTAACCTGTATTTGCATCGACGATGACACGGCCCTGTTCATCACGAGCATAATCTGAAACGATGATCTGATTCACCTCCAGGCCCTTCTGTCCATAGATCACACTACTTCCATTAATAGAAATACGATCTAGCCCGGGGTAAAGATCCTGTAAGATGTTTTTATTGTGCGTATAGTTTCCGCCAACTGTTAGTTGGAAATCCCTGCTACGAATAGGCGTGATATGCAAAGCGGTTTCGATCCCCTCGTTCGTTACTTTACCCGTATTGACATAAAATTGAGAATAGCCGGAGGAAATCGCTATCCCGGCAGGAATCGCCTGTCCTGTTGTTCCTGTATGATAGTACGTGATATTTGCATCAATGCGGTTATCCCACAATCTAAAATCGGTACCAAACTCAAACCCTGTAGTAATCTCTGGTTTTAAATTAGATGAAATAATGCGGCTTCCCTGAGAAAAGAATGTTCCGCTACTATATCCTGTAACTGAGGAGAAGGTAGGTACCAGCGAGTAAGGATCCACGTTGACATAGCCAGTGCGCGACAGACCACCTCTCAACTTCCAGTAATTGACAATCGAATTGTCTTTTAGTTGCTTAAAGGCATCCGTTGGAATGAAAGACAAGTCTACAGAAGGGTAGAAATAAGATCTATTTGCTTTGCTGAGGACTGATGTCCAATCGTTTCGGCCTGTAGCATGTAAGAAAAGGTAATCTTTGTATCCGACCAAGAGGTCACCCCATACCGCAAATGTACGTGCCAGGGTATTCGATTCGCTGGCGCCAGCTTCCCCGATTCGGTTGGACACATTGTAAAGCCCTGGGATTTCAAGACCCGATGCCGAAACAGCTACCGATTTATATCGTCGGCTAATAGCAGTACCGGTCAGATTAAAATTGAAAGAGAAGTCATTGACATCTTTTTTTATCCCTATCTGAAGATCATGGTTGATACGGGCACTGTTATATTCGGTGTCCGAAACACCACCCGCTAAATTGGTACGTCCAATAGTATTGACAGAATAGCTCGAATAAGTCTGTTTGGGTGAAACAGATTTTGTATCATACCATCGGTTGGAAATTGAGGGTCTATAGGTAAACTCTAACCAAGTTGTCGGACGATACTTTAATTCGATTTTGGCTGTCAGATAGCTGTTTTTTGTTTTCGACCGATAATTATCCGCTGTCCAATAAGGATTTAAGTACCAAGGATTGTACCAGCCATCAGGTGTCGCAAAGGGATTATTGACATAGTCTTTGTAGCTCAATAATGGAATATTGGCTGGAGTCTGTGTTAACTGCGTATAAATGGAGCTTGTCGCTGAGGTAATATCATAAAAGTTCTCGACATAACTCGCTGAATAATCCAGATTCAGATTGGGATAAAAAGCTCTTGTACCGTTTAAACGAAAAGAGATCCGGTTGTATTTATCGCCGGGAGTTGTTCCTCGACCGGTAAGATATTGACCGGCGATGTATTGCGAAGATTTATCATTTCCGGAGGAGATCGAAAGATCAGTTTGGTTATTGCGGCCGACATTCCAAAAATCAAAACGATCATTACGTGCTGAATAAGTACCATATTGCTGTTCCCCATTTTCCAGCGGATTACCGATCGCAACGGTAGACCCGTCGAAAGCAGGACCATACTGTTGGTTTTCTTCGGGGTTGTAGATCTGTGTACCCGAAGTGGATCCTGCACCAAACTTATCCTGTAACTTCGGAAAGAAACTGATTTCTTCCAACGTAAAGGTATTACTCAAGTTGATCGCGGTACGTCCCGCCTGTCCTTTTTTCGTTGTAATGATTAACACCCCATTGGATCCTTCAGCTCCATACGCAGCAGCACCTGAAGCTCCATTCAGAACCTGTACATTTTCTACATCTGCAGGATTAATATTGTTGAGCAGATCACTGCTCACAACAGCATTATCCAACACGATTAAAGCTGTATTGTCGCCCAATAAAGATCTGTTTCCTCTAAGCACCAACCGGTAATTAGGGTTCACACCACTGCTGATCTGATTAATCTGCAATCCCGGTACCTTCCCCTGAAGCCCCCCAGCAATAGTCGGTGATTTCCCTTGGGTGAGATTTTCGCCGGTGACCTGCGTTGTTGCATAGCCCTGCTCGCGGGGAGTCCTGAGAATCCCCCCTGCTGATACCACAACTTCATCCAATACAGATTCCTCTTTCAGTAACACAACATCCAACGATGATCGTCCTTTTAAATCAATGTGACGGACCTGATAGCCTATGAAGCTAAATATAAGTTTTTCGGAAGCAGCGACACGGATGCTATATTGACCATCTCTACCTGTTTGTGTGGCCTCCTTCGTATTCTCCACCCGGATAGAAACTCCAGCCAAAGGAGTACCATCCGGTGCAGATACAATTCCGCTGACTTTACGAGAAGACTGTGCCTGAACATGGATGGCAAAGAGGATCCCCAACAAAAAATAGATTAATTTTTGTTTCATTGTAATTTTCGATTAATAAAAGTGTAGCATGTCACACAGGGACAAGGCAATGCCCTAGGGGCATTTGCTCAGCATCCCTTTTTGCGACAAAAAATATAACAACATGAGGTAAACCCCATATCGTCAATAAATAAAATAGAGGGAGTAGTTTAGACCTACATATATGGAATAGGCATGCACATTCGTGCTTGGGAAATATAGACTGAATCAACAACATGCACTGTCGTCGTAGCAATGGATTTTTTACGGGATAAAATCGATAACTGTCTTTTCATAAATTCTGTATGTTTACTGTTTAATCAACGATATATTTAGAAAGTTGGAGTTCCAAATCTTCACCACGAAGGTTTTTGGCAATTATTTTTCCATTGGGATCGATCAGAAAATTTTGAGGAATCGATCGGATATTATAAAGCTTAGCGACCTGGTTATCCCAAAAATTAAGATCCGAAACCTGATCCCACTCTAATTTATCATCTGCAATAGCCTTTAGCCAATTGTTCTTTTTGCCAGGTTGATCTAAAGATACGCCGAGCACGGTAAATTTTTTGTTTTTTAGGGCATGATAAGCTTTTACGACATTTGGATTTTCATGACGGCAGGGACCACACCAACTTGCCCAGAAATCCAACAACACATATTTACCTCGATAATCAGCAAGGGAAATATTTTTACCTTCTGGGTTAGCTTGCGTAAAAGCCGGAGCAATCTGTCCGATCGACGTCGCTTTGGTTTGATCAATCTGTAGTGCAAAAGCTTTTCCTTTTTCTGAATGACGTATTTCTGGACTGAGCTGTTTGAAATATCGATCCAGGTCCTCAGCTTCGGGAGCATAGCCTACGACCTCTGCAATACGGTCTAGGCTGACGAAAGAATTGGGATTCTCTGAAATAAAGGTTTCCAGGATTTTTTTATTCTCAAGCTGATAGTTTTCGCTGAGCTGTTCGATTTCCTTTTTGAATTCGGGGGAGTTTCGTTGCTCTTGGCTTGCCGAAAAATATTTTGTATTCAGCGCATCACGCAAAGGGGCAATTTTTTCAAGCCGCGTCTTTAATTGGCTAAGCTCCGTATTTGTCTTTCCTCCTTGAACCGATGGATTTTTCAATGAATCGGTAGACTGAACCTTGATCGCTGTGTTTTCAAGATAGAACGTCAGACTTTTTGAACGTTGCGCTAAGGCCAGTGTTTTACCTATCGTAAGGCTAGCTATTGTCGGATCGGCAATCGTATAATTGAATTGAAATGTTCCGTTTGAACCGATGATAACCGAATCGGCTATGCGTTGTGTACCATTCCGATAGCTCAGAAAAGCTTTGTCCTGCGTTGTATAGCCAGTCACTTGACCGTTTAGCAGGGCAGTTTTATGCTGCGCCATAATCGCTGTAGAGAAAGTGAGCGATGCAATCAATGTAAATACTTTAGTCATATGTTTATTTTTTAATAAAAACTACTAAATAAGTAGACTACTCAAAAATAAGGGGTTTGACTATTCATTTCCAACAGTTAGGTAGAAAATATTCCTATATTAAATGGTGCTATGAACATTTAATACGCCTTAGCGGGAAAGATTTTTCGAGGAGGTAACAGTAGTTTTGAAATAAATAAAAATAAAGACTACCATATAAGTAGATTATATTTTCAAATTACTTATCTTTGGCTATACCAAACCCTGTGTTCACATTAATTTGAATTGTACTAACCATGAGCAATGTTACATCACAAGAAATTATCAAAGCCGTTAAAGAGCGTAGGAAATATCTCAAGATATCACAACGGGCAATGGCTGAACAGCTATATATTTCCTTAAAAGCCTATCAGAACCTTGAGATTGGAACGACGAAGATAGACATTGAACGTCTACAGCAAATTGCGGATATATTACAAACGGATATGAATAGCTTGATCAATCCTCCGACAGCTCAGATAAAGGGAGAAAAATTACCCTTAGCAAAGGAAAAGCAGCTTTTACGGGACAAAGAAAGTTATATTTCTTATTTGGAGGAAAGTTTACAATTCTACAGAAATCTTATTAAGGAGAATAATCTGATGTAGCTAAAGAGCTTCAAATTAGAAAAGGTATGCTTGACATTCTTTATGAAATTCATAGACCACCTAGCGCTTTCGTATGGTGACGCTATAAATCCGGAAAATCATCAAAGCCAGGGTTGCAGCAAAAAGAATATTGCCGATCAATTTTAGAGGTTCAAATTCATGGTATCCGACCTGCTCATTAAGATCTGGGCTATAACCGCTTCCTTCCCTATAAAATGTCCAGGGAAATCCTATCGTCAAGCTGCCGTCAACATCAAGTTGATTATGATAGAAACAAGCGGTCAAAATAGCAAAAACACCAATAGTCCCAACAAGAATTTTGCATAATACTGGTACTATTGATGTTTTTCGTTGTTCAGGTTTTGCATGCATGATTAAATATAGCAATTCATTTTGATTGCATGTTATAATCACTATCGTTGCCCTATTAATGACTAGTTAGGTTTAAACATTTTGATCCTCGTATTTTACAAGGTTGATCAAACTTAACATAGCATTATGCTGTATGTGTTGTTTTATCTCTCACTATCATTAATTGAATTTCTCATGTCCCATCTTTCTATCAACCGGATAAAAAGAATACCTTCCTTCCACATTTCTGACGACCAACCTATTTTGCTGAATGAGTCCATACAGCACATTTTTCAAATGCCTTGGATAAATCTGGAGATGAACCTGCCCCGTTTCCTTAACTTTCCGAAACAGTTGCCAAGGAGCTGCGCCATGCACAAAGAATTCCAGATCCAATAGCCCTTCAATCTTTTGGCGCACATGTAACATCGCATCCGATTCAAGCTGGATATCCTTTTCAGCTTTCCATTCCTCAAATTGCAATGCAATTGAAGACTTTTTTTGAGAGACAAACTGCCAAGGAATTTCAATAGAATAATGCCATCTGACCTCGTCCTCTTCAATATGAAGACGGACGAGACGTTCTTCGGTAACTTCATATCTTTCGCGATGGAATTCCATCGGTTCAATGTATGAGCTCATGTATATTCGATCCAGCAAGATCGATTCCTGGGTCAAAAAACTTCGTACCTGATACATTTTTTCAAAGTCTAAATATGCATGATCAGGTCTACCAACCAGGAACGACAGTTCTTCAGGTCTCCAGCCCTTTTCTATCCTCCGTTTTAGATAGGTGTACCATAGTTGAAAATCGTGCGAATACATCATTCCTCCAAAAGATACCTTTAGTCTAGATACTTTTTTCATCATTATAGTGTACAATTGGTTATTCAAATAATTTAAGCAGCTCATCTTTACTGATCGATTTCATTAGATTGGCCTCATCTAAAATCAGTCCTTCGGATATTCGTTTTTTACTTTCTTGAAGGGCTAAGATGTGCTCCTCAACGGAATCCCGACAAACAATCTTATAAGCCATCACATGCTTTTCTTGCCCTATTCGATAACAACGATCTATCGCCTGTGCTTCGGCAGCAGGATTCCACCAGGGGTCCAAAATATAGACATAGTCGGCAGCCGTTAGATTTAATCCTGTTCCTCCCGCTTTAAGGCTGATGAGAAACACACGGCATTCGTCCTCTTTCTGAAATCTTTCGACCGCATTTTGCCGCTGATCTTGATTCATCTTACCATCAAGGTAGGCATAAGCTATTCCCTTATTTTCGATTCGTTGAGCCACCAGCTTAAGCATGGAAGTATACGCCGAAAAGAGAAGAATCTTATGATTTGGAGCTACTTCATCCATGATATCATCAATAAAATCCAATTTAATAGATTCATGACCGAAGCCGCCATCTTTCATCAGAATGGGCGAGTTGCAAAGCTGCCGTAGTTTTTGCAGCGCCTCGATCGCCCAAAATTTGGATTTCGGGGAATCAGCGTTATTCAGATTATTTTCAATCTCTCCCTTGAATATTTTTCTGACCTTATCGTATATTTTCCTTTGCTCCGGAAGCATATCCATATACAGAATTGTTTCGGTCTTTTCAGGAAGGTCCAAAGCAACCTGTTTTTTTGTACGCCGAAGAATAAAAGGTTGGATCATCTTTTGGAGGCCAAGGACAGTTTCTTGCGCTGTATTTTCATCTTTGATCCCCCGATAGGTGTTATTAAAATTGCCATAAGTTCCAAAAAAACCCGGGTTGACCATACTCATTTGTGCATAGATATCCTCCACGCCATTTTCAATAGGTGTTCCTGTCATCGCTATGCGATAGCAGGATTTTAGCTCAGTAAGCGATTTAAATCTTTTTGAATTACGATTTTTCACCGCCTGCGACTCATCTAAAATCATGTAACTAAAGGACTGGGATTTAAGAAAATCGAGCTCCATCATAACTGTTCCATAGGTTGTAATCAAGATGGATTCGTTCTCTATTTCTGTGACTTCCCTCCTTTTTTGTCCATGATAAATAGATGTCCGACGATTTGGGGAAAATTTCTTAAATTCTGCCAGCCAATTGAATAGCAGGGAATTGGGTACAATAATAATTGAGGGGGCTGCCTTTGGATTATTTTGATAGAAATATTCCAAAAGCGTTATTGCCTGTAAGGTTTTCCCTAATCCCATATCATCAGCCAAGATACCGCCCCATTGAAAATCGCTTAAGAATACCATCCAGCTAAACCCTGCCTGTTGGTAAGGGCGCAACTCTGCCTGGATCTCTTTCGGAACATCCAACAAGGCTATTTCATCCGTATTCAACAGTTTCTTTCGACGTTCCGCTAGGCTATTTTGAATAATACGGGGATCAATTCGATCCAGCCGTGTTTGGAAAGATAGCAATTGGGCTGAAGTGAGTTTAAGACAGTCGGTTTCAACAACCGCATAATTAAACAGCACATCAAATAATGCTTTATCTGAGGCTTTGATATATCCGAAAGATTTGTCCGCCAATTGAATGCTACTGTAGTCGTTTACGATCTTTTCTTCAAACTCTCCCGGTAAATAGATCATAGTTCCAAATTTGAAAATCATGTAAATGGAAAATACATTATTGTCCTGACGAATATCCAATACTTCCCATTTCAGTTGGTGCGGCAGCAAATAAGCTCCCTTTGAAATATTGTTCAGTATAGTTTTGTACCCCTTGCTCTTACATTTTTTTATAAATTCATACAGTCTATTTCTGTTGCTATACCCCTGCCATTCCAAGCGCTTAACCATCCTATTGCTGCAACTTTTCAAATTTGGCAACTGTGCTTCAATAAAGGTATTAAACTCATTCTCGCCAACAAGATCTCGCTCAGTATATAGGCAGGTTCCATTTTCCGATTTTAAAATCAAGTTTCCTCCATATGGAATTACATATTCTTCCTTTTCACTCAGCATAGCTTTCAATTCGAAATTTAAATGATCATCGTCGTCTTTCTCCACCACAACCTTAAATTGCGGCACATGATGAGCGGTATTAGAAATAAAAACTGTATCCTTGTTTAAAGGTTCAAGGTCTATATGAAGGGATGTTGACAATGGAATCAACATACACGTAAAGAAGTCTTCATAGTCCCTCTTTAACACCGTTATTTTAGTGGAAATACTGTGAAAGAAACGTAATAGAAACTCCTTTTGTAGATTATCAACAAAAAGACACTCATCTTCATTTAGATTGATAAAGAAGAAATTGGACCGACATTCGGATGTATAGTCTTTCAACTCCTCTCCTTTGTAGACAAGAATTAACGATAGAAGCAGGTGATCGCTGTATTCTTTCAAATGAAATTTCAGGCTAAGATCATCGCCCGCCAAAATCACATTCCGATAAGTTGTACGATATTTGGATGGATATTTAAAGTTTTCGATTGTGGTTTTAAAATTATTCCTATCGACAAAGGCAACACGTAATCTTTGATCCGATTTTCCTTCCAAAAGTTTACGCCAAGCACTGACGATAAAATCCTTCTCCACATGATCAAAGTCATTCCGCAGGTTATCTTGTTCCCTATCCCTTATTTGTCTTTGTGGACTTTTGGAAAAGGCTAAAATCTTACGACATAAATCGATTTTTAAGACATCACTATCAGCAAAATTCGCCAACTCATTACCAAATTCTCCTAAATAATTTATCTTACTGTCTATTTCAAAAGGTATTAAAAAGGGCAGTCCGTCCACCTGACGCTCACTAGGAATAACATACATAAAATCCGGGAAAGGCGCCCCAGGCTGTCCCAGCCATCGATTTTCAGATGCTGCATCTAGCAATTCCGATTTAAGCTCCTGGTGGTCGAAATAATTATATACCTGACCAAATTGCTTATGGTTTTCAATACAAACCTTATCATTGCGGTAATATAGTCTAGAAATACCCAATTGAAAGAACTTATGCTGACTTTCGGGTAGGATGGCAATATCTTTTGCATATAAATCATGTAAGAATTTATTACTGAGTAAAAACTTACGATAAAGTCCAATAATTACATAATCACACAGACTATCATGACGCTTTTTACAATCACACTTAACCTTCAATCCGATTTCTTTGATCTCGAGATCAATTTTGAGATATTTGTTTTTATAATTTCCGTCTCTTCTTAAAGAAAATGGCCATTTAAACTTGTTGACTTTGATTATCCTAACGCTGTAACAATACAGGCGGAAATCTTCCAGTGGTATTTCTCCTTTATAGAGCTTAAGAAAGTAGTCTGATGAAATATAAAGATCCTCTTGGTTTTCCCAAGGAATAATAAAGCTATTCTTCTCTTTGTCAGGTATAATCGGAGCAACATCTGTTGCTAGCCCCAGATTTTCAACATTATTTCCCATAGATCCTTCTTTAGTGCTTATTGAAATTAACCTCCGATTTCAGCTCCATATACCGTATGCTCTGACCACAGAGATCGACAAAGAAATCTGTAATTTCTCTCGCTTTTGACCTAAAGTAGTCCATATCAAGCTGAGCTAATTGTGAAGGAAGCTCATAGACCCGCCCTTTCATTTGTTTTAATAACTCTGCATTCAATATTTCTTCTATATCAGCTCTGGTTGTAAAAAACTCTTTCACTTTTTTATCACAGATACAGGTCCAGTCCACCAGATCGGCTATAGTCACATTCATTGGGGCATAACCGATCCGGAGGTAGAGATAACTGTATAGTCCAATTGAAGTCAATTGATTTAAAAATAATACAGCCAATTGTGGACTAGCGAGTCCTTCAAAAGCAAATACACCTAGCAGATCCTGCATGAGTTTTGAATTGCGTGTCCATGAAATGGATGTCTTAAACAATGTATCATGCCAATTGACAGGAGAAACGGAATATGTTGGCTTATAACTCGGACGACGGTAAACAACAACAGATTCATTCCAGATGGTATGGGAGAAACGGCTGCCCAGATCCAGTTTTGTTGTCAGGAAATCTGTACTCATAAAAGCTACAACTGCAGTAACTCGACCATAAACGATTTTTCGAAAATGACAGTGACCTATTTTCTTTTTTATTACTGCAAGGTAGATTTCTGCCTTTTCATTTTCCACCGCAGGAAAATGAAAAAGTCCTTTTCCATGTGCATCGCTGACGTAATAATTGAGCAGCATCATTTGTTCGGGATTATTCTCCTGACGAATCTGAGCCAGCACATGAAGTATATCTTCCTCATACCGTTCCGGCCAAGGAAATGCATGAAACTGCGAGGCCGTGGCATTCGATAATGTAGTCTCCTTCGCCGCCAGATTACCTACTGCAACTTCGACGTTTTTATTTGCGACTTTTTGTTCCGCTATTGCCAACAATTTTTCATAGCCCGTTTTAAGGCCTTCCATAAAACTCAAGTACAGCTGTTCAATTGTATGAAGAACAAACTTGCAATGCTCATAAAGCCAGGAGGCATCAAAGGCGGAGATTTCGAGGTCCTTATTTTGTTTAACCGCATCAAAGGCACTGTCCAATAATCTAAAACGTTTCTTTTCTTCCTCATCCTTTCCGACAAGGGACTCCCTTAAAATGGAAAAATGCTCATTGAGGCTTTTAATTCTGTTATTAACATGATGTACATTATTGGCTTTTCCGTCAATCATTAGCTGTAAAAAACGCAAGTGGTTTTCCATACTTTGATGTAACATAAATACAGCCCTTTGATAGTTGCCCTGTTGACCAAATGTTTCAGCCCCCTGTAAGAAGCCCGCTGAAATAGGCAAGAGCTTCTGGTAATATTCATCAGCTATTTCTAGAACACTTTTTAGCTCTTTCGCTTGAAGGGGTGGGTTCTTTTTGCTACCAGCCTGATGAACGGTATTTTCAAGTAGGGAGGCATAGGAATAATACAGACTCCCCACTTTGACTTTACTGAGCATTTCAGCAATTGGCACCAGCTCAAAGGAAATATTCTTCTGGTCCATTAAACATAATTCCACAATAGGCTTTAAGACCTTCGGTGAAAGCCCGCTCACATGCTTGAGCGCAAGAAGCAAATGATAATGATCCTGACCGAGAAACTGATATTTAAAAAGATAGGCACGATCGAGATCCATACGCTGAGAAAGCCGATCGATAATTAATTGGCTATTAATTTCCATACTAAATGATTTGAGATTAAAAATTTGGCACAATAAATTACCCCAACAGATCAGACTGTTACAGATCATTATTGCAAATAATCAATACTTTATTGTAAAAAAAACAGTATTACAACCAAGGAGACTAAAGAGGGGTTAACACATTACTACATATAGACGTTCGCCCCTTGGCTTTTCAGGAAATACCAGCATTTAAATCAACATGTATTCAAATCATTCATTTAGCGAAAAAGTGTTTCACCGTCGCTGGCAATATAGACAGAGAAAACACTTTGTTTTCCCCATTAAAAGAAAAACAAAATAGAATACATTAATATAGTTTATATATACAAATATATAAATAAACAAAACCAAATCAAAATATTATTTATCATTAAAGTTTTAAATAAAGGATATCGGCCTGTACATAAACACACGACCATTTATTTCCGGCTTTTACAAATTATAAATATATGCTGCGAATTGTAAACAACTCACGAATCAATTATATATTTCTATTATTTTTAGGCTATTCAATTTTTAAGCTATCAGAAAATACGCTATTTCTTAAATTGCATTAATTTTAACAACCATATCCATGACCAATACCAAATTATTCCTCATCTTTTGTCTCGTTTTCTTTGTTCGACCAATATATGGTCAAACCACCTGCAACTGCTCACAGTCACTTAAGCAATTAATTATAAAAATAGAGAGCGAGTACCCTGGTTTTCCAGAAAAAACCAAGCAGAATAAGGACCTGTATCAAGCTAAAAAAAATATATTAACGAAGAAAAGCTTGCTGGTTTCAAATGGGACCTGTATGCAACTTTTGCAGGAATATCTTGACTTCTTCCACGATGAACACATTGTCTTAGATGATCTTTCCAAAAAGAAAAATGCTCCACAGACAAGTACCGAAACCCCAAAGGCAGAACCAGAAGAGGAAATAAGTTCAAAATCGATCAGTCCCGATATATTTTATATTAAGATCTCAAGCTTCGGGTATGAAAACATAGCCCCTTTCAAAGAGCTGATCGAAAAAAACAAAGAAAAGATCGAAAGCAGTAAAGGACTTATTATAGATGTACGAAACAACGGTGGTGGAACGGACGATGTATACCAGCCGCTGTTGCCTTACATCTTAACTAATCCCATCCGGATTATGAGTGTTGAGTTTTTTGCGACACAAACCTTAGTCAATGGATTGCGTGATTATGCCATCAAGAATATCAAGCAGGATTCTCTGAATGAAGTAAAAAGAATTGACGAAGATCTGCGGGAATACAGGGAGAATATCGGAAAATTTGTACTGTATGGTGACAAGAAGGTGATCATAGATACGATTGTCCTTAATAAAAAGAGTCCGCAACAGGTCATTATCCTAGCCAATAGAAATGTAGCCAGTTCAGCGGAGAATTTTTTATTCAGTTCCCGCCAGAGCAAAAAAGTAAAAATCATGGGAACCCCGAGTATGGGCGCCCTTGATTATGGCTCTATACGTGAGTTCAAATTTGGTTGCGACAATTATCAGCTCCTTTTGCCGACCTACCGATCTACCCGTTTACCGCAATATCCGATTGACAATATAGGTATACAGCCCGATATCTATCTAGATGAATCCATTTCAGACTGGATCGATTTTGCGGTGCGTTACATCAATGAATAATCAATAATTGCAATAAGGTATAACGTTGGCGAGTATGAAAAATATCTTAAAAATGGGAATAATAAGTGCTTTGATAGGTCTGCTCTTTTCCTGCAAAGAGCAAGTGAGTCCTTTGTCTGAAGATTACTACAAAAAGAGCGGTGCGATTTATTTTATACCGGGCGGAAACGGTTTTGAACGAGGTTCGAGAAAGATGGTTGCCGATCTGGCAAGTTTTGCTGTGATCAAAGAGGTCTATGCCCGCGATAAAGATCACGTCTATTTTATGGGATGCCCGCAAGAGCTGGTCGATGTAAAGACCTTTCAACTGAAAAACAACATTCCAATCGATCAGGAGCATGTATTCAAATTTGAAGGTTTTGCTTCGGCTACTTCAACGTGTAGCCAAAATCAGCTCACCATTATCGAAGGTGCCGATCCTGCAACTTATACAACGTTATATCATCAACTTCCAGCACTAGCTAAAGATAAAGCACATTACTTTTATAGGTATCAACCGCTGAACGTCGACTATGCTTCATTCAACGTAGTTAACAGTAATTTTGTAAAAGATAAAAATCTGCTTTTCGTAGTAACAGACAAGGCGATTCTTCCGCTCCACTATAAAACAGAAAACGTTAAGGCTCTCAATATAGCCTATCTACTACTGAATGACCGAATACTGCTCTACTACGAGCCTTATCAAAACATCGGCATACTGGAGATCAAACTTCCCTCGTCAAACAACATAAAATTCCTTAATGATAAGACAGTAATCATTGACCAATTGGTGATTATCTCGGGTAAGCAATTTAAATATGCAGCGGTCGATGCCGAAAGTTTCGAGCTATTGGAAGGGGCAAATGGAAAAGTCCTTTGGTCGCGCGACAAAAATCATGTCTATTACGAGCAACAATTATTTGCTGAGGCAGATCCGAAAACCTTCGAGGTTCTCAAGTTCGCTGTGGCAAAAGACGCGAACCACATTTTCATTGGAAATAAAATATTCAATGGCCCTGATGTAAAAAGCTTCAGAAAGGTTGATAAGTCGCGAGTAAACCATGATTTCGAAGATGACCTGGGCAACAAATACTGGTACCAAACCAACAAAGGGGAGGTTATTTTGGTTCCGGTTACTAAAAAGTGATCACACTAATCGGCTCAACCCCAAAATTAGCGCTGCTCCTTCCCGATATCATCTGTCCAATCAACGGTTAATATTACACGCCAACTGGCTATAACTTACAATATACGGTATTCCATTCACTTTCATTACACTAAATCTCCCCTGATTGCCGCCAAGATAATCACTGAAATCGGCTATTTTCCTAAAGCTTGTTTTCCACTACTTTAGCTTCGAAACCAACGCGTTTCAGCCCGTGTACGATTCGCATTCGGGCTCGATCAACGAGAGCAATTGCAATAACATGCGAGCTGCAAACAAGTAGGTCCAATTTATAGAAAAAAAGGATGATCAAATCATTATTGCTAAGTATAACAGCTATGCTATGTATCACAGCATGTGCACAGGAATCCGCCATAATCACAAAAAATGACCGGGTTAAATGGATTCCGTATCAAACCAAAAATAAGCAGTTTGTCTATGTCGACAGTGCATTCCATAAGAAGCTATCCCAAGAGTTCCATTGGGCTCAGCCTTTCACGTCCACAGGATTTGCACTGGTAGCCAATGAAAAGGATCAAACGGGGATCATTAACAGCAAAGGTGAATTTATCGAACATTATTCCGACGCAGATTTACAGCTCTTAGACCTCGAACAGGTGACTCTCGTAATGAAACACCAGGAATATGAAAAGAAATTGCCCTTCTGGAAATGGGACTGGAATATCCTAAGCAGTTATATCAAGAAAACAGCTACTTATGTCAAGCTCGAAATACGGGTATTGGAAAGTAATCAGTTCTTGCTGAAAAAAGATATTCCTTACGATGAGAACGAGTATAACCTTGCAACTTACCCCTTAGACGACAAGCACCTGATCCTCAACGGAAACCTGTATCTGCTAAAAGATCAAAAAGTTAAGAAAATAGAAGAACACATTGAAATGCCCTTGGAAAACGGACGTTATATTCCAGCATCAGCAAACAGTTTTGCTATCCTTGATATCCAAAGCAAAAAACCGGTTTTATCCGCTTTGACAGGCATAGACAAAATAGACCTTCTTTGGAAAAATGAGGCCATACAGCTCGATTCCATCAATCAGGAGCGCTACAGCCCAGCAATCCCCAAACTACTAAAGGACAATAATACAGGCAGCATATATACCTTTCCACAATACGACAAAGCTTTTCCAAAACAAATTAGACAAGCCAATGCTACACAGATTGCCTTTCTAAAAGAAATATCCTTAGTTTATTCGGTGACTAATTCGCCCTATTTTATTCTAGGCAGATTTAACTACGATCATGCCATCTGGGCTTATGATTGGCTATATATAGATAAAGATGGCAACTTATTGGACACCATCAAAGCCCCGAATTTCTATATCCTGGATCAGGTGGGTAATTTGGTCTGGCCAGACAAACACATGTTACTCACCTCAAATGCCATGGAGAAGAATTGGAAGACCGGAAAAATAAAATACATCGATTCATCAGAAGATCTTTATTTAATTGATGTAAAACGAGGTGATCTGGAACCTACAAAAGGCCTATGGAATTCAAGTGCAAAGACTTGGGATATAAATCCCAAGTTCGAACATATTGAAACCTTAGATGGTAAACGACAAATCTTCGCATTACAGGAACATAAAGAAGCTCACTATACTTTATACAACAATAAGACAAAACAACGAATCGGCAACAAAAGCTACATGACCATAAATCCCAACGGTTGGGTACAGCATAAAAATGAACACAATCAGAATGAGAGCTATTTTATAGACATCGCTACAGGCAAGGAATTTAAAGAATAAAAATATACCGCTCAATTTCAGCAGAAATCCCAAAGATTAATTTATAACAGACAAAATATACTCTTTAAGATTTATTAACTTTAAAGGAATACTGAGTTATTAGCTTTGTCCAATTAAAACTGATCTTGTGAGCGAATTATTGATAGCATCATTAAAGCAAGGTGACCACTTTGCCATGGAACAGATTTTTAATCTGTATTGGGAAGCCATATTTGATGCAGCTTTTAAGAAAATAGGTGACGAAAATGTGGCTCAGGACATTACCCAGGAAATCTTCATTTCGCTGTGGGAAAACCGTGAACAGGTCATCATATCTGGTGGCCTTGCAGCCTATCTACATGGGGCTGTAAAATTCAAAGTAATCAACCATTTTCGGAATACGACAGTTAAAGATGGACACAAAGCCGAACTAGCGACTTTAATGAACCAACAATATGCGGATTCAGCGGACGACCTGCTGATCCTAAAAGATGCGCAGCAAAAAGTTGAAGAAGCTTTAATGCAGCTTCCCGAACGTATGCGACTGGTCGTCACAATGAGCCGCAAGCAAGAAAAATCAATCAAGGAAATTGCGAGCGAGCTGAATGTATCAGTACAAACCGTCAAGAATCAAATTACCTCGGCCATGAAACTGCTCAAAAAAAGCCTCTCTTAGGCAGTTCCTACATTTTTTTGAGTGTTAACAATAAATTAATATACTCCTAATATTTTCGACTAGTACCAATTCCCATTTGAAGTGACATGTATTCAAATGATGGAAGAAAAAGCAAAGCAGCTACTGCAAAAATATTTAAATGGAGAGGCCAGCGCCGCCGAGATTAAACAAGTCGAAGATTGGTACGCCCAACTGGATAACGCATCAAAAAAAATTCCGCAGGAACGCAAGGCAGCACTGCGCGAACAATTATTGGCCAATATCCAGTCCGGTATTTCAGAAAAGGAAAGTAAACGACCTTCCCTGCTGTATTCACCTGTATTCAAAATAGCGGCCGCTATTTTAATGATTGCTTCTATAGGACTTCTTTATTGGAAAGTAAATAATCAACCTATCGCACCATCTTCGCAGATCGTCACAACAACCCTTGCAGGTGAACATAAAAAGATTGTATTGGCAGATGGTTCGGAAATTATCATGGAACCATCTTCCAAAATCAGCTATCCAAGTAAATTCACGGGAAATATCCGTGAAATAGCACTTACCGAAGGGGAAGCCTTCTTTGATATTGCCCACGACGAACAACACCCATTTCAGGTACAGCTTGCATCCAAGCTAGCAGTTAAAGTATTGGGTACCTCCTTTCGGATAAAAGCTTATCAGGCTTCCGACCAAGTCGAAGTCACCGTTGCTACCGGTAAGGTGGCGGTACAGCAACAAGATAAAATCTTGGGTATATTAACCAAAAACCAAAGTCTACGTTACAGCAAAGAAACCGCACAATCTTCACGTAGCGTAGTAGAAAAAAATACAGCTGTCGCCATAGCGTTTGATGGAACAAATCTACAAGAGGTCGCAAAAAAACTGGAATATATCTACAACATTGAAATTATCTTAAAGGATACATCGCTTACGTCTCTAAAAACAACAGCCACATTCAATAGCACACAAAATCCGGCCGAAATACTGGATATCATCTGCAGCCTGCATCACCTCAAGTACAGTACGATTGAAAAGGATAGAGTATTTAAAATCCACAAATAATGTCTAAAAATTTACCTAAAACATCTTAGTCACCATGCGTAATTCATTACCTAATTATTACAAAAAAATGAAAACACCTGCATTCAAGAGAGAATTCTCTTTTTACCGGATCATGAAGTATCCCTGCATCGCATTTTCGATTACTTCAGTATTCTGCAGTTCATTGATGGCCTCCCCAAGCATGGCCCAACGTTTGGACAAAAGCAGCGTAAACATCAAAATAAGCAAGGGCGAAAAACTCGATGTGATTCTCCACAAAATCGAGAGTCTTTCGGGCCTTCATTTTGTTTACAATCCCGATCTATTGCAAGAACGGAACACAGTCTTAAGCGGCAGCTTTAAAACTGAACCCGTTCGCTCTCTCTTGAATAAGCTTGGAATCAATGCGGTGGAAAAAGAGGACTATGTGATCCTGAACACGCAAGCAAACATCAAGGCAGACCGCATCGTTACCGGTTTTGTAAGAGATACAACAGGGGTTGCAATTGCGGGTGTTTCTGTAAAAGTAGTGGGCACGCAGGTTGGGACCACAACAGATATAAAAGGTGCATTCCGTATCGAAGCAGGACCGCAAGCCGTACTTTCCTTTTCGATGGTCGGATTCCATTCTAAAGATGTTTCTGTTGGTGAAAATGAAGTTATAAATGTAACGCTAAGCGAAGAGCGTTCGACCTTATCAGAAGTTGTTGTAGTGGGATATGGAACCCAGAAAAAAGAAACATTAACAGGTGCCGTCAGCTTGGTATCACTTGACAAATTATCGTCTAGATCTGTCAACAGTGTTGGCGAAGTATTGGCTGGTAAATCACCAGGTGTTATTGTTACGAATGAAGGTGGTGACCCAACTGCAACGCCACGTATCAATATCAGAGGCGCCGGTGGTATCAATGGCGAAAGTGTACTATACGTTATTGACGGTTCAATTTTCCTAGGCACCCCACAGCTCAATCCAAACGATATCGAATCCATTTCGGTCCTTAAAGATGCATCTGCAGCGATCTACGGAGCGAGAGCTTCTGGTGGTGTGGTATTGATCACCACTAAAAAAGGAAAAAAAGGACAGATGCAAATTAGCGTTGATGCCAAGTTAGGTCAACAAAGTGCATGGCGAAAATTACAGCCTTTAAATGCCGAACAACGTGCACAAGTCGCTGCAACAGCCGCTCAAAATGGTGGAACAACTATCCTACCTGCTTTTGATCCGACCAAATACCCAGAAGGTTTAGTCACCAAAACAAACTGGATGGATGAAGTTTTTAGAAATGCGACACTACAGGATTACAATGCTGCAATTAATGGTGGTAGCGAGAAGTCCAACTTTTACCTGAGTTTTAATTACCGCAACGCCGAAGGTATTGTACTGAATACCAAAACCAAGCGCTATAATTTCCGTATAAATTCAGAACATCAACTTACCCCTTGGTTGAAAGTTGGTGAAAACTTATCCTATAGCAGTACCAATGGAAATGGTGCCAATACCAGCAGTGACTATACAGGAGCCCTACTTTCTGCCATTTATTATCCAACTAATGGAACCCCTTACAATGCAGATGGAAGCTTTGCTGGTTTACCGGGTCCATTCCCTGGCGATTACGGTGATATCATTAACCCCGTTGCCGAACTGATGCGCATCGACATCAACAATCCGGTCAATGTCCTTGTTGTCAATCCTTATGCTAGCATCCAATTAGCAAAAGGTTTAACATTCAGATCTAATTTAAGTATTACTAAATCGAATGCTCGATTTAAAAGCTTTACACCAAGACGTCCTGAAATAGGTAAACCGGTTTTGAGCAATAGTCTAGTTGAACGAGCTGATGATGCAAATGATATCCTTGCAGAACAAGTTTTAAATTACAAAACTTCTTTCGACAAGCATCAACTTGACCTAACCGGTGGTTATACCTTTCAAAAAACAAAAAGTACCAGTCTATACGCTTCAGGATCCGGATTTGATGATGAATCTAAACAATATCGATATTTAGGTAATGCCAATATCTCTCAACCTTCGGAAAGCGGATTAAATGCCACAGCAATATCATCTTTATTCTTAAGAGCAAACTACAGTTATAACGACAAGTATTTACTATCGTTGATTGGTAGACGAGATGGTTCATCCATGTTGACAAAAGAAAATAGATTTAAAAACTACGCTTCTGCTTCAGCAGGTTGGGTGATCAGTAAAGAAGAGTTTTTAAAATCAGCAACCTGGTTAGATCAATTAAAATTACGCGGTAGTTATGGTATTTTAGGTAATCTTGCTAGCTTGTCGCCAGCGGCTGTAAACCCGCTACTCGCCATTACCCAAAGCTATTTTGGTCAAACACCGGCCTTACAAAAAGGATATGTTCAAACTATTCTAGCGAACAAGAACCTGACTTGGGCTGAAAGTAAACAAACCAATATTGGTTTAGATCTGGGGATCTTCAACCATTTTAACTTAGTAGCCGATTACTTTATTAAAGAAACAAATAAAATGATCTTGACGAGATCGCTTCCAGGGACAGCGGGTCTAAATAGTCAAACGATCAACGCTGGTTTAGTCAATGACAGAGGAATTGAGCTGGGATTGACGTACAATAGCTCAAAAAACGCTGACTTTAGCTATTCCATCAATGCGACCTTGACCAAATTGAACAATAAAGTTAAAGAATTGGATGCGGGTTTATCAACAATAGCGGTGCCTACAAATTTCAGGAATGAATTGGCTCCTCTCTCTATTACTGTTGGTCAACCGCTCTACAGCTACTATGTACTAAAAACAGATGGTATCTTCCAGAGCCAGGCCGAAGCTGATAATTACAAAAATGCCAATGGACAAAAAATTCAACCGAATGCAAAAGCAGGAGATTTCAAATTTGTAGACATCGATGGCAATGGTTCAATCGGGTCTGAAGATCGTTATTTTGCGGGCAGTGCATATCCGGATTTCTCCTATGGATTGAGCTTTAATGCGAATTATAAGGATTTTGATTTCAATATTTTTGCTCAGGGCGTTCAAGGCAACAAGCTTTTCAACGCTATCAAAAGAACAACGTATAGTGCGAGTGGCCCTTCTTACAATAAGTTAACGGGCATTTTGGACGCCTGGTCTCCAGAAAATCCAAATGGTAAAGTGCCGATCATCTCCACTTCAGATGCAAATGGCAATTTCAATGCGTCCGATTTTTACATCGAAAATGGTTCTTACCTCCGCATTCGTAACGTTACATTAGGCTATACCTTACCAAAATCAATTGCAAACAAATTTAAGATGGGTAATGTACGCGTTTATGCAACGGCCAACAACCTATTTACCATTACGAAATATACAGGTTTTGACCCAGAAATTGGAATGGATAACAATGGTCTTGACGTGGGACGTTATCCACAAGCCAGAAGCTTTATTGTTGGTTTAAATGTCAATTTTTAATCTTAAAAAAATGCCGATGATTTATACTCATCAGCCATTAAAAAAATAAAACGATGAAAACGAATATAAAATACCTTGCAATAGCAGCAGTAGCACTTTTTGCATCGTGCAATAAACAGTTAGATATAACACCAGAGGGCTCACCATCCGCACAGAATTTCTGGAAAACAGAACAAGATGCGATCAAAGCAGAAGCCGGGATGTACGAAAAGTACAATGAAGAGGATTATTACGGTCGCGGGATGTTTTGGTTTATTAATGCCAGTGACGACATGGTAACGGGACGTAACAAACCGGAAGCCGATAATATCAAAAATTTCAACCGCAATTATATCGGTGGTGGTTATACAGAATCCCAATGGAGCATGCGTTATGCGATTATAAAAAGAGCTAACGACATTATTATTAATGTTCCCAATATAACCATGGATGAAGCTCGAAAAAAACAGATCATTGGCGATGCCTATTTCAACGCAGGTCTGGTTTATTTTCAATTGGCGGCAAACTATGGTAACGACAAGGCAGGTGTGCCTATTGTTACACCTGAAACAGATGCTTCTGTTCCTGTAGCTAAAGCCAACAACGTTAACGAAAACTACGATTACATCATTTCACTACTATTAAAAGCGGCCGACAACCTTCCTTATTTTTCTGAAATGAAGGATACCGATTATGGTAAAGCCCACAAAACAGCTGCATGGGCCTATTTATCAAAAGTATATCTGTACAAAAAAGATTATACAAATGCTGCGAAGTACGCGGATATGGTGATCAGTTCGGGCAAACATGATTTATTGACCAATTTTGTGGATGTGTTTAAGGCGGCTAACAACTGGTCCAAAGAATATATCTGGTCGGTGGTCTGTACACCCAATGGTGGTGGTACTGGCTGGGGCAGCAAACTTCCCGGTGTTATGCTCACCAATAAAGCTTGGGGAATATACAACGGTTGGGGCTACTATCTACCGACAAAAGAACTGTATGATTCTTTTGAATCTGGAGATCTACGCCGTGAAGCGACTATATTGAAACCCGGGGACAAATTCCAGTTTTTTGGCGCAGAACGTACATTTACAAAAGACGGTGGTGCGACTTCGAACTATCAGTTCAAAAAGTACATGGAACCATTTTCATACGCCAATCCTATTCCAACACATGTCAATCCAAATGGCGATAACGGAACAACAGACCTCAATGTACCATTGATGCGTTATGCCGAAGTATTATTGATTAAAGCTGAGGCAGCCATTAATTTAAATGGGGCTGGGGCCGGTGATACTGAATTAAATAAAATTAGGAAGAGAGCTGGTTTAATAGCAAAAAGCGGAATGACCCTTGTAGACCTAAAACGTGAGCGCCGCAATGAGCTTGCTGGTGAATGGGCAGACCGTCACCGTGATCTGGTCAGATGGGGCGATGCGCAAGCTACCTATGCCAAACCTTTACACGATTTCGATGGTGCTGTAATCTGGCCGGCTAGAAATTTCAATCCGCAAGTACATGATGTTTGGGCAGTTCCGCAACGCGAGATCGACAACAGTTCCGGTGTCATTAAACAGAATGCAGGATGGTAAAAAACAATAAATTAATGTGGCTGCTATTTGCCGGCCTAAGCATTCAGTCAGTTTCTGCACAACAGAAACTGACTGCCAATGCAGGTCACAGCCACAATGATTACAAACAGCAAATCCCCCTGTTGGAGGCTTACTATGCTGGAATGGGCTCTATCGAAGCGGACGTCTTCTATCGCAATGGAGAGCTTTACGTCGCCCATGAAAGCAGCGAAATCAAACCAGGGAAGACGTTAAAAAAACTTTACATCGACCCTTTAATTGCTTTCTTTAAGGAGAACGGCAATAAACCTTATGCCAAACCTGAGCAGACCTTACAGCTCGTGATTGATATCAAAGAAAATTACGAACAGGTATTGTCTAAATTGTTGGCCGATTTGAAGGGCAACGAATCTATATTCGACCAGCAGAAAAATCCTTCCGCCATTAAAATTGTCGTCAGCGGTGAAATCCCGCCGCCGGAAAAGTTCGACAATTATCCATCGATGATTTATTTTGATGGCCGGCCGGAAAAAGATTATACGCCGGCACAGCTCAAACATATTGGGATGATCAGTCAGGATATTAAACAGTATTCTGTCTGGAATGGCAAAGGGACGCCTACTCCACCCGACCTTGAAAAGATGAAATCTGTGATAGACAAAGCGCATAAATTGGGTAAACCCTTTCGTTTTTGGGCAACCAAAGACAGTCCCAATAGTTGGAAAGAACTTGGTCACATGGGGGTAGACTGGATCAATACAGACCATCCTACTGCGCTTAAGAATTTCTATTTAAACAACGCTAAAGTCGAATACGCAAATCCAAAGGCCTACGTTCCCTATCAGCCAACCTATAAAAATGATGGCGCAACGAGCAAGGTCAAAAATGTTATTTTACTTATTGGTGATGGAATGGGCTTGGCCCAAATACAAGCAGGTTTAAGTGCCAATTTTGGTCAGTCCAATATCATCAATATGAAACATATTGGTCTTTCGCGCACCGAAGCATCCAATTCGGATTTTACCGACTCCGCTGCGGGCGGGACAGCTTTGGCTACCGGACATAAAACCAATAACCGTTACATTGGCGTGGATGCTGACGGTAAATTGTTGAGCGCTATTCCCGACACACTTGCTCAACATGGGATCAAAAGTGGTATCATCAGTGCGGGAGATATTACAGATGCTACTCCGGCTGCATTTTACGCACATCAGATCGATCGAACAATGTCACAGGAAATTGCGGCAGATTTCAAAAATAGCCATGTGGATATCTTAGTTGGATCCCGTCGCGAAAGCTTCCTCAACAACAAGGATAACACGCTGATGAAGCAACTGACCGAAAAAGGGTATCAGCTTCAGCAAAATTTAGACGACTTTGAAAAAGCGACATCGGGCAAACAGTTGGTGCTCCTAGCGGATTCTGCGACAAGAAGAATACTCGATGGACGGGGAGAAATGCTAAAAAATTCCCTCTCAAAAACGATTCAGCTTTTGTCTAAAAATAAAAATGGCTTCTTTATCATGGCCGAGGGTGCACAAATCGACTATGGAGCCCATGCCAACGATCTTCCCTATGTTGTCACCGAGCAACATGACTTTGATCGGCTTGTAGGGGAAGCCCTAAAATTTGCGGACCAAGATGGTGAAACACTAGTCATTGTCACTGCAGATCACGAAACTGGCGGACTTTCCCTATTGGATGCCAATTATAAAAAGGGAACTGTTAGGGGTAATTTCAGTAGCGATGACCATACCAATATTATGGTACCTGTCTTTGCTTATGGACCAGGTGCGCAAAATTTTATTGGCATTTACAACAATACAGCAGTTTTTAAAAAGATTATACAAGCCTATAACTTGAAATAATCGCTTTAAAGTTTTCATACAACACGAAAACCCTTAGTTTAAATACGAGGGGTTTTCACTTTTTCACCGACTACATTCCATAGTTTACAACCACTCCAAAATCCAATTTAAGGATTGATGTTCGATTTTTTGCCTATCTTGTAAGTCAAAAAACAGAACAACCTTTATGATACCATCAATCAAGCGACTACTGATTTTGTCATTATTGCTATTCAGTATTTCGGCCAAACTATTTGCACAAACTTCTGAAAAAGCCTCTTGGTTTAAAGATGCCCGCTTTGGCATGTTCATTCATTGGGGACTATACAGTGCGGCTGAAGGCATGTGGAAGGGTGAACCTTTACGTTATATGAATAACTATGCCGAGTGGTTAAGATATCGCAACCGCGTTTCCAAAGAAGAGTACGGTACTTTGGCAAAACGTTTCGACTGGAGTAAAATAGATCCTGAGCAATGGGTTCTTCTAGCAAAAGAGGCTGGGATGAAATATATCATCATCACCGCCAAACATCATGATGGTGTTGCCCTTTGGGACACAAAAGTTGGTCATTATAGCCTCCCAAAATTGAGTGGTTCCAATCGGGATGTCATCAAAGATATCGCAGAGGCTTGTAGAAAGCACGGCATGAAATTAGGTTTTTATTATTCACATTGGATTGACTGGGAACATCCATACGGCTGGAACCATCAACAGGAGCTGTCTGGACATGTTACCGATGCTCAATACAATCAATATTGGCAGGAAAAAGTTATCCCTCAACTTCGCGAACTGATGACTAACTATGGCGACATTGCATTGATATGGTTCGACATGTGGATCCCTTATCAAAAGTCGATCATTAAAAAAGAACAATTACTGCAAGTTGTCAAACTGATCCGTGAACTACAGCCTAATTGCCTGATTAATTCACGTCTAGGTCTTCCTACGGATGCGGAGAATGTGGATTTTGAAACATTAGGAGATAACCAATTTGGCAGCAATTACATTAACCATCCATGGGAGACACCGGGCACCATCGCGCATTCATGGGGTTACAACGGTCAGGAGAATGAATGGAAATCAACCAGTCAAATTTTCCAGTCATTAATCTCCAATGTAAGTCTCAACGGGGGCTTCACCTTAAATATCGGGCCACGTGCCAACGGAACAGTTCCCTACGAAAGTGTCAGTCGTCTGCACGAAGTCGGAGATTGGCTAAACAGCTATGGAGAGGGCATCTATGGCAGTACCGGCCTTGATCTAAAAAACAATCATTTCGATTGGGGTTACCTAACGACCAAAAAAGAAGGACAAAAAACAGTCGTATATGCGCACGTCTTTAATTGGCCCTTAGATCATACACTTCGGATTACAGGAATCAAATCGACCCCAGAACAGGTTTCACTAATGAAGGGAAGTGTATCTACGGCACTAAAATTTGATCAAAGTCTCAGTCTAATCCATATCCAATTACCTGACGCGCAACCTGACCACTATGTTTCAGAAGTTAAATTGACTTTTAACAGTCCGCTGGAATTGGACAAAAATACAATCTCGGAATCAACCTTTGGTGGCTTTTCGTTGAAATCAACCAATAGCCTCAACCAAGGGCTCAAAATTGTACGCTATAACGGCAAAAATCCAACGCATGCGATCCTGACGGATGATACGAAGATAGATTGGGAGGTAACCATCCCTGAAGCAGGCGTCTACTCACTCGATTTCTCAGCACATAATCCCAATAAACAAAACAGTGTTTTTGAAGTCAGTACTGCCAATCAGCTGCTGAAAGGAAGTTTTGCTCCTACAAACAAAATGGTGGTCGAGCCCAATGAAAACAATTACACAGAAGAATTTGTCGAAAACCGCATCGGCAAATTTAAATTCGATAAGCCCGGAAAATATATCGTAACCTTTAAAAGTAAAGAATTACAGCCACTTTGGTTTAACTGGATTTGGCTCGAAAAAATTAAGAATTAAACATAAGTCCTTAGGTACAGAAGATGTAAATTACCAGCAAGCAGATTACTATGCACACATAACAATCTGCTTGCTAGTAATTTATACAAAAAGTTACATATTTTAATATTTATTTATTATTTTGGGGTAAAAGTTACCAATTTTGCAAATAGGGGCTGATAGGCCACTTATGCTTATAAATGAGAAAATTAACCCTAAACATTGTTGGATAATGCATCTGCAACGGGACTCTTTATCTATGCTTTCTGACCAAACTGTAAATACAAGGTTGGAGGGATTAATCACGACCACCGATGATGGCACTATTCTACTGTTTAACAAACGCGCACAAGAGCTTTTAGACCTCGAAAGTACGGCAAACACCAACAAACTACATGAATTAATTACGTTTTATACAGCTGATGATCTTTCAGAACTATCGCCTACAGAAACGCCATTTTTTAGTGCTCTTTCCAAAAACCAAAACCAAAATGAAATTATCCTAGGACGAAAAAAGGATCAAGAGTTTAGATGGTATCAATTCAATGTTCATCTTATTATAGAAGACAATAAAAAAGGTCTTTTAATCTCATTTATTGATGTATCGAAATTGGTCAACAAAAATCGTGTCCTAGAAGATAAACAACACCAACTTCAATTGCTTGTTGCCTCATTGAATGATCTTGTATTTGAAGTAACCGATACTGGGGTATTTAAAAACTACTGGACCAACAATCCGGATCTATTGTTCTATACGCCAGAAGAATTTCTAAATAAGAGCCTCACGGAACTCTTTCCACCTGATCTTGCAGTGCCCGCTCTTCAATTAATACAAAATTCATTAAAATTGGACCGCGAACTTAAGATGGATTTTCAATCCAATTTAAAAGAGCACAAAGACAAATGGTACCGTTTACAGATTAAACCTATACATAGGGCCCTGAACCGGGTAGCCCTGGTTATTTCCGACATTACAAAACAAGTCGAGTCCAATGAAAAGAGTAAATTTAATGAACACAAGTTTAATCAAGCATTTTATTTATCTGGTCTGGGAATCTCGTTGACAAGCCTCGAAGGTTACTGTATAGAATCCAATAACATGTTAACCAAAATTCTTGGTTATTCTCATGAAGAAATGTCGACAACCAAGTTTACTGATAGAACACACCCAGACGATATAGACAAAGATGTTGAACTTAGAGAAAAACTTGTCAGGGGCGAAATCGAAGCATTTACGCTTCAAAAACGCTATCTACATAAATTAGGGCATTTTGTATGGTGTTCTGTAACGGTTGCGGCAGTTTTTGATAATGCCAATACCGCACAATTTCTGATCGTCCAGGTGCAAGATATTTCAGAATCAAAAAAGAATATCGAAATCCTAAAAAGGCAAAAGATTGAATCGGATCTAGTCAAAATAGATCTTGAAACCAAAATACGACAACTAGAAGAATTTGCTAACATCCTCGCTCATGATCTAAAGGGCCCACTCAGCAATATACAGATGCTTATTGACGAAATCAAGGTAACGGATGATGAAAAAATAAAGGCTGATTTTATGAACCTTCTGCATATTAGCAGTGACAACCTGAACGAAACATTACATGATTTGGGGGGTATACTTGATATCAAATCAAACAATTCACTGATTTACGAGCAATGTAATTTTCTAGACGTATTCAAAAAAGTGCAACAGCAATTTATGGAAGAAATACAGCAAAAAAATGCGACTATTTCCATCGAATTCAATGTAAAAGACATTTATTATCCCAAGATTTACCTCGAAAGTATCTTAAGCAATCTCCTGAGTAATGCACTCCGATTTACGGCAACAGATAAAGCCCCTAGGATCGAAATACATACACATCTGGAACAAGAAGGAACGTTATTAACGGTTAAAGACAACGGGCTGGGTATTAACCTGCCAAAATACAAATCTGAGCTGTTTATGTTTAAAAAGGTTTTTCACCGTGGATTTGAGACTAAAGGTGTCGGGTTGTTTCTCATTAGATATCAAATCGAATCATTGGGCGGAAAGATCGATGTACAAAGTAAAATCGATTCGGGTAGTACCTTTTATGTCAAATTTTTAGAAAAAGCATATAAAGATCCGCTGATACAACTATAATAAAAAAATAGTGTTCAATCCTGTTCGTAGAAAATGACTGCTACGATCCTGGACAGCGTGATATCACAAGTAAAAGAGTAAAAGAAAAACTGCAATGTCAATCAACAACAAAGATGAGGTTTATTGACACGATGAAAACAATTATTAATCAAAAAGACCATGACTCCTGAAACTAAAAGAACGATCATTCTCATTGATGATAATGCCATTTTACGTACTATTTTCGGTCATATGCTACAGGGATTTACCGAATATGAGATTGACTTTCATTCCTTCAAAAATGCACTGGATGCATTGGATTTTTTGGATAACAATGACATCAGCCAGTCGTTGATGCCACCCATACTCTTTGTGGATATCAATATGCCATTTATGACTGGTTGGGAGCTAATGGATGTACTTGAAAACAGGACCGACTTCATCAAACGAACCAAGATTTTTATTGTCAGTTCCTCTACGAGCAAAAACGATCAGGAGCAACTGGCTAATTATCCTTTTATAAGCGGTTTCATTCTGAAACCTTTTGGAAAAGAATCTATTTATGAAATTTTGAAAAAAATCGATTAAAAAAAGCCCCCCAAACTTTATTACTTAATTATTGGGGGGCCTTTTATTTTGACAACTTATTGTTGTGGACAGCGGACAGCCACTGTCGTTATTCTTTTTGAGCGATTAAATTGCCTGACACTTATCTGCCAACCAATTTTTTTCCTCAACAGTAAGATGAGTCGATAATTGATCAAATACCCACTGATTATAGTTATTTAGCCAGGCAATATGTTTCTTATCCAATAAGGATTTTTCGACTAAATCGGTTGCGATATAACATATTGTTAGTGTCTCAAAGTCCAGAAATTCTCCAAATTCGGAAGATCCTGCTTTACGGGTCAACACGAGGTTCTCAATGCGAATACCATGTTTGCCGACGCGATACAATCCAGGCTCTATCGAAGTAATCATACCTGGTTCAACAGCAACATCTATTGCAGCTGCATTGAACACTTGTGGACCTTCATGTACGTTCAAGAAGAAACCGACACCATGTCCCGTACCATGCCCATAATTGCGTAATGTTTCCCACAATGGACGACGCGTAATTGCATCGATCTGATAGCCCCGTGTTCCAGTAGGGAAAATGGCCTGAGAACCTTCTATTGTTCCCTTGAGTACAAGCGTATAATCCTCTTTTTCCTCCTGCGTAAGGCCTCCAAGCGTTACCACTCTTGTAATATCCGTTGTACCTGTAGTATATTGCCCCCCAGAATCTACCAATAGTAAACCTTTAGGCTCTAGTGCATAATTCGATTTTTCATTAGCCGAATAATGCGGCAGGGCACCATGATCCAAATATCCCGCAATTGTCGTGAATGAGACGTCAACAAAGCCATCTTGACTTTCGCGAAATCCACGTAATTTGTCAGCAATAGATAATTCAGAAAGCTCACCAGAGGAGACATTCTCTTCCAACCATTTGAAGAAACGAGTCAACGCTATACCGTCTTTTACAAATGTATGGCGGTTATTTTCAACTTCAACCTTATTCTTAATTGCTTTTAAACTCGTCGAAGGGTTTATTTTCTCAACAATTTTAACCTGTTTAGGTACGCTGTCGAAAACAGCAAAACAAGTCCGTTTGGGATCAATTAAAATTGAAGTAATATCTAATGTAGGAATCGTTTTAAAAACATCCTCATAAGCTGCAATATCCACTCCATAGCCTTTCAGTTCTTCCGTTGCCTGAGTTGTCAACTTCGAAGGTTCAATATAAAGCGTTGCTTTTTCTGCTGTAATCAATACAAATCCCAAAACAACAGGATTACAAGGTACATCCTGACCACGGATGTTTAATAACCAGGCCAGGTCATCCAAAGATGAGATCAGATGAGCCTCCGTTCTGTTCTTTTTCATCTCCGCGCGGACAGCTTCAATTTTAGAAACTGTTGACTGCCCCGTAATATTTTCGTCCAGCAGGTAGGCCTGTGCCTTAGGCAGCTCTGGTCGTCCTTCCCATAATGATGACAACAGGTCAACATGACCATCTACTTTAATCTCCAAAGGCTCCAAAGTATTCTGAACAGATTGAGCCACCAATAAAGAAGCGAGATTGCCATCAAAAGCAACCTTAGCACCAGCACCCAACTGCTCGCCCAACCAATCTGCATACTCCGCTGCGCCCTGCACTTTCAATTTCACCAATTCAAAACCTGTTCCTGCCAATTGCTCCACTGCTTGGACAAAATAGCGAGAATCGGTCCAAAGGCCGGCAAAATCTTGTGTGATTGCCAACGTACCTGCTGACCCGGTAAAACCCGAGGCCCAGGCAATGCATTTATAACGTTCCGGTAGATATTCACTGATATGAGGATCTGAAGATGGAATGATATATCCATCGATTCCCTGAACCTTCATCGCCTCACGAATGGCAGCTAATTTTTCGATATGCTTCATGTCGTCTATACAATTTTATGCAAGTTAGGATTTTTTAGGGTCGAATGCCTAACTTTAAGCCAAATAAAACAAACGAAGTACAGCGAACGCTTTTCCCTTAAAATAGGCTGCGTTCAAGTCATCATGATAAATCCAATGGAATATCCATGATTGCCAGCACGAATAGAGATAACCGTGTTTACAAACTCATTGAAGATAAACTGGGATATACCATAGGACGATAAAAAATATTATATATGAACCAATTTCTGCTAAGTACCATTGCTTTTTCTACTTACGCGTTAACGACCGTTACCACTCCATTATTTGCGCAGGATCTTCGCAGTAAAATTCAGGATGCTTTTACGCAGTTTCAAAATCAGGAAAGCCTCAGGAATGGTTTGAGCTCACTGATAGTTTTCGACGGAAAAACAGGCCAGACTGTATTCGCGGCAAATGAAAATATCGGACTAGCAACCGCATCCACCATGAAGGTAATCACTTCGGCGACGGCCTTGGACTTCCTGGGCAAGAATTTTCAGTTCAAAACAACCCTGTATTATACAGGTGAAATCGACGAGAATGGTGTGTTAAACGGAAGTATTATTGTGACAGGCACGGGAGACCCCACCCTTGGCAGCGCTCGCTATCCGGAGACTCAGGCAACAACGATACTGAACAAGTGGCTTACAGCGATCCAAAATGCCGGTATCAAAAGTATTAATGGCGCTATTATCGCCGATGATCGGCTTTATAATGGGAACCAGCTTCCGGGTGGCTGGATCTGGACTGACATGGGTAACTACTACGGCGCGGGGATTTCTTCGCTCAATTGGTGTGAGAACGCTTTTGGCATCAATTTTACCCCAAGTAATAAAATTGGCGCCAAAGCGGAGATCCTTAGTTATACAGCCCAAGTTCCCTATCTGGAAATTATCAATGAAACAACCACTGGTAAATCAGGAAGCGGCGACAATGTATACGCCTATGCTGCCCCCTATTCAACCAAGATATTTGTGCGTGGTTCGTATGGCCAGGATCTCAAGAAAACAATTGAGCTCTCCTCTCCCGATCCGGCTTACGATCTCGCTTATCAATTAAACGAAGTCTTAAACAACAACGGTATTGTTGCCAGCGAACGACCTGCTACTGGGGCAAAAATGGATTCAGTCGATGTTTCAAAAAAACAAACCCTGGATATTCACCTATCCCCAACCTTAGATAAAATTGTCTACTGGTTTAACCAAAAGAGCATCAATCTCTATGGAGAAGCTCTATTGAAAGCGATCGCTTATACAACAGCGGGTAAAACGGGCACCGACGATGGCGCCTATTATATCCAAAAATATTGGAATGCCAAATTAGGCATAAAATCCAGTGAGCTCAATAGTATGGATGGTTCGGGACTATCGCCTCAAAATCGAGTGACCACATCAGCGATGAATAAGATTATGCAGTATGCACAAAAACAAAGTTGGTACCCTGCTTTCTACGAAAGTCTTCCCACCTATAACAATATGAAGATGAAAAGTGGAACAATCGGCGGCGTACTTGGTTATACAGGTGTACATACCAATAAAACAGGACAGTCATTTACCTACACTTTACTGGTTAACAACTATTCTGGGTCGGCCTCCAGCATGCGTCAGCAAATGTTTAAACTGTTGGATGTCCTGAAGTAACATATTATTGTCTAATTATAATAAGATATTGGCAAATATTTCCAATTATCAAAAAGAATGATAGATTTGTAGCCTTAAATTAATAAAATCGTAATGAGTAACACTAATCGTAAACAGGCAGCGTTAAACTACCACGCAATGGGTAGACCTGGTAAAATAGCTGTTGTTCCGACCAAACCAACAAATTCGCAAAGAGACTTATCATTAGCATATTCTCCAGGTGTAGCGGAGCCATGTTTGGCTATTGCTGAGAACAAAGAAGATGCTTATAAATATACCGCAAAAGGAAACCTCGTTGCTGTTATCAGTAATGGTACCGCAGTATTGGGCTTAGGCGATATCGGCGCCCAAGCTGGTAAACCAGTCATGGAAGGTAAGGGTTTATTATTCAAAATTTTTGCCGACATTGATGTATTTGACATCGAAGTGGACACCAAAAATGTGGATGAGTTTGTCAACATCGTCAAAGCATTGGAGCCTACTTTTGGAGGGATCAACCTGGAAGATATCAAAGCACCGGAATGTTTTGAAATCGAACGCCGTCTAAAAGAAGAAATGAACATCCCAGTGATGCACGATGACCAACATGGTACGGCAATCATCTCAGGTGCAGCATTGATCAACGCCTGTGAAATTATCGGTAAAGATATTTCAAAAGTAAAAATCGTCGTCAATGGTGCTGGAGCAGCTGCAATGTCGTGTACAGCAATGTATATTTCAGTAGGTGCTCGCAAAGAAAATATTGTGATGCTGGATAGCAAAGGTGTAATCCGTACTGATAGAGAAAATCTAGACAGTATGAAAGCACAATATGCAACAGATCGCGATATTCGCACCCTGGCAGATGCTGTAAAAGATTCGGATGTATTTATCGGTCTATCGGCAGCAGACGTCATGTCGGCAGAGATGTTGTTATCGATGGCTCCAAACCCAATTGTATTGGCAATGGCAAATCCAAATCCTGAGATTGCTTATGATTTGGCGATGGCAACACGTAACGATATTATCATGGGTACAGGTCGTTCAGATTATCCCAACCAAGTAAACAATGTATTGGGTTTCCCATATATCTTCCGTGGTGCTTTGGATGTACGTGCAACAGCAATTAACGAGGAAATGAAAATTGCCGCAGTGCGTGCAATTGCAGATTTGGCGAAACAACCTGTTCCAGAAGAAGTAAATCAAGCCTATAACACGAGTAATTTAAAATTCTCGGAAGAATATATCATTCCAAAACCTACTGATCCGCGTTTGATCACTGAAGTTTCCATGGCTGTTGCAAAAGCTGCCATCGCATCAGGTGTAGCAAAGACCGTAATCGAAGATTGGGATCAATACAGCGATGCCCTACGTAAACGTCTTGGTAAAGATGATGCGATTATGCGCAATTTGACTATGGCTGCTAAAAGAGATCCTAAACGTGTTGTCTTTGCAGAAGCAGACAATTACAAAACGTTGCGTGCGGCACAGATTGTTAAAGAAGAAGGCATTGCGATTCCAATTCTTTTAGGTAGAAGAGATAAAATCGAACGTTTAATCAAAGAATATGCTTTTGAATTGGATGGTCTTGAAATTATCGACCCAGTTGCTGAAGTTGACAACGAAACGGAGCGTTCGAAGAAATTTATTGAACATCTTTACATCAAAAGACAACGCCGTGGTATATCGAAATACGATGCCCGTAAGTTGATGTACGACCGTAACTATTTTGGTGCCTCTTTAGTGGAATTTGGCGAAGCTGATACCCTAATTTCCGGTATGACCAAAAATTATGCAAATACAATCCGTCCTGCATTACATGTAATCGGTGCTAAACCAGGCAGCCGTGTCGCAGGTATGTATATGATGTTAACTAAAAAAGGACCAATCTTCATGGGTGATACAACCGTAAATGAAGACCCTACAGCACAAGAATTAGCAGACATTACCCTGTTACTAGATAAAGCTGTGAGACGCATGAACATTCAGCCACGTATTGCATTACTATCTTACTCTAATTTTGGTTCAAGTGAAGGAAAAACGCCAACAAAAGTGAGAGCGGCAGCGCAGATCCTGCACGATCAACATCCAGAGATTATTGCTGATGGTGATTTACAAGCAAACTTCGCCTTAAACAGCGAAATGTTGACAGCAAACTTCCCTTTCAGCTGCTTAAATGGAAAATCTGCGAATACACTCGTATTTCCTAATTTGGAGTCCGGAAATATCGCTTATAAATTATTGCAAGAAGTTGGTGAAGCTGAGGCTGTAGGTCCAATCCTTTTGGGTATGAACAAACCAATTCACGTATTGCAATTGGACAGCTCTGTGCGCGAAATCGTCAATATGGTTACCATTGCCGTAGTAGATGTACAAGCACATCTTAAAAATTTATAGAATAGCTTAAAATCTTCCTATATTCGTATACTATGTACGAATATTTCAATGGAAAATTAGCATATAAAGCCCCCACTCATGTTGTTATCGATGTGAGTGGGATTGGTTATTATGTCCACATCTCTCTCTATACCTTCTCCCAAATCAAGGATCAGGAAAATTGTAAACTATTTATTTCATTTCAAGTTCGGGAAGATTCACACACGCTTTATGGCTTTGCGACAGAAGGCGAGAAAAAATTATTCGAAAATTTGATCTCTGTTTCCGGTATTGGCCCAAATACAGGCCGTATGATCCTATCGTCAAACACACCGGATGAGATCCAGTCTGCCATCGTCAATGGCCAGGTTGCCCTAATTCAAAAGATTAAAGGAATCGGCCCTAAAACAGCACAACGTCTTATATTGGAACTTCAGGATAAATTAAAAAAACAGGGCTTCGAAGCCTTGGCATCACCTATCCAATCCCAATCTGTGCCAGAAGAAGCTTTATCAGCGCTGGTTATGCTCGGATTCAACAAAGCCGCGGCAGAGAAGGTGTTAAATACCATTTTAAAGACCGAAAGCAATCTTTCCGTAGAAGATATGATCAAATTAGCACTGAAACGACTTTAATGCATAAACATTTGCTGAACATATCCGATATCAATCATTGGATGATGAATACATGTTGTTAATGCTGTAGCGTAAAAGATATAAAGGAACCTTCGGGTTCCTTTGTCATTTCCCGAACCTCAGTTTTGCTACAAATCGGTCGCTATTCACAGTGCTTCAAATATAAAGCATCAAAACAATATATCCATAAATTATAAGGAGCTAATAGGGACTTTATAGGGACCTCATTCGGACCTTATTCGGATAAGCCCCTATAAGATCCGTTTAACATACCTATAAATTAAGTCGTAATAACAGATTAAAAATGGCTGTCGTCAGAAGATGGTCCAAGGTTGTTATCTCCTCTATCGCTTCAATCGTCTAAATCAGCCGCCTGCACAGCAAATGATATTTATGGGTAGATCATCCGGCCATAAAAAGAAAAAACAGTTAAAAAGCACATTTTTTTTACGCGAATTTAGATCGCATTCCTCGAAGTAAAATGTCAGCTTTAACAGGCTAAACAAACGATTGATCTACTTCAAACAGGCTATTACCCAAAACACTTCTAAGTGCCCAAGAACACTTTTAACAGTGTTTTCATACCCTATTTGTTACATTTTCTCTTTGCTAAAACGTATTTATTCACCTATTTTTAGGACTTCTTATTTCAGTTATAATCTCACGCATGAAGAAACTATTTTCACTTGCGCTGGCTCTAAGTGTAGGAGCAGCAGTATTTGCGCAAGAAAAGAAAGATGCTACCTTGAACATTGTGCCATTACCGCAACAGGTTCAAATTAAAAATGGCACGTTTAAAATCAACGCTAACACCAAAATCGCCTTTGATAGCGAAGAGGACAAAAAAGTTGCAACGCTGTTTCAGGATTTCCTAAAAAGCAACTACAATCTCAATTTATCAGTAGTGAAATCAGCGAGCAGCAATACGATCTATTTCTCCTCCAAAAACGCAAAATCCACTAATGCTGAAGCGTATGAACTTAACATAAGTTCGGACCGCGCAACTATTAGCGGAAAAGCTGCCGGTCTATTTTATGGTATGCAATCGTTGATCCAACTGCTACCTGTAGATAAAAAGGCCAGCATAGAAATTCAACAAGCTTCAATCCAGGATGAACCGCGTTTTGCCTATCGTGGATTACATCTCGATGTTGGCCGTCACTTCTTTCCTGTAGAATTTGTAAAAAAATACATTGATATTCTGGCATCTTACAAATTGAATACGTTTCATTGGCATTTGACAGACGACCAAGGCTGGCGTATAGAAATCAAATCACATCCAAAATTGACTCAAATTGGCGGTTACCGCAAGCAAACACTGCTGGGTAACTACAAGACAGATGGCGATTATGACAACACACCTTATGGTGGTTTCTATACCCAGGACCAAATCAAAGAAGTGGTTGCTTATGCAAAAGCTAAATATGTAACGGTTATACCCGAAATCGAGATGCCAGGGCATGCACTAGCAGCACTTTCGGCTTATCCAGAATTGGGCTGTGGTGATAAGCCAGGACCTTATACAGCTGCTCAGACTTGGGGAGTGTTTGACGATGTTTTCTGTGCCGGAAAAGAAGAAACATTCAAATTGTTAGAAGATGTAATTGATGAAGTCATTCCCTTATTCCCTAGCGAATATATCCACATCGGTGGTGATGAGTGTCCAAAAACAAAATGGAAAACATGTCCATTTTGTCAAAAAAGAATCAAAGATAACAACCTCAAAGATGAACATGAGTTACAGAGCTATTTTATCCAACGTATGGAAAAATACATCAATAGTAAAGGTAAACGTATCATTGGATGGGATGAGATCTTAGAGGGCGGTTTAGCGCCTAATGCGACTGTCATGAGCTGGAGAGGCGATCAAGGTGCAATTGATGCAGCCAATCAAGGTCACGATGTGATCATTACGGCAAACAGCTATGGTCTATATTTTGATCACAAACAAGGTCCTGATCAAAACAGAGAACCTTTAAGTATCGGCGGACTTTCCACATTGAGCAAAGTATATTCGTCTGACCCAATGCCTAGCAAAATTGCTGAGAACAACAAAAAACACGTTTTAGGTGTACAAGCAAATATTTGGACAGAGTATATTGGATCATCCAATAAAGTCGAATTTACAGTGCTACCGCGCGTTTTAGCGCTTTCTGAAATTGCCTGGACTCAGCCAGAGAAAAAGAACTGGAAAAATTTCTCAGAACAGCGTGCAGCAAATCAGCTGGCTAAACTTGACCAAACCAATACATTCTATCGTGTACCGGAAGTATATGGCATAACAGATACCACCGTATATGCTTCGGAATATACGATCAGAGGTTTGAAACCATCTGTTGAAGGGGCCAAAATTTATTACACATTGGACAACTATGATCCTTCAGAATTGGATTTAGAATATACAGGTCCAGTGAAAATTACGGTTCCTAATAGCAAGGAACGTGTTTTCAAAGCCGTTGTTGTAACGCCTTCCGGCAAAAGAAGCAACTACATTCGGGTGAACATTATCAACACCAAGAAATAATAACATTTGCCTGATGCGAAAGCGCTAATATTCTGTTAACTTTGAACAGCGTATTAGCGCTTTTTCATTTCATGCAGGTTGGAACGCAATATGCCGTGAAGCCTTCCGGACAGGCAAAACATGCTTGGCAATTGTAATCCTGATAGCAAATGCATGATTATTTTTTTTACATAGATTTTTATGGCAGAGGATTTACAAATAGCTAAAGGTAGCAAAGAAGAACAATATCAAAATTTACTTCCTCAGATCGGAGGACTATTGCAAGGCGAACCTAATCAAATTGCCAATTTGGCTAACATCGCTGCTGCACTGAAAGAACAATTCAATTTTTTCTGGGTTGGTTTCTATCTTGTGGATGGAGACGAGCTCGTATTAGGCCCTTTTCAGGGACCCGTTGCATGCACACGTATAAAAAAAGGTCGTGGCGTATGTGGGGGTGCTTGGGCACAGGAAAAAACATTGATTGTTCCTGATGTGGAGCAATTTCCGGGACACATTGCCTGTAGTTCGCTCTCGCGGTCCGAAATAGTGCTACCCGTTTTTAAACAGGGACAGATTATCGGTGTGCTAGACGTTGACAGCAGTGAATTAAATAGTTTTGATGAAGTCGATGAGAAATACCTTACGCAGATATTACAGCTTTTAGACAACGAATAAGTAAGCTCTACAACTGAAGAGTGAAATAGCGTAAGTATCGGTCTAGATTTGAAAAACGAACCGTATACTTACGCTATTTTTTTATAATTCAAGCTATCGACACCTGTTAATCCAAAAAAACATCCGATCGATACCTAAAAACCAAATCCTACCTGTAAAGTAAAACGGTGCAGATCATATTTTTTATCCATTTGTGTTATTCCATACCCTATGCTAGTGTGTGGTAAGTTTGCTGAGGGACGCGTATAAGTATCCTTTCGGCTATAGTGCTGATACCGGTATCCCGTTGCCAAAGACCAATATTTCGCTGAATTCTTAAATTTAAAGCGCCAACCCAGCTGTGGATTTACCAACAAGCCGCCCTGATATTCATATTTTAAATTGCTCTCGACTAGATTTTTATTTAAGAAAGCAAAACTATAGCCTAAATCCAATCCTGCAAAAAAACTACGTTTTCTGTCAGGGAATTCCACATAATTCACTCTGGCTGAGAGTGGTAAAAACCATTTTGATCCTTCATTGTTTACAGGATACCTATCCACCCCTGTATTTAAACCCAGAGCGATATTTTCATGGAGCTGCACCCCATGGAATGTATGCAGACCAAATCCAGATTCGAGAAAGGCAGGGCCATAAGTAATAACCGAAAATTCATTATGATTTGTATATTTTTTTGTTTGGGCATCAACAGTTAAATACCCGAGAAGAGCCAAAATGGCAATCGAAAGTCTTTTCATATCAGAATAATGAAGCTCTTGAAATAGTTTCTTAATTGGATCTAATAACAGGAATAATGCTCAATTCCTTCAATTTGGCCTTATTGCTATAATCATATTGATGTACACCTTTTTCTCCAACAACGATCAGCGATTTTGGTCCAGCGATAACATCTATGCTCATCAGATCTTTGTGAGTTTCTAAAAGCTTATTACCTATTTGGCTAACATCACTGGCATCGAATGACTTCAATCCGAATTTTCCATCACAGACATATAAGGTTTTGTCTGCTAGCGCCAGGCCATAGGGATTCTCCAAAGTGAAGGTATTTTTCAACATCGGTTTTGTCAAATCTTGGATATCGATAACTTCCAACAAATTTTGTTGTCCACCACATACCACGCCTGCACGTAAAGTTACAAAGGCATATTTCTCATTGACAACGACAGGATCACAGGCACGAATATGTGCATAACGTGACAGTTCTACGGGAGCAGATGCCGTCGTGATATCATAAATCACCATGCCTGTATTGGAACCGATAAACAGGCTATTTTTAAAGGGAAAAATTGTTTCGATACCAGGGCCTATTTTGATATCCTTTACATAGGCCGGTTTACTTGCATTCTGTACGTTAAAAAGGTGTAATGTCGTTTGATCTACAGCATAGAGGTGTTTATTCGCAATGGTAAATCGCGCCATGGATCCGCCCTGTCCTGATCCCGAATTGGTCTCGTTATAGAGAGGTTCTTTTCGGTCATAAGGTGAATATTTATCTTTTTGGCTATAGCTTACCAGACTATCTCGGAATCCTGTAATGATGCGATCGGCACTGTTATTGAAGTAATCCATTTGAAGCAACATCTTAAACACATCCTTATTCCGTGTCAATAATTTGGGAGATGCAGGGTTTTCGAGATCGAAGGTCAATAGATCTGTAAAACTATCAGCATACAGCTTTCCATCTAGAACCGCAAGATCCACATTGCCAGGTATACTCAGGAACGATATCGCCAGAGGTTTTGACGGATCGACATTATTAAAAATATGAATACCTTTACCCGGCTCATTAATAAACAGGTAATCTTGATAAATATAGATCTTTCCAGTTTGAACAATTGTCGTGGGGCTGCTCACGGGATTAGCTTTAGCCCGTATACTTTCCATTGTTTCGAATATGGGCACTCGAGTCAGATACATTCCTTTACTTTCGATTTTATCACAGCTCGAAAGCGCTATACAGCCTAATAAGATAAGCCAAATTCTTTTCATAAAATATAACTATAAGGTCAATTAAATTTATAATTACCATAGTTAACGATATAATTATGAATTCGCTACAGAGGAAATCTATTTTTTTATCTGCTCAGTTAGTCCGTACCTTCTGCCCAATCTTTTATAAATGAAATTCCCAGACTTTTACTAATTTGTCGTCACCGACACTAAAGAAATATTGTCCATTTTCGGACCATGCTCCTGCATTTACAGATAAATGATGGCCATCTTGCATCTTCTCGCGGCTCATATTTTTCAATAGTGCAAAATCGGCTGTGGACCAAAATTTCAACGATTTATCGCGACTGACAGTTGCAAAAACTGGCGCTTCAGGATGGGGATATATTCCGTATACGGTAAAAAGATGAGGTACAAAGGAAAAATTAGTTGTCAATTGATTTGGATCTGAAATCACCAATTGCGCATCCCTTCCACCGCTTAGCAATTTATTATGGATAAATGCCAGCGACGTAGCGGGCATACTATGCAATTTTGAATCATTAATAACATGAAAGTCAGCACTGTCCAACATATAAACCTTTCCATCTTTATCGCCCAATGCTATTCGTCCAAGTCCTTCATCAATTGCAATTGCTCGAATTGTTGTTGGGGATATACGCTTCTCGTAAATACTTTTATAAGTTTCCAAATCAATGACATACAATGTCCCCTCTTCACCTACTGCCAAAAGCTCATTTTTCCAGGACATATAAGCCAATGCAAAAATAGCTTTGGTGCTCAGTTGTATGCTTGCTACAAGCTTTTGCTCTTCAACATGTACAAAAAGCAGCTTGCCCTCGCGCAATGCTATGGCCAGAATCGGCGTACCCGTTATCAACCGTAAAGCGTAAACCGATGAACTTACCGCGCAGAGAATACGCTTAAATGCATTCTGCTCAATATCCCATTCGACAACGCCCTTATCGTTACCAGCCGTAAAAAATGTATGCGTATAATAGCCCTTTTCTACACAAAAAATAGGGTTTTGATGTCCTGGTAATGTCGATTTTAATGTAATATCCATAGTAATTTCGCTAAAACTCTTTCTCTATCCGGATCGCATATTTTACGCCCATTTTTTATGCTGTAGGGCTAAATTCTCCGCTGATCAAGCTATGCATCCAGTAAAGATCAATACAGCAATACGTATTGTTAGCCCGTAGAAACAAGAAGTGCAGTATATCCACAAATATACTGCACTTCTTAGATTATTTTGTCATCTTAGCTTAAAGCCTTCTCCCGGCTTCGGATTTTGTTCAACGGTAATGCCATTTTCCAGGTAATGCCATTGTCCAAATACCTATTGATGTCTGCTCTCGAGGTTTTTCGCAATTGTTTCTAGAGAAAATCCTTTCTCACGCAACAATACGATCAAATGAAACAGTAAGTCTGAAGTTTCATTGATAAAATCAGTATCTGTTTCTGTCAATGCTGCAATTACTGTTTCTACGGCTTCCTCGCCAACTTTTTGGGCAATCTTATTGATACCGCGAGAACGCAGACGATTGACATAAGATTCGTCAGAAGGATGTTCATAGCGATGGTTGACAATACGCTCTAGCTCCAACAGAAAGTTTTGGTTGAAGTCTGTACTGAAACAGCTTCTGCTCCCTGTATGACAGGTTGGCCCCATTGGTTCTGCTTTGATCAAAACAGTGTCCTTATCACAATCAACATGGATGCTTTTTACATTCAAAAAGTTTCCACTCTCCTCTCCTTTTGTCCAAAGGCGATTTTTGCTTCGGGAGAAAAACGTAACACGTTTTTCTGCTTGTGTCTTCTCCCAAGCTTTCTCGTTCATATAGCCTAACATCAACACTTCCAACGTTTGGAAGTCCTGCACAATCACTGGAACGAGGCCGTCACTTTTTGCAAAATCTAACATGATTTTAGTATTTCAATTTTTAATTATTTTCGAAGAGCCATGAGCTCTGTTTTAACTTCTCAGGATTTCAATCAGCAAGTTTATGGCTTACTTCTCCTTGGTCAATCTTGTTTCCTATCTTACGACAATTCCATTTTGACGCAAGGTAGCTTTAAGATCGGGAATCAATATTTCACCATAATGGAAGACCGATGCCGCCAGGGCAGCATCCACGTTAGCTTGCTGAAAAACATCCACAAAATGCTGTTGATTACCAGCTCCGCCAGAGGCAATCAGTGGAATATGAATCTGGTCGTTTATTGTTTTTAAAAAACCATTGTCAAAGCCATTTTTTGTTCCGTCATGATCCATTGACGTCAGCAGGATCTCTCCTGCTCCACGTTCCTGCGCTTCAAGTATCCAATCTGCTGTGTTCAATTCCGTCTTGATACGCCCGCCACTCAGATGGACAAAATTCTGCCCTTCGATGGATCTAGTATCCACAGCAACCACAACAAACTGCGCACCAAAAGCTGCCGCCATCTGATTGATAAGAGCGGGGTTACGTACCGCAGCGGAATTGATGGAAATTTTATCTGCACCTGCATTCAACAGGATGTCAGCATCTTTGATTTCATTGATACCACCGCCGATTGTAAAAGGGATATTCACCTGACGTGCGACCGCTTTGACTAAATCAATTGTCGTTTTACGCTCCTCATGTGTCGCTGTAATATCCAGAAAAACGAGTTCATCAGCCCCTTGTTGAGAATATTCATAGGCCAATTCAACGGGATCACCCGCATCGCGCAGATCCACAAAATTGACTCCTTTTACAGTCCGCCCATCCTTGACATCCAAACAGGGAATTATACGTTTTGCCAGCATTTTAAAATCTGATTAACGATTTTAAATTCCAATCTTTGATTTCATCGATCGAGATTCTATTTTCATAGATTGCTTTACCAACGACAACAGATTCTACACTGCCCAATTCCTGAAGTTTCTGAATATCATCCATTGAACTGATCCCGCCAGAAGCAATTAACTTGATAATTGGAGAATGGTTTAACAACTTTTGGTACAATTCAACGCCTGCACCGCCCAATTTACCATCTTTACTAATATCGGTACATAAGAACCTAAAGAATCCTAAAACCAAGCATTTATCAATATATTCGATCAATTTGATTGGAGAACTTTCCAGCCACCCGGAGTATTTGATGACTTCATCCAAAACGTCAATTGCTATAACGATGTGGTCGGCATATTTTACTTTACCTTCGTTCAATGTAGCCAGTTCCTCCAAAAATGAAGGATTTGTGATTGCCTGTGTTCCGACAATAACGCGATAAACACCCGCATCTACCAATTCTTTAACCTTCTCTATGCTTCTAACACCACCGCCATATTGAATCTTCATATCCGTCTTCTGGATGATATCAAATAAATAGGCCTGATTGCTGAAGTCTCCTTTTGCACCATTTAAATCAATGATATGGACGAGTTCCGTACCATTTGCACGGTAGGTTTCGATTTGCTCTTCTAAACTAATCGCATACGTTGTAACGTCATTGTAGTTACCCTCTCTCAAACGGACAACTTTTTTGTCCAAGACGTCTATTGCTGGAATGATATACATAGTCGAATATTTTTAATCAATTTGAATAGTTGAAAAATTGAGCAACAGCTGCTCTCCTGCTTTTCCAGATTTCTCTGGATGGAATTGTACGCCAAAGAAGTTGTCTTTAGAAATTGCAGCCGAAAAAGGCTGTCCATAGACACATTTTGCCGCGGTATATGTCGCATCGAATTCGATAAAGTACGAGTGGACAAAATAAAAATAAGTCTGATCTTCAATATGTGCAAATAAAGGACTATTTGCTGGCACGGAAACACTATTCCAGCCCATATGTGGTACTTTACCCGACTTTTCGACATCAAAATGTAACGTCTTCAAAGGAAATAGCTTTAACATTTCGGCATTTCCTTCTTCTGAAAAAGCCGTCAGTAATTGCATACCAACACAAATCCCCAATACAGGCTTTTTTAGCTTTTTGATATAAGGCACCAATCCTGATTCCTGTAGTTTGTCCATTGCTGCGCCAGCATGCCCCACTCCAGGAATGATGATACGATCGTATTGATCGATATCATCTGCGGTATTGACCATACCATAGGTAAGCCCAACACGATCCAGTGCCGCTGTCAAAGAGAAAATATTCCCCGCACCGTAATTAATAATTCCTATCATCTTACAATACTCCTTTTGTACTTGGCAATTGCATATGGTCGGCATCGCGTCTTACCGCCTTCTTGATAGATTTAGCAAAAGCTTTGAAGATCGCTTCGATCTTATGGTGCTCATTGTCACCTTCCGCTTTAATGTTTAAATTCGATCGTGAAGCATCTGAAAACGACTTAAAGAAATGGAAAAACATTTCCGTAGGCATATCGCCAATCTTCTCCCGTTTAAATTCCGCATCCCACACAATCCAGTTGCGACCACCAAAATCCAATGCAACCTGAGCCAAACAATCATCCATTGGCAAAGTATAGGAATAACGCTCAATTCCACGTTTGTCTCCTAAAGCCTTCAAAAAGACCTCGCCCAGTGCGATACCCGTATCTTCGATGGTATGATGTTCGTCGATATGAAGATCCCCTTTCGCCTTAATGGTCAAATCAAGTGCTCCATGTCTAGCCAATTGATCCAACATATGGTCGAAAAACGGCAATCCCGTTTCGATATCAGACTTACCCGAACCGTCCAAATTCAACTGAATAAAAATATCCGTTTCATTGGTTTTACGATGATGTTCGGCAGTGCGCGTACCCAATTTAAGGAATTCATACACCGTCTTCCAATCTGTTGTCTCTAAAGCTATAACAGTTGGATCTATCGCAAGGTTTTCCAAAACACCTAATTGATCGTTAGCACGCAGCCAAATTGCCTTTGCGCCGAGGTTTTGTGCTAATTTAACATCATTCACACGATCGCCGATGACGAAGGATTGGCTCAAATCGTATTTCGACGTATCAAAATAAGCTCCAAGCATACCAACTCCCGGTTTTCGGGTTTCCGCATTCTCGTGTGGAAAGGTTTTATCAATATGTTCCTCGGCAAACACTACTCCTTCTCCTGCAAACGTATCAATCACAAAATGATGGACTGGCCAGAAATTCTCCTCCGGATGGGAAGACGTTCCTAAACCATCTTGGTTGGAAACCAAGATCAATTCGAAATCCAGCTCCTTTGCGATACGTGGAAGATACTGCAAAGCACCAGGATAGAATTTTAATTTGGTAAAAGAATCGATTTGTTCGTCTTCAGGTTCCAAAATTAATGTTCCATCGCGGTCTATAAACAGTACACGTTTTAAGTTTTCAGGCATAGTATTATTTATTGATTTGATTAAGTTTTTCTAACAATATTTGATTTTCGGCAGGCGTTCCAACAGTGATCCGCAGACAGCCTTCACATAATTCGACCTTGGATCTATCTCTAACGATAATTCCATACTGAACTAGATAATCGTAAACTTCACGTGGCTGCTCCATCTTGACCAAAATAAAGTTGGCATCAGAAGGTGTAATATGCTGCACATAGTCCAGTTCAAGCAATTCACGCACGAGTTTCTCACGCTCTGCCACTGTCTCCTTGATCCAGTCATTGACTTGATCAACCTGATCTAAGGCTTCCAACACAATATCTTGTGTAGCCTGATTAATGTTGTATGGCGGTTTTATTTTATTGTAAACAGCTATAATCTCTTTACTGGCAAAAGCCATGCCCAGGCGTAGGGCCGCAAGCCCCCAAGCTTTAGACAAAGTCTGCAATACCACTAGATTGGGGTATTCAGCAAGTTCTTGCGTAAATGACTTGACAGCAGAAAAATTAATATAAGCCTCATCCACAACAACAAGCCCCTGAAAATTATTCAAGATCGTTTCAATATCCTGACGACGGATTGAGTTTCCTGTTGGATTATTTGGAGAACAGATAAAAATCAGTTTAGTATGTGCGTCTATTGCATTGGCAATACCATCCAAATCCAGCTGGTAATCAGCAGTAAGGTTTACCTTTTTGAAAGCAACATCATTGATGTTCGCAGAAACTTCATACATCCCGTAAGTTGGCGGAACTAATATGACATTGTCAACACCAGGGGTACAAAATGCACGGTATAAAATATCAATAGCTTCATCACTTCCATTTCCCAAAAAGATATTCTCTGATGGTACACCTTTTATTTTAGAAAGTTTGGCTTTAACTTGATGTTGGAGAGGGTCTGGATATCGGTTGTAATCATGGTTTAAGGGGGATCCAAAAGGATTTTCATTGGCATCAATCAATATGGATGCCTCCCCTTTAAATTCATCTCTTGCGGATGAATAAGGTACGAGCTTCTTAATATTTTCCCGTAGTAGGTTGTTTAAGTTGAATGGATTATCCATTATAAAAAAATTAGAGCCGTAAACTTAGATAAATTGTTCATCATATGCAATATAATAAGCAATTATTCATAGGTCTTAACCCATTCATCGTTGGGATGTAAGAGAAAATTCAAAAAAAACTAAACGGAAAACCATCTACCTTCCACAGAGAGTTCCGTGTTTGGGAATACAGTTCTCGCTTCTTCCAACAGGGGATTTAAATCTCTGTACCGAGCTGAATAATGACCTAATAGCAACTTCTTTGCGTGAGTTTCCTGGGCGATTTCTCCAGCTTCCAGCGCTGTTGTGTGAAACGTCTCTTTTGCGCGATCAACCATATCGTGCAAGAATGTAGACTCATGATACATCAGATTAGCCTTTTGCACATAAGGCAGATATTCTGGCGTCCGTACGGTATCCGAACAATACACATAACTGCGCGATAAGGGGGCAGGAAGGCTCAGGTCGTCTGCACGATATACTGTACCGCTTTCATCGACGTAATCAAATCCTTTTTTGATCATCGGAAAATAGGCGGTAGGTATATTTAATTCCTGTACAACATCGCCAAGCAATGTTCGCGCGCGGGGTCCCTCATCAAAACGAAAGCCAGTACAGGAAATACGATGCTTTAATGGAAAAGCACTTACTTTTAATGTTCTGTTTTCAAAAATAACGCCAGGCTGTTCCGGTGAAATCGGATGAAAAACAAGATTATAACGTAAGATAGTCTCGGAATGCAAAAACTGCACGTCTAAAATTTCCTTTAACGCAGGTGGGCCATACAAATGGAGATCACTTTTTCGGCCGACAAGGTGCATTGATGAAAGCAGCCCCACCAAGCCCAAATAATGATCCCCATGCAGATGGCTAATAAATATATGTGCTATGCGATTGCTTTTGATACCGTATCTGCTGAGTTGCATCTGTGTGCCTTCTCCACAGTCGATCAAAAACAATTGCTCATTAAAGTTCAACACTTGGCTAGTCGGATGACGATCAAACATTGGCGTTGCCGAGCTATTTCCTAATATCAGAACTTCAAACTTCATATTAATCCTCAATTGTCCCCCGATACTCAGATTCCAATTCGTGTGCAAAGATTAAATCCTCCGCAACCTTTAAAGATGGTGCTATTTTCAGCGATTTATCCAAATGCGATACACGAACCATATCCATTAACGTTGGACAAAGATTAACCAAAATAAATATGCCACCAACAGACTGACATAAACGATGGGCAAGCACGCCTAAACGGATACCTACCTCGTCCGTTTGCTTAACGTGGATCATATCCAAAACGATATTCCGTTGTCCAATCGTATTCCGCAACAAAAACTCCCCTTTGAGTTTAGCGGCATTATCCGCGTCAATCACATCGACATGAGGTTCTATGACAATATAGCGATCGTGCTTATCAATGGTATACTTCATTAGTCTATCTCCTTTGTTTGAGGATACAATGTACTAATAATTTAGCGTTTTCAAGGCGTTTGCCACATTTCTTTCCACACGTTCCAGTACGTTTTCCTGATCTGGGTACACAAACTTCTCTCCGACGATATGCTCGTATAGCTCAATATAACGTTCAGAAATGGAAGCCACGATCTCATCGGTCATCTCCGGAACGACCTGACCGTCTTTCCCTTGGAAGCCGTTTTCGATTAACCATTTGCGAACAAACTCCTTCGACAATTGCTTTTGTGACTCACCTTTATCCTGGCGTTCCTGATAGCCTTCTGCATAAAAATAACGGGAAGAATCTGGTGTATGAATCTCATCGATCAGCACAATTTTGCCGTCTTTTTTTCCAAACTCATATTTTGTATCCACCAATATTAGCCCTCTTTGCGCCGCAATTTCAGTTCCTCTTTGGAACAACGCTTTGGTATATTGCTCCAATTGAACATAATCTTCCTCGCTTACGATACCTTTTTTCAAGATATCGGCACGTGAAATATCTTCATCATGTCCAACAGCAGCCTTTGTTGTCGGTGTAATAATTGGCTCAGGCAATTTGTCATTTTCTTTCAGTCCTTCTGGCAATGCCTCACCACATACTTCACGTTTGCCTGCAGCGTATTCACGCCAAGCGTGTCCCGACAAGTAGCCTCTAATAACCATTTCTACTTTAAACGGCTCACACATTTGACCGATAGTTACACTTGGATCCGGAACAGATACAACCCAATTTGGAATAATATCAGCCGTAGCCTTTAAAAATTTGGCCGCAATTTGATTCAACACCTGCCCTTTATAGGGTATAGGACGTGGAAGTACCACATCAAATGCCGAAATACGATCTGAGGCAACCATCGCCAAATAAGTATTGGCAATCGTATATACGTCACGTACTTTTCCCCTGTAAAAAGCAGTCTGATTGTCGAAATTGAAATTTGTTTCTTTTATAGCATTCATGTTCAAAGTAAAATTCAAATGTAAGTAATTGTTCATTTATGACTGCGTTTAATGGCATTCATAGATGCAGCGCATTGATTTAAGAGCTCGCTCTGCTCGATTTGCCTTTTAATATTAAATATCACCATACGCTTCGAGGATGCGGCGAACCAATTTATGGCGAACCACATCTCCACCACTGAGGTGGATAATGTCTATTCCTTCGATATTCTCCAATAAACGAATCGAAGTAGATAATCCAGATTGATTTTTTTTCGGTAAATCTACCTGTGTCATATCACCTGTAACGATAAATTTTGCCGTTGGCCCCATACGGGTCAAAAACATCTTCAGCTGCATATCCGTTGCATTCTGAGCTTCGTCCAGAATCACAAAACAGTTATCAAGTGTTCGTCCACGCATAAACGCTAAAGGGGCGACCTCAATGGTCCGATTTTCCAGATAACCTTTTAGCTTCTCCGCTGGAATCATATCGTCCAACGCATCGTAGAGCGGTCTCAAATAGGGATCTACCTTCTCCTTTAAGTCGCCAGGTAAAAAACCGAGATTTTCGCCGGCCTCTACGGCTGGTCTTGTTAGAATGATTCTTTTGATTTCTTTATTTCGAAGTGCTCGAACAGCTAATGCAACCGCTGTATAGGTCTTTCCTGTACCCGCCGGTCCGATAGCAAATAAGATGTCATTTTTCGAAATACTATCCACCATCTTCCGCTGGTTGGCCGTACGTGCACGTACAATAATACCATTAGGCCCATAAACGATCGGTTCGGATCCAAAGGCTGCATGTTTGGCCGCAAGTTCTTTTTCTTGTTGAACAGCAGAACCTGCACTTGCTCCAAGGAGATTTTCAAAATCCAATAAAGTAACGTTGTTAAATTTCTCCAGATGAGCCATGACTTCCTTAAACGATTGCTCAAACAGATCTAATTCCTTCGCGTCTCCCAACACTTTCATTTCACTTCCGCGAGCTACAATCCGCAGTTTTGGGAATTGCTTCTTCAAATAATCGAAGTGCTCATTGTCTGCTCCCCATAATATGGGCAAATTCAGACCATCTAATGCAATTAGTAATTCGTTCAAATTTTATCCTATTTAGAATTAATTAGATTGTAGCCATTACACAATATCGTTCCTGTATAATACTATTCAAAATTAACGTATTCTAACGAAACAACCAAGAAGATACAGCGTACAAACGACGATGATTTAGAAGCTTATGGAGACAGACCACAAAGGGACACAAAGATTTCATTATACATAAAATCTTCGCTATGTTTGTGTATATCAATCGAAAAAAGACCGATTCAAAATAAGTTATCCAATTAGCTTTATAAATCATCTGATAAATAGTAATTTTGTCCACTATTTAGATAAATATAAGGGTATATTTAAGGGAATTCGACAGCAATTCGATCTAGGATTTAGATTATAATGGCAGTAATTACATTAACAACAGACTTAGGACACAAAGATTTTTATCAAGCCGCGTTAAAAGGTAGTCTTTTATCGCAGCTGTCCGGTGCCAATATTGTTGATATTACCCATGAAATTCCCGCGTTCAACATCCCTCGTGCGGCCTTTGTATTAGGTAACGCTTATCATTATTTCCCTAAAGGAACTGTACACATTATCGGAATTAACACTTTGTTTCATGAAGAATCGAAATATATCGGCATGAAATACAACGATCATTATTTCGTCGGGGCCGACAATGGTATTTTCAGTCTATTGCTGAATGGCAATGAACCACAGGAACTCTATGAGCTCAACTTAATGCAAGACCTTCGGTATCTTCACTTTCCGCTTGCAGATATCCTTTCTAAATCCGCTTGTCATATTGCCAAGGGGGGCAAACTGAAAGAAATCGGGACTTCAATGCAACAGCTCATCGAAAAAGTAACTTTGCAGCCTATCTTTGATAAAGACATGATCCGAGGCAACGTCATTTATGTTGATGCTTTCGGCAACGCCATTACCAATATCTCAAAAGATCTATTCAATAAAGTTCAAAAAGGACGTCATTTTGTCCTTTATTTCAAACGCAATGAAACCATTACCAACCTTTCCTGGCATTACAACGAAGTTGGAGAAGGCGAGAAACTTTGTTTATTTGGTATTTCCAACTACCTTGAAATCGCCATCAATAAAGGTAATGCAAGCCAGCTACTCGGACTTCATGATGACGATTCCAATGTAATTCGTATAGAATTTAAAGATTAATTTCATAAATTCATTTGTAGTGCTTTCGCTCCATTTTTTTATCCTTGGTCAAACTGATCATAGGGCTAAAATTGTAGATGTAGCTTTATGGCAAAATAAAATTTTACCATGAACGTTAGTTTAAACTAAACATTTGATAAATAGATCGTCCAAATACATGATGAAATTCTTAAGATTCCTACTTCCAATCGCCGTTCTATTTTGCTTCTTTGGACAGGCCAAGTCGCAAAACAACGCAGACTCCAGCTCTTTTGAGGTACAACGAAGCCGTGTAAATGACCTACTCGATGCTAGACAACAGAAATTCGGGGCTTATGACACAAGCCTCACTCAAAAAACAGGACTTTTTGGCCTTTTCAAATCAAAAGGTGATATGCAAAAGAGCATTGATATCCTAAAAGATATCGTCATCACAGATAACAACATTTTCCTGGAAACCCAAAAACTATTGAAAATCAAAGATTTTGAGAAGGATAAATACCAACAATTGGCAACAGATTACGACAAGCAGGTCTCAGCCTATATTGGAACCATAAGTAAGCTTCAAAAAGAAAACGAAAAGCTGCGGGCACAGGGAGACAAAACATCCGGGAATCTGCCGCTAAGCAACATCCTCCTTTATATCGCTTTACTTATTATCGCCGTATTGGGATATTTACTCTATAAATTTAAAGCGCAACAAACAGCTTCGAAACAACAAAATTTAGGATAAAGCACCACAGCGATAAGCATTTGCACAACGACAAGCTACTTAAAACAGCTGTTTAAATCAGAAAAAGTACGATTCTGTTCAAAAATTGACTAAAGTATGATAGCAAAATATTTTTAATCTCTTTACATTTGTCCTCGCAACAAAATTTGAAGTAGCGGATATGGCAAGAGGATTCAACAGCGGTAATAAACAAGAAGAAGATCTACCAAAACCAAAATTGAATAAGGAGCTCCTATTGAGAGCATCTAAATTGATGACCTATTTAAAACCTTATCGGTTTAAATTTGGGATCGGCATGTTTTTCTTGGTATTATCCAGTTTGGCCATGCTCGCCTTTCCGGCTTTGCTTGGTGCAATGATTGATGCTGCGCAAGGCAAGCAAACCTATCCATGGCTTGCACCACACGTTTATTATATTGGTGGAATTGCCTTTATTATTCTGTCTTTTCTATCAGTCGTCTCTTTTTTTCGTATACGAATTTTTGTTGAGATTGCTGAACGTACGCTATCCGCATTACGCAAGGACACCTACCTCAAACTCATTTCATTACCAATCGAATTTTTCGCCAATCGTCGTGTTGGGGAATTAAACAGCCGCTTGTCTGCAGACCTTTCACAGATTCAGGATACGTTAACAACAACATTGGCTGAAATCTTAAGACAGTTGATTAGTCTTTGTTTCGGTGTATTCCTTTTGGTTTGGGTATCGCCCAAACTTGCGCTCATGAACCTTTGTATATTACCGATCATTGTTGTGGCTGCTATTATTTTCGGAAAATTCATCCGCGAATTGTCGCGGCAGGCACAGGATAAAATGGCCGAGTCAAATAGTATTGTCCAGGAAACATTGTTGGGGATAAGCAACGTAAAAGCCTTTGTGAATGAATATTTCGAATTCAACCGCTACAGTAATCAGATGGATTCGGTCGTGAAATTAGCGGTCAAAGGAGCTACCTTCCGGGGTGCTTTTGCGTCTTTTATTATCTTCTGTATTTTCGGAGCTGTGATCGCTGTCATCTGGTATGGAGCGGCATTAGTTTCTATCCATGAAATGACAGTAGGCGACCTCACGACCTACATTCTATATTCGATGTTTGTAGCAGGTTCTATGGGTAGTTTTCCTGAGCTATATGCCAATATCCAACGTTCCCTAGGAGCGAGTGAACGGATTTTGGAAATTTTAGATGAGCCGCAAGAAAACCTCAATGTGAAGCCGACTTGTAAGGAAATTCACAAGACCATGACTGGTAAACTAAGCTTCAATCATGTTTCCTTTGCCTACCCAAGCCGTCCCGATATTGAAATCCTGAAAGACATCAACTTTACAGCCAATGCGGGCGATAAAGTCGCCATAGTCGGCCCAAGTGGAACCGGAAAATCAACAATAGCTTCATTGATTCTACAATTCTACACAGCAAAAAAAGGGGAAGTAAGTTACGACGACAGACCCGCATCCGATTTTGAACTTTGTGATATCCGCAACCAGGTCGCTATCGTACCACAGGATGTTTTGCTATTTGGCGGGACAATACGTGAAAATATAGCTTATGGTAAGCTCGAGGCTACAGAAGATGAAATTATAGCAGCTGCGAAACGAGCCAACGCACATCAATTTATTTTAAATTTTCCTGAAGGCTATGACACCCTGGTTGGTGAACGTGGCGTTAAACTCTCCGGTGGTCAGCGCCAGCGCATTGCCATTGCCCGTGCACTTTTAAAAGACCCTGCAATTCTTATCCTGGACGAAGCCACCTCTTCCTTAGACTCAGAGTCAGAAAGACAGGTACAGGAGGCATTGGAGGAATTAATGCGTGGACGCACCTCGATCATTATTGCACACCGACTATCGACCATTGTTGATGCCGATAAAATTATCGTTGTCGAAAATGGAATCGTGTCCGAAAGCGGCACTCACTTTGAACTGCTCCAAAAAGAAAGTGGTCTCTATCAGCATCTGTATAATCTACAGTCAAAGCAGCAGAAAATTGATATGTAAAATTTTGTTAATTATTGATTCTTTTTAAACAAATTCACCCTGTGATTGTTCATTTGGTATCATACTTGATTATCATTTGAATATATAACAAAATAGAAGAATTATGAAAAATAGCAAAAATGGATTAGTGGCATTTGCTTTGGTAGGATTAGCTGCGGGAGCTGCTGCATGGTATCTTTTAGGAACTGATGATGGAAAAAAACAATTAGATCGTGCAAATGATGGCATTAAAAGCTTAACTAAGTCATTGAAAGATCTTTCAAAAAAAGAAGCTAAAAAGGCGCAAAAACTAGCTAACAGAGCTTCGGCTGAACTAGACCATTTGAAATCAAAGGCACAAGCAGCGTTCAGCAGAGCTTCAGATGATGCAGATGCATTGAAAAACAAAGCAAAAGAAGCCGGCAGAGAAGCTTTGGACCACGCCAATAATGCCGCTCAAAATTTGGCAAGCAAAATCGACAATACAACTGATGCTGCAAAGTCCAAAATTTCTAACGCATAAGTAAAAAAACAGCTTTTTTAAGAATTGATGGTTTTGGTCACTCTCGTGGTCAAAATACATTTGTATCTTTGCTGCATATGACTTTGCTGCAACAGGTAAAAACTTTAATTCTTAAAGACATCATTCTGGAATGGCGTTCAAAATATGCTATTAACGGAATTCTACTATATGTCGTATCAACTGTTTTCGTCTGCTATCAAGCGTTCAAATCAGTTGATACGGCTACTTGGAATGCATTATTCTGGATCATTATGCTCTTCGCTTCGATCAATGCAATCAACAAAAGCTTCGTCCAAGAAAACCCAAACCGGCAACTTTACTATTATTCACTGGTCGATCCCAGAGCAATCATTTTAGCGAAAGTCATTTACAATATAATGATGATGAGCCTGCTGGCCATCATTGCCTATTTTGTCTATTCGACAATATTCAGAAACCCTGTCGGTGATCCAACGCTTTACTTCATTTCGGTCATCTTGGGCAGCATTAGTTTTGCTACTGTTTTTACCATGATCTCCGGGATCAGCTCCAAAGCGGGCAACAATAGCACTCTAATGGCCATCTTGAGTTTCCCCGCCATTATCCCGCTGTTGATCGTATTAATCAAGCTGTCTCGCAATGCAATAGAAGGCCTAGAAAGGGCTTCCAGCAGCAAAGAAATAATCGTATTACTTGCAATTAATGTAATCACCATCACTATTTCTTTGTTGTTATTTCCGTACCTTTGGCGAGATTAAATGTCAGAATTGAGAACAAACTAAATTCAATTTATCCATGAGAAAAAAATGGTGGAAAATATTAGCGGTAATGATTATCTGTGCGGTCATTATCAATGGTCTTTTAGGACCTGTTCCCCGTCTATTCATCCTTCACGAAAGCATACGAAATGTTTATTTTCATGTCCCAATGTGGTCTGCCATGTTCGTTATGTACTTGGTTTCCGTTATTTACAGTATTAAATACCTCAATACGGGCAAACAGGAGTATGATTTAATGGCCATTGAAGCTGTCAATACTGGAATAACATTTTGTTTTCTTGGACTTGCGACAGGCATGCTTTGGGCAAACATCACCTGGGGAGAACCCTGGCCAAACGATCCGAAGCTTAATGGCTCTGCAATAGCAACACTTATGTATCTGGCCTATCTGGTACTCCGTAATGCGCTGGAAGAAGAGCAAAAAAGAGCCAAAATATCGGCGGTGTACAATATCTTTGCATTTCCAATTATCGTCGTGCTACTTTATATTCTACCGAAGATGACAGACTCTCTTCACCCCGGAAGTGGTGGGAACGCCGCCTTTGGCGATTTAAAAATGAGCAGCGAGCTGCGTCCTACATTTTATGCAGCGATGATTGGCTGGCCAATGATTGCAGCTTGGATCTGTTCACTCCGCTATAGAGTACGTTTGCTCGAAAAGAAAGATTTGAACGCATAGAATTGAACGGCTAATACGACCCTTCATTTCTAAAATAGAGAAATCGGGTAAAGCCCAATCAATAAAAAAACAGGATATTACATAAATCAAATAGCGTGTATCGAATCATGTATAACAATGAAAACGACACGAATAATATTTTAAACAAATGAAAAAAATAACATTGTCAATCGCCTTACTACTCTTATCGACTTTGAGCACATTTGCACAAGATGATGTCGAGATGGCGACTGGATTGCGTAGCGAAGGTAAGATCTACGTTGTTGTATTGGTCATGTTGGTCATTTTTTTAGGTTTGGCTTTCTTCCTTTTCTTGCTCGATCGCCGTATCAGTAAATTGGAAAAAAAGAATAAATAGCATTTTATTGATCGCATACAATGATTATAAGTCAGTTTAGAAATTATTCACCCATCAATATTTTATTTCTATCCCTCGTGGGTTTTGTTTTATGTTTAGGCATATTTCTTCACCTTCCGGACAAACTTGATTCTGTAATCTTTGAACCTGCCTTGGGGAATCTTTTGGGAGAGAATAACTTAATCAACCTCTCTCCTTCGACCAATGTTTTTATCACACTCATCTTGACGATTTCTCAGGCAACGATACTCAATCGCATCACAAGCCATTTTAACCTGCTGGGCAAACCCAGTTTCTTGGTTGCTTTGATGTACATGACATTGGCCAGCTTGTTTTTACCATTTTTGGTACTGTCTCCGACCCTGATCTGTAATTTTATTTCGATATGGATGTTAAGCAAGTTGCTCTCCCTCTATCGGCAGACAGATGTTAAAGCCGAAATGTTTGATCTCGGTATGATTGTAGGTATAGGAAGTCTGATCTACTTCCCGTTTCTGAGTATGTTCTTCTTATTGTGGATAGGCCTACTCATTTTTAGACCCTTCAATTGGCGTGAGTGGATCACCCCTTTACTTGGCCTAGCAACAGTCTATTTCATCTTAGCGGTTATCTATCTATGGATGGGTAAAATGGAGCAATTTTATACCATTTGGCTGCCATTTACCTACAAATTCCCTACTGCAATTCGCATTCAATTAGTCGATTATCTGGTACTCGTCCCGGTAATCTTTACGTTAATACTTTTCCTTTTGGTATTGAAAGACAATTTTTTCAAAAGTGTCGTGCATATTCGCAAGTCATTTCAACTGTTGTTTTTTATGTTATGCCTAGCGATCGTCTCTTTTTATTGGAATAAAAAACTAACGGAGGCCCATTTTTTACTTTGTGCCCCTTCTATCGCTATTTATATGGCTTATTATTTCACTTATGCCAAAAAGAAATGGTTTTTTGAAGTCGTATACGCCATCATAACACTTACCATAATCTACTTTCAGTTTTTCTAAGCCGTTGTACAATAGGTGTTTAACCTTTTTTAACAAAATCGGCTTAACAAGCTCGCAAAAATTGAATAGTTTTGTATGCGATTAAAAGCAAAGAACATTTAATATAAGAGTCAGATAACTCGAAAATTTCACTAAAACTAAATAAACATTAGTTTCTCAATTTTATAGATTGACCATGCAGAAACGCTTTACAAGCTCTCTAAGAAATAAATCACTCCAACTGTTGTTAGCAGGTGGAATTTTAGCTAGTTCTACTACCGCATTTGCACAAAAAACGACATCCGCATCACCTTATTCTCAATTTGGACTTGGTCAGATGCGTGAAGATTTATTGCCACAATATAGAGGGATGGGAGGTGTCAATACCGCTGTCCGGAGAATCAATGGCGTATACAATACCAACCCAAGCAATCCTGCATCTTATTCTGCAACACAGTTTACAACCTTTGATGCTGGTTTATATGGGAATTACACGCAGTTGAATTCGACGACCAGATCCGATAATACCGCGGACTTTGCCTTTAGCCACATTACCATGACTTTCCCAATGAAACGATTTGGTGGTATCAGCTTGGGTATCCTTCCCTACTCAGATATAGGCTATCGGACATCTTCAGCTGGAACAGTAAATTCTGATCCCTATACGAAAGTTTTCACGGGAGAGGGTGGTTTAACTAAAGCCTATGCCGGTTGGGGGGTACGCATTGTAAAAGGTCTGAGTATTGGTGCCAATATGTCTTATCTATTTGGAACTTTAAATGATTATAGCCGTGTAGAGTTTTTACCTACATCCGGAGCATTAAATACGCAACAACAAAATAAACGTGAAATCCAAGGGATTATCTTTGATTATGGCCTGCAATACGAACAACCTTTAAATAGAGAATATTCGTTGATCGTTGGTTATTCAGGATCGCTAAATAATGACGTCAAAGAAAGAGCAACAATTTTTAATACAAGAGTTACACCTTCAACGGATCCAGACAACCAAAATATTCCTTTGGATAGTACCTATGTTTCAGACCGTAGCAGCAGGCATTTGACGCTTCCGTTGAGACATAACGTAGGTATTACCCTTGCACGTAATAACCGCTGGTTAATAGGAGCCGATTTTAAATATGCCGATTGGTCAAGATTTCAGACAAGAGCGGGTGAAAACGAACTAAGGAAGAATTATGGCGTAGCCATTGGAGGTCAGATTACACCAGATGTTACTTCGCTTAAATATTTGAACCAAGTAGACTATAGAGTTGGTTTCAGGTATAATAAAACGCAATATTTCTTAAGCGACCAGAATATCAACGATATGGCGGTTACTGTAGGCGTAGGCTTGCCATTGGCAAGAAATCAATTTTCAGGGGCCTTCTCTAAAATAAATTTCTCTGCAGAATTTGGCCAAATGGGCAAAATCAGCAATAGCCTCCTACGTGAGCGTTATATTAACTTTAATATCGGCTTTACCCTAAATGACCGCTGGTTTAGAAAACCTCCTTTAGATTAATTAATACGATGGTACGCAAGGCATTTGCTTCATCCATATTCCAAAATATATCGCCCCTAGTAATATTATCTTTACTAGGGGCGCTCTCATTGACCTCTTGCGAACCGGATCTCAAAGAGGTGGATCGCCTTGCCAACATGAAAAAGGAAGAGGCGGTCGACATTTCACGTCATGTCGATATTATCTATAGCGATTCCACACGGGTGAAAGCGAATCTCACAGCGCCCGAAATGCGTATCAAACACGATAGCACCGAAGTATACGAATTTCCAAAAAGCATAAAAATCATCTTTTATGACGACAATTTAAAGGAAACTCAGCGAATCACTTCCGACCACGCCATTCGAAGGGAAAAAGAAAAGACGACCACCTTTACAAAAAATGTGGTGGTAACGATGGCCGACGGTTCTATCATCAAAACAGAAGAGATCATCTATGACGAAAGTAAAGCCGATAGCAACAGCAACATGACCTTTTATAATCATGTTCCCATTACGGCATTCTTTCGAGATAATCGCGGCAACTTACAAGGTTCATCATTTACTTCGGACAAGGATTTTAAACATGTCAATATTGCTAACGCAACCGGCTATACCATCGTTACCAACAATAACCTATTCCCCTCGCTAGGTAAATAGCTATGTACAGGCCATAAACCGGATTCAGGTTTAGTTTAACAGCCGGTATGGATCTGACAGGATGGCTTCAGCCAGTTTATTTATACGATTAAGTTACTCAAAACGAATCGTTTGAACTAAAAGAGAACAAAAAACTCCGCTTTATACAAATAGTTTTCAAATTTGTTTTGCTACATTCAGGAAAATATTCCGTTTTTTTTTATAAAAATTGTATCTTGCACCGCATTTTGCTATGCTATGCATAAATTAACGAAATACAAGTATTTACACAATATAAACACAATAAGCAGACTATGGGATTAATGGGCTTTTTGCGTAACAAAGCTGGCGTCATCTTGACCGCGGCTATGGCTATCGCAATTTTAGCATTTTTACTAGGCGATGTCGTTCGAGGAGGAGCTCCTTTTTGGGCGAGACATCAAAATCGTGTAGGGGAAGTCAACGGAACTGAAATTGAATATCCTGCGTTCAGTAAGCAAGTTGAACAAACAGAGGAAATGTTCAAACAACAAATGGGCGGTGCAGTTACCCCTCAAATGCGGACCTACGCTGTTCAACAAGTATGGAATCAATTTTTGTCAAGAGAGATCTTGAAAAAGGAAATTGAAAAAATAGGTTTGACTGTCGGTAAAGACGAATTAAATGATTTAGTACAAGGCAACAACCCTTCGCCTCAAATCGTTCAAGCCTTCACCAACCCACAAACAGGACAATTTGACCCGAGTCAACTTCGTGCTTTTATTAGCCAAATGAACACATCAGGCAACCAACAAGTGGCTGATCAATGGGAAGCACTACTGGAAGGCGTTAGAGATGAGCGTTTAAGCAGCAAATATGGCGAATTGCTTTCCAATAGCGTATATGTTACTTCTTTGGAAGCAAACGAAGAATACCAAGAGCGTAATAAACTAGCAGACTTCAAATACATTCTTTTAGATTACGCTTCTGTTAAAGATGCTGACGCTAAATTGACTGATGCAGATTACCAAGAATATTATAATGAGCATAAAAGTATGTTCAAAACACAAGAGGAAACACGTGCGATTCAATACGTAATGGTGGATGCAAAACCTCTTGCGAAAGATTCATTGGCCGTAAAAGAGACGATCAATAAATTGAAACAAGATTTAATCGTTGCCAAAGATGACTCTTTATTTGCTTCGATCAATTCAGACAACAAATTTCCGTTTACTTATGTAAAAAAAGGACAGTTGAGTCCTTCTTTGGATTCAGTTGTATTCAATGTGGCAGCCGGAACAACAGTTGGACCTTTCTTAAACAACAATGCGTTTGAAATCGCGAAAGTTGTTTCGACGATCGTAAGCCCTGACTCTGTGAAAGCATCACACATCCTATTGGATCCTGCTGCCGAAGGTGGAATGGATAAAGCATTAGCGAAAGCAGATTCTATCAAAGGATTGATTCAAAAAGGAGACAATTTCGCAGCATTGGCAGTTCAATTCAGCAAAGATCCAGAGAGCAAAACCAATGGTGGAGAGTTGGGTACTTTAACAAGAGGCCGTATGGCTCCAGATCTTGAGACAGCCATCTTCGAAAGTAAAACAGGCGATATCAAAGTTGTAAAATCACAATATGGTGTCCATGTCATTAAAATAGAGAAACAATCAGGTAGTTCAAAATATGCTAAAGTTGCCATCATTGACAAAGTGATCAACAGTGGAAAAGAAACGTTGAACAATGCGCATAGTAAAGCAACAGCATTCTTATCTGCAGCTACAGCTCAGAACTTTGCTCAAGAAGCGAAAAAACTTGGTCTAGAAGCAAAAACAGCCTCACGCGTAACAGCGATGGACAATGTACTAGATGGCGCCGAAGCTCCACGTGATTTAATCAAATGGGCTTTCGAAGCTAAAAAAGGTGAAATTTCAGATAAAGTATTTGAGACTGAAACCTCTTATATCTTAGCAAGCCTAGTCGACATACAGCCTAAAGGAACCCTTTCCTTGGATGCTGTTAAGAAAGATATTGAACCTGCAGTAAGAAATATGGTTAAAGCTAAAATCTTGAAAGATAAATTTGACAAGGCTTTAGCAGGTACATCTTCTATTGATCAAGTTGCACAAAAAGTCGGTAAAGCAGCTATTCACGTTGAAAATGTTGTCTTCGCAAATCCAGTTATCCCTGGTGTTGCATTAGAAAACAAGGTAGTTGGTACTGTTTTTGGACTACAGCCAAACAAACCTTCCAAAGCTATTGAAGGTAATACAGGTGTATATGTTGTACAAGTGAATGGTTTTACCAATCCTGCCGCTATTTCGGATATCAACGGACAAAAGAAACAAATGCTTGCAGCTAAAGCACAACGTGCTTGGGGATCTATTTTCCGCGCATTACAAGACAAAGCTGAAATCATTGACAATAGAGTGAAATTCTTTTAAAAGATTTTTAAGTAAATTTGTAGCCGGACGAATTATCGTCCGGCTTTTTTTTGATGTAAATATGGATATTCAAACAAATATTGTCAACAAAGTTGCGCAAAGTGGGTTAGTCACAGTTGACTTGGCCAACTACCATCCTAAAGCAGACAATGTAGTATATGATATTAAGGATAATCTCTTCCATGGCTTGATTCTTAAAGAAAAGGACTTCCGCGAATTCATTAAGACACACGACTGGTCGCAATACGCGGGTAAACATGTCGCCATTACGTGCACTGCCGATGCCATTGTCCCGACTTGGGCTTATATGTTATTGGCCAACAAATTGGAGCCCTATGCAACGACAGTTATTTTTGGGGATTCAGAAGAGTTATTGCGTATTCAGTATGCTGCGGCAATTGAACAGATTGACATGGAACAATTTCGGGATCAACGTGTCGTTGTGAAAGGTTGTGGCGATACTTTTATTCCAGAGTCTACATTTGTACAGTTTACAGTAAAACTAAGTAAGGTGGCAAAAAGTATTATGTACGGTGAACCCTGTTCTACAGTCCCGGTATTTAAGCGGACACAGCCTAAATAAATCAGCTCAGAAATAAGTATAAGTCATCGTCCATGAACGTCTCATTAACTCCAAAAGTTAAATTTATTTGAATGAAATTAACATTTCTTTTTCAAACAAATTTCGTAAACTTACGTACATGAAACTTATATCGACTTTGCTCCTTTACTTATCCGTTATCGTAAGTACTGCTTTCGCTCAAGATTTACCGCATTTAAAAGAATCGGCATTTAAAGGTGGTGAGAAATTAAAATATAAACTCCGTTATGGCTTTATTTCAGCCGCTACGGGGACATTAACCGTTGAGGATACCAAGGACGGAGCTGGAAACCCTTCCTTTCATCTATACGCTGCCGGCAAAACAGCTGGCGCCTTTGCGATATATACCGTAAAAAATGAATACAACTCGTATATCAACAGCAAAACATTTTTACCGTATTATTATACAGAGAACATTCGTGAAGGTGGATATAGACGGAATGATAAGGTGCGCTTCAACCAGGAGACAAATAGTGTTATAGGCAATAAAGGGACTTTCAACTCGAAGGTAGATCAGACTTTCGACTTGCTTTCTTCCTATTATTTCGCCCGTAATTTAGATCTGTCGACTGTTAAACCAGGAGAATCTTTTAAGCTGACTTATTTTTTGAATGATGAGATTGCCACCTTAGGCATACAATATATTGGAATAGAAAAAATAAAAACGGAATTAGGCACATTAGAATGTCTCAAATTCAGTCCTGAGATTAAACCGGGACGTATCTTTAAAAAAAATAGCAAGCTTTATCTGTGGGTAACCAACGATGGCAACCGTATTCCGGTCAAAGCCAATGTAGATATTCTCATCGGCTCGGTAACATTAGAATTACTCGAAGCCAGTGGATTAAAATACAAATTGGGACAAAAAGCAAGCTACTCAAAATAATTAGAATGATTGAAGTAGGAAATGTATTGGTACACGAAGATCTAATCAACAATGACTTTGTGTGTAATTTATCAAAATGTAAAGGAATCTGTTGTATTGAAGGCGATTCAGGCGCCCCTTTATTGGAGAGTGAAAAGGCTATATTGGAGGAAATTTATCCCAAAGTAAAGCCCTATATGACCGAGAAAGGCATTGAAGCGATTGAAGGGCAAGGGAAGTATGTTGTCGATGTTGATGGCGATCTAACCACCACCTGTGTCGATGGAAATAAAGAATGTGCCTATGTGACCTGGGAAAATGGAATTACAAAATGTGCTATCGAAAAGGCGTACGAACTTGGTGAGGTCCATTGGCGCAAACCCGTTTCGTGTCACCTCTATCCTATCAGGACAACACATTATCCCGAATTCGACGTACTTCACTATGACCGTTGGCATATCTGTAAAGATGCATGCTCATTTGGCAAAGAATTAAAGGTGCCTGTATTTAAATTTTTAAAGGATCCTCTCATCCGCACCTATGGTGAAGAATGGTACAAAAATCTTGAGAAAGCAGTCGAAGAGTTGTAACAAAATCACTATCTTTAAGCTTTAACTATTTTGGTATTTCACCCCAATTCATGTCAAAATTAAGAGAGATCCAACGCCCTATTGCCCACGAACTTGAGGCTTTTGAAAAAAAATTCAAAGCTTCAATGAAAAGCTCCGTCCCCTTGTTGGATCGTATTACACAATACCTGATCAAACGTAAAGGCAAACAAATGCGGCCTATGTTTGTGTTCTTTTCTGCTGGTATCTGCAACGGAATTAATGAGTCCACCTACCGAGGAGCTGCTCTTGTAGAATTGTTGCATACCGCCTCACTCGTACATGATGATGTAGTGGACAATTCCTACGAACGCAGAGGTTTTTTCTCCATCAATGCATTATGGAAAAATAAAATCGCTGTTTTGGTGGGTGATTTTCTGCTGTCTAGAGGCCTACTCCTTTCTGTAAAACATCAGGATTATCACTTGTTAAAAATTGTATCGGAAGCTGTGGATCAGATGAGCGAAGGTGAATTGCTTCAAATCGAGAAGGCCCGTAAACTGGATATCGAAGAATCTATTTATTTTGAGGTCATACGGAAGAAAACAGCTTCGCTGATTGCCTCTTGCTGTGCCTGTGGATCGGCTTCTTCCAATGCAGATCAGGAAACAATAGATAAGCTCCATCAATTTGGTGAAAAAATCGGAATTGCATTTCAAATCAAGGACGATTTATTCGACTTTGGGTTAGATGATGTCGGCAAACCGCTCGGCAATGATATCAAAGAGAAGAAAATGACCTTACCGCTAATCTATGCCTTGAATCAAGTGACTTCAAGTGAAAAGCGTAGAATCATTAATTTGATTAAAAACCATAATGAAGATACGCACAAAGTGGCCGAAGTCATTGCCTTTGTCCGCCAGAGCGGAGGGCTCGAATACGCTACAAATAAGATGCTGGAATACCAACAAGACGCTTTCCGGATTTTGGAAGACTTTCCCGACAGTGAATACAAAGCGGGGTTGGAGCAGCTGGTAAAATATACAACAGAAAGAAAAAAATAAAATGAGTCACGAATTAATGTTTTTTGGCGGATTCCTCATCTTTATTGCACTTATGCTCGCAATAGATCTAGGCTTATTCTCCAAAGGCGACAAGCCTGTTAGCCTAAAGATGGCTAGCATCATGAGCGCCATCTGGGTCTTATTCTCATTGGGTTTCTATTGGCTTCTTCGTCACTATGGATTTGAACTACACAACATCCATGACTTGGACCACCTTCAGGAAATCATTACCAAACACCACCATGATATTAAAATCATTCCGGGTGATTTAGCGGCGAGTCTCGAGCTCTACAACAAAAATCTTGGTCTGGAATATCTCACCGGTTACGTTGTGGAATATGCCCTATCCGTAGATAATATCTTTGTGATGGTATTATTATTTACATCTTTTGGGATTCCGGAGCGCTATTACCATAAAGTTTTGGTATGGGGAATTTTGGGCGCAATCATTATGCGTTTCTTATTTATTTTCCTTGGCGCTACCCTGATTGCTAAGTTCGGCTGGATTCTATATGTTTTTGGTGCTTTTTTGGTCTTTACAGGGGTAAAAATGTTTATCAACCGTAACCAGGAAGAAGAAGTAGATCCACAAAACCACCCAGTTGTTAAATTCGCTTCCAGATACTTTAAGGTAACACCAAAATTAGATGGCGGGCACTTCTTCCATGTAGAGAACGGAGTGAAATATATGACGCCACTATTTCTTGTATTACTGGTCATAGAATTTACGGATTTGATTTTTGCTGTGGATTCTATCCCTGCAATTTTCTCGGTTACCAAAGATGCCTATGTTGTATTTTTCTCCAATATTTTTGCCATACTTGGATTGCGGTCTATGTTCTTCCTTTTGGTCAATATTATCCACAAATTCCAATACCTCAAAGTCGGTTTAGCATTTTTGCTGGTCTTCATTGGTTTAAAGATGCTGCTGCATCACTGGTTGGCCGAAGTAGGTTTTACAACAACACATTCGTTGATCGTTATTGTCGGCATACTTGCGTTGAGTATCATTGCTTCGCTGCTTTTTCCAAAAAAGCCTTCACCGGCTGATTAAGCGATTATTGACAACCTACCGGTGGTCATTGTTCGACAAGAAACACCGGTAATCAGCGCTAAATTATAAACGACACAAAACACCATGGTCAGAAAAAATTTCTGACCATGGTGTTTTGTGTTATCGCTTCTTACATATCCTATTCTCCAACAAAAGATTAGCAAAAAAATAGTAGATTTTTAAGAACAATTATTTTACAGAGGAATTTACCTTACTAAATTTAATTTATTTAATTTAGCACCACACTAAATTAACAAAATACTAACAATGAATTGGAATAAAACTATTGTACTAGCTGCTTCACTTTTCGCAGCTTCATTCCAAGTACAAGCACAAGACAATTTGATCAATGCACTAAAAGCAAATCAAAATGACAATAGCAAATCTGGATTTACATTTACTGAAGTTATCAATTTAGGTAACACATCCATCAAAAACCAAGGTTCATCAGGCACTTGTTGGTCTTATTCAGGTAATTCTTTCCTGGAGTCAGAGATGATCCGTATGGGTAAAAAACCAGTTGAGATCTCCCAAATATATACTGCGCGCAATACGTACTTAGATAAAGCACGTACTTATGTTCGCCTTCATGGTGGATTGTCATTGGGTGAAGGTGGTCAATTCCATGATGTTTTGAACTCATTCCGTAAATACGGTACAATGCCGCAATCTGCTTACACAGGTCTTCACTACGGTACTACACGTAACAACTTTGGTGAAATGACAAATATGTTGGATGCGATGTTAGGAGCAGTAGTAAAAGGCAAAACATTAACTCCAAACTGGGAGAAAGCATATACCGCAGCGATGGATTCTTATCTTGGGGAAGTACCTGAGAAATTTGATTACAACGGTAAATCCTATACACCACGCACTTTTGCAGATCAGGTAATCGGTATCAATCCGGATGATTACGTAGGTATTGCTTCGGTAAGTGACCATCCATACTACAGCCAATTCGTATTGTTGATTCCTGACAACTGGTCATTCGACCGTTTCTATAATGTTAAGATGAACGATTTAACGGACATCATCGACAATGCTTTACAAAAGGGTTATACTGTAGCTTGGGCAACTGACGTATCAGAAAAAGGGTTCTCTTGGAAAAATGGTGTAGCTTATGTACCAGAAAAACCTTTCGAGGAAATGACAGATCAGGAAAAGTCAACGATGTTTGTTGGTCCTAAACCAGAGTTAAAAGTAACAGCGGAAGAAAGACAAAAAGCTTTCGACAACTGGCAAACTACAGATGACCACGGTATGCATATTGTAGGTCTTGTAAAAGATCAAAACGGAAAAGAGTATTACATCGTTAAAAACTCTTGGGGCACAACAAATGACTATCATGGTTATTTATATGCATCAAAAGAATTTGTACGTTATAAAACAACTTCTTTGATGTTACATAAAGACGGTCTAACAAAAGATTTAAAATCGAAGATAAATATCAAATAAGCGATTTATCCGTCCACGAAAACACCTCTGAAATTAATACTTCAGAGGTGTTTTTGTTTTCAGATTAATTTAATAACTTAAACATAATTATGAATCTTTTGTTGAGTGAGTATGAGAAGTATAATCGCGTTATGTCTTACAATTTTATTCGGGAATTTGGCTCAGGCCCAGACTAAGGGGGTGAAATTTGTAGAAGGGTTGAGTTGGAAGCAAATAAAGGAGCGGGCACAAGCTGAGAACAAGTTTATCTTTGTAGAGCTATTTGCAACCTGGTGTGGCCCTTGCCAATATATGAGCAATGAGATCTTTCCCTTAGAGCAGGTGGGGCAGCCAATTAATCAGAACTTCATTAGTGTCAGGGTACAAATGGATTCCACAGAGTCCGACAATGCCAATGTCAAAAAATGGTATGCCGATGCGCGTGCTATTTCCAATGAATACAATATTCAATCCTTTCCCACATTTCTTATCTTTAATCCCAATGGGCAAGTGGTACACCGAATTGTCGGTGCAAGTGATGCTCCCGAATTTGTCGGTCATGTGATGGATGGACTATATCCCGAAACACAGTATTACACGCTGTTAAAAAAATTCGAGAAAAGACCTCAAGATATTTATACAGCCAAGCAGATGCTGAAAGCAGCGAATATCGCTTACGATGAAAATACAGCACGAAAGGCAGAAAATACTTTAGCAAATTCGTTGGGCACGGATGAGTTATTCAAAAAAGAAAATGTCCATATTTTATTGGCGGCTGCCAAATTCACCAATTCAAAAGCTTTCAATCTTATTCGCAACAATAAAGAGAAAATTGATATTCTATTAGAGTCACCAGGTATTGCCAACCGCACACTGGCAAATGTTGTCGTCAACGAATTATTTCAGATTAAAATAGATGCCAAACATGAACCCAACTGGGATAGTTATCAAAATGAACTTGCTGCAAAATATCCAGACATCGATTTCGTCCCGATGTTCAAGAAGATAAAAGCACACTATTACCTTCAGGTGAAGAATTATATAGCCATGAAGAATACCATCAATGATTACCTTTCGTCAGAAGATTTTACTCCACACCAATTAAATACCTTTGCCTGGACTATTTTTAACAATAGCAGTGATGCTGCATGTATTGAATCCGCGTTAAGCTGGAGCAAGAAATCCATCATTGAAGATCCAAGCAGTGCATTCTTGGATACCTATGCAAACCTACTCTATAAGAAAGGAGAAAAAGAAAAAGCCATAAAGTGGCAAAACAAAGCTATTGAAATGGCCAGTGAGGACGATCGTCCTATCTATCAAGAAACACTGGACAAAATGATGAAAGGAATAAAAACTTGGGAGAACTAACCTTATCCCGACCAATGTGAACGATTAAATTAAAAATCTAAAATACCGACATTATGAAAAAATTGATTTTAATGCTATTTCTAATTCCTACCCTACTATTTGCGCAAAGCGAGGGGGTCAAATTTGAGCATAGGCTCAACTGGAGTCAGATTAAGGAAAAAGCGGCTAAAGAAAACAAATTCATTTTTGTAGACTGTTTTACAACCTGGTGTGGCCCTTGTAAATATATGTCGAGTACCATCTTCCCACAAGCTAAAGTAGGTGATTTCTTCAATGCGAAGTTTATCAATGCAAAAATTCAGATGGATAAAACCAAGAATGACAATGAAGATATAAAATCATGGTACGAAGAGGCCGACCGTTTTGCCAAAGATTATAAAGTTAGGGCATACCCAACTTTTCTGATCTTTGATTCAAAAGGTACCCTTGTGCATCGTATCGTTGGTGGCGGTGAAGCGGACGATTTTATAGCGAAAGCACAAAAATCACTTGATCCAAATACACAATATGAAACGCTATTAGCAAAATTTAATGCCGACCCAACTAATGTAAACATTGCCAAAAGTATGGCTATGGCAGCCAAAGAAGCTTATGATGAAGAGACACAGGCAAAAGCGGAAGGAGTCGTATTAGCGTCCTTGACTACCGATCAAATCTTTACAAAGGAGAATATCAGTTTATTACTTTCGGCGGCGAATGTTGTCGATTCTAAGGCTTTTAATTTAATCAAAGATAACCCTGCTAAATTTGACGCCGTTAGTGAAAAAGTAAAAGCAAATGACTTCTTGTCCCAGCTGTTGGTTAGCAACGCCGTAAATACCAAAATCCGTGCAAAGGAAACGGTTGATTTCGCAAGCATAGAAAAAGAATTGGCGCAAAAATATCCAACTGTCAATACAGAAAAAGCAAGTCTCGAAATGCAACCACGTTATTACGGTTATACCAAAAATTACCCGGGCTTAAGAGATAGCTTCAATAAATATATTGCAAAATATGGGTCGACCATCACAGCAGCGGAATTGAACAACATGGCTTGGTCTATTTTTGAAAACTGCAATGATCCTGCCTGTTTAAAAGCAGCAGCGGAATGGAGTAAATTGTCCAATGAGAAAGAAAAAGATGCGCCGATGTATCTAGACACTTTTGCAAACATATTGTATCGCCTTGGAGAAAAAGAAAAAGCAATTAAAACGCAAGAAAAAGCGATTTCACTGATCACAGATGCTACCCAAAAAGAAGAATATGTAGCGACCTTACAAAAAATGAAAAAAGGTGAAAAGACTTGGCAATAAGAAGATATTCTAATCGTCGATGAATAAAAAAGCCGCGGTCAATAACTTGATCGCGGCTTTTTTATTCATTGCTCTACAGACAGTGCTTTGAACCAACAGATAATGCTTTGAGCATTGGAAAACTGTCTACTTATTTTAATTCTTTAACCCCCATATTCCAGAGCGCGAAAGCATATTTATCAACTGTACTATTGATCAGAACTTCTGTTGACCGTCCAGCGCCGTGGCCAGCTTTTGTTTCAATACGAATCAATACTGGGTTATCACACGCTTGTTTTGCCTGCAGTTCGGAAGCAAACTTGTAGGAGTGCGCCGGTACCACCCGATCATCATGATCTCCGGTAAAGACCATCGTTGCGGGGTAACAAACTCCAGATTTCACATTATGCACCGGAGAATATGCTTTCAGATAATCAAACATTTCTTTGCTATCACTGACCGTACCATAATCATAGGACCAACCTGCACCAGCTGTGAAGGTATGATAACGCAACATGTCCAAAACACCAACCTCAGGCAGTGCGACCTTGGCTACTTTGGGATCTATTGTCATTGTTGCCCCAACGAGCAAGCCACCATTGGATCCCCCCGATAAAGCAGTATACTCGGGTGATGTATAACCATTCTCCTGAAGATAATGTGCCGCGGCAATAAAATCGTTAAACACATTCAATTTATTGAACTGTCTACCGCCATCATGCCATTTCTGACCATACTCACCACCTCCGCGCAAATTCGGAACAGCATAAATACCACCATTTGCCAACCAAACCGCAACGGAAGTACTAAAGGCAGGTGTCAAGCTGATATTAAAGCCGCCATAACCATACACAATCGTCGGGTTTTTCCCATTCAAGACAATCCCCTTTTTGTACGTAATAATCATCGGAACCTTAGTACCATCTTTGGATGTGTAGAAAACCTGTTTCGATTCATACTGATCGGAATCAAATTTCACCTTAGGTTTGATATAAAGTGTAGACTGACCAGAATTTACGTCAAACTTATAACTTGAAGAAGGTGTAATGTAATTTGAAAAACCAAAATAGATTTCTTTTTCCTTTTTCTTACCCGAAAAGCCACTCGCCGTACCCACACCAGGCAATTCTATTTGCCGAATCTTTTTACCTGTATAATCATATTGAATCACAACCGAAACGGCATCTTTCAAATAGTTTGCAAAAAGATAGCCCCCACCTGTACTGATCGAAAGTACATTTTCAGTTTCTGGAATAACATCTTTCCAGTTTTCCTTCGCAGGATTCTTCAAATCAACTTTTACCAAACGGTTGTTGGCAGCCTTGTAGTTCGTCTCCAATAAGAAACTATCCCCAATATTGTCAACGACACCTGTATTGGCATCAAAATGATCTTGTAGGCAGACAATCTTGCTATTCGGCTGATGGAGATCCTGATAATAAAGTTCATTTCCCGTTGTTGTATTTGCAGCGGAAATAATCAGGTAACGTTGATCGTCTGTTAATGAAGCACCGACATAACGTCTCGGTGTTGCAGCACCGCCAAAAACCAATTTATCTGTAGATTGGGCTGTTTTAAGTTTATGGTAGTATAATTTATGTTGGTCTGTTTTTTCAGAAAGTTCAGATCCCTTCGGCTTATCGTAACTCGAGTAATAAAAACCATCGTTTCCTTTCCAAGCAATACCAGAGAATTTGATATCCACTAATGTTTCACCCACAGGCGACTTATCTTTGGCATTCAGTACAATGACTTTCCGCCAGTCCGATCCCCCTTCAGAAATAGAATAGGCGACTAAGCTCCCATCCTTTGAAAACGAAACATCGGCCAATGAAGTCGATCCATCTTTCGAGAATGTATTTGGGTCCAAGAAAACTTCTTCTGCTCCTCCCTCCCCTAGTTTACGGTAAAGGACAGCATGTTGCTGCAAGCCATTATTCTTAAAAAAATAAGTATACTCGCCTTCCTTAAACGGGGTTCCTATCTTTTCATAATTCCATATTTCGGTTAATTGATCTTTTAATTTTGTACGGAATGGAATTGCATTCAAATAGTCAAACGTCACTTTATTCTCCGCCTGTACCCAGCTTTTTGTTTCAGCTGAACGATCATCTTCCAGCCAGCGGTAAGGATCTGCTATCTTTTCACCCCAAAATTCATCCACGACAGTCCCTTTATTTGTCGTCGGATATGTCAACTGTTGTCCATAACCGGTCGTCGCCGTACCTGCCATACCTATCATCATTAGAATAAGGCCAAAATTTTTGTTTATCATAAAAAATCGTCTACTTGTTTCAACCAACCTAAGTTTTATTCACTTAGCATCTGAAAATTCAATTTGAGTTGAATATAAATAAATTTATCGATCTCTTATCTTAAAATATACGATACACCTGCATTTTTTCACTCACAACAACCTATCCAACAACATTATACACATATTTCTTCGCGGTATATTTTTATAGCAACCGAAATTTCTTTAGATTTATTTAAATCTTGAAAATATTACAACAATGTTAAAAAAAGTCATATATCTTTCTTTGTCAATTTCCATTCTTCAAATTGGAATAAGCGAAGCACAACAACTTTCCATAGATCAACAATATCGAGCCACTCCTACTAAGATCAACGATCTTGTCCACACCAAGCTCGATGTACATTTTGACTATACCAATCAATTCCTCAATGGAAAAGAGTGGGTTACATTAAAACCTCATTTCTACCCAACGGACTCCCTTCGCCTCGATGCAAAAGGCATGGATATCAAACAGGTTTCTTTGGTCAATGGCTCACAATTGATTCCTTTAAAATATACCTATGATGATCATTCGATACTGATTAAGCTCGACCGTAATTACCTTGCAAAGGAGCAATATACGGTATACCTCGATTACACAGCAAAACCCAACTTATTAAAAGTTCAGGGCAGCGCAGCGATTAACGATGCTAAGGGACTATATTTTATCAATTCTGATGAACGCGTGCCGAACAAACCTCGTCAAATATGGACACAAGGTGAGACTGAAGCATCATCAGCCTGGTTCCCGACGATTGATCGCCCCAACCAAAAGACTACAGCAGAAATCTCCATGACCGTTCTTGACAATTATGTAAGTTTATCGAACGGTGCATTGAGCAATCAACAGAAAAATAGTGATGGCACACGTACAGATACCTGGAAAATGGATTTACCACATGCCCCATACCTATTTATGATGGCTGTTGGTGATTTTAAAATCTATCAGGACAAATACAACAATATCCCCGTTGACTACTATCTTGAACCGAAATATGCGCCCTATGCCAAAGATATCTTCGGTAAGACACCAGCGATGATGGACTTCTACAGCAAGACATTGGGTGTTCCTTACCCTTGGAATAAATATGCGCAGATCGTCTGTCGCGATTATGTCTCAGGCGCCATGGAAAATACAAGTGCAACACTACATGGCGAACATGTACAAAAGACAAAACGCGAATTGTTGGACGATAATCAGGAAGGAACGATTGCGCATGAACTATTTCACCAGTGGTTTGGTGATTTGGTCACAGCAGAATCCTGGTCCAATTTGACCATGAATGAATCTTTCGCCACTTTCGGCGAAGTGATCTGGCGTGAGCACGACGGCGGTAAAGATCGTGGAGATAAATCCAGATTTGAAAAACTCCAGTCCTATCTCAAATCGACTAAAAATGGGAAAAGCCCGACTTTAGCCCGTTATCATTATCATGATAAAGAAGATATGTTTGATAATATCAGCTATGCGAAAGGCTCATTGATTCTCTATGCCCTAAAAGAGCAAATGGGTGATGAAGCGTTCTATCAATCGTTGAAAAAATACTTGACAGACAATTCTTTTAAAACCGGTGAACCACAACAGCTCCGTCTAGCGATGGAAGAAGTGACCGGCAAAGACTGGGCTCCGTACTTCAATCAATGGTATTACCAAGGCGGACATCCAATTTTGAAGATCACAACAAGAAACGGAGAGAACAGTGTCGTACTAAATGTAGCCCAAATTCAAGATTCTACGGTACAGACTTTCCAGCTTCCCTTGGCCGTCGATATCTACACCAAAAATGGGAAGATCAGACAGACCTTTCAACTCAACAAGCGGAATGCTCAATTTATGATTCCATTACCTGCTGCTGTTGAATTTATTGATATTGATCCCGAAAAAACACTCGTGGGTCAAATTCAAATCGATAAATCAGATGGCGACTATCTATATCAATATGAGCACGCCCCTTCATTTGCCAACCGCGTCGGTGCGATTGTCTATGCCTCAAAAAATCCGACAAATACCATCAGCCAGCAAATCTTAACAAAAGCATTGGCGGATACCGATGCGGATCTTGCTGCAACAGCGATTCAAGGTCTCGATCTAAGCAATCCCGCGGTTCGCAAGTCAACAGAAAAAACCATCCTAACACTTGCAGAGAAATCCGAAGCATCTGTTATCCGTGCCTCTGCGATTCAAAAGCTTTCACAGACAAAAGATAAAAAATACAAAAGTCTAATTTTAAATGCTGTAGCCGACAAATCCTATATGGTTATTGCAAGTTCAATCATGGCAATAAAAAGTGCTTATCCAGATCAACTTCAGCAGTCTTTGAAGCGCATTGATCCCGATGCTACGGAATATCTAAAAGCGCTCATCACCGAATTATCTAAATCATAGCAAAATATATTGTGGAGGCGAATTTTGTATTCGCCTCCATTTTTTTTAGTTTTGGCCACATGTCAACAAGAACAAAAATTTATTTTGCCTCCGACTTCCATCTTGGATCTTACCCCTTGGAACGTTCACGGGAAAGGGAGCTGCAAATTATACAGTGGCTGGACCAGATCAAAACAGATGCTGCACAGCTCTATCTTGTTGGTGATATTTTTGATTTCTGGTTTGAATATGCTACTGTTGTTCCAAAAGGCTATATCCGCTTTTTGGGTAAATTAGCCGAAATTGCAGATCTCGGCATTCCCATTACTTTATTTAAAGGCAACCACGATATGTGGATGTTTGATTACCTCAAAAAGGAATTAAATGTACGGATCATCGACAATGAGCTGGAGTTACAACTCAACGGCAAACATTTTTACATTCACCACGGCGATGGTTTAGGTTCGGGAGATTACAAATACAAGATACTCAAGAAAGTATTTCGGAGCCGTCTCTGTCAATGGTTATTTGCACGGTTGCACCCAAATCTCGGAATCGGAATCGCGACACGTTGGTCCAAACATAGCAGGCTTTCGAATAATGAGGACGAAAAGTTTCTGGGCGAAGACAAAGAATGGTTGATCGGTTATGCAAAGGAACTGGAGTCAACCCAACATCACGACTATTATATCTTTGGCCATAGGCATCTTCCCTATGATGTTGAGCTGAACTCCAATAGCCGTATTCTAAATTTAGGGGAATGGATCAATTACCATACCTATGCCGTATGGGATGGTGAAACTTTACGTTTGGAAAAATGGGCGAGCAAATCCTAATTTCTTTATCCGATTGCCTGAATGGTTATCACTTTCTAACGCCTGAAAGTGCTGCAAAATTGGAGCAGGTCAGTAAGAAAATCACGGCGAAAAGAAATAGCCTGTTGATCGAACAGGACAAAATTCAAAAAGACATCTATTTTCTGGCTTCAGGATTAGCCCGCGTTTACTACGAGACGGCCAACCGTCAGATTACCCTGGATTTTGTTTCACCCGGCGGAACACTCATATCGATGAATAGTTATGTCCATGATACCCCGGGTTATGAAAACATAGACCTTTTGGAAGATAGTGTTGTTTATCAGATAGACCAAAAGCAACTTTTTGACCTCTACGAAAGTGATATTGCCATTGCAAACTGGGGAAGAAAGATGGCTGAACTTGAGTTTATCAAGGCCGAACAACGAACCATGTCCAAGCTCTTTAATACTGCCCAAGAGCGCTATGCTGAATTACTTCAAAAGTACCCCCAATATATCCAACGGATCAAACTTGGTTACATCGCCTCCTATCTCGGCGTCAGTCAGGTTACCTTAAGCCGGATTCGCGCAAATATTCACTCAAATTTTTAACATTTGTAAAAATTATTATCGGCCAAAAGCTGGACCTTTGTACCAAAACAAAAAATAGAAAACAATATGAACTGGATATTTTTAATATTGGGCGGATTATGTGAAATTGGTTTCACCACGTGTTTGGGTAAAGCCAAAGATGCAACCGGGAATGGGCAATGGTTCTGGTATGGTGCCTTTGTCGTATTCCTATTTGCAAGTATGGGCTTATTGATCAAAGCCACACAGACACTTCCCTTGGGCACAGCTTATGCTGTTTGGACCGGAATAGGTGCGGTAGGTACTGTTTTAATGGGGATCATCTTTTTTAAGGAGCCAGCAGATTTCTGGCGCATATTCTTTATTTTCACGCTGATTGCTTCCATCGTAGGACTAAAAGCAGTTTCCTCTCATTAATAGCAGGCTAGGTTGTTTAAAAGCAACAAAATTTCCTTACTTTTGTACACTCAATAGTAATCTAGGTCATACATTCCTAGAAGAAGCATTTTTGATATATGTTAGACAAATTACAAGCGATAAAAGAAAGATGGGAAGAAGTGGAAGCTGAATTGAGCAACCCTGATACCATGCAAGATATGAAACGTTTTGCCAAATTGAATAAAGAGTACAAAGATTTGGGCAAAATTGTGGACCAATACCATATTTACAGAAATATGGTGAGTAATATTGATACCAATAAGGACATCATCATGAACGAGAAGGATCAAGAACTTCGTGAGATGGCAAAAGAGGAATTGGATCTTTTATACGTAGCAAAAGAAGAAAAAGAAGAAGAAATTCGCTTAATGCTTATTCCGAAGGATCCTGAAGATGCGAAAAATGCCATTATCGAAATTCGTGGTGGATCAGGTGGTGATGAAGCAGCCTTATTTGCGGGCGACCTTTACCGCATGTACACACGTTATTTCGAAACCAAAGGCTGGCGCAACGAAGTAATGGACGTTACTGAAGGAACTTCTGGCGGTTACAAGGAGGTGATCTTAAAAGTTATTGGCGATGATGCTTATGGTCAATTGAAATACGAATCAGGCGTTCATCGTGTGCAACGTGTTCCTGACACGGAGACACAGGGCCGTGTACATACTTCTGCGGCATCTGTTGCAGTTCTTCCTGAAGCTGAAGATGTCGATGTTGAGATCAATCCGGGTGATATTGAATTACAGACATCCCGTTCAGGTGGTGCTGGTGGACAAAACGTCAACAAGGTAGAAACAAAAGTACAGTTGACGCATAAACCAAGTGGCATTGTTGTTGTTTGTCAGGTAGAACGTTCCCAATTAGCCAACCGTGAGTTAGCGATGGAGATGTTGCGGAACAAACTTTACGAGCTCGAGTTGAACAAAAAGAACGGCGACATCGCTGCAAAAAGAAAAACTTTGGTTTCTACAGGAGACCGTTCGGCAAAAATTCGTACATATAACTACCCACAAGGTCGCGTAACGGAGCACCGTATTGGAATGACGATGTACAACTTACCGGCAATTATGGACGGTGATATTCAAGGAATTATCGATGCATTGCAGTTTGCTGAGAATGCAGAGAAGATGAAAGATGGCCAAGTAGATTAGTTTTTTTTCAAAAAATCTTTGCAGATACGTAAACAAACGCTATATTTGCACACCTTCTGAGGAGAAGGGTTGAGGTCTGGTAGTTCAGCTGGTTAGAATACATGCCTGTCACGCATGGGGTCGCGGGTTCGAGTCCCGTCCAGACCGCTTCAAAAGAGAGAGAAATCTCATACGTTCTTTAACAAAATAAGTTTTTAAGATTTTTAGGTCTGGTAGTTCAGCTGGTTAGAATACATGCCTGTCACGCATGGGGTCGCGGGTTCGAGTCCCGTCCAGACCGCCAAAAATTATTAAAAACAATCCTTAAGATTTTAGGTCTGGTAGTTCAGCTGGTTAGAATACATGCCTGTCACGCATGGGGTCGCGGGTTCGAGTCCCGTCCAGACCGCTAAAATTTTAAAAACACAATTGTTGGTCTGGTAGTTCAGCTGGTTAGAATACATGCCTGTCACGCATGGGGTCGCGGGTTCGAGTCCCGTCCAGACCGCCAACAAAAAAAAGCATCATTTAATTATAAATGATGCTTTTTTTTTGCCTAAACAATACACCAGTTATTATTTTTTTAATTCGTACTGAAGAGCTCCCGAAGGACAGTGCTTGATCTGTTCAATCAATTCGGCCGTACTCGCATTTTGGGCCGTGACCCAGGGCTTATCTTTCGGATGATACACATTCGGCAGACTCTTTACACAAACTGCAGCATGTACACAGCGTTCAGGTATCCAAAGGACGGTTATCTCTCCATTTGGATGTGGATATCTAACTATTTTTTCCATAATTCCATCTCTCTTTAGCAATTCATATTTTAAGAACTAATAACGATAAAGACAATTTTGTTTTAAGAAACAGCGCGTCGTTTTCTGATCATATTACTCACCCGATAGACCATAAAAATACCCACGATGGAAAGTAGAATAACAATCATCCCCAATGTCGGGTAATGCTCCAAGGGGCTTTCTTTTGTTTCTTGGACAATGATCACACCAGCCATTGAAGCTGCCACTCCACCAGCCAACTGTTGTAATGATGAACTGATACTCATAAATGCGCCCCTATCTTTCATCTCCGGAACAGCAGTGATCAAAGCCGAAGAAGGTGTCATCCGGCTCAAAATGCCCGCCATCATCAAAATGTTCAAGATAACAACGATATAAAATGGCGTAACACCTAGGTTCGTATAGATAAATACGACGACCATAAGCCAAAGGGAAGCGAAAGCGAAAATCTTAAACTTATCGTAACGGTCACTCAATTTCCCTACAATGGGCATAATAATCAAGGATGCGATACCCGATATCATAAACAACATCGGTAGCTGTTCGTGGCTTACTTTTAGATTATTTACTGCAAAAGCACTTCCAAACGGCATCATCATATATCCCCCGATCGAAAGCAAAGCTGTTGCCATAAAGCCGATCCGATACTCTCGCTGTGAAAAAGTCAACCAAAGATGTTTTAACGCAGATTGATGTTTCTGAAGGCCTATATGCGCTGTAATAGGAACGAGCTTGGCCGCTATGATAACGACAATAATCAAAGCCATCACTGCAATCCACAAAAAGGCGCTGTGCCAGCCCCAATTGTTTGCAATATATAATCCTATGGGAATACCCAAAACCTGACTTGCACCAAAGCCCATCTGGACAAAACCCATAACACGTCCGCGCTGTTGGAGTGTAAAGATATCGGTAATAATAGCCATAGAAATTGAACCAATAACACCGCCAAACAATCCCGTGACGATTCGGGCAACGACCAAAGTCCCGTAATCGTTGGCAAAACTACAGCAGAATGTTCCGATGATAAATCCAGTATAGAAAAACAGCAACAGTTTCTTCCGGTCAAAACGATCGGCAAACCCGGCAGTCAGCAAGCCCGAAGCCCCCGCGCTAAAGGCGTAGGCCGAAACCGCAATACCAAATTGAGCCGGTTTGAGATCTATGGCTTTCATCAGGATATCCCCCATCGGTGACATCACCATAAAATCGAGTACAACCGTAAACTGTGTCATTGCCAATAAAAACACCACAAGTTTTTGATATGCCGTAAAGGGCGCGTTATCAAGTTTATTTATTTCCATACTGTTCAGATTGCCTCGGTTTAAACTGGTCTAAAAATACAGAAGTGCGCGAACATTCTTTGTAATATGTTTGCAAAATTATCGCTCAAGATTCTATCTTACCTGTTTAGGCTAGACAATCAATCGTTTCTGTCAATCGCTATTTGAACATAGCATAGGGTCGCTAACAAAAAAGCCAGCACCTGTGACAGGTGCTGGCTCAATATGCGATATAAAGCAAATTATTCAGCTATAACAGCAAATTCAGCTCCGGAAGCATAGTCGTCACCACGCTGTGAGTTAAGTCCTGTAAAACGGATATAACGTCCTTTAACAGGCGTTTCGAATCGAACAGTTTTTAGTTTTTTATTCCGTTCAAAAGATCCTGACATCACATCTTCCCAGTTCTTCCCATCTTTACTCACCTGAATCTTATAATCCTTGATATCACCATTGGGTCCATCCTGTCTTGGCAGAAAAGTGAAGCCCTTGATTGTTTTGCTACTTCCAGCATCAAAATCAACCCAATGTGGATACTGTGCTACGGTAACCGAATACATCGTATGCCAAATCGAGGAAGGATCTCCATCCAAAAGGTTCTTAGCATCACCTTCGCCAGTCTCTTGACTTGAAGCAAAAACAACTTCCATTGGAATAGTTTCGATTTTAGTGTATTGCTGTGTTACCTTTAATTTTTCATTATGCTGATACCAAGCCGTTACTGTACCGCCGGCGCGTAAATCAAAAGGCGCTTTGTAGACGCTTGCTTTCGCATTGTTCAAACTGTATACAACAGGTTCATTCTCATTACCTGACAAAATAGAAACTTCACCGTTTGAACTTCTTGCCAAAGAAATTGGCGCATCGCCTGCAGTCGCTACCTGAGCCTTCTCCATCATATCATTATTCTGAATCGGTCGGATAATAAAGCCCATAGACGTTGGCACTGCTTTCACACGGTCTTTTTCCAACGGTGGCCCTTGTCCACAGCTATTACCGCCCAATCCTGTTACCGCCGCATCTAGATGCAGATGTACACCTGAACTTTTTGGCAATTGATAAGGGTGCGGTGCAAACGTCAGTTCGAGCTCACTATATTCCAAAGCGGAAGTTGCTAAATGATTTTTTGCAACAAAGATAGCTCCTTGACCATTATTGTTTGTTAATGCTGTCCAGCGCACATCCTCGTTATTGCTCATATTTTGCGGATTAGGCCATGGCACAAACTGATCTTTTACGGTGCTTTTGTGCAATTCAATAAATTGAGCAGTCTTGCGATCAGCATAATTGTTGATCGGTCCGCGGCCATAATAACTATAGTTGCTATATTCAGCCGGTAATTGCAAAGAATAGCCCAATCGAGCTAACACGACACTCGCATTATTGGATGTAATACTTGACGACAATTCAATAGAGCCATCCTTATAGATTGTCCAGATCTGATTGCTTGTAAATTTAAAATCATCCTTACCAAAAGGCTTATCTGTATGCTCTTTAAGGGTATACGTTCCCGAAGTTCCCCCCAACAAAGACGCACCATATGGAGCTTGTGATTCAATCGTAAACGCCAATACAACTGTTCCATCCTTCTTGGTATAACTGTTTGAAGACAAAACCTTATGTTTCAGGTTATGCAATCCTTTTTCAAACCATTGTTGGTAAGCCCAGTTGTCATTGTCAACCGGAGCACGTAGTGCATCTAATTTGGGTCCTTCACCATCGCGAATGATCTGTTTACCAGCATAGATTAAGTTATATAGCGACCCTGTCTTATTATCAAATTTGGCAGTAAACTGTTGTCCTTTCACCACCTGCAAATCACCTTCTTTGGAAAGCAACGCAGCCTCTCCGTGTGCCACAGATGAAATCAACGGTTTATTTTCAGCCGCTTTTACAAACAGTTGTTCCTCCATTTGTACAAAACCTTTGGCTGCCCAAGGTCGATCCGTATTGAGAATAAACTGTACTTTTACAAAATACTCCGATCCCGCATCTAACTGCGCATAATTTATCGGCAATACAAGCTGCTTGCGTTGGCGCGCCTTAGGCAAATCTGTTGCACTGATTGTACCCGTGCTATTTTCCACCTCTACCCCATTTTTATATAGCGACCATTGAACCTGATAATCGGATAGATCCTTAAAATAATTTTTATTGAAAAGCTCAATTTTCCCTTGTTGAATATCAACAGCTTTTACACCGGCATTTTGGTACACTTTCTTTACCTCATAATACTGTGGCTTAGGTTTCATATCGGCAAAGATCAACCCGTTATTGACAAAGGTTCCATCATTGGGTTTGTCTCCAAAGTCGCCACCATAGGCTAAGAAGCGTTCGCCGGTCTTTTTATCATAATAATACATGGCCTGATCAATCCAATCCCAGATGGCACCGCCCATAAAAAAGTTGGTCGATTCGATGGCTTCCCAATAATCTATAAGGTTACCAACGGCATTCCCCATGGAATGTGAATATTCCGAAATATGAAATGGATATTTCAATTTGTAGGTACCTTTTACCGCTCCTCTTACCCAGTCTATCGAAGGATATTGGTTGGACCCCATATCAACGATTGTATTGTTACGCTCGTATTGAACAGGTCGTGACGTATCAATTTTCTTGATAGCCTGATAGGCGGCCACGAAATTATCACCCGGACCGGCTTCGTTTCCTAAAGACCAGATCACAACAGCCGGATGGTTGATGGTCGAATGCACCATCTCGATATTACGGGCTACATGGGCATTTTTCCATTCAGGAACATGAGAAAGAGACTCTTTGCCATAATAATACTCATGACTTTCGATATTGGCTTCATCTTCAAGATAAATTCCATATTTATCGCATAAATAATACCAATAAGCAGGTTCTGGATAGTGCGAATTCCGGACATGGTTGATATTCGCCCGTTTCATCAATTTCACCTCAGCTTCCATCTGCTCTCTGGTCACTACCTTACCATGTTCAGGATTGGTCTCATGACGGTTGACACCTTTCAGTTTCACCGTCTTGCCATTGACATAATAATAACGTCCGGCCAAGCCAAATTCATCATCAGCAGCCTTGGTGTCTTTAATCTCAACCTTTCTAAATCCAACGTAGGTAGAAATAGTCTCTATGGTTTTGTTCTTTTTATCCTTCAATTCAGCTACCAAAGTATACCGATATGGTAATTCGGCAGACCATTTATCTGGATTTTTAACGTTCAACGTTGCTGCGATGCTATTGGAAACTTGATCATCCAGGGTTGGCACAGCAGAAGAGGCTTCTGTCTGGTCAACAAGGGTATTCTCGTCACTGTATAGCTTATTTTTATAAAGTGAATAAACAACTTTATACCCTTCAGCCTTCTTATTCCCTAGATTGCGTACAGTACTCGTAATTTTTAACGAACCATTTTCGTAATTGCTATCCAAGTCTGGAATAGCCGCTAAATCGCGAATCTGAACTTTTGGCGTTGAAGTCAGAGAAACATCCCGAAATATCCCGGGCAATCTAAACATATCCTGGTCTTCCAAAAAGGAAGCGTCCGAACTGCGGTAAACTTCAACAGCCAACACATTTTCAGCACCCTTTTTTAAGTAAGGTGAGATATTGAAAGAAGCGACGTTTCTTGAATTTTTTGAAAATCCGACATATTTGCCATTTATCCACAGGTAGAAAAAGGAGTCTACACCATCAAAATTGATAAATACCTCACGACCGTCCCAATCAGTAGGTACTGTAAAATTGCGTCGGTACGATCCCACTTCATTACGGTAGACATAAGTTGTCCAATCTTGGGCTGGTGTTCGCATGACTCCACCGCGCCAATCATCGACCTTTACTTGATGATGAAAGATCACACGTTGGTTGGTATAAATAGGTACACCATATTTTAGGCTTCCATCCTTCTGTATACCATAAATATTCCAGCTCATCGGGACTGGAACAGATTCCCAGGCACCAACATTATAACTAGGATCATAAAAGTCCTTTGGTCGCTCTTCCGGAGTCTTTACCCAGTTAAACTTCCAAGATCCATTGAGCGAAAGCCAATAGTTACTATGCTCGGGAAGTACTTTTCTTGCACTTTCTACGTTCTGAAAGGAGAAGAACGAAGCATGTGGCAACTCCTTATTAAGTGATAATAATTGAGGCGATTCCCATTCATTCCCTTTTGGAGCCACTGCAGCTCCATACTGGAAACCGTCGATAGATGGCGTAATCGTTTGCCCTATCGCAACGGTAGTGTCCAGCGACAGCAATGAGGCTAGAATCGTTGAAAAAATAACAGAGTTTCTTAACATAATGTAATTAAGCAATTTAGTCCAGGAAATCAAATGTAACTTCATTTTGCAGTAATAACAAGCAGATTATTAAAGCACTCGATTGCGAAACTTTTTCGATACAAAAAAAGATCATATAGAACGTTAAAATCGTCCCATAAGATCTTCTTTCGAGAATTGTACATAAAACAAAGCAAAAACATAAAAAATAGAGGCGGCGAAAAATCACTATTTCCTCCCAAAAGCAGCTGATTTCAATAAAAAACAAATGCTTTCGGTTTCAAGGAATAAGCCTTATTTTTGGGGATAGATTTCGCTTTAAACAAATAAAAGTTTACGTTTGAAAATATTTCGAAGAATTTTATTTTTCAAAGGGTTACAATTTAAGCATTAAGGTATTAATAGGTGAGTAAATTCAGTAAATCAGTCCTGCTAGAAAATGATGAGCAAATCATTGAAGGCATCAAAGACGGCAACAGCTTGGCGATAGATGCTATCTATAAGCGGTACTATCCGTCTATAAGCCATATGATCTTGCAAAACAATGGAAGTGAGGACGAAGCGAAAGATATTTTTCAAGAAGCTGTCATTGTGCTCTACGATAAAGTTTCCAAAGGGAACTTTGAGCTCAGCAGCAAACTAAAAACATATCTTTACTCGATTTGCAGAAGGCTTTGGCTTAAGCAACTCAATCGTGCTGGTTTTGGCAATAGTGACATTCGCGGTTATGAAGATTCCTTATTTGAGGAAGAAGATCTTCAACAGCATCAAGAACTTGAAAAAAAGTTCGATCAAATGGAGCTTGCCTTAGAGAAAATGGGAGAACCTTGTAAGACAATCTTACATGATTTCTACATCTTAAACCATTCGATGCAGGACATCTGTGAAAAATTTGGTTATACCAATACAGATAATGCCAAGACTCAGAAGTATAAATGCCTACAACGGCTGAAAAAAATATTTTTTTCAACAGATTAAAACTAGTGTAACACCATGGGAACAATGAATCAAAAAGAATTTTTCGAATTAGCAGACCAGTATCTTCGCGGCGAATTATCGGCCGAAGAAAATGCTGCATTTGAATCTTTTTGTGCTGATCAGCCCTCCTATGCTGCCCAATTACAACAACACCGGGAATTTGTTGCCAATATGAAAGAAACTAGTCAACGGCTGGATTTCAAAAATGCATTAGCGCAATCAGCAAAAGAATACCATAAAACCCAAAACAAACCCGCAAAGGTCGTTCCTATAAAACAATCAACGGTAATTTCACTTTGGGAACGCATCAAAGCAAGTTCTTTGGTGGCTGCAGTGGTAGCGGTATTTGCAGTATTTGGCACATTATGGCTGAGCGGTTATTACAGCAACCTCGAGAAAGCTTCTTCCGATTACAGTGCATTACGTAGAGACATGAACAATGTCAAAAAGAACGTCAACGCTCACAACGCTGCAATCAGGGATATCAATGACAAAAAATCAGTAAAAGGTACCGAAAGCCAGTTTGGCGCAACAGGATTTATGTTGACAACAGATGGCTATGTCGTCACCAACTACCATGTCATCAGTGGGGCTGATTCGATCTATTTACAAAATAGTAAGGGCGAATCGTATAAAGCACAAATCGTACATACCGATCCAAGCAAAGACTTGGCTATTTTATACATTGCAGATAAGACCTTTAAGAAAGCTAAAAGCTTACCTTATACATTCAAAACATCGACTTCAGATCTTGGCGAAGATATTTATACGATCGGCTTTCCTCGTGACGAAGCAGTATATGGTCAGGGATACCTAAGCTCATCAACAGGTTATGCCGGCGATACCATCGCTTATCAGATCTCCGTGCCTGTCAATCCAGGTAACAGTGGCGGTCCGGTATTGGATAGCAGAGGTAATGTGATTGGTATTATTTCCGGAAAACAACGTGGCATCGATGGTGCCGCCTTTGCAATCAAAACGAAATCAATCTTGAATGCTTTAGCGGACATCCCAAGTGATTCACTGGTTACTGGTCTTAAGATCAACAAAAAGAATAGCTTGGCAGGTTTACCAAGAACAGAACAAATCAAGAAAATGCAAGACTATATCTACATGGTTAAAGTCTATTAGGACGCATTTATAACTTATAAAAAAAGGCAACGTTTTCCCAACGTTGCCTTTTTTTATCCCTTAATACAAGCCTAATCCTTACAGATTAGGTTGTGGCGTCGTCCTCAAATACGGTTTGATCTCCTTAAACCCTTTTGGAAATTTAGCAGGAATATCTTCTGTCTTTATCGCTGGAACAACAATAACATCTTCACCATGCTTCCAGTCAGCAGGCGTAGCCACTTGATAATCGGCTGTTAACTGTAAAGAATCAATGACTCGTAAGATTTCATCAAAATTACGACCTGTTGATGCTGGATAAGTCAACGTCAATTTGATCTTTTTGTCAGGGCCAATAATAAATACGGAACGTACGGTCACTGTTGCGGAAGCATTTGGATGGATCATATCGTACAATTCGGATACATGATGATCTTCATCAGCGATAACCGGGAAATTCACTTCGGTATTTTGCGTTTCATTGATATCCTTAATCCAATTCAAGTGATCGTTTACATTATCGACGCTTAGCGCAATGGCCTTCACACCTCTCTTGTCAAATTCAGATTTCAATTTTGCAGTACGGCCCAACTCTGTTGTACATACCGGCGTATAATCTGATGGGTGCGAAAAGAAAACGACCCAGCTATCTTTGATATAATCGTGAAAGTCTATTTCACCAATGGTTGTTTGCGCTTTAAAATTTGGCGCTTCATCCCCTAATCTTAAACTCATAATCTTATTTTTTAAATGTGTTTAAATCATATAGTCTACAAATATAGTAGATTAAATTTAGCAAACAAGTAATTCTTCAATTTTTTAAATTAAGATGAAAAAACTAAACTTAATCCAATTGAAAGTAAGGATTTTACACCTATAAACAAAATGGAAAATCAACATGATCCTTTATGTTTATCCCATGGAGAGGTTGACTTCCCTCTGCAAATACGTCTCCAGATTAAACGAGACTAGATGCCCTATCCAGCCCATTATTCACCAAAAAGTTTATTATGATTAACTAAAGTAGTATAAAAAGTAATTTGCCTAATTACTATGCTTGCATAATATATATTTTGTATATTTGAGTATGGTGATACACCAATCTCATAAAATGATTGTGAGTTGGGAGAAAACTTTTTGACAGCAAACCTTATTAGATATATAAGTTATCGGCTTGGTAACTGACGAACCAAAAAAACTGAAATGCCATGAATTTTGAATTAAGCGAAGAACATAAAATGATCCGCGACGCAGCGCGGGAATTCGCCCAGGAGCTAAAGGCTGGGGCAATCGAGCGCGATGAAGCCGCAAAATTTCCAACAGATTTTGTCAAGCAGATGGCCGAATTAGGATTTATGGGTATCATGACCCCCGAAGCTTATGGTGGAGCTGGCATGGATACGTTGGCCTATGTTCTTGTTCTCGAAGAAATTGCCAAAATTGATGCCTCTGCGGCCGTTATTGTATCCGCCCACAATTCCCTGGTATTATATGGACTCAATGCTTTTGGTACAGAGGAGCAAAAACAAAAGTACCTAGTTCCTTTAGCGAAGGGCGAGAAACTTGGCGCTTTTGCGTTATCAGAACCTGAAGCCGGTTCGGACGCCTCCTCGCAACACACAACCGCCGAAGATAAAGGAGATCACTATCTACTAAATGGCACAAAAAATTGGATCACCAACGGTGGCCATGCCGATATCTACCTTGTCGTTGCACAGACACATCCTGAAAAAGGCCACAAAGGAATCAATGTATTGATCGTTGAAAAAGGGCTGACGGGATTTACCATTGGTCCTAAAGAAAACAAATTGGGTATCCGCAGTTCTGATACCCATTCACTCCTATTTTCCGATGTTCAGGTTCCTAAGGAAAACCGCATCGGAGAAGATGGCTTCGGGTTTAAATTTGCCATGAAAACACTCGATGGCGGTCGTATCGGCATTGCAGCACAGGCCTTAGGAATTGCTGCCGGTGCTTATGATCTCGCTTTGGCTTACTCAAAAGAGCGAAAGACCTTTGGAAAACCAATTTCGGACCATCAGGCCATACAGTTTAAATTGGCCGATATGGAAGTCGATATCGAGGCAGCTCGACTTTTGACGTATAAAGCTGCCTGGACGAAAGACCAGGGACTTCCTTACGGTAAAGAAGCTGCCATGGCCAAACTACATGCATCGGAAGTCGCCATGAAACACACCGTAGAAGCTGTACAGATCCACGGTGGCTATGGTTACGTAAAAGAATATCACGTCGAAAGGTTAATGCGCGACGCAAAAATCACACAAATCTATGAGGGGACCTCTGAAATCCAACGTCTGGTGATCGCCCGCGAGATTCTGCGCTAAGCTGTCAGTCATGCTATGAACCCAAAAAGTGTCTAACTTTTTTGTGGCATTGCATGACTGACAGCTTTTTAAATTTAAAGGCTCTTCAACTTGTTATCGATCATGGCAAGATATTGATAATCCTGAAAGGCAAAGCTCGCCGTTTCGGCCATCGCCAGATTCAAAATAAACTTTGCTTTGCGAAGTAAATTCTCCTGATTACCATCTGTAGCATTCAAACCGTCAAACAAAAAGGTTAAAGCCAATGGATGTAGTTGCTGTATTTGAAGATCTGTTTTGAGATATGCCGAAAGCTCGCTTTCGGAAAGATTTAAAAAATAGGCCCTACTCTTTTCGAAGAATTTCTCATAAGCATCTTCAAACACTGCTGGATCAGTCGGCTCCGTAAAGGCATCATGGCCTTCTGTCCAAATGCGAAGAAATTTACCAATTTCTTCGATCCAATTCATCAATACATCTTTTTTAAAACTTAATCCCATGATCTATGCTTATCTGATCTGTCCATTTCCACGGACAATCCATTTCTCTGTTACCAATTTTTCCAATGCAAATGGTCCGCGGGCATGTAACTTTTGGGTAGAGATACCGATTTCTGCCCCCAAGCCAAACTCACCACCATCCGTAAATCGTGTTGACGCATTGGCATACACCGCAGCTGCATCCACTGTATTTAAAAATTGTTCAATATGGAGTTCGTTAGAGGAAACAATACATTCCGAATGTTTAGAGGAATATTTTGCAATATGCTCCAACGCTTCATCTAAACTCCCAACCGTCTTTATTGAACACTTCAAATCTAAAAATTCTCTTCCAAAATCCTCTTCTTCTGCGTGCTTTAAATTTGAAAAACTTTCACCCTGCAGTACCTCATAAGCCGTAGAATCCGCGAAAATTTCCACCTGAGCATCTTCAAAATAAGTTTTCAATTTCCGTAGAAACTCGGGAGCAATAGCGCGATCGACCAAAACAGTATCTAAAGAATTACACACCGATGGCCTGGAAATTTTAGCATTAGCAACAATTTTAGCTGCCATATCCAAATCTGCTGTACGGTCCACATAAGTATGGCATACTCCCGCTCCTGTTTCAATGACAGGCACCTTAGCGTGCTCCCTGACATAATCAATCAACGACTGTGAGCCACGTGGTATGATAATATCAACATATTCGGTAGCCTCCAATAATTCCAAAACATGCTTCCTCTCAACAGGCAACAGTTGCACAATAGTTGTTGCAATACCATGCAGTTCCAAAATATTATGGATCACTGTCAATAACGCTTCGTTAGTGTGTAATGCATCAGAACCGCCGCGCAATAGACAAACGTTACCCGATTGAATACATAATGCAGCAACATCTATCGTCACATTGGGCCGCGATTCATAGATTACCCCCACGACACCGAGCGGCACCGTAATTTTCTCGATCTCCAATCCATTCGGTAATATCTTTTTTAGTAATAGCTGATCTGTTGGATCCGCTAACTGAGCGATCTGCTTAACACTGTCTGCCAAACCTTTTAGACGATCGCTATTGAGCAAAAGACGATCCTTTTTGGGGTCGTCATCAGACATACGATCCAAATCAATCTTATTGGCTTGTAATATATCCGCAGTATGTGTGACAAGACCATCTGCGATGGCATTTAAAATAGCTATTTTGGTATCAGGAGCCAGTTGTTGCAAAATTTGTTTTGCTTTGGCCGCCGCCTGAAGTTGTTTTACGATGGATTCACTCATAACAATACGATATCATTTGCATGTGCAATTTCTACATTTTTTTTACTGGTTTGGGACAAAGCAGATGAATCCATCTTCGCCCGGGCAACGGCAACGGTTAAGCCTTCTAGATTGACGATATTTAACACTTCTCCTTTTTCAAAATGTTCAACGATACGGGTTACCCCCACGGCTAGTAAACTTTTGTGCTTCAATAATGCTTCCTCCGCTCCACGGTCAACCATCAATTCCCCTTTTATCAAACTTCCACTCGCAAGCCATTTCTTGCGGGAAGAGATCTTCTTACTTTGAGCCAGACACAATGTGCCAGTCTCGTGCTTAACCGCTTTTTGGATCGCCTCTTCGGTTTGCATACTAAAAATGACAACAGCGATCCCCATCTGATTGGCCAATCGGGCAAAGTTCAATTTCGAAGTCATTCCCCCCAATCCCACTGAAGATTTGTCCTTCCTTGCCAAACCTAAGATATCCCGATCGATGGTTTCAATTTGCGGTATAATCTTGTTGTTTGCATCCAACACACCGGGGACGGAAGTGCTAAACAATAACTTTTCGGCCCCAAAACCAACAGCAATCAAGGTTGCCAGCTCATCATTATCTGAAAACTTCAGTTCTTTATTACTCACCACATCATTTTCATTTGCGATTGGAATAACATTGTTCCGCCACAATTCCTCGTAGGTATTTTTTAATTGTAGAAATTGATCCCGATTGGAAAAATGATGTCGCTCGCATAAACTTTGCGCCAATGAAATTTTAAACGGTCGGAAATAAGTTGAATAAGTATTAATCAATATGGGGTTCCCAATTGCAGCAGCGGCCTTTCGTTCGGATAACGTCCCCGTATAACTGGGCAGAAAACGTTTACCGGCAGCAACAGCACCTGAAGAGACCAAGACAATATTGTATTTCTTTTGTAAGGAAGCAATCTGCCTAGCGATCTCCAAAACAATACGTTCATCAACTTCTCCCTCTTTCGTGGTAATAGAAGCCGATCCAAATTTGACAACGAGAATTGGCTTTTTCATTTTTTAGTATGTTTTAGTTTAGATTTGAGCACTAATTTACTGAGAAGAATTTGATTTACGCAAAATATGTTAACAATTGAACAATATAATTCAATTGAAAAACTCATGAAATAAGGTCGATTCCAATGGATCAGGAGACATCCGATGTGAAAGAAAGGAAAAGAATTAGAATAGATCCCAGAGGTCAATACAGATCTCAGAGATCAGTACAAATGACCTGAAGATGAAAACATAAAACTTGAGCTTACAAAAAAGCAGCAAATCCGATGATAACGCTTTAAAAAAAACAGGTTCTTTCTGAGGCGATATAATTGATGGAGTGCTGCTTCCCGTTAAAGTTATATTAGTTGCTATTTTTTCAGTATCTGATGGAGGTCAAATCGTAAGCCAACATTGAACGTACGGTTATAGAGTTTTACATTTTCATTGACGCTCATATCCTTCATCCCATAATTAGAGCCAATGAAGAAACCATAGCCCCCATTCCATTTGTAACCTAAGTTAAAACCCAAACCATAGTCTGAAGGATTGGTCGTTGCATCGTAAAATTTTCCATCATTATTATTCACAGACATCTGTATACCATAATAGGGACTAGCAGCAAGATAAATCCGACCTTCTCCAACCGTAATATTATAAGCTATGTTTAAAGGAAGATCGATCGCATTTCTTCGGTATGTTGTCCAGTTATTTTCAAGAGCATGCTTTGCCTCCATACCATTTTGGGTAAAGTTTACTTCAGGCTGAATAGAGAGTCCACCAACGAGCGGTATTTCAAGAAAAAGCCCTGCTGTAACACCCGAAATGCTTCGGAAGCTATAACTGTGCGTTCGTTTATTGGATACCAATGATCCGGCATTTGTGTACCCTGCGTTTATACCGTAGGAAATTTTACTTTGGCAGCATGCTGTGGAAAACACAGAAAACAGTATTATACTGCAGATTAAATGTTTCATATGTGGTCAATTTATTTACAATTGCCACAAATATGCACGGCGGAATCTTAATTTAAACGCTATTTAGCGTTGTTTAACAAATCTTAATATTGATTAACAATAATTAATACATATTAACAAACCGCCTTCCTTTACCATGGGAATCGCTCTTCATAGAGCTTCTCCAAGGAGAACATTTCATCACGGTATTTCGCTGCTTCCAAGAAGTCCATTTCTTTTGCTGCTTTATCCATTTTCTTCCGTACGTTATCGATCGCTTTCTTCAGATCCTTCTCACTGAGATACTGCATCACTGGATCAGCTGCAATGGCCTGCGACGGATCAGGTTCAACATAAATTTTAGGTTCAATACCCGAGAAATCAGCAACAGAAGTCTGCTCTAAGATCTCCTCTCTTGTTTTGCCGACTGTACGCGGTGTAATGCCATGTTCCAAGTTATATTTCATCTGCTTGTCTCGACGACGATTGGTCTCGTCTATCGTAACACGCATGCTATCGGTCATTTTATCCGCATACATGATTACTTTTCCCTTATCATTTCTGGCGGCACGACCAATCGTCTGGATAAGCGATCGTTCGGAACGCAGAAAGCCTTCCTTATCTGCATCGAGAATAGCAACAAGCGTGACCTCAGGTAAATCAAGCCCCTCACGGAGTAAGTTCACCCCGACCAGGATATCAAATTCACCCAAGCGAAGACCCCGTAAGATTTCCACCCGCTCCAAGGTTTTAATTTCGGAGTGTATATAACGGACTTTTAAGTTCAGCTTGGTCATATATTTGGAAAGTTCTTCGGCCATGCGTTTGGTCAATGTAGTAGCCAAAATACGTCCTCCTTCTTTGATGGTCTTATCCACTTCCTCCAATAAGTCATCCACCTGATTGATCGCTGGCCGCACTTCAATAATCGGATCCAGAAGTCCTGTTGGACGAATGACCTGCTCAACGACAACACCTTCGGTCTGTTGCAGTTCGTAATCGCCCGGAGTCGCCGATACATAGATTGTCTGATTCGTCAGGGATTCAAACTCCGGAAAGTTCAGTGGCCTATTATCCATTGCAGCGGGTAACCTAAATCCATGTTCCACCAAGGAAACTTTTCGCGATCGATCTCCGCCATACATCGCACGCAATTGCGGTAAGGTCACGTGGCTTTCATCGATGACCAACAGGTAATCCTCCGGAAAATAATCCAGCAAACAGAACGGACGCATCCCCGGTTGTCTACCATCGAAAAAGCGGGAATAATTTTCAATTCCCGAGCAATAGCCCAGTTCACGCATCATTTCCAAATCATAATTGACCCGCTCTTCCAAACGCTTCGCTTCAAGCATTAAGCCTTCCTCTTCCAGTTGCGTTTTCCGTTGCATCAATTCATCTTGAATAGCCCAGATCGATTCTTTGAATTTTTCCTTCGGTGTGACGAAGAGATTCGCCGGAAAAAGAGCAAGATCTTCCATCTTGTTGAGCGTTTTTCCTGAAACAGGGTCGATTTCACTCAGTTCATCAATTTCATCACCAAAAAAGGAAACGCGAATTGCAAAATCCAAATAGGCGGGATAGATATCCACCGTATCACCTTTAACACGAAAAGTACCCCGTTTAAACTCTGTGGTGGTACGTGAATATAAGATCTCCACCAATTTATGCAGGAAAGCATTTCTTGTGACAGTCATACCGACACCAAAACGAAAAATAGACCGGGAGAAATCCTCCGGATTTCCCATACCGTAGATACAGGATACCGAAGAAACGACTACGATATCACGCCGCCCCGACATCAATGACGACGTGGTTGCCAAACGCAACTTCTCGATTTCTTCGTTAATCGCTAAATCCTTCTCGATGTAGGTATTCGTCGAAGCAATAAAAGCTTCGGGTTGATAATAATCATAATAAGATACAAAATAGTTGACCGAATTATTGGGAAAGAACTGCTTGAATTCACCGTACAACTGAGCCGCCAATGTTTTATTATGGCTTAAAATCAATGTTGGCTTTTGTGTTTCCTGAATCACATTGGCAACAGTAAAGGTCTTACCCGATCCCGTTACCCCCAAAAGCGTCTGGTATTGCTCTGCCTGCTCTACACCTGCAACCAACTGCTTAATTGCTTCTGGCTGATCGCCTGTGGGTTTGTACTCCGATGTCAATTCAAATTTCATATACTTCCTATTTCTTAAAGAAAACTATTCAGGCCTTTTCCAGCAAACATTGCACCACGAATTGCTTGAGCCGTAGGCTCAAAAACAGCTTTTGTGATCCGATGGTTTCAATCTGCAAAAAAGAGGATTTTTCGACCTGTGGTCCAGGCCATATCCTCCTACGGTCTTACACAAATTTACTAAAAATTTTACCATTTTAGCGCAAACTATAATAATACCATAGATGTTATTACTTTCAATTGATTATTTATTATCTTTAGTTTAATTGAACTAGCACACACGCCATGGTCACTATTCTATCTACCCAAAATAGCATTGCAAATCATTTTATTGCCGAGCTGAGAGATATCAGCATTCAACAGGATCGCATGCGCTTTCGTCGGAATCTGGAACGATTAGGTGAAATTTTCGCTTATGAAATCAGCAAGACGATGGCCTACAAACCTGTTGAAGTTGAAACTCCGTTAGGTGTGGCCAAAACCCATCTCTTGATGGAACAACCCGTGCTCGCAACAATTCTGAGAGCGGGCCTTCCCTTTCATCAGGGACTTTTAAACGTATTTGATCAGGCCGACAACACCTTCATTGCGGCCTATCGGCATACAAAAAAGAGCGGTGAGTTTGAAATTCATAAGGAATATGTCAATACACCAAACTTAGACAACCGTACAGTAATCATTGTAGACCCCATGCTGGCCACAGGAAAGAGCCTTGTTTTATGCTGTAAGGATCTACTGGCCGAATATGATATCAAAGAATTACACATTGTTGCGGCCATTGCATCCGAAGAAGGACTAAACCACGTTCAGGCTTTTGTACCCACGGCGCATATCTGGGTTGGTGACGTCGACCACGAACTGACCTCAAAAGCCTATATTGTACCTGGGCTCGGTGATGCCGGAGACCTGGCCTATGGTGTAAAACACCATTAATGTGGATAAATTATTTAAAACTAAATTAACACTTAGCTCATTGAAATTCAGTAAATTTATGTCAATGATGAAGTTTAATTTTTTTATATCTAATTTATATCGCTATGAGATGGCAAAAATACAATGGCGAATCCATTCGCTCCACGATTTTCGATGCTGTTGAAGAAGTCATTAAACGAGAAGATGCCCTAGGGAATAAGCTCAAGGTTTATATCGGCACCGATTCCCAAGTCAAGAGAGGCATCATCGACTTCGCAACAGTCATCGTCTTTCTCCGGGAACATAAAGGTGGATTTATGTTTATCCAACGGGACAAAAGGCACCACCGAATGAGCATTAAAGAAAGGATGCTACTCGAAGTCCAAAAATCCATCGATATAGCCTATCAACTCTGCCCCCTCCTCGAAAAACACAAAGTAGACCTCGAAGTCCACGCCGACATCAACACCAATCCAAATTTCCAGTCAAATGTTGCCCTGAAAGAAGCCATGGGCTATATTATGGGTATGGGATTTGTTTTTAAGGCCAAGCCCGAGTCTTTTGCCAGTACCAATTGCGCTAATAAACAGGTTCAATAATTGACTATAAGGCAGACTTTGTATATTTAGGGTGTAATTTTTAATACACCACATGCATGAATTTTTTCAGCAGATTGCACGTCAATTTGCCCAGACCTCTTGGCTCGAATGGTTAGGTACCCTGACAGGCTTTCTTTGCGTCTATTTGGCCGCTAAGCAAAATATATGGAACTGGCCGATTAGTATCATCAGCGTGGCGTCCTATGCTATTCTGTTTTATGATGCCAAACTATACGGAGATACTGTACTGCAATTCTACTTTCTGTCTACTGCTGTTTATGGCTGGTATTATTGGATAAAACGAAAAGAGGAAAAAAAGAAACCCATCGTCAAAGCCAGCAAGGGGCAGTTGCTCCTTTGCCTCCTGGCAATCCTCGTCCTGACACTGTCAATCGGTTATCTCCTCGATAGCAAGACAAATTCCGATGTTCCTTATATTGACGCTTTCTGCACGTCCGTAAGTTTTGTTGCTCAATTTCTGATGACACGCAAAGTGCTTCAAAACTGGCTCTTATGGGTATTTGTGGATATTTGTTATATCCCGCTCTATATACACAAAGACCTTATGCTGACCGCAGTACTCTACCTTGTTTTCACACTCATTGCTTGGAATGGCTATCGCGATTGGCAGAAAACCTATAAAAATTTTGCGTAATATTGCCTATCAAAACGATCGATGTGGGAAAAGATTTCATAAAAATTGCCGTTGTTGGCCCCGAGTCCACCGGAAAATCAACGATGGCACAATTTCTTGCGAAGGAATTTCAGACGGTATGCGTGCCCGAATATTCACGTTATTATTGCCAAAGCCTCAACAATAAATATACCTTACAGGACGAAGTCAATATGTTTTATGGACAGGTCGCTTTGGAGGAAGCGCTGGTCCCTTTAGCACAAGGACAGCTCCTCATCTGTGACACCACCTTCCTTACGGTCAAAATTTGGTCAGATCATCTTTTCGGTCATACTCCACAGGAAGTCACCGATAAAATTCAACAACATGTTTATGACCTTTATCTGCTGATGGATATCGATCTACCCTGGCAGGATGACCCACTACGGGATTTTCCCGAACAGCGTGAACATTTCATGGAGATCTGGAAAAGCGAATTGAACGCCATTAGTGCGAATTATCATCTTATTTCGGGGCTCGGCGACCAACGTCTTGAAAATGGACTTCATGCTGTAAAAGATTTTCTGACATTGATTTGAGACAAGTGTCTTGACGAAGCAGCCTTTTACAGCTATATTTGTAGGAATAAAATATAGCTTATTGTTTATGCGGAGTAAGTATACTTGCCCGGCGACAGAAAGCTTTATAGACACAATTAAAATAGAATATTAACATTTTACTTAAGAAATAATGTATCCAGAATATTTAGTAACTCCAATGCGTCAAGAGTTAGTTGATGCGGGATTCGAAGAATTAAAAACACCTGAAGCAGTTGATCAGGCTATCGCATCAGAAGGAACTGTTTTTGTGGTTGTAAACTCTGTTTGTGGTTGCGCTGCTGCAAATGCACGTCCAGCTGCAAAAGCTGCTGTAAAAAACGAAAAACACCCAGCCAAATTGGTGACTGTTTTCGCAGGTATGGAAACTGATGCAGTAAACACTGCACGTAACTACATGTTGCCTTACCCTCCATCTTCACCAGCAATGGCTTTATTTAAAGACGGGAAATTGGTACACATGATTGAAAGACATATGATTGAAGGTCGCCCGGCACAAATGATTGCTGACAATTTAGTTGCAGCATTTGACGAGTACTGTTAATCACGTATTTTGATTTTTGAATTAAAAAGGCTGTCCAAGTTATTTGGATAGCCTTTTTTGTCTATTGGATAATTCGTATTTTCCTTACTTTTCCTGCACGTCCCCTTTCATAACTTTACTGATGGTCCCCTGTCCGAACAATATGCGGCAACCCAGCATAGGCGCTTCACGTAAAGCAATTCGATCAGCCAAAACCTCAAGTCCGCATATCCAGCAGACCTAGCCCCAAGTCTAGTTTTAGTTTATTAAAAGCTTTTTCCTATTTTTAGGTTATGAAAACCTTCCCAATAATCATTTTTTTATTCTGCTTGACGATCATATCATGTTCACCGCAAACGAAAGTGGACCTTATTGTTTATCATGCGCAAGTATATACTGTAGATTCGGCTTTTAGTACAGCACATGCTTTTGCAGTCAAAGATGGTAAGTTTATTGCCATCGGTTCCGATGAAGAAATACAGCGAAAGTACAAAGCAGTAGAAAAAATTGACGCACAGGGGAAGGCCATTTATCCGGGATTCTACGATGCCCATGCGCATTTATTTGACGAAGCCGAACTAATGGATCAAGTCGATCTAAACGGCGCCGATTCTTTCGAGGAGGTTATTCAACGTGTCAAAAACTACCAACAAAAAAATCCGCACAAAACTTGGCTGATCGGTGGTGGCTGGGACCAAAATCGCTGGAAAGATAAAACTTTCCCAACCAAGGATCTACTCGACACAGCTTTCCCGGATATCCCCGTCTACCTCATGCGTGTAGATTATCATGCGGCGGTTGCGAACTCCAAAGCGCTCGAATGGGCAAAATTAATGAGTATCCCCATCATTCGCGGCGGTGTGGTCGGCGGGACTAATGATACTCCCAATGGTCTCTTGATCGACAATGCAATGGATCTTGTCAATAAGAAAATTCCGGTTCCGAGTGAAAAAGAATATTTAAGAATGCTCAAGCGGACGCAAGACTCTCTCCTTTCCGTTGGCCTTACCTCCATTGTAGACGCAGGTTTATCAAAAGAAAGACTCGATCTGCTAAAGAAATACTATCGGGAAGGGCAGTTGAAAATTAGAGATTATGCCATGATCCTAGGCAATCCCCAAAATATAAAGTCATTTATCGATCAGGGTTTCTATGAAACAGACCGTTTCGAGATCAAAGGATTTAAACTGCTCGCCGATGGCGCATTGGGATCCCGTGGTGCATGCCTCCTTGCGCATTACCATGATGCACCCACCCACGGCTTTCTCCTCCATAGCCCTCAAGAATACGAAGCAATGATCAAACAGATTGCCGAAAGTAAGTTTCAGGCAAATACCCATGCGATAGGCGATTCGGCCAATCGTATTATATTGGATATTTATGGCAAATACCTCCATAATAATGGCGATCGTAGATGGCGAATCGAGCACGCCCAAATTATATCGCCTGCAGATTTTGATAAGTTTCGAAAGTATCAAATCATACCATCTGTACAACCCACACATGCAACCTCCGATATGTACTGGGCCAAAGATCGACTCGGTGAAGAACGTATGAAAGGCGCTTACGCTTATAAGCATCTGTTGAAAGAATATGGAAAACTCGCATTGGGGAGTGATTTTCCGGTCGAACATTTCAATCCCTTATATGGTTTCCACGCGGCAGTAGCCCGTGTCGACAAAAAAGGGTATCCTAGCCACGGATTTCAGATGCAAGACGCGATAAGCCGTGAAGACGCTTTGAAAGGAATGACAATCTGGGCGGCATACTCCTGTTTTCAGGAGAAAAAAAGAGGAAGTATCGAAGTAGGAAAAGATGCCGATTTTGTTATCCTCGAAAAGGATATCTTGAAAATCCCGAATGAGCAACTGCGAAATGTAAAAACAGAACGGACAGTAATTGCAGGTGAGACTGTGTTTAAAAGATAACAATAGCTCATATGCCTAAACATGTCTACTAAACTTATATCGCTAACAATACAACATAGTTAACAAAAAAATCGCTAACAAATCAAACATTTCTTCACCTGCAGCAACCTCCTCTAGGGAGGATTACAAGGAAAAGTTTGAATAAATTTTCATGATTACGAATATTTCGTATATTTACGATATAAACATACATTTATGAAATATTCATTACCACTCCTATTATCCTTAGCGACACAGCTGTTATTTGCACAAGAGCGTACTCCAGCAATCGCTAAAGTACATTACGAATTCAAGCATGTAAATGACAGTACCCAACGGGATCAATTTATACGCGATGAAACAGTCGTTTACCTGAATCAACAGGCGAGCTACTACACATCATATTCATCCAAGCGCATGCAAGATGAGGTCAAAAAACAAATGGAGGGCCCCAGTTTCGACGGTACACTAAACATTACTACTCGTTCGACACCATCGAGCTCCTCCTATTTATTAGACGCCAATCAAAACAAAATGACCGAAGTGGTCAGCGTTGCCAGTGACAATTTTGCCATTCCACAGGTTTACCCTATTCAAGATTGGGAAATACTGGGTGACCGCAAAGAAATTGGTGGCTACAATTGCCAGAACGCAAAAACAACATTCAAAGGCCGAACCTATATCGCCTGGTTTACAACCGAACTGCCGTTTTCCTATGGTCCGTGGAAACTTCATGGCCTTCCTGGCCTAATTCTGGATGCCCGTGACACAAAAAATGAAGTGATTTTTGCTTACGCCGGATTCGACAAAATTGAGGATGGCAAAACATCGGTGGCCCTGCCGCAAAACGCCATCGTAAGTACTGTAGAAGAGGTGAAAAAAGTTCAGGAAGCCTTTAAGGCCAATCCACAAGCTTATATGCAAGCCCAATCGGGAAAAAACAGAACCATCAGTGTAGGTTCATCGGGAAATATGGTTGCAGTGAGATCCAGTTCCGGCTCCGGAGGAGGCTCCCCTACTGGTGCTTTGGATCCGTCAAAAATAAAGAGTTTCAATATTTCAAGAGACGATAAATACAAACCTTCAAAAGTTACCAACAATCCGATAGAGCTGACGCCTTAATGAAAGTATTTTTATGTTTATTTATAGTCGTTTTGCTTGGGCAAATGACCTTTGCCCAGCAAACGATTAGTGGAACGGTCCAAGTGGATAAGATGCAGCATCCCGTACCCTTTGCCAGTGTCAACATCCTTTCAGACAACAAAATCATCGCTTTCAAACCGACAGATAAAGAAGGGCGTTTTACAATTACATTAACAAAGGACTATGCAAGCCTCTACCTGCAGATCAATCACCTTACTTACGAAAAATTTGAGCTCAAACTTGGCACGCAGACATCCAATCTTCGGATCGCCCTCGTACCAAAAACCAATCTACTACAAGATGTCATTGTAAAGAGCAAACCTAAAGTAAGCCGTTCAAATGATACAATCTCTTACGACGTCGGATCTTTTGCCAAAGAAGAGGATCGAAATATAGGCGACGTAATCAAACGTCTTCCGGGTATGGAAGTTACTGAATCGGGTCTTATTAAATACCAGGACAAAACCGTTTCTAAACTTTACATTGACGGTGACGATCTATTGGAAAATCGCTATGGTGTAGGTACACGGACAATCCCGCATAAAATGGTAAAGGACATTCAGGTACTCGACAATCACGAACATTATAAAGTCCTTAAAAATAAAAGGTTTACAGACGACGTCGCCATAAATCTCGTTATCAAAGAGGAAGCAAAGCTAAAACTCACTGGGCAGGCCAAAATTGGCGTCGGCACGCCCAATCTCTATGATCCTGAATTGAACTCAATCCTATTCAACAAAAAAGTTAAGATGTTGAATGTCCTCAGCGGTAATAATACCGGCAATGATCTTTCCGGAGATATCATCGGCGCCAATCAGTCCTCTTTACTGGCCAAGTTTGGCAGCTCGCCCATCAACAATCTCCTGGCGACGAGCACAACAGGCAGTCCAAATATTCCTAAAAGCAACTATTATTTCAACAATACAGGTTCGCTAAACACCAATAACCTATATAACCTTAAGAATCACTGGCAGCTAAAATCAAATATTCAGGTTTTATACGACAACGATAGGCAAAATAATACCTCAAGCACACAATACCTGCTCGATGATGGCGACGTCTATTTTAATGAGCAAAATCACCTGAAAACAGCGCGATGGCTCGGCGCAGCCAGACTTTCGGCATCCACCAATACGGAAAAGAAATATGCGAGTAATGCCTTGTCATTTGAGTATGAAAAAAAAGATATAACAGCATTGTTGGCAAACTCTTCAGGCCAGATCGAGCAGTTCCAAAAACACCACATCAAGGGATTCAGCAACTTGTTCAGCTATATACCCCAACTTAAAAACAATGACATTATTGCAATCAACTGGTCTTTAAATTATGGTAATAAACCACAGACTTTACAGATCTATCCTGGGGTTTTTCCAGAAATACTCAACGATAGCATTCCCTATAAAAGTAGTCGCCAGCAAATTGAAGTTCCTTCCTTTTTTACGGAGATCAGTACAGGTTATCGCTTCAATAAAGGCAGAATCAAGCAATACTATCAAATTGGCTTCAATACAGATCGCCAACACTTCAACTCGCTCCTTGCAATAGCGGATAATGATCAACATATTCGAACATTGGGCGATAATACCCGTAATGATCTGCATTGGAGCAGGTCCCAAGCATTTATTACTCCTCAATATTCATGGAAAACAAATCGGTTTGAAACCCAGCTCGACATCCCGGTCACCTATTTATTTACGCATTATGAAGACGTCAGTCATCAGCTGTCCACTTCCAAAAATTCTGTGCTGATCAATCCTAATTTAAAAGCGAGATGGCAGGTTTCTCAAGAAGACTATCTTCAATTTAACTATCAATTTGCGCAGGACATTGGCAACATAGAAGATATATACCGTGGTGCAGTATTACGGAACTATAGAATGCTCAGCCAAAATAATGCAGCGCTAAATGAATCAAAAAAACATACATTTAATCTCAATTATAACTTAGCCCGTACCCTAAAAGTATTATTTGCAAATGCTGGTATTAGCTATTCAAGATCGCTTTCCAACACGATATTATCTTCCGTTATAAAAAATAACATCACCGAAAATATCTTGGTCAATATGGATAACCTTCAGGAGCGCTGGTCTTCTCAGATCGGGTTTGATAAATATATTTTCCCCCTGGCAAGTACCCTCAAACTAAAAGCAAGCATTTCTCACTTCAAATACAATCAATTGTTAAACAATGCCCTAGTCCCTATTCGAAGTATGAGCTATCTATTTCAACCCAGTATAGAAGCTAAAGTCTTTAAATCTTATAACATTTCCTATTCAGGACTATTCAATTGGAGCAGGAGTAAACAACAGGGTCTGGACAATACGATCCAAAATAAAACCACCACAATGATGCATAATATAGGTTTTCCGACCAGCCCCTTCAAAAACGGCTTTATGCGGCTAAACCTGCGCAATCTTGCCACCTTTCAAACAAACATGAAGAATGCAAGTTATACCTTCATAGACTTTTTTACGCGCTACAAGGTCAACAAGTGGAAAATGGATTTCGAATTGGAAATGAATAATTTGGCCAATATCAAAAACTATCGTACTTATCTGATGACGGCCAATATGATTTCCCAGAATGAATTTGAACTTCGCGGAAGAACAATTTTACTCCGCACAGTTTTTAACCTTTAAAGCATCAGACCACATCGGAAAGAAACAATTGCGTTGGGCTATAAAAAAAAGAAGCCTGAGCAAAAAAATCACTCAGGCTTCTTTTTATATCTTGCGAAAAGTATTCTTTGTTAAAAAACTTTAGAACTGTTTTCTATTGCATATCGAATAAATGTTTCTCAGCATGATAAGAAGAACGAACCAACGGTCCAGACTCCACATACTTGAATCCCATTTCTAAACCAATTTTCTGATATTTCTCAAATTGTGCAGGTGTAATCCATTCGATTACAGGATGGTGAGCTTTCGTAGGCTGTAAATATTGACCTAATGTCAAAATATGCACCCCGACGTTATATAAATCTTGCATTGCCTCGATAACATCTTCCTCAGTTTCACCTAAGCCAAGCATAATACCAGATTTTGTACGGAGTCCAGCTTCAGAAATGCGACTTAGGCACTCGAGTGAACGATCGTATTTAGCCTGAACGCGAACTTCTCTTGTCAAACGACGGACAGTTTCGAGGTTGTGCGAAACAACTTCGGGACGTACTGCGATCACGCGGTCCAAATTATCCCATTGTCCTTTAAAATCTGGCAAAAGTGTTTCCAGGGTTGTTTCTGGGCTTTCTCTACGGATTGCATTGATTGTCTCCGCCCATATTATCGAGCCACCATCTTTTAGGTCATCACGATCTACCGAAGTGATCACACAGTGTTTCACCTGCATTAACTTGACAGAATTGGCGACACGATTGGGTTCATCCAAATCAACCGCCAAAGGACGACCGGTTGCTACCGCACAAAATGAACAAGAACGCGTACAGATATTTCCCAAAATCATGAAGGTTGCCGTTCCAGCCCCCCAACATTCGCCCATATTCGGGCAATTTCCACTCTCACAAATTGTATGTAATTTATGCTCGTCTACAAGACTTCTGACATGTCTATACTCTTTACCAACAGGCAATTTGACACGCAACCAATCAGGCTTGCGTTGTGCAGGAGTTGCCGGAATAACTGGAAGTTCAATCATACAACAAAGTTAAGGATTAAAAATGTAATTTCTAACCGTCAATTTGTTGGTTTTATATCATAAAAAATGACCGATTGCCACCAATAATAGAATTATGAAACAAAAATTAGGATATTTGTGTTGATTATCATTAATCTAATAACAAAACTATGCGACTGAGCCGATCTTTATCCATGTTGTTACTTGGGGGTGCAACCATCTTTACTGCACATGCCCAAACCAACTTTGACATTATACCCAAACCTTCGAAAATCACATTGGCTACGGGAACATACGCTATCTCTACACATCTTCAGGTTATTGTTTCAGATGAATTTCAGGAGGCGACACAACTGCTTACTGAACACCCAGCTATCAAAAGCCTAGCTGTCGAAGTACTCAAGAAAAATAAAAAAGGTCCAAAAGAAGGCTTTCGCATTATTAAAGCAGTTGATGCAGATAACCTTAGCAAGAACGCCTATTCCATCCAAATCGATGAAAAAGGCCTGCTGCTCAGGGCCTGGAATGTACCCCAGGTTATCAATGGGATTTACACACTGGTTCAATTGGGCTATCTACAAGCTGATCCAAGTAAAATAGCCTATGCGACTATAGTCGATGAGCCACGATTTGCCTACCGTGGCTTACACCTGGATGTATCGCGCCATTTTATGCCGCTATCTTTTGTAAAAAAGTATATCGACATCATGGCCATCTATAAATTCAACAACTTTCATTGGCATTTAACTGATGGAGCGGGATGGCGGCTGGAGATTAAGAAATACCCCGAGTTAACACAAAAGGCGGCCTGGCGTACACATACGGGCTGGAAAGATTGGTGGAACAATGGTCGTCAGTATGTAGAAAAAGGGAAGCCAAATGCCAGCGGTGGATTCTATACGCAGGAAGAAGCCCGCGAATTGGTCGACTATGCAGCCCGCAAAGGAATCAATGTTATTCCTGAGATAGAAATGCCCGGGCATTCGGAAGAAGTATTGGCCGTATATCCAGAACTCTCCTGTTCCGGAAAGCCCTATGGTCAGGGAGAATTCTGTATCGGCAATGAAAAAACCTTTGAATTTTTAAAAAATGTTTTGGATGAAGTCCTCACGATATTCCCTTCCCAGTACATTCATATCGGCGGTGATGAAGCTGAGAAAAAGCATTGGGAAACCTGCCCAAAAGATCAGGCGCTCATGCAAAAAGAAGGATTAAAATCTGTCGACGAATTGCAGAGCTATGCTATCAAACAAATGGATCTATACCTGCAATCCAAGGGTAGAAAGCTGATCGGTTGGGACGAAATCCTCCAAGGGGGGCTCACCGAAGGAGCTACCGTCATGAGCTGGCGCGGTGAAGATGGCGGCATAAAGGCCGCAAATGCAGGCCATGATGTCATCATGACTCCCGGTTCACACCTTTATTTTGATTCTTATCAGACAGACCCTCGGACACAGCCTGAGGCCATCGGAGGTTACCTTACACTTGATAAGGTTTATTCGTATGATCCTATTCCAGCTGCCATACAAGGAGATAAGGCGAAGCATATCCTCGGAGCACAGGCGAATATATGGACAGAATATGTACCTACCACCGAGCACCTCGAATATATGGTTTTCCCACGGGCATTGGCTTTGGCGGAGGTCAATTGGACGAATAAAGATGGAAAAAGCTGGACTGACTTTCAGCGAAGACTGCAATCACATTATAAGCTTTTACAAGATCTAAACGTCAATTATTATCGTCCTTCCTTTAATGTCGCTTATACAGCAACATACAATGCCGCTAAAAACAATAATAAAATTACGCTGACAACGGAGCAACTAAAAACGGATCAGATCCGATATACTATTGATAGCAGTGAGCCTACGATCTTGTCTACGCCATATACTGGACCATTTGAACTCAGCTCAACAGGTCATATCAATGCCGCTTATTTTCAAGATTCTATCAAAATAGGTCCAACCCTATCCTTTGATATTGACATTCATCGTGCTATCGGAAAAAAAGTAACGTACAACACAGCATGGTCTGGATATCCAGCACAAAAAGATTCTACCTTAACTAACGGAATCATGGGCGGTCTTTCCTATCACGATGGTCAATGGCAAGGATTCACCAGTCCGATTGATGTTGTTGTCGATATGGAACGAAGAGAAGAAATACACCTGGTAGCCATGAATTTTATGCAGATGATTGGCCCGGGCGTTTATATGCCAGGAGAAATGGAAGTCCTACTTTCGGATAATGGCCGTACCTTCAGATCCGTAGGAACAATCAAAAATGACATATCCGATAAAGAATCCAAGTTGACTTTCAAAAGGTTTGAACTCAAACTTGACAAAGCCCAACAGGCTCGTTATATAAAAATCAAAGCCAGCAATCCAAAAAAAGGCTACTTGTTTACGGACGAAATCATCATTTATTAAACAAATCAACCCCATTATTGCCTACGAGTTGGAAAACATATCGCTTATGTTTTCCAACTCGTTTTTGTTTTTTCAGGACCACTTTTCTAAAAAACTACATTTTTTCTGAAATATTCTTAAAATAAATAGTTAATTTTCAAAATTTAAAATGTAACTTTGCACTCCGACAAAGCAGTCGGAATGACCCTTCCCCATGAGCTACTTTTGATTGTCTTTGCTCAGATTTACAATAGGAAATTTAATTTTTTGAACTAGATATAATGCCAAGAAACACTTCCATTAAGTCGGTTTTAATCATCGGATCAGGTCCCATCGTTATCGGTCAAGCTTGTGAATTTGATTATTCTGGATCTCAAGCATCCCTTTCATTGAAAGAAGAAGGTATTGAAGTATCCATCATCAACTCAAACCCTGCAACAATCATGACGGACAAAGTTGTTGCAGACAATGTCTACTTACTTCCATTAACATGCGAAAGTATTGAAGAAATTTTGCAAAAACACAACATTGACGCTGTACTTCCTACCATGGGTGGCCAGACTGCTTTGAACTTATGTATCGAAGCTTCTAACCTAGGTCTTTGGGAAAAATACAATGTAAAAGTTATCGGTGTTGATGTTGCTGCCATTGAAAAAACTGAAAACCGTGAAGAATTCCGTCAATTAATGGTTGATATCGGTGTGGGCGTTGCAACATCCAAAATTGCAAACTCATTCCTTGAAGGTAAAGAAGCGGCACAAGAAATTGGCTATCCGCTTGTTATACGTCCATCTTATACTCTTGCAGGTACAGGAGGTGGATTTGTTCACAGAAAAGAAGATTTTGATGCGGCCTTAAATAGAGGTTTACACGCTTCACCAACACACGAAGTTTTGGTAGAACAAGCGGTATTAGGCTGGAAAGAATTTGAGTTGGAATTACTTCGTGATACCAACGACAATGTTATCATCATCTGTACCATTGAAAACTTCGATCCAATGGGTATCCACACTGGAGACTCAATCACTGTTGCACCAGGCATGACATTGTCAGACAAATGTTATCAAGATATGCGTAATCAGGCTATTCTGATGATGCGTTCTATTGGTACATTTGCAGGTGGATGTAACGTTCAGTTCTCTGTAAACCCAGAAAACGAAGAGATCATTGCCATCGAAATCAATCCACGTGTATCACGCTCTTCGGCTTTAGCATCGAAAGCAACGGGTTATCCGATTGCGAAGATTGCAGCTAAATTGGCGATTGGTTACAACTTGGATGAATTGCAAAATCAGATCACAAAGACAACATCCGCATATTTTGAACCAACATTAGACTATGTGATCGTTAAGATCCCTCGTTTCAACTTCGATAAATTCAAAGGAGCAAACAAGGAATTAGGTCTACAGATGAAAGCGGTAGGTGAAGTAATGGCAATCGGCCGTACATTTATCGAAGCTTTACAGAAAGCTTGTCAATCATTGGAGACTGGCCGCGCTGGTTTAGGTGCTGACGGTCGTCAATGGAGAAACCTTGACGAAATCATGGACAGTTTGGAACATCCAAGTGGTGACCGTTTATTCCATATCAAAGATGCTTTCGAATTAGGCGTTCCTTTGGAATCTATCCGTAAGGCAACACGTATCGACAAATGGTTCTTAGTACAGATCCAAGAGTTGGTACACCTTGAGCAAGAATTACGTCGTTATCAATTGAATAATATTCCACGCGATTTCTTCATGACCTTAAAACAAAAAGGTTATTCAGATGTACAAATCGCATGGTTATTAGGAAATGTAACAGAGGATCAAGTTTACGATCGTCGTAAGGAGTTAGGTATCAACCGTGTTTACAAAATGGTAGATACTTGTGCTGCAGAATTCCCTGCACAAACACCATACTACTATTCGACATTCGAAGAAGAAAACGAATCGATCTCTTCAGATAAAAAGAAAATCATCGTTTTAGGCTCAGGTCCTAACCGTATCGGTCAAGGTATCGAGTTCGATTACTCCTGTGTACACGGTTTATTGGCGGCTAAAGAATGTGGTTACGAAGCGATTATGGTTAACTGTAACCCAGAGACTGTATCGACAGACTTCAATATGGCTGACAAATTATACTTCGAGCCCGTATTCTGGGAGCATGTACGTGAGATCATCGAATTAGAAAAACCAGAAGGTGTTATCGTTCAGTTGGGTGGACAAACGGCTCTTAAAATGGCTGAGCGTCTAGAGCAACTTGGCGTAAAAATCATCGGTACTTCATTTGAGAATATGGACTTGGCAGAAGATCGTGGCCGTTTCTCCGATCTATTGAAAGAATTGGAAATTCCATATCCAAGATACGGTGTAGCAACTTCAGCAGAAGAAGCATTACAAGTTGCAAACGAAGTTGGATATCCAGTATTGGTTCGTCCTTCTTACGTGTTGGGTGGACAAGGCATGAGCATTGTCATCAACGATGAAGATTTAGAAAAAGCTGTCGTCAACTTGTTGAAAAACCTTCCTGGAAACCATATCCTGATCGACCACTTCCTGGATCGTGCAGAAGAAGCTGAATCAGATTCAATCTGTGATGGTGAAGATGTACACATCATTGGTATGATGGAACATATTGAACCTGCTGGTATCCACTCAGGGGACTCTTCAGCTGTATTGCCTCCATTTGGCCTATCACAAGCAGTTCAGGATAAAATGGAAGAATATTCCATTAAACTAGCAAAAGCATTGAACGTAAGAGGTCTATTAAACATTCAGTTTGCCGTAAAAGGTGAAAATGTGTATGTTATCGAGGCCAACCCACGTGCATCACGTACGGTCCCTTTCATCGCTAAAGCTTATGATGTTCCTTACATCAATATTGCAACTAAAGTCATGTTGGGTGTTAATAAATTGAAAGACTTTACGATCGAACGTAAACTAAAAGGATACGCGATTAAAGAACCTGTATTCTCTTTCAGTAAATTCCCTGAAGTAGACAAGCAATTAGGCCCTGAGATGAAATCAACTGGTGAAGCAATTCGCTTTATCAAAGATCTTCAAGATCCTTATTTCAGAGAATTGTACAATCAAAAATCAATGTTTTTGAATGCACAATAAGACATATCAATAAAATAGAATAGAAAAGGCTTGCAAATGCAAGCCTTTTCTATTTTATATCTTTTACACAGCGGAACCCTACATTATTTGTAGGACTGTTGACCTCCCCTTTTCCTCTGCTTCCGGCTTTATACCTTTCGCAATATTGATCATTGCAAAGAAATGACCCTCCCCGCTGAACGCGTTTTTCAAGATTTGGTTCCTGCGGATCATAAGAATCTTGTGGTCCTTTGGGGTTAGCAGTTGTACTATGCTGATAATAATCGGGTCTATAAAAATCAGCACACCATTCCCACACATTCCCTTCCATATCGTACAGTCCCAACGCATTTGCCTGAAATGATTTTACAGGTGCTGTCCCTTCAAATCCATCTTCTTTCGAATCTTGTACAGGAAACTTTCCCTGGTAAATATTTGCGGTCCATTTACCATTAGGCTTCAATTCCTTACCCCAATAATACAAGTCGTCGTTTGCATCTTTACGTCCTCTAGCCGCATATTCCCATTCCGCTTCTGTAGGTAATCGTTTGCCTGCCCATTTCGCATAAGCTGCAGCATCTTCATAGGCAACCTGAACAACAGGATAATTCATTTTATCCTTTATCGAGCTATTCGGTCCCTCGGGATGTTGCCAATTTGCACCAGGGACATACTCCCACCACATCAGATAATTATTTAATGAATTGAGTTCTTTAGGTTTGGAAAATACAGCCGATCCCGGAACTAACATCTTGGGATCCACTCCAGGAAAGTCTTTCGGATCCAGCTCCCGCTCAGCAACAGTTATATAACCTGTCTCCTTTACAAACTGCGCAAACTGTGCATTTGTGACCTCATGTTCGTCCATATAAAATGAATTCAGTTGCACCTGATGTAAAGGCTTACTATCTTCAAAGTTCGAACTTCCCATCAAAAATTTGCCCCCTTCGACTAATATCATCTTGTCCGTAGTCTTACTTTTTAACTGAGCAATTTGGGATTTTATCATACCTGCGCGCGTAGGTATATTTTCCCCAACACAACAGGAAAGTGTATCCTTGGTGGAAAATAACGATAAACAGGTAATTAGAGTCAGATTGAATAACATAATTAAAGATAAACATAAAAGGGGAACAATAAAAAGTTCCCCTTCAATAAGTCATTTATATAAGAGGGCTATACGCCCAATTGTATATTTTCTTTTTTCGCTGATCTAGAACGAATAGGCGTATTTCCACCGCCTTTTAACGTGATTTCTACCGGCGTATTATTTTTCCATGCACCCTTTGTGAAATCCGGTACATCAACTGTTTTACAGTTCTTTTCTACAGATTCGAAACTCAATGGCACGATACAGCTCCATGAAGCAGCATCATAGACATCCTGGTCCAAAGGTAATCCGTTGCGCAAACAGTCAATCAGACGCCAGTCCATCATAAAATCCATCCCACCGTGTCCACCAACCTGTTTTGCCTGCTCACCAATATATTTTACCAATTCTGGTGTGTATTTATCGTACAGTTCTTTTAATTTCTGTTCTGTAATGAATTCATGGCCAAAAGCAATATTCTCCGTAGGATACTTTTGTGCAAACCCTTTGGTTCCACTTAGTGTATGTAATCTAGAGTAAGGTCTAGGAGAAGTGACATCATGCTGCAGCATAATCGTTTTTCCTTTTGCGGTGCGGATAAGCGTTGTATTCATATTACCGCGGTATTTCTTTCCGACAAATTCCTGAAAAAAAGAATCCTTGGCCGCTAGCTCTTTTGCTTTTTCTCCCATCATAAAATCATTGGAAGACATTGCCACAAGATGATCCATCTTATCCCCTCTATTGATATTTAAGCATTGTGCCACAGGCCCAAGTCCATGAGTAGGATATAGATTTCCATTTAATTTTATATTTTCTCTCAGGCGCCACATGTTATCATAGCCATTCTTTGCAAAATTAAGATCAAGCAAATCGTGAATATAAGCACCCTCGGCATGGACGAGTTCGCCAAACAAGCCTTGGCGCACCATATTCAATGTCAGCATTTCGAAGAAATCATAACAGCAATTTTCCAGCATCATACAATGCTTTTTAGTCGCTTCAGATGTCTTCACGACCTCCCAACAATCTTTGATCGTCAAAGCAATCGGCACTTCACAAGCCACGTGATTACCCGCTTTCATCGCGGCAATACTCATCGGAGTATGATAATCCCAAGGCGTACAAATATAGACGAGATCGAGTTTCTCTTCTTTCAACAAGGATTTCCAGCCATCTTCACCTGAATACGCTTTCGGAGCTGTTAGACCTTTCGATGTAACGATTTTTGTTGCGCGCTCAACCCGATCCGGATGTTTGTCGCAAAGTGCGACAATTTCGCATCCCTCAATAAAGGATAACCGTTCAACAGCACCAGGACCGCGCATGCCCAGTCCAATCACCGCTACTCTGACTTTATCAATTTTTGGAGCTGCATAGCCACACATATTAAACGACTCTGCTGCCGTATTGGCATTGACCAAAGTAGGGAGTGAAACAGCCAGTGATGACAATATTCCGGCCTTTTTTAGAAAATCTCTTCTAGAATCCATAATTTAAAGTTCATATAAATTTAAAGGGACCAATTGGTCCCTCTAAAAAATCACCTATTTTAAAACAAACTAAACAGTCAATAGAAAAATCCTTTTGGATTGGATTTATATTTGGTTCTTATGTAAGAACTTAATCTCTATAACAATAATATAACACTTTTTTCTAAATAAAAAATGAAACTTGAAAGCAATCGTTTGCTTAATCTACACAAACGATTGCTTAATTTTTTATCTTCGTTGTTTTTCAATCGATATTCATCAGCCACAAAGTTTTCAATAATGAAATCCCTGATAGGATAAGCCCATCATAACCGGTTACCCTAGCAGGGAATATCGAGCTGCATTTGCTATCGTTATACAATTGTAACTACACAGAGGTATAGCTGCAGGTATAATGTTATATTACGTTCCTGATCAGGATGTGTAAATAAGAAGATCAACTTATGTGGCTAATGACATTTGCCAATAAAGCTTAATAATAGAGTAGAATAGCTGTATAGCATGTAATTATGAGAGCTATATCTGTAACCACTACCTGTATACTTCCCAACAGTCGGATAGCATATACAACTGCTTATTACAAGTAGCTACTGCAAGGCCATTGATATACAGCAATACGATACAGATGAAAAACAATATAGCTTGATAAGGATAGTAGCAGGACAGGATATTCCCCAATAATTACGAGTAGTCCTTGCTGTACTTACCGATATACGGCTATAGGACACTGGTGAAAAGCAATAAGGTTTGACACGGTCAGTGAAGGCTGTATGAGTGCTGTCCACTGGATTACAATTCCCCTCGGCTACAAGGATGCTCCATACCACTGAGCAATACCACTGAGCACAGTGAGAGTTGCGGAACAGCTACCGATGGATCAGGCTCATCGACGGCCATGTGCTGCGATAACCAATATGCGGAGGACAGGCAATAGCCTGTACATGGAAATACGGAAGTATTTAAACGAAAGAAGCCCTTGACTGTTTCCAGCAAGGGCTTCCGTGTAAAAAAAGGCACCGACCTACTCTCCCACCTGTTACGGCAATACCATCGGCTCTGGCGGGCTTGACTGCTCTGTTCGGAATGGGAAGAGGTAGACACCGCCGATATAGGCACCTAAAAATCTTTATTGGCTGATCTATGATATTCATATCATCTTATTCATGCCAACTGACATATCTATTGAAAGAGGTTCGTTTCTGTTTGTTTCAAAAATTAAAGAGGAAGACAACAGTGTCTGTCTGCTTGAGAAAGCTTCGGGCTATTAGTACCACTTGGCTTTGGTCTCTCAACCTTTACACCTATGGCCTATCAACGTAGTCATCTTCTACGACCCTATAAGGAAGTCTCATCTCGTGGCTAGTTTCGCACTTAGATGCTTTCAGCGCTTATCTATTCCAGACGTAGCTACCCTGCCGTACACCTGGCGGCATAACAGGTTCACCAGAGGTCTGTCCAACCCGGTCCTCTCGTACTAAGGTCAGATCCACTCAAACTTCCAACGCCCACAACAGATAGGGACCGAACTGTCTCGCGACGTTCTGAACCCAGCTCGCGTGCCACTTTAATGGGCGAACAGCCCAACCCTTGGGACCTTCTCCAGCCCCAGGATGTGACGAGCCGACATCGAGGTGCCAAACCTCCCCGTCGATATGAGCTCTTGGGGGAGATCAGCCTGTTATCCCCAGCGTACCTTTTATCCTTTGAGCGATGGCCCTTCCATACAGAACCACCGGATCACTATGTCCGTCTTTCGACCCTGTTCGACTTGTCGGTCTCACAGTCAAGCAAGCTTATGCCATTGCACTCCACGTACGGTTACCAAGCGTACTGAGCTTACCTTTGAAAGCCTCCGTTACCTTTTTGGAGGCGACCACCCCAGTCAAACTACCCACCAAACAATGTCCTCGGCATGACCGAGTTAGAAACCGAATACAGAAAGGGCGGTATTTCAAGGTTGATTCCATGACTCCTGGCGAAGCCACTTCAACATCTCCCGCCTATCCTACACATCCTGTACCCAATCTCAATGTTAAGCTATAGTGAAGGTGCATGGGGTCTTTCCGTCCCGTTGCGGGTAATCGGCGTCTTCACCGATACCACAATTTCACCGAGCTCATGGCTGAGACAGCGCCCAGATCGTTACACCATTCGTGCAGGTCGGAACTTACCCGACAAGGAATTTCGCTACCTTAGGACCGTTATAGTTACGGCCGCCGTTTACTGGGGCTTCGATTCAATGCTTCTCTTGCGATGACATCCCCTCTTAACCTTCCAGCACCGGGCAGGTGTCAGGCCTTATACTTCATCTTGCGATTTTGCAAAGCCATATGTTTTTGTTAAACAGTCGCCTGGGCCTTTTCACTGCGGCTGCTCATCGCTGAGACAGCGCCCCTTCTCCCGAAGTTACAGGGCCATTTTGCCGAGTTCCTTAGCCATGACTCACTCGAGCACCTTAGGATTCTCTCCTCGACCACCTGTGTCGGTTTGCGGTACGGGTCTTCATAACCTGAAGCTTAGCGGGTTTTCTTGGAAGTCTGTTTACCTGCTCTATCAGCGCCACCGGAGCTTTGCTGTACTATTGGGTTTCAGCAGGGTCGGCGGATTTGCCTACCGTCCCTATACCTACGCCTTTCAACGAACTATTCCGTCAGTTCGCGGCAGTGTCACTACTCCGTCACCACATCGCAGTTATGAAGAGTACTGGAATATTAACCAGTTGTCCATCGGCTTGCCCCCTTCGGGTGCGCCTTAGGTCCCGACTGACCCTGATCCGATTAACGTTGATCAGGAAACCTTGGTCTTTCGGTGGGCGGGTTTCTCACCCGCCTTATCGTTACTTATGCCTACATTTGCTTTTCCATAACCTCCACAGTTCATTGCCAAACTGCTTCTCCGGCGATGGAATGCTCCCCTACCAGATGCACCTAAGTGCAAATCCATAGCTTCGGTACCGTTCTTGATGCCCGTTTATTATCCACGCCCGGCCGCTCGACTAGTGAGCTGTTACGCACTCTTTAAATGAATGGCTGCTTCCAAGCCAACATCCTAGCTGTCTGGGCAACCGGACCTCGTTAGTTCAACTTAGAACGAATTTGGGGACCTTAGCTGATGGTCTGGGTTCTTTCCCTCTCGGCCTTGGACCTTAGCACCCAAAGCCTCACTGCCGGCTATATTTGATAGCATTCGGAGTTCGTCTGGATTTGGTAGGATTTGACTCCCCCGCACCCAATCGGTAGCTCTACCTCTATCAAACTCTACGCCGACGCTGTTCCTAAAAACATTTCGGGGAGTACGAGCTATTTCCCAGTTTGATTGGCCTTTCACCCCTACCCTCAGGTCATCCGGAAACTTTTCAACGTTTATCGGTTCGGTCCTCCATTACATGTTACTGCAACTTCAACCTGCCCAAGGGTAGATCACAAGGTTTCGCGTCTACCTCATCTGACTATGCGCCCTATTAAGACTCGCTTTCGCTTCGGCTGCGTCCCTGAAGGACTTAACCTTGCCAGACAAGAGTAACTCGTAGGCTCATTATGCAAAAGGCACGCTGTCACAGAACTTGTCTGCTCCAACCGCTTGTAAGCACACGGTTTCAGGTTCTTTTCACTCCCCTGTTCGGGGTTCTTTTCACCTTTCCCTCACGGTACTGGTTCACTATCGGTCTCTCAGGAGTATTTAGCCTTACCAGATGGTGCTGGTGGATTCCCACAGGATTTCTCCGGTCCCGCGGTACTCAGGATACCACTATGTCAACATTCTTTACCTGTACGGGGCTCTCACCCTTGTCGCGCAGTTTCCCACCTGCTTCCAGTTCATAGCGCTGTACAATCTCGTGGTCCTACAACCCCGACCATGCCGTAACATGATCGGTTTGGGCTCTTTCCCGTTCGCTCGCCACTACTTGGGAAATCATTGTTATTTTCTTCTCCTACGCCTACTTAGATGTTTCAGTTCAGCGCGTTCGCGTTTTATACGACTATTCTTCAAATAGTCAGGTTGCCCCATTCGGAAATCTCTGGATCAAGTCGCATTTGCCAATCCCCAAAGCTTATCGCAGCTTATCACGTCCTTCTTCGCCTCTGAGAGCCTAGGCATCCCCCGTGTGCCCTTATTTACTTTCTTCACCGGCATAGCCTTTTGCTACTATGCGGCTGCTTTTGATATATATACACGTATGCTAGGTTCGGGATCGTTCGGCCTTGACCGAGGGTCTCTCCCTTACTTCAAACACATACACGTATTGTCTCTATACTGTTGTCTTCTCTTGTAATTTTTTTTCTCTTTCAATATGTCAAAGAACTCTTTTTCCGGTTTATTTTAGGAGCATCTGTCGATGCTCCTCCCGGAGATGTGGAGAATAACGGATTCGAACCGTTGACCCCCTGCGTGCAAGGCAGGTGCTCTAGCCAGCTGAGCTAATTCCCCTCTTTTTTTCGTAGTCCCGAGCAGATTTGAACTGCTGACCCCTACATTATCAGTGTAGTGCTCTAACCAACTGAGCTACGGGACTAGCTTATCTTGTTCATCTCTTTCTCTCGGTCCTGCTCCTTTCGGGGCGGGCACTTTCTTCTGATGTTTTCTCTTTTTGCAATCATATGTAACGTGACGAGTACCGATCCGCGATACTCTAGAAAGGAGGTATTCCAGCCGCACCTTCCGGTACGGCTACCTTGTTACGACTTAGCCCCAATTATCGGTTTTACCCTAACACGCTCCTCGCGGTAACATGCTTTAGGTACCCCCAACTTTCATGGCTTGACGGGCGGTGTGTACAAGGCCCGGGAACGTATTCACCGCGTCATTGCTGATACGCGATTACTAGCGAATCCAACTTCATGGGGTCGAGTTGCAGACCCCAATCCGAACTGTGAATGGCTTTTAGAGATTAGCATCATATTGCTATGTAGCTGCCCGCTGTACCATCCATTGTAGCACGTGTGTAGCCCCGGACGTAAGGGCCATGATGACTTGACGTCGTCCCCACCTTCCTCACTGTTTGCACAGGCAGTCTGTTTAGAGTCCCCACCATTACATGCTGGCAACTAAACATAGGGGTTGCGCTCGTTGCGGGACTTAACCCAACACCTCACGGCACGAGCTGACGACAGCCATGCAGCACCTAGTTTCGTGTCCCGAAGGACGAATGCGTCTCTGCATTCTTCACTAACTTTCAAGCCCGGGTAAGGTTCCTCGCGTATCATCGAATTAAACCACATGCTCCTCCGCTTGTGCGGGCCCCCGTCAATTCCTTTGAGTTTCACCCTTGCGGGCGTACTCCCCAGGTGGATAACTTAACGCTTTCGCTTGGACGCTGGCTGTCTATCGCCAACATCGAGTTATCATCGTTTAGGGCGTGGACTACCAGGGTATCTAATCCTGTTCGATCCCCACGCTTTCGTGCATCAGCGTCAATACCAGCTTAGTGAGCTGCCTTCGCAATCGGAGTTCTAAGACATATCTATGCATTTCACCGCTACTTGTCTTATTCCGCCCACTTCAAATGGATTCAAGCCCATCAGTATCAAAGGCACTGCGATGGTTGAGCCACCGTATTTCACCCCTGACTTAATAGGCCGCCTACGCACCCTTTAAACCCAATAAATCCGGATAACGCTCGGATCCTCCGTATTACCGCGGCTGCTGGCACGGAGTTAGCCGATCCTTATTCTTCCAGTACATTCAGCTTCCTACACGTAGAAAGGTTTATTCCTGGACAAAAGCAGTTTACAACCCATAGGGCAGTCATCCTGCACGCGGCATGGCTGGTTCAGGCTTCCGCCCATTGACCAATATTCCTTACTGCTGCCTCCCGTAGGAGTCTGGTCCGTGTCTCAGTACCAGTGTGGGGGATTCTCCTCTCAGAGCCCCTAGACATCGTCGCCTTGGTAAGCCGTTACCCTACCAACTAGCTAATGTCACGCGAGCCCATCTCTATCCTATAAATATTTAATAGCTAACCGATGCCGGTCAGATATGTTATGCGGTGTTAATCTCTCTTTCGAGAGGCTATCCCCCTGATAGAGGTAGGTTGCTCACGCGTTACGCACCCGTGCGCCACTCTCACCGTCTTCGAGCAAGCTCTCCGACGGATCCCGTCCGACTTGCATGTATTAGGCCTGCCGCTAGCGTTCATCCTGAGCCAGGATCAAACTCTCCATTGTAAAATGAAGTTTTTGATTCCAACTATTTACATAATCAGAATTCTTTTTTTTATATCTCTGATCTTGGATCGAATTGAACTAATTCTTGAATTTGTTCATGACTTTCGTTTGTCTACTCGTCACGCTTACATGATTGTGTTTTCTTAAAGAACTTTTCGCGCTTCAACTTCCGTATCCGCTATATTCCGATAGGCATTGCGCCCCTCTTTATCGTTTTGTTTTTCCCTTCGTTTCCGTTGGGACTGCAAAGGTAGAAATCTTTTTTGAACTTCCAAAAACTTTTTCAAGTTTTTTTTCTTTTTCTTTTTTTCGATTTCCGCGTTTAAAATAAACTGAGCGGGATCTTAAATCCTGTCAGGCTTCTCTTAAACCCTTCTTTTTTCATCGTTCCCTCTTTCGGGGTAACCGTTCCTCCCTTGCGGAGTGGTGCAAAGATAGGGAGTTTTAACAATCACTTCCAAGCCTTTTGTTCTTATTTATTTCGTTTTGTCCCTAACTGCCTGTAACGGTGCGAGATTCTTTTTGTAAAACAGGTGATCGGAGGGCCAGGATGGCTGATCCGGCAGCCAGATTGGGCCTTCGGAGAACCCCAGGTCATCATATATAGTATGGAGGCAGGCTTCGCATCGGATCTATTACCAATTTCGTTCAACTTTTGTTCCTAATTAAAAGGGATATTACAGGGATATTACAGGGGGTTAACAGGGGGGTAGCAGGGGTACAACCCCTATTAACCCCCTGTTAAAGCGGTGCTATAGTGCTGTTAATTACAAATCAGTATACAATTTGAACATAAGCAACGTAACAACAGAGCTCCGCAGCGTTTAATACCATCGATATACATAATAGAGATAGGACGTGACAGCGAACCGCAACCGCAGCGGAATAGAGGATGGCGGAACCAGTCTAAAGTAAACCTTGATCAATTCTCATTTTGGTATAGCTTTTACTTAGGGTTTACTTAGGGTTTAGTTAGGGTTAGTTTAGGTATAGCTTAGGTTATACCTAAACTAACCCTAACCAAAAGCTAACTAAATACCAATTAAAATCTAGCTTAAAGAAGAACTAAATAAAAGCGAATAAATAGAACACTACATAAATAGCCCTATAAGTGTCCCAGCATCCAACCAGAATCGCCATGATATAGGCATTTTTTATGAAAACGTTAGCCTGTTATCCGTTTTGGAGACTGCTCATTATAGCGCGACGGTATGAGATTAAGAATAAATAAGTCTATACGGACCGAAGATTTATTTTGGCAATAGCAAAGCCTGCACAAACTATACGATGCTTTATTGGATAAAAATTCACTAAAGCATCGTATAGTTAATCCCCGTGGAGGGTGGGTTGGATCAAAGAAAATGATTAAGAAAAAGCGTTCAGCCCCGTAATATCTTGTCCTGTGATTAATAAATGAATATCATGCGTCCCTTCATAGGTAACTACAGACTCTAGGTTCATCATATGCCGCATTATTGGAAAGTCACCAACAATCCCCATTCCGCCAAGGATTTGCCTAGATTCACGCGCTATCTGCAGCGCCATATTCACATTGTTCCGCTTTGCCATGGAGATTTGCTGTGGAGTAGCACGCCCCTCATTCTTGAGCAGCCCTAAACGCCACGACAACAACTGCGCCTTGGTAATTTCTGTCAGAAATTCCGCTAGCTTCTTTTGCTGCAATTGAAAACCAGCAATTGGTTTATCAAACTGATGTCGCTCTAACGCATAATGAACAGCAGTTTCATAACAGTCTATTGCTGCTCCAATCACCCCCCATGAAATTCCATAGCGGGCTGAATTCAAACAGGAAAGCGGTCCACGCATTGAATTTACAGCAGGAAGCACATTTTCCGCAGGGATATAAACATCATGAAAAACCAATTCACCTGTTTTAGATGCGCGTAACGACCATTTATGCAAAGTCTCCGGAGTTTCAAAACCAGCCATTCCACGCTCAACAATTACTCCCCGCACTTTTGCGGACTCATCTCGTGCCCAAACGACGGCAATATCACAGACAGGCGAATTTGTAATCCACATCTTTGCCCCATTTAATAAAAAACCATCTCCTTTTGCCGTCAATTTCGTTTCCATTCCACCCGGATCAGATCCATGATTAGGCTCAGTAAGCCCAAAAGACCCGACCAACTCGCCGGATGCCAACCCCGGTAAATATTTACGACGCTGCTCCTCGCTGCCATACGTATAAATGGGAAACATCACCAAAGAGGACTGCACCGATGCTGCAGAACGAATTGCCGAGTCACCGGCTTCCAGTTCCTGCATAATCAAGCCATAAGAAATCTGATCCAATCCCGCCCCGCCATATTCAGCAGGAATATAAGGCCCCAAAGCTCCAATTGCCCCCAATTTAGGCATCAACCCCCCAATAGCGCGATGTTCCTGTGCCGCATCTTCAATGAAAGGCTTGATCTCTGTTTTCACAAAATCACGGACAGACTGCCGTATCAGTTTATGTTCTTCGGACAATAAATCGTCCACTTGGTAATAATCGATATTAATCTGTTTGATCATGATATAGTCTACATTAGCTTATCTAAGATAATGATTATTTCTCACTGAACAATATTCAGAACAAACTTGTCAACAAAAAATTTATTTCATATATTTAAACTATTCCACGAATAAAATAAACCATTATGATAAAAGTAGCGCTTAAAACACTTGGAATATCTTCCCAGAATTTAGGATCATCAACTGGACAGCAATGGTTTTCCGAAGGTAAAGAATTCGAATCCTTTTCACCTGTCGATGGAAAACTCATCGCAAAAATAAAAGGCAGCAATCGTAAGGACTATGAAGCGGTCATTAAGCAGGCCGGAGATGCATTTTTACAATGGCGCCTACTACCTGCCCCAAAAAGAGGCGACATCGTTCGCCAACTGGGAGACAAGCTCCGGGAGCTTAAACCCATTCTCGGAAAATTAGTTTCCTATGAAATGGGTAAATCTTACCAAGAAGGCATGGGGGAAGTGCAAGAGATGATCGATATCTGCGACTTTGCGTTAGGCCTATCCCGCCAACTGTATGGTAACACCATCCACTCGGAACGCCCCGGGCACCGCATGTACGACCAATATCACCCTTTGGGCGTCGTAGGTATTATTACAGCGTTTAATTTTCCGGTGGCGGTATGGGCATGGAACACCGCTCTCGCCCTGGTCTGCGGCAACACTGTCGTCTGGAAACCCAGCGAAAAAACACCGCTATGTGCCATAGCTTGCCAAAAATTACTTGCAGAAATCCTACACAACAACGGGCTGCCCGAGGGAATATCCAACCTCATTATGGGCGACAGAGAAGTTGGCGAGTGGCTTTCGGCAGACAACCGCATCGCTTTGATTTCTGCAACAGGATCCACGCGCATGGGAAAAGAAGTCGCCGTCACCGTAGCACAACGCCTCGGTAAAACACTTTTGGAACTCGGTGGAAACAATGCGATCATCGTTACTCCAGACGCAGACTTAAAAATGACCATCATCGGCGCTGTATTTGGTGCCGTGGGTACAGCCGGACAACGCTGTACAAGTACCCGAAGACTTATTATCCATGAGCACATTTATGACAATGTCAAAAAACAACTGACCAAAGCTTATGGTCAGTTAAAAATTGGTGACCCTTTGGACACGAAAAATCATGTAGGACCATTGATCGACAAAGCCGCCGTAAAATCATACTTAAACGCACTGGACAAAATTAAAACACAAGGGGGAAAAATGCTGATCAAAGGAAAGGTACTTGAAGGCAAGGGGTACGAAAGTGGCTGTTATGTGCAGCCTGTCATTGCCGAAGTCGAAAATCATTATGAAATCGTACAGCATGAGACCTTTGCCCCTATTCTTTACTTAATCAAATACAAGGGAGATATCGGTGCGGCCATAGACCTACAAAACAGCGTCGCACAGGGATTGTCTTCTGCCGTCATGACGAACAACCTACGGGAAGCCGAGCTATTTCTGAGTGCTGCTGGCTCTGATTGTGGTATCGCCAACGTCAATATCGGCACATCAGGAGCCGAAATCGGAGGTGCTTTTGGAGGCGAAAAGGAGACTGGCGGAGGTCGGGAATCTGGGTCGGATGCCTGGAAAGCCTATATGCGCCGTCAAACAAATACCATCAATTATACGACTGACCTACCGTTGGCACAAGGTATCAAATTTGATTTATAAACCATTTAGACACAAAATTATGAGCAACGTACATGAAAGATTAAGCAAACATATATTGGCTGATGGATTTCCTTTGGTTATGGATATGGAAAAATCCCATGGTTCTTATGTCGTGGATGAAAATGGAGATGAATACCTCGATATGTTCAGTATGTTTGCTTCCATGGCCGTGGGTTACAATCATCCACATTTGGTCAAACAACGTGACTTCTTAGGCAAAATGGCCGTCAATAAACCAGCCATGTCGGATATTTACCCAAAAGAGTTTGCTGATTTTGTCGACACTTTTGACCGCGTAGCCATACCGAAAGAACTCTCCTATGCCTTTTTCATCTCGGGCGGAACACTCGCCGTGGAAAATGCTTTAAAAGCTGCCTTTGACTGGAAAACAAGGCTTAATTTTGCACAGGGAATACAAAAGGAAGCCAGCCAGGTCATTCACTTTAAACAGGCTTTTCATGGTAGATCCGGTTATACCCTATCATTAACAAATACACAAGACCCCAGAAAATACCTTTATTTTCCAAAGTTCAACTGGCCACGCATTACCAATCCGAAGTTGAGCTACCCCTTAACAAGCGAACATATCGATCAGACGATTGCTTTGGAGGAAAAGGCTGTCTCTGAAATACACCAAGCCCTTGCCGCCAACCCCAACGATATTGCCTGTATCATTATTGAACCGATACAGGGTGAAGGTGGCGACAACCATTTTCGAAAGGAATTTTTCGTACAGCTTCGTCAAATCTGTGATGAAAATCAGATCCTATTGATTTTTGACGAAGTACAGACTGGATTGGGTATTACGGGGAAAATGTGGGCTTACCAACATTACAACGTAATTCCCGATATCATTGCCTTCGGCAAAAAAGCACAGGTATGTGGTATACTGGCGAGTAAGGAAAAATTTGATCAGGTGGAACATCATGTCTTTAAAGAATCCAGTCGTATCAATTCAACATTTGGTGGCGATTTTATGGATATGCTCCGCTTTAAATTAATTCTTGAAGTCATAGAACAAGAAAATCTGGTTCAAAATGCAGCAGAAAAAGGGCGCTATCTACAAGATAAGCTCCAGGAACTGTTAGCGAAAAAACCGCAGCTGTCCAATTTACGAGGCGAGGGTTTATTCGTTGCATTGGATTTCGCATCGGAAGCTGCACGCAATGAATTTATCAAAAATGCCTATGCAAATAAACTGATTATGTTAGGCTGTGGAGAGAAAAGTATCCGTTTTAGACCGCACCTTAATGTGAGTTATGAGGATATTGATAAAACGATAGCAATTATAGAAAAGAGTATTTCCTAAAAAATAAGCAATGCTAAAAAGCTTCAATGTAGCCTATAGCATTGCTTATTTTTTTTATAAACTATCTATCTCTACATACATTGGGACGGTCAATATCGACCAGTTCTGAAATTCCATACTCATCAAACAGGTCTAAGAGTGCATCTGTACCCTCTTCAAGTTTGTAATCCATCTCTTCTTTATATACAGGGATCATTGCATAAAAATTGATCAGATTACCATCTTTGGTTTTTAACTCCAAAAATTCCTCATCAAAACTTAGCATAGGTGGAAGCAGCAACATACAACCGAAACCAGTATTTGCAATATCCTCGGCTTCCATCCCATTGGGAATGGTATGCCCATATCCCAACCAGGTTTTATATTCATGGGGAAACCGTGCTAATCTTTTCAAAAAATAGACCGGCCAATAATTGTTATCATCCTGAAATTCCTCTTCTCCGATCTTCCAATCTGCAGGCAACACGACCATTAGCTCCGCCCGCTCATAAGCCTCTTTGTTTTCCACTTCATCTGGAACATGCATGGCCAAATCACTCATGCCCGACGTAACCAATATATGGTATGGATAGTTTGCACTTGGTTTAATCCAATGTACATCGATATGAACAAGTTCGGAGATAATCTCATGGAACACCATATCGGGTTCGGCAATATATTTGGTCAAATGCTCCTCGATTTCATCCAGATAGACACATTGTACCTCGGGGAATAAGTTTTTTGGATCCTTATCATCAGATTGATCTTCATAACGGTAGACCGTAGACCCTCCAGCAGTAATTTCTGTATCTTTTTTTTCGGACGGAGATTCTTCCTCTTCGCCGCTCATAATTTTTTTGACTTTATCCCAAAATGACATATTATCTTATAAAAGGTGAAAATTTAAGCTATTCTTTTGCTTTTCAAATTTATTCGATCACAGCAACTACAGGTTGCCTAAATCTTGTTTTAACTGGTTTTCCCTTGACCTGTCCCGGCATCCATTGCGGCGATCTGCGCATGGCAGACAACACAGCCTTTGCAAACTCGGGACTCACTTTATCGGGATTCTCGATTTCAATATTACAGATCGCCCCATCTTCACAAACAATAAATTTCAGAATTGCCGTCTGTCGAGATCCGTATTTTGCATAGGCCACACTGTCCATTGCCCTGATTGTTCCCGACAAATCCAGGTTATTTTGCAAAAATCTGGACCAGGCCACCACCCCGCCCTTGAAATAGGGAAAATCATCAACGTTCTGCGCAATACTATCTGCAGGAATATCCCGTTTAGCAATCACTTGTGCACTTGCGGAAGTACACAATACCATAAAAAGTAGAATTGAAAAAAAAGTCTTAAATCCCGTTAAATACATAACCTATCCTATCCATAATCGTACCATTTAACGCTTGTATAAGATAATTTATTGCTTTAAATACTCCGGACTAATTGAGCGGCATAGCAACCTCTGCAACAAACGCCCCTGTTTCATCAACAAGAAAACTGATCGGATGCTCCGGATTTTTAATAATCTCGAATAAAGTCAATCCCCAAGGTTTCCAAAAATTTTCCAAAACTTGGCCATAAGTCTTATTTTGCCAATGATCAAAGATAGGTTTCATCGACATATCTGCTAATGGCATAGGTTCAACATAGACTTTTTGCGGGGTGTTTAGATAGGTATAATCTGGCAGACGGTTAAATAAGTAGGCTGAATAAAAATAGCGTGCACACAATTCTTCAAACTGGATCGGGTGTAATGTTTTGCCCGCAATGACTTTGAGAATATCTTCGTGATAAATATTGTTTGTAGCATTATCTTGAAGACAGGCAACTACAGCAAAGTCCTTCATACGGATCGAGAAGATCAAGGTATTGATTTCATCACGATACATAAATGTATCAGGTGCATTCTCAACAGGTACAACAACCAATGAAAATGGGAATGTATTTTCAAACTCCATCGGTACAACCAGAGACTGTAACATCGCATGTAGATTCGTAAAACGCTGCGCGAGTGCCTGAGAAAAGTTCATATCTTCACCAGAAGCTTTTTGCTGCTGAATTCCCGCAAGAATTTCATTAAAAACCACCCCATAGATAATTTTTGTCATCCATTGAAACAATAGTAATGGATCCAACTGTTTGACGGCTTCATAGCCTTGTTCAAACGACTGTTCTACCGCACGCTCCATTTGCTCAATAGCTTCGGATGCAGCCATGGAACAGGGTAGTTTCAACGATTTGTAAGTAACCAGATTCTCATCCAGCATTTTAAAAGGTTTATCTTCCAATTGAAAAGATTTCATCATCCATACAGGAAACACCTGAATGGATTCTTCTTCCGACTGAAGCTTATTCCCTGTTAAAAAACAAATATCTGAATCAAACTGAAATTGTTTGAATGGATTATACAAAGTTGTCGCCATAATGCTGGCAAAGTTAAAACAAATCGAAAAGCCCGCAAGAAAAGCAAATTCTTATTACGATATGGTGACTTGCATCTTTAAACTTATTTTATTTTCAGAAATTATTGAAAATACAAAAACTTTAAATACCTTTGATATAGGCAATCACAAAAAAGGATGGGAAAGCCGATCGGTTCAATAGTCCGATAAAAACAAATTGAGGTATTGGCAAAAAATAAAAACACGATGGAATTACAAGAAGCAAAACAACAGTTCATAGACACCTGGGGCGCATTAGGTTCTGAATGGGGGATCAACAAATCTGTTGCTCAGGTTCATGCCCTACTCCTTTCCGCAAGCAATCCCATGTCTACAGATGAGATTATGGAAAAGTTGGTGATCTCGCGCGGGAATGCCAATATGAGTATCCGGCAATTGATCGATTATGGTATTGTCTACAAAAAACATATTGCTGGTGATCGAAAGGAATATTTCGTTGCAGAGAAAGAGGTCTTAAAATGGGCGATGAAAATTGCGGTGATGCGTAAGCAGAAAGAGCTTGACCCCGTTATGGATATTCTAAAGGATATAAGCCGAAATACCGAAAAGGACCAGACAGCAGAAGGCAAGGAGTTCCATAAAACGGTAAAGGACATCCAAAATCTGACGGATCAACTCGAAACTATTGCCAACAAGATTTTCAATACAAGCGGCGGAGATTTATTAATCAAATTGATTAAACTAATGATGTAGCGTCATGAACTTCAATATCCTAGCGTACGCAATCTACGGCCTGCTCACCTGTTATATTATTCTTTGGGTCGGTCGGTTATTCCATAAAAATGGTCGGATTTTCATCCTATCGCTTTTCCGCCAGGAGGTCAACTTGGCCGATACGACAAATAATTTATTGCTGCTGGGATATTACCTACTCAACATCGGATATGCAATCCTGCAATTTAGTTATTGGCGACAAATTGAATCATTTGATGAAATGATCAGCAGCATTGCCTTTAAAACAGGACGATTACTTTTTGTCCTTGTTGGGTTACATTACTTCAATATGCTCAGTATTTACTTTTTCGCAAAAAGAAAGAATTCATTAACCATTAAACATTAATATCATGGGAAATTTAACAGTTATCGGGTACTTTATCTACTTACCCATTGCAATAGGATTAACCTATTATGTTGCCTACGTGCTTTTTAAAAATAGCATTGTTTACATGAATGATATCTTTGCCGGTAGGCCGGAGGTAGCCCATGCGACGAATAATTTATTTCGCATCGGATTCTACCTCATGAATTTAGGATTTGCACTCTATATACTTGAAATCAGCCTGTACAAGCCGAGCATTCAGGAACTCATTGAGCGTCTGAGTTATAAAATCGGTGGATTTAGCATATATCTTGGTGTAATGCTCTTTCTTAATATGTTTCTCTTCTTTAGAGGCAAACGGATTGCAAAACAACGAAGAAACATGGATACAACCTTCAATGCATAATTAAAACAGACTGCAGATACACTTGTCATGAATAAAATAGTCATCGCTGGAGGAACAGGTTTTGTTGGACAATATCTTTCCGAGAGATTTCGTACATTAGGCTATCAGGTGATCATCATTGGCCGTCGGCCGGGCAATATCCTTTGGACCGATCGATCCGCTATTTCCGATTCACTGGAAAATGCAGCGATGCTAATCAATCTAGCCGGAAAATCTGTCAACTGTCGGTATAACGAAAAAAATAAGGCCGAAATATTTTCTTCACGAACAGCAACGACTACGCTTCTCGGGGAGCTCATAGCAGGCTGTACCAATCCACCAAAGCTATGGCTAAACGCGAGTACCGCTACCATCTATCGTCATGCCGAAGATCATCCAATGACAGAAAGTTCGGGGGAGATCGGAACAGGTTTTTCCGTTGATGTTGCAACATTATGGGAAAAGACTTTCTTCGACTTCAAATCGGAAAAGACAAGACAGGTGGCACTTCGGATGGCGATAGTTTTGGGCGCGGATGGAGGGGTTATCCTTCCTTTTAAAAATCTTGTACGTGCCGGACTAGGGGGTATACAGGGAAATGGTCAGCAATATTTTAGCTGGATTCATATTGAAGATCTATTTCAGCTTATTTTGTTCTTAAAAGGTCATGAGGATTTGGATGGTGTCGTTAATTGTGCGGCACCCAACCCGATTATGAATAAGACTTTTATGGCAACTTTTCGACAGGTAATGAACCGTAAAATTGGCCTACCATCTCCAAAATGGCTACTGGAAATAGGTGCGGTTTTAATCGGGACGGAGACAGAGCTGCTTTTAAAAAGCCGTTGGGTATTACCTGAAAGGTTGGAGAACAGTGGATTTACCTTCCAGTTTCCAACGATTTCAACTGCTTTGCAGGATATTCTGCAGCGGGGATAAAAACCGAAAAGATAAATACGTGGGGTAAACCATTTATCCCACGTTAACCTTGAAATTTTCAAATACAAGCGGCGCAGTGACAATGGCGCCCTCGTTATTTTTTACGCCTTTAAACTCGGAGGTTTTTCCTTTCTCCAATAGGTTCTTCATCTCTTTTTCGTCCAGAAAGATACCATTTAATGTCCGCCAGATCTTAAAATCACATCCACGGGCATAATGGTCGCACTGGGCTACTTTATCGTAGAGCAAAATCAATCCCTTCTCACATTTCGGACATTTTATCTTTCCTTTTTGTTGAGGTTTAACTTCCTCTTGTGCGAGAGAAATCCGCAGTGTCAACAATTCTTTTGTGATTTTGGCCGTATAGTCCTTAATATGTTTCATAAAAACATCATAAGACACTTTATTGGCCCGCATTTCCTCCAGCTTCTGCTCCCATTTACCGGTCAAAGTTACTTTGGCAATGGAACGATCTTTTACAAGATTGTATACCGCAAGCCCCTTTTCCGTTGGAATCAGTTTTTTCTTGTCGCGCTTAATATAATCACGTTGAAAAAGTGTTTCGATGGTTGCAGCACGCGTAGCAGGTGTACCAAGTCCACAGTCCTTCATGGCCTGTCGCATCTCATCGTCTTCAATTTCCTTTCCCGAGGTTTCCATGGCCTTCAATAACGAAGCTTCGGTATGTATGGGTCTTGCTTTGGTAAAACGTTCGGCAAGTTCGAGGGTCAGAACCTGCAATAATTCCTCGGCTAACAGCTTCGGTAATTGCGCATTTTCATTATCCTGATCGTCATTGTTTTTATCTTCATCAGGCGCTTCGATCTGCTCCGCGGAAAGGCGCCAGCCGTACTGCTTGATCACAGTACCTTTGGCGATAAGTTCAACTCCCTGCGCATCAATTGTCACGGTGGTAATATCTTTTATACAAACTTCCGAGAAACTTTCCACCATACGCTTGGCAATCATATTGTAAACGTTCTGTTGCTCTTTGAGCATGGGCCCCGGTTTTTCATCCGTCACCAACAAAGCGTGGTGATCTGTTACCTTTTTGTCATCGACAGAACGTTTGTTCAATTTTGCACCGATCAGGTTTTTTGCAATCGACGCGATGGATTCATCTGCGGTATCTGCTAAATGTTGAAAAAGTGCGCCAATTTCTTCAAAAACATCCTCACCGATGTAACGGGAACCCGTACGCGGATAAGTGATGACCTTCTTTTCGTAAAGTGTTTGTGCGATATTCAGTGTCTGATCTGCCGAATAACCATATTTTTTATTTGCATCCTGTTGCAGCGATGTCAAATCAAACAGCAAGGGCGGCTGCTCTTTTGTTTCTTTGGCTTCCACCTTTGCCACACGGGCATTGGAACCAACGGTCAATCGCGCAATGGTTTGCTCGGCAACATCTTTTTTATCGATCTTATTGGAGGTTGCCTTAAAACTGATATTGTCTTTTTCAAACCCAGCCTGAATTTTATAAAATGCCTGGGGTTTAAAGTCTTTGTTTTCCAGATAGCGCGAACAGATCATGGCCAAAGTTGGTGTCTGTACGCGACCCAAAGAAAGTAATCCTTTATTCCCCGCCGCCAAGGTGATGGCCTGCGTCGCATTGATACCGATGAGCCAGTCCGATTCCGAACGTGAGCGGGCAGACATGTATAGACTATCATATTCCGTACCTGCTTTCAAATTGGCAAATCCTTCTTTAATGGCCTTATCTGTTTGGCTCGATATCCAAAGGCGTTTAAAAGGCACTTTAGAACCCAAAAAATAATATATATTACGAAAGATCAATTCACCCTCACGTCCAGCATCGGTAGCCACAATGATTTCTTCGGCCTGTTCCAAAAGGGATTTTATGGTGTTGAGTTGCTTAACTGCTCCGGTATCGTCCATCTGCTTGCCATCACGCTTCACCTTCTTCGACTCCAGCTTAAATGTTGGTGGAATGATCGGCAAGTTCGAGATTGTCCACGAATTGTATCCATAAGCCTGTGGCGTACAGAGTTGAACCAAATGACCAAAAGCATACGTAAAAGCGTAGCCATTGCCGGCGATATAACCGTCTTTGACTTCCTTCGCCCCCATCACTCGAGCTAGATCACGCGCCACGGAGGGCTTTTCAGCAATTACAACCTTCATTTTAGATATGAGATGTTAGATTTTAGATCCGAGACTTTAGGATAATACCTCCTGGTATTACAGCTAGTCTCAATTTAATATTGATGTTTTACCCCTTTACCTTAAACGTCCCTATTCTATTGATGGTATCGTTATTCCCTGGATCTTACGATAAAGTTCAATGGCATAAACATCGGTCATTCCGGAAACAAAGTCTAAAACACAGCGAATTTTCGAATACGAATCTTGTTTTTCCGTATAAAATTGTGCTGGAATTAAAGCGACTAGTTTCTTATCGTAATTATTTTTGTTCTTCTTAAGATACGCCGGAACAAACTCTTTTAATAATGCATCCATCACCCGGTAACCGGCAATTTCAATCTGAACAACTGTTGGAGCGTTGTAGATTTTTGCGATGGAAATTTTAGAAATTTTGTTCATCTGCGTGACAATCTCCTCATCAAGGGCGTCCATCAAAGCTGATCCGAAAGTTCCCGATAAAAACTTGTCCTGTTCCCGGACAAAGACATCAACACACCCCTTAATCAAGGTATTGATCGCTTTGGCACGCAACAATGCTACGCGGCTCGGGGTATCCAGCAATCCATCGAGCCTGTCACGAAGATTCTCTTTACCACATAGCGGCAATAGTAATTCTTCCACTTCTTGATAGGACAATATTTTAAGATGATGAGCATCTTCCAAGTCAATAATATTGTAACAGATATCATCTGCAGCCTCCACGAGATAAACCAAGGGATGTCTCAGATAGCCCTTTGGATTAGAGGGATCTTTTAATAGTCCCAATTCATTGGCAACCTTCTCAAACGCCTTTTGTTCTTCGGTAAAAAAACCATATTTCTTGCGGTGATGGTTCTTCTTAAGGTGGCCATCAATTGCCAGACAGGGGTATTTTACAATGGAAGCCAGGGAAGTATAGGTCAATGCAAAACCTTTGGGATCCTTGCCCTGGAAGGCATGCGTCAGAATCCGTAGGGCATTTGCATTTCCTTCAAAGTGGGTCAGATCTGCCCATTCTTCGGCCGTGACCTGCTCTTGGTATTTACGTCCATCTCCATCCGTGAAATACGTGGATATGGCGGATTCACCCGAGTGACCAAAGGCAGGGTTGCCCAGGTCATGTGAAAGACATGCCGCCGAGATAATATTTCCGACTTCTTGCAGAAAAGGGTAATCATTATCCAGGTTTGGGTTTTCCTCTTTCAGCTGCGCATAAAACATACGCCCCAAAGAACGTCCCACACTGGCAACTTCTAAACTATGTGTCAATCTATTATGCACGAATACAGCGCCAGGAAGTGGAAAAACCTGCGTCTTATTCTGTAATCTCCGAAATGGGGATGAAAAGATCAAACGATCATAATCCCGTTGAAATTCCGACCGGGCCACAAGGTAACTATCTACGCTCCGATCTTCGTAACCCCAGCGCTTTGCAGAGAGCAAATCTTTCCAATTCATTTTTTCAGACATAGCGCAAACTTAGATAAATTTGCCTTCAAATACAATTATAATCATAGGATACAGATTTAGGAATTACCCGAATGACTGTCCGCATATCGCTATATTTTACTCCTGTTATTCACCTATCAAGGAGTCATTTTTGCAACAGTATCTATGATTGTATTTCAAAATGACAAATTTTACAAACAGCTGTTATCAAAGTCATTTTTATACTGGTTATATTCTGTATCTTTAACCTAAATACCAATAGGGATCCATCATGACGAAATATCAAACACTTATTCCAAAATATTTTGAAGGTACAATCGAAGGCAAAAACACGCATTTGCTCTTATTAAAAAACGAAGGAGGCATGCAAGTCCTCTTAACGGATTACGGTGCTCGTATTGTCAGTATTTTGGTACCTGATAACAAGGGAAATTTAGTGGATGTAGCACTGGGCTTCGATTCAATTCAGGCCTATCTCGATTCTGATGAGAAATACCATGGATGCACAGCGGGGCGTTTTGCCAATCGCATTGCTGATGGCAAATTTGAGCTCAACGGAAAACACTATACGCTTCCGCAAAATAACGGAAATAATTGTCTTCATGGTGGCATTTCGGGCTTTCATGATAAGGTTTGGGACAGAAGGGTAACTTACCAATCGCACGTCGAATTTTATTATGTTTCCCCAGATGGTGAAGAGGGCTTTCCAGGAAACTTAAAAGTTATGGTTTCTTATACCCTGACCAGAAATAACGAGATCATTATCAAATATCATGCGCAATCGGATGCCGATACGCACGTCAACTTGACCAATCATACGTACTTCAATCTGGATGGGGAAGGCAGTGGCGACGTATTGCAGCAGATCCTTCAGATCAACTCAGATGAGGTCTTATTTGTAGACGACAACCAGATACCAAATGCAATAGTACCTGTGGAAGGCACCGCCTTCGACTTCCGCATACCCAAACCTATTGTCCAAGATATTACGGCAAATAACGAACAATTGATCGCTGCCAAAGGCTATGACCATTGTTATGTCAACAACCTGCCTATTTCGCAGCCTTGTGCAACAGTCTATTCAAAAAACACAGGCATTCAGCTGGATGTATTTACAACGGAGCCGGGTGTACAGCTCTATACAGCAAACTGGATGACGGGAAATGATTTTGGCAAAAGAGGTTATAAATATCTACCTTATGCCGGATTCTGTCTGGAAACACAGCATTTTCCGGATACACCCAATCAAGCAGAATTTCCTTCAACCCTGTTAAAAGCGGGCGAATCGTTCGACTCCGAGACACATTTTAAGTTCTCTATAAAAAAATAAGAAAAGAAAACGGCCGATAAGCACATGCTTACCGGCCGTTTTTTGTTGATGTGCTGTTTCCTTTGTAGGGTCACAGCACATTTTTTATTTTAAAAGATCATCCAATGCTGATTCGACTTTTTCAAAACCAAAAGTGGCTTTGACCTCTCCGAACATACGTTGAATCTGATCATTGCATAGATTTCCAATGCTTCCTTCGTGGGTATGGTTTACCTCTTTTGATGGCTTGAAACGCCCTTCATCAATATCAATGCCGATAGTCCTGTAGGCCTCCCGGAAAGGAACCCCTTTCAGGACCTCATTGTTCACGACTTCAACAGAGAACAAGTAATCGTATTTTGGATCGTCCAGGATATTTTCTTTAACGGAAATGTTTTCCAACATGAAAGTTGCTATTTCAAGACATTCATTGAGCGATTTAAAAGCCGGGAATAAATTTTCCTTTAACAATTGAAGATCTCTATGGTAACCAGATGGCAGGTTGGTAGTCATCAACGCAATTTCATTTGGCAATGCCTGTATCTTGTTACAGCGTGAACGGATCAACTCAAAGACATCTGGATTCTTTTTATGCGGCATGATGCTCGATCCCGTAGTTAAATGTGCTGGAAAGGAGATAAAGCCAAAATTTTGATTAATATACAGACATACGTCCATTGCAAATTTAGCCAATGTCGCCGCGATGGAACTCATGCCCTGTGCCAAGATACGTTCGGTCTTACCTCTCCCCATCTGTGCATAAACCACATTGTAATTTAGGTCTTCAAATCCCAGCAATTGCGTCGTCATCGTTCTATTTAATGGAAAAGATGATCCATAGCCTGCAGCAGATCCTAAAGGATTCTTATTACAAACCTTCCAGGCTGCACGCATCATCTCCAGATCATCAACAAGGCTTTCTGCGTAAGCACCAAACCATAATCCAAACGATGAAGGCATAGCAATCTGCAAGTGCGTGTATCCAGGAATCAAAATATGCTTATATCGCTCGCTGAGTTGGATCAATTCATTAAAAAGAGCTTCCGTATTCTGGATGATATGCTGAATCTCTGAGCGGAAGTATAATTTTAGATCGACCAAAACCTGGTCATTACGGGATCTGCCGGAGTGAATTTTCTTACCTGCCTCTCCAATACGCTGTGTAAGCAGCATTTCAACCTGTGAATGCACATCTTCTACCGAGTCCTCAATACGAAAGTCACCGGCTAAAATTTCTTTATAGATATTTTTCAGTTCTTTTTGTACAAGCACTAGATCCTCATCGGTCATCAGATTTATGCTATTCAACATGCGTGTATGGGCCAATGAACCCAAAACATCCGCAGCAGCAAGTTGCAGGTCCATTACGCGGTCATTGCCCACCGTAAACGATTCTACAAAAGAATCGACATCTATATTTTTTTGCCAGATTTTCATTCGTATAATTTCTTTTTGATCCTGTTATTATCAAAAGCCTTTGGTCGGTTTAGGGTTGATTGAAGCTCCTGATAATTCTATCACATACAATTTTTACAAAAATACCAATTGCAAATGGTTATATCAATGCAAAGATTGCATACATTTTGCTCGGACAATTTGATGAAAAACAAAAAATCGGGTGAAAAAAAAGTGCCGTTACAAAAAAAATTAAATGTTAAAAGTTTGTTAAATCGCGATAAACACACATTATAAGTAACCACTCACTTTATTTTTAAAAGTTATTTTGTCAGTTTTTTAAGTATTCCTATGTTTGTAGTGTAAGGGAGATGAAAAAATAGAAGATGGTAAGGTTAGTAAATACTTACCGCTTTAAATACACCGAAATTTCAAACCAAATATGATAGACCCCAAAGTCTTAAAACTTGAAAGAAATTACCTAACCAATTGTGAATCGAAATTTAAAGGCACGTCAAACCAAGATGTGCCTTTTTTCTTGTGCTGCTTATTTTAGTGTTTTCAAAGCTGTAATCCGTTCGCTACCAATCGATGGTTTATTGTATATTTTTTGTCAAGTAAGCGGCAAGAGGTCGAACCAAATTTCTCTTTTAATTGAAATTTTGGCTATTTTTGTTTGACATAATTGAGAATATTCAACATAAAACGTATACGATGGGAACAGAAAGCAAGAGACAGCAACGTTTTGCTGGGGTGATTCAACAGGATTTAGCAGCATTATTTCAACGCGAAGGTAATTCATGGGCTCCTGGAGCATTTATTACGGTTACACGGGTTCGTGTTACGCCGGATTTAGCAATTGCCCGCGTTTACGTGAGCTTTTTAAACACAAAAACGGCACAGGAGGATATTAAGGCCATTCGTTCCAAAACATCTGAAATACGCTACAAATTGGGTGCAAAAATTAAGAACCAGGTAAAGATTGTTCCTCAATTGGAGTTCTTCCTCGATGATACCAACGAATATGTTGAACACATGGATAAACTATTTGAAGAAATAGGCAAAGAACCGCGTCAACCAGAATAATGCCATCTATCGCAGCATGTTAAATAACCATGGTATTTGAACTGGATACTAAAAGGCTGGAGTTTCCACACCCAAGCTATGCAGAAGAAGATGGTTTACTCGCCGTAGGTGGAGATCTTTCGGTAGATCGTTTGCTACTGGCCTATAGTAACGGAATTTTCCCGTGGTTCAGCGATGATAGCCCAATACTTTGGTATGCCCCAAACCCCCGATTTGTGATCGATCCGTCCAAGATAAAGATCAGCAAGAGCATGACGAATGTTCTCCGGAAAAAAACATTTTCCTTATCGATAGACCGCAGCTTTAAAGAAGTCATTCAGCTTTGCGCGACTATGAATAGAAAAGATCAGACTGGAACCTGGATAACACAGGACATGATTGAAGCATACAGTAAACTTGCTGAGCTAGGTTATGCACATTCGGTGGAAGTTTGGCAAGATAGTATACTGGTTGGGGGGCTTTATGGTGTGTTAATCAATGGCGTCTTTTGTGGCGAAAGCATGTTTTCAAAAGTCGCCAACGCTTCGAAAGCGGCCCTGATTTATCTCGCCCAAGAAATTGAACTTCGGTTAATTGATTGCCAATTTCACACGGATCATTTGGAAAGCATGGGCGGAGAATACCTCTCCTTGACAGATTATTTAGCAATACTAACAAAAGACCAAAGACATGAGTAGTCCCTATCGTAAACATTTTGACATCGCTTCAGCGGTAACTTACCTCACCACACCAGGATCCGGCTTACTTTCACGTGAAACAAAGGCCTGGCGTGCAAAAAGAGACCAAGATTTCTTTGACTCGAATACCACCTTACGCGAACAGCAAGGCGCAACTTTAGACGCCTGTCGGGATACACTCGGTAAATTTTTCAATTGCCCTTCCCAAAATGTCTTCTTATCAAGTTGTTTTTCCTTTGCCTTCAATGCGCTATTGGCAGGTTTACCAAAACAAACTAAGGTTTTATTACTGAATAATGATTATCCTTCCGTTAATTTTCCGACGATATTAAGTGGTTTTGAACACCAATTTGTCACGATGGACGAACAACTGGAAACGAACTTATTGGACACAATAGCAACATTCAAACCAGATGTCCTTATCCTTTCTATTGTTCAATATATTTCGGGGTTAAAAATAGATCTATCCTTCATACAGGAATTAAAGCATCAGCATCCCGAGTTGTTGATTGTAGGCGACGGCACCCAATATTTAGGGACGGATCTTTTTGATTTCGCACTTTCGGGCTTTGACGCCGTATTATCAAGTGGATACAAATGGCTTATGGCAGGCTTTGGTAATGGTTTTGTTCTCCTAAGCGAAAGGCTCAAAGCGACGCTTTATGCGGATATCCAAAAAAATTACAGCTTCCTCAACAATCAATGGATGAATAAATCTGTGGTACAACTCTGTTTTGAACCAGGGCATTTGGACACCCTGTCCCACGGAACTCTACAGCAGTCTCTTCTTCAATTGGAGGAATGGGGATTTGCCGAAACAGTGGCCTATACCCAAAAATTGATCGAAGATGTCCGCGCTGAACTTGCCGACAGAAAACTGTTATTGGACAGCATCATCAATAGACGTCCGCAGAGCAATATTTTCAATATTCAGATCAACCCCGACTATTATCAAACTCTCCTGGATGAGGGTATAAAATGCTTTCCCCGAGGTTCGGGCATCCGTGTCGGATTTCATTTGTACAATGATCACTCGGATCTTGAAAAGCTACTATATATTATTGACACAAAAGTAAAGTAAACATGAAATTTAGAATAGGCGACTTAGTACGGTTTGTCGATGAACCCATTGAAGGGCATATCACATCCATGCAGCCCAACGATATTGTAGGCGTTACAGACGACACTGGTTTTGAGATTCCGGTGCCAATGGATAAAATCACCCTTGTCTTCGGTAATATGCGTCGCGCAGATGATGAACTTGACCAGCATGCGACACCACTGACACCACATCGATTTATCGAAAAAGGAATACTTTTGGCAATCTCGGGAGATCACAAAGATGGACTTGCCAAATTACATATCATCAATGAAACCAGCTTTGAGCTCCTGGTATCCGTATCTGAAGCGACAGCGAATAAAGTGAAAGGTATTTTCAGCAATAAGATACCGCCGCACGACTCTATGCAGTTTTATACAGGCAACTTTGCAAATGTTGGGAAATGGCCTGCCTTCCGTTTTCAGATCATACGGCATAGCGGCAGTTTGCAGGAACTGACCTCACCAATCAACAGGGAACAACGTGTACGTCCTGTAGATCTTACTAATCCAAAAGTCCTTAACGAAATTTTGGATGAAAAAATATGGTCCTACGAACTGGATAAGATTGAAGAGGATTTAGGACTGGACAAGCTGAAAAGTCATTTCGTACCGCATCGTCCAAACAAAAAATAAGCTAGATGAATTTCATCTAGCTTATTTTTTGTTTGGCAAACGGCTTTATTTTATTCAGCTGTTGCAGAAACCTTCTTGGTACTCAACAATAACAGTAAGATTCCAATCAAATAGACAATCCAGCCCCAGCGCATGTGTAAGGATTTAGAAAGCAATTTATCGGCAAATCCCCAACCGAAATAGTTATTGATCTTGAACCAGACCGCTGTTATACTCAACAGGTACCAACAGGCGGCTAATCGAGTCATCCATTGATAAGCTCGAACTGCACGAACAAAAAATAAAAGGGCCGTCACCCCCAGAATAAGTAATGTAATAAAGAATAAATAGGCATCTACCTGATATAAATTCCAATTTCCTTTAATAGGCACTTTTAAGAACGGCGTCATGCTGGACAAAAAAGAAATGACTAGTCCAACGATGGCAAAGTATTTTTTGATAATAATCATGATTCAAATTCCTTTAAAACTGCTACGAATATAAGTTGAATATTGACACATATATAACTTGTATTTCACTTTTTGAAAAATTATTCTATTTTTAAGCGCAATTAACGCTTAGAACAAATAAAAAACAAGGATAATCAAAAGACCATCAATCATTTATAGCCTTTTTTTACTTGTTTAAAAGAGATGAGTATAATTTTTAGCATTAAGCCGAATAATAAACATGAAAAGAGAAGTTGAAGAAATCGCTGCGGAACAACCTGCACAACCAAATAAAAAGAAAAGGGTATATATCATTATTGGCGTCGTCCTATTGGTTATCCTAGCGGGTGGCGGATATTACAATTATAGCCAGCGACAAGCTTTCGACGGCTTGCAGGTAGATAGCGCCGCTACGGCTGCCGTCGGATTTGACAATGCCGATCCCAAAGACTTGGAAGATGCTGATGGCTGGAGTTCATTAGAAAACTATCAACACTGGAATAATGCAATCTTCACTCTTCCGGAATATGACAACATCCCATTACGCTATAGAAGGGGGATTACAAAGATATTTATGGGTAATAACTACCTAGAACCTGTAGATGATAAACCTATATACAAGTTTACTCGGATAAAAGATCGGGCTAAATCTGTTTTCTGCTATGGAAACTTTACCGATCGCAACGATTCTGACAGTTGGAATAAAGAAATGGCTTTCCTAGTAGAAAAGAACGACTACCAGAGCAGTGCCATCTGGATTATATCGGCAAAAGGCGATATTTTATTCTGGAAGGAATATTCAAGCGAACTGCCACTCATCAACAGCTTCAAAAAGGGACAGAAAATTTTTATGGATGAGATGAAGTTAGTGCCCGCTCCTGCCGATGGAATTATTGTCAAGAATAAAAACTCCAAGTACGCATTGATTTACAATAAAAGCAGCAAGACCTTCGACAGCTATTACCAATATAGCGATAGTGAAATTCAAGAAGCTACTACTTCTGAAGAGGAGCCTTATGTGGAAGAATTGGAAGATGTCACCATCGACTCTGCAAGAACAAATACGGGTACTAAAGAGTAGTTTATCGTATTTTATAGCTTAAAATTTTCGTCACGACAGATCGTGACGAAAATCACTTAGCACCGAACCACAACATAATAAACTATAATACAATAACTTAAATAAAAAAAACAGCTATTTAAAATCTTTCTAAATTAATCCCTTTGACAGATTTTTGACACAAGCACAAAGCTTTTAAGCTACATTTGTACCGTTAAATATAAGCGAGGGATTAGAGCTTTGAAAAATCTTAAAGTATTAGCGTTTACTCATAAACATGTCGAACTAAAAGATCTAGGTAATCTAGTGATCTGCAATGAGGATTTAGAAAGTCGTCTCATCAATCTAAAGCATAGCCTAGACATTCCGGAGATCTTTTATATTGGTACTTGTAACCGAGTAGAGTTTGTATTTTATGGTGCTCACGAATTGACCCATGAATTCATTGCTGATTTTATGGGAAAATTGAACTTCTGTGTACCTCAGGAAAGACTACAATGTTATTTAGGACAGGTCAACAAATACGAGGGTATGGATGCTTTAAATCACCTGCTTCGGATGTCATGTTCACTTGAAAGTCTTGTTGTTGGTGAAAAAGAAATTTTGGCACAGGTACGTCGCGCATATGATCGTTGTAGAGAAGCCGGTTTTACTGGAGATTTTCTACGTCTGATGATGGATCGTCTCGTAAAAACAGCTAAAGAAGTATACACCTATACTAAAATTTCCAGAAACCCAATTTCCGTTGTCTCTCTTGCCTACCGCAAATTGCGCGAACTAAAACTGGTTGAAAACCCTAGAATCATCATCATCGGTTCTGGAGAAACCAATCAGAATTTAGCGAAATATTTCCAAAAGAACCAAAAAGCGAAGTTCGTTATTTTCAACCGCACACTGGAGAATGCAAAGGCCCTAGCTGAAGAATTAAATGCTGAAGCTTACCCCTTGGCTGATATTGATCAGTACAAAGAAGGTTTTGATATTCTGATTACTTGTACAGGTGCGCCTACCTCCATTATTGACAACACACTTTATCAATCGTTATTAAACGGAGAGACTGATAAGAAAATTATCATTGACTTAGCCGTTCCGAATGATGTTGATGCTGAAGTTCTCCAAAATAATCTGATTCATTATATCGAAGTAAGCAGCTTACAAGCTATTGCGGAGAAAAACATCCAAGAGCGTTATAATGAATTGGAGAGTGCCGAAAAGATTATCCAGGACAATATCCAAGAATTTTTACCTTTAATCAAACAGCGACGTGTAGAAGTTGCTATGCGTGAGGTTCCTGAAAAGATTAAAGAAATTAAATCATTCGCTCTAAATGAGGTTTTTGCCCAAGAGGTTCAAGCCCTAACTCCCGAAGCGAGAGAAGTTTTGGAAAAAGTCATCAACTATATGGAAAAGAAATACATTAAGGTTCCAATGGTTATGGCGAAAGAAATTTTGGTTAAAACTCCAGAAACGGAAAAAAACTAACATTAAACTTGCTCTTGGAGCAGTGATTTCCTTTTACTTTTAATTATTACCCTAGGTTTTGTACTAAGGTTATTCTGCTCGCTGAATGTGCTCTGCTCACATCCCATGAAGCTACCCTTTGACTGTTTCCCATAAATTTCGGTTTATCAATTATTTCCTGACATATAATGACAGTAACGTGTCAACATATTCCTTTCATTTATTTATTTTTGCTCTGATAAATGGTATTAAACACATTTTTCCGAAATTGTTCATTTTCCGGGGCTCAATTGAATTAAAACACATTCTGTGCTAGTTGAATACGTAGCTACCGGTGGAACATCTTTGTGATTGTTTTAATAGGTAAAGTAAAATTAACGTGAATAGAAAACTAATTATTGGTACCCGGGGAAGCGTTCTTGCCATGTGGCAGGCAAATTTTGTAAAAGATCGATTGGCAGAAATCGGAATTGAAGCAGAATTAAAAGTCATTAAAACACAGGGTGATATCATTCAACACCTTCGTTTGGATAAATTAGAAGGCAAAGGATTTTTCACCAAAGAGCTTGAAGAGGAGCTTTTAAGCGGGACCATTGATTTAGCTGTACACTCACACAAAGATTTACCTACGGTCAACCCTCCGGGATTGATCATTGCAGCGGTTTCTGAGCGCGAAGATCCAGCTGAATTATTGATTATCCACAAAGATTGCGTAGATATCAAAAAACGTCTTTCATTAAAGCACAATGCGACTGTTGGAACGTCATCCAACCGTAGAAAAGCGCAGATCTCGGCATTACGTCCTGATCTAGAATTTGACGATCTCCGTGGTAATTTGCAGACAAGAATCCAGAAACTACGTGATGAGCAATATGATGCCATAGTACTTGCAAAGGCAGGTATTAGCCGTATTGAAATGGATATTACAGATTTTCATGTCGAGGAGATTCCTCCCGTTGAAATTATCCCGGCACCAGCGCAAGGGGTACTTGCTATTCAGATCCGTGAAGTTGACAAGGAACTTTTTGACGCTTTACAGCCCTTGAACAATGAAGAAGTAGCACAAACAATCTCCGTAGAACGTTTGGTATTAAATAAATTTGACGCAGGATGTCATGCGCCACTTGGCTGTTATTGCCGCAAAAGCGGTGATGAATATGAAGCTTGGGCCTCTATTGCTGAAACAAGTGAAGATTTCCCTGACCGTGTTTACCTTAGAGATACCGATGCGACACGTTTAGCGGAGCGCATTTTCAATAAGTATGCAAAGGATAGAAAGCTGCCACAATCTGTATTTATCTCCCGAGAGGTAGACGAAAATTCCTATTTCGCAAGAGCAATGGCCAAACACAATATTACTATTGAGGGCCGCTCTTTGATCAAAATATTCCCTATTATCAATAAATTGGATCCTTTTATCCTAAAACACGTTGATTGGATTATATTTTCAAGCAAAAATGGTATTGAGCACTTTTTCAATTTAGAGCCTCGTTTGAGCAAAAAGACCAAGATAGGTGTCATTGGCCGCGGCTCGGAAGAGATTTTGCGTAAATATGACCGCGTTGCTGATTTCTCTGGCGACAGTGAGGGTATCAATATGGATGAAATTGCGAAGAAATTTGCTGAATTGGCCAATGGTGGTACCGTCCTTATTCCACGTGCGAAAGAATCTTTGGAAACGATCCAAAAAGCATTAAGCCCGGAGACGAAAATCATCAATATACCGGTATACGAAACTGTCTTAGAAGAAAATGTAGATCCATCCAATGCGGAGGTATTGGTCTTTACCAGTCCAAGCAATGTGGAAGCTTATTTTGCGGATAATTTATTGGAACCGGGCCAGAAAGTAATTTGTATTGGCCGCTCTACCGGTGCAAAGTTTGATGAGATGAATGTCCCTTATACACTTCCTTATTCTCCAGATGAGATCGGTCTTTCCGAAGCCGTTTTTGGATTGGAGTATTAGAATCGTATAAAGTAGTTTGTATTTCAACGTCGGTAAATGATTCCATTGACGTTGAAATAAACAACATAGATCATAAATAATCTTAATATAATGTTACAACGTCCGAGAAGAAATCGTAAATCTGCCGTGATTCGCGACATGATTCAAGAGACACGTTTAGACGCGTCAAATTTGATTTTCCCACTTTTTATCGTCGATGGGCAAAATCAAAAAACTGAGGTTAAATCGATGCCTGGCATCTATCGCTATTCAATAGACAATCTATTGAAAGAAGTGGAAAGTTGCCTAAAGTTGGGCTTACGCTCATTTGATCTTTTCCCTAACATTGAAGAGTCCTTAAAAGACAAGTATGCTACAGAAAGCTACCGTGATGGAAGTTTATACTTACGTGCGATTGCAGCCGTAAAGAAAAATTTTCCGGAAGCTTGTATCGTAACGGATGTTGCTATGGACCCTTACAGCAGTGATGGGCACGATGGAATTGTCGAAAACGGTGAGATCCTAAACGATGAGACATTAGACGTATTGGGCAAGATGGCTTTGGCACATGCGCAATCAGGTGCAGATATCATTGCTCCCTCAGATATGATGGATGGCCGCATCGGTTACATCCGTGAGCTATTGGACCATAATGGTTTTACAAACGTTTCTTTGATGTCCTATACAGCAAAATATGCTTCGGCCTATTATGGTCCTTTTAGAGATGCCTTAGGCTCGGCGCCCAAGCATGGTGATAAAAAGACCTACCAGATGAATCCTGCCAATGCAAAAGAGGCGCTTATCGAAGCACAGCTCGATGCACAAGAAGGAGCAGATTTTCTGATGGTAAAACCAGGACTTCCCTACTTAGATATCGTTAAACTTCTTGCAGACAACTTCGATCTGCCAATTGCGGTGTATAATGTCAGCGGAGAATATGCGATGTTAAAGGCGGCTATTCAAAACGGCTGGTTGGACGAACGTGTCATTCTAGAAACGTTATTGAGCTTCAGACGTGCTGGCGCTACAGCAATCTTATCCTACCACTCCAAAGAAGTATTGGAGAAAGGTTTTATTTCGCATTCAACTATTTAGACTATGCAAGCACCTGATATTTCAAGAGCAAAATCTGCTGAGCTATTTGAAAAAGCAAAACAATATTTCCCTGGAGGTGTAAACTCACCTGTTAGGGCCTTCAAATCCGTATATGGTACCCCATTATTTATTGAGCGTGGCGATAAGGCACATCTTTGGGATGCGGACGGGAATGAATTCATCGATTTTTGTTGTTCATGGGGTCCCCTAATTTTAGGGCACAATAATGATCAAGTTCGTGAAGCTGTAGCGGCACAACTCGGGAAAGGCTTAAGTTTTGGCGCTCCTACTGCGTTGGAGAACCAACTGGCTGAGTTGATTATCGAAAACAATAGATTTATTGAAAAAATTCGCTTTGTCAGTTCTGGAACCGAGGCTGTAATGTCTGCTATCCGTTTGGCTAGAGGCTATACGAAACGTGATAAGATCATCAAATTTGATGGCTGTTATCATGGCCACTCCGATTCTCTTTTGGTGAAAGCGGGTTCTGGCCTGGTAACCTTTGGTGAGACATCCTCGGCGGGTGTACCTAAAGCATTTGCAGACGAAACCATTGTTATCCAATTAAATGATAAGCAAGCTTTAGAAGCTGCTTTTGCAGAATTTAAAGATCAGATTGCGGCAGTTATCATTGAGGGTATACCTGCAAACAATGGTTTATTGTTGCAATCTAAGGAGTATGTTCACTTCTTACGTAATATCACCAAAGAACATGGTGCAATGTTGATTATGGATGAAGTGATCACAGGATTCCGTATTGGTTTTGAAGGTGCTTCAGCTTACTATGATATACAACCTGATATTATTACCTACGGTAAAATTATTGGCGGCGGAATGCCTGTCGGTGCTTATGGAGCCTCAAAAGAATTGATGGCCTGTATATCTCCTGATGGTGCAGTTTACCAAGCAGGAACTTTATCCGGAAATCCAGTTGCTATGGCTGCCGGCATTGCTGCATTGGGTATCTTGGCTCAAAAGGATTTCTACACAAATTTAAATGCCAAAACAGAAGCTTTCGTCAATGATATGCGTACTTATATTGCTGAGAAGGGGTATAAAGTTCAACTTTTCCATGTTGCTTCTATTTTTTGGTTTGCATTCACTGAACAGCAAGAAATTAAAAAAGCGAGTGAAATCGATCCTAAATCGATGGAATCTTATAAAATTATGCACCGCGAGTTGTTAAATCGCGGCGTTTATTTTGGTCCTTCAGGCTATGAAGTAGGTTTTGTTTCTGATGCACATACAACGGCGGATCTTGACCAGGCAAAAAAACATATTTTCGATGCTTTGGACATTGTCTTTAGCGCATAAAAATCAAACTACTATAAAAAGAGCCCTCTAGTATATTACTAAAGGGCTTTTTTTATGGGTTAGTGGAAGTTTCGGTTTGAATCAACGTACTTATTAAAGTTTGTTTGCCAACTTCTTATCTTTGGATTTCATCTTATTTAATCCGGCGATAAGTTCATCCAACGAAAACTTACCTTTGATATCCATAAATACACTTTCATCTTCATCATCATGGACCAGTAAAGAAACCCGCTGAATGACATTATTCTTATCAATACGAGCATTTAGCGAAATTTCCTGGCCATCGGTGTTAATAACCAGAAGTTCCTCAAATTTATTTTTCTTTAAAAACTTATGGTAATCGTCCAAAATACGCGCATTCTTTGTTTTATCATTATTCGAAAGCGTCAGCATTCTGAACTTCTTTAATTTCTTTACAATTTCGGCCATTGCACGAGTATCTTCATCGTTATCATCCTTTAAGGCTTTTTTCATAAAGGGTTTTGTTAACCACATCGGTAAATTAATAGCAACAATCTCAGCATCGTCAGATACATTAGACCGGCTGACGAAGTCCATATTGGACGCTTTTTTTATCATACAAGATTGCATGGAGAAAAGAACGCCCACTAGGCACAACAAGGTTAGTAATCTTTTCATAATTTTCTACTTTTTGTTGTTATCTCCTTTGTTCTTATTCACTTTATTATTCCCTTCATTGACCAAGCTAGTCACATCTTTCAACGGTATAGCCCCGTCAAGAATCATAAATAGGTTTTGCCCATCTCCATTGATTGTAAGTAACAGATTGTTTAGGATATCAGCATTTGCGGACATATTTTCCACCATGAAGCGGATATCTTGCCCATCACTGTTGAGAGACATAAGCTCTTCATACTTTAAATTTGACACTGCTCCCCGAATAATACCTGTTAAGGCTTTATCTTCTCCATCCTCAACAATCAGCATCCGCAACGATTTAACATTCTTAAGTAGTGGTGTAATTGTCTGCATATCCTCATCGTCTATTTTCAAATTACCCAATAGTTTGAACATCGGCGCCCCGATTTTGAGTGTTGTCACGCCTTTCTTTCCTTGGTATTGTTCAAAAAGTTTATCCAACTTTGAAATTTGTGCATTTGCCATACTTGCTACAAGTAGAAGGCAAGCTATTAAAAAACCTTTCATTTTATTTTAGTTAATCGTTATTGACATTTGTTTTATATTCATTGCTTTATCTACACCATTTTCCAAATTATTTGCCAGTAAGCCTAAAGATTTTAGGGTCAGTTCAACAGCTTCCTGTTCGTTCGCTACAGGTTTCCCATTCAAAACAACATAATCTGCCTGATAGAGTTCACTTTCGACTGACTGCAGACTTTCAGCAACTATTTCCTTCTTTTCAGTCCATTCCTTAGCTTGTTTTTTAACTTTAGGATGTTTGACCGTTTCTGCGATCTGTAACGTCTTACCGCTTTTCACCGAACGGAAGCTATCATTAGAGTTAGGAACTACTGTTTCTTTATTTTGATCTTCGATCAGCTTCTTGTCCGCGGATTTTAGCTCCTTCATTTTCTTTTCAGCAAGTACCGGTACTCGAGTTGTTGGTTCCTGATTTAGGAATAGCGCAATTCCAATAGCCATTACCAACATGGCTGTTGCAGCATATTTTATCCAGCTATTATTCCACCACACAATTCGTTTCTTATCATCATTGATCTCACTTTGGAAGTCCTCAAAGGACCAGTCCATTGTCTCGTTCTTTTCCTGATTCAATGATTGAAAAAAAGCATTGTCCGAGTTTTTCAATGCTCTTTCTTCCTCTAATGACGACTGGCCATTAAAGTACTTCTCTTCCAATTCTTTTAATTTCTTATCTTTCATCACTGTATATCTTATTTTCAAAGAAGATGAAACAATCGGGTTTATTTTTTACCTGAATAAATCCGCGTGGTTTCATAATCGAATAATCTTGTCAATTGTTCTTTTACCTTCTGTCTTGCACGCATCAAATTAACTCTCACTGCTGACTCCCCCATCTCCAATACTTCACCGATTTCATCGATGTCATAATCCTCAACATCGCGCAGGTGCATAACAAGCCGTTGTTTTTCGGGAAGAGAATTGATCATCTCCAGAATAATTTCTTTTGTATTCCCAACAGTATGTTCCGTCATCGCAACAACCTGATGCTGTTCAACAAAATCTGCCCGGACCTTATCTCTTTTTATACGATTGAGTGCTTCATTTTTCACACTCTGCATGCAGAAGGCTTCCATATTTTTGTATTGAAGCAACTGATCTTTTAATTGCCACAACCGCATCATCACATTTTGTACCGCATCGAAAGCCTCGTCATCATCAACCAAGATCCGTTTCGCAAAGCGAAATAGCTTATCCTTATGGATGAAAACGGTATTTTTAAATTGCTCTTGATTCATGTTATCGTCAATATTGAGACTTACTCTATTTTAATTTTTAATCGGCTTATGCTCCATCTCAATATCACCCGTGCCTTTTATATAATCAAGACATTTCAGCATATCGATTTATTACATCTAATATGACTATTTTTTTAAAAATATTTAATTCACTGTGTATTACTCTTCAATGAGTAGCCCAAACGGCCTATTTTTAACCTTATTACAAACAAAATAGGAACATAGACTGTTACTTAAGATGCTGAATGATTAAAAAATTAAACAAAAAAATTATGAAGTATTACAGAATTACAGGTATTACTGCTGCAGTAGCACTCATGGTAGGCGCTATTGGGTGTAACAACTCTTCTACGAAAAGTACAGGTGGAGCTGACTCAAGCAGCAGTATCGACACAAATACTGCACAAAAAATGGACTCTATCACCGTTAGTCCTATTGCAGACTCGAAAGAATTTCCTGGAGCTGATCTGCAGATCGCCTCGATCACTGCAGAAAAGGTAGGAACAGACTCCGCAAAAGTAACTGTAAAATATGCGATTAAGAATTTCAAATTGACTGAGATGACCGATGATGCCCATGCTGCCCATATGGCAAATTCGCATGATGGACAACATATTCATTTTATTTTAGACAATAAACCTTACACGGCTCTTTACAAGCCCGAGAACTCCGTAACAGTACCGTTAAATTCGGAACATTACCTGCTCTCATTTTTATCAAGATCCTATCATGAATCCATAAAAACCACTGAAGCTTCTAAATTGGTAAAATTTAAGATTGATGCAACAGGTAAATTGACGACAGATGCAACACCAAAGGAACCATCACTTTTCTATTCGCGACCTAAAGGTGAGTATAAAGGAGATGAAACAAAAAATTTACTGTTAGATTTTTACGTAGTCAATACCAAACTTGCTCCAGACGGCAACAAAGTAATTGCAGATATTAATGGCCAGACATTTACATTAGACAAATGGGGCCCATATGAGATAAAAGGCCTGCCAATGGGCAACAATAAAGTAAAATTGACCCTAGTAGATAAGGATGGTAATGCTGTTACCGGAGATAATGTTTCGGTAGAACGTGATATCAAACTGTCTGAAAAATAAATTGAGGGCTGTACTAAACATAAAAGAGTCGCATTTCAATGCGACTCTTTTATGTTTAGGATAAACTTTGAGCGACAATAAGATATTGTCTTTATTCTTTTTTGATTAAGGCAGTTTGTCAAAATCAATTTGCGGTGCACTGTTTTTATTCCGGAATTCAAACTTACTTCCTGGCTTAACAACGTCATTAAAGAAACCACCATTTCTAAGGAAGTATCCGTTTTTGGTAACGCCGCCGATTGCATCAATGCGTTGATTTGCACGATAGGTATTATCGACACTGAAAGAAGCCTCCTGTACAGCTTTCCATTGTCCATCATAGACCCATTGATTGCCAAACCCAACCTTTCTACCCAGGTAGCCTTGATTAGGACTAAAGTTCTCCAAGAAACTATGGAATCGTTTGAGGTAGGTATTTGTCTGTGGACGTTTGAAGCTTGCGATCACATTCCATGCATTCTCTTCGGGTACAAAAAACCAAGCCGTATAATCAGTATTCCCTTTTCCATCGGGCACGCCTTTCAAGAGAAACTTATAGGTTACACCTGCTTTCCAAAAGTACTTACGGTAACTCTGTCCGCCTGACCCTTCATTTCCAAACTCACCCGAATGCACATCCTTTCCTTTTTTTAGTAGATGGATTTTTTGCTCATCTGGAATACTTTTCGGATCATCTGTGTGGAATGGACTCCATACGGAAAATAAGATACGTCGCTCGGTTTCTGAATTAACCTGTATACCAAAGTAGCCTTCGCCAAAACCATTCGCCATAAAATAGGAACCAACTTTATCTTCACCTTGAGGGACGGTTACTTCGTTATAATAGTAACTAACGTTACCCTCCGTAGGAACAGTATAATTTAGATGACAAGAAGGGCCTCTTCTGGACCAATAGTAATACTCAGGATCATTGGAAAATAGAAGACCTCCCGAAGCCGCTTCGCCGCTCACAAGCAATTCGGTTACATTGGCAAAATTGCTTCCCGATTTACTTAAGCCTTTTAAATTAACCTGAACGTAACCGGGCGATTTTACATCAATGGACAGAGGCGCTGTTTCCGACAGCTCAGTACTTTCCACATTCACGATCGCCTTTTTTCCTAAAGCGTCTACTGCTATTTTGGATTTTCCAGCATCGTTTTTTGCCTTCAGTTTCAAAGTCAATTTCCCCGCCTTTTGAGCCCTAAAATAAACCGATACCACTTCCTGATCGCTTGACCATTTTACAAGGCCATTACGACCGGAAATTTCCGCTTCACCAGCTTGTCCTGCGGTAATGAAAGCATTCCCAGCAAGTGGTACGGCATAAGTCTTCCCTACTGTCTGCGCTATACTGCTTATCGAAAGACAGGATAAAGCTCCCATAAAGAGATACTGGATAAAGTGTTTTCTTTTCATACTTTATTTTTTTTATCAATTTATATATCAAACCTAGGCTAGCTATACTACCTGTGGTTATTAATGCTTGCCATGAATTCGAGATGCTGCTATACTCGAATACTTCACGAAACCAAACTCCTTTAGCTCTGCTGAAACTCAATTTATCAGCTATCTTTCTGTTGCACTTTACTATTGAATAAAGATGGTATCGGTTTGTGAAACTGGATTATTTGATGAAGATAAGGCTTAGATTTACAGAAAAAGAAAGGAAATGTATATCAATCGATTGTGTAAAAAAACAGCAATAATTGACCACCATTCCTTTCCATTTAAATGAACTATTATAAAATGAGATGTATATTTTAACATTTTAAAAATACGGTCTAATCTTTTTGCGTATTTTTAGGATCAGAGTCGCCATTAATAAAAGCTAAAATAGCAAGCTCCATGGACAAATCTGCTGATAGCACATCAAAACGTATCTTAGGACAAAAACAAATCTCCATATTGATCCATGGACTCGCCTGGCTTATTTTCTTATCCTTTCCAGTACTATTTTTTAACAACGGTCAATTGGAAATTAAGGAAATACTTTTTGCACCAGCATTTTGGATTTTTACAGGCTGTTTTTTAATCCTATTCTATGTCAATGCTTACCTGCTAATTCCTTATGCGATAAGAAAACGAAAATTTATCCGTTACGGAATCTCCATTATTTTGACAGGCTTGTTACTAGCCTGTTATCTTCAGCCCTTCGATCGCTTGATGCATATTGGACGTCAGCAATTACCTACCCCTGGAGAAAGAGAATTTTCGCCTAGGCATCACCCTGATTTTCCACCGCCGCCATCTGCTAGGCATTTCCCAGACCGAGGTCCGGGGCAGACCCCGGGACAACGGCCACAACCCATCGATATTGCTTCCGTGTATATTTTCCTGTTAACCATTAGCCTTGCCGCGCTCTATAGAATCGTAACCTACTGGATGGAAACCCAGCAAAAGATGCAATTGGTCGAACAAGACCGGATGAAGGCCGAACTATCCTTCTTAAAAGCCCAGGTCCACCCCCACTTTTTGTTCAACACCTTAAATAATATTTATGCATTAGCATTGACCAACGATGATGCCGTCGCGAGTAGTATTCATCGTCTTTCGCAATTAATGCGTTATTATATGGATGAACGGCATAGTGATACGATTGACATCAAGATCGAAATTCAGGCTATACAAGATTTTATCAATCTCCAAAAGCTACGCACTGGCCCAAATTGTTCGATCAGTGAACACTATGCGGGGCTCGAACACGCCAAAACGATACACGCATTTGTGCTGCTTCCGTTTGTTGAAAATGCGTTCAAATATGGATTAAGCACCATAGAGCCCTGCCAATTAAGTTTTGAGGTCATTCTAACGCCAACATCCTGTGTATTAAATGTAAAGAATAGCATAGCTACACAGTCAACCGAACAACACCGCACAGGAACAGGTCTCAAAAATGTCAAACGTCTATTGGAACATTTTTATGTCGACAGACATTGCCTGACTATCCAGCAGCAAGATCACTCATTTTTTGTTCAGCTTATCCTTTACATTTCTCCATAAATTGTTTTTATATTAGACTATACGATTATATATACAAAAGCAATTTATCTTAATTTAATCGATGTTAACTTGCATAGCTCTTGACGATGAACCCCTGGCTCTTCGTATTATTTCGACGTTCACAGCAAAGCATCCTGCTATACAGCTTGCTGCAACCTTCTGTAACCCCCATGATGCGAAGCTGTATCTCGCCAATAACAGTGTTGATTTGATTTTTTTGGATATTGATATGCTCGAGATCAATGGTATTGATTTTGCAAAGAACTTAAATCCAAGACCTTTATTGATTTTCACCACAGCACATAAGGAGTATGCGATAGATGGATTTGAACTTGATTCAGTAGACTATCTTCTCAAACCATTTGACTTCGTTCGTTTTGAACGGGCCATCGATAAAGCGATGACACGTTCAGCTATACAGAGCCATCGCCCCTTTTTAATCGTGAGTGTAGAATATCAACGAATCAAGATCTATCTTGACGAAATTGAGTGCTTGGAAAGCATGCAAGATTATATCAAAATACACCTCATACACGGAAAAACAATATTGACCCTATCGACAATGAAAGCCATGCTCGAGCGTTTGCCAAAAAATCAGTTTATCCGTATCCACCGCAGCTTTGTTATCGCAGCCAAACACATCATTACATTTTCACAGCGTAAAGTACAATTACCCAACTTCACATTGAAAGTCGGCGACGGATACTATAATGAAGTTATCAAGTTTCTACGTGATTCGTCGATGCAATAAGTCTCTTTATCGGCACTTAACATTATTTTACATCTCCGTCCACTACCTTGCTTCAATTAAGAAAAAAAAGAGATATGGAACGCAAAAATTTTATAAAAACCTTATCATTGCTCGCATTTTCAGGACCAATGGTTTGGGCTGCTTGCAAGAAAGACGATGCCTCAACAACGCCTGATGGAGGCACGGATGTAAATATCGATTCAAGCTGTAGTGTGACACCTTCGGAAACCGAAGGGCCTTTTCCGACAAAAACACCTTCAAGTTATGTCCGGTCAAATATACGCAAAGGTGATAGTATTGGGGCGAATATGCTCGGTTTAATTACCATTGTTAATACAAACAATAACTGTGCGGCACTAGAAGGAGCTTTAGTGGATATTTGGCATTGTGATGTGGAAGGTAACTATTCCCAATATGGCGGAACACAGATGCAATCCAGCAACTACCAGTCTGTCAATTGGTATCGCGGTAGACAAATCACCAATGCCAATGGACTTGTTTCTTTCCAAACCATCTTTCCGGGCTGGTATCAAGGTCGAGCAACGCATATTCACGTCCACGTATATGATGCTACGGGTAAATCGCTATTAGTGACGCAAATCGCCTTTCAAGATAGTCTGTGTCTTGAAGTCAATAACACAGGTTCATCTTATGGTTACAAAAAAGGTGTTTCAGGATATACCTATAATGCCAATGACAACGTATTCAGCGATGGTGTTACCAAAGAAATGTCTACGGTCACAGGATCCTTATCTGAAGGTTTCCAAATGAAAATGACGATTCATGTTAATGCTTAACAGCCTGATCATGCAGGATATTAGAATCTATATCGCGGAACAGCGAGGGGAAACATCTATTGGAACACATTTAGTCAGGAGCACACTCAATTATGGCTCCTTTGCTGCTCCTCACCGGGAGGCTATTGGCCGGCTGCAACTGGTGAATAGCTGGCAAGTAGCGCCTCAAGGTACTTTGGAACTCCCGACCAGTCAAGATACGGTCTCACTTTTGATTCCTTTGGTTGGGGATCTACTCGTGACGATGGATGCCCAAACCTATACCGTTCCTGTCGGAACAATCTTAGTACACAATTTTGAAAATAATACGGCAATTCACATAAAGGCATCGTCCGAAGTTGCGGAGCCTGCGATCTTTCAAGAATTTGTGCTTAATTCGGCAATAAACAATCCTACACTACCTCATATTGTGGATCTTCCACTTACATCTTCGTTTGGGAAAAACAAGATGTATCCTGTAGGCACCGACTTAGCTACTGATTTTCAGTTCTACTTCGGTGCGTTTGCCGGAAAACATGATTTTGAATTACAGATTGGCCAAGACCACAAAAACGCATTTGCATTTGCGTTAGATGGTAATTTTGAAGTTGAAGAACGCATTCTTTATCCATCTGATGGTCTTTATCTACCATATTCAAACAATTTAGACATCGAATGCTTATCGGCAACTGGCCTTCTGGTTGTTTTGTGTTTCTAACATTAATATCTATCATCGAAGTTCAACATGTCAATTCGCTCAGATTCACTAAGCTTTCGGCGCTCTAATGGCATTATATCCCTTATGGAGTGAACACGATATATAGAAAATTTAGATAAATAAGGAAATTTAAGCCGTCTTGACCGATTTTATGAGAAAGTAGATGACAGGTACAAAAACCGATAACAATACGAAGGGCAGAAACCAAGTTCCCAATCCCTCTGAAGTTGCTGCGACATTGGGAATAGATTTAAAAGCGATTATCCCAAAAATAACGACCACAATAAACTTTAAATATCGTATCAAACGACTCGCAGAAGTATATTGTTGCAATGCATTTTCTTCAGTAATCTTGACAGGATAGTTGAATAGATGTGGAAACCTGTTGATGATGGTCATTGCTACGTATAAAACAGTGGTAATGAAAGGTATCATCAATAGGACTGACTTTGGACCAAATTTGTCAACCTTTCCTTCTGCATTATAATGTACGGGAACAATTTCAGGTAATTTGCTATAATGAACAGTTACCGCATACCATAACAATAGCACTACACACCAGCCCATAAATTCTAACACTTTATCAGCAGCCGTTAGTCTAAGTTTAATTCTTGGCCTATTGTTCATAATCGAATCAGCTCTTGTTTATTTGCTCAGCATGGACTTCCTATCCCTAAGTTAAGGAACTTAAGCAGTCAATGCAAAATGATGATCCGTTTTTTTATAGACGACATGTCATTGTTTATTACCGGATGATGTATGTTTGGGAAGGCCGATTCATAAAAAAAGTGCAGGGTCTACCCTTCACTTTTCCACACGATGTTAATAAAATGTTGAAAACCTCGTTTCGACCTAAAAGCAATTCCTAAAGTTATTCACAACTTGTTGGTATTGATGTTTAATACCCCAAAAGAGTTTAAAAACCAACGCTCTTCAAATTCAGCCCTGTACGTTCATCTAAGCCAAACATTAAATTCATATTTTGTACTGCTTGACCCGATGCACCTTTCAGCAAATTATCTGTTGCATTTAAAATAAGGAGCTTATTTCCGTGTTTTTCGAGATGGATTATACTTTTATTTGTATTAACGACCTGTTTGAGGTCAATATTTTTAAGGCTGACATGTGTAAAAGGATGAGCGGCATAATAGCTCTCATACAATGTGTAGGCCTGCTCTTCAGATAAATCGGTGTCTACATAAATTGCCGAGAAAATTCCGCGGGCAAAATCTCCACGTTGTGGAACAAAATTAATTTTCGCTGCAGCACGTTCCAACAATGATCCTTCTGACACCGGCAAAAATCCCACTTGCAGCTGATCCAAGGACTCTGAAATTTCCTGCAAATGCTGGTGTTCAAAAGATTTGTAAGCAGAAAGGTTATTGTTACGCCAGGAGAAATGCGTTGTTGCCCCCGGCTTTTGTCCTGCCCCTGTTGATCCAGTCGTCGCATTGACATGGATTTGGTCTGGCAACAAGCCTTTACTCGCCAATGGTAATAAAGCCAGTTGGATATTTGTTGCAAAGCATCCTGGATTAGCAATATACTGAGCTGTTTTGATTGCTTCTCTGTTTAGTTCTGGAAGCCCGTACACAAATTGTTGTCCTTGATAAGCCGTATTCGCACGAAGACGATAATCTTGTGAAAGATCAATAATCTTCACGGATGCATCGATCGGATTTGCATCTAAAAATTTCCGTGCATCACCATGACCAACACATAAAAACAATACATCAACAGCTGAGTAAAAGTCCGAAGAGAAGGTCAATTCAGTATCACCAAATAAATCATTGTGAACTTCATATAACTTATTTCCTGCATTGGAAGCGCTATTAGCAAATACGATTTCCACCTCCGGATGATAAATCAATACACGTAATAATTCACCACCGGTATATCCTGCCGAACCAATAATTCCTACTCTTATCATTTTTTTGAATTTAGTATTTAGGTATACGTTATCACTTATAGGGAAGTGTATCTTTTCTTACCCAGTTCGTCATGGTAAGAAAAAATACATTACGCCAAACAAGGTTTATTTTTTATTCACTTTGTGCCAAATGATGGTTTGATTTCCAAAAATTTTGGAGAAACCTTTCACATCGTCACCTGTATAACCTTTATTCATTTCACCATAGCTACCGAATTTGTTGGACATCAAATCGTGTTCAGACTCGACACCAATGACGACAAAACGGTATGGGTGAAGCTCAACAATCACTCGGCCCGTCACTGTTTCTTGTGAAGATTGCAAGAATGCTTCGATATCACGCATAACGGGATCGTGCATTTGGCCTTCGTGCATATAATTTCCGTAGAAAGCAGCGATTTGATCTTTCCAGGACAATTGCCATTTAGTTAAGGTATGTTTTTCTAAGGCATGATGTGCCTTGATTAAAATTACAGACGCAGCGGCTTCAAAACCCACACGGCCTTTAATACCAATGATTGTATCACCAACGTGGATATCACGGCCAATACCGTATGGTTGAGCTATTGCCTGTAATTCTTGAATCACTTTAACGGAAGCCATTTTATCACCATTTAATGCAATAGGCTCTCCCTTCTCAAAATCGATTGTAATTTGTTGTGGCTCTGAAGAAGTCACTGGAGTTGGCCATGCCGATTCAGGCAAATATTGGTTGGATGTCAATGTTTCCGCTCCACCAACAGAAGTACCCCAAAGACCTTTATTGATGGAGTATTTTGCTTTTTCAGCAGAATACTCTACACCATGCTTATTCAAATACTCAATTTCGGCTTCACGCGACAATTGTAAATCACGGATTGGTGTGATTATTTCCACGCCTGGAATCAGGGTTTGGAAAATCATATCGAAACGTACTTGGTCGTTTCCTGCACCTGTAGATCCATGCGCAACACATTCAGCTCCAATTTTCTTTGCGTAGTTTGCAATTGCGGTTGCTTGGCATACACGCTCAGCAGATACTGACAATGGATAAGTCGCATTTTTTAACACATTGCCAAAAATCAAAAATTTAATAGTTTCGCGGTAATAGTCTGCCGTTTCGTCTATAGCTGTATGTGATTTCACACCTAAAGCATAAGCACGTTCTTCAATATTTTTTAATTCTTCATCCGAAAAACCACCTGTATTTACAACTACGGAATGAACTTCTAAACCTAAATCTTGTGTAAGATAGATACAACAGAATGAAGTATCTAATCCGCCACTAAATGCTAAAACTACTTTTTTCATTAGAATGTTATTTTATGAGTGTTTGTTTTCAACGGCTGATTTAAGCTCGTTTCACTCGGTTTTTTATTATTATGTTGAGAGAACCTTGAACTGATCTTGTTGCTATGAACACATCCAGTTACCTGTTACATCTATTTTCAATATAATCGCTCAGCCTTAGCTTAATATCCTTTTGCGACTTTGTTATGCTTCGGAAAATTGACAGCAATAAATTTATTGGCCGATTTCCAAAACTTCGCCTGTATACGCTTTAGCAGAGACTGTTTTTGTGTAATTCTTTCCAAACGTTCTTTCGCTTCATGCTTGCGCTGGATCTTCTCCCGCAATTCACGTTCCTTCTCTTCGGGATCCCAAAGCATGGCGGTACACATACAGTTTTTACGGTCTTTACTCATCAGGATCTCATAATTCACGCAGCTTTGACAGCCTTTCCAGAATTCATCATCGGAAGTCAATTCGGAATACGGAACCGGTTCATAGCCTAGTTCTGAATTGATTTTCATCACGGCGAATCCGGTTGTCAAACCAAAGATCTTCGCTTTAGGGTATTTCTCACGTGAAAGCTCAAAGACTCTTTTTTTGATTGCTTTTGCCAAACCCACTTTTCTGAATTCGGGATTGACAATCAAACCTGAGTTAGCGACATAATCACCATGCCCCCAAGTTTCTATATAACAAAAGCCTGCCCATCGGCCATCTCTATGTAAAGCAATCACTGCTTTACCTTCATTCATCTTGTTGGCAACGTACTCTGGTTTACGACGTGCAATACCAGTACCACGAGCCTTTGCAGACTCGAACATTTCGTCGCAAATAACCTCTGCATAATGTGCATGCTCAGGTTTAGCTGGGATAATTAAAAAATCTGATATAGTCATTGACTTACGACCCTAATAATAAAACAACAACTACTGTCGTGTTTTGTTACTAAATAAATTAAAATAATGGATTCAAAACCATCGGACAATCATGGTCTTGCTTGGAAAGATTCACTACCTCAAATCAAGCCCGAGGTAGTATAGGTCGTCGGAGGCGTAAAACAGGTATTTCTACAAAAATGAAAGCACAAAAGACCTTCTTCATAAACTTCTCAAAAGTTTGAATATAAGAATAATCGTTCTTTTTGTTCTGCTTCATTTTTTTATGCTCTGTCAATTGTTTCTGACGATGCAAATGTATAAAAATATTTTTTTCTTTTCCACAATATTCTCATTGATTTTTTGCAAAAATTAAAAATTTACAATCCACCGTCAAAACCTTCCTGTAAGCTTCATTTTCAAGCAATTAATCCACAACAAGCCGGTAATAGACCGCTCACATTAGTGATATTAATTTGACAATAAAACGGATAAAGGTTTAAGGCTTTATCAATTGGAATTGTTGTTTTTTCTATAGGTTCGTTATTTTTAGTCAAAAACGATACTTTTGTAGGGATCATTTAATGGAGAATAGTATGTCACCGAGTTTAATTTTCTATATTATTTTTGCCGTCCCTTACATTATCTTTATGTATTGGCTCGTCAAACAGGACAAACATAAGTATGCCTGGGGAATAGCAATCATTACTATTGTTGCCCTATTGGCGATCTATGTATCGCAGAAAGCCAGTAAAGTGGCCATGGACAATTATCAACAGCATCAGATCGATTCTAGAGAGATCGAACGGGAAGAGCGTTTACAAAAACAACAGGATAGCATTAATCATGCTCAACAATAAAAAAAGCGGTTAATACCGCTTTTTTTATTGTCCCTTTCTATCATCTGGGATAATCCCTTCCAATTTAAAGAGAAAAGCATATTCCAATGCAATTTCCTTTAAATAGTCAAATCGACCCGATGCCCCACCATGACCATAATCCATATCTGTTTTCAACAATAAAACCGCATCTCCTATTTTAGTAGCTCTCAGTTTTGCTACCCATTTTGCTGGTTCAAAATACTGCACCTGACTATCGTGCAGCCCGGTTGTGACCAATAAATTAGGGTATTCTTTTGCCTCAATGTTTTCATACGGAGAATAGGCCTTCATATAGAAATAAGTTTCCTTCTCATTGGGGTTACCCCATTCATCATACTCGTTTGTAGTCAACGGTATTGTATCGTCCAACATGGTATTCACGACGTCCACAAAAGGCACCTGAGCTATTATGCCATGATATTGCTCGGGTGCAATATTAGCGATTACACCCATCAGCAAACCTCCAGCACTTCCCCCTTGCGCATAGAGATGCTCGGCTGTGCAATAATGCTTTTCAATCAGATATTTACCACAATCCACAAAATCATAAAAGGTATTCATCTTGTGCATCATTTTTCCATCTTCATACCACTGCCGCCCCATTTCTTCACCTCCTCTAATGTGAGCCAAGGCGTAGATAAATCCACGATCCAACAAACTCAGTCGATTGCTCGAAAAGGTAGGGTCCATCGAAGCACCATAGGACCCATAGGCATATTGCAATAATGGAGCTGAACCATCGAGTTTGGTTCCCTTTTTATAAACAATAGAAATTGGCACTTGAATACCATCTCTTGTGGTTGCAAAAACACGTTCGGTGATATATGCGGTTTGGTCATATCCACCCAAAATCTCCTGTTGCTTTAACAATACTTTCTTCTGCCTAGCCATGTCATATTCATAGACTGAACTCGGTGTCACTAAAGACGTATAGCCATACCGCAACTTGTCACTGTTGTACTCGACATTAATACCTGGATATACCGTATAGGCAACTTCCCCAAAATCCAAGTAGTGCTGTTGTTGACTGTTTAAATCATAAATCGCCAATTGGGTCAATCCATTTTTCCTTTCAGCAATCGCTAGAAAATCCTTAAATTCTTCGATATCGCTGACCAGCACATCTGGTCGATGGTCTATGAATGTATGCCAGTTGCTGCGCTCTGTACGATCTAAGGGACATTGCATGATTTGGAAATTGATGGCCTCATCATTGGTCAGAATTAAAAAGCGATCATCCAGTGCAATGATCGAATACAGAACATTGTGTATCCTTGGCTGAAAAACGCGAAATTCAGCCTGCGGTAAATCAGCATTCAATACCCAGATTTCTGAGGACAATGTTCCTTCTGAATTGATAATAATATATTTTCCATTTTTGGATTTACCAACAGCAATATAATTTGTATTATCTTTCTCTTCATACACCGGTACATCGGCTTTTGGATCGCTGCCCAATGTATGTCGCATAATCTTCTCGCTAAGTAAGGTGATGGGATTTTTGGCCGTATAAAACAAAGTTTGGTTATCATTTCCCCATATCGCAGCCCCCTCTGTATTCTTTATCTGGTCAGGATATATTTCTCCGGTCTCAATATTCTTGATAAATATAGTATATTCCCTCCGAGATACGGTATCCACACTAAAGGCTATCAAACGATTATCCGGACTAACAGAAAATCCCTTTGCCGTATAATATGCATACCCTTGGGCCAGCTGATCTACATCCAACAGCACTTCCTCTTCGCCCTCAAGTGTGCTCTTTTTCCGACAGAATTTGAAATATTGGTTTCCCTCCTCTGTTCGGCTATAATAGTAATAGCCATTTTTGTAATAAGGTACAGACTCGTCTTTTTCCTTAATACGGGACTTCAACTCCTGGAAAAGATTTTCCTGTAAATCTACTGTATCTTGAAGCATCAAACTGGTATAATCGTTTTCCTTTTCCAGATAGTCAATAACTTCTTGAGATTTTTCTCCTTTTTTAAAGTAGTCGATCATCCAGTAATAATCATCTTGAACAGTATCATCATGTATCTTTCTGACATGAGGGTAAATTGCTGACACTGGGGCCATCACATTAGGCCAAACTATTTTCTTATTTTGTTGCATTCGCTCTTTTATACGCTAATCAATATATACTCTTTCTTATCCTAGCTATCTAGATCATCCAAATAAAACAGGAGACTCTTAGAAATGGTTTGAATTTAAGATATTTCGTCAACAGTTTGCCAAGAGATATGGATTATAAATACTTTTAATAAAAATTAACAGTTCAGAAGAAGCATTAGCATTATCTTTGCTATTCTGCTATAGTCAGGAATAAGCGAGTTTACACGCTCATGAGGAAAATTTAAAATAAACAGTAGAAAATAACCGGGTGGGACGCGTGCATTGAAACAAATGAAAGCAAACACTTATAAAGAATTATTTACATATGAATTTAAAAAAATCACTATATCTAATTGCTTTAGGCTCATTGCCACTTATCTCTTTCGGACAATCTGATACCATTCCAGCAAATTGGTTTAATTTGGATTATAAAACGGATGGGGTCATGGGAATCAGTACCGAAAAAACGTATAAAACGTTATTGAAAGGAAGAAAATCTACTCCAGTCATTGTTGGCGTATTGGATGGAGGTGTTGATGTTTATCACGAAGATCTCAAAGATGTTGTGTGGATCAATACGAAAGATAGTCTCGCGAATGGTTTAGATAATGATGGCAATGGCTATATTAATGATAAATACGGGTGGAATTTCATTGGTAACGCAGATGGAAAAGATGTGCAATTCGACAACTTGGAATTGACAAGACAACTTAGGATCCTGGATAAAAAGTTTGCAAATATTACAGCAGCAACAGAACTCAATGAAGCTGGTCGAAAAGCTTTCACTAGTTATCAAAAGATGCTTGCCAAATATAAAAACAAGCTAGAAGAAGCTAAGATGGGCCAATTTTCCTACGATGCGCTCAAACGCAACATAGACGCTGTGGTACGTGAAATAGGTAAAAAGCCCGAAGATATCACACAGGATGATATAGATAATTTCAAAGCAACCACAAACACGCAACGTATCGCACTTGGCTATGCAAAGGATGAAATCAACAACGGCGGCTTCGCCAAATTTTTTGATGATATCACCGAAGGTGCAACATATTTCAACAATCAAGTTGATTATCATTTAAACAAAGCATACGATTCTCGACCTATTGTTGGAGATAATTATGAAGATGCGTCGGAGCGACATTATGGCAACGCTGATGTAAAGGGACCGGATGCATTACATGGTAGCCATGTCGCAGGAATCATTGGTGCAAAACGCAATAATAATATAGGTATCAACGGAGTAGCGGACAATGTTAAGATACTTACCGTTAGACTCGTTCCTGATGGTGATGAGCGTGATAAAGACGTCGCAAATGCTATTCGCTATGCAGCAGATAACGGAGCCAAAGTACTCAACATGAGCTTTGGAAAAAGTTATGCCTATAATAAACAGGCGGTAGATGATGCGATCAAATATGCTGAATCCAAAGATGTACTGCTGGTACATGCCGCGGGGAATGACAGTGAAGATAACGATATAGAACCTAATTTTCCGATGAAGTATTATACGGATGTAAAAGGTGACACAACCGGGGTTGCCAATGCATGGATCACAGTGGGCGCAACCGGCCTTCATTTGGACAATGAACTTTTGGCTGATTTTTCCAATTATGGTAAAAAAACTGTCGATGTTTTCGCACCTGGTGTCCACATCAACTCTACCGTACCGGATTCCAAGTATAAAGAAGAACAGGGCACTAGTATGGCTGCTCCCGTTGTTGCCGGTTTAGCCGCAATGATCCGTTCTTATTATCCCAATTTGAGTGCTGTGGAAACCAAACAGATTATTATGGAATCTGTAGAAAAGCCGAATCAACTGGTGCAGATAAAAGTTGGTGAAGATGCCAGCAAAACGGTTCGATTAGCTGACATCTCGGTCACCGGAGGTATCGTCAATGCATATAATGCCATTATTAAAGCGGAGGAATATACCAACAAAAAGAAAAAATAAATATTTTCTCGTTTTTTATACCAAAACTATCTTTTGTCCGTTTAATTAATTAACTTACAGAGACAAAACAACAGATGCTTATGGTAGAAAATTTTACCCAATCAGAAAACGAAGTTCAAAATTTGCTAACCCAAAACGAGAAGGTAATGACAGACGAGGACATAGAAAATGAATTGAAACTTCAATTACCAAAAATGTTGCTTCATCCAAGCAAAAGATGTGTTGAGAATATCCTTGCATATTCTAAACAACTAGAAAAAAGAAAGGCCTAATCTGGAGATTAGGCCTTATTTTTTTACCTTACGACATCCATGATCAGCTATAGTATAAAACAGCTGTGACTCACCTTACCTTTCACAAACTAAAATCGGTTATTCCCCGTGGACTGGACTTCAAAATTTCTTTTTTGATGGAAATTTTGGCTAGTTTTGAACCGATGTTAAAACAAGAACGATACAAGGCTTTCGTAGATTATTTCTCCAAAAATAGTCCTGACGCACAGACAGAACTCAACTATAGTAATCCATTTGAATTACTGGTTGCTGTTATTTTATCTGCACAGTGTACAGATAAAAGGATCAATCAAGTCACGCCCAAATTGTTTGCACGCTACCCTGATGCACACAGCTTGGCGGCTTCCAGCGTAGACGAGGTGTTTAGCTATATACGATCTGTAAGCTATCCGAATAATAAGGCCAAACACCTTGTGGGGATGGCTCAGCTACTGATTGAAAAGTTCGACAATATTGTACCCGAAAAAATCGAGGATCTTGTGAAACTTCCAGGTGTAGGTCGAAAAACTGCTAATGTCATTTCCTCTGTTGTTTATCATAACCCCGCTATGGCTGTAGACACACATGTTTTTCGTGTTGCAAACCGTCTTGGGCTAACTTATCGTGCGACAACGCCATTGGCCGTGGAAAAACAGTTGGTAAAAAATCTACCCAAAGATACAATTGCGATTGCCCATCATTGGCTGATCTTACATGGACGTTATATATGTCTGGCCCGAAAACCAATGTGTGAGAAATGCCCTATCACTTATATGTGTAAATACTTTGAAAAAAATCACCATATAAAAAGTGTCTCAGCTATACCAGAAACAAAAAACTAATTTTTTTAGTGAAAATATTTGGTTTATGATTTTTAATTTTTAATTTTGAGAAATATATACTAAAAATATGAGCAACACAGATAAACTAAAAGCTTTACAGCTGACGTTAGATAAATTGGAAAAGAACTTTGGAAAAGGTTCAATTATGAAATTAGGGGATACTGCTGTTGAGCCGATCGAGGCTATTTCTACAGGATCTCTAGGTTTGGATATTGCCTTAGGAATTGGCGGTGTACCAAAAGGCCGTATCATTGAAATATATGGACCTGAATCGTCAGGTAAAACTACCTTAGCAACTCACATTGTTGCAGAGGCACAAAAAAAAGGCGGTATTGCAGCAATCATTGATGCTGAGCATGCTTTTGATAAATATTACGCTCAAAAATTAGGCGTAGATGTAGAAAATTTATTGATTTCTCAACCAGATAATGGTGAGCAAGGTTTAGAAATTGCTGATAACCTAATCCGTTCTGGTGCAATCGACGTTATTGTTATTGACTCCGTTGCGGCTTTGGTGCCAAAAGGTGAGATCGAAGGCGAAATGGGTGATTCTAAAATGGGCCTTCAAGCTCGTTTGATGTCTCAGGCTTTACGTAAACTGACCGGTACAATTTCAAAAACAAACTGTTGTTGTATTTTCATCAACCAATTGCGTGAAAAAATTGGTGTGATGTTTGGCAACCCAGAAACAACAACTGGTGGTAATGCATTAAAATTCTACGCTTCTGTACGTTTAGATATCCGTCGTACATCACAAATCAAAGATTCTGATGAAGTATCGGGTAACCGCGTAAAAGTGAAGATTGTAAAAAATAAAGTAGCCCCTCCTTTCCGCATCGCGGAATTTGATATCATCTTTGGTGAAGGTATCTCTAAAGTAGGTGAAATCATTGATTTAGGTGTTGAATATGGCATCATCAAAAAGGCAGGCTCTTGGTTTAGCTATGGTGAGACCAAACTAGGACAAGGTAGAGATGCCGTCAAAGCTTTATTATTCGACAATCCAGACTTAATGGATGAACTTGAAGCTAAAATCCGCGCTGAAGTAACAGGAGAAGATCCAATGCTTAACATCGAGGAAAACCAAGACTAGTTCCTGTAAAAATTAGTATAATGTAGGTAGCCATTCTGTTTAGGATGGCTATTTTTTTTCATGAAGGCTCAAGTGCTTAAATGATTATTTTGTTACATGTCTCAAGTTTTCAATTTGTACTCATAGATTTTATTAATTTTAGCAGGAAGAACTAAAATCCGACATCCAAATGCTAAACTTAATATAAACAATGAACCGTAAACTAATTCCATTCCTCTTGATACTGCTAGGATCAGTATTTCATCTAAATGCACAAACGATACGCGTACTCTCCTTTAATATCCACCATGGGAACCCACCCACCGAAAAAGAATCAGTTATCAACCTTGACACAATTGCCAAGATTATTAAAAATTCAAAAGCCGATCTCGTAGGGCTTCAAGAAATCGATGTTAATCTCGGTAGGTCTTATTTTGAAAACCAAGCAAAAAAACTCGCAGAATTGACAGACATGCATTATGTATTTTCCAAAGGAATAGATCTTGAAAAAGGCGAATATGGTACTGCTATCCTATCTAAAAGTCCGATTGAACGTGTAGAGAAACACTTTCTGCCCTCCCCTGTGGAAAGCGAAAGGCGCAGTTTATCTATCATCGAAGTTACAATTCACAAAAGGAAAATCCTCTTTGCCAATACACACCTGGATCTAAAGGACAAAAACAAAATCGAACAGGCGAAATTCATCACCAATCGTTTCGAGAATGAAAAATTACCCACCATCCTCGTCGGTGATTTAAACTCCGAGCCCAAAGATCCTGCCATTACGGAGCTTGGTAAAGTATTTAAAAAAACCAGTATCACCAAGGGGTTTACTTTCCCTCAAGACAAGCCCACCACTGAAATCGATTATATCATGATTACTAAATCTGCCGCTGCGAAATTTTCCAACCACCGTATTCTGAACGAACAATATGCGAGTGATCATCGGCCATTATATGTCGAGATAAACATTAAATAACCACTTGTGACCTTAAATATGAATTTTAACAGAAGAAGATTCTTAGAATCCCTGGCTCTGGCCGGGCTTACATTACCTAATATAAGCGTTGCGCAAGAAAAAGACGCCAATGAGGCAGAAAACGAGTTTAGCTTTGTCGTACCTGCCTATCTACAAAATCAAACCGAAACAGGAATCAGTATTTTTACGATTTTGAGCAAAGATGCCTTTGCTTGGCTCGAGATTCTCGACAACACAGGGAATGTCCAAAAAAAGATCTACCAATCCGAGGATGGGATGATCAATGCCAATACTGATTTCTTTCATTTTACTATTGAGGACGCACCCCGATCGTTTCGCTATCGCGTCAAGGCGAAGGAAATCCAAAAATTCGATCCTTATAAAATCGTATACGGTCAAGAAATAGAAAGCCCTATTTTTGAGGCTAAATTAGCCCGGAATAATCAAGAGCAGATTCGATGTCTGGTCTATAACGATGTGCATGAGGAAAAAAGCAGCTATCTTGATCTTATCCCGCGTCAGGATATTTCACCCTATGATTTTTTTGTACTGAATGGTGATTCCTTCCATTATGTCACCAATCAGCAAGATATTACAGAGAAACTACTAAAGCCAATTGAATTTTTTGCGACAAGCAAACCATTCATTATGAATCGGGGAAACCATGAGACAAGGGGATCCTTCGCACGTAATTTCAAACGATATTTTGGTTATCCTGACAATAAGTACTACCAAGCTTTTAAAAGGGGACCTATTTTTTGGATCATGTTGGACAGTGGTGAGGACAAGCCCGATAACCATGAAGTGTACGCCGGAACAGTAGATTATGATAACTACAGAAAAGAACAGGCTAAATGGCTGGAACAGGTCCTCCAGTCCAAGGAAAGAAAGAGAGCCCAACACACGGTCGTCATTAGCCATATTCCAATTTTTCATTCGGATGATTGGCATGGCACCCTGGACAATAGAGCATGTTTTCATCCCCTATTTCAAAAATATAAAATTGATGCCATTATCTCTGGCCATACCCATCAATATGGATACTACCCGGCAGATAAAGACCATAATTATCCTGTTTTTATAGGCGGAGGTCCCAAAGTAGGTAAAAGAACAGTTATCGATGTATCCGGGAACAGCAAGTCACTGGCTATACGGATGACAAGAGACGATGGTACCGAATTGGGATTATTTAAGAAATAGAAAAGGGCGCTTAATTAATCGTCCTTTTCTATATTTAACAAACCTATAATGCTAGCTTCGCTTATTCTCCTTTTTCCAAGAAAGGATATCTATAATCTGTATCTGGATTAAATGTCTCTTTGATTGTACGTGGAGACACCCAACGAAGCAAGTTGATCATTGATCCCGCTTTGTCGTTTGTACCCGAGCCTCTAGCACCGCCAAACGGTTGTTGACCTACGACAGCACCTGTACACTTATCGTTCACATAGAAGTTACCAGCGGCATGTCTCAATTTATCTGTTGCTAAACTAATGGCATAGCGGTCTTGTGCTATAATCGATCCTGTCAAGGCATAAATAGATGTTGTATCAACAATATCTAAAGTTTCTTCAAACTTAGCATCCTCGTAAATATATACGGTCAATACAGGTCCGAATAACTCCTCAACCATCGTTTCGTAATCTGGTTTTGAAGCCTCAATGATTGTTGGATGAATGAAATACCCTTTAGATTTATCGTATGTACCGCCCACTACAATTTCTGCTTCATTAGATTCTTTAGCTTTGTCGATATACTTCGCTAATTTATCAAATGACTTTTCATCAATTACAGCATTGAAAAAGTTTGTAAAATCTTCTGTTCCACCGATTGTAAAAGATTTTACGTCAGTAGTCATAGATTCTTTCAATGCCGGCCACAATGATTTTGGAATATATGCACGTGATGCTGCAGAACATTTTTGACCTTGGTATTCAAAAGCGCCACGAACTAAAGCCGTATTCGCCACTTTTAAATCAGCCGAAGGGTGTACAACGATAAAATCCTTACCACCAGTCTCACCAACAATACGTGGATATGTTTTATAACGGTGGATATTGTTACCGATCGTTTTCCAGATATCTTGGAATACTCCTGTTGAACCGGTAAAGTGGATACCAGCGAAATCAGGGTGTTGGAAAATCACATCGCCAGCGTCAGGACCTGAAACATATACCAAGTTGATTACACCATCCGGAAGCCCAGCTTCACGGAAGATTTTCATCAATACATTTGCTGAATAGATTTGTGTATTGGATGGTTTCCATACCACAACATTTCCCATCATTGCAACACAAGAAGGTAGATTACCCGCAATAGCTGTAAAATTGAATGGAGTCAATGCAAATACAAAACCTTCAAGAGGACGTTGTTCTACACGGTTCCAAACACCTTTACCAGATACTGGAGGTTGTTGTTTATAGATTTCACTAAGATATTGCACATTGAAACGCAAGAAATCTATGATTTCACATGCCGAATCAATTTCTGCCTGATATGGGTTCTTCGATTGCCCCAACATTGTAGCAGCATTCAACTCATAACGATATTTTCCCGAAATCAATTCAGCAGCCTTTAAGAATATCGCAGCACGATCTTCCCAAGTAAGATTTTCCCAATCTTTTTTTGCGGCTAAAGCTGCATTGATTGCATCTGTAACGTGAGATTTATCGCCTTGATTGTATTGACCTAAAATATGTTGGTGGTCATGTGGAGGAGCTAGGTTTACTTTTTTAGAAGTAGTGATTTCTTTACCACCAATATACATTGGGATATCGATTTGTTTAGAACGTGCCTCATCAATTGCTGCTTTCAACAATTTACGTTCTTTCGTTCCGACAGCGTATGTGTACACCGGTTCATTGGTAGGAACAGGAACTGTAAAAAATCCTTTAGACATATTACAATTATTTATTATTCATCCAAAAAAATGCTATTTAACAGTCATGAAGCTATCAAGTTTGTTTAACCATTATTTACATAAGAAACCATGGTTTCAACTTATTAGCATGATACTAAATAGCGCTAATAGAAGTAAAATTACCTCAAATTTTATGAATACCCAAAGTTACTGTCCCGCTTTGAGCACAGTGGAAAAGATACGTTTAAATTTTTCCAATTTCGGTTTAATGACCAATTGGCAATAGGGTTCTTTTCCATTTAATCTATAATAATCTTGATGATAGTCTTCTGCCGGATAAAATACTGTTGCCGGAACTACTTCGGTTACAATGGGTTTGTTAAAAACTTTTTCTTTCTCCAAGACCGAAAGATAATATTGAGTCTTGTCAAGCTGCTCTTTATCGTGTACAAAAATAGCCGAACGATATTGCGTGCCAACATCATTTCCCTGACGATTGAGCTCCGTTGGGTCATGTGCCACAAAAAAGGCTTCCAATAATCTGTCGTAGCTGATCACTTTAGGATCAAAAATAATATTGGTTGCTTCTGCGTGTCCTGTACTCCCGGTACAAACCTGCGCATAACTTGGATTTGCTACCCATCCGCCAGTATATCCTGAAACAACATTTACAACACCCTTTAACTCCTTAAACTGTGCCTCAGTACACCAAAAACATCCCGCCGCAAATGTCGCCGTATCCAAACTTGCCCTATTTTTTGCAGGTAATTTGGTGAAATCAGGTTTCTTTACCCGCGGCCCCTGTTGCTGCCCCTGACAAGAGTTCAATGCAAAAAGTACTGTTAAAAATATCAGAATATTTCTCATAAATAGCTATCTTTCTTCCATCCGTTTTTCTTCCTTTAATTATTGGAGTCAAATTGATGTTCTATAAACAAACACTAACGACGTTTTGTTTCTAAAATAGAAAAGCGACAATAATAACTTATTGTCGCTTTTCTATTTTTCTATCAAATGATCACTTATTTTGCTGCAGCATAGTTTTGTGCTACTGCATCCCAATTGATAACATTAAAGATTTCCTCTAAATACGCCGGACGCTTATTTTGGAATTTCAAATAATAAGCATGCTCCCAAACGTCGATACCTAAGATAGGCGTGCCTTTTACCTCAGCAACATCCATCAATGGATTGTCTTGGTTTGGTGTAGAAGTTACAGCTAATTTACCATCAGCACCAACAATTAACCAAGCCCATCCTGATCCAAAACGAGTTGCACCAGCAGCTTGAAGTTGCTTTTTCAATTCATCAAATGAACCAAAAGTAGCATTGATTGCTTCAGCTAACTCACCTGTTGGAGCTCCGCCAGCATTTGGGCCTAAAACTTTCCAAAACAAAGAGTGGTTGTAGTGACCACCACCGTTGTTACGTACTGCCGCAGAATATTTACTTACATTTTTGATGATATCCAATAACGATAGGTTTTCTGCGTCTGTTCCTGCGATTGCTTTATTTAAGTTATCCACATATGCCTGATGGTGTCTGTCATGGTGGATTTCCATTGTAGTTTTGTCAATATGTGGTTCCAATGCGTCGGCTGCGTATGGTAACGCTTCTAATTCAAATGCCATATCTATTTTAATTTAAATGTTTATTACTTCGTTTATATATACAAATATAACATAATATACACGGTTATGTTTTTATGTATTACAATAAATCCATTATCTCTCTACCGTTTTTGACGAAAAAATGATTTTACCAGATCAGCACATTCTTCCTGCAAAACGCCATGTGTAATGACAGTTTTGGGGTGTAATATTTTATCGTGAAAATGAGAATAACCACGCTTTTCATCTTTGGCTCCATAGACTATTTTACCAATATGTGTCCAATAGGCCGCTCCGGCACACATAATACAAGGTTCAATAGTAACATATAATGTGCATTCATCCAGGTATTTGCCTCCAAGGTAATTTGCAGCTGCCGTAAAAGCCTGCATCTCAGCGTGAGCTGTCACATCATTCAATCGCTGCGTCAAATTATGACCTTTCCCTATAACACGTCCTCGATGAACAATAACCGCCCCAATAGGTACCTCTCCCTCTTCGTACGCAACCTTAGCTTCATTCAATGCCATACGCATGAACGACTCGTCACTATCGATGAGTTGTGTTCCTTCAAAATCTATAAATGTCATGGTACAAACTTAACTAAGTTTAGATCCATTTGGTAATTTTTTGTCGACTGATGTCAAAATAATATCTCCATTTTCGTCAGGAAATCCTGTTACCAAGCACTCAGAAAAGAAATTAGCAATCTGCTTTCTGGGGAAGTTTATGACTGCAACCACTTGCTTTCCGATCAGCTCCTCTTTGTTATAGTGTACTGTAATCTGGGCACTACTCTGTAATATACCGATTTCATCTCCAAAATCTAGTTCCAGTTGATAAGCTGGTTTCTTCGCTTTTGGAAAGTCTTTTGCATCCAGGATCGTTCCTACCCGTAAATCCACTTTCTCGAAATCGCCCCAACTAATGGCATCACTCATAATCGGTTGCTACTAATATCCTGAATCTCTTTACCTATTGTAAACAAAACATATGAAGGTTTTCTTCCCAAACGTAAAGACAATCTATTGATCAGTTTATCTTCCTCTCCTGCTTGAAAAGCTAAATCTTCATCACTTAAGTGGTTGTACTTGCGACGGAGTTTTTCTTTGGCTACTTGCCATTGTTCTTCGTTAATTTTCAGCATAACTAAGATTTAGGTATAAAATTTGTATATCTTTACTGAACTGTAAAAGTTTGTTTAAAGATACAATATATACATAAATAAAAGATTATGAAAAAGATTTTACCAGCATTACTTTTGATTTGTGGTAGCGTAGCAACGGCACAAGCGCAGCTTCTGCCCGGGTTTGAGGTGGGTGTAAAAGGAGGCTTGAACTTCTCTAAGCTTAAAAGCGATGGCAAATATTTCAATTCAGACACAAAAGCAGGCTACCAAGCAGGTCTTTATGGACGTGTTGGTGTATTGGGATTCCATATTCAACCTGAGGTTTATTTAACCGGTAAAAACACGACAGTGAAAGCTGAGAATGGCGAATCGACAGATGTAAAATTTACAACGGTTGATGTTCCTATTTTATTGGGCAAGCGCTTTGGTTTGGGCCCTATCGGAGCAAGAATCCAGACTGGTCCTATATTTTCATTTAAAGTAGATGACAAGCAAGATAAAGTCATTGATCAGTTGAACCCAAATAACTATAAAAAGAGTGGTACTTCTTGGGCCTTCGGTGTAGGTGCTGACATTTCAAGCTTACGTGTCGATGTAAGATACGAAATGGGCTTAAACAAAGTCAACAATGAGAGCCAGGCAAATCCAAAAATTAACATGTGGAGTATCGGTTTAGGCTATAGATTATTCAGTATTCTATAGTTCGTTAAACACTGTTCATATACCGTTAGAAAGTCCGTTTTTATTCAAAACGGACTTTTTATTTCAATAAACTTTAGAACCGTTCTAAATTGTTGCTTTTTCTTGTCAAAATGGTATCATATTTAATAGCAAATAGTAGATTTGCCTAATTCAAATTAAATTACAAGGATAATGAGTAAATCAAAGCCAGTTTTCAGTTCTTCGATTGGGAAGAAGCTAATCATGAGCTTAACAGGAATCTTCCTATGTTTATTCCTAGTTGTTCACTTGGTTGGTAACTTGCAATTATTTAAAGATGATGCGGGTCTAGCGTTCAACAAGTACGCCTATTTTATGACTCACTTTACACCAATCAAAGTTGTTTCTTACTTATTGTATGCTTCGGTAATTGTTCACGTCATCTACGCCATTACATTGTCGATGAAAAACAAGGCCGCTCGTCCTATTGGTTATGCCAAATATGATGGTCAAGCAAACAGCAAGTGGAATTCACGCAACATGGGTATCTTAGGTACTGTCATTTTAGTATTCTTAGCTACGCACATGTCTAATTTTTGGTGGAAGTTTCACAATGATGAAGTGCCGTACATTGAATACCGTACTGATTTGGCAACTGGACAAACCACAGCGAGAGAACTTCAAGCTTCTGAATTCCACGACTACCAAGAAACGGTAGAAAACAATGTTCAAATCTTAAAAGCGAGAGATTTGTACAAGCAAGTTGACTTTGCATTCAAAAATGTTGCATTGGTAGCTTTGTATGTTATTGCGATGGCAGCTTTGGCATTCCACTTAATTCATGGTTTCCAATCTGCATTCCAAACTTTAGGTTTTAACCACAGAAGATATATTGGAATCATCAGAGCAATCGGTGTTTGGGTATTTGGGGTATTAATTCCAATTGGCTTTGCAATAATGCCATTGTTTTTCTTCTTTAAATAATTCAGAATCTTTTAAGATAAAGCTCTGGCTTTATCGATCAATATAAAATTAAGAGATATGTTAGATTCAAAAGTACCAGCGGGCCCATTAGCCCAAAAGTGGTCAAATTATAAATTTAATCTTAAGTTGGTTAACCCTGCTAACAAACGTAAATTTACTGTTATTGTTGTTGGTACAGGTCTTGCTGGTGCATCTGCAGCAGCATCTTTAGCCGAATTAGGATATAATGTAATTACCTTCTGTTACCAAGATTCACCTCGTCGTGCGCACTCTATTGCGGCACAAGGTGGTATTAACGCAGCAAAGAGCTACCAAAACGACGGAGACTCTGTTTTCCGTTTATTCTACGATACAATCAAAGGTGGTGACTACCGCTCACGTGAGGCAAATGTTTACCGTTTGGCAGAAGTATCTGTCAACATCATCGACCAATGTGTTGCGCAAGGTGTTCCTTTTGCACGTGAATATGGTGGTTTATTGGACAACCGTTCTTTCGGTGGTGCTCAGGTAAGCCGTACGTTCTATGCGCGTGGTCAAACTGGACAACAATTGTTGTTAGGTGCGTATTCAGCATTAAACCGTCAAATCAAAAAAGGAAAAGTAAAATCTTATACGCGTCATGAGATGTTAGACTTAGTTATGATCGATGGTCATGCTAAAGGTATTGTAACTCGTGACTTGGTTTCAGGTAAAATCGAAACTCATGCTGCACATGCAGTATTGATGTGTACTGGTGGTTACGGTAACGTATTCTTCTTGTCTACAAATGCAATGGGATGTAACGTTACAGCAGCTTGGAGAGCACACAAACGTGGTGCTTACTTTGCAAACCCTTGTTACACACAAATTCACCCAACGTGTATTCCGGTAACAGGCGATCACCAATCCAAATTGACATTGATGTCAGAGTCTTTACGTAATGACGGCCGTGTATGGGTTCCTAAAACTCAAGAAATGGCAGAAAGATTACGTAAAGGTGAGATCAAAGCCAATGATATCAAAGAAGACGACAGAGACTATTTCTTGGAGCGTAAATACCCTTCATTCGGTAACTTGGTACCACGTGACGTAGCATCTCGTAATGCAAAAGAAGCCGTTGATGATGGTCGTGGTGTTGGTAAAACTGGTTTCGCCGTATTCTTGGATTTTAAAGAAGCGATCGGTCGTCTAGGCGAAGATGCAGTACGTGCTAAATACGGTAACTTATTTGACATGTACTACCAAATCACTGACGAGAACCCATACAAACAACCAATGCGTATCTACCCGGCTGTTCACTACACAATGGGTGGCGTATGGGTTGACTACAACTTGATGACTACAATCCCTGGTTTGTATGCTTTAGGTGAGTGTAACTTCTCTGACCACGGTGCAAACCGTTTAGGTGCATCTGCATTGATGCAAGGTCTTGCCGATGGTTATTTCGTAATTCCTTACACTGTGGGTGATTACTTAGCTAAATTAGGCTCATTCGCACCAGTAGATCACAGCCATCCTGCCTTCGAAGCTACACGTAAGGAAGTTGAAGACAAAATCAACAAATTATTGTCTTTAAACGGTACAGAAACTGTTGATGATATCCACAAAAAACTAGGTCTCATCATGTGGGAATATTGTGGTATGGCTCGTACAGCTGAAGGATTACAAAAAGCACAAGGTTTGATCCAAGAGTTGAAAAAAGAATTCTGGACAAACGTTAGAGTACTTGGAGAGAACGAAGAATTAAATCTTTCTTTAGAAAAAGCTGGTCGCGTAGCTGACTTCTTAGAGTTAGGTGAGTTAATGGTTGTTGACGCATTGCAACGCGCTGAGTCTTGTGGTGGTCACTTCCGTTTAGAAAGCCAAACTGAAGAAGGTGAAGCAAAACGTAACGATGATGAATTCGCCTATGTATCTGCTTGGGAATACAAAGGAGACAATGTACCTGAGGAATTACACAAGGAAGACTTGGTATTCGAGAACGTTCAGTTAACACAAAGAAGTTATAAATAAGAAGGAAAATTATCATGGCACAACATATGAATTTAACGCTGAAAGTTTGGCGTCAAAAAAATGATAAAGATAAAGGTCAATTTGTAACTTATCAGGCAAACGATATCGCTGATGATATGTCTTTCTTAGAGATGCTTGATATTGTCAATGAAGAATTGACTCGTAAAGGAGAAGATCCTGTATATTTCGATCACGACTGTCGTGAAGGTATCTGTGGGATGTGTTCATTAGTAATCAACGGTCGCCCTCACGGTCCTAAAGAAGGTACCACAACATGTCAATTGCACATGCGTAGCTTCCACGATGGACAGACTATCGTGATAGAACCTTGGAGAGCTGCTGCATTCCCGGTATTGAAAGACCTTGCAACAGACCGTACGGCTTTTGACCGCATTCAACAAGCGGGCGGATATGTAAATGTCAATACAGGTGGTGTTCCTGATGCCAATGTTATTCCGATCCCTAAACGTATTGCTGACGAAGCATTCGAATCGGCTACATGTATCGGTTGTGGTGCTTGTGTTGCAGCATGTAAAAATGCTTCTGCAATGTTATTTGTGTCTGCAAAAGTATCTCAATTTGCCTTATTACCTCAAGGCCAAACTGAGCGTTACGAACGTGCACAGGCAATGGTAGATCAAATGGATGCAGAAGGTTTTGGTAACTGTACGAACACTGGAGCTTGCGAAGCAGAATGTCCTGTTGGTATCAAATTAACAAACATTGCTCGTCTAAACCGCGAGTATTTGACTGCCAAAATCTTCCGTCAAGAAGAACCACACGTTTAATTAGCGTATTAAATCCTTCATGTTTTCGCTAGCATCAACAGCTAAAGAAATCTAATGAAGATTCTTTCTGGCCCATGAAAATAGATAGTTCAGAAAAATAATATAAAAGTCCTTGCCCTAAGAAAGCAAGGACTTTTTTTTATATTTACAATAATGTAAATTGACGAACGTGAATTCTGGTATAAAAATTCGATTACTCCTACTTATCTTGACTTTATGCTTTATAGGAACAGCTATCACCATTAAAGAATCTGTTACCAATAAGGAAATACTGGACATTGATACAAAATCACTCAATGATTATATCGCTCAACAAGAGAAAAAAGTCGACCGAATTTTCAATGATTCACTCCTACTCAAAACATTTAAAAACTACGATCAGTATCCGATAGCAGTTTATCAGGCATTTGAAAAGTTTAAAACCAATGAGAAGGTTTATTTATTTCTCTTTAAGGACCATGAACCGAAGATGTGGAGCACGCATCTATTTGTACCTATTACAGATCAGGGATTTCCAGAAAAATCCAATTTTATTCAGGATGATAACCGTTCTTACGTTGTTCGAAAAAAAACAATTGGCAATATCAGTATACTCGCCTATATTATTGTAAAAGGCTATACAAATAACAACAACCCCTATTTAAATAGCTCTTTGCGGAGAAACTTCTTCGACACCAGAAATATTGACATTGCCTCCTATACAGACACGGTCACCATTAAAAATATCTATAGCAATGAGGGGTCTTATCTGTTCTCCGTTAAGCTGAAAGATGGAGAGCATGAAAATGCCTATACAATTTTGCAATTCTTCTGCTGGCTACTTGCCTGGATCGCATTACTGATCTTCTTCAATAGCCTCTGCTTACATATGGCCAAGACAGGACGGGCCTGGTGGTCTGCAATCCTGCTGTTATCGATATTTAGCCTTGTCAAATTTGCTGATCTTAAATGGAATCTGCTGTCCGAAAATGCGACATTTTCAATTTTCGACTCGCGTAATTATGCTTACAACCGTTTCTTCCCTAATATATGGTCCGTGATGTCCACCACCATATTGGTGCTATGGTTGGTTCTATTTATCTATGCAATTCGCAAAGAGCTCAACTTTGACAAAATAAAAAACATCCGGCTCTTTAGAATTCCTATCGCAATCGGATTTATTCTAAGTATATATCTATCGTTCGGTCTATTGTATGATATCGCTGGTACATTGATTACACACTCCAACAACATCTATTTTGATTTCACAAAACTTGTCGATTTACATTTCTTAAGTTGGGTAGATCTAGGCATTGTTGGCATGGGTATTTTGGCCTTAAGTATCTACATTGATCTTGTACTATTTTTTCTTAAAAAATTAGAATTAAAACCGACGCAGCTACTCAATATTCAACTGGCATGTGTCATTTTTGTCATCCTGATCATTTCCTTCTATATAGAGAAAAATAGCCTGGTCAATTTGTTACTTGCACTGATCATCCTTATTAAATCATTTGGCGAGAAGTATTTCGACCGACATATATTAACAAATTATATCGCTGTACTGATACTTTGGGCAATCATAAGTGCGATCACGCACGCACGTTTCTATCAGGAACGGAACTTAATCGACATGAAAATCTTGTTGAGTAATCTACAATCAGAAGATGATGTCAATGCTGTTTCATTATTCTCTGATATTGAAAGCAGCATAGCAAACGATGAAGAATTAAAACATTTATTTAATATCAGTCTACCCTATACCAATACCGAAGGGATCAACGATTTTATCAAGAAAAAGTATTTTAGTGGCTATCTTTCCAAGTATGAGTTCAAAGCATATTATTATGATCAAAATAATATTCCCCTCAATCCAGCCAGTCAGAATAAGATCAATGAATATCGAGAAAAGGTAATCAACAAGTCTATAAAAGTCACGCAGAACTTCTACCGTGCCAGTGCGGAATTAGGTACGCATGAATACTTCTCCATTATTCCTGTCGCCATTGACCAAAATAGGGTTGTCAATGTCATCATCAATCTTTCCAATAAAGATTTTAGTTATACGGTTCCCTATCCCGAAATCCTCACCGATATGCGGATCAACAATTCACAATATTATAATAAAGGGGATTATTCGATAGCCCTCTATAAAGGAGGCTCTTTAATAACACAGTTTGGAAAATATACCTACGAGAACAATTTAAGGGGGCTGAAAGGTGTTCCAGGAGAATATATTCAAGTACTGGACCGTGATGCATACCTACATATGGCTTATGTTGCCAATAAATTCTCAACATATGTTATCAGTAAACAGAAACCTTCTTTTTGGGATTATCTAGCGACTACTTCATTTTTGTTCCTGGTATTTTTTATGATTTTCATGTTTTTCCATTTTATAAAATCATTCTATATCTTTCTCAAGAATACCAAGCTAACTTTCCGTAATTTAAAATATCAGTTCTACAAAATAATAAATAAAATACAGTACTCTACACGTATTCAGACCTCCATTATCTCATCAGTAATACTGGCGATCCTTATATCGGCGGTAATTTCGTATATAAGTATCAACAAGCAGCTTTATAATAATAATAGAGCAAGTAAGGAACGTTTTATTATCGAATTGGGCAAACGGATGGAAAATATGTTGACCTACACGGATGAAACATCCACCGAAACGCAGCTTATCAGCATGCTCAAGACATTATCTGAAACTATTTCCAAAGACTTCAATCTTTATTCCAAATCAGGCAGGTTACTTTATAGCTCACAGCGTAGAATCTACGATCTGGAGCTTTTCTCTACATTCATTAATCCAGCTGCACTGAAGAATCTTTCTATCTTAAAAAAATCGGAGACGATTGAAGATGAGCGTATAGGCACTTTTCAATTTGAGACCAGTTATGCCACCATCAGGGATAAAAACTATAATACACTGGCTTATATAGGTATACCAAACTTCTCGCTTCAGAAGGAAGAAAATATCAATAAAAATCTTCTTTTAAATACGATAGTGAACATTTATTCGCTGATCATCATAGGCTTTGGTTTTTATGCGACATTTGTGGCCAACAGTGTCACCAATCCATTGAGCATCATCAGTAAGAAGATCTCACAACTACGCCTGGGACAACCCAACGAACCTCTGTTTTGGCAACGAAATGATGAAATAGGTACATTGATCAAAGAATATAATCTCATGATCATAAAACTTGAGGACTATGCCAATAAAATCAAAGATACTGAGCGAGAATCCACTTGGCGCGAGATGGCTCAACAGATAGCCCATGAAATCAAAAATCCGCTGACACCAATGAAATTAGGCATTCAGCAACTCCGTAGATCGTACAAAGATGAGGACCCTAAATTTCCGGATCGCTTCAATAAATTCTCCACTTCATTTATCGAACAAATCGATGCATTGACACATATTGCCTCAGAATTTTCGCACTTCGCAAAATTCCCAAATACGGTAATGGAAAACATCAATATTGTAGAAAAAATAACAAAGTCCATTTCCTTGTACAACAATACACCAAATGTAAGTATTCGTCTCATTAACAATGCTGATCACAAAACCCTTATTGTTAAGGCTGATGGTAATGAGCTATTGAGAACCTTCAATAATTTAATAAAAAATGCAATTGAAGGCGGTTATGGACGAAAAAACATGAAGATCGAGATTTCCATTGAACGCTACTCAGACAAATTTGTCAAGATAGACATCAAAGACAATGGTTATGGAATTCCCAAAGAGATGCAGGATAAAATTTTCCAGATTAATTTCACGACAAAGAGTTCAGGAAACGGTTTAGGGCTAGTTCTTGTCAAAAAAACAATTGAAGCCAGTAATGGGCAAATTTATTTTGAGACTGTAGAAGGCGAAGGTACGACGTTTCATATACTGCTTCCTTTGCAACAGGTAGAGTCTTAATATGTGCAGATAACAATCAACAAAAATAAGACATCGAAGAAAGCGTATATGAAACCTATCTCCAGTATATCTAATAAGGACCTGCCGCTCCATTTGTGTAAAGAAGGGGTCGTCATGCCAACTAATGTAAATAAAAATATAGCGTTCAATTAGGGCACCTCATAACTCAAACACTGATAGCATAAAACTAACCAGTTAATGGATAGCCTTACTCTTTTGTTTTAAGGGTCAGTATAACAAGAACAGTATACTATAAACAAAAAAGCTCTCTGCATGACTGCAAAGAGCTTTTTTGTTTATAGTATATTTATTTTTAACGCAATACAACAGTAGATCGTCCCATAATTGCATTATCTTCATATAACAAAATCGTATAGGCCCCTTTAGAGAATCCTTCCTCTGCTGCCCAATAGACGATATAATCTTCACCTTTGTTGGTAAATAAAATATTGTGTTTAAAAGTATATTGTAATTTCTCGCCATGTACATAGAAAATATTATCACCTTGCACGACCAGATTTCCCTGTGGATCTATAATTCTGACATAGATATCACGTTCTCCATTTTTTGCTAAGGGGTTATCAGCAATGGTAAAATTGATTTTTAACTTATCAATTTTTTTAGCGCGTTCCTCTACAAATTCCTTTCCATTCTTTTTGACTTCAAGGCCATTTATACTGATGCTTGAAACCTTTAATGCTGAAGCAGTTGCAACCTTCTCTTTCAGATCCGAATTTGATGTAACTAATGAAGTAATCTGTTTTTCTTTTTCGACAACAGATTCGCTCAAGTTGGAGTTTTGCTTCGATAAAATCTGATTTTCCTGAATCAGCCGCTGCACATTTACACGATAAGTATCCACCTGCTTCTTAAGCTGATTGATCTTGTGCTGTGCTTCATCGATATCTTTTGGAGTAATACTCTTATTTTCAAGTTTTTTACGAAGCTCTGCGATCTCAGCTCTGGAATCATCCTTCTGCACGGACATCTCTGGAGTCAATTGGACATTTTCTACATCAATTTTATCCAATTCAGCTTCAATACGATCGATTTGTACCTGCAAATTTTCTTTTTCCACTGTAAGTGTATAGACCTTTTCACCATTGGTCTTAAACTTGACATAAAAATATATGTTCGTTGCAAGTAATGCTGCTATCGCAATGATAAAGAAGTAAATCTTCGAAGAATCTTTCTTCTTTTCTTCTTCTTTCTTACTCGAAACAACTTCTGAATTTATCATAATATACTGTCATATTCATAGGTATAAATCTATAATTTATACTATTGAATGTTTAAACAAAAATTATTCCAGTTTTATTTTTTATTACCAATTATGAATTATTCAAAATAATTCAAGGTCTCAAATCCGCCTTGTTTTAAGTATTCTTCCTTTCTCATCAGGTGAAGATCGGATTGTACCATATCTGTTACCAACATCTGAAGATCATATTTTGGCGTCCATCCAAGTTTTGTATTTGCTTTAGTCGGATCACCAATAAGTAAATCGACTTCAGTTGGTCTATAATATGCTGGATCAACTTTGACAACAGTCTGACCGAATTTAATCAGCGACTTATCAATATTTAACTGGGCTAGGCGCTCCTCGTCAATATCGATAATTACCCCCTTCTCCTGCTCTCCCTTTCCACTGAACTCAATCTCGATTCCCAATTCTGCAAAAGCCATGCGAACAAAGTCCCTTACAGTTGTTGTCACACCTGTAGCAATCACAAAATCTTCTGCGGTTTCTTGTTGTAGAATCAACCACATTGCTTCTACATAATCTTTGGCATGCCCCCAGTCGCGTTGTGCCGACAGATTACCAAGATATAATTTATCCTGTAGCCCTAGCGCGATTTTTGCTACAGCTCTGGTAATTTTACGTGTCACAAAAGTCTCTCCCCTTACAGGGCTCTCGTGATTAAATAAAATTCCATTACAGGCATACATCTTATAGGCTTCACGATAATTGACAGTAATCCAATAACCGTACATTTTTGCTACAGCATAAGGACTTCGCGGATAAAAAGGTGTTGTTTCACTTTGTGGAACCGCTTGCACCAATCCATACAGCTCGGAAGTAGAAGCCTGATAGATACGGGTTTTCTCAATCATTCCCAATAATCTGACTGCTTCAAGAATCCGCAAGGTACCGATACCATCGGCATTTGCAGTATATTCCGGCGTATCAAAACTAACTTTTACGTGAGATTGCGCCGCAAGATTGTAAATCTCGTCAGGCTGTGTTTCCTGTATAATACGGATTAAGTTGGTTGAATCCGTCAAATCACCAAAATGCAATGTGAAATTTCTATTGTCAAGATGGGGATCTTGATAAAGATGATCAATACGATCTGTATTGAATAAAGAACTGCGACGCTTTAAACCGTGTACTTTGTAACCTTTCTTCAATAGGAATTCTGCTAGATAGGCACCATCTTGTCCTGTTATACCTGTTATTAAAGCAGTTTTCGTGTTTTGTTCAGCCATGTTTCTCTCTAGATTAAGCAATACCTGACGAAATCGTTAGGTATATATCCCATTTTCATACTTAAAATAAGCTTATCCGCCCACAAGATTATCATGCATAGTTGGCTTTTTCACTGTATCGGTAAATTCCGCAGCCTATGGCACAAATAAATCATAATGAATTGGGAGTGTAAAAGTATTAAATTTTAAACAAAAAAAGCCATAGGAATTCCTATAGCTTTCTGTTATTCTTCTTTTATCGTTTACGTTTAGTTCGAACGCGTAAAATTAAACACTAAATAGGCTTCTCCGTTAGCAACAGTCAATGGCATGCGCATAACTAATTTATTCCCATCCGAATAAGATAAATCCAAACGGTAACCTGTTGTTACGTTCTTCGCCTTATCGCCTGCATAAATCTTTTTAAATTGAAACTGAGGTTCTCCTAAGCCTTTTCCAGGGTTATAGATAGACCAAAAGATCTCACGTGATGCACCCGGAGCACATAAAGTTCCTTGCGCATTAAATGTAATTGATCCTTTACCATTTCCAATAAAATTCCATGTACTACCTACGAAACATTCTGCAGGAGCCTCTTCAAATACACTTTTAATCGTGAATGAAGAAGGTAAATTCTCTCTATCGATTGTATTCAATGTCCACGTTCCTTTTACAGCGGATTTCCAATCCGAAGCGCTAGGACCAGAAGCTGCACTCGTATTGGAAGAAGGATTTCCAGTTGATGTACCTTGCTTTTGTGCTCCACAAGAAAATAAGGTCACCGTAGCAAAAACTGTTGCTAATGATAAAACGAATCGATTCATATGTATAAATTTTAATTTCAAATTGTATTTTTGGGGTAAATTAATCCACAAATCATGAAGATTACAGCCAAAAATCATACCATAAGCAAAATAATCGCAAAAACGCTGTTAAGGTTATTTATCATTTTATTGGCCTTTGCTTCTTATCCGCTTTTTTTAGGACAGGAAGCAAAAAGCAAATTGAATCAAATCAGCCTTGCATTTACCAATAAGATCGCGCTTGTCGCTCCTATTTTATTATTTTGCTTCATCATTGGATTGATGATCGCTGTGCTCAAGCACAAATATAACAGAATTGACCTAAATTGGCTATTTTCTCTTGCTACTATCTTTGGTATTTTATATTTGATATTATTGTATTCAAGAATTTACCCAACGATAGCTTAAGCACAATTGCACAATTCGACAAAGTTTCTAACTTTGGATTCGCCAAATCGCTAATTACAGCTGAACAAGATTGGACGTATAATTTCTATGGATAAAAAAAAGGGGCTCAAAATAGCCAAAAATATAGCAAAGATCGTTGTTACTGTGGGAGCCTTATATTGGGTATTCAGCAAGGTATCTCTAAAGGATCTGAAAGAAGCTGTCATCAATTCCAATCCGCTCTATCTATTCTTTGCTTTAGTCGCTTATAGTATCTCCATTTTTATTTCCTCTTCGCGTTTATTAACCTTTTTAAAGGCAATCGGTCTGGATGTCACGGAAAAATATAATTTGAAATTGTACCAACTTGGCCTATTTTATAACCTCATTCTACCTGGGGGTGTTGGCGGAGATGGATATAAGATATTTTTCCTCAGGAAAAGATTCAATATTAAAGGAAGAAAATTATTCACGGCCCTATTTTTAGACAGATTAAGCGGCCTATGGGCACTATGCCTTATCATCGCAGCGCTGGTTACCTATATGCCACAGCTAGGGATTCCAAACTATCTTACCATCATTTTATTTATTATAGGGAGCGTTCTCTATTACTTTATCGTAACCAAGTTCTTTAAGGAATACAAGGCAACATTTCTAAGAGCACATTTAAAGGCTATTGGTGTACAATCAATGCAGGTTCTCGCAGCAATCCTCATTCTTTATGCCTTAGGTTTTAGCGGTAAGTTCTCTCCGTACCTATTTCTATTCCTTGCATCTTCTTTGGTTTCAATCATTCCGTTTTCTGTTGGGGGATTGGGCATGCGTGAACTTGTGATTATGTGGGGAGCTGGCATATTCCAGGTAGACTCTCACAATGCGGTTTTGATCACATTGTTATTTTATATTATTTCCGCTCTCGTTGCTCTTTCGGGGATTTACTTTATCTTTCATCCGCAAGCAATTGGCGAGGACAAATTACCTTCCGCAGAAGAAGTTGAACAAAGTCAAAAACTAGAAGAATAAACATGGCAAATATTATTATTACAGGTGCAAGCAGTGGTGTTGGATTTGAAGCGGTATTGGATTTGACCTCTAAAAAGGACAACAAAGTAATTGCTTTGGCTAGATCAGCAGACAAACTGAGAAAACTTCATGAAATTGCAGGTCAGCTCAACTATGATGGCGGCACTTTATATCCGGCTCAATTTGATATTGTCTACGATGACTATACTACTCTCGTTCCCTTCATCCAATCAAAATTTGATAAGGTTGATATCTTGATTAACAATGCTGGAGCACTCATCAATAAGCCATTTATGGAAACTGATGGAAAGGATTTTGCTGAAATGCTACAAACCAATGTGATGGGACACGTCAATATGATACAACACGTTGTTCCCATGATGCAATCAGGCTCACATATTGTCAATATTAGCAGTATGGGCGGATTCCAGGGATCCCTAAAGTTTCCCGGACTTTCGGCATATTCAACCAGTAAAGCTGCATTAGCAGTGCTTACAGAATGCTTAGCGGAGGAATTTAAGGAAAAGGGAATCAAAGTGAACTGCCTAGCCTTAGGATCTGCTCAGACTGAAATGTTCGAAGCTGCTTTTCCAGGTGTTGAAGCGGGTACTTTAGCCTTTGAAATGGGACGCTACATCGCAGATTTCGCTCAAAATGGGCATCACTATTTCAATGGGAAAATACTTCCCGTAGCCAATACAACACCCTAATTGGAATAGCGCACTTCAAAGAGATATCCCTTGTTCTAATACACTCAGGTTTATCTAATATAGTCAGGACCATTTAATGCACTATTAAATGGTCCCGATTTTTTTAAACTTATTTGATCCGGAAAAAATATTAAAATCCGCAGCCTTTAGTTGATTAAATCAATTTGTTTTCAGTTTAAGCCATTTCGTAAGGTCATCCATCAATTGTTCATTAAAGCTCTCTGAGTTTTCAAAATATTCTTCAATTTTTCCTGTTTGCGCATTTTGAAAAAGGTGATTCAAATTAGGATAATCCTTAATGGTGACGTCGGTGGTGTTTAAATGCAGGTGTTGGAGACAATAGATGTTTTCATTCGCCGGGACTTGAACATCCTTTCCCCCGAAGGAAGCGAAAATCGGTACTTTCACCTGCTTCAGATAATAAGCTGGATCGATGCGAAGAAACGTTCTAAACCAGGGGCTCATCATTGGACTAAGTTTAATCTTCATATCAGGAGTCAGTGGATTCCCGTTATTTTGCTGAATAAGTTCTTTTTCCAACGATTCGGCCAATACTTTTGGTGGCTCGTCTTCCAATAGAATATTATACAATTTTCGATTATTTGCTTTATTTACATCCAAAGCCTTTTCAGATAAACCACCGACTTTCCCCAAGGCGTAACTTTGTAAGATCAGTAGGGAATCACCTTTAATCACAGGTCCGGATAGAAGCGCTATGTATTTTACTTTACTATTTTCTGATGCCACTATTTCAGCAATTAAAGCGCCCTCACTATGGCCAATCATCCCGATTTTATCCACATCAACTACAGCTTTTTTGCTTAGAAAATCAACTGCAGCATTGGCATCGGAAGCAAAGTCAATCGTTGTTGCCAAATTAACTTCTCCTTTGGAGCCACCTACTCCCCTGTCATCGTAACGTAATACGGCAAAACCATTTTTCGTAAGACGATCAGCAAGCACCTTAAATGGCCTGTGACCAAACACTTCAGAATCTCTATTTTGTTGCCCACTGCCATTGATTAATACTACCGCAGGAAACGGCCCTCCACTTTTGGGATAAGTCAGGGAACCCGTAAGTAGCGCATTGCCCGCGCTATTTTTGAATTCCACTTCCTCTTCCGTATAGCTATAAGGGGGGAAAACATCCTGTTTACGAGAAAGCCCACTCTGTTCGTTCTCGCTTCGTACCAAAATCATAGCAGATTCAAAAGGACCTTGTTTCATCACTCCTTTCATAACATCTTTATCCCGATCCAAAAAGCCAGCATACAGAAGACCTATATTCCTAACGTCCATCCAAATGGAATCGTGCTCTATACGTATTTGATTGATTGCAAATTTCTGCGCTGTTTGCATCGGACTCTCAAAGGTTCCATTCCACTTCCCTGCGCTATCTTTTTGAATGTTGAACACCAGCAGCAACTTCTGCCCCGAAACCTCAACCTCGCCCTTCCATGATCCATCAAATGTCTGTGCATGGGAACATGAAAAGTGGAAACAAATGATAAATAGGTATAAAATTTTTCTCATTGTCGTTTTTTACTAGAAATTAAACTGTATACATAGATCCAGTATAAAATATAATGCCACAAATAGTACACTGATACCAATCTTCTTATTGTTAACCGCTACATTCATGCCCTTGACCAATAAATAGAACTGATAAAACAGCAATAATAAACTGATTATTCCAAACATACCAAATAAAAATAGTTCAGTTTTATCAACTCCGGCCAATGTATGATCGCCTTTTTGCACCGCTTTTAATAGTTGGTCAGTAAATTTGTCCGGATTTAATAGTTTCCCCAAAAATAATGCAAAATAGAGCGGAAATGGTATAATCAAAACGACATTCATGACATCAATGATTCTAGTCTTTCTGTTTAATAACATCCCTGTACCGTAAAGAAGTGTAAAAGGAGCCAAAACCATAAAGGCATGAACGCCCAAGACAACCCATATGGACACCCCTATATCTGGTTGATAGAAATGCATAAATCCATTAAACTGCTGGCCCGATAAATAAATAACATAGCTTGATAACAAAAATCCGATAACACCAGCAAAGAATAGTTTCCACTCCGGCAATTCCGCAAATGGATTCTGAAAAATCTGTTTAACTTTCATTTTTTAAGAATTGAGATAAGCTCAGCTTTTCGATTTCTACTGGATTTTGGGTTCCAATAAGTAATATCTTGCCAGTTTCCAATGTAAGTTGTAAGCCCATATTACCACGAGCTGAAAAAGCCAGCCCTTTCTGCCCTCTCCGAAAACCCCATCCACCAAACTCACCAATCGGGTTATATTTTCGTACCTCAACAGCACGAATATCTGTCCAACGCGCTCTTTTACGATAGAAATTAAATGGAAAAAAATAGACTTCAATTCCATCTTCACGAATAGTAGTTCTTAATCGTAGAACGCCAAACAATCCCCATAATACCAAATTGATCCAAAACCCCGGTAATTGAAATAATGGAGCAAAATTCAACCGCAAGAGCTCATTCCAGTGCACAGAAAAACTGGCCACACTGACAGATAAAAGGATCAGACAGAGCCACCAGCTAAAAAAAGATTGGCTTTCGGTATAAAGCGTATTATTTTTCATCTTGATATAATTCTTTGTTTATCAATCATTCGATTGTCCAGACTGCTAAATACTTCTATTTTTGCCACCATTGTTTGTATGATCAAGCGATTTCAATTTGCGAATCAGATCATCGAGAATATTACGGACCGTCGGATAGGATTTGCCCATCTGATTTGCCATTTCTTTTAAACTCCCTGAGTGCATCAAAAAATTCAAAACAAGTTCTTGCTCCTCTACAGTAAGCTGCATCAACACAGGTAAAGAAAACTTACCTACAACTTCGGTTTCACAGGATTCACACACCAATTTGGCGACTTTTAACTTCGACTCACAACAAGGGCAATCAACCGGTATTTTTTTCATTAAATAATAACATTATTAACATTATTAAAGATAATATTAATAATGTTAAAACAAAACATTATAAAATCAATATTTTTCAAAAACCATTGCTTAATGATATATTTGTATCATTAAATAACGTTTATGAAGAAGTTTTTAGGCTATTTCCTATCTATTATATTTTGGTTTTGTTTTGGTTTATCCTTAATTATTTTTCACCCCATACAGTGGCTATGTTTAAAGCTAGGTGGATATGATGCCCACAAAAAAAGTGTCGATATGTTAAATGCCTGCCTCGTTGCCTGCTATTACACGCTATTTAATCGGGTGACATTTATCGACAACAAAAATATTCCAACAGGTCAACCTATCGTGTTCGTTGCCAATCACCAAAGTACTTTTGATATCCCCCCAATGATCTATTTTTTGCGTAGATTTCACGGAAAGTTTATTTCTAAAATAGAACTTGCCAGCGGTATACCTAGTATCTCATTCAACTTAAAACATGGTGGTGCCGCAAATATAGATCGCAATGACCCCAAACAATCTATTGCTGAAATATTAAAACTTGCCAATAATATGAAAACCAAAAACTGGTCCGCGTTTATTTTTCCAGAAGGTACAAGATCAAAGACCGGGAAAATGAAGGCCTTTCATGTTGGTGGGATTGCCACATTATTAAAGAAAAATCCACATGCACTCGTTGTTCCTATTGCGATCACTGGATCATATGAAATGGTACAATATGGGATGTATCCACTGACCCCATTTCTTCACATGACCTGGGAAGTGCTAAATCCGTTGGATACGGAGGGTAAGAATATTGAGGAGATCGTTAAATTAGCTGAAGAAGCGATAAAACTAAAGGTCGAGAAATAGGAATAAGCTACTTAACCTGCCTTCCCTTCCAGTCGTACTTACCCACATTACCCAATATGCCTATATAAGCCAGATAAAGAATATGAGCCAAGCTCAATAAAGGAAGATACCATAAGAGTTCCTTTCTGCTTGCGAACCTGGTCAAAGGTTCAATAAAAAGAAATTCGACGACCATCTTCAATAGCAATGCAAAAAGTACAACCCAAGCAACGAATTTCACGCCGAAAAGAGCAAGAACTGAAGCTACCAAAATCAATAAATTAAAGAACCAAATGGAAATCCCCAATGCGATGACACCTTTATTTTTATATTTGGTACTTTTTGAAGCCCAACGTCTGCGTTGACTAATGAATGACTTCAAATCTGGTTTCGCATCCGTATAAACAACGGCATCTTTTGATTTACAAAACATTATTTTCTCGGGATATTGTTCTGCTACCTTATGTAAAAAAAGTTCATCATCTCCGGATGCTAGCTCATCAATCCCTTTAAATCCGCCCATTTGTTTAAAAATATCCTTTCGATAGGCCAAATTTGCTCCATTACAGGTCGTTGGTTTTTTGTTACCAATACCTGCAGCGCCCAGACCTATCAAATACAAAAATTCCAAGGTTTGCAGTCGTTCAAAAAAACTTTTCTCCTCCGAATACACCACTGGAGAAGATTGTAGATAAGCACCTTCTTTCTCAAATGTGCTGATAACCGTTGCTAACCAGTTCGACCCCATGCGGCAGTCCGCATCAGTGGTAATAATAATTTCACCATGACAACATTCTATTGCTCTTGAAATTGCTAATTTCTTGTACGAATTCAAACGGCCATTTTCGTTTAATTGAATCAGCTTAACACCTTTATCTTCATATTCTTTCACAATCAAAGACGTATTGTCGTCTGAATGGTCATCGATAATAATTAGCTCAAGGAGCTCTTTAGGATAATTCTGCCCTAGTATGGATTCAATGGTGCGCCTAATATTTAACTCTTCATTCCGCGCAGCGATAATCACAGATACGGTCATTGTTGGCCTAATAGAATTGTTAGGTTCCAAAATCAAGGACCAGCCCCTGCGCATCCATAAAACTAGAATTGCATATACGCAGGTAAAAATGATCAATAAATAGTTAAGAATTTGTATCACCGAAAAAATTAATCTTAAAAACAAAAATAGAACCAAATATAGCTGGAAGAATCAAATTAACGAACCAAATACAGGAAACAATAGCCATTACAGCAATTTCTTGTGTGGTAATATAGCTATATAGATTGCTAGCAACAAAACTTCTAACACTGAAATCAAAAATATCCAATGTAGGTAGAGCTGCCTGGACAAAAAACAGGATAAAAATCATCAGAATCATGGATAAAAGTGGTAACTCAGGCAAAGTTAGCTTCATCAAGATGATATACTGAGAAGTAAAAATAACAAATCGCGCCAAAGAATTTAAAAGAACAATACTGAGCTCCCGCATTGAATAATGCTCCAATACTTCAAAGAAGGGCTTAATCCGTGTCAAAAACTTAATTTTACCGACCAATAAATCAATCCATTTTACATTGAAATATAAGATTACAAATCCTCCAGCATAGATAATAGCAAGTAGCCATACCCCAAATTGTACTGTTAAAGGAGTAGAAAGAAATTTACAGATAAACCAAGCGATACTTAGTGATCCAGCAACGCTTGTGAGCACCAATTGCGCAAATAATCCAACGCCCATCGCTACGGCTCCTTTTGCCCGATGTTGGGGCTGTAGAAAAAGTACCCGCCCGCCATATTCTCCAATCCTATTGGGTGTAAAAATAGCCCAGGTAAGCCCGCAGAAAACGGATTGGAAAGCCTTCCAAAATGACATATGCTCCAGTTTAGATGCAAGATACCGCCATTTCACAACTTCAAGCAACCAATTGACAAGCATTAAAACCACAATTAAAATAAGGGTCCAAACAACCGAATGCTGCTCCAAACCGGCAATTAGGGTTTTGAACTTCTCAATATTGCTTCTATCGGATACCTTCACAACGATATACCAGGTCGCTAGGGCGAAAACCAGTATCTTCAATAAAAGACTGATGTATTTTTTTTGTCTTCCAGTCAACTTTTGATAATTAGAGAGCAATGTTACTAAATTTTAGCCAAATGATTAAGTTTTGTCGAACGCAATCCGCGAATAAAACGCAAAATTTGTATTATTGTATATGCAGAAGGAAAAGGCGAAAGAAAGAATAATTTTAGGTATAGACCCCGGAACAGTAATACTTGGGTATGGCATCATCAAAGAAGTCGGCAATAACATATCCTTGGTCTCAATGGGGGTCATCAAAATGGGACATTTAGATGACCATGCCCTAAAACTACAACGTATATTCAAAAAAACTTCTGCTCTAATGCAGGAATATAATCCCGACTGCGTAGCTCTTGAATCACCATTTTATGGCAAAAACATACAGGTCATGCTCAAATTAGGGCGAGCGCAAGGTGTTGCCATGGCGGCGGCGCTGGCGCAAGATATTCCAATCTTTGAATATTCTCCAAGAAAGATAAAACAATCCGTTACAGGAAATGGAAATGCTACAAAGGAGCAGGTTTCCGCTATGCTAAAAAATCTATTAAAATTTGAGGAAACACCACAATTTTTAGATGCCACCGACGGATTGGCAATCGCTGTCTGCCACTCGTTTCAGAAAAATGCAGTATCAGGCAGCAGCAAGTCGTACACTGGATGGTCCGCCTTTATCAAAGACAACAAAGATCGGATCAAGTAATTACATTTGCACCTGACGAATCACATTCTTCACATTCAACTCAACAATATCCGTCATCGTTTTACACTTGAGGTAGGAGTTATTCTGATAAAATTCAGCATAGCCCTCACGTAACTGTTCGATATTCTCCTGCGTCGAGAGCACCTGCGTTTGCGAAGCATCCCTCAGATCAGCAATCCGATGTCTTTCGCTTCTGACTCTATGCACAATGGAAGAACGTTCCTCCTGTTGGTATTGCAGCACTGTTTTTTCATTTAGATGTTCCATCGCTAGTTTGACATAGGGAAGATTCTCCTTAAAAAATTGTGGCATATATACTTTTGGATTTCCCTCATAAAACTGCTGGTCAAAATCTATTGCCCGAATTCGAAACTGGAAATCATCGAAATCCGGTGTAATCTGCATCACAAAATTGTAGGCTCTCATATCCCCCAACAACGTAATAATACACCGTTCATTAAACTTGACAAATTCTTTGGAAATCCGGGTCAGATTATAATCAGGCGAGAACATACGTGTTTTCGAAAACGTGTCCCCAGGAATTCCAACAATATGTTCTTCAACCAAAGTATCATGGTCTACCATATAATTCACCTGATTGGGCGACAATATTTCTTCTAACTCCAATCCATATATTCTTGACGCATCAGCTTGCTTGATGTAAAAATAATCGTACACATCATTTAAACGGTTTACGATACGAATACGAAATGGTTTAGTATTGCCAAAGCCGCAATACTCGACACGATCAATATATTTATGCTGGACGATTCGCGTATTACCTGATGCTTTCAGTTTAGCATAAATCACCTTCAACCCGTCATACAATTGGTCAATAAGATATTGCGGATACAGTGGAGTCTCCCAAAAAGTATCGTTGCCAAATTTATCCATGACAGGTACTGTCTCCGTAAAATTCAGTAGATCTTTGTATCCTATCGGCAACTTTTCGTCTCGCTGATACAGCTTAAGGTATTTATGAAGTCCTTCCCCTACTTCAAAAATCGGTTTCTTTTTCGAAATCTTTACATCTTGAACTTCTTCCATCTCTATTCCGTATTTGATTTTTCGATTACTAAAACATCACACAGTCTGCTACATTTTTAACCCATCATACGCTAAATACGAACTGATTAGATTTTTAATATGCCAACTGTTTTTCCTACTTCTAAAAAAGGTAATACTAAATTAATCTATCATAATCTTGATATCAAACATGAAAACAATCACTTAACCTATAATAAGATCACCATGAAACAATTATAATCACTTTCAATCAAAAACATATAACATTATCAATATGAATAAGTATTTTTTATTAAATTTACATCTATAAACCGAAAATTCTTAGTAATTTTGAAATAAATTTAATTATTTTAGCTATTGGTCAGATCTTGATGCAACGACCAATTAATGAACACAAAAACCATTGTTAATGGAAAATCAATATGCAAACTATGATCTAGACAATTTGGATATCCAAATCTTGTCTATTCTAATGAACGATGCCTCTATTCCTTATACAGAAATAGCAAAAAAGCTAATTGTATCAGGTGGTACAATTCACGTTAGAATGAAGAAGATGGAAGAACTAGGTATCATTAGAGGGTCAAATCTAATTATCAATCCCCAAAAAGTCGGATTTGATATCACTGCCTTTTTGGGTATCTATCTTGAAAAAGGTTCACAATATGCAGATGCGGTAGATAAATTGAAAGAAATCAAAGAAGTGGTCGAATTACACTATTGTACTGGCCAATACAGTATTTTTGCAAAAATCATCTGTAGAGATACAGTTCACCTGAGAAAAGTATTGAATGAAGATATTCAATCCGTACCAGGGATTCAACGTACCGAGACGATCATCTCTCTCGAGGAGAGTATCAAACGTCAAATCAGCTTAGTCTAGTATAAAAAAAGCTTCCATTTTTATGGAAGCTTTTTTTATACTATCTTTTCTAACATGGCGATATAGAGATCGATCCCTGCTCTAATTTCGTCAATATAGATAAACTCATCTGCCATATGCGACCGCGCGCTATCGCCAGGTCCCAGCTTCAGAGAAGGGACAGGAATAAGAGCCTGATCACTCATCGTCGGTGAACCATATACTTTACGTCCCAGTACAATGCCTGCTTTGACGATTGGATGCGTTTCAGGAATAGAAGAAGACTTCAGGCGCGTCGATCTCGCTGTGACCTCTGATTTTACATGAGACTTGATAATATCCAACGTCTCTTCATTCGAATAAGCATCTGTGGTTCTGACATCAACAACAAAGTTACAAGTAGCCGGTACCACATTGTGCTGTGATCCCGCCTGAATTACTGTTACCGACATCTTAATTGGGCCTAAGGTTGACGAAGTTCTTTCAAATGTATAATTTTGAAACCATTCAATATCCTTGATCGCTTTATAGATCGCATTATCACCCTCATTACGTGCAGCATGTCCAGCCGTCCCTAAAGCGGTACAATCCAACACCATGAGCCCCTTTTCTGCAATTGCCAAATCCAATAAGGTAGGTTCACCCACAATTGCAAAATCAATTGAACCGATAGCATCCAAAACAGATTCTACACCATTCTTACCTGAGATCTCTTCTTCGGCACTGGCGACAAGACAGAAGTTATACTTCAATTCCGTCTGCTGGTAAAAATACAAAAATGTAGCTATCAATGATACCAAACAGCCTCCAGCATCATTGCTCCCCAATCCGAACAATTTACCTTCCTCTACAGTTGCCGCCAAAGGATCCCTTGTATAACCCGTATTTGGTTTTACTGTATCGTGATGGGAGTTAAGCAATATCGTAGGTTTAGTGATATCATAATGGGCGTTATACACCCAGACATTATTGCCTTTCCGATGCGTTTTGATATCACGCTCCCGAAAGAAGCGATCAATTAAATCTGCCGTGAACTCTTCCTCTTTACTTAAAGACGACAGTCCAATTAATTGTTTTAAAAGGGCCAGAGCATCTTCAAATAGATGCTGTTTATCCTTCATGGTATAGTCCTCCTGCTTTATCCGCAGACAGTTTAATTCCCTTTATAAAAGCAGAACTAAAACCGTTATGTTCCATTTCGTTCAATCCCGCTATTGTACATCCCTTTGGTGATGTTACCTTATCAATCTCTCCTTCTGGATGAGCATTGGTATGCAATAACAAATCAGCAGCGCCTTTTGCAGTTTGAACTGCCATTTTTAATGCGTCGTGCGCATGAAATCCGATTTCAACTCCACCTTGTGAAGCAGCACGAATAGCACGTAGGAAGAATGCGATACCGCAGGCACACAATGCCGTTGCCGATGTCATAAGGTCTTCATTAATGACAACCACTGAACCAACAGTTTCAAACATCTTCTCAACCTCCTTCAAACTATCGTCCGAAGCATTGTCGCTGGCGATACAAGTCATTGATTGAGCGATTGCTATTGCTGTGTTGGGCATTGCCCGTATAACTGTGGCATCTGCACCCAACTCTGCTTTTAAATCGGTACAAGAGACTCCTGACACGATGGAGACAAAAATCTGATTTGTCTTTTCAATTACAGGGGCCACTTCCACCAATACCTTTTTTAGTTGTTGAGGTAGTATTGCGAAAACAACAATATCAGCCCCCTTTACAGCGAGCCTATTATCATTACTTACTGAGAAGCCCTGGCTCGCTTCTTCGGCCAGTGCATTCAAATTTCTCCTCGTCAATGTAATATCGGCAGCATGGGCAAATTCACTTTTTACAAGTCCTTTTGCCAAAGAAAGACCGATATTACCGCTTCCGATAATGGTGACCTTTTTCATAGCGATCGTTGGGTTTAGGTTAGATTTTTATTTTAATGTCAAGCAAGTGCCAAATTGTCCTTGTTGAAACAAATGCAAATTATTAGCATTTCCAATATAGACCTCTTGAACACCTTTATTTATAGCATTGAATGCATTTTGCAACTTAGGGATCATCCCGTCATTCACCACGCCGGATTCCTTAAGATGTTCAAACTCTTCTGACTTAATCGTTGGGATTACTGAATTCTCATCTGTTACATCGCGTAAAACGCCGTTCTTCTCGAAACAATAAACCAAAGAAGTTTCATATAATGAAGCCAAAGACACCGCCAATGAAGAAGCTATAGTATCCGCGTTGGTATTGAGCAATTGTCCAAGGCCATTGTGTGTAATAGCCGAAAACACCGGAACAAACCCAGCTTCTAGAAATTTCTTGATAGCCAGCGTATTTACAGAGTCATGCAACAAATCACCTACAAAGCCGTAATCGATATCTTTAACCGGACGCTTTATCGCTTTAATGACATCACCATCGGCTCCAGTCAATCCAACAGCATCACATTTCAAATTTTGTAACTTAGCAACGATTGTTTTATTTGTCAATCCAGCATATACCATTGTTACAATGCGTAACATTTCCTCATTTGTCACACGACGCCCTTCTACCATTTGGGCTTCAATTCCCAGTTCACTAGCCAAACGAGTTGCAATTTTACCCCCACCATGTACAAGAATCTTTTTCCCTGATAATGCGGAGAACTTTTCTAAAAAAGAATCCAATTGGCGCTCATCATCAATAATATTCCCGCCAATTTTAATTATATTTAATACACTATTAGCCATTACGCAACTTTTCCCAATAAAAATAGTTTTTCAATAATCTATAGGATTGGACTATGCCAAATCCTCTAACATACGTTTTAAAACAACCTGAGCAGCCCATACACGGTTGCTAGCCTCTTTAATCACGAGTGAGTTTGGTCCATCTAAAATCTCAGAAGACAATTCAAGATCTCTTCTTACTGGCAAACAATGCATTACTTTGGCATCGTTCGTCAAATTGAGCTTCTTGTTATCCATCATCCAATCTTCATCAACACCATATACCTCGCCATATTCTTGATAAGAAGACCAGTTTTTCACATAGACAAAATCAGCATTCTTTAAACTTTCCTCAAGATTATTAGATATGGTTGCTCCAGCAGTAAATTCTTCACTTAACTCATACCCCATAGGTTGAGCTATCGTAAAATCGACCAATCCCTCTTCTTGTGCTTTGCACATCCATTCTGCAAAAGAATTAGGTACTGCCTGAGGTAATGCCTTAACATGCGGAGCCCAAGCCAATACCACTTTCGGCTTTTCAGTCTTCTTGTACTCAGTGATGGTAATCATATCTGTCAAACTCTGCAATGGATGGCGTGTTGCACTCTCTAAGGAAACAACAGGAACACCACAGTACTTAATGAATTTGTTGAACAGGTCCTCACTATAATCCTCTTCACGATCTTTCAATTTTGGAAAGGAACGAAGTCCCAAAATATCACAATACTCGCCCATAACAGCGGCGGCTTCTCGAATATGTTCAACAGTTGTTCCGTTCATCACAACACCATCTTGTGTCTCAAGAGCCCAACCATCTTTATCCATATTCATAACCATCACATTCATGCCCAAATTCATCGCCGCTTTTTGTGTGCTCAAACGCGTACGTAAACTCGGATTCAAAAATACAAGTCCCAAGGTTTTATGTTGGCCAAGGTCCTGATTGTCATATGGTGCAGCTTTCAAAGCTAACGCTTCTTGAACAACGTCCGCTACACTGGAAACATCCTTAACAGAGAAAAACTTTTTCATCTATATTTATTTATTCGAGTGCATTTTCAACGGCAATAAATAGGCGCCTCACACTCAGTATATATTTTAACTACTATGGCGCAATCAAATTTGCATTAGCCGATGTGTGGCTATTGGATAATTTGATCGACAGCCTTAAGGTTATGCAACCGTTACTGCTTTGATATGTGCTTTCAATGCTTCTAAAAACTGATCAGCATGATCTTTCGTAATATTCAAAGCAGGCAATAAGCGAATCACAAAAGGCTTAGCCTCTCCTGTAAAGATACGGTTCTTTAGCAAGAGATCTTTCTTCACATGGGCCAAAGATTCAGGTAGTTCTATACCGATCATTAATCCTCGGCCTCTCACTTCTATAATCTCATCGAGTTGCTTAAGCTCATCAATAAGATATTGTCCGACTTGAGCCGCATTTTCCATCAGTTTATCTTGTTGGATAATCTCCAATACAGCCAGTGCGGCAGCACATGCGAGATGATTGCCACCAAATGTCGTTCCCAAGCTACCGTAAGTCGCTTTAAATTTGGGCGATATACTGATTGCACCAATTGGGAAACCATTGCCCATACCTTTTGCCATGGTGTAAATATCGGCCTCAACGCCCGAATAGTCCTGCGCATAGAATAAGCCTGTTCTTCCGTACCCACATTGTACTTCGTCTGCAATAAACACCGCATTATATTGATCGCAAAGAGACCGAATCAATCGAAGAAACGATACTGACGCTTCTCTGATTCCACCTACCCCTTGGATACTTTCCACGATAACAGATGAAATTTCATCACCATATGATGCGAAAGCCTCAGTCAAAGCCTCTTCATCATTGAAAGGAAGAAATACAATATTATCAGTTTCATTGACAGGAGCAACTATACTCGGATTGTCTGTAGCCGCTACGGCCAATGAAGTCCTTCCATGAAAAGCTTTTGAAAACGCTATGACTTTTTTACGCTTATTGTAAAAAGAAGCCAGCTTCAATGCGTTTTCATTTGCTTCTGCGCCAGAATTGCAAAGAAATAAATCGTAATCAACCTTTCCCGAAATTTCCCCTAACAATCGGGCAAGTTCACGCTGAATTGGAATCTCGACAGAGTTGGAATAGAACCCAATACGGTTCAATTGTTCTGTGACGCGTTGTACATAATGTGGGTGCGTGTGTCCTATCGATATCACAGCATGGCCACCATACAAGTCCAAGTAAGCATTTCCTTCGGCATCCCACACCGTTGATCCATTAGCTTTTACTATGTTAATGGGATTAATGGGATAAACATCAAATGGTTTCATCTTAATGAATTATAGATTGATAAACGAAATAGCTAGTAATAGAAAAAGCTATCAGATTTTAGCATTACAAATATATTAGTTATAACGGTAGGAATGGTCATAAAATAAAAAAAGTCCCCTTAAAAAGAGGACTTTTTTATGCTAGATCAGAAGAAGACTATTCTCCGTCTACTTTTTCTTCACCTTCTACTTCAGCTTTAACTTCTGCAGGAGCTTCAGTTTCGGCAGCTGTAGTTTTCTTAGCACCACCACGACGACGAGTAGCTTTTTTATCAGCAGCAGCAGCTTTTTTACCATAGATTTCGTTGTAATCAACTAACTCGATGAAAGCCATTTCTGCGTTATCACCTAAACGGTTTTCCATTTTGATGATACGAGTATAACCACCTGGACGGTTAGCTACTTTTTCAGAAATTTCGCGGAATAAGATAGAAACTGCGTCTTTATCTTTCAAATAAGCGAATACTGTACGACGAGAGTGTGTTGTGTCGTTTTTAGATTTAGTAATCAAAGGCTCTACATATGTACGCAATGCTTTAGCTTTAGCTAAAGTAGTCGTAATACGTTTGTGTAGGATTAATGATGTTGCCATGTTAGCCAACATTGCTTTTCTATGGCTATCCGTACGGCCTAAGTGATTTACTTTTTTTCCGTGTCTCATTTTGATTTTATTATACTATATATACCGTTCTTGCTTTACTTAAATTGCGAAATCTATCAAAGGCAAAAGCCCATCTTGTTCAGCAATCAGCTTGAAGAGGAATTACATATAGTGGTCGCTTAATAAATTATTATTCTTCGTCTAATTTGTATTTTGCTAAGTTCATTCCGAATGACAAACCTTTTGATTTAACCAATTCTTGAATTTCACTTAACGATTTTTTACCGAAGTTTCTGAATTTCAACATATCAGCCACGTCGTAAGTTACTAACTCAGCTAATGTGCGAATATCAGCAGCTTTCAAACAGTTCAATGCACGAACTGAAAGATCAAGATCCACTAATTCTGTTTTCAAGATCTTACGCATGTGTAAGATTTCTTCATCAACAACTTTAGTTTCTTCTTTCGTTTGAGACTCAAGAAGCATATTCTCATCAGAGAATAAAATAAAGTGTTGAATTAAGATCTTAGCAGCTTCTTTCAAAGCTTCTTCGGGGTGAATTGAGCCATCAGTAGAGATATCCAACAACAATTTCTCGTAGTCAGTTTTTTGCTCTACACGGTAATTCTCAATGGTATATTTAACATTCTTGATCGGAGTAAAGATCGAATCGATTGCGATAACACCTACTGGCGCATCAACAACTTTATTCTCATCAGCATTTACGTATCCACGACCTTTGGCAATACTCAATTCCAATTCAATTGTCACTGAATTATCCATGTTACAGATTACCATGTCTGGGTTTAAGACCGTAAAGTTATTAGAGAACTTTGTGATATCACCAGCTAAGAATTGTTCTTGACCATTGATTACTACAAATACCTTTTCGTTGTCGCCAATCTCACCTGTTTTTTTGAAACGAACTTGTTTCAAGTTCAAGATAATTTCAGTTACGTCTTCAACAACACCTTTGATCGTTGAAAATTCGTGCGAAACGCCAGAAAACCTTATCGACGTAATTGCATATCCTTCTAAAGAGGACAATAGAATACGGCGCAAAGCATTACCAATGGTTACACCAAAACCAGGCTCCAATGGACGAAATTCAAACGTACCATCAAAATCCGTAGATTTTTGCATGATAACTTTATCCGGTCTTTGAAATGCTAAAATTGCCATTTATTTTCTTTTAATGTTTTATTTGTAATAATAATTATAATACAATAGAAGATGCATACCCCAAAATTGGACTATGCATTCTTCTATTTTATTTATTATTTAGAGTATAACTCAACGATTAAGTTCTCTTTGATGTTTTCAGGAATATCAGCTCTTTCTGGATAGCTTAAGAAAGTACCTGTCAATTCTTTCGCATTCCACTCTAACCAAGAAAATTTGTTTACAGTACGACCTGCAACTGAATTTGTGATGGCTTCAAGTGTTTGAGAACGTTCACGAACTGCTATAACGTCACCTGGACGTAAGCTATATGATGGAATGTTAACAACTTCGCCGTTAACAGTAACGTGTTTATGGGATACCAACTGACGAGCAGCGGCACGAGAAGTAGCGATACCTAAACGGTAAACTACGTTATCCAAGCGAGCTTCTAACAATTTTAAGAAGATCTCACCTGTAATACCTTGTTTAGAGGCAGCTTTAACAAATAAGTTTGCGAACTGGCGCTCCAATACACCATAAGTGTATTTTGCTTTTTGTTTTTCTAACAACTGAATAGCATATTCAGATTGTTTACCTCTGCGTTTAGAAGCTCCATGTTGTCCAGGAGGGTAGTTTTTCTTTTCTAACGCTTTATCTGGGCCGAAGATCGGCTCTCTAAATTTACGGGCAATTTTGGACTTAGGTCCTGTATATCTAGCCATTTTCTTTTACAATTAAAGTATCTATCAGCCTATTGCCGATGAATCTTATCTTTAAATTAATTAAACTCTTCTGCGCTTTGGAGGACGACAACCGTTGTGAGGAAGTGGAGTGATATCTTTGATAGTAGTCACATCGATTCCTACAGTTTGCAATGTTCTGATTGCTGATTCACGACCAGCACCAGGTCCTTTAACAAACACTTCAACTTTACGTAAACCCAAGTCGTGAGCAACTTTTCCACAGTCTTGTGCAGCTTGACCAGCAGCGTATGGAGTGTTCTTTTTAGAACCACGGAAACCCATTTTACCAGCACTAGACCAAGAAATAGTTTGACCTTGATTATTTGTCAAAGTTACAATGATATTGTTAAACGTTGCGTTAATGTGAGCCTGACCTACAGGTTCGATAACAACGATACGCTTTTTTGCAGCTTTTTTAGTTTTAGCCATTTCTTATTTATTATTTAGTAGCTTTTTTCTTGTTTGCAACTGTCTTACGTTTACCTTTACGAGTACGTGAGTTGTTTTTAGTACGTTGACCACGAACTGGTAAGTGTTTACGGTGACGCAATCCACGGTAACAACCGATATCCATTAAACGTTTGATGTTTAATTGAATTTCTGAACGCAATGCACCTTCAACTTTCAATTCGTCGTTAATGATGGTACGAATTGCTGCCAATTGGTCATCATTCCACTCTTGTACCTTCACATCTTCGCTGATACCAGCTTTTTCCAAGATATATTCAGCTCTTGTACGACCGATACCAAAAATATAGGTAAGGCCGATCACACCTCTTTTGTTTTTAGGTAAATCAATACCTGCTATCCTTGCCATATAATATTAAGCTATTATTTTTTTAATGAATTAACCCTGACGTTGTTTAAACTTTGGGTTCTTTTTGTTGATTACAAAAACTTTACCTTTACGACGGATGATCTTACAGTCCGCGCTACGTTTTTTTATTGATGCTCTTACTTTCATGATATTTATTTTTTCAAAAGCTTGCACTAATACAAGGACTTACGGCTATTTATAGCGATAAGTAATCCTTCCTTTAGTCAAATCATACGGAGACATTTCCAATTTAACTTTATCACCAGGTAAAATTTTGATATAGTGCATACGCATTTTACCAGAAATATGGGCAATGATTTCATGTCCATTTTCCAACTCTACCCTAAACATAGCATTAGAAAGTGCCTCTCTAATTATACCGTCTTGTTCTATTGAGGCTTGTTTAGCCATATATTCTCGATTAAATTTAATTTAAAAGCCTGCGAACAGGAGTGCAAAGATAAATAAAAATAATTGAAAACCAATTACTTTTTGTTCAAAACTTTCTCTACATGTTCGAATGTCAGCAACACATCTGGTTCTCCTTTTCGGATTGCAACCATCTGTTCGAAGTGCGCCGATAATTTTCCATCCACTGTACTTACTGTCCAACCATCATCCCAAAAACGAACACCCGCACGCCCCGCATTGATCATCGGTTCGATACAAATAACCAAACCTTCTTCCAATTTAGGACCAGCACCTCGTTTTCCATAATTGGGAACCTCAGGTTTTTCATGTAAGTGATAACCAACTCCGTGTCCAACCAGCTCGCGAACAATTCCGAATCCGAATTTGCTCACATACTCCTGAACAGCCGAAGAAATATCCCCAACACGTTTACCAGCCACAGCCTGTTCAACACCTTTGTACAATGATTCCTTTGTTACATCTAATAACAACTGTGCTTCCTCAGATATTTCACCTACACCAAAGGTATAAGCCGAATCACTGATAAAACCATTCAGATTGACACCACCATCGACCGAAACAAGATCTCCATCTTTAATTTCATAATCACTTGGAAAGCCGTGTACAATTTGATCGTTGACAGATATACACAAAGAATATGGAAATCCTTGATAATTTAAGAACGCAGGCGTCCCGCCGTTATCATGAATATACTCATAAGCTAATTTATCAAGAGATATAGTCTTTACCCCAGGCTTAATCACTTTTGCGATTTCACCAAGCAATTGCGAAAGCACATCTGCTGACTTCCGCAATTGCTCTATATCTTCTGCTGACTTATAAAATACTTTAGACATCTAAAGAAATTAAATTGCCGAATGATCCATTCCCTCAACAGACGCGGCCGAACGACCTTTAATGCGACCTGTTTTCATTAATCCATCGTAATGACGCATCAATAAATGAGATTCGATCTGTTGCAAAGTATCCAACACCACACCTACTAAAATCAATAAAGACGTACCACCGTAGAAGTGCGCAAATTGATTATTAATACCAAACAAACTTGCAATAGCAGGTAGAATAGCAATGATCGCTAAGAAAATTGCACCTGGAAATGTAATATTTGATATTACGCGGTCTATAAAATTACTAGTTTCCAATCCCGGTTTAATACCCGGTACAAAACCTCCATTCTTCTTCATGTCGTCCGACATCTGTTGTGGGTTCACCATGATCGCTGTATAGAAAAACGTAAATGCGATAATTAACACCGCAAATGTCACGTTGTATGCTACAGAAGTATAGTTACTCAACGAAGTCAAAAATTCCGACTGAAGATTTGGGAAGAACTGTCCTAAACTCATTGGCACAAACATGATTGCCTGCGCAAAAATGATAGGCATTACACCTGCAGCATTTACCTTTAAAGGTATATACTGACGTACTCCACCGACTTGCTTGTTTCCAACGATTTTCTTCGCGTATTGTACAGGGATCTTACGAACACCTTGTACGATCAAGATCGTAAAGATCACAACAAAGAACAAAGCTACAAATTCAAGCAACAATGGAATTGGACCACCACCACCTTTCGCCATTCTAGAAACCCATTCCGCAGTGATACCACTTGGCAATTGAGCGATAATACCAGTCATGATGATCAAAGAAATACCATTACCGATACCTTTATCAGTAATTTTTTCCCCTAACCACATCACAAATAAAGTACCGCCTGTCAAAACTATGGCAGTTAGAATAGTGAATAATGGGTCAGCTATTGTCTTAGCACTTGGCTCGATTTGAGTACGTACATAAGCAAAAGCCTGAAGCAAAGTAATCCCTAAAGTTAAATAGCGAGTAATTTGATTCATTTTTTGACGACCACTTTCCCCTTCCTTCTGCATCTTTTGGAAGTAAGGAACCGCGATGCCCAGCAATTGAACAACAATGGATGCCGAGATATATGGCATTACCCCTAAAGCAAAGATAGCCGAACGAGAGAAAGATCCCCCCGCAAACATATCCAATAAGCCCAATAAACCCTCTTTTTGACCAGAAGCCAAAGCATGAGGATTTACACCTGGTAATACCACGTGACATCCAATACGGTAAATCAAAAGAAAAAGTAAGGTATTTAGAATACGCGTACGTAAATCATCGATTTTCCAAATATTGGTTAAGGTTGTGATTAGTTTCTTCATTTATTAAATTTTAACGATAGAACCGCCTGCAGCTTCAATAGCTTTTTGAGCAGAAGCAGTAAACGCGTGCGCTGTTACTTCAACTTTAGCTTTCAATTCACCGCGACCCAAGATTTTAACTTTGTCATTTTTAGACACTAAACCATGAGCTTTCAATGCGTCGAAATCTACAGCTGTTAAATTGTATTTCTCGATCAACGCTTGTAAAGTATCTAGGTTTACACCATTGTACTCAACACGGTTGATGTTTTTGAAACCAAATTTAGGCACACGACGTTGCAAAGGCATTTGACCACCTTCGAAACCGATTTTCGTAGAGTGACCTGAACGAGAACCAGCACCTTTGTGACCACGAGTTGAAGTACCACCACGACCAGAACCAGTACCACGGCCAATACGTTTGCTACTTTTTACTGCACCTTTTGCAGGTTTTAAATTACTTAAGTTCATTTTTAAACTAAATTGTGCTAGCCCTTCGCTCTCACTAAACAGGTACTAGCGATTAAAAAATAATGATTATTAATAACAAGTAATGGAAGAAGCCCAAAGACCTCTTCCATATGCTAATATTAAATAGTTTCGATAGCTACTAAATGGTTTACTTTACGTACCATTCCAATAATTGATGGAGTAGCTTCAACTTCTACTGAGTGGTTGATTCTTTTCAAACCCAATGCCTCAATAGTTTTCTTTTGGCGCTCGCTTCTGTCGATAACGCTCTTTATCTGGGTGATTTTGATTTTTGCCATGATAATTAACCGTTAAATACTTTATTCAAATCGACACCGCGGTGTTGTGCTACTGTATATGCATCACGCATTTCTGCTAAAGCAGTTACAGTTGCTTTTACCACGTTGTGTGGGTTAGAAGAACCTAATGATTTAGCCAATACATCTTTGATACCAGCAGACTCCAATACTGCACGCATTGCACCACCTGCTAAAACTCCAGTACCACCTACAGCTGGTTTAATCAAAACTGAACCACCAGAATATTTACCATATTGTGCGTGAGGAACAGTACCTTTGATAATAGGAACTTTTACCAAGTTTTTCTTCGCGTCATCGATACCTTTTGTGATTGCTTCAGTTACCTCTTTAGCTTTACCTAAACCGTAGCCAACAATACCGTTTTCATCACCTACTACAACAATTGCAGAGAAGCTGAAAGTACGACCACCTTTAGTAACTTTAGCTACACGTTGGATACTTACTAAGCGATCTTTTAATTCAATTTCGCTTGATTTTACTCTTTTTATATTGCTTAATGCCATTTCTTTCTATGATTAAAAGTCTAAACCGCCTTCGCGAGCACCTTCAGCCAAAGATTTGATACGGCCATGGTATAAGTACCCATTACGGTCAAAAACTACTTTATTAATACCTGCTGCTACTGCTTTTTCAGCCACCAATTTACCTACAGCTTTAGATTGATCAACCTTGTTACCAGATGCAACAAACTCTTTTGACAAGCTAGATGCAGCAACTAATGTTTTACCTGCATTGTCATCAATGATTTGCGCATAGATACCTTTGTTACTTCTAAAAACCGATAAACGTGGACGTTCAGACGTTCCAGCAAGGTTTTTTCTGATTCCTTTTTTGATTCTCTCTCTACGAGATGCTTTTTGTCCTGCCATGATTATTATTTTTTAGCTGATTTACCTGCTTTTCTTCTCAATACTTCACCTGCAAACTTAACACCTTTTCCTTTGTAAGGTTCTGGTTTACGGAAGCCACGGATTTTAGCCGCTATCTGACCGATTAATTGTTTGTCAGCACACTCTAAAGTGATTGTAGGGTTTTTACCTTTGTCAGCAGTAGTTGATACTTTAACCTCGTTTGGCAATACAAAAACAATCTGGTGAGAGAAACCTAAAGTTAACTCTAATACATTACCAGTACTTGAAGCACGGTAACCTACACCGACTAACTCTTGCGTAGTTTTGTAACCTTCAGTCACACCGTGAACCATGTTAGCCAACAGGGAACGATATAGACCGTGTAATGCTTTGTGTTTCTTTTGATCAGTTGGACGTGTTACAACGATATTGCCTTCTTCTTGAGCAATCGTGATGTCACGGTCAACTTGTTGTGTTAATTCGCCTTTAGGACCTTTTACTGAAACTAAGTTTTTGTCCGAAATAGTAACAGTTACCCCAGCAGGGATAGCGATAGGCGCTTTTCCAATTCTTGACATTTCTTTGTGCTTTTACCTAGATTAATAAACGTAACATAAAACTTCACCACCAACATTTTGAAGTCTAGCTTCTTTATCTGTCATTACACCTTTAGATGTTGACAAGATAGCAATACCTAAACCATTCAAAACACGAGGCATAGTATCAACGCTTGCATACTTTCTTAAACCAGGTTTACTCACACGTGTCAACGTACGAATAGCCGGAATTTTGCTAATTGGGTTATATTTCAATGCGATTTTGATCGTACCCTGTACGCCATTCTCATCGAATTTGTAATTAGCAATGTAACCTTTATCAAAAAGAACTTTAGTAATCTCTTTTTTTAGGTTCGATGCAGGAATTTCAACAACCCTGTGGTTGGCCTTGATGGCATTCCTTACTCGTGTAAGGTAATCCGCAATTGGATCTGTAGTCATTATATATGAAAATTTGTGACAGCGGTTTCCCTCCCAACCGTTGGTATGGGACCTTCTATCTGTTAAACAATTTTAAAATGCAAAAACCCCGGCAATCCTAAGTTGAATTGCCCGGGCAAAATTAAGTATTTTTTTTTAATTACCAAGAAGCTTTTTTCACCCCTGGGATTTTGCCATCTAAAGCCATCTCGCGGAATGTTACACGAGAGATACCGAATTGACGCATATATCCTTTAGGACGGCCAGTCAATTTACAACGATTGTGTAAACGTACTGGAGAAGCATTTTTAGGCAATTTATCTAATGCAACGTAATCGCCAGCAGCTTTTAATTCTGCACGTTTTGCCGCATATTTAGCTACCAATTTAGCGCGTTTTACTTCGCGTGCTTTTAATCCTTCTTTAGCCATTGTTATTAGTATTTTGATTTTTAAATGGTAAACCGAATTGTTTCAACAATTCTAAAGCCTCAACATCATTTTGAGCAGAAGTCACGAAAGTGATATCCATACCTTGGATCTTGTTGATTCTATCAATGTTGATCTCAGGGAAAATGATTTGCTCAGTGATACCTAAGTTATAGTTACCACGTCCGTCAAAACCTTTATCGTTGATACCGCGGAAGTCACGAATACGTGGAAGCGATACTGCTACCAAACGATCCAAGAATTCAAACATGTTGTTGTCACGTAAAGTAACACGTGCCCCTACAGGCATACCTTTACGTAATTTAAAGTTTGAAATATCTTTTTTCGATTTTGTAGCAACGGCTTGTTGACCTGTGATTAAAGTCAACTCAGCAATAGCGTTATCGATTAATTTTTTGTCAGCTGTTGCAGCTCCTACGCCTTGTGAAACAACGATTTTCTCAAGTTTAGGAACCTGCATAATACTTTTATACTGAAATTTTTCTTGAAGTGCTTTACGGATTTCTTCCGCATATTTCACTTTTAATCTTGGTACGTAAGTCATTATTTAATTTCCTCCCCTGATTTTTTAGCGTAACGAACTAATTTACCATCTGCATTTAACTTACGACCTACACGTGTAGTTGCACCTGTTTTAGGATCGATAACAGCTAAATTAGAGATGTGAATACCAGCTTCTTTCTCAATGATACCACCATTAGGATTAGCTGCACTTGGTTTAGTGTGTTTTTTTACGATGTTAGCGCCCTCAACGATAGCTCTATTTTTATCCACTAAAACAGTTAATACTTTTCCTTGAACACCTTTAGAGTTACCAGCGATAACTTTCACTAAATCACCTTTTTTAATTTTGATTTTGTGCGTAGTTGTTTTTGTTTTCTGTGCCATAATTATAAAACCTCCGGTGCTAATGATACAATTTTCATGAACTGTTTCTCACGCAACTCTCTAGCAACAGGGCCAAAGATACGTGTACCACGTGGTTCATCATTATTATTTAATAATACAGCGGCGTTGTCATCGAAACGGATATATGAACCATCTTTACGACGGATTTCCTTTTTCGTTCTAACTACTACTGCTTTAGAAACGGAACCTTTTTTCACGTTTCCTGAAGGCATAGCGCTTTTCACCGATACAACAATCTTATCTCCGATTGATGCATAACGCTTGCGCGTACCGCCCAATACACGGATTACTAAAACTTGTTTAGCACCGCTATTGTCAGCTACATTAAGTCTTGATTCTTGTTGTACCATGTTATTTAGCTCTTTCTATAATTTCAACTAATCTCCAGTTTTTTGTTTTACTCAGCGGACGAGTTTCCATGATTAATACCGTATCGCCGATACCGCAGGTATTAGTTTCGTCATGAGCTTTAAATTTAGTAGTTTTTTTCACGAACTTACCATAGATCGGGTGTTTCACTTTACGTTCCACTGTTACCACGATAGATTTGTCCATCTTGTTGCTAACTACTAAGCCGATTCTTGTTTTTCTTAAATTTCTTTCCATTTCGACTTTAAATTTTACGCCTCAGAGGCTGTTTCATTTTTAGCTGCAGCTTTGCGTGCACTGATCTCTGTACTGATACGAGCGATAGTTCTGCGTGCTGCTTTGATCACGTTAGGGTTCTCAATAGCTGAAACAGCATGTGCAAATTTCAATTTTGTAAGGGCTGTTTTCTCTTCTACAAGACGAGCTTTTAAGTCCTCATTAGATAATTCTAAAATTTCTGAATTTTTCATGTTTTTTCAGTTGTTATTTGGGTTATCATCGCTTTATATATAGCGTTAGGGGTAACGGCCCTAACGCTTAAATGATGACATTACCAAGATTTTTATGCTTCAACGTAGTCTCTACGAATCACAAACTTAGTTTGAACCGGAAGTTTTTGAGCTGCAAGGCGTAATGCTTCTTTGGCAATTTCCAAAGGCACACCTTCTGCTTCAAATAACATACGGCCTGGGCGTACTACTGCTACCCAGTATTCTGGAGCACCCTTACCTTTACCCATACGTACCTCTGCAGGTTTTTTGGTAACAGGTTTGTCAGGGAAAATACGAATCCAAACTTGACCTTCACGTTTCATATAACGTGTAACCGCAATACGAGCTGCCTCGATTTGACGACTAGTGATCCATGCTTGCTCCATTGTTTTGATACCGAAAGAACCGAAAGCTAACTCCGCTCCACGAGAAGCGTTACCTTTCATGCGGCCTTTCTGCATCTTTCTGAACTTCGTTCTTTTTGGCTGTAACATGTTCGTATACTTTTTAAATCTGCTTTTTCAGCAGGTTTTGTTGTAATCTAAATAAAACTATTAATCTTTTTTCGGACCACGGTTGCTTCCACCACGGTTGTTTCCACCACGGTTATTTCCACCGCGACCACCTTTGTTATTACGGTTGTCACGACGTTCGCCACCACCTTCGTGGTTGCCACGTGATTTTACACCAGATGCTTGACCAATGTTTGGAGATAAGTCACGTTTACCGTAAACCTCACCTTTACAGATCCAAACTTTGATACCGATTTTACCGTATGTAGTCAATGCCTCAGCTAAAGCGTAGTCGATATCAGCACGTAATGTGTGTAAAGGAGTTCTTCCTTCTTTGTATTGTTCAGTACGCGCCATTTCAGCACCACCTAAACGACCAGAACACATGATTTTGATACCTTCTGCACCCATACGCATTGTAGAAGCGATTGAAGTTTTCATTGCACGACGGAATGAAATACGTGCCTCTAATTGTTTAGCGACACCTTCAGCTACTAACTTAGCATCTAACTCAGGGCGTTTGATCTCGAAAATGTTGATTTGAACATCCTTTTTAGTCAGTTTTTTCAACTCTTCTTTGATCTTGTCAACTTCTTGACCACCTTTTCCGATAACGATACCTGGACGAGCAGTGTGAATTGTAACAGTGATACGTTTTAAAGTTCTTTCGATAACAACTTTAGCTACACCACCTTTTGCAATACGAACAGAAAGATATTTTCTGATTTTTTCGTCTTCAACTAATTTATCGGAATAGTTTTTACCTCCGAACCAGTTAGAATCCCAACCTTTGATGATTCCTAATCTGCTACCTATTGGATTTGCTTTTTGTCCCATTTCTCAATAAATTAGTTTTGTTCAACGTTTAATTTGCTATCAACTACCAACGTAACGTGATTTGAACGTTTACGAACTCTGTATCCGCGACCTTGAGGAGCTGGGCGCAATCTTTTCAATTGACGACCGCCACCTACTGATACTTCTTTTACAATTAGTTCGCTTTCTTCCACTGATTTACCTTCGTTTTTGGCTTCCCAGTTTTTGATTGCAGATAATAATAATTTTTCTACACGAGCAGCAGCTTCTTTACTTGAGTGTTTCAAAATGTATAATGCATTTTCCACACGTTGACCGCGAATTAAGTCTACCACTAAACGCATCTTACGAGGCGAAGTAGGGCAGTTCAATAATTTGGCATCCGAAGCTCCTCCTTGTTGAGCTTTCTCTTGCTCTTTGCGTTGTCTAATTAAGACAGACTTTTTAAGTTTTTTTGTTGCTTCCATTACCTATTATTTTTTCTTTTCTGCGTGGCCTCTGAATGTACGCGTAGGAGCGAATTCACCAAGCTTGTGACCTACCATATTTTCTGTTACATAAACAGGGATAAATTTATTCCCGTTGTGCACTGCGAAGGTATGGCCAACAAAATCAGGGGAAATCATTGATCTACGAGACCATGTTTTGATAACTGACTTCTTGTTAGTTTCATTCATAGAAAGAACTTTTCTCTCTAAGTTGTGATCGATATAAGGACCTTTTTTAATTGAACGAGCCATTATTTTTTCCTTCTCTCAATGATGTAACGATTCGATGTTTTCTTCTTGTAACGTGTTTTGAAGCCTTTAGCTAATACACCTGTACGTGAGCGTGGGTGACCTCCTGAAGTACGGCCTTCACCACCACCCATAGGGTGATCTACTGGGTTCATCGCAACACCACGAACTCTTGGACGACGACCTAACCAACGTTTGCGACCTGCTTTACCTAACACTTGGTTAGATCTTTCATGGTTCGATACCGAACCAATTGTAGCAACACAAGTCAATAAGATCATACGTGTTTCGCTCGAAGGCAATTTGATGATGGCATATTTACCATCACGAGCAGACAATTGAGCATAAGTACCAGCCGAACGAGCAATTGAACCACCTTGACCAGGATTTAATTCAATGTTGTGGATGATAGAACCCAATGGAATGTTTGCTAATGGTAATGTATTACCAACTTCTGGGGCAACTTTATCACCTGCGATTACAGTTTGACCAACTACTAAACCAGCTGGAGCAAGGATGTAACGTTTTTCACCATCAGCGTAATGCAACAATGCAATACGAGCAGTACGATTTGGATCGTACTCAATAGTAGCTACTTTTGCAGGGATATCTTTTTTATCGCGTTTGAAATCAATTAATCGGTATACTTTTTTATGTCCCCCACCGAGATAACGCATAGTCATTTTACCGGAGTTATTACGACCGCCTGATTTCTTGTTGATTTTTACTACTAACGATTTTTCAGGAACGTTTGTAGTAACATCAGAGTAGTCAGCGCCTACTCTGAAACGAGTACCAGGGGTTACCGGTTTGAATCTTTTAACTGCCATTTTTTATTATATAGTACTGTAAAAGTCAATAGTTTCGCCGTCTTTAATAGTAATGACAGCCTTTTTATACTTAGGAGCTCTACCAGATACGAAACCTGCTTTTGTGTAACGGCTTTTTGCTTTACCAGCTACTACTGCAGTGTTTACAGCAAGAACTGTAACACCAAACATAGCCTCAACAGCTGCTTTAATCTGGATTTTGTTTGCTCTGTGATCCACTTTGAAAGCGTAACGGTTTAATTTTTCCGTTAACATAGAAGCTTTCTCAGTCAAGATAGGTTTTTTAATAATTTCCATATTACTTAGCTAATGCTTCCTCCAAAGATTTAACAGAATCTGTAGTCAACAATAATTTTGTTGCGTTCAATACATCATATGTATTTAAATCAGATGCAACAATAACTTTTGCTTTTTTCAAGTTTCTGCTTGATTTATAAACAATTTCATCGTAAGCTGGCAATACCAACAATGTTTTCTCATCAGCTACATTCAACGCATTTATTAAAGCAACATAATTTTTAGTTTTGATAGCATCGAATTTTACTTCATCCAATACCACAATATTATTATCTTTTGCTTTGTAAGACAACGCTGATTTACGTGCTACTTGTTTCAATTTTTTGTTCAATTTGAACGAGTAGTCACGAGGTTGAGGACCGAATACACGACCACCACCATTAAACAATGGAGACTTGATAGAACCCGCACGAGCACCACCAGTACCTTTTTGTTTGTGTAATTTACGAGTAGAACCCGCGATTTCGTTACGTTGTTTAGATTTGTGAGTTCCTTGGCGTTGGTTCGCTAAGTATTGTTTCACATCCAAATAGATCGCATGATCGTTAGGCTCTAACCCAAATACCGACTCAGGAAGTTGCACCTTGGCACCTGTTTCTTTACCTGATAAATTTAAAACTTTAACTTCCATCTCTACTATTTGTCTACGATTACATAAGAACCTTTAGCTCCTGGAATGGAACCACTAACAACGATAAGGTTTTGCTCAGCGTAAACTTTCAACACCTGTAAGTTTTGAACTTTAACTCTGTCACCACCTGTACGACCCGCCATGCGCATACCTTTGAATACGCGTGAAGGCCATGATGAAGCACCTAATGAACCTGGAGCACGTAATCTGTTGTGCTGACCGTGAGTCGCACCACCTACACCACCAAATCCATGACGTTTCATTACACCTTGGAAACCTTTACCTTTTGAAGTACCGACTACATCCACGAATTCGCCTTCCTCGAAAAGTGTAACGTCAACTACGTCACCAAGTTGTTTTGCATCTGGGAAAGTTTTAAACTCTACCAACTTACGCTTAGGCGTTGTGTTTGCTTTCGCAAAGTGCCCTTTCAAAGGAGCTGTCGTGTTTTTCTCCTTAGCTTCGTCGAAACCAAGTTGAATTGCCGAGTAGCCATCCTTTTCTTCCGTACGTATCTGCGTAACCACGCACGGCCCGGCCTGAATCACTGTACAAGGAATATTTTTCCCATCAGCGTTAAACAGGCTCGTCATTCCTACTTTTTTTCCAATAATACCTGACATGTTGTAAATTAATTAATTAAAAGTCCTTCGAAGCAGTAGGGCTTCGCTCAAGACACACTATTCCCATTAAGGGACTGCAAAGTTACAAACATTTTTATAACTGTCAAATAATTAGTGAATTATTTTTTTTATTTTCTACTTCTTTTTATTCTCCCCTCCTATTTTACGATTTATCCCTTCAACATTCCATACACGAAATAAACGCCCTCAAAAAAAAATAAAATTAGTATTCCGAATTTATACTGCCACACAGCTGTCACAAACCGCAGTAATTTTGAACTGTCATACAACGCAGAAGGCGATGTATAGCTTACTCAAAAACTTTAAATACGAGAATCATGAAAACAGAAATCATTTCCAAGAACGAGCTACTTCAGCATTGGTTAGGCCACAGAAACCTAACAAGACAAACCATTGAAAAATTTCCAGAAGAAGGATTGTTCGATTACAAAGTAGAAGGCATGCGCACCTTTGCAGATATGATTAAGGAGCTATTAGGTATTGCTGTTCCAGGTCTCCAAGAGATTGTCAACAACAAGAGCGGCGAACTCAATGAGAATCTCAGTTATTCGACCAAAGCACAATTGCTTCAGGCTTGGGATGAAGCTACTCCTCAGATCAGTGAACTGTTCAATCAAATCCCAGAAGAACGCTTTGCCGAAGAGTTCAATTTATTTGGACAATACAAATCGCCCATTATCCACAGCATATTTTATTTTATCGACAATGAGATCCACCACCGCGGTCAGGGATTTGTTTATCTAAGATTACTCGGCATAGAACCTCCATTTTTTTGGGAAAGAGGTTAAATAGGTAATGTCTGCAATGAAAATTCCTTCTTAACAGAGCGCTGAAGCTTATTTTTAGTACAGCCTACAAATGACTTGTTCGGTACCTGTCCTTTCAGCCGAACAAGTTTTTTGCGTACAATAGCAGCAAGGCTGATTTCGTCGTTTTTGACTAAACTTGCTCCAATGCCGATGAGAGCAACCGCTTTACGACCTCTTTTAACGATTCAGGTTCAATAATTGTTCCTTTATCGGCAAACATCAGATACCAACGCGCAAAGCCATTCTCCATATTAATGCTTTCAAAATGCATTTCCACATAGTTATCAGTGACCGTTTCTTTTTGGAAACCAAAATAGTGGCGATCCCATTCCATATAGCGGGCCATATCCTTGTCCACTTGCACGACAACTTTTGTCGTGGGAACGTCATGACGTTTATTCAGAAAAGATGAAAGTTCAGGATGCTCCTTTGCAAAGTCATCGGCAAGTATTCTAATATTGTTTATTCTATCCAAACGGAATTGCCTATAATCTTTCCGTAATCTACAAAAAGCAAGGACATACCAAAACTTGCTCTCCACAAAAATACCCACAGCTTCGATTTCACGCCTTTCTGGAGTTTTATCCGAAGGTTTGGAATAATAGATTTCCACACATTTCTTTGCAGCGATACTTTCGATCAGTATATTGGTGCCATGGGTAAGCTTCTCATTGAATTGATGACGCCCACCGCGCACCAGAAAGTTATCCCCTACTAAGGCCACCTGTTCTTTTTCATTGCCCCGCAATATGGCTTTCATTTTCAGCAATGCTGTTGTAAAATGATGCGCAAGATTCCGATCTGTATACTTTTCCACCAGTTTCTCCGCTGCGACAAAACTCAATGCCTCCTCTCGGGTAAATTGCAGAGGTGGCATCTTATATCCCTCCACCAAAGAATAACCGCTTCCCGCTTCACCATAAATCGGAATTCCAGCTTGCATCAGGGATCTGATATCACGATAAATCGTACGCTGACTAACTTCATAACGTTCCGCCAAAGCAGCGGCGGTGACCACAGGTTTAGCTTGTAGATGCATATAAATAGCGAGTATGCGGTCGAATCTCTTTTGAATATCGGTCATTGGGATAAAGGTACAAAAAGCCCAAATGATTTAATGAATGTCACAAAAAATGGCAAAGTTTTAAATTATGGAACACGGCAAATATAATACAGCAAAATATATAGTTCTGCTCGTGTATCTTTATCGAACGTATATCAAATATAAAGCTTACCTGTAACTGGCTTCTTCAGGAGCAAATAATTAACAAGTTAACATCAGATTCCGAATTAAAAAAGGAGTAACACTATTTTTATTAGGGGTTAGCAGGGGGTTAACAGGGGTAGTACCCCTGTTAACCCCCTGTTATCCCCCTATAAAACCCCTATTAATATAGAAAATAATATCATGTTATACTACCCATGTGCACTAGATGAAAGAGACTGTATTTGACAGAGAATAGAATCAAGTACAACATGAAGAAACTTGTTTTTAGATTGAGAGCGTTAAATCCAATAAAACAAAAAAAGTGAAGTACCTATATACTTCACTTTTCCACATCGTGTTAATAACTTTGTTGAAAACTTAAAAAAGTCACTCCTTATTGCTTGATTACCTTTTCTCCTCGGAGCAACCGATCATATCGCACCAATGCCTCCACATAGTAGTAATCGGCATAGGTCAAGGGCACATCCACTTCTGTTTTATGTGGAATTGATCCGACACTATGCTTCAAGATATAGCCACCGGCTTCTTTATAATCTGCTTTGTAGGGTTTAGAAGAAAGCGACCGCTACATCTGCTTAGCCTTCGCGATGTAGCGGATCAAAAATTCTTTCGGCTTCTACCATCGTATTCGACCGAAATAGTAAATAGCTGCCCCAATGAAGACATTGAGACAGCAACATTAATTATTTTGGGCAATTTAATTGCTTCCGACATCTAACGATGTACAGCCAGTATCGCTCAAATAAACATTTTCGAAAGTGTAAGATTGTCCGGAGCCCGAATGACCGCAGCTCATCGCATACCACATTGTTAACCAACTAGGACAACTTGCATAAATATCATAATTTCCACTTTGAATATTGACTGGATAAGACAACGTATTCGCAGGGACTACAACATGCTGTGTGGTTCCTCCTGGAAAATTCCCGCTAAAGGTCAAATAAATGGGTGAATTACTAAAGTTATACACATAAAAGTCGAATGTGCTGCTTAGTGTTTTAATAGTCGTTTTGGTATTTTTTTTTGCCCCAACATTTTCCGTAGAAATTATATTTCGTTTATTAGATAATTTTACTGCTGCTGGTACACTCAAATCTCTAGCTTGAACGAACAAACCAGTGACAATAAATAACGCAAAGGCTATTACAAATGATTTTTTTAACATAATTCAAAAGTGTTTATAAATAATTGACTATTTCAATAAGCTTTTTTGAGATATAGCTTATCAACAATTGGCTTCTGTCTTAACTAAATCATAAGGGCCTCCTTTCTTTTAGATAAATTGACTAAAGTTTCTCGATCATTAGCGAATGATGCCTCACCATTAATAATTATGGTTGAAAGATCAACGGCGCATCGCTTTAAAAAATTCTCCGTAAAAAAATAGGTGTACTGCCTACTAATACGTCCAAATGATTACTTGATCAGAATATACAATTTTAAAATACAAGAACTTACCGACCCCTAAAAAACACAATAAGTGTAATTTCAATAAATCTGACTTTACTATTTGTTGTTTTCATTCTTTGTTAGATTTATGATATTGGTAACGTATAAACGGAGCGGTATAGATCTGACACATCCGGGTGACAGATCTCGCCAAATATTATGGGTCTATCGCGACTATTATAACAGGAGATGCTCCAATGAAAATTTGGGATTGGTTGGAACTGCATTTTTCCCAAGAGCACAAACGGCTAAAACTGTTCCTAAAACAACACTTATTTTAAGAACAGTTTAAACGTGCCTTATCGTCTATTGTTTAATCACCTTTTCTCCGCGGAGCAATCGGTCATACCGCACCAATGCCTCTACATAATAGTAATCGGCATAGGTTAAAGGCACATCCACCTCTGTTTTATGTGGGATTGAACCGACGCTATGTTTCAAGACGTAGCCACCGGCTTCCTTGTAATCTGCTTTGTAGGGTTTAGAAGAAAGCGAGCGCAACATCTGCTCAGCCTTCGAGATATACAGCTGGCTTTCACTGCCTGTTGTGTATTGTGCCAGTTCCAGCAAAGCCGAAGCAGTCACTGAAGCTGTCGACACATCGCGAAGATCTTTTTGGCTATAATATTTACTGTCCGGCGTAAGTTTATTCTGATCCATATCCCAATAAGGTATCAGATCTTTCGGAAGATTGGGATGATTCAGATAAAACTGAGCAATATGCCTAGCCTGCTCCAAATATTTCTTGTCGCCCGTTTCGCGGTACATCATTGTATAACCATAAAGTCCCCAAGACTGTCCCCTAGCCCATGCAGACTCATCAAAAGCGCCTTGTGCCGTCTTTCTCGAAATAATACGTCCATCTTTCGGATTGTAATCCACCACATGGTAGGAACTATAATCTTTTCGATAGTGATTGACCATCGTTGTATTTGCATGCGTTATAGCAATATCACGATAGCGTTTGTCTCCTGTCATTTTGGAAACTTCCGTCAAAAACTCCAGGTTCATCATATTGTCGATGATCACTGGATAGGTCCAGGGTTGGTCATCCCAGTTTTTGCCACCATCCCATGAACGAATCGTTTGCGGTGCTACATGGAAACGTGTTGCCAGCGATGCTGCTCCTGTACTTAAAATCTCCTTATAAGCAGCTGAATCTCCCGTCAAACGTAATGCATTACCAAAACTGCAGTATAACATAAAGCCCAAATCATGTGTTCCCTTGTTGTTCTTCTCCTTCTCGAGTTCTTTTAACTTACTTTTCGCTTCCGTTAATAGCTTCTCATCTTTGGTATATTCATAGAGATAGAGCACTGTACCGGGATAAAACCCCGAACACCACCAACTCGAACCCCAATTCACATATTTACCATCTTTATAAGTCGTGGGCATATCGGATTCATTGATCGATGCTGCGAGGTAAGCGATTTGTTTATGTGCATCTTCTAAATTTGAATGAACGAATTCTTTGTCAAGCCCCAACTTAACGGATCCTAAATTCCGTTGACTAGAACAAGAAATTCCTTGCATTCCCAGCCCAATGATTAGGCCCCCCGTAATATAATGTTGTATCTTCATGTTTATATAAAATTTAGAACCCTCTATTCTTGTTTTATTTAATAACTTACATAATAGTCCTTCGGAAATTGCTCGGCACTCCAGCATTTCTGAGAAGTCCAGGGTTGTGAAGCACAGGTCCAGAACTCATCGTCTGCAGGTAATCCCAAAGGCAAGAATGACAGGGAGGCCACATACATAGACCCTGCATTTGTATAGTAATCTGCGAGATTGGATTGTTTATCACCTACCACTCCCATACGCAGCCATCCTGACGAGGCAAAGGTTTTGTCAATATAAATATGCCTTAATATCGCTGTAAGAGCTGCCCGGACCTGTCCTTTTGAGATATCCTCAGGTAGCTTGTTTTCTAAAGCAACTGTCGCCAAAGGTTGGAACGCTGCATTCTTATAAGTTGACGAGCGACCGACAACGACATAGTGACCTTCTGGAGAAATCATACGTTCCAAATGATGTGCATAGCGCTGCATTCGTTTATACGCTCTATCATACATTTCTTTGTATTTTCCGCCGGCGGTAATATTATGGCGTAGCGACTCAACCTGCATGCAGTGAATCACATACCCATTGTAATGATCAAAACTAAAACGCGCTCCGTCGCTGTACCAGCCATCTCCGACATACCATTCCTGATCAAATTTATTGACTGCATAATCGATCTTTTCACGCGCGCACTCCTCCCCGATGCTATAGAGAAATGTCTCTGTCATCGCGGCAAACAGCAACCAATTACTCTCATTCGGCTTGATCTTCCGCAGCAGTTTGAATTCTTCAACTACTCTTTTTTTAGTAACTTGGTCCAAAGGCTGCCATAAAGCCTGTGGGGCCCTCAAAAAAGCCAGCGCAAGATGCGCCGCATCGACGAGTGTTTGGGATGAAGGGCCTCGCCAGGTAAAATAATCCGGCGATTTAGGATCGACACCATATTGTATACCGAGTAATGCTTGGTCACGTAATTTTTTACGCAATTGACCTTCTTCAGTTGCGTCATCTGGCAAAGCCAACCAAGGAGCCATACCTGCCAACAAACGACCGAAAGCTTCTAAGTATCCGACTCCAGGGTCTCGACTATCAAAAGTAGGGCTCACTTCCATCGGCATATTTTTACGCCATTGTTGCTTACTGATATTGCCTAATATTGGAGCAGCCATCTTATGTAAAATAGACACCCAATAGGCACGATCGTTCTCGCTGTAATTATTTCTTTCCGACGCGGCAACATTGGCTTTCGCATCACCAGCAAAAGATGTCGCCAGTGCGCCCATCCCGGCACCGCCCAATAGTTTTAATAAGAGTCTTCTTTTCATTGACATTGGTTTATAACGAACATAATCGAAGTGTTACACAAAACATTAAAAATCTTTATTTTAAGCTAAAAAAACAAATCAAAAAAAATCAATCGCTCTAGCAAACGATTGCGTGAGCGATTGATAACAACTTCTTTACTTAATAAACCCACCCTGGTGTTGGCTTCAAATTTTTATTTAACTCTATTTCAGATTTAGGGACTGGCCACGTGTACCATTGGTCACCTATCCATTCATAAGTGGTACCACCAGTATTTTCTGTGCCACCCCAAACATGTTGTGCGAATTTTTCGTTGAACTTTGTTTCTTTCAGTGTCTTCCAACGCATTTCATCAAAAAAGTTAACTCCTTCACCAATTAATTCCCGGCGCCGTTCATCTCGTACATAATTCCGTGCTTTGGTTTGATCTGAAAAAGAAGAGGCCATTGTTGGAATTCCAACCCGATCTCTGACCTGTTTTACTTTTGCCATCGCACCAGGTAAATCATTCATTTCGACTAATGCTTCTGCCCACATCAACAAAACATCAGCATAACGAATAATAGGTTCGTCGACCGGATTTTGCTCACGGCGAGCATATTCTAACCCTTCGCCCACAAACTTACGATGGATATACTTAAATTCTGCCTGCGCATTGGCACTTCCCGAAGTATAATAACTACCAGGTAAACTACTATTTAAATTGGGCTCAGCTCCAGATTGGTCTACATAGTACTTACCTGTGACTGGGAATCTGTATGTATACATACCTGCAGCCGTGGAATTGCTATTCACTCCCTGGAAAGATGCATAAGGAGTCACTACATTATAAGCTAACCGTGGATCCCTATTTGCATAAGCTGCTTTAAGCCGTGCTTCGTTACCCTCAGGCAGATACAACACTCGCGCAGTACTATTCAATTTATTTAATTCTGTATTGATTACTGTGGTTACCGTAGGGTGAACATCATTTCCGTTAACTTTTTGGTCTCGTATAAAAAAGACCTTTCTATTGGGAGCTCCTAAAGCATTTACAGTATTCCATTCAGGAATATAATCCGACCAACTAAAAGGACGTACAGTAGTACCATCAATTATTTCTTCATACAAATTGACCAAAGCCGGGGTTACTTGCAAATCTGTCCAACACCCTCTACTATCTTTTGCTCCCTGTTGAAATGCGGCGGTATATTTCTGTACGGCAGAACCGTATCCTGAAGGTTCCTCAATATATTGAACGCTCAAAATCATCTCTTCACAACGTTCATTGGCAACTTTAAATAATTGCTTATAATTTGAAAAGAGTTTATAGCCGCTCTCTCCAACTTTCGCAAAATCAGCAACTGCCTGATCGTATTTTTTGGTCATAAGATAAGCACGGCCACGTAGTGCATAAGCGGCACCTTTACTCACACGTCCTTCACCTTGGATTTGATTGTTCGGCAAAGCACTCTCATTGATTGCATCAGTCAAATCTTTAATAATAAGCGCCCAAACATCCTCTTCTGAACTCTGCCCTTTATTACCTTCTGCAGGACTGATAGGCTCGGTGTAAATAGGAACACCTAAACCATTCCGACCATACAGTTCATTGAGCCGCATGTAAAAAAAGGCTCGTAATACTTTACATTCGGCTACTAATTTATTCTTTTTCTCCTGAGCCATCGTCGCACCGGGAATATGAACAATTGCATCGTTAGCGCGATGTACACCATCATACAACCATTTCCATTGGAATGAAAAATAGGAATTACTTGGATTCACAGCGCTGGAGAAAAGGTTATTTAAGTTATATTCACCTTGACCAGTCATACCAAATGCCTCATAAGCATAATACCCAATATTTGCAGATGTCCCTACAATTCCGTCACTTCTTACCGGACGTTGTAACGAATAGTAAACACCTATTACCCCTTGATCAACCAGCGTTTCCGTTGACCACATTGTTCCCGAAGATATTTTGTCATTAGGTGCAAGGTCCAATATTTTCGTACAAGACGATAAAGAACTTGCTATACCAATTGCTATGACAGATTTTAATATTTTTTTCATCTCTATTTCTATTTTATTTGACTAAACAGAGTTTAAGATTAAGATGCTAGTCTAAGTCTTACTCTATTGAAAACTCAAATTAACTTATCCTTCTGTTCTGAGATTAAGTTAAAAAGTTACTGATACCCCGGCGGAATATAACTTCGCGATCGGATAAACAATCAATGAACCACCTAATTCCGGGTCCACTCCTGGAAAGTCTTTATGTTTAAAAGTCAATAGGTTTTCTCCAGTTACAAATACCCTTAAGTCTTTAATTTTAGCTTGATTAATCCATTTTTTAGGAAATGTGTACCCCAACTGCAAAGACTTTAACTTTAAATACGAGGTATTGTACAGATAGAATGTATTAGCCTGCATGATTGAACTTGAAGAAAGTAAACGTGGATATTTACCATTTATATTTGCATTTGGATCTGTAGCAGGATCATAATTATCATAATCGCTATTTGCTCTTACTGCATCATAAGAATAATATTTGGTCCAGGCATCTGCTGGCAATTGATCACCTGTATTCGCTAAGATTGATCCATTAGATCCACGCTCATTAATATAATGATAAGAGCCGACACGTCCCGCCAAAAGCATGCTTAGATCAAAGCCCTTGTACGCTGCTGTCAGATTTAAGCCAAACACAAATTTGGCAACAGAAGACTTCCCAGTGAATTCACGGTCATCATCATTACCGTACTTACCATCACCGTTCGCATCTGCCATAAGCATTTGTCCATACCAAATATTTGCTGCTCCCGGGCCCACTGTATTGTTATTGAAAGAATAATTTGCAGCAATCATGGATTTCACCCACTCCAGGTCGGCTTTAGTACGAATCATTCCATCTGTTGGACCACCATTGGGATCTACACTTCCATCAGATTTCATATAAGTTCCAGTACCCGCGTAAGGCTTTCTTAAAAACCATTCGTCAAGCATATGCTGTTCCACACGACGCTCGTTTCCTCCTGTAGACACATCTGCTAAATTCGTATAACGCCAAGTTGGATTACCCCAAATATCGAGAGTCGATGGATCTTGTTCATACTTTAACGTTCCTTTAAATCCGGAAACTCTGTTCATGTTGTAAGAGATATTACCACTAACTCCATACCTGAAATCTCCAATTTTGTCGTTCCACCCCAAATTTAGTTCTATCCCTTTATTATTCATTGAAGCAGTATTGGACATCGGTGCATTGATATTACCCATCGTCAAATAAATAATAGCTGCCGTTAAGATATCAGAAGTCTTTCGGGAATACATATCGGCCTCGACACTCAAACGACGATTTAAGAAACTGGCTTCCAACCCAACATTATATGTCGTTAGTTTCTCCCATGATAAACTAAGATTTTGGATAGTTTGCTGAATAACCCCATTCGCAACCGACTCGTTAAATACATTATTCACTTTCTGATAAAGAGTCTGCCAATCGTAATTTCCACTTATTGTATTCCCTAAGGTTCCATAGGACCCTCTAAGCTTTAAGTAATTAACCGTTGTTTTGGCTGGATCAAAAAACCCTTCGTTACTGATAACCCAACCTGCCGAGAAAGAAGGGAAAAATCCTGTGCGATGTCCTGGAGCAAACTTAGATGACGCATCCGAACGAAAGTTTCCTTCGAACAAATATTTACCATCATAGGCATAGTTTACCCGCCCAAAATAAGAAATCATTGCGTTCTCCGCTTTTGCATTATCTTTTCTATTCTGATCAGAGCCGCCAATGGACTCCATTGTACCTCCCGAGTTTATATCAGTAACACTCCAATCAAGCAATCCTCGTTGAGTAGCATTAAACCCACTTGTCTTTGAATAATATTGCTCGTAACCTACTAATCCGCCAACATCGTGTTTTCCAAAAGTATGTGCATAACGCAATAATGCATTCGCTGTATAACTGGAAGATTTATAAGAAAAACGGTAAGTTGTCGCCTGGTCCAAATTTCCTATACCCTCTTTAGGCTTCTCAAAGCTTTCTCTAAAACTATACCTCGGCAAATTTTGGGAATAATTTTCATCTTCACGCGTATACTCACTGTAGTTAAAGCGAGCCTCTGCAATAATTCCCTTCCAAAGGTCCGCGTTAGCATACCATGTGCTATTGATACGTGTGTAGTTGTTTTCTCCACCATTCGAAGCCACCTGTTGGAGAATATTATCCTTATTTGTTGTGTTGGGATCTTCACTGGATCCATATTTTCCCTCATAAATTGGTGTCATTCCTGGAAAAGCCTGAAGCAAATAAGTCATTGAAGTGCTACCAGGCTGCTTATACTCCTTTGTAGCATAGGTTTGTGTTCCAAAAGTAATTCTATCCGCAATTTTTGTTTCCAAATTGGTCCGAATGTTGAATCTCTTCATTCCAGTATTTGCCAACGTTCCAGGATTATTTTGGTATCCGGCGGACATGAGATAAGAAGATTTATCACTCCCTCCAGTTACTGAAACACCATATCGCTGATAATATTGAGGCTGGAAGAGAACCTGCGCCCAATCAGTATTTGGATATGCCAACCAATTAGGGATGCTGTTCCCAGTGATCGGATTAGTATATGTACCATTAGGATCAGCATTTGCTTTGCGCCAGTCTTCAATCGTTGAAAGTGTATAATCAGGAGATGTCGAAGTCGGGTTAGCATTCACCTTAGCGATGTTGTGTAGTTCCATCCAATCTGCTGTACTCGACATAAATTTCAAATCAGTTTGCGCTTTCTCACGCGCATACAATGCATTGAATGTTATTTTAGGCGCCTCACCTTTCCGCCCTTTTTTAGTAGTTACGAGAATGACGCCATTAGCAGCACGAGATCCATAAATTGCTGCTGAAGCCGCGTCTTTCAAAATAGAAATATTCTCGATATCATCCGTATTTAATGGAACCATATCGGCTACAGCACCATCAACAAGAATCAGCGGGTTATTATTATTGAAAGACCCTGTACCACGAACACGAATGGACACATCCTCGCTTCCGGGATTCCCATTGCCCTGCGTAACACGTATACCAGGTGCAGTTCCACCTAGAGCCGCGGCAAGGTTCATTATCGGTCTATTTGTAAGTTTATCTGCACCGACAGTAGCGACAGATCCAGTCAAATTGACTTTTTTCTGCGTGCCATAACCCACAACAACAACTTCATCAAGCGCTGAGGTGTTTTTTTCCAGACTGATATTAATTATCGAACGCCCTTTAGGATTGATTTCTTGATCCTGATATCCTATATATGAAATCAGTAATGTAGCATTTTCTAAAACAGAAATGGCATATTGACCTGCCTCATTTGTTGAAGTGGCGGTCTTTCCGCCCTTTTCTCGAATCGTTACACCCGATAAAGGTGCTCCTTGACTGTCTGTAATCCGCCCCGTAATTGAAATTTTCTGTTGTGCCATACTCGCACCCACAGTAAACATCATCATAGCAGACAGTCCAACTTTGTAAAACTTTGCCATACTTTAGGAAATTAGTTTTATAATAAAAATTGGTTGTTTAATAGGTCAAAGATGAGTCTATGAGCAAATTAAGAGGGGTGAAATTCATAAATATTTGGGGGTAAAATCTTAAATTTGACACAAATACCCCATAACCATGAGCATACTACCTATTTTATCGCGACAATTTCTGCTGTTGATATCCATCATTTCCATTTGTCATGCCCAGAATTTAAAATTTGAGACACTAAGCCAGGAGAACGTATTGGATAAACAGGCGGTATTAGCAATTGCTCAAGATAAACAAGGTAAACTTTGGTTCGGCGGCGGAGCCAACCTTTTTGTATATGACTCCCAAAATATCACCAATATTCTCGTACAGGATACGGTATTTAAAAAGGTAGATTACATTAACAAGATTGCCATCAACGCAAATAATGACCTTTTCATTGCTACAGCAACGCAGTTATTCATTTTCGATATCGACAAACGCAAAGCGGTATTTAAACAGGGAAAACCTTTTCAAGAAAAAATTGCCGTCGCCGACATACAGATCTTTTCAGACAAAATATTTCTGTGCACCGACAAAGGGCTCTTTCAGGCTATCCCCACAGCAGGCACCTACAATCTAAAAAAAATCATTAACCAATCCCGTGTACAATCGATTATTCAGACAGGACCGGAAACCTATATCATGGCGAGCATGGATGGTATAACGTCCTTTTCATTAAAAAATAATCAAATTTCTACGATCCAGAATCTTATAGCATCCCCCCTGCCGCTAAAAGAACAGATTTTCAGCACAATGTATCTTCATAAAAACATCCTGTGGGTTGGCACAAAATTGCATGGAATATTCCAATACAACTTCGTTGATAAAAAATGGAATAATCTAACAGAAACAAATAGCAATCTGCTCAGCAATAACATCAGAAAAATCGTCCCAACTAAACAGGGAGACCTCTTGATCGGTACATTAAAAGGACTCTCCATCTTTAATGGGGCACCACATTTCCTAAATTATAAACATAATACCTCCGTCAAAAACTCATTGAGTCAAAACTCTATCTATGATATCTTTATTGATCGACAACAGATCACCTGGATAGGAACTTATTTTGGAGGAATCAATGCCATCTACCCCGATCTGATCCCCATACAGCATTATTCAACACGTTCACGTCCTGGTCTCAGCCTCAACAGCGATATCACCGGCAGTTTCGCAGAGTCAGAAAATGCGTTTTGGATTGGAACAGAAGAAGAAGGAATCAACAAAATTGACAAAAGAACAGAAATGACCTCCCCTTTGTCTAAATTAACCCAGTCAAACCTGATCAAGGATCTATACGTTAGAGATAACAAAATTTATGCGGCACAGTATGGCGGCGGTTATTCCATTATCGATGCACAATCTGGAAACACACAACACTTTTACCTGGAAAAAGATCTCCTGAATCTCAAAAACAATATTTATAGCATTTATGTCGATCCAGTTCACCGCATTTACCTCGGAACCAATAAAGGGCTTTACATCGTCGATCCTGGAAAACCTGCAGCATATAACGCTGCATTAAAAACAGGCACAATTGATGATATCCAAGCGGACAATAAACAGCAGACATATTTTCTCAGAGGAGGTACACTTTTTCGCAAAAAAACGAATGAATCAAACATAAAACCAATAAAACAGCTGGATACATTGACGCTAGGTGGGTTTTATGTTCATCCGAACGGGGACATCTGGCTGACATCCAAAGAATACTTATATCATTTTGATCAGCATGATCACTTAACCAAGGTATCTCGCTTTCCGAACAATTCGCTAGGCTGGCCCATCTTTGTGAACAAGCAGGTATGGCTTACCAGTAAAAATGGATTAATATGCTATAATCCCAAAACAAAACATAGCTACCTCCTGAATCAGTATGACGGTTTACCGGTCAAAAATTTACTTGGAGCCAAAGTCTTTGCCAGCAAAACAGGAACACTATTCGTCACAACTCTCAATGGTGTAGTTGCCCTGGATACCCGAAAAATAATCTTCAATCTGACTATCCCTGAGGTATTTTTCCGAAATATCTTTCTTGAAGAGACACCATTGAACTACGGACGGATTCAGAAAACAACAGATCCCAACAGTTATCAGCTCAAACTCCGACATGATGAAAACTTTGTTACGATTAATTTCTCAGGTTCTAATTTCATCAAACCGCAAAAGAATAGATACCGATACAAGCTCGATGGTTTTGACAAGGATTGGCTTGAAACAAGTACTCCGTCAATACGATATACCAATATTCCAGTCGGAATGCATACCTTGACCATATTCGCTAGTAATAACGACGGCATCTGGAGCAGTATACCCCTACGGATCAATATCGATATTAAACCTCCCTTTTGGAGAACTTGGTGGGCGTATCTGTTGTATGCCGGCTTGTTTACGCTGGGGGTACATTTTGTCATCAAGTTCGTTGTCGAACGTGAGATGTTGATCAATTCAGAACGGGAACAGGAAAAGAAAATAAAATTCTTTACACAGATATCGCACGAAATTCGCACACCCTTGACTTTGATTACAGCTCCATTAGACGAAATTATTTCCGAAACGGCCAATCTTACCGCTACTCAAAACAAAGTAAAACGGATAAAAAAGAATGCCAGTAAACTCCTTGGTGTAATCAACGAGCTGCTGGACTTTAAAAAATTCGATGACAAACACTTTGTGCTGAAGAAAACCGACATCTCTTTTAGAGAATACATAGAAGATACGTTCTACTTACTGAATGACCTTGCCAAAACAAAACATCTCAACTATTATATACGTCAGTTGGATGCTGTAGGACTGCAGTCCATCGATACAGTCCAATTTGACAAAGTGATGTTTAACCTACTCTCCAATGCCATCAAATACACACCCGAATATGGTACAGTCTATCTGGATCTGATCGAAAGCGAGGACTCGTTTTCCATAAACATAGTTGATAACGGCATTGGCATTGCCACAGACAATCAGTTTAAAATTTTTGAAGAATACTATCGTGAAGAACAAGCTAATGATGCGATCGGCACAGGCATTGGTTTGGCACTTACCAAACAAATTGTACTGCAGCACAAGGGAGAGATTCGTTGTTTTTCACAGGACGATGAAAAAGGAAAATGGACGGTATTTACGGTAACCTTACCGAAACAAGCTGGCGAGAAAGTAGAGCCACAAGCAATAGGCCTCCTTGCAAAGGAAGCAGAAGACGTTAGCATACTGGTACCAAACACGCTCGATACTTCCTTGCAACAAACTATTTTAATTGTAGAAGACAACAAAGAATTATTAGCAACGGTAGTCAGTCTGTTTCAGGACACCTACACAATCATTACGGCTGATCATGGCGAAGAAGCTCTTTCCAAAGCATTGGAATATATCCCTGATCTTATTATTTCAGACCTGATGATGCCTTATATGGATGGAGCCCAACTGTGTCAGGCCGTTAAAACAAATATGGTGACAAGCCATATTCCGTTCATTTTGTTGACAGCCGTAACAGACAGCCATTCACAAACCTTAGCCCTGGAGCAGGGTGCAAATATCTATTTAACAAAGCCCTTCGACAATAAACAACTATTTCTTTCTGCTCAAAACCTCCTGGCTATCAGCCACAAAAAGAGTAAAGAATTTCAGGTCAAAACAGCTTCATTCGACAATGAACTTGATGCGCAATTCATCTCATCCCTAAATGAGTTGATCGAAGAAAATATCCAGTCAGATAGCTTTGATGTTAATTTTATATCGCGTACAATGGGAATGAGCGCTCCAATTCTCTATCGTAAGCTGAAGGCCATATCCAATTTATCGCTCAATAATTATGTTAAAACGTATAGGCTAAACAAAGCGAAAGAACTACTGAATTCTGACATGAACATCAGTGAGATCGCCTATGCTGTGGGGTTTTCGGACAGGAAGTACTTTAGTAAGGAATTTAAAAAACAGTTTGGATACAATCCGTCGGAACAAACCGCTACGCCCAACCAGAATAGCTAAACCCTGTTATATCGAACTGTAGTCTCCGTAATGCTCAATAAACGCTGTTATTCCCAATAAAAAAGACAGAGGTGGCTATGCCACCTCTGTCTTTTAGCTTTAACTACGTTTTTAATCAAGTTCGAGCCTTACTTAAAACAAATCATTTTTTAAACGATCTGATCCCACTAAAATAAGCTTTTAACTGTTGACAACCTTATTTAGCGATCTCTTTGATCATAGGTTCTCCGGACAATAGGCGTTGATAACGAACCAAGGCTTCAACATAGTAATAATCTGCATAAGTCAACGGCACATCGATTTCCGAATTTAATGGCAGCGCTCCAACACTGTGTTGTAAGATATACCCACCATTTTGACCATAAGGTGCCAGATAAGGTACCTTCGACAGGTTCTTAAGAATCGTTTCTGCTTTATCAAAATAATTCAAAGCTTCACTTCCCTTTGTGTATTGTGAGAGCTCTAACAAAGCAGATGCATATAATGCCGCCGCAGATACATCCCGCAGATCCTTATTCGGATACATTTTATCTGACTGCGCAATTTTATCTTTATCAAAATCCCAGTAAGGAACCAGATCAGCAGGCAAATTCGGATTGCTTAGGATATACTTTGCGATTTGCTGGGCCTGCTTCAAAAATTCTTTCTTCTTTGTCTCGCGGTACATCATGGTATAACCATACAGCGCCCATCCTTGTCCTCTTGACCATGCCGATTCATCAAATGCGCCCTGATGGGTCTTTTTACCAATGGCCTTACCTGTGTTTTTATCATAATCGATCACATGGTATGAGCTATAATCTTTTCTGAAGTGATTTTTCAAGGTTGTTTCAGCATGAGATACCGCAATATCATAGAATTTTTTATCTCCAGTCATTTTAGACACCTGTGTCAAAAACTCCAGGTTCATCATATTATCGATTATAACCGGATACTGCCATGATCCGTGATCCCAAGAACGGATCGTTTTGGTAGTTGGACTATAGCGAGATGCTAGGGAATTGGCGCCGGTGCTGAGTACTGGTCCATACTTTTGGTTATCACCCGTGAGACGCAGTGCGTTTCCAAAACTACAGAATAACATAAACCCTAAATCATGTGTACCCTTGTTGTTCTTTTCTTTTTCTAGATAGGTCAATTTCTCAGTTGCTTTCTTTAATAGCCCTTCATCTTTGGTGCCTTCATATAAATACAACAATGTCCCTGGATAGAACCCCGAACACCACCAGCTCGACGAAGAAAATACCTCTTTGCCATTTTCGAAAGTTTTTGGAAACTTTTCTGCCGGAGTTTCACTCGCCAGGACTTTTATTTGCTTCGCTGCAGCATCTAGCTGCTGCTGAATAAACGCTTTGGATAGATTTGGTTTTGCCGTTTGCGCCTGAACGACAGTCGAAGTACCCAAAATGGCCAATAATAACACGGAAAGTTGTTTTAATTTCATTATTTTCTATTCTTTTATTTTTATTTGGTCAGCGCATTAGCGCTTCAATTTTATACCTAAATAATATGCTCTTTTTCCTTATTTCAATTGATTGAGGAATATAGAGCGTTGATTCACAGAATCTGCCTATTTAGCTCGTCCTGTCTTACTTTCTTTAATCTCGCGTTATCAATGTGTGTTGATCAAAGCGATTGCTCCCTTATCAAGCTGCAGATCAATCATTCCGTCTTTCCTGATATCAAACGTACCCTTTCCCTGTATCTTTACCTCTGGTATTCCGATATCGGATTTTAAACGTAGACGACCTCCATATTGACTTTTGATCCGGATGTTGGCCGTTTTTCCATTTTTCCGCTCTGCTGATACGAGATTTCCACCATCTGTCAAAAAATTGGTAAAGGAAACATCCTTCCATCTATGAGGAATAGCAGGAAACACTCGTAATACACCATTCCAATACTGCATACACAATTCTTGAATACTCGCCATCGCTGCCAGTGGGGTTTCTATCACCGGACCGCTTTCAGCATATAGCGTATTGGCTTTAATATATTTCTGCAATAGAACATCCAGTAAAGCCAAAGCCGAGTCTCCTCTCCCCATCATGGCATACATAGAGGCAGCCCCCGTAAATGAATAGCCCTGCAACCATTGCTTTTTGCTCTGCCAATGTGCAATAGAGCGCTCAATAAGAGCTTGATTAGTTACCTGATCCCAATTTATATCGTAAAAAGGATAAATCATCATTAGATGCGAATAGTGCCGATGCGACTCGCCATAGGGAAGATCTTTTGCGATCATAAAGCCATCGACATCTTGTGGATAATCAATCAAGTTGGCCAATACGTCTTTCCAGACAGCATGAAGTTTATCCTTGCCGCCTCTTTCTTGATCCAGCTCAATAAGCGTCTTGAGCCCCCATTTGAAAATAGAAAGATCATAATTTGTATCATAAGCATACCCTTTTGAATATTCTGGCGAATAGGTTTTCACACCGATATGGTATTTTCCTGCTTGATTCTTTTCCACTAGGTGCAAATGATAATTTATCGCTTCCTTCAGTAGCGGGAACAAGCGATCATATACTTCCTGCGACAGCGTCGCTCGATAATATTGATAATAACTATGCAACAGCCATACGAGATTCCCCAGTTCCTTTTCTCCATCGGAAGCCGCATCCAATGAAACATTTTTTGCCAGAAGAACAGGACTCCATAAACTTGGCCCCGAGGAGCGACCAACAGCCAAACTGTTATAGCGATAAGGCTCGGGAACATTTTGTCTTAAATTATCTTTATTCCGATCAATCATCTGGATCAACGAGCTTGCAATACCGAGCTGGTTCGCTTTGAAAACAGGGGAATAAGCAAGTTGCATATTAAGATTAAGCCAGTACGCTGGCCACGGAGTTGGACTTGTCCAGGGACCCTGTAAATCCATGGCGGGTTTATCTGACCTTGTTGCACTGGCAAGCTTATACAGTTGCATATCATAAAACTGCTGGTAAACCGTATCTGGCAGCTCCAGTGTAGATGCTGCAAAATAGTCTGTCCACCACTTGCGATGGGCTGCCAGTCCCTTTGTTAACTTTTGCTTATTAAAATTCCGAATATAATTGATCGCCTTTTTGACATAAGCGGTTCCCCGCTGGTTATAATCTACGGTAATTAAATAGGTATCCACTTCTTTGCCGGATCTGCTACAATAAGCCGTCACATACCCTCCCCCGGCTAGAAGGGGCTGATCAAAATATTTTGTTTCGCCTTGGGTGCCAAAACTTCCTTTTGGATTTGTCGGATAATTTTTCGGTTTTTGCGTATAGCTGAATCCCATCCTTGGACTGATGGCTTCGTCGGGTTTCCATGTAAGATGGTAATTCCCGTTAAAATCTTTTTTAAATACCTCTAGCAAAATAATGTTGTCATTTGATAAGGTGATCGTCCGAATTCTCACCATCCCTTGGTCTGTGCCGACTTTCGCCTCAGCATAGGCATCTTTTAAATGAATTTCTCCTTGTGCCTGCACAATAGGGCTTTCAAATTCTATTTCAAAATGACCTAACGACATACGCGCCTGATCAAACAATTTATCGGCCGAATTCGCTCGATGATCATAAATATCAGTTCTTCCAATATCCACACGCATCGAATTCTTACCAGCTAAGTAAGTCATCGTTCCCAGGAGACCATTTCCGGTAAACACACCTTCATAAATCGTATGGCCCAATACTGGAATTCTAAATTGAGCTGATCCTCCAAATGGCTGGCATAGGATGCAAACGAGTAAAAACAGTATTCTTAGATTCATCATTAGGATTTAATGCTATCAGAGCGACCATAAAGATGCTGGATTATTCTCCTGAAATCAAGCCTCTTTTACGAAAACGATTGAGGAAAACCTAGATTCAACTCCTTCTCTGTCCATCACATCGAATAGCTACATCATTGAAATGTAACAATTTAGTAGATAAAACAACAAAGCATAGGCAATAATGGGGTGGCTATATATGAAAGAAATGAATTCAACAGCATTCTTTTGTTATTTTTTAACAAAACACAAATAAACAATATGTAAAATTTTAGTTATCAGTTTACATTTATCAGTTTTTTATCTATTTTTAAGATTAAATATCCAATGCCGTTATTTTTAACAGCCTAATAGTGGATCAATTATAAAACAACTAATCCAACCAAAATGAAAGAACAGAATTCATCAAGGCGTGATTTCATAAAAAAATCCGTGGTCGGTGCTGCGGCATTTTCTATTGTACCACGCTTTGTACTCGGAGGACAGGGCTATCTTGCTCCGAGCGACCATCTAACCAAAGGTGTAATTGGTGTCGGCAATATGGGCCGTGGGCACTTTGGCTACGCCGGAACTAAAACAGTAGCCATTTGTGATGTGGACAAAACCCATCTAGCGGCAGCACAAGCAGACTTAGGCGGTGGTGTGAAGGAATACCATGACTTTAGGGAGTTGATTAAATCTCCGGAAGTAGATATTGTGCATATTGCTACTCCGCCACATTGGCATGGACTGATGTCCATTGAAGCGGCAAAAGCAGGAAAAGATATCTGGTGTGAAAAACCAATGACACGTACTATCGGTGAAGGTAAAAAAGTGAAAGAAGCCATTGCACAACATGGCAATATCTTCCGTTTAAATACCTGGTTTCGTTTCAAGGATGACTTTTATGGAATGAATGTTCCAGTAAGCAAAATCAAAAAATTAGTTGATACTGGCATGTTAGGTTGGCCTTTGAAAGTTACGATAAGCAAACATACCGGCTTTGACTGGAAGTTCTATTGGGTAGGAAAAGAAAATTTACCAGAGGAGAAAGTACCGGCTGAACTTGACTACGATTTTTGGTTAGGTCCGGCGCCATACAAGCCTTACAATAAACACCGCGTACATACCACTTTTAGAGGATATTGGGATTATGATGGTGGCGGTCTAGGAGATATGGGGCAACATTATATGGATCCTGTTCAATACTTCTTAGGTAAAGACAACGAAAGCCCGATTACCGTCGACGTTGATGCTCCGCAGCAACATCCGGATGCCGTGGGCACATGGAGACGAATTACATTTACCTATGCCGATGGTTGTCAGATTATTTTAGACGGTGAAGCGAAAGATGAAAAGGCAGCCTATATTGAAGGTCCAAAAGGTAAATTATATCGAGGATTCCAATCAGATATACCAGATTTGGAAAGAAAACTTGCACAGTACCCTGAACCTGCACCACAGATTACTGACTTCTTGGAATCCGTTCGCACAAGAGAAAAGTTTGCACTGAATGAAATCAATGGACACCGTTCTTGTACCTTGGTCAACATGGGATTAGCAGCATTGCGACTGAACAGATCACTAAAATATGACTCCCAAAATGAGCTATTTATTAATGACGACGCCGCAAATAGATTAATTCACCAACCAATGAGAGGCCCTTGGTCTATTTAAAAAGATATCCTAATGAAAAGAATATTCAATTCGCTGACCGTATTGCTTCTTATATCTAGTGCAACCTACGCTCAGCAACCACAAAATAGAACGACTGCAACTAAAATAGCAGACGTATTGGCACAACAGCCTGCCGAAGAAAAAGAAAAGTTTTTACTTGCCATGCATGAGCTGGAAGGTTTTTCTTCTGATGACGTCGTTACCTTCCTCAAAGGACTTAAAGCACCAGGTAGCAACAATGCTCCGATAGAATTTGCGGCAAACAGCTATTCGTTTTACGTAAACCAACCAGGCAAAGAACAGCAGAAAAGAGTGTTTGTTGAAGGATTGGCAAAATCCATAGCGCAATTGAGTGAACCAACAAATCAGGTCTTTGCCCTACGCCTGTTACGTCAATGCGCCGATAATACAGCTATACCAGCTGTCGCTAATTGTTTGACAAACGATTATCTTGCCGATGCAGCAGCGAGAACCCTAGTATCTATTCGTACCCCAGAATCGACAGCAGTCTTAGAAAAAGCTTTAGCAGCATCCACAACAGAGAAAACTGCCATTGCCCTGGTTACAGCACTCGGAGATCTAAAAGATAAAAATGCTGAAAGTGCCATTTTAGGATTAACGCAAAAATATAATTCGGATGGCTTCCAAAGGACAGCATTAATCGCGCTGAGCAAAATCGGGGGCACAGCTTCTGAATCGCTATTCCAGGAAAAACTAAATGCTGCCGGCTATAGCTATGACAAATTGGATGCGGTAGGACTTGGTATTGACTATGCTCAAGCATTGATCGACAATAAACACGACCAAGATGCGGTTAAGTTCCTAAACAAGTTTTTCCAGGAATCACAAAAAGTAAAATCGATCAACGGCCAAATTGCATCGCTTAAATTATTGACGACCATCGACCCAGCGAAACAACAAAAGAACTTGTTAGCAGCTGTTAAGAGCGATAATGGTGCTTACCGTAACATTGCATTACAATTACTTGGAAAATACGGAAAAGGCGCCGACGCAAAAAGCTTGCTTGCTTTAGCAAGCAAGGGTACTCCTGAAGTGCAAGAAAGTGTATTGAACTACTTAGCCCACAATGGTTCGGCAAGCAGCTTAAAACTAATCCAGGCATTAGTAAATAAAACACAGTCTCCCGTAACTAAATTAGCTGGATTAAGTGCACTAAATACACTATCTCAGGGTAAAGAAACCAATACCTTAATCCAGGCGCTCAATGCTGATCAACAATTCAACAATTCGGTAAAAGCATTGATCCTGTCATCGAAAGATGCAAATGTCGTTACCGATGTCAACAATGCACTTGCCACTGTAGACGATGACAAAAAGATTCAATTGCTGGATATTTTAAGTAAACGTTCCAACAATGCATCATCCAAAGCTGTATTAGCCATAAAGAGTTCAAACCCTGCTGTCGAAGAAGCGATCAACAAAGCACTCCCAAATGTAGCTCAGGAATCGGACTTAGAAGAACTATTCAGTAGGTTAAACAATACGACAGACAATAAATCTGCCGTGCTATTGCAACGTGCCATTGTCAATGTGGTTCAGTCAAGCACAAATTCAAAAGGATTAACAGAAAAACTAGCAGCCAATATATCGAAGTCTGCAGCGCCTAATACGGCTAAATATTTCCCTATTTTTGCTGGACTTGGTGACGCCCAGTCATTGAAAGCTGTAACTGCATACCTTAACAACAATAATACAGGTCTACGGTCCGCAGCAATTGAGTCTTTGGCTAGCTGGTCTACCTCCAACGCACTGCCAGAATTGGTATCTCTTTCCCGAACAGAAAAAGACGATAATCTTTTCAATACGGTATACAGAGGATTAATTAAATCAATTTCTTCTTCTTCGAATACGCCTGAACAGAAAACTTTGTTATTAAGAGATGCATTCAACGTTGCCAAAACAACAGATCAGAAAAAAGCAGCATTATCGGCGTTACAACCTACAGGAACATACCAGTCTTTAGTTTTTGCCGCCGATTTAATGAACGACGCTCAACTTGGCGGAACTGCGGCCAATGTAGCGATGAACATTGCAATGGACAACAAGTTCTATGGCAAAAAGGTTAGAGAGGTTCTTGAACAGGTAATCGGTAAATTGTCGGGTAGTGAAAGTGGATACCTTAAAGAAGCTGTTGTTCGCTATCTTGCTGAAATGCCAATCAAAGAAGGCTATGTTTCGATGTTCAACGCTAAAGACCTAAGTGGCTGGAAAGGTTTGGTAGCGGATCCGATCAAACGAAGTAAAATGAACGAGAAAACTTTAGCAGCAGAACAAGCTAAAGCCGACGATATCATGCGCAAAGGCTGGACAGCATCCAACGGTGAAATTGCCTTCAGTGGTAAAGGAGATAATCTGGCTACCGTAAAGAAATATGGCGATTTTGAAATGCTCGTAGATTGGAAATTGGAGAACTATGGCGGTATAGAAGGTGATGCCGGTATCTACTTGAGAGGTACTCCACAAGTACAAATTTGGGATATTGCAAATACAAGAGTCGGCGCCCAAGTTGGCTCTGGCGGATTATACAACAACCAGAAAAATGAAAGCAAACCATTAAAGGTTGCCGACAATGCTACTGGCGAATGGAACACGTTTAAAATCAAAATGGTAGACGATAAAGTCACAGTTTGGTTAAATGGACAGTTAGTAACCGATAATATTCCTCTTGAAAACTATTGGGATAGGAACCAGTCAATTTTCCCTACCGAACAAATTGAGTTACAAGCGCATGGTTCAGTTGTTTATTATAGAGATCTTTTTATCAAGGAATTTCCAAGAAAACAAATCTTTAAATTGAGCGATCAAGAGAAAAAAGAAGGTTTTGAAGTACTTTTTGATGGAACAAACCTCGACAAGTGGACAGAAAACCAAGCTTATGTCGTCAATGACGAAGGTTATATCTGGGTGTATCCAAATGCAAAATTTGGTGGAAACCTTTACACAAAAGAAGAATATGCAGACTTCATTTATCGCTTCGACTTCAAATTAACTCCTGGTGCCAACAATGGTGTGGGAATACGCGCTCCTCTGGAAGGAGATGCCGCATATGAGGCTATGGAAATCCAGGTACTTGATGATGGTGCAGATGTTTATAAAGACTTGAAGCAATACCAATATCACGGTTCAATTTATGGAGTTGTTCCTGCCAAAAAAGGTCATTTAAAACCTGTAGGTGAATGGAACTCCGAGGAAATAGTGGTGAAAGGAAATCGCATCAAAGTTACACTGAATGGCGCGGTTATCGTGGATGCGGATATCGCAGAGGCAAGCAAAAATGGAACCCTGGATGGCAAACAACATCCCGGGCTTAAAAGAACCTCTGGTCATATCGGGTTTTTAGGACACGGTACCGAAGTATTCTTTAAAGATATTCGAGTGAAAAAACTCAAATAGTCTAAACTTATACGTAGAGAGGGGATAAGGAATCTTATCCCCTTTTTGCTAATTAGCCCACTTGCTTGTCAAGTGAGAAAAATAACCAAATGATTCCAAAACTTTTGCTAAATTAAAGCCCTGAGGATTCTATTTCAAAATATGATGTTTTATGACTAAAGCCGTAAACTTACTGATTAACAAAAAATTGGAGAGTAAACCTGAAAAGAAAAATCTGTTCAATAAAATCTCCATTATAAAATTAATAGCCGAATTAGGATCTGTATCGGTAAATGACATTGTAAAAAACCTCTATTTAAGCCTGCCTACGGTAAATAGCCTCATTGCAGAATTGCTGGAAGATGATTTTATCCGTCAATTTGACAAAGGAGAATCTATTGGAGGACGTAAACCCAATTTATATAAGCTTTGTGATGGATTGTTTCAGGTGCTATCGATTGAACTCCAACGTTTCTCCATCACACTGAGCATAATGGACAACAACCAGAACATTATTGCTGAAACGATTGAGCTTGATAATGAATTATCTCGCAATGGAGAAAATCTAGCTATTATCACACAAATCGTTGATCAATATCTCATCGATAAATCAGTTGATACCGAGAACCTAACAGGGATTATTATTGGCATGCCAGGACTAATCAACGCTGAAGAAGGTACCAACGAGACTTTTTTACATGAGGACAATCAATCCATAACAAACTATTTTGAGCGCATATATAAAAAACCGGTCTTCATTCTGAATGACGTCAAAGGTGCAGCTTATGCTGAATTAAAATTTGGATTGGCAAAAAACACAAAAAACAGTTTAATTATCCTAATGGATTGGGGGATAGGTTTAGGAATCGTGTCCAATGGCGAAGTCTACCTAGGCCGTGATGGCTACTCCGGCGAAGTAGGACATATGCCCTTTATCGACAACGGTGAACTTTGCTATTGTGGGAAAAGGGGCTGTTTGGAAACCGTAGCTTCCGGAATTGCTTTGGTCAACAATGCTAAACAGGAAATCCAAAAAGGAGAGCTGACTAAATTAAATGAATTGCAACCCGATGAATTACAACATTTAACACCGACACATATTATTGAAGCGGCAAACAAGGGTGATCAATTTGCAATAAATCAGATTTCAAAACTAGGGACAAATCTAGGAAAAGCTTTTGCATCCTTAATACAGCTACTCAATCCCGAATTGATCGTGTTGGGTGGAAAAATTGCAAAAGCAAATGAATTGATCACGATTCCGATACAGCAAGCCATAAATTCCTATACCATGGCCATTTTGAAGGAACATTGTGACATAAAAGTGTCAAGTCTAAATCTCGACAGCAATACCGTGGGTCTGACAAATTATTTTATCACGAAGTACCTATCGGTTGAATTGCTTCATAAATCCAAAATCTAAAACTGTCCTGTACTCAACAAGACAAGAGTACAGGCTCTTTCTGTCTTAATACCGTGCTCCATAGCGAGCTGTTCCAATTCTGCATTCTCCGCACCAGGATTAAATATGATCCGTTTTGGCTTCGTCGCTAATATATAATCGTAATATTCTTTCTGATTAGGCTCACTAAGATACATTGTCACAGTATCAATATCTGTATAGATCTCACCTTTCTTTTCAATAGGAACTCCTGCAGCTTCCCCTCCACTCAAGCCAATATTGACGATAGCATGCCCATGTTTATGCAGCATATTTGCAGCTTTATTCGAATAACGTGAAGGATTGGTACTAGCACCTAAAATCAATGTTCTTTTCATCCCTTTTTATATCTTTTGTATTTACCTGTTGCATGCACACTCAAGGCGTGTAGATTATCTTCTTTGCCTGCTAATTACAATAGGATAAAGAAGATAATCCAAATTCTCAAAATAGCATCGCTCAGAAATTACTCATCAATGATAAAATCACCATGATTGCTATACGCATTTTTACGCAATACTGGCATTCCCATGATTTTATAAAGCTCGTCCAACTTGACCAAGCTTCCATTCGTCATATTAGAAAGTAAAACAATAACAATGTTTCTTTTCAAATCTCTTACATAAATATGTCTAAAACCGTGCCACCAACCTGTATGGTATACGATATGATCATTACCATGCTCAAACGTACGCCAACCGTAACCATAGCTAAAGATTCCCTTTTTGGCATCGGGATATCCCCGGTATGCCGAATCCAATGTTGACTGCTTTAACAATCGTCCATCTCTCAAAGCAAGATCAAAACGATAAAGGTCACGCACTGTACTATAAATTCCTTTGTCACCAAGCGGTCCATCCTGAAAATTTTGCACGACCGATCTTCGCCATACCTTGTCATGCCCAATAACGTTAGTCGGGATTTTATCATACACTGCCTTAGAAAGTGCAGCTGTATTTGTCATTCCGGCAACATTAAATACGCTATCTTTCATATACGTAGCATAATCTTGCTTTGATATCTTTTCAATAATGGCCCCTAAGACCATAAAGTTCGAGTTATTGTAAAAGAAACGGCCTCCTGGCGCACCATAGCGATTAGGCTTAAATTCGGTCAGCATTTTCATCACATCCTGATTCGTCATTCCTTTCTTGCGATCAGGCCAATGTTCCTCTGAAAAATAAACGTAATTAGGTAATCCCGAACGGTGTGTCAATAACATTTTTATGGTAATACCAGGATAAGGAAAATCTGGATAGAAGTCATTGATCGTTTGATCGAGCCGTAACTTTCCTGCCTCCACTAACTTTAAAATTCCGACAGCTGTAAGCGGTTTAGAAACGGAAGCGAGTTCAAATTTGTCATCAATTTTTAGACTATCCCGTTTTAAGTAATTGGCCCAGCCGAATGTATTCTGATATAAGATTTTACCATCTTTAGCAACAAGAACATTCCCATTGAATGCAGCTTTTGAATGAAGATTTTTCATAAAAGCATCGATCTTCTGATCTGCATTATTTGGATTATAGATGAGCCTTGTGCTATCCACTTTTGCCTGCGCTATCGCTGCTTCCTTCTGTTTTTTCTCTTTTGAACTACAAGCCACTGTAGATACAAACAAAAGAGCGACTATTCCCTTTAAAAAAAATAATTTCACTATACTAAGTCTCCCGGATTTTTGTGTTTTCTGTATTGTATATCAATAAATAGCCCCTATTTCCTGTGTCCTAAATAATATCAAATTATTGAAGCTCGTAATAGAAGGACCAGCATACTGATAATAATGCTAAAATGAAGATTTTAGTATAAAAAAACGAATTTTTCCCCACAATAATTGTTATTCATCGTATATGTTACCTTTTTTACGCACAGACTCTCCTTTACTATAGCGTTGGACAACGTGTACTTACTTCAACCAAACAGATAACGATAGAAACTATCGGTAAAAAAAGCTTTCCCGTGGAATGAGCTTAATCAATTAAGGCCATAAAAAAAGCCACTTTATTACTAAAGTGGCTTTTAATTCCTCTATTAAAGGATTATGCTAATAATCTTACTGGATTTTCAACCAAAGATTTTAATGTTTGCAAAAATGCAGCTCCAGTTGCACCATCAACCACGCGGTGATCACAACCCAAAGTCACTTTCATTACATTACCAGAAACTACAGCACCGTTTTTAACAACAGGAACTGCTTGAATAGCACCAACAGAAAGAATAGCTCCATCTGGTGAGTTGATAATGGATGTAAATTCGTCAATTCCAAACATACCTAAGTTGGAAACTGTAAATGTAGATCCTTCCCAATCCGCAGGCTGTAATTTTTTAGCTTTCGCCTTTTGGGCGAAGTCTTTCACCTCTGCAGAGATATGTGACAATGATTTACCATCTGCAAAACGCACAACAGGAACTAATAAACCATCTTCAACAGCCATTGCAACACCAATGTTGGTATGCTCGTTGAAACGGATTTTATCGCCTTGCCATGAAGAGTTTACAGCAGGATGTTTTTTCAAGGCAACAGCAACAGCTTTTACAACGATATCATTGAAAGAAACTTTTACTGGAGCAATCTCATTGATCTGTGCACGAGCAGCCATTGCATTGTCCATGTCAATAGATACAGTCAAATAAAAGTGTGGAGCTGTAAACAATGACTCTGCTAGACGACGCGCAATAGTTTTACGCATTTGGTTAACTGGTTTTTCAGTATAACGCTCTTCACCAACAAATGTAGGCAAAGTAATTGCTTTTGCTTCGGTTGCAGGAGCAGCTTTTGTCTCCGCAGGTTGTGCAGCAACAGGAACAAATGATTCAACGTCTTTCTTCACAATACGGCCACCATCTGCAGAACCTTTGATATCACCTAAGTTGATCCCTTTTTCTTGTGCAATTTTACGTGCTAAAGGAGAAGCTTTCACACGAGAATCATCGCTTGAAGACGATGCTACCGGTGCAGCAGTTACAGCAGCAGCTGAATCAGCTTTAGGAGCTTCAGCACTTTCCGCCTTTGCAGGTGCAGATTTTTGATTTAACAAAGGTGTGATATCAGTTCCAGCAGGACCAACGATCGCGATGATATCGTTAACCTTTGCAGCTTGTCCAGCTTCAAGACCAACATATAACAAGGTACCATCAGCATAAGCTGTAACTTCCATAGTCGCTTTATCAGTTTCTACATCAGCAATAGCATCGTCAGATTTAATCGTATCACCAACTTTGAAGTTCCATTGCGCAATGACGCCCTCTTTCATGGTATCACTTAACAAAGGCATTGTAATAACTGTACATCCCAATTCTTCAGGAGTTACAGTACTAGCCGAAGATTCTGATCCAGAAACTTCTTCTGCTTTTTTTTCTTCAGTTTTTTCTGGTGCTTTTTCAGCAGCAGGTGCATCACCACTCAACAATGCTTGAAAATCTTCACCCGGCTCTCCTAAAACAGCAATAACAGCATCAATAGCTACTGCTTCGCCTTCTTTGGGACCAATATATAAAAGAGTTCCTTCTTGGTAAGACTCAAAGTCCATCGTAGCTTTATCTGTTTCAATCTCAGCTACTAAATCACCAGAATTTACTTTATCACCAACTTTTTTGTGCCATTTCGCGATGACCCCTTCGGTCATTGTATCGCTCATTTTCGGCATTCTTACTACTTCAGCCATTCTTTATTATATTATCAAGTTAAAGAGTATTAATCTAAAATAAATGGATAGTCTTGTTGTACATATACATCTTTGTACAATTCATCTGCAGTTGGATAAGGAGATTCCTCTGCAAATTTCACAGACTCCTCAACGACCTTTTTCACATCAGCCTCAACTTCTGCAAACCAAGCGTCATCTGCATAGTTGTTTTCTAAAATAGCATGTTTAGTCGACAACAATGGGTCACGGTCTTTATACGCTTCTAGTTCTTCTTTCGTACGATATTTAGCTGGATCAGACATCGAGTGTCCTTTGTAACGGTATGTACGAATTTCTAGGAATGTTGGACCTTCTCCTGCACGAGCACGTTGAACAGCTTCGTCCATCGCATTATGTACAGCAACAACATCCATTCCATCAACCGGAGCAGAAGGCATATCGAAACCTAAGCCCATTTTGTAAATATCCTGCATGTTCGTTGTACGTTGTACAGAAGTACCCATTGCATAACCGTTGTTTTCACACACGAAGATAACCGGAAGTTTCCACAACATCGCCATGTTCAATGTCTCATTGAATGCACCTTGACGCACAGCTCCATCACCCATATAACAGATATTTACATTATCTGTACCAAGATATTTTTCAGCAAATGCAATACCAGCACCTAAAGGAATCTGACCACCAACAATACCATGGCCACCCATGAATTTGTGTTCTTTGGAGAAGAAGTGCATAGAACCTCCCTTACCTTTTGAACAACCAGTGATCTTTCCATATAATTCAGCCATACAAGCATTTGCGGAAACGCCTTTAGCCAAAGCGTGGGCGTGATCACGATAAGCAGTGATTAAAGAATCTTCAGGTTTGATTACTGACATCGTTCCAGCGACTACAGCCTCTTGTCCTATGTACAAGTGACAGAAACCACGAATCTTTTGCTGTCCGTAAAGTTGACCTGCTTTTTCTTCAAACTTACGCATAAGTAACATAGACTTATACCACTCCAAATATGTCTCTTTTGTTATAGGTGTTGAACTCATTTCAAAGTTTTGATTTTCTTACTATTCTAGACTACAAATCTAATAATTTTGGACGAATTTCCTTGCCCAAAAATCAATTTTATTTATACTTTAAGACACTTCTAAGACATTTGATTTAAAGTATATAGCATTTGATTGCAAATAAATGAACGGCACAATCAAATAAATCAAAAACTTATGAAAATAAAAAAGCCAAAGGACTTAATAATCATTTGGCTTAATCTATTTTATGCAAACTGTTTGCTATCGAAGTTTTTGTATCAGCTCACTTTCAGTTACCTTTATCTGTTCCCCGATTTCCATGTCCTTTAAAGACAATTGCCCTGAAGTAGCCTCTTCGTCACCCACTAATAATACGTAGGGAATTCCTTTCCCATCCGCATAACCCATTTGTTTTTTCAATTTTACAGGAGAAGCATAGAGTTCCGAAGCGATATTTTCCTTCCGAAGCTTATTGAGTAAATTCAGGGTATAACTTTCCAGTTGCTTATCAAAATTTATAATCAGGAGCTTGGTAGAATCGGCCTTACCGATAGGAAATAACTCCAGCTCTTCCAACACATCATAGATGCGATCCGCACCAAAGGAAACACCGACTCCTGTCAGCCCCTTCAGCCCAAACATACCTGTGAGATCATCGTAACGACCACCGCCACCTATACTTCCCATGGCAACCTCATTCGTCTTGACCTCAAAGATACAACCTGTATAATAATTAAGACCTCGAGCCAATGTAATATCCAGATCTATGATTTGATTAAGCAACTTTTCTTCAGCACCTAATTTGCTGACATAGTCAAACACTTCTTCAATCTCAGCAATACCATTTAAACCGACAGCAGAAGTTGCTAAAATCGTTTTTAAGGAAAACAGTTTCTCATCATTCGAGCCTTCCAATAAAATTATAGGTTTCAAAATAGCAAGATCTGCTTCTGTAAAACCTCTTTCCAACAGCTCTTTGTTGACACCTTCCAACCCGATTTTATCCAATTTATCGATCGCGACGGTCATATCCACAATCAGTTCCGGTTTTCCGATGATTTCAGCAATACCTGAAAGAATTTTCCGGTTGTTGATTTTGATATTAAAATCTTTCAGTCCAAAACGTTCGAAGGCTTCTTGATAAATCAAAATAAACTCAGCTTCATTCAATAGACTTTCTGACCCGACCACGTCGACATCACATTGATAAAACTCACGGTATCTTCCGCGCTGCGGACGATCTGCACGCCACACAGGTTGTACCTGAAAACGCTTAAATGGTAAAGTAATATCATTTTGGTGCATCACAACATAGCGTGCAAACGGCACCGTAAGATCATATCGTAGTGCTTTCTCTGATATATGAGGAATGAGCTTATTGGAATTTTTATCATGAAGCAGGTTATCTGGCGCTTTCGCCAAATAATCACCCGAATTAAGAATCTTAAAGATCAATTTATCACCCTCGTCACCGTATTTACCGGTAAGAGTTGTCAAATTTTCAAATGAAGGGGTCTGTATTTCATTATAGCCATATTTTCTGAATACCGTTTTCAGTGTATCGAAAATATAGTTACGTTTGATCATTTCGGAAGGTGAAAAATCACGCGTTCCTTTTGCCAAAGAAGGTTTTACTACTGCCATATTTGGCAAAGTTAATAAAATCCTTTATTCTACTTCCAGAATTTTAAGGAATTCACAGGCTTTTTCGGCAGCAGATTTCTCCGCAGATTTCTTATTAAAATCACGGCCAAGCCCACAAACAACGCCATCAACGACCGCTTCAATACTAAACATTTTAGAAGACTCCCCTTCTGGGTTGTCTGTTTGCCGAAATACGATCTCTTTGCCAGTATGTTGACACCATTCAATCAATCGACTCTTAAAGTTTGTTTCCGTCTGTTCCAATAGATGAATATCGACGTGCGGTTTAATAATTCGATTCAATAAAAAGCTCTTTGTAAAAACATAGCCCCTATCCAGATAGACTGCCCCTACCAATGCCTCAAAAGCATCTCCCAATAAGGATCCTTGTTTATTCGGAAAACTGATCATTCGCGCATCAAACTGGATAAGCTCATTAAACCCCAACTTTCTGGAAAGCTGGTTTAGGTTTGCTCTACTGACAATTTTTGAGCGCATTTCAGTAAGGAACCCTTCATCTTTATAAGGATACTTCTTAAATAACAGCTCAGCCACAACCGAACCCAAAACAGCGTCACCCAAGAATTCTAAACGTTCGTTGCTATTCTTTGCGCCCTCCTTAATTGTAACGGCGACAGACTTGTGTCTAAACGCCATCTTGTACAGATGTACATTTCCGGGAACAAATCCAAGCAGGTTTTTTAGTTTTCTAACGTATTCCCGATCTGGCGAAAAATATAATTTATATATCCTTGCAAAAGGCATCTCTTCTAAAAATAAGGCGACAAGTCCTAGTTAAAGAACCTGTCGCTAGCTCATATTATCAAACCATGTTTGAAGGATCAAACATTAAGCTTTATATTTTTTCACAATAACGGTAGCATTATGCCCACCGAAACCGAATGTGTTGCTCAACGCCGCATTAACGGTACGTTTTTGCGCTTTGTTGAATGTAAAATTCAAGTTATTATCAATTTCCGGATCGTCTGTAAAGTGATTGATTGTCGGAGGGACAATATCATTTTGAACAGCCAATATAGAAGCGATAGTTTCTATGGCCCCTGCAGCACCCAAAAGGTGTCCTGTCATTGATTTAGTTGAACTGATATTCAATTTATAGGCGTGTTCACCAAACAGGTCAACAATAGCCTTCGTTTCACTAATATCACCGACCGGTGTAGAAGTCCCATGAACATTGATATAATCAATATCTGAAAAATCCATCTCTGCATCATTTACAGCCATTGTCATAGCCAGTTTTGCGCCCAATCCTTCAGGATGCGATGCTGTGATATGATGTGCATCAGCACTCATTCCACCCCCTGCAATCTCTGCATAGATTTTTGCTCCACGTGCTAAGGCATGCTCCAAACTTTCTAAGATCAAGGCACCTGAACCCTCTCCCGAAACAAAACCATCTCTATCTTTATCAAAAGGACGCGAGGCTGTTTTAGGATCGTCATTTCTGGTTGACAAAGCATGCATAGCATTGAACCCACCAATTCCAGCTTCATTGACTGTAGCTTCTGATCCACCCGTAACAATCACATCAGCTTTGCCCATACGAATATAGTTAAAAGCATCTATCATTGCATTGGTAGCTGAGGCACAAGCCGATACGGCAGAAAAATTGGGACCACGAAGACCATGACGCATTGAAATATGTCCTGGAGCAATATCAACGAGCATCTTAGGAATGAAGAAAGGATTGAAACGAGGTGTTCCATCTCCTTTTGCAAAATTTGCAACTTCTTCAGTGAAAGTTGTTAAACCCCCAATTCCTGAACCCCAAATTACTCCGATACGATTTGTATCTAATTTTTCAAAATCTAAGCCAGCATCTTTAATTGCCTCATCTGTTGACGCAATTGCATACTGTACAAAAGGATCGACTTTACGAGCTTCCTTACGATCCATAAATTCATGCGGATCAAACCCTTTTACCTCACATGCAAACTGAGTCTTGAATTTTGACGCATCAAAATGCGTAATAGGAGCAGCTCCGCTTACACCATTTATTAACGCCTCCCAGTAAGCTGAGACGGTATTTCCAATTGGTGTAAGGGCGCCTAATCCTGTTACTACTACTCTTTTAAGCTCCATTTATTACGATTAGCCTAATTAAATTAGTTAGTTAACGTTTTTTTCTAAATAAGCGATTGCTTGACCAACAGTACCAATAGTCTCTGCTTGATCATCAGGAATAGCAACGTTGAATTCTTTTTCAAACTCCATGATCAACTCAACAGTGTCAAGTGAATCAGCACCTAAATCATTAGTGAATGAAGCTTCTGGTGTTACTTCGTTTTCGTCAACACCTAATTTTTCAACGATAATTGCTTTTACTCTTGAAGCGATATCTGACATGATTTTATAGTTTAATTGTTTAATAAATCTGTGCAAAGAAAAATAAATTTCATCAAAATTCAAACCTAAATTGATATTTAGATGAAAGTCACCACGTTAGGCGACCGAACTTATTCGCGTCTTATACTAGCTAACCCACTCTATATTAACTTAGTTCAAGTATAACAAAAAATATTTTGTATTCCAAACGCTCAGCTAATTAACTCAAATTTTACACAAAAAGTATATTCCAACCTTGAAATTATTAGTACCTTCGTTAGCAGAGGAACATATATTTAAGCATTAAAGTGGTCAATAAGTTAGTAGCAAGATTAGATATGGATATGGACGAAGAGTTGGATTTTACCCTACTCGCCATTACCTGTTCTTTGAAAGATTACCGACTCTGCCATTTCATCAACAAGGAGACTAATCTGAATTTTTCCAGAGGAAAAGAAAGCAAATACGACCACGATGGTCGACAAAAAAACAAACCCGAAGAAGAACTTGAATATCATATTATCTTTGACACAAAGAAAAAAATAAGCTACCACTTCACTGCTTTTCATCACCTTATCCCCGATGCCGATACCGAATATTTTCTTATCAACAATAAGAGCATCGAAGGAACTTATTTAATTCCTGAAAACCCCCACTTTGATTTTTTTATCATTATAAAAAACTACATCTGTGAGGATGACGTGGAACATATTATCAAAAGGATCAGCAAATTACCCGAAGTCGTCATTGCAAAAGAAATATCGCCAAAAATATTGAAATCTAAAGAAAATCTCATATTTTAGCAAACTGTAGGTTAGTGTAGCAAATACACCCCAGTTTAGATCTAAATTAATTCGATTTAGTTTTGACAGAACACAACAATATAGTTTGCTATTTGTTGTGATTAATGAAGAACATTTAAAATACAAAATAACAGATGGAAAAAGTTCAAAAAAGGACTAAAATTGTCGCAACATTAGGCCCTGCCTCGGCAGACAAACAAGTTTTGACCAACATGATTGCCAAAGGGGTTGATGTGTGCCGGTTGAATTTCTCTCATGGCAGCCAGGAAGATCACCTTAAGGTAATCGAAACTATAAATGCAATAAATAATGAAACAGGATTCAATGTTGCCATCTTAGCCGATTTACAAGGTCCAAAAATTAGGATCGGAAAAATGAAAGAAGGTGGCGCTGTTCTCGTGAATGGTTCAAAAGTTGAAATCACGACACACGAGCTTATCGGAGACGAAAACAGAATCTACATTACATACGAAAACTTTCCAAACGATGTTGAAGCCAACGAAATCATTTTACTTGACGACGGAAAACTTCAACTTCGTGTTTTAGAGACCAATCATAAAGACACTGTTGCCTGTGAAGTTGTACACGGAGGTGTTCTTACTTCACGTAAAGGCGTTAACTTACCAAATACCAAAGTATCTATCCCTTCGTTGACCGAAGAAGATTTAGACAACTTGAATTTTGCCTTGGATCATGGTGCAGACTGGATCGCTATGTCTTTCGTCCGTTCGGCAGAAGATATTTTTCAATGTAAAAAAATCATTGAGGCAAAAGGAAGCCATGCACGTGTAATCGCAAAAGTTGAAAAACCAGAAGCGATTGAAAATATTGATGCAATTATTGAAGCTACAGATGCTGTTATGGTTGCTCGTGGAGACTTGGGTGTTGAGCTTCCAATGGAAGAGGTACCAGGACTTCAAAAGATCATCGTACAGAAATGTAGAGATCTTTCAAAACCAGTGATCATTGCGACACAGATGTTGGAAAGTATGATCACTACACCACGTCCTACACGTGCTGAAGTAAATGACGTAGCCAACTCCGTATTGGATGGAGCGGATGCTGTGATGTTAAGTGGCGAGACTTCAGTTGGTGAATTCCCTGAAATCGTTATCGAAACAATGAGCAAAATCATTATCCACGTGGAACAAACTTCTTATCCTTATTATAATGAGAAAGTTAGTGAAATCCACGACGGAACACTTATTCCGGACGCGATTTGTGCTTCTTCAGTTTACCTTGCTCAAAAAACAAATGCATCAGCAATTGCGGTATTAACATCATCTGGAGCAACAGCGTTTGAAATTACAAGTTATAGACCAAATGTAGATATCTTAGTTTTCACAGGAACACAAAAATTGCTGAAACAACTCAGCCTACTTTGGGGAGTAAAAACATTTATCTACGACAAGTTCGAAAGCACGGATGGATCTATCCATGATGTTAACAAATTTATTGTAAAAAATAACTACGTTAAACCTGGATCTATCATTATCAATACAGCTTCGACGCCGTTAATCGAAAAAGGTAAAACAAATACAATCCGTGTTTCCCAGCTATAATGGACAATAAGGATTAAAGCAAAAAAAATAGTGTTCTAGATAGAACGCTATTTTTTTTGCTTGTTTGGATACAAGGAGTCGATTTTTAATTTAAAGTCCTTCACCTTTAACGAATCATTCAAGCGCCTAAACGGAAGATTGTTTTCTTTCTCATCACCTTTGGGCATTTTTTCTGTTCCTGGCATCGGAGCTAAACCATCCACACGATTTGGCTTCTTAATGGGCATATGATATTTTTCATCTGAAGAATCCAATTTTAGGACAGGCATCTTTGATTCTTTTTCCTCCATTAAAGGAATCTGCGGCTTTACCTTCACCTGCCCCAAAGCAATGGTCCCTATGGAAGATAATACCAATAATAATACATAACTTTTCATCTCTATATAGTTGTTAAAGAGTATCTGCACTCATTTGCACCAATGAACACGTTATACTCGGCTTATTCACTTCTACAGCAGCCAGACTCGACCGCGTAGATTAAATTTATCAAATAGACCAATTCAGCACATAATTCATTTCTATTCACTAATTTACAAACAACAGCACCTATATTTAAACAGATTGCTGTTAAACATTGTTAAAACAGCATCAAAACACATTAGCATCTTTATATTTGTAACAATTTAAGAAAATATGAGCTACCGGACCTTAAATGGCCACTCACATGGTATAAGGGATGGATACGCAAATGGTAAATAAACTGAGTGCTATAAACTTTGTTATATATTCAAAATACATTTATTTAATACCCAATTCTAATGAAGAAAAATAGCATTGTATTAATCATTGGACTGATGTCTCTAGCTCTAATTGGGGTATTGGCTATGCAATTCTATTTTCTGAGAGATTCCTATCGTCAAAAATCCCAATTATTTGATGAGTCCGTCAATGCTGCGATTACAGCTGTTGCCGGAAAGCTTGAACGACGGGAAGTGGTCGACTTTGCTAAAGTTCAACAGGAACGTAATATTGAAAAATCCAAGCAGGAACAAGCCAAACAACGTCTTTTGGCCGAGCAACTCGAAATACAGTATAGAATTGAAGAATTAAAAAACAAACAGCATGTTGTTTTCTCAAACTTTAAAGAGCAAGAAGACCAATTACGCGCATTGTATCCAAATGTAATTGAAATCAAGAATTCTTTTTACGAAACATACATCAAAAGACCGGAGTACCAGAAATTCATCAAATTTTCTGTTTCAAATGAGCTTACCGACGATAATCTGGTACAGGCTTTTATCATGTTAAATGCATCAAAGGTAGATGATCAGATTAGTGGAAAAGACGATAGCACACGGTTTGTTATCCCCCTTATGGACCCACTGGTCAATCAACAGACAAAATTCAGGGTAGCCACATTACCACCTAGAGAGAACACGAAACTTGCAAAAACAATTTCTGATTTGGAAAAAAGATTGGATATTCTCAACAGAAAAAATGCTTGGAGTGGTTTTAATGTATACGATTCCGTTGCCATGCTGGGGGGCAAAAAAGCAGACTACATCGAAGATGTTGCTATTGGAATGGAGCTGGCTAAACGTCCGTTAAAAGATCGATTGAATGTTATCATCGTCCAAGAACTTATCAAAGAAGAGTTGGCTCAACGCGACATTAAAGCTCCTTTTAATATTGAAATATGGAGTACAAACAATATATTACTGAATAATATTTTAAACGAAGCCGCTTTAAATAACCCAACAAATACAACAAAATACTCGACCGCACTTTTTAAAGGTGATATCGGTGCTGCGCCAGGGAAATTAACAATCTATTTCCCCAATAAAAAGGCAATAATCGCAGATAATATGGGCTATCTGTTACTACCTATGCTGGCACTACTTTTCTTGTTGGTGGGTTGTTTTGCTTATACACTGATTATCATCTTCAGACAAAAGAAAGTTTCGGAAATGAAAACAGATTTCATCAACAACATGACGCATGAGTTTAAAACACCTGTTGCAACAATTATGATTGCTAGTGAGTCACTTAAAGATCCAGACATCAATGCCGACCACAAGCGCGTTCAGAAATTGGCTAATATCATCTACGACGAAAATGTTAGACTCGGAAATCATATTGAACGTGTACTCGATTTGGCAAGACTAGAAAAAGAAACGCTAAAACTCGACCAGGTAGAAGTAAGCATCAATGATCTTGTTTCTGCAGTAACGGACAGTATGCAGCTACGCATGCAGAATATCGGCGGAAAATTCAGTATAGATCTTGCAGCGACAAAGGATATTGTCATCGGTGATGAGTTACATTTTTCGAATGTATTTTACAATTTATTGGATAATGCCATCAAGTACAGCAAAGGAGATTTACATGTCAACATCAATTCAAAAAATGTTGGCGATACCATTGTCGTCACTATTGCCGACAACGGTATTGGGATGAGCCGGGATCACCTGCAAAAGATTTTCGACCAGTTCTACCGTATTCCAACTGGAAATGTTCATAATGTCAAAGGATTTGGTCTTGGCTTAAGTTATGTACAGGACATCCTGAGAAGGCTGAACGGAAAAATTACAGTTAAAAGTGAAAAAGATAAGGGCACGACCTTTGAAGTAATTTTGCCTATTAAAAAATAAAACGTTCCTTTTTTGTATATTTCCTCTTTAAAAAATTTCAAAGGTTGAGGAAAGCTGATTTATCAGCATCAAGGGACATTGGTGAAAATTAATATAATCATTATGCAAAAGATATTATTAGCAGAAGATGATCCTAATTTGGGGGATCTTTTAAAAGACTATCTCGAATTAAAGGGAAAATTTGACGTCACATTATGCACGGATGGAGATGAAGCGATTTCTCAATTCAAAAAAAATAACTACGACCTCTGTATTTTCGATGTCATGATGCCAAAAAAGGACGGATTTACAGTTGGACGTGAAATCAGAAAAACAAACAACACTGTTCCTATTATCTTTGCCACAGCAAAGGGGATGATGGAAGATAAAACCGAAGCCTTTGAATTAGGGGGAGATGATTATATCACAAAGCCTTTTCGAGTGGAGGAATTATTGCTCCGCATCAATGCTTTGCTGAAGCGCAGTGTTCGAGACAAAGAAGAGGAAGTGGTTGCTGATAAATTTGAAATTGGTGATTATTTCTTTGATTATACAAGTCAGCAAATTTCTTACAAAGGACAGATGCAAAAACTATCCACCAAAGAAGCGGAACTACTACGTTTGCTTTGTTTAAAGAAAAATGATGTGCTGACCCGGGAAGAAGCTTTATTAAAAATATGGCATGATGACAACTACTTTACGGGTAGAAGTATGGATGTATTTCTCAGTAAACTTCGTAAATATCTAAAAGAAGATAGTAAGGTTGAAATTGTCAATGTGCACGGAAAAGGTTACAAACTTTTGGTGAGCTAAAAGAATGGGGAATGAGAAACAGTCATTCCCCATTTTTTATGCCACAACGTATTGAAACATGGCATACACTAAATCACGGATGAAAAGAAAAGAACAAAACAATTTTATCCTTAGTAGAATATAAAAAATTGATGCACTTTTATAAAAAATTTGCATTTCAAAAAGAAATGTTCTAACTTAGCGTCGCTTATAGAGAAAGGCAGAGGGAATAGACCCGATGAAGCCTTAGCAACCTGTCCCTTGACAAGGTGCTAAATTCTACCCTACTTGATATGGGAATGATAAGCCGAAGTCACCGAATTCTAGTGTGTCCTTCTCTCTCTAGCAAGAAATATAGTTGAAAAAGAAATATTAAAAACATTCATTATGTTATTGACTAACAATTTAGGTTACCCTCGTGTGGGCGCGTTCCGCGAATTGAAAAAAGCCAATGAGGCCTATTGGGCTAAAAAATCTTCTGTTGAGGAATTATTGGACACCGCAAAAAAAATTCGTGAAGGCAATTGGAAAACACAAAAAGATGCTGGAATAGATTTGATCCCTTCCAATGATTTCTCTTTTTACGATCAAGTATTGGATTTAACCCTTACTGTTGGTGCAATTCCTGCTCGTTACCATTCTTTATTGAATAAAGTAGACAACAATTACAGCTTAGATCTATATTTTGCCATGGCGCGTGGTTTCCAACAAGAAGGAATCGACGTGACTGCAATGGAAATGACCAAGTGGTTGGATACCAACTACCACTATATGGTGCCAGAATTCACAAAAGATCAAGAATTCAAATTGACGTCCGAAAAATTCTTAAATGAATATAACGAAGCAAAATCATTGGGCATCGATACTAAACCAGTTCTACTAGGTCCTATCACTTACCTTTTGATCGGTAAAGAAAAAGAAGCTGGCTTCGACCGCATCGATTTATTGGATAAACTTGTTCCAGTATATGAGCAAATATTAGCTAAACTAGCTGAGGCTGGTGCCCAATATGTTCAGATTGACGAGCCTTTCTTAGCATTGGATTTAGATGCTAAAGTAAAAGCTTTATATCAACCTACTTTCGAAAAATTAGCTGCAGCAGCAAAAAATATCAAATTAATCGCGACTACTTACTTCGAAGCTTTAAAAGACAACGAAGATATCGCAGTTAACCTACCTATCCATGCTTTACATTTAGATCTGGTACGCGGTGAAAACCAATTGGATACGGTACTAGCTAAAGTTCCTGCTTCATTAACATTATCTTTGGGTATTGTTGAAGGCCGTAACATCTGGAAAAATGATTACGAAAAATCATTGGTTAAAATCAAACAGGCTGTTGATGCATTAGGAAAAGACCGTGTATGGGTAGCTCCTTCTTCATCATTGTTGCACGTTCCTTTTGACTTAGACAATGAGCACAATGAGCAATCGCTACCAGCTGAAGTAAAAAACTGGTTAGCATTTGCTAAACAAAAATTAGCTGAGGTAAAAGACTTAGCCGTACTAGCGGAAGGTGAAGTTGATGCTGAAACAGCAAAACGCTTCGAAGCTAACAAAGCTGCTGCTGAAAGCCGTCGTACTTCTCCATTGATCCACAAACCAGAGGTTAAAACACGTACAAGCAATATCACTGATAACGATGCAAAACGTACTTCAGCATTTGCTGACCGTAAAGCAGCGCAACAAGCGAAATTCAACTTGCCGGCATTCCCTACTACAACTATTGGTTCATTCCCACAAACGAAAGATGTTCGTAAATGGAGAGCAGACTTGAAAAAAGGTGCTATCACGCAGGCAGAATATGATAAAGCAATCGCAGAAGAAACTGAGAACACAATCCGTCTTCAAGAGCAATTAGATATCGACGTATTAGTACACGGCGAATTCGAACGTAACGACATGGTTGAATACTTCGGTGAACAATTGGCTGGTTACGCTTTCACACAAAACGGCTGGGTACAATCTTACGGTTCACGTTGTGTAAAACCTCCAATTATCTATGGTGATGTATACCGTCCTGAAGATATGACTGTCCGTTGGTCTTCATACGCGCAATCATTGACTAACCGTCCGGTTAAAGGTATGTTGACTGGTCCGGTTACTATCTTACAATGGTCTTTCGTACGTAATGATCAACCGCGTTCAACAACGACTTACCAAATTGCATTGGCGATCTTGGATGAAGTACAAGCGTTGGAAAAAGCAGGTATCAAAATCATACAAATCGATGAACCAGCTATCCGTGAAGGATTGCCGCTACGTAAAGCTGATCAAAAAGATTACTTGAACTGGGCAGTACGTGCTTTCCGTGTTTCTTCATCAAATGTAGAAGACGATACACAGATTCACACACACATGTGTTACTCTGAGTTCAATAATGTAATCGAAGATATCGCTGCAATGGATGCTGACGTCATCACGATTGAGACTTCACGTTCTCAAATGAAATTGTTGAATGCTTTCGCCGGTGATTTCAAATATCCAAATGATATTGGTCCAGGTGTCTATGACATTCACTCACCACGTGTTCCAAGCAAAGATGAGATGGTAGATCTATTGCGTAAAGCAAAAGCAGTAGTTCCAGCAGAACAGCTTTGGGTTAACCCTGACTGTGGTTTAAAAACTCGTGCTTGGCCAGAAACCAAAGCGGCTTTAGAGTCGATGGTTGAGGCTGCGAAAATCTTAAGAGCAGAATAATTCTTAAACTATATTGATAAAGCCCTAGATGAAATTTCATCTAGGGCTTCTTTATCGGACCTTGGTTCGAAACAAAAACTGTTATCGGGATAGTGTGAGACTATTTTCGGGTGTTCTTCTTTTCTTTCTTATTTTCCTTTTCTCTCCCGTTCTTAATTTCCTGTTTCCCTTTAATCCGATCTTCAATCGACTTCAGGCTTGACGAAAAATCAAGATCAACATTTTCAAGTTTTGCCATCTTTAACGCCTTCAATGCCTTTTTGTATTTTCTTAATTTTTCAAATAGAAGTGCTTTCTTGATCCAAATCCCTGTCAAGGGCATCGCCGGAAGTGTCAAAGCAAATTTAATCGTCTTTTTTGCAGCTTCATAATCCCCCATATCAATCAATGTCTGAATGAAATAAGGATATACTTCCAATGCCTGTACATTATGCACCAAAGCTTCCTGGAAATACCTTTTTGCCTGCTCATAGTCCAATAGCTGTTCGGCATGAACTCTTCCCATCAAACATAGCGCCATTGTATTAGACTCATCATAAGACAGTGCATAGGATAAGGATTCCATGGTCTCCTCCAAATACATAGGATAATTATCCAGTGCCTGAAGGACATATTTATTTACTGAATTCATAAAATTTTCTAAAACATAACATTCATATCCAGCTTTCACAATAACCTTGAAAGTAACTGGATTTTTAAAACTCCATAATAAGCTAAGCATATTGGAACAGTGGACCACCATTTAGAGAGCCAAGTTTTAGCCAATATCAACATAGGTTACTTAACGTATTAAGAAAGAAGATTAGGAAAGGGCCGTATTCCGAAGAATATTCCCGAGAATCTTCTCTGTGGACGAAGCGGGATTTTCTGATATTACAAACATATTCTTCCGTTTTTATTAATTACTCTATTAAATTGCAAAGATTCAAAATATTTACCAAATTCCCAAAAACTTTTGATTATTAATCCGTTATATCTTACAGCACGATATTGGCATATTATTGTCGCATCAATTTCGCTGAAATTCAACGACTATTTCCCCATCTTTGGACTATGGAAAGTCAATCAGCTAATCAATTAATCAAACTATCAAGAAAACGTAAGGGACTAACGCAGCAGGAACTCGCCGATCAGGCGGGTGTATCGCTAAGAACAGTGCAACGCATCGAAAAAGGCACTGAAGAAATCAGTGGATTTAGTCTCAAACAGATCAGTCAAATCTTGGAAATACCTTTAGAACAACTCATTATGCCAAATGTAAATCAAATCAGTATCGACAACAATCAAACAGGAAGTATTAAAGCGCTATATTTAGCATCGCTCACCTTTTTGGTCAATCCGTTATTAGGATTATTGGTCCCAGCAATTATGGGCTATACAAAGCAAAACAAAGACGCCTTATACAGTAAACACCTAAAAAAAATAATTGTAATACATGCTGTTGGACTATTTTTTCTCGGAAGTTTCATAGGCTATATTATTATTGCAGATTTTTTTAAGATTTCACTACCGTCTTTTTTAAGCGATATATTCAATAGCGCCTATTTTTTACTCATCCCAGTATGCTACTACATATTGATTCTAACCTTCACTATTTTTAATTATATCGCAATAAGGAAGGCCAAGCTCAGTTCTGCAAACTAAACCAATACTAATGAATCTGTTGCGATTAAAATCACAGTGGTTTCTTTTGAACGATCAATACCCAATCATTCTCCAGCAACAGATAGCCTGTTTCATAAATAAAGTTATAGGTCTGTCCCTTGTTATTGGAAAAAGTATGTGTATGAAACTTAAAATCAAATCCCAACCGCTTTAACTTTTCCCGTTGTATCTTGATCATACCCTCCCCACTCAACGCTTCCAATAAAATACGACGGTTTTTTCGTAGGATATTATTCACATTGCGCACCATATTGGTCTGGTCGCTATTTAATTTATTGTTATAGGCGTTCCGGCAAGCATCATCACAAAATCGCTTGTCAGAACGGCCATATATACCCTTGCCACATTCAAGGCAGACTTTCTCGACAGAACTCATAACGGAAGATTAAACGACAACAAACGGTTACAATCGACTATAGTCGAATACAAATGGTAAATAGACGACTATATTCTTTTCCCCGCCCCACCTTTGCTTAAGATCATTTGGCATCGATAGCCAATGACCGTCAACTAAAATAAGAATTATTAAAAACATTTAAAAATTAGACGCATGAGCACATTACGCAACAAAGTACAATTGGTTGGGCATTTAGGAAACGACCCATTAATCAAAACAACTTCCACCGGTACAAATTATTCCGTATTACGTCTCGCCACCAATGATCTTTTCAAGAACAAAGCCGGCGAGTGGGTTGAAGAAGTTCAATGGCATACACTCGTGGTTTGGGGTAATCAAAACAATACCATTGAAAAGAAATGCCAACGTGGAACCAAACTCATGGTTGAGGGCAAACTCACCTATCGTAATTATGAGAATGCAGATGGGGTAAAACAATATGTCACAGAAATTAAAGTAGATAATTTCATGGTTTTATCGGAGTCCAACGGTGCCAAAGAAGACAGCCCAAAACTTCCGGATGAAACTGAAGATGACCTCCCCTTCTAGTATGATCGACGAGGTAGATTTTTCAAGTCTCTACCTCGTCGATTGTTCCCAACTTATTTTGTTAGGCTTGCTGTCAACTCTCTTCCTAGGTTCTCAGCATAAGCCTTCCATAATTTGGCATCTTCCGGTGTAAACTTAGAAACAGCTTCAGTTTCTTTGGTCGCCCATTCCTGACGCTTGGACGCAAGCTCCTTGAGCTTAACAACATCGCCACTTTTAGCAACAGCGATAAATTCCTTGATATATTTTGTGTAATCCTCCGCCAATTTTTGTGTCTCAACAGAACTAAATTTAGGTATTGGCACTTCGCCGCCTCTATTTTCCAGCAGCGTTTTGGCCGTATCTTTTTTAATGTCAATAGCGGCAGTCGTATCTTTTACTTCAACTTTTTTAGTCGTGGAATTATTACAGGAAATAACAAAAAATCCAGCAATTAATGCTAATAAGGTTACTTTCTTCATCTATTTAAATTTAGTTTTTTATCCATGGTAATTTAGCCGTTTATGCATGTTGTACTGAAACTAAATAAATCACACTACTTTTAGCGGATCGACAAGTTCGTCACTATTTATCTTACTTATAACATTACCGATTTATAACATTACCGTCCTTGAGATTTATTCTTACCAATAAAAACCAACTCTCTGTTGATGATACATTATCCTATTATCCAGGTGTTGACTCCTGATCTTGGATCGAATCCTGCACAAATTTCCATTTTTATTGTGAGATAACAGTTTAGAATAATCTCTCATGAACCAAAGACGCGAATCAACAGCGCAAAAGTTTTACTTTATTATCGAACTAATTTAATTACAATGCCCGACTTCACAAAATTTTTTGTGGGCATTCACATCTGCAGACCTGATTTAGTAGTCTTCTTTTCTTGCCTGAAAGTCAGCATCAGATCAACCTCAAGACCGCTTTTCGTAGGGGTATTACAAGGGGTTAACAGGGGTATAGCAGGGGTAAATCCCTGCAAACCCCTTGTTAACCCCCTGTAAGTAGAGTACAATAACACCATTAACCTAGAATATGGTAACAATATGTAAATACGCTCGATACCGGCAATACCAAATAAACAGCAGGAAAAAGTTCCACGCGATTAGATTCGCTCAAACTTGGCATACAATTTCCAGAAATATGCTTTCTCTCCCAAAGTGAAATCAATCTTCTTCCAGACATTTAAGGCTAAACTAATCTCCTTTTCCTGCAAACTGTATTTTCCAATAAAGAACTCTTCCTCGGAAAAATACAAACCAAAGGCATTATCCAAAGTATGTAAGCTCTGAACATCAACTTCTTCAAAAAACAAAATGGATTGAGGGCTAGCCAAAAAATCGCTCGGTACCGGAATAGGGTCAGCATATTCGATTGCGATGAGACGGTTCCTACTTTGCAAAGGAAATTCAATTATTGGAAGCTCATCTAATTTCGAAAAATGAGTACTCGCTTCAAAAATAGCATCCCGTTCCAGCAGCGGGATTTGTAACAATCTTTTACGTCCAATAATAGAAACATTTGGCTCAAAATAATCATTGAAATTAAGAATTTCATTGACAGATAGATTTTTTTCAATAAGATGCTGCACAGGAATGCCAAAATAATTTGCAATTTTAAGAACAATTTCAATTTTTGGTTCCGCACGCATTTCTTCGTAAGACGAAATATTACCTCTAGTAAGATTAAAAATATCCCCAAACGCCTGTTGACTCATTCCTTTCACTTTTCTTAGTTTCTTAATATTGTTCCCTACGTTACTCATTTTAAAAAAAATTGAATTTTTATTGCAAAATATTTTTGCATTTTTATTACCTTTATGCAAAGAATATGTGCAATATATAAAAAACTTGATTATGTACTTCTCAAAAATTGAAAATTATATCGCCAACATCGGTTACACCATTACCCATAAGGATACAAAAGAAGGAATCTTTGTCATCGAAAATGAAGACGACGGAATTCGTAACCTCATTGTAGGCATTGCCCAACCCATCCTGATTTTTGAGCAATACCTTTTTACAATCAGCAATGACACCATGGATATGTTCAAATCACTATTGATAAAAAATAGAGATATTATCCACGGCGGATTTGCGTTAACGGAAGATGGTACCAAAGTTATATTTCGGTATACGTTACAAATACATAATCTCGACCAGAACGAATTTGATGCAGCCATCAATTCGCTGAGTCTGTTGATGAGTGAATATTATAATCAGTTAATAAGTTTTTCAAAATTATAGAATAATGAATATTTTTAAGAGAATTTTCAGAATCGGTCAAGCAGAGATCCACGCAGTCGTGGACAAAATGGAAGACCCCATCAAAATGACGGAACAGGGTATCCGTGAGATGAAAGAGGACCTGGAACAATCGTTGGAAGCCTATGCTAAAGTGAAGGCCTTAGCCATACGTACCCAAAACAATTGTGAAAAGAAAAAAGAAGAAGCCAATGAATTTGAGAACAAAGCTATTCTATTACTCCAAAAGGCACAAAAGGGAGAGCTAACGGCAGAAAAGGCCGAAGGTCTGGCAAAGGAAGCGCTGTTACTGAAAAAACAGTTATTAATCGAAGCTAGTGAATTGGAGAAACAAGCCGTGATTCATCAAAGTTCAGCCGATGAGCTACACAAAAATGTAGACATTCTCAAATTCAATATATCGAAATGGGAAGGTGAACTCTCCACATTAAAGGCACGTGTAAAGGTCTCTAACGCAGCTAAAATGGTCAATCGGCAGCTCGCTAATATCGATTCCAATAGTACGATTTCCATGTTAGAACGTATGAAAGAGAAAGTCGAGGAAGACGAGGCACTAGCGAAGGCCTATGGCGAGATTGCACTAGGTAATAAAAGTAAAGTTGATGAGATTAACGAGACCATCGGCGGGTCTGAAGCCGTCAACAACGAATTAGAAGAACTAAAAAGAAAATTAAATAGTGATGAAAAGATTTGAGTATAAAACGCTAAAAATTGAACCTAAGGGTTTCTGGGGAACAAAGTTGGATCCCGAAAAAATTGATGAAATCTTAAATGATCTTGGAAATCAAGGCTGGGAACTGGTAACCATGCAGGACCTTGAGGTCAATGGCAGTTCCTGGTCGTTCCATTACACATTCAAAAGGGAGAAAATTTAAACAATAACACGATGACAGAACTAATCAATATCTTATTCAATCCATTATCCAATGGAATTATGACAGTCTTAACTGGCATGTCTGTAGTGTATTGGTTATTTATGTTTCTGATGGGTGATGGAGTACATCTCTTTGATGCCGATGCAGATATAGACCTCCATCCCACACCTGATGTCACAGACGTTGATGGATCACATGATATCGCAACTGAGGGGGGCGACCATGCTCACCATCATCATACGGATACGGACGCTAATACAGAACCTGGTTTCTTTGCAAAAGCAATGGATTACATCAATGTTGGCAAAGTACCCATCATGCTTATTGTAACACTATTCAAATTTATAGGCTGGATAATTACCATTATTTCTTCGCTCTTTATCGACGTTGCTTCATGGGGAATAAAGTCTGTATTAATCCTAATCCCCGTTTTCATTGTTACATTTATATTAATGCATTTTCTGACCAAACCCTTAGCTAAAATGTTTAAAACTATAGGTTACAATGGCGAAGAAAGTCACGATTTTCTTGGTCGCATGGGTAAAATGAGAGCCAGTATTGAAGGCAAGAAAATAGGTTCTGCCGAATTTATCATCCAACAGGATCCTATTCGCCTCAATGTTGTCAGCCACAATGGGGAGAAAATAGGCTACGGAGACGATGTCATTATTGTTGACGAATCCAAGGACAAGAAATATTATTATGTGACCAAAGAAATCACGATAGACAATATTTAATGAAAAAAGAATAAAAGAAAAGAATCGACACCTAAACAACTGTCCTAAAAGAACGGATATTTATTCTTTTAAATCCTAATCGTAAACCCAAATATTAAAATCTAAATAAATACAAATCATATGCTATATCAACCTCTTTTATTTTTAAGTGGCTTAAACGGAATTATACTTTTAATTGTCGGATTGGCTGTCTTTTTAATTTTTGCATTCTTTGTTGTATTGAGTGCATTCTATAAGAAAATTCCACAAGGGAAAGCAATTGTCCGAACTGGTGTTGGTGGTACAAAGGTAGCATTCAACAAAGGAATGTATGTTGTACCTGTATTTCACAAGATGGAGATCATGGACATCTCTATCAAAAAAATTGAGATCGCCCGTATGCAAGGTGAGGGTTTGATCTGCAAGGACAATATTCGTGCAGATATCAAAGTTGCTTTCTTTGTTCGCGTCAATAAAAGTGTAGATGATGTGATCAATGTTGCCCAAAATTTAGGTTGCGACCGTGCAAGTGAGCCGGAAACATTAAAAAGCATTTTTGAATCTAAATTCTCCGAGGCCTTAAAAACAGTCGGTAAGAAATTTGATTTCATCGAATTGTATGAAGCGCGTCGGGAGTTTCGCGACGAAATTTTGGATATCATCGGAACAGACCTGAACGGTTATATTCTAGATGACTGTGCAATCGACTATCTTGAGCAGACAGATATTGAGCATCTCAATCCAAACAATATCTTAGACAGTGAGGGCATTAAAAAAATAACGGAGCTAACGGCGAAGCAAAATATCAATGCCAATTTTATCCGTCGTGACGAAGAGAAGTTGATCAGAAAGCAAAACGTGGAAGCTCGTGAAGCGATTTTGGAACTTGATCGTCAACTTGCTGAAAAAGAAGAAAAGCAAAAACGTGAAATTGATAACATCAAGGCCCGCGAAGAAGCAGAAATAGCAAAGGTCCGTGAAGAAGAGCGCTTAAAATATGAAAGTGTCCGTATTTCTACCGAAGAGCAGCTGGCAGTACAGGAAGAAAATAAGCTGCGTCAGATCATCATTGCTGAGAAAAACAAGCAGCGCACGGATGCTGTGGAAGCAGAACGCGTAGAGAAAGACCGTGCTTTGGAACAAACTGAACGTGAACGCATTGTTACCTTGGCCCAAATCGACAAAGAACGCTCAATCGAGACTGAAAAGAAAAGTATCCAAGGTGTTATCAAGGAGCGCGTACAATTGGAGAAAGGTGTTATTGAAGAGCAACAAGGCGTCAAAGACATCGAAGTATTCCGTGAAGTAGAACGAAAGAAACAAGCTGGTGTTATCGCTGCATCACAAGAAGCAGAAGAAAAATTAATATCCACTGTTAAGGCAGCCGAAGCTGCAAAAATTGCTGCAGAGCAGGAAGCGGAGAAAAAAGTAATCGACGCAGAGGCGGCTCGTAAAATTGCCGAAAAGCGTGCTCAGGAATTATTGATAGATGCTGAAGCGAAAAAAGAGGCATCACTGAAGGAAGCCGAAAGTCGTAAAATTATTGCTGAAGCACAAGCCAAAGAAGAAGCCGCGCTTGGCTTATCCGAAGCTGAAGTGATGGTTGCAAAAGCCGAAGCCGAAGAAAAACAAGGTACCGTTGAAGCTAATGTGATCGAGAAGAAAGCGGAAGCGATGCGTAAAGAGGGCTTAGCACAAGCGGAAGTTGTGCGTGAGAAAGCGCTTGCTGAAGCAAAAGGTATCGAAGAGAAAGCAGAGGCGATGAAGAAATTGGATGGTGTGGGCAGAGATCACGAAGAGTTCAAATTGCAATTGCAAAAAGAACGTGATATTGAACTCGCACACATCAATATCCAAAAAGACATTGCTCAAGCACAAGCTGGCGTATTGTCGGAAGCACTTAAAACGGCAAAAATCGACATCGTTGGGGGTGAAACGATGTTCTTTGAGAATATCGTCCGTCAAGTTTCCAATTCCAAAGGTTTTGACCATCTGATCGACAACTCCAAACATGCGACCGATATCAAAAATTCCCTGATAGGTCCAGATGGACAAGGAGACCTTGCAGAGAAGGTGCGTGGATTAGCCGATAAATATGGAATTTCCACAAACGATATAAAGAACCTCACAGTTTCAGCAGCATTGATAAAACTTCAACAAGCGGCGACTGACGCTGAAAATGGCGAAGACACCGGTTTTATCAATTCTTTGTTCGGGTTAGCAAAAAACTTAGGCATATCCAATAAAAAGCTGTCTTAGTTAATACCTACTCCATTATTGCCTGCAGATGAATGCTATTTATCACTGCAGGTAATAAACAAAAGATTTCACCACATATACAAAGTCGATAAAGCTCATTTTATGCCAGAAGAAAACGTAATAAACCAGAACGACTCCCTTGATCAAGGTGCATATGAGATTATTCGAAAGCGACTCCTTACACAAAAAGAAGAGCTTTCTTCCAAACTCCTGCAGCTAAATGATGCCCGCAAGGAAGTATTTAATGCGACAAGTTTTATACTCAAGGCCAATCAACGGATCACCACAGAAAACAACTGTGTTGCCCGTGGTATTTTAGCCCTCGACAATCTATGTATATTTGGCTATAATGTCCATTTTGGCTTACGCTCTGAAATTAAACTCGAAGATGTTTTTAGTGTATATGCATTTGAAAACAACCAGTTTATACCACAATCACTCGATCTGATCAATGATCACAATTTCATTAGTGATTATCAAAATCTATATAAATACTATCGCGACTCGATCTTTTCCAAGTTTCGACGTACGGAAAACTATCTTTACATGATCTTTCAGACCAGCAAAAATCCTGCTGACCTGAAAGCTTTCAAGTGGTTGATCAAAGACGGAACGCTTCAATATCAGGACGACCGAAGCATTCATGAGGTCAAATTGCCTAACCAGTTTGAGTTTGATTGGACAAAAACAACACTGGAAGATCGTCGTCTTGGGAAACATCCACACATATCCATTAAGGACAAAATCTTTATTGAAGCAATCAATGGCGATATTACTTTCAAAATCGAAAATAATACCGATACGGGGAAAGGGATCTTCTCCGAAAAAGTTTCAAACACCGACCAACAATTGGACGATGCGGATTACTATTATGCAGACCTTGGCAATTTGATAGCCGTTCGCATCAAACCCTATCAAGAAGATTTCCGCGCATTTGTCTTTAACCAACGGACAAAAGAAGTTGTCAATCTTAAATCGCTTAATGAATCAGCCATTCTACTTCCCGATAATCAAGGAATCATTTTTTCTAACGGATACTACCTGCAGAATGGCACCCATAAAATCTTTGACGTCCAGTTTGACCAGGTTAGCTTCCTTAGACGCATAGCATCACCAAACGGCGAAGACTTTCTCTATATCTTTTGTCAGGAAGAGACGAATACCTACATCTTACTGTCTTATAATATCATTCAGCAGCATGTCGAAACTCCGATCATCTGCAATGGCTTCACACTTTTCAAAGACGGTAGTTTAATTTACTTTCACACAGAGGCTGAAGCAACAAGGCATCATCAGGTTCAGATCTGGGAAACCCCTTACTTGGCCGTACTCAAAGAAAATGAGCTAAAAAAAGACGATCCGCTTTATAAGGTTGGTAATAAACAGATCGTACAAGCCATGGCCGAGGCACAAGAAGTCATACAGCTCATTAACAAAGAAGACAGTTATGAAGGTCTTTACGAGGATATACTCAAAAAATCGACTGTCCTGCTTGACTCCTATTTTTGGATAAAGGATGAAGCCTTGTCAAACCTTGGGCAGCCATTAGCTCAAATCAAGGAAGTTGCCAATACAGCAATTGACGAGTTTGTTAAGGTTCAAGCCCAACGTAAATACGCCACAGAGCTCAATAGCAGTGCCGAGAAGAAAATGGAAGAGCTTACCTTTTCCATCAATAGTACAGTAGTCGAAAAGCTTGATCAACTTGTTCATCAACTGGCAGATTCACGTCGTTTACAAGGCGAAATCATTGACCTCAAAAATGTCAAATATATCGATATAGTCCGCATCGATGCTTTACTCGATAAACTACAGTCAATCACCACCGAACTCGCCGAAAAGACAATTGCCTTCTTGCTTCGCGACGAGGCATTGCAGTCCTATGAGCAAAAAGTTGAACAACAGAAGAACAACGTCGCTGCAATTATCAAAGTTTATGATGCCAAAGCGATCGAGGAAACGAATTCGGCAATATCCAGTGAGCTCGAGCTCCTAATTGACATACTAAACAGCTTAAAAATAGACGATTCCACCCAGACGACTAAAATAATTGAAAAGATAGCTGTTATTTTCTCGTCCTTGAATGAAGTCCGGTCGCAGCTTACACGCAAACTCAATTCATTAAAAAGTACGGAAGCCATTGCAGAATTTTCGGCCCAGCTTACGCTACTGGAGCAATCTGTCACCAACTACCTTGAACTCTCCACAACAACAGAAAAAGTAGACGAGTATTACACCAAAGTCATTGTCCAACTGGAAGAACTCGAAAGTAAATTTTCAGAATTTGAGGACTTTGCACTGAAGATCGCAGATAAACGCGATGAAGTTATCAAAGCATTCAATTCCCGCAGAGAGCAAATCGTTGAACAGATCAACAAACGCAGTTCTTCGCTCGAACAAATTGGGCTTCGTGTTTTAAAGAATATCGAAAACAAATCAAAGACATTTGCAACACGTGAAGAAATCCTGAGTTTCTTTGCTTCAGATTTGATGATTGACAAAATCAGACAACTTGTGCAAGAACTGAAAACGCTCAGTGATGTTTCAAAAGCCGAAAATCTTGAAAACCTACTCAAAAAATCTCAAGAGGATGCATTGCGCATTTTACGTGACAAGAATGATCTTTTTGTAGATGGAGAGAATATTATTGCGCTTGGCAAGCATAAATTCGCCGTCAATAATCAGTCACTTAGTTTAACGCTCTTGCGCAAAAATGACGAAATATACTTCCATCTTACCGGAACAAGCTTCTATCAAAAAGTCAAAGGCTCCGAAATAGAAAACTTTAGAGATATTTGGGATCAGGAACTGATTTCCGAAAACAAAGATGTATACCGAGCTGAATATCTCGCTTATAAAACATTCCTTGCTTCTAAAGGACAGCACGATTTTGATGCCAACCTGTTTATCAATCAGACTGTCGAGCAAAGTTATTCGGAAGGTTATGTCAAAGGAGTGCATAATTTTGATGCCCTGGTAATCTATGATACCATCAAACAGCTAGACAGCAAGCTTGATCTTTTACGTTACGATGCTCATTTGCGTGCTATGGCGCAGTTGTTTTGGCATTCACTGGCCCAAGACCAACAGGAAAAACAGAAAGCGTTGATCCAGTCTACACACTCCGTATTAAAAGCATTTCCAAATTCCACACGCTACCAATCTGTCGTTGACGAACTCACAAAATTATTCAACAATTGGGACACTCATTTGGACCGCTCGACAATTAGTGGAGAGGAGATCGCGAGCTATCTTTTCCAGACTTTCACAAGCTACAGCAAGTTTGTCGTCAGTGAGCAATCGGATGAACTGAAGAAGGCTTTCATCAGGTTATTGGAAAACAAAAAGAGTTTCAAACTCTTTGAAGCAGATATTCAGCATACACAATTTAATCTCGTAGACCGTTTCTATTTGACTTTAAATTGGCTAAATTCTTTTATCGACGAGAACAGTGACTACCAGGCTTTCCACAAGTACATTGAGGAAACTGCAGTCACACTCCTTTATCCAAAAGATGAATACCAATTGATCATCGCCAAAGACAATGCGCTCATCCAGGGATTAAAGGGAAATCATCCGATCTTGAACAATGGAGAAGAGCAGATTCAATACCATCAATTTCTGAGTAGGTTGAAGACATTTGCCGAATTGAATGCCCCTCGTTTTCAAGAATTCGCTTCTTTGAAGGAGCAGCTTGGAAAAACATATGCCAAGGAGCTGAAAATCGGAGAATTTGAACCAAAAGTCTTAACATCCTTTGTCCGCAATAAGTTGATCAACGAAGTTTACTTTCCATTGATCGGAAATAATCTGGCCAAACAACTTGGGGCAGCTGGCGACAATAAACGTACCGCCAGAATGGGTATGCTTCTCCTCATTTCTCCGCCAGGTTACGGAAAGACAACATTGATGGAATACCTAGCGAAAACCATGGGATTACATTTTGTGAAAATCAACGGACCTACAATTGGGCATTCCATTACTTCAATTGATCCTGTGGAGGCGAAAACTTCCGGGGAACGTGAGGAACTTAAGAAGATTAATCTTGCCTTTGAAATGGCCGACAATGTGATGCTCTACCTCGATGATATCCAACATTTGAATCCTGAATTCCTACAGAAATTTATTTCATTGGCTGACGGCCAACGTAAGATCGACGGTATTTTTGAAGGCGAGAGTAAAACATATGATTTGCGCGGGAAAAGATTCTGCATCGTAATGGCTGGAAACCCCTATACAGAAAGCGGGTCCAAATTTCAGATTCCAGATATGCTTGCCAACCGTGCCGATGTCTACAATCTAGGGGATGTGATCGGTGATACCGAAGCACTATTCAATCTAAGCTTGATCGAAAATGCGGCAATTGAAAACAGCTACCTTGAAAAAATAGCAAGCAAATCCTTCAACGACTTTTATGCTTTAGTGAACTACGCGCAATCGGTGGTAGACCAACTTCCCGATTTAGAAGGCAATTACCTGAAGCAAGATATCGATGATTTTATAACGGTATTAAAACATGTATTAAAGATCAGAAATGTTGTCATTAAGGTCAATCAAAATTATATTCAAAGTGCGGCCATGCAGGACAATTACCGAACAGAACCGCCGTTCAAAATGCAAGGATCTTACCGGAATATGAGCAAGCTCATTGCGCAGATCGTGCCCATGATGAACGATCAGGAAATCGATCAAGTTATCCTCGCACATTATGAAAGCGAGTCACAAACCCTTACTGCCGATACAGAAAGTAATCTTCTAAAATTGAAAGAACTCGCCGGATTGATAAACAATGTGGAACAAGAGCGCTGGGAACACATCAAACAAATCTTCCGCAAGAACAATAAACATGGTGGTTTGGCCAAAGATGATAAGGTGTTTGCACAAATGCAGGACTTTAACGAAAATCTAGAGGGTATCATACAGGCCATTCGTGCTTATAAGAATTAGCATTTTTCATGATTTTTCCAGCTGACGACAAAAGATGAGTCAGCTGGAAAAAACTATCCTAAATAGACGCACAACAGTGCTTTTCTAGAAATAGCGATTGCGGACTACTTATTTACCAGGCCCGAAGAGACTGTAAATATGCCAAAGTCGTCGATTAGCATACGTTCCTTAACGACTCCATTGTAGGCCATCAGACGGTCTAATTCTTTCTGCGAACGACGGCGCATCACCCAGTCTTTTTTCTGATGACTGTTTAACACGTAAGCAATCATCTTTAACTGTGGATGCCATGGCTGTCCAGTATAAACCAAATGACTGCTTTCTTCACAAATCGAAGTTGCACCTTTTAAAGCCCTACTTGCCATTTCATTGTCACCAAAAAGTTCAAAAATACCTGAGATAATAACAATGTTAGGCTCAAATTCCAGTTTGGAATAGGTAGCTGTATCAAAACAATCGTAGTTGGTAAATCGTATTCCCTGCAATCCGTTTCTACGGATAATCTTCTCTCCTACCGCAATATTTGACAACAGGAATTCATTAATCACGATTTCGGCTTCGGGATATTTTTCTTTAATATCAAATAAGTAATTTCCGGTCCCACCCGCAATGTCCAATATTTTAACGGTTTTTCCAGCAGCTTTAACTTTCGTTATATGCTCTTCCAGCAACTGTAACAAGTGTTGTTTTCGAATGCGAATTCCTTTCCAGCCGATGGCCTCCAGATAACCACGGTCGAGGATACGCCCAAAGCGATTTTTACCCTGCGATTCATTGCGATAGACGTAGTCCAGCGATATCCCAGAATCAAATCCAAACTGCAGGCCTAAATTCATTCCTTTACTTAAGGAACCTATTTTACCCAATGCCCATTTTTGGACCGCATAATTCAATTTTTCACCCGCAGGAAGTAACTTATGGTATAATTGTTCATACTCTTTCACCGAAAACTCATCGGGTTCAAGCGTCAACTCAGGACTTTGTCGGGCATAGGCCTTGTCGATAAAGTTTCGCAGATACTGGTAAACTTTCTGCCGGTTTGTTTCAAATAGAATCCCATGGTAGAAATTACGTAATGTAATAAAGGTCTTCAACTTTGAAGCAATTGTCACAAAGAATTTTTTCTGTACCGAATTTTTGACCACATAATCTTTTTCAGCAGAAAGGACAATCACAGGAATATCAATCGCCGCAGCGTCTTCAACGATACGCTCGCCAGCTTTTAATAGATCAACCAACAAAGCGCCATTGATAGATTTGGATATCAAAGGATCGGCATCGTAAGCCTTCTGCTGATCGATATCGTGAGTCAACACTTTAGATTTGACATAACTCTGGATAATCAGATCTTTTTTTAGCTTTGTTCCCAAAGCAATCATCTGATTTGCCAAGGGCACATATAATTTAATTTCAAATGCAGGTGCCAACAATGCAATACCAGCGACTTTAGGAGCAAAATCATGTACCCAGGCACTGACAATAACTCCTGCAATACTATTGGCGATAACGAAAATGTCTTTCGAATCAACCAAATATTCTCGGCCTATATAATGAACGAAACTATCTAGATCCCGTACATAATCCATAAAGATCGCTGAAACTGGTTCTTTCGTATAGCCATGTCCGCGCAAATCAAATGCAAAGATTGAATGATCGGCAAACTGTGGATCCGTAGCCATCTCCTGCAGACGTTCCGAATGCTCATGCCCACGGTGCAGTACGATCAATGTCCGCTGTCCGGCCTGATAATTCCAAACGCGATATAATAACTCCCCTTGATCAAAACTCTTGAAGTAACCTGATTTCATGTATAATTTTATTGACTAATATCAAATAGTATAGTTAACAACAAAGATCATGCAAATGACTGTCTAGCTATTTCTCTCGACCAGCACCTCCATCAACTTAAGTGTATGTCTATGCAATACAAGATGCTTATTATGAGATTTAACCAAATCTATAGCATCCATTAAATCTAAAGATAATATTTTTTGTGACAATAGAACAGCAAAAATCATACTCCTGTTGTAGCCCATTGTACAATGTATAATCATATTTTCACCTCGCTTCAATTGCTGATAACTGATGACAAGCGCAGCCAATATCCTTTCGGCATCAGCCAGCGTAATTGCCGCTATATCCAACAATGGAAATGAATGATAGTTTTCCTGTACATGTAGGATCGCTATTTCTTCCAATTCTGCAGCCAGGTCAAAAACAACCAGATGCTTATTCAGACCAAGCACACGGAGCTCTCCGGTTGTCGTCCTCGGGCCTACATAACAACGTGGTAAAATCTCAAGCAATGGCGGATTATTACGACGTCTTACGAATCGCCACAACAACCAATAAATCCATTGGTATGGGCTATAAAACAATTTCTTAAAGCAGGGTATCCAACCTTTTTCATTTTTCAGAAACTTTGGATTATTGATAACATAATTTCTTCCTACCGCAATACAGACTAAGGATGGCCAACACAAAAGATATAATCCAAATGCATGAGTCCCACCCCATAATGCCAGTAACAGTAAACACCAGCCGATAGCGTAGTAAACGTTGCCAATTCCATGGTTTCTACGACAAACCTCGGCCTCCAAGTCTAATTTCCCCTTTTCGTCTAATTTCATCTTTTCGGTACCGGCCAAAAAGGGCAAATCCCCCGCCTTTAGCCTCGATAAAGCGCTGTCATGAAGCAATTCCGATGGAGATGGGAATAGGACAAATCCAACATGAGCCAGAATCAACGCTGTCAACACATCCACCAGATGGTGCTGATAAACGGTGAGTGTAGCAATCCCCATGAATAGCAGCCAAATCCCCACTACCCAGCGTGTCCAGCCTTTTAGCGGCCTACCGAGCACAGACCAAAACAGACATGCATACGCCACATGCAGCGAAGGTGCTTGATTAAATGGAGAGTCATGCTTATTCAAAAAGGTGAAGAAGAATTTAAAAACAGGATGCTCAACGCTAGGCCTATCAAAAGAAAATCGCAAGGGAAAAATAAAAAAACAACAAATAGAGACGATTGTAATGAAACTGAAACGCTTCGTATAGACCCAAAGCTCTTCTCGACTTCGACAACAGAAAGGAACCAAAGCGAAGAACAAACCGCTACTCATGTAGGGGATAATCATCCAAGAAACGAACGGCATAAAGTGTTCAAAAGGAAACACAAACGAAGATACAGTAGCCTGATTTGCAGCATGGACCGCAGCAGCAGAATAAGTCAACTGGAAAAATAGCGCACAATAAAGGAAAACAGCAAATTGCAGCCCCCTATTTTTCAGTCGTTTTTCATCCATTTGGCCTTCCTTGACATAATTTTATTCAACACAATATTTGGAAGTAGTCCCAGAGATGCCATCAACCACTTCATACGCTTCGGAAAAACGACTTGCTTCTTCTTCTGTTCGATAGCTGTCATTATACGCTCTGCTGCATCGTCTACAGGGATTAAGAATGGCTTTTTAGACAAATCTTGCTTATTGAGCGCTCTCAGTTTATCCGTATCAACATAGCCCGGAGCAATAACAGTAACCGCAATTCCATACGGATGGAGTGCCCTACGATACGCGTCAGCCACTTGGATTGCAGCACGCTTTGTCTTACTATATAGGCTTGAATTGGGAAAATGAAGCGTTCCCGAAACTGATGCAACGATTGCAATTTGTCCTTCCGACTGACTTTGCATAGCAGTTCTTGCCGCTTCAAAACAATTTAAAGTGCCCATCATATTGACCTGGAGCATAGCCACCGCCTCCTGATAGCTTATTTGTTGAGCAACGTCATCCGCGTAACTCCCTGTACAATTGATAAAGAGATCTAAAGGCATATGTGCACAAAATGAACTGACCGCATTTTGCAGGCTGCTCAATTGATATACATCGACTTCAAAACTTCTGATGCTATGTCCCCAGGAATATGCCGACATTTTCGTCAAATCACGCCCACATACCGCTACCTCCGCTCCTTGCTCAAGATAACGCTTGGCCAAAGCAAGGCCTATTCCACTTGTACCACCGGCAATAAATACTTTCATTTCAATGAATTTAATGTCACCTCATAGCCATAGTTCCATTGCGCTTCCATCGCTTCAGCAAATTCTTGTTGATCAATCGGGAAAGACAGCGTAACTTCAAATTTAGACCAATCAATTCCTTTTTTACAGTATTTCCCAGCTAATTGTTCCGCGGCATCCTGTGTATCAATCCAATGTGCATACGGAAACTGCTGTTCCAAATCTGTTAATCGTTTATTTCCGCTAAAGCCCAATACCGCCCGAACCAACGCTTCTTCTTGTGGTTTATAAGGTTGTTTTCGCTCACATATGATGTTTTGAGCAAGCGCCTTTGCTAGCTCCATTGGAACAAGATCAATTGCTCCACCCGTATAATAGGTTTTATTGGAGCATACAGGTTCAATATAAAACATATCGGACATCGAAATACGGGCCGCCTGTAGCATAGAAAACTCAGCGCTCAAATGAACAGCTTTAGCCACTGCACTATGCTTGTAATTATCATCCAAAATTCCTATTGTCTCAACCGGCACGTTTGCCAATACATCCTGAGTTCCCATCAACATCTTTTGATAGAGTTTCCGATCCCCACGCCGCTGCCCAACTTCAGACGGACTGAACAGCACTCTAGCGCCAACCACAAGTGCTGGAGTTTCTGCTGAGAATGGTCTATCCAATGTAGGCAATAGTGAGGAAAGATCCTGTTCCATATGGACAAGATAGCGATTAAAAACATCCTCAATAAAGGGCGCCCGTTTTCTGTTAAACTGTTTTTTCAAAACATACACGCCCAGCCTCCCCAAACGACGCTGTTCTGTAAGCCGATGATGCAGGAAAAACTGATAAAACTCGTCTGATTGCAGATAGGACTTGCGAGCTTCATGTGTATCAAAGGCCTGTATAACAGCCACTGCCATTGAACCACCACAGCTTGCGATAAGGAGATCTGGTTTTAAGCCCAGCTCATCTAACGCAGCATACATACCAAGATATAGACTGAACCGAGTTCCGCCCCCCGAAAATAAAACTGCACGTTGATAAGCCATCAGATTGAAATTTTAGTTAGCCTTCTCACTACCACATTCATCAAATTCTATTAATTCCCCAACAACAGGATAATCAAAACATAAAACAGTGGCGCATTGAAGATCAGACTATCGATACGATCCAATAATCCACCATGCCCAGGAATTAATGTCCCAGTATCTTTCACTCCTGTCTTTCTTTTCAGATAGGAAAAAAGGACATCTCCCCAGAATCCCAAAATACCGAAAAACAAACCGAACAACGAAAAGTATAGAAAATTCTGAAATGGCAGTAAGAAATAGCCCAATAAATTACTCAGTATAATTGTTAAGCTGATACCGCCCACACATCCCGCAATTGTCTTATTTGGACTAATACGCGGAACGATTTTACGTTTGCCAAAAAACTTACCCATCAGGTATTGAAAGACATCATTCAGTTCCGTTAGCACAACAATATATCCGATTAATTTTAGTCCTAGGAACGCGTTGCCATCCATTTTAATGGATCGGATAAAAGCTAAATGACTAAATGCAAGCAAACAAGCTACCGCGCCCAAAAACAGCCCGAATACAGCTCTCTTCTTAACCTTTAAACCATACTTGAAAAACAAGGCAGTCCCCAAACACAAGAAGCTAGCCAACAATAGATATGCTCGATAGGAACAAAAGTATAGGAGCAACGCTTGCAACAATGCCATGCAAAGAAACACCAATGGATGCGTCTTACATTCAGGGATAAACATACGAGCAAACTCGCGCATCCCCTGAAAGGTTATCCAGGCGACAAACAAGGGTGATAGTGTTGCAGGAACGAAGGCAACCGCCAGTACCAAGACAATATATCCCCAGCTTCTAACACGAACAGGAACATCTGCGAATTTGCCGTTGGCATCAGCCATGTGCCAAAGCCTTTCTCAATCGAGTTACCGAACTCAAAAGTAAGAGTAAGCACAAAACACCAAAAATATAACCTGAAACAGTAACCATTGAAATATGCAATAATGCTAAAATTCCATATACCCCCAACAGCAAAGCACGATCACTTTTACCCATCGGTCCATCGTAACGACGATCATTGGCAATCACCTTCCCGATCAATCCACAAAACTCATTCACAACACTTAATACGATAAAAGCGACGATCAGATATATGCTTTCCGGATGAAACTTCAACAAAGGAAAAAATAGCACGACATCCGAAACAATATCTCCGACTTCGTTCAAGACTTCGCCCGTCTTGCTAGTCTGATTAAAAAGTCGTGCCATCATGCCATCTAAGGCATTCAAAGCCATTCGTAATAACAATCCGATTGGCAGGGCCAAAAAGAAAATCGGGAAGCGATCAGCATACCAAAACAGTAAAGCAATGATCAAAGACAATACAATAGATCCGATCGTAATCTGGTTTGCCGTTACCTTTTTTCGATGCAAAAAGTTCAAGATCGGCATCAGCAACTGCTGAAATTTTGGTTTTAATTTATAAACAGAAATCATCTCGCGCTAGCTGTAATTTATTTTTTCATTTTTTTTAAAAAAAAATTTGCATAGTGTAATATATACACTATATTTGTGTCATCATAATTTAGGTTTATAATTGGTTATTTAAGGTTTTCATTCTCCCCGTTTGGAAACCTTTTTTTTGCCCTAAATTATGGATTACCATCGTCCACCGGCACCACCCCCGCCAGAAGATCCGCCACCAAAGCTTCCACCGCGACCACTACTACTAGATCCTCCACCAGAGCTACTCGATGTTGAACGCACTTTAACTGGAGTCGAGTGTTCACCATGAGATACCCGATGTCCACAATTCTTACATAAGTCAAAGCGTTCCTCCAATCCCTGCGAACTATAAGTTGCTGCACGTATCGTCTTGGTACGTCCAGTCTCAAAAGTTCGATAATGACATGCAGGACATTCACTGAACCCAACATTCTCGTCCCAGGGAACCAGCTTTGTTTCATTGGTCTCCTGATCTATCCAGATTTCGTACGAACGGCTACCAATTTTTTCCTCCAAAAGCTGCCCCTTATCCAGGTACGCACTTTCACGGGTAGATACATCATCCTTATTCATGCGCAACCAGCGACCAGATTGATCTGGAGGAACCAATCGAAGTTGATTCTTCCGAATGCGTTTATTTAATCCAATGAGATCAAATAGTGCCAATGGACTCAGTAATAGCGGAACCAAACCCCAGACGCGAAATTTACGTAGGGCCTTTTGAATATTTTCCTCATCCTGATAGGAATTAACAATTTGCGTGCGGCTTGCATTGTATTTCATGGCCAGGGTAATACTACCAAAAACAACTATAAAATAAGGTAGATTTTTCCACTGATAGACCTTCTCAAAATTATTGAGGGCAAATGCACAGATAAACACCGAGATAAACATTAATATCCCCATACAGCCGCATCCACTGACTAAAGGCGGAAAATATTTACTTTTTTTGGTCAACTTTCCTTTGATCGCTCGCGTCACCTCGCCCAACCAGATATAACAGATCGCAAATAAACCTAAAACCAACAGTGAATTTCGCAGAATAGGACTTTTAAAGCTCCAGACCGGCGTTGCCTCTGGCATCAAGCGTTCCAGCTCGGCCTTACTATCCGGTGAGGTAAGTATTGTCTTAATAAATTCTGCGGCCTCCTTAACACCGCGGTCGTAATCTTCATTCCTAAAATTGGGTACGAGATATTTTTCGCCAATACGTTTTAAATAGGCATCGGGCAAAATACTTTCCATACCATACCCTGTAATAAAACGGTATTCATGTCGGTCTTTAGCAATAAACAACAAAAGCCCATTGTTACTTTCCTTCTTACCGATACCCCAGGTATTGAATAATTTTAAGGCAAATTCGAAATCACTGTCGCCAACATAATCATTCACAACAACGATGGCAAATTCACCTTTTGTAGCAGCCTCAATCTGCGTCGATAAGCCATCTAATTCGGCCACTGTACTCGAGGATAGGATTCCATCCGGATTGGAGACAAAATAATCCTGTCCCTGTAATTTCGGGCTTGGCAAATTGTCGACGGTATAGGCGATAAATTGCCCGAAAGCTGACAGCCCGGGGAGGCAGCTTCCTACCCAAATCAATAAAAAAATATAAAAACGATGTAATCTCTGCATAGTTTTAGAACAACAAAATTTGGCTCATTGTCACGATATTAAGAAAAAAAAATCAAACAAAGGTTTTCATCAAAAAAAAGCCCATAATCAACCGATTATGGGCCTATATAATTCAATATTCGTTTAAGACGCTCTGTCCTATTAATGTATCCTAGCAATATGAAACTTTCCCATTCGCTGTCAATGACCAAGCCAGTGTAAAATCAAGACACCGATCAATCCAATAACAGAAACGAGCGTTTCCATCACCGTCCATGAGCGAAACGTATCCTTCATGCTCACTCCAAAATAAGATTTAAACATCCAAAACCCCGGATCGTTGACGTGTGAGAACATGAGACTACCCGCTCCCGTCGCTAGCACCATTAATTCAGGAGTAACCTCTCCTGCCCGCACAATGGGAAGCATAATGCCCGCTGCCGTGAGCCCAGCAACACTAGCCGAACCGATAACTAGGCGAATGATACCGGCTATTAACCATGCAAGCACAAGAGGCGACAAGCTCAGGTCTGCGGTTAGGTCAGCGATGTAATTCGCTACACCACTATCTACCAAAATTTGCTTGAAAGCGCCTGATGCTGCAATGATAAAAAGGATCATCATTATCCCGCGGATTGCTTCTTCCACACTTGCTGACTGCTCCCGCAAACTTTTGCCTTGGCGGATACCCATTGTGTACATCGCCATTAGCGATGCAATCATTAAAGCCACCACCGGGTCACCCAAGAAACGTAGTGCCTTCAGCCAAGAGGAGCTTTCTGAAAATATTAGATGGGAAAATGAACCAAAAGCAATTAAAATTATTGGAAAAAGCCCCGTAAATATACTAATTGCAAATCCGGGAAGCTCTTTTCGATCTGCTTGATTGTGTTCAGGAAAAAACTCAGTGGGCGGGTTGGTCGGAATACGCTTAAGCATCCTGCCAAAGAGCGGTCCACCGATAATTATGGCAGGAATTGCCACAATAATGCCATACGCCATTGTTAAACCTATATCCGCTTTGTAGGTAAGCGCTATGGCCGTAGCTCCCGGATGTGGAGGCAAATAACCGTGTGTCACGGACAGCGCTGCCAGCAACGGAATGGCGACGTAAAGCAAGGGCATTTTATTGGAAGCACATACCATGAAAACGAATGGTACTAAGACAATAAAACCGACATTGTAAAATAAGGGAATTCCTACTAAAAAGCCCGTGAGAACCATTGCCCAAGGTAAGTTCTTTTTGCCAAATACAGCCGTTAGTACCTTTGTAATCTTTTCTGCAGCACCACCCTCCGCCATCAATTTCCCCAGTAGAGCCCCGAAAGCCAACAATAGTGCCAACTGGCCCATAGTGGTACTCACTCCAGTTTCAACAGATTTAAGGATATCGACGGCACTCATATTCATCGCAAAACCAACCGCAACGGAGGTTATCAGTAATGAAAAGATCGTGTTTAACCTGACGACAGTGACTAAAAGAAGTAGTAAAGCTACTCCCAAAATAACGATGATTAGAGGCATAATAATTTATATCTAGTTAAAAATCACCTTCCAATATATGGTACAGGTGTTCAAATTTCTGGAAGTTTTTAATATATACAGCGTGATTCTCCGCACTCGGTTTATAACAGTGCTCGGTATCTTGCTTTCCTTCCGTTTGTTTGTTTTTTATAGTAGGCTCACCTCCCTGTATACCTAATGCTTCCAAGCCTATCAATGCTGCTCCCCATGCAGAGCTTTCTACTGTATTTTTGGTAAATACAGGTTTATTGAAAATGTCTGCAAGCATCTGCACCAACAACGATGAACGCGCTAAGCCGCCGCTTGCAAAGATCGTATGAATGGGACCGGTGTTCTCCTCTAATGCGATTCCTACACTGTAAATTGCAAACAACATCCCTTCCATCATGGCACGTGCAAAGTGCGCCCTGCCATGATGCAACTGTATTCCAAAATAAACACCTTTTGCATTGGAATTCCAATGTGGTGCCCGTTCACCAGTTAGATAGGGCAAGAATATCAAGCCCTCCGCCCCGGGAACGACGGAGTCGACCAAAGCATTTAACGACGCAGAAGGATCTCCATCTGCTTCCATTTGGGTAAATTCGCACAAAAAGTTGTCTCGAAACCAGTTGCGTAATACACCGCCATTGTTAACCGCACCACCAATTATATATTCATTTGGTCTAAGTAGATATGTAAATAGTCTTTGTTTTTTTTCTTGATTTGCCTGCGAACTTGCTACGCGAATAGCCCCACTGGTACCGACTGTTACCGAAGCCACTCCAGGACTTATAGCCCCTACCCCGAGATTAGCCAAACAACCATCGCTACCACCTATAACAAAAGGGGTATCTTCAGGGATGTGCATCAAGGCCGCAATTTCTCGGCTAGGCATATTTAAAATATAATCGACCGGAACTGGAGATGCTAGTTGCTCTTCCGATATACCCGCCAAGCTTAACGCCTGATCAGACCATGTTAGGTGATGTATGTCGAAAAGCCCTGTTGCAGATGCGATGGAATGATCGACTATGTAAACTCCAAAGAGCCGGTAAAAAAGAAATTCTTTGATACCGATAAACTTGTGCGACTGAGCAAATAATTTTTGATCGTTGGACTTTATCCACATTAATTTGCAAAGCAAAGACATGGGATGTATTGGTGTACCCGTCTGCTGATAAAGCAGCCTGCCCACCTCACTTGCCTCCAAGGCAACCGCAATATTCTCGCTTCTGCGATCTGCCCATATAATGCAATTGCTAAGTGGCTGCCCCGCCGAGTCAACAGCGATCAGTCCGTGCATAGCACTGCTCACCGAAATACATACGGGTTTCGGTAGCTCAGCACGAGATTGCCTTAAGCTAATCATTACATACCGAACAGCCTCAATACATGCAGCATAAACAATCTCCGGATCTTGCTCGTACCAGCCTTCCGACGGGTTTAATATAGGATAAGGTACACTATGCTGGGATAAGATGTTACCTTCGTAGTCAAATGCAACAGCTTTCGCAGATGATGTCCCAATGTCTAATCCAATGATCATAAATAAAATTGATGTTTAGGAGAGCTCAATATACGGATTATCTGTTGGTTTACAACAAAAGGCTCAATACCAGCAAACTAATTGGAGCGAGAAAAGCGCCGCATACCGATCTGCTGATAATTGTCTTTCATAGTATCAACAAAAATGGTAAATTTCAACTTAGAAAAACGGTATTAAACGATGAGTATAGATAAAAAGAATAACTACGATTTTGGAATAGTTGGACTCGGCGTAATGGGACGTAATTTATTGCTGAACATCGCCGACAACGGTTTCGCAGTAGCAGGACTAGACCTGGATCCACAGAAAGCGGAGTCATTGGAAGCTGAAGCAAGCGAAGGACATCGCATCAAAGTGACGACCCAAGTAGAAGAGTTTATCGGGGCTTTGCAACAACCCAGAGCAATTATGCTATTGGTGCCGGCCGGAAAGCCGGTAGATATGGCAATTGCCAGTCTTGTTCCGCTTTTGAATAAAGGAGATATAATCATCGACGGCGGAAACACGTACTTCGCGGATACAGACAGAAGGTTTAATGAGCTTTCCGTTTTGGGTATACATTTCTTCGGAATGGGCATATCGGGAGGAGAAAGTGGCGCTCGTCGCGGGCCAAGCTTGATGCCCGGTGGCGACAAAAAGGCATACGAAAGACTAAGACCAATATTTGAGGCGGTTTCGGCCAAGGTAATCGGCGAGCCCTGTGTGGAATTTTTAGGCAACGGGTCGGCCGGAAATTATGTAAAGATGGTGCATAACGGTATCGAATATGGTATCATGCAGTTAATTGCAGAGACCTATGACCTGATGAAAAGATTATATGGTTTTGACACCCAAACTATACAGCAGACCTTCGAAGAATGGAACAAGGGCGAACTAAACTCGTTCTTGCTTGAGATTACCGCTCAGATTCTGAAGAAAAAAGAAGGTGACCAGTATTTGGTGGACCTGATTTCAGATTGGGCAAGATCAAAAGGAACGGGTAAATGGACTTCGCAAAATGCGATGGATCTACAGGTGCCAGTCCCGGTGATTGATGCAGCGGTCAATATGCGCGATATGTCCAAATACAAACCCGAACGTTTGGAGGCAGCAAAATTACTTCAATGGGATGGACAAGCGGTTGATCTCCCCGCAGCAACACTCATTTCTCGCTTAAAAAATGCATTGTACTTTGTGATCATCACGACCTATGCGCAAGGTTTGGCACAGCTTACTGTTGCATCGGAAAGCTATAGCTATGAGTTAGATTTACAGGTGGTAACCAAAGTCTGGCGAGGCGGCTGCATTATTCGCGCGGCTTTGCTCGAGGATTTTAGAAAAGCCTATGCGGCTAATCCGGACTTGCGCAATATCCTACTCGATAGCACCATTGCACAAAAGTTGCTGAGTACACAGGCCAGCCTTCGCGAGGTATTGAAAGATGCTATCGCAAATGGGATACCCGTATCCGGATACGTAAACGCACTCTCTTATTTTGATGCCTATCGATCGGAAAAATTACCTACAAATATTATACAAGCACAACGAGACTATTTTGGTGCACATACCTATGAACGTATTGATCGGGAAGGTATCTTTCACACACTTTGGGATTAAGGAAAAAAAGCTTGAAGATTCGATTAATCTTAATTAAAAACGCAAAAAAGCGGCTTTTATATAAAAAAGCCGCTTTTTATAACTGAGCCCCCTATCGGGGTTTATACTACGTCTATTTAGATGCTAACGTTCAATATCCTTCAAGCTACTCATCTTCTTGTATTCCAAGAAACCTTTAATATCCTCAAAATGTTCGCGTACGCGTTTATTTCCGAATTCAAAGACTTTCTCAGCCAAACCATCCAAGAAGTCACGGTCGTGCGAAACAAGGATCAGCGTACCATCGAAATCTTTCAAAGCATCTTTGATAATGTCCTTTGTCTTCATGTCCAAATGGTTTGTCGGCTCATCGAGAATTAATACATTTACCGGTTCCAACAACAATTTTATCATCGCCAGACGTGTTCTTTCTCCTCCGGACAGCACTTTCACCTTTTTAGTTGTATCATCGCCACTAAACATAAAGGCTCCTAAAAGATCTTTCATTTTAACACGCACTTCACCTACAGCGATTTGATCAATGGTATCAAAAACGGTCATCTCTCCATCAAGCAATGCGGCCTGATTTTGTGCAAAGTACCCAATTTTTGCATTGTGGCCGACTTTCAAGGTACCCTCAAAATCGATCTCACCCATAATTGCTTTAATCATGGTCGATTTACCCTCACCGTTCTTCCCGACAAAAGCGACCTTTTCACCACGTTCGATGACCATATTTGCTTTTTGAAAAACAACGTGTTCATCATAAACCTTCGTTAGATCCTCAACGATAACAGGATATTGACCCGAGCGCGGGGATGGTGGAAATTTAAGACGCAGTGCGGAAGTATCTACCTCGTCGATCTCAATGATTTCCAATTTCTCCAACATCTTTACACGCGATTGCACCTGCAATGTTTTAGAATAGGTACCTCTGAAACGATCGATAAACTCCTGATTGTCCGCAATAAAGCGTTGTTGCTCTTCGTACGCTTTTAGCTGATGCTGGCGACGCTCCTGACGTAACTCCAAGTAATGACTGTACTTGGCACGATAGTCATAAATGCGTCCCATCGTCACTTCGATGGTCCGATTGGTGATATTGTCCACAAATGTCCTATCGTGCGAAATAACAATAACTGCTTTAGCCGAATTGACCAAGAAATCTTCCAGCCATTGAATACTCTCGATATCCATGTGGTTGGTTGGCTCATCCAATAAAATCAAATCAGGCTTTTTCAATAATATTTTAGCTAATTCGATACGCATCCGCCAGCCACCGGAAAACTCAGAAGTCTGTCTTGTAAAATCCGAACGCTCAAAACCCAGCCCCTTCAATACCTTTTCAACCTCTGCATCATAGTTAACTTCCTCAATCGAATAGAACTTTTCACTTAATTCGGATACACGTTCGATCAATTGCATATAATCGTCAGACTCATAGTCTGTGCGGATATTTAATTGCTCATTCAGGTTCTCCAGTTCATCACGCATCCCATAGACTTCTTCGAAAGCCTTTGATGTTTCTTCAAAAACGGTCACGTTATCCTCCGTTAGCAAATGCTGCGGTAAATAGGCGATAATCGCATCTTTTGGACCAGCAACATTACCTGCAGTAGGTTTACCCACTCCAGCGATAATTTTTAGTAAGGTAGATTTGCCGGCACCGTTTTTACCCATCAATGCGATCTTATCATTCTCATTAATGGAAAATGATACATCTGAAAAAAGAGTCGTTCCCCCAAAGGAAACAGAAATATTATTTACGTCAATCACTGTATATACACTTAATTTTGGCACAAAGATAAGCGAATCAATCTTATAAATGGTGCATTTTTGTGTATCTTTGCCACATGCGTTTTGATATTATTACGGTCTTACCTGACCTCTTGGAAAGTCCATTTGCACACTCTATTTTACAACGAGCAAAGAATAAAGGCTTGGCTGAAATTTATGTCCACAATTTAAGAGACTATTCAACAAATAAACACAAAAGTGTCGATGATTATCCCTATGGAGGCGGATCGGGCATGGTCCTTCAAATCGAACCCTTTGCCAAGTGTATTGAGCAATTGCAAGCTGAACGGGAATACGATGAGATCATTTACATGACTCCCGACGGGGAAACATTCAATCAGGATATTGCGAACGGATTATCTACAAAAGGAAATATGATGATTCTCTGTGGGCATTACAAGGGAATAGATCAACGTATCCGTGATATTTACGTAACAAAGGAGATTTCGGTCGGTGATTATGTATTGTCCGGAGGAGAGCTTCCGGCTGCGATTGTTACAGATGCTGTTATCCGTCTGATTCCCGGAGTTTTGTCGGATGAAACATCCGCGCTTTCAGATTCTTTTCAGGATGGATTACTTGACGCGCCTATCTATACACGCCCTGCAGACTGGAAAGGCCACAAAGTACCTGATATTCTCCTCAGTGGTCATGAGGCAAAAATCGCTGCATGGAAAGATGAACAACAGTTAAAAAGAACGCAAGAAAGACGTCCTGATTTATTAAATGATTAAGAAATAAGGTGAATTTTTGTTTTTTTATCACAAAAAGTTTGCTTATTTATTTTTTTTTATAAATTTGTGTAATAATGACACGAAGATATACAAATACAAATTGGTGGTGGCCTGAAGCAATAAGCATCGGGAACTAATTGGTATTGTCATAATATTTCATAATCAACCAAAACCATTTATGGAAATTCCAACCCCGATGCTGACCAGTATCGGGGTTTTTTTATGCAAAATTTACAACAAGAAGATAAGACACAAAAAATGAAGTATACATTCAAAACACAAACCAGAAAGTTGCTTGCGGATACAACTACACCAGTGAGCATCTATCTTCGCCTAAGAGATATCTTTCCAAACTCATTGTTACTGGAAAGTTCCGACTACCATAGTCGCGACAACAACATAAGTTACATCTGTTGTCAACCAATCGCTGGGATCCAGCTCGATGAGAAAGAGCTGACGCTCACTTATCCGGGTAGAGAACGTATCGTAAAAAATGCGCACGAAATCGAATTACGTCAAGAAGTTTCCGATTTTAGAAATTCCTTCGAAGATCATACAATTGCTGAACTTAACTTGATCTCCAATGGCCTATTTGGTTACTTCACCTTCGATTGTATTGAACACTTTGAAGACATCAAACTAACAACAATGGTAGATCCAGCACGGAAAATACCGTTTATGCAATATCATGTTTACAAATATGTCATTGCCATCGACCACTTCCGTAATCAACTCTATATTTTTGAACATCTGCTGGATGACGAAGAATCAGAACTTGAAAGAATGCAGTTCCTTATTCAGAACAAAAACTTTCCCGAATATACCTTCAAACTAGCCGGTGAGGAAAGCTCCAATCGTACCGATGAAGAACACCGTCAGTTGGTCAAAAAGATGAAAGAGCATATACAACGTGGTGATGTATTCCAGATCGTTCCATCCAGAGGCTTTAAGACACCGTTCTCCGGGGATGAATTTAATGTCTATCGTGCGCTCCGCTCCATCAACCCTTCGCCCTATCTTTTCTATTTTGATTATGGTGACTTTAAACTTTTCGGATCATCGCCTGAGGCTCAATTGCGTATCCACGGGAAACAAGCGACAATTTTCCCTATTGCAGGAACATTCAAACGGACAGGCAACATGGAGGAAGATCAAAAAATAGCCACCAAGCTCAAAGAAGACCCTAAAGAAACTTCAGAACATGTTATGCTCGTCGATCTTGCCCGCAATGACTTAAGTAGACATTGCACCCAAGTTAAAGTTGAGTCCTACATGGAACCACAATATTACTCGCATATTATCCACTTGGTCTCCAAAGTAACGGGCACATTAAAAGATAATATCAACCCATTTGACATCGTAGGTGATACATATCCAGCGGGTACGCTTTCAGGTGCTCCAAAACATATGGCGTTGACATTGATTGATCGTTATGAAGGATTACAACGCTCATTTTATTCGGGTGCAATTGGATTTATGGGTTTTAACGGAGATTTTAATCATGCCATTATGATTCGTTCCTTCCTAAGTAAGCAAAACACCTTACATTATCAGGCCGGTGGCGGTATCGTACTAGATTCAGACCCTGAAATGGAGCTACAAGAAGTAAATAACAAAATTGCTGCGCTACGAAAAGCATTACAATTAGCAGAAACATTATGATCAGACCATTGGAATACTGTGTCAACAAGCAACATATCCATGATTCGGTAGACACCATTGACAACCGCATCGTTGAGCTATTGGCATTACGAAAAACCTATATTGGCAAAGGCAAGTCTTTAAACGATGAGCAAAACGGAGAGCAGAATATTATACGGAACCTGGACAGTAATTATGTCCTACTGGCAAAAAGATTTCATTTGCCAATCGTATTTATTCAGTCCATATTCCAGGAAATTGAAAATTATATTAATCAAGATTTTATAGCAAAAGGTTATGAGCAACAATAAAATAGTCGTTATAGACAACTACGATTCGTTCACCTACAACTTGGTCCATTTGTTACAGGAATTAGATCAAGAATATGTTGTATGGAGAAATGATAAATTTAAACTGGAAGATATTGATGCTTTCGATAAAATACTTCTTTCGCCGGGCCCAGGTATTCCAGAAGAAGCTGGATTATTACTTGATGTTATCCGTACCTACGCCCCACATAAAAGTATATTGGGTATTTGCTTAGGCCAACAGGCTATTGCAGAAGTCTTTGGTGGTACACTATTCAATATGGAAAAACCTTTGCATGGCGTAGCAACAAATATTACTGTTGTTGATGAGTCAGAGAAATTGTTTCGGGACTTCCCAAAAGATTCCAAAATTGGACGCTACCATTCTTGGGCCGTAAACAAAGACAGCCTACCAGCTAGCCTCAAGGTAACGGCGATCGACGAGAATGGCATCATTATGGCCTTAACCCATACCGAATACGATGTAAGGGGAATGCAGTTCCACCCAGAGTCGGTATTGACCACAAATGGTAAAAAATTAATTGAAAACTGGTTGGGAATCTAACATCTAAAAAAATGACTATACTTGATAAAATCATTGAACGAAAAAAAATAGAAGTAGAAAAAGCAAAAGCTTTAGTTCCTTTGGAAGAGCTATTAAACTATCCCTATTTCAGTGTGGCTTGTCTATCGTTGAGAGAATCTATTCTTGATCCTGAAAAAACAGGAATTATAGCTGAATACAAAAGAGCATCGCCATCAAAAGGAGACATCAATAGTACTTCAGCAGTGGAAGATGTTGTAAAGGCATACGAGGAGGCAGGTGCTTCGGCAGTCTCGGTTCTCACTGATGGTGAATTTTTCAAAGGCAATTTAGAAGATCTATCGAAAGCACGTAAGGCTATTAGCATTCCTATCTTAAGAAAAGAATTCATCGTGGATAAATATCAGATCACCGAAGCAAAAGCTTATGGAGCAGATATCATCCTTTTAATTGCAGCATGTCTGAAAAAGGAGGAAATACAGGAATTTGCAGCCTATGCACACCAATTGGGTTTAAATGTTTTACTTGAGGTACACAATGAACAGGAACTGTTGGATAATCTTTTCGATGACATTGACGCAATTGGTGTCAATAATAGAAACCTTAAAGATTTTTCAGTCGACATTCAGCATTCTTATGATCTCCTGAACAAAATACCAACAGAATATATTAAAGTATCTGAGAGCGGTATAGCTGATCCTTCGACAATTAAAGCCTTAAAAAAAGCCGGATTCCAGGGATTTTTAATTGGTGAAAATTTCATGAAGACAGCCGATCCTGGACAAGCTATCAAAGACTTTGTAAAAGAAATATAGAAAGTTATTTAAAATCAATCTAAATAAGATTATATTTGCCAAGGTATAAGCTAAGGTCAGTGTATTTTGGAAACGGATTTTTTTATTATAGATCGAGAGAGTTTTGAGCAAATATATCTTCGTCATTGGGAAGGTATGTTTGCTTTCTGTCTTAGTAATATCCAAGATGAAGAGCATGCAAAAGAAATCGTTCAAGATGTTTTCAAATCACTTTGGGAAAGACGAAATGAGCTTCGACTGAAAGAAGTGGAACGTTATCTGATCCGCTCGGTAAAACTCAAAGCTTTTGAATACATTCGCAACAAGGTCTCCCGTCAACAACACCTAAGCAATATTTCAAACACCAGCGAATCCCACTATACGGACAATACGTTGATTGCTGAGGAACTCGCAAACAAAATTTCCCACCTGGTCAACACACTGCCTAACCAATGTCGAAAAGTATTTCGGATGAGCAGGGAACAGGGACTTACCAACAAGCAAATTGCCCAGGAACTGGTGATCTCTGAAAGAGCTGTAGAATACCATATTTCGCGGGCACTTAAAACATTAAAAACAGAATTAACAGAATATATATTGTAAGTTGATCCATAAAAAGAGAAATCTCGTATTTTTGTTAGCAAGTTGAATATACTGATGAACATAGACAAGAAGTTAATAGAGAAATATCATTTAGGCCAATGCTCGCCAACAGAAAGACTGTTGGTCGAACAATGGTTGCTGGATGACACCTTCGAAACTAAGCCATTGCCTATTTCTACAGCTCAAAAAAACAAATTAGAAAGCGATATCTGGGCCGACATCAATGCGCATATTGAACAATCCAAGGCACCAATAAAAATTAAACAAAAAAAATACAATTTTAGATACCTTGGCATTGCAGCTTCGTTATTAGCCGTACTGAGTATTGGCTTCCATCTGTTTAACATGAGTGAAAAAACTGATGCGACATTCGACAACAGAACGAATGCTAACCTAAAATATATCAATCAGGATAACTATAAAATAGTTTTAGGCAAAAATGCGACTGCTCAGATCAATACCGATACTGGGGAAATTAAAACGACAGGCAATATGCTCTTTATACCCAAAAAGAACTTTGCATTCAGCCTTTCGGGAGATAAAAAGAAAGAACTAAAAATCGGCGAGACCTATTTTGTACTGCAACCGCAAAAAAATGGAAATCAGGTTATCATTGCCAAATCCGAACTAACTTTTCTTGCACCAACATTACAGCACGAACTTAAATTACAATTTAACATCATTTAATCGATCCCTATCCCCCATCCTATAGAACCATGCTAACAAGCCGTCTTATCTTATTCTTACCGCTCTTGCTTCTTAGCTTTACGATAAGTTGCCGATCAGAACATGCTGAGAAAAACTTAGCTGGCAAATATAGCTTCTATACCATGGATAAGGATTTAGGAAACACCATCATCACGACCAACAGCATTGATAGCGGAAAATTAACGATTCGACAAAGTGGAGTTGATATCCCAACACAAGAGTTCGATCGCAGCATCATTGTTAAAAATGGCAGATTTTATTTCCTCAGAGAAGGGAAATTTAGAAAATATACACTAGAAAAAACAGGCCTAAAAGAAATTGCTCAGCTGTCTATGCCTGACCAACATATTGAAAATATCAATTGGCTCAACAACGACACCTTACTCCTTTTCACATCAGACAACAAAACCAATCGCCGCCTATGGTACACTAAGGTTGCTGTCAATGACTTTAACGTCGCTCAGCAACAAGAAATAATCATACCTTCCTCAGCTTCCGATTTCAATATTATTTCTGTTGGCTTTAGTACCATACACCAGCAACAGCTACTCGTTGGATATACCTTCAATAAAATAATCAATGAAACAGACTTCACCACAATAGACACCCTCTATGTAGCAACATTCGATAAAACGACATTACAATTAAAAGAAATTCAAAAAGATACCCGATCCACTTATCCCGGAGGGATCAATACGGTACAATCTTATAGTTTCAATGATGAAGAGGGAAACTATTATTTTATGGCATGCCCAGGCATAGCCTTAGGAAATATTCCCTCAAAGCCAACTGCTATCTTTAAAATTGGTCAGAAATCAACTCAAATTGACCCGAATTATTTCTTTGATTTAACAGCACAGACCCATAACCACGCTTATGGTATGTGGTACCTGGGAAATCATCAAGCAATTGTACGGAGCGAACGTAAAGATCGCTATACCGATTTCAGCGACCACCACTCTACTTATCAATTTGAATATTTCCTTGTTGACCTCAGTGCCAAAACCACACGCAAACTCAACCTACCATTTGACAAAGGCACCCGTAAAGAATCTGTACTTGTTGAAAATGGTAAAGCATATATCACCATTGATGACAGCTTAGACAAACATCAGGTTTGGGTTTATGATATCAAATCAGGTCAAATTACCCCAGGGCTTCAATTAGATCGAGAGACCGATTTCATTGTAAGAATCGATCGACTAAATTAATTCTATCTGTAAAACAGACTATTACAAAAATTATTCTTTTTTTTCACCTTAGGACCTTCGGTAAATTTAGAGTTACGCAACTTCTTTATGTGTAATTAATCTAAATAAAACAATGTTCAAATTTAAAGTGATATGGTTAATGTTATTTTTAACCCTATCTTTTCCCTCGTTTTCTCAGCAACTGGCCCAGATCGAAGGTAGCATCAAAAATAGCACAAAGGAACCGATTGAAGGCGCTACAATCCTCCATAAAGGTACTAACAACGGTGCAAAAGCAAATAGAACCGGTACCTTTATACTAAAACATGTACCCTTTGGGAATCATGAATTTATTATTTCAGCACTCGGCTATAAAACTTTAACGCTGAAACTCGAAGTCAATAAGTCAACGGAAATTCTAAAAGAGATCACATTAAGTACGGAAAGCAATTCATTGGATGAAGTACAAGTTGAAGGAAAAACTGTCAGCAAAAGGATCAAAGAATCTGGTTTCAACGTTAATGTAATAGAAACCAAACAATATGCCAATACCAATTCCGATATAAATCAAATACTCAATCGAAGTACAGGCGTAAAGATTCGAGAACAAGGCGGCCTAGGTTCCCGATATTCCTTTTCGCTAAATGGCTTATCTGGCAATAACATTAAATTTTTTATCGACGGGGTACCAATTGAATCTTTCGGCAGTGGCATGAGTCTCAATAATATGCCGGTGAACATCGCAGAACGCATTGAGGTGTATAAAGGTGTCGTACCGGCACACCTGGGCTCAGATGCTTTGGGTGGAGCGATCAACATCGTCACCAATCGTGATTATAAAAAATCTTTAGATCTCAGTTATAGTATTGGCTCATTTAATACACACCGCGCTGCGGTGAGTGCTGGTTATAAACATCCCAAAAATGGCTTGATGATCAATTTGAATAGTTATTACAATTTCTCAAATAATAACTATCTCATGAGAACCAATCCCAAAGCTGGTGTATACCTAAAGGCACCTATACCTCCGAAAAACGAATTATTTGACACCCTGCAATCCGCAAGGCGTTTTCATGATGACTATCGTTCATTTATGACACAGGTTGAAGTGGGCATAAGTAATAAAAGATGGGCCGATATCGCTGTCTTAGGCTTGACTTATAATGACGTGTATGACCAGCAACAAACCGCAGCGACACAAGAACGTGTGCTAGGGCATGTATTCAGTAAAAGTCATACGTTTACTCCAAGCTTGCGCTATAGAAAAGACAAGTTTCTTTTTGAAAATTTATCAGCAACTGTATACGCAAATTATTCACGAGGCGAAAATATTATCACCGACACGAGCTCGAGGACATATTACTTTTGGAACGGTATAGCTACAGAATATAGTCCCAATGCAGGCGAACTGAATAGCTACAAATCCATCACCCATCAAAAGATTAACAACAGCTTTTCGCAGGTAAATTTAAATTACAAGCTATCAGCATCGCACCTATTCAATTTCAACTATAATTTAAACACCAATAAACGCGAAAATTACAATGAGATAGATCCCTACAATGATTTTTATAATATAACAAATCAGATCTATAGAACGACTATTGGGCTCAATTATCAACAGATTCTTTGGAAAGAGCGACTAAATAATTCATTTTTCATCAAAGAGTATGGCTTATCTGGCAAAACCAACACTGCTGGTAAAACCTCCAAAAACTACTTTGGTTATGGCGCTGTGACGAACATTAAATTAGATGCGAGTTACGGCATAAAACTATCGTATGAACATGCCTATCAACTACCAACTTTTACCGAGCTTTTTGGAGATGGTTTAAACGTTATGGCTAATGAAAAATTAAAGCCTGCAAATAGCGACAACTATAACCTGAATTTCTACTATGGAACAACCTTTGGAAACCACTATCTAAATGTGGACGCTTCAACCTATTATAGGAATGTTAAGGACTATATCATTCAGAAATCTTACGACACCCCGCAGGGGCAAAAACAATTAGCGGACAATGAAGGCGGAGTGAAGGTCAATGGCCTTGATTTCGAAGTTAAATATGGGTACAAATCCAATTTTATGGCCGTATTAAACATGAGTTATTATAATGCAGTCGATCGCGAAAAGTATGATAAAAATAATAGAGAAAAGATAACCTACAAAAATCGTACACCCAATGAGCCGTGGCTATTTGGAAACCTAGACATCAGTTATGGCCGGAATAACCTTTTTAGCTCCAAAGACAATCGTATACAGCTAAATTATTACTTGCAGTTTGTAAATAACTATTCGTTAAGCTGGTCCAAATTAGCAGAAAAATCAACAAAAGATTATATTCCAGCCCAATGGTTACACAATATTGCCGCTACCTATTCTTTCAATAACAATACTTATAACATCACCGTCGAGGGAAAAAATTTGACTGATCAAATTGCTTACGATATTTTCAAGCAACAGCGCCCCGGTCGTTCTGTATATCTAAAATTACGGTACCTCATCCGCTCCTCACATTAAAAATTATTTAAAACTATAATATCATGTTAAAATCAATTACAAAAAACGTTAGTTTAATTGCTTTGGCAGGCATTTCGTTAATAGGCTGTAGCAAATCCACACCTGACAACGGTACGCCCACAAATCCAACGGAAGAAGTTGGTGGAAATTTTGCGATAAAGTTCAGTACAGACAATGGTTCGTTTATGCTTCCTGTAAAAGATCTCATGTCAGGTACGATCTCTCCAGTAGGCGCCGGTACTGATGTAACAAGTATGTTCCCATGGGAAGAAAATGTAATTCAAAAAGGCAAGTATTTCTACTCGATTGATCCAAATGCCGCTCAGTTCGGAAAATATAGCTTTGAAAATGGTGTATTAAAGGCTATTAAAGTCATTCCGTTCACCAAGTTAACCACTTTATATATAGGCTGGCATAGTTGGCTGGATGACGATCGCTTGGCCGTCGGCCCACGCAATAGCAACGAATACGCTGTAATCAACACAAATACGATGCTTGTAGAGGCAAGTGGTACAATAACCTCAGACACCGACATCCCGAAAGACCATAATATGCGGATTTATGCTTTTCTTCCTCAAGGTAATAAAGTCGTCTTAGGTTATTGTTTATATAACAATATAACAAAGGTAAGCTACGACATTACGTATACAGGTTCGGTTGACTATCCATCGTTTAAAAACTTTAAGAAAACAGGTGAAGACAACCGTTCAGCACCCGTAGGTCCAGTTAGAAACGGTTATTTTCATAAATTCAAGGAAAATGGTTACACTTATTTGCAAACGTATACAATGCCCGCATTGGGTGGGGGCAAAAACCTACCTACTGGATTCTATCGAATTAAAGATGGAGATGACAAACTTGATCCAAATTACTTCTTCAATATCAGTCAGTACCAAGGCGGAGATAACCAACTGGGGGTTTCTTACCTAGGTAATGGTAAGGCTTTACTTATCAGCGCACATGACACAAAAAATAATGTTAAAGAATGGAACGATTGGTGGTATGCTGCTATGTGGGAATACCTAATCGTTGACGTAAACTCACAAAAAGTAGTTAAAAAATTAGACTTTCCATTGGTCAGTAATTCCCGCTCGGCAGTTGTCATCAATGGGAACGCATACATAGCGGTAAATGATCCCAAAGCTGACGCCATCTATATTTGGGAGTATAACCCAACTACGGACAAATTAACAAAAGGCGCCAAAATACTTGGGGGTGACGCAGATACACCAATGCTATATAATTTAGATTAATCTCTTATTAAACCGGGGCGACCTATTGTCGCCCCTTCGATTAAATACTATCCGTTATCATTATTAAATTATGTTCAGTAAAATCAACGCCTGGCTGCATCTTTGGTTGGGACTTGCCGCCGGTATTCCCGTTATTATCTTAGCAATTACAGGTTGTGTACTCGTCTTTGAACATGACATCAAAGAATTGACTACCAACTATATTCACGTCGAACCCAGAAGTGCCGAAGAACAACTTCCTCCTTCCGTTATTTACAAAGCAGTAAACCATATTCTTCCTGATAAAGAAATCGCAAGTTCCTGGTATAACGGATTAGACAAATCCGTCAAAGTGAGTTTGGACCATTCCGATAGTCTAGTTTACGTAAATCCCTACACCGCAGAAGTCCTCGCCATTGTAGATCATGAAGATTTCTTTCATTTCATGGATGAAGGGCATCGTCACCTTTGGATGCCTGTAAAAATAGGACGACAAGTAGTCGGCTGGAGCACATTCATCTTCTTTATATTGTTGATCACTGGGCTTGTACTCTGGTGGCCAAAAAAATGGAACAAGAGATCTAGAGAACAAAGCTTTTCAATCAAATGGAAGGCGAAATTTAAAAGAGTGAATTATGACCTTCACAATGTGCTCGGCTTCTATTCGCTAACAATAGCGCTGGTTATGTGTTTTACTGGACTCATCATGAGCTTTCCATGGATCCGAAGCGCTGTCGTCTCGTTGACTGGGGGGTATCCAAATAAACCTAAGATAGAGAAATCAAATAAAGAAGAATACATTGATCAACCTTTAAACGATGCTTTAGTTGTTGCAGACCAGATTTGGCATAAAGTACGTCGTGAATATGCCAAATATAACAAAGAGGCAGTCATTGTCCATTATCCTGAGCCGGAAGACAAAACAGTGTATGCTTGTACCGACATGGAAGGTGGCACCTGGCGAGATCTCAATTTCGACCGATATACACTTGAGCTAGCCGGCAGAAAACAAGGTCCCATTGATGAGGCAAATACCACAGAATGGTTGATGCGATCCAACTATGCACTCCATACTGGTTTTATTGGAGGAATGACAACAAAAATCATCTATTTCGTGGCCTCATTGATCTGTGCGACCTTACCGGCAACGGGATTCTATATCTGGTGGGGCAAGAAAAGAAAAACGGTAAAAAAAACAAAACATACACAGCTAGCAACTCCTTAAATTTTAGTAATCTCTTAATCATAGTACTATGCGTCATATCCAGCATTATATCGTAAGTTTTCTATTTATTTGTACAACGTTCAATTGCTATGCACAAAAAACCAATCCTATTAAGGGACAAATTGTGGGTGAAGATAAACGAGCTATTCCCTATGTAAGTATAAGCCTTCATAACGCCAAAGATAGTACACTATCCAATACGATTCTTTCGGATAGCTTAGGACGTTTTACATTCGCCAATGAAAAAGCAGGTCGTTATTTTGTGAAGATAAAAAACATCACGCATCAAGAGACTTTTAGCCCACATTTCAGCCTGACAGAGCAACTGGGTAAAATTAACCTCGGTCAGATTACCCTCTTACCGAATAATACGTATTTAGCAGAAGTACTGGTACAACGCAAAAAGCAATTCATCGAACAACAACAGGATAAGCTTGTGTTCAATGTAGAAAACTCGATGCTTGCTGATGGCAATAATGGACTTGAACTACTGAATAAGATTCCAGGAATAGCTGTAGATGACAGCGGAGTATTAAGTATGAAAGGGAAATCGGGAGCAACCCTGATGATCAATGGCAAGATGACCTATCTTTCAGGCGATCAACTTGCCAATTTACTGCGGAGCACATCTTCCATTGATATCAACAAAATCGAGGTTATGTCCAACCCTAGTGCAAAACAAGATGCGGCCGGTTCAGCAGGAATTATCAATATCGTTTTAAAAAAAGGAATAAAACAAGGATGGAACGGTGCCATCTCGCTCAATGGAGGGTTAGGCAGGGGCACACATCTTGGCGGTAGTCTCAATTTAAATTACCGCACGGAGAAACTCAATGTATTTGGAATTTACAATCAATATCATCAGAACCTCGAATATTTCAATTCCCTCACCCGGTATTTTTATCCCGATCAGCACAATGTTCCAGAATCTTATAGCCAACAGGAAAATAACATACGCCCCAAACTACGGTCTAATAACTTTAGAGCTGGTATAGATTATAACATAGATTCCAAACAGACACTTGGCCTACTTATCAATGGCGGTTTTGGCAAATATCCGAAGTATGAACCCACGACAAATAGTTTCAGAAACTTTGACGATAATCAATTAGTGTGGTCTTCTGCTACGATAACGGAAGGAAAAGAACACTGGCGGGACATGCTCTACAATGTCAACTATACTGTCAAATTTAACGAGAAAGGGCACGAACTAAAGATCGATCTCGATCTTGTCGACCATTATTCCAAAATGGATCAGCAGCTGAACACGAATTATACGAAAGCAGATGGCTCCACGCTCAACCAACCATCGTCACGTAGAGGAGACATTCCATCAGACAATAAAGTGTACGTCGCCAAGTTGGATTATATACTCCCGCTAGCCCAAGGGTATAAACTGGAGACAGGTTGGAAAGCCAGTCATGTACGCACAGAAAATGACCTGCATTATGACACCTTACAAAAGGATCAATACGTCCCGGACCTGACAACAAGCAACCATTTCATTTACAAAGAAACAATACAAGCGGGTTATATCAATCTATCCAAAAGCTGGCATAAAATTTCGGCACAGGTTGGTGTCAGAGGTGAGCATACGCATACTTTAGGTAATCAAATCACCCTCCATGAGCAATTTGAAAAATCATATTTCAAACTATTTCCTTCGGCATTTCTAACCTATACCCTCAATGAAAAAAACAAATTGCAGACAAGCTACAGCTACCGCGTACAAAGACCATCATTTTGGGATCTCAATCCATTTCGCGTATATACAGATCCTTTTTCCTATTCGGAAGGCAATGCTCAGCTGAATCCTGCTTACGAGCATTCTCTTGAGTTTGGCTATACACTTGCCAGCAAATATATTTTGACCTTAAACTATGCAAAGAGGACCAATGTCGTTAACGAGATCATTGGTACGGATCCAACCAATCCATACATTACCTACGAACGTCCTGAGAATATTGGTTCATTTAGAAATTACGGATTGTCAATTATCGCCCCTAGCCAATTGACAGCTTGGTGGTCAGCTACACACTTCGCAAATTATTACCGTAATGAATATAATATCCCACAAGAGGATGGCTTGATCAGCCGAAAAGGCAATACGCTTACACTCAATAGTCAGAATACATTCAAATTGCCTAAAGATTGGTCTATAGAACTCGGCGGGAACTACGTATCGGGGCTGACAATAGGCTTAAGTCAGATCAAGAGTTACGGCCAAATATATACTGGCATCCAAAAAAATATACTCAATAAAAGAGCATCTGTCAAGCTAGTTGTGAATGATATTTTGAGGACCAACAATCGGCGTTATGAGACCTTTTCGTCAACAATAAGGCTCGTAGGGAAATCGAACCCTGACAGTAGGACGGCTATACTCTCCTTTAACTATCGATTTGGCGGGGTTGGCGATTCGAACGGTCAACGTTCGACAGGATCTGAAGAGATCAAAAATCGGCTCTAAACTCGTGACAGTTAGCTAACTTTATACTAATGCCAAATTTTGTACCTTTGTAAAAAATTATCGAAGATGTCGGTCAAGATTGGTGAAAATATTGATTTGGGTAAATTCCCATTGTTATTAGCTCCGATGGAGGATGTAAGTGATCCTCCGTTTCGCTATGTGTGCAAACAGAATGGTGTTGATTTAATGTATACTGAATTTATTTCTTCGGAAGGCTTAATTCGGGATGCTGCAAAGTCAATTCAAAAACTTGATATTTTTGAATATGAACGTCCTATTGGCATTCAGATCTTTGGTGGAGATATTGAAAGTATGCGTCAGTCTGCTGAGATCTGCACAAAAGCAGAGCCTAATTTAATCGACATCAATTACGGCTGTCCAGTTAAAAAAGTAGTCTGCAAAGGAGCTGGTTCATCCCTGCTACAGGACATCGATAAAATGGTTGCAATGACAAAAGCTGTCGTTGAGGCTACGGATTTACCCGTAACGGTGAAAACACGTCTTGGCTGGGATGATAACACAAAAAATGTATACGAAGTTGCCGAAAGGTTACAAGATGTGGGGATCAAAGCACTTGCTATTCATGGACGTACGCGCGCGCAGCTGTATAAAGGTCAGGCGGACTGGTCTATGATTCGTGATATCAAACGCAATCCGCGCATCAAGATTCCAATTTTTGGCAATGGCGATGTAGACTCTGTCGAAAAAGCTGCGGCATGGCGGCAGGAGTTTGAAGTGGATGGCATTATGATTGGCCGTGCAGCAATCGGATACCCCTGGATTTTTAGAGAAATAAAACATTTTTTCAATACTGGTGAGCGTTTAGAAGGACCAACTATTGCCGAACGTGTCGAGGTTTGCAGAACACATCTGAACAAATCCATTGAATGGAAAGGTGACAAATTGGGTATTTTTGAAATGCGCAGGCATTATGCGAATTACTTCAAAGGAATCCCTAACTTTAAAGAACACCGAATGAAGTTGGTCAGCTTACAAAGCCAAGCTGAGATTCTTGAGGTACTTCATGAAATTGAACACAATTTCTCGGCAGAAATGGTATAATCCTAAAGTCCACAATTTATAAAGAAAAAGGTCGTGCTAAGTTAATATTAGCACGACCTTTTTTCGTTTAAGCGTCTTTCTTTATGAATCGCTTGAGCTGATTTCTTTCCATCATAAATACACCTCCAATGTAAGCAATCAAAAGCCCATTACCAACGAAGGCATTATGATTAAATACAAAGTAGGATAGATAGGAGAAACATATCCCTAAAAGTATATACATCAGGATCTTGCCCAATTTATAGGGTATAGGATAATGTTTTTGCCCCCATACATAAGATAGCACCACCATAGAAAAGTAGGCTAGAAATGTGACTATTGATGCTCCAACATAACTGTACCTCGGGATCAGGTAATAATTTGCAACGATGGTTATTCCTGCCCCTACCAATGAAATATACAATGCGTACCGCGTTTGATCGGAAAGCTTATACCATACGGAGAGATTCATATAAATACCCAGCAGGACATAATTGAATAGTAATAGCGGAACGATAAAAAGTCCAGACCAATATAAGTCACGAGTTTCCACATTTCCTTTAATAAAATACTTCAGCCAGTCAATATTCGCTGTAATCCCCAGCATAACTAACATCATGGCAATTACGAAATATTCCATAATCAACGCATAGGTCTTCTTTGCATTGGCATTTTTTGCATAAGAAAAGAAAAATGGTTCGGCCCCCAATCGAAAAGCCTGAACAAAAATGCTCAGAAACATTGCTAATTTTCCAACGGCTCCATAGATCCCCAAATCGCGATCCCCAATATCCTTAGGCAGGTAGATTGGCAACACAATTTTATCTAAATTTTCGTTGATGATATAAGAAATATTGGCAATTAAAATCGGAAAGCTATACGATAGCATCTTTAAGATTAGCTGCTTTTCCGGTTTAAAATAGAAACCCCTCATTTCAGGAAGGAGCAATAGAAAGGTTGCTGCACTTGCCACAATATTAGAAATAAATACATAACCTATCCATTCATTTCTATACCAACCGGAACACCAATTACCCAAAGTACCACCATCTTTTATCAGATAGGGAACTAGCGCAATAAAGAATAGGTTAAGAATAACCATAATACCGATGTTGGCCAATTTAATAGCACCAAATCGAATAGGCCTTCCCTCCGATCTCAATTTCGCAAAAGGAACAATAGCTAAAGCATCCAATGCCAATATGAGGGCGAAATACTTCACATAGCTCTCGTAATCGGCATTGTAAGTTCCCTTATTCAACCAGCTACCAATAGTGCCAGCAAAGACTATGGCCGTAATAAAAAATAATGTTGCCAAAGAGGCAATGACGATAAAACTGTTATTGAAAACCTGCTTTTTATCCTTTTCTTCGACTTTTTGGAGAAACCTAAAAAAAGTTGTTTCCATTCCAAATGCCAAAACGGCATTGATCATGGATGCCCAGGCGTACATATTAGTAAATATTCCGTAGGACGCAGGTGGATATTTGAGGACATACAATGGCGTCATGACGAAATACAGCATACGGGCTATAATCGTACTCAGGCCATAAATCATGGTCTGTCCGGCGAATTTTTTAAGTACTGACAAGGCGAAACGGCTTAAGATTGAACTCTTTTAACTACTTCAAAATTGGAAAAGCCCTTCATTTCGCCTTCCTTTACCTCAACACTTTCAACGATTGCACCCTCGGGTCCTTCTTGGCAGAACTCCAACAGTGAATCTAGTGCAAAATCGTCGCCCTCGCCCTCTATATAGACAGAACCATCTTTTAAATTGACAACAAAGCCTCTAACACCGACTTGATCTGCAACCGCCTTGGTTGTCAATCTAAAAAAGACCCCCTGTACTTTACCTCTTATTGAAATATTCAAATGTTTCATCTGTAACTTATTTTTTCTTCCATCGGTCAGATGGAACTTACCATGACTATAGTTTCGTTATTATAGTCATGGACGGTTCAATAAGAGCAAAAGTACAGAAGTTTTGGGGAATTAAATACTACGCTAAACGTTTTACCTTAACATCTTCATTTAGGCGCATGTGTTCCATACCTTGCAACAACACAATCCCAGGTTTTTTACCCACTTCAAGTGAGCCAAATTCATTCTCAATGTTCAACGCGATAGCACCATTGATTGTAGCCCATTGAATAGTCTGCAAGAAATCCAGATCCTCAAAGTGCGCATGCAATACCTTTAGCTCCTCCAAAATGGACAATGTATCGTTTGAAGCTAAACTGTCCGTTCCGATTACCAAACGCTGTCCGGCATTCATAAAATTCTGAACCTTTGGTAATGTTCCCTCAATATAAAGGTTGGCTTTTGGACAGAGACACCACATCACATCACGATCCATACGCTCTACAAAATCCAAATCTTTAAGAGAGGTATAGGTGTTATGAACCAACAATAATTTATTTGGATAAGGCAAATAAGGAAGATAAGACTGAATCGAATTTCTTGCCTGCGCCTTAATCGCATCAGCATTTTTTCCTATACTTTTATAAAAGTCCAAGAACTCACCCATTTTATAACGGAACAGTTTATTCTCCTCTTCACTTTCTTGATTGTGAATACTGATAATATTTGTTTCCGGAACCATCTTCTTGAATTTCTTAAAAAGGACCTTCGAACAAGAATAGGGAGCGTGCGGAGTAATGGATACATGCCCATTCCTAAACTCTTGGGTCAACGATTTAGCCTCCTTTAACTTAAAGTCAGCTTCTTCAGGTTCAATTCCGAGCACCTCCACAAATGTGTGATATAATATCTGTGAATCTTCCTTCAATTTTGAAGAATTATCAGTGTTGGCGTGATCTCCGACTGCGACAATACCATTTTCGTACATATCTCGATCGGCTTTGGCCATAGCGTCATCTATTTTTTTCATCGATGCCGACCGCGTTGTCATCACCTTACTGAGAAAGCTCGGAAGCCCCGTACCTTTAGGAACAATACCTTTCATATGCGACAATTCAATGTGGCAATGTGCATTGATAAAACCTGGAATTATCACTCCTTCATATCTCTCAACCTTCGTTTTATCTGAAGGTGTAAATGAAGTTGGGTCATAGATACCTTGAATTACCCCCTCCTCATCTACCGAAACAATACCGTCTTTTATTGGCATTGAAGTAATCGGCAGAATATAATTAGCGCTTAAATATTTTAACATTTTATCTCCTCACTATCAATTTAGTAACTAAAATTTTTTGACCTGTATGAATACATACCTCTAGTAGAAAAATTCATGCCAAGGTACCTAAAAAGAACAATAAATACCAAAAACAACAATTTGCACAAATTTTTAACCAAAAAGAAATAATACCGCAAATCCACTCTTTTCCATTTGTCATAAATTACTTCTTTATACTTCATTTCAATTTTAAATTTATATATTCGCAGCATCGAATAGGGGTGCCTTGTTTTGTCAGGAACACAAATAAAGGCTGAGATTATACCCAACAGATTAAATTCTGTACACCTGATCCAGATAATGCTGGCGTAGGGAGAGGTTAGTTAAATAGTGCGGTCATAGTAACCCCTTGCTATGATTTGTTTAACTCAAACAAAATACATTACCATGATCAAATTTTTGATTTGTAGCTCCTTAGCTACTATTTCAAGCCAAATTGCCATTGCGCAACAAAATCTGACAATTAAAGCTGTAGACAATACTAATCAGACCCCCTTACAGTATGTTTCCATATCCATAGATGGACAAGCATCCTTCGCTGGCCAATCGGACAAAAATGGACTGATTAAACTATATCGTATCAATACAGGTAAGCACCAGATCCAGGTATCTTCTCTTGGATATAAAACATGGAGCCAAAATGTGGATGTTAAAGACAATTTGGAGCTTACGGTAGCGTTAGAACCTAGTACAATTCAAATGGAAGAGGTACTTGTTCAATCTACCCGTGCCAAAAGAAATGCTCCTACAACCTTTAAAAACATCTCCAAAGAAGAAATAACGCGTAATAACCTCGGCCAGGATATTCCATTCCTTTTAAATCAGACTCCATCCGTGCAGGTCAATTCCGATGCCGGTGCAGGTATAGGTTATACCGGAATGACAATCAGGGGATCGGATAATCAACGAATCAACGTAACATTAAATGGAATCCCTTTAAATGATGCGGAGAGCATGGGTTCATTTTTTGTAAACCTTCCCGACTTTGCCTCTTCTACCGAGAGCATCCAAGTTCAGCGTGGTATTGGGACTTCGACGAATGGTGCCGGATCATTTGGAGCCTCATTAAATATTCAGTCCAATACGTTAGTCGAAACCCCTTACGCAGAGCTCAACAATTCATTTGGCTCCTACAATACCTGGAAAAATACAGTCAAGGTAGGTACCGGGCTAATTAACGACAAATTTGCCTTCAATGCCAGATTATCTCGAATCAGTAGCGATGGTTATATCGAAAGAGGTAGTTCAGACTTACAATCTTTTTATGTGGACGGAGGTTATTATGGCAAGAAACATATTTTAAAAGGAATTGTATTCTGGGGAAAAGAAAAGACATATCAAGCCTGGAATGGCGTTCCCGAACCATTGATTACTGGCGATCGATCACGCATGGATGACTATGCAGATAATGCACTCGAAATCTCGGGCGCAGAGAAGGATCGTTTCATGAACGCCGGCCGGAATTATAATCTATATACGTATCAAAATCAAACAGATAATTATACGCAGAAACATCATCAACTTCATTATACCAATATCCTGAACGACAAATTGACGCTCAATACAGCCCTACACTATACAAGAGGTTATGGTTACTATGAAGAAATGAGACCCGGAGATAAACTAAGTAAATACGGTTTGCCTAACGTCATCATTGGTAAAGATACCATACAAAAAACAGATCTCGTCCGCAGGAGATGGCTTGATAATTATTTTTATGGCATGACCTATGCCCTAAATTACAGACCGAATGATCAGCTTGAAATTACTTGGGGTGGAGCTTATAATCAATACAAAGGAAAACATTATGGCCAGGTGATTTGGGCACAATATGCATCAACAGGTTTTCTTGACGATAAATATTACTTCGGGAAATCACAAAAAAATGATTTCAGTAATTTCTTAAAGGTCGATTATAAACTAGATAAGTGGATATTAATGGCCGATATTCAATATCGGAATGTAGATTACCACATGTATGGTGATGATGATAAGGTGAAAAATTATAATTATCATCCTAAGTTTAATTTCTTAAACCCTAAAGCTGGTGCAACTTATTTGCTAAATGACCATTCAAATGTATACGCTTCTTATGCCTTTGCACAGAAAGAACCTGTTCGCAAGGATTTTATAGAGAAAAATAGCGCCTTACCCGACCCGACCCCGGAGAAAATGCAGGACATCGAATTTGGCTATCGCTTTACAAATGAAAAATTCAACATCGGATTGAATGGGTATGGCATGTTTTACAAGGATCAGTTGATCCCAACAGGTGAAATCAGTGATACTGGCTCTCCAATTCGACAAAATGTCAAAGATAGCTATAGAATGGGGCTTGAATTCGATGGATCATGGAACATCAACAAGCAGTTCAACTGGAAAGCAACAGCTAGTTTCAGCCAAAATAAAATTAAAGACTTTGAAGAGGTAATCGGTGATACAAGGATATTTTATTCGAAAACAGACATTGCTTTATCTCCGGGAACGATTTTGTCAAGTAATTTTTCTTATAGTCCGATAACATCACTTACATTCTCTCTTCTATCCAAATTTGTAGGAAGACAATATCTAGATAATTCATCTGCGAAAGAGAGAAGCATTTCCTCTTATTTTGTCAACAATCTGTTAGCAAACTATAGCTTTACAGCATTAGGTATCAAAAACATCAGTGCAACTTTACAGGTCAACAACATCTTCAACGAAAAGTACGAAGCCAATGGCTACACCTTTGGTTGGATGGAAGGTGATACCCGAAAATATTATAATTTCTATTTCCCACAAGCACCAACAAATTTCCTATTGGGCTTGAATTTCAAATTTTAGAAACAATTTATTTAAATAAAAAAACGTCTCTTTTTTCCTGAGGAAGCAAGAGACGTTTTTTATTTAATATGGTGGATAAATTGCACATTACATCGTGTTTAACAATCGGAATTTTTACCTTTGGTTTTATACTTTTCATTATGCGCGCAGTTATACAACGAGTGAAAAACGCCTCTTGTACGGTAGATAATCAGATTACAGGCCAGATCCAGAAGGGTTTAATGATTTTATTAGGAGTTGAAGAAGCAGACACAACAGAAGATCTTAAATGGTTAGGACAGAAATTCATCAACTTACGCATCTTCGAGGATGAACAGGGCTTGATGAATAAATCGATACAGGATATAGACGGAAATATCTTACTCATCTCACAATTCACCCTCTTTGCTCAAACAAAAAAAGGAAACAGACCTTCTTTTATCAGAGCAGCAAAACCGGATAAAGCCAAACCAATGTATGAAGAGATGGCTTTATTGTTAAGTCAATTGCTCCAAAAAGAGGTTCAACTTGGCGTATTCGGAGCAGATATGAAAATCGACCTACTGAATGATGGTCCAGTTACCATCGTCATGGATACAAAAGATAAGGACAACTTTTAATTTTTTATTGAAAAAGATGACAATTAAAGAAGCACAAGAGGTTATTGACAAATGGATCAATAGTACCGGAGTACGTTATTTCAACGAACTGACAAACACCGCCATACTCATGGAAGAAGTCGGTGAGGTTGCCCGAATAATGGCTCGGAAATACGGAGAGCAATCTTTCAAAAAATCAGACAAAGAAGTCAATTTAGCAGATGAAATGGCCGATGTATTATTCGTTTTGATGTGTCTTGCCAATCAAACGGGAATTGATCTAACAGAAGCTCTGGAACAAAATCTTCAAAAGAAATCAATTCGGGATGCCGACCGCCATAAAAACAACGAAAAACTTAAATAATTGGAGATAGTATTGTTTGTACAACTCTTTGAGATAATATTAAAGTTTTAAATCGAATACGATGTATAAATTCATAACTTATTCGCTCATAGCGAGCATATGTCTTGCCTCTTGTGCGACAAAACAACAGCTAAATTCTAAGGTCGAGCAGGCCAGTACTTTTAATAAGGCTACCGTAGTCACAGCGCATCCTTTGGCTTCAGAAGTCGGCGTAAAGATTTTAAAACAAGGTGGAAATGCAATAGATGCTGCAGTTGCCGTGCAATTTGCTCTTGCAGTTGTTTATCCCAATGCAGGAAATATTGGCGGCGGCGGCTTTATGCTCTACCGCGATCATCGGGGTAATTTAGATGCCCTAGATTTTCGTGAGAAAGCTCCTCAAAAAGCATCCCGGGATATGTATCTCGATGCCCAAGGTAATGTTATTCCTGAGTTGAGCCTTTATAGTCAATTGGCCTCAGGCATCCCTGGGTCTGTTGCCGGTATGTGGGAAGCACACAGAAAGTATGGCAAGTTGCAATGGAAAGATCTCGTACTCCCAGCAATACAGCTAGCCAGAACAGGTTTTAAAATCAGTCAACGACAAGCTAATGAGTTTGAAAGCCATAAAGATCGTTTTGTCAAGCTGAATCCCTCTGGTGCTGCAATTATCAAAACCAAAGCTTGGAAAACAGGTGACCTATTTATCCAGGAGGAGCTAGCGAAAACGCTGGAAAGAATCGCAATAGAAGGGCGAGACGGCTTCTATAAAGGTAAAACGGCCGACTTAATTGTTGCCGAAATGGGCAAGGGGAAAGGCATTATTAACCATCAAGATCTACTGGATTATCAGGCACTTTGGCGTATCCCAATTTCCACAAATTATAGGGGCCACAAAGTTATTTCCATGCCGCCGCCTTCGAGTGGGGGAACATCTCTTTTGGCCCTGCTCAAATCAGTCGAACAGTTTCCACTTCAACGCTGGGGCTTTCAAACCGATTCAACCATTCGTGTCATGGTCGAAGCTGAACGTTATGTATATGCCAATCGGGCCAAATATTTAGGAGATCCTGATTTTATTAGGGTACCCGTCCAACAGCTTATTGACTCCAGCTCAAATGCACATAAACTCAATTCATTCAATTTCCGTAAAGCGACATTAAGCAAAGATGTCAATGCAGATGTCATTCCTGGCTATGAAAGTGAACAAACGACACATTTCAATATCGTAGACGAGCAAGGGAATGCAGTATCCATTACAACAACACTCAATGATTCTTATGGCTCGGGAGTATTTGTGGCCGGCGCAGGTTTTCTCCTAAACAATGAAATGGATGATTTCTCTGTGAAAACCGGTGTCCCAAACATGTATGGGCTTACAGGAGAAAAAGCGAACGAGATTCAGCCCGGCAAAAGAATGCTCAGCTCAATGACACCCACTATTGTAGAAAAAGATGGCAAACTATTCATGGTTGTGGGAACCCCGGGGGGATCAACTATCATTACCTCTGTTTTTCAGACTATCCTCAACGTTATTGACTTCCGACAAAATGCACAATCGGCAGTGAGCCTGCCAAGATTTCATCATCAATGGCTTCCTGATCGCATTGATGTCGAAAATAACGCTATCAATGCCAATTTACGTGGCCAATTAACAAAAGATGGCTATACGATAAATCCGAGAGGGGCAATCGGCCGTGTGGAGAATATACTTGTCTTACCAAATGGTAAATTACAGACAGGAGCCGATCCACGTGGAGACGATACAGCGAAAGGTTATTAGATTAAAAATGATTAAACTATTTGATGCAATCCCTATCTTACAAGAAATAACATATTATGATTCAAAGGAACTACAACAGGATTTTCAGAGCAACATTAGCGACCATATTTACGTTAATTTTATTTTCAAACTGCAAAATACTTCAAGGGCCTGATCTTACAAAGATACAAGTTGGTATGACCAAAGCACAAGTTATTCAAAAACTTGGAAAACCAGATGCTATTGTGGCTGCTAAGAAGTATCAGGAAGGCATCTTAGAAATATACGAATATAATACTCCTCAACTTGAAAATCCAGTAGATTCAGCCTCAGGATTGCGTCAATATTGGTTACATTTTTTTAATGACGAGCTGCAGGAATGGGGTACTAAACGTAATTATTCACCTCGAGAATACGATCATTATTACGAGAAATATAGAAGGCGTCATTAAGTACAAGGCATAAAAAAACCTGTTATCTAAGATAACAGGTTTTTTTTATAAGGATGAATCTTACATCATTCCACCCATACCGCCACCCATTGGAGGAGCACCAGCACCTACAGGGTTTTCTTCAGCTTCGTCAGCTAATACACACTCCGTAGTCAATAACATTGAAGCAACTGAAGCTGCATTTTCCAATGCTACACGAGATACTTTAGTTGGATCAATTACACCAGCAGCGATTAAGTTTTCGTAACGGTCTGTACGCGCGTTGTAACCGAAATCTGCAGTTCCTTCTTTCACTTTTTGAACGATCACAGCGCCTTCGATACCTGCATTATTACAAATTTGACGCAAAGGCTCTTCAATAGCACGTTTGATGATATCAATACCGATTTGCTCATCTTCGTTTTCACCTTTAAGGTTTAATAAAGCCTCTGTAGCGCGAATGAAAGCAACACCACCACCAGCGATAATACCCTCTTCAACAGCAGCACGAGTTGCATGCAAAGCATCATCAACACGGTCTTTTTTCTCTTTCATTTCAACTTCAGTAGTCGCACCTACATACAATACAGCAACACCACCTGACAATTTAGCCAGACGCTCTTGTAATTTCTCACGATCGTAATCAGAAGTTGTTGTTTCAATCTGTGAACGGATTTGAGAAACACGCGCTTTGATGTCTTCTACATTACCTGCACCGTTGATGATTGTTGTATTATCTTTGTCAACTTGAACTTTCTCAGCTTGACCTAAATAAGATAATTCAGCATTTTCCAATTTGAAACCTCTTTCTTCTGAAATCACAGTACCACCTGTCAAGATAGCGATATCTTCCAACATAGCTTTACGACGGTCACCGAAACCTGGAGCTTTAACAGCTGCAACTTTCAACGAACCACGGATTTTATTAACAACTAATGTTGCCAATGCCTCACCATCTAAGTCCTCAGCAATGATCAATAATGGCTTGCCAGTTTGAACTTGTTTCTCCAAAATAGGCAACAATTCTTTCATGTTGCTGATTTTCTTGTCGTAGATCAAGATGTATGGGTTATCTAATTCTGCTTCCATTTTGTCAGAGTTTGTAACAAAATATGGAGACAAATAACCACGGTCAAATTGCATACCTTCTACAGTTTTTACTTCTGTTTCAGTACCTTTTGCTTCCTCAACAGTGATAACACCATCGTTACCTACTTTTTCCATAGCTTGAGCAATCAAAGCACCAATTACTTCGTCGTTGTTCGCTGAAATAGTAGCAACTTGTTTGATTTTGTTGTTGTCTTGACCAACTTCTTGAGACTGAGATTTCAAGTTTGCAACAACAGTTACAACAGCTTTATCAATACCACGTTTTAGATCCATTGGATTAGCCCCTGCAGCCACAGATTTGATACCTGGAGCAACAATTGCCTGTGCTAATACAGTAGCAGTCGTAGTACCATCACCAGCTTGATCAGCTGTTTTGGAAGCTACTTCTTTTACCATTTGTGCACCCATATTTTCTAAAGCGTCTTTCAATTCGATTTCTTTCGCTACCGAAACACCATCTTTAGTAATTACTGGAGCACCAAATTTCTTCTCAATAATTACGTTACGTCCTTTAGGACCCAATGTTACTTTAACTGCATTAGCTAAAGTATCTACACCTTTTTTAAGGGCCTCGCGAGCCTCAACGTTATATTTTACTTGTTTTGCCATTTTTATATGAGTATTTAGTATTTCTAAGAAGCATAATTAGGCATTGAAATAGAACCGTAAACCAATTTTATCTTTTAATACGTCTAATTTTAAAGCTTCACTAAAATAACCTATTGAATTCTTATTTGAGCCAGCAAGCTCCTTTTTAAATAACCTGTTCGTATTAATTAGATAACAGCGTAAATATCAGACTCACGCATAATTAAGTACTCTTTTCCTTCATAAGTGATTTCAGTACCTGCGTATTTTCCATACAATACTTTATCACCAACTTTAACAGTTAACGGCTCGTCAACTTTACCTGTACCTACAGCAACTACTGTACCTTGAGATGGTTTTTCTTTCGCTGTATCGGGAATATATAACCCTGAAGCTGTTTTTTCTTCTGCAGGAGCAGCTTCTACTACTACTCTATCTCCGATAGGTTTGATACTTAATGCCATAATTAATTTACTTTTTATCTGTTATTGAATTTATTTTAATGTTATAATCGTTATAAACACATCATCTTTTATGCCAATTGTAAATAAGACAGCTTATAAGACAATTTTTCACAGAAAAGATAATATCGCCATCGACAAAAATTCATTTTGCTGTCACACTGTCATTCCCGGTCTGCCAGTCTTACTTCCGCCGACCGCCATCCCTATAAATTTAACGGTACATGCCTACCTTAGACAAAATACCCAACATAAAAAAGCCCCGTCTGTAAAAACAAACGGGGCTCATAATTTTTTACTGACAACTATTTCTTAGCTTCTTCTACCGGTTTTGTTGTCGGTGTAGCCGCTGGGGCCTTTTCTTGCGATTGAACCGGAGCAGCTTGCTCTTGTCCCGCCGGAGCACCAGCAGGTTGTTGTCCTGTACCCAAGTTCAATGGACCTTGTTGTTTAGGTGCTTCGATTTGACCTCCCAACCCACCTTTAGATGTACTTGGAGACGTACCAATAACATTTACACCTAAGCTAAATACCATAATGGCAATAACCATGATCCAGGTACCTTTTTCCAAAAAGTCACCCGTACGTTTTACTCCCATAAGATTCGTTCCACCGGAAAAACCAGATGACAAACCTCCTCCTTTTGGATTTTGGATTAAAACCAAAAACGCTAAAATAATACTAGCTAATATGATTAGACCGATTAATAATCCTTGCATCTCTTTATGTTATTAATTTAATTTCTTTTCTAATTCTGTTATGCGTGCCGCAAAGTAAGCATTTTTTTCTGGATATTTCAAAACTAATTTTTTGTAAACCTCTATTGCTTTTGGATATAAGCCTTGCTCTATATAGATCTTTGCAAGTGTTTCGGTAACAAGAGAATGTTGATCTTCTGAACTTTTCCTAGCTTTATTCTCCAAGTCTAATTTTTCCGCTTGCAAAGGCTGAATCATAGGTTCCTCACGAATAAACTTCTCGATCACCTCGTCAGTTTTACGCGGTATTTGAAAAGAGATTGTCGTTTTAACCTCATCACTCAACTTTGCTTCAGGCGATTGTAAATGAAAGATATTCTCCCGGATCTGTTGATCGAGTAACTGAGTATCCAGTTTCTCATGAATTTTAGCAATATCGTCATTGGAGGGTGTCATTGGGCCTAATGGAGATTTAACATAAGGCTGATAGGTATCAGCATATTCTAATCTCGTCTTATGCAACCACCATAAGAAACTGTATGGCATGGTATCATCATCATAGACCGAAACACGCTCTTGACCATCATCCATTATATCGGCAACAGATTCCGCTAGAACAGGTGCTACTAGTGGAGGCTCCTCTGAATCGGCAATAATTTCTTGCTGCTGATCGTTTGACCGAAAATAATCTTTTGCAACCCCTGCTTGAATCAAACGATCCAATTCATCAACCTCTACCTTGGATAAAACTGGTTCAGCCACCATTTCGCTCACAGCTTCAATTTCGACAATCGCATCATCGTCGCGAAGTGCTCCATCCACCGGGAAATCATCTGAAGGCATTATTGCATCAGGTTCTGCCGCTGATTTACAATGCATAAATTCATACAACCAACTCGGAGAAGATGCATAGAGCAAAGTAGACGATAAATTCTGAACTGAACTATGCTTGCCAAAAACTTTACGTTCATAAACGAATCGCAGGCTTTGGGCATAAGGGTATTTTTCAATCAATGCTAAAACAACATCTTCCGCCACAGTGTCCGGATGATTGATTGCTTGAAAAAAAAGCTCGTTATTGGATAATGATATATTAAGATTCATCTTGGAAATAGAATTACCAATTAGCAAACGCTTTATTGTATATATCCTCAGTTAACATTTGAATAATTTCTTTACCCAAGGTCTCTTCTTGTGCACTCTGAAGATTTCCTGCAAACTCTTTAAATCGCGTAAAAGGCTGTTCAAAATCATCCTTCGGATTAATTTTATTATGATAGGTAACCTTGATTGTAATAGTCAATCTATTCATAGCTGCACGATCTGTCCCGGCTTCAACAGCTGCTGGACTTATCGAATACTCTGTAATAAATCCCTCAAAGGTAGCATCACCGTCTTGATTCACCTGACTCAATCGAGATTGGTTACGGATACGCTCTTTCAGTGCCTCCGTAAAATTCTGACTTAAGGTCGGATAAACCAAAGGAGCTATATTTTCGAAATATTGAATATTGACTGTTTTCATTCCCTCAGGAATGGATCCACCAGTAAATCCATATTTTACCCCACAACTATTCATTACAAACAAAAAGATTGTGGTGAGAAAAGCATATAAAATTTTTCTTGACAACATCTGTAAACCTTAATCTAAATTTAAGTCTTTAATTTTTCTGTACAACGTTCTTTCAGAAATTCCCAACTCCTGCGCAGCAGCTTTACGTTTACCACGGTGCTTTTTTAGTGCTTTCTTGATCAGATCAGACTCTTTATCAACAAGCGATAAAGATTCCTCAACTTCTTGAGCATCCTGCAGATATTCATCTTGTGCAACAGGACTTTTTAATACATTTGTCGTATTTGCCGGAGAATGTATAGTTAGTGTTGGGGTCGTATTATAATTTTCTGGATCTGCTTTCAATTGTGGTTCAATCTCCTGATACAATTGATTAATGTAGGGAGAATTTTGATCAAATGTGCTAGAATCGACACCTTTCTGAATTAATTCAACCACCAGTTTTTTCAGATCAACCATATCCTTCTTCATATCAAATAAGACCTTATACAGCAAATCTCTTTCTGAGAAATCCTCTTTTCCACCATTATTTGAAGGAACTACCGCCGGCAAACTCGTTCGGGATTCATTGGGCAGATAATTTTGAAGTATATATGCATCAACAATGCGTTCTTTCTCCAAAACAGCGATTTGTTCCGCAACATTTTTCAGTTGACGCACGTTTCCGGGCCAGCTATAGTTGCGTAGCATATTCTGTGCATCTTCTGTCAATTGAACCCCAGGTGTACGGTATTTCTCAGAAAAGTCCACAATAAACTTGCGAAATAATAAGTTGATATCTTCAGGTCTTTCACGTAAAGACGGTACACGCAACGGCACAGTATTTAAGCGATAATAAAGATCTTCGCGAAATTTACCTTTTTGTACGGCTTCAAACACATTCACATTTGTCGCAGCAACCACCCGCACATTTGTCTTCTGTACCTTGGATGACCCTACCCGTATATACTCACCTGACTCCAATACACGTAATAATCTTGCTTGTGTACCCAAAGGCAACTCACCTACTTCATCCAGAAAGATTGTTCCACCATCAACGACTTCAAAATATCCCTTTCTGGCTTCGTGGGCACCCGTAAAAGAGCCTTTTTCGTGACCAAACAACTCGGAGTCAATGGTCCCCTCTGGTATAGCTCCACAATTGACCGCAATAAAAGGGCCATGCTTACGGGAGCTCAATTGATGGATAATATGCGAAAAAACTTCTTTACCACTCCCACTTTCACCCTGTATTAATACGGAGATATCAGTTGGAGCCACTTGTCGTGCAATATCAATAGCACGGTTCAACAAAGGCGAATTACCGATAATTCCAAATCTATTCTTTATATCTTGGTTATCCATAAATTTCCAGTTGGAAATAAAACAATCTAAGTTTTCTTAATCAACAATCTTTCCCAATAATGTCGCAGAAGTACATGACTCGATAAGTACATTCACATAGTCACCTTGTTTAAATCGAGGATCGATTGGAAATACCACCAATGCATTTTGATCATTACGACCACAAAAATCGAACTCAGACCTTTTTGAAAATCCCTCAACAAGCACTTTACAAACTTTGCCAACAAAATGTTGATAACGATATAAGCTATGATCGCGCTGTTTATTGATAACTTCTGTTAAACGACGTTTTTTCACCTCCTCCGGAATATCATCTGCATATCTTTTTGCAGCCAAAGTACCTGGCCTTTCTGAGTAAGCAAACATATAGGCGAAATCGTATTTGACATAATCCATCATAGACAATGTTTCTTGATGTTCCTCTTCTGTTTCAGTACAGAAACCTGTAATAACATCGGTAGAAATAGCACATTCAGGAATAATACGACGGATGGCATCCACACGTTCCATATACCATTCACGGTCATATGTACGGTTCATCAGTTCCAATACGCGGGAATTTCCAGATTGAACTGGTAAATGAATATAATTACAGATGTTTTCATGCGAAGCTATTGCATATAAAACTTCATCTGTAATATCTTTTGGATGGGAAGTAGAGAAGCGAATACGTAAAAGCGGGCTGATTTCAGCAACCATCGTAAGTAGAGACGCAAAAGTTACTGTCTCAGTTTGCTCTTCACCTTCGGTGACAGGAACGCTATATTTATACGAATCCACATTTTGCCCCAACAACGTAACCTCCTTATAGCCTGCATTGAAAAGATCTTGGGCCTCCTTCAGGATAGATTGTGGATCACGGCTACGTTCACGTCCGCGTGTGAAAGGAACAACACAGAAAGAACACATATTGTCGCAGCCACGCATAATCGAAATAAAAGCTGTTACGCCATTTGAATTCAAACGGACTGGATTAATATCGGCATACGTTTCCTCTCTAGATAACAAAACGTTTACAGCTTTAGCTCCATCGTCAACCTTATCAATCAAATTTGGTAGATCGCGATAAGCATCTGGCCCTACAACGACATCAACCAATTTTTCTTCCTCTAGGAATTTCGATTTCAAACGCTCCGCCATACACCCCAGCACACCAACGATCATTCCGGGATTTTTTGCTTTAGCAGCTTCAAATTCCTTTAGACGATTGCGCACACGCTGTTCTGCATTTTCGCGGATTGAACAGGTATTAATAAAAACCACATCAGCTTCCTGATAATTCTTAGTTGTTTCAAATCCCTTATCCAACAAAATAGAAGCAACAATCTCACTATCCGAAAAATTCATCTGGCAACCGTAACTTTCAATATACAGTTTGCGTCCATTACTTAAAATCGGATCCTGTTCTAATAATAATGCCTCACCCTGACGAGATTCGTCGTGTTCCTTAGTGGTATGTGTTAAATCTAGCATAGCTCGATATTCAATAGAATATAATTTTTATTATTTTCGATGGCGTAACCAATGCAATGACCGATCTTTTTGCTGATCTGATTTTATGCCCTTAGTTATTTCAAAGACTACAAAGTTAGAAATTTAAATCCATATAATGACAGTTTGGCAGACAGAAATATGGTTTATGCTTTGTCAAATTTCACAAAAAAAGCGTCGATTAAATCAACGCTTTCTTATGATTCAAGATCAATAGATTTGTTTCAGGAGAATATTCCTGAAAATGCTTACTGACCTGCTTGTTGTTTTGCTTCTTTCTTCATTTGATCACCTGCAACAATAACGATTTCAACACGACGGTTTTGAGCACGTCCTGCTTCCGTATCGTTACTTGCAATTGGTTCAGAGAAGTTTCTACCTTCAGTTCTAATACGCGAAGACGCTAAGCCTTTAGATACCGCAAATGCACGTACAGAATTTGCGCGGTCCAAAGACACTTTTTCATTTGCAGCCAACGTACCTACATTATCTGTGTGCCCGATAACCAAGATTTCAGTACCTTGTTCCTTGTTCAACGTTGCTACTAAATTTGCGATATTATCTTTAGCTGACGCTTTTAAATCTGATTTATTGAAGTCAAATAAAATACCTGAATCAAACTTAACCACGATACCTTCCGCAGATTGCGTAACTTCAGCTCCTTCAACAGTTTTAGAAATCTCAGCAGCTTGCTTATCCATTTTTTTACCGATCAATACACCCGCAGCTCCACCAATGGCAGCACCCGCTAATGTACCAATAGCCGTATTACCAGCTTTGCCACCGATCAATGCCCCTAAAGCACCTCCGGCAACACCACCGATTACTCCGCCTTTAGTCGTATTATTTGTATTTTGGATGGTAGAACAACTTCCAAATAACATAGCTGAGGTTGCAACTGTCAAACCTAATACAGCTAATTTTCTATTCATTTTCATATGTATGCTATCTAAGACTTTTAATATTCCAATTAAATACCGCTCTACTAAAATCAAACAAAGTGCCAAAAGATATATTTACCAACTTTTTTGTTACAAAACACTAAAAAAGGCTTTTGAAACTTCCAAAAATGACGTTGATACGCTACAAAATTTTAAATCACCTTTTCCTACTCTTACAAACAGCTAACAGTAACAAAAGCAAAATGTTTTTATTTTTCTTGGGTCTTTACTTCAATATCAGGTAAAAGAGCCCCTTTAGGCCTTCCCTTTGCATTAAAGTCGTCCATAGATTGTTGTACGTAATGCATCAAATCATACTGTCCCCAATGCTCAGCCAGATCAAAAGATGGACGGTAACGTATCATAAAAGCATCTAATTCTGTACTATCCAGCTTCGTCAGATTTTTAACGGCTTCACGAGAGAAAATACGATCAACTTGTAATTCATCCTTCTCTTTGTCCATAAATCGTCCAAAGCGTTTCGCATTCTTGGCTTCCCTTCCAAAAAGATTATAAAGGGCGGTTGCAGGACTACCCAGGTAAGTTCCAAACTTATTTTTACCCCCATTATAAACACCCTTTTTAGCGTAATTATTCATGGCATCATTTAATTCGGCCTCCTTCGTTTTTCGTTCAACGATGACGGTCTCCAATCGTATCCCTTCTTGCAATTCCACATAAAACTCATTCAGGTTGGTCAGCACGGTTTTAACAGGTGAATACCCGACTTTGGTAAAAGACAGGGAATCTCCTACCGATGCATCAATCGTAAAAACACCAAAAGAGTTGCTCAACGTTGATCTGTGCGTGCGCATATTAAGCACCACAGCATCTCCAATGCGATTACCGTTCCCCTTTTGCAGTACCATCCCCGAAACCTTCTGCAGTTGTTGCGCAGTAGCTCCGAAATAGGTAAATAACAGCAAAAAAAGCCCTAATATATGTATCTGTATTATTTTCATCCTATTATCTCTCTTCAATTACCCCAATTGGTTTCAGTGCGATTGTAATTATCAACAATTTCATTGGGTCAAACATTCAATTCCGTAAGGAACAGCCTATAATTTATTTCAATCTTATTAATTCCCAGCTACACCTAACCTACTTTGCTAAAAGTAGTAATAGTTTGACACTTGTATTGTTAAAAAAGTTTAAATATTCTTTGTTTATCATTTGTATGGATAAAAAACAAAATTAGCCCCTTCAGCAACTACAACAAACAAGCACATATAGTCTTTCGCAGGCTTATAGTTCTGAATAAAAGACGCTTTACGATCTTCTTGAATAATATCCATTTCTACAAACTCTTCCAATGTAGAGGCGTTTATGCTCCATTTCGTCTCCAATTCCTTGCGATCTAGTATCACTTCGCCAACGGAAACTTCATGCTGATGTGCGACAAAAATTGGGTAGTCAGAATAACCTTCTTCAACAATCTCCAGCGCTACTTCGCGGATTGATTCACTATAAAAATCGAGATCTACCTGCAGACTCTTTAATGGACTTTGCTCTGTAGACGGCGCATTTTCTTCTCTTGCAGATCCTGCAAACAAATCTTCTACTTCCATACTGTATGCTATTACTTCTTTAACTCCAATAAAACCACATTTTCAACGTGTTGGGTATGCGGGAACATATCTACTGGCTTGATGCGTTTCACTTCATATTTTTCGCCCAACAACACCAAATCGCGTGCCTGTGTAGCAGCATTACAACTGACATACACAATACGCGGAGATTCCATTTCTAACAAACGAGCTACAACGTCAGCGTGCATTCCTGCACGTGGTGGATCGGTAATCACCACATCTGGTTTACCGTGTTCGGCGATAAAGGAAGGGGTCAACACATCTTTCATATCTCCAGCATAGAACTTTGTATTCGTAATATCATTGATCGACGAATTGACTTTAGCGTCCTCAATGGCGGTAGGGACATACTCTACACCAACAACTTCTCTTGCCTTCTTAGCGACAAAGTTTGCAATTGTACCTGCTCCTGTATACAAGTCATATACCAACTCATCCCCCTTTAAATTGGCAAAGTCACGTGTGATTTTATACAGCTCATACGCTTGCGCAGAGTTTGTTTGATAGAACGACTTAGGCCCTACTTTGTAACGCAAACCCTCCATCTCCTCATAGATAAAATCACGACCGGCATACACATGAATATCCTGGTCGAAGATTGTATCATTGCGTTTCTGGTTTACGATATATAACAGAGAAGCGACTTGCGGAAACTTTTCTTTAACAAATTCCATCAACAACTCAACCTGTCCTTCTTCCGGATATGCAAACACAACGATCACCATCATCTCCCCGGTTGAAGAAATACGGATAATCAAATTGCGCAATACACCTGCGTGCTCACGCAGATCGTAGAACGTCATACCTTGACTAAGAGCAAAATCACGAATGCTATTACGAACTTCATTTGAAGGATCTTCTTGCAAAAAACAATGATCGATATCTAAAATCTTATCAAAACGTCCAGGCACGTGAAAACCCAGTGCGTTCATTTCTAATTGGGACGAATCTTCATCAACAGAAGTCAACCATTTTTTGTTTGAAAAAGTATATTCTAATTTATTTCTGTAATATTCTGTTTGCACAGAGCCTAAAATACTTTCCATCGCAGAAGTATCTACTTTCCCAATACGCGACAGCGCATTATCGACAGATTGTTGCTTAAATTTTAACTGAGCATCATAGGTCATATGCTGCCACTTACATCCACCACACACTCCAAAATGTGCACAAAACGGATCTACGCGATAAGATGAAGCCTCTTTTAAACTGGTTACCCGAGCTTCCGCAAAATTCTTTTTCTTGCGCATAAGCTCCACGTCAACAACATCACCAGGAACAGCTTTTTCTACAAACAAAACCAAATCTTCGGTTTTTCCAACACCTCTACCCTCTTCGGCAATATCAATGATGGCAATATCTTTCAAGAACTTTTTATCTTGCGGAATTCTTCTACTCATAGGGTGCAAAAATACAAATTTATACCGATTTTCCATCTGCATAAATTATTTATAGGCATTGATTATCACTGGTATAAACGGGTTCTTAACAGGCTCGTAACTTCGTAAAGGAAACAATGGGACAAAGGAATATGAGCAAAAGCAACTCCCCTACAAGAGAATCATAAGAAAAGAGAGCTATACTCAAAAGATGGCGCCGCGATTTGGGCAGAGATGAAAGGCTTAGGATAATTTTACTGAACTGTTGCCTGAACAAGATAAGGAAGGATCTCTTTCTGAAACGAAATAAAGTTTTTTCGTACATCGGCATCTGAGACGGCCGTAAAAGCAAAAGAAAACACAATGCTTTTACTGGACTTGATCAAAAAGGTCAGCTTTTCTTCGCTAATCGCTTCATTTATTTTTTCATTCTGAATGAATGTGCTTAGGAGCAAAAACTCCAAATCTTCAGAAAGCGTTTTTAAATATTCTTGTGCGTTCGCAGATTCCCGGATAAACTCCCAACCGATCAATTCATTGCAAGCCGTATAAGTCAGTCGGCTTACCCGCAAAATTGTTGAAGCCAAAAACGAAGCCATATCATCTTCATATTTGGTTGTTTTCAAAATATCCTGCAGACTCGCACGAAGATAATCCATAAGAATGGCATGCAAGATCATCTCTTTACTATCAAAATACTTGTACACCGTCGCCTTCGCAATCTTAGCTTTTTTTGCCAATGTGTTTACACTGGTTTTATGGTAGCCATTTTGACGAAAGAGCTCACGTGCTGTTCTTTTTATGGATTCAATAATATAATCTGGTTCCATATACGTTAGATCGTACGAATGTTGAAAGTCATCTACAAAGCTTAAAGACCAAAAAGCATCACATTATTCTCTTGCCTAGTTATCGTAGAGAATAATGTGATGCCACAATCTTTACAATGATTAATTTATATTAATTCAGTCTCAAATTGAGACAAGAAACGTGTGTCATTTTCTGAGAAAAGACGTAGGTCTTTAATCACATATTTAAGGTTTGTGATACGTTCTATTCCCATACCAAAAGCAAAACCCGAATATTTTTTACTATCGATACCACAGTTATCAAGCACGTTAGGATCGACCATACCGCAGCCTAAAATTTCTACCCAGCCAGAGTACTTACACAAGTTACACCCTGCCCCTTTACAGATTGTACAGGAGATATCCATTTCTGCCGAAGGTTCAGTGAAAGGAAAATAGGATGGACGGAAACGTACTTTGGTACCTTCGCCATACATCTCTTGAACAAAATGATATAAAGTTTGTTTCAAATCCGCAAAAGAAACATTTTCATCTACATATAAACCTTCTACTTGATGAAAGAAACAGTGTGCACGTGCTGATATAGCTTCATTTCTATAAACACGTCCAGGCATTATTGCACGAAACGGTGGTTTACCGGCTTCCATTAAACGCACCTGAACCGAAGAGGTATGCGTTCTCAATGTAATGTCATTACCTTCTTGTTTTTTGATAAAGAAAGTATCTTGCATATCACGCGCAGGATGTTCCGGCGGAAAATTCAACGCAGAAAAATTATGCCAGTCATCTTCAATTTCCGGCCCTTCTGACACAATAAAACCCAATTTCTTGAAAATTTCAACAATTTCTTTACGAACTAAAGAGATTGGATGTCTAGACCCCAGTTGAAAACCTTGACCAGGCAATGTTAAATCACTCGCTAATTCCTGGGATTTTTGCTTATCACCAGACCCGAACTTTTCTTGTGCTTCTTTGAATGTATTTTCTGCTAACTGCTTAAATTCATTCAACACTTTTCCCAAAGTACGTTTCTCTTCAGGCGTAACTGTTTTGAATTCATCAAAAAGATTTTTCACAATCCCTTTGGAAACCAAAAACTTCAATCTGAAATTTTCTACATCGGCTGAAGAAGTTGGCACAAATGCCTTAATCTCTTCAGTATACTGCGTAATTCTATCTTGCAACATAATTAGAGCAAACATAGCCAAAATTTCCGCTAAAAAGAAATTTTGAACTTCGACTGAGCATCATAAAAAAACACGCAACAGAAACAGCATACTCGCTTGGGAGAAAGCTATCAGATTTCAACCCCCAAAATACGAATAAAACAAAAGAGCAGGCATAGTTGCCTGCTCTTTTGTTTTTCGATGATTTTACTATATTTACTATACATGTAAAGTTTTTACATAATCTCAAATTCTTCCGCTTAAAATGGTAATGGATTATCCTCCTGATCATTCTCCGTAAAATCGACCTCCACTTCCTTATCTTCGACTTTTTGCGCTTGTGTGTTTGCTGTATTACCAGCACTTACACCTGCATTCGGCTCAAAATCCGATTTACGGCCTAAAAGCGTAAAAGTTTCAGCGACAACCTCGGTAGCATATCGTCTAATACCTTCCTTATCCTCATAAGTACGAGTCCGCAGCCGACCTTCAATATAAACTAACTTCCCCTTTGTTAGATATTTTACAGCCACGTCAGCCAGACCTCGCCACATAACAATATTGTGCCATTCGGTTTGTTCTACTCTTTTTCCGTCTTTGTTATACGTTTCTGATGTTGCCAATGGAAAACTGGCAACAGAGACATTGCCTTCTAAATAGCGAATTTCGGGATCTTTTCCAAGATGTCCCACTAAAATGACTTTGTTAACTCCTGACATAATTTAAAAGCATAAATGGTTAAAAATTTGATCTTTCCAAAAAGGTAAAGATCAACTTGTGTTTAGCTAATTTATCTAAATCTTTTAGAAATACATAATCCCAATTGGATTTTTTTTGAATTAGATCGCCTTTTAACCGCACCTCAAAAAATGTCGCATAAATATTCTGATGACTCAAGATATGTTTTGTCTGCTGCTGTAAAACATGCAGCTCTGCATCGGAGCCGAAACAGGAAATAAACCACTCATCGCTAAGAACATCCGGAATTGACAAGCTGTAATTAGACTCCAAAAGTGGAAACTCATATAGATTCTGCCAAACGTCACCTTCACCGCGTTTAGACATCAGTATCCGATCGTTGTCCTTCAAGATAAAATAATTAAAGTATCTATCTTTGCTTGCCTTGGCTTTAAGCTTTACAGGCAATTGATCTACCTGGCCTTTAGATAACGCATAACAGGAAGGACGAAACATACAGAATTCACATAAAGGCAGCTTGGGCTTACAATGGGTAGCACCAAAATCCATTATCGCCTGATTATACAATGCCGGGTGTTTAGGATCAAGATTTTCTTTGGCTATAGCTGTAAAAATCTTCTTTCCTTCCGTAGAATTGATAGGTGTTTCTATGCCATAGTATCGCGCCAATACACGAAACACATTTCCATCCAATACCGCCTGGGCTTCATCGTTCGCAAAAGAGGATATCGCCGCAGCAGTATACTCTCCTATTCCAGGAAGCGTTATTAATGTTTGATAATCTACCGGAAAAACACCCTGATACTGATCGCGAACTATTCGCGCGGCCTTATGCATATTCCGGCCTCTAGAATAGTAACCCAGACCTTGCCAAAGATGGAGAATATCATCTTCTTCTGCATTCGCAAATTCCACAACATTCTTAAATCGCTCGACAAAACGTTCATAATAGGGCAAACCCTGTTCGACACGAGTCTGTTGCAGAATAATTTCAGAAAGCCATATTTTGTAGGCATCTTTTGTTTCTCGCCACGGTAGATCTCGCTTATGTTGTCGATACCATACTTGCAATTCCTCGCCAAATTTCATAGCGACAAAAATGCGTAATTTTTCGCTAATACCAACATTCCATCATTCGAGGATAGGTCTACGAATGTAGGTAATCTGTTCATCAGGTTCTAAAATCGTATTTTCCAATGTGATAAAGCCCTTATATTTTTCCTTTAGCGCCTGATAGAGACGTCCATCATAAGAAACAGCAAATCGCCCATCGGCTTTGAGATAAACCGGCAAATGTCGATTGCCCACGTCGAAGCAGAACTCGCCCACAACAGATAGATTCTGACTATCCAACAATACACAAAGACAAGGTAAAATGTTGACCTGGATAAATAAATCACCGCGATGATAAATACACTGCCCTGAACGCAATGCGCTGCTATCATCACGCTGTATGCGCACTAGATTACCCTTTCTTGTTTTCCGCTGGATAACGCGCTTATTTACTTCATAATAGGAAAGATCCAAAATATCTGAATCGCGGCCCAGCTTCAATTTGTCAAAATCAGGGATAACATCAATCCATATCTCGTCGTGCAGGTTTCCCTTATGCATAGTTAGTTCCTTCCACCACTACAGCATCCACCAACTCCCGCTTACTTTTTCGACGAGGTTTTCTGTGTTCAATGACGGTGATTTCCTGCGCCTTCGATTTCTCATCTTCGGCTATAGCTTCAACTGTTGTGTCTTCCTTCTTTTCAGAAAGCTTATGTTTTGTAAAATCCCAACACAATTGCCCCAACATATGTAAAAAGTCATAAAGCAACTCTCCATCAGTACCCAAAGCACGTAGGATAACCACATCTTTTGAAGCCTGCGTAAAGCCGTAAGAGATGTCATTGTATTCAACAGTTAGGATTTCATCCAATTCATATTTTAATTCTTGCGCAAAAAGAGCCGAGAACACAAAAGTTGCCTGATGGGTGTATCCCTCAAAAAATAACATCTTCTGTATCGGCTGACTTTTGGGACGCAAAAGCTGATTGTCAATAAAGGACAGTTTACCTTGTCTAAAAATCTTGGTTTGGGTATGCAGGCTACCAAACTCAAAAGCTTCTTTCATGTGGATTCTTCCCACACTAATAATGTCCCCCCACATCAAAACTGCATCTTCAGCCAAGTGAATATGATTGCTTGCCTTAAAAATAGAATCCTTAAACGGCGTTACTGGATGTGGAATGTAATGAAACAGGCCTCCGGCATCCACATGCACGTCCGTATGTTGTCTTGCTCCGGTTTTCATGGGATGAAGCTTATTGAATGACTGTGTAAAAAGTTTCAATTGTGCATCTTTTTTCACATGAACATCAATGTGCAAATAATCCGTATCCATAATACCAGGCGATGCACTCATGATGATCATTTCCAAATGATTGGTCAATCCTGACGCGCCATAATGCGTTAGTTTATAAGGTGCATTATGATAACTTTCCTTCAATCTACTTCTGCCGTCCTCTTTGGCAACATTTAATACGATTTTGCTATCCATATACGATAAATTTTAACCTACGGGCTCCAACAAAGCATACTTTTTGATCCATGATTTCACATCTTCTAAACCTTCTAAAGTCATTAAGTTTGTAAAAATAAATGGTCGTTCACCGCGCATGCGGATTGTATCCTGGCGCATAACTTCCAAGTCGGCATTTACATAAGGAGCAAGGTCTATTTTATTGATCAACAACAAATCCGAGCGCGTAATACCTGGCCCACCTTTACGCGGCATTTTCTCTCCTTCAGCAACATCGAGAACAAATATGGTCAGATCGGCTAGATCCGGACTAAAAGTCGCCGTCAGGTTATCGCCCCCACTTTCAACAAAAATCAGTTCCACATCCGCAAAACGATTCGCTAATTCTTCTACAGCTTCAATGTTCATCGAAGCATCTTCACGGATAGCCGTATGCGGACAGCCCCCTGTTTCAACACCAATAATACGTTCAGCGGGCAGGGCCGAATTCTGTTGTAGATACATAGCGTCCTCACGCGTATAAATATCATTTGTTACGACACAGATACTATAATCTGCCGACATCGAACGTGTCAACCGTTCAATAAGTGCCGTCTTGCCAGAGCCCACAGGACCAGCAACACCAATTTTCACGTAATTTCTCTTAGACATCTTTTATTTCAGTTATTTTTACGAAATGTAAATTCTCGTGTATAATTTTTCATGTTGCATGCATCGAATATCCTGAGCGATACAACAATTTCCGATCAGATCATCATCCAGTTCGGGCTGTAATCCAACCAATTTATTAATCAAGGGCTGTAGTTTAAACAAAATCTGCTGTGCATCCATTTGGCTAATTGGAACCAGTTTGGCACAATTTGTCATAATACCATTCAAAGAATTATAATAAAAAGCACTCAGTGCGTCTGCATAACTAATTTCCTGCGCATGGGCAAACATGGCAAATGCCATCGCATAGTGACCATGCAATTCTTGCGCATTTATCGCCTTTAGATAAGCCGAACAACGCTTGACCGGTTTTAACTTTTCTGTCAATTTTAAAAACCGTATTCCCAATTTCTTACTGGCATCCCGAATCTCATAAGGGGCTTTGAAAGCGGTTATCAATGCATCCAGTTCAGCGATCTTTTTCCTAGTTGCTCTTGATTCACACAATTGCCAGGCCTTATGAAAAAAAGCGGCATCGTTGTAATAGAAACTATGCTCCAATAAAGTCTGTGCATATTCTTTTGCAGTTTTAGCATCATGTACAATCTCTTTATTGATATAAGTTTCCAAGCCATAGGAATGTGTGAAGCCTCCAATCGGAAATACAGAATCATTAATCTGCATTAATGTCAACAATGGATTCATATGTAATCGTTATTAATTAAGTATTAGAGCCCATTGGCCAAGGTAATTTTGTGCTGGACTACGGCATACTGATGTATGCGTAACGTATGGGTTCTTTCAATCACCCGTAGTTCTTTCGTCGGTGTAAAACCTGCCCTTTCTAAGGTTTCCCAAAGGGGATTTTCATAGGCTGCAATAATTTCATGTGCAGCGTTGATGAAAACAGGGATATGTTTGTTGCCAATTTCGAGACATATCCGAGCCATATCCAAGAGGTTTTTGGGACGTACAACAAGGCAAGGACAGGGCAATATTCGAACAGCAATGCGCAGTTCCTTTGTTTCGAACAAAATATCACCGTCAAACAAGGATTCCGTCCCCAAATTTTTAAAGCCTATTTCACGGCCTTCAACAGTGAACCCTCGGATAATACGTCTTTCCGTATCAAACCATTCGAGTTCCAAAAAATCAAGTTCAACACCGTTCTGATCTGTGCTATCGGCCCAAATATTCCCCTTAATGTCTCTTGCTAACAACATAAATAACCAATTAGAATAAGAAGTACCGTTGGGCCATTGGAAGTTCCTTCAATGGTTCACAGGTCGCCAACACACCATCGACTGTTACTTCATAGGTTTCTGGATTAACGACGATATTTGGTGTTGCATGATTATGGACCATATCTTTTTTCATCACCGTACGACATCCCTCCACAGGCAGGCATTTACGCGACAAATTCAATTTTTGAATATTTCCGTTCTCCAAAGAAATTTTCGAAACGAAATTGAAGCATAGTTTTGAAACTGCTTTACCATAATTCCCAAACATTGGCCTATAAATGATTGGCTGTGGTGTCGGAATTGACGCATTGGCATCCCCCATTTTAGCGCCCAAAATCATACCGGCTTTGATGATCAACTCGGGTTTTACACCAAATAATTCTGGTTTCCAAAGGATCAAATCTGCATACTTTCCTTTTTCAATCGAACCAATATATTGGTCAATACCATGTGCTTTAGCAGGGTTGATGGTAAATTTAGACACATAACGTTTGACACGGAAGTTATCATTTTCTTTGCCTTGATCTTCAGCTAAAGGGCCGCGTTGGATTTTCATCTTATGGGCGGTTTGGAATGTACGGGAAATGACCTCTCCCACACGTCCCATCGCTTGGCTATCCGAACTCATAATTGAAAATACGCCCATGTCTTGCAAAATATCCTCGGCAGCAATTGTCTGTGGACGGATACGTGAATCAGCAAATGCCACATCTTCTTTCACATTTTTATCCAAGTGATGGCAGACCATCAGCATGTCCAAGTGTTCTTCAGCAGTATTTACCGTAAAAGGTTTTGTTGGATTGGTAGATGCAGGGAGGATATTGGGATACATGGCGATCTTAATAATATCCGGAGCGTGTCCACCGCCGGCTCCTTCCGTGTGAAAAGTATGGATTACACGACCATCTATCGCAGCAACAGTATCTTCCAAGAAACCGGCCTCATTCAGTGTGTCGGTATGGATCGCAACTTGTACATCGTATTTATCAGCAACTTTCAATGCCGCATCAATTGTTGCCGGAGTCGCTCCCCAATCTTCATGGATTTTCACGCCCAGTGCACCAGCTTCAATTTGTTCTTCGATAGGTTTAGTGGTCGATACGTTACCTTTTCCGAAAAAACCAACATTGATAGGAAGGTTTTCAAAAGCTTCAAACATACGCTCGATATACCACTTTCCTGAAGTCACTGTCGTTGCCAGTGTTCCATCTGCTGGTCCCGCACCGCCGCCAATAAAAGTAGTTACACCAGAATATAGCGCTGTTTCAATCTGTTGCGGCGAGATAAAGTGAATGTGCGTATCAATACCGCCTGCAGTTAGGATATAGCCCGCTCCCCCATGAACTTCCGTAGAAGCACCGATGATCATGCCCTCGGTTACACCATCCTGTACATCTGGGTTTCCAGCTTTACCAATACCTACAATTTTACCATCCTTAATACCGATATCGCCTTTTACAATACCCCAGTGATCAATGATAATGACATTAGTGATGCAAAAATCCAACACACCCTCATCACGCAAGGCACGAGCAGATTGCCCCATACCATCACGAATAGTTTTACCGCCACCAAATTTGTTCTCTTCTCCGTAAACATTGAAATCTTTTTCAATTTCAATAAAAAGCTCTGTATCTGCCAGACGAACCTTATCTCCAGTGGTCGGTCCAAAAAGAGCCGCATATTTGTCTCTCGGGATATAAAGTTCCCCATCAACATATTTTACAGATGATTTATCTAAACCTAGTTTATCTAAACCAAGCGCATGTAGACCAACAGTAGTACCCAAAGTAGTGAGCCCTACAACTTTAATCCATTCGCGTCTATTCCATCCTCCCATATTTATTTAGATTGTCTGAATTTCAATTTTTTCATTTTATCAATGGCTTTGGTCTTCACCGATTGATCTGTATACTTCCCATTTGTCAATCCATTAAAACCGTGGATTTCCTTACTTCCGCCAAATTCAACCAGAACAACTGATTTTTGTTCCCCTGGTTCAAAACGAACAGCGGTGCTGGCTGGAATATTCAAGCGCATCCCAAACGCTTTCTCCCTGTCGAAGGAAAGCAACTTGTTCGCTTCAAAGAAATGATAGTGTGAACCTACCTGAATCGGTCGATCACCTTCATTTTTCACAACAATGCTTGTGGTTCTGTGCCCAACATTAGCTTTGATTTCCTCTTTTTTTAAAATGTATTCTCCTGGAATCATATCATTCAATATTTATTAACGAATAGGATCATGGACAGTCACCAATTTAGTTCCGTCCGGAAAAGTAACTTCGATCTGTACATCATGGATCATCTCGGGGACTCCTTCCATGACTTGGCTCCTCTTCAATAAGGTAGTACCATAAGACATTAAGTCCGCCACAGACCTTCCGTCCCTAGCCTCCTCCATAATCTGGGCACTGATGTAAGCGATACACTCTGGATAATTTAATTTTACCCCGCGTTTCAATCGCTTAGCCGCCAATTCGCCGGCCAAATGCAACAACAGCTTTTCTGTTTCTCTCGGTGTTAAACGCATAAAAAAATAATTATTTGTTAATTTGTTAAAGAAATTATTATAAAACTGGAATGGTAAAATATGCCCCAAAGGCTAAGCGGTTGTACTGACTCTTGGCCATATCCATATAGCCCTTATAGTTTACGGTGTTACCAACGTAACCTAAATAAAACCGAAGATCCTGGTTGTGAAACGGCTTATGTTGCAAAGCCGCAAAATAGGTCCAGTTTTGGCGAAAATTCTTACCGAGTTGGTTATCATCTCTCGATCCCGCGATCTCATACCCACCTTTCAAAGCAACCTCCCATTTTTTACTCAAAAATTGATCATAGCGCAATATGGCAGAGCTGTAGTTCACATCTTTGGCCAATACACGGTTCTCGCCAGTTCTACCATAAAATTCGTTGATCGCCGAAGATGCAATCATCGCATGATCGACAGCAAGATAAGAGTACTGTAAATCAAGATATAGCATCTGTTTTGCTGTTTTGAATTTATTCGCTAATGAAACGGCATGATTAGTATGTCCCTTTGCAAACTGAGAGATGTTGTAAGACCATTTCGTATTAAAACGCTTATCCATAAATGCACCCACCCAAGTGAAATAGGCTCCCATTGGTACACTAGAGCGTTCCAAATCACCTACAGCAAAACCATTTTTTGCATGAAGCTCCATAAAACTATCATTGGTCGTGTTGTAAACTTGGGCATGTAACGAATGATTCGGGTTGACTTCATAAGATAACATTCCACCGACAACAAAGAGATTCAGTATACGGTCGACATAGTCTGTGAACTTATATTCGTAAATTGGGTTATTTTCAAATTCATAACTCCCGACCATCGCACTTTGCTTGCCGGCCGTAACGGACCATTTGAGATCCTTGCCAAACTTGTACTTGATCAATGCCATGTCCAAGGCTCTGGATCCATTATCCTGACTCGTTGGAGCAAATGACCGATTCAAGCGAAAACGTACTTTATACGACAGTCTATCATTGTATTCCCCGCTCATCAAAATACGGGCATCATCAAGGTTTGCTTTTGCTTGAGACGCCCCCTCCCCATTGTCCGTTTGCAGGCCTGCTCTTAACAGGACATCCAATTGAAATGATTTTGCTCTCGCGGGTTCTTTCAGTAACAAGCTGCTCCTTTGCGCCTGAACAGAGTCCGTTTGGATCTGCTCCTGCGCATGCAATGATGCTATGCCAATCCCCAGTGTTGTAAAAAGTGAAAGTGTTTTTTTCATCCTTATATCTTGTTCCTTTATGGTAACGAAGCAATCCCGCGGTTTCAAAACATAATTCGATTCGAAACAACAAGATAGATCCATGAGTTATACTTATCTCTGGTACAAGTATATCACAGCCACCTAAAAATGGAATAAGGATGAGATTAAAATGAAATTAGAGAGGAGTTTTTGGGATTGTAACAACGACCAAAGTGCCTTGACCTTCCGTTGAATTGAGGAACAATTCAGCACCATGGAGGTCAAAGATATTTTTGGCTAAAACAAGCCCCAAACCATTGCCATAGATGTCACCTACATTAGAAGCACGGTAAAAAGAGGTAAAAATATGTGGCTGGTCTTTTTTAGGAATACCTATCCCTTGGTCAAACACTTTTATCGTAATATTTTTGCTATCGCTACTTATGGCTACGCCAACCTGCAGTCCATTGCCGTACTTAAATGCATTTGAAATAATATTGCTAAAGGCAATAAAAAACAGATCCGGGTTCGCCAAAACCGTAAGTTCATCACTATCTTCTGGAATTTCTGTTAGATCAAAAGAAAGCTTGAGGTCCTTATGAATACTTTTTTCGGCTTTATAAATTTCATAGAGTAACTCGTCAATTCGAATAATTTCTTTATTGTCCACTTCCCCCTTGAAGCCCATGCGGGATAGTTGCAAAAGATTGTTGATAATCAACTCCATTTTATCCGCATATTTCGCGATAGTCTCCAGGGAATAGTAGGCTTCATGCTCTTTCGACAGGAGCTGTTGTGCCAATTCGGCTTCTCCCCCAATAATTGTAAGTGGGGTCTTTAGCGAATGAGAGGCATTTCCAATAAAACTCTGTTGCGACTGAACCGAGATATCCAATCGGCTAAGCATTGAATTTAAGTTCGCAATCAAAACACCCAATTCATCTTTGCTATTGCTAAATTTACTAAACAGGCGATGGTCTAAATGTGCGATATCAACTTTATCTAAATCATTGTTGATATCCTTAATGGGTTTCAATAATCGGTCAGCAAAGTAAAAAGACATCAGTACAATTAAAAAAATCGCCAAAATCCCACCTGTGATCAGGGTACGATCCAATTGACGCTGTTCATCATGGCCGTAATCATCAATACCTTCCGATACAACAATCAAATTTTCCTGGTGAAGATGATCCTGAAAGAATACCGCTACAAAGGCAGTCTTACCATGCATATATCTTCCCTTTCCATGACGAATTACATCGGCATAGAATGTTTTTGGCATAGGCAGCTCAGGCCTCAATTGAACTCGATCACTTCCCTTAACAACACGAATGAGATGGTCTGTTCCTTCAGATAATTGTTTCAGGTATTTACGTTTTACCTGAATATAAAGCGCCCTATTTTCATCCTTCTGATGGACGATATGATCTCCGACAATCACGGCGTTCTCTTCTAGCCGATGAAAAAATTTGGTCTGTAGACTGTCGTACGTGAAATAAGACACATAAATGGCAAAAATAACAAGCAGCAGGGTGCTGATGATAGAAAATAGGAGAACTATTTTGGTCCTAATTTTCATGACGGATTACATAGCCCATCCCAATCACTGTATGGATAAGTTTACGTGAAAATTGTTTATCGATCTTTTTCCGAAGGTAATTCACATACACGTCAACAACATTGGTACTTAAGTCGACATCCATACCCCATACTTCTTCTAGGATATCGATCCGACTTAATACCTTATTTCGGTTGAGCATTAAAAATTCAAGTAAACGAAATTCAGTAGCTGTGAGAATAATAGGAGAATTGGCACGTTGAACCGATTTACTGTCTCTATCCAATTGAAGATCGTCAAATACCAATATATTTTTCTGCTCGGTAATGGTTTTGGATTTGCGGCTGTAGCGACTGATTCGAGCTTTTAATTCCTCTAAACGGAACGGCTTTGTCAAGTAATCATCCGCATCCCTGTCAAAGGCCTCGACAATGTCCTCCGTTTGATTTAATGCCGTTAAGATAATAATTGGGACTTCGTTGTTGGACATCCGAATGTTTTTACAGACATCTAAGCCATTCATACCAGGCAACATCACATCCAATAGGATCAGGTCATAACGGTTCAATCCCGCCATTTTTAGACCAGTATAACCATCCATAGCAATACTAATATGATAGCCTTCTTCTTTTAAGCCTCTTTCGATCAATGATATGACGGATGGTTCATCCTCTATTAGTAATAGTTCCACAGGTATCTTTTTTAAACAGTAAAAAATTCGAGGTTTGTAAAATACAAAATTAACATTTCACCTTTTTCCAAAAAGCTACATTCCCTAATTATTTTCGCTTTTTCTTGACGATTATATGATAATAACCTATAAAACAAGTAAAAAATACATACACCCCCGCAAGACCGCTATCTCAACCGTCGTCCTTACAACGATTTACTTCACTTGATATAGAAATAGTCCACAACTTAAGGTCTCTACTCAAAAGATAGGACTATTTCGAGCACCTGAATCTGAAGCACAGACCAAAAATTAGATTTAAACAACCAAATACAATAATATCTATTTTTGAAAGAATTTCCACAAACAGCGAAAGATTATTTCAAAAATCAATCGAATTTCAATATTTTTGCAGCTTAAAATCACACAATGAAACAATTTATCCTTTGTTTACAGTTGGCGTTTTTACTCCTTATCGGACAAGGACACGCTCAGCAAAAGCTATATAAAATTTCATATCAATTTGCTGATCCTGAAACGGGAACAGATACCGCATCTTCAGAATTCATCAAAATATTGGCTGGAAATAATGAAGCATTAATGCAGGCCTTCATCACCAAAGACCAGATGCGAATTGAAAGTTTATTATTCGGAAAATCGATACAGATCAGCAATATCCACGAAGGCAGCTCTTTTCTACTGGATGAAATAAATAAAACCTATACTGCAACAGAGCTGGCCACCGGCAAACTCATTGAGACTGCCGTAAACGAGGGTGATAATTATGCCTATTCGGGAGATTTTGAGATCAGCTTAGTTCCCGATCAAAAGAAGATAATTGCAGGAATCACCTGCGAAAAAGCAACATTCAATCTAACAGGTAGCCAAGATCCACAAACGGAAATTACCGTTTGGTATGCACCAAAATTGCCAAAGTTATACTGGGGCACTTACGATTATCTCGAAAAAGTGCCCGGGGCAGCGCTCTATATCGGATCGGCCGGGCTCGGAATACAAGCGACCAAGGTGGAAGAAATAACATTCGACAAATCACTCTTTGAAATTCCGGCGGATTATGAAGAAGGTGAACCTATTGAAGAAGCTGTAGATTCCACGCTAAACGACCATTTATCTTGGTATCAAGATTCCAATACAGCATATTTTGGTGTACAGGACAGCTTAGAAAACAAATTAACACCAGCAAAGTATACGGCAATATATAGCTATGTAGGAGACTATGCCATCGTAACTGATGCAGCACAAATGTTTGGCTTAATAGACATACACGGCAAAGAAGTTATTCCATGTCAATATGAATCGCTCAGTTTAGAAACCGAAGGCGGTCCAGTAGTTTATATGAGAGATCTTAAGTATGGCCTGTTGGATACAAACGGTAAAATATTGCTGCAGGCCAAATATGACTTTATTTCAGTTCCTAGCCCAGAATATGCACTTTTTACGGAAGGAGAACATACGGGTATCATGGATCAAAAAGGCGCTGTTTTACTTCCTGCCAAATATGAAACCATTTCGGATTATCGCGATAACCTCGCGTTAATTTTAGTCAACCAATCCTACCAGCTTATTAATAAAACTGGGCATAATCAACTTAAAACGGATTATGAGTTCCTATCGTTTGCGGGTGAAAGACTTCTACTGGCATTTAATGACAATAAATATGGGTACATTGATTACACAGGAAAAGTCGTTGTTCCATTTAAATTACAAAATGCCCAAGCTTTTGAAAACGGGCTAGCGCTTGTAACGGAGGATCTAGAGAATTTTTACTATATTGACGCAAAAGGGAAGTTTATCAAGAAATATGAAGAGTAATCCACAGACATTCTACTTGTCGACGTTGCATCGTGGAAAATACATGTTAATCTTGCTGATTTCAATCTTTTTGATCGGAATGGGGATGTCTAAAGTTCCCATACAAGAAATTCTCAAGATTATTATTGCTCTTTTAATGATTCCTTTAGCACTGTATCTGGCCATAAAGTCTTCGACTTTGTCATCGACTTGGGTCTTGGATGAAAATACACTTCAGATAAGCAATGCTAAAAAAACAATCGTTTTCCCTTTGAATAATATTTCTCATATCAGAAATCTTAAACGTTCCGGTGGCAACCTGATCATTATCAACCAAAACAAAGGGCCAGCCTTTCGTACCTGGCGCAACAAACTATTTCAAAAGGAAGATGATCTTCCCCTGCTAACGGAAGCCCTAAAGGACGCTAACATCGAATATTACGACCTATAAATTCTTTCTTCCTTCGGTAACATTTGTTACAGGCTTTTGCAAAGGCAGTATGTACCTTTGTAACATCACTTAAGGACATTGTTATGCTATTGGAATACATCAAACAACCATGGCCCTGGTATATTTCAGGACCTTTAATTGCACTGGTCATGTACCTGCTGCTCAAACAGGGAAAGGATTTTGGCATGTCCAATAATCTGCGCACCATGTGTACTGTATTAGGGGCCGGAAAGACTTCCTCTTTTTTCAGATTCGATTGGAAGACCCAGTCCTGGAATTTATTGGTGGTACTTGGGACAGCTATTGGCGGTTTTATTGCACATAATTTTTTGAGCGACGGCACTGCAAGCCAGATTAATTCCAAAAGTGTTGCCGACTTAAAAGAGCTGGGTATTATCGACCATCTACAAGGCTACCTTCCTGAATCCATTTTCATTTTCGACGGATCTTTGTTTCAGTTTCTACTTTTAAGTATTGGCGGTGTATTGATTGGATTTGGAACACGCTATGCTGGTGGATGTTCATCAGGCCATGCTATTTCTGGACTTAGCAATTTTCAGCTTCCTTCTTTGATCGCCGTTATAGGTTTCTTCCTAGGTGGGATCATTATGGTTCATTTTTTATTTCCGCTAATTTTCGCATAAATGAAAGCATTAAAATTTATTTTCATTGGTATATTGTTTGGCATCATCTTATACAAATCGGAAGCCGCATCATGGTATAGAATCTACGAAATGTTTCAATTTCGTTCCTTTCATATGTATGGGATTATCGGTACAGCACTGACCACAGCAATTATAATCGTACAAATCATCAAGAGAAAACAAATCAAAGATAGTAACGGGATGCAAATAGCATTCTATGACAAAGACAAAAGTATTACACGATATCTGCTCGGGGGAACAATCTTTGGCTTAGGATGGGCATTGACAGGCGCTTGTCCAGGACCAATGTTTGCCCTAATCGGTGCTGGTTATTGGACTCTAGGAATCGTCCTTCTTTTCGCTTTGTTGGGTACTTGGCTTTATGGTGTCTTGCGCAATAAGTTGCCGCACTAGTTTTAACTAGCTGCTTTACAGTAAATTAATCACATACCCGAAATCTGACTGACGCCTGTACCACTAGTTAAAATTTTAGAAAAAGAAAATGGAATTAATATTTATAGCTGGTTTTATATTAGCTGTTCTGGTCGGTCTATCAATGGGTTTGATGGGTAGCGGCGGAAGTATTCTAACATTGCCAATATTTGTTTATATTTTTCATATAGAACCTCAATATGCATTGGACTATTCGCTGTTTTCTATAGGAATATTAGCCTTGGTCGGATCAATTTCTCCATTGCAAAAAAGAGAAATTGACCTGAAAACTACGGCCATTTTTCTCTTTCCATCGCTAATTTCGGTCTATTTGACCAAGCGTTATCTCCTTGTAGCCATACCAGAGTCATTCCACCTGGGCGAAATAGCGATCTCCAGAAACCATATTATCATGCTGCTTTTCTCGATTGTGATTCTGATTTCTGCGACAGCAATGGTACGAAGACGTAAACAGGTTCAGCACGATCGATTCAGAGGTGGAATTGGCCAGATTTTCAACGTTGTCCTCGTCGGATTGCTCGTCGGTATCATGACCGGCCTGGTGGGTGCAGGAGGAGGCTTTATCATTGTACCGGCCCTCGTATTACTCTTAGGAATTCCACTTAAGCAGGCCATTGCCACCTCGTTGTTTATCATCGGTTTAAACGCCTCATTCGGTTTGATCGCTAATTATCAGTTCCTGGAACATATGAATTGGTTTATATTGGTTACCTTTACGTTAATCACTTTAATAGGCCTCCAAATTGGTTCCAAATGGAAAGACAAATTAGATGCGGCAAAATTGAAAGGTATTTTTGGGTACTTTTTAATTAGTATCGGCATCCTAATCTTTGCTTTCGAATTCATTCAATTTGTAAATCATTAAAATCACACGTTATGTTTTTTCAACACATTTTTGAGTCATCTTTAGCACATTCGAGTTATATCATTGGTTGTCAAGCCAAGGGTGTAGCGCTAGTCATTGACCCTAAAAGAGATGTAGACAGCTATCTTGAGATTGCACAAAAGAATAATCTGACCATAACCCATATTGCGGAAACGCATATACATGCCGACTACCTTTCAGGTACACTAGAATTAGCCGCATTGACAGGTGCCCAACCTTATCTATCCGATGAAGGTGGAGAAGATTGGCAATATGAATTTCCACATATTGGATTAAAACATAGAGATCAATTTCAAGTTGGAAATCTGATTTTCCAGGTTATCCATACACCCGGACATACGCCCGAGAGTATCAGTTTTATATTGATTGATACGCCTGCAACCATGGAGCCAGTCATGATATTTACAGGTGATTTTGTATTTGTTGGAGATATCGGACGCCCAGATCTGTTAGAAAATGCAGCGGGAATGATCGGAACCAAGGAAATTGGAGCCCACCAAATGTACCGATCGTTGCAACATTTCTTGGCTCTACCTGATCATATTCAAGTATGGCCTGCACACGGAGCCGGATCCGCTTGTGGAAAGGCGCTAGGCGCCGTTCCGAGTTCAACAGTTGGTTATGAAAAAATACGAAACTGGGCGCTTCAATACCAAAACAACGAAACAGCCTTCGTGGAAGAGCTATTATCAGGACAGCCCGAACCGCCACGCTATTTTGCCATGATGAAAAAACTCAACAAAATAGCACGGCCTTTGCAAACGGCAGTTCCTCAGTACAACAAGTTAACGAACGAAACTTTTCTGGGTTTATACCATAAAGGAACAACTATCATTGATACACGCCATAAGTTTGAGTTTGCCAAAGGATATCTCCCCAATAGCATCAATATTCAGAATAACAAAACGTTTAATACCTGGGCTGGTTGGATCCTTAATTACACGGATCCTTTTATACTCATTGTAGAGGAAAGCCAATTGGACGACATTGCCCGCAAGCTTATGCGCATTGGATTGGATCATGTCGCTGGATATGTTACGCCTGATACGATTCCTCATTTGGGGATTCCATTGGAACATCAGCAACTCATCGGTTTCGAAGAGATGAATAGTGTATTGGGCAAATCCGACATCCAAATACTTGATGTGCGCAATGCCAGTGAGTTTTCAGAGGGCCATTTACCGCATGCGACTCATATCTTTGTTGGTACAATTGCAGACAATCTTAACCAAATTGATCGAAATAAACAGCTGTACCTGCATTGTCAGTCTGGAGACCGAGCAACCATAGCGGCATCCATATTGGCAAAAAATGGTATTAAGGACGTCAAAATTTATAGTCCTTCCATCAATGAATGGAAATTAAAGGGTGGAACATTGGTACAATAACATGTAAAAAAGATCCCGGGATATTTTATCCTGGGATCTTTTTTTAAAGAACCAAGCTATACGATCGAACTTTAGCTGCCACTGCATTCAATATAGAGCAACTCAGCTCGGCGGTATGTTTCGTTTATAGACTATTTCTATTGATCCGCAAGAATTCGATGATCTCATCCTTCTTCTCTTCCATCTTGCCTTTCTTTTCTGTAAATTGATGGTTATAGATGGTCAGGTACTGATGGTCGTCCGTTTCAGATTCATATAATTCGGCAGTGGCAAAAGAGAAATGCTCTTCTTCATCCGAAAGATGGTCATACACATAGGCAAAATCATGATTACCCAAGGAGCTTACCACAGCATCTTTATCCGCTACGAATTTTAACCTTCCCGGCAATGTCCGCTTATTCATCCATGTTTCGTCTTTTTCAGAAAAAGGATAAATAGTAATACCCCTGAATGCCATAATAATTGGGGTAATCAGAATAATACCCATTTCAATCGCCCACACGGCCCACAACATACCGCCCGAAACCGGACTCTTTTTCAAAGTAAAAGTGCCGACTTCATTTAAACCCTGCATCGCTTCCCAAATAAATGAAGGGTGTAAGAAAAACGCCTTAAACCCCTCCAGATTAAAAGACGATTTTACCCAGGTATCTCCGCCCATTGTCCCCTCCGCATTGTACATCAGCGACACAAAAAGAGCCCACTGGGCATAAAAGCCTAAAATTGCAATCAGCAAAGTAATCAATATTGCAATGCCCTTATTTCTTAATTTCCATTGTTTGAAACAGAAGTTAAGAACATAGAATATTCCAGCACCAAATCCCAATGTAATAAATACATTAAAATAAATAATAGGAATAAACCATTGTAAGGCGATGTATACAATTGCCAATACAACGGCACTAATTGCACCTAAGACCAGAGAGCCAATAAATGCCAACGCAGGAGCCTTTCCCGAGGGCTTATAATATAGATTTTCCATAAAAACAGTAAAATTGATTTTTAACTTAACAGATAAATCCCCTAACCAAAACCAAGCCAATTCTCCAAAGACCAGTCAATTTTCGTCAAGATTTAATGACATTAACTTCGTTACATTCGTTTAAGTGCCATTTATTGAGACAATTTTGTAAGTTTGGGGCATGAAAATCAAAATAATATCCTTTTTTACACTTGCATGTGTATTAAATATTTGGGGGGCAGTAGCGAAGGCCCAAAGAAAAGGATTCTGGCAACAGAAAGTTGACTACAACATGGATGTCAACGTGGATGAAAAAGCATATCAGTACGATGGAAAAATGACCTTGAAGTACAGCAATAATTCAGGGCAGTCACTAAAAAAGGTATATTTCCATTTATATTTCAATGCTTTTCAACCAGGATCGATGATGGACTATCGATTAAAAAACATAAGTGACCCCGACAAGCGAATGGTCACTAACTTGGGTACAAAAGAAAAACCGGCATATCAAAGTCGCATCGGAGAACTGAAAGCCAATCAAACTGGTTACCAGAAAATTAAAACCCTAACGGTCAATGGTGCCAACACAACATTTAAAATTGATGGAACTATTTTGGAGGTAACTTTACCAGTTGCGATCCAAGATGGGGAAACAGCACGTTTTGATATGGAATGGACCGCACAAGTTCCGGAACAAATCAGAAGAACTGGCCGAAATTCGGCCGAAGGTGTAGCACTATCTATGGCGCAATGGTATCCAAAAATGGCTCAATTCGATGAATTCGGCTGGCATTTGGATGAATATACAGGTCGCGAATTCATTGCCCCTTTCGGCAATTTTGACGTTACCATACACCTCAATAAAAATTATGTCGTTGGTGCCTCTGGTGTTCTTCAAAATCCATCAGATGTTAAAGGCTATCAACCAAAAGCAAAAGTAAAAGCCGTCGACAATAAAGCAACGTGGCACTATAAGGCCCAAAATATCCATGATTTTGTATGGGCAGCAGACCCTAAATTTGTCGTGGATTCCGCTTCAAGTAAAAATGGTATAAAAGTGTATACCGTATTCTTGCCAACAGACAAAGAAGTGATCTCGAATTGGAAAACAGCAATAGGCCTTTCTACCGAATTCTTTGACTTCTGTAGTGCGAAGTTTGGTAAATATCCATGGCCAACTTATACCATCATTCAAGGTGGAGATGGCGGAATGGAATATGGTACAGCTACGCTTATCACAGGTGGCCGCAATCTAAAAAGCCTTGTCGGTGTAATATTCCATGAATCGGCGCACTCTTGGTACCAACAATTGTTTGGGATCAACGAAACCGTAGATGAATGGTTTGATGAAGGCTTCACATCTTATGTCGAAGAGTTAGCTATGCAGCATATCTTTGAAAAAAGAGGTGCCATAGCATCTAACCCGCAAATTGCAGCCTACCGTGGATATTATAAATTGGCCCTTTCAGGTAAAGAAGAACCGATGAGTTTACTGGCAGATTATTATAACACCAACTATGGCTACAGCAACGAAGCATACAACAAAGGTGCCGTGCTTGCAGAGCAGTTGGGTTATATTATTGGTCAGGAAAATTTAGAAAAAACCTTCTTGAAATTTTATGACATCTGGAAGTTTAAACATCCGACACCAAATGATTTCAAACGCGTTGCTGAAGATGTTTCCGGTATCAATTTAAAATGGTATTTCAATCTGTTTATCAATACAACACGTCAAATCGATTACGCCATTGAAAAAGTAACAGATACAGAAATCCTATTGGCCAATAAGTCCAATTTTGCCATGCCACTGGATGTTCTGGTAGAATACACCGATGGAAGCAAAGAATTATTTTATATCCCTTTGCGTGAAATGCGCGGAGAAAAACCAGAAGAGCATTTTGACATTTACAAAGGTGTTAAAAGAACCGTGCTTGAGGATTGGTTCTGGACCAAACCGGACTATACTATCCATGTATCGAAAACACCAAAAACGGTAACAATTGATCCTTCATTGCGATTAGCGGATGTAGAATCGGCAAACAACAGTTTTAGTAAGTAACTACATATATTTCCCATTATCCGAACAGATGGGAAAATCAAGACAGCTTCCAAACCCAATATATACGACGCGGTTTGGAAGCTGTTTTTTAATTCCGTGGATTATATACTCTTAAGGGGAATAACCATATTCCATGTACGTTCAAATTGATAGGGCTCTGAACCATCCCCGGTTGCCGCAAACAAATGAGTAGGCTTCCCATTTTCAAATAGTAAAAACGGTCGTTCAAAATTGGCCTGATGACTCGTCGTGCCATCATCCCATTGAATTGTTTTAGAATAAGCTTTTACAGACTTCGAAAGATGCCAATCTATGCCATCCTTCGAATAAGCATGTATCCCGCCCCCCTCTTCACCGCAGATCTTTCCGTAACGGTCCTTCATAATAAGTTCAAACTGCTGACCGTTATACCAGACAAATGGATCTTCTACATCATTTTCATGGTTTTGGTCCGTATGGAATGAAAAAATAGGCTTGTCCGATAAACGGCGATAAGGTCCGAGGAAAGAATCCGCTTGCGCGGCTCCCAATAAAAGTGGTGGATTATAATTTACTGGGGAAGATTTATAAACTAAATAAACCTTTCCGTTCGGTAAGACAACTGGCGAAGGATTTGATGTAATGGAGGCATCCCATTCCCCTTTTCGGGGATTCAAAATCGGTTGATCAACTCTTTTCCATGGCCCTGCAATTGACTTGGAATAGGCCATCCCAATACGTTTATGCATCCAGGCTTTCTGGCCTAAGCCCGACTCCCATACGTTTTCTGTAAAAGAGGGATTTGGTTCGTCATAATTATTGCCAAAGTAATAAAGCACATAATAGTCACCATTTTTTACAATTCGAGGATTGTGTGTTGTACAGCCATCAAAATATTGCTTCCCCCGGGCAGGCAGTACAACTTCAACAAATTCGTATGGCCCTTCAGCGGTATCTGAAATAGCCCTGACGACTTCGGAGTTTGTCACCCAATTACCAAAGCCATATTGTTTGCTCCAACGCGAAGCAAACATATGATATCGTCCATCTTCTCCTTTTATGACCGATGGGTCCCAAATCCAATAATCTTTCATCGCAAATCCTCCTCCTTTTGGCGCCGGTAATAACTTATCTATAAAGGAGTCTTCAAGACTGTCCCCCCAAGCATATCCATGGTTTGAAAATATGAAGAAGCCAGAAACACCGGCTACATTTTTTAGAAAGTCTCGACGGGAGGTTTTCATACGTTTTACTTTTATTAGAAGAAAATAATTCGTTTTTTAATCTATTTGATAAGCTCCCATGAAATAATTTACACGAGCCTGATACCTATAGCTTTTCGATTTTTTCAGAAGGAAACTTTTGAATTCACTCCTCCTTCATCAGACATTAGGTGCTATATTGGTGCTTTCTACCAACAAATATTGACAACAAGATAAAGAATAACTAGCTTGTTGTCAACCTTCTTTTAGATGATTCTTCCATACTATTGCACTTTCTTTTTAAATCCTTAATGAGCGTGCGGAAAAGCCATGCGAAGATTTCAGGTACGCATAGTCGAAAGAAGAAAAAATAAAGGGCGATTTGGTCAGGTCTTGGTATATTTGTCCCCATGATTTATGTCCATATCCCCTTCTGTAAACAGGCTTGTCATTACTGTGACTTCCATTTTAGCACTTCACTACAATACAAAAGTGAGATGATCAATGCCATACGACGGGAAATTGAGCTCAGAGCAGCCTATTTGGAAGACAAAAAGGTCGAATCGATCTATTTTGGTGGTGGCACGCCATCCTTATTGGAAGCTGAAGAGATCGCACGGATCATCGATACGATAGCAATGCATTTTGACATCGTAAATCAGGCTGAAATTACGCTGGAAGCAAACCCCGACGATCTAAATGCGGCCAAAGTAAACAGTCTGCGGAATACAGCAATCAATCGATTCAGCATAGGCATACAGTCTTTCTTTGAAGAGGATCTTAAATGGATGAACAGAGCACATAATCAGCAGGAAGCACTGGCTTCTATCATGCGGGTGCAAGATGCGGGCTTTGAAAATATTACCTGTGATCTTATTTATGGCTACCCGCTGTTGACTGATGAGAAATGGCGCCACAATATGCAACAGCTGATTGACTTTGAAATTCCCCATATTTCTTCGTATTCCATGACCGTAGAAAATAAGACAGCATTGGATCACTTTATTAAAAAAGGCTTAAGTCCGGCTATAGATTCAGATCAGGCAGCGGATCAGATGAGTCTTCTTATCCATACATTGAAAGCCGCGGGATATGAACAATATGAAATTTCCAATTTTGCAAAAAATGGCCGTTATGCGCGTCACAACACAAATTATTGGAAAGGTAAACATTATCTTGGTATAGGTCCTTCGGCACATTCGTTCAATGGAACTTCCAGAGCTTGGAATGTTTCCAACAACGCAAAATATATGACCTCAATCAATTCAAACCAACTTCCCCTGGAAATTGAGGAGCTTTCTACGCTGGACCAGATCAACGAAAGTATCATGACTTCACTGAGAACCATGTGGGGACTGGATTTGATTGCGCTGGAAAGTAAATTCGGGCAATCTGTCAAAAATCGTGTATTGAAAGATGCAGAACCATTTCTAGCAGAGAAAAATCTCGTTTTGGAAGAAAACAAATTACGCTTGACGGATCCCGGTAAATTAATGGCCGATCATATCATGTCTGAATTATTCATAATAGAGGATTAACAAATAAATCACTAATATTTTATTAAAATAATAATATTACAAGTATTTACATTTAAAAAATTACGAAAATAAAAATATAAATCTATTTTCTAGGCGGTTTGTACTATGTTTGCAACATAATCTATTATAAAATTATGATGTCACACAAGCCATCTTTTGATTTAGAGATCAAAAGTTACAGAGAGCAACAAAACGCTGCCGTAAGCTTAATTCAAATTGTCAGTAACCTGTGGTATAACCACGCTATTGAACTTGTATTTTTTCGAAATCAACTCATTGATGTAAAATCGAGTTCAATTCTCAACCTGATCAAGGAAAGCGTCCTCCTTACCGACGAGCCATTCAATATTTTTGACACCCTTCACACAGCACAGGTATTGGAAAAACTCACGCTATCACCTGCGCGTATCGATATCGGAAAACTCACCTTACAGGGCAAGAAACAGACTATTGACAACAACGATCTGCCTAGTTTTATTACAAATGAATTGAAAGATATCAATCAACAAGCGGAATTAAAACCACGCGATGTTGTGCTTTATGGATTTGGTCGTATCGGCCGTTTACTCGCCCGAGAGCTTATGCATAAAGCCGGTGCTGGACAGCAGCTTCGCCTTCGTGCCATTGTAACGCGAGACGCCAATGATAGCAAGTCCATATTGAAAAGAGCGACACTATTAAAAACAGATTCCATACATGGTGCGTTCGAAGGCGACGTACAGGTCGACATTCCAAATCAGGCACTTATTATCAATGGCATCACTGTCCACCTTATCTCTGCCAAACAGCCAGAGGACATCGATTATACCTATTATGGAATACAGCATGCTTTAGTCGTCGACAATACGGGTGCTTTTCGAGATGAGCAAGAACTGAGTCGCCACCTGAAATCCAAAGGTACCGCCCAAGTTTTATTGACAGCACCCGGGAAAGGTATTCCAAATATCGTATACGCAGTCAACGAAAATGATATTGACGTGCAAAAGCATGCGATCTTTTCCGCCGCTTCCTGTACGACCAACGCAATATCCCCTATTTTGGCGGTCCTTGAAAATAAAATAGGCATTGAAAAAGGGCATATCGAAACCATACATTCCTATACTAACGACCAGAATCTTGTCGACAATATGCACAAGAAGTCCAGACGGGGCCGTGCCGCAGCGCTCAATATGGTGATCACAGAAACTGGAGCGGGGGCTGCCGTTTCAAAAGTATTGCCTTCACTGAAGGGCAAACTGACCTCCAATGCCATTCGCGTTCCCGTGCCAAATGGATCATTGGCAATTTTAAATCTCGAAATTAAATCTAAAACTACCGTCGAAGAAATCAATGCACTTTTAAAAGAGGCATCACTACAGGGTGACCTTGTCGAACAGATTAAATTTTCTAAAGACAATGAACTCGTTTCTTCCGATATCATCGGCTCCGCTGCCGCTGCGATCGTGGATGCTCCAGCGACGATAGTCTCGGCAGATGGCAGGAATGTCATTCTATATGTCTGGTACGACAATGAATACGGATATTCCCATCAGGTAATGCGCTTATCTCGTCATATTACCGGCGTAAGAAGATATACCTATTATTAGGGACCAGTAAAGCATCAAGAAGAACAAGAATAAATAAATCACGCGGAACCTGTGGAATATAGGCGGCGGCAGTACAGCTACCGCTTATATTTTTACGGGATTGCTTTTGAGGTATTTCATAATGATCGGTGTTGCTCCTGCTTTCTGCAGAACATATTCACGGGCCAGTTTTCCGGCCTTTTGACGGACAGTCTGATCTTGCAAAACAGCAAAGACTTTCTTTAATTCTTTAGCACTGGCAATGGCGAAACCTGATCCATTTTGCACAAGATCTTTCGCCTCCTGAAACTTCTTGAAATTTGGTCCAAATAGAACCGGTATGCCATAAGTTGCGGCTTCGAGTGTGTTATGTATCCCCACGCCAAAACCACCACCAATATAGGCCAGTTGGCCATACCCGTACAAAGACGAAAGCATACCAATGTTATCGATAACCAATACCTTTGAATCGGCTATTATTGCGTCATCGTAGGTAGTCATGTCCGAAAAGCGGAGTGCCTTCGGCCAAAGGTTAAAAATGCTCGCTAAATGTGATTCATTAATTTCATGCGGAGCCAAGATCAGCTTATAGTCTGAATTATCCAGAAGCAATTCCTGTAGAGCCTGCTCATCCTCGGGCCAGGTACTTCCTGCAACCAAGGCCGGATTTTCACCAATAAATTGGCTGATCTCGGGAATCATTTTTCTGCTTTTAGGAATGTCTACTACACGATCAAAACGTGTATCTCCGGCTAACCCGGCATTCCGTATCCCAAATTCTTTCAAAAGACGTACACTCTCTTCATTTTGCACAAAGAAGTAAGTCACATAACTTAAAATTTTCAGAAAAAAAGTACCATAGGCCTGAAAGAAAATCTGATCGGGTCTAAATATTGCTGAGATCAAAAACAAGGGAATGCCCCGTCTATGCAGGCCTTCAAAAAAATAATACCAATATTCATATTTCGTAAACACAGCGAAACTTGGATTGATCAAGTCGAGAAAAAGCCGGGCGTGCTGAGCAGTATCGTAGGGGAGATAAAAAACATAATCGGCCAAAGCAGTGTTTTTTCTGATTTCATAGCCAGAGGGAGAGTAAAATGTTACAATTATTTTATGATCCAAATAATTATTTTTCACCGCTTCCAGGACAGGTCTTCCTTGCTCAAATTCCCCCAATGAAGCAAAGTGAAACCAAATATGTTTTTGGGAAGAATCAACCGTTTGTTTCATCCTCGAATACCAGTCTTTTCGTCCCTCTACCATGAGCTTGGCTTTGGCATGAAAAGGAGCCAAAATACGCAGTAAGAGTCCATAAAGAAAGATTCCAATTGAATAAAGCAAACGCATGTTTTTAAAATAATGTTTATCTTAGTCAAAGATATTAAACCCATTTCATTAAACGGAACCATTGAGTGGAAAATAAACATCGCAAACGGATTTTGATAACAGGAGCAGCTGGCTTCCTCGGTTCTCACCTTTGCGATCGCTTTATTGCGGAAGATTACGATGTAATTGGAATGGACAACCTAATTACCGGAGATCTACAGAATATAGCACATCTATTTAAGTTGGAAAATTTTGACTTCTATCATCACGATGTCTCAAAATTTGTCCACGTTCCCGGGCACTTGGATTATATCCTGCATTTCGCTTCGCCAGCCAGTCCCGTTGATTACCTTAAAATTCCGATACAAACATTGAAGGTAGGATCCTTGGGCACACATAATCTCTTGGGCCTAGCGCGTGCTAAACAAGCACGCATTTTGGTAGCCTCCACCTCTGAGGTTTATGGCGACCCACTGGTTTCACCACAATCCGAGGACTACTGGGGCAATGTAAATCCCGTGGGACCTCGCGGTGTATACGATGAAGCGAAGCGCTTCCAAGAGGCGATAACGATGGCCTATCACAATGCACATGGTCTGGAGACCCGTATTGTCAGGATATTTAACACCTTTGGTTCCAGAATGCGTCTCAATGACGGCCGAGCTATCCCCACCTTTATCGCACAAGCGATACGTGGCGAAGACATCACGATTTTTGGGGATGGTTCACAAACACGATCATTCTGTTATATTGACGACCAGGTCGAAGGCATCTTTCGCTTGCTGCATTCGGCATGTGCAACACCTATAAATATTGGTAATCCAGACGAAATCAGCTTGCTACAATTGGCCCATGAAATTGTCGAATTGACAGACAGCTCGAGTAAAATCGTCTACGAACCATTGCCGGTTGATGATCCCAAACAACGGAAACCCGATATTGGCTTGGCCAAATCAAAATTAGCTTGGGAACCTCAAATAGACCGAAAAACAGGATTGAAAAAAACCATAGAATTTTACAAAAAGATCCCTTTGGATACCTTATCACATAAAGACTTTACTTACTATAATCAACAATAATGAACAAAAAAATACTAGTCACAGGAGGAACAGGTTATATCGGTTCGCACACAGTAGTCGAACTACATAAAGCAGGATATGTACCTGTCATCGTGGATGATCTGTCCAATTCAAACATCAAAATTTTGGATCAGGTTGAGAAGATCATCGGCGTTAGACCTGAATTTCACCAATTTGACCTTTGTGACACAGACCGCGTGAATGAATTTGTAAAAAACAATACCGATATCTCAGGAATTATCCATTTTGCGGCCTCTAAAGCAGTAGGTGAATCTGTACAGAAGCCTTTGAAATATTACCACAACAATTTCTTCTCGTTAATTAACTTATTAGAGGCATATCAAAATAAGCCTATTAATTTTGTCTTTTCTTCAAGCTGTACCGTATATGGTGAGCCAGACTACTTACCTGTAGACGAGAGTGCTCCCGTGAAAAAGGCAACCTCTCCTTATGGAAATACAAAACAAATTGCTGAAGAAATCCTACAGGAAACTGCTGCTGCATATGACAACTACAATATTATTGCGCTCCGTTATTTCAACCCTGTAGGTGCACATGAGTCGGCATTGATCGGTGAATTACCAAACGGTGTTCCTCAGAACCTGCTTCCTTTTATCACACAAACAGCCATTGGAAAAAGAGAAAAATTAACGGTATTCGGCTCTGATTACGACACACCGGATGGATCTTGTATCCGCGACTATATCCACGTTGTTGATTTAGCAAAAGCTCACGTTGCAGCAATCAGATTATTGGAAAAAGGCAACCCGAACGGAAAATACGATGTCTTTAATGTGGGAACAGGAAATGGATATTCTGTCCTTGAAGCGATCAAGGCTTTTGAGAAAGCTTCAGGACAAAAACTAAATTACGAATTTGGTCCACGTCGTGACGGAGATATCATCAAGGTTTATGGGGACGTCACTAAATCGGCCAATCAGTTGCATTGGAAAGCAGCACTTGGTATTGATGAAATGATGGCTTCTGCCTGGGCATGGGAAAAAAATCTGAAGGAAAATCCATTAGATTAAACAATAGCCTCTGCTGCTACAGCAAAGCATTATACTCAGCTTAACTTTATATGACCGTCTTAAAAACTGAGACGGTCATCTTTTTGGCTCCCAAAGGGTCTATCTGCCAACTGAAGGTCAACATTAAACAAACTCTTTGTCGGAAATATATTCCATAAGCACTCCGGCCTGATCTCCAAGCTTCTTTTTCAAGCGCTGCATAGATTTTTTTATCGCGTCTGGAGTAACCCCCAATACGTTGGCTACTTCCTTATTATTTAGCCCCAGTTTCATAAGCACAATTACCCTCAGATTGGATTCCGTTATATCGGGAAATCTAGATTGTATATCCTGGAGTAAATTGGGAAATTCTTTTACAATCAATAATTTAAATTCCTGCCATTTCTCTTCAGTGATGAGATGTGACTGCAACAATATTTTTAGCTCCTCGCGATCTTTTTCAACAACATTCCCTTTTTCTTCAAGCATCGCAGAAAGTACATTTATCTGTTCATTATTGCGCTTAAGATAAGCGACGTACTCTTCCACTTGGCTTTTAGAGCTCACCAGTTCCCTGTCTAATTCCGCTTTTGTATACTTTAAATTAAGAAGCTGATATTCATAGTCACGTATCCGTTTTCTAGCACGGGATCGAACAGCATTATAAATAAAAAAGAATAAGACCAATACCAATAAACTTAATATTAGCCATAATCGTCTCTCAGCTTGCTTTTTCTTAATAACAGCTTGTGCCAGCGATAATTTATCGGCATACTTTTGCTTGTCGGCCATAAACTTCAATTGGGACAATACTGGATCACCATCTAAAAAGCGTAGTGAGTCTTGGAGACGTTCTATCCTTCTTCGTGCATTCAGCTCACGACCTATATCGTTACTTTGCATAGCCAAATTCAACTTGTGAATCTCAAGTTCAAGTATTGTCTTCTTATCATCCGAGCCCAACAAAAGGGACTCAGCTTCCGCAATCATATGACGAACATCCTTCGTTTCCTTATTCGCTATATCTAATCGAATCCGCATCATTAAGGCAAAGATTGTATTTCGGTCATTCCCAAGAGATCTGGAAATCTCAAGATCTTTATCTAGAAGCAATAAAGCCTTATGGTAATCCTTCATACCTTCAAACACAGCAGCCTGATTCCCTAAAATCTTCGCGTAGCGTAATGAGTCATTTTCTGAAAGTGCTAAAGTTTGAGCCAATTCAAAAATTTTCATTGCCTGCAAGGTATCACCACCACTTTTCAGAGTCAGTACACCTAAATTGTCTAAGATTTCAGCTTTCAATTTCGGTGAAATTTGTTCTTCTCGTTGCCCTAATTCCAGATATTTAATTCCAGAAGTATAATCACCTAAAGTTCCAAAAAAATAGCCAAGCTTCTTGTAAGTTTGTGTTAGGTCTAAAACAAGTTCTTTCGGTATATCTTCGAGCCCTTTCTCTCCTTCCAAGATAAAAGGTAATGCCTCAGAGGCTTTCAGACATCGATATAAGTAAAAGCCATACATTACCTTTACCCAAACGCGTACGTTTTGATAGCTATAGCCTTCTTCAAGGTCCAGCGCTTTTAAATAGTATTTATCACTAAAGTTATTTCTTGCACCCTCGTCATTAAACGACTGATCCGCCAATAAACAATAATAGATTGCCAAAAGTGCCTTATCATTTTTTCGTACCGCTTGGCTAAAATATGGCGCAAGATACTTGCTCAACGACAGACTAGAGGATTGATACTGCGCTGATTCTTTTATAATTGTTTCGTAAAAGTTCTTCTCTTCTATCGAGGAATTGGAATCCATTAAATCCATCCCATAGACAACACGACAAGGTATGATTGTTAGGAAAAGAAAAAATAGAAGACATCGAAACATATCGGCACAGGCATTGAATTTCGCAATAAAAATAAAAAATAATTTTAATTAAATCATCATGAGAAAAAATCAACCAACTACAAACACTGTTAAGATTGAGACCGTACTCGTGCCTTACACTCTTCGATTAAAAAGAAGAATAGTGCATTAAATAATATCCTACTATTGTTCGCGAATTAAACAGAGAAGCCACTTTTTAAAAAACCTTGTGACTATTCACAAAAACCGGTGAGATTATTCTTCTGACCAATAGTATTACTTGTCATCAAAAAAATGATAAATTTGATCTGGTGTAATAGCTTTCGTTAATTGGACATCATATTCATTTTTATCTGCAATAACATCAATTGGATTAAAAAAAGATAGTCCGACACGCTGTACACCAACTTTACAGGACGAGAAAAAACGGTCATAAAACCCCTTCCCATAACCTACCCTGTATCCGAAAAGATCAAAAATTAACAATGGCACTATAATCATATCAATAACCGATGAAGCGACCTTAATGCCAGATATTGGCTCTGGAATACCCCAGCTGTTCATCTCAAATAGTGTATGCTCATCCAATATGAAATGTTGCATCGAATAATCATCAAAATTAGATCGCGAAACAACGATCTTTATCTGTGGAAAAAACTCTTGAACATAATTTATTATTAAATATGTATTGGGTTCGTGGTATTTTCCTATAGGAATGAAAATATGCAAAAATTCGACCCCTGAGAGATCAAGCTTTGTAAACCGCGAAAGTAGTTGTTCATTGAGCGCAGTTTCTTCCTCTAAAGACAATTGACATCGCTTAGTTTTATACTCAAGTCTCAATTCTTGTTTCGATTTCATTTGTAAAATAGTTATTTCCAAAATTTATTTCTCTTTCTTACCAAAAGCCCCATTAAATTCCATCACCTATGCCAAGATCAATCAAAAATAGCATTCCTTCCAATTCAATTTTTATTTAAGCTTCAAAAGCGATTAGAGTTTTTTGTTCAGAATAGAAAAACCAGGTGGTAAACCGAGTCTAGTATTACAAAAAACGGCCTTGTAGCGAGCGCTAACAAGACCGAATAATCAACCTAAACCTAAAATCTTTATATTATTTTACGCGCTCGATATAATTACCTGTTTGCGTATCAACTCTTACTTTCTCACCTTGATTAATGAACAACGGCACCATAATTTCAACACCAGTCTCTACAGTTGCTTTTTTCAATGCATTTGTAGAAGTATCTCCTTTTACAGCCGGTTCAGTATATGTAATTTCTAACTCAACACTTTTTGGAGCTTCTGCCATGATAGGCTCATCACTTTCAAAAGCAATAATTACAGTCATTCCTTCTTTCAAGAAGCGTGCAGAATCACCAAATAAAAATTTCGGAATATTAAACTGCTCATATGTATTATTGTCCATTACAACGAAGAAATCGCCATCATCATATAGATACTGATAATCATTCGTTTCTACACGTGCAATCTCGACAGACTCATCAACTCTAAAACGGTATTCAACTAACTTACCAGTTTTAACATTACGCATTCTAGCTTGATAAAAAGCACGTAAATTACCTGGTGTACGGTGTATATATTCCTCTACGGATACTAATTCTCCGTTAAATCTTAAGATATTTCCTGATTTTACCTCTGATGCCTTAGCCATTCTTTGAATTGAACTTTAAACGGTTATCTCATTATTGAGTCGTCAAAAGTACAAAAACTAATTGTGTTATTAAAATTTCATTCGCTACTTTTTTATTGAAATAACCGTTTTCAAGAGTAGCTGGAGCCATCCCTATAATTTCAAAAAGCGGATACGAATAATATACTCCCATCATTTACCCAAAAACAGATATGCAGCTATAAAGATTCCAATTCGTAACGATTTGGGTTCATAAAAAAATGAAATATTAGGATGTTATTGTTAAGCATTGTGCATTAAATGCTATGAGAAATAGGAGAATTAGGCTTTAAAATCCAGAATGGATATCGTTTCATCACAGAACTCATATTCTTTCTTTTGATTTGAACAAACGACAAGTATTCTTGATTTTAATTTTGCTCGATCGATCAAATTCAAGTACCATTCTTCACCGGCACTATCCAAATTACTTGTTGGCTCATCCAACAATACCAAGCTAGATGCAGAACAGCAAGCTAGTGCTAGCTTTACCCGTTGACGCATACCTGAAGAAAAAAATCTTATCTCTCTGTCAAGTGCATGCTCCAATCCCAATAAGCTGACAACTGTTTCTTTATCAAAAGAAGGAAGATAATTTTTAAATTTAAAATGGAAATCGATCAACTCATTTAAGGTAAATTCCTCGATCAGTTCAACGTAGGGGGCTGCAAGAGACAGTTGTTGATATATTTGATCCACACTTAAGACCTCTTCGCCATATGTGTAAATCAATTCACCCGCTGAGGGTGTCAAACTACTTGAAAGCACTTTTAGGAAAGTGGACTTCCCTGAACCGTTATGGCCAAGGATGGCATAACTCTTACCGGACTCGAAGGTATAGTTTATATGCCTAAAAATCCATTCATTGTTATACCTCCTACCAATATCTTTTAATGTAATTTTCAAATTCACTAGAATCGACAATGCGATTACATCGCTCTATTATTGAATCCCTTCATGATACCCCGGCCTGAATTCCGAATAAAATCCAAAATTTCATCACGGATTTCCGTTGCCTGATATTCAGCTTCTATAATTTCTATTGCTTTAGCCAAATTTCTGTTTTGGACAAAAAGAATTCGATAAAGATTCTGAATCTCGGCAATTTGCTCTTCCGAAAAGCCTCTTCTTCTCAATCCAACAGAATTAATACCAGCATAAGAAATCGGTTCACGTGCGGCCTTAACAAAAGGAGGAATATCCTTACGCACCAATGAACCACCGGTAACAAATGCATGCGAACCAATTTTGACAAATTGGTGAACAGCAACCATTCCAGCAAGTACAACATAATCGCCGACCGTAATATGTCCAGCAAGTGTACTGTTGTTCGAAAAAACACAATTATCACCTACTTCACAATCATGTGCAACATGACTATAAGCTTGGATCAAACAATTTTTTCCAATGACCGTTTTATACCTATCCTTGGTTCCTCTATTGATTGTTACACACTCACGAATGGTTGTATTGTCTCCAATTTCAGCTGTAGTAATCTCACCATCAAATTTTAAATCTTGAGGTTCCCCAGAGATTACTGCACCGGGATATATTTTACAGTTTTTTCCAATTCGAGCTCCATCCATGATCGTCACATTTGATCCTATCCAAGTGCCTTCACCAATGACGACGTCTTTATAAATGGTTACAAATGGCTCGATGACCACATTTTTAGCAATTTTTGCCTCCGGATGAATATAAGCTAATGGCTGTATCATCTATACTACTTTAGTTGTTATTTACTCTTACGATCTGTGCCATAAGCTCCGCTTCGCACACAATTTTCTCTCCTACCATAGCCACACCTTTCATTTTTGCGATACCTCTTCGGATCGGCTCCATCAAGTCACATCTAAAAATAACAGAATCTCCTGGAGTTACCTGCGCTTTAAAACGTGCATTTTCAATTTTAAGGAATAAGGTCAGCCAATTCTCTGGATCAGGGACCGTCTTCAAAACTAAAATTCCCCCTGTCTGTGCCATAGCCTCCACTTGCAAAACACCGGGAAATAATGGTGCACCAGGAAAATGTCCCATAAATAAATCTTCGTTCATGGTAACATTCTTCAACCCCACAACATGTGTTTCTGTCAACTCAAGAATTTTATCGACCATAAGCATGGGCTGACGATGAGGTAAAATCTTCATGATTTCTACCGTATCGTATAATGCCGGCATATTGGGATCGTAAACTTTAATTTTTTTTCGTGTTTTATCTTTCTTGATCTGCTCCTTTATCTTTTTTGCAAAAGCCACATTCGCTGCATGACCTGGCCGTGCAGCCATAATATGCCCTTTCAAAGGTCTTCCGACTAGCGCTAAATCTCCAACCATGTCCAACAATTTATGTCGAGCAGGCTCATTTTGGTAACGCAATTGATTATTGTTTAATATTCCTTCCTTAGCAACTGCAACGGTTTCTTTATGAAAAAGGTGCGCTAATTTTTGCAATTCCTCAGGAGAAGTCTCCTTGTCCACAATAACGATGGCATTACTTAAATCACCACCTTTAATAAGCCCATGATCAACCAACATTTCCAATTCGTGTAAAAAACAAAACGTACGCGAAGAGGCTATTTCCGATTTAAAATCCTCAATAGATGTTATTGCTGCATGCTGGCTTCCCAACACAGGCGAATTAAAATCGATCATACAAGTCAAACGATAACCATCCATTGGCATGCCCAGTATTTCAACTTTGCGATCTGGTTCTGCATAATGGATATTATTGGAAATCTCATAATAATCCCGATCAGCATCTTGTTCTTCAAATCCCGCTTCCTCTAACAACTTCACAAAAATAGCTGAACTACCATCGAGAATTGGTATTTCAGGACCATCAATATCAATCAGCACATTATCAATTTGTAAACCAATTAACGATGCCATCAAATGTTCAATTGTACTCACACTTGCTCCATTCTGCGTTATTGTTGTCCCTCTGGAGGTATCCGTAACATTATCCGCATCAACCAAAATTTCCGGTTGCCCCTCTAAATCCACACGTCTGAACTTAAACCAGTGATTTTCCGGAGCTGGCTTAATCGTCATCGATACAATTTTTCCTGTATGAAGACCTACCCCCGAAATTTCAACCTCGTTTTTGATGGTTCTCTGTTTTACATTCATTTCTAATAACATATTTTTAAATCAAAACTTCTTTTGACAAAACATTTATCCTTGAAGCTATTTCGATGTTCGCCATAGCCTTACTAGGAATGATTATTTCATCACAAATAAAGAACAGTTTATTTTCAATGAAAAATAATTATTTCAATTTTTTTTCTACTAACTTTTCTAACTCTTGGATTCGTTTTTCCAACTCAGGAAGACGTGCAAAAATCACATTAGAACGCAATTGCGGCTGATAAGGCATCACTGGTGTACCGCCCCATTTTTTGCCTTCTTCTTTAATCGATCTATTCACTCCTGATTGGGCTTGGATTTGAGACCCCTTTGCAACAACAATATGCCCAACAACACCAACCTGTCCTCCTAAAACTACATGTTCTCCAATTTTTGAACTACCAGAAATACCTGTTTGCGCTGCGATTACTGTATTCTTTCCAATATCAACATTATGTGCAATTTGAATCAAATTATCCAACTTAACACCATCACGCACTATTGTAGCGCCCATTGTTGCCCTATCGATTACAGTATTGGCGCCAATCTCAACATTATCCTCCACTTGCACATAACCGATCTGCGGTACTTTTTTATATGTTCCGTCTTCTTGTGGAGCAAATCCAAATCCATCCGACCCAATCACAACACCGGAATGTACTACGACATTTTCCCCAATCTTACAATCATGATAAATCTTCACCCCTGGATAGAGTGTTGTATTATCTCCAATCGTAACTTTATCGCCAATATAGACCTGTGGGTAGATTTTTACGTTATTTCCAATGGAAGCCCCGCGTCCAATATATACAAATGCACCGATATAACCTCCTTGGCCGATCTCCGCTTCAGCATGTATAAAATGAGGTTCCTCACGTCCGCTTTTGTCAAGACGAAACTCATTATACATGTTCAAAATAGTAGAGAAAGCAGCATAGGCATTCTTAACCCGTATGATCGTCAATGTCGGTTTAGTTGCTTGGGTCAATTGTAAATCTTCATTAACAATTACAATCGAGGCGTCAGTAGTATAAATAAAATGCTCATATTTTGGATTTGACAAAAAAGAAAGATCGCCTTTTTTACCTTCCTCAATTTTGGCAAGGTTACCTACAGTAACTTCTGGATTTCCTTCAATCCGTCCTTCTAATAATGTCCCTATTTGTTGAGCAGTAAATTGCATGGTACAAATCTATGTTTTTTTATTAAAAAATAACTACTTGATGGAAGTAATTGCAACATATCCCACCTCTTTTGGATAACATAAGGAATATTTAGCTACATTTTTCGATAGCGCTTCTAAATTCCCTAGATCAGAAGCCTCTGTTATATCGACGAGCTCGCCCGATTTCAATAATATTTTAATTTGATCCCTGGAAGAATTATAGGCCCGGTTTTGAATTTCCTGCATAAATACATAATAATGAATATCCTCTTGAGCCACTCCCATCTCAGCTTGTACTTTCGCCTTTACTAAATCAACATATTCTGGCAAGAATGGCTTATCACTCATGACAGATCGATATAGATTACGTTTCATAACACGCTGGCACATTGTACTTAAAATCGAATCCTCATGACGTTCCCATGTTTTTATGGCTGACATAATATCCGTATCATCTAAACGAGTAAACCAATCCAAATGTAACGAGTCATCCAAAAAGTTAGTTTTGTTGACCTGCTGGCTTAAAAACCAATGAAAAGCCGGGGTAGAAAAGAGCTTATGGCCAGCAGCCGTCAAATATTTTGCCCGCTGCAGAATTTTAATCAATAACTGTTCAGCACCGATAACGGTCTTGTGTAAATATACTTGCCAATACATCAACCGCCGCGCAATCAGAAATTTCTCCACAGAATAAAGCGCTTTATACTCCACTACTATTTCATCGTCCACCACATTGAGCATTTTTATAATACGGTCAAATGAGATAACGCCTTCCGATACGCCTGTAAAAAAACTATCTCTATTGAGGTAGTCCATTCGATCAACATCCAATTGGCTCGACACCAATTGATGAAGAAATTTACGTTCGTATTTATTATTAAAGATTGTAATTGCTAGACTTAGTCTTCCACCCAAATCATTATTGATTCGATCCATTAAAAGGGAAGACAATAGCTCATGAGAAACTCCTTCAATCAAACTATGCTCCAAGGAATGTGAAAAAGGGCCGTGACCTATATCATGCAGCAATATTGCCGACAGAACAGCCTCCTCTTCATCCGCTGAAATTATAACACCTTTACTCCTCAAAGTTTCCAAAGCCATCGACATCAAATGCATCGCTCCTATGGCGTGCTGAAAACGAGTATGCAACGCTCCGGGATAGACAAGATGCGTCATGCTCACCTGCTTAATATAGCGGAGCCTTTGGAAATAAGGGTGTTGCACTAGGTCAAAGACCAATCCTGTAGGAATAGCGACAAATCCATATACCGGATCATTAATAATTTTATTTTTGTTCAATGTGGAGACAAATTAATACGATCATCAACACTATAAATATGAAACCGAGCCCTTTAATCATGAACTACTGGTTAACACTAGTATAAACTTAAAACAAAGATAGTTAGTTCATCGTTAATAAATGTTAAAAATAAAATCTGAAGCACGATATTTGCTTATGTTAGCATGAGATCGAAAATCCGATCCTCCCCTCTACTACTAATAGACATATAATAACAAGATGCAAAAAACACATATTCTTTGGGCTGACGATGAAATTGACTTTCTAAAACCACACATTTTATTTTTAGAAAGCAAAGGTTACAAAGTTGACACAGTCAATAATGGAAATGATGCCGTTGAAGCCTTTAAAAATGGTTTTTTCCACCTCGTTTTCTTAGACGAAAATATGCCTGGGCTAACCGGGCTCGAAACACTTGCTATACTCAAATCGATCAACCCTACTGTCCCCGTTGTTCTGGTCACAAAAAATGAAGAAGAACATGTCATGGAAGATGCCATCGGCTCCAAAATAGATGATTATCTTATCAAGCCGGTCAACCCCAAGCAGATCTTGATGACAATAAAAAAATTAACGGAGAACAAACGTCTTGTCAATGAGAAAACATCCATGGCCTATCAACAAGACTTCCGCAATTTGGGGATGATCCTGAATGACAATCTGGATTTCAACCAATGGTCAGAAGTTTACAAAAAACTTGTCTACTGGGAATTATCCCTCGAAAAGCTTGAAGATAACAATATGCATGAAATTCTGACGATGCAAAAATCCGAAGCAAACATGCAATTCTCAAAATTTATAGAAAACAACTATATACAGTGGATTAATCGTCCCGAAAACGCGCCCATTCTTTCACACCAGCTATTTAAGAAAAAGGTATTTCCGACCATAGAAGATGATACACCGACATTTTTCTTTCTAATAGACAATTTGCGTTTCGATCAATGGAAAATTATCAATGAGGTGATCACCGACTATTTTAGACTTGAGGAGGAGATAAACTATTACAGTATTTTACCAACAGCAACACAATATGCTAGAAATGCCATCTTTAGTGGATTAACTCCACTGGAAATGGAAAAACGCTTCCCGAAATTATGGCAAAACGATGAAGATGAAGGTGGCAAGAATTTATATGAGGATAAATTTTTGGAAGATCAGATCAAGCGACTTTACCGCAAGTCCATAAAACACTCCTACACGAAAATTTTGACCCTGGAACAAGGAAAGGATGTGTTAGACAATCTCGGTAATATGATGCACAATCAACTGAATGTGTTGGTGTATAACTTTGTTGATATGCTTTCTCACGCACGTACGGACAGCTCTATGATTCGTGAATTAGCAAACGACGAAGCAGCGTATCGCTCTCTCACTTTGTCATGGTTTGAACACTCACCTTTATTAGAGGCTATAAAATGGCTCTCACAAAAGAAAGTTCGTGTGATTATTACAACCGACCATGGCACGATACGTGTAAAAAAGCCAAGTAAAATCGTTGGTGATCGAAATACAAATACAAATTTGAGATATAAGCAAGGGAAAAATCTGAACTATATTGACAAAGATGTTTTTGCTATCAAAAATCCCCACGAGGCACAGTTGCCTAAACTTCATGTTAGTTCAACATACGTTTTTGCCAAAGAAGATTCGTATTTTGTTTACCCCAACAACTACAATCAATTTGTCAATTACTTTAACGGAACATTCCAACATGGAGGAATCTCTTTGGAAGAAATGATTATCCCCTTTGCGACATACTTACCGAAATAGTAATTTTGCAACATGGAAATTATTGTAAATACGACAGCGGATCTATCTCAAGCGGCTCAGACACTTTTAAATAGTTTTTCAAAGGACCGGATTTTTCTATTATATGGTTCAATGGGAGCAGGAAAGACAACTTTTGTAAAACACCTGTGCAAACAATTGAATGTACAAGATAGTACATCTAGTCCAACATTCTCTATTGTTAATGAATATGAGTCTCCCGTTGGACCCATATATCACTTTGATTTTTACCGCATTAAAGATGAACAGGAGGCTTTCGATTTTGGCTATGAAGAATATTTCTATTCAGGTGCATATTGCTTTGTTGAATGGCCAGAGAAAATCCCCAATTTACTTCCTGAAGAAGCAAAAGAGATACATATTAGCATCATAGATGCAACAACACGTAAAATTTCTATTCGTTAACTACCTTTTTTCGACTCCCTACTATGGCTCATTTATCATCTTGTCAATATATTCCATCTGATATCCATGTGCCCGGATTAGCGGCTATACACGCCGAACACCTTAGCTTTTCCTTTCATGAGAACAATGTGCAGTTTGCTGTTGAAAATAGTTCTTTCGATATCGATGAAGGAAAAATAACAGCGATCATTGGTGAATCTGGCAGTGGAAAAAGCACCTTACTACGATTAATATATGGTTTATTGGAACCAACAGACGGTTCTGTCCGTTATAAGGGGTGGCAGGTTCCTACACGTAAAGACAAGTTAATTCCCGGACACGATGCGATGAAATTAGTATCACAGGGCTTCGACGATTTAAATACTTATGCCAATGTATGGGATAATGTTGCATCGCAGTTGCCAAATACAGATATTAAACGCAAACAAGACAAAACCGCGGAAATATTGCAACGTCTACGGATAGATCACCTCGCTAAAAAAAGAGTAGCAGACATCAGTGGGGGAGAAAAACAACGCGTCGCCATCTGTCGTGCGTTGATCAACGAGCCTGAAGTTTTACTAATGGATGAACCCTTCAATCAGGTTGATGCCTCTTTTAGGGATACCTTGCAACAGGACATAAAAGATATTGTTAAAGAAACTGGGCTGACCGTCATTTTAGTTTCACACGATCCTACGGAAGTACTTGCTTTGGCAGATAACCTCATTGTGATGAAATCTGGTAAAATCCTAGATCAAAACAATCCACATGTATTGTATAGCAATCCATCACACCCTTATACTGCGCAATTACTGGCAAAAAGCAATATATTACAGGTTGAGCAAGCTCAAAATTTAGGCATAACAAGCGAAAAACCAATCGCGATACATCAAGAATGGATTTCAATTAGTCCTTCTGAACAGTCTACTTTTTTTGTAAAAGATGTCCGATTCAGAGGTTTTTATTATGAAGTCGTCGTCAGCAATAATGAGATTAACTTACATGCGATTATAACATCGCAAATAATTCCACAAAAACAACAGGCTGTCGATCTAACCATATCTCACTGGATCGCTTTTGACCATTAATTGTATGCCCTAGTCTTGTGTGTCTAGCCAAGATAAAAATGCGTCAAACCATAATTTATCCGAGGTTTTGTTAATTAATCCGAAACCGTGCCCCCCCTGCTCAAAGGTATAAAGCTTGTTGGGCACTTTTGACTTGTCCAAAGCTGCCATCATTCTATAGCTATTTTCTATTGGCACAGCCATATCGTCTTTGGCATGAACAAAGAAAACCGGACAAACGTTAGAAGACACCTGCAAATTGGAAGAAAACAGCTTTATTTGGTCTTGTGAGGGGGTTTCTCCAATGAGATTTATACGCGAACCTTTATGTGTTATATCATTTTCCATAGAGATTACTGGATAAATTAATCCTGCAAAATCAGGTCTTAGCGATACATGGGAAGGATTCGCTATATAGTCTTTCTTAAACTTCGTAATTAAAGTGGAAGCTAGGTGCCCGCCAGCGGAAAATCCTATTACCCCAACTTTTCGAAGTCCGGGATGCAAGGTTCGGATCAACTGCATTGCCCGCTGGGCATCCTGAAGAGGTCCTATTGATTTGTCACGCATGATATTTGGTGAAGGCAATCGGTATTGTAAAACAAATGCCGAATAGCCATTTTTTATCAGCTCTTTTGCAACGGCATGCCCCTCATGATCCATTGCTATATGAGAATACCCTCCTCCTGGAATAACCAGTACCGCGATATTTTTATCTATACTTTTATCTGCTGTATATGCAAATAACTTTGGTACATTCTTTTCTAAATTTACCTGCTCTTTATCAGTCGAATTTGGAATAGAATCTGCATAAAGGTTGATTGCTTCCTGCGCTTTAACAAGCGAAATCAACGAACATAAAATCATAAAAATTCTTTTCATTAAAATGATATTTTAAAAGAGAGCTCCAGACTACATATACTAAAAAAAACGAATCAAACATGAACTGGATACCCCTGGTTTATAAGGAAGAAACAACTAAAAGATCCAAATCTTTCGCCGTCATATTAAATCTTGAGGCCATGTCAATATTTGTAAGGTTTCCTTGGTACAAATAAATAGAACTCCGAATACCGGGATTCTTCCAGATTGCATTTTTCAGTCCCCCGAGTTCTGCAAAATCAAGCAAAATAGACGTAAAAATATTGCTCATTGCATAAGTGGCTGTTCGTGCTACCCGAGACGCTATATTGGGAACACAATAGTGAATAACATCAAATTTCCGAAAGATAGGTTTATCATGTGAAGTCACTTCTGAGCTTTCAAAATTCCCCCCTTGATCGATACTCACATCTATCACTACAGAATTAGGTTTCATTTTAGAAACTGTTTCCTCCGAAATTATACAAGCAGAACGTCCATTACGAGCTCGTAAAGCGCCAATAACTACATCCGAACTGATCACAGCCTTGTTTAAAATAATAGGCTGTATAACGGAAGTGAAAACACGGCTACCAAGATTGTTTTGCAGGCGTCTAAGTTTATAAATCGAATTATCAAAAACCTTTACCTGTGCACCTAGCGCCAAAGCCGTTCGGGCAGCTTGTTCACCAACGGTCCCCGCGCCTATAATAACGACTTCTGTGGAAGCTACGCCGGTCACACCACCGAGCATCAGTCCCTTCCCTCCAAATGCATTGCTCAGATACTCTCCAGCGATTAAGGTTGCCGTTGCCCCCACGATTTCGCTCATCGCACGAACCACTGCCAGGCAACCGCCCTCATCTCTTAAATATTCGTAAGAAATTGCAGTGATTTTTTTATGCATTAACGCCTTTAGTACATCCAGGTTCATGAGTGAAGGTTGCTGAGAAGATAACAAAAGCTGTCTTTCTTTCATCAACTTAACTTCACTAAGCATAGGGCTACCAACTTTAATGATCAGATCTGCTTGGTACACCTCTTCCCGAGATGAAACGATACGAGCGCCCTGTTCACTATAATGATGATCCAAAAAATTGGCCCCAGCACCTGCTCCCGTCTCAATGATTACTTCATGTCCATTTTCTACCAATAATGCAACCGCTAATGGCGTCAAGCAGATCCGCTTTTCCTGAAGCGAGATTTCTTTTGGAATGCCTATAAATAAACTCTTTGCATTCTTTTTCTTCTCAAACAGCATCTCTTTTGGAGAAATCATAGCCTGACTCGCAAGCTTTCCTAACTCATTCATCTTGTAAAATTGATAGTTAGCTAAAATTACAATAAAAAATCAATCTTATCAAACGAAGATAAATTTGGTTTGGCACGGCTTTGGAATGAAACAAATTTATATACATTTGTCTAAATTAATCAGATATAATACCATGCTCAGTAAAGTCAATATAGTGCCACGATGGATCATTTTTTTATTGGACATCTTTAGTGTTTCCATCGCTTATCTCCTCGCAAATGTTATTTACTATGATTTTAACTTCGATTTTCTGCTCGACATTGATTTTAGCATTCGTTACATTTTATTTATAGCCATATGTTCTTTATCATTCTACCTCTTCAAGATGTATACTGGGATAGTTCGTTACACAAGCGCTATCGATTCCATACGTATATTATCAACGATAACATTTAGTGTTTTCGTTCTCTTGGTTATAAAATTAGTGATCCAGGCAAACGAGATAGAGCGAAACATCCCAACTGCACTCATTATCTTCTTTGCACTCTTTTCATTTCTTATTTTAACCGTATATAGAACAATTATTAAAATTTTCTTTCTATACACCAAAAAAGTCAACGGATCCAGAAAAAAGACGCTCATCTACGGTGCCGGTGATTTGGGAATTGCTGTAAAAAGAACCTTAGACCATGATGTACGATCCAAAAATGCTATTGTTGGATTCTTAGACGATAATGAGCAAAAAATTAACAAAGTTATTGATGGGACCAAAATTTACTCTTCTCAAAAGTTTAGCCACCTCATCAACACACTAAATATTGAAGAGGTCATCATCGCTTCGCACAACATTCCTTCCGACCGTAAAAATGAAATTACAGATGTTGCGCTCGAAAAAAATGTCAACATATTAACGCTCCCTCCTGTTAAAAAGATCATGAATGGTGATCTTAACCCCAATCAGATCCAAAAAATAAAAATTGAAGATTTACTAGAAAGGGAGCCGATTAAGATTAACGACGACCACATCCTAAGCCAAACGAAAGGCAAAAGGATCTTAGTTACTGGGGCAGCAGGTTCCATAGGTAGTGAGATTGCATCCCAATTGGGGAAATACGAGCCCCAGATGATTATCCTTTGTGACCAAGCGGAGTCCCCGTTACATAATCTCCAACTTGACCTTCAAGATGAATTTCCAAATCAAGTTTATCATACTTATATAGCAGACGTCCGAAGTACAAAAAGGATGCAATTACTTTTTGACACTTTCAAGCCGCATTATGTATATCATGCGGCAGCTTACAAACATGTGCCAATGATGGAAAACCATCCTTTGGAAGCAGTACAGACCAATGTCATGGGTACTAAGAATCTAGCTGATTTAGCCGTGGAATTTCAAGTTGAAAAATTTGTTTTTGTCTCTACCGATAAAGCTGTCAATCCCACGAATATCATGGGAGCGACAAAGCGTATCGCAGAAATCTATGTACAATCTTTAAACAATCATTTGGAAAACTCGTTAGGGGCAACTGTGCACACCAAATTTATCACAACCCGCTTTGGCAATGTCCTAGGCTCCAATGGATCTGTTATCCCTCGATTCAGAGACCAGATTCAAAAAGGTGGCCCTGTAACAGTTACTCATCCAGAAATTACGCGGTATTTTATGACCATTCCCGAAGCATGCCGACTAGTCCTTGAAGCTGGAACAATGGGACAAGGTGGCGAAATCTTTGTATTTGATATGGGTAAATCTGTAAAAATAGTTGAGTTAGCTAAAAAAATGATTCGTCTTTCAGGATTTAAACCGAATGAAGATATTGAAATAAAATTCACTGGATTAAGACCTGGTGAAAAACTGTATGAGGAATTACTGAATGATTTAGAGAATACCTTACCGACTCACCACGAAAAAATCATGATCGCCAAAGTCAGAGAAAATAATTATGATATCGTGTGTATGAAAATTGGCGAATTGCAACAGCGTTTAGCGACACAAAACAAAAACGAAGTTGTCTATCAAATGAAAATTATTGTACCTGAATTCAAAAGTAAAAATTCCATCTACGAACAGCTAGACAAGGAAATTGAACTATCGAATGAGTCAGAAAACCAAAGTTAATTCACTTTAAAATTTGCAAAACGCTTGCAAATTTGCTCGAAAAGTGTATTTTTGCAATCCATATTTTACTGATTAGTAATGTCTAAAAACACAAATAATACAAATCAAGGTTTCAAACCTTCAAAAGGATCTTTTTTTCAAGATAACCAAAAAAGTGTAGTGTTCATTTTAGGTGGTATCGTTGTATTGATCTTACTTTATTTTGGATATCAAAAGCTTTATCTAGATCCAAGAGCAGAAGAAGCTTCGAACCGTATGTACAAAGCAGAACAGCTTGCTACAATTGATTCTTTACAAAGTAAAGCAATCATGGGTGATGGTGCGTTTCTTGGTTTTAAACAAATTGCGGACGAATATTCCAATACAAAATCTGCCAATATTGCAAACGCCTATTTAGGAGGTTTATATTTGCGTCAAGGTAAATTCGATGAGGCTGCGAAAGCGCTTGAAAAATATGCTCCAACAGGAAGCCAAATTCTAGACCCACTCGTAATTGGTTTAACAGGTGATGCTTTTTCAGAGTTAAAAGACTACAAAAAAGCCGCTGATTACTACAAGCAAGCTTCTGAAAAATCAAGCAACTCGTATACAACTCCACTCTTTTTGAAAAAACTAGGACTTGTATATGAAGCACAAAATGACTATAAAAGTGCAGAGACTGCTTACAAGAAGATTAAAACAGATTTTCCTGAGAGTCAAGAAGCTTCAACAATTGATGGTTTATTAGGCCGTGTACAAGCACATCTATAATAGATAATTATAAAAATATAATAAAAAGAGGCTATTTGATAGCCTCTTTTTTTGTGACCATCTAAAATCACTATCTTTGTTACTATTATGGCAAGTAGCATTAAAAATTTATCCGACTTTTCGCATATCCAGGTTGCGGATGCAAGTCCATTCAAATTTGCAATCGTTGTTGCACAATGGAATGCAGAAATTACAGGTGCATTATTGAATGGTGCAATAAAGGTCTTGGAAGAGCATGGCGCTCAGGAAAGCAATATCCAAGTCATAGAGGTTCCTGGAAGTTTCGAATTAATTTCAGGAGCAGACCTCGCATTCAGAAATCAGAGTTTTGACGCTGTAATCTGTTTAGGCTGCGTCATTCAGGGTGAGACCAGACACTTCGATTTTATCTGCGATGCAGTTGCAAATGGCATTGCCAATGTAGGGCTAAAATACAATAAACCAGCTATTTTTGGTGTATTAACGACTGATAATCTTCAGCAAGCATTGGATCGCGCCGGAGGGAAACATGGTAATAAAGGTGAAGAAGCTGCTATTACAGCAATACAAATGGCTCATATTGCCAAAAAATTCTAGTTTGGTATTAATTTTGCCTACCATTCAATGATGAAAAGTATTGCTGAGCACAGCTTATTACTCAGGTACTTATATTTTGAATAAATCGATTAATAAAATATTTAGTTATCTTATTAATCGATTTTTATTTTTTCACTAGAATAAATTGTTATTGAATTGTCTTGATTGTAGTGTAAATCAGTTATACAACAGTCGGTAGTTTTATAGACAATGACGCAATGATGAAGTTTAACGCTATCAATTTTGGTACGAATTACTTGATGATTGTTTCTTTAAAAAATAGGATTATGAAAACATTATCGAATGTACTCTTGGTCGTTATACTGACGTTATTTTGTCAGTTGGATCTAGTGGCACAAGACGATAGTCTAAACAAGCAGATTTGGCAAAGTATCGGTGGCCAGGAAAAATGGGATTCTTTGCAGTTTTTGGCTTTCTCAGCAAAGGGAAATACCATCTCAGACCAGTTGTCAAACGACGAACGAAAGTTCCTGTTCAATAGAACGACTGGAGCATGTCGATTTGATGGCTATAAGGGAACGGATCAGGTGACCTACCTGTTTAATTTTAAAAACCCAGGGTCAGACAAACTCTTTATTGGAGGGAATTTATCTGCAGATGAGCCAGAGCTCAAGAAATCAATTAAAAACCAGCTATTTTCGGATCTCAATCTGCTACTTTTGCCCACCTTGATCGGGCAGAAAAATGTGCAGCTGAAAAGCCAAAAGGAAAGTTTCAGTGCTGGACAGAAATTAACGATAGCAAATATCAGCTCGTCAGGCCCTATCTTTGGTTCAAAGATTGATGGTTTGCTTTATATTGATCAAAATACCGGTGAGATTGTCCGTTACGAATACACAGATAAGGGCGAAAAAAACACCTATGAAGTGAGCAAATATAAGGAGATTGGCGACGGTATACGTTTACCCAGTTTTTTCAATTCCACAAGCAATGACCAAAAGAGTTGTATATTCTCCTCTATTTCATCTTTTGTACAGGTAGAACAGAAAAAATTTACAGAACTATAATATGATTAATTGGATAGAATTAAATACAGAAGAACAGCTACAGGAGCTTTATCAATCTGATAAAGTTGTAGCCATCTTTAAACATAGCACAACTTGTGGTATTAGCAATATGGCTAAGCGTAGTCTTGAGCGTATGTCTGCTACTTCAGACCATGATTATGCGATTTATCTTTTAGACCTTTTGCGTTACCGCCCACTATCGAATGAGATTGCCCAACGTTGGCATGTAGAACATCAATCACCCCAAATACTGATTGTTGCAGGAAAAGACAGTCTATATGACGCTTCACATGGTGATATCCAATTTGATGAGATAGAACAATACCTAACGGCAATTTGACATTATAGGCCATAACTGCTGTTCAATAAAAAATTTTAGCAAAATTTATCCCAAGCGATCTTCAACATGTATTGTATTGATCACTTGGGATATTTTATGATGATGAAAAAAGCTGAATTGGCTATTTATAAATTTCTACAGTTATTTTACCGTCTTTAGTCACCGTACCCCGATACATGCCGGCGGTATTAAAAGGCATAGCAACATGTCCATTTTTATCCAATGCGATCATGCCGCCATTACCGCCCATTTCACCAATCCGATCGATTACTTGCCGGCTCGCTTGATCAACATGTTCACCTTTATATTCCATTAAAGCTGACACCGAATATGCAGCCACGGTGCGGATATAATATTCACCCCATCCAGTGCAGGAAACAGCACAGGTATTATTGTTCGCATACGTTCCAGCACCGATAATTGGCGAATCTCCGACCCGTCCAAACTTCTTGTTTGTCATCCCTCCTGTTGATGTGCCCGCAGCCAGATTACCTGCTTTATCCAAAGCAACACAACCTACAGTACCAAATTTAGCGTCTTTATTGATAATGCCTAAACGTGAACTTTGTTTTTGATCGTGATCTAGTTGTGTTTGAGTACTATCGTCCTTTCTCACTTTCTGCAAAGCTTCCCAACGTGCTTTCGTCCAAAAATAAGAAGGATCTACAATGGCTAATCCCACTTGCTTCGCAAATTCTTCGGCACCTTTACCTACCATCATAACATGCTCAGATTTTTCCATCACAGCCTTGGCTGCTGAGATTGGATTTTTGATTGTTGTCACTCCCGCAACGGCGCCTGCAGCCAAGGATTTACCATCCATGATGGAGGCATCCAGTTCGTTATGTCCGTCATGTGTAAAAACCGCTCCTTTCCCCGCATTAAACAAGGGAGAGTCTTCCATAACATGGATAGCAGATTCAACCGCTTCCAAACTGGATTTACCTTCTTGCAACTTTTGATAGCCCATACGAAGCGCTTGCTCCAAGACAATTCTATAAGCTTGTTCCATCGAATCTGTCATATTCTTTTTCAAGATCGTCCCCGCTCCACCATGGATCGCCAAAACAAATTCTCCCTCAGTCACGGCTACAGGTTTTTTATATGATTTACAGGAGATTGTCAACAGACTTCCCATAATTATCATGGCGCATATCTTGAGATTATTCATCTTCCTTCTCCCACCATTCTGAAGATTGTAAATCATCTATCTCACGACGGTCTTTTTTCGTAGGGCGCCCTGTACCGCGGTCGCGTTTTAGGACAGGCGCATGAAATACGGATTTAAACCCTACAGTTTCTTCAACAGGTGTTTGATCCTCGTAGAATTGAACAGCAGTCTTGGCGTCAACACGACGTTCCAAAAGACCTGTCACCATCACCACTTTTTTCTCAATTCCCTTTTGGACATGGTATACATCTCCGATCTTAACTTCATAAGAGGGTTTTATATTTTGGCCTTTTAGTTTCACCCGACCTGCCTTACAGGCCTCTGTTGCCAAAGTTCTTGTCTTAAATAAGCGAATTGACCACAAATATTTATCAATTCTCAATTTTTCTGATGTTCCAGCCATAATACAAAAATAATTATATTTTTAGAATCATTATAACCAAAAGCAATTATGGAAAATTCCTATTAAACTGAGTTCACTTATTAAAACGTCTTTCATCCGTTCGCCGGAAGAGTTTAATAGCTAATTGCCGACAAGTTATCATCAAATCCATACCAACTCCTGACTGCAAGCGGGTTGTTAAAACAATGTCTGTAGCGTGAACGCACCTTAAAAAGGTGGACTCAACGTGGACTCACTGTGCACACACTGTGGTTGGAGTCAGGAGTTGATCATAATTTGGTAGGGTGTTGTTATCAGGAAAGTCTATTGCAAGGAACAATGGATAAAGTTGTTTTTAAGTCCAACTTTATCTAAGTTTGTACATCAAAATAAACTAATTCAAATAAGAAAATAAATAATATGGTAGAGCCACTTAAAAAACTGATTGAGGAAGCTTGGGAAGATAGGCAATTATTAGAATATAAAGAATATACAGAAGCCATTCGCGCTGTTATCATGAAATTAGATAGCGGTGAAATCCGCGTCGCTGAAATGATCGGTACAAGATGGCACGTCAATGACTGGATTAAGAAAGCTGTTATTTTATATTTTCCAATCAATGATATGCGCGAAATGACTGCAGGTCCTTTTGTGTTTCATGATAAAATGAAATTAAAGACAGACTACAAGCACACTGGAGTACGTGTTGTACCAGGGGCTTCTGCTCGTTTAGGTGCATATTTGGCTAAAGGAGTGATTATGATGCCTTCTTACGTTAACATCGGTGCTTATGTAGACGAAGGTACCATGGTGGATACTTGGGCAACTGTTGGATCTTGTGCACAAATTGGTAAACATGTCCATTTAAGTGGCGGCGTCGGAATTGGTGGCGTATTAGAGCCCGTACAAGCAGCTCCAGTTATTATTGAGGACAATGTTTTCATAGGTTCAAGAGCGATTGTAGTAGAAGGTATTCGTGTAGAAAAAGAGGCTGTATTGGGTGCTAATGTCGTATTGACAGCGTCAACAAAAATTATCGACGTTACGGGACCTCAACCAGTAGAATATAAAGGTTATGTACCTGCCCGCTCTGTTGTTATCCCGGGTTCTTACACCAAAAAATTTGCGGCAGGGGAATATCAAGTTCCTTGCGCTTTGATCATTGGTCAACGTAAAGAGTCTACAGACAAAAAGACTTCATTAAATGATGCACTACGTGATCATAATGTAGCTGTATAAAAGTTAAAACTAGTATAAAGATAAGATGAGTGCATTCGTAGATCGTGAGGATTTGAATAAGGCCTTGGAGACATTAAAAAACGGCGGATTAATTCTATACCCCACCGACACCATTTGGGGGATAGGTTGTGATGCCACCAATCCAGAAGCCGTGGAGAAAGTTTTCCAACTGAAAGGAAGAGATAAATCCAAAAGTCTGATCGTCCTATTACACAACGACAATCAATTAGCGAGTTATGTAAATGAAATCCCGGATGTGGCTTATCAACTTATTGAATACACCGAAAAACCCTTGACAATTGTCTATTCGAATGCCAAAAATCTTGCGCCCAATGCGATTGCTGAGGACGGTTCAATTGGCATTCGAATTGTCAAGCACCCTTTTTGTGAACAACTTTTACAACGGTTTCGCAAACCGATAATTTCAACTTCGGCAAATATCAGTGGTGAACCCACAGCGAAAGATTTTGACGAAATATCTGATGCCATCAAAGATGGGGTAGACTATATTGTCGCCTATGACAGAGACGTAACAACAGATGGGAAATCATCTACTGTCATGAAGCTGGACCCAAGTGGTAAATTTGAATTTATTAGAAAATAGCATGAAAAAGATCGTTTTATTTTTTGCATTAGCATTTGCTGTTACCAATTTATCTTTCGCACAGCAAAAGGATATTCCCGCAGCCAAACCAGGCGTAAAATATGGCAAAGAAATCTCTGCGACCAATGCGATTTCAGTAGCTAAGCTTGAAAAAGAACTCACGCAAAAGAATGCCTTCAATGGAAAGATATCGGGCAAAGTTGTTGAAGTGTGTAAGAAAAAAGGTTGTTTCATGACCTTGCAACGGGACGGCGAAGAGCCTATTACCGTCCGTTTTAAAGACTATGGTTTCTTCATGCCAGCAGACATTGTCGGTAAAACAGTTGTCGTCGAGGGTATCGCAAAGAAAAAGGAAGTTTCGGTAGCATCGTTACAACATGCGGCAAAGGATCTTGGTAAATCACAGTCTGAAATAGACCAGATTACACAACCTAAAAAAGATATTAGCATTATTGCTGACGGTGTTTTGGTTGTCAAATAAGACGCTCTCACACCAAGCCTAGCATTGTTCTGATGAAAAGATTCCACACTTCAACCTGTCATTCTATACTGGTCGATGGTACCTTAATGACCTTCGAAAAGCCTATTATTATGGGGATACTCAATGTGACTCCAGATTCTTTTTATGACGGTGGCGACAATACAACCGTAGCACTTGCGATAGAGAAAGCAAAGAAGCTATTGCTTGAAGGTGCTCAAATTCTTGATATTGGCGCATATTCCTCACGTCCGGGCGCTCCATTAATTTCATCACAGGAGGAAATGGATCGAGCTCTTCCCGCTATTCGAGCAATTAAAACTGCATTTCCTGACGCTATTTTATCAATAGATACCTTTAGGGCAGACGTTGCTGCTGCTGCAATCGATGCGGGAGTGCACATCATAAATGATGTGTCGGGAGGTACGCTCGATGATAACATGTTCGCCACGGTGGCAAAATATCAAGTTCCTTATATTCTCATGCATATGCGCGGTATTCCCGAAAATATGCAGGAAAAAACAGATTATACAGATATTGTAACTGACGTAGCCACCTTTTTAGGTGACCGCATTGCGACGCTAAGAAGTATGGGGGTGAAAGACATTATTCTTGATCCGGGATTTGGTTTTGCAAAGACAGTCGAACAGAACTATGAGTTGCTCTATCGTGTCAATGAACTTCACTACTTCGAATTACCAATTTTGGGCGGAATATCCCGTAAATCTATGATTTATAAAAAAATCGGAATCACCGCCCAAGAAGCTTTAAATGGCACCACCGCTTTAAATACCTTACTTCTCGAAAGAGGCGTACAAATTCTCCGCGTACATGATGTAAAAGAAGCGAAACAATTGGTTGATCTCTTCTATTCATAAATCAGCATTATTTGCCTACAAATTTGGGATCACTTAATGTTTTAATAAAAGCTATGATAGCTTCCTTTTCTTCTTCTGTCATAGGAATTCTTTTACCATTTTCCTTAAGAATCGGATCTAGGTTAGCTGCATCCAAAACACCCTTGTCAAAATAATCCAGGACAGATTTTAACGTTGGGAACTGCCCAAAACTTCCATAAGGCGCTGTATATTCCGCATTTCTTAAAGAAGGTACCCGAAAAGCCATATAGTCTGTTTCAATACCTGTGATGCGTGCTCGCCCGGCCTCATCGGGATGCTTATTTAAAGGAAACCCTACATTTCTAAAACTCTGATCGGTAAATAATTCTGTTGCATGGCAGCTTTCACATTTCAACTTAAACAGCTGATACCCCCGTTCTTCCTCGATCGTGAATTGCTCCCCTTCACCTCTTTTTACCTGATCATATTTACTGTCGGCCGAAACTAAGGTATACTCATACTGTGCAATGCTTTTATAAATTCGTTCAGGTGTAATATTCTCATCGCCAAAAGCCTTCTTGAACAATCTTTTATAATCAAACTCGCCATTGATTTTACCGATGACCTCCAGGATAGATGAGTTCATCTCCTCATGCGTGATAATTGGCACTAAAGGTTGCTTTTCCAGTTCGAGTATATTGCCATCCCAATTATAAAATTTCATAAAAGCCAAATTCTGCAAAGGTGGAGTGTTCCGAAATCCGACGCGATTATCTATACCCACTGCCTGCATTTTTCCATCGGAAAAAGCCAATGAGGGATTATGGCAACTGGCACATGATATCGTATTATTTCCACTGAATCTTTTTTCATGAAATAGTTTTTCACCCAATTCAACACCATACTTTGTTGGCTTATTGCTATTAAATGCATTATTCAGACTCGGAAAATCCGCAGGAATATTGAACATGACTGTGGGGTTGTCTTCCAGCGTAGATTCAATGATATCATCCCTACTACAGGATAAAGCAATCAGTATAACTGCCAGGATTAAGATGACTTTTTTCATCCTTTTATTTTTATCAATGGTTGATGAATATTCAGAATGCACACTTGAAAGTCATGGTGCAATCGGACGGCGTTCTTTTGTTTATGCATAACGTATTTTCAGCAATGGCTACAACCTCATTCAAGATCATAGCCATTTACGTAAAATTTAGTTAGAAACACGCTCAACAGTGAACATCCCTGCTGTATCACTGCTGCCGTTACCGCCAAGATTATCAACAAATTTGACCATTTCGACTGCCGAATGAATACTAGGCACAGCGTTGTTAGCACCCAATGTAATGGTATTCGTTTTCCCGCTTAAGAGCTTATCGAAATCCGCCCTGATATTAATCTGTGGTACACTTTTTCCAACAGTAACTAAGGACGGTAAATTCAACGTAATATCCCGATAAGCATCTACCCCCTGTTTATAAGTGGATTCATCACCATTTGTTCCGTTGATCGTACTTCCTGTGTGAATAGACAACTCTTTATGATCTGCACCATAAAAGCCTTCCAATTTCGTAAATCGGTAACCTGTTCCCCATTCCCAGTGCATTTTGGTGTCATTAGCCCCTGCTGTTGCATAGAAAACTGGGAATCTCAGTTGATCCAATGTATTTATTTCCTGTTTTACTCCCAAACCGAATTTGATCTGTTTATAATCGCCAACAGGTATATTACTCAGTACATAATTTAAAGTTGCTGCTTTCGCCTGATCAATTACTGTAGCCCCTTTATCGAGGTCATTTACATTATAAGGGATTTCAGATCCATCGGCTTTAATAAGCCTGATATTGCTAATTACATACTTCAGCTCAGAAAACTGATGCAGTTGCCCACTGGCTGATGTATTTGTTGTGGCAGCTGGTGAATCTGCACTACCCAGCACAATTGTTGTATTTTTAAATGTATTGTTGAAATGTAAGTTAACACTGTTGGCGACATCTTCACTTTTGCTACAAGAAACCATAACCAAAGAAATCATCAGGAGTTTAATTGCATTGTTTTTCATTTTATTCTAAGTTTTAAGGTATTTAAAAATTGATTTTTAAGGATGTAAAAATATTCCTACCCATGCGTGGTATATTTCCCCAATCTGCATAGGTACTATAGTATTCATTGAAGAGGTTCTCCGCACCGACCTGAAACACGGCATTTAATTTTCCAATAGTGAAGGTATAGTCTGCCGAAACATTCCATATCTTATAGGATGCAGTTTGGTCCTCTCCGTATTCAGGGCTAAAATTGACCTGGCTAAAGTCCCCGTTCATTGAAGTTTGCACACCGATCATTTTGTATCGATAATGCAATGATGTTTGATAACTTAAGGGACGTATAAAAGGCAGGTTTCCGCCCATATTGTCTTGCCCTCTGGCATAGGTAAGTACGACTTTCCAATCTAGACTTGGCAAAATTTGATATTGCGCATTGAGTGCTAGGTTAAACAGAGTCGCATGATCTAAAGAGGTATAGCCTTTCACACCTACCGATTGATAGTTCATAGGGCTACCCAAACTCAAAATCCGGCCAATAATGTAGTCTTGGATAAAGAAATAATTGGCCTTGGCCCCAATGCTTAACTTTCCGGTCTTAAATCCGGCACTGGCATTGGCTTCATAAGAGACTTCATTTTTTAAATCCGGATTTCCGATATAGTCATACCGATCGAAACTGTTGTAAATGTAATAACCATAAGCCTCCGAAACAGAGGGAGCACGATGCCCAAACCCTGTTCCTATGGAAAAGTCAAACTGACCAATATTTAACTGATAACTGGCGTGTAGGCTCGGAAGAATTCTATTTTTCTTCTGTGGAGAACCAGGATGGAAGATCCAGTTGAATTCAACATATTTCGAATAGTTATAGTTCAAACCCAATGAACCTCCAAAGACAAGTCTACTGATATCAGAAAGATCTAACGAGTTATTAATGGCTACACTCGCGAAACGGGTGGTCACCCATGGCCAGCTATAGGCAAACATGGTCTGTTTGGATCGATCCTGCGGGTACATACGCATCTCAGCTATGGATAGATTATCGTAAGCATTTACTTGTATTTCCGAAGAATAACGATCTTTCTGCAGATTAATTTTGGACAAAAGACCATAGGTTGTACTCCAGCCCGGCATATCCATATGGACCAAATTCTCGGGACGGGTCGTATCATCCATATAGTGCTCAACTGCATTAAAATAAACTTTGGTGTCCCATACTTTTACCAAGCCCTCTTCAAACAACTGTTTGTATGCAGCCGAAGTGATAATCGCTCTGGATAAGGATAAGTCCATTGGCAAAGCCGGGAATCCCACATCTTTTGCACGATCAAAAATAGCATCTACCCGAACAGCAGAAAGCGGACTTGTTTTATAGGCCAAGCCCAGCGACGCATTGAATTTATTATATTGTGAATGCCGTACTTCATCGTCATTTCCATCATAATAATTTCCAGCCTTCCGGAAGGCAATACTTCCATCTGCCACAAATTTGTCACTTGAGTAATATAAATTCCCAAGATTGAAAGTCTGCTTATTATTGAATTCAAAACCTGTCTGATAGGCTCCGCCAATTTTTTTCTGCAAACCAAACGAGGTATTCCTTCTTTTTAGATCTATACTGCCAGCGACCGTAGCACCATGCAGATTACCTTCCTGCCCCGATTTAATATCTATGGCGGCAAGGTTATTACTTTCTACATACGAGGTTATCGGGTCCATTTTATCCGTACATGCTCCAAAGACATGCATCCCATCGATCGTAATTGTCGAACGCTCGCTACTCATATTATTGAGTAGGGGTTCCCAAGCATAGGCTCCGCGTTTGATAAAGCTAATATTACTTGCAGAAGCCAAATATTCATCCACGGAGACTGTCATCTTCAGATCGTTTTCAATTCTCTTTTTGGCAGCTGCATTGACTGTAACCTCGGCTAGACGTCTCGTTGTATCGCGGGTAACAGGATTGTTTTGTCCGTGTACGTTCCATCCCAAAGACAACATAAAGAGAATAATACTTATCTTCCTCATAGCCTCTAGAATAGAATATCAATGTATAACTCGCTTTTACGACCTTCTACCCCCGGTGTAAAGTCCTTGGGCACCTCAGTTCCTGCTATCACCCTTCCATTTTGGTTAACCAAAATAAAATTCAATGTCCAGTTTCCTGTCATTGTGTAATTCACAACACCGTGGTACAATCCGTCGGCCTGTTGTACCAAGTCTTTATTATTGGGCGAAGAATGGTTGCCCATCGAAGGTTCTGGCATACGCGGATCCAATTGTAAGGTATATCCATTGACTGTCGTATAAGACAATTGTGCCAAGTCCAACTTATAAATCCCGGCGACCAGTTTATTTTCAGAAACAGTTGGTTTCCAAGGAGCAATCAAGGCGATTAAATACTGTTCGCCATCTTTCCCGGTTAAGGTGGTTATGTTACGATTTTTATTTACCTGCGGCTTTACAGTTACTTGTTGTGTAGCGGTGAAGGTCTGATCGCCAATTGTAAAATCGATTTCCAAACTCCAGTTTGCTGCTGCAGAGCTTTCATCTGTAAACACACTGTAACCCGAAAAGTAGCGACCATCCAACGTGTAGTCCATTTCGGACTGGTGCGGACAAACAATTTTCATTCCTTCCACATTGGTTTGGACTGGCAGCAATTTGACTGAGGAAACGGCTACAGGTTCATTATTTTGCTGCTTATTGATTATCACGCGGATATCATTATAACCGCGATACAATACCCCGCCTAGAGCCTCAATACGAATACTATACCCTGAAGAAACAAGGCTTGTAACCTCTTTAAACTCTGTATTCTCTGCCACAGTATTTCCCCGCTCTGCCTCATAGTCTGTTTTCTCCTTTGTACAAGCGACTAGGAGAAAAGACATAATCGCGATATAAAAACCCACTTTTTTTATAAATAAATCTCTCATCTATAATTTTTCATTTGTTAGGAAGCTATCCGATTTATTGCGTGAGCACGAGGGCTCATCCAATAAATCAAAATGATATCCTATTGTGACGAACGGATATATTTCATCGTATAGATGCGCTCCATTCAACTTTTAGAGAAATGAAACTATCAATATTGATCTTAAACAGATTATTATCTATTATCAATATTCAAATGATTCGGATCCACACCATGATGTAGCCCAAATAATTAGGAAGATTTCATTGAAATAAATAGTTATTGAAGAAATAGCTTAACCGAAGATCGATTTTATGGACAAAGCATCACTAAAAGCATTTTCACAGCACAATTATAACGCGAAGGAAATCTTAGCATACCTTGTAATCCATCGTCAGTGATCGACTACTTAATCAAATAAATTTCTAAGTGGATTTAAACCAAAGGGGGGTGAAATATCGTAAAGATGGGATTATAAGAATAATCTTCATTATATACTGGAAGCAGGCGCTCCACAGTATCTTCATAAAGAGCCGTATTTTTAAATGTAAAATCTTGTGTATTATTTATAAAAACAACATCGATAATACGCAATTCAAGATTTTTTTGTTCCTTTTCCTCATGCTCGCGCATTTTCTTCATCAAAATACACTGGCCTCGACAGGCAAGCGCATTATCGTTAAAACGATTGATACATTCGTAACGTGCGATATAATCCCGATTCAACTCGAAGACTGTCCATAGCCATACCGTCGAGAAGCTCTGGAGGAGCATCAAGGGTAATAGAATCCATATAAACAGTCTGGTTTTCATTCGAATATTTTATTCTCAATAGCAGCTTACATCGTTAAGATTACTTCTTTATCTTGTAAGCTTACCAAATCGAGCTCATGCTAATTCGTTTTGAGTTTGGGCAAATATAACAAATGAATCTTGGAATAAACAAATGCTATTTAAAAGAAAAAGTCCTAGGCAGACTACTACCTAGGACTTATAAAACTCAATTTTAATTATTTTGACGTGACCGTCAAAACTGCTTTCTTATTGCCGGCGGTCAAATCCAATGTAAAAACATAGGTTTTACCTGCCTCTAAAACTTTACCCGTTTTGATGCCCAGATTGCCTGAATCACGACCATTCTTGCCATCCCCGACAAAGACGATATCATTTGAGGTTGTCACATCTGTACCCCCAAATTCACCTCCCCATCCTTTTTGATGGAAAAATTTGAAGTTGATGTTATCAGAATTTATAGACTCTCCTGCCTTAACAGTTATCTGGTATTTCTTGTTACCTAGTGGAACCAGACAAAGCGCTTTATCCGTGTTCCAGCCCACCTGGTTACTGGATACTTTAGGCTTTCCAATTCCTTCACCAATAATCCAGACAGCCCCAGATCCATCATCTTGGAGTTTTGCCAAATCATTGCCCGTCATCGCCTCAACCACAAAGTATTTTAAGTTAAAGTCTGCGGTAACACGATATTTCCCTGTCGCTCCTTTAAAGGATAGGGTGCCATCGGCCGCTTTGGTAAAGAAATCTGGATCGATCCACCAATCTTGCAGATCCGCAATCCCTTCAAAAGTCGTCGTTTTCCCTTGCGCCAGCTCGATTTCAACTTTAGCATGTTTATCATCCAGTCGACTGAACTGCGATCCATTTAGCAGTACAACAATAAATGGAGATGCCTGAAATGTCAATGTATTAAATTGAATTGGATATACGCCAGAAGTCGAATTTGAAAAAGGAATTTCAGCGGTAGACCCCAAGTTAATAACATTATTGACCCATCCAAAGTTCATCGCATTGCCTTGTGTACCTACTTTTGGCGCTTGAATATAGCCTTTTACCTCAGCTGCAAAATTTTCTTTTGCCGCATATTGGTTGCGCCCGACCTTTTCCATGCGATAGGATTTGGATTCTGTGACTAAAGTCAAATATGGAAAGTCGGGTCTGCTCAGGTTAATATCAAAAGATTGTTCCGTTATTTTTTGGCTAATATTCTGTAAGACAAACTTAAGGGTTGCTTTTCCATCGGGAATATCTTTCAGGAACGGAACATAAATCTTTCCAGCATAGTCTCCATTTTGTTTGGTACGGATAACGGTTTCTGTTACCTTGTCATCTGTAAAATACAATTGTGCTTTAACAGTAGACAGCGCAACTTCACTATCCGACACATGGACCTGAAACTCGAGACTATCCCCAAAATTTGCAGCCGAGATAGGCGATTTCAATTCGATTTTAGGATCCCCTATTTGATAGGTATATTTTTCATCCTTTTTACAGGAACTAACTGCAGTAATAGCAGCAGTTCCCAATAGTATATTGATGAGATATCTTTTCATTTGTTCATAATTTATGCGCTATCAATGTGATAGCGCTTAGGGTTTATCATCCTCCAGTTAATAGGTCCAACGGTAAGAAACAACCGACTTAGCTGGCACATCATAGCTAAAATGATGTTTACCGTCTGCGACGGTAATTTTACGGCTATCTCCTGACTCGTTTAACAGAACAACAGCGTAGGTCCCATCTGTATTTTGAAAGGCTGTATAAACTAGCCCTTCTGCTGTATACCCAGAAGTACCAATCCGCGAGGCTCCTGATTTGACAACCGAAGAAAGATGACCAACAATATAGTAGTGCGAATTGCGCGTTATATTCTTATAATTTGCCTTACTAATATCCACGGCGCCATAACATGTCTGACAGCCACCTTCGCGATTTGGCCCTTTGTCAGTATCAAGCATCAGGTTCCATACAATAACACCCTTACTCCAATTGTTCACTGTACCGAGAGCCACTTCACGCATATCCTCCATCAAACGTTTTTCAAGATTGCGTCCATCATTCCATTCCCCAATGGATGTTTCCGTAAATACCAGTTCCTTGTCTGGGCGTTGATTATGAATATCGATAAGTTCAGCTTTATCCCCTCCATAATTATGGTATGCCGCTCCGGCGAAGAATGACGCTGCTCCGGCATCGTTATAAATCTTTACTGGGTAATCAGACTGATCGGCAATATTATCATAGTTATAATTATGATCAAATGCATAGATCTTTGTTGATAAGTTAGCCGCTTTTAATTGCGGGCCTAGCGCTTGTTTGACAAAAGCCTGTTGTTCCTGCCATGACATATAAAGCGAAGCGGAATTTTTTCTATTCAATGGTTCATTTTGAACAGTAATCGAATAAATATTAATGCCTTCTTTCTTCATTGCCTGGATCCATTGAACGAAATACCAACCATAATCCTGGTAATATTTTGGATTTAACTGACCACTGGTCCATGAATCAAAGGGCTTTAAATCAGTTAGGTTGTTAACTTTCATCCATTTCGGTGGAGTCCATGGGGAGCCCATGATTTTTATGGATGGATTGATAGCAAGTATTTCTTTCAGCACCGGAATGATATATTGGGTCTCTTCAGACTGCAATCCAAAATTTTCCTTTCCTTCTTTGTCCCAACAGGTATATTCACTCAAAGAGAAGTCGGAACATCCAATAGCAATACGGATATAGTTCATTCCCATTCCATCTTTATCTGAAAAAGTCTCTGTAAGGAATTTTGTCCGATCTTCCTTACTCATTTTCATTAAATTATAACATGTTGAGCCTGTGATGGCTGCACCGAAGCCGTCCATCGTCTGGAATTTCTTAGTAGGATCTAGCGTAATTGTATTGGGCGACATATTAAATTTGGAGCTGAAATCAACAAAGCGCTTTCCAAAATCCAAAGACCGACTGCCCGTCGTCGTATAAATGGTAACATCACCACTTTTTTTAATTTCATCACCTTGCGAAGGTGTATAGCTGTCACGGTTACAAGATGTTGCCGTCACTAGACAGGACAACAAGAATGTATATATCATAGTTTTTTTATTATTACGTTTCATCTGTTAATATATTTGTCTCCATCCATCAGATGGGGGATTCCACTTGTTAAATCAATTAATACCCCGGATTCTGAACTAGATTAGGATTCTGATCAATTTTTGGTTGCGGAACCGGTAAACGATAAGAGTTTTTCGTAAAGGGATACACCTGCGCCTTTCTGCCAGCGTCTTTTGCATAGACCGCATTCATGACAGATTCCACCTTATCTAAGCGCACGAGATCGAACCAGCGTTGTCCTTCGAAGGCTAATTCAAGACGACGTTCTTTCAGATAAGCATCTAATAAAGCATCCTTATTTGAACGTATCGCAGTTGACAATTTTGGTAATTTAACACGTGTGCGAATTTTGTCAATAATGTCTGCTGCGCCGGATAAATCTGATCCCTGTTGAATTAAAGCTTCTGCCTTGAGCAATAGAAGATCTGCGTAACGAAGCTTGACAATACTATTAAATGCAGACCGCAATTTAAACATGAATGGATAATGATTTGAAGGATAATAGTTGCTCCAAGTAGTGGAATAATAGACGATAGATTGCCCCAAACGAATCTGATCCCCTTCATTAGTATATGCTTGTATCAAATCCCGTGATGGGGTTATCCATTTTGCCCATGTGAAGTTATTATCATAATTGGACAAATCCCTTCCAAACATCCAAGTCGCCCAATTGCCTCCACCTGCAGTGAACTGTGCTTCCAAAATCGATTCTTTCGTATTCCGTTGTGCAAGATCTGTGCTGCTTGCATTCATCGCATATAAATCCGAGTAATTGGTATTCAGATCAAAGCCATCCCCAGTCAATGCATCAACAAATTGGATAACTTTAGCATAATCGCGAATTGGTTTTTCGGCATAGATCTTTGCCAGCATAGCTCGCGCTACGGATTTAGTAAATAAAGTCTTATTTCCGTTATTGTTGGCCGGCGCATCTGCCAATCCATCCATCAAATCTTTTTCGATCTGCTTATAGGCTTCTTCTTCGGTAGCTTGTTTAGGGAAATACTGCGGATAAACTTCATTGACATTATCACCGGTAATATCGGGTGCAATTGTGGTAATGACAGGGATAGATCCAAATATACGGACCATATCAAACATCGCCAATGCTCTGAATAGTTTCGCTTGTGCTTTATAAGTCCTAATTTCTGTATCGCTCACCGATTTATCAGCGACACTATCCACATAAATGATCAATCGATTTGCACGTCCAACATCTTCCAGATATCTTCCCCAATCCCGGTCAACCACAGAATTAGACCCTTCAATAGAATTATTTTCAAAAGGTACAACTTCCGCGCCGGTCGTTCCCGCATAGGAATTATCGGCGTGCGAATCGCCAATCAAGAGCAGGTCGAGGTACCAATGTTCCTGCCGATCTTTCATCTGTTGATAGATCCCCGCCAAGTAAGTTTCAACTTCGGCTTTATTCTTGAAAACGACCTGCGTTCCTGTCTCTGTCTTCCCTTGACTAACATCCGAATAATCTGAAAGTGGATCACGGTTCAAAGAGCAAGAAAATAAAAACAAAGAGCCGGTTAGCAAAGAAAGAGCGTTACTTATATATTTTTTCATGATACAGACAATTAAAACTCAATATTAAGACCTAAAACAAATGAACGATTCTGTGGATAGGTCCCCCAATCAATACCCTGGATTCTGGAATCAGATCCACCGGAATACTGGTTTACTTCGGGATCCATACCTGAATATTTAGTCAAGGTAAATAGATTACTTACAGATAGATAAGGCTGAATTTTATGGATACCAATACGTTTCAGTCTCTCCGGAGAAATGGAATAGCCCAAGGAAACATTTTTCATCCGCAAATAACTACCATCCTCAACAAAATAGGTTGAATTCTTCATGTCAAACCCAGCTTTCGGAACGTTGGTAATTTGTCCCGGTACCCGCCAACGATCCAATACAACAGTAGTTTGATTTCGACCATCATACATCCCCTCTGTTTCCATGCGGCTCGCATTGAAGATATCGTTTCCGTAAGTTCCCTGAATAAATATACTGAGGTCGAAATTTTTCCAGGAGAAGCTGTTTGTCATACCATAGACAAACTTTGGAAGAGGATTACCGATATATGTGCGGTCGCTCGATGAAATCTTTCCATCGCCATTCAAGTCGCGGTACATGAGTTCGCCGGTTTCAGGGTTTACACCATCAGAGATATAACCGAAGAATCCTGCAAGTGATCTTCCTGGCTCATTCTTCACGACAAAATCATTGACATAATCGTTTGTCTTTACATCGTAGTACACTTGTTGAAGATCCAGTTGTTTCAGTTTATTTCTGTTAAAAGAAATATTAAAATCGGTATTCCAAGTCAAGTTTCCGGTCAGATTTTTTGAATTTACCGCGAATTCAAAACCATGGTTATTCAACCTTCCACCATTTCTTTGGATTGTGGTTGCTTGCTGTCCTGCGGGCAAACTTGCATTCATTAAAAGATCTTTCGTATCCTTGTTGTAATAATCTGCACTGATGCTGAGTCGATTATTCAACATAGTGATATCAAAACCAATACTGGTTGTGCTTGTCGTCTCCCAAGTCAAATCTTTCGCTCTTAAGATTGTTGGTTTATTGATATTTGGCAATGAATTGTCTTTTCCCTCAACGAACCACTGTTGACGTTGGATCCCACTCAACTGTAGGTACGCATAATCACCTAATCCATATTGATTACCTGTCTGTCCCCATCCGCCACGGATTTTAAAGTCGTTTATCCAGGTTACATCTTTCATAAAGTCTTCAGAAGAGATTCTCCATGCAGCTGAAACCGATGGGAAATACCCCCAGCGACGTTCCGGACTCAACTTCGAAGAACCATCGGCACGCATATTTGCGGTCAATAAATACTTGCCATCATAATTATACATTGCGCGGGCGAAATAGGACATAATCCCCCAGTTGGATGCTGTGGATCCTGTTCTATCCCAAGAGATTTTGTTTGCCGCATTAAGTGTCTCAATGATTCCATTTGCATAGTTTGAACCATAGATATAGCTTCTGGAGTACTTGGAATCTGTCCATGACGAACCGCCCATTACTTCCAAATTATGCTTTCCAAAGCTCTTCGTGTACGTCAAGAAATTGTCCCAAGTCAACACGGTATTTGTATTACGAATATCTGAAGCCTCCCCGAATTGGTTTCTTCCCCAAGCTGTTGTCCAAGGGTCCAAAAAGGTCGTCATCACACCTGATCTTCTATCTAATGAAAACGCAGTTTTCCAAGTTAAATTAGGCATAAAAGAAACCAGTGCACTTCCTGTGGCAACAAGTCGGTTTTCGCGGTTATTATTATTTCTTGTCCGGGCTAGGTTTTCCAAAGGACTGGTGATGTTGTTGATCCCATAGAAATTATTATAGAATCGATCCGGATTGGTTAGATCCCATACAGGCGCGTAGGTTGGTGTTGTAATCACCGATGTAACTACCCCCCCACGATTAGAACCCAATCCTGAGGTAATTCCATTATCATTGTTATCGGAATAATTGATATTCGCATTCACCTTTAGCCATTTTCGGACTTGATTATCAATATTAGCACGAAAATTATATCGTCTAAAGAAGGATCCTTGTAGTGTTCCTTTTTCGTTCAAATACCCCCCACCTAAATAATAACGGAGCTTCTCATTGCCATCCGAAACGGATATTTGATGATTTTGTTGAATACCTGTCTTATAGGTTTCTTTAAACCAATCTGTTTGATCCAACAATCCCTCTGGCAGATTTATCATGCCTATTTCATCCTGTAAATCTTTGTATTGACTGGTATTTAAAACTTTAACCGTGTTATTGACAACATTGGCTGTCCACTGTGTTCCCAGTGTAATTTTTGCTTCCCCGGCTTTTCCTGATTTTGTCGTAACCAAGATAACACCGTTAGAACCACGGGAGCCGTAAATCGCTGCCGATGACGCGTCCTTTAGAATTTGAATATCCGTGATATCATTAGGAGACAAGAACTTAATATCTTCCACAGGAACTCCATCAACAACATACAAAGGAGTGGTATTGCTATTAAAAGACGTTATCCCACGAATTTGTATCTGAGGTGCTGCACCTGGCTGACCACTCGGCTGAATAACAGTGACCCCGGCAGCTTTACCCTGAATGGCTTGCCCAAAATTAGTAACGGGTCTCTTTTCTAAGTCTTTGGTGGAAACTGAAGAGATTGCAGTCGTGACATCTTTTCTTTTCACGCTACCATAACCGATTACAATAACATCCTCCAGCAAATTGGTTGAGGAATTTAATTGGACAATCATGGTACTGTTGGCAGGTAGTTCTTTACTGTCGTAGCCAACAAAAGTAAATTGGAGTATACTGCCCGTGCTAGCTGAAATCTGAAAACGCCCATCTCCGTTACTGGAGACTGCGTTATTACTTCCTTTTTGAGTAATGGTTACTCCAGAGAGTGGTTTCTGATCTTGGGCATCCAAGACTCGTCCACTAACTTGAATTCGGTCTTGGGCAAACACCAAATTCACCAAAGTAAACAAGAAAGCTAACCCCATTGAAAAGGCAACTTTTCGTGTAAAGTAAATCATATGAAATAAAAAAATTGGTTATTGTTTAATCTTTTGGTTATTCCAAAATGGCAATGAGTTTCCCCTGCTTCATTGCTCAAAACAAAACTAAGATCAGCTTGACGGAGAAAAAAGAGCTAGTACTTAAAAAGTACCGAAGAAAAAACATAAATAACTAAAAACAAGATGACTATAAAAAATATACACCCTTAAAAAGTACCTAAAGGAGCGTACAATTGTCTTTAACATAGACAATTTTCGGGTATTACAGCACATTTTATGCCCGGTCGATCACCGCAATCTGACATACAGCCGCCTCGAAAGCATCACGATTTCCCGCGGCTTTATTACGTACTTTTGTTCTGTAATTATAAACCGTCCGAAGCGAGTATCGCAGGAAACTTGCAATCTTCACGGAATCATCGATCCCTAATCGAATTAATGCGAAAATCCGAAGTTCGGTATTTAACAACTCTGTCTTTTTGGGATAGATCTTCTCCTCTTCCTGAAGTAGCGCATTGAATTCATCAACAAAGGTTGGATATAGATTTAAAAAGATACGATCAAAATTAACATAAAGCTGCTGCACTTCCCTTTCTTCCATTTGCGTTGACTTTAACTGTTCCCGCAGCGCATCCCATTGCTGATTCGTCGCTTTTTTCAGTAATGCCTTTCTGATATCTTCCATTTTATCGATGTAACTCGAACACATGTCAAAGAATTGGGCGATATATTCTTCTTTAATATGGTTGGATTCCGACAATTTAAGGTTAGTCTGGTTAATTTCGTTATTCAATGAGCGAAGCTGCTGATTTGTGGCAGATAATTCTGATCGTATTCGCCGCAAATGTTGTACCTGTCTATAGATAACAACAAGTCCAATAATGACACCGATCAATAAAATACTAACGATAATGACCAGTCCAACCAATTGTCGATTTTGACTACTGATTTTCTGCTGATAGGCGGCATTGATAATGGGATAAGAAGAGGTCCCCTCAATAATGCGATACCGTACTTTACATAACATCGCATCGTCGATTGCTTTTTCAATAAACTGAAAAGCCCGATCAAAATCCTGTTGATCGTAATACGTTAACGCCAGATCATGAAAAGATGCATTATCACGATTTGCCATTTCAATATCTGCACTGGCCGATATTGAAAGGTAGTAAATTTGGCTTTTCGTATCCTTTTCATATTTATAAATGAGCCCCATAAAATAGGCGATCAGCGCGCGCTGCTCAATATCCTTTTTATTCTCATTCCAGAGGATTAACAATTGCTTTTTAGCGTCCTCCCGGTTACCGTTAAACAGCGTTTTTATCGCAATGGTGGTACGATATTCCAAGGAAGACTTCGGTAGTACCGTTAACAAAGAATCACGATATTTTTCACTTGCCTGATAATATTCTGGTCGATTATTGCTCTGACCATAATGACTATAGAACGAGCTGTAGGTATCGTAATACTTGGCGAGAAGATCCCTACCTAGATGAGCGGGATCGACTTGCTTCAACAATTGTGAAGCTTCTATATACCTTCCGATGGTGGAATACACCCAGGCCAAATCGAGATGAATCACTGCCTGTAGGGAGTCATTAAGCGGTGGAGCGAGCTTTTGACACAGTAAAATATAAGTAAGCGCTGCGTCAGAATCAAACTTCTTATAATTTTCAAAGATTTCGTAGTTCTTCTTCAAAAATTGAACGGGATTGCCTTCTAATGCTTTTGCCTCCTGTTTTAATTTCTCCAATTTATCTTCACGGTTCTTGATGTAAATTTTCTGATTTTCCATCAGATATTCCAATCGTTGCAAAACCCGGGTGCTATCGGAAGCCACTTGTGCAGATAGGTAAAGACTAAAATGTGCGAAAAGAATAAAAAGAAAAATGCGCTGCAACATAATAAAATCGGTTCAAGATAGTGTAGACTAAACTACATAAAAATAACAACAAAAAAGAGGACGTCTCACGACGGCCTCTTCCCCTGACCCAGTTAAGGGTCCAAGAATTAACAAGTTAATTCTTTATCGCATGAAAAATAGTTTTCTTTTTTTATATCGCAACCTATTGCCAACCTCCTCCCAAGGCTTTGTAGAGTAGAATCTGATTTAAAGTATTCTCTTTCTCCAATTCTACTTTTCCTATTTGGGCTTCCAGAGACTCTTTTTGTGCTGTAACGACATCAAGAGAAGTCACCCGCCCCGCAATAAATAGTTCCTGTGCCGCTTCAATAGAGAGGTTTAACGCTTGAACATGTTCATCGACAAAGCTACGTCGTTTGACGATTGCCTCTTGCGTCATGACAACATTGGAAACTTCGTTATAAGCGTTTACAACTGCTTTTTCATAGTCTACAAACGCAATTCCATAATCTGCTTTCGCAATCTCATACTGTGTTTTAAGCTGTCTTTGATTAAATATCGGCAGTGTAATACCTCCAAATAAATTATAAGCAATAGATTTATCCAAATTAAATAACTTGTTAAAGCTAAAGCTCTGTAATCCGAGAAATGGACTTATTGCAACAGAAGGCAAAAAAGCCAAACGTGATGCTTCCTGATTATTCGAAGAAGCAATGACTTTCAAATAAGCGGCCTTAATATCTGGGCGTTGGTTCACGAGATCATCTGGTGTACCAAAACGCATTGCATGATACAAATCTGCATTTTCGGTATATGTACTTCTTACAATAGGCTGATAAAAACGTCCCAACAGGCCGTTGATATGATGTTCCCAAAGTGCTATTTCCTGGCTCAATTGTTCTTTGGCAGCTTTCGAGTTGGCTAATAGTGCTTTAAATTGTTGCACAGAAAGTTCAGTCGCATAACCGGCATCTTTTTTCACCTCAACAACTTCCAGTGCATTTTTATGTAATTCAATATTCCGATTGTAAACTTTTATCTTTTGATCCAAAGCAATTAGTTCATAATAAGCCGTCGCAATATTGGATACCAATTCCGTTTCTAATAGACGCTTGCCTTCCTGTTCAGCTAAAAAGCTAAAATAAGCGGCCTGCTTTTGACTCTTCAACTTTCCCCAAAGATCAATCTCCCAGGACGAACGAAGTCCTATAAAATAATCTGGGATAAATGGTTCGGGCAATTTTTCATCACTTTTCAAGTTCTCCGAAAAATTTGAATCATAATTACCTATTCCTGATTCTGTATAATGCCCATATTTCCGAATTCCTCCTTCTACTGCAGCCTCTACAGTTGGCCCCAATGCCGCCTTCCGTTGTTTAAAATAAGCTTGTGCAGATTCCAACCGCAAAATGGATTGACGAATATCTAAATTGTTCTGCAGAGCAGAATCAATTAGAGAAACCAACTTCGGATCTTTAAAAATTTCCTTCCAAGACCGGCTTCCTACATTTAAACTATCTGGAGAAAGATGTTTGGAAAAAGAAGTCGGTACATTTAATTTCTCCGGTTGAAGCGTTTTTTTGGGAACCGAGCAACTACCAAATAAAATAAGTGCAGCTATGACTAAAGATGCTTTTTTAACGACCTGTTTCTTGTTATCCTTTTTTGAAAATAAGATCACTAATCCCGGGATGACAATTACTCCGAGTATGGTTCCGATAAGCATTCCTCCCACCGCAGCGGTACCGATACTTCGATTACCCAATGCTCCTGCTCCACTGGCCATCATCAAGGGAATTAGACCTGCAATAAATGCAAAGGAAGTCATTAATATCGGACGCAAACGGGCAACAGCTCCTTCGATTGAAGCGGTCACGATATCCATTCCCTGCTTATATTTCAAATTGGCATATTCCACAATCAGGATCGCATTCTTACCTAACAAACCAATCAGCATGACCAATGCGACCTGCGCATAGATATTGTTTTCCAATCCAAAGACTTTCAAGAAGATAAATGCACCAAAGATCCCTGCCGGAAGACAGAGCAGAACAGGTAAAGGCAACAGAAAGCTTTCATACTGTGCACATAACAACAGATAAACAAACAGAAGACAGAGTGCAAAAATATACAAGGCTTGATTTCCGGAGATTTTCTGTTCACGAGTCATCCCCGACCATTCGATACTATACCCTTGCGGCAAAGAAGAAGCAATTTTCTCGACTTCTTCGATAGCTTGTCCGGAGCTGAAACCGGCTGAAGACTGTCCAGTAATCATTGCTGAACTGAACATATTGTAACGGGTAATTTGTTCAGGACCATAAATTCTTTCCATCGAAATAAAGGCATTGTATGGTACCATCTCACCCGTCTCATTCTTCACATATAAGCGTAATACATCTTCTGGTCTTTGGCGATATTCGGGACCAGCCTGTACCATGACCTTATACATCTGTCCGTAACGGATGAAATTTGTTGCGTAAAGACTTCCCATTAAGGTCTGCAGTGTATTCATGGCATTCTCCACCGATATTCCTTTTTTTGCAGCCATATCGTAGTCCACCTTCAGCATATATTGCGGGAAGTTTACATCAAAACTGGAACCGATATCCTGAAGGACTTCGCTTTTCTCCATATCGTCCATAAACTTCTGCAATACCTCAGCCGTCTTATTGAGATCTTCGTTACCACTGCGATCCAAAAGCCGCAACTCAAAACCTGAAGAGTTACCGAAGCCTGGCACCGTTGGCGGTGGAAAAAAATCAATCTCTGCATCCGCAAAATCCTTAGTCTTATCACGTAATTCTTTAATGACATCCGCTACGGTCTGATCACGTTCTTTCCAAGGCTTAAGGTTAATCATCCCCATCCCATAGGAAGCACCGGATACTTCTGTAATGATACTATAACCGGACAACGTAGAGACTGTTTCAACAACATCGAGTTTCCGTGATACGGAGTCAATTTTATCCAAAACGCGTTCTGTACGGTCTACGGTTGCTCCCGGCGGGGTTGTTACAGCGACATAGATCATTCCTTGATCCTCGGTTGGAATAAAACCTGAGGGTAAGATGGCACTACTTCCCCAGGTCACTAGAAAGAATCCTCCAAGTAGAAGGAGAGTCAATCCACGTCGCGCACTGGTTTTTACCAAAATTCCCTTATAGCCGAAGGCAGTCTTGTCATAAATGGCATTGAATTTTTTAAAGAAACGATCCAACCAGTTATTCGAAGGTTTACGGTCATGGGGCGATTTTAGGAAAAGCGCGCATAAAGCCGGCGTCAATGTCAACGCGTTGATACCTGAAATAACAATGGCAGCCGCGAGCGTCAATGAAAATTGACGATAAAATATCCCCACCGGCCCTGAAAGAAAGGCAACTGGAACAAACACGGCAGACATCACCAACGTAATGGCCACTACAGCGCCACCGACTTCTTTCATTGCCTCCAATGTCGCCTCCATAGGTTGAAGATGTTCTTCTTCCATCTTTGCATATACAGCCTCGACGACGACAATTCCATTGTCCACCACAATACCTATGGCCAGTACCAAGGCAAACAAGGTCAGCAGGTTGATTGAGAAACCTAACATCTGCATAAAAAACAATGCTCCAATCAAACATACTGGTACAGCCAAAATTGGTATAATAGTCGCCCTAAAATCCTGTAAAAAGATAAATACAACGATAAAAACTAAAAGAAACGCCTCCAATAAGGTTTTGATGACAGAAGAAATTGAAGCATCCAAAAACCGCGACACATCATAACCCATGGTATAGGTCATGCCAGTCGGGAATTGCGTTTGTTTCAATTCTGCCATGCGGTCTTTTACACGCTGAATAACCTCTTGTGCATTTGATCCCGGCAATTGCTTTAGCATGATGGATGCGGATGGACGTCCATCAGTTTTGGATACCATTTCATAATCCAATGAACCAAATTCAACATCTGCTACGTCTTTTATACGGATAATAGAACCATTTGAAGTAGCTCGAATAGGTATATTGGCATATTCCTCAATTTCAGTGAATTTACCTGGATAACGCAATACATATTGTTGCATGTTACGCATTTTATCGGAACTGATACCGGTTTGTCCAGGCGCAGCCTCGATATTCTGTTTTCGTAATGCGGCCACCACATCCTCCGTAGAGATATTATAAGCTGCCATACGGTCAGGTTTAACCCATACACGCATCGCATAATCACGCATTCCCATAATCTGAGCGAGACCGACACCTTCAATCCGTTTCAGTTCCTTTAGAATGTTGATATCTGCGAAATTGTAAATGAATCTTTCATCCGCGGTTTCATCATCGGTAAAAACATTCAGATACATCAGCATGGAGTTGACCTCTTTTTCGGTGGTTACCCCTGCTTTGATGACCTCTTCAGGGAGTTCATCCAATACAGTAGTTACCCTATTCTGTACGTTTACAGCTGCAATATCTGGATCTGTACCAACTTCAAAAAAGATTTGAATAACCGTGCTGCCGTTATTGGTAGACACTGAATTCATGTAAGTCATCCCAGCTACACCGTTGATTGCTTTTTCCAAAGGAATAGCGACGGCATTTGTACTCACCTCAGCATTGGCACCTGTATAATTGGCATTGACGACTACCGAAGGTGGTACAATGTCCGGAAATTGTGTGATGGGCAATGTAAATAAGGCCAACAACCCTAAAAGTGTAATAAACACCGAAATAACCAACGACAATATGGGTCGTTTTATAAATGTTTCAAACATAATTTATCCTCCCCTACAGTTTCCTCATTTTTGGATTAATCTTCATTCCACTCCGCAGTCCCTGTACCCCCTCATAGACAATCTTGGCGTTGGGATCTAAACCTCCATCCACGATGTAATAATGCCCCACACGCGGGCCCGCTGTAAAAGGTGTCATTTTTACGGTACTATCTGCCTGTACAGTATAAACGTATGTCTTGTCCTGAATTTCAAATACTGATTTTTGGTGTACAAAGGTATGTTCCCCTGTCTGCATTGGCACAGCAATCTTACCTGTTGCACCATGTTTTAGGATATGCTCGGCATTGGGAAATTGAACCCGAAGGGCAATGGATCCAGTATTGGCTTCAAATTCACTTTCTACCAAATGGGCAATTCCCTCGTGTGGATACAGCTCACCATTGGCCAAAATTAACTTGACCGATTTTTGCGTTTCCTTACCGTCCAACTTATCACGCATAAGTGTCAGATACTCCCTTTCAGAAATGTCAAAATAAACGTTCACTTTGCTTAAATCGGAGATCGTCGTAATTAAGCTACCCTCGGTCAATAAAGAGCCTTCTCTCAATAAGATACGGTCTATACGGCCGTCAAAAGGAGCTTGTATAACAGTATAGTCCAATCTTGTCTGTGCCTGATTAACCAAAGCTCGGGCTTCTTCTATCTTAGAATTGGCCGCTTTTAGTTGAATTTTCAATAAATTATATTCGGAAGAGCTCACAATATTCTTGTCAACCAATTTTTGAGTTCGCTCCATTTCCAGCTTAATCTTTTGTGCTTCGGCAATGGCATTATCATACTGTGCTTTGGCCTTGGCTAATTCCGAACGATATTCCTCATTATTATACCTAAATAGTATTTGGCCTTTCTTTACCCAAGCCCCCTCGTCTACATAAATTTTATCTAAAAACCCATTCAATTTGGAACGAATTTCGACGTTTTTTAAGGCTTGAACATCCGCAATATACTCTTGATAAACAGTCGTATCCATTACCATTAAAGGTACTACAGGGATATTTTTGAGTTCTTCTTTCGGATCAGCGTTAGCGTTGGATGAATGGCATGAAGCCAGCATCCCAACCATACCCACGAAAAGGCACAGTAAAAGTAATTTCTTCATAAACGATAAAAAATGTAAAATGTTAAACCCTCCTACGGTATTTTAAAATCAGTCGTTAGGAGAATGTGTTAGATGGGAGCTACAGCAATTCTATAGTGTAAAGAGCGGCCCAAGGCCTTCCATACCATATATAGAAATAAAATTAAACTGTTGCAGCCTCCGCTAGAAAATTAGAGGAGCGTAACTAGAATGGCCTAAAACGGGACAGGAAGCGATAATACCCTGGTAAGCATAGGGTTTTAGATCGGTAAAAAGGATGTTCATCATCTTTTGCGAAACATAATGCCGTAAAGACGATTCCAAAAACAAAAATAAAAATTGGTAGTACTTGACTATTGAGCGAAAATATACGATAATCATCTTGCAATAGTACTTTTTCTTCTTGGGAAGAATGAATGGGTTCCAAATCCAATACATCATCCAGAAAATACTCCACAATAGTCTCACCTGCATGCAGCACCTGTCCGGTTGCCGAGGAGAAAGACTCATAGGTCAACAGATTAAGGTATGCAAAGAGTGTTAAAAAATGAAATATTTTGCCTAACATATCGAAATTTCGAACTACAAAGGTATGACTTTAAATAGCTAAGATTATTTTATTCGTGTAAAAAAACCATGACAGCCTAAAAAATTAGCTGTCATGGTTTTCAAAAAACAAGTAATGTTCATGGTTTCCGTTATAAACCTTAAAAGATCAATTAAACAGTCGACACAATTACTTCGAACTAAAGTATCATCATTGAATTCATTATTGTCTATCAGAACTCAATCTTTATTTTCCTTTTATTTTTTCGTTACTAAAGGAATATGGAGCATCTTCTTTTTTTGTACCTCTATTTCTATTCGGTGCGTCGCTCATTTTGAAATCAAGTTTGGCACCCTGCAATAAATCTTTATAACGGATATAATTATGACTATAAGGCTTTCCATTCCAAGTTAGTTGATCTACGTAGACCTGATTTGCTCCCTGCTGTTTCGCTTGGATATTCACTTTTTTCCCATTTTCAAGATTTAATGTCACCTTATCGAATTGTGGTGAACCAATCACGTATTCGCCCGAGGCAGGAGAAACAGGATAAAATCCTAGCGAAGAGAAGACATACCAGGCTGAAGTCTGCCCATTATCTTCATCACCACAATAGCCATCTGGTGTAGGCAAATAAAGTTTATCCATTATTTTGCGTACCCAATATTGTGCTTTCCAGGGCTCTGCAGCATAATTATACAGATAGGGCATATGTTGGATAGGCTGATTTCCATGCGCATACTGCCCCATATTCATCACCTGCATTTCACGCATTTCATGGATCATTCCGCGACTTTTCATACCCTCATAACTCGGAATAACAAACACCGTATCCAACATGGAAGCAAAAGATTTATTACCACCCATCAAATTAATTAAACCCTGAGGGTCATGGAACACGCAAAAACTCCAATGCCAAGCATTTCCTTCTGTGTATTCGCGCGACCAGGCACTTGGATCAAAATCTGAGACGAACGATCCGTCTGCTTTTTTTCCACGCATAAGTTTTGTACTTGGGTCAAACAGATTTTTATAGTTCATCGCGCGTGTTGCATAAATAGCTGTTTCAGCTTCCGGTTTGCCCAGTGCTTTGCCAAATTCATAAATACACCAGTCATTGTATGCATATTCCAGTGAACGTGCTACATTTTGGTCTACTTTTACATCAGCAGGTATATAGCCCAATTTATTATAATATTCATAACCGAAGCGTCCCGTCGAAGAGTGTTTCGGATAGGCACTATTGGCCCCATGCTTAAGCGCTTCCCATAACAGGTCTTTATCATAGCCTTTGCGATCAGTAATCAAGGCATCTGCTACAATAGAAGCGGAATTGTTTCCAATCATCGATGCACGATGTCCTGGCGAGGCCCACTCCGGAAGGTAACCACTCTCTTTATACGCATTCACCAAACCTTCCTGCATCCGATCATTCATCGACGGATACAATAAATTCAACAGGGGAAACAAACTTCTAAAGGTGTCCCAAAAGCCTGTATCCGTAAACATTTCGCCAGGCAGGACCTGCCCATTGTAAGGGCTATAGTGTATACGCTTGCCTGTTCCATCAATTTCAGAAAAGTCCCTTGGAAAAAGTGTTGAACGATAGAGGCTGGAATAAAATGTACGTAATCGGTCAATATTAGGATCTTCAACCTGTACACGTCCGAGGATTTCGTTCCACTGTGCTTTACCTTCGTCAACAACCTGTTGAAATGTTTTCGATTTAACCTCCTTCAGGTTAATTTCTGCCTGCTCAAAACTTATAAAGGAAGAAGCAATACGGGCGGTGACCTTCTCCCCTCTTTTCAAGGGAGAGAAACCAACGACTGCTCCAGCGTGATTATCCTGAATTTCCAATTCGTCTTTACTTATCGCTCCGCTTTTAACAGCAGCTTTGTAGGAGAATGGTCTATCGAAAGTAATGACGAAGTAATTCTTGAAATTCTCTGGAACACCACCGCTATTTTTTGTTGAATACCCGATAATCTTATTTTCCTGCGGAATTACTTTAATATAAGACCCCTTATCAAATGCATCAATAATAACATAAGCACTGTCTGTTTTGGGGAAGGTGAACTGAAAGATCGCTGCCCGTTGTGATGGCGACAATTCTGTTGTCACATCGTGATCTGCAAGGTAAACGCTATAATAATAAGGTTTGGCAATTTCAGCTTTATGCGAAAACCAGCTCGCCCGTTTTTCTTGATCAAATTGCGGTGTACCTGTTATTGGCATGATTGAAAACTGACCATAATCATTGTTCCAGGGGCTTGGCTGGTGGGTTTGCTTAAATCCTTTAATTTTATCTGCCGTGTAAGTATATACCCAGCCATCGCCCATATTTCCAGTCTGCGGGGTCCAAAAATTCATACCCCAAGGACGAGCTATTGCAGGATAAGTATTGCCATTAGACAATTCATACTTCGATTCAGTACCAATCAAAGGGTTCACGAAATCAACAGGCGAGGTTTGTTGCGCCATTCCAGCATGCGTCGCGAATAGAAAAAGAATACTACCTGTTAGTTTTTTAATATTAAACATAAATTATGTATTTGGTTGATAGCACTAGCAAAAAAGCTAAAACGTATTAGTAAATATAAGTAAGATAATTAAATATAGAAGATGGCAAGGTATTTTTCACAAGATGGTTACAAAAAAAGAGTAGATCGTATCCTACCCAACATAAAAATAACCGTAGAATATTCCTCTTTCAAGCGAATATCTTACGGCTACTTTTTGAGCCAATCACCCTCTTTTCGCTAACTAGCGTGCTGATGTCGTTCTTTAGTGTCTACTGAGGTAGTTCCAAAAGCCTAAATTCGCTCATTTGGAAATTTGATCCAGAGGAGACTGATTTCACAACATACCGATAATGGGTGTAAGGTTTTGAATTCGTAAAGGTGAAATTGACCGATTTATTTCTATCAGCCGGAGTATTTCCAAAACTATACCCCGTGACAGTGCCCAATGTTACCCAAGTATCTCCATTTTCAGAGGCCTGTATTTCCCAATCTTTGGGATCTCGTTCTGGAGAGTCGTTTCCTGTTGTTATGGTATAACCATTAATGGTTTGTGGTTGATAGAATACAAATTGCCAATACATTCCAGGTTGATATCCACCAATAAATAGTTTCGTCTTGTTATCACCATCTATTAACTTCTTCGATCCTTCACCTGCGTCAGGGCCGCTCGAGTTGTCTTGAGAGATTCGAAAGGTATTATCAATATTTGTCCAGTCTTTTATAATGCCTAGATCGGTAAGCATCTTGGTAACGACGATTTGAGATCCTTTAGGAGTTTTTACATTTAGCTGGTAGGTTTCGAATTTCCCCACCTCAATCGAAATATCGGCTTTCTCCTTATCAGAAACTTGCTCATATTTATCTTTATCAGTCATCTTTGACCAAATGACTCCTTTAACTGCAATATCACTAGCATAACTTAGGATCAACTTTCCTGTTCCGTTCTTTGTCGCATTGAATCGAATTAGCTTCTCCGCATCAATTTTAATGACCTCCTCCCGTTGAGCCCAATCGCCATTTTCATTGAGCACTTTAAGTCTTACAGTGAAATCACCCGTCCCTAAAAAAGTATGTTGCGGCGAAGTTTTCGAAGAGGTGCTATCATCACCAAAGCTCCAACGTGTTTCAGTATAGTCTTTTGACTGATTTGTAAATTCAAAAGTAAATGGGTCATCCTTCGCAACCTGCTTAATAGAAAAAGCAGAAACCGGATTGGGAAGCTGAGGTTTGTCAACAACCACTTCCTTTTCTTTACTGCAACCTAATAAGGTAAACAGTAAAAGTATATAAAAGTTATATCTTACTAATTTCATCTTCATAAATTCATCGTTGTAATACCATAAGTTACCGCCCGTCTATAAAAATTCAATCATCCTCCATTCAGAACATTGGAATAAACTACTTCCAACGTTTTCTGTAATATTTAGACGATAAAATTTATAATTACCTGGTTTTTGCACATTAAATCGTCTTGTTTGAATTCTATTTGGGAAACTTTCATTTACTCTTGTATCAATAGTGACCCAATTTATACCATCTAAAGACGCCTCAAGAAACCAGCTTTTTGGATCACGTTCTATAGCATCATTTCCAGATGTAAGTGTATATGCTCCAATCTTCAGGGTTCTGGTAAATGTAAGCGTGCACTGCAGATCACCTGTAAATGCGCTCTGCAAGAATTTTGTACTCGTCAGATCATCCACCAGCTTGAGACTCCCCTCACCTGCATTTGCACCACCATTATTATCGCGATTTACCGTTAGAGTTGCTTCCCCCGTTACATCGAATTCGACAACCTTTGCACAATCAATCAAAATCGTAGTATAATTTTTCTGAGGATTGATCACATGCAGCGTCGGGTCCTTCAAGTAGACCGTTACAGCGAGAAACTTATCTTTATTTTTGGTAATAACATCCCAAGGAATTGATATATTGAACGCCGCTGCGGATTTATTACCCAAAACCTGCACGCGTGAAGGAATGGAATATTCATTCTCCTTTAAACCGATCGTGTTCACAGGCACCTTTTTCTTCGTTATCCAATTTGAAATTGAATCAGTTGTTCCTCGCACTTCAACATAAAAAAATTTACTAGGAAAGGACGCTAACGAAACACCGATCGGTATTTCAATTCCAGAAGGTGTTGTATTGTAATTATTATGATCACTTGCCAGGATAATATTGCCAGGTGAATTTGTTATCGAAAGATAATGGATATCTTGCACAGTCAGCAGATCCTTTGAGTCCATCGTTATAATTATGCTATTTGGATTTCCCAACTGATTACCTTTTCCTGGATTAGACAACTTATACGACAGTGCGAACTTCTTACCGTAAACACGTTCGATTTCTGTTCGCGAAATCGTTAACAAAAAAGAGGTGGTATCTGCACCATATTGAAACTTCACTACATTGGGAAAAGAAAATGCTGAATTCGGAAGTGTAACCACCTCTTTTAGTGTTCCCGATTCGATTAATTTGGTAACTGTATCGGTATTCAATTGAAGCTCAACATCAAAAGTTTGGGATGCTGGACTACTCAATTTCACTTTCATCGGAACCTGTACATAATCATTTGTTTTGATCAGATCTTTTCCCTCACCTTCTGCGATAACTTGAACAGGAGCCCCTCCTTGTAAATTAAACACTTCTAGATTATCTTTTGAACAAGCCAAAAATTGACTACAGCCCAAAATTATCGTTATATAATAAAATAGTCTTTTCATATTAGCTTTTTTAAGATTATTTGTCTACCCAAACTCGTCCATCTAGTTGCCAATTCTCCTGTCTAGCAATCTGCAACCAGCTAAATATCTGGGCAGTTATATCGGTATTTTTCGGCACTAACGTACTTATTGTTTCAACAGAAGGAGCGCAAAGGAAATCATTCAGTTTAGAAATTTCATAGGCGGAATCCCCAATCTTCAATGTATTGCCATAGGGGCCATCATCATAAAGTACGCCATCAGTAACAGTTCCCACAATAGGCCAATTGGCCGCAAGATTTGGGTAATAGGGATGTTCTTCACTTACTCCTACTTGGCAATTATATTGCGTAATAACTGCCAGGGGCAATGCTACTTTCCAAAATCGAACATCAGCCAAGTAGTAATCGCCTTCGTTCCAATTGCTTCCCCCATTTAACAGTCCCAACCTAAATTTTGCTGGACTACTAATTGAACCCCATGAACTAATGTCCATCTCATTGCCGGGGAGACCATTTGTATAGGTTTTAACTATGCGTTTACCGTCACTTGTCAATGCTCCGACTATTGTTACATTATTCCATGTTGCGTTGTTCAATTTCGGGCCATTTACCTCACCACTTCCATTCGGACCGCGACCATTGAACATCCAATAATCGTCTTTGAAAGCCATGATCCATCCATTTGTCGGCGCGCCTGATTCCCATTTCTCTCGTTTACCAATAAAAGATGGATAATTGGGAAATTTATAGGTATTATTTGGTCCTTTATTCTTCTTAACTTTTAATTCAATGGTAAATTCCTCATTATCGCCGAGATCAAAAACAGGATTATCCCCTTCGGTCAACTCTGCGTAAATACCGCCTTTAAACCTTAAAAAATCTCCCGAAAAGCGACTGCCCAAATAAGGTTTATTGATATACCTTGAATTATATTTCGGCGAGTAGAAAATAGTAAAGGTATTAACATTTGGGTTGCTAAAGATTGTATTGTCATTCTGCGTCGGAGGAATTTCAAACGGCCCCCCTTTACTTGAAGTGATGATTACCAACCAATTCTCTTTTTTAAAAGCGGGACGTTGCTCCAACGCCTTAATAACTTCCCCTACCTGCTTATCGAAATTTTCTATGGCAGCTTTATAAACAGCACTGCTATTGTCATAAGCGCTAGCCTTTCCTGCTTTATCAATCGCTGTAAAATGTGCAGTTAGCATTGTTAACTCTGGTTGCTTTAAACCCTCCTTAATACCATTGACAACCTCTTCGTCTGTACTCTCCAATTTAGCTACCGCAACAGGAGTTAGATGATCAACAAATAGTTTAGAACTGCTATACACCTTAAATTCAGGGTTTTTCATATTTGAAGCGACCCTTGTATAGACTGTCGGAAAGGTCTGAAAATTATTGTTCTTAAAATTATCACCAATGACCAAATGTTTATTTTGGCTTACCCCGGTGATAATACTGGATAAATCAGCGCCAGTAGCAGTTGCATCGTCATGTTCCTCGCTTAACGAAACCCATGAATAAATCGAATGGTTGAGCAAACCATTCATCGTTGGAATATTTGCCGTTCGAACCGATTCTCCTCTTGCTCCATCCACAATGAGCATGAGCACTTTAGGCTTACCATACACCAGGTCCACGGTATCTTGTTTACCCTCATTATCCGGTAGCAAGCGACCGAATTCATCTTTACAGGACATGAACATCGATAACATGACCAAAGACATTAGCCAGCGGCTTATATTTCGAAAATTAGCTTGAGATCTCATCAGTTTAAAATTTAAGTTACTGTTCCAATTTAATTCGAATCAGATTATGTACTTCTTCATTATTAAATCGTCCAAAAAAGCCCATCAAAAGTAATGCGCGTTTGCCATCTTCTGTTTTTGTCTCGACAACTTTATTGATATAGCCAGAGAAATAACCAGAAGTGTTATAATCTCCATTCAATTCTCCATTGGAATTCAGGATCATAAAGCCATTTCGGGCAATATTACTATAGCGCGCAAAATCTCCCGAAACGACAACTAAACCATCATTTAATTGCATCGCATAGAAGGGACTTCCACCTTCAAAAGTTTTGGCCTGGAAACTTTGGTCTACTGTTCCATTTGCATTCAACATAATAACTTTTATTGCAGCTACACCGTTGTATTTACTAAAATCTCCAACAACCATATATTTATTCGTGACATTATTGTAAGTAACCGAAGACACATTGTAGTCCGCTCCAACTCCACCAGGGTTAAATGTAGCATCTAATGTTCCATCAGCATTTAACCGTGTTATATATCCTGCGGATTGTCCATCAAATCTATTGAAAGAACCATAAGCTAAAATTTTCCCCTTTAAAGCCCCACTATTATGATAGACAGTTGCTACAGATCCATTTCCACCAGCCATTGCTTTGCCATCTGCCCCAAACCTAAAAGACTTATCCAGTGAACCATCCAGATTCAATCGGGCGATATGCCTGATTTCTGTACTATCCAAAATAATGGTATCTCTTGTCTCAAGCCGATTTGGCTTATCATAGGTGCGGTGAATGTAATATCTAAAATTTCCTGTCGCTAAGATTTTTCCTTCAGACTCATAAATATTTCCGATATTTCCATCAAACCCACCATTAAATGTCGGATAATACTTTAGTGTATCTATTTGCCCAGGACGTCGGAATGGTTTAATGCCCATTGTATCGATAGCTCCTGTTGTATAAATTCGTGTCAGATTGCTGATATCTGAATTACGCTGCCCATACCCCGAAAAAGAACCTGCCAAAAAATAGTAATTTCCTAATTTTAAAATGCTATTTAGCGAATTATTGGCGCCGGTACCTATACGAAAGCTTGCATCATACGTTCCATCTGCAAAAGTTCTGACGAGACGATTAATTGGCCGGATCGATCCTTTATTATTATAATTTGTAAAGGCCCCTGTAAAGATCATTTTGCCATCTTCCAAAAAAAGAACATCAGAAACGGTATTATTTGTTCCTACCCCCACTTGAAAAGTTGGATCTATAGATACATTTCCTAAAACCGTAAATTGTGGTCCAAAAAATACAATATCATCAATTGCAACAGAAAGCACTCCCGTACTAGCAAAAGGCGGAACCTTAAGCTTTACATAATCTGCTGTTAACTCGACAATCTGTGCTTTCTCGCCGTTAAATCGGATGATAGCTTTATCTTTATATTTATCTAAACCTTTAATCCGCATGATTGTCTCAACTCCGGTTTTACCCGATTCTGGTTGCATTTTATCGGTTGGATTGATTTCTATATCCAAAGGCGGTAGCCCTTCCTCATATGGAGCTGAAAACATCTTATTATTCTTATTGCATCCCAAAAAAAGAGCAATAACAAACAACAAGGCTGTAAATTTCCAAATCGTATTGTACATAACTTTCATAATTTAAACTACAACTGGTTATTGTTATTAACGCTTACTTTCTAATATATCCCATAGAATATCGCTCTGATTGAATCCGAACTGAGCTTTGGTATAATCGATTACATGGACAACGCCATTATCAGGTTGAATATCTGATGAAGCGACCGGGCATGACCGCCATTCATTTGGCCTACTGATATCTGGAATATAGGAGATATACAATTGTCGGTACCCCATATATTTCAATCGGGTGATATTGTTTTTATCAGAATCATTTATTGCATCGTTATAGACAACTCCTATATTGGAAACTGTATTTGCAAATGAGGTGTAATTTTGTCCTTTATAGACATTTAGTAAATCAAAATCGATCTGTGGATAGTCCATTAATTTTCGTTTTCCATTAAACATATAACGCCGTAAATACTTACGCCAAATCGCACTATCTACATCTGCCAATGTTTTGATGGTATCTCGCCCTAAATTGTAAAGCAACCAATTAACACTTGACTGATCGATAATGGAATTTGATTTCGCTCGACCAATCAACCTCTTTATATTTTCATCCCTCGGAGCAAAAAAAGTAAATTCCTTGGTCTTAAAATCTTCTTCCAAACCTGCCAACCTAATTATTTTGGCAATCGAATCAAATTCCCTTGGTTTTGAATCCAGGTAATCTATAATGGAGCCATCAAATTTTGCCTGCGCCAATCCGCCATCTTTATAATATGCATCCTTTTTGCATGATCCCAGGCCAAACAGTAACATCGTAATGAAGGCATATCCTATAATCTTAGCTTGTCTCATAATAAACTGATTTAATTTCCTCCTGTCCAATAATCGTTCAACACGATTTTTGAATTAAAATTTTTAGCTGAAGCATCCAAAGGCCAAGTCCACGCACGACGGTTATACTGATCAATTGTCATGGGATTCATGGTCCATTGTGGATTTAGTATTCTTCGGGTCCGGATCAGATCAAAGTATCTTGCCCCTTCGCCAATCAATTCACGACAACGCTCTTCGAAAATAAAATTCTTAAGATCTGTACCACCACCAGCATAGCGAGGGGCTTCAGCCCGATCCCGAACAATATTAAGTACTGTGATTGCCTCAGCCTCACGTGCAGCACCTAAATTAGCTAGCGCCTCCGCTTCTAATAACAGCGCATCCGCATAACGAAATATCATAAATGTATTATCCGGATTAGAGTCTTCATTTCCCGACGCAAAGACATTGGCTGCAAATTTCTTCAAAACAAATAATCCATCATTCGCATACATATCCTCATACCAAAGCTCTTTTCGCTTATCTGCAGGACCATTTAGCGGATAAATCCTGTACATGAAAATGGAGGAATAATAAGCAATGCTGAATTGCTGGTTATAACGAGGAAACTTATATGGCCAACGTAAAAAATGATCCCACAAAGGCGCATATGCATTGTTCTGATCATCGTAATTGATCGTTCGGTAGAATTCGAACAGCGATTCCTCCGTACGTCCTTTTGAGACTTTAGCCCACTCCTCGGGGGTTAGTTTGTACAGACGGTGAACGCCACTAGCACGCAACTCCTTACCTAAGCTAGCCACACTTTCATAATACTTCGTTGCATTTGGCGAATCAAAATTCGCATTCCACATCTTCATGTGCATCAACAAAGCGATAATGCTTCCCCGGCTTGCTCGGGCCCCACGCTGTGATGACTCCCCAAAAGTCCATGGCATAATATCTTTAACAGATTCTAAGTCGGCAATGCTTTTGCTAATTACAGAAACCATATCCTCACGTGAAAGTTGCTTTGCGAAGTATGCATCGGTATAATAAACCACGTCGCCATATAGACGAACCATCCAGAAGTAACTTAGACAACGCATAAAAGTGGCTTCAGCTTTATAACGATCTTTATCCGAAGCAGATAAACCTGGAATTCCCTCTTCCAATTTGGAGATTAAAATATTACAGCTCTGAATTACCTTATAATAAGTATCCCAGATAGAAACCTTATACATGGCATAACCTTGGGAACGACCGCCACTCATTGTATTGTTATACACAGCATTCATGTCATTCGTCCCTAGGTCGCGAAGTATCATTCGATCAGTTCCAGCTGTAGGGGCGGGAAAAATTTCTCCCGACCTCGCCTCACCAATGGCACCGATTACCCATGACTCGTTCAGTTTTTCAAAAAACTGACTGTAGATACGTGCTATATTTGCTTCTACATCCTCCTTTGACTGATAGAAATTGTTACCCGTAAGCCTATCGATCGGCTCCACCGTCAGAAATTTCTTACAGCCCATCATTACGGTTGTACATAGAAATATGACAAACGCTATTCTTCCTATATTTCTTTTTATTTTCATAATACAGCTCGATTAGAAATCAATATTAACACCAACATTATATTGCCTAGGAACAGGGTATCCACCAGAAGCATCCCTACCCATCGTGCTTACATTTTCGGGATTAGGTCCACTGTACTTGGAGAATGTGTTTATATTTTCAGCCGAAACATATACCCGTAGACGCTCAAGTCCATATCTTCTGATAGCATTTTTTGTAAACATGTAAGACAGTGTCACACTATTTAACTTAAAGTAGGACCCATCTTCAGCCCAGAGATCTTGATCCATCCGAAACGGATTAACACTTGAGTATCTTCTGAAATCGTAAGCATAAGGATACTTTGCATTATCGCCGGGTTTCATCCACATATTAACATCATCTAACGGAACCACCGCTCTATCACCATAGGGATCGCTCATCAATTGCAGTCGCTCGGCAAGTGCATTATTCAAGATGGTGCGTTTTGCCGTATAGGACGCATATAAGTTCAAACCAAATGATCCGAGAGTTTCATGATTGTAATTAAAATTCAATTGCATACCGCCGGTAATCAATGGTTGAGAATTCCCGGTACGGGCATAGTCATTTTCATCTAAAACATAGTTGCCATCTAAATCTGCAAAAATGGGATCACCCGCCTGAAATTCTGTACCATTGGCCATCCGATAACGTCGTCCAGTCGCCGGATCAACCGGTACATCCGCATCTGTGCTGTATACACCTCTATTTAATAACATGTAGTTGGACATCGTTGAGGTTCCCACTCTAAATACAACGTGTTGCTTATATTTATCAATATTTTCCCAACGGACAAATTGCCCACCATAATGCTCAGGTAGTTTTAACAAAACATCCCGGTTATAGGCTCCGTTTACCCCTATGGACATGGTAAAACGACCTTCGGTCAAAGGCCTTAACATAACAGATAACTCATGTCCATAATTGGCAATGGCAGCTGAGTTGCTATTTACCTTTTCAAAGCCGAGCGACGAAGAAAGTAGTTCTTCAAATAGAATATTGTTTACTTTCTTATAATACGTGTCATAAGTCAATTCAAATCTATTTTGAAAGAAAGCGAGGTCCAAACCTAAGTTATACTGGCTTGTTGTTGTCGGTTTTAGATCAGGATTTGGAATTTGTTCATAATTGATTCCGATGCCTATCTTATCATTATAGCTTCCTGCAATATCGTATTTTCCGTAAACGCGCTCCAAGGTACTATTCGGCATAACATTCACCCCCCAACTGGTTCGAATGGAGAGCAAATTAATCCAGTCCACATCTCTCAAGAAATTCTCATGATAGGCATTCCATCGAAGACCAACAGCAGGATTTTTGGTATACAGGTTTCCAAATCCATTCTGTGACGACCCATCCATTCTGTAAGAGAGGTCTACCACATACTTCTTCATGTAATCGTAAGTTCCAGCGATTGCAAAAGATAATCCTCTTTCTTTTCCGAATCCACGGCGCAATAATCCTCCTCCTTTGGAAAAATAGCCATCAAATCCAAGAGGTCCTTCAAATTGATCATTTGGTGTACGGGCTTGTAAAGTTGCATTTGCTTGTTTTTCCAAGGTCCGAATCTCATTGAATAGATTGAAAAATACGGTATGCTTTTCATTAAACGTGTGACTATAATTGATAGAGTTCCTATTATACAATGAATTGTATCGACCATAATAAGCATAAACTTGTGCAAATTGACCATTTGCTGCCGCTGGTGTAAACGTGTTTTCATTATCGGAAGTAGACTCATAACTCATTGTTGTTGTTGCCCGCAAACCTGGAATAATTTCATAGGATGCTTCAATGAAAGGCTTGATCGATTTAGACGAATTATCATTTCGGGTCTTCAATGCTGAATTATATCCTGAGGATGCCAGATAAAAAGACGGACCAGGCAACAACGTTGATGCCATCCCGTTTGTTGCCACACCAGATTGTAAAATACCTAACCCGTTCCCCTTACTTTTTGAGCCAAGTGAAGCACTTATCTGCGCTGTAAATTTAAATTTCTCGTTGGGATAATATTCAAATCGCATATTGGTCATATAGCGATCAAAACCCGTATTTTTGATGATACCATTTTCATTATAATAATTCAGGTTCGCCTTATAGTTTAACTTCTGGTTCCCCCCATCAATTGCGACATTATGCGTTTGGTTGTAGGTTGTCGCATAAAATAAGTCCTGCCAATTGGTTGAATTATTGTAATAAGCGTTCAAACTATCCGATAACATGGGGGTTTGTGAAATTCGGTCCAGGTCATCCTGCGACAGCGCATTTCCGTAGATCTGCAATAGCTTTAAACGGCGTTCTAGATTTCCTCCCAAAGTTGGACGTAACTGGGGTGGCGTTTTCAGGAAGAAATTGCCCGTATACCTGACTCTGGGAACCTCAGAATTACCACGTTTCGTATTGATAATGATCACACCATAGGCAGCCAACGATCCATATAGCGATGTAGCCTGCGCATCTTTAAGCACCTCTATACTTTCTATATCCTCAGGGGGAATTAATGACAATGGACTGATTCCTGGCCCCTGCTGGCTTAATCCAAGTTCATTGGCTCTATCCGCATCCATTGGCACGCCATCGATAACATACAACGGTGAGGTGGGGGTCAGAAATGACTGATCACCGCTACCTGTCACACTGATTGTCGAAAGTCCACGGATCTGTGTGGATCCTCTAAATCCCGGTGCTCCAGTATTTACCTGTATATTTAACCCTGCGACCTTGCCTTGAAGCAAATTTTCCACATTCGCCGATGGAATATCTTGAATTTCTTTTCCACTGATCTTAGTCGAGGACCCTGTAGTTGTCTCTCTTGGACGCTTCACATACCCCCTAACAACAACTTCATCCATTTGATTATCGATCTCCTTCAATTGAACGACTACATTTCTGTCGGCCTTCACAGTCATCGTGGTTCCATCATAACCAATTAATCTAAAGGCAACGGAAGTTCCGGTTGCCGTTGTTAAGCTAAATGCCCCCGAGGAATTTGTCGAGGTCGCTTCCTTTCCAGATTTGCCAAAACGTACTGTAACACCCGCCAGCGGCCTCCCTTTATTATCTGTTACCTTACCAGACATAATGACTGTCTGTGCAAAAACCTTTGTAGAAAGAAACACACACAATATCAACAGCATGCAGCTGTTATAAAATATCTTAAATTGCATAACTTTTTCAATTATTCATTATCAAATCGTGGATTCTCCCTTTGAAAATGGAAAACAATCTCCCAATCTCCTTTGGTAAAAATTTTAAAGTTCAACCCAAAATTGGCCGTAATTAAACCGCCGCCAAATCCCTTTCTGGAATAGGAAAAATCGACCTTTGCACTGTTCCCATTGCTATACTTTGTTGGGAAACTTGTTAAGGGAATTGGATAAGCTACATCATATTGCACATAAGTAGAGGTTTTTTTCATGTTAAAACCATGCACCAGTTCATTCCACTTTGTTTCATTAAAACTATCCGGATTTATCGGTTCTCCATTTTTATTCAAAAAGACAAAGCGCAAATTATGTCCATTCCCTCCAGTAAATCTGCGGATATAGACAACCAGATCTTTAAACTGATCATCCGTGCGTAATAACTGATTGGAAGATTCCCCATACACCCCATTCATATAGGAAGGCCAGATATAGCTTTTCTTGTTTGGATTTTTAGGGTCATTTGGATCAGGAGCAGTTTCGCCATTATATGGATTTTTATCCGAATAAGGTTCATAGTCCTGAACACGCCATGGCAGGATCATAAAATCCTTGATCACTGTAGACCCACCCGAATTGGAGACCTTTAGATCAAAATATCGTATATTCTGCACCAGATCTATACTGTCTTTTGAGCGCGGCTCGATCAACTCGTTTGTCGAAGAATTCCACAAAATAAAGCTACCTGTAGAATCTACCTCAAAAAGAGGGCGATACACCAACTGGCGCTTGGCCTCAATTTCTTCCAAGTTCTTTTCAGTACCATCGTAACGGTATATCCACCGATAGACAGGTTTTACTTCGAAAAGGTCCTTGTAAGGACGCCCATCACCATAACGGGGATTAACAATTTCAAATCGTAGCGGTGTGGTCGAATGATCGGTATTAATATTCCCCATCAGCGAGGTTCTTCCCAAGATGGGATAAAAAGATTTTCCGTCGTAAGTCAAGTTGACACTTAAAAATTCCTTTTCATCAGGTAAATTGTAAAGCTTTTTACATCCATTTAAGCCGACGCACATCAAGATGAGCAGTCCCAAGTTGCATGTCTTATTTATTGTGTTAAATTTTCTAGCAATTTTCATGTCCATACATTCTTAAATTGGTTATTGATTACGATTCATTGTCCAATCTGCCAACTGGAAATCGTTACCACCGTACATGCGTGCAATATTCAAACGATAAGCTTTGTACGTCTTCGTATTTGTAAAAAAGAATACGCGCAATTGAAACCTCTCGTCAAACTCCTCCCCTTGTCGAGAGTCCAATAAGATCCATTTCCCACTTTCTCCATCAAGCCCCTGCAAAGTCCAGTCTGTTGGATCTCGGTCTTGAATATCATTAGCTGAGCGGAGTGTGTAACTGTTGGCAAGTACTTCGACAGGAAAATCCCACTGCAGATAGAACTGCCCAGGACTTGATAAAAAGAACTTTGTTTCTGGATTACCATCGAATACATATTTTGATGCTTCTACTGCATTGGGCCCACCTGAAGTTTCTTTCGATGCAGAGCCCTGTCCTTTGAATTTTATGAAAAGATTTTCTGGCGGTGGGATGTAAATGATCTGACTAACAAACTTGTTAAATCCAAATACATGGTCTGGGTTCAACACATGAACAACGGCATTATCTGTTTGGATATTTAACGAACTGGTTTCAGTCGTTACCCAGTTACGATTGAAAACAGATCTTCTTGTATCGGACAGGTCAACAATCGTAGGGCCGCCATTCATATAGCCAGATGAAGATTGTTTGTTCAGCCCAATATGCATTGGATAGCCATAGCGAATTCCCAATACATCCTTTCCATCCTGACTATTAAGGGAATCGCTCGCAATTTTTCCTTGGATAATATATTGGCATAACAAAGAATCCAGTATTTCATACTTGACCGAGTTCAGGTATTGTGCAGGCTTGTCAGACACACTCAATGTATTATTCAGGTTTTGAATAGCCAATTGAAAATTGGCATTAGTTAGCGCAAACAGTGTTACTGTACTATCTTCCAGTTTCTTTTGGAGACCGATTCTATCGATGACCTTAACCAAAGAGTCATACACACCAGGTTTACTTTTAAGGTAGCTATATAAATTGCCTTTAAACACCGGCTCCTGGGATATGGGCGAATAATAGCCTTTATCCTTGGCACAAGCATACAGCAGGGCTGTCATTAAGAGTGCATATACACCACGTACAAATAGGTTATTTCTCATAATTAACTCCTTTACTTCCAATAAGCATTTTGTTCGATCAACTTATTTTGTGTTAGAATCTCTCGAGCAATTGGCCAATAGATTCCATCATTGGCTATCAATTGTGCCAACTGAGGATTGTCATGTTTGATCTTCTCCCGCCGAATCATATCATACCAGCGGTGCCCTTCACCCATCAATTCTCTCTTTCGTTCTAAAAAAATGGCATCTACCAGATCTCCATTTGTCGTTTCACTATAAACTTTAAGCCCCCTTCGTTCCCTAATCTCATTTAGAAGTTCAATGGCAGTAGATTTTTCACCCAACACGGCTAAAGATTCCGCCCGCAAAAGCGTGATATCTTCCAAACGTGTGAGTACAGTCGCACTGGTAAAAATGCGAAAAGTAGGATCGGAAGAACCTCCCATGATACACTTGATTTTACTAAAGATTGGATACTTACCATTGAAGTTTCTGAAATACACTTCAGTAGTGGGGCTACCTAGTGTATCAATACTAAAGCGCTGATCCTTCTTCTCATTAAAAGTTTTTAAAATCGTTTCTTTCGGCATATAAATATCTGGCACCGACTTGTTGACAACAGGAGCAGCCAGTGTCAATTCTTCAATATGCCCTGTAAACGATGCCTCCACATGGGCCCATATGTAAGGAAATGAGAACATCTGCTCGGACCGTTTCTCAAAGAAAAAACCATTGCCCTCCGTTAAAAACGAAGTAGACAAATAATAGGCACCTCCTTTACTATAATTATCCATCACAAATTGTGAATAAGAAGCCGCATCAGCATAATTAGCTTGCCATGCCGCCAAATGTGCAAGAATAGCATAGACAGAAAGCTTCCTAACCAAAGCACCATTCCATCTTGAAGAGGCCTCATTGTAATAGTTGCCAATTTGCTGTTCATCACCGGTACTATAGGAATAAGGCAATAATTGCGCTGCATCATACATTTCTTTTTCAATCCAAGCATACAGTTTTAACCGATCTTCCTTGGGCTTATTCTCAAAATTTCCGTCATGGGAATTTAGTATTAGGGGTACATCACCCCAAATACGGACCATATTAAAATAAGCGTAAGCACGTAGAAATCGAGCCTGAGCAACATCTACTACCAAATTATTTTCGGTGTAGCGCATGTCTTTTTCTCTTACTCCCGATGCACGCTCCATAAAAATATTAGCGGCATTAACTACCGCAAACCACCGTCTCCAATTCGATAATGCATTCAGCGATTCATAATTCGCTTTGAGGTCATTCTTAATAATTGCTTTGAGATCCTGCCGATTAGGGCTTTCGAAATCTCCCGCCCGAACTTCTCCATATAACCAATACGCATTATTATCGTCCAAAGCCGCTTTGGTTAAACCATAAATTCCCATCAAACCTGCGCGCGTGTCCTCCAAAGTATTCCACATGTTCTCTTCCTTGACCGTACGAGAGGAATCTATATCCAGCATTTTCTTACAGCCTCCCAGAAGCAATAAGAAAAGCAACAAAACACTCAATATGAGGTGATATCTTTTCATTTCTTTACGTTTAAAAGTCAACTTTTATTCCTAGCGTATAAATTCGTGGTATCCTCATCTTTGACCCAATATCATAACCTGTGTAATCTACAATCTCAGGGTCCACTCCACTATAAGATGTAATCGTAGCAACATTATTCGCAGATACGTAGGCATATGCATTTTTAATGGCCTGAGTTCGGCCCGCCACAAGAGAAGTTAAGTTATAGCCCAAAGTGACCGCCCTTATTTTAACAAATGAAGCATTCTCTAAGAAAAGATCTTGATCGGCCTGATAAGCTATAACAGTACTCCACGGGTTATACAGTGGATATTTACTGTAATCACCCCTTTTTTCCCAATACGTAATCTCTTTGATAGCATCTAGATTTTTCGCCCCTTCATTATTGATAAAATCAAACCGATTAGCCATTTCTTGATTAATGAGTTGTCGACCAATATTATAGTACATATTGATCCCCAGGTCCCATTTTCCAAACACAAAATTGTTATACCAATTACCAAATACAGCAGGTAAACGATGGCCTTGCAATTTCCGATCCTCATCATTGATTGTATTGTCGCCATTTCGATCTTTCCAAATCGGATCACCCGCACGTAACTGGATCGCATTGTAGGTCATTCCCTGAGGAACATCTGCATCTGTCCTGTAAATACCTTCATTAGCAAGTAGCCAATACTGGTCTAATGGCTTGCCGACCTCCAAAAGATTATTCCCTATCACGAGCCGATCTAGACCATTAGGCAATGCCTTTAATTTATTTTGATTATGGGATACATTCAGTGCCGTAGACCATTTAAAATTATCTGATTGAACCGGATCAAGCCCAACAGTCAATTCTGCACCTAAATTCTGCACATTCATTCCTGCTGCATAGCTCGATTTATAGCCATATTCGCTATAAGATGGAACGTTAATCAACTGGTTTTTTGTCTGTTTCACATAGACATCAAGGGAAACATGAAAATTTTTCTTTTGAATGGCATAATCCAGGCCCAGATTGCCTTGGTCTATGTAGGCCCAAGGAATATTGTATCCAACCCATCCCGACTCATAAGGTCTTACCAACCCTGCAATCGCATTATAACCAGCGATAAGCTGATTACCCGTAAAGCCCATTTGAGCGACATAATTGGGACCTTGTGCAAAATCATCAAACACATTGTTCAAGCCAATACGTCCAACACTGAAACGAGCAGTAAGGTCTTTCAGACTAGTATTGGTATTAAAATAACTATTCTTGATATTCCAATTTATAGACAATGAAGGCGTAAAAATCCAGCGAGCATCCGGTTGTGCATTAGAAGATCCATCAGAACGCAGTAAGAGAGACGTCTCAACCTTATCGCCATAGTTATAGGTCGCTTTTCCATAAAATGAGACCAGGTTATGACGAATGCGATCTAAAAATTTAAATATAAGCGCCTTAGGATATGCAGTAGCTTCGAGATAATTTGATTTAAGCGCATCATCTTCCAACAGATTCACCTTAATGAAATCATTCACTCCCTTATAAGCATAAGCATAGTTGTAGCGATAGGTATCCCATTGCAAACTATTGCCGACCAATAGATTTATCTTATTCTTTTCATTAATATTCCAATCATAAAAAGCCTTATTGTCAAATACTGCCCGCTGATTATAGCCATAGTAGTTTGACGCAAAATTATTGGATTCCATCAGCTTACTATGATAGAATTGGTCCCTATAGCCCTCATTATAATCGAGCATTCCTGTCGAAAGAAAATGAAAGTTTCCAAAATCAAACTGCAGCTTTCCGTACCCCTGCACAACGTTCGTCTTGTTGTTATCAAAGCCCTTTTTATAATAACTTAAATACTCATTGTAGACCTCCTTATTGGGTGACAAGGGTGCCGACAGATCCGGAAAATAGGCTAACTGGGCAAACCTATCCCGCAGGTTCAGATTACGATTACGATCGAGTCGAGCTATATTTGCCTGCATGGAGAACGTCAGCCAAGTCATCGGCCGCATATTCAGCCCAAACAAAGCATAATATTTATTCAATTTTACCTGATCAGCCACGCCTTTATCCTGTGTTGAGCCCGCTGCAAATTGAAAATTTGCACGTGGCCCACCACCTGATAAATTTGCATTCAAATTGTAAACTAAACCACTATTGTAATAAGAGTCCGTCCAATCGGATTTTCCAAAATAATTCATGTTGAGCGAGTCACTTAAATACACAGGGTATGAATCGCCGTCATTATATTTGCCATTGGAAGTATACAGATCATAAAACTGCTTTCTGAATTTATTTTCGTATTCGCCATTAATTGTTGTGACATGTGGACGCTCGGCCAAACCCGTATACATATTGACCGCTATCCGGTTGCTTTTATCCGCTTTATACTCTTTCGTACGAACAACTATAGCTCCGTTTGCAGCGTTAGGCCCATACATCGCAATCGCGGCAACATCTTTTAATACTTCAATAGACTTAACCATGTCTATATTAATATTCGCTAATAAATTGGTAGCCGGGCCAATACGCTCTAGGTTATAGGTTTGAACGGCATAAGCAAAGGGGTGTTCTCCAACCAAAGGAACTCCGTCCACAACAACTAATGGCTGATTCTGAAATACGTCAATATCAGAGAACAATGGCCTCGAAATACCACGAAAATACATTGGCTGCTTGGTACCCGATTCCCCGGAAGGTTCAGTTACATAAAGCCCAGTATTATTTCCTTTTAGGTATTGTGCTAAGGAAGAGTAAGGTAATAACGCCTGTTTTTTTATTTCTATTGGATTTACTTGGCTAGTCTTAATCTGAAATACTGAATCCAATTTTGAAGTTCCAATCTGAAGCTTAAGACTATCGGATGGTGATAACACCTTATCTTGACCAAAAGCAAAAGAATAACAGGCACAGGACCACCCTAAAAGAATAAGCCTATCCAAATACCTTTTTTTTATCATGTGCATATGAATGATATATAATTAGGTTATTTTTACTTTTCTACTATAACTGGTTAAAATCACCTCAAAAAAGAGGTGAAAATTCATTGATTTTTCGGGATAGGAAAATTGGTCGATTCCCATCCAAAATTGATATTACGCAGTATCAAATAGGATTAACATCATAATTTAAGGTTTTAAGTTTAAAATATAAAAACGTTTTAGCATAACAAAACATAATGAAATGTCAAAACGAGTCGGTTTGCTTAATTGGTCAGCACTTATCTCTCTTGGTTATATTGAAGATATATAGAAAAATGAGAAAAAAAAATTATCAGTGAAATTTTCTTTATTTGCTAAACTGGTTTAGTCACTAACATTAAGCAATTTATAGCTTAAAAACTGGTTTTTTACGTAGAAAAAATATGATTTTGCTAAAATGGAATTTTAAATTAATTTTTTTTTCCAATTGTAACTTCATGGCACAAACGAATTTAAAAACGAATGGACAGCTTAGCAATCATATGAATACCAGCTTGCTAGCACTACTCATTCAGATTGTAGGAAAAAAATAAAAACCCCTCGTAAAAGAGGGGTTTTTATTATAGTAATCTATCGTTACTATTATTTGTTCGGTTTATTACTCATCTCGAAGATTAATTCACCGCCATTTATAATGCTGCTATAGGGTAGTAGCAAATCAGCCAATTTCCGCCCGTTTAAAGAAACGGATTTAACGTAAACATTCTTCTCAGACTGGTTACGGGCAACTATAGAAAGACTGCGTCCGTTTTCAAGATTAACCTTTGCCGATTTTACCAAAGGACTGCCAATCCAATAGTTATCTTCCCCAGGTGCCACCGGATAGAAGCCTAATGCAGTAAATAAATACCAAGCAGACATTTGTCCACAGTCATCATTTCCCCCTAAGCCCGCATGACCATTATGATACTGATTCCGTATGATCTGTCTTACACGTGCCTGAGTTTTCCAGGGGCTTTTGGTGATATTGTACAAGTATGCCACGTGATGTGAAGGCTCATTTCCGTGCACGTAATTTCCGATAATGCCATCCCGGGTAATATCCTCCGTATGTTCAAAATATTTATCCGGTAATTCCATGGTAAACAGTGAATCCAAATAAGACTCTAAACGTTTTTTGCCTCCCATTAATGCCATCATTTCAGTAGGTTGATGCGGTACATACAGGCTGTAATTCCATGAATTACCTTCAATAAATCCTTGTCCATGTGTATCCAAAACATCAAATTTCTCCTGAAATTTACCCGCTGAATTCTTCGGACGCATAAATCCAATAGCGGAATCATAGAGTGATTTCCAACTTTCAGCCCTTTTGGAAAAAGTCGTGTAAATATCCTCTTTTCCCAATTTTTTCGCTAATTGCGCGATACACCAATCGTCATACGCATATTCCAATGTATTAGAAACAGATGTTCCCGATACATCTGCAGGAACATATCCCTTATCTATGTAAGCCCCAATACCCTCATACTGACGTTTATTGGCTGTTTGTACACAAGCTGCTAACGCGGCTTCCGAATCACCTTTGTAAACACCTTTGAGGATAGCATCAACAATAACCGATACGGAATGATAGCCACTCATGCACCAGTTATCATTTGCATAATGCGACCAGATCGGCAACATTTTCAATACACTCTGATCATAATGAGCCATCATGGATGCCACAATATCTGCATTACGAGAAGGGTTTATTAGATTCAACAGCGGATGAAAGGCCCTAAAGGTATCCCATAAAGAAAATGAGGTATAATTCGTAAAGCCTTCAGCGCGGTGCACCTCCTGGTCCAACCCTTTATACTCACCATTGCTGTCCATATACACCGTCGGCATTAAGCTTGCATGGTACATAGCTGTATAAAAATTAACAAGGTCTTCCTTGTTCAACATTTCAGCTTCTATTTTATGCAACTCCTTTTCCCAGGCGTTTTGCCCTTGCTTAACGTAGCCGTCAAAATTCCAGTCCGGAGCCTCAGCCTCCATATTGGCCAATGCATTCTTCATACTTACTGGACTTAAAGCTACTTTCAGGAGGATGGATTCTTGTGCTTTTGTATCAAAATCCAAGTGAAGCTTAATATTGTGCGCAGCAAGATCAGGGAAATTGTTCTGTTGATCAAACTTACGCCAGAAACCATTATAGACAGATTTTCCATCTTCATATTTGGCGCCGTAATTCTTAAAAGCTTTTGATGTCTTTATCGCAAAGTATACGGTGCGGGTTCTTGACCAACCGTTTGTCTGGCGGTAGCCTACCAGGGTTGAATCGTTCAAGACCTTGACAACGGTCCAAACATTCTTGCCGTCATAATTATAGATCCCAGCAGTTAAGTCTACAATAAGATGTGAAGCATTCGATTCTTTGAACGTATAACGGTGCAGTCCTACACGTGTTGTTGTCGTTAATTCAGCTTTAATCTGATGTTTATCCAGTAAAACACTGTAATAGTTGGCCTCAGCCCGTTCATTGGCATGCGAATATGGAGATCGATAACCATCTTGTGGTCGATCAGCTGTACCCGGGTTTAATTGGACTTTTCCTTGTGTCGGCATGATCTGTATATCACCAAGATCGGAGTGACCTGTGCCACTAAAATGCGTATGACTAAACCCAACAATCGTCGGATCATCATATTGATAACCAGCACAATATTTATAAACATCGCCGTTATACCGCCCATTAACAGCATACGATAATGTATCCGTATCAGGGCTTAATTGTACAGCACCGAATGGAACTGTCGCCCCCGGAAAAGTATGCCCCATTTTCGCCGTACCGATGAGAGGTTTGACATACTGAACTAATTTAGTTTCTTGTGCCTTTAATAAATATGGGACACTAATTAATCCCAAAAAGACTAAACTTCTGATATTCATCGCTTATGAATTATAGTTTGGGATTTTGGCTATAATCGGCCCACAGCTCATCAATAGTTTTACCCGTCTCCACTTTCCAAAAAGCATCACTATAGCTTTTGCTACGCATCGCCGCATCCAATTTTTTGACAAAATCCTTCTTTACATGTAGATTGATCCAGTACAAAAAGCGCGCTGTAATACGATAAGAATCTGTATATTTCTGCTTTTCGTTATATTCTGGCAGCTTCCAATTTGCTCCAGCATTATCTATTCCATCATCAAATCGCACAAAATCGGCTATCCCCTCGGTAATCCACCAAGGGCCTGCCCCATCGGGGTATGCTTGGACAATATGCATTACCTCATGGGTAACCACATCAATATCACCCGGATTTTTGGCAAACCAAGCTGGACTGTAACGGACGATCCCGCCCGCTGTTGCTGCCACACCTTTATAGTCCGGATCAATAACGAAAGACACCTTTTTTATGGTCTTTTTATTATATTTCTTGGCTAGTTTAGGATAGTTTGTAAAATATGCCGCCACCAACCTTTCTTTTAAAGGAGCACTAAAATCTTTGTCTTTATTTATCCAAATCAGGGTGTACCCACCTTTACTGATACTATCAACATCCACAGCCACTTTGCGGTCGTTTTCTGTATGTTTCCAGTTGTCCTGCGCGAAAAGTGAACAAGAGTATACCAAGCCAAATACGGTAACAACTACTTTTAAGTTTTTAAAGTTTATCATAACCCAATGATTATTTCTTTTTGTTCGACTTCAACTTGATATTTGTTTGCGAATCCGTTGTCATTGAATAAGGCGCTGAATTTTTGGACGATCCCCTCGTATAATTGGGTTTTGCCGTCATGTCAAAATTAAGTGTGCCACCTTCATGCAATGCTCTGTGACTTAACCAGTTCTTGCCATAATCCTTACCATTCATTTGTAATGTGTTTACATATACATTTTCAGCTGAGTTCTTTGGTGCATCAATGGTCAATGTCTTACCATTTTCAAATGTTAAGGTCACTTTTTTAAATAATGGAGCTCCGAGCACATATTCATCCGTCGCCGGACAAACCGGATAGAATCCAAGCGCTGAAAAGACATACCATGCAGAGGTTTGACCATTATCTTCATCACCACAATAGCCATCAGGTGTAGGCTTATACATTCGGTCCATCACTTGACGCACCCAATATTGTGTTTTCCAAGGTTGGCCAGCGTAATTGTACAAATATGGCATATGCTGAATTGGCTGATTACCATGTGCATATTGCCCCATATTCGCAACTTGCATTTCACGTATTTCATGGATAATACCACCATAATAGCTATCGTCGAAATCTGGGGACTGAACAAACACCGAATCCAACATGCTCACAAAAGTCTTCTCTCCGCCCATTAAATCGATAAGCCCCTGAACATCGTGAAATACGCTCCACGAATAATGCCAGCTATTTCCTTCTGTGAATGCGTCACCCCATTTTAATGGATTAAAAGGAGCCTGGAATTTTCCATCTTTATTCTTTCCACGCATAAGATTGGTCGATGGATCAAATAAATTCTTGTAGTTCTGTGCACGCTTAGCATACAAATCAATTTCAGCTTTCGGACGGTTCAACGCTTTTGCCAATTGGTAAATAGTGAAATCGTCATAAGCATATTCCAATGTACGTGCTGCATTTTCATTGATTTTAACATCATATGGCACATAACCTAAACTATTATAATATTCCACCCCTTTTCTTCCAACAGCACTCATTGGTCCTTCGTTATTAGCACCGTGTTGTAAAGCTTCGTATAACTTATTGATATCATAACCGCGTAATCCTTTCATATAAGCATCCGAAACCACCGAAGCGGAGTTATTACCCACCATGATATCGGCATATCCAGGACTGCTCCATTCAGGAAGGAAACCTCCTTCTAAATACGCATTAAGTAAACCTTCTTGCATCTCCTTATTAATGGAAGGATACATAAAGTTTAAGAATGGATACAACGCTCTAAAAGTATCCCAAAAACCTGTTCCTCCAAATAAATAGCCAGGAAGTGTTTTTCCATTATATGGACTGTAATGTACAGCCTTTCCTTGCGCATCAATTTCATATAACTTGTTCGGGAAAAATAAAGTCCGATACATGGTCGAATAAAATGTACGCAGTTGATCAATATCATCACCCTCTACTTTAATCTTCCCTAAAGTGGAATTCCAGATCTGACGTCCGTCTTCTTTTACTTGATCGAAAGATTTATTACCTAACTCATTTAAGTTTAATAAGGCTTGTTCGGCACTGATAAAGGAAGACGCCACTTTCACCTGTACTGGTTTCGTTTTGTCTTTTACCTTAAACCCTACGATTGCACCAGTGTGATCACCTTTGATCTGAAGTTGCCCATCCTTCTTCTCTTTGCCTTCCCAAGTAGCGACACTTGCAAAAGGCTGATCAAAAACCAAAACAAAATAATTCTTGAAATTAGCTGGCAGCGGACCGCGTGCATATTTCGAAGAATAGCCAATTATCATATTTTTTTCTGGAATAATCTGCACTTCAGATCCCTTTTCATAAGCATCCAAAACAATATAAGCGTCGTCTGTTTTATTAAACGAGATCCTAAACATGGCTGCGCGTTCTGTTGGTGTCATCTCTGCAGTCACATCGTGATCTGCTAGATAAACCGAATAATAATACGGTTTTACAATTTCCGCTTTATGCGAAAACCAGCTCGCACGCTCATCTTGATCAAATACAGGTTTTCCGGTCACAGGCATGATAGAAAAAACACCGTAATCATTCATCCAGGGTGATGGTTGGTGAGTCTGTTTTAAACCACGAATCTTATCAGCGGTATATTGATACTGCCATCCGTCGCCATTTTTCCCTGTTTGTGGTGTCCACATATTCATGCCCCAAGGTCTCGCAATCGAGGGATAGGTGTTACCATTGGACAACTCAAATTTGGATTCGGTACCCATTAATGGATTAACAAGATCGACAGCTTCTAGCTGCTGCCCTCTAAATTTCTGAGCCAAAACCGGTTTTGCGTAAAACAAACCCAAAGACAATAACGACCCTAGAAAAACACTTAAAGATTTCTTCATTATTTAGGATATATAAAAATATTTCTACTAAAACGTATTAGTAAAGATATAAAAAAGAATATTAAATCAAAATAAAGACCTGGAATTGGACAAACACGTCTTATGATTTTTACAATTCAATTTTTATATATCCATTTGTTGTCCCATTTTAGCGCCGAATCAATTTCGTTGAGATGATATATTCTTTTGGTGTGGATATCCCTTGATCTATTTCCTTTAACAAAACTTTCGCACAAGTTTTAGCCAGAGGTTCCAATGGTTGCTGGATACAGGAAATTTTAGGATTCAAAATATCAAATAATTCATGGTCATCAAAAGAAAACATCGGAAAATTATAGCTATTCTCAGGCGCCGACCGCAATACCTTTAATCCGAGAATACAAAGATAATTTGTGGTAAAAAATAGACCATCTAAGCCTACCTGCTTAGCTGCCCAATTTTTCAACATACGTGAACCTTTCTGTTTCAGGTGCTGATAAGGTAATTGCAGTATGCGAGGTTCCATTCCGTATGTGTCACAAAACTCCAAATAAGCACGCTTACGTGCCAGCATTTGTGGTTGATCCGAATCGATGGTTACCAGCCCAAAATTTCTACAACCAATAGATTTCAAATAGTCACATGCATTCTTCCCACTAACTTCATTGTCAATATGTACATAATGGGTTTCCACTGTTGGAGAATTTCTATCAAAAACTACCAACGGAACCTTATGCTCCAATATTTTTCGCAGATACTCTTCCAGATCTACTGTCGGGGCCAAAATAATACCCTCCACTTTCTTTTCCAACATCGAATCGATGATATCGCGTGCATTTTGCGAATCTCCAAGCGTACTACTGTAGAGGACGTGATAATTTTTCTTTCGGAACAATTCCTCTACATACAATGCAAATGGACCAAAAAAAGAATCCCCAATATTCTCTACAATTAGACCAATGGTATTTGACCGCCCCGTTGCTAAACTCTTGGCGAGAGCATTGGGCTTATAGCCAACTTTTTCAACGTATGCAAGTACACGGTTTTCCAATTCCTTGCTAATACGTGCTCGCTCGGCTTTGTGATTAATGACTAACGAAACAGTTGATTTAGACACATTGAGTTCCTGTGCTATTTCTTTAATTGATTTGGCCATAAGAGCATTTTCATAAAATTAGGGTGAAATTAGAAAATAAATATGAACATATCGGAGATTACAATTGACATCACACAATAAATTATTACACAATCGTATGCGTAGGCAGCAAAAAGGAACAGATTATCAAATTAAGGCTCTTTCATTACCGTTGCTATCCCTCCACGAATGCAAGCCAATACGATCAAAAAGATATTTTTGAGTAAATTTAACGCTCATTCTTTTTAGAATAATACTTCTATTTTAAAGAAGTATTATTCTAAAAAAACATACGAACCATTATAAATAAAATTAAATAGGACCACCTGACTGTTTTAATGGATTAAGTTGCACTGCAATATAAACTAGTGGACAATCTTAGCTAAGAAAAAAATTAATTTAAAGAAATAACCGAATGCAAATGAAAACATCTTTTATGTTATCTCTTCTTTTGACTCTAGCCTCTCTTGCTATTGCTCAAAAGAAGGACCAGAGACCGAATATTGTACTTATCATGGCAGATGATCTTGGTTATGGAGACCTTGGTGTATACGGTCAGCAAAAAATTGAAACGAGGCATATCGATTCATTGGCTGCCAAAGGGATGAAATTTGACAACTTCTACGCTGGTACATCAGTGTGCGCTCCCTCGCGATCATCTTTAATGACAGGACAGCATACTGGCCACACCTATGTAAGGGGTAACAAAGAACTTGAGCCCGAAGGACAACAACCCTTAGTCGACTCTGTACAAACTTTTGCTATGCTTCTACAACAGGCAGGATATACAACCGGTGCGTTTGGAAAATGGGGACTTGGAATGGTCCATACAACAGGTGCTCCTGATCAAAAAGGATTCGATGAATTCTATGGCTATAACTGCCAACGTCAATCCCATCGTTACTACCCAACTCACCTCTGGCATAATAACGAAAGGATAGAACTCCATGAAAATGGTTTAATGGCCCAAGGGCAGTATGCACCGGCATTAATCCAAGAAAAGACCTTGAAATTTATTGATGAAAATAAAGAAAAGCCTTTTTTCCTTTATGTACCTACAGTTCTTCCTCACGCCGAATTATCAGGTCCGGATGACAAATATTATCAATTATATGCAGACAGGTTTGATGAAAAACCACATAAAGGAAATGACTATGGCCCACAAGCGACTGTTCCCGGTTACGCTTCGGTAGAAAAACCGCATGCCATGTATGCGAGTATGGTAAGCCGTATGGATGCTTATGTCGGTCAAATTGTTGATCGGTTACGCGAGAACAAGCTATTGGATAATACAATTATCATTTTCACGAGCGACAACGGATCGCACAAGGAAGGCGGAGCCGATCCCAATTTTTTCAATAGCTCTGGCGGGTTACGCGGCAACAAACGCGACCTCTATGAAGGTGGCATTAAGACCCCTTTCATTGTTTATTGGCATGGCAAAGTTGCCGAAGGGAAAACCTCAAACTACCTGGGCGCTTTTTGGGATATTATGCCTACGATGGTCGAGCTTGCCGCGACAAAAAAACCGCATTATACAGACGGAATTTCATTTTTGCCAACGTTGCTAGGTAAAAATAAGCAACAAAAACAGCACCAATACCTGTACTGGGAATTTCATGAAGATGGGGGGCGTCAAGCCCTGCGCCAGGGAGATTGGAAACTTATCTTACAAAAAGTTACAAGTAGCCAACCTACAGCCGAACTATATAATCTCAAACAAGATCCAAAAGAACAACACAATATTGCCCAAGGAAACCCAACGAAAGTAAAAGAATTACGTCAGCTGATTGAAAAAGCGCATGTCGAAAGTGGTATTTTCCCATTGACAAGTGTAAACACGCACAAAAAATAAAACTAAGTTTGGGGAGTAGCTAACTGAGTGTTATTCCCCAAAAAACGATTAAAGTCACTGAAAATATAGCAATGTAGTAAGAACGCTAAAAAATAGAGATTATCTTTCCTGTAACAAGAAATCATATTTTTTTCGCTAAGTTTACTGCCCGAGTACACCCATGAAAAATCAAAAATCATATCAATATCACGAACTTCTCCCTCTTATACGCCAAGGGGACCAACGAGCATTTGTTATATTATATGACCTTTTTACGCCCGATTTAATCGCTTTTATTGCAAAAAAAGTTGCTAGCAGTGAAGTCGCTGAAGATATACTGCACGATCTTTTTATGTCAGTATGGAAAAATCGGGAAATGATTGAACAAATAGAATCTCTCCCGGCCTATCTATTTAGCTCCTGTAGGTACCTCATCCTTGCTCATTATCGCAAGAATTTAAAATTAAAGGTATCATCTCTCGATTTTGAGGAGCTCGAACTGGAAGATGAAACCGTTGCAATAGAAGATAAACTCTATTATCGTTATATCATCGATATTGTCGCCAAAGAAGTCGAAAACCTTCCCGAAAAGTGCCGAGAAGTATTTAAATTGAGCCGTGACTTCTACATGAGCAACAAAGCTATTGCCCAGCAGCTTAATATCAGCGAGTCTACCGTCGAAAAACACATTAATAAAGCAATCAAACATCTTCGAGCAGCGACAAGCCATTTATTTCATTTTACACTGTTTTTCTAGTCAACACCCGTACCTTTTTAACAGGTATTTTCATAGATATTTTATCCATTTTAAAAAAAACACTTTTTTTTCATTTTCGACTGGAGGTTCCACCTTATTTTACACACTTGTATAGTAACTGACCATTCCAATGGAACCTGTTATGAATCAAATGAACGAAATATACAAGCTGATTTCCGTCTTCTTGAACAGGAAGGATACTGTTCAAGATAGAAAAGAACTACTCGACTGGTTTGAAAAACAGTCCGAAAATGGCATTTCTGAGACCGAATTTGTGGATATTCAAAATAATGCAAAAAAGAGTCTTATCAAGGAAATACAAAATCCGGCAAGAAATATTATACAGTTTCGGACAGTCAGGTATATAGCAATCGCCGCCAGTATACTGCTGATAGGTTTTTCGATCTTACAATTCTGGCCAAAGCCCGAGATCTTAGCGACCACAGAGCAATTGGCATCAATCCCTCCCGGTAAAGAAAGAGCAATCATTATCTTGGGAAATGGTAAACGAATAGATCTCGAACATCTTTCGCTCAATCAAAGTATACAAACAGGCGATGTCATTATAAAAAAGGATGGTAAGGGACAAATCAGCTATCATGATGTTAAAACAGGACAAATAAGTATACAAAAAAATAGCATGTATACGCCAAAGGGTGCCACCTATGACCTAACCTTATCAGATGGCACATTAGTGACACTAAACGCTGATTCGAAAATCTCTTACCCAACCTCCTTTGATAATGGAAACAGAGAAGTTGAATTACAGGGTGAAGCCTACTTTCATGTACAGAAAACAACCAATAAAAGCAAATTTATCGTTAAAACACGTGGTCAGAAAATTGAAGTTCTTGGAACCCGCTTCAATGTCAACGCATACCCCGAGACAGATAGAACACAAACAACCCTAGAGGAAGGGTCTGTTGTAGTCTCAGCACAAGATGTACCTCAATCCAATCTTTACCTAAAACCAAATGAGCAGGCTACTCTGCAACATGGCACACTAAATTCCCGCCACATAGATCTTGAAGAAGTATTAAGTTGGAAAAAAGGTCAGTTTTATTTCAATGGTAATAACACGGAAGAGGTAATGCAACAAATTGCCCGCTGGTATAATATTGACATTACGTACAGACGAAGTAAAAGTAAAGAACAATACACGGGTACAATTCCCCGCAATCTAAGCTTAAACAAATTGATTGAGCTGCTCAATTTTGCAGATATCAATACAAAAGCTTTGGTGGGTGACAATAGCCGAATTAAATTAATCATTACATAACCAATTGCTAAAATTATGACAAGCACAAAACTGCCACCATAAATCCTTATTGATAATACCAATAAAAAACGGACCCTGTTGGCGCAGAATCCGTAGTAGTAATTGGTATTAAAGCATCGTATAACATCTCAATTATTAATACATTAAAACCAAACGAATTTAATGAAATTTTCAATAACTCCGTTCATGAAGAAGGAGAGGGATTTTCATGAAGGTTTGTTGGGCGTTCACATGACGCCTAATAAAAGCCTTAAAAGTGAAAAACAAATACCTTTTTTTGCGCGACCATTACCTAGATCTCTTATGAGGGTCAACTTAATCACTTTATTGATCGGCATAGGACTATCCCAAGTGGATGCTCATACCTATGCACAGCAAATTACGCTTAAAAAGCATAATGCGAGTCTTCAAGTTATTTTAAAAGATCTTGAGAAACAAAGTGGATATACTTTCTTCTATAAAAAGAATGAAATATCTGCCAATAAAGACATCTCTATCGATGTAAAAAACCAGCCATTTTCACAGGTTTTAAACATTGTATTGGGAAATGCAGATTTTACTTACGATTTCTTTGACAAAACAATTGTCATTAAGAAAAAAAATGAACCGCTGAGAGAGGACCTTAACAAGATTATTAGCAGACCAATAATCAATAAGAGTTTAGACCTACAGCAAGAAACTCAAGTAATAGGCTCTGTCAGTGACACCTTAGGCAGAAAACTTACCGGTGTAAGTGTAAGTATCAAGGGGAAATCAGGCCTTGGTACAGCAACAGATATCAATGGAGCTTTTGTACTAAAAGTACCCGCTAATGCGACCCTGATTTTCACAATGGTTGGATATGACCCACAGGAAGTTGCTATTAACGGAAAATCAAAATTTGATATCATATTAAAAGAATCTGCATCAAGTTCCATTGACGAAGTCGTTGTTACAGCATTTGGTCAACGTTCCAAGAAGAGCGACCTTATTGGTTCCGTTTCATCACTTAGCCCCAAAGAATTACGTGCCCCAGTAAGCAATCTTACGGCAGCATTACAAGGCAAAGTTGCCGGTGTCGTTTCATTTCAACGTAGCGGAGAGCCGGGAGGCGATAATGCCGATTTCTTCATCAGAGGTGTAGGAACTTTTGGAACAAATAACAAGCCGTTAATCCTTGTTGACAATATGGAGGTCACAGCGGATGATTTGGCACGTATCCCAGTTGATGACATCGAAAACTTTTCGATCTTACGTGATGCCACCGCATCAGCCGTATATGGCTCTCGCGGAGCAAATGGTGTTGTCCTCGTGACAACAAAGGTAGGACGTGACGGACCTGCAACGATCAGCTTTAGAGCCGAACAACGAATATCAACACCTACCCAAACGTTGAAATTTGCTGATCCTGTCACTTGGATGAAAATGTACAACGAAGCTGTTACAACACGTGACCCCTTGGGGGTAGAACCTTATGGGCAATATAAAATTGAACGCACTGCTGCTGGAGATGATCCTATCACCTACCCAGCAGTAGATTGGCTCAATGCCCTCACTAAGAAGACCACAACAACCCAAAACTACAACTTAAGTGTATCTGGTGGTGGACAAATTGCAACTTATAACGTGAGTGGAAATTTTACCAATGACAATGGTCTACTTAAAATGGATGCTTTGAACAACTTTAACAATAACGTTAATTTCAAAGTTATGAACCTGCGGAGCAATATTGGTATCAACTTAACCAAATCAACATTCGCTATGGTTCGCACCGTGGCCAATCTTCAAAATTACAGTGGTCCACCGACAAATGGAGCAGAGGCCTACAATCTTGCACTTCGTGCAAATCCTGTTTTATTTCTCCCTGTATATCAAGCTGGTCCTAGTCAGTCCTATATTCAGCATCCACTCTTCGGAAATGCCGATAAGGGACAGTATGCCAACCCTTACGCACAGATTATGCGCGGATACTCGGAAAGAAAGCGAAGTGATATTCAGGTACAATTGGAATTAAAACAAGATTTTTCAACAATTCTTTTGGAAGGTCTAAATTATAGAGGACTCTTTAATCTAAGCAGAAATTCTTATTTTGCCCAATCACGCCAGTACAACCCGTTTTATTATGAGCCAATAGGAACCGATCCAAAAAACAACTCTTTGCTCTTTCGCGAGATCAATCCTGAAACAGGAACAGAATATCTCGACTTTGTTCCTGGAGAAAGAACCCAATCCGCTGTTTTCTATATGGAGAATCAGCTCTCCTATCAACGGACCTTTAATGAGAAGCATAATGTATTTGGAATGTTGATCAACACCATTCGGGATAATATCAAAACACCCGTCGACAATAACATTTCCCTAATCAATACGCTTCCCAACAGAAATGTGTCCTTATCAGGTAGTTTCACCTATGGTTATGATAATCGTTATCACGCTCAATTTGCTTTTGGGTACAATGGCTCGGAGAAGTTTTCGGACAAATTTCGTTGGGGATTTTTCCCTTCCTTCGGTTTAGCATGGAATGTCTCCAATGAGCAGTTTTTCGAACCAATTAAGGATGTCGTCAGTAATTTAAAATTCCGCTTCACTCGTGGTGTTCTCGGGAATGACCAGATACTTGATACTCGATTCTTCTATCTTTCAGATGTCAACCTTAATAGCACAGACTATGGTTATTCCTTTGGCTTACCTGCCGAGTCAGGGCGTAGAACCGTCAACGGTATTGTGGTCAATCGGTATGCCAACCCCGACATTAGATGGGAAATTTCCAAACAAACCAATTTAGGAATTGACTTAAGCTTATTTAAAGGCGCATTAACATTTACAGGTGATTTTTATCAGCAAGAACGCGACAATATCGTTCAAGCACGTTCATTATCCTCAATCAATGGTCTAACCGCCTCTGTTTTTGCCAATGTCGGAAAATATAAGAGTAAGGGATTTGACGGAGAATTGGTCTACAATAAGTCTGTTAACAGTGATTTATGGTTCCAAGGTAGAGGAACATTCACTTTTGCAACAGGGGAATATGCATTTTTCGAAGAGCCAGCCTATAAAAACGAGTACCGTCAACGCCAAGGAACTTCCGTAAGCAATCAGTTCGGCTATATAGCGGAGCGCTTGTTTATTGATGATAACGAAGTCTATAATAGTCCCGCCCAAGAATTCGGATCAACAGTCCGTGGCGGAGATATCAAATACTTGGACGTTAACCGAGACGGTTTAATCAATGACGACGACCGCATGCCAATTGGCTATCCTACGACTCCAGAAATCAATTATGGGTTTGGTTTAAGCACTGGCTATAAAGGTTTCGACTGCTCGTTCTTTTTTAGCGGAGTTGGAAGAACATCGTTATTTATTAATCCAACAACGAATAATACGAGCAGTCCATTGAGTCGAGGAATTGCTCCATTCGGTGCTGAAACATCACCCAACGCTGTCTTCCAAGAATGGGCAAATAATTATTGGTCCGAAGACAATAAAAATATCTATGCAGCATGGCCTCGTTTAAGCGTAATGCCAATGGCCAACAATACGGTTCAAAGTACTTTTTGGATGCGTAATGGCAGTCTGCTTCGGTTAAAACAAGTCGAACTAGGCTACACATTCAACAAAAAACTAACGCAACGATACAAATTCAAAAACCTACGTATTTATGCCAGTGCAACAAATCTATTGCGATTTAGCTCTTTCAAATTATGGGATCCTGAAATGGGTGGTAATGCGCTAAACTATCCGCTGCAAAGGGTATTTAACATTGGTATCAATGCTAATTTATAAGAAACTATGAAAATGAGATTTAAGAAAAGTATAATCGCGTTAGGGTTGTTCGTAGGTCTTTCGACCTCCTGTAATAAATTTCTGGATGTTGTTCCAGATAATGCACCTGTACTCGATCAAGCATTTGCAATGCGCACAATGGCCGAGCGTTATTTAGTGACTTGTTATAGTCAATTACCACAAAGCTTTTCGATGACCAATAACCCAGGTTGGCTCTCTGGAGATGAATTTTGGTTAAACTCCGAATCAACCTATTCGGGGTACTTCAATTGGAGAATCGCTTTGGGCAACCAAAATGGCGACAACCCCCTGTTAAATGCTTGGGATGGGAACAATGGAGCAACAAATCTTTGGGTGGGTATCACAAACTGCAATACATTTCTCGACAATATTATGTCGGTACCGGATATGACAGACGAAGAGAAACAGATGTGGATCTCAGAAGTCAAATTTCTGAAAGCCTACTATCACTTTCTCCTAATGAAACAGTACGGTCCAGTACCTATCAGAGACAAGAATATCCCTATCTATGATAGCCCGGGATCTTCTCAGTTGCCTCGAAATAGTATAGATGAATGCTTCAACTATGTTGTCAGTATGATTGATGAATCCATCCCCAATTTAATGGATGACGTTACTGCAGTGAACAGTGAAACAGGACGCATCACAAAAATCGTCGCCAAGGCAATGAAGGCTGAGATATTGGTTTATGCCGCCAGCCCTCTTTTCAATGGAAATGTTGGTACGGAAGCTTCTATTAAAAACAGCGATGGGAAAGAGTTGTTCAACCATACCTATTCGGTTGAAAAATGGCAATTGGCAGCGAAAGCTTGTAAAGAAGCCATCGATTTTGCTACTGAACATGGAAAGAAACTGCATACCTGGACGCCCACTGGAGGATTCACCCCACAAGCGAGTACACAGTTTCAAATGAATATTCGGGAGGCCTATAACGAAAACACCGATAATCCAGAAGTATTGTGGTTAGATACGAAATCAACTGCCAATGGAACCATCCAAGGTTATTTTATGCTTCCTCGCTATACCGCCAATGCAACGTCGGGAACCCTGTTGGGCTTTATGTCTGCAACAATAAATATTGTTGAAAAATTTTATTCAAACAATGGCGTCCCTATTGAGGAGGATATTACTTATCCATATACATCGAGATTCGATTTGATTACAGTTCCCAACACAGATGCTTATAAATACGATTTGGTCGCTGGGAAACAAACAGCCCGAATGAATCTAAATCGGGAAAATAGATTTTATGGCACCTTAATGTTTGATGCCGGACGTGTATTTATGTTGCAAGCCGGTTCGGATGCAAATGCTTACAATATTGATCTCAAATATTCGGGATCTTCAGGAAAAGTGGACCCCACACGATTCAATTGGACAGGATATGCCTCAAAAAAACATTATAATTATCGAAGTACTGTTGGTGCAAGTAATGCATATACTGCGCGGTTGTTTGGCCATCCGATCATACGTTTAGCAAATCTTTACCTTTACTATGCAGAAGCATTAAACGAAACAAATGGTCCCTCAGCAGAAGCTTATTCCTACATTGATGCTGTCCGAACGCGCAGTGGTCTTAAAGGTGTAGTTGAATCATGGCAAAATTACTCTTCTGCGCCAAATAAACCTGCAACTAAAGATGGACTGCGTGAAATTATCAAACGTGAACGTACAAATGAGTTTGCTTTGGAAGGTGTACGTTTTTGGGATCTTCGCCGTTGGAAAGATGCCGTCAAAGAACTAAACAATCCAATTTTAGGATGGGATATCAATCAATCATCCGAAGGCTCTTACTATCGGACAACACTATTATATACACGGTCATTTATGGATCGGGATTACTTTTGGCCATTGAGCTTAAATGAAAGAAGACGTAACCCAAATCTTGTCCAAAGTGCAGGATGGTAATTTAAATTACAAATATCGCATAATGAAAAATTTAATAAATAAAACCGCTCCAATCATGCTAGCAATCCTTTTGATGGCTCCATTACTATGGACAAGTTGCAAGGAAGACATAGGCATTACCGCAGCAAGACAAGGAGAAAAACCGAATACCTTAAAGAACCTTGCCTATGAAGAAGCTCCTGGCGGAGCAAAGATCAGCTACGATTTACCTACTTCAGCAGACTTACGCTATGTCAAGGCAACGTATACATTGGAAAATGGAAAAGAAATGGTCACCAAGGCCAGCATATACGATAACCAACTTGCTGTACAAGGATATGCTGCGATAGGTGAACATGAAGTTAAACTTGTTGCTGTCTCAGTTGGTGACGTGGAATCCGATCCTGTTACTATTAAAATCAAGACAGGAAAGCCCAATTATATCATCTTAGCCGAATCGTTTAAATCTAACGATTTTTTCTATAGTACATTTGGTGGTGTAAACCTCAAATTTGAAAATAAAGATGCTGCAAATATCATTTTAAGTGTATTCAAATATGGGGAAAATCCGACCACCAAAGAGATCGGCTGGAATGTCCTGAACGAGACCTATACAAAGTCCAAAGAAGGTGTTATTCGCGTTCGTGGAGAACAACCGATCGCAACAACCTACGGTATTGTAATACGCGATCAATGGGGTAATGTATCAGACACCATTCGTCGCAATTTAACACCACAAGAAGAATATGAAATCAACAATTTACTGATCTATAATGGTATCACGGCCTATAGCGATATGAATAGAAATGGTGATTACATCAGCAATTACAATGCACAAAGCGGAAGTGCCGAAATGCAGGTATCACTATTTGATGGGATTGAAGGATCACCATATTATATCACAAACAAGCAGTGGTGGGGTAAGGCTGCTCCGATCCCATTCCAATTCACGTTGGATGCGCGTAAAAAGGCACAGGTAAGTCGGGTCAAACTTTGGGGTCGAAACGACAATTATGGGCTATTGTTTCAAGCTACACACCCAAAAGAATTCGAACTTTATGGCAGTAATTCACCTGCACAAGATGGCTCCTGGGATTCTTGGACATTACTCGGAACATTTGAAGGCGTCCGTCCATCCGGCCTAGCTTTTGGCACTAACGCAAATAGTGAGGATCAAGATTATGCACGTAAGGGAGAAGATTTTGAAGTAAACTGGGACAACCCGAGCGGATTCAAATATTTCCGCATAAAAGTAAACTGTACATGGAACGGCGTTCGAGAACAACCTCTGGGTAATGCCCTCACAGTTGCTATATCGGAATTGAAATTATATGGAAAATACGTAGACTGATAAATTATGAAAAAGATATTGAATTATATGCTGATCGTATTGGGTACTGTCCTTTTAACCTACAGTTGCAAGCCGTCAGACTACTATTATGGGGAATACCTAAAAAATGGGGAAATTTACTATCCGGGCCGGATAGATTCGCTATCTATTATCCCCGGTAACCAAAGAGGGATACTACGATTTAAGGTAACGACAGACCCCAAAGTGAATAGCGTTAGAGTCTATCTAAGGAGCAGTCTCTCACCTACGGCAGAAGTAAAAAATTACCCGATAGAAGCCAGTGAACATGGGAAAGTCAAACTCATCACCTTAGATGCACTTTCGGAGGCAACATATACGGCAAACGTTTATTCATTTACCAGTCAGGGTGATAGTTCTCGATCGGTAGCCTCGAGTCAGTTTATTTACGGTCAGAGTTATATACGTACCCTTGTAAATCGCTCATTTTCAAAATTTGACAAAGCAAACGCCAACGAGCATTTCCTGGTACTAGCCCGAGAGAACAATTTGCCCAGACAGGGCACATTTTATCCAATGCAATTTACAGAGGTCACCTATCGTAACAATTCCGGAGATTCCACAACTGTGCGTATTACACCCTATGAGGATTTTGCAAGTTTAAAAAATATTGTTAGTCCAAGCACGGTCAAGTATAGGACTGTTTACAAACCTGTACAAGCTTCTATCGACTATTTTTATACCGCTTTTACAGAACAGAAATATAGCAAATAACAAGAATACCAACAAAATTGTAACTATTGCGACGATACTTGGTAAGGTAAATAATTGGGATTTCCTTACATGCATTTTTTGATCCCGTAGATTACAACAGAAAAGGTTAGACGGAAACGCTTCTCAAGCAGTTCCCTGTCTAACCTTTTTTAACTATCTTTTTTTTAGATACATTTGTACCATAATTGGGGAACTAAAAGATGGATAGTACAATTGCACTTTGGCTGAAACAAATCGCAGAAGGCGACCGAACTGCATTCGATGCACTATACAATCATTTCTGGAAAACAATCTACCAATATGTTTACCCCAAAACTAAAAATACAGAAGCAACGGAAGACATTCTACATGATCTATTCCTGAGTATCTGGAAAAACCGGAGTAGATTGCAAGAAATCAATAACATCGAATCATACCTCAAAACTGGCGCACGTTACCTCACCTTCTCCTACTTCAATAAAAATAGCGAACAGCATAGGGTGGATATCGATAAAGTAGATATCATCGTTGATGATGCGCCAATCGAAGATCGCTTACATTACCGCTATCTATTGGACCTCATCCAAGAAGAAATACAAAATCTTCCTGAACGTTGCCGAATTATTTTCAATGAAAGCCGCATCAACCACAAATCCATCAACCAGATAGCCCTTGAATACGGACTATCAAAAAGTACCGTTGAGAATCAAATAAACAAAGCTCTCAAACGTTTACGCCTAGTTACCAAAGACTTCCATGCCTTTCTCTCATTTTTTTAATTTTTTTTCATTTTAGCGTAGGTGCTTTCAGTTTTTTCGATGACTATATCTATACAAGGCTAACCAAACGACCTGTGAAGTCATAATGATGTATTCAAGTGATACAGGATAATGCATATCACTGATAACTCAATCATAGCTGAAACAGTCGAAGGCAACATAAATCTCTTAAAGAGACTGCTTACTAATGAATAAATAGATTTAACTAGATGAAAGTACCTAATACGCTGCAAAAACTAATCAAAAACTATCTATTGGGCTTCGAAAATAAAGCCGAATACGATACCTTGAAAAAATGGTTTGAAGAGGCCGAGGCAAGCAACATGCCGACGGATAACGATATTCAAGCAAGTCAGCACCGTATACTACAACGTCTAAATCATAGTATGACATTCCCTGAACCTAAATCAATTGGCTATAGGTATTGGATTCGTATAGCAGCTTCGATTACGATTGCGCTCGGTTTTGCCATGGGCTACTTCTACTATCAGCATGCCGTGTTCGATAAAATAGCACCTGCGCAAGTAGCGATGATACGCCCCGTTCAGGAAAATGTACAGCTTACTTTTGAAGATGGAGCAGTCGTCATACTCAATAACCAAGGTAAAGCTACCCAAGCTATTGAAGGCGTTCAGGAAATCAAAAACGGAGAACTTGTCTATAATGACAACGCAAATCACATCGTTCAAAATACGCTTTCAACACCTCGGGGACAACTATTTAAAATTGTACTTCCCGATGGAACCAAAGTATGGATGAATGCGAATAGCTCCTTGAGCTACCCTTCGAAATTCATAGGCCCAGAGCGTTTAGTTGAATTACATGGTGAAGCCTATTTTGAAGTTAGCAAAAATCCAGAACAACCATTCATTGTAAAAACAACCGATCAACAAGTCAAAGTTTTGGGTACACATTTCAATATCAATGCCTATGATAATGATCTTACGACGCAAACAACACTTGTTGAAGGTAAAGTTGAAGTACAACATCAGCAGCAGAAAATACTCTTGACACCCAACCAACAAGCGAATTTTAAAGGTACAACGCTCAGTAAGAAAAATGTGGATGCCGCCGAGTATATAACCTGGCGTGAAGGTTATTTTACCTTCCATAATGCCACAGCAAATGAAATCATGCAACAGTTGGCAAGATGGTACGATCTCAACGTCCGTCTTGACGACTCCGAAATAAACGAACGATTCAGTGGAAAAATCAATAAGCAGATGAATTTGCAGGAAATCCTAACCGTCCTCCAAACTGCTGGGTTGAATTTCGATATCGTACAGAATAAAAATCAACAAAAAACAATCCTACTGAAAAACTAAATTATTAATACTGAACTTATAAAACATTAACCTAATGCAAAACAACAGGAAGGCCAAACCTTCGGTCCCATGGGATAACCATGTCCAAATTTCAGCAAACTCAGACGCCATCACCTGGCCTCAGGCTATTGTGGAGAGCAGTAATGACAACAAATTACCCACCGTATTTAACCGAAAAAACAAACTGCGTTTTCACCTTGTTTCGGCGCTTTTGACGATCAGTCTGATGCAGCTCCATGGCACAACAAATGCGCAGCGCATCTCTATCAATTCAAATCAGTTGTCCATCAAGCAAGTTTTCCAGCAACTTGAAAAACAGTCTGGCTATAGTTTTTTCTATAAAGACGTCATTCTCGAAAAAATTAAGGATACGGGTGTTAGACTCGAAAATAGCTCCCTTCAACAAGCTTTAGATGCCATTCTTAAACCAAATGGTTTGGATTATGAGGTTGTTAATATGACTGTAATTATTAAACCTATCTCAAAACCAATCCAGACCAACAAACTACTAAGTAAAAGCTTACAAAGCTATGTCACCGGAAGGATCCTAGATGAAAACGGCAAACCTATTCAGGGCGCATCTATTCGACTAAGAAACGATGAAAAGAAAGGTGTTAAAAGTCTAGTTGATGGAAGCTTTAACCTTCCCATAACCTCACTAAATGAAATTCTTATTATCTCTTCCGTAGGTTATGAAAAGAAAGAAGTTAAAGCTAGTTTGAATAAGGATGAAATGATCATTCAGTTAAAGCCACAAAATACCGCTCTGGATGAAGTTTCTATAGTTTCGACTGGTATCTTTAAAAAAGAAGACAAAAGTTTCACCGGAGCGTCTCGAACTATTTCTGCTAAGGAATTAAAACAATACGGTTCCCGCAACTTAGTAACATCACTTCGAAATATAGACCCATCGTTTAATATCATTGAAAGCAATTTATTTGGTTCCGATCCGAATAGGCTTCCAGAGATCCAAATGCGAGGGAATGCAAGTATCCCAAATGTTAATCAGATTCAAAGTGAAACGAAGACGCAATTAAATACCCCTTTAATAGTAATAGATGGATTTCAAACGACATTGCAAGCGTTGATTGATATCAATGAAAACGATGTTGAGGCTATTACGCTATTAAAAGATGCCGCAGCGACAGCTTTATACGGTTCCAGAGGTGCCAATGGAGTTATAGTTGTAACAACTAGAATGCCTCGTCCAGGAAAGCTGAGATTAACTTTTGGATCAGAATTAAAAATTGAGATGGCAGATTTAAGCGGCTACCATCTCCTCAATGCAAGGGATAAACTGGAACTGGAGCGGCAAGCTGGTTATTATGACAAAGCAAATGCTTATCAAGATATACCTTCAAAGAGATATTACAATTTTCTTCTCAACGAAATCAATAGTGGCGTAGAAACGGATTGGATGGCAATTCCCTTAAGAACCTCACATGCATTGAGAAATAACCTACGTCTTGAAGGAGGTGACCAGCAATTTCGGTATTCCGCAACCTTACAGAACAATAATACTGCGGGTGTGATGAAAGGTTCTTCACGAAATACAATAAATGGATCGATCACCTTATCATACACCTACAACAACCTATTATTTCGAAATTATCTGAATGTTAATAATGTCAAGAGTCAGGAATCTCCATACGGTACTTTTTCAGACTATGTTAAACTCAATCCATACTGGCGTCCTTACGATGTTAGTGGGAATGTCAATAAAGTATTGGGCGATCCGGGAAATGATGACAACATATACGTAAGGGGTACCTTACCAACTAATCCCCTTTATGATGCGACATTAAAAACATTTGAAAAAGGTGAACAAACGCTAATCACAAACCAGACGGCTGTTGAGTGGAAAATCATAAAGGATCTCCTACTTACAGGTAAATTTAGTTTTACGAAAACAAATAGCCAAAATGATGCATTTAGACCCGCAGAACATACAAACTTTGCAAATTATACCGGTGATGATGTCTTTAGAAAAGGGGATTATGCTCTTGGAATTTCAAATGGAATGAGATATGAGGGTGGATTGAACCTATCTTACAGGACCAAAATCAAAGATAAACATCAGATCTTCGCAGGGGCTGAGGCAAATATTTTACAAAGTAAATCTTCCGACTATTCATTTTTAGCAGAGGGGTTTCCAAATTCTAATCTGGATTTCCCATCAATGGCTTTACAATATCAAAAGGGAGGAAAACCAAGTGGTAGAGAATACTTCTATCGAACGTTGGGATTTGTTGGAAATGCAAATTACAATTATGCCAATCGCTATTTTATTGATGGTACATTTCGCTATGACGGATCATCCCAATTTGGATCAAACAAGAAATTCGCACCTTTTTGGTCTGCAGGTTTAGGCTGGAATATAGATGAAGAAAAATTTTTCAATAAAGAAGGAAAAATCAACAGACTGAAGCTGAGAGGGTCTGTAGGAACCTCAGGTTCTACAAACTTCGACACCTATCAGGCGCTCACGACTTACGCTTACTACACCGGTGATCGCTATTATAACTGGATAGGGTCCTATTTATTGGGAATGGGTAATCCCGACCTCAAATGGCAACAAGTTATGAAATATAATATTGGAACAGATGTCGATCTATTCAATCGCTACCTTCTTCTACAAGCAAATTATTATATCGAAAACACCAATGATTTAGTCTCGGCTATTAATACCCCGGCATCTAATGGTTTTGAATCCTACACATCAAACGTTGGGAAACTTCGCAATAAAGGATTCGAATTCTACGCAACAGTTTTTCTTATGAAAAAGCCAGAAGGAGTTACCTGGTCTGTTTCAGGAACGGTTTTACATAATAAAAATAAAATCATTAAAACCTCCGAAGCCTTGAAAGATGCGCAGAAAACTTTACAGGGAAACCAGTACGATGCTGCACAGATGTATATAGAAGGATATTCTAGCAACGCGATTTGGGTTGTAAAATCTCTTGGGATAGATCCAAGCACAGGTAAGGAGCTATATTTATCATCGGATGGTACACCAACCTACACATGGAATGCAAATGATGTGACAGCTGTCGGAAATACAGATCCTAAAATATGGGGTAGCTTAAATACCATGGTACGCTATAAAGGATTGACATTCACTGCAGCCTTGAGTTATAAGTTCGGCGGACAAACGTATAATAAAACGCTGGCCGACCGAGTAGAAACAGGAAATTATTCCAATAATGTTGATCAACGCGTATATACTGGCCGCTGGCAACAGCCCGGAGATATTGTTCCATTTAAAGGACTATTAAATACTACGCCGACTTATAAAACATCCCGATTTGTACAAGACGAGAATACCTTTTATGCCCGGAATTTCAATGTTCAATATGATTTCCGTTATGCAAAATGGGTTAAAAAAATCGGTTTCGAAAATGTTAACGTAGGACTAAATATATCAGACCCATTTATCATATCAACTATTCGTCAAGAACGAGGAACCAGTTATCCATTTTCTCGTCAATTTACATTGAGTTTAAATGCAACTTTTTAAACATGAAAAAATCTATCTATATAATCTTGCTTGCTACTGCGTTTTATACAGTTTCATGCAACAAATTCTTGGATATCGTACCAAAAACCCAAGTTCCGCAGGATCAACAATTTGATACTGAACAAGGATTTAAAGATGCTTTGACTGGCGTCTATATTAATCTAAAAAATGAAAGTACATATGGCAAAGAATTAAGTTTTGCTACCATTGAAAATTTAGTATCAAGTTGGGATGTCACAAACAACACCGTCGAACAACAATTGGGCCTTTACAATTTCTCGGATAGCAAAGTAATCGACAAATTTAACCTAATCTTTAGCCAACAATATAAAACAATAGCTCATATCAATGCTATACTGCAACAAATCGATTTAAAAAAATCGGTCTTAAAAACAGCAGGTATATACGAAATCATAAAAGGGGAATGCCTCGGTTTAAGAGCCTTTATCCATTTAGATTTAATGCGCTTGTATGGTCCTATGCCTCAAAACCATGCGATTGGCAACGAATTAGCCTATGTGACAGAATTTGGAAGAAATATCAATGCACATATTTCCTATGAATCCTACAAAGCACAACTATTGAACGACATCAAACAAGCAGAAGAACTTATTAAATCAGTAGATCCCATGCTTAACTATTCAATGGCAGATATACGCAACCCCAATGGGTATGGTAGTGCTTTTAAACCAGATGATGACTTTATCGCCTACCGGAATATGCGCATGAACTACTATGCAATAAAGGCATTGGAAGCTAGGGCGAACTTATGGTATGGAGATAACGACAAAGCATATTTGGCTGCAAAAGAGATCATCGAAGCACGTAACGAAAAAAATGCCCCTAAATTTCAATTAGCTGGTGGCGTTGAATATACAGCATCAAATTTTATGCTGACAACCGAACAAATTTTTGGCCTTTATGCTTATGATATGGCCAAAACTTATACAAATTATTTCGGAAACGGCCTCTACCGCAAAGGGACATCGGCCACAACAATTACAAATCAATTATACGGTAATACCGGCACCGATTTCAGGGAAGCTACCTTATGGAATTTAATTACCATGACTAACGGCTCAAAATATAACGTCATCAAAAAGTATCTCACAAATGAAAATAACGTTACTGTAAGCACGGATTATAAACAAATTCCACTACTTAGGACAAGTGAAATGTATCTAATTTTAGCTGAAACAGCACCATTTAATGAAGGTTTAGATTATTTTAAACAATTCAGACTCTCTCGGAATATTGGATCCACTGCTATACCACAAGATAAATCAGGCCTGCTATCAGAAATAATTAAAGAATATCGGAAAGAATTTTATGCTGAAGGTCAGGCATTTTACACTTACAAAAGGTTAAACGTTCCCAAAATCCAAGTGCTATTCGCTCCATCAGCAGCTTTAATTAATTACTTATTACCTATGCCAACGGTTGAATCATCTAATTAAGAAATACAATGAACAACTATAAATCTATACTATTTATGCTCTCAGTATGCACCATAATATTTATCTCCTGTGCAAAAGATGAGTACTATATTTTTAACGATGAAGCTCGTATTCAGTTTGGGCCTCCTATCGTACCGCGAGGAACGACTGTTTCGGAATATCAGGATACATTAAAAGGTGCGACTTTCTATTACGATGCTGAAAAAATCACTAGGGATACCATATACTTCGACATTTATACAATTGGTAAATTGTCCAAAACAGACCGCAGCTATAAAATTGAGCAAATAAATCTACCAAATGTCGATAATGCTATCCCCGGAAAACATTATGTAGCATTTGACGACCCGAGTCTCACAAATGCATATAGCATCAATGCCGATTCAGTACATGCAAAGGTTCCAATTGTTATCTTACGCGATCCAGAATTAAAAGCCAAAACGATAAATCTCGGATTTCAATTAGTAGAAAACAACAATTTCAAGCTCGGAGAAAACAGCAAACTCTGGCGTAAGCTCCAAATAACAGATCGTCTAAATAAACCCAATAATTGGACAACTACGATCTCTCAATACTATTTTGGAGCATATAGTGTCCGAAAACATCAATTTATGATTGAGACTACACAAGAAAGATGGGACGATAATTTTTTTTCAGAAGTATATAGCGCTATAGATCTAATCAACTATTATAAATCTTTCCTTGGCACTGCATTGATCGATTACAATAATGCACACCCGGGCAATCCATTAAAAGATGAAAATGGAGAATTAATCACCTTTCCAAACTAAAACGAATATGAAAAAGTTTCTCTATTATTTACTAATTGGACTTACACTAATTGTCTCCTCTTGTGCTAAAGATAAAAGCAACTACACATACAATACAGAAGAGTACATTGAAATTGAAGGTATCGAAGACAAGTATACAGCAGTTGCATTTCAAGATACCATCAAGATTGAACCACAGATCAGCTCAAACAAAGATGGTGATTTAGAATATAGCTGGGGCATATATGAAACAAATGTGCAAGGTCGATCGGCTCCAGTAGACACAATTAGTCATACGAAAAATCTAAAATATGCAGTCCATGAAGACGCAAAAGACTGGGTGCTGGTGTTCCTTGCAAAGAATAAAAGAACAGGATACACCCAATATAAAACTACAACACTAACGGTCGCTACTGCTTTTACTAGAGGTTGGTACATACTGAAAGATGACGGTGCAAATTCAGATCTAGATCTTTTTTTAACCCCCCAAAGTATCATGGTCAATGGAAAAATCGAAAACGCGCTTAGCACAGCGAATGGTTCTAAACTTCAGGGCAAAGCAAGTAATTTCAGTTTTACATCTGCATACAAAAGTAATATCTTGAACCCTACAACATATGCAAATACGAGAACCTTATTTATCACCACAGAAAAAGATGTACAAGCTGTAGGCATTAATAATTTAAAAACAATCAGAGACAAATCAACACTATTTATAGGTGGAGACCAAAACATCGCTCCCCCAGTGAGTGCATTTGTTGGAAATTCTGCCATATATCTTATTAATAGAGGTGAATTATACAATATCTACTCCAATAGCGTAAATAAAGGGCAATTTGGGAGCAAAGTAAGATATGACGACAATAATAGCCCATATAGCCTATCCCCTTATTTTGCAAGCCAATATAGTGTAGATCCTATTTTATTTGATAACAACAGTAGTTCATTTGTTACGCTTGTAAATGGATCGGGATCTACATTGACGACTTTCTCAAGTGTTGATGGAAATACATTACCTACGGTCAAAAACAATAAAACAGCTTTATATTTAGGATTCAAATCCACCACATACCTACCAGCACCGGATTACTATTCTAAAAGACAGGGATACGCTATTTTGAAAGATAAAACGGATCCTTCCTTAAAATCCTTGTGTTTTCTAGAAGGCGACAGAACAAAATTGACTATTAAAAGTGAAACTTTAAGCTCGAGCTCTCTATTACAGAATGCCTCACTATATACCTTGTTGACTGAAGATGAAAATCTATTATATTTTGTCACCAATAACAATGTTTACAGCAGAAATCTTAGCAATGGTTTTGAACAATTACAATATGCCGTACCAAGTGGAGAACAAGTCACTTTTATCAAACATCTAAAATATGCCGTCACAACCGAGCCGGAATACAATTTCAATTTCTTTATCATAGGAAGTAAATCTGGATCAAACTATAAAATAAGAATGTTTAAGAAAAACTCTGGAAATTTAGAATCTGTTCCCACTCAAGTTTTAGAAGGAACTGGTTCCGCCAGATCAATTTTATATATCTCGCCAAGGGTATCTGAAAGTAGTTATCCGAGTACCTATTAATTCATTATGGAAATCTAAAGCCATCTCTAAGGTTCTAAGAAACACCGATGGTTAAAAGTATTTAAAACCAATTTTATGTGGTATATACAAACAAAAAAATCAATTTTATCTGGGTTATGTGCCTTAGCTTGGTTCAGTAGCTATGCACAATCTACAGAAATATTTACCCAAAAACTGCTTCAAACTTTCCAGCAGAAAGACACCGCTTTCATAGCTGGAAAATTGGCACCCAACTTCTCAATAGCAGGACATACTGATGCTGGAGCCCAGTTTCGCTTAAACCAGATTGTCAAAAATTACCCGGTTTCAAAAATTGAGGTTACATCAGAAAAAAAAACAGCAAAGGGAACTACCTTGCAATTGAACATCACATCTGGGGCCGATAAACAGCGTAATACAGAAGCGTTTCTCGATAAATCGGGCAAGTTAGTGCGCCATTCCCTATTTGACCAACTCTACGGTATGCAACGTAAGGAAAAAGCACAATTACGTGCTATTATCCCCTTCGAAAACAAGAACGGCTCCATTTATCTCCAGGTCAAAATCAACGGATACGAAAAACCATTACGACTATTGTTTGATACTGGAGCGGACGGCATGGCTGTAAATCAACAATTAGCCGATGCTATTGGCCTAAAGGTCACAAGAGAGAATAATGCTTCTGTGGTTGGTGGCAATACCAAAATTCAAGTGTCGGACAATAACAGCATTCTATTAGACACCTTAAAATTAAACGGACAGGGTATTGCGATATTCCCAGAAATAGGTAAAGAAGGTGATGGTATCATTGGTAATACATTAATTCGTCAATTTATTACCCACATCGATTACGACAAAAACTTAATTTCGCTGTATGATTTTGGAGATTTTCAATATAAAGACAAAGGAACTACCGTTCCGATTACAATGCCCGCGGGAGTAATGATTCTTCCCGGTCAACTTGAAATCATACAAGGTAAAACGTATACAGGACATTTTGTATTCGATACCGGAGCATCCTATGACCTCATCTGTTTCCGCCCTTTTGTACGCCAAAATAAGTTACTTGTCAGTGGATTTAAGCCCGAAGCTCAGGCAGCAACCGTAAGCATGGGCGTCTCTTCGCCGACCTTCTCCGGTAACAGTTATCAATTTGCTATTTCACCACTACCCGCCGTAAAAGGTTTACCCATTACATTAATGGGAGGTAGTTCTGCAAACGAGCAATGGAAGCCAGGATTTGACGGATCCATAGGCGTCCGCCTCCTCAGCAGATACAATATCACAATCAATCTAGCAGATAATGAGGTCCATTTTTCACCGAATAAGCTACATACCGCCCCGCAAGACTTTCTGGTAAAAAACTATCAATTTGGATGGGACAATGTTGGTCGACTGAAAGCTTTAGGAATAATAGGTGCCCTTGAAAACCTCGATGGCTTAAAAGCAGGGACCATAATTCAAAGGATCGACAATTACACCGAAGATCAACTTAAGAAAAAACCGATGCTGATTGAAGAAATAAGACTAAAAGCAAAGGAACAGCCCATTGTCATTACTGTTGCGGACAATAAAACAATTACAATTTAACAACTGAGAGGCCCTAAATATACAATCGCCCAAAACACAGATTAGATGAAAAAAAATATCTTTTATATGGTCGCAACCTGTTGTGGTCTGCTCTTGTCATGCCTGTTGCATGCGCAGGAAAAAATAGTTCAAGGAACTTATGCCGAATGTCAAGCGCTGGCAAAAAAAGAGAACAAACTTATCCTTATTGACCTTTACTTTGTCGGATGTATGCCCTGTGCGGAAATGGATAAGCAAGTATTCCCAGACCCTGCTGTGGTCAGTGAACTCAAAGCCAATTATATTCTCTACAAAACCGACGTGATGAAGGAGATGGACGGCAAAAGGCTGGCCCGAAAATACGGTGCCCCCGGTTTCCCAACTTATGTTATTGTAAATCCAGATGGAAAAACGCTATTGACCGAATCAGGGTTCTTTGGGGTAGACCGATTTGTCCCCTTGTTAAAAGAAGCCGTTCAACGCAGCAAATCCGAATTATTTCTAGCCTTTAATAATAGTCTGGACAATAACTATCCAGCGGCCTATAGTGAGCGGTTTATCAAGACCGGTGAGAAGCACGATTTTGCAGAATTAGAAGGCTACCTGGATCAACAAAAAGACCTTTTCGGCGAAGCAGCATTTTTAGCCAATAGCGTTACCTCACTCCCGAAATACAACGATTGGGTTTACACACACCTACCTCAACTCATCAAGATGTACGGTAGTAATCTACTTCGGAATAAAATTTCAGCAATGGCATCAAAGAAAAGCAAACAATATGGTTCTACGCAACAGCTGGACAGCTTAGAAAGCATGCTCACGTATATTCGTCCAACTTTTAATGACAAACTTTGGGATATCTTTTTACCCGCATTTATCTCCAATTATTACACAAGCTCCAAAGATGCCAATACCTATATGAAATTGATCACGCAATTCAATCTTTACACGACTTGGGATCTTAGAAGCAATGCATTGGGACAAGTCATCATAGACCAAGCAAAGGAGCCTAAAATACTAAATAAAATATTAGCCGAATACCAGCAACAGCAAAGTATGCAGCAACTAGATGCCATCGATAACTACCGCTTGACCTTACTTTATTACTATCTAAAAGACTTTAAAAACGCGACAAAATCTGTGCAAACACTCTTAAACGCTGATCTGTCTAGCTCCAGTCATTCCACATTAAAAAAAGAATTACTTGCCTTGAAAGATGCCATAGACAAAAAGAATCCAGATTTATTTCAAGCGAAAGATATCAAGAAAATTATTCCATTTACACTTAGTTAAACCAATTCAATCATGATCAGAAAAACCATTTTATTATTGACGACATTCGTTTCATCGGTTGTTGTGCTAGCACAACAACCGAGCAATGTTACCGGAACAACAGATCCTATTAAAGTAAAACGTGTAGGCCTATTCAAAGTACTCAATGGACGACTAAAAGAAATTGCAACAGCTATTCCGGATGCTGCTGGCCGATTTGGATTCCGTTTCACACCAGAGTATGAAGGCTTATATTCGATTGGTAGCGGAACCGCACAAAATCAACAGGGATTGTTCCGCTTCTATTTCAAAGGCAGTGAGGAACTTAATTTAAAATTGACACCGAGTGAATATGAACTTATTGGCAACAATAGTCCCGAAAATGAGGCGCTTTATCATTGGGACAAACTTTCAAAAAGTTTCCATGATAAAGGAACAACACCGGGTGGTATGAGTACCTATGTAGATTTCTTTCCTGAGGTGGAACAATTCAAAGGAAAACTCGATGGTATCAAAAAAGCAGTTAAAACCGGAAACACAAACTTCGATAAATTTTTCCCTGAAATAGTAGATTACGATTTTGCGTATTATGCGATCTCCTATTTATACATGCCCCGTACGGCACACCCGAGCAAAGAGGAAATGAGCGATTATTATACGCAATTTAATGCTGATCGCTTTCTCACAACTGAGCTTCTTAAATTTCCTTACGGAGATCGCTTCATGAGTAATATGGTGTACAGGAAGTTAGACTTGGCAACGAAACCGACATTTGATCAACAGGTTGCTGCGATAGGTCCCGATGTGCTTAAAGGACAATATGTGCTACAACGTCTCGAAGGAGCACGCTCTTACAGCGACTTTCACGAAATGAATAATAGCTATAGAAAATACTTTACTTTACCTGAACAGATTGAACGTGCAAAGATTGTTGAAGCTAAGCTTGTCGAGACAAAAACTGGTGTACCTGCATTTCAGTTTAGCTATCCGAATATTAGTGGTCAAAAAGTTAGCCTTGCGGACTTAAAAGGCAAAGTTGTTTTAATCGATATGTGGGCAACCTGGTGTGGTCCCTGTCGTGCAGAAGAACCACATTGGGAAAAATTGAACGAGGAATTCAAAAACAAATCAGTTGCTTTTGTTGGGGTTTCCGTTGATCAAGATAAACCCAAATGGGAGGCTTATGTAAAGGAAAAAAACTTAAAAGGGATCCAATTACACGCAGGATCTGGAAATACCCTATCAGACGCCTATAAAGTCAACTCGATTCCACGCTATATCCTCATCGACAAATCTGGCAACCTGATCTCAGCCGATAGTCCGAGACCAAGCGACCCTAAATTGAAGGCACTACTCGAAGAATGGAGTAAAAAATAGGAAAATCCAGCCATACATTTACCTAAAGAAAGGCCATCCAAGGATGGCCTTTCTTAAAACAAAGCATCTTTCAAGTAGCAATAATCCTCATCTTTGAGACAGCATTGGAAAAAATAAAGGCATCTCCTTCTCCTCGAGTTGACGTCCAAATTCAGCAATTTCATAGGATTCAATATACTTTATCCCGGCACTATCCTTTCCATACCACTTGAGCAGCGCTGGTCGATTAATGTCGGTAATATTACTGAATGGATAAGCATTGTCATAGATTATTTTCTTCTGTTTCTCAGGGTCTGCCCTAACTTCATCCAAAATCCCCATACTATGGGGAATAACATCCGCAAGCTGAGATCGATGAGCCCCTAAAGCGGCTAGTTTGACAGGCCAAACAGCATCAATGGCAACAGCAAAATCAGGTATATATGAAAATTTGATGGTGTGGTAGTCACGAACATATACAAAGACAGGCTTTTTCTTCATCTGTAGGTTTGGTGCTGCATCACGAACAATATAACCGGCGCTCATATTATCTATATGCCCTCCTTCCGCAGGGTAATATGTAAATACAACATCGGCCTGCCAGTCTTGAATACTCTTAATAACCTTCTCCTGTGCCTCTTTTGTATTTTTCAGATATTTATCATGATAATTCAGTACTTCATAAGCATCTAATGCCAATATTCGTTTAGACTCCATAACCTCCTGATAGCGCATCTTAGTTAATTCAACTGGATTCATCGCATAATGACCCGCATCTCCGTTTGTTAGCGACATAAATTTTACTTGATGCCCCATTTTTGTATACAAAGCAGCAATACCGCCCGTATATTTCTCGCCTTCATCAGGATGCGCAAAGATGATCATTATCTTTAGGCTCTTTTGAGCCACACTTAGTTTAGTCTGTAATAAGAACAATGCAGCGAATAAAAAAAGTCTAATCATGGTTAAAATTTCTGGTAAGTCAAAGTGTATGATGAATTTAACTAAATTCATCATAACAAACAAATGATTGACTTCCTATACAGGCACAAAAAAAGATCCTAGCCCACTGTAGAACTAGGATCGTATAGATAAAGAAGTACCGCCAACAGATACCATTTATCAATGAATCGTTAGCTTATTATCCCAACTGAGGGTCAGTTTTCGAATGATTACCCGTTTCCACACGCCCCGCAAACTGGCGTACAAATTTGGTTCCCTCCACGTGCAAAGTAACATCATACCAGCCATGGGTTTTATGAGATTCCACAATCCACTTCGTAGATTTCCCTGCTGCAAGTACAACAGATTTCTTCCAGGTGCTGTAAGCATTATCTTCTACATGTACATGAAATGATTTTTTCCCTTTGTTATGGACCTCCAGTACAAGATTACCCGTCAAAAGACCTTTCTTTCCGATTTCATAGATCGCTCCAACCGATAAGGGTTCCTCCTGTCCTTTAAATCCGCGCATAAAACCATTAGGTCCGTACACAGTCAAATCGTAATGGTGATCTTTAAAGTCCGCCAAGTTCCAGTCAAAGCTTAGTTCCTGCCCAGCGACAACTGCAAATGGCCAAAATTTCATACCGTCCTTATAACTCGGTCCACTATAGACATTAAATGGGCTATTTAGCGATTTACTGCCAAATACCTTATTACCAACTTCTAGTGTCAAATGAATCTGATTGTGTTCCTTAGCAAAAGAGTCTTTGACATAAAGCTCGTACGCCAACGCGCTGGAGTTTTTCTGACCTTTCTCCTGTCTTGCCAGTAAAGTGGAACGACCTTTAGACCGCAATCCTGCGGCATCCTCTTTCGACCAAACATGAAAATTATTAGGTAGTGGTTTCGATTTTGCCTGATCAATGGCATAAATCTGCTGATTCCGATCAAGGAAAGGCAAATCAACAGCATTCGCTCCCTCAGCTTTCCGAAATATCGATGTCAAATCACCTGTAATTGCCCGGCGCCAAGAGCTGATATTCTCCTCTTTCACATGCTTGCCCAACTTTTTCTCAAAGAAATGCTCCATAAACTGAATCGTCGATGTGATATCGCAAATCTCCGAATTGACCCAACCGCCTTTTGACCAAGGTGACGCCACAATCAAAGGTACGCGGTAACCGAGCCCCACTGGGCCTTCCGTTGCATTATCTTTTTCTTCACCGTCGGCAAGCTCCTGTGCTAAACTCACATATTCACCACTATAATCTAATTCCGGCGAAGTCTTTCCTGAATGGCTATCTGCAGGATTAGGCGCTACAAAAGGAGGAATATGGTCAAAATAACCATCATTCTCATCATAGTTCAGAATAAAAATAGTCTTCTTCCAGATTTCGGGATTCTCTGTCAGAATATTCAAAAGCTCCGATACATACCAAGCTCCATACATAGGGGCGCTCGGATGATCTGAGAAGCTTTGTGGTGCTACAAGCCAAGACACTGCGGGTAACTTTCCAGATTTCACATCATGTCTAAATTGGTGTAAAACATCTCCCTTAGGAACAGTAATCTTTTCACCTTCATGTGTCACCACGCTTGTCTCACGATAGAAAGAATCACCCTCGTTCGTTTGAAAAGCGCGGTCATGCAAGGCACGCTGTTCTTTAGGAAGCTGCTGAAAAGCATGATCCGTAAGACGTGCCAAATGTTTTTGATAGCTATTCAGCTGCTCTTGCTTCTGCTTGAGTTTATTCTGTGTTTTCTGGACACTCTCAGAGCTATTATTCGCTAATGCTTTTTCAAGTTCTTGAATCTCCGCTGGTAATTCTGCAACACGTTTATGCATAAAATCAAGATGGCTTTTCTTGAATTCAATATGATATTGCGCAAACCATTCCAAATTATTGTCCGTGAAATTACCCAACAGATCCTCACCGTCTAAGCCACTTTCTATGCTGACTTCATTTTGGTAGACTTTCCAGGAGATCCCTGCTTCTTCCAAGCGCTCAGGAAAAGTCTTCCAATGTGCCCAACGGTTAAAATAGATATCTGAATTCCGCACCAATGGCTTCGCCCCTTTATGTGGCACACAGGTTCCCGTCCAAAAGAAATGCCTATTGGTTGTTGTACCTGTAATAGACGAACAGAAGTGCTGGTCACAGATTGTAAAGGCATCAGCCAATGCATAATAAAAAGGAATATCTTCACGTGTATAATAACCCATCGTCAAAGGAATCTCTTTCAGCACCTTTCCCCCCGGACGCTTCGCTTCGATCCAGTTATCGTGTTTTCCCTGATTACGGGCTGCCATCTGGTTTTCCCAGGAATGTGGTAAATTTCCGGTCCAGGCAGCATTTGAGTTTTTGATATCCAGTCGAAACGGTGAATAGGTCTTACCTGCAGCCGACGACTGCAACCATACGGGGTTACCATTAGGTAATTTAATCGCTCGTGGATCATTGAATCCCCGAACCCCACGAAGTGTTCCAAAACTATGATCAAAAGAACGATTCTCTTGCATCAATAATACAATATGTTCGGCATCTAAAAAGGTACTTCCTGTTATAGGTTCAATCGCCAATGCTCGCTGTATGGCATCTGGCATAGCACTCTGTAAGCCAAAAACACCAGCTAACAATGAAGCCTTCTTGATAAAATCTCTTCTGCTATCCATAAATAAATTTGTTGTCTCTCTACTAAATTCAATGGTCTACAGCGAATATATTCATTCGCTACCTTTTTTTATGTAACGTTTTTAACAAACAATCCCCGCAAACGATTGATCTCATCTGCGGGGATTGTTTTTCCAAATGGTCTATTTCAAAAGCCACATCAATTGGTTGATCTCATCATTGCCTTTATATTGGCGCTGCATTGCCTCGTCCAAATTTGCAGAATTATAATTGTACTCTAATGATGGGTAACGCCACCGCATCGGTATTTTATCCGGTGCGACTGAATTCAAACTTGATGTTGGATTGATTTTCCATTTAGGATAGCCCGTTCTTCTGTAATCATAATATGGGGTCATACGACCCTGCAAGTAACTGGCTAAATATTTTTGTGTCATAATAGCCTCCAGTTGTGCTTCGAGTACAACCGGAAATTGATTTCCATAAGTTGCTACTGCTGTATTGATGTAGTTGGCATCCAATGGCATATTATGGGTATATTGAGCCGTATTCGGCGTATTATCCGCTATAAATTTCATTGCGGCTTCAATTCCTTTCTTATACCAATTAACGGAAGATTCGGCAACCCAGCCCCTTGCGGCAGCTTCAGCTATCACAAAACATAGATGTGCATAACTGTATTGTTGTGTTGGTTCACCACTAACTAGTTCCGTATAACGGTCATTCAATTTAGAATAATCATTTTTCTTCTTTAACTCAGCAATTTCACTAAAGGAAAGAGAAGGATCTGTCCCTATGTACGCGCTAAAATCATTAGACTGTTTACCGTTTGTGATCTGTAATGCGGAAGGATTCGCATAATAAAACAATCTTCTATCTTGATATTGTTTCAATCGGTCAATAACCTCTGTCGAAACAATAGGATAAATAACAAAGCTATTACTAATCTTATAAAAAGGATAAGTTTGGCTGGCTTTGTCCTCATGAACGACTTGAAAATTATCTGCATTACTACCAAAGATCGGTTTACTGGTCAAGATTGATTTAAAACGATCTTTTATCTTCAGATCGGCATCACTTTCTTTTTTGCTTAATTGAATAAGAACATTTAATGCAAAGCTGTTTACCAATTTGCGCCATTTCGTGACGTCTCCAGCGAACAATGGATCACCATCAAATTTTTCACCTTCCGAAAAGAGTTTATCTGCAAGCTCCAATTCATTCAAAATACCCAGAAAAACATCTTTTTGAGTATCATATTTAGGAAAATAAACTTTATCCGTTTCCCCTTTTAATGCATCTTTATAGGGAATATCTCCAACACTCATTGTCCCCTCGTAAAACTTCATGGCACGCGCAAAATACATCAGACCATTATACGAGTTCTTGAGTTTTTCGCTTGTTGCAAACTCTCCCATAAAATGAGCATCGTTGATCGAGGTCATCGAGATATCCCATTCGCCGAGGCTATTGTATTGATATCCCTCTGTTAATTCTGTCCAAGCAATCTCTTTGGTAAGCATATAAGGCTGCATAAAACCTTTAGTTGAGGATTGGCGTGCCAAATTTAATATTATACGAGTAGCCAACATGGAAGGTTTAACAACCGATGGTGTCTCAGGATTGGTATTGATCTCATCAAATTTGGAACAACTTGTCGACATCACCAAAGTACCTAGGGTGATATACGTCAATAATCTTTTCATGTTCATATTTGTCATGTAATTTTTAAAAAGTTAGGTTAATATTGAAACCAATGTAACGCATCGATGGTGAACTTAAATCTTCAGAACCAACATCTGGATCTGAGAAACGAAACTCTTTGGTCCACAACAATAAATTTTGCCCCGTCACACCGACACTGGCGCGTTTCGCTTTAAACTTCGAAGCGATCTTATCGGGCATTCGGTAACTAAGCGACAATTCACGAAGTTTAATGAATGTTTCGTCCCAATAATTCCATCGGCCTGAATAGGCTCGTTTGTAATACCCCTCATATGAAACCACTTTATCATTTGGAGCAAATACACGCGTATCCTCTGTAATCTGACCGTATTTATCATAGGTCACACTACCGGAAACAATTTTAACACCCGGAGCGATAAAGGTTTTATTGCCATTAACCACCTCCTCATAACGGTATGGTGTATCTGAATCAGGATGAGAACCTGTCTGCCATAAACGACCATTCATTGTTGAGTAGGACATCCCTTTAATTCGACCATCTAGGCTAAAACCAAATGAGAAGTCTCTATAACGAAACTGATTTGAAAAACCCCAAAACCATTTTGGCGCAGTATATCCTATTAATTGATTGGCATACTGAGCTGAAATTGGCATCCCAGAACTATTTAGTATCATCTGTCCATCCGGAGAACGCTCCCAGTCCTTATATTCGATATAATCGGCCCGCAATCCTTCCTTAACATATAATGCATCTTTTGAATATTGAGGATCTAACTTGTGGAAATAGCGCATGTTCTGAGAAAGGTTCATCGTAATATCCCATTGGAAATTTTCACGCTTAATCGGTGTACCTCCCAATGTGATTTCATGCCCTTTAGTCATCTCCTCTTCCTTTGTATTTATCAAGCGCTCCTCAAATCCTGTAGTTTTTGAAATCTTAGCTTTGACAATCTGATTGTGTAATAAACGATAGTAGCGGGTATAATTACCATACAACCGATTGTTCAATACCGCGAAGTCAAACCCGAACTCCGTCAAATCGCGTTGCGTAGGTGAAATCGAATAGTCTTTGATAATATTCGGATAGGAGGCTGTTGGCAAGCCATTCCAAACATTGCTTGTAACCGTAAAAGTTGAATTTATCTCATATGGATTCAGTACAGATTTTGTAATAGCCCAAGATCCCCGTACTTTGAACATGTCCAACCAGAGAGGCTTTGATGGAAGTAGGTCCGTAACAACAACACTTCCTGAAACTGAAGGATAAAAATAAGAGCGATGATCCTTCGTTAACGTTGATACCCAATCATTACGTCCAGTAGCTTCCAAAAAGATCGCATTTCGCCAAGACAAAGAAAGACGTCCATAAAGGCCATTCCGCATTTCTTTAACACGCGACTCAACCGCTTTTGCCGGATCGATTGAATTCCGTAATGAATAAAATCCTGGAATTGACAAACCGTTAACCGTATTCGCGATCAAATTATTATCCTTGCTATAGAAAATAGACCCCCCTAATAATCCATCAACTCCCCAGTCGCCAAAATTTTTCTTGGCAGTAAAGATCGCATCATTCGTCGTCGCAAAGCCATCATAATCGGCTTTCATATACTTCCCTTTACTATCAAATCCACCAAAATCTTCAAATCCGCCCCGTGTTCCATATATTCCGATCGGATTTTGCTGAGTCCTTGACTTGCCATAATAATCATAACCAGATCGCACCATGAATTTCGCCCAATCGTTAACCTTATAATTCAAGGTAACAGCAGCATTCACCTTATTGACTAATTCGGGAGTAGTTTTTTCGTGCGCGATCAAGTATGGATTGTCATACCATCCTTTATACATCCAATTTTGAGACTGGTCTTTCACCAGCCAATAGTCTTTGTAATCTTTCAAATTATATTCAGGGCCGGTCCACACTAAGATATTATAGATGTATCCTTGATCATTATAGCCAGAACCAAAATTATTAGAGGAAGAACTTCGGTTATACCCAAGCCTAGTTTCCAAGTCAAATTTCTCGCTGATCTTGGTTGTTCCTGTCACCGAAATATTTGTCAGGTTCAACTTTTGATTGGGATACTGTCCTTTATTATAAATATGGTTAATGGATGTTCTTATGCTTCCATGGTCCCCTTGATTAGTAAAGCTGACTGTATTGTTGGTGATGAAGCCTGGTTCCAAAAAGTTTTTAAAATTGTCCTTACCCCTTGACGTAAGCTCACTTACTTCATACTGTTTGCTAATTGGATTCCATTGTTCGGCAGTTCGGCCAATATCCAACTTATCCCCCCAGACATAATCATCATTGTTAAATTTTCCGGACTCGCCCGAAGAATAGCTATGCTGTACCTCAGGCAACGCAAGATAGCCTGAAAAGAACATATTATTGGTATTCACCGTAATCTCTGTTCCTTTCTCTGCTAGACCTTTTTTGGTCGTGATCATGATTGCTCCTCCTTGTCCCTTACTTCCATAAAGGGCGGTAGCAGTAGCTCCTTTCAAGACCGTCATATCCTGGATATTGTCGACAGGGACATCCCTTAGGTCCATATTTTCGTAAGCCACGCCATCAATGACCAAAATAGGTGTCAGTCCACGTACTTCGATTTGTGGTGTTTTGTTAAATTCTGTACTATTCATAACACGTACACCAGAAATACGTCCGGTCAAAGTCGTTCCGACATCTACTCCTTTCACACGAGTCAAATCTTCTCCCTTCACACTTTGAGTTGAATACCCCAAAGCCCTTTGCTCTCTTTTTATTCCCAACGCTGTAACAACAACCTCTTCCAATGCTTCGGAAGATTTGACTAGTTTAATAGTGCCTGCTTGTGTCGACAAAATTTCAACACTTTCATACCCTATATAGGAAATTTGGAGGATCGCATCGTCAGCAGTATCTGGCAGTTTGAAGACACCGCTTCCGTCGGTAGTTACAGCAATGGCAGTCCCTTTAATCCGTACGGTCACACCAGCGATAGGCTGCCCCGTTTCTTGGTCGACAACCTTTCCTCGGATCTCTTTGGCGGCGTTAGAAACTGGCTTGTCGTTTTTCACCTTAGTATCGTTGCCAGTTTTTCTCGATATCACATAAAGCTTCTCATCAATTTTTTTGACCTCAAGATTTCCGTCTGAAATTGTCTGGATAAATTGAACAATTTGCTCCTTTTTCAATTTATCAAGGTCAGCGGCTTCATTGATCTTTTGGTTCGAGATCGAAGCGTCATAACCAAATTTGACGTTGAATTTCTGTTCCATTCGCGTGAGGATTTTCCCGATTCCTTCACTGGTTGAAAATTGTGAGGCCATGGTCTGAAGTGCGAGCGACTGAAAGAGCAGCGCACTTCCCATAAGTTTTAAATAGTAATTGGTTCTTTTCATAAATTACTTTTTATGGATAATTGTTTGATTAAATGCAGTATTAAGCATCTTGAGAGATTTTTCCAAATCGCTAGCCGGTAGATAACCGGTATAACTTTCAGTCCGGAAAGAATCGATTAATTCGAGATTACTGTCAGGATAAAGATTATTTAGATCGGCTACGATCTGCGTGAGTGGAACTTGATTAAATGACAAAAGATCACTTTTCCAATTTGAGGCTATAGTTGTATCGGCCTTGGATACATCAAATTGCTTGTGTTGCTTATCATAGGCGACTTTCTCTCCGGGACTAACAACAGAATATTGTCCAGCACGTGAGACCCGTACTTTGCCATGATTCAACACCAGGCTGCTATGTCCTTCAGAACAATTTAAATTAAATGCTGTACCCAATACACGTACATCAAAGTCGCCAGAACTGGCAATTACAAAAGGTTGCTCCGGATTCCTCGCTACCTCAAAAAATGCTTCCCCAGAAAGCTTTATCCGACGTAAACTGTCGGTATCGAAATCTGACAACAATTCAATCTCTGCCCCTTGTCGAAGAGAAACATGTGTACCATCTGGTAATACAAGGCGCTTAACAAATTTTGTCGGATTGGAATAATAAACAACTTCAGAAGCTGTAGTCCCATGTTGTTCCTTAAATTTAAATTGGAATAGGCAGGCGAGACTGATCAACAGTAAACAGGCGGCTGCGGAAATGACAGACCAACGCCTTTTCCAAATAGGTATTACTGGCTGAGTCAACGAGGTCCCTGTAATCGTAAAGAAGATATCCTCGGAAGTTGTTTTATTTAGTTCACAATCGCGATCGTCCAGCGCAACGACTTCCTCCACACCTGGAAGTTCATCCCTGTCACAAGATGTCAGTAAATCAAGAAATATGGTGTTTTCCTCGGGACTAAGTTCTCCCTTAAGGAATTTTTTATATAAAGCAGCTATTTTGGAATTCATCATCTATGCCCATCTTTAAATACATATACGTACCTAGATGACCGAAAGACGATGCGGCTCTAAAAAATATTTAAAAAAATCAATAGGGCTATTGAAATCTCAAAATGATCAATAATATATTGCCGAACGAACTTATTGCCTTTAACCAATTGATCTCGAACGGTATTAACGGAAATCCCAAGCCTATCTGCAATTTCCTGATTATCCAAAAACTCTTCTTTACTCAAAAGAAAAATTTCGAGTCGCGCTTTTGGGAGTTTTGAAATGGCCTCACGATAAACTCGCTCCAAATCTTTAAACCGAATAGCTTCCTCATTCGAATTGTCTACCAATTTGGTCTGATCGATATCTGAAGCTTGAAATTGGAATCTGACCTTTTGTTTCCGCAATTCGTCAAACACAAGATTTCGGGCAATCGTATAGAGGTAAGACTGCGGATTTTTATTTCCGTCTAATTCCGCCCATTTTTTCCAAATTCGGGAGAATGTTTCCTGGACCAAATCCGCAGCAGCTGGTTCTTCTTTCAGATGTAAATAAGCATATTTATACACTTTGTCCTTATACAACAAAAAGAAGGTTTTAAAATCCAGGGCATTATTATTTTCAATAGGCATTCTTCATCACATATAATTGATCCTACAAGTTTAGTGAGAATTTTTTAAAATATGCCCATGAAATGCATAGGATGTGCGGCATGTAAGCTCAAGCAAAATAAGTGGTAACAATTTAATTATAATGAATTTACATTAAATTAACACTAGTATCATGGGATATTCGATCAACAAAATAGTGGCCAGGAGACCACACAATCTTCTACAGCAAAGAATAGCCTGACTTAAATACATAAAAAAATTCCATGACATGTATGCCATGGAATTTTTATTTATTTCTATTGATTACAATACTGCTTACTATTTTAACAACGGAAATGGCCCCAAGAAGTAAGTTCCTCGCTTATAAAAACGGAGAAAGAAATCGAGTACCGCATCATTCACTGGAAAGAAGAACTGTTTATCCACCTCCGCCTTAAATAGATTAACATAGTACTTCGGCAACTCGCTTGGGAAAAAATCTTCAACCAAAAGATTCAAAAAATACCGTGCATAAGGTACCTCACTTTGATCATCTTTCTCTACAAAGTTGTTATTCTTTAATGGAAAGAATTCCGCTATACCGCCAAAAACTTCTAAACCCGTTTTTGGATTAAAGAACACCGTAACTTGGGCATCTTCCGTAAGATCCAAATTTGATTCTGGAAGTGGAGATTCTTCTTTGCTCGGATATTTTTGTTGATATTTCTTAAAGAAATCTGTTGCAAATTCCTTCACTTCTTTTCCTTCCATAAACGCAACAGCCGCCTTATGCTCTGACTGGAACAATTTACCCATATCTTTCAGCTGCTTTTCCGTTTTCTTCAAGCTCTTATCCTTACCATTCAAGGCCTCAATGCGATAAGTCATCTCATACTGCTCCGGTAAATCAAAATTTACCTCATCGGTATTCACAACGGTCATGATTCCAGAGAGATTCCAAGCATCTTTCCATGGCACAATTTCCATATAGAAAGATAAGGTTTCCGTAGGTTCAACAAATTGCTGTATAGAGTCCTTAAAGATTTTAAACGCAGACTTTGTACCGATATGTTTTACATGCACATAAAGCTCGTCCGTTTTTACATATTCAAAAAAGCTATTAATGCGATTACCTAAAGTTTTGACAATACCATATAGCGCATGTTCTTTGCCAACCACCTCAGCTACAAATTCAGATGCCTTCAATGCAAACAGATGCAGTCTATAATTATTGAAATGGTTATCTCGAACGCGATAGATCATCTGCTGTAACTGATTCTGATCGTGTTGATATCGCCCTATCTCCGCAACTTGCATCAAATGATTGAGATTGGTGTTATATTCACCCGCTGTCAGGTAATTTGTGGCGACAAGCTTTTCAATAAAATTACGGACTTCAAAATAGTTCGCTCCTTCGTCCAAAACATATTCTAGTTTTAACTTTTCATTTTCAGGAGCAACTTCATAATGTTCTTCCAAGATCGAATAGGCCAAATCTGTAACCAATTGGATCAAACGACCACGGGGATCAATAAATAAATGTGGATTACGTTCACTGAAAAACAACCAGGTCAATACAGCAATATCTTCACTATTAATATCCTCAGCATAATAATCCATTAGGTCATTATCACTATAAAAAGGCAAAAGTTGATTGTATAGTTCTGTATGGATCGTTCTAAAAGCAGCAAAAATTCCTGTTTTCGCAATAACGTCTTCTAAGTAACACGTTAGATAGATACTCAATGTCTTTAAAGCATCGGTATGGATGAGATCATTTGTCTCTTGCTCCTCAAACCATAGGGTAGATAAACTATCATTGATTTCATTTGCAACGCGTAAGTAATAACTATCTATTTCGTTTGTTTTTTGATAAGTATGGTGTGCTATCCAGTCTTGAATAAAAATTCTGTTTCCTCTCATATGAAAAATGCTAAAACCAAAAGTAGCCAAATTTTCGAAATATCCATACGGGCAAAACACAAACGCGGACGAAAATAATCTACATGAGCTAAAGCAACCACAAACAGCAAATAACAACCAAGAATCCCTCGTAAAATTTTAAAATACGTCCTTACTGCAAAGCAGACTAACTGGACTAAAAGCAGGCGGTATCTGCCAGGAAAGATAAAATTGTCACAAAAAAAGAGATACCTAAAAGGGTATCTCTTTCTCCAATTAATATATTTTGATGCTAGCCAGTAGCGATCACATTCTTATTACTTCCCAAATGGTCCTGCAATGACGGATTCAATATGGGACATGTTTTGAGTAAATCACGTACAGGATATTTAGCCACCACATCTTCTAAAGCAGCCAAATGGCGTTCATGATGTGCGTCTGACCCCACAAAATCATACATCCCAGATTTAATCATCGTCAAAGCTGCCGATTTCACCTCAACACCATAATACCGACTGATAGACAACAAGTTCAGCTGCAACATGCAACCGGCGTCCTTAATCTGTTTATACATATTAAAGTTATAATGGTAATAATTATAACGTTCTGGATGCGCTAAAATAGGTTGATAACCGAGATTTTGTATATCCAATATCGTTTGAAATAGCGCTTTGGATTCTTGTAAATAGGACATCTCAATAAGCACATAACCACCGGGCATAACACAGAGTTCATTTGACCCGATTAGATTCACGATTCCGTCATCAATCATATGTTCAGCTGCTGCATGAATTTCCGGCATATTAGGCAGCCCAACCATACCAGCTAGTAATTTGTCCTTAGCAGCTTCAATCGTACGAATCGAATTTGGATGTACACCATCCATAATATGCGGTGTACATATAAATTTCTCGAAGCCCATTCGGCCAAGCCCTTTCAACAATACTAATGATTGTTCAATTGATTGACTTCCATCATCTATTCCAGGAAGGATATGGTTATGCATATCCACCTCCAAGAAGGCCAATTTACCGACAACCTTTACTTTTGATTCCTGAGTTTTGTTTCCAAACAGTTTTGAAAATATCCCCATACCGTGATGTATAAAATCGTTTTTTAGTCTATTTACTTAATTTATTAAACGTCAAAAGTACCATAAACAAGCCAAACGATCTTAATATTATTTTAACATTATAAAAATATAACCATAATATTACAAAAGACACCCAAACAATAGTGCAATAAAATTGTTCAGCACCCTCCTTTAGTTACTTTTTATTTAATTCCGCCAAAATTTGATCGAGTAAATAACCGATCGCACCATCACTGGTCTGCGGCAATCTTGTCGACATTTCAACTTCGGCACGGTTACCCACTACGCCCTTTGAAGTAATTGCGGTACTGCCATATTGATTGAGTTGTGCCAGCGTTGCTTCCCATTGTTTACCAGGTGCAACCCCCATTTCCTTTAACATAGCAGGTAGCTTTTGTAGGTCTATAGCTGCTGACATCTTGTTTTGCTTCATCAGTTTTACAAAGTCTTTATTTCCGGGAGCATTCATCTTATTCTGACGGATATCATTTAGAGACAATGAATCATTACTGACCATTACAAGGTCTTCTTTCAAGAGAACATACATTGGAAAATCCTTGGCTTGCTGTTTTGAAAACGCATAAATACCGTCATAAACCTGCCCAACTTGCTTTGAAACAGCCATGTCCAAGCCTTTTTTTATCAGACGTTGATCCTTTGACGTGAACATCCAAATAAATACTGGAAGCGTCTCTTCCTTCGTCTTTTTCACTTCGGTTGCATTGTAATCATCGTCATAGGTGTAATCGATATAGTCTTTTTTGAACTTCCGAAGACCGTTAACGACAACCAAATGGTCTCCTGGCATCACCTGGGCAATGGCCTTTTCATCTAGCGCTATTTCGAGAGCCATCAGTCCCCATTCTACAACATCTTGTTGAGGCCCCAACAAACCGCTATAATATTTTGCCATATAGGCAGGCATTTCTCTCAGATAAGCCTCCGAATTAATATTCACATTAAAAAAACCTAAGGTTTTATCCGTTAAATATTTACTGAACTTTGAATTAGGTTTTCGCGCATACATTCTTTTGGTCATCTCAGCAAGGTCTTTATCTAAACCCACAGATCCCTTTAATTTCAGCACACTCCCCTCTTGCACTAAATCCAATAGACCGTCTTGATATCCCGTCTTGAACTTATCCAGTTTGATTCCCATATAATAATAAGGAAGAGAGGTGGTATAAGGTAAAAGACCACGGTACAGATCCTCTACACGAGGAACATACAATCGAATAAGCCCGAGATTCTTTAAAACCTTATCCTGATCTGCAATTGACAAAGGCTTATAACGTCCTGAAAGCAAACGGGTAACCTCATTCAACAACCATTTATCGCGTAAGCCGTTACGAATAGAATCGTTTTTCCGATTTTGATCTTCATAGGCCGTATAAAGTGAATCATAATAACTAGGATCATGTATTTCTGCCGCTTCATCCATCGCAATATCAGCAACAGGTGGCAGTACTTCCGTAGCACCTACTATCGTATCAGGCTCCACAGCTATAGCAACCGGTGGGGATACCGGTACAGCTAGATTTTCATCCGCATCCCAGACTACGGCAACCGAATCCACAGCGGCTACAGTTGTATCTGCCCAAGCATCTTCGTCGTCGGCTGGACGTGCAACGTAATCCACCTTTTTGATTCCATAACGACTAGCGATCGAATCATTATCCAAAAAGGTGGTATTTGTCGTCGCCGAAATAAATCGAGCAACCCGATCGTTATACAACAACATACTGCCGGCTTTGAGACCTATGCTCGTATAACCATTGGCAAATGCTTTGGGTTCTCCAGCCTCATGAAGCAGTTTCTCAAATTGCCCTCTGTTGTTCAAGGAAAATATAAATTCCGTAAAACTGATACTATCGGTCTTTCTGGTATAAAAATAGGCCGTTTGAGATAGGTCTACTCCCAAATTTTTAATATCATTGCTCGCTGAGATTCCAGATTTCTCAAAAAAACCTGCTTTCTGAAGCAACTCGTTCAGCTTATTTGCATTAGCCTTCTGTACAATATCTTTTACGTTAAAGGCCGCAATCATTTCTGCATCTTCAGGGATCTGTTTGATCAAGTCCTGCGCCTTTACAATTGTCCCAAAAGACAAACAGGCTAATCCTACCAGTATAATTTTTGATTTCATCTTATAAATAATTTTTCAGCTACACCCAACCTACTCTATAGAAGCGCTTTCAGCAACTAAATATGGTCCTGGTTTCACCAATGTTATTAGGTTATTTTGTTAATGTGATTTTATTTGCCAAACTCGATTTACCATATACCAAATCCATAAAAGGTAGCTTTAGCAAGACCCCTTTCTTATTTCCGGCAACCTTTGCCAGGCCGTTTGCCTGAGATGCTATCGGTTTTTCAAAACGAATAATCTGCGTATAGAATGCATCTGCAAACTGGGTCGTATTATCGCTTCCCAACTGATTGAATTTTGTCTTCCAGTCAGCAGAAGCCACAAATTTGCGTTCAAACACATTGCTTTGTGCGTTATAATAATAGCGGTTTGAATTCGATATCTTCATTTTAAATCGATTTGCCAATATATCTGAAAAGGCATTCAACGATTCTATCTGACTAAAGTCACATGAAATATTAACGATATAATTGGTAAAATCTGTGCTGTATTGTACATTTGAAATACCTTTAGTCTGCTTGAGTAGCTGAACCGCAGATCGAATCTCTTTCTCCATATCGGCCTGAGAAGGGATCTGGATTCCCTTGATACTTTTCATCTTCATTAAAGAAGCTACCTTGGTCTTACTTTTACTTAAATTCAATGTCGCTGCAATATGCCCAGAACCATTCGTTTTTAAGTCGATCTGCTCAACAAAATCAAAGCAGCTCGATAATGTCAACGCCATTACAACGGCACAGATCATCGTATAAAATCTTTTCAATTTTCCTTTCACTTTAAGTACTTCTTCCATTACAACGTTGTAACGATTAATAATTTGTCAAATCAATATATGTTTTGACATGAACAGCAAACATTGTGCTATTTTTTTCCTATTGACAAATTTATTAAAAACGAGAATGCAGTTTACTACCTGATTTCAGGGAAAAATGAAGAAAACCAATGCGATGCTATTACTCCTTCACAAAGGAATTAAAACCGCTATCCTTAGCCCATTGGAGCGAATTATAATAGGGATGTATCCACTTATTTAAATCATTAGGGACATAACAGGACAGTCCAGAAAATCGCAAAATGGGTTTACCTAAAAAAGTTGCTGTATTCGCCTTATAAATAACCAATTTCGAAACTGTAGCCTCGATAGCGGTAGTCTCAATCGGCAACATATTCTGATGTACAAAATCAAGAAAATCAAAGCCAGCCGATAAGGATTTTTCATCAAAATCCAATCGCTGTAAGTTATCGCGATAGATCACCGTGAGCGGGGATCTGGTCAGTGCGACGTGAACGTTATTTGCAAGATCTGGCCAATATGCATTATTGACCACAGAAATAGTAGCAGATCGATAGAGTCCTGTCAACTGATTATAAAAATTAAAATATGTTGTCGCAGTAGATATCAGCCCCCGTTCAAGATCAGGGTCGACCAAGTGTTTCAAGACCAAATGATAAGGCATACTGGTTGAAAGCACTTCTGCTGGAGAAGCTATCGTATACTTTGCTTTATCCCGAAGTTCATATAATACTTCGACACTTGCCATGGAACAGGCGTCAAATAGGAGAAAATCAAGCCCAGAAGGAATGATCGCCTGCAAATCTCGCAACTCCGTTTTATTTCCCCGATCTTCATTAAACGACATTAACTTGACCCCAACATTCGGCAGCCAATTTGTTGCATGTGACCACAGAACCAGACCTGATGGGCGATTACCAACATATCCTTTCATCGTCTGCAGGATTTGCTTCATCACTACTGGATTCGCCGAATCTTGATCCCCATAAGATTTGATGACCGTACTCTTTATTTCCGGGCTCTGGTCAGCAACAATTTTATAAATTTTAGGTGTAGTACCTGCCAAAGTCGCATACACATACACATCTGCATCTAATCCAACCATTCCCTCTTCCATTGCATTGATGCTATTGTAAGCATCCGAAACTAAATTATTATTGGCCCCAATATAAACCAACACAACACGACCATCTCTTTCATTTATAGCATTTTCTTTGTCATTGCAACTAGTTAACAGCACTACAAATAGCAAATAAAACACTCCAAATAATCTGAACAGCCTAGAATTCATCAAAATACAATTAAAATCGCAACAAATATATCTAAAAATCAAATATATACATCAAACAAACATTTAATTACACAAAAGAACACGAAAGGTTCACATTAATTTAACTTAACTTAAGTATTTTTGTCATTACTTTATTAACACACACTAACTATCAATATGATTAACAAGATCATAACTATTCCAAGACAGAATATCTTGCGAATAGCTTACTTTATGATTGCATTGCTTACATTAGATTCCTGCCAGAAAACAGAATCTAAAATGGAGCAAGCTGCAGTACAATTTTCCCCGACTATCGTCGGCCAAATTAACACGAAAGCAACTGGAACCTCCTGGGATCAGAATGACCAGATCGGAGTATTTATGTCCAAATCAGGCCAGCCTCTGGAAGCAACTTCCATTGTTGATGAGGTCAAAAATCAGTTATTTACTTTCAATGGCTCACTATTCCAAAGTGCCCGCCCAATCTTCCTATCTGCTGAAAAAGTAGATTTTATCGCCTATCATCCTTATAAATCCCTTACAGATTTTCAATATCCAATTGATTTAAGTGATCAGTCTAATCCGACAGCTTTAGATCTGATGTACGCAAACAATGCCAAAAACATCGACAAGAGTAACAATACGGTTCCCCTTATTTTTGTACGTCAATTGAGTAAAGTCAGCATTAATCTATCCATTACCAATACTGCCGCATTGGAAGCAAACCAGATTACAGTAAAAATGCCGTCCATAAGCACGCAAGGAGGATTTGACTTAACAACAGGGAAATTGACAGTCAATTCGACGGAGAAAAAAGATGTTCAAGGAAAAGTATCGGTAAATGCCAATAAAACGGCTCGCATAGAATTTATACTACTCCCCGGTGAAGACATTACAGGAAAAGCTATTAAGTTTATGGCCGCTAATGGTGATACCTACACCTGGACAATCCCGCAAAATCAGAATTTAAAAAATTTAATAGCTGGAAATCAATATAGCTTCGATATCAAAATCGACAATGGCAAGCCAAGTGGTGGAATCGGTGATTCACAAGCTTATTTGGAAATCCCAAAAATGAGTAACCTAGGCAATGACGAGGTATTTATTCAACATTTTATGCCCGATGCAAGCGACAGTAGGAATTACGCGATGCTCTATGACAAAAAGCTAAAAATGGCTTATTGGGTAGCCTATCCATTATACAGCAGTATTCTTGGATCAGGCAATCGTACAGATGCATGGGGATATGATCCGCAAGTATCTACTGCGTTTCAACCCAATCTATTTAAAGGTTTCCAGCCAACAGGCTATGACAGAGGCCACCAGTTGCCAAGTGCAGACCGCAACTTAAATACAACCCAAAATAAAACAACGTTTTATTTTACCAACATGACAGCTCAGGTATCACGTCTTAACCAAGGAATTTGGGCAAACCTGGAAACCAAAGTCAGAACATGGACGGCACAGTGCGATACAATGTATATTGTAACTGGTGCAATGCCTAAGACAAGCACAGATAGCCGCCTAGATTTTGCACAGGACAATGACGGAAAAGATATCGCCAAGCCAAAATACTATTTCAAAGCATTAGCCATGAAGAAAGGGTCCGAATATTATACCCTTGCTTATAAGATAAATAATGAAACCCCTCCTTCAGGAGTAACCTTCGAAAATTATAGATTAACCGTGAGCGACCTTGAAAAAGCAACCGGCTTCACATTTTTTCCTGATCTAAATGATACACAAAAAGGAAATATAAATACCTCTATTTGGAAATAATTAATAAACGATTTAGTCATATCAATTCAGTTTAATTATGAAAGTAAACCAACTTTTATTCCTAGCGACTGCGGCAGCTGCCGTAACCAGCTCTTGCCAAAAGGCACCTATTTCAGAACAAGAACTCACCAAGGCGGTGACTTTTTCGTCAACAATCTCTAACCAAGTGACCACAAAAGCTGCTGGCGCAAATTGGGAAAGCAACGATGCAATCGGTGTTTTCATGAAAACCGGTAGCGGCTTAAGCAATGCATTGGCAAGCAACAAGCAGTATGTAACGACAAAAGGAGATGGTAATTTTAGCGCAAGCAGCATTACTGAAGAAATTAATTATCCAGCTGATGGCTCCAATGTAGATTTTATTGCCTACTACCCTTACCAAACAACAATCACAAACAACATTTATCCAGTTAATGTAGCTGATCAAACCCAACAAAATAAAATTGATCTCTTATACGCTAATAATGTAACTGGAGCCAACAAGAATAAACCAAATGCGCAACTCCAATTTGGCCACAAACTCAGCAAAGTCGAATTGACTGTTGCTGCTGGGACTGGTGTAAGTTCCCTATCAGGTCTTACGGTAACTTACAATGGATTTAATACTACAGCAAACTTCGACCTAGCAACAGGTACATTAGCTGCTGGCGCTAACCCAGCTTCGATCAAGGCAAAAACTACAGCGGGAACAACTACAACAGCGGCAGAGGCTATCTTATTACCTGTAGCTAGCGTTGCCGGTGCAAAAGTTGAATTCAAAATTGGTAATGAAACCTATACGTGGACTTTACCATCATCAACAACTTACGAAGCCGGTAAAAAATACAGCTACAATATCACCTTGCAAGAGCAGGCTGGCAACAATGCAGCTATTGTGGCGTCTGGAAATATCACAGACTGGACCGATGTACCGTCGGGTTCATACGTGATCGGTAAAGACGAAGATAATGGTGGTACAACTGATCCTGTTGAACAGACTTTATATGAAGAAGGATTTGGAACAGAGAAGATTGCCGCTAACACAGATTTCGATAAATTCACAGGCTGGACAAACACAGCTGTGAAATACACATTAGATGCAGGTAAATTATCAATCCGCTATACTGGCTTTAGTGATAATAACATTTGGGTACCCGCTAATGCTGACGCAAAATTTACGGTATCCGACATTAATACTGCAGGTGCCACTAAATTGAAGTTTAAATTTGCTTTCGGAGTAAATAGCACTGCCGCGGCATCTGCATTTGACTCAAAAGATATTGTTGTCACATTTAATGGCAAAACCTATTCTCCTGCCTCCGTGGTATTTTCTGATGCAAATGGTTACAAAACCAACACAAAATATCCTTTGGAAATCGATTTATCAGCGGAAACTACTATTCCTGCAAACTCTACAATTTCAATGGCTGTTGCCGGGACAGCAAATACGATCGGTATAAGATTCGATGATTTAACACTTGTCGGCCAAAAATAAAATACAATAAAAACATCCTCAAATGCAACACATCTAAAATGTGTTGCATTTGTCATCTAAATACATTTCACTATTTAACCTCAAGCTATGTATAAAAAATACATACTTTTTGCCCTCTTATCTGCTGCCAGTACACCTATATTTGCCCAAAGGGCCAATGTACAGGGTATTGTCCGCAACCAGGTGAGCAAAGAACCTTTCTCCAATGTACGTCTCGTCTTCGAGAAAAATCAAAAGTCGGTCGTCACCGATTCCAAAGGGAACTTCAGTCTACCGAAGTTAAACTCGGGTGAAGAAACGATCCTGATCACAGGTGGTAATATCCAGGAGATCAAAATTACCGTTCAGATCCCGGCCTCCGGCCTGCTCAAAATGGACGATATCTACGTCCTTCCAAGTACCGACAACGACAACATGGTACAACTAAGCATGGCTGCCGATGATCTATTGGATGATGACAACGAATCTTTCGACCAAAACATTGCAGCCAAGATTATCCTTTCTAACGACGTATACGTCAACAAAATTGGTTATCAGCTCTCTCAATTCCGTTTTCGCCTCCGCGGATACAACAACCGCTACGAACAAAAATACATCAACGGCGTACACTTCAACGACCAATTGCGCGGAGTCTTCAACTATGCTTCCATCGGTGCCATCAATGATTTGACTCGAAATGGAGACCAAGACAATGCTATGGACGCCTCGACCTTTACATTCGGCTCCATCGGCGGTTCCGAAAATATCAATATGCGCGCCAGCGCCTTCGCCAAAGGAGCAAAAGCAACAGCCACATACACCAACCGCAATTATTATAGCCGGGGTATGCTGAGCTATTCAACGGGACTAATGGACAATGGCTGGGCATTTACAGGCTTAATCGGTGGCCGCTATGCGGATAAAGGAAATATTGAAGGTACATTTTACAAAAACTTCTCCTACGCACTTTCCATCGAAAAACAATTCCAGCAAGGCAAACATAGTTTATCACTGGTCACCTTTGGTTCACCGGTAGAGCGAGGCCAACAATCAGGTTCTTTCCAGGAAGCCTATGATCTCCTCGACAACAACCTATACAACCCCAATTGGGGCTATCAAGACGGAAAAATCAGGAATTCGCGTATCGTCACTGCTTATGACCCTACCGCAATCCTTTCACATATCTGGAAAATCGATCCAAATACAAAACTAACGACAGGTATATCGCTGCACTATGGCAAGTATGCCAGTACAGCATTAAACTGGTACAATGGTCCGGATCCAAGACCAGACTATTACCGCAATTTGCCGAGTTATTTTACGGATTCCATTACCAATCAGTCCTATACGAACTTATGGCAATCGGCCAAGGTATCACAAGTGGATTGGGACAATTTATACCTCGTCAACAAGCTAGAAAATAAAATCAACGATGGTGCAGCCATCTACATGTTGGAGAAACGCCATAGCGACCTATTGGAAAGCAGTTTCAATACAACACTCAACAAAACTATTAATGAGCATGCTAAATTGACGCTCGGTATAGGTGCCAAAGGTTCCCAATCGCAACAATATAAAACTGTAGCGGATCTGCTGGGCGCCGAATATGTACTGGATATTGACAAATTCTCTGAACGCGACTTTGGGCAAAATACAGGTCAGAGCCAAAACGACTTGTTAAATCCCAACTTTAAGGCACGAAAAGATGATATTTTTGGATATCGTTACAACATCAATATCAAGTCTGCGAATGCTTGGCTACAAAACGAATACACGTATTCGAACATCGACTTTTTCTACGCAACACAGCTTTCATACACCAGTTTTCAACGCGTAGGCTACATGAAAAATGGACGCTTCCCGACCAATTCCTATGGTAAAGGGCAAGAACACCACTTTTTTGACTATGCTTTCAAGGGTGGAATGACCTACAAATTCAATGGCCGTCATTTATTAAACGCCAAAATCAGCTATCAGACCAAAGCACCATTGGCCAATGATGCTTACATTTCACCCAGGGTAAGTGACTTTACTTTTGAAGACCTCAAAAGTGCCAAGATATTCTCTACAGATATCAGTTATGTCTTCTCCTTGCCGAAACTAAATGGTCGTTTATCGGTCTTTCAGACCAACTTTACAGATCTCATCAGCAGACAAAGTTACTATAACGATGCCGCCCGTACCTTTATCAACCATGGTCTAAAAGATATGAACCAGGTCAATAGAGGGATAGAGCTCGGATTGACCTATAAAGTTGACAACAATTGGAGTGTCGATCTCGCAGCAACAAAGGCTGAATACTATTATAGCAACAACCCAATGGGAGCACAAAATTCCGAAAATGGATTGATCAATAATGAACGCGAGATGGTATACCTCAATAACTACTATGTTGGTGGAATGCCACAGACCGCAGGAACTTTAGGAGTCCGTTATTTCGTAAACTACTGGTTTTTTGGCGCTAATTTAAATTACGCTGGCGATATGTATCTATCGAAAGCTCCTCTTCGTCAGTTGGCATCTAACTACAGCACCATCAATCCTTACGATCCAGAGCTCGATAATGCTTATCATATCCTTACTGATCAAGAAAAGTTCAAAAATAGCACAACAGTCGATCTATCAATCGGTAAAATCCTTTACCTGAAAAATCGCAATTCAATGAACTTCAATTTAGCGGTCAATAACGTCTTAAATAACAAAAACATCAGAACTGGAGGTTTCGAAAATGCACGTTTGGATATTACTGCAGCAAATAAGTTTGCATCCAAATATTATTACATGCAGGGAATCAACTGTTTTATGAATGTATCCTATAGATTTTAATCTCGACAATAATGAACAAAAAAAATATACAAGCTGTCTATACATCGATGCTATCGGTTATCTGTATTGGACTCATCTTATTTACAGGAGCCTGTAAGCGTGATCCTGAAGCCCCCCTATTGACTCAACCGATCTATGACGGTCCCAATGCCAACACAACGATAGCCGCATTGAAAGAAAAATATGCTAACATTACCGATCCAAAAGTAATCGATGAGGATCTGATCATTAAAGCACTGGTGACCGGAAACGACATTTCGGGCAATATCTACAAACAATTGTACATCCAGGATGAAACTGCTGCCATCAATCTAGGAGTCGACCAAAATAGCATGTACACAACTTTCCGCGCAGGCCAGGAAGTGTATATCAACTTAAAAGGCCTGTCCATGGTGAAATATGGTAGTGAGCTACAGATCGGTTTCAGTGGAACCAATGCCAACCGTATCGCCTGGGAAATTTTCAAAGAGCATACCAAAGTAAACGGATGGCCAAATGCAGCCAATTTAACGCCATTGGAAGTTGATCTTTCTAAATTAGACGCTTCGATGGTCAACAAGTTGGTTATCATTAAAAATGTGCGTTTTAACAATGGTGGTGTCAATGCTTTCGCAGGTGGAACGGCGACCGTTAGCGAAGTAGTCAAAGATGCGAATGGCAAAACATTGGATGTCCGCAACAGTAACTTCTCCAGTTTTGCTAAAGATATTCTTCCTAAAGGGAATGGAACATTAGTCGGAATATTGGGCCGTTACAATGGAGGCTGGCAGCTCTTCCTGCGCGATAAAACAGATGTGATTGACTTTGATGGAACTGACGCCGGAACAACACCAACTGACCCTGAAACCGGAGGAACAATTTTCAACGAGACATTTGGAAATGGCACCTACCCGAGTGGCAACCGTCCTAAAATTGCAGATTTCACCGATTTCGACATGAAAGCTCCGGTGACGTACAGCGAGGAAAGTGGTTCGGCAGATATTCGTACAGCGACAGGAATCAGTGCCTCAGTATGGCTTCCGGCAAACAAAGATATTACACTGAAAATCGCTGGAATACAAACGGCCAACAAAACGGATCTTACATTGAGCTACCAGCTTGTTCCTAATATTTACAATGTTGGTGAAGCGACCAACCTCAATGCTATGAAGGTGAAGGTCAACGGAACAACTTATACGATTCCAAGCACACCAGTAGCGATCAACTCAACAGATGACCGTAATAAATATTACACGGTCAGTATTCCAAACATTACACCTGCAGCGACAAGTACCGTCGAATTTATAATGACTGGCGCTGACAATGCCTTTGGCTTCCGTTTAGATAATATTAAAATCGTAAGCGCAACTGGCGGAAACGGTTCTGGCAATACGATTATCGTTACTAAATAAATTAAAGATGAACTATAAACACATCAGCTGTATTTTTCTTCTCCTTTTATTTGTTGTACACACAAGTTTCGCACAAACCAACCGTCGGGTTTACCCCATCGCATTCTACAATTTGGAGAATCTATACGATCCTGTAAAAGATTCAACGATCAATGACGATGAGTTTACACCAAAGGGTGCCAATACATGGACAGAAGCTAAGTATCAGCAAAAAATAAAAAACATGGCACGAGCGATTCGTGCCATCGGTTCACCTAGTTCTAGTTTGGGTCCTATCGCTCTAGGGGTAGCCGAAATTGAGAACCGTCGGGTTTTGGAAGATCTTACACGAGATCCCCAGCTCCGTGAGCTGGGATTAAAGATCGTTCATCACGATTCTCCTGACCGTCGCGGTGTGGATGTTGGGTTCCTTTACAATCCGGAATTCTTCACGCCTTTTAATGACAAGGTTCATCCATTCAATCTACCAGAAAACCCAGGCTTTAAGACGAGAGATCAACTATTGGTATCCGGTACGATTGCTGGAGACACTGTACATATCATTGTCAATCACTGGCCTTCGCGTTATGGCAATAAATCTTCTGAACTTCGCGAATTTGCAGCAGGTATTACCAAAGGTATCTGTGATTCACTTTATCGTGAAAATCCCGAGGCCAAGATTATTATCATGGGCGATTTAAATGATGATCCCAAAGATAAAAGTGTAAGGGAAGTATTGCAGGCCAAGAAAAATCCGCAGGATGTACCTGCGCAGGGCTTATATAATACCATGTGGAAGTTTTACGATAAGGGCATTGGATCACTGGGCTATCAGGGACAATGGAATCTCTTTGATCAAATCATCATTTCTAGACCTTTATTGGACAACAAAAACAAGGGTTTACGTTTTGTCAAAGCTGAAATCTTCAATCGGGATTTTTTGGTGCAACAGGAAGGCCGCAACAAAGGCTACCCACATCGAACATTTTCTGGAGGAGTATTTATCAATGGCTACTCAGATCACTTTCCAACATTGATCTATTTGGTAAAATAATATAAATGAAATCCGATTAACTCTTCCTAAGCGGAATTAAAGATAGGAGTTCATTATATATGAGCTCCTATCTTTTTTTGATCTCCCCCAGTCTTCAGTAATCTTTTATTATACACAAGATATAAACTACCATTTAATCTCATTATTATACCATAGTTCAATCGCAATTTTTACTAGATTTATCAGATGAAGCTTATACTATTTGATCTGGACGGAACACTGCTAGACACATTACAGGACCTCGGGGACAGCTGCAATGCTATTCTTGAACAATATGGATACCCAACGCATCCACTCGTTGCCTATAAGAAATTTGTAGGCAATGGCGTACAGAAACTTATCGAAAGGGCATTACCCGAAGAAGCACGGACAGTAGAGACGATCACAGTCTTACTTGCAGCTTTTAAGACATATTATGAACAAAAACCTGTATCGCATACACGACCCTACACAGGGATTATACCGCTACTACAAGAACTGAAATCATTAGGCTATCTAATCTCGGTAGCATCAAATAAATACCATGAAGCGGTGATACCTTTGATGGCCGAATACTTTCCCGATATTTCATTTGATCTCGTCCTGGGGCATCGAACAGGTCGCCCCGCCAAGCCTGATCCCGATATTGTCTTCGACAGTATCCAAACACTCGGTGTTAGCAAACAAGATTGCTTTTATGTAGGCGATTCATCCGTGGATATGGATACCGCCAATAATGCAGGGGTAACAGCTATCGGTGTTACTTGGGGCTTTCGGGAAGAGAGCGAGTTAAGACAACACGGTGCACAGCATATTATCCACCATCCACAGGAACTGTTGGAAATTCTATAAAAGAAAAGCGGGACCTAAATCAACACTGATTTAAATCCCGCCTTTTTCGATCACTCCCAATGGTCTGGAGTAGCGCTCATATACATTTGAAATGCCGATGAGATCGCGAAAACCTTCGCGCTAATGCCAAAATTTACATTTTTGCATCCATGAGTTGATCACTCTGTCCTTTTGGCCTACCAAGCTTCATTTTTACAACAAAAGCTTTATCTGCACTAAACGTTGCCGGAAGAACAATATCATAGTATGTATTCTTATCAAGATCCAAACCAATGTCGGAACGTTTAAGAGCTAATGATTGACCATTTTGCAATAAAACAGCCTCTACCGGAACCTCAGCTGAATTCTTCGGTACAGCAATGCGGACAATATTATTGACCGGTCGATTAAAGACAGTAAGATAGAGGTTGTCCTCTTTTTTGGTAAAATAACCCAATTTAGATGGAGCAAGTCCTGCATGTCTCACACCATAAACAGCTTCACCATTGATTTTGATCCAGTCACCAATCTCTTTCGCCAATTTATCCTCTCCTGGATGCATCCGACCATTTCCATCCGGGCCAAAATTCAATACGAAATTCCCGTTCATCGACACACAATTCATCAACATATCGATCAAATCGTCGGATGTCTTTGTATAAATACCCGACCAATCTTTCATGTAACCCCAACCGTTAGGCGGGATGGTCATCACACAATCCCAGTCACGTCCCTCTAGCCATTCAAATTCTTTCGGCATTTTGCGTTCCCAGCCTTGCTCATAATCTCCCAACATATCACCATTCGAGTCGAAATGCCGCTTTCCAAATTCATCGTTTCGAAAACGACTACCGATGATTAAGCCCGGGTGTTTCTCGCGGAGTTCCTTCTCCAGTTTATAGGTAAAGTCATAGGACTGAATCCAGGACTGATCCCAGGTACCATCGAACCAAAACCCTTTTATCTGCGGATAGTTTTGAAGCAGCTCCAACAATTGGTTACGGGTATACTCCAAAAACTTATTGAATTTTGCCTTTTCTTCCGGTGTAGACGGCGCCTTACCCATATAGTTTGAATTATTCCATTCTAAGATCGAAAAATACAAAAACACATCTATCCCTTCAGCGGTGTAAGCGTCTACAACCTGCTTGACGATGTCTTTTTTATAAGGGCTTTTCTTAATGGTATAGCCTGTATACTTCGAAGGCCATAAGGCAAATCCATCGTGATGTTTGGTGGTAAAAATCAGGTATTTTGCCCCCATTTCTTTAGCCTGCTTAGCCCATAGCTTTGCGTCAAATCCTTTGGGATTAAATTGCTTGTATAAATTATCATAGGTGTTTTTCCAGTCCTTTGGTGCAGTAGGTCCACTCCAGGTACGAATCCATTCGGAAGCGGCCGCACCTTTACGAGCGCTTACTCCTTCCCATTCATTGCCAGGAATTGCATAAAGCCCCCAATGGATAAACTGTCCTAAACCATATGTCCGAAAACGCTCCATCGCTTCATCGGTTCGATGTGCCGGTGTTAAAGGCCCGTATTTTACGTCAATTCTTTGCTCCACCTTTTTGCGTGGCCCAGTCCATTGGGCAGAAACAGTTTTCCCGGCCAATAGCGCACCAGCCAACAGCAAGGTCATCATCAATCTGTTATAGCTTATCATATTTTATCTAATTGTTTATTACCACGATTCTATATAGTCCAACTTATTCAAAGACAAAAACGCAACTAGTCGGGACGATCAATATACTGTTTCTGTACTTTCTTCATGACGACCGGTTCAGGGTTACTGTCCTGAAATGGATCAAAGTAATAGAGTCCCTGTTCCCGATACAATGCTAAATGTTTCTTTAACACTTTAGTGAACTGGTCAAAATTACGTTGCTTGCCAGATGTCCATGCTGCTTCCGCCAATGCCGCAATTCTCGGAAAGACGAGATAATCCAATCGATTGGTATTTGTCACGGTTTCAGTCCATAGATTGGCCTGGATACCCAATATCTGTTTTCTTCGACCACCTAAACTATCCAACTGTTCGCCTGCAAAATTGTAGACATCTTGAATAGGGTTAAACCCTTTGCCCCATTTCCGTCCATACCGATGGTTTTCCTGCTGCACAAAATCAAAATATAAAGGTAAACGCGGTGTAAGAATTGCCTGATATCCTTTATCCAAAATTTTGTTGAGCTGTTCGGGTTTATCATGGCGCCACCACATCATCACAGTCTGCGCTTTATTCAGTTTTGCGTCTACCATCTCATCCCAAACAATGATTTTTCCATTTATTCGGGCAACGGAATCTGCCATACGTCGAATAAAATACTCTTCCACTTCCTTATTGGATTTCAGCCCTTCTGCCTTTTTTAACTCCTGCACCTGTAGATCATTATTCCAGGCATCACTACCGAAAGCAACCTCATCTCCGCCCAAATGAATGTAAGTCGAAGGAAAAAGCGCTTTTACTTCGCGCAACACATGGCTTAAAAATGAATATGTCGTATTTTTTGCTGGGTGAAAAGTAAAATCAGGGTGTTTTTCATTACCCCCGCCCGATAAAAACGGATACGCGCGATTTGCAGCTGTTGCATGTCCAGGCATATCAATCTCAGGAATGACCTCAATATTACGTTCATCAGCATAAGCAATAATCTCACTGATATCATTTTGCGTATAATACTGTACTCCAGCATAGGGGTCTAAATAATTGCCTATACCCCCTATTTGAGCCAGCCAAGGATAACGTTGTATACTAAGGCGCCACGCAGGCTCATCCGTCAAATGCCAGTGAAACTTGTTCAATTTATAAAAAGCCATCCAGTCCAACAATGACTTTACTTTTTCCTTCCCGAAGAAGTGTCTCGACTCATCTAACATAAAGCCGCGCCATGTAAATTGTGCTTTATCTGTAATTTCAACAGCATCCAACTCACGCTGATCACCGCTTAGGGCTGCAACGGACAACAATTGGTCTAAACTTGCAATTCCATTGACAAGTCCTGATTTATCTGAAGCGTAAATTCGAATATGAGTAGGATCTATCTGCAAACGATAGGCCTCATGTTCAAGTGTTTTATCCCAGCTTACCATAACTTGGGCTTCGTCGGCCTTGGTCGCAGCATAGGCCGAAATCCCGAAACGCCCAAGCAGGAGCTTCTTGAAATACAATATCGTGGGATCAAAATAAGGATCGCTTATAATGCCTATATTTCTACCTAGGATAAGTTTCCCCTTCCGCACTTCCTGCTGCTGAGGACGTGGGATGATAGCAACCTGTGCCTCCACAAACTGTATCGTCAAGAATACCAAAAGAAATGTTCCTATTAATCTATGTTTCATCCGTTCTATAGTTATTTTCAACTGATCAGATTAAATCTGCTTGTGTAAAGTATTTGTTTCTAAGTAGGTTCGATCATACATTATTCGAACCTAGTTTGTGCTATAATCGGCCCACCACAGCCAGCACGCGATGTAAAAGGAATACGAAAATCCATCGTATGAACTGTTTACATCGGTTCTGCCCACAGTTTATCTTGTAATGCAATGGTAAAGAATTTATTATTTATTACTGTAGCCCAAGTATAGTCAATCGTTTGCGCAAATCTCGAAAACGTTGTAGTGAATGGACGCAACAAAGCGAATAAAGAAAAAACAATAATTAATAGAGATATTTTGATCACTATTAATTAAAAACAAGATCGAATAGCAGTTCTACTGAGGCTAGTCCAATTAGTCATTATCATTTTGTTAGCTATATTTGAAGACATAAATTTGAAGACACAAATACAATACCCTAAGTTAAAACCGTATGATAAAAAAGATCTTTTATACCTTAATCTTTATTGGAATACTGCTATTGAACATACAAGCACGAACCGTAGTTCCATTTAATACCAGCTGGACTTTCAAAAAGGGACCTTTTTCTACTTCGACATTAGACTATAATCAACTGTTTGAAGGGAAATGGCAGCTTGTCAATTTACCGCACACCTGGAATGCAAACGATATGCAGGCCAAAGAGATTAAGTCTGGTAGTTTAGGAAAAAATGAGCGTTTTTATACCGGTGATGCTTATTATCGCAAATCTTTTGTTCCCGAAACAGCTTGGAAAGGCAAACGCATTTTCATTCGATTTGAAGGGGTCAATACCAACACAGAAGTATACGTAAACAATCAGCCCCTTCCTACCAAAGAAGGCAAAAATGATATTACCTACGACAATACGAAACGCAATGGAAATTATAACTTCGTGGGCAGACATCAGGGTGGTTATTCTGCATTTGTATTCGAACTGACCACTATGCTCCAATTTGGAAAAGAAAACGAGATTTTGGTGAAGGTAAACAATGAAGCTACTCCACAGGTCATTCCTGTTAACCATACCCTTTTCCCCATGTACGGCGGTATTTATAGACCAGTCGAGCTTATTGTAACCGACGACATCCATATTGCGGTGAATGATTTTGCAGCTAAAGGAATCTATATCACGCAAAAAAATGTCTCCAAGAAAACAGCCGATGTTGCTGTAAAAATAAAAATAGACAACAAATCCGGAAAAAAACAACCAATTGAGTTATTGACAACCGTTTTCGAAAAAGACGGATCGATTAAAGCCAAACAAAGCACACAGTACACGTTGTTACCGCAAGGCCGTCAAACCGTTACGCAACAAATCCTAGTCAAAAGTCCACATTTATGGCAAGGTTTAGATGATCCCTATCTCTATAAGGTGGTCACACAAATCAAAAAGAACAACCAGGTAATTGATGAGGTAACAGCACCTCTTGGTCTTCGTAAATTTGAATTACGAACCGGTGAAGGATTTTTCCTAAATGATATCAAATATCCACTATATGGTGTTTGTCGCCATCAGGATCGACTAGGTAAAGGATCTGCCCTAAGCAATGCAGACCACGACGAAGACCTGGCAATCATCAAAGAAATGGGAGCAACATCGATCCGATTGGCACATTACCAACAGTCTGAGTACTTCTATTCGAAATGCGATAGCATGGGTCTCGTTATCTGGGCCGAAATCCCGTTTGTCAATCGGGTAACCACCTTGGAAGACAACAACGCACAACAACAACTGAAAGAACTGATCCGCCAAAATTTCAACCATCCTTCCATCTATATATGGGGTATGCACAATGAGGTATACTCTCCTTCAGCCTATACCGTCGAACTAACGACCAAATTAAATGACCTCGCTAAATCCGAAGATCCTGATCGCTATACCGTTTCTGTCAGCGGTTATAATGTTATCGACCATCCAGTTAACAATAATGCAGATGTACAAGGCATCAATCATTACTTTGGCTGGTATAATGGTGAATTGGAGAATAAATCAGATAAAGAGGATGATGTCGCCTCCTGGGCAAAACGTATCAGTGAAGAATTCAAAGATTACCGGATTATCTTTTCGGAATATGGTGCAGAAGCCATTCCCGAAGATCAAGCAGAAGAGGTTGGAAATTTTGGAAATCAATGGAGCAATCCATCGTTTTTCCCTGAAGAATATGCAACCAAATTTCATGAAGTACATTGGGGTGTGATATCCAAAAGTCCAATTTTCCTGGGTTCTTACGTCTGGAACACATTCGATTTTGCCACGCCCATTACTGCGCTGAATGTTAACCCCCGGAATTATAAAGGACTGGTTTCCTTTGACCGTAAACTGAAGAAGGATGGCTTTTATTGGTACAAAGCCAATTGGAGCAAAGAACCCGTGTTATATATTACACAGCGTCGTATGATCAACAGAGGTAATGAAATCACGCCTATTACGGTTTATTCGAACCGAGGTGAGCCAACATTGATCATCAATGGGCAAACGATCAAAGGGGCCAAAATTGGTCAGACCAATGTACACTACATCTTCGAAAACGTGAAGCTAAAACTGGGGAAGAATACTGTAGAAGCAAAAGTAATCCAAAAAGACGGTAAGGTATTAACCGACACGATTGAATGGAACTATGACCCAGCGTTTAAACAAGGACCATCGGGACCAACAAAATCGAAAACAGAGCACGTAGGTCTATAATCACGCTAGCAAAGTAATAGACAAAAGACAGGGGTAGCCTAAAAAGTTATCCCTGTTTTTTGTTTAAGGATATATGCCCCCTCGGCTATATTGATCATCATATCACTTACCCTAATTTCAAAAAAGTATTAACCGATAAAAGCGGGTCGTTTACCGAGATTGTCTCGAGACTGGCCTAATGAGCCTCTTTAGCGCCATATTTGCGTCCTATCTTTGAGTCATCAAATAAGAAATAAAAAAATTAAAAAATAAACATCATGGCAACTAAAACAACATTCAGCATCAACAGTAAAACAATTACTAAAGTTTTTCAAGATCTTTTTGATTCCTTTAAAAGCTCCCGTTTAAAAGTTTCATCCAAGAATGGACAAGAATACTTAAATATCTCCCTGCTATTAGCTGTAATCATCGGAATTATTTTCCCTGTAGCTTTCATTGCATTGATTATTTTAAGTCTGATTTCACCTATTGAAATTGCAATCCTTCAAGAAGTAAAAGAAGAGAATGCAAATCAAAAGATGATCGAACTCAAATAAGTAAAAAATAAAGGGTATTACCCTTTATTTTTTTTCTATCTTATCAAAAGGCCTATTCGGAGACAAATTAAATGTAAAATTTCCTTTTGAATCCACACCGCCAGCGCCTCGGACACGGGCTTTGATTTCGTATTTCGATTGGGGATTATAATTCGTTACTGTAAAATTGTAGTAAAAAGGTTTGATCTTGTTGGTTCCCCTAAATTTATCCGCAAGCGCATGATGTCCATCCTCTGCAATGACATGCCCGTCCTGTAGCAATTGTACGGCATCGATCTCCAGGAAATTCTTCCCCTCCACAAAGAAAAATCCAGCTTGCGCTCGTCCATTATCGTAAATCTTCCTGCTCACGTCAAAAGTTAGAAAACTATACGTTTCCTTGATATCATTAGGTCCCCATGATCCCGCAATATATCCCCCCGGACGATAATAATCAATACGCATGGAATCTAATCTTGGAAGATTGGCATCCAATCGATGGCTGAACGCTGTATAATCTTTCGCAGACTTAGCAGCCCATCCAATTTCAGCAACTGCAAGCAATCGCGGAAAATTCTGCACATTCAGGTCTTTAATATCCTGGGCCAACGCTGTCCACATATTTCCCTGAACACCGAGGACAAGCTGATCCTCAGCCGGACTAAGTCCTGCAGAAGGATCAAATTCATACACTCTTTTCAGCGAGTTTATCTGCGGATAGGCCAGGTCAGTCATGGTACCATCATTCCGATCGGCCTGTGTAATATCAAAATAGAGATGCGATGCTGGTGTGGCTACGGCCTTAAATCCATCTTTGGTCGCTTCCTTGATCGCTTCCTCACCAAGCCAGCTCATGATTCCTGTACTCTTCGGCAAGTTTTCAGCATCAGCTAAGATATCATTCCACCCGATCGGTTTTTTCCCTTTCTGGACAATGATATCAGAAACGCGTTGAACGAAATAGCTCTGAAGTGCTTTGACATCCTTAATCTGGTGCTGCTTCATAAAATCCTGCACATGAGCCTCTTTTTCCCACAAATCATGACGAACCTCATCCCCTCCAAAATGAATATAACTACCCGGGAAGAGATTAGCGATTTCGGTGAACACATTATTCAAGAATTCATACGTAAACTCTTTTGTCGGATCCAGTGTATTGGGGGTAAATTGATTTCCCCAATATCCCCAAGATGACACAAAAGGAAAGATGTGATTCGGGTAGGAATTTTTGTTGACCCCAAGTTCAGGATAGGCCAATATTGTCGGCCAGGAATGTCCAGGAACATCAATCTCGGGCACAATCGTGATATTGCGTTCTCGAGCATATTGAACAACTTCCTTGATCTGCTCCTGTGTATAAAATCCACTGCGTTCTGCAGGTTGCTTTTCTGTTCGATGAAATACCGTCGCATTTTCCATGGTCAATTTCGGATATTTCTTTATTTCAATCCGCCAGCCTTGGTCATCCGTCAAATGCCAATGGAAAATATTCATTTTGTATAATGCCATGACATCCAAATACTTTTTCACGGTTTTCACATCAAAGAAGGTCCGGCTTACATCTTTCATATAGCCGCGCCAATGATAGCGGGGATAATCTTTAATTTTCACTGCTGGAATATTCCAGCTTATTTCTTTGGTTGGGTTACTACCCTCGAAAGCTGTCGGTAAAAGTTGCCGCAGTGATTGCGTTGCATTGAAAAGCCCATGGGAGCTTTTTGCTGTCACGACCACTCCCCGATTGGAAACCTCAAGCTGATAGCCTTCATCATTAGGTGTTGTCAATTTAGGGTCTAGTCTAAATTCAATACTATTGCTCGCCTGTTTCCTCACGTTCAGGGGATAATGCGTTACTTTTCTCAGCTGCTCAACAAACAAAGACACATCTTTCACATCGCAGTTCTTAAAACTTAAGGTAGTTTGTGGATTTAACAGAAACTGGCCTGCTCCCCTATTGATTTCCTGAGGCTTGGGGATAATATCAATCCCAGACTGCGCATGGAGCCCTTGCGCAAATAAAAGGGATAACGCTACTGAACAGAGGAGTGTTTTCATTAAAATTTAAGTTTTTATTTTTAAATAAACAGACAAAAAAAAGACCGTTTATTGGTTTCGTTATGCAAAATAAAAAATAAAAAATGATCCTTCTACTCCAACTTTCAATCAAACGATTGTGTAAGATTTTCAAAAAGTAGCTCGTTGGCTACAGGCACACCAAGAGGATATCATTTTTTAGTATTAAATTTGACTTCCAGACAAAACAAAATAGGCTATAGTTAACTTATTGGGGTGAAAGAACAATAACGTGAAAAACAGTAAAAAATTATTTATTATCAGGACAGTTTTAATTGCTTTCCTGATTCTTTCCTTGGTTTATATCGGTTCGATATTTACCTATCAATATATTGAGTACCAAAAGACTGAAGCCCGTTTAAATAAAGCTTACAGCTCTAAGAATCAATTGACTAATCTTTTTTACGAACTCTTCTCCTCTTACAACGCTGCTGGAAATGCTTTTCGCTCTTATACCGTGGACTTCAGTGCCGAAAATTTAAAGAATTACAGCAATAGTTTAGATACGTTACGATTTTATATTGATTCCCTTTCGAAGTTATCTTCCCAAAAAGGACTTACTTTCTCTACAAATACTTCCTTGGAACAAAATATCACTCTTTCAGACGAGTTTGCTCACATCAAATTAGCAGTTGACAACATGATTTTTTTGGCCAAAGACTCGCTGTCGCTCTTAACGAAAACGAATAGAACCATTCGTCCAGGGAATAATCGAATACTTGCAGATTCTGTTGTCAATAAAATATTACGAGATACCGCACTCAATGTAAGTAAGAAGGATACCATTGTCCGAAAGAAAGAAAAACTCTTTACGCGTATTTTCAAAGCCAAAAACGACACCCTGGTTTCCGATAAACTCGAGCAAAATTTCAACGTTAATCAAATCAAGGCAATACATAGCCAGATCCAAAATTTGATCGAACAAAATGAAACATTCCATCGGCAAGATTTCAGTAAGATTCGTCGTTCATTTGCGGAGCTTCAACACAAGGAAAGACAGCTTCTACAATCTAATTATAACTTATTCAGCACGATTAGTACAGCCTTGCTTCGCATTAAGACCCATGAAGATGAGATACTAAGGGCTGCTGAAATTCAAGATTTCAAACTCTATAGAGAAAACTCTTCCATTTTTGGCAAACAGGTCATCGCTTCTATTATTCTCATGATTATTATGGTGACACTCTTGTTGTCCTACCACTACAATACACTTGTGTATGAGCGTAAGCTTACTGCCGCTAGAGATTATGCCTTGCGAACAGCGAAAGAGAAGGCCAGTATACTGGCCAATGTAAGTCATGATGTGCGCACACCGGTCAATTCTTTGGTCAGTGTTATTGATCTGCTAAAGAGCAATGCGGCAAACAATCGGGTCAACCCTATTTTATTAGACTCCATTACACAAGATATCCATGTGATCAATGATACTGTGGAAGATATTCTGAATCTTGGTAAACTAGAGTCTGGTACACTAGAAATTAAGGCTGAGTATTTTTCGCCAACTCAATTGCTCGCGAACCTCATAAAAATGCAGCAGGCTCAAGCAGATAAAAAAGGGTTAAAACTCATCAGTTACATTGATATCGATCCAGACATCTTAATCAAAAGCGGAACGTATCGTGTACGCCAGATTGTTTCTAACCTCTTGAGCAACGCCATTAAATATACAGATAAGGGGCAGATAGAGGTAAAAGCCTTTATCAGCAGAGACCAGGGATCCAAATTACATATATTAGTCAACGATACAGGAAAAGGTATTTCGGCAAAAGATCAGGAGCATATTTTCGAACAGTATTATATGACCGATCAGAAATCCAAGAATAGTTTTGGATTGGGATTACATATTTCTAAACTCATGGCCGAACAGCTAAACGGAACGTTAAGTGTTAGCAGTCAACAGGGCAAGGGATCAACATTTACATTAGTCGTTCCATTCACCGAAGAAAAGAAAAACAGGAAACAAATTACGAGCTTGGATAAGCTCTCAAAAGAGCTACGCTTTGTCGTTATTGATGACAATCCGATCAATAATCTATTCGTAAAACAAGCATTGCAACATTTCGAAGATGTGAAAATCTATCAGGATTCATCTACTGCAATAGCCTATCTGAAGGAAAATAGAACGGATATTATTATCACCGATCTCAAAATGCATGGCCCTACCGGTTGGGATATCCTCAATACGGTCAAAGACAACAATAGCGTAAAGGGATGGAATAGCAAAGTTATTGCGCTGACGTCAGACGAATCACAAGTAACCGTGCAGATTCCCGAAGGGCAGCTACATCAATTTGATGGAGTAATGGTTAAACCATTTAATTTAAATGCGTTCTTACCGTTTATCTAACAAGTATAGAGTAGGCAATAGACAACTTAGTTTCTAGGAGTTGCGAAGTAATTTTGATTTGTAGTAGTCAAATTCTTCTTGTGTAATGGCGCCATTATCCAGTAACTGTTTAAATTTGGTTAATTCGTCGGCAATATTTGATCCTGTGTTACCTTTATCAATTTGATTTGTACGGTTGTTGGATTGGTTTATATAATTTTGACGAAATTGTGCTTCTTGGTATTCGATAACACGTTGCATGGAATATTTCTTTTTCGAGAAAAGAGCAACAAAAAAACCTATAATTGGGCTTACTATTAGTGAAATTGCAAAAATTGGCAAAAAGCCTATTTCCCTATTCTTTCCAATTAAGCCAATTAAAGCAGATCCTCCAACCCAAAATAATATCATTAATTCCATTTTCTAAGTTTAAATTTCACAAAATAATTTCCTTAAAAATAATAAATAATTACTAAGTCACTTCATCAGGTTGACAGAAACTATTTAATTTAAGATTATACACACTGATATACCTAGAAAGAGAGGCTTTCTCCCATCTTTAAGCTACGTTCATAGGGATCTGGTCAGGTATAACCTAGAAATTATGATTAACGACTGCAAGACTTATTGATATTCAGCTATACGATACTGGTGAAGGGCTATTTGGTTTACAATAAACGGTGGCTATTTAAGGTTCTCCGCCACCCTGGTTAATATTCCGGATAGGCCGCAGAGCGCGATCCGTTTATCCAGGACTCATCCTGCAGCTTGTGGCTATCAATAAGGGAGCATTTGGTTTAAGGGCTAATGACCGATGTACCATTACCACTGAGCACAGTGACAGTTGCAGGATAGCGACGGTTGCGAAACAGCTTCCGATGGACAAGGCTCACCGACGGTCCTGTGCTGCGATAACCGATAGGCGGAGGATCGGCAATAGCCTGTACATGGAAATACGGAAGTATCCAAACGAAAGAAGCCCTTGACTGTTTCCAGCAAGGGCTTCCGTGTAAAAAAAGGCACCGACCTACTCTCCCACCTGTTACGGCAATACCATCGGCTCTGGCGGGCTTGACTGCTCTGTTCGGAATGGGAAGAGGTAGACACCGCCGATATAGGCACCTAAAAATCTTTATTGACATGATCATGATTGATATCATGTTATTCATGCCAACTGACATAGCTATTGAAAGAGGTTCGTTTCTTGTTTGTTTCAAAAATTAAAGAGGAAGACAACAGTGTCTGTCTGCTTGAGAAAGCTTCGGGCTATTAGTACCACTTGGCTTTGGTCTCTCAACCTTTACACCTATGGCCTATCAACGTAGTCATCTTCTACGACCCTATAAGGAAGTCTCATCTCGTGGCTAGTTTCGCACTTAGATGCTTTCAGCGCTTATCTATTCCAGACGTAGCTACCCTGCCGTACACCTGGCGGCATAACAGGTTCACCAGAGGTCTGTCCAACCCGGTCCTCTCGTACTAAGGTCAGATCCACTCAAACTTCCAACGCCCACAACAGATAGGGACCGAACTGTCTCGCGACGTTCTGAACCCAGCTCGCGTGCCACTTTAATGGGCGAACAGCCCAACCCTTGGGACCTTCTCCAGCCCCAGGATGTGACGAGCCGACATCGAGGTGCCAAACCTCCCCGTCGATATGAGCTCTTGGGGGAGATCAGCCTGTTATCCCCAGCGTACCTTTTATCCTTTGAGCGATGGCCCTTCCATACAGAACCACCGGATCACTATGTCCGTCTTTCGACCCTGTTCGACTTGTCGGTCTCACAGTCAAGCAAGCTTATGCCATTGCACTCCACGTACGGTTACCAAGCGTACTGAGCTTACCTTTGAAAGCCTCCGTTACCTTTTTGGAGGCGACCACCCCAGTCAAACTACCCACCAAACAATGTCCTCGGCATGACCGAGTTAGAAACCGAATACAGAAAGGGCGGTATTTCAAGGTTGATTCCATGACTCCTGGCGAAGCCACTTCAACATCTCCCGCCTATCCTACACATCCTGTACCCAATCTCAATGTTAAGCTATAGTGAAGGTGCATGGGGTCTTTCCGTCCCGTTGCGGGTAATCGGCGTCTTCACCGATACCACAATTTCACCGAGCTCATGGCTGAGACAGCGCCCAGATCGTTACACCATTCGTGCAGGTCGGAACTTACCCGACAAGGAATTTCGCTACCTTAGGACCGTTATAGTTACGGCCGCCGTTTACTGGGGCTTCGATTCAATGCTTCTCTTACGATGACATCCCCTCTTAACCTTCCAGCACCGGGCAGGTGTCAGGCCTTATACTTCATCTTGCGATTTTGCAAAGCCATATGTTTTTGTTAAACAGTCGCCTGGGCCTTTTCACTGCGGCTGCTCATCGCTGAGACAGCGCCCCTTCTCCCGAAGTTACAGGGCCATTTTGCCGAGTTCCTTAGCCATGACTCACTCGAGCACCTTAGGATTCTCTCCTCGACCACCTGTGTCGGTTTGCGGTACGGGTCTTCATAACCTGAAGCTTAGCGGGTTTTCTTGGAAGTCTGTTTACCTGCTCTATCAGCGCCACCGGAGCTTTGCTGTACTATTGGGTTTCAGCAGGGTCGGCGGATTTGCCTACCGTCCCTATACCTACGCCTTTCAACGAACTATTCCGTCAGTTCGCGGCAGTGTCACTACTCCGTCACCACATCGCAGTTATGAAGAGTACTGGAATATTAACCAGTTGTCCATCGGCTTGCCCCCTTCGGGTGCGCCTTAGGTCCCGACTGACCCTGATCCGATTAACGTTGATCAGGAAACCTTGGTCTTTCGGTGGGCGGGTTTCTCACCCGCCTTATCGTTACTTATGCCTACATTTGCTTTTCCATAACCTCCACAGTTCATTGCCAAACTGCTTCTCCGGCGATGGAATGCTCCCCTACCAGATGCACCTAAGTGCAAATCCATAGCTTCGGTACCGTTCTTGATGCCCGTTTATTATCCACGCCCGGCCGCTCGACTAGTGAGCTGTTACGCACTCTTTAAATGAATGGCTGCTTCCAAGCCAACATCCTAGCTGTCTGGGCAACCGGACCTCGTTAGTTCAACTTAGAACGAATTTGGGGACCTTAGCTGATGGTCTGGGTTCTTTCCCTCTCGGCCTTGGACCTTAGCACCCAAAGCCTCACTGCCGGCTATATTTGATAGCATTCGGAGTTCGTCTGGATTTGGTAGGATTTGACTCCCCCGCACCCAATCGGTAGCTCTACCTCTATCAAACTCTACGCCGACGCTGTTCCTAAAAACATTTCGGGGAGTACGAGCTATTTCCCAGTTTGATTGGCCTTTCACCCCTACCCTCAGGTCATCCGGAAACTTTTCAACGTTTATCGGTTCGGTCCTCCATTACATGTTACTGCAACTTCAACCTGCCCAAGGGTAGATCACAAGGTTTCGCGTCTACCTCATCTGACTATGCGCCCTATTAAGACTCGCTTTCGCTTCGGCTGCGTCCCTGAAGGACTTAACCTTGCCAGACAAGAGTAACTCGTAGGCTCATTATGCAAAAGGCACGCTGTCACAGAACTTGTCTGCTCCAACCGCTTGTAAGCACACGGTTTCAGGTTCTTTTCACTCCCCTGTTCGGGGTTCTTTTCACCTTTCCCTCACGGTACTGGTTCACTATCGGTCTCTCAGGAGTATTTAGCCTTACCAGATGGTGCTGGTGGATTCCCACAGGATTTCTCCGGTCCCGCGGTACTCAGGATACCACTATGTCAACATTCTTTACCTGTACGGGGCTCTCACCCTTGTCGCGCAGTTTCCCACCTGCTTCCAGTTCATAGCGCTGTACAATCTCGTGGTCCTACAACCCCGACCATGCCGTAACATGATCGGTTTGGGCTCTTTCCCGTTCGCTCGCCACTACTTGGGAAATCATTGTTATTTTCTTCTCCTACGCCTACTTAGATGTTTCAGTTCAGCGCGTTCGCGTTTTATACGACTATTCTTCAAATAGTCAGGTTGCCCCATTCGGAAATCTCTGGATCAAGTCGCATTTGCCAATCCCCAAAGCTTATCGCAGCTTATCACGTCCTTCTTCGCCTCTGAGAGCCTAGGCATCCCCCGTGTGCCCTTATTTACTTTCTTCACCGGCATAGCCTTTTGCCACTATGCGGCTGCTTTTGATATATATACACGTATGCTAGGTTCGGGATCGTTCGGCCTTGACCGAGGGTCTCTCCCTTACTTCAAACACATACACGTATTGTCTCTATACTGTTGTCTTCTCTTGTAATTTTTTTTCTCTTTCAATATGTCAAAGAACTCTTTTTCCGGTTTATTTTAGGAGCATCTGTCGATGTTCCTCCCGGAGATGTGGAGAATAACGGATTCGAACCGTTGACCCCCTGCGTGCAAGGCAGGTGCTCTAGCCAGCTGAGCTAATTCCCCTCTTTTTTTCGTAGTCCCGAGCAGATTTGAACTGCTGACCCCTACATTATCAGTGTAGTGCTCTAACCAACTGAGCTACGGGACTAGCTTATCTTGTTCATCTCTTTCTCTCAGTACTGCTCCTTTCGGGGCGGGCACTTTCTTCTGATGTTTTCTCTTTTTGCAATCATATGTAACGTGACGAGTACCGATCCGCGATACTCTAGAAAGGAGGTATTCCAGCCGCACCTTCCGGTACGGCTACCTTGTTACGACTTAGCCCCAATTATCGGTTTTACCCTAACACGCTCCTCGCGGTAACATGCTTTAGGTACCCCCAACTTTCATGGCTTGACGGGCGGTGTGTACAAGGCCCGGGAACGTATTCACCGCGTCATTGCTGATACGCGATTACTAGCGAATCCAACTTCATGGGGTCGAGTTGCAGACCCCAATCCGAACTGTGAATGGCTTTTAGAGATTAGCATCATATTGCTATGTAGCTGCCCGCTGTACCATCCATTGTAGCACGTGTGTAGCCCCGGACGTAAGGGCCATGATGACTTGACGTCGTCCCCACCTTCCTCACTGTTTGCACAGGCAGTCTGTTTAGAGTCCCCACCATTACATGCTGGCAACTAAACATAGGGGTTGCGCTCGTTGCGGGACTTAACCCAACACCTCACGGCACGAGCTGACGACAGCCATGCAGCACCTAGTTTCGTGTCCCGAAGGACGAATGCGTCTCTGCATTCTTCACTAACTTTCAAGCCCGGGTAAGGTTCCTCGCGTATCATCGAATTAAACCACATGCTCCTCCGCTTGTGCGGGCCCCCGTCAATTCCTTTGAGTTTCACCCTTGCGGGCGTACTCCCCAGGTGGATAACTTAACGCTTTCGCTTGGACGCTGGCTGTCTATCGCCAACATCGAGTTATCATCGTTTAGGGCGTGGACTACCAGGGTATCTAATCCTGTTCGATCCCCACGCTTTCGTGCATCAGCGTCAATACCAGCTTAGTGAGCTGCCTTCGCAATCGGAGTTCTAAGACATATCTATGCATTTCACCGCTACTTGTCTTATTCCGCCCACTTCAAATGGATTCAAGCCCATCAGTATCAAAGGCACTGCGATGGTTGAGCCACCGTATTTCACCCCTGACTTAATAGGCCGCCTACGCACCCTTTAAACCCAATAAATCCGGATAACGCTCGGATCCTCCGTATTACCGCGGCTGCTGGCACGGAGTTAGCCGATCCTTATTCTTCCAGTACATTCAGCTTCCTACACGTAGAAAGGTTTATTCCTGGACAAAAGCAGTTTACAACCCATAGGGCAGTCATCCTGCACGCGGCATGGCTGGTTCAGGCTTCCGCCCATTGACCAATATTCCTTACTGCTGCCTCCCGTAGGAGTCTGGTCCGTGTCTCAGTACCAGTGTGGGGGATTCTCCTCTCAGAGCCCCTAGACATCGTCGCCTTGGTAAGCCGTTACCCTACCAACTAGCTAATGTCACGCGAGCCCATCTCTATCCTATAAATATTTAATATCCAACCGATGCCGGTCAGATATATTATGCGGTGTTAATCTCTCTTTCGAGAGGCTATCCCCCTGATAGAGGTAGGTTGCTCACGCGTTACGCACCCGTGCGCCACTCTCACCGTCTTCGAGCAAGCTCTCCGACGGATCCCGTCCGACTTGCATGTATTAGGCCTGCCGCTAGCGTTCATCCTGAGCCAGGATCAAACTCTCCATTGTAAAATGAAGTTTTTGATTCCAACTATTTACATAATCAGAATTCTTTTTTTTATATCTCTGATCTTGGATCGAATTGAACTAATTCTTGAATTTGTTCATGACTTTCGTTTTGTCTACTCGTCACGCTTACATGATTGTGTTTTCTTAAAGAACTTTGTCGCTTCAACTTCCGTATCCGCTATATTCCGATGGGCATTGCGCCCCTCTTTATCGTTTTGTTTTTCCCTTCGTTTCCGTTGGGACTGCAAAGGTAGAAATCTTTTCTGAACTTCCAAAAACTTTTTGAAGTTTTTTTTCTTTTCCCTTTTTTCGATTTCCGCGTTTAAAATAAACTGAGCAGGATTTTAAATCCTGCCAGGCTTCTCTTAAACCCTTCTTTTTTCATGGTTCCTTCTTTCAAAGCAACCGTCCCTCCCTTGCGGAGTGGTGCAAAGATAGGGAGTTTTTACAATCACTTCCAAGCCTTTTGTTCTTATTTATTTCATTTTGCCCTTAACTGCCTGTAACGGTGCGAGATTCTTTTCGTAAAACAGGTGATCGGAGGGCTGGAATGGCTGATCCGGCCGCCAGATTGGGCCTTCGGAGAACCCCAGGTCATCATATAGCGTATGGAGGCAGGCTTCGCACTGGATCTATTACCAATTTCGTTCAACTTTTGTTCCTAATTAAAAGGGGTATTGCAGGGGGATAACAGGGGGTTAACAGGGGGTTAGCAGGGGTACACCCTTGTTAACCCCCTGTTAAAGCGGTGCAATAGTGCTGTTAATTACAAATCAGTATTCAATTTGAGCCTAAGCGGGGTAACAACAGAGATCCGCAAGTTTAATACCATCGATATACATAATAGAGATAGGATGTGACCGCGGACCGCAACCGCAGCGGAATAGAGGATGGCGGGACCAGTCTAAAGTAGACCTTGATCAATTTTCATTTTGGTATAGCTTTTACTCAGGGTTTAGTTAGGGTTTGTTTAGGTATAGCTTAGGTTGTATCTAAACAAACCCTAACCAAAAGCTAACTAAATACCAATTAAAATCTAGCTTAAAGAAGAACTAAATAAAAGCGAATAAATAGAACACTACGTAAATAACCCTACAAGTGTCCCAGCATCCAACCAGAATCGCCATGATATAGGCATTTTTGGAGGGTTTATGGGATCAAAGAAAATGAGCAGGAGAAAGCGTTCAGCTTGTAAAACGTTTAGAATAACGACTAAGTTCAAAAGACATAACAACCAAACAAAAGGCTCCGAATCAATTTAGATGATTCGGAGCCGCAGACGTTATTATAGTTTACATGCTCTAATCTCTTAGTACTGTAAGATCAGCCTTAGGCTTGGGTAAGTTCATGTTTTTAATTGCCAGGCGGCAGGCATCAACCATTTCCTGCGTCATGGTATAGGTATACTTTCCATAATCATCGTATTCCAACGTACCAACAAAAAAGAATCCGTATTTATCAAAGAAATCCGTCAAATCCAATTTGGCCACCTCGCAGGCTGTTTTAACAAAATTCAGCTGATGAACGGCAGGATTACGCTCTCCCATCATTCGATCGGAACTCCAATCCGAACGCTGTCTTCTCGCTTTATTCATATTCTGCTGACGGAAGGCTTCAAATAGATCCGCATAAAAATCGGGACGTTTTCCTTCACTCTCAAAATAGAGCTGTAACTGCCAAAAAGGAATCAAACGATCGAATACATCCGGATCGGACAAATAAGAAATTCTCTTTTCAATAATATTGGCCTTCGCTTTCTCAAAATTGTTCTGTTCTGAAACCCGTGTTTTATTACCAAACGAACGTGTTACATATAAGGAAAACAGGTTGTTGCTCACTTCACCCAAGCCCCCCCAATTAAACATTGGACGTGTCTGGTGCACGTGGCCCACCTCATGACTGAAACCCCAACAAGGATCCCCTTTAATCACCGATTCCGGCGTTACCACCATCTTCATCGCGTAACCAACTTTATCGCCCATATAGGCAACACCATCTCCATCACGAAACATGTAATAATTATAGTTCACCCGTGCTAGAATACGATTTTTAGGTACTTTATTATACTTCTCCAGCCCCATCAATCGATGTTGCCTATACACCAGCGAATCGTAATTACGAATTAGCTCGACGCCTTTTCCATAAGCATACTGTTTCAATGCTTCTATTGGATAAGCGGTCTGAATATACTCGCCTTTTGCATCCATAATCGGGAATACAGCGTGATCGATCAGACTATCCCACTCCTTATTCCCCTGTTTTTTAAGATCAAAGTAACCATTTACCTGCCCTGTCGGAAAATGAACCCTAATCGGGTTTTCCTTTTCAGGTTCTTCCGAGAAATAATCGATATAGGCTAAACTTCCGTAATCATCGAGCTGGATAATATTGACACCATTCTGCAATCTGAATTCCTGTTTTTCCAGTCCCCAACCTTTCGGATCCTTTGTAGGCTCCTGCGGATTAGGGGCTTTTCGCAACCAGTTAGGTACAACAAGGTTTACCTCTTTACCAGCTGCAATACCGTCCACGATAACAATATGCTTCCCTTTGGGAAGATACACACCGGTCATATTTTCATATTTACTATAACCGTCCCCAATACTTAATTGATGCCCTAATGTTATCGGATTCAACAAGGCATAATAAGTTGCATATTTATAATCCTTGTTATAGTTGCCATCAAGTATAGCCTGCGCGACCCGGCGCAGGGTAGTATCAGCAATCTGATTGAGCTGTTTTTTCTTAATCCCCTTTTTTAGTGTTAATGCCAGAGGATCTTCGAATACAGCAAGATCGGCATAGGTCTGTTTAAAATCCTGAGCGGTTTGCGCCTTCAGATTGGCGCTCGCCAGAAGCCCCAGCCCAAGTAATACGATTAGTTTCTTTCTCATAATTACTATAATTAGATTACGGCATAGTATGATCAACATATCTAAAGCCGTAATTAAATAGGAAACAAAAAAGGTTGAATACCGAAGTATCCAACCTTTCATTTTAAAATTAGTTATATACTCTCCTCGTGACTTGTGGCACGATCACATCAATTTGATAATTTCCGCTCTCGAATGTCTGAAAAGAAAATCTGGCGTTACAGGTATATGTATTATCTAGGATCCCCAAAGCATCGTCAAAATGCACAAATTTAGTAGGGATACGATAATAGTAATTGAATCCATTCCCTAGGGAGACCAAAGGGAATGGCACTACCCCGTATGTAAATTCAATCCGATCATCATACAATACGGTACCAACGGCATAATCCTGCATAGTCTGTAAGTAACCGCCAGCAGTTCCACTTTGTGGACGTCGGGTAATTTCACCTTTTTTGGGGTTAAATATCGCACCGTTTTTATCTAGAAAACGGACAGTAATTTTATTTCCCTGCTTTGATAATTGCGTAACCTTAATATGGTCAGCATTGCTCGGAATCGATTTTGATTTTGTTTCATCACCCACCATAATTGCAGCAGTAGAACGCACTGCTGGGACCTCAAAGGCCAAAGCAGGGACAATTTTAAATTCTGCAATACCAGGAAAAGCCTTTGTACCAGCAACATTACTAACGTCCACATCGAACTTATACAATCCAAGAGGAAGATTTACGGTATTGTAATTTGCCTCCAATTGTCCAGAAATAGCATTTAAAGTGATGGGATATACCATCGAATCCACCTGCTTCGCATCAATCAATGCTTGTGTAGTATCAGTTTTAGGATCATATGGCTTTTTCCAAACCCTTTGTTGATATTTCTTCAGAAAAAGACTAGTCACATCTTCGCCAGTTTCACTTTTATAAATCTTGACCAATTTAATTGTAATCGGCTTGGTAGAACCTGCAGGATTAATTGCATCTGTCACAACTGGTCTACCTTGCTTTATCTCCATCGGTTGCTGCTCATAACGTATAATGTCACTTAAATTACCATCTGGAATTTTCTTACAGCCTAAAATTGTCCCCAGACTTCCAATCATTAAAAAATATAAGATCTTTTTCATAACTATTATCGATAAAAGAATAAGATATGGCTATTGTTCAATACATGAACAACACCCGTTGTCGTTTGCGCATTAGAGGTTTGCACACGTGTCCTAACCCCGACAGGGAGCGCGATGTCTGACGCTGGCACATTGTTACCTAGCACCTGGAATAAGTACGAGAAGTATACTATTCGAGGTCTTACCGACGACGCTTCATTATACCCCAAATTAGGATCATCTGTTGGTTCATAAGAGACCACTACATCCTTACCTTTTGCATTTTTATATTTTGTACCATTTTCGGTCAACAAATCATTTGGTAATGTTTGATTCACAATATACATATCGATAGAATCTGCAAAACGTGGTAATTCATATTTAATCATCGAATCAACAGTCCATTTTTTTTCTGGATCAATACGTTGCATCGCGATCGATCTCGCTTGAACATAATTGTAAATATCATAATCTGTAGGAGCAAAAAAGGTAATCCCTTGTTTGTTAATTTTATCTTTTACCCCTGCTTTGTCGATCAACATGATGACCGTATCAAAAACTCCGTCTTTATTACTTTTGAGCCAGTCGTAAGTAGTCAAATTTATTTTAGGATTATGCAAATCCCCACCAACAAAATAGCCATCTTTTTTACAGGAATACATAATCGCCCCCAGGACGACCACAGTTAGTATTGTATATATAATTCTTTTCATTATGTTATTCATTAATGATTTTTCCACCATGGGTTTTGCGTTAATTTCTCATTTTGCGGCAACAAATCGCGCATATTCAGTGGCCAATAATACCCCTGATTAGCGATACGGTCTGCCGTATAGTAACCCGAGTATTCACTCAACTTACCCAAAAGGCCCATACGAATCAAGTCAAATTGTGTGGTCCCCTCACCGATTAATTCTCGCCGACGCTCATTAAAAATCTCCTCAAACAACTTTTCCCCACTCAAACTTATATCAGAAAGCCCAGCCCGCTTTCTAATCTTATTAAGATCTCCCAACGCCAAATTCTCCTGACCAGTCTTCGCGTAGGCTTCGGCGCGCAATAAATAAATATCAGCCAAACGAAGCAATACCAAATTATTACTTACTGCATAATCCGATGTATTATTATTATAATACTTCACAACATCATATTTTTGCAATAACCAAACGTTGGCAGACACTTTTCTAAAAACAGCAGCAGGCCTCTTATCGGTTGAGGTTGGATCGTCTACTTTGAAAGACTCATTTAACAGATCTACATCTATTGGCCATGCAGAAGACAAGCTTTTCCCTTTTATTGTTGGATCAGCTAAAAATGCATTAAAGAAATCCTTACTGAATTCATTTCCACTTTCAGAATAGGTCATTGGAAGCTCAAAAATAGTTTCTTCTGAATCGCCGGCCCAAATACTCTTATAGTCCTTTACATCAACCAGGTCAAAATCACCTTGAATCACTGCTGTTGCCATTTTTTCAGCATTCGTATAATCATGGCGCCACGCGTAGACATGTGCTAACAGCGCTTGTGCTGCTGCTTTAGATGCAAATCTCTTTGTAATACTTTCATCAAGATTGTCAACTGCATACTTTAGATCTTCTGTACAAAAATCCAACGTTTCCTTTTCAGAACTTCGCGCCATATCAGGAATGTTTTGCGGATCGGTAAAGACATTTTTGGTCAATAATACGTCTCCCCAAACACGCTGCATATAGAAAAACGTATAGGCACGCAGAAAACGAGCCTCTGCGATTGCTTTTATTTTTTCACCCTCGCCTCCTTCAAACAAACTACTGTCCATTGCTTCTGTATGTTCGACAATCAGATTACATTGGTTAATTATTTTATAAAAGCGCGTCCAATTCCACAATGATCCTTCCAAATAAGGCGCATAACTAAACTTAAAACCACCCGATTTTATCAGACTGGTGTAATTCCAGTAGTCACCGCCCACCTGAAAATTTCCTGCAGCTAGATCTCCAAAAATAAAAAACGATCTACTATCACGAAGTGCATCACGAAGAAGTGAGTATGTCCCTAGCTTTGCGCGGTCAACATTGCTTCCGTCTTTCCAAAAAACATCATCGTATGTGCTATTTTGGGGTTCTAAATTAAGATATTTCGAGCAGGATGTTCCAAGCATCACGACACTTGCTATCCCGATATATTTTCCAATTGTTTTTAATTTCATCTTCTTTCCTATTAAAAATTAACTTCTAGACCAATTGTATATTTCTTTGGCAAAGGATAAGCACCGCCACTGTATTCCCCTTGAGGAGAAACCAACTCCGCATCAGGTACATGTGACTTTTGGAAGGTATGAACATTATCAAGCATTGCATAGAAACGGATCAATCGCGCTCCAATTTTTAGACGATCAACGATTGTTCTTGGAACAAGATATCCTAACGTAATAGTCTTAATTTTGAAATAACTTCCATTCTCATTGAACATGGTACTAAATGGCAGGAACTGATAAAAATATCCACCAAATGGAGCAATTGACGGGAAGCCAGCTTGATAATTTGGATCTTTGGCTTTTTCTGGGGTCCAGTAATCTACACCCTCCAAATCCGGTAAACGATTATTTGTGAAATTATAAATATTAGAACCGATTGAATTGAATTGATTACTTTTCAATGTATTGATAATATCACGACCAAGGGTGAATGTATTTAGAATACTGAAAGAAAAGTTTTTATAGGTAAACTCATTATAAAGACCTCCTGTAAATTTAGGATTTGGATTACCTGTTGGAACCAAGTCTCCATCCGCAGCGCCTTTGTCTTCATCACTCCATACATCCCAATCATTATTTACATCCAGCCAGTTTGGATAACCAGGCTTTACAGGATTATTTCCTTTAAAATAGGTCAACGGTCTTCCTGTGATTGGATTTCCAGGTATCTGATCTTGATGACTATATACCCCTTGATAAATCATTTGGGCCCACTGATAAATTGGACTACCTACACGATACAATAGTTGTTCATTCCAGCCTCTGGAATCTGCATAGAAACTACGGTTACCATAAGGCAAAGCTCCAATTCTATTTCTGTTATAAGTAACATTTAAATTGGTATTCCATTGCAAGGCACTATTTTTAGATAAATTCCGTGTAGCAATTGTCAAATCGAATCCTTCATTATAAATCGTCATTGGAACGTTGTATGAAAGATTAGTATATCCTGTATAATAGGGGAATGGGAATGACATAATCGGATCTTTTGTAATCTTCCGATACGTATCAAACGTAATATTCAATCTGTTATTGAATGTAAACAAATCAAAACCAATATTTGTCTGTTCTGATTTGTTCCAGGTCAAATTGGTTAATGTCAATGGCTTTTTGAAAGAAGGGACTGCAAATGTCGTTCCGTCATAAGCATTGGAAGAAAGCTCCCATACGTTGTAGGGTGCATAGAAATCGGATGGCAATACGCCTGATTTCCCCCAGCTTCCACGTAGTTTAAACAAATCCACCCATTTGAATTTACTCATGAAAGATTCATCTGAGACGACCCAAGCACCAGAAAGCGCTGGAAAATATCCCCATTTGGTATCTTTACCGAAACGTGATGAGGCATCTGCACGCCAGGAAGCATTAAAAATATATTTTGATTTATAATCATATGAGAACTGCCCCATGTAAGATAACAAACCCGCTTCTTTAAAATCTGTACTACCGCGAAGATCCTTTGCAGCCACCCCTTGAATTACTTTAATATCATCCGTTGGGATATTGTACCCCAACAAGTAGGCAGACTTTTGTTTGTCATATTGAAAAGACTGCATTGCTGTAATCGCTATACTATGTTTATCTTGAAATGTACGAGCATAATTCAACACGTTCGCAAGATTGTAAGTGTAGGCATTTCTATTATTGGATTCCGCAAAAGAAACACCGTTATTTAGCTCTTTAGGTTGAAATTGGTCCCGAGAATCAAGATTAATCTGTGCAGAAGCCTCTAGTGAATATTGCAACCCCTTGATAATATCTACATAGGTCTTTGAGAACAAATTGATATTATCTGTTTGGTTATCGTCTTTTAACTTATCATATTGACCATAATAGAAATCATAATCTGCTTTGGCCAATCCTACAAAGGACGATGGCATTTGACCTTGGTTGACTGGCACTACCTCATCTATCCCACGTCCAAGACCACGTTTTCTATTGATACGTGCCGTTGAAAACATAAAATCTGAGCGGATAATAGGAGCCAATTTAAAACCGAAGTTTCCACGTAAAGAGTACCGTTTGAAACCTGTATTTCGAACAACACCATCTTCATTATAGTATCCCCCAGACAAACGATAGTTTACGCCCTCATTACCCCCAGAAATACTTGCATCCGCATTATCAATATTTCCAGTGGTATAGAATAGATCCTGCCAATCCGTTGCATTATTGTAGCTACTATTTAAACTGTCGGTCAAAGGCTGCGTAATACTCCCCATTTGCGCCCAACTAGCATATTGAGAAATAATACCCATTTTTGCTCTTCTTTCAGCAGCTCCTCCGAGTGTCCTTTGCAATTGCGGTCTTTCTGTTACCCCTTTATAATATGAAACACGCACCTGTGGCTTGCCCACATTTCCCGTCTTAGTTTTAATTACAATGACACCATTCGCTCCTCGCGACCCCCAAACCGCAGTAGCAGAAGCATCTTTCTGTACAACAATACTTTCAATATCGTTGATATTGATTCCTGCAATATAATTTGTCCCAGTAGCCGTAGAGTTTGCCAAGTCGGTAATAGACAAAGGCATTCCGTCAATAATATATAGCGGAGAACTCATGGTATTAGCTAAGTCAACTTCTGAGTTCAAATCTGGAGAGATAGTCGTATTACCACGGATAGTAAACGTATTCCGGGCTCCGGGTTCTCCCGTAAAGTTTTGGATGTTAACCCCTGCGACCCTTCCTTGCAGCAAACTTTCAAAACTTGGCGCAGGAAGATCCTGAATGGTTTTTCCAGAAATGACCTGAACCGCACTGGTCGTTTTCTTAACAGATTGTCTCTGATATCCAACGACTACGACCTCATCCAAAGACGAAGCGTCGCTCTGAAGGGTCACAGCTGGAGCCTGTTTTGTTGTCACATGGACTTCCTGCCTTTTAAAGCCGACACCAGAAAAAACCAAAGTTACGGGAAGGCTTTTTACAGCCAAAGTGAACGAACCTTGCTGATTTGTCGACGCTTGATTCGTTGTTCCTCGCTCTGTGACGGTCATGCCCGCCAACGGCTGCCCATTTGCATCTCGAACAGTCCCTTCCACAGGAATTGTTTGACCGAAAACATGAAAATAGGACATCACCACGAGAATAATAATCGGTAGAATTCTCTTCATATTAATTTAGTGTTAGTGAAGTGAAGGTAGATCAAAAATCTTGACGCCACAAAAAAGAAGGAACAAATAAATAACTATTAGAATATTAAATTTCAAAATAACACACTCAAACGATTGCGCTACTTTTACGCAATCGTTTGAGTAAATTTTACAAAAAGCTGAATTTGTATCAGTAACAGTTCAGATTAGGCTTATTTAAACGTCATCTTAAAACAACAACTGCAAAAACGCACCACAAATAACAACCAACAATAGATAATTCGAAGGCATAGTTATATATCCTATTAGTTAACATCAACTTTGATTCTAAATACTCAATGGTTTTAAAAATTAATCAATACAAACCAAAATATCTACGAACTTTTCGATGACTTAATTAATACAACTAATATAAAACAGAATGTCTATTGACTAAGAGGTTAAATTAGGATTTGATCTTCCAGATTAGGCCATTTACTATCAAAAAAGCATCCACAAAAGAAGACAAAGTGCCTAATAAACTAAAAATAGCGCCATCCTATCGAAAGCGCTATTTTTTAAAACAATTAGTTGATTCGGAAACTGGCCCTTAAGGAAACTCCACCACATACGTCCGGTTATCGCGCCAGGTATTATAGGTACTTTTTCCAACTTGATTGATCACATAGCCATAGCCGCGATTGGGACCACTGGACAAGCTGTTGTTACAGATATGTTTGAGCTTAATACCAGGTTTTACCGGCACTTCCACCGAACTTTCAATGCGAATCGGATTGACCAGCACATCATATATCCCAAAAGCATAGGCCTCATGTTGCTGTACCGCATCGGCAACTTTATAGGCCGCATATCCGTCACGCGTTCCATGCTCACTTCGATAGGCTGCCTGATTCGGCGCATCGTAAGGGCTTTCACATTGAAAGAAATAGGTGCGGCCATAATTACCGGTCCAATAGGTTTGATACTCCTGAAAATGTTCATTGAACAATGCATACATAGTCATATAGTCTCCATTGACCACCAAGCCATTACGTGTCGTATTAATATCCCAGCCAACACTGCCCTTCACCCCATGATCGGCACGCCATATCCAAAAGTGATCACCAATCACATCATTGCTATTGATAATAACCGATTGGTCCACATGAACTTTGTCGGCCCGAAATCCGCCAATACGCAGAAATAGATCTGCCAACAGGGTTGGGTTACTGTCATGTCTTATTCCGCTCTTTTCCTGCCCGACCTGAATCAAACTATGCGAACTATAATGCGCATCAAACATCAATGAGGCAACTGTAACACCTGCAACATCATCAACGTCTATTGCCGTCTGCGGATTTGCTGAGCCGGGTATCAATGTGGCCAACCCAAGTCCAAGTATGATGGTATTGGCCTTGCTAACATGAAGGGGTTCGGATAACTCATACATTCCAGGTGTAATCAGCAAATGCCTGCCATTCCCTAACTGTCGGTTCATCTCCGCCGCTGTATCGCCGGGTTTGACAACATAAAAATCCTTCTCCACATCAATAATATCTCCCGCCCCCATATTGTCCCGTGTATAGGATACGCCTGTATGATTATGTTTTAATGCTGGTCGAAACACCTTATAACGTCCATCTTTGTCAAAAAACACAAAGGGCTTTTCACGAATCACGGGTGTTGTTGGAATGACCGTCACGTTGCCCCCTGTTGCCCAATTATTTTGATAGCTATTCTTATCAACAGAAGGTCCAAAATCGACCCCCTGAAAGCAATAATTGTATTTAATTTCTTCAAACTTACCTCTTCCTTTGTTTAGAAAGGAGTTTCGTGTATACCACTGCTGTTGGTTTTTGGAACCTGCAGCTGCTTCAAAATAGCAGTCTGCGGTATAACCACCACTAACCCATCCATTTGCCCATTGATTGCGCACCACTCGTGTGGAATAAATACGACGTAAGGGGGCAGCTTGGGAAACCGCCCATTTAAATGTTTGCTCCTCTTCATAGCTCTCTGGACCAATGACAGACAGATTCTCAGCAGCACGCCAGAATGTACAGGTCCCGTTCCCATCGGCAAGATGAGGTGGCGTGTGTATATTTGAAATCGCAACATCATAAGGTACTTTGCCCAATCCAGCAATCTGCACATAAAAAGGAATCTTCAATAGTCCTGCCTCTTTGTAATCTCCCGATTTGAACAGCAATGCATAACGATTGGGACTAAATTCTTTTCCAAACATCTTTTCATGGAGCTGATTGACTTCATTGCCGACACGTGCCTTATTATCTGTTGGACTATAAACAAATGTATTTTCACCAAACAGTTGAAGTTCTAGACTCAAACGTGCAACAAGCTCTCCTTTTACGGTCTGGATCTCATAATAATAGTCGTATGGACTACCTACGAGCACTTGATCCACAAATTTGGGCTGCGTGACTTTGGCAATAGTTTGATAATCGCCCAACCTGCCCTGGCTCCGTCGGATAAGAAAGGGTCCTTTCATTTTTTTATCGATCAGCCGTTTACTGAAGTTAAGGCATATTCGTCCCTTTTGGATGAAGACTTCTGGACTCCCTTCCTGGGATTTATCTTTCACAACAGCAGTTTGCGCCCTGGCTTTTGCCGCAGTCGTTTTCCTTACCTCATTTGGACTTTCCGCGATCTCACTTAGATCAGGTTGATGTGCCACACCGGCGGTTACTGTAGTTCCGTACGCCCCAGTATAGGTTGGTTTATTTAGCTTATAGCTAGTTTCTGCAAGTACGGGTTGTATCATCAACAACGCTATAATAGGCTTAATATAGTTTCTAAATGGTTGCATAAGTTTCATTTTTATGGGTTGACTGACTGGTTTATTTTTTTAAGTCGGATCGCATTCAGCATTGGTTCGCCTTTCTTAGGAATAAACGAAATCACCAAGTTACCATCGCTGTGCACTTTCAGTGGAAATTTTCGACGAAGCACGCTAAATGCCCCGGCTTCACCCAACACATTTAAATCCGTAGCAAGCGCATGGCCTCCAATGCGAATGTCAAAAACGCGATCTATCCCCTTTTGCTCCTGTTTCTTCTCTCGTTGTTCAAGATCATATAAGAGATTTTCCTTGTCATTCGGGCCATCCAATTCGGCAAAAAACAATTCGACCTCGTAATTGCCATTAGGCAGATCAAATCGGTAGGATTCCAGTCCCTGTAATTGTGTTTGGAAGAGCGGGTCATCCCCTGTACCTCTAATATTTACATCGGTCCCCAGATTTTCACGGCCTGTATTTTTCAGACCATATTTCTCGCCCTTTAAATAACCCCAGCTTCCCCTTTCATAAGGCTGATCTGGGAACCACCGATTTCCCAAGGAGTCAATGTATTCCCGATTGTCGCCAACATTGACGCGGAGTTCTTGCCAGTCTTTATCTTTCTTCAGATCATAGGGCAATACCTCACAATCCATTACCGTTTCGTCGACGGAACTTAATTTTCCGTTATGGAAAGCCTGGGCTTTCACAGTGTGTAATCCACGGCTTAGGTTTACAGGCCATAATATCATCCGATCCACAGGCTTGCTTACGCCCAACGACATACCATCCAGCAGGAGTTCCACCGAATCAGCATTACTGAATATAGGTAGCTTTAGCCATCCGGATCCTATTAATGCTCGGTCCCGCGCAGTCCTTACAGCCCATTTTTTCCCAAAAGTACCTCCTATTTTTACAAAAGGGACTTTCTTGAGATAAGCTTGATATAGAAAATAGCTATCCTTCGCTTTCCGGTCCCAGGTCAGCAATCCTTTGGTATTGATATGTGGCATGCTTTCCTCCCTGGTCTCCGAATTAAAATCGGATAAATTCCATGCCACCCCGCCAGCGACAAATGCTTTCTGTAGGATGTCATTGAGATAGCCCTGATGGTACCTAATAGCATATTCAATACTTTTGTCGAAACGAACTGGTTTATCCGAATGTATTCGATAGTCGGCATCTGCTCCATATTCGGTTACCAATAAGGGTTTCTCGGGCAGCTGTTGATGAATATGTTCTAACTGCTTGCCAAAATCTGCAATTTTGCCACCATACCAGCCCGGATACAAATTCCAGCCCACAAGCATAGGAACCTTGGTCAGCCCCGTCCGATGATAGAGATCAAAGTTCCCATGATTGGCGATCATCGTATAGCGTGTAGTATCTTCGGCTCGTGTGAGCGCTTCCAGTTTTTCCGCCAATGATACCACTGATTTAAAATATTTTTCCTGACGTTCTTTATCTTTTGGAAAATGGGGCCGAAGAAAGATTTCGTTCATATAACCCCAGATAATGATACTCGGATGGTTAAAATATTGTCTAATCATCTCCTTCTGCATCTGAAAGCTATTGGTTGCAAAAGTTGAACTTTCGGTAATCTCGTTTACAAGCGGAATTTCCACCGATGCCAACAAGCCCAAGCTGTCACAGGCTTTCAATACGGCAGGATCCTGCGGATAATGTGCCACGCGCAGGAAGTTACCGCCCATCGCTTTTAATTTCACAAGATCCTGTACTTGTAGGCTATCGGGAACAGCATTGCCCATACCTTTAAAATCCTGGTGTCGGCTGGCTCCTACTAATTTTAGTGGCTTTCCGTTTAAAAAAAAGCCTTTTTCGGGATGGAATGAAAACCAGCGGAAACCAACGGAATTATCCAGATGGTCCAGCTGTCGGCCCTTGGAATCATAAATCCGTGTTATCAAACGATACAAGTACGGCAAGTCTGGCGACCACAATCTTGGATGCATAATTTCAGCCATGTTCAATTGGAAATTGTTTCTTGAATGAGGTTTTAGATTTTCTTTCTGCTGTACTTTTTTTACCGCCACTCCATCGGCATCCATAAGCGTAGTTTCAATCACAATAGCTTGTTGTGATGCTGAAGCATTCTGAATAGCTCCATCAAGATTAATTGTTGCATTTTCTGAGGAATCAATCTTTGCATTTACGCGCAAACCACTACTTCCGTAAATAGGATCTGCAAAATGGATCTGATCCAACAGCAGCAAAGACACTTTTCTGTAAATACCTCCAAAAAAAGTAAAATCGCCACTTAATGGCGCGATATCCTGATTGAAGCGATTGGTGACTTGAATGACTATCGTATTTTTTCCATTTACTCTTCGATTAAGATAGTCTGTAATGTCGACATTGAAAGCCGTATAACCGCCAATATGCGCTTTCACCTGTTTACCGTTGACAAAAACGGTTGCTTCCTGATTGGCGGCCCCTACATGAAGTACTATTCGTTTAGTTTGCCAGGCGGTTTTCCAATAGAGGGTATTTTGATACTGGGTGGCACCACGATAATAGCCCGGCGTATCGTCCATGACATCAGCTATATTCCAGGTATGTGGTAGATCAACAATCTGTTCCCGTTGTTTTTGTTTAACTATACGGCCTGTGGAAGCTTCCTCCTTCCTGAATTTCCAGTTTGACGAGAAATCAACTGAAACTCTTCCATCTAGTACGGTTTGCGCATGTACGCTCGAAGAGAAAAATAGACAGGCTATATAGCCTAGGCTGATGAGTTGTTTAAATATAATATTCATGTATAGCATTTATGTTGGTCGATCCAGTGCCTGCAGCACCAGTCTCGTCCAACCTGATTTTTCATTTTTTTTATGTTTTTTACCGCTTGTTGTCAGGATGTCTTTTACCTTGCTTGCATAATTCCAGCAGGTACTCTGCCGAATACCCAATTTCTGCGAAAGCTTATAGGAAGAGATGTCGCCCTGATGGAAATGGACGAGATAAACCAGATAAAAGGCTTTATTAATTGGAATCCGTACATTTTCAAAAATCGTATTGTTCAACACAGATTCTTCATAGGTACACTTGGTGCATCTTCGGCTATAGGGTGTTTTACCGACACAATAGTTATCGTACCCACATTTTATACAACGGTATTCTTTTTTCCATTTCAACTCGGACAAGACCTTATAACAGGTCTCCTTATCTGGATATTTGACACCAAATTCTTCAAAATTCATTTCCTTGGAAAGCACCCGATCATCGGTAATCCGTTCAATATTGGTCTGTAGGTTTTTATTATCCTTTGTCAATAACTGGTTCATGCGGCCAATCTCTTCCGACTGAGCCCATAATAGGCTATTCATCTCTTTCAGTTCGCGATTCTGATCGTTAATAATTTCGGATTTTTCAAGTAGTTCTTTTGATTTCTGCATCACTTCCAGCGTGCGCTCCTGCACTTTCCGTTCGAGATCTCTGTTGTGCTTCTCCTGGAGTTTTTCGTTGATCTGCATCTGTTCAATAACTCTCTTTTGCGCCCGTTCTTTCTTGCTTTTCAAGAGCCGAACTTTATCATGAATTGCGAATGAGAGAAAAGTCATCTCCAGTACAAAGCCAAATGTGATGCTATAATGCCCGATCGAACTGGGCAGGAAACGCGCATAGCCCAATACATAGATTACCTTCAACACAAAGCCGAGGAAAAGAAATGTATAAGCAAGCACGAAATACCGGGCTGGACGATAGTTTTTCTTCCAAAGCCATATCCCCGAAAAAAAGGCAACTGACAATGGAACGATCTCAACAAATTTGTAGATAAACCAGTTCTGGTTAAAAGCTAAGCAGTACAGAAAGAATGCTATTCTTAAAATAATGACTAGATCCAACAAACGATTCAATTTAGGCTCTTTTTGCTTTACATGCAGTAAGGATTTCGTAAATAACAAGGCAAAAACGCTGACACAGCAGACAAAAACTGCTGTTGCGTATTGATTGAACCAGGGATTTTCGGGCCATAGATACTGAAAAGCAATACCATCCGAAGACATCTCGTATAGTCCTACACACAAGATATAGAGGACATAATACAGGTATTGACGTCCTCTGACAGCAAAATACATGAGTAAATTGTTGAAACTAAACAGAATAATCATCCCATAGAACAGGCCGAAAGTAAAATATTCAGTCAGCGTATATTGAACAAAACGATCTAGGGTACGATAGACCAAAATTACGTTGACCATCTGTCTTGATCGTACCTTAAAATAAGCCTCATAAGTACCTTTCTGCAATGCAGGAATTAGAAATTCAAAATTCTTGTGCATAAATTGCCTATTCTCGAAATCGATCGAAGCGCCGGCCTGATAATGGACAAATCCACCAGTTCCATTTGGGATAAATGCCTCCACCAGATCGGCAGTCTGATCGAACAGTTCGATAATCCGGTCGCGGGATATGTGTTGATCAAAAGACATTCGCACCCTAAACCAATAAGTTGAGGATCGATTGAAATTTTTCGGATAGTATCGCTCATTAGGTTTAAATTGTTCTGCGTATTCCGGTGATCTTAATTCTGCAAATGACAGGGCATTGGTACTATCTTCGATATAGTATACTTCTGTGGTCTTAAAAATATGTTCGGCTGTACCGGGCAATAGCGCAATAGGCTTTTGACCAAATAGCAAACCCATTTGAAATAACAATAGCAATAACGCAAATCCGCGTATTCTCATCCTTTTTACAGTATACATAGCTCGTCTCACCTCTTTCTTTTGGTTATTTATGACCGGATAGGCATTCGTATTTGGATACGGATCCTATCCGGTTTTTAGAAGGTCAAAATAACAAAATTATCAGAAAGCTTATAGTGCTCATTTACGATCTGACCATCGCAACTAATCAACAATCTTATCGAGCGGCGGCACATTGTTTTCTGCGCCGGCATAACCCTGGTTCTGATTGATCATCCCGTTGGTATTAAATCGTTGCGCTGATGCAGGTACAGGCCATAGCACATGGTATGGAGCAATCTCATAATGTACCCCCTGTACAGTAGGAACCTTATCGCGATAGAAGGAATTTTTTTCAATAATACGGTCGTAGAAGAAATTGTTTTGTGCGAAGTTGGCCATGCTATATGTTTTGCCATTATAAGCAGGGATGCCAGTCTGTGCAAAAATATAGGCAATACGTGTCAACTCTGATTTACGTGCTTCCTCCCAAAAGAGTTCTCGTGCCCTTTCATCCAATACGGTACCGATAGTAACTTTTGCCGCATTTTGCAGTAACGCAGCATTTGCTCTTCCCCGAACGGCATTGATATCTGCCATAGCCTGTGCCTGCTGGCCCTTCCATACGTAGGCTTCTGCACGCAACAAGTATGTTTCAGCCAAACGGAAGACATACCAGTCCGTGTTTGTTCCACGCGGTGGATTCCAATTTGGATCTTCGGCGAATTGATTGGTTGAATTGATGAAAACCTTATAATGAGGCCATCCAAACCAGTGACGAATGGTATCCAACGAACCATTGGTAAACACTTTATTGATATTTTCTTTTGTAAACTGTTGGATCGGCTGACCATAAAGTTTACTGATTTCGGGGTCTTTTGAAGCTTTGATTGCCGGATTATTGTAAACAAGATCCGTCATATCCATCCACATTCCCTTTGCATGGCGGTAATCTGTCTGATCTGTCCATATTTCTTTGGTACTGTAGTACGTACCGCGATAGCGACCAATGCCACGACCATACATACGTGTCAATGGGATCTCTGCACTCACAGCATCGACAATAGCTTGCAGTCCGCCTTGTGGGATTTTTAAGTTGGCAAAATGCCAAGCTGGAACGGTATTCCGCATCAACTGAGAACCAAGATCCGTACGGCCTTGCAGCGTTTGTCGATCAATCACCAGGAACAAAGCCTCTTTATTTGCAGGTATTGCTTTGTTGTCCATGCGATGTAAATCCCACACGACATTTTTAGATTGGTCTGCCGCGGTGCTACCAAAACGGTTTTTCATCAGCGTATATTTACCACCGTCAATGACTCTACTGGCAGCAGCAATAGCTCCGTCAAAGTCTCCCAATGCGAGATCTATTTTTGTCAACAGGTGATTGACCGCCCCATTAGTCACTTCCCCTTTATTAACACCATCTTTAACCCAGAGCTGTGCAAACTCCAGATCTTCTTTCATCTTTTTAAGGATAACCTCTCTTTTGGTTGAATAAAAATCATATTTCGGAGCCGAAAGATCTTTCAACTGTAGCGGTACATCGCCAAATTCGTGTACCAATCGATAATAAAAATAAGCGCGATAGAAATAAGCTGCGCCCAAGATTTCATTTTTCTGAGCCTCTGAACTATATGTTGGGCGATCGATATTACTAATCACCGTATTTGCCGACCGGACCGCAGCGAAAAAATTGGTCCAATACCAACCAATCTTATTGAAGTCGTCACTATTGAGGTTGGCATCTGGTGTGATCAATGAAACAAGGTTCTGAGCCGGTGTTGCCTTGTCTGTTGTACCTTCCACAGCAACATCCGAGAAGATAGATTCGGTCAACATGGGAGCAGCATCACCAAAAAATTCGCCCCGGGCAGCTTTACCCAAAGCGTTCAATACACCTTTAAGAGCATCGACATTGTTTAGATTATCCGGAGAGTACTGCGATAGCTGATCAGAGTCCAAAAAGCTCTTTTTGCATCCATGGACAGCCAATAAGATGATTGACGCGAAAACGGCAGCTACTTTTATATTTATTTTCTTCATTTTCTTCGTTTTGATTAAAGAGATACATTCAAACCTAGTGTATAATATCGTGGCGTAGGACCGTCATTCTGTGGATCCCAATAGTTCCAAACCGGTGCATATACCGCAGCATTGTTGACGTTCATATATACTTTCAGATTTCTTACTTTAAGTCGTTCTGACACCGTTTTCGGCAGAGAGTAGGCCAGCGATATATTGTTCAGACGTATAAAACTATTTTTCCAATAGACATTGAAACTGGTTCCGTTCGCGCCGCTTCCTAAGCGCGCATAGTCGTTGCTCGGATTTTCGGGAGTCCAATACGGTTGAACGTAGGACGTTGAACGCATAAAGCCCACACTTCCGGGATTGTTCTTCGCCTGATTAAATTGTTTTTTCTGACCCCAATTAGAAATCAATTGAAATGAAAAGTCGAAGTTCTTGAACAAGTTAAACTCATTCCGTAAGGACCAAGTAAAACGTGGGGAAGTGTAACCTATAAATTGCTTGTCTTCATCGTTATAGACATAATCACCGTTTACATCTTCTAATTTGAAATCTCCGGGACGTATACTTGCTTTTGTATACTTTTTAGCCTCCTCGACCTCATTTTCCTGCCATACGCCCAATACTTTATAATCCCATATTACATCGATATCCTGTCCTATAAACCAACCGTTACCGGGGTCGTTATTTGGTGTTGCAAGACGTGAAATCTTATTTCGGTTCAAGGAAAGGATAAAATTGGAGTTCCATTTAATATTTCCGTCGACAATATTGCGACTTGTCAAACTGACTTCGAGTCCTTTATTGTTCACCTCTGCCAAGTTGGAATAAACAAATTGGTAGCCTGACACACTGGAAAGCGATTGTTTGACCAAAAGGTCATTTGTCCTTTTACTATACACATCTACTGAGCCACTGATTCGATCCTTGAAAATTGAAAAATCCAATCCTGCATTGAGTGAGGTGGTTTGCTCCCATTTGAGATTTTCATTTCCCATTCGGGAACCGACCACAACTGTATTGACCTCTGCCGGAGTACCGTTGGCGTCGACAGTCTGGTATTTATTGACCGTCAGTTGCGATAAAGCGGCATAAGGATCGACAGTTCCATTATCAGGATTACGAAGATCTCTGTTACCGTTGATACCATATGAAAGTCGAAGTTTACCGAAATTTAGCCAGGAAAGGTTTTTCATAAACGATTCTTCGGAGAAGGTCCATGCTCCAGCTACAGCCGGAAAAGTCGCTCTCTTACTATTGACTCCGAACACAGAGTAACCGTCCCTACGCACCGATAAGGTCAAATTATAGCGATCCATAAGACTATAATTAACCCGTGCCATCAGGGCGTCACCGGTATATACTTTATCCTCGCTATTGACAGTAGGCAGATTACCACTGGCTAGATTATGATAGCCAAGATAGTCCCCGGGAACAAAACCTTGATTGGCCGCCTGCGTCCACCAAGTTTGATATTTTTCAGAATTTGCCAAAAGGGTTACATCCACACTGTGGATTTCAGCAAATTTCCGGTTCCATTTCAGGAGATTATCGATCTGCCAATTATAACGCGTTTCCTGATCACGACTTGCCGATCCACCAGTAATAGTCACATTGGGATTTGCAGAAGAGTTATGGTTGAAGGTACGATACATATCAATACCGGGACTAAAGTTGAACTGATAAGTAATACCAAAAGGCAAGTTAACTTTTGCAAAGAGACTTGCAAAAAGGGTATTCTGCTTGTTCATCCGGTCATTGTAGGTCATATTTAGAAAAGGATTACGGGCATTCAATCCGCTATCATCTGTCGGAATCCTTCTTAATGTACCATCTGGATTGTATTTATCACCATAGGGCGATAGATTTGTCAACTGTGCCCAGTCGGCCTCAATTGCTCCCTCGTCGCGATCAGCATATTGCACATTGGCCCCCATACGCAGAAAGTTCGTCACCTTACCTTCGAGATTCAATCGCGCCCGAAATGTACTGAATTCACCACCCTCGATCAGATTTTGATTTTTGTTATACCCAACCGACATGTAGTAATTGACATCTTCCTTTCTTCCGCTCATACTCACCGTATGATCCTGACGAATTCCTGTTCTAAAGATCTCATCATACCAATCTATGGTCTTACCCGCCATATAGTTGGCTTTTTCATTCGCCACTAGACCAAGCCTATCTAACCAAATATCTACTGGATCCAAATCTTTATTGCCCCCTGAAAGCCATTGATCAAATGTCACGTCGGAAGGGAGGTTACGCGGATCGTCATAGAAATAGGATGGCCTTGTACCACCAGCGCGCCCCACATCTGCTCGCCATTTCAGAAAACCAGGGCCATCGTAAACACGTTGATTACGCGCTAGGGTAGCTAATCCCCAGTTGGTATTCGCCGTCAACACGGGTTTATCGCTTGTTCCTTTTTTGGTGGTAATGGCAACTACCCCTGTAGCAGCTTTAGCACCATAAACAGCCAATGAGCTCGCATCCTTCAGGACATCTATGGTCTGTATGTCATTGGGGTTAATATCAGAAAGCTGCCCATTGTAGATAATCCCATCCAATACGATCAATGGTGAAGTCGAGGCACTGAGCGTGGTTTTACCACGCACCAATAGATCTCCGCCTCCTTTCGCAGAAGTATTTTGTGATACGCTAAGACCTGCGATATTCCCTTTAAGCAGATCCGCAACACTCTGCGGGTTCTCGTTTTCAAGCTGTTCAGCTTTTACACTTGCAATGGAGCCCGTGACATCCTTTCGGGAAGCGGTTCCATAACCGATGACAACAACTTCGGTCAATTCGGTATTGCCCGAGTCCATGGTTATATTCAACGTTGTCTGTCCATCGACGTCCTGCTCCTTATTCAGAAAGCCCACACTTGACAATACTATCGTAGACTTAGGAAAGACAGCAATAGAAAACCTCCCCTGGTCATCCGTTGTCGTTCCCCCAGAACGATTTTTCAGTTTGATAGATACTTGTGGAATTGGCTTCCCTTGGCTATCCACTACAGTACCGCTGACTGTCCGATTTTGTGCATTTGCCATATAGGTACATGCAAGTACACTTGTAATCAGGAGCGTTAATTGTTTGGCCATAATTTATGGAAATTTAGCGTTCAAATAATTGTTAATTGGGTTATTTATGGAAGCTAAATTAATTCGATCAAATCAAAAAAACAACTAAAATAAAGTGTAAAGTATTGCAAATTAGATAGTTATAAAAAATAATAATACACTTAAATCCCAAGTAATTACATCCTTAACTGATTGATCTACACAGGTTATATCGAAAGGAAATAGCGATTATTAATACGGTATATCAACAAGCAATATTTTTTGATTTTTCTTGTCCACCATTTGGTCTTATTATTTTTAGCGCTCGCGAGAAAAACATAAGCCACAAAAGGCGTTGTTATGATTTACGCAAATTGCATCACTCAATCAAAATGCAGCCGTTCAGGTTTGTTGTATTAAAAAATAAAAAGAATCCCCCTTATTAGTCATTTAACTATTGAAATACTATATTCGCCATAAAAATAATTAACCAATGAAAAGAATATTTTTTATAATGCTTACCCTGTTGGGTCTGCAAACTGTATCGGCCCAAGAAACACCAACAGCGATCTCTAAAGGAAAATGGATGGTCGAAACGAATCTCTCGCCACTTACCGGCCTCTCTACTTCCGGCTTTAGCTTTTATTCCAACAATGGCGCCCGGCTCTGGTCTGTAGGCGGTGAAGCAGGTTATTTTTTCCAAGATAAACTAGCTGTCAAAGCAGGATTAGGTTTCACTGGTCAAAGGTATGCATTCGATTTTGATGGCCAAAAAATCGAATTGAATTCTACACATTCGTTTATTTATAAAGCGGGATTAAAATACTATATTATCAATCAATTGCCCGTGCAGATAGATCTAGGTGGTATTAATAGTGGTGGCGAGAATGCTTTCATTTTTGGAGGTCAACTTGGTTATGCCCTATTTGTAAAAGAAAACATTGCTATAGAGCCGGCAGTACGTTATGATCATGGCCTAAACGACAATGCCGATGGCATCAATGCTTTCAGCGCAAGAATAGGTTTTTCACTGCATTTCTAAAACAATTAAAACAATAAAAAAGGGGAAATGATTAGAATCATTTCCCCTTTTTTATTGTTTTAATCCATTCTTTTTTAATGGATACCTTTAAAAATTCTATTCCACCGTACTTTGGAAAGCCCATTGCCATTTGCGTTCCAGCTCATCCAGGTAAATAATGCTTTTCCGACAATATGATCCTCAGGAACAAACCCCCAATCCCTCGCATCGAGCGAGTTGTGCCTATTATCTCCCATCATCCAATAATAATCCATTTTAAAGGTGTAGGAATCTGTTCGATTTCCATTGATATAAAGCCCATCCGTTTTCTTTTCCAACAGGTTATTTTCATACACCCTTATGGCTCGCTCATAGAGTGGTAAGGTCTGTGCATTCAGTGGAATAGTCATGCCCTTTCGAGGAATAACAAAGGGGCCGAAATTATCATAATTCCATTTGTATTGTGGGTCGTTCGGAAAGGTATTTGCTTGAGCCACTCCCGGTTTTTCCAAGTTCATTTGCATGGATTTGACATTGGACCAAGATTTTACCATGGCTGCCTGGTCTTTTGTTAGAAAGATTAGGTAAACTCCAGGCTGAATTAAAGAGACTTCTATTTCCATATCTTTCAGGCGCTGTTCGTTCAGACCTGTGTCATCTGTGATCACCGTATAATCCATCTGACTTTCCGGGGCTACAAAACCTGGTTGGTCGTTCACAAACAATACTCCTTCTGTCATGCTAATTTTATCCCCGGGCATTCCCACACAGCGTTTAATTAAATGTTCGCGTTTATCGACTGGGCGGGTCTGAATTGTAAATTGTTGATGTACTGCTTCACGCCCCATGCTACGCACCAAGTCATAATAGGGCAAGTCTTGATTTTCGACAGCAACGGTATCACCGGCAGGTGCATTAAAAACGATCACATCATTCCGTTTTATTTCTTGAAATCCGGGCAATCGTTTGTAAGGAATTTTAATGAGTTCGGAGAATGCTTTTCCTCCTACTAATGGCATCGTATGATGTGCAAAAGGAAACGCTATAGGTGTATTTGGAATACGGGGGCCGTAATTTAGTTTACTGACAAAAAGATAATCTCCTATGAGGAGAGACTGTTGCATAGACCCCGAAGGAATCATAAATGCCTCCAATAAAAAACCACGAATCAAGGTTGCAGCGACAGTCGCAAAAACAATCGCATCCGCCCATTCTCGTACCATCGATTTTTTATAGGGATATTTTTTCTTATAGTCTATATACGATTGATGCGCAATTTCCAGTTCAGATTCCTTTGTCGCCACGCGACCTTCGGCATGCGCTGCTTTCAGATTTTTGGCATATAGCCCATTCAGAAATTGCACGTTTTTATCTCTGCCCCAAAGTGGCAGTACGATAAACGGAAGCAGCGCCGCGGCGCAGTTTTCCCAAAATCTTCTTTTTCCAAAACAATGAATAAAATCAAGGTAGAGATTATAAAAGACAAAAACATTGACGATCGGAACAAGCAAAAGGATAAGCTGCCAGGTCTTCTTGCCGAGTATACGCGATTGTATCCACTGACTATAGACGGGAACAATTCCCTCCCAGCCTTTGCGCCCTGCCTTTTCAAATAGCAACCAAAAGCCGTAGGCTGCGACTATAGTCAATACAATAAAGATGATAAGTATCATAAATTCGTTTTAATAAATAAAGAATCGCTCTGTTGATTCCGGAGAGCTCTTCGATTTTTGTAATTCGTTATATCGCATGATGTATTTAATAAAAAGATCATAATCATACTTTTTTTCATTTTCAAACTCAGCAAACAACTCCGGTTCGTCATTGATCAATTTACCAAAAGTAATGGGTCTTTTCTTTTTCACATCACTAAACCACCCATTATGGTTGCTATTGATTTCAATGACCTCGCCAGTTGATTTTTTCAATGCATAAGCATGTTTATATTTATTGACCATGATATTTCCCATCGTACCTGCACCACCACCAATAGCTATGCCGGCCCCACCACTGACCTTCGTTTCCGAAACATAATATGCAATAATTTCTCCATCAGCCAGTACTTCTGCGAAAGTGGGATTTTGATTGAGCCCCTTCTGAATTCGATACATCTTTGGAGATGTTCCAGGCACCACTTCTAGTCCATCTTCTACATAAGAGGGCGCATAAACTTTCTTTTTGGATTGCCAATATACACGATAGATATCGCCCGGCTCAAACGTTAACTTTTCTTTTTGCTGATTCTCAAATTTGAGTTTTTGATCTTTTACAGAGGAGATTTTCCCATAAAGGGTATCTGCATTCATAAGCACTAAGTAGTCTAAATTTTTGGCGACTTCCTGTGCGTGAGCTGTGATCGAGATGCCTACACAGGAAGACAAAATCACGGCAGTTAAAATTGATATGGCTTTCATTGGACTCTGTATTTGTCAATAGCTTATGCACCTATTAACCTATTTTGATTGTATTAATGATATACTTGGCACTCTCCGTCCAAGCTTCATGTAAAACTACATAAAAATATGAAATTCAAGTTCGGCCTTCGGAGTTTTAACGTTTGTTAGCATTTTGTTTTGCTAGGCGCATTCCTACAATATTCCGCAAAGATTTTAAGACCCCTAAAAACGATCTCTAACAATACAAGTCAATACAGCCGTATTTCTTAAGCAACAGCTGTACTGCAAAAAACAAAGCCACATCATTTCTTGGTGATGTGGCTTACCCAATTGCTCATGCAATAAGGTTAACTTTTATATTTACTTTCAAATGCTGTAGATGCTTGATTGACACCATTGCTCATATTTTCAAATGCTTTATTGATATTTTCAAGCAATTCAGACTCTTTAGCAGCATCAGGTGTCTTATTTTTTCGGAGTTCAATCAATTTCGGATAATCCTCTGTAACGATTTTTTTATACCCATTTAAGCCATCAAGAACTGCTTTTTGGAATATCGCATCGCCTTTAAAATCTCCCAGATCTTCGACTTTCTTGATATCATCATTCAAAGATTTTTCCCAATCTGCGCGGACCTGTTCGGCTTTCGTATAATCGGAGCCATTCATGGCGGCATTCATGTCTGTCACATGTTTTTCACTACTATTTATAACGGTAATAATTGAATTGTTGTATGCTGCAGGATCTTTTTCTCCCGAACCACAACTTGACAGGCTCAGAACCGCTGCGGTCATCATGCCCGTAATAAATTGTTTAATCATATTAATCTATTTTGTTGATGTATTTCAGTATTTAATGCTCATTTACACAAAGATAGCCTTCAAAACAACTGAATTTCATCACGGAAATCAGGGATTTCTGCAGCCATTCCAAGCTAAAGGGACATTAACTGATTGCGAAAGTTGTGATTGCCATTACGTTGGTCAAAGCGGTCTGCGAGTTGATCCGCCAGTTTTCCATAATGATTGGCCAATTCGCTTGCGGTGTAGGTATTTTTCCCTTGAAAAAAATTATGCTGATTGCCGAGCTCAAGCATAAAAGATTCATCAGGGCCAAAATTCCTCATGGCTTCACAGATATAGCAGGCCAACTGAAACATGGATCGATTGTCGGGACCATCAGCCCAAGGCAAAAATCGTTCGATCCATTCCTTCGCTTTACCAATATTGGTATAGGAAAAATAGGTTGCTAGTTTAATTGCCGAAATCAAAATTGCGGAGTCCTTTTCTTTCTTAAACACCTCCTTTTCTGCCAGCTGCGCCATTTTATCGGCCTGCTCAGTATCACCTTGCTTAAGACCTTCATATGCCAGGTTCACGGCCGTACGCAAAGGGACATGCGAACAGGTAAACTGGCCTTCAATTAAAGGTAAGGCTTTATCGACTGCTTGGCTATAGCCATCCTGTAATAGTGTTGCTGATACTTCTGCATCCATTTCACAGGCTTCACAATCGCTCATGTCATCTCTTTGCATAGCATTTACGTTCTTCAATGCGCGCTCGATGGCGACAATATCTTTTTGCGCCAGCGCATCACTCAGCTCCTCATTGTATATGGCACGCTTACCATAACCGTTGCGGATCAATCGTTGTTCAAAGTCGCGCAAAGCCGCTTCAATCTGCTCACGGCTGACAGCAGGATTATCGTATAATTCGGACATCATCCATTTGTATTGCCACAAGAAGTCTTCTTCATTAAAGAGTTCAGGATTTTCATCGTAAGCCTGTAATATCCACGCAAATGCAGGTAATGATTCGGTTGAAAAAGCAAGGTCTATCTCTTCGCTGATTAAATCTAAGCGAAGGTCATATCCCCATTCAATATCTTGATTTTCATCTGCAATCCGAATAGCCTGTGTCAACAGGTTAACCTTTTCCAAGGTATTGTCTACTCGTGCAATCTGATTGCGAAGTTTCTGAATTTTAAGTGTATACATCTAATTACTCCTTCTTTTTTTTTTTTGAGTATATTTACTTTTTAATATATTTTCTATGCAATAAAAGGAAATCCGTACGCGGTGGAGTATACTCAACCGCTTTAAAGATTCACAAAATTATCCAGCCCCATGACGATGAGGCTTTTTAGGGCCTCATTCATGACCTTCATTTCCCGCTCCTGGACAGGATACTTACCTAAAATTAGCGCTTGCACGTAAAGCACTTCCATAACTGAACGAAGCATGTAGACATCTTTTATATCCATTAGCGTTTTGATCAGCGCATTGTCAGCATTTAAACATAACGTATTCTGGATCTTATTCGGCCTCGATGTCTTAAGTACTTGCGCAAAAGGATTTGCATTTTCCTTTAATTGGCTAATCGTATTTTCTACATTATTTTGCTCCATTTTTGTAAAAATAGCCGGCGTATCAATCGGTTTAAACCGTCTAATTTCAAGGACGCAGCTATAATCGTCTAAAATGCGCTGCACTTCTTTCTGAAAAGAAACATAGTGATTGTGCTCATCTTCATGAATCGGCTGAAACGTTTCCAGGAGCTGATTGGGCGACATCTCTGTTATCTTATAATCGCTATATTTTTGTTTGATCCTGCGGAGCAACTCGGTATCAAATGTGTAGGACGCATTCACAAGAATCATCCCCTGTGTATCGGCCATACGGTCAATCTGTTTGAAATCTTCAAAATCAGCACAGTAATAGAGCTGTTGCTGATGATCAATGATATTTTGAAAGCTTCGTTGTCCGCGATTGGTTTCAAACGGAATATCTGCCAAAAATATCGCTAGAAAGTCCGGATCTTCAAGCGCAAAAGCTTTCAAGTGGAGATAGTGAGTTTGGATAATGCGAATATATATATCGAAATCGATCTTCTTCACCTGTTGCAGGTACGTTTTCAGCACAGCAGCTATTTCTTTTCGCGCCTGCCGTAGTAGATCATTTTTCATCAAAGACTCCCGTGAGGCGGTGGCACTAAGTTCCTCTGTGTTGACAAGCATCCGGACAAAAAAAGCCCAATTTGGCAAAATAGACTGATCTTCTTCAGCGAGAAACATGCGCTTCAAGTAGATACGGTGACGCTGCTTACTGCTAAACTGCGTACGGAAAGGTAAAATATACAACACCCCTTTTGCCTTTCCCGCCGTCGTTTCAAATGGAATTGCATCTAAAAAGTTGACATGAAAGAGTTCTTTTCCAACAGCCAGCAATTCTGCTTTCGAAACTGATGAAGCAAGCCATTGGGGTTCTTCTTTATGAATAATCTTTTCGGTAGCTCCAACTACAATCGAAATGTTTTCTCGCAGCGCATCTCCATAAAACTTGATTTTTTTCTCAAGATAATCCGCTTCAAAGATATAGTTGAATTGTTTTTTAGGGCTTAGGATAACACGTGTTCCGACAGGAATATCTTCAGTAAGCCGCTCGATTTTATAGTCCCCTTCAGCTCTCGCGGTCCAACGTAGAGGCAGTTGTTCAAGGGCCGATTTTGTTTCCACAATTATCTCATCGCTGACCACAAAACAAGAAAGTAGTCCAATACCAAACTTACCAATGAAATCCTGAGCATCCTTAATGTCTTTACTCTTTGAACTCTCACCTATAACCGACAAAAATTGATGAATATCGGTCTCCTTAAGGCCTATCCCATTATCGCTGAACAGAAACTTCGGTTGTTCAATGCTTGGCAGCTCAATCGTTATTTTACCCTGATGCTGTTCATCCAAGTGTTTCAATGCTGTAATTGCATCCACGCCGTTTTGAAGCAATTCCCGAATAAATGTATTGGGATCGCTATACAGGTGCTCGGAGAGCAGTGCGATCATTCCTTTCAGATTGACCTGAAAGGAATAGGATTTTTCTTCTTGCATGTTTTTCTTACTTTCTCGTTTTCTTTGTCAATCGAATAGCTTCTTCATGTCCATTGTCTGCCGCCCTTTCAAACCACTCCAGGGCAAGATCTTCATTTTCTTCTACCCCATCACCCATAAGATAACAGTTGGCCAGTTTATATTGTGCTTCAGCATGATCGGCTTCAGCGGCCTTCATAAGCCATTCTACACCGTCGCGAAGATCCATCGGTATGCCATCTCCTTCCAGCAGCTGAACCGCAACAAAGTAACAGGCATACACATTACCTTGCTGTGCTACTTCCATAAAATACCCATAGGCAGCTGCTTTATCGATCTCGGTACCTACTCCAAAATAATAGCAACGGGCTAATCGGTAGCTCGCCTCCTGATTTCGTCGCTCTGCAGCTTGTTTATAATATCCAAAAGCTTTCGCTGGCTGTGCTTCCACGCCGATACCAAACTCATAACACATGCCAATTCCCTCCGTCAGATAGCCAAGTTTTTCGGCACGCGTGTAGTAATCAAAGCCTTTGTCGTATTCTTCCAGCTGATCATAGTCGAAGAAAAAGTAGTCGCCAAGCAGCAAGAGCGCCTCAGCTACATTTTTTTGCGCGGCCTCTTCCAAAAGCTGAAGACCATGAGCTGCATCCTTTTGCACCAATCCGGTCAAATAGTATCGTCCCAATACATAAGTTGCATAAGGGAACCCCAGATCAGCAGCCTTCTTAATATTTTCCTGTGCTTTAAATGTATCTTGGTTCAATCCATAACCATATTCATAACAGAGACCCAGATCAGTCAAAGCCTGTACGTGATTTCGTTCAGCAGCCTGTTGGTATAAAGCAATCATCCGGTCCAGATTTATCTCCGTACCTATGCCCCCCCGATAGCAGCGCGCCAGTTCATATATACTATTTAACTCCTGCATATCGGCTCCAATTTCAAACGCCGTAAAAGCTGCTTTCGGTTGGGGAGCTCCGGACTGGTGATAATCATTTTCCAAATAAATACCTTTTAAATAATACGCATATGGATAACCAAGCTCTGCCGCACGCGAGAAATAATCAAAGGCCAATTTATAATCCGGTTCGGACTTTAATTCAGCAGCTAAACCCATTTCCGTTAGCGCAGTGGCGTTATTATATCCTGCCGCTTCTTCAAAATAAGGCAATGCAGCGGCCAAATCTGGTTCCTCTCCATGGATACCATATTTTAGGTACCTACCAACCTGATATAAAGCTTGAGGCAATTTATCTGTTGCTGCATCCTGATAGTAAGCAAAGGCGGTTTTGTAATCCGGAGCAACTCCATCATAGCCAGATTCGACCATATTACCCATGCGCAACTTGGCGTAAGCAATGTTTTTTTCCGCCATTGCGCTGAAGCGCCGAAAGGCTAATTTTTCATCCCTTGGGAGGAACCTACCTTCGAGGAGAATTTCAGCGAGTTCAACCTGAGCTTCCACATACCCGTCTTTCTCGTCGAGCAGACGTAATAAAGATAGTCCCTTTTCGATGTCCTGCACAGCCTCCTGATAGAGATACAGACAGGCGAGACGATAACCCGCATAATTATTATTATAGTCGTATGCTTTCTGAAGATACCACAGCGGTTCTTCGAAATCCTGTTTTTCCTGATTGTTGTTGGCCAGTGCCTGAAGTTTGATAAGTGCAATTTGCACCGCGGCGTCCATCATTCCGTATTCAAACAGTTCTCGATATTCCGGTACAAGAAGCTCCTGTTCACCTATGGAAGCCGCCTCCGCACGTTTTATTTCATTCAGCACAAATCTGCAATAACGAGATTCAGCCATCGTGATACCCTCTTCCAGGGCTTCCAAGCGTTTGCTCTTATCCTCTTTACGCGCATAGTAAAATTGGAGCGCCTCATAATAATGGCGCAGTATTTTCCTTTCCGGAGATTGCTTGAGCAGCTGAATACGGTCAAAGACTTCTTCATATTTATCGGTCCAGACATCAATATGGGCAGCATATGCAATTCCCCAAAGATATCCGCCCAAAGCGAGTGCATCCAGTTCGGCCTTGGCGATATCGCGGTCGATATCGGCCAGCAAACCTAAATAATTGTAGTATAGATAAAGGGGTCTTGCCCATTCAACCCCAGCATCGATGCCTCTCTTCAAATAAAGGGAAGCCTTTTCTTTCTCTACCACATGTCGGCGACATAAAATATGCTGTAAGCCAAGCTCCACCCATGCATGAGGATTGATCGCAGCATAGCGCTCTAATATTGTTCGTATTTTATCGATAAAAAAGGTATAATCCTCTTCGTTCAGATATACGTTTACGGCAAAATCAGTTCCTTTTTCAAATAATGCATCATAAAGTGCAGCCGCACTGGACTGCTCCAAGTTGTGCTCAAAATAAATCAGGACATCAAGCCATATATCGGGCGTAATTCGTTTCGAAAGGTCAACTGTCAATTGATGTTCAGCCGATTGCAATGCGGCAACTTTAATAGAATATTCTTCACTTAACTTCATATATCATCGTATGTACTACTTGTAAAATATGCTTTTTATACTCTTTAGGCGCCAAAAAGCAACAAAAACTTTGCCACTGTATCATACAGTCAATTCTGTTTATTATAATGCAACTATATTGCTTTTAAAATCTTTTTACTTATATTTGTTGCAACTTAATTGCAATACATATCAATTGTAATACATATTGATTGTAATACATATTGATTGCACTGATTACTCTTTACGAATCGAATCCACATAGATGAATAGGTATATCATTTTTTCACTTATCGCAGCACAACAGCTATTTTTCCCATGTTATGGACAGGAGAAGAGTATCGAGCTTGAAGAAGTAAAAGTTGGAGGGCGACGTTATCACCGGGCAGCAGAAGGAGCATTATCGATCCAGCTATTAACTGCCGACTCTATACAAAAATACCAGGCGGGAAGTTTAATGCAGACATTAAGCAGACTTCCCGGTGTCAGTGCCATAGGCATAGGTGCCAATCAGTCTAAACCGCAGATTAGAGGGCTCGGATTTAATCGTGTGGCCACGGTAGAAAATGGCATTAAACATGAAGGCCAGCAATGGGGGCTGGATCATGGATTGGAAATCGATCAATTCAGTGTGGGGAGTGCCGAGGTACTAAAGGGGTCCAGCTCATTTCTGTATGGCTCAGATGCCATTGGCGGTGTCATTCGGCTATCACCGCCAGCGGAACTACAGGAGACAGGTTTTAAGGGGCAGTTTAACCTATTGACAAAGTCAAACAACGCGACTTTTGGCGGATCGCTGCAAACACAGGGCCGAAAAGGAAATTGGGTATTTGGAGGAGGATTCACACATCTGGAATATGGCGATTACCGTGTCCCCACAGATACAGTCTATGTTTACAATTATGCGGTACGTCTGAAAGATCGGCATGTTCGCAACACTGCGGGACGAGAGACACATTTTCAACTACGTGGCGGATATCTATCAGATCGTTTTTCTTCGATTTTCTACCTGAGTAATTATCATACAAAGTTTGGCTTCTTTGCCAATGCGCACGGCTTGGAACCAAGGGGCGTAGATACAGCACTTTATGACAAATCCAGTCGTGACATTGGTTTCCCAAGCCAGACGGTCAATCACCTGAAGCTTATTAACCGCAACTTTATCGATCTGAATACGCATAAGCTTTGGATAGACCTGGGCTATCAGAAAAATTACCGGCAAGAATATAACAATTACACCGCGCATGGTTATATGCCACCTGTTTATCCAAAAGATATGACTATCCCAATCAATTTGGAAAGGTTATATGACAAACAGGTCTATAGTATCACTGTAAAAGACCAATTTGAGTTGGCCACACATCGACTTACCATTGGTGCAAATGGAGAGTATCAGGATAACCGGATTGATGGTTGGAGCTTTCTCATCCCCACTTTTAGCCAAAAAGCAATGGGCCTATTCGTTTACGATCAATACAAGATCGCGGACGAAACCATGCTATATGGGGCATTGCGTTACGATTACAGCCATATTCAGACCTCACCGTATCAGGATTGGTTCGAATCACAGCTGGAAGATAATCAGTCGGGCAGAATAGTCCGGGCTTCGGCGCTCAGTCGCCGTTTCAATAGCCTGGTTTGGTCTATAGGAGCGGCACATCAATTCGGAGATCTAGAAACAAAAATCAATGTAGGAAAAAGTTTCAGGGCCCCCATTGCACAGGAGCTCGGCGCCAATGGTGTCAACTATCACTACTTCAGTTATGAAAGAGGCAATCAATCATTGTCTCCCGAACAGTCCTATCAACTGGATTTATCATTGACCTGGAGTCCCAGAAAAGTCTTTGTCGCCTTTACGCCATTCTTTAATTACTTTTCCAATTATATCTATCTCAATCCCACGTCAAGCTACGATCAATATTATGGCGCCGGCAATCAAATCTTTGAATATATGGAAAGCCGTGTTCGCCGTTATGGAGCAGAATTGAAACTCAGCTACCAGCCTCTGAAACAATGGAAAGTAGAATTATTGGGTGAATATGTTCGATCGGAACAACTATCGGGTGCAAAGAAAGGATATACACTTCCTTTCTCTCCGGCACCTTCAGCTTTGATGGACATCAGCTGGACAGCAAAAAATAGCAAACATTTTAAAGAGACCTACCTTTCCGTCGATTGCAAATGGACAGCAGCGCAGTATCACGTTGTTCCACCAGAAGAGTCCACAGCAGATTATCAAGTCTTCAACTTCCGGGCAGGAACACAACTTCGGTTTTCGGGATCTGTCCTCCAATTGCGCTTACAGGTTCAAAATCTCTTTGACAAGAAATATATGGATCATACCAGCTTTTATCGGCTGATCTCTTTGCCTGAACAGGGAAGGAATTTTATTCTATCCATTGGAGTTCCCTTTGGGAAACAGTCCCGATCATAAGATTATTAAAACTAAACCCTTTGCTCCCTATAAACAACCGTTGAGCAATATACGAGCATCGCAAGCTTATGAATATCGCTTAACACATACACGAATGAATAAAATTTATATATGAAAACACTTCAAAAATACACACTTATTACAGTGTTACTTGCCATGACTGTTGCCTGTAAAAAAGATAAGGAAAGCATTGATACCGAAAAACCGACCATCGCCATCGATTCGGAAACGGCTTTCCCAAAACAATGCAGCACAATTAAACGAGGTACAAGTTTTACTTTCCACAGTAAGCTATCTGATAATGTAGCGCTCGGGAGCTATAGCATCGACGTACACCATAATTTTGACCATCATTCGCATAGTACAGAAATCGGCGAATGCACGGTTGAAGCGATCAAAACTCCCATCAAGCCCTTCACCTTGGTCAAGACAGTCAATATTCCGGGGCAGCCACAGCAATATGATGCTGAATTAAAAATCGATGTACCAGCAGATATCGATCCGGGTAATTATCACTTTATGATTCAGGTGACTGACCTGGCGGGATGGAGCAGCCAGAAGGGAATCAGCATCCGTATACTCGAGTAATACCATACATATTTATCAACTCAATTTAATTAAATCCATTTTACATGAAAACTAGAAACATTCGCTTCTTCTTCCTGTTAAGTACAATTCTTTTAGGCTTCCTATCGTCCTGTAAGAAAGATAACGAAGAAATTCCAGCACTTGCAAAGCCCCAGATAGGCACACTTGAAATCGGCAGTGGCAATAACAAAACTGTCCAGGCGGGATCAGATCTACATCTTGAAGGCGATATTGTTGCCGAAGCACTGATTGCTAAAATCGAAATTGAGGTTCATCAAGAAGGTGGCGGTCAGTATAACTTTACAAAAGCCTATACGGATGGGAAATACATTGGCGTGAAAAATGCAACATTTCATGAACACATCGATGTTCCTGCTGATGCTCCCGCCGGGGCATATCATTTTCATTTTACGGTAACCGACAAAGCCGGAAATGCGACTACAGCTGAATCACCGTTGACTATACAAAGTTCAGATGCCAAAGTTGCTTATAAGCTTGTATTTACGGAAGTAGCCGGCGAAGCTCATGGAGACCATTTCCATGATCTTGCCGACAAAGAAAAGGTAGAACCAATTACGATCAGCTTTGACGAGAAGGGGACAGCATTGGCTGGAGGACATGCTCACCTCAATCCTGCAGGTATCTATAAAATTGAATTAAAACAATTTGATGCTTCTTCAAAAGAAATTCAGAGCCAATACATCAGCAATAAAGCAACTGCAGATTACTACAAAGCATTCCTTACGGGTGGTTCTTTTATTTTAAATCCGAATAGCAGTACAGGAAATGGTGCGATCTTTCAAACGAAAGAAACGACCTATGGTGATGGCTCTGCAGTCAACGGAGCAACGGAGACGACAGGGATTATCACTTATTTTACCGCAGGAAAAGACAATGAGGGCGAGAAAAATGTATTCTTTGTACTTCGCAAGTTTAACGATGCCAGCACAAAGGCAAAAGTTACCCGTACTGACTGGAACCTATCGGATTACGCCACTAAGTTTGCTGGTCAAGACCTCATAAAGCTATCTTTTGAAATCCACGCAGAGGAAGGAGAAGATTAGTTAGCGCAATAAACTCAGCTTACTTGCCCAAAAGAACCTTCATGATTTCGCCGCTATGAATGCGTGTAAAATCATGAAGGTTTTATTTGTACAGAAATATCTGCTTAGTCCCTTACTTTCGTAAGAACATTTCCCTGTGGATCGAGTACCAACTTCCACTCCTCTTTTCGACTTTTCACTTCAAACGCATAACTTACTTTCTGCTCGGCGGTAATCTTTTTTGCGTCTTCAATGCGATATCCCGGAAAATCTCTTTTCACCCGGTCCAGCACACTCTTCGGTAGTTCTCTTTTGTTGATTTCAGTCTTGTAGCGCAGAAGTTTTCCGTTATGCTGAAACCAAGCTTCCTGGTCAATACCAAATAAGCCCGTTTCAAACTCCGCTTCATAAACATTCCCCTTCAATTCCCAATCTACTTTTTTGGCTTTTGGAAATTTCTGCTGGAAACTATTCACCACGACAGCGGGAACTTGACTTTGTGGTATATCTTGAGCAATAGCTCCTGTGGTTGTCAGTGCAAGTACGAAAGCACTACAGATTAATTTACAGTTCATGATTCTATTTTTTAGTGTACTACAAAGTAAAAAAGCGAATCTGTAAAGATTTGGGAACACATGCCTGCTCCTGGAATATTTTCTAAGGGACCATATTGAGCTGAAAGCTATGCTGATTGTTTTCATAATGGTAGACGATTGCAAAACTATAGAGGTGACAGATGGCCTGCACAATGGCAAGCCCCAAGCCAGTACCTTTGGATGCTGCATCTGATTTATAAAAACGGGAGAATACCAGGTTAGCATCCAACGCAGCATGTGTACTCGTATTGGACACGGCCAGCCCTTTGTTCGTTATATGGATATTCACCTCGCCGCCCAATCTATTGTGGAACAAAGCATTTCGTAGGAGATTTGATACCACTATATTTGCCAAAGCACCATCCATTTGTACACTCAGCTGATCTTCTTGTACAACATTGATTTTTACCTGTTTAAATTCAGCAATAGCCTCAAACTCCGCTAAAATATTCAGCACAAGCGTATTGAACGAAAGATCCTCATTGTGCAGAAATTGTTTATTCTCAATTTTACTCAACAGCGACAAGGATTTATTGAGGCGAACAAGCCGCTCGGCAGTTGCTAATACCGCTGCAACAGTCTCAGACTGTTCCTGGTTCAGCCCCTCTGTTTCCGCCATGATTTCCAATTTGTTGATCATAATGGCCAACGGTGTCTGTAATTCATGCGAAGCATTGCCAATAAACTGTTTTTGCTGTTCATAGCTTTCCTCGTTATGGCGAATTAAGGTAGCCACTGCAAGCTGTAGATCTTTAAATTCTTGGATCTGCGTATCCATAGTAGGCTTCTCCTTGGTTTTGCCTAAACGAAACCGTGTCAACTGATCCAAGAAAATATATAATGGTCCCCATAAACGTTCTATTACGACTTTATTGATGGATACGATACTGATGACCAACAAAACAAATAAAATAACAACAGAATAAAAGAGATTCTTGATTAGATCGCTTTCTTCGATCATCGAGTTGATGATCGAAAGTTCATAATAATGTCCTTGATGTTCAAATGCTGTCGTCAACATTCGGACTGGTTCCAGCTCCGGTTCGGGATCATCATCGTCCTGCATATACAACATGGTGTCCTTATAAACGTTTTGCATCTTAAGAGCTTGTTCTTCGGAGATCTGGCGCACCTTATAGTTATTTATCCCAAACTCTAAATCTGGAGCTACGGTGGGATTGCTAGAAAGTTCCTGGATAATGAGCCGTTTTTGGTTTTCGAGTTCTTCGTCGATATTATCGTGGATCACCTCCAACATAAATAGATAGAACACTGTTGACCAGAGGGCTATGACCACCAACACGGAGATAGAAAGGTACTTTAGTGTTTGGTTGGCTAATCTCATTTTTCGACAAGTTTATAACCGATTCCATATACCGCTTCAAAATCCACATCAGCATGACTAGCCAAGAATTTTTTGCGCAAGTTTTTTATCTGTGAATAGATGAAATCAAGATTATCCGCCTGGTCCGTATTATCGCCCCATACATGTTCTGCCAGCGCACTTTTGCTGACCAGTCTATTTTTGTTCAATAAGAAGTAGTTGAGCATATCGAACTCCTTCCGATTTAAAGGCACAGGCTCCTGTGCAATAAATAAGCAGCGTTCATTGAGATCCAGCACGATGTTTCCCATTTCCAATGTATGCTTACCTTCCCGTTGTTTCCTTCGTAACACGGCTTTAATCCGTGCATTCAGCTCAGCAATATGAAAGGGTTTTGTCAAATAGTCATCGGCTCCAAGTTCGAGTCCCTTTAGCTTATCGTCCAAAGAATCCTTTGCGGAGATAATGATCACATTATCGGACTTACCCTCATTTTTGAGCTGATCGAGGATCTGCAAACCATTGCCTCCAGGCAGCATGATGTCGAGCAGGATACAATCGTAATCATAAACAGCGACTTTCTCAAGGGCTGATCCATAATCAGCGGCAGTTTCTACCGTATATTCTTCCTTAAGTAAAGATGCCTTCACAATTTCCCTTAAATCCGCTTCGTCTTCAATAACCAATATTTTCATCTTCTTAATTCTATTTAGAGGAAAACTTGTGTAAACAATAGTAATCTGTCCATGCTAAATGACAATTTACATACACAATTGTTTATGACAAAGGTACCTTGAATTTGGGAAAGATTTAGGAATACACTGCTAGCCTCCTATTTTAAGCTGACATCCAGGTAAACCGAATGACGTCCGTAAGTATCATAAAAAGGTTTATAAAGCACATCATCAATGTAAAATTCCAATGTTTCGGGATTCCCTTTAATAGACTTAGCAATATCCTTTGCGTCTAAGGTTACTTTACGCCAGTCCTTTCTTGCTGCAGGTTCCTGGGCTGCCAATAAGATTGGCCCATAAAATAGACTTGCAATATTGGGCTGATCCATAACCGGGTCCAGATGAAACTGAAATGGCATTTTGAGGTTGATCACATCCCCATCTTTCCAGGTACGGTTTAAGGTCAGGTAAGTACCCGGCTCAGCTTTAATTTTTTGATCGACTCCATTTATTGCAACAAAAAATCCCTTTGTTGCCCAGCTTGGCACCCGCAAATGAAGTTCAAATTTGCCATTCCCCCGTATGGTCAGCGCTGTTTGATCCGCTTTCGGAAAACTGGTTTGTTGCTCGACGCTGATTCCGCGTTCCGTCCAATGTAAGGTAGAAGGAATATACAGGTTGACATACAGCGACTGGTCATCTTTGCTTTTAAAATAGATTGTATTCTGCAATTTAGTACTGCTCTCAATAGCCGTACCATTACAGCAGGTAAAGCCTTTCATATTGGCATTTCCAAACTGCTTAATCGATCCTGCGCGTAAAGGCACATGATACGTGTTTGCTGGACTATTTTCTGCAACAGAAGCTAAGATATGATTGTATAATCCACGTTCATAATAATCCATCAACTCTGCGCGCTGATCGAACATAAACAAGTCACTTGTCAATTTCAGCATGTTATAGGTTGCACAGGTTTCGTTCTGCCCGCCTGCAGAAAATCCATTTTCATATAATGTCGCCGGCTGGCTAATAAAACATTCGGCATTGGCCGGATTTCTGGCCCCAGCCACACCACCGATACTATACATATAATCGTTGGTGGCCTTATACCAAAAGTTGTCCGCGATTTTATAATATTGGGGCTCATTGGACACCCGGTATAGCTCCATGCTACCCACAATTTGAGGAATATGCTGATTGGCATGTAAGCCCCTAAAAGTATCTACATTTTTGGCCAGTCCATGTGTGTGCGCGGCATTGCCGTAGAACATATCAATATTGTCAAATAAGCGGGCGGTTTTTAAATAGTTCTCCTCACCCGTTATACGATATAACCTTGCCATCACTTCATTCATTCCCCCAAATTCACCCGCGATATACGTATTCCACATCTTGATTAATGTTTCTGTCGGGACTTTATTTAAACGTGTATACACCCAATTGCCCATTCCCTCTGCGATCTCCAATGCTTTTTTATTCCCACTTACCTCATAAACGTCCATCAGACCGGCCAGAATTTTATGCAGGGTATAATAAGGTGCCCAAATCTGGTTCTTCTGCCCTCCATATTTTGCGCCATGTTCAAGCATAATAAACTGATCCGGGGGATAGGCACTGATAAAACCAAGTCCCCAGTTCCAATAATCTGTACGGATTCCTTCGTCACTCAGGTCAGAATCATAAGCTGATTTACCGGGGCCATAAGGTACCGCAGCAGGATCCGCAATAGAAGCCTGTCCCGCTTGTCTCGGCGTACCCGACAACTTTGACAAGGAATAAAGCACGTTGACCATGGTATCCATCTTCCCCAAAAATTTTGACTGGAGTACCTTATCATAGCCTGTACTCGCATAAGCTTGTGCAATTGCCGTCAGGTAATGTCCTGTAGCATGACCGCGCAGCTTGATATCCTGGCTGTCCCATACCTCCAAGGGCTGCGCACCGATCGGTTGTGTTTGCCCAAAGGCGTGACGAAACATATAGAGGAATGAATTGGGATCCGATTTTGCCAATGTATCAATGAATTTATTGCGATTTTCAATAAACTTCGTTTGATGCTCCTTTACATCCGTATTAAGGGAAACCTGATCCAAGTGAAATGCGTCCAATTTTAAGCTAGGCATCTTGGACTTTACCTTCCCTTTGACTGTAATGATGGCTTTGGGTTTCAGATCAGTCCCGGGAACACGCCCCGTGACGGTGTAAGCTGTTTGCTGCGCGACGGCACTATTGTCGGTTGGTGCAGGCCACAACACACGCACTTTTGGTCCCACCATACCGTCTTTATATGTACCGACGACATAACTCGGCAATCGTGGCAGCTCGCCTACCTCTGTTTCTACCGTGACATCTGCAACTCCGGTTAAAAAGGCATTATAAAGCTCTGCTTTGTTCATTGGAAATCGCGGTAAGTCATCCTCAGCCTTACCTTTAGAAGTAACATCTTCACGCACACCTTTCAGCGCATTTCTGTACACCATGCCGATCTGGTTTCGATTCAGTGGCACACGATAAATGCGAAAATCATGCAACAGTGCATTTAAACTTACATTTCCATCCAACAGGGATTTTCCAATGTATAGTGTCCTCTTACTACCTGTCTGTCCAAAAACCTCGGTCAACTCCTGTGGGATACCTTTAACTTCTCCGGTAGGCATACCATCTAAATACGTTTGCATGGTCCCCGTAGCAATATCAACCACAATGGCCAAGTGCACCCATTTGTTTAAAGGCACTGCCGAAGAGACCGCATTTTTTACTTCTGCCTTCTTTTGCGCGATTATCCCCATATAGCCATTTTGTAGCGCTGTACCTGTTGGTGTTCCAGCAAAATGCCTGGTGATATCTTGTCCAAAATCGAATAAATACTGGCCAGATTGCGCTGCACGTAAGTACATCCAGCCTGTAATGCTGATCGACTCGAGATCAGCGAGTACTTGCGCTGGAAGTACGACAAAATCGTCCTTTCCTCCAGCGAGAGAAAGCACCTTTGTAAATTGCTTATCTGACACAAATGACGCTTTTGTCCCTTGGAATTTACCATGTAGTCCATTGCGCGACCAATCCTTAAAATCCCCATCAAAGACGTAACGGGCCACCATGCCTGTCTCTCCAATACCATCCAGGATCTGATCCCCACCCTGTGCCACAGCTACAGCGGTCGTTTTGATAAAAATCGTAAGAATTGCCGCAAAATATATCGTATATCTTTTCATATCGCTATCTTTTATTCGCTAATGATTTATTGTTTAAAGATCACCTTCTAGCCAGGTAAAAGCTATTAACGTATCCTTTTTCCTTGATTGTCTTCAAAAGATGACAATCAAAAAGAAAAGCAATGCCTATTAATAAGCTTCCAAAGTCGAAGAACATTTTCCGCATTGCTGTCTATTTGACATTTATAAAATTAATGACTCTACATCATTATACATAGGTTTATTTTAGCCGATATTCTCCAGATTTTAACTAAGGTGTATCGCGTCGACTGCCGTCCATGGGGCCACAACCCCTCCCCCCCGTAGGAGCGGTAAAAAACGCCAATATATTACGAAGATACAAACATGCGCAAACTCAGCTCGCTATGATCGATTACTCCTCGGTAATTTGTATTTTAGATTCGATATGATCTACTATGGATAAACGAAATTCAAAAATTTGGGCACCAGTGATCAGTCTGGATGGTTTCCGCAAGGAACAGACTGCAGGGCGCGACGAACTCCTATTTAATGAACTGCATGGCGAACGGCTCATCGACAAACCGCATAAACATGATTTTTTTATCATAAATCTGTTCGATAAAGCATCAGGCGTCCATACCATCGATTCGATTGACCATATCATAAAAGACCATCAGGTTCATGTGCTCTTTCCGGGGCAAATGCACAAATGGCATGTCTATGCGGGTACAATAGGCTATCAACTCATGATTGAACGATCTTTTTTTGAGCACTTTGCTCCTTTTTTCCGCTTTTCATTCACCAATTACCAAAACCATCCTGTCATTGATCTTACCGCGGATGCTTTTGCACAATTGCATTATGAATTTGAATCTGTCAAGCAGGAGTTAAAAAGAGAAAATTCACTTATTCCATTGATAACTGCCCGAGCGGGAGTCATCGCAGCGATTGTAAGTCGAGAGGCGGAGTCTTCCTTCACCGAATTCAAAGTCTATCAATCTGTTCCACGACTTGCCAAGTTCAATATGCTCATTGATGAATTTTTTAGGGAGCAAAAGCTCGTCGCCTTTTATGCCGAAAAGCTTCATATTTCACCCAATTATCTGAATATACTGTGTAAAAAACATCTGAAAATATCCGCTACACAACTTATTCACCAACGGGTCAGCATTGAAGCCAAACGTCTTTTGCAAAGCACCGAGCGGTCCATCAAAGAAATTGCCTTTGAATTGGGCTTTGCAGATCAAGCTTATTTTTCGAACTTTTTTAAACAGCAAACTGGGGCAAGTCCAAGTGACTTTAGAGAAAACATTCATGTGGGGGAAACTCCAAGTCCCTTGAAAGCAACTTGAAAAAAAGATAAATCACACAAAGAATGGCAGAAATCTCCCAGCAATAATAGGGTACCAGCTATGTAACTTTGTAAAAGACTGGTAGACTTTTTATTCCGGTCACAAAATAACATAATAGGAAATCAAATGAAATCAACGGCCCTTACACGCAAGGAATTTATCAGAAACTCTGCTCTGGCTCTTGCGGGTGCAACATTTATCCCAGGAATGCTATTTGCAGAAAATCAACATAATGCGGTTCATCAAGCACTTTTGAGCGGCTACCAAGGCAAAAAAAGTTACACGTTGAAAAACGTGTTGTTGGAAACCGGATTTGAGTACGATGGTGATGGCAATGTAACCGCAACAAAGACCGGTCTTTTTTCCATTCAGATAGCAAACGGCAAAATCAAAAATATAAGTACCAACAGCAACAGTGTTGATGCGATCGATGCAAAAGGACTTTTGATGCTGCCTTCTTTTAAAGATATGCATATCCATTTGGATAAGACCTATTATGGCGACAAATGGCAGGCAGTAAGACGTGGCCCCGGAGGTGTAAAGGGTATGATTGCTCTTGAACAGAAAATTTTGCCCGAACTGCTCAAAAACTCTACCCATAAAGCAGAAAAACTAATTGAACTGTTACAATCCAAGGGAACTGCCTTTGCACGTAGTCATGTCAATATTGAACCGACATCCAAACTAGACTCTTTACATCATCTGCAACTGGCACTTGAAAACAAGAAAAATGGATTTGGAGCTGAATTGGTTGCTTTTCCACAACACGGTGTCTTCTATACCGATTCGGTACCTTATCTCAAGGAAGCGGCTAAAACCAATATTGATTTTATCGGTGGGGTCGATCCTTTTTCCATCGATGGCGCTATTGAAAAAACAATGGATTTTACGGTTCAACTGGCATTGGACAACAACAAAGGAATTGACATTCACTTACACGAGTCTGGAGAATCGGGTTTGAAAACTGTAGAATACTTAATTAATAAGGTAAACGAGAACCCTGTTCTCAAAGGCAAGACCTACCTCAGCCATTGTTTTGTGCTTGGTCGACTGGAAAAAGCCAAACAACAAGAAATGGCCGAGAAACTGGGTGCCGCACAAATCGGTATCGTTTCTACGATCCCATTTGGAGGGTTGATTATGCCTATTCCGATGCTCATGGAAAATAATGTTAAAGTCATGACGGGGAATGACAGTATTGTAGATCATTGGAATACTTTCGGAACAGGCAGCGTGCTACAAAAAGCTAATCTTGCAGCTCAGGTATACGGCCAGGCTACAGAATATGCACTATCCCGTATGCTGAAACTTGCTACTGCAGGCCCTACTCCATTGGATGACAAAGGCAATATGCAATGGCCAAAAGTCGGAGACAGTGCAGATATTGCATTCCTTGACGCAAGTTGCTCAGCGGAAGCTATTTCAAGAATATCGCCCGTAAAATCACTTATCTATCAAGGAAATCTTGTTTTCTAGCCGTAAGACAAGCCAATAAACGACGCAGGCAGAAAACATCTCCTATGAAAACCAGAAAGGTTCGGGGTATAATACCTTCGGACCTTTTATTTATATTTAAAACGCCTCATAATCCATGGTTCAATCCGATCGCTCAGGAAATAGGCAAGTGCGAGCATAAGCACTATAACAGCTGAAAGGAGCAAGTACTTATTGACATGCAGGTAAAGGTGATTAAAAATAATAAAGCCTATGTGTTGGTGGATTAAATACAGCGGGTAAGTCAACATGCCAATTTTAACAAATTTGGACGAATTGATCGCCTGCAGCTTTTTACAGGAAACCAGTAACATAAGCAGGTAAAACACAACAATGGAAGCCCCAATAATATAAGGGGAAAAATCACTGTGAAAAGTACGTTCCAACCAATGGATCCGACCTATAGCGCCATCGATGGAAATATACAAGCACCAAGGTAAAGCGACAAAATGCTGGACTTTTGGTCCATGCAGAAAAATCTGACAGAATATAATTCCCGCAATAAAATACGCACTCCAGTCGAGTAAAAAAAACTCGTGGAGCCCATCATAAATTTCCGAAGGCCCAACAAAAAAGCGTAAGCTGGACAATAGCAGCCAAAAATAAACCAAGTAATCCAAGCTTATTTTTTTAAATCGATTTAGAATTAGAAATAAAGCGATGATCAGGTAAAATTTCAACTCCACATAAAGTGACCAATAAGCGCCATCGACATCCCCCTGTCCCCATAGTTTTTGCACCATGGTCAGATTGGCCAATAGTTGGGTAAATGTGACATGATAACGTGGTGCGCCCCAAAAATAAGAAACGATAAAAGTCAACAGCAAACAAATCCAATACATTGGATATAAACGCTTGAAACGGGAATAGCAGAACTTACGTAGCGAAAGATGTTTAATGGAAAAAGCGATCACAAAACCACTAATGATAAAAAATAAGTCTACCCCTAGATAGCCGTATTTAAAATATTCTCCGACTCCATCGAAACCCAATAGCGACATATTCCCGGCTGCATACCCCCGATATAAATAATGATATAATACAACGGCGGATGCTGCGATAAAGCGAAACAGATCGATTTGATAGATTCTTTTGGACTCGGACATTTGAGAGCAAATATACGCTGTTTCCGGAAAATTTTAAGGAGCAATATACTCGCTATATAACAGATGCCATATAACAGCTATTATTAAAAGACACCGGCAAAAAGCGCCTGCTCTCACTCAACTTTATAACATCATTATGTGACTTGTTTACATTGCATTTAGCGCGGTTGCTGAGTAACTTTACTAGAGTTTAATCCCATAAAATAGAGGAAATTATGAAAAAGAACCTATTTATACCCCTCATTGCACTTGCAGCCATATGTTTTGGACATCAAGCCAAAGCCCAAGTGACAGCGACCTCCCAACCTGTTACTGTAAATATCAACTTGACAGATGCTATTTCAATCACATTAGGCGCAAGCCCAACAGTCAATTTTGCATACACCACTGCGGCCGACTATACCGCATCGAAAACTGTTGAAAAAGCAGGCCACTTTACCGTCGTTAGCAATAAGCCGTATAACCTTACCGTTGTCGCCACGGGAGCATTTACACCTGCCGGAGGTCCTGCCCTAAATGTTGTAACAGTTACAGTTCCGGCAGCGAGTGCCAATGGAGGTACCCCAGTGGCGAACGTACCACTTAGCACTACTGCTGCATCATTGGTTACTAATTCAACAGCTTCTACAGGAGCAAGCTACACAGTGGATTATACCATAGCCAATCCTGCATCCCTGTTGAATCTTGGGGCATCTGCTTACAGTACTACGGTCACTTATACAGCGACGCAACTCTAATTAGAAAAATAATTTTCGCTTGTGAGATATTATTTAACATTATTAGTCCTTTATATCTGTAATACCCTGACCTATGGACAGGGTATTTCAATTTCTCCCTCCCGCATTTTTTTTACTGGCGAACCGGGACAGACAGTTTCTCAGGTGATTACTTTTAGCAACACCTCGAACGCTGAGCTCAATTTTGTCGCCAACTTGAAAGATTGGGACCGCGATTCTATTGGGGTAAAAAAATATTATTCTCCGGGTCAAAAAGAGCAATCAAATGCGGCCTGGCTTACGCTATCAGAAAATACTGTGCGCCTGGCTCCGGGGGAGACCAAATCGGTCAATCTTTCCATGACGATCCCCAAAAACCCAGCTCCGCAGCAGCTAAGCAACACCATGCTTTTTTTTACACAAGTGAAAGAACAAAAGGCCGCACTGCAAAATGGCCTCAATATGAACGTGCTTATTGAAGTAGGTATTCAGGTTTACCATACCCCTTCCGGATTAAATCCTGGAGATCTGGAATTCCTTGCTTTTGAGGATAGACATTTGATTCCGACTCAGACGGGTAAGTCTGTGCGCCGCATGGATGTACACGTTAAAAACACCGGACAAATTAACAAGGATGCATATGTACGTTTTGAGCTAACCAATACAGAAACGGGAGAGGAAATCCCTATTAAAGCCGTCGCTATCGCGATGCTCCCTAATTCGGGACAGTGGGTACAAATAGACCTTCCAGAGAAACTTGCTGCCGGCCGCTATCTTGCCGTTGCAATATTAGACGCGGGCAGCCAATATGATTTGAAAATTGCAGAGAAAGAAATTACATATTAAGCGGAATTTTGCGGTTTACTTCCTAGGCTTATTTAGCTTCTATGGGCATCGTACTTATGCACAGACGACGACTTCCATCACCTTACCTCAAGCGAACATACAGGCTAGAACCGACTATAATACGACTATTAATGCGGGGACCTATAACAGTGTCATCACCTTACTTCCTTCTTTTTCCGTAAAATCCACTGCAGCAAATTTTACCAGCACGACAAGTGGAAGCTTTCCGGCCAGTTTAGTGCACATGAAACTTTCGAGTATTGGCAGTCTTGTATTACTTGGGTTGGGCACAAATAATGAAGTCGCCCTATCAACTAGTGGCGGTGTACTCTATGCGGCTGTAGCTAGCGTCGCTTCGGGCGCGGTAACCGCCAATGCACGTATTGCTACTGCGAGCCAGACTTGGACTTCTGGGGTATTTACAGATGATGTCAGCTTTTACACGCAAGGATTATTGGCGGGGTCTATCTCTCCAGCAAGCTTCACGCTATCCATCACCATCCCCGGATTTATCAGTCCACCAAGCAGTATAGGAACAACCAATATAGCTGTAAACGATCTTAGTTTTTACCGTTCTGTCAATGGGATCAGCGCCAGTCAGGTAATACCAGTATCAAGCACCGTACCTTACGTCCCAAGTATCCGATCAAGCAGCGCTCAATTTAGTTTTAGTACAACCTTTGCCAACAACGCTTCGCCTGTTTCACCTGTCTCCACAGTGAGTGCTTCACTCAGTGGTGTCGCGACAGCAACCTCGGCCATTTTGTCGACCAGTGACCAAACACTTACAAGCGCTGCCGGAATAGCCGTTCCTGCCAACAACAGCAGTTCGATCACACATACGTACGCCATTAGCACCGCATTCCTAAAAAGCAACTTTATACAAGCCGGAACCTATACCGTTCCCCTCACCTACACCTGGAACAAGTCGTCCTCGGCCACCTATCCTACAACACCGGTACAGGCGCAGGCTAGCGGAAATTTGACAATTGCTGTCAGCGACTTGGGAGAAATCATCGCAAATCAGCAGTCTGTTAATCTTCCTTTTACGACAACCAGTAATTATGTTAACGGAGTTAGTACGAATATGCCCACCCATATAAAACTGAGTAAGACCACGCCCTACAACTTGTATGTACGCGCCACTTCTTCTAGTTTTACCTCCGGCGTCAACAGTATTCCATTAAGTGTTTTGCGTATCGGTCCAATGACTGGTCAGACTGGAGTAAATACAGTCACCCTCTCCACAACAGCCCAACAACTCATTCAAAATGCAGACCCTGTCATTGATCGAACACTTGACATGCAATACAGCATTCCAGCATCCCAGACTAGTAATCTTTTTGGCAAACCAGCCGGCACTTATACCGCGAATATCATCTATAGCTTTGTAGCTCCTTAAAATCTTTTAACACCGACTTTACGCCTTTGATCGCTGTATCGAAGGGAGGGCAGCTCAGTCAGTCCTTCAGCTTTCACTTCTGCTTCGCAATTTGAATTTTCAATAACAAAAGGCATTCCTTCCGTCTCAACCGTCAACTTATAAAAACCTATAGGCAAATAGAAAACATATTCTCCTGCTTCGTTGGTTAATGTATTATATTTCTTGCCTTGTCTATCATTCGCGGTAATTCTGATCCCACTCAAATCAGGCTTAGACTCCAGGTATTTATTAGTAATTAAGTGCATTTTACCTTTTGCGGATTTCGTTTTTATCAGCGGGATATCCATTGACTGATTTTTTGTAAGCACAATCGTCGATGGCCCCTGGGAAATCCAACCTTGATTATTTTCTGCTTGAATGGAAAAAGAGCCAGCTTCCATGTCAACAAATTTGACTCGTCCCTTTTCGTCTGTTATGGCGGCGTCTTTTCCGATTCGAATCAATACCGATTCGACAGAAGGTTCCTCGCTATCTCTAATTCCATTGTTATTTTTATCGTCAAAACAGGTCAGCTGCAAGCGATAGCCTTTATAATGTCCCCTATGTCCAAAATTCTTTTCTATCCCTATTCGAATCTGTCTATTGTTAAACGAATAGCGGTCCAGAGGTTGCGGTTGCGGCGGATTTATTGGATCTGTTATAAACAGTAATTTTCCTTTGATAAACGTATAAAAAATATCTGCAGTGAGACTCCAGTTGTCCTTCATTCGCCAACGTGCATTCCCATTGATGGACAAATTATTGCTTCTCGAAAAGCTATAATAACTGTACATGGTCGCAAGCTGTACCTGTAAATTATGACCGAATGCCTCGAAGTGTGTGTTAGGTCCCAGTGAATACACCCTATAATTAGAATTGGCATAGGTAGCCAAAAGATCACTCAAATAATAGGGGTTGATCTGAACAAATGCATTAAAGCCGAAAAGTGCATTGTCGTAGTTACCCGATACACGTAATGAATGAAAGGGTGCAATGGGCTTTTCAGCTGTATTTTTGTAAGTATAACCATAGTCTGTTTGGAGCGAGAAACGATGGCTTTGCGTAAAAAAATTAAGGTCTGCAACAGTTCTTAAGGAACTGGACTTCCAAGCTACAGCAGCATTTCCCAAGCCCAACCAGCTGTGATAATCTGCACGCTGCTTCATCCAATAAGGCCTCAAATCAACATTTAACCTCCCTAATGCAGTACGATATCCCAGTTCATAAATTTCAATACGATTGCTGTTGTTAAAAAGGTAGTTCCTATCCCCAACTTGATACTTGGGTTGGTTATCCATAAAACTCATCCTGATCGATATGTTCTTGGCTTCCTCCAGCGGAATGACAACACGTGAATCCGACTGCAGGAGTCCCCTTCTGAGCCCAACATAATAAGGAGAACTATAATAATTGATACTTGATACCTGCACTTCATTAAAGATTCCATTATAATTCACACCTGCGGCCAAACCGAATTTATGCCCTCCTGCGTCCAATTGTTCTACACTTGTCCCTGCTTCCCAAGTAAGATTTTGTTTTTCCGTCCAGTCTTTGTATCCCTTTCCGCTAAGCAGATGGCTTCGGACATTTCGATAATTGTCTTTGCTGTGCAAATAAGCAAGGCTACTTTCTTGGTTTTTCTCGGATGTAAACGCATACTTTAGCCCCAAAACGCCCCCCCCAGGCGAAAAACTACTCATCTGATTCCAAAGAAAATAATTGTTTTGGACAGCGTATACATTGATCGAACGCGATTTATCAAATTTATAGTTTGCTCTAAGTCCGCGACCATTAACATATTGATCAAGATTTTCGTAAATATTACCCGCTTTCAGCCCCCATTTTTCCGTTTGATAATTGAGATAACTATCATACATATTAAGAGCACGTTGACTTCGAAAATAATCAACATTCATGCGATAGCTCAACGAGCTCTCTTTACTCAGCGCAAGATTTCCATATCCCTGCAGTTGATACACGGATATATCCTGCCCCATATTGAGATAACGTAGGGCGATCATATTATTATAAGGCTGATTCTGCAAGTTCATGGCCGAACCGAACCGTTTTACGCTCCCTACTGTCATGATGCGAACCCGGCTCGATGCCAGTTGTTTACCACCCGCCTCGACAGCTATCATAGTCAGTTCTACATCAGTAGCTATTTTTTTTGTGCGCATACGAGCTGTAAATGTCAATAGCGATTGTCCGCCCGCAGCCAATGTTATTGGCAATGTTTCGCCGTTGATTTCCAGTTCGGAAGGAAGGTTGCCAAATTGCAGTTGAAATGTAAGTGGTATCAATCCCGTATTAAGTGCACGCACCAAAAACTGAGTTTGTCCAGTTGACTGATCAATAAAATACTCGGACAGCTCAGATTGAATCAGTAAAGCCGCTTGAACATCCAGTTTTGTATAGAAAACCTGAGGTGGCTGAATAATTAGAGTGGTGTCTTCCGAATTCAGTCCGACACTAAATTTTTGTATTGCATTCGAGATTGTCCGTCGATCAGTCATGTATTTCAGGGGAAACATTTTCGTTTCATGTGCCTTAAGCTGTATTAATGGTGGCAATTTGATCAGACCTTGTAAAGCCTTCGTATCATTGGACCGAGCAGTGAGTTCAACTGTTCTATCGGTGTAGTTCACAATGGTTAATTTGTTGGAGAATGTTTGGGACGAAGAGATTAGGATGGAATCGTACTCGAAATGGAAGGCAATATCGTATTGTTGCTGACTTTTCGCTATGGATAAGAAAAGAGCAGAGTAGCAGAAAAGAAACACAAACACTAAAAGGCTTCTTATTGGCATAGCATATCATTAAAGTAGCTATAAAAATCAGGCTAAATTTAAATAGATCGAAATTTAGGAGGTCACATGTTCATGTAATGAATTATTAAGCCGTCAATTGCGCAATCAATTCACCTTTACTATTGATCTGAAACTTTCTATATATTCGCTTGATATAAATACGTACCGTGTCCAACGAGATTGCATATTTTTGGGCAATCATTTTATAGCTAAGGCCTTCAATAATACCATTAGCGATCTGCAACTCGCGCGCAGTCAGTAAATTTTCGGATTGTTTGGCACTGAAGGCCTGTTCAATCAAAGCGCGATTAACAAAAGGGCTAATAAAAGAACCATTTCCCAATGTCATTGTTATCGCATTTTTTAAAGATTGGAGACATGTTTTCTTCAACATATACCCCACCGCACCTTGCCTAAAACAGCTACGCACCATCCTTACATCACAATTATTGGTCAGAACCAGTATTTCAGCCCTTGGGAACACGCTTTTCACCCTTTCGACAATTAAGCTATCCTGATGATCAATGTCGACAATCATAACATCAGGAACTTGATTGCGCCCTGAAGACGCAAGTGTATCCCGATCAAAGAGTACATGGATCGGGATTGTTGATTCAGCTATATTTTTTTCCGAGATGATTTTTTTTGTTTCCACCCGTTCTTGCTCATCCATGTCTATTATCCCAACTGTAATCATGATATTTCACATTTTAATTAAACTGAACACTATAAACCCTACCGATTTCCACGCTATTTAGAACTCTATGCTATCAATCTATTGTAATATAGACAAACCGATCCTTAAAATTGTTTCTAAAGAAAAAAAATAATCATAATAAAATTTAAGACGAAGTGAAATTAATCACTTTAGAAATGAATTTCACAATAATTTATATACTGGCCAATAAATAGATTAAAAACGATTTATATAAATATAATTTTTATTATTTAGAAATCTAAATTTCTTCGACTGAAAATTAAATGTCACAACATCATATGCTATTCACAGCTCTACAAGTCGTGGTCCACACATTACTAAAAACTTAATTATATTTGAAAAAAAATCCCGATGGGTCGTCTATCTATCCTATTTATTGTTACTTTAACAGTGTTGTTTATCTTTCCTGCACATGGCCAAAATAGTGGTTGGGACAAGTTAGACAAGCAGCTGGCGGAAGCAAGCAGCGATTCTACACGAATATTAGCTTATTATAAAGTTGCTTCAGAAATTTACCGCAGTAATCCCCAAGAAGCACAGGAGATCGTTTCCAAAGGGTTAAACCTCATCAGCGAAAAGAAATTCGAACCCTTACAAATCGATTTATTAAATCTACAAGGTGTCATTTACCTGAAACTTAACAACTTCGATGAAAGTGTAAAAACTCATTTCAAGGTACTCAAAAAACGGGAAGAACGAAACGATAAGAAAGGGGTGATGCTTTCTTACCTTAACATAGGAAATGTTTTCAATAAAAGTTATGATCCCGACCAGGCCTTAAAATATTATCAACGGGCACTTGATCTCGCAAAGGAATTGCGCGACACTAGGAATCGTGCCAACATATCGACTAATATTGGGAATATATATGCCCAAAACGCCTTGAATGGAGAGAAGAAGCAGGATGTTGCCCATGCAATCGATTATTTGGTAAAAACGGTTGAATTCTGTAAAGCCAATGCACCCGAAGTCGACCTTTTCAATACCTACATTTTATTAAGCTATCTCTATCTCAAGGCAGATAAGCTCGAATGGAGTACATACTATACCGATCTTGCGATTGACATTACCGCGAAGAAAAAGGATCCTGTCGGCGAAAGTTATGCCCGCATCAATCGGGCGAACATTTACGTCAAAGAAAAGCGGTTTGATCTGGCCGCAAAAGAAGTAGCTCTTATCAAAAGTGTGATCGCAGAAAGCGGCTTCACAAATCTGACGGAAGATCTTCAGGGAGATTTCGATAAAATAGCGAAAGCGATCAAAGAGCAGGATGCACATTTAATACTGAGTGATCAGGATAGTTCGGATCGAAAGTTTCACGAAGATGCTGAGGTTTTACGCGTCCGTATTCGGGAAGAACTTCGAGAGAAGTATGAAAGTGAAAAGAAGGAACTTGAGAATAAAAACTTGTTATTAAAAAACGTGAGTGTAGAACGTGAAGCACATTGGGTAAAATTGATGTGGCTAACAACCTTTTTTATTCTTTTAATTATCTCGATTATGGTGTTGTTGTTGATCAGAAAGAATAGATTATTACGTGAAGAAAAACGGAAAGTCGATCAGCAGGCCACCGAGATCAGGCATCAACATGAAGAACTCCTCCATGCCGATCGGTTTCGATCCAGTATATTTTCCGTTGTGTCGCATGATCTTCGCAGCCCTATTGCGACTTTCCAGACTCTACTCTCTGTAGCAAAAATCGTAGATCTGCCAGCCAATGAAATCAAAGAAATGCTGCTCAACATTGGCTATCAGGTAGAAGTTGCTTCAAAGATGCTAGATGATCTTTTAGTCTGGTCCTCGCAACAGATGGCCGATGACAAACTCGAAATCCAAACAGTATATCCATTACATGTGATAGAAGAATGTCAGCAATTGTTTGCCGACAGAATTCACCTTAAGAAATTAAATGTAACGATTGACATCTCTGCCGAATTGGCCATCAAAACAGATTTAAAGCGGTTTGAGTTTATTATCCGCAATATCTTCAACAACGCCATCAAATTTAGTCTCAGCGGAAAATCTGTTGTAATTGGTCAGCAGGAGAATCCCCAAAGCATTATTATCTCTATTCGAGATGAAGGTCTAGGCATGGACGCAGCTACTATCCGTTCACTTCAGGACAAGGGATTTCAAAAGAGTTTCGAAGGCACTTTTCATGAAAAAGGGACTGGAATAGGACTTCTATTATGCCACGAATTTGCAAAGCGAATTAACTGTACAATTTCTATCGAAAGTACGATTGGGTTTGGAAGTACATTCTATATTCAGATATCAAAAAACAGCTGATTTACGCTACTTGAATTGTTTCCTTGTCCGCTCATTTAGGCGAGCCCTTTCACTATCAAAAAACCAACCCCATTTTCTAAAATATGCGCGGATAGAGCTAATATGAACCTTAAACAGACCATAACTTTTACTTGAGCCTGCTGCATATCCGTGTACAACAGCTACTTTAGGGTAATATACCGTCCTATATTTTACATTCATCCTTCTCGATATGTCCCAATCTTCAAGATACATAAAGAAGCGGTCGTCATAAAGTCCTATTTCCTGTAGTGCTGAGACACGAAATAACGTAAAACATCCAGAAATAACAGGGGTATCATATATTAAGTTTGAGGCTATATCTCTAAGCTCGTATTTTGTAATAAAAGATTTGAATACGTTAAATTTACGATATAATATCCGTTTGTAAAAGGAAATAGGGGTAGGCAAAAATTTCGGCAAATACTGGATAGTCCCATCCGTATTCAGTATTTGCGGCATAACCATACCTACTTCATCATTATTCTCCAAAAAATCAACTAGCGACATGACAACATGGTCTTTCAAATGCACATCTGGGTTAACAACAAAGTGATAACGGCTCCCGAGAGACATCGCCTTCTTGATTGCAATATTATGCGCAGCGCCAAATCCTGGATTATCCGCTTGATGTATATATTGAATATTTGGGTGATTAATCTTAATCTTTTCTTCGATAGCATTAAATGGCGAATTGTCAATAATAAAAAGGGTATTGATACCCGACTGGTTTAATCCATTTAATAGAGATTCGATCTCAGCATATGTTTGTTTAAATAATACTATTGAAGCAGTTATCATTTTTATTATAATAATGAATTGTGTGATAGTCTTGAATAAGAACTATACTATCCAGATTGACCATAAAAATTGCAAATTTAATATAATTATTTAACTAATTGTATTAAATACTCCCCATATCCGGATTTTCTTAGTGGAGACGCAACATCCAATAACTGTTGTCGGTCAATATACCCCATTCGATAAGCTACTTCTTCTATGGCACCTATTTTCATTCCTTGCCGTTCTTCGATCACTTGTACAAATTGCGCAGCCTGCATCAAGGATTGAACAGTTCCTGTATCTAACCAGGCCGTTCCTCGATCGAAAACCCCCACTTTCAATCTACCCTGACGCAAATATTCTTTATTGACATCCGTAATTTCCAGCTCTCCCCTGGAAGAGGGTTTTATACTTTTAGCAATAGCGACGACATCATTATCATAGAAATAAACACCGGGCACCGCATAGTTGGATTTAGGTTCTTTTGGTTTTTCCTCAATAGAAACAACATGCTTTGCATCGTCAAATTCAACTACACCATACCGTTCCGGATCTTGAACGGGATAGGCAAAAACAACACCTCCATCAGGATCAGCACAAGACTGTAAAAGCTTCGATAAGCCCGATCCATAGAAAATATTGTCTCCAAGAATAAGGGCTACCTTATCGTTACCGATAAATTCCTCGCCCAATAAGAACGCCTGTGCTAATCCATCGGGACTTGGCTGTTCTTTATATTCAAATCGACAGCCCAATTGTGTGCCATCGCCAAGTAGTTTTCTGAAATTCGGAAGATCCTGTGGCGTCGATATAATCAAAATCTCACGTATCCCCGCTAACATCAATGTTGAAAGGGGGTAATATATCATGGGCTTATCGTATACAGGCATTAGCTGCTTGCTTACAGCCAGTGTTAAGGGATGTAATCTTGTTCCTGAGCCGCCTGCTAAAATAATTCCTTTCATAGTACTTGTATTTAAATTGAGAACACTCTCTTAATTTTTAAACTCTTCAGCTAACATGTTAGCCAGACTTTTTTCCCAGTTGGGCACTTCAACCGCAAAAGTATCCTTGATCTTTGATTTATCGAGCAAAGAATACTTTGGCCTACGCGCAGGTGTTGGGTATGCACTTGTGGGAATCGGGTTTACCTGACAATCAAACGAACGAAAATCACGTATCGCTACAGCAAAGTCATACCAAGAAACCGCCCCCTCGTTGCTATAATTATAGATGCCGGATTCAAATCCGGAAGAATCTGCAATTTTTAATATTGCAGCAGCAAGATCTCTTGCATAGGTGGGGCTTCCAATTTGGTCGTTGATTACATTGACTTCATCACGCTCAGCCATTAAACGGCACATCGTTTTTACAAAGTTTTTTCCGTAAGAGGAATATACCCAAGAGGTACGTATGATGATTGCTTCAGGACACCATTTCTGAATCGCCTGTTCTCCGGCCAGCTTAGTTTCTCCGTATACATTGATAGGTGCCGTTGCAGCCATTTCTGTTAAAGCCACATCAGATGTCCCATCAAAAACATAATCAGTTGAAATAGCGATAAGTCTTGTATGATTGATGTGGCAGTATTGTGCAATCTCTTCACAGGCAAAATGATTGACCAGATTCGCAGTCACCTGATCCTCCTCCGCTTTATCTACGGCTGTATATGCACCTGCATGAATAATGAGATCAGGTTGATATATCGCCAAGATTTCCTGTATGATCTGGATTTGATCCAACGGTAATTGTTTCCTATCCAAAAAATAGCACTCTTTTTCTGTATCCTCCAGCAAAAGATCTTTTAATTCTGACCCAACTTGCCCCGAAGCCCCTGTTATAACAATCCGCATATACTCTTAAATTAATTTCAGGCGTAATCCTTCAAAGGATTGTGCCTTCTGGTCTTTTTGTGAGAGAATCATTCGTTCATGGGGAATTTGCCAATCTATCGCCAATTGCGGATCTAAAGGATTTATACCATCTTCTGATTCTTTATGATAGTTATTATCACATTTATAGAAAAACACCGCATGTTCTGACAATACCGAAAAGCCATGTAAGAAACCTCTCGGTACAAATAGCTGCTTTTTATTATCAGCTGAAAGTTCTACGCTAATATGTTGTCCAAACGTAGGGGACCCTGGACGAACATCGACAGCGACATCCAATACGCTACCTTCAACAACACGGACTAATTTTGCCTGCGCATGCTCACCGCCTTGCAAATGTAGGCCGCGTACGACACCAAACTGTGATTTGGATTGATTATCCTGAACAAAGTGTGGCTTATAACCTAATATGGAAGTTAGTTTCGTTTCATTAAATGATTCAAAAAAATAACCTCTTTCATCCTCAAAAACAGTCGGTTCAAGTATAAAACAGCCCTTTAATTTAGTTTCCGTATACCTCATCCTTATGCGTCTTTGTATTGATTGTCGTAATATTTTTTATAATCCCCAGATGTTACATGTTCCAACCATTCCTGATTAGACAAAAACCAATCTATAGTTAACGACAGTCCTTCTTCAAAAGTTACTGAAGGCTTCCATCCCAATTCCTTATTGATCTTCGTAGCATCAATGGCATAACGCAAATCATGTCCCGGTCGATCTTTAACAAAAGTAATCAATTGTGCTGAAGAGCCCTTGGCACGATCCAATTTCTCATCCATTTGTTTGCACAGCTCCTTGATCAGATCTATATTTTGCCATTCATTGAATCCGCCCACGTTATAGGAATCTCCATTTTTCCCTTCATGAAAAACGAGATCAATGGCTTTTGCATGGTCGATCACATATAACCAATCGCGGGTATATTTTCCATCACCATAAACAGGGAGTGCTTTATTATTTAAAATATTATGAATACAAAGCGGAATCAATTTCTCTGGGAAATGATTAGGACCATAATTATTGGAACAGTTGGTCAAAACAATAGGCAAGCCGTAGGTATCGTGGTAAGCCCGCACAAAATGATCCGAACTTGCTTTGGAAGCTGAATACGGTGAGTGCGGATCATATTTTGTCTCTTCCGTAAAATATCCCTCGTTACCGAGAGCGCCAAAAACCTCATCTGTTGATACGTGATGAAAACGTTTTCCTTCAAAATTATCCTTCCAAATTATCCGGGCCGCGTTCAATAAATTGACCGTTCCTATAACATTGGTCATAACGAAAGCCATTGGATCGACAATTGAACGGTCGACATGGGACTCCGCTGCCAAATGGACTATGCCATCGGGCTGATATTCTTGAAAAATAGCCAATACAGCATGTTGATCTGTAATATCTCCCTTAACAAAGGTATAATTGTGCAAATGCTCTATATCCTTTAGATTCTCCAGATTACCCGCATAGGTCAAAGCATCCAGATTAACAATCCGATATTCGGGATATTTTAATACAAACTCACGTACAACATGCGAGCCTATAAATCCTGCTCCTCCAGTAATTAAAATTGTTTTATTCATATAATGACTATCGAATGTTTAGGCCATTGACCTAGGAATGATGAATTCACCAAATAGTTCGCTAAAATTAGGATGATTTTTGTTAATTGACAAGTTTTAATCCTTGAGTAAACATAATCATTAAGAAAAAAAACCTCTAAAAGAGGGCTTTTTAATTTCTTATATTTCAACTAGTCAACAACTTAGCTGATTTATACTCAGATTATAAAACATTCTTGACTAAAGAATATACCGGAACCTCGACCGGCGGCTCATTAACCAATTCGATCTCTTCCTCCCCCGCCACTGCATCAAGCACTTCGTATTCCGAATTTTGAGATTTAAATTCCGGAACGATCTGCTTCATTCCGGCAACAAGCTCCATAAAATCTGGTAGTTGAACATCTGCATCCAAAATCTGCTGGCAGATCGCATTGATACGTTCTGCTTTAAGCAGCAATTCATCGTGATTTACTTTTGCGATCATGATTTTAGGATGATGGGTCTTCACGGTATTCTCATTATTCGCCAACAGTTCTTCATAAATCTTTTCACCTGGACGTAATCCCACAATTTTGATATCGATATCTTCCGGGTAACGATAACCTTTCAGCTTGATCATCCGTTTTGCTAAATCAATTATTTTAACAGACTTGCCCATATCGAAAACAAAGATCTCGCCCCCTTTTCCCATCACACCGGCCTCCTGTACCAATTGGCAGGCCTCGGGAATCGTCATAAAGAAGCGGGTGATTTCAGGATGGGTCAACGTTAGCGGCCCTCCTTCTGCCATTTGCTTCTCAAAAAGCGGAATAACCGAACCGTTTGAACCCAGTACATTTCCAAATCGGGTAATGATAAAACTCGTATTGGATTTACCGCTGCAGCTGCTCACATAAATCTCGGCCATACGTTTGGTCGCCCCCATCACATTGGTTGGGTTAACAGCCTTATCCGTAGACACCATGACCATCTTTTTCGCACCATATTGCATACAGAGATCTGCCACGTTTTTGCTCCCCAATACATTCGTCTGAATTGACTCGTAGGGGTTTGCCTCCATTAACGGCACGTGCTTATAGGCCGCTGCATGAAACACCAAATCGGGCTTATATATTGCAAATACATTCTGCATGAATGCATAATTACGCACATCACCGACTACACAATGCATATCTTCGGGCAATGTAGCCTTAATAGACTGCTGTATATCATACAATGCTGATTCAGCTTGATCCAGCAAGATTAATTTTCTATAATGACGTCTGGCGATCTGACGGGCCAGTTCCGAACCGATGGATCCAGCGGCGCCGGTAACCAGGATCACTTTCCCCTGCATCTCTTCCTCAATCTCAGGATGATCCAATTTGATCGGCTTCCGCCCCAATAAATCTTCAATCTTTAATGGTCTGATTTCACGCTTGGCTCCTGAATTAAGTAAAATTCTCGCTGGAGGCATGATCTTCAGTTCAAGTCCAATATTTTGGAACCAATCCGACACATATTCCAAACGTTCGGGATCGTTATTTTCAACAGCGATAATAACCTGCGAAATCTGATTTTTTTCGACGAATTCTTTTGATATTTCTGTAATATCACGAATTTTCAATCCCGCAAGACGCTTACCGATGCGCGAGATCTTATCTTCCACAAAAGCGACAACTTGATATTTGATCCGTTGATCTTCTTTTAATAAGGAATAAGAAATCAAACCTGGGCGTGAGGCACCGAAAATCAGGACGTTCTCGCCTTTTCTCGCCGGTAAAAAAAGATACTCATAGATGGTACGATAAACGACGCGCGCGCCTACCATAATCACCAACAGAATACACGCTTGCATAGTCAGAACGCCATAAGAGAGGCGAAAATAATCACCTGCAACGGTACCTTTATCAAATACAGATTTGATCAAAAGCGTCAATAGCATGAGTACAAGGTAGGCTGAAGCTACTGTTTTAAATATCTTGATTGTATCACGAATTCCTGTTTGCCTAACAATACCTCTATAGGTATTGTAGCAGAGAAAGGTGATAAAAAACACAGGCAGTACCACAACAAGTTTCTTCAACATCAAAGCGATATCAAACACCCCTTTAAAGTTATTAACCACATAGTTGGAAAACACATAACTTCCAAACACAAACCACATATCGATCAATAAAATAACCCATCGCGGATTGTCCTTACGAAGACGTCTTTTTAAATCTCCCAGAGAACCCATCATAAATTTCCCTTTTTTATTTTTATTTTTTATAATACTGTCTTAGGTTTTTGTCTTAAACCCAGTATATATGGCTTTTGCAATATTTGTAAGAGAACGCCAAGATACTTAAAATTTAACAAGCAATTAAACAATCTCCTAAAATATCAATAACAAAAACCTATTCTTTGCTATTTGTCCACTATGGGGGGACAAGCAAGTATTATACCGAAACTGTTACAAAGGCGAATTAAAATATAAAAAACATAAACAAAAGTACTTGCAAGATTGTTCCGCTCAAGAAAGCTTCACCCGAGCTATACATCCATTTCGGTAAACAAAAAAACTGGCATATTGTTTGTAAAGTTCTTTCTGGGATATGAATTTCAGATCTAAATGCCAGCATCATCATATATTGAATACCAACAAAAGCACATGTCCCAATTTAACTTAGTATTTTAAACATTTCATTATGGGCTTCTTTAGCAATTTGTTCGGCACCACTAATAAATCATCCATCAGACCTCTAGCACAGCTTGAATTTTTAGAAGTGGATATGCATAACCATTTGCTTCCTGGAATAGACGACGGGAGCACTTCAGTACAAAACTCACTTACTTATATTGATGGATTGCAACGATTGGGATTGAAGAAATTTATCTGCACGCCACATATTATGGCAGGAGTTCACCCAAACAGCAAATCGAGTATTGAAGAAGCACACAGCAATCTAGAAAGTAGCCTGAAGAATATCGGAAGCAAGGTTGAAATTTTTGCAGCTGCTGAACATATGATTGATGACGGACTTTCAGATCTTGTCCGCGATAATGAGCTTTGTATTATACCAGGAGGTTATGTTCTTATTGAGATGTCCTATTTATCGGAGGCGAAGGCTCTTTTCCATACGATCTTAGCTATCCAAAAACTGGGTTATAAACCAATTCTTGCGCACCCCGAGCGATACAACTATTATCATGGTAATTTTAACATCTATAAGCAAATTAAAGATGCCGGCTGCCTGCTCCAGCTGAACCTGCTATCCATCAGCCGTTATTATGGTGTCGACGTCAAAGCAATCGCGATGACTTTATTGAAATCAGGCATGTACGATTTTGTAGGCACTGATCTCCATCATGAAAAACACCTCAAGGCCCTTACGGATATTGCCGAAAAATACCCTGTTCGAGAAATGCTAAAAACATCCCCTATTTTAAATCAGTCACTGTTAGATCATATCAGCGATGTCAAGTCTCAGCATATCGCCGGATAGAAAACCTATTGCCCAAAGCGCTTGACATTGACCTTTTTTGACTTCACTTTTAAAACAAAAGGCTCAAGGACCAAGTCAGTATCAAGTTTTACCGTTCCCGATTGTGCCTCTTGATCTGTAAATACGTTTGCGGGGAAGCTCGCATTATCCAAATAGAAACTATAAGTACCCTCTGGTAGGCCAAACTCAAAATGTCCATCCTTATCCGTATACATTTCGATGATCCTTCCGTTCCTGTCTTTTGCCAACACTTTGTAAATATCTAAATTCAGATCAGTCTCCAAGCTAAGCCCTTGGGTGTACTCGACACGAACAGCTCCCTGTACCATTCCACCGCGCTGGAGCGGAATCTGAATTTCTAGATTTGACTGCTGTATCGCGATCTCTTTCGAAACCGCCATATACTGCCCCTGCTTTGGCGAAAAAAACAAGTATGACCCGTACGGTAATTTTTTAAAGGATGCATATCCTGCTTTATCCGTTACAAATAACACCCCTTTTACGGTAAAGCTATGATCAACCATCGGAACATCCCCCTTATCAAATATTCCATTAAAATTTTGATCATAAAAACAGAAGACCCGTAAATTCCCTGTTTTGATTGCTGGACGATCAAGATTTGATCCTTTTAAGTTTTGCCGAACACCAATCCGTAAATTATTGAAATCATAGTTATATCCTGTTTTCATGACACTGTAATTGTATTGAAAAAGTCCTGTAAGCAAAGTGTTTTTTAGCACACGATAATTTACACTCGCATTCCCCCCAAAACTATTTCCATAACTGCTACTCAGATTCGCCCGGGCATTGGCCGTCCACTGTAATCTCTCCTGCAACAACGTACCGCTTACACGGGGCCCTAAAGAAAAACGATTTCCAAACGAACGTCCTATTAATAGTGCACTCACCAGATCCGAAATTTGAAAAGCACCCTGCTGATAAGAAGCTGAAAGTCCCAGACTCTTATAATTGTAATTTAAATCTGTCCGCACCGCAAAAAGCCCAGCAGCTTGATCGGTCATCGACACAAGCCCTGCCTCAGTCGTTACATTCAGGTTGTGCTGTAGGTTACGCGACCGCACATTCACAGTTGACAATAGTCGCCATGAGGTTGACTTCAGTTCACGGGTACCTGCAGCAAACATATAGGTTCCAATCTCGCGATTATAGTTTGGCAATACGGATAGCGTCACAAATGAACTCAAGGGCATATACATACTTAAATCCCATCGGGAAGATTGGCTTGCGTAATTGAGAAAATGTGTATTTAGATAACTTGGGTTATACCGGTAAAAGGTATAACTTAGTGCAGCCGATAACTTACCCCAATTTCGATTTAAACGTTCGACAAACTGCAAAGAACCACGACGATTACCTGTATAATAAGGAGAACTATAAAAATTGTCTGAGCTAAAACTCCATTTGGCAAAACGCTGGTCCATTCGCATACCCAATGCCCATGAAGGCATGGATGAATCTGGCCCTACTTGTCGACCGTTTTGGCTTTGAAGTCCAGCGGCGACAAAACCGCGCAGTACCGTGTTGCCTGCATATTTTTGTTTCAGAAAGTCAAAAGAATTTGCCCAAAGCAAACTAGTTGTACTATCTAATCCATTGCGATCGTAGAAGATTTGTCCTTCATAACGCCGGTGCTCAAGTTTATTTTCGGCCAGCACTACCTTTCCAAAAGCTGTATAACCGGGATCCCTGGAAGAGCTGTAATCCAGCAGGTCCACAGCCCGCTGTAACAGGCCTACTGTAAAATTGGCGGCACGGGCCGTATCAACATGGTCAAATTTGACTCCTCTTCCAAAAGCCGAAGCCTCCATACTTTCCTGCAAATTTCCAACCGTGTAGGTATTGTTCCCTTTCTGGAAGGCAGCAAAAGTATTGCTTAACGTAGGCCGGTCCATTCCACCGGTTTTGGTCAAATAAGCACTATATCGAATCTGTCCATTGGCCAGACGATACTCCCCCTCCGAGCGGAAATAAAAAGCTTGTTGTTCGCCAAGCAGGTTATCGAGCTGCAAATCAAAAAAATTATGCGAGTATGCGGCCAAATTACCTCGGTTGTCAAATAATTGCTGGTAATTTCGATCTGCCGCAATATTTGACAATAGCACCGATAGATTCCCAAACACATCGCCATTATCGTATAGCCCCGTGATGTTGAGCGTGTATTGCGCCCTGTTTAACATATATTTCTCCACAGCAAAACGGAGTATGAAAAGCGTATCACGCCCTGCCGAAAGGAAAAGGTTTTCTTCCTTAAATTTGGTATTTCCGATTCGATCCGGGGAGGAAAACAGGATTTTGATCTGCTCATCCGTTGTCCCATTATTTATAACCCGTGTCCGGATAAAGATTGAGTCGCCCACATGCTTCAAATACTGCTGTTCCGAAACATCCTGCAAGATCACTGCTTTTTTAGGTGGCACATCGATAGCCATTGTCTTATTGTCGACCATATTACCCTGTGGATCCCGAAGCTGAACAACTACTGCCTGCCCCCTGAGCTGTGCAGGTGTCTGACTTTGTAAACGTTGGGTAATAAAGCGTTTTTTTCCTGCGGGTACAGTAAACGTTAAACGATCCGAACCAAGAGCTCGTAAACCTTGAGGCAAGATCAAGTTGATTTCTCCAGTAAAATCCTTTTCACTCGTGTTGACCAGCTGCAGATCAATACTATTGAGACCTGCTTCCAAACGGAGCTGATCAGGCAAAATCAGGTGCACAGTTTTTTCCTGCTGTGCCCAAACGAACTTGATCAGCAGCAATAACAGCACGAAGACTGTAAATCTAATCTTATGATAAGAGCATTTAAACACGCGATGGGGATCAAACTATTGTGGAATCAATAAATAGAGGAGGGACACACTATAGCTTCCTGATTTAGAAGCCGACACCTGATCAGCGGTAAGATTCGCTTTATACTCCACATTAAACGTTTGCGCTTGCTTTTTATCCATCGAGGCCGCCGATACCGCCACCTGCTCTTGGGTTGTTAAAAATACTTTTGGATTAGATTTTATCCTATTTAATCCTGTTCCAGCAGTCAACTGAAGCGATAGTACCGACAACGGAAGTGTACCACCACCATTGCGGACAAGTTCGCTATCAACCGACTTAACACGGAGCTCGTAGTCCGTGATAGAGTTCACGCGGATTGCATTTGCAACCAACGAACTAACTCCTTGTATATAATCTTTTTGTGTCGAAAACTGTAATGTGGCATTAGCGGCTTCCGCGGCAACCTCTAGACTATAGTCTGGCTCCATATCGACCATTCCACCATCGGTAAGGCGGGGAGGCAATTGCATTTCATAATTAATTTCTTGCGTTCCCAAAACTTTTCCACTTTCGCTATACAGCGTAAACAACAAGGGAATTCGGTACTTCAGGTAGGTATACTGATCCGGACTCAGATAATCATCCAGATATTTACCTTGAGCAATGGTCAAGGCACTATAAAGCTGATATTGCAGATAATAATTTCCATTGGAACTGATGGGTTGTTTCGCCCGATTAATCAACAGCACATCGTTACTATTTTGCAAAATAATCGGAGTCCGGCTTGCACCGATCCCATCTAGGCGAAAATTCGCATCATTGTTGTCGCCGGTCCACCGTAGACTTATTTTATCTACGGGAAATGTATTTCCACTACGATTCTTTCCCCCAGCAATGGTACGTATTGGTGCCAGTAAACGGACCGCGAGAGACCAATTTTTCTCGTTCACGTTGAGACCATTCAGGTCAAATTGGAATATATTAAAGCGATCCGGCGTTGTTTTACCCAAATAGGACGTCACTTCGAAATAGTTATCCGACCAGACTGAAAACCGCAATTGCGCAACAAGAGGCATGGCTGAAAACAAGCCCCAAATTAAGAGTAATACTATTTTAGTTCTTTGCCACATGTTTAAACTCCAATTCCGCGATCTTAACCACATCCTGATCGCCATAAAATGCCAATACTGAAACGAGGTAATTCCCAGATTTCAACGATTTGGGAATTGCAATATATTGTTTACGCTTATCTCCAGGCAAGCAATAAAAATTAAGATTGTCCACCACTTCCTTTTCGCCAGTTTCCTGATTTAAAAACTCGGCACGCAACCTTCCTTCCAGCCAGATATTTCCGGTCACATCGTAACTGACCTCCAGAAACTGTCCAACAGAATCCACATCTTTATAAACTAGATTCGTAATTTCAAGATCTGGCGCTTCCCTTCCATTGAAACGATGATAAACCTTCACACCGGAGCGTACCGCCAAACGGATATTAGCCCCTTCCTGTTTTTCTCTTGCTCTAGGGTTCAATTGCGTGACAAAGAGCATTGCTGTATGAATTGGCACCTCGGCAGTGAATTTTGCATCCTTAGGCACCTGCATATTCAACTGCAATCGTTTTGATTCACCGGGTTTAAGCGAGAAATACGATTCAGATACCGACAGCCAGCTTGCACAGCTCGTTGGTAATGTTCCTTTTGGGCTAAGCTCATTATCACCAACGGCTGAATAAGACCAATCTTCAAAAGAGACACCCAGTTCGAGTGTATAATCTTTACTGGGATTTGTCACATCCACATACTGCGTTTGCGCCTGTCCGGCATCACCCACAAAATACAACCTGGGCGGACCAACGGTCAATCCCGTTTGAGAAAAAGCTATTGTAGCTGTAAAAAGCAAGAAAAATGAGGCAATCAGGTTCTTCATAAAAATACAATTTGGCATAAAAATACATAAAAAAGCAGGTATCTTCCGATACCTGCATCTATATGATTTTCATAGCGTAGTATAGGACCTACTAGTTTGCTGCGATAGTGTATACCACATCGATGGTATATTTTGCTTTTGTATCTTTACCACCATTACCCAACAATTCTTTTACTGTTGCTTCATTAAGTGGTTTACCGATATATTTTACATCCAATTCTTTGTTTAACACAGAAGATTCAGCTGTACTTGTGCTTCCGAAAGGACCAAACTCCATATTCACATCTGTAGAAGCAGTTTTGCCATCAACTTGGATTTCGATTAATTTTTTAGCATCGTAAGTATTCGCCCCATTTCCAGCCACTTTATTGAACTGACCATTAGAAGACAACGTTGCTTTTACTTTGTAACCAGAACCTACCGAAGACACTTTCAATTGTTTTGCGATCAATTTATTAACCCCATTTGTATAGTCAGCTGCCTTTTCGTATTTCAAGGTTACTTCGTCATCATAACCAGATGTAACCTGGCCATCTTGTCCAGCACCGCTACCAATTTCGATAGATTGAAAAGGGTTCAATTCTACATTCACTTTTACCTTTGCTTGTGATTGTGCATTTGCCACAGATACTGAACCGATGATCGCTGCTGCGAAGAAAATAATTTTTTTCATTTTGTAGTTTTTTATATTTTAATATGACTTATTCGTTATTATTTATCCTCTTTGGACAAAACAAAAGTACAGCAGGAAATGAGGCAAAAAGTATGAATTTGAACCCAAAAAGTATGAAAAAGGGAGTGTGTAAAATGTTGTAGCTACACAGCTACAAAAGCTTGTAGCGTGATTACTACAGCACGGGGTATCTACGGCAAAAGAATTGAATTTAGGGGAATATTATCTTGTTTCGATGCTATAAAGAACATCATTTGTAAAAGTAACCGTGTTATTTTTCTCTACGTATTGCATTAAGCCATCAGCTCCAGGTCCAGTGTAGGTAACATCGAACAGTCCATTGAGGGTGGGTGAATCTGAAGAAATGATCGTTTCCTTATTTGTAGAAAGGATGCCACTAGTTGTATTTACTGCTTGTCCTATATGAGTGGCAGTAGCTTTAACACGAATCAATGGCGCGGGAATTTTTTCTGTTTGCGCCTGGCCGAGTTTTATAAAGTCTTGATTGGCCAACTTGACCTTAACTTCATAGCCCGACGTACTAAATACAGAAAGATGTGCTTTTTGGACGGACTCAACGCCATTTTGATAATCTGCTAAGGTATGGTAGACCAAGGTAACGGTTGATTGATCTGGATTAATAACAAGGTGCTGCACATCGTGGAGCTCAATATTCAATCGCACGCCTGTCTGTGCGAAGGCTGTACCACCAAATAATGCCAATCCTAAAAACAATATTCCCTTTTTCATATCCTAATATCCTGTCCTATTTACTGGCCGTATGAATCATCTCTACTATTCATGATCATCCTGCTCATCTATGGATCTTTAGCAATTTTGAAGCCAGAAGAACATGAATTCTCACAATATGGATATTTCATACGCTTTCGTTGTTCTACTATAAATATACCTTTTATAAAAAAAACGAAAGAATAAGAACAATTCTTTTTAATAAGAAAACATGTATTATTTTTAATACAGAAATGTTATTGTTGCCAGCGCTTACGATATTCGGTTGGCGTGAGGGCGGTTTCCTTCAGAAAAAAGGTACTAAAGTTATTCACGTCTGTATAGCCCAACTCCCATGCAACTTGCTTTATACTTAGTGAGGACTCCACAAGAAGCTTTTTACTTACCCGGAGCAATTCCTCCGTAATGACTTCTTTGGGTGTGGTACCCAAAGTCTCTTTGGTCAGGTTGGTTAATTTTTTACTTCCGATATTGAGCTGATCGGCATAAAAGGCTACCTGTTTTTCCTTTTTAACATGTTTTTCAACTAGATCCTGAAAACGCCTTACCAAGGACACATCTGTTCGTTGCCCAAGTAGCTCACCCGATTGCTTGTCTTCTGCATAGATAGCAGCCAAGAGCACGATCTGTTTCACAATGTTATGTGCCAGATCGCGGTAAATTGCTTGATTATAGTTTTGCTTAGAAAGTTTCAACTGCATCCCTACAAATTCATAATAGGTCGCATACTCCATGGGCACGCTCAAAGTCCTATAGGTGTATTCATTTTTGTTAAAGGATTTGAAGTTTCGAAGGAAGGCAGTATCGACCTCTGTGCGCGCAAAAAAGCTTTCCGAAAAATAAATAATTAAAAAAGCACGTTCTTCAGCGGGATTGGCATCTACGGTAATTCCTCGAGGTATCAAAACCAAGCTATATTCTGCAATTTCCGTCGTCTGTTTATTAATGAACATACTGCATCCGCCACCAGACACAAAAAGAACGATATAGTTCTCCTTAGTTGTTGCATCTCTAATTTCCGAAGACTCCTGCGCTACACCAATAACCCGATGAACTCCAAATTCCATAATAACTATTTACCGCATGTATATCTAAAAAGCATCGCCATACATCTAGACAGGGACCAATTTAGCAAATAAATCCCGAACACAAAAAAACGCATCCCTCAACCTGAGGGATGCGTCTCCATTAAACTTATTATCCAAATAAAATATTTCCTATCGCGCTTATTTCTTTACGCAGCGGATCTGTACAGCTTCTGTGCTGGCAGCTGCTCTCCAACCAATACCATAACCAATATCTTTAGCGACACCAGTCATATGCAATGTTTTATAACCACCACCAGTTGCAGTGACCATGTAAGCACCTTCTTTGCCAATAACACTTCCATTGTTATCATTTGGATAATAACCACGGAAGGCAAAGAACAAATATTTATCCCGCTGATTTACAGGAAAATTAACAGGCTGATCAGTATTCACACCAAAGAACATACCCAATGGAGTAGTTGAAGAACCGTTGTAATAATCCACATAGCGAGCCGGATTCCATGTCGCTTGCAAATTTGAATTATCTTGACCTTTACCACCCTGTTTCGGTGCAGTACGATCTATTAGGGCTTGAATTTCAACCTCGTTTGGCAATCTCCAGGTCCCCAAAGGCTTCACAAGCGCACAAGGATCCCCGTTACCACCATTTGTACCGTCTGCCCCTTGATTTGTTCCATCCAAGCGTTTTGGCAACAAACGATCTGGAAACCAATAGTCTCCAGCACTATTTACCTCCGTACCAAAGTGATACTCACCTGTTGATGGATTGCGTTCTAGGTTACCTCCCGACCAAGTCTCATTACCAATCTCGAAAGTAGGCAGTTTTTTAGCTCCCAAATTTAAATCCAATGTATACTGCACCCCTTGACGCAATGATAAACCTGTCAATTCAACATTCCCAGTCACTCCATTAATCGTTACAGGATCCAATTTTACTTGACCAGCAGTCGTATTTTCAACGGCGATCATTACAGCATTGCTAGTCCAAACCTGTCCAGCAGTTTGTGTTGGAAAGCTAAATGTTTTTGTAGCTCCTGTTCCACTGTAGCTAACAAGACCCGTTACCTCATCAAAACTATAATTGAAGTTAGGCGTTATCGTCGCTCCACCGATTGCAGAAATTGTACGGCCACTTCCCGCATCAAATTTTACGGTAACCTCAGTTAGTTTGTGCTTCAGTAAAATATCCAACGCATTTGTTCCAGCAGCAACTGTTTGATTGATTTCTTGCCACAATGGATCTTTATCCGCTCCAGTTGCAGTAGCATTGCCGTAAGCAGACACAATAAATTTATAGGCACCTGGTGCTAGCTCAAACTTGTTGCTCGCTCCGCCAATGCAGTTTATGGTCGTTTCTAACGTTGTACTCCCTTGTTTATACACACGAATGGTGAAATTTCCGCTAAAAGGTTTAATTGCTCCAGTCCCGGTTGAAGTGGTTGCTGCTTTGCTCGCAGAAGCACGCAATGCCGATGATGTTGAACTTTTCACTTCGGTTAATGTTGCTCTTACAACCAGATCCTCACCAAAAGGGACGGTTACTTGTTGTACAGCTTCGGTCGAAGCCAATGAAGTACTAGCAGCTGAACGTGCCAACAGCTTTGCACCATCTTCAAGACCGATACCATTCATATTGACTGCTATAGCTGCCATTTCCCCGGCTTGATTATCCGTACTGTTATCTTTCTGACAAGAAGAAACGAAAAGTACCATTACAATAAGAGCCGTCAATAAAGTTTTCATGTTAAATTGTTTCATAGCTAATTAATTTGATCAAAATTTGCGTTTAGTTCCAGAAGTTATTATCTACTTCATGTGTTTGCGTTTCTGTTTCGCCCCATTGTTGTTGTACAGATGGATTTACCGAACCAGCAGCCACACTATACTCCAATTCAATATTCTGTTTTTTTACGGTTGGAGCAACATAAACTAAACGGTCAGTTTTGCTAATCAAATTTGTCTTTTGCGTTTTCATGATTATATTTTTATGTGTTATAAACTTTTCTGAACCTTCAAAGTAAAAAGCAGTAAAAAACACAGAAAAACAAGCTGTATTAGAGCTATTTAAATAAGTTAAATACGACACTTTTCATTTCGAAGATGTGCGAAAGTAGACAATAATTAATCCGCTAAACAATATTTTAAGCTAAGTTTCCATACTTGTAGCGACACAGCTACAAAGCCGCTACAAACAAACAACTTACCACTATCATGAAAAGAAATAGCAATTAATAAAGAACTTAATAGGTAAAAATTGAAACGTCGATAGACATTAAAATCAACGACCTTAGAAACGCACAGGAGAAGAAGGTTAGAATCGCAATTATCAAAAACTAATGGGCTTAAATAGCGCCGAATAGCCCGTTTAAACATACCTTAGTGAATTTAGTTAAACAAAGCAACCTTATCCAAAAACGCGTTTCCATATCTAATAGACGGTAATTTTTACATTTATTAACACTGATGGAAAATAGACAAAACAGTTAGTTGCATCCGCAATTTTCCTAAAATGAAATCTGACAACATAAAACACAAGGAAATATATTACCAATAAATAGAGTATTTGGTATCTCTAAAAATTAAAAAGGAATTATTTATATTGAAAATCAATAAATAAATTAACAAATTCAGGCATTGTATGGAAAAAAAATAAAACTCATGCAAAAGACATTATCAACACAATCACTATCAAAAAAAGAAATATATATCCTTATAATACTCAATAAAAGCTATAAAACTGACTTACGGAAAAACACTGTTTAAACATATTAATTATAGAATAATAAACAAACAAAAAAAACATTTTAAAAAACATAAAACAAAAGGCTAACTGGTCTGTTTTATGAAAAGCCAGCAAGAAGAACGCTGATCAAACAGTAAAATTTATAGCCGTAAAGTACTTTTAACCGATATTTCAGTCATAGATCATAGCTAATTATAACAATAAAGAAAGTTGTTCCATTATGAAATCAACAATGATTTAAAAAAAAGTTTACAATTTTTTTTTGCACAAGTTGATATTAAGTCGTAATATTACAATTCAATTCGGGAAAAGTATGACTAGCCGATAGCAAAATAAATATTAACAATTAAATTAGAAACACACAAACACAGAAAAATAAAATCAAAAATGCGTCCGCTAGAACAGCATTAATTGCCTATACGCAAAGGCAAAGCCGTTCAACAGCGCGTGTATTTTTGAACATGAAACAGGGTTAAAATTGTCCATTAAATTTAAACCCCATGCTTGTAATGGCATGGATTATCCAAATAATATTATCATGAATAAGAACGCAAAAAAAATGTACGTTGCTCCGTCCATCGTGGAGAACGTAGTTGAATTGGAACAAGGCATTGCTGCTGGCTCTGCTACCCCTGCCCCTACCGACGGAGGTTTCGGTGAAGGTACAGGTGGCACAGGCACAGGTGAAGCATAACAGCCTGAAAGGACTTAAAAAAGCATTTAACAAACGATTTTAAGAAATTTATGAACTTTTCAACGATTAGAAAAGCTAATTGGGTAGTTGCGACTGTCCTATTGGCCACATCTGGAATGCTTGCAACAAGCTGTTCCAAAGAGCGCGGCGCTGCAGTAGAGCAAGCCGATAACCATGAGGGCACAAACATTGTGCTGTCCATCAAAGGTATTAACGAAGGATCAGACAATACCGTAAAACAAGCTTCAAACAACAGTAAATCCTCAAAACTACAGGTAGAGTCCTTTGGTGACGTTGACGTTGTATCAGCTGTTGACAACAATGTTCCATTCAAAGCTGCAGCATCAGATGCTGTACAAAGCAGAAATGCGGATGGTACTGTCGCTGCTGCAAGCACAGGCCTACGCGCTGCAGCCTTAGACAACGGCGTCACTTACAGGGTTTACCTTTTCTCTGCCGATGGAACACAATTACTCTCTTCAAAACAATACAGTGTTTCAGGAACAGATCTTACAATCCCTGTAACACATGGCACCACGTACAAATGGGTAGCCTTATCCTACAACAATACAGATGCTATTCCAGACATTACCGTTGCAAACCCAACACTTCAATTACCGGAGAACAAGGATGTCCTTTACGCTTCTGGAAGCATCACTATCCCGACTACGCCAGGGACAGATGTTAGCTTACCAATCACCTTTGCACACAAATATTCTCGTATCGCTATTGAGCTGAATACCATGGGTGTATTTGGAAATATGGTATCTGGAAATCTTGCTGTATCGAATTTAGCTTTACGGAGCGCCGCACTTAATGTAGCTACTGGAGCCCTTACACCGTCTGCAACCACATTTGCACCGACATTAAACTGGGCTAGTTTTACCAATATTGACCCAACTTACTCGGACGCGAAAATTGCCTACGTGTATACAGCAGGAACGACAGCCCTAAATAACGTTACTGTCTCAGTAACAAATTTAGCCATCAAACATGCCGACAATGTGGACCGTACTTTTGCGACCACTGCGCCGATCAATATTTCATTTAATGTGACCCCTGTATTAGGAAATAGTCATCGTCTATTGGCTAATATCGTTGAATCACCATTGACTTCGACAGGATCTACAGTAAAATGGTCACGTTCAAATCTGTATTACACCGCTGGTCACAACCCGTATCGTTTCTTCGCGAACAACAAACAACGCTCCGAAGCGAATAGTTACTTCGCATATGGCGCTATTCTTCCGGGCCAATTTCAGTCCATGACAGCCTACGCTGACCCATGTGCACAAGTATATCCTCAGGGACTTTGGAGAAAACCAAGCCATGCTGATTTTTCTACAACGGCTTATGTTAGCTCAAATGCGCTTTTAACCGATGTATTGCAAAACATTACGGATCTTTTAATTGGAACAAAAGCGCCGAACTCTTCGCCTAGTCCTACAAGTGGTTCAACTACTGGAAATTATATTCAGTACACTACAACATCCGGCACGGGCAATTCAGCATTTGATGCAGCTTCCAACAACCTTCGTTTTTATTACAACGGTCAATTGGCACGTGTAAATGTATTGGATCCAAATTTCCTTACACTTGATTTAACAGCTATCCAAGCCCTTTTAGGACTAAGTTATGGTCGTGAAGCTGCTTTATGGACTTCAGATCCACCGAACAGTATTTTAGGTTTGGTTAATTTAGGTACTTGGGGATATTTGGCAGTAACCAAACAACCACTTTTAACTGGACGTATTGCAACTGCCCAAGGTACAGCTGAGCTATTATCTACGGTGAGCTTACTTGGTATCAACGTAGCAAGTTCATCACTTAAAAACGTGCGTTGTGTACGTACAAACTAGACAATACAAATAGTTTTTGGTAACTCTATAAACAGAACGGCTAGCGCAATCTAGCCGTTTTTTTTATGGATAAAAAGCTGTAGCGCTCCATCTACTTATTCTATTTTTTACCTAATTATGGTAATTTTTTAGAAGGAAAGTTCCACAATATTTTTTTACATTTGGGCCGTCAAGTCATTTTTTTTGCGTTCGACTTGATAATAATAATGGATATAATGGGGCGAAGGCGTTCGCCCCATTTATTTTTTATCCCATCATCAGAAGCACATTTCATACATTATTTTTAACAAATTATAATTGATAGATCAGCCTCCAAAATCCGCTAAGCACCTTTTCTTTGCCACTAATAGGCAAACCCACCGCCATACCAATGGCCATTTTGTTATTAAGTCCGAGCTTAATCTGGGGATGTAGTGTCGTTTGTATGCCCTCGGAAGAAATTTCCTGATTGACCTCAACGCCGATAAAGTGATCTGTCTGCGGTATGGTATAATGAAATGAGGTATTCACCTGCCACATCAAATCCATTTTGGATGAAGCATAACGATACGTGAATTCTGGTCCAGTATAAATCAATGCATGCCAATTGTTATGCCAGTTTTTGGCGGCTATAAAGAATGGATTAAACCCAGTGCCACCATCCACAAAATCAAATATCTGTGTATACCCAATAGCCAAAGTTGTTGCATGTTTTTTAGAAACATAAAAGGAATATTGCGAAGATAAACGCAACCTTTCCAATTGATTGCTGGAAGACCCATTGGCCATGCGGCTTTTTGAATATGCAAAGTCTGTTTCCGCTTCCAGTCCTAATCGATCTATCGGCGCAAATTCATATTCCATGAGGTAGCCAAATTCATCAGCCGAATGCGTTCTTTTAATATCAGCGCCGACATTAAATTCCTTCTCTCCTTTCCGTGCACCAAGATCCCGGACAAGATCATTATATAAAGGTTCGGCATGATGTACTTTATCGGGTAGGGATCTATTTTCTTGCGCAAGAGCGACAATCGAACAAGTTATAGCACATATAAATAAACATGCGCGCAAGCACCGAGAAGTAAGTTTATTGTTTTCCATATCACAAACTTCGACGTGAAATATGGAAAGACTTGGGAATTATAGGGTGATTTTTGTCTTTATTTTAGCTTCTAGCGCATCTTTGTGCAAGAGCAGCGAAATCGTTTTAAAACGAACAAATTCTTTGGTTACATACATATAGCCTTTATATGGATTGGCTTTACCCCAGGAATTTTTGACGATATAGTAGGGTCTTCCATACTGGTCGTTAGCCAATCCAACAATATGCATAGCGTGATCGTCGGTGGTCTGCCAATTCTCAAAAGCGGCCTGCCTTTCAGCGGCAGTAATCTTCCGTTCGGGCATCGGTTTCACAAACATTGTGTTTATTTCTTCTTTTGACATCTCATCTTCGGACTTTTGCGGCACATACGCCAAGCCATGCTGCCAGGAGAAACCATTCTCAGAGACATCCGTCGTCCATGCTACAGTAAAGCCTCGTTGTAGCGCGGTATCGATGGTATTGGTAAGCTGCTCCATGGGCACATTGTAGAACGAATCAAATGACCAGTTATCGGGGATAAGCAGCACAAAAGGCTCATAAAAAGGTTGGTCTGTAACCGACGCCAAAGCCACATAATCATCCGGTCTGATACCAATCACCTGATCAGCAAAATTTCGCGCAGTATACTTTTTACCCTCATAATCAAATGTTTCGGGAACTTTTCCTAAATGTGCATCTAACGCTGCTTGATAAGATTCCTCCCAATTGGACCGTAATGGTTTGGTTTTGACCAACACTTTAAGCAGGCTATTCAACATGGGCGTCATCTTTTTAAAGTCATTGTAAGTATTATTTCCATAGAGACCTGAATAGGCTGATTGCGGTAGCGCTCCATATTTTCGGAATACATTCAGTACATCGTGGATCTGGCCGCCCTCACCCATGGACAACCCACCATGAAGTCGAACAAAATTTTGTGCCCTGCCGAGGTAGGCCTGTCGAGCCGTATAAATCTGGGAAATTTCAACCGGCTTTTTTCCCATTCGAATCATTTCAGATTCCAGGAAAGAATTACCCGTATAGGACCAACAGGTATTAGAAGCGCCCTGTTGCTTAACAGAGGTACAGCCCAAATTGATTATTTCGGTAAATTCGTATTGAGTTTTAACCTTTGCGTACTTATTTCTATGGATAAATGGCAAGCCATATCTATAAAAAAGCATAGTCAAAACGAGGACGAGTACCAGCACAAAGATCCATTGCTTCTTTTTCATTCGTATCATTATCTTCCTCCACAAATTATTGCTGTAAATCTTGGCAGCATGTTTTTCAATACCCGATAACCGAGCAGTCCCAGCATAATGACTGCAGCGGGACATGCGATATATAACAATAGGAATGACACTTCAGACTGCGGCCGGATTATATAAAATAAAAATTTGATGACAAATACTAAGGGCAAGCGATGATAGGCAAAGATAAAAAAGCTTCCCTCTGCCAAAAAGGAATTCGGCTGCCAGTAACCCTTCTCGATAAAACGCGCTGAAAGTGCTATTGAAAATAGTAAACCAACCATCACACTTGCACAATAGAGGTAACTCCAGCAGCTCTCACCAAAAAAATAAAATTCTGCAGCAACTATAAATACAAAGAGTGCTGCCGCCCAAGGTAAAAGAGGTTTCATCAGTAGCACAAAATCCTTTTTGTAGATACTAAAATATGCACCAGCGGTAAAGAAGAAAAACGATACCGTACTAATACCAGGGAGGTAGAAATAAGGATTATATAGCCAAAGCAAGCCCAGAAGAGCTAGAACAAAAACACCAAGCTTTTTGACCAGCCAATATAGGAGAGGGGAAAAGACCACCACCACCATCAGGTCACGTATAAACCAAAAGGGAGAATTGGCAGGAAGTGTTTTTTCAAGATGAGGATTCACTTTAGACGTATCCCAAAAGGACCATATCCAATCCATTACACTATAGTCGACAATTGGCTTATTTACCCCAGAAATGAGGCTGCCAGCGAAAAAGGCCTGGGCAAGAAAGAAGAAGAGCAGCACCACGAAATTCCAAAATATATAAGGGATAAAAAGCGATCGGAAGCGATCTTTTAACTTTTTAAAGTATATCTGAATCGAAAATCCTTCCGTTCGATAAAAAAATAAAAAGCCAGAAATAAAATAAAACAGCGGCACACAAACTTCAAAAATTATCTTAGAAAACAGAAAAAAAACACTTGTGAAGATCGGAAAATTTACAAAGTCAATTTGCTTTACGCCTGCCAATACAATATGTGAAAAATCTGTATGGATAAACACCACCCCCACGATCAGCGGAAAGCGCAAGAAATTGATTGTTTTTGACAATAGATCTTCACCAGTGTGTTTTAAATGATAATCTTTACCCATTAGTTAGATTTAATAAAATTGTTTAGCATCTGTTAAATTACAAATTTCCGATGAAATTCTGTCAAAGTTCATATGACATAAAAACAATTAAAACACTGCCTAGCAAACACTTAAAATCATCGCCCTATTGAAACAATATTTTTACACGATAGATCGTTATCATATTATCTAAACCAAAACGAATATATGCAACAATTACAACCCACGTTTAACTAAACTACAATAACAAATTTTAATCACTGATTAACAGGTCATTCCATTTAATTGCACAAAATCAACTATCAGACAAGAACTTCAAATGATCTCCATCGTTCAGTATTTCCTCCCAGTGTCACTGGCACTGTTTCCTTTTGTTACGTCGGCACAACAGATTTCCCTTACGGGAATCGTCCGGGATTCCTCTAGCAATAAGCCCTTAAGCGGAGCGCTAATCCGCACGGAAAATAATCCTCTTGGTAGCAAAACAGATATACAAGGTCGTTATTCTTTGACGCTCCCAAAAGGTTCACATCGTCTGTTTATTAGCTACATGGGCTACCAACAACAGGTGCTTGAGATCCGATTGGACCAATCCCTGCAGAAAAATTTCGATCTACAGCCCTTGAGTCGACGTATCGACGAGGTTATTGTCACGAATTCAAAAAAAGGCCAAAATGTAGCGGATACACAAATGGGCTCTATTCAACTCAGTACAAAAGAAGTGGATGCTTTGCCCGTTTTGTTCGGTGAAAAAGACTTATTAAAGACGATACAGCTACTCCCCGGTGTGCAAAGCGGCGGTGAAGGTTCAACCAATTTTAATGTACGCGGCGGCGACGCAGGGCAGAACCTGATCTTATTGGATCAAGCCACCATATATAATGCCTCCCACCTACTCGGTTTTTTTTCAACCTTCAATTCAGACGCTATCAAGGATATACAACTTTATAAAGGCGATATCCCGGCTCAATATGGCGGCCGTATTGCATCCGTTCTGGATATTTCAACTTTAGATGGAAACCAGAAAAAATTTAGTACCGAAGGTGGCATAGGTATTATTGCTTCCCGATTAAAGGTGGAAGGTCCGCTTGAAAAAAACAAAAGCTCCTTTCTCTTCAGTGCGCGACGCTCGTATGCCGATTCATTTCTGAAACTGGCCAAGAATAAAGACATGGCCAAAAATACCCTGTACTTCTATGATCTGAATGCAAAACTCCGCTTTAATTTCGGCGAGAAGACGACTTTATATCTTTCAGCATATAATGGAAGGGACGGACTCAAATACAGCGATCTATTTAATATTGCCTGGGGAAATACGACCGCAACGGCACGATTGAACCACCGCTTTAATCCAAAAATATCAAGCAATACTTCTTTTATCTATAGTGGATTTAATTATCAGGCAGGAGTTTCGAGTGAACAGACCAATTTTGAGGTTGCTTCGAGGATCCGTAACCTCCAGTTCAAGCAGGACTTTGCCTATTATGCCAACGCCAATAATATCATACGACTAGGTGCGGGAGCAGTTTTTCAAGCGATCAGACCCGCCAACCTCTCCTCTCCAACCAATCAATCCGTCAATCCAACAGCCATCGAAAGTCAACGTGGCATTGATGTTGGCGGTTATGTTTCTCATGAATGGAAGCCAACAAGTGCACTTTCGATTCATTACGGACTACATATACATGATTTTATGGTTCTGGGCCAACGTACTTTTTATGAATTTGACAAAAACGGCAATCCTATTGGAGGGAAACGCGACAATAGCCGAATTGCAAAACACTATATCAATATGGAGCCACGCGTATCCGCAAGTCTATTGCTGGACGAACAGAGCAGCCTAAAGGCCTCGTACAACCGAGCCGTTCAGAATCTACATCAATTGAGCAATAGCACGGCCAGTCTGCCCACAGATCAATATGTACTCAGCAGCCTGAATATTAAACCCCAAATTGTGGATCAAGTTGCCTTTGGCTACTTCCGCAATTTTTCAAAAAAACAATACAGCTTGTCTATAGAGGCGTACTATAAACGATTAGGCAATCAAATCGACATCCGCAATGGAGCAACCTTGCAGGCCGACGCCCATTTCGAAGGAGAGTTACTCTTTGGTCGGGGAAGGGCTCTGGGTGTCGAATGGTACCTGCGTAAACACAGCGGGAAACTGAACGGCTGGATAAGCTATACCCTCTCAAAGAGCCAGCGACAATTTGCAGGCATCAACAACGGTACCTGGTTCAATGCACGCCAAGATCGCACACATGATCTGTCTATTGTAGGACTTTATACCTTTTCGAAAAGCTGGACGCTGGGAGCGACCTTTGTATACCATACCGGCAATGCTGTTACATTTCCCAGCGGAAAATATCAGGTCAATGGAAAATCGTTATTCTATTATACTGAACGAAATGGCTATCGGATGCCCGAATACCACCGGTTAGACTTATCGGCAACCTACGATCCCAAACCTACAACGGAACGTTTTCATTCGAGCTGGACATTTGGTATCTACAATGCCTACAACCGCAAAAACGCCTACACGATAGACTTTCGCGAAGACAAGTCAAATCCAAATAACACGGCGGCTTACAAAATTGTACTTTTTGGCATTATCCCTTCAGTAACCTGGAACTTTAAATTTTAAACCCATGCTATCCAAATCCTCCTATATACTTCTATATTCCATTCTTCTTTTTTCGGCCTGTGAAGAAAAAGTAGATCTCAATCTGAATGCAGATAGTGGTCGTGTTGTGATCGATGCGCAGCTTTCCGACGCGAGCAATATACAACGTATTCGAGTTTCGCAATCCGTAGCTATTGATGCAGAAATGGGTTCTACAGCGGTCAAAAACGCAATAGTAACTGTCAAGGACAACTTGAATCAAAACTATTTATTCCAGCATGAAAAAGATGGCTATTATATCAATCGAAATTTTAAACCTGCCGTTGGAAGAAAGTATACGTTACGTGTTGGTGTGAATAAGCAGCAGTTTGAATCGAGTAGTACGATGCCCGCCTATATCAACATAGAAACGACACACATCATTGAAAAGGAGATCGCCGGTAAAACATATTTCTTTATCGCCTTGGCCTTTAAAGATCCGGCCAAGATCGCGAATTATTATATGTATACCTTATCCATTAATGGGAAGGAATTTCGGTTTGCCAGCACAGAAAGCGATCAATTCAACGATGGCCTTCAGGTAACACATTATATATCAGAATTGGAACGGAGTCTATCTCATGGAGACAAGCTCACAGTGCGCCGATATTGTGTGGACGTCGGAACTTTCCATTACTGGAATGGTTACCAAAGCACAAATTTGTCAACTGCTGCTCCAGGGAACCCTAAGTCTAACATTTCCAATAATGCACTCGGCTATTTTTCCGTAGCACCTGTTAAGGAATACCAATTGCTGATTCCGTAAAGTATATTGATCATAAGCTGGACCAAACATACAATAATGCAGCACAAAATATTGGCACGCTTAAACGTTAACACCGATTGTCACTTTCTTCCTCTTTTCCATCAGCAATCATCTCATTGACGTGGGCCATATCCCCAGCTTCCAAATGTTCAATATCTTCAGCCTGCTCTTCGGAGTAGCGATCGATAAAGAATGTACAGCCCATTGGAAAATGATCGGACCCAACAGAAGGATAGATAAACAACTTATCGATAAATACGGTTGGACTATGAAACAGCAGATCCAAGGGCACTCTAAAAAACCAATAATTGGCATGAAAGGTGGAAAGAATACCCCGTCCGATGCGTGCATCGATCAATTTGCTGGTTTTCTTGAACAAGAGGGAAGATTTTGCCCAGGCCACATTGTTAAAATCCCCCGTGACAACCACGGGCATTTTATAATCCCGTACACGTTTGGCCACACTGAGCAGATCGCCGTCCCTTTCTTTGGAATTCTCCTCTTCAGTCGGACTCGGCGGCGGTGGATGAACAGCAAAAAAAATAAAACGGTGTCCATCGGCGGTTTCCAGTTCAGCTTCAATACTGGGAATATCATCGGCTACAAAATAATGCACCTGACATTTGTTAATCTTCAGATTGGTATAAAAATGCATACCGTAGGTATTGTCCAGCGTTACCTTCTCAAAATTAGGGTAATAGTTTTCAAGTACACGTAAGGCTTTTTCCCATGCGGCATCACTTTCCATGGTCAAAAAAATATTTGGCTGTTCTTTTTGAATCAGGTCAATAAAGCGATCATAAGCCGTATTGAATTGCAGCACATTACAGGAGATCACTTTGATACTATCAGATGCATCTTGGCCTTTTTCATATTTTTCGCGACGCCAAAATTTGGTGTAGCGTATCAATATATAGGCATGGTATACAATCAGCGCCAGCTGTACAGCCTGCAACCACCATATCCATGAATCTTCCCCCACGAGATAAAAACCCATTGCCAATGCCGGCACCTGAAAAACCAGCAGCTGCAACTTGACAAACTCAGCTACCCGAAAAATCCAATGTTGGCTTTGGATAAAAGGTAACAGACTCAGTAAAATCAATATACTGGAGAATATAACATAGAAAATCAGCATATCACTAGCGCTAACATTTTAAACAAACTTAAACAAATTCCACTTATTTTTTCAACAGGTTACCATTTATCAAATGGCTAATTAGCTGTTACAGGTCCTTTTGAATGCTGTCCTGATAATCCACCCGTGTTCTGGCTAATGCATTTGGAAAGTTCGAATGGATATAGGCAATCATCTGTTCACGGATGAAACAGCGTAGATCAAAAGCCTGACCCGAATTGCGGCAGCTCATCAGGCATCGGATCTCCATGGTACGCTCTTTAAAGTCAGTTACCTGAAGGACATTTACTTTACCATCCCAAAGCGGGTGTCCGGTTAATAAAGTCGTCAATTTTTCACGCAATTGTTGCACAGGAACGGTAAAATCTGTGTAGATAAATACGGTCCCCAATATTTCAGAAGTTGTGCGTGTCCAATTTTGGAACGGCTTTTCTATAAAATAGGTGATGGGCAACACCAATCGGCGTTTGTCCCAAATATTGACGACAACGTAGGTCAGATTGATTTCCTCCACGCGCCCCCATTCCCCCTCGACGACCAAGACGTCATCCATACGTATGGGTTGTGTAAATGCAATCTGAAAACCAGCGAGGAGATTTCCCAAGGACTTCTGTGCAGCAAAACCGATGATAATTCCGCCGACCCCCACTCCAGTGAGCAGGCCAGCACCGATTTTCTGCATGCTATCAAAACTTAATAGGATAATCGCCAAGGAGATCACGATGATCAGGGTGACCACCACTTTTCGGATAAAGACGATTTGCGTCCTGATCTTTCGTTCGCGCAGGTTATTTTCCTTGTTGATATCAAAACGATGGTAGAGGTAATCTTCAAAAACCTTGATCCCCTGTATCAGCACAATGGCAAAAAAACTGACCAACAAAAGTTCATTGGTTTTGCTCACCACACGCAGTGTGCGTTCGTTTAATTGGGTAAAAGGCAATAAACTGTTAAAAACAATCAATGGTATAAACACACTCAGCACACGGTTAAAGCGTCGAATAAATGAACGAAAAAGAGAATAAGATTCCTGTTGAATAGCCTGCCTGCGCAAAAGCGGAATAAAAATTAGTTTGATCAGGAGACCAATCAAAAATGAAAAGAGAATTAATGCAATATTCCAGAGCCAAGCGGGCCAGGTCTGTGAAAGTTGAATTAATGTTTCGTTCATCATGTTGTTCTTTCTTTGTGTTTACGACTTATTTCTTATTAAAGTATAACTGCTAAGAAAGCCTAACGTTTGTTTTATTTTGAGAAAAATTGGTTACATGAATAACAAAGAACACCGTTATGTATTTCCCTTGACATAAAGAAGCATTTATCTACCAAAAAAAACGAAATCCAAGTTATAACAAGATAATTTAACATTAAAAACTATAAATAACAACCTTATTAAAAATAAATAGAATAAATGGACAAAAAAAAGATACAAACCAAACAATAACACATAAAATAATAACACAAAAACAGAAAAACACTCAAAATAAATATGATTAAATTAAAAAACACTAAATAAAACACAAATAATATTGAAAAAACAATAAAAAATCATACATTTACAACACCTTATTAGGTTTATAATTGGTTATTTAAAGGTTTTCATTCTCCCCGATTGAAAACCTTTTTTTTATTTCACATTTTACAACAAAAACATGTAGTGTATGAATTGCCGCTACAGGAAACTCGCATCAGTCTCTACTGAATCCCCATAATATGGGTAATACTTTCTAAGTTCAACTTAAATTCTCAGCTGTTTACTATCCCTGATTATTGAAGGATGGCCTTTTGGTATGTTTTTTGAGTCTACAGAGCCAATTGCAGGCAATCAACAAAATATATACATGATCATGCTGATATACTATACAAACGACATTGACCGTTTATTAATGACGGATATAGATCAGACGCATAAGCTTTCCAAGAAAAATTAAACCAAAACATAGAGATAACAATGAGCAAGAAAAAAGACAATTCTAGATGGCTGAATGTGGCCATATCCTGGGGAGCGAGTATCGTCATCATCGGGGTACTATTTAAGATTCTACATATCGGCGGCACCACAGCCAACTATATGATCGGAATCGGTTTAGGAGTAGAAGCCTTCCTTTTCTTTTTAATGGGTTTCAATCCGCCCGCGCCAGAACCAGATTGGACTCGGGTTTATCCTGAATTGGACGACAATTTTAATGGTGATCTTCCACAAAGAGGAAAAACTGTTGTTGCCCAACCTGCAGGTCCATCGGCCACAGCTGCTTTAGATAAAATGTTTGCCGATGCCAATATTGAACCCGCAAGCATTGAAAATCTCGGTCGTGGCCTACGTGATTTCAGTGAAAAAGTATCAGCCATCAATAAGTTATCGGATGTTTCATTAGCAACAGAAGAGTTCACGAATAAACTCAGAACAGCAACTTCTAAGTTTGATAACTTGAGCCTAGCGTTTGAAAAAGCTTCGCAAAACCTAGTCGCCATGTCAAATACTTCTGGTGATACATCCAACTACCACGAACAGGTAAAAAGCCTGACAACCAACCTAAGTCAATTAAATGCAATGTATGAGCGTGAATTACGCGATTCGGCATCACATTTACAATCGATGAACAAGTTTTATGAGAACCTAAGCTTTACCATGCAAAATTTCAACGAATCGCTGGATGATTCCAAAGCATTTAAAGATGAAGTGGGCAAGCTAGCGAAAAACCTCAATGCCTTAAATGCCATTTATGGCAATATGCTGAGCGCGATGAATCAACCGCGTGTGTAATTAATTCTTGTATCACTTAAATCAAAAACAATGGCATTAGGAAGAGAAACTCCAAGACAAAGGATGATTGGCATCCTCTATCTGGTCCTGCTCGCCTTATTGGCGCTCAATGTACCGGATTCCATCTTGGATGCATTCAAAAATATCAACAACAGTCTCGAAACATCCAAATCGAATGTCAGCACAGCGGTTCAACAACTTTTCTCCGCATTCGAAAACACCAAATTAAAGGAAGAGCCGGCACGTGCCAAACCAATCTACGATAAGGCAAAAAAAGCACAGGCTATCATTGGGGAACTCAATCAGTATATTGGTTCCTTAAAAGAAGAGTTCGTTAAACAAGGCGGTGGATACGATGAAGAAAAGGGTGATCTGGCACAACGTGAAAACGAGGATATCTCCCCCAATCTCATGATCAATGAGAAAAAAGGAACCGTCTTAAAAGACAAAATCAATACAACACGTACCAAACTATTGGCCCTACTGACACCTGAAGAACAAAAGATGGTTTCGTTCTCTTTAGAGGCTAAAGATCCAGAGAAGTCTGTAAACGGCAAAAAATCCTGGGAAGAAATTAATTTCGGTAGTGGCACACCTTTGACCGCAGCGATGACCATTTTAACCAAAATTCAGACCGATGCGCAGAATGCAGAGTCCGATGTGGTCAAGCTTATCTTGGGCAAAATGGATCAGGCCGTAGTGAACCTCGATAAATTTGCTGCTGTTGCTGTTGCTCCTACCTCCTATTTGGTCCAAGGGCAACCTTATAAAGCCGAAGTATTTCTGACGGCATCCGATTCCAAATCTGAACCGGCCATTTCGGTTAATGGATCATCGCTTCAGGTGGTGGATGGAAAAGGTGTTTATTCGATCAACACCAGTCGCGAAGGTATCTATACCTGGACCGGTGTGATTAAAGTCAAACAGACAGACGGGTCTTATAAAGAATATCGTACCCCTGTACAGACCTACCAGGTTGCGCGTCCTTCAGCGGTCGTATCGCCAGACAAAATGAATGTACTTTATATCGGTGTGAACAACCCGATATCGGTATCAGCTCCGGGTACTCCGACAGATAAAGTGCGGGTGAGCATGAGTGGCGGCAGTATTTCTAGTGCCGGCGGTGGTAAGTATAATGTGAAAGTAAGTTCTCCGGGTACAGCACATATTTCGGTTTCGGCTGAAGTAGCACCAGGAAAAACACAGACATTGAGTTCGACAGAATTCCGTGTGAAACGGATTCCAGATCCTATTGCCAAGTTTGCTGGTAAAACAGGCGGATCAATGGCTACCGTAGCACTTAAAGCACAAAATGCATTGTTTGCGAAACTGGATAACTTCGATTTTGATGCTACTTTCAGAGTCACCAAATTTACCATGATCATTGCTAAGCCTCGTGCGGATGCAATCGTGTTATCGACTTCGGGCGGGCAGTTGAGTTCAAGCATGTCTTCAGCCCTTAATGGTATTGTACCTGGCACACGCGTCATCTTTGACAATATCGTCGCTGTAGGTCCCGACGGAACTTCCAGACAGCTCAATGCAGTTGCGCTGACCGCAAATTAATGTAACCGACCTACATCTACTTAACAAGCAAATGCCCCTGCATAGAAACAGGGGCATTTATAAAAAACGAAGGCCTACTTTCTTATCCTTTTCCAAGCCAGATAGCCCAGCCCTACCAAAATAGCCATCAGTACAACGACGATCAAAATCAAGGATAACCAATCTTTTTCCCTTTTCACAATCAAATCAGAAGCCGCTGCCTCCTCGCTGTTTGCCCGCTGAAGCTGCAAATTCTCTTCAGTTCGCTTTATGTTCGACTGCTCTGCGAAAAGTCTTCCTCCCTTAGCCCATAATCCGCTATCTAAATGAAACCATAATGGACTGTCCGTACTAAAATACCAATAGGAAGATAAACTATCCTGCTGTTTCTGATGAAATGCCAGATCCCAATGTTCATATTGACTATAGCGCTGCGTGGATTTCTGTTCCAATTGCTTTTTCCCCTGGAAGACGCTGCAGCTGATGACTACAGCAGTGCTTATCATGAAGAGGAAAAAAATTAGGCTTCCAGCTACCGAAATTTTGTATTTATTCATTGACAGTGCCCTCCTCAATCGATCCAATTTGCAATGGCATAAATGGTTGTAAGGGGCCGCCGCCGTGATTCCACCCGGTCGTGGCTATTTCCTTCTACCGAGATCAACATCGGGCCATCAATTGCTTTGACTAGCCCTACATGATGGATACGTTTCAATTGGCTGCTATAGATCGCGAACAAATCGGCTTGCCGCACATCTCCTTTCAAGAGCTGTTCTTTAGTATAGCAGCGCGCTTTGGGAAAAAGCGCGGGACTCCATGCATTGCGCGGCATTGAACGACCAGCCTGACCATAACACCAGCTGGCAAATGCTGCACACCATTCATGGCCATCACCCAGGCCGACATAGGCAAGGTACTTCGAAATCTCTGGTCCCTTATTATCGCCTCCCATCTCCCTTACGCCTGTTTCATTTGCAGCAATTTCATCGATCTGCTGCCTAAGCAGATCAGTTTTACGCACACGAGCATAAACATTGTTACACCTTCCGTCTAAAACAGCATTTCCAGTAGCAGGAGAAATGCAAAGAGCAATAGAAAGAAAACCGAGAAATAAAGAATGGATTGTTGCCATGAGTTTAATTGATTAAAGTGATAATAAATATCCTGTCTATAATATTTGAAGGGTCTCCAGAGGTATTCCAGCAACCAGGTGCAGCAACAGATAAAGACCATTCCGGCCATTAGCCCAAAATACAACAGGGACAGTACCCCCAGATCAAGCGCTGCTGATGCCGGGTCGAAAAATTGCAAGATACTTCCAACAAAAAGGAAAATAATGACCAATAATATGCTTGCCATACCGAGCAGGTACTTGGGCTCGATTGGCAGTTTTTGTGTTAGACCATACCATGGTCCTTTCATTTCTACACTGTTCATAGTGATATAATTTAATGATAGAAAATTGTTATACGTTTCCCGCATATTGACTGCGCGAATAGCGGTTTCTATTTCGATCGCGCACCAAGACAAAGACATCAAGCCTGACATTTTTCATGTAATCAGGCAGTTCGAGTCTTAAGCCTGAACTCGAGCGCGTAACCAGCATCTCATTACGTATAGCAACTCCTGCAATCGGATCATAAGCCACCAACAGCAGCTCATCATCGTGGTTCAAGGGCGTAATCTCACCACCGTCGAAATCTAGCCTCAATGCATCATTTTCCAGCATAATATCTTCTACCTTTATCCCCTGTACGGAACCATCGGAGAGCAGAATGAAAGCTGGATCAACATATAGCTCTGGGTAGTCACCTTTGACCGCATATTTCATCGCATGCGCCATCGCTAGGTTGCGTGCAGACAGATGTTTACCTTTTTCCCGGCGTACATACTGTGCAAATCCCTCCTTAAGGACCGATGCCAATGGCAAGAGATATTGGCTTGCCAGATAAAACTTTTGTTGCGTCAGCAGCATGCCTATTGTCTTATTTTGTTTTCTTTTTTTCATCTAAAATTGTACTACTAATAATAACATACATTTTTTCCTTCCAAAATCTGCCAGGGGCACAGTTACCCCTGGCGATTATTCCAGCCTAGGCAAGCATTATTTCACCGAGATAGCTGCTTCTGCTGATTTTGGTCTTTGTCCGGTCGGACATAAAGTACCAGATATGCACGGCGTCACCCAACAGATGCTCAGGCACTCCAAATGTGACCGTTCCATCTTGCCTTTTCGGCACTGTTGGCGAAGTCATGAATTCATCCTTTGCCGGATGGTAGCAGATCACATAAAACAGATCGTCTTCTTTGGTTTGGTAAACATCGTTGATGCCCGTCGACCAAACCACTGTAATGACATCTGCATCAAAACCAGCTTCTACTGTTCCGCCGCCACCATAGATGCCATCCGCAATTCTGATCTTGCTATAGTCCAAGCTCAGATCAGGATAGACGCCCTGAATAGCCAGATCCTGATTCAGCTGAAAAGCATAGTTGAGCGGAGTGAGACGGTCTGCCTTTTTCTGGCCAAAACCGATTTTTAGAAAGTTATTAATCGGCAGCAGAAAACGCATCAGTGTCTTAAATCTTGCCTGCACGATGAGCTGTGCTTCCGTATAAGGTTTGTTGCTCTTTTTAGCGAGCCCTCTGATGTAGTTGATGCTCTTCCAGCTGGCACCGATCACTGAGCCGGCCTTACCACTGAAGCCCCCATTTGCTCCGTTTACAATTGTTCCCATTTTTAAAAATTTTAAAGATTAAAAAATAAATCGCCAAGATTTTTATACCGGTATTTTTGCTTGACAGAACAAACATAAAGCATTCATAAACAGAAAAATATAGGACAGAATAGATTGTCCGACGCTTGTCCGAAGGTTGCCTATCAATTGTCCGAAGACCGCCAAAAGCCAACGCCAACGCCGCTGCACAGACCATTGACAGGGCTGCTTATGACCTGGGTTTGAGGTTAACCTACCAGATACCGACAAAGCCCCTAGTTCCGACCTAGTTTAGTAGGTAAACACTAGGTCTAAACTAAGTGCAGGCTAGGGATATCAGCGAACAAAGGCCATGGAAGATGCGAATAAAGGCATAAGCAGGTGTGAGGCTCCTAGCCATTTAAGTAACGTTTGAGCCGGAGCACGTCGTCAAGCTGAAAATACTTTTTGCCCCCTTTATCGCGCTGGTACACCTGAATAAGGCCTAAGTTTTGATACCGCAGCAACGTACGGTCCGATACGCCTACGGTGTCTTTGACAAATGCTGCATCACGAAGTTCGACAGTGGTATCCGCTGTCTGAAAGCTATCCTGTATTGCTCTTTTTAATACTTGTATTTCTGTAAAGAGTATATGTAAAGCCTGCAAGAGATGAGCATCTGTCTTACGGCCTATATTGTTAAACGAATCTTTTCTCATATTTTTAATTGTTTATAATGACAAATACGCTTATCCACCAAGGATATTGGAGTTAATGAAGCTAAAGAAGTCTGCATACAGTTTCTTATCACCTACAGGAAGTGTTTTTTTCGTCCCTTCAGTCATCAAGACACCGCCGACCCCATAGCTGTAAAAAAAATTGATATTAATTACAATGCTCTGATGGCATTGCTTAAACCATCTGACCGGCAATCGCCCCAATACTTCCCGCATGGTACTGCCGCAGGTCAGAATTTTATTGCCGATCATGTGAAATTTAACCTGGCCATTGGCGCTTTCCACATAAACAAGTTCTTTCATACGAACCTCCGTACGCTGATAACGCACCGGCCCTTTGATCATAAAATAATACGTATAATTTTCTAGTGAATCGTGATCAGAGAGTGGGATCAATTTAGCGAGCGCTTCATCCACCCGGCGCAATGCGGCATAGAAACGACTCTTAGACACGTCTTTGAGCAGCACATCAACGACACCGAAATCATATCCCGGATCCTCGTATTGGCGGTGTGCTGTATAAAGAATTGTTTTTAGATTTGAGCTGGGCAAGGTTCTTAAAAAATCAAAAGCGTTGGTCTTCCCTAATTCGACATCAAGGATCATAAAGTCAACTTTGTTGGCACGCAGAAAAATTTTGGCATCCTGCGGATCGCTAAACGTTTTGGCAATCTGCACATAGCCAATCTCTTCGACCATCTCAAGCAGATGGTCGATATGCGGTTTCTGGTCATCGATGATGATTCCAATCCATATTCTATTCATATTTTCCGTCATTTTTTGTTCCTTTAATTATCTGTAGCGCTGCACACTTAGCATGAGTTCATAATGATTAGCGTCTTGATGTTCTTCCATCGAAAAATCCGCTCCAAAGAGATATTCCATGCGTATTCTTATGTTCCGAAGTCCTACATCGTGACTTGGCATCATCTGAGGTCCGCTTCGCTTTTTATTTTGAATCGTAATCCGATAACCGGCATTACCGACAAGAATGTCGATTTTGGCTGGGTGATCTTTATCCCACAGGTCCGCATGCTTAAATAAGTTACCAGCGAGCGTCTGCAATAATGTAGGTGCAATACTAAATCGCATCAGGTTACCCGAGCAGGAAAGATTTATGTAAAAAGGATTTGATTCGACTTTCTCCTGTATGGACAAGTACTGCTCCAGTGCTTTCACTTCATCCGCTAATAAAATATGGGTTGCCCCCTCCACGTGATGAGCCTCCATATAGAATTTCATTAAGCGATAAATTTCCGAAAGCTGCATACCCAACTCAACATCATATGGGTCTACCTTATTTTTTAAATTGCTAAAGATATTCGCCATCATATGCGGATGCACCTGTGCAGATAAGGTCGTATATTGAAAAGATTTCATCGTTGATTCTGCGGCGAGACGTGCGTTTACAGCTTCAAGCTTATCATCTGATTCACGAAGCTTACTCTTATAGTAATAATAGCCCACCGCCATCACCGTATAATTACTATGCATGACGAGAAAGGTCTGAATATACTTCGCCCAACTAAAAGCGTGTTTAGTTATGACATACCTATTATTTATAATCTCCAGTCCAAATCTTCCATACAATTCATAGTACACAATCAGGGCGGAGATTAGATAAAATCCGCTCATCAATAGCACAGTTCCAAGTATATGACCCTGATCGAAAATATATATCAAGATCAGATATACCGCATAGAAGATGACGGCACAATAAAATACGGTGATGAGGGAAGCTCCCAAATTCAGTCTGGAATTGCCCAGTGCATTTACCGCAAAAAAATAAAAACTATATCCTATCCAGAAGTAGCAGTGCAACAACCACTTTCTTTTAAAGAACCTATTCATATTATTGGTTTATATTGATAACCTAAAGATAATTACAACATCATATTTAGACAAGTGTTCCGATATATTTCTACTAAAATCGTTACAGGGGATAACTCAGGTAAGTAAACTTATCAAGCAGCAACTGTTTCTCTTTCATGCTAAATGAAATTATACGATTAGTTGCCGGCCAGGTTGCTACATCCGAGCTTGGTGACATGATTTTGTGTAGGTAAAGCCAGGCCTCCCAGGCCTCCGGATATTCTAATAAGGTTTCCTCAAAATCTTCATAAATGATGCGGCTAAAATAGTCCTTAAACTGCCTGGCGCTCGGAAACCAGTTTTCAAACCAATGACTCAATTCACAAATAACAATAGGCTCATTTTCTGCCGCTATTTTGGCAATTAAAACTGTTATATTTTTTTGAAGCAAAAAAGCCATACTTAGAATCCCATGCTTTATCTTAATGCTGCCATTTAGAAAAGGGATTTCGCTTAATTTTTGCGCCTGGAAATCTTTTGCGGCATTTACCCCTCCATCAAGGTAGCAGAATATATGATAGCCAAGATCCATCTGCTGCCGTAACTTAAAGAAAAGATGTGGATCCTCGGCTTCCAGAAATACAACTTGTTTTTGCCAACGGTCACCGAGCAAAGCGGCGTAATGCTGTGACTGCTGCAACATGACTTCTTTAGCCACAGGAATACAAAGTTTATAGCCGCGCTGAACCAAAAAGGCAGGAACGGCCCGATAGTAGCCAAAATGAAAACTTAGAATAAATTGAGCGCGCTCCGGAGAAATCCAATAGGTTTTGTCCTCGAGCAGAAATTTAGTGGCGTCCGTTTCTGCCTGCCGCCTTGAGAAATTGATCGCCGCACGGTGTAGATTTTGCTGGATATCGAGCTGATGGATACCCAAAAGATGTTGCACATTGGCCGAGAAAAAAACAAAGTCCCGCCAGTCCTTTTCGGTGTACCCGTTCATGGCGGCTTTCCAAGTAAATTGCATATAAAAATACGTTAGGGTTAATATTGGGAATATGCTATGCCCAAGGATAAGGCAGAGCATACTCAATTATTATCATGTTCTTAAGGGAAAACGATATTGCATTTCCCTCCATCTTCCTCTTCATCAATACCTAACATGAGGTCAGTGATGGTCAGAGGTTGTGGATTATATAGACCAAATTGGGCCAATAGTGTTGTTATTTCCACGTTGTTTCTCGTAAAAAATAAAACCATAGGCTGTTCTCGCAACAGCTTTACGGCTTCAGGCACTGAAGACTGTGGATCGATCGGGAGTAAAAATTCAACTAATAATTGGAGAGCTAAAGGACATCGCCTTCATCTGCCATTTGGTTCCTAAACTTTCCATTTTGTCGATAATTTGGGTGGCAAAAGAGGTTTTTCTAGAGGCAAAAGGCCTTATAAGGGTAGTTTCTTCAATGATTTTAAATCATCGTAGTTTTGTTAGCGCAACATATATTATTGACAGTAAACCAGATAAACCAAAAAAAACTTTATTATGTCAATTAAGCATAACACTAAGGCGGGATTCAAACTATTATTTGATTTTTGGGGGAAATATCACACAATAGATCATTTTCACTATCAGTGGGCAAAGGACAACCTCAAAGTCAAGATCGTCAAACGAGGCGAGCAACTCAGTCCAGTTAACCTTCATTCGGAGATGACCTATTTTGTCGCAAAAGGCCTCCTGGCTCGGGTCGAAGAAAACAATGAAACCGGCAAGCGCAAGATTATGAGCCTGGCTATTCCGAACATGGCTTTAATGACGACCAATCACCTATATACACATCATCTACACAGCGGGCATATTGTGGCACTCCGTTCGGGAATTATTATTGCGATCCCACACCCGGTACTACGGCAGTTTCAGGAACAGGAAAAATCTATTGATACGCTAATTGATGTACTGAGCAATAAAAAGAAGAGGCAGCTGATTTTACTTAGACAGGCCAGCTTGGGCTATTCTCCTTTTGAGCGCTACCTTAACTTTACCCGGTTGTTGCCCGAAATCAAAGCTGCTACCACTCAAGTCGAGCAGGCAGATCTTCTCTGCATTTCCCGCCACACGGTGCAGCAGGCCCAGTATTTTCTGCTCACGGGCAAATATGCTCAAAAATAGCTCCTATAGTACAGGCCTATATCAGACTTATTTTGCATGCAACTTTGTATAAGGAGCTAGCGAAAGGTGCTGGCTTTAATAAACATTTTATAAACTAAATTTTTTGCCATGGCAACAAAAAGAAACAGCTGGCTACGTGCCGGCACATTAGCAGTATTAGGATTGGGGCTCGCTTATGGAGCGCAAAGTTTCACAGAAAAAGAAGATGTGAAAATTGAAAACAAAGTATCAAAATCACTTGAAGATCCGACTTGGTATAACAACGAGCTGGTCAATTCAGATCCAACCAATCCAGCGAATTATGCTTTGACGCCTAAATTTGAGTGTGGTGATGATGACCAGGAGATCTGTTCCATCAAAGCACCAGACAACGGTTCGGGTAAGCCCGATATGTCGCATCAAGTGTCTCCCGGCGTAACAGTGGAGGATCAGATTGAAGATGCTGTATCCACCTCCAACACCAACACTACTGTACAAGCATTTCGTTCCAATCAGTAAACAGAAAAGCAGGCTTTCCATTAACGGAAGCCTGCTTTCGTTTCTCACCGTGGGTTTTGTTCAATATTACTCTGACTAATCACTTCCGTCGGAATAGGGTATAGGTAACGTGCGTCGTTAGCCGGTAGCTCATACCGCTTTGTCTCCCCATTGGCCGTAACCTCCCGTACCAGATTTACGGCATGGTCCGGTTCTAGGTTTAATCGCTTCAGATCCGACCACCTTACACCACGAAACAACATTTCCTTGCGGCGTTCATTGAGAATAAAAAGCAATAAATCTTTCGGATCTGACAATTTTAATTCGGTAAATGAACCCTTTCGAATCCGATTTTCCAACAGTTTATTCATATCTACCAAGGCTTCTTCAGTAGCTCCTAGACGGACATTGCATTCTGCCCGGATCAGAAAAAGCTCATCATTGGCAAAACCTGCAAAATAAGTAGCCGAACGCCCAGAATAGTAGCCTTTGAAAGCATATTCTGTTGCATTCACGGATTTAAAATAAATGAGTTTACGGAGATCATTAGCATCAAATAGGTCATATACTTCCATGGGTATTCTGGCCCGACTGCTGTTCAGTGCAGCGCTTCCCGAAATTGTTGATCCATAGTAGATCATTTCTACATTTTTTGGCGTGATGGGGTAATTAAGCTTAGCATCAATAGTATTAAAATCCATCAAATCTGCATTTATTCTCAGGCATTCATTGGCATAATACCGTGCTTGCTCATAGTCTGCAATACTCAGATATATTCTTGCCAATGCGGCATACGCTGCTCGTTTGCTCGGTCTATTAATCTCAGCGGCCTGATCCCTCAAATATGGGATTGCCCCTTTGATATCATCAATAATCTGTTTGTACGTTTGATGTACCGTAGCACGTGTAACAGGAACATTAAAATCGGAAGTCAACCGTATCGGCAGCCCAAAAGGGCTATCCTCAACCTCATTATAAAGCGGGCAATACAACTGAGCCGCATAGAAGTGTGCCAGCCCACGGACAAATAGGGCTTCGCCTTCAATATCTTTATTTTTGATTGGCTGCAGACGCTCAACACCTTCCAGCACAATATTGGCGATCATAATGGTATTATAACAGGCTCTCCAATAGGCGACATCCGTTGTGATCATTTCTTTATCCCATCGATAAGCCTCCTGAAAACTGGCCAGCATATTATTATAGGTATCATTGTTCAGATAATAGTCATCTGTACCCAGCTCAATTAGTCCCGGATAATAGAGATTGATCTGAGACTCAAAGTCCAAAAGTGCTCTTAAGTCCTCTTCCTTGTCGGGAGTAGCCGCAGATAACTGTGGCTTTTCGTCCAAAAATTTAGTACAAGACTGGCAGCAAAGGCTCCATAGAAAGATGCCTATCCACATCATATTTTTCATTATAATTCCTTCCTTTCTGTTAAAAATGAATTGATAACCCCAAGCTATAATTTCGCGCAGGAGGCATATTGTTAAAATCGGGGTCTATGCCCCATTTGTTGGCTTTCCATAGCAGCGCTACATTGTTGGCAGAAGCATAAGCCTGTACGGGAAACTTACGCATGAGCAGCCATTGATATTGCAAACGAATATCCTGCAAGCGTATAATATCCCCCTTACCGATATTGGCTTCCGAGTAAGCATAGAAATCATCACGGTTTGAATTGGCCGGATAAGTCATCGATGGAACGGTTGTTTGAGATTCATCTCCCGGATTCTGCCAACGTTTGGCATAATCCCCATGCGTACGCCAACCATTGAAAAGATCGAGGTACCGAATTGTTTCCTTCTGGAAGAAGTGGCCAAACTTGTAGGCGATATTGACACTCAAGAGCCAGGATTTCCAGCTAAAAGTCTGGTTGAGCGATCCGTAATATGGCGGGATTCCCGAACCGTGGTACACCAGATTTTGGATGGAGTCTGCCAACATTTTAGTATAATCCTTAGAAGTAGCGCCTTGCAGCGATCCCTGCGGATCGCCATTTTCAGGATCAAGTCCCATAAAGCGGTAAGAGAATACTGGATAAAGCGCCTTACCTTCGATTGGAGAAACATTTCGCCCAGAATAAGCTGTAAAGGTCAAAGCACGCCAGGTACCGCCGTAATACTTGTCCACTTTATCCTTATTGATTGTAAATAGCACCTTCGTGTTCCATTTAAAGTTTCCATCCAATATTTTTGCATTGAGATCAATATCAATACCCCTTCCCGAAGCAATAGCCACATTCCTTCGCACAGTACTAAAACCATAAGTCGGGTCGATGGGATCAGAAGCAAAAAGGTCCGTCGACTTTTTAAAATAGGCATCCGCGGAAAGCACAATACGATTATTGAACAAGGCAGCGTCCAACGCTATATTGAACATGCGGACATCTTCCCAACGGAGCGATGGATTGGGCAGCAACGAGACAATGGCACGTGGAAAAGTACTGACATCTGTATTTAGTCCCGACATATAACTGATAATAGGCAAACTGGTTGTCATACCACCCGAATTACCACTATGCCCTAATGTAGACCGCAGCTTCAAGCTATTAACCATTCTATTCTTCGGGAAGAAAGCCTCATCCGACAGCTTCCATGCCAGTCCAGCCGACCACAAAGGATTCCATTTGTTGTTGGCATTTACCCCAAACAGGTTAGAGGCATCTTTCCGGCCGCTTACCGAAAAGATATATCGCCCCCGATAGGTGTAGGAAGCATTCCCAAATAGCGATACATATCGACGCATTCGTTTATCAAACCCATTTGTATAGGGAATACGGCTCAATCCACTCAGACCATCATAGATCGGATAAGCGTTTATCGGATCTATCAGCTGGCTATTGTACAGATTTTCATCAAAACCGTAGGTTGTAAACAGGCCGCTTTCTTCCGTCCGTGCCGACACTTCAGCGCCGCCAAAGAAATTCAGTTCATGTAAGTTACTCCATTTTTTCGCAAAATTGAGCTGTACTCTTCCCTTATGGCTTGTGAAATCATTGTTACCATTGGTCAGTATCCCTCCCAGCGGCACAATCCGTTTCACCGTCCCATTATCGATCTGCGTAAAACGGTTAATCAGATCACGCGTGAAGAAGGACTCCTGTCCGCGTAAGGTTCGATTCGCACCCAGTTGACCTTCAAAGCCGTATTGGCCAGTAATCTCCAGACTATTCCACAGTTGGAACGACAGCTTAATCCCTGCATTCCAATAATTGGTATTATTATTGGCTCTGGATTTACCAAATTCATCCAAAGGTCGATAAAACCAGTCCAGCAGTCCATCATTGCGCGTAGCTACAGACTCTATATACTTAAAATTATATTGCGATGGAATCGCTAGGGGATTTCCGGCATCATCCATCAACTGTGCGTAAGGATATAGATTTGTCCTACCTCCGCCGACACCTATTGGATAATCAATGAGGTCCGGATTATAGCTGTTTTTCATATTGGAAAAAAGCAGGTTGCTCTCCAGCCTAAAGTGTTTCCAGAAATTCAGCTGATAAGTTCCATTGATCACCAGCCGCTGATTACAACTTTCCCTTTTGCTAAGCGTATTTCTATCGTAGCCGATCCCTACTCGGTAACCACTCTGCTCATCACGACCAGACAGCGCAATATTATTTTGGCTTAAGACACCATTGCGATAGACGTAGCGGAGCATGTCTTTTCGATAATCCTGCGTCTTATATTGTTCGATACGCGCATTCATCTCCTCTTGTGTGACCAATCCTTTGGAGAGATCATACAGACCGTCTACAACTGGAGAAACAATCCCCCTATTCGAATTAGTACCGTTCAATATGGTATTGTAAAATCCTTTATCAAAAAGCATTTTTTCGACATCGATAAACTCTGCCGAAGACATTTTAGGTAAATACATCAGGTCAGGTTTTGCGGTAATGGTCAGGTTAGACGAAAAGTCCACTGCTGTTCCCTCCTGTTTATTGCGATTTTTTAGTGTGATCACGATAACACCATTTCCAGCCCGTGCCCCCCAGACCGATGTCGCTGCGGCATCCTTAAGTAGCGTAACGCTCTCCACATCATTCGGATTAATCGCGTTGATATCACCCTCAAAAGGCAGATCATTGACAACAATTAGTGGCCCCATGAGCGCACTGGAAAGCGTATTGATACCACGAATATTGATCTGATTGGTACCATCGCGCCGATCCATCTGCAGCGCTGAAAAATTCCCATCCAGGCGGTCCATAATGTTGGCCGATGATAGTCTCTGGGTTATGATTTTATCATCTACCTGTGCAAAAGCCCCTGTAGCACGGTCTTTGGGAATGCGCTGATAGCCTGTTTCGACCATCACCTCATCAAGCTGATTTGTTTTCTTGGTAAGAACGATCCAAAAGTTCCTATTTTTCGATTCAGTGAGCGCCAGTATACGCGTTTCATACCCCATGTAGCTGACAGATAGCCGTTCATTAAGATCAGTCGCCGATACGTGAAACTTTCCTTCGCGATCTGTCCTGGTTTGCGTTTTCGTTTTTAACAGCGTAATGCTTGCGCCGGCAATTGGGTGGGCTGACTCATCTACTACTGTTCCAGTATAGTTGAGCTGCGCCTTTAATTCCATCTGCATGAAGCATAATGTAATGAACAGCGCGTAAATTAACCATCTATTCATAATTACCTTGCCCCCTCAACAAGTCAATTACATTATCAATCTGTTCTTTATTTACGAATGTATGCCCTGTAATTGCCAGCACGGTACCGCGTGGCGAGATCCACACATACCTCGGAATTGAAGCATGCGGGAACAAGCGTATCAAGTATTCATCATCATACACAGTAGGGAGCAAATTTCCTCCTATCCGAGATAACGTTTCGCTGTAGGCCTTTTTAATTTTTTGGAGATCATCCCGGCGATGTCTGGTATTGACAAGAACTATAGCTAGCGTATCTGCATACCGTTGACTCAGCTTCTCACCTTTTGACATCTGGGTTAGACACATTCCACACCATGAGGCCCAGAAGTCCAAGATGACCAACTTACCTTTCAGGTGTTTTAGATCTGTAGTGACAGCCTTACCATTCGTGTAAACTTTATACTGTCGGGTATAAAAATCTTCGGGAACCCGATCGCCTACATTGATCGCTGCAACTTCATGAAGCCCATTAGCCCCGCTGTCCTTGCGGGGCGTTTGGGCAGATAAACTAAACATAGAAACCAAACACAGCAGTATCGCTCGTGCTCGTTTGCTCTTAAAAGCCTTGTATAAATTATATAGTATTGATTTCATCATCTTAGGGTTTTGGTTGGTTAATGGATTGAAAAAAATCGTTGATTTTTTTGGTCAGTCTGATTTCCTCCATATTCAGGTCCAGTGTCGACAGTTTTATTTGAGTTGTATCAATATGGCGACTATGCATCAGGAAATAAGCTATTAGCGTGCGCAAGATATCCGCTAGAAAGAGGGATTGCTGTACGGCTTCTAATTTGCTTTCGGAGGTTGTCCCGAGCGTTTTACATTTCAAATCCAATGCGTAGAGGTTTTCGCGTATTGTGGCTAGCGGATAATTACCCCAAAAGCTTTCGATACATTTCAATGGATCGTAACTGTCTTCATGGATCTCGTAGAATGGCCTGTCGAGATGCAGTAAATCTTCATAAATGGCTTTCATGTGTTTAGTTTTTAGCTGTGACCATAGCGCATAGCATTCCCTATCCGACCGAAATCAGCTTTTTGCGGGAACCTGAAAAAACTCAGGTAACAGCGGTTAAAAAATAAGAGATAGGTTATCGGGCGCGGTGCAGGACAGTTACACGTAATTTGATAGAGACGATACCGCGTCCATTGGTAAAATAAAAAACCGACCTTTTTTATAGAAATTCTATAATATTATTTTCTAAAATCTTTGCTTTTGAAATCGTAAACCCTTACTTTTAAAGTGCGAAGATAAAAGAGATGCGGGCTGTTCAATTTTAGAGCGTAGATATAAAGAATAGGCCGGCAAAATCAACAATTGGTATGCTATAAATAGGCTATTAAGGCTTTTTTATATCCATTCGATACCCAGGGGATATCGGCCACTGTTGATTTTAAGCTTTTAAGAAGCTATTCAGGTGGGCAGTATTTGTTCTTGGTGAGCAGTGATACTGCAAGCTCGTTAAGCTGATCCTTGATCTGCCGTCGTTCTGTAAATGTTCTTAGCTCTTTTGATCTCATAATCTTACAATTTGGTTAACAAAAAGAGTCTCAAAGGGGAAGTAAGACGCAAGCATCTATAAATATAAAAGAGGCAAGCCCCACTATCTTCCACTGAATACGAGGTACGACGAATACCCATGACGCAGTTTCCAATAGGGGAGCTTGCCCCTTCCTTTTGCGAAAATACAAAAAGCACAGGGGGTTCGCAAACCCTACGTCTCGCGTCATTGAAATTTCGTCGTTTCCGTATTCGAGACTAAATCAGATTAACTGATTATAAGGCAAATATAAAAATAAAAATCAATATTAGTCCTATTTGAGACTTTTTATTTTAAATAACGAATAAAAATGGCTGATTATCAACTAAATAAACTGGAAGAATTCTTCAAATATATTTTATCCATACTTAAGAAAAAGATTAAAAATAAATCTGAATTAAAAAATAAGTCTAAAGAAATATCAAATCTTCTTAGTGAGAGCTCTCCCAAACTAGATGGCAGAATCTTTCATAAGACCTTGATTTTTTTAGGAGAAGATATTGATACTTTCTGTAACAATTATTTTAATAAACATGAGGGCCATATTTTAGCGAGTCTAAAAAAGAATGAAAACTTATTTCACGATTTGATCAATCCTTATATAAATAGCCAGAATCAAATTAGTGATAGCTCTAAAATTATTGCGAAGAGATTTAATAGACTTTTCTCAGGAGAACTTAAAGAGCTATATGCAGATGAAATATATGGCCTTTCTAAAGCTCTAGCGTGCAAACCAAGTCAACTCTTCGACTACTTCTATGGCGAGGGAGAGCGTCCAGTAATTGGATTAAACTAAGAAAGCTCTTCACAAAAAAAGGAAAAACAAACATCAGAAAGATATTTTTAATTTTTTCAATTTCAAAAAAATATTTCTATATTGAATAAGCTGGTTGAAATATACCAAAATCTAGCGAAGCGGCTTAATCTATTAGGACGCTTTATTATTAACGATAAGATTTTTTCATATATTTAGTTTAAAAAGGCACTCCTCTTTTATCAGCAATGAAAGGGGAGTTTTTTAAAGGACAACACAGTTTAAATGAAAAAGCCACTCCCTTCCGGAAATGGCTCAAAATAAATATCTATAAACTTTAAAAGTATTTGATTACAGCTTTTCGATCTCCTCAATAGAAAGGCCTGTTCCTTTGGCTATATCAGCTATTGCAATACCCATTTTCTTAAACTCTAGTGCAATGGCAATAGCTTCCTCGCGCTTACCTTTTTCAATGCCTTTCTGAATTCCCTTTTTTTCCGCTTTATCTAATAAATATTCTTGAGTGCCCATAGTATCGCTCCTTCCTATTTTTGTTTTTATTTCTTTTTCAAATATACCCAAAACTTCCTCATTATCAAAACTTACGTAGTAAGTTAGGAAATCATATAGCCCTTGCCGGGTATCCTTATCCATATCTCGATTTAGCATCTCGTCATAAAGATCATGCTTAATAGCTTTCAGACCTTCGTCACTTATTTTCTTATTCTTGATAGCCAAAAGAGCAGTAAGGACAATCACTGAAAATGGATTCTCATTTGCTCGCAAAACCGACTCTTCCTGATCCATGATCTTGTAACTGTTAAAATCATAGCGCAATGACGTGCCCATAAATTTTTGCCTATATACCGCTGGCCGATAGCCTTCATTTTCATCTGCCAAAATTGCAATTGCAGTAATTGGAACTTTGTAACGATCCCATATTCTATAAAAATAGTGAAACATGCGCTCGGCCAAATCGCCATTTCCCTTGCTGCTCTGGATCTCCACATGACAGAGCACAAACTGTTCGCTCCCGTCATTTAAATAGACTTTGACGAGCTTATCGACATAACGGACTCCCTTACCGTTGCTTTCCGGAGGGAATAATTGCTCAAACTCTTTGTCAAGATAATCAAAGGGTCTGCTCAAATCAAAAACAGCATCTGCATCCGGAAAAATAAATCGTAGAAAATGCGAAAATGTTTGCTCCAAAATAGATTTCCACAAGGGATCATCTATACGCCTTTTTCTTGGACTCATAATTATTTATCAACTGGTTAACAGTACAAAGATAGGAAACAGCAACACAAAATACTAATTTAATTAGCGCAATGTATTACTATTTCCTCTTCGAATATTCACGGGAAAGGCGAGCGTCTAAAGATTATTTTGAATATCTAAATAAAATTGACCAGCAAGCTTTAATAGAAAAAGGGTTACCATTAAATGATAACCCTTCAAAATATATAGGAAGAGAGTTAAATTGCGGAATTGTATCCATAACCACTCAAATTAATTGATCTCTTGCATCAATTGATAGGTAAACAGCTGTGGATAGTTTTTCGGAAGTTCAGTTGTCAGATTATGCATTTGAAAATTATCATTTCTAATTCTACCATCAGGATCCATCAGTACATACCTCGGAATTCCATTAAATTTAAATAGTTCGCGCAATGCCCTATATTCATCGGCAGAAACCCGATAGGATTCAAACATGCTATTTTTAACGATATAATCTTTATAAAACTCCATATCTGGAGTCCCCTCGCTATCTGTCACAAAAACAAACACCAAATTCGGATTATCTTTGAGTTTTAAGCGTTTCCCTTGCGTTGATTCAATACCGGAGCGGCAGGGACCGCACCACTGTGCCCAAAAGTCCACAACAACGACTTTATCACGGTATTTATCTGTCATGCTCTTAAAGATAGCTGCAGCATCAGTATGGGGCAGCAAATAGCCGTTTTTGGATTTCTTCACACGTTCGGCCAGTTGGAGCGCTTCATGCCTTAAATCTCTATTTTTTAACACGGCCAATAATTGTTCTGTAGTTTTTGTTATCCCAACTGTATCAGCCGCACCTTTTAATGCAGACTGCAAGGTACGTAGTTTCGCAACTTCGGAGATCAACGTATTGGCTATCGTTGGGTTAGATTTTTGATTTGCCGAATCCAATACCAAATATAAATTCCCTTTACGTTGACTATTTAAGGCATCATAATAGACATCACGACTAAATAGTGTCGAATACTCAAATCGGTTGATAAAGGTTGAAAACTCATCCTGCACCAAAATAGCTGGATCATTTAGGTCTAAGCGAGATATAAAATTAAAATAATCACTGGGTAGCGGCTCTTTTAGGAAGGCATTTGTAGGATTGTTCCTTAGGTAATTCTTTCTATACATTTGCAGATCCATCAATTGCACTGCATACATGAGCCCAACTTGCGTATAGACCAGATTTTTTACTTTTGGTGAAAAATCTGTTTTCTTTAACCGTCCCTTTACTTCATTTTGTACCGAATCCCAAGCTGTCAAGAATTGCTTTTTGATTTCTGAAATTGGTTGCTCTTTCAAACGACTTTCCATACCCTGATAAAAGGCACGGAGGTTATTTCCCCAATCAAAGCCTCCGAGCTGTTGATTCTCGGCAGCAAGGGGGCCATCAAAACCTATTAACGCTAAATTTTGATCTGCTGTAACGCTAAATCGCAACGCCAGCGTTTGTCCCGGCTCGATATAAAATTTAAAACGGTTATTTTTAAACGTAATGTAACTAGTTTTCGGATTCGTAGCCAAGAAGCTCGCCTCAAAACGACCATCAGGATAAACCTGTACGGTAGTCGGATAATCTTCACGAGTCAGCTCATTACTGCTATAAATAATACCACTTGTAAATTCTAATGCAGGACTATAACCTTCGATAAATCCAATTAGACGTACAGTATCAAATTGGAAAAAATTGTCTTTATACGACACTAGATTTTTTTTCACTTGAGCATTAGACAACTGTTGCATTATCCAGTCATTTGGATCGATTTTAAGCGATTTTTCAACTGATGATTGAGCTGTAGCAAATGATAAAAAGAAAAAAGAAAAAAAAGAAAGCAATGAAAACTTCATAACTAGGCCACTGGTTTCCATAAAGTTAATCATTTATTTAGACAACAACGAATAAAATCGTTAATGTGTGAAATTTGCCGAATCATAGAAATAAACCAATTTATACCCCAATTTGGTATAAAAGATTTCATGAAGACCCGTATCATTTATTTTTAAATAAATAACAAAATCTTATCGATATTGAAACGAGTTATGATTACGGAAGTTCCAAATCTACATAGAACTGAGTTTTTTGCATATTTCGCTCATAAATAAGCAATATTCAGGAAGATGTTAATTAGATTGATTAAAAATAATTTTAAAAAACCTTTTTTTTAAAGTATTTTTGCCACTGTTCATCATTCGGTTAAAAATCACACAAACTGGATTTTGCGTTTTTCTACGTACTTATGAAAAAAAAATTGACAGTATTTGCGCTATGTGGAATGGGGCTAATGGCTGAAGCTCAGGAACGATTTTATGGACTAGTGAAAGATGAGCACGGACTGCCGCTACCCTTTGCATCAGTAACGCTTCTAAATAACAATACCAGCTACATGTCCGATCGATCGGGAAATTTTGATTTCGACGTACAAGCCCGAGATTCTATCCGCATCAAAGTTGTTTATCTCGGTAAACAGTCCGCTACCCTCAATTTCCCGCGCGAGCAACCTCCTGCGCGAAAAACCATTGTCCTGCGTGATCTTTCTCTCAAGCTAGAAGAAGTCAATATCTTACCAGATGTTAATGACAAAGGGCGTTCAAATTCTTCCATCCAGATTGATCGGCAAGCTATCGATCAGCTGCAGGCATTTAGCCTCGTGGATGTCATGAATGCATTACCTGGGAAGAAAACAGTACCACTGGACTTAAATAGTCTATCGACACTCACCTTACGGGGCGGTGGACTTTCGGGAAGTGCATTTGATCTCAATAATTCACAGGGAATTGCCATTATTATTGACGACATGAGACTATCCAATGATGCCAACTTACAGACCCGCGGACTTTCCCGTGGAGGCCTAAACGGAAGCACGATCACATCTTATGCCTATAGAGATAGCTATTTCGGCAATAAAGGAGTACAAAGCTATGATACACCTTTTCAAGGAATTGATCTGCGCGATATACCCGTCAATAATATTGAAAAAATAGAGGTCATCCAAGGTATTGCCCCTGCCCGTTATGGAGAAGTGACCAATGGCGCTGTTATTGTCGATCGGCAGGCCGGTAAAAGTCCCTATGTTGCCAGTTTTAACATTAACGGCGGTTCTACAAGCAGCTCCATAAGCAAAGGATTTTTATTATCCCCAAAATGGGGTGCTTTAAATTTCAGTACAAACTGGACCTACAGCAATGCTGATCCAAAAGATAAAGTGAAATCCTTTCATCGCTACTCCCAGAGCATGCTTTGGACCAATGTCTTTGGAAAAGTAAAAAATACACTCTCTTTTGATTATACAGGACGAAACGATAGCAGACGTCAGGATCCGGACGACAATTCACTCCGATCATCCAAGTTTACCAACAATACATTTTCTTTCAATAATAGAATGGGTATACAGATCGGGCAGACATGGATGAAAAACCTAAAGGTCAACAGCAGCATCTCATTGGGAAAACAGGAGTCCTATGCAAGCTATGCGATAAACCGGGGGCTTACACCGATTGCTTCGCTGGATACCACGGGAATTTATGAAGGAAAATATGTCGTTTTATCGACCATGACAGAAGAGCTGATTATTGGAAAACCAGTTACTGCGGCGATCAATCTATCAGCCAACGGCGAGGCACAATCAGGTGAAGTACAGCATAATTTTAATTATGGCATCAGTTTTAACTATTCTAATAACGGGGGCCAGGGCGTGGTATCTGACCCAGAAAGGCCACGCCTGATAGGTAGCAATCAGCAAAATCTGAGACCCTATTCTTTTGAATATATTCCTTCGTCCAAAAACTGGAGTGCCTATATTGAAGATCAGGTCAATATAACTTTGGGGAAACGCACGCTGTCTAATCAAATCGGGCTACGGTATGATGTACAGAACGGCTATGGTACCTTGCAGCCTCGCATTAATTCACGCTTGCAATGGAACAAGCACTGGACCTTTACCGGAGCATTGGGCATCGCCAGCAAAGCCCCTTCACTCGCCCAGCTCTATCCCGGACCTACCTATATTGATTACGATCTTATCACAGCAAGTACAGGAGGCGTAGACCCCTCGCTTTACCTCTTGTATACCGATAAGATACAGATTGACAACAGCAAACTTAAACCCTCCAAATCTTTGCAGATAGAATTCGGTGTGGTACATAATAACCGCTGGTTTAACTCGTCCCTCTACGCCTATTACAAAAAAAACAGCGCTGGTTTTTATGCGACCACCAACCTTCGCCGATACGAGCTACCCCAGTATACTGTTTGGTTAAACGAAACAACCAATAAGTTTGAATATGCACCTACAGGCGCAACTCTTGTCACCGGTGGATTTATAGACCATCAGCTGACTAACGGTCTGAGTTCTGAAAGCTACGGCTTTGAATGGTATTTATCAACGCCCAAAATTCCAGCTATAGCAACCTCCTTTTCACTCAACACATCCTATAGCTATACCAAAGCGACCAATGCCGTTAATGAGGCTGTCACACCGGCAAATAGGATCTATTTTGATGACAACCGTTACATCAAAACCTTGTATTACGAGCCATCACGGGAATCCGCTAAATCACTGCTATCAAAATTTAACACGGTTACGCATTTTTCCCGTATCGGATTCATTATCAATTTTTCATTGGACATCAACATACTAAACCAGAGCAATACCTTGAGCAGCTCGGATCCTGTAGCCTATCTAACCGATGACATACGCTACCACAAACTGACAGCTGATGAAGCCAATACTGCACCTTTCAATACCCTCATACGGCAAACCAAAGACAGTAAAAAGGTAAATACACCTTTTGTATACACAACGATGAACATGGGATTTGAAAAGGAAATTCGCAAAAATTTTCGGGTTAACATGCGTGTATACAATCTTTTGGACCTTCGTCCTTATAAGCTCACTACACTTGATAACGGCATCGACAACATATTCAACCCAAATACCAAACCAAGCCTAACAATAGGCACAACATTAAAATTTTAACATACAACAACATGAACAGAAACCTTATCATCATCGCCATGCTTCTTTTGACTGTCGTAATTGGCTGTAAAAAGTCGGAAGACGACCGCGTCCAACCCGTTTCGCTCAACTTAACGATTCAGGCTCAAGAAGGCGATGTTTCTTTTGACGTTTCAAAATCTACCGTCAAAATTACCAATCGCTCCACCAGCGAAGCCTATAACGCAGAAGGGGCTACTTCAGGAAAAATAACGTTCGCAAACATCACACCCGGTTCTTATGACATCGCTGCTGTACTGGTCGTCAGTGCACAGGAATATACGCAAAAAACAGGGGTTTACACCGAAGAAGATGTGACATTTAATGCCGCTTTGGAGCGTTTGGATGTTAGTTCCAATACAGAAAAACAACTAGATCTGGTCATTGGTAAAGTAGGCAATTGGGTATTCAAGCAAATCTACTATGCCGGATCTGACCCCAGCAAAGGAGCTATATTCAGAGACCAGTTTTTAGAAATTTACAATAATTCAAATACTTTGCTATATGCCGACAGCCTCTACATTGGTCAGGTCGAGGGGAAAAACAACAACAACTCAGGCCAATATTTTCAATCTGGGAGCAATCAATATGACTGGAGCCAATCTATTGGTATGACTGTAGGCGCAGGATTAGACGCCAATAACGACTATGTCTACGCCAATACACTATTTATGGTACCAAGTGATGGTACGGGCAAAAAGTATCCCGTTCAGCCAGGGCAGAGCATTATCATTGCTGCAACCGCAATTGATCACACCAATTCTTACGCCGACAACAACGGAACAAGCGTGATTATTACCGACCCCAATTTGACCGTGAATCTCTCCAATGCCGACTTCGAAACAAACTTAATCAGTTATTTAGGCGGTGTACCTTATAAATATGATATAGACAACCCAAAAGTTACAAATCTAGATGTTGCCTATTTTGTATCAGGAAACGACATGGTGTTGAACGCTTTGGGTCGCGATGCCTATATCCTATTTAAAGCCAACCAAAATTTGCCTGCGGTAAAAAATCTGCCGGCATTTGCTACACCAGATCAGCGCGAGATAACTGCTACCACGAATAAATACCTCCAGATTCCCGTCAGTTATATCGATGACGCTGTAGAAATCATGCATCCGACAGAGAGCAAACGCGTACCAAAACGCCTCCCTAACGTATTGGATGCCGTTCGCACATTTGTTCCGGCCGGGCAGTATTCAAGCCAGTCTTTGGTGCGCAAAACACTCAAAACTGTCAACGGACGTCGTATCTTAAAAGATACCAATAATTCCAGCGAGGACTTTGGTTATTTGAATAAAGCAGATGTATCCAAATCTGCAAGTTCTTTTATTGATTAACATATTCAATCATTGGGACAGCTGAGGCTGTCCCAATATTTTTTGTTATGCGCTATTTCAGCTTTTTATTTTTGTTGTGCTGCTGTAACTTGACTCTAGCACAAAAAAACTATCATTCAGATACCGTTCTGTGGCAGCAGGCAGGTACACAAACAATGCAATATCTCTTTGATCATACTGTTTTGCTACAAGATACCACCCGAAATAATTTTGGAGATATCTCAGTTTATTATGACTTGAAAAACCAAAACTACCGCAGCAGCCAGAAAGCCCAAAGGACTACTATTGCAGCCCTCGAAGCCCGGGGAATCAACTACCTAACGGACAAAATAGTCGTATCAGGTAGGTTCAGTTACGCAAAATCCTGGGAAGACAGTCTAGCCTATTTTTTAGGCGGATTGGACGACAATCGTATTCCAGGCTATTTTTACACGCCAAAAGCCGGAAAATTTGAACGCCAGACCTATGATGCCCAAGCACAATTGGGTTACAAGCTAGACCAGCATTGGCAAGCCGGTATACAGGCCAACTACACACATCACTGGGCAACACGATCAGTAGATCCCAGAATGGAGCATTATAGCATGAAATTTCTATTAAAACCAAGCTTATCGTATGTAAGCGGCAGCCAGCAGCATTTTTCAATCACGGGTATATGGGGCTACGGTAAAGGAAGGACAGATCTTTCCTACAAAAATCAGAAATTAAATCAAGGTATCTCCTATCCCGAATATCACTATTTTTCAAGTTTTGGATATGGCTCAATCAAAGCACTTGATTCCGCATCCATTCAACAATACGATCGCTATCGCGGACTAGAATTAGCGGGCACATTAAACAAACCCCAATGGATATTATACTGGTCCGCAAGTTATTTACAACGCAAAAACGAGAATACAAACGATGTACGTCATCTGCAAGACTATCTGGTTAAGCAGACGTTCGACCTTGATCAAATTGCTATAGATCTGCTCTTTCGGGACAAACGCGTCAACGGTAATCTCGTACGTTTCAGATTAACCAATGAGAGTGGACAGGATGGAATTTATCATAAAGGAAGCAATTACTTCTTGACGCGCTGGAATAGCAGTCTGCTTTACAGTAAAGCGTTTTCGTCACTCACCAGCACGCCCAAGGAAGTTGGTATTTCTATAGAAAGTCTTTACGACAAACGCGACGATGCGCTTACAGCACTCGCAGAACGAAGCTGGATAGCCCTTTCCTTGCCCTTATCTTGGACAAAAATCGGACAATCTAATGATCGGTTTCGATTACAGTTTACCCCTTCTTACCGACTTAAGTTAACAAACAGTCTACAAATACCAAGCGGTCAGTTGAATTCATTTACAGCAGGTATTGCTTATCCCGAATTCTACTATTATGATACCAATGTGCTCGGCATACAGACAAGGCTATCTTATCTGACGAGCAAAATATGGCGTACGGCAAGGACCTCATTTTTTGTCGATTTCCAATTTGAAGCTTCAGACAACTCAAGCCCAAAATTAATGGAAGGCACAACAGCCTTTCGCGGCAAAAATACGAATTTGCGCATGGGAGTCAATTTCTATTTATAAAAGAGAGAATAATGAATAAAAGTATTGTGTTAGTAACGTTGGCATTAGGAGCGATTCTTTCCTCCTTTGTCTATTCACAGCAAGAAGAATTACGTCAGTTATACACGCGACCTCTAGGGGAATGGCCGATTCCCACCATTGACCCCGGTGTAAAATGGACAGAATTTAAATCACTTCCAAAAGTTGATTCAACCTATTTTGCCCTTATGGAACGTCCCGATGTCAAATTGGGTAAATTATTGTTTTTTGATCCTATCCTGTCCGGGAGCAATCAGATTTCCTGCAGCAGTTGCCATAATCCGCAAACCTCATGGGCAGACAAACTAACGGTCCCAGTCGGCAACGACCATATCGAGGGACAGCGCAACACGCCTTCCCTGTTAAATGTTTATGCCCGTAAAGCCCTGTTTTGGGATGGCCGTGCAGGTTCTTTGGAAGAGCAAGCATTAGGGCCTATAGAGGCCCATCACGAGATGAATATGGACCTCACAAAGCTCATCCCAAAGCTTAAGTCCATCCCATCCTATAACAAACTTTTTGAAGCAGCATTTGGAGAAGCTGAATATTCGATGCCCGAAGTACTAAAAGCCCTGGCCGCATTCCAGCGTACACTTAGCAGCAGAAGGAGTCGATTTGACGAATTCCTGGATGGCAACTATAAGGTTTTAACTGATCAAGAAATCCGAGGTCTACATCTTTTCCGTACCAAAGCCCGTTGCATGAATTGTCATAATGGACAGTTTTTCACGGATAATTTATACCACAATATAGGCTTGACCTATTACAAGCGAAAGTTTCAAGACCTTGGACGTTATGAGATAACAAAAGATCCAAATGATGTCGGTCGCTTTCAGACACCGTTCCTCCGAGATGTGATGAATACCGACCCATGGATGCATAACGGATTATTTTGGAATATGACCGGATTATTAAACATGTACAACAGTGGAATGCAAATGAATTCAGCAACAGCCGAGCAGAAAGCAAAAGATCCACTTTATCCAGTCACAGATCCCTTGATGCAGCCCCTGCATTTGAGCAAGTCAGAGATCAAAGACATTGAAGCTTTCTTGCACGCTATTACTGCAACAAGTTATCGTATGAGACGCCCAGAGAGTTTACCTCGTTAAAAGTATGGGCTAAAAAGTAATGATTAAAGGCAATGAACGTACTTATCCAACTTCCACCGATACAGCAATCATTTACATCAGCAAACTCCCTATTAGCGCACAATGATATAATTAGCGATAACATCAGTCGCAATTCCTTCAAGTAAAACCGCTAATTCACCATGCTTACATAGCAATTATTAAGAAAGTAAAAGCCTTCCTTTAATTGGGAAGGCTTTGATATATTTAACTGGGCAAATATCTTCTAATACGAAATAGTAATTGGAATCGACTTAAAAGTACTCATATTAAAAGTGGTATTTTTATATAATATAACGAGATTGTACTGACCAGATTGCCATTGTCTCTCACCAGAAATCTGACTGCCCAAACCATCTTTCTCGGCACCGATTAAAATATCATCACCGCTTATCGTACCATTGACCAACTTATAGGTATTGACTTTTGATGCTGGCCCCAGGTCTTTATGCTCCACTTTAGATATAATTATAGCCTTCGTCAAGTCAAGTTTATCAACCGTTTCAGGAAAATGATTCAGCGTTCGTCTGATCAATGCTGTATATAAAATACCATCACCTTGGATCTGCTTGATCTGCGCACGTGCCGTAAACTTATCTCCTTTTTTGAAAAGCAGTGGATCCTCTACATAGGTATTCATATAGTATACCATATCATCGTTTCGTGAGAAAATATCACGGTCCACAATCGGGTCAACAGGCATATTAGCCGCATCGAAGATCTGAAAATCTTCCTTTAACTCAAGCTTTGATCCATTAACATCATTGACAACAAAGAAAAAATCAAATTTGCCCTCAGGCGCTTCCAATGGAATGGTAAAATGCTTATGCACATTGGCATTTTTTAATCCCTTAAACTCTTCCCAAGCAATTTCCATTTTCCATGGCGATGAATAGGTCAGCCCTGCCTTAAGCAGAATTTTGACTTGAACAGACTCGATTTTATCTCCAGCAAGAATATCCGCATTAAAGTGAAAATCCCGCCCTCGGATTGCTTGCTTATTATTGGCATAGCCAATTTCTACATTTTCTGCTTTTGGCGAAACGACCTCAGGTGCCTCCCCTTCTTTTTTACAGGATACAAAAAGCCCAGATACCAGCATAAATGCCAGGATAATTTTTATTGGTTTGATCATTTGGTATAGTATTTATTATTGCAATATAGTTGCAAATATAATAAAACTAACACAAAAGCAATACAGTTGCAATATCAAAAAGATATAATATTCTGGCTACTTGCTTTAGATTGATACCTTTTACCATTTGCTGTTATCACCGACCAATTTGTCTCAAAGTATCATCATATTGTCTCAACTGACAGGGCCTATAAAGCTAATGCTGTACATTTAGTGTTCATATCACACCAATTATATGCAGTATCTTGAATTTGAATATATCCATCTTATCTGGGGCCGACAGCTGACATCGACCATCCCACAAAGGGCCTGTCAAGCTCTTTTATCTTAAACAACCAATATTCTTTAATAAACATTAGCACATGAATTTTAAAATCAACAGTTTTAAAGTGGCTACTAAATTATTGCTATTCAGCAGCAGTTTTTTTGCTGGAGCCGCTTATGCGCTACCCCATGCACCCTATGTGCAGGAGGTTCAGACCACAGTCAAGGGCAGTGTTAAGGACCAACAGGGCAATCCCATAGTTGGTGCCACGGTCTCTGTGAAGGGCAGCAATCTACGGACTTCAACCGACGCCAATGGTACATTCACCCTGACTAACGTGGAGCAAAATGCTATCCTCGTCGTTCGAATGATCGGCTTTAGCTCTAGGGAAATCACGTATACGGGTGGTTCCAGTTTGAATGTACAACTGGTATCTGACACGCAGCAGCTCGAGGAGGCTGTTGTGGTCGGTTATGGCTCCCTTGACAAAAAAGAATTGACCAGCGCCGTATCGAGCATCAAACAGAAAGACATGGTCGCAGGAGCTGTCTCTCCCCTTTTGGCGATCCAAGGAAAAGTTCCGGGGCTCAGTGTCATCTCCACCAATGGAACCGATCCCAATGCTGGTATCTCCTTGCAATTGCGCGGTGTCAATTCGGTAAACGCCACACAGGGACCCCTAGTGGTTATTGACGGTGTTCCTGGTGGTGATATCAACTCCGTTGCGAAAGAAGATATCGAATCTATTAACGTACTGAGGGATGCCTCCGCTGCCGCGATTTACGGAACACGTGCCTCCGGTGGCGTAATCCTAATCACCACAAAAAGACCACAGGTTGGAAAGGCACAGGTAAATTTTACTTCGGAATATTTTGTCGAATCCATCCGCAAACGTCCCAAAGTCCTCTCGGCAGAAAAATTTGTCGAATATGGCCTCGGTGAAGACCTTGGACATCGCACCGACTGGTATGATGAGGTTACCAACAATAATCCATTCAGCCATCGGCAAGTCGCAAACATCAGTGGTGGTTCCGAAAACGCTAATGTCTATACTACCTTTACCAAGCGCGATGCCAAAGGAATGGCGATCACCTCAAAGCGGGATGAAATCGGCGGACGGATCAATAGTGCCTTCAAATTTTTCGATGGCTTTGCAGAGTTGAATACCAATGTAAGCTACAACCAGGTGAAAGCATTTGGCTCCAATGGAGATATCTTTAACAACAATGACATTTTTAATATGGCCCTGGTGATGAATCCGACCGAAACACCATACGATGCCAATGATGTCAGTGGCTACAACGTACTGGAAGGTGGTTACGATACCTGGAATCCCGTGGCCGAAGCACGTCTCCGCAGCGATGAAAAGCAATTCAAATACCTGTTGGCAAATGCGACCTTAAAGTTAAACCTCACAGAACATCTGACCACCAGTGCGACCATCGGGATAAAGAACAACAGCGAACACGGCAATTATTACCGATCGGCACAACATCGCATTTCTCGGGAGAACAATGTGGACGGATTTGCCAAGCAATATTATAGCCGGTTCAATGACCGCGTCTTTGAATGGACCGCCAACTATACAAACCGCTGGGCCGCGCATTCCTTGAATGCTGTGGCGGGCTATAGCTACCAGGATTTTAACGGACAGGGATTTTCTGCCGAAAACTCTAATTTCCCCGTTGATGGTATTGGGGAAAACAATATGGGTACAGGAACCTATTTACCGGATGGACGAGCGGGCATTGGATCCTGGAAAAATCCCTGGGTCAAGCTTGCCGCCTTTTTTGGCCGTGTCAACTACTCCTATTTGGATCGCTATATTCTGACCGCAACGGCACGTTACGAAGGATCCAGCAAATTTGCGCCTAAAAACAGATGGGGATTCTTTCCGGGACTTTCCGCAGGCTGGCGGGTTTCTCAGGAACCTTTCCTACGGGATGTCAAATTTATCAATGACCTTAAATTACGTGCGGGCTACGGAGAAACGGGCAATGAAGGTTTTGATGCCAAAGTTGCCACGCGGATGTATAGCGCCGACACCTGGTTTTTGCAGGATGGAAAATGGTTCAGAACCTATGGTGTGATGCACAACCAAAATCCAAACATCAAGTGGGAAGTCAAAAAAGAATACAACCTTGGTTTAGATTTCACTGTACTGAACAACCGTTTAAGTGGCCGTTTTGACATCTACAAACGGAAGATCGACGATCTGATTTATGACATCAGCGTTTCCCAACCGCCGGCGATCCACGATAAAACTACCATGAATGTGGGCAGCATGCAAAATACAGGATATGAATTTGAACTGAACTTTAAAGCCGTAGACAATGATCATTTCAGTTATACCACCAGCATTGTCGCTTCACATAATAAAAGCAGGCTCAACACCTTATGGGGCAGTCAAACTTTTACCGACCGAAAAGACTTCCCGGCTCCCGGTTCGCCAGGGTCGGCAGTAAGGCTATATCCGGGTGAGGATATTGGCCAATTCTTCCTCTGGAAATTTGCAGGCTTTACAGATGATGGCTATTGGAAGCTTTATGACAAGGATGGAAATGCCTTTGATGTGCGAGACCGTAACAAGACTGTGGGCGACAAGTCTTTTGTCGGCAATGCGATTCCTACATTACAACTCTCCTGGAACAACCAATTTACCTATAAAAACTGGGATGCAAGTATCTATATGCGTAGCTGGATCGGCCACGATGTGTTCAATATGATCAATATGTACTACAGCCTACCCAATGTAAAAGGACAGAATGTGCTGGAAGAAGCATACGACAAACATAAAAATATCAAAGGAGAAAAAGAGCTAAGCGATTACTGGTTGGAAAAAGGCACTTTTTTAAAGGTTGACGCGCTGAATATCGGTTATCGTTTTAACCAAAATTGGATCAAACCATTGAAGTCGATGCGAATCTATGCCACTGCACGCGACCTTTTTGTGTTTACAAACTACAGTGGCCTGGATCCCGAAGTCAATATCAATGGCCTCGAACCTGGTTTTGAGGAGCGCAATGTCTATCCAAAGACAAGAACCTTTATGATGGGTTTACAAGTAAATTTTTAAAGCGAGCAAACATGAAAAAATACATTTCCATAGCAACATTATCCGTAGCATTATTGCTATCAGGATGTACCAAATTGGATCAGGAGTTTTATAGTTCGGTCACGCCGGACACCTTTTTCAAAAGTGAGAAAGACATCAAGGCAGCCTTATTTAGACCATTTACCCATGCGAAGTGGTATATGGGCGAAGATCGCTGGCGCCTTCAGGAATATACGGCCGACAATTTTGCCATTACCACCAAGGGCCGGCATTGGTACAATGGTGGCGAGAATGAGCGCTATCATTACCACCGTTGGACGGCGGATGACAATTGGATTTGGGGAAGCTGGCGCGGAACCCTGATGGGTGTTGCCCTCGCACTGGATACAAAGAGCGATCTGAGCAAATTAGACTACGGCAAATTTGCCCTGAGCGACGAGCGGAAAGCAGCAGATCTCGCACAATTGGATGCCTTGATCGCCTATTTTTATCTACGTGGATTAGATTATTTTGGCGGTATGCCTATTTTCGAATCCCTAGACCAAGAGTCACTACCGCGCAATAGCGATCAGGAACTTTTTGCCCATATCGAAAAGCTGCTCAAGGCTGCGATTGAAAATCTTCCGGCAAAGAAGTCCGGCGACAAGGAAGAAGGCGCGATTCGAAAAGCTGCGGCTGCAGCCATGCTGGCACAGCTCTACTTCAATGCAGAAGCCTATATTGGTAAAGCCATGTACGCTGAAAGCCAAAAATTGGCACAAGATATTGTCAATAAAGTCTATGGCGACTACAGCTTGGATACGAAGTGGAACGGGGTACATGGATTTAAAAACAATGAATCGCCCGAGATTATCTGGTCTATGCCTTCGGAATTCAAGATGCTGGAGTACAATTGGTTTTATGCAGACTTCTATCACTACAACACGAAGCAATTCTTTGCACAGGATATGGGCGGGAATAATGGCGCTCACCTGACGCCATCCAAGAAACCTAATGGCTCAAGCTACGGTGTGGACTTCAAGTTAGGTTCACCTTTTGAAACCTTCGACCAAGGCGATCTCCGCAAAGCACCTTACGTCTATCACGGCTCGGACCAATATGAGGGTATGTTTATTGTTGGCCCACATAAAACACCTACTGGCGAAGCTATTCTTGGCGGTGAAGAATACAAGGACAAGCCTTTGAACTTTGTAGACCAAGTGGGTCGTTTTTCGGAAGTTGGCCCCGGAAAAAAATACAGTTCAATCGATCAACTACCCTCTAAAATATCGGAAGGCGAGGAAAACACAGGCATACGCCTGGTGAAAGTACCGATTCCAAATCTGGCCAACAATACCTTACGCTGGGGAGCCGATATGCCGATTATCCGACTGGCAGAAGTTTACTATATGCTGGCCGAATGTGATTTCAGATTAGGGAACAAGGAAAAGGCTACGGAACTATTCAATGCTGTCCGAAAAAGAAACTTTGTCAATGCAGCCGATCCTAATCCCGTGACTAGCGCCAATATTGACAAGTACCGTATTCTGGATGAATGGAGTATTGAGTTTTTAGGGGAAGGTCGGCGACGTACAGATCTGATCCGATGGAAAGCTTTTACTACGGAAAAGTGGTGGGATCATAATCCAAGTACTTCCGCACATCTGAATCGCTTCCCAGTGCCCAACCAGGCTATTGCTGGCAACAGCAATCTGGCACAAAATCCGGGTTATTAAAATTGACAATAAAAAAAGCCAGCCTGCGATTGCACACGCAGGTTGGCTTTTTTGCGATAGACTTACTTGTCTAATGCTATAAAAACAGAATTCTGAGAACGGAATTCCGGCACAATATCTTTCACCAGCTGTACTAATTTCATTTTATCATCATTCGGATCAGCTGTTTTGGCGAGCGCACATAATTGCTCAATTCTCGCTTTTTGTAACGCAAGATCTGGGGTATTGACCTTCGCAATCATAATCTTCTCATGATACGTCTTTTCGGTATTCTCTCCATTCGCCAGAAGCTCCTCAAAAATCTTTTCACCAGGGCGCAGGCCTACGATCTTAATATCAATATCTTCTGGATAGCTATACCCTTTCAGTCTTATCATCTGTTTTGCGAGATCTATAATCTTAACAGGCTCACCCATATCAAATACAAATATTTCACCGCCTTTACCCATTACCGCAGCTTCCTGTACCAATTGGCAGGCTTCAGGTATGGTCATAAAATAACGGGTTATATTTGGATCGGTAATTGTCAACGGTCCCCCTTTAAGCATCTGCTTTTCGAAAAGTGGAATTACCGAGCCATTGGAACCCAACACATTGCCAAAACGCGTAACGATAAAATTGGTTTTGGAATTCATATTGACTGTTGATATCGCAATCTCGGCCACACGTTTGGTAGCGCCCATTACATTCGTCGGATTCACAGCTTTATCCGTTGATACCATGACAAATTTAGCGACTTCATATTTATCTGCCAACAAAGCTACATTGTACGATCCCCATATATTCGTTAGAATCGATTCGTAGGGATTCGCTTCCATTAAGGGAACATGTTTATACGCAGCTGCATGAAAGACGTAAGTTGGTCTGTAAAGCTGAAATAGGGTTTCCATAAATAGTGCATCCCTGACATTTCCTACTATAAATAGGCAACGTCCAAAATTTGCAGATGAACTCAACTCCTGTTGGATATCATATAAAGAAGATTCAGCTTGATCTACAACGATAAGCTGTTTTAGATCAGTATGCGCGAGCTGACGTACGAGTTCTCCACCAATAGAGCCGGCCCCTCCGGTTACCAATACGATTTGCCCCTTCATTTCTGCAGCAATGGTAGGATTGTCCACATCGATCGCCTTCCGTCCCAATAAATCTTCAATCCGCAGACTTCGGATCTGTCTGGTGGCCACCTCGCCCGCTAACATACGTGCAGTATCAGGGATAATTTTAACAATTAAAGGAATCGGTTCAGCCAGTTTAAATATTTTACTCAAGCGTTCGGGCGTACGATTATCGATAGCCACAATAAGCTCAGCTGCATTTCCATGCCGTTGCACAAACTCTTTGTTTAGTTCATTAATATCGTGGATCTTAAAACCCTGGATCCGGTTGCCGATACGATGTGGATTATCATCTATGATAGCCACAATACGATATTTGTTACGTGATGTTGTATGAATAAAATGAAAGGTTGTATTGCCCATATTTCCTGCACCAAATAAGATAACAGGAATACGGTTGTCTTTATTACCCCACATCAGCTCGTGGTAGAGCGCCCGATAAAGCACGCGGCTGAAGGTCATACCGAAACCGACAATCAATGCATGAAAAAGAAGCTGTGTATCAGAGAAAGGAAAAGCGGCATCTAAGAACGAAGGTTGTGTCCACTCTAATACTTTACATACGATGACTGATAAAAAATAGGCCATTACAATCGCTAATGCCATACGTTGTAATTCACGGATTCCGGTTTTATGGATAACACCTTTAAATGTTCCCAGCGAAATAAAACAGATCAGATATATCGTAGATACCAATATGAGCTGTATACGCAAGGCGTCGACCTCCACCCCGCCCCTGTGCTTAAAAATGAGTATGTAGCTAATCAAAAATGCTACACCTACAATAATCATATCCAACAACAGAATGACCCAACGAGGCTTGTTGATGGACAAGCCTTCCCTCCATAAATTACTCATTAAAAAAATGTTAAGTTCCCTTTCAACGTTTAAGTCTTCGCAAAATTACCAAAATAAATGGTATAAATACGTTAAAAGTTCTCCCTCGATATAGGAGAACTTTCGCGGTGTGTATTAAAAGAAATATTAATCTTTAAAAATCCAGATAAATACTTTCATCGACTACCTTTTTCTCTGGCCATAATCGTTCAGGATAATGTCCGTCTTCAATTAACCGATGAATACTTTGTTGGACTTCTTCCTTGTCCTCTTTATAAGTTACACCAAACCATTTCGCATCGGTAGGAAGTACCGAAAAATTGGCAATACCCTGCTTGACCATATAATCCGGCAAATCAGGGATAAAAAATTCCGCTTTTGGATTCTCATGGTTTTTCTCTACAAAATCAGGGAACAAGCTGCGTGCAATCTCAAATATTTTGGGCGTAAATCCCCAGAAATTCATTGAAACTCTTGTTTCACTAGGCAAGGCAATTTCTGCTTCATCTTGTGCATAGACAATATCTTGATTTTTTCGATAGATGTTTGTTCGTTCAGTAACACTCTGCAAATGATTTGTAGTATTTACTTCACAAACACCACGCGAGACGTAGCCAAAGTCGGAAAGGGTATTACCGACTTCAAATCCGACGAGTGCCATCTCTTTATCATCCGCTCGCTGTGTTAAAAAATTAGCCATTTTTTGAAAGGCATCGTAGCCATAGAAATCGTCTGCATTGATCACACAAAATGGTTTATCCACTTCATACTCTGCACTCATTACTGCATGACCTGTTCCCCATGGCTTTTGCCGTTCAACGATTCTATCAACTCCAAACTTTTTCAGGTCAAAATTCTGATAAGCATAAGCGACCTCGACAGATTCAGGAAGTTTTGCACCAACATTTGATTTCATGATCTCTAAAAATTCTTCCCGAATGACAAATACGACCTTTCCGAATCCAGCACGAATGGCGTCATAAATGGAGTAATCTATTATTTTTTCGCCAAATGGCCCGAAGCTCTCCACCTGCTTAGCCGAACCATAACGGCTCGCCATACCAGCGGCCAATATAACCAGAATAGGTTTTTGTATATTATCAATACTGTTCTTCATTTCTATTTAAATGTGATGTTTATCCTGCGTTTGCATCCAATAGCAATATTGGTACCAGCTTTATAATTTTCCATATTAATAAATAATAAATTATTAAACAAAAGCGAGCTTTTCTTTATATCGAAAAGCTCGCTTTGAACAAAATAGATTATATTGCTTTACAATTTCTGTTCCGTTTCTTTTTCTTGGTTTTGGCTCTGTGAAGTTTTACCATCACCGGACTTATTTCCTTCCAGTTCTTCGGCTTTTACCCCTTTTGGATTGCTCCATAATTTCTTCTTATAGGCATCCAGTTTCTCTTCCACTTTTTTCCCATCTAGCTGCTGTCCACCATTTTCTGTTTCTTTGAGGTTCTGCAACATGCCAGGCGAAGATTCACGCACGATGGTACTGGCAAATTTATTCTGAACAAAGAAATCATCCATGGTCATATCGTAGAGTCCCTTATCCGGATCAGAAATATCTATCTGGATAAGGCTATACCGCAACTGTGGGAAATAAAGCCAAAATGCAGGAGTCGCGCCGACCGATTCCGCTAATTCTGCAGAAGTTGTAATATTCATTAGGGGCGCAACACCGATAATCCGCGTTTCCAGTCTGCTGCGTTGTTTATCAAAAAATATGTCCTCTTTAATTCTAAATTTAGTCACCCGTGCAGGATCAAACTCATTCAATGCCATTTTGGAATCAATCTGATTTCCTTCACCATCAAAAATAGGTACAAGCACGCTATCTGCGAAACGAGCCATTCCTTCCTGCGCACTTAATCGGCCCTTAAAGGAATCGTCATCGGGACTATAGAGGGAAAGTTTTCCTTTTTCAATCGCCTTCATGACAACCTCGATCAAAGAATTGCCAGGAATAGCAAGAATATTGTTTTTTTCGTCCTTTAAATCAATATCTCGCCATACACGTTTGTAAAAGCGTATATTTTTTTTGTTTACCTCAGGATAAGCGAAAGGAACAGCATCCTCCATATTATTTGCCTGATAGAATCCATCAGTTAACGGGATTGTATCCTGAATTACTTCTCCTGATGTTATAGGATTACCTGAATTAACATTATTTAAAATGTTTTGATTCTTGGGGACTGTATCTATTGTTGTCTCTTGTTGAGCAAACAATGACCCAACTCCGAAAGTCATCGCCGCTATCAATACTATTTTTGTTTTCATTGTTCTCGATTTTTGGATTTTAAAACAGGAAATTAATACTTACGCGTTTTGCTTTGTACAGTAGGCATTTCAAAGGCCGACATGACACAACGGAAACCGATGTACGAATGCGGTTCATAGTCTACCGAATAATTACGCGTTTCGCTATTTAACTGCTCTCCATTATCTTTCCATGAGCCCCCGCGGACCACTTTCCGTTTCAATGCATCTCCATCTTTAGCATCTGCATCATAAAGCAACGCAGGATTTAAGTCGTTGACAAATACAACCGCAGATGGGCTATAGGCATCCAAGGTCCATTCGGAGACATTTCCCGCCATATTATAAACACCAAAAGCATTTGGCATATACGATTTTACGGGCAGTGTGAATGTAGCGCCATCACGTGAATAAGTTCCTTCCCCTTGTTTAAAGTTGACAGCCAATTTTTTCTTACCTTCTGTTCCATCAATTGTCATACGTGATCCTGCGATCGTATCCTGTGGATCCAATTTGCCCGAAGCCGCATATTGCCATTGCGCTTCGGTTGGCAAGCTTAAACTCAACTGATAACCGTTTAGATAAGAATTCTTAAGTACTGTAGCGGCCATCTCGTTTGCACGCCAATCGGTAAAGGCACGTGCCTGCCTCCAGGTTACACCAACGACAGGGTAATAGTCAAAAGAAGGATGCGTAAAATAGTTGGCATCCAAAGAAGCAAGCTGCGCATTTGGAAAATCTTTTGTCCAGATATCCTCAACAGGCATTACGGCAACCGAATCAGTCACGTATTTCTTTTTCACATTACCTTTAGACTGCAGGTATGAAAAACGGTATTTAATCGTTTCAGGATTAAGGGCCCTTCTATTTCCATGCATTTCAAGCATAGGAGCAATGCGTTCTTGAATACTTGGATCATTGCTTTTCCATATTGGAGATATCTTTTTGACTTTTGCCCAATTGATACGCTTTTGGCCAACCTGTTCACCTGCTATTTCCAAAAAGTATTGATCATCATTTAAATAATCTGTTACTGCGACGGAATCGGCAACCCAATTTACAAATTCGCGATACTGCTTATTCGTCACTTCGGCTTCATCGATAAAGAAAGCACTCACACTGACATTCTTACCCACATTGCCACTATCGAGCGATCCTTTAAAAAGAATTGTCCCAGAAGGTACGTATACCATTCCCGGAGGAGCTGGAAGCTTTCCGCCTCTAAAAGCATTCACTTTTGGAGCCTTATAGATAGCTGAATTTGATTTACAGGCAGAGAAGCCAATTATAATAGCAATAGCTAGCAGACCAAATAGTTGATTTTTGGAAATTGCTCTATATATATTCTTCATGTGTCTATTTTAGATTAAAAAATTCGATAGTTTATTTTCGATTGAATAAGGCATATTTAACGCCTACAGAAATAAGACCATATTGATCATTATTTTTATTGATGACGCCATCCAAATTATCATTAAATGTCAAGGTGTGCTGATAGTTTACATTTATTGCCCACTGTGGTCCGTATAATGTTCTACCAAAGGGAATATCCAGTCCGACATTTAAAGGAAGTACAAAATGAATTTCGCCCAATTTATCAGAGAATTCTCCTCCTTGATTAATGATCGCCTCACTATATGCCGGAGATAAGTGTCTCGCAATGCGGTTTTTCACGAGTCCTGCACCTGCTCCCACATAGACGTTGGAAAGAATTCGTGAAAAAGTATTTGCCTCCAAGGTATAATAGCTATAATTGCCGGTATTTGCCAGAAACTGTCCCAAACGGAGCTTTCCATTAATATTTCCTGCAAAATAGCGATTCTTAAAGTCGCTTTCGTAACCATTACCAGCTAAAGTACCCTTCTCACCATGCAGACCAACGGAAATATAAGGGGTAATTAAATAATCCAATTCTCCATAAAATGCAAATTTAGGTTCTACATTACCTAAATCAGTTAAATTGATCGCTGTCCCTGCCCCTGCCCCAACGCTAATAGGTCTGGAAAACTGAGCTGATACAGAACCTGTTGTTAAAAAAAATAGTCCTACTACAGCGTATAGAAATTGTTTTTTCATCGATAAATATTTAAAGAGCTTAAGTTTAAAGTTTAGTGAATTATTTTGCATTGAGAATAGCCTTTGATATACATGATATAAGTTTGTACCGATTAGTCTTACTTAATTCAAAAACGCGCGATCTTAATAATTAGTATAAACAAAAAAAATCCCAAACCGACGTATCGATTTGGGATTCTGCAACAATAAGGCCAAAACCTCTATTATTCCAGTATTATTTAATATTTAGGCGATCTTTCAAATCTTGCCATACTTTGGCGAAACCTGTTTTTTTCTTACCCTTATCTCCATAACCGTAGCCGTAGCCATAGCCATAACCATAACCTCTTGCGAAATCAACATCGTTGACAACCGCAGCAAGGTTTTTCAATTTTCCATCGACATACAATTCGCGAGGCACCTGCAATAAACGCTTATCGAGGTAATTAACACGAGATACATACAACGTTAAGTCTGCATTATGTGCTATTAATAGCGTATCGGTCACCAAGCTCACCGGAGCTGTATCCACCAGAATATAATCATAGTGCTCACGAGAATATTTGATTACATCATCGAAATGGCCATTCATCAATAACTCTGCAGGATTTGGCGCGATATAACCCGAATAAATCACATCAAAATCATAATTCCCTGGTTTTTTAATAATAATATTATCGACATCCATATCCGGATTGATCAAAAACTGAGTAATCCCAACATTAGTATGTTGTAAGTGTGATAAACCCAAATAATCTAACACCTTAGGACTCCGGATATCAGCACCGATAAGTACTACCTTTTTTCCAGACATAGATAGTATCTGTGCTAAATTAGTCGTCACAAAGGACTTACCTTCCCCTGAAATTGTAGAGGTTACAAAAATTACCTTTGAAGCCTCCTTCTTATCAGCGCCAAACATAAAATTCATATTAGTCCGTAGGATACGAAATGCTTCCGCGAGTGAGGAACGATCATTTAGATGCACAATTGTATCCTCAGCCGTAGGAATTTCGCCCAGAACAGGAACTTTAACAATTTCCTCAATATCTTTACGCGAATGAATCTTGTTATCCAATAAAAATTTAAGATAGAGAAGAATAAAAGGAATTAAAAAACCAACAATAATTGCGCCCAATAATACAATAGATTTACGCGGTGAAACAGGCACTCCATTTCCATAAGCTGAGTCAATAACCTTCAAATTATCTGGTGTTGCGGCAGCCTTTACTTCACTTTCTTCCCTCTTTTGCAATAACAAAAGATATAATGATTCTACGATTTGTTGCTGTCTTGAAATCTTTTTAAAACCTTGTTCTTGGCTAGGAATTGAACTGATTCGCCCTTTAATTTCATTTGATTTTTGCTGTATACTATTTAAGGCTAGTTGGGTTACCTTTTGATAATTTTTAAGTGATTGACGAATATTTTTATCACTCTCAGCAATATTTTCGTTTAACGCCACTACTGCGGGATTCTGATCTGAAGCGGATTTCAATAAGTCGTCCCGTTCTAAAACAAGTTTATTATAAGCAGTTATTGCCGTTCCAATGGAAACATCCTGTAAACCTATGTTTGAAGGTAATAGTTTACCAACCTCCTGATTTTTTAAATAATCATTCATATGATCAACAAGCTGCAATTGCGTGCGGTATTCCAACACCTTTTTATCGTTGTCAGAAGCTGTGCTTAGAAACACGCCAGCCTCAGTAGCCATATCAACCATAGAATTTGCCGACTTAAATTCGGCGGCCTCCTCATCGGCTCCAGAAAGATCTTTGGAAATCAACATTAGACGTTTGTTAATAAAGTCCGATGTCGCACGCGTCATGCGCAATTTGTCATTGGTTAAGTCATTATTATAGGCTTCAATAAGGGAATTTAAAATTAACTCTGCCTTTTTTCCTAGAGTCGATAGCATCGAGAAGTTGACAACATAGGATTGCATTTCCTTACTTGGCATGATACTAATAGCTTTCAAATTCATATCAACCGCCCAGTCTCTAGGAATAACGTTGATTAAATACTCAACGTCGGAATCTATCTTTATATTTTTATTGGCCCCTCTCTTAAAAACTATAAAATTTCGTCCAATCCTGACATTTTTATCGAATCCAGCAGAAATATGCTCGCCCGACATTAAATCCGTAACTTTCAACAACTTACCATCAATTGAACTTACACGTAGGCTCAGTTTTATAGAATCTTGACTACTCTGAGGTTCAATAGTAAATGGCATATCTTTCTCCATGAGCTCAGAAGATCGAATCTTACCTTTGGTAGAATAGATAATGTTTAGATGATTTTGTTCGACTACTTTGCGCATTAACCTTCTTGAATATAACACTTCAATCTGATCAGTAACAAATGCGGCGCGACTTCCCCCCAAGCCGATGCTGCTACTTAATTCTGCAATACCGGCAAGTTCACCTGCAGATCCACTCCTCTCGTCCTTTAATAGAATTTTCGCTGTAGTACTGTATGTCTTTTCAGCGTAGCGCAAATAGATAACAGCAATTCCCAAAGCCAAGATTATAGTTAAAACAAACCACTTCCAATAAAAAGCATATTGTTCAAAAAGTTGACGTAAATTTGTTTCGTCTTGTTGATTTTCCTGAATATGAATAGATTTTTCTTCCATGAATTTTACTATCGCGTCAATACTGATATTACAGTGATTAATAAACTTGCAATCGAAATAATAATATTTGTATTTGCACCTAATTTCGAATTGTTGATCTGAGCTTTGTTTGGTTCAACATAAATCACATCATTTTGAGCCAAATAATAATATGGCGAATTCAATGTGTTTTGTTGAGTTAAGTCTAGCCGATGCATCGTCTTTTTTCCGTCGACTTCACGAATTAGCATAACATTTTCTCGAACGCCTCTAATGGTCATATCACCAGCCAATCCTAATGCATCCAAGACAGTAACACGCTCTGTAGGCAAAATAAAGGAACCAGGACGAGTAACTTCTCCTAGTACGGAAACCCTAAAATTGTTAAAGTTTATATTTACCCCAGGATCTTTAATATATTGATTCAATTCAATCCTCAATTTTTCAATTGCCTCTACACGAGTGAGCCCAGCGACATGTACTTTGCCGAGCATGGGAAGAGTGACATCTCCCTGTCCATCGACAGTGTAGGTCGGTCGTAACGCCATATCTACCGATTGGCTCATGTTATTGCTCATCATTGAACTAACAGGATTGAATGGTGCGGTGACCTTCGGATCTGCAGCAGTTACAACAATTGTTAAAATATCATTATTCTGAATTTTAGGTACATATTGTTCATATAATGTATTAATTTGGCTAGAATCTTGTTGAAGATATACCATCCTCCTGCGTGACCCGCAAGAGCTTAGTATCATTAAGAATGTTGCAAACAAACCTAATGATATACCATACTTTAAAAATAATCGCATTCGTTATTTATATTATTAATTGACTTAGTACTTTCGTTAACAAAAATATACTTTTTTATCAAACCATCCCCAAAATAAAGAAATTAAAAGTCTAATAAAGCTGCCTGACGAAAGCAAGATCTGTGCCTAAATTAATTCTATACATCTTTTTTATTTTTTTATCTAATTCAGTATCTAAATATATATCGAAAGTAAGCTCAAATATTTTCTTTAATTAGAGAATGTAATATTATCTTTTTGAAATTCACAAAAACAAGCAATATAAGAAGAAGCAATATAAGAAACTGTATTTCAACTAAAAATATCTTTGGCATAAGAAATTTAATATATATTTTTGGCAACAACAATTGCCATATTTAAAATGAAGAGTAAAAAAAATCTAATAGGATGCTTTATCTTATATTTTGTAATAATTTCATGTACAAAAAAAAGGAATGAAGAACAAAATACCCCTTCGCTCCCGCCGTTAGCGCAACTGGAAAAGAGGGACACAATCGGTAGCACGACAGATACTATCGCTTACGTCAACCGATCGCCAAATGCTTCTGAAATATTAAATTTCAATAATTATCTAAATAACACAGAAAATATTCATCCCAAAGTGCTTTATTTTTCGAAAGGCTGGAAGGGCTATAAATTTTGGATGGCATATACCCCTTACCCTCAAGGTGATGTTAAATATGAAAACCCTTGTATTGCTGTAAGTCAAGATGGAATAAACTGGGCTACTCCAAAAGGGCTAGAGAACCCATTAGATCTACCATTTGAAAACGGCTATAATAGCGATACTCATCTTGTTTATCGAGAAGATCTTGATATTATAGAATGTTGGTATAGACCTTACGATATAAAAACAAATAAGAACGCTATCTATAGGAGAGTTTCATCAGACGGTATCCATTGGCAAAATAGAGAGGTGATTTTTGATTTCAACGATGTGCAAATGCTGAGTCCCGCGATCAATTTTGAAAACGGGAAATATAAAATATGGTATTGCCTCGGGAATGAAATTCGATATATTGAATCTCTAGATTCTTCCGCAAAGAGATGGCCAAAAACTTTCCTTGCACTAAAATTCGATTGGTCTAAATTCTATCCATGGCATTTGGATGTAATTAAAACAGAAAAAGGGTATGAAATGATTGTTTGTGTTTGGGAAAAAGCAATAAAAGGGGCCAACAATAATAGTGCAGATTTGTTTTATTGTTCTACTGATGAAGCTAACAAGGTAATAGATCAACCGTATCCTATTTTAAAAAGAAACACGAATAAAGACGCATTCGACTATAGATCGATTTATCGAGCATCTTTTATTAAGGTTAATGGAAAATATTACATTTATTATTCGTGTATTTCCAACAATTGGACGAGATCTATGGCTCTTTCCTTTGGAAGCGATATAAATGACCTACACGGATATGTTAAGAAGTCAAAGTAAAGCAATTTCTTTCTACATGATACTCTTATATGCTAATGAACTAATGTGAACCAAATATTTCAATAAATTATTATATTTGGTCTATTATATGGATAATCAACTCCGAGATATTTTCTTTCAATTATTGCGTATCGGCCTATGGGGGCAAGGTGGTTTATCAACTTTTACACAGCTTACGGAGCGTGAATGGGCCCAAATTTATGCCTGGGCCATTCCTCATACGGTAGAAGGAATAATTTATGATAGCTTTGCTTTTTTAAATGAAGATCAACTACCTCCAAAATCTTTACGATTAAAATGGGCTGTACGTGTAGATCAGATAGAACGGTATAATATTCAGATGAATAAAGTAATAGCTTCCCAATATGAAGCTTTTACAGCGCTTGGCATACAACCTATCTTACAAAAGGGACAAGGTGTGGCACAGTTCTATCTTAATCCCTTACATCGAATATGTGGTGACATTGATTGGCATTTCGAGGATAATGGTTATTCTGTAGCTCGCAATTATATAAAAGAACAAGGTATAACTGTAGAAGATACAAAAAGCTTTAGCTTACATTACAACTGGAACAATCAGTTTATTGAACATCATAAGCAGCTTTTTGATCTGCGAAATCCTCTTATACAACCTTACTTACGTTCCATCTCTAAACTATACCTTAAGAAACAGGGTATCTTGAAAATTGAACATGTATCAGTACGGATATTAGCTCCAGAGCTACAACTTTTTCAGGTCAATTCCCATATATTGAAGCATTTAATTACCTTCGGAATGGGACTGAGACAATTTTGCGATTCGGCAAGATTGTATGCTCAATACAGTAATCAAATTGATGCAGAGGCTTTAAAGAAGATCTATCAAAAGACTGGAATTTTAAAATGGACACATTTACTCCACCAAATTCTAGTAGATTACATTGGATTGTCGAAGTCACATCTTCCTTTTGCATACCCTGCACATACTAACTCGGATTGGATGTTGGAAGAAATTTGGTATGGGGGTAATTTTGGTTATCACGACGAACGCTATGCTGAGGGAAAAGTAAATAGTACTGTATCGGTACATCCAGATGGCGCTAAACGGCTTTGGCGTAATTTTAAGCGCTACCTCCCCTATGCTCCACAAGAAGCGATCTTTTTTCCCATCATGCATTTCTATTCCAAATTCCTTGGGATAGACAGAGATTAAAAAGAAAAGAGCTTTTAAATAAATTTAAAAGCTCTTTTCTTTTTATTTATCAAAAACTTGTTCGATCTTGATGCGAATGCGTTCTTTCTCCGCCTCTGTTAAGTTTGATCCCGAAGGTAAACAAAGGCCTGTATCAAACAATTTTTCAGCGACATTACTTCCATAATATGGTGAGTTCTCAAACACAGGCTGCAAATGCATTGGCTTCCATAGTGGGCGCGATTCAATGTTATCCTCCAACAGCGCAAGGCGTAAATCTTCACGCGAGACACCTGTTAAAGCCTCATCAATCGTGATTGCAGCCAACCAATGGTTAGAATAAAAATCTTCGCTAGGCTCTGTTAACACGCGAACTCCATCAATACGAGCAAATATATCGGAATAGAACTTTGTCATACCGCGACGTGCTTCAATACGATCTCCCAAGACTTCCATCTGACCTCTTCCAATACCTGCACAAATATTAGACATTCTATAGTTATAACCAATATGCGAATGCTGATAATGCGGGGCATTGTCTCTCGCTTGTGTCGAAAGAAATACGGCTTTGTCTTTATCTTCTTTTGTATGACATACCAGAGCTCCACCACCTGATGTTGTGATAATTTTATTACCGTTAAAGCTTAATACACCAAAACGACCAAAAGTACCACATGCTTTTCCCTTGTAAGTAGATCCTAATCCCTCAGCTGCATCCTCAATTACTGGGATATCAAATTCCTTGGCCACAGCCAATATTTCATCCATTTTTGCTGGCATGCCATAAAGATGGACTACAATTATTGCCTTTGGTTTCTTGCCATTGGCAAAACGATCACGTATTGCTTCTTTCAGGGCTGTGGGACACATATTCCAGGTGTCAGCTTCAGAATCTACAAATACTGGAATCGCTCCTTGATAGGCGATCGGATTAGCCGATGCGGAGAATGTCATTGACTGGCAGATCACTTCATCACCGTAATTTACGCCGCATTCGATTAAGGCTAAATGCAAAGCTGCCGTCCCCGCAGAAAGGGCCACTACCTGAACATCCGAATTTAAAAATTTCTCCAAATCCTCTTCAAAGCCATTGACATTGGGTCCTAAAGGTGCTACCCAATTATGATCAAATGCCTCGTGGATGTATTTTAATTCATTTCCCCCCATGTGAGGAGAAGATAGCCATATTTTATCTGACATAGTGGTAAAAATTAACGTTACTTCTTTATTATTCTTCCTGGATTACCTACCACGGTACATCCATCTGGTATATCTCTAATAATCACGGCCCCAGCTCCTATCTTCACCCATTTCCCAATTGTTATCCCCTGAATAACACAAGCTCCAATGCCGACATGTGTCCCCTCTCCTACATGCACATTTCCTGCCAGTGCTACATTTGGCGATAAATGTACAAAATCTTCGATAATACAATCGTGATCTATTGAAGCATTTGTATTGATAATACAATGTTGACCAACATTCACGTCCACATTAATCGTTGCACCAGCCATTACTACTGTACCATTTCCTAAAATACTACGGCTAGAAATATTAGCCCCCGGATGTATTAAACTTGGATAAGTAAAGGAACGAGTTTCGTTTACTATTCTTTTCCTTACTTCATTATTTCCAATAGCAATAATTGCTTCAATTGGTCCCTCCGGATTTCTATGAAAAACAGTATATCCCAATAACGACGATTTATTTAAATCGGTATCGATAAAGCCTTCTATTTTTAGGTTATTACGCTCAGCAATTTCTGCTATTACTTTTCCATGGCCACTTGCTCCAAACAAATACATACTTAACAATTAGTTGTTTCCATTAAATGGTTCTATTGTAACATGTCCGTCGGCAGAAATTCCCTCTCTTTTAAATACTTTTTTAAATGTTGTGAAAAAGACATTCAAATCGGTAAGAAAGGAGACATGGTCTACATACCAAACGTCCAACTCAAATTTCTTGGTCCACGAGATTGCATTTCTCCCATTTACTTGTGCCCATCCCGTTATACCAGGCCTTACTTCATGACGGCGTCGTTGCTTATCATCATACAACGGTAGGTATTGAATCAAAAGTGGCCTAGGTCCGATAATTGCCATATCGCCTTTGAGTACATTAATTAACTGAGGAATCTCATCCAAAGATGTCTTTCTCACAAAAGATCCGATAGGTGTTAAACGTTCTGCGTCAGACAGAAGATTACCATTGGTATCTTTTTTATCATTCATTGTCTTGAATTTGATAATTTTAAAGATCCGCTCGTTTAACCCTGGACGGGCTTGAAAGAAAAATGGTTTGCCATCATTGGCAAAATAAAGTCCTATTGTCACAACAATAAAAATAGGACTAAGGACAATCAAACCTATAAGTGCAATAAAAAAATCGAAGAGTCTCTTAAAAAAATGCCTATACATTGTCTAGTCCTTTATCTTTTAATAAACTTTTGTATTCAGTCAGAAGGGCATCCCAAACGACTTGCTGTTCATAACGTTCGGTTATCATTCGTCTAGCATTTATTTTCATCTTTAAATAAAGCTCCTTATCTGTTATCATCATTTCCATTGCATCTTTAACTGCGTCCACATTTTTAACAGGAATGATTGTTCCATTTTTTCCTTCGATGATGATTTCGTTACAACCATTTATATCAGATACAATCGCAGGAAGCTCCATTGCCCCGGCTTGCATAACCACATTCGGGAAACCTTCTCGATAACTTGGAAATACCAATGCATTCGAAATGGCAAAATAGGGCCGGACGTCTTTTTGAAAACCTGCAGAGATAATACCCTCATTCTCATCAATCCGTCTTAACGTATCATTATGCAAAGGATCGAGATCACTCTCCAGCGGTCCAACCAACAAAAGTTTCACTGATGGATAATTTAATTGACAAAAAGCCTTCACAAGTTCATTTACTCCTTTATCGCCAACAAGCCTACCGACGAAGACAAAAACAAAATCATCATTTCCAATGCCCAAGTCATTTCTTAATAAGTTTTGCTGTTCTTCTGATATAACTTCTTTTGAAAATTGAGAGGTATTGATACCGTTCGAGGAGCCATTACCTATTAACTTTAATTTATTTAAAGAAGTATATTGATGAGAAACGATAAAATCGAATAAACCTTTTGAATTGGGATATACCTTTGTGGCCGCACTATAGGTAAGACGTTCGACAAAATCTAAGATCTTTCGTTTTCCCCCTGTCACTTCCATTAGTGGCATACCCGCTACGGTATGCAGTCGTATGGGAACTCCAGCTAATTTAGCAGCAACCATTCCTACAATGCCAGCCTTGGGTGTATGACTATGGACTATAGTAGGTTTTTCTTTTTTGAATAAACGATAAGCGGACCATAATGACTGAAGATCTTTTAAAGGCGTTATTTTTCTAGACATCTCAATTGGCACAACTCGAATACCCTCATGTTCTCGGACATCTTCCAATTCGCTTCCACCACTCGAAACTCCGATAACATCGAAATGATGCGATATAAACTTTAGTTGTCCTTTGAGCAAAGTCCTTAAAGAAATTGGCACTGTTGTAATTCGGACTATGCGATTTTTCATACTTTAAAATACTATTTCCTATTATCAAGAATTTTACTTGAAACTTTATCATAAACATTGCTACCAAGGTTTTTACGCCGCCAATTATTATCCAAAATTACTCCCCGTTCAATAAATCCTTTGTCGCTTGAATTTTGAATCGTATTTCCATCAATTAATAGTTCCCCTCCATCGGTTCCATTTAACAAAAACGCAGTATGGTATGTTATCGAATTATTCGCATTTGTATTTCCACAATCGATAACTTTATTGCCAGTAATTGTAATCTTTGGTGTTTCACCAACCTTTGAAGTACTTAATAAAACTCCCGAAGGAAGATTCTTAAATACATTGTTTTCAATAGTCAGGTTTTTAATGGAGGCACTTATTATAGATGGAAATGAATATTTTGAAGAACGGGAACCGACATACTCAATATAATTTTGCGAAATTACTAAATTATTTATTGGAGTCTTAACCTGTTTTGTTAATGAAAAAGCCTCGGTTGGAATTATTTGAGTTAACTTATTATTTTCTATAATAATGTTATCCATCGTATTATTGTTCCAAACCCAAAACTCAGCCAACCTCATTACATTATTACATGTATTGTTCCTATAAGAAGAATTTACATGAGAGGATACTGTTGCGACAATATTAAAGGCATTTTTAAAATTTGATATAGTGTTGCCCTCTACTCGAGCAAAATCAGAATGGCTTTCAATTGCCGTACTTACCGGAAGCTGATTAGATATGGGAGGATTATAGAAAGTATTATTATTACAAGTAAATCTTTCAGCTACAACATAGATACAACTATGATCGGTTTGAATATTATTTCCCTTAACACCATTTCCAACGTTTATAAACTTACAATTACTGACAACGACGTCGAAAACACCTTTGTTTTTAAGCGAACTTCCAAGCATGATGGTTTGTCTTCCGGCATTATTCTTAAATATTATTTTTGATATATTTACATTTCTGGCCCTTTTTGCTCCAATTGCGATATTTGCTCGCTTAATTACTTGTGGACATAAATTTGCTGTACCATTTAAATCTATAGTTAGATTTGAAAATCCAATATTTTCAACATAGTCTTCACTAAAAAAAATTTTAGGATCACCATTCTCTAATTTCCCTCCTGCTTGTAATAATACAGTTTTTTCGCCCTTTCCAATAAATGTTAGGTTTGAATATAAGGGTAAATATATTCCGTTGACAGTTGAAGATAACAGATATGTCTTAGCATCGAATACAATTTTACTAATCTTGTTATCGCGAGCATATTGTATAGCTTTTCTAATTGCAGGTGCATCGTCCGTTTTTCCATCCCCTCTTACACCAAATTGTGAAACATAAATAGTATTTTCCTGAGCAGCTTTTGGTTCAATTTTCGCTATATCTAAAACATTATTTTCTTTAACAATCTTCAATTGCTGCTCATCTTTAATTTCCGAATCTCGACTTACATCAGCTTTGGCTTTAAACTCATTAACTTGATGAAGATTGCTTACTTCTTTTTTTTCTAGCATAGAAAAAAAAGAATTGTTGATAAGAAAAGAAAAGAACACTATTAGAATAGCCATAATAATAAAGATTAATTTATTTAAATTTCTATTTTTCATTTAAGGAATGATAAATAGTAATGTATTTTGAAACCATGTTTTCGATAGAAAAATCCTTTGCCCTATCCAAGCATCTTTGTGCAATCATATTATAAAAAGCTTCTTCTTTCAATTTAATCACCAAATCTGCCAAAGCTTTATAGTCACCGTTTTTAAAGACCAATCCAAAACCTTTTACAATTTCACTTAACCCGGGAATATCAGACGCAATACAGGGTTTTCCACAAGCCATCCCCTCTAAAATAGCGAGCCCAAAACCTTCATGGTTAGAACTTAATATACAGACATCAGCATACTTTAATAAATCACTAACGTCACTTCGGTTTCCTAAAAACTTCACTTTATTTTCTATATGCAATTCTTTTGCCAATTCCTCATGGAAACTTCGTAATGTCCCATCTCCGACCAATAATAATTTTATGTCATCCGGTAACAATGAAAGGGACCTCATTAAAGTTTGCTGATCCTTTTGCTCTCTAAAACTCGATACTTGTATTAAAACAAAACTATTCTTATCGAAAAAATCAAATTTGGATATACTGTTTGTTGCTGTAAACTCTTCTAAATTTATTCCATTATATATAACGCCAATATCAGCACTTTTTGAATGAAGATAATTTGTTAAATTTTCATATGTCGCCTCAGAAATACAACCTATGTAGTTTAAAAATGAGTATATCCATTTATCGAAATATCTCAATCCGAATATATCTCTACGTCTATTATAAGTACTATGCTCGGTGTATACTACCTTACATCTTCTTCTAGAAAAAATACGTGCTAATACAACCCAGTATAAGGCCGGAAAAAGATGAGTATGAATTATATCATATTTTTTAAGAATGGGTATTATTTTAAATATTAAAACAGGGTTGTAAACGGACCCTTTGGTTAAAGCAATAAACTTCCCTAATGCTTTTCTTTCAAACTTTTGATAAAATGAAGAATTAGTCTTTTTTAATACCAAAAGATCCACATCTAAACCATGACGTTGATAAAAAGGGATACTTTCGACCACTAGCCTCTCTGCCCCCCCCATATCCAACGAATTAATTACATGTAATATTTTCATTGTACAATTTTTTCAAAGATATTTTCCCAACTTTCCAAAATTTCCTTCGGCTTAAATCTTTGAGATAACACATAGGCACTATCAGACATTTCACTTCGTAATTCCTCATTAGAAATAAGTTCGAATAACTTGTCCGTATATTCTTCCATATTTCCATCTGCAATTAAAACACCTGAATTTTCAGTTAAAATCTCTGATGGACCAGAATATATGTCAAAAGAAATACAAGGAAGACCAAAATTTTGCGCTTCGATGAGAACCATTGGCAAACCTTCAAAAAACGATGTCATACAATAGATACCCGCATTTAGTAAAAACTGTTGTGTACCGGCAGCGCCATTTTTCAAGATTATTGAGGTACAATTCTCCGAATGGATTAGCTCCGAATATGTCGACTCTAGATCCCCATACCCAACAATCTGAAGTTCCCAATCTTTAATATCGTATTTCCTAGACATATTTGACCAAATTCTAATTAGGCGTTCAAATCCCTTAACTGGAACATATCTTCCAATAGCAATAGCTTTCCTAGATTTGACAGAATAGGGATTATTTATGTTCTCATATGAACTAATATTGTATATAAAAGTAATTGGAGCTTTCATTTTTAAGTGTTCACGCCACATCATTACATCACGTTCTGTTAGAGTAACAATCATATCAGCATATCTTGCCGCCAACTTTCGAAAAAATTCCCGAGATTTTCTCCCATTATTGTTCTTAAAGTTGAAATGCTCCCATACGACGAGTTTGGTATTTTTTTGGATCCCTAACATTGGTAAAAATGAAAAAAGTAAGGAAATTGCTTCTACAGAAATAACGACATCTATTTTCATTTTTTTAATGAGCTTTCGGAACCGGAAAATCATTGAAAAATATTCCCTCTTATAAGAAAGGATATTTAAGTTTAAAACTGTAATATTTGGCCTAACGGCAAATGCAAAATCATCCACTTTATCATTAAGGGTTAGCAAGTAAATCTCGTGCGACGAGCTCTCAGCCAGCGAATTAATCAACGCAACAGTTGCACTTTCGACCCCACCCTTATTTTTCAATGAAGAGAGAAAGAATAAAATTTTCATAAATTACTTTATATTTGAGATCTTCATCCTAACCAAATAAGGATAGATTTGAACAACAATTAAATTGAAAAATATAGAAGCTATTAAGTCATTTAAGCTTGCACGAGGAATAAATAACACGAATGATGTTATTGAAAAATATATTATATATGTATTTATCTTTACATAATTTTTATAAATATTTATTTCGCTTTTCGCGAAAAGAAATCCTAAAAAGCCCAAAGCGAATAGAGAGCCTAAAAAGCCCAAATTCACCAAGGTGTCACCTAAAGCAGTTGTACCTACTCCATAAGAAGCTGATGAAATCCTGGTCGCAATAACTGCAGAATCATAAACGGCTGGATCCAAAGAAATAAATCCGGCCAAACCAGGTACAATTCTTAAAATACCGATAAAAAAGCTATAACCATACATTAAAAAGTCATGTTGATACCACTGGCTGAATAAAATTGATTGAGCATAAACGGAATTTGCCAACTCTGCTGTAAATGGGAAATAAGATTTAGAAATAACATAATTGTTATCAATTGTTAGTCCTGAATCCAAGATATTATTTATACCATACAATTTAAAAAGCGTTGCAAAAACCGTCAAAAACACGAATATTCCAACAACTACGATCGTTTTGATTCGTTTTTTGGAAAAGACAAAAAATGCGAATAGAAACGGCGTTAATGTTAAAATTACAAAGACACGGTTATGTGCTAGAAAGAAAATTATTACTGTTATTAACAAAAATGCCAAAAAACTTTTACTGAAAACACCTATAAAATCTTTAAGAGTCCGAGTCTTTTTTAGACTGTCCTGATTATTATATATTACCATTGATATATACACAATAGAAAGCCGACTGAAAAGTGCATAAAATGAAAATCCAATTCCTTCGAATCTAACTGTACCGTGCCCACCGTCAATGTATGAAGAATTAATATTGAAGACGAACATCACAAAACAAGAAACAATTACAACATATAATGGCTTAACGTTAAATTTTCTCGTTATTAAGACTTGAGTTTTTACAGCTTTATCTCTATTTTTTATATACCCAATTGTAACCCCAATAATAAATAAATCTAGAGCCAAAGCCGAAAAGCACACCATTTTATTTACCACAAAAATATCATATATAGACCTATATTGAAGTAAAATTGTATTATCAAATGCGATTTCTAATGGAATCTGAAAAGAAATTATAAATGACATCGCAAAGAAAAACAAGATTATAGAGAAATTATTATTCTTAATTCCTGTTTTATTCCTTACTAGAATAGAAATTATAAATGATGCTAACGTAAGAAGAGAAGAGGCCAATATGGTGAAACGATCAAAATTATTGATCGGATTTAATGTAAACAAAAAGAACTGCACCAAAAAAATTAGCAATTGAATTATAATCATCACATCTATTTCTTATTTCCCTTAAATCTAATCATATTTAGATATAAAAATGGAAAGAACCTTATTAAATAATAGAATTTAAGCCCCAATATGTTTTTGTAGGAATAGGATTTTAAGTGACTATCGATATCTCTCTTAAAATTCTGGGCATTTAATTTTCCTGCTCTTGCACTAAATGAAAAAAATGATTTAATCATATACTCAATTCTGCTCCGAAAGAAAATTCCTTTTACAAGATTTAAATCTTCGTAAAAGTCCAGTATATTCGCTGCCACGATGAGATGGTTTTTAGCATTATTATAACTAAATGCCCTAGCCATAGCTGAATTACCACGAATATAATAGTGATAACCGATTATAGAAATTGTCATCACCCTTCTTGAGACACTTAATGCACAGATTACAAATTCCAGATCCTCCGCATACTTTATACTTGTATTAAATCTAATATTGTGGTCGCTAATAATAGATCGGCGAATTAAATGAATCCAAAGTGTATAATTTTTTAAAGATCCAGAATTGTAAAATTCATCTAGATCCTTAAATTCCTTCGTCTCAAGAGGAAGTTGTTCTTTATCTGGTTTATTCTCTTCAACTGTTTTAAATCCAAATTGAACTACGTCGATACCAGTCAGACTTCTAGTTGACAAAAAATCCAAGCAGCTCAAATTGATATCATCATCCGCATCAATAAAATAAATCCACTCCCCTAAAGCGTGGTCCAATCCAAGATTTCTGGCTGAACTTACCCCACCATTTTCTTTATGGAAGACCTTTATTCTTTTATCCTTTATAGTAAAGCTATCACAAATTGCACCTGACCCATCAGTGCTCCCATCGTTTACAAGAATAATTTCAAAATCTCTGAAACTCTGAGACAGAATACTTCCAATACAAGCATTCAGGTATTTTTCCGCATTATAAACAGGAATAATTATTGATAATTTTGGTTGCTCCATTTTAAGCTTTTAAGAACTCATCCAACGCACTAAATTGCATCTGTGCATCTATCTTTTGCTGATCAATATTATATTTATTTAATTCTATCTGCTTTAAAGTTCTAGAAATATCTAGTTCTCCTATTTTTTTCATATCTATATACTCCCCGCCATACTCAATATCTTTAAGAACATTTGTCATCTTCTCACTATAAACTACAGGAAAAAGTTTCTGATTGTATAACATACTAAGAATCATTGCATGAAAACGTCCACAATACATATATTCCATTTCAGAGTAGTGTTTTAGAAAATCATCAATATCTCCTTTATAATAAACTCGATTGATGTTATCTTGTGACTCTAATAAGGCAATAACACTCTCTATAGCGTTTTCATCGCCCTCTTCTTTGCAAAATGAAAAAAGACTAATTTCAAACCCTTTTTTTTGATACTCTTTAATTAGCTCTGCATATTTACTGAAGTACCCTTGCTCCGAGACAGCCCCTCTAGCTGGAACTATAGAAAATCCGACAGTACTTGACCTAGTGTCATTAGGCTTCATTTTCATTCCAAAAACTACATCGGGAGCCAACCTTACATTGTCTAAATCCTTAAAAAGATCGAAAGAAAATTGTTCTCGGAAACATACGTCAGTTGATCTCTCAAATATGCCAGTATATTCTTTCAGATATTCAGCAGATCTATATGGTCCAAAGTTACATCCAATAAAATATTTGGGTTTATCTTTTAACTTCGACTCAATCAAGTGATAATATGCAATTTCGTTATCTAAACTCACATCTTCCGCAATTTGTATGAAAATTGATCCTCCTATAGAGACAAATCCATCCACTTTATCTAGAATATCTTTGTTTTGATCAAAAAAAACTTTTTGTATTTCCTTTTCAAATTTTTCGGGCCAATACTTCCTAATCGCTACCCTTTTTAGTTTCTTTAAAAATGAATCTTTAAACGATCCTTGATAAGTAGCCAAATTATTCCAGCGACCTGATTTCAGATAATCATTTTTTGCAAGAAGAAAGAAATTAACATATGGATATCTCTCGCAAATTATCTTCAAGAAAAGATCGTCTCCTAAATTTAAACGTGGGTATAACTTCAATAGAATATTCATACTAATTAAAATCAGGTTTTATAATACCAGCGTTTTTCGCCTCTAAATAAATTTTCCCATTGGTTTTAAGCCTCATATAGTCTTCTTCATTACGGCTTCCAATTATCTTGCAAGGATTTCCTACCACAATCGACAATGGAGGGATATCACCACTTAAGACAGCTCCCATACCGATAATACACCCTTCTCCCACAGTGGTCCCTGGAGCTATATTTACATTTGCACCCATCCAAACGTTTTCTCCAATGATTACTTCCTTGAAAATATATTTTTCATCATAAGGCAAATATTCGGCTTTTTTAAAATTATGATTTGCAGTATGAATATAAACATTAGGGCCAATTATAGTCCCCTTTTTTATTGTAAGTCCACCAATTCCATTAAGTACACCATTTGGGCCAATATGAATAAATTCAGCAAGGGAAATTCTTTCAGGAAAATTTATAACGACAGTATTGTCCAAATTTAAATTTCTGCCTCTATATTTTAATTTCTCAATTTTGCTCTTTAAAATAGCTTCTTTATACTTATTAAGTAAGCTATAAATAAGTCCTCCTAAGCGTCTATTTATCATTTTTCCTCCGTATTTTACTTCTCAATATACTTAAAATATGTCCACGCTCATTATTAGAAATCCCAAAAGAGAGAATTGCAAATATTGCATTCAAAATAATGATTGGAACGTTAATAAAAATATTTTCCATCAAAAATGTGCTCTTACTCAGCAAATAAATACATAAAATTAAAAATCCTACCGTCGCTATAATTCTTAGAAACACCTTTTTAAAAAAATCCGAGATATTAATTTGAAATTCTTTTTTAACAAGAAAAAAACGTAGTAAGAATGAAAAAACACTAAAAGTAAGCAAAATTTGAAATGCAACTGTTGGAGGAAATCCTAATTTTAACAAGATATAAGAACATGGCAATGTTAGAATGTTAAAACTTCCTATGATGACATTATAATATTTTATTTTTCCTGTTGCAAGTATACCGGTCATTAAAGGCCCCGACAAACTATCAATTAAAATAGTAATAAGACTAATCTTAATAAATAAAGAAGTATACTCAGGCACATGTCCAAGCCAAATTTTAAGTATTGTTTCAACGTTAAATATCAGTGGAAAGACTAAAATCATCATCAACAAGAAAGAGAATTTAGCCCCGAGAAACATTAAACTGACAGACTTTTCCTTATTTCCACCTGCATAGTTCTGGATAATCTGAGGATTCAATGCTGTCTGAAAATTAGAAACAAACTGATTTACAGCCCCTTGAACTTGCATAGCAATACCGTAAGAAGCATTTATCATGGTACCAAAAAAGAGATTTAGAATCATATTAACCCCTTGATTTTTGGCTACTAAAGACATCGTTCCAAATAAATTCCATCCAGAGAAAGAGATCAATTCAACAAAATAACTTTTATTATATTCAAATTTATACTTACTTTCTGGAAAATTTCTTTTACAATAGTATTTGTAGATATTTCTAATGATAAATACGAGGCAGAATGTCAATATCGAATACAATATTAATTTATCAACTCCGAACCATAGTAATGAAAACGCTACAACTAACTTCAACCCTGCTTCTAAAATTGATACATAAGCATAGACATTCATTCTTTCGCGTGCTAATATTAACGCATTATACGGAACTTGGATAATATCTAAAAATAAAGTCAATAAGGAAAATTGAAAGACGATATTTACGGCTATTGATCTTTCTGGAGGAAAAACCATTTTGTAATTAATATACCACAATCCAATTGTCTCACCTAAAAAAAACACTATAAAAGCGATTAAAAAGTGAACTGAAAGGGTTGCGCTAAATGTCTTCTGCAAACTATTAATGTCCCCTTTTCCAATATCAAACGATAAATAACGTTGGGTAGCTCCCGCCATCGCGGAATTAAGGAAACTCATCATAGCAACAATTCCCCCCACTACATTATAAATTCCATAGTCAGAAACTCCCAAAGCTCCTAAAATCACACGAGAGGAGTATAAAGTGACTCCCATGATTAGGAACATCCTTAAATATAGAAGAGCCGCATTTTTTGCTATTTTCTTGTTCGAGCTCAAACCTAATTTTTTTATAGTCTATTATCAGCCTGACCAGAAATAATCCCTTTCACATCATACACAACTGATGTCTCCTTTTTAAGAGAGTCTAAGTTTACACTTAAAAATTCTTTATGAGCAACCCCTAATACAATAGCATCAAACTTTTGAGCTGGTAATTCAATAACGCTATCTATATTGTACTCATGCTTTACCTCAAGAGGATTCGCCCAAGGATCAAAGGTGGTCACTTTAACACCATAATCTTCCAAGGCCGCGATCACATCCACAATCTTTGTATTACGCACATCAGGACAATTCTCCTTAAAAGTCACCCCTAGCATCAATACTTCAGCACCATTTACATTGATTCCTTTTTTTATCATTGTCTTCACAACCTGGGAAGCCACATACTCACCCATAGAATCATTCAAACGACGACCCGCCAAAATGATCTCTGGATGATAGCCATGCTCTTGTGCTTTTTGAGCCAAATAATAAGGATCAACACCAATACAGTGGCCACCAACCAATCCTGGTTTGAATGGTAAGAAGTTCCATTTGGTACCAGCAGCCTCTAAAACGGCATGTGTATCAATATTTAAGATATTAAAGATCTTAGCCAATTCATTGACAAAGGCAATATTAATATCACGTTGTGAATTTTCAATCACTTTAGCAGCCTCAGCAACTTTGATACATGGTGCCAAGTGTGTTCCGGCAGTAATCACCTCTTTATAAACGGCATCAACTTCCTCCCCGATCTCAGGAGTTGAGCCCGAAGTTACTTTTAATATTTTCTCAACCGTATGTTGTTTATCACCCGGATTGATGCGCTCTGGCGAGTAACCGGCAAAAAAATCCTCATTAAATTTCAAGCCAGAAATTTTCTCCAATACGGGTATACATTCTTCTTCCGTAACGCCGGGGTATACTGTCGATTCGTAAACAACGATATCACCTTTTTTCAAAACTTTACCTACAGTTTCTGACGCTTTATACAACGGTGTCAAGTCAGGACGATTATTCTTGTCAACTGGAGTAGGAACAGTTACTACATAAAAATTTGCATTTTCAATATCAGCTAGTTGGTTTGAACAATACAGGCCATTTGTATTTGTAGAAAACGGATTTTCATTGACTAAGGCAGCCTGCAAGATATCATCTTCAACCTCTAAAGTGAGGTCCTTACCTGCGCGTAATTCATCAATACGTTTTTGATTAATGTCAAAACCCAAAACTGGGAATTTCGTTGCAAATAATCTTGCCAAAGGCAGGCCTACATACCCCAATCCTATTACAGCTATTTTTTTCATTTCTTTTTCGTCGATTTAATTGATTAATTTCTATTTCAAATTATCCCAATACCATTTTACGGCCTCCTTCAACCCTTCACGGATGACATGAGTGGGCTCATAAGCCAATAACTGACGTGCTTTGTCAATGGACGCCAACGAATGCGGGATATCTCCCTGTCTATTTGGCCCATGAATAATTTCTACTTTCGCAATTTCAGCATCATATTCTGTCAAAAACTCTTTTAGGTAACCAACCAATTGATTCAATGTCGTACGGTCGCCAACAGCCGTGTTATATACCGTGTTAATTGCATCTGGATTTTCGGTAGTCATTGCACGCTCATTCATTTGAATGACGTTGTCGATGTAAGTAAAGTCTCGTGAGTAATCGCCAGTACCATTGATTACTGGACTTTCATGGTTCATAAATTTCTTAACAAACAACGGGATAACGGCAGCATAAGCGCCATTAGGATCCTGGCGACGCCCAAATACATTGAAGTAGCGCAACCCTATCGTTTCCAAACCATAAGTCTTTGAAAAAATATCTGCGTACAATTCATTAACATACTTAGTAATCGCATAAGGAGACAATGGCTTGCCTATGATATCTTCTACTTTTGGTAGATTTTCAGAATCGCCATATGTCGATGATGAGGCTGCATAAATAAAGCGCTTAACGCCTGCATCACGCGCAGCTACCAACATATTTAAAAATCCAGTTACATTTACTTCATTGGACGTTTGTGGATCTTTGATCGAACGAGGTACAGATCCTAATGCTGCTTGATGTAAAACGTAATCAACACCTTCAACAGCTTTTTGACAATCTGCATTATTGCGAATATCGCCTTCAATTAAGGTAAAGTTCGAGTTATCGCTATGTTGCTCCAAATTATAACGATGCCCAGTAGCAAAGTTGTCCAAAACAACAACTTGATGTCCTTTCCCCAAAAAATGTTCTACGAGATTAGACCCTATAAACCCGGCCCCGCCTGTAATTAAAATTCTGCTCATTTTTATATAATACCTATTTCAGTTCGTAATTTTATGTATTTTGACCAATTAATACTGCACCCCATTAAGCAATAAATATGCCTGAAATCATTATCCTGTAAAATTAATTCTGTTTAATAACTATAAATCTTATTAAAATTTACAGTAGTCTAAAAGTTAACCAATTGTCATTTAAAAATTCATATAGAATAGTTTATACGGACTACTAATAAGAGAGTACTACATTCCTGCTTTCTAATCTCGGTTTTAAATTTGAATATGCTAGATCCTGTATAGAAGATATATTTAATTCAAGACATTTTACAGCAGCACATGCAGCTGATTGCCCCAAAGTCATAAACACCGGTTCCATGCGAATAGAGCCATAAGCAGCATGTGTGGCTGACAAACAAATAGGAACAAATAAATTAATACAGTCGGATTTAGATGGGATAATTGATCGATAATCAATTCCATAAGGTTTATTTACTCTCCCATAAATAAGCCCTTCATTTCTAATAAAACCCTGCTCATCTACATAACGTTGAACAACATGGGAATCGATAGGATAATCTGCCATTCCTACAGAAAAAGGTGCTTGATTAATCCCCAAGCAATTTCTTTCCGTCATTACATAGTCACTGATCATCCTCCTTGCTTCTCTTACATATAGTTGATTGGGCCAATTCCCATTATCAGTAAATTCATCCTTCGCTAATCCCCATCTTTTATAATAATTTCTTATATTGACAGGAACCTTCGGATGATTAGCCAAAGTCCACAATAATCCAAGCTGATAAGACTTATGTTTTTTTGAAATTGCCTCCCTCAACACATAATCCCCATCAGGATATGCATAATTTTGCCCTACATAATCAGTAGAAATTGGGCCAGAATTATTTGAGTCTGTCTTATTATTTGGCAGCTTTTTAAAATCATTAAAAAAGAGAAATTTTCCGGGATTATTATTGATGTGACTGAACACTAATTCATAGTCTGATTCATTGTAATCTGTAGGTTTACTAATTAAAACACGGTTACTAGGTTCATCTGTCAAACACATTCGATAACAATATGCTTGTACTTTATTATCGGCAGTCCCATCTGCGAATGGCAATCTAAGAAAATCAGAACCTGACCTTATTCCATCTTGAAATTGATAAATGCTAGTAGATTGAGTACCCCTTTGAATACCATTAAAAGTTTCGCCATAAAGGCTATTACTTTCTCTTCCCACTGTATATTTTACACCAGCTTTAGCCATCAAATCTCCTTCGTAAGTCGCATCGATAAAGAATCGTCCTTTAATTTTTAGACCTGACTCCATAGTAATAGATGTGATTGCCTTCTTTGTATTTTTATTAACACCTTTATTTAGATCTAATCGGGAAGATTCAATAATTACAATCTTGTATTTCTCTAGAAATTGACGCATAACCGTTTGTGCCGCCTTAGGTTCAAACCAGAGCATCATACCATCTATTGCCGATCGCTGTAAGTTTTCATATGATGCAAGCTGTCCATACTTCCAGTTGCTTGGATTTTGATAATAAGTATATAACGCTGTATAAAACTCTTTTGATAATCCACCGATACTTTTAGGATTGGAAAGATCTGTAACTCCTAATCCATTTGTTGTAACCCCACCTAAACTACTTCCAACAGGATTTATCAGCACAGCTGTCTTCCCTGAATTCACCACTTCAACTGCTGCCATAATACCAGACATCGTTCCTCCATAAATAACGACGTCAAATACTTGCCCTGGATCAACATCTTCGGGATCCGGAATAGAATCTAAATCAACTACAGGAGGTAAATCGATTATATCCTTTTTACCACATGCAAAGGAACAGAATAGGACTGCAATAATTAAGAACCTTTTCATAATAACTTTTCATAATAACTTTTCACAAGGCAAAAATACTGTAAATTACTCAAGTTTCTTTGAAAAATTAATTTCTTAATCCACGTGGAACATAGATATATTATATATTTAAACAATTGTAAATGAATAGCTACTTAAGGTCTGATAAATTTTTATACCGATCAGTAATGGGCAATGTAGCAGTAAATGGCTCCGATCGACTCTGCTCAAAATTCATTACGCCAGAAATACTTACCCGTCCCCCTTTTAGATCTTCAACGCTAGCCCCCCGCTTAATCACTTTGAAACGAACAGAAACGTCCGAATTGGGTGTATCTTTCTGTTCAAAAGGAATAACCAAAATTTGCTCGAGATTAACCCCCAAAGCCGAATTTAAAGGTTTCACTTTACGGATGACAATATTTTTCAATTTGTCATCGTTCCTTTCGGCTTTGAATACAAATACACCGCTCCGAACATTCCGGTCTCCACTGTATTGGCCCGGCCTATCCTGAAACATGTAATTGACAGTCATCCCTACGCGTCGGCTAAACCGTTGTTCCAATTGCCTTTTCCGCATTAAAAAATAAACTGTGATCAATACTAAGATAGATAGCGTTATAGCAGGTGTCATAAGAATATGTTAAATAAATTTAAATGGCTTCTTCATAATCGGTATTTATAGCCGACCACATTCAAATATATCTTAACACCTTACTTTATCGCTAAAATTCGCTAGGGACAAACAAGGGACAATTCATAAAACACTAATAATCAATAAAATAAACAATGTTATTTTATTATTAACAAATAGTCTTAATGAAAAATAAATTAACAAAAAGGTGAATTCAGGTTAAGAAAACATGAACAAGGAGCGTTAAAATGACCACGCTCCTTGAATAATTTTTTAGTCGATCAATTTAGATTGATGACGTTCAAGTGTATTATATATTTTTTTGACATCTTGCGATTTCTCTTTCTGAAGGACCAAAATGGCATCTTTAGTGTGTACGAGAATACTATCGCGTAAGCCTACAAAAGCAGTATAGACATCTGTTCCAATGACCATATTCCCGTTTTCATCAACAGGATGTCCTGTTTGCTTCAGATAGTCGTACATCGATTCAAAAGAACCTAAATCCGACCACTGGAAGCTGGTGGCGACAACCCTAATTTTTTTGGAACGCTCCATTACAGCGTAATCAATGGAGATGGATGGAATCTCCTTAGATAAAGCCAAATCCAGCTCACCATCCTTACGGTGCTTCCAGGCATTGAAAGCCGTCGCATACACTTTAGGCTCAAAAGTCTGCAACTCTGTAAGAAATGTATCCGCCCGAAAACAGAACATCCCCGAATTCCATAGAAAATTACCGCGCTCAATAAAATCCTCCGCTGTATCCTGGTTGGGTTTCTCACGGAATGACAAAACCTTATCATCCTTATATTCGATATAACCATATCCCGTCTCCGGACGCGTGGGCTGTATACCAAAGGTAACAATATATCCCTTGTTGGCCTTTTCTATTCCAGCTTTGATCGCTTCGGCATAAGCATCCTCCCCAACAATCACATGATCCGAAGGGGTTACAATTAAAATATCATCGGGCTGAGCAGCAAAGGCAGCGAAAGCAATAGCGGCAGCTGTATTACGAGGAGTAGCCTCGACAATGTCAATATAGTCGATCTTATTGTTTTCCATGACTTCACGGCTCAAACTATGGTTGTCACAGTTGCCCACAACAATTACTTGTCCGCAAAGGGATTGATTACGCTTAACGGTCATCTCAAACAATGAACCATCTTTAAATAAATCAAGGTATTGTTTAGGATAACTTTTACGTGAAAGAGGCCATAATCGACTACCTACTCCACCCGTCAAAACAACATGTATAATATTGCTCATAATATATTAATGTTTCTCTGCTTCTTTATCTGCGACAACTCTTCGTAAACCTGCACTTGAAAAACGATGCGTACGCTTGTTGTAATAAATTTCAATATTTTCTTCAACACAATATAACCTGCCGGAAAAATCGGTATCCCGATATTCCTCACCAATAATACGCATATCAATTGGAAGAGCTTTGATCATATCAATTAGATCCTGCTCGGTCTCATAAGGAATAATTTCATCCACATAGCGACAACCCTCCAACTGAATATAACGTTCCACAATGGTCTGGGTCGGCTTTGCTTTTTCGGGGAAAACCTCTGAAGGGTCGGTATTGAGCCCAACAATTAAATAATCACAGTGTCTCTTTGCTTCTTCCAGCATCATAATATGACCGGCATGCAATAAATCAAAAACACCGAAAGTAATTCCAATTTTCATCTGATTATCTTTTTTTAATGGCGAAGAGAGCTCACAAGCCCGGTTTCACCCTTGCTGCTTAAATAGATTTTAATATTGTTCCTTCTCCTGAATTAGCATCGGCCACTATCTTACGCAGGCCCGAACTGGAAAACCGATGGTCTCTACTATTAAAATACAATTCAATGCCTTTCTCTTCACAATACGCTCTACCTGTAAAGTTCTTTTCACGATATTCGTCCCCCACAATACGTACATCTATCTTAAAGGACCGAAGGATATCTTCCAAATCCTGTTCAGTAGCATAAGGAACAATCTGATCTACATACTTACAACCTTTGAGCTGTATATAACGTTCGACCACCGTTTGAGCAGGTTTATTTTTCTCTGGGCGATCCAACGTCGGATCAGTTTGTAGGCCACATATTAAATAATCGCATTGTCGTTTTGCATCTTCAAGCATTTTAATATGCCCGGCATGCAGTAAGTCGAAAGCACTAAATGTAATACCAATACGCATGTCTTTGGCAGGTATATTTATCATAATCAAACTGTAATTAAAATAATAGGGTACAATATTATTTACTTATCAAAGATAAACTTTATAATGAGAACAAAGGAACTCATTGGTTCGTTCACTAATAAATTAACGTAAATATCATGCCAAAGAAGGGATATCGGCATGCCTTAAATATAATTGTGCGCAGGCGCGAGCATCAGATAACGCTTCATGGTGATTCAATTCAATACCAAGCACTTCACAGCAAGCATTTAATCGTGCTGGCTTAAAGCCTTTTCCTTGATATATCTTGAATGTGCACTCCCATTTTTCCATCAGTCCCAAATGATCGTAGGACAAATTATAATACCCCATTGTCTTACGAAGAACACCACGGTCAAACAATTCATTGTGGGCTACCATGACCCGATTATTGATGAGTGGATAAATGCGGGAAAATAATTCTTTAAAGGTAGGTGCATCTGCGGTATCCCTGGGCCGAATACCATGTACACGCGTGGTCTGCCACATATATTGATTTTGGGGCGGTTGAATCAGTGAATAAAACTCTTCAACAACAACTCCCTGCTCAACCACCACCAGGCCAATGGCACAGGCTGAATTTTGGTTGGCTGTCGCTGTTTCGAAATCTATTGCTGTAAAACTTAATCCTGATTGCATAATCGCTCCTCCTAAAGTTGCGGTAAAATTACTACTTTTTTCATTCTACCCAAACTCATCGTCTAAATCATATGCATATTAGGATTGGAATCCATGATTATAAAATAGTTGCTGTACAGCGAATATCACAAAGATCGAACTCCACTGCGTAACAGATCCTCACTGTTCTCCTTCCTTGGCATATCTATAATTTTCACCTCCTGAGTCAATTTAACTTCCGGAATAAGATATGCTTTCTTGCTTCTACGCGCCTTCAACTTTCGTAAACGCCGGTGCCGTATGGCGTAGCGTTCCTCACCTTTAATATAATAGTTATTGAAAATATATTGCTTCCAGATAAGATAAAATGCACTTAATCCAGCAAGAGCAACAATAGCAAATGACCACTGCACCGAGGCTCCAAACTGCACTATATATATAACAGAAGCACCAAGAGCCAATTGAGCCAGTCCATAACCCAGGGAAACCAACAGGCTGTTGTATCCTACTTCATTACTTAGCATATGAAGTAAAAACGTGCGATGCGGTTCGAAAATATGGTACCCCTGATAAACCCGCCTTGCTACAGACCAGCCTATTTCTATGCCATACACAGATAGGAAAAGAATATAAGTAAAGTCACCCGTTTTTAGTATAAGTTTTCCCAAGGCAAACAACAACATAAAGGATAATACGGCCGGTCCCACATCACCTGCAAAGCAAGCTGCTTTTTTGCGAAAATTAAAAAATCCGAAAACGACAACCCCAAGTAAGGTATAGATCAAGAAATCTTGTTCGATATAGTTTATTTTAGTATTAACATAAAGTAAAAGCCCGCCCATCACCAAAGTACAACAAGCGGTCATCCCATTGATACCATCCATGAAATTATAGGCATTAATGACACCTATCGTAAAAACAAATGCTAATACAAGGTAATACCAAGGGTAATTAAACACACCAAACTGATAAACCATCAGCAGCACAGATGCCAAATGAACCGCTAATCTCGCTGTAGGATGTACTCCACGAATATCATCCAAAAATGAAATATAGGTTAATAGCGTAAGCCCCAAAAAGAACCAGGGATACTCAAAATCATTAGTTACAAAATATATAACCGAAGCAATATAAAAAATAATACCTGCACCCCGAATAGTTACTTTGGTATGTGAAGAACGTTCATTTGGTTTATCTATGATATTAAACCTATCTGCAATCTTCAGATAGATGAGTTCTAGAACAAAAAGTATTATCAGCGTAAAAATATAAATCATAAAATATAATTAGTGAGTCAAATAAAGCTGTGCAAATATAATAATATTAAGTTTTATTTAACAAACGTGATTTGTATTTTAAACGCTACAGTTGGAAAAAAGTTTTTTTTAATACATTTGTTGCTTTTTTTCGGGGGATTTATACCGATACCCATTTATTCTCTTTAAAATCAAACTGTTTGATTACTTTAGCAGGCACGCCTACCGCAATTGAAAAATCTGGAATATCCTTTGTAACAACGGACATAGACCCGACGATACTGCCGCGACCAATAGTAACACCAGCTAAAACGCATACATTCTCTCCAATCCAGACATTGTCTTTAATGTAAATTGGGCTGGCCGATAATAATCGTTCATTTGGCTTTGTTAATGGACTGTCTTGATTATCTCCAGAATAGGAGCCATGATTTAAATCGGATATAAACACACGACTTGCGATCAACACATCATTACCAATAACAACTTGCTCTCCTGCTGCGATATGCACATAATCATTCAACTGTACATTATTTCCAAAAATTAGATATTTCTGCTCTCTTTTTTCCACAGGATGAACTTCTAGCCTACAGCCAAAACCTGTCGTTAACTTATTCCCGAGGTCGATCAATCTTCGATTTCGAATATCAAAAGGTAAACGGAGAAGTCTGGCTCTACGATAAAAAAGTCTTGTATGTAATATACTGACGATTAAACGTATCCCACCCAAAAACCCATAACGTTTATACATTTCCATATAAAATCATTTTTAATTATTATTTTAACCAGCTAACCTCCCTTGACGAAAAGAAATACCTAACGACCCAATACAATTAACACCCTTCTCCCGTACTTTAAAAAAGAAAACACATTAAAGAAAAGGAATTCGGCGATATTAATTACGCCAATCCTAAACGCCATTCGAATATTTTTAAGTTCTCCCTTTTCCATTTCCCATAGATTGCTAGACAAACCAGATTCCCCAAAATCATGCTTACCTCCACCTGTAATTACCAAGCTCTCATTTAATAGATAGCAATTGCAGGCGTTTGCAACTCGGATAAAGTAATTCCCTTCTTCAGCAAACCGTTGGCTCTCATCAAAATATCCCACTCTATCAATAATTTCTCGCCTAAAAATTACAGTAGGCGTAACAAAAACAAACTTAAAAAGCAATTCCTTAGCTGATACATGATTGATCTTGCCAAGCCTACGGAAAGCCAATTGCGAAAAATATTCTCCATTTCTTGTTGTTCCCAAAAAATCAATGGATGAATCTTTTAACACCTCTAATTGCCTTTCTAATTTATTTGGCAGCCAAGTGTCATCAGAATCCAATAGGCAAATCCAATCCCCCGTACACCGTCTCATCCCCTCATTACGGGCTCTTGACACGCCTGCATTCTCTTGATCCACTAATAAGATATTATCTCGACTATTATCCTGAATATATGCCTCTACCAAAGCTTTTGAATTATCTTTCGATCCATCGTTAACTACAATTATCTCAAGGTCTCCTCTCCAAGTCTGTGTATAAATAGAATCAAGACTATGTAATATTGATTTTTCAGCATTATACATTGGTATGACAACAGATATTTTCATTCTCTAAATTTTAATTGTATTCTCCGACTATTAACGCCCTATCAACAGTAATTAAGGCTCTATTTTAGAATTTGTTTCCTCTTTTAACTTTCTAAAGTCAATTTTAAACGCTTCAAGTAACCAAACGAAAAACTTTAATGTAACTATTGTAAGTAAACTTGTATAAAACTGAGTAAATACCATCACCCAATCGAAGAAATAAATCACATTATAAAATACGCCTAATAAGACAATAACAAAGAGTGGATATTTCTTAAAGCAAAGGACTAATTTATAAAAGCCTAAAATATACAATACGGTTAAAAGGCCCGAAAGATAATGATATTTCATATATAAATATATCGGTAGAGTCAAATTTACCGACATGTAGTTTTCGAACACAAATTCCTGGTCATACCCAAGAAAGAAAAACCGATAATAATTGTTAGGCATTACATCAAATTCAAATATCTGCCCCGGCAATATCGCATCCATCCCTAGCTTCAGTTGATTCCATACACTATATTTATCGTAGAATATTTCAAGGTCTAAATTATTATCATAATAATGAACAGGCAACATGGAGGTCTCCAATGTTGACATACGCCCGAAAATCTGATCTAATAAAAAATCCATACTTAAGTCATATTCTGCGTCCCGCATACGGGTAGCTAGGACGAAAATGACAGGAGTTATTAGCATACCATATTTCAAAAAAACAAATAGCTTTTTCTTATAATCTTTAAAGGCCACAAAAGAAAACCCAATAAAAAACACAAAAAACATGCTGATTATACCGCTTCTACTACCCGACAAAGTGACAGAAAGTACATAGAATAGTACCGCTAAAATAATATTAGACCGTTTCTTTTGAACAAAAAGCATGACCAAAAGCAAGGTAAAAGGATTCAGAAAAATTGATATGTAGTTAGCCAATGTACCATTCAGCTCTCCATTAATGGCAGCAGCAAATCCCCCCGTCATATAAACGACGACCAGTTTGAACAAAACGGAAAAATAAAACAGAATTGTAATGGGATGGCCATCAATGTTTGGAGAGATAATATCATCACGCTTAGGTAGAAAAAGCAATATAATAACCGATACCAATAAAGGAACCACGATTAAAAAGAAACTCTTAATCAACGCTGGCAGATCAGCAAAATCCGAATAAATTGGTCTAAATCCATTGAATACGTAGTAAGAGCCAGGTATAAACACATGGAGCACCAAAAAGTATAGAACAATAGCAATTATCGAATTTTTCATGATAGACTATCCAAATATGGTTTTAATCCAATTCTCCAGCGAATAACCAGTCGGTTTAACATCAAATGGTTTATCCATAAAATCTACTATTTCTTTTGAAAAATCATTTGAAGTTACGAAAATTTGGCTTTCATTAAATATGGCTTCTTCTTTTATATAAGTGTTGTTAATTAGCAATTTTTTTCCACTTTCAATAGTTTCAATCGTTCGTTGCGACATTCCTGTCTGTAAATTGCTTCCCATATCAAAAATCATTTTGGATTGCCAGAATAGATCCATATAGTCGGATCTTTTGAGTGGAGAAAATTTCAACACATCTCTATCGAGCCTATTTCCAAGTATCCATTCTTTGATGTACGTGGAAAAGGAAATAACTAAAATTGCTTTCAACTTCAAATTATATTGGGAAGCAAAAGCCTTCAATTTACTTACAATCTCATATCGTTCAGGCAGATAAGAAACTAAAAAAAGAATATCGTAGTTATACGCACTAACCTTTGCATCATGAACATCTTCCAAATAAAAATTTGGGAGATACTTTAATGCAGGATACTTTTTTACATCTAGAGGATCAAATGAGAAAAAACGGTCAAAACTACCGATAAGATGAGAAAACGAGTTATTATTCTCAGAATCCCACTGATGCATAATAAGCTTAGCTGAAGGATATCGTTTTTTAAATGAATTTATAAACCCGCTAGACATCTTATATCCTCTTATTACGAACAAATAATCGAATTCGATTCCATTCCTCCGATTAAAGATACGTTTATAATGCTTTGCTTGAAATTTATTCAGTCTACCGGGAAAGAAATTATTAACAATAGTAAATTTAAAGGTATAGTCGCGCTCAGGTTCAAAATAAACTTTAGCGCCAAGACGTTCTAGCTCTGCTTTTATAATTTCATGATAGTTATAAAAAATGGGTCCTATAAAAAGAATATTTTTATTTTTTAAGTCTATTTCCATAGTATCTATTAATTAAGTCCGCACTTGCTTAATAATCTGTTTTGCCCGGTTTCGCAAAGGCTTTGAGACTGTATATTGCAGGATAAAAGCAATTAGAATAAGCCCGCCAATAAGCGCTGCGACAAGCAATAAGTCTGTCTTCGACTTTTCCACCGTTTGCATATAAGGCAACAATAGCAGCGTTGCTCCAAAAATGAAGCCGCAAGGAATCAACATTGGTTTGAAAATCAGCTTGAATGAAGAGGCAAATGAGATCTTCAAATATTTAAGCATAAAATAATAATAGGTTGCTCCTGCGATAAGAAAAGCGACTAATTTAAATAAAGCAAAGGACCGAAGTCCAAGGTAATGAACCGATGCATATATTCCAATCCAAAAAATAAAAGGAAGTAAAGTGTTGACCAAATACATCTTCTTAATTTGTTCCGTAGCCATCAGTAAGATACCCGTAGGATAAGAAATAAAGGCCAAAAGATTACACAAAACCAGATATTGAGCGATAAGGATAGATTCTTCATACATTGTCCCAACCCAAGACATAACCAAAGGACCAGTCATCATACATACAGTCAAAATTGGCAGTATCACGACCGGAGCAAACAATGACGTAATTTGAATATAAAATGCGCGCAGGCCTTCTTCATTATTTTCACCGATAAAATGGTTAAATCTTGCATTAAAAGGTGAAAAAAGAATGCCGAATATACTCCTGCTAAAGCTAAGCAAAGTTAATCCAATGGCATATATTGCAACCTCTTTCGCACCAAAAATTTTACCTATGGCCACTGAGTCAAGTTCATAATACAGTATCCAGGAAACTGTCATAAAAAGACTTGTAAAAGCTAAACTCTTGGTCTTTGTGAAGATATCCTGATTAAACCGGAAGGATCTGAGTACTGCAACATAATCATAATTAAATCGCTTTCTTACGACATACATCGTAATTAATAGCGTTAGCAAAGTGATAATTTGAGTAAATAGAAAATAGCCAACGATATCATAATGGCCTGATCTAAAAAACCAAAATACTGCACTAATTTTAATGATACTTGCAAGTGTATTCGTACGCTGAACAATGTAATCCGCTAGACGAATGCCGCAGATCATCTGAAGCATACGCTGAAGTAGCGTCAATGGTGTCGACAAGGCCAATATGAGCAATAGTGATGAGGCCGTTTTGTAACTTGTAGTATCATCCAATCCGCTAATCATCAACTCAGGTTTTAAGCTTAATAAGGAAAAACCTATCACAAATAACAGTAAAAACAGGAATAATATGAAACTAGAAAAACCTATGACTTTAATTTCCTCAGTTCTATTATCTTGAGAAAAATATTCAGCAGCATATTTCTGCCCTGCATTAATAAAACCCAAATCTGCATAAGCCAAAAAAATTGAGGTGGAGATACAAATCGTATATACCCCATAAAGCTGCGGATTTGATGAAAGAAAAGGGATCACGACAAACATGGAAAGAAAATTCAAAACCATCGAGACCCCTTGCCAAAGGTATATCTTAATGTAATTTATGGTATAACTACCCGCCATGATACTCTTTTAATATCTTCATAAAAATCTCACTGGTTCTTGTCCGCTCACTTTCTGCTGATGTCAAATAATCATAAAGGTATGCATTGTATATCTGCTCATCAACTTTATCGATCTTAACGTCAGAAGATGAATAATGATCTATATTGATAAAGGAACTGTTCAGTTTAACTGAAAAATGTGCAATAAAATGATCGTATTGTGGCATTACTTTTTTAATCGCTTCCGTTGTCAAGGTAATTACAGGTTTCTTATTTAAAACAGCAAAACTTTGGGACGTAGAGATATGGGCCAAAACAAATTCACAATCACGTGTTAGTTGGCTCGTCTTTCCAAAAACAACCTTTCGTCCGTTAAATGGGTTCTTCGATTTGTACATCTCTGCCTTTGGATGTGCAGCAATCACTATTTGTAACTGATACTTTTCTTCGATAACATCGAAAAATCTATTTAGTGTCGCGTAATATTCATCCGCATCCACGCTTTTTATTCCTAAAAGTTTAAAATCAGGATGGAGAGGAAGGTATTCATCCAAGAATAAACAAAACTTCCCTTCGATTATCGGAGTTTCGGAAAGATTTTCAAGTGCAGTATCATAGTCATGTGAATTAATTGCTATGATTTTTGATTGTTGCTTTTCTATATCAGCTGCTATTCCAACGGTTAGATAGCCAAAATTGCCCGCAGAAAATACGATATCATAGGGCTTGATATAGCCGATCCGCTTTAACAATCCAGCATATTTATTCTTGAAAAACCCCGCAAGAGTTCTTAGATTCAAGGTCTTTAAAATTTTTTCTACCCAGGTACTTTCGCGATTCGAAACTGGCAAAGCTCCTCGCGCAAAAAAAGAAATCGTACAGTCATACTTTGTCAACAGCCGAAATAGATCAAGAACACGATATTCATAAGTAATATGCAATACAAAAAAACATTCCTTTATCTGACATGCATCTAACTTAAGCACCAGCTCGTTTTTATCGCTAATTTTTATAATTCTTTTATCAACCACGCGATCATGGAGAACATTAGGGAAATAGATCATACTAAGATCCCAATATTCCACCTGAAAGCCATTGTCATTCAGGATCGAAAAATAAAAATCTTTCACGACCTTATCTGTCAATGGCTGATATCCGATTACAATTACTTTTTTAATCATTCCCCATCAAAATTCTACATATTATTCCTTCGATTCCCTGTCGATTAGATCGCAGTCCATCCGCCGTCAACCATTAGGTTGTGTCCCGTTATAAAAGAAGCATCGTCCGACAATAGAAAACTAATTGTAGGTGCAATCTCTTCAGGACGTCCCATCCTGCCCAGAGGCGATTTTGCGCTATATCTTTTGATGAAAGACGGATGTTGGTTTTTCTCGTCTATAATACCGCCGGGCGAGACACAGTTCACGCGCACATTATGCTTTCCATAGTACGAGGCCAAGTATTTAGAGAAGTTGATCACGCCTCCTTTTATTGCAGCATAAGCTGCAGGCGAAGTGCCTCCATATTCTTCGTAGAGAGAAAAATCATTGCCGACGACACCATAAATGGACGCGATATTTACAATTGCACCCGATTGTTGGCCCTTCATAATCTCTAATACCTGTTGACAGATGTAAAAAACAGCATTGAGTTGCATATCAACATTTTCCTGCCAAGATTCAAAAGGAATATCCTCAAATCTGGTTCCCCAATCGGCCGTTCTCGGATAGGCCAAATTGACTAATCCGTCAATTTTACCATATTTGTTTAATACATACGTCACCAATCGGTCAATATCGTTCTTTTGGGCAACATTGCTCTGAAAAAAGTCAACTTTGCTTTCCGCGTTCGCTCGCTGAACAATATCTGCGCCTATGACAAGAGCCCCCTTTTTTGTTAAATCGGCAACTGTCAGCGAACCAATTAAACCTGAAGCGCCAGTAACAATAATTACTTTACCATTTAATGAACTCATAATTACCTATTTTTATTTAAAACTAAATTGTCCCAATTATGGGCCCGACTAATTATATTTTCTAAAAACAGGTTTAATAACTTTTGATTTTAAAAACTCCCCAATGTTACCTTCCAATGCTTTTTTAACTACTTCCAAAGAAGCTTGTACAGCATCTAAAGTTAGCGCCAGCTCTTTATCTTGATGGGCATATGACAATGCCAAATATGGCATCATTACGCCATTTTTGATCATTTCCTGCGCGAACAATGTCCTTAGAGGTAAAGAGACATTGTGCTCAGCATCCTTCACAACATAATTTGGTGAACAGGCAAATCCTTCAACATAGAAATTATTTGCGAGACCTAGACCATTGGAAATATTATTCATTCCATCTGTCAATCTTTTTCCAAAATCCCAAAAATGCTGCACAACATTGTCGCGTTGAAGAACCTCCACTGTTTTAATAAATGCACCCAAAGCACTCATTTCTGCTCCATGCGTCGTTGAAGTTAAGAAAACCCTTTCGGCTCCCTCTTCCAAAATGCCGCCGATTTTCATTATTTCTCTCTTCCCCCCCAATGCCGCTACGGCAAAACCATTTGCCATTGCTTTGCCAAAAGTACAGAGGTCAGGTTCTATATCGAAATAAGATTGCGCACCTCTCAGGTCCCATCGGAATCCAGTAATCATTTCATCAAGAATAAATACTGCTCCGTTACGATGGCATAGATCTTTTACCTGATGTAAAAAATCATTAACTGGCCCTACCGTCGTTGTAGGCTCCATAATCACACCTGCAATTTGATCAGGATATTGATCGAACAACAATTGCAATGACTGGATATCATTATAATGGAACTTGCATGTAAATTGACCGAATTCGCTTGGAATTCCACGTTCCAGAACGGTTGAACCGATAAACCAATCGTCATAAGAAAAGAATGGCTGTTCATATGGAACCGCAATATATTTTCGACCTGTATAAGCACGGGCAAGCTTTACCGCTGCGCTAGTAACAGCAGAGCCATGTTTGGCAAACTTGACCATCTCAACGGAAGGCAATAAATCCACCATTAATTCAGCCGCAGCTAGCTCCGTCATAGAAGCCCGCGTCAGATTATTTCCCTTTAGAATTTCAGCATAACATGCGTCAGCAATTTCTTTATTTCCATATCCGATATTAACGGAACGTAATCCCATTCCAAAATCTAAGAATTTACGTCCCTGATCATCGAAAACATAACAGCCCTCCCCTCTTTCTAATATTGATGGTGCATTTTCTGGGAACTGATCGTCTCCACGCGAATATGTATGTGCTCCACCAGGAATTAATTCATGTAATCTATCTTTATAACTATTCATAACGTTTCTTTCTTTCAATAATAAACTCTGCAAATTCCCAATCCAAAGGTTCATCTATCTCCAGACCTGAGATTTCATCTACTTCATATGCGATTGTCTTATTCGCATAAAACGTATGTTCCGTCAGAAATTTCTCCCACCGGCATATATAAAACCCTCCGGAGGGAGTTATCTCTTTAACAAAATTCTGTCGACCTAGCCTTTGGTATTCATTGATATTAGAACAAAATTCATCCAGATATTTGGCCTCTTTCTGCACGAATATTGTCGCAGGTCGCTGTTCTTTAACGGCAACAACACCATGTGCTTCTAAATCTTGCTCCAGCTCGTCAATGGCGGAGTCTATATCAGCTACTTTTATAAATGGTGAAGTAGGCTCTAATAAGCCAACAAGATCATATTCCAAACCTCTTTCTTTAGCAAACTGCATGGCATGTAGTACCACATCACTAGAACTAGCATGATCAGTAGACAGCTCTTCCGGTCTTAAGAAAGGAGCCTCTAATCCGTACTCCTTAGCTATTACCTTGTATATCTCTGAATCTGTACTTAGCCAGATATCATGTGTAAAAGCACTATTTTTAGCTGCTAAAAATCTATGGATCATTAAAGGATATCCGCCAAGATCTTTTATATTCTTATCTACAATAGATTTAGAGCCAGATCGAGCAGGAATTATCCACAAAATTTTTTTTCTCATTTTCAAAATTTAATATGTTTAATATCCTCCTGAGCCTTTTTAAAATCTTCATGTTTCCCAATATCCAACCAGTAACCATTGATCGGGTAAGTCACCAATTTTAGGTCCATTTCGATAATACGATCCATTAAATCAGTGATATCGAAAAATTTATCCTGCGGGATCATAGAAAGCAAATTTTTCTTTAAAATATAAATACCTGCATTAGAATAATAAGTATATCTAGGTTTCTCCTTTAATGATTTGACTGCATTATTTTCACTTACTTCCAACACGGCATAAGGCACATCTACATGATAGGACGTTGTGGCGACGATCATGTCCGCTTTAGCTTCTTGATATGTTTTGAAAAAATCATTAAAATCAATATTTGTCAATAGATCAGAGTTCATGATAATTATATCCTCATGGTCAAAATCTTCAACAAGTAGAACCGAGCCTATAGTCCCTAGAGGCTTGGTCTCCCGTACATAATTGATTCGAATATCTTTTTGGCTACCATCGCCAAAATATTGCTCGAGTTGATCTCCTAAATAATTTATACTGATATTAATGGTATGGACACCAACCTCTTTTAGCCTATCAATATTATATTCAATAATCGGCTTTTCACCGACAAGCAGTAATGGTTTCGGTGTCTTTTCAGTCAATGGACGTAAGCGCTTTCCTTCCCCTCCAGCCATTAATACCGCATCAGCAGGAATAAGGGTCCTACGCTGGCTAAAATCGAGTATATCGATAACCTGCTTTTCACCATTAACAATTGGTATAATCTTTAAATGATCTTTCCGAAACTGCTCCAGCTTATTGAGATCGTATTCTCGCTCACGGATAAAAACTGGATTGGGTTGTACAAAATCCAATAAATTATTTTCAAAGTCCAAACCCCTGATAAACCCACGACGCAGGTCTCCATCAGTTAAAGATCCAAGCAATAAGTTTTTTTCATCCACAACAAATAAAATCGATGAGGGTGAAATAAGATCCAACTTAATCAAGGCATCTCTGATGGACAAATCTTGGTGAATGGTATGTTTCTCTACGATATTCATATTAAATTGTGAAATTTTTTAACGGCTTTCAGATCAAGACGGGACTCTATAACAGCCAGAATCTGTTGTGCAGCACCTCCATTTTCATACGGAGAGACTATATTATTTAAACTCTCTTGGAAACTGTAAGTCTTGATGACTTCAAAAGCATTCAATATTTCGTTTTCTTCACAAGATACATTTACTACACTTGCCGCTTGTAAACGTCCACGTTGTCTGTCGCCAATATTTATTGTAGGGGTTTTTAAAGAAGGTGCTTCCAGAATACCACTAGAACTATTTCCTACTATAGCAGTACAAACCTTGACTAGCGATAGAAACCGCAGCGTGCCTAATGAAGCATAAGCTGCCGCTTTACCTGGATTATCAGCAACATATTTATCAATCATTTGATTTATTACTCTTCCATCCGTATCAGCATTGGCTTTAGTAAAAACAAAAAAACTATCTTCCTGTTGATCTATTGCCTTTAGTAAGATCTGAAACTGTTCCGCAGAACTTAATTGCCCGAGTGTTTCTGGATGAAATGTTATTTGATAATTGTATCGCCTAAATGTGATATTTAATTCGCTTTCTAACTCTCTCCGGGTTAATAGATTTAAATTTTTAATATTATCCAATCCAATTGCCCCGACGTTGAATACGGTTTCAGGATTTTCCCCCATCTGGATCACGCGATTTCTGTATTCTCGTGTTGACGTGAAATGTAAATGGCTGAGCTTGGTTAGGGCATGTCTGATGGCATCATCATAAGCGCCTTCGGTAATTTCTCCTCCATGAATATGAACTATAGGAATTTTAAACATAGTAGCAGCAGAGGCAATAGCCAACATTTCATAACGATCACCCAAAAGTACCAATATATCAGGTTTGAGCCTCGGCAAGATCTCTGCCATTCCATGCAAAGCCAAGCCCATTGTTTTTACAATACCTGTAGAAGTGTCTGAAGACAATAAAATCTCCAGTTTCTCATCAATCAAAAAACCATCGGCCTCAATTTGCTTATAGGTAAGTCCGAACTCAGCAGATAAGTGAGTACCAGTCGCAATAATTTGCAACAACATCCTATCGGAATGTTGAATTAAATCCATCAATGGTCTTAAAAGACCGTACTCAGCTCGCGTAGCAGTAACAACACAAATTTTCTTCATCTAAACCTCGATTAAATCATCTTCATCAAAATTTCGATTGGCAATTTTACCTATAATTTCATCCCAATGCATCGGAGAAATTCCAGTTCCAGGTCTTTTGACCGTTAAGTTATCCTCCGATAACAATTCCCCTCTCTTGATACTCCTTGCAGCAACAATACTTTTGCGTGCTACTGCGATATTTTTTAATTCAGATTGGGAAGGCGTCTTTAGCCCATCTCCTTTCATCGCTAACTCAATATTCCGTATTGCAGCAACCATATTAACTAACTCAACAGGCTCCAGAGATGCCGCATGATCTGGACCCGGCATAGTTTTATCCAATGTAAAATGCTTCTCGATAACAGAGGCCCCTAAAGCGACCGCTGCAATTGGAACTTCTATTCCTAAAGTATGATCCGAATAGCCAACTTCTGTTTGAAATTGTTCCTTAATAGCTAGCATAGCTTTTAAATTGACATCTTCCAAAGGTGTCGGATACTCTGTATTACAATGTAAAATTGTAATATCGAAAATTCCTTCAGTCTGGAATACATCCACTGCGGATGAGATGTCATCCATTGTCGACATTCCAGTGGATAATATTACTTTCGAAAACAACTTTGCTGCTTTTCTTAAATAAGGTAGGTTTGTTATTTCCCCAGAAGGAATTTTAACCAACTCTAACCCAATATCTTTCAAATATTGTAATGAATCCAAATCAAATGCGGTAGAGAAAAATTGTATTCCCTTACTTTTGCAATAATTGATTAGCGTTTCGTGATCTTGAAGAGAAAGTTCTAATTTTTTCAGCATTGCATATTGCGAATCCTCCTCACCGCCCATATTTTGAATCTGATATTCAGCTTTTTTTGCATTTTTAGACACCAGTTTCTCTGCTTTGAAAGTCTGAAATTTAATATAATCTACTCCAGCACCAACAGCAGCATCAATAAGCCTAATCGCATTATTTATATCGCCGTTATGATTTACGCCCGCTTCTGCAATAATCAATGTTTTTTTCATTACATCATTTTTTAGAAGGCCATCCCTTCTATAATAAATACTATTTATCGTACACTACTTGGAATATTAACGATACGCTGCTCCAAAAATTCCGCATTTACCTGCTCATCCCGGTAGCAATGCTGATACATAGGCAAGCGATAGGTCAGCGCCCATATTGGACGCGTCATGATACCCTTTTCGTTTGTTTCACTCAAAAAGCGATCCCGTTGTGATTTATCTTCCAGTTCCACACACATCAACCAATAATTTGCCTTAGTTTCTGTTGTTTCAGTTCTGAAATTAACCCCAACAGATCTGAAAAAGTCGGCATATTCTCCCGCTAATTTTCGCTTATCAGCCAAAAAGGATTCTAGCATTTCCATTTGAGCACAGGCTAAGGCTGCATTTAAATTAGGCATCCTATAATTATAGCCTATTTCATCGTGAAAAAACTCGTAGGGGTGAGGTCTTTTAGCTGTTGTTGTAAGATATTTGGCTTTCGTCCCTATTGCAAGATCATTTGTGACTAGCGCACCGCCGCCGCCACAGGTAATTGTTTTATTCCCGTTAAAGGAAAAACAGCCGACTTGACCAATAGTCCCTGTATGCTTTCCTTTATAATAGCTTCCCAGCGACTCAGCAGCATCTTCGACCACTGGAATCTTCCATGCGGAGCAAACGCCAATCAGCTCATCCAAATGGACAGGAAAACCAAAAGTGTGCATAGGTACACATGCTGAAATCTTATTTCCGGTAATTTTATTATAACAAGCGTTTTCTCTTAACTCGCCATAATTTTCCAAGAAATTTCTAACAGCTTCTGGCGACAGGCCCATCGTATCGAGATCAACATCCAAAAATACGGGAACTGCATTGTTATAGGAGATCGCGTTGGCTGTTGCAATAAAGGAAAGCGCTTGCGTAATAACTTCGTCTCCTTTGGAAACGCCTACCAATCGTAACGCGACCTGTAAAGATGCGGTTCCATTTACAACAGCAACAGCTTTTGTCGCTCCCGTAAATTGTTCCATCTCACCTTCAAATTGATCCACATAAGCTCCTACAGAAGATACAAATGTTGAATCTATTGTATTTATTAAATATTCTTTTTCATTACCTCGAAATCTAGGTTCATGTAAAGGAATAAACTTATCGGTCCTATATTGTTCCTGTACAAAAGAAACAAACTGATTTATATTTTCCATCTCTACATTTTAGCATCTAAGTACCGCCCCGTTTCTTTGTGTCCAAAATCTGGAAGCATATAAAAAAATAAATCTACAATCTCTTGTTTTGTCCACTTGCGATTACCTTTCATCTTTGAAATAGCTTCTTCAAAATCTTTCAGCTTGATGGCCTCGACATTCAATTCGTTTTTTATGATCCCCAGATTCTCGAAACGTTCCATATCCAATGTTTCCTTATCTGTAAAAAATTCCTCGAAATCCTTTTCACCTGTAGTATCGCTAACCGTAAAAAGACACGGCCATTTCCCTAACTGCGGCAATGTATCCATTAAGCTCCTTGCCTCATCTTCATTACTACAATAATGAGGTTCATAGCCTTTTTCCTGCAAATACTGAATAGCAATATCAGCAAAAGTGACTAAGTGCAGGCCCTCATTTAATTTTGGAAAAAAAATATCTCTATTTTCACCAAAAATACAAGACATCAGGCAAAGCTCTCCAGACTCCTTTGGAATAACAAAATATCTTTTGATATCATTTGGCGCGACAATTGGTTGCCTCTTTTCAATTCTTTTATTAAAACCATGTAACAGCGATCCATCTGAAAAAGCGACATTCGCAAATCTTGCTGTCGATATCACAATATCTTCACTTCTCCGCATCAAAAACATTTCCATTATTCGCTTCGACGCTCCCATCATATTTACAGGATTAGCAGCTTTATCTGTTGATACACAAAAATATTTTTTAACACCTTTTCCGGCTGCTTGAGCTAGTGTTTTATCTGTATTGAATATATTTACATCAATCATACGCATCAATGT